>NZ_NHOT01000028.1 GCF_002197755.1 Pedobacter sp. AJM | reverse complement strand
CGACCGCAACGTCTGAACTATCGACCGCAACGTCTGAACTACCGACCTCAACGGCTGAACTATCGACTGCAAAGTTTGAATTGATGACGGATTTCAACAAAAAAGGGTCGTCATTGCGAGGAGGAACGACGAAGCAATCTTTCACGCTAATAATCCTCGCTATAAAGATTGCTTCGTCGGCTGAAAAAGCCTCCTCGCAATGACGAAATTGTTACCAGCGATGATCTAACAGGAAATTCCTCGACTCCATGCGATCTGCACCCCGCTACCCGGCCTGGGAGATGATGGCAGGAGAAGCCGTTGAAATTTTTGCACCTCCATTCAAATCCCCCCACTGCCCAAGGTAGCGCACACGGCTCCCTCGAAATTAATCTTCATTATAAAACAAAATCGAGTCCTTGTGCTACCGCTTTTAAAATTTCGACGCGCTAATCCAACATCAGGTCCAAGCCTTTTAGTTATGCCTTGGTGTTTGTTGTTTTTATAGGTAGTCATGCTTTCACTGCGCTCAGGTTTGTTTCTTTTGGGTTACGCCAAAAGAAAAAGCCCTTCGGTTGCTAACCGAGGCAAGCCAGAGCAAAGGGCAAAATAAAAAAGTACAGCAGAATAGTGAAAGCACTAAGGTTCCCGCCTGCGTAGGAATGACGACCGTGTTAGAAATATTTTGTACAAAGATCTCTCCACTTCGGTCGAGATGACGATTGATCCCGAATGAAATTACGCGTAATATCCCTCTGCACCCTGCTACCGGCCTGGGAGATGATGGAAGGAGAAACCGTTGAAATTTTTGCACCTCCGTTCAAATACCCCACTGCCCAAGGTAGCGCACACGGCTCCCTCGAAATTAATCTTCATTATAAAACAAAATCGAGTCCTTGTGCTACCGCTTTTAAAATTTTCGACGCGCTAATCCAACATCAGGTCCAAGCCTT
>NZ_NHOT01000027.1 GCF_002197755.1 Pedobacter sp. AJM | reverse complement strand
ACATTATGTAAATTATATTTTAGGATTCATTATTGCGGTTCCGTTGTTTTTTATATATAGTGAAATAGGCTTTCGTTATTTCGGAACATTTGGATTAATTTTCACGTTTTTTGTTTTTGGTATAATCATGATTTTACTTATAAAATTTTTTATGACAAAAACTATAGTAGTTTATTTTGATCAGTGTTTTTTTTACATAGAAGAAAATAAAAAACAACTAAAAAAGTATAAGAAAACGGATATTTCAGGCTTTTACAGTTACGATTATGAACGGGTAGAAAAGTCGTTTATCTCTATCCAAATCAAATTAAGTAATGGGAAAAATATCAATTTAACAGATACGAGTACATCGCAAACTATAGATAAAGAAAAAGCAAAACTCTTAAGAAGATTTTTAATTACGGCAAAAAAGGAGTTAAACTTTTCTTTAGTAAATAAAAATAGTCTGAGGTCAATTCAAAAACTTGGGGCATGCTGGTATTCCAGGTTAGAATAAATTTTTTATTAATATAATCAAGATCGATAATCTATACTATGAAACAGGAAAATAAGAAAGATTTTGAGTTTAAAGAGCTTATTACATTAAAGCCATTAGCCATAAACACAGTCGTATTATCGGTTGTAGCTATTTCCTTTTGGTTATATTATCTTTTGATGGGAATAAACTTTAAGCTGTCTTTAGCGATAATTACCTTCGGAGTAATTGTTTTGGGGATTACTTTAATTCTAAAGGCTGCTTCTTCAACGATTCATATATCCTTTATAAAGGACACACTCGTCGTTAAAATCAATGAAAGGATAAATGTGTACAAAAAAACTGATATTATCGGTTTGTATAGCATCAATTATAATTTGTCAAAATCATCCAGAGTTGCTTTTGAAATACTTTTTAATAACGGAAACTCGATTTCTATTTCGGATTTCGAATTCAACGATAAAAAAGACCTGTCAAAAAATAAACAATTAATGAAATTACTCAATCTGTTTATTAAAGAAATTGATTTGTCTGAGTGTAAAAAAGTGAAGTCGTTCAATCTCCATCGTATGGGGCAATATTTTTACTATAAACCTAATTAAATATGAGCGCATCTTATATTCCTAAAAATGTTTATGCAATCTGTACATTTCAAACAGATGCAGCGCCACGAAAATTTATTGATACACGGTCTGAAATCAGTGTTTTTTATAGCAAGGGTTCTAGAACGCTATTGACCATTGAAGATAAAAATATTGACAAAGAGTTTCCGTGTAAAAGCCCGAAGAATGCGATGTGGAGTTTTTTGGCATTCGGAGCAGGATTATTATTAGGTGCTGCGCTTCTCGCACTGGGGCCAATAGGTTGGCTTATAGTTGGTATAGTCGCAGCTACCAGTATCGGATTTGGGATTTATCACGCCACACAAATTAGTCATAAATGTACTGGTTCATTAAATAGTGGCAATTGGAAGATCGAACATCAAACCGTAAGATTTAATAAGCAAAATGCAATTACCCAGAACTCAATGTTGGTTTGTGACGCAGGCGGAATACTTTCGCCAATTTTCAGCCAGTCGATAGCAGAAAAATATGCTGCAAGAATAGATGCTCTAAATAATAAGGAAATTTGGACAAATGGTATAGCTTCTTTTTTCGGTGGTGCTGGTGCTGTTTTGGCTTTTGGGGAAGCTGCGGGAGCATGGGGGGTAACTAAGGTTGCTTTATGGATGGGTGGCACAATGGGGGCTGTCACTGTTGCCTCTTATGGGGAAAGGGAGGTTATTCGTTCAACGGCTTTGAGCGATAATGAACATTATCAAAACATGAATGAGGCTGATAGGAATGAGATCATACCTGGATTTATTAAAGATCCCACTGGGACAACTCCGGGAGATTTGGGAAGCCCTGATATCATGGAAATTGATGGCAAAACGGGTTGGTTTGCTAAAGATCCTGATGGCAAACTAGTCGTTTTCTTTAATGGTAAACAATATATAAAGGATATCAAAGGAAACTATACGGAATTAAAGCAGGGATCTCAACTGGCCAATGATCTTAAAAAAATTGAAAATGTTGATCCTAGAGAAATGTATAAAAATGCGGAGGCAAAACAAATTGTTGAAAATATAAGGCAGGGTAAATATTCAGAAAGTTTGGTTAAATCATCAATTGATGGCAATAATGTAGTAAGACCAAGAGATTTGATCAAAGTTATGCCAGATCTAAAAGCGATCAAAATACAGAATATAAAAAATTTAGGTAAATTAACTGTTAAAGGAGGGGGGCTTATTGCCTTTGTCTTTCCTTTCGTTGCAACATGGTTTTCAGAACAATCGAGGATGGAACTGGCTAATGCAATGGCAGAGGATATGAACAATGGTATTGCCGTTGTAAGTGGATGATAAATGCACTCATTCTAGTTCAATTAATACGGAAAATGAAAAAAGAATATTTTTAACGATTTAATACTATGTCATTAAGTTCCCAAAATTATTTGAAATGAATATTTGATATTTTTATTAGTGTTTAGGCTATTTTGAAAAAAGTTATGAATAAACAATTTTTAGGATGGGTCATAGGAGTATTTGTTTTATTCCCCTTATTTGTATTTCTCTATAACAAAATTACGGTACGTAAAAATGACGGAGAAAAGGGTTTTTCAAATTATTATAAGAGTATTGAAGTATTGCGCTTAAATGTCCCAACTATTCAAGGTGATTATTCTGATACCTTAAGTGTTGGTTTTGACCATTATAGAGTAGGGGCAAGCGCAATTGGTTTTAAGGGTTTAAGTGGAAATATTCTTTCTGTTTCATTTTTAGATTTAAAGATGAAAAAAATATTTAAAATAGCGATGTATGATGTCGATAAGCAGAAATACTATCCATTGTCTGATGTTTTAGAAGGTAAAGAAATAATGGCATGGGTAAATAAGGAGGATTTGAAAAATCCCAATTACGGTACTAAAGAAAAGCCTATTCCTGTTTTTAATTTTAAAGGAGTTGATGAGCCGATCAGATATGATTCAGAAAATGAAGGTTCTGTAAACGGATATAAAAATTTAGAGCCCACTGATCAACAATTCAAACACAATGTACTAACCTATTTAACTTACATTATGCCAAAAGACGAATTTCAGAAGAGGTTTGAAAAGAAATAATAGTTCCGGTCTGTAAATGAATAAGCAAATATCACAAGCAATTGGCTGGGCAGTAGGTGTATTAATTATATTCCCTTTAATAATTTATGGAGTTAACTATCTTTTCAAAAAAAAAGATAATAATTCAAAAAGTGCGATTCCTATATATATTGATAATTGTGTAGAACTAAGGATTTTATTTCCTGATCAGCTAGATTTTAGAGATACTCAATATAAAACATCTTTACTATCTCCACAAGAAAGTATTTACAAAATTTTTTTCAGGGAAAAATCGATAAAAAAGTATCTAGAGATTACTTTTTTTAATTATCCTGATGATAAAGGACTTGCTTTTCCAACTTCTTTACGGGGAAAGAAGATAATAATAACTATAAATAAAAATGATTTAGATGATCCTAAATATGGTACCCCCGACAATCCAATACCTGTTTTTAGAGTAAGAGAAGACCTTCCTGATTCAATCAGTAAAACAAGGGGCTCAGAGGACGGATGGAATGTTGATATTACTGAAAATCAATTTAAATATAATGTTGAACAGTACTTAACTTACATTATGCCAAAAGAAGAATTTCAGGAGAGGTTTGAAAAGAAATAATAGTTTTCAGCCTGTAGGTATTGCAACCGGCACAACAGAGGAAATGCTTGAATTGAGAAAAGCCCCATCGCTGGCGCATGCGTGCCGCGTGTGCATTATGAGAAAAACTTCACATATGCGCCAGCAAATGGGCCTGACCGAAACAATTCCAAAATAAAATAACGGGAAACTTTTTTTGTTTCCCCGCTAGCGTACGCTTGCTGCGTGTGAACTACAATACTTTAATTTCGTGCGGTGAGACCACCGCACGATAGAACGAAAAGAAGAAGTAAAGTATAACTATCAATTATTGTACTATTAGTTTATATAACGGAAAGTTTTCTAATTAGTAAGAATCTGGAATTGAGTATTGTAGGAGATAATTTAATTATCAGCGATGGGAAAAAAACAATTTCAATTAAACTTAGTGAAGTTAATGGATTTTACTTTCATGATGAGGCAGCCTTTAACCATTCAGACTCAACTAAAAAAGGCCTTGCTTCGTCTATAACAATATATTATAGAAATGGAAAGGTATTCGAGGCAAATGAGTATTCAGCGCTTTTTTT
>NZ_NHOT01000026.1 GCF_002197755.1 Pedobacter sp. AJM | reverse complement strand
AATCTATAGTTTTAGTAGCCTTTTTTTGGTTCGTTAATAACTTATTTTAATATATGGGATAATGTATACCTGGGTTAAAATTTCAAGTAGAAGTGTGGTATGATTAAAATAGCTATACCTTATATATACCAGCAGCCATTTTTTCTATAAAGGCTTTTGGCAGAAATCTATTGGCATAAACACTGACCATATTAGTTAAGCCCGGAACAATTTCTGATTTCTTGGCAAGCATGCCCTTTATTGCAATCCTGGCCACTTCATCCGGTTGCATATTAAATTTTTCTGCCATCTTACTAAAGGCATCTAATCCCGCCCGGTGTGCAAACCCGGTATCTACAGGACCGGGGCTTAAACAGGTAACTGATATGGATGTATTTTTTAATTCAAATCTCAACGCGCGTGAAAAAGAAAGCACAAAAGCCTTCGTTGCAGAATAAATGGCAAGTGTAGGTACAGCCTGATATGCCGCCGTACTGGATATATTCAGAATGTAAGATTGTTTTTCTTTGATAAGCGAAGGTATAAGGAGGTGACATAAAGAGACCAGCGTATCCATATTTAACCGGCACATTTCCATTTGAGCCTGAAGGTCTAAATCTTTAAACTGTCCCCATTGCCCATAACCAGCATTATTAACTAGGGCATTAATACCATAATTTTTATCAGTAATCCAATCTGATACTACTTTAGGTGAAGTTGGAATACTTAAATCAATTGCCAAAAAATCAGTTGCTATACCATATTGTATTTTAAGATCATGACCAAGTGAGGCCAGTTCTTCAGCAGATCGTGCAACAAGTAACAGGTTAAAACCTTTCTTAGCCAGTTCTGTCGCAATTGACCTGCCGATGCCTTTGCTTGCTCCCGTAATTATGGCATAAACCTTTTTCTGTTCCGTCATCGATTTTTTAAAATATACTGTCATGCAAATATGCTATATAAAGATTAAATCCTGACTTATTCTGGATAATTCATTACAATGTTTTTGTGATTGGTGCAATGCAGTATATTAACAGCATTTGAAAGTAACTGAAACATGGATAGATTTTGACTATGGAAATATAGAATTATTCGATTGTGATTTCTGAAAAGGAACCTTTAACTTTAAAATTATAATTACCCTTGAATAAACATAATTCAAATAGCAAAACATAAGAAAATGGAAAAAGATTCAAATGATATCAGCAAATGCCCGTTTCATAATGGAAGTATGAAACAGAATGTTGGGGGCGGCGGAACCAGAAACCACGACTGGTGGCCAAATCAACTAAAACTAAACATTCTGCGACAAAATTCATCCCTATCAAATCCATTGGATAAAGATTTTGATTATGCTGAAGCTTTTAATAGTCTTAATCTGGAAGAGGTAAAAAATGACCTGAAATCATTAATGACTGATTCACAGGATTGGTGGCCGGCAGATTTTGGTCATTATGGTGGATTATTTATCCGCATGGCCTGGCATAGTGCAGGTACCTATCGCGTTGGAGATGGCCGTGGTGGAGCCGGTGCTGGTTTGCAGCGTTTTGCGCCATTAAATAGTTGGCCTGATAATGTGAGTTTAGATAAAGCCAGAAGATTACTTTGGCCGATCAAGCAAAAATATGGGAATAAAATTTCATGGGCAGATTTAATCATCCTGACCGGGAATGTTGCCCTGGAATCAATGAATTTCAAAACCTTTGGCTTTGCTGGCGGGAGGGAAGATGCCTGGGAAGCAGATGAATCAGTTTATTGGGGATCAGAAACAACCTGGTTAGGTGGTGATCTTCGATATGGACATGGTTCGGATGGTGCCGATAAGGCACATGGCGTATTGGTAAGTGATGATGATGCTGACGGAGATACCCATTCCCGTAATCTCGAAAAACCACTTGCAGCGGTACAAATGGGTTTGATTTATGTAAATCCTGAAGGGCCAGATGGAAATCCTGATCCGGTATTGGCGGCTAAAGATATCCGTGATACTTTCGGCAGAATGGCCATGAATGATGAAGAAACAGTAGCCCTGATTGCGGGTGGACATAGTTTTGGAAAAACGCATGGTGCTGCTTCTGCAGATCATGTGGGTAAAGAACCTGAAGCCGCTGGAATTGAAAGCCAGGGATTTGGATGGGATAACAGCTATGGAAGCGGTAAAGGTGCAGATACGATTACCAGCGGACTTGAGGTAACCTGGACAACCACACCAACTCAATGGAGCAATAATTTCTTCGAAAATCTTTTTGCCTATGAATGGGAATTAACCAAAAGCCCTGCTGGGGCACATCAATGGATAGCCAAAAACGCAGAAGCAATTATTCCTGATGCTTATGATAGCAATAAGAAACATCTTCCATCAATGCTGACCACAGATATTGCTTTGCGTTTTGATCCCGAATATGAAAAAATCTCCAGACGCTTTCTGGAAAACCCTAATGAATTCGCTGATGCTTTTGCGCGTGCCTGGTATAAATTAACACATCGGGATATGGGCCCAATAAGCCGTTACCTGGGCCCTGATGTACCTCAGGAAGAGTTGCTTTGGCAAGATCCCATTCCTGCAGTAAACCATGCATTGGTAAGTGATAGCGATATTGAAATATTAAAGTCGAAATTATTATCTTCAGGCTTGACCGTATCTGAGTTAGTTTCTGTTGCTTGGGCTTCGGCTTCCACTTTCCGTGGTTCAGATAAACGTGGAGGTGCCAATGGTGCAAGAATACGCTTATCGCCACAAAAAGATTGGAAAGTAAATAACCCAGCTCAATTGCAGAAAGTTTTGAATGTTTTAGAGGGCATTCAGCAGGAGTTTAACAGCGCGCAGCTTGACGGAAAAAAGATATCTCTTGCCGATTTGATTGTATTAGCGGGGAATGCTGGTGTTGAGAAAGCTGCAACGGAAGCAGGATATTCAGTTACAGTTCCTTTTACCGCAGGGCGGATGGATGCTTCGCAGGCACAAACAGATGTGGAATCATTTGGTTATCTGGAGCCGTTAGCTGATGGTTTTAGAAACTACCGTAAATCAAAGTCATCTGTTTCAACAGAAGAATTATTGATTGATCGGGCACATTTACTTACTTTAACAGCACCTGAACTTACAGTTCTGGTAGGTGGTTTACGTGTTTTAGATACTAATTTTGATGGTTCTAAAAGTGGTGTGTTTACTTATACACCAGGAAAGCTCACCAATGAATTTTTTATAAATTTATTGGATATGAACACCTCATGGAAAGCGAGTTCTGAAGATAAAGAAACTTATTTGGGCAGCGACCGGACTACAGGACAACCAAAGTGGACGGCCAGTCGTGCAGATTTAGTATTTGGTTCCAATGCTGAACTCAGGGCAATTGCTGAATTATATGCAAGTTTCGATGGGAATGAGAAATTCGTGAAAGATTTTATAAAAGCCTGGACAAAGGTGATGAATCTTGATCGATTCGATATTGCTTAATATTTAATAACTTAAATTATTTAAAGGATGCCGCTACGGTATCCTTTTTTGTTTCAGAACTATTTTTCTACATTCGTTTTCACTTCAGGTTAAAATAGTCTATGGCCATTATCTATCAAAGCAATCGAATTGTGATCCGCGAATTCTTACCGTTAGAAAATTCCTTGTTTTGTTCATTTTTCGATGATGAGCAGGTTACGCAGTATTTGCCACAATTGCTGCCAAACGAATATAAAAACTTATTTGATGTTGCAATAAAGGATTATCAGCTCGGACCATTTGGGCGCTGGGGGATATTTGATGCTGAAAACCATGATTTTATGGGTAATTGCCTTTTCAGGCCTTTTATCGAAATTCCCGGACAAATGGAAATCGGATACAGTTTAGGTAGATCATATTGGGGTAAAGGCATTGGTACTGAAGTCGCAAAAGCACTTGTATGTTATGGATTCGCTAATACCAATTCGGACGAAATTGTAGCACTGACAGATGTAAGAAACATAGGCTCGCAGAAAGTCCTTAAAAATTCTGGTTTTAAACAACTAGAAAATATAGTTAGGAAAGGAATAGCGCTTAATTATTTTCTTATTCAGCGCAGTTAACCTCTTTGTTATGCCTATAGATTATGAGTTTACATTCGGATTAATACCCAAGAACTTGCATGCTGCTTAATTTAGGCTTCTTTCTCACCTATATATTATGGAGTAAATGGCTTCCTCACTTTCCCGCTAAAGCATCTCGAGCTATAAACCATAAGTTTTCGTTCTTCGAATAATCCTTTACATTCGCGATTAACCTTTCAACCTCCCTACAGCCAAAATAAAATCACCATTACCGTCTCTATGTTCTCTATGCCTATATGGTTTAACATAACTTGATCCGGTCTTCTTTCCTGAAAACCGCCCTTGCAAACACTCCTGATTTAAAAATGTTTTATTTATTTTAATTTTTTATGGATGATTTACAGTGGGTTATGTTTTTAGGGAGAAAAAAGGGTTGGGATGGGTTTGCGGGGGTATGATTTTTTGCTACCTTTGCATCCCGCTTCGGAGGAAAGGGCTAGGGTTGAAAAGCGTGTTGATGATGAGTGTAAGGGGATAAAGGGAGCAGAAATTATTTCAAATAAAATTTGCGGAAGTAGAAAAGATCATTA
>NZ_NHOT01000025.1 GCF_002197755.1 Pedobacter sp. AJM | reverse complement strand
AGCTGGCTTCATCCCGCGTAGCGGAAAAAAGCGAACACATCCGGAAACGGGTTATACAGGCCAGAGAAATTCAGGATCAACGCTTTGCTGGCAAAGCAGATTTGCACTACAATGCACAAATGAGCCCGAAAATGGTGCGCAAAGTTTGTCAGATCAGTGAAGCAGGAACGGCGCTGCTAAAATCAGCCATGGAAAGTTTGGGTTTATCTGCCCGCGCATACGACCGGATTTTAAAAGTAGCTAGAACCATTGCAGACCTAGATGGCAGCGAAAATGTGGCGCTAGAGCATTTGGCAGAATCAATTAATTACAGAAGTTTAGACCGTGATGGATGGGCTGGGTAAACAATTATCATGAATAGCGCAATATACATGGTTTAAACTTGAAATTTATTTCTTTAAAACATATTTTAAGTTATCAAAGAATCGATGGATTAGACGACGATCATTTGTTATAATTTCAGCTGAGCCTTTGGCTTCAGCTCTAAAATCCAGTTTTGTACCATAGTTTGTCTCCAACTGATGGGGGAAATCAACAACTACCATATAAGTTTCTATATCTGATTTTTCAGTTCTTGTGGTATTTGTTGTAAGTGAAATAGATCTAATTTTTCCGGTAATCGATCCATACTCCATGTAAGGGTAATTATCTAATTTGATTATAACTTCTTGCCCTATCTTTATTTTTCCCGTCCCTCTCGCAGGTAAAATAACTTGTCCAAAAACCTTTTCTTCCTTAGGTAAAATTTTGAAGACCTCCTCACTAGACTGTACGAATTGATTTTCTTTATAAAATTTCAGAAATTGTACTTTGCCAGAGAACGGAGCTTTGAAAACATATTTTTGCTCCCAAGTTTTAATGTTATCTACAAGATCGTTGTAAGCAGACACAAGGATCATTCGAAGTTCCCGCTCTTTCTCTGGTTTCTGTATATTTAGCTCTTGAATTTTGCTTTCAGTTTGCTGAGCATTTTGTTTAGAATTAATTAAATTATTTATTGCACTCTCCAAACCATCTTTGCTTGAAAGATAATTCAATTGGCTTTTGTCTAACTCCGCTTCGCTTATTACTTTTTTTGTAAAAAGCAAAGAATCTCTCTTGTAAAATTTATTTGCATATAGCAAGTTATTCTTAGCCATTTCGACTCTACTGTTTGAAGTACTTACTGCTTCTTTCTGCTCGTTAAGTACGTTCGCAAAATTTATAGTTTGACTTTCTAAAAGTTTATCTTCTTTGAAATTCAATAATTCTTGAAGACTTCTTACAAAAGCGTAATACTTAACATTAAGTTCACCTAAAGAGGCATTCCTAGGAAGTTTATTTTTTACTGCTAGTATTTCATCAGTATTTAGGTTGGACCTTTTTAGTAAACTATCTATATAAAATAAGGTTTTTGGATTTGTGGGGTTTTCAATATAGGCTAATATTTGACCTTCTTTAACTTGATCTGCGGAGTTTATCCTACTAAGCTTAAGTTTGCCACTGCTGTTTGATATGAGTTTTAATGGGGAATTAGTTGTGTTAATACTAATCTCACCTGTAACAACATCAGGATATCTGACAAGCCAGCCAAAAACAAATATTAAAATAAAAAGGAACAAAACTATTATTGAAATCCAAAATCCAAAGCGCGTTGGCATTCGTTCAATTATGTGTTGTACCTCTTCAGTTCGCTCATTAGGAAAGTAAAAATTTTCATCATTCATATTTAAATTACCATATATTTGATTCTAACTTACAATGCTCAATTCAGTTTGAGATTGTACCAATTGGTTATAATAACCGCCTTGCTCAACAAGCGTATTGTGGTTACCAATTTCAACCACAACACCGCCTCTCATAACTACGATTTGATCCGCTTTCCGAATTGTGCTTAACCTGTGAGCAACAACAATAACCGTTTTTTCTTTAAAAACATCATCTAATGCAGACACTATTTTCTGTTCATTGATTGTATCAAGGCTATTTGTTGCTTCATCAAAAAATAAATAATCCGGATCTTTGTATAATGCTCTCGCGATAAGAATCCGTTGTTTTTGACCTCCACTAAGCCCCCGGCCTTGTTCTCCCATCATCGTTTGGTAACCTAGTGGAAGTTGTTCAATTTCCTGAGCTATATTCGCAGTATTTAATGCCTTCTTCAACTTCACGTAGTCAATTTTTTCAGCATCTAAAACAATATTATTCATGATCGTATCATTGAATATTTTTCCGTCTTGCATTACCGCACCGCACTTATCTCTCCACTGCCTTAAACTAATATTATTGATATTCATATTACCTAGTAAAATCTCTCCGTAACTAGGTTTATATAACCGCAGCAATAGTTTCAGAAATGTTGATTTACCGCTGCCACTATCACCAACTATTGCTGTGACTTTACCCTCGGGAATGATCAATCGAATACCCTGTAATACCATTTTACTATTAGGACTATACTGAAACATGACATTATTTATTACCAAACTTTTGCTTTCGGGTAATTGAACATTGTTATTACCTACAGTATCATGTTCATCTTCGAGCTGATGTATTTCATTTAATCTCAAAAAACTCAGTTTTGCAGACTGATAGGATATAATAAATTGTATGAACTGAACAACGGGTGCATTCAACATTCCAATAATAAATTGTGTGGAAATCATTACTCCGAACGTAATTTCCCCGTTTATAACTGCTTTTGCACAATAGAAAGTAATGAACAAATTTTTTATTGTGTCAATAAATTGAGCACCTAAGTTTTGTGTATTAGTTACACTTAGTACCCTTAGGTTAACCTTGTATAGCCTCGCTTGTATCTCCTCCCACTTCCATCTCTTCTGTTTTTCGTAATTATTAATCTTTATATCTTGAATGCTACCAATTGTCTCAACCCAATAACTCTGATTTTTGCTAACAAGCTCAAAATATTCCCAATCTAGTTTTTTCCGGACACTCAAGAAACCCATTACCCATCCAACGTATATGAAGCTACCTGCTATGAAAATATAAAATATTATCGGATTATAGATAAACATAATTATTGCAAATACGGCAAATGTTAATGCCGAGAATAACATATTCAGAGAGTTATTCATAATAAAGCCTCGAATGCGCTCATGGTCCTGTGCTCGTTGAAGAATGTCTCCAGTCATCTTATTCTCAAAAAATGTTATAGGAAGTCGCATTAGTTTTATGAGATAATCTGAAATCAACATGATGTTTAACCGTGAAGTAATGTGTAATAGTATCCAATCACGAACTAGATTACTTAAAAGAATACTTATGACAATAGCAATATTTGCAATTAGGACAATATTTATAAAATCTATATCGTGTGTTTGTATACCAACATCTATTATTGCTTTGCTGATGAACGGTAATAAGCCTTGTAGTATTGTTACAAGGAGCATGATTGCAAAAAGATTTAAAAAGCTTTTTTTGTAGGGAATAAAGTATTTGAAAAAATGAGCATAAGTTTCTTTTCTATTTTGTTTTTCATTCTCTTTTCTTTCGTAGAATGAAGCCTGAGGCTCAAACGCCATCAAAGCTCCATTTTTGCCTGATTCGTTTAACCACCTTTTCGCAAACTCCTGAATATTATATTTAATATGACCTTTCGCTGGGTCGGCTACGTAAATAGTGCCATTTACAAAGCCATTTATACTTCCTTTTCTTTTTTGTGAGCTTACTTTGTAAACAATTACAAAGTGACTGTTATTCCAATGGACTATTACTGGGAGCGGAATCTTAAACAATAAATCATCTACCGCACAATTAATGGAAATTGATCTTAAACCTATATCTTCAGCTGCATGGCTTAGATCTAGAAAAGAAACGCCTTCTCTTGTAATATTGCATTTATCACGTAAATACTGGAGAGAATAAAATTTACCATAAAATTTGGATAGCATTTTTAGACATGCAGGACCGCAATCCATCATGTCTAATTGCCTATCAATAGGAAAAGGACTTAATTTTGTCAATTTAGTTGGGAGTAATTACTTTAGATTTTTCTCAATAACTTGCTTTTTCAATTACAAAACGTCTACGTTTTAAATAGAGATTGCGATTTTTCAAGAGGGCAAAGAAAGTCATTTTTTATTTTTAAAGGAATATTTTTCGAAAATTAATTGAAACGCCTAGATTAAGAATTTGCTAGTCTTGCAAAGGATTTTTCGTGATCAATAATGGTATTATTATATACAGAGATGATGAAAATTGTAAAATGAATTTATTTTGTTATTATTGGCGGATAAAACAAATCTAGAATTATGAATAAATCTAAATTAAATTTCGCTCAATTAGAGAATGAGTACGAGATGTTGTCACCATCTAAAGCATCATCAATAAAGGGTGGATTAGAATATGTAGGCGAATTGGGAACTGTTACCATCTATGGTACTAATCAAACTTATGACTGGAGTGGCTTTCTCGGACAATTTACTATGAACAGTCAGGGGCAAGCTATATTCGGAGATAATGTAGGTGGCGCCACAGGAAGTGGAAGTGTAAATTTATCCCAAACGTTCCAAAACCTAGGATATTTGGCTGATGAATCAACTATATTGGCATTGAGTGCAGATAACTTAGGTGCTGCAAAGGCTTTTGGAAAGTTAAGTTTAGCTGCATCAACAGCTGGTTTTGCATTTGATTCAGCTGCATTAATTAATCACTATAACAATAATATAGGTGATATGGATGGAATTAGATTCACAATTAGAACAGGTACTACAGGCACAGCAATTTTAGCAGGTGCAGCGGCTGCATCTGGCGGCACAGCTGTAGTAGTTGGTCTTCTTGTAACTGCTGCTGGTGCAGGGGCAGAATATGCATATGATGTGACTCTAGAAACATTAAATAGACTATGGGGTAATTTTGTTAATAACTATGGCAATGGAGGCCTCCCTACACCATAATAATGAATTGTGTAACTTTAAAAAATCATTATCTTTTAATAAAGGAAAATTTATTTCTTATCATAATGTATTTCGTAGTAACTGTATTCACTTTGATAATGCAGTTTAGAAATTTCGAATTGTTTATGGTATGTTTTACAATTTTTTATATTATTATTTTTTCTCCTACAATAATCCTTCATTATACTTACTATTTACAAGCTAAAGGTATAAAGATAGAATTTAGTGAGGATGGATTAATGGTTTTTGAAGGGAATACATTAAAGACTATAAAAGATGAAGATATTATAAAAATAGAATTGTACATGTCTCAGTCATATGCCAAAACTGGCTATTCAACAGGTAGATATCCTGGGGAGGACTATTATTATGCCATAATAATCACACATTCAGGCGAAATAATTATAAATAATCTACTCTATCCAAAGCTTTTAAATATTGACAGATATTTGAACCTGTCTAAATTTGAATATATCACAAGAATATTTGCATTTTTGCCATGAAACTTAAACCATTATTTCTTTTCGCTTTATTTTACTTTTTCCTCATTCTCATAATTTACGCTGGGTGGGCAAATACACAAAATGAACACGGGGCAGTTGCCAAAATTTTCAAAGGTCTCATGACATTTTTCTCCTATCCTTTGATCGTTTTAAGAGATTCTTTTGGAGTAAAAATGAATACTTTTTTTCTGACAATTAATTACATTATTGTTTCATTTATTTTAGCGGTCTTAACAGAGAAAATTCGATGGATAAATTATAAATCACATAATAGAATTTGATTAAATAAATAGCTCTATTTTTTTTCACTCGCTAGAGAATGTATTGTCTAGTACTGAACGTTATATTCGATATAATAAGCAGTACTAGACCGTTACAAAAAACCTTCAACTTTCAAAGCCTTAACAATGTACCAGTATGTTAAGGAAAAAAATGATTTCAGCTCATGAGATTTTATATTAATCAAAAAAATCAGCTCACCAAATTGCTCTCCACACCATACCATTTCTGATGTTGCTCTGGTTGGCGGCGGAATCAACCCTCAACCGGGAGAAATTTCTCTGGCACATAACGGGGTATTGTTTTTAGATGAATTGCCAGAGTTTAAACGAACTGTTTTAGAAGTAATGCGGCAACCCCTGGAAGACCGTAAAGTAGCCATTTCTAGGGCACGCTTCTCAGTTGAATATCCTGCAAGCTTTATGCTGGTGGCTTCCATGAATCCATGCCCCTGCGGTTTTTATAATCAT
>NZ_NHOT01000024.1 GCF_002197755.1 Pedobacter sp. AJM | reverse complement strand
AAAACTTTTATTATTGTTTTTTACCATATAAGACATGTCAGAACATATAGGGCATTACGCTTAAATGGAACTTATATGCCTTGTATGGTTTCAGTTTTTTTACCATATCACGGCATTAAACTATGTGACTTAGTGGTTAGTTTTTTAGACTGCATCGTCATTAGGAGCAGGAAGGAGCGCCTGCCCCGACTTTTTTTGGGAAAGTAAATCTTTCATGCAAGCGATCCTGCTGGAGAGATTACTCTTGCCAGTCGGTCATCCTGAACTTGTTTCAGGGTCTTAGAAGTTAAAACTTTTATGATCGTTTTTTACCATATAAGACATATCAGAAAATATAGGGCATTGCGCTTAAATGGAACTTATATGCCTTATATGGTTTCAGTTTTTTTTCATATCATGGCATTAAACTTTGTGACTTAGTGGTTAGTTTTTTAGGCTGCATCGTCATTACGAAGAGGGAGGAGCGCCTGCCCCGGCTTTTTTTTGGGAAAGTAAATCTTTCATGCAAGCGATCCTGCTGGAGAGATTGCTTTCCCGAAAGGTCGTGACAGGCGCTCGGCTGAAAAAGCCTTCCCGCAATGACGATTACCCCGAGTAAGCCTACTTATTCACCCAATCCTCCAAAGTCATTTCAAATTTCACTTCACCATTGTTTACCACGCCCACCTTTTTCCAGCCTTGCCGGGTATAAAATTCTTCTGCGCGGGTATTGGGTGATGTGCCCAGCCAAACCGGTTCATGCGTTTGATCGAAATACCAATCCATCATTAAGCGGTGCAGTGCTTTGCCAATGCCTTTACCTTCAAATTCTGGACGGAGAAACAAAGCCCAGATATTATGTGCTTTCAAATCCACAATAGAGAATCCAACCACTTCCTCATTTATTTCACAAACCCATCCTTTGCCGCGTTGGGTTATAAATTCTTCGCAATCTTTATCCGTAACCATGGCAGGATCAGACAAAATATTCTCTTTTACGGTATGTCTGACAATTTGGATCGCATGTATGTCAGTTGTTTTTGCCTCCCGGAAAATCATTTTTTATTCTTTTAAAAAATTGAAGTTGTTTGAAAATGCTGTCTAAAATGCACTAATCGTTGATTATCAACGTAAAACTAATCAATAAAATGTTTATGACAAATGAATGATTGTCAATTGTGGAATTGGTTCTACATTTGCTTAACGGTGTTAGATTATTTACACCTAATATTCCGGTCATGGGAAGTAAAGAAAGAATTCTACGTTTAAAAGATGAAACCAGAACCAGTATTCTGGATGCAGCCTTGAACATTGTTCAAACGGAAGGCTGGCAGGCTTTGAGTATGCGTAAAATTGCCGACCAGATTGAATATACTGCACCGATCATTTACGAATATTTTTCGAACAAAGAGGGAATTTTGCTGGAACTGACCAGAAGAGGTTACCAGATCCTGGCGAAGGATGTTCGGGCGGCCCGCGACAAACATGAATCTGCTGAAGATAAAATGGAAGCCATGTGGGTGGCCTATTGGAATTTTGCTTTTGCCAACAAGGAATTTTATCAATTGATGTACGGGGTGGATATGGTTTGTTGCACCGTTAAAAATTCATTGGCTGAAGCCGAAACGGTTTCAAATATGTTAGGCGATGTGATTGAATCTTTATTCAAAAAGAAACCTGTTTCAGAGAATGATATTTGCATGAAATACTATACCTATTGGTCGATCATTCACGGATTGATCTCCATCAACCTGGTGCGCCCGAATGGCAGAACAACAGACGAACTTAACCAGCAAATTTTAAAAGATGCTATTAAAGGGATTACACTATCCATTAACAGCTAATTTTTTTTTACATCCTAATTTAACACTGTTAGATTATTTATACGCTTTAAATCCACAATAAATTATATCATATGAATGCTATCCATTACTTGTTTATTTCACTTAACACTGTTAAACGGTTTAATCAGGTTAAGTCAATGTTAATTATCCTCTCGCTATCTGTCCTTCTGATAAGCTGTAAATCATCACCAGAGCAATCAGCAGCAGCACCGCCGCCGCCAGCATTGCCGGTAAGCGCCATCAATGCCAGCACAGAAACAACGTATATTGAATATCCGGCATCTATTCAGGGTGCTGTTGATATCGATGTCCGCCCGCAGGTGAGCGGTTACTTGCAAAGTGTTCTGGTGAACGAAGGCGCTTATGTTTCTGCCGGACAAACACTCTTCAAAATCAATGAAAACCCATACCGCGAAGCTTTAAACAATGCCAAAGCAAGCTTACATGCTGCAGAGGCGGCTATTTTAAATGCCCAACTGGAAGTAGATAAGTTAACCCCACTGGTTCAGAATAAGGTGGTTTCTGATTTTCAATTGAAAACAGCTAAAACCGCTTATAAAATCGCGCAGGCCAACGCAGAGCAGGCCAGGGCAAGCGTGGCTTCCGCACAGATTAATTTGGGTTATACCAATGTTAAGGCAACGGTAAGTGGTTATATCGGTCGCATTCCAAAGAAACAGGGAAGTCTGGTTTCGCCGACCGATCAGGTTGCTTTAACTCAGTTATCAGATATTCACGAAGTACATGTTTATTTCTCCCTGGCTGAAAACGACTTCAACAACTTTAATGCAAACTACCCGGGTAAAACCCCTGCCGACAGGATTAAACATTTACCGGCAGTAGAACTTTTATTGTCTGATAATTCAGCTTATCCGATTAAAGGTAAAATTGATATGATCGACGGTCAGTTTGATAAAAACACCGGAGCCATTACGCTCAGGGCAAGTTTTCCTAATGCCAGCGGCATCCTTCGCTCGGGTAATACCGGTAAAATCCGTTTGGGCTTACAACACGATGATGCCATCCTGGTTCCTCAGGCGTCGACGGTAGAAATGCAGGATAAAGTATTTGTATTTACCGTAGGCGATAGCAGTAAGGTGAAAAAACAAGCCATCACCATTGTGGGTAAAGCCGGTGAAAATTACCTGGTGAAAGACGGGGTAAAAGCTGGCGACCAGATCGTGTTGAGCGGGGTTGATAAATTGCAGGAGGGCATGGTGATCCATCCTCAAAAAGCAGCAGATAAAGTAGCCCTTGCAAAAACAAAAAATTAATCATTATTAAAGTTTAAGCCATCATGTTTCAGAAATTTATAGACAGGCCGGTACTTTCAACCGTTATCTCCATCCTATTGGTGATATTGGGTGTACTTGGCCTAACAAAGTTGCCCTTAGAGCGCTTTCCGAATATCGCCCCTCCGTCGGTATTGGTTACTGCGGTGTACCCCGGGGCCAATGCCGAAACCATTTTACGTTCGGTAACGCCATCACTGGAGGAAGCCATTAATGGTGTGGAGAACATGACCTACATGACCTCCAGCGCCAGTAACGACGGTACTTTGGCCATCACGGTTTTCTTCCAGCAAGGTACTAATCCCGATCAGGCCGCTGTTAATGTCCAAAACCGGGTTTCACAGGCCACCAGTCAGTTGCCTGCAGAGGTGGTACAATATGGTATCACCACCACCAAACAGCAAAACAGTTTTATTGGCGCCATCGGTATTTACTCTGAGGATCCAAAAAAATACGATGCTGTTTTTGTCAATAACTATGCACAAATCAATATCATCCCCGAACTGAAACGTATTCCGGGTGTAGGTTCGGCCAGCGTATTTGGCGGGATTAAAGATTACTCCATGCGCATCTGGTTAAACCCAAGTCAGCTGGCTACGTATAAAATTACACCTAATGAAGTGATTGCAGCTGTTCAGGACAAAAACCTGGAAGCAGCGCCAGGCCGGTTAGGGGAGCGTAGTAATGAGGCCTTTGAATACATCATCAAGTATAAAGGTAAACTGACCAAACCAGAGGAATATCAAAACATTGCCATCCGTTCCAATTCAGATGGTTCTATACTACGTTTAAAAGATGTGGCCCGTGTGGAACTGGGAGCCTACAGCTATGGCAGTGTGAACCGTTTAAACGGAAAAGATGGAATTACCATCGGGGTGATCCAGTTATCCGGCTCTAATGCCAACGAAATCCAGATTGCCATCGATAAACTGTTGGCGAAACTGTCAAAAGATTTCCCGGCGGGCATCAAATTCAACCAGTTTTACCGGACCAAAACTGACCTCGACGAATCCATCAACCAGGTGCAGCACACTTTGATAGAAGCTTTTATACTGGTATTTATCGTGGTATTTATCTTCCTTCAGGATTTCAGGTCGACGCTGATTCCGGCCATAGCCGTTCCGGTGGCCATTATTGGTACTTTCTTTTTTATGCAGCTGTTCGGCTTCTCCATCAACCTCTTAACCCTGTTTGCACTGGTGTTGGCCATTGGTATTGTGGTGGATGATGCGATTGTGGTGGTGGAAGCGGTGCATGCCAAGATGGAGGAAAACCCTTCGCTTAGTCCGAGAGCAGCCACTACCGAGGCGATGAATGAAATCACCGGGGCCATTATATCGATTACACTGGTGATGGCGGCCGTATTTTTACCGGTTGGTTTTATGACGGGTTCAACAGGTATCTTTTACAAACAGTTTGCCTTAACCATGGCGATAGCCATTATTATATCAGCGGTTAACGCCTTGACTTTAAGTCCTGCGCTGGCGGCCTTATTCTTAAAAAATAAACATGCAGAAGGTGGCCATCACGCACCCAAAAAAGGCTTTGTAGAAAAGTTCTATGCAGGCTTTAATGGTGGTTTTAATTACATGACCAACCGCTATGTTGGCGGTTTGAAAGTGCTTGTCCGCCATAAGTGGATCAGTATGGCCGGGCTGGCCTTAATCGTTCTGGTTACCGTTTTCCTGGTGAGCAGAACAAAAACCGGCTTTATCCCAACAGAGGATCAGGGTTTTGTAGCGATTGCTGTGGCCAGTCCATCGGGAACCTCCTTAGCCAATACCAATAAAATGTTAAAACAGGCTGAAGCTGAGTTGAGGGCGATGCCTTCCGCAAGGTTCGTAATGTCGCTTGCCGGTTATAACTTCTTAACCGCCTCCAACAGTCCTTCAGCTGGTCAGATTTTCTTATTGTTAAAACCAAACGAGGAAAGAGGGGCGATCAAAAATATCGATGAGATCCAGAATATTGTAAGGGCTAAAATGGCCGCCATATCTGCTGGTACCTTCTTTGTATTCAGTTTCCCAACTGTTCCGGGCTTTAGTAATGTGGAAGCGATGAACGTGATGTTACAGGATAAAACGAATGGCAGACTGGATAAATTTAGTGGGGTGGCGAATAACTTTATCGCGAAGTTAATGGCGAAACCGGCGATTGCTTATGCCTTTACTTCTTATAAAGCCGATTATCCGCAGTTACAACTGGATGTGAACGACGAAAAGGCCGATCAGCTGGGCGTTAGTAAGAAAGACATCTTACAAACCATGCAGACGTATTTCGGTACGGCACAGGCATCCGACTTTAACCGCTTTGGTAAATACTACCGCGTAGTGGTTCAGGCCGATGTTGCCGACAGAACCGATCCGGCCAGTATCGACCGGGTATTTGTGAAAAACAAGGCAGGCGAAAGTGTGCCCATCAGTACGCTAGTTAAATTAACCCGGGTGTATGGTTCGGAAACGGCTTCCCGTTACAACCTGTTCAACTCGATTGAGGTCAATGCGATCCCTAAACCAGGCTTCAGTTCTGGTGATGCGATTAAAGCGATAGAAGAAACGGCTAAAGAACAATTGCCAACCGGTTATGCATACGAATTCTCCGGACAAACACGTGAGGAAATTTCTTCCGGCGGACAGTCGACGGTGATCTTTCTGCTTTGTCTGGTGTTTGTTTACTTCCTGTTATCTGCACAATACGAAAGTTACATCCTGCCATTGGCGGTTATTCTTTCCATCCCTACAGGTGTATTTGGTGTGTTTGCCGTATTGGGTTTAACCGGAATTGAAAATAATATTTATGTACAGGTGGCGCTGATTATGCTGATTGGTTTGCTGGCTAAAAACGCCATCCTGATTGTGGAGTTTGCGGTGCAGCGACGAAAGGCCGGACTCAGTTTGGTTGATTCGGCTATTGAAGCCGCGCGATTGAGGATCAGACCGATTATCATGACCTCACTGGCTTTTGTGTTCGGTTTATTCCCGATGAGTATTGCAACAGGTCCGTCGGCACAAGGTAACCACTCCATCAGTATTGGTGCTGCAGGCGGGATGGTATCGGGTGTAATATTAGGTTTATTCATCATCCCGGTACTCTTCGTCATCTTCCAGGCCTTACAGGAAAAAATATCAAAAAAATCAAAAAATGAGGTTGTTAACCATCATGGAGCACCTATCAATAATAATCATGTAGTTTATGAAACGGTTTAATATCATTACCATCCTGCTCCTTGCATTAGTCTGGAGCGGATGTTCGGTTTCGAAAGATCTATCCTTGCCTAATGTTGCGCCAGGATTATTCAGAAACTCAGCGCCTAAAGACTCTTCGAGTATTGGCACCTTGCCTTTGAAAAGCTTTATCAGTGACTTAACAGTTCAGAACTTAATCGACACGGCATTGGTTCGAAATTACGACATGCAAATTGCACTGAAAAATATCGATGCCGCTGAAGTCTTGTTCAAACAGTCTAAATTGGGTTATTTACCTGAATTAAAATTACAGGTGGCGGCAAGTTCAAGCCGTCCCTCTGATAACAGTTTAAACGGATTAAGCCTGAACCAGTTTACCGGTTCCACACACATTGAAGATTATACGGCTAATCTGGGAGTATTTTGGGAAGCCGACATCTGGGGTAAAATCCGCAACCAGAAAGCCGGTGCGCTCGCCAGTTTTTTGCAAACAGAGGAAGCACGTAAAGCGGTCCAAACGCGTTTGGTGGCCAACGTGGCACAAGGCTATTACAATTTGTTAATGCTGGATGCGCAACTTGAAATTGCCAAAAAGAATTTAAAGCTAAATGACAGCACCCTGAGGATCATTAATTTGCAGTTTGATGCCGGTCAGGTGACCTCACTGGCCATACAGCAGGCCCAGGCGCAACAGTTAAATGCAGCGCAACTGGTTCCCCGTTTGGAACAGAATGTAACCTTACAGGAAAATGCTTTAAGTGTATTGATCGGTACTTTACCTCAATCGATTCACCGGAGCAGCCGCCTGGATAAAATGCTTATTCCGCAGGATTTGAATACAGGTTTTCCTTCGGCGATGTTAAGCCGCAGGCCGGATATTAAATCTGCTGAACTGGCTTTAAATGTAGCCAATGCAAGAGTGGGCGTGGCGAAGGCCAGCTTATATCCTTCATTGGTCATAACCGCAAGTGGCGGTGTCAATTCATTCAAGGCCAGCAACTGGTTTAATGTGCCGGCATCCTTATTTGGTTTGGTTTCAGGCGGGATTACACAACCGATTTTCCAGAGGGGACAGCTGAAAAGCAATTTAGAACTGGCAAAAATCGACAGGGAGAAAACAGTGATCCAGTTTCGCCAGTCGGTTATCAATGCCGTAGGCGAAGTTTCTGATGAATTAACAAAGTTTGAGAAACTGAAAACACAGTATAGTATTGCAGAGAGAAGGGCACAGACTTTAAAGCAGGCATCGAGAAATGCAAGTTTATTATTCAAAAGCGGCATGGCCAATTACTTAGAGGTGATTACCGCGCAAGGTAATTTATTGCAAAGCGAACTGGAACTGACCACCATCAAAAATGAGCAGTTAAATGCAGTGGTTGGTTTGTACAGGTCGTTAGGTGGTGGATGGAATTAATCTGTAAAATTCTATATCTAAACCTATAAGGTTTTAAAGACTTTATAGGTTTGTGTATAAATTTAGGCACTAAGAGCGCGATGTTCTTGGTGCTTTTTTGTTTGATGCTGTTATCGTAACATCAAATCCGTCATTGCGAGGAGGAACGACGAAGCAATCTTACTACTATGGGTTATCTGCGATTTGTACAAAATTATTCTATTATCCAGATTACAAACACCGCTCGTCATCCGATAGCTATCGGATCCCGCGCAGGCAAGAATCTTAAGGCCTTGATATTTTTATCCTTCGCTCGGTCTTGCCTCGGCTCACCGCCGCCGAGGGGGCTCTTTCTTTTCTCTTGATAGAAAAGAAACAAAAGATCAAGGCTTGCATCCTTTCTTGTAAAAACCTACGGAAATCTTGATTGCGGCAGCATCGAGGCTCTTACCCTTGCTTATTCCTACCGCTCCCGCTTTGATCCTGCCTTGGGTTGTGAGGTAATGATAGGAAGTGCAAAGATTTTCGTGCTTTTTCCTGCGAAAATCTGCCAGGCCGGATAGCATGGAGCAGAGACAGGCATCCGTAAATTGATCACTCTGAAACTATGAGGGGCACACTTGGTCGTCATCTCGACCGTAGCGGAGAGATCTTTGAACTTTTCATAAACATAGTTCGTCATCCGATAGCTATCGGATCCCGCGCAGGCGGGAACCTTAAAGCGGGCGCTATTCTTTTTCCTAGGCTCGGTCTTGCCTCGGCTCACCGCCGCAGAGGGGCTCTTACTTTTGGCTTGATCCAAAAGTAACAAACCTGAGCGCAGCGAAAGCATGCCTGCCATTAAAAATAACAAACACACAGGCATAATTGAAAGGCTTGCACCGTTTTTTATCTGATCATGTTGTTTTAATAGGCATAAAAGATTGCTGCGCAATTTCTTGTAAAAACCTACGGAAATCTTGATAGCGGCAGCATCGAGGCTCTTATCCTTACTTATCCCACCGCTCCCGCTTTGATCCTGCCTTGGGTTGTGGGGTAATGAGCGGAAGTGCAAAGATTTCCTTGCTTTTTCCGGCGAAAATCTGCCAGGCCGGATAGCAGGGAGCAAAGACAGGCATCCGTAGATTAATCACTCTGAAACTATGAGGGGGCACGCTGGGTCGTCATCTCGACCGTAGCGGAGAGATCTTTGAAACTTTTCATAAACATAGTTCGTCATCCGATAGCTATCGGATCCCGCGCAGGCGGGAACCTTAAAGCGGGCGCTATTCTTTTTCCTAGGCTCGGTCTTGCCTCGGCTCACCGCCGAGGGGCTCTTACCTTTTTCTTGATAAAAAGGTAACCAAAAATCAAGGCTTGCATCCTTTCTTGTAAAAAGCTACGGAAATCTTTATTGCGGCAGCCTCGAGGCTTCTTACCCTTTCTTATCCCAGCGCACAAGCTTGATTCTGCCTTGGGTTGTGGGGTAATGAGGGGAAGTGCATAGATTTTCGTGCTTTTTCCGGCGAAAATCTGCCAGGCCGGTAGCAGGGTGCAGATAGCGTGGTGGCTATAGCGGGATGCGGATCATTAGTTAAATCGTCATTGCGAGGCGGCTTTTTCAGCCGGCAGCCTGTCCCGACCTTTCGGGAAAGCAATCTTTACCGTAGTTACTAACAGGAGTTGTTTTCGGCTGGCCGCCGTGGCCTCTTCTTCTTTGTTCTTGATAACAAAGAAGCAAACAATCAAGGCTTGGACCTGATGT
>NZ_NHOT01000023.1 GCF_002197755.1 Pedobacter sp. AJM | reverse complement strand
CTTATCTTTGCGTCAACGTGTACAATAATGCCGCAAAATATAGCCTGCTGATAAAAAATGAAGCCAAACGTCTTGGGTTTTTAGATGTGGGTATTTCAAAGGCCGAATTTCTGGAAGATGAGGCACCCCGGCTGGAAAAATGGCTTCATCAAAATTACCATGGTGAAATGAAGTACATGGAAAATTACTTTGATAAACGCCTTGATCCGAGATTGCTGGTGGAAGACGCTAAATCTGTTATTTCATTATCGCTCAATTATTATACGGACGAAAAGCAATTGGATCCCGATGCACCTAAAATCTCCAAATATGCCTACGGTCAGGATTACCATACCGTCATTAAAGATAAACTGAAGGCACTGACCTTTTTTATTGAAGAAAATATCGGAGCAGTATCAGGTAGGGCTTTCGTAGACTCTGCTCCAGTTCTGGACCGTGCCTGGGCAAAAAAGTCAGGTATTGGTTGGATAGGAAAAAACTCCAATCTGATCAGTAAAACAGAAGGCTCCTTTTTCTTTCTGGCGGAACTGATTGTAGATCTGGAACTGGATTACGATCATCCCTTTCAAACCGATCATTGCGGTACCTGCACGCGCTGTTTAGATGCATGCCCAACAGATGCTATTATTGCCCCACAGGTGGTAGATGGAACGAAATGCATATCTTATCTGACTATTGAGTTGAAAAATGAAATTCCTACAGAATTCAAAGATAAAATGAGCAACTGGATGTTCGGCTGTGATATTTGTCAGGATGTTTGCCCATGGAACAGGTTTTCAAAAGCCCACAATGAAGATGCTTTTAAACCAGAAAACGGACTTCTGGATTTAAGTGTTCAAGACCTGACCGAAATTACAGATGATGTATTTAAAAAGGTGTTTAAGGGTTCGGCTGTCAAACGCACTAAATTTGCAGGATTGAAAAGAAATATTGATTTTCTTAAACCAGAATAGCTTTAAAAGCAAAGTGGCCTTAATGACTAAGGCCACTCTGGTAAATATAAATTTAGCTATTTAATTCACATTAAAAGTATTATCGCCTTTTGCTTTATCCGGAACATGGCTGCTACCCATTACCACTTTATTGAGCTTTTCAGTTGTTTTAACCGGAATTAAAACTTCCTTGGCTCCCTTTTCCCATATCCCGATTGTCGTATGGCTTTTCGCTGTAGTGCCATCGCTGTAAGTCAGCGTCAGGTCTACAGGCAGTGGTTTGATTCCTTTGTTTTCTATAGCAACCGTATACCCGTCATTGGTTTTATTTACAGCTTTAATACCTAAATCTAAAACGCCACCTTCAAAAAACCAGGTTTTCCAGAACCAGTTCAGGTTTTTACCGCTTCCTTCATTCATGCTGTTAAAAAAATCGTATGGCATAGGATGTTTGCCGTTCCAGTTTTTAATGTAGGTATGCAGTGCTTTGGTAAACAATTCATCACCCAGGTAATCTTTCACAAACAGATAAGCTAAACCGGGCTTAGGATAAGAATTTGTAAATGAACCCGAGCCCTTCAAATCCGTTGTCAGCGTCATAATAGGTGAATCATCTTTTCCTCCTGATGATGAAGCAGTAGGCTGAACGCCGTATTCATCCACCATTGTCGAATCAATCATAGGAGAAATCAGCCACTCCCCAATCGTTGCCCAGCCCTCATCCATCCAGCCATATTTGGTTTCATTAATCCCCATATAAAATGGAAACATGGTATGGAAAATTTCGTGATCGGTGAGGGTAATGGCATCCTCGCGATTACTAACCGGATTGTCATTTACCATCATCGGATATTCCATTTGATCTAAACCATCAAAAATAGTTTCATGATTGTATGGAAAAGGCCATTTTGGAAAAACAAAACTCATCGATGATACTGTTTTACGGGCAAAATCTATCACCTCGTAATAATCTTTATGTTTTGGATTGAATACCGCATCTACCCGGGTTCTTCTCCCGGTTTTCGGATCAACCACCAAGCTGGTTGATTTCCATAAATAATGATCACTCAAGGCGAAAACAAAGTCAGTTACATGCTCAGCTTCAAACTTAAAAGTATTGAATGCGTTGTTTTTAGTCACTTTTTTAGTTGTCAAATCCTGATCTGTGATCACATCAATCACCTCATCCTTCTTTTCTGCAGCTGCAAGTCTGGTCACAATCTGCTCCTGAAAAACGTCTGACGCATTTTTTAGATCACCTGTTGCCCAAACACCGTATCCGCCCGGAACTGTGATCTCTGCGTTAAACTGATCAAAATCATTATAGAACTCTTCGGCACCGGTATATGGAAATTTATTCCACCCATCCACATCATCATATACTGCTATCCGTGGGAAAAAATAAGCCACAAAATAAGCACCTTCATCTACCTGACCGGTACGCAGATGTGAACCTTCATTTAAGGTATAATGATAATCGATGTCGAATTTAATTGTTTTGCCAGGTAGAACTGCAGGTACTTTAACCGTCATGTTTGTACCGTTAATCTGGTAATCGCTGATGATCCTTCCTGTTGCAGTTAGTTTTTCAATGGCTACTCCTTCGCCTAAATCAGATTCTGCGATTTTAGATTTACGGGGGGTACCTTTTTGGTAAATATTAGGATATAGCTTAAACCAGATTTCGGTTAAGGTATCCGGACTGTTATTGGTATAGACTACGCTAACCTGACCTTTTAATAAGCGATTTACCGGATTGAAATCTATTTTAAGATTATATTTAGCAGCATTTTGCCAGTAATTTTTACCGGGCTTTCCATTGACATTTCGGGTTTCATTTTGATAGGTTTTCTGAAATTCAGGCGCTATGGGTAAAATGGTTTGTGCACTGGCATAAAATGCCGTGCCCAATAGCAGGCTAAATATTTTTATAAATTTCATTTTTTTTAAACTTTAGGGCAAAGTGCCTGGCACATGGCAATCAGTCAAGCAATCTGGCAATTAAACAATTTACGTTTCGCAAGCAATTAAATAATCTAAACAAGTTACCCAATTATCTATTTTCCAAACTTCATTTTTAACTGTTCCAGCATATCGGTATTGATCGGCTCGGCAGGTTTTTCAGGTTTTGGCTGCGGTTTTTTAAACTGCGGACGAGGTGCGGATGGATTTTGCGGTGGCTTCGGTGTCTTGTTCTCGTTTTTCCGGGCATTAAACTTCGCCCATTCCTCATCCAGTTTCTTTTTGGTGTAAAGAGGGAAATCACCATTTTTCATCCAGGCATAATAGCTTGGTTCTACCGCAAAAACCTGTTGCGCGGTTTTGCCTTTATGCTTTCCGAAGTTAAAACAAACTTCATCCTGATCATTATAAACTAAACGACCAGCAAAATCTACAGGCTTATTTATGTTGGTAAAAGTGTGCAAAGCATCTACATCATTTACAACCGGGATGCTTTTAACCCCCTGTTTGCTTTCAAATTCAGTTTCCTTATACATTTCCAGCTGCCCCAAAAGCACTTTATAGGTTGCTATTACATCTGCTTCAGCGGCATGTGCATTAACCAAATCTTCCTGGCAATAGAATTTATAAGCTGCTTTCAGTGTGCGCTGCTCCATCTGGTGGAAAATATTCTGCACATCAACAAACTTTCTTTCAGTCATGTCGAAATCAACTTCTGCCCTCAAAAATTCTTCCAGGAGCATCGGGATATCAAATTTATTGGAGTTATAACCGGCAAGGTCACTATCACCTATAAAATCTGCTATTTCTGTGGCCAGCATTTTAAAGGTGGGTGCATCGGCAATGTCTTCATCATAAATTCCGTGAATTAAAGAAGTTTGCAAGGGAATAGGCATTTCAGGATTTACACGCCAGGTTTTAACCACTTCAGTTCCGTCAGGCATTGCTTTTAAAACGGCAATTTCTACTATCCTGTCTGCTCCTACATTTATACCTGTTGCCTCAAGATCAAAAAATGCCAGAGGTCGCTTTAAATTTAATTTCATCAGTTTTACTATCAGATTGAGATGAAGCTGTAATCAACATCCATTAATATATATTTATTCAAAAGTGCTAAAAAGGATTGGTTTGTTTGTACAACACATTTATTTAATTCAAAATATTTCCTGGTTATCTTTCCGAATATTAAATTGCGAAAAAATTACGCTTTACATGAAAACCTTCTTGTTATCTCTTGTGCTTTGCTTTTCTGCATGGTCTGCATTTGCTCAAAATTTTACTTACGGACAGGTTACCCATGATGAGATGGACTTTGACCGGAAAAAAATCGACAGCAATGCGAATGCGGTTGTATTGAAAGAATTCGGAACAGCTTGCATCCAGAAGGATGACATCAGTGGGCAGCTTGAACTGGTTTTCGAATACCATACCAAAATTAAAATATATAATAAAAACGGTTTCAGTGCAGCAAACATCATAATCCCAACCTATAAGGGTGCGAATTATGAAGAGCTTATTACTGAGTTGAAAGCCTCTACATTTAATTTTATCGATGGAAATTTCGCAGAAACCGTTATGGATAGAAAAGCTGTTTTTAAAGAAAACAGATCGAAATACATCCAGTTAACGAAGTTTACTTTACCCAACCTGAGAGAAGGTGCGATCATTGAATACAGTTACAAATTAAAATCGCCTAGATTGTTCAATTTTAAAACCTGGGAGTTCCAGTCTGATCTGCCTAAAGTATCAAGCGAATACCAGGTTTTTATCCCGGGTATATACAACTATAATGTTTCATTAAAGGGCTACCAGAAGCTTAGCGACCAAAAGGCTGAACTTTCTAAAGAGTGTTTAAGATTTGACGGGGCAAATATAGATTGTTCCAAAATCACCTACCTGATGAAAGATATTCCTGCATTTGTGGAAGAAGAAAATATGACGGCTCCAAGTAATTTCAAGTCTGCTATTTACTTCGAACTATCTGATTTAACTTATCCGAACGGTGCTAAAACTTCATATACCAAAACCTGGAAAGATGTGGATTATGAACTCACTACTGATCAGTCATTTGGTTCGCAAATGAAGAAAAAAGACATTTATAAAGATCTGATTACAGGTATAACTCAAAATGCTCCGGATGACTTGCAGAAAGCCAGGGCCATTTTTAATTATATTAAAAAACAAATCAAATGGAATAATTACTATGGCGTATTTTCAGAAAACAGTATCAAAAAATCTTTGGAAAGCAGATCCGGCAGCGTGGCTGATATTAATCTTAACCTGATAGCAGCCTTATCTGCTGCTAACCTGGATGCAGAAGCCGTTATTTTATCAACCAGAGAAAACGGCACCATCAATAAATTATATCCTGTCATCTCTGATTTTAATTATGTGGTAGCTAAAGTGAACATTGGCGATAAAAGTTATTTATTAGATGCTTCCGAACCCCTGCTTCCATTTGGTTTATTACCATTGCGATGCATTAATGATCAGGGCCGGGTGATTAACCTTAAAAAGGCCTCTTACTGGATTGATTTGAATGCAAGCCAGAAAAGCATAACCAGTTATATTTTAGCAGGCAAATTAAATGCTGATGGTAAATTAACCGGAAATTTAATTACTTACACACAGGGTTATGCGGCATACAATAAAAGAAAGGACATTCAGAAATCCGGGTCAATAGATGAATATGTAGAGAAAATTGATGAGCGTTTACCGCGAATAAAAATCTTACACCATGAAATTGATAATTTGGACAGTATTGAGAATATACTCACTGAAAAATATGAAGTTGAATTTACCGTGAATGACGGCAGCTCAAACAAACAATTTTATCTGAGTCCGTTTTTTATTAATGCCATTACCAAAAATCCTTTTAATCTGAATGAAAGAAACTATCCGGTAGATCTGGGTGCAGCTACCGATGAGCGGATATCCATTCAGATTACGCTGCCTGATCAATATGAATTATTGGAAAAACCGAAAGACATGGCCATAGGTCTACCTGAATCCGGGGGAAAGTACCTGCTAAATACCTCACTGGAAAACAATCAGTTATCATTGCATCAGGTTTTACAGTTGAACAAAGCAGTTTATGAGCCATCTCAGTATCTGTATCTGAAAACATTTTACAGTAAAATCATTCAGAATCAAAAAAGTGAGTATTTACTTAAGAAGGCAAATTAATGAAATATATCATTGCACTCGTATCGCTTTTACTGCTACCGCGGCCGGGTTTTACCCAATTAAATTTTGATGCCGACCTGATCTCGCCACAGCTTCGCAACCGGGCAAATGCCTGTATCAGAAATGAAGCAATTACGGTAGATATGATTGCAGACGATCATGTAACTTACCTGCAGAAAAAAACAATTACCGTATTTAATCAAAATGGAGATGATAATGCACGCATAGCCATTGGTTATGATAAAAATAATGCTATCAAAAGTATTAAGGGTGAAATATACAATGCTGGCGGAATATTGATCCGGAAATTTAACCAGAACGATTTTTCTGATATGAGTGCCGTAGATGGGTTTTCTTTATTTACCGACAGCAGATTAAAGCTTTTTACACCATCCGTAAATCAGTATCCCTATACCATTTCTTATGATGTGGAAATCAGAAATAAACAGAACCTGATCATTCACGACTGGATGCCAACAGCTCAGCATAATGTTTCTGTTGAAAAGAGCAGTTATACTTTTATCAGTAAACCTGCGGATCAGGTTCGGATTAAAACCCAAAACTATCCCGGTAAACCTATAGAAAGCGCTGATGAAAAGCATAAAAAACTATGCTGGTCCATTAGTAACCATTTTGCCACGAAATCAGAACCTTTTAGTCCTGACCCTGAAAATTACCTGACTAAGGTACAGATTGCCCCCCGGCAGTTTTATTATTACGGGCATAAAGGAAATTACAATAACTGGCAGGATCTCGGTCAGTGGATATATGATGACCTGTTGAAAGAGAGGACTGTATTACCTGCAGCTACTGTACAAATGGTTAAAGACCTGGTTAAAGGCGAAAACAATGATAAGGAAAAAGCCCGAAAGATATATCGGTTTTTACAGGAAAAAACACGCTACATCAGTGTTCAGATTGGCATTGGTGGTTTCCAGCCTGTTGCTGCCAGTGAGGTAGATAGGCTTGGCTATGGAGATTGTAAGGCACTGGTGAATTATATGCAAAGCTTACTTAAAGCTGCTGACATCGAATCTTATTATTGTGTTGTGCAAGCAGGATCAGTTAAAAAAAGTGTTGATCCCGATTATGCGAGCATGACGCAGGGCAACCATATCATTTTATGTATGCCACTCAAGGGAGATACCACCTGGCTGGAATGTACCAATCAGAAAATCCCTTTCGGATTTTTAAGTGATTTTACAGATGACAGAACCGTTTTTGCCTGTACGCCAACAGGCGGAAAGCTCATGCATACGCCCAAATTAACTACACAGCATAATCTTCAGATCCGTAAAGCAATGCTGACCGTTAACCCTGATGGAGATGTTACCGGTAAAATGAATACGATATTTTCAGGAGGACAGTATGATAACCGTGAATCAATAACCGATAAGCCTTTAAGTGAACAATATAAGCTTTTAAGAGCGGTATATAATATTGATAACATCAATATTGAAGGTGTTCTTTTTACCGAAAAAAAAGAAAGCAACCCTCAGCTTACGGAGGATGTTCAGTTTAGTATCAGAAGTTATGCACCTTTAAATGGCCGTAAAATGTATCTGCAGTTGAATGCATTTAACGTTCAGCCAACAGTTCAGGAATTGCGAAACCGCACGTTACCGGTTTACATTAACCGTGGTTTTACAGATGAAGATACGCTGGAATTTAATTTACCAGATAACTTAAAACCGGAATTGGTTTTGGTGGAAGATAAGCATTTTAATAATCCATTTGGCGAATACCTGCTTAAAGTGAGTAAAGATGGGAGCAAGCTAACCTACTTCAGGAAACTGGTGCTGCATGACGGCACCTTCCCTGCTGAAAAATATGCTGATTTTTCAAAGTTTATCAACGATGTTCACATGGCAGACCGCCTAAAACTGGTGCTTAGCTTAAAATAATAATGCCCAGCCCAATTCCGATGATCATGATGAGATACATAATAATTTCAGTTGATGCAAAGCGTTTGTATTTGGTCCAGAAAGAGTAATCATGATCTTGATTTGGCATAATTGAAATTTAAAACGCTAAAATAAGTAAATTCAGCTAATGATCAGGCCGGTATTTTGTGATTTGTCTGGCCATCCCCCTGAAGAGTACCAGATGAAAAGGCCACATGGTGTACCAATACATGCGTCCCCACAATCCGCGGGGCCTAAAAGTGGCAACCTGGGATAAAAATGCCTTACCATGAAAATTCACCAATTTTAATTCCAGCCAGGCCTCTCCCGGAACCTTCATTTCCGCATAGAGCAAAAGCCTTTTATTTTTTTTATCGGCCAGTAATACCCGCCAGAAATCCAGAACATCTCCGGCCTGCAAATCCGTACTGCTGGTTCTACCACGTCTGGCGCCCACTCCGCCGAACATTTTATCTAAAAATCCCCTTAACTGCCATAGCCAATCCATATAATACCATCCCCGCTTTCCACCAATGCTCCATATATTTTCAAAAACTTCTTCTGCTTCCCTGTCAAACTGCATTTTCACCTTATATTCCAGCGTGCCATTTTGCGGAACTTTTATCTGATCCATAAAATCATTATCCAAATAGCCCCTGTTGAGGGCATCTTTCCAGCTGGAAACAATAGAATTCTGATCAATTTTTTCAAATGCAAGGTGCAAAGCTTCTGCGTAAGTTAAGCACTTTCTAGGCACCACCCTCTGAATACGGTTATCTTTACAAACGACCTCATTTTTCATGCTATCAACCAAACTTCTGGCCAGCGCATATGGCACTGGCGTAATCATATTCAGCCAGAGTGACGATAATCTTGGAGTTAATACGGGTACGGTGATAATCCAGCGTTTAAGTTTTCGCTCTTTGGCATAACCTAAAAGCATATCTTTATAGGATAAAATATCGGGTCCGCCAATATCAAATGTTTCATTATAAGCTTTTTCATTATCCAGTACTCCCGTCAAATAAGCCAGCACATCACGTATACCGATAGGCTGACAAAGTGTTTTAACCCATTTAGGGGCCACCATCACGGGGATTTTCTCTGTTAAATCACGGATAATTTCAAAAGAAGCACTACCTGAACCAATAATAATGGCAGCCCTTAAAATGGTACAGGCTATTTGTGATGATTTCAATTCATCTTCTACCGCTAATCTGGAACCAAGGTGTTTGGAAAGATGCATATCATTTGCAATTCCGGTTAAATAGATAATCTGCCTGCAATTCGTTTTTTTTATGGCTGTAGAAAAATTTGCAGAAGATTTTCTTTCCATATCAGAAAAACCCTCAGTACTTGACGACATGGAGTGCACCAGGTAATAAGCCGCATCTATATCTTCAGGTATTTCGTTCAGCGCATCAGCATTTAAAAGATCACCTGAAATCACCTCTACTTTGCTTTGCAACTCTGATGCTAAAATAAACCTTCTTTTATCCCGAACCATACAAACCACTTCGTGATTCTGATCCAAAAGTAAAGGCAATAAACGGGTCCCGATGTATCCATTTGCACCTGTCAATAAAATTTTCATCTGGTATTTATTTTATGCATAACAGATTTGAAGGTACTTTGTTACAAAATGCCGCATGAGTTTAAAAGTTTAATGATAGCCAAGTAAAACCTGGATGATCAGTCACAGAAAAGTAAAACACTTTGTAATGATAAATTTACAGCATTTCGCTTACAATAAATCTTTTTTTACCTCGTATAAGTACCAGTAATTTACCAAATATTCCTGAATGAGAAAAAGCATCCCTAGCCTTGCTGTGATTTTATTGGTGATCAGCATGGTTTGCACAAGTTGGACGGTAGTGGAATTTCCAAAACAACAATTATCTTTATTTACACCTGGCAAGGATAGTATTTATAATCTCTATGTTTCTAATATTTATCATCACGCTAAACTCGACTCTGCCGGGTTGAGTGAGGTTGTATTTGAAAAAGCATTTACAGGTTTCTACAATCTGAAATACTCAGGCTTAACACAATCAAAAGACATCCTGTCTATTGTGGATTTTGATCAGGAAAGTTATAAAAAGCGCCTTTACATTATTGATCTTAAAGACAATAAACTGCTGATGAATACCTGGGTGGCGCATGGTCAAAATAGCGGAGATGATAAACCCGACAGTTTTTCGAACAAGCCCAATTCCAATCAGAGCAGCCTGGGTTTTTACCTGACCGGTGAAATTTATAATGGTAAACATGGCCGCTCGCTTAAGCTTGACGGAATGGATGTTGGTTTTAACGATAAAGCCCGTGAAAGAGCCATTGTATTGCATGGCGCGAATTATGTTTCGCAGGGAACAATTGATCAGCTCGGGCGGTTAGGGCGAAGTCAGGGTTGCCCGGCAGTTGCTTCCAAACTTTCAGATCCGATTATTAAAATGATATCAGGCCGAACGGTATTATTTATAAATCGTTCTGATCAAGGTTATAATTCTCAGTTTTTAAATGAAACCCTTGCTGCAAGTATGGTGTCCAATCAGCAGGAAGTTTTTGCTGTAAAAATGGATTAAAATCAAAATAATTAAAATTTTTCACTTATTTAAACTTCAAATTTGTAATTTATTTTATACATTTAAAGTATAATCAAAATCACTCTATTTTTTATACATCCCGGTTAATACCTGATTATGAAAATATTGTGTTTTTTGGTGATATATGTATCTGCCAACTGCGTTTATGCGCAAAATAGTCAAGGGCCCAGGCTCACCGCTCTTGCTGATAACGGAACTGCCGTAAATGATATATGGACATTACAGGCCAACCCTGCTGGAATTACCTTTCTCAATCATCCGGCTGTTTCATTAAACTACATCAAACATCTTTTAAGTGATGAAATCAGCACCCAGGCATTCGTTGCTGTAATTCCTTCTAAAAATAATTATGCAGGTATCAGTTTTCAGCGTTATGGATTTGCGTCCTACCATGAAAGTAAAATAGGCTTCGCCTACGCTAAAAAATTCGGACAAAAACTATCATTAGCACTCAATGGCAATTATCATCAGTTAAAGATCGAAGATTATGGCGCATCAACTGCTTACACTATCGATGCGGGTGTATTATATCAATTTAATCAGCATTTCAGCATAGGTGCTTTCAGCAGTAACGCATCACGGCAGCAGTATAGTGCCAGTTTGCGCTCCGCGAAAATACCTGCTTCATTTAATATCGGGGCCAGTTATCTGGCCAGTAAAAAAGTATTAATTGCAACAACGGTATCCAAAATTACGGATCAACCAATTGATGTCAGGATAGGCATAGAATATCAACTTTTTGACTTACTAAGTCTGCGGGGCGGCTTAAGTACAAAGCCTCTTAAGCAATATGCGGGTTTTGGGATCAATTACAAAAAATTTGTATTGGATATGGCTACTACTTATGAAGCCAGTCTGGGTTATGCACCTCAAATTGCAATCAGCTATGTATTTTAGGATCTTCACCGCCTTATTTGTAATAATGGGATTTATTGCAAATGCACAAGTTTCAGAACAACAGGTAGAAATAAGGGACATCCTGGAAAGTGTTGCAGATCATCTTCCTGATGATTATGACCTCACTGAACTGGTCGATGTTTTAATGCGTTACCGTAAAAATCCGATTAACCTCAATCAAACCAATCCGGATGAATTAAAAACGATTATTTTCCTTTCTCCATTACAAATCAGCAATTTCTTTAGCTATATTAAAGAAAACGGAAACCTGATTAATGTCCTGGAGCTTCAGTCCATTGATGGTTTTGATGAAAGAACAGTTCAAAATCTTCTGCCTTTCGTTACCCTTCAGGATATGGGCGAATATGAAAAACTATCTTTTAAAGATATGATGCAGTCTGGCGAAAATGATTTTTTGATGCGTTTTTCACAAATTCTGGAAAAGCAGAAAGGATTTACAGATTTACCCGGCAACAGGTATTTAGGTTCGGCAGAACGTTTTCAAAGCCGGTATCGATACCACTATGGTACTATATTATCTGCGGCCATTACCTTAGACAAAGATGCGGGTGAAAA
>NZ_NHOT01000022.1 GCF_002197755.1 Pedobacter sp. AJM | reverse complement strand
CCTGTAGATGAGGCTTTAAATTTAGCCTGGTTTTTGGAAAATACCTTTTACTTTGCTGCGGCGAATATTCAGGCAGAGATTGACCAGAATCTGGATGAATATAACCTCGAAACCAAGAAAATTCTGGAGCTGGGTTTCTGGCCGGGAGGCGATCGTGACGGCAATCCAAATATCCATGTGGATACCACGTTGGAAGTTTCTAAAATGCTGCGTCAGATTCTTTTCCGTTGCTATTATCGTGATTTCAGGGTAATTAAACGGCGTATTACTTTTAGAGGCGTAGAAGAAAATATAGCCAATTTGCATGATGTGCTGTATAAAAATGCTTTTGACCATGCTTGTGAATCACATGATATCTCTGATGAGTTAAAAGAAAACCTGAATAAAATTAAAGATACATTGCTTTCCGAACATGAAGGCTTATTTGTTGATCTGGTAAACGATTTGATCAGAAAGATTGATCTCTACGGGAATTATTTTGCATCACTTGATATCCGCCAGGATAGCCGCGTGTTAAGAAGTGTACATGCTTACTGCCGGCAGAATAAACCCATTTCTTCATTATACCCTGAAAATTATGATCAGCTGTCTGAAGCTGAAAAATTAAAGCTGATTTCATTTAAGGAAGCTACGCCGGTTTATGCTACTGAAGGCGATGACCTGATTAAAGATACCATTCAGACTATAAAAGAAATCAAAGGTATCCAGCAAAGAAATGGCGAAAAAGCCTGCCACCGTTTTATCATCAGCAATTGCCAGCAGGCAAGTGATATCCTTCAACTCATGGAGCTTTTTCTTTGGAATGGCTGGAGTAAGGATGCCTTAACCATAGATTTCGTGCCGCTTTTTGAAACGGTAAATGATTTAAAGGTTGCCGCTGACGTGATGGATACTTTATATCGCAACCCTTTTTACAAGGCACATTTAGCAAGCAGGGGTAATAAACAAGATATTATGCTTGGCTATTCAGACAGTACAAAAGATGGAGGTTATTTAATGGCCAACTGGTCTATTTTCAACGGAAAAACTTCATTAACGGCCATTGCCAAAGAGCACAATATTCAACTGGCATTCTTTGATGGCCGTGGTGGTCCTCCGGCTCGCGGGGGCGGTAAAACACACCGTTTCTATGCTTCTATGGGTAAAGAAATTGCCAATAAAAACATGCAGCTAACTGTTCAGGGGCAAACCATCAGTTCACAGTACGGTTCAGTAGAAAGTGCTGAATTTAATATAGAGCAACTTATCAATGCCGGGATTTCATCTGGTCTGAAAGAGAAACACAATGTCCTTTTGGATCCGGAAAATAAGACTTTACTGGATGAAATGGCTGATGATGCCTATAAAGCTTTTGTTGATTTGCGTGAACATCCATTGTTCGTTAGCTATCTTGAAAAATTGTCGCCACTGAAATTATTATCCCAGGCGAACATCAGCAGCCGCCCGGTAAAACGAAATGGCGGGGGTGAAATGAAACTGGAAGATTTAAGGGCTATCAGCTTTGTTACGGCCTGGAGTATGTTGAAACAAAATGTCCCGGGATTCTATGGTATGGGAACAGCCTTAAGTAACCAGGAGAAAGCCGGAAACTGGAATAAGGTGATAAAAGCTTATGAAGATTCTGACTATTTAAAAACCATCGTTGATAATTGTATGATGAGTATGAGTAAGTCTGACTTTGCCATTACTGCCCATTTAGCCTCGGACGAGGAATTTGGTGCCTTCTGGACCCAATTGCATGATGAGTATGAGTTAACAAAGAGGATGCTTTTAAAGCTTTCCGGACAGGAGACCCTGATGGCCAATTATCCGGTTGATAAAAAATCAATCGCCACCCGTGAGCGGATCATTTTACCGCTGGTTTTAATCCAGCATTTCGCACTGGAAAAGCTGCAGCATGATCAAAATGCAAACGAACAGACTGCCTTGGAGAAACTGGCGGTAAGAACGGTATTTGGAATTGTAAATGCTGGCCGGAATCTGGCCTAAGCAGACCCAGAAAAACCATATAGGTTTACCATAAATAACAAACCCCGAGCAAATCATGTATTTGCTCGGGGTTTTTGTTGAAGTCAATTAATACTAGCGGTCAATTGAGCCCATCACTTTTTGGCCAAAGGCATTAAGGGCATCTTTTTCTGCTGCACCTTCGCTTACCATCTGATGCACTTCAAGCGCACCGCAAATGTTGGTAATCATTTCGCCGGCAACATCAACTTCATGTTCGCTGACGCCTCTGAATTCACAGAAAGCCTCTAAAACCGTTAAGGTTGTCTCCAGTTCAGCAGGAGTAGTATTTTGAAATAATTGTCTGATAACCGGAATCTTCATTATTTTATTTTGTTAAAAAGTTCAGTTAAACCTTCTGCTTTGTTCGTTTGCACCTGATCTACCAGCTTACCACCTTCAAAAGCTGCAAAAGTTGGTAAATTATCAACGTTTGCAAATTTGCGTGAATTTGGAAGTTTCTCGGCATCAACAATCAGGAAGGCAACGTCTTCATTTTCGGCAGCCAGTTTTTTAAACTTTGGTTTCATAATTCTGCAGTTGCCACACCATGATGCAGCATACTGAACCATAACCTTTGAATGATCGGCCAAATATTGTTGAAGATTATCTTCAGTTAATTCTAAAAACATGAGGTTTTATTTAATTAGTTAGCGGCTAAATATTCAGCAACGCCGGTTCTGTTTGCGTTCATGGCTTCTTTTCCTTCTTCCCAGTTTGCAGGACAAACTTCACCATGTTTCTGAACGTGGGTATAGGCGTCAATTAAACGTAAATATTCTTTTACGTTTCTGCCCAGCGGCATATCGTTAACACTTTCGTGGAAAACTTTACCAGTTTCATCAATTAAATAAGTTGCTCTGAAAGAAACATTTGAACCAGAGAAGGATTCATTTCCTTCTTCGTCATAGTTTACTTCCTGATCTAAAATGTCTAAAATACCAGATAATTGTCTGTGCGTATCAGCTAAAATCGGATAAGTAACACCTTCAATTCCGCCGTTATCTTTTGGTGTATTTAACCAGGCGAAGTGAACCTCATTCGTATCGCATGAAGCACCGATTACGATGGTATTTCTTTGTTCAAATTCAGGTAAAGCCGCTTGGAAAGCATGTAATTCTGTAGGGCAAACAAAAGTAAAATCTTTTGGGTACCAGAATAATAATACTTTTTTATTTTTATTTACAGCTTCTTCAAATACATTGATTTTCAAGTCATCACCCATGTCTGACATTGCATCAATACTAACACTCGGAAATTTTTTACCTACTATTGCCATAATATTTTGTCTTTAATTTTATGCCACAAAGGTACGGTGAAAACTCATCCAAATCAACCCATGTTTATGAATAGTTCATCGTATTTATTGATAGTGATATAGATGAAAACTATAATTATTTTATGATTTATAAGGTTTCGCTATGCAGCTTATAAACTTACTTTTTCAAAGTACGCTCATATAATTTAAATATGCGTTTATATTCATCCGTCCAGCTGCTGGGTTCAATAAAACCATGGTCTTCTACCGGATAAACTGCCAGTTCCCAGTTGTCTTTTCCAAGTTCTATGAAACGCTGCGTAATGCGAACAATATCCTGAAAGTGAACATTCACATCCACCATTCCGTGGGCCATTAATAAATTACCCTTCAGTTGACCGGCAAAATAAATGGGAGAGCTTTGTTTATAAGCAATAGGATCATTAAAAGGTTCATTTAAAATATTCGAAGTATAGCCATGATTGTAATGTGCCCAATCGGTAACCGAACGTAAAGCTGCACCGCTGGCAAACACATCAGCTTCTTTAAACATGGCCATTAAGGTGATAAAGCCACCATATGAGCCGCCATATAAACCAACATACTTGGGATTTACGCCATATTTTTCTACCAGGAACTTTACGCCGTCTACCTGATCGGTTAAGTCTTTTCCACCCATATGGCGGTAAATACCTGTGCGGTGATCGCGTCCATAACCCGAACTTCCGGTATAATCAATATCAATGACAGTATAACCCTGATCAGCCAATAGGTTATTAAACATAAACTCCCGGAAATACGTGCTCCAGCCAAAGTGAACATTTTGTAAATAACCAGCACCATGTACAAAAACCACTGCCGGATGATTAGGATGTGGATTCTCGGATTTATAAACCCGGGCATAAACATCAGTACCATAACGGTTTTTAAAACTAACCAGATCCGGCTCACGCCATTTATAAGAATTGAATTCTGCTGAAGTTGATGCTGTAATTTTCAGGGCTTTTGCGCCAGCCTGATTACGCTGAAGATAAAGTTCACCCGGTTTATTCATATACGAATAATTGATGGCCACATATTTTTCATCAGGTGAAAGGATAATTTCACTTAAGCCCTTCATGGTTGTGATTTGAACAGACTGACTGCCACTGGTACTGATTTTAAAGAAATTTGTGATGCCGGGATGTTCCTTGTTGGCTTTAAAGTAGAAGGTTTTTTTATCTTTAGAAAGCTGTACAGACTGCACTTCCCATTTGCCTGAAGTAAGCTGCTTTTTCTCCCCAGTTGAAACATTGACTACATAAAGGTGAGAATAACCTGTTGCTTCACTTTGGTAATAGAAGTGGTTGTTATCTACCCAACCTGTATTTCCCTGATAAAACCCGCTAATGCCCGGTCCACCAATCCAGGCTTCGTCTCGCTGGCGATCAATTAAAGAAAACTGACCCGTCGAAGGTTCTAATTTTAAAATCCAGCGGTCTTTATTATCCTGCGATGTGGCGATAACAATTCCCGAAGTTCCATTCTCATTCCATAAAGGACCAAAAAAGTTAACCGGGCGGTCTGCATTTTTCTTTTTTAAAGTATCCAGTTCTTTCGGGTAATCTTTTAAATAATCAGGCAAATCTTTTATCCCCGGAATGGTTGAGGTTTGAAAGGCATAAACCGAATCTCTTTGCCTGTCATAAATAAATCCCTGAGATAGATTTTCATTTTCCCCAACCTTTGTTCTTCCCGGAATATCTTCTGTGTATCCTGATGCAGTGACATAATTGGGAACAATGGTATTGTGGTTATTTTGTGCGGGAGTAGTGAGCTTATAAGTAATATAACGACCATCTGAACTGATCACCACTCCATTTAAAAATTTGTCTTCTGTATACAGTTCCTTCAGTGGTTTTATATCAGCAGATGTTACGCCAAAACGATTTCTGCTATTGCGATTGTTGTCCTTTGTTTCGGCATTTCGTTTCTTAATAATATCAAATAGTGCTGTTTGTTCAGTCTTTAGCCATTGATCCTGTTCCGTTGCCGGTTGTGTTTTTGTTTTTCCGGCTTTTTTACCTTTCACGAAATTGGTGAGCTGCTTGGTTTCTGCAGATTTTAAATCTACCTCAAAAAGGTTATCTCCCAATTGATAAACGACATTTCCATTAACCAGGAAAACGGGATTACTCTCACGTTCCAGGGTATTGGTTAATCGTGTTTCTTTATTGGATTTTAGGTTTTGAAGGTAAATATCTCCGCTTTTCTCTACCAGGCTAAGCGAGTGATTTTGGTTATAAACATAGTTTAAACTTAAGTGCTTTTCATCTTCCTTATTGGCAGCTTTAACAGGTTTAGGAGATGAGGTGGTTACTTTGTAAAGTTCTTCTTTAGCCTTATTTTCAGGATTCCAGTTAAAGTAAAGTGTTTTACTATCTGCTGTCCAGTGGAAATTAGTTGGCGAAATTCCCATCCATTTAGGGTCACGCATAATTTTTTCTACTGTTAATGGGGCAATTTGTTGTGCAAAAGTATATTCGCCCGTGCAGAGCAAAAGGAAAAGTAAATATTTCTTCATGAATTTGGGTTTGGATGCAATTTAGGCAAAGCACAAACTACTTTTAGAAGGAAATGGAAATGTTACAACCAAATTTAACTATCGGTTTAAGATATATTTAGCTTGCTGCGGCAAAAGGTCGTAAAATTAAAAAGTAACTATCTGATTACTCGCCCGGTTTTATCCACATTTACCTGGTCGAATGGCTTTAAATATTCATTAATAATTACCGAAAATTCTCTTCGCGTTAGTACCTTTTTCAAGTCATATTTAGACGAAAATTTATAGCTGTTGTTCCACTTTTTTTGTAACTCTGTTTTAGTGGCATCAACGGCTTTGTTGCCAACATATGACACCAATAACACGGTATTTTCCAGATTAACCGGCACATCCTTATGGTCATCGAACCAGATCTGAGCCTTATAATAATAATCTTTTATCGGCTGTTTAATTTCTTCATCAGTAACTTCCTTTTCCGGGTTAAAGAAAACCTTTTTATTTTTAATCTCCGCTTTTAAGATTCCGGTAATCCCAATTTTCTGGATCGCCAGCCAGTTCGAATCGGTGACTTTTACATCGGCAAAAGGGATCAATGGAAGTTTATAGGTTAAGAGTTCGCTTTGAATTGTTTTTAAGTTAGATAAGCTGGTTTTCGTTTTAAAGAAGGCCGCGTAGGTCGCGGTAGCTCCGGCTGCCTGGCCGATCTCTATACTGATGGGATCAATGTAAAGTAAGTTTTCCTGATCAGGAATTAACAAGTGATATAAAGATAGAAAGCTTAAAGTACCGGTAATCCCGGAAATGGTTGTGCGATATAAGTTTTCGGTATAATTTAAAGCACTCAGGTGCACTGGTTTTAAACCGGTAATATTTAAATTAGAAAGAAGCTGATCATTGTTGTCTGCAATAACAAGAACTTTAGCTTTTATACTTTTACCTTTACTAATTTTTGCTTCCCATCCACTACCAGAACGTTCAACAGCAATAATGGTCGTATCGTTTATAACTCTAAATAATTTGATGCTGTCTACCTTATTTTTAGCTGAATTTTTCTTTTTTGTTTGGGTTGATTTTTTTCCTAAATCCTTGATGTATGCAATTCTCTTTAGCTGTACATTTTCATAAATTTTATAAACTTCTGCTGATTTCGTCTCTTTAATTTTATCCAGACTAAAAGGATGGCTTTGCGTTAAAATGACCACGCTGGCGCCAGAGCGTGAAACCTGTAAACCTGAAGAATAGGCGGCATCAGCATTTCCCAGTATTAATACATCCGTTTTAATGGTTTGTGCGAAAACAAGTGTAGGAATCAAACATGCGAAAGCAAAAAATAACTTCTTCATCTGTGGATTTTAAATTCATTGCAATATGCTTTAAATCAATGAAATTTTAATAATCAAGTGTATTCATTTTGGTTCGACAATAAAGTTAGTCTTAAAAAACATATTTTAGTATTATGGATTTAGAAACACTAAAATATCCCATAGGACAATTCACAATGCCTGATCGTTTTGATGAAAAGCAGGCAGATATCTGGATAGCCGAAATCGAAGCACTTCCGGTTCAAATTAAACATAGCACAGCACATTTAAGTGAAGAAGAATTGAATCAAACCTATCGGCCTGGCGGCTGGACATTGAAACAGGTTATTCATCACCTTCCGGATAGCCATATGAATGCCTATATTCGTTTTAAGCAGGCTATTACCGAAGACATTCCGATAATCAGGCCGTATTATGAAGAACGCTGGGCAGAAACCGAAGAAGCAAAAAACGGTGATATTAAATTATCAATTGATCTGTTAACAGGTTTACATCAGCGCTGGGTTGCTTTTCTCAAAACACTGGAACTCGAAGATTATCAGCGCAAATATGTCCACCCGGCCCAGGGCATTGAACTCACTTTGGCCAATATGCTGGGCATGTATGCCTGGCATGGAAAACACCATCTGGCACACCTTACCAATACTATAACAAAATGAAAAGAATCTATTTATGCTCTTTGATTTTATATTTTGTTGGTTTTTACAGCAATGTTAAAGCGCAAAGAGATCCATCCAAAACCTTTTCTTTTGTGTTAGGCTCATGGGAAATGCAGACACCTAAAGAGAAAATAGTGGAACAGTGGAGTGAGAGTACCAATGCCATCCTGAAAGGCAAGAGTTATCGCGTTAATGCAAAAGGGGATAGTATACTTACTGAAACATTACAGATCAGAAAAATAGGAAAAAATGTTTTCTATTGTTCAACTGTTGCTAATCAGAATGAAGGGAAAGAAGTCTGTTTTAAGCTTATTTCCACAAAAGATCAGATCTATATTTTCGAAAATGCGGCACACGATTTTCCGCAAAGAATAGTTTACCAAAACCAGGGGAAAAATGAAATGCTCGCCTGGATTGAAGGCGAGCTTAATGGGAAAAGCCGAAAATCGGAATTTAGATATAAGCGGCAATAGCTTACATCAAAATTAACATGGCTGCGCTCATGGCAATCATCATCGCATCTTCAACAATGGTTACGGTACTCATGGGTAGATTAAAAACAGCACCTAAACAGGCACATTGAATTTTCTTTTTGTTTAAAACGCTTTCTAAAACCCCAAAAATACTGATGATCATGACAATCAGGGTGACCCAATTCACGATAACAGGCGATAGGTTTAATGCAAAGGATAAGCCTAAGCCTAATTCGATAAAGGCATAGATATAACCCCAGGCACTGAATTTTTTAGCCACGATATCGTACATGGCATAACTTTCGGCAAATGCTTTTAGGTTAAGGATTTTGAAAAAAGAGAAAGTCAGGAAAAATCCTGCCATGAAGATGCGCATAAAAACCATCGTATCTATTGTATTTTGTTGCCAGGAAGCGATTAGGGAGATTGCGGTAACGTATCCAAAAATCAATAAGATTGGTTTATAGGTTTGTGCCCAGGTTTTGGTGTCTGTAGCAGCTTCGACAGGAGATTGGCTGGTGATTTTATATTTGCTCTCTGGCCCTCCCAATGCCTGTTGCAGTGCGGCTAATCCGATGTGTTTTTCCATACTAATGGTTGCCGATTGCGTATCTTTAGAAACTTCAACGGCAGTTACATCAGGTAAAATTAAAAGGTTGCTTTTTACTTTATTTTCGCAACCACCGCAAGTCATGCCGGTGAGTTGATAGGTATGTGTCATTTTAAATTTTTATGTAAATCTACCTATCTGGAGGGCAATAACCGTTATAGAATAATCATAAAATGTTATAATATTTTAGGTAAGTAAAACCATTCTATTAATGGCATATTTTCCCTAAACCCTAAACCCTAAACCCTAAACCCTAAACCCTAAACCCTAAACCCTAAACCCTAAACCCCTCGTCACCCTACCAAAACTGAAGTCATCGTTAAAGAGCCACCAACCGCTTTGTCATTAAAGAAAGAGAGATCTTCCTTGTCGTTTTTTAAACCTAAAGTATAGATTAATGGTAGATAATGTTCTGGTGTTGGAATGGCCAGCATGGCATCAGTACCCAAGCTGCGGTAATTAATTAAAGGTTTGTGATCACCGTGTGCAATGAGATTTTTAAATTTGTCATTCATCTCATTGGCCCAATCATAACCGCCGCCATTAATCATGTCCCAGTTCAACATACGAAGGTTGTGTACCATATTGCCACTGCCGATAATCAAGACGCCTTTTTTGCGAAGGGAATATATTTCCTTCGCTATTTCGTAATGCTGCGCAGGAGATTTGGTATAATCAATACTCAACTGGAGCACTGGAATATTGGCATCAGGATACATGTGTCTGACGATTGTCCACGTGCCATGATCTAATCCCCAGTCGTGATCAAGCGCTACATGGGTAGAGTGAACCAATGTGGGGATTTCCAAAGCCAGGCCCGGATCTCCAGGTGCAGGATACTGCACATCAAATAAGGCCTGCGGGAAACCACCAAAATCATGTATGGTAGACGGAAAGTCCATCGCGGTAACAAAGGTTCCATGTGTATACCAATGTGCAGAAACCACCAGAACGGCTTTAGGAACAGGAATATTTTTCGCCAGATTAGTCCAGCTTTCACTATACTCGTTGTGCTCAATACCATTCATCGGTGACCCGTGACCAATAAATAGGGTAGGCATAAAGTCCGTTTGAGTTAAACCCTGTGTAAAATTCCTGAATTGAGATAATGCAGCCATAATATCATTTCTCCATGCTAAAAGAGCCTGTTGATGCACTTATGGCTACTCAACAGGCTCCTTTGCAGATTTTTATTTGAATATTTCGCCAGATAACAGATTGATAAATGACAACCTTGTCAATTATTTCGATTGAGCAAACTCTAAGTTTAACTTAATGGTAACATCTTTGGCCACACCTGCACCGGTAGGATCATATTTAATATGATAATCTAAGCGGTTAATGGTCGTTGTTGCACCAAAACCAGCTTTGGTATTTCCTTGTTGGTCTTTTGCTGTTCCGCCATATACTACGGCAAATTTTACATCTTTGGTTACATCACGAATGGTTAATTTACCACTTAACTCATAATTGTTGCCGCTTAACTTTTTGAAAGAAGTGCTCTCAAATTTCATTGTTGGAAATTTTTCTGCATTGAAGAAATCATCAGTTTTTAAATGACCATCGCGCATTTCAACACCGGTGGTAATGCTATTCACATCAACAGTAAAAGTAATTTTAGCATCCGTTAAGTCTGGTTTGGCAGCAGTAACCGTTCCATCAAATTTCTTGAATGAACCATCCACGAAAGAAATGCCCATGTGTTTAACAGAGAAGTTAACAAATGAATGCATCGGATCTATTTTCCAGCTGGTTTGTGCAAAAGATGCCACACTTATAGAAGTAGCTATCAGAAATAAGAATAATTTTTTCATAACTTTTGTTTTGTGATTTTTATTTAAGCAAAAGTACGCCTACTTTCAGTTTAAGGACTTGATGTATGTTAAGAAAAGGCAGGACATTCCATTTTACATCCTGTCAAACCTCATCCAGCGATTTCCGGTTAGCTAAAAGGAGATTTTTGTAGGTGGACGGTGTTAAACCGGTAACCTGTTTAAATTGACTTGAAAGATGCGCAACGCTGCTATAATTAAGCTGATAAGCGATTTCGCTTAAAGTAAGCTCTCGATAAGTAAGCATTTCTTTCGCTTTTTCAACTTTTTGTGCGATAAAATATTTCGCTATGGTTTGATTTTCAAGCTCAGAAAATAGCGCACTAAGTTGCGGGTATTCAAGGTGGATGCGTTCGCTCAAGAAGGATGATAAATTTATTTTTAAAGGCTCTTTGGTGTAGTGAACCAGGTTAATGATAACCGTTTTTATTTGCTCGGTAATTTGAGTTTTCTTATCCTTAAGTAACTCAAAACCCAACTGATTCAGTTTTTCAGCAATTTTCACTTTATCAGTGAAAGAAATATTTTCCACGAATGAAACTTGGCCTAATTCAACCGAAACAGGATTAAAGCCAAGCTTTTCGAGCTCAGCTTTAACCACCATTTTGCAGCGGTTGCATACCATGTTTTTGATATGCAGTTCCATTATTTTGATTTGATCGTTTCCGAAACGTCACCACAATCGAACATCATACTTCCATAATACGGATTTTCGATGCTTTCCTTTTCATTCAACCAACTTGCTTTTGCCATCGGGCAATGCTGGATGTAAACGGGACTATTATTAAATCTGATATTTCTGACCGTTTTAATCATGGCAGATGAAATGCCTTCGAAAGATTTTCTTTGCATTTTGATATCTTTACCTGCGGCAAGTTCAGTTGCTTTTGCCTTAATCATTTTTGCCTGCTCCATCCAAAGCGTGTGCTGCGTTGCTGGTAAATCTTTGTGTGGAATGGCATCGACTTTAGCCGATAATACCTTTACTTTCTCAGCAGCTACATCTTTCTTGTCAGTAGCTAAAGCATTTTTAACATCATAATATGCCGTTAATAACTGATTGAAAGCTGCGTCAGTTTTGCTTTGTGCAAATGTTAATTTCGTACCTGCAATGGCGATAATAGCCATCATGATCATTATTTTTTTCATCTTGTTTCATTTTGGGAAGTTCATATATTTTGCATCATTTAAGATAGGCATCAACATGCGCTTCGTTTTATTTTTAAATTATTTCAGGACATTAAAAAAATTAAATTCTGCCCTAACCAGATACATGTTTTTGGTGTACCTATCAGTCATGTTTCCGGCTGCCTGAAAGCGGTAGCCCAGATCTATCCTTGTGGTGCTATTTAAAATCACCTGAACTGCCGGAGCCAAATCCAGATAACTTTGGCCTGTACCCGGATCGGTTTTACCCAACATTTCAAAGTAGACATTGAAATTAGGCTCTTTATAGTTTTTATATACGAAAGGTAAAACTAAATAACCAGACGATAAACTGTAAGAAAGCATATTGTTAGGTCTTGGCATTTCTGATAGCTGTTTATCAATGTCTTTAAATGCATGAGCATAACCAAGTGTGGCTGATAGGGCGAGTTTATGAAGCAGTTGTGTAAAAACAAACCCACCCTGAACGCCGCTGTTATCCCCCTCCAGATTAATATCCCTGGTGTAAGTTGGTCTTTTACTGGTGCTGATTCTTGCGAAAGCCGCAGCCCTGAAATGACTTTGGGCTTCATCAATAGAAAGAAAGCGGTATTTCGCATATAAACTGCCTCCTTCTAGACGATATTTCCCGTCCATATCTGACAGGAAAGCCTGCGCATGTGCCATCAGGTTTTTGTTAAAACCAAACATTACTTCAGGAATCGACCGGCTTACAAAACCTGGATTATTGAACATCCCTTCATTGGTTAAACGAACGCCAAGGGATTTGGCAGGCATGTTGCTTGCAGGTTCAGTGAAAACGTACAACTCCTGACTAAAAGCAGCCTGGAAGGCGCCGGAAATAACCAGCACCATAATTATCAACCGCTTCATTTTTAAGAAAGAATGAGGTGGTAAACACGGGTTTTCTTGCCATTTATAACAGCTGTTCCGCTCGCATAGGCATCAGATGAAACCACTGGTGCTTGTTTTTTGAATGCCGGGCCAGAAATGAAATTTTTGTCTACAACAGATGCTTTTACCGTTCCGTTCAGGGTTTTACTCTTGGCATTAATGAAACGATATACATTTCCATCTACAATGGCCTGACCTTTATCATCAACTTTAACCTGGTTAAAGGCAAAGTCTGCAGTTAAGCCACCAATAGAAAAGCCGGCATCCTGTACCTTTTTACGAACCATATCCAGGTTGACATCGGCACCCTTTTTAAAGGTAAGTACAAAGATATTTTTGTTTAAATCTGGTTTAACCGCATGCACAAAACTTAAGGTTTCAAGCGACTTTTGCGTAGCATTGGAACACATGGAACAGGTTAAGCCAGTTACCTGTAAATCTGCAGTTGATATTTGTTGGGCCGAAACTTTAACGGCAAAAAGAAGCATAATAATGCTGAATAATTTAATCGTTTTCATGATTTTTTGAATTAGAATTTAAGAAAATGTCACATTGAACCTGTCGAAATGCTTAAAGCACCGACTGGTGAATGGATAATCCTAATTCCTGAAAATACAGTTGAAAACATGTATTGCAACCCCTGAGGAAATCGGAGGTGCTTTGTTTGTAATTTTGCTAAAAAAAGCAGGGGTAATGTTTGAAAGAAATTCTAAAACGGGTGGATGAAGAAACAGCTGGATAGAAAATAACTTAGGTATTTGTGTCTGCGCTTCAGTTTGATGACTATCCTTTACCTTAACTGTAACCTGTGTATTTTTGCAACAGCCATCATCCTTAATTTTTTCTGCTGGGATATCCTTGCAGAATTTACAGGAAATTTCATTGCTGAACAGTTTTACGTTCTCTAATTTACCACCGCAGAAATGTAAACTTAAAGCCAAACCCATAACACTAACCGCATAGAATACGGCTAAAGAAAGTGCTATTTTTTGTTTTAACTTCATTGATACAAAGGTATGGTAAAAAAAATTGAATAATAAACCCTATTATTTAATGAATTTCATTTTTTAGCTTAATTTAGCCTCAAACACCATTCAATGAAGAAACTTTTATTAATTATCTGCGTATTTTCAATGTTTTCTGCTTTTGCGGCTAAACCAAAAAATCAATATATCCGGATTAAAACGGAATTCGGGGAATGCATCGTTAAGCTTTATAATGAAACTCCTTTGCATCGTGATAATTTACTGAAGCTTGTAAAAAAGGGCTATTATAACGGAACCTTATTTCACCGGGTAATTAAAGGTTTTATGATCCAAGGCGGTGATCCTGATTCCAGAAATGCAAAGCCTGATTCTTTGTTAGGGGAGGGTGGACCAAAGTATACTATTCCTGCAGAATTTAGAGATAGTTTATTTCATAAAAAGGGCGTACTGGCTGCGGCCAGGGAAGGAGATATTGTTAATCCATCTAAGGCATCCAGCGGAAGCCAGTTCTATTTAGTGCAGGGGAAAGTTTTTACGGATGAGCAGTTAAATGCCTTAGAAGAAAAGCGCCTGAAATTCAAAATTCCTGAATGGCAAAGACAGGTTTATAAAACGGTTGGCGGTGTGCCACATCTGGATAGAAATTATACCGTTTATGGTGAAATTGTAATGGGTTTGGAGCTGGTTGATAAAATTGCTGCCATGGAAACAGATAAAAACGACCGGCCTAAACAGGATATAAAAATGGAGATTACAGTTTTGAAAAGAAGAGAGGCGAAAAAAATAGAGAAACAGGTGTTTCAAGCCATGCTGAAGGACAAAGTGATTATGTAATCAAGGGATCTTGTCTATTGTCGAAAAAGAAAAGGATTCTGGTCTCCTCTTGATGAACCAAATGATAAAAAGAGGTGTGTTTTGAAATTACTCCTTTTCTTACCTGGCTACTTATGGTATTGGCTCATAGATAAAGGCTAGAATGGCAATTAATTAATTCTTTTATAATTGGTTTGGATAAAGTTTTCAGCGTAATCGAATCTCCGGGTTTCTTCAATGAAAATTCCAATTTCCGGTCGTGTTTCATTATCCTTTCTCTGAAAAAGAAACAGTTAATGCCATTTCTCAGAAAGTCTTTTTTTAACTTCATCATAAGGAGTTAAAGCAAATCTCAATTGCTAAGCATTTACTCAATTAATTTATAAATTTACCCACGACAAATGAATCTAGTGAATGAAAATTATCTCCTATAACGTAAATGGTATTCGTGCGGCAAGTACGAAAAACTTTTTTGGATGGCTAAAAGCCACAAATGCAGATATGATTTGTTTACAGGAGGTAAAAGCATTGCCCGAACAAATTACAGAAATTATCGCCTTGATTGAGCAATTAGGGTATCATCATTATTGGTTTCCGGCACAAAAAAAGGGTTATAGTGGTGTAGCCATCCTCACTAAAATTAAACCAAACCATGTTGTTTTTGGTTGTGGAGAAGAATGGATTGACCAGGAAGGCAGAATTTTACGGGCAGATTTTGACGATTTTTCATTAATGAGTTTATATATGCCTTCGGGTTCGAGCGGAGATGAAAGGCAGGTTAAAAAGTATGCTTTCATGAGGTTTTTCGACAGTTATATTGAGCAACTTAGAAAAGAAATACCCCATCTCATTGTCAGTGGCGATTACAACATTTGCCACGCGGCGATTGATATTCATAACCCAAAATCGAATGCCAATTCTTCCGGATTCTTACCGGAGGAGCGCGAATGGATGCAGCTGTTTTTAGATAACGGTTTTATTGATGCTTTTCGCTATTTTAATAAAGATCCACATCATTATACCTGGTGGAGTTACAGGGCTGGCTCAAGAGGAAAGAATCTGGGTTGGCGAATTGATTATCACCTCGTAACCAAGCCGATGGAAAGTCGATTACGTAATGTAAGAATTTTACCAGACGCCATTCATTCTGATCATTGTCCGGTTTTGCTAGAAATAGAGTGAAAGGAGTAAGAAAAGGTTAATTGCGGAATTGTTAGTCGTTTGTGTAGACTTAAAGATGATCTGCTTCATACTTTTCGCCTGCTTTTAACATCAATTCAATTTGCTTTAAATCTTCTGTGGTAAGCTCTTCTTTTTCCTGTAATTCAAATACAGCAATCATATTATCTTCGTATTGTTTTTCAGTTTTGATTATGATTTCCTGTGGCATGCCGATTCAGTTTAAAATTTGATGGTTTCAGTTGGTGTAATGCAAAAATCTAAACGGATATCGTGCTCGTTCACATCATCAATTTTATCAATTGCAGGCAACAAAGATAAGCCTATTTTTTGAGCAATTATATTTTCGAGAAAGCGGTCATAAAAGCCTTTTCCATAACCTACGCGATAACCATATTGATCAAAAGCTAAAAGCGGAATTAAAACCAGATCTATTTTGCCATGATAAGCAGCTCCCTTTTGCGGTTCGAGGATATCATATAGGTTTTTCTGTAGATCATGTACCCCAATGTATTCATGGTTGGTCATTAAGGCCGTTTCAAAATCCGCTTTGGGAACAATGATTTTAATTTGCGGATGATTTTCTGCCAGCCATTGGATAAACAAGAAGGTGTCAGGTTCTTTCTTTTCCAGAATAGGGAGAAAGATATGAAGTGTTTTGATGTTGCTAAAGTTGAGGGCAATAAATTGATGATATAAACCTTTGCTTAGCGTTTCATATTCTTCATCGGTAATGGCTAATCTATCTTTTAAAGCTTTTTTTCTGATTTCGGCTTTTAGCATAATCACAAAGTTAAAGCATTACAGGTTCAAATAAAAAAGCCTCTGAAATATTTACTTCAGAGGCTTTCCGTTATTAATTAAATATTATTTTACACGTTCAACATACTCACCGGTACGGGTATCAATTTTAATTTTATCGCCCTGGTTAACGAACATCGGTACTTTAACTTCAACGCCATTTTCGAGTGTTGCCGCTTTTAACGCATTAGTAGAAGTATCACCTTTTACAGCTGGTTCTGAATAGGTAATTTCAAATTCTGCAAAATTTGGCAGCTGCCCCATAATTGCCTCATCGCTTTCCATTGAAACGATCACGCTCATGCCTTCTTTTAAGAACTTGATGGCCGAACCAAATAATGATTTTTCAACGTTATATTGTTCGTAGGTATTGTTATCCATCACCACCAAATAATCACCATCTTCATAAAGATATTGGTAATCGCTGGTTTCTACCCTGCAGATTTCTACAGCCTCATCTGTATTCATCCTTGCCTCTACAATTCTACCTGATTTAATGTTACGAAATTTACCCGTGTAAAAGGCGCCGCCTTTACCTGGTGTACGGTGATTCCATTCGTCAACAGTAACTAACTCGCCGTTTACACGCAGGATGTTACCGTTTTTAATTTCTGATGCTTTAGCCATATTGTATGATCCTTAATTGGATTTATTTTTGGTTTTTCGTGACGGCAAAGGTAAAATTATTTTGATAAAAACCTATAACGCTTTAAGGGATAAGCTTTATGGATATTAC
>NZ_NHOT01000021.1 GCF_002197755.1 Pedobacter sp. AJM | reverse complement strand
CCATTGTAAAATGTTGTTGATTCTGACCAGTTTTAACTATTGTTAAAAATAGTCTTCTTTTGTTTTGTCTGTTAGACATCACCTTTAAAATAAAGCTACTTAATCATGTACTTCGATCAGTACTTCATTAAACCCGCTTTCGCTACATTGACATCTCTTTTAAGAACTTATCAGGCTAATCCCTCACGGTTGCCCTTTTTATATATCTTCAGACTTCAGTTCGCTTAAGTCGTATTCGTCTTAGCTTGTTTTTCGTCTGTTTCAATCTCGTTTGATAATCATCATGACATCCGCCACCTGATTCTTTTTTCCCTTCCCTTTCGGTTGGGAGTGCAAAGGTAGAAATCTTTTCTGAACTTCCAAATAAAATAATTTTATTTTTTCGTCCTTCTTTTCTTTCCAACCCTTCAATCTGCCAGTCCTTAAAACCAGCTCCCCGTTCCTTCCGAACCGGGCTGCAAAGGTAATGATCTTTTCTACTTCCGCAAATTTTATTTGAAATAATTTCTACTCCCTTTATCCCCCTACACTCATCATCAACACGCTTTTCAACCCTAGCCCTTTCTTCCGAAGCGGGATGCAAAGGTAGCAAAAAATCATACCCCAGCAAACCCATCCCAACCCTTTTTTCTCCCTAAAAACATAACCCGCTGTAAATCATCCATAAAAAATCAAAATAAATAAAACATTTTTAAATCAGGAGTGTTTGCAAGCGCGGTTTTCAGGAAGAAAGACCAGATCAAGTTATATTAAACCATAGAGGCGTAGAGAACATAGAGACGGTAAAGGTGATTATTAAAGGAAGATTTGATATCCTATTAATAAGAGCAAAATATAATAAAGGATACTGTAATCAATAATGGCTCATAAGGCTTAACATTAAATAACAGCCCTCCTATACAATCACTATTATATATATTATAGCCCCGCTTGCTACATATAGCCGAAAATATCCTTATCAACACTAAAAGGCCACTAATCAAATTCGTAGCTGGTTTAAACTTATTTCAGTATAACACAAATCAACGACAATTCTATTATATACAATAGCAGGAAAATCCTTATTAAGTGAATGATTACGACAAATTAAATCGGGAGTTAGTCGGGGGCTTGGTCGGGCTTATGACAATCGTACCCGAGCAGAGAGTGACCCAAACATGAGCTAACTTTGAATTCACGCGGTCTTAAGTATCGGGATGATAATATAGATGACAAACTTTTGTTAAAAATTGTTAACTGTATATATGTACTGAATTGCTTTGCATAGCTTAGCGGCGAATTGTTTTTATTGATGTTATCGTATTATTAATTATCTTTGCAGAATGTTTAAAGTTAAACACTTAATTATTTTAGTATTTGTTGCCGCATTAGGCTTTGCGGGCTGTAAAAGTCGTTTTGAGAAATTGAGGGCTAGCAATGATGTGGCTAAAAAGTATCAGGAGGCGCTTCGCTTATATAATAAAAGAGATTACAGCAAAGCATTGGTACTTTTTGAGGATCTTTCTCAGAAATACCGTGGCCGTGCCGAGGCTGAAGACCTGAACTATTATTACGCCTATACCTTATATAGATTAAGTGATTATACTACTGCAAGATATCAGTTCAAAAGCTTTGCTGAAACTTACCCGGCCAGTAAAAATGCAGAAGAAGCCCGCTATATGGGGGCATATTGCTACTACCTGGAATCACCAAGTTTTTCTTTAGACCAGGAAAACACTTATAAGGCCATTGATGCTTTACAATTATTTATCAATTTATATCCTACAAGCGAAAGAGCTGCAGCAGCCGGAAAATACATCACTGTTTTAAGAGGAAAGCTGGAAGACAAAGCTTTCGAAAATGCTAAAATGTATTTAACAACAGGGCCGAGTAATGTAGATAATTACAGAGCGGCCGTTATTGCTTTGAGAAATGCTCAACGTGATTATCCAGATATTAAATATGCTGAGGAAATGGACTACCTGATGATTAAGGCGCAATATCTATATGCCAAAAACAGTTATGTTATTCGTCAGCAAGACCGCTATAATGAAGCTTTAGCCTTATATACAGAGTTTACCGAAAATCATCCTGATAGTAAATTTATAAAAGATGCTAAACTCGTAAAATCAGATGTGGAAGCGGGAATCGTAGCCACGAAACAAGAGCTTGCCCTATATGCTGCCGATCAGGAAAAATACAAGCAAATGCTGATCAGAACTGGTAAAGTTAAAGATACCCTTTCTACAAAACCAACTAACGCAGATAATACAGATATTAAAAAATAAGTCATACATGAATACTAACAAACCCGCTGTACCAAATACTACAGTTACCAGAAACGTACACGATCTAGATAAAACTACCGATAATTTATACGAATCTTTAGTAGTGATTGCAAAAAGAGCCAATCAAATCTCAAACAACGTTAAAGAAGAGTTACATGGTAAACTAGCAGAATTTGCATCAAGCAATGATAACCTGGAAGAGATATTTGAAAATCGTGAGCAAATTGAAATCAGCAAGCACTATGAGCGCATGCCTAAACCGGTTTTGGTTGCAATAGATGAATTTTTAAACAATAAAATTTATCACAGAAATCCTGCTAAAGAACAAAAGTAATAGTGGTATAGTGCATGGAGTTTTAAGCAAAGCGTTTTGTGCACACGCCCTCTGCCCTATGCTTTAAATTCTTTGCTCAATGCTTAAAAATAAAAATATAATCCTTGGCGTTTGCGGTAGTATCGCTGCTTACAAGTCGGCATTCCTGGTCCGGCTTTTGGTAAAAGCTGGCGCAAACGTTAAGGTTATTCTGACTCCTGATGGCGCTAATTTCATTACGCCACTTACCCTTGCCACGCTTTCTAAAAATCCGGTTTATACCCAGTACTTTGATGAGGAAACGGGTGTTTGGAGCAATCATGTTGAATTAGGCCTCTGGGCTGATTTAATTCTCATTGCACCCATTAGTGCAAATACGCTGGCCAAACTGGCTACCGGCATTTGCGATAACCTGCTTACTGCTGTATATCTGTCTGCTAAATGTCCTGTTTATGTTGCCCCTGCAATGGATTTAGACATGTGGAAGCACGAAACAACGCAAACCAATATTCATCAAATCCAAAGTTTTGGTAACCTCATCATTGAACCAGGTGATGGAGAACTGGCGAGTGGGCTCTATGGTGCAGGCAGAATGGCTGAACCTGAAGAAATTATTTCATTCCTGGATCATGCTATTAAACATTCTATGCCTTTATATGGCAAAAAAGTAATGGTAACCGCAGGTCCTACCTATGAAGCTATTGATCCGGTTCGTTTTATCGGAAATCATTCCTCCGGTAAAATGGGCTTCGCATTGGCAGATGAACTGGCAAGACTCGGTGCATCGGTTACTTTAATCGCGGGACCAACAGCGCAGAAGGAAAATCAAATCTTAACCAGAATTGATATCTTAAGCGCACAGGAGATGCTAAATGCCTCTACTTCCATATTTTCAGAAATGGATATTACTATCATGTGTGCCGCAGTTGCCGACTACCGTCCAAAAGTGATCGCCAATCAGAAAATTAAAAAACAAGCAGATAGCCTGGTTTTGGAATTAGAAAAAACCGTTGATATTTTAGCAACCTTAGGGAAAAGCAAAAAGGCAAATCAGATTTTAGTTGGTTTTGCTTTGGAAACTCATGATGAAGAAAATTATGCCAAAGGAAAACTAGCGCAGAAAAACCTTGACATGGTGGTGTTAAATTCGCTTAATGATAAAGGTGCAGGATTTAAATCTGATACGAATAAAATTACTATTTTTAATAAAGCATTGGAACGTACTGTTTTTGAGATGAAATCCAAGACAGCAGTTGCCAAGGATATTTGCACTGCTATTTTAAAAATCTTAAAATAATGAAAAGGATTCTCTGGATATTGTTATTGGCAGGCTTTGGTAAACTACAGGCTCAGGAATTAAATGCCAGGGTAACCATTTTGGCACCACAGGTTTCCAACATCAGCAAACCTACGGTAGATGCACTTCAGCGAACCATACGCGATTTTTTAAATAACAATAAATTCAGTTCGGAAAGTTATAAACCAACAGAACGGATCGACTGCAGCTTTGTGATCACCATTAACTCCTGGGATGGCGGATCGGGCTATACTGCTGAAGCACAAATCCAAAGTAGCAGGCCGGTTTTTAATAGCTCATATAACAGTACGCTGCTGAACATGAGTGATAAAAATTTCGACTTTAGTTACAATGATGGTGCTACCATCGATTTTTCAGATCAAAATTATATCTCTAATATAAGTGCCCTACTATCCTATTATGCCTATACCATTATAGGTTTAGATAAGGATAGTTTTGCTAAAATGGGTGGAACCACCTATTATAAGAAAGCCCAGAATATCATTAACCTGGCGCAGGCCTCCGGTAATGCCGGCTGGAAAGCTGCCGATGGGTTAAGAAACCGCTTCTGGTTTAATGAAAATGTACTCAATCCTGTTTTCAGTGAGCTTCGTGCTTTTATTTACAGCTATCACCTGAATGGTCTGGATCAGTTAACCGATAATGATAAAGGCATTACTCAAATTGTTGCAGCGCTTCCAGCCCTACAACAAATGGATAAACAAAAGCTGGGTTCCATTTTTCCCAATGTATACTTTGCATCAAAAGCAGAAGAAGTAACCAATGTATTGTCCAAATTAAATATGCAGGAGCGTTTAAAAGCCTATAACATGCTGGCAGAAATAGATCCTGCAAATATCGGCAAGTATGAAGGATTAAAGAAATAATTCTTTGAATGAGTAAGCTACGGAATTGGTAAGTAGATCCCTACTGAACAGATATTCCATCGCCTTATGTCCGGATTAACCGCTTCCGTACGAATACTTTTACATCAATGCACATTTCTATCTAATGGCTTTCTGCTTATATACTTCTCCTTTCAGATAAACAATTTGGCAATTAACCAATTTAACAATTAAAAAAATATTTGCATTATACGAATATCTTCGTACATTTGAATACGAAATAATTCGTATACCATTGTAACATATGAGCATTCATAATATCAAACCTACCGAAGGTGAAATGGAAATCCTTCAGGTACTATGGCAAAACGGTCGGGCAACAGTAAGAGAAGTGCATGAAGCATTAAATAAAAAGGATTCCGGCTATACCACTACACTAAAGCTGATGCAGATCATGCATGAAAAAGGACTGGTAGAAAGAGATACCAACCAGAAAACCCACATTTATAAAGCACTGGTTAACCAGGATAAAACAGAAAAACAATTGGTAAATAAAATGATCGACAATGTTTTTAATGGTTCAGCCGCACGCCTGGTCATGCAGGCTTTGGGTAATCATAAAACAAGTGCCGACGAAATTGATGAGATTAAAAAATACCTGGATAGCCTGAAGTAATCATTAGTCATTAGTCATTAGTCATTAGTCATTAGTCATTAGTCATTAGTGAAAACAATTAGGTTATAGTAAAGATCATTATTCGTTCAAATAAACCATTGATATGGAAACTTTAATACCACAATTTATCAAAGCAATGGGCTGGAGTATATTAAACTCACTCTGGCAAAGTGCCATTATTTATGGCATTTTATTCATCGTGCTGCTGACACTACCAAAACTGGCATCTAAACATAGGCACAATCTGGCTTTTGCGGCTATAATTTTGATGTTTTTTGCGTTTAGCTATAATATGGGTGAACAACTAATGCTAAATAAAACAACAAATCTGGCAATGGCCCAGCCTCAACAGTTGCAGTTTGATCAATATCTGAAAAACCTGCCGCAAACTTTCAGCAGTAAGGCAGAGCAGTATTTCCCCGTTGTAGTGGTCTTTTATATCATTGGGATTCTTTTACAGCTATTTGTTATTGCAAAAGGCTATTATCAGCTTTCAAAACTAAAAAAGGAATGCTTAAGCGCCATTCCTGAAAATTGGAAGCTGATATTTCAGCATGTAAAATCTGCTATGGGCATTAAAAAAGATATCCGCTTTGATTTATCATCAATAGTAAATGTCCCGCTGGTGATCGGCTATTTGAAGCCAGTAGTATTATTCCCGATTGCACTGGTAAACCAACTGGATCATGATCAGGTAGAAGCGATCTTAATTCATGAACTCTCGCATATCAGGAGAAATGATTTTTTACTCAACCTGATTAAAACAGCTATTGAAACACTCCTTTTTTATAACCCTTTTGTATGGATGGCCGGAAGATTTATTCATATTGAACGCGAACACGCCTGCGATGATTTGGTAGTGAAGATCACTGGTAAACCCTTAAATTATGCTCATGCCCTACTTAAACTTGAATTACTGAAAGATAATAAAAGCCCGGCTTATGCTTTAGCAGCCACCGGCAAAACACAGAATTTGTATCAACGCATTAAAAGAATCACCAACATGAAAACAAATTATTTGAATGCTAAACAGCAAATGGCAGCTTTAACACTGGGCGTTGCCTGCCTGTTCTCCATCGCATGGATTAATCCGAGCGAAAAAAAGAAAGAAATTAACAAAGCACTAAAAACGCAAATGGCTAGCCTAAATAAGGCTATAGAAAGCATTACAATGCCTCAGGATACTACCAAAAAGCGGAAAATGAAAATTGTAACTGTTGATGCAAATGGGAAAAGAACTGAATATAATTCCATAAAGGATGTACCTGATAGTCTGAAAAAAAGCATCTATGCCGATGAATTTGCAGGAGTTAGAAATTTAATCAGCTTAAACAGGGATAGCACATTTACTTACGGAGATTCTACTTTTAAAGCGAAATTATATAAAGAATTTCAATCCCCTGAAGCACAGAAAAAGTGGAGAAAATTTGGAGATGATATCGCCCGTGAATACAATTCTCCACAGGCAAAAGCTAAATGGAAAAAGATGGGTGATGATATGCAAAAGAAAATGAATTCTCCTGAAGAACAGGCAAAATGGAGAAAATTTGCAGAAGATGTACGCAAAGAATATGGATCGCCTGAGGCGCAGGCAAAGTGGAAAAAAATGGGAGAAGAAATGTCCCTTAAAATGAACTCTCCGGAGGAGCAGGCAAAGTGGAAAAAATTTGGTGAAGATATTGCAAAGGAATATGGATCACCTGAAGCACAAGAAAAGTGGCGAAAAATGGGAGAAGATATGGCAGCTAAAATGAATACCAGTGTATTCAGGATGGAGACTGATCTGGACCAGACAAAATATCCGGATGCCAAAAGATTCTCCAAATTACCAGGCATCAATGCTGATTCATTAACCAAAGGCCGGAGCATGGTAATTACAAATGGTTCCGTATATTATTTAGATGATCAAACCAATAATAAAGTAAAACAGACTGAAGAATATAAAAAGTTGAAAGAAAAATTTGATAGAGAGGTTAAGGAATTGAAAGCGAAAATAGAAAAGGAAAAAACAGAAAAATCTAAAACCAACTAACCAAACAAACAATGGCAAAACAGCGAAGAATAATCTTCGCTGTTTTTGTTTGGAATGGCCTGCTTGAAATAACTTTTTAGTATTTTCGCTGTAGTTATGCTACAAAAAATTTCTATACGTAATTACGCATTAATTGATAGTCTTGATATTGATTTTGATAAAGGCTTAAATATTATCACAGGAGAAACCGGTGCCGGAAAATCCATTATACTCGGCGCACTTTCACTTATTCTGGGGCAAAGGGCTGAAAGTAAATATTTCTTTAGCCAGGATAAAAAATGTGTTATAGAAGGAAATTTTCTCCTGGCTGATCAAAAATTGCTTGAAGTTTTCGAAGAAAATGATCTTGATTTTGCAAATGAAACCATCCTTCGCCGGGAGATATCCATCGATGGAAAAACCAGGTCGTTTATTAATGACACGCCAGTTAACCTTTCTATATTAAAACAAATCGGCGAAAGGCTGATTGATATTCATTCTCAGCATGCGACACAAGAAATCAATAATGCAGACTTTCAATTGTTGATTGTTGATGCACTAGCCAACCATCAAACGGTGTTATTTGAGTACCGCACCGGGTTTAAGCGACTAAAACAGGGAAATAATCGGTTACAAAAACTGATCAGTGACGCCACTGAAGCCAGAAGCAGGCAAGATTACGAACAATTCTTATTTAATGAACTGGAGCAGGCCAGCATTAAAGAGGGAGAACAAGAAGAACTGGAACTGGAGCTGGAACGTTTAACGCACGCAGAGACTATTAAAAGGGCTTTACTCACTTCAGCAGGATTATTGAATGAAGGTGAACCCTCAGGATTGCAAATGCTGAAAGAAGCATCATTGCAATTACAGGCCATTGAAAAATTTGATCCGGCCATTAATGTACTTTTTGAACGCTTACGCTCATCCATTATTGAAGTTAAAGATATTGCGCAGGAGCTTTCCAGCATAGAAGAAAATACCTTACATAGTGCAGATCGCCTGGAAATTGTTCAGCAGCGGTTAGACCTGTTTTATGCTTTACAGCAGAAACACAGGGTAGCCGGTAATACGGAATTGTTAGAAATACAAGCACAGCTGGAAATAAACCTTAACCAGCTGCTTTCTTCAGATGAAAACATTGAAAGCTTACAAAAAGAGATCGACGCCTTAAAAAAGGAATTACAAAAGCTGGCTGAACAGCTCAGTACCAACCGTAAAAAGGCCATTAAAGTGGTAGAACAGGAAACCAGTAATACACTAAGAAAAGTGGGTATGCCGAATGCAAAATTGGTACTGGATCAAAATAAACTGACTGAATTAAATAAGGATGGCCTGGATGAAATTCATTTATTGTTTAGTGCCAATGCCGGACAAGCACCTGCTCCTGTTAATAAAGTAGCATCAGGCGGTGAGCTTTCGCGCCTCATGCTCGCCATAAAAACTTTACTGGCCAAACATACTTCCTTACCAACCATCATTTTTGATGAGATTGATACCGGGATTTCGGGTGAAACAGCTTTAAAGGTTGGCGAAGTGATATCGGTTCTCGGTGAAAACATGCAGGTGATTTCCATCACCCATTTACCTCAAATTGCAGCAAAAGGCCACTCTCATTATTTTGTTTATAAAAATGATGAGAAAGGAAAAACTACTACCGGAATCAGAAAATTAAAACAAGACGAAAGGATTGGTATTATTGCTGAAATGTTAAGCGGTAAAAATCCGGGATCTTCTGCCATCGAAAATGCAAAAGAATTGTTAGCCTGATAAAATAATAATGGCATTTGCCATTTTAAAACTAAAATATTAGTTTTAAAGATGAAATGGTTTTGCGTTTTCTTTTTTCTACATATTTTTATTTTTACCTGCACTGCTCAGCAGTTTAATTTAACCGGTATGGTTAAAGACCGGCATAGTGAAGCACTGCCGGGAGCTGGCATTTATGTGAGTGGTTATAAGATGGCCACCGTTTCCAATCCGGAAGGGAAGTTTACAATGCGTTTAAATCCCGGAAATTATGATATCCTGGTGCAACTGATTGGTTATAAACCATTGCGTAAAAATGTAATCATCGCAGATCAATCCATTAATACCACTTTCACTTTGGAAGAAAGCGTAACGCAACTCGCTGAAGTAACCATTAAACCTGATCCAAACCGTGAACATTACCTCAACATATTTAAAGATTTTTTTATTGGAACCACACCAAATGCCAAAAAATGTAGGCTTATTAATCCCAATGTATTAATAATTGATTATGAAAAAGAACATTCCAGGTTAACCGTAAAAACCAATCAGTTTCTGATCATAGAGAATAAAGCACTGGGTTATCAGATTAAATACCTGCTCAACCTGTTTCAGTTTGACTATAAATCCAATATCATTTATTATGAGGGTTTTCCATATTATGATGATTTAAAAGGCTCTTCGCGACAGAAAAGAAATTGGGAAAAGAAACGCTTAATCGCCTACAGGGGTTCACCACAACACTTTTTTAAATCCCTTTACCAAAAGAAAGCGGCTACTGAAGGCTTCATGATTAATAAATTAATATTAAGGTCCAATCCTGAGAAACCATCCGACAGTATGATCCAGGCAAATATCAGGCGACTATCTAAAAAAAGCATCCATTCAGGTACCATTGATCTCAATAAAGATGATTCATTGAATTATTGGATAAGAAAGAAAAATCTGCCAGCTGAAATTGCAATACTAAACAGAGCTGCAGTAGTGGAAGATACATTGGTTAGAAAGGTAAATGCCAATATCAGAAAAATTAACTTTACAGATAAGCTATTTATATCTTATACCAAGGAAAAGGAGGATCTCTCATTTAGCAATGCTATTGGCATGTCTTTATCCAGGCCACCCGATATGAAAAATCATCAGGCATCATCCATCACTTTACAGGTAAGTCCGCTTTATTTTTATGAAAATGGCGGAATCTACAATCCCAGAAGTATGCTGTTTTCTGGATACTGGGCATGGGAGAAAATTGCAGACAGTGTACCAATGGATTATATGCCCTTAAATGGAGATAATAGCACGCGTTAAATTTGTTAAAATCATTCACTTGCAATCAGAATATTATTGCTTTTGGTTACATTCGCACTTATGATTAAAAGCCTTTTGGCATCGCTGGTTTTCATCATCATAGGTACTCATGTCATTGCTCAGAATACATTTACCATTAGCGGGACCGTGAGAGACAATAAAGACGGATTGCCTGGTGCAAGTATTTATTTGAGTGGCTACAAAATTGCTACCGTTGCGGATAATGATGGAAAATTTAAACTTTCAAACTTAAAGCCTGGAAGTTATGATTTACTTGTACAAATCGTAGGTTACCTCCCCTACTCAAAAAGTGTAATTGTTTCCGATAAATCAGTTGTGGTTGATCTCGTGTTAAAGGAAAATGTGGCGCAGCTGGATGAAGTTGTAGTTCGCGCTGATCCTAACCGGCAAAAATACATTAACCAGTTCAAGGAATTTTTTATCGGCAAAACGCCTAACGCGCTGCAATGCAAAATACTGAATCCTCAGGTCTTAAATGTAGATTTCGATATTACCAAAAGTACATTAACCGTCTCCACAACCGAATTTCTGGTGGTGGAGAATAAAGCGTTAGGCTACCGGTTAAAATACATGCTTGACCATTTTGAATACAACTCCAGAACACGCATTATTTACTATTCCGGCCACCCATTTTTTGAAGAGTTAAAAGCCTCGGCAGCAAAGAAGAAAAAATATATTGCCGCCAGAGAAATTGCTTATTACGGATCATCACAGCATTTTTTCAGGTCGCTCTATGCGAATAAAACCAGGGAAGAGGGTTTTATCATCAATAAAATGATTAAAATACCTAATCCGAACCGTTATCCTGAATATGTAATTAATACCAACCTGGAAAAAATAAAAACACTTCCCGAAAAAACTGGGATCAGAAAAACAGCAGGTAAAATAGATACGGCTTTACTTTCTTTCTGGACCAAGCAAAAAGAAATGCCCAAAACAATCGATAAATTTTCAAGGGCTGAAGTACTTACTGACACTTTAGTACATCCTTTTAATGAAAACCTGAAATACATCAGCTATACAGATGCCTTACTGATCCAGTACACGAAAGAAAAGGAATCATTGGCTTATTCTAAAACCGGTTTTTGGATTTTCAGACCTTTGGATGTACCTGAAAATGAAATTTCAGTGGCCAACCTAATGAGTGAAGGCGTACGTTTTTATGAAAATGGAGGTATTTACGACTCCCGCTCGCTACTTTATGAAGGCTATTGGGCCTATGAAAAAGTCGCTGACATGGTGCCAATGGATTATATTCCCCTTCCTAAAAAAGAATAATAAAAATTAACATCTTTTCAACATCGAGCGTAATTACTAAAAATATTAGTAATTTTATACTTATGTCTGACGAGGAAGAAAAACAATATTTCAGGGGGCGGGGTGCCCAGCTTAATCCACATAACAAATTTTTAAAAGATGTTTATGTGAAGGAACATGATGAAGGAATTGATGATTGGGAAGAAACCGATCGTAAAACTACCTTCGTTTTTGAAAATTCTAAAACCATTGTGAACAAAGTAGATAGTCCGGATGTTGGGATGGCCTATTCACTAAACCCCTACCAGGGCTGTGAGCATGGCTGTACCTATTGCTATGCCCGTAATTCTCATCAATACTGGGGTTACAGTGCCGGACTGGATTTTGAGCGGAAAATTATTGTTAAAAAAGATGCGCCCACCCTCTTTAAAAAATTTTTAGAAAAGAAAGGATGGGATGCCGCTACCATATCCTTATCTGGAAATACAGATTGCTATCAACCTGCCGAACGCAAATTTAAACTCACCAGGCAATTGCTGGAAATCGCACTGGAATATAAGCAACCCATTGGTATGATCACTAAAAATGCATTGATTTTAAGGGATCTGGATATTTTGCAGGAAATGGCCAGACAAAATTTGTGCATGGTTTATGTTTCGATTAATAGCCTCAATGAAACTTTACGCCAGCTAATGGAACCCAGAACCACTACAGCAAAGCAACGTTTAAAAGTCGTTGATCAGCTCAGCAAAGCCGGAATACCGGTAGGTGTTATGGTTGCTCCACTTGTTCCGGGATTAAGCGATCATGAGATTCCAAAAATATTAAAATCTGTTGCAGACGCAGGTGCAGTTAAAGCGGGTTATACAATTGTACGATTAAACGGAGCCATTGGGCAAATATTTGAAGATTGGCTGCATAAAAATTTTCCTGACCGCTTTGATAAAGTCTGGCACATGATACAAAGTTGCCACGGTGGTAATGTAAATGACAGCAGATTTGGTGATCGGATGCGGGGAGAGGGAAACATTGCAAAAATGATCAAAGATAATTTTAAGTTACATTGCAGGCTAAACGGTCTCAATACAAACGAAATTATTCTTGATCATTCTCTGTTTAAAGTACCCAGTGATCAGATGTCTTTATTTTAATTTTTTTGGTCGTATAAGGATATAAATTTAGTTTTGAAAATGAATATAGCATTAGTAACCTATCAGGATAAAGGGGCATATGATAGTCAAACCGTTGAAAGTGAAGATGACCGTCTTTTAACCTTTCTAAAGGCAAAGAGGTTAAATATAGAGCTGGTGATCTGGAATGATCCGGAAGTAAACTGGGAAAACTATCAATTGGCAATACTTAAATCTCCCTGGGATTATTTTGATTTAGTTGATGATTTTCATACCTGGCTCAACCATCTGGAAGATAAGAAGGTCAGATTGCTTAACCCCATTGACATTGTGCGGTGGAATATGGATAAAACATACCTAAAAGAAATAGAAGAAGTAGGATTGAGCACTACCCCTGGTATTTACTTAGATAAAAATACAGTGGTGAAACTGGCGGATTTTTTCCAGATTTTTAAAACAAAGAAGTTGATTGTAAAGCCCTGCATAAGCGGTGGTGCAAAAAACACATTCAAGGTTACGGAAGATAATGTTATGGAAATTAATGAAACACTCAACAGATTGATTCAAAACGAAAACTTTATTGTTCAGCCTTTTTTGCAGGAGATTGTTGATAATGGTGAATGGTCACTTATTTTCTTTAACGGCCTGTATAGCCATAGTTTAATCAAAAAAGCTAAAACAGGCGATTTCAGGGTACAGCCATCGCACGGTGGATCGGTTTATCCTCAAAACCCTGACGAGGCCTTAATTGCTATTGCAGCAGCGTATGTAAAACGCTTTGCCAAAAATTGTCTTTATGCCCGGGTTGATGGAACTTTTGTGAGCGGTAAATTTCTGTTGATGGAACTGGAATTGATTGAACCCTTTTTATTCCTAAATACAGATCCTCAAAACTATGAAAGGTATTATCAGGCTTTAAAAGAATTGATGCAGCTTAACTAAAGGAAATGAAAGTTCTGAATTTATCCCGTGAATATTGTTAAAATCTACGCTTCAGTTCTTCACTGAAAATTATTTACTTAACTGAGATTTTGTTTCTCTTTCCACAATCTGACAGTAAAATTCCCAGTCGATTTTTGGTTGTTTCCATTTCGCCAGACTCAGTTCAACAGATGCTGTATTTTGATGATCATTAGCCATTTTACTGATCTCTTTAAGGGTATCTTTCAGGTTTTTTAATACAGAGAAAAACTGGCGATCATTGTTAAAGGCCAAAGAAGTATTTTTTTCACCTTCCAAATATCCCTGATTTGAACTTTCACTATAAGCATATTGCATTTTATCCAATACCATCAGGCGATCATTGATCATATTTAATGCCGCTTTTGATAAAATAAATTCCTCTATCGCAATAATTGCATTGTTTTTTACAACAAAGTTTAAACCCTCTATATTCACCCTGTGTAAACCTGGATGATTAAAAATATATTTTGATTGGGGTAGATTTGCAGCTTGAATATGACGCGATTTTATGAGTATTTTATTAAAATTAATACGGGTATCAGCGAGTTTTTGAATTGAAATGAAGCTATTATTAGCTGTTAGGCTAGTTTGTGCCTGAATGTGTGTTGAAATACCTAATAAAGATATGAGCAAAAGAGCGAAAGTGGTTCTCATGACGCAAATATAAAATAAAAATTATATATATCAATGCATTTTGTATGACCAGAAATACACATTGTTTATATATTTCAATTATTTATATTGATATAGATCAACAAACATCATCAATTACCTCTTCACAAATTAAATATATCGGTTATCATCTCAGAATATAAAAATGAATGACAAGGTAATGCTACAGTATTACTCGCTATTGAAACTAAAATATGATTGACTATATCATTTAATGTTCGGAGAGTTATTTTTTATTCTGGAAAGAAAGCTATAAAATTAAATCAGCAATAACGGACAATTGTATTCATTCCACAAATCACTGTTTACCTGCACATAAAGCAAAAAAAACTCCCGATTTCCATCGGGAGTTTAAATTATTTATTTGAAGAATCTTCTTCTTTTTTTGGCTCTTCTTTTTTCTTTTCACCTTTCTTATGATTGACTGAAATCAGTTCTGTGGTTTTATCATAATCGATTTCCAGCACATCACCTTCAGATAATTCACCTTTCAGAATTTCTTCTGCAATCGGATCTTCCAGGTATTTCTGAATTGCACGTTTCAATGGACGGGCACCAAAATTACTGTCAAAACCTTTATCGGCAATATAATCCTTTGCATTTTCAGTTAAAGCAATCTCGTATCCTAAAGTATGAACCCTGCCAAATAAAGCTTTTAGTTCAATATCAATAATCCTGAAGATTTCATCTTTACCTAAACTGTTAAACACCACAACATCATCTACACGGTTTAAAAACTCTGGCGCAAAGGCACGTTTTAAAGCACTTTCAATCACCCCACGACTATGAGATTCTGCCTGGTTCGTTTTTGCTGAAGTAGAGAAACCAACACCCTGCCCAAAATCTTTCAACTGACGGGCACCAATGTTTGAGGTCATGATGATGATTGTATTTCTAAAATCAACTTTACGACCTAAGCTATCAGTTAACTGACCTTCATCTAAAACCTGTAAAAGGATATTAAATACATCCGGATGTGCTTTTTCTATCTCATCCAGCAAAATAACGGCATAAGGTTTTCTTCTTACTTTTTCCGTTAACTGTCCACCTTCTTCATAACCTACATATCCCGGAGGCGCACCCACTAAACGTGAGACAGCAAATTTCTCCATATATTCACTCATGTCAATCTGAATCAGTGAATCATCACTATCAAACATGAAACGAGCCAGTTCTTTTGCAAGTTCTGTTTTACCAACACCGGTAGGACCTAAGAAAATGAATGAACCAATTGGTTTCTTCGGATCTTTTAATCCTGCTCTGGTACGCTGGATGGCTTTGGTTAATTTCTTAATCGCATCATCCTGACCGATAATTTTCTCGGCCACTTTATCATACATATTCAACAGTTTCTGACTATCCGTCTGGCCCACACGCTGAACCGGAATGCCCGTCATCATAGCCACGACCTCTGCTACGTTATCTTCAGAAACTTCATAGCGTTTGGTTTTGGTTTCTGCCTCCCACTCTGCTTTCGCTTTATCTAATTCTTCAATTAAATTTTTCTCCGTATCACGGAGTTTTGCAGCTTCTTCATATTTCTGACTGCGGACAACCTTATTTTTCTCCAGCTTAATATCTTCTATTTTAGCCTCAACATCAATAATGTTCTGCGGTACATGAATGTTCGTTAGGTGTACTCTTGAACCAGCCTCATCTAAAGCATCAATTGCTTTATCAGGCAGAAAACGATCAGAAATGTAACGTGAAGTTAAAGTTACACAAGCCTGGATAGCTTCATCAGTATAAGTTACGCCATGATGCTCCTCGTATTTATCTTTAATCCGGGTTAAAATTTCTACTGTTTCATCTGGTGTAGCCGGTTCAACCATTACCTTCTGGAAACGACGGTCTAAGGCTCCATCTTTCTCAATATACTGACGGTACTCGTCTAAAGTAGTAGCACCGATACATTGAATTTCACCCCTGGCCAATGCCGGCTTAAACATATTTGAGGCATCAAGTGAACCTGATGCACCACCGGCACCCACAATGGTATGAATCTCATCAATAAACAGAATCACATCGGTAGATTTCTCCAGCTCATTCATGACAGCTTTCATCCGCTCTTCAAACTGGCCGCGGTATTTTGTACCTGCCACCAAGGATGCTAAATCTAAAGTAACTACACGCTTGCCAAAAAGCACACGCGAAACTTTCCGCTGAACAATACGTAAAGCTAAACCTTCGGCAATAGCTGATTTACCTACGCCAGGCTCTCCGATTAAAATTGGATTGTTCTTTTTTCTACGGGATAAAATCTGAGATACACGTTCAATTTCTTTTTCGCGACCTACGATTGGATCCAACCGGCCTTCTTCTGCAGCCTTTGTAAGATCACGACCGAAATTATCAAGAACCGGCGTTTTAGATTTGATGTCTGAAACTTTTTTTGGTGTACTGAAGCTTTCTTCTTCACGATAATCATCATCACCACCTGTTGAGGCGCTGTTTGAAATATCATCTCTGAAGCCATTTTTATTTACTTCAACTTCCTGTTTAAAGACATCATAAGTAACTCCATATTGCAGTAAAATTTGAGAGGCGATATTGTCGTCATCTCTCAAAACCGACAACAATAAATGCTCGGTGCCAATTAAATCGCTTTTAAATATCTTAGCTTCTAAGTAAGTAATTTTTAAAACTTTTTCTGCCTGTTTTGTTAAAGGGATGTTACCTAAATTTACAGTAACGCTCGAAGTACCGCGAACAGCATCTTCAATTGAACGGCGCAATTTACCTGTATCAACTCCTAATGACCTTAAAATTTTGATAGCCATGCCATCGCCTTCGCGGATGAGGCCCAATAATAAATGCTCGGTTCCGATGTAATCATGCCCTAAACGGAGCGCTTCCTCCCTACTAAAAGAGATTACATCTTTAACCTGCGGTGAAAATTTTGCTTCCATAATACCTTTCTTAACAGCTACGTCCCTAAACTATAAAATAATTATAAAAAGAGGGTACTGTTTTTTTTATTTTATCAACAATTGCGCCATGTGGGTAGATAAACAGTGGTTAATACTGCTGAGAACCCAAAAATTTGTGTAAGATTACTGTTGCCTTTAACAGGCTTATTCTGATAAGTATCTACGTAATATCTGTTTAAATGGTTTTAAAAGTACTTTCAAATGGAGTACGCTATCAGCATTCAAACTTTGTCGGTTTAGTGTAAGGATTTTTCTGCTGGTATGACCTGACAAATTGTTTCCCTTAACTACTGCAATTTACAAGTTTTGACAGAAAAACAAAGTGATGATGACATCCTTTTGAAAATAATCAGTTACACATGATGATCCGTTTAAAAATCAACTGGATCTGATATTATTACTGTAGATAACCTTAGCCAAATCAAATTTGTTTTGAAAAATAAATTCCATCCTGACTATAAATACTTCTTTACCTTCATTTACATAAGTGCTTTTAAATCGGAAAATAAATAAGTTTATAGGGCTAACATTTCAGCGTATTGATTTTACCAACTGTTTTTTAGAATTTATAGACTGCTAAGTTTAGTCACAATTGCTGATACACGAAAAGAGTTTGGTTTTTACAAAGCAACTGAACTGACTGAAATAAAAATGGCCACCGCTTATGCTGTGGCCATTGTAAATTTAAGTTTATAGTATCAATATGTTAACCCTTGGTAACTAATCGGGTAATTTGGGTGTTTTACCAATTGATACCAAGATTAATCTCGAAACTCCCAGCAGTATAACCACTTAAGGCACCGGTTTGCGTGGTATATGCCGTATTAATGTTGTATTTCTTTTTGTAATGTAATCCAACACCAAAACTTGCAGCCTTGCTGGTGTGGTACATTGCAGTGAATAATACCTGTTGATTGGCAACACCAAATTGTGCACCAACATCAACAATGTCAGCTATATCTGTAAAGGAACGATAGGCAACCTTTGGCTGGAGCAAGTTTTCACCAAGATGAAAGATATACCCGGTAGAGGCATAAATAACCGGCGTGTTAATCAGTTTAAAATTATCTTTTTTGAAATAATTTTTAAGGTTCACCAATGCAAAATCTACATTAAAACTTTGTGAGGTTATTCCGATACCGAAATCACCATCAAAATAAGTTTTATGGTCGCTATTATAAGCTCCAACCTGTGGATCGTTTGGATTTCCGATGAGATCCTGCATATCAACCCGTTGATTCATAAACCCTGCAGACAAACCAAAATTCAGTTTAGCCGACTCATTAAGTGGAAGATGATAAGCATAACTTGCCAGGATTCGCGTTTGCCTTTGCAAGCCTGCTTTATCCAGATTCATATTTAATCCCACACCTACTCTTTCCCAGCCATAAGTGGCGCTGAGATTTTGTACGATAGGGGCGCCAGGAATATTATTCCACTGTGAACGGAAGGTGAGATCTGCAGTTGCACCTTCTGCCAGCCCGGCCATGGCCGGGTTAGCAAGATAAGTATTGTTAAAATATTGGTTTAATAATGGACTAGTCTGCGCTTTTACTTTTGAAAAACCGATCAGAGCAGCCATTATCATTATTGTTGTTTTCATCCTTTTCATTTTCTTAACGGTTTCTGATAATCGTGATAAATCCCTTTTGTACTAGTTTATTTGGGCCATAGGTAATGATGTAATAGTAGGTACCTTCAGCAAGGTTATTACCTCCGATGGTTCCGTTCCAGCTGTTATCATACGTTTTTTTACTATACATTTCCCTGCCGTTGCGATCAAATATCCTGACTTCATTATTCGGATACATATCAATGTTCTGCACAATCCAGGTATCATTTATACCATCTCCATCTGGCGTTAAGATATTATTTGCAACCAGTTTATAATCTTCAGTTACCTTAATGGTGATCGACGCTGAACTGTTACAACCACTGGCATTGGTAACCTGAACGGTATACGTGGTAGTTTGAGCCGGACGAACGGTAAGAGAAGCCATATTCTGTCCACTGATCATCCCACTAGCGCTAAACCAGCTGTAAGTAGTGCCACCGCTGGCCGTTAATACTGCTGTTTCGCCCTTACTGATTTCAGCACCTTTATTGCTCACAATACTTACCGATGGAACAGCGTTGATTGTTAATGTACCATTTACATATACAAAACTATAGTTGTTTGATAAACCACCAGATGGCACAAGTACATAATTACCGGCTGTATTTCTATTGGCTGTAGTGCTGACAACTGGTTTTGTGCTCAATGAACTTTCAGTATCGCCTGCTTTAAAACCAGTATAAGTTACGCCAAAGGTTGGGAAACCATCTGACTGACACATTACCGCATTGCTTGCCATAACAGTGAGTACAGATTTAGTAATGGACAGATTGGCACCGATATAAGTTAAAGTGTAGTTGCCGTTGAGTGAGAGTGTACCCTTGTTAATTGCATACGTACCTACATTTTCGCCTGGCAAACGGGTTAAACTTCCAGAGAAGCTATCGCCAGTTTGAAGTGCCGGAGCAAAGGTATAGGTCAATGCAGGATCAGCATCACCATAGGTTTTGCTTTTCGCTGCAGCGGTTACCGTCACTGTTTTCGCACCAATCGTTAAATCAGCACCAATATAAGTTAAAGTATAGTTGCCGTTAAGTGCAAGCGTACCCTGGTTGATGGCATAAGTTCCTACGTTTTCGCCAGGTAATCTGTTTAAGGAACCGGTAAAAGTATCGGTACCCACCAATGCCGGAGCAAAGGTATAGGTCAATGCAGGATCAGCGTCACCATAGGTTTTGCTTTTCGCTGCTGCCGTTACCGTCACTGTTTTTGTGCCAATCGTTAAATCAGCACCTACATAAGTTAAAGTATAGTTACCGTTTAGTGCCAATGTGCCCTGGTTGATGGCATACGTTCCCACGTTTTCGCCTGGCAAACGGCTTAAACTTCCCGTGAAAGTATC
>NZ_NHOT01000020.1 GCF_002197755.1 Pedobacter sp. AJM | reverse complement strand
GAACAACAATACCGGGCATACCCTAAAAATGGAATATGGTTCTAATATAACTGATGAGGTAAAACTCTGGCAGATCAATAGTGTTGGCAATGGAGCGGTTGCATCGGTTTATCTATCCGGAACGTTATATAAGACCATCAGCAAGGATGAGAACTGGAAAGCAGATGATCTAAAAGCCGGCACTACTGAAGAATTCAAAGATTTTGAAGGTCGTGTGGTGCTTAAACGAATCTGGGAAAGCGATAATAAAAGTTTAAGTACCTATTACGTTTATGACGACCTTAGTAACCTGCAATATGTGCTTCCTCCAGCGGTAAATGAGAACGGACAAAATCCGGTGAGCAGTTTTGATGAAACACAGGATGCTTTTAATCATTTTATTTATGGTTATCATTATGATGGCAGAAAAAGGCTGATCCGGAAAAAAATACCAGGCAAAGGCTGGGAGGAAATGATTTATAACCCACTTGACCAGGTGGTATTTACCCAGGATGCGATTCAGGCACAGCAATCAGAACGGGCCTATGTTAAATATGATGCTATTGGCAGGGTAATTATGACCGGGGTGGAATATGGACATACCGGCTTGCGTGATGATGTTCAGGCAACGGTGAACTCCCTTTCTCCCTTTTGGGACAGCAGGGATAATGGTGCAGGAAATCTTCATGGGTATAATAATGCAAGCGCGCCGAGCTATCTTCCAAACCTCAGACTGGACGTGATCAATTATTATGATGATTATGATATACCAGGAATTCCTGCCAATGAATCATCCAACTACAGTATCAAGCTTAATGGTTTGCTAACGGCACAAAAGGTTCGGATGCTGGGTACGGAAGATTTTCTTTGGACCATCAACTATTATGATGACGAAGGCAGGGTGGTGAAAACCTATAAACAGCATTACCTTTCAGGCACCATTAGTGCAGCCAACTATGATGTGATAACCAACAGCTACAGTTTTGTTGGCGAGCTCATCTCAAGTACCCGGGTTCACCATACCAATGATGCGACCACCACGATTGCAAATCGATACGAGTATGATCACTGGGGACGTAAGATGGCCACTTTTGAAAATATTAACGGGCAGGGGGAGGTTACATTAAATCATTTAGAATACAATGAGATTGGCCAGTTGAAAAATAAGCACCTGCATAATGATACGCAGCATACAAGCTTTGCTTATAATGAGCGCGGCTGGCTGAAAACTAGCAGCAGCAACGAGTTTAGTGTGGAGCTAAAGTACAATGATGGTACTTCCCCACAATATAATGGCAACATTGCGAATCAGGCTTATACGAACGGAACAAGCAATACTTTTAATTATAGCTATGATAAACTGAACCGATTAACGCAATCAGCTGCTAGTGGTCTTGGTGAAAGTATCAGCTATGATGTAATGGGCAATATGACCAGTCTGAGCAGAGATGGATTTGGAGCAAACAATTATAAAGGTTATACCGGTAACCGGCTGGATAGTATCAGGGGATTTACCAACAGTAATTATACTTATGACGCGAATGGTAATCTGATCAGCGACAGCAGAAAAGACATCACCTTAAGCTATAATCACCTTAACCTTCCGCAAAGCATCAGTGGTAGCCAGCATATCACCTATACTTACGATGCCACAGGTAACAAACTGTCGAAGAATAATAATGGAAGCATTCGTAATTATGTGAATGGTATCGAGTACAATGGCGCTGTGATTGATATGATCCATACAGAAGAGGGTATTGCACAGAACAATGGTGGTAGTTATACTTATCATTATAATCTTTCTGATCATCTTGGAAATGTGCGTTATACTTTCGATATTTACAATGGAGCTGTGCGGAGGCTACAGCAAGACGATTATTATGCGTTCGGACTAAGAAAGGTAGTTGCAGGTGGTACAAACAAATATTTGTATAACGGCAAGGAGTTGCAGGAGGAGTTAGGACAGTATGATTACGGTGCAAGGTTTTATGATCCGGTGATAGGCCGCTGGAACGTGGTTGACCCGTTATCTGAGAAGTTTTTCAGAGTTAATCCGTACAACTACGCAGATAATAATCCTACTAATAATATCGATCCTGATGGAATGGATGTTGTTTATGGAGCCAATTCAACCACTTATACGGGATTGGATGCTCAGTCTGAATTTGCTCAGTTAAAAAGTCAATATTCAAATCAGCAAGACGACCCAGGCGATCCTAAGAAAAAGAAGCCTACAAGCAGTCTCGGTCAAAGTTTCATAAATGGGGTTAAAAGTGGATTAGATAATACTTGGCAGGGGGTAAAAAGCCAATTTACTTTAGACGGTTATTTAAAAGGGTTAGGAAATACACTCACTTTTGGGGCAATTAGTTCTGCCGATATGCTGATTGGGGCTTATGATGTAGCAGAGAATATGCCAAATTATGATTCTAATGATTATGCATTCGGTGCTGGTTTTGCAGCAGAAAAAGTTGGAGAATATTACTTGACTAAAGGAGCACTTTCAAAAGTAGATTTAGCAGTAAATTTCAAATTAAATAAAGGCTATGGGGTATTCGGCGAAAAGGGTCTAAATGTATTCGGATATAAAGTAGAGGCTTTGTATGGAAATAAAGGGACTGCGGGAGGAACGATATTATCAGTTAAACAAGCTAAAGCAGGGGGGAATATGGTTAGGTGGGATTACGGACCAGCCCACGCTCCGGCTACAGGTATGAGCTATCATTCAACTTTTAGGTTCAATGTTGGTGGAAGTACATATGGCAGTAGCGCCCAATATCCTTTTGGTGCACCTTTTGAGTTTTGGAAATATAAAAAGAATTAATATGGGTAGCTTAGATATTGTAATACACAATGCAAATACTGTTTCAATAAAAGATCTTGAGCATAATCTAGATATCGCTGATTTCAAATGGGACAAGCTTATTACCCTGCTTCATGTTAAATGTGAGAGCGTATTTTTCTCGGGGTTTAGGCTAAGCTATGAAACTAATCCGCAGGAAATTATTGATTATGTGGCTGAGGAAAAACTGTACATCAAAAATGAGGGTGAGGTGATTGAAAAAACCCTCATACGTATAAGAGAAATAAATGTAAATAATAGAGCTTTGTTAAGTGAACTTTGGAAGGCTTATGATGAGCCATCTTTAGTTTTTTTGACCGAAAAAAACAACGAACAGGATTTGGTAGACTGTATGAGCCACTACCAGTTTGGTTTGGAGATTTTGAAACGTGTCCCAGGTATTTATGACTTATCTCAAAGCTACGAGGCAGACGTTATGTGGATTCAGAGCAATGTAGATATTGCACCTTTGTTATTAGCTATCCAAAACTAGTTTATCTAAGCTGGGGCGGATGTATCGCTGAGAGATGAATATAATTGTAGCAAAGCCTAGCAGAAATGTTGGGCTTTGTTGTTTCTGTAAGAGTTCAAGTTTAAGGAGTCTTGCTTTAATTGCTCCAAGTTCTGGAGTGTAGTTTGGGGAGTTGGGAAAGTATCCAGTTATGACGTGACGGGTAACATCAGCAAACTGAGCCGGGATGATTTCGGAACAAACCACTATAAGGGTTATATGGGTAACCAGCTGGATAGTATACGGGGTTTTACCAACAGCAATTATACTTATGACCCGAATGGTAATCTAATCAGTGACAGTGGGAAAGACATTACCTTGAGCTACAATTACCTCAACCTGCCCCCTCGCTTGCGCACGCGTGTCGCTTGTGAGAGATGAATATAATTGTAGCATAGCCTGTCAGAAATGCCGGGCTTTGTTATTTCTGCAGGCGTTCAAGTTTGAGGAGTCTGGCTTTGATTGTTTCATAAGTCCTTGAGTGTAGTTTGGCGAGTTCTGTAATCTTGGAGCCATTACCAAAGCATTCTGCCACATTTTATCTTCTTCTTCGCTCCATGCTAAACCCTGGTTACCTTTTTCGGCCAGCGCTTCGAGTTGGTTAATGGCGAAGAATAATGCCCTGATGATTTAGGGCCGGTTGTACGTGCTATCGAGCAGGAAACACTTTACCTGTTATGGGGTTGGTGCCAGTGGCCAGCGCCTGGAGCATCTCCAGGTGGCGGTTTTTATTCCTGCATAGGCTTTACCGGTTTAGCATTACGGATCATTGCGCTCGTCATTCTTTATTTTTCCTTTAGGAAAATGAAAATAGCAATCAGATCGAGATATAACGCTTAATTATCAGATCTGTAGTGCAGCAATTAGGCATATGATGAACAGCTACATGCTATAAGTTACAGATCCATCCATACAAAATATAAAAACCGTATTGGTAAGATCTCTGAAAAATCCGTGCTTATTATTATCGCAATCTGGAAAAGTATCGCTGAATTACATTGGTTATCGAAACGGGATAAAATAATCTTCAATTGCTGATTTCAGGGCAGGTTCAAATTCCCGTGAAATTTTCATCACTCCGAAAAGCACGTTCGTCAACACATAAGCAACGTTCGTCAAAAAGTTTACTAATTAATCATTCGTAAAATTATCTTCGGGATTACGATCATTTGCTGCAGCGCATGTATGCTGAACGGTTTAAGTGCCGGCTAAATCTTTTAATTAAAAAACATAATTTTCGATATCTATGAAACGTACCGCTTTTATTCTTCTTCTTTTTGTATTTATTTCTGAAAGGCTTGCTGCCCAGGAGGCTGTATTTAGATTTAATTATCCTGCTGATGTACTATTAACAGCACCTGAAAGAGGTGCCGGGGGCAGGGCAATGGTACATGGTAATGGTAATTCACTTATCATGAACTATGCTGATGATTTTACGGGTGGAACATATTTAGGACGATATGCTCATTTTTCGACTGATGGTTCGGTTCAATTGCAGGCAGGAAGCCGGGTAGAATCATTCAACCTCTTAACCAATGGCAACCTGGGGCTTGGAACTGTTCAGCCAGAGAGTAAGGTGCACATTTCAGGTGATGAGTTGATTACCATGGGCAATTATGAACCTACAAATGGGATCAAAGGAATCAGTTTTACCGGGTTCAGAGATAATGTTCCTAATTATTTCGGTGCATCAATCGAGGCTACACCAGAATGGAGTTGTTGTGGGGGATATCCACAGGCAGGTTATGCAGGGATTAAAAACATCAGTCTTAATTTTATGATGCACTATAACCAGGATATTGGCAACAGCAAGTTTACGGCAATGAGTATCAGGTCAAACGGTGATGTGGGTATCGGAACAACGAGCCCCAGGGAAAAACTTTCAGTAAATGGTAATATCCGCTCCAAAGAGATTAAAGTTGAAGCACAGAACTGGCCTGATTTTGTGTTTACGGAAAACTATCAAAAGTTATCCTTATCAGAACTTGAAGCTTATGTTCAACACCATAAGCACCTTCCTGGTGTGCCATCGGCTGCGGAAGTAGAAAAAAATGGTATTGCTTTAGGAGAAATGAATAAAATACTGTTGCAAAGGCTGGAAGAACTGACCCTCCACCTGATTGAAAAAGATAAACAACTGAATAGCCAGCAAAGCGAAATGTCTCAGGTCGTGAAAAAATTAAATGAGCAGGAAGTTTTGATTCGGAAGATTTTAGAAAAAAATAAATAAGAAGATAATGAAGAGAATGACTTTATGGATGGTTCTGCTGGTTTTGATGCCTTTTCTTGGGTTGGCTCAGGTAAGGGATAATGCCGGACTAAAAGGAAGCGAAGGTGCCATTTCCGGATTTTTTGAAACTTTAAATCCGATAAATTATCCTACGGGCGCCAGTGGTTGGTGGCACATGATTGATGTCCGGCATAGCAGTCCGGATAACAATTATGCCATGCAATTTTCGGGAAGTTTTTTCGATCAGCAGCTGTATTTCAGGAAAACCAATAATCTTGCCAGCCAGCAATGGTCGAAAATATTAATGGAGGTTAATGGAAATGTCGGGATTGGTACAAGTAATCCGGCTACGCGCCTGGAAGTTATGGCGCCACAATCTGATCTTACCTCGGCGGCTGTATTTCATTTAAACGGTAAGCAGGCCTGGGGAAATGTGATTACACTGGCCACAAATGGGCAAAGTGGTAATGACGATGCCCGGATGCTTTTTAGTTACCGCAATAAGGCCAAGCAATGGTCTATTGGCGGAGGCCATGCAATTAATGGATTTGGCATCTGGGAGGATGCAGGTGACGGATCCTATGGAAGTGGTTTTGGAAGCGATCGTTTCATGGTTGCGCCGGGGGGTAATATTGGCATAGGAGTATCTGATCCAAAAGAAAAATTAGTGGTAAATGGAAATATCAGGGCCATGCTTTCAGATAATTTACCGGAGAAAAATGTAGCGGGTATTGTTTCACTGGGTAATTCAGGTATTACCGGTGCAAAAAACTGGGCCTTGAGGGGCGTTTATCAGCATGGTAATGGTGTTGGCATTAACCAGGACGGTGGCGATTTGGATTTGATTAAATCACTGGATGGAAATATTATTCTGGCCACTAAAACGGATGGTTCTGCAATGGGTAATGTCGGTATAGGATTTGTCAATCCTAATGAAAAACTGGCTGTAAACGGAACGGTTCGTGCAAAGGAAGTAAAGGTGACTGCTGAGATCTGGCCGGATTATGTTTTTTCAAAGAAATATGCAATGATGCCGCTTGCTGAACTGGCGCAATATATTCAAACACACAAGCATTTACCTGAAATACCGAGCGCAGCCCAGGTGAATAAGGAAGGAATTGCTTTGGGTGAGATGAACAGACTCCTGCTTCAAAAACTTGAAGAACTTACCCTCCACCTGATTGAAAAAGATAAACAGATTAATGCCATGCAGGCCACACAGGTAGAACAGTTAAAAATGATAGAAGCCATTCAGAAAAAGTTAAAATAATTCCAGCCGGAAGGGTAATGAAAATTGATTTTTTATGCTTGAATTTGAAATCCTTAAATAATTTCATCACCTCAAAAGCCACGAATGTCACCTGATTTCGCACGTTCGTCAAAATTATCCGGTGATTTCAATTTTTTCATTACAAATTACAGGCGAAAAAATAGTGCCAAATAACTAGAGATTTAACACGTGCGTGAGATGAAAACCAATACAAACAAAAAACTTGATGCCTATACCCTGACCGAAATACTCATCGTTCTGGCGATCATTGGAATACTGATTCTGCTGGCATTACCCAACCTGATGCCGCTGATTACTAAAGCCAAAACAACAGAGGCCAAGATGCAGCTGGAACATATTGCCAAGCTGGAACAAAGTTATTTTTATGAACATTCCAAATTCTCACAAGACCTGACCGAAATCGGGTTTATTCAGGAAAAATTAACCTCCGACGGAAAGGATGGCAAAGCCAATTATAAGGTTGAAGTAATTGCTGCATCTGCCAATACATTTACGGCAAAAGCAACAGCCGTTGCAGATTTTGATGGAGATGGTACCTATAATGTCTGGCAGATTGATCAGGATAAAAACCTGAAGGAGGTTGTTGCAGATTGATGTTGGCTTTACATGCAGGGGTTTTTATGGTACTCAGCGGGATGGCCTTTCAGGACTTTCGGTACAGGGGAATTTATTGGTGGATGTTTCCGCTTCTGGCTATGCTTTTGATAGGTTGTGTACTGCAATGGATTAGTTTGGAGGTAATGGTTTGCTCAGTCATTAAAAGTTGTGTTTTTCTTACCGTTCAGTTGGTGATCTTAACCGCTTATCTGTCGCTCAAACAGAAACGGCTGGTTAATATCCTGACAGGCTTTTTTGGCCTTGGAGATTTGTTATTTCTCATCGTTCTGTCAACCAGGCTCTCCTTTTTAAATTACGTGGTATTCTATATGGCCAGTTTGATGCTGGTGATTGGATGCACTGCAGTCTTTATTAAAAAGTCAGCTGGGCAGACACATAAAATTCCACTTGCCGGTTACCAGGCTATATTCCTGATGCTGGTCATATTAATCGAATGGCAGGTACCTGCCTTGTCGCTACACTCCGATGATTTGCTGAATAAATTCATGTGTTATGGATATTAGTGCCGAAATAATTGCCCTGCTTCCAAAGGAACTGGCCATGCAATACCGGATATTCCCTAAGCAGATTGGGGCTAACGGAAAATTGGTGGTGTATTGGGATGCTATAGGAGACGGAGAGCTGCTTGCTGATGAATTGCAGGTAATGACGGGCTATGCCATATCACTGGAAGAATTAAGTACTGTCGAAATCAGTAAAATGTTATCCCAACACTATTTAGGTGATCTTTCAGCAGATAGCCAGGCTGAGGTTTCTGTTATTGCAGCCAGTGATGATTTCCTTCAGGTATTGATAGAAGAAGCGCGACGGTTGAAAAGCAGTGATATCCATATCGAAACTTTCGAAAAACGATCGCGGGTAAGGGTGAGAATTGATGGAATGATGATAGAACGCTATCAGATTGAAAAGGCAGACTATCCGGCTTTGATCAATAAAATCAAGATCATGGCTAACCTGGATATTGCCGAAAAAAGGCTTCCTCAGGATGGGAGAATTCAGTTTAGTTCGAACAGGCAGGGTGCTTTTGATATCAGGGTATCTGTATTGCCTACTCTTTACGGGGAAAAAGTAGTCTTAAGATTGCTGAATAATAATAGCGGAGACATAGATGTTTCCAGGCTTGGCCTTTCTGAGCAGGATATGCAGCATTATATGGAAGGTGTACAGCGGCCGAATGGCATTATACTCATCAGCGGTCCTACAGGATCCGGTAAAACCACCACCTTGTATGCCACACTTAAAATGCTCAATAAAAGTACCAGGAATATCCTGACGATTGAAGACCCGATTGAGTATACCCTGGAAGGGGTAAATCAGGTACAGTTAAAGGAGAATATCGGTCTTAGCTTTGCTGCTACCTTAAGAACGTTTTTGCGGCAGGACCCTGATGTGATTATGGTAGGAGAAATCAGGGATCCGGAAACGGCTAATATGGCCATTAGGGCCGCATTGACAGGACACCTGGTACTGTCTACCATTCATACCAATTCTGCATGGGGGACGGTTTCCCGTTTAATTGACATGGGGATTCCGGGCTTTCTGGTAGCCAATACACTCAATACAACAGTGGCACAGCGCCTGCTCCGCCTGTTATGCTCGAGTTGTAAAAAAGAAATACCCTTAAATGCATCCATTTACCCCAGGCAATACCAGCCCCCGGTCCATATTGCCACGCACTACATGGCAACTGGTTGTGCGGCCTGCTACTTTACGGGATACAGCGGCAGGAAGGCTGTATATGAAGTGATTCCAATAGATGCCTCGCTTTCGCAGGAAATCAGAAACGGAAATATGGCTATAGGAGACCTGCTGGAAGAAAAACAAATCAGTACACTATCAAAAAATGCTTTCCGGCTATTTGCTCAAGGCCTTACCTCTATAGAGGAAATTTACCCACTCTTACTGACTACATAAATGAAAAATAAGATTACGCCATATCTGATCAAGTGTGTAACCTTCGTGTTGTGCTGCTTTTGTATATTCAGTTCAACAGCACAGACTATTCAGGGAAATGACCGGATTAAGACCATTGAGGAGCGGTTGAGAAATCTGGCGGTAACTGTACCAGGCCTTAATCAACCCGTTCAATTATCTATGTCAGGGGCCTCACTGCAAGAGTTGTTAAGGGCACTGGCACAGGCCAATAACCTGAACATTAATATTGACCCGCAATTAAGCTTCAAGGTGTCTACCAACTTCAGAAATGAAACGGCATTAAATGTACTCTTGTTTATGGCCAGAGAATATGATCTGGATATCAATATGATTGGATCTATTATGTCAGTAAGTAAAGCACAGGGGCCAAAAATTATAGTATTACCAAAAGATTTTCGGATCACGTATAATGCTGCTAATGATTATCTTGGCTTTGAATTAAGCAATGATACCCTTGCTCAGGTCGCCAAAAAAATTAGTCAGCTGTCTCAAAAAAATGTGGTTGTTCCTGTTGGGCTGATGGCTAAAAAAGTAAGTGGTTTTATAGCAGCAGCCCCATTTGATGTTGCCCTTGAAAAGCTTGCCTATGCAAACGAGCTGAAGATGAACAAAACCAATGATGGTGTATTTATCTTTCAATCGCTGGCTGAGGGCGAGGAGCTTTATGTAAACGGAGATAACGCCACCGCAATTAAACGTGCAAATAAAGCGGCAGGGCAGGCCCAGACCGCCTTTAGCCTGAGCGGCAAAAAAGATACGCAGGGAAACAGGAGCATTACCGTAGATGCCGTCAATTCATCCATATTGGATCTGATTAAATCGGCTTCTAACGAAGTGAACGCAAATTATTTTATTTATTCGGACATAAAGGGTACTGTTACGACCAAGCTTAATGGCATAGGCTATGATACTTTCCTGACCGCATTGCTGCAGGGCACAGAATATACCTATAAAAAGGACGGGGGGGTATATCTCATTGGTGAGCGAAAGCTGGAAGGGCTGCGTGCAAACCGCATTGTTCAGCTTCAGCACAGATCGCTTGATACCATTCAGATGATGATTCCGAATGATTGGAAAAAAGGTGTGGAAATCAAGGAATTTCGCGAGCAGAATACCATCCTGCTTTCAGGTGCTGCACCACAGGTGAATGAAATTGAAAATTATATCAGGCAAATAGACCGGGTGGTCCCTATGGTTTTGATTGAGGTTACACTTGTTGATGTGAGAAAAGGTAAATCCGTCAAAACGGGTATATCCGCAGGAATTTCAGATAGCATTAAAACCGGTGGTACCATTCTGCCTGGCATAGATTATACCTTTGGTGCAAATTCCATTAATAACTTTTTATCCAAACTCGGCAGAAACGGATCGGTGAATCTGGGCAGGGTAACCCCCAATTTTTATGTAAAACTGAGTGCGCTTGAAAACAATAATAATGTCGATATCAGGTCTGTACCAAAACTATCTACACTAAACGGGCATTCTGCCAATCTGAGTATCGGAAGTTCGAGATATTACAGCCAGAAAACACAAAATGTAATTCCTTCTCTTAATGCACAAACAGTAGTTACAGAACAGTTTACTGAAGTAAACGCCAATCTGGAAATTGACATTAAACCGGTGGTTTCAGGCGATGATCAGGTAACGCTTAACATTAACGTGAATATTTCTGATTTTATTGGGAGCCCGCCATTAAATGCACCTCCACCAAAATCTACCAGTAAATTCAGTTCCATTATCAGGGCAAAAAATGAGGATATGATAGTGTTGGGTGGATTGGAGCGTACAGAAAGCACTGAATCAGGATCCGGGGTTCCGGTGTTGTCGCGAATTCCTGTACTGAAATGGTTATTCAGCAGCCGCGAAAAAGCGAATAATAAAGTGGTTACGCTGGTGTTTATTAAACCTACTATCCTCTATTAAATCATGACGGCACATTTTAAGCAGATATTGGCCATTGAGTTCGTTCTGATTGGTGAGGCAAATTACCGTTGTACCTATGCCCTTGTTACCCAAAAGGGCAACAGTATAGATGCTGCCAATCATATTATTGTGGAGGGATCATTAGTACAGGTGATAGCGAAACTTCCAAGAAATTATCCCACAGTGCTATCCCTGAATGGTAAAGGAATTGTGCACCGAACGTTGAATAACCCCGGTGATAAAAGCAGTCAGCACTTTTCTCAGGCATTTCCTGCCTTAGAAAAAAAAGACTTCTATGTACAACAGGTCCAGCAGGGTCAGTTTTGTTGTGTAAGCCTGGTTCGCCGCACCTTGGCCGATGATCTTCTTGGAAAATTGAAATCTGCAGGTCTCCCTATATATATGCTCGCCCTTGGCGGTTTGGCACTGGTTTCAATATGGGAATTAATTGAACAAAAAGAACAAATGTTAGACCTGATGGGGCACTGCTTTGAGGTATCTGAAAGGAAAGAACCCCAGGGATACAAATATATCCAGAGTGAAGGTGGTGCTGAAAAAGTAAAGCTGGCAGGCATAACCATTTCATCAGTTTTGGTTTTGCCCTATGCGCTTGCTTTTCAGTTGTTTATGTATGGTAAAATTAGACCGGTTACGGCTGAACATGAAGGACTTGCTTTAGATCTGAAGAATTTTCTGGAGAATGCAGGACTTAAAAGAACAGGAACCATTTTTGTTTTTGGTTTACTGGGACTATTAGTACTGAGTTTTATACTGCTGATGCATTTTAACAGGGAAAATTACAGCCTGAGTGAAAGAGTAGGAAAACTCACCGCCACGGCAGATCAGGCAGAATTATTAAAAAAGGAGGTGGGGAATCAGGAACATCTTCTTTCCAAATTTGGTTGGAATGGCGGATACAACCGTGCATTTCTGCTCTCCGAAATTGGAGCCAGTAAACCCCGGGCACTTACGCTCAGGGAGATTCATTTCAAACAAGCATCAGATTTGCAGGATAAAGTAAAAAGGTTGCAAACCCTGATCAACATTAAAGGTGAAACCAGCAGCTTAACCCACATCAATAACTGGCTTTTTATCCTCAAAGAAAAAAAGTGGGTCTCGGATGTCAGCCTCCTGCGTTATCAGTTAGATAGTAATAGCGGACAGTTTCTATTTGATGTTTTAATTCAATATTGATATGCGCATTCTAAATGATATTGGTAAAAAAAAAGTGATCATGTATTTGATGATGCTTTTGGTTATATACCTGGCCTGGGTGGGTTCATTTCAAAAAACAATTGCTGCCATCTGGCTAAACCATCAACTAACACAAGCGCAGCAGGCAGATGCCGAACCTGATGCAGGTTTCAGGCAGTTAGCCAGAAAACATACCTTCTATCAGCAGGTACTGAAAGGTTATCAGGTAAGAAACCAGGACCGCGAAAACAGGTTATGGCAATCAGTTTCAGGCCTGGCCATTTACAGTGAGGTAGACATTAGTTATGATAAGCAGAAAGTAATAGCTGAAACTGATACGATAGCCATAATGAAAGGAACTGTTTCTGATCGCTTTCGCTTTAGAGGTCAATACCGCCGCCTATTAAGTTTGCTTGATACAATTGAAAAAAGTAAAGGTATTGGAAGATTATCAGAAGTAAGCATTACCTTACCTAAGCAGGATACGGGTGTTGCTCCATCCGATCAATTGGATATGGCATTGAAACTTTCCGGAGTATTACATTGATTTACAGACCTAAAATTAGGAGTAGGCAAGCTTTAAGAACCTGCTAGACAAAATACTTTTCGGGATATTTTTTATCGTCAATTATTTTCGTCGTTCGAAAACCATAGCATGTCACCGCATTTTGCATGTTTGTCAAAAAGATTACGAAGTAAGAAAAGCTACATTATACCTTCGATACATACTTTTAATTCATTTGATCAAAAAATATAAAAGCAGGGAAAGCAAATAATAGAACAGTTAGATGAAATTTAAAATTAACAGGGTGAAATAGCTGAATTATAGCATGTCATCATAAAAAAACACAAATGAAAGCAACACAGAGTAAAAAAATAGGTAGGCTGATTATATTATTTGCCCTTCTCCTTTCTAAACAAGCTTTTACGCAAACGCTTGCGACACTAAATCAACCTGGGATCGCTCTTAACCCTTCAGATGCTTTTAATTTTATGAATAATAGCGTTGGCTTTTATGGATTGGGTTGGTATAGGGAGATTGAAAACACGCCACCCATAGGTTATCTCTCCGGCTATTCCGGGCTTAAGTTTTTTACAGCGGGAAGCCCTAGAATGGTATTGAATGAGCCAGGTAACCTGGGGATTGGTACCTCAAATCCAATATCCCGCTTAAATATTGTTGGCGGAGATGAGTCCATTACCCTGGGTGATCATTCGTCGGCCTTAAATCCAAGAGGAATTTATTTTCCGGGTTTCAGGGATATCTTGCCAAATTATTTTGGGGCATCCATTGAAGCCGTTCCTGAATGGGCCTGCTGTAACTTTCCCGGCTCCGGATATCCCGGTATTAAAAATATAGGTTTGAATTTTAATGTTCATGGTAATTATGGTATAGCTGATGACAAAATCACGGCATTAAGCATTACTTCAAATGGAAACATTGGCATAGGCACGCCTAATCCAAAAGATAAACTTTCTGTAAACGGCAACATCAGGGCGAAGGAAATCAAAGTGGAAGCCGGTAACTGGCCGGACTATGTTTTTTACAAAGAGTATGACTTGCTAAGTCTTCCCGAACTTCGAACTTACATTAAAGTGAACGGGCATCTTCCGGAAATGCCGTCTGCCGGTAAGGTAGAACAGGAAGGGATTGAACTTGGAGAAATGAATAAAAAGTTACTTAAAAAAGTGGAGGAGCTCACCCTGTATTTATTGGCAAAAGATCATGAACTGAAAGCTCAAAACCAGAAAATTAATTCACTCGAAAAAGGGCAGCAAGAATTAAAAGATATGCTGAAACAACTGTTGCAAAAATGAGATTTCGAACAGAAAAAGCAACAAAAAATCCAATACCAAAAATTTTCGTCACTCCAAAAGCTTAGAATATCACCTCATATTGCACGTTCGTCAAAAAGATTCTTCAATGGTGTAACGCTGAATTAATTTTAGCACACCAGATAACAAACCAGATGAATCATTTTTATAAGACAACAATTGCTTTTTCTTTCTGCCTGTTGGGATGGAATACCTTTGAGGCCAATGCTCAATCTCAAACCATTAATGGCAACCTGAATATTGGCGAGGGATTTCAAAGTTCACTTGGCTATGCGCCCGGCATCTTCATGCTGGGTAACTCCGATGATTTTTTTATCCGGCGCTATAATACTGCGCCTAATCAAAGTGAATTCCGCTTTGCCATTGGAGATGATTTCGCTGCGGAAGACCGCTTTGCGATAGGGGTAAATTATGCCAATACCACCTGGTATGATCGGATGGTGGTACAGGGAGATGGTAAAGTAGGGATTGGGACATCTACGCCAACTGCACAGCTGCAGGTAAACGGAGGTGCGCTGGTACTCGGAACGAATGCCATTACCACCAATACGGATGGTCATTTAAGTATCGGTAATATCAATGAAGATTCCAATCCTGTAAACGGCGCGGGATGGCAGAATAGTACAACGTTCTTGCTCAATGGGAAAGATTTTACCTCGATTGGTTTTCATGATTCCGGCCAAAGGGTTGATTACATCAGGGCCGGACAGGGTACGATACAGATGGGTTATGATGCCGGATGGGGAAGGGCCAACATCGGCATGCCACTGGGGATCTGGAATGCGCAGGGTAATGTAGGTATCGGAACTTTGACGCCCAAAGAAGCATTATCCGTAAACGGGAAGATCAGAGCACAGGAGGTTAAAGTGGAAACTTCCAACTGGCCGGATTTTGTTTTCGCGCCACAATATCCGCTAATGCCACTTCACGATCTGGAAAGCTACATCTCAAAAAATGGTCATCTGCCTGAAACGCCTGCTGCAAAGGAAATTGATGCCAATGGTTTATCACTTGGTGAAATGGTGAAGCTGCAACAGCAAAAGATAGAAGAATTGAGCCTTTATATCATTCAGCAGAATAAAAGGCTGAATGAGCAGGAGCTTAGGACAATGCAACAATTAAAGCTGAATGAAGCGCTTTCGGAGAATATTTTATTGCTCAAAAAGGAGATCAGAAAGATACGGTGAAAAAAGAATGATCTGCGTATAAAACTAACTGAGTTTTAGAAATTAATGGAATCAAGGCTGTCCATTTGAATTATTCCGAAATCTAATAACAATAATAATATAGAATGAACAAGATATTCCAACTATTTATCGTGATCATGCTGATCATAAATATCCAATATGGATATAGCCAGTATGTATCAGATACCAGGCAATTGAATGAATCACCGGCAGATTATCAAAGGATTGTTCGCTATGATTTCAAAGATAGAGATGTAATAGGGCTTCCCGGAAACGGAAGCTATTCCGGAACAATGACTTTTGCCCCATGGAGCGATGCCACTGGTGGCGAAAATTACCAGCTGAACTTTAATTCTGATGGAATTTTTTTTAGGCAAGGCCTGTCAGGGAATGCCTGGGGCAATTGGCGAAATATAGTTATCGCTAATAGTAGCGGTGTAATTGTTGCCGAAGCAGGTGCCGGTACCTTACAACTTAAATCAGGAGATAAGAATCATGCCTATATGGAATTCTATGTACACAGTAATTCTCCTTCATCACGATCTGCGTGGTTCGGTTATGGAAAAGCTAATGATATTAATTTGACCGCTAGAAATGAAATTCCCAATGGCAATATTAATCTGATCACCAGCAATGGTAATATAGGTATCGATACCTACACACCCAGAGAAAAACTTTCTGTAAACGGTAAAATCCGGGCACATGAAATTAAGGTAGAAACCTCCAATTGGCCCGATTATGTTTTTGAAGAAGGTTATCCAGTTGGAAAGTTGGCAGAGTTGGAAAATTACATCAAAACACATAAAAAATTACCTGATATGCCTTCGGCGAAAGAAGTGGAGACCAACGGCATTGCGCTGGGTGAAATGGTGAAGCTGCAGCAGCAGAAAATTGAAGAGCTGACCTTACACCTGATTGAAAAAGATAAGCAGATCATCAGACTCAAACAGGCAGATGAAATGAAAACACTGGCTCTATCTCAAATATTAGAGCGGTTAAAAAAACTGGAAAAAAATTAAGATTCAAAATATGAAAAAGCCCCTACTTGCGATTGCGGTATTGTTGAGTGTAAATATGGTTAAGGCTCAATTGGGAGCCAATAAAGGAGATGCTTACCAGATTTCAAACAGTAATGGTACTACTACCAACAATGTGATGCATAAAACTTGGCTGTATCGAAATTCAGCTGGGAGCGACTGGTATTCCACTTCCGTACATGATGGTATTGCAGTAGATATTTCTTTTTTAGAACCGGGTGTCACCACCAGGGCGTGGTGGGAACGAAATCCATATACCGGTGCGCAGAAATGGGGTAACTCTGGACAAACCTGGTTGACCCTTTCAGATGCAAAATTGGGTGTTGGCACCACTGCGCCAACGGCACCTTTGCAAATTATGAGTTTAGGAGGAGAGAGCAGACCTGGAGGCATTAATGTGGCCAGTGCAAGTGCCTTGAAATTGAGCAGACCAGGTACGCCTAATTATTCGTATCCGGAATCAGCAGAGTTTAGGGTCGCGCACGGCAGTCCGACTATATGGGGTAGTCAACTGGATTTATATATTAACGGTGCGGCCAATAATACTGACGTACCCGATCAGCAGGTGATGACCTGGCTTTACAATGGCCACGTAGGTATTGGTCGTACAGATCCTGGTGCTAATCTTCACATTCAAAACTTAGTTGGGAGTAAGCCAGGTGGTGTCAATGCACCAACCATTCCGGTGCTCCGTATGGGAAGAGCTGGCACAGCAAGTTATTCTTATTCAGAGGCGGCCGAATTTCGGATCGGGCATGGGGGCAGCAACGTTTGGGGCAGTCAGCTGGATCTTTACATTAATGGTGGTGCTAATCAAACCGAGACGCCTGATCAGCAGGTGATGACCTGGCAATATAACGGGAATGTTGGCATTGGTACGACAACGCCTATAGAACGTCTTTCTGTAAATGGTAACATCCGATCGAAGGAAGTAAAGGTTGAGGCGAGCAACTGGCCGGATTATGTATTTCTACCAGAATATCAATTGCCTACACTTACCCAAATAGCTGAACAGATTAAATTGAAGGGCCATCTTCCGGATATGCCATCAGCAAAAGAGGTAGAGGCCAATGGAATTGCATTGGGTGAAATGAATAAACTTTTATTGAAGAAGGTGGAAGAGTTGACGTTGCATTTGATTGAGAAGGAGAAGCAGTTAGAGAACCAAAATAAACGACTGATACAGGTTGAAAAAGGCTTGCGGGGAGTAAGAAACGGTCAATAATTGATTATCATTTTGTTCTTTATCGAAATACTGTAGAGTCTGTTGATTCTACCTAAGAAGTTATTCAAAATGCATTGAAAAATTAAAATACAGCTACTGGTTATAACTTTTAAACTTAATAAAATGAATATAAGAAAATTGAATAACATTTTTTTAACTAATCATTATAAATACCAATTTTATCGAGGTCCAAGATTTTTCAATGACATAAACGCTTCCTCAAAATTAGAGGATAGAGGAAATACATTCTTTTCAATATCACTAATTAGCCATATGAAATTCATCTTATGTATCCTAATTCTTGTCTTCTCAACTAGTATATCTCATGGACAGCAGAGCACGCGGCTACCCGACATCCTTCCACCTTCTCCCACAGCATTTTCGATTACAAGATATGGAGGAATTTCTATAGGGCTACAAACTGGTACACCACAAATTAATATCCCAATTTATAATATCAAGTCTAGAAAGCTTTCACTACCAATTTCTATAAACTATTCGTCTAATGGAATAAAGGTTGATGAATTGGGAAGTAGAGTGGGTATGAGTTGGACATTAGATGCAGGAGGCGTAATCACTCGAACTGTGTATGACGACCCTGATGAGTCATCCACTAAACTTGCTGATCCAAATAATTTCAATAGAGATCAAGCACTTTATCAGTATTTGGAAACGGTTACAGGATCTTCTGAAAGTAGTTTCGATACATCACCGGACATATTTTCATTCAATTTTTCAGGTTATTCTGGTCAATTTATTATTAATTCGAACGAGGCCATTCAACTATCTAAAACTGCATTAAGAATTGAAGTGAACCAGGGGGCTTCAGGGCAAATTCCTGGGAAATTTAGAATAACAACACCTGAAGGTAATCAATATATCTTTGGAGGCTCTGAAAATTCTGTTGAATCTTCATCAAATTCAGTTATTGGTGAAAATTGTGGTAAAACTTATTCAACTCCAATAGATAATGCATGGTATTTAACTAAAATAATTCATGCGGATGGCGATATTATTGATTTTTTATATGATGCTCTAATACCTTACACATATCCAGTAGGTATTTCTCAAACAAAGACGCGATGGGTTGACGGTGCTCTTCCAAATTGCGCTAGTGGTGCAATCTATGTCGGAGATAGCAATTGCGAAAATTTGATTACTACAAATTCAATTATTCTTAAAAAAATATCTTTCGGAAATTCATATCATCTTGATTTTAAATATATTGGACGGCCTGATCTTCCATATGATTATCTTTTGGAAAGAATAGAAGTTTATGACGAAGTTGGCTTAGGTGAACCATCAAAGATGTTTAGCTTTTCTTATCAAAATTTTGGAGCTTACGATTCTTTTGCTAATCAATACAGCCAAAATAATCCAACTTTGAATACTCGTCCTTTTCTAATGGGTTTGAACGAATCTGTTCCAGGTAAATTAGAAAAACATAAGCATTTGTTCGAATATATCAATGCATCATCATTACCACCGAGATTAAGCTATTCGCAAGATCATTTTGGATATTTTAATGGAGCCATGAATGCGGGATTAATACCAAGACCAGATAACCAACTTCATGTTCCTGCTTTTGCAGATGCAGGAGCAAACCGAACGCCTTCTTTTTCGTCAGCTCAAGCAGGAATGTTAAGTAAGATATATTACCCTACGGGGGGTACAGAATCAATCAGTTATACATCTCCAATTTATACTGTAGCAGAAATAGATTCTACTGAAAAAAAAATATATGTATCAACAGTTGGAACTGGTTTCAGTGGTGCTGTTACACAACGTTCGCCTGAATTTACAGCAACACATGAAATGATTTCTAATTTACAAACAAGCTGGCAATATCGTGGAGATAGGAATGATGAGGATTACCATGCCCAATCGATTATATCTATTCTAGATCTTACGAATAATAGAACTATTCATTCGGAATTAGTTAATTCTGAAAATATATCACAATCTGTTCTTGTACAGCTATATAAGGGTATACGGTATGCAGTGGAGTGCACTTCTTATGGGGAATATAGCGCTGGATCTGGTAGTCTTACTTATTTTGAGAAATCTAATGAACCGGTAATAAAAAATAAGGAATCAGGTGGAGTGGTGATAGATTATGTTCAAACGTACGATCCTAGCTCTGATGTAAATGGTTTTAAAAAGTATTATTACTCTAAGCTTAAAGATGTATACAGTCCTAAAAAGGAGTCTTCTGGAATTATTGGTCTTACTCCAGTATATATGTCAAATTATCAAATATTAAAGGATTGTGGAATTCCAGATCGTGAAGGGCATATCACTTCTTGTGGTAACTTGTTTAATATGAAATCAATGCATTCTAACTCTCTTGCAAATCTATACGGTGCATTTCAACATAATATTTATTTTGAAACTGTAATAGAAGGATTAGGAGCAGATTTTGAAAATGGAGGGGTTGAGCACAGATTTAATATAGAACCCAATTTACCAGGTAAAGTCTTAATAGGTAACAATATATTAAGTAGTCCTTTTTCTAATACTGGTGTTGGTAGAAATGGACTTGAAATATACAAACACGTTTTCCAAAAAGCTGGTACTACATTCATCTCAAAGAGTGAAATATTAACCCATTACAGGACTGATGATAGGTTAAATGAAGTTTTTTTTGGATATACTCCAAGAAAGAGATACGATGCTATATGTTTTTTATCTCCGCCATCTGATTTGCAATTCAACGCATATGATTTAATGAAAAACGATATCAATTCAAGATGGGTCTATATTGATACAGTTGAAACCAGATATTTTGGTTCTGATCCTGATAATAAATTAATTACAAAGGTTACCTATAACTATGATTCGCCATATCATTTACAGATTACTGGATCAACTTCTAATGATAGCCAGGGAATAATTAAACGTAAAATTATAAGATATCCTCATGATATGGTAAGCATGGGTTATGATCCATCAGGAGTTTATACAGGGATGATTAATAGTAATTTTGTTGCTCTGCCTATTGAGACCATTGATTTTACTAATAATAATCAAAATTATCTTCTCCGAAAAAATTATATAAATAATAATGGAAATTACCTTCCGAATAGTATAGATACTAAATCAGGCTATAACGATCTTGAAAGGAGATCTGATTATAAATATGATAGCAAATCAAATATTGTATTTTCTTTAATTGAAAAAAGTAAAAAGAGCGTATACATATATAGCTACAATTTCCAATATCCCATAGCCGAGATCAGGAATGCAGATTATGCTACTGTTGAAGCCATTTTAGGATCAACAACGGTAGCAGACATTGCAGCAGCAAACCCTACTGATTCAGAAATTACGTCCTGGATAAATCAACTGAGGAATTCGACGTCCCTTAAAGATGCCCATATCACTTCCTACACTTACAAACCTTTGGTGGGGATGACGAGCATGACCGATCCAAAGGGCATGACTACTTATTATGAATATGATGAGTTTCAGCGCTTAAAGAATATGAAGGATCAGAATGGAAACATTCTTAAAAATACAACCTATCACTACAAAAATTAAGGCCTCATGAAGATACAGATCAAACAGCTGGTGGCAGGTTTTTTCCTGCTGGCGGGGATACAACAGGCGAGTGGCCAGCTGGTGCTCAGCCAATATAACAATGAGTCGCAGATTAGTGCGCCC
>NZ_NHOT01000019.1 GCF_002197755.1 Pedobacter sp. AJM | reverse complement strand
CATTTGGATTAATTTTCACGTTTTTTGTTTTTGGTATAATCATGATTTTACTTATAAAATTTTTTATGACAAAAACTATAGTAGTTTATTTTGATCAGTGTTTTTTTTACATAGAAGAAAATAAAAAACAACTAAAAAAGTATAAGAAAACGGATATTTCAGGCTTTTACAGTTACGATTATGAACGGGTAGAAAAGTCGTTTATCTCTATCCAAATCAAATTAAGTAATGGGAAAAATATCAATTTAACAGATACGAGTACATCGCAAACTATAGATAAAGAAAAAGCAAAACTCTTAAGAAGATTTTTAATTACGGCAAAAAAGGAGTTAAACTTTTCTTTAGTAAATAAAAATAGTCTGAGGTCAATTCAAAAACTTGGGGCATGCTGGTATTCCAAGTTAGAATAAATTTTTTATTAATATAATCAAGGTCGATCCATCGCTGGCGCATGCGTGCCGCGTGTGCATTATGAGCAAAGGTCCAATAGATTTAGGTGAATAATAAAAAAGTTGAAAAACTTTACATATGCGCCAGCAAATGGGCCTGACCGAAACAATTCCGAAACAAAATAACGGGAAACTTTTTTTTGTTTCCTCGCTAGCGTACGCTTGCCGCGTGTGAACTACAATACTTTAATTTCGTGCGGTGAGACACCGCCCGATAGAATGAAATTTAGATAGCTAATTTACAAATATAATACTGCTAATTGCAAGTATAGAACTATCAACCGCAACGTCTGAACTGCCGACCGCAACGTCTGAACCATCGATTGCAACGCCTGAACTAACGACTGTAACGTCTGAACTACCAACTGCAACGTCTGAACTATCAACCGCAACGTCTGAACTGCCGACCGCAACGTCTGAACCATCGATTGCAACGCCTGAACTAACGACTGTAACGTCTGAATTACCAACTGCAACGTCTGAACTATCGACCGCAACGGCTGAACTGCGAACTTAGAACTGTTAACTGCAAGTATAGAACCGCGAACTGCAAGTACAGAATAATAATTTAAAATGGCCGCTACATGCCTAAATTTAGAATGGGAAACAATTTACCGAGAAAAAAAAATGCTTCGATCAAACATGATATGGTTAGTTGCCTGAGCAATGAAAAACATGGTTCAAAATCAATAGAAGAATTTAAAAAGTTATGCATTCCTGCCTGCTCAATGTACGCTCAATCTCACATCTCATTTCTCACATCTCAAATCTAACCCTGCGTTTCGTTCAAAAAGCGTATTTTTGCAGGCAATGGGAACACTCGTAGATTTAGGAATAAAAGGATATAGAAATTACGGTACATATTTGCGCGAAAAGTATAAAGGACAGCGCGTATTTAAAGTGATCGTAGATGGAGGATTTACCTGTCCTAACCGTGATGGAAGCAAGGGCTTTGGCGGTTGTACTTATTGTAATGTAGATTCTTTCACCCCCGAACCCTCCAGGCAGAACCCGAATATTAAAGATCAGTTGATTGAGGGGATGACAAGAGCAAGAGCCTCCTATCGTGCAGATAAGTATATTGTATATTTTCAGCCCAATACCAACACCTATGCGCCCGTACATTATTTGAAAATGATGTATGACGAAGCTTTATCCATCAATACAGAAGATATTGTAGGTTTCTCTGTGGGCACTCGGCCAGATTGCATTGATGCCGAAAAGGTAGCATTACTGGAAAGTTATGCCGATCGCTTTGATGTTGATTTAGAAATGGGCATGGAATCTATTTACGACGAAACGCTTGATCAGATTAACAGGGGTTGCAGTCATGCTGAGTTTGTCGCTGCGGTGAAACTTTTGGAGAACAGTAAGCTAGACCTTTGCGTGCACACTATCTTCGGTTTTCCGTGGGAAACCAAAGCGCAGATGTATGGCTATATTCACGAAATTAATCGTTTCCCGCAAATCAAATTTGTTAAATTCCATCATTTGCATGTAGTGGAAGGTTCTATTATGGGGGCTAAATATAAAAAAGAACCATTCAAGCTGTTTACTTTAGAAGAATATACCGATTTACTCTGCGAGTTAATTCCATTGCTCCGTCCGGATATTGTTATTCAGCGATTATTTGGTATTTCTGACTGGGATTTATTAATCGCACCCAATTGGGGATTAAATAAATCGGCAATTCAGACTTATATGGATAAAGAATTAGAAAAAAGAGGCATCGTGCAAGGATCATCGTATTTACCTCAATAACTGAATTTTTTATAAAATTTTTAGAAAACCTATGATTTTTTCATGGGTTTTTTGTTTTATAGATCTTTTTTATTTAGAAAACGTCTGATTTGTATTGCCATCTTAGCGGTTTGTGTTAAAATTTCGATTTTAATTTTATTAAAAAATGCGATCAAAAAGGATTGTTTTTTTATTAATTGGTATTTAAAATCGATTAAATCTTATTGTTTTATAAAAATTTAATGTTTTTGTTAGAAAATTAACATTTTATAGTGTTAAAAATTCAATATGTTGTATTTTTATAGAAGTAATTCGGAAATAATTAAACTATTTATATCAACTAGCAAAACAAACTAAAAAAAAGATGACTAAACTTTCACTAAAACAGTATGCGCCATTCTTGATCTTGATGATTGTCGCGATTCTAGCCCTATTTATTCCACTTCTTCCAAATTTTGATGAAGGAAAATACAGTGGTCCGGATATGGCATTTATTTTAATTGCCGCAGCATTGGTTTTTTTAATGACACCTGGTCTGGCATTTTTTTATGGCGGCATGGTTCACCGGAAAAATGTGCTTTCTACCATGATTAAAAGTGTAGTGGCTGCAGGTGTAATTACTGTGCTTTGGATTGTTGTAGGTTTTAGCTTAGCATTCGGCGATACTATCGGCGGCTTTATCGGCAATCCATCTACCTTTTTATTCTTTAAAAATGTAAATTCAGGTGCGCCGCATTTACAGGGAGGTTCAGACTTAACTATTCCACTTTCCTTATTTGCAGTATTTCAATTAATGTTCGCCATCATTACACCTGGTTTGGTTGTTGGAGCAGTGGCAGAACGGATCCGTTTTACATCTTATATCTTATTTATTGTATTATTTGCCGTATTTGTTTATTCGCCATTGGCACACTGGACATGGCACCCTGAAGGTTTCTTATTAAAAATGGGTGTGTTAGATTTTGCTGGTGGAACGGTAGTACATATCTCTGCAGGTATGGCGGCTTTAGCAGGAGCCTTGGTTTTGAAACGCAGAAAATCGCATATGGAGCATAAAGAAGTTCCGCCTGCAAATATCCCTTACGTGTTAATCGGTACAGGATTATTATGGTTTGGCTGGTTTGGTTTTAATGCAGGTTCTGCATTGGGGGCAAGTAGCTTAGCCGTATCTGCTTTCTTAACCACCAATACCGCCGCTGGTGCCGCTGGTTTATCCTGGATGTTTTTTGATGTAGCCAGAGGTAAAAAACCTTCAGTTTTGGGTTTTTGTATTGGCGCAGTAGTTGGTTTAGTAGCCATTACCCCTGGTGCGGGTTTCGTCAGTATTCCATCAAGCATATTTATCGGGGTTATTGCTGCGGTAATTTCCAACCTGGTTGTTTCATGGAAACAAAAAACAAGTTTAGATGATACTTTAGATGTATTTCCTTGTCATGGAGTCGGAGGTATTGTTGGGATGATTTTAACAGGAGTTTTTGCGACAAAAACAGTAAACAGTTTGGGTAATGATGGTTTATTCTATGGTAATCCGGAATTCTTTTTCACACAGTTGAAAGGTGCAGCCATTGTTATTGTGTTTAGTTTTGTGGTATCATTCGTAATTTTCAAATTCATCAACCTGATTCAGCCCATCCGTGTATCTGAAGAAGAAGAAGAAATGGGACTTGATGAATCGCAGCACAATGAGAAATACTCTCAGGGAACTTTACTGGTTGAGGAAAGAGCGATCTATATTGAAAGAAACAGTCCGGTAACTGAATCCATTTCTTAAGCCCTAAAAACTATATCTAAACCCCAATAGCTCAAACATGAAGAAATTTTTAACTGCTGTATTTACTATGGCCAGCACTACGTGTGCCTTTGCTCAAGAGACACCAAACTCACCTCTTGAAATTTCAGGATCAGTAGATACTTACTTTAAGTATGATTTTGCCAAGAAACCCAATATCAAAACCTCATTTGCATCAGATCACAATTCTGTTTCCTTAGGTATGATTGATCTGGTGCTTAAAAAAAGAACAGGTAAAGCTTCATTTGTTGGAGAGCTATCTTTTGGCCCGCGTGGGCAGGCGCAGTCATTGATAAACGCAGCTGAAGATGTTTCTTCATTCCATATCCAGAATCTATATGTTAATTATGATTTTACTGATCAATTTTCCATGACGGCTGGTTATATGGGGACCTTTATCGGATACGAAGTAATTTCTCCTGTAGGGAACTTTAACTATTCCACTTCGTATTTATTCACCAATGGTCCATTCCAGAACGCCGGGATTAAGGCAACCTATAAATTCTCTGATAAAGTGAGTTTAATGGCTGGTTTATTTAACGACTGGAATGTGTATACCGCTACCCGCGGTGTATCGAGCGTTGGTGGTCAATTAATGATTGCCCCGGTTGAAGGATGGACAGCTTATCTGAATGTATTATCTGGTGCAGGTGCCGGTGGCTATGGAACCATTGAAGACTTAACCACCTCTTATCAGATTACCAGTAAATTTAAATTGGGTTTAAATGCAGCCAATTATGATGTCGACAATGATGGCGGTGGTTATGCTGGTGCAGCACTTTATCCGCAATTTGCTGTTGCAGATGCGGTAACACTGGGTTTAAGAGGAGAGTATTTTAAATATAAAGAAGTGGCTGGAGTAGCTGGTGATAAATATACGGCAGTAACTTTCACTGCCAATATTAAATCCGGAGGGTTAACGTTCATTCCTGAGGTGCGATTGGACCATAACGGTAACAAACCTTTTGTGAAAGAAAACGGCATGGCGGCACCAAACGCCGGACAATTCTCTTTAGCTGCGGTCTACGCTTTTTAAATGGATTTTTTAATAGAAGCCGCCAGCATTCAAAACTGGCGGCTTTTTGTTACCTTTAAATATTACAGCATCCATTAATTAAATGCAATGAAATACGGCTTACTTCTGGTTTTTACTTTATTTTCCATTACTTTATCTGCACAACAGAAACTGTTTACTACAGCTGAGGATGGTAAATTTATTTATTATAAGATCATAGATTCTCAAAAGGTTGGTAAGGATGTATTGGTACAACGTGCCAAAAATTTCATTAACGCACAGCAAAAAATAATTCAAACTGAAAATCAAACAGATTCATCTTTAACAGCAAAAGGGAAATTAATTATTGATAAAACAGTATTGGTGGTAGGGCATCCAAGTGGAGAAGTCATCTATAACCTTAATTTTGAGGCCAGAGATCATAAATACAGATTTTGGCTCACTGACTTTAAATTTATTCCATATCAAAGAGATCGGTATGGGAATTTTGTGGCCACAACACACATTGGTTCGCCTTTAGAAAAAAAGGTAGATAAACTTACATCAGGGCAGTGGAAAGATATTCAGGCCGCAGCTTACCAGAAGGTTGAAAAGTTCGGGGAAAGTTTAAAGAAGTTTTTAGCATCTGATGCAACAGTTAAAAAAATAGCTAAACCCGCAGAAACGATTTCCACTAAAAAGTGGTAAGCCAAACAACTACTAAAGCTGACCAAAAACTTCTACTACTTTTTTAAACCTGAAATCGAAAATAGCATTGATCTTTTTATGTACGGTAACGGCATTTGCAATCTTACCAATTGGACCATAACCTATAGCATAATGCAAAATATCACGCATTAAAATTCCATTTTCAATTTTACTAAAATGGTGTTGGTGATGCCAGAATGCAAAAGGACCAAAGCGCTGCTCATCAACAAAATATTCCTTTTCTTTTACATGAGTAATCTCAGTCATCCAATCAAGTTTAATGCCCAATAAGGGCGAAACTTTATACGTGATAATCATACCAGGATACATCTTCGTTTGTTCCATATTTGGGGAAGTCACATCAAAGGTCATATCTTTCGGCGTAATCTCGGCAAGATTTAAAGGAGAGGAAAAGAAATCCCAGGCGGTATCTAAATCAACTGGCAGTTTTTGTTCGAATGCTAATCGGTATGTTTTCAATTTTCTATTTTAGAACATAACAGCAGAGAAGACATTTTGTTGGGATTATTATTTACTGGTGAGCAACAAAAACGCATGAAAATATAGGGCAAGCTACTAAATAAAATTAGCCTTCTCAAATTGCCCGTGAAATTAAGCACTGAGCGTACAGAGAAAGTACACAACACACGCTGAAGTCTGTTTTTTTATATCTCGTTAGGCGTGAACTGGATGAATCCGATGGGTTAGTTTAACTGATTTAAGATCTGAGCACAAAGCATGTAAAGCGAATGCAACGTCACCTGTTGATTTAGCTTTGACAACTTTGGCAGAATATGCCTGCCGGGAGTTGTCAAAGCTATTTATATGTAAATCTAATGCACCATCTTATCTGCACAGGTAGAACTTGCGAAGGCTTCAGGCTTGGCCTTAAAAATAAAGCCCATACTCATGATGTATCCCATGGCATCATTAAGTGCCTTGTTGGATTTGAAAAGTGGATTCGTATTAATGTCTGCATGAACTTCAAGTGCCACATCATAAACATCCAGTAAATCGCAAATGGAGTAAGCCGTTTCTATAGATTTTTGCACTTCCACCAGCATTCTTTCTTTTATGCTGACCTGTTGTGTGCTCTTTTCCTGGTGGATATACATGAAACCACCATGATGCTCTCTCAGCAATACAATTACTGTTGCAAAATCAGTGATGGCACCTTTAACCTGTGAGTCGGTTCCAATACAAACTTTAAGCTTAAAGCCCTTTTCAGTTTCTCTGATAATAGATTTTTCGATTTCCTCGTGGATGGAAGATTGAATAATTTCACCACTAAATTTTTTCCAGGTCATACACAATTTTATTGAGGTTAATAAATGGTAATCAGGTTTTTATAAAAATAAGTGCTATAAGTTAAATGCATGTTAATGTTAAGTTGTTTATTTGCTAACAAATGTTTAGTTATCAACAAGTTAATTAATTTAAATGATATTGGCAGCTGCTTTTTGAAACAAATATTCCAGCCCGTCGTTAATAATGGTATTATCTCACTAAATACTTTAATGTTATGAAAGCCGAACTCATTCAAGAATTTCAAATGTTGCAAAATAGTAGAGCTAACAAATTTGCAGATGAATTAACCGACAGGTTTATGTCATCAGTAGACCTGGTTACCGAAAAAGTGAACTCTTCCATCTCTAAAAGAGGAAACATGCTGTTGCTTTTGGAAAAAAGGTTAAATTTCTCTCTTTTAAAGCGATTTAAGAACAAGTTTTTCAAGTTCTAGTTCATGGCAGCTTCCCGGAGGCTAAGAAATGTTTATCTTTGACTCAATGATAGAAAATGCCTTAAAAAGATTAAATATTACTGCGCTCAATGAGATGCAGGAAATGGCGGTTAAGCAGGGAAAATTGAGGAAGGATATCTTATTGATCGCCCCAACCGGCTCCGGCAAAACTTTAGCATTTTTACTTCCATTAATTTCCAGCTTAAATGCTGAAGTGAAGGGTGTACAGTCGCTGATTCTGGTGCCTTCCAGAGAGCTTGCATTGCAAATTGAGCAGGTTTTTAAGCAGATGGGTACACCCTTCAAAGTGAATTGCTGTTACGGTGGCCATGCCGTGCGGGTAGAAAAAAATAACCTCGCACATCCTCCGGCTGTTTTAATCGGAACACCTGGGCGCATCGCTTACCACCTGGAGCACCATCATTTTGACGAATCATTTATTGAAACGCTCATCTTAGATGAATTTGATAAGTCTTTAGAATTTGGTTTCGAAAGGGATATGTTATACATCATCGGGTCTCTATATTCTTTGAAACAGCGGATACTGACTTCCGCAACTAAAATGGAAGAAATTCCGGCTTTTGTAAAGCTGAACAAACCTGCTGAAATTGATTTTTCTAAAAATATTCAGGTTAAACCCGATTTAAAACTCAAAAAAATAACAGCCCCGGCAGCTGATAAACTGGATGCTTTATTTAAGCTTTTAAGTAAAATTGGCAGTAAAAATACACTGGTTTTTTGCAATCACCGTGAAACGGTTGACCGGATTAGTGATCTGCTGTTTGAAAATGGCTTGGGGCATGATGTTTTTCATGGCGGAATGGAGCAATTTGACCGGGAAAAAGCGTTGCTTAAATTCAGAAACGGAAGTCATAAAATCTTAATTACCACTGATCTTGCCGCCAGGGGATTAGATATTCCGGAGGTGGAATATATTGTGCATTACCAGTTGCCTTACACGGAGGATGCTTACATCCATAGAAATGGAAGAACAGCACGAATGAATGCAAAAGGCACGGCGTATGTTGTACTTACTCCTGAAGAAAATTATAAATACCTGCCAGAAAATGTTGAGGAAGAAGACTTATCTAAACATTATCAATTGCCTGAGGCCAGTGATTGGGTTACGCTATATATACCAAACGGTAAAAAGGATAAGATCAACAAGATTGACATTGTGGGTGTTTTTCTTAAAAAAGGTGAATTAGAGAAAGAAGATTTAGGATTAATAGAGGTGAAAGATTCTGCCAGTTATATTGCTGTCAAGCGCAATAAAGTTGAAAACTTGCTGAAGGTTTTGAGTAATGAGAAAATTAAAGGGAAAAAACTTAAGCTGGAAATAGCGAGTTGACGTTTTTTTGAAAGCTAAAGTTGATACTTTTTTTCATAAGTTCATGGTAATTTTACTGCCTTCAAACATTTAAACATTCTATCATTCAATCCTTCTATCATTCAATCCTTCATTAATTCAATCCTTCAACAATAAAAAACATGAGTAACAACGATATATTAAAAAAACTAAGAGTAGCATTATCATTAAAAACAGATGATATCATTACGATCTGTGACCTGGTAGGGTTTAAAGTAACCAAAGCAGAGTTGGGCGATATTTTTAGAAATGAAGATCACGAGAATTTTAAACCTTGCGGCGACCAGATTCTGCGTAATTTTTTAAATGGTCTGGTAATTTACAAAAGGGGTCCGAGGGATGAAAAAAAGCAATAATTTATGCTTTTTAATATTTTTTTTAATTTCTATATTTTCTCTTAACGCTTTCGCTCAATCGCCGGTAAAAATCAGCGGACAAATAATCGATTCTCTAAAAAATCCTATTGAAGGTGCTGGTATCCGCTTAATTATGGCTGAGGATACGCTCCGTACAACCTCTGATGCCAAAGGAAATTTTGCCTTTTCAAAAGTTAAACCATCCAAGTTTTATCTCTCCATTACAGCATTGGGATATAAATCCTTTGCATCTGTTTACGAAACTCAACAATCAAAAAAGAGTTTAATTCTGGAACCTATTTTACTTAAAGCAGAAACCATCCACCTGGAAGATGTAGAGGTTAAAGTAAAAGTAGATCCCGTTAAAATCAAAAAAGATACCATCGAATATAATGCCGGTGCTTATACCATAAGGGAAAATGATAAAGTTGAAGATCTGCTGAAGCAACTGCAGGGCATTGAAGTTGATGAAAAAGGTGGAGTTACGGCTATGGGCAAAAAGATGACCAAGCTTCGGGTAAACGGGGAGGATTTTTTTACCAATAATGTAGAAGATTATATCAGGCAGTTACCTGCTGATATTATTGCCAAGCTACAGGTGATTGATGATTATGGCGATCAGGCTAATTTTACGGGCATCAAAACGGGCACCCCTGTTAAAATGTTAAACCTCGTAACTAAGCCTGGAAAGGATAATGGACTGTTTGGTAATGCAAATGTAAGCTCGGCCACCAATAATGCCAATAACTTAGGAGTTAATGGCAATGTGTGGGAAAAAACAAAACAAATTGGCTTTGGTGGCCGCTATGGCATTACCAATAACGAATTTACAAAGATGGATAATGTTGCCCTGAACGGGAACATCAGGGAAAAGGTCTCAAAAGAACTGAACTACAATGGGGGCTATAACATTAGCCGTGGGGCAAATGAATCTATTCAAAGCAATTACCTGGAAACATTTAATCCACAGGGAACCATTTACGATTTAAGGCAGAGTAACAATAGTGCTAATTCTTTGAACAATAGCATTAACCTTGGTTTAACCGGCACTACAAAAAAGAATTATTTTAATGCTTCCCTTAACGGAACTTTAACGGATGCCAGAAATGAAGCCATAATTAATTCCAATAAAACGGGCTATATTAAGCAAGATCTGATATCTGATGCCGGATCAAAAAGCAGTAACGCCAACCTAAATGGTAATGTTAACTGGTCAAGGCGCTTAGCAAATCCTAAACAATCCCTGTCTATGGGATTTAATTTTGGAAGCGGCAAGGGAAATTCGAACAGTACCATTCGAGATATGATCCGTTATTATAATGAAACAACTAATATCCTGGTAAAAGATTCTCTTCTGAACAGATTGGTGGATAATAATACTTCGAATGCTACTTTTGGCGGTAATATCCAGTTCTCAGATGCATTAAAAAGGGCAACAGATAGTACCGGTACAGGTTATTTGAATTTTACTTATCGTTTTTCTGTAACCAGAAGTCAGCATGAGCAAACTACAACCGTTACCAATCTGCCTGGGAACAGTTTTGTGGTAGATTCACTTGGGCAGGATTATGTATCCAGCTTTATCAATCAAAATATTGGAGTGAGCTATAACCTCAATAGTAAGCTGCTTAGTTATAATATCGGACTCAATTTTACCCCAAGTATGATCATGGGCAGAGACCGCAATACCGGACAGCAGTTGAAAAAATATCAGTTCAATTATGCACCATCTGCAAATTTAAGTTATCAGCTTAAAAATGAAGGTAACCTGAGTTTTGGATATAATGGTACAACGAATTCACCAGATTTTAATAAACTCCAGCCTATCAGAAACAGTAATGATGTCCAAAATCTCATTATCGGCAATCCGGATCTGAAAGCCACATCAAATCATACAGCTGATCTGAGCTATAATAAATATGGAATTAAATCCGGATTAAGTATTATGGCAGGTTTAACAGGAACTTTTGCCTTTAACAGTGTGGTGAGCAATACCATCTTTCTGAGGGATACATTAAACAGCCTAAAGCAACAAACCACTTACGAGAATGTAAACGGCATTTATAACCTGGGTGGAAATTATTCACTGAATAAAAGGTTACTGAATAACAAACTCTCTTTATTGTTTAACGGAAACATAGCCTATAGCCATAATGTTTTTTATACTGATAATGTATTAAACCGCAGCAGTGGGATTAACATTTCAAATGGATTCAGGTTTAGCCTGAATGAGAAGAAATATGCAATAAATACCAATGTATCCTACAGTTTCAGCTCCAATACTTATGCGGTAATGAATCAGAATATTAAAAATATTCAGGTACTTGCATTAGGTGGGAGCGCCAGCTGGATTCCTAATAAGCATTTCAGGGTGAATGCATCTGCCGCTAAAAGCCTTAATTTTGGCTATAGTTTATATGCAGGCAACCCCTTGCTGGTTAATATGGGATTAAATACATCGTTCCTGAAAAACAATAAACTGGTTTTTTCAGTACAGGCTAATGATTTGTTTAATCAGGGCGCACTCTTTAGCACCAGTATAACTAACAATTCCATTTCCGAAAACAGAACGCGTTTTATCAGCCGTTTTGTGCAGGCTACCCTGATTTATAATTTAAGCCAGTTTGGAAATAAAAAAGGGAGATCAGCAGCATTTAATGTTGATGACAATGAATCCTATTAATGACATAATTGCTATTTTAGCATTCAATATACAATTATGAAAAGTAGCCTACTATTCTTTATTTTATTCATCTCCACCTGTCATTTTCTTACAGAAGATTCAAAAATTAAGGATGTAAAAGAGAAATCTAAAAAGGAAAATTTTGCAGACGATTGGGCCGCACTAAGTAAGTATCAAAAGGAAAATGAACTTTTGATGGCCCAAGGTAAGAAAGAAAAAAGTGTTGTCTTTTTGGGTAGTTCCATATTTGAGTTCTGGAAGCAAAAAAGGCCTGAATATTTTAGCAATAATCCTTACATCTGCAGGGGTATAAGCGGACAAATTTCTCCACAGTTGTTGGTGCGTTTCAGGCAGGATGTTATTAATTTAAAACCTGAAGCCGTAATTATTTTAGCGGGAAGTAATGATATTGCAGGCAATACAGGGCATGTAACCAATGATAGCATCATGGATCATATTAAATCAATGGCAGAGTTGGCAAGGCTTCATGATATTAAGGTAATCCTTTGCAAATACCTGCCTGTTTATGCATATCCCTGGAACAAAGATATTCAGCCTGCAGATAAAATTGTAGCACTGAATCAACTCATTGAAATGTATGCCAAAGAAAATAAATTGACCATTTTAGATTATTGGACACCATTAGTAGATGATAAAAAGGGGCAGCGGGCAGAATTAACAGTTGATGGCGTACATCCAAATTTAGCAGGATATAAAATTATGGAAGCCGTAACTGAAAAAGCCATTGATGAAGCCTTAAAAAGAAAATTATAGCATGAATACCCACAAATTCAATTGTGGGTTATTTTTTAAACAAAACTTTCAATAATATTTGAAAATACAATAAGTTGTGTTTATCTTTACTTCGTGAAAGAGGTTAAGTTAGTGCATCAGGATGATATACTATTTGGCAGATCGTCGAATTGATCCCCTTTTAAATATTCACTTTATTAAATCCATTCGGAATGAGTTACAATTTAATAGGATATTGCATTTTTATAACGGTTATTATTTTAATCATCGTTATCGTAGGGGAGATCTGCTATCGAAACGGGAATGTTTTTGTTGGAGCACTTATCCCTGACCATTTGGATTTATGTTTGCAGATTAATAAGACACTTCTGATTTGCTATTACCTGGTAAATATAGGCTATTGCGTGATGACGCTTGCCACCTGGGAGATCATAAATTCGCCTTTGCAACTGATTGAAGTATTGGTGATCAAGGTGGGCATTATTATTTCCGCATTATCGGTGCTCCATTACATTAATATTTTCTTGCTTACCAATGCCATTCATAAATTAATTAAATAACAATCTAAAAATTTAATCATGGAAACTTCAAAAATTTTAATCGGCTATGCTATTTATCTTCCTGTGGTACTTTTTTTAACCCTCTATGTTTCAAGAACATTATTTAAAAACAGTAAAATTTATATGCTCGATATTTTTAAAGGACGGCAGGAAATTGCCAATGCTACCAATAAGCTTTTTGAAACAGGCTTTTATTTACTGAACATTGGGTTTGCTTTGTTAATTATGAAAATTACCGCCAGTTTAAACAGTTATCAGCATTTGGTAGAGGCTTTAGGAACTAAAATAGGCGGGTTTTCTATTTACCTCGGGCTGATGTTATTCATCAATCTCTACTTGTTTTTTAGAGGTAAAAGAAAATCAAAGGATAATTATAACCCAGGCACAATGGTAACACCAGTTTCTAATTAGCTAATTTATTTGAAGAAATGGTTGCGGTTTGTCTTCTGGACGAGTAAATGAACCTTCAGTAAATCATCAATCAGCCGCTGTAATACAAAAAAGTCCCGACTTTCATCGGGACTTTTCATTAATCTAATTTTTTATATCTGATTCGTTTTGGCGTAACATCACCCAAACGTTTTTTGCGGTTTTCTTCATAGTCCGAATAATTTCCTTCAAAGAAATACACTTCAGAGTTACCTTCAAAGGCCAGAATATGCGTACAAATCCTATCCAGGAACCATCTGTCGTGACTAATCACCACGGCGCAACCGCCAAAGTTTTCTAAAGCTTCCTCTAAAGCACGTAGCGTATTCACATCAATATCATTGGTCGGCTCATCCAGCAAAAGTACATTTGCGCCTTTTTTCAAAGTAATGGCCAGGTGAACACGATTCCGTTCACCGCCTGATAACACACCCACTTTTTTCTGCTGATCGCCACCATTAAAGTTGAATTTGGACACATAGGCACGACCATTTACAGCCTTTGTGCCCAATTGAATGTTATCCAATCCATCCGTGATATTTTCATAAACGGTTTTATCAGCATCCAGGTCATTATGCATCTGATCTACATAACCCAGTTCTACCGTTTCACCCACGCGGAAGGTTCCTGCATCGGCTTCTTCCTGACCTGTAATCAGGCGGAACAATGTGGTTTTACCTGCACCATTGGGGCCAATAATCCCAACAATTCCAGCAGGAGGCAGAGAGAAGTTCAGGTTATCAAATAATATTTTATCACCGTAAGCTTTGGTTACATTAGTGGCTTCAATTACCACATTGCCTAAACGTGGTCCGGCAGGAATAAAGAGTTCCAGTTTGTCTTCTCTTTCTTTGCCATCCTCAGAAGCTAATTTGTCGTAGTTTGCTAAACGGGCCTTAGATTTGGCATGACGTGCTTTTGGTGCCATCCGTACCCACTCCAACTCACGTTCCAGTGTTTTCTGACGTTTGCTTTCGGTTTTTTCTTCCTGTGATAAACGTTTGGCCTTTTGATCTAACCAGCTGCTGTAATTTCCTTTCCATGGAATCCCTTCGCCGCGATCCAATTCTAAAATCCATCCTGCAACGTTATCCAGGAAATACCTGTCGTGGGTTACTGCGATTACAGTTCCTTCGTAGTTTTGTAAGAATTGTTCTAACCAATCGATACTTTCGGCATCCAGGTGATTGGTTGGCTCATCCAATAAGAGTACATCAGGATGTTGAAGCAATAAACGGCACATGGCCACCCGGCGGCGCTCACCACCTGATAATACACCAATTTTAGTATCCGGATCAGGACAACGTAAGGCATCCATGGCCCTTTCTAATTTCGAATCAATTTCCCAGGCACCCAAAGAATCGATTTTATCCTGAAGTTCGCCTTGTTTGGCCATTAACTTATCCATTTTATCTGGATCAGAATAGTTTTCTTCCAAACCAAAGGCCTCATTCACTTCTTCGTATTCTTTTAAAATGGCAGTAACTTCGGCAACGCCTTCTTCTACCACCTCGCGAACGGTTTTTTCTGGATCCAGAATCGGCTCCTGAGCCAGATAGCCCACAGAATAACCCGGAGAGAAAACCACTTCACCTTGGTATGATTTATCAAGGCCGGCAATAATTTTTAAAAGAGACGATTTACCAGAACCATTTAAACCGATAACTCCGATTTTTGCACCATAAAAGAAAGAGAGATAAATATTTTTTAAAACCTGTTTTTGTGGGGGGTAAATTTTATTTACACCCGCCATAGAAAAGATTATTTTTTCGTCAGACATGATTATATTCTTATATTAGAGTGTTTAAAAGCTTATTTATTTACCAGTATGTTTAATCGTTATTCTGATCAAAACTGGCATGCTAAAACCGCATACAAAGATAGAAACAACAAGACCATAACAAAATGGTTTGTAAAGTATATCAATAATAAGAATGAGCACATGCAAAACAACCCATTTTCAAAAGACTAAATGTCATAAAACCAATTAATTTTCAGTGAGTAGCAATAACAATCAGATAATCAATGCCTTTTCACTGAAATCCATTCAGCCTAAAGAAAATAATGCTTACTGCTCTTTTATAAGTCTTTACCGGGCCTATCATAGCCCTCAGAAATATCAGGAAAATACCAATCAAGATTTTTTTAAGATTGAAAAAGTATTTCTTTCCCATTTTAACATTGGAATTTTCGAGACTTATGATTTTTTATATGGGTACTGTCACAGCGATGATGAGTTTAAGAAATGGATTACAGACAAAATGGGTAAAAAGGCCTATTTAGAAGCTGTAGAGAAATTTAATTCATGGTATGTGGGTATGGTAGATTGTTCTGATCAAACTTTTTCAAAAATATTAAACGCTGATCAATTGGAATTCTGGGATAAAAATGGCTACCTCAGGATACCGGGTTTGGTTAATGAGGATGATTGTAACCGTGTGATTGGTGTAATTACAGAGATGCTTGGATTAAATCTAAAGCAACCATCTAGCTGGTATGGCCAACATGATTTGCTTCAAGGTATAATGTTGCAGCTCTATCAGAATGAACATATTGCAAAAATCAAAAATTCTGATTCAATCAGGCAGGTATTTGCGCAGTTGTATCAAACTGATGCTATTATAGCAAATACCGAAAAGCTAGGGTATAATCCGCCAGAAACAGATAGTTTCAATTTTAGAGGTAGTCCTTTACACTGGGATATAGATTTTTCAACAGGCATTAAATATCATATACAGGGCTTGGTTTACCTTAATGATGTGCCAGAGGAGAGGGGCGCACTCTCACTAATTCCTGGATTTCAGCATGAGATAAACTCTTTTCTTCAAATGTATGCCCATCCCGATCATGCTATTGATATTTTAAGGCAGCAAAATCGTCAGATAGCTGTAGCAGGAAATAAAGGTGATTTAATTTTATGGTTAGAAGCGCTTCCTCATGCCGCAACTGCAAACCGATCTAATCACCCCAGATTTGTACAATATATTAGCTTTACAAAACTTTAGCCCTATTCAGAACTTTTACGATCATTGGATATTTATTAATTTTTCACGTATAATTAATGAATTTATTGATCTCATTATAAATTAAAAATAACGCAATGCTCTTATTTCAATTTACAGGCTTATCAGGCGCAGGCAAAACCACGCTTGCCCAATTGGTTAACCAACGGCTTACAGCGCTTGGTTATTCCGTTAAGGTAATTGATGGTGACAGCTACCGAAAAACATTGAATCATGATCTTGGTTTTTCCCCTGCTGATCGCCTTGAAAATATCCGGCGTCTTGGTCATGTAGCTAACGAATTTGTTCAGCAGGGTACTATTGCTATAATTGCGGCTATTAATCCATATGAGGTTGGTAGGCAGAAATTACGTGAACTTTATGATGCGAGAACAATCTGGATTGATTGCCCGATTCATCAGCTCATTCTGCGTGATACCAAAGGTTTATACCGTAAGGCGCTTTTGCCGGACGGACATAAGGATAAGCTATATCATTTTACAGGCATTAATGATGTATTTGAAGATCCGGTACGGGTAGATCTACACCTCAATACGCAAAAACTTACTGAAGAGGAAGCTTGCGAACAATTAACTGACTTTATTCTTTCCCAAGTTGAGCCAACTAAACTTTCTCAGGTAAATCATCATATTTAATAACTTTTGCTAAATATGTACTTTATTATTATAACAGTCCATAGAAAAAGCATATCAAAATTTGGTAAATAAATTAAAATAGCTATTCCGGTCTTTTTGTACAAAGCCACTTTTGCATGGCAGGGTAAGGATTTAGTCCATGAATTTTTGCTTGATTTTCATCATAAGTCATTCCAAGCCATTGCAGCAAGGGAACGCCTATAAATCTGCCTTCGCTAAAGTTTCCAATTATTGATTCTGAAGCGTTTTTATAACCATGTTCATGAAATACCACAGCAGTCTCAATCCCCAGATACATACAAGCGGCATAAGACCAGCCAATAGCCATGAGCTCACCACCATTGTGTAAGTCTCCATTTTCAAGATTGCCGCTCATCTCATTTCTAATGGCAGGCGGCATGCAGGCCAAATGCCCGGCTTCATGTAAAATATCGCCCGGGTAAAGCAATTTCTCCACATCGATTATCAATGTTCCCGCACGTAATTTAAGTCCTGGTAAAAAGGTTTCGGTGTTGATTGGTTCAAGGCTATAACTGATGCCGATCTCCCTTAAAAAGGTCAGTATGTGGTTGGTAAGATGATCCATATTGATTTAAGTGTTTGCAATTTGTGCCTTCCGCAATTCTTCGAGTTCATGGTAAAAATTAAAAGCTTGTTGCTGGTAAACAGGGATGGCTTCATCTGGCTGTTCTTCATGAAAAACCTGATCAGGATATTTTGCATTAAAGCCGCTGCGGGTTTCTATCTGCGCCCAATCGGCTTTATTCAGTTCTACGCCGGTAAATCTGCAGAAACGCTGCATCATATTGATAATTCCTTCATTGTAATTAAGCAATAAACTCATCGGGTCTTGCTGTGAAGCAAGAATAAAAGCTTTGAAATAATTCTCCAATACTTTAATGGTATGGCCATCGAAATCAGCAGGACTGATCTTCTCATTTTCTATTCCTAACAATTCGTTTGGAATCACCCCGGGAACGGCTTGCATCCCTCGTAATTTCTGGTGCGAGCGCATAACTTCGTCAGGTTTGCGGTACAGCAGGATAAATGGGACATGGGGATAAAGTTTTCTGAGCAGGGGCATAAAATGAATGTGCCAGCTATCGGTTTTGATAAAAAGATGCTTTCTTAATCCTTCAGTGGTTTGGCCATAAATTTTGATCACTGCTTTAATCAGTTCTTCCCGGTTTAATGGAGAAGACCAATTACGGTTTTTATTTAAGCGCAATAATTCATCAATAAAGGGTACTTCTGGCAGTACAATATGATGATTGTTAAGGCAGAGCGATTGGGAGATTAGTGTAGAGCCACATCTGGACACATGAAAAATGAATGCGGTAGGAGCGATGCTGTTTAGAGCCGATGACCACTCCGGTAATACGCTGAGATCGGTAGAAGGCTTAAAGGCATTTGAGTTATAGGGGTGACTCAGGCATTTATTGATGGATTCATTAAAGAATGGTCCGGTAAAAGGAACTCCGTTGGTATAAAGCCATCGGCAGCTGTAATTTCCTTCATTTTCATTAAGCTGGTACGGAATCCAGTGCTTTAAATGTGATTCGTTCATGCTTTGCTCTTGATTAAATCATCATATTCCTTTTGAAATTCAGCTGCCATTTTAAATGAATGTGAGGTTTGGTGCATTTTTAGTGCAGCAATCATTTGTTTCAATAATTCAGGATCGCGGTTTTGATCAGGGGCATGGGCAATGATTTTGCTATCTAAAATGAAATGTTCCAGCCAGGGATTTACCTTGCAATCTATAACCAGGTGGATTCTGTCGCTATGCCCATCATTAGTAACCCGGTGGGGCAGGTTTGCATTGATGTACCAGCATTCACCTTCATTCATGATCACACGATCGTTATTCACATAAAACGCTACATCAGGATTGGTATGTACAGGAATATGTAGCCTGGCTTCACCTTTTTCGAAAGCCAATTCAGCATCGCAATGTTGTTTAATGACTGCTCCGGCAGCAAGATTAAGCAATCTTACCGACATGGCCTCGCAGTGCATCTCATCTATCAACTGTTTTACAGCAGGAAATAACAACATATTAGGATGATCTTTATAATGGTCTGCCATGCCCAAATCCGGGATTATACTGTCAGCACCCCCGGGAGTACGTAGTGGAAGGACTGTCCACAATCCCTGATAATGAGCTGTATTGAAATGATTTATCCAATTTGATCTTATTCTTTTGAGTTCATGTTGGATCTTTGAAATTGGAACATGGATGTCGGCCTTTGAGTAGATTACCATTGCAAAGCAAAGATTAATATTTAGATTTTCGAATCTAATATTAAAGATGATAAAATGTATACTTAAAAGTAAGTATTTGAAAAATACTATTTGATGTTAACAATTTATTAGATAGATTTACCTTTAATTAACGATATCTCAATCTCATCCTAGTGAAAATAATTCTTTTTTCTAACTATCGCTCTTCTCTGTCTGTTATTGATTATTTCAATACGATAGGCTACTTAAGTGCAGTGGTATCAACTGATAAGCTTAGAGATAACCATCTGGAAATTGAAAGTTTCTGTAAAATAAAAAACATTCACTTTTTTAAAGTTCATAAGTATGATCTGGAGATACACATTGAGCAACTTTTTGCTGAAATACAGCCAGATGTAGCCATTATGTTTGGTTTCTCGTACCGTATTCCTGCAAGCATATATGAATTCCCTCTGCTTGGTTTTTATAATATTCATTATAGTATGCTGCCTGCCTATCGTGGGCCGGATCCAATTTTCTGGCAAATAAAAAATGGAGAAAGCAGTAGCGGAGTAAGTATTCATAAAGTTGATGAAGGTTTTGATACCGGTAATGTGGTGATGCAAAAGGTTATACCATTTATTCCTGGCGAGACCTGGGCAATAGCAGACGGACGACATGGCATAACAGCTACGGATATGATTCTGCAATTTATTGAGCAATTGAATCAAATGCCCCCCCATCCCATAAAGGAAATAAACCCCTCAAGCAATTACACAAAAGTCAAAGTTGAAGATCTCACCATTGATTGGAATAGCCAGACAGCAGCCCAAATTGAAAACCTGGTTAATGCAAGCAATCCTGTTTATGGCGGTGCCATCACTACCTTTCGGAAACAACCTGTAAGAATATTTGAAGTTTCCCCTGTAGATGGCAAAGGCCAGGCAGGTGTATTTCCCGGTACGATTATTCATGCCGATGGTAGTGGTTTGTTTGTGCAATGTGTGGATGATCACTTATTGCGGATTAATATTCTAAGTCTCAACGAAGGTGTATTGTCAGGATTTAAACTGGTGGCATTGGGGGCTGGAAAAGATGAACGCTTCGAAGCCGGGCAGCTTGTAGCCACTGTATTGGATGTAAATTAATTAAATAAATCAAATCTAAACAAATCTAAAATTATGGAACTTTATCTGGGAACTATTGTATTATGGGCAGGAAGCTATTCGCCTGTAAGTTTTACACTTTGCTATGGTCAGTCATTAAATATCAATAGCAATGCGGCTTTATACGCTGTTATTGGTAGTACCTTTGGCGGAAATGGTCAAACGACTTTCAACCTGCCGGATTTCAGAGGGCGTGTGCCACTTGGAGCCAATGCCGTTGCTCCGAATGTTCAACTGGCATTAGGTGCAACTGTAGGTAGCCCGTCGGTAAATGTGACTTCCGCCGTTGCCGGTACAGCTACCGCTACTGTAGGGAGTGGCTTAACGGCATCTGGAAACATTACACTTACATCCAGTCAGCTTCCTTCGCATAATCATGATATTCCTGCGCTAACTGTAAATATCAGCATACCGGTAAATAACGCAAGTACAATAGGCAATTCTACAGGCGTTCCAACTACTTCCAATGTACTTGGACAAGGCTTTATCGCTGCAGGATTAGGCAGTGCTCCGGCAAAAATATACGGACCAACGCCTTCAAATACTACGCTTTCTCCATTTAATGCAACATCGACTGCAGCAACTTCGGGCAGCACGGGTACAGGTGCTGCAATACCAGTGAGCTTACCGGTAACAGGTAATTTTACATTTCCATTAACTGGTGCCATCGCTTCAGCACCAAATGTTCCTGTTGTACAGCCATCACTGGGGATCAATTTTCTTATCTGCACACAAGGCTTGTTTCCTAGTCGTAACTAATAGAAGTTTTGAAAAAAATAGGATTATTAATTCCTTTTTCAGGAGAATTTCCCTCGTTGAGGGAAGTACTCCTGAACCCTTTAAAAAACTATTGCAATGAGAAGGATATAGCACTATTTCCTGAATTTATTGGTAATGGTAATCCTAAGGGAGTGGAAACAGCTATTGAAAAGTTATACTATCAGGAAGATGTAGATGTTATTTTAGGTTATGTCTCTTACCACGTCATGATTGGCTTATTTGATAAGGTAAAAAAGTTCAGGCCTAAAAGGTTTATAAACATCAGCTTAGGGGAAGTGATAACAGATGATTTCCAGTTGCTGCATCCTGAAAACTACATTCTGATTGGTTATCATGCCTGGTGGATGCAGTCTATGCTTGCCTATTGGCTTGCCGATCAGCTTAAGCCTGAAAGCTGTCTGGTCTGCACCTCTTTATATGACGCAGGATATAGTTTGCTGGAATGTTTCCGGATCGGCTACCATAGTGGATGCTCGAACAAACTCGATTATTCGATTTTAAAAAATAATCCTGGAGTTTCCAGTGCTGATGCGTTGATCGATGAGATTAAAGACAGAAATCCATCGCATGTTCACGTATTACTTTGCGGACAGGAGCTTGATGATTTTATTAAAAAGTTTCAGCAGGAAATTACGTATAAGCCTACCATCTCATTTTCTTTTCCTGTTGAAATTAAAAGTGATTTAAGTCATCCGGCATTCAGCAACTGCTATTTTGCCGGAGATCTCCATTTATACGATAAGGGCAACGCTTTATTTGAGGCACCCTATAAACATATATTTTCAAACGTAATGGATTCTATATTACGTTACCTGAATGGTGAAGATCCCAGGAACAATCACCTGGTCATCTTTGAGGCTGATTTATGTGATCAGACTTTCAAGGCTGTTGAACAATATGTCCAGTTCCCGGATATGACGGATGCATTTAAAGAAAGTGCCCAATCCCTGCCCGTATGGCAAAACCCTTACCTGTGTATTTAAACTTTATGATATGAAGAAAATTTTACTCTTTATTACTGTCCTTTTTTGTTTGTGTAGTCTTAAAGGCTATGCCCAAATAGGATACAAATTTACGAGAGCACAAGAGAGTATAGTTACATCAGGTGATGTAGGTAGTTACATCTCTAATCTCAATAAATTTACCGTTGAATTTTGGGCCAGGCCATCGGCTAATAGTAACCTAATGTTTACCAGTATTTATGTTCCTGGTTCTGCAGGGCAAACTGAATTAGGCGGATTTGGACTTTATCAAAATACCTTGATTGTATCCATTGGTTCTGATTTTGCAGGGTTTTCACAATCGATTGATTTAGGGAACAGACTATCAACTGTTGGGTGGCACCATTTCGCCTATGTATATAATGGTGCCGATTGGCTTTTTTACGTAGATGGTTCATTAATAAGTTCAAATTCAGATCAAGAAGGACTGAACGGTGCTACGCCAAATTACAGTGGCTCTGGTTTGACTCAGTTTAAAATCGGTGGACTGAGTGATGGTTCAACTGTTACAGGCGCATTGGATTATTTTGATGGCAGTATGGATGATTTTCGGGTTTGGAATACTGCACGTACCCAGGCTCAGCTTTCATCCAATAGAACTGTTGAATTAACCGGTACAGAAACTGGTCTTGTACTTTATTATAAATTGAATGAGCAAAGCGGTCAGGTGGTTAACAATTCAACGGCACTTTCATTGAATGGTGTGCGTGGTTCAACCTCAGGGACAGAAACTCAAGATCCTGCCATTAATCAATTGGGAATTGTTACCGGCCCGCCGATAACGACTACTAATGCAGCAACAAGCATCACGGGAGCGGGTGCTGCAACCTTAAATGGAACTGTAAATGATAATGGTGGGACTGCTACGGTTAGTTTTGATTATAGTACAAATTCTACCTTGAGCAGCGGCGTTACGACAGTAAGTGCCACTACCGGCGGTACTGTAAATGCAGGAACAGGAAATACATCATCAAGTGTAGGCCTTACAGGATTAACCGCTGGAACAACTTATTATTTTAGAGTAAAGGCTAGCAATGCTGGAGGCTCATCGAATGGGAGTATACTTAATTTTACCATACCTGCAAGTTCACCAACAGTTTCCACAGATGCTGTAACCAGCATAACGACGTCCTCCGCAACAATGGGCGGAAATGTTTCAGCGGCTGGCGCAACAGCTGTGAGTGAGAGAGGAGTGGTATATGCTACAACAATAAATCCCACAACTTCAGCTACCAAAGCATTAACAGGCTCTGGAACGGGCACCTTTACTGGAACAGTAAGCGGACTTTCGCCAGCTACAACATACCATGTCAGGGCTTATGCAATTAATACTATTGGTACCAGTTATGGAGCTGATCAGTCATTTACAACTCAGGCCGTCACCGCACAACCAACAGTAGCCAGCCCTTCAAATGGCAGTTTAATCACTACGACCGCCCCAAATTATACTGGTACTGCAACAGCGGGTGCAACCGTTACGGTTTACGTAGATGGAGCATCGTTAGGTAACACAATAGCAACTGGCGGGAACTGGTCACTCACGCAGCCGACTGCACTGGCACAAGGTTCGCATACGGTTTATGCAACTGCCCAGGTAAGTGGTAATGCAGTGAGTGCTAACAGTACAACCAATACTTTTACGATTGATAGCACCAGGCCATCAGTGGTGATCACGAGCACTGCAGGCGCATCAGGCAGTTCAACAAGCACTTCACCAATTCCATTTACGGTCACCTTTTCGGAGACTGTAACGGGTTTTGTAGCAGGAGATATTACTCCAGGAAATACCACAATCAGTGGTTTTTCAGGAAGTGGGACAACGTATACTTTCAATGCCACGCCAACCACAAATGGTGCGGTAACGATTAGTATTGCAGCCAATGTAGCACTGGATGCAGCTGGCAATGGCAACACCGCAGCCAGTGCATTTTCTATTACCTATGCACCAGCAACAGCTGCGCCAGTATTGATAATACCTTCCAATAACGGTACAACAACATCTACAAAGCCTGCTTATGCCGGTACTGCTCCGGCAGGTTCCATCATCACCATTTATGTGGATGGTATAGCTTTGAGTAATACCACAACGGCCACATCTGGTGGGAACTGGGCTATCTTTCAGCCGACTGATCTTGGAGAAGGTTCGCATACGGTTTATGCTACTGCACAAAGCAGTGGAAATTCGGTGAGCGCGAACAGCAATACGAATACTTTTACGGTTGACTCGCAGCGTCCATCAGTGGTGATTACGAGCACTGCCGGTGCATCAGGCAGTTCAACAAGTACTTCACCAATTCCGTTTACGGTCACCTTTTCGGAGGCTGTAACGGGTTTTGTAGCAGGAGATATTACGCCGGGGAACGCTACGATCAGCGGGTTTTCAGGAAGCGGAACGACTTATACTTTTAATGCCACACCAATAGCGAGCGGTTTGGTAAACATTAATGTTGCAGCAAACGTAGCCCAGGATGCGGCTACGAATGGGAATACGGCAGCAAGTCCGTTTTCTATTACCTACACTCAGGCATCTCAAATTACCGCTTCAGCCGGGTCTTTTCCATCAGCATTAAGCACAACTTATGGAACTGCATCAACATCAACCAGCGTAACCGTATCAGGTACAGGTTTATCTGCAGGTATTACGGCTACGCCCTCTTCAACCAGCAATTTTGAGGTGAGTGCTGACAATGTGAACTATAATTCTTCAGTTACCATCGGAAGTTCCGGAACAGTATCGGGAACGGTATATGTCAGACTAAAAGCAAATGCGCCAGCTGGTACAAATATTACAGGAAACGTGGTGTTAACCAGTAGTGGTGCAAACAGTCAAACAGTGAGCATACCATCAAGTACAGTTGCTAAAGCAACACTAACATATACCGCAAATACTTCATCTAAAGTTTATGGTGACGCTGTTCCGGCTTTATCAGGAACAGTTACCGGATTTGTAAATTCGGAAACCATCTCTACAGCAACAACGGGTACAATTAGCTGGTCAACTTCCGCAACAACAAATTCAGCTGCTGGTTCGTATGGAATTACCGGAACAGGATTAAGTGCCAGTAATTATGATTTTGTACAAGCTTCAGTCAATTCCACAGCTTTAACGATTACACAAAAAATGATCACGGTAACAGCTGCCGCGAAAAGCAAAACCTACGGAGATGCTGATCCTGCACTGACTTATACCTTTGCTCCGGCACTGGTGGGTACTGATACTTTCACGGGAAGTTTAAGCCGTTTGCCAGGCGAAAACGTGGGAACTTATGCCATTAACCAGGGTACACTTGCACTTAACGGCAACTATACTTT
>NZ_NHOT01000018.1 GCF_002197755.1 Pedobacter sp. AJM | reverse complement strand
ACGTAGCTTAAGTGAAATATTTTCGGTTCAGGTTGGTGATTCGGAAGGCCTGCATTTTGAAGCAGATACCTTTGATGCCATTACCTGTGCTTATGGCGTGCGGAACTTCGAAAATCTGGAGAAAGGTTTGGCTGATATGTATCGTGTATTAAAACCAGGTGGGAAAATGGTCATTCTGGAGTTTTCCAAACCGAGGGCGTTTCCGGTAAAACAGCTATACAATTTTTATTTTTTACATGTTACACCATTTTTTGGAAAATTATTTTCAAAAGATGCTAGGGCCTACACCTATTTACCAGAATCTGTAGCAGCCTTTCCGGATGGTAATGATTTTACTGCCCTAATGGAAAGAGTTGGTTTTAAAAATACCAAACAAAGGATTTTAACGTTCGGAATAAGTTCAATTTACGTCGGAACTAAATGATAAAAAAATTAAGCCTCATTCTTTCCTTATTTATTGGATCAAGTACGGCATTCGCCCAGAATTGGGGTGGAGGCATTGACAATGAAGACTGGAGCTTTGGGTTTAACTTTCAATATATTTCTGCTGAATATAAAATTCTTAAAAAGGAAAACTGGAAATCACCATTTTATGAGTTGCCGGATTCTTTTGGCGTCTCGTATGACTCCACCACAGGTTTACCTGTAACAAGCCAACTCAATGCCATTTCCAGTAAACCTGCTCAGGGCTTCGGATTAGGTTTTGTGATCAATAGAAACATTTCTGAAAACTTTGATCTTAGAGCAACACCTTCCTTAATTTTTAGCGACCGTATCGTGAGCTATGAATATGAACCAAAGGAATCAATTCCTATAGGAAATGGACAAATGAAAAATTTTGAAACCCAGGTAGATAAGAAAGTACAGGCGACCATGTTTGAATTTCCACTCGGAATAAAAGTGAAATCAAACCGCCTAAATAACTTTCGTGCTTACTGGTTAGGTGGCGCAAAGTATTCTATTGATATTGCATCAAAGAAAAAAACTTTAGATGAAGGTGAAGCGGCCATCAATAAATTGTTGAAAAATCAGCGCAATTACCTCTCTTACGAAACTGGAATTGGCTTCGATTTGTATTTCGAATATTTTAAAATGTCTCCGGAAATTAAATTATCGTATTCTACGAATGATATCCTTCAACATGATAATACGGCATTTGCCAATCCGATAGATAAGTTGAAATTGCGTCAATTAACGTTCAGTTTAATTTTTCAATAGCCGTACAATTCAAAAAAACTTACCTTTGCCAGCGGAGGTAAATCATCAGCCTTAGTTTTGGGTCGGGGGTTTATCATGACTTAAAAAATCACAAACATGTCTAAAATTGTTTTAATTACAGGCGCAACATCTGGCATTGGCGAGGCTTGCGCACGTACATTCGCTCAGCAAGGTTATCAGTTAATTCTACTGGCCCGCCGTGAAGATCGTCTGGCGAAAGTTGCAAAACAACTTAACAACCAATACGGAATAGAAATTAAGCAGGTTTTGGCAGATGTCAGAGATAAAGCGCATTTATCCGCTGCGCTGGAAGCATTACCTGCCGACTGGAAAAAAGTAGACATCCTGATTAACAACGCTGGTTTGAGTCAGGGTTTAGACCCGATTGACCAGGGCAGTACCGGTGATTGGGATACCATGATTGATACCAATGTAAAAGGATTATTGTACGTTACAAAAATAGTATCTAACTGGATGATACCTCAACATGCTGGTCATATTGTCAATATTGGTTCAATTGCCGGCAAAGAGGTATATCCAAATGGAAATGTTTATTGTGCTACCAAACATGCTGTTGATGCGTTAAGTAAAGGCATGCGGATAGATCTTTTACCTCATGGTATTAAAGTAACTGAAATTAATCCGGGTATGGTCGAAACTGAATTTTCTGTAGTGCGTTTTAAAGGAGATGAAGACCGGGCAAAGAAGGTTTATGAAAACCTGGAGCCGCTTGTTGCCGATGATATCGCTGATGCCATTTGGTATGTAGTGAGCCGGCCAAAACATGTAAATATTAATGATATGTTAATTATGCCAACGGTTCAGGCCACGGCTACGATTATAGATAGAAAGAATGGATAGTCGGGGATTTGAGATAGCACAACTTGCCAGATAATCACCTTACCTTTAAAAAAATAAAATATGATATCAGACACTATAAATCAGGAAATGAAGAAAGCCATGCTGGCTAAAGATCAGGCACAGCTAAGAGGCTTAAGGGCAATAAAAGCGGCTTTACTTTTGGCCAGAACAGAGAAAGGATCTTCAGAGGATATGACAGAAGAAGCTGAATTAAAAATTCTTCAGAAACTGATTAAACAGCGCCGTGAATCTGCTGATATTTATAAATCACAGAACAGAGCCGATTTATATCAGGTGGAAGAAGAAGAAATTGCAGTGATTAGCCAGTTTTTGCCAAAGCAGTTAAGCAGGGAAGAGGTTGCAGTGATTATTGATGAAGTAATCAAACAATCTGGCGCAACATCAGTTAAAGATATGGGTAAGGTAATGGGGCCGGCTAACCAGGCACTTGCCGGTAAAGCAGATGGGAAACTAATCGCTGAAATTGTTAAAGAAAAACTGGCTTAAGGACAAAAGATTTAAAGGTAGAAAGTTCGTAAACGCCAATCGAAGTCGCTTTCCGCTTCAATAACCGTGTTTTTGTACCGTTTTCTGTTTTATTTCAGAAAAATGGCATAGAAATGCGGAAATTTAATTTTACTCTACTAACTTAGTGCACAATACCATCTAAAATACATATGACATACCAGGTAATAGAAGAAGAAGGATTTAAATATATTGAAGCTGGAAAAGGCCAGACACTGGTATTGCTACACGGCCTGATGGGTGAACTGAGCAACTGGGAATTGGTGATAGAAAGATTTAAAGACCGCTATCATGTCATTATTCCCATTCTTCCGATATATGACCTGCCCATTTTAACCTTGGGCGTTAAAGCCCTGTCGAGGTACGTTCACCGTTTTTTAAAATTTAAATCATTAAATCAGGTAGTGCTGGTCGGCAATTCGCTGGGTGGACATGTAGGCCTGGTGTTTACCGTTGCACATCAGGAATTTGTAAAGGCATTAGTGCTGACGGGAAGTTCAGGTTTGTACGAAAATGCTTTTGGCGGTTCTTTTCCACGCCGTGAAAGCTATGATTACATTAAGGAGAAAGTAGAGTTTACCTTCTACGATCCGGCTACGGCCACCAAAGAACTTGTTGATGATGTGTTTAAAACAGTTAACGACAGATCAAGGGTGATCCGGATTTTAACGATGGCAAAATCAGCTATCCGCCATAATATGGCGAAGGAATTATCAAAAATTACCATTCCGGTTTCCTTAATCTGGGGTAAAAATGATAAGGTTACCCCCCCGGAAGTGGCAAAGGAATTTCATGAATTATTGCCAAACTCGGAACTTAACTGGGTAGATCAATGTGGCCATGCACCCATGATGGAGCAACCCGAAATATTTAACAATTACTTAGAAAAATTCTTAGACAGGATATTACTTAAATAATGTTTGCTGAAGAAATCATATCGAATGACATCCCGACACTGAACATCGACGACTCGGTGCAAAAGGCTTTAGATCGCTTAAACGATTTTAAATTAAAGCACTTGCCGGTAGTACATGATGGTGTGCTTGTGGGGTTGGTTTCGGAGGATGATTTACTTAATATTCATGATCATGATACTTCTTTAAATGATGCATCGGTTCATTTGCTCAGTATTTTTGTCCTTAGTGATACGCATACTTACGATGTGATCAGGTTACTCAGCCAGTTGCACATCAGCGCGGTTCCGGTGGTTGATCAGCAAAAAAATTACCTGGGTTTAATTTCCATTCATGAGATGGTAGATGCTGTGGCCGGTCAATATGCCGTAAATGAACCCGGCGGAATAATCGTCCTGGAAATTGGTAACCGAGACAATTCTCTGGCGCATATTGCTCAGATTGTAGAGGCAGACAATGCCCAGATTTTATCTTCTTATGTTAACTCCTTTGCGGATTCTACACGCCTTGAAATAACTTTAAAAATCAATAAAACAGAACTTACTTCTTTAGTAGCCGCTTTTGAACGCTACGATTATCAGGTAAAGGAAGTATATAACAACACCCAGGTTGATGATGGATCTCAGGAACGGTTTGATTCTTTCATGAACTATTTAAATGTTTAAAAACCAATGATGAGGATAGCCATTTACGGGAGAGACTTTAATGATACAGTTTTGCCCTATGTTCAGGAGGTTTTTAATCATTTGGCTAACTATGATGTTCAGCCGGTGTTATATTCCAAATTTAAAACATCGCTTCATGGTAAGATTAATTTACCGAAAAACACCGTTATTTTTCATAACCATGCAGAGCTTAAAGAACGGGCTGATATCTTAATCAGTTTAGGTGGCGACGGCACATTGCTGGATACACTTTCCTTGATCAGAAATTCCAACATCCCGGTGATTGGAATTAATTTCGGGAGGTTGGGTTTTCTCGCCAGCATCAATAAAAATGAAATCGAATCTGCACTAAAAGCTGTCATTCATGGAGAATACAGCTTAGATTGCCGCTCACTGCTGGTTTTAGAATCAGATAATAAATTGTTTGGCGAAGAAAATTTTGCGCTGAACGATATTACCATTCACCGCCGTGATAATTCTGCCATGATGATTATTCATGCTTCCATGAATGATGAATTTATCAATTCTTATTGGGCTGACGGGTTAATTATTGCTACACCTACGGGTTCTACCGCCTATTCACTAAGCTGTGGCGGACCGATCATTTATCCGGATTCCAGAAATTTTGTGGTAACTCCAATTGCGCCACATAACCTGAATGTAAGGCCGGTGGTGCTGCCTGATGCCCATAAATTATCTTTTGAAGTAGAAGCACGTGAATCCAAGTTTCTGGTTTCCTGCGACAGCAGAACCGTTACGGTAGAACGATCTGTTAAAATTTCCATTAAAAAGGCAGATTTTTGCCTGAATCTGATCCGGCTTCATAATGAGACTTACCTGAATACGTTAAGAAATAAATTATTATGGGGAATTGATACCCGTAACTATTAAATATGACGCCAAACAAACTCCTTTTGATTTTTCTTTTTTTTGCTTTCAGCACGCAGGTGTCACGTGGGCAGGAGGGAGGAAACTGGGAACTGGGCGTTATGGCAGGAGGTGCAGGCTACATGGGTGATTTAAATCAGAATAATCCCCTTAAAATCAGTGGTCTTTCTGCAGGAATATTCGGAAAGAAAAATTTCAATTCATATTTAGGGGTGCGTTTGAATTATAGCTACGGGCAGATTCAGGCCAAAGATTCAGAATCTGATAATGCACAGTTTAGGGAGAGAAATCTAAGTTTCAAAACAAGTTTAAATGAATTAAGCGCCATCTTAGATTTTAACTTATTTAATTTTAAACTGGGCGGTGGCAACAGGTTGTTTTCACCTTATATTTTTGCAGGTGCCGGTGTAGTGATGTTCAAACCTACAATCAAGTATGGCGGAGAAAAATACCGCTTGGATCGGATGGCTACTGAAGGACAGGAAAATGCCTACAGTAATATTGCCCTCACTATTCCATATGGTGTAGGCTTAAGATACAATTATAAAGATACCTGGAGTATTTTTTCAGAAATCGGGTACAGAACACCTATGACGGATTATATTGATGATGTGAGCGGAAAATATCCAAGTTTAGAACTTCAAAACAATACCAGAGTAGGAAGTCCTGGTTTAAATTTATCTGATCCATCTATCGGTCAGATTGGAATTCCAGGTACCCAAAGAGGAGATTTTAGAAAAAGGGATACTTATCTATTTGTTAGTGTTGGCATATCTTTTACCTTTGTATCCTCAAAATGCTATTCGTTTTAAGCTGATTTTGACATAATTAATGGGATTTAAAGAACAAATAGACTATAGCCGCCTGCCAAAGCACATTGCCGTGATCATGGATGGTAATGGAAGATGGGCAAAAGGCCAGGGTAAAGTACGCGTGTTTGGTCACGAGCAGGGGGTACTTTCTGTAAAAGATATTGTAGAAGGTTGCGTAGATGTAGGTATTGAATACTTAACGCTCTATGCTTTTTCTACAGAAAACTGGAACAGGCCAAAGGAAGAGGTTGATGCATTAATGCAAATCCTGATTTCTACCATCAACAACGAAACTGAAACACTGAATAAGAACAATATTAGGTTAAACGCCATTGGTAACATTTCATCATTGCCGCAACAATGCATTAATGATTTGCATGAAGCCATGGCTAAAACTGCGCATAATCAGAAATGTACTTTAACACTTGCGTTAAGTTACAGCGCAAAATGGGAGATTTTGGATGCGGCCAAACAAATTGCTGAGGCTGTGAAAAACAATACCATTTCTATTGAGGATATTGATGAAAATTTATTCTCCTCAAAGTTAACTACGGTTAATATGCCTGATCCCGAATTAATGATCAGGACCAGCGGAGAACACCGCATCAGTAATTATTTACTTTGGCAAATGGCTTACACGGAGTTTTACTTTACCGATGTGCTCTGGCCTGATTTCAGACGTGAAGATCTTTTTGAAGCGATAGTAGACTATCAAAAACGCGAGCGCCGCTTCGGCAAAATTAGTGAACAATTAAACTAATTTTTCTTTTAACACTTTTTAACAAGCGTTTAAACTAACTTAGCGCCACTTTTATACGATAAATGTAACCATCAAAAGCGAAACTAAATAAAGTGATTTACTTTATAAAACGTGTACCTTCGTGGCCATTACTGAACAAATTATTTTAATGAAAAGAATATTTCAAGTTTTAATCCTACTAGTTTTAGCCGCTCCGGCATTTGCTCAAATACGTCCGCAAGGTCAGGCACCGGTAACCCCATCTTTGAAGGTTGGAGGCTTGGATCTCGATTATTTCAGTCCCAAAGAATACATTATCGGCGGTACAACCGTAACAGGTACGCAGTATTTGGATAAAGATGTTTTGATTACGCTATCCAAATTAACAAAAGGCGATAAGGTGGTGCTTCCGGGTGAGGCAACCTCCGATGCAATTAAAACGCTTTGGGCACAGGGATTGTTTGATGATGTGAAGATTAATATTGAGAAGTTTGTTCAGGACTCTGTTTATTTTGAAATCGAAGTAGTGGAACGTCCCCGCTTAAGTTCCATTGATTTAAAGGGCATCAGCAAATCTCAAAGAACAGCCATTCAGGAAAAGTTAAATGATAAAACAGGTAAAATCGTTAATGATAACTTATATAACACCACCTCAACGATCATTAAAAAGTATATGCTGGATAAGGGCTACTTTTTTACCGCCATTGATTATAAAACCCGTAAAGATCCTAATGCCGAAAACAGTGTTGTTTTAGAGGCTAATATCAATAAAGGAAGCCGGGTTAAAGTACAGCGCATTTACTTTACCGGAAATAAAGATTTTAAGGAAGCCAAGCTGAGAAAATTTTTAAAGAACCCTAAGCAATTTGCCTGGTGGCGTTTCTGGGGTTCAGGAAAATTTTCTAAAGAGAAATATGAAGAGAATAAAGTGAAGATGATCGCGAAATTGCAGGAGAAAGGTTACCGTGATGCAACCCTTTTGAAAGATAGCATTTATCAACACAATAAAAAGAAGGTTAACATTAAGATGGATATTTACGAAGGCAAGAAATATTACTTCGGAAATATTACCTGGGCAGGTAATGCCATTTATCCTGACAGTATTTTAAGTAAAGTATTAACCATTGAGAAAGGTGACGTTTTTAGTGAGGAACGACTAAATAAAAAACTGAACGGTGGTGGCGAAAACGGCGGAGATATCAACAGTATGTATACTGATAATGGATACCTGACATTCAACATCGATCCGGTACAAACCAAAATTTATGGCGATACCGTAGATGTGGAAATGCGCATGTATGAAGGTCCTCAATATGTAAACAACAGAATTACCTTAAAGGGGAATACCATCACCAATGATAAAGTGGTTTTGCGGGAAATCCGTACCAAACCCGGGCAGAAATTTAATAAGAGTGATTTAATTCGTACTATTCGTGAGATTGGACAGTTGGGCAACTTTGACGAATCTAAAACGGTACCTACACCTCGCCCTAACCCGGCAGATGGTACAGTAGATATTGAATATGCAGTGGAAGAAAAACCTTCAGATCAGATTGAGTTGTCAGGTGGTTTTGGTGGTGGCCGGATCATCGGTACATTGGGCTTAACCTTTAACAACTTCTCTTTAAGAAACTTATTTAATTTAAAAGCCTATAAACCTTTGCCAAAAGGTGATGGACAGAAATTAAGCTTACGTGGACAAACCAATGGTAAGTATTACCAGTCTTATAGTTTCTCATTCTCTCAACCCTGGTTCGGTGGCGAGAAACCGGTAAGTTTTGGTGTAAGTGCATTTACCTCATTGCAATATGTTCCATATAGTTCAGCAACAGAAAGTAGTCCTTTAGATAGACGTATTCGTTTAAATGGAGTAACCGTAAGTTTAGGTAGAAGATTAAACTGGCCGGATAACTATTTCCAATTGAGTCATGCAGTGAGCTTGCAGCAATATATTTTAAATAACTATACAGGTTTTTTATTCTCAACAGGAACATCTTATAATATTAATTTGTCTCAGGAAATTAGCCGTGATTCGAGAGATTCACCAATTTTCCCGAAATCAGGATCTTTTATTCGATTTACCATTCAGGCAACACCTCCGTATTCATTATTTAACAAAACGAATTATGCTACCGCATCTGATAAAGATAAATACCGTTTTACGGAATACCACAAGTGGAAATTTGACTCTCAATGGTATCAGCGTATTGCCGGAAACTTGGTTGTTAAAGCACAGGCACAGTTTGGTTTCTTAGGTCAATATAATAAAGCAGTTGGTCAATCAGCATTCGAGCGTTTTAAATTGGGTGGTGATGGTATGCAGGGATTTGATTTCTTACAAGGTTCTGAAATTATTGCCATGCGTGGTTATGCAAACAATGCTGTAGTGCCGGTAGATATAAATCCTAATGCTATAAATACGGCTCAAACTTCCGGAAGTCCGATTTACACTAAATATGTTTTAGAACTTCGTTATCCTGTTATTTCAAGTCAGCAGGCAACCGCTTTCGTACTGGCTTTCGCAGAGGGTGGTAATACCTGGAACAGGTTTGGTGATTTCAATCCGTTTAACGTAAGAAGATCTGCAGGTATTGGTGCCAGAATTTTCTTACCAATATTTGGGTTATTAGGAATTGACTATGGTCATGGATTTGATAAAATTATCAATAGTAGAGATGGTAATTTTGGACGTCAGAATTTTACATTTAGTATTGCTCAACAATTGGGTGGTTTTTAAAATATAGATTTTTCATTTGAAAGAAGGGATATGCAATAGTATATCCCTTTTTTTTATTTATAATTTTCGATACCTCCACTTAAAATCGACTTTTATAATTAAAGATATAGTTGTTCTTGGGAAAATTACATTTGTTTTAATGCTTTATTTTGTATTATTTATAATTCAAAATAAAGTGTTTTATGTATTTTTAATTGTAATCATTTATTTTATTTATTTTGTATTATTATTTGTATAATTGTGTAATAAATTTAAAAAGATTTTTATGACAAGAAAAACAAAAAACACAGTCCTTAGCTTCATTATGTCAGGCATGTTATTAGGTACGATAGCATCCTGTAAAAAAGATTCAAAGCAAAGTTTATCTGACAATTCTATTGAATCGGAAACTTTAGTTAAAAATGGGATGCTATCTTTTAAATCTCAAGAAAACTTTAACACAGTGATAAAGCATTACAATGCTATTTCATTGAAGGATGTAGATGCAGAATTATCTTCCTTAAATTATCAATCCTTAGCAAAAGATACGCTAAATGAAAATAGGATTGCCGATGTTAAAGATCCTGTAATTAGAAGATTATTAAATAAGGATGGTGCAATAAATATTGGTGATAAAATTTATTTTATTTTTGCAGATAGAGAATATACCATCAAAAATGCTGATTTTGATGTTTATAAAGATTTAAAAGCAAATGGACAAAACTCTACAGTTAGAACTGATACTTCAAAAGTAATAGAAAAAATTATTGTTAGTGGATCCTTAAATGTAAAGTCTGACGGTAGAAACTTGAGTGTAATGTCGTTATCAAGTGGATTAAAAAAACCTGGTACTTTAGCTGTACTAAGTGGTGGTACACAAGTAAATTATTCTAATGAATACGACAATGGCAGACCAGAAAGAGTGAAAATATTTGCTTGGGCAGAAAACTATACATTTAGTTCTTCATGTGGGGTATCTTTAATAGGTGAAGCATACAGAAAAGGTGGTGCTTTTGGAAGTAGGAGTTGGAGAGAAGATCCTATGTATTATTCAAGAATTTATGGAAGTTATACTATTACTCACTACGGAATTTTTACAAGAAGTTTTGATACAGGTGGTCAAAGTCTAATTTCTGAATGTAGAAATACTTTTTCCGATGGTTCATCTGGTATCACACCAGTTATAAACACTCTTAACGCAACATATGAATGGAGAAAAGCTCCACAAAATCCTCAGGAAAGTTTTATTAAAAACTTCTAATAGGTTATCCTGAATAAATTTTTTGTTAAAAAAGGTTAAAAGCTCAAGTTTACTTGGGCTTTTATTATTTCATAGTATCTTTGTACTGATTATGTTTCAGGTAATAAATAAGTCAGTCGGGGTTTAAATAGAACTTAAACTGATTAAATAAAATCTTTAGCTAATAAGAAAAGGGTGATGAGTTCATATAAATTTATTGGCTTTTGAAATCATAGTTGCTTCACTTACCTTTGAAAACAAATTTACACACAATGAAAAAATATCTTTTAGTCGCATTTTTACTTTGCACATCTTTTGGTGCCTTTGCACAGAAGTTTGCATATGTAGATACAGAATACATTTTAAAGCAAATGCCTGAGTATAAATCTGCATTAAGCCAACTGGAAGTGGCATCCAAACAATGGCAGCAACAGGTTGATCAAAATTTTTCTGAAATTGACCGGATGTATAAGGCTTATCAGGCAGACCAGGTTTTACTTACTGACGATATGCGCAAGCGCCGCGAAAATGAAATTATCGAAAAGGAAAAACAGGCAAAGGAATTTCAGCGTCAGAAATTCGGACCGGATGGCGAACTTTTCCAAAGCCGGGCAAAATTACTGAAACCTATACAGGATAAGGTAGCTGATGCCATTAAACAAATTGCAAAAGCAAAATATCTCGATTTCATTTTTGACAAGAGCAGTGAAGCTACCATGATGATTTATGCCAGCAGCAGCTACGATCTTAGTAATGATGTTGTTGTAAAATTAGGTTACAAACCAGGAAGTGCAAATAATTAGTATATTCGCCCCTTGAATTCTGAGAAACAATTAGAAAAAATAAAAAAAGTAAAATAGAAAGATGAGAAAGTTAATTAACGTATTCTTTGTAGCAGCAGGATTAGTGTTTACAGTGAATATGGCAAGTGCGCAACAAAAATTAGGTCACATTAATTCAGAAGAGGTTTTTGCAAACCTTCCCGAAGCTAAAGCGGCTCAAACTACTTTAGAAACATTAGGCAAACAAAAACAAACTGATATTGATGCGATGATCAAAGAATATCAGACAAAAATGACCAGTGCCCAGAGCTTAGAAAAAACCTTAAGTGAGGCAAATAAGGAAGCCGTAGGTAAGCAATTACAAACGATGGGACAGGAATTACAGGATTTAGAAAAACGCATTACTGATGCACGTACAAAAGCGTCACAGGATATCGGTGCTAAACAAGGTGAATTGTTCCAGCCTATCCAGGCTAAAGTTGCAACAGCCATTTCTGCTGTAGCTAAAGAAAAAGGTTTAGCTTATGTTTTTGACATTGCAAATGGTCAGGGTGGTAATAACCTTGTTTTCTGGGAAGGTGGCGATGATATCACTGCTTCAGTTAAAACTAAGTTAGGTATTTCAGCTACTGCTACTAAAGCACCTGCGCCTAAGAAATAGTACTGAGTAAAGCATTAGGAACTGAGCATTTCCTTCATGATTTAAAAATACAAGCGGAATTAAGTTTAACTTAGTTTCGCTTTTTTTGTACTTGAAGCATTTTAATGTTGCAAAGTTAAAAGACTAAGGAGATGCTATTCACGCGGTGCTAAACCTTCTCAGCATTTTAACCAATTTTCAGTTAACTTTACCACATTTCAATATTTAACTTGCCGAAGCAATGCAAACATCACCCATAGGTATTTTCGATTCTGGTTATGGCGGATTAACCGTATTCAGATCTATAGCAGATCAGTTGCCGGAATATGATTACATCTATCTGGGTGATAATGCCCGCTCTCCTTATGGAGACCATTCTTTTGATACCATTTACAAATATACTTTAGAATGTGTGGAATGGCTTTTTGCCCGGGGCTGCCAACTGGTGATTCTGGCTTGTAATACCGCTTCTGCGAAAGCACTCAGGACGATACAACAGAAAGACTTGCCGGCAAAGTACCCGGATAGAAGGGTTTTAGGGGTAATCAGGCCGACAGCAGAAGTAATTGACCAATTCACGCAGCACAAACAGGTAGGCGTAATGGGAACCCGCGGAACGGTTAACTCGCAATCCTATCTGTTGGAAATTAATAAGTTCTTTCCCGATATTAAAGTGTTTCAGCAAAGCTGCCCGATGTGGGTGCCATTAATTGAAAACAATGAGCATTTGCAAACAGGTGCTGATTTTTTTGTCCAGGAATATTGCCGGCTGCTAATGGCACAATCTGCCGGTATTGATTGTGTTTTACTGGCTTGCACACACTATCCCTTGTTGTTGCCAAAACTGAAAAATACATTGCCGGAAACCATAAACATTTTAACGCAAGGAGAAATTGTTGCTAATAGTTTAGTTGATTATTTGGAAAGACATCCGGAGATTGAGGCAAAACTAGCAAGAGCCGGAAAGAAATCTTTTTACACCAGCGGAGATCCTTCAGCCTTTGATGAACATGCTTCGGTTTTCTTTGGAGAAGCGTTGAAATCAGAGAAAATGGCGTGAGCGTTAACTTGGTTAAAGGGGTAGGTGTATTGGATCAGGAGGTTCATGCAGCTAAAAATGAAACGACTGCATCTTTATCAGCATTGCTTAACATAAGTCATTTAATAATTTATCATTTTTAGGTAAGAGCCAATTATCACCTGTTCTGGCTTAACACGTTACACAGGCTTCGCCATGTTGTACATGTTCATTCTATCATCCATATCTTAGCATTGATATAAAAATACTTAAATGGTGCGTCTGTAATCCGAATTAACTTCTTACTGACAAAAGAAATACTTTTTATTTAGGTTGTGATTGTTTAAAAGGATAACTTTGCGCCTTCAAACCCACACAATGAGTGATCAGATAAAACACGAATGCGGAATCGCTTTTATTCGCCTGTTAAAACCACTTTCTTACTACCAGCAAAAGTACGGTACAGCACTTTACGGCCTTAACAAATTATACCTTTTAATGGAAAAACAGCATAACCGGGGCCAGGATGGCGCAGGTATCGCTACCATTAAGCTGGATATGAAACCAGGTAGCAGGTACATCAGCCGATACCGGAGCATGGCTTCGAATGCAGTAGCGGATATCTTCGAATATGTCCAGAACAAATTTGTCGATATTCAGGAAAATACGCCTGAATTAATGCAGGATACAGAATGGCTCAAAGACAACGTAAGCTTTATCGGTGAAGTGTTAATGGGCCATTTGCGTTATGGTACGCATGGTAAAAATAGCATCGAAAATTGCCACCCTTTCTTAAGGCAAAACAACTGGATGACCCGTAACCTGGTCATTGCCGGTAACTTCAACATGACCAATGTTGATGAATTGTTAGAGCAATTATACGAGTTAGGACAACATCCTAAAGAAAAAGCAGATACGGTTACCGTGTTAGAAAAAATCGGACACTTTTTAGATGATGAAAACCAGGAACTTTTTGATCAGTACAAAAAAGAAGGGCACGATAACGTAGCCATTACACACAAAATTTCCGACCACCTAGACATTGCGAATATTCTTCGCCGCTCGGCTAAAACCTGGGATGGTGGTTATTCTATCTGTGGAATGGTGGGTAACGGCGATTCGTTTATTATGCGTGATCCGGCTGGAATTCGTCCCGCCTACTATTATTATGATGATGAAATCGTGGTTGCAGCGTCAGAAAGACCAGCTTTACAAACCGCATTTAATATTCAGTTTAAAGACGTTAAGGAGATCGATCCGGGGCATGCATTAATCATCAAGAAAAATGGCGAGGTAAGCATGCAGCAATTCCGGGAACCTACTGAAAGACTTTCATGTTCTTTTGAACGGATTTATTTTTCTAAAGGAAGTGATGTAGAGATTTACCGCGAACGTAAGCAATTAGGTCGTTTACTAAGTGATAAAATCCTTCAGGCTGTTAATTACGATTTAAAAAATACGGTGTTTTCATTTATTCCGAATACTGCTGAAGTGGCTTTCTTTGGAATGGTTGATGGTGTGCAGCAATATGTTCGCAGGCATCAAAAGGATATCCTTTTACATCAGAAACAAGAGTTATCAGACGAAGAGCTGGAGGCTTTATTGTCGCTGGCCCCAAGGGTAGAGAAGCTTGCCGTAAAAGATGTAAAGCTCAGAACATTCATTACGCAAGATGCTGATCGAAGCGAGATGGTTGCACACGTTTATGATACCACCTATGGTATTATCAATAATCATCAGGATACTTTGGTTGCATTAGATGATTCTATCGTGCGTGGTACTACACTGAAACAGAGTATCATCAAAATTGTAGACCGTTTACATCCGAAAAAAATCATCATTGTTTCTTCTGCACCGCAAATTCGTTACCCGGATTGTTACGGTATTGATATGAGCAGAATGGGACAATTCGTCGCTTTTGATGCGGCGATCCAGTTGCTTACTGAACGTGGTATGTGGCAGGTGATTGAGGATGTTTATGCCAAATGCAAAGCATCGCTATTGTTGCCAAAAGAGGAAATTGTAAATCACGTAAAAGAGATTTACAAACCATTTACACCAGAGGAAATTTCAGCTAAAATCGCACAGATCATTACGCCTAAAGGTACTGTTGCAGAAGTAGAGGTGATTTACCAGAGCCTGGAGAACCTTCATGAAGCTTGTCCAAAAAATAAAGGTGATTGGTATTTCTCCGGTAATTACCCAACGCCTGGTGGAAATAAAGTTGTAAATAAAGCCTTCATCAACTGGAAGGAAGGAAATAATCAAAGGGCTTACTAAGCGAAGATTAAAATATAATATTGGATGGCTCATATGAAAATATGGGCCATTTTTGTGAATGTATTGGGGCTGTCTGGTTGAACTTGCCTAATAGAGGAGTTATTCTTGCTGAGTAATGGATTCAGCGAATGAAAAATTGGCTTCGCAAAGACGATTCTTCGTGCCCTTACAGCAAGATTAAATACTAAGCGTAAAACTGGATATAAGTTTTATATATCAGCCAGAAGGCAAAGAATATAATAATTACACCTGCAATTTTATTCAGCGTTTTTAAGGCGTCTTCCTTAATTTTATAACGAAGTTTACTGGAATAAAAACTTTTGGTTGCATCGATGCTGAGCTGGGTAGCCATGGCAATAAAAAAACAAAACAGTTTCTCATTCAGCATATTATTGAGTTTAACCGAGATGATACCACTTACGATGATCCAGAACATGAGTGTAGAAGGCGTAAGGATGCACATCAAAAATCCCTTTAATACATAACTTCTTTTACTGACTTTCTGAAGTGCTGAACTGTCGTAATGAACCTTGATTTTAGAAACCAGGTAATAAATCCCTACGGCGAGTAAAAATACGCCGCCTATGGCACCTACATATTTATCAAAGTCTGCTTTATAGTCAAAAAACTGGCTGCCAAAAAGAACGATCGCAATTAATATAACGTCACTAATTATTACCCCAACAGCCAGAGAAAAACCTGCCATAAAGCCTCTTTCTATACTGGTTTTAATCATTGCAAAAAATACCGGACCTGTTAGAAACGATGATATAATCCCTGCCCCAATACCTAATAATATGGCTTCAAACATGTATTGTATTGTTTATAATATGCGAATATGCAATTTTATACCTAAACATGTAACATTTATTTTTGTTAGGTCTGCCGCACAAAAATTAACGGATTTTATTTTTTTTTAGCTAAGTTTAGCCCCATTAAAACTAAAACAATTTAAATCGAAATGTCAAAAGAAACAACAAAAAATTATGGTACAGCATTATACACAATTATCACTGTATTCTTTTTTTGGGGCTTTGTTGCCGCGTCAAACGGTATCTTCATTCCCTTTTGTAAAACTCATTTTAAATTAACGCAATTTGAATCTCAACTTATTGATTTCACCTTCTATGGTGGCTATTTTATTGGCTCATTAATCTTGTATTTTGCATCTCAAGCCACAAAAGTTGATATCCTCAACAAAATTGGTTACAAAAAAGGAATTATTGCCGGCCTAATTATTTCTGCAGGAGGGGCATTCTTAATGATACCTGCCGTACATTCCGGTTCTTTTTTATTCATCTTATTTTCCTTCTTTGTGATTGCACTGGGTTTTTCCTTACAGCAAACAGCAGCAAACCCATTTGTGGTGGCTTTAGGTGAGCCTGAAAGTGGTGCACACCGTTTAAACCTGGCAGGAGGAATCAATAACTTCGGTGGTTTAATGGGACCTGTTATTGTTAGTGTGGTACTTTTTGGTACAGCGAACGATGCCGTAGCAAAAGCCGTTGAAATTTCATCAATTAACAACTTATATTATATCCTGGGTGGATTGTTTCTGGCAGTAGCCATATTTTTTGCCATTTCTAAACTTCCTGATGTAACCAGTACAGAAAAGATTGAAGCCAGCAGTAAACCTACTGGTCCGTTGGTGGTGATGATTGTTGGTTTCCTGATGGTGGCTGCAGCAAGTCCACTGGCTAAACTGACAGGCATCAGTGCTTCTATCTTTGTATACTCTTCACTGGTTATTATTCTGGGTGCTTTATTATTCGGATATTTCACTAAAAAAGATAATGCTGCAAGCTGGGGTGCGATGCAATATCCGCAACTGGTTTTGGGTATGCTGGCCATCTTTATGTATGTGGGTACAGAGGTAACCATCCAAAGTAATCTGGGTGCCTTGCTTAAACTACCGGATTTTGGAGGATTGGATGATGCCGATATTAAACCCTACATTTCCTTGTATTGGGGCAGTATGATGATTGGAAGATGGGCTGGTGCTGTAGGTGCATTTAATTTAAGTAAAACAACCAAAAAGATTTTAACTGTCATTGTTCCATTTGTGGCATTTGCCATTATTTTAGGGGTTAACCATGCAACAGGTACAGATGTAGGTAACTTGTATGTTTATGCCGTATGTGTTGCCATTATGGTTGCTGCGGTATTTATTGGCCAGGAAAAACCTGCTAAAACACTGGCCATCTTCGGTACGCTTGGTGCCGTAGCAATGATTATCGGATTATTAACCACTGGTCATGTGGCTATTTTTGCTTTTGTAAGTGGCGGTTTATGTTGCTCCATCATGTGGCCATCCATATTCTCACTAGCCATTACAGGTTTGGGTAAATATACCTCTCAGGGTTCATCATTTTTAATTATGATGATTCTGGGTGGATCAATTATTCCTCCGATTCAGGGAGAACTGGCTGATAGTGCCGGAATCCATCATTCATACATCATTCCGGTAATTGGTTTTGCCTACCTGATTTTCTTTGCATGGAAAGTAAGCGGTGAACTTAAAAAACAAGGTATTGACGTTGAAAATATTACAGCCGAAGGTGGACATTAATTTTAATAAAGTATTTTTGCAGCCACAGGGATAAATTTCCTGTGGCTTTTTAATTTTTACATGACTGACAAACCAAGCTTCGACACCATATTCATGAACCTGGCTACCGATCTGGCTGCCCGTTCGCATTGCGTTCGTGCCCATGTAGGTGCGGTTTTAACCAAAGATACCCGGATCATTTCCATAGGCTACAACGGGCCACCTGCCGGAACGCACAATTGTGATGAGGAATGGCCGGAACATGGTTGTGCAAGAGACAGCAAAGGCAGTTGCTCGCTGGCTTTGCATGCCGAAGAAAATGCCATTCTTTATGCCTCAAAAAACGGTTCTAAAATAGAGGGGTGTACTTTGTATACCACCTTATCTCCCTGCATCGCCTGCGCCAGGTTAATCTTATCATCGGGAATTAAACTGGTTTATTATTCTAAATCTTATGCCGCTTATAAAGGTTTACCCAGTGATGAAGGGGTAGATTTTCTCCGGAAGTTCGGGGTAGAAGTGAAATTAATGGAATCCTAAGTTTCGTTGGTTTGATCGCGCTTTAGTTTATAGCTTGAATTTGTCCCGTCGATGCCCAAACGACATACGATTGTTGTCAAAAGCCCAAACGCTGTGTGCTCTGCTTAAAGCCTAAACTTTCATGCTAAAAATCTCACCTCACCCGTCTGAAATCTCATATCTAATTGGTAGCTTTGCAGATGCTAGAAAAAATCATTATCGTCGATTTTGGTTCGCAGTTTACACAGCTCATCGCCCGGAGAGTTCGCGAACTAAATATTTACTGTGAAATATATCCATTCAATAATCTTCCTGAAATTACTGAAGATGTAAAAGGTGTTATCTTTTCGGGTAGCCCGTTTTCCGTTCGCCAGGATGATGCACCGCAGATTGACTTTGCTAAATACCATAATAAATATCCTGTATTGGCTGTTTGCTATGGAGCCCAGTACATCGCCCAGCATTCCGGCGGTGATGTTCAGCCTTCATCCAGCCGTGAATACGGCCGCGCGAACCTGAATTTTGTCAATCAGGAAAACAAACTTTTCAAAGGCATTAATATTGGCTCTCAGGTTTGGATGAGCCACGGCGATACCATCACCAGCATTCCTGATAACTTTGAATTAATTGCCAGTACGGATAGTGTTAAAGTTGCTGCTTACCATATTAAAGATTCAGATACTTACGCGATTCAGTTTCACCCGGAAGTAACACATAGTATTGATGGAAAGATGCTTTTGGAAAACTTCCTTGTCGATATCTGCGGATGTAGTCAGGATTGGACTTCAGCAGCCTTTGTAGATACTACCATTGCGGACATCAAAGCGACTGTAGGCAATGATAAAGTTGTTTTAGCGTTATCGGGTGGGGTAGACAGTAGTGTTGCTGCAGTTTTATTACACCAGGCTATCGGAACAAACCTGCATTGCATCTTTGTGGATAATGGTTTATTGCGTAAAAATGAATATGAAAGTGTTTTAGAACAATATAAAGATTTTGGTTTAAACATTAAAGGTGTTGATGCCAAGGATAAGTTTCTGAGCCAGCTGGCCGGTGTGGAAGATCCGGAGCAAAAGCGTAAAATTATCGGACGTGTATTTATTGAAGTTTTTGATGAAGAATCGCACCAGATTCAGGATGTAAAATGGTTGGCACAGGGAACCATTTATCCGGATATTATTGAGTCTGTTTCAGTGAAAGGACCATCTGCTACCATTAAATCGCACCATAATGTGGGCGGTTTGCCTGATTTTATGAAGCTTAAAATTGTGGAGCCACTTAAAACTTTATTTAAAGATGAAGTAAGAAGAGTAGGGTCAACTTTAGGTCTTGAATCCTTTATTTTGGGTCGCCATCCTTTCCCGGGTCCGGGTTTAGGCATCCGGATTATTGGTGAGGTAACCGCAGAAAGAGTAGCTATTTTACAGGAAGCAGATAAAATTTATATCGATAACCTGAAAGAAGCTGGCCTTTATGATCAGGTTTGGCAGGCAGGTGCAATTTTTCTGCCGGTGAGATCTGTTGGTGTAATGGGTGATGAACGCACTTATGAAAATGTAATTGCGCTAAGAGCTGTTGAATCTCTTGATGGAATGACTGCAGACTGGTGCCATTTGCCATATCCTGTACTCGCCAAAATATCAAATGAAATTATCAATAAGGTGAAAGGGATTAACCGCGTGGTTTACGATATCAGCTCCAAACCACCGGCAACAATTGAGTGGGAATAATATTGATTCATAGTCTTGAGTCCTAAGTCAGGAGTCAATTTAAAGAATATAGGATTATGCTGGCGGTTTAAACATTTGCCAGCATATTTTGTTTAAAATACACATATGAATTTAAAGAGGAATTATTGGTTTTTGATGCTGCTGGCGATGATTTTTGTGGCCTGTTCACCAAAAGTCAGAACGACAAAAAAAGATACTGCTAAACCAAAAGAAAAGGAGAAGCAAGAAGAGAAAAAGCCTGCTAAAAAGTTTACGCAGGCAAGTGTTTCTCTTTTAGTTCCATTTAAATTAGATGAACTCAATTTAAAAACAGCCACCAAAGCAGATATTGAAAAGTTCGCCATGCCCATCGATTTTTATCAGGGCTTTAAGCTTGGGTTGGATTCTGCAGCAGCATCCGGACTAAACTTTAAACTGAATGCTTTTGATACACAGGATGATAATGCTCATATCTCCGTGCTGTATAAAAACGAACGGTTTCAACAAAGTAATTTAATTATCGGTCCGGTTTTTCCTGATGGTTTAAAACATATTTCTGCTTACTCAAAAGAAAATGATGCTACCATTGTATCTCCACTGGCTGCAACCAATCCGGCAGAGTTTAATAACCCTAATCTCGTGTCCATTGTGAACAATATTGAGTTACATGGACAGCGAATTGCCACCTATATTGTCAAAAATTTTAATCCGTCCAATACAATTGTGGTTATCATCAATCCTAAAAAAACAGATGATGAGGCATTTGCTGCGCCGGTAAGGGATTATTTAAAAACCAATGGTAAGTTTGTGGTTCAGGAATATGCATCGGTTTTTACATTTGAAACCAAGATGCAAAAAGGCAAGCATTATGCTGTAGTGGTTACCTCATCTGATCGTGCTTTCGTTCAGCCAACAATTGATAAACTTTATAAGCTTAAAAATCTGGCTTCAGGTGGTTATGTAATTAACTTATTCGGACATCCGAATTGGGTAAAACAAAACTATCCAACGGATAAAATTCAGGCATTAAATACCATTATCAGTTCTTCCTATAAAATTGATTATAAAAATACAGCAGTTATTGGTTTTATCAAAAAATACCGTTACCGCTATGGCTTTGAACCCGGAGAGTATGCTTTTAAAGGTTTTGATGTAGGGTATTACTTTGGTAAATTATTGAGTAATCATGGAGAAGATTACCGTGAATACCTGACAAAAGATAAGTATAAAGGCCTTCACAATACATTTTCATTTATCCATGACGAAAAACTGGGCTACATTAATACCAGTTTAATGCTGCTGAAATACAAAAATTTCGCTTTAGAAATTGTAGACTAAATTTTTCCTTTTTTATGAAAGCCAATCATCAGTTAAGGGCCTTTGAGCAGATTTTAAACAGTTACGATGGAAGTTTGCCCTTACACCGTTTTTTACCTGGATATTTTAAGCAGCATAAGCAAATGGGCTCCTCTGACCGGAGATGGGCAACGCGGCATGTTTATAGTTTTTTCAGGCTAGGTAACGCTTTAAAAAAACTGAATAACGAAGAGCGTTTATGTATTGCAGATTTTCTTTGTCAGGAAACTTTAAGTCCCGTTGTTGCTCAAAAATTCCCGGAATGGATTAACCACATTTTGCATCCACTATCCGAAAAGATAGATTTTATCAAAACGACATATCCTGATTTTAACCTGGAGGATGTTTATCCACTTCATTCGCATTTATCGGAAGCCGTAAATAAACCGGAGTTTCTGACTTCGTTTTTCAAGCAGCCGGATCTTTTTATTCGTGTTCATGCCAATGATCAGGCAGAAGTGATGAGCAGGCTTAGTGCGCAGGAAATACCGGTAAAGGCCATTGGTGAAACAGCCCTGGCAATGCCAAACGGAACAAAGCTGGAAAGCATTTTGCAGGAGGGAAGTTACCAGGTTCAGGATCTTTCTTCACAACATACGGGCACTTATTTTAAGCCAGATAAGTGGGATAAATGGTGGGATTGCTGTGCCGCATCTGGTGGGAAAACGTTGCTTTTGCATAGCATTGAGCCAGTTGTAGAGTTATTGGTAACCGATTTGCGCGACAGCATTTTACAAAATCTTGATGAGCGGTTTCGTCTCGCAGGAATAAAAAAGTACCATAAAAAAGAGTTGGATCTTTTGAAAAATAATGATCAGGTACTGCATCATTATCAGTTTGATGGAATCATCCTGGATGCGCCCTGTACCGGTTCCGGAACCTGGGGCAGAACCCCTGAAATGCTTACGTTTTTCGAAGAAAGAAAAATTAACCAGTTTGCAGCCATCCAGAAGGGGATTGTACAGAATGTGATCAAATATTTAAAACCCGGAAAACCACTTATTTACATTACCTGTTCGGCATTTGCAGAAGAAAATGAGGATGTGGTCAAATATATGCTGGAAAACCTGCCACTCGAACTGGAAAAGATGGAACTGATTGACGGTTATGAGAATTATGCAGATACGATGTTTGTTGCCAGGTTAATGAAGAAATGATCTTAGCAAGAATAGATTGCTTCGTCGTGCCTCCTTGCCATGACGGAGCGTGTGTTGTATTATTAACACCTGTAGTATAGTGAAAGGAACAAATCAGCTTAGCTCAAAATATTTTTATAGTAGCTAGATATTTTCGAGCCATTCCTTCATATTTCTTTTTAGGTATTTCACTGCCTCCATCAAAATTGCAATGGCGCCGATAATAACAGTATATTCTTCAAAGCTTTTCATTTTTGGTTAGCTTGATATTAAGATCAATATAACCAATTTTTGTTACAACACTAGCAGATTTGCAAGGTTTTAAATGGCTAAGTGCAGACGAAACTTCGTCAGTCTAACACAAGAGGGTAACTATCACTGAGATAATAATAAGTGCTAAAGACCTGTATTGTTGCGAAATAACTTAATAGCGATGGCCAGTAATATCACGCCAAATGCCTTACGCAGAATATTCAGACCGGTTTTACCAAATAACCTTTCCAGTCGCTCCGTATTTTTCAATACAAAATAAACAAAAAGCATGTTCAGGATAATCCCTACCAGGATATTCTGGGTCTGGTACTCCGTTTTTAATGAAAGCAGTGTTGTCATGGTACCGGCACCTGCAATTAATGGAAAGGCCAGTGGTACAATAGAGACGGTTTCAGGTGCCTCTTCTTTAAAGATCGTAAGCCCGAGAACCATTTCCATGGCAATACAAAAAATAACGATGGAGCCTGCAATGGCGAAGGATTCTACATCCAGGCCAATGACTTTGAGCAATGACTCACCCAGAAAAAGAAATAAAATCATTAATCCGGTAGCTACAATGGATGCCTTTTCTGATTCAATATGACCAGCCTTTTTTCGCAACTGAATGACAACCGGAATAGAACCTAAAATATCGATAATGGCAAAAATAACCATCGTGGTCGTGAGGATCTGATTTAAATCGAATTTCATAAAATCAAGTTTCATATCGCGCAATTTTGATCAAAGGTAGCGCAATTTGTGCTAAACTTCATTTACAAAAAATTCTTAAAAATAGAATTGTGTTCTTAAAGTGAATACATTATCCTTTCTATCATCGGTATAGCCTGATAAGGCTGTAGATTCATTTTTAATGACGTCATAATAAAGCACTGCTTTAAAATGTGGATTAAAATGATGTAAAAAACCAAATCCAAAAGTATCAAAACGAACATCTGCAGCTGATAATCCCCTTACTGCTGAAATATCCATGCCTTTCACTTTTGAATTGGGGTCGTACCAATCGTATTTTAATATAATCTGGTTGTCTGTACTGTTTAATGTTTGAACAAACGTAAAATATGCCCCATTAAATGTCCGGGTGTAATAGGGCAGAGGTTCAGCCTTATCATCTACAGGATACGAACCTGGTGTGGTTGAGGTAGTAGACGTTCCGGTTTGGAGTCCGGATATGACCTCAGCACGCAATTCTGATTTCCAGCTTTTGGTTGCAGTAGCCAGCTGAATATCTGCACCGTAGTAGCGGCGTGGTGCAACAGCATTTAAAGTACTGGCAGAAGAATCTTTTACCATTTGCCATAAATGACCATTGTGTTCCATTTTATAACTCACGGGTAAGCGATGGTTTAATCCTCCCTGTAAGGTACTTATTCCGCCCGCTATAGAGAAACGCATTTTCTTAAACGTGTATGGCTTATGGCTTAACCTGGCAATCACATCCTTGCTGTTGTCAAATTCAGCCGGACCAGCCAATCCCTGCCCGTTGTATACCCCAAGATCCAATACCACATTTTTAAGTCTGGCATTTTTCCATCGGGGATTGAATGTAAATGTTGCGCCCAAATCCCGTTCGGTTTTCATTAAAATTTGCGACATGCGTCCGCGTTCAGGCGCTTCTCTGCCTGCAGAAGAAAGTTGTAATTCATTTCCGAATGGCCTGCCGGATAAACCTAATGTGACATGAATTAATTTCCATTTGTTTTCATAATAACGGCCCCAAAAATCTCTGACATTCACACCCTGTTCTGTTCCGTCGAACTGCAATACAAAATAAGTAGAAGGATTGTTGTTATCATCCAATAACATGTAATCAGCACGTAACCGGCCCCGTCTTAACCGAAAGCGATTGTTGGTGTATTCGCCGAAATTGCCGCCCTGATATTCCGCCTGTGTGCCATTTGATTGCGCCACCTGAAACTGAGGCTGTAAATAACCACTAAAGGAAAGGGAACCGTATTTTTTTGAAATGATTAATAAATGGTTAACCGTTGTGGAATCCATTATATCGTTAATGGTACGTTGCGCATAAGTTTGTAAGGAAAGCAATAACAAAAGCACAAGAATGGCAAAATACTTGTTTTGATGTGGTACCATTTATAATATCTCTGATTTTTGTGCAAAGGTAGTTTTTTAACAATTATTTAACACAAAAAAATCCCCGACTTTTAACCGGGGATTTAAAACATATTTTTTTATTGATTATAAGCCAGGTTTTGGCGGATCAACAGGTTGAACTACTTTTCCTTTATTTCGTAGAACAGAATTATTCTTTCCATAGAAGAAATAAATGGCCGTACCTAAAGCCATCCAGATGGCTAACCTAATCCAGGCCTCAATCGGTAATGACGACATTAGATAAACGCAAACAATTACACCCATAATTGGCACGAAAGGAACCAATGGTGTTCTGAAAGGTCTGGGTCTGTCAGGATCAGTTTTACGCAATAATAAAACACCGATACAAACCAGGGAGAATGCAAACAATGTACCTATTGATACCATGTGACCTAAATCTGTTACCGGAACAAATCCGGCGAAAATGCTCACGAACACCATGAAAAATAAGTTTGTTTTAAAAGGCGTTCTGAATTTTGAGTGGATGTTGCTGAAGAACTTAGGTAATAATCCATCTTTAGACATGGTATAAAACACCCTTGATTGTCCCATTAACATCACCAGTATAACAGAAGTATAACCTGCCAGGATGGCAATGATTAAACCCATTTGTAACCAGCTATATCCGGTTACTTTAAATGCTGTTGCAGCCGGAGAGGCATCACCCTTAAATACACTATAAGGTACTAAACCAGTCATAACGTGTGCAAACAGAACATATAATATGGTACATACGACTAATGAACCCAGGATACCGATTGGCATACCTTTCTGCGGGTTTTTAGCTTCCTGTGCAGCTGTAGAAACGGCATCGAAACCGATAAAAGCAAAGAATACCAATGCTGCACCTGCTGCGATACCAGAAATACCAAATTCACCTTTAACACCCGTGTTTTCAGGAATATATGGCGTATGGTTTGCCGGATTAATGAATTTCCATCCCAATGCAATAAATACGATTACCACAGTAACCTTAACGATGACCAGGATATTGTTCAGGCTTGCAGATTCTTTGGTACCGCGAATCAACATCAGGGAAAGTAAAGAAACAATTACGACTGCAGGGAAATTAATTCCTCCGCCATCCACTTCAGCAAATGACTTGGTTAAATAAAGCGGCATTTCAAGGCCAAATTCATGAAGTAACTTATTGAAATATCCTGACCAGGAAACACCCACCGTAGCAGCGCCCAATGCATATTCCAGTACTAAATCCCATCCAATTACCCAGGCCATAAACTCGCCCATAGTGGCATAAGAATAGGTATATGCACTACCTGCTACCGGAATCATTGATGCAAATTCTGCATAGCATAATCCGGCAAATGCGCAACCTACTGCGGCCAATACAAATGATAAGGTTACTGCAGGGCCAGCGTGATCTGCTGCTGCGATACCTGTTAAAGAAAATAAACCTGCCCCAATAATAGCGCCTATACCTAAAGCGACAAGACTCGTACTGCTTAGTGTACGTTTGAGTGTGCCTTCGCCACTTTCAGCAGATTCTGCTATAAGTACATCAATAGGCTTTTTTAGATTCATAAGTTGTTTAGTCTTTTATGTTTTGTTGATTTTTATGATAATAAGCGGTAAACCTAAATAAAAATTACCAAAAATTAAAAGGGATTGTGTTAAAATCCCCTTCCTTAATATTTTATATCTATGTTTTTACAACTAATTGTGTAAAGTATCGGAAACATTTGTTAAGGTGTCTGTAATTGTGTTGCCCAGACGGTCTGTTTTCTGCTGAATTTTCATTTCGCTGTGAATTTCTGTCCGATGTTCTGCCGCAACAGCTTTAACGGCAATATATGGCGCAATAACCAGTGAAACAATAGACATTAATTTAATTAAAATGTTCATTGAAGGACCGGAAGTATCTTTAAACGGATCACCTACGGTATCACCAGTTACAGAAGCTTTATGCGGCTCTGATTTTTTATAAAACATTTCCCCGTTAATCATCACCCCCTGTTCGAAAGATTTTTTAGCATTATCCCAGGCACCGCCGGCATTGCTCTGAAAAATACCCATCAACACACCAGTTACGGTTACGCCGGCCAGTAATCCACCTAAAACCTCTGGTCCAAATGTAAAACCGACAATGATAGGGGTAATCAAAGCAATGGCACCAGGCATCATCATTTCCCGGATGGAAGCTTTGGTAGAAATGGCCACGCATTTATCATATTCTGGTTTTGCTTTATATTCCATAATTCCAGGAATCTCGCGGAACTGTCGCCGTACTTCCTGAACCATGTCCATAGCCGCCTTACCCACTGCCTGAATACAAAGTGCCGAAAAAATAAACGGAATCATGCCACCTACAAATAACCCGGCCAGAACGGGTGCTTTATAAATATCGATCGCCGTAATTCCGGCAATGCCAACAAAAGCGGCAAATAGGGCCAAAGATGTTAATGCGGCCGATGCAATGGCAAAACCTTTACCTGTTGCGGCAGTGGTATTGCCTACTGCATCAAGATTATCTGTACGTTCACGTACTTCTGGCGGAAGCTGGCTCATTTCTGCTATTCCGCCGGCATTATCTGCAATCGGGCCAAATGCATCAATGGCCAGTTGCATGGCTGTGGTGGCCATCATACCCGCCGCCGCAATGGCAACGCCATATAATCCGGCAAAATGATAGGAAGCCATAATTCCACCCGCCAAAACCAAAATCGGAATGACAGTGGATTTCATCCCAACCGATAAACCGGCAATAATATTCGTGGCATGCCCGGTTGATGATTGTTGAATAATTGAATTAACCGGACCTTTCCCCATGGCCGTAAAATATTCTGTCACTACACTCATAATGGTTCCCACTACAAGGCCAACAATAATGGCATAAAAAACATTCATGCTGGTAAATGAATATCCGCGAAGGCTTAAGGTTTCAGGAAGCATCCATTTTACAATAAAGAAGGAGGCTACAGCGGTAATGATAATGGACGACCAGTTGCCAAGGTTTAACGCGGTTTGAACGTTCGATTTTTCATCTTTAATGGTCACAAACCAGGTTCCGATGATGGAAAATATAATGCCCAGGCCACAAATAACCATGGGAAGCAAAATAGGAGACATGCCGCCAAACTGATCTGTAACGGTTATTTCCTGTCCCAGAACCATTGTAGCCAGAATAGTGGCCACATATGATCCGAATAAATCGGCACCCATGCCCGCCACATCACCCACATTATCACCTACATTATCAGCGATGGTAGCAGGGTTTCTTACATCATCTTCCGGGATTCCAGCTTCGACTTTTCCTACCAAATCTGCACCAACATCTGCTGCTTTAGTATAAATTCCACCGCCAACACGAGCAAAAAGGGCAATTGATTCAGCGCCCAGAGAAAAGCCGGTTAGTACTTCAATGGCGGTTCTCATTTCTACGCTATTGGCATTGGTGACGTGAAACAACTGCATGAAGACGATAAATAAACCGCCTAAACCCAGAACAGCCAATCCGGCTACACCCAATCCCATCACCGTTCCACCGGTAAAGGAAACTTTTAGTGCCTGCTTTAAACTCGTTCTTGCGGCCTGGGTAGTCCTTACGTTAGCCTTCGTTGCCGATTTCATTCCTATGTATCCGGCAGTTGCCGAAAATACCGCACCTATGATAAAAGAAAGTGAGATGATCCAGCTGGAATGCATCGGAACACCATTAATTTCAGTAATGGTTCCGGAATAGGCGAGTAATGCTGCTGTAAAAACAGCAAAGATGCTCAGCACCCGCCATTCTGCTTTAAGAAATGCCATTGCGCCATCCGCAATATAGCCGGCCAGTTCCTGCATGTTTTTGTCGCCTGCGTCCTGTTTGTTTACCCAGGCACTTTTCATCATCATTACAATTATTCCGATCAGGCCCAATGCAGGAATACAGTAAATTAAATTGTCTTGTAAAAAAATCATAGTTAAATATTTGGTTATTGGTTCATAGCGATCAGTTCTTTGCCATTACGCTCATACATATACAGCACACTGATTTTAGAGATTTGGTTATTAATCAGCAATATAATATTTTATTTTCTTCAGATGAAATTATTAATGGACTGAATCTTAGGGTGCATTCATAAATAAAATTTCATAATTGAGGACCCGTTAACCAAGCCGGAATTTTATACGACTAAAATAATACAGGCCAACAGGTTCGTTTCTCTATTATTATAAATAAATTAGCCACAAACTAACTAAAACCAAACAACTAAGAAAATGGAAAAAGGACATGAAGCAGAATCTTCTAAAAGAAAATTAGGCCTTTTTGATGCGGCAATGCTGGTAATGGGCTCAATGATCGGAAGCGGTATTTTTATTGTCAGCGCTGACATCATGAGGGATTTAGGTTCAGGTTACTGGCTCATTGTTGTTTGGGTAATCACTGCAGTAATGACAATAGCTGCAGCAATTTCTTATGGAGAACTATCTGCCCTGTTTCCTAAAGCAGGTGGTCAATACACTTATTTAAAAGAGATTTTTGGCAAAATGATGGGCTTTCTTTATGGCTGGGGGCTCTTTACGGTGATTCAAACTGGTACCATTGCTGCCGTTGCGGTAGCTTTTGGTAAATTTACGGCCTATTTAATACCGGCATTAAATGATGCTGCCCCGATTTTTCAGAGCGGAAGTTATAAAATTACCTGGATACAGTTGCTGGCTATTGCAGTTATTCTGCTGCTAACCTATATCAATACAAAGGGTGTAGAAAGCGGTAAGGTGCTGCAAAATATTTTCACGGGATCTAAAATTATCGCTTTAATTGGCTTGATTATATTGGGTTTTCTCCTGGTAAATAACGGCTTCTGGGCAGAAAATATGAAATTCGGTTGGAATGCCTTCAATAATCTTAAAACAGATCTGAACGGCAATTTTATGAAAGCCGGATGGGAATCTATTTCCGGCATGGCGATAATGGGGGGCATTGCCGCTGCCATGGTTGGTTCTGTATTTTCAAGTGTAGCCTGGGAAAACGTCACATTTGTCTCCGGAGAAATCGAAAATCCAAAGAAAAATGTAGTGCGATCGATGGTTTTGGGCACTACAGCGGTGATGGTGCTTTATCTACTGGTTAATTTTATATACCTCAATACCTTAACCAGGGATAATATTGCCTTTGCTGTAAATGACAGGGTAGCCGTTGCAGCATCTGAACAAATTTTTGGTGCCGGAATAGGTACGATCGTAATGGCGGTTTTGGTGATGATTTCTACTTTTGGCTGCGTGAATGGTATCGTGCTGGCAGGAGCAAGGGTTTTTCAGACCATGGCACAAGATGGGATGTTTTTTAAAGCAGCACTTAAAAACAATAAAAATGGTGTTCCTGAAAAATCCCTCTGGATGCAGGGAATCTGGGCATCCGTTTTATGCCTGAGCGGTCAGTACGGCAACCTTTTAGACATGATTTCTTTTGTTATCGTATTGTTTTACATGATTACAGTATTTGGTGTGATCTATTTAAGGTTTAAAAAACCTGATCTGGAAAGGCCTTATAAAACCTGGTTATATCCGGTTACACCTATAATCTACCTTGTAATAGGATCCGCATTCTGTATTTTGCTTCTTATTTATAAACAACAATATACCTGGCCCGGTCTCATTATTGTGTTATTGGGTGTGCCTGTTTACTTTTTAATCAATAAGAACGATGCCAAGCTTTAATAGCTGAAATTAATGCAATATGCCCATCGTAATTAAACAGGAAATTTTTAATCCCTCTCTAAAAGGTAGCAAGAACACATGCTGCCTTTTTTTTATGGCATTGATGCGGCAGCTCCATTGCGGTTTATTTCCATCTGAAAATGCAAAAACTGTATACCGTTGAAGTAAGTGGTTGCCATTTGGGTGTCTGTTTTTTGAACATTTTTCCTGCAATATTGTAGATGTTTAAATTCAAACGGTGTGATTTTTAAATATATTGATCTGGCTAATAATTCCTTTTCAATAATCATCAGGGCATTTTTTGCTGTGTTTTAAGGTTTTTAAATAAGTAGGTTATTCATTCTCAACCCTTCAGGTTTTAAGTTGGCCTGATATTTGGATTTACTCCAACATAGTTGCCAAAAACTATTTTAACCAGATTTTATATTACTTCAAATTTTAAAACTATGGCTTTCAAAGCTGGATTAAACTTTTTAGGTACAACGTACAGTATACATCAGCATGGTTGTATGTCAAACTTCAATGTACAGCCTAAGGGAAGGGCTCCTTCCGGTACATTTGGAAAATCTTCATGTCCAATATGGATATCCGTTGAATAAAAGCGATTTGATCATTCATAATGGGAGTTTTCTCACGACCAACTTAACTGTTTCGTCCTAATTAATTTTAAATGAAAAGTACACCTTTTAGTTATACCATAATACATGCCTTTATTTTTACTTTCATCATGGGTGCTTTTTTGGGATGTAGTGAAAATCAAACTCATGATCAAAAGAAGCGTGAGAAGTCTGTCAATGATCAGAAAGCCGGCAGCACACATGTATTCCTCACTTATATTGATTCGCTAACAAAAATTCCTTTAAACCAATTTAATGAACCGCGTATTCAATCATTAAACAAAAAGTTCTCTGCGAAGCTTATGGTTGAAATTTATAATGATGAAAAACATGATGCAGAGAAAAGCATCGTGGTACAGTACTATAAAAATGAGGAGCAAGCGAATAAGGTAAAGGCAGGTATGATATGCCTTATACCAGAGTCGATTTCAGATTCTTTACGCATTGCTGATTTTGCAGCCTATTTTGGAAAGATTAATGAAGAAAAACCCTTAATTGGCATAACAGCACAACCACTCCCCGTTAAGATTAAAGTTTCGGAAAGTACAACCCTTAAACTGACTTTTAATAGCCATGAGAAACTAGACCAGGCCCATGTCATTATGGCGGAGGTTTTAAAATATAATTAAATATAAATGAACACGCTTTTAAAGATAAAGGAATTTGATGCACATAGAGGCCCCGAAAACGTAAAAATGGGTGGCGGCGATGGGCATGTACAAACAGCTACAACTGTTGGCAGTTTAGGGAGAAATGTGAAGGAGCAAGTAATGGATTTAAAGCGTTTGATTGGAAATAAATTTTACTTCCTGGGTGTTTTACTTTGCTGTTTGGTCTTTTCTTGTGCTCAGTGGGATCGGCCACAAATCAAATACCTTGTACCGGAAGGTTATGACGGAATGATTGTCATTGCATGGGGACAGAAAAATGGATCTCCTGTTGTAACCGAAGATGATTTTGAAGTTTATAAAATCCCTGAAAATGGTTTTTTTAGAACACAGAAGAAAAGTAGAAATATAGCACCGGTTGAAGAGAAATTTTATAGTTATAATATTAAAACGGGAAAAAGAACTGAACTTGAAGTCATTAATGCTGATCTTGTAACAGATACCATCACAAAGCCTAATCAAATCTACCAATTAAGAGGCTTCTCTGCCGGGAATGAAAAAGGTAACTACATGGTTTTATATTTAACTAAAAACCGAAATTATAAATCTGAACATTTTAAAAACCAAGAAGAATTAGATGAAAGAATTAATCAGCTCTCTCAACAAAATTAATTTACAGGTATGAAGATAAAGATGTGTGCATTTATACCCAAAACATTAGGAAAACCTTTCAAAGCAATTGCTTTACCTAAAAATTTAATAAATCAAAAGGCATTTGATAAACAAGCAGGTAGGATAGTTGGTTTTTGGCTACCTGAGCCATACCCAGCAACTGTATTTTGTGAAACTGATAACCGAGAATTTGGAGATCTTAATGGTACAAATAGATTATGTGCTTATAACAATCTGAACATTGATTTAAGTAAAACCGGGCAATTCCAAACAAAGTACGGTTATATGGCCAATCTATTCCAAAAAAAATGTGATCCGAGCGGAAGAGCATTTGTACAGTTCGCTTATCGATCATTAAATGTGCGAGAGATGGAGAAAACGCCAAAAATTCCTTATCAAGGTGGTGGAGGTAAGTTTGCATGGATTGATCGTAGAAGAAAGTATGGTTATTTGCAGCCACCTCAATTTTTGCGAGCTGAACCAGTACAATATCAGGATCTTGTTAAAGATATTAACGAGAATCAGTCTGTCATAAAAGTAAAGTCGAGCGCCGGATATCCATTTTTAGAGCCTTTTTCACCTAATATTGACTTTGAGTTTGAAATTAGCATATTCAGGCTATCTGACTGTTATAGGATAGAAATAAATGGGGCGCATAATAAATTTCCATGTTATGAAATGTATATAAATAATCAGCCTGTTTATACATTCAAATCAACAGATACCGCACCTAATCCAATTAACTTAACCTCAAGTACATCTTTTAAAATTGTGAAAAGATTTTTTAAATAAGAGCATCTTAATCCTAAACTAAGCAGCTATGGAACACAAACTCATTGTAGAAATTAATATAGAAGATACGCCAATAGCCCACTTTGCCTCCTTTAACCTGGTACAGGCTTTTAATCAGCATCATTATTTTGAGCTGCATTTTAACCACGACCAACTGGGCACGCCGGGATTAATCAATTTAGACGACAGCCGGGATTTCGTAGGAAAAACCTTAACAGCATCCTTTGGTCACTCACCAGAACGCCAGCAGCATTTTTCAGGCCTGGTGACCAAAGTAGAACTTTCGCAAAGCCATGGTTACCATGGGGTGCTAATTGTAAGTGGCTATAGTCCCACTATATTAATAGACAGGGGCCAGGATTTGGGATCTTATTTGGATAAGGATTTAAACGACATTGTAAAACTGGCCACAAAAGATACCCCGGTTAACGATTTAAAAATTGTAGCAAATGCCAGCCGCCAGTCAAGTATAGATTACCTGATCCAGTATAAAGAAAGCGACTGGGAATTTATGAACCGTTTATCGGGCGAATACCATGAATGGCTGTATTATGATGGGCAGCAGCTGAATTTCGGAAAGCCGGATGAGCAAAAAGACGTATCCTTATTTTACGGACGGGATGTTCATAGCCTGCAATATGCCATGGAAGTGGCACCCATTAAAAACAAACGTTTTGCCTATAACCCGAAGCAGGATGAAATGCTGCACAGCGAAAGTAGCGGCAAGGCGGATGGCCATCCGGATCTGGCTCATGCCATCAAAGCTTCGAACAACATGTTCAGCAAAACCTTTAACCAGCCCTCGCTGATCAGGGTAGATAACGGAAACGACATTAAAAGCCACGTAGAAAATGAAGAAAAAGCGCACATCAGCGAGTTGTTAAAAGTAAATGGCAGTGGCGATAATGCCGAACTAGGCATTGGTACCATTGCCGAAATTACGATGAGCATCAGGCAGGAAATTGCTTTTGCTACAGAAAGCCTGGGTAAGTTTTTAATTACCAGTGTTAACCATACGCTGGATGGAACCGGAAAATACAGCAATACCTTTGAAGGTTTAGTATCAACCACAGAGCGCCTACTGGTTAAAAATTATGATAAGCCCAGTCCGGATATGCAACTGGCGGATGTGCTGGATAATGACGATCCGCAGGGGCAGGGCCGGATTAAAGTACGGTTTAAGTGGGAATGCCAAACCAACGACCCTACTGAATGGTTAAGGGTGGTGAGCCCAAATGCCGGAAGCGGCGATACTGGTAAAAACCGGGGCTTCCACGTAATTCCGGAAAAAGGAGATCAGGTGGTGATTGCCTTTGAAGAAGGGAATGTGGCCCGTCCGGTGGTGATTGGTAGTGTGTACCATGGGAAAAGTGGGGATAGTAAGGGATTTAAAAATAGTAATACCAAGGGATTAACCTCCAGAAAGGGAAGTGTTTTAACATTTGATGATTTAAACCATGCCCTAAACCTGGGTACAAACGCAGCCAACTATGTAAAGGTAGAAAATGGACCGGGACAGATTACGGCAGAATCTGCTGAAACAATTGTGATCAGAACAGGCGATAGCAGCATTACCTTAAAAAAAGATGGAACGATTGATATTATCGGAAAAATTATTAATATTCAGGGTACCGATGCGATTAATGCCAATGCGGGTAAAATGCCAGGTACAGCGGTGAATATGGGTACAGTTGGGACAACTGCGGTAAACGTTGGTAGTAAAACTTATAATTTAGAATCGCAGGGAACGATTGTCGTTTGTTCGGATGCGACTATTTCTCAAACTTCAGCAGGTGTACAAACAATAACAGGTAGTCAAGTAGATATTAATTAATTATGAGTAGCAGATTTAAATTTTTTGATGAGGAAGAAGTATTAGCTACAAACAATAGTTCAAACATCAGTACTGAAAATAAAGCAGAGGATCACATAGGCCCAGCTATTACTTTGGAAGCACGCTATCGATGCGAACAGATGAATATAACTAAGGTTGAGGATAATATTAGTTTCCATTGCACAACAAAGAAACAGTATCATTTAGAGTACTATGAAGCAAATAAAGCGAAGATAAGCTTAGAGCAATTTCTGTATAAAATAAATCCAGAAGTATTAAAGGATGCAATCATCGCTACCGAGCCTCTTGAATATAGTAAGGAGAATGTTATGTTAGCACTAAATAAAGACAATATTATTAAAAGTATTGTTAATTATACAGATATAAAAGATCAATGGGAGGCTTTTAAGCCGAAACTAATGCAAACAAGTTTCTATAAAGCATTATTACAACATGATTTTAAGGCTGCTGAAGGTTTTATGAATGGCGGGGACACTGAATTTGGTTCGGAAGCAAACCTAATCAAAACGTATGAAAAAGCCTTTTTCTTTCACGTGGTCTTCAATGACTATGATCCTTGGATCGATAGATCAGAAAAGCAAAGGTTAAAATTTAATTCTCAGATATTTGTTAATGTTCCAATAGAACTCGAGTTAACTCATGGTATTATTGAAGAAAATAGCGAGACCGTTGAAATCATGACTGTAGGTAAATTGGTGAAGGACGGGTTAGATAACGCTGTTTTGGAAGAACAATATAATAAGTTCTATAAGCCAATGATAGAATACGATTTTACCGAATATAATTATGAATATATTGTAAGAAGGGTAATCGACAAAAAAACAACTTTAATCTTAAGTGCAAAAGCAAATTTAAAAGAAGAAGTAAAGTATAACTATCAATTTATCACTCAATTTGATTTGAAAAAAATAGATTAAATGAATTATGACAAGCAAAATCAATTTTAAAAAGGTAATTACTTATAAGCCTTATTTTTCTTATATTTTTATTCTTGTTTTGGCTGTCTCTGTGTTCTTTTTGTATAGTGAATGGTTTTACGTTAAACCTACCGGATTGTTAATCTCTTTAGCTATTGTACTATTAGTCTATATATGGGGAAGTTTTTTAACTAGTAAGAATCTGGAATTGAGTATTGTAGGAGATAATTTAATTATCAGCGATGGAAAAAAAACAATTTCAATTAAACTTAGTGAAGTTAATGGATTTTACTTTCATGATGAGGCAGCCTTTAACCATTCAGACTCAACTAAAAAAGGCCTTGCTTCGTCTATAACAATATATTATAGAAATGGAAAGGTATTCGAGGCAAATGAGTATTCAGCGCTTTTTTTTGCTGAAAAGTATGATAAGGAAAGAAATGTCATGTTCAGGGCTTTTTTAAAAGCTTTAATAACCAAATTAAATTTTAAGCTGATCAGAAAGAGTAAGTTTCGTGCATTCAGTAATGCCCCTTCAAGTTGGTATGCAAATTAAAATAGCTGGAAAGTAATGCAAAATCATAAGTATGAAAAATTCATTTTAAGGCCAGTGACGACGCTGCGACATTATGTAAATTATATTTTAGGATTCATTATTGCGGTTCCGTTGTTTTTTATATATAGTGAAATAGGCTTTCGTTATTTCGGAACATTTGGATTAATTTTCACGTTTTTTGTTTTTGGTATAATCATGATTTTACTTATAAAATTTTTTATGACAAAAACTATAGTAGTTTATTTTGATCAGTGTTTTTTTTACATAGAAGAAAATAAAAAACAACTA
>NZ_NHOT01000017.1 GCF_002197755.1 Pedobacter sp. AJM | reverse complement strand
AGCTTGAAAACGCTATAATAAAAGTTGAGAAAATAGAACGAGATTTCTCGCCCTACCCAAAAATAGAGTTTTCACTCAAAAGCTATGAATCATCAAAGTTTAAAAATTTTAATTTAGAGGACCTTGAAGAAGATAATTTCTATAGATATCAAAAAGATTTTCTTATTAGTAGAAGTTTATTTGATCAAAATAGATATTCAAATGATATCGGTCTTGAATTGGAAAAACTAGTAAACGTTAGTTGGCTATCAATTCATCGTATGTCCGCTAAAAAAAGACGGGAGGATAAAAGTTATGAATCGACAATAGATCAAAAAATTGAAGAGCTCCAGATAGATTTAGTTAAATACTTTTCTCAATTAAACCGAAGTTATGCAATTGAGACTGAAAAGTTCCAAAAGTATATTTTCGAATCCTTAATAGATAGCTCACATTATGACAATATTTTACAAGATGATATTATCGACCCTGATAAAGAGAAAAAATCTTTAACATCAATTTTTGATTACTTCAAAGTTAGTTCAAAGAGCTACTCGTCCAAATTAGATAATTACTTTATAGAATATAAAACATCGGTAGAAAAATTCAAATCTAGAGTCGGATTAGATTTAAAGGATTTTTCCTTCCTTCTGGGTACAGTTAGAATACATTCTGCTGTTGAAGAGTGGAATAAAATTGTTCAAAAACAAACAAGTATCTACAAAACAAAGGAGACTTTTATTGACGTAATAAATAACCTATTACAGAGAAAAGTAATCTTCATTAATGAGCGGAACGAATTAACAGTAAAGACTCAAAGTGGGAAAATATTTCCTTTGACAAACTTAAGCTCAGGGGAAAAGCAACTACTTATTATTTTAGGACAGAGTTTGCTTCAAGAAGAGGATGTACATATATATATTGCGGATGAACCAGAATTATCATTGCATATAGAATGGCAAGAAAAGTTAGTAAATAGCTTAAAAAACATAAATCCAAATTCTCAGATCATTTTTGCAACCCATTCTCCCGATATAGTTTCCGAATATGATGATTACGTTATTAAAATTGAAAACGCGATAAAATAGATGGCTGGATTTAGGAGAACCAATAAAGGGATTAGTAATCTTCATCTTTTTTATAATGTTGATGTCATTGTATATTTGGAGGGTGGGAGTAAGAGCTATTCAAAACACGAAGTATATCAGAATAGTTTTAGTTCTGATACAGAAGATATAGCCTTTTGGAGTCGGTTATTTAAACGCTATCGAAGCGCTGAAAAATTAAAATATAAATCGGTTGGGTCAAAACAGACACTTAAAGAAATTGCTGAAGACTTACTTTCAGGGGCTATCGACAACATTTATATTGCTATGGATAATGAATTTGACGAGGTCCATAACAAGAGAATAATTCACGATAACATATTTTATACCTATGGTTATAGCTATGAAAATGATGTTTGGAATTTACAGACTGTCTTAACCATTCTTGAGGATTTGACAGCTACCAATGTCGATTATAATTATATCGAAAAAGGGGTTGAAAAATTTGAAAAGGAAATTAGAAAAGCTGTTGTTGCAGATTCTTATATGTTCAAGAAAGGAAAATCGTTCTTCCCTAGAAAAAAAGGTCATCTCTTTTGTGTTGAGTGTAATTTAGATAATTTACCAATTGTAAAGATAGCTGAACTTAATAAAATGATTATAAACCTTAGTTTAAATATAAATACATTGAAATCACATGGTTACAAAAACAAAATTCAAGTTTTAAAACATTGTTTTGGACATTTATTAGCTGACTTTTTTTGTCAGATAATAAATCACTATCTAAAAGTTAAACATGGATTTGCTAGCATGCGTAAGGAGATTCTTTATAGAATGGCTATTAAGAGCTTTTTTGATAAGCAATATAAAAACTCGGATTTGGAAGCATATTATCAAGCTCAATTTACGTGATCATTATCATTTCCAGTTTTAACTCTTTTTCATTAACCTTTGATAAATAGTAAAAAGATAACTTTATTAAACTTACACAATTAATTGAATAAGAATTAGATATCTAAATCATATTAATCATTTCTCAAATTTAACCTTGTCATCTCAACACGTTTCAAGAAATTCCGCCATAAACGCTGCTGTAACATCCGCACCATCTATTTATTGCGTTGCTTCTTTACTTAGTTGAGCTGAAAGCTTGCTCAGTTCCATAATTAAATAAATCGTTATGGAACAAAATCAATTATTAAAAGTGTGCGAGGTTCAGATAACCTACAGACCTAGTTTCAACTCAGCGGATAGACCGCAAATCAGTAATTCTAAACAATGTTACAATATCTTAATGCAACATTGGAACTTAGGTTTAATCAACTTCTTAGAGGAGTTTAAAATCATCTTATTAAACCGAACAAATAAAGTCCTAGGATTGGTGGATATTTCAATAGGTGGAGTAAGTGGAACTACAGGTACCCATACTAAAACGAAACAAACCAAGTCTGTAATCATTAAGGTTTCCAACCCGAAATGCGCATGTCATTTTGAGAAAATGTCGGGAGCGGAAATAATAAAATTTGATTGATGGGTGATGGCAAGCCCAGGATTTCAACTTTGCTCCAGAATAGTCTGCTTGGTGAACCTGAACCCTACTACCAACCAATCAAACTGATTATAAAGTTGCGGACATAAAATGAGGCAGAAATTTAACCTGCCGGGATCAAACATTTTCCAGGTCATGAATTTCTACTTTGAGGATATTACAGTTGAAATTGGGTAAAACCACTTTCAACTGTAATCTATAATATTCTGCTATGCTATTCTTCTAAATATGCAACGGCGAACTTGTAATTTAGCCATTACCATGTATTTTCCTGATATCGTTCCAAGTAATTAATTGAATATTGTTTTTCCTGATTTTAGCTTCCATATCTTTACTGGTAAAGCTTTCAAAATCAATTTGCCTCCATTTGGAACCAAAATTAGGGTGATTAAATGTTATTCCCTTCATTTCGAGATCATCAAAAGCAGGGTGAATTAAAATAATGTTTAAACCTTTTACCATATTTTCAAAAACCTGCTTATAATAATCTTTTAAACTACCGGATTCAAAATATTCCCATATTCCATAATGCGCTTTTTCAATCAATAAATCCTCCTGGTATATGTTGTCTTTTGCATCAAGGCCAACCATTTCCATCAATTGCTCACCAATCATAATTGGAAGCGCATATTTTGCCCCTAATTCTCGGTAAATTTGAAAACATTCAGGGCTTGCACCAACACTGTACATATGAGAATCAAGATGTGTAGGCTTTAATCCAAATTTTATCGCCTTGTCAATTTGTGCGCTGAGTTCTTTTTTAACGTCTTCGGCAGTGGCATTCGCTCTGAGCTCGTCTCTTTTTTTGTAAAAATAACCATGCTGATCAACCAAACTCGGCACTTCAGAAATCGGTAAAACAGGTCCGAATTTATAGTTTTCCCATTCGCAGGTAAGTGTCAGGTGAACGCCATAGTCAAATTCAGGATGATCTTTAGCATAAATTGCCATCTCATAAAACCATGGACAGGGAACCATCATACTGTATGAATTTACAACGCCTTCTTCTAAGGATCGAATTGTGGCTATGTTTTCAGAATGCGATAATCCGGCGTCGTCTGCATGTATGATCAACAACTTTGTATTTTCGGCGAATCCTAACTTTTCTGCTAAATTCATTATAATGAGGCTTTTTATAAATATTTCTTCGAGTTACTTGTGACAAAACTTCAAATATGTTGCACCGGACATGTTCGAGGAGTTCAATCAAAACTATTATATTTTTGATAATCACGCAACCATGAACTAATCATGTCTTGCTATTTTATCCATGATACAATTCATGAACATTTGCCTTTTTAATCATTCGCTAAAAACAGGGAGTATCCTTAACGAAACCAGTAGATTTCCTGGAAAAATACTTCCGGTTTACTAAGTAAAGATGGAAATTATAATATACCGGTATAATTTAAATCCATGTTCCAAACCTAAGGGCTTAACCGCATGGGCACCTCATTTTGAGCTAAAATGAACTGAATTGAGCCAGTTAACAAGAAATATGAACTAAAATGAGCCCTTACAGCTGGCTTGCGTTACAGGCATCAAGGCCCTTGATGCAGCCTGAATAAGGGCTGCATAACCCTAAGCGGTGAAACTGTTTACCTAAAACAAAGCCTGGCTTTACCTTTTAGGTAAGCAGGGGGTAACCCCAGGGTAAGCAAAGGGGTAACCATGGGGTAAGCAAAGGGTAACCATAGGGTTAACATGGGGTTAACCTGGTCCGAGCAAAGGGTAAACAATAAGTAAAGAAAGGGTAATCAAATTACGGCCTTTTTGCTGGCTTTCCAGGTAGGGACCAAGCCAATCTTCCAGGTAAAAACGATCGCCACCAGGCAATTTTCTGTTTGTTTACGAGATTAGTCAACATTTTGGATGCAGGCAGTCTTACATTTGATCTTCACCCCATTTTTTTAATTGTTCTATGAGCGGTATCAAGCCTTTTCCTGTATCTGTTAATGAATATTCTACCTTTGGCGGCACTTCGTGATATACTTTTCTCTTGAGAAGTTTGTCATCTTCTAACTCGCGTAAATTTTGGGTGTGATACCGGTGATAAATTTTCGTAATTGTCCGTACCGCAAAATGTTTTCATTTTCTGCAATATACCAGATAATCCTTCCCTTGTATTTACCTCCGATTCGCTTGAAGGCGAAATCCACAGGACACCCGGTTTTCTCAGATTTTTTTTTAGCCATTTTTTGATTTTTTTACCATTGATAATCAGCATTAGTATATTTCTAGTCTGTAGGTTACTAAAAAGTGCATACTTGATTTAAAACATCATATGATTGAAATTTGTATTAACAAAATTAATTTTTTTATGAAAACAACCGTAATTATCACCGTATCTGCAAATGGTAAGATTTTAGTTGCCGATAATGAAAAACATCAGGCACCACAAGAGGTTTTTAGCTTTTTTATGGACAAAGCAAAGTCGGCAGGTAATATCATTTTAGGCAGCACCACGTATAAATTATTTTCAGCGGTTTTTGGGCTAAAGGATTTTTTGTCTGCCTTGGATGTTGTTGTCCTGTCAAATAAATTAGAAAAATCACCTGATTACAACGTTGCAAACAGTCCAAAAGAGGCCTTGGATATTTTAGAATTAAATAATCATAAAGAAGCAATTGTTTTGGGTGGAGTAAGTGTATAATACAACGCCTTTATCAACGAAGGTCTTTATGATTTGATTTATCTAACTTTAATTCCGGTCATCGTTGGTGATGGTGGAGAGATTGTAACAAAAGATGACTTGTTCACCCCGCTGTCGGGCCTTAAATGGGAAGCTGTTAGTGATAATGTTCTAAGGATGGCATTAAGCAAATAATTGATGCACGTTCAATAAGGTAATCGTTCCGTTTGAAAGCCAGGTCGTTTCCACCCAACCGAAGCTGCTCAGGCTTTTAATCACCTTAATGTTCAGGCTCCGGTATCTGAAAGGAAAAATGATCACATTGGCTTAAGGTCAGGCGGTAGCTATAACGCTTATATTCATTTAACAAATTTACTTCCGGATCTGCACACCAATGCTTTTTGCCTTCCATATTTCCTATCACACCAAAGTTCATTGCAGCCAAATTTAACTCAGCGATTTCTATACCATCGTCTGGCATTGTTGCATCTTTAATATTCAGGTCTCTATGATCAAACCAATCAATAGCCATGCCTTACTGTGCTGATTCACCAATCGCTTTTTTAAGGATGGCTTCATTGATTCTGTATTCTATCCTGGCATCAATGGTTTCATTATAGGCCTGCTGCCAAATGGCCTGGGCTTCAGAAACATCCTTTCCAACTACTGTTCCTGCCTTAAACCTATCCTGGGTAATCCTCAAGTTCTCCGAAGCTTGTTTTAAAGATAAATCAGATAACTTAATTTTTTTTGAAGCCTGGTTTAGCTGAAGATAGGCTGACTGTATTTCGAGGTTCACCATTTCTTGCGCTTCTTCCAGCTGTTGTTGCTGTGAGGCAATCTTAAAGGCCTGCTCCTTAACCTTATTGCGCTTTCTGCCCCAGTCAAAAATAGGGATACTTACATTGGCTAAAGCATAATATGATCCCATAAAATTAGACCCATCTTTGATGTTGACACCTTTGCCTACGGAGGTTATACCACTAACAGATAACCCGAATGTTGGCCGCCTGTCGCCCTGAAGAATCTTTTTCTGGAATTCCTCAGCTTCAATTGCTTTTTTCATGATGAGCAATTCAGGTCTGCCGGCCGCTAATGATAATGCCCCAGGATTTTTAAGTTCCTCAAAATTTCCAGCCAATGAGTCTGCAATCATAAAATCAGATTGTCCGGCCAGGCCGATAACCTGTGCAAGACTTAACCTGGCCAGAAGCAGTCCGTCCGCTGCCTTTTGGATATTGAGGTTGGCCTCATTTAAATTTACCTGAACCCGTAGCAGATCATTTTTGTAAATAAGGCCTGCGTTGAAAGCGTTTTTAAGATCTTTCTCCAGATCCAGCAGCATATTCCGGTATTGATTGGCTAATATAATCTTTTCCTTTGCCTGAACTACCTGCCAGTAAGCTTTGTCAACATTTAGTTCAACCGCTGAGGCTGTAAGTTTTTTCTGTGTTTCACTAATTTCGACTCCCTTGGCAGCTGCAGCTTTGCCGTTTTGAAGTTTTCCACCAGCATAGATGGGAATAGTCCCCGTTAAGGTTGTACTCCCAAAAAATTCTGGTATTGCTCCGTTTAATGCACCTCCAATCGGTTTGCCCAGGTGGACGCCCATAGCAGAACCATCAATTGCGGGTTTTGCGCTGGCAATAACGGACTGTGACTGCGCTTTTGCGGCATCGATGTTGAATTGAGCCACTTTCATTTTTTTGTTCTGTTCAAATGCCAGTTTTCTGCATTCCAAAAGTGAATACTTTTTCTCCTGGCTATATGTTTGCTGCACTGCAAATAACATGATTGCAGTAATTGCGATTCTAAGATTCATACTTTTTAATTTTAATTAAACCTTGATTAACCTGCCTGGAAGTTATGTTTCCGGCAGTTACTGACCAGGTTTTTTTATGTGTGTGTATGTGATGGCTTATATTGAATTTCAGCTTCTGAGTCTGATTGTTCGTTAACGGGCTGCGCTGGTTTGATGAAGCGGTAGTAAAGTACAGGAACGACAAACAGTGTAAGTATCATCGATACAATCAGGCCAAAGGCCAGCACGCTGCCTAAAGGAGCCCAAAGTGGAGATTTTCCGGCAATCATAGGAACCACACCAACCGCTGCCGCAGCCGATGTCAGGAATATTGGCCGCATACGTCGTTTTGCAGATGCCAGCGCAGCGGCTTTTATGGTATAGCCGTGGTCTGTTACCAGTTCATCAGCATAGTCGACCAGGATGATCCCGTTTCTCACCACGATGCCGATCAAACTGATGATTCCCATAAAGGCGGTCATGCCCATCGGATTGCCTGTTACATATAAACCAAGGAAAGCGCCAAGTAAACTCAAGGGGAATGTTGCCAGGATAATGAGACTTTTGCCAAAGCTTTTGAACTGGAACAGCAGGGTAATAAATATGAGTACCAAACTCACGCCGAGCGCAGTCATCATTCCAGGCTGGTTCTCGGTACTTGATTCTGCATCGCCGCCATATTGTAAGGTAATGCCCTCAGGCAACTTAAGCTGATCAATTGCGGGCATTACAGTTTTTAAGATCTCGGATGCCCTAATGCCATTCTGTGCTTCTGAAAGTACGGTCAAGGTCCGTATACCATTTCGATGCGCGATTACACCCGTGTGCCAGGAAGGTTTCAGTTCAGCAACTTCCTTCAATGGTACTTTTGTTCCATATATCGTGCTCAGGTGGATATTTCCTAACACGTTGAAATCTTTACGGTTATTGCTGTCAAGCCTGAGGAATATATCAACAGGTTTATTACCTTCCCAAAGCTGTGAAACAGCAAAGCCTTTAAGGCCGGCGCCCAGTGTCTGTGTAATGGCCTGGTTTTGAATGCCCAGCCGTGCAGCAACATCTTCTTTGATGTCCAGGTCAGCGCCCAGGTAGTCGTCCTCATAATCGCGATGTACCCAATTGGTTCCCTTTGCCTGCTTGAGAATATTTTCTATCTGCGTGGCCATGCGTTTCTGATTGTTCAGATCTGTGCCAATTACGCGAATGGCAATTGGCGATCCCTCCTGAAAACTGAGCTGCCTGAAGCGGACATAACCATCCTTAACAAATCCTTCAAATTTTTTGCGGTATTCATGCACGATTTCATCTGTTGCCTTTGCACTTTCGGTCGTGATAAAAATCTGTGCAAAATTTCTGCGTGGAATTTCAGGAGCGTAGGAGCTCTGGAAGCGTGGTGAACTGGTACCCACAAAACTTGCAGTACCTACAACGCGTTTATCCTTCGTCAGGATAGCTTCTATCCCGCGAACGGTTTTTTCTGTTTTGTCAAGCGCAGTACCGTTGGGCATCCATACTTCGATATTGAACTGGTTGCGTTCGCTGGTAGGAAAAAACTCCTGGCTTACCTGTCCTGCGGTCACAAAGGAAAGTAACACTGCAACCACTGCCGCCGCCATGGTCGATTTCGGCCAGCGGAAACAAAATTCTACGCCGGCATTGAATACGTTCTGCAGTCTATCCAGTAGAGATATTTTTGGTGGCCTGTCGCTTACCCGATGTTTAAGCCCTTTTTTGATAAAAACGTACGACATGTAGGGCGTAAGCAGTAATGCCACCAGCATTGACGTGATGAGCGCGATTGCAACCGTAATGGGTAATGAAGCCATAAAATCTTTAGTGATGCCATTCATGAAAATGGCCAATGGCGCAAAGGCGAAAATAATGGCCAGCGTAGCCGTAAAAATGGGTACGCTTAATTGTTTTGCGGCCTGCCAGGCGGCTGTCCAGGGGGTAATGCCCTCATCCAACTTCTCTACATAGTTGTCTACCACTACTATGGCATTATCCACAACCATCCCCAAAACGATGATTAACGCGGCAAGAGATACCTGATGAAGTTCAACGCCCATGATGTACATGATCCCAAAGGTGATCAGGATAGCAATCGGAGCAGCCACGGAGGAAACTGCTGCAACCCTGATTGGCAGCAATAGCATGACAACGATGATTACAGAAAGGATAGCCATACCAAACTCGACCATAAAATGACTAATACTTTCATCAACAACTTTGGGCTGATCAACTATCGTATCAAATTTAACATCGCCAGGCAGTGTCTTTTTAAACTGAGCTAATTTTTCGTCTACTTTTTTCCCAAAAGTCACAATGTTATTGCCTGGCTGCATCTCTGTGGTAACGAGCATTACTTTATTGTTGCCTATCCTGATAAAGGATGATTCCTCTTCATAACGCCGTTTTATATCGGCTATATCTTTAAGCCTTACCACAGTTCCCTGCGGCGTGGTATAAATAATCTGATTTGCAATATCTGCCTCCGTTTTATACTGGCTGTTAGTGAAAATAGGGATGGTATTGGAGTTTATAGTCATTTCCCCTGAATAACCCGTTACGTTCTGACTTTGGAGTGTTCTTACAATTGTGGACAAGTCAAAGCCATATTGATTCAGTTTTTTGTCATCTACCGTAACATAAATCTGCTGCTTCTGTCCGCCTGAGCGGTTGATTTTGGAAACTTCGGGAATCGTTTTCAATACATCCTCCATCTGGTCTACGTAAGCTTCCAGTTCGGCATAACTTCTTGATGCGGAGGAGATGGCAATGATTTGCGCAGTCACATCTCCAAAGTTGCTGTTTACAACAGGTCCCATTACAGCAGCGGGGATATTGGCATGCAGAACGGTATTCAGCCCATGCTGCAGGGTTGCCCAGAATTTTTTACGGTCTTTTACATTGGCATTCAGCTGTACGGTGACAAAAACACTACCGTCTTTGGTTTGCGATTTTGTTTTTGCCTTATCTACTTCCTCGAAAGAAAAAAGATACTGTTCGAGTTTATCGGTAACCTGCTTCTCCATTTGCAACTCGTTGGCACCGGGGTAAAATGCATAAACCATGGCTACCGGTGGGTCGATTTTAGGGTCTTCGGAACGTGGCATATTCAGCAGTGAATACAGTCCGAGCAGTAGCAACATTCCGGTGATCACAAAAGTCACCTGTTTATATTTCATAGCAGCTTCTATGAAATTTATATTTCGTTTTTTCATTAAGAATAAGATTGAGAATAAGTGTGTGTATTTACCAGGGCATCAAGCGTGGGCTAAAACGATACTGCGGTACCTTCTCTTAGGTTAGATTGCCCGGCAACAATCAGATTATTGCCTGCTGTAAGTCCATCGGTAATGGTCACTTCATTACTTCCGCTAAGATTTCCGGTAGTTACCCTTTTTCTGATGGCCTTTTTGTTTGCTGAAGCAATAAATACATAGGTAATGCCATCCGCATCCCGAACAATGGCCGAAGTGGGTACAATAACTGCATTTATTTTTTCTCCGGTATTGATGTTCACATTAGTAATCATACCTGGTAATAAAATGCCGCTGGGATTATCTAACCTGATTTTTACGATATAGGTTTTAGAAACAGCATCTGCCTGTGGATTAACAATAGCGATCACACCGTTAAAACTTTTGTTTAGCGTAGGCACTTCGACCGTGACCTTAAGCGACTTTTTCATTTCCCCGACTTCGCTTTCCGGAACGGATATACGTGCATAGACCTGGTCTGTCTTAATAATGGTAAAGGCCACAACACCTGGTGCCGCCGTACTTCCCCGCTCTACCGACTTGGAACTGATTATGCCCGAAATTGGAGCATATAACCTACTGTCTGACACTCTTTTTGAATTGATATTTTTGCTGGCTTTAGCCTGAGCCAATTTGGTCTTTATCTCTATAAAATCCTTTTCCGGCAAACTTCCTTTTTTGTATAATCCTTCCAACCGGTTAAACATATCCTGAGCCTGTTCCAGCGCTGCATCCGCGATAGCTACCGAATTGGTATATTCAGTCGCATCGATGGCTGCCAGTAACTGGCCTTTACTAACATGCTGTCCTTCCTGAACAGTTATATTGCGCACCACACCCGGTACTGCAAAACCTATTTGTGCGGTATTGTCTGGATCTATCGTTCCGGAATAGGAGAGTTTTTTGCTTTGTGCTGCATTTGAAATCATTTTGACTTCAACGGGGACAGGGACTTCTTCCTGCGATTTCTCTGTTTTTTTACCTCCGCAAGCGGCAAATGTTACTGATGTAACAATGGCGAGTGCCAATTGGAAAAGGTTGTTTCTAAATGCGGTATTTTTAGCTGTTGTTTGCATTGCTTTGATTTTGTCTGCAAACATAGGCTTGATACCGAAAGCCTAAAAGGTTTGAATGTTAGGGAAATTGGTCAAAAACTCAGATTCTTGATATTGGTGATAAAGATCTGTTGATGGTAAAAAAGAATACACATCAGTTACATGTCTGAAAATCACCATCAAAATGGCTGACTATGAGGTGTTTTTGACTTAGACCGGTAAGAAGATGGGGAAAGACCAGTATGTCGCTTAAAATATTTCCCAAAAAAAGACTGGTCACTAAAGCCTAAACTGGATGTCACCATTGCAACATTTTGTGCCGGAGATTCTAATAAGACTTTGGCCTCACGTATAATGAACTCATCTATAATCTCCCCGGCAGTTTTATTGGTCACCTCCTTAGTCACCTGTGATAGATATCTTGGCGTAATAAACAACAGGTCGGCATAAAAGGTAACACTCCTTTCCCTGGTGAAATGGGTCATCAGTAGTTTTAAAAAACCAGATACCAGTGCTTCCCGACGGGTGAAATTAGTATTTTGACTTGTCTGATTGTATTTGCTGAAAATAATTCCGAAATCAGAAAAGATGGTTAAAATCAGGTATTTGATTGGATCCCATGGGCCAGAACGGTCTCCCAGGGATATTGTCTTTTTCCTCAGCAATGACATTTCAGCACAAAGATCAGCAGTTTCATTGTCGCTTAATTCGTAGTGTAATTGGGTCGTTGAATTGAATAATTTGAAAATATCATCCGTGCTTAATGAAATTGCCAGTTGCTCCAGGAAAGCCAATGTAAAAGCCAGGCAATGAAAGGAGAAATCTTCCGAAATATGCTCAATGTGATTAAGCGAGTTATGTAGGATCAGGCAAGCCTGACCTTTTTTTATGGTTTGAGGTAATAAGTTGTGCTGAAAAACGAATTCACCTTTGGTACATACAATTAGTGCAAAATGCTTTGAACGAAATGCTTTTTGAAGTGGAAGCTTTTCAACATCAACTTCGGTCAGTACATAAAAGCTTTCATTAAATGTAGAGAAATAGTCTGTATGACGAGTATCCATTTTTGTTATTGTTGGGACATGTTGTTGTTCGAAATTGCTTTTTTATCGAAAGGCTAATGCTTTAAATGATAGAGGCTAAATGTAGTGATATTTTTGATCGATTGACAGATAGTCGTCATCTTCAGGAAATAAACTAGCCATACTGCTTCTATGAGGCTTTATGTGATCAAGCGGGGATATTTGGCTTGTAAGAACAATTCTTTTTCAATTAAATATAGCTATTTGATTTGTTCGATAAAATATTTTTAGAGATGACTACAGCTAACTAGCCGTTTTGCCATTATTTATTGTCTTAAGCCCTAATATAGGTATTAATTAATTTCAGGATCAATGATCGATTCACTTCGAAAGTGTATGGTTATTGGAACCTGGATTTCCATTCTGAATATAAATAAATTTGTGTAATGCTCTTGTCTTAGACGAACATCGATATCGAAACTACCTTTCCTATCCAATATATAACCTTCAATTTTGTATGTTTTGGTAATTACTGATGGAACTACATGTAGATAACCAGCAATCATCTTTGGAATTATTAATTTAAAATAAATTTCAATATATTATTCAGTACCGGATGGTGATCATTAACTCTCCAGTTAAGGAACAGTTCAGTTGGAAACGGCAAGGTGATGAATCTGACACCGGGATTTTCATGGTACTTGTAGGAATCAGGCAATACGGCTATACCTAAACCCTTTTTAACCAATGCAATAATTGATGAACCAAACTCCGAATATAAGCAGGCAGCAGGAACAACATCATAAGTTCGGAATAACTGCTGAATATGGTCACTGTAGCTGCTTCCCTCATCCTTTATGGGCAAGATAAATTTCTGACTGCTTAGGGTTTCTTTAGTAAGATCTGCTGCCTTACGAAAAGGATGGTTTTCGGGCACCACAATAGACAGATAGTCTGTAGAAATTTTTTCTGAACGGATATCATCGGCATTATTAATATCCCTGGTGATCACCAGGTCTACTTTATAGTTTCGTAAGAATTCCTGCCTATCTTCATTCCGTACCTGAACGAGTTCGACTTTGAGCTTAGGATAGGCTGAAGTAATGCGGCTGAGCATGTCCGGCATGATAGATGCCGATATAGAATCGGGGTGTGCGATAATGATAGTGCCGCTTTCACCGAGTTGTATCTGACGGGCGTGTTCATGGAAAAATTCCAGCTCATTTATTTGCACTGCCCACTTTTCTTTTAAAAATTGTCCTGCCGATGTGAGTTTAACATTTCGCTTATCACGCTCGAATAACTGAACACCTAATTCACGTTCCAATGCCTGGATTTGGCGGCTGAGCGCAGACTGCGTAATATGCATCCTTCCGGCTGTTTTCCAAAAGTGAAGTTCCTGCGCAAGCGCTAAAAAATATTTGATTTGTTGAATATTCATTTATGCAATAAAAGCATTAGTTCATGCTAAAATAGCATTTTATAGCATTAAATAATAATACACCTTTGCTTTATGGAATTAAATCTTTTACTTTCTTTTCTGGTGGCATCTATGCTGTTAACTATCCTGCCGGGGCCAGATAATATTTTTGTGTTGACGGAGAGCCTGACAAAAGGTAAACGCAACGGGCAGGCTACTGCAATGGGGCTTTCGCTAGGTGTGTTGGTACATACGATTGCGGCAGCAACTGGTCTTTCTTTGATCATTCAGCAATCAACAGTGGCCTTTTCCGTAATCAAATACGCAGGTGCTGCCTATTTGTTTTATCTGGCATACAAAGCAATTATTGAAAAACACGCTTATATAAACCTTGATACAGATCAGGAAAAAAAAGACGCTAAATTTTCAACTCTGGTAGCCAAAGGATTTTATATGAATGTGCTCAATCCAAAGGTAGCACTGTTTTTTATTGCTTTTCTACCGCAGTTCGTAAGTAAGAACGGTTTTGACCTCCCGGTACAAATGATCATTCTTGGGCTCGTTTTTATGTTGCAGTCCATGCTTATTTTTAGCGTGATTAGCCTACTTTCCTCAAAGCTCACCAGGCATGTGAATAGCCCGAAGGTATGGAAAATAACGAAATGGAGTAAGGTGAGCGTGCTGTCAATTTTGGGGCTGATATTAGCCCTGTCAAAAAAATAGGAGCGCTTGTGGAAGTTAACTAAAGTTTATCATGTTTACTTTTCCATACACGCTTATCAAAGATGGTGTCGACCAGGGAAACCAATTTCATAAATTAAGTTAACACTAAGATAAAGAAAATTTAATGGGAACGTATTAATATCCGCATAATTCCTTTAATTATTGTACAACTGTTTTAGTTTCTGAGTGAGCAGCGGAACTCTCTTGCACTAAACAATAAGCAGGATAAAGCGGACGGTAGTCGTATTTGTATATTATGATTCAACATAGACACCTGCTTAATCCATATTTCGGGTATCAGCATTTTCCGAATATGGATCTACATTTTTAATCAGGTTAGCCTTAACCGGCTCAGTTACCAGGCATCCTGTCAGTTGCTGAGCTGTTAGGCTTCTGTATATCCTATTGCCCATAGCCATTTATACCACTATTTTGATTTTTATCATTAGCGAAGTGTAATTTATAAAAAAATATAATTATTGCTGAAGGCAATAGCCATTCTTTACGTCGAAATAGCCGGTTCCATCTTTGTATACCCTTACTTTTTGGAGGGCCTTAGAGAACGAAAAATTATTTCATTAAAAGCGGAAATATCATCAACCAGCCTTTTAAATTTTTGGGGAGGTAAACCCTTTTTCATTTTTTGCAGATTATCATTATAGATTGGCAATAAAACTTCTTTCTCATGTCTACCTCCGTTTTGTTTAAGCAATTCCATTAACAGCTGTGCATTTTTAATAGCGTTCCTGGTTTCCCTTTTTTATACAGTAAAGAATAAGCATTTGACATGCCTCATTAATGTTTCGGGGCATACAATGCCGAATTTTTATCAAACAAATTTTTACAGCTGGCAGAACAAAAGTGATAGTCTTTCCCCTGATAGGTAGAAAAGTATTTTGAAAGCCCCTTTGGCAGGGTCATCCCACAAACCACATCTTTCTCTTCGGTTTTGGTCGTTTTAGACACACGCTTTTGAGCATCAGCCATATGCTCGTGCTTTATCTTGCTCATATCCATCCCATGGGGTACACCAATCACTTTTCCATCAGCTGGTTTCCATTTGTCATACTCCATTATTGAAGTGACAAACAGTGCCTCTCTGAGGCCTTTTAATTTTTCAATCACATGTAAAGCCCCATCAATACCAGCTGAAACCCCTGCTGTAGTGAGGATTTTGCCATCCTCAACAAACCTCACATCGCTGATAAATCTGGCCTTAGGCGTTAATTTCTGTAAAGTATCTATAGCGCCCGAATGGGTGGTGGCAGTTTTACCATCCAGTAACCCGGCTTTTGATAAAATTGCCGCACCGGTACAAACTGACATCGTTAATTTGGTATGCACATTTACCTTATCGATCCATTGAATCGCCTTTTCATTTCCGGTTAACAATCCAATCGCATCCAGCGGTGCGCCAGGCAGCACAAGAATATCCGGCTGGGGCGCATTGGTTATTGTAAAATCAGGATTAATATTTAATGTGTTGTTCTTGGTGCTCACCTTACCTGCATTGACTGATACTGTATAGACCTGGAAGTACTTGCTGTTACTAAACACTTCAGCGGGGCCTGCAAAATCCAAAAGTTCCACATTTGGATAGACCAGTATGGCCACCTTTATTCTGCCATCCGGCCTGACTGCTTTAACCTCTGTATTTTTTTCAGTTTGTTTACATCCAAAACTGAGGATACTTAGCAATAGCACTAAACTAACGGCAATTATATTTTTAAAATTTTTCATCTGTATCGTATTATTAAATGATGTGGATCTACTGTTTTATCTGATTTTGCTTTTTTTTCCAGTTGCGGTCAAATTTCATCCCGTTTGGCGCGACAGGCCACTTTTCTTCCTCGCGGGGCGTATACTGTATGGCCCGGCTCAACATCGCAGCCATTGAATCGCCACTGTATTTTTTGATTAAATGAAGCGCACCATCCATTCCGGAAGTAACGCCTGAACAGGTCATTACTTTTCCTTCATCTACATACCTCACATCTTTAACCAATGTTAAAGCCGGATATTGGGTCTGGAAATCATCTGCCACAAAATAATGCGTTGTTGCTTTATGGTGATCCAATATACCGGCTTTACCGAACAGATAAGATGCGGTACAAACAGACATCATCACATCCACCTGTTTTTGATATTTTTTAAGCATTCCAATCACCTTTTGATCAAGACACATCATATCCATCAACCCGATACTGCCACCGGGAATGACCAGAATGTCTGGTTTGGGCATTTTACTTTCCAGATAGTCTGCAGTAAGTTGTAATCCATTTCCCTGTGTGCGAATGGTTCCTTGCTGCAGGGCAAACGTATATACATTATACTGCCCCTTGGTTAACCCGGCGGCCTTTAAAAAAACATCAGCCGGACCATTCAGATCGCCCAGGCCAACCCCCGGATAGATGAACAGGGCGACATTTAATTTTTTAACACTCGCGGCATCCTGTTGGCCAAAAGCGAATGCACAGCATAAAAGAAAAGGTAATAAAAGTAATTTTTTCATGATTAAATAGATTAAAATTTAACAGTTAAGGTGGCAACGAATCTGCGTAAGCCGCCAGGGGTAATGGTTCCAAAACCGCCATTATAAAATTTTTCGTTGGTCAAATTGTCTGCATTCAAACCAAAACGATAGCTCGCTTTGTTGTAAAATACAGCCGCATTGAGCAGTGTGTAGGCATTCAGGTAAAACTGACCAGCGGTGGTATTATTAATAATGTAATTCCTGCTATAGCAATTTGCGCCAAACCCCACTCCCAGTCCTTTTAAAGAAGAGAAGGGCAAGGTATAACTTGCATAAAAGTTGCCTGTTTTGGATGGGCCGGAGTTAACGGGCCGTAAACCCGTTACCGTTGCATCGGCAGAAGTCAGTTTACTATCATTATAGGCAAAGCCGGCATTTAAAAGTAATCCGTTAACTGGCCTCGAGAACAAGTCAACCTCCACACCTTTACTATATTGAGTACCTTCCTGTATCGTAAAAGTAGGTCTGTCTATATCGGTTCTGAGGGTATTTTTTACGCTGATATCATAATAACTTACGGTAGCAGTCAACAGATCGCCTGCCAGTTCAGCTTTAACCCCAGCCTCCAGCTGGTTAGCAAATTGAGGCTTAAAAGTTGATACAGTCCCGTCAGGTTGCGTAACCGGAGCCACATTTTGAAAACCATTGGTATAATTTGAAAAAAGCGAAACAAGGTCTTTGATCACCTGATAAACTAAACCGAATTTTGGAGAAAAAGCGGTCTGATTATAGTTACCGGTAGTTGTATTTGTGGTGAAGTTAACCGTACCGCCATTCATAAAACGGTCTACCCTTAAGCTCAGCATTGCGGAAAGCTGATCCGAAATACTCAGCACATTTGAAGCATAAGCTGAATAGCTGGTCAGCTGAGTACGTGAATAAATTGGGACTAAACCAGCCAGTTTGCTATTGATGGACTCCGGACTAATCAAGCCATAATTTGGCATTGCACCTTTCACATTCAGGGTATCAAATGATTTTCGTCCTCCTCTCCCATTGAGCGCATTAGAAGAAAAAGAAGACGCATTCTGATAAAATTCAATCCCAATCACTAAACGGTTCCGAAGACCTGCAATTTTAAAGTCACCATTGAAATTTTGCTGAACCTGGGTGATGGCAGAAAGACTTGTCGGGTACTGCGATACATTTCTGACCAAAGAACTATCTCCTTTTAATAAATTGAAAGTTAAATAGTTGCCCGTATTTTCTGTGTGCGTGCGAATCAGGTTAGTTTGAGCAGACCATTGATCTGACAATTTAAAGTTGATCTGGCCATAAAAGCTTTGTGCAGGATTCTTTAATGTTACCGTATTATTGGAATAAGATCTTTTGTAATCCAATGGCAATGCCGATGGATTGTTTGCACCTAAACGGTTAGGACCCGGCCCAGCCGGTGTGATTTGTGGTTGAGAAGTACCTTCTCTTTCATAAATTTCTGCATCTAAAGAGAAGCTTAACCTATCACTTGCCTGATAAAATAAACCGGGCGCGATAAAGGTACTGCGGATAAAACCTGCATCCTGAAAACTACCTTCATCATGCCTTGCTGCATTTACACGGAATAGAACCGTTTTATCTTTATTCAAGGGCGTATTGATGTCAGCAGTAAAACGGTTCAAATCATAACTTCCGCCCTGGTAACTAATTTCAATCTTTGCCGTATCCAGTGGCTTTTTTGTAATGCGGTTCAAAACACCTCCAAAGGAAACCAATGAACTGCCAAACAGGGTTCCTGAAGGGCCTTTAATCGCTTCGAGTTGTTCAACATTAGCCATATCCAAATCAGCAGTTACATAACCTGATACCCCGTTGCGAATGTAGTTACGGGTATTAAAGCCCCTGCTGGTGTAATATGCAGAAACAGAAGACCAGCCTTTGGCAATTCCTGGGATATTTTTAATGATCCCGTTTAAATCTGTCGCTCCCTGTTCTGTGATCAGTTGATTGGTAACGGTATTAATGACCTGAGGATTTTCTATATTTTTTAAATCCATCCTGGCCGCATAAACACTGGCCTGATCACGATGGCGGTTTTTGCGCAAAACGATAGCCACTTCCTTTAATTGACCGGATAAAGGATCAAGCTCGAGATTAAGAAATATATTTTTACCGGAAACGACAAGAATATTGCGCTTTACAGCTGTATAGCCCACACCAGAGGCGATAAGCGTGTATCTGCCAGGCAAAACATTATTCAAAACGAAATCGCCATTTGCTAAAGTTTGGGTGGCATAACTGGTTTTCTCTAACTTTATGGTGATGCCGTTCACAGGCTCAGCATTTTTTGAACTGATATGCCCTTTAATGGTTTGGGCGATAATATGGGTACTGGAAAAACAAAATATAAAAAGATATATATACTTCATCATAATATAATGTATAGCCAAAGCAAGCCGGAACAAGCAGATACAAGCTCGATACAGCGCTTAGCAGAAATAAAATAAAGCAATTATTGACTGAGCGGATGCTTAGCCATAAGAATTAAAAAAGATTAGCCGTTGAACTTTGGTGGTCTGAAGATATTGTTGATGTATTGACTACTGTAGCAATAGCTGTATTGTGGATATGCTTCTTCCTCATCATCAGGAATTTGAACAGCATTAAATACCGGCGTATGAGTATTTTGGCAAAAAGAAATAGACAATTGGTCGAGTGCTGTTTTTGCAGACTTATTGTTCTCATTTTGTTCGGCCTCTTTAACTTTCCTCATCAAATAACACTTACCCTGGCAATGCATCTGGGGTTTATTACGATTGATGCAAAGATTAGAAGTAATGTAATCACGGTTCATTTCATAGCCAGCATAAACAAATAATCCCGAAAAATTACTTGTAAACACCGCTAAAAGAAAAAGCCAGATGATACAATTTTTGTACATGCGCTGCAAATATAAAGATTAATCTATGTCTACAATTTATTTAACATATGATTTGAAACCTCAATGTTAAACCCATTTTGGTGGTTTGCACAAAGGCTCTTACCATCAACTTCTAACTGCATTTTATTCTAAAGACTTAAGTAGATCATTAAAAAACCGGAATCGTACCAGCTCCAATTTGCCATTTCGAAATATTTAGTTATTATTGGATATAGATATTGTTTATCTTTAAACTACACGTATTCTGAAACCATCATCAAAGAATAAAAGCCAATCGAATAAGCGTGGGTGCAAATGAAATGTATAATTACGGTGAACTTGTTGATGAAGAATTAATTCTTTTATTAAAGCAACGCGATAAACTGGCATTTACTGAGATCTACCGGCAAAACTGGCATGCACTTTACCTGCATGCTTTTAAAATTTTAGGTAATGAGGATGAGGCAAAGGATTTGGTTCAGGATACCTTTTTCTCTATCTGGGAAAAATCAGGCGATTTACAGATCAAAACGAATTTAAAGGGCTATCTTTTTGTCGCTGTCCGAAACAGAATCTTTAGTTTAATACGTGAGAAAAAGGCAAATCCCGATTTCGTTGACATTCTCATGGCGGAGTTAAATCAATTGGACAATGCAACGGTCGAACACATCGACGAACGGGAATTAATCCGGTTGATTGATCTGGAAATTGAGCAACTACCCAAAAAGATGAAAGAAGTATTCAACTTAAGCAGAAAGAAATTTCTTACCAATAAGGAAATTGCCATCAAGTTGAATATGAGCGAAGAAGCCGTTAAAAAGCAAATCCACAGGTCAATTAAGCTTTTAAAGGTGAAGCTTGGAAATTATGCCGGAATCTCTGTGGCTTTGATTTTAGTCGCCCATCACAGGATTTAAAAGCGAATCATGCCGGCATGTTAAATTGCTGTTAAAAAATCTTTATTATAAATGTCCCCCTGAGTCAACTATTTGCGTCTTGTATTTAGAACCAGACGATGAAAGATTCCAAACAAAACTTAAGCCATTTAATTGATCAATACCTTGCAGGCGAAACTACTGATCAGGAAAGAAATTTATTGGAACAATCCTACATGAAGGCTTCGGCAAGAATGTCAGAAAAGGACATTTCTGATATCCATGCTGCTCGTATCCATGAAATTGGCACGAAGAGTTGGGAAGACCTGATGGAAAAGATTGAAGGAGAAGGTACAAAAAGCGTAAACCTTTGGCCACGTATATTTGCCTTTGCGGCTTCAGTAGTGGTCGTATTTTTAGCGATTTACTTTTTAAATCGTAATCGGGAAGTCGATGTAAATGATGCCAATGCGGTTGCGCATGATGTTAATCCTGGAACTGTAGGCGCAACACTCACCCTGGCAAATGGTAAAAAGATTCGCCTTACTGGCGCTGCCAGCGGGAAACTTGCACAAGAGGCGGGTGTTACCATCACCAAATCATCCAGTGGCAGTTTAATTTATGAAATTAAAGACAAAACTTCCTCTTCCGGAACAAAAAACACATTATCTACCGCTAACGGAGAAACTTATCAGGTTCGTTTACCAGACGGCTCCATGGTTTATTTAAATGCCGCCTCAAGTTTAACCTATGCCACCTCCCTGATTGAAAATGGACGCCGTGTGGTTACCCTTCATGGTGAGGGGTATTTTGAAGTTCATAAGGATAAGAAGCATCCTTTTATCGTTAAAACAGAAAAACAGGAAGTAGAAGTTCTGGGAACCCATTTTAACATCAACAGCTATGATGATGAATCTGCGGTGTCAACAACTTTGATTCAGGGATCGGTAAAAGTAAGGTCCGGAAAAATCGAACAAATGCTCAGGCCGGGTGAGCAATCCCTAAATGATGGCAAAACCATCAAAGTTAGCCAGGTTGACGTGGACAGCAGCATCGATTGGAAAAATGGCGATTTCAATCTGGATGGCGTGGAATTCAAAATAGCCATGCGTAAAATCGCCAGGTGGTATAACGTGGAGGTTATTTATGAGGAAGCCATTTCAGATAATATCCGTTCGGGAGGCTGGGTTTCAAGAAAGAATTCATTATCTGCGGTACTCAAATCCATTGAAGCATCGGGTCAGGTACATTTCAGGATAAAAGGAAAGCAGATCTACATCACCAAATAACGCTATCATTTTTAAAATAAAAAACAACAGACTATTAACCAAACAGTTAGAAGCAACTTTCGATACAGAAAGTAATTTACAACCGTTTTCAAACCCAAACCAACATGAAACTATTTTTACGACGGCAAAATTAAAGGAATAAGCAAACCAGAAGTATCGCTACTCCTGGTCTGTGTTTGGCACAATTTATTAAGAAATCAACTCCTAAAAGCAGCATGCCGATAGTTTTCGACGACGTGAAGCACACTGCTACAACCAAACTAAACATAAATGTATCAAATTTCTACTAAAAAATTTGGTATACCTACAAGGCTATACCATAAAATCCTGTTAACTATGCGCTTAACCACCGTGATATTAATAGCAAGCCTCATGCAGGTCAGCGCTGCAACATTTGGCCAGCGCATTACATTAAACAAATCTAATGCGCCGCTTTCAGCTGTTTTGAAAGAAATCAGAAAGCAAAGCGGATTTGATTTTTATTACGACTTTAATAAACTTTCCAAAAATCAAAAGGTCAATGTCAGCTTAACGAACGCAAGCTTAGACCATGCGCTATCAGAAGTCCTTAAAGGATTAGAAGTCGAATATTCTATTGAAGGGAAAATCATCACACTAAAAGAAAAGAAACGAACATCTGTTATAGATGGCATTGCTGACTATTTCTCCAGTATTACGGTGAGTGGTAAAGTAGTAGATGAAAAAGGAATTCCGGTTATTGGTGTAACCATTTCCGCAGGTTTTACAATTAAGCAGGGCAATTTTCATGATAGTGACGACCCTATTCGTGATTTTAAGGGTGTAACGGTTGCAGCTGTAACTGACCCGGACGGGGAATTTACAGTTAAACGTATAGATGAGGATGCCTACCTCATTTTTTCATACGTAGGATATAAGACTAAGGTTGTCAAAGCAGCGGCAGATATGGGTGTAATAAGATTGGAACCTGACTCAAAAAACCTGACCGAAGTTAATGTTACCGTAAATACCGGTTACCAGACCATCTCAAAAGAGCGTAGCGCCGGCTCATTTGCCAAACCCAATATGGCCACAGTCGCCGCCCGTACCGGTAGTATGAATATCCTGCAACGCCTGGATGGATTGGTACCGGGTTTGACGGTGAACAATTCACCAGGAGCACGCCAAAGTCCGCTTTTGATTCGGGGTTTATCTACCATTGGTATTCCAGGCAATGCTAACCAGACTAATGATGCCTATGTTGGTACCAATCGAAACCCTTTATTCGTCGTAGATGGTATTCCGTTGAACGACGTATCGACCATCAATCCGCAGGATGTGGCCGATGTTACGGTATTAAAAGATGCAACTGCTGCTTCCATCTGGGGCGCCAGGGCATCCAATGGCGTAATTGTTATTACAACAAAAAAGGGGGTTAAGGGCGATAGGATACGGATCACTTACGATGCATTTGTTAATTTTCAGGGCAAACCTGATCTGGATTATCTGCCAACGTTAAACAGCAGGCAGTTTATCGATGCGGCCACCCGATATTTTGATCCGGTATTAAATCCATGGGAATCAGTAACGGCATATGCGCCTATGGCTACCGGTATTGCCCCGCATGAAGTGATTTTATACAATAAATATCGTGGACTGATCTCTGCAGGCCAGGCCGCCGCAAGCCTGGATAGCCTGGCTAATATCGATAATCGCCAGCAGATTAAGGATCTTTGGTACCGCAATGCTTCCCTGATGAACCATACGGTTACCTTATCCGGCGGCAGTACCAATTATGCCTTCTATGGCTCTGCTGCTTATACCAACACCACAAGCAACCGGCCGGGCGAAAAAGACAATACTTATAAAATAAACGTGCGCCAGGAATTCTCGCTAGGCAAACGTGTTCAGCTAAGCTTAATTACCGATTTGAACAACAACATCAGCAGTGCCAAACGGACTATTGATGTCAATAATAAATTTTATCCCTATCAATTGTTTCAGGATGCTGCAGGCAAAAATATTTCCATGCCTTACATGCAATTGCTTAGTGAAGAGGTGAGGACTGATTTTCAAAACAGGAGCCGCATCAACCTGGATTACAATCCACTTGATGAATTTAATTACGGTTCCACCAAAAACAACAGCTTCTTCAGCCGTAACATTCTGGGCCTGAATGTAAACCTGGTTAAAGGCTTAAAATTTGAAGGTACCTACAGCTATAATAAAGGTAGCAGCAAATCCGAAATTTATGATGATGCAAGAAGTTATAAAGTCAGGAGCGAACTTGCCCAGTTTACAGTTGCACCAACCATAGACGATACACCAATTTATTATTTGCCAAGCACAGGCGGTATTTATTCAGTAGGCAATACCAGTCAGCAGGATTGGACCATCAGGAACCAGTTGAATTACAGCAACAGCTGGAATGAAAATATGCACCAGTTAAACGTATTAATTGGACAGGAGGCTCAGGAACAATTGACGATGACAAATGGCAGTAAGGTGAGGGGTTATGATGACAAACTGCTGACATCTGTTCCAATTGATTATGCTACCCTATCCAGGAGCGGTGTTTCCGGAACGGTAATGCCAAACGATTATTTTGGTAGCCTTTTGCCTAGTGACTATTTTACCCAGGGTGAATATCGAAGCAGGTTTTCTTCCTATTATTCAAACGTGGCTTATACCTATGATCAAAAATATTCGATTAATGGAAGCTTACGTATGGATAAGAGTAACCTGTTTGGCCTGGATAAATCGGCACAGAATAAACCGGTGTGGAGTGTGGGTGGTAAATGGCTGGTGACCGGTGAAAAGTTCATGTCGAGCGCAACCTGGTTAAATTCGTTGGCCCTCAGGGCCACCTATGGATTAACCGGCAATGCACCCTCTCCTGGCACAGCTTCTTCTTATGATATTTTACAGGCATATCAGAATTCCTGGCTGCCGGGTGGATCCGGATTGGTTATTGCGACGGCATCCAATCCTAAACTGACCTGGGAAAGTACCAGGACCATTAACCTGGGGCTGGATTTTGCACTTTTGAACAATCGCATCAGTGGTTCATTAGATGCCTATCAAAAGAAAACCTCCAATCTACTGGGCAATCTGCCTACCAATACATTTACCGGTTACCCGAATATTATCGGCAACCTGGGCGATTTACAGAATAAAGGCATAGAGCTGAGCATCAACAGCTCAAACCTCCGGGGGCGTTTAAGCTGGTCTACTTCATTAAATATTGCCTACAATAAAAATACCATTACCAGTTTAAACCAACAATTCCCTACTACCACGGCAGCTGATAGAATAGGCCAGAATTATGTGGCAGGTTATCCTGCATTTGCACTTTTTGCCTATGAATATGCTGGTCTGGATAATATGGGTGATCCTCAGATCAGGCTGGCTGATGGAACAGTGACTAAAGCACCTTACGTGGGAAAACCGGAAGATGTAAAATTTATGGGCACTTACCAACCGGTTTGGAACGGGGGCTTATCTAACGTATTCACTTATGGCGGCTTAAGTTTAAGTGCAAACATCGTGTACAGTTTGGGCCATGTGATGCGAAAAGATGTAACCGAATCCTTTTCGGGGAGAATTACACATGTAAATGAAGCGGGAACGGGGTTTGGCTTTAAAACCGGTAACCTGCTGGCAGACTTTGCTGACCGCTGGATAAATCCGGGAGATGAACAGCGTACCAACGTCCCTTCGTATGATGCCAATTCATCTGATGCTCAAAGTCGCAGAGACGTTACTTATTATAGCCGTGCAGACATTAACGTGTTGAGTGCATCTTACATTAAAATGCGTGACATCACGCTTTCTTACAGCCTGCCTTCCTTATGGATTAAAAAGCTGAAAGCCGATCAGGTTACTTTGCGTGCCCAGGTTTCCAACATAATGTTATGGAAAGCAAATAAAGACGGTATTGATCCGGAATTCCAGGAAGCCAGTTTAGCCTTCAGGAATCTGCGGATTAACCAAGGCTCCGTATCATTTGGTTTGAACGTAAAATTCTAATAAACATGAAACAGATATTTAAAAATATAAAAACTGCGGTTGTGCTTGCCTTGCTTTCGACCGTTTTTTTCTCCTGTAAAAAGTCTTTTCTGGAAGTAACTCCGAAAGGCAAGCTAATTGCGCAAACCGTATCAGATTATAATTTGCTGCTCAATAACCTGGACCTGATTAATCAAATCTCCTCAAATGCGCAGATCACTTTGGGCGATGAAATGGCTGCAATTGAACCTTATTACAGCGGAAAGACTTTAAGGACACAGCGCTTGTTCCGCTGGGACGATGTAGTTTATGAACCGAATGAAGATGCCGGCGAACTTTCTGCCCCATTGAAAAATATTTATACCTACAACAAAATTATTACCGAATTGCCCAATGCCACAGATGGAACCGAACTACAAAAATCGTCCATCAAGGCTGAAGCCATGGCAGGCAGGGCATGGACCTATTTTCTATTGATTAATTATTTCGGTAAGCCCTATAATGCCACGACATCTGCCAGCGATCCGGGTTTCCCGATTGTAACCGCACCCGATGTCACGCAAACAAAATTTACAAGGGCAAGCGTAAAAGAAGTGTATGATTTTATTATAAACGACCTGGTTAGTGCTATTCCTAACCTGCCTCAGAAAGTAAGCTCCCGCATCCGGATGTCGAGACCTGCGGCTGAAGGAATTTTAGGTAAGGTATATGTGTATATGGGTAAGTTTTCAGATGCGCTACCCCATTTAAATGCATCGATACAAGGTTTGACCAATGCATCCATCCCGGTAGGGCTTTATGATTATAATGTAACCTTTGCGCCAGGAGGACAATTTACGCCAATTGATGATTTCGGGGTTCCATATCCAAACCTGGATGGAATTCAGGAAAATATATATGGAAAACAGTGTTATAACGACGGACCTTTTGGAAATGCACTTGTACTCGATAAAAAGACAGTTGATTTGTATCAACCTTCAGATTTAAGGCTGAATTTTTATTCGTCAAATGCCGTCTTTGGTCCTGAATACCCTCAGGGTTTCCTCAGAAGGACCAGTCCTGGCACCATTCAATTTGGGGTGGTTATTCCGGATTTATACCTTCTAAGTGCAGAATGTAAGGCACGTACCAACGACTTGTCTGGCGCGAAAACGGATTTGGAATACCTGCGTATCAGAAGATTGCCGTCAGATAGCTACGAGGTACCGACTTCCATTGCCAATCAGCAGCTGCCCTTGTTGAAATATATCCTTGATGAGCGCATCAGAGAATTTTCAGCCATGGGTTACCGATGGTTTGACATGAGAAGGCTCTCTGTCGATCCACTCTTTAGTTCCAATGTCTATACCCACACATTATACTCGGCAACAGGTACGGTCAGTAACACATTTACCTTAAAGCCAAATCGTTTTACACTCCGTTTTCCTCAAAAGGTAATTAATGAGAATCCGGGTATGGAAAACAACCCATAAATGTAAACCATAATTTTTTCTAAATAATTCAAAAAACATGTTAAAAATACTAGTTACTGCAGTAATTGGCCTGGCTGCTTTTTCTGTAAACGCGCAAACCGGCTTTTCCATTAAAGGAAAAATTCCAGCTAAGTATGATGGTCAGAAAGTGATGCTGGAATATCGGACTGAAAAACAGGAAGTGAAAGATTCTGCTGTAGTCAAAAACGGTTCTTTCTCATTTAAAGGCAAAGTGAATGCTGTTGTAAAAGCATACCTCAATTTAAAACCGACCAAAGAAAACAAAGAAACGGCAAATAACGATGATTTCTATTCCAGAAATTATCAGACATTCTTTTTAGAAAACACCAATATCAGCATTGTAGGCAATCAAATCAGTAACGCCACCATTAAAGGCGGACCGGCACAATCGGATTACCTGCTTTTAAAATCTCAGTTAAAATCGCTGGAGGCAAAGCAGATGGTTTTGAATGAGCAAGTGATGCGCAGTTTCAGAAACAAAAAGGCGGATAGTACAGGTAAAGATGCGCCGAATGAATTTGCGCCGCAACTGGAGCGCTTGTATAGCGAAATTGGTAAGATCCAAAATGCCTTTATTCAGCAACATCCCGACTCTTATGTAAGTCTTGATTTGATTAATGAAAGGAATGACGGCGCGGTTGAACTGGAAAAGCTAAAGCGTGATTTGAAACGTTTGAGCTCCAGAATGAAAAACACGGCCATTGGCAAGAATTTACAGGTTAAATTGGCCATGGCCGAAAAAACCGGCATTGGGCAGCAGGCGTTGGATTTTACCCAGAACAATACTGAAGGAAAGCCCGTAACCCTATCTTCTTTAAGAGGGAAGTATGTTCTGGTCGATTTTTGGGCCAGCTGGTGTGCACCTTGCCGGGAAGAAAATCCAACAGTGTTAAAGGCTTACCAGAAATTTAAAGACAAGAATTTTGAAATTATTTCCATTTCCCTGGATGATAAAAAAGAGCCTTGGTTAAAAGCAATTGAAGCAGATGGCTTACCCTGGATCCAATTGAGTGATTTAAAAGGCTGGAAAAATTCGGTAGCCAGGTTGTATGGGGTAACCTCAGTTCCCCAAAACCTGCTTTTAGACCCGAATGGAAAGATTGTGGCCAAAAACCTTAGAGGTGAAGAACTACAAATGGAACTGGATAAAATCTTTAATTAAAGAAAACTGATGCTTAAGAATTGTCAATTAGTGGTCTTCGTTGCGCTGCTGTTTACGCAAACAGCTTTAGTGGCACAACCAAACCATCAATGGAAAACTGCTGCCTCCGGTAGTTATACCTACAAATATGTAACTGATGACCCCACGAAATCCCGCTTTTACACCCTAAAGAATGGACTCACTGTGGTCTTGTCACAAAATACACAGAATCCGGTTATTGAATTCAGGTTGGCCGTGAGGGCCGGTAGCAATACCGACCCCAAAAATACGACTGGTTTAGCACATTATCTTGAACATTTACTTTTTAAGGGTACCGATAAATTCGGTACCCTTAATTATGCCAAAGAAAAACCGCTTCTGGATGAAATAGAGAAGTTATTTGAACAGTACAGGCGAACCGTTGACCCGGTAAAACGGAAGGCGATGTATGCGAAAATTGACAAGATCTCAAATGAGGCCTCCAACTACGCAATTGCCAATGAATACGACCGGATGATGAAATCAATCGGTGGCAAAACCACCAATGCCCATACGCTCTATGAGGGAACAGATTATAACGAAGACTTTCCGTCTAATGCCGTAGATCAGTTCCTGGCTTTACAGGCAGAACGGTTCCGAAGCCCGGTATTCCGTCTTTTTCATACCGAGCTCGAGGCCGTATATGAAGAAAAGAACAGCCATTTAGACGATGACAATTCTAAGATGGATGAAAAAGTTTTAGCCGCATTGTTTCCTACCCATAATTATGGACAGCAAACCGTAATCGGCACCATAGCACATTTGAAAAACCCATCACTCGTCGACATCAGGGCATATTATAATCAATATTATGTCCCGAATAACATGGTCCTTGCCTTTGCCGGCGATTTCAATCCGGACGAAATGATTAGGAAAGTTGATCGTGCTTTTTCCTATATGAAGGCAAAACCACTGCAGTTGTACCATCCTGCGCCTGAAAAGCCATTGACTAAAGTTCAACAGATCGTTGTTTATGGTCCGAATAAGGAAAATGTTAAGATATCTTACAGGGGCTATGCTCAAAATACAAGGGAAAGCATGTTGCTTAAACTCATTTCCAGTATTATGTCAAACGACAAAGCTGGTCTTACGGACGTAAATTTGAACCAGCAGCAAAAGGTGCAAAGTTCGGGCGCAAATTATTATCAGATGAAAGATTATGGCGTGTTCAGTTTGTATGCAAGACCTAAACAAGGTCAAAGCCTGGAAGAGGCCCAAAAGCTATTGCTGGAGCAGATTGCACAACTTAAACAAGGTAATTTCGATGAAAGTCTGATCCAGGCAATTGTTGCCAATAACAAGCTGAATTCACTTTATGAATTTGACGATAACGGCATGCGTGTAAATGCAATTGTTAAGGAGTTCGTGTTAAACCGTTGCGAAAACTGGGATGAAACCTTAAGCATGCCGGAGGCAATGGATAGGATTACCAAAAAGGAAATCGTAGAATTTGCCAACAAATTCTTCAAAGACAATTATGTAGTCGCCTATAAACGCCAGGGTGAAGATAAAGAAACGGTTAAAGTTGAAAAGCCCATCATTACCCCAATCAACACCAATCCTTCAGCAATATCCACATTTGCAAAGCAGCTTTATGCAATGCCCCTGAAACCAATTGCGCCCAGGTTTTTAGATTATAAAAAAGATTTAAATTTATCAAAGGTGGGCATCGCTGATGTGGTGACCGTTCAAAATACAGAGAATAGCCTGTTTAGCTTGTCTTATAAATTTGATATTGGCAGCTGGAACCTGAAGCTATTGCCATATGCTGCGCAATACCTGGATTTTTTAAGTACGGACAAATATACTTCAGAAGAGATTAAGCGACAGTTTTATCAAATTGCCTGCGATTATAATTTCTCCGTTGAAAACGAAACGGCTTCCATTTCCATTAGCGGTTTACAGGAAAACTTTGATAAAGCCGTAAATCTGGTAGAATATATTTTCGCAAATTGTAAAGCCAATGAGCGGGCCTTGGCCGAACTTAAAAATGGGATCATCAAAGAACGGGAGAACAGCAAATTAAGCAAAGATGATATCTTAAGGGGTATCAGCATCTATGCACAGTATGGACCGAACAACCCATTTAACGATAAATTGAGCAATGAGGAGATACAAAATATTTCATCAACAGAACTGCTCTCGATGTTGCATCACTTTAGTAAATACAGGCATGCCATCACGTATTACGGGCCAAAGCCGCTGGCCGATTTTACAGATGATATTGGAAAGCTTCATCATTTGCCCGATCAGTTCGTAGCAGATCCACCGGTTAAAAAATTTACGTATACCATAGCAGCTAAAAATCAGGTTTATTTTGCGCCATACGATATGGTACAGGCAGAGGTATGTTGGGTGCGCAATAATGGCGGGCCTTATGATCCCGCTCAAGCCGCAAAGATTAATTTATTTAACAGTTATTTCGGTCAGGGTATGAGTTCAGTAGTGTTTCAAACCATCAGGGGCTCAAAAGCTTTGGCTTATTCTACCGGTGCCCTATATTCTTCGCCTAAGAAAAAAGCTAAAGAATATTCTATGTTTGCCTACCTCACCTGCCAGGCCGATAAAATGGGTTATGCCATCAATAGCATGAACGAATTGCTGAACAATTTGCCGAAAGAAGATCACACTTTTGAAGTTGCTAAAACGAATGCCATAAATACGATAGCGACTGACCGGATTAGTAAAGAGGGAATCATACAAGCATATTTTAAGGATAAGCAATTGGGCATTGACTACGATTCGAGGATAGATGAATATGCAGGTTTAAAAGCTTTAAACTTCTCAGCTATTAAGGTATTCCATGAGCAAAAGGTGGCAAACAAACCTTATTACTACTGTATAATTGCCTCGGAAAAAGATGTAAAAATGGAAGAGATGCAAAAAACCGGCCCGGTAACGAAACTAAGCCTCAAACAGATTTTTGGCTATTAATAATCATGCCCATGAAATTCAAATTACTATTGCTGGCGGGCCTGCAAATTACATGTTTAAGCTTAATGGCCCAAAACACTTATCAGTGGAAAACGGCAACTTCCGGTGGCTATTCGTATAAGTATGTCACCAATGATCCAACCAAATCACGCTTTTATACCTTAAGGAACGGCCTTACCGTTGTGCTGTCACAAAATACCAAAGCACCAGTCATTGAATTCAGGCTGGCTGTGAGGGCCGGAAGTAATACAGATCCAAAAAACGCCACCGGCCTTGCGCATTACCTGGAACACATGCTCTTTAAAGGTACAGACAAATATGGTACCCTGAATTATGCCAGAGAAAAACCTTTGCTGAATAAGATAGAAGCTTTATATGAGGAATATCATGAAACAACAGATCCGGTAAAACGAAAGGAAATCTATGCAGAAATTGACAGGGTCTCTGGTGAGGCCTCAAACTACGCTATTGCCGGCGAGTACGATAAGGTGATGAAATCCATAGGTGGAAAGTCTTCCAACGCATATACCTGGTATGAAGAAACCGTGTATAAAGAGGACTTTCCTTCCAATGCCATCGATCAGTTCCTGGCTTTGCAGGCGGAGCGTTTCCGCAATCCGGTATTCCGCCTTTTTCATACGGAGCTGGAAGCCGTATATGAAGAGAAAAACCGGGGTTTAGACGATGATGACCGGAAAGTAGATGAGCAATCCTTCGCGAAACTGTTTCCCACGCATAATTATGGACAGCAAACGACTATAGGCACCATAGCACATTTGAAAAACCCATCCTTGGTAGAGATCAGGAAATACTATAACAGGTATTATGTTCCAAACAATATGCTATTGGTTTTTGCAGGTGATTTCGACTCGGATGAATTGATTAAAAAGATCGACCGATCATTCGCCTATATGAAGCCTGAACCGTTAGATTTTTACAATCCCGCACCCGAGAAAACAAGAACGAAAATTGAAAAGATTGATGTATATGGTCCAAGTTCGCCCAGAGTAAGGATCTCCTATCGCGGTGGCGCACAGTCTACAATGGAAAGTAGAATGCTGTCTTTGATTTCAAGTATTCTTTTTAACGAAAAGGCTGGACTGGGTGACATCAATCTTAATCAGCAGCAAAAAGTTCAATACGCTGGTGGTGCTTATCAGCAAATGAAAGACTATGGGGTTTTCCAATTATTTGTGCAGCCTAAACAAGGACAAACGTTAGACCAGGCCCGTCAGTTATTGTTGGAGCAAATTAATCTGCTTAAAAAAGGCCATTTTGATGAAAGCTTAATCAAAGCCACGGTAGCCAATCAAAAATTGAACCTGTTAAAAGAATCTGGCGAAAACCGATCCCGGGTGAATGCAATTGTACGTGAGTTCATCTTAAATCGTGGCATAAACTGGGATAAAACATTAAACGCCCCGGATGCCATGAGCAGAATTACCAAAAAGCAGGTTACAGATTTTGCAAATCAATTTTTTAAGGATAATTACGTAGTTACCTATAAGCATCAGGGCGCAGATAAAGCCATTATAAAAGTAGAAAAGCCAATCATCACCCCAATAAATACCAATGCACTGGCGACTTCTGAATTTGCGAAGGCACTTTTTGCCATGCCTGTTAAGCCCATCCTGCCTGAATTTCTGGATTATAAAAAGGATCTTAATTTTGGCAAAGAAGGGATTGCTGATGTGGTAACTGTGCAAAATAAAAACAATGGTATTTTTAGTGTAACCTACAGGTTTGATATTGGGAGCTGGAATTTACCATTGTTGACTTATGCCGCGCAATACCTGCCATTCCTAAACACAGAAGAGTACAGTGCAGAAGAGATCAAAAAGCAATTTTACAATATTGCCTGTAACTACAACTTCAGTATAGGAGCTGAAACCACTTCCATTACCATCAGTGGCCTGCAGGAGAACTTTGCCCAGGCGGTAAGTTTGGTTGAGCAAATTTTTGCCGGCTGTAAAGCCAACGAGGGGGCATTGGCAGACTTGAAAAATGCAATATTACAAGATAGAGAAAACAGCAAAACTGACAAAGATTATATTAAGGTCGGGCTGGAAAGCTATGCCCTGTATGGGGCTAAAAATCCGTTCAATAATAACATAAGCAACAATGAGGTTAAAGAAATTACTTCAGCGCAATTGCTTTCACTGCTCCACAATTTAACTAAGTATAAGCACATGATTGCCTATTATGGTCCGGAAACAATGGCTGAGTTTACGTCAGGTATCAGCAAACTTCATCATTTGCCAAAAGCATTTATTCCCAAACCTGCAGCCAAAGAATATATCCCTGTTCCGACTGATTCGAATGAAGTTTACTTTTTTGACTACGATATGGTGCAAGCTGAAGTCTCCTGGGTGCGTAACACTGAAACCTACGAGCCGAAATTGGCACCGAAGATTGCCTTATTTAATAGTTACTTTGGTGATGGAATGGGATCCGTCGTCTTCCAGTCCATCCGGGAATCTAAAGGTCTGGCCTATTCTACCGAGGCATTTTACCTTTCCGCCAACCAAAAAGACAGGTTGAATGTAATGACTGCCTACGTGGGAAGCCAGGCAGATAAGATGAACGAGGCTGTAAAAAGTATGAACGGTTTGCTGAACAATCTACCCGAAGTAAACAAATCTTTCGAAGTTTCTAAAAGCAATGCATTGAACGGACTGGAAACCAACAGGATTATCGGTGAACGCATTATATCTGCCTATTTTTCCGATCTAAAACGAGGTTTGGACCATGATTCCAGGATCGACTTATATGAAGGCGTTAAGCAGCTGAATTTTGCAGATATCAAAGCTTTTCATAAAGACCATGTAGCTGGAAGGTCTTATAAGTATTGTATTATTGCTTCAGCGAAAAATGTAAAAACAGAAGATTTGAGTCAATTTGGCAGGGTGAGTAAATTAAGTCTGGAGCAGATTTTTGGGTATTAGACTTAATTCTGTTTCTCGACGGTCATTCATTATAATTGTTTGTATTTGCATATGAAGGTGAACGGACCACTGTTGTCAGAACATATTGTATTATTCGGTTAATACCTAACACACCATATCAATCACAAAATAATTTGACTCCTGGAAAATCAATGAAGAGTGTGTTTCCCGCATTATTCAGAAAGTTTTTACAGGCTATCTTACAATGCGTAACTTAAAAAAGTATTGACAGCTATTGATTTTTAGCTAAAAAAACAGGATTTATCATTTGGAAGTGATACATCCTGTTTGTGTCATCTGCAAACATTCCATTGCTTCTTTAAAATTTAGTCACTTCCGTTTCAAAACTCCATCAAAGTTTGCTGTGTATTCATTTAATAATACATCGAAAAAGCGGTTAGATTTCTGTAGATATTTCTTTCTATTCAGTATGCCACAATTCTTTTAAGATAGCCTTGTTCTTACAATCTTCGAATACGCTCACCTATTGTTGCTATAAATTTATGGCGCTTAAAAGAAATTTCGTTATTGATTAATGAAGCATCATGCTGTAAGCATTTTAAAATTTCTATATCAATCTGGTCTAATCCCGTCGCATCATATTGTTATTGACTAAATCGTAAAAAAATACAGTATGCTTTTAAAAAACACTGTCTTACTGAATTAATCATTATAAATATTTAAAAAAAGCTAAAATTTTACGGTAAAAACTAACTTGATTGATTTGAAAAATTATAATATAGAATTTTACCGAAATTAAGTCATAGTAATTCACATTAAATCTGAATTTAAAACAGGGCATGAAAACATTAACAGGAAAAACGCTGCTGGCTGATATAGAGGGGAAATTTGAGCATTTATCGCTTCTGGTTGGCAATACGCCAATGCTCGAACTAACTTATTCCTACAAAGGCAATAAGAGCAAAATTTACGTCAAATGTGAACACTATAACTTAACCGGAAGCATTAAAGACAGAATGGCCTTATATACCTTAAAGAAAGCGTACGCCCAGGCCAGGATAAACGTTGGTGACAGAATTGTGGAAGCTACTAGCGGGAATACCGGAATTGCATTTGCTGCTATTGGTAAGGCACTGGGTCATCCTGTTACGATCATAATGCCAGATTGGTTGAGCAGGGAGCGGATGGATATCATCAAAAGTTTAGGCGCGCAAATTATTCTTGTCAGCAAGGAAGAAGGTGGCTTTATAGGCAGTATCAAGCTTGCAGAATTAATGGCAGCAAATCATCCAAACATTTTTTTACCCCAACAGTTTGAGAATACCGCTAACCCGGAAGCACATGAGCTTACCACAGGAAAAGAAATCTGGGAACAGCTGCGTTTAAAAAATATTACCCCTCAGGCTTTTGTAGCTGGAGTAGGTACTGGTGGGACTATAATGGGAGTAGGTAATTTCCTGAAACAACAAAATCCAGACATCAAGGTACATCCCCTGGAGCCAGCAGAATCACCAACATTAACGACAGGCTACAAAGTGGGCAGCCACAGGATACAAGGGATCTCAGACGAGTTCATACCGGACATTGTTAAACTCGGCGAACTGGATGAAGTTGTACAGGTAAATGACGGCGATGCGATCCTAATGGCACAGAAATTAGCCGAAAAATTAGGCCTGGCAGTAGGCATATCATCTGGGGCTAATGTTATCGGCGCCATAAAACAACAACAGAAAATGGGGATAGAAAACTGTGTGGTAACTATTTTCTCTGACAGCAACAAAAAATATTTAAGCACTGACTTAATGAAAGTGGAACCGGTTAAAGAAGGATACCTGACACCAGAAATAGATTTTATCGATTACAAGGCCTTTAGCAGGCTATAATAAACATCACTAACACAAACCAACCAAACATGAAAAAAATCATTTTTTTACTCTCCGTTCTATGCCTGATTAAGGTCAGTGCATATAGCCAGATCCTGAAACCGGTAACATGGAGTTATGCAGCAAAAAAAACAGGGCCAAATACGGCTACTGTATTCATCAAAGCCAACATAGATCAGGGCTGGCACCTATATTCGCAGTTTGTTAAGGAAGGCGGGCCGGTTAAAACAACTTTTACTTTTCCCTCATCGATGGCTTATGTGCTGATTGGAAGCACAGCCGAACCAAAAGCGGTTTCTAAATACGAATCTACCTTTAAAATGAACGTAAGTTATTTTGAAAAGTCGGCCATATTTCAGCAAAAGTTAAAACTGAAAGGTAAAAGTGCAACCGTGAAGGGCAGTATAGAATTTATGGTGTGCAATGATAAACAATGCTTGCCACCGGAGCAGATAGACTTCAGTATTTTAGTGAACTAATCATTATAACGCATATGATATACATCAAAAAAATATGCTTTGGTTGTCTGTTGTTTTGTGCAATATCCTTAAGTGGCAATGCACAGGAACACACTGATACTGATGATCTCAATTTTACGGAGATCAGGCAAGAAACTGACAGCAGCTCATTCAAAACTGCCCCGAACACTATAAAAGCGGCCGAACGTACAGATACTAACAAACCTGTTTCTGTGCCAAAGCAGGAAAATAAAACATTATTGGGGATTTTTATCTCCGGCTTTCTGGGTGGTATGGCAGCTTTGCTAATGCCATGCATCTTTCCTATGCTTCCTCTAACAGTTAGTTTTTTTACAAAAGGCTCCGAAAAAGGCAGGGCTTTCAGACGGGCAGCACTTTATGGAATTTTCATTATACTTATTTATGTGGTGCTTGGATTGCTGGTCACTGTGGTTTTTGGTGCCGATGCATTGAACAGCTTATCAACGAATGGCATATTTAACTTCTTTTTTTTCCTTTTGCTGGTTATTTTTGCAGCTTCCTTTTTTGGGGCTTTCGAAATTACCCTGCCTTCTAACTGGGTAAATAAAATGGATGCCAATTCTGATAAAGGTGGGATGGCAGGTCTGTTTTTCATGGCTGGAACTCTGGCACTGGTATCTTTTTCCTGTACCGGCCCCATCATTGGCACTTTATTGGTCCAGGCAGCTACTACGGGTGCTCTCTTAGGCCCCGCAATTGGGATGTTTGGTTTTTCGTTAGCACTTGCTATTCCCTTTGCCTTATTTGCATTATTCCCCTCCGCCATGAACAAATTACCTAAATCTGGCGGGTGGTTAAATAGTGTGAAGGTGGTACTGGGCTTTCTGGAGCTAGCCTTTGCACTTAAATTCCTGAGCAATGTAGATTTAGCGTACCATTGGGAATGGTTTGACAGGGAAATATTTTTGGGTTTATGGATTGTAATTTTTGGGATGATGGGGATTTATCTGCTCGGCAAACTAAGATTTTCGCATGACAGCCCGCTGGCATTTATCTCCGTACCCAGGCTTTTCCTGTCAATTGTAGTATTGGCTTTCACGGTTTACCTCATCCCGGGAATGTGGGGTGCACCACTACGAAGCGTTTCAGCATTCCTGCCGCCTCAGGAAACCCAGGACTTCGACCTCTACACCACAGGATTATTGGCAGGAAAACAGCCGGCAACAAATGATGGCCCTCATAAATATGCTGATAAATTCCACGCCCCGTTAAAGCTGAATGCATATTTCGATTACAAGGAAGGACTAGCTGCTGCAAAAAAACTGAACAAGCCCTTGCTGATCGATTTTACCGGACATGCCTGCGTAAACTGCCGAAAAATGGAGGCTAACGTTTGGCCGGACAAAGATATTTATAATATGCTTAGCAATGATTATGTACTGATCCAGCTGTATGTAGATGATAAATCAGAAGTAGATCCAGCAGATATAGTCGTTACCCCGGAAGGCAGGAAACTGAATACGATTGGCAAAAAATGGAGCGACCTTCAGGCAAGAAAGTTCAAGTCCAATTCACAGCCATTTTATGTGCTGCTTAACCCAAGATCAGAAGAGATTTTAATTCAGCCTCAAGGTGCAGATTACGAAATAGCCCACTATAAAAAATTTCTGGAAAATGGCTTAAAGGCGTATAACAGATAAAAACACTGGTGTTGTAGCAATCATCAATATCTTATTCTTCAATAATTTTTCAAAATTTACTATCGCTTCAAAATCTTCATACAAGTTCGATTTCTAGCGGATTACTCTACTGCTTGGAAGCTCATCGAAAGATGGGCTTTTTTGTTTAGAGGGAAGTAGTTTTGCACACGCGGCACGCGTGCGCCAGCGAAGGGCAGATTACGAAATAGCCCACTATAAAAAATTTCTGGAAAATGGCTTAAAGGCGTATAACAGATAAAAACACTGGTGTTGTAGCAATCATCAATATCTTGTTCTTCAATAATTTTTCAAAATTTACTATCGCTTCAAAATCTTCATACAAGTTCGATTTCTAGCGGTTTAACTCTACTAATTGGAAGCTCATCGAAAGATGAGCTTTTTTTGTTTAGAGGGAAGTAGTTTTGCACACGCGGCACGCGTGCGCCAGCGAAGGTCTATGATCCCATCCCCAACTTCGAATGCAGATAACCAAGAATCTCCTCAAGAAAACACTTAATATTTGAGGCTTTTAAATGATGTTAAAGTGTATAAACCCCTCTAGCGCACGCGTGCCGCGTGTGCTTTCCAACTCACCTCCACTCCCGGCAATCCAAATACATCATACTCTTCAAAATTTGTTGCGCAGAAGCCATTTCGCTCTCTAAAACACCAAGTTGATGCAAACCGCATAATTTAAGTTTCGCTAAACACCTGATTTCAAGCACGCCAGCATAAGGATTAGCTGCTTTACCTTTGAAATTGATTTTCAATTCGTTAAGCAAACGCCATAGTTTATGTTTGATGATGGCAAAAAGTGTCAATAAAGCATTTTTCATATTAATTGAGTAAACCTAAGATCAGTAGATTATAAACCTAAATAGCTTGCAATGATCACTAAACATATATAATACTGCCGTAAGATCAAAAAATGGCAGTATGGTTATTAAAATTAATTATCAATACTTTGCCTCATAATAGAGATATTTATATAGTCATGTTAATCAATAACTTATTTGGTACTTTCCTTCCCTTTCTTTTGTAAACATTCCAGTGCATTTGCAACATATACCAAAGGCGCATTCCAATTAATGGCTATTTCATTACTGGCATAAGAAGCCACATTATCCAGGTAAGACAATTCCGGTTCTGCAGATTCATATTTTAGTCCATCCTGCTTTTCCGGATTGGGGCCACCAACCAACATCCCTGGAACCGGATCAGCCACACCATCAGCAAAAGAAATCCGGTGATGTGGGTTCATGGGTGAATAGGTACCAATACCGGTAACAAAAGAATAACCGGTTGCATTTCTTCCCAGGATATAATCCAGGTTTCCAGCGGCGGCATTCAGATAATCTTTATTTTGGGTGAATAAGTAAGCATTAATGAGCAAAACAGACTGGTTCATGGCAACCGAGTTACTTCCCCATACAAAATCCGATCGTGAACTGCCCATTACTGAGCCATAGGCACTTGTCTTGCCTTCCAGCAAATAGCGGTCTGCAATAGAAAGTACCTTTTTCTTCAATATACTGGTGATGCTGCTGTAACTTACAGGAAGTTTATCATGACACCTGATCAGTGAATAATACCCTAAAATACCTACGGAACTCCAGCTGGGTAAATTTACTTTTGCATTCAGGCGCGCAAAGAAAGCCTCATAATATGGCGACTCACCGGTAGTGGCCAGGAGTTCAGCCGCAGCCCAGCTCCATTCATCTTCAAAATCCTTGTCGCCATAAGCACCTGTAGTAACTTTCAGATCAGTTGTCTTGTTCACCAGCTCCTGATCATAAGGCAGATTTGGATTTTTAAGTGCCCATTTCCAGGCTAGAATTGCGGCAGCGCGACAACTGTCGGCCAGGCCGGGGTACTGTTCAGGAAAATCCCTTAAAATCCGGGATGCCTGAGCGGCAACCGCAGCAAGGTTCAATGTTGCGGCAGTACCTTTTGCCACCACATATCTGGGTGCCAAAGCCTGCGCAGGCATAACCATCGCATCGAAACTGAGATTTGTACACTTATTGTATACACCACCATCATGTGGATCCTGCATTTTCAGCATCCAGCGTAAATTGTAAATGGCCTCGGTTAATATATCCGGCACCCTGTTCTTCGCATCTGGAAGCCTTGTTTTCAGCTTCAGGAAATAGTCAGGAAAGTCCTCGTAAGCGGATAGTAAGGTAGCAGTAGAAATCCCGCTGTTGACGATATACTTATTATAGTCGCCCGCATCATACCAGCCGCCCGCCACATTAATCCGGCTTCCGGCTACCCTGTTTTTAGTGGCCGCAGATGGATGAATCAATACTGCGGTATCCGGATGTCCGGATGCGCGATACCATTTCCCGGCATAATCTTTATCCAGGGCCGAAGAAGCCCGTTGGTAATAGAAAGCTTTCAAGCCAGCCAAAGCGAGATCCTGATGCACACTGTCGGCGATCCTGAAAACCGGAGAGTCACCTACACCTGGAACCCGGATCAAATAGTTTCCGGGCTGCTGGAAACTGCTAAAACCGGCAATCCTGGTCTTTATTCCGGAATAGCCGGTGCTTTTTAACCCGGAGAGCGACCCGGTATAGACCGGCTTTCCCGCCGGCATGGCAATCAGTTCAAAACCATCGCCCGCAGCAGCTTCGATAATGACAGCCCTTTTATCCAGACCTGGATAAAAACCTGACTGATCTACAAGGATTCCCTGATGCCCGGCCTTTTGGGCCTGCGCTTCGGTTAACCCCATACTGATCAGCATGAGCAGCACAATATAAATTTTCATAGGCTTATAAATATTTCTCATAATCGGCCTGGCTAATCACTTTAAGACTAACATCATCAACGAACATGGTACCCGATACATAACCCAAAGCAAACAAGAGTTTGATACCCGTAGTACCTGGCGGAACAATATATGCACGTTCATAAAGCTTCCAATCCTGATCGCCGGTAACTGAAGTAATATTAATCCCTTCCCCGATTTTGGCTTCGCCCTTTCCCAGCATTTCAAAAAGGAAGAGTGCACCATTCCAGTCTTCCTTTCCGGTACTTACACCATCTGCTTTGATCCTGGCAGACATCAAAATATACGGTGCATTTTTAGGCAGCGCAACAATTTGATGCATGCCCGTCCATTTAGAAGGATCGCCGGAGAATAAAGCAGCACTCATTTTTCCGGTACTGAAAATATAGGGTGTAGCTTTTGCAGAATAGTCTACCCATCCGCTCAGTTCATCTTCAAAGCCCCCATTTGTCACCAGGTTTTTTTGTGCCATGCTGGTGTAATTCACGGTTAGCATCAGGATCCCAACAGCTGCATATTTTATTATATTCATGACTATAAATTTTATTTTAATAGACTAAAGAAGGGGCTGTTTCATAAATCAATTTATCATTGAACTTGTACCGAATCTTCGGAAAGCTCAACGTGACAGGTTCAGGATGACATTTTGTATTTATGAGACAGCCTCTTTTTCATCAGATTATTTTTGACAGCAAGAATTAATATACACCGATATCATCCAGGAAGATCGTTTCCGGCGCATTACCACTCAACTCCTGAAAGCCAATCCAGTTGAGGCTGGTTGGTTTACCTGGCTGGCTGGCATTTTGGAAACGCTCCAAAGGCACTACATAGGTTGTCCATTTACCGGCATGTAATACAATGCTGACCTGACGGTTGTCGAAATCATTCAATCCGATCTTTACCACCTTGCCTTCGGTTCCGGTTGTTCCATATATCGAGAATTTAACATAAGTTTTATCGCTCAGGTCTACAGGATCATTGCTACCCACAGCATATCCGGCATAATTACCGGTGTACGTAAGTTTGATGGCATGGCTGCCCCTTTTAACCATCTCTGTGTTACTTACATCTCCACTGGCACCGCCAAAATTGAAATCGTAACCTGCTGTGATCTGATCGTCGTAAAACAAGTGTTTAAATCCAAATGGCAATAATATCGGCACTGCCGTTCCATCATAAGATACATACGGACCAGTACTGGTTCCTCCCGGGGTAGTTACACTTACCGCACCAAGGCCACCGTTAGGTACGGTTACCTTTAGTTCTGTACTTTTCGAGGAAACTATCCTCGCTTCAACCGTCCCAAATTTAACACTGGATACCTGATCGAAACGTAAGCCGGTAATGGTTAACTCATCGCCTGCATTTCCGGCAAACTGGCTTAAGTCAGTAATTACCGGAGGTGGTTGTTTGATGCTAAAATCAAAACTTACCGTTCCAGATGCATTAGTCAGCACCAATTTACCGGTTTGATTGATCCAGGAAGCTGTGGCAGGAATCATCACCACGATACTGTTATCGCTGAACAGGGCAGTATTCAAATAGGCTGATATGCCATTAAATTCCACTTTGTTTGTACTCTTCAGGTTTGCACCTTCAATTACATAAGTCACGCCGACATCACCTGAGGTGACTGTAGAATCTAAAGCCGTTGGTTGAGCCACTCCAGGCTTCACCAGGGTGCGCACCCTGGTGATAGCGGGCATGCCTTGCCCCTCTACCTCCTTTTTGCAGGAGGCGATAAATATCAACATGAAAAATAGTCCTGTCAGAGAAATGACTATAGGGTTTTTATATATGATTTTCATAATAACTATTTAAAATTGTAAGGTACCGGTGGCAATAATAATTTAGGATTAAGGGTAGATTCTGTTGTAGGGTATGGCAAACGGAAATTGGCATCAGTGGGCGTATATTTTTGTCCCCAGATGACTACAGGCGTAGTATTGCTGTAAATGCCCCTTTCCTGGTTGGCAATAATGGCGATGGCCTTAGGATGGGAAGTGACATTAAACCCGTCTAACCTGCCCAGATCAAACCAATAATCAGCCTCAAATACAAATTCCATACGGCGTTCCTGATAGATATCCATAATGGAAATAGAGGTTTTAGGAATCAGCCCGGCCCGTTGTCTGATTTTATTAAAGGGCACCAGTGCTGCAGCATCTGATGTACTTTGCGCACCAGCAAGAACGGCTTCCGCTTCAATCAGAAGCACATCTGCATAACGCATCAGATAAGTATTATTCGCTGTTGAAAACGAAGCACCTTTACCGCCATTGTCTGCCGGAGTGCCTACCACATACTTTTTGATAAATGCAGGCATTCCCTGTGCAACTGCTCCCGCCGGTAAGGTGTAACCGCCTTTGGCCTGGTTAATTTCAGGGTAAACATCACCCTGCATCATCACCGTAGGTTTTCTTCTTAAATCACCCGGCTCAAAAGCTGTTAGCAAATCAATGGATGGCGTTACGCTGCCATATCCATCTCCGGTACCCGTAATTTCAGAGTTATAGGCCAGGAAAGATTGTAAGGCATTCCCATGTCCGTAGGCAGATCCGCCCAGCCATTGTATAGCAGCGATACTTTCTTCATTGTTGTTATTGGCTGTTTTAAATAAGTCAGCATAGGTCTTCCCGGAAACATCGATCCCGTACAATTTGAACTCTCCGCTATTGATGACCTGTTCTGCTTTCAAACGGGCATTCGGATAATCACGCATGTACAGATAAACTTTGGCTAAAAGTGCAGACGCAGATCCGCTGGATACCTTACCCTGAGAAACAGATCCGGTTCTGATCATTTTGTCGCAGTTCACTTCGGCAAACTTCAGGTCATTGATGATAAAGGTATACACATCGGTTACCGGATTGGTATTGATCTGATAGTTGCTGACATGGTCCAGGCTATTTTCTATAATCGGCACATTTCCCCAGGTTCTCACCAGATAGAAATAAGCCATGGCCCGCATAAACCGGGCCTCCCCAATGGCATTATTCACTACGGCAGTTGGTACACTGGCCGGAACTTTAGATTTCAGATTGTTGATGAGTGCATTGGATTGGGCCACTACACTGAACAGGGAATTCCAGGCCGACAACAATTGGGTATTGTCGCCCGTTACCGAGAAGTTTCCAAAATTGATCACATCCGGAGAATAGGTATGCGCATTGCCGCTCAACAACTCGGAGATACACCAGGATGCTTTTGCATTCCAGTCAAACCACGGGGAGTTGTACAAAGCAATCGTGCTGGCCTGTACCTGCTCGGTATTCTGATAAAAATTATCCGCACTAAGCGCATCCTGCGGCGGAATATTAAAAAAGTCCTTTTTACAGCTACTGCTAATGGTGGCTATGAAGACTAATATATATAGGAGATATGATTTCATTTTTTTACAATAATTTATGGTCACTAAAATTGTGCGTTGATGCCAAATGTGATGGTCCGGGCAATCGGGTATCTGCCCAGGTCAATGTTATTCAGGATAGCACTTTGGTTAATTGCACCGATTTCCGGATCGTACCCTTTGTATTTCGTAAAGGTGTACAGGTTCTGCACACTGGAATATACTTTCAGGTTGCTGAATTTAAATTTCCTGATCCAGGCGGCGGGCACTTTATAACCAAGACTCATATTTTGAATCCTTAAAAAAGAACCGCTCTCTACATACCGGTCAGATACGACCAGATTTGGATTATCAATACCAATTTTTGGGGCAGGAATATTGGAGTCCGGGTTTTGAGGTGTCCAGAAATTGCTGTAAGCAGCATATTGGTTTTGATAAACGTTCGCCAGGTTGCCCATGGTGTTGTTCAGCAAATTCATGATCTTAGCTCCATAAGATCCATTTAAAAACACAGTGAAATCAAAAGCCTTGTAGCTGAACGTATTGGTAATCCCATAGGTAAATTTAGGATTCGGATTCCCGATCGCGGTGCGGTCTTTCTCGTTCACTACGCCATCACCGTTTACATCTTCATATTGCACATCACCCAGCCAGGTGCTGTTGCTGTTATTGGCAATCGTTCTGCCAAACTGAACCGGTGCAGCACGCAGCTGATCCTCTGTTTTAAAAATTCCTTTTACCCGGTAACCATAAAATTCACCTACTGATCGGCCTACAACCGTACGCGTAACAGGTGTTTGCAGGTAAGCATTGGTTACCGTACCAAATAATTCGGTAAGCCCGTTGCCCAATTCCTTCACTTCATTTTTATAATGGGATAAAACCACATTGGTATTCCATTTAAAATGATCATTATCAATATTGCGGGTATTGATGGTCAAATCAAAACCTACGTTATCAATTTTACCCAGATTGACGTAAGGCGGATTAATGCCACCCAGGTAATCAGGTCCGCCTACCAGGTATGCCGGTAGTGTCAGCTGAAACAAAAAATCTTTTGATGTTTTTTTATAAATATCTATACTGGTGTTGATCTTCCCGTTCAGAAAACTCATGTCCAAACCAGCATTATATTGAATAGAGGTTTGCCACTTTAAGGCCTTATTGTCAATTCGTCCGGCAAGAAAACCAGTACCCAAACCGGTCTGAGATGACCTCAATAAAGAACTGTACAGATAATTGGGAACATCCTGATTACCAACCTCTCCATATCCAAGACGAATTTTAACCCCGCTCACCACCTTATTGATTCCCTTCATAAAAGATTCATCAGACAATTTCCAGGAGGCAGCAAAAGAAGGGAAATAACCAGACTGTGATCCTTCTGCAAATTTAGAGGTCTTGTCTTTACGGATGGTTGAAGTCAGGCTATATTTTGAACCATAGGTATAAATGGCACGGGCATATACAGATTCCTGTCGCTGTGTTCCAATGTACTCATCATTGGTGGCTGTGATGGCCTGCCCTAAGTTTAATGATTGCACATCATTACTGAAAAATCCCTGCCTTCTTCCTTCTATACCTCTCCACGTGGATTCCTGAACTTCATAACCTAAAATTGCACTCAGGTTGTGTTTTCCGAATGTCTGGTTGTAATTCAGGTATTCTTTCCAGATCAGAAATGTACTTTGCTGATGGCGTTCCTGCAGTGAAGCTGTTGGGTTGGTAAAGCGGCCCCATGAATAACTTGGCGTAAACACATTATTGTCAGAGAAATTAAAGTCGCCACCCAGTTCCGATCTTAAAGACAGGGGTTTAAGTACCTTGATTTCATTATAGATATTTGTATTGATGTTGCTCCTGTTTAGTTTATTTTTAATTTGCTGCGCCTGGGCCACTGGATTTAATGCCGCAGCGGCAGCCAGGGGATCTGACAAAGGCGGCCCGGTATAGGAACCATCAAGATTGGTTACTGCGAGGTCAGGTCCCTGCAACAGGGCATTGTAAATGATTCCATTGTTGTCACTTGTGATTACGTTTTCGGCAGAACGGCTGGCCGTAAGTGTAATACCCAGCTTAAACCATTCTTTAACCTGGGCATCCACATTGGTACGCAGGCTGTAACGACGGAAATCAGACCCGATAACGGTACCATCCTGCCCGAGATATCCACCTGAAATATAATAGTTCAAGCCCTCTTTACCGCCAGAAACAGCGATCTGGTGACTTTGCTGAGCCGCAGTCCTGAAGATTTCTTTTTGCCAGTTGGTACCTTCTCCTAATATGGAAGGATCTGCAAATTCAACTCTTCTTCCCGTTCCATAGATGTCGCCCAGCGAGTTCTGCAATCTGGCATATTGCTTAAGGTCCATGACATCCATATACTTCGCTACGCGCTGGAAACCGTAATAGCCATCGTAATTAATAGCCGAGTTTCCTGTTTTTCCTCTTTTTGTAGTGATGATGATCACGCCATTAGAAGCCCTGTTCCCATAAATTGCAGTGGCTGAGGCATCCTTTAACACATCGATAGATTCAATGTCATTTGGGTTGATCAGCGACAAAGGACTAACGGTAGTTTGAGAATTGGCATTTGAAGAAGAGGCCTGTAAGGGTGATCTTCCACTTGTACTTTGGTTGCTGGCATCACCTGAAATGGGTACACCATCAATCACATATAAAGGTTCATTACTCCCGCTTAACGAAGTTATCCCGCGCACACGAACGGATGTATTACTGCCGGGTGCCCCTGAATTCTGGCTGATGGTTAGTCCTGAAGCCCTGCCCTGTAACATCTGGTCGATGCTCACCTGGGGTACATTTTCGATATCTGAAGCCTTGACAGAAGAAATTGATCCGTTAATGTCCGAACGTTTCTGAGTACCATAGCCAATTACCACCACATCGCTGAGTACTGTATTTTGGTTCTTCAAAACCACATTTAATGTGTTTCTTTTACCAGGGACAATTTCCTGGGTTTCCATGCCTACAAAAGAAAATACCAGAATCGATGTAGCGGATGGAACAGAGATTTTATACCTCCCGTTGATATCGGTTACTGCGGTCACTTTCGAATCCTTCACTTTAACCGCGACGCCGGGAAGTGTTACCCCCTTCTCATCGCTGACCGTTCCGGAAACCTCGATTTCCTGAATTTGTATCTGCGTTGATGGCAAATAGGTTCTTTTCTTGAGAATAATTGTTTTTTTAATAATCTTAAAATCCAGGTTTGTATTTTTTAAAACCATCACCATGGCCTGCTCAACAGGCATGTTGATTACATTTACATTGATTTTGGATTTCTCATCAATATCGGCACGCCTGAAAAGCAAATGGTAGCCACTCTGTTTTTCGATTTGCTTAAGAACAGAAAAAATGTCGGCATTGGTATGTTTAAGCGTTAAATTCTGACTAAAGCTACTTGCGCTCACCTGCATTAAAGTCAGAATAAAAAGAAGCACGGTTAGTCTCATTGTTAATAAAATCTGGTAAGAATCACGGCGCAATAGCAGCCTGATCCTATAAAATAAATTCATATCTTTATAGGGTTTGGGTTAAATTATAATGTCGTCTGAATGGGCTTGTAAGTAACCTTTACAATGACCGGATGTGCTGCAAACACAATCCGGTCTTTTTTAAAAACGGTTACGCCGGTTGATTATGCAGTGTTGTAGTAGTTGCTCATATTTGGTTATTTATATTGGTTAAATTATTGGTTAAGCAGTTTTTTCCATTATTCTATAATGGTGAGCACATGGTCGTTCAATTCGTATTTTAATCCTGTAAACTGGAGCATACTCAGCATTTCGGAAAGCGCTACATCTTTAGCTATGGTACCGGTGTAGGAAACTTTTGAAGGGGTTCCTTTAAATACCACCCGGATATCATACCATCGGGAAAGTTGCCGGGCAATTTCTTTGATCTCCATATCCTTAAAAATGAAAAGGTCGTTTCTCCAGGCCATTACCGCTTCGAGATCAGTATTGTCGCTGACTTTAATCGCGGATGACGGATTTACACTGGCTTGCTGACCAGGTTTCAACAGTTTTGAAAAGTTTCCTGAGGATAAATGAATACGACCTTCCAGCAGTGTTGTTTTCTGATCAGCTTCATCGTCGTAGGCCATCACGTTAAAATGTGTTCCGAGCACACTGATTTCGGTTCCGCCGGATCGCACTTTAAAAGGTTGCTTCGGATTCTTCACGACCTCAAAATATACCTCACCGGTCATTTGTACATTTCTTTCTGCACCAGTAAATGAAGTCGGGAACCTCAGACTAGACTTGGCATTTAGCCAGACTTTACTTCCATCCGGCAATATCACGCTGTATTTTCCGCCAACAGGTGTTGTGATGGTGTTGTATACCATTTCAGAAGGATTTTCTCCCTTCCTTTTCTTATAGCTCAGCTCTCCTTCAGCGGTTTTGACCACACTCATATCGTACTGATCAGCCACCTTGCCCAGGTTTGCATCAGTAAGTACCAATGAAGATCCGTCATCAAGGGTGAGTACGGCCTTATTTCCTCCCGGGAGGATGCTTGCAGATTGACTTGATTTAAAGCTTTTCTCCGGAGAAAATGAGGAGGAGTATTGCATCCAGAGCAAAGCCATGCTTAAGCATAAAAACAGTGATGCGGCAACTGCAAGAACTTTCCAGGAATAGCTTGACTTTTCAGGTATGAAGATTGGTTTTTGATGCGACTCTGCTTCGATGTTCCGGAGGATGCGTTCAAAGATTTTGGTTTCCATCAGCACACGCTCCTCATCTGTCAGACCTGAAATATGATCTGGCACGGCATCCATCAGATCAAACCAATGTTCAACCGTTGCGGCTTCACTGGCCGTACAGCTGCCTGAAAGATATTTTCTGATTAAGGACAAGGCTATTGATTTGCCCATATTGGTTTTCAATTATATTTGGTTGGTTAATGGTATAGTCGGTTGGACAGGCTTTTGCCCCCAAAAAAAAATAAAAAAATTTTAGTGCGGCTAAAACAGCAGCCAGGCGAAGGATGAAGCGATCAGAACTTCCTTAAAGTGCAACCTGAAAAGTTTCAGTGCATTGGTGATATGGTTTTCCACTGTTTTCTCAGAGATGCCTAATAATTCAGCGATTTCCTTATTTGATTTATGATGCTGCCTGCTCAATTCAAACACCCGCCGGCACTTTGCAGGTAATTTCGAGATCACCTGGTTGATTCCATCTTCTACCTCATGCAAAAACACCGTCTCTTCAGTAGTATTGGCTGTTTCCGTATAACTAAAAGAAAGCAATTCCAGGTAATTGTTCCGGGTTGCTTCCCTGGCCAGGTAATCAATCACCGAATAACGGATGGAAGTATGGAGATAAGCCTTTAAGGCACCCCTGATGTTTATTTTTTTGCGATTGATCCAGAACAGGGTAAAAAAATTCTGGATAATTTCTTCGGAAGCTTCTTTAGACCTCAGCCGCTTATTGGAAATCAGATACAAATCATACCAATACCGGACATAAATCTCCTTGAAAGCAACCATGTCGTTTTCCTTCAAAAGGATGACAAGTTCCTCATCGGTATGTTTATGCCCGTTGCTCATAGTGAGTAAAAGTATAAAAAAATAGTTTCATTCAGCATGCTGATTTTGTTTGCTGAAAAATATCAACAGCAATGTTTATCACCAGAAGAAATCGGGTTTAATATTGCGTTTAAATCCTGGTGTAAAAGCCAGTATTCAGGTAGATGAGGAGGTAGATTCCGGGAACCTACCCTTCACCTTTGCAAGATGAGAGGAACCTTTATCACAGCCTATCTAAAAACTTTTTCACTCCATAAATAAAAATTACACATGCTCTCCGAGAAACAAAATTGCAAGAAACTTTTTTTTGTTTCTCGATAAATTGTTTCTCCAACCCGAAACACTTTTCCTTGAAACTTTTTTTTGTTTCGGGAAAAAGGGTTTCAAATCATCTATCCAAAATGGTAAAGTCAGCCTCTGCTTACACTCTGTTCTTGAAAATTATCTAGTGAATTAAATTTTTGTCTTTTAAATTGGCGATGCAAATCAATAATCAATAAAATTTATAACATTAACTTAACTTTTCAGCCGAAATGACCAATATCTAAAAAATGGTTTTATGACTGGCTGGCCGATTACGATGCCTTGGCATACTACTTTAAACAAAGGATTCAAATTAATTGATAGGTTATTCGCTACACCCCTCCTTTTTTCAAAAGAGGGGAGCCTGCTGGGCGGGGTGGTTCATATCTAATTGCCTATTCTTTGTATCACTACAAGGAGATTGTTTTGCCAGCTGAAAAAGCCAGCTCGCAGTGACTTGTTCACGAATAAGTTTCAAGATAGCAATTGCCTGATCAATTCTGAAGTACTGCAAAATTTAAGAGAATCGTTCATTTGAATATTTGGAAAATGTTCCAAGATCGTGATGGATGAATAAGCTTTGCTATAACTACTGGCGTGATTTAGCAAACTACCGCTGATATCTGATAATTAAAAAGGTCAAAATAGCCACCCCTTTTCTGCATCAGCTGTTCATGAGTGCCCACTTCTGCTACTTGACCATTTTTCATGAAAATGATTTGATCTGCATTCATGATGGTACTCAGGCGGTGCGCAATGATTAAAACTGTTTTATCTTTAAAATTTCTCCAAAGGTTTTCCATCACACGGTATTCTGTTTTGGCATCCAGTGCACTAGTGGCTTCATCAAAAATCAATATCTCTGGTGTGTTGTACACAGCCCTGGCAATGAGTAACCTCTGGTATTGCCCTTTGCTCAAGTTAATTCCAGATTGTGACAGGTTGGTGTGGTAGCCATTTCCCAATGTATTGATGTAGCTGTCTATTTCGGCAATTTCACAGGCCCAGCGAACCCTATCCAGATGAACTGCGGATTGATCCAAACAGATATTATTGATAATACTATCAGAAAAGATCATCCCGTCCTGAAACACTGCCCCGCAGATTTTACGCCAATGATCGGGTGCCACTTCACTCAAATCCTGGCTTCCATAAAAAATTTCGCCCTGATCGACTTCCAGCAACCTGAGCAGAATTTTTGCAATGGTACTCTTTCCACTTCCGCTTTCCCCTACAATCGCGGTGACTTCACCAACTTTCAGGTCCAGGTCAAAGTTATGCAATACCGGTGTCATGGTCAGGATGTCGTAAGAGAAGCTGATATTCCGGAATGAAATGTATTGATCTGAGAGAGCTGTACTGTGCTTTAATTGCTGAATATGGTTGGTGCTGTTTGCGGGGATTTCCTTCTCTTTAGCAAAAATTGAGTTAATCCGCTTTCCGCTGATATGTGCATTGATATAGGCGTTGAAAAAGGTAGATAGGAACTCGATGGGTACACTGAGTTGCCCGACAATAAAAGCAATACTAAAAAATTGTCCCAGGCTGAGTTCATTCCTGGTGACCATAATTGCGCCAATCGCGGTAAAACAACAAAGGTTAAGAATCCCTAAGGCTTTAAAACCAAGGCTTTCAATGCTGTTTAACCTGAATGAGCGTAAGTTAATGGCATATTCTTTTTGCTGCTTCGCTTCCCAGGTATTCAGCCGTTGTTCTACACCCTGGTACAATTTGATTTCCTGCATGCCGATGATGAATTCGTAGAGGAAACTGGTCTGATCAACATCTACATCATAACGCTGGTAATTGATGAGCTTCTTCTTCTCATTAAAAACAGACATCCAGCCTGCACTAAGAAAACTGTAGGCTAACATCCAAAAGAACAAATAGTGGTTAATGGGAAACAAGATAATGGAATAGAAAATATACATACTAAAATTGAAGATCAGTTGAGGAAATACCTGGGTATTGAATTCTTCAATTTTATTATGATCATCCATTTTCTGTACCAGCTCGGATATTTTATGCTGTTCAAAAAACCTGGGTGTAATTACCGTCAGCCTTTTAAGAAATCTTCTCAGGTTGCGAATAAAAAGTTTGTTGGCTGATTTTTGGATAATAAACTGATGCAGCACTTCAGAAAACACTTTTGAAATGGAAGCCAGAAATAAAAAAGATACGATGCCAATAATGAGCATGTGGTCTTTTTTAACAATGCCCAAATCAATCAACCATTGATTGGTTCTAACTGTTCCGTAGCTGAGCAAGCCGGTGATGAAAAGGATAAATGTGGTGGCAATAATGGTATTTTTAAACTGGAGTACCTGTTTCCAAAGATAATTTTCATACCGTGAGGGCTTCTGATGTTTTTGATAGAGTTTCTCTTCATCAGCAATATCAAATGCAACTGCATAGCCAAATTCCTGTCCGGCAGGATACCATTTCTCCAGAAAATCTTGCTCATTGAGCCTGATTTTTCCATAAGCCGGATCAGCAATATGATAATAGCTTTTCCCTTTGGACATTGAGATGCGATAGAGTACCACATAATGGCGGGATGACCAATGCAGGATGCACGGCAAATCTACCATCTCCCTCAGGTTTTCAGCATCAATTTGTATTTCAGCAGTTTCCAGGCCAATCAGGTTGGCTGCTTTACGGATATGCAGGAAGGTCACTCCACCACGCTGTTCGCCACAGCTCTTACGAATGTATTCCAATGGAATATCTGCACCATAGTGTGATGCAATCATTTGAATGCAGGTATGTCCGCAGTCAGATGACTCTTCTTGGATGTGTGCTTTAAAACGCTTCAAGTTGATAGGTTCCTTTAGGGTTTAGTTTTAATGGGTTTTGTGAGAAGAGAGCATAACGAAGCTCATTGCCTTTGAAATCTTCAATCTGATCATTAGACACGTCCCACCACTGCCTGAAATCTGCTCTAGATATGATTGCTGTCAGGGACTGCTCGAAAATATTCCCGAATGACTGTTGGTGTAGCAGGCAGTTTTTCACTCCGCCATTCGCTTCAATCTCCACCCGTTTATAAAAGTAAGGATGATGATTGCTGGAAAGCAGAAAATACTTTCTGTTCACCAGGTATTTATCAACTGGGAAGGGCTTAGCATACACTGTCGAAGCGGCTTCCCTGAAAAAGGAAATATCTTCTGCATGGCCTGAAGGAATTTCTTTCTGATACCCCAGTACATTGATACTGTCGATCTTGGGGAATTGCTGGTAAAGTTCTTTTAATCTGGATAAAGTTAAATGCTCATCCGCTTCAAGGTAAACAGCTATTGAGCGGAGCGTGCTCGATGATAATCCCAGCAGCATTACAGATAAATCATCCAGGCTTTCAACACCCGCAGGCACCCTGATCTCAAGGTTTTTGCAAAGGCTTTCGTTCAGCTGCAGAATGAAATTTTGATAATCTTTTGTTGGGTTAAATTCCAAAACGCAGTAACTAATGTGCTCTGGTACGAAATACTCTGCAGGCATTTTAGGAAATGCATGCGGTTCGTTGGTATAAAAGGCCAGTTGATGTTCCCTGAGGTAATTAACATATTCATCAAAGGTCTCCCGGTCGTCTCCTTCCAATTCATCCCTGACGCTTGCAACCGGTCTTTCGGATAATTCCTCCAGCAGTTCGTTCAGGCTATTTGGAATAAAAGACAATGTGCCTTTTTTAAAATTGTAAATAACGCTTCTTTCGTTTCCCTTAACATTTCGGTTGTGGGAATAAAGGATCAGGTGGCTTCCGCTTTTAATCATGGCTTTGTTCTTCTATTAGGATGTTGGAATAAGGATTCACCGGAGTATATTGGATATACTCTCTTGAAAAATGCACCTCTGATTGGCTAAACCTGGTATGGGTGTACATTTCCCCAATGGAAGAAGTGTCCGTTAAAATCATGTAACGATAAAAGACTGGTAGTTTCTGAAGAAACTCCTCTTCGAATATCGTTACGTAAGAAACGCTTAAGTTTGGTATTGCTTCGCTCATTTGTCATTATTAATTAGCCATTCGGCGATGTGCTTTTCTACATTTAAATTATTTCGTTCTGATGGTGCTGAGTACTGTCCACCGGGATTCACTTCTAAGAAATAGTATTCCCCCGTATAAGACCTGAGCAGATCGATACTGCCCGTGTTCAAGCCCACACGTTTCATGAGCTCCCGGAGCTTATCCTCAATATTTGCAGGTAATTGATAGTTTACCCAGTGGAGAAAGTCTTCAGAATAATTCATTTTTATATCGGCTGGTCGGCTTTCGCTATCAAATACAGCAGCTGAAGAATAAAATTCACCATCCAGGTAAAAACTTCTGACCTCATAATGTGCGTCTACCTTTTGCTGGAAAAAGGAGTAACTGAAATTCAGTGGAAGCTGATCGATCATTTGCTGATCCATGGTGGTGGTATAGGTTGCAAAAGTTTGTGAACCAGCCCTGAAAAAACCGCTGAATTCAATGGGCTTGGTAATAACTGCACCATTGCGTTTGTGAAAGGCTTTCACTTCCTCCCGGCTGTTGGTAACAATAGTTTCCGGGGTTTTAAGACCGATTGAATGCGCACACGTCTGTACATTTATTTTGTTGATACTGCCAAGCCTGGGGTTCATTAGCCACTTCTTTTCACTCAACAGATCATATAAAGAATCCTGAAAGGAATCCTGTTCTCTATTAAGTTCATAAATTGACTGGGTGTAGGGCCACTGGTTATACCTTACGAAATCAGTCTTTTCAGAAAAGCGTCTGCACCAAACACTATTGATCTTTGGGAAATAATCGGTACCCATCACCATCAATTTTTTATTCAGGTAGTCGATTGAAAAATCCATATCCTGCCGATAAAGATCTTTGGTGGTGATTTTCAGAAAGTCAGCTTTGTAGTACAGGAGCCAGTCGATTACCGGATCTGTCCCCTGTTCAAAGCTTCCGTAAGAAAGTACTAGAATCATCTTTGAGATTTTAAACTGGTTAATTCTTTTTGAAATGGTCGCCTTTTGTGGTATCTGTTTTATCAGAAGATACTGCACCTTTCTTTTTTTTCTTTTTCTTGTCGTTATGACCGCCGTAGACGTTTTTGCAGGCTTCACTATCCATAATGAAGGCTGTGAGTTTTTCAAGTTTTTTCATAAGGTGTATTTTATTCGTAATCCCTCCAATAAGTATCTTGAGAAACGGTATCCACATCTTTCTTTTCAGAAGAGATGGTATCTCCGTCCCCGTGGTCCTTTTTTTCAGAATCGATCAAAAGACTGTCAAGTCCGCCTTTGATTTTTCCGCAGTTTTGTAATGAAAGGCGGAAGTCTTCCAATTTTTCGAGTTTTTTCATGTCATTTTTGCCAATCGGCATTTAGCGTTAAAGATTTATACTAATCAAGAGTGACCGGAATGTAGTCCGGCCCTCTTACAGAAAATTACCAGTCCTTAGTTCCATAAGGGCTGGTAGTAAACTGGTTTAATCGTAATGATCGTTGGAAGCTGTATCCTGACTTGTAGAATCCACATCTTTTTTCTTACTATCCACAGTTGATTCTACCGGAGCGGTAATTCCACCAACTACAGATTTTAACATCTCATTGTTATTGATGAGGTATTGGTTTAGTTTTTCAAATTTTGGTTGTTTCATTTTCTTGAAATTTTAGGTGATTAATCATTTTTTTGGAGAGTCCTGGCTGGTCGAATCGACATCTTTTTTGGAGGTGTCAGTGGTCGCTGTGACAGGTGCTTCAATCAGGCCTCCTTGGATCCTGGCTATAAGCCCATGGTTAAGGATTTTGAAACTGTTTAGCTTCTCCAGCCTTCTTTCAGGCTTAATCGTAGTGGTCATTCGATGCTGTATCCTGTTTTTCCGAATCAACGTCTTTTTTCTTGGTATCCACGCTTGATTCAGCAATGGCCGCAAGACCTCCAGTAAGTGAACTCAGCATTTGGCTGCTCCTCATAATGAATGGGGCAAGTTTTTCAAACTTTGACTTTTTCATGTTCTTTTCAGGTTTGAGATTGAACGTTTTTAATTTTACGTTTACAGTCCAGGATTATGAGTCGTAGTGGTCGTTTGAAGCTGTATCCTGTTTTTCAGAATCAACATCTTTTTTCTTTGAATCTGTGGAGGACTCGGCTGGCACCTGAAGTCCGCCTACAATAGAACGCAGAGCTGCGCCATTTTTGATTGAGAAAGCTGCCAGTTTCTCTAAATTTTGTTTTTTCATTTTTTGAAAATTTTGGTGAATAAATAATTAATTAACGCTTCTAAAAGATTAATTCCGTATCCGGGATTCATCATCATCGAAGTTTTTCTTGGTCCTGTTTTTATTATTGGATATCCATTTCTTATTGTTATCAAAGCTCCACACGATCCTGAGCCATCCCCTGCTGTAGTCATGCCGCTGATCCAAGAATATATATTGGTTACTAAGCGTTGTAGATACCCGCTCGCGCTGGGTATTGAAAATGTCGTTGATGCCAAACTGGAAAGCAAAAGCTTTGTATTTTTTCTGGAAAGATGCATTCAACCTGCCCATGGTCTGGTACCGGTCTATTCCCGTAGAAGAAGGCCCATTGAGCCAGCCACCAAGGCTGAATGTGAAACTTTTACTCAGGGTAAAATTATTGTACAGATTCAGGCTCCAGGATGAAATTTTATTGTCGATCCGGTACTGTGCATAATCTCCCTGGAAAATATTCCTGTTAAAGTTTACTGACCAACTCATATTCCACCATTTCGAAAAATCGCTCTGGCCGCTTAAATTGGCATATAGGTTACGCTCGCGGGCAAGATTTCCTTTGAATGCAATTACTGCCAGATCGGAGTCATTCCTCCTGGTCAAATCGGTGATGACATTGCTTCCGAAGCTGTAGCCCATGGTCAGATAAAAAGAATCCCAGAAACTCAGTTCAGTCTCTATATTATCAATGAAATAGGGACGCAGAAATGGATTACCTTCTGTATAACTATATGGATCAAAATAATACCTGAAAGGATTTAAATCCCTGAAATCAGGCCTAAGAATACGTTTGCTGTAATTTGCCGATAAGCCGATATTTTCAGAGATGGGCAAGCTCAAGTATGCAGTTGGGAAAAGCTTGAAGTAGGTGGAATCCAGCGCAACATTTTCCAGGGGGTCTGCCCCATCATAATGCGTAAGTTCTCCCCGGAGACCAAGTTTAAATTCCACTTTCTTCCATTTGAAGGCATAACTTAAGTACGCTGCAAAATTATCTTCGCCATACCGGAAGTCATTGGACTGATCAGCCATGTTATTAGAGATAAAGCCAAAGTTCGACCGGTTTTCTAATCTTGAATATTTAAGGCCTGCTTCCAGGTTCTGACCCTTTTTGGACTGATTGGAATAATCAGCGGAAAGCCCGATCAACCTTCCCTTGAAATTATTGGTGATGTCATTAAATTCCTCGTTTTGAGAGGGAGTCCCGTTTTGTAGAAAAAACTTGTTATTCACCAATGAGTGCCTTGGGTTATGGTTAGAAAAAAGGGAAGCGCTGAGCTCGAGCTTGTTTTTTTTCAAAGTATCAAGATCAGCGCTATAGGTACCCGTTAATCCATAGGTAAAGGATTTCGTTTTGGTATCGTTATTGGTCAGGGTATAGGCCGAGGCACCGGCATTAAGGTCTGCTCTCGAAATCACAGGTTCAATGTCCCGGTCATAACTTAACAAGTAATCAACATTCAGGTTACTGGATTTATTCAGATTAAAAGCCAGTGACTGGAAATAAGAAAGTGTTCTTCCTTTATGCCTTTCAAAATAATCAGCATCAAGTTTGGTATCGCTTGCCCCGATATTGTTATACACACGGTTTTCCTTTCCATCCGACAGGGAATTGGTAAAATTACCATTGAGGTAGCTTGTTGCTTCAAAGCCTAAGGTTTTATAGCCTAAGGTAGCAGCATTGCGATTTGAGGCATATTTTCCTTGTTCATATTGACTAGAAAGCTTACCGGAAAAACCGTTGAGTACATTTTTCTTTAGTTCGATGTTGATGATGGCAGCTGTCCCTTCGGCTGAATATTTCGCCGGCGGGGTAGTGAGTAGTTCTATTTTTTCAATCTGCTCAGGTTTCAGGCCCTTTAAAAAATCGATGATATTTACACTCGACATAATAGTTGGCCTGCCATTGATAAGGTATTTAACGCCAGATTTTCCATTCACAGAGATTTTCTCATCCAATGCATTCACACCAGGAAGCAGCCTAAAACTCTCAAAAGCATTCATACCGGCAGCATTAGGGTTTTTGTATGGTTCCAATACCCACCGGTCAATTTGCCTACTAAGCATTTTCTTCCTAGCCACCACAGATACTTCAGCAAGGTTCTTCGCTTCAGCCAAAAGTAGAACTGGTTTTAGTTGCATACCTTGCTTAAGTTGATTATTGTTGAGATCCAGTATTAGTTCTTCAAATCCGACGGCATGGATCCAAAGCTGGTATTGCAGGCTATCCTGAATGTTAATTCCTTTCAAACTGATTTCAAAGTCACCGCTATCCTCACTCAATGCAATCCGGTAAGTACTGTTGTGGCCACGGGAGGTCAACCCGATCTCTGCCCCGGCTATACCGGAGTAGGTTGGGGAGATTAACTTTCCTTTTATACTTTGCGCGAGGATGAGCCTTGGGCATAAGACAAGCATCATCCCCGCAAACAGCGTTAATAATGTAGCCTTAGTGATACCTAAACATTTTAGGCGTGAGCCTTGATGATTCAGGTTTGCCGAATTAGTGCTTAATAATATGTGCGCAGTTAGTATCCTCATGATCAGTTACACTAATTTATGGAACCTTATTCCTGAGCAGACTTTTATTATAGCAAGGGCGGCAACTATTATATCAACCCGGCGATTTTCGATATGAATTATAGATTTGTCTGTGTTTTTAGCTAAAAAAAACATATTATTGGATAACGCTAAAATCAAGTGATATGAAATTGACGAGTCTTGTGATTGACGATGAGCCTCACGCAGCTGAGGAATTGGAGTTATTGATAAACCGTACTCCTGGGATCGAAAATAAAAAGACGTTTAATGATGTCACATCAGCTATCGAATTTCTGGATGATTTCGGAAAAGTCGATATTATATTCTGCGATATCAGTATGCCAGAGATCAATGGTCTGGATGCAGGAAAAATCCTGGGTGGGAAATGTGAATTTCTAGTTTATGTGACCGCTTACCGGGAATATGCACTGGAGGCTTTTGGTGTTAACGCCGCAGGCTACCTGCTTAAACCCCTGAGCCATGCCATATTGATGGAAAAGATTGATGATTTAAGAAAAAAGATCAGCCATAAAGAACTACCCGAAATAGAGGATGGCTATATTCTGGCAAAGGGTTCCAATAAAAACAGTTTTGCTAAAATTGAGATCAGTCAGATTGTATATATCGAAGCTTTACTCAATTATGTGAAAATCCATACGACCAAAGAGTTTTTTATTACCTATGTGAGCTTGAAAGATGTGGAGGAAATACTCGGACAGAAGAGAGGATTCATCAGGATATCACGCTCGGTGATCATTTCCATGCGTTATCTGGAAAAAGTGGAAGGAAATGTATTGAAGCTTCACGATGCACCTGATTTTACTGTTGGGGAAACGTTCAGGAGCGACTTTTACGCCCTCCTGAAACGTCATTTGATTAACCCCGGTTAAATCCAGATATCTGTTACTGTTACACTTGTTAATGTATTTGTTGTCGGATCTGTTTCTTTAGATTTAACTTTGCTGTTGGAGCGGAAAAAGAATGCTGTTCTTTTTTTTAATTTGGTAATTTTCTGTGTATTCATAATTTTTTAAGATGAATACCAATTATATTTTTGATCGACGTTCGGTGCAGATTTATTATAGCAACAGACCCATTTATTATATGAAAATTGAAATGGAAGACAAAAAGATTATAAATACGCATCTCATCTGTTGGGGAGTATATATTTCTTATGAGATTATACTAGCTGCTTTAATGAAAGGCCAATTCAGTAGCGTTTATTATTATATTTTATTTTATGCATTAAACATCTCTTTGTTTTATACGCATGCAATTTTCGTAATGCCTAACTTCCTTCCAAACGTAATGCGGATATGGTATTTCGTTTTTTTGCTGTTTCTTGAGATTGGAATTTATTTCCTACTGACGATTCTTTTTAGTCATATCTTGAATCTCCTTCGCGGGCAACAGAGTCCGGATCAGCTGAGCTGGATATATTATGTAGGTTCTTTTTATAGGGCAACCCTATTTATTATTTTTGGCAGCGGATATTATTTCCTATTAACATTTCTCAAACGAAACAATGATGAAATGAGGAAGGCAGTGGAAATTGAGCGGCTGCAACTCAGGCTAGTTACTTTGGAGCGGGATTTTCTGCGTTCACAGATTAATCCGCATTTATTTTTCAACACCCTTAATTTTGTGAAGTACGCAGCGCGAAACGATGCGACACTTGCCGAGGAGGCCATTTTACGTTTATCTGAAATCATGAGCTTTGCTTTGGATAAAAATATGGATGCACATGGTTTACTTTTAGCAGAGACCAAGCAAGCTGAAAATATCATCCGGCTGAATCAGATGCGTTTTGCCGATAAGCTTAAAATTAATTTTAAAATTTCAGGTTTCGATCCACAAACCAGGACTTTACCATTGATTTTACTGACTTTGGTAGAAAATGTGTTTAAACACGGTGATTTGAGTGCAGAAAGCAATGAGGCTTTAATCGAAGTTGGTGTAAACCAAAACATAATCCATTACCGCACCAGAAACTTGAGTGCCACGCGTTCAGCTTTGATGGTGAGCACTAAAAAAGGTCTGGATAATATTTCCTCCAGATTACAGAGTATTTATCCCGGTGAACATACTTTTAGTGCTGAAACAATCGATCAAAAATGGTTTGAGGTATATGTCTCATTTCCTGTAGTTTCTTAAAGCAAAAGGCTTTGATTCCAGAGGTCAACTTCCATTAATTCAGTTCCGGCGCCAGGAGTGTAAATTAATTTTGAAAGACTATTGTTCTGCTCATTTACATCGTGGCGAATTTATAGTTAAACTATCAAGCCCTTTTTTATATTATCAATTAAATGCCTACATCTTTCAGGAAGAGAGTTATGAAGGTACTACGCTTAACTTTTCAGCCGAAATGACCAATATCTATAAAATGGTTTATGACTGGCTGGCCGATTGCGATGCCTTGGCATACTACTTTAAACAAAGGATTCAAATTAATTGATAGGTTATTCGCTACTCCCCTTCTTTTTTCAAAGGAGGGGTGCCCGCAGGGCGGGGTGGTTTTTAATTTACATATTCTACTTTTTAATCTCGCTCAGTGAAACTCAACTGATAAGTAAATCAACAAATAGCATTTAAGATAAAAGCTATTGGAAAACTTATTATCGTTACCTTACCTAAAATCCCAATCAGATATGAAAATTGCTGTTTTTAGTACCTGTTCCTATGATCAGGAATTTTTAGCGAAATTTAACACGGGGCATAAAATCTTTTTTTTGAACATTCGCTGAGCTTATTAAGTGTAATTATAACTAAAGATTTTGATGCGGTATGCTTATTTGTAAACGACAAGGCAGACTACTACGAAGTTTTAGAAAAACTAAAAGACAATGGTGTAAAACTGATCCTTTTACGCTGTGCCGGATTTAACAATATTGATCTTGAGGCTGCCGAAGAATTGGGTATTAAAATTTTAAGGGTCCCTGCGTATTCTCCTGAAGCAGTGGCAGAACATACCGTAGCCATGATGCTTACCTTAAACCGCAAAACCAATAAAGCCTATAACCGGATTAGGAATGGCAATTTCTCACTGGAATCTTTAATGGGTTTTAATTTAAACGGTTGTAAAGTTGCACTCATTGGCACCGGAAATATTGGAAAAGCCTTGTATAAAATACTGAAAGGCTTTGGCTGTAAAGTTACCGCATTTGATCCTTATCCGGATGAAACCTTAGTTTCAGAAGGATTGGTTTATGCGAATTTGAAAGACACCCTTTGTGATGCTGAAATTATTTCTCTGCATTGCCCATTATCAGATCAATCGTTTCACATGATTAATGAGCAGACTTTAAAATTTTTCAAAAAAGGTGCCATGCTGATCAACACCAGCAGACGTGGACTTATAAATACTGCTGATGTAATTCAGGCATTAAAATCTGGTCAGCTTGGTTATTTAGGGCTTGAGGTATATGAACAGGAATCAGCCTTGTTTTTTCATGACCTATCTAACGAAGTTATTCAAGATGATCAGATCACTCGCCTGATGTCGTTTCCAAATGTTTTGGTCACTTCCCATCATGGATTTTTTACGCGTGAGGCCATGCAGCAAATTGCAGAGATTACTTTTGCTAACGCCGATGCTTTCACTACAAGCGCTGTAATGCCGAATGAAATTAAGCCATAACGGAATAAGAACAAATTGAAATTAAATCGCCTTACATTTTTCTGCCAGCCATGAGGCTTCCTCGTCAGTTAATTCCTGCTTCAACCGGTCATAAACCAGTTGATTATATGCATTGAGCCATTTAATTTGTTCGGGAAGTAACCATTCTTTCTGGATCATCGAAGTATCAATATAAGCCAGTGTTACCGTTTCAAACTGAAGAAATTCACCAAAAAAAGTGGTTTCACCAGTAACGGTGAGCACAAGGTTTTCAATCCGCACCCCATGTTTGCCCGGCCGGTAAATTCCGGGTTCTATGGAAGTAAGCATACCCGGATCTATTGCTACCGCAGCATTTGACGGGCCAATATTTTGCGGCCCTTCATGAACATTCAGGTAATAACCCACGCCATGACCTGTGCCATGGCCATAATTAATGCCTTGCTGCCACAACTGCTGGCGGCAAATTCCATCAAGCTGATATCCACGGGTACCTTTAGGAAATTTAGCCGCAGTACCAAAAATCAGTGCAGAAAGTACCAGCGTGTAATCCCTTTTCTCCTCATCGGTTGTTTCGCCTAAGGGAACTGTTCTGGTAATGTCAGTTGTGCCGTAGAAATAATGCCCGCCGGAATCTAACAGGAAAAGTCCCTGAGGAAGCAATTCAAGATGGTTAATTTCATCAGGAGCGTAATGTGGCAATGCGGCATGTGGTCCGTAACCTGCAATGGAAGCGAAGCTGATGCCTGCAAAATTTTTACCCCGCTCACGAAATGCTTTAATTTTCTGCGATGCAGACCATTCCGTTATCCTGATCTTGCCAAGGTTTTCTTCCAGCCATTTAAAAAAACGGGTAAGTGCCACACCATCACTCACCATCGCCGCCCGTATATGCGCTATTTCAACCGCATTTTTAATAGCCTTAAACCCGACCACCGGATTGGTTTCCCTGACTACCTGTACTGTTGAGGATAACTGCTTTAAAAACTGATAGGAAGTTCTTTTACCATCCAGCAAAATCCTACCATTTTCCAGCTGCTGAATATCAGCGTTGATTTCGTGATATTCCTTCAGCTTCACGCCTCTTTCTGCTAATAAATTCGCATCAGCAGGAGATAATTTTTGATGATTAAGATATAATGTCACTTCGTTTATGGTAATTAACGCATAACAAAGTACCACCGGATTATAACTGACATCATTTCCCCTGATGTTAAAAAGCCAGGCGAGATCATCCAAACTGGAGATCACATGAACATTCGCCTGATGTTCTGTCAAGGCAACCCGAAGTGCAGAAAGTTTGCTGTTGAAGGTTTGCCCGCAATCTTTTTCAGGCAATAAAACAGCAGGAGCTGTTGGCAATGCTGGCCGGCTCTGCCAAATTTCAGCCATTAAATCTAAATGCCTGATATTAATGTGATGAGTAGCCAGGGCAGTTTTAATTTCTTCACCTAAAACCATCGACATCAGTTGATAATCAAATGCCACAACAGATTCTTCAGCCAGTTTTTCACCTAACCAGGCGATATACTCCGGCGTATGCTGAACCTTTAACCTGACCAGCTCATATCCGCTTCCTGCTAATTGCTGTGTCGCTTGTTCGAAATAACGGAAATCTGCCCAAAGCCCGGCAAAATCAGGCGTAATTACCAATGTTCCGGCAGAACCGCTAAAACCTGAAGCAAACTGAATGCACTTATAGCGATCGGGAACGTATTCACTCATGTGCGGATCAGAAGAAGGAATGATATAGGCATCTACGCCCGCTTCCTTCATTTTTTCCCGGAAGGCATTTAATTTTTCCTGATGGGTCATATCCATTAATAAGCGTTGTTTCTGATTTCTTCTACTTCGCTGATTTCGATCGCTAAAGGTTTACCCAATAACCGGAGGCCTTCGGTGGTCATGGCATAATTATTCTCCAAACGGATACCACTAAAATCTTTAAACTTTTCTACTTCGGCATAATTGATAAAGGATTCAAATCTCCGGTCAGCTTTCCATAAATCGATCAATTCGGGAATCATGTAAATTCCGGGCTCGATAGTAAATACATAACCGGGCTCCAAAGCACGTCCTAACCTTAAAGATTTAAGTCCAAACAGTTCTTTTTCTTTCTTTAAAGTATCGTCATAGCCCACATATTCTTCACCCAGATCTTCCATATCATGAACATCCAGTCCCATCATATGGCCCGTACCACACTGAAAAAACAGGGCGTGGGCACCGGCAGCAACCGCTTCGTCCATATCACCTTTCATTAATCCCATTGCTTTCATGCCTTCAGCCAAACTTTTACAAGCCGCGTAATGCACATCAATATATTTTGTATGTGGTTTTGATTCTGCTTCAGCACTTTGAAGTGCAGCCTGAACAATAGCATACACCTCACGTTGCCTGTTATCGAATTTTTTACCTACCGGAAAGGTCCTGGTTAAATCGCCACAATAACCCATTGCTGTTTCCATTCCTGAATCATTCAACACCAGCTGTCCATCCTGCATTACATTTCCGTGAAAATGATTGTGCAGAATTTCGCCATGAACGGTTAAAATAATCGGATAGGCAATATTGCCACCGGTTCGCAGTGCTTCGCCATGAATCAATGCGGTAATCTCTTCTTCTTTCAGGCCAGGCCTGGTTTTTTGCATGGCCAGCAAGTGCATATCAATGCTATGGTTAACCGCTTGCTCTATTTCGGTAATTTCTACAGCTGATTTGATGGACCGTTGTGCCGCAACAGCTTGAATAAATGGTAATGATGCCGATGGCTTTAACTGATTCACATTGAGGCTTAATAAATCAGCCAGCTTAATTTTATTTTCTGCCCGGTAAGGTGATAAATAGTGAATTGTTCTTTTTAAGGAAACTGCCTTGCGGATATGATCAGACAGTTCAGCCGATGGAAGTACTTTGGAGATCCCCGCAAGATTTGCTTTTTCCTGAATAGTCTCCTGTCTGCCCATCCATACGATATCATCAATGCCCATTTCATTTCCGAAAATCATTTCCTGGTTTTCGTCTATATCAATCATGGCCACCAAGCCCGGGTGCGCAATTCCGAAATAGTATAAAAATGTGCTGTCTTGCCTAAAGCTATAGGCATTATCAGCATAGTTCATCGGACTTTCTTCATTTCCAAAAAAAAGAAGTAAGCCAGATTTTAATCTTTGAGCCAATGCGGCTCTTCTTTCTACATAAACACTTGTTTGGAACATTTGCTTTATTTTCTGGTGGATCAAAAATTTAATCAAAAATAGCAAAAGCAATAAATAATGCTTGCTCATTTACGTCACAATCTTAAACAGGATAAGATCATGCACTATAGGGTGAAAATCAGTAAAGATAGCCCGGCAGATTTACACCAAATTAGCATATGGATAAAATGGAATCGAAAAAAAGCAGTTACCCCAAAAGTATTGGGTACATCATTGCCAATGAGGGTGCTGAACGCTTTAGCTTTTATGGCATGCGGTCCATCCTGGCCACCTTTCTGGTGTTCCATTTCTTTAACCCTACCATGAATGCGGCCTTGCAGGCTACAGCAGAAGCCAAAGCCAATGAAACCACACATTTTTTTGTATCACTGGCTTATGCACTTCCCTTCGTGGGCGGCCTGGTGGCCGATTGGTTCTTTGGGAAATACAAGGTAATTATCTATGTATCCGTGGTGTACTGCATCGGGCATTTGTGTCTGGCTTTATTTGATCACGACCTGGAGAAATTTAAATATGGCTTAATTTTAATTGCCATTGGTGCCGGAGGCATTAAATCTTGCGTTTCGGCGAATCTTGGAGATCAGTTTACGGCAAGCAACAAACACCTGATGTCGAAAGTTTATGGTTGGTTTTATTTTAGCATTAACGCCGGATCTGTATTGTCCACCATCCTCATCCCATTAGTTTATGACCGTTATGGTGCCAAATGGGCATTCGGAATCCCCGGAATTTTAATGGCTTTAGCCACGGTAATTTTCTTTCTGGGCAGAAAAACTTACGTCAATGTTCCGCCATCCGGTGTCAATAAAAACAATTTTGTGTTCATCTCTGTATACGCGCTAATCAACTGGCGGTCAAAAAAGAAAAAACAATCGTTACTGGATGTAGCGAAAGAAAAATTCGACCATCAGAAAGTGGAAGATGTCAAAACGGTTTATAATGTACTGGCGGCATTTGCTTTTATCCCGATTTTCTGGGCACTGTGGGATCAGAATTTGTCGGAGTGGGTGTTGCAGGCCACTAAAATGGACCGGCATATTCTCGGTATTCAATTCCTTCCTGAACAAATTCAAACTGTGAATCCATTTTTCCTGCTGTTATTTATTCCCATATTTAATTACTGGCTCTATCCATTTCTGGATAAAAAAGGGTTAAAAACAACACCGCTTAGGAGAATAGGTGCCGGCTTAGTGCTTTTGGCGGTATCTTTTACCATTATTGCATTGATCCAAACCAGCATTGATAAAGGGGCAAGTCCATCCATTGTATGGCAGATTCTGGCTTATGCCGTTCTAGCAGCGGCAGAGGTTCTGGTTTCTATTACCGGATTAGAATATGCCTATACACAAGCCAGTAATTCAATGAAAAGCACCATGATTGCCATCTGGTTACTTACCACCGCCCTTGGAAATCTCTTCACTGCTTTGGTAAACCGAAGCATCTCAAGCGGTGGTTTTTTTGCCCAGTTTAAGGGTGCAGATTATTACTGGTTTTTCATCGGCCTGCTCGGGATCTTTATTGTGGTGTATTTCTTTGTTTCGCCGAGGATTAAAGAAAGACAGGAAACCGAAGTTATACCAGTTATTCAACCTGAATTAAATTAGCAAATATGATTGTTCAATTATGTAAAAAACAAAGATGCATCTCCTATGCAATTTTCACCGTCGCAGGACTTCTTTTTACCTTAAGCACCAATGCGCAGGAGCAAAAAAGTGATGTAAAACCGCTAGCGTCGAACCTGGAGCAACTGTTGATTACGCGTCCGCCAGATTCACTGGGCTATCCAAAATTTTATGAAAAATATACAGATGCCTTTGGGATTCCTGTGGTTTCATCGGCTAAGGTTTCTGATGCGGCATTGTTAGTAGCCCGGGATATCATCAATTATATGCTGGTAAAAAGGCCGGATATCCGCAGTGCAATGATCAGTATGAAAGCCCGCCTGTCTATCATGGCCTGGTCTGAAATGCAAACTGATCTGCCTGAATACAGCAACTGGAAAAAACCGGCACTTACCGACGGGCGCCTTACCCCAACAGAAAAAGAAAACTATAACAAACCCGGTGGAATAGCAAGCTTAACGGACAAGGGTTACTGGAATCAGCGTGCCCGCGGGATGGGTGGGATTCAAACTTCCTGCGCGGAAGAAAATCTTTTGGGTTTCCCCGGAACAAAGTATTATGGCGAAAATATTATGGTGCATGAGTGGAGCCACAATGTCATGTCGGCCTTGCGGAAAGCCGATCCGGAGCTTTACAAGCAAATTGATGTGGCCTACCAAGCCGCAAGGAAAAAGGGCATGTATAAAGACCAGTATGCCATTAATACCGTTGCAGAGTATTGGGCAGAGGGTAGTCAATGGTGGTTTTGGTCGAATTATGAGTTTAACGATGGAAAAGTCAGGGTGCAAACCCCTGATGATTTGAAGGCATATGACCCAACACTGTATCATATTCTTTCACAGGTATATGCCGGGCATCATATTCCTGCAGACGTTTATTATGGTAGGAACATTCCTTTTGGCGGCCCGACAGTGAAGCATTGAGTGATAACTTTGAGCAAGTTACACAAATGGCATATGTGCGGGGGCATTCAGCAATCTCTCTTGCAAAATAGATTGCTTCGTCGGCTGAAAAAGCCTTTCTTCGCAATGACGACTAAAAGTCTCATTTCAAATTTACTTCTTCTGAAAAACCTTAAACCCTTTAAAAGCACCATAGCCAGCAATATCACCATAAGTTGCATGATAAACCCCAACTTCCAAAACCTCAGCCGCCAGATCATCACGTTTAACAGGGCTTCCGGGAAGATTTATCCAGTTCCTTCCATCACTGCTTCCCCGCATAAAAAACGTATTCCCAATCCGCTGGATTTGCAGATAGCTGTAAAAATCCCATCCTGAAAGATTATTGAACTGCCTCCGCCCTTTCGTACTCAGATCAGTGACGATATTGCCAATGCCCCAACCGGGCATAATACCATTTTGAATAAGTTTATGATTCGTCTCCGGTAGTTTCACCATGATTCCTGCCTCGTTCGCACCATAGGCTTTCTTTTTAGCAAGCCCAATGAGACCTGAAAGTTTCACTTCGGCAACAAAATCTCCTTTTAAATTAAGATATGCAAACGGGCCTGAATTACCCGAGCCATCCCAGGCGGTGTTATGGGAGATCATTTTTAACACACCATCCTGCTGAACAAGCGTATCTGCTGATCCCACGAAACCATCCCATGATGTCCCGGTTAATCCTTCTTTTGATCCCGGAATTGATTGAGCATTTCCATTCTGCCTTTTAGTGATCAATAGCGAGGAATCAGTTTTTACAGTAAGGGTGGACGAAGGTTCCGTTACATTTCCAAAATTATCTTTCACCTTCAGCATATATTGATAACTATGCTCCGGCTTCACGGAAAAATCAATAAAGGCGGCAGTATCATTCCACTTGGCCACACCATGATCTACATTGGTGAAGAGATATTGAAAAACACTACCGGGCAATTCCGGCCGGTCAGCTACCATGTATACCATATTAGGTGTAACCAACGCAGGAGTTGAAGCAAAGCTTGCCTTTAAATTCCTGACACTTTGCCTTTGCTTCCAAAAGTTGAACGCGTTTCTTCTGGAAAGCTCATCTAAACCTTTATCATAAATGAAAAAGGAAGATATTGCTGTCTGACCGCCTGATGTTTCCAGCAACAGCTGCTGGTTGTTCTGTATATTTGCTTCAGCTAAACGGGCATTGAGTTTCCCGTTGACAAAAACCTGAAACTTTCCATGTAAATAGTTGAAGATGATTTGCTGCCATTTACCATTGCCTAAAATGGCCATCTTTTTTCCGGCTCCAAAATAAAAACTGGCTTTCGAACCGCTGGCTGACATCATAGAAAAAACAGCACTGAATGGTTTGGTAAAATTCACTGCTTTGGTACTTTCGTCCGGCAAATGCAGCTGTGCGCCGTCATGTAATACAACTGAAACTTTCCCGGCCACATCTTTTACCTCCAAAAGGCCTTTGGTGTACAGTTCACCTAAAGCCGTCCCATGGTTTTTCCATTTCTTCAGCTTTCCATAATCAAGGTTCTTCGCATCTGCATACACCACTGCATGATTATCGGTTCCTTTGGCATAAGCTGTTGCTATTTCTTCAAAACTTAAGGGCTTATCATAAACTTTCAGTGCTGCGAGGGCTCCGGAAAATCCTGCAGTTCCATCTTCATTCCCACCAACCAGAAAGTGTGATAATTTTTTAATAAAAAGCATTCTTCGCGCAGCCCGATCCAGTTTCCCATCCACATAAATACGCTCCATTGTTCCATCAAAAACCATTACCATGTGGTGCCATTGATTTGCTTGAGGAACAACTTTGTAGCCTAAATCTGCCCAACCCAAATGAACCGCTGCACCAGAATTTTTACCGGAGCCATAACCTACAGAAACATTTGTAAGATCATCACCGCTTCTATCTGTCCAGGAAACCAGTGTTTCTTCTTTTTCAATTTCCGGATTAAGTACCCACATACTTACAGTGTAGCTGCTGTTGCCCAGCAAAGATGGCGGGGCCAAAATTGAAGAAGATAAACGTTCTTTTCCAGAAAACAGCAAGGCCTTCTTTCCATCTATCATCGTAACTATTGGTTTCGCTGTTCCTAAAGCAGAAAATGTACCGCCTGATTTCCCAGGATTTGGAATATTTTGAATGGCCGAACCGATACGGAGCTTGCTAAAATTCAAATCAATTAATAAACCCCTCGAATCAAAGCGCTGTAAAGATTCCCACTTTTTAACTGCTGTATTCATCACAGGCCGATAGGAGGCATCATCAAAAACCTGAACATTCCAGATAGCCTTGTTTAAACCGGGATATTCGGTGTGCAGAATGGTATTGCGTATATACCTGGCCTTCACGTTTCCAACATCAATTATCGGACTTCCATGTTGGGTATTGCGGCTTTTATCAGCATACCATTTCCAGGTTTTGCCATCAAGAGAATATTCAATTTTATACTGATAATACCAGGTGGCATACTCAAACTTGGTATGTACACTTCTAACATTCACGACCTTGCCCAGGTCTATCTGCAACCAGGCCGGTCCAATGTTGTTTTTTGGTTTCCAAAGCGTTCCGTTGTTATCGTCCACCGCATACTCAGCTTTAAAATCCTGGTCGTAAACAGATGATGCGGTTACTGTTTTTCCTAAAGCAAGGTTATCATGCGGATTTTCATTTTTTGCCAGATAACCAATCCCCGTATGTGTTGGTATCAGTTTTAGAATATTTCCCTTTTCGTCAAAAATAATTTTATCGGCTGCCACTTGCCTGTGGTAACCACCATCATTGTGCGGATTGTTGTGCCGGTGATAGATCAGATAAAAATCTTCACCCTGCTGTAATACAGACTGATGGCCTGGCCCATGCACCGTTCCATCATTATTGGTTGCCAAAATTGGGTTTTCAGCAGCATATTTGAAAGGCCCCATCGGATTTGTTGCCGTTGCATATTGCACCCGGTAAGTTCCATCTTCACAATAACCAGATGAATAAGTGAGGTAATAAATCCCTTTTCTTTTAAAGACAAATGGTGCCTCGAAAAAATCTTTTGCATCTGTATTGGGAATTTGAGCCAGTTTTGCAAATGATTTCATGTCTGCATTCAGCAAGCCAACGCCACAGCCATGGTTCGGGTAAATGCCCCAGGTGCCCCAATACATGTAATATTTCCCATCATCATCTTTAAAAGTCTGGCCATCAAGTGTAATGACATTAGGCACCAGAAAGTTAGGAACAATGGGTTTGCCTGGTGCCAATAGCGGAGTCCACGGCCCCACTGGTGAAGCAGATGAAGCACCAAAGATTTCTACGGGCTGGCAATAATAGAGGTAATATTTTCCATCAGGACCTAAAGTAGCATCTGGTGCCCAGTAATGATGGGTAGTCGGCCAGTTCATATCCTGCAGGGTCCAGTTCACAAAATCTTTCGAGGTCCAGACTTGCGAGGGTCCGAAACCACCGCCATTGCCATCTGTAGTTGCATAGATATAATAAGTATCTCCAATTTTCTTTACCGTGGGATCTGCAAAATAACCTGGAATAATCGGATTCCCATTTCCTTTTTTCAACTGTGGCGCTTGTGCCAAAGCAGATAAACTAAAAGAGCCGCTCAGAATGGATAACAGCAAAAGGTTTAGAACAATGTTTTTCATAATGATCAATTAATGTAAAAACCAACACATCCTTTGCCTCCCAACACAGCTGTACAGACCATTACTTTGCCGATGAAACCAGGTTTACATTTGGTGTTTCAGCCTTTAAAAGATGCCTGATAAAGAAATCCCTTTTGCGTCTTCGGCCATAAACGCCACCATCACTATGCCCCATCCCTGGAATGCTTAAAATATCAAAATCTTTATTGGCCTTAATCAAAGCATCAGCCAGGCGATAAGTAGATTCCGGCGGAACATTTTCATCGGCTTCGCCAACAATCAGAAATAAATTGCCCTGAAGTTTTGCCGCATTGGTAATGTTTGATTGTGCATCATAATGTTCACCTACCGGATAACCCATCCATTGTTCGTTCCACCATTGTTTATCTATTCGATTATCATGGCAACCACAGGCAGAAACCGCAGCCTTATAAAATTCGGGATGAAAGAGTAACGCACCGGTAGAATTCTGTCCACCGGCAGACGTTCCATACACACCAATTTTATTGATATCGGCGTTAGGATATTTTTTCGCCATGGCCTTCATCCATAAAATCCGGTCTGTGAAACCTGCATCAGCCAGGTTATGCCAGCAAACATCATGGAAGGCTTTTGAGCGGTTGGCTGTCCCCATTCCATCAATCTGAACAACAATAAAACCCAATTCTGCCAGGCTTTGCATTTCACTGGCTGGTAAAAAGCTCTTCGGCACAAAGCTATCCTGTGGACCCGCATAAATATTCTCGATAATGGGATAAGTTTTATTGGGGTCCATATGGGATGGCTTACAAACCACTCCCCAGATATCGGTCACCCCATCACGGCCCTTACTGACAAAAACTTCCGGCAATTTTACACCCGTATTTAAATATGGAGTAACATCACCATGCTCAATTTCCTGTAGCGGTTTTGTACTTGCCGTAACCTTCAATTTGGTTACAGGCGGGATGTTTACCTGCGAATAAGTATCGAGATAATATTTTCGATCAGGAGAAAAGCTAACATTGTGGTTCCCTACCTCTGGCGTGAGGTTAACCAATCCCTTTCCGTCGAAACCAATTCTGTAATAATGCATAAAATAGGGATCCTCACCTTTATTCATACCGCTGGCTTTAAACCAAACCTGGCGTTTAATGATATCCACACTATCCACATCACGCACTACCCAATTGCCTTTGGTGATAAGGTGTTGCTTACCTGAAATGCCATTGACAAGGTAGAGGTGCTGCCAGCCATCCTGTTCACTGGTATATAGGATTTCATTTGTTTTTGGGAGATAACGGGTATAAATCCGACTCTCGTAAATGAATGTTTTTGTTTTTTCATCAATAATGTTTCTTGTTTTTCCGGTTAATGCATCTACCTCAATCACCCTGAACCGCTGATGCCCCCGATCTGCTTTTTCATAAGTATAGTACCGGTTATTACGCCAGTGCAATGGCTGCGGACTAAAAAAATCAGTGGCTTCTACATCCACTTTCTTTGAAGTTTTAGTGTTCAAATCAAAAATATAGGGCTGGTAAGATGTAAAATCATCTCCCGGTTGCGCATACTCGCGAGATTTTAACTCTCCCCTGGTGGTTCCCGGAACAGAACTTAAAACATAATGGACTTTCTTAATTTCCTTCGGATCAGTTTTATAAGCCACCACCGTTTTTCCATCCGGCGACCACTCAAAATTTCCATAAGGTTTATCAGCCGTGCCATCCTTACTTATTGGCGTTTCAGTTTTCGATGCCACGTCAATTAAGATCAAATTCCCCCCACGAACTTCTATTTCACTTTTTCCGTCAGGCGATTGGCGCACAGTTTTGCTTCCCTCCCAACGCGAATATTTACGCTGCAAAGGCATTTTTGAATTATATTTAAAAATCGCTGTATCAGTAGCAGGCTTGATGCTATAATCATCCAGATTTACCTCATACCACTTATTTTGGGATTTCAGCTTTAAGGTATGCTGATCAGTGAAATAAAGCATTGAAAATGGTAACCGCATGGCCGATTGCTTTTGACCACTAACAGCCGATAGCCTCTGTGCAAGTTGTTCTGCATCGAAAGCAGATTTTCTACTGCCACTGGCCACATCCACATAAATATATTCCCAGTTTTTATTTGGAAGGTTTTTCTTATACCAAAAAGCTGTGCCATCCTTTTTCCAGAATGGAACAATGTCGTTATTAGTTGGAACATTACGTATGGCGGTATCCAGTTGACTGGCCCTTTGGTAGGCCTCAACAATGTCTGCTGCAGTTGGCGCATAAGGCTTTTGCTGTGCCAGAACAATTAAAGAAGTTAAGGAAAAAAAAGAAGCGAAGGCCATTTTTCCGATCAGGAAATTCATTTTCATCTTGCAGGGTTAAGCTGTAAATATAATTTAACAGGCAAAGAATTTCCCGTTATATTTTAATACATAACATGATTATTTTAACCGACTTAATATTTATTTAGCGGTATAAAGACGCTTGATCAGATAGTAGATCGGAATTCCAATCAGGGTAATGATTAAGCCCGGCCAGGTAAATTTTGGTTTAAATACGATGAGCAAAATACAGAAAGCCAAACCCATCAAAATATAAATAACAGGCAAAACCGGGTAACCAAAAGCTTTATACGGCCGCGCCGCATCCGGACGTTTTTTACGAAGAATGAAAATCCCAAAGATGGTGAGCATATAAAATCCAACCACCACAAATGAAATCATGTCAAGCAGATCACCATATTTCCCACTGAGACACCACAAGCAGGCAAAAACACATTGAATCCATAAGCCAAAGCCTGGAACCGAGTTCTTGTTAAGTTCGGCCACTTTCTTAAAGAACAGACCATCTTTCCCCATGGAATAATACACCCTTGCACCAGCCATGATCAGGCCATTATTACAGCCAAAGGTAGAAACCATAATCATCACTGCGATAGTAATGGTTCCGGCGGTGCCGAAAATATGATTCGCTGCAGAAACCGCCACCCGATCTTTATCTGCATAGGCGATATCGTGCAAGCTCAACACACCAGTGTACATTACATTGGTTAAAAGATAAAGTACAGTTACTATAATGGTTCCTAAGGCCAGGCTTAAACCAATATTGCGTGCCGGATTTTTAATTTCACCTGCAATGAAAGTAACATTGTGCCAGGAATCGCTGCTAAAAATTGACCCGACCATGGCTGCGGCAATGGCACCAAAAGCGGCTAGAGTTGTGTATGACGAGATTATTCCATCAGCATTTAACGATCCTAAATGCCACATGTTTTCCCAGTTTGCTTTCCAGATTCCTTTATCTAAAAAGAATAAACCAAATACAATCAGACCAAAAAGACTGAGCAACTTGGCCACGGTAAAGGTAGTTTGAATAGCTTTCCCGGCATTAACTCCTCTGCTGTTTACGTAAGTAAGTAGTACGATAACACCTATAGCCAGCAATTGAGCAGGAGAAATGGTGAAAAAGCCTAAATCTATAGCAACTAAATCTTCACTGAATGCAGGCAATAAATAAGCTGTAAATTTGGCAAATGCCACACCAACCGCGGCTATGGTTGCCGTTTGTATAACTGTGAAAAAACTCCATCCATATAAAAAACTGATGAGTGGGTTATAGGCTTCCTTTAAATAAACATACTGACCTCCGGCCTTTGGAAACATTGCACTCAGTTCACCATAACTTAAGGCCGCAGTAAGCGTCATAAACCCGGTAATTAACCAAACCACCAGCAGCCAGCCGGCACTTCCTACATTTCGGGTAATATCTGCACTGACAATAAAAATTCCTGATCCAATCATACTACCGGCCACTAACATGGTGGCATCCAACAATTTCAATGAGGGTTTGAAGTGGCTTTTTTCTTGTTCCATGGCATTTTTTGAGATTAATAATAGGATACACTCCACCCATCCGGTTAAAAACCAGAACTGTTTTAGGATTGAAATGTTAAGAATCGTATTGTTTGGAGAGGTAATTTGATTTCGCTGGCCAAAATCCTAAGATTGATGGTAAAGGGTTTGCAGTTTTATTTTTATATGAGTTCCCAATCAGATTCAGGATGACGGTTTCTTTTTCAAAAACAACTATGCTCCCATATAGCTCACCCTGCTTACCATATTATAGCTGTCTACATAAGCCCTTGGCGATTGGCCTATAATACTTTTAAATACCCTGTTGAAATTGGTGATGCTATTGAAACCGGCTTTATAAGCTACGCCAGAAATACAATCTGTTTTCGCTCCGGAAATCAGGCTTTTACAGGCATCATTAATTCTGACTTCGTTTAAAAAAGAGACAAAGGTATGGCCGGTATGTTTCTTAAAATAACGACAGAAAGCCTGTGGTGTCATAAACGCAACATTGGCGACATCTTCCAGGGTAATCTGGCTATTGTAATTTTCGGTAATGTAGCCAATGATTTTGCTTAAACGCATACCTTCATTTTCACTTACATTTGACGAATATAAATCAGAACATAAAGGAATGGTATCATCGCCGATAGATTGCAACGTGACCATTAATTTAACAAAGGCAAATAACAGATCGGTACCGGAAGCTTCCTGAACATCGATCATTTTAGCCAAAATTTCTTCGGTATATATAAAAGGCACCTTAAAACCATGTTTGTTTTTGGCTAAGAAAGCATTGGCTAGCTTCATTTCCGGAAGGGAAAACAGTGGTCCTAATTTTCCATTTGAATTAAAGTAAACAGAATATGATGCCACAGACCGCTCACTTTTACTTTGAAAATATTCCGGATTGCTTTTAAACAGGTGTGGAAGTTTTGCGCCGATGACAAAAATATCTCCGGGCCTGAAGGCGTGCATATCACTCCCGGCTATCAGTGTACCTTCTCCTCTTTCAATGTAAGTAATCTGCCATTCGTCGTGCCTGTGCAGATATTGATAAAAATAAGGTAGTTCAATGTGCTCAGAAATAACACTCTTGTCATCAGGCACAAGCATGGTAAATGGCAATACTTTCATGTGGTTGGTTGGTTATTTGTTGATGATTGAAGATAAGGATATTAACTGTAAAAATTAAAAAAAACCCATGTTAGGTTAAAATCCTGCTACAATGCGATAATATTCTACACAATATCAACGCAACCACTATCATTTTACATTATTAAATTGCCTGCTTAAACAGATTACGATCTGCTTACTAAAAACGGCTCTACTGACATTTGCAGCTTTTCTTCGGCAATGATCTGGCTGACCAGTAAACCGGTTGCCGGTCCAAGACTCAAGCCCATCATTCCATGACCCGTAGCAATAATTAAATTTTTTCTGTGTGTACTTCGCCCAATGTATGGTAATCCATCAGGTGACGAGGGTCTGAATCCATACCAGATGTCCTTTTTATCCGGAAGTGCCGGATGCAGATCAGGGAAATATTGAGGTACAGATTCTACAATCCCCTTAACCCTTTGCATATTTATACGGTTGTTAATGCTATCCAGCTCCATCGTTCCGCCGTATCGAATGCCACCATTCATGGGCGTAATGGCCACCCTCGCCTCGCATAGTAGAGCAGGAATGGTTAAGCGTTGCTTTGGTTCCGGTTCCATAAAGGAATAACCTTTACCAGGCATTAAGGAAATTTTTAAATCAGCCATTTTGGCTACAGCCGGAGACCATGATCCTGTAGCAATTACATATTGATCTGCTTCCCATGCTGTGGCACCAGTGAACACTTTCGTAATTTTATTTCCGGCCGATTCGATCTTATCTACTTCTTTTCCACTCACCAAAGAAACGCCATTACCCCTTAAATAAGTCAGTAAAGCATTCATGAGTTTGCCCGGATAGAGGTGGGCGTCACAACGATAATGAACGGCCCCCAGTACATCAAGATTTAAATCTGGCTGTAGTGCTTTACACTCGGCAGTACTTAAAACAGCCATATCCAGTCCAAGTGCTTTGGCTTTATCAGCCAGATGCGCTTCTTCTTCACCGGCTTGCTCCGTTTTATAAAAAGCTAAGATACCGTTATTGGTAAGTTCAAAGTTAAAACCCGGTTCTTTTGATAAATCTTCGTAAAGTTTTTTGCTTAAAAGGGATAAATCTCTGAGGGGTTCTGCAGATTGCGCGACATGCTTTTCAGTTGCATGTTTCATAAATTTCAGTCCCCAGCCAATGAGGCTTGGATTTAAAGATGGGCGAACGTAAAAAGGACTTTTACTATTGAACATCCACCGGATACCCTTGCTGAGCATTCCTGGTGCCGCCAATGGAATAAAATGACTGGGCACAATCATGCCGGCGTTTCCAAAGGAACAATTATCGCTTAAATCGCCTTTATCCAGAACAGTTACCTCAAATCCTTTTTTTTGAAGATAATATGCCGACGTGAGTCCAACAATTCCTCCTCCTATAACTAATACTTTCGACATTATACTTTTATTCTATAAAAACAATTACTAAATCACCTGAAATCCGTGCGCATAAGGATCATCTTCAGCATCTATCTTGATCGTGTTGTAACCGAAAACTTTTGCCCAACCTTCTACACTTGGAATAATGGCTTTAAAACCATCCAGTTCAATTTCTTCTTCTACCCTTCCGGTAAACTTGCTGCCAATAAAACTTTCATGGATAAAATCTTCTCCTTTTTTAAGTTTCCCTTTTGCATGCCATTGGGCCATACGGGCAGATGTGCCTGTACCACAGGGTGAACGATCAATGGCTTTATCTCCATAAAAAACTGCATTTCTGGCGGTTGAAGTTGGATCTAAAGTCGCACCTGTCCACAATACATGGCTGCAACCATTAATGGTAGCGTCTTGTGGATGAACAAAAGTATATTGCTCATTGATGCGCTTTCTGATTGTCTGACTCCAGGTGATGAGCTGCGATGCCGTATAATTTTCCAATCCCGGGAAGTTGGTTTGCGGATCAACAATGGCATAAAAATTCCCACCGTAAGCCACATCAAACGTCAGCGTTCCCAAATCCGGACATTCAATTTCCAGATTTTCTGCAGCCAGATAAGAGGCTACGTTTTTTAACTTAACAGATTTTACTTTTTTCCCTTCCTGCTTGTACTCAATCTGAACCAAACCTGCCGGCGCTTCCATTCTGATTACACCCGGAATTTTTGGCTGAATCAGTCCTTCTTCTATCGCAATCGTAATGGTACCGATGGTTCCATGACCACACATGGGCAGGCAACCACTGGTTTCGATAAAGAGAACAGCCACATCATTCTGAGGATCATGTGGCGGATAAAGAATACTTCCAGACATCATATCATGACCGCGGGGTTCAAACATCAATCCTGTTCTGATCCAATCAAATTCTCTCAAAAAGTGTTGTCGTTTTTCGCTCATATTGGCACCCACCAGCTGTGGCCCGCCACCTGCCACTAGCCTTACCGGGTTTCCGCAGGTATGCGCATCTACACAAAAAAAGGTTTTACTCATAAGTCTTTCGTCAATTGCTGGTTTACCATTCTAAAAATACCCAAAGGGTTCCCATCTTTTAACTCATCTGGCAAAAGATCTTGCTCCCAATCCTGATAAGCCAGTGGTCTGACAAAACGATAAAGTGCTGTAGAACCTACTGAGGTAAACCGGCTGTCGTTTGTTGCCGGGAATGGTCCGCCATGCTGCATCGCTGCACAAACTTCAACACCCGTTGGTACACCATTTAAAATAATACGCCCTGTTTTAGCTGTTAGCTTATGAATGAGTGACTGATATTGACTAAGCTCATTTTTATCGGCCATTAAGGTCACCGTAAGTTGCCCCTGCAATACAGCAATCACGTCTTCCAGTTCTTGTTGATCTTTCGCCACCACTAAAAGTGAATATGGTCCAAAGATTTCTTCCTGTAATTTTGGATTTTTGATGAAACTTGCTGCATCTACCTGTGCTACTTTCGCTTCAGACTGGTTTTGTAATGCTTCATTTTTCACTTCAGAAACCGCAAGTAATTCAATGCCATTTTCAGCAATGATGTTCGCTGAAAGTTTCGTATAATTTTTCGCAATTCCTTCAGTAAGCATAGTTGCAGATGGAACTACTGAAATTGCGGTAGCGATGGCTTGTTTAAATTTTTCAAGCCCCGGAGATGCAATAGCCAACATTAAACCCGGATTGGTGCAAAATTGCCCTGCTCCCAACGTAATGGATGCTGCATATTTTTTAGCGAGTTCTTCCGCCTGATTTTCTATCGCCTCCGGCAGCAATATAACAGGGTTAATACTTCCCATTTCAGCAAATACCGGTATAGGTTGTGGTCGTTGTTGCGCCAGATTAATCAGCGCCATTCCGCCATGGTATGAGCCTGTAAAAGTTACCGCTTTTGTAAGTGGATGTAATACCAGGGCCGCACCTACCTGATAGCCATCATCATACAGTAAAGAAAATACACCCTTTGGCATATCTGTTTTTTCTACGGCCTTCACAATGGCTTCACCAACTAGGGCACTGGCACCATAATGTGCAGGGTGTGCTTTAACCACTACTGGGCAGCCGGCAGCCAGGGCCGAAGCTGTATCTCCACCTGCTACTGAAAAAGCCAGAGGAAAATTACTGGCACCAAATACCACGACTGGTCCCATCGGAATCAGCATCCGGCGAATATCTGATCGGGGCAGAGGTTGTCTTTCCGGCAAGGCCGTATCAATAATTGCATCAACCCATGAGCCTTCTGCTACCAGGTTGGCAAAAAGCCTTAGCTGGCCGGTTGTTCTGCCTAACTCGCCTTGTAACCTGGGTAACGGCAAGCCACTTTCTGCAGATGCACGAGCCACCAAATCTTCTCCAATAGCCGCAATTTCATCTGCAATGGCATTTAAAAATGCTGCTTTTTTATCTTTATGGATATTTCTATAGGTTTCAAATGATTCGGTAGCCAATACCAAAGCCTCATTGATTTCCTGTTCACCGGCCTTACAAAATTCACCATCAAGCAATAAACCCGTTGCCGGATTTACTGCTTTAAGTTTAAGTTCAACGGCTTCTTTATAAGCGCTGGCCACTATATTTTTTCCGTTCATATTTGATTGTGTTATTTACCCCAGCTTCCTGCAGGTAATTCCGGACGAACAGCTAATGCGTCGTTAATAATTTTTAATACTTTTTCTCTTTCTGCGCCTTCAAGTGCTAAACGTGGCGCTCTTACCGCTTCCGTACCTAAACCTGTAGCTACTTCAGCAAGTTTAATGTACTGAACAAGTTTCGGATGAATATCCAATTCTAACACAGGCAAAAACCAACGGTAAATGGTTAATGCTTCCTGAATACGGTTTTCTTTAATCAGGTTAAAAATAGCGACAGTTTCTTTTGGGAAAGCATCAACAAGACCGGCCACCCAGCCATGGGCACCCATTACAATACTTTCCATAGCTAATGGATCTACACCTGTAAAAATTTTAAAACGATCACCAAAACGGTTGATTAACCGAGTTACGTTTGAAACATCCCTGGTGGATTCTTTGATGGCCTGTACATTTGGATATTTGGTCAGTACTTCAAACATATCCAGGGTTACTTCAATTTTATAATCAACAGGGTTGTTGTAAATCATGATGGGCAATGAAGTGGCTTCAGCAATGGCTCCGAAAAATGCCAATGTTTCATCTGCCGATGCATTGTAGCGCATTGGAGGCAATAACATTAGGCCTTGCGCGCCAAGAGATTCTGCCTTTTTTGCTACTTCAATTCCTTTTTTTGTGGTAGATTCTGAGATGTTTAACAGAACAGGCACACGACCGTTTACTACTTCTAAAGTGTGGGATAATAACCCGAATTTCTCTTCATCTGTTAATACACTGGCTTCGCCAAGTGATCCGCCAAGGATAATACCCTTTGCACCAGCTTCCAGCTGGGCTTCGATGTTTACATCAAAAGCAGCGAAGTCTAATTCATCATTTGCTGTAAATTTTGTCGTTACAGCCGGGAAAACCCCTGTCCATTTTATTGCCATTTTACTATTATTTTTTATAATTATATTTTTCAAAAAATTTATGAGATGCTTGATGAGTTATTCCAGAGAACAAAGCCTGCATGTAACTTTTATATTGTAATTCTCATCTTATATTCAAAGTTACGCCATAGCTTCAGGGTGGAATTGTTGTATTTTAACCGATACCAACTATAAATAGACCATTTAGGTTAAAATCTAACTGTTCATTTTAACCTGCAGGTAATACATGAATTCAATCGCTGCTTTTTCCAGTAAAGATTCTTGCCCTTGCAATAGTTTGCAATGTGCCCAGGTTGGTGTCGGAATAAGTTTTAACGTTTTAACACCCTCTTTTTTAAGGATTAACGGCAAATTAAATCCGTCAACACAGTTAGTATACCGGTAAAAGACTTCATCATTTTTAATGTAATATTCAAATACAGGTACCTGGGTAGTTCGTAAATACTGATCAAAGACTTTTGAATAAGAATAACCGGCTTGTTTGGAAACATAAGCTTCTACCTGAGCGCTTGTTACCGTTTGGTGATAAAAAACTTTATTTAGTCCCCGCAAAATGGACCTGAAAAGTTCATCATTATCCAAACTATGCCTGATGGAATGCAGCATATTGCCTCCTTTCGGATACATGTCTCCGCTACCCTGAGCATTTACGCCATAAGGTGGAATAATCGGCCGATCATTTCGGATCCCTTTTCTGATGCCAAAATTATACGCATTACCTGCGTCAGTTCCGAAATTATAATCCACAAACAGGGTTTCGCTATAATTGGTAAAACCTTCATGTACCCACATATCCGCAAGATCTTTGGTGGTAATGTTATTGCCGAACCATTCATGACCACTTTCGTGGATGATGATAAAATCCCATTTTAACCCCCAGCCATTGCCAGACATATCCCTGCCTAAATAACCAAACTTATATTTATTGCCGTAAGAAACTGCTGACTGGTGTTCCATCCCGGTATGAGAGGCATCGATAAGCTGATAGCCATCTTCATAAAAAGGATATGGGCCCAGCCAATGTTCAAAGCTTTTCATCATTTTATGAACCTGATCGGGCATGTAGGTGCTGGCTTTGCCAAGGTTATAATCCAACACCCAGTAATTTAGGTCTAGCTTTCCTTTTTCACCTGCATACTGTTCCTTAAAATTTACATATTTACCAATATATGGAATAATGCAATAATTACTAATGGGATTAATTACATTATATTTATAGGTTACTGTACCATCGTGATTATCTTTTTTAAAAACCAATCTGCCATTGCCAATGCCTACAAGGGTATCAGGAATGGTCATTGTTAAGGAAGCGCCTAAATCTGGTTCATCACTTTGATGGTCTTTATTAGGATACCAGACTGATGCGCCCAAACCCTGGCAGGCAACAGTCATCCATGGCCTGGATAGAGAATCAGTTGTGAAAATGAATCCTCCATCCCAGGGCGCACGTTTTGCCTGATGTACATTTCCATGATAGAAGATTTTTACACGGTTAACTGTTTTTAATTTCTGACCGGGAACATGGGCATACCAAACACTTCCTACGTGCTCAAATTTAAGTTTTGCATGTTCATTATACCAAATGCTATCAATCAACAGTGGTTCCTGAAGGTCAATTTGCATGCGGGTTTTTCCATCATTCGGTTGAACTACCTTATAAATGATTTCATTGGCACCAGATATGCTTTTGTGCCCATAATCAGGTTTAAAAGCAAGCTCATACCGTTGTACATCCCACCAGGTTCTTTCAGCATTCAGGCTTCCCCTAAGCGTATCAGCTAAAGTGTAGGATGGCGATTTTACCTGAGCAAAAACTGCTGGTGCATATAAACCGGCAAAAAGCAAAAAAATGCGGATTAAATTTTTCATCGTAAAAAACTAAACAGATAATGCGGTTGATATTGACGCTGTACGAAGATGGCCAAAGTGTTTGTTAATCAGGAATTTTTAGTACAAACCGGATAAAATACGGGATGAATCAGACAATTAATGGCAATTGCTATGGTATCATAATCACCTTAATTTAATCATATATTTAAAACAGGGTTAAAATATGCTTAATAATGGCAAATTATAGGGGTTTACAAGCTATACCTTTTGTTTAATTTTATTGATTAGATAAACCCTTACCATCATGAATAAGATTATGATTAAAGGCTTGCTGATATTGGCCCTGTCAGGCGCTGTAGATACTCAAGCTCAAAATTACTTTCCACACTTTAACGATAGCCGGATAAAAGTTAAAAACAGCACGCCAATTAAAGCCTATGCTTTTGATCTTTCGCAGGTAAGCTTGCTGGAAAGCACATTTAAAACCGCTATGCTGGCAGATGAATCCTATCTCGCCGTCATTGATCCGGATCGCCTGTTATCGGGTTTCAGAAAAAATGCAGGACTTGAGCCTAAAGGCAAAATTTATGGCGGCTGGGAAAGTGATGGTTTGGCCGGCCACTCATTAGGCCATTATTTATCGGCCATATCCATGCAATATGCTACCACTAAAGATCCGGCGGTCTTAACCAAAGTAAATTATATTGTTGATGAACTGGTGGCTTGTCAGAAGGCTAGAAAAAACGGTTATCTGGGTGCTTTTGGAAATGAAGATAAAATCTGGGGTGAACTGGCAAAGGGAAATGTGAAAACCGGTGGCTTTGATTTAAATGGCGGCTGGTCTCCATGGTATACCGTGCATAAAATTATGTCCGGACTTTTGGATGCCTACTTTTACACAGGCAATAAAAAGGCCCTCAGCGCTTCAGTAGCCCTGGCAGATTGGACTCAACATATCGTAAGCAAACTAAATGATGAGCTTTTGCAAAAGATGCTTTTTTGTGAATACGGCGGAATGGCCGAAACATTGGTTAACCTGTATGCCATAACCGGCGAAAAAAAATACCTGGACTTATCTTACAAATTTTATGATAAACGCATCCTTGATCCTTTGGCTAAAGAACAGGATATCTTACCCGGAAAGCATTCCAATACGCAAATTCCTAAAATTATTGCCAGTGCCAGAAGACATGAAATTACAGGCGATCAAAATGACAAGGCCATTGCAGATTTTTTCTGGAAAACGATTGTTTACCACCACTCTTATGCTACCGGAGGCAACAGTAACTACGAGTATTTAAGCGAACCCAATAAATTAAATGATAAGCTAACCGAAAATACCACCGAAACCTGTAACACGTATAACATGCTGAAATTAACAGGCCACCTCTTTGCGGAAAACCCGTCAGCAGAATTATTTGATTATTATGAAAAAGCCTTGTATAATCACATTCTGGCCTCGCAAAACCATGATGATGGAATGATGTGCTATTTTGTGCCATTACGCATGGGCGGTAAAAAAGAATACAGCGATCAGTTTAATACCTTTACCTGTTGCGTAGGCACGGGTATGGAAAATCATGTAAAATACAATGAAAGCATTTATTCCAGAGGAGATGATGGCAGTTTATATGTAAACCTTTTCATTCCATCAGTTTTAAACTGGAAAGAAAAAGGACTAACCTTAACGCAGCAAACGGCTTTACCACAGGGAGACCATACCACGCTTAAGCTCAAGTTAACCAAAGCATCTACCTTCGCTATCCGGGTAAGAAAGCCTAAATGGTCTACTGAAACCACTATAGCGGTGAATGGTGAAATTCAAAAAATTATGCCTGATCAAACAGGTTATTATGTGATTACCCGAAAATGGAAAAATGATGATCAAATCAGCTATGTTACACCCGAGAAATTATATACGGAGGCCATGCCTGATAATGCAGACCGCCGGGCTGTATTTTTCGGACCAGTATTACTTGCCGGAGTTTTAGGAACGACAGAACCAGATCCAATTAAAGGTGTTCCGGTATTTGTAAGTGCCAATAAAGACCCTAAAGATTGGTTAAGTGTGGTAAATCAGGCTGAACTTAAATTCCAGACTAAAAACATTGCCCAACCGCAGGAGGTAACCATGATCCCCTTCTATCAAACAAAAAACCAGTTTTATAGTGTTTACTGGGATGTATTTACCCCTGAAAAATGGGTGGTACAGCAGAAAATTTACGATGAACAGAAACGTAAGCAAAAAGAACTGGAAGATAAAACGCTTGATGTTTTCAGATTTGGCGAGATGCAACCAGAACGCGACCACAATTTCACGGCAGCTAAAGAGTCAATGGGAGAAGAACATGGCAGCAAGTGGCGTATGGCTGGTGAAGAGGGTTTTATTCAATTTGAGGTTAAGGTAGATCCCAATGCACAGAATACCATTATTGCATCTTATTGGGGCATGGATAACCGGGGAAGAAACTTCGATATTTTGGTTGATAACGTAAACATTGCATCAGAAGATTTAAACCGGTATAAAGAGAGTCGCTTTTATGAAATTTCCTATAAAATCCCTCCAGAATTAAGTAAAGGCAAAAAAAAGGTAACGGTTAAACTATCTCCGAAAGCCAGGAATAGTGCGGGTCCTGTTTACAGTATCAGAGTGATTAAAGAAAAATAATCAATACAGCAGCAAACTGATTACACTTCTGATATCAGCTTCTTATTTGAGGATTTCAGAACCCAACTTTCAAAAGCTTGGAAAAAACGCAGTGGCTGTATCATAAATTCAAAATGTCAAGGAGCCTGTCGAAAGACTTGTTAAAAAATGTTCTTAACGGTGTTTCGACAAGCTTAACCTGACAAATCTAAATTATTAATGAAGGGACAACCTTTTGAAATAAATGAGCTGGTGAATTTATTTTTGAATCAACACTGCTGTGGTTCCCGTTGGAGAAAGATTAATAAAACTTGCTCCACGTTCCTTCGTGTTTACAGACTTTATCTCATAAGTGCCTACACCCGATATTTTTGCAGGCTGGGCAATTCGGATGATGGCAGTTGGTGTATATGCATCTGCCTTTTCTAAGTTCAGCTTTACTTCACCAGTTGAGCTATTATATTGCAGGGATGCTATTTTACCGGCATCAAGTGAAATCCACAATCCAATTGGGGCTAAGTAAACCGATGATTTTGCGGCAGTAGTTAGTTTAATATCAATCTTATTCTTGATCTTCTTCAAGTTCCCGCCAAAAGCCAGCCAGCCAAATTCAGGATGTTCCAGCACATACGTTGAGGTATTTACGGCATAACCAAAAAAGCCAGAGCCATAATCTCCTGTAATGCCATCATTCTTTAACGTAGATGGATAAGCATGAAAAGCTGCAGGTGCAAATCCATCTTTAGTGATATTAGAGATGGAACCCATTAAGCCACCATAGCCGGCACGCAACAAATAAAAATCAGCAGGATTTTTGCGGTAATCCATCAATAACGGAATGGCATTTAATGCAGAACCATAGTGGTGAATCATCCTTTCGATGCGCTGCAATTTACCACCGTATAAAAAATCCCAGTAACGGCGGGCATTTCCATTATATGCCCAATGTGGGATCACTGGCATATATGCTAAAATAGCATCAAGCGTTACTTTTGCTTTATCATTATAGCCAAAATAATTCGACCATACGTAAACTTCTTCCTGCCCGGTAGAATCCCAGGGCATTTCGCTACCAAAGGGATATTCCAGTGATTTCCAATGATCGGCACGTTTTTTCATTTCCAGTTCCAGCTTAGCCGCTTCTTCCATCAAACCTTCATTTTTCAGATCAGTTAGGATAAGATAAAAAATGGTTCCTTCCATTTGCCCGAATTGCGCATAATAAGGCGCAATGTTTACCATGGCCATTCCTGTCTCGGCAGCATCAATAAGGTGTTCTTTCCAGGTGGATGGATTTACCAGGCCTTTATAATTTCGGGCTAAGCGATACATCATCCAGTGTGCAGCTGCAACATGTGGATAATTATAGGAACGGCCCAGATTATCAGCTTCTTTTTTAGGCCAGGCAGACCAGGTTTTAAAATTTATGCTGCTGGAATAGGTATTTTTAGGCATCGAGTCCGGCTCATAAAAAAACAAACTCTTTTTTACGCCATATTTTTGCGGACCGTTTTTAAGCTGAATATTTCCAAACATCACGGTATCTACAAATTTTTGCAACTTATCAATTTCAGCCTTCTCCGGATGAACCAACTGTTTCATAATGGCACCAAGCCAGGAGCCAGCTCCTCCTTCATCACTCAGGCCGGCAATCCATGCGCGATTATCCTGTATCACCTGTTGCTGTTCTTCATTGTCATAAGTAATCACCGATGGCGAACGTTTAAATTGATCATTTGGTTGTTCAAACCATTGTTTTGTCGTTAAGAAATTTCCATAACTGACAATAACATTGGCTTCGGGCTCAATAATTTTATAATTCACCGTCTGCTCCAAGCCATCTTCATATAAAATGGTTAATCTGGCTCTACCCCATATACTGCCATTAACAGCATAACTTTTCCAGCCATTTTTGGTTGTGCCTATAGGCTTAATTACCATCGAATTTTCCGGAAAGGCTTTGATTGTTTTAATTTTACTGCCATATTTAAGGAACAATTTAGCATCTACATCTCGGGGAATTACATAACCTGGAAAGGAAACTGCCACTGGTCGCTTATTTTCGATCAGTTTTTGTTCCGTATCTCTTGCCGTACCGGACAGAACAAACTGGAGTCCATACGTTCTGGTTTCATTGGGCTTTAAGCTGGTTGATGTTGGCACATTCCATTGATCAGCATTTTTCCATTCATTCTCCGCATAGGCCTTGCTATAAATCATCCACTCATAGAAACCTTCAAAGGCAATTCCTCTGGGTGTACGGTCATCATTTAAAGGGTTATAGGCTTCAAATGGTGTTTTGCCAAAAGGCAAAACTAATAACGATGGCGCATGACCGCTTAACCGGGTTACCTGTAAATAACCTGCATCATTTCCAATATAGGGATCATAAAAAACATTTTTAGCATGGGCTTGCTCCAGTGTCCGGCCTTCCAGAATATTATCAAAAATCATGGGTATACCCAATGCACCAATTTCTATATTTTGAGCAGATTTGTTTCTCAATTCAAATTTTAAGATCAGTTTACCATCATTCATTTCCCAGCTTCGGATGATTTGTAAAGGAATATCTGCAGGCAGAGTAGCGGCAAGATCTGCTGATGCCAGCACCTTACCATTCGCAGCCAATGCTTTTACCGGCATCCTTTTGCCAGCGGTGCTGTAGCTGGTCCACGCTTTACTATTTTCTGTTTTAATCTTCAGGTTAAGATCACCCAGGTGGTAAAGTCCGTCTGAACTTCTGACTTTCAAACTATCACCCGGCACAAAATCAAAATCTTTAACATTTTTGGGTTGCAATCCAGCAACTGTCTGAGCTGATTTAACCAGTTTTAAATTAAATGCGCCGGCATCAAAAGAGAGATAACCTTTCTCTAGACCTAATGTGGAAGGTTTTTTACCTAAACTGATCCACGGCGATTGTGCATTTACAATCCTAGTGCTTACAAAAAGCACGATCATAAAGATTATGGCAGGTAATAATGGCCTTTTGCTCCTTCTTGTTATTTTAAGTGTTTTATTCATGATGGTTAACATTAAAACTATGCTCAGTATAGTCAATCAAAAATACTCTTTAAAGAAACAAAGGAAAACCAATCTGACAATTTAGACAAGATTGGTAAAGTATCAGCTTAATTATGGTGAATGAAAGTTTCCGAAACTAATAATTTCAGTCAGAATCAGTAGAACTTAGAATTATCATTCGATCATTCCCGGCAATCAGACTATTTGAAAATTCGGTAATCAATCCTTTTAAAGTGATGAAGCGTATAACTTTTCTTTTAATCAGCCCCATAATGAATATTATATTTAATTAAAAGATAACAGCTGGCTGGGGAATGGATGATGTACAATCATAGCCCTGTTGTGGATCATTAAATTCATTATATTTGCCCAACCAATCATATGAGCACAGTAACAAACTCGGTCTTTTCTAAAATTTTTGCCTTTTTACAAAAAAAACAATGTGTTATTGGCATATATGTTATATTGGCTATTGTTGCCGGTACAAAACAATACCTTCACCATTCGTTCAACAATTATCTTATTTTCAAATATGTTTATCTGCATACACTTGATTTGCAGAATTTATATAACAATTATGCAGAATATGGCGACAGCAACCATTATGGAATCATTTTCTCTTTACTGATTGCTCCTTTTGCCTGGCTGCCTGATGGCCTGGGCATGATTTTGTGGAACATTGCTAATGTTTTGGTACTACTCTGGGGTATTTATAGTCTGCCGCTTTCACTCAATAAAAGAACAGTTATTGCCTGGATTTGTGCACATGAAACACTTACAGCCCTATTCAGCTTTCAGTTCAACATTGCTTTAACCGGATTGATATTGCTTAGCTTTTCTTACTTAATAAAAAAACAAGAAATTAAATCTGCCATTTTTATCGCCTTAGGCACATTTGTAAAGCTATATGGCATTGTGGGTTTGGCATTTTTCTTCTTTAGCCGGCATAAAGTAAAGTTCATTTTGGCAGGCGTGCTAGCTGTATTTTTACTCTTCCTGTTGCCAATGGCCATTTCCTCACCTCATTTCGTGATGCAATCTTACGTAGATTGGTATCATTCCCTTGTTCATAAAAATGCTTCAAATGCTTCCCTTACTTCTTTTCAGGATATTTCTGTAATGGGCATGGCAAGAAGAATAAGTGGAGACGTCAATCTTCCAAATATGCCTTTTTTACTTGGCGGGTTAATCCTTTTCGCTTTGCCCTATTTAAGAATCAGCCAATATAAACACCTTGCTTTCCGCTTAATGCTTTTGGCATCTACGTTAATATTCACGGTGATCTTTAGCAGTGGATCTGAATCGCCCACTTATATCATTGCCTTTGCAGGTGTGGCCATCTGGTTTATCGTTCAAACATCGCCAAAAAATAATTGGGTAATAGGCTTGTTTGTGTTTGCGTTTTGTTTAACCAGCTTATCTCCAACAGACCTGTTTCCAAGAGCTGCAAAAGAATTTATTCGCCTATATTCACTCAAAGCCCTACCTTGCATGATCATTTGGTTTACGATTATTTACCAAATGATGAAAGAAGATTTTAAATCATATTTGATTGCTGATAAATGAAGAAATTAGTTTCTATAGTCATACCAGCTTACAATGAAGCTGATAATATTTTTGTGATCTCTGAAAGTATCAAGAACGTTTTCTCCACCATCAATTATAATTATGAAATTATCCTGGTAGATGATGGAAGTGCAGATCATACCCTTGAAAAAATCAAGGAATACTCATCCACTGCAGAGAACATTTTCTTCCTGGAATTTAGTAGAAATTTCGGCCATCAGCTTGCAGTGAAAGCCGGTATGGATCATGCCTTCGGCGACTGTGTGATTTCAATGGATTGTGACATGCAGCACCCGCCAGAGCTAATTCCTGAAATGCTTAAAAAATGGGAAGCTGGTTTTGAAGTGGTTTATACCATCAGGGCAGAAGATAAAAGTCTTTCTAAAGGAAAGCGAAGCTCATCCAATCTTTTTTATAAAATACTGAATTGGTTATCTGACATTGATCTTGAACCTGGTGCTGCAGATTTCCGCTTACTGGATCAGAAAGTGGTAAATGTTTTCCGGAATTTTCACGAAAATGAACCCTTCCTTCGTGGTTTGGTAAAGTGGTTAGGCTTTAAGCAACATGCCATAAAGTATCAACCGGCAGCACGTTTTTCCGGATCAAGTAAATATACCCTAAAGAAAATGATTCGATTGGCCCTGCATGGCGTTACCGCATTTAGCATAAAGCCATTATATTCGGCTGTTTACTTAGGCTTTATCTTATCATTAGCTTCTGTTTTATACATTCCCTATGTGATTTATGCATTCGTTAATCATGTTGAAGTTTCCGGTTGGGCATCCATGATTATGACCATTGTATTTTTCGGTGGTTTGCAATTGATTATTTTAGGAATCATCGGTATCTATGTAGGTAAAATGTTTATGCAGACTAAAAACCGTCCAAATTATATTATCCGTTCAACCAATATCCCTCAGCAATAATGGTATTATTAAGTTTTGATATTGAAGAATTTGATATGCCTTTTGAATATGGCAAGGATATTTCGTTTGCAGATCAGATTTCCATTTCAAGAGCAGGTACGATCGCCATTTTGGATTTATTGGATAAACACCAGGTTCAAGCGACGTTTTTTTGCACGGTTACTTTCGCCGAAAATGTACCTGATCTAATTGAGCGCATAACCAAAAGCGGACATGAATTGGCTTCACATGGCTATTACCACTCTGATTTTAAACCGGAACACTTGCTTCAGTCTAAACTGAGACTACAAGAACTCTCCGGAAAAGAAATTACTGGTTATCGCATGGCCCGCATGATGCCTGTTGATGAAAAAGAAATAGAAAAGGCTGGTTATACCTATAATACTTCAATTAATCCCACTTACTTACCTGGCCGCTATAATAATTTTAACATCTCCAGAACCTTTTTTACCAAGCAAAATGTACTGCAAATTCCAGCTTCTGTAAGTCCAATTATCAGGTTTCCGCTATTCTGGCTTTCCTTTCACAATTTGCCACTTGGTGTCTACAAGTTCCTGGCTCGCTGGACTTATCAAAAAGATCGATACTTAAATATTTATTTTCATCCATGGGAATTTACTGATCTTAATGATGTGGAGAGGTTTGGCTTTCCTGCTTACGTGAGAAAAAACACAGGACAAAAAATGATCAGAAGAATGGATCGCCTGATCACCTGGATGAAAGCAAAAAAATATCCGTTTGCTACCTTTCAGGAATTTATCAATACAAGAACTAAAGCCAGCTGATATTAATAAGTTACCGCTAGTTTTAAGGCATTGTATGCATTTACTATGCCACCACTAACACAAATTTCACTAAATAGCGCCCTGGTATTCTCACCTTTTTCGTTTTTATATTTGACCTTGCGGTTTACTTTCGAAACAGATTTCATAATGATCTCCCTAACCTGAGCAGGCTTAAGTTGAGGGTAATAACTCAAAATCAAAGCAGCCAAACCTGATACCACCGGCGAAGCCATACTGGTACCATCAAGCTCTTCATATTTACCATCAGGAATAGTAGAGTTTATTAAAAAGCCAGGCGCAAAAACATCAACATTATATTTCCCATAATTTGAGAAATCAGCTTTCAATGTTTCATCGTCTTTATATGCACTTGCGCCAACCTCAATCCAATTGGTAGCACTAGGCAAACTAAATTTCGCAGAATCAAGTGGTACCTGTTTTGGAACAGCAATACCCATTGGAGGCCTCATGCCCATGGTATGTTGTCCGACAGGTTTTTGTGGTATAAAATCTGGTTTCAATGGTTTGCGGTGTGCCGACTTGTATGCCTCCGCTTCAGCACCATCATAGTATTTATTTGGAAAATTTTCTTCAACATCATTATTCTGATGATCATTCCCAGCAGCATGAACCAGCAGTACACCATTAGATTCAGCATATTTTACTGCTTCATCAACAACCTTTTTATCCCATTTATATGCCTTTCCGAAGCTCATGTTAATCACCCTGGCACCATTATCTACAGCATATCTGATTCCATTAGCTACATCTTTATCCCGTTCATCGCCTGTTGGTACAACCCTGATGGCCATTATACGCACATGATTGGCCACGCCCAAAATGCCTAAATTATTATTACGATCAGCACCAATAATCCCGCTTACATGCGTTCCATGCATGGCATCCGGCCCTTTTACATCTGCATTTCCATAGTTTCTATCCTGACTATTAGCATAATCATCCCCTACCAGTTCTGCCCTTTTATCATATTTAGGATTCAGATTGTATTTCAGCATGGCATCATATTGCTTATAACCATCTTTAATATTCTTATAAAACTTATCAAAGCCACCATCTTCTCTTGAACCTTTTTTGATAATGGTTTTAACCTGCTCTTCTGTCTCATCATCAGCCTTATATTTTTCTATATCTTCATAAGTTGGAATTTGCTTATGATTTATGGTGGCCACAGAATCCAAAACCTTATTAATGGCAACAAGTACAGAAAACGTATTACTGGCATCTTCATATTTCTTTCCAAAATCACCCACCATTTTTTTATAAAGCCTGAATTCTTCCTTTTGATTACTATCTAATGGTGTCAGATTGGTGGTAGACTGATACTTTGGTGTATAGATTCTAAGAAGCCGAACCAATTCCAGATTATCAAATTCCAGATTACCTTTTTTGGAACCAATAAAATTCCATCCATGAATATCATCGATATAACCATTCTCATCATCGTCAATACCATTTCCAGGAATCTCTTTTTGATTAACCCATAAAACCGGTTTTAAATCAGGGTGATTAATATCGACCCCGCCGTCAATAACAGCTACAATGATATTTTCTTTTGGTTTTTTATCCTTTAAAAGATCACGATAAGCTTTCTCTGCACTAATTCCAAAATAACCACTCTCCGCCAGATCCAGATTAAACCAATTCGCAGGAAGCTTTACATTTTTATTCTGTGCATAAGCACCCATTTGAACAAGGATGAAAACAATAAGAGTAAGTAATTTTCTTTGGCTGAAATTAGTCATATGATGAAGTACGTAATGGTACAATAATACGGATTTATTAAATGGGCACTTAAAGATTTTACATTTTTTAACAGGAAGAAAGTGAATCATTTGCAAACGAAAGTCAGCAACGATTGGCTCTTTCAGTGTCCTGCTGTACACGACAATCTTTTTGTTGAGATATTTCTGGAAATAGCATGTATGGTTAACAAAAAGGATTTTCGTTCCCATCAGGTTTATTAAAGACAGGCCTGGTGCCTTTTTTGAAAGCCTGCGCCTGTTGAGGCATTTAAATCCACTCTTCTTTTAAGATCCTGAGTCCCATTTAGGAGAACCAGACAAGGGTTTGGAAGAACATTGATTGAGAATAACTTTAACTGGCTTTTCTTCAGACTCCAAATTCGACTACACAACGTTTTATCACCCTAAATCTGCGAAATCCCTGAAATCTGCGGGAAACAATTATAGATGAGATCTATTTTGTTGTTCGTCGATCGTTATTGGTTAATAGCCTTAAAAGATCCTGAATTTCAATGACACAACGTTTCATCACCCTAAATCCGCGAAATCCCTGAAATCTGCGGGAAACAATTATAGATGGATTCCTAATCTCCTTGTTTTTCTATCGTTATGGATTAGTAGCCATAAAAACATCCCGAATCATGTCTTAGTAATATTCAAACAACAATTCAGCCTTTGCTCCTTGGTCTTTGCTCTTTAAACTTTATAAACCAAGAAACCCCTGCAGTTGTTACTGCAAGGGTTCTGATTAAATGCCTGCTTAAGGCTTTTAAGATTTGGCACCGACCTACTCTCCCACGTGTTACCGCAGTACCATCGGCTCTGGTGGGCTTAACTTCTCTGTTCGGAATGGGAAGAGGTGGACACCACCGATATAGGCACCTAAATGTTTTT
>NZ_NHOT01000016.1 GCF_002197755.1 Pedobacter sp. AJM | reverse complement strand
GAGTTAAGCCCACCAGAGCCGATGGTACTGCGGTAACACGTGGGAGAGTAGGTCGGTGCCAAATCTTAAAAGCCTTAAGCAGGCATTTAATCAGAACCCTTGCAGTTACAACTGCAGGGGTTTCTTGGTTTATAAAGTTTAAAGACCATAGATCAAGGAGCAAAGAATAAGGAGCAAAGACCGAGGAGCAAAGGCTAAAGAGCAAAGGCTGAATTGTTGTTTGAATATTGCTGAGACATGATCCAGGATCTTTTTAAGGCTACTAATCCATAACGATCGACGAACAACAAAACAGAACTCATCTATAATAGTTCCCGCAGATTTCAGGGATTTCGCAGATTTAGGGTGATGAAACGTTGTGTCGTTGAAATCCGGGATCTTTTTAAGGCTACTAATCCATAACGATCGACAAACAACAAAATAGATCTCATCTATAATTGTTTCCCGCGGATTTCAGTGATTTCGCAGATTTAGGGTGATAGAACGTTGTGTAGTCGCATTTGGAGTCTGAAGAAAAGCAGGTTTAAAGTTATTCTCAATCAATGTTTTTCGAAGCCCTTGTCTGGTTCTTCTGAATGGGATTCAGGATCTGAGAAGAGGGGATTTAAAACGCTACAACAGGAGCAGGCTTACAAAAAAAGGCACCAGGCCTGTCTTTAATAAACCTGATGGGAACGAAAATCCTTTTTGTTAACCGTAATTCCTATTTCTTGATTCATCCAACAAAAAGATTGCAGTATACAGCAGGACTGAAATAGCCAATCGTTGCTGACTTTCTTTTCCTATCTATTATTTCTCTAAGAAATCTCAGGAGTAACGAAAGAGAGAAATCAAATCTCTTACTTATTAATGAATAGTAACTTATAATATGATTATGAAATCTCAAAGCAGAAATCATATTCCTGCTTTGAGATTAATTATAGTAGGAGGTATTCAGATTGCTATTTGCTTTTTCAGCCGTTTCAATGGGTAAGTAATCAGATAAGATGAGAGCCTGACCTTTCTTCACGCATACATCATGTTCAAAATGTACCGATGGTTTGCCATCTACGGTTCTGATGGTCCAGCCATCTTCATCTAAAAAAACTTCTTTTTTACCCATATTAATCATCGGTTCAATGGCTAAAACGAGATTTTCACGAAGTAATGATCCTGATCCTTTCCGTCCGTAATTTGGAACCTGAGGATCTTCATGCATATCCCTTCCAAGGCCATGGCCTACCAAATCACGAACTACGCCATATCCCTGCTTTTCATTGTGTGACTGAATAGCATAACCAATATCACCCATTCGCTTTCCGGCAACCGCCTGCTCAATACCCAGGTATAATGAATCTTTTGTGGTTTTGACAAGTGTTAAGATTTCTGCGGAAACTTCGCCTATTATAAATGTATAAGCATGATCACCATGAAAGCCATTTTTTATTGTACCAACGTCAACAGAAATAATATCACCATCTCTTAACTCCTCGTTAGTTGGGAAGCCATGAACCACTACATCATTTACCGAAGTGATAATATGAAAAGGGAAACCGTTATAATTATAAAAAGAAGGAACCGCACCATGATCCAGAATAAAAGTATTTGCCAAATGATTAATTTCCAGTGTAGTCATGCCTGGTTTAAGTACTTTTGCTATTTCCGCCAAAGTATTACTGACCAGTAGCGCACTGATTTTCATTAATTCTACCTCTTCATTGGTTTTGTAAATAATCATGCTGCAAATATAAGCAATCTACATTTAAAGGGCTATTTCAAACCTATCTGTTTATTCATTTGTTGCATGGTTAAAGCTGAATGCATTATTTAAATGTGCTGGTAAGCAGGATACCTGATGAAATTAAATTAATTACATCTTTGCTTTTTTAGATTTTAACACTATTTTTATTTAATCAATTAAAATAACAATCTACAACATGAAAAACGGTACAGTAAAATTTTTTAACACAGAAAAAGGATTTGGATTTATTAAAGAAGAAAATGGTTCAGAGATCTTCGTTCACGTAAGCGGACTGATTGACAAAATAAGTGAAAATGACAATGTGGAGTATGAAGTACAGGAGGGAAAAAAGGGATTAAATGCAGTTAAGGTAAGACTTGTTTAAAACATCACTTTTGCTGATTTAACAGGCCTCCGGCCTGTTTTTTTGTTTATAATGCTCTTGTTTTTTAAATATATTCTAGCTTTTCGATATTTACTGACCTTCATATGTGTTTATTTTCTGGGTGGTATTCACTATAAACTTCTTTATTGGAAAGTTTCAAACTTTAATCCTTTCAGCGTGTTGTTATACCATCTACCAATTATAAGATTATAATTTACTATGGAAAATCAAGAAAAAACAGCAGAGGTATTAAATGACCTTATTGAGATTAACAATGACAGAGCAGATGGTTTTGATAAAGCATCAAGTGATTTAAGTGATGAGAATATCGACCTTAAAGCTACTTTTGATAAACTTTCGTCTGATAGCAGACAAAATTCTATTGAACTTGCCGGATTAGTGGGCAGAAGTGGCGAAGAGCCTGATAGCGGCAATACCGTTTTAGGCACACTTCACCGCGCCTGGATTGATATTAAAGCAAGTTTTGGCGGTAATGATCGTCACAGTATCTTAGCAGAATGTGAACGTGGTGAAGATGCCATCAAAAAAGCATACAGAGATGCACTTCAGGAAAATGAACTGGACGAAAATGTAAGATCTGTGCTGTTAAAACAACAGGAAGGTGTTAACATTAGTCATGATGCCATAAAAGCATTGAGAGATGCACATAAAGCAGTATAATTAAGCTGCAATAAAAGTTAAGAGCCGCTGAAAAGTATTCAGCGGCTTTTTTTATTATTAAAATATAAGCTTTCTCTTTAAAACAACTTAAAAGGTAATAGAAGCAAGACTGATCATCTCCAGATATCCTTCACTAAAATGATATGTATTACATGCACTTTTCTTTTTTATACCTGGTTTTTAATCTGCTAAAGGTTTCTTCTCTCATTAACAGGTAACTGGCTAAAATTCGGGCGGGTAAGCTGTATCTGTCTGGTGTTTTACTGAAGACACTATAGCGATGAATAGCAGAAGGAAGGCGGCACAATCTTGATTCATGAACAATTTTCTGGTATTTCATAGAGAAAATTTTTCTTACCATTTTATCTACCTCCGGGAATTTATTATAAAGTGTTTCTACTAAATCTTTTGGTAATAAAATAAGCTCTGAATCGCAAATCACTTCCAGGCCTTCATCTTCCAGATAATGTGATATTTCGGTATAACCGATTAATTCATTCTCTCCGTACAGCGATAGTGTGATCTGCTTTCCATCAATAAAAGTATATTTTCTTAATGTTCCGCTGACTATAAACAATGCATTTTCTCCTGCAATTCCATCAGGATACAATCTGATATTCTTGCAAACCGTGAGAGTGGAGGCATACTGCTTAACTTCTTCAATGAGCTCATCGGATACAGGTTCCAGGGCATTAAAAAAGTTAATTATTGAATTAAATTTCATCTCGCACTATAAATAATTTTTAATGAGCGCGCGATTGCAAAGTTAGCCATTTAATTCTTAAAAAATGCGATCAGTTGAAACCTTATCCATTTACCGTATATGCAATTATGTTTTATGCCGGTGGATTGAAAGGTACATTCAATATAAAGCAGATTATATTTTTGAAATCATAATAATGCTGCTCAAAAAATCATCAACCTGTTGTAAGAACAACACTGATGGTTAAATTTTACTTAATGGCTTTTAACCATCAGCTCTTATTTTTTCTTTCGCTAATGCAAGGTCATCTGCCGAAACATCGAGCTGTTCATTTTGATTTTCTGCAGAAGGCAAATATTTCAAATCAACACACATAGGAAAATGATCCGAACCACAACTTGGTAATCTTTTAATGGAACTGAGTGCAAAATCTGTTGAACAGAAGATATGGTCTAACGGAAAGCGAAGCAGCCAGTATTTTGCATTGAAGCTGTTAAAAAAGCCTCTTCCCCGCCGCGGATCTAAAAGTCCGCTGACTTTTCCAAAAAGTTCAGTGGTATAACTCCAGGCGACGTCATTCAAATCGCCCATTACCACCACCGGAATTTTGCTTTCTTTCGCTTTGTCTCCAACTATTAATATTTCCTTATCTCTCTCTGTGCTTTTTGGATTTTCCTGAGGAACTGGTGGTTCAGGATGTAAACAAAATAATTTTACTTTTTGACCAGATCTTAACTCCACCGTAGCTTCCATAGATGGGATGTCGGGCTTTACCAGGTAGTTTACTTTAGTATCAGTTAAAGAAAGTTTAGAATACAGTAACATGCCATACGTATTTTCTAATGGAGCCTTTAACTGGTAAGTATATCTTTCTTGAATAGAATCCATTTCTTTTTCCCACCACTTATTGGTTTCTACCATCAAAATGACATCAGGATCGCATGACGCAATAAGGTTATGGTAATCGGCTGATTGGCGGTTTTCCTGAAATACATTCGCAATTAAAATTTTAAGATTATCCCTGCCATTGGATCTTAAACTGGTAATGATTTGCTTCCTGCCAAAAACAGTAAAAGGAAATATGAGGTATAAAAGATAAAAAATATTGAGTAATAGGGCGCTAAATAGTAACCAGTCTGCTGTTTTTACCGGAAACGAAAAACACAGTATGATCAGAATAAGTACAAGGTTGAGGGATAATTTTTGAAGCCTGGGATATTCAAAAACCCTGAAAATCCAGAAGTCATGACGAATAAAAGGAATAACCGTTGATAGGATAACAAGCAAACTCAGATAAAAAAGGATGTCGTGTGTCAAAGCGTTCTTAATGAATGTAAGTAGCTAAACAAGCAACATGCAAAAATGTTCTGTTCACCAAATTCGGTGATAAAAAAAGATAATTCTATTAGCCAGCTATTGAAAACTGCCTGGTATCGGTTAATCCAATGGTAAAATCGTATCGCTTTAGCTCATAAGCTATGGCCAGGGCTTGCAATTTTCTCAATTCATCATAATTCAGGGCATTCTCCTGTGTTATGGAAGATAATAATTTAATTCTGGAGATAATTTCACGGTAATTTTCGTGACTTGTAATTTCGTTCATTTGTTTCTGATGCGATAAATTCTGCATGATAACAGGCCATAAATAAAAAAGTTTTCAGTACTGGTTAATTTTTAGCAATAATGAAATTACAATCGGAATAAATACAAAAAAGAAGGGATTACATCAGCAATCCCTTCTTTTTAAAATTACGTTGAAGCAGGTAAGCGATCCAGCCAATCCGCCACATGCGCGGCTACCTCTTCCCAGCCTGGTTCACCACAAATATAATGGCTTCGGTTAGGGAATTCCTTGAAGGCTGTCTGGCTTGATTGATCTTTGTAAGCTTCGAAGTTTTTCTTCACCAGCGTATTCGGAATAATTTCATCTTGTTCTGCGGCAACCATCAGCAGGGGCGCATGTGGTAAATCCAAATCCATTTCTCCGGGAGTTCCCATGCAATCGCGCAGTACATTACGGCTATCGTGTGTGGCAAATTCCTGGTATGCTATATTTGATTCCTGCTCACTTAGGGTATTGGCAAATGAGCCGTGAAAACTTTTTTCATCCATAAAAAAAGGTTCATTCCCTTTAAATGGATTTGCGATTAAGGCACTGTTTTTAAAAAATCCCCAGTCGAAATCCAGCATCGCATTGGGAGCCACCGGACTAATCGCCACGCCGGCACTTGCCACACCGCGGTTGAGGAGTAACTGAACGATTAAACCACCAACAGAATGACCAATTAAAATTGGTTTTTCCATTTGAAGTGCCAGTGTTTCTATAGGTACTATAATGTCATCCAGATGCAAATCGCCAAGGCCTGCAGGCGGGTTCTGACGAAGGCTTAACGGTTCACCTTCATGTAGTGGCCAATCCGGAACCATGCAATTATAGCCTCTTGCTGTAAAATATTCTTGCCATTTGTCCCAGCTTTTTGAATTCTGAAACATACCGTGTATAAAAATGATGTTTTTCATAATATTCTTTTCCTTTCTTGAACAGTATAAAATTTAAAGTGGTTTTAAAGCCAGACTGATTATTCCGCTAAGGAGAATCTTTAAAGGCAATATTGATTTTTTAAATTTTCATCAAAACTAATTGGGTATCCTATTGGTTTACAATGAGAGAGATATAAAGAGAATATGGAAAAGCGCATCTATGTGTTAGAGGATAATGACGATATAAGAGAGATTGTTTCTATATTGTTGGAAGAAGAAAAATATGAGGTATTTGCTTATTCGAACATTGCTTCCTTCCGTTCAGGGATTGAAAAAGGTAAACCTGCAGATTTATTTTTGCTTGATGTGATGCTGCCTGATGGAAACGGCATAGATTACTGTTGTGAATTAAAATCATCACCTGGTACTGCCGATAGACCTGTGGTGATGATGTCGGCTAACTTTTCTAAAGATGGCAAATATAAACGCTGCTTCGCACAAGATTACATTCATAAGCCATTTGAGATAGATGATTTTGTTAAACGGATTTCGGCACAGATTCACTAAAAATGGAATCATTTATATTGCTTTATAAATTACAATTCCTTTTTATCAATTAGGGTATCATCTGAATAAACACTGAAACAGGTGTTATAATCAGAATAATTGTCGCTAAGTTTGCGGCAGAAACTGATGAAAAGAGAACAGCACAAAAACTTTATAACCCTGTATGCTCAAAAATTAAAGCATTTTGCGATCAGGATACGTTATAGTGAATACCTGAGCGATGCCTTAAGAAATACGCTGGCCATCATCATTCCACTCGTTTTATTTGCTTATTCCGGACAACTCGTAGCGGGGATCAGCATCAGTATTGGCACACTCTTTATGAGCATGTGCGACATTCCGGGCAACAGGAGAGACAAATTAAGTGCTTCAGTAATCGCAATGGTTTCGTTGGCTGTTACCTCTTTTGCGATTGCGGCAAGTATGCCAAATCCATTTTATGTTGCGCTCAATGTGGTAATGATCACCTTTATTTTCGCCATGTTATCAGTATTTGGCAACCGACTGTCGCTCATCGGGTTAATTGGTACCACTTTGATTGCTTTTACGCTCGGGCTGCACCCCAAAGAACCATTTATCTTCAGCTTTTATATTATCATAGGTGCCGCCTGGTATGCCGTTATCAGTCTGACGCAGATTTATTTGTGGCCATACCGTTCCTTGCATCATGCTATTTTTGAAGCCATTCAGGGAACGGCTGCCCTTATGCGTTTACGGGCAAGTGCCTATAATGAGGGATTTGATCTCCGTGATTTTAATGCAAGTAATATATCAATTCATTTGAAATTAAATGCAAGACAGGAACTCATCAGAAGTTTATTGCTCCGCGATAGAATTGCCATGTCGCCTGATAACCAGTCAGGCAAAAAATTGCTGGCTGCAGCATTAGATATTATTGATCTTTATGAGCAAGTAACGGCGATTCACCATGATTATGGGGAAATCAGGGCTGCGTTAGCACCTACAGGTGCGCTGTGGAAAATTCATGATGTGATTTCACAGCTTACAGTACAACTGGAATATAGCGCTGCACAGTTTTCCATTACCAAAACCATGGATGCTGATCAATCACATCAGGAAGATATTGCAAAAAAGATTGATGAATTACTGCTCCTCTCCACCACCATATCTTCATCAGGAGGAAATCTGCTTGCCGGAATCGCAGGGAATTTAAAAGATATTTCTGAAATTGTAACACGCTTGTCCGCAAGCTATCGGATGCAATTGCCAGCTACTGATCTTATCGAAACAGAAGTTTACAAAGATTTTATTCCTGAAACCAGCGTAAGCCGGAAAAATTTACTGGCCCAGTTTTCACTTCATGCTCCGGTATTCCGTTTTGCACTTCGCCTGAGTTTACTTTGCCTGATTGCCATCACACCCACTTTATTTTTTCCCGGACAGCGTTATAGTTACTGGCTGCTACTTACGGTGGTTATTGTAAACCGGCCTGGTTTTGGTTTAACCAGGAAACGAAATACGGAACGTTTGTGGGGAACCTTGATGGGCTTACTAATTGGGCTTTTACTTGCTTTTGTTCCGGTTTCTGTACAATTGGGACTGGCAGCGCTTGGCCTGCTTGGCTTTTTTCTATTTAACCGAACGCATTACCTGTGGGGCGTTGCTTGTGTAACAGTCATGGTCGTGCTGGCATTGAATGTTTATCATGGGCATGTATCCCAAATTATCAGCGATCGCTTATTATTTACTCTGGCGGGTTGTGCATTATCTTATGTTTCTATATTTATCTTTCCCATTTGGGAGACACCACGCATTAGTGCCCTCATTTTGAATGCGCTCACTGCCAGTCGCCATTATTTGTTTTGCGTCGCTACAGAGCGAAAAGGGTTTATGAATTATTTTTACAGGACTAAACTGGCCAGAAAAGATGCTTACATCAGCTTTTCTTTTTTAAGTGAGGCACTGCAATCCGTAAGAAAAGAACCCTTATCCAATCATATCGATCTGGCTGGACTGGAAGATGTTCAGGTTTTGATTTATCAATTGAATGGTGCCATTGCAGCACTTGCTCTGGCCAAAAATACTGATGTTGCCATGGGAGATGAAGCATTTGAAAGTTGTTTGAACGATCTGGATTTTTGCATTGCACATGCTCCATTAACTCCGCTAAGTGCCTTAACTGGTGAGAAGCAAAAGGTTATGCCTGCTCAAAAATTGCTGCCCATGTTTACGCAACAATTAAAAACATATTTCAGTTAAACCATTCACGACTTATTTAACGCTGTTATCATCGGTGGAATAATATTTGCACCATCCCGGATAAAACATCATTATGGATAAGCAACAAATAAAGAATACAGCCAGGATACTATTAGGCGCAGGCCTGATTGTCGCCGGAATAGGTCACTTAACTTTTTCAAGAAAAGAATTTCAGGCACAGGTTCCAGACTGGGTACCATTAAAAAAAGATGATACAGTAGTTTATTCAGGTTTAGTAGAAATAGCATTGGGTACAGCTTTGGTGGTTGCCCCCAAAAAATACAGGTCAACAGTTGGTTTGCTGGCAGCATCACTTTTTGTTGGTGTTTTTCCCGGTAACGTATCGCAATATGTGAACAGGAGAGATGGTTTTGGTTTAGATACCGACCAGAAAAGATTAACGCGACTGTTTTTTCAGCCAGTATTGGTTTTCTGGGCCTGGAAGAGCACCAGGAAATAATTTTTTCCTGCGTTTTTAGAATTTCTAAAATCCAAATATTTACGCATGGTTTTACAATTCATTATATTTGATAAACAAAACCATGTAACATGAAATCCTTTCAACTATTCAAATGTTTTATGCTGCTTGCCATATTTCCGGTAGCCGGGTGGGCAGCGAGTGTGGATACTATAATTACCTACAGCAAGGTAATGAAGAAAGAAATTAAAGCCGTCATCATAAAACCAAATGCCTATGCTGATTCTAAAAAATTCCCTACTTTATATTTATTGCATGGCGCAGGTGGTAATTATTCGGATTGGGTAAAGCAAACACCTGACCGGGAAACCGTTAAACGTTTAAGTGATCAGTTTAATATGGTGGTGGTTTGCCCTGATGGCGGGATAACCAGCTGGTATTTGAATAGTCCGGTAGATAAGACTTATCAATATGAGACCTACGTGTCATCAGAATTGGTGAATTATGTTGATCAGCATTATGCTACCATAAAAGATCGATCAGGCCGGGCCATAACAGGCTTAAGCATGGGCGGTCATGGTGCTTTATATCTTGCTTTTCGCCATCAGGATGTTTTTGGTGCCTGTGGAAGCATGAGCGGAGGTGTGGATCTTCGCCCTTTTCCTGAAAACTGGAACATTTCGAAAAGATTGGGTACCTATAGTGAAAATCCTGAACGCTGGGAGGCTAACAGTGTGGTAAATTTAACCCATCTTCTGGTTCCAAATAAACTGGCCATGATTATCGATTGTGGTGATGCCGTTTTCTTTTATAAGATAAATATCGCACTGCATGATAAGTTGATGGATCGAAATATTCCGCATGATTTTATCATTCGTCCGGGCGTACATAACTGGGTTTACTGGGGAAATGCGATACAATATCAGATGCTCTTTTTCAGCCAGTATTTTGGCCGCCGTCAGCAATAAATAGCTTTTAAAAGAAGAACGGGCCAAAGGTAAAACTACCTCCGGCCCGTATCTAAATTAACGCTCTCGAAACGAAAGTAGAAGTTTTGATGTTACTTTCCAAACGAAATGTTAATTTTTAATATTTCTTCATGTTTTCTTCATCTTTCAGAAGGAAAATCCAGATGAACAAATAACTGTGCCAGATAAAATATGATTTATGCTAAAGCCTTTAATTTCAATTGAATACTGTCCGCGTTGTGGCTGGTTACTTAGGTCAGCCTATATGGCCCAGGAACTACTCACAACATTTTCTGAACAACTTAAGGGGGTATCTTTATTGCCGAGTGAAGTAAGCGGAACATTCCAGATTAGGTTAAACAACGCGATCATCTTTGACCGGAGAGAAGCCGGACGTTTCCCCGAAATTAAAGAATTGAAAAAGTTAGTCAGAGATCAGATTGATCCGGAAATGAACCTCGGGCATACCGATCGGTAATTTACTGACCGTAAAATTCCGTACATCAGCATGAGCTGAAATCTACGGACAGGATTTACCGCTCATTCCTAAAATGATTCGGTTTAGCACAAACAATGAACTTATTTTAAAGTTATATCTGTGTCAGCTTGCTTCGCTTTGTAAAAGTAAGTTAACCGTTTACGCAAAACAAACAGATATGAAACATTACGATGCCATCATCATTGGTGCAGGACAGGCAGGCGTTCCGCTTGCAAAAAAAATGGCCGAAGCCGGAAAAAAAACAGCAATTATTGAAAAAAGGGAAGTAGGCGGTACCTGTATTAATGATGGTTGTACGCCTACCAAAGCCATGGTCGCTTCTGCCAAGGCAGCCTATCAGGCCAGAAAAGCTTCAGAATTGGGTATTATCATTAATGAAGTTAAAGTTGATTTAAAAAAGGTGAAAAAAAGAGCAGATGGCATTGTCAAAATGTTCAGGGAAGGTGCTGAAGAGGGAATTAAAGAAACGAAAGGCTTAAAATTATACCTTGGTGAGGCAAGTTTTAGTGGTGAGAAGGAAATTGTGGTTAAGGGTAAGGATGGAACTACAGAGACCTTAACAGCTGATTTAATTTTTATCAATACCGGTGCTAAAACCATCATCCCTGAAATTGAGGGAATTGAAGAAATAGACTATCTTACTTCAACTTCCATACTCGATCTGGAAGAAGTTCCGGAACATCTGGTGATTATTGGCGGTAACTATATTGGATTGGAATTCGGGCAGATGTTCAGCCGTTTTGGTAGTCAGGTCACCATTCTGGAGCAATCGCCTGTTATTTTATCCAGGGAGGATGATGATATATCGGCAGCAGTTACCGAGATCCTGAAAGCGGAGAAAATTGATGTATTAACTGACGTTAAGATCGGCCATATTGGATGGAAAGGCGATCAGATCGAAACCACCATCACGTCAGGTAAAAAAGATAAGAAGATTACCTCCAGCCATTTACTGGTTGCCGTTGGCAGGGCACCGCAAACCCGGCATCTAAATCTGGAAAATTGTGGCGTTGAAACAGATGAACACGGTCATATTATGGTGAATAATCAATTGGAAACGAATGTTAAAGGGATTTACGCTTTGGGTGATGTTAAAGGAGGACCTGCCTTTACACATATTGCTTACAACGATTATACCATCGTTTACCGGAACCTGATTGAAAATGCACATTTATCTACTGCAGACCGGCCGGTGCCTTATTGTATGTTTACTGATCCGCAACTGGCCAGAATCGGGCTTTCCGAAAAAGAAGCCAAGGCACAAAAGTTAGATTATCAGGTGGCTGTTCTGCCCATGAAAAATGTAGCCAGGGGCATTGAAACCAATGAAACATCCGGACTCATGAAAGCAGTTGTGGATGCAAAAACAAATCAGATTTTAGGTGCAGCCATCCTTGCTTCAGAAGGTGGAGAAATTATGTCGGTATTGCAGATGGCGATGGAGGGAGGAATCACTTCCGAACAAATCAGGTACGGGGTTTTTGCACATCCCACCTATACCGAATCACTAAATAACCTGTTTATGAAAATGCATGCTTAATGATGATCAGACTGGAAAAGGTAAGTAAATCTTTCAATGATACTATCGCTGTGAAAGCAGTTTCATTTGAAGTAAAAGAAGGTGAAAACCTGATCCTTTTAGGAACCAGTGGCTGTGGTAAAACCACCACACTAAAAATGATCAACAGACTGATCGAACCTGATGAGGGGCAGGTTGTGATTAATGGAAAAAACATTGCAATTGAAAATCCTGAATTACTAAGAAGGGGAATAGGTTATGTCATGCAAAATAATGGCTTATTTCCACATTACACTGTAAGAGAAAATATTGCCATTATTCCGCAATTATTGAAGTGGGATCGGAAGAAAACCTTAGACAGAACAGAAGTGCTTATGGCGAAACTTCATCTCCCGGATGAATATATCAACATGTTTCCATATGAACTTAGCGGCGGGCAGCAACAGCGCGTAGGATTAGCCAGGGCTTTGGCGGCTGATCCGGCCATCTTGCTCATGGACGAGCCTTTTGGTGCATTGGATAATGTAACCCGTGCCAGTATCCGAAAAGAATTTAAAGCACTGGAAGAATTGAAACGTAAAACCATCGTAATGGTTACGCACGATATTCAGGAAGCATTTGAACTGGCAGATCGCATTTGTTTAATGGATAAAGGCGAGATCGTCCAGATTGGAACACCAAAAGAATTGCTCTATCAGCCGGCAAGTGATTTTGTGGTTAAATTTATGGAAAGTGAACGGCTTTCCCTTGAATTCAAGATCACAACACTTGGTGATTTATGGCATCATTTACCAGAGAAATTTTCAGCAAAAGCCACCATCGTGCGTTCGGATCTGAGCGTATGGGATGCCTTAAATTATTTTCGTTCAGGTGTTAAGGAAATTGCTTTTTCGACAGGTAAAACCCAGGAACAAAAATCGATGGATATTCATGATTTAACTTCAGCCTTTAATCGTTATCAAACACAACATCAGCATGAATGAACCTCAGCAAAATTTATGGCAGTTCATGTCGGGAGAGTCTGATAAATTGCTCAATCAAACCTTTCAGCACCTGGGTTTAACTTTCATTTCTCTTTTTCTGGCGGTGGCGGTGGGTCTACCTTTAGGCATATTCATTGCCCGGAAACGAAAGCTTTCCGGTTCTGTTTTGGCTGTGGCTGGTGTTTTACAAACCATTCCCAGTATTGCCTTATTGGGATTCATGATTCCATTATTGGGCATTGGTGCTAAACCAGCTATTGTAGCCTTACTGATTTATGCGCTGTTACCCATCATCAGAAACACTTATACAGGCATCGTAGGGATTAGTGAAGAGGTAAAAGAAGCAGCAATAGCTATGGGAATGAGTAAAATGCAGGTTTTATTTAAAGTCGAGTTACCACTGGCTATGCCTGTTATTCTGGCGGGTATCCGAACGGCTACCGTTATTAATGTAGGCGTAGCCACACTGGCTTCATACATCGCGGCAGGAGGTTTAGGTGAATTTATTTTCGGAGGAATCTCACTTAATAATACCAATATGATTCTGGCAGGCGCTATTCCGGCAGCATTACTGGCCATTATCCTCGATGCTGTTTTAGCTGCGATCCAAAAAATGAATGTTAAAAAGTTCAGAAAGCTGTTGTATATCTTTCCTGTTATTTTTTTGTTGTTGGGTGGCTTTTACCTGCTTCCTAAAGCTTATGGCAGTTCATTAACCGCTGGTTTTACGCCAGAATTTATGGGCAGGCAAGATGGTGATTTAGGGTTAAAGGCCATATATGGTTTAAAAATTCACACCATTGTAATCAGTGATGCGGTCATGTATCAGGCCGCCTATGAAAAGGAGCTGGACGTGATCAGCGGTTACTCTACAGACGGACGTTTGAAAGCATTTAACCTCACCATTTTAAAGGATGATAAAGGGATTTTTCCGCCATATTATGCTGCACCGATTGTCAGGGTTAAGGCTTTGCGCAAATTTCCGGAACTGGAAGGCGTATTGAATCTTTTAGCCGGAAAAATTACCGATTCAATCATGACGGATCTGAATTACCGGACAGATTACCTTCATCAAACGCCTGAACGGGTGGCGAAAGACTTTTTAATGGGATGTGGCTTATATAAAAGTGCAAAAGGTGGCAAGAAAGGGGTAATCAGGATTGGCTCAAAAATTTTTGGCGAGCAATACATCCTGGCAGAAATGTACCGGATGCTGATTCTGGGAAATACAGACTATGAAGTAGCCACTAAAACAGGTTTGGGTGGTACTAAAATCTGTTTTGATGCGCTGATGAACGATCAAATTGACTTTTATCCGGAATATACGGGTACTGGCTTACTTGTTCTGCTAAAACCCGATCCAAAGATGGCAAAAAAAATAGCGCACGATAAGGATCGCACTTATCAGTATGTGAGCAAACAGTTTTTACAGCAGTTTAATATCAGATGGCTGAAACCAATTGGCTTTAATAATTCGTATGCATTAATGATGCGGCAAAAACAATCAAAAGATCTTGATGTTAATAGTATAACAACATTACAACAATATCTAGATAAAAATTAATGAGCTTAGTTGATCAATTTCTGACCATCAGGAAGTATACTGAATCGATTTGTGAGCCCCTGCAAACGGAAGATTATGTGGTTCAGCCTGTTGCCGATGTAAGTCCACCTAAATGGCATCTCGGACATACCACATGGTTTTTCGAAACTTTTATCTTAAAACAACATGCGGCAAATTATCAGGAATATAATCCGGATTATAATTTCGTTTTTAACAGTTACTATGAAACGGTGGGTGCCAGGGTGATCCGAACGGATCGTGGCAATTTAAGTCGGCCTAGTGTAAGTGATATTTATCAGTATCGCCATTATGTAGATGAGGCCATGACCAGTTTGCTTGGTGAAACCATAACTGATGAGGTAATGGAACTCCTGATTTTAGGATTTAATCATGAGCAGCAGCACCAGGAACTTTTGCTTACCGATATCAAATATATTTTAGGCAACAATCCGCTTTTTCCGGTGTATTCCAGTAAGTGGATTGAGCATGAGGAAGTCCAAACTTCACCTGAACCAATAGTGATAGCTGAAGGAATCTATGAAATTGGTTTTGCCGGAAGTGATTTCTGTTTCGACAATGAATTAAACCGCCATAAAGTTTATCTGCATGATTTCGAAATCAATGCAGTTTTGGAAACCAACGGAACCTATCTGGATTTTATAAAGGCGGGTGGCTATAGTGATTTTAATTACTGGCATGCAGAAGGTTGGGACTGGGTAAAAACAAATGGCATTAAAGCGCCAATGTACTGGCATGAAATAGATGGCGACTGGTTTAATTATACTTATGCTGGTTTAGTGCCATTAAACAGGTTACACCCGGTAACGCACATCAGCTATTATGAAGCCTATGCTTATGCCAGTTGGAAAGGCATGCGGTTGCCAACAGAATTTGAATGGGAGGTGGCTGCAAGGCAATTTAACTGGGGCAAACGATGGGAGTGGACAGAAAGTGCCTACTTACCATATCCCGGTTTTAGCAAAGCTCCTGGTGCCATTGGGGAATACAATGGCAAATTTATGGTCAACCAGAAAGTACTTCGCGGCGCATCTGTTGCCACTCCGAAAGACCATGGACGCATTACTTACAGAAATTTCTTTCATCCGCATTTAAGGTGGCAGTTTACAGGGATCAGATTAGCAAAATAAGATTGACATGAGTACGATTATTTCAAAACAAATTATCCCGGTAGGGTCAACATTTTTACATGATGTTTTGGCAGGTTTAACGGCTGAAAAGAAATCATTAAGTTCAAAATATTTCTATGATGAAACTGGAGATTATATTTTTCAGCAGATCATGGAAATGGATGAATATTACCTGACCAATGCGGAAATGGACATTATGCGGCATCAAACGGAACAGATTACTGATGTTATCGCGGCCAACCCAGGTGCTTTTGATCTGATTGAATTAGGTGCCGGAGATGCCACTAAATCCGTTCATCTGTTGCAGTCGTTAATCAATCGCCAGCTTGAATTTACCTATTTACCCATCGATATTTCCCGACATGTTATTGAAGACCTGGAAGAAAATCTCCCTAAAAAGCTTCCTGCTTTAAAAGTGCAGGGTTTAAATGGTGATTATTTTGCCATGGTAAAAAAGGCGAAAACACTATCCGCTCGTCGCAAAGTATTGTTGTTCATGGGGGCGAATATCGGAAACATGAATGTAACTGAAGCAAAGGCATTTTGTAAGGCATTGCGAAATGAGTTGTCGGCTGAGGATCTATTGGTTATAGGTTTCGATCTAAAGAAAAACCCGCGACAGATTCTGGCCGCATATAATGATGCAGCAGGCGTAACCAAATCCTTTAACCTGAACTTATTAAGCCGGATAAACCGCGAACTGGATGGTGATTTTGATATCAGCAACTTTGATCATTATGCCAGTTATGATCCGGAATCGGGTTCCTGTAAAAGCTATCTCATCAGCTTGAAGGATCAGCGGGTCAACATTGGTGATGAAACCATTCCTTTTCTGGCGAATGAGCACATTTATATGGAAATATCACAAAAGTATGCTTTGACAGAAATTGATGACCTGGCCATATCAAGCGGATTTACACCCTTCGCTCATTTTTTTGATCAGCAGCAATATTTTGTAGATGCCATCTGGAAAGCAGGTTAAATTTTTTTACCATCTAAAACATCCAGCAGCTTTTGCAAATCATCTTCAGTGTTGTAAAAATGAAAAGAAATGCGTGTACCGGTACCCCTGGGCGAGCATAAAATTTTAGCTTCAGCCAGTTGATCAACCTGTTGCTGGTTTAGCGGTAAACTCATGATCGTAGATGCATTTTTCTGATCGGCCAGATAATCAGGAATAAATCCACGATGATGAAGTTGGGTTCGGGCTTGCTGACAAAGGGTCTGAGTGGTTTGCGCAATGGTAGAAATGCCGACTTTTCGGATCATGTTCAAACTTTCATTTAAAGATCCAAAATTCAGCGTATCCAGGTGGCCAGGTTCAAAACAGAAGGCCAAAGGTTTTTTGTCTTTAACAAAGGGGGCTGATGGAAGCTGAGCAAGTTTTCTATCTTCGTACAGGCGATTTTTTAATTGATCTGATAATAAGATAAAGCCATTTCCATAGCCTGCCAATAACCATTTATAGCCACTTGTGCATAATGCATCTAATCCTGATGCTTCAAAACTAAAAGCGGTTGTGCCGCAAAACTGCGTACCATCTGCAATCAGCAATAAATCCGGATATGTTTGTTTAAGTTTTTTGATGAATTCCGGATTCATCCGATATCCGCTGATGTATTGCACGATGCTAAAAGCAAAAACCGTGGGCCGGCATTTTTCAATTGCTTCCATGACATTATCTTCCAGGTTTTCATCTATCGCTACATAACTGTGTTTAAAGCCGCGACTGGTTACCGGATAGGCCAATGATGGATATTCGTTTTGAAGCAAAAGAAAGTGTTCCAATGCCGGCAATCCATCAAGAAGCGTATTGAAACCAAATGAAAAATTGGGCGTTAGAAAAACATTCGATATCCCTGCATTGAAAAAGTCTGCAATGTTGGTTCTTAAGGTTTCTATTAGGTATGATTGACTCAATCTGAATTCACTACCGCCTTCCATTAATTGTTGATCATGTGTGGTTCTCCATTTGGCTAACTCCGTTGATAAGATACCAGAATAAGCGGTGTTGAGGTAAGTATAGTTCGAGAGGATCGGGAAGGAAGAGGATAGGTTCATCTTCAAAAATAGCAGAAATATTTTGTTTGTAAATATGCTTCGCCATTTTTTGGCAAACCTTAGCGTACAGGCATTGTTATTTTGATAAATGATTTAAAATTATGGAAAAGCATACGCAGATTTTACTTGACGAACTTCAAAAACTGCTGAATGGCGGTGGGGCACATGTCGGTTTTAATGAAGCCGTTGAAAATATTCCATTTCACCTGTTAGGCGAAAAGCCGCATGGTTTGCCATACAGCATCTGGCAATTAGTCTCGCACATTCGGATTGCCCAATGGGATATGCTCGAATTTAGTAAAGATGGATCGCATCAATCGCCTAAATGGCCGGAGGGGTATTGGCCTAAGGAAACTGCTCCGTCAAGTAAGGAAGAATGGACACAGGCGCTGAAAGCTATTGATCACGATTTAAATAGTTTTATTGATTTATTGGCATCAGGAAATCTTTATGAAGCCATTCCTCATGGTGATGGTCAATCCATTTTAAGGGAAGCCCTGCAAATTGCAGATCATAATGCTTATCATATCGCAGAGATTGTAGTGGTCAGGCGGTTATTAGGCGTATGGAAAAACTAAAAACCTCGAATAAAACTAATTTAACCGCCCGGTTTGATGATAAGCGCTGTATCATATTATTGAAACATTATTTAGGAGAATTTTTATAAACCCTCCAACGAGTTCAGGTTGATATTTCAAATCTATGATACAGCACTTTGAGGAGAAAGTGCAGGTAAGGTCTAATTTCTACGTTTGAAGCAGGCGATAACACTGGCTGGCAATTTCATATTCTTCATTGGTGGGGATCACCAGGATTTTAACCTTCGAATCATTTATACTGACATCCTGTATTCCGCCATTGTATTTTCCGTTGGCCTCATTATCCATCTCGATCCCTAAATAAGCCAATTTATGGCAAACGGCTTCACGCATGTCCCGGTCATTTTCGCCAACGCCTGCCGTAAAAATAATCGCATCTATACCATTGAGAATAGCGGCATAAGCACCGATAAATTTTTTAATGCGGTAGGCATAAAGTTCAAGGGCAAGAACAGCCTGCTCATCTCCGGATGCTGCCAGTTTTCTGATGTCTCTCATATCGCTGGATCCGCCAACACCCAATAAACCTGATTCTTTATTAAATAAAGTGCTCAACTGATTCAGGCTGTACCCGGCATGTTCTATTAAATGAAAAACAACTGAAGGATCAATGTCACCCGATCTGGTACCCATCATTAAACCGCTTAACGGACCAAAACCCATGCTGGTATCTATAGATTGACCATTGCGAATGGCAGTGATGCTACAGCCATTGCCCAGATGAATACTGATGAGTTTTGATGCTTTCTTGTCTAACCATTTTACAGCCTGTTCGCTCACATATTTGTGACTGGTGCCATGAAAACCATACACCCTGATGCCCTCTTCTTTATAATAACGTTCTGGAATAGCGTATCGAAAAGCCTGCTGTGGAATGCTTTGGTGAAAGGCAGTATCAAAGATGGCCACCTGGCTGGCACTTTTAAAAGTTTCCTCCGCAACTTCAATACATCTTAAATTTACCGGATTATGAAGCGGGGCAAGTGAAAAAAGTTTTTTAATCTGTTCTTTTACTTCCGTCGTAATTAAAGTCGGACCTGAAAAATTTTCTCCGCCATGTACCACGCGGTGGCCAACAGCATTGATGTCATCGGGCGTCGCAATTACGGCCAGTTCTCCTTCACTTAATAAAGCAAGCACCTGCTTTAAGCCTTCGCCATGATCGGCAATAAATGCAGTTTTCTCTGTGATAAATTTTTCACCCTCCTTAAAAACGGTATGCTTAATATAGGAGCCTTCAATGCCGATGCGTTCCACTAATCCACTTGAAATGGGCGATGGAACAGGCATTTTGAAGAGTTGATATTTAAGAGAACTGCTTCCTGAATTGATGACTAAAATGTTCATTTTTTTCTTTTTAAATGTCCTGGCATTGAATAGCGGTGATCACCACGGTGTTAAAAATGTCATCTACGGTACAACCGCGACTCAAATCATTAATGGGTTTATTTAAACCTTGTAGCATCGGGCCAATGGCTAGTGCACCGGTTTCGCGTTGTACGGCTTTATACGTATTGTTGCCTGTATTCAGATCGGGGAAAATCAGTACGCTGGCTCTTCCGGCCACTTCAGAATCCGGCATTTTTTGCTTGCCCACTTTTGGATCTACGGCAGCATCGTATTGAATCGGGCCTTCAATTTTCAATTCCGGATATCGCTCCCTTACAATGGCTGTGGCTTCACGCACACGCTCTACATCTTCACCTTCTCCTGATGTTCCGGATGAGTAAGATAACATGGCAATGCGTGGTTCAATTCCGAATTTGGCACTGCTCTCTGCCGAGGAAATCGCAATTTCTGCCAGTTGCTGTGCCGTTGGATTGGGGTTGACTGCACAATCGCCAAAAATGGCTACCCGTTCAGGTAAACACATGAAAAATATGGAAGATACAACAGAAACACCTGGACGCGTTTTCACAAATTGCAAAGCCGGGCGGATGGTGTGTTGAGTGGTGTGCACTGCACCTGATACCATGCCATCAGCATCACCTTTATACACCATCATGGTGCCAAAATAAGATACGTCTGTCATCATATCCCTGGCCATCTCCTGGTTGACATTCTTGGCCTTTCGCAACTCATGCAGGGTTTCTACATAGCTATCATAGTGCTCAGAATGTGCCGGATTATGGATATGAATGGCATTGGAATCCAGGTTTAATCCCAGACGTTTGATCGAATTTCCAATGTCCAGCGGATCGCCAAGTAAGGTAATGTCTACAATGTCCTGCGCAATTAATTTCTCTACCGCTTTTAAGATGCGTTCATCATTTCCTTCGGGAAGAACGATGTGTTTTTTTTCTCTTTTTGCCCATTTCACTAACTGGTACTGAAACATGTGCGGCGTAATGCCCTGATAACTAAAAGTAATGATTTTATCATCAAGTGCTTTAAGGTCTACGTGTTTTTCAAAAATATCAATTGCCAGGGCAATTTTCTTTTTATTATCGATGGTAATTTTAGAGTGGATGGAACCAATGGCAGTGGTGGTTTCAAAAGTGCCTTTTTGTACTGAAATGATTGGGATGATGGTTTGTAAACCTTCAATTAACCTGATCATCGGTTCATCTGGCAAACTGCCGGCGGTGAGCACAATCCCTGCAATTTTTGGATAATTGGCCGAAAGGTTGGCCTGGAGCGAACCAATAATAATATCCCCACGGTCACCAGGTGTTACAATAAGGAGGTTATCTTTAATGTGCCTTAAAAAATTGGGCAGCATCATGGCACCAGTAACAAAGTTATCAACCTGGTTATCCATTAAATCTGCGCCAAATAGCACTTCAGCGTTCAGGGCCGTTGTAATTTCTTTCATGGTGGGGCTTTGCAAACCACTCTCCACCGGAATAACGGCAATTAATAATTCAGCAGGCAACTGGTTGGTCAGGGCCTGTTTAATGCGTTCCGCTTCTTCCGGATTAACCATATTGGCTATCACGCCCAGTACCTGAACATCGCGCAGCAAAAAGTTTTTGTAAATGTTAATGGCAGATTTAAATAACTGACTGGCCGATTTGCCCTTGCCTGATACCACGATCAGCACCGGAGCACCCAGGTTTTTAGCCATTAAGGCATTAGATTCAAACTCAAAAGCACTGCCTTCACCCAGGAAATCACTGCCCTCAATCACGGTAAAATCGTAATTGTCTTCCAGTTTTTTATACTTGCTGATGATTGTGTTAATCATGGAGCCATGATCATCAGACTGTTGAAGCATATCCTGACGGGTAAAGGCAAAGGCGTCTTCATAGTTTACAGGAAGTGAAAAATAATTTAACATCGCTTCTACATGTTCGTCCTTTTTAGCAGGGTCTTCATGGGCAATAATCGGCTTGAAATAACCTACTTTTTGCGTTTTGGCCAGCAGCATGTTGATCATGCCGAATGCAATCACTGATTTCCCGGTATAGGGCTCTGCAGATGCGATAAAGATATTTTTAGTCATAGGTAAAAAAAGAAGGATCAGAATAATTAACGAACTCGTGCCAATATAGTTGGAAATTTTTTAAATAAATAAAATACTTATTCAGTTTCTGGAATGGTGAATGCTTTGGAAAATAAATGGTGTTGCCATTACCCTTCCTGAGTATTTGTTCCCTGTAATGTAAGCACAAACCAGATCCGACAGGTTTTGTTATCTGAAAATAATAATATGGCCTTACCAATCACCAGTAAGTCATTTATGTTTAATGCCATCGTGAGTAGCTGATTTATCGGATATTTTTGTGATCAGATTAAGAAAACCAATACCATGAATCATCATTCCCTTAAAAATATACCTTATTCCGTGCTCGACCTGGCAACGGTACTTGAAGGACATACAGCTGCCGATACTTTCAAAACCAGTTTAGAAATGGCCCAGCAATCAGAAAGTTTAGGTTATCGCCGTTACTGGTTTGCCGAACACCACAATATGGCAGGCGTGGCCAGTTCGGCCACGGCCGTTTTAATTGGTTTCATAGCCAGCGGAACCCAAACCATTCGGGTAGGGTCCGGTGGAATTATGCTGCCTAACCATTCCCCTTTAATTGTGGCGGAACAATTTGGAACGCTGGCTTCTTTACATCCAAATAGAATTGATCTGGGATTGGGCAGGGCACCCGGAACTGATCAGGTAACCGCAGTGGCTATTCGTGGGGAAAACTTTAACGCTGCACATAACTTCCCGCGTGATATTGAACGCCTTCAGCAGTTTTTTTCGGCCGATAACAGGGGGGCAAAAGTACGCGCCTTTCCGGGTGAGGGATTGGATATTCCCATCTGGGTACTGGGTTCGAGTACCGACAGTGCATACCTGGCCGCTGAAAAAGGATTGCCCTATGCCTTTGCCAGTCATTTCGCACCTGCCTATTTTGAACAAGCTATCGCCATCTATAAAAATAACTTTAAACCATCAGCCCTTTTACATGAACCTTATGTGATGGCTTGTGTAAATGTGGTGGCAGCAGATACAGATGAACAGGCTGAGTTTTTATCCAGCTCAGTGAAAAGAATGTTTCTTGGGGTAATTACAGGGAAGCGTGAATTGCTAAAGCCTGCTTTTGATAATATTAATGGCTATTGGGATCGGATGGAAAAAGAAGCGGTAGAACAAATGCTCTACTATTCTTTCATTGGGAGCAAAGAAACGATCAAGAGAAATTTAGAAGCTTTTGTAGAAAAATATGGTGTAAATGAAGTGATGAGTACCTCACATATTTACGATCAGCAAGCCAAACTCCATTCCAATAAATTGTTTGCAGAAATTTTTGGTTAAGGTGTTTTTATGAACAGTTTAAATGGTTGTGAACTGAAATCAAACTAACCAAAACCTTATCTCTTTTTTTATTGTTGGTTTTTAAAAGAATTTATGATGAAAAAAAATACAACTGATCAATTTAAAAAGGAGATGGTGCTGGACGGGATGAAAGCTGTTGGACATGGTTTGGGAATTCATGCAACCAAGCCGGCTATTCAGCATACAGTTGCCAAAAATATGAACCTAGTGGATAACTTATTGCGGATTGCCTTTTCAAAAAGAAATGGTTCAGCAACTGAAAGTAAAAGGGTCATTGAACTGGCAGGAATGGGGGGCATTGCCTTGTATACTTTCTACAGGGGCCTTGAACGCAAAAATAAGTCGCTGTTGATTCAGGGTGTTTTTCTAGCTACAGCATTGTTAACAGTAAGTTTAGCTACCGCGAAGAATGCCAGTAAGTTGCCGAACAGAAAAAGGCCAATCCGTTAGGCATTGGCTTCTACCAGCAGTTTGAGCATTTTTAAGCGATGAAGCAATGGCTGGTTAACTTTGGAGTCAAGGTTTAATTTCAAAGGCAGGAAATGGCTTTCGAGAAAAAAATCATAATCGGTAATTACAGTGGCTTCATTGAGATAGATGGGTACAGGTTGCTTGCCTGCATGGGTAAAAAAATCTTCCAGCTCCTGTAATTCTTGTGATGTCATGCTACAAATTTACAACTCAAAGCTGATGTAATGATCGGAAAACCTGATCTATTTTTTATTTTACTCATGCTCAGCCTGGTAAGGTATCATTTAACCCGGCAATCATTTATTGCTTTTACCCATTCCTCGTTTTGGCACCGCGGACACTTGTGTTTGCCCTTCAGCTTAATTTCTGCTACCGCACCACAAAATGAGCAGGCATATTGACCTTCATCGTCAATCAACTTAATTTTCTGATCAAAAAGATCAGGTAAAATGGGGAGACCTGGTTTAACGTTTTCATCAGCATAAAAATAAACACTCAATGTACCTGATGTTTCCAGAATGGTCGTTTTTACCTGGCCCAGGTGTGAAATACTTTGCTGGCGTAATTCAGAGAAAAATTCGTCTTTTGCCAGGGTTTCTTTTTTAAAGTCTTCAATGTTAAATACACCTTCCCGAATCAGGTAAACGCTTTTCCCTTCAATTAAATCATCTATTTTCTCACTTTTAGCTGTTAAAAAGGTAGTAAAACGGTATGCACCTACAATAATGAGAAAGATCACAACAGGCGTAAGTAAACCGATTTCCTTGTAAAACATAGGGTCGCCGGCGGCAGAACCTAAGCTGATGATCACCACCAGTTCAAATACGGATAACTGGCGAACGCCACGCTTACCCAGTAAACGCAAACCAAATAAAATAATGAAATACATGATGAAGGTGCGCAGGGCGATTTCCATCAGAAATTCAAAATTTTCCTCACCAATGAGAAATTGTTTCCAGTCTATAGCCAACAATTGTTTCTTTTTTAAAGTTTCGGGAATATGAAAACTGGCAAAGGCTTAAAGAACGTGTATTCCTTAAATCTTTGCCAGTGATGTGTATCTAATTGATGATCGTGTTAAATGCCTACAGAAATAAGTAGCGGTCTGACGGTCGGTCACGATTACTGCAAGCTGCTATTCATCTGGTCAAATCGTTCTCTACGTTTTGAAATTTCGTTTCAAATTCACGTTGATAATCCTTTGCTTTTTCTTTCCACTCCGGTGCTTTATCTTTAAGATCATCTACTACAGATCTTCCGGTAATCGGATCTTTCTTGGTGATGTATTTAAAGCCTGCATACACTGCAGCGCCGATGATTGCTGTTTTTAAAAGTCCCATATTTCTTATCTTTTTTATTTTAAAAACAGCGCTATAGGGTAAAGGTTTTAGAAAAAAAATACATTTATCAAACCCTATAAGTTTTAAAACCATAAGGTTTAATTCTGGTAAAAAGTGACTTACATCATTTTATAAGATAATGTAAATCTGGTCCTGCTTCATGCACATTAAATAGGTTTGTGCTTTAAAGCAATTGATTATGCCACATACCTTTCATATCCCTGTTTTAGGACTGGGGTATTCTATAGACACACCATTAAAAGTTGCCCGCTATGGCATTTCTTCTGTATTATCCATTGTAGATGATGAACTGATCGAAAGGATGCGCGAATACCACTCACAACAGCTCCATTTGGCATTTTTACCGATACTGAAATCTGCCGGAGACAGCCGGGCATCCAGAATCACTGCCTATTTAAATTTCCTGGCTGATGCCGTCTCCCGTCAGGTGGCACAACTTAAAAAGCAGGCATTTGAAGCCGGGAGCGATATCTGCAAGTATTTTGAGCTCCTGCCAGAAGGTTCCAGTTTAAAAAACGGATATGAATTAATGATGGATTATCCCGAAGGAACACAGAAAGAAAGGTTTCAGCAGGTGCTGCGGAATGAAATTAAAGCTGGAGCAATTGATGTAAATATTATGGCGAAGGTGGATAAGATGAATGTGGACGCTGAATTGACCAGCGATGAAAGTTCAGATGCGCTCGCAGCCTTACGTGGATTTGCCTTAAGTAAATTATCTTCATCTGTTATTCTTTCTGCCGGGATGAATCCGAGGTTATACAGTTATCTCGCACAGTTTGAAGATTTTTTCCCAGATAAAAATGGCCATGTTCGTAAAAAGATCATTTTGAAAGTAAGTGATTTCAGGTCAGCTTTAATTCAGGCAAAATTCCTGGCCAAAAAAGGCTTATGGGTAGCCGAGTTCCGGGTTGAGTCCGGATTAAACTGCGGTGGGCATGCATTTGCAACGGAAGGCCATCTGCTTGGACCCATTCTGGAAGAATTTAAAGCCAGAAGAAGCGACATGCATGCAGTGCTATTTGCGCTTTATGAGCCGGTTATTCGTCAGAGAAATATAAATATGACTACACCACCTTCACAACGGATCAGTGTGCAGGGCGGAATTGGTACTGCTGAAGAAAACCGGTTTTTAATGCGTCATTATGGCTTAGATGCCACAGGTTGGGGGAGTCCTTTTCTTTTGGTTCCTGAAGCCACGAACGTGGATGATGAAACCCTGAATGTTCTGGCGCATTCCAGGGAAGATGACTATTACCTGAGCCATTCCTCACCATTGGGCATTCAGTTTAATAATTTCAAAAACAGCAGCATTAATGCGCAACGCTTAGGGAGGATAGGGAAAAATCGTCCGGGCAGTGCCTGTACCAAAAAATATTTATGCAACAATACCGAGTTTACCGAACAGCCCATTTGTACGGCATCCAGAGCGTACCAGCATTTAAAAATCAAACAACTGAAATCTCAGGCACTGTCGGTACAGGAATTTCAGCAACAATTTGATGCCGTGACGGAAAAAATCTGCCTGTGTGAAGGTTTATGTGCCTCTACCTATCTGAAATATGATATCCTTAAACCTAAAGAAAGTAAAGCCGTAGCCATTTGTCCGGGTCCAAATCTGGCTTATTTTTCTGGTATTTATGCTTTAGATGAAATGGTGGGGCACATTTATGGCCGCTTAAACTTGCTTGAGAAAATTGAACGTCCGCATATTTTTATAAAGGAGCTTGGTTTATATATCGATTATTTCCAAGGGGAGTTACAACAGTTGTATCACCATGTTACGGATAAAAAGAAGAAACAGCTTCAGCATTTTAAATTGCAGTTATCAGAAGGAATCTCCTATTATACACAATTGTTTAATGAAATCGCCGATGAGGGAGATGATCACTTAAATTCATTGCAGATGCAGTTAAATATTTCACAGCACCGATTGGATCAGCTGCAAATTGATTAATATTGAAAGTGGCCTCAATTAAATTTATCTTTACGGCTTCAGCAAAGCAGATAACATGGACAGATCGAAATTCCTGGATGCAATTATAGAAAATGCGATTGATGGTATCATTACTATTGATGATAAAGGCTTTATTGAGCATTTAAATCCAGCGGCACTGAAGCTTTTTGGCTACGAGCGGACTGAATTGGTAGGCAAAAACGTTTCTGTTCTGATGCCGGAACCTGATAAAATCAGGCATGACGGCTATATTCAAAACTATAATGAAACCGGTAAAAAGCATATCATCGGCATTGGCAGAGAGGTGCGCGGACAAAAGAAAGATGGTTCCACTTTTCCATTCCGGTTAGGCGTAAGTGAAGTTAAATTCAGCGATCGTAAAATTTACACCGGCTTTATTCATGATTTGTCAAAAGAAAAGGCAAATGAGGAACAGATTAAATCGTATACGGAGAAGTTAGAAAGCAAAATTAAAGAACGTACACGCGATCTGATTAAATTGGTTTCAGAGCTGGAAACGGCAAAGGAAAATATGAGTGCCCTTTTTCAAAAAGAGAAAGAGCTTAATCAGCTTAAAACGCGGTTTGTTTCCATGGCTTCACATGAGTTTAGGACGCCATTGAGCTCGATGCAGTTATCAGCTTCATTGATAGATAAATATACGGTAAAACAAGATGTGGTAAATGTAGAAAAACATACGGCCAAAATCAAGAACTCCATTAATAACCTCACTACCATTTTAAATGATTTTTTATCATTGGAAAAACTGGAAGCCGGAAAGGTACAGGCCGCCGCACAGGTTTTCAATATCATCAGCTTTGCAGAAGAAATTACGGAAGAAATGCAGTTAATGACCAAACAAAACCAGCATATTATTTATGAACACACCGGAACCAAGGCTAATGTGTTACTTGATCCAAATCTACTTAAAAACTGCATTATCAATTTAATATCCAATGCCATAAAATATTCAGGTGAAGATACGCTGATTCAATTCAACAGTATCTTAAAAGACAATGAACTGATCCTGGAGGTGAAAGATAATGGAATAGGTATTCCTGAAGCCGATCAGCACAACCTGTTTGAGCCATTTTTCAGGGCACACAATACCGGCGATATTCCGGGAACTGGTTTGGGTCTGAATATTGTCAGTCGTTATGTAGGCTTAATGAATGGCGCGGTATCCTGTAAAAGTGAGCAGCATTCCGGAACCTTATTTACGTTGAGTTTTCCGGTTAAATAAATTAAAAATTCTTTTTAAATTTTCAGATGGGTAAAAAAGTATTAATCATAGAAGATAACGATGATATCCGCGAAGGGACTGCAGAGGTACTGGATCTGGCCGGCTACAAAACCTTTACGGCTAAACACGGTAAAATTGGAGTGGATATGGCCTTGAAGCACCTGCCGGATGTAATTCTTTGTGATATTATGATGCCTGAACTGGACGGATACGGTGTATTGTATCTGATGAATAAAAACCCGCAAACCGCTAATATTCCTTTCATCTTCATCACTGCTAAAACAGAACGGGCAGATATGAGAAAAGGAATGGAAATGGGCGCAGATGATTATCTAACAAAGCCTTTTGATGATTTAGAATTGTTCAGGGCAATTGAAAGCCGATTTAAAAAGAAACAGCTATCAAAAGCCATTGGTGCATCTGCCGGAAGCGTTGACGCGGTTTTCGAAGAACTTAAGGCCAAGGGCAAAGCCAGATCAGTTTCAAATAAACAGATTATTTATGTGGAAGATGATGAGCCCTTGCATCTTTATTACATTGTGAAAGGACAGGTTAAAACCTATAAACGTTTTAAAGATGGTCGGGAACTTTCTTCCGGCTTATTTCATGATGGTGATTTCTTCGGTTATGAAAGCCTTTGTAACGGTGTGCCTTATGCTGAAAATGCGGCAACACTTGCGTCATCTGAAATTATCCAGATTCCAAAAACAGATTTTATGGAATACCTGCTCAATCATCAGTCTGTATCTAAAAAGTTCATCAGCCTGTTGTCTGAAAATGTTCAGGATAAAGGGAAGCAGATGCTGCAACTGGCTTATTCGTCTGTAAGAAAAAGGGTAGCTGAAGCATTGGTGCAGGTAGCAGAAAAGTTTAGCAAGCATGAGACCGACAGTTGTACCATCAAAATCTCGAGAGATGACCTGGCCGCGCTGGTGGGGACGGCCAGTGAAACCATCAGCCGGATGTTAGCCGATTTTAAAGAGGAAAAGCTGATTGATAAAACGGGTAACGCCATTAATATTTTATCCTTACAAAAGCTTAAAAATGTAAAGCAGTAGCTGATTTGCAATATATCTTGATAAAAGTAATGAATGTCACTTTTTAGCCTAAGCAGCCTCATCCTCTTCAAATGATGGCTGCTTTATTTTTGTGTACTCTAAAAAAAGTACATGAAAGCAATAGCCTATAATATTAAGCCTGTCGAAAAAGAATGGCTGGTTCTCGCGAATTATAAAAAACATGATATTACGATCATAGCCAATAGTTTAACTGTTGATACTTTGTCTTTTTCTGCAGGTAAGGAGGTGCTATTGGTTTTTAATCATGACGACTTAGATGCGGAAATGATTGATGGGCTAAAGTCATTGGGGATTCGGTATATCGCCACCTCATCTGTTGAAACAGGGCACCTGGATTTACTGGCCGCAGGTCGGGTCGGAATGAAAGTAGCGAATGTACCATTGCTGGAAGAAAACCAGGATCCCAGATTGCGAATGGAGCAGGTGATTAAAAATCTGGATCAATGGGCGGCCGGTAAATGTGTAGGCAAAGCCTGCTGTTGTCAGAATAATTGTGGTGTGACTAAAGCCTTGAAATAATGGAAACCGCCGCATTACTTCAGAAATATAACGTTGCTGCGCCACGTTATACCAGTTATCCCACAGTTCCATATTGGGATCAGAATACATTTAGTCAGAATAAATGGATCAACGCTGTTCAGACCATTTATGCCGAGCATGGAACTGAAGGAATCAGTCTTTACATTCACCTGCCTTTTTGCGAAAGTTTATGTACCTATTGTGGTTGCAACACCCGAATCACTAAAAACCATGCGGTAGAAGTACCATACATTGAGGCCGTTTTAGCTGAATGGAAAATGTATCAGCATCTCTTAGGGAGCAGGCCTAAAATAAAAGAATTACACCTGGGCGGTGGCACACCTACTTTTTTTCAAGCCGAAAACCTGAAAGTATTAATGGATGGCATTCTTACTGAAGTGGAAGTTTCAGCTGATGCTACGTTTTCATTTGAAGCGCATCCGGCAAATACCACTGAAACACATCTGCAAACCTTATATCAGTTTGGCTTTAAACGATTGAGTCTGGGAATTCAGGATTTCGATCCAAAAGTGCAGTTGATGATCAATAGATTTCAGACGCCACAACAGGTAACCGCGATCATGCGTCAAGCCAGAACAATTGGTTTTGATTCTATTAATTTTGATCTGATATATGGATTACCTGCGCAGCATATCAGTGGTTTATCGCAAACAATTAAAGAAGTGATTGATATGCGGCCAGATCGGATTGCTTTTTATAGTTATGCCCATGTGCCCTGGATCAAGCCTGGCCAAAGGCACTATACTGTTGAGGATCTTCCTGCTGGAAAGGAAAAATTTGCGCTTTATCAAATGGGAAAAAACATGCTGATGGAAGCTGGGTATATGGATGTGGGTATGGATCACTTTGCCCTAACAACTGATAAACTATTTACAGCCAGTACAAAGAAAAAACTGCACCGCAATTTTATGGGCTACACCGATCAGCATACGCATTTGCTCATTGGTTTAGGTGTTTCGTCAATTAGTGACAGCTGGATTGCTTTCGCACAAAATCCTAAAACCGTAGAAGCTTATCTCGATCAGATAAATGCTGGTTTGTTACCCGTAGAAAAAGGCCATCTGCTGTCTGCTGAAGACCTGGAAATCCGTCAGCACATTTTAAACATGATGTGCAGGGAAAATACGAGTTATCCGGAAGGTATTCCTGAGGCAATAGTTCAAAGGCTTGCTCCGCTCATTCAAGATCAGTTGATCCGGGTTTCCGGAAATAAAATCAATATTACCCAAACTGGTAAGTCATTTTTGAGAAATGTGTGTATGGCTTTCGATGAGAAGTTATGGATCAGGCAGCCTGGAACCAGGTTATTCAGTGATGCCATTTAAATTTTATGCCATGAAAAACCAACAACAAACTACTGTTAACACCACCTGTTACCATTGTGGAGAAGAGGTTACCGATCATGTTCATCAATTGGATGACAAAAACTTTTGTTGTGCCGGTTGCAAGGGCGTTTATCAAATCCTTTCCGAAAATAACCTGTGTAATTACTATGTATATAATCGTAATCCTGGTCAGCGATTGCGTCATGATACCCGCTTAGAATATTTGGATGAACAGCAAATTATCAATCAGCTTATTGATTACACTGGTGAAGATTCAAGTATCATCACTTTTTATATTCCAGCAATTCACTGTAGTTCATGTATCTGGTTACTTGAGCATCTGTATAAAATCAACCCGGCCATTTTCAGTTCACGCATTGATTTTATCAGGAAGCAGGTAACCATCACTTTTAATCATCAGGAAATCTCATTAAGGAACCTGGTAGAAACCCTGATTCAGATTGGATATGAGCCTTTAATCAGCCTTCAGGATGTGGTGAAGGAACATCAAAAGGCACTGGATAAGGGTTTGATTCTGAAAATAGCCGTAGCCGGATTTTTAATGGGTAATGTGATGCTCTTCAGCTTTCCTGAGTATTTTGGTTTATCGGGCCTTGAAAAACAATTTCAAGTGTTATTTGGCTGGCTTAATCTGGCTTTTTCCATTCCGGCAGCCTTTTATTGCGGTAAGGATTATTTCATTTCCGCCTTAACCAGTTTAAAACATCAGCATGTGAACCTGGATACGCCTTTGGCTTTAATCATTGCCGTTCTGTTTTTAAGAACAGCATTTGAAGTTATATTGAACATCGGACCAGGTTTTGCTGATACCCTGACGGGATTGGTTTTTTTGCTGTTAATGGGCAAATGGCTGAAACAACGCACTTATAACCACATCTCGTTCGACCGTGATTATCGTTCTTATTTCCCGATTGCAGTAACCACATTGATTAACGGGCTGGAAAAGCCAGTTTCCATCAATGATGTGAAAATTGGTGACCGCTTATGGATTAGAAACGGCGAATTACTTCCTGCCGATGCAATTTTAATGAAAGGTGATGCCTGGATGGATATGAGTTTCGTCACCGGCGAATCTGAACCTGTGCATAAGGTTTTAGGCGAAATTATCTACGCTGGTGGGCGTCAGACCGGAGAGGCCATAGAGCTGGAAGTGATCAAGCCGGTTTCACAAAGTTATCTAACGGGTTTGTGGAACCATGATCATTACAAAGACCATGTTCATCAGCAGAACTTTAACGATAGCATCGCCAAGTATTTTAGCCTGGCTGTATTTACCATCGCTTTTTCAGCCACTGCTTACTGGCTTTTACAACACGATAGCCATAAGGCCTGGTCGGCATTTACGGCTGTCATTATTGTGGCTTGCCCATGCGTACTGGCATTGAGTACGCCATTTACGCTTTCAGCCATTTTATCTGTGTTTGATAAGAAAGGCTTTTATGTGAAAAATACGGATGCTGTAGAACAGCTGGCTAAGTGTGATGCCATTGTTTTTGATAAAACCGGAACATTAACCACTACCCGGAATGCACAGGTTTATTTCAATGGTAAAATGGATGATCACGAGAAAAAAATAGTGGCTTCACTGTTCAGAAATTCTGCGCATCCATTGAGCAGGCATATTTTAAAGCAACTAAAAACAGGCGATTTTTTTCAGGTGAAGAATTATCAGGAAATGCCGGGTAAGGGTTTATCTGCAACCATTAACAGCTCAAGTGTTTATGCCGGAAGTTTGTCCTCAAATCTAAAAGCGGTGGCTCATCAGCCTTCCAGTGGTGTGCATGTGGTGATTGATGATGTTTATATGGGGAATTTTGTCATTGAACAGGAGTGGCGGCCGCAACTCAATTTTCTGATTAAACAGTTAAATTGCTCATTTGATGTACAATTGCTTTCTGGCGATACCAACAAGGATGAACGCCACCTGAGAACCATCTTTCCGGAAAGGAATACCATCAGATTCAGGCAAAGTCCGCATGAAAAGCTTAATGCCATCTCAGCATTGCAGGATCGTGGAAAGAAAGTCATGATGCTCGGTGATGGACTGAATGATGCAGGTGCCTTGAAACAGAGTGATTTCGGCATAGCCATTACGGATGATATTAACAATTTTACTCCCGGATGCGATGCCATATTAAAGGGCGATTCATTAAATATGCTACCTGATTTTATCGGACTGAGTAAGGATGGGATAAAGATTATAAAAGCAAGCTTTGCCATTGCTACCGCATACAATTTTATCGGAATCTTTTATGCCGTTCAGGGTACGCTTTATCCCTTGGTTGCTGCGGTGCTTATGCCCATTAGTACTATTACCATCATCTGTTTTACCACTTTCGCTACCCGGATTCTGGCCCGTAAAAATAAATTATTATGAATATTCTCTATTTTCTGGTGGGCTGCAGTGTTTTAATGGCACTCATTTTTCTGGGTGCATTTATCTGGGCTGCCAAAACAGGGCAAAATGATGATGTTTACACGCCGGGCATCCGCATTCTCTTTGATGATGAGCTGGAAGAAGAAGCAAAAAGTAAAGAAGATCACTTTTCCAGCTAAGCCACATCATCCTTTACGTCCTCCATGCAGGATACCTTTGACCTATCAATACAAACAAAACATTTCTGTTTATGCAATTAGAGCGATTTACTTACGATAACAAAATTGTCAGAAACTTCGGCATTGCCACCCTCGTTTGGGGGATTATTGGGATGACGGTAGGTTTGCTGGCAGCGATGCAGCTTTTCAAACCTGCCATGAATTTAGGCAACCAGTATACCACCTTTGGCAGGATCAGGCCCTTACACACCAATGCGGTTATTTTTGCCTTTGTGGGCAATGCCATTTTTATGGGGGTGTATTATTCTTTACAACGCCTGCTTAAGGCCAGGATGTTTAGTGATGTTTTAAGTAAAATTCATTTCTGGGGCTGGCAGCTGATTATCGTTTCAGCGGTGATTACGCTTCCATTGGGCTTTACCACCTCGCATGAATACGCCGAACTGGAATGGCCGATAGATATTGCCATTACCATCATTTGGGTAGTATTCGGAGTGAACATGTTTGGTACCATTTTTAAAAGAAGGGAACGGCATTTATATGTAGCCATTTGGTTCTATATCGCCACCTTTGTCACCATAGCGGTGCTGCATATTGTGAATTCATTTGAGCTGCCTATTTCATTCCTAAAGAGTTATTATGTGTATGCGGGCGTTCAGGATGCACTGGTACAATGGTGGTATGGACACAATGCAGTAGCTTTTTTCTTAACTACCCCTTATTTAGGCATGATGTATTACTTTCTGCCCAAAATGGCCGGAAGACCGGTATACTCCTATAAACTGAGTATTTTACATTTTTGGTCACTGATTTTTATTTACATCTGGGCTGGTCCGCACCATTTACTCTATACCTCTTTACCCGGCTGGGCACAATCTTTAGGCGTTGCTTTTTCCATTATGCTGATTGCACCAAGCTGGGGCGGAATGATTAATGGTTTACTGACCCTTCGCGGTGCCTGGGATAAAGTTCGGGAAGATGTTACACTGAAATTTATGGTGGTGGCTTTAACAGCTTATGGTATGGCCACCTTCGAAGGGCCAATGTTATCCTTAAAGCAAATTAATGGTGTGGCCCACTTTACCGATTGGATCGTGGCCCACGTACACGTTGGTGCCTTAGGATGGAATGGCTTTTTAACTTTTGGCGTACTGTACTGGTTAATTCCAAGAATTTATAAAACGGAATTATATTCTAAAAAACTGGCCGGCTTTCACTTCTGGATTGGTACGCTCGGCATCCTTTTTTATGCTATCCCGATGTACTGGGCAGGTTTTACACAAGGTTTAATGTGGAAAGAGTTTACCAGCGAAGGTTTACTGAGGTATCCAAACTTCCTGGCCACCACACTACAGATTATTCCCATGCATGTATTGCGATCAATAGGTGGTGCAATGTATCTGGCAGGTGTAATCGTCATGACTTATAACCTGGCCAAAACGATGAGAAGTGCTAAACTGGTGGCTAATGAACCTGCAGAAGCAATGCCCCTGGCAAAAGAAATCGTAGATCATTCTGCTGCGGATAAAGCATGGCACAGGGTTTTGGAGCGTAAGCCAATGAAGTTTATGGTTTTATCATTGATTATCATTCTCATTGGTGGAATGGTGGAGATGATGCCAACTTTTACCATTCAGTCTAACGTACCCACTATTGCCAGTGTGAAGCCTTATTCTGCCTTAGAATTACAAGGAAGAGATCTTTACATCCGCGAAGGTTGTGTAAACTGTCACTCACAAACGGTGAGGCCTTTCCGTTCAGAAACAGAGCGTTATGGCGAATATAGTAAGGCTGGTGAGTTTGTTTACGATCATCCTTTTTTATGGGGAAGTAAAAGAACCGGACCAGATTTGCATCGCATTGGCGGAAAGTATTCAGATGCATGGCATTACAATCACCTGGTAGATCCCACTTCGATGTCGCCGGGAAGTATCATGCCGCCTTATCCATGGTTGGTGAATCAACAACTTGATATTACCACTACGGCAAGTAAGATCAAGGTAATGCAAACACTCGGTGTGCCTTATGCAGCTGGATATGACCAAAAGGCTAATGAAGATCTTAAGATTCAGGCTAATCAGATTGCCGCTGAATTAAAACAAAACAATATTAAGGTAAAAAGTGATCGGGAGATTGTGGCTATTATAGCCTATCTGCAACGCTTAGGTACTGATATTAAAGCCAATAAAACAGAAATTCCAAGCAACTAAATTATGTTCAATCAAATAAAAGACCTGGCCGGAGGTGAACTTTACCTCATCAGCTCACTGATCATGTTTATGGTATTTTTCATTATCGTAGGCATTTACCTCCTTAAATTAAATAAAAAGCATATCGAAGTCATGAGCGAACTGCCAATCCAGGAAAATCAATCTATAGGGTATGAAGAAGATTAGTTTATTTATTTTGTTGCTGTTTAGTCAGGCCTGGGCATTTGCAGCAGATGAAAAAACAGTGTCCGAAAATGTAAAGCCTTCAGCGCCATCACTTGGCCTTACGCAATCAGAATTATTGATTGTTATTTTATTACTATTTGCTGTAGTACTGGTGTTTGTGTCGCTTACCTTACTCAACGCTTTCAAGGTAATGTATAAGGAGCAGCTTCATCCTACACCTTATTTATCACCAGAGAAAGCTGAACAATTAAACTACGACGAATGGTTAAAGCGGCGAAAAAAAGGCTATTCCATCTGGGAAAAATTGCTGAGTTTAAAACCGATTGAGCAGGAAAAAGAGCTGGAAATTGATCACGCCTATGATGGTATTAAAGAACTGAATAATCCGGTTCCGGCCTGGTTTAACTTCTTGTTTTTTGGTACCATGATTATTGCGGCGGGTTACCTGTTCTATTACCACATTGGTGGCTATGGCGATCTCCAGGATCAGGAGTATAAGAATGAAATGGCACAGGCACAGGTTGAAAAAGCAGCATACCTGCAGAAATCAGCAAATGCAATTGATGAAAATACGGTAAAAGTTGATATCACAGAAACGGTATTGGCTGAAGGGAAGAATATTTTCGAAGGAAACTGTAAAGTATGCCATGGTGATAAGGGGCAGGGAATTATCGGTCCGAATTTAACTGATGATTACTGGTTACATGGTGGAGGTATTAACAATGTCTTCAAAACCATCAAATACGGTGTGCCTGAGAAAGGGATGATCAGCTGGGAGAAAAACCTGAGCCCTAAACAAATCAGTGCCGTAGCCAACTACATTTTATCACTGGCCGGTACCCATCCGGCAGGGGCTAAGGCTGCACAGGGAGAAAAGTACGAAGAAAAAGATCCACAGGACAATGCCATGAAAGCACCCGCCGATAGTTTGAAAACAACGAATGCTACAAAATAATCAGAAAAAGGAAAGTAAGGACAGGGATTTTCTATATCCTAAAATGCCAGCGGGAAGACTATATACTTACCGGAAATGGGTAAGCTATGGGCTGCTTTTGCTTTTATTCTCTTGTCCTTTTTTAAAATTAAATGGTGAGCAGTGGGTGCTATTAAATTTCATCGAACGAAAATTTGTATTCTTCGGACTGATTTTTACTCCGCAGGATTTCTATCTTTTCGCATTGGCCATGCTCATATTCATCATTTTTATTGTCTGTTTTACAGTGGTTTTGGGCAGGCTTTGGTGTGGTTGGGCCTGCCCGCAAACCATTTTTATGGAAATGGTATTCCGGAGAATAGAATTCTGGATGGAGGGTGATAAGCAAAAACAAATCAAACTGAATGCTCAGCCCTGGAATATGGACAAGATTTTAAAAAAATCGACTAAACATTTTCTCTTTTTAGTGATTTCATTTGCCATTGCCAATACCTTTTTAGCCTATCTTATCGGTTCCGAAAAACTATTCAGCATCATTACAGAACCGGTTCATCAGCATGTATCAGGCTTTATTTCCATCTGGCTTTTTACCTTTCTGTTTTATGCTGTTTTCGCCTATGTGCGTGAGGTGGTTTGTACGGTAATTTGTCCTTATGGCAGGTTACAGGGTGTTTTATTGGATAACCAGAGCCTGATTGTCGCCTACGATGTTAATCGTGGTGAACCCCGTGGAAAGATGCAGAAGCAAAATGTAGCTGAAGCTAAAGGCGATTGTATAGATTGTGGATTATGCGTACAGGTTTGTCCGACAGGCATAGACATCAGAAAGGGAACACAGCTGGAATGTGTAAATTGTACGGCCTGTATTGATGCCTGTGATGAAGTGATGCTAAAAATCAATCGACCAGAACGCCTAATTGGATTTTATAATCAGGATTACATCAGCCAGCAGAAACCATTTAAAATAGGGGCCAAAGCCTATGGCTATGCAGCTGTCCTGGTTATGGTATGCATGGTTTTTTCTGCCCTCATCTATAAAAGATCATCTATAGAAACCACTGTATTAAGGGCAAGTGGTACGCTTTATCAAAACAGGGGAAGCAATCAAACCAGCAATCTGTATAATGCAGAGCTGATCAATAAAACCAATAAAACGGTAAAGTTTGAATTCAGGGCGAAAGATCAACATGATCAGATCGAGTTTATACAGGCGGCAAATGTGCTTCCGAAGGATGGATCTGCACAAATCACTTTTTTTCTCATCCGGGATAACCGCCAGATTAAGGAATATAAATCAGATGCTGCATTTGAAGTGGTGGTGGATGGAAAAGTTTTAAGCCAGGCCAGCACGAGTTTTTTTGCACCGCCTGATAACGAATAAAAATAAAAAAAGATGACGATGAACTGGGGGACTAAAATTTTATTGGGAATGGGCTGCTTCATGCTTTTCATCATAGCAATGGTAGGTTATATGTTTGCCAAACATGATGGCGATGCTTTAGTGGAAGAGGATTATTATGAAAAAGGGATTAACTACAATACCACCTATAATGCAGCACAAAACATGCTGAATGATGATGCGCAGCCGAAAATTACAGTTGATCAAAAGCAATTGGTTATCCGTTTAAAAGACAGTGCCAGCTACCAGCTCGTATTGATGCGGCCATCAAACAAGGCCGAAGATTTAAAGTTTGATGGTAAAACCATCGGACCTGATCACCTGATTCTGGTAAGTCGCGCTCATTTACCAAAAGGCATGTGGTTTCTCCATATGCAGTGGCGCAGTCATGGGAAGCACTATTTGTATCAAAGTAACCTCACGCTATGACGGATTTCCTGCCATTAGCTTTTTTAATGGGCCTGTTTGGCAGTTTGCACTGTGCTGTCATGTGCGGACCCATTATGCTGGGCATGCCTTTTCAGAAACAACATTTTTTAGGTGCTGCCTTCCAATTGCTCATGTATCAGTTCGGAAGAATTTTTGTTTATGTGGTTTTAGGCTTATGCGCAGGCGCACTTGGTGGCAGTATAGCCGTTTTTAGCAATCAGCAAATACTCAGCACCATTATTGGCATACTACTGATTTTTTTTACATTATTGCAATTAGTTCCACAGTATGTGAAGCGTTTTGCTACGTTACAAAATCATTTATTGCGTCCTATCAGTAAGTTAATGGGTTACGTATTCCAGTTGCCGCTCTGGGGATTTTTTGCCGGCGCTATAAATGGAATTATTCCCTGTGGAATGGTTTACCTGGCGCTGGCTACCGCCCTCAATACCGGAAGTTTTAAAGCTGGTGGGGTTTTTATGTTTTTATTCGGGATTGGAACCACACCGCTGATGCTGATGGTTTCACTGGGCGGAATTTTCATCAAAAGATATATTCCTTTCAACACACAAAGGCTTATTCCCTGGTTGATGTTTACCATGGGGATGTTGCTAATTATCCGGTCTGCAAATCTTGGTATTCCTTATTTATCTCCCGAACCGATGGGGATATATGGCAAGGCGGTAGATTGTAAATAATTTTTTTTACTCATCGTTCAAAAATTTCAGTTCATTTACGACACCATTTTTGATCGTCATCAAAAAAGTTAATCCTTAGGATTAATGATTTGTCGATCAACCTGCCATTGTTATTCTTCTGCTTAAATTAAATAATATGTAAGCTTATGGATACGGTTCTACCAGGAATATTTCAAATAATATGGCGAACGGTTAAGCGTTGAATGTTCTGCTTTTCTTTGTTTTTTACCATACTAAACGGTTTAAGGACTAAAATATGTCTGCATCTTATTTGGACTTGATCTAAATAAGATTTATATTTGCGGCATAAAAAAAATGCCACACGGTTCAGACCCGTGTGGCTACCGGAAAACCGGCTCACCTTTAATCTCCATTAAAAGTTATGCAAATTAAGAAAATTTTGCTATTAGGCATGCTATGTGCCTTTGTAATTTTTGCCTCCGCCCAAAACCGCATTTCCGGTATCTCGGGGCAAATCAAAAGTGCTTCTGGTCAGCCCGTTTCAGGCGCTACCGTCAAGATCCAGAAAACCAATTATGTAACGGTATCTGATGAGAAGGGAAGTTTCAAAATTTCTCAGGTTAAAGCCGGGAATTATCAGATTCAGATTTCTGCCGTTGGTTTCAAAACAATTAAAAAGGAAATAACCGTATCCGAAAATGAGGATCAAAAGTTAAGTTTCAGCCTTGCCGAATCTTCAGAAGACATGGAAACGGTAAATGTGATTGGCAGAACGGCAAATCAACAGGTAAACCGCCAGGCTTTTAACGTGACTTCTATCGATGCCAAAAAATTACATAACAGTACTTTAGATATCTCTCATGCACTCGATCGTGTATCTGGTGTCCGCGTGAGAGAGGCTGGAGGATTGGGATCTAGAATGGATTTCTCGTTAAACGGATTTACCGGTCGGCAGGTGAAATTTTTTATCGATGGTATACCAATGGATAATTTTGGCTCATCCTTCCAGATCAACAATATTCCGATCAACCTGGCACAACGTGTGGAAGTGTATAAAGGGGTGGTTCCGGTTTGGTTGGGCTCAGATGCTTTGGGTGGCGCCATCAACATTGTAACTGACAATACCACAAAAAGTTACATTGATGCTTCTTATTCTTATGGTTCATTTAATACCCATAAAACAGCTATCAATGCCGGTTATACTTCGCCGTCAGGTTTTAAGGTACAACTGAATGCCTTCCAGAATTATTCTGATAACGATTATAAAGTAACTACAGATGTGGCTTCTTTTGATGGTCGTTACTTCAGAAATCAGGTAGTGAAACGCTTTAACGATACTTACCATAATGAAACAATAATTGTAGGTGCAGGAGTTGTTAATAAATCATTCGCAGATCAGCTGATGTTTGGTTTAACCGCTGGGAAGAACTATGCAGAAGTACAAACAGGTGCCCGGATGGTCAGTGTTTTCGGCGATTGGCACCGAAGAGGAAGCATTTTAATGCCAACTGTGAAGTACCAGAAAAAAGATTTATTTACAAAGGGACTTGATCTTCGTATCAATGGTAACTTCAATTTTGGTACCGAACAAAATATCGATACCGTGTATCGCCGTTACAACTGGTTCCAGGAATATAAGCAATACCCGGGTGCTGGTAGCGAAAGGGAACGTTCCATGTATAAATTCCGTAACAATAATGGATTGGCCACTGCCAACTTAACGTATACCCTTAATGAGCGTCATTCCTTTTCATTAAATAATGTTTACAATTCGTTTAACAGAAAAGGTTCTGATGAACTCTTCCCGCAAAACCAAAATTACGAGCAACCCCGTAAAAACAATAAAAATGTGTTAGGATTAGGGTATAAATTCAGTCCTTCAGAAAAATGGAACACCTCTGTTTTTGCCAAGCAGTTTTATCAATCGAATAAATATGCACAGAGTTACAATCCAAGCGGAAACTGGGGTGATGTAGCCTATCTTCAGCAGGAAAACAGCTACAGCAAAACAGGTTACGGCATTGCATCAACTTATTTTATTGTCCCTAACTTTCAGTTGAAAGCCTCTTTCGAAAAAAGCTACCGACTGCCGGAAACGGATGAACTTTTTGGTGATTTATTAAACCTGGAAGGAAATATCAACCTGAAACCTGAGCAAAGCAATAACTACAACCTGGGCTTCAGCTATCAGGCACAGCTAAATCAGATTCACCGTTTTAGCTTTGATGGTAATGTAATGTACCGCGATGCGAAAGACTTTATCAGGCCGCAATTAAATAACAATCAAACCAAACAGGTAAATGGCAACCTGGCTGATGTAACCAATTTAGGTTTCGAATCTGAAGTGCGTTATTCTTACAAGCAGTTATTTACCGCAGGGGTAAATCTTACTTACCAGAACTTAAGAAACAATACCCGTTTTGAACAGGGGCAAACCATGGAAAGTCCTTTGTACAGGGATCGTATCCCTAACATGCCTTATCTTTTTGGTAACGCTGATGCTTCGCTATTCTTCAATAACGTAGGTAAGAAAGGCAATACCTTAACCCTTGGCTACAATGTATTGTATGTTCATGCTTATTACCTATCGTGGCCAAGTCAGGGTACTGCTGATACGAAGTATGATATCCCGAGACAATGGATGCAGGATGTTAATGCAGTTTATACATTAGGCGGTGGTAAATACAACATTGGTTTAGAATGTAAAAACCTGGTGAATAACCGCATCTACGATAACTTTTCATTACAAAAACCAGGCAGAGCATTTTATGCTAAAGTGAGGTATTTTTTCAGTACTAACAGATCATAAATTTTTATACATACGAATATGAAAACTAAATATTTACTTCCATTTTTAAGTTTATTGTTGGTTACCTTGTTTGCGGCTTGCGATAAGGAACTGGATTCTTCAGAAGTTGTAGACGTGGATAACGAGCTTACCGGAGCAACTAAATTTATCATTTCCGCAACACCTGTGGGTACCACAGGCATCGCCGATTATTTATTGACTGCCAATAGCTTAGATGCAGGAACGGTGACTACACAAGGAAACGGCATTGAGCAAGACGGTTCTTACCGTTATTATTTAACCCATAGAAACCGGTTTTTTAGCTTGTTGTACGGACAAGGGAATCCGGGTGCAGTAACCACTTATCGATTAGACGGTACCGGAAAGTTAAATAAACTCACCAATTTTCAAACTGAAACGGTTCAGCTTTTTGCACCAGCGAAGGATGATATATTTATTGCGAAAATACCGAGATCAGGAAATGAATTTTCAAGTTTCTTTAGGATTGATGCCCGCAAATACCAAATTGTTGGGGAGCAGCAGGTGAACATTGTAAAATTAGCGGGAAACAGGGAACGCGCACATTTTACATGGGCAACTCAAGTGGGTGAAAAACTTTTTATCCCTTATATGAGCATCAAAGGTGCAGCACCGGATGTTTTTGGTACTGCTTATCCTGATAGTTCGTGGGTGGCCGTTTACAGTTACCCGGAATTAAAACTGGAGAAAGTGATAAAAGACAACCGTACGAGTTATATCGGTGCTTACTTTGTAAATGGTTTAGTAGAAATCGAAAATGGCGATGCTTATGCTTTCTCCTATGCTTCTGCAACCAATTCCGGAACGCCAAGCTCTAAAAATCCTTCTGCAGTAATCCGGATTAATAAAGGAACGACTGAGTTTGATAAAAGCTATTTTTTAAATGTTCAGGAATTGTCTGGCGGTTACCACATGGCTGGTCAGAGCTATGTAGGCATGGGTAAATTTGTAGTGCAGATGTACCCGCAAGCCAATTCGATTACAGGCGCAGCCAGAAAGTTTGCCATTGTAGATGTAATTAACAAAACGTTTAAATGGGTAACAGGCATACCAGCTGATATAACAAGGACAACCACAATTAATAACTATTCCCCGAGAGATGGAAGAACAGGTTATATCGGAATCACCACAGCCAGCGAAGGAAGTTATGTTTATGTTTTTGATGCCGACATCGCCGCTGCAAAAAAAGGTTTAAAGGTTGAAGGTGGAACAATTACCGCCATCAATGCGCTTCAATATTAATTAAGCATTTCTCATTTCAATTAACAAGATAATGGCAACAGCAAACAACTCTAATCCGGCGAAGAAAAAAGTGAAAGATTCGCAATTTACCAGAATTAACAAATGGCTTCATCTCTGGCTCGGTCTTGTATCTGGTGTCATTGTTTTAATGGTTTGTATAACAGGCTGCATCTGGGTTTTTAATGAAGAGATCACCGGATTACTGGAGCCTGAAAGCAAGATACAAAAGCAAGATAAGCCAGTGATCACGCCATCTCAGCTCACCTCGATTGCTGCCCGCTTATTTCCGGACAAATCGCCGGTTTACGCGAATTACCAGCAGGGAAGGGCAATTAACTTAAATTTGAAAGGCGCAAAAGAAGAAGGCCGCAGGGGTGGTGGGACAACTTTAACCATTAATCCTTACACTGGCCGGGTGATCAGCAAAGTGGTACACAAAAAAGGTGAGGTAGATTTCTTCCGCTTTATCCTGAACGGACACCGTTTCCTTTGGCTGCCCTATGCCATTGGCCGGCCGATTGTGAATTATGGAACACTCATCTTCGTTATCCTATTGATTACAGGTTTGATCTGGTGGTATCCTAAAAAATGGAACAAATCTACCCGTGATAAAAGTTTTAAAATCAAATGGAGTGCATCATTCAAACGTGTTAATTTGGATTTGCATAATGTATTGGGGTTTTACTCGCTCATCTTTTTACTGTTCATCGCATTAACCGGAATGGTTTATGGCATCAGGTGGTATAGCGAAGGCTTATACTGGGTAACCAGTGGTGGCGAAAAGTTGGGTGAATTTGATCGCCTGGCATCTGATTCACTACAGGCAGGGAAATTCTACACACCAGAAAAGGCAATGGATTTAGCCTGGAATACCGTAATTAAAAAACATCCAAAATCAGAAGGTTTTTATTATAATTTCCCGGATACTTCCAAAGCAAAGGCAACCATTAATATTACGGTTTATCCTGATAAAGGGCAGTTTTACAATAACCAAAGTTATACTTTTGATCAGCATACGCTACAAGAATTAAAAGGAAAAGGTGTCTATTCAGTGCCTTACGAAGCTTCTGGTTTTGGTGGCAAGTTAAGGAAAATGAATTATGATATCCATGTGGGCAGTATCCTGGGTTTCCCGGGCAAAGTACTGGCCTTTCTGGCATCCCTGATTGGCGCGAGTTTACCAATCACAGGTTTTCTGATTTGGTATGGACGTAAGTTTAAGAAAAAAGGCAAGGCTAAGGAACCTTTAAAAACGGAGGGATCAAATCCGCTGCAGCATGGTAAGCCAAGAGCTAGAATACCTGTTAGAAAAATGGAGAATGTTATAAATTAAGTATACTCAATCATCCTTCCGAACCTGATTCGTGATCTGTTATCATGTCACAAATAACATCATAAACAAGACTGCAAAATCAATTAAATTTGATTTTGCAGTCTTGTTCTAAACAGCTGTTAAGCTTGTTTTACTTTTTTTGCCCGTCCGCCTTCGGCTTTTTCGGGTTGTTGTATGGATAAGATCAAATCGATGCTTTCAGAATTGACTTCATATTCAGCTGCAATTTTTTCCCATTTTACTAATTCCGACTGCAGATTTTCAATCTCCTTACTTAAAGATTCTATCTTGGTTTGTATCGATTTTCTTACGTTTAAATTTGCCATAACACAAAATTATCATTTGAATATGAAATGAATCATGCTTTTATTCACATCAGTAAAATAAATTTGACTACTGGTTGTTATTCAGTGTTTTAGGTAGCCGGAGATTTTTCAACATTTTTTATTTGTTTTTGTTGATATGTTTTTAAGTGCTGCTATCCAGCTGGAAAGCCTTTTTAACCGCTAAAATCCAACTGATGGTTTTTGATGAATAGCGGCAAAATGCTAAATTTACGCTTCGCTTTTGTACGAAGTAAGAAAGCAACAAGGAAACCGAACAACATTAATTTGCAACTGTCTATTTTATCTTTTCAGCAAGGGCAACAAGCTCCGGTGCTCGATTTTCGGTATGTGATCACCGAGGCCGCGCATTATATCATGGCGCTCAATTTTCAGCAGGAATTTGAATTGTTATACATCGATCTTCGTCCCAAAGCGGAAGGTAAGGAAGGTATTGCCGGATTCAAATTCAGCAGAGATGCGAAGAAAACCATGCACCCGGAGATTTATGATCACCTGGCGCTGATTGATATTTCGTCCGTTTGCGCGGCCAGTATCCATCAATATGGAAAAGAAATCATCAGGGTTGAAAAAGCTAATTTTCCATCAGATGCAGCCATGATGGTTACTTCAGGCTGTGGTGATGATTATGTACGCTTCAGCAAACATTTACTCCCGGTGTCCCGGCATTTTCTGCTTCGCCCCATGCACACGCAATGGAATACCATTTTAAAGGCTTTTGATTTTTTTCTGATGGAAGGTGTATGGGAGGCGGTAATGTATGTTTCAGAATGGATAGCTGAACATTTGGGGGCAGGAACCATCAGCCATGCCATTTTGCTGGAGGGTTTAAGCAGCCATGCATGTTATCCCATGCTTTGTACGGCAATGGAAAATTTCCTGACGCAGCGGTATCCGCTTACTAAAAAAAGACTGGAACTGAACATCAGTCACTAAAAATACTGGTCAATACTCAGTCCGTAAGTAAGGTTCAGGTTTTCTCTTCCGGTAATATTCAATTTATTGTAATTCAGGGCGGTAGTCAGGCTGATCCATTTTCGCAGTTTCAAACCAACAGAAGTCACCGATCTGATGATATGGTCGCCTTTCCGGCTAAAGGAGTTTTGAAGAAAGTGGCTGCCATCAATCACAATGATTTCCTTAATGGCAAAATGATATTGTAAACGCAGGGAATTGCGATAGGTATTATAGCTTTCGCCAACGATCAGGCTACTCTGGTCAAATAATACCCCGTCACTTAAATTGACATAAGCATTTGGTTTATCCAGAAAGCTATAGGCAATACCGCCACCCGCAAGCAACTGGTTTTTCAGTTTTAATGAATAGCTGGTATTATAATTCAGCAATCCCCAGTAATAAAAATGTGGAAAGGTTTTATAAAGATTAAAGTTTAGGGTAGAGGAAAAGTCATTGTTACTGAGGCTGTTGTTTTGTTTGCCATAAAGCCAGCTGGAAGAAGAATTTAAAACGAAATGTTCCCTTTTCATTCCTAAATTCAAGGCATTGTTTAACAAATAAGCTTTGTCTTCATTGGTACGGTTAACTGATCCGGTAGAAGAAAGCGCGATATGGTACCTGGTAGAATCGCTGTATTGTGCTTTCAGTTTAAGATGAAGAAGTGTGCCTAAGATCAGGAGTAAAGTTAGCCGCATCTAAGGTTAACAGCAATGCGCTTGCTATGTTTGGCTTTTTTATAAAATGATGATTGGCAGGCCGGATTAAAACCATGCCTTCCCTTTTCATGTTATTTTAAATCATCATAACATAAAAACCGACAATATGAAAAAGCAGAAAACCCCGGCAAAACAGGAGCAGCAACCCGGAATCGAAGCTGTAATGCATCCTGCTCCTGAAGTAATTAAAGCCAGCTATAAAGGTTCAGGAAAGTTGAAAGATAAGGTTGCATTAATTACCGGTGGTGATAGTGGCATCGGACGTGCTGTTGCCGTTCACTTTGCCCGTGAAGGTGCTCATGTGGCCATTGTATACCTGAATGAGGATACTGATGCCGACGAAACAAAAAAAATGATTGAAAATGAAGGCCGTAAGTGCATACTGGTTAAGGGCGACGTAAAGAAATCTGAGTTCTGCAAAAAAGCGGTGCAGAAAACCGTTAAAACATTTGGCCAGCTTAACATTCTGGTCAATAATGCAGGTATGCAGGTTCCACAAAAAGATCCTAAAAAAATAGATGAGCAACAACTTGAAGATACTTTCCGGACCAATATTTTTGGTTATTTCTATTTTGCAAATGAAGTATTGGAACATTTTAAGGCAGGCGATTGCATCATCAATACCACCTCCGTAACGGCCTACCGCTCTTCTCCAAACCTCATTGATTATTCTGCTACAAAGGGTGCCATCACTTCCTTTACCCGGTCGCTGGCTACTAATCTGGCTAAAACAGGCATTCGTGTAAATGCAGTGGCTCCCGGCCCGGTGTGGACACCACTGATCGTTTCAACCTTTGATGAGGAAAAAATTAAATCATTCGGTTCAGAAACAGCGATGGAAAGGGCAGGTCAACCCTCAGAAGTGGGACCGGCTTATGTATTTCTGGCGAGTGAAGATGCCTCATTCATTACCGGTCAGGTGATTCATGTCAATGGCGGCGAAGTGGTAAATGGTTAGGTTTATCCATAAAAAATCACTAACATTATATGCATAGGGGAAATTGATCCGCTTTAACATTCATGTCTGCCGAACAATTGAAACATAAGGATATTAAACCCGCAGATAAAACAGATTGGCGTTTTAAGCTGCATGAGGTAATATATGAATCAAACACCCCTGCGGGGAAAGCTTTCGACATCGGTTTGCTCCTGGCGATATTTACCAGCATTATGGTGGTGATGCTGGACAGTGTCATTGGTATTCACCATCAGTACGGTAAGCTGTTTAACAGGCTGGAATGGATTTTTGCTGCCTTATTTACGGTAGAATATATTTTAAGGTTGGTTAGCGTTAGAAAACCCTTACTTTTTGTACTGAGTCCGCTGGGTATTATTGATCTGATTGCGCTGCTTCCTTCTTATTTAAGCATCTTTTTTATTGGCGCACAATCATTGCTGGTGTTCAGGGCTTTGCGGTTGCTTCGGGTATTCAGGATATTTAAACTCGGGCAATTTTTATCAGAGATTAACTTTTTAACCCAGGCACTTAAGGGCAGCTTAAGGAAAATAAGCATTTTTCTGCTTACTGTTTTAACCATTACGGTCATTCTGGGTTCGATCATGTATCTGGTTGAAAAGCGGGAGAATGGTTTCTCCAATATTCCGGAGAGTATTTACTGGGCCATTGTGACCATTACTACAGTAGGCTATGGCGATATTTCGCCCATTACACCAATGGGAAAATTTGTGGCTTCTGTAGTGATGCTGATTGGTTACGCCATTATTGCAGTACCCACCGGTATCATTACCCATGATATCGCAATTGCGGCCAGGCAGAAAAAAGAGTTGCCGGAATCCTGTCCCAACTGTAGCCGGGAAGGCCATGACAGTGATGCGCTGTTCTGCAAGTTTTGCGGCTCATCACTGTATCGATAGGTACTAATTGCTGACATAATGCGCTACCCGGATAGCGAAATCATTTAAATCAAACGGCTTATTAATAAAATCTTCCGCCATGCATTTCGCTTTCACCGCACTTAAATGATTGTTGGCCGACATCATCATCACCGGGATATGATGTGTTTTCGCATTTTGTTTAAGCCGGTTACAAATGTCTATTCCATTGGCATCAGGTAGCCTGATATCCAGAATAACCATATCAGGGATACTATCCTGCATCCTTTTCCAGAAATCTGCCGAGTTGGGAAAAGCCTTTACTTCATATAATTCTTCCGTGAGTAGAAATTCGATGATTTCTCTGATGGCTGGATGATCTTCAATAACATAGATGGACTTTTTCATCGCTTGATGTTTTGGTATACAAGCTTAACATCTTTCATTAACAGGTGTTTACGGAAGTTGTTCACAAACCCGAGGTTATTCACCTTTGCCATCAGAACTGTTCCGTTTAGCTGAATTCAATGGCATATAAATGAAACTTTTTTAAAGTCAACAGGGTTGTATTAATGATAAATAAATGAACCATGAAAAATATCTTTTCTACCCTCGCCAAAACAGCTGTTGTTTTACTGTCTGTTTCCGGTTTAAATCAATTGGCATCTGCCCATTATCATCAACCATTAGTCATGCAAAGCAACATGATGGATATGCCTGTAGAAGTATTCATCAGGCAGGCGATGCTGTCTGGCATGAAAGAAATACAGCTAAGCGGAGTAGCCAGCGAACAATCTGCTGATCCCAAAGTAAAAGCCTTTGCCAAAATGATGATCGATGACCATAGTAAGGTGAATGAAGAATTAAAGTTATTGGCGAAGGCTAAAAGCGTGAGTTTACCGATGAGTAAACTTCCGGGTGGAATGCGACCGGATGGGCGGGTAGATTCCCAATTGGAAAACATGAAAGATACCACCAGAAACCAGAATGTGGCTGAAGCAGCCGGAAATATGAAGTCTGCTGTCTTACCTCATCCGGATGGTGATACCGAAGCCGAAATATTAAAATCTGTTGAAGACTTAAAGCAGATGAAAGGCACTGCGCTGGATCAGGGATATGTAAAGCTCATGATAAGCGATCACCAGAAGGCCATTGCTTTGTTTGAAGAAGGGGCTAAATCAAAAGATAGCGCAATCAGAAAATTTGCTTCCAAACATCTGCCTCATTTGAAAGCGCATTTAAAACAAGTTTCTGCGCTGAATCGATAAAATCGGGTAAATGCCTGGTAAATATTCTTTATTTCAATAAACATAAAAGAGCGATCATGACTGATCGCTCTTTTATGTTTATGCTGTTTCCTCTTCTTCCGCTGCAATGATCATTAAATCTATAGCGTCAATATAAATTGGTTATTAAAAGGGTTGAAAACCTTTTGTGTTAGTTGCAGTTCATACGATCGGACCGATGATTTTATTATCATCGTATCGGTCAAAACTGAAGTCTACATTAAAATCCGAAAAATATTTCGTCATCTGATTCCTTACGTTCGTCACCTCATTTTGAACGTTTGTCAAATAGATCCTATTTTTTATATACTGCTATTTAAATTGGAAATAATTTACTCATACACTCATTTAATAATGGACTGAACTCATTTTAAAAAAAAAGTATAGGTATATGCAGAATTAAGATATTGTTCAAAGCACGTTACAATGTATTGTTTGACTAAAATCTAAAAGTATCTTCTTTTATTTAAACAAAACACATCTTATGAAAATAAAAATTTTATTATTGGCAATTGGAACTTTATTGTCTTGTCAGGTAATTGCGCAATCCGAACCAAATGTAGCAGATTACACTAAACCTATAGAAATAATTCCTCCTTCTCCTAATGCAAATTCACTTGGAAAATATGGAGGAATAGATTTAAGTCTCGCTACTGGTTCTGTTAGTAAAAGCATTCCTCTCTATGACTGCAATTCCAGTAATTTAAAAGTTCCAATTTCACTGTTTTATAGTACTAATGGATTTAAAGTGGATGAAATTCCTGGGAGAGTAGGCGTTGGATGGAGCCTAAATGCAGGGGGTGTTATTACAAGGACCGTTTTTGGATCAATTGATGAACTTTCACAACGTGTATCAGTTCCATCTGATTTTCCGGCAAGAACAGATGCCCTTATTAGTTTTATGGAGGGTTTATACGTTTCTAACGAGACTGGCCAAACTGATGCAGAGCCAGACTTATTTTCTTTTAATTTTAATGGGTATGTGGGTAGATTTATTTTGGATAACAATTTAAATCCAATCCAGCTATCACATTCTAACCTTAAAATTGAAAGAGACTTTAGTTCCGCTGATTGGAATTTTAAGATTACTGATGGGGAAGGAATCCAATATTTTTTTGGAGGAGCAGATGCAAGTGAGCAAACAAAAAAAACAGTGACCGGAAGTGCATGCGGAAAAACAATATCAAAGTTTGCTAAAACAGCCTGGTATTTAAAAAAAATAATACATCCTAAAGGAGATCTGATAACTTTTTCATATTCATACCTTGGCATGACCTATTCAATAGGCATTCAGCAATCTATTTATAAAAGAGCAAGTAATTTAGCAAGACTTCAATGCAGTATGCAAGATCCAGTATTAAACAACACAAATTGCCAAACCATACTTCAAACGGATGGAGTTTTACTTCAGGAAATTAATTGTTCAAACGGAATTAGCGTTAACTTTTCATATATAGATCGAAATGATGGTAACGATAAGTTAATTAATTCTATTGAAGTACGTGATATTAATACGCAGCGTGTATTTAAATCATTCTTACTAAATTACACAAATAGCCTGGCTACTGGTTTTAAAAATACTTATTCTTTAGGGGATTCTAAATTAAATTATAAACCATTTCTGGTTAATCTGAGCGAGCGGGATGAAAATAATTTAACTTCTAAAACGCATTTTTTTTCTTATAACGACATAGGTGCTCTTCCTCCGAGATTATCTTATGCCCAGGATCATTTTGGTTTTTTTAATGGTAAAAATAATTCTACATTAATTCCTGCTCCAACAACGCTATCCTGGAAGGATAAACTTTTAGGTGCAACTGCCGATAGGGCAATGGATCCCGAATTTTCTAAGAAAGGGCTTCTATCTTTAATAAAATATCCAACAGGAGGAAAGGATAGTATCATTTATGAAGGGAATATGGTATATGGTGAAGAAACAATCTATCCTCAGCAATCAACAATAAGTGCTACGGCTTTTAACCCAAACTTACGGGGGACTGTAACAACATATTCTACCGTTATAAATATTGCATTTTCTCAAGAGGTGAGTTTCAATGTTGCCTGTGTTTCTAGCAGTACAACAGGTGGCGATCCATTACACGATGTTAGTCAGATTACCTTAATTGATCAAAGTAACAGTAATGCAATAGTTTACAACAAAACTCTTAAGCCTGGAGAATATTTTAACGAGGTTTTAAACTTAGATGCGGGCCACTCTTATATCATAAAATGCAGTGCCTCCGGAGAAAAGGTTTCTGGGAGTGCAACAATTTATTATATGAATGGTAATATTACCACTCAGAAAAAAAATATTTATACCGGAGGAGTCCGTGTTGCAAAGGTTATTTCATCTGATCCAATAACCAATATATCAATTACTAAAAAATACTTTTACAGCCAGTTAAATTCACCCGAAATTTCATCTGGCTATTCTACAAATTATACACCACTGTATGAGAAATTTTTAACAGTTTATATACCCTGTTCAGCCGCTATAGATGCTAGTAAAGTAAATGAATGGGATTTTTATAGTATGTATTCAAATACGGTCAATAATATTTATGTTAACCAATCGTCACCATTAACTTATAAAAGCGTAATAGAAAGTTTAGGCGAGAACTTTGAAAATGGAGGTATAGAACACCAATATACAGCTGTGCCAGACCTCCCTGCTTACCAGTTAGTTGGTAAAGATAAAATTTTTAATGGTCAGGTTACCAGCTATTTGTGGAGAAATGCAAGAGAATTTTATCAGCAAATTTTTAAAAAGCAGGGCAATAATTCTATACCAGTTAAAAAAGTGTTCACTCATTTTAAAGAAGATGAGCGGATAAATGCGGAGTTTAAAGCATACATTGTAAATAAAAAATACAATTTAACTTTGCGTAATAATCCTCCTACTGCTTTAGAGGTAGATGCTTATGACTTATTTACTTATTCTAATTTTATTAAGTGGGTTTATATTGATAGTATAAAGACTCAGACTTTTGATGCTACTGGAAATAATTATGTCGAAAACATTGTTGTAAATGAATATGCCAATCCTGAACATGCTCAGTTAACTAAAACAATTTCTAATACAAGTGACCTTCAAAGTGAATCATCTGTTTATTACTATCCTCAAGATGTAAATTTAAGTGGTGATGAAGAAAGTGCCAGGTTACAACTCATTGATAAGCATATCCTAAGTCCGGTATTGAAAACTAAAGCGTATAAGAATTCTAATTTATTTCAAAGCGTATCCATTTCTTATCATACTTTTCCCAATGGATTGACACTGCCACGAAATTATAGCCTTAGTGTTTACTCAAATCCGGAGGAACCCAGAGTCCAATTTGATAATTATGATAAAACAGGAAATTTACTTCAACAATCTGTTGTAAACGGTGCTAAAACATCCTATTTATGGAGTTATAACGGACAACACCCTATAGCTGAGATCAGGAATGCAGATTATGCTACTGTTGAAGCCATTTTAGGATCAACAACGGTAGCAGACATTGCAGCAGCAAACCCTACTGATTCAGAAATTACGTCCTGGATAAATCAACTGAGGAATTCGACGTCCCTTAAAGATGCCCATATCACTTCCTACACTTACAAACCTTTGGTGGGGATGACGAGCATGACCGATCCAAAGGGCATGACTACTTATTATGAATATGATGAGTTTCAGCGCTTAAAGAATATGAAGGATCAGAATGGAAACATTCTTAAAAATACAACCTATCACTACAAAAATTAAGGCCTCATGAAGATACAGATCAAACAGCTGGTGGCAGGTTTTTTCCTGCTGGCGGGGATACAACAGGCGAGTGGCCAGCTGGTGCTCAGCCAATATAACAATGAGTCGCAGATTAGTGCGCCCAGCAGCGTTACGCTGGTAAATGGTTTTCATGCCACGGGCAATGTGCGGATTTTCACCACGGGTGTGAGTTATATCAATTGTCAGCCCTATAGCGCCACAGCGAGCAATAATCAGAACTACATCAGTACAAAAACATTCAGGCAGCCCGGGATTGATCCAAATAACCTGAACGGACGAAGCATCTGTGATGTGAATGAGAGCATCCAATACTTCGATGGTTTGGGTCGTCCTTTACAAACGGTACAGGTAAAAGGTAGCCCTGCTTTCAATGATTTGGTTCAGCCCTTTGCTTACGATGCCTTTGGCCGGGAGGATAAGAAATACCTCCCTTATGCGGCAACAGGTACCAATGGAAGCTACCGGTCAGCAGCATTAAGTGAGCAGTTGAGTTTTTATACGGTTTCAGGAAACCAAAGCGGTGAACAGATGAGTAATGGTATCGTGAGGATCCCGACACCGTTTTCACAGACGGTTTTTGAGGCGAGCCCGCTGAACCGGGTACTGGAACAGGGTGCCCCGGGGGATGCCTGGCAGCCTGTGTTGAACAGCAATGCCGGCCATACGTTGAAGATGGAATATGGCACCAATACAGACAATGAGGTGAGGTTGTGGGCACTGACTGCAGATGGGGCCTCAACGGACAACCAATACTATCCGGCTGGCAAGCTGTATAAAACCACCACAAAAGATGAAAACTGGAAGGCATCTGACGGACGTGCGGGTACCACCGATGAATTCAAGGATTTTGAAGGTCGTGTGGTATTGAAAAGAGCCTGGGGCACCAATGACAGGGGGCTCTGTACGTATTATGTATATGACGATTTGGGGAACTTAAGATATGTTTTACCCCCGGCGGTGAATGAGGGTACAGACCGTTTTTCACCTGCCTTGAGCAGCTTCACTGAAAGCCAGGTTGAATTTCATTATTATATCTATGCCTACCGTTATGATGGCAGGAAACGGGTAACGGAGAAAAAGATCCCGGGTAAGGCCTGGGAGTTTATGGTTTACAATTTACTGGACCAGGTGGTGATGAGCCAGGATGGTAACCAGCGGAACAAAAGCCCACAGGAATGGTCATTTCATAAATATGATGCCTTAGGGCGGGTGGTGATGACGGGACTATACCAATATAACACGGCTGTTGCGGATACCAACCGGGTGAATCCGGAAAGGAGTTACAAAAACGGGTTGCAGGATTATGCCAATACCCAAAAGAATGAAAACGGGGAAATCAAATTGTGGGAAGCCAGGGACAACAGTTCCACGGTAACGGGCTATACCAGCAGGGCCATGCCGCAGGGTGATATTTCTGCCTACCTGAGTATAAACTATTATGATGATTATGACTTTGTGGGTGGGAATACCTTTAGCTATAGCGGAAGAAGCCAAAAGACCAAAGGGCTTGCTACGGGAAGCAGGGTCAACGTACTGGGCAGTTCGGATATGCTGCTGAGTGAACACTTTTACGATGAGGAGGGCAGGGTAGTAAAGACTTTCAGCCAGCATTACCTGTCGGGGGGGATCGATCCCTCCAATTATGATGAGACCAGCAATAGCTATAGTTTTGTCGGTGAACTGACCTCCAGCCTGAGGATCCACCATACTACTGCCGGAGATACGCAGATTGCCAACCGTTATGAATATGACCATATGGGGCGTAAGCTGGCGGGCTTTGAAGAGATCAACGGTAAGGGAGAGGTGGTATTATCAAAACTGGATTACAATGCACTCGGTCAGCTGAAGAACAAAAGCCGGCACAGTGAGGATAAGGTGACCTTCCTGCAGAGCACCGGCCTAGCCTATAATGAGCGGGGCTGGCTGAAAAGCAGTATCAATGACCAGTTTAGCATGCAGCTGGATTACCAGGAAAATAACAGCGGTTGGTATAACGGGAATATTGGACGGCAGTATTGGTCTGCAGGTGCAAATCCATTGTCTTCGGGGATTTATATGACTTATGGTTATGATAAGCTGAACCGGCTGAGCAGTTCCATCGGTACAGGCATTAAGATGAATGAAACCATCGCCTATGATGTACTGGGCAATATCGACAGGTTCCAGCGGGATGATGGTACGGATAACAAGTACCACTACCATGGCAGCCAGTTGTGGTTTGCGGCGGAGGTAACCAATGGCTATGAATATGACCGGAATGGCAATGCGGTAATTGACGGGCGTTCGGGATATCATTTTGATTATAATGTGCTTAACCTGCCCCATGAGGTGAGGGCTGCGAACAATATTGACCTGGTTACAGGCTATACTTATGATGCGGCTGGTAACAAGCTCAAAAAGAGCATATCTTCTGGAACCATTAATTACATTGATGGGATCCAGTATAAACCAGATAAGAGCATCGATTTCATCCAGACGGAGGAAGGTTTGGCCAGAAATAATGGCAGTGGGAATTATAGCTATGAATATCACCTGTCCGACCATTTGGGCAATGTACGGACGACATTTTATAAAAACCCGAGCACCCATCAGCTGGAAGTGTTGCAAAGAGACGATTACTATGCATTTGGATTAAGAAAAAATACACAATTCGGAAATAATAAATATCTTTATAACGGCAAGGAGTTGCAGGAGGAATTGGGACAGTATGATTACGGGGCAAGGTTCTATGACCCGGTGATTGGGAGGTGGAATGTGGTGGATCCGTTGGCGGAGAAGATGAGAAGGCATTCGCCTTATAATTATGGTTTCAATAATCCGATACGTTTTGTTGACCCTGATGGAATGGAGGGTAAGGATTGGGTCATGGGCAAAAATAACAAACCTTACTGGGATGAGAATGCCACTTCACAGGCGACAACAAAAGCAGGAGAAACCTATCTCGGTAAATCAGTTCAGTATGAAACAAAAGGTGGTTATGACATCACCCTGAATCCTGATAAAACCTGGAACTACACAGGTTCTGACATGAGCGATAAAACACCGGCCGGCTCCAAATGGAGTGCCTTTCAAGGTGCGTTAGGAGGAATGCTACCGGCTCTTAAAGCAGCAGAAGTTACAGGGGAAATAGTAGCTGGACTTGCTGCCGGTGGTATCGCAGGGGGTGAAATTGGAGCTGCTTATCTTGCAGGACAAGCTGGAAGAAATGCTGGTTTTTTAGCAGGCTTGGCAGAGTCAGGAGGAGGCTTCAGTACGATCTTTAGGGCTGTTTCAGCTGCTGAAGCAGATGATGTTGCTAATTTTGGTTTTAGAGTTTTAGAAGGTGGATATGAGTCTAAACTTTTTGCTCCTACATTGAAAGAAGCAGTTCAGTTTGGAAAATATAATTTCGGTCTTGATGGTATTCCGAATACAATAATGAAAGTAAGAGTTCCAAATAGTATACTAAATGGTGCGTACAAATTTACTGCTGATGGAATGAATGCTATAGATATAGCAGCAAAGAATTTAAGTTTACTACGAGGAACTGCTTTAAACTATAGTCCTATTTTTTAATAACGATGATAAAGATATTAGCCAAAATTAAATTGTATAAAACTGAGCGTAAAACGCCATTTAAAAGTGGTTATAGACCCTTATTTAATTTTATACCAGATATGAAAACATCCGGCCAAATTACTTTGAAGGAAAATACAGATTTCTGTCCTGGTGAAGAGGGAATTGTAGAAATAGCTTTTCTGCATCGAGAGTTTTTGGGAGAAAAATTTGATGTTGGCTCTAAATTTACCTTTGGAGAAGGAGCCTTACCTTTTGGAGAAGGTGAGGTAAGGGAAATAATATCTAATTAGCCATCATACTCACTTCGCTAGCGCACGTTTGAGGTGTGTGAAAATGGATTATAACCAAGCCCGGCAGTTTAAAAACTGTTAGGCTTTGTTATTTCTGTATGAGTTCAAGTTTGAGGAGCCTTGCTTTAATGGCTCCATAAGTACGGGAGTGTAGTTTGGCGAGCTGGGTAATCTTGGTGCCTTCACTGAAACGTTGTGCAAGCAATGAATCTTCTTGTTCATTCCATGCTAAACCCCAAAGCTGGCGCACGCGTGTCGCGTGTGAGAGATGAATATAATTGTAGCATGTCTCGTCCTGAAATAGGTTTACACAATTGTAAACAAAATGGAGAGATATTCCCTAAGCTGACACACGCGTGCCGCGTATGAGAGATGAATAATTTGTAGTAAAGCCCTTCATCTTGCACTGCCCCCAAAAAGTTAGACACTATTTGGGGGCATTTTTATGGCAAAAAACAGAAAGCACGCAATGGGATTTAAACTTCAAGTCATCAACGAAAACTTAAAAGGGTTCTCTATTAATTCTTTATCCAGGAAGTGGGACATATCAACATCGGTGATAAGGAAATGGATTGATCATCATCGTTCAAATGGTGAAAAAGGCTTGTCAGGCTCAATATATTTATTACACAAAGGAATTAAATGGACTGTGATCAGGGCTTATAAAGATAATGGATTATCTTTATGTGATTGTTGTCAGCATTTCAATATTCGTGATCAAAGCAGTATATCTTCTTGGATAGCGAAGTACGAGCAACAGGGTTTAGACGGCCTTAACGAGCAAAAAAAAGGTAGGCCCCAAACTATGAAAAGAGACAATCCCATATTTAAAGAGGCCAAACCGCTTACCCGGCTGGAAGAGCTTGAAAGAGAGAATTTATACCTTAAAGCCGAGATGGATTTCTTAAAAAAGCTCGATGCCTTAACTCTATTAAAACAAACACAGCAAAGGAAAAAGCGTTAGTGGTCTGTGAGTTAAGGCTGCAATATCCATTAGATATTTTGCTTGGTATATCAAAAATTGCCAGAAGCAGCTACTATTATCATGTGAAAAGGAGCTCTGTGCTGAACAAACATGAAGGTGCTAAGAAAGAGATAAAGAAGATCTACGATGATCATAAGGGAAGGTATGGATATCGGAGGATAACCTTGGAAATGAAGAACAGGGGAAGCATTATCAACCATAAAACTGTATTAAAAATCATGGACAGCTTAGGCCTTAAATCACTGATCAGAAGTAAGAAATATGTATCCTACAAGAGTGTTAGGGATGAAGCAGCGCCCAACCTGTTTAAACAGGATTTTACGGCTAAAAAGCCTTATTTGAAGTGGGCTACAGATGTCACTGAATTCAAGGTTAAGGACAGAAAAGTTTACCTCTCGCCGATCATAGAATTGTTTAATGGTGAGATTATCAGCTATAATCTTTCTGAAACACCTACCTTTCAACAGGTATCTGATATGCTGGAGGATGCATTTAAAACGCTTAAAGGGGGCGAAAAATTGACATTACACTCAGATCAAGGCTGGCAGTACAGGATGGCCCGGTACAAACAGATGCTAAGTGAAAAGGGATAACACAGAGTATGTCGCGAAAAGGAAATTGTTACGATAATGCTATAATTGAGAATTTCTTCGGAATCATTAAATCCGAAATGTTCTACCTTAAAAAATACACCTCAGTTGATGAACTTAAAAAGGACATAACGGAATATATTGAATACCATAATAAAGACAGAATCAAACTCAATTTAAACGGAATGAGCCCGATAAAATACCGGGCTCTTAATCCTAATTAATTTTTAACTTCGTCCAACTTTTGGGGTTCAGTCCAGAGATGTCGGGCTTTGCTATTTACTTAGCGAAAGCTCAAATCTGGCTGTAAGAGAAGTAAAAATGGAAATCAATATTCGACGTTATAAAAGTTACCGGGCTTATTTTCCGTATTAATCCAAGTTTAACTTGTTATTCACAGATAACAAACAGTTCCAATCCTGAGCATTATGACGGGCTTTATACGGATTTCCTTCGGGCTTTGTTCGGACTTATGACAATTCCATCCGACTCATCTCCGTTAAAAATCCCATGATATGTTGTAAAAAAGGTAGGCTAATGTGAAAGTATTCCTTATCTTTAGGTTAATCATCCCATAATCTTAAAAAATTATGGCAATATTAAACGACGGAATTAACGGTGTCTTCACCGGGAAAGTTGGAACTGTAGTCGGTTATCAACTTAATGGTAAATGGGTAATCAGGTCATTACCCAAATCAAGCATCAAAAATAGGGTAGGGACAAGCAAACAACAAAACTGTAGGCATAAGTTTGTCCAGGTGCAACATTTCTTATCCAGGGTACTTGGTTTTATCCGTGTTGGATTCAACCTGGAAGGCAGGGCCGGGCAAATTTCTGCTCACAATGCGGCGAAATCATACAATATGCTCCATGCTTTTGATGATGCGGGGACAATCGACTATTCTAAAGTCAGGCTTACACAAGGCATATTACCGGGTCCGCAAAATGCGGCAGTACAAGTGAGTCCGAAAGGTTTGCGCTTTACCTGGGAAAATTCTTATGAAGAAAATACGGAAAGGGCTTATGACCAGGTTATGCTGATGGCCTTTAATGAAAAAAAAGGGCATGCATGTTATCTGGTGAGTGGCAATAGAAGGAAATCCAGAGCGGAAGAATTGGCTATTCCTAAAGATTTGTCAGGCGATCATTACCACGTCTGGATATCATTTATATCCGATGACCGGAACAGCATATCGAATAGTTTGTATCTCGGTCTGATGGAGAGTAAATAGAAATAATCATTCGGTCTTATGATTAAACCTATAATCAGGAAGTTATAACTTTAAACTGATAATATAGTCATATAATTTATTGTTTTAGCTGTATAAACGGCAAGATAAGCGGTTAAAAGGAAGTAGTAGTAGTAGTGGTTTGTCTGTTCCTAAAAGATTTGTCTATCTAACAGGGTACTCAAAATAAATAGAAGTATTAATATTGATCACGGTAGCCCTTATTGGATGATGTCTGAATGGAAAATGGATGGAACGATGGGGGCAAACAAGATTTCATTTCAATTATAAGGTACTTAAGCTTCTCAAAGCATATCCTTAAAAAGTATGATTATACTAACCGTTAAAATTTTCTCAGAAACCCATTAAGCGAATTTAAAGATATCACTTCAAAACTACTGTTCGTCAACAGTAAAGCATCGTTCGTCAAATAGTTTCCAGGCTTTATGCGATTTGAAATAATTTAGCACAAAATCAGAATATGAAAAGAAATTTGATCGTACTGTTATTGATGTTTTGTTTCGGTGGCAGTGCAGTTGCGCAGGTATATAACCTTGGAAACAGTGCGAATCAGCCTGGATGGTATAAACTGGGTAATTTGGTTCTTAACCAGCAAGGTGCAGATGCATCCATTGAGGTCTTCGCCGGGAATGGCTATAATGCAAACTTTGCCCAGCAAGGAGAAACCTATATACATTTCCGAACCAGCAATGAAGTTTCGGAAAACAATGGATTTTTCGGATCGGGGAGTTTTTATGGTACCGGGCGGACAAAGCTGTTGTCGAATGTTACTGTCGTACAGGTAGGTACTAACTCCTGGGATTTTTATGCTATACTCCCGAGTTATACCGGCGGGTATCCAACCTTATCGCTTCATTCTTCTGCAGGCTCGTGGACGCCAGCACTGGTTGCAGCTACTGTTCCTGCTCATTCGGCATCTTTTGCATTAGTGGAGGAATTTCACCTCAGCAGCCGTGCTTTATTTGCAGAAAATGTCGGAATCGGAACAGCTACACCTACAGAACGCCTTTCTGTCAATGGAAAAATACGTGCGCATGAAATTAAAGTAGAAACCAATAACTGGCCTGATTATGTTTTTTCAACCGGTTACAAACGGCTGTCACTTCCGGAATTGAAAAAATTTATCACACAAAACAGACACCTGCCTGGCGTACCTAATGCAAGGGCTGTACAGCAACACGGAATTGATTTAGGAGAAATGAACAGGGTTTTGCTGCAGAAAATTGAAGAACTTACCCTGCACCTGATTGAAAAAGATAAACAAATTACGCATGAGCAGATTATCAACCTCCAGCAACAGAAAAGACTGGAGGCCATTGAAAAAAGAATCAATAAAAGATAGATTTTCTGATACGCGCCCCTGTAATGGTTCATAATGTATCAAACCAGTTGGCGTCAAATGGTTTTCAGGCATTAAAATAATTTCAAAAAAATAATTATGATAAAAAAATATATGATGCTATTCAGCTTAACGCTGATGTCATCGCAACTTTTTGCACAGAATAAACTAGAACATTCAGGCTATGTAGGCATTAGTACGCCAAACCCAATAGCAGACCTGGAAGTAAATGGCAGATTTTTGATAGGCGGTGCAAATCTGGATAGGAACGGCGACTTACGTGATCTTAGTTATCTTTCCAACTCTGGTAAAATGCTGATTGGATGGAACAGGTCGGCAGGTATGGGCGAAACCAATTTCATATCCAATCAGGGCCCGGGTGGATCTGGCGGCTTTAGTTTTTATAATTATACAAACGATGGTGATTTAAAATTACTAATGCTGATGAACGGGAACGGAAATATAGGCATTGGGACTAATCCCGTTAGTGACCGGTTTTCGGTTGATGGCAGGATTAGAGCCCGTGAGGTTGTGGTAACTGATATGGGTTGGGCTGATCACGTATTTGATGATCGTTACAGGTTACCTAAATTAAGTGAAGTGGGCAGATACATTGCCATCAACAAACACCTGCCGGGCATTCCTTCGGCTAAAGAAGTGAGTGAAAACGGAGTCAGGGTTGGCGAGATGCAGGCCAGGCTGCTGGAGAAAATTGAAGAACTAACTCTCCATATGATTGCTCAGGAAAAAAGAATTGATGCACAGGAAAAAGAAATCAAAATCCAAAAGAAACGCAATAATCAGCTCACTGCAGAAATGAGGAAATTCCAGGGCAAGGTTTCTTTGGAGAAACACATACTCGAGAAAAATAAAAGATTAAAATAAATACAAATAAAATGAAGAAGATAAGAATACCGTTCGTTGTTTTATGCTTATTAATATCTGCGCAATCGCTGTTGGCGCAAAGTTTTAATTTAACTGGAGATGGCAACTGGTACAGGATAGCTTCAATTGGAGGTGCTCATGCTCAATTTGAGTACATTTATGCCCATACTACAGCACATCAGCCTTCCATTGTTACAGGAGAGGTTCAGTTTATCAATTCTCAAAGTATCCTGATTCAGCAACACCATGCGATGGGTTACAGCCAATCTAATCTTCCACAATTCGCACTAATCAATTATGGAAATGAATCACAAGTTTGGATAAAGGCTTATCCGGGAGTCAATACCGGTAACTTTACCATCATCAGCAGCAAAAATATTGGTTCATCAATAGGAGAAGTTATGGATGCGGATTTGACTGATAATGGCGGTATATTAAAGATATACCCGCAAATAAGACCTTTTACGCACAGTTTCTATGGAAATATCATATTACCTGAAAGTACATTATCCGTAGGTACGGATAAAGTAGTTGATGGATATAAACTTGCTGTTGATGGTAAGATTATGGCAAAGGAAGTAAAGGTGACGGTAGATGGATGGGCCGATTTTGTATTTGAACCCGGTTATGAAAATATGAGTTTGCCCAAAACTGCAGCATTCATTAAAGAAAATCATCATCTTCCTGGAATGTTACCCGCCAATAAGATGGAAAAGGAAGGGCTATTACTGGGAGAAATGAATAAAAAGCTGTTGCAAAAGATAGAGGAACTCACCCTCCATCTGATAGCTATGGATCAGGAAATTAAGTTATTAAAGAAAAACCATAAGAAAAAGGTTCAGGTGCGTCAATGATCATTAACCGACTTTAAATGATCAGATTATTTTTCAGGCAACTGATTGTTATTGGAATAGCATGTTGCATTATCCATAGTGGTTTTTCTGAAATAGTGGTCAAAAGTTTTTTGATAAGACTCACCTACATTGACCTGAATATTATGAGCCAGTTTAATTCGATACCGGTCTGTACTTGTAATATAGCTGGTATTGATGATGATGGATCGGCTGATTCGCATAAACTGATTGGAATGGCTTAGTGATTCCTGCATGGCCTGCAGGCTGCCATACGGAATGTAAGTTTTATCTGCAGTATGAACTTTGAGATAATTTGATGCACTTTGTATACTGATAATATCTTTGAGCCTTATTTTTACCGACTGGTTCTTTCCACTGAGTCTGATCATTATAAAATCTCCGCCAGATTGGATTTGTTGTATAATATGACTGATAACTTTATTCAACTGCTGATCGTCAAATGGTTTGCTCAAAAATTGTCGGGCATTATAATAATAACCTTCGGCAGCATAATGAATCTGACTGCTCATGAGAACAAGTAAACCTACTTTATGGTAGATGTTTTGAGCAAGCTGAAATCCACTGAAACCGGGCAATTCTACTTCAATAAAAACAATATCAACAGGGTGACTCATCAGTTGAATAGCTTCAAGTGCCGCAATGGCATTATCAAACGATTTCTCCAATTTAAGAAGTGGAGAACAGTTAATGTATTCGGCGAGCTTGGAGAGTGCATTTAGGTCATGATCTACAATTATACAGGAAAAAGGCATTCGGTCATAGAGGTATCTTATGGGGATGACATTTTAAAAAAGAGATTCTAAATGTGCAAAGATATAGAATAGGTTTACTCAGTAACTTAAATGTTTTGCTGTTCGTATAATTTTTTGGGGGGGTTGGTATAAACACTAAAAAAGTAATGTGCAATATTTAGATCTTCGATAAGAAATAAAACTACACAGACAATAACACTCTCATGCTTAAGATTTGTATAATTCCCTTTGCGTATAATATCAGCTGGCCGCTGTGTACATTAAATTTAAGCTTCTTTTTTCTTCAGTTGTCTGAAGATCGCAACTCCCCGTATTCTTTATCTTAATTCTGATATGATAAACTGTTTTGTTTTTGGCGATATTCGCATCATTGAGCTGTTACGTCGTTACATCAACGATTGTCTATTTACCACATTTGTCGGTTATAGTGTCCGGATACCTGAAAATACAGAAACCATTAATACCCATCGCCGGGACATTATTTTTGTTGATACTTCACTTTTAAGCGAGAATGACCTCTGGCTTGAAGAAATAAAACTATCTTCTTCCATCATACTCATTTCGGGATGTGTAGAAGAGGCTTTTGCCGCTTTTGAACATGCTGCATTCGATTATCTGGTTAAGCCTGTTTCATTTAACCGTTTTATGAAAAGCATTAATAAGTTCAGCCACCTAGCCAAACTTGCTCAATCAGTATATGAACCTTTCAAACAGGAAGTAGTAGATTCTTTTTTTATAAAGGCTGATTCAAAAGGTTTTAAAGAAGTACTGATTAAGTGTGATCAGTTGCTTTATATACAGGCTCTTCAGAATTATGTGGTCTTGCATATGGAAAACAACCTGCGTTTTTCATGTCATAATTCGATGAAGGAAATGGAAGATAGTCTATCAGGTTCGGCTTTCAGCCGTATACATAAATCTTATATTATAAATGAACAAAAGATTACTTCCATTGAAGGAAATGTAGTGATACTAAACAATAATGAAAATCATAGGTTGCTGATCGGAAATACTTACAGAAAGGCATTTTTTGAAAAGAAAAATCAAAGGATGATTAAAAAGCGAAGTAATTTGCCTGTAGTGGTGTATACGCAAATTGCCGGTAGTTTATGCTTTTTAGGGTTATTGATTGAAGAATTTCTGGAAGCATCAACCTTTATACTTTTCCAATGAAACGTGAATTGAACATACTGATCCTATTTACAATACCCTTATTTTGGGCCTGTAACGATTTTATTGAACCATCTATTGAACATAGAAATATTTCGCTGCTTGCCCCGTCAAATAACGTCGAAACAAATAGTTACCAGCAAACCTTCTGGTGGAATCCAATGGCTGATGCACTGGCTTACCGGCTTCAGGTTGTCTCTCCTAATTTTGATAGCATAAGCAAAGTGTTGGTAGATACACTGATCAGGAGTGAAAAGTTTGTATATACTTTAGATCCCGGGAAATACCAATGGCGGGTAAGAGGAGAAAACGGGAGTAGTGCCGGCAATTACAGCGATCGTTTTCTGAGGATTTTTCCTTCGAGCCTCAAAGATCAGATTTTGCAGGTTACTTCACCGGCAAATGGTATTTATATTAAAGATCAGTCACTAAAGTTAGCGTGGTTAAGGCTTTTTGGCGCTCAGCTGTATCGGATCCAAATTGATAATAATAATTTTCAGGATGAAAATAAAATGATTTTAAATTCAACCACAGATAACCTTAGCTTTTTACATAATGTATTGGAAGAAGGAACTTACCAATATAGAATCAGGGCAGAAAACGCTACTGAAAACTCTAAATGGAGTAATGTTAGCGCTTTCACATACGATATTACAGGCCCTGCTGCTGTAGTCCTCAAAGCGCCTTCCGAAAAACAGCAGGTGACTCAACCAGTCAGATTAATCTGGGATAAAGTGGCTGATGCCGTGAGTTATGAAATTACAGTATATAAAACTGATCAGCAGACAATTTACCATAAAAATTATCCGCTTAGGTTAAGTTCAACCGAACATACTTTTAATTTGGGCATGGGGGGTGAAACCATCGCCTGGCGGGTAAGGGCTTATGATCAGGTCGGTAACGCCGGGACTTATAGTGAATTCAGGACTTTCGTAATCCAGTGATATGAAAGGGAAGAAAATGACGTATTTTTTAATCTGTTGTGTAGCCTTGGTTTGGGGAATCATTTTCAGGCAGATATTTCTCGGCAGCCAGGATAATGATACATTTCCAATAACCCAGCATGTTAGCCATGAACCTTATTTTAATATGGTTGATCATGCTGATGACAAAGTAAAGCTGGATATGGCTCATGGAAACCCATTCCAGACAACCGCTTTAATGGAAAAGGATATCCTAGCTGACGAGCCCTATGCTAAGCCTTTAGAAATTAAGTCCATAGTGAAGCCGAAAGTGAACTGGTCAGGTATTTCCTACAAGGGACAAATTTATAATACAACTGAGAAAAGGCATGTGGCCATTATTGCTGTTAATGGAAAAGAGGTGATGCTCAGTGAAGGTGAAGGGGCCGATGGGTTAAAATTTATCAAACGTACCGGCGACTCCATTAAAGTGGAGTACCAGCATGCCATTACTTACTTATCCATAAAGTAGATGAAAATTTTTTGTTTAATAATTCTTCAGCTTTTGCTGGTTTTCTTTGCTGCAGATAGTCAGGGAATCCGCTCTTATTTCGATGCTGAGGCGTATGCACATACGATCAATCATGATCTGTATAAAACTGTATTCCATGTCATGCCTTATGGAGAACAGGCAACCAAAGTCAGGTTTAACCGCCATTATGCCTGGTTCGGTGGTAATCAGATTCATTTTACTCAAGGTGGCTTTAGCGGCAGACTCTTAGATGGAGCATATATGGAACACTTTAATGAAAAAGGACTCAAATTACAAGGAACTTATAAAAAAGGACTGATGGATGGCGAATGGAAGGCCTGGCGAACAGATGGAAGTTTAGACTCTATCCTGTTTTATTCATCAGGTATTCCTAATGGAAAATTTGAACGGTATGATGCTGCCGGAGTTTTAATGGAATACGGGAAATATAAAAACGGAAAGTTAAACGGTAAAATTACAAGATGGGTAGCAAGGGATAGCATGCAAATTGTTCGTTACAAAAACGGAAAGCTTTATTCGAAAAGGCCATCAAAGGCGGTTATGATTTTAAACAAGTGGCTTCCGTGGAAAAAGAAGAATTCTGTAACAGCTGTTCACCTTAAAAAATAATCATTTGTTAGATGCTGGGCAATGAACCAAGTGATTGCTGTCAGAAAATAGTGTTATCAGCAGATAAGATTCATTAAAAATCCAGCATTTTATCCAGATTAAAAACAAGTCAAACTAAAATCATATGAATCAGATTAAAAGTATATTTTTTCTATCTATAGGAGCCTTATGCATGCAGTTATTTGCTGCCGCAGCCTTTGCCCAAACTTTAGGAGAGGCAAGTGGAAACTTCGTTGAGATTAAATCTACATCAGGTTTTACGCATAATAATTTTATGAACAAGCAATGGCTGAAACGTAAATCTAATGGTAGCGATTGGTTAAGCACCACTTTAGTTGATGGTATCGGTGTAGATGGTTCTTTTTTAACGCCTGGCGTGGACTCGAAAACCTGGTGGGAGCGAGACCCAGCCACTGGAAACCAAACCTGGGGTACAGGAAATACGGTGCAACTTACCCTTAATGGTCCAATACCAGGTGTTCCAAACCCAACATTGGAGATTAATTCTCAAGATAATGGTTGGTTAATGAGTACAAGAGGCCGGGCTTTTAGTACCGGTAATATCAATGGAATAAAATTTTATTCAGGATATGAAGACGATTATGAAAAATGGTCTGGAATAGCAAGTGTTGCTGAAGATATATACAGTAATCATACAGGATTGACGCTCTACTCAAATAAAACAGAAAAAGTGCGAATAGCGGCCAATGGAAATGTGGGAATCGGAACAACTAACCCGGGAGAAAAACTTTCCATTGATTCTCAGGAGAACGGCTGGCTCATCAGTATGAGAGGCCGGGCACACCAGGCGGGAAATCTTAATGGGTTAAAGTTTTACTCCGGTTATGAAGATGATTTTCAGAAGTGGGCAGGTATAGCCAGCGTAGCGGAAGACGTACATAGCAACCATACGGCATTAACTTTATATACCAATCAAACGGAGAAATTAAGGGTTACCGGAAATGGCGATGTAGGAATAGGCACAATAAGTCCAAAAGAGAAACTTTCAGTAAATGGAAAGATCAGGGCGCATGAGGTGAAAGTAGAAATAACCAATTGGCCTGATTATGTTTTTGAAAAAGGGTATAAACCACCATCACTGGCCGCATTGGAAAATTATATTTCCAAAAATAAACATCTGCCGGAAATTCCTTCTGAAGATGAAGTGGCAGAAAAAGGAATCGAACTGGGGGATATGAACCGCTTGTTACTAAAGAAAATTGAAGAGATGACAATTTATCTTATTGAAATGAAAAAAGAAAATAACAAACAGCAGAATCAGATTGATGCACTAAAAAAAAGACTAATTAATTAAAATATATAGATGTTATGAAAGTGAAAATTTTTTCTAAAGTATGGATCACCCTGGTGTTCGCTGTTTCATTGAGCAGCCTCTATGCCCAGGATCAGGTTATTGATGGTAATTTGTTTGTAGGAAAAGACGAAGGAACAACCTTAGGCGCAGGTAAAAGAATATTATTTCAGGGCGCGATTTCCGGTAACGATGAACTCTCTATCTATCGGTTTAACAGGGCAAACAATGTTAGCGACCTTCGTTTTAATATCGGAGATGATTACGGGAGCGGAGATGATAGGCTTGTGATTGGCACTAACTACTGGAAGGACAATCAATATTATATCCATATGGTTGTAGGAGCAGATGGAAAGGTTGGTATCGGCGCTGAAAACCTGGGTGCAGAAAGATTGGCTGTAAATGGTAGTATCAGGGCAAAGGAAATCAGGGTAGATAATGGAACCTGGGCAGATTTTGTTTTTGATCGGAAATATAAATTGACTTCTCTTTCAGATCTTGACCAATATATTAAAGCTAACCACCACCTGCCGGAAATTCCTACTGCTGCGGAAGTACAGCAGAATGGTATTGTGCTTGGTGAAATGAATAAATTACTGCTTCAAAAAATTGAGGAGCTTACACTTTATTTGATCAATCAGCAAAAGCAGATCAGTGCGTTGGAAAAAAAAGTAAATCATAAATCAGTAAAACATTAATGGTTAAGGCAGGCGCTTTATATCTTTCTATTGTTACTGCTTTTATTATTGCCGTTATCTGCGCATCACTCATTATGATTGCGGCGCATTTCAGGGGGAATTATCTTAAAGATGTGCGAATGGCCAGGCTATACCGCAATATGGATTCCGCAATCGTACTGGCATTGGCTAACGATGATGGAAATAGCAAAGATAAAAGTTATCTTGATCTGTTTGGCGCTCAAACAGACAGCGTGCGAATTGAAAAGGAACATTGGGGTATTTTTACCTTATCATCCATTCATTGTTTTCAGTTTAAGGATACCTTAAGCAGGTCTTTTTTATTGGGATCAGATCACAATCAGGATACTTCAGCTGTCTACCTCAGCGATGAAGACCGTCCTGTGTCCGTAAGTGGTAATACCCGTATTGTTGGAGATGTGGAAGCACCTAAATCAGGAATCAGAAGTGCTTATGCTGAAGGTAAACCCTATAAGGGAAATAAAATCGTATTTGGCGCGGTCAGAAACAGTAAAAGGATATTGCCCGAGCTGGATAAAAAATGGGTGGAGGAAATTAAAAGCCAACTCCATACAGACCCGAAATTATACCCGGAACTTGCAGCAGGTAATCACCACATTTCATTTTTTTTGCCTGTAAAAAAATATAGCATTATGGATGTGAATTTGCAGGCAGATAGTTTGGCTGGTCACCTGATTCTTTACTCCGATACGCTGGTTCATATTGATAAACATATCAAACTGGATAACGTAGTGATATTTGCCCGGAGTATTATAATTGATGATGGCTTTAATGGAAATGCACAGTTATTTGCCAGAGACTCTATTGTAGTGGGTAATGACGTAAAGTTTTCCTATCCATCAGTGTTGGGCGTGATGGCTGGTGAAATAACCGTACAGCCAAAAATCCGGTTGGGTAAAAAAGTGCAGTTTGATGGCATTATCCTTACGCATGAACCTAAGCGGTCGGCCCTGCAAACCATGATTGTGCTGGGGGAGGGAACAGTGGTAAAGGGGGAGATATACGCTACCGGATTGCTGAAGGTGGATAAACACATCAATGTTTTTGGAAAGGTTTCCTGCAATCGCTTTATCATGCAAACCAGCAGTACGATGTATGAAAACTTTTTAATAGACGTAACATTCAACCGAAAAGCCAGATCAGGTGCATATTTGAGCTCGGGGATATTTGGTGGAAATAAGTCAATTAACAGGGTGCTCAGATGGCAGGATTAATAAATAAAAGATTGGAAGGATCAACACTGGTGGAAGTATTGATTGCACTGGTCATTATTATGGCTGTTTTTACTATTGCAACAGCTGTTTTTTCAAATGTGCTGAATAGTGGAGTATCAATGAGGCGGATACAGGTGAATGCCCAAATGGAAGAATTGAGATTGCATTTTCTGGATACTATCGTTGTTGATGAACAACGACTATACATTGATAGCATCGAATACCACGTATCCTTTCTGGATAGTGCTTCAGCAAGTGTTACCCGGGTAGAAATCAGTGCAACCGACCATGGAAAATCAGCCGGGAAAATTCAATTCTTAAAGGCAATACATCCTGATGCAAAGAAAGATTAACGCATATACCTTGATGGAAGTAACCGTTTCCATGTTGCTGGCTGCGGTTTGTATCAGTATTTGTTATTCCGCATATGGTTTAATTAACCATTATTTCACTGACTTCCAGAAGAAAAATGCCATTACCCAGGAGGTATTAAACTTAAATACAACCATGGACAGAGATTTTATCAGGGCAAAGTATATTATTCGGACTGCTGATGGCTTAAGCATCGAATCTCCGGGTCAGCTGATTTCTTATGACTTCAGGAAGCAGGAAGTATTGCGTAACGTATCAGGACTGCATACAGATAGCTTTCATCTTCAGCCGGTAAATGTTCTTTTCCGCTTTAAGGGGCATGAAGTTCAGGAGAGGGATACCATAGATCAGGTGCATCTGAATATCCATATCGATGATGAACGAAAAATTACCATCACCAAGTGTAAACAGTACAGTGCTCAGGATTTATTAAGATGATATGCCTCCGATAGACATTACAAAGATTAAACAGGTACATTCTGTAAAGCAGGATGAGGTGGGCCTGCTTCATTTGCTCAACAAGGATATTTCCTTCGGCAGCTCGAAACTATCTGACAAAAAAAAAGAAGGGTTTTATAATGAGTTAGGTACATTAATCCGTTCGGGGATTGATATCCGTTCTGCATTGGAGCTCACCATAGGGTCATATACTCAAAAAAAAGACATCGCACTTTTCACCTTACTCCAAAAGCAGGTGATTGAAGGACGGTCGCTTTCTGCAAGCCTGCAGGCAGAATCAAAATTTTCACCCTACGAATACTACAGTGTAAAAATAGGGGAAGAGACCGGACGGCTTGGTGAGGTGCTTGGAGAGCTGGCAGGCTTTTACAAGGCAAAAATCAGTCAGGAACGAAAAATAATCGGGGCAATTACTTACCCTTTGCTGGTTCTTTTTACTTCATTCGCAGCCGTATTTTTTATGATCAAGTTCGTAGTGCCGATGTTTGCTGATGTATTTACGCGTTTTGGCGGAAAACTGCCTTTTCTTACGGCCTTGATCGTAAGCTTTTCCAATTGGTTCGACCGTTATATTTATGTTTTGCTTTTCTTTACGGTCGCTGTGGTTGCAGCCTATCTGTTATGCAGAAAAAAGCCATGGTTTAAAAAGTATATGTCCCTTCTGATGCTTCGTATTCCATTGGTGGGTGAAATCACTAAAAAAGTATACCTGGCCCGTTTTGCCAATACCATGCGTTTACTGACGCAAACCAGTACACCTTTACTTCAGGCACTGGCACTCATCCGGCAGATGATCACCTATTATCCGATAGAACATTCACTTTTACAGGCAGAACAGGATATCCTCATTGGAAAGAGTCTTTCAGAAGCACTTTCCAAACATGATTTCTATCCGGCTAAGTTCGTTCAGATGATCAGGATAGCCGAAGAGGTAAATAAGCTGGAATATTTTTTCGGCCAGTTGTCTGAACAATATACTGAAGAGGTAGAATATAAAACCAATGCAATCAGCGGTCTGCTTGAACCTTTAATCATAATTTTTCTGGGCCTTGTTGTAGGTGTGATCCTGATCGCCATGTATCTGCCTATGTTCCAGATGAGCAGTAGTTTTTGATGTTTCAAGGCCATCATTCTTCAAAATTGGTCGTGTTGAAGTCTTTCATTACCAGATCAGCTGCTTTAATAACCTTAACAAGTCAAATTTTTTAAGGTCAGATTATTTTTTTTTAAACCTTAAAAAGCTTAATTCTATTCTTTTTTTATTCTGGAATTTCATTTGAATTGACCTGAAAAAAGTTAGATTTCTGAAAAGTGAATTTACGTTCGTCACTCCAAAACGATAGAATATCACTTCATATTGCACGTTCGTCAAAAAGATTTTACCATTTCTAATTCTCCTATATAAATTAACACTCAGGATAACTTAAACTTAAAATAATAAGGTCTTAGTTATAATTTAAAAATAGGACGCTTTAAGCACTTAGTTTTAAATCGATTTTAAATTTATATAATTCAAATTAAATGATGAAAAATTACTTAAATGGATTTAATTGCAAATCTCTTGTATACATGATTTTATTTACAGCTTTTTGTTTTCCCTTAATTGGTGAAGCGCAAACTCAAGAATCTATTATCCATCCAAAAATAATTCCGCCCTCTCCGGAAGCACAATCATTTATAAAATATGGCGAAATACCAGTTTCTTATTCTACGGGCACACCAAATATTGAAATTTCGATATATGAAATCAATAGCAAAAAATTAAAACTTCCCATCAGCTTGAATTATCACCCGAACATCAAGCCTTCAGACATTGCAAGCTGTGTCGGGCTAGGCTGGAAACTTAATGCGGGTGGGCTTATGACACGAAGCATAAAAGGAAGAGCCGATGAAGCACCAGGTGGAGGGATGCTAAATGTTGGGATCGTCACATTGGAAGATGTTGATAACGGACAGGCCTCATCGGATCTATATTATAAAGCTAAAAATCAATTAGAAGGAAATTATGATAGTTCATCTGACAATTATTATTATTCTGTCGGGAATGGACTCAGTGGGGGATTTGTATACGATAAAAATAAGAATTTGGTAAAGACGTCCTATAGTGATGATAAAATAGTGAGAACTTCAGTGAACACTTTTGAAATAACGGATGATAAAGGAACATTTTACCAATTTAATCATAAGGAAAATACCCTTGAAAATTCTGCAAATTGGGTGCCGGGAAGTTGGTGGTTGACAAAAATCATATCCTCAGATCGTACTGATACCATTTCTTTTGAATATGAGAATTACCCATATACCTATGGCGATATATATGCCTCGCAATCTCTCGTTACCAGAGAGTGTTTCAATGGATATACCGGCCCGCTCAATACTTACGCCAGTATAGCAACTTCTTATATGAGTTTATTGAAGAAGATTACTTTCAAGGATGGGTATCTCAACTTTTCTTATTTAAACGATAGGCTAGACCTAAGGGCAAGCAGACTCAAAGAAATTTCTATTTATACCAACCAGAATACCCTTTTAAAAAAGACGGTATTAAATCATGGTCATTTCTATTCTGGCTATGCAGATAACACCTACAATTACCGGTTGAAACTGACAGGGCTAACGACGAAAAATGGAAATGACGGTATAGAATACTCTCACAGTTTTCAGTATAATGAACAGGATATCTTGCCCCCATACCGTTCACCGACTGATAATAATACTTTTTTTGCTTTAAATGCGCTTGATTATTGGGGGTACTACAATGGCAAAACACAAAATCCAAATTTATTGCCTGTTACTCCATACAGTCATTTGCCTGCTGGTGACAGAAGTCCTGATGAACGGTATGCCAAGGCATGTATCCTGGAAAAGATAGTATATCCAACAGGAGGCTTTACGACGTTTGCCTATGAAGGAAATCGAATAGGAGAAAGTATTGGAAATCCAATTTCTAATTTACTTACGGGGGGATTGAGGATAAGTCAGATCACCACAAAAGCGAGCCCAGAAGCAAGTCCGGTCATAAAGAAATATGAATATGGTAATGGTGTTTCATTAATGCCTTTTGAAAATAATGGAAGATATGTGTATACAGAGGTTTATCAAGATTGTAATTTAAATTGTTTTGGAGAGAGTACGACATATTTGTCTGATGCTATAGTTCCCTTGGCAGATTTTAATGGCAGTCCGGTGATTTATACGGCTGTAGATGAATACCTAATTGGAGATAACAACCAAAATCTCAAAACAAGCTATTTGTATGATGTCGAGCCTGATCAAATAGAAACTATCGAATATCCAAGATATTCATCTGAATATGCTGTTAAAAGAAATTGGGCCCGAGGAAATTTATTATCCATGGGGGTTTATAATTTAAGTAATGGTATTTATAAGCTAGTTCGTACTATAGAAAATTCTTATACTTCTTTAGCAACGACTAGGATTATTACAGGAACAAAATTTTGCTATAAGGTCAACAAAAGCAACTGTAACACTGTTTACATAGTTGGTAACCCAGTAAAAAACTCCTATTTCTACTTTGATGAAAAAGTGGATGTTGGAATAAAAAAGATTGAAAGTACCGCAACCGTAGATTATGATGGTCAGGGAAATCCCATTACATCTTCCGTTCAGAACTTTTCTTACACTTCTTCAAACCATTTATTTCCAACGAAAAAAAGTTTTGTAAATAGCCAAGGTCATGTTGTGGAAACCACTATAAAATATCCCCATAATTATAGTGATATTTCTCCGTATAATGAGATGATCAACAGGAACATGATTTCTTCTCCGATTGATGAGGTCACTACAAATTTAAATCTCAGTAAAGAATTATCCCACAATAGAACCAGTTATGATTATTTTCAGTCTAATCTTATAGCACCTTCTGTATTTGAGTCGTCATATAATGGAGGAAACTTAACACCGGAAAAAACAATTGCCAATTATGATGAATCTGGCAATCCTGTTCATATTATCTTAAAGAATAATCATTCAATGTCTTATAAATGGGGTTATCACAATCAATATCCAATTGTTGAATGTAAAAATGCCGTAAACGGCGAGTTTTTTTATGAAGGTTATGAAGATAGAACGGACGGGACAACCGGCCTGGCGCATACCGGTCAAAGATATGGTACAGGAACTTCAATTTTTTGGACCCCACCAAATGGCCGGAGTTATATGATAAGCTACTGGTATAGGAGTAATGGTATCTGGAATTATTACTTAAGCTCATATAACGGTTCTAACTATACTTTAACCGGAGGCGATGCTTATGATGATGTAATGATATATCCGAAAGACGCCAAGTTAACCACCTATACTTACGATCCTTTAGTTGGTATGACCAGTCAAACCGATCCTAAAGGCATGACGAGCTACTATGAATATGATAATTTTGGACGCCTGAAATGGGTAAAGGATCAGCATGGTAATATTTTAAAGGAAAACACCTATCACTACAAAAATTAAGGCCTCATGAACATACAAATGAAACAGCTGATGGCAGGTTTTTTCCTGCTCATCGGCATGCAACAGACAAATGCTCAATTGGTGGTAAGCCAATATAACAATGAATCCGAAATCAGTGCGCTAAATAGTGTTACCCTGGTAAATGGTTTTCATGCGACTGGTAATGTTAGGATCTTTACTACAGGTGTTAGCTATAAAAATTGCGATGTGCAGGTTTCAAACCCAAGTAATGACCAGAACTATATCCTGACGCGTACTTTTCGCGAACCAAACGTGAACAATAATAATGTAGGCACTATCCGAGGAATCTGCGGGGAAAACCAGACGATCCAGTATTTTGACGGTCTGGGCCGGCCTTTGCAAACGGTTCAGTTAAATGGGACTTTAGCAGGACATGATTTGGTTCAGCCATTTGCTTATGATGCTTTTGGCCGTGAAACAATCAAATACCAGCCCTATTCGGTATGGCAGAACAAAGGTGCCTACCGTTTTGATGCAATCAGCGGCGGCGGGCAGGCAGGTTATTATAACAACCCACCATCAGGAATCAAGGCGACAGCCAGCCCTTTTTCGCTGACGGTTTTTGAGGCCAGCCCACTAAACCGGGTACTGGAGCAGGGTGCCCCGGGCGATGACTGGCAACCGGTGGCGAACAACAATACCGGGCATACCCTAAAAATGGAATATGGTTCTAATATAACTGATGAGGTAAAACTCTGGCAGATCAATAGTGTTGGCAATGGAGCGGTTGCATCGGTTTATCTATCCGGAACGTTATATAAGACCATCAGCAAGGATGAGAACTGGAAAGCAGATGATCTAAAAGCCGGCACTACTGAAGAATTCAAAGATTTTGAAGGTCGTGTGGTGCTTAAACGAATCTGGGAAAGCGATAATAAAAGTTTAAGTACCTATTACGTTTATGACGACCTTAGTAACCTGCAATATGTGCTTCCTCCAGCGGTAAATGAGAACGGACAAAATCCGGTGAGCAGTTTTGATGAAACACAGGATGCTTTTAATCATTTTATTTATGGTTATCATTATGATGGCAGAAAAAGGGTGATCAGGAAAAAAGTGCCTGGCAAAGGATGGGAAGAACTAATTTATAACCCACTTGACCAGGTGGTATTTACCCAGGATGCGATTCAGGCCGGAAGCCAGGAGCGTTCATTTACTAAATATGATGCTTTAGGTAGAGTAACAATGAATGGAGTAGAAAGTGGCCATGGAAGAACACGTGAGAGCATCCAGGAAGAAATCAACAATTACCAGGGTGTTTATTATGATTCGAGAAGTACAGCCAATCCTGAGGGTCATGGCTATGATTATGCCAGTACGCCGGCTTACTGGCCAAAGATGCGGGTAGATGTGGTTAACTATTATGATAATTATGAAAATATACCCAATCTTCCAAACAATGAATCTGGCAGTTATAGCGGTATGACTAAAGGATTATTAACTGCGCAAAAGGTTAGGGTTTTGGGGACAGATGATTTCCTCTGGACGGTAAACTATTACGATAATGAAGGCAGGGTGGTTAAGGTCTATAAACAGCATTACCTTTCAGGAAGCATTAGCGCATCGAACTATGATGATATTACCAATAGCTATAGTTTTGTTGGCGAGCTTAATTCAAGTACCCGGGTTCACCATGCCAATGGTGCTGCCACTACGATTACAGACCGTTATGAATATGATCACACCGGGCGCCAATTAGCTACCTTTCAAAAGATCAACGATCAGGCAGAGGTTGTTTTAGCACACCAGGTTTACAATGAATTAGGGCAGTTGAAAGAAAAGAAACTACATAACGACCATCAGTCAACAGCATTTGCCGATAATGAACGCGGCTGGATGACGGGAAGCAGTAGCAATGAATTCAGTATGGAACTGCGGTACAATGAGAATATCACAGGTGAGGCAGATGCGCAGTTCAATGGCAACATTGCCAACCAGCTTTGGGGGCAGGGAAACAGTCTTCCTTACAGTTTCAGCTACAGG
>NZ_NHOT01000015.1 GCF_002197755.1 Pedobacter sp. AJM | reverse complement strand
CTGTAAATCATCCATAAAAAATTAAAATAAATAAAACATTTTTAAATCAGGAGTGTTTGCAGGGGCGGTTTTCAGGAAAAAGACCGGATCAAGTTATGTTTAACCATATAGGCATAGAGAACATAGAGGCGATAATGGTGATTTTATTTTGGGCGTGGGGAGGCTGAAAGATTAATCGCTAGTTTAGCAAAGTGTTAGATAAAAAACTATGACATGCCTTATTATTTAAAACATGTAACTATTGAATTATGATTCAGGATTAGCTTACCACTAATAACAGACCAGTCGTATTAGGTAGAAACTAATCCCTATCAATATATTTAATATTGTCCGGTACTTAGCATAACTAAGGTACAGGCTTCTAATGGTTCGATTCCGTGCTGATCAAGCAACTTTTCCAATTCATAATTTTCTGTACCCGGATTAAAAATCACCCGCTTTGGTTTAGTTTCTAATATGTAATCATGGTACTGCGGCTGTAAGGCAGGGCCAATATATAGTGTTATTGTATCAACATCATGATGAATTTTACCTGGCTGCTCAATGGTTACACCGGCAACTTCACCTTTTTTAATACCAACATTCACAATTTCATGATTAAAACGCGTTAACATATGCGCTGCTTTATAAGCATATCTTGTTGGATCAGGAGATGCACCTATTATTAATGTCTTTTTCATTTGAATTAAAATTTAACTAAATAATGCAGGGTTAAAACTTGGAAAGCAATGCAATTTGCCCAGCATGATAAGCATGATGTTGTACCAGACCATTTAAAAGTTCCATAAAAGTGATACTTGTACCAACTACACTAAGTTCTTCTTTAGAAGAATCATTCCAGTCTTCATCCATTATATTCCCGATATGGCGAATAAGTTCTTCGTTTGCAGTTTTAAAATTAAAGATGATTCTTTCCCAGGCCTGAGGTGTTTTTTCTACAGGAACCGGCCAATCACCTATAGCAGGTTCAGCATCAGGATTTCCCATTAAACGAGAAGTAACTTCCTCCGTCCAGGCAGTTAAGTGTAATGCAATTTCTGCGATGGAATGTGCGTTAGGGATAAAATATTGAAAAGCTTTTCCCGGATCAACATTATTCAAAGTTTGCATGACATGGTTGCCGTGCCAGGAATCGCCATTAAATGCTTTTTGAACTTCTTTTATAATACTAAACATAACAGAAGAACAATCTGGTTATTATAAAGTTTGTTATCGGGTAGCCAAGATTGCATTTGCGCAATTAATTCCGTCGATAGCAGCACTCACAATTCCACCTGCATAGCCCGCTCCTTCCGCACAGGGATACAATCCTTTTATTTGAGGATGCTGATAGCTTTCTTTGTCACGCGGAATACGAACAGGTGATGATGTTCTGCTTTCTACACCAACCAAAATCGCCTCGTTTGTGTAGTAGCCTTTAATTTTCTTCCCAAACAATGGAAGCGCACCTTTTAAACTTTTAGATACGAATTCTGGTAAAATATTATCAAGCATAACACTTTTTGTGCCCGGGAGGTAAGAATTTTTAGGTAAATCGATAGAAAGTTTATTGTTTACAAAATCTACCATCCGCTGTGCTGGCGCAACTAAGTTTCCTCCACCAGCCTCAAAAGCAATTTTTTCAATTTCAGATTGAAAATTCAACATTCTTAAAGGATCATAACCCAGCACATCATCTAAAGTAACCTGAACCACTGTGCCGGAGTTGGCAAATGGATTATTCCGTTTAGATGGCGACCAGCCATTCACGACAATTTCATTTTCACCTGTTGCGCAGGGTGCGATAATCCCCCCCGGACACATACAAAATGAAAATACACCACGCGCCCCAACCTGCTCAACCAGGCTATAATAAGCCGGAGGAAGAAATTCAGATCGTGTATCGCAGTGATATTGAGCAGCATCAATGATTTCCTGTGGATGCTCAATTCTAACCCCAAGGGCAAAAGGCTTTGCCTCGATGCGGATATTTTTTCTGTTCAATAATTCATATATATCCCTGGCAGAATGACCGGTAGCCAGAATAAGGTCATCAGCGAATAATTTTTCTTCAAAATTAATTTCTATGCCTTTAACTTTCCCAAATTCGATCAATAAGTCCGTCATTTGACTATCAAACATCACTTCCCCCCCTGCATTCAGGATGGTTTCTCTGATGGCTGTAATAATATGCGGTAATTTATTGGTGCCGATATGCGGGCGGGCATCAATTAAAATGTCTTTTTCTGCACCATGATCTACAAATGCCTGAAGTACTTTATTAATATCACCACGTTTGTTAGATCGTGTATAAAGTTTACCGTCAGAATAGGTTCCGGCTCCACCTTCTCCATAACAATAATTAGATTCCGTATTAACTACACCCTGTTTATTAATGGCGGCTAAATCTCGGCGGCGTTGTTTAACATCTTTTCCGCGCTCGATGATAATGGGCTTTAATCCATTTTCGATGCATTGCAAAGCAGCAAATAATCCTGCCGGCCCCGCACCAACAATGATAACAGGTTTTGCATCCTTAACGTTTGGGTAATGAATGGCCTTGATTTCTGGCTGAGGCATTTCGTCAACAAAAACGCTAACCAACACCCGGAAAATCACCTTTCGTGATCTGGCGTCTATTGAGCGTTTTAAAATATCATATGCCTTAATGCGATCTTCAGATACTTTTAACGTTTCGGAAAGCTTGGTTTTGATCGTTTCGGATTGCGTTACCTCATGTGGCAGCAATGTAATTTCGATATCTTTTTGCATGTAAACAGTCAGGTTTTTATCCTGAATTAGCACAAAGATAAATAGAAAATTCAGTATTTAAGCAAAGGTATAAATTGGCCATCTAAATATACAGCTCATCCCAAAATCATATCGTGATGAACGTTGATGATATTAAAAACCATTATTGATTCTTATAAAATTCAGGGCGCTTCAATTTAATTTCACTGATGGCCATTATTGGTTTTAAATAAAAATCTTCCGTCGAATTATTCTGGACAACTTCTTTTCTTTTATTTGCCAAATATTCCTGTTTAGAATTGCAAATAATCCATGCTTTATATACAACTTGTCATGTTTTCACTTAAATTGTAACAAAGGAACGGATTTTGTGATCTCATTCGTAAATTGAAAAATAATCAGTTGACAACAAAAGATAAAACTATAAAAATGAAAAAATTAGTATTTGGAATTTTAGCTGCTGTCATTGCAGTTACCACTTTAAGTTCATGCGGATATAACAGCATGGTTAAGCTTGATGAAAATGTAAAATCAAAATGGGGAACCGTACAAACGCAATACCAGAGAAGGGCAGATTTAATTCCAAATCTAGTGAGCACAGTTAAGGGCGCAGCTAAGTTTGAACAGGGAACATTAACTGCAGTGACAGAGGCGCGCGCAAAAGCCACACAAATGACAGTGAATGCGGATGATTTAACGCCAGAAAACATTCAGAAATATCAGGCCGCACAAGGGCAATTAAGCCAGGCCTTAGGTAAATTATTATCGATTACAGAGGCCTATCCTGAATTAAGAGCAACACAGCAATTCAGTGATTTATCTGCTCAGCTGGAAAGCACTGAAAACAGAATTACTGTTGCCAGAAAAGATTTTAACGATGCGGTACAAGAATATAACGGAAAAATCAGGTCATTCCCTACAAATTTAACTTCAGGAATGTTTGGCTTTAAACCCAAAGGATATTTTGAAGCAGATGCCACTGCAAAAAATGCACCTAAAGTAGAATTTTAAAATCAGACTAAAATATTTCAGGGTAGTGTGTGTTTAATTCCTAAATACATACTACCCTTTTTACTTCAATTAAAACAGAATCATGTCGTTATTTTCAGATATTGAACAAGATAAAATAGCTCAGGCCATTTCAGATGCAGAGAAAGCAACCTCGGGTGAATTAAGAATTGCCATTGATAAACACTGTGAAGGTGATCCTTATGAAAAAGCCACAGCGTATTTTGCTAAACTAAACATGGATAAAACATCTCTAAGAAATGGTGTTTTAATTTATCTTGCCCATGCCGATCATAAATTTGCCATTATTGGTGATTCGGGAATTAACAAAGTTGTACCTGAAGATTTCTGGGAAACCACCAAGATCGCCATGACAGCTCACTTTGCTAAAGGTAATCTCGCCGATGGAATTATTGCAGGAGTGGCATTGGCTGGAGAAAAGCTAGCCTTGTTTTTTCCTCCTCAAAAAGGAGACATTAACGAATTGCCTAATGATATTGTATTTATGGATAAACCCGAAAACAAATAAGCAATGAAAAAATTATTCCTTTTATCGTTATGCTGTTGCTTATTCACATTTGGTTTTGCACAAAATTTTCCGGAGAAACCCAATACCCTGGTGAATGATTATGCCAATGTACTATCTGCCGATCAAAAACAGGCATTGGAAACAAAGCTTGTCACTTTCAATGATTCTTCTTCCACACAAATTGCGGTTGCTATTTTAAAATCTATTGGCGATTATGATATCAATGAGTATGCTGTAGAATTAGGCCGAAAATGGGGTGTAGGTCAACAAGGTAAAAATAATGGCATCATGATCGTTGTGGCCGTTGGAGACAGAAAAATTTCGATCCAGACGGGGTATGGAGTGGAAGGTGCACTACCGGATATTTATGCCAAACGTATTATAGATAATGACATCAAGCCAAATTTTAAAGCCGGAAACTATTATGCCGGACTAGATGCGGGTACAACATCGATTATTAAATATACCAGAGGAGAATATAAAAATGATAGCCCTAAAGCTTCATCGTCAAAAAAAGGAGGTGCGGGAAGTATCTTTATCGTGATCTTCATCGTGGTTATTATCATCATCATCATGCGCAAAGGCGGTGGTGGTGGCGGAAGTGTCATTGGCGGACGTGGTGCGTCGAATGCATTATTCTGGGGAATGCTTTTTGGAAGTGCTGGCGGCAGAGGTGGAAACAGTGGCTGGGGCAGCAGCGGCGGTTTTGGCGGAGGATCTTCCGGTGGTGGTGGATTTGGTGGTTTTGGAGGAGGAAGTTTCGGCGGAGGCGGATCCAGCGGAAGCTGGTAGACTTTAGACTTTAGACTTTAGACTTTAGACTTTAGACTTTAGACTTTATGTTGGAATGTTCCATGCTTTTGATGTTACAAAGGCATTTTAAATAAAAACAAGAACCTACCATGTACAGGAAAGACTTAATCACAGCAGAAATTCAGAAACTTGCTGAGGTTTTAGCTAAAATAATGGGCTTAAAACTGGAAGGCAAATTAAAAGATGCTGAAGAGCTGTTCAATGAAACAATGGAGAACGGCTTTACTTTACCAGTCGATATATTGGAAAGTGAAGACAGGACTACTTTTGAAAACTGGTTACATAAATGCAATTTACCTGCTGAGAAATTAGATTCTTTAAGTGAGTTTCTTTACTATGAACTGGGAATCAGTACCGAAAGGAATCAGGTTATTGCGCCCAAACTGAATTTGGTTTATCAGTATTTAGCAGATGAGCATAAGATTGTACATTTGGTGAATTTACATCGCCAGAAAACGATACAGCAATATATCTGATATACCATTTTGAATAACGATTTATGACCAGGATTGAAAAGTGGCAAAAACTTGCCTCTAAATATTTAGTGAGAGAGAAGTGGGCTACATTACGGGTAGATGAAGTGCAGTTGCCAAACGGAACGGTTAAAGATGACTATTTTGTTTTAGAATATCCCGATTGGGCTACTGCCATCGCTTTAACAAATGAAGGAAAAATGATTATGGTGCGTCAATATCGTCATGGCGCAGACATTGTATCGCTTGAAGTTCCGGGTGGTGTAATTGATGGCGACGAGGGTCCGGAGGCAGGAGTTAAAAGAGAGTTGATGGAGGAAACAGGATACACTTTTAAAACCTGTAAACTTATTGCTGAACTTTATCCTAATCCGGCTACGGCAAATAATAGAACCTTTACTTATTTGCTTACTGGCGGAATTAAAACACATGAACAACATCTGGATGAGCATGAAATCCTGAATGTAGAAGAGTATACTATAGATGAAGTGAAACAACTGCTGAAGGAGAATAGAATTGCCCAGTGTATTCACGTTGCAGCATTACATTATGGTTTAGCTGAAATTGAAAGCATGCTTCAAGATTAGTTTTACATGATGCCACCTGACATACGAATAAAAGCGAATTCAACCGACTAAATATTAAAAATAAAAGTCCTGATTTGAGTTTCAAATCAGGACTTTTATTTTGATGGAACCACGCAAAAACCAACGTTTTAAACTTCTGCCTTAAACCGCGCTTAGCTCATTTTCAATTTCTTTTGAATATCGTGTACATAAGCTTTAAATTTCTTATCTGTATCGATTAAATCCTCAACAGTTTGACAAGCATAGATTACGGTACTGTGATCACGACCACCGAAGAAAGCACCTATGGTTTTCAATGAAGATTTGGTATGACTTTTAGACAGATACATCGAAATTTGACGTGCCTGTACAATTTCGCGTTTACGGGTTTGAGATTTTACCATATCAACCGGAACTTCAAAATACTCACACACCAACTTCTGAATATACTCCATCGAAATTTCTTTCGTAGTATTTTTAATAAAATTCTTTAACATCTGCTTAGCTAACGCTAAATCGATCTCTTTCTTATTTAAAGTAGCCTGTGCCAGTAAGGAAACCATCGCTCCTTCCAGCTCACGAACATTATTATCAATATTGTGTGCTACGTATTCTACTACTTCACCTGGCAACTCAATACCATCTGCATACATTTTCTTTCTTAAGATCGCAATACGCGTCTCCAGATCAGGGATTTGTAAATCGGCAGATAAGCCCCATTTAAAACGACTTAATAAACGTTCTTCCAAACCTGCCAAATCCTTAGGTGCTTTATCAGATGTTAAGATAACCTGTTTACCTGATTGGTGCAGATGGTTGAAAATATGGAAGAAAATATCCTGAGTTTTTTCTTTACCGGCAAAGTTATGCACATCATCCATGATGATCACATCCATCGCCTGGTAAAAGTTAACAAAATCATTAATCGTATTATTTTTTAATGAGTCTACAAACTGCTGGCAGAATTTTTCACAGCTTACATAAATGACCAGTTTATCTGGCATGCTGCGTTTTATTTCATTACCAATTGCCTGTGCCAAGTGCGTTTTACCTAAACCTACGCCGCCATAAATCATTAACGGGTTAAATGAAGTCCCTCCGGGTTTAGCAGCTACAGCGTAACCAGCAGATCGTGCCAAACGGTTGCAATCTCCTTCTATATAATTTTCAAAAGTGTAATTAGCGTTTAATTGTGGATCAACATTTAATTTTTTTAATCCAGGGATAATAAAAGGATTTTTAATGTCCTTGTTAATTGAAACCGGAATGGGCATTGACTGCACTTTAGCTTCTGCACCATTTCCATTTGAGGGCATATTTGTAGTATAAGGATTACCACTGTTTGATGATTTATCAACAACGATATTATATTCCAGTCTGCCGTCTTCTCCAAGTTGTTTTTTTACTGTCTTACGCAGCAAGCCTACGTAGTGTTCTTCAAGCCATTCATAAAAGAATAAACTTGGCACTTGTATGGTTAAAACCTTACCTTCTAATCTAAGGGCTGTTATAGGCTCGAACCAAGTTTTGAAACTTTGGGTCGGGATGTTATCCTTAATAATTTGAAGACAGTTCTTCCACACTTCAGTACAAGTTTTTTCCATTGCAATTTATATAATTTGTTGATTTCCAGTACCAATTTGACTATACCAGATGGTCCGTTTCGGGATTACGAATATTGAGAAAATTATCAACATTTTAAACAAAAATCTGAAATAAATCGTAACCTACTGACAGGTAATACCGTAGCATAGTTAACCTCAATTTTTTATGTTGATAACTATTTACTAACATGCTTTATCCACATTTCGCTTTAAATGAACATTATATTTTCTTTGCGAAATATTGATTTCAGACGAGCAAATTCCAAGCCATTTTATTTTCAGTTATGCGATGATTTGTAGTTTTTATCTTTCACAAAATTCAATGTACTGATAATTAATGCACTAAGTTAGGCCGAATAAAAGCAAGGGGCATTTACCTAAGATCTACTGAACTTTAAGCAATGTGTTTTTTCCAATACAAGGACGGTATGGAGCATTTTGGAATCCATAATTTGAATAGTTATTGCTAAAATATCTGCAGTCGTATTACCTGTACTCACCAAAAGTTTTGCGCATGACATCGGCAATTTCTCCGAGAGTGGCATACTTTTCTACTGCATCAATAATCAGCGGCATCAGATTGGCATCCCCGTTTGCGCCATCCTCTAATAACCTTAATGCCTGCTCAACAGCCATACGGTTGCGAACGTTTTTTAAATGACTCAGCTTATCTGCCTGGAGTTTTCTAATGGACTCATCAATTTTAAATACTTCTGTGAATTCTTCCTCAGGTTGGGTAAACTTATTTACCCCAACAGAAATCCTTTCACCAGTTTCAATTTCTTTTTGATATTCATAAGCCGCGTGAGCAATTTCATTTTGCATATAATCACTTTCAATGGCAGGAACTGATCCACCCATGGCATCAATTTTATCAATATATCTCCAGGCTGCTGCTTCTATTTCATCGGTTAAATTTTCTACAAAAAAAGAACCAGCCAATGGGTCTACCGTATCAGTTACACCACTTTCAAAACCTATAATTTGCTGTGTACGTAGGGCTATTTTCGCCGCAGCCTCTGTTGGTAAAGAAAGGGCCTCATCATAACCATTGGTATGCAGGGATTGTGTACCGCCTAAAACAGCTGCCATGGCCTGATTGGTTACCCGGATAACATTGTTAAGTGGCTGCTGTGCTGTTAAAGTAGAACCACCGGTTTGGGTATGAAAACGCAGCATCTGCGCCTTTTCATCTGTAGCACCAAGCCCCTTTGTAATTTTTGCCCACATCCTTCTGGCTGCCCTGAATTTAGCGATTTCCTCGAAAAAATTATTGTGACAATTAAAGAAAAACGACAGACGCTTTGCAAAAACATTAATATCCAAGCCTTTATCAATAGCAGATTTCAGATAAGTTTTTCCATTCGCCAATGTAAAGGCAAGCTCCTGCACCGCATTAGAACCCGCCTCACGGATGTGGTAGCCTGAAATGGATATGGTATTCCATTTTGGAACCTCCTGACTACAGAATTCAAAAATATCAGTAATTAAACGCATAGATTGCTTCGGCGGATAAATATAGGTCCCTCTGGCAGCATATTCTTTCAGTATATCGTTCTGAATGGTACCGGATATCTGCTTTAGATCAGCACCTTGTTTCTTTGCCAGTGCAATGTACATGGCCAATAAAATGGAAGCCGTTGCATTAATCGTCATGGAGGTGGTGATATCTTTTAACTGTATGCCATCAAAAAGGATCTCCATATCTTTTAATGAATCAATGGCCACACCAACCTTCCCTACTTCACCGTCAGCCATTTCATGATCAGAATCGTATCCAATCTGGGTAGGGAGATCGAAAGCAACAGATAAGCCTGTGGTTCCCTGCGCCAGCAAATAATGATACCTTTTATTAGATTCTTCAGCAGTGGAAAAACCGGCATATTGACGCATGGTCCATAGTCGCCCGCGATACATATCCTTCTGAATACCCCTGGTAAAAGGAAATTCACCAGGCTTTTCTTCCATAGGCTTAGCTGAAAGGTATAATTCTTTAATCTCGATTCCGGAAGTTGTGGTATGTTTCATAGCGGGAGGTTGAAAAGGTGGTTAGTTGAACAACAGTTCAGATCTATTGATGTGTTTGATTTGCATTGAATATCCTTAAAATATCTCCTTAATTAACTTTGCTTAAAACAAATGCCAACCATTTTCTCTTTATATTGACTAACAGGCTGATTATTCAGCTATAAAAACCATCTCTAATACCTGATGAGGGTAAATGCTGAATATTCAATTGCCATGCATCTTCCCAACTAATCATCTCCACAGTTTTACAGCTAAAACAATCTTTGTATATCTTTTTTAATCAATTCAATCGTTAAATCATAAGGATTCTCCTCAATACTTGCCATGTGCGTTAAAATTGCTTTGCTTAATTCTATTCCGTTTGCATCTGCCGGCAAACCACTAACAGCATTATTAATCATCCCAATGGTATCATCCTTTAATTTACGCACGACATTCCAGGTAACACTATCCACGTACAATTGTTGTGTAATATTATGTTGATACTCAGATTTCACTTCATTTAGTATGCCTGCCTGAAGTGTCGAAATGCCAATCCCTTGTTGATGTAAACGCACCAATAGGTTAGCCGGATTGATACGATCAGTAAAAATAATTAATCGCTCATGTGCCTGCAAACGCAAAGGCAAAAGATGTGCCCTGCTTTCTTTATTTAGTTCTATATCCTTTAAGTTGAAAAAACGTTGTATATCACTTTTTAAAATGTAATACACAGCCATCAGGGCAGTAAAAATGCCGGCAAATAGGATCACTACGTTTGATAAAATCTGTTGGGTATTCATAGGTATTGTTTAATTACGGTAATTTTAACGAACCGCTGAAAGCAAAAATGTGCATTATTATTTATATTTGTAACAGATAAAATTTAAATAGATATGAGCACAACAGTTGATACCACATTTGCACCGGTTACTTTCTCTGAGGGAGCCTCTAAAGAACTATATAAATTGAAAGATCAGCAGGAAATTGGCGAAGATTATGGTTTGCGTGTAGGCGTTGAAGGTGGTGGGTGCGCCGGAATGAACTATGTTTTAGGCTTCGACCAGAAAAAAGAGGGAGACCAGGAGTTTTTTATTGACGGCATTAAAGTTTTCATGAACAAAGCCCATCAAATGTACTTAATGGGCATGATGATCGACTGGCAGGATGGGTTAAACTCACGTGGCTTTACCTTTGTAAATCCTAATGCTACCAGTACCTGTGGTTGCGGCACAAGCTTCTCTGCATAAAAAAAATATTATTGTAACATAAAGTATAGTCCCCTTGTCTAAACATCGGGACTTTTTTTATTTTTACAACAGGGGTTTAAGGTAATTGGTATAGGGTTTAAGGCTTTAATGCCAATCTTGATACCCGATACACTACCCTATACTACAATAATGAATTACAGAGAAAACATCAGACTGGCATTAGAATCCATTAAGGGTAATCGTTTGCGTACCATGCTTACCGCCTTGATAATTGCGATCGGATTAATGGCCCTGGTTGGAATCCTCACCACACTTGATGCTGTAAAAAAAAGCATGACAGATGCCTTTAGCAGTATGGGTGCAAACTCATTTACCATCAGAAACCGGGGTACAGGGATCAGAATTGGGAATGGAAAAAGACCCAAACCTTTCAAATCAATCAGATATGAAGATGCCATTAAATTTAAAGATAGCTTAAACGCTCCGGCAACGGTTGCAGTAAGTGTGGTTGCAAGTAGTGGTTCTACCATTAAATACGGTAACCTGAAAACCAACCCCAATATCAATATACAAGGTATTGATGAAAATGGTCTCGCATCCCAGGGATTAAATCTTTCTGAAGGGAGAAACTTCGGTGCCTCAGAAGTAAAAATGGGAGGTAATGTTTGCATTGTAGGTGGCGAAGTAGTGACCAGGCTTTTTAAAGATACTGACCCCATGGATAAGCTTATTAATGTGGGCAATAACCGTTTTAAAATTATTGGAGTATTGGAGAAAAAAGGATCCAGTATGGGTTTTAGCGGAGACAGGGCTGTTTATGTACCCTTACTTAAAGCGAAGCAAATTAATGCAAATGCCAATCCATCATATACGATTACGGTAATGGTATCAGATAATAACCACCAGGAAAATGTGATCGGAGAATCTACCGCGCTATTCAGAAATATCAGGAAAGTAAAAATTAACGAAACCAATAACTTCGAAATTACAAAAAGCGATGCCATTGCGCAGACACTCTTTGAAAACCTGGCTTTTGTTGCTGTTGGTGGCATCGCAATCGGAATTATTACCCTTATTGGTGCCTCAATCGGATTAATGAATATCATGCTGGTTTCAGTAACTGAACGCACGAGAGAAATCGGAATCCGGAAGGCCATTGGTGCTAACCCTAAAGTTATACGCCGTCAGTTTTTAATTGAAGCGGTAGTAATTTGTTTAATGGGTGGAGCTTTGGGAATATTTTTAGGCATTATTCTGGGCAATATTATTTCATTGGCCATGGGCGGGGCATTTCTGATCCCCTGGACATTTATTATCGGCGGTTTTGTATTGTGTGTAGGCGTAGGAATTCTTTCGGGGTATTATCCGGCAAAGAAAGCCTCCCGTTTAGATCCCGTAGAAGCCTTGAGGTACGAGTAAAAGAAAAAGACTAAACAGGTTCAAATCATTACATTATTTAGCTGGTGCTGACTGAGCAATCTTTGCATTAAAGGGGTATTTAAACTTTGCTCGAGTGCTGCTGCGTGTTTCAGATGATGCATATCGCTGCCAATAAAATCCACCAGGTGATTCTCTACCATTTCTTCTGCAGCTTTTTTTGCTCCTGATCCATAATAACCGGTTAAAGCAATAGAATTCATCTGTAACTGACAACCTGTTTCTCTAATTTGATGTAAGCTTTCAATTGAATGATTGAAATACGGATAGCGCTCCGGGTGTGCCAATACGGGTTGATACCCTGCATCCTGAATAATTTTGATAAAACTAAACAGATTTGGTGGCGCATTGATGTATGAAAGCTCAAAAAGCAGGTATTCCTTTCCAAATGTTAACACTTCCTTCTGTTTAACTTTCTTTTCCAGTGTCTCATCCAGGTAGTATTCTGCCGCTGCATCTACTTCGAGATTGAGCTGAACATCACTAAGGCCTTTTCTTAAAATATCAAGACCACGGTTAATGGTATCGGGCGTATTTCTGAAATAATCAGCCATAATGTGAGGCGTAGCAATTAGTTTTCTGAACCCGAGTGCCTTGAAACGTTTAGCTAATAAAATAGCATCGTGCAAAGTTTGTGCGCCGTCATCTATCCCTGGAATAATATGCGAATGCATATCCACACCAATAGTGGAGAAATTAAATTCAGGCACTATTTTCTTTTTCTTGAATAATCCAAACATCACCGTATTAATTTATTTCTTTGGGAAGATTTGATGCCTCAGCTGATGACGCTAATTTGGAGGAATAGATCTTATGCAGTAAGTTATTTAAGTTTTCACTCAGATCAAACTGCAAATCCTCATGCAATTTTTTAAATTTATTGATGGTTACTGCAACCGTTTTTAAATAAAATGCAGAAAACAAAATCATGTAATCCCGATAGCCAAGTGTTGATTTTCGATACTCGAAAGGTACGAGGTTTAAAATAAAAATTTTCAGTTCAACTTCTCCAATCGGATCTTTAGTAACCTTATAAAAATGATTTACCGTAGTAATCATCTTCCTTACTTTAACCAAAGCTTCTTTAGCATTCAGCTTTTTTAATTCGGCCACCTGTTCTTCTACATCACCCTTAATTTTTTCTTTCCGGTGTTCCAGATCTGATTCATCTTCCAGTAATTTATAATGAAGATGTTCGGTAAGCACTTTGTCTTTTGCAATTAAACGCAACAACAGCCGGTCTTTTTCCTTCACAGGCAGATCTGTTATTGCGTTCTTTAAATCTTTGTGCGCCGATAATTTCATTTAAAAAGGGTTTGCCTTAATATATTTTTCCCACTCCCAGGCAGAGCGCATCATTTCGTTGATATCCAGTTCAGCTTTCCACCCCAGTTCTTTATGCGATTTGGTAACATCACCATAAACCTGGACAACATCACCAGCCCTCCTCGGGCCAAGGTTATAATTTAATTTCTCTCCGTTAACCGTTTCGAAGGCTGAAATAATTTCCAAAACGGAAGATCCTTTACCCGTTCCAATATTGAAAACGTCATAATTGGAAGAAGTTTCTTTCTTTTCCAGTTTTTTAATTGCCGCTACATGCGCTTTTGCCAGATCTACCACGTGGATATAATCACGGATAGCAGAACCATCAGGAGTGTCGTAATCATCACCATAAACCGTAATCGGTCCGCGCTTACCAATGGCTGATTGTGTAATAAAGGGCACTAAATTAGCCGGAACACCGTTTGGCAATTCGCCTATCAAAGCGGTTTCATGTGCACCTACCGGGTTAAAATAACGCAATGCAATAACATTCAATTCAGGCGTTACGGCTGCAGTTTCAGCTAAAATTTCTTCTGCCACTTGCTTGGTGTTGCCATATGGCGACTCTGCCTTTTTTACCGGAGCGGCCTCCGTAACCGGTAGGCTATCAGGCTGTCCATAAACGGTACAGGAAGAAGAAAACACAAAATCAATCTTCCTGTTAAATGACGTAAGCAGGTTGATTAAGCCATAAAAATTATTCTTATAATATTTTAAAGGTTGCTCAACAGATTCACCAACCGCTTTTGATGCAGCGAAGTGAATAATCCCTGTGATATCTGAATGGGTTGCTGCAAATTCCTTTACCGCATTTTCATCCTGAAGGTCGATTTCATTAAAATCAAACCACTTGCCTGTAATGGCATGTAGCAGGGTTAAAATTTTAATATGCGAGTTTGATAAGTTATCGACAATAACAACTTCGTATCCTGCATTGTGTAATTCTACAACGGTGTGAGAACCTATATATCCAGTTCCACCGGTAACTAATATTTTTGACATCTTAACGGTTAAATGTAGTAAAATCTTTATGATCAATTTTCTCTAAGGCTTCTGCCGGCAATGATTTGAAATATTCATAAGTAATTCTCAAACCTTCTGCACGACCTACCTTCGGCTCCCATCCTAAAATTTCCCGGGCCTTGGTAATATCCGGCCGCCTTTGCTTGGGATCATCCTGAGGAAGCTCCCTGTAAACTATTTTTTGTGAGGTATTGGTAAGCTTGATAATTTCTTCGCAGAATTGTTTAATGGTGATTTCATCCGGGTTACCAATATTCACCGGCTGCGCGTATTCACTCATCAGTAAACGATAAATACCTTCAATTAAATCGTCTACATAGCAGAATGAACGGGTTTGCGTACCATCACCAAAAACAGTTAAATCTTCTCCTCTTAAAGCCTGACCAATAAATGCAGGTAAAACACGACCATCGTTTAGGCGCATTCTTGGCCCATAAGTGTTAAAAATTCTGACAATTCTGGTTTCTACACCATGAAAAGTATGATACGCCATAGTAATGGCCTCCTGGAAACGTTTCGCTTCATCATACACGCCACGAGGGCCAACCGGATTTACATTTCCCCAATATTCTTCTGGCTGAGGATTAACACTTGGATCTCCATATACTTCAGAAGTTGAAGCAATTAACATTCTTGCCCCTTTATTTCTGGCCAGACCCAATAAGTTATGCGTACCTAATGAACCAACTTTTAAGGTTTGTATCGGGATTTTAAGATAATCTATCGGACTCGCAGGTGAAGCGAAATGAAGAATATAATCAAGTTTTCCGGGAACGTGTACAAATTTGGAAACATCATGATTGTAAAATTCAAAGTTTTCCAGTTTGAAAAGGTGCTCAATGTTGGCCAGATCACCTGTAATCAGATTATCCATGCCAATAACATGGTAATGCTCTTTCACAAAACGATCACAGAGATGAGAGCCTAAAAATCCGGCTGCACCTGTAATTAAAATTCTTTTCTGACTCATCTTAATCTATCAATTTTCTGCCTATACTGTTATAATAGTAACCAAGATCGATCATTTTTTGTAAATCATACAAATTCCGACCGTCGAAGATTACTTTATTTTTTAAGACTTTATCTATTTTTTCAAAATCCGGATTCCGGAATACCGACCATTCTGTAGCGATTAGCAATGCATCAGCATTTTCTAAAGCCTCATATTGGTTTTTGGCATATTTTACCAGATCGCCAATAACACCTTTTACGTTTTCCATCGCTTCAGGATCAAATACCGTAACGGTTGCACCATTTTCAATTAAAGCATTGATGATATATAAAGCCGGCGCTTCGCGGATATCATCTGTTTCAGGCTTAAATGCCAATCCCCAAAGGGCAAAATGCTTTCCTTTAATATCGTTTTTATAATATTTCAGTACCTTATCTACCAGGATGGTTTTTTGCCTTTCGTTTACTTCCATAACTGATTTCAAAATCTGGAAATCATAAGCATAATTATCAGAAGATTTCACTAAAGCCTGAACATCTTTGGGAAAACAAGAGCCACCATAGCCTACGCCAGGAAAAAGAAAACGTTTACCGATCCGCTCGTCTGATCCAATCCCCTTCCTCACTGCATCCACATCGGCACCCACCAATTCACAAAGGTTTGCCACCTCATTCATAAAGGTAATTTTGGTAGCCAGGAATGAATTTGCTGCATATTTTGTTAATTCAGAAGAACGCTCATCCATAAATAGAATCGGGTTTCCCTGACGAACATAGGGGCCATAAAGTTCAGCCATTAATTTTTTAGCCTTTTCACTTTTAGTACCCAAAACCACACGATCGGGTTTCATGAAATCATCAACAGCTACACCTTCCCTTAAAAACTCCGGGTTGGAAACCACATCAACCTCAATGGAAGTATTGGCCTGAAAAACAGCTTTAACCTGATCAGCTGTACCTACCGGAACGGTAGATTTATTTACGATAACTTTATATTCTGTAATCAGTTTGGAAATATCTTTTGCTGCACCCAAGATATAGGAAAGGTCAGCCGCCCCGTCCCCACCCGGAGGCGTAGGCAAAGCCATGAAGATAATTTGTGCATCTTTCACGGCATCAGCAAGAATAGTGGTAAAGGTTAACCTCCCCTGCTCTATATTTCTATGAAACAACAGGTCCAGTCCAGGCTCATAAATGGGCACTTCTCCATCCTGCATTTTTTTTACTTTACTTTCATTTATATCTACACAGATCACATCATTTCCTGTTTCTGCTAAACATGTTCCAGTAACCAAACCAACGTATCCGGTACCAATAACGGCTATTTTCATATATTCTTAAGCTTTTTAAATATATTCGTTTTATCTTGCCACGAAGATATGAAATTACACTTATGCTTTTGCTTTACACCATCGGAATTCAGATTTACTCAATAATAATCAGAATATTTTCACACTTTAATGCGAAGGCTAAACTGTTTATTCACGGGCGTAAAAGTGTTTATCAACAAATCGCAGGGCGAATAGATAACAGTCAGAAACACATCTGGTTTCATTTTGCATCTTTAGGAGAGTTTGAGCAGGGAAGAACGGTACTGGAAAAATTAAAAGAAAAATATCCCACAAAAAAAATTGTGGTCACGTTTTTTTCGCCATCAGGATATGAAATCAGAAAAAATTATGCCCTGGCTGATGTTTTTTACCTCCCAATCGATACCAGAGGGAATGCAAAAAAATTTCTGGATGCGATTAACCCCGAGATGGCCATTTTCACGAAATATGAATTCTGGCATTTTTATTTTAAGGAGCTTCATCGCAGAGGCATTCCGCTGTATGTAATTTCTGGAATCTTCAGACCAGGACAGGCATTTTTTAAATGGTATGGTGGCTTCTATCGGAAAATTCTTTCGGCAGTTACTTATTTCTTTGTTCAAAATAAAGAAAGTGAGGATTTACTAAAATTAATAGGGATAAATAATGTAACTATTAGTGGCGATACACGTTTCGACCGGGTTTTTGAAAATGCTCAAACACCGAAAAAATTAGATTTAATTGAAGCATTTATCGGAGATTCGCCAACGCTGATATGTGGAAGTACCTGGCCTGAAGATGAAAAATTATTATCCGTTTTACCAGAAAGCTATCCCCATTGGAAATTCATCATCGCACCGCATGAAATTCATGCCAGCCATATCGAAAGTATAGAAAAACAGTTTCCGGTTGGTAGTGTACGGTTTTCAGTTTTGAGTGCTCAGCTGAATATTGGCCAATCTAAAATCTCAGATCTCCAATCTCAAATCTTAATCATCGATAATATCGGCATGCTGTCTGCACTTTATCAATATGGAAAAGTAGCTTATATTGGTGGTGGTTTCGGTGCTGGCATTCACAACACTTTAGAAGCCGTTGCCTTTGGCTTGCCTGTAATTTTTGGTCCTAAGTATGATAAATTTCAGGAAGCGAAGGATTTAATTGCTATAGAAGCGGCTAAAAGCATTAGCACCGCTGATGAACTAATCATTGCTTTTGATGATTTTAAAGAGAATACCAATGCTGCGATGGCTGCACAGCAATATGTAGCAGGTAAAAAGGGTGCAACAGATCAGATCATTTCAATGATTACGAAATGATTTCTGCTTTTGCGATTTCATCAACAATCCTTGGAATTTCCTGATCTATCGAAACAACAAAAACATCTTTTTCATCATTTTCAGGTTCTTCTAAAGTATTAAACTGACTTTCCAATAAACTGGAAGGCATATATTGATGTGATCTTTTTGAAATTCTTTCGTGTATTAATTCAAAGCTACCTTTCAGGTATACGAAACAAATTGAATCATTGTCTTTTCTTAACAAATCACGATACGCTCTTTTAAGCGCAGAGCAGGCAATAATGCAATTTGTTCCCGCTGCGACATGCTTATGCCCTACCTGAGCAATTAATTCAAGCCAATCTTGCCTGTCGGCATCAGTAAGGGGAATACCCGCAGCCATTTTATCTACATTTCTTTGTGCGTGCAGGTTATCACCATCTATGAATTCAGCATTAATTACTGGCGCCAATGCTTTACCGATCACTGTTTTTCCACTCCCGGAAACGCCCATTAAAATTATAAATTTCGCCATTTCAGAAAGTTATTTTATCATACCTGCCAATGCTTCAATAAACACCGGACTATCATTTAAGCTTTCTACCAATTGTACGTGTTCGCCACCTAATGCCCTGAATTCTTCATGATATTCAACGGTTATTTCATAAAGTGTTTCCAAACAATCGGCAACAAATGCCGGACTGAAAACCAATAATCGCTTTTTACCTTCTGCAGCCAGTTTTTTCAATACATCGGTGGTATACGGTTGTACCCAGGGTTCTTTTCCTAACCGCGACTGAAAGCAAACCGTATACTGATCTCTCCTTAAGTTTAATTCCTTCGCAATTAATCGTGCTGTATCATGTCCTTGTGCAGAGTAACAAAATTTATTGGTATCGTTTAACATCTGGCAGCAATCAGCTGTTTTTAAACAGTAGCTTCCGGTGTGATCACATTTTAAAAGCTGGCGTTCCGGTAATCCATGAAAACTAAAAAGCACATGATCAAAATCTTCAATGTTATGCTTTCTGGCATTTTCGGCAAATACCTGAATCATCAATTCATTATCATGGAAAGAATTTACAAAAGAAATAGGTGGTACTGTTTGCCATTTACTCACCAGTTCCATCACCAACTGCATGACCGAGCCCGAACTTGCAGAAGCATATTGCGGGAACATCGGAATGACCTGAATACTTTCAACCAGGCCCGCTTTTAAGTTGGCCAATGCCGATGCGATTGACGGGCTTTGATAACGCATCGCCAGTTCTACATGATATTCACCTCCCAATCTTTCCTGCAGCATCTGCGCCTGTAAACGGCTATAATAAAGCAATGGAGAGCCATTTTCATTCCAGATTTCTTTATACAATTTAGCCGTTTTAGGACTTCGGAAGGGAACAATAATTCCTTTTACCAATAATGTTCTGTTCAATTTAGGAATATCAATTACCCGCTCATCCATCAAAAACTGATCAAGATATTTTCTAACGTCAGGTGTTGCCGGACTATCAGGTGTTCCTAAATTTACAAGTAAAATTCCCTTTTTGCTCATTGATAAAAATATGTTTTGTGGTGCAAATATCGCGTTTTAATTGTTTTATGCCTATTGTTAAAATGTGATGCCCGACACTTTTTGGTCAAGAAAAAGTAGTATTTAATAAATGCGGTGAATCTTAAAGATTGAATAGTTAAGATTTTCGAAAAGGCATTGAGATACAAAATGAAATATTTATCCTTTTGTTTTATACAATTGCCACCAAGGTGTAGCTGGCTTTTGATGATGTTCTAAATGATATCCAAAAAAATAACAGGTAAAAAAAGCAAGTAGATGATTTTTTTGGAGTGTTGAGGAGTGATATTCATTTTCATGATCTCCCTTATGTGGTTGGTAAGTGCCGAAATAAAATAATTGAAAAGTACTAAGCAGTGATGGTAAAACCCAGAAAAGCAATAAGTTTTGCTGTTTAAACCAAATCTGTAAAACATTAAAAGCTGCAGCCATAATGATGAGTTGAATAACTGTTACATAATTAAGCATAAACCGAAAATACCATTTCCAGAAACCATGAGGCGCAAAGTCAGGATCATCCGTTGTATGCACGTGGCGATGGTGTTTATGGTGTTTGGTATATAAACGATTATAGAAAAAGCCTGCGTAGAGGAATACGGAAAGGTAACCAATGAAATTATTGACTGTTTTATTTGGCGAGATGGTGCCGTGCATGGCATCATGAGCCGTAATAAACAGGCCGGTATAGAGATGCATTTGAACGAAAATCATCAGGTAAACCAGTGGATTACTCCAGGCGAAGTTCCAATGCAAAAGGAAGAATAGAGAGGTGAACCATAAAGCAATCACTGCTATCGCAATCAGAACACCAACATACGCATGATTCTTTTTCAAATGAATGATATTAAATGTTTATAATGTACAACATAAACAGTTAATGCAGCTAAAAGTTATACGGAGAGGATTTTAGTATTGTTCCAGCTGGGCCTTTACTTTCTCCATCAGCCACATTGGTGTGGAAGTAGCACCACAGATTCCAACCTTATCATTTTCTGCGAACCAGCTTAAATCTAATTCTTCGATATTCGAAATGAAGTGAGATTGATCATTGAATTTTTTACATACATCGTAAAGCACTTTTCCGTTGGATGATTTCTTGCCTGAAACAAAAATGATCTTATCATAATGGCTCACAAAGTTTTCCAGCTCCTGATACCGGTTAGATACCTGTCTGCAAATGGTATCATTCGCTTTTACCTCATAACCGCGACTCAATAGCTCATCTTTGATGTGGTAAAACTTATCTGTGCTTTTGGTGGTTTGGCTGTATAACGTAAATTTTGAGGGAAGTTCAACATGATCAAGTTCGGCCAGGTCCTGAAAAACGATGGCTTTACCATCTGTTTGCCCTTGCAAGCCAATCACTTCTGCATGGCCATGTTTACCAAAAATCAAAATCTGCTCATCATCATCATGAGAATTTTTGATTCTATTCTGAAGTTTTAGCACCACCGGACATGAGGCATCGATCAGTGTAAGGTTGTTTTCAAGGGCCAGCTGATAAGTTGATGGTGCTTCGCCATGCGCCCTGATTAAAACTTTCTCGTTTCTTAAGCCTTGTAAAACCTCATGATCAATGATTTTTAATCCCCGTTTGGTTAAGCGTTCAACCTCTTCATCATTATGAACAATATCGCCAAGGCAATATAAATAACCTTCGTTATCTAAAATATCTTCGGCCATTTCGATAGCGTAAACCACACCGAAGCAAAAACCTGATGATTTATCTATATTGACTTGTAGGTTATAACTCATTGCACTACAAAATTAAGCAAAAATATTTGTTCTGGTTGTCATGTATAAGACAACAAAAAAGATTAACTGTGCGGTAAACATTGCGGTACCTATATATTTTTGCTGCTTAAGGTCCAGCGCATAATAAAATTTCAATAAAATAACAGATACAATAAACCAGGCCATATAATTTTGCATGGGTATCTCATGCCAATCCCAGTGCCAGTAATCAAATTTCATGGCTACTGGCTCCATAAAAAAATCAAAAGTGATGAGCATAAATGCGCCGATTAGTGACGCTAAAATGCTATTTCGAATTTTGAAACTTTTCATCATTTGGCCTATACTAAATATCAAAATCACCCAGTTTATACCCATTAACACTGGAACGGCAGCAATTTTATAGCCCAAAGTACTACCATAATAATAACTTCCAAAAATTTTGCCTGTATGTACGCCCAATACTTCAACCAACCAGCCACACAAAAAAACACCGCAGACAAATAACGACAGACGTTTCACATTGCCACTATAAGTAAAAACGATAATGGCAAACATCAGCAATAAATGAAAAGGCACCATCTTTATAAAGTAGGGTTGCGTAGCCGGAATCAAAAAGCCAACCAGCCCTACCAAATGAAATATAGCGATCACGCCAACTGCAATCTTTTTAATCCTTAAATCGCTTTGATCGGTCTGCCCTTCCATGTGCCTGTTTTAAATATATGTTGTATGATGGATAAAAATGAAATCATTAAGAAGAAAAACATCTGAAACGGATGCAGTATCAAATTGATAAAAACATGCTGTCCTGATAAATAGGAAATCATTATTCTGCTTAAAAAAATTAATGTCAATGGTAATACAAGTAAAGAGATATTAAAGTTTAATAATAAAACCAAAGGTCCTACAGTAACCAAAAGCTGGTAAAATAATAAGATAATCACATTATTACCAAAACCTGCCAGTAAATTTTTACTGAAGCCATTTAAACTTTCATTCAGGTTTTTGTACATCCGGCAGTATATCAAGCCATTGCCCAATAAAGCTTCTCCATTAAATTTTTCCAGTTTTACGGCTTTCATAATCTCTACATCTTCTACCACTTTGTTTCTAACCCTTTCGTGCCACTGATTTTTCCTATAATGATCCGCTTTAAAAAACATACACTGTCCGCTTGCCGCCGAAAATGCCGGATTTCCGGAAAATTTCACCAGCCTCAGAGGTAACAGATTTAATAAAATAAAATGCATTAACGGAACCGTAAGCCATTCACCTGCAGATTTCATGACCTGATTGGTAAATATACTGATCAGGGCCAGGTTGCCCACCTTCATCCGGTTAATCAGGCTATTGATAAAACCACTTTTAATTGCTTCATCAGCATCCAAAAAAAGCAGGTATTCCCCTTTTGCCAATGCTGCGAGCTGATGGCAGGCATAGTTCTTTCCCAGCCAGCCTTTAGGAAGTTCATCTCCCCGCACAATCCGGAATTGTGGGTTTTCTAAGGAAAAAGCATCAACCAGCTCAAATGTTTTATCATCACTGTTGTCATCCAGCACAATCACTTCAAAATTTTTATAGTCCTGGCTTTTAATCGATTCCAGTAGCGGAATAATATCCTCTTCCTCATTACGTGCCGGAATCAGGATAGAAACAAAATCATTATAATGTTTTATCACCCTTGGCAACTTAGGGTTGGAAAGAAAGTTAAAAACGGTTACTGAAAACCGGATCACCATAAAAATTAAAACAGCATAGATAAAAATGGTCATTCGGTAAGTTGTGTTTGTTTAACAGCCGACTGATCATAATGTTTATTGTAGGCGCTTTTTAGCAACTGCAAGCTCATGTATTCTTCACTTTCCCATCGTTGCAGGTAAGTTTGCGCGGTTGGTTTCCGATTGGAAAAATAATCTATAAATGTTGCTGCAAAAATGATATTGAATCTTTTCTGACAGGATTTGATCACTTGCATGACTCCTTTTTCGAAAGTGATATTTTTTAAATGATTAGAATGTAACTTACCCTGAGGGAAGATAAGCACCAGATTATTTTTATCCTCTAATAATTTAGCTGCATAATTCAGCATTCCCAGAACATCTTTTCCACTGCTTTCTGCAGCAAATGCCCCGAGATACTTTAAGAAGCCAACTTGGTTATAATTTTCTGCATTAACCAAAACATGGAACTGCTTTTTAAATAATTTCTTATTGATATGAAAAATGAAAAAACCATCCCACCAGCTGAAATGATTGGCCAGAATTAAAATGGAGGCATCGTCATCAGGCTGAAGATTATTGTATTTAAAGCCCGCAAAATCTTTCTTTAAAATAAATGAAATGTACCACGAAAAAAAGCGATAAATGAAAGTATTTTTTCGTGGAAGGTACATGCCGGGAAATTGCAAAAAAATGAGGTAAATTGCAAATTTAGCCTGTTGATAGGTGAAAATTAAAGCAATATGAAGTTAATTACTCATCAAAATATAGCTTTATAGAGGTTAGCTTCATTACTTACTACATGATACTAACTCAAATAAACACGGTCTTCCTCACCGTCTACATCCATAATTACATCCACATGCTCTTTTAACACGGTAGCCAGTTCTAAACCAACGAAATCAGTTGCAACAGGAAAAATCTTGTGGCTTCGATCAACCAGAACAACAGTACGAATTTTTTTATGCGGCGTATTTAAGAAAACACCTAATCCGTATGCCAGGGTTTTTCCACTGTTTAACACATCATCCACAATGATAATGACCTTATTTTTCCATTGACTTTCATCCAGATCGGTAGTGGCAATAAGTTTACTGCTTTCTTTCTGAAGATCGATGCGCAAAAGGGTTAGCTTAAAACCCGAAATCTTTTTCAGCACCTTTTCCAAACGAACAGCTAATTTGTAGCCACGGTCCCAAATACCTGCAAGCACCACCTCTTTCTCATTTAAGTTATCTTCCAGAATCTGATACGCGATTCGATCGATCTTCTGCTGAATCTGTTTCTTATTTAGTATGAGGATTTGTGATGTCATTTTATAAAAGGATTGAATACAAAAAGAACAATTTTAAGGATGATATTCAAACTATTTCAAAAATAATTTCTTCAGTCTGCAACGTTTTTATTCTATGTGCGTCTAATGACTAACCAAAAACAAATTTATGAAAAACCTGATCAGAGTATCTACCATCTTATTTTTTGCATTTTCTGCTACTGTAGCCGTGGCGCAGGAAAGTAAAAACTTCCCGGTTAAAAATTATAACAGTATTGGCGTAAGCAGTGGAATTGATTTATACCTCACTCAGGGAAATACCGAAAGTGTGGTGATTAAATCCGATGGTAAAACCCTGGAAGACATTATAGTGGAGCAGCGTGGAGATAAAATCGCCATCAAATTTAAAGACGGCATCAGCTGGAGTGGCATGTTTAAAAACCGTGTAATCAAGGCTTATGTAAGCTATAAAACATTAAACGAAATTGCTGCTTCCGGCGGATCGGATGTATTTACACAGAATCCAATTAAAACAAACAGCCTGGCCATCAGGGCATCTGGCGGATCAGATTTAAAATTAAATTTGATCAGTACTGACCTTACCATTCAATCCAGTGGCGGCAGTGATATCAACCTTAAAGGCAAAGCAACAAACATGAGCATTCAATCCAGTGGCGGCAGCGATATTGACGCTTTCGAATTGATCACTGATTATGCAAAAGTACAGGCATCCGGAGGCGCTGATGTTGCTATTTATGTAAATAAGGGATTGGAAGCGGCTGCAAGTGGTGGCGGCGATGTAAGCTTCAAAGGAAATGCAGCGTTGAATAAAACTTCCAGCTCAAAAAGCGGAGATGTTCATCATGTTAATTAAGAACTTTAGTTTAGTTAATGATAAATTCGCCGCTTTGTGGATGCAAAGCGGCTTATTCTTTTGGCTAACGTTGAGCTAACTATTCCAATAACAGGAACGTATTTGGCAGACTAATTCTATAATTTACTTTTTAGCTTTATTGTAGGGATAATAAACGAAATTTGCGCCTTCAGGTACAATCACAAACACACACATATAATCCTCAGGTCTTTTATAAACCTTTAAAAAGGGCTCTTTCTTTTCTTTAGTGATGATTCCTTTTTCAACAAACTCTTCTAAAGTAGAAGCTTGAATAGACCAATCTGTATTTAATTCTTCTTTATTTAAGATCATTTCACCAATACTCACCTGGTGCTGGTGGGCAATAAAAATAGGATGGGCAGAAATACCTTCCACCATAATTTCGATACCTACTTCTTTAATTGCATCAGCATAAAAAGCCAGATCTTTCTCTAAGCTTACCAACGGACTTTCCTGCTTTTTCTGTGGTGCCCCGCTATCCTCCGGTGTGGCATTTAATAATTCTTCTCTATCCATTCCTAATCTTGTATTTTGAATGAGTAACAAAATGAATGTCGATAAGTAATTCATCCCTTCGACATTCAATCATTCTCTAATGCTATCCTTTTAATTTTAACAAAACCACATTTTCCACGTGTTGTGTGTGTGGAAACATGTCTACCGGCTTAATACGTGCCACATCATACTTATCCTTTAACAACTCCAGATCTCTGGCTTGTGTGGCTGCATTACAGCTTACATAGACAATTTTTGCCGATTCCATTTCCAGTAGTCTTTGTACCACATCAGCATGCATACCTGCCCTTGGCGGATCAGTAATTACGACATCTGGCTTACCATGAAGGGCAATAAACTCAGAAGTTAAAATATCTTTCATATCTCCGGCGTAAAAAATGGTGTTATCAATGCCATTTAATGCCGAATTAAACTTAGCATCTTCAATAGCAGTTGGCACATACTCAACCCCAATTACCTGCTTTACATTTTTAGCCACAAAATTGGCAATGGTTCCGGCACCCGTATATAAGTCATACACCAGTTCATCACCTTTAAATCCGGCAAAATCCCTGGTAATTTTATACAATTCAAAAGCCTGATCAGAATTGGTTTGGTAAAAAGACTTCACCCCTATTTTAAAGCGAATCCCATCCATTTCCTCAAAAATATGATCACGCCCAGCAAACAGATGAACGTCCTGGTCAAATATGGTATCGTTTTTCTTCTGGTTAACAATGTATAATAATGAAGTAATCTGCGGAAAACTTGTTTTCAGAAAATCCATTAAGCCGCCTACCTGGTCCTGCTCCGGATAGGCAAAAACAACAGCAACCATTACCTCGCCTGTTGATGATGTACGGATAATCAGGTTACGCAATACGCCTTCATGATTGCGCAAATCATAGAATGATAACTGATGCTCTAAAGCATACTTCCGAACAGCATTTCTGATAGAATTGGAAGGTTCATCCTGCAGGTAACAATGTTCAATATCCAATATTTTGTCAAAACGCAATGGAACATGAAAACCCAAGGCATTCATATCAAAATCTTCATCCCGGTCAATATCAGTGCGGTCCAGCCAACGTTTATTTGAAAATGTGAATTCTAATTTATTACGGTAGTATCTGTTTTTGACCGATCCTAAAATAGGCTCAGCTTGAGAAGTGTCTATTTTACCAAGCCGTTGCAATGCAGCCTCTACATTTTTTTGCTTAAATTTTAACTGAGCATCATAACCCATGTGTTGCCATTTACAGCCACCACAAGTTCCAAAATGAGGACAGAAGGGATCTGTTCGCAATGTCGATTTTTCATGCAATTGTTCAATAATGGCTTCAGCAAAATTCTTTTTCTTTTTTGTTAAGCGAACATCTACAACATCACCTGGAACGGCTTTGTCTACAAAAATGACCAATTCATCAGCCTTGCCAACGCCTTTTCCTTCTTCAGCAATATCTATAATTTGTACGTTTGGAATGATGGTTACCGTACCAGGTTTTCTTCTACTCATTATCCGGCAAATATAAGGCTAAAAGCTGAAAGACTAAAGTAGAAAGCTATAAGACCAAAGCTGAAAGATAAAAGTGAGGAAAGGAACTTGAAAAATTCAGGCAATAAGAAATAACCTGATAAAAAAATCAGTATCAGAAAAAATGCAGTAATGAAAAATTATTTTCCGAAAAATTTAAATGCAACGCCCCAAAAGCCATCTAACCAGTTAAAATTCAGGTCAAATTTTTCATCAACCAATACAGAAAACTCTAATATTTCTTTGCTCATGATAAAAAACCTCTCTATTTACACAATTATACAAAATTCATACCGAAAACCATAACGGTATAAGTTAAATATACATTAACATTACTTTAAATTTAGCCATCCATATTTTTTGATGGAAGTATTTAAAACTTCCACTGACCGATCTTAACATACAGATTCATTTCACATGATAAACCTTGTGCTGATCAGGAAAGAATATTCTTAGTATCTTTCGTTTTTAAATGGCACAATGAAGATAAAAATCCTTTTTTTCCTATTGTTTACAACAATAAACAGTTATGCGCAAACTCCGGCTGATGAATACTTTAAATTAACGCGAACCGGATTTAAGGAAGATAACGCTTATAAAACCACTGCCTTTGTAGAAAAATATTTCAGGGTACCTGGCAATACAGGATTCAATGCCAGCATCCATTATGTAGAAAACATTTTAAAAAAAGCCGGCTTTGTTGAGCAGAAACAAAATGAACAGGAGGCTCCTTTAACCTATCGCATTGAAAAGCGTTCCATGACGCACAATACCTGGGAGCCTGTTCAAGCGAACATTGATCTGATCGGCGATTCAACTCCTTTAATTTCCTACCAAACCAACCGTAATATGATTCCCATTAATTGTGTTTCTACAGCGGCAGGAGGTGTAACGGCGGAGGTGCTTTATTTAGCTGACATCAAGCCTGCCGATATGGAAAAACTGGATTTGAAAGGGAAGATCATTTTTTCAGAAAATCATCCTTCAAGATTATTACCACTTGCCACTAAGGCTGGGGCGATTGGTGTGTTAGGCTATTCGATGCCCAAATACACGCAGCCGGAAATTAACCAAACCTCCATTCAGTTTAGCAGCATGAAGCCCAACAGCGAAGTCTGGACTTTACTCCTATCTTATGCTGCCAAAGAAAAGCTGAAGGCAGCTTGCCTAAAAGGTATCACAAAATTAAAAGTCAATATTCAAACTAAAATTTATCCTGCTGAAGAACTAACCATTGTGGCCAATGTAAAGGGTAGTGTAAATCCCGATGAATGTTTTGTTTTTAGTGCACATGTTCAGGAGCCAGGTGCAAACGATAATGCCAGTGGTGTTGGAACCCTGGCTGAAATGGCCAGGCTTACTGCAGAATTGTATCAGGCCAAGAAGATAGCACCACAACGCACACTTACTTTTTTATGGGGTGATGAGATTGTATCTACAAAAAGATACATTACCGAGGATACTGTTAGGGCAAAGGGCATTTTATGGGGAATGAGCCTGGATATGGTTGGTGAGGATACCAAAAAAACAGGAGGTTCATTTCTGATTGAAAAAATGCCTGATCCTTCTGCCATCTGGACGAGGGGAAATGACAAACATACTGAATGGGGTGCCGGAGATGTAAAGGAAAAAGACCTTTTTCCACATTATTTTAATGATTTCGTTTTTGATATTTGTAAGGCCCAGGGCAAATTCGCAAACTGGACGGTTAACTATAATCCTTTTGAAGGCGGCAGTGACCACACCCCATTTTTACAAAACAAAATCCCTGGATTACTGATGTGGCATTTTACAGATGTATTTTACCATACCGACAATGACAGAATGGACAAGGTTTCACCCACTGAAATGAAAAATGTAGGCGTTAGTGCATTAACAGCAGCCTATAGTCTCATCTCTGCTGATGAAAATGCCGCCAATGCTGTTATTAATCAAATAAAAACCGACGGACTGGCCCGTTTAAAAACTGAATTTGAGCTGAGTAAAAAAGCAATTGGAGAAGGAAAATCAGCAGCTGAAGAGAAACATATTATGGAGGTCTGGAGCAGATGGTACATAGATGCCTTAGCCACTATTCAAAACTTGCCGGTAAAAAAGGAGACTACGAAAGTAGGTTCAGCCATTAAAGTGGCAAGTATGGAGATGGAGAAACAAACCCTTATTTATATAACAGCATTAAAATAACATCATGCCTAAAGCAATCGTTATCGGAGCAGGAATTGCAGGAATTGCTTCCGCCATCCGCCTGGCCATAAAGGGCTATCAAGTTGATGTTTTTGAAGCCAATGCCAAACCGGGAGGTAAATTAGGTGAAATCAGGATGAATGGTTTTAGATTTGATACCGGCCCGAGCTTGTTCACCATGCCACAATATGTTGATGAACTTTTTACGCTTGCAGGCAAAAATCCGAAAGATTATTTTGATTACATTAAACTGAAAGAAGTTTGCCGTTATTTCTACGAAGATGGGTTGAGGTTGAACGCAAAGTCAGACATTGATTTATTAGCGCAGGAAATAGAAGCTAAAACCAATTCTACAGCAGAAGAGGTGAACAGATTTCTTAAAAAAAGCGCAACCATTTACGAGGTAACACACCAGGTTTTTTTAGAACGTACCCTTCACAAAATAAAAAGCTATCTGCATTGGGATACGCTAAAATCGGTTTTCAGTTTTTTTCAGATTGATGCTTTCAGAACACAAAACAAAGCCAATAAACACTTTTTCAAAGATGAACGGATTGCACAATTGTTTAACCGATATGCGACATATAATGGCTCAGATCCCTACCAGGCACCTGCCACTTTAAATGTTATCCCTCATTTTGAATATCATTTTGGTGCCTTTCTACCTAAAAACGGCATGTATGGCATTGTGACGGCATTGGTAAAACTGGCAGAAGAACTGGGTATAAAATTCCATTATAACCAGAAAGCTGAAGAAATTCTTTACTCTGATGGTGCAAAGCCTGAAGTACTGGGCATAAAGGTTTACGATAAAACTTATAAAGCAGCGGTGGTAGTTTCTAATCTCGACATTTGGTTTACCTATAAAAATTTACTTAAAAATATTGATCCGCCTAAAAAATTACTCAATCAGGAGCGCAGTAGTTCTGCCTTGATTTTTTACTGGGGCATGGATGGAAACTATAGTGACCTGGGTTTACACAATATCTTTTTTGCCAAAGATTACCAAGCAGAGTTTAATGTAATCTGGAAAGATAAATCCATCAGTGATGATCCTACTGTTTACATCAATATCAGTGCTAAACACCTGAGGGGTGAATCGCCAAACGACAGTGAAAACTGGTTTGTGATGATTAATGTTCCATCAAATAATGGACAAAACTGGGATTCTATAATTCAGGCTGCCAGGGTGAATATTATTAAAAAAATCAGCCGGGTTTTAAACAGAAATATCGAGAAGGACATTATCAGTGAACAGATTTTAGATCCCAGGAGCATTGAAAGTAAAACAGGGTCTTACCAGGGTTCACTTTATGGAAACAGTTCAAACAGCCAGTTCGCAGCCTTCTTAAGGCACCCGAATTTCAGTTCAAAAATTAAAGGACTTTACTTTTGCGGCGGCAGTGTGCATCCGGGTGGCGGCATCCCCCTTGCCTTGCTTTCAGCTAAAATTATTGATGATAATCTTCCGGACTAAAGTTTGCCAACTATGGCGCTTTCTAAGATTTCCGCATCCAGGTCAAAAGCATTTATAATCATTTTGGCCTGGGTATAAAAAGGATTCCGCTCTGCTAGTTTCAGCTGAATGAATGCCAACAGTTGTTCATCATCCAAATCCTTAATTAAAGGTCTTTTTTGCCTGTTTTGAAGCCGGGAGACCAATTGTGCCGGCTCCATCTGAAGATAAACGGTTGTGCCATTTTCATTCATCCAATCCATATTGTCAAAAAAGCATGGCAATCCTCCTCCTGTTGCCACCACACAGGTTTCAGGATATGGAAATGTTTTAAGCATGTCGCTTTCATAATCCCTGAAGCCACTTTCGCCAAATTCAGCAAAAAATTCAGCAATCGTTTTTCCTGATTTTTTTACAATTTCGGTATCCAGATCAATAACCGGACAGCCTAAACGTTGCGCCAGCTGTTTTGCTTTTGTGCTTTTACCACAACCCATATACCCGATAAGAAAAATCTTCATTTATATTACGCTTTCAATAGACCTACAATAATTGGTCTCGTTTTAATATGATGTAATCAGTTACTGGTGGTTCAAAACCGGCTTTCTTCAATAAGGTAACCACCTGTCCGCGATGATAAGTAGAATGATTAAATAAATGCAATAGAATTTCATCTACCCGGTTTTCATAACGTATGCCTTTGGAATTATGATAATAAATAACCTGATCTGAAGTGGTTTCACTCAATGCCAGGTAAATGAGTTTAAAATTTTCCTCGGAGATTTTATTAAAATCCTCCTGCGAATGGAGTTCCCAAACCCCGTAAAGCGGCCTGAGGCCCAACATCCGTTTTCCCCAGATATGCTGTGCATTAAGTACATGGCTGAACAATTGCGCTGCTTCGGGCTGTGCCACTGTTGACTGATTAAAAATCGCTATGATATATTGATCAGCAACTTTGGTATAATCGGTAATTTCCTTCTCAGTCATGTCTAGCTTAGTTTTACCCTTGGATCAACATAGGCATAAAGTATGTCGACCAAAATATTAATCACCACAAATACAAAAGCAATAAATAATATGGAGCCCATAACTACAGGGAAATCTGACATTTCTAACGCAGTAACAGTAGTTCTGCCCAGTCCATTATAACCAAAAATATATTCTACAAAAAAAGAACCTGCAAGCAGGGAGGCGAACCACCCAGAAATAGCCGTGATTACCGGATTCATCGCATTTTTTAAGGCATGTTTATAAATGATGGCATTTCTACTTAATCCTTTGGCTCTCGCCGTGCGGATATAATCCTGCGCCAGAACATCAAGCATGGCACTTCTGGTTAACTGAACAATGATCGCCAATGGCCTTAGTCCTAAAGTAACCATCGGTAACCACAAATTTTTTAGGGTTAAAATTTCACCATTAAACGGATCATAAGAATATAAACTCCCACTCATTTTCAATCCGGTATAATCGCTTAGCATGAAGCCAAAAATCCAGGCGATGATGATCCCCGCAAAGAATGAAGGTGCAGAAATTCCGAGGATGGCAAAGGCATTTGCAGACTTGTCTATCCACGAATCTTTATAAACAGCTGACAGCACACCTAAGAAAACACCTATTGCAGTGGCAAATATCATCGCTGTTAATGCAAGTATGAAGGTATTGGGCACCGTCTCAGACAAAATTGCGGTCACATCTCTTTTAGTTTGATAAGAACTTCGCAGATAGGGCCACTTTAAGGCCAATGCTTTTTGATCAAAGCTGATCAATTTCACAAAATGATACTTTGCCTTATTGGCACTATCATTATCTAGCACACTTACAGGTGAGAGATCATTAATATACAATAGAAACTGTACTGGCTTTGATTTATCCAGTCCAAATTCTTTACGAACAGCTTCTAAGGATTGTATATCGGCCCGTTGTCCCATCGTCATCCTGGCCGGATCACCGGGTAAAATATTAAAAAGCACAAAAACAACCAGCACTACACCGGCCATCACCAGTAAACCATAAAGTATTTTTTTTATGGCGTATCCAATCATTGCTTATCAAAATATTTTCTGCTTAGCTGATCAAAGGTAGGTACATTATGAAAATGCCATTTATTAATCACCACACCATTTTTCAATAATAAAACACCCGGATTAGCCCGTACCATGCTTTTTAAAGGCACTGCATCGGCATAAAACACTTCCGAAAACAGGTTATTCTTTTTCACAAAAGCTTCTGCCTCCTGGGCTGCATTGGATGTGAGCAGAACCGTACGGATATTAAATTGCTGTGTGGCATTCATGGCAATGGCATTCAGTTTCCCAATCGCATTTTCATTGGTATTTTTCAGATCGTAAGCAACAAAAATCAAACTGTAGTAAGGATTTTCAATAATTTCTTTCGTATAATCTGTACCCGAGGCATCACTGATAACCAGATCTTTAATCTTCGGTTCATAGCCTTTTTTAACCAGACGCTTTACCGGCTCACCTATAATTTCCCAGTTGTTGTCTTTCCAGATTTCAGTTTTAAGGTAATCCTTATCACTCATGTCCTTCTCTTCTTTTGTCTGCTTATTTTTGAGGTGATACATGATCTCAAATTCATCAGGTTTTTCACCCGGAGGAATAACCATCAGCGAGGGAATATGTGCGCCTACTTTGTAAGGCAGAAAATCAATTACGGGAAGCACATTGTAGGTATATAAGCCAAAGCCTAAAGACAGCAATGTTACCAGAACAGCCATGTTCCGCTGGCTGGACGCTTTTTTAAATAATGGCTGAATGGCATCCCTGCTGATGAAAATAATGATGATCAGCACCAGTAGAATTAAATCTTTACCAAATGACTGCCAAGGTGTAAGCGGAATGGCATCACCAAAACAGCCGCAACTGGTTACCACTTTAAATGCTGCCGAAACGAATGTAAGCAGCGTAAAAAATATAATTAACAGCAGTAAACCCCAGACCACCTTTTTACTCCAGAAACCCAGAATCAGCAATGCGCCCAATACAATTTCAAGTGTACAAAGCAGGATGGCCATACCAGTAGCCACCGGAATAAGGAAATCCATATGAAAAACTTCAAAATACTCCTGAAGTTTATAACCAAAACCCAGCGGATCATTTGCTTTGATTAATCCTGAGAAAATAAATAATGCGCCAACAAAAAAACGGGAAAAGTTCAACAATATATTTCTCATTCGTATTTATTTATTTTCAATGAAATGTTTAATTTACAAATAATGGCGCTCATCAATACTTTATTTAACCCCCAGTTTAATCAATGCAAAAACTGAATAATTAAGCATGTCCTGGTAGTTGGCTTTCACCCCTTCTGAAGCTAATGTCTCCCCATCGTTATCCTCAATTTGTTTGACTCTGAAAATTTTCATTAGAATCAAATCGGTTAATGAGCTCACTCTCATGTCGCGCCAAGCTTCGCCATAATCATGATTTTTAGCCAGCATTAAATCTCTTGTTTCCGTAATTTTTTCCTCAAACAAACTTTCAACCTGTTGAAATGGCATTTCGAGCGGATTGCTTTCACTCAATTCAAGCTGCATCATGGCGATTACACAATAGTTAATGATGCCGATATATTCCGAAACAATTCCCTCACCAACCTTACTTACTTTTTTTTCTTCAAGCGTACGAATGCGCTGCGCCTTAATAAAAATCTGATCGGTAATGGAACTTGGCCTGAGGATACGCCAGGCAGTACCATAATCTTTCGTTTTTTTCAAGAACAATGATCTGCAAACTGCAATTACTTCATCAAATTCTACAGCGGTATTTGTTTGTATCAAAGCCAGTATTTATTAAGTTTTAGTGTATTTTTGTTGCGAAAAACAAAAGCTAAAGATACATTTTTATAGCGAAACTCAAATCCCGGAAGGGCTTATCATGTCAGAAAAAAAATTTTTCGAACCTAAGCAAAGCATTAATATTAAGGGAAAGTTAATGGATTTAAGCTCGTCAAAAGTAATGGCTATTTTAAATGTTACGCCCGATTCTTTTTACAGCAACAGCCGAACAAAATCTATTGATGATGCGCTTACAAAAACTGAAGCCTTTTTAAAAGAGGGTGCAACCTTGATCGATATTGGCGGATACTCGTCCAGACCGGGCGCCATTGATATCCCTGAAACCGAAGAATCAGATCGTTTGATTCCTGTGATAGAAAGTTTGGTGAAAGAATTTCCGGAGGTAGTGATTTCAGTTGATACCTTTAGGGCAAAAGTGGCCGAAGAAACCATCCATGCAGGCGCACAGGTTATTAATGATATATCTGCCGGAGATTTAGATCAACACATGTTCAAAACGGTGGCCAGGCTCCAAGTGCCTTATATTATGATGCACATGCAAGGTACGCCTCAAAACATGCATCAAAACCCAACATACCAAAATGTAGCCCTGGATGTAATTGATCATATGGCTCAAAAGATCGCAGCATTAAAGGCACTTCATATCCACGATGTCATTATTGATCCCGGGTTTGGCTTTGGTAAAACCCTCGAACATAATTATGAATTGCTTCAAAACCTGGATGCTTTCAAAATATTTAAGCTTCCGGTACTGGTTGGTTTCTCCCGGAAAGGTATGATTTATAAAGCACTTCAAACCACTGCTGCCGAAGCCCTAAACGGAACCACTGTTTTAAATACGATTGCCTTACAAAAAGGCGCTGGCATCCTGCGTGTTCATGATGTGAAGGAGGCCATGGAATGTATAGAACTCATTGCCAGATTAAATGGTTAAAATAACATTGTCAAATCAATTGAAAATTGTAAACTGAAAACGGTTTTGCTATCTTGCCACTAATGAAAGGATTTGATTTCGATTTTCTTAAAGTATCTGTAACCGATGTGGTAGATATTGTGCTGGTAGCACTCTTAATCTATTATGTTTATACCCTGATTCGGAATACACTTGCTGTAAATCTGCTCGTGGGAATGTTCATTATCACTGTTTTTTACTGGGTGGTGAAAGGTTTGCATATGGAGCTACTAACCACTATCATCGAGAAATTCATGAGCGTGGGCATCATTGCTTTAATCGTTATCTTCCATCCCGAGATCAGGCGGTTTTTGTTACTGATTGGAAAAAATGCATTCCTGCAGAAGAACAAGGCCTGGTGGGGTTATTTGTTTGGGCGAAAGGAAATTGAAAGAAATAACCTGACCCGCATTAAGCCGATTATTGATGCTTGTAAAACGATGAAAAAGACCAGAACGGGTGCTTTAATTGTTTTTGTAAAGTTCTATGACGAGCAGTTTTTCGCGAACAGCTGCGAAGTGGTGGATGCCAAAATATCCAAAAGATTACTAGAAAGTATATTTCAAAAAAACAGTCCTTTGCATGATGGTGCCGTAGTGATTTCAGAAAATAAAATTAAAAGTGCCAGTTGTATTTTACCGCTAACAGATAACGACCAATTGCCTTCGCAGTTTGGATTAAGACATCGTGCCGGTATCGGTGTTTCCGAAACAACAGATGCCGTTGCGGTAATCATTTCTGAAGAAACCGGAGAAATTTCATATGCCAAACAAGGCAGAGTAAGAATGAACGTTTCGTTCGGAGAACTGGAGAAATTGCTCAATAAAGATTTTTAGTAAACACAGATTAGAGGATTTAAGTTGATTACACAGATTTTTGCTTCTCTGTCATTCTGATCCGATAGATATCGGATACAGTGAAGAACTGCGTCGCAAGCATGAATGCCTTTTAAATCTTAAATATATTATGAATAATCTCTGACCTATGAAAAACTAAACTTTCAATCAACGGAACAAGCACGCTACAATGAAGATCCTTCGACTTCGCTACTAATAACAGACTCCAATAGAATGGTCGTCATCTCGACCGGAGCAACGCGAAATGCAGAGATCTTTTTACCAAGTTATTTGAAATAAAATTTAAAAGATTTCTCCACTACGTTCGAAATGACGCCCCTTGTATATCTGTCATTAAACCTCCATGTTTCAGTGCTTCCGTGGCAAAATAAAACAGTTAGTTTATCAACACCACAACCGCAAAAAGGCAAATGTTTCCATTCACCTTTTCAATATAACTTTAAGAATCACCTATCGGTGTAATCCAAAAATCTGTGCAATCAATTATTAGCAGTACTGCTCAAAAGCACCAATCAGGTTATCAGCAATCATTTGCGCTGGTCTGCCTTCAATTTGATGACGCTCAATCATATGTACCAATTTGCCATCTTTAAAAAGGGCCATAGCTGGTGATGATGGAGGGAAAGGCATCATGTAATTTCTTGCCTGATCTACAGCTTCTTTTTCCATACCTGCAAAAACAGTTACCAATTTATTAGGGTGCTTTTCATGTGCTGCTGCTGCTCTAGCTGCCGGACGGGCATTAGCTGCCGCGCAACCACATACAGAATTTACAACCACCAATACAGTTCCTTCACCTTTTATTGCCTGGTCTACATCTGCTGCATTTTTTAATTCTTCAAAACCAACGTTGGTTAATTCCTTACGCATTGGTTCTACTAAATATTCTGGATACATTATCGTGAGTTTTTTATTTACAATTTGGACAATACAAAAATAACAAAATCGGATGGCTTGTGTCATCCGATTTATATTTTTAAGGTAAAATTAGTAAGCTCTTAATGAATTCCTTTGAAAAAACTATCGTAAGCAGAAGGATTTGCAATCGCACCTACAATAACCAGAATTACAATTGCGATAAATAATACACTTAATATAGTGGCAATCATTCCGCAGATTTTACCTGCTTTCGCATTTTTATAAGATGATTCGGTATATAAAGTTGGATTTAACTGATATTTTTTAACATCACCCGCGCCTAAAATCCAGGCAATAATACCAAAAATCAAACCAAAAATACCATAGAAGCAACAGGCTGGAATGGCAATTATGCCCAATACCAATGCAGCAGTGGCATTTGGAAGATTTTGCTGCCCCATGCCCATTCCACCGCCAAACTGACCAAATGGTGGAGGTTGCTGAAATGGCGGAGGTGTTGTAAACCCGGTATTTACAGGGTTTGGTTGCGGTATTTCATTTTTACCCAAATTAATGGGTTGGTTTTCCTGAGGTTTTTCCTGCTCTTCTGACATGCGTTTTAGCTGATAAGTTGATGAGTGTATATTTTATAAATGTAATTGATAAAAATAATTATTGCAATACCTGCAAAAGCGATTTTGATAATTTGTGCACCGCTTTTAAAATCTATTTTAAGATGAAGCAGGGTAAAAAGAATTAATAAAATAAGTGGTATCGCAGCTGGATAAAATTTGAAGGATTCAGCTAAATTTCCTTTAAGCAAAGCAATAACTGATCGCTGGAAACCACATCCGGGACAATCAAACCCAAAATGAGATTTAATCGGACAAGCGAAAAGATGATGATTCAGCCAGTCTAAAAAACTATGTTTCGGTTGAACCATCTATATATTCAATTTGAGCATCTTTCCAGACTTTATAATTTTCAAGATCTTTGACTACCTGCTTATAAACCAGGTTTAATATAAAAATATCATCTATAAAACCCAGTACAGGAACAAAATCCGGCACCACGTCTATTGGCGATAAAAAGTACACCAATCCACCTAAAATGGCTACAATTGATCGTTTAGGGATTTCGGTATAATTCCCGTTAACATAATCTTTTGACACAGCGAACAGCAATACCATTTTTTCCCAAACGCCATCCAGCTGTCCCTTATTGGTTACAGCTTTCCCCAATGCATCTTTAATAGTGGTATTGGCCTTGGATTTATCTTTCAGGATTAAAGTTGCCCTGTTTTCAGATTTCCTGAAAAAATCCAATATTTTTTGTCTGTTCATCTTCATAACAGATGCTTCACAAATTAACGGCCAAAAGTATCATAATTATCTTCCGCGTATTTGATAAAACGATCCAAAAGCTTGATGTTTTTATTTTCAATTGCGGTTAATTATTGTCAACATTTTATTCTACAGGCGCATAACACTCTACCGGATTAAAAAACTGGCGGCAAGTACTTTTCCTAAACACGTAACTATGCCGGGGGAAAACGGTGTTTTTCAAAATCTGCAGATCCAGTTTGCGAATATTTTTATTATGCTGCAGATGCACTAATCATGATCAAAATATCATCTATGTATTTCCTTTCGTTAGCCAGGCGCGGAACTTTATGTTGCCCACCCAGTTTATCCCTGGCTTTTAACCAGTTGTAAAAAGTATTGGCTGGCGCATTGTGTACCGTTGGCCTACACAGGGCCATATCCTTAAATCTTTTGGCATCGTAATCTGAATTGACTTCACGCAAGGTATTATCCATCACATCAATAAACTTTTCGAAATCATCGGGCTGTTTATCAAATTCTATAATCCACTCATGTCCGCCTGCTTTCTCGCCTTCAAAATAAATTGGCCCGGCGGTATAATCTTTTATTTCAGCACCGGTTTCAAGGCAGGCCCTGGTTAAAGCCTGCTCTGCATTATCAATAATCACCTCTTCACCAAAAGCATTGATAAAATGTTTGGTTCGTCCGGTAATTTTAATACGATATGGTGCAAGTGAGGTAAACTGAATGGTATCTCCAATCATGTAACGCCACAAACCGCCGTTAGTGGAAATCACGATAGCATAATTTTTATGGAGTTCTACTTCACCAAGCAATAAGGCTTTAGGATTTTCTTCGCCTATATTTTCCATTGGAACAAACTCATAGAAAATACCATAATCAAGCATAAGCAGCATTTCATCAGAATTATCCTGATCCTGAATGCCGAAAAAGCCTTCAGAAGCATTATAAGTTTCCAAATAATACATGTCATTTGAAGGAATAAGTTGTTTAAACTGCTCGCGATATGGGGCGAAATTCACCGCACCGTGGATATACACTTCAAGGTTGGGCCAAACTTCCAACAGGTTATTTTTGCCGGTTAATTCCAAAACCTTTTTGGCCAGAACGATGGTCCAGGTAGGTACGCCTGAAATACTGGTTACGTTTTCCTGAATGGTGGCTTCAGCCATGCGGTCCATCTTTACCTCATAATTATCCATTAAAGCGATAGACATATCAGGTGTACGGTAAAATTCGGCCCAGATGGGCAGGTTTTTAATCAGCACTGCTGATAGATCACCATAAAAACAATCTTCGTTAAGCTGATTGACCTGGTGGCTGCCGCCCAGCACCAAACCCTTGCCGGTAAACATTTGATTATCCGGCCGGTTGTTACAATAAATGGAGAGCATGTCTTTCCCGCCTTTAAAATGGCATTCTTCAAGTGATTCTTTCGAAACAGGAATAAATTTACTTCTATCGCTGGTGGTACCCGATGATTTGGCAAACCATTTAATATCCGATGGCCATAAAATATTCTGTTCGCCGGCCAGCATTCTTTCGATATAAGGCTTTAGGGTATCATAATTCTGAATAGGAACACGTTCCTGATATTGTTGCGGGGTGAGGATGCTTTTATAGTCATACATCTTGCCCCATTCTGTATTTTCTGCACTATCAATTAAGGTGTGAAACCACTCCTGCTGAACATCATAAGGATATTTCATAAAAAGTTCGATCTGGTGGATCCGCTTTTTCATCAGCCAGGTAAAAATTGAGTTTACAATTGCCATGCCTTGTAATTATATGTCGAATTTTTTACGCTTCAGTACAAAGTTTGAACCCAGATATACTTTTCGCACCATTTCATTCTCTGCCAGCACTTCCGGCACACCTTGTTCAAGAATTTTACCTTCGAAAAGTAAATATGCCCGATCAGTAATGGAAAGTGTTTCCTGCACATTATGATCGGTAATTAAAATACCGATATTTTTATGTTTAAGTTTCGCCACAATGCTCTGGATTTCTTCTACCGCAATGGGGTCTACACCAGCGAAAGGTTCATCCAGCAGAATAAAGCTGGGATTTGCTGCCAGCGCACGGGCAATTTCTGTTCTTCTGCGCTCTCCGCCTGATAATAAATCACCGCGGTTTTTGCGTACTTTATGCAAACTGAATTCATTAATCAACTCTTCCAGCTTATCCTTTTGTTCTTCCTTAGACAGGTTACTCATTTCCAGAATAGCCAGAATATTATCTTCAACCGTAAGCTTTCTGAATACCGATGCTTCCTGAGCTAAATAACCAATACCTTTTTGCGCTCTTCGGTACATGGCATCCTGCGTAATATCTTCTTCCTCTAAAAAAATCCGCCCTTCATTTGGTTTAATCAACCCCACAATCATGTAAAATGAGGTGGTTTTACCTGCCCCATTTGGCCCTAATAAGCCTACAATTTCTCCCTGACTTACACTAAACGAAACATCATTTACAACGGTTCGCTGTTTATATTTTTTAACCAGATTTTCGGCTCTTAATATCATATTTTCCTTGCTCGTCATCCTGAATTTATTTCAGGATCTTTTTAATGGAGGTGCTGAATCAAGTTCAGCATGACGATTTTATTTGTTTAATTAACTTTTATCCCTTTAACATTAAGCTGCATACGTTTCTTATCTCTCCACACATTTTCTTCTATGGTATAACAAACAGAAAACGGCATATTTGGTTGTAAAAGATTTTGAAATTCTGCCAGTCCAAATGCAATGCATTCAAAAATAGGCGAATTTTGTTGCTTTATGATAATTTTTAAATGATTTGCGCCGACAGCCATTGCAGCTCGATCTAAATAAACACCATGTGAAACAAAAACCGGTGCCATATTTTCTGGTCCGAATGGGCCCATTTGTGCCAAAACCCTGAAGAACTTGCCATCAATCTGAGCCAACTCAATTTCAGCATCAATCTTAAGCATTGGGGTAAGCAATTCATCGGTAATGGAAGCCGAGACAATTTCTTCAAATTTATCTGCAAAGGCATCAACATTATGGGCCTGCATGGTTAAACCTGCAGCAAACTTATGACCTCCAAACTGATCCAGAAGATCTGCACATCCACTCAAAGCTTCGTACAGATCAAAGCCCACAACCGAACGGCAGGAACCTGCTACATGCCCATTTGATTTGGTTAGCACAATAGTGGGGCGATAATACGTTTCAGTCAGTCGTGAAGCCACAATTCCGATCACACCTTTATGCCAGTTTTCATTAAATACCACCGTGGTTTTCCGGTTAATCAATGTATCGCTACTCCCAATCAGGTCAAGTGCCTCACGGGTAATGTCCTGATCGTACGTTTTTCGTTCTATATTTTTAAGGTTGATGGATTCGCTTTGCTCCAGCGAATTGCTGTCTGCCTCACACAACAGCATGGCTACTGCATGTTTGGCATGGTCTATCCTTCCGGCAGCATTGATCCTGGGTCCTAAAGTAAATACCACATCAGTAATAGTATAATTTTCCTTTTTCCCAGATACTTCCATCAGCGCCCTTAAACCTTCACATGGATTAGTATTCAGTTTCTTTAATCCGTAGTAAGCCAGTATCCTGTTTTCTCCAATTACCGGAACAATGTCTGCGGCAATACTCACCATGACCAGATCCAGGTACCGGAGATAAGTATCGGCAGGAAGATCATGCTTTTGCGCATAAGCCTGGGCAAGTTTAAAACCGATTCCGCAGCCGGCCAATTCTTTAAAAGGATAGGCACAATCACTTCTTTTCGGATCTAAAACAGCAACCGCTTCCGGGATTTCATCACCGGGTAAATGGTGATCGCAAATGATAAAATTGATACCCAAACTGTTCGCATAATCAACTTTATCTAATGATTTAATCCCACAATCCAGCGCAATGATGAGCGAAAAACCATTTTCATGGGCATAGTCAATCCCCGCGGTAGAAATTCCATATCCCTCCAGGTAACGATCAGGAATATAATATTCAATATTTTCGGTAAACTGAGAAAAGAAGCTGTAAGCCAGGGCTACGGATGTTGTTCCATCTACATCGTAATCGCCGTAAATAAGGATTTTCTCATGAGTAGAAAAGGCCTTTTCAATCCTGCAAATGGCAACATCCATATCTTTCATCAGGAAAGGATCGTGAAGGTGAGCCAGTTCCGGTCTGAAAAAATATTTGGCCTGATCAAAATCACAAATGTTTCGCTGAACTAAAACTTGCGCTAATGACCTGTCTATATTAAGTTGTTCTGCTATTTTCTTTACCGTGTCATCATTACAATTTGATGTCAGCACCCATCTTTTTTCCATTATATTTGTCTCCGAACAGTAAATATACTTTTTTAATTTAAATCTCCATTACCTTGCAAGTTCACACCCTTTTTGAAGGAACCTATTCGGTAGATGCTACCAAAAAATTTATCCCTTTTGATGCTGCCGTTCATAATTTTAAAGACCGGCCAGCCTCACTGTTCATCAATGTGCAGCCTTTTTTAGTGGAACTGAACAATGATTTAGTTCTTTTTGATACCGGATTGGGTTTTAGCGATGACCATGGCGAACTGATTTTACACAAAAACATACGGAATGCAGGCTTTGATCCGACAGATGTAACCAAGGTTTTAATGTCGCATTTGCATTATGATCACTCCGGAGGAATGGTACATCAACAGGAAAATGGAAAAACAGAATTGAGTTTCCCAGATGCGGAATATGTCATTAATCGTGGAGAGTGGGAAACCGCTTTTAGCAGTACTTCCAGTTCTTACCATACTGATATTTTTGATTTTCTTCAGCGCAATGCCCAACTGAAATTTATAGAAGGTGATGGTAACCTGGATGAAGCCATTGCCTATGAGCTTACCGGGGCGCATTGCCCAAATCATCAGGTTTTTTTACTAACGGAGGGAAATCAAAAGGTATTTTTTGGTGGTGATGTTTTGCCTGAACCGGGTGAACTGATTAAAAATTTCATTGCCAAGTATGACTTCGATGGCAGAAAAGCAATGGAGCTACGCAAAGCATTTGGTAAAAGAGCTGCTGCCGAAAATTGGGAATGTTTATTTTACCACAGCAAAGAACAGGCAACCGGTTTTGTGGAAGCGCTCGACGGAGGGTTTAGGATAAGATAGAATTTATACCCGAAAGCGGAACCAAAGCTTAAAGACCAAAGCCCAAAGCAAAAAACGATCAGCTGAAAACTAAAAAAGATCCCGACAAATGCCGCGATCTTTTTTACAAACTATCCTTTTTGAGGAAGGCTTCGAAATTATTTTTTAGCTACTAATTTCACACCGATTTCGAAGTTATCATCAATTGCTTTATCGCCGATGCTGTCGAAAAATGATTTAGAACCGTAACGGATATCATATTTAGTTCTGTCAACTAAAATTTTACCAGCTAAAGCTGAAACTGTTCCATCAGCATTTACAGCTACAGTTGCAGGAAAAGTTACTGGTTTAGTAATTCCTTTGATTGTTAAGTTACCTGTAACCGTTAATGCAGCACCAGAACCAGCCACTTTAGTAATGACGAAAGTTGAAGTTGGGAATTTTGCAGTTCCGAAGAAATCATCGGCTTTCAAGTGGCCTTCTAATTTAGCGCTACCATCGGCATCTTTGATGGAGTTCATATCAATGGTGAAAGTTCCGCCGGTTACTTTTTTACCATCAACATTTAAAGTTCCTGATTGTAAAGCGATTGTTCCGTTATGAGAACCAGTTACCTTTTTACCTACCCACGTAATGGTAGATTTTGCCGGATCAACGGTATAAGCTACTGGTTTAACAGGGCTTTTAAAAGCTGACAATGATACTACTGCCACTAACAAAAAGATTGAAGAGATTTTTAATTTCATGTTTGGTTTTTTTTAATTGTGATACAAAGATATAATGAAGGCTTATCCTTTATTATTGACCTATGTTAACTTTTTCAAATGTAATAGATTTATTTAAAATCATTCTATGGACATCAGATTATTGCAGTAGTTTAATGCAATTGAAATTAATTTTTCCCGAATGTATTTAATGCTAGTGTAGCAATATCTTTAACCACTTGTGTGGGCGAATTACAATCACAATTGCTTAACCCGAGCACATAAATATCCTGTTCGGGAATATATACCCCCATTGTTTTAAATCCAAAAATACTGCCTCCATGTTCTCTGGTAGCTACGCCATTAATATCTTTTAAATGCCATCCGTATCCATAATTAAATGTTTCGCCACTATTTAATTTATATTTCGAAAATGCTTTTTTGATGGTTTCAGATTTAAGGATTAACCGGCTGTTTAAGGCATTTTGCCAGCGCAACATATCATCAACCGTAGACATTAAGGCACCAGATGAAAATGGAATACTAAAACTAATAGCGGTTTTATTCACGTAGCCCGATGTTTTCTGCTGATAACCATAAGCACGGTCTTTTATAATCGCCACATCAGATGCATAACGGGAATGCTTCATACCAATTTTTTTGAAGATATTTTTATTGAGGTAATTATCATAGGTATCGCCAGAAACCAGTTCAATGAGATATCCGAGAATTACATAACCAGAATTATTATATTCAAACTTTTCTCCTGGATTAAAATCCACAGACTCATTTTTAAAAAAATCGACCATCTGTTTTGGAGATAAATTTTGTTGTGCAATCTGATTGAGGGATTTCATTTTAGTAAAATCCTTTATACCCGAAGTGTGGGTAAGCAAATGATGAACTGTAATCTGATCGCCCATAGGGTAATCTGGAATATACGCTGAAATGGGTTTTTGCAAATCTATTTTCCCTTGTTCAACCAACATTAAAATGGCTATGGCCGTAAATTGTTTGGTCATTGATCCCAGCTGAAATACGTTTTGAGTTTGCATTTTAACACCTAATTCAATATTGGCATTACCGAAAGCTTTTTGGTATACGGATTTGCCATTTCTGGCGACCAAAAATACACCGCCGGGTCCGTTTTTATCTTTAAAGATTTGGTTAAGTAAACCATCTACTTTAGATTCAAAAGTTTGTGCCTGACTAAAGCTAAAAGTAATGGCTGTTAATATGAATAACGTAAGAATTTTTTTCATTTTGATTTTATTTGCGGTATCAGACGATATTTCTTAATCTTGGGTTACAATTGATATTAATATAATTGATACTGCATTGCAGGAAATAACAATGTTTTTAATTTAAAATTGACCAAATGAATAAACAGGTAAAATCAATGCGCCCTTTTATTGGCGCAAAAGATTTCGGAACATCCAGAAATTTTTATAAGGATTTAGGATTTGAGGAAACTGCTTTAGGCGATGGGATGTCTGTTTTTAAAATGGGTGACCTGGCTTTTTATTTGCAAAATGCTTACGTAAAAGATTGGGTTGATAACACTATGATCTTTATGGAAGTTGCAGATGTAAACCAATTTTATAATGACCTCACAGCATTAGATTTACCAGCTAAATATGAAAATGTAAAATTAAGTTCCATCCGAAATGAAGACTGGGGAAGTGAATGTTTTCTTCACGATCCATCGGGGATATTATGGCATTTCGGAGCTTTTAATTCGAATAATTGAACCTTACAGGAGTAGCAGCAAAAAAAATCTGCAAGCTTGGTGAAAATGATTTCACAAAACTTGCAGATAAATTTATTTAATGAAGATTGCTTCGTACTTTTTGCCAGGAAGAATTAGGCTTTAGAAAGGAAAAACCTTAAACCTTCCGACATTATACCCTCAACCTTTTTAAGGAACGATTTCTTCCAGATAACTCTCTACCGGCGGACAGGCACAAATTAATGAGCGGTCGCCATGGCTATCATTCACGCGGCCAACTGATGGCCAGAACTTGCGCTCTAACACGTAAGGCAATGGAAATGCAGCGGTTTGACGGCTGTAAGCATGTTCCCATTCATTCGCCGTAATCACAGCAACCGTATGCGGTGCATTTTTCAACGGGTTATCAACCTTATCAAAAGTTAAGTTTTCCACCTGATCGATTTCTTTTTTGATCGCAATTAAAGCATCACAAAAACGGTCTAACTCATGTTTAGGTTCAGATTCAGTAGGCTCCACCATTAAGGTTCCAGCAACCGGGAAAGATACGGTTGGTGCGTGGAAACCATAATCCATTAAACGTTTCGCAATATCGGTTACTTCAATTCCAAAAGCTTTGAATGAACGGCAATCCAAAATCATCTCGTGTGCACAACGTCCCTGAGCACCTGAATAAAGTACCGGATAATGCTGCTCTAAACGCGCTTTCATGTAGTTTGCGTTTAAGATTGCGTATTTCGTAGCATTGGTTAAGCCTTCTGATCCCATCATGGCAATATAAGCATGAGAGATAATCAGGATTGAAGCTGAGCCCCATGGTGCCGATGATACTGCAGAAATTGATTTTCCTTTATCAATATCAACCACAGCATGCCCCGGAAGATAAGGAACCAAATGTTTTGCCACACCGATTGGACCCATACCCGGACCACCGCCACCGTGAGGGATACAGAAAGTTTTGTGTAAATTCAAGTGGCAAACATCGGCACCAATATTAGCCGGACTGGTTAAACCAACCTGTGCATTCATATTTGCACCATCCATGTAAACCTGTCCGCCGTTGGCATGGATGGTTTCGCAGATTTCAATAATGCTTTCTTCAAATACACCGTGAGTTGATGGATAAGTAACCATCAGACACGAAAGGTTATCCTTGTGCAATTCAGCTTTCGCCTTTAAATCTTCCACATCAATGTTTCCATTTTCAAGAGATTTAACCACTACAATTTTCATATCGGCCATTGCCGCAGAAGCTGGATTAGTACCGTGTGCAGAAGCAGGAATTAAAGCCACATTACGGTGGAAATCTCCACGATCATGGTGATAAGCACGAATGACCATCAAACCTGCATACTCTCCCTGAGCACCAGCATTTGGCTGTAAACTCATGGCTGCAAAACCCGTAATTTCACTCAACCATTTATCCAGTTCGTTAAAAACGGAATAATAACCCAACACCTGATCAGCCGGTGCAAATGGATGAATACGACCGAAGTGAGACCAGGTTACCGGAATCATTTCTGCTGTTGCATTCAATTTCATGGTACAGCTACCCAAAGCAATCATGGAGTGGCAAAGCGATAAATCTTTTGCTTCTAATGATTTGATATAACGCAACATTTCATGCTCTGAATGATAAGAGTTGAAAATCCGGTGCGTTAGATAAGCCGAAGTACGCTGCAAAGCTGAAGGAATAACCGTTTCCACTTTTTCAACCACTTCCACCTGATCAGCCGCTACGGCTTTAACTTTAGCAAAGATTTTAGCCATTAAAACCACATCTTCAAAAGTAGTCGTTTCATCAACTGAAATGGTAGCGATGTTTCCATCATAATTTAAGTTGATCTCGTTATCGATACAACCAGATTGAATGCCACCTTTTAAGTCGCCTAAATCAAAACGAATCGTATCGAAATAAGCGGAATTTAATTGTTCAAAACCTAAGCCCTTTAATGTTGAAGCCAAGCTAACGGCCAAACCATGTGTACGTTCTGCAATGGCTTTTAAACCTTCCGGACCATGGTAAGCGGCATAAAAGCCAGCCATAATGGCTAATAATGCCTGTGCGGTACAAATGTTAGAAGTTGCTTTGTCTCTACGGATGTGTTGTTCGCGGGTTTGCAAAGCCATCCTTAAAGCATAATCACCGTGGCTATCAATGGTTACACCAATGATCCGGCCTGGGATTGAACGCTTGTATTCTTCTTTGGTTGCGAAAAATGCCGCATGCGGTCCACCAAAACCCATCGGAATACCGAAACGCTGTGTTGTACCGACCACAATATCAGCACCCCATTCTCCCGGAGGCGTTAATAAGGTTAAGCTTAAAATATCAGCTGCAACCGTTAATTTAATATTTTGATTATGCAGTGCTGATGCAAAATCTTTGTAATCAAAAACTTCACCATTACCTGCCGGATACTGCACAATTGCGCCGAAGAAATCTTCAGTAGCTACAAAATCCAGATGACTGCCAATAACCAATTCAATACCGTAAGGGTTGGCACGGGTTTTTAAAATATCAATGGTTTGCGCAAAAAGTAATTCAGAAACGAAGAATTTCTTAGCCGCCTGATTTTTACGTGTACTGTATTGCATAAACATCGCCTCAGCCGCAGCTGTACCTTCATCTAAAAGTGAGGCATTGGCAATTTCCATTCCGGTTAAATCAATCACCATCGTTTGGAAATTTAACAGGGCCTGCAAACGACCTTGTGCAATTTCTGCCTGATAGGGCGTATATTGTGTATACCATCCTGGATTTTCAAAAACGTTGCGTAAAATTACACCTGGCGTAATCGTATCATAATAACCCTGACCGATAAAGCTTTTAAAAACCTTGTTTAGTAATGAAGTTTGTTTTAAAGCACCCAGATATTCCGTTTCTGACTTTGCTGCAGGCAAATTTAAAGGCTGTTTTAACCTAATCGTTGCCGGAACAGTTTGTTCAATCAGCTCATCAATAGAATTTACGCCAACAGTTTGCAACATTTCGGCTGTATCTGCCTCATTAGGTGCAATATGACGATTTTGAAAATCTTCCTTGTAATGGATATTTAAGCTCATGCGGTATGAATAATAAATTTCCCGCAAAGGTAAGAAAAAGGCAACTACTTTAAGGTATCAAAAGATAATATGGATCGTCATATTTTCGTAGTGAAATAATAGACAAAATCCAGGTTTTTAGTAGCTTTGGCAACAAATCTATTTATGTCAGAACCTCACCATAATATTGCCTTACTGGTTCATACCTGTGACCGATATGAATTTCTTTACCCAGGCTTTGACATCTTCTTCTCCAGAAACTGGGATTTTAAGATTCCATGTAATTATTATTTTGCCACTGAAGTTAAGGATGCAACAATATCAGGCTTTAAGAAAATTAAGTCGGGCCAAGGCGAATGGGCTGATCGGCTAACTACCTTATTAAACAGCTTAGAAGAAGAATATATCCTTTATTTCCAGGAAGATATGTGGTTAAGCAAACCGGTAAATTCTGATTTTTTTAAGCAATTATTTGATTATGCAAAGCAGCACGACTGTAAGCAGATCAAGCTTCATAGCGCCAGTGTATATAAAACCTTAGTAACTGATCAGTTTATGGAGGGTTTCAACATTGCTACAATAGACAATAAAGCTTCAGATTTCTTGATGTCACATCAGGTTACACTTTGGAAAAAAGATTTCCTGTTAGCACAGCTATATAAAAAAGAGCATCCCTGGCGAAATGAACGTAAAGGAACCAGGCGATTAAAAAAACTAAATCCACTGATTCATCATGTTGATTATTTTGCTGAAAATGGTGCCAATGAAATTAATCAGAATAAAAAACCAGTTAAAAGAAGCGAATACTTTGCCGTTTCTTTTAACAGTACTTTAAACGATAATGTACTTTGTTTTATTGATGAATTAAAGTCCGGTAACGCGGCAGAAAAAAAATACGGAAAAGATTTACAACATCATTATGATCATGAACTGACACATGATGGTAAATCAAGACCAAAAAAGACAGATTTATTTAAAAAATTTAAAACCTGGTTTTTGAAGCATAAAAATTAAGCGGTTAAAATACAATCCCCTTTAGCCATTCTTACAAAAACTTATTTTTGTACGCGCCAGCCTTCTTCTTTATCCAGCTTTAATTTATAGGTTTTGGTGATAAAATTGCTGTTCTTGTTCGCTTCTTTATCAAAAGGCTCAAAATCAGTGGTTATCATTTTTAACGAAACGGTAACCTTCGCTGTACTGGAATTCACCTGTTCAAAATTAACAGGCTTCTCATCTGCTAAAACGTATTCTACAGCTTTCACAGTTGCCCGGTCTGCATCTTGTTTCAACACCATTGAACTGGCTTTATCCGTTAGGTTAATCTGGTAAACAAAACTGCTGTCTTTTGAAAGAAATTTCTTTTTTGCCTGCTTTAAATTTAAAGTAATTAATCCCTTACTGGCTAAAGACTTATATTTTCCAAGTTCAAATAAATCGTTGGTACTGTTGAATTTTATCTCACCAAATTTAAAACGGATGGTTTTATATTCTGGATTGGCTTTCAAATATTCTGTAATCACCTCCCCGGCCTCATCCTGATTAATGGTAACTTTGGTTTTACATCCGGCTAAACCGATAATAATCAGCGATAATATATAAACGGTAAATTTTTTCATGGTTGTATCATTTGCTTTTAAAGGTATTTAATTTTAGTTTAACCGCAAAGGGTGCACATTGTTTCGTTTCAATTTTAACCACAGAGGGCACGGAGATTTCACAGAGGAAACAGAGCGCAAGCTAGTTAAATGCAAAGAAAGTAAAAACGAACTACACGCCATACCCCGGTGTGCTCTGTACCTTTTTTCTCTGTTTACCCCGTGGTTATCATTTGTTTCAGCCTCCCAACTTTACGCTATTTGCGTTTTAATCCTCCATTCTTTGCGGTTAAAAACTTACGCCTTACGCTTCAAATACTTCAGATTTGGCAAAATCATGGCCGATAAGATGATCGCCACACCCATCCATCGCAAAAAAGATACCTGCTCCTGCAATACAAAGCCAGCCATCATCACTGCTACCGGCAGCTCCGCTGCGCTTAATATTGAACTTAGTGCTGTACCGATTTTGGGTACACCTTCGGCATAAAACAGCGGTGGAATAACTGTTCCGAAAACGGAAATGATTAACCCCCACTTTAACAGGCTGCCAGCTAAAGCACCATTGAATAAAAATGCAGGCGGGAAAATAATAAATATCAATATACAAGCCCCGGTAATCATGAGGGCACTTTTTTTCAATGTTGGATATTCATTGCCGATTCTTCCGCTTAGCATTAAAAAGCCGGCATAACAAAGGGCAGCCAACAAACCAAAACCAATCCCTTTAAGGTTTAATGCTGAAATACTGGTTTCTAGCATTCCACTCGCCAGAACTGTTCCACCTAAAACCAGCAGAACTGCACCTAATTGCAAGCCTGACGGCTTCTTCTTAAAAATCAGGAACTCCAGCAAAATGCTCATCCAGATAAATTGCATCAGCAAAATGATGGCAACAGAATTTGGAACCAGTTTAACACACTGATAGTAAAAAATACTGACAAGTCCGGTACAGGTTCCTGCCATGATCATTTTCCACCAGGGCGTAATGATTTTGATTTCTTTTGCCCGATATGTTGATGTCTTGCTTTGAATGAAAAATAAAACCCATAAAATCACCGCACCAAAAAATGCCTGCGCACCGGTTACGTCTCCTAAAGTATAGCCTTCGTGGTAAGCCAGTTTAACAAATGTAGAGAGGATACCAAAGCTACAGGCACCCAAAAAAACAAGGATAATTCCTTTTAACATATTGAAGTTGAAAGTTTAGCGTGAAGAGTTAAAGTAGAAAGCCTAATAAATTAATTTGACTTTATACTTTTAACTTTCAACTATAAAAGTTGTTGCAAATATTTCTGAACAGTGGTTTCCAGCCCCAAATAAAGTGCATCGCTAATTAAAGCGTGACCAATGGATACCTCTAGTAAACCAGGGATGCTTTGGGCGAAGTAATGCAGGTTATGTAAATCTAAATCATGACCAGCGTTGATACCCAGGCCTAATTGATTGGCATGATGGGCAGCAGCAATATAATTTACAATCGCTTTCTCACGATCTGCATAATAATTATGCGCATAAGCTTCTGTATATAGTTCTATGCGGTCTGTACCAGTTTCTACGGCACCTTCTACCATTTCCACTACAGGATCTACGAAGATGGAAACCCTGATACCTTCTTTTTGGAAAACTGCAACCATTTCTTTTAAATAGTCCTGATGCTTAAGAGTGTCCCAACCATGATTGGAAGTAATCTGACCTTCGGCATCTGGCACCAAAGTAACCTGCGCAGGCTTGTTGGCCAAAACCAGGTCTACAAATTTATCTTCACGGCAATTCCCTTCAATATTAAATTCAGTGGCAATAACAGCCTTCAAGTCATATACATCCTGGTACCTGATGTGACGTTCATCCGGGCGGGGATGCACTGTAATCCCCTGGGCACCGAAACGTTCACAATCTAATGCCACCTTAACCAAATCAGGATTATTACCCCCGCGGCTGTTGCGAAGTGTAGCAATTTTATTGATGTTAACCGATAACTTTGTCATGCCTCAAAGATAGGGCTTTGCCGCTGTTAATCGGAAAGCTTAAAGAAATTTGACTTTTTTTTGCTCATATTTGTTCGAATTAAAATGAATTTAAAGGATACCACACTATATCAATTCCTGATCGTTTTCCTTGCACTGGCAAGCATACCGGCTTTATTCGGAGGCGTAATGGAACCCGACGGCGCATTATACGCTTCCATGTCGAAAAATATTATCCTGTTTCAGGACTGGTTTAACCTGTATGGCCGGGGTGCCGACTGGCTGGATAAGCCACACTTAACTTTCTGGATTACCGCCACATCTTTTAAAGTTTTTGGCATATCAGCTTTTGCCTATAAACTGCCTTCATTTCTTTTCGGCCTGCTAGGAGCCTGGTATTTATTTAAACTCGCCAAAGATATTTACGATGAGAAAACAGGTTTAATTTCCGCAGTAATTTTTTTGAGTGCACTTCACATCATTACCTCCACTTTTGATGTCAGGGCAGAGATTTATATTACCACCTTTACCCTTGCTTCCATTTATCATTATCATAAAGCACATCAGGGCTCTTTCTGGCACCTGATTGCAGGTTCATTTTTCGCTGCCTGTGCCATTTTGATTAAGGGTATTTTTGTACTGATTCCTGTTTTTGCCGGTTTTATTATCTACTGGCTATTTACTAAGCAATACAAACAATTGTGGCAGCCAAAATGGTGGATTGCAATTGTATTGATTTTTGTTTTCATCACACCGGAACTTTATGCGCTTTACACCCAGTTTGATCTCCATCCGGAAAAAATTGTTTTTGAAAGAACAGGGGTTTCCGGCTTAAAATTTTTCTTCTGGGACAGTCAGTTTGGCCGTTTTTTTAACAATGGCCCCATTAAAGGGAAAGGCGATATTTCGTTCTTCCTGCACACCACGCTTTGGGCTTTCCTGCCTTGGTCAATATTATTCTACACAGCTGTTATCAATCTTTTTAAGAAAAAAAACCGCATTAACTTAGCACCTGAAAGCATTATGATCTGGGCAAGTGCTGCCGTTACTTTTTTAATCTTTTCTTTATCCAAATTTCAGCTGCCGCATTATATATTAATTGTCTTCCCACAGTTTTCGATCATAACGGCATTATATTTAAGAAAGCTGGAAGGTAAAAGCCTTAAGGTTTTCTTTAATGTGCAAAATGTATTAGCCATTTTGGTTTTTGCATTACTTTCTGCTTTGAGCATAGTTTACGGCTTCGATTATCCTTATTTAATGATTGGGATGCTACTGGTAGTTTTAGCAGGTTCTTTTCTTTTTTTCAAAGGAATAAAATTAGAAACTATTATGGCAAGAAGTGCATTTGTTTCGGTAGAATTGATGCTTTTCCTTTTTATCTTCTTCTACCCTGCAATTTTGAAATACCAGTCTGGAGGCATTGCCGGTGAATGGCTAAAAAAAAATTATCCAACTGCAAAACCTGCTGTTTTAAATTATATCGATGCTTTTTCTTTTGATTTTTATGCGCCTGGAGAAGTGAAGTATCTACATAATTATGAGGATTTAGACAAGATTAAACATGAGCAGAATTTGGTAATCTATGTGCCAGAAGTGGAACTTACAAAATTAAAAAGTGAATACGGTGCTGAAGTTTTAAAGTCCTTTGAATACTTTCACATCACCAAATTAACAGGTAAATTTTTAAATGCGAAAACGCGCGCTCAGGTTTTAGAACATTTCTATCTTGTTAAACTGCATTAATATGGATGTATTTTTTCGCATTATAAAATTCGGCCTGACAGGCTTGCTAGGAATGGCCATCGACTTTGGTGCCACCTGGCTTTTTAAAGAAAAAGTCAAAGTAAATAAATATGTGGCTAATGCCATTGGCTTTAGCCTTGCAGTAACCAATAACTATTTAATTAACCGGGTATGGACCTTTCAAAGCACAAATGTACACTGGGGAACTGAATTTAGTAAATTTCTGGTGGTGAGCTTAATTGGGTTAGGCTTAAATACATTTATTATTTACCTTTTTCACCAGAGAAAGAATGGAACAAACTTTTATATGGCGAAATTCTTCGCAATTGTAATTGTATTTGTCTGGAATTTTCTGGCGAATATGCTTTTTACTTTTAAGTAACGTTTTTGCCAATAAAATAAAATACCACAAGCCAGATCAATCCCTTAATCAGGAAGAATAAAAAACCGATTAAGCCTACACGCTTAAACCATAATTTTACCTTTTCTTTGTTCATGACCTTCTTTGGTAAAGATAAAATTTTTAGACTAAATTAGAAAGATTTTAAATAAGGAATAATGAAATTATCCAGATCGCTATACATTGTTTTGATGATGATGCCATTCATTGGCACCAATAGTTTCGGACAGAATTTTGATCAGATCAAACAGTATAAAGCTAATTTTTCTATTGCGGTCAAAGGCACTGATAAGTACCTAGCCATCAGAAGTTTCGTTAATAAAACTCAAAAATATTTATTACTGGTCAATACAGAAACACTGGATACCAAAGTGGATTTGGCTGGCAGTTATAATACCAGAAGTTTAAAAGGGCCGGAAATAATGGCAACATTTAAGAACAGCCCATATATAAAATCCTTGCAGGCTGCAGCTACAAAAGACTTACAATTGCAAAATGCAGGGATAGACCATGCTATTCCTAAGGAAAAAGGGATTGCACTTACCATTGATCTTTGTCCTTCACATAAAAATCTGGATCGTATTATCTTTCAGTCGGTTTTTGATGAATTTAAAAAAATAGAACAACCTGCACCTATCGCCATTTCCGTATCGGGGAAATGGATGTTAAAACACCAGGATGATCTGAACTGGCTGAAAAGTCTGGTGCAGAAAAACGAGCTGGATATTACCTGGGTAAATCACTCTTATCATCATGACGTAAATACCCTGCCATTAGCAGAAAACTTTTTATTGGCTCCGGGAACGAATTTAGATGTTGAAGTTTTAGAAAATGAAAAACTGATGCTGAAAAATGGCTTAACACCTTCCGTATTTTTCCGGTTTCCGGGTTTGGTATCCGATCAGCGCATCGTGAATAAAATTGAAGCTTATGGCTTAATCCCGGTTGGCAGCGATGCCTGGCTGGCCAAAGGGCAGCAGCCAAATGCCGGCAGTATTGTACTGATTCACGGAAATGGAAATGAAGAAATTGGAGTAAAAGATTTTATACAATTATTGAAAAACAAAGAAGCTGATATCAAAAATAAACAGTGGTTGCTGTTTGATTTGAGGCAGGGTTTGGAAAAAGAGTTTGACCAGTAAATTTCTATTGATGAAAGGTAGTCAAATATAGATCTTCCACTTTTTTACGTGCCCAGGGCATTCTACGCAAGAAATTTAAACTTGATTTAATGCTCTGGTTGTTGGTAAAACAATCGATCCTGATTAAGTTACCCAGTTTCTCCCAGCCATAGTGCAACTGCAGATCCGTTACAATTTTTTCTAATGTAATACCGTGTAAGGGATTGTTCTTTTGTATTTCTGCCATAGGTGGTTGTTAAGGTGAATTTGGTAAGATGGATTAATACCTTGCACAAAGGTAAACTAAAATAATTAACCTTTATCAGCTCCCAAATCAGGAGAATATTGTGCCATCCAGACGTTTGCTCCACCGCAGCTTTGATCATTAACCTGATATTTAAGTACTTTAAAATGATTTTCCAATAAAATGGATTCGTACCTTGATGTATCCAGGGAGGCATGAAATAAATCCTCACCTCCTATAAAGCCCCAGGCCTCACCATTTTCTGTTCCTGAAGTGAACAACAAAATACCTTTATCATGAAGGTGCTCTGCAAAAACCCTGAACATATCAGGCTGATCTGCGGCAGGCAGATGAAAGAAACTGTGCCAGGCAATAATGGCACTAAACTTTCTACCCAATTGAAGTTTTCGCATATCCTCAAGTATGAAATTTTCGGCAGGGAAACTTGCTCTTGCCAGTTCAAGCATTTTATCGCTGGCATCTACACCTGTCACTTTCAATCCTGATTGGAGTAGATATTCCATGATGGGCTTACCATTTCCGCAGCCTAAATCTAAAACTTCAGCTTCTGAAGGCAGAAATTGTATCAGTTCATCCAGATAGTTCTTTTCACCTATCGAAGGAGATCGATTTTTTGAATACCAATCCGCAATCTTATCATAAACTTTGTAAACATTTTTTCGTTCAGCTGATTTATCCATCATTTAAGCATTAACAGCAGTTGCATCAATTTCTATTAACATCCCATCCAGTGCTAACCTGCCCACCGGAATAAGGGTATTCACCGGAAATTTCAAGTCTGGCCAGATTTTAGTTGATTCTTCAATCAGGATCTGATGTTTTTCATCGTCATAGTCTACAACCAGTGTAGTCAGTTTGGCAATATGCTGCATATTCAAACCTTTACTGGCGAGCGCAATCCCAATATTTTCAAAAACGATCTTTACCTGTGTTCTGAAATCATCACTTAAGATGCCATCCATTCTACTTCCACCCTGCCCCGCTACAAAAACCAATATGTCTTTGGCTGATACGGTAGCTACATGCGAGTAAGCATGTGCACGGGGATCATATATTCCTTCCGGATTCGTTATTTCTAAGTGGTTATTTTCCATTATTATTAAATTTCAGAAACTAAATTATTCATTTAATTGGATCAAATGGTAGAAATATTGCCATAAAAAAACCCGGCAAACAAATGGCCGGGCTTAAATATAAATTCCGTTTATTTACGGCTATATCTCATCAGTATATCCTGTGCTTTCACTATTCACCGGTTGATCCTGCCGTCCAGGTATTGTTATCCGGATTACTATCTGGTAAAACCTTATCCGGATCTAAAGTAACTGAAACAATTTCTTCAGTAGTTGGATAACGAACCAGCCAGCTGGTGTTTTTCATCCATACATCAACCGGAACTTTAACTATATCGGTTTTACCACTTTTTGTTTTCACCTGAAGAATAATAGGCATCGGCATTTTTTCGAGGTTGAGCACTTTAATGGTATATCCGGTAAGCTTTCCATCGGTGGTTTTAACTTCCTGAACGGTACTTACGGCCTGGTCCATTTTCCAGTTATTTAAGAACCAGCTTCTCCAGAACCATGCTAAATCTTCGCCGGCCCCATTTTCCATTGAACGGAAAAAATCATACGGTGTAGGGTGTTTAAAGGCCCAGTTTTTAATATACTGGCGGAAGGCATAATCAAAACGATCTTCGCCTAAAATTTCATTTCTTAAAATATTCAATCCCCATCCCGGTTTGGCGTATAGGTTAATGCCAATATTCGCTTCAGTCATCCCATCAGGCATTAACATGATGTTTTCAAATTTCGGGTTACCAATCACCTGTTTGCCAATGGCATTCATATTAGCAGCACGTTGGGCATATTCTCCATGATTAAAGTTTTTTGATGAAATGCCATTGATAAAGGTATTGAAACCTTCATCCATCCAGCCGAATTTGCGTTCGTTTGAACCAACAATCATCGGGAACCAGGTATGGCCAAATTCATGGTCAATCACGCCCCATGCACTGCCTTTTTTGGCAGTCCATCCGCAGAAAACAATGCCTGGATATTCCATCCCACCAATGTTTGTAGCTACGTTAACAGCCATGGGGTAAGGATATTCAAACCATTTGGTAGAATAATGTTCGATGGTGCTTTTTACATACTCCACACCTCTTCCATAAGCATCTGTGCCATTACTTTCTACAGGTTGTGCAGAAACAGCCAGTGCCTTTTTACCACTTGGTAAATTAATCCTTGCCGCATCTAAAACAAAGGCTTTTGATGAAGCCCATGCGGCATCACGTGCATTGATAATCTTATATTTCCAGGTTAATTTATCTTTTTCCGGACGAGATTTCGGATCAGTAACTTCTGCTTCTGTACGGATGTGAACCGTTTCATCACTGTTTTTTGCTGCATTCCATCTTTTTAATTGTTCTGGCGTAAATACCTCCGATGGATTTAAAAGCTCACCCGAACCCATTACAATATGACTGGCAGGTGCTGTAATGGCAAAGTTAATATCCCCATATTCGCAATAAAACTCACCGCCACCCCAGTAAGGTAAAGTGTTCCATCCCAGCACATCATCATACACACACATCCGCGGGAACCATTGCGCAATGGCAAAAATTTCACCGTTTTTAGTCGTTAAATGACCCGTTCTATCCGATCCTTCCTTCGGGACAACATAAGCATAATCAATTTTAATGGTAATGACATCGCCATTTGCCGCTAAAGGTTGATCAAGGCGAATCTGCATCCTGGTATCCTCAATTAATGAAGTAAACTTTACCGCACCTGATTTTTTGGATACACTTACATCTTTAATCTGGTAACCGCCATCAAACTTTTCACCTTGTGCACCATAACGGCTACGGGCAGGCGTAATTTGTTTACCACGGGAATTTTCTTTAAATGTATTCTGATCCAGTTGTAACCATAAATACGGTAACTGATCCGGACTGTTATTTTTGTAGGTTAAGGTTACAGAACCTGTAACCAGGTTTTGTGCCTCATCTAAATTGGCGGTGATGTTATAATCTACCCGGTTTTGCCAGTACTTCACTCCTGGCGCACCATTGGCTGAACGAAATTCATTTCCATTTTGTGTATAGAACAGGGGTCCAAAGGCATCTGCCGGATTATAATTGGATACTGGTGCAGCCTGTTGTGCAAAAGCAGGTAAAGCCGAAGCACAACTAAAAGCGCAAATTGCGATTAGTCTGGTTATTTTCATGTGAATAAGTTGCAAAGAAGCTGTAAATATAAAGAATAAGCACATACGACTACATATGTGCTTATAATGTTACCGCAAGAAATCAGGCTTTTATTAATTGACCTTTAATTTTGGTAAATCCTGTAATTTTTTCTGCTGTGGAGTTAATTTTTGCCAGGCAACAAATGCTCTTGAGATATAATAATCATAACGATAAGGTCTTTCTGATTTTATCTGTTCTATTGACGGGCGATAAATGATCATAAAACTTTTAAGGTCTTCGCCCTGCAGTTTAGTTAAATCTGTAATGGCCTTCTCACTAAAATTTGCATCAATCTCTTCCTGATACATATCTTTCTCTTCCAGTTCAGCTTCTTTACGTTGTTGCCTTTTGTACTTCCCGTAACCCAGGTTCAGACCTAAACCCCCTACTTTATCTGTCATCCTTTTTCTGTTCAGATTTCCGCCTGTACTCAATAAGGTATATTTTTCTGCCAGCGGATCTTTGGCATCTGTAATCTGACTATTCATTCTTACGCCTCTCACATCCACATCAGCCAGGCTGTTAGATTTTACAGGGAGGTAAATGGTTCTGTTTAATAAATTGGTTAAGTATAAGGTATCAGTATGGTAACCCACTGCCGAGAATTCTATCAAATCGCCAATGGTAGCGGCAATAGTGTATTTACCTTCCCTATTGGTGCTGGTCGTTTTTTTGCTGTTCAGGTTGCGAACGGAAACACCAGGTAAAGAAATTGTTTTCTTTGAGTAATCGAACACAGTACCAGTGGTTACGGTTTGCGCAATAACGCCAACAGGCAGGGCAAGAAGAATAAAAATGATCAGCTTATACATATATCAAAAGTAATGGAGTAAATTTTTTAAAGCCCGCTTTTAACAAACTTTAACAATACAACAAATGTGTCAGGTTAGTGTTTGAACATAAAGTGCTTCATCGAAAGATATTAATATCGCCTGCCCATCTTTTTCAATAACGGGACGCTTGATGGCACTTGTATTTTCAATAAGATAAGCAATGGCCTTCTCCTGGTTATTGATATTGGCCTGTTCTTCTTTATTGAGTTTTTTCCAGGTCAGGCCCTTGCGGTTCAACACCGTTTCCCAACCGAACACAGCACACCATTCATTTAGCTTTTCTGCAGTGATCCCTTTTTTCTTAAAGTCGTGAAACTCGAAATCAATTTTATTTTTCTTTAACCAGTCGAGGGATTTTTTTACTGTATTGCAATTTGGGATTCCGTAAACGATCATATCATTATTGAGTGAGTGAATGGGTTAATTATTAAATGAATGAATTAGTGAATTATTTAATGAGTGAATTATTTGCGCAAAGATAATAAGATAATGAAATATTCTTATTTATGCTTTAGATCCATAAACGCAGAAATCTTCCGTTCATCACATTTTTTAATGCATCCATCACATTTTAAATCACAAATAAATAACTCTTTGTAGCATTGCAGTATAATTTAGCATCACATGTACGTATTATCTGAAATTGCCCCACCCGATAAAGCAAAAAACATTAACCAGCTGGAGTTCTGGATTTCTACCACCCTTTACATTCTGGCGCTAATCAGTATTTGCTCACAAACTACTTATGGTTCTGGAAACAGCTACCGGTTTGAAGAGAGTGGGATTGATTTTTCTGTAATAGAAAATTTCTTTCTTCCTGAGTTATTCAAAATCAGCATTGTATACATCAGTTTCCTGCTTTTTAATTTCTGTTTTATGCCTCAGTTAACCCGAAAAAATAACATCGCATTGAATGTTATTTTATCAGTTATTGTTACCGCTATTTCAGTGATTACCTGGATGGTTGCCAATACTTATTCGCAAGCCTATCGTTTAATCGAATTTCACGATTTAAATCATGGGTATGGTCTTTTTTTCGGTGAGGCCTTTACCTACATTTTCTTTCTCTACCTCCTTTTTAATGTGTATGCCTATTTTAATGAACAGGGACTGGCACTCATCAATAAAATTCAGTTTCTGAAAAGCTATGGAAAGAGCATTATTTCCGAAATATTTATGGCCGCCAAAATATGGTTAATATCCTTAATGATTTTGATGGCAGTGATATCAGCTAAATCTGACAACGAAATTTTAGTATTCTGGCTCATTGCACCACCGGTAAATGTAATTCTGGCCTTTCTTTCCATTTACCATATTATCCCTAACCTTCGAAAGGAAATGAAGGGATTTGGACGCTATTTTTGGGGAAACGTAGCCTTATCAGCCCTCATCATTCCGTTACTTCTTCTTTTACTTGCCGGTTTTATGGGTGGCGGAAATGCAGTTCCACTGGCATTAATATTAACATTGATCAGTTTGGTTTGTATCACTACCCCAGCCGCCTGGTATATTTATAAAAATAAGTTTGAAAAGCAGACAGAAATACAAATGCTGAAAACTGAACTCGGAAAATCGGATGCCAGTTTAAGCTTCTTAAAGTCTCAGATTAATCCACATTTTCTGTTCAATGCCCTCAACACTTTATTTGGTACGGCCTTACAGGAAAATGCAGAACGAACCGGCGAGGGAATTCAGAAACTCGGAGACATGATGCGCTTTATGCTGCATGAAAATATGCAGGATAAGATTTCCTTAATGCGTGAGGTGGAATACCTGAACAATTATATCGATTTACAGCAGCTCAGAACATCACGGTCAGCAGATATTAACATTAACACCCATATTGAGGAACAACTGAATAACTTTCAAATTACCCCCATGTTACTGATTCCCTTCATAGAAAATGCTTTTAAACACGGAATCAGCCTGCAGCAGCCTTCCTATATCAAAATCACCCTGCAGACAAAAGAAAACACCCTGTATTTCGATGTAAGCAACAGCATTTACATCAAGGCAGATCATGATCCTGAAAAATTAAAAAGTGGCATCGGACTGGAAAATGTGAAACAGCGTTTATCAATGCTTTATTATGGCAAACACGAACTGATTATCCGTGAAAGCGCCAAAGAGTTTTTTGTTCATTTAACCTTACAGTTAGATTAATCTTAATTATATTGCTGCCTTGAATACATAAGGATGATAGCTATTGCCATAGATGATGAACCCATTGCGCTGGATATTGTAAAATCCCATGCGGCGAAAGTGCCGTTTTTAGAGTTGTCAGAAACGTTTACCGATGCTTTTCTGGCCATCAGTTTCATGCAGGAAAATAAGGTCGACCTGATTTTTTTGGATATTAAAATGCCAGACATCAGTGGTATTGATTTCCTGAAAAGTTTAAGTAACCCACCAATGGTGATTTTCACAACGGCATACACCGAACATGCGGTACAAAGTTTTGAACTGGATGCGGTTGATTACCTGCTCAAACCCTTCTCACTTTCCCGTTTTTTAAAAGCCTGCAATAAGGCGAACGAGTTGTATAACCTTCGCAATCAGACAACAGAAGCCAAAGCCAGTTATATTTTTATAAAAGACGGTTATGAACAGATTAAAGTAGAATTGACTGATATTCTCTACATGGAAGCTTCGGGAAACTATACGCAAATCCATTTGAAAGATAAATTGTTAAGTTCAAGAATCACAATTAACGATTTAGCAGAACTTTTGCCTAAAAATGCGTTCATCCGTTGCCACAGGGCATTCATCGTAGCTAAAAATCAAATTACAAAGTTTGACAGGAACCAGATCTGGATTGGCAACAAGATCATTCCCGTAGGCGCAACTTACAGCGGTATACAATTAACCTGATCAAAACTTACAACTGTTAAACATTTCTGTTTCCAACATTCAAAGCTTAGCCTTATCTTTACGCCATGTCAACACAACTTAAAAATCTTTCTGATTTCTCTCATACCACGGTGCCCAATGGTGCCAATTATAAATTTGGAATTATTGTAGCCGAATGGAATGCTGAAATTACCGGTGCTTTATACAATGGTGCTTTAAAAACCTTAATAGAAAATGGTGTGAAGGAAGAAAATATTATTTCTTTGCCCGTTCCCGGAAGCTTTGAATTAACCGGAGGAGCAGAAATATTATTAAGCAAAAGAAGTGATATTGATGCCGTGATTTGTTTAGGTTGTGTGATTCAGGGTGATACCAAGCATTTTGATTTTATTTGCGATGCCGTAGCACAGGGCGTAACCAATGTCGGTATCAAATATAGCAAACCTGTTATTTTTGGGGTATTAACCACCAATAACCTGGAGCAGGCTCAGGATCGTGCAGGCGGAAAGCATGGTAATAAAGGAGATGAAGCGGCCATCACAGCAATCAAAATGGCTGATTTCGCGACAAACATTTAACCTTGTGCTTTCACAAACTATTTGTACCTTAGCGAATTAAATTAACCATCTGATGAAAAAAGTAGCCATCTTATTATTGGCGGTGTTTTGCACCATTACCATTTTAGAATCCTGTTCTTCTAAACTTTGCCCGGCATACAGCTCTTATCCTGAAGGCAGACGCAGAAGAAACTAAATACAAACACATTTATTAATTTTCATTTTTAGGTCATTTGCAGAACATTACCTTCATGCAACTGTTATCCCTATAAACAATATTTACTATGACTTGGGTTAATTTAACATCACTGGATCAGTTAAACGAAATTAAAAGTGCAGAAGGCTATAGCTTAATTTTTAAGCACAGTACCCGTTGCTCCATTTCGATGATGGCAAAAAGAAATTTTGAATTTAACTGGGACGTGATTCCTGAAGATACAACACTTTACTTTTTGGATCTGATCAGTTATCGCGAAATTTCCAATGCAATAGCAGAAGTATTTCAGGTGGCACACCAGTCCCCACAAATTTTATTGATAAAAAATAGTGAATGTGTTTTAGAAGCCTCACACAGTGACATCTCTGCAGATGAAGTTGCAGAAGTTATTGCAGCCTAAACCACATCTTAATAGTTCAAACATAAAAAAGGGCGAAAATTATTTTCGCCCTTTTTTATGTACTATCCTGAAACCAATCAGGTATTTTCTATTTCCAAAACTTTAGAAGTTCTTTCCCTGGTTTTTTTACAAAGTTCCGCATCATTTGATAATTCCTGACCATAAGTGGGGATCATATCTCTGATCTTGGCCTGCCACTCATCTGTAGCGAGGTCTTCCTTAAAACAACGCGCCAGTAATTCCAGCATAATGGAAACTGCAGTTGAGGCACCAGGTGATGCACCCAATAAAGCTGCAATTGAACCATCAGCAGCACTGACCACTTCAGTACCAAACTCCAGTACCCCGCCTTTTTTTGCGTCTTTTTTAATCACCTGAACCCTTTGTCCGGCATATTCCAATTCCCAGTCCTTTAATTCAGCCTGAGGTAAATATTCTTTTAATGCGTCTAATCTGTCTTCAGGAGATTGTCTTACCTGATCAATTAAATATTTTGTTAAATCGATGTTGTGCAATCCCGCAGAAATCATCGGACGGATATTGTTAAACTTGATTGATTTGGGTAAGTCAAGAAATGAGCCGTTTTTCAGAAATTTTGTAGAAAAACCTGCATATGGCCCAAAGAGTAATGCCTGTTTGCCATTAATCATCCTGGTGTCTAAATGCGGAACAGACATTGGAGGCGCCCCTACAGCTGCCTTTCCATATACTTTTGCATGGTGTTTGGCTATAATTTCATCATTCGTACATTTTAACCACTGGCCACTTACCGGAAATCCGCCAAAGCCTTTTCCTTCCGGAATACCTGATTTTTCCAACAAAGGCAAGGAACCTCCACCAGCGCCGATGAACACAAATTTTGCCGTGCGCTTACGGCTATCATTGGTTTCCAAATCTTTAACCTTAACGATCCAGTTGTCATCCTTATTTTTTTTCAGATCGCGGATTTCATGGTTAAAATAAAGATTTACATTTTCCTGTTCCTTCAGGTGGCTGAACATATCACGGGTTAAAGAACCAAAATTAACGTCAGTTCCCAGATCCATTTTGGTTGCTGCAAT
>NZ_NHOT01000014.1 GCF_002197755.1 Pedobacter sp. AJM | reverse complement strand
TTTCGAAATTCAATTGTTACTTAAAGGCTTAGAGGCGACCAATATTTGCTTGTTGTAAATCTTTGAACCCGGTAAAACGGTCTTACATAGGTTAGCATTTCATTAATGATTTATTGCATCATTAGAATGATCTTATTTCTGAAAATTTGCAGCACTATTTGTATTTTTTTGGGTATAAAAAACAATATTTAGTAAACATTAAATTAATAACTAAATAATATCAAATCAGGTGATTGTCTGATAATTCTTGGATCTGGTATACAATAAGCATCATTTATAATTTAATTATTGTCGAATTTATATTACTTTTTTAAAGTATTTCGTTTAAATAAATTAAAAAATAGCGATCTTAAAATGAAATTTTTAAAATTATTTAGCTGTTAGTCAGTGTGTTAATTATTTTTTCAGCCCTATCCTTTAATTTTACATAATTTAACGTTTCCACTTTATCTTTTCTTGAAAAAATATATATATTTGTTCTTACCCTTTCGAGGGTATGTTTTTCATAGGTAGATGTAGGGTCGAATACTTGTATTCGGCCCTTTTTTGTTTTTTGGAGAATTTAAAAATGTATGTTTGTGGTATGATAAAGAAGAAAGTTGTTGTTGCAGTTACTGGTGCCAGTGGATCAATTTATGCTAAAGTTTTGTTCGATAAATTGATAGAACTTCAAGATCAAATTGAGGCTGTTGGTGTGGTAATGAGCGATAACGCAAAAGAAGTTTGGCAATTTGAATTGGGAAACCAGAACTATGCCGATTATACCAATTTTACTTTCTTCAGCAAAAACGATTTTAATGCACCCTTTGCCTCAGGTTCAGCTAAGTATGATACCATGATTATTGTGCCCTGTTCCATGGGAACATTAGGTCGCATTGCACATGGCATATCAAACGATTTGATTTCAAGAGCGGCTGATGTGGTTTTAAAAGAACGCAGAAAACTGATTGCCGTAGTAAGAGACACACCATTCAGTTTGATTCATATAAATAACATGAAAACAGTTACAGAGGCAGGAGGAATTATTTGTCCGGCGAATCCATCTTTCTATAGCTTACCAAAAACAATTGAAGAAGTAGCCGGAACAGTGATCAGCAGGGTGCTGGATTTGGCTGGTTTTGAGCAGGAAAGTTATCGCTGGCAGGAAAAATAGCTCCGTTTCAATTGCATGGTGATAGCTGAGAATTGCGAATTGATCACCTAATGTTATCTCACTGTAATTTATCAGTTCAGCAGGATCCATTCTGTCAACTCCGAACTTATTTCTTATCTTTGCAGGCTCAATGAAAAAGGTCGCGTTTTATACATTAGGTTGTAAATTAAATTTTTCTGAAACCTCCACAATCGGTCGTTTATTTACCGATGCAGGTTATGCTGTGGTTGAATTTCAGGATCAGGCTGATGTGTATGTGATCAACACTTGCTCTGTTACGGAGCATGCGGATAAAAAATGCCGTAAAGTAGTTAAAGAAGCTTTAAAATATTCTCCAAATGCTTTTATCACCATTGTTGGGTGTTATGCTCAGCTCAAGCCACAGGAAATTGCTGAGATTGAAGGGGTGGATATGGTTCTGGGTGCAGCGGAAAAATTTAGAATTGTAGAATATATTACTGATTTGACCAAGCAACCAAAAGCGGTGGTTCATCAGCAAAACATAGAAAAAGTAAACCATAATTTCATTGCATCTTATTCTATCGGCGATAGAACGCGTACTTTTTTAAAAGTGCAGGATGGATGTGATTATCCTTGTACCTATTGCACTATTCCATTGGCGCGTGGTGCCAGCCGGAGTGATACCATTGAGAACGTGGTGAACAGGGCTAAAATGATTGCAGAAAGTGGGGTAAAAGAAATTGTGCTTACCGGTGTTAACCTTGGTGATTTTGGCATTCGAAATGGCGAAAGGGAAGATAAGTTTTTTGATCTGGTAAAAGCATTAGATGAGGTTGACGGCATTGAAAGAATTCGCATTTCATCTATAGAACCAAATCTGCTTAGTAATGAGATTATTGAATTTGTAGCCCTATCTAAACGTTTTGTGCCTCATTTTCATATTCCCTTACAATCCGGATCTGATAAAATTCTGGGCTTGATGCGTCGCCGTTACCGTAGCGATTTATACGTGGAGCGGGTAGCAAAAATTAAAGAGGTAATGCCGCATTGCTGTATTGGTGTGGATGTAATTGTTGGCTTCCCCGGCGAAACCAAGGATGATTTTAGGGATACCTATCAGTTTTTAAACCAGCTGGATATCTCTTATTTGCATGTATTTACCTATTCCGAACGTGAACTGACCGTTGCAGCCGAAATGAAAGGTATTGTATCCGGTAGCGAGCGTAACGAAAGAAGTAAGATGTTGCATATCCTGTCGGATAAAAAACGCAGGGCTTTTTATCAGTCGCAGATTGGCAGTAATGCAGAAGTGCTGTTTGAAGCTGATCAAAAAATGGGTTATATGCATGGATTTACCAAAAACTATGTAAAAGTACGCGCTAAATATGATCCGGTAATGGTAAATGAGCTAAAGGCTGTTAAGCTTCTCGAAATGACCCCGGATGGTGAGGTTGAGGTGGCTGAATTGGAAACAGCTTACGCACATCATTAGCATTTAATTAACATGCTGAATTTAGTTTAGTACCCTTTAAGTCAATATCCTCAAACAAGTTTAAGAAAACGTTTTTCTCGTAAATCGTTAATTGCGAGGAGGTAAACCCGGCTTTTTGGGAAGCAATCTGCTTTTGTGGCATCTATGACGAAGATTTCAGCAAATGAAAAATCTGATTCGCAATGACGAATTTTTTATGGAAGCTTGTACCAGTTCCAATGCTAAATTGATAGCAGCCGACTTTACCGACACTTATTAACAATTAATCTGCTTTTTCTTTTCATCTTTAGTGCTTTAGTCTTTCCGCTTTAGCCTTTCAGCTTTCTTTCCTATCTTCGCAACAAATTATTTGTATGTTTCCTACCGTCTCCCATTTTTTAGAATATTTATTTGGTATTAACCTGCCATTGCCGTTTAATACTTTTGGCGTTTTTGTAGCGCTGGCCTTTGTGGCCGGGTATTGGGCTTTTACCAAAGAATTACAGCGGAAGGAGGCATTAGGAATTCTTCATCCCATTACTAAAACAATTATAATTGGCAAGCAAGCCACCACCTCTGAGCTGATCATGAATGCCTTATTCGGGTTTTTGATTGGCTACAAACTGGTATATGCCCTCCTAAATTATTCTTTGTTCGTGAGTGATGCCCAATCCATTCTGATGTCGGCCAGGGGCAATATTATTGGTGGTTTATTATTCGCCGCTTTATTTGCCTACTGGGATTATAAGGAAAAAGATAAAACAAAATTAGATCAGCCAAAAGAAACTAAAGTAACCATACATCCTTACCAGATCATGAGCAACCTGATTGTATGGGCCGCAATATGGGGTTTTCTAGGGGCTAAATTTTTTGACAATTTAGAATATTGGGATGATTTTGTTCAGCATCCTATTGAGCGTTTGCTGTCATTCAGCGGTTTAACCTTCTATGGCGGGTTGATTTGTGGTGGTGCAGCAGTGCTGATTATTGCCAGAAAAAATGGAATCAAGCCTTTGCATATGCTGGATGTTGGTGGGCCGGGCATGATGCTGGCCTATGCGGTAGGGCGTATTGGCTGTCATTTATCGGGCGATGGCGATTGGGGAATTGTGAACCCACATCCAAAACCTTTCTCTTGGTTGCCTGATTGGTTGTGGTCATATACCTATCCAAATAATGTTGTGGGTGAGGGTATTCCCATCCCGGGCTGTACAGGTAAATTTTGCAATGAGCTGGCACAGGGCGTTTATCCTACGCCATTATATGAAGTAATTGTATGTTTAATCCTTTTTGCCTTCCTGTGGAGCATTCGCGATAAAATTAAAGCACCAGGCCTGATGTTCGGTATTTACATGATTCTGAATGGTATTGAACGCTTTTGTATCGAACTGATTCGGGTAAACTCGAAGTACCATGTATTCGGATTATCGTTTACACAGGCAGAGATGATTTCGACGTTCCTGGTTATTGGAGGGATTGCTTTAAGTGTTTATGCACTCCGGAATAAAAATGTGGTCAGTTAATTTAGGCAAAAGCTTAATCAATCAACATCCAGCTATTTTTAATATAAATTTATGAATTACGAATTAATATGTAATAAGGTCATCTCCATTGTCAGGCTAACCGGAAATTTCATCCGCAAAGAATCCTTACAATTTGATGCGAGTAAAATAGAATACAAGGGTTTAAATGATATGGTTTCTTATGTTGATCAGACAGCAGAAAAGAAACTGGTTCAAAACCTTGAAAAATTAATTCCCGATGCGGGTTTCATTACAGAAGAAAAAACGATGACCAGGGTTGGAAAGACCTATACCTGGATTATCGATCCTTTAGATGGGACTACCAATTTTATACATGGCATTCCTGCCTACGGGATCAGTGTTGCTTTGTATGAAGATGGTTTACCTGTTATCGGTGTGGTTTATGAATTGAACAGAAGTGAGATGTTCTATTCTTATAAAGGTGGCGAAGCTTTTATGAATAAGAAACAAATTCATGTTTCTAACAATCCAGATCTAACTTCCAGTTTGCTGGCTACTGGCTTTCCGTATTATCAGTTTGATAAACAAACTCAATATTTAAAGTTGCTGGAAGAAATGATGCAGAAATGCCATGGCGTTCGCCGCATTGGTGCTGCAGCAATTGATCTGGTTTATACCGCCTGCGGTCGTTTCGATGCTTTTTTCGAATACAATTTACAACAATGGGATTTTGCAGCCGGATGTTTTATTGTTCAGCAGGCTGGTGGACAGGTTTTTGATTTTTCAGGTGGAGATGAATATTTTACCAAACGCGAAATACTGGCCACCAATGGCAAACTGACTGCTGAAATGCTGGAAGCGATTAAGAGGCACTTTGTACTATAAGTTGCTTTTAAACCTGGGTAGCAGTACCGTCATCATCTGAAATAAGATCGTAACGTAATTAGTATCAATATTATCTAACAAGAGTTTTTTTTAGTTCATTTAAATAAAGAATGGCTCGCTTTTCGGCGAGCCATTCTCATTATGATAATCTACTATGAAAAATGGGCAATTATAAGGCTTCAGATACCACTTCAGTCACTTCAGGAACCATTCTCTGTAACAGGTTCTGAATGCCTGATTTCAGCGTAATGGTTGAAGATGGGCATCCACTGCATGATCCTCTGAGTTCTACGGTTACCACACCCTCATCAAACGATTTATAGGTAATGGCACCACCATCCTGCTCCACAGCCGGACGGACGTAATCATGTAAGATTTGCTGAATTTTTATTTCAGTTTCCGTACCTTCAAAAGATGGCGCTTCTTCCGAAGTGGCTTCTTTAATTTTTAATTCAGATTCTACCGCACCTTTTACAAATTCCTTTAAAATGGCTTCAATATCAGCCCATTCCGCATCATCTGTTTTGGTAATAGTTACAAAGTTGCTGGCAAAAAACACGCCCGACACAAAGTTGAATTTAAATAACTCTTTGGCGAAAGGAGAATGCTCTGCACTTTCTTTTGTGGCGAAATCCTCACTACCGTTAATCAGCAGCTTATTTACCATGAATTTCATGGTAGCCGGGTTAGGAGTCTGTTCTGTATATACGTTAATCGTCATGTCTTAATCAATTTGAATAAACAAAATTAACAATTACTCATTAATAAAGCTTTTACAGGCTGTCTGTTTAGCGTCAATTTAATTGCTTAGAAAATGCCTGTATAGTTAAATGGTGTGATGGTCCGCAACTGCACTTTTACGGCTTCTGCCACTTCCAATCCTTCAATAAACACAGCGATACTGTCTGCATTAATTTTGGAGTGGGTTCTGGTTAGTTCCTTCAGGGCTTCATATGGGTTTGGATAATTCTCCCTGCGTAAAACGGTTTGAATCGCTTCAGCCACAACTGCCCAGTTGGCATCAAGATCAGCATGTAAAGCAGATTCATTTAGTAAAATTTTGTTTAATCCCCTTAAGGTGGATTGAATGGCAATAATGGTATGTCCGAAAGGAACGCCAATGTTTCTTAGTACCGTAGAATCTGTTAAATCTCTTTGCAAACGTGAAATCGGAAGCTTGGCTGCAAAAAATTCGAATAATGCATTAGCAATCCCGGCGTTTCCTTCAGCGTTTTCAAAATCAATTGGATTTACTTTATGCGGCATAGCCGATGAGCCAATTTCTCCGGCTTTGATTTTTTGTTTGAAGTAGTTTTTGGAAATGTACGTCCAGATGTCACGGTCTAAATCAATGATAATGTTATTTATGCGCTTCAGGGCATCACATTGTGCAGCAAACTGATCGTAATGTTCAATTTGCGTGGTATGTTGTGCCCGGGTTAAGCCCAAAGTTTCCTGAACAAACTGATTGGAAAAATCAACCCAGTTTACTTGTGGATAAGCGATGTGATGTGCATTGAAATTTCCTGTTGCACCACCAAACTTTGCACTGTTGGGAATCGACTTTAGGTTTTCCAGCTGGATGTTCAAACGGTCTGCAAAAACAAGAAATTCCTTTCCGAGTTTTGTTGGAGAGGCCGGCTGTCCATGTGTATGTGCCAGCATGGGAATGTCTTTCCATTCGGCAGCCAACGCTTCTATCTTTGCAATCAATGTGGAAATTGCCGGATAATAACTTTCTTCTAAAGCCAGTTTAATAGAGTAGGGGATTGCCGTATTGTTGATGTCTTGAGAGGTAAGTCCGAAATGGATAAATTCTTTATATTCCTGAAGGGCCAGGCTATCAAATTTATTTTTAATAAAATATTCCACCGCTTTCACGTCATGGTTGGTAACTTTTTCTGTTTCCTTAATTTCTAAAGCATCAGTTTCAGAAAAATTTTCATGAATTTTACGTAAATCTGTATACTGGTTTTTATCAAATTTTTCCAGTCCAGGAAGGTTAGCCTCGCATAATGAAATAAAATATTCAATTTCTACAAAGACACGATATTTAATTAAAGCTTCTTCAGAAAAGTAAGCGGATAAACTTTCGGTAGTTTTTCTATATCGGCCATCTATTGGCGAAATGGCTTGTAGTGATGTTAAATTCATTATGCGGATTATTTTTGCCGCAAATTTACTACAATTGATGGAATTTCCGGACTTTCAGCTTGAAAGAAATCCCTTTATGAAAAGAAAACATACTGAATACTGTAATGTGTAACTTATATTGGCTTAGGGTGTGGAGTTGCAACCAAGAGCAAAATGGTTTTTGGTTTGCTTTTTCATGAAAAAAGGTATTGATTCGAAAATCAATACCTTTTTATTTAATAGGAAGATTAAACTAGTGTTTAACTTCTTCAGTAGTTTTAGTAGTTGCTTTTACAGTAGTATCTTTTACAGTAGAATCTTTAACAACAGTATCAACACCTGTTGTATCTGTAACGATTGTAGAAGAATCAGTTAAAGTTGTATCAGCACCATCAGCTTTTTTTTCTGAATTACATGCTGCAACTGATAAAGATAAAGCCAGGGCTAAAAAGCCTAATTTGAATGTATTTTTCATTTTAATTATGTTTTAGGTGAATATATACCTTTATATACCCATTATGTAAAAAGGTAACCCTGTAAAATAGAAAAAAAATAAAAATGGCCTTAAAAATTAATTTAAGGCCATTTTTATTATAATTAAAGTCAGACTAGTGTTTAACTTCTTCAGTAGTTTTAGTAGTTGCTTTTACAGTAGTATCTTTTACTGTAGAATCTTTAACAACAGTATCAACACCAGTAGTGTCAGTAACGATAGTAGAAGAGTCAGTTAAAGTTGTATCAGCACCTTCAGCTTTTTTTTCTGAGTTACAAGCAACAACTGATAAAGATAAAGCTAAAGCTAAGAAGCCTAATTTGAATGCATTTTTCATGTTAAATATTTTTTTAGTAATTAATTAATTTACCCTTAATACAGTTAAATCAAAAAGGTAACCCAAAAAGGCTAAAAAAAGTAAATAAAAATAAAAATGGCCTTGAAAGATACATTCAAGGCCATTTTTTATAAATAAAGTCAGACTAGTGTTTAACTTCAGTTTTAGTTGTAGTCGCTTTTACAGTAGTATCTTTAACTGTAGAATCTTTAACTGTAGTGTCTTTTGCAGTAGTATCAGTAACGATAGTAGAAGAATCAGTTAAAGTTGTATCAGCACCTTCAGCTTTTTTTTCTGAGTTACAAGCAACAACTGATAAAGATAAAGCTAAAGCTAAAAAGCCTAATTTGAATGCATTTTTCATTTTGAATTTTTTTTAAGTAATTAATTTTCTTGTTAATACCGCAAAGGTAGAAAGGTAACCCGGTTTTTTTTAAAAAAGTAAAAATATTTTTTCCATGCCAATCCAAGGCATAACGTTGATTAAACTTATTATAGCCTATAATTTTTTTTGTCTAATATTGGGTTACCATTTACCGAAAAAAGTATTAACCAGTGAATAACAGTTTAAAGAGTTCAGTTCCAACGGATAGGGAAGTTATTTTAGGTATTTTAAATAACTCTGCAGATACACTTAACAAGTTATATAAGGCATATTATGCAATGGTTTTGCAATTTATCCTGAATAATAGTGGCGATGAAGATGATGCAAAAGATGTGTATCAGGAGGCTATCATTATTTTATATAACAAAATTAAGGAAGGAAATTTTGAACTCAGCAGTAAACTTAAAACATACATATATTCGGTTTGCCGGAGGATTTGGTTAAAAAAGCTTCATCAGCGAAGCAAAAAAACGGGCAATATTACCGACTATGAAGATGTATTTGCTGTTGAGGAAGATGTGGAGCAACATGAGGAAAAAGATGCTGCTTTTGTGAAAATGCAATCGGCTTTGGATCACCTCGGAGAACCTTGTAAAACCATTATTCAGGATTTTTATATCCACAGTTTATCCATGCAGGATATTTGCGAAAAGTTTGGTTATACCAATACGGATAATGCAAAAACACAGAAGTATAAGTGCCTGCAGCGGTTAAAGAAAATATTTTTTCAACCATAAATATTGAAATGAGAAACGATTTAGAGTTAGATGCGATTATTGAAGATTATCTTTTAGGTAAACTGAATCCACAGGAAACTTTGGCTTTCGAACAACTGCGTATAAGTGACCCGGCGGTGGATCATAAGGTGGTTTCTCATAAGTTCTTTCTGGAATCTATGGATATGTTTGCTGAACAGATTCGACTGAAAGCGCAATTAAATCATATTCATGGAGAAATTGATGTGGAAAGTATCGCTTCTTCACTCAGACCGCATCCTTCGCGGGTAGTGCAGCTCTGGAGAAAACATAAATCTGCCATTGCTGTTGCCGCTTCTTTTCTGGTTTTATCTTTAGTTTCGGTTTATTCCATCCAGCACAATACCAAACAAAAAGAACAACTTGTGTTGTTGAGCAACCAGGTTAATAAAGCGATTAAAACGCAAAACAGTTTAATCAGGAAAATAAACAACAATGCCACCATTCCTGGAAAGCCAGCCATCCAGAATAGTTTTGGAGGTACGGGCTTTGCCATTTCTACCAATGGTTACATTCTGACTAACCTGCATGTTATTAACGGAGCTGATTCTTTATATGTTCAGAATAATAAGGGAGAATCATTTAAGGTAAAATCAATTTACACCGATCCCCAGAATGATATCGCTATCCTTAAAATAAGCGATAAAAATTTCAGCCATTTATCATCCATACCTTATACCATTAAAAAGAATACCAGTAGTATTGGAGAAACAGTTTATACTTTAGGCTATCCTAAAGATGATGCAGTTTTAGGAGAAGGTTATGTCAGTTCGAAAAATGGTTTCGTAGGTGATACCACTCAATATCAGGTTTCTATACCAGTGAATCCAGGAAATAGTGGTGGTCCGCTTTTAGATTCGAATGGTAATTTAGTGGGGATTATCAGTGGCAAGCCAGATCAAACTGAGGGGGCTGCATTCGCCATCAAATCTAAATATATCTTGGAAGCCATGAGGGCAATTCCTCAGGATTCATTAGGAAACAACCGGCTTTCATCCAACAAGAAAAGCATGCTTTCCGGTTTAAAACGTACAAAGCAAATTGAGAAATTGCAGGATTATGTTTTTATGATTAAAGTGTACAATTAATAACCCAAACAAATTAATATTGTTGAGACCCTGAAGCTAACTACTTTAGGGTTTTTTTGTGTTTATAATTTGGATGTATTAAATAATATATTGTCTATGTATTTACTATAGTATTGATTAGATTTGTTTAATTCAATTTAAAAAATAAAATTATGAGTATAAGATTAGGCGATACCGCACCGAATTTTCAGGCAGAAACTTCTATCGGAAAAATTGACTTTTATGAATATTTAGGAGATAGCTGGGGTGTTTTATTTTCTCACCCAGCTGATTATACACCTGTTTGTACTACAGAATTAGGAAGAACCGCTGCATTAAAGGGTGAGTTTCAAAAGCGTAACGTAAAAGTATTGGCATTAAGTGTTGATACTGCTGAATCGCATAAGGGATGGATAAACGATATTAATGAAACCCAGCATACCTCTGTAGAATTTCCGATTATTGCCGATCCGGATAAAACGGTTGCGAATCTTTATGATATGATTCATCCAAATGCATCCGAAACTTTAACCGTAAGATCACTGTTTGTGATTAGTCCTGATAAAAAAGTTAAATTAATCATTACTTATCCTGCATCAACAGGAAGAAATTTCAATGAAGTTTTAAGGGTAATTGATTCATTACAGCTTACCGCTCAGTATGCCGTTGCTACACCTGCAGATTGGAAAGATGGTGAGGATGTTATTGTAGTAAACAGTATTAAAACAGAGGATATTCCTGAAAAATTTCCAAAAGGACATCAGGTAATCAAACCTTATTTACGGACCACACCACAGCCAAATAAATAAACATATAAAAACCCCGCCCATACGCAACATTATCGTTAACATACCTGTATTTATGTTGCTCTTAAGGTGTATTTATTATATTTGATTGTTTTGTTTTGAAAAATTAACGCTTAATCCAGCTAATTGAATACCAAATTTTTAAGGAAATGAAAAACAAAGCGTAAAAGGTTATTTATTTATCATTATTTTTATTTTTTTATGGCAACCGGAAAAGTTAAATGGTTTAATACACAAAAAGGTTTTGGATTTATTATTCAGGAAGATAACAAAGATCTTTTTGTTCATTTTAAAGATGTTTTAGGTGGGATTGATAGCCTGAAAGAAAACGATAAAGTTGAATTTGAAGTGGCTGAAGGCCGAAAAGGTTTGCAGGCGATAAATGTAAAGAAAATTTAGGGCCAACACCTTAAACCTATTAATAAAAAAGCCTTTCAGTGCATGATGAAGGGCTTTTTTATTAATAGTGCTGTATAATTTTGGATTTGATAATGAGATATGCTTCTTTTGCGGTCTTGGTAAAGATTAGAAACTGATCATGATCCGGCTTGATTTTATATTTTTTAGCCAGGTTTTCAGGTTCAGCAGGATAGTTCCTTACGATAATATTACCGGTTAAATCAGTTGCTTTTTTTAATTCTGCCGCTGCCAGGATCGACTGGATTTCGAAGATCCTTCCGGGAAAAAGATGATTAACGGAATGGCCAACATAAAGCTGCGTTTGTGGATGCAGTTTCGTTAAATTATAAGTTTGCCCAATCAGATTAAATGCTCCAGATTTAAGTAAGGCTGCATCAGGTTCATATAAATATTTAAAGTCAGAGATTTCATCCGCATATTGTGGATTGACATGGCTTTCTGATTTTTTAAAAGAAAATACCTTTTCTTTTTCGTTGAGTGAAACAGAAAAAATGGTTGGCTCACCTTTAAATTCATGATCAATAATCCATAACAACTCCTTGCATTCATTTTTTATACTTACAATATGAATTTCACTAACTTGTTTAAGTTCATTTAAACCTGCCGTAATATCCAGCAGAGGAGCTGTTTTAATCATCAGCCGCTGCGATTTTTGTAATAATAAATCGAGATGAGTGTTTACATCAGGCGTACAGTCTTTCAACATAAATACTTTGCCTGATCCAGCCCTGCGGGCAGGGTCTACATAAATGGTATCATATTGTTTTGTCGTTTCAGTCAGATATGCTATGCCATTCACAGGTTTGAAATGAATGTTGTCTGATTTTAGCACCCTGGAATTATAGGCCGCTATACCTGATAACTCCGTATTAATTTCACAATGGGTAACGGTATCCAACTGTTTGGCAAAGTAATGCGCATCTACACCAAAGCCACCCGTGAGGTCGATTAATGAACGTCCTGCAGCTAATTTTGATTTGTATCTGGCCGTAATTTCTGATGATGTCTGCTCAATAGATAAAGCTGGCGGATAGTAAATGCCTGAGGTATGAAACCAGCTTGGTAATTTCTTTTCTGATTTTTTTTTACTCAGAATCTGGCCCGCCAGTTCGGCAGAAGTGACACCCGGAAACTTACTTTTAGCTAAAGCAATTTTGTTAACATCTGCATGGAGGTTGGCATTGATGTATTCCTGTACGGCTTTAGTTAAAAGTTGATCATTCATTTTTTTTAATTAAATCATCAGAAGCATGGTCCGTTTCGTTTGAAAGCGGATGGATACTTAATTTCTGAAAGGCTTATCTTATTAGGCCTTATTTTTCATCACCATTTGGCAGGTATGGCGGCTTTTTACTTCCAGTAATATTTCTTTATCCACCGTAACCCTGTCTATCGTGTTCTGGTTGTAATAACGGATGGTAACTAACTCAAGTCCTTTATTATACTTAATCGTAAATTCGGTGGAAAGATCTTTAATCAGGCATTCGATTCTTTCAGGATGATCGTCAATACTAACCGAAAAACTAATGGCCGAGTTCAGCATGGTATTGATCTTAATCTTATGCTTATGGAAAAGTTCAAAGATATTACTGAGATTTTCTTCGATAATGAAAGAATAGTCTTTTGGAAAAATGGAAATCAGTGCCTGGTTAATCTTAAATATAAAAGAGGGTACAGGCAAAGGATTATTATTTTTGGTAATGGCTGTGCCCTTACCTTCAGGCTGAATAAAAGATCTCACGAATAACGGAATGCCCTTGTTTTGTAAAGGTTTTATCGTTTTTGGATGAATCACTGTAGCACCATAGTAGGTGAGTTCAATGGCATCATGATAGGAAAGCTGGGCAATCAGTTCCGTTTCATCAAACCATTTAGGGTCAGCATTTAAAACACCTGGTACATCTTTCCAGATGGTTAAGGCTACTGCATCCAGGCAGGAAGCAAATATGGCAGCAGAATAATCAGAACCTTCTCTGCCCAAAGTAGTGGTATAGTTTTCACTTGTACCACCAATAAAACCCTGGGTAACTATAATATTCTGCTCAAGTAAAGGTACAAGGTCTTTCTGAATGATCTGGCTGGTCTTTGTCCAGTCAACTTTTCCTTCCCGATAGGTATTATCGGTTTGGATAAAATTCCGGGCATCTGTCCACAAGGCTTTATTGCCACATTCATTCAGCCAGGCTGCTACGATTTTTGTGGAAACCACCTCGCCGATAGATACAATCTGATCGTAAATATAATCTGCATCGTTATCCGGTTCCTCTTCGATTAACCAATCAATTTCTACAAAGGTGTTGGCCACATCATCATAAATGGAATGTGATTTGCCTTCAAAAAGTTCTTCAATAATCTGAAAATGGAAGTGTTTAATTTCCTCAAAGCGTACAGATGTATCCTCACTTCCATTCAGATAAGCTGCTGTTAATTCTTCCAGCTTATTTGTGATTTTCCCCATTGCAGAAACCACGATCAGTAATTTACCGTTCTGATAATCGCGTACAATGGCTGAAAGGTTTTTTATGCCAGCAGCATCTTTTACTGAGGCACCTCCGAATTTGTAAATATCCATATTAAAATGCCTTAACCTGATCTGTAGAAAGTGAGGCGTTTAACCATCCGCTTTCTAGATGTGCTTGATACTTATGATAGAAATTAATAGCGGGTTCATTCCAGTCTAACACCTGCCAAACCATTCCGCTATAGTTTCCGCTTTTAGCGGTTTCAATTACTTTTTCAAAAAGTATCTTTCCAATGCCCCGGCCCCTGAACTCCTCTGTCACAATAAAATCTTCTAGGTATAACCTACAGCCTTTCCAGGTCGAATAGCGGGTATAATATAAGGCAAAGCCAATAACCTGATCATTTACTTCTGCAACAAATGCTTTCCAAACCGGGTTTTGCCCGAAGCCTGCTTCCATAAAATGCTCAGGACTTACGGTAACTTCTTCCGGTGCACGTTCATAAACCGCCAGCTCATGAATAAGTTCCATCATCCGGCTGCAATCTTTAGCTTCTGCTACTCTTATTTTTAAATTCATGAAGGATTTTCTGAGGTGTTTTTAAAATGCTTGATGATGCGCTTCCCGAAAATACTGCTTCCGATGCGTACCATCGTGCTTCCTTCTTCTATCGCGATTTTATAGTCGGCACTCATCCCGGTTGAAATCTCTTTAAAAGAATCTTCATTTTTGAAAAAGCTCGCTTTTAATCCGTCAAAAAACACCTTCAATTCATTAAATTCGATTGTAATTTGCTTTTCGTTTTTGGTGTTTGTTGCAATCCCCATTAAACCGGTAATGCGAATGTTTTTCATTTCAGCGTATTCAGCTGAGCGAAGTAATTCAATAGCCTCATCATGGGCAAGTCCGAATTTAGTTTCTTCATCTGCAATATAGATTTGCAGCAGACAGTCAATAACCCGTTTATGTTTAAGCGCCTGCTTATTAATTTCCTGTAGTAATTTCAAGCTGTCCACACCATGAATCAGGCGAACGAAAGGGGCAATATATTTTACCTTATTGCTTTGCAGATGACCAATTAAATGCCATTCAATATCTTCGGGAAGCTGTGCCTGTTTATCTACCATCTCCTGAACCATATTTTCGCCAAAAATACGTTGTCCTGCCTCGTAAGCTTCTAATATGGTCTCTGCCGACTGTGTTTTTGAAACAGCAATCAGCCTTACACCGTCTGCCTCTACTTCGCTTTTATATTGTTTAAGATTATCAGCTATGCTCATTTATAACTATTTTTGGGTAAAATTAACAACCTTGCCGCAATTTGGGCAAAAAATAATATTTTAATTGAGCATGAAAAGATTAATGTGGGGTTTAATTGTTGCTGTGGTGGGTTTGGGCTGCAAATCCAAAACACCTGAAGGCATCATTGATACGGAAAGAATGGAGGGGATTTTATATGACATCCACGTGGTAGACGGTTATATCTCTACCATTTACGTGCAGGATTCTGCACGCAAAGTGGCGGCTACCTATTATAAGGGGATTTATAAAAAATTTAATACTGATTCTGCACAATATACCAGAAGCTTAAACTATTATTACCAGAACCCTGAAAAATTGCAGGACATCTATAAGGTCATCTCGGCTCGTTTAGACCATCAAAAGCTTAAACTCAAGCAGGCCGACTCATTGATGCAAAAAAAGAGATTTAAAGCAGACTCACTTAAGATTGTTAAAACATTCAAAGCTGATTCTTTATCCATCAGAAAAAAGATGAAAACGGATTCTTTATCCAAAGTTAAAGCTGAAGCACAAATTAAAAAAAAGAAGGCACAAGCTGATTCGCTTATAAACACTAAAAAAAACAGTGATTATAAACCATTATCAGTAGCTGTAAAATAATATGTTATATCCCGAAAATTGTTTAGAACGTTTAGGTTTTGTTGAGATAAGGCAACTCATTAGCAAGCATTGTTTAAGTCCGATGGGCCAATCGATGGTGTTAAAGATGCAGGTGATGAACCGTTTTGATCAGATCGATAAATTTTTACGTCAAACCCACGAGTTTAAAAGTATCCTGCAAAATCAGGAACCATTACAAATCAATACCTTTTTTGATATCAAATCTCTGGTTGATAAGATCAGGGTGGAAGGCACCTATCTCCTGGAAGAGGAGTGGTTTCAGGTTTACACATCATTGCAAACTGTTTTTTCAGTTTTGCGGTTTTTTGAAGAAAGAGCAGAGGTTTATCCAACACTGGAGGCACTTTTTGAGCATTTGCCGATTGAAAAAAATATTCTCCGTAAAATCGAAACCGTTATTGATGCCAAAGGCAAAATCAAGCCAAATGCTTCGAAAGAATTACAGGAAATTACTTCCGCCATTTCACGTGCAGAGCAGGATGTGCGTAAGCGGATGGATTCCATTTACAAGCAAGCCATAGCCAATAACTGGGTAGCTGATGGAAGTTTAACCATTCGCGACGGCAGAATGTGTATCCCGGTTTTAGCAGAAAATAAGCGAAAACTGAAAGGATTTGTACACGATGAATCAGCAACAGGTCAAACGGTTTATATTGAGCCCGAAGAAGTATTTACACTTAACAATAAGCTGCGTGATTTAGAATTTGATAAAAGGCGTGAGATCATTAAGATTTTAGTGGCACTTACGGATGACCTTCGCCCTTATTCCCCCTTATTGCTTTCCTATCATGGCTTTCTGACTAAATTAGATTTTGTACGGGCGAAGGCTTTGTTCGCTTTGGATATTGAGGCTGAAATGCCTGGTTTAATGAAGGAGCCGAAAACAAAACTAATCAATGCCCGGCATCCGCTTCTGGCCATCTCTTTCGCGGCAGAGAAAAAATCAGTAACACCACTGAATATTCATATTGACGCTGAAACCAGAGTGGTATTGGTATCCGGACCAAATGCTGGTGGTAAATCGGTTTGTATGAAAACAGTTGGTTTGTTGCAGATTATGTTGCAAACCGGTCTTTTAATCCCGGTAGATGCCAATAGTGAGGTGGGAATTTTTGAAAATATCTTTGCTGACATCGGAGATGATCAGTCGATAGAAAGTGACTTAAGTACTTACAGTGCTCACCTGAAAAAGATGCGCTATTTTGTGGAGCATGCTTCGCCGAAAACAATGGTTTTAATTGACGAATTTGGTACAGGTACCGATCCGCAGTTTGGCGGACCAATGGCAGAAGCTGTTCTGGAAGTATTAAATAATAAAAAGGTTCGCGGTGTGATTACCACTCACTATTCTAATTTGAAGTTGTTTGCCGGGAACACACCTGGTTTGGAAAATGCGTCCATGCTTTTCGATAATGCCAAAATGAAACCGCTTTACATCCTGGAAATGGGTAAACCAGGAAGTTCATATGCTTTCGAAATTGCGCAGAATATAGGTTTGCCGAAAGAAGTTATTCAGTTGGCCAGAGAGAAAACGGGATCTAACCAAAATCGTGTAGATACCATGCTTGTGGATTTAGAACGAGATAAAAAGAATGTTTACGATGCAAAAGTAAGTCTGGCCAATCAACAAAATAAGGCTAAAAACTTAATCGCAGAAAATGAAAAATTAAGGGCATTTCTGGATGAAAACAGAAGGGTTTTAATTAAAGAAGCAAAGCAGGAGGCGCAGAATATTATTAAAAATGCCAATAAACTGGTAGAAAATACTATCGCTGAGATTAAAGAAAATCAGGCCGACAAAGCCGTTACCAAAGTGCTTCGTCAGAATTTGCAACAGGAGCTGATTAAAAATACCTTACCGAAAGAGCGGCCGAAACCTGCACCTGTTGTAGTGGGTGGTGAAATAAGCATTGGAGACTGGGTAAAGTTTACCGACAGTGAAACTACAGGGGTTGTACTGGAAATTAATCGGAATGAACTGGTTTTGGCTATCGGTGATTTACGTTCTACAGTAAAAAAAAGCCGTGTACAGCGGATTAGCAATAAGGAAGCCAAAAAAGTGGTGCAAAGCAGTGGCGGTTCTTTTGCCGGCAGGATGAATGAGGCTGTTTCCGGTTTCCGTGCTGAACTGGATCTTCGTGGTAAACGAACTGAAGATGCATTGTTTGAAGTAGAGAAATACCTGGATAAAGCCATTATGCTGGGCTTCCCATCTATCAAATTAATTCATGGAAAAGGTGATGGTATTCTAAGAAAAATGATTCGCGAATATCTACGGAAGTATAGCCAGGTAAACCGGATGGAAGATGAGCATGCCGATCGTGGTGGTGATGGAATTACTTATGTTTATTTGAATTAAAAGCGGGGAGTAGGTGAGTTGTGAAGAGGAAATCGGGAATTTAAACGAAAAACATTCGGGTGAATGGGAATATAGAGATAGGAAGTTGAACAAAAAAGTTAAGCGAAAAAACGATTAATTAAAAAAACTACTTCTTTTTATCGCCCGGACATTTTTTGCAGCGTTTTCCTTTTTTATATTTTTCACAACATTTTTTATGTTCAGCTGTACAGCTAAAAATAAAACCCATGCCTTTTTGAAATTCAGGATCTGTTGGGATAATAAATGTTTTGTCTTCGTCTCTCTCGTAAATCATTGCAGAACAAAGGTAAGTGTTGTTTAGATCAATTCCAATTAAATGATAGTCGAAAAAGATTTAAACAGGTAGATGTATGAAATTGATCAGGGCATTTACTAATTTAGCACACTAACCAAAAATTCATAATATGATAAACAAAGTGGTATCAGGCGCTGAAGAAGCGATCAAAGATATTTCAGATGGTGCTACCCTAATGCTTGGTGGTTTCGGCCTTTGTGGTATTCCAGAAAATTGCATTAATGCCCTGGTGAAGAAAGCTGTAACCAACCTGACTTGTATTTCCAACAATGCCGGTGTTGACGATTTTGGCATCGGTTTAATGCTGAAACAGCGTCAGGTAAAGAAAATGATCTCTTCATATGTGGGTGAAAATGCTGAATTTGAACGACAATTGTTAAGTGGTGAATTAGAGGTAGACCTGATACCGCAAGGTACACTGGCTACCCGTTGTTTAGCCGCCGGATATGGAATGCCTGCTATTTTTACTCCTGCAGGTGTAGGTACTGAAGTGGCTGAAGGGAAAGAAATCAGGAATTTTGATGGAAAAGATTACCTGCTGGAATATGCATTTGATGCTGACTTTGCTATCGTAAAAGCCTGGAAAGGAGATTCAGCAGGAAATTTAATTTTTAGATCGACGAGTAGAAATTTTAATCCGGTAATGGCCATGGCTGGTAAAGTAACCATAGCAGAGGTAGAAGAACTGGTACCAGTTGGAGAATTAGATCCCGATCATATCCATACCCCAGGTATCTATGTGCACCGTATCTTTCAGGGAAAAGATTATGAAAAAAGAATAGAACAGCGAACGGTTAGGGTTAAGTCCTGATGCCTTAGTCGAAAGTCTTTAGTCAATAATTATTTAATTATTCCGCTCATTCAAAACTATATATGTCACTATCAAAAGAAGATATCGCGAAACGCATCGCAAAAGAAATAAAAGACGGTTATTATGTAAACCTTGGAATAGGGATCCCTACTTTGGTTGCTAATTATATTCCTGAGAACATTAACGTTGTTTTACAATCTGAAAATGGCTTGCTCGGCATGGGACCATTTCCTTTTGAGGGGGAAGAGGATGCTGATTTAATCAACGCCGGAAAGCAAACCATTACCACTTTACCTGGCTCATCTATTTTTGATTCGGCCATGAGTTTTGGCATGATCAGGGCTCAGAAGGTAGACCTTACCATTCTGGGTGCGATGGAAGTTTCAGAAAACGGCGATATCGCCAACTGGAAAATTCCGGGCAAAATGGTGAAGGGAATGGGGGGTGCAATGGATTTAGTAGCCTCCGCAAAAAATATCATTGTAGCGATGCAGCATGTTAATAAGGCTGGAGAAAGCAAATTATTATCAGTATGTACCTTGCCCTTAACCGGTGTAAAATGCATTAAAAAGATTGTAACCGAACTGGCCGTTTTAAATGTTTTACCTGAAGGCGGTTTTCAACTTGTTGAACGGGCACCTGGGGTAAGTGTCGAATTTATACGCCAATCTACTTCGGGTAAATTAATCGTAGAAGGAGAAATTCCGGAAATGAATCTGGAAGTGTAAACTAAACCAAAAAAGATAGTAGTGATATCGCCATGTAGTATCTAATATTAAGACTTACATTGTAAATAAGAAAAGGATGGTAAAACATCCTTTTCTTATTTAGTATATATTCACCAGAATATTGTTTCGGAGTTCATTTGAAATCTCTTCCGTAATGGTGATCAATTCATCTGGTTCATTGGTATTGTTCATCACCACTTTATTACAGCCTTCCCTATAGGGCAACAGGTATTCCTTATAGGCAGGTACCACATGGTTGTGCCACTTATAAATCACATCATCTTCTGGATAACCGCGTTCCAGGCCATCACGTTTAACACGCCTGTCTAAAGCCACCTGCTCATCAGCATCTACAAAAATGGTATGATCCAGAAGCCCTGAAATTTCTTTAAAATGAAGGATAAAAAGACCTTCAACTATAATAATCGGTGCCGATTTGATCTCCAGGATCTTAACCACAGCCAGCGGATTATTAAAGTTATACTCTTTTTTATAAACTACTTCACCATTCAGCAACTGCTTAATATCTTTTAGAAATTGCTGACTATCTATTGTAGAAGGAAGATCAAAATTATAGAGCTTATTTTCTTCCTGGGTCATGTCTCCGGCAGGAATGTAATAATCATCCTGGGATACCAGTGTGACTTCATCCTGTTTAAAATGATGCAGAAAACAGTTCAGAAAAAAAGTTTTGCCAGATCCGCTACCGCCGGCAATACCGATTACAAATGGCTTTTTGTTTAAACTCATTGCGCACTATAGGTTAAATTGCATAAAAAACGCTTGTCTAAAGCACCCAATGAATCAGCTACAGCTTTAGTCATGACAATAATAACATCTTTTGTGGATTCGTTCTCCGTAAATTTACCAACAACTTTTGCAAAAGTAGTGCGGTTTGTCATTGGGTTGGTGAGTTTAATCACGCGGCCAACAGGCGCAGTGCGGTGCAGCACTAACATTTTGGAACTATCTAAATCTGCATCAGCAATCCATATGGCTGTACCTTTTTCTTCAATCTGGCTTAAGCCATAAACACTTGGATCGCGGCGAAGTTTCGGGTCTTTCACCATCGTGCTGTCTGGCTCATTTTGCTGCTCTTCCCTTGATAAATCATTAACAGATCTTGCCTGCGGAGGTCTTGGAATAATCAATTTCTGATCCTTTTTAATGGTGTTTTCATCCATTTTGTTGGCTGTTCTGATCTGATAAGCCGTAACATTATATTTTTTGGCAATGGTGAAAATAGTTTCGCCATCTGCTACAGTATGAATGATACTCTCCTCTTTTGAAGTGTCAGTTGCTGGCTTTGCAACAGTTTGTTCTGCCTGCTTATCTTTAGGTACCTGAACATCGGTAACAATACCAGCTGGTACTTTTAACACCTGGCCAATGGTAATGGCATTATCAGGCAGGTTATTTAATTTTCTCAACTGATAAGCCGTAATGCCATATTGTTTGGCAACAGTGAAAATGGTTTCGTTTCTTAATACAGTATGTGTACCGGTCGCATCAACAGGTTTTGTTGCATCTGTTACAGAAGTAGGTTGTTCAGAAACACTGACTATCTTATTCTCATCAACATTTTTGGTAGCAGGGATTTTTAACTTCTGTCCAATCCGGAGATTGTTTCCTGAAAGGTTATTGGCCTTTTTGACTTCTTCAACCGTTGTACCATATTTCTCAGCAATTTTGCCCAGAAATTCCTTAGGTGCCACAACATGTTCAATCATGGTTTGTTCAGTTGAAGCAGGAGGTGTTGGTTGTACGGCAGGTATTGGCTGGGCCTTTGCCGTTTGTGCCGGAGTGTTCTGAGTATTTGAAACTGTACTATTTTTAGCCGGAATTTTAAGCAGCTGACCGATGCTTAAATTATTTCCCTTAAGGTTATTTAATTTCTTGATTTCATTAACCGTTGTACCGTACTTTTCAGCAATCGCGTTTAAATTGTCTTTTGCCTTAACTATATACTCAATAACACCTCCGTCAGTTGGAGTCGTAACAGCAGGAGCACTGTTGTCAGATCCCCATGGAATATTGGTTGGCACTTTAATGATTACGCCAACCTGTAAGTATTTATTCTGATTGAATGCTATAATATCTTTTGGTGATACATTGTATCTCCGCCCAACAGAATAATACGTGTCTTTGGCTACAATTTGATGAACGATCAGTTTTTTGCCATTGTTATTTTCGACGCCGATAGAGTCTCTTGCTACGTTAGCTTTCGCATTTGCCACATTCAAGGCAAACAAAACAACAGCAGATAAATATATTTTGTGCATTTATTTTATATAAATTTCTAAGTCAATGAAAGCAATTATACGAATAATATTATAAACCATATCCAGATAGCAAGACCAGTATTTTGTAAAAATACCTTAACCTGTACCTGATTTTGGAAGTATATAATTCATTCACAATTACTTGTAAAGAAGGTTAATTACTGTCTTATCGAATTATAAACGAACATATAAATAAGGTATTGTATCCAGGAGATATTAAGGTTAAAACTTTTGCTGCTTTTAATTGTTACGAACTCATTAAATACATTAAAAACAATTCATATGGACGCTAAAGAAATAAGTTTAAACGAAAAAGAGGTTAAACCGGTCGTTGATCTTTTAAATGATTATCTGGCTAATTATCATATACATTATCAGAAGTTAAGAGGATGCCACTGGAATATTAAAGGACAGAACTTTTTTACGCTTCACGTAAAGTTTGAAGAATTATATACCAATGCGCAATTAACCATTGATGAAATTGCTGAAAGGGTTTTAACGCTTGGAAAACCACCACATAGTCGTTTCGCCGATTACATTCAGGAATCTGACATTAAAGAAATTGATACCATAGGCATGAAAGATCTTGATATGGTTGATGCGATTTTAGATGATATGGCTAAACTAATTGAACTGGAAAGAGAACTTTTAGAAGCTACAGATGAGGCTGGAGATGACGGAACAAACGACATGGTTAACCGTTTCATGCAGTTTAAAGAAAAAAATACCTGGATGTTGCGTTCATTCGCCGGTAAAAAATAACGATAGCAACCAGATCATTGCCTCAGTTAAATAGATTTAATTAATATCTGTTTATCTGAGGCTTTTTCGTTTATCAAAACACTAAATATCTATCTTTGAATATGGCATACAGAAGTTTAGCAGAATGTGTATCTGACCTTGAAAAAAACGGTCATCTGATCAGGATAAAAGAAGAAGTAGATCCATATTTAGAAATGGCCGCCATCCATTTAAGAATTTATGAAAATCAAGGGCCGGCGATCTTGTTTGAGAAAGTTAAGGGGAGTTCCTTTCCGGCCGTATCCAATTTATTCGGAACCTTAGAACGGTCGAAATTTATTTTCAGGGATACTTTACCAAAAGTACAGCAATTGGTTTCCTTGCGGAATGATCCAATGAAAGCTTTGAAAAATCCTTTCAAATATGCAGGCTCCGCAATGTCAGCTTTATCAGCATTGCCGATGAAAACGCCTTCTGCTAAGCACAAATTTTTAAAAACCACAATTGGTGCCTTGCCACAAATTGTAAACTGGCCAATGGATGGTGGCCCGTTTGTAACGATGCCACAGGTTTATACCGAAGATGTAGAGAAGCCGGGCATCCTGAATGCCAATTTAGGTATGTACAGGATCCAGTTGTCAGGTAATGAATACCTTCAGGACAAAGAAATTGGGTTACATTATCAGATCCACAGGGGGATTGGTGTTCATCAATCAAAAGCCAATAAACTCGGCCAGCCTTTAAAGGTAAGTATCTTTGTTGGCGGTCCGCCTTCCCATCCTTTGGCAGCCGTAATGCCATTGCCAGAAGGGTTATCAGAAATGACCTTTGCAGGTGCGTTAGGCGATCGCAGATTCCGTTACTTTTATGATGATGAAGGTTTCTGTATTTCTGCAGATGCTGATTTTATCATTACCGGAATGGTATATCCCAATGAAAATAAACCCGAAGGCCCTTTTGGAGATCATTTAGGCTATTACAGTTTAACCCATCCTTTCCCTTTAATGAAGGTGCATAATGTGTATCATAAAAAAGATGCGATCTGGTCGTTTACCGTTGTGGGGCGTCCACCACAGGAAGATACCAGTTTTGGTGCCCTGATCCATGAAATCACCGGCTCAGCTATTCCGCAGGAAATTCATGGTCTAAAAGAAGTACATGCTGTTGATGCTGCAGGGGTCCATCCTTTGCTTTTCGCCATTGGCAGTGAGCGATATACGCCATATTTAAAAGAGAGAAGACCTCAGGAGATTTTAACCATTGCCAATCATATTCTGGGTAAAAATCAGTTGAGTTTGGCAAAATATGTTTTTATTGCTGCAAGAGAAGATGATGAAAAATTAAGTACCCATCACATCGAAGATTTTTTAATCCATATTTTAGAAAGAATTGATTTTACACGTGATGTACATTTTTATACCAATACCACTATTGATACTTTGGATTATAGCGGCGATGGATTAAACAGTGGTTCTAAAGTCGTTATTGCCGCCGCCGGTGAAAAAAAACGTGAGCTTTGGCGTAAAATCCCTGAGCAGTTAAAGTTAGGTGATGGCTGCTATAAAGCAGAAGTGGCTATACCCGGGGTAATGGTGCTGGAATGTGATAAATATATCAGTGCAGAAAAAACAGCCGCAGAAATCGCTGCCTTAAATATCTCTTTAACCGATCAAAACTTAACAGGTTTGCCGCTGATCATTATCGCAGATGATGCTGAATTTACGGCTGCCAATATTGATAATCTGGTTTGGGTAACTTTTACGAGAAGCAATCCGGCTGCCGATATTTATGGCGTAAATGATTTTACCATTAACAAGCACTGGGGATGTAAGGGATCACTAATTATTGATGCGAGGAAAAAACCACATCACGCACCAGAACTGATCAAAGACATTAGTGTTGAGCAAAAAATAGATGAATTGGGAAAAGAAGGCCAGGCACTTTATGGTCTGATTTAGTTGAATAATTGAAATAAAATCTCGAATTTTAGGCATATCGCTCATTATGCCTTTAAAAATCATTTATATCTGTTGCTTACTTTTTTTAAATGGTTTTGTGCAGGCACAAAATTTTAGGCTGGACAGTGTAGCTATCAATTTGAAACAATATGGTTTAAACTCAGATCATTCCAGTCTGTTTCTTCATTTTGATAAAAATATCTATACCAATAATGATCAGGTTTGGTTTACAGGCTATTTGCTTAATACGGTAGCGGAATCTGAGCGATATCACACCCTTTATCTATCATTGGTGAATAACGCAGACACTTCCATCGTTTTACAGGAAAAGTTCCTGATTAAAGAGGGGATTGCTTTCGGAAGTTTAGCGCTGCCTGATTCATTACCAAGTGGCAGATATCGGTTTGTTGCCCATACAAATATGAAGATTAATGATCATTTCGATGGAGAATTTACACAACCGATTACTGTAAAATCGACCACAATTAATCCCTTAACTGCCAACGTTTCAATTTTTAAAAATTTTGATGAGCAAACGAAAAACGGAACAGTGTTATTGCAAGTTTTATCCGGGAATAATCGCTTTGTAGAAAACGCCGAGATCAATTATCAGATCGGCAATGCTGACGAAACCATCAAAACTGGCAAAGCAAAGAGCAGTGTGATTGGTGAGCTGATGATAAATTATCCCGCTGAAAAAATTACAAAGAAAAACAATTTGCTTAAAATCTCGATTAAAAAGAATAATCACCTAAAGTATGTGAATTTTAACCTGCCAGTGCAAGATGAAAAAATGTATCAGTTCAGTTTTTATCCTGAAGGTGGATATTTAATAGATGGCCTGACAAACAAGGTTGGCTTTGAGCTCAAAACTGAGAATGGAAATGTAGTTCAGGGTACGGCGGTTTTATATGAAAATGAAAAAGTTCTGGATACCATTTATACTAATTTACAAGGTATTGGAAGTTTCGTTTTTCAGCCAAATCGCCTTAAACGTTATCATGCTCAGATAATAGGAACTGGCCTTAATCAATATGACCTGCCCACTATTTTAAAACATGGTGTAGCGCTTAGGCTAAGCGCTGCAATTTCAAATCACGAATTGAAAGCACAGATAGAAAGTAATGATCAGCAGCAGGTTCATGTTGTGGTTCATGATTTTTCAAATATTTTATTGCAATCAAGTTTTGATCTGCAGGCAAATCGTCCTCAAAACATGCGGTTCAAATTAGATTCTATTCCTATTGGTTTGTATGCACTTACGGTATTAAATAATGAATATAAACCCATTGCAGAACGGATCTTTTTTGCGCATTATAATAAGATCAATCGAATTTCTGTAATAACAGATAAGGAAAACTATACCACGAGAGATTCGGTTGAGCTGGATCTGAATGCTATTGGAAGGCAGAATAAACTCCTGCCAGCTATGGTTTCTGTAAGTTGCGTCCAGGCCAATCGATTGTCGATCCATAACAATCAAAACATAACAGACTTTTATTTCTTTCAGCAACTCCTTGCTGATTTGCCAACTCATCAATTTAATCTTAAATATAATGATATCAATTATTTGAATGAGGTGTTAATGGTGAAAGGGTGGAGGAGATACCAATGGCCGACAGAAAGCCTGCCGAATGTTAGGCCGAAGCTCGTTTCATTGGAATATAGTGGTGAAGTATTAAAAAACAGGAAGCAGCTGAAGACACCGCTGATATTAAACACTTTTGCTGGCTCAAATATCAATGTGATTAATACGGATAGTTTAGGGAAATTTAATCTGACCGCTGCTAATTTACTTTCAGAAGATCGTGGTAGAGTTTGGCTAAACATTGGCGATAAGAGATATGCCAATTACGAAGTTCTTTTAAATGATCCTTTAAAGGAGATTAGGAATGAAGTAATAAATCAGAAAATCAGTCTTTTGGTAAATCAAACAACAAAATTGAATGATTTAAATCAATCTATAAATATCACCAATGGCATTACGTTAAAAGATGTCGTGATTAAATCTAAAAAAGACAATTTTCTAAATTTCGCTGAGCATGGACCGAATCGATGTGGTGATTATGTGTGTAGGTATAATATTTTAAACTGCGCAAATCATGCCGGATACCAAGACAATAGAAAGCCACTTAAGGGAAAAAGTTACGCACGATCTGGCGGAGGCACAATCGTTTATGCTGGTTGCACCGATCATGAAGATAAACCGAATTTACGAATGCTGAAAGGTATTCATTTGGCTAAAGAATTTTACACTTCTGATGTTTCCAATAAGAGCGAACCAATTAGTTTCGCAACCATTTATTGGAATTATCAGGTAGTGCTTCACGAGTCGGGAAATACTAGGCTTGTTTTTAATACGGGAGATCTTACGGGGAAATTTAAAATCATTGTGCAAGGCATCACTTCGGAAGGAGTCGCCTATGGGGAAAAAGAGATTAATGTCGCTGAAAAATAAAAAGGGCCTTTGGTGCTTATGTCAAAGGCCCGTTTTGTTGAAAATTATTTAGACTAGAATCTCACTCCAAATGTTAAAAAAACATTGTTTCGGTTGCTTTTTACATCTGCAACTGGCTCTGTGAAGTTATAAAGCTCATATGGAGATGAGTTAAAATTTGTTTTATAGTTTTGATAAGCAACATCAAAATAATAATTATCAATGCGGTAACCAATACCACCGGTATAGTATTGAGCCTGATAAAATGATTTATCACCACCTTTAATACCATTACCATTTAAACCATAACCCGCTCTTAAACTAATTTCCGGACTCACTTTAACCTCGGCACCCACTCTGTAATTCACAGCTTCTTTGTAAAAGTTTTTAACATCCTGATTATTCACATTTATGGTTCTTAAATCGGAACCGTTATCTGCTGAAAAGCGAATCGATGAGTAGTCAACATAATCTACGTCTGCAGAAATCAGGGCCATGCCACCGATAACATAACTTAAACCAGCTGAAGCTTTCAAAGGCGTACGAAGGTTGTAGGTAAAAGTATAATATTGAGGAGCGTTGTTAAAGCTATCCGGTCCGTTATTACTGTTACCACTTAAATTGGCCTGTAGCGTTTCAGCCGTATTATCCTGAATATTCATCCAGGTAGGGGTCTGGAAATTTAAACCAATTCTCAATTCATTAATCGGCCTGTAAATCATTCCTAATTTAAGGTTAAATCCGCCGCCTTTTGTTTCCTGGTTTCTGATTTGAGTCAGATTATAATTTTCATTTCCAGAAAAGCTTTTTTGGGTTTCATTATACCAGTTCGATATACCGGATTCTGTAAAAACAGCATCGCTGATGTATCTGACATTTACAAAACTAGCTGTGGCACCTAAGTATAATTTATTAGAAAAATTTAAAGCACCGGCTACATTAAATTCAGATGTGGAACCGGATCTGTTTTCGATCCAGTTTTGACTGAAGTTATTGTTGCCGAAAGGAGCTGCAGAATAGCTATTCGTAAAGCCTGGTGCACCAAAGTTAATTAAGCTACTTCTGTAGGCATCACCGGCAATCGTTCCGTCAGTACCAAAATCATTCGCCTGATCAACATAAGCATTTCTGATAGAGTTATTATTGTTGATGCCGTTGTAATCAATATTATTTAAGAAATCATTATTACGTGAATAACTTACCCCAAAAACAGTGCTCACTAAGCCTTTATTTACATCTGAACCTTTTGCCTTTGCCGCCGGACTATAAAATACAACGCCTAAATTATTCAGGTTAATCTGACTTTTGTTTGATTTAATGTTATTCCCTAAAAAAGAACTGCTATTATCTACGGAATTAAATTCCGGCGTAATGCTAAATTCTGATTTTGTAAAAAGGCCTAATCCGGCAGGATTAGCACTGATGGAGCCAATGTCGCCACCTACGCCAATTTGAGCACCACCCATACCTTTAAAGCGGGCACTGCTACCATAATTTGTTTGCGAAAAACGAAATGCATCTGGTGCATAACTTTGGGCATACGATGTTCCTATAGTGGCTACTGTAGCCAATATCGTTACTAGGATGTATCTTTTCATTGATTTGTGTGTTGCTAATATTAACCTCTGCCTCCTCTTGATGGTCTTGAGCCACCGCCACCGCCGCCATAAGAACCGCCGCCGCTACTGCCACGGCTTGTTGGAGGGGGAGAATAAGTTGGCCTGCTTTCTGTTCTTTGAGGTTGAGGAGCATAATTTTCATTTCTGCCTGGTCTGCTGTAATTGGCATCCGGTCTTGAATAACCACCTTGTTGTCCGTTAGCCTGACTCCTGGTTGGCCTTCCGGCATTGTTATTAGGTGCATAACCTTGTCTGTAAGCACCATTTTGAGGAGCTACGCCTGATCTGTTGGGTCTGCCCATATTGCTACCACCATTGCTATTTCCATAACCTCTGCTGTTCATGGTATTTCCTGGTCTGGCCCTGTAACTGTTGTTGCCGGTGTAAATACCGCCACCGTAGAAACCACCGCCATAGCCCCAGCCTCCGCCGTACCAGCCACCGCCCCAACCGAAGCGATCATAATAAGAATATGGCCCCCAGTTATTCCAGCCAAAATTGTTCCAGCCAAAACCCATGTTACCATAGTAAAAAGGATTATTCCAGATGCTGCCATAACCAAGTCCTATACCAAAGCCACCGCCCCAGCCACCTAATCCATAACCACTACTCCAGCCTAAACCACCATAACCTAAATAATTGGTGGCGCCATAAGAATTACCATATGAAAAATTATCATAATACGGGTCATAATATCCTCTCCAGCTGGTACCATTAGAAAAGCGATTGATTCTGGAAGAGTAATCCATATCATAATACGGGTTACTGGTACCATAATATTCGTCATAACCATCCTGGTTCTGATTATCATTTTGGTTCTGGGCGTACTGTTGCTGTGGAATAATTTCCACCTCTCTTGCCTTTGCCACAGAATTATAAACATCATCATTCTGGCTGGTTGTAGCCAGTTTGGATGTAGTGCACGACGCCACCAGCCCTGCGGCGGCAATCATAACAATGGGTAAAAAATTGATTGGTTTCATTGTGCTTATATTTAGTTGTGTGTGTACAAATTTAAATAAAATTGACGCTACGGCCATTTAATTGCGCCATTTATTAAATCAGATTAATGTCTTATTATAAATGCCAGCGCTACATAATCGTTTTGTAGGCATAAATTTATAAATTTGTGATCTAATTTCACATTATTTAACACACAAATTACGTTCCAAATACATAACATGAGCAAAGAAATTACAAGCCGTTCAGCAGATTATTCACAGTGGTACAATGATATCGTATTAAAGGCCGACCTTGCTGAGCATTCAGCAGTTAGGGGTTGCATGGTTATAAAGCCTAATGGTTATGCCATATGGGAAAAAATGCAGGCCGTATTAGATAAAATGTTTAAAGATACCGGTCACAGTAATGCTTATTTTCCTTTATTCATACCTAAGTCATTTTTTTCAAAGGAAGCCTCTCATGTAGAGGGATTTGCCACTGAATGTGCAGTTGTGACACACTACCGTTTAAAGAATGATGGAAATGGTAATATTGTAGTTGATGAGACCGCAAAATTAGAAGAAGAATTGATTGTTCGCCCAACTTCTGAAACCATTATCTGGAATACCTATAAAGGATGGATACAGTCTTATCGTGATCTCCCTATTCTGATTAACCAGTGGGCCAATGTGGTGCGGTGGGAGATGAGAACCCGTTTATTTTTGCGTACTGCTGAGTTTTTATGGCAGGAAGGGCATACTGCTCATGCTACAGCGGAGGAGGCCATTGAGGAAACAGAACGCATGTTGCATATTTATGCAGATTTTGCTGAAAACTGGCTGGCTGTACCAGTTATTAGAGGTCGGAAATCGCCCAATGAAAGATTTGCGGGTGCTTTGGATACTTACTGTATAGAAGCCTTAATGCAGGATGGTAAAGCACTACAGGCCGGAACTTCTCACTTTTTGGGTCAGAATTTTGCAAAGGCATTTGATGTGAAATTTACAGGTAAAGATGGTAAGCTGGATCATGTGTGGGCAACTTCATGGGGTGTTTCCACTCGTTTGATGGGCGCACTGATTATGGCACATAGTGATGATTCAGGATTAATTATCCCGCCAAAACTGGCCCCGGTTCAGGTTGTGATCATTCCGATTTACAAGGGTGAAGAAGATCTTGCTAAAATTACAGCCTATGTGAATGAACTGACCATGCGATTGAAAGGCATGGGTGTTTCAGTAAAGTATGATGATCGAGATACCCAGCGTCCGGGCTTTAAATTTGCTGATTATGAATTAAAAGGGGTGCCGATTCGCATTGCTATTGGTGGCAGAGATCTGGAAAATAAAACAGTTGAAATTGCCAGAAGGGATACTAAGCTGAAACAAACGGTGCCACAGGAAGGTCTTGATATTTATATCATCAAATTACTGGAAGACATCCAAACTTGTATGTTCAATAAAGCATTGGAATATAGAGATGCACATATTACGGAAGCCAATTCTTACCAGGAATTAAAAGATTTATTGGATACAAAAGCAGGTTTTATTTCTGCCCACTGGGATGGCACACCTGAAACAGAGCAAAAAATTAAAGAAGAAACCAAAGCAACGATCCGTTGTATTCCATTGGATAACAAATTGGAAGACGGCATTTGTATTTATTCAGGCAAACCGTCTACCCAAAGAGTGTTGTTTGCAAGGGCATATTAATTGGTAATGACAGGGGATGAATTATAAAACTCAATTCTGGATTCCCTGTCTCAAATTTTAAAAAAAAATGAAATTCGGAACAAAAGCAATACATGCAGGTCAGGAACCTGATCCAACAACCGGCGCTGTGATGACGCCTATATATCAAACTTCAACCTACTGGCAGAAATCGCCTGGAGACAATAAAGGATATGAATATTCAAGAGGTACCAATCCAACACGAAAGGCCTTGGAAGATTGCCTTGCAGCTTTAGAAAATGCGAAGTATGGCCTTGCTTTTTCGAGTGGAATGGGTGCTACAGATGCCGTTTTGAAATTGCTTCAACCAGGTGATGAGGTAATTACCGGAAATGATTTATATGGTGGTTCATACCGGATCTTCACCAAAATTTTTACCAAATACGGGATTAAGTTTCATTTTCTGGATCTTTCCAAACCAGAGCATATGTTACCTTATATCAACGATAAAACAAAATTGGTATGGATTGAAACACCTACAAATCCAACCATGCAGATTATTGATATTGAAGGGGTGGCAAAAATTACAAAAGAGAAAAATCTGATCCTGACTGTTGATAATACCTTCGCTTCGCCATATTTACAAAACCCGATTGATTTAGGTGCCGATATTGTGATGCATTCCGTTACCAAATATATTGGAGGCCACTCTGATGTGGTTATGGGTGCTTTGGTAACCAGTGATGAGCAGCTTTACAAAGACCTTTGGTTTATCTACAATGCCTGCGGCGCAACACCAGGACCTCAGGATTCCTTTCTAGTTTTGCGTGGCATCAAAACTTTGCATTTGCGGATGAAAGCGCATTGTGAAAATGGTGAACGTATTGCTCATTTCCTGAAAAACCATCCAAAAGTAGATAAAATTTACTGGCCGGGCTTTGAAGATCATCCTAATCATGATGTGGCAAAAAAACAAATGCGTGGTTTTGGTGGAATGATTTCTATTACGCTTAAAGGAGCAGACCTACAGGAAACATTCAGGATCTCCTCTAATTTTAAGGTATTTACACTTGCTGAATCTTTGGGAGGCGTAGAGTCTTTAATTAATCACCCCGCTACCATGACGCACGGTTCAATCCCTAAGGAAGAACGTGAAAAAGTAGGGGTTACTGATAATTTACTTCGTTTAAGCGTTGGGGTGGAAGATATTGAGGATCTTTTAGAAGATCTTGAGAACGCCCTCGCATAGCTTATTTTTCGGGCAGATGTGATCATTTGCCCGATCTTTTTATATATCCGATTTCTGATTCACACGAATCTATCCTAAGCTGGCTTATCCTTTTTCATCTGCAACCTGCAAATTATATCATTTGATTAATTAATGAAGAAAGTCTGGATGGCTTTTCGTTATCCCATACAAATGCAATTTTTAGAACTAAAAAACTTTCTTGATCAAAAGGTTGAACAATATAATCAGATTGATTTTATTGCGAATGATCCGATTTGCATCCCACATAGCTTTAAAAAAAAGCAAGACATAGAAATAGCGGGTTTTTTTGCTGCAATTTTGGCCTGGGGTCAACGCAAGACCATTATAAATAAGTGTAAAGAACTGCTGCTTAGAATGGATAATGCACCTTATGATTTTATGGTGAATCATGAAGATGGCGATTTAAAACAACTGCTGGGTTTCAAGCATCGTACGTTTAATGATACGGATCTGCTTTATTTTATTTCTTTTTTTAAGCTACATTATCAAAATTATGATAGCCTGGAGCAGGCCTTTTTAATTCCACAAAACGATGCTGGTGGAATATTGGCTACTTCTGTACCCGGCGGCGAGCCCATCAGGCAGTCAACTATTGAAGATTCTTTGAACTATTTTAGGGCCTATTTCTTCTCACAGGAAGATTTTCCGCACCGAACCAAAAAGCATATATCTTCACCAAAACAAAAGTCTACCTGCAAGCGGTTAAATATGTTTTTACGCTGGATGGTCAGAAAAGACGATCATGGTGTCGATTTTGGAATCTGGAACACACTTCATTCTTCAGATTTGATTTGTCCCTGTGATGTGCATGTAGATCGGGTAGGGCGCTTACTAGGCCTAATTCACAGAAAGCAAAATGATTGGCAAACTGCTGTAGAATTGACAGCGCATCTGAAACAATTTGATCCTAATGATCCGGTTAAATATGATTATGCGTTATTCGGATTAGGAGTAGAGAAAATTTTATAAAATAAGTCAAATTTGAGAAATGTCAAGAAAAAATTCTTTTCTTTGGATTAATGTTTTACTGTTCGTGTGTACACGTAGTGAGGCATTTTTTAGCCCTTTACTTAGTTGTTTATAAATGATTGCTGTTAATTTATCTGATGAAGATAAATGGAAAAGATTTAATAATTCTTCTCCATTGATATCGATTTTCAAAAAATTCCATCCTTTGAATAAAGAAATTGAACAGCGCATCAATCAGTATACTTTTCCGGTAAGCTATAAAAAAAATAAATTTATCATGTCGCCTTTAGACCGAAATGAATATTTATTTCTAATCGTAAAGGGAATAGTCAGAGGTTTTGTTAAAGATGCCAATCTGGAAATTACAACCTGGATTTCAAAAGAAAATGAAATTGTAGGTACAATCAGTAATCTATGGGTAAATGCTGATTCAGAAGAATATTTACAGGCCCTGGAAGATGTTGATTTGATTGCTCTTCCGCATGAACTTACAGAATATCTTTTTGAACACTTCCCTGAGGCAAATATTGTAGGCAGGAAAATAATGGAGTTGTATTATCGCTCTGCTGAAGAGCGGGCCTATCTTTGCAGAATCTCATCTGCAGAAAAAAGATATAAGCGCTTTCTGATGTCTTTTCCCGATTTAATTCATCGCGTTTCACTTAAGCACATTGCATCTTTTCTGGCCATTCGTTTAGAAACTTTAAGCCGGATCAGGGCAAAAATCTAAATAAATAAGGTTAATGCCGTTTGTTGAAAATATGTTCTGACTATTACGATTAAACTTGAGTCAGATTATTATTCATCGTTAAATTCATATAGTTACAACTTATTGTGGATTACTATTTAATTTATGATGATGTGATGTTTCATTAACAATAGTTTTGATAATTAAGTTCCTCTCTTCCCATCTTTATTTATCGTACCGGCTCCTGATTTTTTGAGGTTTTCATTGCTATAATTGTAAAAAAGGTGAATGTTTTCGTAATACTTAATTAAAATCAGCTAAAATTCAAATTTTTGAACGTATTTAGCGAAATTAATCGATTTAGTGCAGAGAAAATTCTTGGTATAACGTTTTACTAAAAATAAGTAAGATTTTCATAGCTTGCACGTTATTAAACGGATTGAAGATGCAAATAAATTTTTTTTCGTAAAAAAATGTAAAAACAAGCAAAATTGTATAATAATGTTTACATTTGAGCCATCAATAAAATAGTCTTTTTTTGAAAGGAACGGACTACGGAATATGGTAAAATTGATAATTTTGAGAATAATTACAACTTTATAAACACACAATGAAACCAAAAAATACGGGAAGTACTTTCACTGTACTTATTGCTGATGATCATGAGATTGTTCGCAGAGGGTTAAAAAATTTAATATCTGATTTCTGGTCAGGGGTTGAAATTATCCATGCCAGTACAATGGAAGAGGCATTAGTTGAAGCTCAGAAAGCGCCTAATTTAATTATTATTGATGTTAACCTTCCAGGTGGGAATAACTTAAAGGTAATTGACCAGATTAAATCTGTTCAGGCTACAGCTAAAATCTTGGTTTTCTCTTCACTGAATGAAAATATTTATGCTGTTCCATATTTAAAGTCTGGTGCTTCAGGTTATTTGACTAAGAATGCAGAAGAATCTGAAATTGTAACGGCTATTACCACGATTTTAGCAGGAAGCCGTTATTCGAGCAGAAATGTTAAAGAAAACATGTTCAACAGCATTTTAGGAAACGATGCCGATAATCCATTTACTAAACTGTCTGGTAGAGAATTAGAAGTGGCAGAACTTTTGACCAAAGGAATAGGCGTTTTAGATATTTCTAATCAGCTGAATTTACAAATGGGAACTGTTAGTACTTATAAATTAAGATTGTTCCAGAAGCTGAAAATCAAAAGTATTATTGAACTCGCTGAGAAAATGAGTATTTACGAAAAATAGAAAGAGTTTAACTCTTTCTATTTTTTATGGGTTTGTTTTTTAGCCGTACCTGTTCCATTTTCATCTGCTGATTCATTTGGGGTATCCCCTGATTGTCCGTATTTTTCAGATGCGCCTTTACCATTCTGATCAAATGTGGCTTTCTCTTTTGATGTGCCTTGTGTTTTATCGCTGGTATTATCTTTTGTGCTCATATTATTAATATTTATATAATTATTAGGATAACATATTAAAAGATGTAATAGTTTTATATTAATGTTGGAATATTAATATCAATATTTATTATCCGAAGTTTTTTATGCATACTTTTGTCAACTTTAATTGCATATGTTGCCATAACTATATGTTTTCTCGTTGAGAATAAATATTTTTGTTTATACCAATCAAACTTTTAGTTATTTTATGTCAACTCAAATTGATAATCCGCCATCAAGGGTATGCCCAGTGTGCCCTTCTTGTAAAAATCCGGAAACATCCAGGGTGCCAAGAGGATTTATTTTTAAGGTACTAATGCCATTTGTTCAGGTAAGGCATTTTAAGTGCTACAGATGTTTTAAGAAATTTTATGTTTTTTCACGTTAACTGAATATGTTTTATTCAGTAATTGGTTTAGAATTACATGTTATGAACAGTGTCTAAAAATACGATCTTATCATCTGAAATGACATTAATTTGTGTTCGCCTGATCTTTTATTCTTATAAACGATTTATTTAAGGTTATATCTTTATAATCTTATAGCAAGTCGTATATCTTTTTTTAGCTGTTCCTATCAAGTAAATGTCGTCTCCTATAGGACTTTAATTCTGATACTAACTGAATCAGATATTTAACCTGTTTGCTCCAGCCAGATATATTGTTAATTCACGCTGTTTTTAAGTTGTACTTCCTATATCTCAAAAAAAACGTTTGATAATTATCAAAGTCTTTGATTTTATGTATAATTAATAATGCAAAAATACAGGCATTAATTTTTTAATTGAGATTCTTTCCGGATATTTGCAGCCTTATTTTAAATAAGGAGATGTAAGTTTCATAATGAACTTAAAGCATCTTCTTTATAAGATAGATAGGTATTAACTGTGCCTTAAAACCAAAAAACTACTGCAACATCTTATTGCTGCAATTTAATATTCTATTCCTGTATGATTAAAGTTTTATTTCATTTACGTATTTACCTACGTAATGATTTTGCACCTATTGTGTATGAAACAAATAGGTTTATAAATTGTTTTATAAAATTTATTTTTATTTTTTTTCTGTTCTCTGCATACGCTGTTGATGCATTTTCGCAGTTTACCATTACAGAGAATTTTAGGGGATCTGGTTCTCCGCAAATCATTATAGGTGGTCCTGGCGGAGCAGATGGTACGGCAATTTTAACTTCAGGAGTAGCTGATCCGCTTGGTGCCGGATGGTTGCGTTTAACCAATTCAACTGTTAATCAGCGTGGCTATGCCTATGTAGACAAATCTTTTCCCTCAACATTAGGTGTATTGATCGACTTTGAATACAAGATGTGGCGCAATGCGGCAAACAGTGAAAATAATTATAATGGAGGTGATGGTATTGCTGTATTCTTATTTGATGCCAGTCAGCCTTTCAGGTTAGGTGGCTTTGGAGGGTCTTTAGGTTATGCTCCCAATATTCAATCAACCCCTCCGGTTCTTGATGGCTTAGCCGGCGGCTATATTAGTGTAGGTTTGGATGCGTTTGGTAATTATGGAAATGCCATCGAGGGTAGAAATGGTGGTTTTGGTACGAGCGAAACAGCTAATACCGTTGTTGTAAGGGGCATTACCACGTCAAACAGAACTGAGCAGACTGTTGACGGCATATTACCAACCAATAGATTTTTAACCGGGGTACGTTTAGGAAATAGAAATGGTAATATTGGTGATATCAGACTAAGAAATGAAATTGATTATAATATAGGTACAGGACCAGGAAATTCATTTTCAGATACCAGGCCCACCGACGAACAATTTTTTAGGAGAGTACAAATTGAAATCAAGCCGGAATCAGGGCAATACCGGGTAATTGTGAGAATGGAAAAATCTGCTGAAGGTCCATTTGTAGAATTGATCAATTATTTATCTCCTGACGTGCCGCCGGCAACGCTGAAAATGGGTTTTGCAGCATCAAGCGGTGGCGCTTTCAACTATCATGAGATCCGCAATTTACTGGTGACTACACCTGGTAACATCAGGGTTGTGAAACGTGCAAACCGTGACATTCTTCAGGCGGGCACAAATAACGAGGTAACCTACACGCTAGATGTCATCAATGATACCAATGCCGCATTGACTAATGTGCAATTCAATGATCAGCTGACTGATGCCAAGGGTAATGCGCTTTCCAACGGGGCATTCACCATTAACAGCATTATTCCTACCGGATTTACAAGTGCTAATTTTACACCTGCCAGCCCAAATACAACTGGCCGGATTGCCGGTAGTTTTGATATTGCCGCAAACGCGTCTGCTAAAATTGTTGTCTCGGGATCGCTGAATACAATACCAACCGGTAATGTGCTTAATAACACCGTTAATATTACTACTACGGATATTCAGGATCAGGATATAAATAATAATACATCAGTGGCCAGTATTCCTGTTCAGGCAACAGGAACAGATGCTTTCATCGATAAAACAGCTGATCGTTATTGTCTGAATACTTCTGGTAATACGACGACGACTTTTACCATGCGGGCTGGTAACGTTGGCAACAGGCCGATGGAAAATCTTTCCAATACTGCAATTGGTAACCATTTGGTCATTACGAAAACTATACCTTCAGGATATACCTTTACTGCAGGTTCAAGTACCGGCTGGGATATTTCACAATCAGGATCTACAGTAACCTATATCAGTAATCAGCCGATAGACGTTCAAGGGGGCAGGTATTATAATTTCCCTATCACTTACAGTCTCACAGGCTCAGGAAATTATAATGATGAAGCCAAAATTGCCTATAGTAACTATAACACGGCAAGTGCTTCAAGTGATATCGAACCGCCTGAAAATACCTCAAATAATACGAGTATCACAAGGCTTTCCACACCGGTAAATCCTGTAATAGTTAAAAGTTCAGTAACGTATTGCCAGGGTACAACTGCGTCGTCATTAGTTTCTTCTGTTTCTACCCCGCCTTCGGGTGATACTTTATTGTGGTATACAAGTATAAACGGAACTTCGAGTGTCAATGCTCCAATTCCCGGAACGTCAGCAGTAGGCAATACAACTTATTATGTGAGCCAAACCAATGGAAGCTGTGAAAGTGATAAAATTCCGATCGTAGTTACGATAACTCCTGCATTAACAGCTGGAACGATTTCAGGAGATCAGACATTTTGTACAACAGGTGATCCTGTGGCTTTCACACAGTCTGCTCCATCAGGAGGATCAGGTAGCTATAGTTACCAATGGCAGTCCTCTACCACAAGTTCAACAGCGAACTTTACAGATATATCAGGCGCTAATTCGGCTGTTTATGATGCACCAGTTATAGGTCAAACTACATATTTCAGAAGGATGGACAGTGCTACAGGGGGGGGATGCGATCCGGTACCAACAAATGTCTTAACCGTTACCATACAATCTACATTAAGCAATAATATCATCACAGCACCTGTCATCACGGCTTTCTGTGAAAGTGGCGATCCGGGAAATATTACCGGTACTGTGCCTGTTGATGGTTCAGGCAGCTACAATTATCAATGGCAGTCTAGTTTGGATAATTTAAATTTCACCGACATCAGCGGAGCGACTCAGCTATCTTACGACCCTGGCGTGCTCACTTCAACTACCTATTTCAGGAGGCAGGTCACTTCTGGAAGTTGCGCCATCCCAACAGTAAGCGGAGTTGTTCAGATCACAGTTAATCCTTTGCCAACTATTTACAATGTAACAGGCGGAGGTATTTATTGTGCAGGCACGGCAGGTGTAGAGGTCGGTTTATCCAACTCACAAACGGGTGTAAGTTATCAACTGCAAATGGCCGGTATCAATACGGGAAATCCAGTTTTGGGAAATGGTTCTGCTATTTCGTTCGGTAATCAAACCGGGGCCGGTACTTATACCATAACAGCCACCAGTTCTACTACGCCAGTTTGTATACAGACCATGAATGGCAGTGCGACAATTAACATTACCAATAAGCCATCGGCCAATACCTATGCGGTAACTACCAATGAAGATGTCATGTTAACTGGGAATGCAACCACAACAGACCCGGATGGCGATCATTTAATTTATACGAAGGCTTCAGATCCGGCACATGGAACCGTTACGATTTCTGAGACAGGTACATATAGTTATGCGCCCGGATTGAATTATAATGGCACTGATTTCTTTACCGTTTTGGTGAACGATAATGTATGCGGAACTTCATTGGTAACTGTTAATATCACAGTTGTTCCTGTAAACGATGCACCTGCATTTATCAAAGGCAGCAATCAGCTGGTTAATGCAAATTCAGGTTTGCAAACTGTAACCGGATGGGCGTCAGGAATCAGTACCGGTCCGGTGAACGAATCGGCTCAAGTTGTTGATTTTATTACCAGTAATGATAACAATGATTTATTTAGTGTTCAACCAGCTGTATCTTCTAACGGAAATCTAACCTTTACACCTTCGGGTAACTTTGCCGGCAGAGCGACTGTATTAGTAGCCATTCATGATAATGGCGGTACTGAAAACGGTGGCGTTGATCAGAGTCGGATACAAACCTTTGTTATTGAAGTTAAACCTGTTGGTACTGCTGATGAGATCACCACCCTGACAAATACACCAGTTATTACTACCGTAAAAGGGAATGACGGTGCAACAGCGACCAATAGTACAGTTTCCGCTACCAATGGTACCCACGGTTCAACAACTGTTGATGTTTTAGGAAAAGTAACCTATACCCCGAACAGTGGCTATACCGGAACCGATACTTATACTTATACGCTCACTACAGCTGATGGTGTGATGAGTGACCCTATTTTAGTTAAGGTGGTTATTTATCCCACAGTGGTATTATCAGGCCCTGCCTCGGTAAATGAGAACGCAGAAACTGTTAATTATACGGTCACCCTTTCCGGAACAGCGGGTACCGTTCTGGCATCGCCGGTTTCGGTTGTTACCGCAATTATTAATGGTACAACAAGTTCCAATGATTATAATTTCAGCCCGCAAACACTTACATTTCCTGCAGGTACGGTATTAGGGCAGCCAGGCAGTACCATTACTTTTCCGGTGATCATTAATGATGATGGTATCAATGAAGATGATGAAAATTATACCATCACCATTCAGAACCTAAATGGTCCGGCATCTCTTGGAAATGCGGCTGTACAGACTACTATTCTTGATAACCGCCCACTTATAGCCACTATAAAGGCAGGAAATGATGGTAATGAAAATGGTACTATCAATGGAACGTTTATCATTACATTGAGCAAGCCATCTGCTACCAATACTGTAATCAGTTATACTTTAAGCGGCACAGCGAGAGAAGGAGAAGACTATACTCCAGTGGTAAAAACAGTGACAATCCCGGCAGGTGCAACTTCAGCAGTGATTCAAATTCCGGTGCTTGGCGATGGTCTAATCGAAGGAAACGAAACTGTAATGGCTACGTTGACTACCTCAACCAATCCATCGCTGGTGATCCTTCGCGTACCTGCAACCATCATGATCATCGACGGAACAACCGGAACGGTTACCGTAGCCGGAACGAAAGATGGTGCAGAACCATCAACTCCGGGGCAATTTACCTTTACGCTTAGTCAGGTTTCTACAACTGATACCAAAATAGATTTTGTTGTATCAGGAACAGCAACTGCAGGATCAGATTATACTTCGCTAGGTTCTTCAATTGTCATCCCGGCAGGTGCAACATCAGTGACCTTAAACGTGCCTGTGCTGGACGATAACCTCAATGAAGGAAATGAGACCGTCGTTTTAACGATGGTTGGCGTTACTGATAATCCACGCATTACCGCAATAACAACACCTGCGGTAGTCAATATCAGAGACAACCGGGCTCCTGTTGCGAGTGCTCCTGGAATTACCACGACTCAAAATACACCGTTTAATGGAGTTATTACGGCATCTGATCCAGATGGCGACGTAATAACATTCAACACTTCAGTAACACCAGCTCACGGAACGGTGACCCTTAACGGAAACTCCTATGTGTATACACCGGCAACAGGATATACCGGCACAGATTCATTCACCGTTACAGTAAGTGATGGTAAAGGTGGAGTAGCTACCGTAACCATTCCGGTAACAGTAACCCCAATAAATATACCTGCCATTAGTTCTATTGCATTAATTAAAACAGCTGCATTGAACGGTAATCAAATCACTTATACATTTCTGATCAAAAACACAGGAACAGTAACTTTAAACAGTGTAACCTTAACAGATTCCAGGCTTGGGATTAATAATAAGGCAATTGCTGTTGCAGGCGGTTTGCTTCCTGGAGCAACGGTAACTGATGCAGCTGTTTATACGATTACACAAACAGATAAAGATCTGGGTGCAGTAACCAATACCGCAACCGCAAATGCAAAAACAGCTGACAATGTTAATGTGAGTGATATTTCAGGTACACAGGAAAACAATGATGCCCCTACGGTTACCAGTTTTCCTAAATCTCCAAAAGCAGTTGATGATGCCGCGGTGGTGACGGCAAATGCACCGGTAACCATCAATATTATGTTAAATGACGATGCCGGAAGTTCGACTTTTGTAAAATCAAGCATAGAAATTGTAAGTCAGCCTAGAAATGGCCGCATAGTGATAAATGCAGATGGTACAGTAACCTTTACGCCAAATACAGGCTTTACCGGTAGTGATACCTTTACCTATAGGCTAAAAGATGCCAATGGATACTATACCAATATTGCATCAGTAGTAATTACGGCCAGTTTTACAGAAATTACAATTCCAAACCTGTTCACGCCAAATGGTGATGGTGTTAATGATGCATTTGAAATTATTGGCTTAAGTCAATATCAGTCAAATGAACTGCAAATCATTAACCGTTGGGGAAATGAAGTCTTCCATACGAAAGGATATCAAAACAACTGGACCGGTGAGGGCTTAAATGAAGGTACTTACTATTACTTGTTGCGTGTTAAAAAAACCGGAAGTAATGAAGTGGAAGTATTTAAGGGGTACACTACATTAATCAGGGCATTTAAAAATTAGAAAATGACTTTTAAGAAGTTATCCCGTTAAAAGGTGGACTTCTGTTAAGGATATTAAAATGATGAAAAAAATATTATTGTTAATCGGTTGTTGCGTTTTATTTCTCTCGCAGCATTCGGTGGCGCAGCAGGATGCGCAGTTTAGCCAGTACATGTTTAACGGGATTTATATCAATCCGGCTTATGCTGGTTATAAAGAAGTACTGAATGTACATAGCTTTTACAGAAGTCAGTGGACAGGTATTTCCGGGGCACCGCGCACCATGTCATTAGCCGTAGATGCCACGGCAAACAGCCAGAATGTGGGACTTGCACTCCAGGTCTCAAGCGACAAATTAGGTGCACAAACGAATCTGAGTATTTATGGGAATTATGCTTACCGGATACGGATGAATGATGACGGGAGTTCAAGACTTGCTTTAGGATTAGGTGTAGGTATGATACAATTGGGTATTGACGGATCGATGCTCAACCCAAATCATACAGAGGTTTTTCAACCCGTTGGAGTGCAGCGTACAATCGTCCCTGATGCACGCGCAGGTGTTTATTTTGCTAATGATCGCTATTATGCTGGTTTATCGGTTGATAACCTGATTGCTACTTACATCAATGTTGATCGCTATGCTTTTATTTCCCAACCAAAACCCCATTACTATTTAACCGCGGGCGCATTATTTCCACTGTCTGAAGATTTTCAGATCAAGCCATCGTTTTTGCTTAAAGACGACCGGGGAGGGCCCACCAGTTTAGATCTAAATGCATTTTTAATGATTAAGGAGGTTTTGTGGGTAGGTGGTTCTTACCGTACCGGATTAAAAATTTACGACAAAAGTTACCTTCAAAAAGATCTTAGTCAGCGAAATTCAGCAGTTGCATCCATTCAGATTTTTCCTTCAGAAAAGCTGCGGATTGGCTATGGCTATGATTTTTCCATTGGTGCATTACAAGGCTACAGCGGAGGCACGCATGAAATATCAATTGCTTATTCCTTTATTAAGCCAAACATCAGGTTGGCTACACCGAGGGTATTTTAATTAAATCGACTATTAAAGGAATTTTTAGCTATTATAATGAATAAAAAACTACAAAAAATATATTTTACCGTTTGTTGCGTGTTGGCTTTATCAGGGTCAGTAAATGCCCAGTATATATTAAAATCTGCAGATCACCAGTTTGAGTTGTTTAATTATGCGAAGGCTATTGATTTATATGAACAAGCTTTTAGAAAAAAGGAAAATTTACATACGGCAGAGCGTTTGGCCATGGCATATGCCTTTATCAATAATTATAAACAGGCCGAAAGCTGGTATGCCATAGCTGCAAAAATGCCGGGGAGCAAGCCTGAAAATCTACTGGGTTATGCCAAGGCACTTCAAAGCAATTCAAAATATAACGCAGCTAAAGTTCAGTATACATCATATATTAAGCTCGGTCAGAACATTTCCAAAGAAGATGCAAACGTTTGGCTGGCTTCCTGCGATTCGGCTTCAAAATGGATGAAGAATCCCCGGCAAGTTGAAATAATTAATCAGAAAGAACTGAACAGTCCGCAGTCTGACTGGGGATCTGTTGGATATAATGGTGCCATTGTGCTTACGTCAGACCGAACTGCAGTTACTCCCGGTTTGGTATCAGAATCGCCCTTTTTAAGATTTGATGGTGCAAGAATGCCTGATCAAAAGATCTATGGCTGGACAGGTAATGGTTACCTGAAATTGTATATCAAAACTTCTTCTACAGACAGTTTAAAAATGTTTCCTCTGCAAACCGGTGCCCGTTATCATGTGGGCTCAGCCACTTTTACTGCTGATGGAAATACGATGTACTTCACGATGACAAAGATTCCCGAATCCTTAAAGAAGATAAAAAATAAACCCAGTACTGTAAATGTGTCTATTTATAGCAGCGTGAAGGATGCCAGTGGGAATTGGGGAGCACCGGTGGCTTTTGTGCATAATGCGATCAACGAATATTCTGTTGGTGATCCTTTTATTTCTGGTGATGGCAGGAGTCTGTATTTCTCTTCAAACAAACCCGGTGGGAAAGGTGGGACAGACATTTATGTTTGCTTGAAAAATGATACAGGTAAGTGGGGCAGTCCGGTCAATCTGGAGCAAATCAATACAGCAGGCAATGAACGTAGCCCCTTTGCTGTAGCTGGGAATAATTTGTATTTCGCAAGTGATGGCCATGTTGGAATGGGCAGTCTTGATGTTTTTCACGCATTAAAGAATACTGCAGGCGCCTGGCAGGTTGAAAATCTGGGTTATCCTTTCAACTCGCCTCAGGATGATTTTGCCTTTAGTTTAAATCAGAAAAGCGGCGTGGCACATCTGTCGTCAAACCGTTCGAATGGGATGGGTAGCGACGATATTTATCTGCTTGATCTGAAGTCTGTCCGTGCTGTTGAACTGACTGGAAAAATTTATGATCGTAAAAGCAAACAACCTGTTGCCGGTGCATTGGTTACCTTGACAAGAATTAACGGAGGAAGTTCAAAAGTAGAAACTGATAATCAGGGGGAATATAAATTTAGTTTATCAGCCGGATCAGCTTACACAGTGTCGGCAGAGGCGAGTCATTTTCGTACTGATGCCGTAAACCTTGACATAGTCTCTGTCGATAAGGTATCGGCGATCGTTCAGGATCTGCACCTGGAGCCGATAGAATTAGAAAAGGAAATCAGGTTAGAAAACATTTACTATGACTTTGAAAAATGGAATGTCCGTCCTGATGCGGCAATTGAACTGGATGCACTTGTCAAAATTATGAAAGACAATCCAACCATCTGGATCGAGATCGAATCGCATACTGATAGCCGCGGTCATGATGCCTTTAACTTAAGGTTATCGCAAAAGCGTGCTGAATCTGTAGTGGAGTATATCATTTCAAGGGGCATAGATAAAAACCGGATTGAAGCAAAAGGCTACGGAGAAACAAGGTTAATCAATTCATGTGCTAATGGGATGGCTTGCAGCGAGGAAGAACATCAATTGAACAGGCGTACAGAATTCAAAATTGTTAAACAATAAGAGGTACACTCAGGTTACCATAATAGTAAATTAATTTTTTTAAATGCGCTGGCAGAAATGTCAGCGCATTTTTTTGTGTTTTAAATTAAAATTTGAAATGCGCTAACGCTGCTTAGCTACAGGTAACCTGTTGGATGTGTGATTTCACTGCGGCTAATATTCTCAAATAATTTAAACTAAAAATGTTAGTATTTTGTTGGTAATTAAACTTGCAAAGAAAGTATTTAAGCTAAATTTATTAGTATTTTTGTTTAGAGGTAAATACGAAAATAATTTAAACGGCTAGGAGAATGACGGACAAGGACAAGCAAATTATTCACATGGACCAGGATGCTTTTTTTGTGTCAGTAGAGTTGAAGAAGAATCCTAAACTCATTGGTAAACCTGTTATCGTAGGCGGAAATTCTGATCGGGGGGTGGTTACTTCCTGCAGTTATGAAGCCCGGAAATTTGGTGTGCATGCAGCTATGCCTGGCCGGATGGCAAAGCAACTTTGTCCACAGGCTGTTTTTTTAAGAGGAAATATGGATGATTATTCAAAAGCCTCACATGAGATTACGGAAATCATTTCCGAACGTGTTCCATTGTTTGAAAAAGCGAGTATTGATGAGCATTATATCGATATGACGGGGATGGATAAGTTTTTTGGCTGTATGAAATTTGCTTCCGAACTCCGGCAAACCATTATCAGGGAAACCGGTTTACCCATTTCTTTTGGTTTATCGGTTAATAAAACGGTTTCTAAGATTGTGACCAATGAGTGTAAGCCGGATGGCGAAATGGAAATCCCCTTTCCCGGGGTTCGCCCATTCCTAAACCCGCTGGCCATTTATAAAATACCTGGAATAGGTGATGCCACGCATAAAAAACTGAGTGAAATGGGGGTGCGTAAAGTGCAGACTTTAGCTGAAATTCCTCAGGAACTGATGTTTAAAATTTTAGGTCAGCATGGCCTGGGCATCTGGCAAAAAGCCAATGGAATTGACTTTTCTCCTGTTGTTCCTTATCGCGAAAGGAAATCCATCGGTACCCAAACTACTTTCGAAAACGATAGCATGGATATCTCAAAAATGAAGGCCATACTGAGTGGGATGGTTAGCAATTTAACTTATGAACTCCGCAGTCAGCAAAAATTAACTGCCTGCATTACCGTTACCATCCGTTACGCCAATTTTGAAACTGTAACCCAGCAGGCCAGGATTCCATACACTGCACTTGATTCTTTTTTAATTAGCAAGGCGCATGATTTGTTTAAGAAACTGTATTCCAAAAGGATGTTATTGCGCTTAATCGGGGTTAAACTTTCTCATCTTGTAAGTGGATTTGAACAAATTGGCCTGTACCATACCTCAGAAGAAGAGTACGACCTGTATCAGGCAATGGATAAGGTCAGAAATCATTATGGCATTGAATCAGTAGTTAAGGCCTGTATTGTCAAGCGACCCGAACGGGACGAATATGGAAAGGTGATCAAATATAATCCCCGAAAAAAGCACCTGGAAAAACAATCAGAGGAAGAAAGTGAACCCGTTGAAGCGCGTAAAAAATCAAGAATCAGAACTTTTATCAATTCCGATTTGGGTACAGCTACAAAGTTGGATGGATAGTGGTATTTGCAAAAATAGAGGTAGAAATGGGAATAGAGGGATAGGATTAAGGAAATGTCACTAGGAAATAGCGCATTGAACAGCTATAAACAGAGGACAACAGGCGGAAAACATTAAACGGCAAACGAACAACGCTGAATGACAAACGAATAACAAACAACAAAATGTTCTTAAACGTACATTCTGCATATAGTTTAAAATATGGAACAATGGATATCCCAACTATTGTTTCGAAGGCCCGTGCTTTGGGTATTCATCAGATGGTGTTGACAGATATCAATAATTCTACCGGGGCAATAGAATTTATCAGAACCTGTTATAAGCAGGAGATTGCCAGGGCACCTGATGAAACACAGTCAGGAAATATGCCTTATCATTTAAAACCAGTTGCTGGTATTGAGTTCCGGAAAGATGATCAGCTGTTGTATTTTGGTATCGCAAAAAATAAAGAAGGGATGCGAGAGCTTAATGAATTTCTAAGCATCCATAATATCGAAGGAAGAGCTTTACCCGATGATGCGCCTGTTTTTGAGCATGTTTTTGTTATCTATCCGTTTATCAAAAGCTTTAACCGGGTTTTAAAAACGAATGAGTTTGTTGGGATTAAAAGCAGCCAGCTAAATTACCTTTATAAACATAGTTTACTGCAGCAAAAGGAAAAACTGCTAATCTGGCATCCTGTTACGGTGGGATGTAAGATAGAGCACCGCTTGCACCATTATTTACGCGCAATTGAACTGAACACGCTGTTAAGTATGGTGCCCGAGGCATCTAAATGTGGTGATGATGAAGTCCTGATTACAGAAAAGGCATTGAAAGCAAAGTTTGAAGCCTTTCCCTTTATAGCTGATAATACGCAACGGCTTATAGATGCCTGTGACCTGAGCGTTTATTTTGAACCACAGGTGAAATCTAAAAACAGGTTTTCATATACCAAAGAAGGTGAAATATTTGATCGCATCCTGCTCCGGCGAATTGCTTACAAGGGTTTGGCCTACCGCTACGGAAATGATCACCCGGTTGCCAGGGCAAGGATGGAAAAAGAGTTGAGTATCATAGAGTTTAAAAACTATTGTGCCTATTTTTTAATTACATTTGATATCGTTCGCTATGCGATGGGTCGGCATAAGTTTTATCACGTAGGCCGGGGCTCGGGGGCCAACAGTATCGTAGCCTATTGCATGCGGATTACAGATGTCGACCCCATTGATCTTGATTTATATTTTGAGCGTTTTTTACATGAGAAACGCACCAGCCCACCTGATTTTGATATCGATTTTGCATGGGATGAGCGGGAGGTAATTCAAAAGTATATTTTTGAAAAATACCCTCGGTGGCATGTTGCTTTTTTAGGAACGATGAGCACCTTTAAAGACCGGGCAATCATCAGGCAGATTGGAAAGGTATTGGGCTTACCAAAAGAAGAGATTGATGGTTTTACTGATCCGGCGAAAGAACGTGAAAACCAGAAAAATGCAACTTACCAAAAATTAATTGCCGTGCATCAGTATATGAGAAGTATGCCCAATCAGCGTTCCATTCATGCGGGCGGAATTTTAATTTCTGATGAGCCAATTACTTATTATACTGCGCTTGATATGCCTCCGAAAGGCTATGTAACCGTTCAATGGGATATGTATGAAGCAGAAGCAATTGGTTATGAGAAATTTGACGTATTAAGTCAACGGGGAATCGGACACATCCGCGAAGCTGTTCAGCTGATCGAGAAAAACCAAGGTAAAGCGATTGATATCCATGATTTCAAAACGTTTAAACACGATCCTCAATTAAATGCGATTCTGCGTGAAGGGCAACCCGTGGGTTGTTTTTATATCGAATCGCCTGCTATGCGGCAATTGTTGAAAAAATTAAAGTGTGAAGATTATTTAACACTGGTGGCAGCCAGTTCGATTATTCGCCCTGGCGTGGCCAGTTCAGGCATGATGAAATCATTTATTGAGCGTTACCATGCACCTGATCAAGTGGTTTACCTTTGTAAGGAAATGGAAGAGCAGCTGAAGGAAACCTATGGCGTAATGGTTTACCAGGAAGATGTAATTAAAGTCTGTCATTATTTTGCAGGCCTGGATTTAGCCGATGCAGATGTATTGCGAAAGGCCATGAGCGGCAAATACCGGTCGAAACTTGCTTTTGAGGAGCTGGTTAATAAATTTTTTCAATCCGCCAGGCTTCAGGGGCATGCAGAAGAACTGATTGCAGAGGTTTGGCGGCAGATTTCTTCCTTCGCAGGTTATAGTTTTTCAAAAGCACACTCCGCATCTTTTGCCGTAGAAAGTTACCAGAGTTTATACCTTAAAACCTATTATCCGAAAGAATTTATGGTGGCCGTTTTAAATAACTATGGTGGCTTTTATAGTCGTTGGGTTTATGTTCATGAGCTGCAGAAAACAGGCGCAAAGGTTTATCTCCCCTGCGTAAATCATAGCGATGAAGTGGTGAATATTAATGGCAACGATGTTTACCTGGGGTTTATGGGGATAATGGGATTAGAAAATAAAATGATCGAACAAATACCAGCAGAACGCCGAAAAAATGGTCCTTATAAAGATTTGGAGCAATTTGTAAAACGTACTCAGATTACGCTGGAACAAGCCATTTTATTAATCCGGCTCGGAGCTTTAAGGTGTACCGGGAAAGATAAGAAAACCTTGCTTTGGGAGATTTATAATTATTTAGGGCATAGGCAAAAGCGAACGCATTCAGCCGAATTATTTAATCTGGAAAGTAAGGAATATGTACTGCCGGCATTAGAAAACTCTGCACTGGAAGATGCTTATGTAGAATGGGAACTGTTAGGCTACTCATTAAACTTTAATATGTTTGATTTCCTGAAAACCAGTTACCGCGGAGAGGTGATGGCAGCAGATTTGGGCAAACATGTAGGTGAAACAGTGCGCATGGTGGGGAATTATGTCTGCGAAAAAACTGTGCATACGGTTAAAAATACTAAAATGTGGTTTGGTACTTTTCTGGATGTGAAAGGTGATTTTTTTGATACTACCCATTTTCCAAATACAACACCCATATATCCCTTTACAGGAAAGGGTTGCTATTTGATTTTGGGTAGAATAGTGGAAGATTTCGGCTTCCCCAGTGTGGAAGTGTTGAAGTTTGCCAAACTGGATATTGTAATGAATCCGGTGGCTGGTAATTAATCGCGAGCCTAATGGGATGGCTAATCGGTTCATGAATCAGCTGTTTTTAAGCCAATTAGCAAAGTATAGGGTAATAGATGTAATAGAAACAGATTTAGTAGTTATCACTAATAATTTTTAGATTTGTATATTGAACTAAAAATCAAGTAAAAATGGGAACTACCTTGTACATTCGGATAAAATGCAAGAGAAAGTTTTAAAGGCATTTCTTAGGGCTTTAGAAGTTCCATATAAAATCTTGGCGTTAATTAGCAATTCGCCATTTATTTACAAGTAAACAGGCTTTGATCCTCAAGTAAGGCAGGAATTAATTAAAAAGATTTCTTCACTGTTTTATGAGGTCAAACCCGATAGGATTGAGGTTCTTCTCTTTTTGAATGATAGACAGGAGCTCATGTTTTGTAATTAAAACCATTAACATAAGCGCAAATGATTTTATACATTAAATGAATATATGATTCACATCAATGCAGAAATAGAGCGTTTTGGACAAATGGGCGAAAAAACAGGTTGGAGTTATGTCTTCATTCCTGCTGTCTTAGCGAATGAAATTAAGCCTGATTGTAAGGTTTCTTTCAGGGTAAAAGGGAAAATCGATGATTTTGATATTTCCGGAATAGCTACCGTGCCAATGGGTGAGGGCGATTTTATTATTGCCATTAACGCTACACTTCGTAAAAAAATAAGAAAGGAAGCTGGTGCTAAAGTAGAGTTATGGCTGGAAGAGGATAAAGATTTTAGAATTGAAATGCCTGCAGACCTGGAAATATGTCTGTCTGAAGATGAAAGGCTGCTTACTTGTTTCATGCAACAACCTAAATCCCATCAGAACTATTTTATTAGATGGATTAATGAGGCCAAAACTGAAACCACGCGTACAAAAAGATTGGTCATGACTATTAATGCGATGGAAAAGCGACAGGATTATGGTACAATGATCAGGGAAAGTAAAAAGAGTTTGGAGTTGTAGGTTGATAGTCATGAGTCGTCAGTCTATAGTTCCTAAGTCGGATGGTTAACTAAGCCTCTACCACTACTAATTTCTTCTCTAACCTAACCTTTTCTTTTATAATCCCTAAACCAGCTGTTTACTTTCATTTGTATTACACCAAGAAAAGCTTCACGGAAAATACGGGTGCTCATTTTTGATGTGCCTTCCGTTCTATCTGTAAAAATAATGGGTACTTCAACTACGTTAAATCCAAATTTAATGGCTGTAAATTTCATTTCAATTTGAAAGGCATAACCTACAAATCGGATTTTATCCAAAGGAATCGTTTCCAGCACCAATCTACGGTAACATTTAAAACCTGCAGTGGCATCCTGGATGTTAATCCTGGTAATAAAGCGCACATACATGGAAGCAAAATACGACATCAATACCCGGCCCATCGGCCAGTTTACCACGTTTACCCCTTTAACATATCTCGATCCGATGGCTACATCTGCACCATTTACGCAGGCATTCCGCAGTCGGGCCAAATCATCAGGGTTATGAGAAAAATCAGCATCCATTTCAAAAATAAACTGATAATCTTTTTGCAATGCCCAGTTGAAACCATAAATGTATGCCGTACCTAAACCTTGCTTGCCGGCACGCTCTGCGATAAATAAATGGCCTTCATATTCTACCTGCAGTGCTTTTACAATATCTGCAGTGCCATCAGGAGATCCATCATCAATAATCAAAACATGAAAAGGTTGACTCAATGAAAATACTTTCCGGATGATCCTTTCAATATTCTCCTTTTCATTATAGGTCGGAATGATTACTAAACTGTCTGACACGTTTGTTCTGATTGATGTGAATTGCATGTTAAGCTAAAAAAACTGATTTTAACTTCTGAGGGCGAAAGTAAATATTATAAATTAAAAAAACCGTATCAACAGTGCTGATACGGTTTAAAATCTGTTGAAAATCTTTTATCTGACCTCTTGCATCAGTTTTTTAATCAGCTGTGAGAATACAATTAAAAATATACCGGCTATTAATGAATAGAGGGCAAGTGATTTATAACCTTCCGTATATGAAATAAGTTTTGTCATTAAGGATGCATTTTCAATGCTCGACATTTCCGCGCCCAACTTTCCGGCAGCAAGCTGTCCAAAAGCACTGAACAGGAACCACATGCCCATCATCATGCCAAACATTCTTTTAGGAGATAGTTTCGTGATAATAGACATCCCGATTGGACCGATACATAATTCGCCCAGCGTAAGCAGTAAGTAACCCAGAGTGAAAATATTTAAAGAACTGATGCCTTGTTCATTGGCGAAAAACCTGGTGGCATAAAAAACGTAGAAACTCACTGCCAATAACACAAAGCCTAATCCAAATTTCACTACAGTATTGGGTTCTATTTTGCGTTTATACATGCCAATCCATAGTAAACCTACCAGGGGACTAAATACAATCACAAAAAATGAGTTGACACTATTATTTACTACATTCGGATCAATAGAAAAGAATAAAAGGCTATGATCTAAATTGTCTTTGGCAAATAAAGAAAGTGATCCGCCACTCTGTTCTGAAATGGCCATAAAGATAAAATAGCAAAGAATAAATATAAAAGCCGCCAGTAATTTATAACGTGCTTTAACTTCTCTGATACTGAACATTTCGTAGAAAAAGTAGATCAGCGCGACTATACCAAGCGTGTACATAAAATAATCAGTATAGGCAGTATTTCTGACCATGATAAAGATCAACGGAATACATAAAAGTGAGCCTGCATAGACAACTATTTCATAAATGGTTCTTTTCGCTTTTTGTAAATGCAGCAGTGGCGAATTACCAATCGGACCTAGGTATTTTTTGGTGAAGATGAAAGTACCTAAGCCAAATGCCATAACCAGGGCTGCAGAAAGGAAACATAAATGCCAGGAAACATATTTACCCAGGTAAATACACATGGCTCCACCCAATAAGCCTCCAACATTTATACCTGCATAAAAAAGTCCGTAGCCCGCATCTCTCCGGTTATCTTTTTCATGGTAAAGTTCACCCACCATAGAAGAGATATTAGGTTTAAAAAAACCTGTGCCAATGATGGATAACGTAATACCTACATAAAACAAATCGTGGGGCGAAAAAGCGAGAATCAGGTTTCCGATGATCATCAATGAGCCACCCCAGAAAAGAGATTTTCTAAAGCCCAGAACTTTATCGGCAAAAATTCCACCAATAAAGGTAAAGGCATAAACAAATGCTTGGATGGCACCGTACTGCAGGTTGGATTTCTGATCACTTAAACCCAGTTGATCCACCATAAAAAAGGCGAGTACCCCACGCATGCCGTAGAAACAGAAACGTTCCCACATCTCTACCAATGATAAATACCAGAGTTGTTTCGGGTATTTACCTTCAAAATTTTGAATCGCTTCTAAAGTTTCAATAGAAGGTGTTTTTTCAGTAATGATCTGCATTTTATTTAACCCCGTGCATTAGTTTCTTAATTATTGGTGTGAGTAACATGATGAAAATACCCAAACCTACAGGAATAAGGGTAAAGATCAGGAAAAAGGTAGACATGGAATATTGCGCGGTAATTTTATCAATCATACCACCCATGGTACCTGCAATTTTATTTCCGATGGCAAGTGCTAAATACCAGATGCCGAACATGATTCCAATCATACGGCCAGGAACCAGTTTACTCAGATAGGACAAGCCAATAGGAGAGATGAATAATTCTGCCATGGTATGGAAAAAATAAGCTAAAATAAGCCAGATCATACTTACTGATGCCACTTTAGCACCTGCCGGGATGGAGCTTGAGCCGTATGCCAGTGCTGCAAAACCAATCCCTAGTAAGATCATCCCGATGCCGTTTTTAACGGTTGCCGTTGGACTATATTTGCTTTCCCAAAGTTTAGATACAATTGGTGCGCATGAAATGATAAACAGAGAATTCAAAATACCAAACCAGGTTGCCGGAACCTCCGTTTTTTCTGCACTGAACTGGTTTTTGAGCATATAAATAACCATGCACCAGATTATAGCAAAACCAATTGCCAGAATGATATTACCCAATGCAAACCTGGAAAATGTTTGCCTGAATAACTGAAACAGTACATATGAAATGATAGTGAGCGGAATAATGGTAATTAAAGTATTGGCAACGTTAAAAATGATTTTTGAATTGCCTTCCAGTATTCTGGCAGTGTAATCTTTAGCAAAGATGGTCATGGAGCCACCGGCCTGTTCAAATGAAGCCCAGAAGAAAATGGCTACGAAGGCAAGTACAATAACCACAATCATTTTATCTCTAAGCTGTGGCGTATATTGTACGATTCTTTTAATCAAAACAAAAATAAATAAGCTTAGCGCTACAATAATCGCGAAGTTATCTCCTGTCAGGTTACCTACAGAAAAATTAAAAACAGTATGGCCTGAAACTTTAGCATAAGGATCATTAATGATCCAGACCAGGCCGATAACAGCAATAAATACAATCAGCACAATATCAAAAATGGAGAATGGATTCCGTTTGGCTTCAGCCGGATGCTCTTCTTCATCCACTTTATCTTCGTCTTTAAGTGGCTTTAAACCAATAGAGCCAAAAATATTTTTAGTGAAATAAAACTGTAACATACCCACAAACATGAAGATTCCCGCAAGACCAAAGCCATAACTCCAGCCTATTTTCTCACCGATATAACCACACAACAACATTCCTAAAAACGAACCACAATTTACGCCCATATAGAAAATAGTATAAGCGCCATCTTTTTTCTCAGGATGTTTTTTGTACATATGAGATAGGATGGATGTCATATTGGGTTTAAAAAATCCGTTACCTAACACTAATAGGCATAGGCCCAGGTACATAAAAATTGGATTAAACTCAAAAGCCATCGATAGATGGCCCAATGTCATTAAAAAAGCTCCGATGATAACTGCCCAGCGATAACCTAAAAATCTGTCGGCAATATAACCTCCTAAAATAGGGGTAAGGTATGCAAGTGAAGTATAAGAACCATAAATAGCCAGGGCGTGTTCACGGGGCCAGCCCCAACCCGGATTTTGACCTAATATAGATGAGGTTAGAAATAAAACGAGCAAAGCCCGCATCCCATAATACGAAAATCTTTCCCACATTTCGGTAAAGAAAAGTACGAATAAACCTGACGGATGACCCAGTACCTTACTGCTAAAGAAGTCGTCTTTGGTTTCAATGGATGTTTGCATAAAACATTTATTGGTTTTAGTTGAAGAATTCAGAATTTGTGTGTTGTTTTAGCTTATTTGCAAGGCGCAATATAGTCAGCGGAGGGCAAACTCACAAATTTTTAAGTTACCGGAATGGTAATGAACAGGTTAAGATAATGGAAATTAAAACTTTCTGATGGGTTTAACATTTTTCTTTGGATCAGCATATTGCTCATCCATGGTGTGAGGATCGTTATTGAGTTCCAGTCCTTCCTGTAATTTAAGTTTTCCGCCAATAATTTTGAAGCCATCGAAGGTGCCATCTGATGCATAAAATTCATATCTGCCTTCCATTTCAGCGTCTACCGGAGCAAGGTGGTCAAAAACGATCATGCCGGCTTTTTGATCCACTTTAAGCGTCATTGCATTTGATTTGGTATATTCAAAGATTACCCGGTTTTTATGCTGAAGGTCTTTTCCATCGAAAACCGGTGCGCCGAAAATGACCTGCTCCTGATCAAAGGAAAGGATCTCGATCACCTTTTTAGTGGAACTTGAAGTATTTCCTTTCCAACCGAGCAACACGTAATAAGGCTTGCGGTTTCCGCTGGTTACCGGAACAATCTCATAATAACGCGCTCCAAACCATTTTTGATGATTGGTTACCGCATTTGCATCTGTAATGTTGTCCGTTTGATCAATTAACGGATAGAGCTTTAAGGGACCGCCGCCAGTATTCATCTGGATGGTTCCGAAATAACGGTAGGTGCCATTTTCCTGCTGAACATACCAGCTCAAGATCCGGAAAGACCTGTCGGGCGATGGAATTACTGAAACGTTTTTTAAAGAATCAAAAGGGTAAGTAAAAGAATTTTGCATTTTCAGGGCTTCTACCAGTGTTTTGATAAAAATGCTATTGCTGGTTGTTTTTTTAACATCGGTTTCAGCGGCAATAGTAGACGTTGCGATCCGGATCAGGGAATCCTGAAAAACATCCATTTTTTTATTGCTTTGCTGCGCCTGGGTACGCAAAGCGAGCAAAGCAATAATCAATATGCCGCAGTATTTAAGCTTCATGTATTAAATTTTCTCAATCACCAACGCACTGGCACCGCCGCCACCGTTACAGATTCCGGCTACACCAATTTTCCCATTATTTTGTTCGAGAACAGATAGTAGGGTCACTACTATTCTGGCACCAGATGCACCAAGCGGATGGCCCAGGGAAACAGCGCCACCATTTACATTCACCCGGTTTTCATTTAAACTCAGTTTCTGGTTATTGGCAATAGAAACCACAGAAAATGCTTCGTTAATTTCAAAATAGTCAACGTCTTTTATATCGATATTGGCTTTTTGCAAGGCCAAAGGAATGGCCTTTGAAGGAGCAGTTGTAAACCATTCAGGGGCTTGTTGCGCATCTGCATAACCTAATATTTTAGCCAATGGTTTGATGCCCAGTTCTTTTGCCTTATCTGCGCTCATTAAAACTATTGCTGCTGCACCATCATTCAAAGTAGAAGCATTGGCCGCAGTTACGGTTCCATCTTTTTTAAATACGGGCTTCAGTGAAGGAATTTTATCAAATTTAACCGCAGTTGGTTCCTCATCTGTATCCACGATTGTGATTTCACCTTTTCTATCTTTTACTTCTATGGCTATAATTTCAGCAGCAAACTTTCCGGTGGTTTGTGCCTGCTGTGCTCTTTTATAAGATGCAATGGCGAAATTGTCCTGATCTTCGCGGCTGATATGACAATCGGTGGCACAAAGCTCAGCTGCTGAACCCATATGGTAATCATTATAAACATCCCATAGCCCGTCTTTCACCAATCCATCGGTAATTTGACCATGCCCCAGCCGGTAACCATTTCTGGCTTTATCCAGGTAATAAGGTACATTGCTCATGCTTTCCATACCGCCGGCAATAATAATATCCTGATCACCGTTGGCAATGCTTTGTGCCGCCAGCATAATGGCTTTGGTGCCTGAAGCACAAACTTTATTGATGGTGGTAGCAGGTATATCTGGTAAGCCTGCAAGTTTTGCGGCTTGTGTAGCGGGTGCCTGTCCTAAATTTGCCGACAACACATTGCCCATATAAACTTCCTGAATGTGTTCTGGTGTCAAACCTGCTTTTTCTATTGCAGCTTTGATGGCGAAACCACCCAGCTGAGTGGCCGAAAATGAAGATAATGCGCCTCCAAAACTGCCAATTGGTGTTCTTACCGCTGATACGATTACGACTTCTTTCATGAATTAAAATTTTTATGAACTTTTTGGTTAGACCGCTAAGTTATACATTTTTGATAGCAGAAAATGAATCAGGCGTCATTTTTAACTTAAATCTAAGACTAAAACAATGGGCGTGAAAATAGTTTTATAAAGAATCATAAGCTTATTTTATTCCTCTTTCGCTTTTCCTTTTTTTCTTGATTTTATTGCCTGATTCAGCAGAAATTCAATCTGTCCGTTAGTGCTTCTGAATTCATCTGCAGCCCATATTTCTACCTCTTTCAATAAAGCTGGACTAATCCTCAACACAAAAGCTTTTTTATCTTTCTCCGCCATATCTATTGTATTGCTTTTACCTTATATCTTGTTTTTATATTGATGAGTAACTCCTCCATATTCAGAAACAGCATCATAGTTTGGGAGGTATGCTTTTTCTATGTTAATCCAGCTTTGCATTTTATATTTAAACTGTAAAGGCAAATACTGGTAGGCGACGCCATGCTGATTGCTTTTCCTCTAATTCCATATTAATTATAAAGTGTTCCTGTATTAACTACAGGTTGTACATGCCTGTCGCCGCAAAGCACCACCAATAAATTACTCACCATTGCGGCTTTACGTTCTTCATCAAGTTCTACAATTCCTTTTTCTGATAACTTTTCCAATGCCATTTCAACCATTCCCACAGCACCTTCTACAATTAATTTACGGGCTGCAATTACCGCTGTAGCCTGTTGCCTTTGTAGCATAGCGCTGGCAATTTCGGGAGCATAAGCCAGGTGAGAAATACGTGCTTCTAAGACATCAATTCCTGCTCTGGAAAGTCGCTCGGTTAATTCTTTCTCTAAAATTTCACTTACCTGCTCCGCGCCATCTTTTAAAGTAATGCTTGTTTCTTCGCCTTCAGCATGATCATAAGGAAATATATTAGCCAGATGTCTAACGGCGGCTTCACTTTGGATATTTACATATTGCATGTAGTTTTCCACAGCAAAAACGGCCTTTGCCGTTTCATTTACCTTCCACACTACCACGGCAGCAATTTCAATGGGATTACCCAACTTATCATTCACTTTTAATTGCTGGCCGTTAAGGTTATTTGCTTTTAACGATAATTTTCTTTTGGAGGTAAGTGGATTCACCCAGAAAAAACCATCTGCTTTTACCGTGCCAATATACTTTCCAAATAAGGTTAACACCATCGACTGATTAGGATTTATAATCAGAAAGCCCGGAAAAACCAGAAAAAGATCAACGGCTAATATGATGCTGCCCCAGACGAAGAGCTGAGAAAAAAAGCAGAATATGGCACCCGCCAATAATACTAAAGATAATACAAATGTTAAATACCCGGATGGCGGGCTAATGATTTTTTCCTGATACATAATTGATATTAATTTGATATCATAAAGTAAATTATAAAATCTGGTAATACCAAACAAAATCATTAAAAAGTATATTAGATAAAAATGCTATTTTTGACAATACAATAATCAGATCGTTTTGGCCAAAATCAAGAAAAATTCACATAAAATCCTTTATCGTAAGTATTCATCCAACCTGAAGTATGTGATGATGCTTTTTACAGTGTTCGTTATCACACTGTTTCTTCCTAAGCAACCCAGGTTTAGGTATGAGTTTGAAAAGGGCAAAGTGTGGATGAATAAAGACTTAATTTCTCCGTTCAGCTTCGCTATTCTCAAGACTAATCCTCAGGTAAATACGGATAAGAAGAAAGCGCTTAAAGATGTTTTGCCTGTTTACCAGTATGATCAGACCATTGGCAGGAATGCCTTGGAAGCCTTTACAAACGAATTTGATATTAAATGGAAATCTACCCAACTGGATGAAAAAGATAAGATCAGGTTTAAAACAGAATCTTACCGCCTGCTAAACAATATTTATACACGTGGAATCATCAGTTTAAATGCCAAGCAGCAAACGAATGGCAAAAACTATGATTTTTCGCTGATGGAAAATAATGTAGCTAAACAAAAAAATACGCAGGATGTGTTTACGGTTGAAACGGCCTTACTTTATTTCAAGCATAACTTTCAGTCTCCAAACCAGGTGATGAGTGACCTGGTGGCTAACCTGGCTGAAGACCATATTACACCAAATATCATTTTTGATGAGCGTTTAACCCAGATTATTCAGCAAAATACTGTTGATAATATTTCGACTACCAAAGGGATGGTGCAGAAAGGGGAGCTGATTGTTTCTAAAAACGATGTGATTGATGAAGAAATTTATCAAAAGCTTGAATCTTATAAGGCTACCTACGATGCGCAAACTAAAACCATTGGCAGCCGTGCATTGGTATATCTGGGGCAGGTCGTGCTGGTGAGTTTCATGCTCGCCATCCTGATGTCGTTTCTTTTTCTGTTTCGCAGGGATATCTTCTCCGATAACCGCCAGCTGTCCTTAATCCTGATTGTAACTACCGGCATGCTGCTGGCACTTACCTGGGCCATTAAAATGGAAATCCCCAGTTTGTATTATATTCCATTTTGTGTGGTGCCTATTATTATCCGGATTCTTTTTGATACCAGGCTGGCACTCTATCTTCATTTGCTGGTGATTTTAATTGCCGGTTTCTTTGTGGCTAATAGTTTCGAGTTTGTTTTTTATCAGGTTACAGCAGGCATGGTTGCCATTTTTAGTATTAAAAATTTCGTTAAGCGGGAACGGTTCCTGGTGTCTGCGCTATTTATTTTATTGGCTTATTTTGTTTCATTTGTAGGCATTGCATTATTGAGGGAAGGTTCTTTCCGCGAAATTGAGTGGGCAAATTTTATTCCTTTTATCTTTAGTGTATTGCTATCTCTTCTTGCTTATCCGCTCATCTATTTATTTGAGCGTATTTTTGGAATTACTTCTGATGTCGCTCTAATTGAGCTCACCAATACAAACAATAAATTACTTCGTGAGCTGGCCTTTAAAGCTCCTGGTACCTTTCAGCACTCCTTGCAGGTGGCTAACCTGGCAGAGGCGGCTATATTTAAAATCGGTGGTAATTCGGTGCTGGTCAGGGCGGGGGCGCTATATCATGATATCGGAAAAGTTGATAACCCTCAATACTTCATCGAAAATCAGAATACAGCAGTTAGTCCGCATGATAAACTTCCATATGAGCAGAGTGCACAGATTATTATCCAGCATGTACACAAAGGCATTGAGATTTTAAGGAAAAACTTAATTCCGGAAGCAATTATCGATTTTATCCGGACCCACCACGGGAATACTCGGGTAGATTATTTTTATCAGTCGTTTTTAAAAAATTCTCCTGAAAAATTTGTGGATGAAAACATTTTCCGCTACCCCGGACCAATCCCTTTTAGTAAGGAAACAGGTGTATTGATGCTGGCAGATTCAGTAGAAGCAGCCTCAAGGAGCCTCAAAAATCCGGATGCACAGAGCATAAATGACATCGTTGAAAGGATAATTAATTACAAATTGGAGCAAAATCAATTGGATAACTGCGATTTGACATTAAAAGATATTGAAACTATCAAATTGATATTCAAGACGATGCTGATGAGTATCTATCATGTGCGGATAGATTATCAACAAGTTTTATAATTTTTTTTTGTAGAATAACTTGTTTTACTATATTTGCAGACCTCAAAACAAGGTCGGTAGGACAAATTTGAAGGTTGAAAAGGTGAGGTGCCTGAGAGGCCGAAAGGAACAGTTTGCTAAACTGTCGTACTGGTAACGGTACCGCGGGTTCGAATCCCGCCCTCACCGCACGAAGAAAAAAAGTAATAAAAAAAAATGAAAATGTCATTTTAAAACCGTTACTTTGCAGCCCTTAGAAATAGGGAAATAAAAAGGAGATACCAAGTTCGGGATGTAGCGTAGCCCGGTATCGCGCCTGCTTTGGGAGCAGGAGGTCGTAGGTTCGAATCCTGCCATCCCGACAAAAGTTCAATCCACTTTTCAAAAGGATTACAAAAAAGGTGATACCTGAGTTCGGGGTGTAGCGTAGCCCGGTATCGCGCCTGCTTTGGGAGCAGGAGGTCGTAGGTTCGAATCCTGCCACCCCGACAAAACAGAAGAACCCTCTAAATAATAAATTTAGGGGGTTTGTTTTTTATGTCAAATCCTAAAAATTCATGCGATTTTTGGCAATTCCCTAAAAGCAAAAACCCTGCTAATCTTGCGATTGCAGGGTTTTATACATTTTGATAGTCTTTGGTGTGAACCTCACTGACATTTTCTCGAACACATTTGTGTTGGATTTAAAACGCATAATTAATTTAGCTGACGAATTGGATGATGATTATTGAAAGGTATCTACTAAAGTTTTTGTGATTTAACTACTAGTGAATTTAGGTTCTTTCATTGACGATCAATCTGCATGATAACCATAACACAACTATTCCATAATATACCAGCACCTGTTTTTACAGCCTATAGGATTTTGCCTTTTTTATCAATCTTATTTATGTCATGGTTTATCCTGTTCCATATTCGTCAAATGATGAATATGGAAAACTCTATGTGCAGTGAGTGATGAAAGTAACGCTTCAGTAAGTTTATCACCCTGAAACATTACAAGTAAAAAAAATGGCCTTTTTTAAGGCCACTTTAAAAAATGGTTGAGATTAATTGCAGTTTCCGCCACAATTGACTGCCATCAGATAATCTTCGGATGTTATAGTGTAAACTTCCATGTTTTCATTGTTGTACGTGTAGTTGAAGATATTTTTCTGCTCATTTACAATAACAGATCAGGACAATAATGATAAACAGTCTTTTTATGATTGTTATATACAAATTCCATATCCATTTTCACACCTGTTTTTTGGGTATCAAATAGGACCCACATACTGCATCCTTTGTAAGGAGCATCATCCCGTACTACTTTTTGAAGTTTCTCTCCCGGGAGCAAAATTACTCTGGACGCCGGGTCTCTATGACCATTAACATAACCACTCCGCTCGACCGTTTGTCCCGACTGATTAACAATACTGTAGTCAAGCGTTTCCGCACCCAACTCAAGATAAGAGCCTATCTCTATAGAGTCAACTTGACGTTTGAAAAGCCTGATAAACTATGAATTATCATATTTACCACTCAAATAATTTTCGACAACGTTTTGAGGGATTTGGATTCCAGTTCCTTTTTTAAAATAATCAAATAATTCTCTTATATTCATTAGTAGTTTTTTCTAAAATTGAAGGTAATGGTCAGCCAGCTTTCCGAAGTTTCGCGGCTTAGTTAAATTTAATAGAAAGTTGGAAAGGTGCAGAAAGAATTCCACTAAATTTTGAAAAACGGTTGTTTGCTGCAGGGAGAAAACTTAGTATCTGAATCATAATAGGTTATTTAATGCTCTACCGGTTGAAAAAGTTTTTCTGAACTATTACAAGTGATTACCGTTTAAAAATCAGGCCTAGTCATAATCAATGGTTGTCAAAAGAATACTAATAGCTTGTGAACGGAAAAAAAATCAGAAGAAACATAGCAAGTAAGGCAGTATTAGTTTTTTTTTAAAAAAACTTAATAATTAAGTAACGAAGGAAGATTTTGCAGTTTTAAAGTCTGTTCGTAACTTTCTTCTGTAAGTCATAAAAACACATTTTGCCTCATAATAGGGCAGTTAGACTAAAAGATATTGTTAGCCAACCGGAGTTGTTCCGTTAGCTGAATCATACAATTTCCAAAGATTCAGGTTATTGCTTCTAACCCCGAATACGGAAATGCGCCTTAATCCAAAGTTGGCACAGCATGCAGGCTATGAAATAAGTAACATGCATTCCCATTATACTACTTACATTTACTGTTTCTTTAAATAGTAAATATAAAAAGTAATTCTTAATGCCATGCCGGTAATCAAATGAACGGCGGGTGTTCGTCCGTAGAATTACCATAATCATAATATGAAGAAAAATAAGCTAAAATCGCCATCAAAAAAACTGATAACCAGGGTTTATAGAAATTATTTATTTATTGCTTTTCTACTGATCATGGTAAGCCAACCGGCATTCGCACAGGAAAAAGGAACATCAGGTTATTGGATTTCTAAAGCACAGCAGGGGATAAACAAACCCAACACCTGGATGGCGTTTCGCCGGGATATCATGATCAAAAACAAACCGCTACAGGCCTTAGCTACCATTGCTGCCGATACCAAATATTGGCTTTGGATAAACGGCAAACTTGTGGTATTTGAAGGTGGGCTAAAACGCGGGCCTAATCCTAATGATATCTATTGCGATAAAGTAAACCTCGGGACCTACCTAAAAAAAGGTAAAAACCAAATTGCTGTACTACTTTGGTACTTTGGTAAAGATGGTTTTTCGCACGTAGGCAGCGGGCGTGCCGGGCTTTATTTTAGTATGAATGCAAAGCAGTCAGAATTAAATAGTGACGATAAATGGTTGTGCCGTATTCATCCTGCTTACGGAGACACAGATATCCCTTTACCCAATTTCCGCCTTGCGGAATCAAATATTCGTTTTGATGCCCGCAAGGATATTGCAGGCTGGCAAACGGCACCGTTAAATTCATTGCAAGGCTTTAGCGCTGCAGAAAAAATTGGCCTCCCGGGCGATGCACCCTGGAATAAACTGGTTGAACGCCCTATACCCCAATGGAAGGATTTTGGTATAAAGGAAATTAAATTTGAACGCCATAAGGGGGCCAGCGCAGATACAATTGTAGGTGCCTTGCCGTACAATATGCAAATGACCCCGATAATCTCGGTTCTGGATGATAAAGGAGGGCATTTAATTAAAATTAATACTGACCATAATGTAGCCGGTGGCACAGACAATATGAGGGCGGAGTATATCACTGCAAAAGGTTTTCAGAAATATGAATCTTATGGATGGTTAAACGGCGAGAACATACTGCTCATTGTTCCGAAAGGCGTTAAGATAACATCAGTTAAATATCGCGAAACCGGCTATAATGCAGAACCTGAGGGTGCTTTTGCTTGCAGTGATAAGTTTTATAACCTGTTTTGGAAAAAGGCTAAGCGTACTTTATACCTTAACATGCGCGATAATTATTTTGATTGTCCTGACAGGGAACGTGCCCAATGGTGGGGAGATGCTGTTTTGTTGATGGGCGAAAGTTTTTATACCTATTCAACCTCCACACATGCATTGATGCGCAAAGCTATACGTGAACTGGCGGCATGGCAGCGTCCCGGAGGTGAGTTATTTGCGCCAATTCCGGGTAATTTTAATCAGGAACTGCCCGACCAGATGCTTACGAGTATTGGCCATTACGGCTTTTGGAATTACTATATGAACACTGGCGACCGCAAGCTTATAGAAGACGTTTACCCGGCTGTAAAAAAGTACCTGGATTTATGGAAAACGGACGAAACCGGCCTTACCGTTTTACGTAATGGCGGTTGGCTTTGGGGAGACTGGGGCGATAACAAAGACTTGAGGCTGATTATGGCCGGATGGCATTACCTTGCTTTGGATGGCGCCTCTAAAATGGCCGATGTGCTTGGGTATGGTGAAGATGCCGCAGATTATCGGCAGGTTATGGACCGGGTGAAGGCCGGATACAATAAATGCTGGAATGGGCACGCTTACCGCCATCCTTTGTACAATGAAAAAACAGATGACCGGGTGCAAGCCTTAGCGGTTATCGCGGGTATAGCCGATTCGTCAAAATACGCTGATATTTTATCATCGTTGAAAACAGAATTACATGCAAGCCCCTATATGGAAAAATATGTAATGGAGGCACTGTTTGTTATGGGCGAGGGAAAATATGCCATGGACAGAACCAAAAAACGCTTTGCAGAAATGGTCAACAATCCTAACTATAGCACCTTGTTTGAAGGTTGGGGCATAGGCGAAAATGGATTTGGAGGTGGCACAACCAACCATGCCTGGAGTGGTGGGGCTCAAATCGTCATTGCACAATATTTGTTTGGCGTTAAACCACTTGATGCCGGTTATAAAACTTTTTGGATAGCACCTCAACCCGCCACTTTTACCTCAGCAAACCTTACCGTACCAACGATTAAAGGCCTGATCAGTACTTCATTTCAAAATAATGCCGATGGCTTTCGGATGAATGTTACTGTTCCGATGGGTACAACAGCCATTATAAGATTGCCCTCAGGTTCGAAGGTATATGTGAACAAGAAGTTACTGAATGAAAAAGACATGAATGTTGAAGAATTGCAGCAAAAAGAACGTTTCACCACGTTCAAACTCATTTCCGGAAAATATGTGATCAAACGGGAAAGATCTTTATGATGTTTTTAGCATGCCAATTACTGTAACATCGACCCAAGGCTTGACAACCCCTGACATAATCGAAGAATCCGTAATGAGGTATCCTAGAGACCTACTGTTCAATACAAACGTATATGTGGCAGAAATATCCGGTCAACTGAATTTCAGTAAACAGTCTTTTTCGGTAATAAGTAAACGTCCCTTCATTTGTTAGATTTTGAATACCTCAAATGGAAGGACGTTTACAACTAGATAATAAACTAATTATATATTATTTATCATATAAAATGATCTCTGCTGCTCTGGAAGCCATTACCATCATCGGACCGTTTCCATTGCCTGATACCATAGTTGGAAGTATGGAGCAATCCATGATCCTGATTCCTTCAAAACCTCTCAGGCGAAGTTTTCCATCCACCGGATCGTCATCATTAGTACCCATTCTACAAGTGGAAATAGCATGGTATCCACAGAAACCTTTGTCAATGACCAGATTGATAAGATCCTCTGGAGAAACGATTAGGGAACGTTATCATAATGCATCTGATGAGATGACACCCATTTATTTGGAGTTCGCTAAAAGCAATCCTAAATCTTACGTTAGCTTAATGTCCTTAACACAATTAGCAGACGACTCCGACCAGCTCACACAAATTGACGCAATTTATCCAACCTTAAGCGCTGAATTGAAAGCAACGAAAGCAGGGAAAAATCTGTTAAAAACCTTAGAAGCAGCCAAAAAGACTGCTGTAGGTGTAATGGCGATGGATTTTACGCAGAATGATCTTGATGGGAAACCGGTAAAACTATCGGATTTTAAAGGTAAATATGTATTGGTAGATTTTGGGCTTCCTGGTGCGGACCATGTCGCCATGAAAATCCAAATGTTGTTGCAGCTTACAACAAATTTAAAGATAAAGGCTTTACTGTTTTAGGCATTTCCCTGGATGGTGGAACAACTAAAACGACTAAAGAAGCGTGGAAAAAAGCTGTTGAAAACGATAAATTAACCTGGACACATGTTTCTGACCTGCAAGGGTGGACTAATGAAGTTGCTCTAATGTACGGCATTCATTCTATTCCTGCTAATTTCTTAATTGACTCAAGCGGTAAAATTGTTGCAAAGGATTTGAGAGAAGAAGCTTTACAGACCAAATTACAGGAACTTTTAGGGAGCAAAACCAAATAATTAATCTCTTTTTTTGGCGTATGAAATAAAGATAGCCTATAGTTTTATGAGTAAAACTTGCTACGTTTAGAAAAAAAAGCGGTAAACAATCAATACAACTGTTTACCGCTTATCTAAATTAACGCTCTATTATATATACGTCTGAACCTGAACATTATTGTATGCAGTATTTACTTTCTCATATTTAATTCGGATAAATTCAGCTTTTTAGACGTTAACTTAGGCCAGATTTTAACGTCAATAAAAATTGATTTCGAATTAAAGCCATTGTGAATAAAAAGAAAGCATAATCACGTAATATTAACATTTCGCTTGAAGGCACATCCGAGCTCAATAATAGAATCTGTTTTTATAATTCCGGGAATTGAATCAATTTTATTATAAAGAACCTCGCGCATGTGCTCATGATTCCGGGCCACAATCTTTATGAAAAGTGTATATCTTCCGGTAATAAAATAACATTCAGTTACTTCCTCTACCTCGCGCAAAGCTTCAATTACCCTAGCTGAATCGTAATCTTTATCCAGCGTAAGGCCAGTAAAACTCCCCCAGTCAAAGCCCATTTTCTTCTCATTTAATACAGGCTTAACCCCACTCAAAACACCCCGTTGTAACAATCTCGAAAATCGTTGATGAACCATCGTATTGGAAACGCCAAGTGACAACGCTACCGTCGAGAATGCGATACGGCCATCTTTCTCCAGGCGTTTCAGTAGCTCGGTGTCAAATTTATCTAAAACCACTGTATTTAAGAATAAATGAAGTCAATTATAATTTATAATACACCAAAAATAAACAATAATAAGCTATTATTGACTGAAATAGTTAATTATAATATTTTTGACCAATAAACTAACCAAATATATCATGTCGGAAATCAGCAAAGCATATATCGATAAAGAATTATTATTCGGGGCGCATAACTATCACCCCCTACCTGTTGTTTTAGAGAAAGGAAGTGGAATAAAGGTATGGGATGTTGAAGGGAACAGTTATTTAGATTTTTTATCCGCCTACTCTGCGGTCAACCAGGGGCATTGTCACCCAAAAATTATCGACGCATTAATCGACCAGGCCCGCAGGTTAACCCTGACCTCCAGGGCTTTTTATAATAATAAACTTGGCCATCTGGAAGAGCAATTATCGACAACTTTTGGGTTTGATAAAGTGTTATTAATGAACTCAGGCGCAGAAGCAGTAGAAACTGCGATTAAACTGTGCAGAAAGTGGGCCTATCAAAAAAAGAAAATCCCAGCCGGGAACGCAAAGATTGCATTTGCCTCCAATAACTTTCATGGCAGAACGATATCTATAATTTCAGGATCCAGTGACCGAAGTGCGAAGGATGGTTTTGGTCCATTTTTAGAGGGTATAGTGCAGGTTCCTTACAATAATATTGATGCCCTGGAAAGGATGCTACAGTCAAACCCTTACATTGCCGGTTTCCTGGTTGAACCTATACAGGGTGAAGCTGGTGTAATCATTCCAGACGATAACTACCTTGCTAATGTCTCCAGGATATGCAAAAACTATGGCGTATTGTATATTGCGGATGAAATCCAGACCGGTATGGGCAGGACTGGTCGCTTAATGGCATCTTACGATGTTCAGACTTTGGAAAACAGACCTGATATGATCATCCTTGGCAAAGCACTTTCGGGGGGAGTTTTACCGGTGTCTGCCGTGCTTGCTGATGATGAAATTATGTTGACCATCAAAGCTGGTGAACATGGCTCAACCTTTGGCGGTAACCCCTTAGCAGCAGCGGTAGCCGAAGTTGCCTTGCAGGTCATCATAGATGAAAACATGCCCGCTAATGCGGCTTCAATGGGCGTTATCTTTCGGGATGGTTTGCAGGACATAGCGAAACGCAACAGCATGATTAAACAGGTTCGGGGCAAAGGACTTTTAAATGCAATTGAAATAGATTGCGATGAACATTCGACGATGGGATGGGAAATTTGTGTAAAACTAATGGAGGGCGGATTGCTGGCCAAACCTACTCAAGGTAACAAAATACGATTGGCGCCACCGTTAATTATTTCAAAAGAGGAAGTGCAAATTAGCCTTAAAATTATTGCTGAAGCATTAGAAAACTTTAAATCATAAAGATGGGAAAAGTTATAAAATTGATTAAAAACAGATCAGATATTGGTGCAGGAACACGTGGTTCAGATTTGGGGATTGATGCGATTGAGATTGCAGCAATAAATAAAGGCAGCGAATATTTTAGCCAATATGCATTTTTAGACGTCAAAACCCATAACGAGTCGATTTACAATAAAGACAGAAACGCTTTTGCGAAAAGGATTGCACAAGTGCTAGAACAATGTGAAAGAGTAGCCCAGGCCGTTTCAGTAACATTGATGGATAACGAGTTTCCAATTGTGCTGTCAGGCGATCACTCCTCTGCACTAGGCACCATCAGTGGCATCCGGATGGCAAAGCCTGAAGAAGATTTAGGCGTAGTCTGGATTGATGCACATGCAGATATTCATTCCCCATTTACCTCCCCATCCGGTAATATCCATGGGATGCCATTGGCAGCTGCACTTGGAATAGATAATAAAGAAAATCAGGTCAACAACCTCGAAGATGAAACCATTGAATTATGGAACCGAATGAAGGAAATTGGGATGAAGGAGAAAAAAATTGCTCCTGATAACCTGGTCTATTTTGGTGTAAGGGATATGGAGCAGGCAGAACTGGCACTGATAAAACAAAAATCTATAAGAAATTTTTCAGTTGAAGAGGTAAGGTATTTTGGCATTGAGCAATGTGTTCAGGAAGCATTAAACAGATTGAACCATTGCAAGATTATCTATATCTCGTTTGATGTTGACAGTATGGACAGCGATAGAATATCGGATGGAACAGGTACACCCGTGCCTAAAGGTTTTGATATATCTGAGATTCTTGAGATAATGGATCGGATCCTGGCATCAAATAAGGTTATCTGCCTGGAAGTTGTAGAGGTAAATCCGTTACTGGACAGAAAAGGCAACAAAATGGCAGAGGCCGCATTTGAAATATTAGAACGGGCTACCAATCAGATCCTGGAAATTTAAGACCGATAAAACATTTTCACAACATGGCATAATATACTGTGATCTTTACGTTATGAAACTGAATATTTGCTGTCGTTCCTAGAGAAAATGCTGATAGCTTTTTTACGATACCGTGCTCCATTTGCGTTGAAAAAATTGATATAGAGTTCATAAAGACCCATCCCAATTCCTATCTCTCTGTTTACCTGTTGCGCTGGAAGATTTCTTCTTTAACTTTGGGCGAATCTAAAGCGCTTTATGCTAAACTCGCTGAAAATATAAAGCAAAGTAGTTAACCAGATGAGAGCAAAGTTTTCCGGGTCTGGAAAAGATGTAGAAACAAATAAACTAAAGAATCTAGACCTGTAGAGCTTGAAAATTCCTCAACTTTTTACTAAACTTTTTAGGCTAATTAAAAATTTCGACATCTGATTAAAAAAGTAAAAACGATGGCGCTCTTAGACGTTTAAATTAAGATTCTTTAGTTGGTTAATATTAACTGTGAGCTTTCGACTTATCGAAAGCCGGCGGTGAGAGCTTGGGCATTTTTATTACACTATGTTGAACGTCTTATAATCAATAATAATTGCGAACTGCAAAAAGCTGAATATTGGAGAGTCTTGGCATGCTTGCCCATCCAATTTCGTAGGCTTTAGAACTCCGATTTGAAAAGCCATCACGCTTTCCATTAACGGTAATTCTAACCCAAATCGGAACTAATCCATCTTTTGAATCCTTTTGACGGTTCAGTAAAAATAGGATTGATAGATCTTAATTTACTTTCATGAGATTTTGTTTAAAAATGAAACGACATGTTTTTAAACTGAAATCAAACTGATACAAGCCACCAGTGTCAATTCGGTAACCTAATTTCTGAAAAACGAATAGGTTACCAATTTACTTGATTTAGATTGAACTAACTTGCATTAAAATTCTTAAGAAGAAGAGGGGGAGTGTTAAAAAAAATGGTTTTCTAAGCTAAAAACCTCGTTTAAACAAAAAAAAACTCTTTTCAAGAGGCTTTTACTTCAAAACGTTGACCTGTTGGGTGGTCTCTGTAATCCCCCTGGGATAATATGAGCATTAATTTAGGTAAGCGGTAAACAGTTGGATTGACGGTTTACCGCTTTTTTTATTGAAGTTATGAATCAAATTGATCCTACTGATTGAATTGTAAGACGCGTGTTGAAATTTTCACGATCTGGCATTTTATTATATTTGAAAAGGGCTAAAATCTGAAAATTGTTATGGGAAAATTTCAGCTAATTTTTTTTGAAGTAAATCATCTCTAAGATTTTTAGCTATAATTATTCCCGATGGGGAGATCAAAAGATTGCTGGGAATATATTTGATTCCATAGTAACTTGAAACAGCGTTTTTGAATCCCTTTAAGTCAGACAGTTGAGTCCATGGCAGGCCATCTTTTTTTACCGCAGATTCCCAGTTCTCTTTATTACTATCGAGTGAGATGCCTATAATATCAAAATTCTTATTCTTATAGGCATTATAAGCTTTTAGAACGTTGGGGTTTTCTCCACGGCAAGGCGCGCACCAACTGGCCCAGAAATTAATTAGAACATATTTTCCCTTAAACTGGCTAAAAGAAACAGGTTTTCCTTCAATGTTGTTTAAACTGAATTGAATAGCGGCACTACCAATTGAACTTCTTTCCAGTTCTTTTATACGCTCATTAATTTTGTTTCCAATATTACGCTGACGCATTTCAGGAGATAATTTCACAAAAAGGTTTTTTACCTCAGCAACATTTCCATCCAATGCTTTTTGCATCAGAAAGTCAGCACCGACAAAGCTGTTTGGATGTTTAGCAATGTATTCATCTCTAAATTGTTGCTTTTTGGCAAGTAAATTATCTATCTTATGACTTAACTCCACGTTAGAACTATCTTCGGGTAATGATTCTAAAACGGTGTTTAGTACATCAATCTCTTTATTTAACGGGTCAAGCGATTTCTCAAAAAGCTTTAGTTCGTTTTGAGTGTTGCATCCCTGTATCGTGAGAGACTTTTCATCATTGACATTCATTTTCAGCATCATTTTTCCTTTTTCAATAAAAAAGAAAAATCTTAAGGAAGCTGAGTTGAATCTAACCCTTTCTGGCTCGGGGATATTTCCCGCCCAATGGAATTTGTCATTATTCACGAGGATTGAGTCACTTTGGGATCCCTTATTGGTATCATATTGAATCACAATTACGCTATCAGTCAAGCCGGTTATTTCTCCGTAGAGTTCAGTATTGCGAACATTTCTTTGTTCAAAAGAATATGCTACAAAACACAAGAGTGAAATGAATAAAAAAGCATATTTTAAATAGTTATTAGATTTCATAATTCTGTTATTAAGTTTTAAAACAATTTACAATTGGGGCGATTATTATGGCGCATCGCTAGATTTTTGAAAGATTTTCTGTTCGACCACTATTCCCGATGATCGCTAATGGATTTATCAATTAATTGCCGCTCAATTCTAGACAGAACATCCTTTAGGTGGATTATCGTCATGCTATCTTTTACTGCCGGCAGGGAAATCCTGATCTCTTTTGAAATGGATAAAAGATCTGCCTTTACAACGGAACAGATATCTGTCGTTTTAGGGTCTATTGCCTCTTCTAAGTTTTTCCAGTCCTCAATTCGTTCAAATGACTCCGATGACCCCAAACTGCGATGCAAAATTTCAATCATATTCTGCACATATATTTTCTGCAAATTTCTACGGTAAACCGAGATACTTCCTTTTGAAGATAACTCGTTCCATATGCCTTCATGTAATTTGCTGAACATATTACTGATTTGAAAAGATTCACCGCCAACCGAAGCTGATCGCAATAGTTTCTTGAGCTTGGATTCGTTTAACAGATCATTCAATGCCCTGCGCTGAATAATTTCGATTACAGTTGTTGGCGCAATCCCTGTCAGCTTAAATATCCGATCGTCTAAAATCCATTCCGGTGTTGCAAATACCTGGTCATTTAGAAAATTCATTGCGCGCTGCTGTACGGAGGCAGGTACAATCTTATAGACTGCGTCAGGTCCTTTTTGCCCTTTGGTAAAATCATAACAGCCCCCAATGTTCTTCGAAACATGGCCGGTATATAAAATAAATTGATTCACTAATTCTTTGTAGATGGTTTCCAAATCATTGGCACTTTCTGGTTCTGATTTAGTCCATTCGACTAAGTTTGGAAGTATTCGCTTTAAGTTTTCGATTCCATAGGTGCTCGAAACCATTGCATCGTCTCCAATGTCCCCGCCTTGCATTCTCGGATCATCCTGATTTGATTCAGTTCCATAAAGAAAACGCTTATCGGCAATCTTCTTATCGATTAATTGATTTAAGATAGCTCCCTGTTGCTCCGGAGAACTAGGGTTTTGAATGATTTTATAACCCCACTCGATTGCCCACATATCATAGTCCGATACCTTGGGAATAAGACTGCTTACGCTAACACTATCCTCTGGTTGAGCCACGTAATTGAAACGTGAATAATCCATTACCGAAGCAGAAAGGCTATTTTGGTTTAGCCATGTTTTATTCCGTAACTGCGCTGTAGAAATCGCTGTACTAGCTAAAAAATTGTGGGTTAAACCCAGGATATGGCCCACTTCATGTGCGCACATATACCTGACTAACCTACCCATTAAATCATCATCAAAATTCATCTTCCTCGCACGTGGGTCTATGGCTGAAGTCTGAATCAAGTACATGTTATGTAACGCACTCATCACATTATGAGACCAATCGATATGCGCACTGATAATTTCTCCACTTCTCGGGTCTGTTATCACATTACCGCCGGCGTTACGTTCTGAAGAGGGTTTGTATTGTAAAACTGAATATCGCCCGTCATTGATATCCCAGTTGGGATCCTCCTCCTTCGATGGTGATTTCTTTCCGTATATAGCATTTTTAAATCCTGCTTTTTCGAAAGCAGGTTGCCAGTCATCAATTGCCTGAATAAAATACGGTACCCACCTTGAGGGGGTTGACGGGTCAATATAAATAATTATTGGCTTTTGTGGTTCAACTAACTTTCCTTTCCTAAATTCTTCAATGTCTTCTTCTTTAGGCTCTAGCCTCCATCTTAAAATTATAGAACGATCTTTAATTCCTTGAGGATTGCTATCGAAATCTGTAAATGAGCGGCTAAAGTAGCCTATGCGTTCATTACTGAAACGCATAGGCATTGGTATCTCAGGTAACAGAAAAAAAGAGGTATTTAATTCAAAAGTTAAAGTTGGCTGGTCATCAGCTGTTGCATCAGCAAGTTGACTGTAAGTCTTAACTGTCTTAATCACGGTATTCATTGGAAAGGTCTCTATGCCTAAAAGATAAGACCGCTCGGCATGGTATGTACCGATCTTAAAATCCTTTCTTTGCGTACTACCAAAGAAAAACAGGTTATTGTCGTTATTAATTTCGTCGGTAATGTCTATTATTGAGCTTTTGCCCGCCGGGTTTGAATCATTGTAACATTGAGCAATAGGGAAGGACATGACTATAGGCGGCAAGTTGGAGTTCATCACATTTTCAAACATGTCCTGCTGCTCATTTATTGAACTTTCGTTGTAGAACATTTCTCGAATAAATATGTGCTGGTTTGGCCCTTTTTCGAAACGAACCACCGTTTCATTAATCTGATCGCCTGCGAAGCCGCGTATGGATTGGGTGCGTCTTTTCTCGGCAGAACCCTTTTTCAGGCGGCTATGTACCAGGATATCCCTTCCCAGAATGCTATCTGGTATGCCAAAGTATGTCTTATTCTGATCAGTATATACAGTGAACAATCCAACACGCTTCTTCATTGCGACACGATTAAACTGCAAAGGCTTTTCAGATAAAGAATCACTTGCAAATCCCGAATCAACTTGAGCGTTCTTCTTAATATTTTCATTTGATTGCGCAAATCCGCCAAACGAAATTAGGATGGATAGCAATAAAAATGATAAATAAGCTTTCATAAAATAAGTATATATAAACCTCTAGTACCCCGGATTCTGGTGACCCGGTAAATTCGGGCTTTTGTTAATCTCCTTTTCAGGTATTGGGAACAGGGAACCTGTGGTCTTCCAAACACCTCCTTTTTTAGCTGTAGCTGCGGGCATGATCTGGTCTGCAATTTTCATTCTTTTCAGATCCATCCAGCGGTGCCCCCATTCTGAGAACAACTCAATGCGACGTTCATGCACAACCGCATTGAGGGCTTCAGGCTGGCTTAATGAAGATGAAAGCTGAGGTAACTGCTCATCTATTGGTTGAGTGGAGTCAGTTGCCCGGGCACGGATTAAGTTTAAATCCATTATACCGCCAGACAAATTATTTTGCATTATTTTTGCTTCTGCCCTGATCAGGTATTGCTCTGCTAAACGAAGCACCATAAAATATTCAATGGGTACATTATTGGTACGGCCGATCTTGTATTTATTAGGAAAATAATAAACTTTGCCAGATGAATTATCTTCAACCATCCCAATCCAATTTGTTTTCCTTAGATCACCGTTATCAAAATCCTGAACCAATGCTTCATTTAAGTAAACTGGGTAATACGGATCATTGACGCTCGGACCACTGTCTGGTAGGACATACATCTGACCTTCTCCGGTATTTGAATTAACGCCAATACCAACCGTTTGTAGTTGCCAAATGGTTTCCCGGCTGTTCTTTAAAAACACATTGTTAAGATTAACCAATTCATATTGGCTATTTTCTATAACCTTGCTTGACTCTGTTTGCGCATTGGTGTAATCACCAGCATACAAATATGCCCTCGCCAATAGTGCAGCAGCGGCAAATTTATTTGGCCTAACCCTCTCTTCTGATCCAGCCGGATAAGGGCGTAAAACATCAGCGGTTAAGTAATTACTGCTCAACAGTTTTTCAGCATTTTTAAGGTCTTCAATAATTGCTTTATACACTTCTGAGACTGGAGTACGTTTCAACAATAAGTTTGTTTGGTAGTCTGTTTGAAGTGACAAGGGAACGTCGCCATAAAGGTTTATTAAATAAAAATAAAAGAAAGCCCGCAAAAAGTAACTTTCGCCAATCAGTTGATCTTTAACCTTTGCTGAAAGCGATGTTGATTTGGTTAAGCCTTCAAGTGCTGAATTAACCTGATAAATGAGTGTATAGATGTTATACCAATGATTGTTATTCTGAGAAACACGAGGTGTCAGGTCATTCCTGTAATAGGAGAGCAGATCAGTGTTTCCCATATCGAATAAAGTCAGTTCATCTGCCGCGAGACCACAATGAAGAGATATATTGGATAATTTTGGTTGAAAAACCGCGAGGTTATCCTGGCTCAATCTGACATAAATACCGGTTAAAGCAGCTGACGCGGTCAGGTCATTTGTATACACATTACCTTGCGTGAGATTCGTAGTAGGGGGTGCAACTTCAACAAATTTTTTGCAGGAACTGAATGTCGAAAAGACTGCCCAAAGTAAGAATATAAGTGTTCGTGAAGTGTTCATATGAAAAGTTTAAAGCGTGATTTGAATGCCCATTGTGATTACTCTTAAAGGCGGCAAAATTGCATCTACAGAGGGCTGGTCTGGGTTCAACCCATGATATTTCGTAATCGTTAATAAGTTTTGACCTTGCAAATAAACCCTGGCAGAATTTAGTTTACTGATGATTTTTTTTGGAATAACATAGTTGATGGATGCATTTTTAAGCCTGATGAAAGAAGCATCTTGCCAAATGCCATCGGATGAATAAAATGAATCACTCGCCTGGTATAAATCATTTGTAAAGTCGGCACCTACTCTCTGCCTCAAAGCCACATCACCTGGTTGGCGCCACCTATTAAGAATGTTAATATCGGAATTCACCGGACCGCTTCCCGGAGACAGCGTTCCAAGATATTCCGGACCACGCTGCTTGGTGAATTGCACAAAAAACGAAATTGAAAAATTTTTAAAGTCAAACGAATTATTGATGCCCCCATAAAATGTTGGTGCAGGATTCATTATTATTCTTTGAGAATCAAAGGCGGATGGTGAGGAAGTTCGTTCACCATTATTCTTCAAAAATTCGTATAATCCGGTCTGTAGATTAATACCCATGTAACGGTATACAGCAGAACCACCAACGGGTTGTCCAATAACCAGTAAGTTATAATCTGATGAAGTTGCCAGACCTGGATAAGCCAGGAGTTTGTTTCTTGCCACTGAAAAATTCAGACCAGTAGACCAGGTTAATCCATCTGTTATAATGTTTTTTGTATCAATAGAAAAATCAATGCCTCGGTTCATAACAGTGGCTGGAAGATTTCTTAACACACTCTCAAAGCCAGTTACAATTGGAAGTTGATAATCCAGCAACTGGTTGGAAGAAAGATTTCTGTAGTAATTTACACTCATTAAGAAACGGTCTTTGAAAAAGCCTAAATTTAGCTCTGCCGAAAACTTCCTGCTTTCTTCCCACTGAAGTAGTGTGTTTGGCAGATTACTCGCCTGTAAACCCAATGAATTTTGGTGAGGCCGTTCAGGCGTCTGGTTCTCGTACAAAGACATGTACCTGTAATCTCCGATTTGGTCGTTACCTGTTGTTCCAAAACTTCCCCTCAATTTTCCGAAACTCAAAAAGGGTAAATTTTCTTTAACCACTTCATAATCTGAAAATATCCATGCAGCGCCTATAGCAGCAAAATTATTCCACCGATTATCTGGGCCAAAGCGGGAGCTTCCGTCTCTTCTTGCTGAAAGATTTACTATATATCTATCTTTCAAATTAAAATTTAGGCTTCCAAAAACAGGATTGTATGCCTGTACGGCATTATAAGGATTAATAATATATGTATATGGCGCCGCCGATATGTTGTACATTAATTGATCGGTTGCAAATCCATAACCAGCGTTTGTAATCCTGCTAGAGATTTGCTTGTTGAAGGTGGTACCTAATAAAGCACTAATTTTTATTGAATTGATTTGTTTTGAATAGTTTAACTGAGGCTCTATTATCCACGAATTAACGGATCCGGATGAAGACTTATTAAATCTCATGATGTTTGTCCGGTTTTCTGGTCGCTCAGATTCAAGGTATCTTAGCCTAACCTCGTTTGATTCCAGTTTGTTAAAACCGAAACTGCTTTTCAATTCCAGATCATCAATAATCCTGTAGGAGACCGTACCATTGGCTAAAAGGTTAGCAGTTTGAATCGTGTAAGGTGAATAAAGGTAACTCAAAGGGTTTTGCCAGGTTGATACACCGCTTGCCGTAGGTTCCCAGTTCAATTTACCATTAATATCATAGAGACCGGGAGCATTGGGCGGGAGTTCGAGGGCGGTTTTGATCATGTCGTAACTACCGATAAACATTTTGTTCTTATCGCTAAGGTAGCTGCCTGAAAAAGCAATTTTGAACCGCTTGTCTACAGACTGGTGGTTTATCGATGTATGAAAGGAAGTCTTCAAATCGGCAAAATCACCTTGCAGAACACTGGTTTCCCGATGAAAATTGCCTCCAATTCTAAATTGGGTTTGATCGTTTCCGCCAGAAACTGAACCTTGCAAATCAGTATAGATTGATGTATTTCCAACCAGCACCTTTTGCCAATCTGTAAAACGTTTAGGGTCCCAAAGCACGACATCATAATCACCTCTGTCCAATGAAGGAGATATTGCACTGTTTTTAAAGGCTTCAGACCGCAGGTTTAAATATTGATCTGTATTTAGCACATCTAGCCTTTTTGATAATTCACCGAAACCATTCTGGAGATTAATATCAATATTCGTCTTGCCTGCTTTACCTCGCTTGGTCGTAATCAGAATTGCACCGTTAGCAGCTCTGGATCCATAAATTGAGGTAGCATCCGCGTCCTTAAGGATGCTTATGCTTTCGATGTCATTTGGATTGATAAAATTTAAAGGATTACCGGAGCCATCAGTGGCCCTTACACCACCTGAACCGCCAACAAGAAATTCATCGGTTTGTAAGCTTTGGGAAATGTAAGGTATTCCATCGATAACATAAAAAGGGTCATTTCCATTACTGATACTATTTTGTCCCTGAATCCTAACTTTAACTCCGCTGCCTGCGTATCCGGAAGACTGTGAAATGACTAAGCCCGGCACCCGGCCTTGCAAAGCAAGTAGAGGGTTGCTTACAGGCTGTTTTTCTATTTCTTCTGATTTAATAGTGGCAACAGAGCCTGTTGAAAGCCGGCTGGTGGTCGTTCCATAACCTATAACCTGAACCTCATCTAATTTTGCGCTACTTTGCCTTAACCGAATGTTACCCAATTCATTTTTGGCATTTATTTCTGTAACCTCATAGCCTATGAAAGAAATTACCAAGATCGAATTTTCGTCGAGCCCGCTCAGGTAAAATTCTCCTTTATTATCTGTTACAGTTGATTTACTACTTCCCTTTACTTTTATGTTCACGCCGGAAATTGGATTGCCATCATTCCCCACCACCTTCCCGTGGACGTCAATTTGCAATCGCCTGATTATGGTTTTAATAATAGAGGCTTCTTCCTTTTTTTTAATGATAATCGTTTTGTCTCTGATAACGAAATCCAATGTAAGGCCTTTTATAGCAGCCTGCATCACCTCGCTAATGGTTGCATTTTTAACGTGAACGGAGATTTGTGCATCACCCTGAATGGTTTTACTGTCATAGTAGAAATCGTAGCCACTCTGCTTTCTAATCTCTTTTAAGACATTTTGCAGCGTTACATTTTCACGGTGTAGCGTAATCCGCTGGCCAAATGTTGCTGCACTGACCTGCATTAGAGCAGCAATAAGTATGACGGTGGTTAATCGCATAACTAGCCAGATTTTATGGTATAACCAATGCGTTATACCCGGTTTGTTGGTATAAATTTTATACATTTACGTTTAGTTTGGTTCAAGCAGTTTGCCAGCGTCCTGAGAAAATGTCGGCATCCTGCGGTAAGCAGTTGATAATATTTTAATTGTTCAAACACAGACCAGAGCTGCTTCAGTTCTGGTTTGCTTTTTATAGGTTAACTTTCCTGTCGTTGTAACTTTGTCATGTCGGGTACATTAATTGATTATTCTTGATTTATTTATCGGCCTTATTTGCTGACATAAACTTTTTTGCCCTCAATCCGGAACTTAACTTGTCCTGATGCTTCAATAATGCCAAGAACAGAAGAAAGCTGTTTATTTCTGGAAATCATCCCAACAGAGCGGATATTATTAGAAACACCCTCGCTGTAAACTACCTCTACATCATACCATCGTGCAATTTTGCGCATAACGGTGCGGAGTTCCACATCATCAAGATTGAAATCTCCATCCTTCCAATCTGTAACACTTTCTATATCGGAGGCTTTTGATACATTGATGCCTGATATTGCGTTTAGCGACTGTTCACCCGGATGTAGCAGGACTGTTTTACGCCCGGAACTTAACTGAACTGAACCTTCCAGCAGTGTAGTGGTTGTGGCAGGTTCATCTGCATAGCTGTTTACATTGAAATGCGTACCTAAAACTTTTATCTCCTGCCCCTTGCTTTCCAAAATAAAGGGATGCAATTTATCTTTTGCAACTTCCAGATAAGCTTCACCGGATAAACTTACCCGCCGTTCTTTCAATGATGCAAAGCTGGTGGGATAAGTTAAGCTGGAAGCCGCATTAAGCCAAACCATAGAACCATCAGGTAGTTGCACACGATATGTTTGTCCCTTTGAGGTAGATAGCGTATTGAAGCTAATACCCATACCTGTAGTTTCCTTGACCTCATAAATCAGTTGGCCCTCGGCATCTTTTCTGATCAGCACGCCCGACTCTTCGGTTATTTTTCCATTGGCCGCGCTGGTCAGTTTTACTTTTTTTCCATTTGCTAAAGTTAATGTTGCGCCTTGTATACCTGGCTTGACATCGCTGGTATAAGCGGGTTCATCCCGACGTGTGCTGGTATTATTTTCAAAATAAAACAAGCCTGCTCCAAAAATTAAAACGGTTACTGAAGCAGCAATGGCAATCCGGGACCATAGCTTAAATAATTTCATCTTGTGTTCCTGTGGCTGAGCGATAACCTCATTAAAAATTCTTTCTTTGCTAGCCGGATTTATCTCATTAGAGGGATTTTCGCGCAGCATAAATTCATTTTCAAGTAATCTCATCAAATGCTGATGAGATTCTGGATTTTCAAGATAAGCATCTAACTCTTCCACTTCGGTCCTTGTTGCCAGTTTAGCGGTAAATCGCTGATATAAGTAGATGATTCTATAGTCTTCCATATAATTCAGGTTGCATTATTATTATATCTAAAGATACCCCCCTTATTATATCAATCCATGAGAAAGAACTTCGGGGGTACGAATTAAAAAATATTTCTATAAAAGTTTTAAGATGACCAAAATCGCGGCCACGTCAGTATGTGCAGAAATGTAACGGCGCAGAAAACTGAGGGCCAGTTTCATATAACTTTTGACCGTTTCTTTTGAGAGACCGAGCTCGCGGGCAGCTTCTTCATATTTGAGGCCTTGTTGGTGACAAAGCTCGTAAACCAGTTTTTGTTGTGGCGGTAAAAGGGCAATACCTGCCTTGAGTACGCCCTTTGTATCTGACAGAAGTATTTGTTCTTCAGTTTGGTTGTGTGTTTCTGCCCAATCTTTCCCTAAATCAAAATTTGTTTTCGCTTCCAGAACTTGTCGCCGTAAAAGTTGAAAACTGCGATTCCTGGTCAAAGTGGCTAGGTAAGCGGCGATATTGATGTCTTGCTTTAACTTCCCTGCACTTTTCCATAAGGTTAGCATCACTTCCTGAAGAACGTCTTCGGCAAGCAGATCTGATTTTAGAAAATAGAGTGCGCGGGCGTACACACTCTTCTGGTACTGATCATAAAGAATCCTAAATGTGTCCTGATTTCCCCCGGCAACCCTGAGAAGCAGTTCTTGTTCAGAAAATTCTTTTTTGCCAGCCATTAACTTATTAAAACTAAATTAATAATACTGAGCCAGTTTGGACAACAGAATTTATTAAATTGTAAGTACAATAATAATAAAATACTCCAATAAATACCATAATTCCTGCTGCTTGAAAGACCACGATGTATTAAATCTGTTAAAACAATTCTTTCAGCACTTAAATGCTCACTATGAGGTTATCTGCGATAATTCTAATATAATTTCATGTACAGATCGGTTTAATATTTTCACATCGTTTGAGCTAATTTTATTAAATGTCGCTGTTAAACAATGATGCTTATATTAAAAATGGTAGTAAAGAGCCTTGTCAGGTAATGTTTTACTTATAAAGATCAGTTATAGTTACCACCAACGCGACTTTATCCTTTATGGAAACATGACTTCTATAAATCAAAAAAAACACTGATTATCAAAAATGTATTCGTTAAAAACATTCAAAGCAATTAATAATACGCTGAGGTTATCACAAATCTATAAAGCAGATAATTCAAAATTTAAATGTTTTTTTAAATTTTGAATTATTATAAATATTGGTAGTCATCATTGTGATTGAATATGTAACTGATTGTGCCAGCACAGACCACTTTTTGATGTGCAATAGCCGGATTTCCAGGAGATCAATCTTGAATTACTGATTAAGTATATACAACTTAAGTGGTGCAATAGGCTTATCGTCAACATTTCCAATAATGGAATTACGGCATAGCCACAGATTCAAAGCTCAAATATTAGGCATTTTGAACATAGTATTGATGAACACAATCTGTGTGTAATTTAATTCCCCAATATGCGTTCGTTTGTTCACTTTTTTGATTCCCATCAAAACTGGAAATTAGATTTGTAATCATGCAATTGTACCGTCAAGATACCAATAGGCACTTTTAGATCTTCCAAACACATTGACAAAGTTTTTATATCCATGCGATCAAGCGCCTGTTGTTCAATAGCTTTAAGCTGTTCAGTAATATCTGCTCTACCAAAGTACGTAAAAGATGTCTTCATTTTGTGGACGGTAGATGCAATCTTATCCAAATCTTTCTGTGACATGGCTTCCTCTACCGTAGATAGCAAAACTGGCATTTGCGAAATGAAGAGATCAATCATGTTCAAAATAAACTTTGGACTATTACCTGACATTTTTTCGAGAAACGAAAGATCCAATGGTTTCGCAATTTCGTTAGTGTTATTCATATTAAGCTAATATTTTTTATACGAGTCGATAACAGCTATTTTATAATAAGGAAATCAGTCGATTTACATCAATCATATTCAGTAAAATAATTACATAAATACCCATTAAGCATATTAAACAATTTAATTAAACAATAGTTTCCTGTTAGCATTCCTTATAAAATATGATAAATATTCTCATAGTCGACGATAGCCCAAATCATATTAAAATGTTAGAATCTGCTTTTGAAAGAGATGATATCATGAAATATTCAACATCTTCTCAAAATGAGGCGCTGCAAATGTTGATTGATCACTCCATTGATATTGCATTGATAGATATTGACAGCCCGGAACTATCGGGTTATGATCTTCTTCAGACCATCAAATGCAATCCTTCGACTGGGGGGATCATAGTGATACTCACCGGCGATTCCATGAGTACTTCAGATATAGTAAAGGGTTTATCGCTCGGAGCGGTGGATTATTTGTTTAAACCACTCGATATGCATGTCACTATTGCTAAAGTTGATTCAATTATAAAACTGATTTATCAAAACAGAGAAATAAGCAATAAAAACCATCAACTGATGGAATATAATAAACAGCTACTAGAAGCTGCGTCAATGGCCGAGCAAAGCAGACTGGCAAAAGAAAACTTTTTTGCAAACATGAGCCACGAGCTAAGAACTCCATTAAACGCCATTTTAGGTTTGATCAACATTTTTGAAACTTCGAAACTCAATAATGAACAAATGAAGATTTTGAGTATGCTGTCTTATTCTGCAAAGCTGTTACTCAGTTTGGTCAATGACATTCTAGATATATCTAAGATTGATGCAGGAAAAGTGAAAATTACCAAGACAGAAACCGACTTAGCAAAACTGATCAATAATATTGGTGATTTGACTCGACCATTGGCAGAAAGCAAGGGACTTATTTTAACCTGTTCTGCGGATAGTGATATACCTGAAGTGATCATGGCCGACACCTTAAGGCTTAATCAGATCTTAATCAATTTGGTCACCAATGCAATAAAATTTACATCTTGTGGCCGTGTAAAGCTATCAGTTGCAATCTCTGAAATTCAAGACTCCCAGGTATTATTAAGCTTCTCCGTTTCAGATACCGGAATCGGAATACCGAATGAATTACTTGGCCAAATATTCGACAGATATGAGAAACTGGACAATACCGCCCAAGATAGTTTTGGATCCACAGGTTTAGGCTTGTCAATAGTTAAAAAGTTAATAGAACTCAAAGGTGGAAAGCTAAATGTTGAAAGTATCGTCGGAAGGGGCACGACCTTTACCTTCACCAATTGGTACAAGATCCGTAATACATATGACATTGCCGATGGAATAACTACCAAAGCCGCAATAATGAAACCCTTTGCAAATATCTCATTATTACTGGCTGATGACGACCAAATTAATCGATTTGTGATCTCCCAATTGCTTTCTAATTGGAATATCCAGGTGGACGAGGCTGAAAACGGCTTAGATGCTTTTAACAAGGCTGCATTCAAGAAATATGACATCATACTGATGGACATCCATATGCCCGTCATGAATGGCATCGAAACGACACGAAAGATTAGGAATGAGCTATCTGAATTGAATAGGTCTATACCTATAGTCGCTTTCTCCGCATCCATTATAGAGAAAGACAGAGAGAATGGACGTGCTGTTGGCATAAATGCTTATATTCAGAAACCAATAGAACCAGCAGATCTATACGCACAAATATCAAGAATATTGGTAATGGATCATTCGGTCTAAAGAAACAATATTGGAACCCTGGCCATTAAACTTAATTATATTGGGGTTGAGTTTTAAAATCAGAACGATAAAGCAGCTGAAATTTAAAACAATGAAGCGACCCTAAGTGCCCAAAAAGTATGGGATCAAAAGGTTAATTGTTGTAATCAGAAAACATAGCAAATCATCGTCCTGAATAATGACCAGACTTGATATATCACCAAGCCTGGATATCTATTTACCCGTAGATCGTATCTTTTTGGTTTAAGTAAATATTAAACTGCCTTAACCAAGTATTTTCAATTATATTGGTGTTTACACAAATTAGTTTAACTAAAATAATACATAAAGTTCATCAATACATTATTAAATTGCACAGTTGAAATAATTTTCATATTTTTCAGAACCAGGGTGTGTCCCGTAATGTATGGGAATATGTGGTGGCATGTCTTGACCTGAATAGAAGATTAAACTGCAGCAGGAAGTTGTTCTTTTATCATCCGTTTTGTTCTCAGATTCTGGGGATAGTAGGTACTTTCAAAACCAATCCTGAATATTAAAAGCATTATCCCCTGGTTTATAGTCAGCGTTCATCAATACTTGTAAACCTTGCAAACGGAGAGGATTCGTTTGCGATCTTAAGCCTTGCGCCCACGAAAATAAGTGCTCCAGCCAAGCTGGTAACTGATCCGGATTTCGATCAAATTATTGAACTTGGACGTGCAGAAGTATTGGCCAGACGACATGAGAACGCGAATTTTGAGCATAAATGTATGCTTGGTCGTCACATAGAAGCTATTCTCCGTAAAGGTTTTGAAGGGATATTGGCCGATGAGGTAAAAGAAGATACTAAGGATGTACAGAATGGACAGGATATTATCATTACCCTTTCGAGGTGAAATCGAGGTGGGATTCCGATAATCCAATAAGGATGTCTAAAAACCAGACTAAACGGGCCTTTGAGAAGAAAGAAATCTATGCACTCTATTCTGTCGATCTGGTGCAATATAGTAGTGGGAATGCGCTCGATGTAAAAGATATTGAAGAGATAGCCGATTGCATGTATTTTGAAAGGGATATAGGGGAGAAGGTTAAAGATTTGATCGGTATTATTGAGGAAGAAAGCGTTCCCGACCTGATTAATCTAGAGGGAGATTTCAGGACAAGGGTTCCCATGGGTTATGGGCAAAGCGGGGAAGATTTGAAAAAGTCTAAAAAATATCTTTTGGGCTATATTTAAGGACTGATAGGGATTTAGGAATCAAAAAAAGGTTAATTAGCGTCTGGATATCATGGAAAAATTACAATAGAAAATATGAATCAAATCATAAGTGCATATACCGTTGCAGAAAAGGACTTTTTGGGTAGAAAGGCTTTTGGGTTACAGATTGTCAATCGTCTCCACACATTTTTTGGCGATCAGAAAGATAGTCTGATGGTTGGGATTAGAGGGAAGTGAGGATCAGGCCAATCGATATAAGGTGCTAAGTTTTAACAGTTGGGGATTATTTCAAAAATGTCAAGAGCTGGAAGCAAAAATACTGTAAGGGGAAAGGATCGCATGCTTGTATGATGTATAACTGGTCACTTTTGGATTTTTTTCAACATAAGGTAGGATATTGCTTCAATCTCTCCGATAAAAACTCTTTTCCTGCGATGTGTGCCAGTTCCTCTTTGTTCAGATAAAAGCGGTCGACGTTCTTCGTTTTGCCTTTATAAGCGGTAAATGGTGATTTATCTATCCATTCGTTCTCCATACAGATGCGAAGGATTTTCCCGAGGTTCTTAATGTTTTTTACCACATAGTTGTTCGCACAGTTCTTATCAGACCTTAGATAATGGTCAAATCCGTTCAGAAATGCCTGGTCGATAGTTCTAATGTCCATATCGGCTACGCCATATTTCAAAGGGATAAAAACTTTAAGGTGTCTTTCCAAAACTTTATAACGGTTCAATGTGCCACGTACATAATCTTTACCTACAAGCTGTTCCATCTTTAAATTATGATCGACAACCGCTTCCAATAGGGTATGTGAATTAATAAGCGTACCCAGATAACTTGATTTGATGGCATCGGCAGTAATAGGCAACCCCATATCGAAAACACGTTGATGGGCATAATAAACTGCATTCTGCAATTGGTCAAGATGGGTGTTCAATACCTTGATCTCTTCTCTTGAGCCGATGGCTCTGCCGCCCTTGGCGTTCCATCGTTTGGGGTCGCAATCCCGATTGGTGGCCATCTCCGCACGGTTTCCTTCTACAGTAATCCTCATGTAGATCGGCACATTTCCACTTACATAGTTCTTTTGCTTTTTCAGATAGAAAAGCAGGCTAAAATTGGTCTTCATAATCTCTCGATTTTAGTTAAACAAACATAGCTTTGCTTCTTAAAATACACAAGATGTTCAGTTTGTAACAACCTGTACAATAAATGATTATGTACAATTCGGTGAGTCAATTTTAACAGTTTTGCCTTACTCACCGAATCACTCACCAAAGTTTTGTGAATTCGTGCGATTTTTGGCATAACCCGTAAAAGTAAAAACCCTGCAATCATTTGATTTGCAGGGTTTTAGTTCTCTTTGATATTGTTTCTTGTGATCCCGCTGGGATTCGAACCCAGGACCACTACATTAAAAGTGTAATGCTCTACCAGCTGAGCTACGGAATCTACTTTGTTAAAAACGTCCTCTGTTTTCTTTAAAGTGTTGCAAATATAGGATTCAGACAGCGCTGTTGCAAATAAAAATACCGCAAAAGTGCTACTGTATTGATTTATAAGGCAATTAATTATTATTCTTTCATTTTTAGAATAGGTTTTAATATCTTAATGGCAATGATAACTGCCAACTCTCCAGCATCAAATCGTATTATTTAACCTCTGCATTTTTTGCCACTTATTTTGTGATGACCATACCTTGATCCTTTGTTTTAAAATTTACAGGGTCTAAAAAAGGAATGTCAGTTGACTCATTTGACATGGCTGCAGGTGCTGCCATATGTATTCCCACGGCATATATCTAAAGCTTCTCCACTTTTAATCGGTAACGGCTTGGCTTTACTGCAAACTGCGTCCAATCCTTATGTAGCAGTATTAGGCCCCAGCAAAAGTGACGCTAAACGGATCAGTATTCAAGGCATCTGCAACAAAATTGCTGGGGTCCTTGGTTGTTTACATATTGGGCAGCATTGTATTCAAAGACAGAGATGCCTTTGAAGCAAGTTTAAGAACGATGGATGAAGCAGCAAGAAATATGTTTCTAAACACCTCAAAAAAAGTAGTATGCCTTATGTGTTTATTGCTGCCTCATTTGCAATAGTAGGTATTTTACTATTCTTTGTTCAGTTGCCCTGAAGTTGAATAAGAACAGGATATTCTCGATCTGCAAACCTTAACTGAAAATGCTCGTACAGTTTCGGCAAACAAAAATGTATATCATTTTCCACATTTAATAGTGGGCGTTTTCGCCTTGTTTTGCTACGTGGGGATGAAGGTATTAGTTATGTTACCTTAGCGGAAAAGGTAAGTATTTAGGTTACAAACTGGATATATGCAAGAGTTTTATAACCTACACGGGTTATGGTTTATTACCAGGTTATGTGGTCGATATTATTTCAATCCCCAGATGGATTTCGCAAAGAAATGCTTTACTGATATCCTGCATCCTCAGTATGCTATTGGTATGTCAGGTGGTTTTTATTCATACTGTCCAGTAATATCCACCTTCACATTATTGGCAGTGATTTAGATTATCACTCATCAGTCCGTATGGATTTTTACGCTCCTGCGCTTTTCAAATTCAGTAATGTGGCTGGCTATATTTCCCATGGTCATAGCGGGTTTGGATGAATTCACCAAAATGGGATCAGCCTTGCTCATTATGGCCATTGTAGGTGGTCTCATTCTTTTTTCGGTTTATGGCTATATTGCGGAGATAAAAGGCAATGCACAAATCGCCTATCTGATTGATGATGTGCCTGCCCATCTGTTTATTCTTTATTTCTTAGCATTTTGGGAAAAATGAAGCTTTGATTACCCGCGCTTACGGATATAGTTGAAATACCAATGTTGGCCAGGCAGGTTTAGCTTTTGTATACCATTATTTTTTGCTTATTTTGAAGCTTAATTTTACCCGAGACTGTCTCCTCAGAAATGCAGTCTCCAATTTAATAATTCGCAAATGAATAAAGCTATTTTTCTTGATCGTGACGGTGTATTGAACCACGAAATATACGATTACATCTGTCGCGTGGAAGATTTTAAAATACTCGACTACCAGATCCCTGTCTTAAAAAAGTTATACGATGAAGGCTATTTACTCATTGTGATTACAAATCAAGGCGGTATTGCATTGAAAAGATATTCTGAACAGGAACTGGCCATCATGCATCAGATGTTAAGAAATGCATTTGTGGCCAAAGGTGCTGATATTGCCGGTTTCTATTACTGTCCGCATCATCCCACGGTGGGTGGCGAATGCAAATGCAGGAAGCCAGCCTCAGGAATGATTTTAGATGCAATTGACATGTATGACATTGATCCGGCATTATCTGTTATGATTGGTGATAAACCGAGGGATGTGGAAGCGGCCCACGGGGCAGGAGTAAAGGGCATCCTAATCGAACCGGATGAGCAGATTAGTTATGAGAAGGTGAAGGAAGTCCTTAGCCTGGAGTCTTTAGTCTAGCGTATGTTGTACTGTACATAAAAAAAATCTTAAGCCTGAAATCCCACTTGATATTTATGGCCTTCGACTGCCTCTGCCACCTAGACCTGATTGAAATGGCATTCCGGTTTTGTTAAAAATCAGTTTTATATTAAACAATCACCGGAATATAATGTAAAGCAGGACTATTGTAACCGATAAGTACTGTAACTGCTCTCCAAAAAAAGAAAATATAAGAGAGAAAATGGAGATGTAATTATAAATTTCAACATCATCAATTATTCATTTTAGCATACGTCTTTTGTAAAACAAAAAATCCTAAGTCTTGAGCCGGAAAACCGATTCAAGACTTAGGACTCAAGATTTCAAGCTTACTTACCTGCTGCCTTAGCGTGGTCTGCTAAGAAAGTGGCTAAGCCTGAATCAGTTAATGGGTGTTTTAATAAGCCTGTAATTGCAGCTAAAGGAGCAGTAATTACATCTGCGCCTAATTTTGCGCAGTTTACAATATGTAACGGACCGCGAATAGAAGCTGCTAAAATTTGAGTTTCGTATCCGTAGTTATCAAAAATAGTTCTGATATCTTCAATCAAAACCAAACCATCGCTTGAAATATCATCCAAACGGCCTAAGAATGGAGAAACATAAGTTGCTCCGGCTTTAGCCGCTAATAATGCTTGTCCGGCAGAGAAAATTAAAGTACAGTTGGTTTTAATTCCTTTAGAAGAGAAATGTTTAATGGCTTTAACACCATCTTTAATCATGGGTACTTTTACCACGATTTTAGGATTCAAAGCAGCCAATGCTTCACCTTCTTTAACAATCTCATCAAAAGTAGTTGCAATAACCTCTGCACTTACGTTGTCTTCTACAATATCACAAATGGCTTTATAGTGGTTGATTACATTTTCTTCGCCAGTGATGCCTTCTTTCGCCATTAGGCTAGGATTGGTGGTTACACCATCTAAAATGCCAAGATCATGCGCTTCCCTGATTTGATCAAGATTTGCTGTGTCAATAAAAAATTTCATGGTTATAATTCTTAAATATTTGAGTTTCGACGATTGAACCCTGAAGAATTTAATTCCCCCTTCAGGGGATTAAGGGAAAAGAAAAAAATGGGCAAGCAACTTCTATCGCACCGCTACAACCTTCTACCCTTGCTATGTTCCCATCCTGGGGGAGTTCAAAGGGAGCTGGTCGTAAAAGACTTGCCCGGCACAAAGGTAGAAAAAGAAGTTGTTTTGCAAAACGCATTTGTGGAATTTTTTAATGATACAGGCTATCTGGCTGATTAATACGAGAATAAAATGATGGAGACGGATGAGGTGAGAGCTTGTCGGGGTGGATAGTTATAGCCGTGGGATTAGCCCTGCTGGCGAAGTCACCTTAAAACTTGCGAAGTCTGGCCATGCATTAGGCTTTTTAGTTGACTTGACTGGCGAAGCTTCAGTAGGGTAGCGTGCAGATAACCATTCATCAGCCTGCTGCGGCTTTCTAATGTGACTACTATAATATAACCTGATTTACCAGCCAGATGAATCATATGGTAAATGGCAAAAGATCTTCATACTTCTGCCTTTCGAAACTTTACAATTTTACTAAAATGCCATTTAAATAACCTATTAAAGGCTATTTTTACTGATTACTAAAATGATAATTATAAGCTTATATATTTGTTTATATTTTAATATTATGGATTAAAATTGTTTAAAAACTAAAATTATTCCAAAAATTGTAGCAACTCTGTAATTTAACCATCGTTTTTTATATCTTAGTGTTTCCTATACACTAACAAACTAACGAGCAAAGAATGGAACCAAACAGTGGATTGTACGACGCGCAATTTGAACACGATGCCTGCGGTATTGGGTTCGTTGCACATGTGAAAGGGCGAAAATCGCATCAAATCATCTCCGATGCACTTACTATTTTAGAAAATCTAGATCATAGAGGGGCATGTGGAGCAGAACCAAACACGGGCGATGGCGCGGGCATCATGATTCAGATTCCTCACGAATTTTTTTATGACGAATGTTTAAAAGCGGGCTTTAGCCTTCCTGAAACCAATAATTATGGTGTAGGTATGCTATTTATGCCAAAGGATATCAGATCAAGAGAGGAATGCAGGGAACTGATTTACCGTGCTGCTGAAAAACTCGGGCTGGAAATTTTAGGTTTCAGAAAAGTGGATGTAGATACCACTGATATCGGCAATATGGCTTTATCAGTGGAACCTGAAATTGAACAGGTTTTTATTGCCCGTCCTTATGCGGTGAATTCAGGTGTAGATTTTGAGCGGAAACTTTATGTTTTTAAAAACTACCTCATTAAATTAATTGCCAACACGGTTAACGGCGGTAAAGATTTTTATATTGTATCACTTTCCGCACAGACCATTATTTATAAAGGCCAGCTGACTTCTTTACAGGTACGTACCTATTTCACAGATCTGAGCGACAAACGCATGGTTTCAGCTTTGGGCTTAGTGCATTCCCGTTTCGCGACCAATACTTTTCCTTCATGGCGGTTGGCACAGCCTTTCCGCTTCATTGCGCACAACGGAGAAATTAATACGCTGCAGGGAAATTTAAACTGGTTCAGGGCTGGTGTAAAATCTTTTGCTTCCGCCTATTTTACCAAAGAAGAACTGGATATGTTATTGCCGGTGATCGATGAAACCAACTCTGATTCAGGTTGTTTGGATAACGTGATTGAATTATTGCTCCATGCCGGAAGGACGTTACCACACGTATTAATGATGCTGGTTCCGGAAGCCTGGGATGGCAATGAAGATATGGATCCGGTGAAAAAAGCTTTCTATGAATTCCACGCTACTTTAATGGAACCATGGGACGGACCTGCAGCCATTGCATTTACCGATGGTAAACTGATTGGTGCAACACTGGATCGTAATGGTTTGCGCCCTTCGCGTTACGCCATCACTTCAGATGATCGGGTGATTATGGGTTCAGAAGCAGGTGCATTGGCAATTGATCAGAGCACCATCATCGAAAAAGGCCGTTTAACCCCGGGAAAAATGTTTGTGGTCGACATGGAGCAGGGTAGGATCATCAGTGATGAAGAAATCAAAGCCAAAGTTTGTGGTGGTAGTCCATATGCAGACTGGATCAATCAATACCAGATTCGCCTGGAAGAATTGCCTGATCCGAGGGTAATGTTCACCGGTTTATCTGAAGAATCTATTTTTAAATATCAACAGGTTTTTGGTTACAGCAGAGAAGATATCGATTTATTGCTGAAACCAATGGCTATCGAGGCCAAAGAACCTATCGGTTCAATGGGTACAGATACACCACTGGCCATTTTATCCAAACGCCCACAGCATTTATCAAATTATTTTAAACAGTTATTTGCGCAGGTAACCAATCCACCTATCGACCCGATTCGCGAAAAGGTGGTCATGAGTCTGGCTAGTTTTATGGGTAGCAATGGAAACCTGCTGGAACAAAATCCTTTGCAGGCGCATTGTGTGGCCATTAAACATCCTATTTTAACCAATCAGGAACTGGAAAAACTGAGAAGTATCGATACCGGGGTATTCCAGGCGAAAACACTTCAAACTTATTTCAGGGCGGATGGCAAACCGGGTGCCATGGCCAAAGCACTTGACCGTTTATGCCGTTATGCGGTAGATGCGGTGGAAGATGGTTTCCAGGTAATTGTATTAACAGACAGGGCAATTGATTCTGAACATGCGGCGATGCCATCTTTACTGGCCGTTTCTGCAGTTCACCACCATTTAATTCGTAAAGGTTACCGTGGTGCAGTTGGCATTGTGATTGAGGCAGGGGATATCTGGGAAGTACATCACTTTGCTACTTTATTGGGCTTTGGTGTTACTGCAATTAATCCTTACCTGGCTTTAGAAACCATCAACGGTTTTCAGAGCGAATCTGGTTTATCAGCAGAACAGCTAACTAAGAATTATATCTATGCAGTTAACAGCGGTTTGCTGAAGATCTTTTCCAAAATGGGGATTTCCACCTTACAATCTTACCAGGGTGCACAGATTTTCGAAATTTTAGGACTCAACAAGCAGGTGGTTAATACTTATTTTACAGGTGCGGTTTCGCGTATCGGCGGCTTAGGCCTAGATGAAATTGCAAAAGAAACGCTGATTAAGCATCACCGTAGTTTTGGGCCAGCCACGCAAACGGAAAATTTATTGCCGGCAGGTGGTACTTATAAATTCAGACGTAAGGGGGAGGCACATTTGTTTAATCCTCAAACCATCCATCTACTTCAAAACGCAACCCGTAAAAATGATTACAGTATCTTTAAACAATACTCTAAACTGGTAAATGAACAAACACAACAGGCTTATACCATTCGCGGTTTGTTCGACTTTAATTATAGTCGTCCTGCCGTTCCTTTACATGAGGTAGAATCTACTGAAGCCATCTTAAAAAGATTTGCCACAGGGGCCATGTCATTCGGTTCCATTTCTCATGAGGCACACTCTACCTTAGCCATTGCCATGAACCGCATTGGCGGGAAAAGCAATACCGGCGAGGGAGGGGAAGATGAAATGCGCTATACCAAAATGGAAAACGGAGACAGCATGCGTTCGGCGATTAAGCAAGTGGCATCTGCTCGTTTTGGGGTAACCAGTTATTATTTAACCAATGCGGATGAGTTGCAGATTAAGATGGCTCAGGGTGCCAAACCCGGAGAAGGTGGACAGCTGCCCGGCCACAAGGTGGATGATTGGATTGCAAAAGTGCGTCACTCTACACCTGGCGTAGGGTTAATTTCTCCGCCACCACACCACGATATCTATTCTATTGAGGATTTAGCGCAACTGATTTACGATTTAAAAAACGCCAACCGTGCCGCAAGAATTAATGTGAAATTGGTTTCTAAAGCAGGTGTTGGAACCATTGCGGCAGGTGTGGCCAAGGCACATGCCGATGTGATTTTAGTATCTGGTTTTGATGGGGGTACCGGAGCATCACCGCTGACATCCATTCAGCATGCCGGTTTACCATGGGAACTCGGTTTGGCTGAAGCACACCAGACTTTGGTGAAAAATAAATTGCGGAACCGTATTGTGCTGCAAACAGACGGGCAACTTAAAACCGGCCGGGATATTGCCATTGCAGCCTTGTTGGGTGCCGAAGAATGGGGGGTTGCCACTGCAGCTTTAGTAACAGCAGGTTGTATCATGATGCGTAAGTGCCATTTAAATACTTGTCCGGTGGGTGTGGCAACGCAAGATCCGGAATTGCGAAAATTGTTTAGCGGAGATGCAGATCATGTGGTGAATTTATTTCATTTCCTGGCAGAAGAACTACGTGAAATTATGGCTGAGCTTGGTTTCCGAACCATTCATGAGATGATCGGACAGGCCGATATTTTAAAAGTGCGTGAATTGCCCGCTGAAGACTGGAAGCTGAAACACCTGGATCTTTCTGCCATTCTTTATAAAGCTGCAGATAATGGCCTGCCTTTATTTAATACAGAAGAACAGGATCATGGACTAACACATGTATTGGATCATCAGTTAATTGCCGCTGCGCAGCCAGCCATTACGCATAATGAACCGGTTTTTGCAAGCTTTACCATAAAAAATACAGACCGTTCTCTGGGTACCATGTTATCCAATGAAATATCAAAAGTACATTTAGGCGCAGGCTTACCGCCTGATACGATCAACTTTAAGTTTGTGGGTTCTGCAGGGCAGAGTTTTGGTGCATTTAACACCCGTGGTGTAACTTTATCATTAGAGGGGGAGGCAAATGATTATGTGGGTAAGGGTTTATCCGGTGCGCGTTTAGCCATTTATCCTTTCGCTAATTGTGCATTCGTTCCGGAACAAAATATTATTATTGGTAATGTAGCACTTTATGGCGCAACCTCAGGAGAGTTATTCGCACGGGGTAAAGCTGGTGAACGCTTTGCTGTACGTAACTCTGGTGCAACAGCAGTTGTAGAAGGTGTTGGTGATCACGGATGCGAATACATGACTGGTGGGGAAGTCTTAATTCTTGGAGATACGGGAAGCAATTTTGCCGCGGGAATGAGTGGTGGGGTGGCCTGGATTTATGATGCCAATGGAACTTTTGCACGCAAATGCAATAAGGAAATGGTTGATCTTGATCCGTTACAAGCTGAAGATGAACAAAGGATAATGGCTTTACTTAAAACACATATCCGTTTGACAGACAGTAAGGTGGCGGAATTTATCTTAAGCGATTGGAAAACACAGTCGAACCACTTTATAAAAGTATTTCCTAAAGAATATAAAGCAGTTTTAGCAAAACGTAATCAACAAGTAAAAACACACTAAGCCATGGGAAAAGTAACAGGATTTCAGGAATACGATAGAGTTGCGCCCACAAGAGAAGAGGCTAAAACTCGTGTAAAACATTATGGGGAATTCTTACATGAATTACCCGCACAGGAATTAAATAATCAGGCCGCCCGCTGTATGGATTGTGGTGTACCTTTCTGTCAGTCGGGTTGTCCGTTAGGTAACGTGATTCCGGAGTTTAATGATGCTGTATATCAGGCAAAATGGGAACTCGCTGCCAATATTTTATTAAGCACCAACAATTTTCCTGAATTTACAGGGAGAATATGCCCGGCACCATGCGAATCAGCCTGCGTGTTGGGAATTAACCGTCCGCCGGTTGCCATTGAAGAAATTGAAAAGCATATTATTGAAATCGCTTTCGATAAGGGTTTCATTAAGGCAAAGGCACCATTGATCAGAACAGGTAAAAAGGTGGCGGTTATTGGTTCAGGTCCGGCAGGTTTAGCTGCCGCTGCTCAATTAAATAAGGTTGGTCATGAAGTTACCGTTTTTGAACGTGACGATGCACCGGGTGGTTTATTGAGATATGGAATTCCGGATTTCAAACTGCAAAAAAATGTGGTCGACCGCCGGATTGATTTGATGAAAGAAGAAGGCATCATGTTTAAATGCAATGCCAATGTGGGTGAAAATGTAGAAATCAGCACCTTGCTCAGAGATTACAACGCCATTGTTCTGGCTGGCGGATCAACGATTCCGCGTGATTTGCCAATTCCGGGACGTGAGGCTAAAGGTGTTCACTTTGCCATGGATTTCCTGAAACAACAGAACAAGCGTGTAGCCAATAGAGAAATCGTTGCCGAAAATATTTTAGCTACAGGTAAAAATGTCATTGTAATTGGTGGCGGAGATACTGGTTCGGATTGTATCGGAACTTCAAACCGACACGGGGCAAAGTCAGTAACGCAATTTGAAATTATGCCTATGCCGCCACAGGCACGTACAGAAAATATGCCATGGCCAACTTACCCCATGTTGTTAAAAAACACTTCTTCTCATGAAGAGGGTGCACAAAGGGCCTGGTCAGTTAATACCAAAAACTTTATTGCTGATGAAAATGGAAGCCTGAAAGCATTAAAGGTAGTGGATGTAGAATGGGAAATTGATGCATTGGGAAGGCCGGTAACTTTTAAAGAGGTTGCCGGTACCGAAAGGGATTTACCTTGTGAACTGGTATTTTTAGCCATGGGTTTCCTGCATCCACAAAAGCAAGGCTTGATTGAAAAATTAGGAGTTGAGCTGGATAACCGTGGAAATGTAAAAGCTTCTGAACATACCTACCAAACCAATATTGGTAAAATTTTTGCCGCAGGCGATGTTCGCAGAGGGCAGTCATTAGTAGTCTGGGCCATCTCTGAAGGGAGAGAGGCCGCCCGTAAAGTAGATGAATACTTAATGGGCGTGACTCAACTCGCCTCCAAAGATGCAGTTGCTTATGCTTAAGTAGGTTGAATTTTTATATTTTTTGAGGTCATGGTGCAAACCATGACCTTTTTTTTAGCAGATCCTGATGATGATTTTTCTGAATTGCTAAAGATAATAATTTTGCTTAATTACACTTAGAAATGCTCAACATACTTAACCTGATTCAACAGCGACCAAACAGTCATTAAAACAAACTTAATTGATCTGTTGGTGCTTGCTCTTTTCCAAAAATTGTTCTGCCCCCATGTTTCCAGCTTTCTGCTTTTTCCTGTTCAATCACTTTTTCAAAATTCAGGTTTGGAATAAAATCCTTTTCAGCATTCCTGGCAATCTGATGAAGCGATTTAATCGCCTGCTGCTTATCTGAATTTCCAATCTTAGCTTTCTCAACGGCTTTTTGTAAAACATTGATGGTTTCGTCAAAAACATTTACGGGAACAGGGAAGGGGTGACCGTCTTTTCCGCCATGTGCAAAGGAATACCTGGCCGGATCTGAAAAACGGGATGGAGTACCATAAATAACTTCGCTCACCAAAGCCAGTGATTGTAAGGTCCGCGGACCCATGCCATCCAGTAACAAAAGTTCCTCAAAATCAGCCGGCTGTTTCTCCTGAGCCAACCATAGTATGCTACCTAATCGTTTCAGGTCAACATCTTTTGCTTTCACTTCATGATGATCAGGCAGCACCAGTTTCTGAATTTCAGACACCATTATGCCAGGTGATTCTGTGGTAATATTCATCATCGTTTGACGCGTAATATGCGCTTCATTAGCCGTAAGATTAAGAATCTGTCCCTGGTTAATGCCACAAATACCCGAGTGTGGCGCTTCAATAAATGATTTTAGGTTTTCAGAATGCCAGTGATACCTTCTGGCGGTAGAGCTGGCATCACTCATTCCCTGCTGAACCACCGCCCAGTCGCCCTCATTACTCAGTATAAAACTGTGGAGGTACAATTGAAAACCATCCTGCACAGCAGTATTATCTACCTTTGCGCTCAATTTACTTGCCCGTACCAGTTCATGGCCATTTAAACCAGTTTGATCAGCAATTTTTAAAAGTTCATTTGGTGTTTCCCTGCTAAATTTTCCTTTGCCGCCGCAAATATAAATCCCTAATTCTTTGGATAGTGGATTAACGGATTTTTTGAGTGCACCCATTACAGAAGTGGTAATACCTGATGAATGCCAATCCATACCCATTACTGCACCCAGGCTTTGAAACCAGAACGGACTGCTTAATCTGCGGATGACTTCAGCCTTGCCATATTCCATTAAAATAGACTCTACAATGGCGAGACCTAATCTGGCCATGCGCTGCGCCAGCCATGGTGGTACGTGGCCATAATGTAATGGTAAATCTGCGCTGCCTGATCGTTTCAATACTAACAAAATTAGTAAATTGTTTGGAAAAAGATGATTAATCTTTTAAACGTATACGACAGATAAAGAGGATTTTAGGCAAAGACGAATCATTACCTGGTACCAGGCCAAAAAAAAGCGGGGCTATCGACAACCGATTCCCCGCTAAATGATTTAAGTGATACCAATTATCTCGCTCCCGGAGGACAGTTGTCTTTTAAGAATTTGGTGTAGGTAAGTGATAAATGTTCGCTGGTACCTTCGCCTTCAGAGATACTGTGGGTCCGGTTTGGATAGCTCATCAATTGAAAAACCTTTTTGTTTTTAATCAGTTCATTGATCAGCATTTCGGCATTCTGGTAATGAACATTATCATCTCCTGTGCCATGAATATAGAGTAGATTACCTTTCAGGTTTTTGGCATAAGTAATAGGTGATCCTTTAATATAGGCCTCCTTACTTGGAAAAGGTGTGCCCATATAACGCTCCTGATAGATATTATCATAAGTCAGCTGGTTGCCTACTGCCGCAATGGCAATTCCCGTTTTATAAATTTCCGGATACTGGAACATCAGGTTTAAAGTAGATGAACCACCACCGCTCCAGCCCCAAACGGCCACCCTGTCTTTATCCATAAAAGAGTTTGTTGCCAATAGTTTTTTTGCGGCCATGGCCTGATCATGTACATTGAGGACGCCAATATTTTTATAAATGCTTTTGCGCCATATAGCTCCTTTCGGAACAGGTGCGCCACGGTTATCCATAGAAATATAGATATAGCCATCTTTAGCCATATCTCCCGCATATAACCTGTTCATACCTGCGCCATAAGTGTCAGCCGCTGTTTGTGAAGCCGGTTCGCCATAAACATAAAATACTACAGGATATTTTTTATCAGGGTTAAAGTTGTCTGGTTTTTTCATCCAGCCATCTAATTCAACGCCATCTTCAGTGGTTACTTTAAAAAATTCTAATTTATTTTTTGGAGCTTCCTGTTTAGATAATTGTGTAGTAATGCTTCCGTCCATCGTAAAAGGGGTTCCTGTGGTAAAATTCATCCATTCCGCAATGGGTCTAACCACCGAGCTGTTATACGTATGACGTGCAAAAGCGGCACCCGGGGAGATATCATAGTTATGTGTTCCCGGTAGGATGGATGGCGTTACCTGCTCCAGTTTCCCCTTACCGTCCAGTTTGGTTTTGAACAAATATTTTTGTGTGGCATTATTCGGCGATGCCATAAAATAAACATAATTATTTTTTTCGTCAATAAGTTTAATATCGATGACATCATAATTTCCTTTGGTTACCAATGTTTGCTTCTTACCATCACGGCTTATTCTGTACAGGTGGTTCCAGCCATCCTTGTCTGATAAAATGGTGAATTCCTTATCTTCGGCCAGCCATTTCCACTCATCTTGTGCATCAATCCAGGCTTTTGCCGATTCAGTATAAATTGCCTTTGCAGCACCTGAATTTGCATCGCATAGAAAAACCTTACTTTCATTCTGCTCACGGCTAAGTTGCTGTAAAATAATTTCATTGCTATTCGGAACCCACTGCATGCGTGGAATGTAATGCTGTATGTTATCGCCAGGAACCTTTAGCCAGTTGGTTTTTGCTGTTGCGATATTCACCACACCTACTTTGCAGGCCGAGGGATTTTCACCAACTTTTGGATACTCTACCGCAATGGTATAAGGGTAAATGGAATCTGTGTTGTTAATCATCAGAAAGTTTTTGATTTTGGTGGCGTCTATTTGCCAGTAAGCAATAGTTTTACTGTCCGGACTCCATCTGAAACCGTCTCTGCAGTCAAATTCTTCCTCATAAACCCAGTCAAAAGTTCCGTTAATCATCCGGTCTGTTCCATCAGTGGTTAAGGCTTTTGCTCCTGATCCGTCGGTATTTTCTACATAGAGGTTATGCTTACTTACATAGGCTACCTTAGTGCCATCAGGAGATATTTTTGCAAACATCAGGGAAGAGGCTGGTTTATCTTTTCCTATTTGGATGATTTTATTGTTGGTTAAATCGGCCAGCCAATAATCACCACGGGTATCGTAACGCCATACTTTTTTACTGTTGGTGTAAATTAATGCTTTAGTTCCGTCTGCTGAAAACTGAAAACTCCTGACAGCGATGGGATTATTTTGACCCGCGGGTGTAAGTAAACCTCTGGAAACAACAGTTTTCTTGTCATTTTTAGGTAGGGTAACCAGTACAATTTCTCCACTTGAGATTTGATAATAGGAATTTCCGTCTTTTGCCCAATTAATACCTTGAGCATTTGCATCGCACACAGCAAAAAGCGCAATGCAAATGATGGATAATCTGAATAGGAAGTATTTAATCATAAATTTTTAATCATAAAAAAAGCTTTTTAACTTTTCGGCTAATTTAAATAAAAAGCCGGCAGTTAAAAAGCCATATATTAATTGATTGTGTTTAATTATTCACCACCACCCTGCATTTTAGCAAGGTCTTCCATGGTTACAACTTCATATCCAGTTGGAACATCTTTAGAAATCGTACCAACTTTACCTTCAGCAATAGATTTTAAGGTAGTAGTGGTTTCTATACCTCTTTGAACCAATGTATATTTTACCGGAAAAGCACCAAGACCTGGGAAATAATTCTGCGATCCAACGTTTGGTAAATCTAATTCTTTAGTTGCCCAAAGTTCGTGTGCACCTCCTTTATCGTCTTTAAAAGTATATTTTTCTGCATTGAAACCACCAACAGTTTGTTTCTGTCCGGTCGCTTTGAAGTTCGAATATTTTGGCATATCGCCCAGTACTTTGGCCACATCTTCTTTTGATTGTTTTACGGCAAATTGTTTTTGAGCAATAGGCACATCAATTAAAAGTAAACCAGTTTTATCATTGTTATCAGAAACGATTCCAATCATTGCCGGACCTTGTTCCATTTCAATTTTTGTAAGGCCATTATTAAACTTCACTTTTAATTCAGCAGGTGGCTCTTGTCCGCCCATGGCAGATTTTTGCTCGTCAGTTAATTTATATTCCAATCCGTAGGTAATTGTACCCTCGGTGATTTTCTTTTGCGCATGAGCGATTACGGCTGTACCTACCAAGATAAAGGCTACAACACTTGTTTTAATTGATTTGAACATGTTTTTATTTCAGTTTTAGTTATTTACCAGTTAATTTTTTCTTTATTCAGAAAGGATGCGATACCTTTTTTAAAATCAGCACTCTCCCGAACATGGGCATTAATTTGTATAGCGGTTTCTAAAGTTTTTTCTAGAAGCGGTTTAGTGGTGTGGCTAATGAGTTGTTTTGTAATCATTAATGAATTACCTGAACTCCCTACACACAAACTTAAGGCAAATTCTTTAACCTTTTGATTTATTTCTTCTGATTTTGTTACAAAATTGATTAAATTAAATTTTAAGGCCTGTTCTGCAGGGAAGGTTTTTCCGGTAAGTAAAATCTCCTTTGCGATGGTTTCATTTACTTTTTGCATCAGAAAGCAGGAAACAATGGCCGGTACAAACCCAATCTTTACTTCAGTATAACCAAAACTACTTTCAGGTGTGGCAAAAATAATATCACAAATGGTAGCCAGGCCGCAACCGCCGGCAATGGCATGGCCTTCTACCTGGGCAATTACAATTTTTGGAAGGTAGTAAATAGTGGTAAAAAGTTTCTTTAATCGCTTTGAATCTGCCACATTTTCTTCAAAGCTGTTGTTTTGTAATTGTTGTAGATATTCTAAATCTGCGCCGGCACTAAAGGTTGATCCGTTAGAGTTTAATATGATAACCTTAACGCATTCATCTTCTTCGGCTTGCTGAAAGGCGATTGTCAATGCTTCAATCAGTTCCGGATTCAGGGCATTACGCTTTTCAGGACGATTGATGGTGATGGTCGCTATTCGGTCACTTACATTGTATAAAACCAGTTGTTCCATATTATTCTGTTGATTGAACCAAATATGCAGGATTTTTCTTTAAAATTTGAAGCCGTGCTTTATAATTGTATTCATTTTTTTTAAACCGCTCAATTTTGTAGTCTTTATTGGTAGCATCCAGAATAATATTTTCATATTGAATTTCTTCAGGAAGATTCTGAATTTTAAAAGTAGTATTGCCTGTAAGCCAGATGGCATTAAATTTACCAGCTGCCTGCACTTTTTTATTATTCCACGATTCATCGATAATGAGAATTTTATACCCGTGAAAGATAATTTGTTGGTTTTGGAAGATAAAATTGGGTATAATGGTATCTGTTTTTAAATGCATTATGCTAATATGGCTCACCTGCAATTGGTCTAATGCCGGTTTCACTGAAAAGTGAAATGTCTGATCATTATGATTTAAATCTGTTAATAAGATGGCTTGATAACCTTGAATAAATGCTGCAGCATAATTTTTTCTCAAGGTAAAAAAGATAATTTTTTGTTGCCTAGCTGCTTTGTAACGATCATAAGAGAGTACTGACTGGTAAATTATGAAAGTGAGCATAGCGGCAAAGAGAAAGGTCTTATTGTATTTTGCCATGGCATATACAAAAAATGCAAGTGATAAACTGAGCAGTATTAATCCGGGTAGTGTGATCCACCAGGATGAAAAAGTAGCATAAGGTAAACCGGCAATCCATTTTAAAACCTGGTTCGTCGTTACAATAATCCATTCAAATAAGGGTGCAAGTTTGCCTGAAAAGGGGAGCAGTATCACAATACCTAAAACCATTATGATCATCAGCGGAAGGGAAATAAATAAGTTTCCAAGCAGAAAATAAACCGGGAACTGGTGAAAATAATATACACAGAGCGGAAATGTAGCCAACTGTGCTGCAATCGAAAGTGCGGTCAATTCCCAGATTTTATTTAACCATTTGTTTTCCAGATAAATCCAGTTGTAAATTTTAGGCTGCAGGTACAACAGACCAAAAACAGAAAGATAGGAAAGCTGGAATCCGGGATCCCAGATGAGAAAAGGCTGATAGATTAACTGGCAAAAAGCAGCAAATGCGAGTATATTATAACTGTTTTTATTTTGGGCAAAAGTTTTTGCTATGATAAATATCGTGATCATAATCGCAGCACGAACAACCGAAGGGGATAAACCTGTAATTAGAGCATAGGTCCATATTAGTGTACAGATAAGCAGGAATTTAAAAATTTTAAGTGCTTTTTGTTTATCCAGAAATACCAACAAAAAATCGAGCGCAAAAAATATGATGGCCACATGGCTTCCTGAAACGGAAAGGGCATGTATGGTCCCGGTTTTAGCATAGGCCGACAGTGTTTCTGCAGAAAGATCGGCACGATAGCCTAAAATGAGTGTAGAGGCTACTGCAAAAGCTTCATCATTTTTAATGTATTTTCTGTATTTAATAACCTGTTGTTCCCTCCAGTTTATGGCAAACCTAAGCATGGGATTTCCCGTATTTCGACCTGTTTTAACGAACTGGTTTTGATTGATAAAGGCTTGTTCATAAATGTTTTGTATAGCCAGCCATTGCTTAAAATTAAATTCTCCGGGATTGTAGGGCGGCTCTACTGCCGAATATTTAGCCAGAATAAATAATTCATCCCCATATCGGAGTTTCAATGGTTTAAAGCAATCTGTTTTGATGGCCAGGAGTATTTGTCCGCTTAGTTTGACTGGTTTGTTTTCCTGGTATCCTGAAATTATTTTAACCTTCAGCCTGAGTATCCCTTTATTAAATACCGGTTCACTGTTTACCATAACCTTTAAATAATCAACAGTTTTTTTAGTGAAATAATCTGGCTTAAGCTCTTCCTTATTCATAAAAGTTAATAAGCCACCCAGGAAAAAAAACAGGAGGTAAATTAACAGTCCGGTATAACCTTTAAACCGATAGGCATTTAGTTTTTTATAAAAAATGTTTAGCATGCAGATGGTTAGGTACAGCAAAAAACAAATCGTACCAAGTACACTAATCATATGGTCTCCTGAAACCAAATAAAAAAAGACAATTCCAGGTATCAGGGCTGCCAATATTCTGACGAAAAAATATTCTTCCTTAAGCATCTGTTAAAATTGATACCGCAACTGAATCTTTATCTCTGATTTCCGGTTTCCCTGAATTTCATCTAAATAGGTGCCAATGCTTTCCACATCCCGATAATAGAACATGGCATATCTGGCCCATATATTTAACTTTTTGCCGAGGTTACACTTCAAGTTCAGGTACGTTCTGAATCCCTCGCCATTGTACATGCCGAAAGCAAAGCTGTAGAGCACATCATCCTCATAAGCATAAATCCGGCTATTGTAGCTTGGCGTATGAAAGTATGCAAGCCTTATATTGCCTGTTATGCGCGCGAACATAGGAGAATAATCTACATCCTGATAAATCAGGTAGCCAAATTCAGGTTTGCCAGGGCCTTTGTGGTACTGAGATGCTTCCATCCGGTTTTGGAAACGCCACTTCGGACTGGCCTGCCAGATAGATTCGAGCCTGTAGCCCTCTCTTTTTACATCATCTAAAAAATTTACAGGGACCTTTGCATCTGTATTTTGCTGTTTGATCTCTGTTTTAAAACGAAGCAGTATTTTATAGTTTTTATCTGGCGTGTAAATCACCTGACCTAACAATTCATAACCTTTTGAAGGGGCATCAACCCTGTATTTCAGCCATGGAAAACGGAAATAATCGCCATAAACAGAGAAGGCCCAGTGTTTATCGGGATTGATATTCAAACCCATATAAATTCCTTTTTCGTTGACTGCTTCACTTGATTCGGCCACAGCCTGATTAAAAAAGTTATGGTAATTCCGCTGGTAATTCCGATGTGTAATGGCTGCTGATATCGTTGGCGATAAGCTGATAAGTGCACCATTCAGATAGGCCATGCCTCCCGGCATACTTTTACCACCCTCTCCATAGAGATAAATATTTTTATAAGTATAATTATAATATATGCCAAGATTAGTTAGCGATTTTCCGGTAAAACTAAACTGATCATATAGTGCTTTTTGGGTAATAAAACGATTTCCATACTGGCTATGGTAAGCAATGGTACCAAGTGAAAATTCATTTTTATGGTACTGCAGTGTGGCACCAAAAACCTGTTGATTTAATGCATTTTTATTGGCGATTTCTGAAGGTGTTCTGTGCAGACCAGTTTGGTTAACGGTTGACTGTACCAAATCTCCATTATTGTCTAGTGCCTGACTTGCATCCAGTTTTCTAAAAGAAACAAACGGCGTAATATCAAAGCCTTTGTACAGGTTGATGGTTGCGGAAACTCCTCTGAAAAAAGAATATTCATTAGTGGAGTTATAAGGTCTTAACCCAAGGTCCTTTTTGGCAACGCTGGTGACATCA
>NZ_NHOT01000013.1 GCF_002197755.1 Pedobacter sp. AJM | reverse complement strand
AAATCTTTTCAGGTTGAAGAACGGTATGATTCAAAGATCTCTCCATTCCGTTGCACTCCAGTCGAGAGGACGGTGTTGCGATAGTTGTAGTTCCGCTATCAGCCTAGTCGTCATTCCGACCGCAGTGGAGGAATCTTTTCAGGTTGAAGAATGTATGGTTCAAAGATCTCTCCATTCCGTTGCACTCCAGTCGAGAGGACGGTGGCACAATGGTGTTCACTTCGTTATCAGCATCGTCGTCATTCCGACCGCAGTGGAGAAATCTTTTTAGCTTGAAGAATGGTATGGTTCAAAGATCTCTCCATTCCGTTGCACTCCAGTTGGGAGGACGCTGGCACAATGGTGTTCACTTCGTAATCAGCATATTCGTCATTCCGACCGCAGTAGAAGAATCTTTTCAGGTTGAAGAATGGTATGATTCAAAGATCTCTCCATTCCGTTGCACTCCAGTCGAGAGGACGGTGTTGCGATAGTTGTAGTTCCGCTATCAGCCTAGTCGTCATTCCGACCGCAGTGGAGGAATCTTTTCAGGTTGAAGAATGTATGGTTCAAAGATCTCTCCATTCCGTTGCACTCCAGTTGGGAGGACGGTGTTGCGATGGTTGTAGTTCCACCATCAACCCGGTCGTCATTCCAACCGCAGTGGAGAAATCCTTTAAAGTTGCAGTTTGCATGGTTCAAAGACATAGCTGACCAGCTTAGCATTATTGCCCGAAGATTTCCGGTTTAGTTTTCTGCTTTAAGCTTTAAATAATATCTTTGCGTTTTATGAAATCGAAGTATCGACAATTATCTCGATACATGATACTCACTACTTGATACTTACAAATGAAAATATCCTATAACTGGTTAAAACAATTCGTTCAGCTAAACAAAACGCCTCAGGAGCTTTCCCTGATCTTAACCGATATTGGCCTGGAAGTGGAAAGTGTAGATAAAGTGCAGCCTGTAGTGGGTGGATTAGAGGGCCTGGTGATTGGCGAAGTTTTAACCTGCATGACCCATCCTAATGCCGATCGCTTGCGCATCACTACCGTAAATATTGGCGGAAAAGAAAATCTTCAGATTGTTTGCGGCGCGCCAAATGTAGGTGCCGGTCAGAAAGTAGTGGTTGCCCCGGTTGGCACTACTGTTTATCCACTGGAAGGTGAGCCTTTTAAAATTAAAGAATCTAAAATCAGGGGAGAAGTTTCGCAGGGCATGATCTGTGCTGAGGATGAAATTGGTTTAGGAAAGTCTCATGATGGAATTATGGTTCTGGCTGAAGATACTGAAATCGGAATCCGCGCCAAAGACCATTTCAAAATGGGCGATGATTTTGTTTTCGAAATTGGTTTAACACCAAACCGTGCCGATGCGGCTTCTCATCTAGGTGTAGCAAGAGATTTGGCTGCTTATTTCAGAAGTGATTATGAAATGCCCGACCTTTCTGCCTTTAAAACCGATAACGAAAATTTAGTGATTCCGGTTGAAGTGGAAGATATGGACGCCTGTCCGCGTTACAGCAGTGTAACCATTTCTGGTGTTACCGTTGCAGCGTCTCCGGATTGGCTAAAAGATAAATTAAAAGTAATTGGCCTCCGCCCGGTTAATAATGTAGTGGATATTACCAATTACGTTTTACACGGATTAGGTCAGCCTTTACATGCTTTTGATGCAGATAAAATTGCTGGCGGCAGGGTGATCGTAAAGAAAGTTGCCGAAGGAACACCTTTTGTAACCCTTGATGATGCAGAGCGTAAATTGAGTGCAGACGATTTAATGATTTGCAACACTGAAGCACCGATGTGTATTGCCGGTGTATTTGGTGGGAAAACTTCCGGCGTTGATGCCGATACGAAGAACATATTCCTCGAAAGTGCCTACTTCAATTCGGTTTCAGTCCGTAAAACAGCAAAACGCCATGGTTTAAAAACTGATGCCTCTTTCCGTTTTGAGCGTGGAACCGATCCGGAAATTACGGTTACGGCCTTGAAATATGCCGCTATTTTAATTAAAGCACTGGCCGGGGGAGAAATTTCTTCATCAGTTTCTGATATTTATCCTGAACCCATTCGTCCGTTTGAATTTGAAGTAAGCTACACCAATATCAATCAATTAATTGGTGCACAGATTCCTGCTGCGGAGATTAAACATATTATTACCGCTTTGGGTATTACGGCCACCAGCACTTCTGATGATACACTGGCTTTAAGGGTTCCGTCGTTTAAGGTAGATGTAACCCGGGAGTGTGATATTACCGAAGAAGTATTGCGCATTTACGGCTATAACAATATCGAAATTCCATCGAAGGTAAATGCATCATTGTCATATAGTGTGAAGCCGGAGAAAGAAAATACGCAAAATGTAATTGCAGATGTATTAACGGCTAACGGATATGCGGAAATCATGTGTAACTCGTTAACTAAATCAGCCTATTCAAAACAACCAGATGAGGCCGTATTTATCTTAAATCCTTTAAGCAGTGATTTGAATGTGATGCGCCAGGAGTTATTAATGCCAGCCCTTGAAAGCGTTGCGTATAACCAGAACCGTAAAAATGCTGATGTGAAGTTTTACGAATTTGGTAAAACCTATCATTTGATCAATGAACGCTATGTAGAGCGGCAACGGTTATTGTTGCTGATTTCTGGTGCAAAACAAAGTGAGCAGTGGAATCATCATGCCAAACCAGCTACCTTTTACAACCTGAAGGCAGCGGTTGATGGCATCATATCCCGTTTAGGCATCTCGGGTTATCAGACAGATACTTTAAATGATGTGCACTTTGCCTATGGTATTAAATATTTCCGTGGAGATAAAGCCATTGTAAGTTTTGGTGCTGCTACAAAAGCCGACCGTAAGCTGGCCGATGTTCATGCAGAAGTTTTTTATGCCGATTTTGACTGGGCTGCTATTTTAGATATCGTCAAGAAAAATAAAATAGTGAATAAGGAGCTGTCAAAATACCCGCAGGTGCGCCGCGATTTGTCTTTATTGATTGATCAGGCAGTAACCTTTGATACTTTAAAAGGAATTGCCTTTAAAACCGATAAAAAGCTGATTAAAGAAGTAGGGGTTTTTGATGTGTATGTGGGAGACAAATTGCCTGAAGGTAAAAAATCTTATGCCTTGAATTTCATTTTGCAGGATGAGGAGCAAACTTTAACTGATAAGCAAATAGAAAGTACGATGCAGAAGCTCATTGCAAATTTAACGCAGCAAGCAGGGGCAGAAATTAGGAAATAAAATATAAATTCGTATTTTTAGAAATAAATTCATGACTTCTGTTGCTGATCAATTAGATAAGGTATTACAAAAAACGGCTCGTTTAATCGAGTTATGTGATGCCTTACAGGAAGAAAATGATTTATTAAAGCTTGAAAATCAATCGTTAAAAGTAGCCGTTGATACTTCGAAAGCAAAGACCGTAGATCTTGAAGAAAAATTAAGAGTTACGAAACTGGCTAAAAGTATAGAAGGGGCGAGTGAGAAATCACTTGATATTAAACAGAAAATTAACGATTTTGTGCGGGAGATTGATAAAAGTATCGCATTGTTAAAAAAATAAATGATGCGGAGAAATCAGAAACTAAGCTAACAAATGGGAGAAATCTCGATTAAAATAACCATTTCCGACCGTATTTACCCTTTAAAGGTGAATACAGAAGAGGAAGAAATTGTGAGACGGGCAGCTAAAATGATCAATGAGCGCATAAAAGATTATCAGGATAATTATGCGGTTAGGGATAAGCAGGATCTTCTTTCTATGGCTGTATTGCATTATGCAACGGCTGTATTAAGAACGGAAAACCAGGTGCAAAACCAGGATACTGCAGTTGCCGATAAAGTTGAAGAGTTGGATATTTTACTTAATGGTTTTTTCAAAAAATAAAGGATCGTTCTTTGGCGATTCGTCGCGCTGAACTTGTTTCAGTGCCTTTTTAATAAGATTCTGAAATAGATTCAGGATGACGAGTCTCTATCATTAGCATAAAGACATAGCCGCGGCTAGTTTTTGAGTTTCAAAATTTATAAAACTTAACACTTCAATATCTATGGGGTTAAGAGGGCGTATTTCATCTGCTTTAAGCACCTGAAAATGGCTTAAATCCCAATTATGCTTAGTTGAGGTTTAAAATAATGAGGCTTTAAAAATTAGTTGCGGTTTTTTTTTACTTAAAAAACAAAATGGAGATAACGGAAATTCTAGGATACATATTTGCCTTAATAGCAGGCTTAGGTATCGGTATAGCGGTAGGGAGGTTCCTACTACGCAACTTGCTTAAAGGGCAGGAAGTTGCCGCTCAAAACAAGGTTAAAAAGATTTTGAAAGACGCAGAGAATAATGCGGAAATCTTAAAGAAGAATAAACTTTTGGAAGCAAAAGAGAAATTTTTGCAATTAAAAGCAGAGCATGAGCAGGAAGTAAATGCTAAAAACAATACGATTAACCAACGCGAAAACACGATGAAACAGAAAGAACAATCTGTTAATCAGCGCATGGAAAACTTCAACAAAAAAGAGCAGGAGCTGGATAAGCAAAAGGCAAATCTTGAAAAGCAAACCGATTTAGCTGTTAAAAAGCAGGAAGAAGTTGAAGTATTAAAAAATCAGCACCTGAAACAACTGGAAACCATTGCCGGACTTTCTGCTGAAGAAGCGAAAGAACAATTGGTAGAAAACCTGAAACAAGAGGCCCGCACGCAGGCCATGATGCAGGTTAAAGATATTGTGGATGAAGCAAAATTGACGGCGAGTAAAGAAGCCAAAAAGGTGGTTATTCAAACCATTCAACGTACGGCAACTGAAGCGGCAATTGAAAACTCAGTTTCGATTTTCCATATCGAAAGTGATGAGATTAAAGGTCGTGTAATTGGTAGAGAGGGTAGAAATATCCGTGCTTTAGAGGCCGCTACCGGTATCGAAATTATTGTGGATGATACACCTGAAGCGATTATTTTATCTGGTTTTGATCCGGTAAGAAGGGAAATTGCCCGTTTGGCTTTACACCGTCTGGTGACAGATGGACGGATTCACCCGGCCCGTATTGAAGAAATTGTGGCGAAGACCAAAAAGCAAATTGAAGATGAAATTGTAGAAATTGGTGAGCGTACCGTCATTGATTTAGGCATTCATGGTTTACACCCTGAACTGATTCGTATGGTTGGACGGATGCGTTACCGCTCTTCTTATGGACAGAACTTGTTACATCACTCGCGAGAGGTGGCTAATTTCTGTGCGACCATGGCAGCAGAATTAGGCTTAAATGCAAAGATGGCTAAACGTGCCGGACTGTTACATGATATTGGTAAGGTGCCTGATGACAATCCGGAATTACCTCACGCCATTTTAGGGATGCAACTGGCAGAAAAATATAAGGAACATCCTGAAATTTGCAATGCCATTGGTGCCCACCACGATGAAATCGAAATGACTTCAATGATTTCGCCGATTATTCAGGCTTGTGATGCCATTTCTGGTGCCCGTCCGGGTGCCCGTAGGGAAGTGGTGGAAAGCTATATTAAACGTTTAAAGGATTTGGAAGAACTGGCTTTATCTTATCCGGGAGTAGAAAAAACATTTGCAATCCAGGCTGGTAGAGAGCTGCGGGTAATTGTAGAAAGTGAAAGAATAACAGATGCACAGGCTGAATTACTGGCTGCTGATATCTCTACCCGTATCCAAACGGAGATGACTTATCCAGGTCAGATTAAGGTTACCGTAATTCGTGAAACCCGTTCTGTTGCCTTTGCAAAATAACTACAATGATTGTGCAGATTTACACTAAAGTGTTTGATTAAATAGATTAAACTAAGGTAATTTACACTAAAGTGGTTGATTACACAGATTAAAGGATGATACAGATTATATTAAGCGATGGAATATCCATCGCTTTTTTTATTTTTACATCATGAGCAAGCCAACCATACCTGTAGAGCCCAAGCGCCCTGTTGATGTCCTTTTTGATCAATATGCAGAAAGTCATCAAAACCATACCAATAAGATGGTGCACTGGATTTGTGTTCCTTTAATTGTGTTTAGTTTGCTTGGTCTGGTATGGCAGATTCCTTTTCCGCATATTGGTTTTCTGGGGAGTTATAATGGATTTTTCAATTGGGCTTCATTTCTGCTGGCTTTTAGTTTATATTATTACTTTACACTTTCACCCGTATTATTTTTTATGATGATCTGGCTGGTGGGTTTAATGAGTTATGTCATTGTTAAGATTGAACAGGCCGTAGGTTTAGGCAGTGGAACGGCATATGCCATTTATGCCGTTATTTTTATTGCAGCCTGGATCGGGCAATTTATCGGGCATAAAATTGAAGGCAAGAAGCCTTCTTTTTTAGATGATGTTAAGTTTTTGTTAATAGGTCCGATCTGGTTATTGCACTTCATCTGCAAGAAAACCGGTATCCGTTACTGACATAAAAAATCAGTTAACTTTTAGTTAACCTTAAAGTAAAGGAATGTTAATTAACACCTAACTTGCGGTTAACACTGTGGTAATAGCTTTGCCCTTATCAAATAAAGGCAAATTGGACTTACTAAACTCTTTTAAAAGAGCGGCACTTACTGTGTTCGCTTTGACGATCAGCATGCTCTCGTATGCGCAGACAGGAAAAATTTCTGGTAAAATAACGGATAAAACTACGGGGCAAACCTTAGTTGGGTTATCAGTATTAATAGAAGGCACATCGATCGGTACAACGAGTGATGCAGACGGGAATTATATTCTCAATACCGTAAAGCCTGGTACTTACAGGATAAGCTTTTCGTTTATTTCTTTTAAGAAACAAATTATTCCAAATGTAAAGGTTACTCCAGGAAAAACAACAGTTGTAGATGTTGTCATGGAGGATGATCAATCCACACTTAACGATGTTGTAGTAACCGGCTCCAGAAAAACTGGTACTGAGGTTTCATTGCTCGCAGAATTAAAAAAATCTCAGTCAATAGCAAATGGCGTTTCGTCTCAAACCATTCAAAGATCTGGTGATACGGATGCCGCACAAGTAGTGAAACGTGTTCCGGGCATTACCATTGTTGACAATCGTTTTATTAATATCAGGGGGCTAGCTGAGCGATACAATAATGTTCAACTCAATAATGTCACTGCTCCAAGTTTGGAAACTGATGTCAGATCTTTCTCTTTTGATTTAATTCCAAGCAATCAAATTGATCGGGTATTGGTTTATAAAAGTCCTTCTGCAGATATTCCTGCGGATTTCGCAGGAGGTGTGGTAAAGGTTTTTCTCAAGAGTATTCCCGATGACGACCGGTTAACTATTGATTATGGAACGAGTTATCGCCAGAATGCAACATTTAAAGATTTCAAAAGGACCAATACCGGAAGTTTATACTTTACTGGTTTTAATACAGGTGATAATGATCTGCCTGTAAATTTTCCTTCTAATTTGAATAGTGTCAGTGCGAGCAAGTTAAACGCAGCTGGTCATGCACTTAGAAATAACTGGTTACCAGATGTAAATACGGCAAATCTGGATCAGAAGTTAAATATTTATGGTAGTAAACGCTTTAACATCAACAATAAATTATTAGGAAATATTACAGCAATCACTTACAGTAACAGCAAGACAAATAACGCGGTTTTTAGAGGGAATTATGAAGTTTATGATCCTGTTTCGCAAATTGCTGAGGAAAATTACAGATATAATGATGATCAGTATACCTATAATGTACGTTTAGGCATTGTACACAATTGGGCTTTCAAGTTAGATAATAACAATACATTTGAATTTAAAAATCTTTATAACCAGTTAAGTACTTCTCAGTATGTAAGCCGCTTTGGTTCTGAAAAGCAACAGGATTATGCCAATTTTGCTTCTAATGTGCTATACCGGGGGATTTATTCTGGTCAGTTATCCGGCGTGCATAAATTCAATAACGAGCATACTAAGTTTGATTGGGTTTTTGGTTATAGTAAATCTTTCAGAGATCAGCCCGATTATTCACGTTACAGAACATTGGCTAATGGGGATGGTACTTTTAACATTTTCGTGCCAACAGGTGGTGCTCAGCCAGAATTTTTGGGAAGATTCTTTTCTAAAATGAATGAAGACATTAAAACAGGTGCATTTAATATTGAACAAGCACTTGCCCCAAAATCAGAAGGGTTTAAACCTTCATTAAAAATTGGTGGTTATTATGAGGATAAACAAAGAACCTTTACTTCGAGAAACATTGGTTACGTACGGGCAAACTCACTAAATTTTGATCAATCCTTGCTGAAAGGTACTATAGAAGAACTTTTCGATTGGAAAAATATCAATACGACCACAGGAATTAGATTGGATGAAAAATCAAATCCATATGATAACTATGATGCTTCAAATAAATTACTCGCAGGGTTTGCAAATTTTGTGCTACCTTATAAAGATAAGCTAACCATAGTTGCAGGTGCGAGAGTTGAAAATAACGTTCAAAAATTAAATAGTTTTGATACTGATGGACCTGTTAATGTAAACAACGATATCACGAGAATACTCCCTTCTGCTAACGTACAGTTTAATGTGAATGAAAAATCTTTATTCAGATTGGCTTATGGTAAAACCCTGAACAGACCTGAATTCAGAGAGATTGCACCTTTCTCATTTTATGATTTTGATCAGAATTTCAATGTGGCTGGTAACCCTAATTTAAAAACAGCAAAGATTGATAATTTTGATTTAAAATATGAATTCTACCCATCGTCAGGCGAATTGATTAGTATTTCAGGTTTTTATAAAAAGTTTAAAGATGCGATTGAGATGACGGCGATACCAGGGTCTAATGCGCAGTCTTTCAATTTTAATAACGCCCAAAAGGTCAGAAACGTTGGCGTAGAATTGGAAATGCGTAAATCATTGGCAGGTTTAAGTGAAAGCCAGTTCTTGAATGATTTGACAGTCTTATTAAATGCATCTTACATCAATAGTAAAGTAATGTTTGATGGTGCAAGTGCAATAGGGCAATCCAATAATCGTCCAATGCAGGGCCAGTCGCCATATATCCTTAACGCGGCTATATTCTATAATAATATCAAATCTAAGTTCCAGGTTAACCTCCTTTACAATGTGGCAGGCAAGCGCATCGCTTTTGTAGGTACTGATCTGATCAGGGATATTTATGAGATGCCTAGAAATGTTGTGGATTTGGTCGTTACTAAAAATTTTACCAACAAGCTCTCCTTAAAAGCAAACTTCAATGATTTGCTGAATCAGAATTTTACCCTGATGCAGGACGGAAATCAAGATGGAAATTTTGATCAGTCAGTTGACCAGGTTACGGCGCAATTTAAAAGTGGCCGTCAGTTCGGATTAACACTTTCATACAAATTATTTTAATCAATAATAAAAAGACATAAAAAACAAGAAATGAATATGAAAAAGCGCTACAAACCAAAATTTGGTACTAACGGACTTAAAGCAATGGCATTTGTTTTGGCAGGAACATTAATTTTTAGTTCATGCAAAAAAACAACTGTGATAGAATATAATGAAGCTGGATACAACTCAGGTAATGGAGGTGGAACCACTCCTAATCCAGCTACCGGGTTTACCAAGCCGGTTGTGGAAGTAGCAGCCGGCAGTATTACAACGAACACAAAATGGACCAAAGATAACATTTACAGGCTTAATGGCTTTGTGAGAGTTGGAAGAGATCCTAAAAATAAAGCTGGTTTAGCAGCGGTTGAGGGCATTACCTTAACAATTGAAGCTGGTACAACAATCATCGGTGATCGGGAAACGAAAGGTACTTTGGTGGTACAAAGAGGCAATAAACTAATTGCAGAAGGAACAGCATCTCAACCGATTATTTTTACATCGGAACGAGCTGCTGGTTTGCGTGAGCCGGGAGACTGGGGTGGTGTTGTATTGTGTGGAAAGGCAACCAACAATCAATCTGGAGGCGAAGCAGAATTGGAAGGTGCTTATGAAGGATGGCATGGTGGAACAGTTGATACTGATAATTCCGGAATTCTAAAATATGTTAGAATTGATTATGCCGGCACACCAATTAATCCAAACCAGGAGGTGAACTCTTTAACAATGGGTTCTGTTGGTTCCGGAACCGTGATTGATTATGTACAATGCTCATATGGTTTAGATGACGCTTTTGAATGGTTTGGCGGAACGGTAAATGCAAAACACTTAATCGCCTATCGTGGTCTTGATGATGATTTCGATGTTGATTTTGGTTTCCGCGGTACGGTACAGTTCGCGGTTGGTATTCGCGATGCCAACTCTGCTGACCAGTCTGGATCCAATGGTTTTGAGGTTGATAATGACGGTACCGGATCAAGTGTTGCTCCTTTCACGTCGGCTCAGTTTTCTAACGTGACGATTATCGGTCCAAAGAAAGATAGAACTAAAACCATTTCAACACAATTTCAAAATGCAATGCATTTGAGAAGAAACAATAAAATTAAGATCTATAATTCTGTATTTACAGCCTATCCAAATGGATTGTTCATAGATGGATCTACCACTCTTGCGAATGCAGCTAATGGTGAATTGGTGCTCAAAAATAATGTTCTTGCGGGTGTAGATGGTTGGGGAGCTAATGGTTACGGTACTGGTGGTACGACAACATTCCCAAATCCAATCGGAGTGGAAACAAAATCAACTGCTAATGTTGGTACTCAAACCATTGATGCCTGGTTCAAAACGGCTTCATTTGGAAACGAGACTTATGCCAAATGGGAAGATCTAGGTATTGACGGAAGTATTTTTGATTTAGGTGCTACGCCAAAATTCACATTGAATACTGGATCGATACTTTTAGCTGGTGCGAGTTTTACAGGTTTAACTGGTTTCGATGTGGTGAGTCACCGTGGTGCATTTGGCACTTCAGATTGGACTGCAGGCTGGGCCAATTTCACACCACAAACTAATGTATATTAAAATTTAATATTTTCATTAAAAAGCCAGATAGCGATATCTGGCTTTTTTTGTTTACTATTCTTTTATGTTTCATGCTTGTGTGATGGATAGTATTCAATCTTCATGAAATCTTCATCTTTCAAAAGTAGCTTTAGCCCTTCATATAACCCGCTTTCAGGTCGCCCAATCGGGTGTTAAGAAACTGTGTCTCATATATTTCTGAATTATTTATTTAATGTTAAATAAGACGCAATAATTAATTTTTAATTAACATTAGGTTAACATCACTGTTGTTGCTTTGTACCAAACAAAAACAACAGAAAATGAAATCGCGTTTACTATTTTTATTTAGTATTTTAGTGTTGTTTGTTACCGCTGCTCATGCACAGGTCACAACAGCCAGTTTAAATGGAAAAATTAAAGATGAGAAAGGGATTATTCCGGGGGCTACCATTGTGGTTGTTCATGTCCCTACCGGAACAGTCTCTAAAGCTTCATCAAATGAAACAGGGCTATACCGCATCGGAAACTTAAATCCCGGTGGTCCCTATAAAATCACCGTAACTTATGTAGGTTACAGTCCGGTAGTGAAAGACAATATCTATTTAGCGCTGGGTGCTGATCAGAAACTGGATATTGATATTCAGGAACAGGGCAGTCAGCTGGCTGATGTGAGTGTAAAAGGACAAAAAGGCCCGACAAAATCCGGTGCCGGTACCAGCATTGGTGAAGGTCAGATTAAAACAATGCCAACCATGAACCGGAGTTTACAGGATGTTACCCGGGTAACCCCACAAGGCAGTAAAGACAATACCTTTGGCGGAACCAATTTCAGGTACAATAACGTCACTATTGATGGTGCGATTAACAATGATGCCATTGGTTTTAGCCCATCTCTGGGCGGACAAAGTGGTAGTTCGGGCATGCCGGGAAGCAGTACCCGTACCAATCCGGTATCGTTAGATGCGATTCAGGATGTAACTGTACTTTTATCTCCTTATGATGTGAAAGTAGGTAACTTTTTAGGGGGAAGTATCAATGCCGTAACCCGTGGTGGTACAAATGATGTCACCGGATCTGTTTATGGTTATGGCCGTAATGCTTCATTAATCGGCAGAAATAAAATAGGGGATAACAGCAAAGAGCCTTCTGCTTTTCACGATTATCAAACCGGCTTCCGTGTTGGTTTTCCGATTATAAAAGATAAGTTGTTCTTCTTCACCAATGAGGAAATTACCCGCCGTCAGGATCCGGTAATTTTAGGTGCAGGTTCTCCTGATGGTATTATTTCATTATCTCAGGCCCAACAAATTTCAGATCGCATGAAAAATGCATATGGTTTAGATGCTGGTGCTTATGGTGATTATAACATTTACTCTCAATCTAACAAGTTCTTTAATCGTTTAGATTGGAACATCAGTGAGAGTACACAGTTGACCATCAGAAACAATACCATCGTTTCAAAGGCAACCAATTTAGAAAGAGATCAGTCTAACTTCAGGTTTGGAGGAATTGATTTTAAACAGAATAATAATCAGAGTTCAACCGTTGCTGATTTAAAAACAAGGTTTAACAATTCTGCTACCAATAACCTGATTTTAGGTTATTCAACTGTACACGATTTCCGTACACCTCTTTCTGATCCTGCTATTCCACAAATTGAGATTGGCTCTAGTGGTGGTACTATTTTCCTGGGTACAGATAGAGAAGCAAGTATTTTTAATATGAAACAAAATACTTTTGAGTTAACGGATAACTATTCATTCAGCAAAGGCATCCATAATTTTACGGTAGGTACGCACAATGAATTTTATAAAATAAACTACGGTTTTGTGAATGCATGGAATGGTAGGGTAGCTTATGATACGGTTGACGACTTCCTGAATAACAGACCGAAAAGGGTTCGTACCAGCTTTGATTATGCTGATAACTCACGCGATAATATTATTGCCAATCCGACTGCTAAATTCAATGTTAATCTTTATAGCGCTTACGGACAGGATGAAATGCGTTTAAGTGATAAATTTAAACTTACCTTAGGTTTGCGTTTCGATATGGCTGATTTACCAACCATGCCAACTTTGAGTAATAAAACGACCAACTCACCAGTTGATCCAAATTATGGTACAACCTATACTTATACGCAACCCTCAGCCATTAATAACAAGTTTCTAAACAAAATTCAGATTTCACCAAGATTAGGTTTTAATTTCGATGCATTGGGTGATCAAAGCTTGATTGTACGCGGTGGTAGTGGTTTATTTACCAGTCGTGTACCTTTTGCCTGGTTAGGTTACGCTTATTACAATAATGGTGTAAATTATGGTGCTTATGATCTTAAACCTGCAAGCGGAAATAAATCTGTAACCCAGGTTGCAGGTAGTGATCCGATAAAAGATGCTTTAAACGGAAACGGCGAAGCCGGATATGCAGCCAAGCAAGGTGTAAATATCAATGATGCCAATGGTGCAACTCAGGTTGATTTAGTGGATAATAATTTCAAAATGCCGAAGGCCTGGAGAACTAACTTAGCCTTTGATTTCAAAACCCAGGATAACTGGAAGTTTACTGTAGAGGGTATTTACAGCAAGGTTATTCAGGATGTTGCTTTCCAGCAAATTAACTATGTAGATAATCCAACTTATATGGCTTATGATACACAGCACCAGCAGCCCATTTATTCCGGAGCAAAAATTAATTCAAAATATACAAACGCTTATCTATTGTCAAATACCGATAAAGGATATAAATATTCCTTAACTGGTCAGGTAAGTAAATCTTTACCTTTTGGTTTAGATGTAATGGTTGCCTACACTTATGGTCAGTCTAAAGATATTGCCAACGGTATCCGTAACTCCATGGAATCTAACTGGCAGTTAAATCAGGCCTTAAGTCCGAATAACCCAGGTTTGGCTTATTCTAACTTTGATGTGCGTAATCGGGTTATTTCAACCTTAAATTACAGGTTAGACTGGGCTAAAAACAATAAGTATGTAAGTAACTTCTCCATTTTCTTTAGTGCACAGTCCGGTGCTCCTTATTCTTTAGGATTTGTAAATGCTACGGTAAATAATACTGGACAAACAGTTGGTTTAGTTTATATCCCGGCTGTTGGTGAAACTTCGAAATTCTTTTCTTCAGCCAATCAGGCACAGGCTGCAGCATTTGATGCATACATAGACGGAGATAAATATCTGAGTACCCGCAGGGGCCAGTTCACAGAGCGTAACGGTGCACGTACACCATGGAACGTTCAGGCTGATTTCAGATTCTCTCAGGATATTCAGGTCGCACAAGGAAAACATCCTCATGTTTTAACCTTAACTTATGATATTGTGAACTTAACCAATCTGGTAAATAAGAATTGGGGCATCCAGTATTTTTCTCCGAATACATTCAATTCAATGGCGAATGTTGGATTATCTCTTGAGAAAGATGCTGCTGGAAAAGTAATTTCTGCAGGTAATGCAACTACTTATCCTAGTTACACATTTAATAAGGGGAACGTTACTTCTTATTCGAGAGACTTTTTTGCATCACGTTATCAGATGCAACTGGGATTGAGATATAGCTTCTAATAGCTGATTATAAACAAAAATGCCCTGCTGATTAAAACCAGCAGGGCATTTTTTATGCTTTTAATTCCGGCGCTTCCACTAACGGCGTTTTTATTTTTTTTGCTATGGCGGGCTTAACCGCTTTTTCTTTCACTACAACAGCTACTTCTTCTTTTATAAATGGTTCGATCGAATCATCTGCAGGTTTCAGGTTGATTTTTTTAGAAAGACGTTTGGCGAATTTCTCTATTACCTGCTCCGTTTTCTTTGCCTTTCCAAACTGCGCCAGAACCTCGTTAAATGCAGTTGTTAGTTTAGTTTCTATTTCTTTACGTACTCTCTTGTTTGCCGAAATATTCTTCGACTTAGATTTGTGCTTTTTCATTTAACTTAATTAGGATTTATGCAAAGATAAAATATCGCTAAGTTAAATTAACATTATGATTATGTTAACAAAACCAACTGAAGTTAACATGTAAAATATTTATTAAAGATTACTGAAAACCATTTATCGGCTCAGCATTAATACAAGAAAATGCGAAAAAATAATTAAAACCTGGTCCCCTCAGCGATACTGCCACCTAAATCCATCGTATTTTGAAAGGCGTCTAAATATCCTAATAAATGCCTTTCGGCAGTGGCATACGAGGTAAATGTAGAATTTGGAATATTTGCATCTGCACTACTATTGTTTTTAAAATGCAAACTGATCTGAAAAGTAAAGCTATTTTCATCATTCACTGGTGACATAATTCTTGCCTTAACCGGATGTTCATGGATGAGGACAAAAAACTCTTTTAGTATGTTATATATGATAGCCGACATTGCAATTAATTTAAGTAAGGGCTAAAGTAGATTAAAAGGCGAACAGTTCAGTCTTCTTAGCAATAAGATAACTTTGAGTTAACATAAAATTAAAGTTAATTTTATGTTAGTCTGCTTAATTAGCAGTTCTTTTTGGTTCATAAGCATATACAATTTCAAATTTGCTATGCTTCAGACTGGAGGAAATCTGTCCGATTTTTAAATCCCGAATTTGCGGTGTAGGTTCACAAAATGAATACTGCCGGCCATTATAGGTAAGGGTATTGCCCACAGGCTTATCCAGGTTTACAGCAATGGTTAAATGTTCCGGGTAAAGTACGGCCACCATGGGTAAGTTATAGATCTCTTTAACCAGGTAAAAGAAAAGGGCAGCCCGGTCATCACAATCACTGTATTGACTTAGCAGGGTTTGTTCAGGGGCATTGCGTTTCTCCTTTCCTAAATTTTCTCCATCATCTTCATATAAAAATGCATAACGGGTAAAACGCATCAGGTAATCGATGCCGTTTTTTTGATCCATTTTCTTTAGGTTTTCCTTTAAAGTAGGAATTAAAGAACTATAGGTTTCTCTGCTTAACGGGATGTTAAAGTAACTTTCAAAATCTACGACGGGGTAATTCTTGAAAATGTTTTGTACTTCTTTGTTTACTTTTAATTTAAAGTGATAATTTTTTTGCCTGTAACTAAATTCGATGTTCTTATCCTCATAACCTTCCGGCTTGAAATCTGGCATCCGCGTTACTTTATATGAAAACTGATTTTTTGCTTCAGGGATTGCAATATCTATTGGTTTATAGGCATCAGCCTGTTTAAACAATTTCCCATAATCATGATAGTTTAAACACATATATTTTTTACGGTCGATCATAAAAAAAGGAATATCACTGATGTCTTCCTCATTCCTGATATAAAATATTACCTGATTATTTCCTGTAGCCAACCGGGCATCATAACCACATTTATTTAAAATAAACCATTTATATAATGTATAACGAAAATAGTTCTCTGATTTAGGACTGATTTGCTCAGCCACTTTACGGATGAGCTGGTAATAGATCCAGTCATTCAGGTGATGTTTTTCCTGGTAAGATTTAAGATTAGAAATTAAATCATCATAATGGGCTGTGGCTATCCTGGCGTAAAACTGCTTTACTTCGCCTGCTGAAGCCATTTCAGAAACAGGTACAGATAAAGAAGAATCGGCATTGAAATTAAAGGTGCCCTCATAAAAATCGAAAGAATAGTTTTGTCCCTTTACCGTAACGAGATTCATCGCAAGGCAAATGAACAAAAAGGTCTTTATAAAATATGTTGATATCCCGCTTTTCAAACCGCTCCATATTTGGTTATATTAAATTTACATATAATTAACCTAAAAGCAACAATTTCTTTATGTTAAACTGTTAGGTGAACTTAATAAGAAATTAATACAGGGAATAGTTCAGGCATTTATTAATTCCCTTTTAAGGAATAAAGGCTGTTTCTAAGGTATTTTAATAATGAATGATTGCAATTTTTATAATCAATATCGATGAGTTTAATTGGTTTACCGATGCTGATTTTTAATTGATGTCCGTTTTTATTAAATAATTCAGAGATGAGTTTAGCCGTTTGTAATGATGGATGGATTAATTTCAACAAGCTAAAGAAAATTCCATTATTACCATGAAAATAGATCGGTAAAACAGGAACATTTGCCTTCGAAATAATTTTGCCTACTACCGGATGCCATTCCTTGTCTGTAATTTGATTTTTTCTGAATTTATACGAAGAAACTTCACCTGCTGGAAAAATAGCCACCGGACTTCCATCTTTCAGCACTTTCAACGTTATTTTTAATCCGCTGATACTTGATGAATCCAGCACTTTTTCAAATGGATTAACAGCGATGATACATTTTTCCAGATTAGGAATTTTTTTTAGCAAAAAATTACCCATAAACATGGTGTCAGGGCGATGATTGGCAAGGATACTTAATAAGGCTAAAGATTCTATCGCACCATATGGATGGTTTGCAATAGCAATAAAAGCACCATCCTTTGGGATATGCGCTAAATCTTCGTCACTCATTTGAATGCTTACCCCTAAAACATTTAGAATATGTTTAGCAAATTTTTCTCCTTCTAAAGAATTTGCATCCCTGATCATTCCATTGAAATTATTAATTTTCAAAAACCGCATTAAAAAGGAAGCAAGACCCGGAATAGGAACATTGCAAATGCCGGTTGCTTTGGCGAAATTTTCTTTTGAAATTACGTTCATAAATTACAGTTCAAAGTTTATTCAATTTGAAAACCAGATCTATAAAAATGATTTTTAATTTGAGCCATATAGAGGAAAAGGAACCCGTTATACTGATTAATAACTGGTTTAATCTAGCTCATGCAGCGTGTTAAAGATAGGAGAATAAGTGGGGTGATCAGGTTAATTCTTTGATAAGAAATTAATACAGCATATTTAATAAATAACATTTCATTAATACCAATTTAACAAGCCAGCTATACTTTTGTGATATAAATATTTGGTTAGTATTTATAAAGTTTAGGTTAGTTGATAATAAAAAACCCAGATGGATGTCTGGGTTTTTTATTTTATAAATTCTTTCCAAGTTTTTCAATCATCTCGGGTGGGATGTTATGGGTATCAACTACCAGGAAGCCATCTAAACAATCTGAAAATTTAGGATCAATATTAAAGGAGATAATTTTTGCATTTAAATTCATGTATTGCCTTAACAAAACCGGAATTTTAATGTGTGAATTTTCAATGTCGCCAATTATACTATCCAGGTCTTTAAAAGATTCGCTGCTATCCACCAAAGTGTCTGTAGAAATGGGTAAAAGATCTGCTTTAAATTTATTCCGTGGTTTTACATATTTGGCCATTTCATAATCGAAATGATTTTTAGTAATGTAATCCACAATCAAAGCTTTACTAAATTTAGAAAAGTTATTGCTGATACTTACCGGACCAAACATATAACGGTATTGCGGATTATCCAGCAGGTATTTTAAAATCCCCTTCCATAACAAAAAGAGGGGCAGGGGTTTGCCCTGGTATTCTTTTCTGATCCAGGATCTGCCCAGTTCAATACCCTGTTTCAGCATGGGATAAAACTGATCTTTTATTTTAAAAAGCTCAGAAAGATAAAAACCCCGGCGACCCATGCTTTCTAAAATCTCATCGCCTTTGCCAATACGATAGGCACCAACAATATTTTCTAAATCGCGGTCCCAGATAAATAAGTGATTGTAATAGATATCATAGTTATCGAGATCTATTTTTTTGTTTGTCCCTTCTCCAACTTCGCGGAAAGTAATTTCCCTTAAACGCCCGATTTCCCTTAAAATATTGGGGATTTTAAGTGTAGGCACAATATAAACTTCATAATTTTTTTCAGTCCATACTTTAAAATCCTCAAGTGTTTCCACTTCGGCTTTAATTAAAACCCTAGAAGTTTCTTCGATCACTTCAGCAGGTTTCTTTCTAATTTTAAAAAGGTTGAGCGGATTAAAAAGTTTCTTTTCGGTATCCAACCCGATGCCCAGTGCATAAGTACGGGCCCTTAAAAAATCCATCAACTTATTGCTGCTGTTCATATGTGATACTTCAGCCGGCGCAATTGGTTTTCCGATTCTTACCTTAATGGTTAAACCTTGTTTATTTAAAAATTCTGATGGGAGCTTCGCTGTTCTTAAAGTAGGATGAATGAAACTCAGGATATTAAATAGGACACCGTTATTGCCATGAAAATAGATGGGAACAACCGGAACCTTTGCTTTCGCAATCAGTTTTCCAACCACAGGATGCCACATTCTATCGGTAACCTGCTGGGCATCCAGTTTAAAAGTTGATACTTCGCCGGCAGGAAAAATGCCGATTGGTGTGCCGCTTCTCAGTAAATCAAAAGTGGTTTTTAGTCCGCTGATACTTGATGAATGCTGTACATTTTCGAAAGGATTAACCGCAACGAAAAATTCATCAAGATTAGGGATCTTTTTTAAAATAAAATTAACCATAACCTTTGCATCAGGCCGAACGGTACATAATAATTTAACGAGTGCAAGCCCTTCCACACCGCCATAAGGGTGATTGGCAATGGCAATAAATGGTCCTGTTTTTGGAATGCAGTTTAAGTCATCTTCATCAAACTCAATGGCCACACCAATAGTTTCCAATATTTTATCTACAAATTCTAGTCCTTTAAAATGTTGATTTTGAGCAAAAACATCGTTAATGTCATTCAGTTTCATGAGTTCCATCATTAAGCCTGCTAAACCCGGCACACCGAGCTTATCGATCTTAGTTGCTTTGGCAAACTCAGATGTAGTTATGATCTTCATATAAAATATAGGTAGTTGACAGGCAAAATCCAAATTGTTTTGCGATCCCAAAAATAAGATTTATATTCAAATAAAAATGTCATAACATCAATCATCATGAGAATTTGGCTGAATAAGTATTTCGGTTTTAGTAAAAGCGAATTTAACGGATTGCTTTTTTTGCTGTTAATTTTATGCCTTATTAAAAGCATACCTTATATATATGATTATTTTAAACCGGTTGAAAAAGATCATCCCGGCCTGCTTGCACAGCTTCAGAAAATTAAACTAACCGAAGACAAAAAAATTGATGCCGGTAAATATGCGAATGGTGTTGAATGGAAAAAACGAAAGGAAAACCTCTTTAATTTTGATCCGAATACACTAAGTACGGATGGTTGGCAAAGCTTAGGCTTGTCGCTGAAACAGGCGAAATCTATTGTTAATTATACCCAAAAGGGCGGGAAGTTTTACAAACCGGAAGATTTACAGAAAATGTATGTCATTTCGCCGGAACGATATGCCAAACTCCTTCCCTTCATTCAGATAAAAAAGAATGCTGTTGCTGATTTGCAAAAGAATATGGTTGATGAAAGAAAGGTATACGTGAAAAAGCCATTACAAATTATTGATATCAATACGGCTGATTCGGCCCAACTGGATGAGATTAAGGGGATAGGTGGCGTATTTGCCACGCGGATTTTAAAGTATCGGGAACGATTGGGCGGTTTCCATAAAAAGGAACAGCTTCTGGAAATATACGGCCTGGATTCTATTAAATACAATGAAATTAAAGATCAGGTTTCATTAAGCCGTATTGCTTTAAAAGTGGTCAATATCAATACAGCACAATTTAATGACTTAAAAACAAATCCATACCTTTCCTATAGGCAGATTAATGCCATCATTCAATACCGAAAGCAACATGGCGACTATACTGATATCTCCGATTTAAAAAAGATTGCGATTCTGAATCAAAAGGTAATTGATCAGATCACACCTTATCTATCCTTTTAATTTTTTGAATTTTGGGGATTAAAATCCTGTAAAACCAAAAAGCAGGTTTCAGATTTTATTTACCTGAACCCTGGATTTATCAGCTTATTTAGCCCGGGTTGTAAAATAATTAAAAAAACTTTTCCGCTTAATTTCAAGCTTTAAAATTCATCAATAAACAAATTGTACTAAATACCATTTCATTATGTAACAGCACAAATATTTAATGGTATTTAACCATCAGATATTTGTTTATCATTGCTGTAAACTAACTTAAATATAAACTCAATGAGTGTAAGCTTTAATTTTTCAGAGACAGAAACGCAGCAAAGTGTGAAGGCGATGGTTCGCGATTTTGCAGAGAAGAATATTCGCCCAAATATTATGGAATGGGATGAAGCGCAACACTTTCCCGTAGCGCTTTTTAAACAGCTTGGCGATTTAGGGTTAATGGGCGTTTTGGTTCCGGAAGAATACGGTGGTTCAGGTTTGGGCTACCAGGAATATGTAGATGTGATTGTAGAGGTGGCCAGGGTTTGTGGTTCTATCGGTTTATCATTGGCGGCACATAATTCACTTTGTACCGGTCATATTATGGCTTTTGCAAATGAAGAACAGAAACAAAAGTGGCTGCCAAAATTGGCTACCGCTGAATGGATTGGTGCCTGGGGCCTAACAGAGGCCAACACGGGTTCTGATGCCTTACGAATGATGACTACTGCCGTAGAAGATGGTGACGATTACATTATAAATGGTGCGAAAAACTGGATTACCCATGGAAAAAGCGGAGATATTGCGGTGGTGATGGTGAGAACGGGTGAGCAGGGAAGTTCAAAAGGAATTTCCGCCATTGTAGTGGAGCGTGGTACACCGGGTTTTTCTGCCGGGAAAAAAGAAAACAAACTGGGCATGCGTGCATCAGAAACCACGGAAATGATTTTTGATAATTGCAGAGTGCCGAAAGCCAATCTTTTAGGTCATGTGGGAGAAGGTTTTAAACAAGCCATGAAAGTTTTAGATGGCGGAAGAATTTCTATTGCAGCATTGGCTTTAGGAATTGCAAAAGGTGCTTTTGATGCGGCTGTAGATTACTCCAAGCAACGTCAGCAATTTGGTCAGCCGATCTCCAGCTTTCAGGCGATTAGTTTTAAACTTGCTGATATGGCTACAGAGATTGAAGCAGCCGAGTTATTGATCCGGCAGGCAGCAGATTTAAAGAACAGGCATTTACCCATGACAAAGGAATCGGCAATGGCGAAATATTTTGCCTCAGAAGTTTCGGTAAGAGTGGCAACAGAGGCGGTACAGATTTTTGGTGGTTACGGCTATACAAAAGATTTTCCGGTAGAGAAATTTTATCGCGACAGTAAATTATGTACGATAGGTGAGGGCACGTCAGAAATTCAGAAGATTGTGATCGCCAGGGAAATATTATCAAGGTAGAGGGTTTGAAGGTAGAAGGTTTAGGGCCATATAGCGTTGAACCTTATCCCTAAGCCTTGCGTCTTAACCTTATTAAAAAGACCAAATATATAATACCTAATCCGGACGGTTTAATTACCTCCGGATTTTTTGTTTTTCTAAAACCAGGTTGCCTTCATCATGTTTTGGACTAAAGACTAAAGACTAAAGACTATTGCGGCATCTCTTTGGAGGAGATGATTCGATCAACGACATATACACTGAAACCTCGCCAAGGCAATGTGTTTTTATATTCTTTATAGTGCAGTTCATAAAACTTGCCGCTATTGGCCATCATCTGGTTCGCGATTTCATCGTTTGATATGGAGAACTCAAATTCATTGTTTTGAAGGGTGCCCATCTGTTTGGACCGGATGCCGCTCTGGATGAGTTTTCCTTCATACGTTTTAAAGAGGTAACCTTTTTTAACTACATAGTTTAGTTCACCTGCCTTCACGCCTTCTCCAAAAACGAAAAAATAGCGATAGTAGCAAATGGCTGCAATTACAATTACCAGCAGAACCCCAACAATAGCGATCACTTTTTTACCTGTTGTCATATATTCATGTATGTATAAATAAATGTAGTGAAACAAGGGAATAAATCACTGGCTAAAAAGAAATAAAATGTGATTAAAAATTTTCCTCATTATCAAATAATTACTTACATTTGCAACCCCGATAGGTAGGGGAAATTAAAAGACCACGAGAGGAGGTATTTCAGCGTTATGATCATTATCAACATTAAAGACGGCGAATCATTAGATAAAGCCCTTAAACGTTTCAAGAAAAAGTTTGAAAAAACTGGTGTGTTAAGAGAACTACGTAGCCGTCAGGCATACGAGAAGAAATCTGTTGCCCGTCGTACTGAAATTAAACATGCTGTTTACATTCAGAATATGAATCAAGACACAACTTCATAGTTGTTCAAGATATTTTTGTAAGAGCCTTTTGATGTTGCATCAAAAGGCTTTTTTTGTTTTATGGCCTTATTCATCATCTTATCTAAACAATTCATTAATCATTTCTTTATATCAAAACAATTTGTAACTTCATATTTATAGGCCTAAATGATGTGGAATGTTTATAGATAGTTTTATTACATATTTAACCCACGAGAAACGTTATTCCAAGCATACCGTTTCTTCCTACCTGGCTGATCTCAAACAGTTTGAATCTTATGTCAGCATCACATACCAGTTAACGGTTCCTGAAATAAAATATAGTCATCTCCGGAGTTTCATGGTGGAGTTAATGGAAGAGAAGAGATCAGAAACCACCATTAACAGAAAAATATCGGCCCTGAAAAGTTTTTATAAGTTTTTGGTAAGGGAGGGGAAGCTGGAGCAAAATCCCACGCTGCTACTAAAAGCGCCGAAAATCCCAAAGCGGCTTCCTGTTTTTGTTGATGCGCAGAAAATGGATCAGCTGCTGGACTCTGAACATTATTTTGATGAAAGCTTTCCTTCTTTAAGGGATCACCTTGTGATAGAGCTACTTTTTGGCACGGGGATTCGTTTGTCTGAACTCCTATCACTGAAAGAAACAGATGTGGATGTTTATACAGGTACAATTAAAGTGTTGGGTAAACGGAATAAAGAAAGAATTATCCCTGTAAATAAACCGCTTATTAATCAGTTAAATACCTATATAGCACAAAAAAAGTTACAGGATTTTGATAACAATTTGTCAAACTTAATCGTTACCAATACAGGAGCTGCGGCTTATTCAAAATTAATATACCGCGTTGTAACCTCATACCTAAACTACATATCCACCCATGAGAAAAGAAGTCCACACGTTCTGCGGCACAGTTACGCCACTTCTCTGTTAAATGCAGGAGCAGATTTAAATGCCATTAAAGAACTTTTGGGGCATGCCAGTTTAGCTGCAACCCAGGTTTACACACACAATTCAATCGAAAGATTAAAAACAATTTATAAACAAGCCCATCCAAAGGCATAAAAAAAGGAGGAAAAATGAAAATCGGAGTTCAATCAATCCACTTCAGTGCAGATAGTAAGTTGTTAGCGTTTATTCAGAAGAAAGCAAACAAGCTGGATCAGTTTTTTGACCAGATTATTAGCGGAGAAGTGTATTTAAAGCTAGAGAATGTAGAGGACGAGGCCAATAAAATCAGTGAGATTAAATTGATTGTGCCGGGGGGGACCCTCTTTGCTAAGGAACAATGTAAATCATTTGAAGAGGCTACCGATTTGGCAATTGAGTCGTTGAGGAAGCAGATTACGAAACACAAAGATAAAACGCGAGCAAAATTAAGTGAGCATAAAGCAATTTTAAGTGAAAGCGAAGCATCTGATTACTAAGTAAGTATTGCTTTAAAACATAAAATACAGAAATAGCGGACTAAAAAGTTCGCTATTTTTTTTCAAATTTATTTTGAACTGAAATATAAGTGTGTATATTTGCATTCCCTTTCGGAAACGGTGTTAAGCCAATCACAAAAGGGTTAGTTCTTTAAAAAGATAAACTTTTAAAAAAACACGTTAATAGTATGAAAAATGAAGATTTTTCGTATCATTGCACAAATTTAAAAGCCTCCTTAGCTCAGCTGGTAGAGCAACTGACTTGTAATCAGTAGGTCATTGGTTCGATTCCGATAGGAGGCTCTTTTTATTTTAAAGTGTTACATTTTAAGATAAAGTTGGGGAGATTCCAGAGCGGCCAAATGGGACAGACTGTAACTCTGTTATCGCAAGATTTCGAAGGTTCGAATCCTTCTCTCCCCACACCGAAAGGTTTGAATTTTGAATGAAAGATTGATAGAATGCTTGCCGTTCTTCATGGAGACATTCACTCATACAAGCATTTGGAAAAAGCGGAAGTAGCTCAGTTGGTAGAGCGATAGCCTTCCAAGCTATAGGTCGCGAGTTCGAACCTCGTCTTCCGCTCTTAAATAAGTTGAGTAGTTGGCAATTGGCGGTTTGCAGTTACTGTAACTGACGGCTGAAAACTGGGAACTAAATTAGCCGACTTAGCTCAGCGGTAGAGCACTTCCTTGGTAAGGAAGAGGTCATGGGTTCAATTCCCATAGTTGGCTCAGGTATAATAAAGCTTTGTTAAATCTGTTAAAGATACAGAAGAGGCAAGGTTTTTTGTGTTGGAAAAACAATAAATAAAAATAATAAAAAGTTAACCTACTAATTAGTTATAAATAAAATGGCAAAAGAAAAATTTGACCGCAGTAAACCGCACTTAAACATCGGTACAATCGGTCACGTCGATCACGGTAAAACAACTTTAACAGCAGCTATTACAAAAGTTTTGGCTGATGCAGGTTTATCTGAGGCACGTTCATTCGATTCAATTGACTCTGCTCCAGAGGAAAAAGAAAGAGGTATTACAATCAATACAGCTCACGTTGAGTATTCAACAGCTAACCGTCACTATGCACACGTTGACTGTCCAGGTCACGCGGATTATGTGAAAAACATGGTTACAGGTGCTGCTCAAATGGACGGTGCAATTATCGTTGTTGCTGCTACTGACGGTCCAATGCCACAAACCCGCGAGCACATCTTATTGGCTCGTCAGGTAGGTGTTCCTTCATTAGTTGTATTCATGAATAAAGTGGATATGGTTGATGATCCTGAATTATTAGAATTAGTTGAAATGGAAGTTCGTGAATTATTATCATTCTACGATTTCCCTGGAGATGATATTCCTGTAATCCAAGGTTCTGCATTAGGTGGATTAAACGGTGATGCTAAATGGGTGGAAAAAATTATGGAATTAATGGCTGCAGTTGATAGCTACATTCCAATTCCTCCACGTTTAACTGATCTTCCTTTCTTAATGCCTGTTGAAGATGTATTCTCAATTACTGGTCGTGGTACTGTTGCTACTGGTCGTATTGAGCGTGGTGTAATCAACTCCGGAGATCCGGTTGAGATCTTAGGTATGGGTGCTGAGAACTTAAAATCTACCGTAACTGGTGTAGAGATGTTCCGTAAAATTTTAGATTACGGTGAAGCTGGTGATAACGTAGGTTTATTATTACGTGGTATTGAGAAAACTGATATCCGTCGTGGTATGGTAATCTGTAAACCAGGTTCAGTAACTCCTCACACTGATTTCAAAGCTGAAATCTATGTATTATCAAAAGCAGAAGGTGGTCGTCACACGCCATTCTTCAACAAATATCGTCCTCAATTCTATTTCCGTACCACAGACGTAACTGGTGAGATTTCACTGGCTGAAGGAACTGAAATGGTAATGCCAGGTGATAACGTTACAATCACAGTTAAATTAATTAACGCGATTGCAATGGAAAAAGGTCTACGTTTCGCTATCCGTGAAGGTGGTAGAACAGTAGGTGCTGGTCAGGTAACTGAAATCTTAGCTTAATTTAAGCTAACAATAATATAAAAAGAGCTAGTTAAGGCTAGCTCTTTTTTATACACACGGGAATAGTTCAACGGTAGAATAGAGGTCTCCAAAACCTTTGATCAGGGTTCGAATCCTTGTTCCCGTGCTTAACATAATGATTGAGTTCTAGAATGAGTGAATGATTGAATTTGAAAGACAGCTTTCAAGACAATATCATTCACTCATTTACTCATTCTCTCATTCAATAATTTGATATGGCTAAAGTAGTTGAGTTTATAAAAGAATCATACGATGAAATGACCAGTAAGGTTACATGGCCTACCTGGGGCGAGTTGCAAAGCTCTGCGATTCTTGTTTTAGTAGCTTCTCTAATCATTGCATTGGTTATTTTTGCAATGGATAAGGGATCTACCTTTGTGTTAGATACTTTTTATAAATCACTTTCTAATTAATATTTACTAATGAGCGATCTAAAGTGGTACGTTGTAAGGGCGGTTAGCGGTAAAGAAAAGAAGGTAAAACAATACATTGATGCTGAGATCAGCCGTTTAGGTTTCTCTCATTTGGTTCCACAGGTGTTAATCCCTATGGAGAAATATTACCAGATGAAGGATGGTAAAAAGATTGCCAAAGAACGTAACTTTTATCCTGGTTATGTTTTAATCGAAGCAACATTAGATGGGGAGTTAGAGCACATCATTAAAGGGATTAATAGTGTGATTGGTTTCTTAGGTGATAAAGCTGGTAACCCAATCCCAATGCGCCAGGCAGAAGTAAACCGTATTTTAGGGGTGGTTGATGAAATGAGCGAACAAGGTGAAACCATGAATGTTCCTTATTATGTTGGTGAAGGTATTAAAGTTATGGATGGACCATTTAACGGTTTCTCTGGTGTGATTGAAGAAGTGAACGAAGAGAAGAAAAAATTAAAAGTGATGGTTAAGATTTTTGGTCGTAAAACGCCACTGGAACTTAACTATATGCAGGTAGAAAAAGAATAATAAGATTTACGATATAAAAAAATTAAACCTCCGGATTTATTTTCGGAGGTTTTTTTATGTAATTAGAGTTATTTATTTTTATTTAGATTAAATAAAAATGATAATTTTGAAAGAAAAATATGCATAGACATTATTTAAGCTTTAGAATAGTTTTAATTATAATTTGTTTTGCTTTTTATGGATGTAAAAAGGATGAAAATTATAAACAAGAAATTATCAGAAATTCAAAAGCAAAATTTTTAAAGGAATTTAAAAATTTGCATCACAGAAAAGATTATTTAGCAATTGTAGACTGGAACAATTACCGGTTAGTAGAAAATGCTTACAGCAAAATTTATATATTTTCATTTAATAATGAAAGTATTGGAGTAAATTCATATTATTATTACAGTGTTGATTCAGATAATAATATAAGTGCTTTTGTTCGTATTGCTACGGCTATACTCAATTATGATAATATTGTTGGAATAATAAAAAATAGGCCAGATAGTTTAGTCCAGATTTACTCGACAGGCAAGTTTGGAATCTCTACATTTAATGTTTCGGGTAAAAATGGTAGACTAATGTCATTGAACGGAGGTATTCGTGATAATAAGATTAGTTTAGGCGGTTGGAAGGAATTTCTTACTGTAATAACTGTCATAATGGAATTCCTTTAAATGATGTAATTATAACTGCCCCTGGAAATCCTGATCCCACTTGGAATCCATTTCCCGTAGTACCTCCTGGGCCAGGAGGAGGTACAGGTAATACAAGTAGTGTAGGTAATTTTATTATAGATAAATCAACACAGGATAAATATCCTAAATTTACTGATTTAATAAAGAGACTAGAAAGTTTTGTAGCTAATGATAAAAAAGTTATGGATGCTTTAATAAAGTGGTCAGGCTATAATCGGGAACAAATATTAGAAAAAGTAAAATTTGGTCAAGGCCCAACAATTACTGTTAAAGAATTGACAGGGAAATATGGTTATTTTGATAGAGCAGAAAATCCTGATGTGATAAATATTGATGCAAGTTGGGTAAGAGGTTTAGAAACTGCTAATTTACTTGAAACACAGGAAGCGACAGGTTTTTTACTTGCAGTTACTGCTTTGCATGAATTTGTGCATCAGTCGCGTGCTGCGAATGGATTAGATCGTAATTATGAATATGGTTATGGCTTTGAACAGTCTGCTTTTGGTTTAATAATTGAAAACGATGGAGCGGCTCCTTATAATTATAGATTTAGACTTTATAAAAAATGAGAAAAATAATCATATTAGATATTTGTTTTTGCCTAATAACCATAATTCTTTACTGTTCATGTAAGAGGTATGAAACGAAAAGCATAAATAATAGAGATTCAGTTTTAATACTAAATGTAGCACTAAATCACATTTTAAAACAGAATGTCTTACCAAAAGAATATTATAGTCAGCCTTTACAACTTATTCAACCTAAAGGATTTAATAAAGATGTTAAAATAGTAGTCAATGGAAAAGAGTGTGTCATGCTGCCTGAGGGTACTAAAATCATGGATATTTTAAGTAGAAAAAGTATTTATAACCCTATTCCATTTACAGAGGTGATACAATTAGAACTTAAGAATGGGTTAATATACATGGAGATTATTTTCAGATCAACAGGACACGATTTTCAATTGAGAATAAAAAAGAAGGAAGACAGTGGTTTTGAGGTTATTGGAATAAATGAAAGAACTATCTAAGAATTAAAATATTATTTTACTTAATCTATTGTAGGACTGCAAGATTATCCATATCTTTGCAGTCCTTTAAGCTTTATAGGAGCTCGAAGGAATTAAATGTTACATGCTTCCAATATTTAACATTGAGTTTTAAATAAACAAAAAACACAAAATGGCAAAAGAAGTCAGTGCAATGATCAAATTACAGATCAAAGGCGGAGCGGCAAATCCATCGCCACCAGTAGGACCTGCATTAGGTGCTAAAGGGGTGAACATTATGGAGTTTTGCAAACAGTACAACGCTCGTACCCAAGATAAAGCAGGTAAAGTATTGCCAGTTGTAATTACTGTTTATGCTGATAAGTCATTCGATTTCATCATCAAAACCCCTCCAGTAGCTATCCAGTTAAAAGATGCTACTAAATTACAGAGTGGTTCTGCTGAGCCTAACCGTAAGAAAGTTGGGTCGGTGACCTGGGACCAGATTAAAGTTATTGCTGAAGATAAAATGCCTGATTTAAATGCATTTACAATCGAATCTGCAATGAGTATGGTTGCTGGAACAGCACGCAGTATGGGAATCACCGTTTCTGGTGACGCACCCTGGAACAATTAATTAAAAAACAGTTTACAACAGTGGCGAAATTAACTAAAAATCAAAAAAAGGCACATGCTAAGATAGAAGCTGGTAAAGCTTATACTTTACAGGCTGCTGCTGCTTTGGTAAAAGAAATCACTACCACTAAGTTCGATGCATCAGTAGATATTGATGTATCTTTAGGTGTAGATCCGCGTAAAGCCAATCAAATGGTACGTGGGATTGCTACTTTACCACACGGAACAGGTAAAACTGTACGTGTTTTAGCTTTGGTAACTCCTGATAAGGAAGAAGAAGCAAAAGCAGCTGGCGCAGACTTCGTAGGTTTAGACGAGTATGTAGCTAAAATTGAAGGTGGTTGGACCGATGTAGACATTATTATCACTACACCAGCTTGTATGGCTAAGGTAGGTAAATTGGGCCGTGTTTTAGGTCCAAGGAACTTAATGCCTAATCCAAAATCAGGTACAGTAACTAACGATGTTGGTAAAGCTGTAACTGAAGTTAAAGCAGGTAAGATTGATTTTAAAGTAGACAAAACGGGTATCATACACGCCTCGATAGGAAAAGTATCATTCCCAGCAGACAAAATTTATGAGAATGCGCTTGAAATTATTCAGGTGATCTCTAAATTAAAACCGTCTGCTGCAAAAGGAACTTATTTTAAAAGCATTCACGTGTCTTCTACAATGAGTCCTGGAATTGCAATTGAAACTAAATCAGTAGCGGGGATTTAATCATGAACAGAGAAGAAAAAAACGAAGTAGTTTTAGAACTACAAGGACAAATGCAAGAGTATGGCAATTTCTATATTGCTGATACCTCTAGCCTTTCTGTTGAGCAGATTAATAACATCCGCCGCAAATGTTTCGAAGATGATATCATCATGAAAGTTGCCAAGAACTCTTTAATCCGCAAAGCGATTGAAGGTTTAGATGGCGATGCTTCTGAGATATACGAAGCCCTTAAAGGTTCATCATCATTATTATTCTCAAAAACAGCAAACGCTCCGGCTAAGTTGATTAAAGCTTTGAGAAGAACATCTGATAAACCATTGCTTAAAGCAGCATTTATAGATTCATCAGTATACGTTGGCGATGACCAGTTGAATAACTTAGTAAGCTTAAAATCGAGAGAAGAGCTTATTGGCGATATCATTGGATTATTACAATCACCAGCGAAAAATGTTGTATCTGCGCTTAAATCAAGTGGAGGCAAAATTGCAGGAATTGTTAAAACTCTTCAGGAAAGAGAAGGTTAACGAACACCTTAAGTTCGCAAATAAAACAAAATTATTTTACGTAAAAATTTAAAATCTTAATAAAATGGCAGATTTAAAATCGTTTGCTGAGCAATTAGTAAACTTAACCGTTAAAGAAGTTAACGAATTAGCTCAAATCTTAAAAGACGAGTATGGTATCGAGCCTGCAGCTGCTGCTGTAGTTGCTGGTCCTGCTGCTGGTGGTGATGCACCTGCTGCTGCTGCAGAAAAAACATCTTTTGATGTTATCTTAAAAGAAGCTGGTGGCGCTAAATTAGCAGTTGTTAAACTTGTAAAAGACTTAACTGGCCTTGGTTTGAAAGAAGCAAAAGACTTAGTTGATGGCGCACCAAAAGAATTAAAAGCTGGTGTTACTAAAGACGAAGCAGAAGCACTTAAAAAACAATTAGAAGAAGCTGGAGCAGTAGTTGAAATTAAGTAATCACTTAATTTAGCTTAGCTAAAAATGTATTAGACACCGACTGAAAATGTCGGTGTCTTTACCTGTTTATAAACACCTCATTTTGTTTGGTTAATGAGAATGTTTCAAACCCGAACCAAGCAAATAGTTTATTCTTAAACTAAAATCTTTTAGTCCATTGGCAAAGACAGTCGAACAAAGAGTAAATTTTGCAACTAGTAAGCACATTATAGACTATCCGGATTTTCTGGATGTGCAATTGCAATCATTCAGAGAATTTTTCCAGATAGATACCACATCAGACGATCGCTCTAGCGAAGGTTTGTTTAAAGTGTTTGCTGAGAACTTTCCAATAACAGATTCAAGAAATATCTTCGTATTAGAATTTCTTGATTATTTTGTTGATCCACCACGTTACGATATACACGAGTGTATTGAGCGTGGATTAACCTACAATGTTCCATTAAAAGCAAAGCTAAAGCTTTCTTGTAACGATGTTGAACATGAAGACTTTGAAACCATTATCCAGGATGTGTATTTAGGTACCATCCCGTATATGACACCAAAAGGTACATTTGTGATTAACGGTGCTGAACGTGTAATCGTTTCGCAATTACACCGTTCTCCTGGTGTGTTTTTCGGCCAAAGCCGTCACACTAACGGAACCAAATTGTATTCTGCGCGTGTAATTCCTTTTAAAGGTTCATGGATCGAGTTTGCTACAGACGTAAATAACGTGATGTATGCTTATATCGATCGTAAGAAAAAATTCCCGGTTACCACTTTATTACGTGCCATCGGTTACGATTCTGATAAAGACATCTTAGAACTTTTTGATCTTGCTGACGAAGTAAAAGTTAGTAAATCAGGTTTAAAGAAATATATTGGTCGTAAACTGGCTGCTAGAGTTTTAAAGAAATGGGTCGAAGATTTTGTAGATGAAGATACAGGTGAGGTAGTTTCTATCGACCGTAATGAAGTGATTCTCGAAAGAGAAACCGTTCTTGAAGACGAACACATTGATATGGTAATTGAAGCGGGTGTAAAAACCATTATCCTTTCTAAGGAAGATGGTGCCAGCCAGGCCGATTATACCATTATTTATAATACATTACAAAAGGATACATCAAACTCAGAAAAAGAGGCTGTAGAAAACATCTATCGTGCTTTGCGTAACGCAGAACCACCTGATGAGGAAACTGCACGTGGTATCATTGACCGTTTATTCTTCTCGGATAAACGTTACGATTTAGGAGATGTTGGTCGTTACCGCATCAACCGTAAATTGAAAATGAATACTCCTGATGATGTAAAAGTATTAACAAAAGCGGATATTATCGCAATTGTTAAATACCTGATCAAACTGATCAACTCTAAAGAAGAAGTGGATGATATTGACCACTTATCTAACCGTCGTGTACGTACGGTAGGTGAGCAGTTGTACGCACAGTTCGGTGTTGGTTTAGCCCGTATGGCCAGAACCATCCGTGAGCGTATGAACATTCGCGATAACGAGGTGTTTACACCAACTGATTTGATTAACGCCCGTACGTTATCATCAGTAATCAACTCTTTCTTTGGTACCAATCAGTTATCTCAGTTCATGGATCAAACGAATCCATTGGCAGAGATTACACACAAACGTCGTTTATCAGCTTTAGGCCCAGGTGGTTTATCACGTGAAAGAGCTGGTTTCGAGGTACGTGACGTTCACTACACGCACTACGGTCGTTTATGTACAATTGAAACACCGGAGGGACCAAACATTGGTTTGATTTCATCACTTTGTGTGCATGCAAAAATCAATAACCTAGGTTTCATTGAAACACCATACAAACGTGTTGAAGATGGTAAAGTAGTTGTAGATTCAGACGTGATTTATTTATCTGCAGAAGATGAAGATGGTAAAACCATTGCTCAGGCGAATGCAGAATATGATGATAAAGGTAACTTCATTACACCACGCGTTAAAGCACGTTATGAGGGTGACTTCCCGATTATTGAGCCTGAGAAATTAGACTTGATGGATGTTGCGCCTAACCAGATTACTTCAATTGCTGCATCGTTGATTCCGTTCTTGGAACATGATGATGCGAACAGGGCTTTGATGGGATCAAACATGCAACGTCAGGCCGTACCATTGTTACGTCCTGAAGCGCCAATTGTTGGTACAGGTTTGGAAGGTCGCGTTGCCCGTGACTCCAGAACGCTGATCAATGCAGAAGGCGACGGTGTGGTAGAATATGTAGATGCAAATGAAATCACCATTAAATATGAGCGTAACGAAGATGATCGTTTGGTTTCATTTGAAGGTGATAGCAAAACTTACCGTTTAATTAAGTTCAAAAAAACCAATCAGAATACTTGTATCAACTTAAAACCAATCGTTAAGAAAGGTCAGAAAGTTACTAAAGGACAGGTTCTTTGCGAAGGATATGCTACTGAAAATGGTGAATTGGCATTAGGTAGAAACCTGAAAGTGGCTTTCATGCCTTGGCAAGGTTTCAACTTTGAGGATGCGATTGTAATCAATGAGCGTATTGTTCGTGATGACGTTTTCACTTCATTGCATATTGAAGAATTTGAATTAGAAGTACGTGATACTAAACGTGGAGAAGAGGAATTAACACCAGATATCCCGAACGTTTCTGAAGAGGCTACAAAAGACCTTGATGAAAACGGTATTATCCGTGTTGGTGCTGATGTAAAAGAAGGTGACATTTTAATTGGTAAGATTACGCCGAAAGGTGAATCTGATCCTTCACCGGAAGAGAAATTACTACGTGCAATCTTTGGTGATAAAGCAGGTGATGTGAAAGATGCATCTTTAAAAACGCCTCCTTCCATCCAGGGTGTAGTAATTGATACCAAATTATTCAGCCGTGCTAAGAAAACAACAAAAGCGGAAGAGAAATCAGCGATTGAAAAATTAGACAAAGATTATAATCAGATCACTGAGAAGTTAAAAGCAGAATTAGTTGACAAGTTATTCACCATTGTAAATGGAAAAACCTCACAGGGTGTATTCAACATTTACAAAGAATTATTGGTGGCTAAAGGCGCGAAATTTACACAGAAAATTTTAGCTGATCTTGAATTTGCACACATTAGCCCTAACAAATGGACTACTGATGATGACAAAAACGAGATGATTAAAATGTTGCTTCACAACTACGGTATCCGTGTGAATGAAGAACTTGGCGCTTACAAACGCGATAAATTTGCGATCAGTGTAGGTGATGAGCTTCCTTCAGGAATCGTACAGATGGCAAAAGTTTATGTGGCTAAGAAACGTAAATTAAAAGTAGGTGATAAGATGGCAGGTCGCCACGGTAACAAAGGTATTGTTGCACGTATTGTACGTGATGAGGATATGCCTTTCTTGGCCGATGGTACACCGGTTGATATTGTGTTGAACCCACTGGGTGTACCTTCACGTATGAACTTGGGTCAGATTTATGAAACTATTCTGGCATGGGCTGGTCAGGAATTGGGTGTGAAATTTGCTACGCCGATTTTTGATGGTGCAACCCATGATGAAGTAGAAGAGTGGATCGCTAAAGCAGGTGTTCCGGCTTCCGGAAAAACCTACTTATACAATGGTTTAACAGGTGAGCGCTTCGATCAGACGACCACAGTAGGTATTATTTATATGCTGAAACTTGGTCACATGGTTGATGATAAGATGCACGCCCGTTCAATCGGACCATATTCATTAATTACACAACAGCCATTGGGTGGTAAAGCTCAGTTTGGTGGTCAGCGTTTTGGTGAGATGGAGGTTTGGGCATTAGAGGCATTCGGTGCTGCTAATATTCTTCAGGAGATCTTAACCGTTAAATCGGATGATGTGATCGGAAGGGCCAAAACTTACGAAGCCATTGTTAAAGGTGAAAACCTGCCAACTCCAGGTGTACCGGAATCGTTTAACGTATTGGTACATGAGTTACGCGGTTTAGGTTTAGATATTACGTTAGACTAATTGAATGAAAGAATGAGTGAATGATTGAATGATGGGCAACTGTTATTCAATCATTCAATCACTCAATCCTTCGATCATTAAAGAAAGAGATATGTCTTACAAAAAGGATAATAAATTAAAAAGCAATTTCACATCAATCACGATTAGCTTATCGTCTCCGGAAATTATTCTGGAACGTTCAAGCGGTGAGGTGTTGAAACCGGAAACCATTAACTACCGTACTTACAAACCTGAACGTGATGGTTTGTTTTGTGAGCGTATTTTTGGTCCGGTAAAAGATTACGAATGTCATTGCGGTAAATACAAACGTATCCGTTATAAAGGTATTGTTTGTGATCGTTGTGGTGTTGAAGTAACAGAGAAGAAAGTACGTCGTGAGCGTATGGGACACATCGCATTGGTGGTGCCTGTTGCACACATCTGGTATTTCCGTTCGTTACCAAACAAAATCGGTTATTTATTAGGTTTACCTACTAAAAAATTAGATTTAATTATCTATTACGAGCGTTACGTAGTGATCCAGTCAGGCTTAATGGCTGAAGAAGGGATCAACTATATGGACTTCTTAACAGAGGAAGAATATTTAGATATCTTAGATAAATTACCTAAAGAAAACCAATACTTAGACGATAAAGATCCTAATAAATTCATTGCCAAAATGGGTGCTGAAGCATTAGAAGACTTATTGAAGCGTATTAACTTAGATACCTTATCTTACGATTTACGTCACCAGGCTGCTAATGAAACTTCTCAACAACGTAAAAATGAGGCATTAAAACGTCTTCAGGTTGTTGAAGCTTTCCGTGGAGCTAATACACGTATTGAGAATCGCCCTGAGTGGATGATTGTTAAAATCGTTCCGGTTATTCCACCAGAATTACGTCCTTTAGTGCCATTAGAAGGTGGTCGTTTCGCCACTTCAGATTTAAATGATTTATACCGTCGTGTAATTATCCGTAACAACCGTTTAAAACGTTTGATCGAGATTAAAGCACCAGAGGTAATTTTACGTAACGAAAAACGGATGTTGCAGGAAGCTGTAGATTCGTTATTTGATAACTCACGTAAAGTTAATGCGGTTAAAACTGAAGGTAACCGTGCTCTGAAATCACTTTCAGATATCCTGAAAGGTAAACAAGGTCGTTTCCGTCAGAACCTATTAGGTAAACGTGTGGATTATTCAGCTCGTTCTGTAATTGTTGTAGGGCCTAGCCTAAAATTACATGAGTGCGGTATCCCTAAAGATATGGCTGCCGAGCTTTACAAACCGTTCATTATTCGCAAGATGATTGAGCGTGGTGTGGTAAAAACAGTTAAATCTGCCAAGAAAATTGTTGATCGAAAAGATCCGTTGGTTTGGGATATTTTAGAAAATGTATTAAAAGGTCACCCGGTATTATTAAACCGTGCACCTACACTACACAGGCTAGGTATCCAGGCTTTCCAGCCAAAATTAATTGAAGGAAAAGCCATCCAGTTACACCCGTTAGTGTGTACCGCATTCAACGCCGATTTTGATGGTGACCAGATGGCTGTCCACTTACCGTTAGGTAATGCAGCAATTTTGGAAGCCCAGGTATTAATGTTGGCCGCACATAACATCTTGAATCCTGCAAACGGTACGCCAATTACAGTACCATCTCAGGATATGGTTTTGGGTCTTTATTATATTACTAAAGGCCGCAGAACAGATGAAACCAGGGTTGTAAAAGGTCAGGATTCAAATTTCTATTCTCCGGAAGAAGTAATTATCGCTTATAACGAGAAAGAATTGGATCTGCATGCTTTCATTAAAGTAAGAGTAAATGTGAAGCAAAACGATGGTTCCATCGTTAATAAATTAACTGAAACTACTGTTGGTAGGGTATTATTTAACCAATTGGTTCCTGAAGAAGTAGGTTATATCAATGAGTTATTAACTAAAAAATCGTTAAGAGATATTATCGGTGAAGTAGTTAAAATGACTGGTATGGCCCGTGCTTCTCAATTCCTGGATGACATCAAAGAATTAGGTTTCAAAATGGCTTTCCAGGGAGGTTTATCGTTCAACTTACAAGACGTAAACATTCCGGTTGAGAAACATACTTTGTTAGAACAGGCAGCTGCTGAAGTGGAAGAGGTAAGAAACAACTATAATATGGGTTTCATTACCAATAACGAACGTTACAACCAGATTATCGATATCTGGACCCGTATCAACAACAGGTTAACTACTTTTGTTATGACGCAGTTATCATCCGATAACCAAGGTTTTAACTCAGTTTACATGATGCTTGATTCAGGTGCACGTGGTTCGAAAGAGCAGATTCGTCAGCTTTGCGGCATGCGTGGTTTGATGGCGAAACCTCAGAAATCAGGATCAGGTGGTGATATCATTGAAAACCCTATCTTATCAAACTTTAAAGAAGGCTTATCGGTATTAGAGTATTTTATCTCTACTCACGGTGCGCGTAAAGGTTTGGCAGATACGGCATTAAAAACGGCAGATGCGGGTTACTTAACCCGTCGTTTACATGACGTTGCACAGGATATGATTGTGAATGATAACGATTGTGGTACTTTAAGGGGTATGTATACTACTGCTTTAAAAGATCAGGAAGATATCGTTGAGCCATTATACGACAGGATTTTAGGCCGTACTTCATTACATGATGTGTATAATCCTCTGGATAATACATTATTAGTAGGTGCGGGCGAAGATATAAACGAGGAAGTTGCTAAATTGATCGAAGAATCGCCTTTAGAAGGTATTGAGATTCGTTCAGTATTAACTTGCGAGGCAAAACGTGGTGTTTGTGCATTATGTTATGGTCGTAACCTGGCATCTGGTAAACGCGTTCAAAGAGGTGAGGCAGTTGGTGTAATTGCAGCACAATCAATCGGTGAGCCGGGTACACAGTTAACACTTCGTACTTTCCACGTGGGTGGTACTGCATCTAACATTGCGGCAGAATCAAACATCGTAGCTAAGTTTGATGGTGTGATCGAATTCGAAAATATCCGTACTGTTGATACACAAACAGAAGATGGTACAGTTCAGGTGGTATTGGGTCGTTCAGGTGAGTTCAAAATTGTTGAACCAGGAACCGGACGTATCATTGTAACCAATAACATTCCTTATGGTGCATTCTTATTCGTTAAAGAAGGAGATAAGTTATCAAAAGGCGACAAAATCTGTTCATGGGATCCGTACAACGCGGTTATTCTTTCAGAATTTGCCGGTAAAGCACAATTTGATGCCATTATTGAAGGTGTTACCTTCCGTGAAGAATCAGATGAGCAAACTGGTCACCGTGAAAAAGTGATTATTGATACCCGTGATAAAACTAAAAACCCTTCTGTTCAGATTGTGGATAAGAAAGGTGAATTTATCAAAGGTTATAACATTCCGGTAGGTGCTCACGTTTCAGTTGATGAAGGTGAAAGCATCCAAACTGGTCAGATTATCGCTAAGATTCCTCGTGCTACTGGTAAAACCCGGGATATTACGGGTGGTTTGCCTCGTGTAACAGAGTTATTTGAAGCACGTAATCCTTCAAACCCAGCTGTAGTAACTGAGATTGATGGTGTGGTAACTTTAGGTGGCGTGAAACGTGGTAACCGTGAGATTACCATCGAATCTAAAGATGGTGAAGTTAAAAAATACCTGGTTCCATTGTCTAAACACATCCTTGTACAGGATAATGACTTCGTGAAAGCGGGTATGCCTTTATCTGATGGTTCAATTTCTCCAGCGGATATCTTATCTATTAAAGGTCCGGCAGCGGTTCAGGAATACTTAGTAAATGGTATTCAAGAGGTTTACCGTTTACAAGGGGTAAAAATTAATGATAAGCACTTCGAGGTAATTGTTCACCAGATGATGCAAAAAGTTCACATTGAAGATCCGGGTGATACGATTTTCTTAGAAAACAATGCCGTTGACCGTTGGGATTTTGCTGACGAAAATGATGCGATGTATGACAAGAAAGTTGTGGAAGATGCAGGTGATTCTAACGATTTCAAACCAGGTCAGATTGTTTCATTACGTAGATTAAGAGATGAAAATTCTCAATTGAAACGTAAGGATTTAAAACAAATCACGGTTAGAGATGCAAGACCAGCGACAGCAAGTTCTATCTTACAGGGTATTACAAGAGCTTCATTGGGTACTAAATCGTTCATTTCTGCGGCTTCGTTCCAGGAAACTACGAAAGTATTAAATGAGGCGGCGATTGCAGGTAAACGCGATAATATGTTAGGCTTGAAAGAAAATGTGATCGTTGGTCACTTAATCCCTTCAGGTACTGGTGTACGTGGTTACGAAAGAATCATCGTGGGTTCTCAGGAAGAATACGATAAATTATTGGCTTCGAAACAAGAAGAAGTAGAAGCTTAAAATTTAAATACTTTAAATCAAGTCCTCCACCAAAAGTGGGGGACTTTTTGTTTGGAATAGATTTTTTATTTTTATATCAAAATAAAATAATGAGCGTAACAGAAATTCAACTCTTTCAGCTTTTAAAAGCTAAGCTTGGAGAACAGGAAGCTAAACAGTTGGTTTCTTTTGTGAAGGAAGAAGTTAGATCTGAATTTGATAATAAGAGAGAAACCTTAGCTACTAAGGAAGATATCGCAAATACAAAAGAATATATTTTACAGTTAAAATCTGAGCTTTTAAAATTTATTTACTTGGTTGGACTTATTCAATTTTTAGCTATTGTTGGTGCTGTAATAGGTTTCATTAATTTTATGATGAAATAAATTATAAAAGAACTTATTTTTAATATTACATTTAATTCCGCTATCAAGTAGCGGAATTTTTTATTTTTGATCTATTATGGAAGAACAACAAAACGAAAACCAACTAAATATAGAGCTATCAGAAGAAATTGCAGAAGGTATTTTCTCTAATCTGGCTATCATCACACATTCTAATACCGAATTTGTACTGGATTTTATCCGGGTAATGCCGGGCATTCCTAAAGCGAAGGTGAAATCACGTATTATTTTAACACCTGAACATGCTAAACGATTATTAAGTGCACTTGATGATAACATTCAAAAATTTGAAGCCATAAATGGCCGAATTAAAACACAGGAAGAGCCGCCATTTCCAATGGGCTTTGGCGGACCAACTGCGCAGGCTTAATATAATTTCTTATTCTAAATATTTGCTTGCTATGCCAGCATAATATATATTTGTGTATAACCATATATAAAAATGAAAAAAATTTTATTGAGCGTAGTACTTTCTGTCCCGCTGTGGGTGTTTGGACAGGGTTTCCAGGTTAACTTACAAGGGCAAAAGCAGATTGGTATGGCTGGTGCAGGATCTGCATTGGCTTTAGATGAAGCTTCAGTCTTTTATAATCCCGGGGCTGTTTCTTTTCTGGAAAAGAACTCTATTTCTGCCGGCGTAAATCCTTTGTTATTTAAATCGGCATTTAAACAAACGGGATCAAATATCACGGAAAACGTTAAAAATAAAATTGCCCCTCCCTTTGAAGCTTACGCTGTATGGGGTCCCAAGTCCAATAAATGGAAATTAGGATTGGGCGTTTATACACCTTTTGGTGGTTTGGTTGATTGGGGTAACGATTGGTCCGGAAGATATGCATTAACCTCTTTGAATTTAAAGGCCATATATTTCCAGCCGACCTTAAGTGTAAAAATTACAGAAAACATTGGTATTGGAGCAGGGTTTGTTTATAACCATGGAGAGGTAAATCTGCAAAGGGCATTACCCGTAAATTATCCTGACGGAAGATCTGGTCATGCAACATTAGAAGGCACGGGTAGTGGTTATGGATGGAATGCAGGTTTATATATTAAAACGCAAAGTAACATTACCTTCGCTGTCGTTCATAAATCAAAGGTAATTACAAAGTTAGAAGGAGGATCTGCAACATTTGATGTGCCTGAATCATTAAGGGGCGCATTTCCTGCAGGGAATACTTTTAATGCTGAATTGCCATTACCTTCTACTACATCTTTAGGTATAGGTGTGCCTTTATCAAAAAATACTGTTCTGGCCTTCGATGCCAGTTGGGTACAATGGCATATTTATCAGGATTTAACGTTTGATTATGCAATCAATACACCTCAGTTAACAGATAGACCTTCAGAAAGAAATTACCGTGACGGATCATCATTTAAATTAGGTATTAACCACCAGGCTTCAGAAAAACTGGCACTACGTGCAGGAGTGGGGTATGCATTTTCTCCCGTTCAGGATGGTTATGTTACACCGGAAGCACCGGATGCTGACCGTTATATCTTAAGTGCGGGTGTGGGTTATGCACCGACAAGACATTTTGAACTGAATGCATCATTCTTTTTTGAAGACGTTAAATCACGTCAGCAAAAGAACAAAGAAACCGGATTAGATGGTACGTTCAAAACATTGGTTTATGCACCAGGTCTTTCATTAACTTATAAATGGTAGGAGATATCAACATGAAAAAAATTATATTCAATAGTCTTGTTGCTGCTACCATATTGTTCGTAGCATCTTGTAAGCCTGAAATTGAAACACCAGCTGCAACAACAGCAGGTACAGCTAATTTTAGCAAGTATATTGCCATAGGTAATTCCTTAACCTCTGGCTATGCTGATGGTGGTTTGTATTTAGAAGGCCAGAAAGTGGCTTACCCAAATTTATTGGCAGCCCAAATGGCTACCGTTGGGGGCGGAAGCTTTACTTCTCCATTTTTTAGTGATAGTCAACCTAATGGCTCTGGTTATGCAAGTTTAACGGCACTAACCAATGGTAGTCCGACCATTAGCCAGGTTACTACTGGTACAGCTTATGTAGGGGCTGGCAAACTGGCTAAATACTCAGGAGAAATTCAAAATTTAGGTATTCCAGGAATGCGTTTGGATTTAGCTTTTGATCCGACATTTACCTTTAGTGCGGCAAATATGTTTTTTGAGCGTTTGCTTACGGATGCCCAAGTGGGTAAAGTAAATTATGCAGCTTATATTCAGGGCAGAAATCATACTTTTTTCTCTTTATGGTTGGGTAATAATGATGTGTTGGGTTATGCACTGAATGGTGGTGTTACTACAGACGCGACAACTGTGCTTACTGAAAAAGCAACTTTCTCTTTCTTGTATACCAATATGCTTAATATTTTAACTGCTGGCGGACAAAAAGGTGTAGTGGCAACCATTCCGGATGTTACGGCTGTACCTTATTTTAATACGGTAATGCCTGCGGCTTTATTGGCTGCTGCCAAAGCCATTAATCCTGCCGCTGCAGCAATATATATTCGAACAGGTGCTGGTGCGGTAAGGGTTGCAACCAGTGAAGATTTAATCAGATTGCCTTTTCAAACTGCTGGATTGTTAGGTACCGGAAGTATACCCTATGGCTTACATCCATTAAATCCTATAGCTAATAATTGGGTGTTAGACAAAGATGAAGTGGCAAAGGTTAAAGATTATGTAAACAGCTATAACAGTACTATTAAATCACTGGCCAATAACAAAGGCTTAGCCATTGCCGATACCTATACTTATTTCAATACGGTGAAAGCAGGGATTAATGTTCAAGGGGTTAATATCAATGCTGCATTTATTACCGGAGGTGCTTTTTCTTTAGACGGTATCCATTTAACACCACGTGGAAATGCTGTCATTGCCAATGTATTTGTTGATGCCATTAATACGAAATATGGTTCAACCATTCCAAACATTGATATTACTAAATACAGAGGTGTGAAATTTCCGGATTCAAAATAAGATTACATCCAGATATTTTAAAGGGGTTTGCCATTTAGCAAATCCCTTTTTTATTTCATCACACTTTCAATATATTTAATGACCACTTGCTGTTGGTTTGGCTCAAACCACCTGATTTCCTCATCCCGCCTGAACCAGGTAAGCTGTCGTTTGGCAAACCTGCGTGTATTTTGTTTAATATTTGAAACCGCTTCTTCAATTGACAGCTTTTGATCTAAATAATCAAATATTTCACTATAACCCACTGTGTTTAGTGCATTATAAGATCTAAATTCAGTTAATGATTTCACTTCTTCTACCAGTCCATCATGCATCATCTTATCCACTCTGCTATTAATTCGATTGTATAAGGTTGCCCGCTCTGTATTTAAACCTACTTTGATGATGTTAAAAGGCCGTTCTTTCTTTGTGGCAGATAACATGGATGAAAGTTTTTGTCCGGTTGATAAAAAGACTTCCAGTCCGCGGATCATTCTTTGGGGGTTTTGCTGATCAACTTTGGCATAATATTCAGGATCATGTTTTGCGAGTTGCTCCCGGATAGGGGAAATCCCCTCTGTTTTGAAAAGATTGTTAAGTTGATCTCTGACAGCCAGATCTATTTCCGGCATTTCATCCAGACCATTAATTAGCGCATTTACATATAATCCAGATCCACCCACCATAATGGCTAAATCATGCGTTTTAAAAATTTCATCCAGCACTTTTAAACCCTCGATTTCAAAATCTCCTGTACTAAATAATTGATTAACAGAATGGGAATTTATGAAGTGATGTTTTGCAGCTGCCAGTTCAGTTTGAGTAGGCTTAGCGGTACCTATTTCCATTTCTTTATAAAACTGTCGCGAATCTGCAGAAATAATTTCTGTTTGAAAATGATTAGCCAGTTCAATAGCCAGTGCAGTTTTGCCAATAGCAGTTGGCCCTACAATGGAAATTAATGTTTTTAAATTAGACATGAGGAGCTTGTATAAAATAAAAGCTGCCAATTTTAATGTTTGACAGCTTTTATAATTGCATATAAGTTGGTATTAATTAATAATCATCTTTGGTATCATCTTCAAAATGATCATTATCTGAAAATTCATCTCCAAATTCATCATCTTCAGATTCTTCATCATCGTCTCGTTCTTTCTCATTGATACCCATTTCACCCATCGCTTCGAGTTCATCTGTATCTTCAGGAACAAAGTTTAATTCGTTCAAAAAATCGAACTCACCTACAGCTGTGGCCGAATTTTCGGCATCATCAACACTCACTGCATTTTTTTCAAATATTTTGGGTGCCTCGCCTGAACTCTTGGCTAAAAATGGATATTCTATATTTGGGTCAGCATCCAGAACGATTTTAACCAGTTCCACATGAAAATCAAAGGGGCGTTCAAAATTATAAATGTAATAGAATTTCTGATGCGGATCTTCTATAAAGCCACTTAGTTTAGAGTTTTCCATCAACACCACACGATCCTTTTTTCTCTCATTGGGTAAGTAGGCAATTTCGTCACCTTTTAACCAGTTATCTGTACTGACATAAAATGAAGAAGGTTTTTCAGCATTGTATCCTGTAGATTTATGGATAGCCTTGTGCAGGTCTTCAAATGTTTGGTTTGATTTAATGTCGATCTCTCTCACCACATCATCAAAATCTTCGAAAGTAATTCTAAACTTATAAATAGCCATTATTATATTTTGGAAACCGTAAAAATAAAATTAATTATATTAACGACAAACATCATCTCTTCTCAGCAGCACCTCAAAGATGGTATTTGGTCAATTAAATTATTTAAGAACAGGATTTAATCCCATTTGTTTTGCCTGATTCAGCATAAAATCAAATGCTTCCTGGTAGTCATTTTTAATCTCTCCTTCCAGAATAGCTTCGCGAATGGCATTTTTAATCAAGCCCACTTCTTTGCCGGCATCAAGTCCAAAAGTAACCATAATATCGTTTCCGGTGATAGGAGGCTGCCAATTCCGGATTTTATCGCGCTCTTCTACATCTTTAAGCTTTTGTTTAACTAACTCAAAGTTGTTCCTGTATTTGGTTTTTTTGTATTCATTTTTGGTTGTAACATCGGCATTACAGAGCAGCATTAAGCTTTCTATTTCTTCGCCGGCATCAAACAAAAGCCTTCTTACCGCTGAATCTGTAACCGTTTCCTGTGCCAGCACAATTGGCCTTAGGTGTAACTGAACGAGTTTCTGAACGAATTTCATTTTTTCATTCAGCGGAAGTTTTAGTTGCGCAAAGATTTTCGGAACCATTCTGGCACCTTTATCTTCGTGCCCGTGAAAGGTCCAGCCATGGCCTTCCTCAAAACGTTTGGTTGCCGGTTTGGCAATGTCGTGAAGAATAGCGGCCCAGCGTAACCATAAATCATCGGTATACATACAGATATTATCCAATACTTCTAAGGTATGGTAAAAATTATCCTTATGACCTTTGCCTTTGATGATTTCGACGCCGTACAGCTGTGCCATCTGCGGAAAAATGATTTGTAACAGGCCGGTATCAAAAAGATGTTTAAACCCGATGGATGGTTTGGCGGATAAAATAATTTTATTCAGCTCATCGGTGATCCGTTCTTTGGAAACGATGGCAATCCGTTCTTTTTGTGTTTTGATGGCATTTAATGCCGCCGGATCTATTTTGAAATCAAGCTGTGAAGCGAAACGAATTGCCCTCATCATCCTCAAGGGATCATCAGAAAAAGTAATTTCAGGATCAAGCGGTGTGCGGATGAATTTACTTCTTAAATCTGTTAAGCCGTCAAAGGGATCCAGTAATTGGCCAAAATGAGCAGCATTGAGGTTAATGGCCAATGCGTTAATGGTGAAGTCACGACGCAGCTGGTCATCTTCCAGCGTTCCATCTTCCACTATTGGTTTCCGTGATTCTGACCTGTAAGATTCTTTCCTCGCACCCACAAATTCAACCTCTAAATCCTGGAACTTAATATTGGCTGTACCGAAATTTTTAAAAACAGCTACTTTGGTGTTCAATTTTTTAGCCACAGCCTCTGCATAGGTTATTCCGCTGCCTACCACTACAACATCAATATCTTTAGATGGGCGGTTCAGAAAAAGATCACGAACAAAACCTCCAATGACATAAGCTTCAATATGGTACTGATCGGCTATAGCGGAAAGGGTTTTAAATATTGGATTTTGTAAGTGTTGTTGCATGGATATTTATAGTAGCTGTTAAAAGCATTTGTTTGTTATGAAACAAATCTTTAAAACCAGGATAAAAAAAACAAAAGTAATAAAATTACTTACGAATAAATTCAAATTGCCCGCCAGCTGAAAGTTTCATAATGGTAGATGGCTTCTTGTGACTTCTGTTTTCCTGTTCGAAATCGACGACGTAATCTACTGCTATTAAAATTTCAGGATCAATGTCGTCGAAATATTTTGGTGAGGGTTTTCCGCTTAAATTGGCAGAGGTGGAAACAATGGGTTTACGAAAACGCTGGAGCAATGGGGTACAGAAATCGTGTTTCACTATACGGATACCCACACTGCCATCGGCATTGATGACATTGGCTGCTAAATTCTTGGCGTCGGAGAAAATAATGGTAAGCGGATTTTCAGCGTATTCCATCAAATCATACGCTACATCCGGAATTTCCTTCACATAACTTTGAATTTTACTGTCCACATCGAGCAATACAATCAGGCTTTTTTCTGCCGGGCGGTTTTTAATTTTAAGTAATTTATCTACAGCTTCCTGATTAGTTGCATCGCAGCCTAAACCCCAGATGGTATCTGTAGGATAAAGAATTACCCCACCATTTTTCAGCACTTCCAACGCTTTATTAATTTCCTCTCTTAGCATATACAAAGGTAATTTTTTAGTTGAAATGTTAAATATTGATCAATCGTTAATTATTTAACATTTGCCTTAAAACTTTCTGTTTTATCACACGTTCTATCCAAACAATCTGATTGTAAAATTATACCTGTTTTAAAGAAATTAACATTAAATTTTATTATTTTTAATATCGGTTATTTAAATGAAACAACACAAATGAAAACAATTAAAAATGTATTAATGCTGTTTACTGTCGTAATCGCATTAGCCGGATGTTCGAGTCTCCGTACTGCATCTGATTATGATAAAAATGCTGACTTCAATCGTTATAAAACGTATAACTTTTATGATAAGGGAATCGCAAGAGTGAAATTAAATAATCTGGATAAAAGGCGCCTGATGGCTGCTGTAGAAACCGAGATGAATGCCAAAGGGTTTACAAAATCTGACCGCCCTGATATGCTGGTGAATTTAGTGGTTGTTGCCAGAGAAAAAACCGACGTTTACGGTCCTGCCTATTACGGTGGCTGGGGTTGGGGCGGCGGCTGGGGCTGGCGTGGTGGTTGGGGTTCTCCTTTCTGGGGTGGTGGCAACTATGTTAACCAATACATTGAAGGTACCATTATCATCGATTTCTTAGATCCGGCTAAAAAAGAGTTATTCTGGCATGGAAGAGGAAGCGGGTTTAATTTAGATAACTTAAAGAAAAGAGAAGAACGCCTGTATACAGGGGTTAAAGAAATTTTAGCGCAATATCCACCAAATGCATTGGCGGCTAAGTAGTGGAAGGGCTTAACAAATTGATATAGCAATCCATTAATTGCTGCGTAACATTAGGGCTGTTGAATTTTTGAACAAATTCCAGCCCTTTTTCTTTCATCTCTTTTTGTAGTGCAGGATTACCCAATACATGGTTAATTGCAGTGCTTAAGTCATTCACATTTGTTGGATCGACGTAAATGCTGTCAGGGCCACCGGCTTCTTCCAAACAGGAACCTGTAGCGGCAATAACCGGCACACCTGAATATAAGGCTTCGATAATCGGAATGCCGAAACCTTCATAAAAGGACGGATAAACAAATAAATCTGCCAGTTGGTAAATACCCGGTAAATCTGCAAAAGGAATGTTCTGGAGAAAAATGACTCTTTTGTTCAGGCCGAGTTTTTCAATTTCCTTTTTAACGGTTTTGAAATAGCCTGTCTTTTTTCCAATTACAACCAGCTTATAATCTTCATCCACATTTTTTAATGCCTGAACGATTAGGTTAAGGTTTTTACGTTCCTCAATTGTTCCTACATTTAAAATGAATTTTTCAGGAAGTTTATACTTTAAACTAATTCTTTTCAGTGTTGAATCATCAAATGGGTTTTTGAATATATCATCGCAGCTCTGATAAATTACCTCAATTTTATCTGGGTTGATGCTGTAAAATTCAATGATGTCGGCCTTTGTTTTCTCACTGATGGCGATGATCTGATCTGCCCTTTTGCAGGCAGACTTACTTTTCCATTTGTAGAGTTTACGGTCGATAAACTGATAGTATTGCGGGAAACGGAGGAAAATTAAATCATGAATGGTAACGACGGATTTAATCCGGGTATGCTGAATGGCGAAAGGTATTTCGTGACTTAAACCATGAAACAATTGTACCTGATCGCGGGCAAGGTCTTTAACAATATTCAGACTTCTCCACAGAAAACCACCATCTTGAGGTAGTTTTAGACTAATGTTTTCTTTTTCGAAGAAGGTATCAATTTGACCGGCACTTTTTACTTTAGGGGAATAAACCAAATATTGATGCTCAGGATACTGGCGGGCAAGAGATTCAATTAAAGAACGGCTGTAATTACCCAGTCCGGTTAAATTAGTTGCGGCACGTTTACCATCGAAACCGATTTTCATAAGGGTGAAAGGTTTAAGGTAGAAGGCTTAAGGCTTTGGGTGTTGCCTTACACCCTAAACCCCATACCTTAAACCATTTTATACTGCTACATTATTTTCTCTCAACGCATCGTTAAGTGAGGTTTTCTTATCTGTACTTTCTTTACGTTTACCAATGATTAAAGCACAAGGAACCTGGTATTCACCTGAAGGGAATTTCTTCGTATAACTACCTGGAATCACGACAGAACGTGCTGGTACCACACCTTTATATTCAACCGGCGTTGGACCAGTTACATCTATAATTTTAGTAGATGCGGTTAATACTACGTTAGCACCCAATACTGCCTCGCGCTCTACTTTAACACCTTCAACAACAATAGCTCTTGAACCTAAAAATGCATCATCTTCGATAATCACTGGCGCAGCCTGAACAGGTTCTAAAACACCGCCAATACCTACACCACCACTTAAGTGAACACGTTTGCCAATTTGTGCACATGAGCCTACCGTAGCCCAGGTATCAACCATTGTACCCTCGTCTACATAAGCGCCAATATTAATGTAAGATGGCATCATAATCACGCCTTTTGCTAAATAAGAACCGTAACGGGCACTGGCCATTGGCACCACACGTACACCGGTTGCTTTATAATCGGTTTTTAAATCCATTTTATCGTGGTATACAAAAGGACCGCTCTTAATTTCCTTCATCTCCCGAATCGGGAAGTATAGAATTACAGCTTTCTTTACCCACTCATTAATGCCCCATGAATTTAGAACTGGTTCAGCGACACGAATTTCACCTTTATCCAAACCCTGAATAATGGTTTCGATCGCTTCGCAATAATTGCTATATTTTAAAAGGGTTCTATCTTCCCAGGCGGCTTCAATTAATTTCTTTAAATCTGAATACATGATGTTTTTAAATTTTACGCAAAATAAATCAATTTTTGCTTATTAAAGGGCTAATTGTTTAAATTGTTTGTTCCTTGTTAAGGTGAAAGATTGCTAAATTGTCAGATTGTTGGAATTGCTGCCCAGGGAAAAAGATTTTAGAGGTTGTTACCGGTAAGGATTTAACAATAAAGCAATTTAACAATTTTACCGTATTTTTGAATTTTATGGCAGAAACAGAGAAACTTAGAATTGATAAATATTTATGGGCGATCAGGTTGTTCAAAACCCGAAGTCTGGCTACAGATGCGTGTAAGGCAGGGCGCGTAAAACTGAAAGGGCAAAATATCAAACCATCAGCGATTGTTAAAATCGGCGATGTTTATCAGGTATCAAAAGGAATAGAAAAAAAAGTAATTGAGGTGGTAGACTTTTCTTATAACAGAACAGATTCTCCGACAGCTTTAACCAAGTACAAAGATTTAACTCCGGTTGAAGAAACCCATGCTTTTAAATCTGCCTTTCATGCGCCTAGCTTAAAGCGTGATCGTGGTGCGGGCCGTCCGACAAAAAAGGATAGGCGTGAGACCGATGATCTGATCAGCGGAATGTTTGAAGAAGAAGATTAGTTATCCATCAGTCTGGAGTCCGAAGTTCATAGGCATGAGACTAGGGAAATCAATTCCCTTTTGTGATTTTGAAATTGCTGGTTGGCTCATGACTTAAAGTTATAGACTGAAGATTAAAATAACGCATGCGATAACTCATCATGGCAGTTTTGCCCAGTTTCTCGATCAGTTTATAATTTGCAACTGCTCCAACTGCGGCACCAATAAAGGGTAACATCTGCGCCAGTTTCGCCAGATCAATATAGTCACGATATTGCTGTTGGAAGGTAAGCCAGTCAAATTCATCGATATTTGTGGGTAATTGATGCGCTTTATCGTCCCAGTCCTGCATTTTCAAAAATATGTTCTTACTTTCTTCCTTACTGGAAAAAGCCAGTTGAAAGATGTGCAGAATGTACAGTCGTTCACGGTAATCTTTCACATCGTAGCCATACAAGGCAGCAATATCAAAAAGCATTTTCATTTTAATACCCAACAGCAAAGGGAAATCAGCCAGACTCATTAAAAAGCCACCTGCACCGGTAATGCCACCTTCGGCAGCACCGGTTTTTTTGTAGGTGTCTATTTTCTTATTAATTAAGGCCTCACGGTGCATCAGTGTTAAATCGGTAACAGGCTTTGCGGTTGTAAAAGTTGATCCAAAAAGCACTGCCTTCACCATCTGTTTTATAGCCATGGTAATGGCATTATGAATTTTATCCGGAATATAGCTGTTGATCCTCTTCTGAACGGTATCCGTAACTTTATTCAAAAATGAAGATTTCTGTAAAGTTTTAAATTTCCAAAAATCCAGTTCACTGGTTATCTTTTGTTCGTAAGTCATGGGCTATATTTAATATTCAGACATTAACTGGCGCGAATTGTTTCTGTATCACGTTAATATTTGATGCTCAAAGGGGAAGTTTCCCAAAGTTTAAATGCCTTTAAAGCTTCGTTGCGCATCATTTGAACCAATGGTAATGATCTTTTTTCCATTGGCTTATCCAGTTCTTCATAGATAAATTTGTCGCTAAAACCGATATTTTCGGCGTCAGTTTTGGTGTTAGCATAATAAATAGTGTCAATTTTTGCCCAGTAAATGGCACCTAAACACATGGGGCAAGGTTCGCAACTGGTATAAATGACACAGCCACCCAAATCAAAAGTATTGAGTTGAGCACAAGCCAAACGAATGGCAGAAACCTCGGCATGTGCAGTTGGATCATTGGTTGACGTCACTTTATTGGCTGAGCCTGCAATAAATTTTCCATCTTTTACAATAACAGCACCAAACGGCCCGCCAATATTTTCTGTTACATTTTCAACAGATAACGCAATGGCCATCTTCATAAATTCTTCGTGTTTTTGATTCTCCATATTAAATGATGACACAAAAAAAATGCCCCGATTACCCGGAGCATTTTTTATTAGATATATTAGTAATTATTTTTTAGTGTATTCGGCATTCAATCCTTTAATTACATCAGAAGTAATATCAAGAGATTCATCTGCAAAAAGAATTGCACTGTTACCTTTGGAGTAAGTTAACACCATTTTATAACCTTTTTCTTTCGAGTAGGTTTTTAAGTAACCTGCTACTTTATCATAAAGTTTTTCAGTTTCTACAGCCTGCTCATTTTGTAAAGCACCGCCAGCATTTTGCTGATAAGCCTGTAACTCCTGACCTTTTCTGCCTAAACGCTCCTCAGTAGTTTTGCGCTGATCAGCTGAAAGTGTACCTGCAGACTGTTGGTATTGCGTTACTTCACGTTGGTATGCTTGTTGTTTTGATTGCAGGTCTGACTGCGCATCTTTGGTTTTTTTCTCAAATTTATTTTTAAGGTCTTTATAATATTCGTACTTGGTTAATAAAGAATCCTGGTTAACAAATACTATTTTTTCGTTAACAGAAACTGCTGCAGTAGTGCTATCTGTCTTTTTAGTTTCAGTGGTTTTAGTGTCTTTGTTTTGGCATGCAGAAAATGCTGTGATTAAAGCAGCTGTAGCAAATAAACCAAAGGTTTTAAAGGTTTTTCTTTCCATTATTGTTTAATAAATTTTAACAAACTTATAGAAATTAGTTTTTAAATGCAATTAAGAGTTATGTATAGGGCCAGCCGAATTAAATTAATGGCTAAAGATGATTTGGAAAGCAGGTATGTTTTTCCTGTTTCAGCTAATTGCTTTATGTTGCTTATCAACTTTAAAAGGCAGCAGTGCGAGTTCGCTTTTACTGCATTTAGGTGCTTGGTTGAAGCTAAAATTACCTGGCATATGGCGGCTAAAATTATTTTTTAATGAGAGCTGAAATTTGAGGCGGAATTAAAGCATAGGTTAGTGCTTAAAATCTGTTAACGGCTAGTGATAAGTAGATTAAAGAAAATATTTATGATGTTGCACATTTGGATTTATGGATATATTCTTAGCTTTACTTTAAATAAAAAACAATGAAAACATTCTTCACCTTTTTGATTGCGCTGGGAGTGGGCATTTCTGTGCAGGCACAAACCTATAAGGCTGTAACCAGTAAAAACAAAACCTATTTGGCTACCGTAAAAGGATTAACTTATACTTATAAGAATGGGGTAGTCACTTTAAAAAATAACGGTCAGTATGATTTAGGTACGGTTAGTATTACTGCTACGTCTAAGACAGATCCAAACCTGTTTGGAATTGCCCTATTTGAAGATGGACTTGATAAGGGGTCGGAAGTAAAGTCAGAAGTTTATTTCACCACAGTTAAAGGCGTCAAAACCATCGAAATTCCGTTAAATAAAATTGATCAGAAAAATTTGGTTTTCACCTTTGACAAAGCAACAAGGGCGCAACGCTAAGTTAGTTAACACGCAATTTTATAAATCTTTCCATATTACAAAGCTGAGTATACCGTATGAAAACAACATTTAACCTGGATACCATCATATTCTATGTACAGGATGTAGAAAATTTAAAGACCTTTTATTCTGCTATTTTTGGTTTTGAAGTGGTAGAAGCATTCGAATCTACCTGGGCACTGCTTTCTGCTGGAGATGGTAAAATAGGTCTTCATCAAATCGGAGCAGATTACCTGGATAAAAGTAAAGGCGCATTTAAGTTTGACAGCAATACAAAAATTGTTTTTAACATTGATCAGGATATTCATTTACTCCGAACTCATTTGATGGATCAGGGTGTGGAGATGAGGGAGGTTAAAACTTTTGATGCTTATGATTATTGGTTATGTGACGGGGTAGATCCGGAAGGAAATGTTTTCCAGTTGAAACAGCAGAAATAATCTGCCACAATGCTCATCTTCATTATCTGTGGGGGATATATGGGTTCATAAAACCTTTTTTAACTGCGGGTACATTTATCCACATATTAGTTTAAATGCCAAATATTCCGTATTTTTGATACTTATAGTTTTTAAATAAAATATGAGCGAAGAACAGGATTTAAAGTCAAATTATTCGGCAGATAATATACAGGTTTTAGAAGGTTTGGAAGCGGTGCGGAAGCGCCCTTCGATGTATATAGGTGATACGGGTGTGAAGGGTTTACACCACTTGGTTTACGAGGTTGTGGATAACTCTATTGATGAGGCTTTAGCCGGTCATGCAGATACAATCGACGTTAGAATTTTAGAAGGAAATGCCATCCGGGTTGAAGATAATGGTCGTGGTATTCCTACAGGAATTAATACAAAAGAAAATAAATCGGCGTTGGAAATCGTAATGACGGTTTTGCATGCGGGTGGTAAATTTGATAAAGATACCTACAAAGTTTCCGGTGGTTTACACGGTGTGGGGGTAAGTTGTGTGAATGCATTATCTACCGACTTAAAAGCCGAAGTACACCGTGAAGGTAAAATCTGGATGCAGGAATATAAAATTGGTGTTCCGCAGTATGACGTTAAAGAAGTTGGAACAACTGATAAACGGGGTACGATTGTAACTTTTAGTCCGGATCCAACTATTTTTACCCAGACAACTGAATACAAATACGATACTTTAGCCAGTCGTTTACGCGAGCTGGCATTCTTAAATAAAGGAATAAAATTAACCTTAACGGATGAGCGTGAAGCTTTGGAAGACGGCACATTCTTATCAGAAGTTTTTCAATCTGAAGGAGGTTTAAAAGAATTTGTTTCCTTTTTAGATGGAACAAGAGCTTCATTCTTACCGGAACCGATTTATATCGATGGCATTAAAAACGGGGTTCCGGTTGAACTGGCTTTCCAGTATAACGACAGTTATTCAGAAAATGTGCACTCTTATGTAAACAACATTAATACACATGAGGGCGGAACACATATTGCTGGTTTCCGTAGGGGTTTAACCCGTACTTTAAAAAGTTATGCAGATAAATCAGGTTTGTTAAAGAACCTGAAAATGGAAATTACCGGCGATGACTTTAGAGAAGGGTTAACAGCTGTCGTTTCTGTAAAAGTGCAGGAGCCGCAGTTTGAAGGGCAAACTAAAACCAAACTGGGTAACAGTGAGGTGATGGGTGCTGTAGATATTGCTGTTGGTGAGGCATTGGGTGCTTATCTGGAAGAAAATCCGAAGGAAGCTAAAATGATTGTTAACAAGGTGATTTTAGCGGCAACGGCTCGTGCTGCGGCACGTAAAGCCCGCGAGATGGTTCAGCGTAAGAGCGTAATGGGTGGTTCTGGCTTGCCAGGTAAACTTGCCGATTGCTCAGACAGTGATCCTGTAAAATGTGAAATTTACCTGGTAGAGGGTGACTCGGCGGGTGGTACCGCTAAACAAGGCAGAGATAGAAACATTCAGGCCATTTTACCGCTAAAGGGTAAAATTTTGAACGTAGAGAAGGCTATGGAGCACAAAATCTACGAAAACGATGAGATTAAGAATATGTTCACGGCCATTGGTGTGAGCATTGGTACGCCAGAAGATGATAAGGCTTTGAACTTAACGAAACTGCGTTACCACAAAATCGTGATCATGACGGATGCGGATATCGACGGATCACACATCACCACCCTGATTTTAACATTCTTCTACCGTTATATGAGGGCTTTGATTGAAGCCGGTTATGTTTATATTGCATCACCACCGCTTTATCAGGTTAAAAAAGGTAAAGAATTTGAATATTGCTGGAATGACATACAACGTGATGCGGCTGTACAGCGTTTAAAAGGTGCAGGTAAAGAAGATAGTGTGCACATTCAACGCTATAAAGGTTTGGGTGAAATGAATGCCGAACAACTTTGGGATACCACTTTGAATCCGGCTACGCGTACCTTGTTGCAGGCCACCATTGAAAGTGCTGCAGAGTGTGATCATACTTTCTCTATGTTGATGGGCGATGAAGTGGCCCCACGCAGAGAATTTATTGAGCGCAATGCAAAATATGCAAAGATTGACGCTTAACAAGAGCTGAAAGCTTAGAAATAAAACTGATAAAACCCTCTTCAAGTTAAAACTTGGAGAGGGTTTTTTATTTATCAGGCGCTATTAAAATAAATTGGCAACGATAAATGCAAGAACTAAATTGATTTCCAATCTGTTCCCTGCATAGCGGTAAGAAACGTTGTTCTCGGCTCTAAATTTAAATAGGGATAAGTAACCTTCGAGAGGTATAAGCCGGTGGGATGTGCCGGATTTAATGTTTTAGGTGTTTCCAGGTTGATTAAAAGACTTTCGAATTCATCCAGACTCAATTCACCTTTGCCAATTCGGAGTAATTTACCCATCAAGATTCTAATCATTTTGCTCAGGAAACGGTTGCTTGCAATATGAAACCGAATGCGATCGCCCTTTGCGTTCATGAATAAATCTGCCTCCATCACGTTGCAAATGGTATGTTCGTATTTATTCGGCTGGGTACAAAAAGCCCGGTAATCCTTATAAATTGGTAATAAACTAACCGCCTTTTTCATGCTGAGCAAGTCAAGGTTTGATTCTAAATAAAGAGAACTCTGATTAGCCAGGAAAGGATCTTTGTACGTGTGGATAAAATAATCATATCTACGCTGAACGGCATCAAAACGGGCATGCGGCAAACCTTCCATTTTAAAAATATGAAAAATGGCAATGTTTTGTGGTAAGGCTTTATTCAGACGATAGGCCAGATCAAATTCAAATTCCTGTTGAATATCTGCATGAAAGAAAAACTGACTGGCATGTACATGGGCATCCGTTCTTCCACAACCAATTATGGCGATAGGGGTTTTGAAAATTTTCAGCAGTGCCTTTTCAATTACCTCTTGTACACTAATGGCACCCGGCTGTTTTTGCCACCCATTATAGTGTTGTCCCTGGTAGGCAATATGGAAGAAATATCTCATTTTTACATTGCAATTTTAATCAAATTTTATCAGAGCAGGTATTAAAATCCTAATTTTGCAATTCACATTAAGTTATGAATGTTATAAAATGCCCTTGCAGTAGTGGCCTGGATTACATAAACTGTTGTCAGCCTTATCATCTCAGGGCTGTTGCGGCACCCACCGTAACGGCTTTAATGCGTTCGAGATATGCTGCTTTTGTATTGGCTGATGCAGATTATCTTTTTGAAACGACACACTTCAGTAAACGTAAAGGGAATTTAAGAGATTCCTATCTGAAAAGTGCAAAAAATACCAAATGGGTGAAACTGGAAATTATTGCAGCTGATTCTACTACTGTAGAATTTAAAGCTTTCTATCTCAATAAAAGGTTTCAAACAGCCGTGCTTCATGAAAAATCAAGCTTCAAATTAGAAGATGGGAAATGGTATTATGTTGATGGAATTTTCTATTAAATAGATCTTCAGTTATTTTTCTCCTAATGTCCATTGAATAGCCTGCGATTTGGTTGCTTTAAAAATGCTATCATGCTGTTCATCGGGTTCATCAGCATAATGCCATTTCAGGTGCCTGTAATTTTCAGCCTTTAACAAAACCGCCAACTTTCGCGTATTTTCAGCAATGCCTTTCGTGCTTGAGCCTGCAAACCATAACCTTTTTTCAGGCCGTGTTAATTTGCTTAAACGACTGTCTGCCATCCTGATCAGGTATTGGTTATTCCACCAGAATGAAGGATCAAAGGCAATATAGTTATCAAACATTTCAGGTTTAAGCATTAATGTTTCCATCACAAATAAGCCGGCAAGCGATTCACCCATTATTCCTCTTTTGCGGGATATGCGATATCGTTTAGCGATTTCAGGAAAAAGCTCATCCTGAATAAAGGCCCTGAATTTTTCAGCACCACCTACGACAGGTGCAATCGTTTTATCTTCTGCAACCTCTGTAAAACCGGTCAGGTCTCTTCTTCTCTGTGTGTTTTCAATCCCAACAAGAATAGTTGGGGGTATACTTTTGGCTTTGATCAGTTTGGCAAATGTTTCCGCTATATGCAGAAAATCTTCCTTTATACCACCGTCTGCCATGTACATCACCGGGAGGTAATCCTTTTTTTTAGTATAGCTTTCAGGAACCCAAACATTAATGGTTCTGGTTTCTCCAATCTTCTCTGCTGTTATGGTGAAAGTATCATGGATGGGAACGGAGTCTTGGAGCAACGAAGCTTTAACATGGCTGATCGGTAAAATGATGATCAGAAAGGTGTAGTAGAAAAATTTCATCTTTATTGATAAGCGTAATGCTGAATATTTAAGCGTCTATATCTAAAGTAATTTCAATTTTTCCGGTAGCTGTTTTGTAAACGTCTAAAGCCACCAGATCTACATTATGGCCCTTGAAAGATTCATTTTCCTGATCTGAAAGTTCCAGAAACTTCTCACGGATTTCGATTAACAATAATTTTCTGGAAAAACCGATGGATGAGTACAAATGAAAAGTCTCAGGATGTTGAAGCGGATAATCTATAGAAATTGCAATATCATGTTCAGGAATTACAATTTCATCCGCATCTGCCAGGTTCAGAATCTCCTCATTTGCACGCAATATATTCACCCATGGAACAATGCCACCATCTAGGCTTTTCGTATCTGTAACATTGAAAGTGATAATATTCACCAGGTTTCCAGGTGTTGGATGATCATTAAATTCAGGATTCATATCTATAATTTCTTCGCTTCATTCCAATAAATGTCCATCTCAGCAAGTGTCATTTCGGCCAAAGCTTTACCATTTTCTTTGGCTTTATTTTCCAGATACTGAAAGCGTTTAATGAATTTTTTATTGGTTTTCTCCAGGGCATTTTCCGGATTGATGTTTATAAACCGGGCATAATTAATGAGGGAAAAAAGTACATCACCAAATTCTGATTCAGCCTTTTCAATATCTATTGCCGTGTGATCGGTTACATTAAATTCTGCCTTAAATTCCTGAAGTTCTTCTTCTACTTTTTCCCATACCTGGTTTTTATCTTCCCAGTCAAAACCTACTCCGCGTGCTTTTTCCTGAATACGTGAAGCTTTTACCAAAGCAGGAAGTGAAGCCGGAACACCCGCGAGGACAGATTTATTTCCCTCTTTCAGCTTAATTTGTTCCCAATTGCGTTTTACATCCTCCTCATTCTGTACCTCAACATCACCATAAATATGCGGATGGCGATTCACCAATTTATCACAAACCCCATTTAAAACGTCAGTAATGTTAAAGGCACCGGTTTCTGATGCAATACGTGAATAGAAAACCAGGTGCATCATCACATCACCCAGCTCTTTTTTAATTTCATCCAGGTCACCTTCTAAAATGGCATCACTTAATTCATAGGTTTCTTCTATTGTTAAATGACGTAAGGTTTCCATGGTCTGTTTCTTATCCCAGGGGCATTGTGTACGCAGTGTATCCAGTACGGTAAGTAATCTGTCGAAGGCATCGGCCGGTGTATTAGCCGTTGCAGGAATGGGATGATTTGGCATATTGGTTTTTATCTGATGCTAAAGTACCAAACCCAGGCGATTAAGAAAAATTGAAATGGAATTCTAAACCATAAATATTTAATCCCTGGGCCAGACTTAAATAAATTTTCGTAATTAATCCGGTTTTTAGCTGCATAAATATTGGCTGGCAGAATGGTGAACAAAAATATGACTAGTGCGATGCCTGTGTAATGGCGGGTACTTTCTACACTTAAACCAATGGCAAATAAAATTTCCAGCACGCCTGTAAATATCACGATTTCTACTTTTTTCGGGATAAATAGCGGAATCATGGCGGCCATAGCCGTTTTAAATTTAAAATGCCCGATAGCCGTAAAGAGCAGCATGACCGACATAGCGATATTTCCTGCAAAAATATTTCCTTTATCGAAGGTGGCATGGCCATTAAATGCTAATATGGCCACGTATACCACTATTAAAACAAATAAGGGTTTCATTCAAGTAAGTTTGACAATTAATCTTTTTCCTCTAGCTTAATCTTTTTTGTGATTTGATACACGCGCTTTTTCTTTTCAGGCTTATGCTCTTCACCCATTAAAATTCCCCAGGCCTTGAGGTTGTCTACCCGGTCAAATATAATCTTTAACATGGCCAGGTATGGAATACATAAAAACATGCCGGAGATACCCCAGATCATCTCGCCCACAATGATACCAAGAAAAGCAAAAAGGGCATTGATTTTTACTTTGGATCCTACAACCAATGGCATCAGGATGTTACCATCGATGGCATGGACGCCGATAAATGCAATTAAAACCAGTAAAACTTTACCTGCACCTGCTGTGGCGAAGGTGATTAAACAGCTGACCAGCAAGGCAAAAAAGATGCCCAAATAGGGAACAACATTGAATATGCCTGCCACTAAGCCCAATAGAACTGCATATTTAACGCCTAATAAACTTAAAATGGCAATCATCAAAACGGTTACAATAAGCATTTGCAAAAACAAACCAATGATGTATTTTTTGATGATGTATTGAATCTGACTTACAATTTCAGTTACTTTTTCCTTGTGTTCTTCTTTAAAAACCGAGGTCAGAAAAGTAAACAATACCCTGCGGTAATTTAAAATGAAAAAGGTAAATAATAAGGTAAAGCCTAAAAAGAGCAGGGTAGAAGATAAAGTAGCCAGTGTAGTGGCTACAATCGTTGCGCTGGTGGCCAGTGCTTTTTCTGTACTGTCATTCAGATAAGCCAGTTGCTTTTCTGTATTCACGTGAAAAGTGGTGGAAATCCAATGCTGCAATTCATGAAAAGAAACATTGGCCTTTTGTTTAAGTAAAGGCCAGTCTGCCCACAAATCACTTAATTGATTTCCAAAGAAATAAATAATCCCGCTAATAACGGCAATCATCAGAATTACGGCCACTACAGTAGCCAAACCTCTTTTAAGCCTGAACTTATGTTCTAAAAAATGACCAACCGGAAGCAGGAGGATAGCCATCAGGAAAGAAAAAAGTAGAGGTGCCAGAAGCGATTGTCCCAAAATCGCAATATAGGTTAGGCTGATCAGGCAAAAGAGTACCAGGGCCAGCTTAGGCAGAAAGGTAAGTTTTTCTTTCATCGTGTTTTAAATTCAGTTTAATACAAAATGCCCGATTAATTGTTTTGATTAATCGGGCATTTAAATATAAAGGATTATTTATTAATAAACACTTGCCTTGTTCAGCAGGGAAATATCCTCAGGCATCAACTTCAGATTGGCTGCTGAGGTAAAAGATTTTAACTGATTCAGATCCGTTACACTGGCAATAGGTGCAGTGATGGAAGGATGATGGATAAGCCAGGCCAAAGCCACGGATGCCTGCTCTGTGTGGTATTTATCTGCTACCTGATCCAATGCATCCAGAATTTTAAAGCCTCTTTCATTTAAGAATTTCCTGACGCCGCCACCACGCTGGCTTTTCTTTAAGTCTTCTTCATCGCGGTACTTTCCGGTGAGGAAACCACTGGCCAAAGAATAGTAAGTGATAACACCTAAGTCATTTTCCAGGCAGATCTTTTCATGATCGCGTTCAAATTCTGCCCGGTCAAATAAATTATATCCGGGCTGATAAACTTCGTAACGTGGAAGATGATGTTGCGCAGAGAAAAGCAGGGATTCTTTCAACCTTTCTGCAGAAAAGTTAGATGCGCCAATCCAACGTACTTTTCCATCCCTGATTAAGGTTTCGTAAGCACTCAGCGTTTCTTCAACAGGTGTGCTTTCATCATCAAAATGTGAAAAGTATAAATCAATATAATCCGTTTGCAGTCGGGAAAGCGAATGTTCAACTTCATTGATGATATAATCTTTTCTTAAAGACTTGCCTTGCCCCATGTCTGAACCTACTTTTGTGGCAATAACTACATCATGGCGTTGATTGCGTTTTTTCAGCCAGTTGCCTATAATTGTCTCTGATTCTCCTCCTTTATTTTCAGGTACCCAGCGTGAATATACATCAGCCGTGTCGATAAAGTTGAAGCCGTTATCTACAAAATGATCCAGTATCTCAAATGATTGCTGTTCGTTGATGGTCCAGCCAAAAACGTTTCCTCCAAATACAATGGGCGCAATATTTAAATCTGTTTTACCTAATATTCTTTTTTCCATGATATTTGTTTTTATAAATTAACAAACGAATAGAAAGGAGGTTTTGGCATGCCATCTCCTTTTTGTCAGATTTTTATTGCCCGAAGCATTTCACGTTTACCGGGTGCACCAGGAAGTTTTTCGATATTGAAACCAGCTGCTTTAACCGCACGTTTCAGGTTTCCTGTAATGGCATAGGTAACGAAAACACCGCCAGGCTTTAAGAAATTACAGGCATGCGCAATGATTTCATTTGTCCACATTTCTGGCTGGTGCTGTACGGAGAAGGCATCATAATAAATCAGGTCAAATCTTTTTTCTGTGGTAAAGTTATCCAGTGTTGTATGTGGAATTTCAAGCATACAGTATTCAGATAGAATTTTTGGTGTTTCTAATGCCTCATCATAACTTTTAATAAAGCTATCCCAGATTTCTGATGGAACAAATGCCGAATAACCCGTCTGATTAATGACGTCACTGGTAAGTGGAAAAGCTTCAATACTCGTGTAACCTAAATCAATATTGTGCTGCGTGCAATAATCATAACTTAAGATAAAGTTTAAACCTGTTCCAAAACCAACTTCCAGAATGGAAATAGCTGATTTTCCTGCTGAAGCAAATCTTAATCCGGCATCAATAAAAACATGTTTACTTTCTTGCAAAGCGCCATGTTTGCTATGGTAATGTTCGCCGATGGTTTCATTGTAGAGGGTGTTTGAACCGTCGGCAGTTGGGGTGATAATATTCATGGTTTGGATGATGTGGATTAACGAGTTTAAGATAATAGTTCAAAATTTATTATTTTCGTAAATCAAAAATTTATGATCATGCAAACATAGTACTTTCTATTCTAGTTTCACCTAATCACCTAATCACCTAATCACCTAATCACCTAATCACCTAATCACCTAATCACCTAATCACCCCATGAACATTGAATCTTTTAGAGAATACTGCTTAAGTTTGCCTGGTACAACTGAGGGAATGAAATGGGATCATTTGTGTTTTATGATCGAAGAAAAAATCTACATCATCATTGCCATTGATGAGGGATGCCGGTTTTCGATTAAATGCAACCCCGAAGATTTCGATGAATTAACAGCAAGAGATGGAATTGCTCAAGCTTATCATCTGGCAAAAAGACAGTGGATTATGGTTGAAAATCTGGAGGTTTTTAATGATCAGGAACTAAAAGCGAGGGTTGCCGATTCACGTGCGATGGTTTTGGCTAAGCTGCCCAAGAAAACGCAGGCAAAATATAGTTAACTTAAACCCGCTTTTTAAGTGCCCTGATGTAACCAGTGTGCATGCCTTCTTGAAAAGGATAAAGTTGATGGCATGTTCAATGGTTTTTAATTTTATTTCATCGCAATAGGGATCAAGTTTATTGCTTCGCTGCGTCTTTCTTCGTTTCGTCTTTCTTTATTCCTTTATCTGCATTCAACTCTTTAGATTTCATAATATTGAAATTGTACATTTCTTCAATTCCTACGAGTTTTCTGGTGCACTTTTCAATATCCGTGCCTTGTTCCCACAGATAAGGCCTGAAGCTGTAAGTTTTGGTATCGGCTAAGTTGCCAATAAACTGATCCCAGGAGCTCCAGCGTAAACCTTTATAAAATTTAGAAAGGTCACTATCGAAGCAAAAAATCAGAAATTCACCGTAGCCGGCACCAAGTGGCTGCCAGGTTAGCGTATTGGGTTCCAGGTAATATACGTTTTTAACATCAGGGCCTAAGCCACCATAATTAATAGCGAAGAAACCACCTACGGCATCATCTGCAATTAACAGATAGGGAACGTTGTCTCCGTATTCTTTAATGGTTTTCCCTTTATTCCATTCGGCAATGTTGCGTGTTAACCTTTCGCTGCCTGAACCCATGATCCTGATCCAGCCATTATCTACCATAATACCGCCAGTGTTGTAAATGACTGATCCGAGCGTAGCATATGTCGTCATCTGTGCATTATACAATACTTCTTTCGCTTTGGATGAATCAACAGGCAAAACTTCCACTTTATTTTTAGCAGAATCAATCCACTTTTGAACCAATGGCCAGGCAGGGTCAGTTTTATTAATGAGTTTGTCTAAACTGATCAATTTATTTTGAGCGGAAAGATTAAATGAGAACAGGCTTAAAGCGATTAATGAAACTAATTTGATTTTACCTTTCATGGTTGAAGATGGATGCATTTATTTTATCAAAGATATAATGATTCTCATGGATTTTAGTTTTACCTAAATTAAATCTCCATGAATAATAAAGCGAAACGCTCCCATAATTGTAGGAGCGTTCGCAATAATATATGAATGAATAGTGTGGATCGTTTTAGTTCAAATGAGGGATAGCCTTAGGTTTTCTACCTTTCAGCTCTTCACCTGAATTTACCACATTCTGATTCTGTCTTCTGGTTTTTTATATAATTTATCACCAGGTTTTACGTCAAACGCCGTGTACCAGGCATCCATGTTAACTGGTGCACCAATGGTACGGTAAGGACCAGGTGAATGCGGGTCTGTTTTGATCAGCTGTGCTGCAGTTTCAGGTAAGATGTTACCTCTCCAAACCTGCGCCCATGAAAGGAAGAAACGCTGATCTGGCGTAAACCCATCAATTTTCTCATTGCCCTGACCTTGTTTGGTCATTTTAAAGGCTGTATAAGCAGCGTTCAAGCCGCCTAAATCGCCAATGTTTTCACCCATGGTTAATTTACCGATTACATGAACAGTGTCTAAAACCGTATAAGCATCAAACTGCTCGCCCAATGCTTTGGTTTTTGCATCAAATTTAGCCTTGTCTTCAGCAGTCCACCAGTTTTTCAGGTTACCCTGAGCATCATACTGGCTTCCGCTATCATCAAAACCGTGGCTCATCTCGTGTCCGATTACGGCACCAATTCCACCATAATTTACAGCATCGTCAGCATTAGGATCGAAAAATGGAAACTGTAAAATTCCTGCCGGGAAAGTAATATCATTCATGGTAGGGCTATAGGAAGCATTAACTGTAGGAGGTGTCATCCCGAAACGGTTACGGTCAACTGGCTTCCCTAATCTGTTGATATTTTCATTATAACTCCAGATGCTTGCATTGCGTAAATTCTGGAAATAAGTATCTCTTTTAATATCTAAGCCGGTATAAGTTTCCCACTTGGTGGTATAACCTACTTTTGGTTTAAATGCCGCAAGTTTTTCCAAAGCTTTTTGCTTGGTTTCTGCGCTCATCCATTCCAGTCCGTTAATTCTGATTTCGAAGGCCTTGCGCAGGTTCACAATCATGGCATCCATGCGGGCTTTTGCCTCCGGTTTAAAATATTTCGCTACATAAAGCTGACCTAAAAGCTCACCAATGGTGCCATCTGTTAGAGATGACATGCGCTGCCAGCGTGGGGTCTGTACTTTCTGTCCAGTTTGTGCCTGTGTAAATGCGAAACTGGCTTTTACAAATGGAGAACTTAAGCTGCCTGCTGAATTTTTCAATACATTCCACTGTAAATAAGTTTTCCAATCTGCCAATGGAACCGATTTAAGCATTCCATCTAAACTGGTTAAAAATTTAGGTGACGAGACTAAAACGGTATCCTGCGCTTTAATTTGAAATTTTGGTAAAAAGGCAGACCAGTTAATATCTGGTGTTTTTTTATTAAGGTCGCTTACGGTAAGTTTATTATAAGTAGCATATGGATCACGCATTTCCATCCGGCTCATTTGTGCTTCTGCCAGTTGTTTTTCAATTTTGAAAACGGTAGCAGCCTTTTGTTTTGCCGCTTCTACATCACTTCCGGTTAAGCTAAACAGGGTAGTCATATAAGTGTTGTAAGCCTCACGGATTTTAACACTTCTAGTGTCATCTTTCAGATAGTAATCACGATCTGGCAAAGTGGTACCGCCCTGACCGATGTTTACCATATATTTGCTCACGTTTTTGCGATCCTGCCCTACGCCTACACCAAACATCGGACTAGCAATGCCACTTACCCGCATGTAAGCCACTTGGTCAAGAACGCCCTGAATATCTTTGATCTGGTTGATTTTCTCCAGATCTGCCTTGATAGGCGTATAGCCCAGCTTTTCAATGGCTACAGTATCCATAGCAGCGGCAAAAAAATCGCCCACGCGGCGTTTAACTGAACCCGCAGGTGCAGATTTATCAGCGGCTGCATCTTCTACTAAAGTTTTTACGGCATTGATATTGAAATCGCGAAGTTCATTAAAAGAACCCCATCTCGTTTCTTTGGCCGGAACAGGGTTGTTTTTAATCCAGTTGCCACTCGCATAGGTGTAAAAATCATCGCCTGGTTTTACAGATAAATCCATATTTGCCGGATCAATAAATTTTCTGGTGGTTTGTGCATTGGCAGAAAGGCCGGCAGCAACTATACCCAGGGCGGCAAAATATGTTTTCAGATTTTGGTATTTCATTCGCTTTAATCAGTTAGTTATTACTGCGAAATTTATGAAATACTAATTAATCCTGAAACAATATACCAAGAATATTACTTGTTGAACCAATAATAAATTTTTGCCAGACCCAGACGTCGGATAATTTCGGATGCTGAAAATGTGATTTTAATAGATTTCATGATTTTCAATCTTTAATACAGTATTAACATTTTTTAACATTATTTATTGTGTGCTTGTCAAAAAAAACACTATCTAGAATGATTCAGTATAAAGCATTTAATTTTCTCTAAATTTGGTTGCCGGTTGTTGAAAGATATGAAATGGAGGTTACGAGACATTATCGTTTGTTGTTACCCATATCTTTTTTGCAGGCATTAACATCAAGATAGAATAATAATGAGTCATATCCACGATCATGAAGATAGTTGCTGTAGTAGTAAAGCCAAGTCTAAACCCCGCCACGATCATGATCACTTGCCTGAAGATGGTGATGATCATGACCATAACCATGGTGGCGATGCCTCTGCATTTAAGACTTATCTGCCAGCTATTGTTACGCTGGTGATGTTGCTTAGCGGCATTGCTTTCGATAACCTTTTTAAAGTAGAGGCTTTTCAGATCATTCGTCCTTACTGGTACATCGTGGCTTATTTGCCCGTAGGCATTCCTGTTTTACGGGAGGTTTGGGAAACATTTAAAGCCGGGGATTTTTTTACAGAGTTTTCACTCATGTCTATCGCCACCATCGGTGCCTTTGCCATTGGTGAATATCCCGAGGGTGTTACCGTTATGCTTTTCTACACCATAGGTGAGTTGTTTCAAATGGCTGCGGTAAACCGTGCAAAAAGAAATATTTCTGCCCTGCTGGATGTTCGTGCCGATATTGCACATGTGTTTCGGAATGGAAAATATGAAAGCATTGATCCTGAGGAGGTGTTGGTTGGCGAAACCATTCAGATTAAAGCAGGGGAGAAGATTCCTTTGGATGGAAAAATGCTGACCGAAAAAAGCAGCTTTAATACGGCGGCATTAACCGGGGAGAGCAAACCAAAAACCATTTATAAAGGGGAAAGCGTTTTGGCCGGCATGCTGAATCTGGACATGGTAATTGAGATCACCGTTACCAAAATTTTTGCTGACAGTGCACTTTCACGGATTTTAGAGATGGTGCAGAATGCCACCGCCCGCAAAGCAAAAACCGAATTATTCATCAGAAAATTTGCGAAAGTTTATACCCCAATTGTTTTCTTCTTAGCCCTTGCTTTGGTGCTTATTCCTATTTTAATTTTAGGGAACGAATATCATTTTCAGACCTGGCTATATCGTGCATTGGTTTTTCTGGTTATTTCCTGTCCCTGTGCATTGGTTATTTCTATTCCGCTTGGTTATTTCGGTGGTATTGGTGCCGCCTCATCTCATGGGATTTTGTTTAAAGGCTCTAATTTTCTGGACCTGATTACAAAATTAAACACGGTGGTGATGGATAAAACCGGAACCCTCACTAAGGGGATTTTTCAGGTTCAGAAAATAAAATCAAGCCTTGCTGAGGAAGACTTTTTGAGTTATTTAGTGGCGCTGGAAGCAAAATCTACGCATCCCATTGCTAAAGCAATAGTAGCTTATGCCGGTGCAAAAGAAATTCGCCCTGCAGAAAGCATTGAGGAAATTGCCGGAATGGGATTAAAAGGACGGGTAAACGGAAGTGAAGTTTTGGCCGGGAATGTTAGGTTGTTAGAGAAGTATCACATCGCTTTTGATTTGGAAATAAAAGCCATTGAAGAAAGTATTGTACTGATGGCCGTAGATGGAAAATATGCCGGCTATGTTGTGATTGCAGATGAAATTAAGGAAGATGCCGCCGAAGCGATCAAACAACTTTACGCCAATGGCGTAAACCAGGTGGTGATGCTGAGTGGTGATAAAATTTCAATTGTAAAAAATGTAGCAGGCCTTTTAGGTATAAAATCTTTTTATGGTGATCTGCTTCCTGAAGATAAGGTAGCCAGGCTGGAAGAAATTAAAAAAGATAAAACCAGAACAGTGGCGTTTGTAGGCGATGGAATCAATGATACACCTGTTTTGGCCATTAGTGATATTGGTATTGCTATGGGGGCAATGGGTAGTGATGCGGCTATTGAAACGGCTGATGTAGTGATTCAGACTGATCAGCCTTCAAAAATTGTAACTGCTATAAAAATTGGTAAGGCAACCAAAAATGTAGTTGTTCAGAATATTACATTGGCATTTGCAGTTAAGGCATTGGTGTTAATTTTAGGTGCAGGTGGTATTGCAACCATGTGGGAAGCTGTTTTTGCGGATGTTGGAGTAGCTTTGCTGGCCATTTTAAATGCCGTCAGGATTCAGAAAATGAAGTTTTAATTTACTATAAAAATTAGTATATTTGGTTATGAATAAGCCAGTTCCATATCCGGATTTACATGATGAGCCTGTCCATGAACTCAATGATATTGATGCATCATTAACGTATAGTTATGCAAATTATTTAAACTGGCTTTTTCATGATCGGGTAGAGCTCATTAAAGGTAAAATCTTTAAGATGAGTCCTGCGCCATCACGCATACATCAAAAAATATCAATCAGGATTTCTAATCCATTGGTGAATTTTTTAAAAAATAAATCTTGTGAGGTTTATGCTGCACCTTTCGACGTCCGATTTCCAAAGGAAAGTAAACAAGATAAAGATGTTTTTACCGTATTGCAGCCAGATATTTGTGTGGTCTGCGATAAAAGTAAGCTGGACGATCGGGGTTGTATCGGTGCACCTGATTTGATTGTAGAAATCCTTTCTCCCGGAAATACCAAGGTAGAGTTATTGCATAAATATCAGGTTTACCAGGAGTTTGGTGTAAAAGAATACTGGGTGGTGAGCCAAAGTGATCAAAGTATTTTGATCTATACCCTTAATGATTTAGGTAAATTTGAACCTTCTAAGCTATTTACTTTAAGCGAAAGAGTCACTTCAACAGTTTTACCAGGCTTTGAACTCGAATTGGATGATGTGTTCCACGACCTGGATTAACCCATTAAAAAACAACAGGAGAAAACTGAAAAGCACTTTCATTATTTTTTTGCATACTACAAATTTTAGTATATTTGGTTATGAATAAGCCTGTTCCATATCCAGATTTACATGAAGAGCCTGTTCATGAACTCAATGATATTGATGCATCATTAACATACAGCTACGCGAATTATTTAAACTGGCTTTTTCATGATCGGGTAGAGCTCATTAGAGGTAAGATCTTTAAGATGAGTCCTGCGCCTTCAAGGGTTCATCAGGAAATTTCCGGAAATATTTTCAATCCGATTGCTAATTTTTTAAAAAGTAAATCGTGTAAAGTTTATGCTGCACCTTTCGACGTCCGATTTCCAAAGGAAAGTAAAGAAGATAAAGACGTGCTTACCGTATTGCAGCCAGATATTTGTGTGGTCTGCGATAAAAGTAAACTGGATGAGCGGGGTTGTGTTGGTGCACCTGATTTAATTGTAGAAATCCTTTCTCCAGGAAATACCAAGGTAGAGTTATTACACAAATATCAGGTTTACCAGGAGTTTGGTGTAAAAGAATACTGGGTGGTGAGCCAAAGTGATCAAAGTATTTTGATCTATACCTTAAATGAGTTTGGCAAATTTCAACCCTCAAAAATATATTCTCTGAGCGAAAAAGTATCTTCAACAGTTTTACCAGGCTTTGAACTGGCATTGGATGATGTTTTTAGTGATTTGGATTAATCCGAAGTCTAAAGATTTAATCGTAATGTTGTATTGCAATCACTTAATTTTCCTTTCATCCGATAAGAATTAATTATTTCGCTTTCTAAATTCATCAACTGCTTCTTTTAATGTCTTTCCTTCGTTCTCTTTAAACCAATTCATAAAGATTCGATTGTTTTTCCAGTTTTCTCCAAAATGTGACTGGAAATAACGCCTTACGTTTTGTGTATTTTTAAAATCTTTCGTAATTATCGTTTGATCAGTTAAGGTTTCGGAATGCCAGTTGAATTTACTCATTTACAAAATTTCTAATTTTTATTGAGATTTTAAGCAGGTTATAATGATTTGAACTAGTAGAAAATGAATTTAAATATGAAGTTTTCAATTCTTGTTTTAAACGATTTCACTTGTAAAGAAATATTTTTTAATGAAGATCATGCGCTGTAACTCAGTTTCTGCATTTATCTTTCCGCTTTAATCTTTTAGCTTTGCGCTTAATTAGCTATTTTTGGGCTTTTATATTAATTTTTCATGAGCATTTCCACTAAGTATAATCCTGCAGAAACAGAAGATAAATGGTATAGCTACTGGCTATCGAAAAAATTTTTTCATTCAGAGCCTGATGAACGCGAGCCTTATACCATCGTCATTCCGCCACCAAATGTGACTGGAGTATTGCACATGGGGCATATGCTGAACAATACGATTCAGGATGTACTGATTCGTAAAGCACGTATGCAGGGCAAAAATGCCTGCTGGGTTCCTGGAACAGATCATGCATCTATTGCTACCGAGGCGAAAGTTGTGGCCATGTTAAGGGAACAGGGTATTGATAAAAAAGACCTTTCACGCGAGGAATTCTTAAAATATGCCTGGGAATGGAAAGAAAAATACGGAGGCATTATCCTGGAGCAACTGAAAAAACTTGGTGCAAGCTGCGACTGGGACCGTACACGCTTTACCATGGAAGAAGATCTTTCTGAGGCTGTAATTGATTCGTTTATCCATCTGTACAAAAAAGGCTGGATTTATCGTGGCATCCGTATGGTTAACTGGGATCCTGCTGGTAAAACTGCCGTATCTGATGAGGAAGTGATCCGTAAGGAGGTTAATCAAAAGCTGTATTACATTCGCTATACCATTGTTGATGACAAGACTTCAGACTCAGGACTGTCGACTCCCGACTATCTGATTGTTGCCACTACGCGTCCGGAGACGATTATGGCTGATGCGGCCATTTGTATTAATCCTAACGATGAGCGTTTTACACATTTAAAAGGGAAAAAAGTTTTTGTTCCACTGGTTAATCATGAAATTCCAGTAATTGAAGATGATTATGTAGATATTGAATTTGGTACTGGTTGCTTAAAAGTTACTCCGGCACATGATTTAAACGATTACGAACTGGGTGTAAAACACCATTTGCCGGTTACCGATATTTTAAATGATGATGGTACCTTAAATGAACTGGCCGTGATCCTGGTAGGTGAAGACCGGTTTGTAGCCCGTAAAAAGATTGCCAAAATGCTGGAAGAGGCAGGGCATCTGGATAAGGTTGAAGATTATAAATCGCAGGTAGGCTTTTCTGAGCGTACTGATGCTGCCATTGAGCCTAAACTTTCCATGCAGTGGTTTGTAAAGATGAAAGAAATGGCGCAGCCGGCATTGGATGATGTTTTAAATGGCGAAGTTAACCTGATTCCGAATAAATTTGAAAATACGTACCGCCACTGGATGGAAAATGTTCGCGACTGGAATATTTCCCGTCAGCTTTGGTGGGGACAACAAATTCCGGCCTGGTATGATGACAAAGGAAACTGGGTGGTTGCCAAAACCAAAGACGAAGCTTTAGAAGAGTTCTGGAAGAAAAAGCATTTAGATGATGGTGGTGTGGAAGCAGATAAGGCTGGTTTTAAACATCAGCTGGAGCCGTTTATTAAACAGGATGAAGATGTCATGGATACCTGGTTTTCTTCCTGGTTATGGCCGATTTCTGTATTTGACGGGTTTAAAAATCCTGAAAATAAAGATATCAATTACTATTATCCTACCAATGACCTGGTTACCGCCCCGGAAATTTTGTTCTTTTGGGTGGCCCGGATGATCATGGCCGGACATGAGTTTATGGGTAAAAAACCATTTACCAATGTGTACTTAACGGGGATCGTTCGCGATAAGTTAGGTCGCAAAATGTCTAAATCATTAGGTAACTCTCCTGATCCGATTGGGCTGATTGAAAAATATGGTGCCGATGCCGTTCGTGTAGGGATGTTAATGTCATCACCGGCAGGTAACGATTTAATGTTTGATGAAAGCTACTGCGAACAGGGGCGCAATTTTGCCTCTAAAATATGGAATGCCTTCCGCCTGGTAAAGGGCTGGGAAGTGGATGAAAATTTAGAAAATCCCAATACACAGGCGATTTCCTGGTTCGAAAATCGTTTCAACGAAGCTTTGGTAGAGATAGAAGCCAACTTTAAGCAATACCGTTTATCGGAAGCTTTAATGATCACCTATAAACTGGTTTGGGATGATTTCTGTGCCTGGTATTTAGAAATGGTTAAGCCGGCTTATCAGCAACCCATAGACGCGGAGAGTTATCAGGCTACTGTTGCCTTCTTTGAACAGATTATCAAATTACTGCACCCAAATATGCCTTTCATTACCGAAGAACTGTGGCATGATGATTTGTTTGCTGAACGCGGTGAACTGGATTGCTGCATCGTTGCTGAATATCCAAAAGGTGGCCATATTGATGAGAAATTGCTGAAAGATGCGGAAGTGATTAAAACGGTGATTGCCGAAATCAGAAATGTACGCAACCAGAAACAAATCTCTCCGAAAGAAGCATTGCCATTGTGTTTAAAAGTGAATTCGGATATCGACTATGAGAAATGGCTAAATATTGTTTTCAAACTTGGAAATGTTGCTGAAGCTGAAATTGTAAATGATAAAATTGCCGGCGCAACAGCATTTATGGCGGGGAAGGATGAGTTTTTTATTCCGCTTTCGGAAAATATTGATGTAGCGGCAGAACGCATCCGGCTAAATGCTGATTTGATTTATCTGCAGGGTTTCCTAAAATCAGTTGATGCGAAGTTAAGCAACGAACGCTTCGTACAAAATGCGAAACCAGAAATTATTGCGAATGAACGTAATAAAAAAGCTGATGCGGAAGCAAAAATTAAAATCATTGAAGAAAGCCTGGCCATGCTGGGATAGATAAAATAAACCGCTCAGGTTTAGATATGCCCTTTAGAAAATCATTTCTAAAGGGCTTTTCGTTTTACTAAAATGCCCAACTAAAATCAGCAGCCGGAGCAGAGCAGATGCTTACTTTAATGCCCGTTTCTAAAATGTTACCAAAAGCTTTCCCAATCTCTGCTATAAAAGTCTTAAATTGGGGTCATTAAAAGGCTTTAGCTTTCTAACCAAATTTAAATCAGTACCTGCAATTTTATATTATTTTGTTAGCAGAATGATCAATTTAACAAAAATGAGATTGAAAAACTTAATCCTGTTGTTTTTTCTTGCGCCTGTCATATTCAGTTTTCAATCGGCTAACCAAACATTCATTCCACTAGGTCTTGTGGCCCCCATAGAAAAGGATAGTGTAACATCGGCCTCCGGTTTTAAATTGTTTGGTGAATCGGTGGGCAGAATGATCTCTCCGTCCTTATCCGAAGAAAAATTTAAGCAAAATCTCGAACTCATCAAAAAAGCCAAATGTAAGCTCTATATGTGTAATGTCATGTTTCCAGGAAAAATGAAAATAGCTGGTCCGGATGTTCAGGAGCAGGTGGTATTGGGCTATGTAGATAGTTTATTTTTCAGGGCACAGCAGGCAAAAGTGAGCGTAATTGTTTTAGGGAGTGGTGCCGCACGCAGGCTGCCCGATGATTATGATATTGATAAAGCAAAGAAAGAATTTGTTTTATTAGGGAAAAAAATTGCAGCAACCGCTAAAAAATATAACATTAAAATCGCGCTTGAAAACTTGCAAAGCAAAGAAACCAATTTTCTGACCAGCGTAAAATCTGCTGCGGAAGTAGTCAGACGGGTTAATCATCCAAATTTTAGACTCAATGCAGATATTTTCCATATGAAGCGGGAAGGTGAATCACCGCAAAGCATTGTTGACGCCAAAGACTTACTGGTTCATTGTGAAATAGCAGAAGTGGCGGAGCGTACCTTACCCGGCATCAAGGGCGATGATTTCAGGCCTTATTTGCGGGCCTTAAAAACCGCAAATTACAAAGGCCCCATATTCGTTGAAGCAGGGAATAATTATTCTGCAGCGCAAATGGCATTTTGCTTTCAGTATTTAACCAAACAAATTGAAGACGTTTATACCCATTAATCACACACACTTGCTAAATATTTAACATTGTATGGAAAACTCCAGAAGAAAATTTATCAGGCAATCGGCCATTTTTGCTGCGGCTACCTATGCCGGCACGATGGGGATGAGCGCTAAAAGTTACGGACGAATTATTGGTGCCAACGATCGTGTTCGTGTGGGTGTGGTTGGTTTCTCTGACCGTTTTAAAGATACTTTACTGCCTTGTTTCCTAAATCATCACCAAGAATTAAACTTCGATATGGTCGGGCTTTCCGATCTCTGGAATTACCGCAGGGATTTAGGAATTGCGCATTTAAAAGAAAAATTCGGGCATGATATTAAAGCTTGCCGCAATAATGATGAGCTTTATGCGATGAAGGATTTGGATGCGGTGATCATCAGTACAGCCGATTTTCAACATGCCTTGCATACCATAGAGGCAGTGAAAGCCAATTGCGATGCCTATGTTGAAAAGCCCTTTGCTGAAACCATGGATGACGCGAAAGCTGCACTTAAAGCGGTAAAGGCAACAGACAGGATCGTTCAGATGGGCTCTCAGCGCAGGAGCGGAGAAAATTATGCCAATGCAGCCAAGTATATCCAGGATGGAAAATTCGGGCCTATCACTGCGGTGGATTTGGTGTGGAATGTGAATCAGCCCGGCAGGTGGAGAAGGCCTGATCTGGTATCGAGGCTTAAACAGGAAGATACCGACTGGAAACGCTTTTTATTGAATCGTCCTGCTGAAGCTTTTGACCCAAGAAAATACCTGGAGTATCGGTTATTCTGGCCTTATTCATCCGGAATGCCGGGGCAATGGATGTCGCACCAGATTGATACCGTGCACTGGTTTACCAATTTAAAACATCCACGCAGCGTGGTGGCAAATGGTGGCATTTACACCTGGAAAGACGGCCGCAGAAACTGGGATTCAATGGTGGCGGTGTTTGATTATGGCCAACCCGATTCAGAAGATGGTTTTCAGGTTACGTTTACTTCACGAATGCAAAATAGCGTGGGCGATGTGGGTGAAGTCTACTATTCAAATGGAGGCGAGTTAAACCTCATGACCAATAAAGTATCACCAAAGGGTGGGCTAAGGAAACAGGAAGCCGCAGCAATGGGAATGAAAGCCAATCTTTTACCTGAATTCGACTTGTCTAAAACTGAAATTAAAGCCGCAACCGGTGCCAATATGGGTGGCGATAGCTTAACATCAGGACATATGCGGAATTGGATGGAGTGCGTACGAAGCCGTAAAACACCAAATGCGCCTGTAGAAGCCGGTTATTCACACTCCATTGCCAACATCATGACCAACGCGGCGGTTAGAACCGGGGCAAAATCAGTTTTTGATGAAGGCAGCCAAGAGGTAATGGCAAACGGAAAAGTATTTAAATATTAAAATATAGTCGTGGCGAATAACAAAGTCATCTCTTCAGCAAGAAAGATCACTTCATTATTATTCTTCGCAATGACACTAAGATAAAACCCCTGAATCAACCATGTTAACACTTAAAAAATACAGCATTTTAGCCCTTTCCTTTATCAGTTTATCAGCCGCTGCGCAAAAAAACAAACCCTTGTTTGATGGAAAAACTTTAACCGGCTGGAAGGCCGTTGCCGGTGCAGCGCCTTATAAGGCAGAGAACGGGATGATTGTAGGCATCATGACCAAAGATACCCCCAATTCTTTCCTGATCACCGAAAAGGAATTTGGTGACTTTATTCTGGAACTTGATGTCAAGCTGGAAGGCGATAATACCAATTCGGGCATCCAGACCAGAAGCCACATCAAACCAGAAGGAAACAGGGGCAAAGGATTGGTTTATGGCAGGCAGGTGGAAATAGACCCTACAGCACGTGCCTGGACCGGCGGTATTTATGATGAGGCCAGAAGACTATGGCTTTATCCACTGGAGCTGAACCCGGCAGCCAGATCGCTGTATAAAAAGAATGAATTTAACCATTACCGGATCGAATGCATTGGTAACGAAACGAAAACCTGGATTAACGGCAAACCGGTTGCTTATGTAATTGATACATTGGATCAGTCGGGTTTTATTGGTCTGCAGGTGCACAGTATTGGCAATAATCTGGAAAATGATGGAAAAAAGGTTTATTTCAAAAATATTAACATTCAAACAGAGAACTTAAAACCGAAAGCTTTTCCAAAAGGAATTTATACCGTTAATTTAAATCCCAACAGTTTATCGGCCTATGAAAAATCAGAAGGTTATCAGTTACTTTTTGACGGAAAAAGCAGTAATGGCTGGGTGGGTGCACATCAAACTACTTTTCCTGAAAAGGGATGGAAAATCGAAAACGGCATTATCAGTGTGGAGCCATCAGGTGGGGCAGAGTCTACCAATGGTGGTGATATCGTCACCAAAGCAGAATATGCGGCATTTGATCTGTCTTTTGAATTCAGGCTTACACCTGGTGCAAATAGTGGACTGAAGTATTTTGTGACTTTAAATGAAAAAAGTAAAGGCTCTGCTATTGGTCTGGAATATCAGGTTTTGGATGATGAACTCCATCCTGACGCAAAATTAGGAAGAGATGGAAACAGAACTTTAGCATCCTTATATGATTTGATTACTGCTAAAAAAGAAGCCCGGTATTTACGTCCGATTGGCAGCTGGAACAATGCCAGGTTAGTGGTTTATCCGGATAAAAAGGTAGAACATTATTTAAATGGCGTAAAGGTTTTAGAATATGTGCGTGGCTCAGAAGAATTTAGGAAGCTGGTTGCCATCAGTAAATATAAGGACTGGGAAAATTTCGGAGAGGCACCTAAAGGGCATATCCTGCTTCAGGATCATGGAAATAAAGTGGATTTCAGGACCATTAAAATCAAAACGTTGTAATGCATCGCAGGTCATTCTTAAAAAAGTCGGTATTGGTGGGATCAGGTGTGCTGGGATCGGAAAAAGTATTGGCCGGCCTGACACTGAACCGCGATAAAATTATTAATGTGGCCATGATTGGTTGTGGCGACCGGGGCAAAGGTGTACTATCTGTTATTAAATCGATGCCTTTAAAATTTAACATTGCAGCTTATTGTGATGTACTTGATTTTCGTTTGGAAGAAACAAAAAAATATGTGCCTTCCTCTGCAAAGGCTGTTAAGGATTACAGACAGATTCTGGATAATCAAAAGATTGAAGCCGTTTTTATTGCCACACCATTGAGTGAGCATTTCAAAATTGCCAAAGATGCGGTACTGGCCGGAAAGCATGTATATGTTGAAAAAACCATGACCTACAACATTGCCCAGGCATTGGAACTGCGGAACCTGGTGTTAAAATATCCTAAACAGGTTTATCAGGTAGGTTATCAATACCGGTATTCGCCCTTGTATTTCAGGGTAAAGGATATGATCCGGAGCGGTTATCTGGGTAAGGTATCACAGGTCGATTGCCGTTGGGACAGAAACGGGAACTGGCGGAGAAAAGTAAATGATCCTAAACTGGAGAGACAGATTAACTGGCGTATGTATAAGGAATATTCAGGCGGGCTGGCGGCTGAACTGCTTTCACACCAGATTGATTTTATCAACTGGGCTTTCGAAACCCAGCCTGATGAAATTACCGGAACCGGTGGAATTGATGTTTTTAAAGACGGGCGGGAAACTTATGATAATATCCAGGCAACGCTTCGTTATCAGCAAGCCGGCATGATCGGAAATTTCGGGGCAACCTGCGGGAATGCACATGATGGTTATCTTTTTAAAATCAAAGGTACCAAGGGTTCGGTTTCTTTACTCACCAATACGGGTATTTTTTATCCTGAACCGGAAACAAAAAAAGAATTGGGCATTGTAGACGGGGTTACCGGCGCATCAAAAATTGTGGTGAATACTGATGGCGGAATCCCGATTTTAGATCAGCCAACAATAGATGGTACCAATTATGCTTTGGAAGAATTTTATGAGTCGGTTATTACCGGTAAACTGCCGGCATCTAATGTAAAAACTGGTACCCAGGCATCTATTTGTGTTGCCATGTGTAATGAGGCTATTTATTCCGGAAACAAACAAATTTGGAAAAAGGAATATGCTGTTTAATGGTTTTTTTGTTAAATCGTCTTCCTGAATTTGATTAGCGTAATCTTAATAAAAAATCCGTCATGGAGAAACTGATTCTTCATCTGCTGAAGCAATCTCCTTCGAAGCATCTACAAAAAGGAGGTTGCTTCCCTAATAGTGGGGGCGGGCTGTCGTTCCGCCCCGCCATAATAATCATGCTAAGGAAAGCTTTAAATTATCTTACAAATCCTGGTAATCCGGCATCTCTGGTGTGAAGGCAAAGCTGCCCTTCTTCAGATCCATTTTAGCATGAACATGCTGTAAACCATTTGTGAGAACTATCCATTTTGCCTGATGAATAGAATTATAACGCGATGCTTGTTCAAAAACTGCTTGCGTAATTTTTACTTTCGGGGCTTTGCATTCAATCAGCATCAGTTTTTCACCGGCCGTGTTATACACTAAAATATCACTCCGTTTTTGCAATTGATTTAACATCAAACCACCTTCAATCTGGATCAGTGTCTTCGGAAATTTTTTCTCCGCGATCAGCTGTTGTATAAAATGCTGGCGAACCCATTCTTCCGGGGTTAATACCAGGTGTTTCTTTCTCAGCTCATCAAAAATATACACGACATCATCTTTCCTGGTAATTTTAAAAGGATAAGACGGGAGGTTAAGCGGGGTAGGCGTGAACATTTTCGGTTGGCAATTTTTGGTCTGCAGTTAACAGTTGTATGTTTCTTAACAATGCAACAATAAAACAATTCAATTATTGCAGCTTCAAAGTTAGTTAATTTTGGGCTATGGTATAATGTCTCAAATCTCACATCTTTAATTTATAAACATTTATCTGTTTCCTAAATCCTAAGTTGTAATTTTACGGCTCATGACTGCTGCCGAAATTATCAAGGATTTAAAAGCCCGAAAATTTAAACCTGTGTATTTATTGCATGGTGAGGAATCCTATTATATTGATCAGATTACGGATTATATTGAGGACAAGCTTTTAAATGATGCTGAAAAAGGATTTAACCAGACGGTTTTGTATGGGAAAGATACCGATATGGCTACTGTTTTAGGTGCGGCAAAGCGTTACCCAATGATGTCAGACTTTCAGGTGGTGATTGTAAAGGAAGCACAGGACTTAAAATGGGGTAAAGAAGATGCAAACAGCAAGGAGGCAGAATTTGTACTCAACTATTTTGAAAAACCACTGCCTAGTACTATCCTCGTACTGGCATTTAAATATGCTAATTTTGATAAGCGGAAAAAGATTTACAAGGCTATACATAAATCGGGTTTAATTTTTCAGTCAGATCTTGTTCGTGACTATAAACTGGTACCCTGGATTGAGGAATTTATTAAAGATAAAGGCTATAAGATAGACCAGCAGGCGTCAGTTTTAATGGCAGAATATTTGGGTACAGATCTCTCCAAGATTGCCAATGAGATTGAAAAGCTGATGCTGAATGTTGCTAAAGAGGTGACCATTAATACGGATCTGGTTCAGAAAAATATAGGCATCAGCAAAGAATACAACGTTTTCGAATTGCAAAAAGCACTGGCCGTACGTGATGTGCTGAAATGCAATAAGATCATCAGCTATTTCGCCAGTAATCCAAAAGCCAATCCAACGGTGATGGTGTTGGCCAACCTGGGTGGTTATTTTACCAAACTGCTCAAATACCATTACATCCCCAATAAAGCTGAGGCTGCATCAGCACTGGGAGTTCCGCCATTTTTTGTAAAGGATTATGAAGTGGCTGCCAGAAATTATAATACCGGAAAAGTTTTTCAGGTGATTGGTCTGTTGCGGGCTTACGATTTAAAAAGTAAGGGTTTAGACAGTTCGGGAAACGTAAGTGACGGAGAATTATTAAAAGAACTGGTTTTTAAGATTATTCATTAGCATGAAGCTAAAAAATCATCCGATAAATAGCGGTAAACCCGGTATTCATCGGATGACTTTACATTCACCGAATGGCTTCCAATAGCAGCCTCGCCCTAATTATTTTTTTACAGCGATGAACACACATTGCCTGTAAGTGTTGCCCCTGCGCCGTTTGATGCCGTTACGTTAGATTTTACGCTGGAGGCATTTAGTATAGTCAGGCTGTAAGGTGGCGTAAATGCATTTACACCATTACCTGAAGTATTTCCGGTGACAGCTGTGAAAAGGTTGTTTTTTGCCTGAACCGCTGTTGAGGTATTATCCATCAGATCAATTGGGTTTTTCACATTCTCAAAAGCGTTTGCTTCCACTAAAATATTGGCTTCAAATCCCGCCTGAATACAGCTTTTACTTACCGTACTGTTAAATAAATTATTTACAATATGCACTTTGCCAAATCTTACACGAGGCATCCTGGCTACAGCGCCCTGTGCCCACCAGCAACGTACAAATGTGATCCGAAAGCGGCCTCTGTCTGCAGTGGCACCATCGCTTGATCCGATCAGATTTGAGAAGCGGTGATCATCTGATCCGCCCGAACCGCCTGATTTTGGTGGTTTGAGATAAGAAAATTTGCAATAAGATACCGTGATATAATCTGAAATATTTTTGATGTCAAAATTGCCATCCACGCCATCCCTGAACTCGCAGTGATCAACCCAGATGTTATTGCAGGCATCAACGGTTACATTGTCTTGTCCGTCAACATCATAAGCACCAGGGCCCTCAAAAATGATATTTCTGATGATGATGTTATTGCATCTTTTAACATACATAATCCCTGAATTATCCTTGGTTTGGTCAGCCGAAACTAATTTAGCACCTGATGAACCGAAAATTGTTTTTCCATTCTGGTCCTGAAAGGAAATCCGTCCGCCGGATGGAATGGTGATGGTTCCGTTAACCTGGATCACCTTGACGCTGGTATTCTGAATGGCTGACTTCAATGCCGCATAGGTGGTTACTACTGTGGCCGTTACTTCGCCGCCACCGGTTGTTCCGCCGTTTTGTGACGCCCAGCCTTTTGCTGGGCAAACCGCTTCGGTAACAGCCATTGGTGAAGTAACGTTTTTGTTCGTGATCTCGCTGCTTTCAGATTGATTACTTTTTTTGCACGCGGGCAAAGAAAATGCCATGGCCACAGCCATCAGGCAGGTTAATAAATACTTGTTTCTCATGTTGAATTTAAATTTGGTTAGATAAATTGTATTGAAATCAGGCGTGCTTTCTCAGTGTATCGGAATATGTCAATCGGTATGTATTTGTTAAATTACATCTAATGAGCATATAATTGTCTTTTTGTGTTGAGTATATTTGTGCAATCGTTCACGGGATCGATTGCGGACACCATGATAAAATCAGGTAGCTATTTTCAAACCTCCTTATCGGAGGCATCTTTTAGGAAGTATGGAAAATTTATTAAAGATTCAAGTGAACCTAGGCGGGAGGTTTTCGTTATGATAGCTTATTTCAGGCAATCTTTAAATTTTCGCCCGATTGGCAACTGTTTGTCATCTGCCAAAAAAACAAATTGAGAATTGTGCGACTTCACCTGTTTAACGTGTACGATATACGATTTATGAATTCTGACGAATCCCAGTTTTTCATTTTTATCGATAAAATCTGACAGGCGCTGTAAAACCATGTATTGTTTAAATCTGGTGATGATTTTCAGGTATTCTCCAAATCCCTCAATCCATAAAATATCTTTTAAAGGCAATTTATTCACCATATAATCAGATTTAAACACCAGGAAATCATTTTCCTGCTCTATTCCGGTAAATTTCAGGTAGTCTGCAGCCTTTTGCACAGCTTTTACAAAACGTTCCGGAAATACGGGTTTTACCAGATAATCAATTACATCCAGTTCGTAAGCCTGAGCAGCATGGGTGGGATCAGCAGTAATAAAAATGCACAGTTTGCCACTGGGCACCATTTCTACCATTTCCGTACCTGATATTCCGGGCATTTCAATATCCAGAATCAGCAATTCCACTTCATCCATCTGCTCATAAATAATCGCTTCCGCGGGATTCTGGAAACAGGCTAAAAGATCAATTTCATCAATGGTTTCACAATACTTGCGAATCAAATCCAGCGCCGGAGCCTCATCATCAACATAAATTGCCTTTATTGGTTTCATATGCGTATGATCAGTTTAGATGAATAAGAGGTGTCATTTTGGTCTGTCTTCATTTCATATTTTTCTCCATACTCACGGTCTAACATCATTTTTAATACCTTAAGTCCTGCGCCACGATAGTTTGAGGCATTATCTGTTATCTTCTTTTCGGATATGGTGTTGAAGAGATTAAACTCAACTTCAGCTTCTTTAAACAATAATGAAGCCGTAATCTGTGCATTTTCATCTCTGCCCATAGCTGAATATTTAACTGCATTTTCAAAAAGGGTCAGGTAAATGGTAGGGGGTATTTCAACAATAGCAGTGAGTTCGCTGGATTCAAAATTCATGACCAGATTTAATTTCCGGTTACTTTTCAGTTGATAAAGTTTACTTAAGGCGGCAATCATTTGCAGTTCGCGTTCAATAGGAATGGTTTTCTTTTCCATTTCGTAGGTAGTATACTGCATCAGAAGGCTAAGTTGTTTAATCAAATCGGCTGAACTTCCATCTGTAGCGTAACTATGAGAATAGATATTATTGAGGGTATTGAAAAGGAAATGCGGGTTGATTTTAGATTTCACCAGTTCCATATCGGCCTCTTTCTTTCGCAGGCTTAATGCCGATAATTCGCGCTCAGCAATGAGTTTGTATTTGGAAATACCCTGTACAGATGGAACCAGAATAATGACGGCCTGCATGAGATAGACCATAAACAGGTATTTACTGTCAGCAGACTTAAATGCCCTGAAAAGCTCAGGTTCAACCAATATTCTCATCAGGCTGGAGATGACAAATAATGCCGCAGTATAACGAACATATTCACCATATCTGGCCTTTTGATAAAATTCAGGAACGAGTTTTTTAAAGCACAGGAGGTATACCGGAATGTTAATGGACAGCATGAACAACATGGCTAATGCCGCCTCGGCAAGATTAAAGAAACTTACGTAAATGTAACTGCTGATCCCAATAAATGCCATCCAGAAGAGCAAATGCTGCACGGTAATGACGCCGGGCCATTTGCCATTTAATAAGAAATCCATCACTTTTTTATCAAACGAAAGACGAAGAATCAGCATCAGGAAAACAAGATTGATCAAAAGGATCATGGTATTTGGTTTTGTTTCTGTAGTTCGTTTATAATTTACGTCGTTTATTGATATAAATGTTTTTCAGCACTACTTATACCCATCTTTAATTTTCAGTTATGTCTTTTTCATGGCTGAATTAACCAAATATAAACATAGGATTTACTATTTCAATGAATAGGCAACAATCAATGATGGCTGATCAATCTATTTTCTTCAATAAAAAAATTGTGCTAATCCATATTTTGCCCTTTATGGTTATTCTTGGCCTATGCAATGCTTTTTTCCATCCTGCATCTGCTCAGGAAAAAAAGCCAAATAAACCACTTGTGGCTTATTTGAATGATGATAAGACCCATTTTGTAAAATTTTCCGGCTATGCACAATTATGGGCGAGGTACACGGCGCTAAATCCGGGAAGTAAAGTAAATGAGAGTCTCCGCAAAAGTACTGCAGACTTGTCTTTAAGAAGGTTAAGGATGAAAATGACGGTTAACCTGATTGATCATCTAACTTTAATTTTTCAGGGTGGTACCACCAACCTCACTTATCTGGATGATAGCGAAAGTGCTTTTGATCTGCTCGATGCTTTCGGGGAATATAAATTTAGCAATAAACTGAGCATTGGTGCCGGCCGTTCCAATTGGAAAGGGCTTACCCGTTTTGCTTCAGGCCCTACATCGACCCTGCTTTACGATGTTCCGTTTCTGGATTTGGGCAATGTAAACCGAACGGATTTAACCTTGCGAAACCTGAATATTTTTGCAAAAGGTCAGTTAGGTAAACTGGATTACCGCATCATTCTGGCAAAGCCTTATATATCGGCCCCGACAAAACCTATCCAGCATATTTCCGGTTTTAATAATTTAAGCGTTAAACCCAATCTATCTGCTTATGTGAAATGGCAATTTTTTGAGTCGGAAAGTAATGCAGGTGCAACTGCTGTGGGGAGTTATCTGGGGAAGAAAAAGGTGCTTGCCGTAGGAATCGGGGCAGAAGTTCAAAAAGATTTAATGTGGCACCTGGCCGGAGCGGATACGGTACTGAATGATATGAAGCTGTATAGTGCAGATGTATTTTATGATACGCCGGTAAACGTAGAAAAAGGTACTTCCTTCAATGTTTATGCTGCCGTTTTTCACCATGATTATGGTCCTGGTTACGTTCGTAATTTAGGAGTCAATACTATCGCCAACGGGCTTGATGCCAGTACAGCTTCCTTTAACGGTGCAGGCAATGCCTATCCGGTAGTGGGAACGGGAAACAGTTTTATTTTTCAGACTGGTTTTTCCCTTCCTTATTTTAATCAGCAGAAAAAGAAAGCCAGGTTAATGCCTGCTATCGGTATTCAGTATTCCCGGTTTGAGCGGTTAGCCGATCCCATGTTTACCTATGACCTCGGTTTGAATCTTTTACTCCGGGATCACGCCTCAAAATTTGTATTCAATGCCCAAAGCCGGCCAATTTATACCCTTCAGGGAAGTGAACTCAAGGTTTCTGAGCGGAAAATGATGTTCGTTCTGATGTACCATATCAATATAGATTAATAAAACAGCGTAATATGTTAGTGAACAAAAATCCTCAACCCGCAGCTCAGCAAACCAGGCTTGCCGGAAGCATTTGGATGCGAATTTTCTCCAACCTTACCTTTTGGGTGCTCATCGCCATTATTGCCGGTGCCATACTGGGTAGTTATGCCCCCGCAACAGCCGTCAGGATGGAAATTATAGGTAAAACTTTTATCGACATCATCAAGCTTTTTATTGCACCCATTATCTTTTTAACCATTGTGCTGGGCATCAGTGGTATGGGCGATTTAAAAAAGGTAGGTAGGATCGGACTTAAATCACTGATTTATTTTGAAGTGGTATCAACCATTTCCCTGGCGATCGGTATCCTGATGGCCGTCTTAATTAAGCCTGGAAATATTGATAAATCTCATCTGCAAATCCAGAATGCTTCCAGGTATACTTCAGCACCGGCCGGGGGCTTTGACTGGATCAATTTTTTCATGAGTAACCTTACCATTCAGGTTTTAGTGGTTGCCATTATAGCTGGCATCATTTTAAACTATTCCAGATACCGTGAAAAAGCAGTAAGGGGTTTAAGTTATGCTTCTAAAATTGTTTTTAAAGGCTTGAAGTACGTGATGTACCTGGCACCACTTGGCGCATTTGGCGGAATGGCTTACACCATCGGAAAATTTGGCTTGCATACATTAGTCCCTTTGGCTAAGTTAATGGGTACGGTATATCTGACGATGGGCCTTTTTATTTTCCTGATTCTTGGCAGTATTATGAAATACTATAAGATGAGCATCTGGAATTTTATCAAATACATTAAGGAAGAGCTTTTACTGGTGCTTGGAACCTCATCTTCAGAATCTGCATTGCCATCCATCATGCTCAAGCTGGAAAAAATGGGCTGTAGTAAATCTGTTGTGGGTTTGGTTATTCCAACCGGTTATTCATTTAACCTGGACGGAACGTCCATCTATCTTTCTATGTCCGTTATCTTTCTGGCCCAGTTATATGGCGTTCAACTTTCAGTGTGGGAAATGCTGAGCATCATCGGCATCTTAATGGTGACTTCCAAAGGCGCGGCGGGCGTTACAGGAAGTGGCTTTATTGTGCTGGCCTCTACACTCGCCGCTATTCATAAAATTCCGATTGAGGGGCTTGCCTTTTTGCTTGGTGTAGATAAGTTTATGAGTGAAGCACGTGCTTTAACCAATATTATCGGTAACGGTGTAGCTACGATCGTGATTTCAAAGAGCGAAAATGAGTTTCATCCTGTTGTAGCAGAAGCCGCGATTCAATCGGAGGATAAACTGGCAAAACAAGAATTTGTATACTAAATCCAATCAAATGAATACTTCAGAAACATTCAATGAATTAAGGTTCAGCATGTATGGCAAGCAGGTGCATTACCAGTTAAGTGCAGAAGAACTGATCAGCCAAACGCTGGAACGCGGGCAAGGTTGTTTGAGTAACCGTGGTGCACTTTGTGTGGATACAGGCACTTTTACAGGCCGTTCTCCTAAGGATAAATTTACGGTAATTGACGATACGACAAGAGAAACCATCGATTGGGGCGACGTGAACAGGCCTATTGCTCAGGCTCACTTTTATGGGTTGTATAGCAAAATGCGGGCCTACCTGGCTGAAAGGGAAGTTTGGGTGAGAGATGCTTATGCCTGCGCCGACCCGAGATATGCCTTAAGCATTAGGGTGGTCAATGAAACACCCTGGGCAAATCTGTTTTGCCATAACTTGTTCTTAAGGCCAGAAATACAGCAGAAGACAGCTGGTGAAACGGACTGGCTGATTTTGCAGGCCCCCGGTTTTGAAGCCGATCCTGAACAAGATGGTACACGTTCTAAAAACTTTACGGTAGTGAACTTTACCCGTAAAATTATTCTGATAGGTGGAACAGCTTATACGGGAGAGATGAAAAAAGGGATTTTCAGCGTGCTGAATTATATTTTGCCGGAAGAAAAAGGCGTACTCAGCATGCATTGTTCTGCAAATGAAGGGATGGATGGCGATGTATCATTGTTTTTTGGTTTATCAGGAACAGGCAAAACAACATTAAGTGCAGATGCTGGTCGTGCATTAATCGGCGATGATGAACATGGTTGGTCTGACGAAGGAATTTTTAATTTTGAAGGTGGCTGTTATGCCAAGGCAATAGATCTTAATCCTGAAAAAGAACCTGAAATTTTTGGAGCCATTAAACCCGGCGCACTTTTAGAAAATCTGGTGATAAACCCATCCAACGGGGTGATCGATTTTTCTGATACCACTAAAACCGAAAATACCAGAGTGGCCTATCCCATTGATTTTATTCACAATGCCAAAAAGGGATCGTCAGGCGGAACACCCAGGAACATTTTCTTCCTGACCTGCGATGCCTTTGGTATTTTACCTCCCATCAGCCGGCTGGATAAGGGGCAGGCCATGTATCATTTTATATCAGGATACACCTCAAAGGTAGCCGGTACAGAAATGGGCGTTTCCACACCGCAATCTACTTTTTCAGCTTGTTTTGGGAGAGTTTTTCTTCCCCTTCATCCGCTTAAATATGCTGAATTGTTAGGTCGCAAACTGGATGCTAATCCTGATATTAAGGTGTGGCTGGTCAACACCGGATGGATTGGAGGCGCTTACGGAACCGGAAACAGAATCAGTCTGAAATATACCAGAGCACTTATTACCGCAGCCATGAAGGGAGATCTGCAACATGTTCGATACGAAAATCATCCGGTCTTCAAATTTGCTGTACCTCAGGATTGTCCGGCAGTTCCGGCAGATATCCTTAACCCCAGAAACCTTTGGGAAGATGTGCATGAATATGACCGGAAAGCAATGGATCTGGCGCTATTGTTTGAACATCATTTCTCTGGCTATGCCGAATTGGCCAGTAAGGTAATGAAAGATGCGGCCCCATCATTTGTATAGAAATATTGCTATATTGAAGATCAATCGAAATCATTTGAGGCTAATAGACAAAACAGACCTGGTTATTGATAAGCTAAACAAAACCCTTAGCTTACAAATATTTATAGCCATTATATTGGGTGCCCTGGCTGGTGTCTGCTTTCCGCATTTTGCGGTCAGGTTGCAGTGGGTGGGAAGTTTATTTGTGCTGGTGATTGAGCCTTTTGTACCGCCTGTTATATTTCTAAGCATTGTAAGCGTGTTCGGAAGTTTGGAAAACCTTAAGCTGGCCGGAAGGATTACTGCAAAAGCGATTCTTTATTTTGCAGTGGTGAGTACACTGGCCATTATTTTTGGAATGTGCAGTGCATTGATTATTCACCCGGGAAAGATAGACCGTAGTTTAGTGGAATCTATTGAACCTGCAAAGGTAATGACCACTTATTATGAAGGCTGGCTTAAATTTGTGATGCAAAATGGTATGCTGCTGTTATTTGTTTTGGCCGTTGCCATTGGTATTTTAATCAACCGTTTAGCAAATCGTGATGCGGTGGTCAACATTTTTGAACACCTTAAATCTACGGTACTTCGGGTATTACGATACCTTTTTCTATTGGCGCCTGTCATTACATTTAGTGGTATTGCCTATACCGTAGGGCGTTTTGGACTGGATACCCTGGTGCCTATCGGTAAGCTGCTGGCCGGAACCTACATTACAATGTTCTTGTTCATCGCACTGATTTTAGGATCTTTACTGGCAGGTTTGAAGGTAAATCTTTATACTTTTTTAGGGTTGATCAAAAATGAATTGCTATATGCCCTGGGAACATCATCTTCCAGTTCCGTTATTCCGTTGCTTCTCGAAAAACTGGAGAAAATAGGCTTGAAAACGCCGGTGGTGAGGTTGGTTACCGTTACCGGAAATTCGCTCAATCTGAATGGAACCTGTATTTACCTGGGGATGTCGGTCATCTTTCTCGCACAGCTTTACAATGTAAGTTTTTCCTTAACGGAGCTCGCGGGTATTGTGGTCATTATTTTACTCACCTCCAAAGGTGCATCGGGTATTCCCGGAACAGGATTTTTAGCCCTGGTAACTACGGTAGGCAGCATACATCAAATTCCGGTAGAAGGTTTAGCTATTTTATTGAGCATTGATCGGTTTATGAGTGAAGCAAGGGCCATTACCAATACAGTTGGACATGCCATTGCCGCGCTAATTATTTCAAAAAGTGAATCTTAACGTACGCGTTTAAAAATAAAAATGAATAAAAAGATGAAAAAATTAATCACATACCTGCTGATCCTGTTAACAGGTTTTAGTGTAGGCTGCAAAAATAAAAGTGCTGATGAAGAAACCGATGTGGTATTGGTTGGTGCCGGTGTAATGAGTGCAACACTTGGCGCAATGATGAAAACATTGAATCCTAAATTGAAAATCAATATTTATGAGCGGTTGGACCTGGTGGCTGCAGAAAGCTCAGATGCCTGGAATAATGCCGGAACAGGCCATTCTGCCTTTTGTGAACTGAACTATACACCACAACGTCCGGATGGAACCATAGAATTTAACAAAGCCATTTCCATCAATGAACAATTTGAAATTTCAAAACAGTTCTGGGCGTATATGGTCACTAAGGGTAAGCTGCCTGAACCCAAATCTTTCATCAATAATGTGCCGCACATGAGTTTTGTCTGGGGAAATAAAAATGTAGCATACCTGAAGAAAAGATATGATGTGTTGAGCAGGCAACTGCTGTTTAAAGGCATGCAATATTCTGAAAATTTTGATACCCTTGCCAAGTGGATGCCCTTGGTTATGACGGGAAGAAACAGAAAACAAAAGGTTGCTGCAACCTATATGGCCATTGGTACCGATGTTAATTTCGGAAGCTTAACAAGGGGCCTGGTGGCCTCATTGAAAAAGGAAAACGGGGTAAAGGTAGCGCTGAATCATGAGGTGAAAAATCTTAAACGCCTGGACGATGGTACCTGGCTGGTTACCGTATTGGATAATAAAACAGAGAAGGAGCGCAATATCAAGGCAAAATTTGTATTTATCGGTGCCGGTGGTGGTGCTTTAAGGCTGTTGCAGAAATCTAAAATTCCGGAAGGGAAGGGCTTTGGTGGCTTTCCGGTAAGTGGTGAATGGATGGTTTGCAACAATCAGGAGGTTATAGCGAAACACATTTCAAAGGTTTATGGCAAAGCAGGAGTAGGGGCACCACCTATGTCGGTGCCACATCTGGATACACGAATTATTAATGGTAAAAAAGCATTACTTTTTGGCCCTTATGCAGGCTTTTCTTCCAAATTTTTAAAACAGGGATCTTATTTAGATTTAACCCGCTCCATTACCTTAAAAAACATCTGGCCAATGATGTCGGCCGGAGCAGATAACATCCCGCTGACTAAATATTTAATTGGTCAGGTTACACAATCCGATGAGGAGCGTTTAAACGCCCTGAAGGAATATTTTCCAGCAGCAAAGGCTTCCGATTGGAAACTTGAAACTGCCGGACAACGGGTTCAGATTATTAAAAAGGATGAAAAAAAAGGTGGTTTACTGCAATTTGGAACAGAAGTGGTCAGTGCAGAAGATGGTAGTTTGGCAGCCTTATTAGGCGCTTCTCCAGGTGCATCAACCTCTGTTGACATCATGATTACGCTGTTGAAAAAATGCTTCCCCCAGCAAATGGCTACGCCAGAGTGGCAATCAAGAATGAAAGAGATGATTCCATCCTATGAAAAGAAACTTTCAGAAGATAAAGACCTGGCAAATAAAGTGAGAAAGGCAAACAGCACTACGCTTGGGCTGCGGTATTTTACGATAGATTAGTGGTTTTCTTTGCAGATAAATTTTTAAAGTTACTAACTCTTATTATTTTATTTTTAAATAGCGTTAGTAACTTTTGAGGAGATTCTCCAATTGATTTGTCATGCTGAATTAGGTTCAGTACCTTTTAGCTTAACAGCTTACAAGAGCGCTGCTTGTTGCTATATTTTCCCGATGATGACAGCAGTTTCCGCAAAAGAGGGGCAGTAACATCTGCGTCATATATCTGTACTTTTTAACTTTGGTTCTGTAGAAATACATTCAGGTCATCATCTTTTCCAAGCCCGAGCTTTTGTTTAATCCGGTAGCGGCTCATGCGTACACTTTTAGGTTCAATGCCCAAACGTGCAGATACCTCCTTATTTGATAACCCCATCAGCATGTAGGCGCAATATTTTAAATCAAGCCTGGTGAGGCTTTGGTTGGCCTGTTGTTGCAGGCGTTCAAAAAAAGCAGGATTGGTTTCAAAAAAATCTGTTTTCTGGGCTTCGAAATCCTTATCCATTTTCTTTTGCTGGTTCAGAATCCGTTTCATTTGCGCATCAAAAGAAAGGTGATTCGCTGCATCAACCTTTCCGGAGAGCTGTTCCAGCAATTCATTCTTCTCTTCAATCTGCAAGGTTCCTGCCAGCACTTCCTTTTGTAACCTATCCTGGCGCTCTTTAAGCAAAACCTGTTCGGTTTGCAATTGCATGGCCTCTGCCTCTTTGAGCTGTGCCCTTAATTCGGCGGCCGTTTTCTCCTTATCTATCAACTCCTGCTTTCTGATGGATGCCTTTAACTTAAAATTGTATGCGCGCAGCAGAAACAGCAAAACGGCTATCCCCATAATGCCCAGCAGCACATAAAAGGTGGTCCGTTTTTTAGCAAATAAGGCCTCCTGATGCAGATAAGCAATTTCCTGTTCATTTTTTGCCGTTTGATATTGTGCCTCTACCCGGGTAATGCTGTTGATCTTTTCTTCATTAAAGGCCTTTTTATAAAACTCGAAATACTGTTTCAGGTAATTTAGTGCAAGTTTGGCATCTCCCTTTTTTTCGGCAATGCCTGAGAGGCCCTGGAAGATCCGGGCTTTAGTAAGAGGCATGCTCACTACTTCATTTGCTGTGGCATTTAGTCCGCTCAATAAAATCTTTTCAGCCTCGTCATAATGCCCGTCGCGCATGGCATATTCGCTTTTTAAGCCATAGCAATTAAGTAATACCTCCTGCAAATTGGTTTTGGTGGCAATTTCAATGGCCAGGTTCACATATTGCTCTGCGCTGTCGCGGTACCGGTCTGGAAAGTATTGAAAATAAATGTTGGCCGTATTCAGGGCAATGGCAGCCGTGTTACTTCTTAAAACCAGGCGTCCTTCCTGCTTTTGGGCAAGCAGCAATGATTTTTTATAAATGGTTAAGGCAGAATCGAGTAGGTTGCGTTGAGCAGGCTGCTGTTTAAACCGGTCAAAATAAGTCTGCCCGATGGTAAAATAAGCATTGTTCAATTGGTCTACCTGTTGGCTCGACAGTGCGGCCTGGTAGCATAAACCGGCATATTTTTGTTGCCTGGCCGGGTTGTTACCATAGCTATATATGCTGGCCAGGTAGTGGTAAGCCGTGCTTTCATATTCTGCAGCATCTTGTCCTTTAAAATAATCAATGGCTTTCAGTAGTTTACTGGCGGCCTGGTCATTCTGATCATTAACGAGGTCTAACCAGCCGTTTCTGAACCATACAAAACCCAGTGTTACCCGATCTTTTGTTTTGCGGGCATAATACATGGCACTATCACGACTGGCATAGGCATTTTTCAGCTCCTTTTTCCACACATATAAATGCACCAGTGTAGCGAAGGCCATGGCTTTTCCTTGCCCGTCAGGCAAAGTCCGGCTAATCTTCAGGGCTTCATTGGCCTGCTTAAAAGAAAGGGGCAGCTGCTGTTCAAAATTGGCTTTCGCCAGCTTACATAAAATATTTACACGCCTGGCCGGAGCGAGATCTTCCTGGTTGAGTAAATGGTTTAGCGAATCCAGATATATTTTCTGTCCTGATGCATGGGTAATGACAATAAAGAAAAAGGATATTATTAAGCATAATGATTTTACGGGAATCTGCATGCCTCAAAAATAGAAAAAAGAAATAATTCCGGAAAAAATCATATTCCGGCAAACGCTTGAATTCAAGTGGTTTAAAGAAAGTTGTAGACGAATTGTAGACGCTTGTTTTATTGACCGTAGTCGGGGAGTAGACACTGTTTTCTTGGTACAGGAAGCACTCCGGCCTAATTTTGTCCTATTCATTTACTTAAAAACACCACATCATGAAAAACAAGACCATGGCCATAGTAGCCTACATTACCCTCATCGGGTGGATCATTTCTTATCTGGAGTTTAAAAAATCTCCTGAAAAAAGCAGACTGGTGAATTATCATCTGGGCCAATCGCTGGGCATCATTATTACTTCCTTTGTGCTCAGTATTGCCAGCAGCATCATTCTGGCGATTATTCCTTCACTGGGTTTTATCTTTTATATTGTTTTATTGATTCCATTCCTGTTGTTATTACTGGGCGTTATTGCCGCAAACAATGAGATGGAGAAACCTGTTCCGATTATTGGAAAAATATTTGAAGGAAGATTCAATTTTGCTTCAGAGAAACCAGGAAACATTTAAAAGAAAACAGCGATGAACCGGATATTCAGAACAGTACATGTTTGTACGGCGCTCAAATACTATGGCCAGGCCATAGTATTTTTATTGCTGTTTCTGGGATCTGGCGCACAGGCACAAAGCCCTGAAGATGGCCAGACACCAGGCGTAAAAATAGATTTGAAAATTACTGATCAGGCTTCCAACACGACCCATTATTACAAGCTTTTGGGAAGCAGCTATTCTGTCAGAAAACCCTTCGCCCTGCAAAAAGAAGGAAAGTTTGCAAACGATGGTAATTGTACCCTGATTTTGGAACTGGCACAAAATGCAGATGAATTTCTGCTGAAATGGGTGGCCGGAACAGTAAAGGGTGTAAAGGGAGAAATCAGCATTGTAGCCGTGAAAGCCGCAGATAAGCCGCGCATCATCACCTTTACCGATTGGGAGGTGGCCTCGGCATCTGAAAGTTTTTACAGCACCAATGAAGCCATCTGGTGGCCTCATCTCAGTGTATATGTCAAAACCTTGTCGGTAGATGGCGTTCCGGTATTTACTGGCGCAGCAAATGCTAAAAGGTAAATTTTAAAACCTGATTAATAAATTATTCACTTAAAACACATGGACATGACAGGTTGGGAAATAGAAAATCCAGGAGAATATCTTTTATACGGTAATGATAAAAATCTGAGGGCGTTTTTGAAGAACTATCCCTTATCGGCACTCAGCCCTGACGGGCAAACGCTGTTCATCATCCGCCAATACCATCCCACATTAAACTGTTCGCCGGATGATCCTGTAAACCCTTCTGAAGCTTACAGGATGTGCCTGGCTTACTATACCTATAGCTCATACTTCTTTTTTGAGCTGCCTACCCATTTGCATTATAACATGTTATCGGTGAGGTACGATCAGCATATCCAGGATATAGCCATTACGATTTCCAGCAGGGAAATGACCCGGGTAACCAACGTGAAGGAATTGTTCGCCAGGCTGGAAAGTTATGCCCCTAAAACGGATGCAGAAAAAGAAGCCGCTTTTGAAAGCCTCAGCAATGAAATTCCACCGCAAAAGAAAAAAGTACCCATTACCCAGACGGAAGTGGAATCTACCGTGATTGGCGTATTGAAAAATGCCGACTTTGATGACTGGTGGGTATCAGCGCCGCAGAAAATAGCCTTTCTGGATCAGGAGGAAATGACCTTTACCATTACTGATTACAATCCAAATGAAGATGAAAAGATGATGGAAGCAGCCGACGAAACCATCCGTAATTTTTTAGCCAAAACACCACAGGACCGGGAAGCCATGAGCACCTATGTTTATCAAAACTGTATGGATTTCTTAGATGCCGTAGGTTATGATGAAGCTGACCAGGCACTGTGGGATATTAAAGCCCCCCGCGACATATGGAATTATGTAACGCCATTGGAAATTTATGTGACCCGTGAGCCTTATGAAGATCAGGGCGTATACCTCCGTTTAATTTTCAGGTGTGAGTGGGAACAGGAACATGGCCTGCAACTGGTATTTAATCAAAAAGGTAAGCTGGTAAGGGTAAGTGACGATGATGGACACATCATGGGCTGGCAGGGCCACGGCATGATTACCGACTAATAACAGGAGCGGACGGGCTACCCATGTGGCTACCGATCCGTTTCATAAGCATTCATTCAAAACATACTTCCCTTTTGCGGAAGATAAAAGCAAATGCCATGGATAAAGCAACATATCAACAACAATTTACAACAGAAGATAGCCCCGGCTGGCTGGCCATTGATGATCAACTGGATCAGATTTACGGCGATACAGAACCCCGCCATTACCCACCTTTGTGCGGGCTGCATTATGCGGCAGGTGGTAGCGATCCGATAGATGGTGCCAGTATTTACGACAGCAACCACCAGGAGTTTCACCGCCATATTGTAAGTTATGGCCTGAGTGAGCTGTATTACGATGAAGAAAAGGCTGGTGGCGAATTTAGCAAATGGGGTTTTGAGTTGACCTTCCGGCTGCTGCCTTTTCAGGATGATCAGCATGATCCCATCTGGGCCATACAGGTAATGAATAACCTGGCACGTTACGTATTTACAAGTGGGAAGTGGTTTGAAGAGAACCATTTTGTGCCGGCCAACGGACCCATCCGCCTGGATACAGAAACCGAAATCACCGGCTTTGTTTTTGCGCTTGATCCTGAACTGGGCAAAATCCAGACCCCACATGGGGAAGTGAGCTTTCTGCAAATGGTGGGCATTACCAATACAGAAGTAGAAAAACTCAAACAAAATCCAACTACAGACGCCGTAAAAGAACTGATTGACCATTTAAAAAAGGACAATCCATTATTGATTACTGACCTAAACCGGAAGTAGCCATGTCCATGCACGAAATTGAAGATCTGGTGGAAGAAACCACTCATCTGGTAGACCAGTCTTCCGATCATGATTTAATGGCTAAAAGGGATATTTTATTTAACCTGTACCAATTCGAAGCATTTTTCGATACCAGCTATACTCACTTCAGGGTAATAGATATCCTGTTAAAAAACCGGTTCGTTTACCGGATCCCGGTGGCAGAATATCCCCAGCTGGGCATAACCGAAGCACAGCTGCCGGCGGATGAGGATGGCGATTGGGTTTGTGATGAGGATCAAAATGCGTTAGCCTATGCACAAAGCGAAAATGGGGCCATGTACCTGTATGTTGATGCCGGCGAAGTATTCTGGAAACGTTTATGTGAACTTGATATCCTGCCCAAAGCAGATCAACGGCCTCCGCAACAGTTTTCGATCCCTCAACTCGTGAAAATCGTTATGCTGGAAGCTGAAAAGCAACAGCAAACGGATGTGTTAAAGGAGTGGTATAATTTATTTGCCAATGCTGTTTTAGCGGGCGATTTCGGCGCAAGCGAAGGCATCCCCGATTCTTTTGAAGGTATCTTGAACGATCCCCATTTATCCGAACTTCGGGCTATCGCGGTACGCAACCAGCTGGACCGGCAGAAAGTGAGCCAGGCCAGTGGAGATTATTTATCGTTCCCCGGGGTGAAAACTAATCTGACGGGCACTGAAAGCCTGGAGGAAAGCTACAAGATCCGTTACCTGCTTGATTTTTCTAAAGATACCCTTCAGCTAGAAGCTGCATACCGTAAAGACCAGGGTGCAATGGAAGCAGGACCAGCGAAAACAGCCATGATACTACCCACCATTGATGGATATCTGGCTCCTTTGAACTGGACATACGTGGAGATCGCCCCTGAAAAAACCTGGCGCTGGTACCAGGATCTGGAAGATGATCAGTTTGGTGGCCCGGGACACCGCTGCTTTATTCAGCTTCAGCTGGACAGGGAAGAAAATACCTTGTTCTGCCAACTTGCGCTGCAGCACAGCCTGATTTTAAAATGGCAGGAAAAGCAACCTTCACTTTTGCCGGAGAACTGGCATTTTTATCATGAGTTGTCTGGCTGGCTTAACGACGATTTTACCGAAAAAAACAGACATTTAAGCAGCTGGGGAAGCTGGAAATTCGATCTGAAACAATCGGAAAAAGTACTGAAAAGCCATCTGGAAAACCTGATTGCAGGACTAAAACAGAACAGCTATTTTGATTTCGTAATGGCAGAGTTTCCTGAAAAATTTTTAGCGCAGGACCCGCAAAGAATTTTATACCTGTTGGATGAGGGGGAAGATGGCACGGGCATTATTCCCAAATATGTATTGTTTGATAGCAAAGTCACGTCTTTAATTGCTTTTGCCAAATGGGCGGCAGAAAAAAAAGATGAACAACAGGCCGCAAAAATAATGGATCAGATCATGGAGATGGCCACAACAAGTGAGGTATCGGCACTTCAGCAAGAAGTGGTGATTGATCCTTTAGTGCGCGTTTGGCAGGAAAATAAAGTGATTATATTTCCGCCCGTCTGGCAGCTTTACCTGGTGAAATCACTTAGAGAAAAAAAGTAATCTCCGGCGGTATCGTTATTTGCTGGCGCATGCGTGCCGCGTGTGCATTTGGAGCAATTTATATTTTCACACGCGGCACGCGTGCGCTAGCTAGGGCTAGCGAGGCTACTCAAATTAATTGATTTGAATTCTTTGTTTAAAAGCAGTATACCAGTCATTACAGTCTGACAGCCAATCATAAATCATTTTATAGGATGCGGTAATTTCGGCAGAAAAGTTTAGGGTTGCGCCTTCAAAATCATCTTCCTGAAAGATGTAAGCATTTAATCCATGATATAAGAGATCAGTATGTTGCTCCACTTCAAATTGGCCCACCGCCTGCAGGTGATAACCCAGGTTTTTGGTGTAATGCTGAAAAGCTTCTTCATTGGCCAAAGGTTTTGTTTTGGTGATCAGATGGATGATATTGTTTACATCATAAAGGGCGTTGGCAATGCTGATGGGCATATGTTTACCAGAGCGTGGATCGGGCCCGATAGACGAACTGAGCATTTCGGCAAGAAGCTGATTCACATTTGATAAATTATTCATCTCGAAATAAGTGCCAATCAGTTTCCGGAACTCGTTTACAGCTGCTACCTGATCTGGGAGCTGTGTGTTTGGGTTTTTACAATTGTTAGTCTGCATAACATTGAAATTAAAGTTCCTGGACGCTGCAGACTAACAAATAACTCTTTTCAGAGAAATTAGAAAATGCGTTTCTAAAACGCTCGTCCAGGAATATTTTTAAAATTTAATTGTTGAAATTGATCTCTCTTTTTAGGTGAAAAAATATGTTATTTATTAATCTGCATCGCTAAGATAAATACAATAAAATCATTCACGAAATCTTTTTGAAGAATGGACCATAAATGAGGGCGGTTTTATACTTGCAATCGACAGTTCAACCGTTACAATCGACAGTTCAGCCGTTGCAGTCGATAGTTCAGACTTTGCAGTCGGTAGTTCAGACGTTACAGTCGTTAGTTCAGACGTTGCGGTCGGCAGTTCAGACGTTGCGGTTGATAGTTCAGACGTTGCAGTCGATAGTTCAGGCGTTGCGGTCGATAGTTCAGACATTGCAGTCGATAGTTCAGACGTTGCAGTCGATAGTTCAGGCGTTGCGGTCGATAGTTCAGACGTTGCAGTCGATAGTTCAGATGTTGCAGCAGGTAGTTTAGCGGTTATAGGAGATCGTGGAGAAGAGGCAATGCGCCATTTTACCGCTAAGCATTGCCTGAAAGAGAAACAGCCACCCGGTTTGGTATCTGTTAAGTGGAATGAGGAAATAAATTAGGGATGATTTTTTAGGGTATTATTGGGTTGTTAGTTTAGCGTTCGGAACAGAATACCCGAAATCTGTTTGTATTGGGGGCTGGTTGAGCCAAAAACAGATCTCACATAGTTTTTCACATCCTGAGCCAGAGCAACTATACCCGTTTCTGCATCGTACAGCGCGTGATTACGGTTAATGCGTAGGGTACTCAACTGCGAGGTATTGGCTACCACATCGCGGTTTTTCTGTAATAAATCGTTATATAAAGTGGTGAGGCTGGCCAGCTGCAAATCTACTTCGTTAGGGGCGTACTGCGGTATGGTGGCTAAGAGTTTAGTCTGTTTATCCAGCGTATCGAGCAGGTTATCGTAACTCTGTTGCGAGGCCGAAACCTGGTTAACCACCGTTCCGCTGGCGGCCAGGTTATTCTTTTCTTCGGGGGTGAGTTTGGCAGTTGCCCTTTGCCCCTGTATTTTGCGGTGGTGGCTTACGGCATTATCCAATACCTGTTGGGCTACACTGTTGGCCTTAACGGCACTCAGCACGCGGGTACTCAACTTTTTTAAGGGCGCAAAAGCCAGATCGCGCAGGGCTATGGCGTTGCTGTTTTTAGCGGCAGCATCGTGCACCTGCTCGTTAATGGTTTTGGCTGCCGTGGCCTTTTCGGTTAAACTGCTTAGCTGGATGTTGGCATTGCTGGGGTTGTACACCGCGCCATAACCGGTTACATAACTCAACAGGGTTTCGAAGTTGGCTACGTTTTTGGCGTGGCCGGTTTCATTTGTTTTAGACATAAATTGTAGTTTAAAAAAGTAAATAAATTAGATTAATTGGCATTAAGTTAAGATTATTTTCTTTACAACTAAAAGGAGTGGGGAGATTTTTTTTGAAATAATAGGGGAAACCGTAAGGAATGAGGTTTTGAATTAGAGAGGTTTGGGAATTACAACTTTAAAACCAGAATTTATGGCCAGTTACAGATTAAATATGAACCAATAAGCCAATGGCGATTATAAGGTTCACGCATTTGGTTGCGATCATTATCCTAAGCAAAATTATGATGACTTAGGCTTATTCAGTTCTTGTGGACCGAGTAGTAGAAGCAAAGAGGAAACATGCTTATAAGCGGATTAATAGATGTTATTGGTGTTCAGAACCGTGCCACACTACTTAATTGTATTAGTAGTAGATGGTTGAGCTTCCCTTTGCACTGCCCCCCAAAAAAAGTTTGGCATTCATGGGGCATTTTTATGTTTAAAAGAAAAATTAAGATTATGAATTCCAATTTAAGCATTGTTTACATCGAACCTTACAGTTCACCGTAGTCTTGCTTACTAAAGGTTGAATATTTTTAGTTGGTGTTGCTTTTTGTCTGCTCAGCAGTTTAATACATATTTACATTTAGTTCTAGCCCTAAAAGTAGTAAAACTCTAAATTATGTTGGCCAATTTAAGACGCTAATTAAAAAGGAAGCCATTGTAAAAGAAGCGAGCATGGAAGTGGATACTGCTTGCAATATGGGAAGTAATAAGTTTAAGGTTGATTGTATTATCATCCGTATTAGAAAATCGTAATTTTGTAGTTGTAACATAGAACATCCTTTTTAATAAGGTAGTTTATTAATATCTTTCCGAAATATTCCAATTAACATAAATGCAATATATCAATAGCTCTCTCGAAAATTTAATTAACGACATATCTTCTTCGACAATTAGTGATTTTTTTAAACAAAAATCTTCTGCTTTTAAACCGATTACTGAAGAATTTGAATTAGACAATAACAACCAAAATAGCTTCGAAAGTTTATCAAAAATAGGAGAAATTCCATTTAAAGACAGCGATGAACTGTTAGTGTTCTGTTGTAAAGCTAAACAAACATTAACTGAACGTAGCTCAAAAAAGAAGCAGTTTGAAATTGCTAGGAGAACTTTAGTCAATGATGATAAAGACGGGGCAATCTTTATCTTTTATGATGAAGCAGGCAATTTTAGGTTTTCATTTATTCGTAAAAACTACGGTAATAAAGAACAAAAACTTACATCTTGGAAACGTTATACTTATTATGTAGAAAAGGACAAAACAAACAAAACCTTTAAAGACCGCATTAGCAATACAGATTTTTCTTCGCTCGATACATTACAAAAGGCATTTAGTGTTGAAAAGCTAACAGAAGATTTCTATAAAGAACTATTTGCATGGTATCAATGGACTTTATCTGAAGAAATTGGGATAACATTTCCTAACAATACAGAAACTAGCGATGATGACCGTATTAAACTTGAAGAGCAAATTATTCGCCTAATTACCCGTCTGTTATTTGTGTGGTTCATCAAACAGAAAAAACTTGTTCCAAACAACTTATTTGACTACGAAAAATTAAAAACATACTTAACAGATTTTGATCCCAACAGTAAAACGGTTGGAAATTACTACAATGCCATTTTACAAAACCTGTTTTTTGCAACATTAAATAAAGAAATTGATGGAAGGGCTTTCTCAAAACTTGAAAAAGAGCGTGACATCAAAACTTTGTACCGTTATGCTGAAATGTTTAGCATTTCTGAAAACCAGGTGCTAGCACTTTTTAATGAAGTCCCTTTTCTTAACGGTGGTTTATTTGAGTGCTTGGATAAAACCGTAAAAATGAATGGTATTAACCAAGTGTTAGACGGCTTTAGTAAGAACGCAACAAGATCTGCTAATGGCAATTTTAAGCATAGGGCATTTATACCAAATTGTGTTTTTTTTGATGAAAGTAAAGGTATCATCCCACTTTTAGAACGTTATAACTTTACCGTAGAAGAAAATGCACCAAATGAAGTACAGGTAGCTTTAGAACCAGAATTACTAGGTAACGTTTTCGAAAATTTATTAGGCGCATTTAACCCTGAAACAAAGGAAACCGCTCGCAAACAATCAGGTTCATTTTATACGCCAAGAGAAATTGTGAGCTATATGGTTGATGAAAGCCTAATATCTTACCTGCTCGATGCATTCCCTAATTTAAAGGATGAGGTTATAAGGGGATTATTTACCGAAGAGGAAATACCAACCCATTTTTTCCAAAACAGTTCGCTTTGCGAAGAAATCTCTTCAAAACTAAAAGAGATAAAAATATTAGATCCCGCCTGTGGTTCTGGTGCTTTCCCAATGGGTATTTTAAACCGCATGGTAGAAGTGCTGGAGAAATTGGCCTGCCATAAAGAAAAATCTGTTTACGATTTAAAACTTCATTTAATAGAAGAATGTATTTACGGTGTAGATATACAAACTATTGCCGTACAAATTAGCAAACTGCGCTTCTTTATATCGCTTATCGTTGAGGAAGGAGAGATTGACTTAACTAGAAGGGCAGATAATTATGGTATTCTTACCCTGCCCAATTTAGAAACCAAATTTGTATCGGCAAACACGTTAATTGGTTTGGCAACTGACAACAAAAATTTGCTAAGTCTAAACGATAGTGTTCTAGAGGCGATGAAAACCAAACTTTGGGAGGTTAGGAAAGACCATTTTTATGCTAAATCTGCTAAAGATAAGAAGGCACTTCGAGTTGCTGATGAAAAGTTGAGAGACGAAATTAAAAACTATGTCTCTGGAAATGCAGGTAAGCGGAATGCCGTTTTAATTACACAGATAGAGATTCAAATTGTGCAATTACAAAATAAACGCAAAAATTTTGAAGGCGAACTTTGGGTAGATGATACAACCAAGCATAGTCAAGTAGGATTGTTTGATAGCAACCTTAAAAATCCTAGTATTTTTAAGGTTGATAAAAATTTACAAGAACGAAACAAGATTGATGCTGATATTAAAATCCTACAAGCACAAATAGTCAAAGAGCAGAATAAAGCTGTAAATGTTGTTGCTGAAAAGGAAATTGAAACCATTGCCAAATGGAACCCCTATGACCAAAACTCCAGCTCACCATTTTTCGATTTAGAATGGATGTTTGGACTGGACAATGGATTTGATTTAGTTATTGGTAATCCTCCGTATGTACAACTACAAAAGAATGAAGGGAAATTGTCTAAAATGTTAGAAAATTTGGGATATAAAACCTTTGTAAAAACGGGAGATATTTATTCAATTTTTTATGAGAGAGGTTGGCAACTATTAAGAAATAAAGGATTTCTATGTTTTATTACTTCTAACAAATGGATGCGTGCAGGATATGGAGAGAGTACACGTGAATTTTTCGCCAACAATACAAACCCTATTCTCTTAGTTGATTTTGCAGGACAAAAGATATTCGAGTCGGCAACAGTTGATACTAACATTCTTCTGTTTTCGAAGGAAAAAAATAAACAACAAACAAGAGCGTGCGTAATCAGAGAAAAAGTTTTAAATAATTTAAGTGTTTATTTTCGACAAAACTCAACATTGTGCGATTTTTCCAGTAGTGATAGTTGGGTAATCCTAAGTGGTATTGAACAGAAGATTAAGGCAAAAATCGAAGCTGTGGGAGTCCCATTGAAAAACTGGGACATTAACATTTACCGTGGAATATTAACAGGTTATAATGAGGCTTTCATTATTAATGGAAAGAAGAAAGACGAATTGATTGCAGAAGATCCAAAATCTGCTGAAATTATACGACCATTATTAAGAGGGCGTGATATTAAACGATATTCCCACGAATTTGACAATTTGTACCTTATTACGACATTTCCAAGCTTAAAAATAAACATTGAACTTTATCCCGCTGTAAGGCAACATCTTATAAGTTTTGGATATGATAGACTAAAGCAAACTGGGGATAAAGGTGCAAGAAAAAAGACTAATAATCAATGGTTTGAAACGCAAGATTCGATAAGTTATTGGGAGGATTTTTCTAAACAAAAAATCGTATGGAAACGAATCGGTTCCATTTTACGTTTTTCCTACGATGACACAGGCATAATGGCTTTAGATAGTACATGTTTCGCTACAGGAAAACACATCAAATACTTAGTTGCTGTATTAAACTCTAAAATGGGAAGATATTTAATGAAAGATGCTCCTCAAACAGGAACAGGAGATCTACTGATAAGTGTTCAAGCAATTGAGCCTCTAAAAATACCTATTCCTAATTCTATTGATGAAAACTTGATTAACCAAATTGTTGATACTTTATTGAATAATAGCGATGATATTTCTTCCGATTTAGTTTTAGAAATTGATCGAATAGTTTATAATTTATACAATCTTGATACTGACGAATGTTCTTTTATTGAATCTCAACGAACCCAATAGTGTTTTTTTCTTCTTCAGTCAAAGAATATAATTCGAAAATTTTTTTATCAATCTCAATTTCAATTTCTCTTGTAGGCAATTGTTTCTTTTTCAATTGTTGTACTGTCAAAACTAACTTTTCGTACTCAAAATTGACTTTTTCTGAAACTTGAATAACTGGAATCTTATCTAGAAATATTTTCCTTACTTCCCTAGTTCCACCCTGTAATTCAGGGAAATTATCTAAGAAACAATATTTAAAAAGGGATGAATTTAAGAATGCTGTAAGATACGCTATATTTTTTCCCGTTATCATAAAGGCTTTGTCATTCTGTACAAAGCCTTTATTATCTAAATAAAACGGCAAAAATTTTGTCATATTTGGATACATAATTTTTTGTTTAGAAAAATCCTCCATATAAGCACAATTGCGTAAATTATATAAAGTATCTCCTTTATCTGCACGTTTTTCCAACTGCTTGTAATATAAATCTAAATGTTTCTTAATAGATGGGTAATTAGTTATCTCTATGCGTTTTAAGTTCTTTTCTTTAACACCATTGTGAGCATTAATTAACCATAAATCATCGAAATCATAACCATATCTTTTAATGTCTCTGCCACGTAAAATAGGTCGTATTTTTTAGTCATATTTTAGGCCGTAATCTACTTACTTTTACATGAATAATTAATTGTAAAAAATATAATGGATAACCTACTTTTTAGTAAAGTACTTAGAAATGAAGTGCTGCACTTTTTATTTTTTTATTGGAATAATAGCCTTTTGAATTTTTAAATTAAAAATATTGAATTTTATTCAAAATTATAGTTGACTTTACAGCTAAATCTACGATAAAGTTTAACTCATACGACTTACCCGATCCATTAAGAAACTGAAGAATAATTTAAAAGGAAATAACATGATTTACGGTTACATTAGAGTAAGTACAGACAAGCAAACAGTTGAAAACCAACGTTACGAAATCAATCAATTTTGCAATAAACAAGCGATCGTCGTTAATAAATGGATAGAGGAAACCATCTCAGGATCTAAAAATGTTGAAGATCGGAAACTTGGTAAACTTCTTAAAAAAATGAAAAATGATGATGTGCTAATCTGCTCTGAGCTATCTCGCTTAGGCAGGAATCTATTGATGATTATGGGAGTCCTTAATGAATGCATGAATAGGGATATTCAGGTTTGGACAATAAAAGACAATTATCGCCTAGGTAGTGATATAAGTTCAAAAGTTCTCGCATTTGCTTTTGGTCTTTCAGCCGAAATAGAACGTAATTTAATTTCTCAACGTACCAAAGAAGCTTTAGCTAGAAAAAAAGCAGAAGGAGTCATTCTTGGTCGCCCAAAAGGCCGAAAGTCCATTAAGACTAAGCTAACGGGACATGAGAAAAAAATACAAGAATTGCTAAATAAAAAGGTTTCCTTTAGTGCAATAGGACGCATTTTGAATGTCCATCGCCTTACGGTTAAAAGTTTTGTTGATAGTAAATTAAAAATCGCGATTTAAAAGTTTTAGCTTAGTAACTAATTTAAATATGGCAAACAATTTTATAACCAATAATAAGGGGCAAAAAACACTAAAAGGTCGTTTGAATACACTAATTGGCATTAGTGAAGAGCTTAAATTTTTGGTAGGTTTTTTTTATTTTTCTGGGTGGAAAGAGCTTTTCGAAAGTTTAAGGAAAAACAATAAACTTACACTAAAACTTTTGGTGGGTTTACAAGTATGCCAGCATTTACATAAAGCATTGGAGTTTGCTGATGATGATGAACAATTATCTGGCGATGAACAATTTCAAAATTTCATCACTTCATTAGGCTTTGCTTTAAATAATGAAGAAATGGATAGTGAAGAGCTTTACACACAGGTAGAGTTCTTTTTGCAAATGATTGATGGGGGTAGGTTAATTATTAAAAAAACTCAAAATCCTAATCACGCAAAATTATACTTGTTCCGTTTAAATCAAGACCAAGCAGAACTGCAAGATATGGACGGGCAATTTGTTACCGGTAGTAGCAATTTAACTAGGGCAGGTCTATCAGGCCAAGAAGAATTTAATGTAGAAATTAAAGATTATGGTTTTATAGAAGCTGAAACCTATTTCGATGAATTATGGGAAAAGGCAGTTCCAATCTCTGAAGAGGAAGAACGCAAAACTTTTTTAATTGAGTTTGTTAAGCACAAAACCCAAGTAGCACCGGTTACACCTTTCGAAGCTTATGTATTAATCTTGAAAACTTACCTCGATTTGCAATTGCAAAAGCAGATTAAGCCAGAGATAGAAAATCTGTTGGAAAATATTGGCTTTAAAAATTATGCTTATCAAACAGATGCCGTAAACCAAGCTTTAACCATCATTCAAGAATACAATGGTGTTATAGTAGCCGATGTGGTAGGCTTAGGTAAATCTGTTATTGCATCGTTAATTGCAAAAAATATTGGTAAAAGAGGAATGGTTATTTGCCCTCCAGGTTTAATCGGAGATAAAATTTACCATACAGGATGGTGGGAATATATAGAGAAATTTAAGCTGTACGACTGGGATGTTCAAAGTAGAGGTCGTTTAGAAGAAATTGCTGAAACGATAGATAACAACGGTATCGACGTGCTAATTATAGATGAGGCACATTATTTTAGAAATCAAGATACTGCAGATTATGAGGCATTGCTGAACATATGCCGTAATAGAATTGTTATTCTATTGACTGCAACACCATTTAATAACTCGCCTGCAGATATATTCTCTTTATTGAAATTATTCATAATCCCAGGTAAATCGGGCATTACGGTTGAAGATAATTTAGAAGCACTATTTAGTAATTTCAATTATCGTTTTAAGCAGTTTTCTATTATTACAAAAAATTACAATTCTGTTAACCCAGAAAAAAGACGTAAGGCGGAACTCCTTTACAAAGTGATTATTGATGAACATTTGCCTATTGATATTCAGAAAGTACGTAATGCCACAAAAACCTTAGCTAATCAGATTAAGCAAATCATATCATCTGTAGTGATTAGACGTAATAGATTAGATTTAAAACAGGATTATATTTATGCAGAAGAAGTTAGGGAACTTTCTAAGGTAGAAGATCCGATAGAATTATTCTATGAACTTTCACCAGCTCAAAATACTTTTTATGATGCTGTTGTTAGCGAGTATTTTGCAGAGGAAGGTAGATTTAAGGGTGCAATTTATCAGCCATTTGCTTACGAGAAACAAGTTGACGACGAAGAAAAGCTCGATGAAAAGGGAAATAGGGCTTACCAACAACAGCGAAATTTATTCGATTTTATGAGACGTTTGTTGGTTAAGCGTTTCGAAAGCTCCTTTGGCGCATTCAGTAAATCAATTGATAGATTTTTAAATGTTCATATTTTGGTTAGGGATTTTATCAATAAATCAGGAAATCAATACATTTTAGATAGAGCTTTTATCGAAGATATTTACAAATATACTGAAGAGGAGATTGAAGCGCATTTAACGAAATTTGCTATCGGCGATTTAAGAAAGAAAACTCCAAAAAATACAACTGTCTATCAAATTGATGAATTTGAACTTAAAGACGAGTTCTTTGCGGATATAGATAGCGACATTGTCATTTTTGAAGAAATAAAAGCCAAACTAGAGGTTTTAAACATTGTAGAGCATGATCCAAAAAGATCGGAAGTTACTAGAGAAATAAAAGAAATTTTAGCAAAAGATCCAAATAGAAAAGTGATACTATTCTCTGAATATGTGGATACCATTAAACATTTAGAGCCGTATTTCAGGAAAGAGTTTGGTAATAGAATGTTGGTCTGCGACGGTAAAGTTTCGAAAGAATTAGCTACCAATTTGAATTCAGACTTTAATGCCCAGTACAAAGCCAAACAAACTAATAACTTTGATCTAATCATTACTTCAGATAAATTATCAGAGGGGTTTAACTTAAATAGAGCAGGTGTAATTATCAATTATGACATTCCTTGGAACCCAACAAGAGTTATTCAGCGAGTTGGACGTATTAATCGTATTGGTACAAAAGTATTTGATAAATTATATATCTATAACTTTTTTCCAACTATAACCGGGGCAGATATTGTGAAGTCGAGAGAAATTGCAGAACAAAAAATGTTTCTAATTCACAACTCTTTGGGTGAAGATGCCAAAATGTTCGATGAATTTGAAGAGCCAAATGCCTCTGGTTTATTCAAAAAGATTAATCAAAATCCAGATGACGAGGGAGAATTAAATGTTGCAACTTTAGTTAGAAATCAATATAGAGACATTGCTGAAAAATACCCAGAAATTATTACTAAGATAGACCAGCTACCTGCTCGTGTTAAATCTGCGAAGCAATTCGATAGTTATCAACTCAACGTACTAAGAAAAAAAGGTTTGAGTTTATTTGCTCAAATTATTGAGACTAAAGAGGATGTAAATAGTGAAATTCAGGATATTATATTTGAAGATTTATTAAGAAATGTTGTTTGCGAATTTGAAGAGCCACGGTTAAATCTGTCGGGTCAGTTTTGGATGAATTATGAAAAAATAAAAAATCACAAACCCCAAGCAAAGGGAAGAACAACTCAAATATCTTTAGAGCAAAGAGCTTTAGACAATTTAAAAATATCTTTAAAATTGTTAAACGGTTATGAAGAAAGCCTAATAGACTTTATAAAGATATTGTTGACAGACTTAAGAAAATATAGAACTTTGTCTACTCGCTCGATAGGAAGATTAGCTCGAAAGCCTTTAGCAAAAGGTTCTTCTGAAAAAGAGTTAAAAGCATTTACCGATGAGGTGTATTGGTTAAAAAATCATTTAGGTGCAGATTATTTAGAGATTATTTTAAAACGAGTAGATAAGTACCACAATGAAGTAATCATTTCTGTTGAAAATTATTGCGCATAAGATTTTTTATGTTGCATTTTTTTTAATACAATTGAAATCCAATACTATTTAACTTATAAACCCTAATAATGCTAACAGAAAATCATATCACTAAATTATTTGTAACCTATTTAAATAAAAATAATTACACAGAAATATCATCATTAACTACAAAACAAAAAGGTTTTGATATTACTGCTATTGCACCGAACGGCAAGAAATTTTATGTAGAGGTTAAAGGTGAAACCAGCGCCAATGAAAATTCTAAACGTTATGGGAAATATTTTACAGGTAATCAAATATGGTCTCACGGAGCAGTTGCATTATTTACAACGCTAAGATCGATGGATAAACCAGAGCATCAAGATGCTCAATTCGCAATGGCGTTCCCTATGAATCATGAGCCAATGATGTTATACATTAAGAAATCTATGGATAAACTTGGTATACAAGTATATTTTGTATCGGAAGATGAGGTGAGAATGCTTTAACAGTAAAACCCAATCATTTCTGATCGGGCATTTATTATTATATTTATTTCTTGAACATTCTATTCTCAATTTTCGAACTATAAACGTGCTCTCTTAAGCTATTTCTACGGTTTTTAATTGAGATAAAATAATTGAACAAGCCAATAAGCATTGTCGACGAGATTCCTATAATATAAAATAGATCTTTTGTTTCAATCATTTTATTAAATACATTTAAAATTGCTAAAAATCCAATAACTCTTTTGGGGGTATTCCTAATCCTTTTGCTATTTCTAAAAGCGTTGTAAATGTAAAATCTTTATTTCCATTCTCTATATTACTTAGGTTTCCTTTCGTCAAGTCACAATTCGCCACTACCTGATCTTGGCTTAAATTTAGTTTTTCTCTTATTGTCCTTAAGTTCTGTCCAAACGTTTTTAAACGTTTTCTATCCCTTTCTTCATTCATTCAATAAATACACTAAAATAAAATACATTTTTTGTTATAAGATCTTGTAACAACAGAAATAAATTTCTATATTTAGGTATTGTAATTAGGTATTAATAAAAGTCTTGTGGTTGCATCTCTGACCCCGCTAACGCAAGACAGCAGATTAATGCCCATATCTATGTGTAGATGTATATATTTGTGCATCGAAATAGATGTGGGGCTGCTGTAAATCCATGTTAGCGTAAGGGGTCAGAGCTTTATTGTAACCATGGTAGCAGTCCCACATTTATTGTTTAGGGCTGTTCTGCCCAACAAGACTCGTAAAACCATACGAGTATGAAAGCTAAATCCATTACCATTTCAGGGAAACCGCTTTCGCGGTTTTACGAACTGCCTTTTGAAAAGGGGAGCAGGGTGTTAAGGTTAGCGGTGCTGGAGCAGATCGCTAGCAGATTACATAATACATTTAGCGTAGGTAAAAAGCCTGAGCCGTTGGCCAGCACATCGCTTTCTTTTGATCAGGGTTTGTTAACCGTTCATGGCAAATTGGGAGGGGAAGAAGCAAGGGTTTACATCGCGGTAGAATACGATAACCTGTTGGTAAGCTGTAGTGTTGATACGGATGAAAGCTACCTGGGGCGTTATGCTTACCTTACTTTGCGGGCCATGATGCGGAATGGTTACTGCGATTTTCAGGAATATTACTGGCCGGCCTGTTTTGCTTTGGGCAACAAGCGGTCGGGATATGTAGATGTGGTGAAGAAACCGGGCGGTTTTACCATTGTATTGAAGAAAAAGTTTAGCGGTTTGTTTAGGCCTGGTGATGATTTGCCGGATGTTACCGAACGTGCGGTAGTACCGCGGGAGAGGTTATTGAATAAACAAGTTATGGCACGTTTGGCACCAGTTAGCATTGGCTATTGTTTTGCCAATACCGATCTGCGGAATTTCCACAGCAACCATTATCCTTTTTTAATTCCCTATGTTTTCGCGGCCACGGCTTACCTTAAAACGGTTAAATCTTTTAAACGTTTCGTGTTAAATCCGCACGATGTGGATGGCATAAGCCTCTCGCCAGAACAGGAGGAGCTGAACAGCATTTGCTTCGCCATGAAAGAGCTAGCTGCTATCCGCTTTAACGTTAATGCCCACCTGCCCGAAAAAGTAGCCGAAAACCATAAACTTAATGATGCTAACCAGCTGGCGCTTTTAAAATTATGGAACAAGGCTTTGCCGCTATTGATGCTGCAACGCTTTACACACTACCTCTACACTTATAGCATGCGTAATGTTACGGGCAAACCGGTAATGCGGGATATGAAACTGGTTGAATTTTCGATGGAGGTACCTGTTTTAAGTTTTGTATTAAAAGACGAGGGCGATTATTACGAACTGGAACTGAAGCTTAAGGTGAAAGGGAAATTGCTGCATCTGAATACCGATCAGCCTAGCTTGTTTTTGGTTTGCGATAGGGGTAAACCGTATTTATGGTATTTGCTTGAGGCCGAAATGGATTATAAACTGGTTTGGTTTTTTAGCAGGTTAAATTTTAGGGTGCAGGTGTTGAAAGGGTATTATCAGGATTTTTTTGAGGGGTTTGTAGAGGGGGTGGAGCGGTGGTATGAGGTGAAGAGGGGGTAAGGGGGCCATTACTAATACTATCGTCATTCCCGCGCAGGCGGGAACCTTAAAGCGCTTGTGTTTTGGCTCAAACTCGGGCTTGCCTCGGCTACCGATGAAAAATCGGTACAGGTCCACCGCCGCCGAGGGGCTCTTACTTTTGGCTTGATCCAAAAGTAACAAACCTGAGCGCAGCGAAAGCATGCCTGCCATTAAAAATAACAAACACAAAGGCATAACTGAAAGGCTTGCATCCGTTTTTTATGTGGTCATATTGTTTTTATAGGTATAAAAGATTGCTGCGCAATTCTTGTAAAAAGCTACGGAAATCTTATTTGCGGCAGCATCGAGGCTCTTAGCCCTTGCTTTATTCCACCGCTCCCGCTTTGATCCTGCCTTGTGCTGTGGGGTATGAGGGTGAGTACAAAGCTTTCCGTGCTTTTTCCGGCGAAAATCTGCGAGGCCGGATAGCAGGGTGCAGATTGCGAGGAGTAGAGGGAGCATCCATGGATTGATCCCTTTGAAACTATGAGGGAAACTCCCCTCCTAATTTAGGAGGGGTGGGGGTGGTTATGAGGAGATTCTCTTTGATTTCTATTCCCTTAGGGTAAAGGGTCGATAGGTGGATAGGGCTCTGTGCCTCTCTGTGTTTTACTTTGTGTCCTCTGTGGTTAAACTGCCTTCTATAGTTAATTCCTGGGCTTTAACCGATTTCAAAAACACAAAACCTACCACACCTGATAAAACCGAAGCCGTTAATATCGCAAACTTAGCTTCTGAAACATGCAGCGCATTGCTAAAAGACAGCAGGGCAATAAAGATCGACATGGTAAAACCGATTCCGGCGAGCATACCCAAACCTAAGATGTGTTTCCAGCCGGCGCCGGTGGGTAAACCGGCCCATTTCAGTTTCACGGCCAGCCAGCTGAAAAAGGTGACACCAATGGTTTTTCCTGCAAATAAACCGATGATGATGCCCAGACCAAGAGGCGAAACCAGTCCGGTCAGCATTTCTTTCCGGAACGTGATATTGGTATTCGCCAGGGCGAAAACCGGCATGATGAGGTAGTTTACAGGGACGGTTAAAGCATGTTCCAGTTTCTCCAACGGTGATTCATTATCCGTTTCGTTAGTGGGGATGGTAAAAGCCAGTAATACCCCTGCAATGGTGGCGTGGATGCCGGAGTGGTGGATGAAATACCAGAGAAATATCCCTGGGATTAAATAAAAGAAAAGATTCTTCACGCCGAAATAATTCATTAAACTGAGTAGAATTAAAACGCCACCCGCCATGGCGAGGTATTCAAAATGGATTTGATTGGTGTAAAAGATGGCGATGACCAGGATGGCACCGAGATCATCCACAATGGCTAAGGCCGCCAGGAATATTTTTAAACTGGCGGGTATGCTTTTACCAAGTATCGCGATAATGGCGAGGGCAAAGGCAATGTCGGTTGCCATGGGGATGCCCCAGCCACCGGCAGTTTCGGTGCCTGTGTTAAAGATGGTATAAATCAGTGCGGGAACCAGCATGCCGCCTAAGGCGGCAATAACGGGTAATGCTGCACTTTTCACGGAAGAAAGTTCGCCTTCCAGCAGTTCGCGTTTGATTTCTAAACCAACCAGTAAAAAGAAGATGGCCATTAAGGCATCGTTAATCCAGGCGAGGATGCTGTAGTTGACAGCACCAAAACCGATTGTGGTGGCTAAAAAGCTTTCCAAACTTTCTTTTGAGTTGGTATTGGCCAGGAGTAAGGAGATGGCGACGCAGATCAGCAATAAAAAACCACCTACTTGTCCGGAGCGGAAGAAACGCTGAAATGCCTGGAAGTTGATGAGTTTTGCCATAGGGGTAAAAATAGTGAAATAATAATAGTAAAGCGTTTGCTAAGCTGCTGTACTTTTTTATTTTTCCCCATGCTCTGGCTTGCCTCGGTTAGCCACCGAGGGGCTTTTACTTTTTCCTTGATGAAAAAGTAACAAAAAATCAAGGCTTGGATCCTTTCTTGTAAAAAGCTACGAAAATCTTGATTGCGGCAGCCTCTAGGCTTTTACCCTTTCTTATCCCAGCGCACAAGCTTGATTCTGCCTTGGGATGTGGGGTAATGAGGGGAAGTGCATAGATTTTCGTGCTTTTTCCTACGAAAATCTCCCAGGCCGGTAGCAGGGTGCAGATAGCGTGGTGACTATAGCGGGATGCAGATGATTCGTTAATCGTCATTGCGAGGCGGCTTTTTCAGCCGGCGAAGCAATCTTTCCTACTGAAGTACGAAGGATTTGTTAATGCTTCTCATTTGTTCGTGTTTACTCATCATCTAAGAAGTTTGCCCCATGCTCTGGCTTGCTTCGGCTCACCGCCGCCGAGGGGCTCTTCTTCTTTGTTCTTGATAACAAAGAAGCAAACAATCAAGGCTTGGACCTGATGTCGGATTAGCGCGTCGAAATTTTAATGGCGGTAGCACAAGGACTCGATTTTTTTTGTCATAAGATTAATTTCGAGGGAGCCGTTTGCGCTACCTTGGGCAGTGGGGGCATTTGAACGGAGGTGCAAAAATTTCAACGGCTTCTCCTTCCATCATCTCCCAGGCCGGATAGCAGGGTGCAGAGGGATATTACCCTTAATTTCACTTGAGATCAATCGTCATCTCGACCGCAGTGGAGAGATCTTTGTACTTAACCTTTAAAAATATTTCTAACACGGCCGTCATTCCCACGCAGGCGGGAACCTTAATGCTTTCACTATTCTGCTGTACTTTTTTATTTTGCCCTAAGCTCTGGCTTGCTTCGGCTCACCGCCGCCGAGGGGCTCTTCTTCTTTGTTCTTGATAACAAAGAAGCAAACAATCAAGGCTTGGACCTGATGTCGGATTAGCGCGTCGAAATTTTAATGGCGGTAGCACAAGGACTCGATTTTGTTTTGTCATAAAGATTAATTTCGAGGGAGCCGTGTGCGCTACCTTGGGCAGTGGGGTCATTTGAACGGAGGTGCAAAAATTTCAACGGCTTCTCCTTCCATCATCTCCCAGGCCGGTAGCGGGGTGCAGATTGTGTAGAGCATATTGCAGGTGCGATAATTGGTTCTGGTGAGAAAGGTGCGGATAGGGGTTATATTGTGGTATTGATATAAAACAAAAAGCCACAGATACTTAGATCTGCGGCTTTATTCGGTCGTCATTCTGAACTTGTTTCAGGGTTTATGCAGCCTGGCGCATTATGGCTTCTTGCCAATATTTACCCGGATATTCACTTCAAAATCA
>NZ_NHOT01000012.1 GCF_002197755.1 Pedobacter sp. AJM | reverse complement strand
CGTGATATGACACCATTAAGGGATACAAGAACATTTAAGCGCAATGCCCTATATGTTCTGATATGTCTTATATGGTAAAAAACAATAATAAAAGTTTTAACTTCTAAGACCCTGAAACAAGTTCAGGATGACCAACTGCAAGAGTAATCTCTCCAGTAGGATCGCTTGCATGAAAGATTTACTTTCCCAAAAAAAGTCGGGGCAGGCGCTCCTTCCTGCTCCTAATGACGATGCAGTCTAAAAAACTAACCACTAAGTCACAAAGTTTAATGCCGTGATATGACACCATTAAGGGATACAAGAACATTTAAGCGCAATGCCCTATATGTTCTGATATGTCTTATATGGTAAAAAAAACTAGTAAAGTTTTAACCGCTAAGCCCCTGAAACAAATCGGATAGCTATCGGATCAGGGTGAAGGGCTGAAAGAGCTTAATACGCTCGCTAATCGCGATAGTTGTAAGATTGCTTCGTTGCTAACAATGACAATTCAGAAAAGAAAAAGATTCACCACTAAGACACAAAGAACACAAAGCAAATTTCTTAGTGACTTCGTGCCTTAGTGGTAAAAAAACTAACTATTCCATATAAAAGGTGCCTGTTTTACAAAGGCCTTCTCTCCGAACTGCTCAATAATAAACCGAGCCAAATTAGCTGCATTAATCTGTTCGCCATCACAATTAACCAAACTTGCGCCTATAGCACTTTGTTCGTCGGTTTGAATGATTAAGGGTAAACGGATTAAAGTCCAATCGAGATCACTGTCAATTAACAGATCATATTCTTTCTGCCTGTCTGCGGTAGAAACCGGATAGTTATCGTACATCCATTGGGTTGCAAATTGGGTTTTGGCATCCTTTTCATCAGCAGGACTATCTACGTTGATACCCGTAATGACGATGTAACGTTTCAGATCAAGGGCTTTCATCGCCGTTAGGATATTACTTGTTGATTGCGTAAAGATTGTTTTTTCGCTTGCAGGTTGTCCCGTACCGAGGGCACTGACAACGATATCGCAACCTTTTATAAAGGTATGTACCTTTTCCACATCTTTAACATCGCCGGTTACAATTTCCAGCGAAGCATGATGAATCTGAAGTTTTTCTGGATTTCTGACAAGGGCTTTGACCCCGAATTTTTGCGCCAATAGCGCTTTTAAAATATAAGTACCAGCTTTACCTGTAGCACCGATTAAAGCAATTTTTAAATCTTGCATGATGTTCTTTATAAAATTTTAGAAAATAATAGTTTATCCCTTGATCAGAACGATAAGGGAATATCAGAATTGAATTCTGTTTGAGTTATATTTTATAAAGAGATTTTAATGGCACTAATTTAGGAAAAAAATACCATTTCTACCTAAGTGCAACGGAATGGATATCCTTCGACTCCGCTCAGGATGAGAATTAATTAATAAACATCGTCATCTCGACTGGAACGTAGTGAAGCGGAGAGATCTACAGTAACCTCCAATTAAAGTGCAAAGATTTCTCCATTCCGCTGCGCTTCAGTCGAAATGACGACGCATCTATCCCAGGATTTGCTACATAAATCTTAACTATATAAGTAAACATAAACTCCATACCTAATATGTTCTTACATGTCTTATATGGTGAAAAGAAACTAGTAAAGTTTTAACCACCAAGACACAAAGAACACAAAGTGAATGATATCCTGGTGTCTTCGTACATTTGTGGTAAAAACACTAACTCTTAAACTTCTTCATAAACTCACTTACACTTTCCTCAATATTCCCGTTATCAATTGCTTTAACGAATGCCGTTCCGATGATGGCGCCATTTGCATAAGAACAGGCCTTATCAAAAGTTTGTTTATCGCTGATTCCGAAACCGATCATCGTTGGATTTTTCAAGTTCAGGTTTTTAATCCTGCTGAAATAAGCTTCGGTGGTATTGCCAACCTCGAGGTTTTTACCTGTAGTAGCTGATGATGATAACAAATAGATAAAGCCATTGGTTAAGCCATCAATTTTATGGATGCGTTCTTCAGCAGTTTGAGGCGTAATCAAAAACACATTACTTAAGTTGTGTTCCTCAAAGCATTCTTTATAAAACTCCTCGTATTCCACCATTGGTAAATCAGGAACGATACAACCATCAACCCCCACTTCGGCACAGGCTTTACAGAAATTCTCCACACCGAACTGCAAAACCGGATTCACATAGCCCATCAATAAAACAGGAATGGTCACACTTGTACGCAGGTCTTTCAACTGTTCAAAAAGCAGCTTTAAATTCATGCCCTGATCTAAAGATTTCTTACTACTCGCCTGGATTACCGGTCCGTCAGCTACCGGGTCTGAATAAGGAAAACCAATTTCCAGCATATCAGCTCCTGATTTTTCTAAGGCTTCCGCAATTTGTATCGTATCGCCGGTATTTGGGTAACCGGCCGTGTAATAAATCGATAATATATTTTTCTTCGATGCGAAGAGTTGTTTGATTCTGTTCATTTTCCGAGATGTGAGATGTGAGATGTGAGATATGAGAACCAGACAGGAAGTCTGATATCTCAAGTCTATTATCTCATATCTATAATTTGAAATATTTAATATAAGTATCTAAGTCCTTATCGCCTCTGCCCGATAAGCAAACCACTACATTTTCGCCGCCTTTGAATTCCATTTTCTCTAAGTAGGCCAAGGCATGTGCACTTTCGATTGCCGGGATAATGCCCTCTAACTGGGTGAGTAATAAACCTGCATCCAAACTCTCTTCATCCGTTATCGAAACGTATTTCCCCCTACCGGTTTTAAACAAATGCGCATGTTGCGGACCAATACCCGGATAATCCAAACCAGCAGAAACCGAATGCGGTTCTACCACCTGTCCGTCTGGCGTTTGCATTAGAATACTTCGGCTGCCGTGCAACACTCCTTCTTTACCTAAATAAGTGGTCGCCGCAGAGAATCCGCTCGACACGCCTTTTCCGGCTGCTTCAACAGCGATCAGTTTTACATTTTCATCATCCATAAAATGGTAGAACATGCCCATGGCATTACTTCCACCGCCTACACAAGCCAGCACGTAATCCGGCTGATCACTACCGGTTTGTGCCATCAGTTGTTTTTTCGTCTCTTCAGAAATAATAGATTGGAAAATGGCCACCATATCGGGATAAGGATGCGGGCCAACGACCGAACCGATGATGTAATGCGTATCAACCGGATTGTTAATCCAGTCGCGCATCGCCTCGTTAGTGGCATCCTTTAAGGTTTTACTTCCTGAACTTGCAGGCACCACCTTTGCGCCTAACATCTTCATGCGGGCCACGTTTGGTGCCTGGCGCTCGATATCCACTTCACCCATATAAATGACGCACTCCAGGTTACGCAAAGCGCAAACCGTAGCGGTGGCCACACCGTGCTGACCGGCACCGGTTTCAGCAATGATTCTTTTCTTACCCAGCTTTTCAGCCAGGAGAATCTGCCCGATGGTATTGTTAATTTTATGCGCTCCGGTATGGTTTAAGTCTTCTCTTTTCAGGAAAATGTTGGCACCATATCTTTCAGATAACCTATTCGCTAAATACAACGGCGAAGGGCGACCCACATAATCTTTCATTAACTGATGAAATTCCTTTTGAAAACCGGCATCATCAATAATCCTTAAATAATTCTGCCGCAATTCTTCTACGTTCGGATAAAGCATTTCAGGAATGTAGGCCCCACCAAAATCTCCGTAATATCCTTTTTCGTTTACTTTGTATTTCATAATATTTTATCAACTCGTTTGTCACATTGATAGCTGCCAGAGATAAGTCGTCATCTCGATCCGATAGCTATCGGATGGAGTGCAGCAGAATGGAGAGATCTATATTTATAATGCAGATTTCCCGGCTGCGCTCGAAATGACGATCTGTTGCTAGCCAGACCACAGCATGATATTCTATTTTTCCATTTCTTTAATAAATTCTTTAATCTTCTCTGCATCTTTAACACCAGGTTCAACTTCAAACCTGCTGTTGATATCCAGCGCATACAATCTCGAATCTTCCATTGCATTTATTGCTGCTGCATGTTCCAAATCAATTCCGCCACTTAAAAAGTAAGGCTTATCTAATGGATAACCGTCTAAAATCTTCCAATCGAATGTTTTTCCTGAGCCACCATGCGCTTTTGTTTTGGTATCGAACAAAAAGTAATCGACCACAGCTGCGTAAGCATTCAATATCGAAAAGTCAAAATCTTCATCCACACCAAAAGCCTTAATCACTTCCAAACTGTTCAAGTTATTTTTTAGTGCGGCACAGTATTGTGGCGACTCCCCTCCATGTAACTGAACAGCTTTTAACTGGTATAGATTTACTTTTTTCTGCACCAATTCCAAATCTTCATCAACAAACACGCCAACTGTTCTAATTTCTGATGGAATGTATTTAATCAGCTCTGCCGAAACATCACTGATCAACCTTGGTGATTTATCGTAAAAAATAAAGCCTAAATAATCAGGCTGCAAGCTGGCAACCGCAGCAACATTTGCCGCGAACTTCATTCCGCAAACCTTTAATTTCAATCCTTTCATCAGGCAACTAATTTTTTAAAGCTTTCCAGCGCCTTTTTACTGACTAAAGATTCCTCCGCTTCATAGAAACAATCTGCGAAACTTACAGCAGGCTTAATGGTTTTAATGGCCAATGCAGCATTGCAAAGCACCACATTGTTTTGAACATCAGTAGCCTCACCATTTAAAACATCCATGAAAATTTTTGCAGAAGATTCTACGGTATCTCCACCTTTAATATCATTCACGGAAACCTTTTCAAATCCCATGTCATTCAGGGTTAAAATCCCCTCTCCCTTATTGTTAAAGGTTTTCACATCGCAGGTTAATGAAATTTCGTCATAACCTTCCAGCGCATGAACAATGGTATAGCTTTTTGTGGTGTCCTGGTAAAGATAATTGTATAAACGGGCCAGTTCCAGACTGAAAACACCCACCATCTGGTATTTAGGCTGTGAGGGGTTTACCATCGGCCCCAGCATATTGAAAAAGGTTTTAACACCTAAATCTTTACGGATTGGGGCCACAATCTTCATGGCCGGATTAAATAAAGGTGCATGTAAAAAACAAATGCCGGCGGTATCCAGGCTACGCTTTAGAGCATCCTGGTTATTGGTGAATGAATAACCCAGATATTCCATCACATTTGAAGAGCCACAACCAGATGACACGCCATAATTACCGTGTTTGGCTACCTGATGCCCTGCACCGGCCACTACAAATGATGACAAGGTGGAAATATTAAAGGTATCCTTTCCATCGCCACCTGTTCCGCAAAGATCAATCAGTTCATAGTCTGAAAAATTGGCTTTAATGCCCAGATCCAGCATGGCATCACGGAAACCCTGTAACTCATCAACCGTAATGTTGCGCATGGCGTAGGCTGTAATAAAAGCGGCAATCTGCGAAGAATTAAATTCTCCCTGTGAAATAGAAATGAGGATATGCTTAGCCTCTTCCCTGCTGAAGCTTTTATTTTCAAACAAATGGTTTAATATTCTTTTCATGTTGATTTGCTTCTTTTGACGATAGCCCATAAAAAAAGGATTGCTTTTTGGGCAATCCTTTTTATCGTTTATAAAATAATTTAAAATATATAACAATAGAATTTGCCTAACGAATTTCGTTATGCCACCACCAATTGTTATTTAAGTTTTTAATGATCATGTTTGTATAGAACAAATATTGATATACTTTTTTGTAATTCCAAAATCTTTCTAAAAATATATGTCTTTTTTTAAGAGAAGAGTACAGTTTAATGATGATCTGGGTTTCGGCTCTGCGCCCGTGATCAAAAACCAGCGGGTATTAAATACGGATGGAACACCAAATATTGAGCGGACTGGTCTGCCCTGGTTCAAGTTCGATGATACGTATACCCGACTGGTTACCATGAGCTGGCCCCGGTTTTTTCTTGTGATCCTGATCGCCTACCTGATTGTAAACACACTTTTCGCGGTTGCCTATAATGTAATTGGAATTGAAAATTTAGACGGCGCAAAAGGCATTACTTTAAGAGATCAGTTTTTTGATGCTTTCTTTTTCTCTGCACAAACCATTTCAACAGTAGGTTACGGACATATTTCACCACAGGGATTTATTACCAGTGTGCTCGCGGCCTTTGAGAGTATGCTTGGTTTACTGGCCTTTGCCTTAGCTACCGGATTATTATATGGTCGTTTCAGTCGCCCTACGTCAAAAGTGTCTTTCAGTAAAAAAATGGTTATCGGCCCCTATCAGAATCAAAAAGGCTTGATGTGCAGGCTCGTTAATTTAAGAAGGAACGCACTTATTGATATTGAAGTGCAGATGATCATCACCTTCAACGAACAGGTAGATGGAAAATTAAAAAGAAGTTTTTATCCTTTGGATTTGGAACGCAATAAAATCAGCGTACTATCCTTAAACTGGACCCTGGTTCATCCCATTAATGAAGACAGTCCTATTTTCGGAAAAACACTAGATGAATTAAAAGCAGCGGAAGTAGAGATTTTTGTGATTTTGAGAGCCTTTGATGATACTTTTGCGCAAACCATTCATACCAGAACCAGCTATCAGGATGATGACATCGAGTTTGATGCAAAGTTTAAGATCATGCATTATCACAATGAGCAGGGCAAAACCGTGATGGATTATAGCTTGTTTGATAAAATTGAAAAGGTATAATCAGCGTTACTAACTTTCTGTCTGATATGAAATAAAGTTAGTAATGCTAAATGAACAATAGTTTAATCAAACTGATGAATAAATTTTAAAATTTCTTCATACAGATCATTCCCCCCTAATATCATCTGGCTAATCATAGACACATGACTTTTCCCTTTGATCTCCTTAATTTCTACAGGAATATGGTGTGCCTTTAATTCTTGATATAACCTGGGAGTTTGTAATTTGATCGCTTCGTAAGTTTTGCCACCATACAACAGCAGATGCGGATTTTTAATATGATCAACATAATTTAATGGTGATGCTGCTTTCCATACCGCTGGCTGACTGGTGAAGGTTCTGATAAAATCGAAGTAAAAACTGTCCTTTTTGGCCGTGGTCAGGTATTCATACAGATCCAGTCCGAAGGGATCATTTAAGATTACGCCTTTGATTGGATTTTTGATTCCGGCATGGTTAAAATATCTCGGATCGGCGTTGATAAGTTCTGCCAAATGCCCACCTGCTGAATGCCCCATTATAAAGATCTTATCTGAACTGCCTTTATAAACAGCGCTATTTTCCTTAACCCATTTTACGGCCAATGCGCAATCATCAGCCATTTTTTCATATTGTGCATCAGGCGCGAGCGGATAATTGATAATGACAGCAACTACACCTTTCCGTGCAAAATTTCTCCCTAACCACCAATACGTTTCTTTCTTGCCACTGCTCCAGGATCCTCCATGTATGAAAATCAGAACAGGTTTGTTTTCAATCTGATCGGCATTGTAAAAAATATTAAGTGTATTTTCTGCTTTAGCGTTATGGGCATAATTGATATCCTTCGCCGTCTTTACCTGAGCCAATGCTGTTATGGTTTGAAACAAGAGAATTGTTAGAAATAGTTTTTTAAGCATATGAAGGAATTAGGTTATGAGATCTGATTAGTAACTATCGGGTATTAGGCAGCAAGTATCACTTTGAAGATTGAAAAACTGGCATTAAACTTTTGCTTTGACCTTTAAGCAATCGGCCTTTAGCGCTAAGCCTTAATCAGCGGATTTTTCTCTTTAGCAAATAAATCGAAAACCTTTTTATCTACAAAAGCAGGAAATAACTTATTCATCCAAACAGCCAGTTTTCCCTGGCCTGTCATCACTAAAGTCCGTTTGCGTTTCTCGATTCCATCGGCAATAATACCAGCAACTTCTTCAGATGTCATCATTTTTCCCTCATCCATACTGGTTTCACCATGAGTTGCACCATCTTTTGATAGTGCTGTAACGCGAATATTGGAAGCGGTGAACCCCGGACAAGCCACTAAAACATTAACACCGGTTTTTAAAAGTTCGGTCCGCAGCGACTCCATAAAACCATTCATTGCAAATTTTGAAGCGGAATAGCCAGTTCTTCCCGGCAAACCCCGGTAACCGGCAATAGATGAAATTCCCACTACCGTACCTTTGGTTTTCAGGATTTCGGGTAGGGCATATTTGGTGCAATAAACAGTTCCCCAGAAGTTTACATCCATCAGGTTTTTAAGTACAGATAAATCGAGATCATGAAACAATGCACGCATGGATAAACCGGCATTGTTCACCAGGATATCAATCCTTTGAAAAGAAACCAATGTTTGTTTGATGATCAGTTCACAATCGGCCTCCTTACTTACGTCTGCCTGAACAGCCACTGCCCTGATGTTATATTTCTTTTCTAAATCGGCCGTAATTTCGCAAAGGGTTACATACTGGCGGGCAGCTAAAACTAAATTAGCACCACGTTTGGCAAATTCTTCGGCACAGGCTTTTCCGATCCCGCTGGATGCCCCGGTAATGATGATGACTTTATTTTTGAGGTTCATTTTTTTGTGAGTATTGAGTCGCAAGTATTAAGACTTGATGGTTAGACTGGTGTTAGTATTGAATATCACGTATGAAGATTGGTGCTTAATTTATTGCTTTTATAGTCTTTTCGGACTCCAGACTTTTGACTTACAACTCTGGACTCCTAAATCCCAACTATTTCATCATCGCTGTTTCATAAGGTACGCGCGTAATGATCGAGCGGCCGAGGGTAATTTCATCTGTATATTCCAGTTCGCCACCAAAAGCAATGCCGCGGGCAATGGTGCTTACCGGAACATTAAAGTCTTTTAAGCGCTTGTACAAGTAAAACAGTGTGGTATCGCCCTCCATATTCGGGCTCAGGGCCAGGATAATTTCTTTGATCCCCCCGGCAGATACCCTGGAAACTAATCCATCGATAAATAAGTCTGTCGGACCAATTCCATCCATTGGTGAAATTAGGCCACCCAAAACATGATAAACCCCAAAATACTGACCTGTATTTTCGATCGCCATGACATCCCGAGTATCTTCGACCACGCAAATCGTTTCCTTATCACGTTTGGCCGAAGTACAGATTTCGCACACCGTATAATCTGATATATTGCGGCAAATTGTACAATGTTTGATGTGTTGCTTTAGCTTAATAAAAGTATTGCCAAACTGATTCACTTCCTCCTGTTCTTTATTTAAAAGATGTAATACTAAACGCAATGCCGTTTTTTGTCCTACACCAGGTAATTTAGAGAATTCGTTTACTGCATCTTCCAGCAGTTTGGATGAAAAATTCATGTACAAAAATATACTAAAAGTTTGATACGGAAAATTGTTTGATTGTTATATTGATAAATTGCTGTATGGCTTCATTGTTGTCCTTCTATAGCAAGACCATTGTTGAAGTTAAGTTTTAACAATGGAGCAATTTAACAATTCTTTAAGCCATTGACTTTAAATCGTAATTTCTTACATTTATCAGCTTAAAACAAAACCATGTCGCCAACCATACTTTTATGTTTCCTAATCGGTTATTTTTTATTGCTGATTATTATTTCATTCGTAACCGCTAAAGATTCGTCTGATAACAACTCTTTTTTTGTAGCCAACAGAAATTCAAAGTGGTATTTAGTGGCATTTGGCATGATTGGCACTGCACTTTCGGGGGTAACGTTTATTTCGGTTCCGGGTGAAGTGGGGGCACCGGCCGGGAATCAGTTTCAGTATTTTCAATTCGTTTTAGGTAATGCCGTTGGTTTCCTCATTATTTGCACCGTATTGCTCCCGCTGTATTACCGGATGAAACTGACCTCCATTTACAGCTATATTGAACAGCGATTGGGGCATTACAGTTATAAAACTGCAGCCTCCATATTTTTGCTGAGCAGAACACTGGGTTCGGCCACCAGGTTATATTTAGTGGTGATTGTACTGCAACGCTTTATTTTTGATAATTACGGCATCCCTTTCTGGTTAACAGTGCTGATTTCCTTAGCCCTGATCTGGTCGTACACCTTTAAAGGCGGTTTAAAAACCATTATCATTACTGATACGCTTCAAACGTTTTTCCTGGTGCTCTCCGTTTTCCTCACCATCTATTTTATTTGTAGCAGCTTAAATTTTAATATTCCACAGGCTTTTGAAACCATCAAAAGCAGCAGCTATTCAAAGATTTTCTTTCTGGATAATTTCCTGACGAATAAGTTCTATTTCAGCAAACAGTTTATCGGCGGTATTTTCGTGACCATTGCGATGACGGGTTTAGACCAGGATCTGATGCAGAAAAACCTGAGCATGGGTACGATTAAAGAGGCGCAAAAAAACATGTTCACTTTTACAGGAGTATTTGTCATCTTAAATGTCTTCTTCCTGAGCGTTGGGGCATTGCTGTATATTTTCGCCACTAAAAATGGCATTGAAATTCCTTTGGATCACCTCACCGGAAAGGCTAGAACCGATTTGTTATTTCCAGAAATTGCCTTGAATCATTTAGGTGCAATACCTGCCATTATCTTTATGCTGGGCCTAACGGCAGCAACATTTGCCACCACAGATTCTGCCTTAACCGCACTAACCACTTCTTTTTGTGTAGATTTCCTGGGCATGGCCAAAGCTGAAAATGTAAATGCGAAAGATGCGGTAAAAAAGCGCCATACCGTCCACATCGCATTTTCTATTTTAATGTTTTTAGTGATCATCGTCATCAATGCACTCAACAGCTCATCCGTAGTCAGCTTAATATTTACCATTGCCTCTTATACCTACGGACCACTTTTAGGCTTGTATAGTTTTGGACTATTTGTAAAAAAACGTGGTTTGTACGACAAATTAGTGCCAATAGTTTGCATATTATCGCCTTTTTTATGTTACTTGCTTTCCACGTATTCAACCCGTTTACTGGGTGGTTACGTTTTCAGTGTTGAACTGATTTTAATTAATGGTTTAATCACCTTTATAGGTTTGCTTTTCATCAGCAAAAAGACTGATGCGCAAACAGAATTTTAATATTAGAATAGCGTAAATATGACGAGTGAAGAAAAAATAAGAAGTGCCTTTGAAAATAAGGACTGGCAGGAAATTAAAGTAACGGATTCCTGGCAAATTTTTAAAATAATGGCGGAGTTTGTAGATGGCTTCGAAAAACTGGCTAAAATCGGTCCCTGCGTAACCATCTATGGGTCAGCCCGGACGGCAGAAACCAACAGGTATTATCAACTGGCAGAACAATGCGGTAAACTTTTAACTGATCGTGGTTATGGCGTGATTACAGGCGGTGGCCCGGGTATCATGGAAGCCGGAAATAAAGGTGCACATACCAATGGCGGTAAATCGGTAGGGCTTAATATCGAACTGCCTTTTGAACAGTTTCACAATAAATATATTGACCATAACAAATTACTGGAATTTGATTATTTCTTTGTCCGCAAGGTAATGTTTATGAAATACAGCCAGGGTTTTGTGGTTTTACCCGGCGGTTTTGGTACCATGGATGAGCTTTTTGAAGCTTTAACGTTGATCCAAACGGGTAAAATTGCACGTTTCCCGATTGTATTATTGGGCAAGGATTACTGGAGCGGTTTAATCGACTGGATTAAAGGTACCATGCTACAAAAAGAACATAATATCCATGAGGAAGATCTGAACCTGTTCAGGTTGGTAGATACAGCCGAAGAAGCCGCAGAGCACATTTTCAGGTTCTATGATAAATATGTATTGAAACCTAATTTCTAGAACAGATAAAGAACAGGATTAAAAGAATTTGAGGTTTTTCAGGATTTGGATGTTGAAGCATATTCTCTTCAATCCTTGAAAATTCAAATCATTATCAAAAAGGTGCTTGTTTTACAGGCACTTTTTTATTTACAAACTTTTTCTGTAACGATTCGTTTATTCGGCAGTCTTAAAGCAAAACCTTGTTGTGATGGAGAAAATACTGAATTGGAGAAAAGGCTTACTTGATAGTAATTACCAGGTATTTGAAGATATGTTATTAAAATTTTCTTTAAATTTCTTTTCTTTAAAAAACTCTGCCATTGCCACCACACAATCAGGAATTTACCTTTTAAAAAGTGAAGGGTACTCCACTCCGGAGTCGAAAATCCTCAATAACAAAAATGAAGTTCTGGCGGTCATCCGCTATGACTGGCTGGGGTTTAAGGCCAGAATATTTTGTACCAGCGGTGATGAATTTGACTGGAGTTTTCAGAACAGCTGGTTCAGCAGATGGTCAGTGAATGATCATAAAAATAAGCAGATTATTTATAATTCAGCTTCGGGCAGTGGCTTGATCCACAGCAATACGGAAGATGATTTAGTAATGGTGGCGGGATTATTCATCCGGGAATATTATATCAGGATACTTTATGCTTTTATATTGCTGATGGTTTTCCTATCCTTCGCACGGAACATTTTTTAAATGCTTTTTTAATTTAAATGATTAAGACCAAATGGTTCAGTTTTTAACGCATCCAATGGGTTATGACATTCAACATGGCAATTAATTGAGCGTTTAATTTCTCTATTCAACCACCTGTAGGTCCCGCTTTTAAATACTCAGAGTCCGCTCACACCACCACTTACCACTAGTTTCATCGCATCGGCAGCACTCATATCCAGATCTTTCACTTTTTCTCTTTTCACAATACAAAGCTGACCTGCAAAAGAGTACGACAAAGGAAAATAAACCGCAACATCGTCAGGTAAATTCAGTTTATGCAGATCGTTCTGTGTAAGGAAACCAATCTTTTTCAATCCACCTTCTACCTCCACCAATACCGGGTGATTAAATTTCTTTTCATCGCCCACAAACGCTTCAGTTAAATCTTTAATAGAAGAGTAGATGAAATTAAGTAAAGGCAAGCGCTGCATCATCCTCTGGAACCAATTGTACATCGGCTCGGTAACGAGATTAGTTACAAAAATACCTGCCAGTAGAATAATGGTTAAAACAGTTAACAAGCCTAAACCAGGGATGTTCCTGCTTTCACCCGTCTGCGGATTAACCCCAAGTATATTATTGACATTCAGCCAGCTATCTACAGTGGTAACCGCCCAGACCACAATAAAGATACTCACAGCGATGGGTACCACAATTAATAAACCTTTGATCAAATAGTTTAAAATAGCTTTCCCGATTTTGTTCATGCTGCAAATTTATTTAAAAATGTTCAATAGTCGGTAGTGAATGGTTTATTAGTTCAATAGTCATTGGTTCATTGGTTAGCATGGCTTATAATCTGCATCCAAACTAATGACAAATGAACCAGGTTATCTGCATCCAAACTAATGACTATTGAACCAATGACAAATGAACCAGGTTATCTGCATCCAGACTAATGACTATTGAACCAATGACAAATGAACCAGGTTACCTGCATCCAGACTAATGACTATTGACAAATGACAAATGAACCAGGTTATCTGCATCCAAACTAATGACTATTGAACCAATGACAAATGAACCAGGTTACCTGCATCCAGACCAATGAACTATTGAACCAATGACAAATGAACCGATTTATTCATAAAAATAAACCCGTTTAACCCGCTGAGAAATATTGGTTAAAATCTCGTATGGAATGGTACCTGTATCATTTGCCAGTTGCATAATGGTATGTTCCTGATTAAAAACAATGGCCTCATCTCCGGCTTTTACTTCTAAACCTGTGATATCCAGCATGGTCATGTCCATACAAACGGAGCCAATAGTGGGTACCAATTGTCCGTTGACTAACATCTTCCCTACGCCATTTCCAAATGCACGGCTATAGCCATCTGCATAACCAATTTTTACCGTTGCTATTTTACCGCCATTGGGCATCCAGCCTTTCCTGCTGTAGCCCACACTTTCGCCGGGTGCTATGTTTTTGACCTGGGTGATGGTCGTTTTTAAAACCATTACCGTTTGCAGACCCTGATTCTGCTGCAAACCGGCATCAAATCCATAAAGGCCGATTCCTAAGCGAACCATGTCCAGCTGGCTGTCGGGCCACCTGCTGATGCCTGAAGTATTAGCGATGTGCAATAGCGGCTGATAACCTAAAACACGGATCAGTTTTTTTGCGGCCAGATCAAAGATATTTATTTGCTGACGGGTAAAATCATCATGCGCTGCTTCCCCGCTGGCCACCAGGTGAGAAAAAATACTTTGCACCCTAATCAGCAGGTTATCTTTAAGCAACTTCACCAGATCATCAATTTCTGTTTCGTCAAAGCCTAAACGGTGCATACCGCTATCAATTTTTAAGTGAACCGGATAATGCAGAATATCTTCAGGAAGCGCATTTAAAAAACTATTCAGCACGCCAAGGCTATAAATTTCGGGTTCTAAATGGTGTTTGATAATGGCTTCAAAAGCAGATTCTTCCGGACTCATCACCATGATGGGCAGGGTGATGCCCGCTTTCCTTAAGGCAATTCCTTCATCTGCATAAGCCACCGCCAGATAATCTACTTTATGAAACTGCAAGAGATTGGCAATTTCAAAACTTCCGCTTCCGTATGAAAAAGCTTTCACCATAGCCATTATTTTTACGCCAGGCGTAAGTTTAGCACGATAGAACTGGAGGTTCGCCACCATGGCATTCAGATCTATCTCCAATACTGTATCATGTATTTTCTGCGTCAGGATCTTACTGATCCTGCCAAATTCGAAACGCCGGGCACCCTTTACCAAAATGGTTTCGTGGTTAAACTGTAAGCCGGGAAAAGCCTGTAAAAAAGCATCGGTATCATCAAAAAAGTGGGTTTCGCACTGAAAAAGTTCCGCATATCCGGCCATCTGTTTTCCGATTCCAATGAAACGGTTAATCCTTTTCTGCTGCAGTAAACCAGCTATTTCAGTGTATAAAACCAAATCTTCTTTACCGGTTTCAAATATCTCGGAAAGGATAACTGTTTTTTTAGTGTGCTGATTTTGCTGGTTCAGGAAATCAAGTGCGATAACCAGTGATGAAATATCAGCACTGTAAGAATCATCGATTATGGAACACTGGTTAATGCCATTTTTCAGTTCCAGTCGCATGCTTACCGGCGTCAGTTTTTCCAATCGTGAACCGGCTTGTTCAGGTAAATAGCCCATGGCCAGTAAAGTGGCCCAGCAAATAATGCCATCTTCTATTGATGCCTGATCTTTAAATGGCAAGCTGCAGCTGATTTCCTGATTCTGGTAGATTGCCCGTAAGTGGCTGCCTGATATACCATGTTCTACCTCAATAACACGAAGATCAGCACCTTGTATGCCACTCCAGCTAAACCTCTTCTGCCCCGGCAATACCGGCAAATCAATTTCAGCAATGTCATCCGGTGAGTAAATCAGCAGTTCGCATGCTGTAAAAAGCTTGAGTTTTTCGGTCAGCTTTTCTTTTCTTGAAGCAAAGCCTTCCGCATGTGCTTCACCAATATTGGTTAAAATCCCGATTTGTGGCTGAATAATTTTGGCCAGGGTTTCCATTTCACCCACAGCAGAGATGCCGGCTTCGAAAATACCCAACTGGTGGCCGGCATTGATTTGCCAGATAGATAGTGGCACCCCAATTTGCGAATTATAACTCTTCGGACTCCGGATGATATTAAAATCAACAGCCAAAAGCTGATACAACCATTCTTTTACGATTGTTTTTCCATTGCTTCCGGTGATGCCTATGGTTTTTAAATGGAAATGCTGACGGTGTGCTACAGCCAGTAACTGCAGTGCAGCCAAAGCATTTTCTACCAGGATGAAGTTACAATCAGGATATGATGCAATATACCCCTGTTCGGTTACCACAAAATTCCTGACCTGTTTCTGGTAAGCATCTTTAATAAACTCGTGCCCGTTCCGGTGTGCCGATAAAGCAAAAAACAAGGAATTTTCCGGAACCATCACCGAACGGCTATCCACCACCAGGTACTGAATGCTAAGTTCTTCATTACCTAAACGGGCTTCAGCACCAAGAATTTCTGCAATTCTGGAAATGGTATATATCGGGTTATGCATCATATTATTCAAAAAATACGTTAATCGCCATTATTTTTTGCGAATTTCATCAATTAATTATGAAAAGCGGCAAACAAGAGACAGCAATATTAGATAAAAAACAGGCATTGGCCAAAGCAGAAAGTTTTTGTGTTTACCAGGAACGTTCTCAAAAGGAAGTCCGTTATAAACTTGTTGAATGGGGTATGCGTGGGGATGAGCTGGAAGAGATTTTATCAGAACTGATTGTCAACAATTTTTTGAATGAAGAAAGATTTGCAAAATCGTATGCTTCAGGGAAATTTAACATAAAAAAATGGGGGCGCCTTAAAATTAAACAGGGCTTAAAACTGAAAGGCGTTCCGGATAAGATCATGCAAAAGGCACTGTATAGTTTGGATGAGGAGGATTACCTGCAGACTTTAGAAAATCTGGCGATCAGAAAAGCAGATACCTTAACCGAATCGCACCCTTTAAAAAGAAAAATGAAGCTGATGACCTACCTTCAGGGGCGCGGATTTGAAAATGATTTAATTTTACTTGTACTGAAAGACAGCAATTTAAATTAAATATTAAATTTTTAATAAAAAATCCCTTGACAGAAATATAAATCTGTCTATATTTGCATCACCAAAACGAAACGGCATATCAGTTTTGTTTCATGCGAAAGTAGCTCAGTTGGTAGAGCACGACCTTGCCAAGGTCGGGGTCGCGAGTTCGAATCTCGTCTTTCGCTCTAAATGCCTTCTTACCAGGAGGCATTTATTTTAAAACATTAATCTTACCGGGGATCCGGATAGACTAATGCTCGGGTGGTGGAACTGGTAGACACGCAGGACTTAAAATCCTGTGCTTTCAAAGGCGTGCGGGTTCGATTCCCGCCCCGAGTACTTCAAAAAAATCGAAACAGGAAACCTTTCAGTAATGGAAGGTTTTTTTGTTTACTTGAGTTTTTGGATCAATCAAAAAAAGCTGGGAACACGGGCTGGATCAGGATGAATATTCATGCAGATCTCCGATTTTTACGGACTAATCATCATGATAATCTCATCACTTTCTCATATATCATCTTTTCATTTTGACAAATGTCAAATACTGACCATCAATATGTATTTTGTAAATTTACTAAGACTATATTTGAACAGTTAAATTATAGTTGTCAAATTATTCCAGTAAAGTAAGTCTCATATAACAATCGTTTGCATAAGGTAAATATAAAACCATTATTTTCCTGTTTAGGGTATATAATTTTATAAATTATCATTTAGTCAAATGTTGTAACAGATCAAAAGCTGTAATATTACTCGCTAATCCCATGGAGTTTATCTCAGATATACCAGATCTTAATTTGCCCATTTCGTTTTTAGAGGCGGGCGGGATTAGAAAGCATGAGCCTTCAGGAAATATGTGGTCTCCGGCAACAACTAAAGGAATAGATTCGAAGTTAAACAACGTCAATTACATCTTCCATAATTTAATTAACCAGATTTCAAATAAGGAATTTATCTTTTTAAAAACTTCTTTCCTGGAAATGAGTATGCGAGTACATCACTTAAATAAAGAGATGGAAAAAATACGGCACATGGTAGAACAAAAAGTAAAAGAACTAAAAAAAAGGCTGAAATCGCATCAGGAATTTTTCTCAAAAATTGCGATGATCAATGACACGCATATTAGCACAGCAGCTGTGAAAACCGCCGATGAAATTTCCGCCATTCAATATGAAATAAACAATTTACAACACCATAGAAGATATAACGTGCTTTCTGACCGTTTACATAAGGCGCGAATAATTCCTGTAAGTACACTGGAGCGGCATGAAATCGTCAACCTGATTGGTCTCGGCCTGCTGGAGGAAATCCGGTTTCCGTTTAGCCTGAAAAAAGAAGATAAAATATTTATCCAGACCAATTCTTCAGGTGCTGATGTAGAATTGAAAGAATGCCGCTATTGTTATACCACTTTCGGACAAGCGTTTATGGAGGTATGTGAAGCTGAAAAACATGTATTCAGATCAATAATTTAAAAATAAAAGTCGCGTTTCCGAAAGCAAAATAGCCTTTCAACTATACTTTGTCAGCAAATTCAAAAAACTTAATCTTTTAGGCTCGTTCTGCAAATGCCTGCCTGATCAATAACTGGTTTTTAATAAATTAGTTTATCAATGGAAGGATGTCATAGCGTTTTCCCGGTTTTGTACTAAATGTAAGTTCATAGCCATTTCCCGATTTTTCAGATAGAAGCTTCAGGTGTTTCAACCTGAAGGGATGTGCAGCTTTCACCACACAAACCCCGCCTTTTTCAGCAGTAATCTTGCCGTAAAGCAACCGGCCATCCTGCCATTTCATATCCACCTCAAAACCTCCTCTTGCCTTTAGGCCAGATACCATACCATCTTTCCAGGCCGATGGCAAAGCCGGCAACAGTTCAATAGCGCCATTATAACTCTGCAAAAGCATCTCTGCAATGCCTGCTGTTCCGGCAAAATTCCCGTCAATCTGAAATGGCGGATGTGCATCAAAGAAATTGGCGTAGGTACCTCCTTTTGATTTTTCATTGGCATCCACATAATTTAATAATTTCCGCAACAGCAGGTAGGCATGATCACCATCTTTTAACCTCGCCCACCAGTTAATTTTCCAGCCCCTGCTCCACCCTGTTCCGTCATCCCCCCTAATGGATAGCGATTTTGCCGCTGCCTTAAAAAATTCAGGCTGATCCGGCGTAATTTCTTTCCCCGGATAAAGACCAAAAAGGTGTGATACATGGCGGTGATGAATATCGGTTTCTTCAAGATCCTGATACCATTCCAGCAATTGTCCGTTTTTTCCAATCTGCAATGGATAAAGCTTTTTGATTTTGGCCTGCAATGTATCCCGGAAATCCAGGTCTGTGTTTAGGATTTGTGCCGATTTGATCACGTTACTGAAAAGATCGCGAATGATGGACATATCCATTGTAGTGGCAATGGATACGGACTGTGCCTTCCTGTTTTGATCATAAAAAGCATTTTCAGGTGAGGTGGAAGGCGCCGTAACCAGGTAGCCGTCTTTAGTCGGAACCAGCCAGTCGAGGCTGAATGCTGCAGCAGACTTCATAATGGGATAAGCTTTTTTCAGGAAATCCTTGTCCTGCGTATATTGATAATGTTCAAACAGTTGCTGGCAAAGCCAGTTCCCACCCATCGGCCAGTTGGCCCATAAAGGATCTCCGGCACCAAAATCGCCTACCGGATTGCTCAATGCCCAGATATCTGAATTGTGATTAGCTGCCCATCCCCTGGCGCCATAAAACTGCCTTGCAGTAGACTTACCTGTTTGTGCTAAATTGCCGATAAAATCGAGCAGCGGAAGATGCATTTCGGATAAATTGGTAACCTCAGCAGGCCAGTAGTTCATTTGTGCATTGATGTTAATGGTGTAATTGGAGCTCCATGGCGGCCGCACCATATTATTCCAGATACCCTGAAGATTTGCCGGCGGACCTCCGGGACGTGATGCGGAAATCAAAAGATACCTTCCGAATTGGAAATAGGTAGTTTCCAGTTCCGGATCTGGTGTTCCGGAAGAATAGGCTTTTAACCTTAAATCAGAAGGCAGCTGGCTTTGCACCTTGTTCTTATCCTTACCCAGTTGCAGTGATACCCGATTGAAATAGTGCGTATAGTCTTGGTGGTGGCTCTTCATTAAATCGGTATATGTCTTTTTCACCGCAGCCTGAAGTCTTTCCCCGGCAATTTTATCTTCATCAAGGCCTTCACTGTCCGGACATTTATCAAAGCCGTTAAAACTGGTTGCTGCCGTAATATAGATGGTAGCATCCGAAGCATTTTTAAGTTCAATTAAATTTTTACCTGAAAAAATTTTTCCATCAGCAGAAACCACTTTTATCCTGAACTGAAACCGCATGCCCTTGCAGCCTGAAGTATCATTATAGGTTATGGGCTCCACCTTTTCAGGGTTATAATAAACTGGCAATACATTTGCCGGAGCTTTTCCCTGTACAATCATTTCACCGCCATCACCAATATTTTGATGGTATTTCAACAGGCTATTTGCGGCTATAGAGAAATTTAATGCACCCTTTTTACTGGCCTGAAGCCTGATTACCATGACCTGGTCGGGAGCAGAAATGAATGCCCTGCGAGAATATTGTACACCATTAACAGTAAATAAGGTGGTGGTTAAAGCACTATCCAGGCTCAATGCCCTCCGGTATGCCGTTGGTTTCTGGCCCTTTAAATCCTGTTTAATGATGACATCTCCCATTGGCAGATAAGACTGGGAGTAATAGCCCTGCATTTTCCTGGTCAACTGATCTGCCAGGCCATAATCCTGGTGTTGTAACAAAGCCTCCCTGATTTGCGGCAGATATTTCAAAGCATCAGGATTAACGGATTGCGGAACTGGTCCACCGCTCCATAAGGTGCTTTCGTTTAACTGTAGTAGTTCTTCATCTACCTTGCCATATACCATTGCCCCGAGTTTACCGTTCCCTAAAGGGAGTGCCTCCACCCATTTTTCAGCCGGCTGCTGGTACCAAAGTTTAAGGTTTTGCTGTGCAAAGGATTTTTTAGTGCTGACAATCAGCACTAAAACAACTGACAAGGTAACGGCTATAAACTTATTGAAGTTAAATTTTTGCATTTGGATTAACCTATTTCTCATATCAAAACATCAGGTTCTAATTTTTTCCCATTGTGTAAATCAGAATAAACAATTTAACACCGGGCTGAAATGTAGCTTACAGCATGCATATGCCTGATCTGCGTAATTTCATTTAAAGGTGCTCAATATATAAATCTTTATACATTAATGCTTATTAATTGCAGGCATTTTGTTTAACAATTTCATGGTTTTCAACATAGCTGAAATTCCGCATTATTGATTTACAAAATCTTCACCGCAGTTTATGAAAGCATCTGAAAATTCAATTTGAAACTCAATTAACCTTGAAATTAAAATTTTATAAATTATTTTTGCATGTGCTATTTATATTCCTATATTTGCAACCCCAAAGGGAATACAGCGATTGTATTATCATGCGAAAGTAGCTCAGTTGGTAGAGCACGACCTTGCCAAGGTCGGGGTCGCGAGTTCGAATCTCGTCTTTCGCTCTAAATGCCTTCCTACCAGGAGGCATTTATTTTAAAAGGTTAATCGCCTGCTCGGGTGGTGGAACTGGTAGACACGCAGGACTTAAAATCCTGTGCTTTCAAAGGCGTGCGGGTTCGATTCCCGCCCCGAGTACTTAATGGGAAGCACATGCTAAAAGATGTGACTTCCCATTTTTATTTCCTTTAACTTTTTAGCAGTCAGCTAAGCTCAATCCCCCTAAAAAGGGATATCCCAAATGGTCAATCCAGCCCGAACGATTAAGTGACTATAAAATTTGCATTTGTATTTTTTTGTTAATACTTTCAATTATAAATTAACAAATCTCAAACAACATGTTACCTATCAATTATTTTGCCGGGCCGGAGGCCTACAATTCCGATTTTTTCAACAGTACAGCCGAGGCATCTTTTGCGGTGTCAACCCCCTACCTTGTTGCCCAGGGCAATATCAGTATTCCGGATGTAACCGTGAGTGGCGAAACCGTAAGTTTCAACAACATAGCCTTTACTGTATTGACCAATTACATTAATCCCGGTCCCAATTCGTCAGGCGAAAATTATTACACCGAAACCCCTGCGGCTTTTGAACCGGTATGGCCGAAACCCTTATATCCTGATGCGGTATTTACTCCGGTTACAGGTGCTGGCGGCGGTACATTTACCGGCACACTAGATTGTGTGGGGTTTGGCTGCCGTGTCATCACTGCTGTGGGCAGTAATGATCCGCAAAACAATGCCTATAGCCTGTTACATCAACAGGTTGATTTTGATGCGATCCATTTTGCTGCACCTGGAATTGTACCCACGGCATTGGAAATCGCGATTGCCTTCCCGGTACTTTTACCAGGCCGGTGGAGTTATGTTGCGGGTTGTATATCCGCAAGCACCATTCAGGAAGCTGAAAACGAGGAATCTCAAAAACTGAATCAGCCACTCAAAACCTATACCGGTGAATCGCAGAGCGGACTATCTACTGCACAAGCCGGAGATATTGTATCCTTTGGTTATACTGCCGGACATTCTAACGGCCATTTCATGGTGCTTACTGCGGTACCAGAACGTGTACCACTTGATGAAGTGCTTAACCCGGAAAGCTTTGTCAAACAGGTTTACCGCATTTCCGTTTATGACAGTACGGATGCGGGAGGCTCTTTACATTTCAACGATTCCAGGAGAAACAGCAATCCGCAGAGCTGTGGCATCGGCTATGGTGAATTACTGCTACTGGCCAACGAACAGGATCAGCCTGTGGGATTTGTGTTTGGCCCCGAAGAACGCCCTCATTATGTCACCGGCTTAAGCCAGCTGGCAGACGAACTGGTGGTAGCTGCCATTACCGTTGCCCGTTTTCAATAACCATTCACCGTTTAAAACCTCAACCATGTCTACTGAAAATTTAGCTGTAGCAGATCCGCACTGGAATCTGAAACACCTCTATGAACATATCCAATACGCCGCAGACCTGGAGCTGTGGACGATTCCTTTTTACATGTCGGCCATGTATTCTGTTGTGAACCGCAGCGCAGAACCGTTTCAGCTGATCCAATCTGTTCTTCACCAGGAGATGCTGCATTTACAATGCGTCGCGAATATCGGCAATGCCTATGGTTATCGTCCTAAAATCAGCATGCCTGTTTATGAAGGACAGACTATTCCACATCTTGATTTTAACCTGGATGTACCAAATCCTACGCAAAACTATCAGCCCTACACTGCCGAAATAGGTCCGCTGGATATGTCCCGGATCAATGCCATGTGCCTGATTGAATATCCGGAATGGGATTCTGCGACCCAGCCATCGCTCAAACAAAATATAAAGGAATATGCCAATATTGGCGATTTCTACCGTGCACTGCGTTATGGCGCCAGCCTTTTTAAAGACCGCATTAAGGGCGGTGTAAACCAGGTAAACTATTTTTCGGCTTATTACAGGCTCATGCCAGGTATGACAATCACCGAAAACGGAAATGCCGGTTTCAACCAGGTGAGTATGCTGATTGATCTGATCACTGATCAGGGAGAAGGTTCAAATGCCAGCCAGGGCAATGATCCGCTGATCGCGAATTTCCAGAACACGGCAGATGACCCGGAACAAAGCGCTGATCATTTTGAAAAATTTGAACAGATCAAAAACAATACATCGCTACAGGATACCTATGCATTTAAACCGCTAAGCGATTATACCGATTACGACCGGCAACTGATCGAAATATTAAAAGAGAACTTTAATAAACTGCGTAACCGGCTTGATGCCCTTTTTGTTGGCGAAAACCCGGATGATTTTATACCCGCCATGGTCAGCGTAGGCGCAGCCATTCAAAACTGCTGGAAAAACGGCGTGACCCCACAATTCAGTTAACCTTAAAAGATTCAAACCATGTCAGTAAATAAAGTATTCCGCATACACCCTACCATTAATTTTGCGCGCATAGGCACCAGTAAAGCGTATTATCTTTCGCCAGAAACCAGTGCCGGCTTGCCGCTGGCGGGTTCGGCAACGACGGGAGGACTGCCTATTAAACCAGGAACGGAAAATGAAGTCATAGCGGCGACCGACCTTCGCGATGAGGATGGTTACCTTAAAAGACAGGCGGCCCGCTTCCGCTTATATTATTATGAATTAGACGGACCTGATGCTTATCCCTGCCCCGCCAAACCTGCGGAAGTAGTTAAGGGGACCACGCTTGCTGACGGACGGGTGGTTAAAGATATCATCTGGACGGTGCACCTGGCCAATAAAAAGGCTGCTTCCTACAATGTGGTACCGCTGGTGGGTATCAATGCATTCCAGGACGGTTTTCCGCAATTGCGCAACCCGCAGGTATACGGTACAACAGGTACTGTAGCAGACCCGATCCGCTTAAGAAACCTGGTGATTGATCCTGGTCCGAGGGCTGTTTCCGCCATTGCGAATAATAAAGCCAAATTCAATGCAAAAACCCCGGCCAGTTACTGTTCAAATGGAAAGATTGAGGAAATCACCGCCTATCCGGTCACCTTCCCTGCCGGCGAACTGCATTACCCCGCTGGCAAACTCGATTCATTGGGTGAGGTACTAACAGACGAGCAAGGCAGATTACTGGTATTGGCTGCTCATGGCCATACCGCTGCAGGAATAGATGAATATGGCGATCCGGTACCTTGCACAGGCGATCTTAATAACGCCAGCTGGTATGATGACGCTGCCGATGGGCCTGTATCTGCCACCATTGTCTTTGAAGATGGCAGCTTTCAGGAGGCTTTTAATGCCTGGGTGGTTTGCTGCGATCCGGCTTATGCGCCGCAGATCCGCAATGTTGTTTCCACCTGGGATGATGTTTATGATACCTGGGTAAGGGAAATGAACCTGCAGCCGGAACTGTTTGATGCCGAAAGTTTTAATCCGGCCTTTCTCCCGGCATTTGAAAGCATGGTGAGGCCGGTATTCAGGGCTGCGTTACTGCAACGCTGGACCGTAAACCTACCCCGAATGGCCGTTAAAGCACATGAAGCCGTGGATGCCATCACCGGCGCGGACAACCCTGACAAAACCATCATGGCCGGACTGAATTTTATCAGAAATCCGAACCTTACAGGTACCCCACAGTCTGAAGTGAACACCGGTGTACCGCTCATGCCTTTATCAGTGGGTGATGCCGGAACATCCTTCCTGACGGTGACCAAAACCCAGTATTTCTTTTTGGAACAATGGAGCAGGCACCAATTTATTGATGGTGAGGGCCAGCAGCTCGGCAAGGGTGAATACCTGGATATGGCATCCCTGAGCAACTGCCTCGGCGGCCGGTATGTACCCGGCATTGAAATGAGTTATATCGTGAGATCAACAGATATCTACCAGCAAGACTGGCAAACAACCGGCGCAGGACCGTTCAGATTGAAAGCCAGCCCCCTAAATTATGCTTCAGCGAATAAAGCGCCATTTTTAACTGCCGGATGGTTTCCGCTGCAGGAAGACCTGAGTGGTCTGGAGCCCGGTGACATGACCAAGTTCATGGCCATACCCTGGCAAACGGACTATAATTCCTGTTCCATACACCAGCCAAGTATTAATACCAGCGGCGTAAATAAAACGAATGGCAATGGTACAACCCTGTATTGGTCGTGGCCCGCACAACGGCCTGATGCGGTTTACGTATCCAACCAGGTGGTTAATAATGTTTTACCTAAACAGCAATGGGCCATCAGGGGAAAAGGCACTTATTCGCTGGATACTAAAAGTGCCAGTACTTTCCAGAAAGCCAATCAATCTGTAAAAGACTGGGATAAGCTGGGCATTGTTGTGCAGGGTACGGTGATTGGACCTGACTACGATCCGGATTATTACCTTGAGGTACAAAACCAGTTTGATGAAACCATCATACCGGATAACCCGGCACTGGAGTGGCCCTTTAACACCAGTCCTTCTGCCAACAACCCCATTTGATGCGGAGCGCAGCATATGATGTAGTGATCATTGGAGCCGGGCCGGCCGGGCTTGCAGCAGCCATAACCCTGAAAAAACATGCTGATGTACAGGTGCTGGTTATCGATTCGGGAAAGGCTGACAAGATCAGGGCGGGGGAAAGCATCCCACCCGCCGCCCTGTCTTGCATCAGTTTTTTAGGTTTAAGGGACATTTTTGACCGTGCAAACCATTTTGCCTATCCTGGTCATGTATCGGTTTGGGGGCGTCACCTGGCCGGATTTAATGATTCGGTACTTGACCCGATGGGTCCGCCGTGGCGGCTAAACCGGCCGGTATTTGACTGCATGCTGGTGGAAGCGGTAAGCCGGCATCAAACCACTATCGCCTGGGAAACACAATACCTGAGCCGGCAACCCGCTCTCGATGGTTTTGAGCTTACCCTGTATGACCGTGTTAAACGGCAAAATTACAGCTTACGTGCAAAAATGGTGATCGATGCATCCGGACCTGGTGCGCACTTTGCCCGTTCGTTAGGCATCAAAACACATCTTCAGGATCAACTGATCGGTTTACTCAGGTTCAGTTCCATCAACGCCGGAAAACTGACTGCCCAAACCCTGTTAGAAGCAGATCAAAACGGATGGTGGTATGCAGCCAAACTACCGCAAGATAAACTGGTCAGTATGTATATCACCGAAGCCCCGGTGCTCCGGCGAATCAATATGGCTATGGCTGAAAATTTTTCCAAAGGCATTAGCCAAACCCAACTCCTTGCTGCCCATTTAGCGCCGGTTGCGCTAAGCGATCATTGCTTTTATAAATTTCCGGTCTACTCCTCCCGTTTGGAACAAGTGTATGGAAAACATTGGCTGGCTGCCGGCGATGCTGCCCTCTGCTTTGATCCAATTGCGGCGCAGGGCATTTACAAAAGCCTTTCAACTGGCATTAAAGCCGGAAAAACAGCATTGGCCATGTTAAAAAGCAATGGCCATGACATGAGCGCGGCGGTGCTGTATCAAAACCACATTGACGATTCCTGGCAGCAATATATTGATCAGCGCAATCAACACTACCAGCAAGAACAACGCTGGCCGGAATCCGTATTCTGGCAGAAACGGGCAGAGACTAAAGTATACCCGTATAAAATGATGCAGGAATTCAATACTTAATTTGCAGCAGCTGAAATTGATTTCACATCCCTGGAAGATACAAGCAGAACTCATATCTTCCAGGAAAACGGCCGCATACCGCAGCCGGAGTGGAAATTCTGTTTGTGGCTTTAAAGTTAAATAATGGTTTTGCGGGTGCTTAACCTGTTTAACGGATCATTTGCATAATTTCTCTTGATGTCTTTCAGCTTGGCATAACTCTCCTGAAAATACACAGCAGTAGGGATGCTGGCATCTTTGAAGCTGATAAATGCACCGTATGTTTGCGGAAAATCAAGATCCCGGCACCATTCCAACCAGTCCAATGCTTTATTTACATACTGGTCTGCCTGTTTATTAACCCCGTTCTGGTTCCACCATACCTGATACTGTATGGTGTAGGGACTGCTTTTGTATGGAAATGCACTGCCATCATATTCACCTCTTTTCTTTTTATTGATCTCACTGTTATATTCTGTATAAAAGGAGCCTGAAATAGCCCCGAGGGTGATATAACAGGCTAACCCGGCATCAAATCCTTTCTGTTCGAGCAAGTCAGACTGCAGACTTTGAATTAAAATTTCCCGACCGGCTTTACCCAGCCCGCCACCTTCATGACCTGCCTTCACCAGCTTTGATGTAATTTTCCGCGGTGCGGGATCATCAACCTCTGGCGGAATAAATTCATAGCTTTTCAATCCTGAATACTGAAGCGGTGAATTACTGTTATCTTTCCAGTCAATCACCCGGTCCCAGGCAGAAAGACCGCCCCAGAAACTGTTGCTATTTAATCCATTCTCACCGGGATCTGCTGATAATCCATCCTGGAACGTCACATCATCAGGCGTCAAATCAGAATGGAACCATTGGCCAATTACTTTCCGGATCGCATTTTGGTCAACATCACTGCTCTGGTAATACCCATAAAAATAGCATCCCTGACCAGTTGATTGATCATCGCCTGATTTAGCCATTATTTTTAAGTTTGTACCCAGCAAATCAGGGTTGTCGCCACTGATAATTTCTTCCCACTTTTCCAGTATTTCCAATGCCTTTCCATTTTTCCAGGACACGGTAAATTTGGTGGTGTAAGGGGGAAGCTGAAATGTTTTATAGACTAAACTGGTCACAATGCCATAGCTCATGCCGCCGCCGCCACGGAGTGCCCACAGCAATTTCCGGTCATCATCGGTCATGCTGGCTACCGGCTCGCCATTTGCTTTTTTGGGCAACAGTTTTTCATCCCATAATTCCTTTACTGTTCCATCACCTAAAACAATCGTTACGCCGGCCAGGCTTTCGCAGCCCATGCCTTTGGCGCGTGTCCATGGCCCCCAGCCACCACCAAATGAAAATCCGGCAACCCTTACCGAATGGCAGGTACCATGAGGGATCCCTACCCCATTCTGATTTAACTGCGTAATCAGATCAATAAACTGGATGCCCGGGTCAATGATGGCGTAATTGTTATCCTGTTCCTTTTCCAGATTAAAAACCTGCACACTGTTCATACCAGAAAGGTCTATCACCAGGGCATCTGTACCCATGCACTCCCCTTCATGATCATGTCTGCCGGAACAAACCCTGATCGGCCCATCGAAAAAAGGGATCATCTTCACAATGCTCTGTACATGCTGCGTTGTAAAACACATCGCAATATATTTTGGCATAAACCGGTAATAGCGGTTATGGATTTTTCTCTGTTGATCATAATAGTAGGTTTTACCCTGATAGGTGATCTCTTTTTTTTCAATCTGAAGCAACGGCGGAAATCCTTCGCTTATGGTGTCTATAATATCCGGCCGATCGGCCAATTCTTCAAACTGACTGCGCATACTTTCTATATACGGACGAATCTGCTCGCGCTCCGAAACGCCGTTTTCATAGCTTACATCCAGCTTAGAGAGGAAGTCTAAAATTTTTGACATCGTTAAATTGTAATTTAAATACGTGTTGTGATCCGGAAGATAACAGGCTAAAGAGCGCTTTTAAACAATTCTTCGGCTTAAAAAGCAGCCTGTTTTGCCTGTTAACCTGTATTGATCAGCATGAATACATGAATGTAATGTTTGATTTGAAAAAGCGTCAGCCCCTCATGACGAACATGTGGAGGCTGACGTATTGAATTTGCGCTATATCCGGCCTTTAACAGCCTCATCAGATGTTATCCGCATAATGACCAGTCTTTGTTCAGTACCTCATCTTCACCTGGCCGGTCATTTTTATAGGCAATGGCTTCCGGAATGTCCACCTCGGGCAAATGCACATGCACAATAAAATTGGTATCTTTTACATCAAGTTTTTTAAGCACATCTTCCAGCTCATTCATAGTAGACACTTCGAAACCTTTGCCACCAAAAACATCTGCTAATTTGGCGTATTTCCACTGGTGCATTTTATTATAAGGGTAAACCTCGTTCATATGCTCTACCGGATAATTTATTTTTCTATCGGCCGGCCTGAAAGGGTTTGGATTCGTGAGCATTTGTTCGATCCCATAAATGGTGTTGTCGAGAACAAATACAATGGTATTGTGCCCCAGTCTGGCCTGGTTGCTGATGGCCTGACAGGTTTCCTGGAAAGCTCCATCACCCACAAAAACAATCACCTGCTTTTCAGGTAAGGCACACTTGACGCCTACGGCAGCTGGTACCGAATAACCGATAGAAAGCCACGAGGCCTGCGCCACAAAACCATTGGCTTCTTTAATACGCAAACCTTGCGCACCCAGTAAGGAAAAGCCGGAATCAGAAACCACCACATGATCTGTCGTGATGAATTGATTCATCCGGCCAAAAAAGCTGTCGTAGGTAATTGGCAAATCAGCATCTTTCTTCCGTGGTTCAACCACAAAAGTTGCATCGGCCACTTTCTGACTACTATCGTACATATGATGGGGTTTATACGCCACGTCTTTGAGTTGCCTGCGCAGTTCGCTCATAAAATCGCCCAGTGATACGTTGGGTTCAAACTGTGCACCGATCCGTACCGATGAATGGTTGGCCAGGACGGTATGCTCCCCCCAAATATTAAAGCCACCCAGGTTTTTACCTGTGGTCCAGGCACCGAGCCCGATTTTGACACCGGCTTTCTTAAACCGTTCCTGCACATCTTTTGGAGAAGCATTGCCATTAAAAACACCCCGGAAATACCGGTTGCTTTCTGAAACGACTGATTTGCCCATGATGGAAGTGGTAAATTCAATCTTCGTCTCTTCCACTAACTTTAGAAATTCTTCCTGTAAGCCTTTCCGCTGAATTTCTTCACCGGCCCAAAAAATGGGCGCACCAAATTCCTTAATCAGTTCTACCGTTTTCTTTGCAGCCTCCACAGCATTTTGCGTGCAACTCCTATAACCATTAATCGCCAGTTTATGCTTCGGTGCTTCACAAGGCATGCGCCATACATCTTCAAAAACCTCGAGATAAACCGGCCGGCCATAAATCAGGCAGGCCATCAATACAGCGTCTATTTTATAGGGTGCATCTACACTGCTCATCACCAGCTCTGCAGCAACGGTAACATGGCGATATACGTTGATGTTGCTATACATGTCGCCGGTCATGTGTGAGGCCAGCAGGCCTTCGCCAATACTTTTCATCTGATCGGCATTGGTGGGCGAACCATTGATCACCAGTACCGGGCAATGCTCTACATACGAACCTGCCGTAGCATTCAGCAAGGTAAAAGCACCCACGCCATAGGTCACTGCTACGGCAGCAAAACCCTTCAGCCTGGCATAGGCATCGGCGCAATGGCCGGCATTAATTTCATTCGTGTCGCCTATAATGTTTATTTTATCTGCGCTTTCATCTTCATCAATGGTATTTAAAAAAGGAGCCGAATAATTACCCGCTATCCCAAATAAATGGGTCAGGCCAAGCTCCTTCAGCCGCAATACCAAATATTTTGCAACGGTCATGTCTGTTAAATTTTCCATGGTGCTCAGGATTTAAGATCAACAGCCAACGGATTAATTACAGGTGAATCGCCATGAACAGCAGCTTCCTTCAGCTCATTCAGGTAAACAGGTGTTTCATTGATCTCAAGTGCCGTGCGTATTCCTGATTCAATGGCTCCTTCTATCCATGCATGTTTCAAAGAGGCATGTTCACCGGCGAAATGGGCCTTCCCCTCCCATTCTGTTTTTACAATATGCTTTTGCAGTAAATGCAACTGGCCGGGGTTAAATATGGCTGCTTCGCCGAAAGCATAAGGGTCCTGCATCCAGCTTTGGGTTGCACCGCCTATAATATTACCAGGATCGGCATTATTGCTCTGGTCTTTCTTTTCTTCACCACGGGTGACATGCAGTACTGCCAGACCTTTGATCCGCTTTTGTTCGGCCAGGTCCTGAGGTGCGTGGATAACGGCCACATTGTCCAATGCAATATTGTACCTGTCGATATCACTCATAGAATCCCATCGGCTCGCCTCATCAGACCAGCAATAGGAGGCCAGCATCAAACCGTGCCCGTCTTTACCGATATCCTGACTAGGATAATAAACAAACCTGTTGGACAGGTCAGTAATGGTACCACCGCCAACTATCCCATAAGGTTCTTTTTCCCACCAGCGCTCCTTAAATTCGAGCAATACCTTGGTTGCAGAATCGTAATGGAGTTCACGTATCGCTCTTCGTTTTTCCTGACTGAATTTCGGCCACACATGCACCATCCGGAATGCTGAAAAAGGAATGGTAACGATTACTTCATCAAATTCCATGCTGTCAAGCCTGTGGCTGTGCACGGTGTATTCATCTTTTTCCGGATGTTTCGTTTGATGGTCTTTTTCGCGGTCGGTGGTGATTTTAACCTTTCCCGTTTTTTCATTGATCCAGAGTTTGGTGACATGGCAATTAAAATAAATGTTCTGGTGCAATTCATGCTTTTCGAAAAATCCGGTGGTCAGCAAGTCTGTACCGCCAATAATCTGCCAAAACTGGGTATCATCCTTAATCACGTTGGATTCGATAAAACTCTGGATAAAATCATAGGCCAGACGCGATTCCAGGTTTTGCAACACGGCGATCATTTCTATGGCATTCTGCGAATACAGCGACTCCATTAAAAAGCGCATCATCGAATAATTGCCATAGCGCTCGATCAATATCGGCCAGTTTTTTTCAGGGTTTTGCGCCAGAAACGCTTTTAATGGATTAAGCAATGTACCCAGCAGCTGATCAGCACGCTGGTTTTCAAAGTTATTGGGACTGGTTTCCAGGTGATAATCCAGTAACTGGTTCACATCAACACCTTTTTTATAATATTCACTTTGGATCACCCTAAGGTAATTCACAAACAAGAGTGATTTCCGTTCCTGTTCGGGCAAATCTTTACGGGTGCCATTTTTATAGGCGATGGCCTGCTCTTTATTTACCGAAACATAGTAAAAGGGTTCTGTTTTCAGTTCAAGCTGTTTAATATATTCCATGACCATCAGGTGGATGCTGGGAATGCGCATGGCACCCGCTTCGCAATACAGGGAGTCATCTTCGAAATACTTTTTTCCGGCGGTATTGCGGAAGGTTTTGATCCGTCCGCCAACACGGGTATTGGCTTCTGCGATAGTAACCTCATGCCCAACCTGCTTTAACATGGCCCCGGCAACCATACCTGCCATGCCGGCGCCAATGATCAATACCTTTTTTTTCTTTTTGGGGTCAGGAATTTGTGTGCGGATGTAATGAAGATACTGTTGGATAACAGGGTCTGCGCTTTCATCAAGCAGACCATGGAGATAATTTTCCATTTAATGAGAGTGTTAAGAGTGATTAATCAGTTTGTTTTTGTATGATAAATATAAATACAAAATTATGATTTCAACAAATAACTGCTATTAAATATGAGACAACAGCAAAATAATCCAGATAATATGAATCAAGCACTCACTTCAGATATGTATTAAATTTTATGCTCGAAAATATGATTGACCAGCACTACAAGAATAACAACAATTGCTTTTATATAACAGATTACTTAGGCATATTTGCTTTCAGAAAATCGAAGTATTCTCCATCACTGTCTTCTAAAATTTCATCACCCGCCATTTAAAACATTCCAGCTAAACATCCCCCCTCCTTAAACCAGCAAGGCAGTTAAAACTCAGGCTTCACCTCTTTATTCCAAATATCCTGATATTCATCAGGATGGCGCTTAAACTGTGTCGCCACGTAAGTGCATAAGGGAATTACCTTCAACTGATTGGAACGGGCATAATTACTCATGGCATCTAACAGCAGTTTAGCATATCCCTTCCCTTCCTGATCTTCATCTACTTCTGTGTGATATACTTTTAGATCACCACCCAGAATCTCCACGATCATTTCGCCAATTTTCTTATCCTCATCAAACAGGTTGAATGCGGCAGGCTCCTCCCCATCATGTTGAAATTTAACTTCTGCCATAATATCATTTATAAAACAATTTATTTTTCTTCGTTATCTGCATTTGTTTTCCCTTCTTCATAGCGGTCTTCCCCACTTTCATCTTCATGTACAATTAAGGAGTTTGGTGCTGCACCTGCGGGGTTCCCCCCTGTTCCGGTTGTTTTGGGTGTGCGCAGTAGGTCATCGTTTGCCTGTACATCTGCTGTTTCGGCCACATCTGTGTTGCCCAGTGCCTGCTGGCTTAACTGTTCCTGATCTTTTTCTTTTCTTTCATTTACTTCATCCAGAGGGGATGAGTGTACTGTTTTATTGCTCATATCATTTCGCTTTGATTAAGGAAACAACAATGCGAAAATCTGAATGTTTCGATAAATACTTTCTTTATCTCAGCTGACGGTAAACAAAAAAACAGTATCGGGGTTCGATACTGTTTTTTTAAGATCACTAGCTGTAAATGATCTGGTAGTTCACATTCACCCGTTTAGGATAATTGCTTTCCTTTTCATTTAAAGATACAAAGGCCGCATTGGTGTGAACCTTTGCCTTCAATGCGTGTTCGTAATGAAATTGAATGGTTTTTTCGTAATCTTTTTCTGTGTACATGGTGTTTTCTGCTAACAGATTCCGATCATTCAGATCTTCTGGCAATAAAGTGATGTCGCAATTTCCATCACTTATTTCTTTTACTAGATATTTCATTTTTGTTTAAATGTTGGTTTCCGCGCTCTAAACTATCTTCTGCGAAAGCACCAAAAATATGGTAAGTCTGCGTGTTGCATGTAATCTGAAAGTTAATTTTAAATTATTTATACCTGTGAACGTCATTCACCTTGCTTTAATTTATGATTTCAATCTTTTAAATACGTTGAAATTATTTATCTTTAGGTAAAGATCTCACCATGAATCATCTCCAACCCATAAAAGTAGAAACACTGATTGATGTCCCTGTTGAAAAAGTCTGGACATTCTGGACGCAGCCGCAACACCTTACCGAATGGACCTTTGCTTCCAGCGACTGGCATGTTCCATATGCTGAAAATGACCTGAAAGTGGATGGAAAATTTAAAACCACCATGGCTGCAAAAGATGGCAGTATGCAGTTTGATTTTGAAGGCATTTATGGCGTAGTTGATGCACATAAACGCATTGCCTATCAATTAGCCGACGGGCGGCAGGTGGATATTACATTTGAAGAAATTAACGGACAGACCAAAGTGACAGAAGTTTTCGATCCGGAAAATCAAAATCCAATTGAAATGCAGAAAGAAGGCTGGCAGTCTATCTTAAACAATTTTAAAAAATATGCAGAAGAACACGCATGGTAAGTATCATGCGCAACGTTAACCAGTATTTTTTTGATCACCCATTTCACTTGACCCACGTAACATTTCGATGATTATTTGATTCGCATAATTTTTGATTTGAACTAAATAATTGGATATTGTAGCCATAATTTACATTTGCGGTGTAAATTATACCATATGTTTCGCAAGTCTTTATCCTATTTTGCCGTTTCATTCCTTATCTTTCTTTCATTAACTGCAAAAGCACAAAAAATAAGCTTAAAAGAAGCTGTAAACACTGCTTTAACCAATTATGGTACCATTAAGGCAAAGGATAATTATGCAAACGCATCAAAATCTTCCATTCAGCAAGCCAAGCGGGAATATCTTCCAAATTTTAGCTTAAGTGCACAGCAGGATTATGGAACCATTAATGGTCAGAACGGGCCTCAATATGGTTTGGGTGGCCTGGGAGCCGCATCATCTGGTCCTGCACTTGATCACCAGAACTGGAATGCTGCTTTTGGTGCATTATATTTAGCCAATATCAACTGGGATTTTTTCACTTTTGGCCGGGTAAGTGCGCGCATTAACATTGCCGGCGCCACCTATCAGAGAGACCAGAATGACCTGGAGCAGGAAAAATTTCAGCAGGAAATCCGGGTTTCAGCGGCTTATTTAAATCTGCTTGCTGCAAAGCGTTTAACCCGGTCGCAAGAAAAGAATTTAGCGCGGGCCATTATTTTTAAAAACACGGCAGTAATCAGGACTAAAAACGGTTTAATCGCCGGTGTGGACTCCTCCTTTGCCAAAGCTGAGGTATCAAGCGCAAGGATAGCGCTTACAAAAGCCAGGGATGTAGAACAGGAACAAGCCAATAAACTCGGGGTTTTAATGGGGTTAAGTGCTGTATCTTACGAGGTAGATACCGCTTCCATTACGCGAATCCCCGGCAACCTGCTGAGCGACACCAGCATTAAAAGCTCACATCCTTTATTAAGATTTTATCAAAGCCGGATAGCCGTAAGCGATCAGCAGGTAAATTATTACCGGAAACTGTATTATCCCACCTTTTCTTTTTTCGGGGTAACCCAAACACGTGGCTCCGGTTTTAGCTCCGCCTACCTGCTCAACCAAAATGCTTATACCAGCAGCTATCTTGATGGCATTAAACCTACCCGTGAAAACTATTTGATTGGCATAGGTATGACCTGGAACTTGAGTGCCTTGCTCAAAAACCATCCGCAGGTCCGGGCACAATCCTTTATCAGTGCCGGTTTGAAGGAAGAATATGAAATGGCCGATCAGCAATTAAGGGCGCAGCTTTTACTGGCCGAGGCCAAATTGAAAAATGCCCTCGAAAATTACAGGGAGGCCCCTATCCAGGTAAAGGCGGCATCTGATGCCTATCTGCAAAAAAGCACGCTGTATAAAAACGGGCTGACGACACTGGTGGATTTAACACAATCGCTCTTCACTTTAAACCGGGCTGAAACCGATCGCGACATCGCTTATACCAATGTTTGGCAAGCCTTATTGTTAAAATCTGCAGCATTGGGCAATTACGACATATTTATTAACGAATTTTAATCAACACCATACATGAACCTTATCCGTTTTGCCTTACGTAAACCCATATCCATATTGGTTTTAGTTGCGGGCTTATTCTTTTTCGGCATCGGGGCCATCAACCAGATTAAGGTTGATATTTTGCCGCAGATGAATTTGCCGGTGATCTACATAGCCCATCCCTTTGGCGGCTATACGCCCACGCAGATGGAATCTTATTTTGGCAAGCAATACATCAATATTCTGCTGTTTGCAAATGGTGTGAAAAGTATTGAAACCAAAAACACCCAGGGTTTGATGCTGATGAAACTCACCTATTATGAAGGTACCAATATGGCGCAGGCGGCTTCCGAACTAAGTGCCTTATCCAATCGTGCGCAGGCCATTTTCCCGCCGGGTTCGCAGCCGCCTTTTATTATCCGTTTCGATGCATCCTCACTTCCTGTAGGTCAGCTGGTGCTGAGCAGTCCCATTCGTTCCAATAATGAACTGCAGGATTTAGCCAATACTTACGTCCGTTCTTCATTCTCTGCCATACCAGGACTTTTATCTCCGGCACCCTTTGGCGGTAGCCCCAGGACCATTGAAATCAATGTAGACCCAACCCTCTTGCGCTCGCACAATTTAACGGTTGATCAGATTGTAGAAGCCATCAGGTTAAATAACCAGACTGCACCATCCGGAAATGTCCGCATCGGGGATAAAAATTATATTACGCCTACCAATTATACGATCAAAAAAATAAAAGATTTTGAACATATTCCACTGTTTAAAGGCGGGGTACAAAACCTGCAGCTCCGTGATGTGGCCACGGTAAAAGATGGTGCAGACTTAACCGCAGGTTATGCCCTTATTAACGGGAAGCGATCGGTTTATTTAAGTATTGCCAAATCAGGCGATGCCTCTACCTGGGATGTGGTTAAAAACTTAAAAAAGAACCTTCCGGCCATACAAAATACCCTGCCCGAAGATGTTAAATTATCCTATGAATTTGACCAGTCGGTTTATGTGATTAATGCTGTAAAAAGTCTGGTTAGTGAGGGAGCTATCGGTGCCATTTTAACTGGTTTGATGGTATTGCTTTTCTTGGGCGATAAAAGAGCGGCCTTAATTGTGATCCTCACCATTCCCACCTCCATTATTGCAGGCGTTTTATTCCTGAAATTATTCGGGCAAACCATCAACATCATGTCATTAAGCGGCCTGGCGTTGGCGATCGGTATCCTGGTGGATGAGTCTACAGTAACCATTGAAAACATACACCAGCATTTCGACATGGGAAAACCCAAAGCACTTGCCATCTGGGATGCCTGTAAAGAGATTGCCTTCCCAAAATTATTGATCTTATTGTGTATTCTGGCCGTATTTGCACCAGCCTTCACCATGACCGGGATTCCGGGTGCATTATTTTTACCCCTTGCCCTGGCCATAGGCTTCTCTATGGTGGTTTCTTTCCTGTTATCGCAAACCTTTGTGCCCATTATGGCCAACTGGCTCATGGTGGCGCATCCTAAAAAAGGAACTGCACATCACCCGGGTATTACACAGGATGAGGCTGATTTTGAGGCCACCGGAATCCCGATAGAAAGTGAGGGAGATACCTTAAATCAGAAGAAAATGCTCGTTGAAAGAGCAGATTTTGGCGAAGATGGCAAAATAGGTTTCTTCGACAAATTCAGGAACCGTTTTATGCGCTTTCTGGACAGGATTCTTCCCCACCGGAAGATAGTGGTGATGCTTTACCTGCTGGTAATTATCGGCTCTGCGGCACTACTCCTAATGAATATTGGTCGGGATGTATTGCCAAAAGTAAATTCCAGTCAGTTCCAGCTGAGGTTAAGGGCACCTGACGGGACCCGGTTAGAAAGGACAGAAGAAAAAGCAAATACCGTTTTGGCAGAACTAAAAAAAATGGTTGGGGCAGAACACGTTTCCATTTCTTCGGTGTATGTTGGTCAGCACCCCGCCCTGTTTTCTGTAAACCCGATCTATTTATTTATGGCGGGTCCGCATGAAGCTGTTTTCCAGGTCAGCTTAAAAGATTACGAAGCCGATATGGATGATTTTAAAGATCAGTTGAGGGCCAGAATTAAAGAGAAACTGCCTGATGTAAAACTTTCCTTTGAGCCGATTGAACTCACAGATAAAGTACTAAGCCAGGGCTCTCCAACCCCGGTTGAAGTGCGTATTGCAGGTAAAAACAAAAAACAGAACGAACTTTATGCCAACAAAATCCTGGCTGAATTAAAAGAAATTCCCTACATGAGGGATGTGCAGCTGGCTCAACCCATTAAATATCCGTCGCTGAATATCGATATTGACCGCACCAGGGCAGCACAGATTGGTGTAGATATGGCCGATATTTCGAGATCATTGATTGCCTCAACATCATCCTCCCGTTACACAGATAAAAATGTCTGGCTGGATGAAAAAATCGGATTGCCTTACAGCGTCCAGGTGCAGGTACCCATGAACCAGATGACCAGTAAGGATGATATTGGTGAAATTCCGCTGCTCAAAAATACTGCACGCCCGGTACTGAGCGATGTAGCTACCATCACTGCAGATACAACTTATGGCGAAAACGACAATGTGGGCGCCATGCCATTCTTATCGGTTACAGCAAACCTTTACCATACCGATCTGGGAACTGCTACTAAAAATGTGAACAAAGCCATTGCGGATATTGGCGAACTACCAAGAGGACTGACCATTTCGGCTATTGGCTTGGGTAAGGTATTAACAGAAACGCTGGACAGTTTACAATCTGGCTTACTGGTGGCCATTGTGGTGATATTTTTAATGCTGGCGGCAAATTTCCAGTCGTTTAAAGTTCCCCTGGTAATTTTAGCAACCGTTCCGGCGGTAATTCTGGGTGCTTTGCTCCTGCTTACCTTAACTGGTTCCACGCTTAACCTGCAATCCTACATGGGCATTATCATGTCGGTTGGGGTATCCATTGCCAACGCCGTTTTACTGATCACCAATGCTGAACATTTGCGCAAACACAATGGCAACGCGCTGGAATCAGCCAGGGAAGCTGCTGCATTACGACTTCGTCCGATTATTATGACGAGTGTGGCCATGATTGTGGGCATGATGCCCATGGCCATTGGCCATGGTGAAGGTGGCGGGCAGGTTTCGCCCCTCGGAAGAGCCGTAATTGGCGGATTACTGGCCTCTACATTTGCGGTTCTGATTATTTTACCGCTAGTGTTTGCCTGGGTGCAGGGCAAGGAAACTACCGATTCCATGTCATTGGATCCGGAGGATGAAGAAAGTGTACATTACATTAAAGGTTTAGCAGAAAACGAATAAATTACGACCATCATGAATATAAAAATATTGTCTACTTTTTTAGGATTAACCCTGATCACCGCCATGTATGGTTGCGGAAATACGGAAAACAAAACCGAAAAGAAAAAAGAAAAGCCTTTAAACATTGCCACTTTCGAATTAAAAAAAGAACGGCTGTCTACCCGGCTGAGTTTACCAGGAGAATTGATTGCGCGGCAGCAGGTTGACCTGTATGCCAAGGTGAGCAGCTTTGTTAAATCGCTAAAAGTGGATATCGGATCAGAAGTGAGCAAAGGTCAGTTGCTGATGACTTTGGAAGCACCTGAAATGAGTTCTCAGCTGGCGGCAACACAATCCAGGATTAAAGCGCAGGAGGCCATTTATACGGCCAGCAAAGCAAACTATAACCGTTTGTATGAAACCAGTAAAACACCTGGAACCATTTCAACAAATGATCTGGATCAGGCCTTGGCTAGAAAGAACGCAGATCTGGCGCAATTGGAAGCTGCCAGAGCGGCATACAAAGAGGTGGGCTCCGTGCAGGATTATTTAACCATCAGGGCACCGTTCAGCGGAATTATCTCGGCCAGAAATGTAAACCTGGGTGCCTATGTAGGTCCATCCGGCAAGGGCTCAGATTTACCGTTATTTACGCTTCAGGACCAGAAAAACCTGAGGTTAGCCGTTTCCATACCCGAAGTTTACACCGGTTATTTAAAGGCTGGTGACGCAATCACTTTTACGGTTAAATCATTGCCCAACCAAAATTTTACAGCTAAAGTAAAACGCCTTTCGGGTGCTTTGGATTTACGCCTCCGTTCTGAACGCATTGAAATGGATGTGCCAAATGCGGGTAAAACATTATTACCTGGTATGGTAGCAGAAGTCAATATTCCCTTACCTGCCCATACAGGCACTTTTGTAGTGGCTAAAAAAGCACTGCTGGATACCAGCGAAGGTTTATTTGTATTGAAAGTTGTAGATGGAAAAATGGTGAAAATAGCAGTTAAAAAAGGCAGGGAAGCAGATGATCGGGTAGAGTTATTCGGCAACCTCTCAGAAGGTGACAAATTAGTTGCAGAACCGACGGAAGAAATGCATGAAGGAATGCCGATTAAATCTTAAATTTGATTTCATAATTGTTTTAATATGCTGGCGAGAAATCAGGAAATTAATGCCTTAAATAAAAAAGAAACCCTGGAGGATTTTTACAATAAACTAAAAATTACCCGTCCTGAAATTCCTACGCCCAGCCTGAGAATGATTGATGACATCGGTCATTTCAATGTGTTTAACCGTGCGGTGGTTTGCACCAATATGCCTTCAGCATTTAGCAGGCGCGATTTTTATAAAATATCGCTCATCATTGGTAATGGCATCCTGCACTATCCGGATGCGCAAATAGAAATTAAAGGAAGGGCCTTATTGTTTACCAATCCCAATATCCCATATTCATGGGAAAGCACCTCAGTGAAACCTGCAGGATATTTTTGTCTATTTACCGAAAATTTCATCCATAGCCGGAATGAAAGCTTACGTGATTCTTTAATCTGGCGAATTAATGACTGCCCGGTTATTCATATTGATGAAGCACAGGAACAAACGCTGGTGGGTATTTTTTCCAGTATGATGAAAGAAATGGACGGTGATTATGTACATAAATACGACCTGCTGCGAAATTATGTACAACTGATCATTCATGAAGCCTTAAAGGTTAAGCCGAAAGACAGTCTCTTTAAGCAAAATAATGCATCGGTCAGGTTAACGGCTTTGTTTATTGAATTGCTGGAGCGGCAGTTCCCGATTGGTTCTACAGAACATGTATTGGAATTAAAAACGGCACATGATTTCGCCTTACGTTTGGCTGTTCATGTGAACCACCTTAACCACACGGTAAAGGATGTAACAGGAAAAACCACTTCAGAGCATATTGCCAAAAGAATTACTACAGAAGCCACTGCCCTTTTAAAGCATACCGAATGGAATATTTCTGAAATTGCCTATTGCCTTGGTTTTGAATATCCTGCCAATTTCAATATCTTTTTTAAACGCCAGGTTCAGTGTACGCCAAAAGCCTTCAGGGCAGGCTAACCTTCAGCCAGCCGGTAATGCTCATCCTCGGTTTATGGGTAATCAAAACTTCATGGGGTAAATCTGCACTTCTGAAGAATACAGTTTTGCCACTCTCCGGTGAGATACTTTGCACAAAGTCATCGTGATAGATGCAGAGTTCTCCCCCATCGCCATCTTCCCAGCCGGTATTCAGGTAAAGGATCATGGAATATTGACGGCTACCGTTGTTTTGAAACTGATCAACATGTTTTTGATAAAAGGTGCCCGCTTCGTAAAGGGCGTAGTGAAATTCATAGTCTGTAATGCCGGTATAACAGGTGTGATTGAGATAAAGCACAAATTTGTCCATTAAATCAAAAAATTCATTTTCATACTTGTTGTGATGAGAACGATCCAGCCAATAAATGACATCACTCCTGATGCGCTTATCCTGGTTGATGATCACCTCATTCCCTGTTCCCCCGTTTAAAAATTCCTGATCGTGATATAAACTGAGTAGATTTTCCTTTAAATTTGCAGATAGTGTAAGATTCAGAAAGTTTTCTGCTGTACCCACTTTACTCTTGATATAACGATCAATGAGGCAATCAAATATTTTTTCCAATGAAAAAGATAATCTTAAAGCTGAATGCCTAGAGGCTTTAAAGGTAGCCTTTAATCAGGACTATATTTTTAAAACTTTACCTTAGTATAAACATTCTCCTTATGCAACACCGTTTGTTCCCAGCTCAATATTCTACCCTTTCATCAGCTGCCTTACAAGCACATCTTATAGATGCCTACCAATTACCTGCTGACACGACTTGCAGGCTGCTGATCAGAAATGTAAGCGACACCTATCTTTTAGAAAACAGCGAAAGCCAATACATTTTCAAAATTTATCGTGATGCGCACCGTAAGCTGGATGAAATCAGCGGGGAAGTTTCTTTGTTGAATGCGCTTAAGGCTGACGGACATTCGGTATCTTACCCCATAACAGATCGGCATAACAGGCAAATCCAGCAGTTTAATGCCATAGAAGGGCTAAGGAATGGCATTCTCTTTACTTTTGCACCGGGCAAAGTCATTTATGACCTGAATGAAACGCAACTGCATACGCTGGGTACGGACATTGCAAAATTGCATGTCAGCACATCTGCCATCACCTTAAGCCATCCAAGGCCTGTTTTTAATTTTCAAACTACCCTACTTGACCCATTGAATAGCCTGGAGCCACATTTGAAAGAAATGCCTGAAAATTTTGAATACTTAAAAGATATTGCTCAGCGGGTCATTCAAAAATTTAAGTCTTTTGATAGCGCATCATTTTCAACCGGCTATTGCCATTACGACCTGTTTCCGAAAAACTTCCACTTTGATGAAAAAGGAAAAATTACTTTTTTTGATTTCGACTTTGCAGGACATGGTTATCTGGTGAATGATTTAATGTCATTTCTGAATCATTACTTTTTTCACCAGCTGAACAATGCCATCACTAAGGAACAGGCGGCTAAAGATTTTAACATCTTTCTGGATGCCTATCAGCAGGTTAGAAAACTTAGCGCGGATGAAATTGATGCGATACCTTATCTCGGCATTTGCTTCCATTTATTTTTTCTGAAATTCTTTTATGACCATTTTGATGATTGGTCGAATCCTTTCTTGACACCAAAATTCACCAGAAGCAGGATAGAACTGATTCGGAAATGGGAATTGATGTATTGTAATTTTTAAGCAAATGTTAAAAAGTTCAACCATCCTGATTATCTTGTACCAACACTAAAAATCATTTAAAATGGATCAGAAAATTATCGCGCTTTACGATGAATATACCCATAGCGGACTGAACAGAAAGGATTTCTTAAAGAAACTGGCTTTACTGGCCGGTGGCACAGCCATGGCCATGACCATTTTACCCTTACTGGAAAACAATTATGCGGCAGCCGCAGCCTTTAACAGTGATGAAATTGAGGTAGAAAACATTAGCTATGCCGGCACGGATGGAAACATGAAGGCCGTTTTAGCAAAGCCCAAAACGAGCAGAAAATTGGGTTGCATTTTGGTGATCCACGAAAACCGCGGATTAAATCCACATATCATCGATGTAACAAAAAGAGTAGCAGCTGAAGGTTTTATCGCCTTAGGTGTAGATGCACTTTCACCCTTAGGCGGCACACCTACCGATGAAGATAAAGGCCGCGAGCTGATTGGAAAACTTGATCCGGAAAAGAACCTGCAGAATTATTTGAAAGGGCTGGAATATCTTCGCAACAGAAAAGATGCCAATGGCAAAGTGGCTTGCCTTGGCTTTTGCTGGGGTGGCGGCATGGCCAATAAGTTAGCAGTAGCTGATCCAAAATTACAGGCTGCCGTGGCCTACTATGGTGCACAGGCAAATGTGGCAGATGTTCCTCGTATTAAAGCCAGCTTAATGTTGCATTATGCTGGCCTGGATGAACGGATTAATGCCGGTATTCCAGCTTATGAAAAAGCCTTGCAAGACAACAACAAGGATTATAAAATCTATATTTACGATGGTGTGAACCATGCATTTAATAACAATACTTCACCAACCAGGTACAATGAGGCAGCGGCGAAACTGGCCTGGGGCAGAACAATTGATTTGTTTAAACATAAGTTGGCTATATTAACGAGATGATAACCCAATCCGTCATGCTGAATTTAGTGCAGCACCTTATTTTAGATTAACATCTTAAAGATAACGGCTATTCAAATAATTTTCCCGCAGATCTAGAAAATTTCCGCAGAATTAAGTGCTAAAGTCTGCGCTCATCATTTGAATCCGCGGGACCAGCTTTTGCATCATGCTGACCCATTCATAATAACGAAACTAATTCACGAAGACGAATCTTCAAGGGGCATCGTCATTGCTGGAGTCACGACAGCCTGCCCCGACATTTCGGGGAAGCAATCTGCTTCATAAAAATCTGCGCTGATCATTTGAATCCGTGGGAATAACCCTTCTCATCGTGCTGACTCCACTCCTCTTAACGATGATACGGTATCCCCTTCGGAAGGACGAGTATTCGAATAAATCCTCATTACAATAACGGTTTTATAAAGAGATTCTACACCCCAACCTAAAACAGTTCTGTTTTTAACATGGCCTTTAATATATTCGATTGTACGTCGAAATTATTGAGGTGGTTTAAGAAATTGATATCTGAAATTTTCATATAGCTATCTTCCAGCAGTGCAGTAATCTCTGCCGGAATTGCTACCTTCAGTACAGCGGCATTGCTTTTAAGTTTGTCATTTTTATATTCCAGTTCCTGTACAATGCGCGCTTTCTCAGAAAGGTTATTTTCTTTCTCTATTCCGTTGAGCAGGGATACATCACAAAACAGGAATAGGTTTCTGCTGGGAAAGAACATAAAATACCGGTCTGTATCCAGGAAACGATACACCTCCATCACCAAATCGCCACACTTTAAACCCAGGGCAAAGGTGGTACGAAAATCATGCTTGCACAACAGGCCCATCAGTTTCTTTTCTATAACGGCATTGATATTGGTGTAAACCTGCTTCGTACTGAAATCGATCAGCCGGGCAAGCTGATCAGGATTGATATCGAAATAAAAATCGTTGGCATACTTTGAGCTGAATACAAGCATGTTTTTTGAGAAAGGAAAGTCGGTACTGAGATCGGATAACACAGCGAATAACCGTCTTAACGACTGGTTAATTTTTAAAGATTGCTTTTGCTGATCTAAACGGTAATTTTGCTGGTTAACGACCGAACCGGAAATCCTGCTGATGAGTTCTTCATTAAGACTGATCTCATCATAAAGCAGACTCACATTTTTTTCGTTGCTCTTTTTTATTTTCCGCAACAGTGCAATTACACTTTCTGTAAACTGAACATGGAAAAGATCCAGTTTATCAATTTCCAGTTCTTCATTATTGGCAAATAGCTGATGAATAACCTGGCTCCGTAGATAAATTTTATATATAATCTCTTCATCAAAAAACACCGAAAGCAACTGTAAACGGTTGATTTCGGTGCTCGATTTTTCTAAAATATTTAAACGGTAATCATCCATGCTTTAATTTAACTCACCCTCGTTACGTTCTTTTTCAGCTCTGCTTCTAAAGTTTTCAACTCACCATCCAGCACTTTTCTGCTTTGTGCCCCTGCTTCATGAATTTGTTTGACCTCATTCAGGGTACTGATTAGCGATGCTGTCGTTATTTTAAGGGTCTCCAAAGATACCACAGTTTTCTCATTCTCCTTAGCTACATCAATGCTGTTTTGTTTCAGCATCTCCGCATTCTTTTGCAAAATGGTATTGGTAGTATCCGAAATTTTCTTCTGCATCTCTACATTGGCCTTTTGTCTTTGCAAGGCAACGGCAATGGTAAGCTGGTTTTTCCATACGGGGATGGTGGTAGAAACAATAGACTGTGCTTTTTCTGCAATAGAGGTATTGTTATTCTGTACCACACGGATCTGGGCCAGGGATTGCAGCATGATGAACCGCACGATCTTCATATCGGCCAGTCTTTTATCCAACCGGCTGATAAAGTCTCTTAAATCCGCAATTTCATAATCCTGGTAGTCTGCCGGCCGGCCTTCCATTTCAGCCAGTTTTAACGACAGTTCATTATATTTCAGCTGTCCGGCAATAATCAACTCTTCCATTTGATGAATGTAGCCCACATTGCTATCAAACATGGTTTGAAGGGAACTGTTATCCTTAATGGAATTTAATCGGCCAGCCTTAATTTTATTGGTGATCTTATCGATGTTATTCACCACCACATCATACTTCTGGAAGAGCTTTTTAACATCCACCACCAGCGATTTCAGAAAAGGAATCCTGGAAATAAAACTTTTGAAGCCGCTCTGCTCCAGCTCAGAAATATCAATATAATTCAGTTCGGAAAGCAATTCATTAATTAAGCCACCCACTTCGCCACTGTTGTAGGTTCTTACCGATGATAAAAAATCATTACTGTATTTCTCCATCGAATTCTGGGCATCGCTTCCGTAATTTAAAATTGAATTCACATCGGAGGGTTCCAGCGACTTGCCCAGTGCTGCATATTTTTCGGTTTCCTGAGGGGATATTTTTTCAAGATTTACATTTCCGTCTTTATCCAGTTTTACCGGGGTGAGCTCCGGAATAGTGTTTGGGTTGGTTTCCATAGTTTAATTTTTTTAAGCTTTAGGCTTATAAATAATTTTGAGTCACCGTTTTCACCGTATCTTCCAGTTTCTTATCTTTTGTAGGCTCTCCAATGGCATTAAATTTCCATTCGTTGTCCTTCTTATAGAAAACACCCATCACCATAGATACATGGCCGGCAAAGTTGGATCCGTTGGCAATGTCATACCTGGCGAAAACTTCTGTTACCTGTTTGGTTGTACCTTCGTAAATCCGGATAGAGGCAAAAGGAATGGTTCCGAAATCATGCCCCCTGAAGCTGTTTAAAACAAAAGCTACATAGGCCACATTGGCATCCAGCTTCGAGAAGTCGAGTGTGATAATTTCATTGTCCAGCCCGTCATCACCGCCCATATCGCCAGTTAAATCATCGCCACTGTGCTTAACAGATCCGTTTTTTGATTTCAGGTTACCAAAATAAACCACTTCCAGCAGTTGCTTGTTTTCATTGTACAAGGCACAGCTGGCATCTAAATCCACTGCTTCTTTTGATGAGCCAAAACCAAATAATCCCTTTTTCTCTATCGCGCCCCAGTTAATGCCTACACACACGTTTTGCAATTTGCTCCCGTTGCTTTTTTCCAGGCTGATGCGTTGTCCTTTTTGCAGATTGATTGCCATAATTTATTGATATTTGTTTAAATAATCCTGTAAACCACCTTTCATACCCACTCCTACGGCTTCAAATTTCCATTTGCCTTCACGCTTATAAATCCGACCGAATTCTACAGCGGTTTCAATAGAAAAATCTTCTTCCAGTTCATATTTCAAAATCACTTCATTGGTAACGGCATCAAAAATGCGCACAAATGAATTCCGCACCTGACCAAAGTTCTGTCTTCTGTTCTCCGCATCATGAATGGTCACCACCACGCAAATTTCGCTCACTTTCGGGTCTATCCGGGTTAAATCCACCTTAATTTGTTCGTCATCACCATCACCATCGCCGGTTAAATTATCGCCGGTGTGTTCTACTGCGCCGTCTGGTGAAACCAGGTTATTGTAGAAAACAAAATTCTCGTCAGAGATTAATTTCTTCTGGTCGTTTAAAATAAAAATTGAAGCATCCAAATCAAAGGCAGACCCTGTTGATGAATTGTTGGTATCCCAACCTAAACCTATTGTAAATTTCGGCGCATCGATATTTTCTCTCTGCCCCTTTTGCAAGTTGATAGCCATATTATATTAATTTATAAGTATTGTCTTTAATGTAACTTTTAATGAGTTGTAAATTATCAGCATAAGCCTCCATTAAATGGTAGCTGTTGCCTAAAGCCAGATCGTACAGCTGGTGAATAAAATCGTGATCCATACGCTCTAAAAATATCGAAAAGCTTTGGTGTTCGGCATTTAAGATATATTTCACAATCCGGGTATTGAAACAAAAATAACCGTTGCTGATGATTTTTTCCAGGTCGAAAATTGATTTTACCTGATGGTAATTCAGAAAATTCTCTACGTTGGGATGAATCTGAGGGTTAACCAATTCGGCAAAATAAAGCATATGGATTTCATTTTTTAAACCGTATGCTTTGGCCATTTTTAAAATCATGCGTTCATGGCTTCCGGTGATTTTAATATCGTCTAGGAACAATAAGGTTTTTCCTTCCAGAAAATCCCTGTCGATGTGAAAAGTATCATTACCGATCAAATTCATGCGTTCTTCGGCACTCAGTTCACCGTAATCCTCCTTATAGGTAATGGTACGGTGCACTTTTGCTTCCTGCACGGTAAGTCCGCCGTTTTCCACCAGCCAGCGGTTCAGTTGCGATACAAAATAATTTTTCATCGCAAAAGTTGCCGTAGGAATAAAACTGTAAGGACTGGAAATCACCACAATCTGGTCGGCTATCCGGTTATCGGCCAGGTAATACCTGATAAAGCCATCGGCCAGGTCTTTACCAAAAGAACGGGCCACCAGGTCATCGCCGAATTTAAAGCGGCTGTAATCATTCGGATCGAAGCCAAAATCGGCAGTATTATCTATTTTATGAAGGGAGTAGGTATATGGAATCATGAGAGAAGATTGGAGATAGATAGGTTGTTAGAATGGATCAACATGCTGTTTATGCCCATTTGCTGCGCGCCACGGACATCGGCCAAAGGATTGTCACCCACATGGATGATGTCATGTAGAGCCAAATCCGGATGTTTTTCCCGGTCGATCGTGTCAATCATCAGCTGAAAAAAACCACTGTTGGGTTTAGACATCCTCACTTCATCAGAATAAAGCTGAAAATCGATAAATTCATCAATTCCCAAATGAGTGATCACCTTTCGGAGGGTATGGCCTTTTATGAATCCCGTATTGCTTAAAATATTGGTAGAAGTTTCACCATGACCTTTAATTGCCGATAAAACGTCCAGGCAACGGTTACAATAAATTAAGGGCATGTGATGAAGCAGCAGTACTTCCATTTGCTGGTATAGTGCTTCCAGATCAAGATCATGAAAGTTAAAATCGTAGTCATTGATGATGCTGATCACCATCAGGTACATTTCATCGGCATCAACATTTTTACCGGTTTTTTCATTGATGGCATTCACCATTAAATCTACCTGTCTGAATACCAGTCCCACTTCATCCAAACTTTTACGCCTGGAATTAAGATGTTGATGGAAATAGCGTGTCCGCTGCAGTTTAAAAGCAGGGTTAGACTTAATTAAGGTTAACCAGAGATCAAAAGAGTAATGTTTATAAATGCGCATTCCCAATATGTTTTCCTGTAGCTATAATTGTAAATTCATGACCATACCTGTAACGTAGCTTTAAGAGTTATAATATGTAACACCTTAACAGACACGCGGCTGAGAATGTTTTATGACTGTTCTAAAACGTCTTCAGCTTTATCCGCTACCTCGAGGTCATTTTTGTTTTTTTTAGGGAAATTAAACAAAAGCGATGACAGTACCGGTAAAATAAAGATGGCTACGGTAAATATGGAAACAAATAAATCTGTTTTTTCGCCTTCTATAGCATGAGAAACAGGAGATTGCGGATTGAAATGCGTGAATAGAGAGGAGGTTAACTTAATTCCCAGGACACCGATTACAATGAAAGCAACCGTTTCTAAAAAAGTAAATTTCTCCATGAGTTTAACAAATGCCTGGGCAACGAAACGCATGGCTAAAATCCCCACAAACACGCCAATGTAAATCAGGTAAATATTATCGGTAAAGGCCACTGCAGCAAAAACGTTATCGATGGAGAAAGCCAGGTCCATTACTTCTACCAAGGCTACCGTAGCCCAAAAGGTACCAACCAAACCAACGGTTGATTTGTAAATCCAGCTTTTGCTTTTATCCACTTCTTCTTCCGCTTCATTCTTTTTGGCATTCTTTTTCCAGAAATAATCAAAAGCAAGGTAAATGAGGTAAAGGCCACCAAGTGGTTTTAGCCACCAGATTTTCACCAGCCAGGCCGCCAGGAATAAACAGATTCCACGGAAAACATAAGCCCCTATAATACCATATTTCAGTGCCTTATCCCGTTGATCTTTTGGAAGATCCATCACCATTGTAGCTAAAACCGCCGCATTATCGACTGACAGAAGGCTTTCGATTACAATTAAATTTAAAATAATAAGCAGGGCAGCCTGAATGTCATCACCTAAAACAGTGTGCAAAAAATCCATAGAACGTTATATATAATTAAGTATTGAGTTAGCAAAGAAAATAAAATATTCTGATTTGTATGAATAAACAACAATTTTAAAAATGCAGGTGATTAAGGCTTAGACCCGGTTGGCAAACAACTGTTACAATTGGTATCAAATCAATTACCTGCTGAGGATCAGTTCATAAATATTGCCTTTTTCACCAGCGAGGATGATCCGGTTTCCCTTTGCTGATTTTTGCACGGCATTAAAACTGTGGTCTGACAGATGTTTCCAGTTTTGTCCACTATCGGTAGAGATATCTGTTCCGGATGTTCCGGTAGCCACCAGCACCTGTTTATTCAGGTAAGTGACACCAGACCGAAAACCTGCAACAGGTGTGATGGGTTTGTTCCAGGTTTTTCCCCCGTCAGCAGTGATTAAAACATTATTGTCATTGACTTTATCCTTCACATAGTTTCCACCCACCACAACGCCATTTTGAGCATCAAAAAAATCAATCGAAAACGGGCCTGTGGTGTTTTCTCCCTGCCAGATCGGGCATTGATAAATATTCCAGTTTTTGCCGTAATCTGCAGAATAATAAATATGGGAAACAGATCCACCTGTGGCAATCCATACCTTTCCGCCCGCCAGCGTTTTAATGGTGGTTCCGCTTGCGGCAAAACCGGCCTCCCCTTCCGCCAGGTGCTGTTTCATGCCGGACGAGATATCTTTCCATGTTTTCCCTGCATCCGTTGTTTTTAACAAGGGCATTTTACCGTGAATAGGATCGCCAAAAATCATCCCGCTGTTGCGGTTCCAGAAACCCAATCCATCTAAAAAAATGGCTGAATCAATATTTTTATAATGCACACTCCAGGTGGCTCCACCATCATCGGTTTTAAGCACATAGGCAGGTGATCCGGCATTTACAAGGATGGCATGCTGACGGTCAAAAGCTTCTATATCCCTGAAATCCAGTTTTTCATACCCCTTTGGTTTGACCCACTGCCAGGTTAAGCCACCGTCTTCGGTTTTCCCTACAGCACCATTGCTACCGCTGGCCCATATCACCTGATCAGATACCACACTTAAACCACGTAAGCTGGTTTTGGTATTTTCATTTAAAGGCTTTAGGCTAAACGACTGCGCAGTGCAAAAAAAAGGTGCCATTAAAAGGCACCATATCAGTTTTTTCATTGTTATTATTTAACCCGCTTAAAAGTTTCAGATCTGCCCAATAGCGATATGCCAACATAGCCCCTCACATTTAACACATCATTTCCTTTCATGCTCATATTGCAGCTATAGGTTTTGCCACTTTTAGGATCATAAATGGTACCGTCTGTCCATTTCCCGTCATCGTAAACAAAATCTTTTAACAGCTCAACATTTAATAACGGCCTTTTTTGTAAAGCTGCATTTGGATTTTTAACATCCAGTTTTGGCTTTCCATTAATATTAGGTTCTTTAATCCAGGCTAATTTGCCGAAGTATTTATCACCTTTTTTATAGATTTCGATTTGTCCTTCGCCGGATGGATTAAGCCATTTACCAACAATTGCATCTTTATTCTGCGCAAATACTGAAAATGACGTGGCTACAAACAGCAGCATTAACAAGGGAAGCTTTCTCATATTTTTATTTATAGTTAGTTTTTAAAGATAGTGAATTGACTTTTGTATCCAAATAATTAAGCAAAATAATGCATATTTCCGAACATTTATCCGGTAACAATAGGCAGGTATTTTTGTCTGTAGGCATAGAAAAGGAACACATTCAAAATCAGCATCGCCGCCACCATAGGCAATTGTTGAGGGCCCAGGAAGGCATGATAAAGAAAAATATTTAAGGTAACCGGAAAGATGAGCAGTGCGCCTAGTGGTGCAGTACGTCCGATCAGCAATAAAATACCTGAAACCAGTTCTGTTCCCTTAATCAGGGGCATGAGGTAAACGGATGCCGTGACGCCGGTCATGAAAGTGGTCTGGTCGGTGGTCATGGCCGGCATTTCTCCGGGCATTATTTTCAGGAAATAAGGAACCGATGCAAAAAGATACATGGCCGCCAATAATAAACGGACAACAATGGCTGCAATTTTCATAATAATTTGATTTTTATAGGTTTACAAAATATTAAATTATAAAAATTCCGGCAGATTTTCACTGCCTGTGCTTTTATTTCTGCGGCACATCGTAATTAACCATCCATTGTATCCCGTATGGATCAGTTAGCATCCCAAAAAGTGCACCCCAGAACATTTTTTCCAAAGGCATGGTAATTTCGCCACCAGCAGATAAGCTTTCAAAAACCCGACGGGCTTCTGCTTCACTTTCAGCATCTACAGAAATCGAAATCCCGCTGCCATACGTGGCCGGTGGCATGGGCGGCAGAACATCAGTGCCCATGATGATGCCCCCTCCGATGGGTAGTGCGATATGCATGATTTTTTCCAGATGATCCTGCGGCATGCCTTCGCAGCCTGGCGCATCTTTAAATCGCTGAACAACCAGGAACTCCCCGCCGAAAACGGATTTATAAAAATTAAATGCGGCTTCTGTATTGCCATTGAAATTTAAATAGGGATTTATTTTAGCCATCTTTTTCTTGGTTTTTTAGTCTTTCGGCATGGATTAATTAATCTTGTTTGATGCTCATCAATGAAACCATAAAAATAAAATAAAATATTTTTCAACACTATTGACTTATTTCTTTTTTATTTCTATGTTTAATAAACAATTCACAAAAACTTAATGTAAAAATAACCTAACCAACAAACATCTAGTATTATGAGCACATTCCTATTAATCACAGCAGCCTTCTACGTCGGATCATTCGCCCTCATGTTATATTGCTATTTTTCTGCTGAACAGATTCCAAGCGACGACGAAAAATTCTAGGTACAATCTCAAAAAAATAAATCAGCGCTCTCAACAAGTTTTTTCCACCTGACCTTCCTGATTATTTCCAGACCTATAGCGCTTTAACCCGTTTTTATTTCTTTTCAATCCATTCCATGATTGCGGCAGCCTTGCCTGTATACCATAAAATCATCAAAGTTAACAAGAGGATCAATAATATCCACAAGATCGGCCATCCTTCAAATTTACGTTTTGAAGCCGGCACATAGGATTCTTTAAGATGCTTATGGTCAGATCCTATCCTATCGGAGTTTTTAACCGGTTTCGGATGAGATAAATTACTCATAAAATATATTTGGTTAGCCATACAAAACTAAAGGATAAACCTCAATTTCAAAATAATTATTCAAAAAAAGTTTCGTTTTTTTTCGATTTCACGACAACACCCCTCAAACCGAAAGAAAACCAAACCCAACAAGCTAAATCGTTTAAGAAAATCCGGTGATTGATGTAGTCACTGTGCAGGATAGCCGTTATTCGGGTAACATGGTGATCATGTTGCGCAAAGCAGTGATCACCGTTTACATTGAAGCATCCATCCGGTTAAAACCAGTGCATTCAAAACACAAACGGCCTCCGGAAATATCCGGAAGCCGCCTGATTTTGCTAAAAATTAAAAAAACGGGTTAATTCCATCCGCCACCTAGCGCATGGTAAATATTTACCACGGCATTAAGCTGTTGTTTTTTGGTTTCGATTAATTCCAGTTTGGATTGCAGGGCATCGCGCTGCGTCATTAATACTTCGAAATAATCTGCACGGGCCGATCTGAATAAAGCATTGGAAATATCAATCGATTCGGTAAGTGCCTTTACCTGCTGATTTTTTAAATCATAACTTTTTTGCAGATTATTGATATTCGACATCTGATTCGCCACTTCAATATAGCCATTCAATATGGTTTTCTCATAATCGAACACGGCCTGTAACTGTTTCGCATTTGCGGTAAGATATTCTGCTTTTATCGCATTTTTATTAATCAGCGGACCCGCTAAATCTCCGGCAAGGGAGTAAATTAAAGATTCTGGTGTTCTTAATAAATAGCTTGGGTTAAAGGCCTGATAACCTAATGTTGCAGAGATGCTTAGCGAAGGATAGAATTGTGCCTTCGCCACTTTCACATCTAATTTTGCCGCAGCCAGTTCCAGTTCGGCCTGTTTAATATCAGGGCGGTTCGCCAATAATTGCGATGGAATACCAGATTGTACCGTTGTTGGAACCAGGTCTGTAAAACTTTTGCTATCCCTGATGATGGGTTGCGGGTACCGGCCCAGCAGAAAATTAATTTTGTTCTCTGTCTCTGTTATATCTTGCTGAATATCAAATTGCATGCTCTTAGAGCTTAAAACCTCAGCCTGGAATTTCCTTACCGCAAGTTCAGTAACCCTGGTAGCCTCTTTCTGAATCTTCATGAGTTCCAGGGCATCACTTTGAATTTTAATATTTTGTTTTACAATATCCAGCTGGTTATCCAATGCCAGTAATTCATAATAGGAATTGGCTACCTCAGCCACCAGGTTCGTGACCACAAAATTCTTTCCTGCAATGGTTGACAGGTAATGATTCACCGCAGATTGCTTTGCATTCCGCAATTTATGCCAGATATCTGCCTCCCAGTTGGCCTGTAGTCCAAATTTGTAATCAGGCAGTACTTCAGGAACACGTTTTCCCGGCGTAATATCTGTTGAGGCATCGCCGGCACCGGGGCTGGTGTACCGGCCCACTTTTTCCAGTCCGGCACCAACACCATAACCTACTGTTGGTAAAAGGTCACCTTTTTTGGCTTTGATATCATTTCTGGCAATTTCAATATCCTGTAAAGTGATATTTAGTTCCTGGTTATTTTTCAAAGCTGTATCAATGAGGGTAACCAGATTAGGATCTGTAAAAAATGTTTTCCATTGGATGCTTGCGCTGTTTAGGGTATCCTTTGAGTCGCTAAAACCCTCAGGTACGTTTTTATTTTCAGCACGTTGCGCCACCTCCGGTAATTTACAGGCGGTATAAGCTGCACATATTACAGCTAAACCGAGGCTTTTATAAATGCTATTTTTAAACATTGTCTTCAATTTCTTCAGTTAACGGATGTCCTTCTTCAATATTGATCAGCTTACGTTTGGTTGCTATTGTACCAAAAATGTAAAACAAACCCGGGATGATCAATACGCCTAAAACGGTACCGAATATCATCCCGCCGGCAGCGGCTGTACCAATTGTCCGGTTCCCGATTCTTCCTGGTCCGGTAGCTATGGTAAGCGGAATTAAACCAGCCACGAAAGCGAAGGATGTCATTAAGATCGGCCTGAACCTGATGGCAGCACCTTCCATTGCAGCCTTGATAATGGTCACCCCCTGACTATGCCGGTGCATGGCAAACTCCACAATCAACACGGCATTTTTCCCCAGCAATCCAATCAGCATCACCATCGCCACCTGTGCATAGATGTTATTTTCTAAGCCAAACAGTTTGACGAATAAAAATGCACCAAAAATACCGGTAGGAAGCGATAAGATAACCGCCAATGGCAGAATAAAGCTTTCATACTGTGCAGCCAATACCAGATACACGAAACCCAGACAGATTAAGAAAATATAAATGGCTTCATTTCCACGGGATACCTCATCTTTTGAAATACCTGCCCAGTCAATGGCATAACCACGTGGTAAAGTTTTCTGTGCCACTTCTTTAATCGCCTCAATCGCTTGTCCGGAGCTGTATCCCGGTGCTGCCTGACCACTGATCTCTGCGGCATTGTGCATATTATGGCGTGTAATTTCAGATGGGCCATATACTTTTTTCATCGTCATAAAGGCAGAAAAAGGCACCATTTCATCTTTATTGTTTTTCACATAAAGTTTCAAAACATCTTCAGGTAAGGCCCTGTATTGTGGCGAAGCCTGAACCACTACTTTATACGGACGGTCATATTTAATGAAACTGGTTTCATAATCACTACCCACATAAGTAGATAAGGTATTCATGGCATTATCAATACTCACCCCTTTTTGCTGTGCCAGATCATTATCAATGTTCAGCATGTACTGAGGGAAACTTGCACTGAAGAAAGTAAATACCGAAGCCAGTTCTTTCCGTTTATTCAATTCCCTTACAAAATCGTTACCTACTGTTTCCAGTTTTTTGTAATCGCCACTTCCGGCCATATCCAGCAAACGACACTCAAAACCACCCGCTGCGCCATATCCCGGTACTGCCGGTGGTTGGAAAAACTCAACTGTGGCCCCAGGAATATCTTTGGCTTTTTCTTCGAGCACTTTAATAACATCAGTTGCTGAATTCTTACGTTCGCTCCAGTCTTTAAGGTTGATTAAACAGGTACCTGTATTTGATCCCGTACCTTCTGATAAAACCTCATAACCTGCCAATGAAGAAACTGATTTTACGCCTTCCACACTTTCAGACATTTTTTGCAGTTTTTCTGCAGCCTGATTGGTACGCTCTAAGGTTGAACCCGGAGGCATCTGAAGAATGGCATAAACCATCCCCTGATCTTCATTCGGAATAAAGCCTGATGGCACACTGTTACTGATAAAATAAATGCCCACACAAAATACGGCCAATACGCCAAAGGTAAATAACCGCCTGCCTACGACCTTACTTAAGACATTTTCATATCGGCCAGTTAGTTTGTAAAAGCCATTGTTAAAGCCATCCAGTAATTTATCAACAATCGTTTTCTTTTTAGCAACACCATGATTATTTTTCAACATCATCGCACATAGGGCCGGCGTTAAAGTTAATGCCACCACACCCGATAAGATAATCGCTGTAGCCATGGTGATGGAGAACTGCCGGTAAAAAATACCCACCGGACCAGACATAAAGGTTACCGGAATAAACACTGCCGCCATCAAAAACGTAATGGCAATAATGGCGCCGCTGATTTCTTTCATGGCCATTTGTGTGGCCTTCAAAACAGATAACTTCGGATCATGCTCCAGCTTGGCGTGTACGGCTTCAATTACCACAATCGCATCATCCACAACCACACCAATTGCCATGACCAAAGCAAAAAGTGTAATCAGGTTTAAAGTGATGCCAAAGAACTGCATGAATACAAACGTACCAATCAAAGATACCGGAACAGCAATCGCCGGAATTAGTGTAGATCTCCAGTCACCAAGGAACAAGAAGACCACTAAACCCACCAGGATAAATGCTTCTACCAGTGTGTGCACTACCTTCTCAATAGAGGCATCCAAAAATTTAGAAACGTCATAACTGATTTCATAATCCAGACCTTTTGGAAAGGATGTGGCTTTAATTTCAGCCATTTTGGCTTTTACATCTTTAATTACCTGTGTGGCGTTACTTCCGTATGATTGTTTTAATACAATAGCTGCAGAAGATTTTCCATTTAAAGTTGAGTAAAGGTTGTAGAATGAAGAACTGAAACTGATATCAGCCACATCTTTTAAGCGCAACATTTCACCATTGGGATTGGCCCTTAAAATGATATTGCCATATTGCTCAGGTGTGGTAAAACGGCCTGAATATTTTAACACGTATTCAAAAGCTTCAGAACGCTGACCAGAACTTTCACCTGTTTTACCCGGCGATGCTTCCAAACTTTGTTTACCCAAAGCATCCATGACTTCATCCGGAGAGATTTTATAGGTCTGCATCCTGTCTGGCTTTAACCAGATCCGCATGGCATAATCCCTGTCTCCCAGGATATCTGCAAAACCTACCCCGTCTACCCTTTTCAATTCGGAAAGTAAATTGATATCGGCAAAGTTATACAGGAAGTTCTGATTCATTTTTGGGTCGTTACTATACAAGTTGATATACATCAACATGTTAGGCTCTTCCCTACTGATTTTTACCCCTTCGCGAATGACCAAAGGCGGGAGCTTGTTGTTCACCGCAGCCACACGGTTTTGTACGTTTAATGAAGCCTGATTAGGATCTGTTCCCAGATTGAAAACCACCTGTACACTGGCTTCACCATCGTTACCGGCATTTGAAGCAATATATTTCATTCCTGGTACACCATTTAAGGCACGCTCTAAGGGAATGATAACTGATTTAACTAATAACTCGTTGTTTGCACCCGGATACTCAGCCGTGATGTTAACTTTAGGAGGTGATATCGTTGGAAATTGGGTTACGGGCAGACCTGTGATGGCCAAAACACCCAGAAACACAATAATTAGCGATATTACGATAGAGAGGACGGGCCTCTGTATAAATTTACCGAACATAATATGAAGATTAAAGGGTGATTACTCTGCAGCAAGTCTTAACTGGTTAATGACATCCTTAGGATTAGATAGCTTGTATTTGATTTTGTCGCCGTCTTTTACCTTCTGAATGCCTTCAAGCAAAATTTTATCGCCTTCTTTTAAATCAGTACCTACAATGTATAAATCTGGTATTTCGGTTACGATTGTAATTTCTCTTGAATGTACCCTGTTATCGTTTCCAACAACGAATACATAGGTCTTGTCCTGGATCTCATAAGTAGCTTTTTGCGGAATAACCAATGCCTTTTTTAATGGAACCACCATCTGGATTTTACCGGTTTCTCCGTTTCTTAACAAGTTATCCGGATTATTGAAGCGCGCCCTGAAAGCAATGTTTCCGGTCTCATTATTAAATTCACTTTCAATCACCTCTACTTTTCCCTTTGATTTAAGTACTTCATTATTGGCCAGCAATAAACCAACTTCCTGTTCACCCTTTGCTTTAACCGTACTCTGGTAGGTTAAATATTCAGGTTCCGAAACGTTGAAGTAGGCAAAAACCTGGCTATTGTCTGATAAGCTGGTTAATAACGCACCCTCATCAACCAGACTTCCCAGTTTAAAAGGAATACGATCGATTGTCCCAGCGAAAGGTGCCCTGATTTCCGTAAAGGCAAGGTGCATTTTAGCCATCGCGGTTTCGGCATTGGCCGATTGTAATTTAGCCTTCGCCATCGCCAGCTCATTTTTCGACACTACATTTTTATCTGAAAGCAATTTTGTATTTTCCAGTTCAATTTCTGCCGCTTTAGTTTCAGCTTGTGCTTTTAGCAATTCAGCCTGTGCCATTCTGGGCATAATTTTAAATAAAACCTGTCCGGCATTTACATGCTGACCTTCATCTACATAAATGTTTTGCAAATAGCCCTTTTCTTGTCCGTGGATTTCGATGTTTCTTACCGATTTAATTTGAGAAACATACTCTTTGGTGTATGAAGTATCGATCGTTAACGGCGTCGTAACCGCATAAGTAACCTCTTCTTCTTTCTCTTCTTTTTTTGATGTACATCCTGTTACATAAAGCAAAACGCTTAAAGCGAGGAACATGACATTTCTTTTCATTTTGTTTTTTGTGAATAGTTATCTGATTTTTTCTATCTGATTAATCTGGGATTGATTCATTCAAGATGACTGCTGTGCAGTTTGCAGTTCCATGCTGTAAATTAGTATACCCCATTCAATTAATACTGATACGAAATAACTACAGATTTATGAAGTTATAATGAAGTTGAAATTCATATTACAGCAATCAGTATAATAGATACTACAGCAGATGGGTCATGTTGAGATTCGGAAGAGCACTATTCCATACATGCTGATGCTTTAGAGCGTAAAGCCAGCGCACCAAACAAGCCCGGTTAATTTTTGTTAGCTTTTTATATCAGTTAATACAAGATGAAAAATGAACGACCATATATAATTTGCCTCATGATGACCTCCGTTGATGGCAAGATTTTAGGCGAAAAATGGGGTAATGGTAAAGAAATGGAAACCCTGAGAGGGAAATTCGAACACATCCATGAAGAAATCGGAATTAAAGCCTGGATAGTAGGCAGAACAACCATGGAAAAGGATTTTACAGATTTCGAAAAACCGATTATAAAGCGTACGCATTCAGCTGTAGACCGAATTGATTTTACCGGTAAGCATGATGCTTCAGGCAGGTTTGCCATTGCCCTGGACGGGCATGCCAGGTTAGGCTGGAAGGAAGCGACACTACAGGGCGATCATGTCATTACCATTTTAACCGAAAAGGTAAAAGACGGTTACCTTGCCCACCTTCAGGAAATTGGCGTGTCGTATATTTTCGCCGGAAAAGATGAAATAGATTTAACATTAGCCTTAAAGAAACTGCGTAAATTGTTCGGGATTGAAAAACTAATGCTGGAAGGCGGTGCGCGCATTAACGGAAGCTTTCTTCAGGCCGGCCTGATTGATGAATTTCACCAGTTGTTGCTGCCCATTGCTGATGGTGGCCTGGAAACATCATCCGTTTTTGAGATTGATCCAAAAATAAAAGAAAATGCAGCTAGCCTGATGAAGCTTAAAAATGTAAAACAAATTGAAGATGATGTCCTTTGGCTGACTTATACATTTTAAAACAATTTAAAAATGACCTATCCGGATCAGCATTTTATAAGTGAAATGATGACCAGTTAACCTGCTATAACCTTACATGTTTACGAAAAAAACCATTCCCCTCCTGCTTACGCTACATTTATTTCTTATTTTCAGTGACACTTTTGCCAGAAATGAAAAAATATCATCAGCAAATAAAGCCGTTACCGTAACTGGCGGACGGGTTCAGGGTTCATTATCTGACAATGGCGTATTATCTTTCAGGGGAATCCCTTATGCTGCGCCACCAGTTGGCGAATGGCGTTGGAAAGCACCGCAACCGCCAATACCCTGGAAAGGCACCAGAAATGCAGAACATTTCGGCCCACGGCCTATACAAGATTCCAACCTGTTGTATGAATTCAGGTCGACAGATATGAGTGAAGACTGCCTTTACCTCAACGTTTGGACTGCCGCACGTTCTAATCAGGAAAAACGGCCGGTATATGTGTTCATTCATGGCGGTTCATTTATTCACGGAGATGGCTCGCAGCCGGCTTACGATGGCGAAAGTATGGCAGAACAGGGTATTGTTTATGTTTCCATTAACTACCGTTTGGGGGTATTTGGATTTATGTCGCATCCGGAATTGAGTCAGGAATCCGGATATGGCGGTTCGGGGAACTATGGACTGCTTGATCAGGTGGCCGCGCTGGAATGGATCAAAAAGAATATCAGCCAGTTTGGCGGCGATCCCAACCGCGTAACCATTGGCGGAGAATCTGTAGGTGCACAATCGGTCAGTGCGCATATGGTATCACCACTTTCCAAAGGCCTATTTAAAGGTGCCATTGCCGAAAGCGGTTCTTTAATAGATGTGCGTACCATGGTGTTGCCATTGAAAAAATCTGAAGCACTGGGTACGGAGTTATCAGGTTTATCGAAATCAAAAACAATTGCCCAAATGCGGTCAATGCCAGCGGAAAAACTGTTGAAACTGGTGGAAAAAGGAAATCCACGACGTTTCAGGCCTGTGGTAGATGGCTATTTCCTGAAAGAAAATCCTGAGAAAACCTTCATGGAAGGCAGGCAGACCAATGTTCCTTTACTGGTTGGATGGAATGCACAGGAAGTACCCGCAGCGGCCTTATTTCGACTTCGCCGCATCAATGCTAAAAATTATAAGGCCGCCGTAGAAAAGATTTATGGGGAAAGGGCTGACGACGTACTGGCACGCTATCCGGGTGAAACCAATGCAGAGGTAAAGCAGGCCGCGAGTGAGCTCATGAGCGACAGACTCATTAATTACAGCAGCTGGAAACTGGCCGAACTGCATGCAAAAGCTCAATCAGCACCTGTTTACCGATACCTTTTCGCCCACCCGCACCCCGGACTCAATCTGCGTACCATCAGGGAAGGCAATGTTTTCCAGGTTTTGATCAAGAAACTGCTGAATAAAGTGATTACCGGTACCTCGTTTCATGCTTCGGAAATTGAATATGCGCTCGGCAACCTTGAGGTGCAGGATAATTATGCCTGGAAAGCTGAAGATTACCTGGTATCCAGACAGATGCAAAGCTATTTCGTCAATTTTATCCGGAGCGGAAACCCGAATGGTGCGGGTATAAAAGGCATTTCACTTACCAATTGGCCGGCCTACCATAACGGAAATAAGGGAGAATTTTTACGGATAGCCATCAACAGCAAAGCTGAGGCTGACGCCACGAAAGAAAGATATTTATTTTTTCAGCACCTGAATGAAACAGAATAATCAAGGAATGATCAGCTGTTAAAATTTCATGATCGGGTTTTCAAGGTCGTGGTAAAGCAATACCGTCCAATTTTGCTTTTTGCCTTCCTCCTCCCACTCCTGGCGTGATTCGAGTGCCTTTTTACCATCAAAATCATTTTTAAAAGCCAGGGGATATTTAAGGTAGTTTTGCTGTGGTAGATTATCCGCGCCATAAAAAATGGTTTCCTCTTTTTCCTTTACCCAAAACACCTGATGAAAAGGCGTATGTCCACCAGAAACCTGGTAAGAAATTTCATCAGTGATGTTCCCCTGGTCTTCGTCTAACAGCACTACATTGGGCCGTTTGGCCAGCTGTTGCAGCATTTCTATCCGGTAAGATGGGTTTTCTGTCTGCGTGAAGGCAAAATCCAATTCCCGCCGATGAAGATAAATCGTGGCATTTGGAAAACTATCCATTAACTTTCCATTTGAAAAGTAACCGATCCCATCAATATGGTCTTTGTGAAGATGTGAAATCAGCACTTTTGTAATTTGCTCCGGCTTGATATTTTCATTTTCTAAACATGCTACAACCGGAGGCATTTCTTCCTGACTGGAATTCAAACCGGTATCCATCAGCACATAATCATTTTCAGTCATCACTACAAAAGGCTGGATGGCCACTTTTGTTCCTGCAACAGTGGAGCCAGATGCTATTAATGTAAATTTCTTTTTTGGATTAACGGTGTAGTTTCCTTGTTTCAGGGGGATTACTTTCATGCTATTTGTGGTGGTTCAATTTAGATCCGATGATTTAATATGGCATAAGTATTAACAGATGGAATCCATTCCTGTTTGCCTGACCGGGAAAATTGCGCCTTAAGGTTTTGACCTTAAACAATGATCATCTGGTTGATCTAAAGATTTACGCCAAATTGATCCGGTTCATAAAGACTCCGTTGTTGCTAAAAACTGGAGATTATGAACAGCCACAGCCTGCTTTCCAGGCAGGAATGCTTTATTATGGTCTATAAGCTTTAAACGTTCAAAAAGCATGGGGATATAATGGTTCATTATTATCAAACCCGCATCTTGAACAGGACTATTGCCTTTGAACCTGTCATCTGATAGATTGATCATAAGTTCCGGATGACTTCCTTTTTGAGTTGAAGTTTAACCGGTTTTGCTTTCCTGAAAGGCGGCAACTTCTCCTTTGACAAAAAGTTCAAAACAGAAGCCTGCCGTCTATTTTTTATTTACCATTGGTGATGGTTAACTGTTCATGTGCGATTTCAATGGTATCAACCGCTACCTCATCGGTGTCCGATTTTAAATCGGTATTGGTCATTTTGATGGGCCATGCATTGCTGAGCGACCATTGCATCGTTACGTTACCCCCTTCATCCAATAACTTAATCAGCATGGTTCTCCTTTTAATGGTATTCATCTTAATTTCTTCATACCAGTTCCAGAAGGTATTGTCATTAACGAAAACGCCCCTCTTCATTGTCACCTTACCATATTTGGCAATGCCGGGCATTTTTACTGTTGAGAAGAGTTCGCTGCTACCTGTACGGTATGCTATCACCTGCGTTTCGACATCCAGTCCGGAAACTTCCTGAAAAGCCACACCTTTTAACTCCGGCCCAAAGTCTACCTCAAACCTAAACTTAGGCATGGGCCATGTGGAGCCTTGTTTATTGCCGTCATCTACCATAATCTATATCTATTTTAATTGAAAATAATTTGCCCGACTAATTGCTATGCTGAAACCGGCATTTTCTGCTGGAAAGTCAATACAATAAACTCTGCCGGACGAATCAGGGCTACTCTTACCACCACGGTCATGATGCCATTCAGCACATCATCTGCGGTCATGGTCGTGCCCAAACCACAGGCTACAGAAAATGCATCGGCAGGTGTTGCGCCCATTAATCCGCCTTCTTTCCAAACCGAGGTTAAGAAACTGCTGATCATTGATTTCACGGCTTCCCAGGTATTTCGATCATTGGGTTGAAAAACGTATGGATGACAGGCCATTTTACAGGATTGCTCCAGGAATGTCACCGTCCGACGCACCGGGATATATTTCCAATCCTCGCTATTGCCCTCCAATGTACGCGCACCCCAAACCAAAATGCCGATGCCCTTAAAAAAGCGGATGGCATTAATAGATTTATCGGAAACAGCATCCACATTTAAACTGGCTTGCTGACTTTCGGATAGATTGATCGGCAGTGAAGATGCACCTACAATACCTGTATTGGCAGGTGCCTGCCACGGGCCCACCTGGTTATCAATAGTGTTAATTACCCCAGCCATGGCACCACTTGGCGGTAATATATTCGCTCCGGCCAACACCTGACTGATGATCGTACCATAAGTTTTACTGGCATTCTGCAAAGCATTGTGGTATTGCGCTACGGTTAAAGGTACACCTTGAGGATTGGCAATATTGGCTAAAATCTGTGCTGCTGCCGGATTGGGATTATTAGCAGGATTTAAAAGTGGTGCCAGTTGCTTGGTATCTCCACCAAACAGATTGGTATAATCTATATCCGAAGTTTGCATGGTGGTGGTACCAATAAAAGGGTAATATGCCGCTCCATAATCCAGCCCCACCACCCCGGTATTGTTTCTAAAAGTCTGAATATCCTGTGTGTATAAAACCGGATCAGGATTTCTGCCGCCGATAACATCAAATATAGACATGGCGGTTTGCATTTGCGTGCATTGCAGCAACATGGCTTGCATTAAGGTGCCATTATCCGCTACCGACAATAATGTTGCTTCCGGGCAGATATACAGGGTGGGTTCCGGCTCATTCAGCAACAACTGCAGCCCAGCGGTTAAATCGGTCAGTTTCACATGAGGATTGACCAAAGGCGCACCTGCCGCCAGAGGGCTTTTAGATGGTGCACCATAGGTACCCACAGAAACAATATAGGCATCACCACCACCATTTTGGTAAAACATTCTAATGCTGTTGTAGAGGTAGTATATGGTATTCGGATCCGGAAGTATCGAATAGTAGTTGCCTTCAATGATCAGGCAGTTCTGATCAGCAGGTTTCGATTGCTGCTTTACCAAGTAATATTCCGGGCTGTACTGTTTCGCCGGACTTGCCGGTGCCGGCGGATCAGGGTAACAGTAAAAAGCCTGAAAATCTGAAAATGAAGTGATCTTTTGCGGAACATTGATATAAGATTTCCCCTCGTACATGGCTTGTGGCGTATAACCGATAAATGCGGGTACGGCAGTGGCTACGGGCACCACTGCATTGGGAAAAGCATTGAGTTCATTGATGTAAACCCCTGGCGACTGGATATTAGACGAGTTCATAAGCGTTAATTTTTAATCATGTTGTTAAGTTTTACATAAAGATATAAAATTTGAGAAAAGCCTGATTGACTATGGTATTTATTCGTCCAATTTCTCAGGCATGAGGTTCCGTATTTTTAAATAAGAATTGGGATAACCATTTTTTTCCTTGCGTTCAATAATTGGGAAATGAATGATACAAAACGCTATCTAATCTAATGTCGCTTTCATTTAAAATTCCTAAATTTTAGTCCGGTCAAAACGATTTTAAAAAAATCATCTTCCAGATATATAGTAAAAAGATTGAAGTGGAATGTAGCGTTTTAAGCAATCGAATCGTATAAATAGTAAATAGCAAACGAAACCGTGTTCTTGATGCTTACTGAATATGTATTAAAAACCAGCCCATGGCGGAACAAAGCAGTATAGAGGAAATCTTTTTCAGATATCTTTTGCCATATCAATTTGAGAAAAATGGCTTAGCCTATTCCATGGTAATAGGTACACATCTATATTTGAAGCCCTTCCTGTTGTCCGTAATTCAATTACCTGTTTTTTAGATGTTTACAAAATACAAAACCTTTTTTATTCTTCGAATTTCGGTAAGCTGCCAGGATATTTACTTTCCTGACTATGAGAAAAGCGAACAGCATTTTTGTGAAAGCAAAATTCGCGAAAAAGACAGTCGGAATTTGAGCGTCAACCCTATCAAATACTTTTAGCCTTCTAAGCTCATATATTATGCAAGCAAAAACAGTATTATCCGTTTTATTCATAATCTTTGGAATATCGTTCCAGTCATGTAAACGAAATAATCCAATTCTTCCAGGAAGTGATCTGGGCGTCCCCAAAATGGAGGAAATATTAAATGGTAAGGACCAAAATCTGATCAACCTGCTCAACAGGGTAAGGGGAAGCGTTGGAAGACGAGGTTCTGGGTCAAAAACAATATGGAGCAGAAAAAACGATTATGGCCTGGGATTGTATATAAGCGCCAATCATGTCTATAACATCACTGGATGGAATTCCCGAAATGCCCATTTTTTTAATTTATCATCTGAAAACCCTGGCATTTTCGAAACGTCACAAATTCCCCCGGTTAACGGAAGCATAGCCTTAGGAAATACGCTGATAGCAGATTTTCCCTTCATTCATTTTAATATTTCTACCGGTGCTACCAATACGACGCTATTACCGGCAGAAGATTTTTATATAGGCATCATCGATAATCAACGAATTGAGCAAAGTCCACTGGCCAATTACCCTGAGCTTGTTAAAACCTCGGTACCTTTGCAGATGTACGATCCCGATAACCGTACCAAAGCAACTCCAACCTGGAATATCGCTGTTGCAGGTGAAAAGGTAATTGCAGTGGGCTATCCTCAGGATAATGCCAATTACCCCAATGGAGCAGTTGCTTATGGAAAAATATTATCCGATACAGAAGCGACGCAAACCATCCAAAAACTGAAGATTGCCGGAGACACCGAAGGAGATATACCGTATAATTCGAGTGCCGAATTTTTAATAGAAGCCCAGGCAATAGCAGGGATGAGTGGAGGAGGCGTATTTAATGCCGATGGGCAATTATTGGGGATCATGGTTAGAGCAAGCGATAAGGAAAATGCCCCCAAAATCATCAGAGCAGTTAAAATCGCTCATATTAAATCTACTATGATCGAATTTTACAATAGCCTGCCTGAAACGGACAAGAGCAGAATAAGACCATTTATAAGTGGTGAATTATGATCAGTCGTGAGATTGAGTAAGATAAATTTTGACGCATGCTTCTTTAGAATGCGCTATTATTGAAATGGAAATATACTTTGATGCAGTTTAGGATGACGCCCCAATTAAGTTTTCAATAATTTAAGTGGCCGTTTGCAGCAACCGTAATAATTAAAATTTTTCTTTGAGATTTGAGATTTTGTTTCTAAATTGCCTATGCGAAATAATAATAAACAGAATTTTCAACTTAGACAGAGAAGCAATTAAGTAAGCAAATCAATTTTTAACAATATTCCTGGGTGAGCGGTTTGGCACCGTATCTAAATTTTCTCTGAAAAGAGTTTATTGTTGTTTCGCAGCACCCAGGATCTTTTTAACAATGTTATGCGAAACAACAATTGTAAAAACCAAAACACACAGCTCCCTGCTCAGGTCGCAGCTGAATTAGCCAACACTAATGTATTACCTGCCATTTGCGCAGTAAAGGCTACCTTACATCATATTGATGGCCACGTTTCTGAAATCATGATGACTTTGCCACGCTACACCGGTTGGGCAGAATTTTTAGAGGACGGGCAAAATTCCATTCGGGAATATGTATATCAGCTCACCCGGCATTGGATTCAAATTACCCATTTCTTTATCGAAACCGGAACCATTAATGCCAATGGAACAATAGCATCTTGTTTTTTACCACGCCGATTTGATATTCCTTTAGGCAAATTTTATAATCCGATGGTACCTGGTGCGTGGGTATCGGCCAATCAACACCCGCATCATCCAAAGTATCACCAAAAAGGATCGAGCAAAAGTTTATCGGCATTAATGGCTATTGCAAGCAACAGAAATGATGTTGTTTATCATCAAACAGAAGCTAATATAATGCTTTGTGGTATTCCTTTCGAAAGTAAATCAGCTTACTTTGAAAAAGGTGATATTCCTATCGGGCATTTTGTAAAGGATGGAATGGAGTATGTGGTGATTTATAGTTATGTTGTTGATGGGAAAGGAAGTTTTGAGTGATAGATGGATAAACTGAATTTAAGCCCTTGCGGATGGTGAGGGCTTATTATATAATAAATAACTCAGGCAAGCCTCGAGGTATTCTCGGAATAAGGTTTTGGAAAAAAGACGACCGTTCTAAAGGATCAGTTTATATTCAACTCCCAGCAATTTATCTGAGCTTAAAGAGGATTTTACCTATTGGTGAGGACAACGTATTGAAAGAAAGTGATTCAGCAGAATTTGTCTCAATTTTCATAAATATTTACAACCAATATGCTAAAGAATTATCATTAGCCGCCCTTTGACTTAGAATTATTTGATATATTTACTTTGATCATTACTCTAAATTAATAATATGTACATTGACTATTCAACTTGGGAGGAATTCGATTATAAAGTAAGCTCTCTTCATCTAGACATTAATAATCCGAGAATAAAATACAGAGGGATTCCATTAAATCAAACGCAAATAATTGATTTTTTAATTAAGTCAGAAAAGGTTTATGAGCTGGCTAAGAAAATATCTGAGGAAGGATATTTCGTTGGAGAAGCTCCCATAATTTGCATTGAGAACGATAAGAAAGTTGTCTTAGAAGGCAACAGACGTACCGCAGCGCTCAAGATTTTACAAAATCCTAATAAATATCTTTCAAAGGTAAGAGCAAATGTTCTTTTGAAGAATATTTTAAAAAACAACATCCCGACTAATAGAAAACTAAGATGTTTTATATCTCCAAATAGGTTGCTTGCCAACCCAATAATTTACAGTAGGCATAATGGTTTGTCTTTAGAACGGTGGAAGACAGGAAATCAGTATCTTTTTGTTGCTGAAATGTATTATGAAGACGGACTAAGTATTGAAGATATTTGTGATGTGTTGAATGAAACGAAATCAAAAGTTATTAAACCTCTCAAAGCGTATAACCTGTTCTTAGAGGGGCAGGATGTTTTGAATAGGGAGGTAAATATTCAGATTGATATTGCAACGTTTGATTTTACAAATCTTGAGAGATTTTTTAATTATGATGATGCTAGAAAATTGTTGGGGATTGACTTTAATGAAGAAAATGGGGAATTAATTATAACAATTTCTCGTGAAGAGTTTGAAAAAAGAGTTTTAGTCATTTTCAAAAGATTAATTGATGCTGAAAGATTTTCTCGAGACTTCAATCGTGATGAGCAGAAAAAGGAATATGTAAAAGATTTATCTGAAAACTCAGATTTTGATTTCTCGACTATTGATACACAAGCTAAAAGTTCACAAAGTAAATCATCAATTGATAAAGTAACTCTTGATGAGAAGAAAAATAACACTACTACTAGAAGAAAACAAAATCCCCTCAAAAGATCGTTTGAAAACTCAATAATTAGTAGTGAATGCTTGATTTCCTTCGAAAATGATAAACTGGATGATCTCTTTTCAGAGCTAAAATCGTTAACCATAGATAAGAAATATTCTTTTGCAATACTTTTGAGAAGTTATTTAGAACAAGTGCTTTTTCATTATGTCAGTGAAAAAAATCTATTTGCCGCAGTTGGCTTAAAGTTGAATCAGGAGAAAAGAGAAAGTGGACTAGCAAAAGTGAAAGTTTTAAATTCTTATGTCAAAGGGAAATACAATATTTCAGAGAATCTAAATGCAGAGGATATCATGAAAATATTAAAGTTCACTGGAGATAAAGACTATTCTTCTTTAAGCTTGAAAATCATGCTTGACTACATTAAAAACATTGAACTAGCAAAATTCCAATTAGAAGCCAATATTCTTAAAAATATTAAACAATACATCGATAATGTAAAAAATGAGCTGGACTTGGCTGTTCATAATCTGAACTTTATAATAGACACTACGCATAACAAGCGTGCCTGGTCTCAACTTTTACCACTATTCGAACTTCTTAGTAAAGACTTGCTCAATATGCAAGAAAATTAAGTTTTGATTAAAGGGCTATTTTGAAAACAGATTGTTTATTTTTGTAAAAATAGTTACATTGGCAAATCCTAGAACCCAAAGCCCACTTAGATATCCGGGAGGCAAATCATGTCTTACCAATTTTATAACTGAATTAGCGAACCTAAATCAGTTACAGGGCTCTACCTACCTTGAATTATATGCTGGTGGAGCAGGAGCAGCACTCAACATGTTATTTAATGGCGTATTTCGACAAATTCACATAAATGATTTTGATTACGCAATGTATTCATTTTGGTTCTGTGTCTTGAATCATACAGAAGAATTAGTTGAAAAAATTATCTCAACAGATATTTCAATTGACGAGTGGCATAATCAAAAAAGAATTTACGCTAGAGGTTATGAGAACGATATTTTAGAACTTGGATTTTCTACATTTTTCTTAAATAGAACAAATCGCTCCGGAATAATATTTAAGGCAGGGCCTATTGGAGGAATAAATCAAGAGGGGGACTATCTATTAGATGTAAGATTTAATAAGGTTGATCTAATTGAGAGAATTAGAAAGATTGCGACATTCTCTGAACAAATAACTTTAACAAATTTAGATGCCTTAAAAATTCTGCAGAATATAAATGATTATCATCCAGATATAGATAATTTATTTATTTATTTAGATCCTCCCTATTACAAAAAAGGAAAACAGCTTTATCTTAACAATTACGACCATCAGGATCATGAAAATCTTGTAAAAACCATTAATAACTTAGACCCCAATATTAAATGGCTAATCTCCTACGATAACGTAGCTGAAATTAGAGAATTGTATGATCATTATAGGATGTCATCATTTGATCTTAATTACACTTTACAGAGTAAAAAATTTGGAAGTGAATTGATAGTTTTTTCTCCACAGCTTATTATTGGTGATTTTATAATTGTCAACAATCGTGTTAGTGCGCTTAATATTTTCGAATAATTATCAAAACTCTTAGCTTATACATTCAATTTATTTTTTCTCTTGTCTAGCATCATGTTATCGTCGAAAAGGGAATTCCAACTTGAGTAAAGATACTAAGTTATTTCAGACAGATGTCCGGTTGAGAGATCAAAAGATTGATAATATAATGGTAGATTAAATTTATCCCTTAAATGATTGAAATACTCTTTCGCTTTAGGTGTTATGGGAATTTGCGTAACTATAATGATTTTTACTGCACGATTGTGCTTAGACCAGTAAGAATATTCCATAAGTTGGCCAAATGCCTCTCTTATAGCTGTCAGAATTGAGGGATAAGTTTTGATCTCATAGAAAACTAACCCCTGGTTGGTATTTACAACAATATCGATCCTATGCTGTCCATAACCAGCTGGATGCTCAGGGTGAACATTTTGATGCTGATGGATTCCCCTAATTTTTTGTGTTAAAGCTATACTAATAGCATCATGAAGGTATACAATCTCTACTTCCTTAGGTTTGCGGAAAGACTTTTTTCGTTTGGGCTGACCGGTGTCTTCATTTGTATCTTTCCCATCGTTACTTGATGGTGGAAATGGAGTGATAAATATAAATTGCTCTTCTTCCTCTTCGATATTTAGAGAAAAAGAAGTATCTTGGATAAAAGTGTATCGTTGCGCACTATAAATAGCATTTTCCTTTGGTATGGCCTTGTATGGACTATTGATTCGTAGATTTTCAGGCCTATATCTAACATTGAAAATATCAATGCCGTTGAAACCTGAAAAGCCGTTATCATTTGCTCCGCATGCAATGATCTGTTGTTCCATTTCTTGAAGCCATCCATTTGTCTTATATTGTTGTTTTATCGAATCGGCAAGTTGCTCGTCAATTACTTCAAGGCCATACACCTCCCCAACCTCATATCGAATGCTTGAATCGGCATCGAGAGTATAAAAAGTCACATCATAAATTTTACCAGTATGGAATTTCTGATATTTTCTTACAGGCTCAAGAAACCCATAGTGATAACCATCAATTAGCTTTGCGTTATCAAACAGCCATTCTTCATGCCCATACCCAAATTGCCCCTCATGAGACTTTAGATCTTTGCTTTTCCCTTGCCTGCCAGATGGAGACATATAACCATGTTCAAGATTCCAAGTAAGCCTTGAAAGCCTTTTATTCGTAATTTCATGATCAAATATTAGCTCGATATCTTCCGGCCTACTTATCTCTAAAAATGTATTCCACCAGTTTCCAGCTCCTTGTCCTGATGGTTTCGGCCCATTATAAAGTTTTGGAAAATAGTCCCAGATAACCTCAAGATGTCCATTATGGATTTCATCGATACTTTTCACAGTTCCAAGCGCTGCAATCGCAATGGTACTATTCTTTCTGCTAAAAAACCGAATTGCAATTCTATCATTAATACTTACTTGAGAAAGTCTCTTATCTATTGTCTTTCCTGTCTTCGAAGAAAAGTCGTGGTCAGTAGCCCAATAGCTGTTTTTTATGAAGTCCTCAAGCATAGGTATATGGTTTGGAGATTCGCCAAAATAACTCGCCCCTATCCAAAATTTAGGTGCTTTATCCTTGCCCTTTTCACTTTTAAACTGAATATTAAATCCAAGCTCTGAAATCCGGGTTCTGTAGAAATGATCACTACGAAAATCAATCTTAAATTTACTAGCTAAATGAACTGAATGCTTAAAGGGATATGGAATGCGGTTATACATGATCCAATACTGATTCCATTCATTGTCTTTTGGAATCCCATTGTGATCTATAAAATCTAAGGCTTCTAGAATCTCGGCTTTAGTAATGGAACTTAATTTATTCGGCATAGTAAACAATGGTTATAAGAAGTTAGAGATAGGGCCTAAATCCATTTCAAAAGGATACACATTAATATTTAGTGTAAATCAAAGGCTTAACAAGCCTCGCAGTTTAAAGACTTTTATTGGTTTAACCAAAGTCAATATAAGCCAATTTTTGAATCCAAAAAGAAGTAAGATTTGAATTATTTGGGTTGAAGACAATATTCTTTCTACAAAATATAGAAAATGAAGAAGTCAAGATTTCTGTTTTCATAATGAGAGCGAAGTTATCTGAGAAATATTATAATAGTTTAAACTTACAACTTTGGAAACAAACAATCCAATGAATTCCATTAATAATAATTTACATCTCCTTTCTTAGCACAAGTCTTGGGAGTTGCGGAACTGTTGTGGCTGACTTGTGCTTTTCAAAAACTTAATAAATCAATGATTTTTGATATCATACAGCAAAAGCTGAGAAAAACAGTAAGTATAAATTTGCCGGACCAGTTTATAACAGTTAATTAATTTGGGTTGGTTAACAGAGACTTCCCCTATCAATTCAGCCAAATAAATCAGCCAAAGAAATCAAAACCAATCATCGAACGTGGTGAAACAGGTAGTTACCGTGGCGAAACGAGCATTAAACACCAGCATTCTACCCAATTACAATCACCTACTTTGTGTTAACATTAACTTAACACAACAGACATCTTTTCTCCATACCTTCGTGCCGCATTGAAAAATGATCTATGTTAACGCAAACAACTAGACATTAAAATCAAAGCATGAAATTAAAAAACATCCTTACCTATTCAGGATTTATCGGCATCCTGATCCTATCCTCCTGTTCAAAAAAAACAAGCATCGGAGATGAAACACCAACCACACCACCAAAATCGCCAACTGCTTATGCCATAACAGAGACTTTCGAATCCGGCAGCAAAGGCGCTTATGCGTTAGACAGTGTTCAGCTACTAACCGGCAAATGGACATTCAGCGATGCGCTGCTGGGCAATCTTTCAGCTGATGCCAAGGACGGCGCGAAATCTGTCCGGTTAAGAACAGGTTACCTGTCCATGAACTTTGATATCGCAGGGACTCAAATGATTTACGTTTCCCATGCCAAATATGGAACCGATGCCAGTTCAACCTGGCAGCTTCTGGCTTCTACCGATGGTGGTAAAACCTTCACGCAGTTAGGTACGGATATTACAGAAACCAGCACCACACTGGTGACCGATTCCTTTAAGGTGAATACAACAGGCAAAATACGCTTTCAGATCAAAAAAGCCGGTACAACCAGGATCAACATCGACGATATCATCTTTAAAGGTACAGGTGATCCGGGCATTACCGTAGGTGGAGCGGATACGGATCCTGTGGATAACGGCGGCTCCACAGCAACCCCTGGAAGAGGCACGCCGGATGCAGGTGCGGATGCACCACCGGCCGGAGGTGATAATTCAAACTTACTTTTTGGTAACCCATCAGGCGCTACGGCCAACCTGGTTTCAGCAGAAAATTACCTGATCGATCAAAAATATTACACCGAGAGTTACAGCATGACCCGCGGAACACCAAACTGGGTAAGCTGGCACCTGGATCCGAACAACTTTACTGGTGCAGCAAGCAGAAAAGACGATTTCGCTTCATTTACTGGCCTGCCGGCAAATTGGTACCAGGTACAGAGCAACAGCTATTCAGGTTCCGGTTTTGACAGGGGTCATAACTGTCCAAGCGGTGACCGTACAAGCTCAAATACTGCCAATTCAGCAACTTTCCTGATGACCAACATGATCCCTCAGGCACCGAACAACAACCAGAAAACATGGGAATCTTTTGAAAGCTATCTCCGCGCCCAGGCATTGAACGGATACGAGGTTTATGTGATCATGGGCAGTTATGGCACAGGCGGCATTGGTTCGGCAAGCGCGTCGGTAGTGAACACCATCAACAATGGCAAAGTTACCGTGCCGGCAAACGTATGGAAAGTGGCTGTACTGCTAAAAACGGGAGACAATGATATCAGCCGCGTGAGTAGTTCGACAAGGGTTATTGCCATCAACACACCCAACGTCAACAGCACAAATCCAAGCTGGAAGAACTATATTGTGTCTGTCCGCGATATAGAAAGTGCAACGGGTTATAATTTACTTTCAAATTTACCGCAGAACATACAAGACGTGGTGGAGAAAGTGAAAGATCCTGGTAACTAAAATCAGTTATTAACTTGAGGATATAGCTATTACCCTTACAGAGGCGAAATTTGCATCCCATAAACAAGCCGTATCAAAAAAATTGATACGGCTTTTCTGTTTAATCCAGAAAGCTATTAATCAAATCACCAGATTGCTTGAAATTGATATGTATCAAGGCCAGAAAAAACCAGCCTTTTAAGTTACATTATTGGCTTGGTCAGGTAAGATATAAACTGAAGCTTTTAGCGTACCCAAGAGGAGATCCGATAGCTATCGGATCGAACTCCCACACCCATACAGGCGCCAGCCCCTCAAGCTGGTGCGTCTACCACCCCGATAGCAATCGGGGTCGCCACCATTATCTGTACAGCATAATCAGCTTGGTCTGAATATCTTCGTATTTTTTTAGGTTTTCTATGTAAGTTCTACTTTTCATTTTTTTAATATGCAGTTCAATCTGTCTGGCTTGCTGGTATGCCAAATCATTGATATGAAGAAAAAGTTCCCAGTCAGTAGCTTTGCTCGTAAAACTATCAGGATAAACACCTTGTAAATGCTCATCTAGTCGTTGGGATAAATCCAGGCAACTACCAGTATAATAACGGTTCAATTTTTTGGAGAAAAGAATATAAACTGACGCCATATAACAAGAAAGAGTTTGGTAAAAACCAAACTCTTTGTACCCAAGAGGAGATTCGAACTCCCACACCCATACAGGCGCCAGCCCCTCAAGCTGGTGCGTCTACCAATTTCGCCACCTGGGTATTTACTACTTAATCATTCCCGAAAGCGTCTACCATCCCGATAGCTATCGGGACCGCCCACCTGGGTTTGAATTGTTGCAAATATATAAATTAACCATAGCGCTTTGCAACATTCATCAAATATTTTTTGAACTGATATTCTAGAAAGCTAATCTTAACCTGGTCAACCCGATACAGTAACACAACTTCCTATGGTAACCTTATTTTAGTTGTGGGACACCATATAAAGGCAGATACAACCGCCTAACTGTTTTGACGGACTTTCGCCGCATTTAAGTCGGGGTTTCGTCGGACTTCTGACAATTGTACCCGAATAAAAGCCGGCGTAAGTCAGAAGCAAATACAACTTATTGGTTTATTAATCAGCAATTTGCTATATTGTATTACATAAACTAATGCCATCATGGGAAAAATAGAAAACGGAATTAACGGGGGTTTCACCGGGTCGGTGGGCGCCGTGACCGGTTATTACCTGAACGGGAAATGGGTGATCAGGAGTAAACGCAGAAAATCCATCAAAAACAAAACCGGTACTGCTGATCAAAAGGCCTGCAGATCCCGTTTTACTATGATGCAGACCTTCTTGAGCCCTATAGTTGGTTTTATCCGGATTGGTTTTAACCTGGAGTCGAAAAAGCGCGAAATGACCGCCCATAATGTGGCGAAATCCTATAACATGCTGAATGCCCAAAATGCCGCCGGCGAAATTGACTATGCCGCTGTGCGTTTAAGCTTTGGAAACCTCAGCGGTGTGGAGGGGGTTAAGCTGGAACACGACGATGAGGGTGTACATTTCAGCTGGACGGATAATGCTAACGGCGATTACACCAGGCAAAATGACCAGGTGATGTTAATGGTTTATGATGTGGACAACAAAACGGCCATCTATGAAACAAGCGGCGCCAGACGGTCAAAAGAAAGGGAAAGCCTGGAAATTCCTTCTTTTTATAAAGGAAATACATTTCACACCTGGATGGCTTTCATTGCAGACGATAGAATGGAGATATCTGGGAGTACGTATTGCGGCAGTTTCATTTTTTGATCACAAATGACTGAAGCTTTTAGGTTAGATAACGCTAACATTCGAAATTCAGCCCGTCATAAGCCAGCCTGATATGCGCTGGTAAATCTTTTTCTACCTCCGCATGTAGGCCTAAATTATGGCTGATATGTGTCAGGTACGTCGTTTCTGCCCCAACCTTTTCTGCAAAGGCAATGGCTTCGTCCAGAGTAAAATGTGAAATATGGGGTTCTTTCTGTAATGCATTAATCACCAATATTTTTGTTCCTTTTATTTTTTCAAAACTCTGTTCTGATATGGTTTTGGCATCGGTGATGTACGTAAAGTCGCCAATCCGGTAGCCTGTAATCGGCAATAAATGGTGCATTACTTCAAGTGGAATGATGGTCGTTTCGCCAATTTTAAAATCTTCTCCATTGGTAACGGTATGCAGGTTAATTTGCGGCAAACCATGGTATTTGGTTTCCGCAAAAATATAATAGAACTCCCTTTTTAAAGCCGTTTGAACCCTTTCGGTGGCATAAACATCTATTACCTTTTGCAACAGGTAATTAAACGGCCTGATATCGTCTAAACCTGCAATGTGATCCTTATGTTCATGTGTAAACAGTACCGCATCCAGATCCTTTACCTGCGCACGAAGAAGCTGATACCGGAAATCAGGCCCGCTATCCACTACAATGGTTTTATCTCCGGTTTCTATTAAAACAGAAGTCCTTAACCGGTTATTTTTCCGATCATCAGAGCGGCAAACTTCGCAATCACAGGCAATTACCGGAACGCCCTGTGAAGTGCCGGTACCTAAGAAAGTAACTTTCATTGTATATGACCTTCCTTTCTTAACATGTCATCTGCTGTCTTTATCTGTATCAAAATAACTCCGTTTGCTGTAGTGTATGAAAAAATTGCCGTTGTTTTTCATCCAACAGATGTACATCAGGACTGGTTTGCTTAATCAGGGCAACCAGGGCTGCGATTTTCCCTTCCAGGTTTGAAAACTTATTGACCACGATTATCCTGTTATGCTCCAACAGGCAAGAGCCGGTTTTAAAGTTTCCTTTTTCATAACGAACCTTAAAACCCATCGCCAAAAGCAATTGCTCTAATTTTTCTAATGAATGATTGGTTAAAGGCAACGACATTAGAACAAACTTAGAGAAATCTGTGGAGCATTCATAAATACATGATGAAAATTTTATCAATCACCATGTTCATTTCTAAAATAAAAATATCCAGAAAATTGGGGTTCTATTAACAATCGATCATGAAAGCCCTATCATTTTATCAATGGCATATGCTAAGATTGGCGTCATCCCGACCGGAGCAATGCGGAGTGGAGAGATCTTTGGACTGGATTAAAAGATCTCTCCGCTACGGTCGGGATGATGATTGTTTGTAAACCTGTCATCCAGATCCTCGACACTTATTGTCTCTTAAAAGCACCAGGCCACCTAAACCCGACAGCAGCGGCAGCGCCCGATTCTTCATCGGGCCTATAGCGAATGGCGGGACTGCTGCAACCTAAGCATTACGGCTATTGCTTTTCAAAAAAAGCCATATATGGTCCTACGATATACCTGAAATCTGCTTTAAATAAAACAAAAAAGGTTCAGCTGTTTCCAACTGAACCTTTCACGAAGCGCAGGATCTTAGTTAATCCGGTTAAAAAGTCCTTTTACATTACCGGAGCCACCGCTGCCTGTGGTTGTGATGTGGCCAGCATTTCCATTTCCATCATAACCGCTTCCTTTGTTATTGCTGGCGGTGCAATTGGTCACCGTATGCGCAACATTTTGCCCGGCACTGCCCAGCTTGAAGCCATTTCCATCACCATTGGTACCATAACCATTATTGGTGGCCGTACAATTGTTCATGACAACCGTATAAGGTTGTCCGTATAAATCCCAGCCATCATCAGAATTGTGGTAGGCATTGCAGGCGTTAAACTGATTACCCGCTCCGGCAGATAACTTACAGGCATAACCATCTGCATTTTCACCTCCATTGGCCACATCATAATTATCGTATGAGGTGGAATTATTAATGCTGTTATGGTGACCGCCGTTATAAATCTGAAGTCCGGAATCTTTGTTTCCATAGGTTGTTACCTTATTGACATAATTGTAGCCCCCGGTTTGGAAAACAATCCCGCAGTCAGGTGCGTTTCTGATCGTCATATTGGTAATATTCCAGTAACTTCCATTTACTTTTACACCCCAGTTGGCACCGGAAATACGGGAACAATCCAATATGCCACCGGTAAAATTAATTTTAGAACCGGATGTACCACTTTTAAGTAACTGCAGGGTGCTGGTGAGATAGATGGTACCACTTACCGTGATCACATCGCCCGGTTGGGCATTTGATATGGCAGTTTTTAAAGCTGCTTCAGTAGTTACTGTAGCACTTACAGCCGCAGCTGCCAATCCCAATTTGTTTGGCTGAACGATGGATTGACCATCTGCAACTTCAGCCGTTGTAGTGTTGTCTTTCTTGCATCCGAACAATGCAATAGCCATCCCGAGTACGAGAATACCTGAGTTTTTTTTCATGATAATAGAATTATATTTGGTTATTAATGATGATGAAATTAATAATTAAACTACAATAATGTATCATAAATCATATATATCTATGCAATCGTTCCCGTAACTAAAAAAGAACTTAAATTACAAAACCGGATATCCAGTGGATACGCATGACTTGTAATTAAATAGGAAGTAAAAGGTATATCAAAGAAAAAGCGATCTAACCAGGGAATATCCTGATTAAATCGCTTATCATATCTATAGCGCTGAAACAAGCGCCGTCTGCTGAAGCTGTTACCGCAAATCAACTACTTCCACACCAGGATATTTTTTGGCATCAAAGGCAAAAGTCGTTTCCGGTACATTCACATTGGGCGAGAAAGTTTTCACGTTATACGTGTATTTGTTTCCATTCTTATCAAACAACACCACATTTGCAATCTGTTTGGCAGCCTTATCAATACTTAAGCGAACTTTAAAGATTGATTTTTTGGTATCAACCGGTGTTAAATCAATCATCTGATAGGTTTTCGCACCAGCCTTTTCTTCCCCGGTATAAACATATTTAAAACCTTTTTCATAAACGGTAAAGATTTTAGCCGGATTAATGGCATCACCACTGTTATCTACGTTACTCACCTGAACTTCTTTGTCTTTTTTAAGATAAGTCCACTGGCTTTTACCATCACTGAACAATTCCTGATTGGTCATGGCCACCTTATACTTATTGGAGTTGGCCTTAACATACAAGGTACCTTGCTGTGTTTCCTTCACCTTTGCTTTGGGGTTATCCAATGTGAAAGAAAAATCTGTTTTAACTACGTTGTACGACTTATATTTTTTACTTACTTCTGCTAAAATTGCTTTAGCCCTGGCATCAGTCTGGGCATAAGTTGATGTGGTAAAGGCAACAACCACCATGACTGCTGAAATTAATTTCTTCATTTTTGTGCTTTTAAATTTTCTTGTGAAAGGTCAGAGTAGATTTTTTACGATTGGTTTAATCTAATCTTTGCTATTCATCTCATTCAAGAATTGTTCCAAAGAATATTCATCCGGATATAAAACTTCACGTGCCTTACTGCCTTCAAAAGGACCGACAATACCGGCAGCTTCCAGTTGATCAATGATCCGGCCGGCACGGTTATAGCCCAGCTTCAGTTTACGCTGAATGAGGGAGGTAGAACCTTGCTGGTGCATCACAATCAGCCTTGCAGCATCCTCAAAAAACTTATCACGCTCATTCGGATCAAAATCTGCCTTACTGCCTTCACCAGCTTCATCGATATATTCAGGCAGTTGATACGCATCAGCATAACCACGTTGATTGCCGATAAATTCAGAAATCCGATCCACCTCTGGTGTATCCACAAATGCACATTGTAGGCGGATTAAGTCGCTTCCGGTAGATAAGAGCATATCTCCCCTGCCGATCAGCTGGTCGGCACCACCACTATCCAAAATGGTACGCGAATCAATTTTAGATAAAACCCTGAAGGCTAACCTGGCCGGGAAGTTGGCTTTGATGGTTCCGGTAATGATATTCACAGACGGACGCTGTGTCGCCAGTACCAGGTGAATCCCGATGGCCCGTGCCAGCTGTGCCAAACGGGCAATGGGCGCCTCCACTTCTTTACCAGCGGTCATCATTAAATCGGCGAACTCATCCACCACCAATACAATAAAAGGTAAAAAGCGGTGTCCGTTGTTTGGATTTAACTTCCGTTTGATGAATTTATCATTGTATTCCTTCAGGTTTCTGACCTGTGCATCTTTCAATAGATCATAGCGCTGATCCATCTCGATACAAAGTGAATTCAGGGTGTTTACCACCTTTTTGGTGTCGGTGATGATCGCATCCGCTTCTCCCGGTAGCTTGGCCAGGAAATGGCGTTCAATTCTGTTGAATAAGGTTAATTCTACTTTTTTCGGATCAACCAGTACAAATTTTAACTGTGCAGGATGTTTTTTAAATAACAGCGAAACCAGTATGGAGTTAATCCCTACTGACTTACCCTGCCCTGTTGCCCCGGCAACCAATAAGTGGGGCATTTTGGCTAAATCAGCAATAAAAACTTCATTACTGATCGTTTTACCGAGTGCGATCGGCAGATCCATCGTATTGGATGTCCATTTTTCGGTGTTCAGAATACTGCGCATCGGCACCATTTCCGGATGTTGATTCGGTACTTCAATACCAATGGTTCCTTTTCCGGGCATGGGTGCAATAATCCGGATCCCTAATGCCGCTAAAGAGAGTGCAATATCATCTTCCAGGTTTTTGATCTTTGAAATCCGGACACCAGGTGCCGGGATAATTTCATAGAGCGTAACCGTTGGACCAATGGTTGCCTTAATCTTATCAATTTCGATGTTATAATGATTAAGGGTTTCTACAATCTTGTTTTTATTGGCTTCCAGTTCTTCGGCATTAACTGAAATCTTATTGGTACCATAATTTTCCAGTAAATCTACCGTAGGGTATTTATAGCCGGACAAATCCAGCTTTTCATCGTAATTACCAAACTGTTCGACCAGGTCATCTGATTTTTTATCTTCTTCTGTTTTTTCTATGGTAAAAACAGGTTCTTTTTCTTCATCAATTACAGGCTCAACTGTTAGGGGCATGGATTCAGCCACCGAAGTGGCAATGGGTAAATTGGTGGCCATTGGCGATAACACTACTGGTGCAATTACCACATCTTCTACTTCTTTTTGTTCAAACCGGCTGGGCTGTAAAACCACGTTCTGCTGCTTTCTTTCATTTCCTGTTCCCGATTTATCCCGAACAGGAAATTCGATTGGTGCAGAGCGTTCATCTTCTTCTCTTTTGTTGGCAAATTTCTCGCGCACCTCATTTACAAAATCAGGCGTTTCATTGTCGAGATAAACTTCCTTTTCTTTACGTTCGGGAAATTTAAAATCAATGTTATAGGCAATGATCAGAATGGATAAGCCTGCAAAGGCAATTAAACCGGCAACCCCGGCGGCACCAATCTGCGCAGCCAGTAATTTGTTGCTCCAGTAGCCAAACTCACCTTCTACATAATGTGGCGATTCTGCCCAGAAGCCATGTGCAAAACCTAAGGTTAGGGAAATGAACAACAGAAAGAAAAAACTATACCCCAGTGTTTTAGAAATGGAAAGGATTTTGACTTTAAACAATAAGCGGTAGCCGATAATAAAAAACGCCAGTACAAATAAAAAGGAGGCAATGCCAAACCACTCATAAATAAACTGATGCGATAACAGCGCACCGAACTTTCCCAGCCAGTTCTGAACAACAGGCGTAGTCACACCGGCATCTTTCAACTCCTCTGCTGTCTTGAATAAATTCCCCCAGCCGCCGTTGGCGTCGATCACATAACTCTGATCGTCCTGCCAGGTAAATAAATAGGACGTAAAAGCGATTAAGAAATATAAGGAAAGGATGACAAAAAACAGTCCTGCAATTTTCACAGCACGGCCATCCTGCAAGTCGAAGCTCGGCAGATACTCTCTTTTTCCTTTAGGCTGGCGATTAAAAGATGACCTGCCTGATGCATTTTCAGCACCTTTATCTCTGAATGTATTGGTTTTAAACTGGTTTCCCCTTACCGCCATTTTCTATCCTAATAATGATTAACGAACAAATATAAATATATAGTTGTATCTATCATGATTTAAAATATCCACTACATAAAAGAATGATCAGCAGTTAAACCTTTAGCTCAAAATCACGTCTATGATTTAACAGCACACAGTTGTACGTTTTGTCAAATGAAACGGATTTGTTTTAGGTTTTACCCCCGTTTGGCCAGGAGTGGCGAAACGGGGTTTTTATTTAAAAGCCATACCAGATATTCTTTTTGTCAGAAAAAAATACGGCAAAAAGTTTCAAAAATTAAATAATTATTAATTTTTCACTACTTTAAGTCAGTTTTTACAAAAGATTAATTCTACATGAGCATAGCGAAACTTGAAGAACAGATAACGCTGGGAAATTTTCAGGCAGTTAAAGATATTTTGATCGAAAACCCGGCATTGGCCAATACCAACACATCACATCAGATTTCTCCCTTATTATTGGCCTGCTATTACAAAAAGCAGCAAATTGTCGATTTGATTGTGGAATTTACAGCTGATTTAAACTTGTTTGAGGCTTGTGCGGCAGGTAAATTTGATACGGCAACATTACTCGTTTTCCAAAATCCGGAGCATATCAATACCTGGTCTGATGATGGATTTACACCGCTGGGTTTGGCCTGTTATTTTGGCCATGAAGATTTGGCGCGGTTTCTTATACTCAAGGGTGCAGATGTGAACATTCCCTCTAAAAATGGCTTTAATGTCTTTCCGATCCACTCTGCTGTGGCATCAAATCATGTCAACCTGACTAAAATGCTTCTGGATGCAGGTGCCTATCCTAATGTTTGCCAAAAAGCAGGCTTAGCCCCATTACATACCGCAGCACAGCTGGGCAATATCGCGTTGATCATTCTCCTGCTGGAACATGGTGCTGAAGTAGGTTTAAGAATGGAAGGCGGAAAACTACCCGCAGATTTAGCTGCTGAAAAGGGTTTTCATGAAATTGCCGAAATATTAAGAGAAGATTAGTTTCTGTCATGGTGAATCGTCAGCTGTACATGACCCACTGATCTACTCCCAGATTCTCAACCGCATTTTTTTCATGTAAGTCCTGATGTCCAGCACCACTGCGGCCAGAAAGTAAAACAATATGGGGAAGCCAACCGCCAGAAATGACGAATAGATAAAAAATAAACGAACCTTAGCCGTACTCATGTTTAACTTATTGGCAAGATAAGTTGACACGCCGAAACTTTGCTGTTCAAAATAGGTGATGATTCTCTGAAACATTTTAAGCTTATTTTAAATCCAACGCAATAGAAAAATAAATCAAGCAAAATAATAATGCCAATTGAATACTAATTTAGGTATAATATTTAGATAAAAATGCATGAATTAAATATGATACCGATAAAGAAGTTAATCCAGCACCAGTTTATCAAAATCCTGCCTGTTCTCGTGTTTTATAAAAAGGATCTGCTGCTCATCTAAATGTGCAAATTTCTTTTTCAATTCATTCTTAAACTTTTCAATATCCACCGCTGCATGCAATATAACAGTTAAAGCATCGGCATTACCTCTTACCTCGATAATTTTATCCGGAAAATGCTCTCTAAGTTCGTGTGGGAATTCCATAATCATAAAACCTTTCTAACGCCATAAAGTTTGATCTCGGTGTTTTAATTTTTTTTATGGTATATGCCATGGGTAATCATTTTAAAAAAGTTAAAGCCCTACTTTGGTAAGGCTTTAACTGTTAACCCGCATCCATCCAAATGCCTGGTTTTAGTTTTAAAATCATACAGCATACCCTGACTGCTTGGTTTTTGTTAATCTAAATCGTCCCATTGATTTAACTATAACTACCACTAAGATAACAGATTAATAAATGCGCAAACGATCTTATTTGATAAAAGGGTAATTATACCCTTCAGTAATAAGGTTTATGCTGACTAAAAAAAAGTATTTTTACGGTACACTCATATTTAACCGATGACTGGATGTTGTTCATCATCAGGTATGATGAATGTTATTCAGATCAGGCTTTAATATGCTGATGCCTATGCCACACCGTAAGCATTTCTTCTGATCACAATATTGCTTTTTTAGCTGTAAAACGGCCTGAGAGGCAAAGGCTTTTTCAATGCTCACCCCCGCCCCGGTAAACTTTTCTGTAATGGCATTCTTTTCTGCCGGCAAACTTTCCAGCAGGCAAATTGCCCTGTCGATATAGTCCTGCATTCCAATATGCTTTCCATAAGCAAATAAGAATAGCGCAACAGTGTTTAATAAAATATTTTCGATAGATTTTTTACCGATCTGCGTATTTACACCTGCCGCTTTTTTATGAAAATGATAATGTTCCTCCCAATAAGGATTAACCGGCAGTTTTTCGAAAAGCCGGCCTAATTCACCAATATCTTTTATGGCTATAATTTTTGAAAAGAGATGGTTAGACTTTGAAATTAATGCAGCAAACTGTGCTAAACGAAGTGTAGGAAAATTCTGAGGCCTCATCCTCATAAATTTCCAATTAGACATTTCTATGGGTTTAATCTTATATTTTTTCTGAAGAAAAAGAAATTCCGCTTTAAGTTTGCGCGGGTATTCTTCTTCAGCATGATGGTTTAAAAAACCTGCAGCACCATAAACCAAAGCTTCAACCTGAAAGGGATTATCTTTGTGTTTCCTGTAAATTGATGAAGGCATGGCTTTTGCCAGAAACTCAAAAGGTAAAGCATTCACCTTAAAACCGAAATTCCTGGCCATGAACTGATAAAAAATTTCATCCCAGTTGCCCTTGGCCTCCTCCAGACTTTTAAACAGTAGCTCCGTTTTTTCCTCAAACCTTTCCGTTAAAGTCCTGGAAAGGAAAGAATCGATAATCACACGATTCACTGATGCAATCTGCGCGGCACATGGAAAATCATTTAAGTTAAGAAAAAGATTTTCATATTTCTCCAGCAGCTCCCTTGCTATTCTATTTTTTAAGATGAGTACAGGTATCACCGATCCATCCATCCGGTTGATTTCTACATCGTGTTCATATACCACGTGCAGAATTACATTCTCATAAGCCTTGTCGTTTTGATGGCGGTGCTTTAGCCAATCAGACGATTTAAGGTGGATTTCTACATTTCCGGCCCATAGCGTTTCAGCAATCTGAATTTTTGCCTGGCTAAAATCAGGACCTGCATCTTTATTCAGAAATCCATGATGGATAATTTGAAGTGTTTGCGCGTCAGCAGTTCTTAAATCAACATGATCAAATGATTTGAATTGCCAGACATAATGCAGGAAATCTTCAGAAAAGTTCATTTACTGAAGATAAAAAATATTCCTTTAAGTTTTATACCATTTCATTCGTCACCCTGAATTTATTTCAGGGTGTTCTGGTAAAAGATGCTGAAAATGCATTCAGCATGACGAAAGTAATTCATCTACAGCGGCTTGAATTGTGCTTTCTTCTTATAATTGGTAATAAAAACCCCTGCAATAATCAGTATTGTAGCCACAATCAAATCTACACCAACTTCCTCATTCAGCATCAGCCATCCTAAAAATATCGCGATCACAGTATTGAAATACGTAAGGATGGAGACCTCTGATGCGGTCACTTTTTTCAGCGCATAATGGTAACAAAAAAAGGCCAGTACAGAACCAAATATGGCCAGGTAAACCGCTGCAAAAATACTTTCTGTTTTCCAGGCACTTACTTCAGCCTGGCCTGAAAAAATGAACGCCAGGCACCACTGAACGAGTGCTGAAAAAACGAATTGGTAAAATAAATTTAAAAAGATATACTGTGGCTTGCCACTGTGTTTTTTAGAGTAAATGGTGCCTATTGTCCAGCCGGTAACGGCTAAAACAAGGGCAATGATGCCGTTCCGGTAACCTGGTTCCATCAAATCGGTAATTCCATCCCGAAAAATAAACACAACACCTAAAAAGCCAATAAAAACACCGGTAAAGCCTTTCAGGCTTGGTTTTTGAATTCCCAGAAAAACACAACCCAGAAATACCATCAATGGTGAGGTAGCATTAATTAAAGATGTTAAGCCACTTGGAATGGTTTTTTCAGCTACGGTGGTTAACCCGTTTGCAATAACCACCATTAAAATGGAAAGTATAATCTGCCTTTTAAAAGCCGACCAGCCAATCCACTTGAGTTCTTTTTGTTTAATCAGTATTAACAGAATAATCAGTGAAGCAATGCTTTGGCGGATGGCGGTGACGTACCAGGCTGGAATTGAAGATACGGCAATGCGGATCCCCAGATAGGTAGTTCCCCAAATCAGGGCTACACCTGTTAAGGCCAGTATAAGTTTTAAATCTAATGGGGGTTTCATCATGTGGAAATCAGCCGTAAAGGATGTGCTGCCTTACGTAAAGAAAAATGTTATTACCTGGAAACACGGCATATACAAAAAGCAAATCACTTTTCGTGTATGGGTAGCTTATCAAAACTAACCTGTGAAAAATCTGAAAATACTTGGCTAAATTAAACCGGCCCCGATTAAAATCTGCTCCATTTCTTTCTGCAGCTTCAATGCCTCTGCCCTTGCCTTTTCAGCAAAATCTTCGCCATTTCCGGCATAAATAATGCCCCGGGATGAGTTCACTAACAAGCCACATTGTGCATTCAATCCATATTGGCAAACTTCCTTTAAATCACCGCCCTGTGCACCTACACCAGGAACCAATAAAAAATGATCAGGTGCCAGTTTCCGGATATCAGCAAAGGCAGCACCACGTGTGGCCCCTACTACGTACATCATCTGTTCATCGGTAGCCCATTGCTGAGCGGTTTTTAATACTTTTTCAAAAAGCCTGTCGGTTCCGGTTTCCTGTAACTGAAAGTCAGCATGCCCGGTATTGGATGTTAAAGCCAGTAAGATCACCCATTTATTTTGAAATGTTAAAAAAGGTGTAACCGAATCACTTCCCATATAGGGTGCCACTGTAACAGAATCGAAACTCATTTCTGAAGATTTTTCATTAAAAAAAGTTTCTGCATACATGGCCGAAGTGTTGCCGATATCGCCACGCTTGGCATCTGCAATACTGAAAATATCTTTAGGCATGTATTTCCAGGTTTCAATTAAATTCTCCCAGCCTTTCTTCCCGTAACACTCATAAAAAGCTGTGTTTGGTTTATATGCTACACACAAATCTTTTGTGGCATCAATAATCTGCTTATTGAATTCCAAAATCGGATTTTCATATTGTAATAAGTGCTGGGGAATTTTATCCAGAGAAGAATCCAGCCCAACACATAAAAAAGAACGTTTTTTCTGTATCTGCCCGAAAAGTTGTTGCTTGGTCATATATGTGCTTATTTGCTGCAAATATGATGTTTTTTAAGATTTTTAGACGATTAAAATATTTTCACATTCATTATTTTATAAACATTTTAAACTTTTTCTTGCGGATTACGTTTCAAATACATACAATTGCATCATAATTTCTCAACCGTTTATCTGAATATCCCAGAAAAAATTATCAAAACTTGTTTTTTGTTACCATTTTTTGAAAACGATTCATCGTTTTTTATTCAGCATGTAAACAATTATGAAACCATTTTGAGGCTTCAAGTTAATCACTCATTTTTGGTTTTATAGCCTAAGAATTTATACGCATGAAATGTCTGGCTTTTTAAAACTAACATATTTTAGCCCTGACAGATTTATAACCGGAAACATCCGTTATAAAAAAATGAAAAATTTCTTGAAACATATATATTCAGAATGTTTAGCAAAACAGAATTAAATGATAAGCTCACACCAGAATTACGTGAGCTTGCAAAATCTTATGGCATTGAAGGTGCCGATTCCTTAAGAAAGATAGACCTTGTTGAAGTACTTCTGCATCAGCAGGAAATTATAAATGCCGCCAAAACAGGTACCGATCCTTATAGTGAACCAGCAGTTGCAGAAGCCAGTGTAGCAGCACCTGCTGTAACCAAAACCAAAGCAGTTAAAGCTGAAAAGACTCCAAAGATTGCTACAGCAGCAGCCAGTGCAACGGATAAGCCTGTGAAGAAAAGAGCAAGATTGAGTAAAGATGAATCCGTTACACCTGTTGAAAGAAAAAGGGAATCGGTTACTTTATTTGATGAGCCGCAGCACCAGCAAAGGGCAGAAAAACAACCAGACAGAATTGCAGAGCAGGAAGAAAGTGTTAAACCCATTTCTGCCCTGATTGAAGAAAGTGCGGAAGTATTACCTGTTCAGAAACAAAAGCAAGAGCCACGGGAAAAACAAGAAAAACCACAGCGCGAAGATAACCGCCAGCAGAAACAACCCGGAGGCGGCAACCACCATAAAAACGAAAACAGTTATTCTAATTTAGATTTTGATAACGTGATCACAAATGAAGGTGTTTTAGAAATTATGCCTGATGGTTACGGTTTCTTACGTTCTGCGGATTATAACTACTTAACCTCTCCTGATGATATTTATGTATCACAGTCGCAAATCAAACTTTTCGGCCTAAAAACCGGCGATACCGTTAAGGGCAGTATCCGTCCGCCAAAAGAAGGCGAAAAATATTTCCCTTTAGTTCGTGTGGAAACCATCAATGGCAGAATTCCTGCCGAGGTAAGGGATCGTGTACCTTTCGATTATTTAACCCCCTTATTTCCAACAGAAAAATTAAATTTATTTACGGACAACAGTAATTATTCTACCCGTATTATGGATTTATTTACACCAATTGGAAAAGGACAGCGTGGTTTGATTGTAGCGCAACCTAAAACCGGTAAAACCAATTTACTGAAAGAAGTGGCAAATGCCATCGCTAAAAACCACCCTGAAGTTTATTTAATTATTTTATTAATTGACGAACGTCCGGAAGAGGTAACAGATATGGCCCGCAGTGTGCGTGCCGAAGTAATTGCTTCTACTTTTGATGAGCCAGCTGAGCGCCATGTAAAAATTGCCAATATTGTTTTAGAGAAATCCAAGCGTTTGGTAGAAAGCGGACATGATGTGGTCATTTTACTGGATTCGATTACCCGTTTGGCCAGGGCTTACAATACCACTGCTCCGGCTTCGGGTAAAATTTTATCCGGTGGTGTGGATGCCAATGCCCTGCACAAACCAAAACGTTTCTTTGGAGCGGCCCGTAATATCGAAAATGGTGGTTCATTAACCATTTTGGCAACTGCATTAACGGATACAGGTTCTAAAATGGATGAAGTGATTTTCGAAGAATTTAAAGGAACGGGTAACATGGAGTTACAGTTAGACCGTAAATTATCGAACAAACGCATCTTCCCGGCAATTGATATTACCGCATCAAGCACCCGCCGTGATGATTTATTATTGGATAGAGATATTCTGCAACGTGTATGGATTTTACGTAACCACCTGGCAGACATGAACAGCCAGGAGGCGATGGAATTTGTACAGGCACAGATAAAAGGCACTAAAAGCAACGAAGAATTCCTAATTTCGATGAATAGCTAAATAAGTTTGGCGTTTGGGGTTTGGCGTAATGCGTTTCAAACCCCATGCGCTTAGCGCATAACCCCATGCTAAAAAAAAATATCCCCAATGCAATCACCTGTGCAAACCTTTTTTCAGGTTGCATCGGAATTGTTTTTGCATTTAAAGGCGACTTAAAAATTGCCGCGTATTTTGTTATTCTTTCCGGAATTTTTGATTTTTTTGATGGAATGGTGGCTCGTTTATTAAATGTAAAATCGGCCATTGGCAAAGACCTGGATTCCCTGGCAGATATGGTCAGCTTTGGATTTTTACCAGGGGTAATCATGTTTAACTTACTGCAATTAAGCGATTACACTTCTGCATACCTTCCATACCTGGGCTTTTTGATTACCATTTTTTCTGCTTTAAGATTGGCAAAATTTAATAACGATGAAAGACAAACGGAAGATTTCATCGGACTAAATACACCAATGAATACTTTATTTATCTGCTCGCTACCATATATTTACGATGATTACCCCAGTATAATCGGATCAACCATCCTGCTTATATCCATTATAGCAATCACCAGTTTCTTACTGATCAGCGAGATTAAGATATTCTCTTTAAAATTCAGTGATCTAAGCTGGGCAAAAAACAAAATTAAATTCATTTTTCTGATCCTCTCGGCTGCTTTAATAGCCGTATTACAATTCGCTGCCATTCCTTTTGTACTGGTATTGTATATTGCCTTATCTGTTTTGCATTTTAAACATGTTGCGGAAAAGATCAGTTAACAGCTGAATAATAAATGCTTAAAGACACCCAGGGTCAGTTGAGGGGTTGAATATCTTTCTTAACCGAATCCAGCTGTGAATAGATGATCTGCACGATTATTTTCAGCCGTTCTATAGCAGCAGGAATTTGGTTCACATCATGATTTCGGGCCTTCAGTTCAATTTCCTCTACAAAATCCTTTATATCATTGCGGCCGATATAACTAAATGTCGGTTTCAGTTTATGAGCACATCTGCTTACTTCATCCCAGTTTTTCAGGGCCAGAGCATCATCCATTTCTGCCAGATAGATCGGGGTTTGCTGAATAAATGTATCAAAAATCTCGATCATAAATTCAGGATGATGTCCCACCATTCCAACGAGGTATGATAAATCTAAAGGATGATGATCATCGATATTTTGCATAAAGCAAAACTAATCATTACAATTTCCTAATTTCCAAAACATCCGTAATATTTTCATAGATATTCTGAACCGTTTGTCCTAAAACGGGATGAACAACTTCGGGTGCAATTTCGGCCAGCGGTGCCATGACGAACTTCCGTTCCTGCATGTGGGGATGCGGTACATGAAGTAGATTTTGAATATCAATCACTGCATCGCCAAACAGGATCAGGTCGATATCAATCAACCGTTCACCCCATTTTTCTTTACGCACCCTTCCAAGAGATTGTTCAATATGAAGTGCTTTTTGCAATACCTCCAGGGCTGTAAAACCAGTTTTTACCGCAACCGCCTGATTTAAAAAAGCAGGCTGATTTTCCTTACCCCATGCCGCCGTCTCGTAAATGGAGGAAACCGATACGACCTCGCCAATTTCCAGCCCAATTAAAGAAATGGCCCGACTTAAATTATCCTCCCTGTTCCCTAAATTTCCACCGAGTAACAAATAAGCAATCGTATACTCTAAAGCCGTATTAACCGTCATGTATTTTTATATCTTTACGCCACAAAACTAACATTTAAATGAAAGATTTTTTCAAGTATCTCTTTGCCTCCATGCTGGGTTTTTTCCTTTCTGTGGTGATTATATTTATTATCGTAATTGTGATTATTTTCGGTGCCATTTCATCATTGGATGATGATAAATCGGTTACAGTATCGAATAATTCCATTCTGTTTTTAAACCTTGACCAGCCCATCACCGAGCGGACGCCTAAAAATCCTTTTGGCAACCTCCCGATAGTGGGCAGTGCAGAAAAGGACGGAATTGGATTAAACGACTTGTTGAAATCAATAAAAAAGGCCAAAACAGATGATAATATTAAATGCATCTACCTAAACGTGAGCAGCCCGAATGCGGGTTTTGCAACCATGCGCGAGGTGAGGAATGCATTAATTGATTTTAAAAAATCGCATAAAAAAATCATCTCATACAGTGAAGTGTATACGCAAGGTGCTTATTACCTGGCATCAGTAGCAGATAAAATTTATTTAAATCCGGAAGGTGCGCTGGAATTTAAAGGATTCAGTTCTGAACTTACTTTTTTTAAGGGCACGTTGGAAAAGGCTGGCGTAGAGATGCAGGTAATTAGAGTGGGTAACTATAAAAGTGCTGTTGAACCCTTTATTTTAGATAAAATGAGTGATTATAACCGCCAGCAGGTTACGGCTTATGTGGGTGGCTTATACAATACTTTTTTAACTGATATTGCCAAAAGCAGAAATATGGAACGTGATAGCTTGTTTTCCATTGCTGATCAATACAAAATTCAACAACCTCAGGATGCTTTAAACTATAAAATGATTGATGGCCTGAAATACAAAGATCAGATCCTGGAGGAACTTAAGGGCATTTCAGGCAGAACCAAAGGTGAAAATATCCGGTCGGTTGCAATCAATGATTATGCAAAGAACAACAGCGATGCGGGCAGCAGCAAAAACAAAGTCGCTGTTATTTATGCCAACGGAGAAATTAGCGGTGGTGAAGGCAATGATAATCAAATTGGTTCTGAACGCATATCCAGAGCCATCAGAAAGGCACGTTTGGATGATGACATCAAAGCGGTGGTGATTCGCGTAAATTCTCCTGGCGGAAGTGCACTAGCTTCGGATGTGATCTGGCGGGAAATTGTACTGACTAAAAAAGAAAAACCAGTTATTGCCTCCTTTGGTGATGTGGCTGCTTCTGGCGGATATTATATCGGCTGTGCAGCTGACAGTATATTTGTTCAGCCCAATACCATTACGGGTTCAATCGGTGTTTTTGGAATCATTCCGAATTTTCAAAACCTGATGACCAATAAACTGGGAATTACTTTTGACGGGGTTAAAACCGGTCAGTATGCTGATATCATGGCAACCAACAGGCCGATGACTGCTGGCGAGAGATTTATTATTCAGAATGAACTAAACCGGGTTTACAGCGGCTTTGTAAGTCGTGTAGCGGATGGCAGAAAGAAAAGCAAAGCTTATATCGACAGCATTGGCGGTGGACATGTGTGGATTGGTACGGATGCCGTTCAGATTGGCCTGGCAGATCGTATCGGCAGCTTTAATGATGCCATTAACGCTGCAGCGAAGAAAGCTAAAATAAAAGATTTTAAAGTGGTGGAATACCCTGATGTGATTGATCCCCTTAAATCTTTAATGGATGAAAGTACAGATAAAATCAAAACATACTACACCAAACAAGAGCTGGGCGATCATTACATGCTTTACCAGCAAATGAAAAAGGTAATGGCTAGTTCAGGCATTCAGGCCAGGATGCCTTTTGAAGCAGTTATCAGATAATTTCTTTTGATACACTGGCTGGTAAATTGCCAACCAGTGTATCATTTTCCAGGTAACGGGGTGAAACCAGACTTATATGCTAACTTACCCGCTTCCCTTTTGTCAGCATGTTTAATGCATCATTCAAAGTTCCGGCTTGTTGCACCTCTCCTTCATTCACGAAATAAATTTCATCAGCATTTTCAATGGTGTTTAACCGGTGGGCAATGATGACTAAGGTGGTTTCCTTTGATAGTTTATTTAAGATACTACTTAGTAATTGTTCTGTAATGGTATCAATATTTGCAGTTGCTTCATCTAAAATCAGTAATTCAGGGTTTCGGAGCACAGCCCGCATAAATGCAATGAGTTGCTTCTGACCTAAACTAATGCTGTCTGACCCTGAAGCAATTTTAGTACTGATACCTTCATCAAAAATTGCCAGCAATGCATTTAAATTCGCTTGTTCGATAATCCTGGTGAGTTCATCATCGCTCACATCTTTATACTGGCTGTTCCCATAAAGGATATTATCTTTAACCGTCCCGGTAAACAAAAAGGGTTCTTGTAAAATAAAGCCAATTTTCTGCGTGCGCTCTTCTGCGCTGAAAGACCGGATATCCTTTCCGTTTAATAAAACAGTTCCTTTTGTAGCGTCGTATAAACGTGAAATCAATGACGCCGTAGTGGTTTTACCGCCGCCTGTTGGCCCGATGAGGGCGTAGGTTTTCCCTTTTTCAAACTTCAGGTTGATGTGATGCAGAATTTCTTTTGAATCATCGTAAGAGAAGTGAACATCCTTAAATTCGATCAGGGCATCCGAAGTAGCGGTCTCCTCATTTTTGATTACCTGCAGGTTGTTCTCCAGCAATAAAATTTTAGAAATACGATCCCAACTGGCCATAGCTACCTGAAAACTGGTCCATAATGCTGCCAATTGCCTCAGCGGATTATAAAAATTGGTACAATAAGATAAATAACTCACCAGAAAACCTAAAGAAAACTGGCCTGTAGAAATGAGGTGTATACCGAAAAGCAAAACGATTAATTGTGCGATACTGGAAAGCAGCCCATAAACCGGAACAAAAATATTATTGGCCAGGCCTGCACCAATGGCGGTTTTGTAGTTTTCTTGGTTGGCCTCATCAAAACGTCGCCTAAAATAATCGCGGCGGTTGAAAGCTATAATCACCTTAAAATTATTCAGGCTTTCCTGAACCTCAGCACTTAGTCCGCCTACGCTTTTCAGGTTTTTAGCATTTTTACGCTTTATCCAGGGCGATAACACCATGGTAAAAACGACAATGGCAATGGCTGGTGAAAGGGCGGCGGCACCAAGTTCCAAATTAATAGATAACAAAAACACACCTGCACCAATCATGGTGACAATACTCCCGATAAACTGCATCAGCGATTGAGAAAAAAACTGATTCAGCTTGTCTGTATCACTGTTTACCCTTGAAATTAAATCACCGGCCTTATTCTGGTTGAAAAAAGAAACCGGCAATTCCTGCAACTTATTAAAAATGGCATTTCTAAGGGTATATAACATTCTTTGGCCGATACCTCCCATCAGTTTGGTTTGGATATATCCGGTAACCATGGCAATTAAGTACATGCCCAAAAGAATGCCGCCAAAAACCAGCACACCATGAAACTGCTTGGTTCTGATATAAGCATCAATGGTATGCCCCACCAAAAGTGGCCCGAGTAAAAGTAATCCCGAATTAATAAGGATAGCGATTAAGGCCAGTATAAGATTCTTTCGTTCCGCAGAGATGAATTTCAGCAATCTTTTAAGCGCCTGGTAGGTAGATTGCTTTTCCTGCTCGTCGTTGAGCTGGTTAAGATTGTAATTCATAATTGCTTGTGCTCTGTTGTGAATTGTAAATTTGAACATATTCAGGGCTGTGCTGAATCAATTCCTGGTGTGTTCCGGTAGCAATAACTTCCCCCTGCATCAATAAAATCACCTGATCGTAATTTTCAACTGCGGCAATTTTCTGTGTCACGGAGATCAGGGTTATACCTGGATAATGCTGCTGGATATTTTCAAGAATCCGCTTTTCGGTATTGGCATCTACCCTGGCGGTAAAATCATCCAGCAACAAAATTTTAGGGTTTACGGCCAATGCCCTGGCCAGCATGATGCGTTGCTTCTGTCCACCCGAAAGGCTGTTTCCACGTTCAGAAACAATGGTATCCAGTTTTTCAGGTAAGGCATCAATAAAATCCTTTAGTTCTGCGGTTTGAATGGCCATCGCCAAAGATTCGTCAGTAACCGTATTGCTAAAGGCGATATTCTCACGAATGCTCATGTTAAAAATAATACTGTCCTGAAAAACAAAGCCAACCTGCTGGTGAAAATTCTCCTGTTTATAGCTGTTGATTTCTTGATGATCATAAAGAATTTCACCGGTCTGGGGTTCGATCAATCCGGTCAAAATATAAAGCAGTTGCGTTTTTCCGGCAGCCGTAGGACCAATAATGGCTGTTCTGGACCCTGCCTTTGCAGCAAAAGAAACCTGCTTTAAAATGGGTTTCTGACCAAAGTTTAATTCAATATTCCGGGCTTCAACATAACCGGTTAGTACATTGGTTAGGGTACCGGGATGCTTTAATTCAGGTGCATGTAGTACACTTTCAATGCGTTGATAGGAAGCAGTAGCCTGGGCTATGACATTACTCATAAAACCGATCACCAAAATCGGAAATATAATCAGTGCCAGGTAACTGTTAAACGCCGCAAATTCACCAAGCGTCATGGTACCTGTGATCACAAAATGGCCTCCAAGTACAAGAATTGTAAGGCCGGAAAGGTTCGAAATAAAAACAATGATGGGAATCAGCCCTGCAAATAAACGGAGAATGGATAGGCCAAGATCACGTGCTTTGGCATTGGCATCTAAAAACTTCTGGTATTCAAGCTGTTGGGAATTGATCACACGAATCAGCGCTGACCCCAGAATACTCTCGCTGATTACTTTATTCAGCCAGTCGATCACTTCGCGACTTTTGATAAAGAGCACCCTCACTTTTTTCAATACCAGGTAAAATGCAATCCCTATGATTGGTACAATAGCAATTACACAAAGGGCAAGTTTCCAATTGATCATGAGGAGCAAAATGCTCGCCCCAACAATTAAAAATATTGACGATGCGAGTGACACAATCGCCTGCGACACAAACATTTTAATGGAATCTGCATCTGAAGTTAAGTTGGTGAGTAATTTGGACGGATTGGCTTCGATAACATAAGCGTGGCTCTGACGAGAAATCTGATCAGAAAGTTTTGACCTTAAATCTCTGGCTACCCGTTCTGATGCATAGGTTTGAACAATACTCTGCAAATAGGTAAAGATAAAAACCAATACGATGGCAATGGCAAACTGAAACAAAACCGAATCCAGATTAAATGTTTTGCTGGTATATGAATCGATGCCATGGGCAATAATTTTTGGCAGCAATAAGTTAATGCCGTTACTGAGCAGGGCAAATAAAATAAGTGAAAAGATTAAGCCTTTATAGGATGCCAGTAAACTAAAAACGCTTGGTTTTTTAGCTTCTTTGGGTTTTGTCATGTAGTTCATTAAATAGTGGACAGATCAAATTTAACCCAATTATTTGATACTGCCGGCAATAAAATATTAAAATATAAAAGGCGAATGATTAATAAAGTGGCTGAGGAATATCCGGATGCTACAAATTAACCATTCACCTTTTAAAATTGATTAGCTTTCTTTTAAAACCATATCAATGGTAATGGCTGTACATACGATGGCCACTTTCTGGTCGCTTTCTGCATAACCAGGATCTATCGATACATTGTATTTATCGGCTGTGGTGAACACTTCTTTTAATGCACCCGCCCATTTCTTACTAATCTTACCGACCTCGGCGCCAGTATTATTGGTGATGTTAAAATTCCAGGCCTTCCAATCGCCGGTTATTTTGGCAATTTCCGTTCCTGATACAGGGTTTGATATGGTGAATGTTGGTTTAAACAGTTTGAACTTCTGCTTGATAATGCCCACTTCAACACCCATCGGATCAGTCACGATAATTTTCGACATCCAGAAAGTCCAGCCCCGGCTAATGGTGGCCTGCAACTGACCGTTTACATCCGTAATCTCCAGTTTAAAAGGCATCATCCGTTTATCAACCAGTAAGGTTAAAGCCTTCTGCCAGCCACTTATACGCTGTTTAATCACCCCGATCTGCGTACCCTGATCATTGTAAACCTTATACTCATTTGCAAACTTCAGGAAGTTCACTTTTTCATCAATAAAATACTCGTCGCTCAAAAAAAAATCTGGAATCTGCTTATTCATATGGTAAAAATAGATTAAATGAGCAGCTAAATTATATAAAAAATTTAAATCAGATCTTGCCTTTAAAGATTAGTATCTTTGTACAAAAACCATTGAAGAAAATGGTTAACCATTACGATGATTGAAATAGGAAAATATAATGAATTAAGGGTTTTAAGTAAAACCGAAGCTGGCTTAAACTTAACGGATGGTGATAAACTGGTGATATTACCTTATCAGTACGTTCCAAAGGGCCTGGAAATAGGTGATAACGCAAAGGTTTTTGTTTACATTCAAAAAGACGGTCGCTTAACCGGAACCACACAAAAAGCTTATGCTGAAGTAGGCGATTTTGCTTTCTTAAAAGTGGTTTCTGACGGAGATGACGGCATTTTCATGGATCTGGGCATTGATAAAGATGTTTACGTTCCTACAAAAGAACAGAAAAGGCCGATGCAAAAAGGCTATAAATATGTGGTTTACCTTTACCTGGATGAAAACAGCGACCGTTTGCTGGCCTCCTCAAAACTTTATGATTTTGTTGAAGAAGAAAATTTCGATTTCGAAGAAGGTGATGAGGTGAGTTTACTGATTACGGAAGAAACTGACCTGGGCTTCAATGCCATTATCAACAATACCTATATTGGCTTACTTTACCATAACGAGGTTTTTGATAACATTCAGATTGGAGATTATCGTAAGGGCTGGATCAAAAAAATCCGTGTAGAAGGTAAAATTGACCTGACTTTACAACCCAGTGGTTACGGGCATATTTTAGATTCAAAAGAAGTCATTTTAAATGCATTAAAAAAGAATGGCGGCCTGATCGAGCTGGGTGATAAAAGCTCACCTGAAGAAATTTATCACCGTTTCCAGATCAGCAAAAGTGCCTTTAAGAAAACGATTGGTTCGCTTTATAAAGAACGATTGATAGTACTTTCTGATGATTCAATCCGCCTGGTAACGGATGAGGATGCAGAATAACTGAGTCATTTAGCCGCAGATTACGAATCTTGGATAGGTGCTGAAATAAATTCAGCATGCTAAATGAGTAATCTGCGGAATCTTAATTTAAATTAAACTTCTCGTTCTGAATTTTAACTATATTGGACGCGGAAATAATGGAAACAACCATCACCCCGATAAGGACGGCTAAAATTCCCTGCAGGGAAGAATATATTTTGGTTCCGGAAACAAAGATTTTGGAATCCTTTATTAATTCATGACCCACATTTGATTGAATTTTAATCAGCGCAGAAAGTTTGACGAGTGTTTGGTTAGCTATTTTTTTTCCTTCAGACTGATAAATTCTAAGTGCATCTTCTTCCGCCATTTTCAGCACCTTTAACTCCAGTTGCTTTTGCTGACCTAAGGCACTTTTTAGATCATTCAGAAATACCTCTTCCTGCTTAACCAGTAACGTGAGTTGGTATTTCTGAATCACTGAGTCAATCTTGAAGTTATACTGATCAATTTTTGCCTGACCACTTAATGGCAAAGAATTATTGATTAGCGCATCATTAAAAATCATATTTTTCTGGTAAAGATTTTCGGCAATGAAGTACAAATCAGTTGCCGGAACCAGCCGATCATTATACATAGAGATAAATGATTCATTAATTGTTGCTACACTTTTATCTTCCAAAAACCGGATTAACAACATGCAGCACATCATACAAAAGAGCAGGAAAGCAATTTTCAGCTTATTTTTAAGGCTAAATGCAAATTTCATGAGGTATTGAGGTTAGCCATTCAAGGTAAGAATTTAGAATGGTTTAGCTGCAGATATTATTGTAATTTTTGAAATGCCTGCATCATTAAAACATTTTTTATTGGGCAGAATTAAGCTGCGATCTGCAACTAAACTTGCTTCAGGTTTTCGCTCAGATAAAAATCCGTATTTCCACAGGAAGTTTAGCCGCTTAAAAATAATCTGCCTGAGCTGTTTTGGCAAAGAGCTGAGGCGCAAAATTAACTAAATATAACTCTTTCCTGGCCCGGGTTACGGCCGTGTATAACCAACGCAGAAAGTCCAGATCGATCATTTCTTCGGTTAAATAACCCTGGTCTGCAAAAACGGCGTCCCATTGTCCGCCCTGTGCTTTATGACAGGTTACCGCGTAAGCAAATTTAATTTGCAAGGCATTATAAAATGGATCAGCCTTGATGGCGAGCATCCTTTGGCGCTTATTGGCAATGTGTTCATAATCTTCATTCAGTCCATCAAAAAGCTTTTTATTTTGCTCGTATGGCAGGTTTGCGGATTCGAGGTTTAAGGTATCCAACATCACCTTGCAACTGATTTGCCCGGCTGCCGGAAAATCCATAAACTCTAAAGTAGCATCCGCAAAGCGGAAACCATAACGTTCTTCTTCTCCCCTGACGCGGATCACTTTAGCCATATCTCCATTGGCGATAAAAGCCGTTTCCTCATTTTCCGGAAGCCAGAAATAATTATTGCGCACCACCATAATCTGATCACCACCAGTTAACTCTTCTTCGCGGTACAACAACCTGGCGCGGATTTGCTGGTTGTAAATATTAGCCGATTTATTAGAACGGCAAACCACCAGTGTATTCTCCATTCCAAACTTACGGTAGGCATATTCTAATCCTTCTACCAGCCTGGCACCCGCCATATTGTAAATGTCAGTATAATTTTTGGTTAGGAATTTGGGCAGGGGTTTATCGGGATTTTTAGAAATTTGATTCCGAAGCATGGTGGCATTAGCCAGGATACCTGATTTTTTTCCCTGGCGAACCACCTCTTTCAATTCTACTGAAGTAATGGTTAGTGCAAATTTATCCTTTAAGTATTGTTCGTTTAAAGCCGGACTATCTAAACTCCCCACCGGGGGCAATTGTGCCGTATCGCCAACAAATAGCAAAAAACAATTTTTAGTATTATAGACAAATTCTAATAAATCCCTTAAAATAGAGGAACCCGTCTCGTTAAATTCATCGGCAATCATAGAGGCCTCATCGATGATAAACAGGGTATTTTCAGAAAGATTTGGGGCCATCTGAAACTGCATTTCCGGCGATGCCGCAGAGCGTTTCCGGTAAATTCTTTTATGAATGGTTAAGGCCTTCCGCGCAGCATACTGGCTCATTACCTTTGCCGCCCGGCCTGTTGGTGCCAGCAGCTCACTCTTTAAGTTAAATTTCGACAACACTTTCACCAAAGCTGCAACAGATGTCGTTTTACCCGTTCCGGCATAACCTTTTAATACAAAACAGCGATACTCATCTTCCTCCTGCAAAAACCTGGACATCCGTTCGCAAAAAAGCAATTGCTCTTTAGTAGGTATATGTTCATAAGCATCGGCAATGAGTTGACTTTTATCCGGGTACATTATTATTGAATCGTTTTATTGTTAAATTGTTTTGAAAAGCAAGTGCTGTAATGAATTGGAAAGCAATTGTGCTGCTAATCGGGCTCAAGGCTCCGTCTTTCCGTTACATCTCCGATAAAAATGGGATATACCATACAGTTTAGCAGGCAAAGCTACCAGCTCTTTTTAATGTTAACCCTGCAAAATACGTAAACGAAATAAATTTCCAGCGAATCCTTGCAACAGTAAAGCAATGGCGTAATTTATTTTACAATAATAAAGTTTCAATCCGGTGTGCCATCACCATTTTTTGCTGTTTGCTCCAGCTGAAGATCGTAAAATGTCCATCCTGTGAAGCCACTAATCCAATGGCTTCAGGCTGATCATTTACAAATTGTGCCACTGAAAAATGTCTTGTTCCACCTAGCTGACCCGGGTATAACAGTTTATCTTCTCCGCCAAGAATCGGTTCAGAAAAGGCAATCTGCTCAACAGTAGGCTTACCTTTAGCCCGGCCAATCTTTGCCCCAAAAGCAATCAGATCAAATTGATCATTTATAATGGTGGCCCCGTCAACGGCGGTTAATCCCGCCAGGTGTTCCACTTCGCGCCTTAATGCACCTTGTGAGAAAATTTCTGTCTGGTTACCGCTTTGTTTAGCCAGGTTTGATAAACCGGAGAAAGGAGGTTCAATTAAATATTGGATGGGCTGAATGATAGACTCTTTCCATTTGGTATTTTCTTTAGGTACAATTAATAGCGCACCACCACGCCCGTGCCCACGCATAGAAACCGAAAACTGAATCAGGATATTAATCGGATCATTCCAACTGGCCAATACCGTTAAATCCAGTAAAGCTTTTAAAATCGGCGGGCAATCACGATTCGTACAGGAAGTGTCATCCACAATTCTGATTTGTTCACCCTTTAAAACCGCTACATTGGTGTATTTTCCAATGCCGTAAATCCGGCGGTGTTTGATCACAATCAATCCAGGTTCAGAAACATCTACTACAAAACAAAAATTAGGGATATTTAAGGTGGTGCCCCAGATGTATAATTCACCATCTTCTTCCCATACCCCCAAATGGATCCCGGAACGCTCTATACCAGGTGCAATTTTAGTCAGGGTATTGGCATTTAAAGGTAAGGGTTTAGCAAACCTTAAAGGGTTTGAAGTTTGCGAAGGCGGTAAAAAAGCAACAGATATACGCGGTGAGTGCCCTTCTTCTTTCCGCAGGCTGCTCCAGAAAGCCACGTCTATCAACGCCTCTATTGTTTTCCTGTCTGGTTGTGAAGCCAGATCAACCTCTCCCTGTGCTGCGGCATTTTGATGCAAGCGAATAAAATGTTGCTCAATTTTGGCAGCAACCGTGTTCGCGGCTTTGTAAGTAGGCGTGTAACTCATGTTTCGAATTTAAGCCGAATATTTCAAATTTTTAATAAATGAAAGGTTTGATTTTGGTCAAAAGATTTGATTGATTTAACTCCTGTACATACAGATTTTTTATTCAGGCAGATAAAAAATACCCAAACAATTTACTGCAGAATTACAGAAATATAAATGAGATTTTCATATTAATCTATCTTTAGATAACTCATACATATAAAGGTTATTCCTTGAAAAGGACCAGATCTCCTTTCCAACTGAAGATGCTTTATGAAAAAACTTTGTGCCCTTTGCGGTTAATCTCCAAAAAACGCTATTTTTGCGATAATGAGTAATAACAGCCTATTATTGGTAGACCCGGATTTTAAAGCTGATGCATCAGTGAACTATCAGTTATTATTGAAAATAACAAACGATAGTTTTTCATATGCAGTGGTTGATCAGGACTCAGAACAAGTTAAGATCATTTTTGATCAGCAAGGCTGTGAAGATTTGCCACTTGTTTTACAGGATGCTTTTGAATCAGATCATCATCTTTCCCATTCTTATGGCTCTATAAAAGCTGCCATACACTCCTCAAATTTTGTTTTTATTCCGAATGAGTGGTTTAATGCCGATGATCTATCCGTTTATGCTAATTTTTTAGGTTCTGAAGGAAAGATATTAAGCAAAAGCCACCAGCATCTTGGCTTTAATACTGTTTTTTCTTTAGCAGAAAAAATAGAAGAGAAACTTCCGGAAAGCACAGTTGTGTATCCGCATTCTTCGCCTTTACTTGCTTTGTTTACCCAGTTAACCGGCAATGCCTTGTTGATTGATTTTACAGCATCTTCCTTTAATGTACTTTTTATAAAGGATAAAAAAATTAACTTTCAGAATCATTACTCAGCAGAAACAGCCGAAGAATTTAATTATTTTCTGTTACTGATCATAGATCAATTAGCCCTCACGGAATCTTGTCCCGTATACCTTCAGGGAATTATAAATGAAGATGATGATAATTACAATACACTACTAAAATATTTTAATAACCTCTACTTCTTCCTTCCTGCTGAAAAACAACATTGTGAATTGCTGGCGGATATGCCTAAACACTATTTCAGCGGTTTGCTGGCCTTAAGCTTATGCGAATAATTGGAGGAAAACTAAAAGGGATCCGTTTGCAGCCACCGGCAAACCTGCCTGTCCGCCCCACTACGGATATGGCCAAAGAAGCACTTTTTAATATTTTAAACAACAGATTTGATTTTGAAACCTGCACCGTACTTGATTTATTCTGCGGAACAGGAAACCTGACTTTTGAATTTGCTTCCCGCAATGCAGAAAAGATTTTAGCGGTCGATATGGATTATGGCTGTATAAACTGGGTAAAAAGTGCCGCACAAAAATATGAATTTAAGCAGGTGGAAGTGCGTAAGGCGGATGTTTTCAAGCTCCTGAAGCAGATGACAGGTGCTTATGATTTGATTTTTGCCGATCCGCCGTATCATATGCCCAATATCCCACAGCTCCCGGTTCTGGTTCAGGAAAGGCAATTGCTTAAGCCACACGGATTATTAATTGTGGAGCACCAAAGCAATATGAGAATGGGCAATCAGCCAGGCTATACTGAAACCCGCAAATATGGAAACTCATCGTTTAGTTTTTTTGAATATGTTTAAGCTTGGCTAAACCTTTCACCTTTCCGCTTAAAAATCTATATTTGAATCATGAAAATAGCGCTGTTTCCGGGCTCGTTTGATCCGATTACCATTGCACACGTCAACATTCTGCAACGTGCCACTCCCCTTTTTGATAAAATAGTGATCGGAATCGGATTGAATAGTTCCAAGCAAAATTTTCTGACGGCAGAACAAAGGCTCCATATCCTGGAAACGGTTTTCGCTGATTATCAAAACATAGAAATACAAACCTATCAGGGCCTAACGGTAGATTTCTGCAGAAAAATAAACGCCACCTACATGGTACGTGGGATTCGTTCCGCATCAGATTTTGAATACGAAAGAGCCATTGCACAAATTAACCAAACCATGATGCCTGAAGTGGAAACCATTTTGCTGCTCAGCAAACCGGAATACTCTGCCATCAGCTCAACCATTGTCCGAGATATTTTAAGAAACCATGGCGATGTGAGTCCTTTTGTGCCTAAAGAAGCTTTAGGGTTTTTATAGGCGTTTTTTTATTAGAATCCTGTTTCAGCATCTTATCTAAAAAGGTACTGAACTCCATTCTGCAGGACGATTAGACCAGTGCATTTCCACGAAAAATCGTTATTGCGAAGCAAATTTTTCATTTGCTGAAGCAATCTTCATTGAAAAATCTCAGCAAAAAAGATTGCTTCGTCGTACCTCCTCGCAATGACGATTCTACTTAAAAATCGTTTTCTTCATTCATTTTAGGATCTTATCTAGAAGATGCTGAACTCAATCCATCAGAACGATTAGACCAGTGCATTTCCACGAAATATCGTCATTGCGAAGCAAATTTTTCATTTGCTGAAGCAATCTCCATTGAAAAATCTCAGCAAAAAAGATTGCTTCGGCGTACCTCTTCGCAATGACGATTCTACTTGAAAATCGTTTTCCTTAGTTGATTTAAGCATCTTATCTAAAAGATGCTGAACTCCATTCTGCAGGACGATTAGACCAGTGCATCTCCACGAAATATCGTCATTGTGAAGCAAATTTTTCATTTGCTGAAGCAATCTCCATTGAAAAATCTCAGCAAAAAAGATTGCTTCGTCTTACCTCCTCGCAATTGTAAAGTTACAATATTCCTCCGGCCCTCATTACATCCATAATCGATGGAAAAGTATTTTTAACTATCGGAGTAAGGTGATTTTTATCCAGCCAGACTGCTTCATCAATCCCCTCCTCCTTTTGAGGAATTAATTTTGGCTCACCCTTAACCTTCATCTTGTACCAGTTTGTTTTCTTGATCACCATTTTTGATCCGTTTGGATAAACATGGTACGTTTTACAAAGTTTCTCTTCGCGTTTGAATATTTTAATCCCACATTCCTCCTCCACTTCCCTGACAGCAGCTTCCTTCATACTTTCGCCCAGTTCAAGCTTACCTTTTGGTAAATCCCACTTTTTGTTTCTGAAAATAAATAAGAAATTTCCGTTTGCACTTTCTACCAAGCCACCGGCAGCTTTTATGATCTCACAATTCTTTTTAAGCTTTTTAAAGGTTTCTTCCGGATTTTTAGTTAAAAACAAGTAGCTTTTTTTAGATCCGTTCTTTAATTTTTTATAAAATGTTTGTAAATCAAAATCTTGAAATTCAAGTTGTTGAATCTTTTCCTTCTGCTCTGGTAAAACATCTGATATAAACAAAGTGTTATCGTTGATATAAATTCTGTAATTTTGGGCCATGTATAATAAAAGTGATATTGAATTAAAGGTAGCGGAATTTTTATTACAAATAAAGGCAATTAAATTACAACCTAATAATCCTTTTACCTGGGCATCTGGTTGGAAGTCGCCTATTTATTGCGATAACCGTGTTACCCTTTCCCATCCTCAGGTGAGAACATACATCCGCCAAAAGCTTGCACAAGCCATTCAGGAAGAATTCGGTTCAGTTGATGTAATTGCAGGCGTTGCTACAGCCGGAATCCCACAGGGTGTTTTGGTTGCACAGGAACTTGGCCTTCCTTTTATTTATGTGCGGGCAAAAGCGAAAGAACATGGCACAGGTAGCTTAATTGAAGGCGAAGTGGTAGAAGGACAGCGTGTAGTGGTTATTGAAGATTTGATCTCTACCGGGAAAAGCAGCTTACAGGCTGTTGAAGCGTTGAGGTCAGCAGGTTTATCAGTTGCCGGCCTGGCTGCAATTTTTACCTATGGATTCGAAAAAGCAGATGAGAATTTCGCCGCTGCAAAATGTCGTTATCTTACCCTATCCAATTATGCTGCACTTATTGATTATGCTGCAGAACACAGTATCATCGCAAAAAGTGATATGGAATTATTAAGCAAATGGCGTTTAAACCCTTCAGAATGGGGACAAATATTGAGTTAAAATATTGATGCCTCTAACCAAATATATAATCAAATTAAGAAAACACAATGACAATTATTGAAAGCGCTGTAGATGTAAACAGATCCGTTGCTGAGGTTTATGCTTTTCTCTCCAATATGAATAACCATCAGAGGTTAATGCCCGAAAATATATACAACTGGGAATCGACAGAAGATGAGGCACGTTTTACCATTCAGAATATGGCCAAACTGGCCATTAAAATCTCTAACCGGGTTGAAAATCAGGAACTCACCGCTATCCCAACGGAAAAAGCACCTTTTGAAGTGGAATTAAAATGGACGGTAACGGATAATGGCAATGGAACAACAACTGCCAAACACATCATTACCGCAGATTTAAATATGATGATGAAAATGCTGGCTTCCGGTCCGCTACAAAAACTGGTTGATCATCAGACGGAAAGGTTAAAAGATATCTTAGGATAACTCAACCTCATTCTATTTTAACGTAGCGAAGATATTCTTCGCTTTTTTTATGCCTAAAAACTCTTTTGATGTTGGTTAACCAGGTGTCATTTAATAACAGATGAGTCTGTACCGTAAATGGAAAAGTGCATCAAAAATAGCAGCAGGGATTAGTTGCTGATAATCTTATTAAAAAAATAACCTGTTCTAATATTGGTTTTCATCTACCGCATTTCAGACAAAAATTCAGCATAAACCACTAAATATCAGAAATTTAGTCACCTTAAAAACAAAACAAGCGACAAAATTTCCGATTAAAAAATCAAAACTGACGTGGCATTTGTTTTGATCCAAAGGAAAATATGAACTTCAACAATTTCACTATAAAAGCCCAGGAAGCGATCCAACAGGCTTCTGAAATAGCCCAGGGCAATCAGCAACAGGCTATTGAAACCGCACACCTGCTTAAAGGTCTGCTCACTGTTGATGAAAACGTAGTTTCTTACGTGTTAAAAAAATTAAATGTAAACCTGAATGCGCTGAATCAGAATTTAGATGCAGATATTGCAAAATTCCCTAAAGTAAGCGGAAGCAATGTATACCTGTCATCCAATACCAACAGCGTTTTACAAAAGGCACAAACATTTTTAAAGGAATTTAAAGATGAATTTGTTTCGGTAGAACACCTTTTATTGGGCATTTTGGCTGTAAATGATAGCACCGCAAAACTTTTAAAGGAACAAGGTGTAAACGAAAAGGACCTGAAAAAAGCGATTGTGTCCTTACGTGGCGATAACAGGGTAACCGATCAAAACGCAGAAGCCACTTACCAGGCCCTCAGCAAATACGCCAGAAACTTAAATGAATACGCCGAAAGCGGAAAACTTGACCCGGTTATTGGCCGTGATGAAGAAATACGCCGGGTGATTCAGATTTTATCCCGCAGAACGAAAAACAACCCTATTTTAATTGGAGAGCCCGGCGTGGGTAAAACAGCTATTGCCGAAGGCATTGCTTTCAGGATCATTAAAGGCGATGTGCCTGAAAACCTGAAAAGCAAAACCGTCTTCTCCCTCGATATGGGTGCCCTAATTGCGGGAGCCAAGTACAAAGGTGAATTTGAAGAGCGTTTAAAGGCCGTTGTAAAAGAGGTGACGCAAAGTGATGGAGACATTATACTCTTTATCGATGAGATCCACACTTTAGTGGGTGCCGGCGGTGGTGAAGGTGCCATGGATGCAGCTAACATTTTAAAACCGGCTTTAGCCAGAGGCGAATTAAGGGCCATTGGTGCAACTACTTTAGACGAGTATCAAAAATATTTGGAAAAAGATAAAGCACTTGAACGCCGTTTCCAAAAGGTGATGGTAGAAGAACCTGATACACAGGATGCAATTTCGATCCTCCGCGGATTAAAAGAGCGTTACGAGACACACCATAAAGTGCGGATTAAAGATGAAGCCATTATTGCGGCGGTGGAAATGAGCCAGCGCTATATTGCAGATCGTTTCCTGCCGGATAAAGCGATCGATTTAATGGATGAAGCAGCCTCTAAACTCCGCATGGAAATGGATAGTGTTCCTGAAAATGTAGATGCATTAGATCGGGAAATTATGCGACTGGAAATTGAGCGTGAAGCCATTAAAAGGGAAAAAGACGATCGTAAAGTACAGGAATTATCAGAAGAAATTGCCAACCTTTCAGCAGAACGTGATGCCTTTAAAGCCAAATGGCAAGGTGAAAAAGACCTGGTAGATGCGGTTAATAATCAGCTGGAACAAATTGAACATTATAAACTGGAAGCTGAGCAGGCCGAACGCGCCGGAGATTATGGAAAAGTTGCCGAAATCCGTTACGGAAAAATTAAAGAAGCCCAGGATCAGGTGGAAAAATTAAAGGCAGATCTGGAAAGTCAGCAAACCGATAGCAGAATGCTTAAAGAAGAAGTAACTGCTGATGATATTGCAGGTGTGGTTGGCCGCTGGACGGGTATTCCGGTGACCAAACTGATTGCGAGTGAAAGAGAAAAACTGCTTAATCTGGAAGCTGAATTACACCATCGTGTAGCCGGACAGGATGAGGCTATTGAAGCAATTTCTGATGCCATTCGCCGCTCTAGAGCAGGCTTACAAGATAAACGTAAACCAATCGGTTCATTTATTTTCTTGGGAACAACTGGTGTGGGTAAAACTGAATTGGCTAAAGCACTGGCAGAGTTTTTATTCAATGATGAAAATGCACTGACCAGGATTGATATGAGTGAGTATCAGGAACGCCACGCCGTTTCCCGACTGATTGGAGCGCCTCCGGGCTATGTAGGTTATGATGAAGGTGGCCAGCTCACTGAGGCCGTAAGACGTAAACCTTACTCAGTGGTTTTATTAGATGAGATTGAAAAAGCACATCCTGATGTATTCAACATTTTGCTGCAGGTACTGGATGATGGACGTCTGACTGATAACAAAGGCCGGACAGTTAATTTTAAAAATACCATCATCATCATGACATCGAACATCGGTGCGCATCTGATTCAGGATAACTTTAAAGACCTGAGTGATGAAAACCGGGATGAAGTAATTGCCAAAACTAAGAATGAATTATTTGAAGTCCTGAAACAAACCATTCGGCCGGAGTTTCTGAACAGAATTGACGAATTGATTATGTTCACACCATTAAACCGGAACGAAATCAGGGATATTGTTGCACTGCAATTCAGACAGGTACAACAAACATTGGCTGAGATGGGCATTGAAATGGATGCCAGTGATGAAGCCCTGGATTGGCTGGCTCAATTGGGTTACGATCCTCAGTTTGGTGCAAGACCCCTAAAAAGGGTGATTCAAAAAAGAATACTGAATGAATTGTCGAAAGAAATTCTGGCAGGCAAGGTAGATAAAGACAGCAAAATCAAGCTGGACATGTTCGATCATAACTTTGTCTTCCTGAACCAAAAGCAAGATGAAGCAATGAATTAAACATTTTTAATCCATAAAAAAGGCTCCTGATGATGGTCAGGAGTTTTTTTATGGTATGCTTTTCATTACAAACTAACTTTTGCGAAATTCAAGCAGATCACCTGGCTGGCAATCTAATACTTGACAAATTGTCTCCAGCGTTTCCAGGCGGATTGCTTTTGCCTTTCCGGTTTTCAGAATAGACAAATTTGACATGGTAATCCCAACCAGTTCACTCAATTGAGTAAGCGACATCTTGCGGCGGGCAAGCATTACATCTAAATTTATAATGATTGGCATGAATTATATGGTTAAGTCACTTTCCTGCTTGAGCTCAATTCCCTTTTGAAATACAAAAGCTATTGTAAGCAATGTTAAGCCAAAAATAAGCAGCCATATCTCAAAATCAACGTGTTTAATTATTTCAGTCAACTGCATATGTTGAATACCGGAATGCCTGACATAATCGATCGCATTTAGCGCAAAAAGTAAAAATGGTAAAGACGTACAATAAAATCCCATCCTCATTAAACGTATTGTATTTTCTTCATTGAATACACTTCCCTGCTGCACAGAATCGATGAAACGATAAAGGTATACCAGCACCCTCAGCATAAAAAAAGAAATAAATAATAACAATATTCCATACATCCATCCCGGCGTATTTTCATTTCCAGCGGCATTATAGCCATCAATAAATCCCCTTTTTGCTTCATCAAGTGAAGATAAGAATACAGCAATCAGGGTAGTTATATATCCTATCTTAATGAAGCGGATCTGGTTTTTAATTTTCATGTGAGATAATTTAAGAGTATATTCTGATGGTGAATGTAATTTATTAATGCTGATCATTATACTTAAATAGTGCACTGGATGATATTAATGACCTGCAATAGGAAAACTCAAATTATTGAGACCTATACTTTATTAAAGTTGACAACAACAAATCTAAGAAACGTCATCTTTTATGCTGGATATGCTACAAACATAAAATATTTATTATTACAAAGCAAAATATATTTATTGCAAATCAATAAATATTAAGTAAAAGGCAATAATTAGCTAATCAATATATAAAGAGTGACAAAAACTTTATTGGAATGATTTTTGTTACAAGTAATAGTATAAAAAACATGTGCAAACAGCAACACTTTCAGTATTTTATCCTTTCGGATTGCCGTACAATTTCGTAACTTTGCACACTTCAATAATTAAAGAGCACACAAAACGTATAAATGAGACAACTCAAGATAACGCAGTCCATTACCAACCGTGAAAGTCAATCACTTGATAAATACTTACATGAAATTGGTAAAGTAGATTTAATAACAGCAGAAGAAGAGGTAATTTTAGCAAGAAAGATTCGTGAAGGCGATCAGGCTGCATTAGAGCGATTAACTAAAACCAATTTACGTTTCGTGGTATCTGTTGCAAAACAGTATCAAAATCAGGGTTTAACCTTAGGCGATTTAATTAATGAAGGAAATTTAGGTTTAATTAAAGCGGCAAAACGTTTTGATGAAACGAAAGGTTTTAAATTCATCTCTTATGCCGTTTGGTGGATTCGTCAATCCATTTTGCAAGCCATTGCTGAGCAAAGCCGTATTGTGCGTTTACCTTTAAATCAGGTAGGTTCATTAAGCAAAATCAGTAAAGCTTTCTCCAAATTGGAGCAGGAATATGAGCGTGAACCTTCTCCGGAAGAGTTGGCTGATATTTTAGAAACTACGGTTGATAAGATTTCTGATACTTTAAGTAATTCAGGCCGTCATGTTTCTATGGATGCACCTTTCGTTCAGGGTGAAGAGAATACCTTATTGGATGTATTGGAAAACCATGAGCCCAACACTGATAGTTCATTAATCAATGAGTCGCTTTCAGAAGAAATTAAACGTTCGCTGTCTACTTTAACAGAAAGAGAGAGAGAAATCATTGTATTATTCTTCGGACTAGGTTCAAACCACCCGTTATCTTTAGAGGAAATCGGAGAGAAATTTAACCTGACGCGTGAGCGTGTTCGTCAGATCAAAGATAAAGCGCTTCAGCGCCTTCGTCATACTTCAAGAAGTAAAATATTAAAATCATATTTAGGCTAACACTAATTATCCTAATTGAATTAGAAACGGATCGGCAATTGTCGGTCCGTTTTTGTTTACCAGCATGTTAAGTTCTTTTTATATTATTTAGATATTTCGATTAAGCTCTTAAAAACCCTAATGGATGGTATTTCATCAACCAGCATATCCTTCAACGTAAATAATCTTCATATTAACAATTAAAAGTCAAAACGTTTCCGGTTGGTGAGACACCAAACCGATAGATGGAATAAGATGGCTTAGTCGTTTATTCTCGCAAGAATAACCTTTCACTTATTGTGTTTAAGCAGGTAACATTTTTTAGTAAAATGCTCCTGCACCACCCTACTGGTTTGGTGTCTCACCAACCAGCATATCCTTCAACGTGAATAATCTTCAATATCAGCAATTTAAAGTCAAAACGTTTCCGGTTGGTGAGACACCAAACCGATATATGGAATAAGATGGCTTAGTCGTTTATCCTCGCAAGAATAACCTTTCACTTATTGTGTTTAAGAAGGAAACATTTTTTAGTAAATTGCTCCTGCACCCTACTGGTTTGGTGTCTCACCAACCAGCATATTCTTCAACATCAATAATCTTCAATATTAGCAATTTAAAGTCAAAACATTTTCGGTTGGTGAGACACCAAACCGATAGATGGAATAAGATTGCTTAGTCGTTTATCCTCACAAGAATAACCTTTCACTTATTGTGTTTAAGCAGGAAACATTTTTTAGTAAATTGCTCCTGCCCCCTACTGGTTTGGTGTCTCACCAACCAGCATATCCTTCAACATCAATAATCTTCAATATCAGCAATTTAAAGTCAAAACGTTTTCAGTTGGTGAGACACCAAACCGATAGATGGAATAAGATGGCTTAGTCGTTTATCTCGCAAGAATAACCTTTCACTTATTGTGTTTAAGCAGGAAACATTTTTTAGTAAATTGCTCCTGCCCCCTACTGGTTTGGTGTCTCACCAACCAGCATATCCTTCAACATCAATAATCTTCAATATCAGCAATTTAAAGTCAAAACGTTTTCAGTTGGTGAGACACCAAACCGATAGATTGCACGTTGTTGGATGACGAATAGACTGAGCACAAATACACCTGCTCTGAATTCAGTATCTGTTATGCGCATAAAAAAAGACCAGCATTTGCTGATCTGTGAATAGGAATAACTTACTATAACTTGAAGATTGTTTCGTTCCTTGCAATGACGATGAGGATTAAAACAACAAATGTTTAACCGTTAAGCCATTATTGATTAATTGTTTAAGCGAATCGATTCCAATTCTTAGGTGTGTCTCCACATATTTCTCCGTAACACTGCTATCGCTTTCAGCTGTTTTTACACCTTCAGGAATCATGGGTTGATCTGAAACCAGTAATAATGCACCTGCAGGTATTTTATTGGCAAAAGCGGTGGTAAATACAGTAGCAGTTTCCATGTCTACGGCCATGGCCCTTAAGGTTTTCAGGTATTTTTTAAATTCCTTATCATGTTCCCAAACCCTGCGGTTAGTGGTGTAACAAGTTCCGGTCCAGTAATCTCTGCCATGATCACGAATGGTAGTAGAAATGGCTTTCTGTAAGGCGAAGGCTGGCAATGCCGGCACCTCAGCAGGAAGATAATCATTTGATGTTCCTTCTCCCCTGATGGCCGCAATTGGCAGAATTAGATCGCCCAGTTGATTTTTCTTTTTCAAGCCACCACATTTACCCAAAAACAAAACAGCCTTAGGCATAATCGCAGTCAACAGATCCATCATGGTTGCCGCCAGCGGACTACCCATTCCGAAATTGATAATGGTAATTCCATTTGCGGTTACGCTCTGCATTGGTTTATCTAAACCCATAATCGGCGCATTGTCATTCCATTCGGAAAACATACTCACATACTTGCTAAAATTGGTAAGCAGGATATAATCACCAAACTGATCTAACGGGCGACCGGTATAACGCGGGAGCCAGTTTTTAACAATTTCATCCTTGGATTTTAGGCCAGATTTAACCGGACTTTCTACTTCCTTTACTTTTTTTGATTTCCCTACAATGGCTTCGTCTTTTTTTACGTCTTTTTCTTCATTCATAACCTTAAGTTTAGCGCCGAGCGCCGGGCGCTAAGCGTATTTACAAAAAATCCCCCCGATTTCGCGAGAGGATTTGATTTTTTTATGCGGCCTGCAACTTTTTAAAGTCTGCCTTTTCAAATTTTTCTATCGCATAATCGAGATTAATATGCAACTCCTTAACATCCGTTTGTGTGGGTGTATCAAACATGGCATCCAGCATAATCGCTTCACAAATTGACCTTAACCCACGTGCACCCAGTTTATATTCCATTGCCTTATCCACAATAAAATCAAGTACATCATCTTCGAACACTAAATCTACTTCTTCATATGCAAAAAGCTTCACATATTGCTTAATTAAAGAATTTTTAGGCGCAGTTAAAATATTACGCAAAGATTCTTTATCCAAAGGATTTAAGTGAGACAGCACCGGAATACGTCCAATCAGCTCCGGGATTAAACCAAAAGATTTCAAATCCTGTGGTGTAATATACTTATAGAGATTTTTAAGATCCAGAACGGTTTCATCTTTCTTTACTTTGTACCCTACTGCCTGCGTGCGTAAACGATTGGCGATTTTGCGCTCAATACCATCAAATGCTCCGCCACAAATAAATAAGATGTTATTGGTATTTACCGGAATCATCTTTTGATCCGGATGTTTACGTCCGCCCTGAGGTGGCACATTCACTACCGTTCCTTCTAAAATTTTCAGTAATGCCTGTTGCACACCTTCACCAGATACATCACGGGTGATGGAGGGGTTATCGCTCTTACGGGCAACCTTGTCCACTTCATCAATATAAACAATTCCACGCTCTGCAGCAGCAACATCATAATCAGCAGCCTGCAGTAAACGGGTTAAGATACTTTCAACATCCTCACCAACGTAACCTGCTTCTGTTAAAACAGTGGCATCACAGATACAAAAAGGCACATGCAAAATTTTAGCAATGGTTTTAGCTAAAAGTGTTTTACCTGTTCCGGTTTCGCCCACCAACATGATATTTGATTTTTCAATCTCAATCTCGTCTTCTTTATCAACCTTCTGATTTAAACGCTTGTAGTGATTGTACACCGCAACCGACAATACCTTTTTAGCATCATCCTGACCAATGACATACTGATCAAGGTGTTGCTTAATTTCAAGAGGCTTTAATAAATTAATAGCCTCCTGAATATTTTTTGTCCCTTTGGTTCCTAATTCCTGAGCAAGCAACTGATTGGCCTGGGTAACGCATTTATCACAGATAAACGCATCCATACCTTCAATTAACATTAACGTTTCATGCTTGCCAGAATGGCAGAATGAGCAACGGGATTCTTTATTTTGTTTCGCCATCTTTTTTCGCGTTTCTCGATAACACTTCATCAACCATACCAAATCCTTTTGCCTCGTCAGCTGTCATCCAGTAATCACGATCTGAAGCTTTCTCTACCCAGTCGTAAGTTTGACCAGAGTGCTCTGAAATAATATCGTATAATTCTTTTTTCAATTTTAACATTTCTCTCAAATTGATCTCCATATCAGATGCCACACCCTGTGCGCCGCCTGATGGTTGGTGAATCATTACTCTTGAGTGTGGTAAAGCAGCGCGCTTTCCTTTAGCACCAGCAACCAGTAATACTGCTCCCATTGATGCGGCCATACCTGTACAAATGGTAGCCACATCCGGCTGAATGTACTGCATGGTATCATAAATACCTAAACCGGCATATACTGAACCACCCGGAGAATTAATATAAATCTGAATATCACGCTCTGCATCTGTAGATTGTAAAAACAACAGTTGCGCCTGGATGATATTCGCATTATGATCATGAATGGCATCACCTAAAAAGATAATACGATCCATCATTAACCTCGAGAATACATCCATCTGAGCCACATTTAATTGACGCTCTTCAATAATGTATGGCGTCATATTCTGTGGGTTCAGATTGGCCTGTGCAATAAATTTATCTACGTGTAAACCGCCAATTCCCTGATGTTTAACGGCAAATTTTCTGAATTCTTGTGAATCTATGTTCATAATCTTGTCTTGCGTTTGGAGTTTGGCGTTAAGCGTCTGAATAACGAGAGCCAAACCGGATTATTATTTTAATAAGTATTTCCTGAAGTTTGTTAATTTCCGTGCCAATTTATCCAATTCTTCCAGATAATAAAGCAGTTCTGTGTCAGAAATATATTTTCTTCTTTCCAATACTACCAAAATATTTGCATTTTCGAAAGCAGATCGATGCGCAATATTCAGATAATGAGCAAATTCCTTGTTTGAAACAGATCCGGAACCCTCTGCAATATTATTAGATATGCTAAGAGCAGCCCCATTGAGCTGCTCTGCAAATCTATATTTTTTATCTACTGACAATCGGTCAGCAATATCAAGAAGTTTATCAGTTAATGCTATTGACAACTGCCAAACTTCGAGCGATTGAAATTTAAATTGAGCCATTACTAAATATAAGAATAGTTCAGGCAATTTAAAAGCTCCTTACGCCCACCGCCAAACACCCTACTTTTTATCTAACTCCACAAACTTATCGTAATCAATATCCTTTTGCTCAAGCGTAACGATAGATTTAATTTGTTCGAAAGTTTTTAATGCTTTTACTTCTTCGAAAACACGGTTAGCATTTTCTTTTTCCTGTAAGAATTGAACAGCGTATTGTGCCAGCTGATCTTCCGGAAGCGGAGCCGGGCTGTACATTCTGAATTGTGCATCCAGTTTTGCTTTAGCAGCCTGAACCACATCTTCATATTTAATTTCGATGCTGTTATCTTTAATGATTTTATTTTCAATCAACGTCCATTTCAGGTTTTTAGCAAAATCATCATAACCTTCCGCTAATTCTTCATCCGTTAATTTTTCGTTTGTGGCTTTTAACCAGCGACGTAAAAATTCATCAGGTAATTCAAAAGTATGTTTTTTCAACAGGTCTTCATAAATATCGTTAGATAACTTACGTTCTGCATCCTGTTTAAACATGCCTTCTACTTCTTCTGCAATTTTTGCCCTGAAAGCAGCTTCATCAGTTACAGCACCATCCGGAAAAATTTTATTGTAAAACTCCTGGTTTAAATCAGACTCTTCTAAACGGTTCACATTTTTAACCGTTAATTGGAAATCAGATTTTAAATCGGCAGCATCTTCTTCAGAGATATTTAATGCTTTTGCAACCGCAGCTTGATCATCAAGTGCTTTTGTTAAGTTAATGACTACCACATCGTCCTTTTTCAAACCAACTAAGGTTTTCAAAATCGCCTCATCTTTAATTAAATCTAAACGAAGCGTTGCACTATTTGCAATGCCACCTTCGATAACAGCACCATCTGCACCTAATTGCACCAGTTCAGCGTATAATACATCACCTTCGGCTGAAACCTCCGGATTGGTCATTTTGCCATAACTGCGACGGATATTTTTAACACGCTCTTCTAAAGTTTTTTCGTTAGCCTTAATCACATATTCTGTGTATTTATCTTTTGAAGATACATTTACATCAAAGGCAGGTGCTAAACCCAACTCATAATCGAACTCAAATTCGTCTGTATTATCCCATTTAAATTCACGCTCATTTTCCAACTGCGGCAACGGCTGACCCAAAATTTCTAATTTTTGTTCAGCGATGTAATTAGACAAAGTGTCATTTAAAAGGCTATTCACTTCTTCAACCAGAATACTTTTGCCATACATTTTTTTAATGTGGGCAGGCGGAACCATTCCTTTACGGAAACCCGGTAATTGTGCTTTTTTAGCCTGGTCTTTAATGGCTTTTTCTACTTTGGTACTATAATCAGCAGGTGCGATCTTGATTTTTACAACAGCATTTAAGTTGCCGGTTTTTTCCTGTGTAATATTCATTTTTTGAGATATGAGTATTGAGAAGTGAGATGTGAGACAAGCTTAATGTTCGCAAATCACCCCCGTTGTTATTAATCAATGTTTTAAAAAACAAAACCGTTCCGATGTTTAAATCGGAACGGCCTTGATCTTGTTGTGCGGAAGAAGGGACTCGAACCCCCACGCCGTGAAGCGCCAGATCCTAAGTCTGGTGCGGCTACCAATTACGCCACTTCCGCAGTTAGGATGTTGTAAGGACTGCAAAGATAGAAACAAGATTGAATATTCAAAAGGTATCGCATAAAAATCTTCAATTATATTTAGTCAAAAACGCTAAGTATTTAATTTTGAGGGAGAAAAATTTTATTTAAAATTCATTAGAAAAGCAGTTTCAGTGTTAATCGGTTTCGGCAGTCCCGCTTTTTGCTGCAAGCCCGGTAGAAAAAACCGGGGCTTTTCGCGACAATCGGGTTTAGTAAACTAACACTCCTGCTGATCACGCCGTACTAATGCATAAAATTAATGACATCAGCAGCAAAGTTGGCCAGCAGGAAGAGTACTCTAAAACTTAATTAAAGTCACATCTAACAATTCAGGCCCGCCATCAACAGGATAACCTTTAACCTTGTTGCCTTTCACCGTCACCTTTCTGTTCATGTACTGATCAAGGTTAATGGAGCCGCTTTTCAATGCATAAGTCTTATTTGCAGTGGTAAGCAAATGTGTACCATATTGAAAGGTTGTTACGCCAATTTTTTCAATGGTTCCGGTGGCTGTTGCACGATTTGCCGTATTTGAATCTTTAAAAGAGGTACAGCCGGAAAAAATGGCTATAAATAGTGATAATACAAGTGTTTTTTTCATAATTACGGATATAACGAGGTAAATCTTAATAATGCGACAATTTAAAAAATGCTACCCATAAAGTTCTTTCTGAAACTCAAAAAAATATTGAACGGCCTTTACCAAACGGCTGCCATACCAGCTAAACATTTCACCATCAACCAGCATGATCCTGACATCTGGAACAGCAGCCTGGATTTCATCAATATGCTTTGAACCAAATGGATAGGGCTCTGATGAAAGCAGGATCAGGTCGCAGTTTAACGTGCGCAATTCCTCAAGTGTAATTTCCGGATAGCGGTCTTCTTTTATGACATTGCTCATCCCGTTCAGCGACAAAATGTGATTAATAAAAGTATTTTTTCCGGCCGCCATAAAAGGTTTCCGCCAGATCAGATAGGCCACTTTTTTGTCGATCTTATTTTGCAACGCAAGGCTTTGCAAATCTCTGAAACCAGCAGTAATCAGGTGATTCAGGTAACCAGCTTCCGGCTCCCGATCAACCAATGCTCCGATTTGAGTAATGGTTTCCAAGGCATCTTCCAACGTAAAAATATCACTCATCCACACCGGGAAATCTATCGCCAATTCTTCAATATCACTTTGCGCGTTTTCCTCCTTATTGCCGATGATTAAATCCGGTTTCAGCGCCCTAATTAAATCTATATTCAGTTTTTTGGTGCCTCCCACTTTAGTTCGTTCTGCAAATTTTTCAATCGGATGAACACAAAACTTCGTCAAACCAATTATCTCCAGGTCTAACCCCAAATCGAAGAGCAGCTCAGTTTGCGAGGGTACAATAGAAATAATTCTTTTTGGTGGAAAATTAATGGTGATCTCCTTCCCCATCTGGTCTGTAAAAGATTTCTGCATAAAACAAAGATAACTTAACCGGGTGAAAAACATTCTGCTTTAGTTTAAGGTTATTCAAGAGTGACCTGGCGAATTCATTCATGAAAAAATACATCCTCCCTATACTGTTCTTTATCAGCATCTTATTTAACACCAAAATAATGGCTCAGGAATCTAAACTTATGGAAGTGGCTTCCTTTGGAAAATATCAGCCAATCGGGGTGACTGTCTCCGCCAAAACCAACCGACTGTTTGTGTCATTTCCGAAGCGGGAGCCATATTTATATGGTTTAACAGAAATCGTTAACGGCGAAAGAAAGCCTTTTCCGGATGAGGAATGGAATAAAACTGATACCATCAATATGAGAAACCATTTTGTCAGCGTACAGGATTTATATGCTGATGAAAAGAATTTCTTATGGGTCCTGGATTCCAGGCCTGGAGGCAGTGCATCTATTTTCGGGAGTGACCAGGCTCAAAAGAAAGAAGGCCATTTTAAATTATTACAAATTAACCTGGCAGACAACAAAGTAGTAAATGTTTACCATTTTGACGATTTACCAAAAGATAAAAGCGCACTGAATGATATCGTCGTTGATCACGACAAACAACTGGCTTATTTATCAGATCCGGGTTTAAGTGCGATTGTAGTATTAGAATTGAAAACCGGAAAGTCAAGAACAGTACTTCAAAAGGATACAGCTACATTAGCCAATCCAGGCTTTATCCTTCATTTAGATAATCGTGATGTGGTGGATCATGCAGGCAAACCCTTCACTTCCAATGTAAATGGGATAGCTTTAACACATGACAATCCATATTTTTATTTCAGGGCCATTAATCAAACTAAACTGTACCGAATTAAAACGGAATATTTGGCAGATACCAGGTTAAGTGAAACACAGATTTCTGAAGGGGTAGAAATGGTGGCTGAAACCGGCGTTTGTCATGGCATGATTGCCGATAAAAAAGGAAATATTTACCTCAGTTCATCACCTGATTATTCGGTTAAATATGTGAGCCCGGACGGAAAGCTGCATACCTTAGTAACCGATAAAAGGCTAAGCTGGCCAGATTCTTTCGGTATAGGTGATGACGGCTACCTGTACCTGAGTTGCGCGCAACTGAACCGGCAGGAAAAATACAATAAGGGCAAGGACAGAACAGACTATCCTTACCGGATATATAAAGTTAAACTGCCTGAATAGGCTTTACGGATACGTCATCTTTTACCACACCATCAGCAATATGCAAAATACGGCTACCATACGTTGCGTTCTTTTCTGCATGGGTAACCTGGATAATGGTGATGCCATCTTCTTTATTTAATTTCTGAAAAAGCTGCATAATTTCTTCCGCCTGTGCCGACTGAAGGTTACCGGTTGGTTCATCAGCCAGAATAATGCTAGGTTGTGCGGCCAGTGCCCTGGCAATGCCCACCAGTTGCTGCTGCCCTCCGGAAAGCTGGTTTGGAAATAAGTCTTTTTTCGCAACAATATTAAAACGATCTAATAAATCGGCAATTCTGCTGGCTCTTTCCGCACTGCCAACCTTTTTATACAATAACGGGGCTTCAATATTTTCGTAAACGGTCATCTCATCAATTAAATGATAAGCCTGAAACACAAAACCGATATGATTACGGTAAAGTTCTATCCTTTTCCGCTCATTTAAGGTAGTTACATCTTCGCCCAGAAACTCATAAGTGCCGTAAGTAGGTTCTTCCAGCATCCCCAAAATATTCAGCAAAGTGGATTTTCCGGCACCGGATGGGCCCATGATGGAAACAAATTCACCCTGTTTAATGCTGGTGGTGACGTGGCGCAATACATAGTGTTTAATGCCTTTGCTGGAATAGTATTTTTCAATGTTTTTAAGTTCGATCATTTTATTTTAGTATCAAGATTGTTTAAACAAGGTTAGAGGTTTAGGGGTTAGAAGCGATATGATGAAGAGACCTAAACCATTTAGCCTCCCCACCTAACCGCTTTGCGCTATTCATATTTAAGTGACTTGACAGGATTAGCAATAGCAGCCTTTCTGGCTTGAATGCTTACGGTTAAAACGGCTATAACTACAGAGGTAATTGTGGCCATGATAAAGGGTAAAACCGGCATATCAATCCGATAAACAAATCCATCAAGCCATTTTTTAATTAAGATATAGGCTACAGGCCAGCTGATGAGGTTAGCTACCATAACTAAAATCAGAAAGGATTTATTAAGCAGATTAACGATTTGCATATTTGATGCGCCTAGTACCTTTCTTACGGCAATTTCTTTTGTTCTTCGTTTCGAAACAAAGGTAGATAAGGCAAATAAACCAGATAAAGAAAGAGAAACGGAAACAACACTGAATATAATCATCATATTCATAAAACGATTATTTTCTGCTAAACTATTGGTGAATGCGTGACTCAAAGATTCATAATTCATAGGGTAATTTGGATAATATTTTTTCCATACTTCCTCAATTTTTCTGATGATACCCTCATATTGATCGGAGTTAAACCTAACCAGTAAATTTCCATTTGAACTCATTCCCCCCAGATAAGTCACCTTATAAATGGTCGGAATAATAGTTTTATCAAACGATTCTGCATGATAATCTTTAATCACACCAATGATTTGAAAAACATTTTCATAGGACCTGAATTGTTGTCCAACAACATTGCCCCCCAATGCCTTCGCTGCAGATTCATTAAGTACTACCGTATTTACAGTATCTTGTTTATAAAGTGATGAAAAAAGACGCCCCTGTAATGGCTTTATACCTAAGGCGGGGAATGCTTCCATGGTTACCGTAACCATATTTAAATCCAATTTTTTACCTTTAAAATTAATCTTGTCAGCATAGGCATAAGTGTTTCCGATGACTTGCGTGGTAGAGCCAACATATTGTACACCAGAAACCCTCCTGATCTCCTTTGCTATTTTCTCGTTATAGTTAGTACTGATATTGATCACACGGCTCTTATCAAAACCCAGATCTTTTTGATTCATAAAGCTTACCTGCCTTTGCATAATTCCTATGGCAATAATCAATGTGACCGAAATCACGAATTGCAATACAATTAATAAGTTACGTAAGGCCAAACCTTTATGACTGTTAGAAAAAACTCCTTTTAATACCGTAGCAGGTTTGTAATTTGACAGCACCTTTGCCGGATAAAAGCCGGCCAGCAGGGTGATGATTAAGAATAATCCAAATAGCTGCAACAGTATAAAAAACAATTTCTGATTTGACCAGAAAGTAATATGTAAGTCGAGCTGCTCATTAAAAACGGGTAAAAATAATTCGATGAGCACGCCACAAATTAATAAAGCAAATAAACTTTGCAGTCCTGTTTCCATTAAAAATTGCTTCATCAGTAAGCCTTTATTGGAGCCAAGCACTTTCTTAACACCAACTTCCTTCGCCCTTTGAAAAGATTGTGCTGTAGCCAAGTTAATAAAGTTAATAATGGAGATTAAGAGTAAAAAGGTCACGATCAGAGAAACAGGCTTTATCTTTTCTGTCCAGCCAGCGGTAAACGGCGGGTTTTGATGCGCTTCATTGATGGGCAACAGCTTACAATCTGGCACATTTCCAGATTTAAGATAATCTGCATACGAATTTTGGCCGTTGATAAATGTACTTTTAAGGTTATTGGTGTAAACTTTACGAATATTTTCATTTAGCTGATTCAGGTCAGCTTTGCTGAACAACCGGGCATAAATTTCTGTATACTTGTGAACAGATGGATGCTGATCATCTTTATCGAACATACCGGTACGAATAATACCGGAAAAATTAACACTTTGCGGCGTAACTGGCTCATCAACTACGCCTGTAATAGTAAAATCCGTTAGGGCATCACCTTCCCACCTTACTATGCTAATCGTTTTACCAATAACATCTTCTGTATCAAAAAGTCTTAATGCCACTTCTTTTTTTAAAACAATGCTCTTGGGTTTGTTTAGGGCAGTGATTCCATTGCCCTTTAAAAACCGGTATGGCATCACGTTAAAAAATGCCGAATCTGCATCGCGGATTCCCCTAACCATGAGCGATTTACGACCCTTAACCGTCAGGGCATAATTTTGATACCAATCATTTTCAACTTTTGTAATGGCACTGATTTGCGGAATGTTCTGTTTCAGCAATGCTGCAATTCTACTTTCATTTGACGTTTGCCAATATTGTCTGTTATCTGGCGAACTGTATGTATGATATGCCCTTACCTGATAAACATCCTTCAAATCTGGCGACCATGTATCATAACTTTCCTCATAATTAACATATAACAGCAGCAATACAAAGGCAGTTAACCCAATGGCCAAGCCTGAGATGTTAATGGAAGCGTATAACTTATTTTTCCAGAGGTTACGCCAAGCGATTTTTAGATTGAGTTTGAACATATTGGTATCAAGTATTTATTATCAAGTATCAGGACAATAGCAAATGCTTAGTCTTTGGTCTTTTTAACTTTATTCGTATTTAAGTGCATCAATCGTATTGGAAACAGCTGCTTTATAGGAGCGGATGCTCACAGTTATTAAAGTTATTGTCATAGATATTACCATTGCCAAAATGAATGGCCAGATGCTGATATCAATACGATAAGCGAAGCCGGAAAGCCATTTGAAAACGAATAAATACGCCAGCGGCCAGGCTACGAGATTTGCGATAAAAACCATTATAAGGAATGACCCGTTTAACATTTTCACCAATTCTATGGTTGAGGCGCCTAAAACTTTTCTGATGGCCACTTCTTTGGTTCGTTGTGTTGCAACGAAAGAAATTAATCCAAATAAACCTATGAAAGAAATGAAGATGATAATGCCTGCAAATACCTTGAATAAAAACCCCGTTACTTTTTCGTTTTCATAGTAATTGTTTATCCGGTCATTAACAAAAAAGGAATAATAAACATGATCGGGAAAGGTGCTGTTCCATAATGATTCAATATTTTGCGTCGCAAGTTTAAGTTGCCTGGTATCCATTTTGATAGCGGCCCTGTAATACTGGTTTTTACCTGCAGCAATGGTGAGCCCTGAGATGCTTTCTTTTAATGACTTATCATTAAAATCTTTTACCACACCTACAATCGGGATATTCTGACCATTAGAGTTAATTAACTTGCCTATTGCATCCTGCGGATTTATAATATGCACTTTTTTAAGAAATGTTTCATTTACAACGTAACCGTTAGCCGTATCACTTTTTGAAAATACCTTTCCGGCTATAATTTTTAAGTTGAACAGTTTAAAGTAGTTTTCATCTGCCTTTATCCTTCGTACTTCAAAATCTTTATTTTTTATTCCGTTAAAAGTAAAATCAGAAGAGTTTACATTTTGCGATAAGGGTGGGTCCTGGCAAAAACTGATCATTTCGACACCCGGTAATTTTGAAGCTTGCTCTTTAAAAGTATTTTGTTTGGTTAAACTCAAACTATCTGTAGGTATACTAATCATGACGACTTCGCTGGAATTAAAACCAAGAGGTTTTTGTTGTATATAATCCATTTGCTTCATTACCACTATTGTAGCTATGATCAGTATAATAGAAATTGAAAACTGTACAATGACCAAAATTTTACGAAGACTCAATCCTCCGCTGTTTAATGCAGCCTTGTTTTTAATGGCTAATGCAGGTTGAAATCCCGACATAATCAGTGCCGGATAAAAACCTGCTAAAAAACCAACCAATACGACCAATACAACCATAAATAGAAATATGACCGGATGCTGGAATAATCCTATAGGGATACTTACTTTGAATAAATTTTGCAGATGAGGAATGCCCAGTTCTGCCAGTACACATGCTATCAACATTGCAATAAGGGTAACCATAAAGGTCTCCAGAAGAAATTGTAAAACCAGCTGCCTCCGCATACCGCCCATTACTTTTCTTACACCAACCTCTTTCGCCCGGTTAATGGCTTGTGCCGTACTTAAATTAATAAAGTTAATGCAAGCTGTAATAACCAGAAAAAGCCCAATGATCACCAAACCATAAATTTCTGTTCGGCCGATTGATGTATCGGAAAAATTATCATACAATTCACTAAAATGAATTTCTTTTAATGCCTGAAGCTTATTTTCCTGATTGCCTGCAATCTTTTTATCTGCATAATGCTTTTTGTTAAACTGATTCACAGCAACAGTCATATCTGCTGCTTTCAAACCTTTCTGAAGCAAAACATAGAACTCATTGCCAGAACTTACACAATCCCAGCAATTATCATCTTTATCCGGAAAACTTTGATAGGCAACTACAATTTTTAAAGGAAAACTGCTGTTTTTGGGCATATCTTTGAAAACGCCGCTTACTTTACAAATATTTTTAGTCCCAAGTAAAAGACTTTTGCCCATGGCATTCTGAGCGTTACCAAAATATTTTTTCGCGCTTGTTTCAGATAGCACAACAGTATTTGGTTGACCTAATGCCTGAGTTGGATGACCAAAAATCCAGTTAATACCAAAAATCTCAAAGAAGTCTGGCTCCGCATAATATACATCTTCATCGCTTTTTATGATATCTCTTCCTTTCCGATCCTGAACGCGGACAATACTACCTCTTCTTACGATTGCTGCTGTTTTTTCTAATCCTGGAATTTCATCTTTTGCCACTTTTACCACTGGTATGGGAACACCAGCAGAATAATCATCAAATGCCTCATATTTCCAATCGGTAACAAATCTGAAAATACGGTTTTCATTCTTAAAGTCTTCATCAAAACTTAATTGGTAACGGATAAATAAAAAAATAAGAATACAACTGGCCATCCCTATCGAAAGACCGATCACATTAATAAATGTATAGCCCTTATTCCTCCAGAGATTTCGCCAGGCGATTTTTAGGTTTAGTTTGAACATTTTTGTAGTATCAAGTATTTAGTATCAAGTATCAAGACACCAGCAATTCGCTTTAGTCTTTGGTCTTTAAGCTTTCATTCATATTTCAATGCATCAACCGCGTTGGCTTTTGCTACTTTGAAAGTTTGCAAACTCACGGTTAAAACAGCTATAAAAACAGAAGCTAAAACAGCGAGTATGAAAGGCCAAAGTGTTATTGCAGTTTTATAATCATATTTTTGCAGCCATTGGGTAACAATAATGTATGCGACAGGAATTGCAATCACATTCGAAATCATAACCAATTTCATAAAATCCCTATTGAGCAAAACCAGAATATCCGACAGGTTAGCACCCAAAACTTTGCGGATACTGATCTCCTTGCTTCTTTGCTCTGCCATGTAAAGCGCTAATCCTAATAAACCAAGGCAAGAGATGAAAATGGCAAAACCACCGAAAATATTCGAAAGTACGCTTAGTAATTTCTCTGTTCTTAATTTTTCGGCCATACCTTCTGCTACAAAACTAATTTGCGCAGGATACGCCGGATTAATCTGCTGACCGATATTTTTAATTGTCTCTATAGACTTATTCAGCGATTGATCGGGATTTAAACGGAGCATCAAAACACCACAATCTTTTATGTTATAGTAAAAAACGGTTGGCTCAACGGCCTTACCTAACTGTTCATTAAAGTAATCTTTTATTACACCAACAATTTTCAAATTTTGGTTATCTCCCCAGCTTATTATGGTTCCGACAGGGTTTTTAAAGTTCATCAGTTTTACGGCCGTTTCATTTAATAATACGGATGAGCTGGTATCAGCAGGAAAATTTTTAGAGAAATCTCTGCCAGCAATAATTTTAGCACCTACCGTATTTGTAAAATTAAATCCGACAGCTCTGCAGCTGATGATAGCATTATTTCCGGCAGGTTTGCCTGGCCAACTAATGTCTCCTGTGATAGAGCCGCCATTCGTAAATTTTTGGGCAAATTCTGATGCAGAAACAACAGCACCATCTTTTAATAATTGATTTTTGAACAATTCCAGCTTGGAAGGCTTTCCTAATTCACCCTCTAAATCTAATTGTACCATATTGTTTTGCTCAAAACCCAATGGCTTATCCTTCAGGTATTGAATTTGCCTGTACACCACAATTGCAGAAATAATCATGCAAATTGATAAACTAAATTGAAGTACAACCAATAAACAACGAATGCTCAAAGAACCTGAACTGCCTTTGAAACCTTTCAAAACCTTTACCGGAATAAAGGATGATAAATAAAATGCGGGATAACTACCTGCCAATAATCCTGTAATTACGGCCAAACCGATTAAAATGCTCCAAAACAGATATGAATGATAATCAATCTGGATTTTGATATCCAGCAAATTGTTAAAATATGGCAGAGAAATTTCCAACAATACGAAAGCAATCAGCATTGCAAAAATCGACAACAAAACTGATTCCAGTATAAACTGCCCCATTAATGCACTTCGGGCAGAGCCTAAAGCTTTACGAACGCCAACCTCACGGGCCCTTTTTTCTGATCTTGCGGTAGACAGGTTCATGTAATTAATACAGGCGATAAGCAGTACGCATAGACCAAGAAAAGCAAACAATTTTACCTGGTCTATATTGCCTCCAACTACAACCCCGTTTTTAAATTCATTGTATAAATGAATTTTGCTCATCGGGAAAAGGAAAGGTTCGTATACATACGGTTTTACTTCAGGCTTTTTAGTTACTAAGAATTTTTTTATTCTGGCATTTATATCGTCTGGAGAAACATTGTCTTTTAGTTCAAATATGGTGCTGCAGTCAATACTTCCCCAACTCATATTTGGAATATCGGGATTAATTTGTTCGAAGAAACTCCATGGTTGCAAAACTTCAAACTGAATACTTTGATTTTTCGGCAAATCTTCGATTACAGCAGAAACTTTTAGCGCTTTCAGGTTATCCCATTTAATACGCTGACCTATGGGATTTTGTGTGCCAAATAATTTTTTAGCTGTTGAGGCCGTTAAAATAATAGATCCCGGCTCATCCAAAGCAGAAGCAGCGTTGCCATAAATAAAATTGTAGCTTAATATTTTTATAAAAGATTTATCTACATAAATTGAGGTTAGCTTGAATTTATTTTCGTTGTAACTGAATAATTTAATGTTATTCTGCGAAATTCTTGCTGCATCTTTAATACCTGGAACTTCCTGAAGCATTGCGCCGGCTAATTTATATGGAACAGCGTCTGTTGTTGTCAATTCTCCGTTAATCTTCAGTTTTAATTTGGCAGAATAAATATTATCGAGGTTTTTATATTGCTTATCATAGCTCCACTCATAATTTACATACAACATTAACATTAAACAACAAGCCAGGCCAATTGCTAATCCACCAATATTAATCAGGCTAAAACCCTTGTTTTTCCAAAGATTTCGCAAGGCGATTTTAAAGTTTAATTTGAACATTTTTGTAGTTTTACGTGGTAAGTTTTAAGTTATAAGTTTTTCACTTACAACTTAAAACGTATAACTTATTACTTATTTTTATTCATATTTCAACGCATCAACCGGGTTCGATTTTGCAGTTTTATAAGCCTGAAAACTCACGGTAATTACAGCCATCGTTAAAGTTGCTATTGCTGCGATAGGAATTATCCACCAGCTTATTTCAGTACGAAACTCAAAGTTATCCAGCCATTTATTCATCACAAAATAACTTACCGGCACCGCAATAAAAATGGCAACTACAATCATTTTGATAAAAGAAAGCGACAGCAATTGCATTAAATCCGCAACCGATGCGCCTAGTACTTTTCGCACACCAAACTCCTTTGTTCTTTGCTCGGCACTGTAAGCAACCAAGCCGAATAAACCCAGGCATGACACGAAAATTGCCAGTCCGCCGAACAAGTTGGAGAGAATACCTAAGGTTTTTTCTGATTTGTATTTCTCCTGATATAAGGAGTTTATAAAAGTAATTTCCGTTGGATATGCCGGATTAAAAACCTTTGCAATTCTGCTGATGGTTTCAATATTACTTTGCAAACTGTTTGCGTTATTCAGTCGCATTGTAATGGTACCTGTTTGCTTTGGATTTAAAAATACAACCTGTGGGTTATTAGATTTATAAGGCGAATCCCAAACATAATCGTCAAAAACACCAATAATATAAGCATTTGTACCATACAGATTTACCCTTTTGCCAATAGGATTTTTATACCCAAATACTTTCACAGCCGAGGCACTCACCAGCAAGGCACTGGTATCTGATGCGAAGTTTTTAGAGAAATCCCGCCCCTCGAGTAATTTAATACCATTTGTTTTGATAAAATCATACGAAGTCGCCACCTGGTTAAACAAGATAGTATTTTCAGGCTTCGTCATGCCATCCCATGTAATATCCATAAAGTTGCGACCATGATGAGAAAGACTAACAGACGATTGATACATCGACTTTATCGCTCCGGATTTAAGCAGTTCGGATTTGAATAACTCGAATTTGGTTTTTAATTCTCCATCCTGAGGAATCTCCACCAAAGCATTCACATCGAAGCCAACCGGCTTGTTTTTGATGTATTGAATTTGGCGATAGATGACCAAAGTTGCGATAATCAGAATAATGGCGAAGCAAAACTGACCAACAACCAGCACTTGCCTTAAACTTATGCGTAGAAATCCTTTAGCCGAAATCTTTCTTTTTAATGTTTGAATTGGATTAAAAGCTGATAAATAAAACGCCGGGTAACTGCCGGCAATTAATCCGGTGACAATTACGATTCCCAGGATACCAACCCAACTTGCCGTATTGAAGTATGAAATCCCGAGATTTATATTGAGGAGCGAATTAAATGCGGGTAGACAAAGTTCTATCAATGCTATTGCTACGACAACAGCAACCAGAGTTAATACCATTGATTCGGTTAAAAACTGAAAAATTAATGAACTGCGATTAGCACCGATGGTTTTCTTGATGCCCACTTCTTTTGACCGTTTTTCTGATTTGGCCGTAGCCATGTTCATAAAATTAATGCAGGCGATTAGCAATATACCAAAGGCCAAACCAACAAAAAGCCAGATTTGCTCAATGTCGCCGCCTACACTTTTACCATTTTCGAATTTGCCAAATAAATGTAGTCTGCTCGCCTGGTATAAAAAATGTGGTTGCGACTGCAGGGTTTGAGGCGTAGCTGCCTTTACCAAATCCTTAACTTTACGGTTTACCAACTCAATATTGGCATCCGGATTAAGCGAAACCATGGTTACAAAACTATAATTCGTCCAGTTTAAATCCTTTGCACTGTCGTCAATAATCTCGTAAAATGACCAAGGCATTAAAAAGTCGAAACGGTTAGAACTATTTTCAGGTAAATCTTTAATTACACCGGTAATGGTCAGGTTTTCTTTATCCTGATAACGAACGGATTTATTCAGCACATCAGCAGTTCCAAATAAGGTTCTAGCTGTACTTTCAGTTAAAATAACCGAAAGTGGATTGTTTAATGCCGTTTTCGGGTCGCCTGCAATAAACTCATAATCGTACAGTTTAAGGATATCGGGTTCGGCAAACTTAGAATTTTTTTTATAGCTATTTTGTCCGTTTGCAATGAGGCTTTTTGTACCATAATCCATACGGGCAATGTATTTCGCCTCCGGTAAATTTTGTTTCAAGAGCGGGCCCAATGCTGTGGTAGAACCATTAAAAGTACCTGCGATTTTATTACCTTCTCCGGGAACATTCGTCATGGCTACATAAACATTTTTCCAGTTTTTGGCCTGTTTATCGAAATTCCACTCGTAAGAAACATATGATAGCAACATTAAGCAAGCAGCTAAGCCGATAGCTAAACCAATAACGTTAATGAAAGAGGAGGTTTTATTCTTCCAAAGGTTTCGCAAAGCGATTTTTAAGTTTAATTTGAACATTTTTGTAGTTTTACGTGGTAAGTTTTAAGTTATAAGTTTTTCACTTACGACTTAAAACGTATAACTTATCCCTTATTTTTATTCGTATTTCAACGCATCAACCGGATTAGCCCTCACAGCTTTTTTTGCCTGAATGCTTACCGTTATCACCGTTAATAAAATGGTAATGATTGCACTGCTAACAAAAGGAAGGACAGGTAAATCAATCCGGTAGGCAAAAGTTTCCAGCCATTTCTTAGTAAGGATGTAAGCGACCGGCCATGAAATTACGTTAGCTGCAAGCACCATGATAAAAAATGAACTGTTAATCAATTTGAAGATCTGAACATCACTTGCACCTAAAATTTTGCGAACAGCTATTTCTTTAATCCGACCGTTAGTAATGTATTTTGCAAAGGCAAACAAACCTAAAATAGCAATGAAAATGGTGAGCAATGCCGCTGCAAAAAACACGGATTGTAGCTGCTCTTGTTTTTTAAAAAGTTTGCCATAAAGTTCATCTAAAAACTCATACCTGAAATCTTCACCATCCTGAGGGTTAATTTGAGGCCATTGTGCTTTCAAAGCAGCCAAAGCATCAGACATTTTATTTTCCTCAATTTTTAGCATGATTTGCGTCTTATAATTGCCGCAAGGATTTTTAATTGCGTAAATGGTTGGCTGAACGGCACTTTCAAAGCCTTGAGCCTTAAAATCTTTAATTACACCAACAATTTTATAATCAATATTGCAACCTCTGATTGTTTTTCCAACGGGGTTTTTCATGCCATATTTCGCAACAGTTCGCTCATTTATTATAGCAGAATTCGCAGTATCTGTACTAAATGACTTTGAGAAAAAACGCCCCTCTTTTAACTTGATATCCAGCGTCTCGAAATAATCAAAATCTACATCTATAAAATCAAGGCTGGATTGCACGCCCTCGAAAGTATAACCATTAGCCCCACCTTCTGCACCATCAGGGATATCAGTGGTCACGGTTGCCGATTTTATTCCAGGAATTTTTAAGATTTTATCTCTAACAGGAGTGAATTTTTCAGGCTTATTAAACATACTGATGTTCTTGATGTACACGACCTGGTTTGCCGTAAAACCTAAATCCTCACTCCTCATGTATTTAAGCTGAGCGTTAATGATAAACAAGCCAATAATGAAAATTACGGCGATACTGAATTGAAAAACCAATAATCCATTCCGCAACCAGGAACTTTGTTTGCTGGTCGAAAAATTCCCTTTCAAAACCAACGCCGGTTTAAAACCGGATAGCACTAAAGCGGGATAAGTTCCGGCAATTAAGGTAATCAGACATAAAATTAAAGGCAATTGCCAGAACAGATCATTATTGGCATGCCATATTGTTAAATTAATTTGGAATAAGTTGTTAAAGTATGGCAATGCCGATTCAGCAAAAACCAATGCCATAATTGTTGCAAACAGGCACTGAATAAATATTTCAGTTAAAAATTGAGCAGTTAGCTGAAGGCGATAGGCGCCCATTACTTTTTTAATGCCTACCTCTTTCGCTCTTTTAGCGGCCTGAGCAATGCTGAGATTAGTGAAATTAATACAGGCAATCACTAAGATTAAAACACCAAGAACAGAAAGTGCAATTAAAATTTTATAAGGGGTATCATTTCCTGCTTTAGGCCTTAAATGTTGATGAGCCAAAGGATCCAAAAATATAGACACGCCCTTAATTTCTTCAATTGTCTTTACATCGGTTTCACCTTTTAATAGCTCAGCTCTGTATAAATTGGTTATTTTGTTTTGAAGATTTTCAACATCCGTTCCCGGTTTTACCTGAATAAAGGTATTATAATTATTATATCCATAGTTTTCTCCTTTTCCAATCTCGTTGCCTATGGATACCCCGTCGAAGCTAAAATTTGAATGCTCATTGTTAACAATAGCCCCGGCGATGGTTCCGGTTATTCCTGAACTGGAAGATCCGAAGCTCACCATTTCGGGTTTATTGTCTTTCTTACCAGGAAACAGTGTTTTAACGTTTTCAACATTCAGATAAGTTAATCTTTCTACATCACCCGATGGCTGGATCAAGCCACCTATTGGATTAATGTCCAGAATTTTGGCGGCATTGTAATCTGCCTGCAAAATGTTTTTCGTAAAAATGGCATTTTTGCCATTTTTAATAGCCAACTCCAATGAATGGTTTATCTTGGTGATCCCTGCATTTTCTACTTCAGGAAAATTTAACTTAATCGCTTTTACGAGCGGAGGAGAAGTGTAATTGGTTTTAAAATCAGGCTCAATTCTACCAACCACATAAATATTATTGTAGTTAGGATTTGTCTGATCGAAGCTGGTTTCATAGGTAAAGTACATGGCTACCAAAATAAAAGCAGCCAAAGCTATAGCTAAACCACCAACATTAATGGCAGTTATTCCCCGGTTTCTCCAAAGGTTTCGCAAGGCGATTTTCAAGTTTAATTTGAACATTTTTGTAGTTTTACGTGGTAAGTTTTAAGTTATAAGTTTTTTACTTACGACTTAAAACGTATAACTTATCACTTATTTTTATTCATATTTAAGCGCATCAACCGGGTTCGCTTTCGCTACCTTTACCGACTGAATGCTCACGGTTAAAACGGCAATTATAATAGAAATAGCGATCGCCAATGCAAAAGGCATAATAGATATGCTTATCCGGTATTCGAAAGATGAAAGCCATTTATTAATAATGATATAAGCCAGTGGAAAAGCAATGATGTTGGCTATCGCCACCAGTTTGATAAAATCTTTATTTAAAAGTGTAAGAATATTTTTCGTGCTCGCGCCCAAAACTTTACGGATGCTGATTTCTTTTTTACGTTGCTCGGCCATGAAAAGCGCTAATCCTAATAAGCCTAAGCAAGAGATGAATATCGCAAAACCGCCGAACCAGTTTGAAAGTGTGCCTAAAAGTTTTTCAGACTGAAATTTTTCTTCGAAAGATTCGCTGACAAATCTTCTATCCACAGGATAATCCGGATTTATAGCTTTTACGAGTGCATCTATTTGTACCAGTGAGGCACTGATGTTTTGCGCTTCATTTAGTCGAATTAAGATTACTCCTCCTTCGTCACTATATATTTTATTAAAAATCATTGGTGCTACTTTTTGGTATGGAGATTCTGCAACAAAATCTTTCATTACGCCTATAATAGTAGCCTTGGAATCACCATAATTAATTATTGTACCCACCGGATTTTTAAGTCCCATTATTTTAACAGCAGCTTCATTTATCAAAACCTTGTTAGAATCACCTGGAAATTCGACAGCAAATTCTCTTCCTTTAATCATTTCAGTACCCGTAGTTGCTATAAAATCGTAACCAATCCCCCTTTGGTTAAATAATACCTTTTCATTGGGGTTTTTGCCCTGCCAGCTGATATCTGAGGTATTATTTCCACCTTCATCAATATTCATACTCATCAAAGAAACGTGTTGGGCGGCACCGGATTTGATAAGCTGCGTTTTTAATAAGTCGATTTTTTTTGTACTCGTTAAAGCACCTGCAGCTGCCATTTGTATCAGATTACCCTGATTATAGCCTATTGGTTTGTTTTTAATGTAGTTTAATTGCTGATAGATAACTGCAGTGCAAACAATTAGACTTGCCGCGAATACGAACTGAGAAACAACCAATACTTTTCTAATCGACATAGCCGATCCTGTCTTGAGTCTAAAGCCTTTAAGCACTTTTACAGGTTCAAAAGATGACAGGTAAAATGCCGGATAACTGCCTGCAAGTAAGCCGGTAAATAAAATTAATCCGGTTAAAGTCGCCCAATTTCTCCAATCATGGTATTGAATAATCAGATTAATATTTAACAGCGTATTAAAGTACGGCAAACTAATCTCAACTAAAGTAAAAGCAACAACAGTTCCAATTAAAGAGAGTAAAATGCTTTCCAGAATAAACTGAGCTATCAATGATTTTCTGCTTGATCCAATTGCTTTGCGAACACCAACTTCTTTTGCTCTTTTCTCTGATCGGGCGGTAGAAAGATTCATAAAGTTTACACAAGCAATAAGGAGGATACAAATTGCCAGCATAAAGAAAATCTTCAGTTGGTCTATTTTTCCACCAATAGTTACCCCATTTTCGAATTCATTATACAAATGCCATTTTGATAAGGGATGCAAAAACAATTCGTTGGTATTTGATTCATTATCATGGGTTTTATAAATATCTTTAACTTTAGCATTTACTCCATCCAATAAACTAGTATTTTGAAGTTGTACCAGGGTTAAACAGAAATTACTCCCCCATCCCTGCTTAGCTATCCATTCGTGTGTTTTTTCATTTAATTTCCAGGGCATTAAATAATCGAATTTGATACTGCTATTTGCTGGTATATCAGCAATTACCGCTTCAACTTTTAACCCCTCTTTATTATCCAGCTTCACTATTTTACCTAAAGGATTTTCGCCTGCAAATAATTTTTCTGCTAATGATTGAGTTAAAATAACGCTATTAATATCCTTAAGTGGCGTTACCGCATTACCACTTAGAAATTTATAATCCAGTATATCAAGAAAAGATGGGTCAGCAAACAAACCTCTGTTTTTAATTTTTTTATCATTATAGCTAATTAGTTGCTCAAATGGATAAGAAGATCTCGCAGCATTTACAATACCGGCATATTTCTCTTTTAGCTCCGGGGCTAATAAACCAGGTGTCCAGGCCCAACTGTGCACTTTACCATTGGCTGTCATATTGGTATGGGCAATATAAGTTGTATTGTAATTCTTAAACTGCCTATCAAACCCAAACTCGTATGACACATACAATAATAGCAGCATACAACTGGCTAAACCTATAGCCAAGCCACCAATATTTATTAAGGAGAAGCCCTTGTGCTTCCAAAGGTTTCGCAAGGCGATTTTCAAGTTTAATTTGAACATTTTTGTAGTTTTACGTGGTAAGTTTTAAGTTATAAGTTTTTCACTTACGACTTAAAACGTATAACTTATCACTTATTTTTATTCATATTTAAGCGCATCAACCGGGTTCGCTTTCGCTACCTTCACCGACTGAATGCTCACGGTTAAAACAGCAATTAAAACAGATATTGTAATGGCAAGTGCAAAT
>NZ_NHOT01000011.1 GCF_002197755.1 Pedobacter sp. AJM | reverse complement strand
CCATCATCTCCCAGGCCGGTAGCAGGGTGCAGATAGCGTGGTGGCTATAGCGGGATGCAGATCATCATTTAGATCGTCATTGCGAGGCGGCTTTTTCAGCCAGCGAAGTAATCTTATTGTATAATTGTCAATAGGGATGTTTTCAGCTGGCCACTTTTGGGGGATCAAAAAGATATCTACATTGCTGTCGAGGTGACGAGGTGTGCTTTGCCAAGGTTTATTTTTCCTTTACAAGTTAGTTTAAACCTCATGTCTCACCATATCCTATAACATGCCCTTATGAGCTAGATGATAATTATGCTAATAGGTGTTTATATGTTAGGGGTAAATAGAGAACACTTCGTCTGGTAGTACAAAGACATAGTATCTTGCTGATCTTAAAAAAATGAAATTATCAAAAAAGTCAGGTTTAATCACATAAAGTACATTAGAATATCAATGCTGGTTTGGCAGAGTTGTTTTTTCATTCTTAGCCTTGTGTTTTTGATCTTAAATGATTTCCATGTCTGATATGGTCATGATTAACTGTATAATGCACATTAGAAAGTATAAGGCATACTATTTGGGTGCTTTTATGTTTTAAAGGTATTTACATTATAAATTGGCATATCTTTAATTGTAGAAAATATAAACGATGATAGAATACTTTCATTCATTATTTACTCATATTTAATTCAAAAGATTTAAGAAAACATCATCAATGATTTAAAATCTACAAAATCCCGTACTTTTGTGTTTTAAATATTTCCTTTGAAGACAGAACTTTTTATCATCACGCCACCTTTTACCCAACTGAATACACCCTATCCGGCATCGGCGTATATAAAAGGCTTTCTGAATACTAAAAATATCAGTGCTACCCAGGCTGATCTAGGTATTGAGGTGATCCTCAAAATGTTTTCTAAGAACGGCTTAACCTCATTATTTGCTACGCCTTTAACAAAACCGCTAAGTGCCAATTCAAAGCGAATACTCGCTTTAAAAAATGAGTACCTGAAAACCATTGATACGGTTATTCATTTTCTCCAGGGTAAAAATCCAACTTTAGCCTTACAGATTTGCAGCAGTGATTTTCTGCCGGAGGCATCACGGTTTTCACAGCTGGAAGAGCTTGACTGGGCCTTTGGTGCCATGGGTACACAAGATAAAGCCAAACATCTGGCTACACTCTATCTCGAAGATCTTTCAGATTATATTGTAGAATGTGTGGATGAGAATTTTGGTTTCAGCCGGTATGCAGAACGACTGGGCAGAAGTGCTAATTCCTTTGACGAATTGTATACTACACTGGCGCAGGCTCCCAGTTATATTGATGAGCTCCTGATTTCCATTTTAAAAGAACATATCGAAAAAGTTCAGCCGGAGCTATTTCTGATTTCAGTTCCCTTTCCCGGGAATCTGTATAGTGCATTCCGCGCTGCACAGTGGGTTAAAAAACATCATCCCCAAATTAAAATTTCCATGGGTGGCGGTTTTCCAAATACAGAGTTGCGCTCCCTTTCGGATACGCGGGTTTTTGAATTTTTTGATTTCATCACCCTGGATGATGGTGAGTTACCGATAGAATTGCTTATTGAGAACATCAGTGGAAGAGTTCCAAAAGAGATGCAGCTCTATAAACGTACTTTTCTGCTGGAAAACGGAAAAGTAGTTTACAGAAATGATTCCTTCCGCAAAGATTATAAACAGGCTGATGTTGGTACACCGGATTATTCAGGTTTATTGCTGGATCAATACATCTCAGTGATTGAAATCGTGAACCCAATGCACCGCATGTGGAGCGATGGCAGGTGGAATAAGTTAACCATGGCCCATGGCTGTTATTGGGGTAAGTGCACTTTCTGTGACATTTCACTGGATTATATTAAAGTTTATGAACCAGTTCAGGCAAAGCAGATTGTAGACCGGATTGAGGAATTATCCATTAAAACCGGACAAAACGGATTCCATTTTGTGGACGAAGCCGCACCACCAGCCCTGATGCGTGAGGTGGCCCTGGAAATTCTCCGGCGTAAACTGGCTGTTACCTGGTGGACCAATATCCGGTTCGAGAAAAGTTTTACCGCAGATTTATGTTTACTTTTAAAGGCATCAGGTTGTATTGCTGTTTCAGGTGGATTAGAAGTTGCCTCCGATCGCTTACTTAAACTGATAGAAAAAGGGGTAACGGTTGAACAGGTAGCCCGGGTAACCCGGAACTTTACCGAAGCAGGTATTATGGTACATGCTTATTTAATGTACGGTTATCCTACACAAACCATCCAGGAAACGGTAGATAGCCTTGAAATGGTCAGGCAGTTATTTGAAGCAGGTATCCTGCAATCCGGTTTCTGGCATCAGTTCGCCATGACGGCACATAGTCCGGTGGGATTATATCCTGAAAAATTTGGCGTAATAAAAGATTCAGAAATCATCGGAACCTTTGCCAATAACGACATTAATTATACCGATAGAACAGGAATCGATCATAATAAATTCAGCTTTGGATTAAAAAAGTCATTGTTCAACTTCATGCACGGCATCTGCTTTGATTATGAACTTCAGGATTGGTTTGATTTTAAGATTCCCAGGACAAAAATCCCGGAAGACTTTATTGAAATTGCCTTAAACGAAGATCAACAATTCAATACGAAGCCTACAGCAAAAGTAGTTTGGTTAGGTAATAATCCTGAAATAGATTATTTTACTAAAACCAAAAAAGGAAATTCGTGGGAAATGACAACGCTTACTTTTCATGATAAAAAGCAAACATTTACCATTCAAACCAATAGAAATGAAGGCGAATGGTTGAGTGCTATTCTTCAAAAAATTTCAATTGAAAGAGAAAAGGTTTATACTTTCGCCGATGTTAAAGCTGATTTTGAAACAGGGATGGAAAACTTCGAATTGTTCTGGTATTCAAAACCAGTCAACAATTTGAGGGAATTTGGTTTGTTGGTGCTTTAATTTTTTTATAAGTTTCCCCGCAGATTACAAACACCTGCATAAATCTTATTAATCTGCGGGATAAAATTTAGTCACAATGCGGAACCGTAAAAATCCAGGTTTCAGATTCACCATTTGGCACGATGTATCCATTTCCCCTGGCATTTTCGAACCATAATTTACTGCGGAGCTTTTCCCTGGTGCCAACCTCATTCATGGTTGCACTATCATACAGCCGGCCATTAATCATCACGTATTTGATTTTTTCTGAATTACGAATATCATCCAGGGGATTGGCATCCATAATCACCATATCGGCCAGTTTTCCAACTTCCAAAGAGCCAAGTTCTTTATTCATTCCTAAATAAGCTGCACCATTTAAAGTGGCATTTCTAATTGCCTGCAGCGGTGTAAATCCACCTTGTACAAACATCCACAATTCCCAGTGTGCGCCCAAACCCTGGATTTGGCCGTGTGCGCCCAGGTTTACTTTAGTACCTCCATTGGCAATTTGTTTGGCAGCCTTGGCAATATCAATATGGTTGTAGTCACTGTATTCAGAAGTTGTTCGGCGCCTGGCCCTGGCATCAATAATGGAACGCGGCGTATAAGTCATTAACTTTTCGTTTTCCCATACATTGGTTCGATCATACCAGTAATTTTCGCCCCACTGCCCTCCATAGGCCACAATTAAAGTAGGGGTATAGGCCACATCTGTATTGTTCCATAGCGTGGTGACATCTTTATAAACAGGTAAAACCGGTATACTATGCTCAATGCCGGTATGTCCGTCCACAATCATATTCATATTATGAAAAAATGTGGAACCACCCTCAGGCACCACTTCCATTTTTAACTGTCTTGCTGCTTCCAGAATTTGCTGGCGCTGCTCTCTGCGGGGTTGATTATATGATTTTACGGAAAATGCACCCATGGCCTTTAAACGCTTAAGATTGGCCAAGGCATCATCTAAACTATTAATCACTACTTTGAAATCTCCATCGGCACCATATAAAATCGAACCGGTTGAATAAACCCTCGGACCAATCATCCTGCCCGCTTTCAGCATTTCACTCTGGCTGAATACCATTTCCGTATTGCTGGATGGATCATGTGATGTTGTAACTCCAAAGGCCAGGTTGGCCAGGTAACTCCAGTCGCTTTGTGGTGAAATCCCGTCAGGACTTGTGCGTAGATGCGCATGTACATCAATTATACCGGGCATAATGGTTTTTCCATTCACATCAATCACTTTTGCATTGGCCGGAATCGTAACCGCATCAGTTTTACCAATGGCCGTAATTTTATTACCATCAGTTAATATGGTTCCGTTTTCAATTACTTCGTCGCCTTTCATGGAGATAATTCTGGCACCTTTTAATGCCACCATACCAGTTGGTACATCTGATTTTAGAACCAGGTTAATATCAACTGAAGTGGCCTGAATTTTTGGCGAACTGCCATCAAAATTAAAGGAACGGTTTACATCTACAGTAAAATATTTAGGTCCTAAAGTCCAGTGCAGATTTTTACTGTCGGCACTCCATTGGATGTATGTTCCGCCATCTGTGGTGATTTTGGCCACCGGAATGGCTTTGTTTCCTGCTGATGCATCCTGGGCGGTTCCAATATTGATCATCGGGGTAATATACACATTGAAGAGCTCGTTAAAAGCCAGCCATTTATTATCCGGACTGATGACAAACTGATTGGCATATTGGGATGTGAAATGTGTTCTTTCATTTCCGCCATTTAGATCAATGCTTTTCAGGGCTTTCTTCCCTTCAGCATAACTTTGAAAATAAATCCGCGTATCGGTATTGTTAAACTGCGGGCGGATGCCATTATCAGAAACAAGCGTTTTAGCCCCACCGTTTGCCGGCATGATGAAAATTCCGGTTCCACGACCATAATTATAGCCCAGCACATCATTTCCACTACCTTTTCTGAACACGATTTTATCACCTTTGGTAGAATATTGAGGCGAATAATAAAAACCTTTTTCGTCGCTTAAGCTAATGGTTTTTCCAGATCTTAAATCGGTTCTTTTAATGGCTCCGCGGAGTTCGTCGCTCCAGGTGGTGTATACTACAAACCTGCCATCCGGACTAAATGCCGGCTCAAATTCAAAATCCAATCCATTGGTTAAACGTTCGGGTGTTCCATTGGGCAATTCTTTTTTATAAAGATATCCGGCTGCGTTAAAAATAATGGTTTTACCATCTGGTGATGTACTTAACTGTCTGAGCATTTTTGCTGAAAAATCTTTGCTAAATACCTGCTGCTCAAAATGTAAAGCCTGCTGTATGGTTTGAACAGTGTTTGCCTGAAACGGAATGGTTGAATTGATCAGCGTTCCAATTTCTGTCTTCCTGATTTTTCCTTTAGCATAAAACACAAGGCTTTTGCTGTCAGGTGTCCAGGCGAAGTTCGGGTAAACACCAAAAATAGCCCAGGTTTCCTGCTGATCGTGAGATAAATCTTCGTTTACAGGCCATTCTTCACCTGTTTTAATATTTTGTACATATAGTGTAGATTTCAAACGGACCCTTTTCACAAAAGCGATCAGATTTCCATCCGGTGAAACCTGAGGACGGCAGGCGCCCCCTTGCTCATTAATAAATGTGGTTAATTTTCCGGTGGTTAAATCCAGCTGGCGGATGGCATAAATGGTACCATTCGGGTCTTTACTGTATTCAAAATCTGGTCCGGGACTTACATCTTCACTGAAGTAGACATATCTTCCATCGGGTGAAACGTTGGGTTCACCGGCATCCTGCTGGTCATTTTTCCGTTTGGTAAGCTGAACACCTTCACCGCCGTTTATATTGTACATCCACATTTCACCGGCACCTAATGAGCGACTGGCGGTAAAATGCTTACGGGCGATCAGGTATTCACTGTTTGGCATCCAGGTAGCGTTATTTAAGAGCCTGAAGTTTTCCTTTGTTACCTGCTTTTTATCGGAGCCATCGCGGCTCATAATCCAGATGTTATCACCACCACTTTTATCGCTGGTGTAAGAAATATATTTGCCATTCGGACTAAACCTTGGCTGAACATCGTAAGCAATGCCACCGCTGATTAATTTGGCCTGGCCACCGGAAATGGGCATGGTGTAGATATCACCTAATAAATCAAAAACAATTTCCTGGCCATCCGGACTCACATCCAGGTTCATCCAGGTACCTTCATCCGTATTTAGCGTAAAATTCTTGGTTGTACCCTGATATTTTTCTACATCCCATTTTTTTTCCTGGGCATTTGAAGTGAAAAATAAAAGAGAGAGCGCAGAAAAAAAGTAAAGGTTTTTCATTTTATATTAAGGACATTTTTAATCAAGTAAATAATTTCAGTGAACTGATTTTCCAGCATTTATTGACGTATTGAACAAAGTTAATAATCTTTTGCAAGATGGTTTTGATCCAATTGTAAATATGCTATTGCTTTACATATAAATTTTATAGTTTTGATACCGCCGATTTATGACAGCCATAGAGATTTTACAAAAATACTGGGGTTATCCAGCCTTCCGACCGCTCCAGCAGGATATTATCAATTCTGTTCTGGAAGGAAAAGACAGTTTAGCACTTCTACCCACCGGAGGAGGTAAATCGGTTTGTTTTCAGGTTCCCGCATTGGTAAAAGAAGGCATTTGTATTGTCGTTTCGCCCTTAATCGCCCTGATGAAAGATCAGGTGGAAAACCTGAAATCAAGGGGAATTGAAGCCATAGCCATTTATGCAGGGATGGGAAAGCGCGAAATTGATATTTTACTGGATAACTGTATCTACGGTAAGATCAAGTTCCTTTACCTGTCTCCTGAAAGACTATTAGCTGAATTGGTTCGTGTGCGGATTTCTTATATGAATGTCAATCTTATTGCAGTTGATGAAGCGCATTGTATTTCCCAATGGGGATATGATTTTCGCCCGCCATACCAGCAAATTGCCAGGCTCAGGGAAATTCATCCCGAAGTACCGGTATTGGCACTCACTGCTACGGCAACGGCTTTTGTAAGGCAAGATATAATGGATAAGCTGGAGATGACTGATCCGCAGGTTTTTGTGAAAAGTTTTGCTCGCGATAACCTGAGCTATGTTGTTTTTAATAAAGAAGATAAGTATAAAAAACTACTGGACATTTGTACAAATGTGAAGGGCACAGGTTTGGTATATGTGCGCAACAGGCGTGAAACGGCTGAAGTTTCTAATTTTTTAAACCGCAATCAGGTCAAGGCTGATTTTTACCATGCTGGTTTAGAAAGGGATGTCAGATTTAAAAAGCAGGAAGACTGGAAACTAAATAAGACCCGTATTATGGTGGCCACAAATGCTTTTGGAATGGGGATTGACAAGGCTGACGTGCGTACTGTGGTACACCTGGATTTACCCGAAAGCCTGGAAGCTTATTATCAGGAAGCGGGGAGGGCCGGAAGGGATGAGAAAAGAAGTTACGCCGTTTTATTGGCCAATCAATCTGATATCTTGAACCTGGAATCACGCTATATTGATAGTTTTCCTGCTCCTGATGATATCCGAAAAACCTACCATTATCTGGGCAGCTATTTTCAGCTGGCTTTTGGTGCGGGCGAAGGCCTTACTTTTACTTTTGATATAGCTGATTTTTGCAAGCGTTTTAACATCAGTGTATTAAAAACAATATCTGCCCTCAAGTTTCTGGAACATGATGGCTACCTTACCCTGTCAGAAAGTGTTTTTCTACCCTCCAGAATGATGTTTATCGCCAGTCATGAAGATATTTACAGGTTTCAGATTGAAAACAAGGTTTACGATGGTATTATTAAAACCATTTTAAGATCACATGGAGGTGCTTTTGATGGCTTTATCAGCATCAATGAAGCAGATCTGGCCAAAAAAACAGGTTTGTCTTATAAAGATATCATTGCCTTACTGCATAAATTACAATCGCTGGAACTACTTACTTATATTCAGCAAACCGACCAGCCACAGTTGCAATATGTCAGGCCACGTGTGGATATGGATCATTTTGATTTAGATGTAAAGTATCTCGAATTGCGTAAAGAAATTCTACTGAAGCAGATAAATGCAGTAATCAGCTATGCTTCAACAAATATTTGCCGCAGCATTCAGTTACTGGCTTATTTTGATGAACATCATGCTTCAAAATGTGGCGTTTGCGATGTTTGCCTGGCTGAAAAAAAAGCTGAAAACGACCAGCTGATCAATGATGAAATTGACTTCGAAATCATTTCTTTATTGCAGCAACAGGCCTTTACGCTGGATGATTTGGTAACCGCCATTAAGAAGGGTACCGAAAATGAACGGATCGATGCCATTCGGGAATTATTAGACGCAGGTAAAATTAAAACGGATGGAAAGAAATATTATCTGGAGGCGTAAAAAGATAGATTTGAGATGCCAGATTTGAGATTTGAAAACTATTAATTGTAAATTGAGAACTGTTAACCATAATTATCGGTAAAATATTAGTTTTGTATTAATCATATCAATCTGTGTAATCTTCCGCGAAGCGAAAATATAAATGATAGAAAAAAACAATAAGAAAACCATCCGTTCATGGGCTTTCTTCGACTGGGCAAATTCGGCCTATAACCTCGTAATTACGTCCACAATTTTTCCGGCTTACTATACCATTATCACCACAACTAAAGAACATGGTGATCAGGTTACCTTTTTTGGAAGACATTTTGTTAATACATCGCTTTCTAACTATGCGCTATCATTTGCATATCTGATTATGGCTTTAGCCCTGCCCATACTTTCTTCTATTGCCGACAGGAGGGGGAATAAAAAATCATTCATGAAATTTTTTACTTACATGGGTGGCCTGGCTTGTATGGCCTTATATTTCTTTAAGCTGGATACCCTTGAAATGAGTATCATATTTTTTGTACTGGCTGCAATGGGCTATATTGGTGGGGTGTTATTTAGTAATGCATACCTCCCTGAAATCGCGACAGAAGAACACCAGGACCGGGTAAGTGCACAGGGCTTTTCTTATGGATATATCGGCTCTGTTTTGCTTCAGCTGATTTGTTTTTTATTCGTATTAAAGCCAGAGTGGTTCGGTATTACAGATGCCTCCTTTCCGCCGAGATTGTCATTCTTACTGGTAGGTGTGTGGTGGATCGCATTTTCCCAAATTCCGTTTCATGTGCTGCCAAACGGAACTCCCCAGGTAACTAAAATCAAAACCAATATCATTAAAGATGGCTTTAGTGAATTATCGAAGGTTTGGAAACAGCTGAAGCAAATTAAAAGACTAAAAGGTTTTCTATTTTCTTTTTTCTTTTATTCAATGGGTGTTCAGACCATCATGCTGGCTGCTGCAGGTTTTGCCGAAAAAACATTAAAGTTAGGAACAGCAAAGTTAATTGCGGTGATCTTAATTATTCAACTCGTTGCTATTCCGGGAGCATTACTGATGTCGTTTCTGGCTAAAAAGGTGGGTAATGTGAATGTTTTAATCATGGTGGTGCTGGTTTGGATCGGCTGTTGCGTATATGGCTACAACATTACCAACGAATACCAGTTTTATGCTCTGGCCGCGATTGTGGGACTGATTATGGGTGGAATTCAGTCGCTATCCCGTTCTACCTATTCTAAATATTTGCCCTTAAATACACCAGATACCACCTCATTTTTTAGTTTTTATGATGTTACGGAGAAACTGGCTATTGTAATCGGGTTATTTAGTTTTGCCTATATTGAAGATTTAACAGGTAATATTCGCTATTCCATTATTGCTTTGGCATCATTTTTCATCATTGGTTTAATCTTTTTGCTGATCTTAAGAAAAAACGAAAGCAAAGAAATAGTAAAACCGTAAGTTTGCCCTGAAATATGATGAAAGTAGAATTATTTGTGCCTTGTTTTGTAGATCAGCTCTATCCGGAAACCGCCTTTAATACGTTAAGGTTATTAGAAAAATCAGGCTGTGAGGTTAGCTATAATTCCAAACAAACGTGTTGCGGACAGCCAGCCTACAATGCCGGTTACTGGGATGAAGCAAAAGAAGTAGGTACTAAATTTTTAAATGATTTTTCAGAAAATACTTATGTAGTGGCACCTTCTGCCTCTTGTGTAGGCATGGTAAAGGGTGGCTATAATGATTTGTTTACCAATACGATCGTGCACAACAAATGCAGGAATTTACAATCTAATATCTGGGAACTTTCAGACTTTTTGATCAACGTAGCGAAAAAAGATTATTTCGGCGCAGAGCTGGAAGGTAAGGCCGTTTACCACGATTCGTGCAGTGCTTTACGTGAATGTAAAATTAAAGACGAACCCCGTCAGTTGCTTTCAAAAGTTCATGGTTTGGAAATGCTGGAAATGGAGGATACAGATATGTGCTGTGGTTTTGGAGGTACCTTTGCTGTTAAATTCGATGCGATTTCTTCTGCAATGGCCGAACAAAAAGTAAATCACGCCATGGCACAACATGCTGATTACATTATTTCAACAGATTTATCCTGCTTATTGCATTTACAAGGCTATATTGAAAAAAATAACCTGCCCATCAAAACCATGCACCTTGCTGATGTTTTGTGTAATGGCTGGCTGGAAAGTACTGAATATTAATTTCGTCAGCATAAATGTTTCCGTAAAGTAGCGTTTAATACAAACCACTCGCATTAATTAAAATTTTCCTTAAACGCCAAACGCCAAACGCCAAACGCCAAACGCCAAACGCCAAACGCCAAACGCCAAACGCCAAACGCCAAACGCCAAACAAAACCCAAAGGTCATTAAACCTTTTTGATCCGATTGTATCCAAAAGAAATTAAGAAGCAGCAATTATAAGCCAAAAAAAATCAGATTTATTTGCCTCTTAATGATTAAAAAAACACATTCAAAAAATGAAAAAAATATTTTTAGCACTGATAGGGATTACTTGCCTTTTATCCGTTGCAGATGCACAAAAGAAAACTTCGGGTGCCATTCAGTTTGAAACCACCATTGATCCGGCAGCTATGGCAGCAGCAAGTGGCATGCAGATTCCGGATCAGATGAAAGCTAGAATGCCTTCGGCCAGTAAGAGCAATTTCGAATTGTTGTTTACGGCCACTCAGGCAAGTTACATGGCTGTTGAAGATATGGAAGATAGCAATGGTGCCGGTGGCGGCGGCGGCGGAATGGGCAGAATGATGATGCGTTTCGGTGGAGGAGGCGGCAACCGGGAATACTATTATAATTTTGCAGATCAAAAGCTTACTGAAGTTTTTGATTTAAATGATACCACCTATTATATGCCAAGTAAATTGGAACTGTCTGCTTCTGGTCCAATTAGCTCATTTAGAATGGGCGGAACACCTGGTGATACTTCAAAACCTAAACCGGTTGCAGCTCCAAAAATAGAAGTTTTAAAAACGGATGCTACAAAAAAAATCATTGGGTTTGATTGCAAAGAGGTCATTGTCAAATCAACCAGATCAGTTAAAATTCTGGATATGGATAAAGACGTAACTGAAGAAACACATCTCTGGTATACGAATGATCTTGGATTTAATTTTTCTCCAAATCCTAAAATGTGGACAGAAGGTACAGTTTTGGCTATTGAAGGAAGAGGTAGTTCAACCATTGCCAAAAGTATTGAATATAGGGGCGTGAGCACTAAAGATGTTACACCTCCAAAGAAAGCAAGGTTAATTACTGAAGCGGAATATAAAGTTAAAATGGATAATATGATGAAGCGTTTCAGGCAAAACAGGCCACGTGGTGGTGTTCAGCGAATCGTTGTTCCAGGGAATTAAAATTGGAAAAATGTATTATAGAGGCCTTTCAGATTTATTTTGAAAGGCTTTTATCTTTAAAAAGGGTTAATTTCTAAGAAGTTTTAGAAGTAATTATTTCGTCCGTTCTCATGTACTCCTCCCTTGGGCGTCCTCCTAAACTCGATTCAAATCTGGATTTTATTTGGAATATTAAGGCATGAAGCGCAATTTTCCCGGCATGTTTCCTGCCGAATCATTCCTGCACTTCAGCGTAGTCCCCGAGCATCTTCCTGAACTTCATTCAGGATATGTCTACCGTAATCAACCACCCTCAAATTTCTCAAAATATTTCGCCGTCTCAAATAACGGTGAGATAAATTTTCTTATCTTCGCAGCAATAAAAATCACTTTGTATGTGATTTAGAATTCATCATATTTTTAAACCGTTCCGAAATTTTAATACTGAATAAGGAACAAATCATAGTTGTAGATGATTAATATTACTTTACCTGACGGCTCCGTTCGTCAGTATGAACAGGGCACATCTGCCCATCAAATTGCACTATCCATTTCTGAGGGTTTAGCCCGTAATGTTTTAGCTGCCGAGGTTAATGGCGAAGTTTGGGATGCCACACGCCCAATTGAAGCTGATTCTTCAGTAAAATTGCTAACCTGGAATGATACTGCAGGTAAATCGACTTTCTGGCATTCATCAGCCCACTTAATGGCTGAGGCTTTAGAAGCAATTTATCCGGGAACAAAATTCGGTATTGGTCCGGCGATTGAAACTGGTTTTTATTACGATGTAGATTTCGGCGACAAGGAGTTTTCTTCTGATGATTTCAAGGCCATCGAAACTAAAATGATCGAACTGGCTAAGCAAAAGGAAACTTTCACCCGTGAAAGTGTAAGCAAGGCGGATGCAATCAAATATTTTACTGAAAAAGGCGACGAATATAAACTGGATTTGATTGAGGGTTTGGAAGATGGAAAAATTACTTTCTATTCTCAGGGCCAGTTTACTGATTTATGCCGTGGTCCGCATATTCCCAATACAGGTTTCGTTAAAGCCGTAAAACTGATGAACGTTGCCGGTGCTTACTGGCGCGGTGATGAAACTAAAAAACAGTTAACCCGTATTTATGGTGTAACTTTTCCTAAAGCAAGCGAGCTGACCGAATATTTAGCCATGATTGAAGAAGCTAAAAAACGTGATCATCGTAAACTTGGAAAAGAGTTAGAACTCTTTATGTTTTCAGAAAAGGTAGGGATGGGCTTACCAATGTGGTTGCCAAAAGGAACTGCATTAAGAGAACGTTTGGTACAGTTTTTAACAAAAGCGCAGGCAAAACACGGCTATGAGCAAGTAGTTACACCACATATAGGGAATAAGAATTTATATATCACTTCCGGACATTACGAGAAATATGGTAAGGATAGTTTTCAGCCAATAAAAACGCCTCAAGAAGGAGAGGAGTTTTTATTAAAGCCGATGAATTGTCCGCACCACTGTGAAATGTACAAATTTAAGCCAAGATCATACAAGGATCTGCCTGTTCGTTTTGCAGAATTTGGTACGGTATATCGTTACGAACAAAGTGGTGAGTTACATGGCTTAACACGTGTAAGAGGTTTTACTCAGGATGACGCGCATTTATTTTGCCGCCCTGATCAGGTAAAAGAAGAATTTAAAAAAGTGATCGATTTAGTACTTTATGTATTTAAATCGCTGGGTTTTGATAATTATATTGCCCAGGTATCTCTTCGTGATCCGGATAATAGATCGAAGTATATTGGTAATGATGAGAATTGGAAACTTGCAGAGGAATCCATTATCGAGGCTGCTGCCGAGAAAGGTTTGAATACTGTGGTAGAATATGGCGAAGCGGCATTTTACGGACCTAAGCTGGATTTCATGGTGAAAGATGCTTTGGGTAGGAAATGGCAGTTAGGGACTATCCAGGTAGATTATAATTTACCAGAGCGTTTTGAACTGGAATATACCGGTAGCGATAACCAAAAACACAGACCGGTAATGATTCACCGTGCGCCATTTGGTTCATTGGAAAGATTCATCGCAGTTTTAATTGAGCATTGTGCCGGAAATTTCCCTCTTTGGCTAAGTCCGGAGCAATTTATTATTCTTCCGATTTCAGAAAAATATGAAGAATATGCAAAAAAAGTTTTAGATGAATTAAATAATTCCGATATTCGCGGGCTGATTGACTTTCGAGATGAGAAAATCGGACGTAAAATCCGTGATGCCGAAGTTAAAAAGATCCCTTATATGCTTATTATTGGCGATAAAGAAATGGCTGATGGAAAAGTTTCAGTGCGTAAACATGGTGAAGGAGATTTAGGGGAAATGACGTTGGAGGAGTTCAACACTTTATTAAAAAAAGAAATAACAGTTTAAATTAAAATAGTTACACGTTTGGCATTAGGAAGACCAGGATTTAACAGGGGACCACGTCCGCCTTTTAAGAAAAAAGAAGCAGAGCATAACATTAATCAGTACATTAAATCGCCTGAAGTGCGTTTGGCTGGCGATAATGTTGAACCTGGGATTTATCCTTTGGCAAAAGCTTTGGCGCTTGCTGATGATCTGGAATTGGATTTGGTAGAAATTTCTCCAAATGCTGTACCACCAGTTTGTAGAATTATTGATTACAGTAAGTTTGTTTACGAACAAAAGAAAAAGCAGAAAGAAATTAAATCCAATGCTAAACAAACTGTAATTAAGGAAATTCGTTTTGGTCCGAATACAAATGATCACGATTTCCAGTTTAAATTGAAACATGCAATAAGCTTTTTAGAGAACGGTGAAAAAGTTCGGGCTTATGTGCATTTTAAAGGTAGGGCAATTGTGTACAAGGAGCAGGGTGAAATTTTACTTTTAAAATTTGCCCAGGCTTTGGAAGATGTGGGTAAAGTAGAACTTTTACCTAAGTTAGAAGGTAAAAGAATGTTCTTAACCGTTGCGCCTAAAGTAGCAAAAAAATAAAAATAGGTTTATAAATTAAAAAACAGGTTATGCCAAAAATGAAAACCAATTCCAGTGCTAAAAAGCGTTTTTCGCTTACTGGAACAGGTAAAATCAAAAGAAACAAAGCATACAAAAGTCACATCTTAACCAAGATGAGTACTAAACGTAAACGTGCGCTTGGAAATGCAGGAATTGTAACAGATGCAGATTCAGGTAATGTTAAACGTATGCTTTGCATCGGAAAGTAATTTATTAATTCACCAGGTATCAGGCCTTAAGTTTCCGAGAAAAAGGAACGCCGCTTACCAAAAAACAACAACAACATGCCACGTTCGGTAAACGCAGTAGCTTCGAGAAGAAGACGGAAAAAAGTCCTTAATATGGCCAAAGGCTATTGGGGCGCAAGAAGTAAAGTTTTTACAGTTGCTAAAAACACGGTAGAAAAAGGTTTGCAATATGCATACCGTGACCGTAAAGTTAAGAAAAGAGAATTCCGCGGATTATGGATCCAACGTATTAATGCAGGTGCTCGTCAGCACGGTATTTCTTACTCTCAATTAATTGGTAAACTGGCTTCAAAAGAAATCGGTTTAAACCGTAAAGTATTGGCTGATTTAGCAATGAATCACCCAGAAGCTTTCAAAGCTGTAATTGATGCAGTAAAATAGAAATTCTCGCTTAGGCGACAATCATATTTTAAAAATGTTCCGGTGAAAATCGGAACATTTTTGTTTTATACGAATCCTTAACGATCAAAATACTATCAAGCAGATTTTGGAGATTCACAAGGAAGCAAGTAGCAATAACCTGCGAAATCATGTTGATCTGCAGGTAACGCCTTGCATCAAATCAAATTACCTGAAGATAACTATTGTATAGAATAGGCCTCGATTCAATTGAGCTTTTAAATATACGTGCACCACTCAATCAATGATCAATTAACCAATCTCTTTAGCTTAAGCTATTCGTAAACTTCATTCTGATCCCGCTTTGGAAATCCTGAATAATTTTAAAGATTTCAATTAAAGTTACCTTTTCAATTTTTGTCAGTGAATCAATATCAATAAAATTATTTGGGATAGCCTGATCATTAATGATGAGACTGGCCTGATGTTTTAGGCGCAGTGCCATCAAATAATAATAAGCATGCGAAAGCTCACTGTATTGCTTTTCACTAAAAACAGTTAATTCTCTTAATGCTTTTAAACGCTCGCCAGTATTCTCTTTCTGGAAAATTCTGTTTTGTAAAGCATATACCCTTGCCAGATCCACAATTGGCGTCATTGCGGTTTTAATATCAAAAACTTCACGCTTGGCAATTTTTTGTGTCCGGATGTTTCTAAAGTAAGTGAGCGGCGGCTCATATAATAATGCATTTTTGGCCAGATATACATAAAATTTTTCTATAGGTTTCTGAAGTTCCTCATCTACAAAAGACCGCAGACTGGTCATTAAAGATAAATCACCATAAATGGCCCTGCAGTCAAAAAAAGCGGCAAACTTAACGGCGGTTTCAGGAAGAGCTTCTTCAATCCAGTTTTTGTAATTGTATTTCCAGTGTTCCAGTGAATGTGTCCAGTTTGGATTAGTTGCCATATAATCGCCATCACAGTAAACAAAGCCCACATGGTTCAATTTGTCTGACACCTGTGTGGCAAAATCAAGAAAGTAGGAGCGAACTGCCGGTCTTTGATCTTCTGGCGTATCTTCGTACAGAATGGCATTGTCCTGATCAGTTTTTAAACTCAGTTCCTTTCGGCCCTCGCTGCCCAGAACCATAAACACAAATTTTGCCGGGGGCTGTCCGAGTTTATCAATTACCTCTTCTATTATTTTAAGCGAGATCGTATCGGCAATGGTGGTAACCACTTCATTCACGATTTTTGCATGAACACCTCTATCTAAAAGCTGCGCCACAATATGTGGTACTTTTTGCCATTTAGATTTTAAGTCAGCAGTATTTACAGCTGATTTAACTGATTGGATAAATACCAGCGGCGATTCTGCCTGCTCGCTCAAAAGCCTGTTACGACTCAGGAAACCAACATAATTGCCATTGTCATTCACCAATAGATACCTTGATTTTTTCCCAAACATCATCAGGATTGCTTCATATACAAATGCCTGAGGTGTAATGGTTACTATATCTGGATCCATCACTTTACTGATGGCTATTTGGGGGTCAATGCGTTTGGCAATAACTTCATCACGAAGAATGATGTCCGTTACAAAGCCTTTAAACTGGCCTGAACCATCTTCAATAAACAGGCAACTGGTTTTGTGTTCAGCCATTTTAATCGCCGCTTCAAAAACCGGCGTATCCGGAGAACAGCTCACGATTTTCTTAAACGTAATATCACCAATTCTTGAAGTATAGATTTTATCTGCTAACTTATTATCCATGGAAATATTTTTTGTAAAATACGTCTAAACAATGAGCGTTCTTCTTCCACCGACACTTTTATAAAGGTTTGTTCCTGATTGTAAATGGAAGATATGCTTATTTTTTGATCTCTCAGCAAATGAAAGAAAATTTTTGAAGTATTTAAAGCATCAGTAAGCGCATTATGTGTTTCATCAGGCTCTTCATTAAACAGAATGGTATAGAATTTATCAAGTTTAAGGTGGCTGATCACGGTATTGGTCACATAATCAGCACTTGTTTTCATGGTGCAATAGAACGTTGACAGACTAAAAATACTTTCTATACCTAAACGATTGAGTTCAACATTAACCATATGAAAATCCAGTTCGACGAAATGCCCGATAACTAAAGGATTAAATTTTTTCATATCCGCACAGAAAGATTGCATTATGGGTTGAATCGGCTCGCCATGAAGTTTTAAAAAATCATTTGTAATGTGATGAATTTTTTGTGCGGATTTATCAATGATAAAGCCCGAGTTTTCGATATAATGGTTTGCACGTTTGATTTCAACGAAATGCTGATCAAAAATAATCCATGCCATTTGCAGAATGTGCGGCCAGTTATTCTCCTTGGAATAGGGAGCCCGCCAGTTTTTGGGCAGTCCGGATGTTTCTGTATCTATAAAAAGGAAATAATTGTGCAACTGGTGATATTTAGGTTAGCCGAAGCAATTAAATGAAAACTGCATCTTGTACCAAAGGTAATAAAATTTGATTATGCTGATCGATAACCTAATTAATTTGATCAGCCAATAAACACTTTAATAACGCTCTTACTTCAATAAGGCCATGTAAAGCAAGGCAGCGAGTGTTGCACCTATTAACGGACCAAGAATCGGCACCCAGGCGTAAGACCAGTCACTGCTTCCTTTTCCCTTCATTGGAATGAGTGCATGAATAATTCTGGGCCCTAGATCCCTGACCGGATTAATGGCATAGCCAGTTGTGCCACCAAGTCCTAAACCAATTACCCAAACTAAAAAGGCTACTGGTATAGCACCTAATGAGCCTAAACCGATAGGCGTTTTGTCAATTCCCATTTCAGCATTCGTAAAATAGAAGATTACAAAAATGAGTACAAAGGTGCCAATAATTTCAGATAAGAGATTGGATGTAAGATTTCTAATCGCTGGTGAGGTAGCGAATGGGGCTGCTTTTAAACTTTGATCTGCAGTCGCATCAAAATGATCTTTATACATAATCCACACCAGGAATGAGCCGATCATCGCCCCGCACAATTGAGCCAGGATATAATAAGGAACTTTAATCCAATCAAATTTCTGGGCAATGGCCAGGGCAATAGTCACTGCAGGATTCAGGTGCGCACCACTATAGGGTGCAGCAATTACCACACCTACAAAAACAGCCAGGGCCCATGCGGTGGTGATCACCATCCAGCCACTGTTATGGCCTTTTGTACCATTAAGCACTACGTTTGCCACTACGCCGTTTCCTAAAAGAATAAGCAGGGCTGTTCCAATTAATTCTGCGACAAATTCTGTCATAAGCTGATTGATTGATCTTATTTTATATGTTGATTTAATCTGCGGTACCGATCCTGGCAGCTTTTATGGCTCTGTTCCAACCTTTAATTCGTGATGTATTATCTATTCCTTCTTGAGCCCTGAATGTTTTATCGATCTTCCATTGCGACCTGATTTGTTCAATGCTATCCCAGTAACCTGTTGCCAGTCCGGCCAGGTAGGCAGCCCCCAGGGCAGTCACTTCAGTGATTTCAGGCCTGACCACTGTACTTTTTAATAAATCGGCCTGAAACTGCATCAGCAGGTCGTTACTGGTTGCACCGCCATCAACGCGAAGTTCAGTGATTTCTATACCGGCGTCGGCCTCCATGGCTTTTAACACATCCATGGTTTGGTAAGCAATACTTTCAAGTGCCGCCCTGGCAATATGTGCTTTGTTGGTACCTCTCGTTAAACCGGTAATGGTTCCCCGGGCATGCTGATCCCAATGTGGTGCACCTAAACCGGCAAAAGCAGGAACAATATACACTCCATTGGTGTCTTTTTCCTGTTTGGCCAGCGTTTCTATATCTGCTGATTTAGAAATCAGTCCAAGCTCATCTCTTAACCATTGTACCACCGCACCTCCTATAAAAATACTTCCTTCCAAGGCATAATTTACCTGGCCATTTATTTTCCAGGCGATAGTAGTTAGTAAATTATTGGCAGATATTTTAGGTGTATCACCAATGTTCATTAACATGAAACAGCCCGTACCATAGGTGTTCTTAACCATTCCGACTTCCGTACACATCTGCCCGAAAAGAGCAGATTGCTGATCTCCGGCAATTCCGGCAATAGGTATTTTAGCCGCCAGGATTTTGCCGGCAGTTTCGCCATATACCTCACTTGATGATTTGACTTCAGGCAACATACTTTTCGGGATGCCAAAAAAATCCGTAAGCTCATCATCCCAGTTCAGCGTATGAATGTTATACAACATGGTGCGTGAAGCATTGGTAACATCAGTAACAAAGGTTTTTCCGGCAGTAAGTTTCCAGATCAGCCAGGTGTCCACAGTTCCGAAGGCCAGTTTACCTGCATCTGCTTTTTCCCTCGCACCCTCCACATGATCCAGAATCCATTTGGCTTTGGTAGCAGAAAAGTAAGCATCAATCACTAAACCTGTCTTCTGTTGTATTTTACCGGAGAATTCCTGCTCCTTAATTTCATCACAATATGCTGAAGTTCGCCTGTCTTGCCAAACAATAGCATTGTACACGGGCTGTCCTGTTTCCTTATCCCATACCACAGTAGTTTCTCTTTGATTGGTAATACCTATAGCATTAATATCTGAAACTGATAATCCAGCCTTTATAATGGCTTCAGTAGCAACAGTTAATTGTGTAGACCAGATTTCCAAGGGATCGTGCTCTACCCAGCCGGCCTGCGGATAAACCTGTGTAAATTCCTTCTGCGCAATGGCTACGATTTCTCCATTGTGGTTAAAAACAATCGCTCTTGAACTTGTGGTTCCCTGATCAAGGGATAAGATATACTTGCTCATTATGTTTTGGTTAGATACGTTTAACTTAATTTGGAAGTTGTTCACTGTTTTGATGCCCATAAATATAGCCATCGGCCAGCAGGTTAAAGGCTTTAACCTGTTCAATTTGCCAGGATTCATCCTGACTGAACTCAGCGGCAAGAATGGCTGCTACTTTCGGTGCCATCATTTTTGCTGCCCTGGCATCAATAAATAAGATGCGCAATCTTCTGCTCAGCACATCTTCAACTGTTTTGGCCATTTCATACCTGGCTGCCCAGATTACCTGAATTTCGCTGTCCGAAAAATCAGGGTGAAGCTTTTGGTTAAATTCAGGAAGTTCAGCAGCAAGCTTTTCAATCTTTTCACGGTCTGATCCATAAAGATCAAGATAATGGTTTCCATTAAATGCACTGCAACCATGAATATTCAGGTTTTGGGTTTTGCAGGTGGTTGCTTTGAGTTGTGCATGACTGATGGCTAGATCAACGGTTTCCTCTGCCATGCTTCTATAAGTTGTCCATTTACCGCCAGTAATGGTAATCAGGCCTTTGGCTGATACAATAAGTTTATGGTCTCTGCTGATTTCTTTTGTATTGTTTTCATCGCCACTGGCTGGTGCGGCCAATGGACGTAAACCTGAAAACACACTTAAAATGTCCTGTTCATTTGGCACTTTTTGGAAATAATCACCGGCGGTATTTAAAATAAAATCAACTTCTTCTTTTAAAGCCCTGGGTTCTAAAGCGTGTTCATTTAAAGGTGTATCGGTTGTGCCTACCAAAAGGTGATCATGCCAGGGCACAGCAAAAAGTACCCTGCCATCTGACGTTTTTGGAATCATTAAGGCTGCATGGCTTTGGAGAAATGCTTTGTGCAGCACGATATGCACACCCTGACTCGGCCTGACCAATTTTTTAGATGTTGGGTCATTCATCGCCAGAATATCATCTACAAATACTCCTGTGGCATTAATCACTACTTTTCCTTTTGCTTTTGCGGTGTTGCCATTAAGTATGTGCAGGATTTCAATACCTGTTACTGCACCACTTTCATTTTTAATAAGGTTGGTTACTTTGGTATAATTACAAATTGTGGCACCTTGTTCTACAGCAGTTTGAGCAATGTTAATCGCCAGACGGGCATCATCAAACTTACCATCATAATAACTGATACTGCCTTTCAATCCTTTAGATCTAATCCCAGGCATTCGTTGCAGGGTTTCTTTTGTTGAAAAGAACCTGGATTTACCAAAAGAAAATTTGCCAGCCAGCCAATCATAAAGGGTTAAGCCCGTCAAGTATTTAATTACCGAAAACCAACTGTAGCAGGGAATAATAAATTCTTCATGCTGCACCAGGTGACTGGCATTCTGCTGTAATAAACCACGTTCTTTTAATGCGCGTTTCACTAAACCAATGTCACCTTGTGCCAGGTATCGAACACCTCCATGAACCAGTTTGGTGCTACGGCTCGAAGTACCTTTGGCAAAATCTGATTGTTCTACCAGCAATGTTTTTAAGCCACGGGTAACAGCATCCAGTGCGGTACCCAAGCCAGTGGCACCACCACCTATGATGATGATGTCCCATTCGGAGTGGGCTGGTAAAATATAATCCGATGCTGTTTTCATTTGGTTTCACTAATTTTAAAACGAAACAATACGCAAGTATAGATAATCAAATTCGAAATCATATACGAATTGTATTAAAAAAATATTAAATATTTCCACAAATCAATTTTATAGAGATTTTTATTTGCTATTTTGCGAAATACTTAATTAAAAAAGTTTATGATGAATTTGGCGGAGAGGCACCAGTTTATTTTAAGTCGCTTACAAAAGGATCAATATATCAATGTTGTGGATTTATGTAAGGAGTTGAAAGTGTCTTCTGTGACGATAAGAAAGGACTTAAAACTCCTGGAAGATAAGAGCTTACTTTTCAGAACCCATGGTGGTGCCACTGTTAATAATCCTTATACCATTGATCGGCCGGTAAATGAGAAAGAGAAAATCCAATCTACAGAAAAAAATAAAATCGGTATGGCCGCCGCTGCATTGTTGAATGAAAATGATTCTATTGTCATCGCTTCAGGCACCACGGTTTATTATTTTGCTAAAAACATTACACCATCAACCCATTTAACCGTGGTAACATCAGCACTTAATGTTGCTTTGGAATTAATGCGCGAACCCAATATAGAAGTGATCCAGCTTGGCGGAATTTTAAGAAAAAGTTCTTCTTCTGTAATGGGTGCCTATGCAGAACAGGTGCTGCAGGATTTTTATTTTAACAAACTTTTTTTAGGGGTTGACGGAATTGACCTGGATTTCGGTTTAACCACTACCAATGCGATGGAAGCCCACCTGAACAGAAAAATGATTAATGCCGCTCAAAAAACAATCGTACTTGCTGATTCTACCAAATTTGGAAAAAGAGGCTTTGGGAAAATATGCGGGCTGGAAGAAATTGATCATATCATTACCGATAAAGGAATTTCTGAACAAATTGTAAAACATTTAGAAGGCTTAGGTGTTACTGTAACTATCGTATAAATTTATTTTATACAAGAACCAAAACAATATAATTTGAATATGGAAACTAAACGAATACACATTTTAGAAGACGATCAGGAAATCAGAAATGTAATAGAAATTCTTTTAAAAGAAGAGGGCTTTGAATTGCAGTTATCATCTTCTTTCGCAGAATTGAAAAAAAATATTCAGGATGCTATGCCAGACTTGTTTTTGCTGGATGTGATGTTGCCTGATGGAAATGGTGCAGAGATATGTGAAGATTTAAAAACAGATATGTTTACCAAACACATTCCCATTATTGTAATGTCTGCACAAAATAACAGCGAACAAAAAGCAATTGCAGCCTTTGCCAATGATTACATCAGTAAGCCTTTTGATATTTATGATGTTTTAGACCGCATTAACGCACAGTTAAAAATCAGTAAAGAAAATAGCCCTGCAAAAGCTTAATTACTTTAGTAGGTTAATTAATAACATTTGCAAAATATAAAGGCTGGGAGAAATTCCAGCCTTTATTATTGATTGCTATTCTGAATTGAAGATGAAAAACTTTACTGCATATCAAAAAGCCGAAAGATAATCTCTTCCGGCCAATTATTTCCTTAATGAATTAATTAATGTCTTCCATGTCGCCCTCTTGGCCCGCCGTGAGGTCCGTGACCATTATGGTGTCTTCTATCTCCCTTAAAAAAATGGTGTCGACCTCTTCCTGGTCCGGCATGATCTAAACGTGGACCGCCTCCGTAGGCTGATCGGTAAACTCTTGGTCCGTTTGCATACTTCACCCGGTGTGTATAATAGCTTCGGTAAGGCTGATTTCCATATACCACAACCTTTCTTCCCTGGCGCAAATCATAACCCCTGTATCTGGCAGGCAAGCTTCTTGATCTGGTCCACCTGTTTCCATTCAGGTATACAAACTGCCGTTGTGGTACATAATAATAGGAGTTTACTTCCGGTAAATAATAATAGTTTACATTTTGGTAACCAGCAGGAACCCATGCAGGTTGTGTGCCAATATTTACATTTAAACTTACCTGAGCATTAGATTGACCGGATGTTAAAGCAACAATTCCTGCAATCGCGGAGATGATGAATAGCTTTTTCATAATAATCTAAATTTAATTTGTGTGTTTTAATTAAATTTCAAATGCTGTGCCAAGATTATGATTGTAACAGATATATGAGAATAGCTCCTAAAAGCAAATTAGCTAAAATTAAACAACTTATCTATCAAAACGTATCGCCTGCTTTTGATTGGCTTATTAATTACAGAAACTGATTGCTATTATTTTTAGTATTTATTGTTATATTTGAAAACTATTGGGATTGATATTTAAATTATGATTGAACTGGAGTTTTTTTCAAGAAAGGCCAATAATGAAATACTCATTTATCAGATGATTCAGTTTTCTCCTGAAGATCCATGGCGTTTATTGCTGGATGGGGAGTTGCTGGGCAGCATGGAAAAATCAGAAGGAACATGGCGTCAGGTGAGTGGAACAGATTTTTCACCTTCATTTTTAAGGGAATTAGCTGCTTTTATTGATCAGCAAAATTTCAATCACCTGCCTTTGGCTTTAACCTCCAGATGGGGAAATCTGATTCATAAAGTAATTATCAAATCTGACCGGGAATATTTGGTGGTTTGTAAGGCAGATATCAGCTTTAGAAGCTTTGAAGGGATATTTTCAAAGTTTGTATCCGGACTATTAAAAGATGAGTGGTCTGTGACGTTTCAGGTCTTTAACCATGATTTCTCAGATGATTTTACCGTACAGGCAAAACCAACGGTCAGGCAAAAAAACAAGACTGGCTGGGATCAGCAACTTAGCTGATATATTGCCCATCATTCAGGAAGAGCAGCAACAAATCCTGCTAAAAGCTGTTGTATTCCAATGGGAATAAATATTTTGCTCGAAATTGATTGGAAGAATTTTTGGTTAAGGGACCTTGATTTTTCATTGGCACTGGAAATTGGGATCCGTACATTAATCATGTTTACTTTTGTATTGGTGTTTCTGAGGTCATCAGGAAAAAAGGGCGTTCGCCAGCTTAGTATCTTTGAAGTGGCCATCATTATTGCGCTGGGTTCTGCTGCAGGCGACCCTATGGTTAGTTCGGAATCTGCTATTTTACCATCTTTGCTGGTTTTTATCGTTATTCTGCTGCTGTACAGGCTGATTACTTATCTTACGGCTAAAAGCCAGAAAATTGAAATGATCCTGGAAGGAGACCCGATGTATATTGTGGAAGATGGCTTATTTACCATGAAAAAAGACGGTGATGCCAACTTTGCCAAAGATGAATTTTTTGCAGAAATGAGGGTTCAGAATATTGAGCATCTTGGCCAGGTCAGGGCAGCGGTACTGGAAACCAACGGGCAGGTGAGCTTCTTGTTTTATCCCGATGAACAGATTGATTACGGCTTGCCTATCTTCCCAAAACCCTATCATCAAAAAACTGAAAATATTTTTAAGGATGGCCATTATGCCTGTACACATTGCGCCAAAGTGGTAAAAATAGCAACAGCACATATTTGCGAACGTTGTGGCAAAAAGGAATGGGTACCTGCAATTAATACTGTGCGATATACATAATGCCCGAACTGATTATGTAAAGGATATAATTGTAATCACCACCCAGATTACACTGAAAACACCCCCAAAATATACCAAAGGTAAATTTTGCTTCAGGTTTCTTTTGATCAACCCGGCGTAAATCAGCCAGCCAATGAAAACCAGAAAATATAAAGGAACCGCATAAAATAGCATAATTTAAAAATTAGTTTTTGTGATATTCTGAATTTATTATTTCGATTGATCTGATAAATATACCAGTGTTTTCTAATAAATGCAATTGTTTTCAGGGCCGGCTGATACCTATTGATTCGGATTTATTAAAACTCTACATATAGTTTTTTGTTAGTTAAGCAACTCAATTTTAATTATGAAATATATAAATCTACCCAAGTGGACTATCATTATACCTATACTAGGCATTTTATCTTATTTTTTAACTGGAGTTGAACTAGGTGGCTGGTTCAGGATTATCCTGGCAGGTTTGCTGGTGGGAAGTATTCTGGCTTCGGTACATCATGCGGAAGTAATTGCACACCGGGTTGGTGAACCTTTTGGAACCATTATCCTTGCCCTGGCCATTACTACTATTGAAGTTGGACTGATCGTTTCCTTAATGCTTGCCGGAGGTGATGCCACCCGAGCACTGGCAAGGGATACTGTTTTTGCAGCCGTCATGATTATTTTAACCGCTATTGTTGGTATCTGTTTGCTGCGCGGAGGAATTAAGTTTAAAGAACAGATCTATAAACTACAGGGTGTAAATGCAGCATTGATTACGCTGGCATCCATCCTGGTACTTACCCTTATTTTACCAAATTATACCATTAGCGGTGCGCTTGGAGAATATACCACCAGTCAGTTAATATTTGTTTCTATAGTATCACTGGTTTTATATGGTGGTTTTATTTTTATGCAAACGGTACGTCACAGAGATTACTTTTTACCAAAAGATCCGGCTTCTGAAGAAGAACATGAACATTCACCAAATATTGCAACCACCTTTAGCAGTCTAGCCTTATTAATTATTAGTTTGGTAACGGTAGTGCTATTGGCCAAGTTTCTTTCTAATGATATTGAAGTGATGGTATTGGCCTTGGGGGCACCACAGTCTGTTGTAGGGGTAATTATTGCGGCTATTGTTTTACTGCCTGAAGGCCTGGCCGCTTACCGAGCTGTAAAAGCAGACAGGCTTCAAACCAGCCTGAACCTTGCACTTGGATCTGCTTTGGCCAGCATCGGTTTAACCATTCCGGCTGTTGCAGCAGTGTCTATTGCTTTTGGGATGCCGATTACTTTAGGTATTGATATGAGTTCTACTGTATTGCTGCTGCTATCTATGATTACCATTATGTTCTCGTTGGCTACCGGTAAAACAAACGTACAGCAGGGAGTGGTATTGCTTGTAATATTTGCTTCCTATCTGTTTTATACCGTAGTGCCTTAGAGCAGTTGAGGTTTTATTTTCGCTTCAGACCAGAAGGCATATTCATGAATGATTGCCGGTTGTGATTTAATTGCGGTTAATAGTCAGTTTTCGTTTGCTCTTTTCAATACTTTCCAGCGAAGCTGAAATCTCATTTAAAAATAAATCACCTTGTTTTTTAGCAAGAAATGCAGCAACCAGGATCTTAATGCGTTGTGCATAAAAGAATTCAATAAGGATTAAAGAAATGAGGAAGACATAGTGCGTAAAGATGAGTCTGGTATCGGTTTTTCCGTTTAATCCAAGCAGATAGGCAAAGTAATCAAGGATAATCGGAATCAGCAAAATTATTACCATTGAAATTATACCGGTACGAAATGCAGTTTGTTTCTCTGCTTCTGCTACTTGTGCAAGTTGCCTTTCGAGTTTTGATTTTAAGGGCACTTCGCGATTGGTTTTGGACTGATCAAGAGCGGCCAGTTTTTTTCCATAGCTGATATCGCTCTGACTCATCTTTTCTAAAAGTGCAAGTTCATTTTCATTGAGCTGTTCCTGGTCTGCAACAATAGCTTCCTGCTCTGCTATTAAACGATCCATTTCAGCCAGGTCATCCGGCAGGCCAAGATAGAGCTTTTGTTCTACGGCTAAAATCCGGTCGTCAATAGCTTTCCTAATGCTTTTCAATACCTGGTGGTCATTTCTAAAAGCATCTTTCTGAAGATCATGTTGCTCCTGAATTTCGGTAAGTGCGGCCTCAAATTGCAGTGCTTCCAACTCTTCTTCATTTATGGTTAAACGCTGATAAAGTTCTTTAATGAAAGAATAGCGTTCCTTTGCATCAGGTAGTGCTGAAAGTGTTTCCTGATATTGAGAAAAGTGATTGACTGAAAGTGAACGGAAGGACATGTGGCTTTATGGTATTAGGCTTTAAAATTATAAAAATTATATCAACACACTGGTCATTCTTCTGTGCAAAAAGACTTGTGCTGCAAAAGTTTTTAGTTGCCAATGAATATCTGCACCATTAAACGGCTGAAAACCATTAAAGTTTTAAGATTATTCTACGGCTTTTAACCTGAATTATAAATTAAGCTTAACTTTAAATGCAAAAGCATTAATATGACACAGAAAACAGAAGTTTGGCAAAGAGGACCAATACCAGAAATTCCTCCGTTACTACAGCCTGTAGCCCATGCTTTGCTGCAGGCCAGGGAAGAACTAAACGAATATCTGAATCAATTTCCGGATGAGCTTCTCTGGGTTCGTCCTGCGGGAATGGCTTCAGCCGGATTTCATTTGCAACACTTAAGCGGCGTGCTGGATCGGGTATTTACCTATGCCAGGGCAGAAAGTCTTTCTGATGAACAGTTCCGGCATTTAAATGCAGAAGGGCATGACAGCACAGGGAAACTTTCTACGCTGATGTTGGTGGAGCGTTTTAATCTTCAGGTGAATCAGGCATTGAAACAATTGACAGAAACAGCGGAATCAACTTTAACTGCATATAGGGGAGTTGGTAGAGCAGGTTTACCTTCTACTGTTATTGGATTACTCTTTCATGCCGCTGAACATACCATGCGCCATTTAGGACAGTTAATGGTTACCGTGGCAGTGGTGAGAAATAACGGAGTTTGAGTGGATAAATTTCAACGTATCATTCATCTTCAATAGTTGAATTTTGGCGGTTGATAAAATACCAGCTCGCCATACCCCATACCAGTAATATAGTAGATATTCCCAACTCGGGCGCAGCTATTGTTTTAGAAAAAAAGACTGAGCCTGTAGATATCAGACAAGCAAGAATGAAAATGGCTATATTTTTCATAACAATCTGATTTAAGGGTGATTAATGTCGTCAATATAAGAAATTATCACTTAAAAACCAAAAATGTCTGGAAATAAAGTTGTTATTTGTTTGATATGGGCGGAAGAAATGGGTGAAGGGCTGGTTTGACTTAAAAAGTGAACCCCAAAAGAAAAAAAAATAATATTAAGGTTGCTTCAGGTAATTTTTGATAATGATGTGAATTTCTTCTCTTACTGCGTCAACGGGGTTATTGATCAATTTATGCTGCGCTGAATTATATTTTTCAATAAAGGTAGCTTCCCTGGCATTGAATTTCAAATAGCCCTGCTCAAAAAATCTTTCCTCAATGTCTGCTGATGAATCCATAGACCTGAACCATAACTTAATTAACGACTGAGATTGTTTTTCGAGATAAAGCCAATGGAAAATTTCAGCTAAATCTGCACCCTCGTGCATATCCAGTCGTTTAAGTTCCATGATAACTAATCCTTCGCCTTCAAAAAAATATAAGATTTGGTATTGTGACAACATTCCGGCAAATGTAATGGGCTTATCTTATATAATTGAATTTTATTTTTGAACATTTTCAAAATGATTTTACTGATATTGGCTATTGTCTGAAAATCAAAAACTTGCAGCTTTATTTGGCCCAAATCATTATTAGTGCTTAATCCTGACTAAGTATTTAAAGGCACTGTTTTATAGAATTGAAGCGATAAAATTTCATATACAGACCTGATACCTACATATTGAATCTAAATTTCTGTTTAACAACTGCTCCTAATGAAATGTAATGATGATAGTTGCGGTAAATTCACGTAGATATACTTGTACGCCAATTCTGATTTATATATAGATTTGAGCTTTTGAATTATGCGACTCTGGAAACAATTATTGCTTATTGATGATGATGAAAACATCCGTGAGATGATTCCATTTATTTTTGATCAGGAAAATTATAAAATTGAAACCATTGCTGATATCAGCGATATCGAAAATTTACTTGAGAAGTTCAAACCAGACCTCATCATGCTCGACATTATGCTGGGAGCTGAGGATGGGAGAGTGATCTGCCGGAAACTTAAGCAAATGCCGGCACTGTCTAACGTTCCCATAATCCTGCTGTCAGCAGCAATTATAAATGAAGAAAGTCTAGACTGCGGACATGATCTTCTGATCACAAAACCTTTTGATATTTCCTACCTGGAAAGCATGGTTGAAAAATTATTACAGAAAAGCCTGGATATCTGACCTGCTTTGGTAAACATTTTGTCAAACCTATTGTTTGGGTTATGCCTGTCTACTTAATCAATAGCTTATGATTTATCAACAAAATAGTAATGTAATGCAACAAGATCTTTTTTATCAACTGGGAGAAAAATCCACTGATGGATATTTTGTTTATGATATTATTGATTGTACATTTTTATACTTCAACACAGCACTGGCATCCATATGGGGTTTAAAGCCTGAAGATATATCAAAATCACCAACTGTCTTATTTGATCGGGTACATCCCGATGATCAGGTTCTGGTTGGCTACTGTTTTCAGGAAATTTCGGCTAAATCTATTTTCAGAAAGTATGAATTCCGGCTGATGCTGGAAAATGAAGATGTAAAGTACTTAAAAATGAGCATTAGCCAGATAAGCGGTGTTCAACATACAACCTTATGCGGCATAGTGGAAGATATTACTGTCGACAGACAAAATAAAATCCTTATTGAAATGATCAATAACCGCAAAAATATTGCGCTTGAAGTGCTTTCTCACGATCTGAAGGAGCCCTTTGGGATGATGAAACTTGCCGCTTCTTCAATGGTTAATGGCATTGAAGATAAAGATGAAACATATTTATCGGAGGGCTTATCCTTTATTATTGAAATGTGTGAAAGGAATATGAAGATGGTCAGAAGCCTGATCAATAAAGAATTCCTGAAATCATCAGAGGTAGAAATTAAAAAAGAGCGGACTGACCTGGTATGGGAATTCCGGGATCTGATTCGTTTTTACAGGCGATCAAGATTGAAAGAAAAAAAGAACTTTTCATTTAACTGTAAGGCCGACCGCATTTACATCCGCATGGACAGCATGAAATTTCTTCAGGTGTTAAATAACCTGATTTCCAATGCCATTAAGTTTACGGCAGATCAGGGCGAAATTACCCTTACCGCACAGGAAATGGAGGAGACCGTACTGATATCTGTTGCGGATAATGGATGTGGTATTCCTGTTGAGCTGAGGTCAACGCTTTTTGACAGGAGAGAACAGGGCCTTAAACGTGGTTTAAGTGGAGAAGAATCGCACGGACTAGGTATGGGGATCATTAAAGCTATTGTTGATTTACATGGTGGGAAAATCTGGTTTGATACCGAAATAAATAAAGGAACAACCTTTTATATCATGCTTCCAAAATAACATTTAGGTAAATGTTATCGGTCTGGTAAATGACCAGGCTATTTTAAATAAATTATATGATCAGAATTATCTTAGTAGAAGACCATCAGATTGTTCGCAGATCTTTACAGGCGTTGTTAAAGCAACATACTGATTTAGAGGTTGTGGCTGCAGTAGATGGCGCACATGCACTTTTAGAACTTTTAAAAAATGGAACAAAGGCTGATATCGTACTGACAGACGTATCAATGCCTGATATGGATGGGATTCAAATGATCTCAGAAATTTATCTCATCAATACACAGATTCAGGTAGTAATGCTTTCTATCCTTGAAGATGAAAAATATGCGGCAAAATCTTTTGTCGCAGGTGCCCGAGCCTACCTCTCCAAAGATGTGGATGAAACAGAATTGCTATTTGCTTTACGCCAGGTGATGAATGGAAAACGTTATTTATCCTCCGAACTAAGTATTGGTGTACTGGAACGTTTCAATCACCAACTTACCAATATGCCTGAAAAAGGTATGCCCAGACTTGCACTGTCGGAGCGGGAGCAATTGGTTTTAGCTTTAATTGCCAATGGAATGACGAATCAGGAAATCGCTGAACAAGTATTTTTAAGCAGAAGAACGGTTGAAGGCATCAGGCAGGCTTTAATTGACCGAACAGGGGCTAAAAATTCAGCTGCATTAATCCGCTATGCGGTATTAAATGGTTATGTAAGTTAATTTAGGTTAGCAACTATTCACCATACTTTACAAGTATAATTCTCCTGAAAAAAATCCTGTCATTTTTTCAGGATTTTTTTTGCTTTTATAAAATTAATACCTGGAATCAAACTTTAATTTAAAATGTTGGTTTCTTTTGTATGGATTTTACTCGTGAGCTTAAAGAGATTTATTCCACAGAAATTATAGCGGTAAGAGGTAATTCTGATGCGATTGCCATTACTTTGGTGAAGGAAACTAACTCAAAAAGCTTTATTGCCAAGCTGAAAAGTCGCTTCAGAAATTTAAATCAACCCAGGGTTCTTTTTATCCGCTGTGAGGATGATCATACGATAGAAAAAATAGTTTTGGTTTAATGCCATTTCAATTGCCGATCTTGAATAACTGCAAACAATTAAAAAAATACCAGCCAGATGAATGTATCTAATCATAACCTTTTCCAAACAATAAAATCAACCATCTTATACATTACTGGATTAACTTTACTGCTATTCTTTACCTTTAAGATTATTTCTATCGTATTGCTGGTCATTTTTGCGCTGGTACTGGGAATTATCATCAGTGCACCGGTGAGTAAATTTGAAAAAAAAGGAATGAAAAGATGGCTGGCCAGCCTGATTATTTTTGTGGTTATTTTCGGGGTAAGTATTGGGCTAGGCTGGTTAATTGTCCCGCATATTACCAACCAGCTGGATGTTTTAATCAGCAATTTACCCGGTTATTATACTTCTGCATCCCATCATATCGCATCGGTATTGAAGAATTATCCTGAGTTCAACCGTGAAATCCAGGATAGCGGTGTTTCCATCGGTTCAGCCATCCCGTCGGTAGGAAAGACCATTGTTGGTCTGGGTAATTTTTCTTTCGGCATCATCGGTGGTGTATTTTTGTTTATCGTATTTGTTTGTTTAGTGGTCTTTTATGTAAGTCATCCTAAACCAATTGTTGAATTGTATTTGTCGCTCTTTCAGCCACGTAAAAGAGACAGCGCAAAAAATGCCCTGCAACATACCACTACCATGCTGGTGGGCTGGATGAAATCCAATTTAATCGGAGGTGCCATACAATCTGTTTTGGTATATGCGTTTCTCAGTATTGTAAGTGTGCCGGGTGCATTGGTTTGGGCTGCGCTGGCGTTCTTTTCCGAATTGATTCCCAAACTGGGATTTTATATTATGGCCATCCCGCCAACATTGGTTGCGCTTTCCATTAGTCCGTTAACGGCATTCTGGTGCCTTTTATTTTTTCTTTTACTCAATGAGCTGGTATCCGATTTTTTGATGCCTAAGCTGCGTTCATCAACCATGAACATCCACCCGGTATCATCACTGGTTATGTTATTAGCCATGGGTGCGGCTTTTGGTTTAACCGGAGCACTTCTGGCTACGCCCATGGCGGCTATTGTTAAAGCTTACTATGAAGAGTTTTACCTGAAAAACCTGCCTGAAGATCATAAAATGGACCATCGAATCGATGAAATAGTTTACCACAAGTAGTTTACATATCATTAAAAAAATACTTTTCATGAAACGTTTTAAAAATAAAATCGCATTAATTACCGGTAGTAGTCAGGGGATAGGTGAAGCCTGTGCATTGCGTTTAGCCAAAGAAGGAGCCGACATCATTTTAAATGGTAGAAAATTCGACGAACGTGGAGAGGAGCTAATTGCCGAGATTAAAGCAATGGGCGGAAGAGCAGAATTTTTAGCTGCTGATGTGAGCAATACTAAAGATGTAATTAAGCTTGTTCATGATGCCATTGATGTTTTTGGTGCACTGGATATTCTGGTGAATAATGCAGGTTTAGAAACAAAAGCAGATTTTTGGGACGTAACGGAAGAAGATTATGACCTGGTGATGGATACCAATTTAAAAGGGGTATTTTTTGGCATGCAGGCTTTTGTTAATTATTGCAGGAAGGAAAAAAGACCTGGTACTATTGTTAATATGAGTTCGGTGCACGAAGAAATAGTTTTCCCGCATTTTGCAGCTTACTGTGCCAGTAAAGGCGGATTAAAGATGCTAAGCCGCAATCTGGCGACTGAACTGGCTCCATTTAATATCAGGGTGAACAATGTGGCGCCAGGTGCCATATCTACCCCCATTAATCAGGATCTTTTAAATGATAAAGAGCAGTTGGAAAAAGTAATCGGAAATATTCCAATGAAAAGGATGGGTACAGTAGATGATGTGGCAGCGGTTGTGGCTTTTCTGGCATCAGACGAGGCCGCCTACGTAACAGGATCAACCTATTATGTAGACGGTGGTTTAACTTATCATTATGAGGAACAATAAATATTTGAACCTTAGTCTTTTTCGCTTTCTCTGTTCAGCTGTTTGTTCAATTCAATAGCGGCACTGATAAGGGCTAGATGTGTAAAGGCCTGAGGGAAATTACCTAAGTGTTCGCCCTTTTTACCCAGTTCTTCACTAAATAAGAGAAGGTGATTAGAATAGCTGATCATCTTCTCGAAATATTCCACGGCTTTATCCAGTTCGCCACTTTTTGCAAGAGATTCGATAAACCAGAAAGAACACATGTTAAATGTGCCTTCTTCGCCTTCCAGGCCATCAAAATTTTCTTCGCCATTTTTGTAACGGTAAACCAGTACATCTAAAAGCAATTCCTTTTCAATCACTTTTATGGTTGAAAGCCACCTAGGTTCTATTGGCGAAATAAAATGCGTCAGCGGCATTAACAATACACTGGCATCAACCTGCTCTGCGCCTTTATATTGAACCCATGAACCCAGTTTTTCATTCCAGAAATTATGGTAAATATCCTGGTAGATTTCACTTCTGATTTTATGCCATTCCGCTTCGGGATAAGGAAAAGAACGATGCTCCGCAATTTTAATGGCACGGTCCATGGCTACCCAGCACATCAGGCGGGTATGTAAAAATTCTTTTTCTGCGGTCCTGATTTCCCAGATACCATGATCTGGCTTTTTCCAGTTTTTGATTACCTGTTCAATCTGTTTCTCAATGAGCATCCAGAATTGATAGGTAATCGGTTTGTATGACTTATTATAGATATAAATGGTGTCAATCAGTTCACCATAAATGTCAATCTGAACCTGGTTTGCTGCAGCATTGCCAATGCGTACCGGTTTTGATTTACGGTAACCTTCAAAATGTTCCAGTTCTCTTTCTTCGATTTTTGGGTTGCCGTCTATCTGATAGATGAGTTGCAGGTCAATTTTCTGGCAAAGGTTAAAAATCCAGTCCATAAATGCAGTGGCTTCTTCATTAAAACCAAGGGCCAGGAAAGCATACATGGTAAAGGCTGCATCACGGATCCAGGTGAAGCGGTAATCCCAGTTTCTATCACCTCCCAGTATTTCTGGCAGTCCAAAAGTTGGTGCGGCCACCACAGAACCGAATTCTGCAGAAGTGAGCAATTTCAGTGTAATGGCAGATCGTTTAATCAATTCACCATAATGCCCTTTATAACTCGTTTTGCTAATCCACTTTACCCAAAAATCTTTGGTTTCATGGTAAGCGTGATCAGCATAGTAGGCGAGTTGCTCACCTGCCTCTTCCGGTTTTAAAAATTCGAGTACAATCGTTGCCGTTTCAGACTCCTGGAGTGTAAACTCGGCATAGCCATTTGCCTTTCTCAGTATCAGCGGTACATCTGCAGAAACTTTAATTTTTAATTCTTCATCAGGGCAATCAAAAATGAGGTGATTTTCATGACTATTAGCCTTATACTCGCTTTGTGCATAACCAAACCGGGGTACGCAACTGAACTTAAAATTAATACAGCCCCTGATGGTTTTAATTTTTCTGACAATGGCACTTGTTGATAAGTGTTTACCTTCTGATATGGGCATGAAATCAGTCAGTTCTGCAATTCCGGTATCCGAAAAAAACCTGGTGAGTAAAATGGCCGTACCAGGAAAGTAAAGCTGTTTGGTTGTGAAATTTTCCAGTTCAGGTTCTATGGCACAATAGCCACCTTTCTGCCTGTCGAGCATGGTTGCAAATACAGAAGGCGAATCAAATTTTGGCGCACACATGAAATCAATTGAACCATTTAGTGAAACCAGTGCCACCGTTTTTAAATTTCCGATAATGCCATAGTTTTCTATCGGCTGAAATGGTCTTTTGATGTGATTCATGCTTAAGGTAGTATGATTTAATAAAGTTTACCTTAACAAAGCGAATTACCTACTTTTTGTTTGGTTGTAAATTGGAATTAAGATTTAATACAAAAAAAAATCCCGACTGTGGCCAGCCGGGATCCGTATCTTGATAGGTAAAAATTAAATTAAAAAACCACCGCCTAGCAAATCATTTCCTTCATAAAATACGGCAGACTGGCCTGGTGCAATGGCCGAAACGTTATGATCAAAGACAACACGCATTTTATCCTTCTCCTGAACAATAGTACTTAGCATACCCGCATCCTTATAACGGATTTTGGTGATAACATTATCCATGGGCTCTTCTATGCTGGCATATTTAATCAGGTTAAGATTGCGCACCATGGCCTCCTTACGTTCCAGTTCGTCAGCCCGGCCTAAAACTACAGTATTACTTTCTGGTAATATCTGTGTTACAAACATAGGTTCACCAAATGCTACGCCCAAACCTTTACGTTGGCCAATGGTATAAAACGGATAACCTTTATGTTGTCCAACCACCATTCCGTTGCTTAAAATGAAATTTCCTCCAGCTACACGATCTTCCAGATCTTCTACCTTGTGTTTTAAAAACGCACGGTAGTCATTATCAGGAACGAAACAAATTTCATAGCTTTCTGATTTTTTAGCCAGTTCTTCCTGCCCCATATCCAATGCCATTTGCCTGATTTCTGATTTGGCAAAACTTCCTAAAGGAAACTTGGTGCGTGAGAGGTTTTCCTGCGATACACCCCAAAGCACATAAGACTGGTCTTTATTTTCGTCTTTACCTTTAGAAATTACATATCTTCCGCTGTCTTGCTGACGAATATTAGCATAGTGACCGGTGGCGATAAATTCGCAATCCAGTTTATTGGCACGTTTTAATAATGCTTCCCATTTAATGTGGGTATTGCATAACACACAAGGGTTAGGCGTTCTTCCGGCAAGGTATTCATCTACGAAATTATCGATTACATAATCGCCAAACTCATCGCGAATATCCAGAATATAATGCGGAAAACCATAGTTAACCGCAAGCGTTCTGGCATCATTTATACTGTCCAGTGAACAACATCCGGTTTCCTTACTGCTGCCCCCTGAACTGGCATAATCCCAGGTCTTCATGGTCAGTCCGATTACCTCATAACCCTGCTCATGCAACATTACCGCTGCTACCGAACTATCAACCCCGCCACTCATGGCCACCAGAATTCTACCGTGTTTACTCATTTCTAAATTATTGCCTGCAAAAATAAGGTTTATTTACCTGAAATTTTTTAAAGCAAGTCAGTTCGTTGTAAAAAGCCGCTGAAGGAGAAGCAGGCCAGCGTAAGGTGTATGCTACATCAAACATCAAATAGATTTTGTGAATATAGGTTTAGATGGATGAAATCTAGAGATATAAAATTAAGTTAAACGTTTTAGTTTTATGTTTAAGTAGATTCCAATTTTAATTTATACCTTAGAATTTTCGTTGAAATTGTTCAATTTAATACATCCATGATCAAAAAAATTATCCTCCCTTGTTTGCTTTTATCGGCATTTTTAGCCACCGCACAACAGAATTTAGTGCAATATGTGAACCCCATTATTGGTACCTCTAAAATGGGACATACTTATCCGGGGGCAACAGTACCCTTTGGAGCGGTACAGTTAAGCCCTGAAACCGATACTTTATCTTATGAAGTGAATGGAAAGTATAATGGTGATGTATACAAGTATTGTGGAGGTTATAAGTATGAGGATAAAACCATAGTGGGTTTTAGTCATACGCATTTTAGTGGCACAGGGCATTCAGATCTGGGTGATTTCTTAATTATGCCTACGCAAGGTAAACTGCAGTTAAATCCGGGTACGGCAGATCAACCCAAAAGTGGTTATCGTTCTGCCTATGCTCATGCTAATGAAACTGCTGAAGCCGGTTATTATAAGGTAAAGCTGGATGATCATCACATTACTGCAGAATTAACGGCAACCAACCGGGTAGGCATGCACCGGTATACCTTCCCAAAATCAGATCAATCGCATATTATTCTGGATCTAATGGCGGGAATCTATAATTACGAAGATAAGACAGTCTGGACTTACGTTCGGGTAGTTAATGATACACTAATTACAGGTTATCGCCAAACAAATGGCTGGGCACGTACCCGGACAGTTTATTTTGCCATGAGTTTTTCTAAACCCTTTAAAAGTTACGGAAGAAAGAGCTATGATGCTAAACAGGCCTATCGGGGTTTCTGGGGTAAATTCAACCAGGAGCAGAATTTCCCTGAAATAGCGGGTAAAAAAATTAAAATGTACTTTGATTTTGATACAAAAGAAGGAGAGCAGGTGAAAATTAAGTTTGCGCTATCTCCGGTAAGTCAGGAAAATGCCTTGCAAAATATGCGAACTGAAATTTCAGGGTGGGATTTTGAAAAGGTAAAATCACTAGCACAAGCCACCTGGAATAAAGAGCTGAATAAAATTCAGGTAACCACTTCAAACGCCAATAAAATTAACTTTTATACGGCTTTATATCATGCCTTCATAAATCCAACTACCTATACTGATGTAAACGGCGAATATAAGGGTTTGGATCAGGGTGTTCATAAAGCTGAAGGCTTTACCAATTACACTACATTTTCATTATGGGATACTTACCGGGCATTGCATCCCTTTTTCAACCTGGTGCAGCCCAGTCGCAGCAATGACATGGTCAAATCGATGCTGGCCCATTATGATCAGAGCAGTTTACACATGTTGCCCATCTGGTCACACTACGCCAATGATAACTGGTGTATGAGCGGATATCATAGTGTTTCAGTAATTGCAGATGCTATTATTAAAGGCACTTACAACGGAGATCCAAATCAGGCACTTGATGCTTGTGTAGTAACCGCAAAACATCGGGATTACGAAGGAATAGGTTATTATATGGATAAGGGCTATATCCCGGCCGAAAAAAGTGGTGTATCTGTTTCCAATACTTTAGAATATGCCTACGATGATTGGGCGATAGCACAATTGGCTAAGAAATTAAATCGTACGGATGTTTATAATGAGTTTATTAAGCGTTCAGAAAACTGGAGAAACAATTATGATCAGGCATCTGGCTTTATGCGCCCTAAATTGGCTGACGGAACTTTTAAGCAAAAATTTGATCCAAAGGATACCGAGGGGCAAGGTTTTATTGAAGGTAACAGCTGGAATTACAGTTTTTTTGTGCCTCATAATCCCACTTCCCTGATTGAGGTTATGGGGGGTAAAAAGAAATTTGCCGCACGCCTGGATTCTCTTTTCAGCATGCACCTGCCGGACGAATTTTTTGCCCACACTGAAGACATTACCCGTGAAGGTATCATCGGCGGTTATGTACATGGAAATGAACCCGCTCACCATGTAGCTTATCTGTACAACTGGACGGATGAGGTCTATAAAGGCCAGGCACAAATCCGCCACATCTTAAACATGCAATACAAACCTACTGCCGATGGCTTAGGTGGAAATGATGATTGCGGACAAATGAGTGCCTGGTATATGTTTTCGGCTATGGGTTTTTACCCGGTAGCTCCGGGATCAGATGTGTATGCGCTGGGTAGCCCGCTGGTGAACAAAGCAGTAATTAAATTAGAAAATAATAAAACATTTACGGTAGAGGCTTTAAGCCAAAGTGATAAAAATGTATATGTTCAAAAAGTGATGCTGAATGGTAAAGAGATTACAAATCATAACATTAAACATACTGATATTACAGCTGGCGGAAAGCTGACTTTCTACATGAGTGCCAAACCTAAAAAATAATATTTAATTGTTTAGGTTTATGATATGAAACCGCTGGTTTTGCCAGCGGTTTTTTTGTTCTTCAATTTGTTGATTATATGTTGCGGCATCAACTTAAATGTACCTCAGCCACCATTGCCTGTGCGTTTGTTTATATCTTTTAAACCATTTGCAGGGAAGATAGAGTAACGCTGCAACTGAAAACCAGATCAGATAAACCACTATTAAATTAAAGCCGAAATTAACCGGTCTGAAATAAAATGGAATCTGAACAATATCTTTCCCTGTGAAGCCTGTTGCAAAAAAAGCGATAACCAGAAAAGTATGCAACAGGTAAAAGTGCAATATATAATAGAAGAAGGGGACTGAACCATAAATAGCAAAAATCCGGCTTCCGATATTTTTTAAACGTTCTGAGAAAGCCAAAAACAGCATCGCGGGACCTAAAGTCATGCAGATATATTGCAAGGAAGGTGGGTACTTACTTACATTTAAAAAAGAAAGCATGTTACGGAAAAGATCAAGATATTCTTTTCTAGGAGCGGGATCGCCATAAAAGTTAATCCATCTTAAAGCCAAAAATAGTAGGGTAGTTAAACAACCTGTGAGGATTAAATTTCTTTTGCGCCGCGCGCCATCATATCCTTTTTTGTACCAGCTGCCTATGGCATAACCGATAAACATGATGCCCGTCCAGGGTAGAATGGCATAAAATACTCCAACTAAATGATGGTCAGATATGGGTAGCACTGTTCCAAATGCGGTAAATAATACTTTTAATATCATTGCCCAGGTAGGATTTTGAGGTACTGGCAACAGGTTTAAGATATTATGCCCAAATACCAGGATCAACCCAATAATTAATACCGTTTTATATGATAATCTGCTTATCAGCCCCAGGAGAATCATGCTCCAGCCAATGGCCCAAATGACCTGCAGAATGATAAAATGATAAAATGGATTAAAGGTTAATCCTAATGACACAATCACAATTTCAACTGCGATAAGCCATAGCCCACGCTTAATCAGAAATTTACCTGCTATTGCCGGAGTTTTATTTTGAGCAGATAAATAAGCTGATAAACCTGAAAGAAAGACAAATATTGGTGCACAGAAATGGGTAATCCATCTGGTGAAAAACAGCACCCCGGTTGTGGTGGCCGGGTCGAGCGGATTACCTGTTACGGCCGATATGTGAAAAAAATCACGTGTATGGTCAAGTGCCATAACAATCATTACTATTCCTCTCAGGATATCAATAGATAAGATGCGGTTTGAAGGCAGGAAATGATCTGTATTCATATTTATATAATCTATTTAAAGATATAAAATCCAGATAAAAAAGCATGCTGAATGATTCCGCTTAAATGAAGCATTGATTTAAGCAATGCATGTTTCTTTTTATCTGGTGATCTTGTTGCTCTTTTTATATTTCTGTGGCGGTGATTTAACCGATAAATGCAGCTTTATTTATATTGATTGATGATATATTGCTATTTCAGATCAATTACCCATAATGATTCATAAAATCGATTTAGGAATGTCAAAATGTATGTTTTTAATTTTGATCTTTTAAAAAATATTCTAATATTTGTTAAGTTCTGACCAAATGCCGATTACCTGAATCTTCTTAAGGGCTAACCATGATCGGTATAAAGCGGGATTAACATTTGATAATTTTAAATGCAACACATCATTAAAGTATTAACCGGCTTTTTACTACTGATTTCCTGCTGGATCAATTCACCTGCACAAGTTAGTAGATTTGAATATTTACAACGTATTAAGATTATCGAAGGTAATATAGATCGTTATTTTTACTTGAAGGATAAGGGACTATACCTGGAAAACATTGGAAAAACCGAAAAACCATATTCTTATTTATGGCCACTTTGTGCATTGATTCAGGCTAAAAATGAAACAGAGGTATTAAAAAATGATCGCGGGATGCAGCCAGTGATGAAAGCGATTGATCAGTATTATACCAAAACATCTCCTGCACCAGCCTATCAGTCCTACATTGAAAAAAGCAGTCGGTTTTATGATGATAATCAATGGATTGCCATTGCTTACCTCGATGCTTACAGCCGTACCAAAAACAAAGTTTACTTTAACCGGGCAAAAGAAATTTATACCTGGCTTTTAACGGGATATGATGAAAAAACCGGTGGGGGTTTATATTGGAAAGAAGATGAGAAAACCTCCAAAAACACTTGTTCTAATGGGCCTAATATCTTAGTTTCGCTTGGGTTATATCAGGCTACCAAGGAAAAGAAGTATTTGGATACAGCGTTAATGGTCTATAACTGGACAAATAAAACCTTGAGGGGGCCTGATGGTATTTATTATGATGCCATAAAGGTTTCATCTTTAAAAATAGATTCTGCTACCTACACTTACAATACGGGTACGATGCTGGAATCGAATGTGCTGCTATATAAAATCACAAAGGATGAAAAATACCTCAAAGAAGCAAAATTTATTGCCACTGCTGCCGAAAAACGATTTTATAAAAATGGAAAACTGCCGGATCATTACTGGTTTAATGCTGTTTTACTTAGAGGTTACCTCGCGCTGTATTCCGTTGAAAAAAATGCATCACGTCTGGCATTCTTCATTAATGATGCAGAACGTGTTTGGAAAACGGAACGTGATGAAAGAAATCTTTTAGGAAAGGAAACTGATAAAAATTTGTTGCAGCAAGCCGGAATACTGGAAATATATGCCCGGCTGGCGACTTTAAATTTAACCAAATCGTAAAAATATAAATTAATGAAAAGAAGAACATTTATTCAAAATACAGGCTTGCTTGGAGCAGGAGTAGTGGCGTCCAAGTTTTCGTTTGCCGCAGACTTTGCTCCGGCGTTTCCGGTAGTTCGCGTTCCGGCAGGAAAAAGGCATTTTCAAAGTAAAGCTGTAGATGATGCTATAAAAACTTTCCAGTCGAAGGTTAAAAATCCTGAGCTGGTCTGGCTATTTGAAAATTGCTTTCCGAATACATTAGATACTACCGTTTATTATTCAGAAAAAAATGGTCGTCCGGATACTTATGTGATCACCGGAGATATAGATGCCATGTGGTTAAGGGACAGCTCGGCTCAGGTTTGGCCATATTTACAGTTCGTAAATGAAGATGAAGCCCTTAAGAAATTAATTGCCGGAGTGATCAATCATCAAACGAAATGTGTGCTGAAAGATCCTTATGCCAATGCTTTTTATGGCGATGCCAATAAAGTTGGTGAATGGAAAACAGATGATACCGCCATGCAGGCAGGTGTACATGAGCGTAAGTGGGAAATCGATTCGTTATGTTATCCCATTCGTTTAGCTTATCATTATTGGAAAAAAACAGGTGATAAAGCACCATTTGATGCCAATTGGAAGAAGGGTATAGAAACCATTCTAAAAACCTTTAAAGAGCAGCAACGTAAAACGGATCACGGCCCGTATCATTTTCAACGTGAAACCAACAAACCAACAGATTCACTACCAATGGCTGGATATGGTTTTCCCGTAAATCCGGTAGGATTGATTTGTTCGGCCTTTCGCCCAAGTGATGATGCAACCATTTTTCCATTTTTAATACCTTCAAATTTCTTTGCCGTATCCAGTCTGAAGCAAGCAGCTGAAATGATTAAGGCACTTCAAAGTGATCAAACTTTGGAAAGCAATTTGCTTAATCTGGCGGATGAGGTAAATGCGGCTTTGCAAAAGCATGCAATTGTGGCGCATCCAAAATATGGCAAAATCTACGCTTTTGAAACCGATGGTTTTGGAAGTAATTATTTGATGGATGATGCTAATGTACCCAGCTTGTTAAGTTTGCCTTATCTTGGTGCGATGAGTGCCGATGATCCGATTTATCAAAACACAAGGAAATTTGTGTTGTCTAAAGATAATCCATACTTTTTTAAGGGTACTGCTGCTGAAGGAATAGGCGGACCACATGTTGGTCAGGATATGATCTGGCCAATGAGCATTACGATGAGGGCATTAACATCAAAAGATGATGCAGAAATCAAATATTGTATCAGTACTTTACAAAAAACTCATGCCGGCAAAGGTTTTATGCACGAATCTTTTCATAAAGACAATCCGGCTAAATTTACCCGTGACTGGTTTGCCTGGTCGAACACCTTATTTGGTGAACTGCTATGGAGAACCTACCATGAGAAGCCCTCACTTTTAACCGTTTAATACAATATTTTGCTAAAGGCCATTCATTTTTGTGAAGGCCTTTAGCTTAAAATACATTTCGTTTTCGATCTCGCTGTAAAACGGTGTTGGTGCATTTTTCTCAAAAGCCGTCTCACTGGCTTGTCAAGAAAACCAAATTTCTTTACGATTAATGCTTTGCCTTATTAAAAATATGTTCAATTTTGCCAGCGTTTAAGGGGAAGCTGGCCTAAAGAATATTTTATTTTCCTGTGAAATTTAAAATGTAGCTCATTAAGCTTGTTTTACCGACAAATTAATTTATATAAATATATCAATATCATGACTGTTTTAAATGATAACATTCCAACATCAACACTACTGGAAATTAAGGTGGGTGATACTATAAGTGATGAAAGTGGATTATCAGGTGTGGTGGTTAATATTGCCATTCAGGAAACTGATGAATTTTTAATGTTAATTTTTGGACTTCAGGAGGGCGGCGAGATTAAGGCAAAAAAACTTCGCCAGGTTTGCTAACCAGAATACCTTCATTACCATTTCCTGGCATTAAGTATTAACATTAAATTTGTTCTTCAATTCGTAAATTTTAATGAAAACTAAACTTTTTGCCTTCATTTTTTCATTAGTATATCTTGTTCAGTTGTATGCAGAAACAGCAGGACATATTTTGTTGAGCCAAGTTTCTAAACCATTCATCATAATGATATTATTGATTTGGTTGTATGTAGCTACTCATCTTAAAGGCCGTTTCCATAAAAGAATATTTACAGGATTAATTTTCAGTTTGGCTGGTGATATTTTTTTAATGTTACCAGCAGGGAATGGACGCTTTTTTAATTATGGACTGTTTGCATTTCTGCTTTGTCACATCTTCTATATCAGGGCTTTTACACTTGATCATAAATCTAATCCAGAGTTTAGAAGTCCGTTTTTTTTGTGGGGTGCAGGTGCATTAATTATCTTCTGTATGGGCTTATTCTTTTACTTACAACCTCATCTTGGTGCCTGGCAGTTTGCTATTTTAATGTATGCCATCATCATTACATTCATGGCGATTATGGCACTTAACCGTTATGGGAAAGTGAATTTAAGTAGTTTTAAGTTGGTGTTGATGGGTGCATTACTCTTTCTTTTATCAGATAGTGTATTGGCAGTTAATAAGTTTAGCAGGCTTATTCCGCAGGCAGGCATACTAATCATGGCCAGCTATATGTTAGCGCAATACCTGATCGTTTATGGAACAGTGGTGCGGGAATTGGTGGTGAAGCAAACGGAGATATAGCGCGTATCGAGCTCAAATTTTATTTCTTTTACAAGTTCTTGGTGTGCGCTGTGTAAATCTCTTTACCATCCTGTGGTGAAAAAATAACCGGCCTAATTTTTTATTCTTTGCGGAAATCTTCTTTTTTTGCAGTTAAAACTTCCCAAGATATAACCTCGCTATTTCTTTTTATCTTTATCCATCACTGTAAAAACCTGCACCAGTCTTTCTCCATTTTCATCTACCAAAGTCAGTGTATGTTTTCCTGGCGGCGGACTAACAGCCAATTGGTGATAATTGGTGGTGGTAGCGATATATTCATGATCTATGTGCCAGTAAATTTTAGAACCTTGATTTCGATGTGCTGCATTTAGAACGATTTTTCCCCGTGTTCCATTTAATTCAAGCGGAATATAAACTGAAGCGCCATTTTTTGGATAGATGAGCTCCATCACATTATTTCCACCGGATAGATCACAACCAGGAAGGTAAGGTGGCAAATTTTTATAGTCACTGTTTTTAATCCGGTAATAATACTCCATAGCCGGGGGAAGAATGAACCAGCTTTTATGCTGCATGCTGGTTACACTTTCACATTGATCAGTAACACGATAAGTTCCGGTCTTGTCTAAATGAATAATTTTATGAAAGGGACAAACAGCGGTTTTTTCTCCGGCAACTGGTACCCAATCTTCTATCACATCGGGACAATATTCTCCGGCCTTGTAACCGCTTTGCTTACACACTTTGATTTTTTTAAGTTTTGTTTTAGGTGTTTCAAACCATTTTCCATTAGGCAATAACCTGAACAGATCAAATAAAACCGGAGCGGCAGCTTCTATGCCTACTAAACCTGGCCTGCCTTCTCCATCTGCATTGCCCACCCACACACAAACAACATAACTGGGCGTTAAGCCTAATGCCCAGGCATCGCGAAAGCCAAAGCTTGTACCTGTTTTCCAGGCTACTCTTTGCGATGAAGAAAATTGTTCCCATAAGCCTTCATCGCCCGGACGCATGACTTCTTCCATAGCATTAAATGTTGCCCAAATAGCTCCATGATCTAAAAAAGAGTTACGTTCATAATCTTTGTCAGGATCTTTCTTAGGATGATAATAGGTTGCTTGCTTATAATCATTAGGGTCGTATAATCCCTTATAGGCATTAAAATGGTTCAAAGTTCTCACCATCCCCATGTAAGTATTTGCCAGATCCCACATGGTTACTTCGCTGCCGCCTAAAATAAGAGATAAACCATAGTGATCTGCCGGTTGATTTAATGTTCCGATCCCAAGTTTTTTAAGCTTATCGTAAAACCTTTCATACTTATATTGCTGCAGCATTTTCACTGCTGGTATATTTAATGAGCGGCTTAAAGCCTTATCGGCGGCAATGGCACCATCATAACCCAAATCATAATTTTGAGGGGAATAACCAGCAATTTGCGTGGGCACATCCGGAATCAGGGTGTGCGGCAGAATAAAGCCATCGTTTAACATACTGGCGTAGAGCAATGGCTTTAAAGTGCTTCCCGGGCTTCTTGATGCTTTGATCATATCTACATGACTAAGCAGTTCTGTATTTTCAGGTTGATAAATGTTACCTACATAGCTGACCACCGTACCGGTTTTGGCATCAAGAATTAATGCAGAAATATTATTGATGTCATTTGAACGATAACGATTATTATAGCGTTTTAGAATGGCGTTCACTTTAAGTTGTATATCCTCATTCAGCGTTGTGGTAATTCGGGTAGAATTAATTTCCAAACTCGCTCTTTCTGCCTTGAATCGATTTAGCAAATGCGGCGCATTTTGTGGCAGGGGCATGGGCTTTCCAGGAATAGGTTCCAGCTTTGACAGGTTTGCCGTTCCCTGATCTATATACTTAAGCTTTGCTAACCTATCTAATAAATCATTTCGCTTTTTGATTAACCGGTTTGAATTTTTTCCGGGGTGAACCAATGACGGGCTATTGGGTAAAACAGCTAAGGTAGCCATTTCACCCCAGGAGAGTGTTTTTGCATTACGGCCATAATAACGCCAGCTTGCAGCTTCCAATCCAACTACATTGCTACCGAAAGGTGCGTTGGCAGCATATAAACCAATAATTTCCTGTTTGGAATATTTGAGTTCCAGCCTGAAGGCGAGGATCATTTCATAAATCTTCTGCCATATGTTTCTATCTTCTTTTCTTGATAATCTGATCACTTGCATGGTTAAGGTACTGCCACCACTCACTACACTTTTTGCCCGAAAGTTTTGCCGCATGGCTCTGCTCATGGCGAGGAAATCAACACCAAAATGATTGTAAAATCGTTTATCTTCAAATGCAATAATACAATCCTTGAATTTTACAGGCACAGAATCAGCCACTGGAAAACGCCACTGGCCATCGCTGGCAATGGCTGCACTCAGTAGATTTCCATTACTGGCCTCTACCACAAAAGAGGTTGGAGATTTAAAAAGTTTTGAAGGTAAAAGCAATAAAAACACCAACAGCAAGATGATGCAAATGATATCTGTGATAAGAAATGCTTTTGGTGTTTTATACATACTATTTTATAAAATTAGAAACCTCACAGGTTTTTAAAACCTGTGAGGTTTGAAGATAGGAATAAATGAAACAGGCTATTTCACTACCTGCACCCATTTACCATCTTGCGTTGCTGAAATATCAATATTATACATGGCCTCGCACTGAACGGCTGATAAATAATATTTCCCTAAATAAGAAGCATTAAGCAATACCTTATAGACTACACTTTCATTTTCACGAATGTTAAAGTAAGTGAAAACGCGGTCATCCCGAATATCCTGATAAGTGAAAGGAGAGGAGGCCAGGATGCTTTGATTATCATTGACCCTGGAGTTGATAATCTCCCATCCGGATGGGAAAATCTGCGTTAAAGCCATTTGCTCATAATATCCCATTCTTCCCGGATTCTTAACCGTTACTTCAGCATAAAAATCGGTCCCTTGTTTCAATGTCGTTGGATCTAAAACCTTTCCGTTTAAACGCTTGTAAATTACGTTCATGTCCAATACCTCAGGTCGGTTTGGTAAGAAATTATTCTGACCTGCGACAGGTTGTCCTTCCAAAACCAAACGTACAAATACTACGTTTTTACCATTATTAGTAACAGAGGCCGTATTTCCTTTAAAGTTTACTGCCGTGCTGGTTAAATACTGACCAGAATTAACTGCTGCGGTTTTTCCGTCTAAAACATATTGATATTGTAATTTATTCGATGATTGATTGGTACCACAGAATTTGGCAATAGCCAGTAAACTGTATGCAGTGGTTTGCGTGCTATACCAGGAGTTTTCGCCTAATTTGGCTGCTAAGGGTTGCAACAAGCTTCCTGCCCTGGCTTTTTGACCAAGCAGCGTTAACGTCTCCAGGATCATTGCCTCGTCACGAACATCGGAGCCATAAGTTCCTCCTAACTGTTTGTATGGCTGGATGGAAGTGTCTAATCCACGAATCATGCTTTGGGCAATATCATTTTGTCCGGCCAATTTATAAGCAGCAGCCAGGCGCCATTTTGCTGAAACGGATAAGTATTCGAATGCTTTTAACCTGTTCATCGCAGCCATTTCTGGTTTTTTTGCAAGTGCGAGCATATACAAGCGATAAGCCTGAGATAAATCTCCACCATAAAAATTATTGCTGTTAGGTGCCCAGTTAGCCGCTTTTGTTTTTTGATAACGCAGCAGATCTTCCAGCAATCCGACAGGTAAGGTGTAGCCTGCATTTTGTGCTTCAACCAAAAAGTGGCCACCATAATTACTGCCCCATTCATCTGCATTTCCTTCGCCAGGCCAGTAAGATAACCCACCATCAGTGGTTTGGAATCCTTTTATTCTGTTAATTCCAGCTTTAATATTTTTCTCCGTCATGGCTTTTTGTTGCTCATTCAACGGACTTAACCGATCTAAATACAATTGCGGAAAAATACCTGACGTAGTTTGCTCAATGCATCCATGTGGATATTGAATGAGATAGCTCAGGCGTTTCTTCAGGTCAATCGATGGGATAGAAGATACCTCAAGTGCACCTGAATTTGTTCCGGTCATCCCGATAGGGGCATAATTTACCGCCCATTTCTGACCAGGTTGAACGGTCGCAGATACCACATTGGTTACATAAGGGTTTGGATTTCGAATATCCATTTCCACATCATAGTCAGTTCGCTCACCACCACTTTGTGCAATAACTTTTACTTTAGCAATGCCAATTGTATTCGGAGCTTTTACTTCAAAATAAGCCATTTGCTCTCCAGTTTGCTTGTAGAAAAGCTGTTGTTTATTGGTACCCTGAACAATCAGGTTACTTGCCTGAAGCTGAACAGAAACATTTTTCAGATTTTTTTCTGTTGCAAAAACGGTAACCGGTAAGGTAAAGGTTTCACCCGGACCAATTACCCGTGGCAATGTTGCTAAAACCATTAAAGGCTTTTTCACCTGAACTGATTTTTCTGCAAAGCCATAAGCTGCATCCTGTCCGGCTACAACCATTGCTCTTACGGCACCAATATATTGTGGCAATTTGAATTTATGGGTTTTGCTTTCACCTTTACCGATCGTAAATGGTCCCATATATTTAACCACGGCTTTAAATCGGTTAGCCTTTGCCGGATTTAGGTTTTTATTGATACTGCCATCTCCACCAATACTTAAAATTCTTTCCAGGTTTCCACCCCATGCACCTAAAACATAATCAAATAAATCCCAGGTTTTAACACCTAATCCTTCACGGGCATAGAATGCACCATGTGGATCCGGCGTTTTGAAACGTGTTAAATCCAGTAAGCCTTCGTCAACCAGTGCAATGGTATAGGTCATGGCCTTTCCATTCTGTTCTCCAACGGTAATGGTGTTTTCCGTTTCAGGTTTAATCTTATCCTGCATTTTAATAGTAGGCTTCAAAATGGTTTGTGGATCTTCCACCAAAATTGGAATCGCACCATACATCCGGATCGGTAAATCATTAACCGTTTGTGCATGAGGCTGTAACAATGTAATGTTTGCGAAAACATTGGGTGCCATTTCCTTCTCTGCCTTAAATTTATATTGTGTTTGTCCGGCTTTGGTATCAATCCAGAAGGTTTTTAAAACCCGGCTTCCATTTTCAATAGATACCAATGCCCTGCCATTTTCGGCAGTAGGAATGGTTAAGGTGATGTCTTCACCAACCGTAAATTTCTCTTTATTTGCGGTGAATGATAACATAGAGGCCTCTGTTGGATTTGAACCCTGTTCGCGCTGTGCCCATCCCGGCCAATCCACGTAAACAGATTTTCCGGTTACATGACCACCATTTGCATCCCGAACTAAAATTAAATACCGACCCCATTCCGGTTCATTAATTCTTAAATTCCAGCTGCCTTTTCCATTTGAGAGGTTTACCTGGTGTGTTTCTACCAGCTTGTTGTATTGATTTTGCGTAAAGTTGGCGTAGGTATACTGATCATCCTGTTCCCACCACCAGCGCCATTGTGTTTTATACAGTTCTACCTGAACGGTTTTACTGCCAGAAAGCAATTTTCCATCTGTATTTACATTTACAATTTCAATTTTATGGTCTTTGCCGGTAACCAGCATGCCACTGAGTTTATCTCCTTTTTCCGGACGAATACCCAAATAGCTCTTATATACGTGATAAGGAATACTAAAATTATCAATACTGAAATTCCCACCCGGTTCAAAAACCTTTGTAGTAAAATTAGCCCTCAAAACACCAGGGGCGGTGTTGTTTTCATTTAAATTGGTATTCACCTGTGCGCTTCCTGCAGCATTTAGTGTGCCTTCAAAAATGGTTTTCACCTGCGATTCAAAGTTAACCGTAGGGTTATCGAAGCTAAAGCCTTCAAAACCTTTGAATTTAGTTTCTGTGGTATTCAGGTTAACATCCACTTTGGCCTTTAAATTCTGAGCAACTGCTCCGAACAGCCACTTAGCCGATAGGGTAGCAGCGGAAGTTCCGGTGGTAAGGTAAGGCCTGTTGCCTACATTGAAATCAATCTTTAACCGGTTTGGCATAACCGTTTCAATTTTGAGGGTTTTGGTAAAAGTTGCACCGCCAGCCTTCACTTTCGCCATCCAGTTCCCGGTTGGTGCTGTATTTTCGGTTGCCGTTTTGAAAGTGTAAAAACCATTTAACGGTTTGCCATTAATCAGACGTTTATACAATTGCCCTTTTGGATTATAAAATTCCATGGTAACCGGATAATTGGCCGGTAGTTTTTTGAGTTTATCTTCCAGTACGAAAGAGACAAACAAACTATCTCCAGGTCGCCAGACACCGCGTTCTCCATAAATAAATCCTTTTAAACCACTTTGCACTACATCACCACTTACATCAAAACGACTTAACGGGAGCGAACTGCCGTCATCCAGTTTTAAATATCCACGTTCAGAACCGTTTTTGGCAATCAACAAGAAAGGCTGGCGTTTTAAGTCAAAACGCGCAAAGCCATCACCATCTGTCTTCGTTGTAAAAATGACCTGCTTCTGGTAATCCATCAACTCCAAATCGACACCACTTAATGGCTTGGCAGTTAACAAATCTGTTGCCACAATCAGCATGCTGTTATCATTTCCTCTTTTTGCAACCAAGCCGATATTCGAAGCCAGTAAGTTTCTGCTTACCCAACGCTGATTGGTATAAAAAGATGGCGTACAAGGATTATCCTTATCATTCCAGCGGTAATTGGTAGGATAATAGTTATTATAGCGTTGCCAGAAATCGTCATCCTCATCAATTTTTTCACCATATCCTTCGTTCTCACCATAATAGCTATCCTCACCATCGCTTTCCTCTTTTTCATCATTGGCTTTACAGTTATACGCATTGTATTCCCTTCTGAACGCGATGGTTACCCGGTACATGGCACCAGGTTCCGTACGGATCATCTTATCTAAGTCAAGCGTAAACCGATTCTTTTTATGCAGGTTTAAAGATTTGTCTTCATCCAGGCGAATGGTTTTCTGCAGAATAGGTTTAGCTACCCTTCTGAGCTCGTTTCCATCCCGGTAACTATTGCTCTGAAAGAATTGCGGAATATTGTTTTCATAAATTTTAATGACAGTCACATCTACAGCCTTAAGGTTAATGGCTTCAAAAGGCAGTACAAGTTTGCTTGAATTAGGTAGAATTGTACCTGCACCTGCAATGGTTACGGCGGGTAATTTATCTTCAAAAACCAAATTGGCAGTTTTACCGCCCATTAATGTTTTGCCATTAATATTCTCAACGCCGTTGTTCACATTTAACGTGTAATTTCCTTTGAGTTCTTCTGCAGCATACACCTTTACCTGGCTGGCATCTATCGTAAACCTTAAATCACTTAAATTTCCAAGCGCAATCATACCTGTTAAATCCTGACCTACACTAATGGGTTCAGAAAATTGTACCAGGGCATAGTCTTCTTCGCCCTGAATGGCTTTCATATCCAGAATTTCAAACTTATTTAAAGCAGGTATGCGGATTTCTTCTTTACCTTTCTGTTCTGCATCCAATTCATCACCGTCCCAATCTAATTTAAGGGTTTGATCTGTTGCTTTTTTCTTGATGCTGTCGACCGTAAATTTTGATATGTTTTTTGCAGGATCGTGCTGCCATTTTATTTTTAATTTCTGGTCAAAATCAAGGGTAATGACTTTTTCAATCTTCGCGGTTTCCTCTGCATCTGCTGTCGCCACTTCGCCTGTCAGTTTCATATACTCCAGCGAAGTATTGTTTTGAGACACCAGGCCATTCTGCGTAAGCATGATGCCAGGTGTAATCACCTTAAATTCAAAATCAAAATCTTCCAGTCCTTTTTCCGTTGCAGAAACTTCTGATAATTTGAAGCTTGCTTCGTATTCCTTGCCTGGTTTCAGATTTTCATCCGGCCTGAATTCGACCGTTTGTGGGTCAATCCAATAAGTTTTTCCAGAAATAGATGGCGAGAAATCGAACAACTCCCGGGAGTCTGCCTTTCCCAAATCCTGCATGCCCGTTGCTGCATTCGCCAGGTGAATACGGATGAAACTTTTTTTAGATATTGTACCGGAGGTATATGCCTCGATGTATTTGGCATAGGCCTGATTGTCGTCATTTGATTTTTTCTTGTGGCGGAAATAAATAAAGATGATTGCCGCAATAGAAACTGCTAAGAGACCTATAAAAATGAATTTCTTTTTGGATGATGATTGGTAGGTAGATGGTTGCTCCATTTTGGAATAATGTTTTAGGTGGAGGAAATTAAATAAAATTCAGCTGAAAAAGAATGATGTTGAAAAGTAAGACGCAATTAGAATGATTCTGTAGCTTTTAATAGTCTTGATTGTTTCAGTTTTATCATCAATGAATGTAATCATTAAATGCCAATCAATACTTAACACATAAAATGTTTATTCCTTTTTCTATTTGTTGATATAGGATGATTTAGATATGTTTACATCTTAAATCTCCTAAACCAGATATAATGAAAAGAATATTGATTTTTGGATGCCTGATGTTTGTCGCTGTTAGCTCTTTTGCGCAACAAAAAAATGCTGAAAAGGAGGTTGATCAGGCGGTAAGCAAATTATTAGCGTTAATGGTTACGCCAGATAGCACTAAATTGGATCAGCTGCTTTTAAACAATCTGAGTTACGGCCATTCTAGCGGAAAAATTCAAAATAAGCAGGAGTTTATGCATTCATTACTTTCTGGTGAATCAGATTTTTTAGATGATATCATAATAGCTGATCCTAAAACCATCGTCCAAGGTAATACAGCACTGGTTCGTCATAAATTGATGGCGCAAACAAATGATAAGGGCATTAAGGGCAGTGTAAATCTTTATATCCTGCTCATCTGGTCTAAAGAAAAGGCAGGGTGGAAGTTGCTGGGCAGGCAAGCAGTTAAAGTGCCTTAGTTTAGTCTTGAGTTTGGAGTCTTGAGTCCTGGGTGCCTTAATTAGTCTTGAGTCTAGAGTTCGGAGTCTTGAGTCCTTTAGTTTACAGTTTTAGGTGCTTTAATTAACGTTAGCGTCTAAAGTCCTGATACCTGGCTATTTTCCATTAATCGATAACCTCCTACACCCTCATTCTTTTACTTTTTATTTAATCATTACTCCCGGTCTATTCACCAATGGGATTTTAATCAGATTGGTATCAATGATGCTTTCCGGAAGAAAGATAAACTTCTTATCATAGATGGTAGAACCTATATAATAACTCAGCCAGTATTCGTTGGTTAAGCCAAAAACTTCCGGATCAATGGCTTCTACACCTTTAAAGTCCTGTGCAGCCATATCGCCGATGAAATGTCGCAAAACAGAAGTTTTAACCTGCTTGCCATCTTTTTCGCCATAACCTTTAGAGCTGATCAACACATTGGTAATCGGCTCATTTTTTAAGTTAACCAAATAGACAGTCCAGTTTTTAACTTCCGGCGTTTCGCTCATCAGTACAACGGCCATTGCGATATCTTCAACTATATTTTCTGGTAAATCTGCTTTCAATTTTTAATGATTGAATGTTTAATGATGGAATAATTGAAATTTTGAATGATAGAATAATAGCATGTAAATTTAATCCTGATCTATTTTTTCTTCGCAACGGCTTTTTTCGTAGCTGGTGCTTTCTTTTTTGCCGGTGCTTTTTTCTTGGTTTCAAATGCGTTAGGCACCTGCTCAACAATCATTTTTTTAACCACTTCCAAATCAATATCTGCTAATTCTTCAGGCGTATATTTTTGTTTGGTAGCCTCGTTGTTTCTCAGTTTAAGCATTAACTTACCGAAGCGGATAAATGGTCCCCAACGGCCATTTTCAATCGAAATTTTTTCCGCATCCCAGGTTTTGATAAAGCGGTTTGCTTCTTTCTCCACCTTTTTATTAATCAGGGTTTCAATATCTTCCTGAGATAAATTATCAAAATCATAGCCCTTTGCAGGAATATTGATGAATAAATCATTCCATTTGATAAATGGTCCGAAACGGCCTTTTCCCTTCGTAACACCTAAGCCTTGATAATGCGCAATTGGTGCATCCGCATCCATCTTCTCGCGAATAATTTCCACTGCCCTGTCGTAGGTAACAGATAGGGGATCTTCATTTTTAGGCAATGAAATAAAGCTCTCTCCCCATTTTACATAGGGGCCGAAACGACCTACGCCGATCATCACTTCTTTACCTTCGAAGTCAGGAAGCGAAAACGGAAGTTTAAACAATTCAAGGGCATCTTCCAGCTGGATGGTGGCGACAGACTGATTACGCATTAAGCTGGCATAACGTGGTTTTTCTTCGTCATCCTGTTCGCCAATCTGAACCAGCGGACCGAATTTACCAACCTTAGTATATACATTTTTGCCCGTAGCCGGATCTGTACCCAATAAACGTTCACCAGTGGCACGTTCCGCGGTTTCTAAAGTGTTTTCAACTTCTAAGTGGAATGGATTGTAGAAGGAGTGGAGCATTTTAGTCCATTCCTGTAAACCCTGCGCAATTTCATCAAATTCCTTTTCTACATTTGCTGTAAAATTGAAATCGACAATACCTTTAAAGTGTTCAACCAGGAAATCATTTACAACTTCGCCAATATCAGTTGGGAAAAGTTTTGATTTTTCAGCACCTGAAATTTCAGATTTAATTTCTTTTTTAACCGTTCCGTTATTTAAAACAATTGCGGTAAATTTACGCGGTTTGCCATCTCTGTCTTCCTTAACCACATAACCGCGGTTCTGAACGGTAGAAATGGTTGGTGCATAAGTAGATGGACGGCCAATACCCAGTTCTTCTAATTTCTTAACTAAACTGGCTTCTGTATATCTTGCCGGCGGACGAGAATAACGTTCCGTAGCCTGCATTTCATTTAAAAATAACTCCTGGCCCTTTGCTAACGGAGGGAGGATGGCACCACCTTCTTTTTCTTCACTCTCATCATCATCGGTAGATTCCAGGTAAACTTTCAGGAAACCATCAAATTTTAATACTTCACCTTCGGCAACCAAATGTTCTTTTCTGGTAGATGCGGTGATTTGTGCAGTGGTTTTTTCAAATAATGCCTCGCTCATTTGTGAAGCAATGGAACGTTTCCAGATCAAATCGTACAAACGTTTCTCAGAAATATCACCGTCAACAGTGTGTCTGTCGAAATAAGTTGGGCGGATGGCTTCGTGAGCCTCCTGAGCACCTGCAGATTTCGTTTTATATTTTCTTGGCTGGTGGTATTGGTTACCATAGGCCGATTTTATTTCTTGTTCAGCAGCAGATAAGGCGGTATCAGATAAGTTTACCGAATCCGTTCTCATATACGTAATCTTACCGGCTTCATACAATCTCTGCGCCACCTGCATGGTTCTGGCTACGGAGAAACCCAATTTTCTGGATGCTTCCTGTTGTAAGGTTGAAGTGGTAAATGGGGCAGCAGGATTACGTTTCGCTGGTCTGGTTTCCAGGCTGGTAATGTCAAATTTTGCTGTTGCACAATCCTGTAAAAACTTTTCTGCTTCCGCCTCGCTATCGAAACGTTGTGGCAGTTCAGCTTTAACTATTTCTTTGCCCTTGCCCGTAGAAAACTGTGCGGTAATTTTAAAGGCTGCTGAAGCATTAAAGTTTTGAACTTCTCTTTCTCTATCAACAATTAAACGCACCGCTACGGATTGAACCCGACCTGCTGAAAGGGAAGGTTTTACTTTTTTCCATAGTACCGGTGACAGTTCAAAACCTACCAACCGGTCTAAAACACGACGAGCCTGTTGCGCATTAACTAAGTTGTAATCAATACTTCTCGGACTATCTATGGCTTTTAAAATGGCAGGTTTAGTAATTTCATGAAATACGATCCTTTTGGTTTTCTCTTCTTTCAGGCCTAAAGTCTCAAACAGGTGCCAGGAAATGGCTTCTCCCTCGCGGTCCTCATCGGATGCTAGCCAGACCATTTCGGCTTCCTTTGCTAATTTTTTAAGTTCGGCCACCATGCTTTTCTTATCAGCTGGTACCTCGTAGGTCTGGGCAAAATTGTTTTTAATATCAATGGCCATGTCGCCTTTAACCAAATCCCGGATATGGCCGTAGCTTGATTTCACAAGGAAATCTTTTCCTAAATAGCCCTCTATGGTTTTAGCTTTTGCGGGTGACTCGACGATTAATAAGTTTTTAGCCATGAAATACGATTTTGTGCAAATAAAGCTATAATTAAAGCATAAATCAAAACATGCAGGGAATTTTATACGATTTTTTTTCAAATTTAAGAAGTGAGGCTAATCATTATTTTCAGAAAGCAGAAAGCTATTCGTTTTGCTATCTTGCAAGGGTGAAAGAAAAATGATCATTTACATTATTACAGGAACATTACGTTTAAGCAAACTTTTTGTGCCTATATTCGTAAATAAAAATAAAAAACGATGATCAGCACAATCTTAATCCTATTGAACTTTTTGGTTCCGAACCCTCCAAAAAATGTTTATGATTTCAGCTTTAAAACCATTGATGGCAAGGAAGTAAAACTATCTAAATTTAAAGGTAAAAAAATTATGATAGTGAATACGGCTTCAAAATGTGGCTTTACTCCTCAATATGAAGACCTTGAAAAACTTCAGAAACAGTATGGTAAAAAAGTGGTGTTAATTGGCTTCCCGGCTGGTAATTTCGGCGGGCAGGAATTTTCTACCAATGCCGAAATTAAAGAATTCTGTACAGGTAAGTACAATGTATCCTTCTTAATGGCAGAAAAGACAAGTGTAAAGGGTGATGATATCAGTCCGTTATTTAAATACCTGACTTCCCAAACCAATACAGAGGAGCAGGGCGATATCAAATGGAACTTTGAAAAATTCCTGATTAATGAAAAAGGAGAACTGGTACACCGTTTCCGTTCTAAAACCAAACCATTAGATGAAGCAATTGTGAAAAATTTATAATTCTGGCGGCTGACTCAAAAAAAATCAGCTGAAAAAGAATTTCAAGAAAAGCTTTAAGAAAGAATGATCTGACTCATCTTCCTTAAAGCTTTTTGTTTTGCAGGTAGTTAGTTGTTTAGTGATCGTTCAGAATGCTTTTCACATTAAGGCACTTCCCGGATTTTCTTAACGGATAAATAAAAAAAGGTGATGGAGTAAAATCCGGCCAATATACCAGCTGACAAAGCCGATGTCATGATCCCGAAATCGAAATTTGCAGGAAAGCTAAAGTGGATGAACATCAGGGCAGATAGAATGGCCAAAATAGTGTATAGGCTATGTAGTCCTGCTAACTTAAACATCTTCATCTTTCCCTCTAGTATCTTATTGCATTCAAAATGCAAACCTTCAGTATGCTGTAATGCTTTTATCTTTTTAAAAACATCCACCGTTATCAGAAAAGGAAGAAGTAAAGACATCGGCAATATAAAGCGGGCAAGGTTTTGCTCACCGGTAAATAGATGTACTGACGATTGCGTGCTAAGCGCAAAATATGGAATCACGGTATTCAATGTAACATTCGGAATTAAATAGATCAATAACGTTTTCCTCACGAATTTTCGCCAGCGTAATTTATGATTTGTTGCAAAATCAGGCACTGGCAAGGGAATTATGGTGAGTAGTCATCATTTCGAGTACTTTTTTCTTAATCCACATCGCATCAGATGCGGTCAGGAAATTTTCATCAGACATTAAAGAAAAGTCAAGTTGATTATTGAAAGTGCTGACAACCAGTGTGTTTGCGTTCTTCCAGGGGAAGGCAACTGTAGGACTGTAGATGGTTTCCACACTAAAATTTTTGTAATCTTGTTTAATATTTAACAAACCCATATTGCTTAGCGTAATATCATGGGATCCATTTGTAGACCGTAGAAAACCGATCATTTTATTTACAAGCGGATGGAAAGATTCACTCACATGCAGCAGATGCGGTACATTCATTTCGCTGACTTTTTTGTCGAGATCTGCTTTTAACATTCTGGCATTTTCCCAAACATCACCATCATTTTTCCGAACCTTCAGCTCTGCAATTGGGGCAAATGCAAACATGGTATCGGCTTTAATTTCGGGAATAAAACGCCTGATATCTACGGGGCAAATTACTTTCCCATGTGCCTTATCATTCTTCAATACCTTAAAAACAGCTATAAAAATGGCACAGATGGCAGCATGCACACTTGTGTTTTCAGCTTTACATTTTTTGATAAAAAAAATGGTTTCTTCTTTATCCAACTTCCAGTTAATTGCATAATTATTCTGGTTCAATCTTTTTTCAGAGGTTTGCTTGAAGAGAAAAAATAATCTGCCGAGTGCAGCAAAAGTTTTGCGTTTTAGATAATGGTCAGGTACGTAATGATCTGGTAGTAATTCATTAACGGAAGAAAATGACGGATAGGGATAAAGTTCGTGACTTGGGTTGTCAATGAGTGTCAATAATTCCTGCATCAGGTTAACAATCGTACTGCCATCGCAAATACAATGCGGTAATACCAATATCAGGTTTGATTCCTGGTGACCTTTAATCCAAACCAGTCTGGCCAGTGGTTTATGATGCTGGTTAAATAATTTATACCACTCCGTTTTCGATTCTCTGAGCCAATCCTGATCGGAATGAAAATCAACTTCGCGTATTGGAATTTTATCAATGTTTTCATTAAGCACGAAGTGTGGCGTTTTATTTATCTGCTCAATATTCATCCTCAACAAGGGATGCTTTCGCTGAATCTTGTCGAGCGCTATCCTGAGATTTGCTTCCTCAAACTCACCCAGTATTTTCGCCGTGAACACACAGTTTAGTGGTGTTACCGGATCAACATACATGATTCTTTCACCGAGTATTAATTTTCTATTCATATTGATCATCCTATAATCCAATGTTTTCTTTGAGAAGAGAAATCATTTTCTCCTTAATTCGTTCGGCATTATTAAAGGAAACATATCCTTCGCTTGCCACAAATGAAAAGTCCATCTGTTTTCTAAATGTTGATGTCAGAATGGTAGTTGTATTGCCTAACGGACCTATTACAGAAGGACTGTAAATGGTTTCCAATCGAAAGTTTTCATACTCATGCGGAATATCGAGCTTTCCTAAATTGGAAAACATGCAATCATTACTCGTTTTGCCATATTTTAAGAGGTTACTAAAGTTAGCTATGGCAGGGTGACAGGCCTCCATCATCATCATTAGCGTATAAGGATCAAGTTTCGCCAGCTTACGGTTTACATCCTTCTGAAGTTGTTTCACACCCTCAATAAAACTATCGACATTACTGGCAGAGAGCACGATCATCAAACCAAAAGCAAAAACATGGTCTTTTTTGATTAATGGATTTAGGTTCCGGATATCGACAGGAAGGGAAATTTTATTAAAAGACTTATCTGCCATTACTGCCTTAAAAGCCTTTAGCACAACTGCACTTAAGAGCGTATTCACAGTAAAACCATGTGTTTTGCAGAACAATAAAATGGCTGTAGTAAATTGCTCATCAAGTTTCCAGTGGATCAAAAAATCACGCTTCCGGTCTACTGCAACTTTTTTTATCGGCATCATCCATAAGGCCAGTGTTGCCATTTTACCAATTAAGGTATTTTTAGTGCGCATTCGATAGCTTTTCAGCACCTTTGGCGGAATAATATCATTCATGCTTTGAATCGCAATTTCCTCACCGATTGCGGCTTCGGGATTATCGAGTAATATAAGAAACTCCCTCAGGATGGAAAGGCCTGCAGCACCATCACAAAGGCAATGGTGAAAAACGAGTAAAAATTCCGAAAACGCTTCACCTTTTATCCAGGTTAATCTGAACAATGGCGATCTTGACGCATCAAAGGGTTTAGCCCATTCCGTTTCAGACTGCCTTTTCCAATCGTCATCATTAATGCGATTGACCACAAGTACCTCTACTTTAAATGAAGAAGCTGAATGTGTGGTAAACCATGGTCTTTTATCTTTGTCAATTGTTATTGATGCCCTTAGCCATGGATGCTTTTGCTGCACTTTGATAAGTGCTAAATTAACATTGATTTCCTTAATTGATCCGCTCACTTTAAACCCAATTACCATATTAAACGGATGTTTTCCATCACCATAGAGCATCCTTTCGCCGAAGAGTAATTTCCTTTTCATCTGATGCATCAGGCTGGTTCTAAAACGCTGTTGTTTTTCGCAAAATCTTCCAGTAGTTCAACTGCTTTATCGTTTCCTCCGGCTTCGATAAATGTTTCCCTTATTTTTTGAGCAGCCACGCGATATTTGGGGTTTTCCAATAGTTCAAAAACGGTATTTCTTAAATCAGAAATTCGAAGCCGTTTGTACCGGATGCTGATGCCACAACCAGCCTGCTCAATTAATTTTGCCGTATGAAAATGGTCGTAGGCTATGGGAGTAATCAGCATGGGTAACCCGTTTGTGAAAGTATCGTTTACCGTATTGAAGCCGCCGTGGCAGATGACAGCATCCATATAAGGCATGAGTTCAGACTGGGGAACGAAGCCATTAACAATAAAATTATCCGGCCATTCTTCGAAAATATCAGGATTGGTTGCGGCAATGATGGTAATGGGCTCATGAGCAAAAGCATCGATGAGTTTCTGGAAAAATGCTGCGCGGATATCCACCAGTAAAGTGCCTAAAGACACAAAAACCTTTGGCGTGGTGGATTTGGCCAATCGATCCCAGTCAAATTCGGCTGAGTTTGGACGACCCTTTACCGGGCCCACAAAGTGCATATGTGGTGGTTTTTCCTCGAAACCTGCAAAAGCCTGGGAAGTGAAAACTAAATTCAGCCGATGAGAATGGATATGGATTTGATCACTATAAATGCCCATATCTTTCTGCAGGCCTAAAATCAGGTTTTGCTGCCATTCAAATATTTTAGGTGTATTTTTTGCCGCATCACCCATCACATCCGGCGGTACCGGCGTGGTGGTTACTGAAGGAATGCCTTTCAAATGAGCACTTAATGCACCGGCAAAGGTAATGCAGTCGTTAATGATAACATCGGGTTTCCATTCATCTACAAATTTATTCAGGCCCTTCATCATCATCCGGGCAAAGGGAACATAAGTTTCTTCGAGGGCAAGTTTCATCACTTCCGGGCCGGAACAGGCGGGGCCATCATCCTGACGTTTTAAGATCTGTTTGATTTCATCAGCATAGGGGAGCAGATCTGTCTCAGGATAGATAAATTCACCACCTTCCGGAAGATGAGTTTGAGCCAGCGGAGTGATTCCGAACCATTTTACTTCATGCCCCCGGGACAGTAGGCTTGCACCAATGCTTAGTGTTGGACTAATGTGACCAAAGAAAGGCGGAACGACAAATAGAAATTTAGACATATGGATTTAGGTTATGATAAGTGTTTTACTTGTTTTGAAAAGTGCATTTTCCAATAAATCGGCAGCAGTTTCGTTTCCACCTGCATGAGTGAAAGATTGTTTAATCTGCATGGCAGCATCTTTGTATGATGGATTTTCAAGTACAAGATTTACTGCTTCTAAAAGATGTTTCGCTATAAAGCGATTAAAATTCAGGCGTTCACCTGCACCCACTCTAACGACGCGTCCTGCAACATGACTTTGATCATAAGCAATCGGAATAACCACCAATGGGAGACCATGCATTAAACTTTCGCAAACGGTATTGTGGCCGCCATGGCAAACTACTGCAGCTACATAAGGCAATAATTTAACCTGCGGGACTTGTTTTTGAACGGTAAAGTTTTTCGGCCATGCCTCAAATAAACCCGGATCAGAAACAACAATAACATGAATATCCAGGGATGAAAATGCTTCGACAACTTTACTAAAAAAGCTTTTCTTGTGTTCATGATCGAATGTTGTACCAATACTAACTAGGATGCTGCGTTGGCGAATGGCATGAAAAGCTTCCCAGTTAAATGGGATTTCCACTTGCCGACGGTTAAAAACAGGTCCCACAAATTTAAATTGTTCAGGTAATTCCATTTCACCGAAAAATTCTTTTGACGTAAAAATCAGTGTGAGGAGGTCAGATGTAGCGAGATTTTTTGAATGCTCAATACCAAATTCCTGTTGCAAAGCTGTAATTTGATTCACTTCCCATTCATGAACTTTTGGCAATTCATCCATTACTTTTATCGCCGCTGGCGCAGTAACGGAAGTGGCGTAAGGTAAGTTTTTATGGAAAGCAGCCATGGCGCCTGCAAACATCTGATGATCTGTGATGATAAGATCTGGTTCAAATTCATCCAGTAAGGCAGCAATACCTTCGTAACTGTGTCGGTTCAGGGGAATCAATACCTCTTCATACAGAAACTTAACACTGTCAATTCCGTAAACCACTTTTTGGGTAATGAGATCCAGATATTTTTCGGCTTCCTTTTTCTGCTGGTCGTTTTCGTGGTATTGGATGAGCAGTAACTCACCACCAGGAGGGAGTTTTTCACCCAATGATTGATCTAAAGTAATCCAGCCAACATCATGCCCGCGTTCCAGCAAGACAGTACCCAGGCTTAATGTCGGGTTAATGTGACCGGTTAATGGAGGTACAATGAATACAAATTTTGCCATACGCATCAATGCTTTTTTATTTTTGTTGAAAGAAATTTAATAGCGCCTCTCCAATGAGTTGTGGCTCCTGTATTGGAATATTATGGTCTCCATCAACAATTTGAATCGATGAATTTTTAATTTTTTGATTTAAGTTTTTACCGGCATCAAGGCAATTTGATGTCAAACCGTAAAGTAATAGCACATCCTGATCAAGTTGATTAATGGCACCATCCTCAAAAAAATCCTTCTCCAGAATCATATCTTCTTTAATGGAGGTTTGATGAAAAAGGTATTCATACATGCGGTGATTCTTTTCCATTTGCCGTTTTCCCATTTTAACTTTGGTGGTATCTGTGAAATTTTCCACATAATGTTCCAGAAACTCACGGCTATATTCTTCAATGATGCCACGGGCTTTTTCATCGCTGGGATCGGGTGCTTCAATCACCGCCAGTTTTTTAACCAGGTTTGGAAATCGGATAGCCATTTTCAATGCAATTAATCCACCGAAACTATAGCCACCTAAATAAACCTGTTTTAAGTCCAGTGCATCTATTAAGCACTTTAAATCATTCGTCATGCTTTCAAGATCATAACCTGACAGGGTTTTCTCGCTCATGCCATGACTTTTTAAATCATACAGCACTACATGAAAATGCGTAGCCAGAATAGGAGCGATGTTGAAATAGTAAACCGATAAATTACTGAACATGCCATGCACCAGCACAACGGTTTCAGGTGCGTTTTGATTCAGCTCCTGAATATGTACAGATTTGTTATTAATCCTTAAGACTGGCATTCTTCGATGTAAGAAATGATCATGCCCAGGTTGAGATTGATCAATTGATCCAGATCCATTGATGACAGCCAGCCCGTAAAGTCAATCTGATCGCCAAAATGAGCTTTGATTTTTTCTGAAAAGGACACAATCTCAATGCTGTCCATTTCTAAATCTTTGGTAAAGGAACTTTCTGGTGTGATATCCATTTCCTCCACAAATTCTTCTCCGATTACTTCAGTTATAAATTTTTTCATGAGATTGAAAATCTCTTCGCTGCTTAATTTTGTAGTCGTTATAGTGTCCATCCGATGATATAGTTTTGATGTTGAATTGTTTTGATTGTGATGTTATTAATGATGAGTTCATCACCATTAATTTTTTCTATGGTATAAGCTTTGGGATTTCCCTGTAAGCCTTTGCCTAAAAATTTGCCATATGCTTCTTTGGCTACCCAGAAGCGGGTTGCCCATTCCTTTTTATCTTTTTGTGCTAAAAGTTCGAGTTCGTGGTCATTAAAAACCAGGTCGAAAAAGGTAGGACTTCTTTCTTCGATGGTCTCTATGTCTATTCCCACGGCCTGATCAAACCGGGCAATACCAACGGCATCTGTTCCCTTATGGGCAATAGAAATCTGTATTCCTTCAGTTAAACCGCCTTTTACATAGGGTTTGCGAAACTCATCAGAAAAAATTTCGAAAGTAATGGGGTAGCAGGCCTGTTGCTTTTCCGTATTTAATAAATTTCTAACTGCATCTTTTGCTGCTACCCGGCTGATCATCCACGTTTTTCTTTTATTAGGTAAAAGGTTGTTATGGTATTTTTTTTCGGTTTGGTTGAAATATCTTTTCAGGATAAAATCCCATGATACCACTCTCGAATAGGCATTTCCGAAAAGGAAAACCCCAGGTGCAATTTCTTCAGATAAGCGGTTGCGTAGTGGCGACATGGATACATTCCAAAGCGGTTCGTCTATTTCCAGTCGCCGGTTTTGCCAGCCCGAAATAATCAGCCAGGTTTTGCCGGCCTTTTTCATGACGATATCGGCCGTGGCAAACTCATCGTTCAGATCTGTCAGCACACAAGTGCATTCAAAAGTGCCTTCCTGATCGGCCATTTCGCCGAAAAATTCTATTTCCTGTATTTTAACAGGAAAGGCGATACGGTCTTTTTCCAGCGTGAGCTGTAACCATAAGCCAAAAAGCTGTCCGGCATTATCCAGTAGTGAGCCCTTACCTTCTGCTGCTTCAATAATTCCGGTAATGCCTTTTTGGCCAACAGCTACAATTTTTTTAATGCCCTGGTAGGCCGGACCATGAAACATATGGGCATCATAAATTTGTTCCGTTGTCCGGTCTATATTTAACTTTTCGCCAATATCAAAACTATGGTCTGGCGCTGTGTTTAAAAAAGGTGAGAGTTTTACCTCTGCATTGGCAAAGCGTTCTAAATTGAGGTAAACGGTATCCTCATCTTTCCATGCTCCGATAACCGTTTCCTGAAAGGGTTTAACCACGTTCATCCATTGGAAAACACGCATGTTGCTGATTTTATAAATCTTATCTGCTGGTGATTGTGCTTGGGCAATTTCTGCAAACAGTTCAAAAATCATTGTCATCGGGATTACCGGGTCCATATCTTCAACCGTTGGCCATCCCTTTGGCTGCCGCAACAAGGAATGATCAATTAAATACGGACAATTATCCAGGCTGACATCCAGCATTTGGCTGAAAGCTTGACGGATGGGTTTTAGAGGATGCTGGTATGCGATGTTTGCCTGGTGCCGGACATTGAAATTTGTATTTTCAAAATGCCCGATCATTTCTTCCTGCATGCTGATCAGTTCTAAAACGTTTTCATTAAAAGCATTCAGTACCGGGTGTAAAGAATCGGCCAATACCGGTTTCGCCTTCGGCTGATTTTTACTAGACAGGCTTTTTAAGTGCTCAAGGTCTCGGATGATGGGTGAGCCCAGTGCAAGCCTGATCCCCTTATTTTGCTTAAGCGGACTGGATATTTTGTGTGCAAGAAAATCAAGTCCAATTTCCCGTCCCTCCACAAACAAGGCGGCTATAACTCTTTGTAATTGTGCGATGCCAGACCGGATAGGCACATTGGCGCTGATTGTACTAATTTCTTTTCCTTTCAGGGTATCATCAATAAAACCGGTTAAACCACCTGAACCCACCTGAATAAATACTCTTGCGCCCTCCTGATAAAGCTTTTCTGTCAGCTCCCGGAAACGAACCGGTTTAATTAAATGTTCTGCACTTAACTGTCTGATGGCCTCGAAACCTTCTGGGTAAGTTTCCAGTGTAGTGGCCGACCACAATGGCGTAGTGGTTTTTTTGAAAGTCATGTCTTTCATTCCTGCCAGGATGACTTCCAGTTTATCGGCTACAAAAGGGGAGTGGAAACCTGATTGGAAAGGTAAAACCTGGTGAAAGATCTGCTTCCTTTTTAAAACAGGAATCAGTTCTTCCAACGCATTTTTGCTGCCGCATAGAATAGCCTGTTGCGGGCAGTTATCGTTTGAAATATACAGGTCTGGAATATTTTTGATTATAGGTTCAAGGCTTTCTACACCACAGCCGATGGCGATAAAGCGTGAGTCTTTTAGTTCAAATGTTTCGGGTGTTAAAACCTTCAGTAAATTCATTACCGAACTTTCTTCTGCCAGTTCTGAAGATCTTGCAGCCAGCCATTCGCCTAAACTGTGGCCCGCGTTCATGTCAGACCGCAGGCCTAATTTTTTTAGTGCCTGATCCAGAACACTGCTTTTATTTAAAGTTTGAAGCGCATCACTGAGCAGGCCATCGCTAGTTTCCTGTTCGTTTGTTTCGATGTTGAAATATTTACTTACGCTATTTACTTCTCCGCCAGATAAGCCATCCAGGCCTGGAAAAACAAAAGCTATTTTAGCACCTTCCTCAAGCAGGGGATGATTGCTGTACCAGATGTCCTGCTTGTTTTTCCAGGGCATATTTTTGGTTACAATTTTAAGGGCTTTATTGATCCTGTCGACAGTTGGATTAAAGATGGCGATCCGGAAATTTCCCGATCCTTTACGGTAATCTTCCGTTTTAAGGGCTTCCAATAATTCCTCCTGCGTTTGACGGGCAAGTACAATCACTTCGTCTTTTTTGGGTTGATCAAAACCAGCCAGAACCACATGCGCATTAATGCCGCCAAAGCCAAAAGCATTTACGGCGGCCAGCTTTGGTAAACCCGAATTTTCCCAGTCTGTTGTTTGTTGAACAGCAGAAAATCTGGTTTCCTGCAATTGCGCCAATGGATCGTCGCAGTGTAAAGTAGGAGGGATTACGCCATGGTACAGGGCTAAAGCAGTTTTAATCAATCCTGCAATACCGGCGGCAGGCATGGCATGCCCGATATTTGATTTCACCGAACCGATTCCGGCTTTGGGCAGCGTTTCATCCCGGCCAAAAAACTGTTTCAGTGTTTCAACTTCCGTTTTATCGCCTAATGGTGTTCCTGTTCCATGCGCCTCCAGGTATCCGATGTGCTGTGGTTCAAGTGCTGCATTTTGCCAGGCCTGTGTAACAGCTTTCAGCTGACCTTTAACGGATGGACTCATCACGCTCGTGCCACTACCATCACTACTTACCCCAACGCCTTTAATTACCGCATAAATTTTATCCTGATCCTGAATTGCATTTTCCAGTTTTTTAAGTACGACAAAGCCACAACCCTCACCAATGATTAATCCATCGGCATGCTGATCAAAAGGCTTTATTTTTTCTTGTTTTGATAAGGCACCGAGTTGCGAAAAGATGCTCCAGAAAGCCGCGTTTTGCCCCAAGTGAACACCACCTGCAATCATCATGTCGCAGCGTCCGCTGTTTAGCTCCTGTATGGCGTGATCGACAGCTAGAAGTGAACTTGCGCAGGCGGCATCAAGTGTAAAGGCCAAACCACCCAGGTTAAACCGGTTAGCCACCAGTGATGCGACCAGATTAGGGATCAATCCCATGGCGGTATCTGCACTAAAACGGCCTTTTTTTAACTGAAACTCCTGTTTTACTTTTTCCAGGTCTGCATCAGATAAATGAGGAATAAGGTTTTTGAGTATGCTGGAAATCTGTTCTCCTGTTCTCACGATTTCAATGGCCCTGGTTGCTCCGGGACCAGTGTAATTGCCTTTGCCGATGACAATGCCGGTTTTATCAAGACTGTAATTTCTTTCGAAAATAGCCGCATCTTCCAGGGCACTGTGCACCAAATCCAGCGTAATCAAATGATCTGGCTCCGTACCTTCAACAGCTAAGGGTAAAATCCCAAAGCGTTGCGGATCAAAGCTATACTCTGGAATAAAACCACCTTTGTTGCAGTAAAAACGATCTACGCCTGTCGCCGATTGATCAAAATGAACCGGGTCGATCCGATCAGCAGGAACGGTTTGGGTAGAATCTACGCCATTTAATATATTTTCCCAGAAGATTTGGACATTCTTCGCCCCGGGAAATGTACAAGACATCCCTATAATTGCAACATCACTTTTCTTCGTCATAGTTGTAAATGGGTTAAGTCCAGGTATTACCAGCCATAATTAACACCTGGCTTTCTTTGCCATACTTCAGTTCGTTCAAGAAAGTTTTCATTCCATCCTGCAAGGGAATCAGTGCAATGCCCCGGCGCTGGTATTCTTTTTCAAGCGTTGGTGAAACCATTCCGGCGCCTTTCCAGGGTCCCCAGTTAATGGCCATTACTTTTCCCTTTATTTTTTGTTTCAAAGCCCAGGCATATTTATCCATTACGCTGTTTGCCGCCGCATAATCTGTTTGCCCGCGGTTACCGTATACCGATGCAATGCTGGAGAAGAGAATAACGAACTGGGTTTCTGGCCGGAGTTGCTCTGCAAGTACCCGTAAAGGCGTCACCTTGGTATCGAAAACTCTTCCAAAAGATTCGGAAGTTTTACTGCTGAACAATTTATCTTCCAGTAGCCCGGCACCATGTACCACGCCGTCAATCCTTCCAAAGTCCTGATAAACCTGTTTGATCAATCTGGTCAGGCCATCTTCATCCCTTAAGTCTAATGATTCATAAACCACGGTAGAGCCACCTTCTTCCAGCATGGAAATGCATCGGAGGATCTGGTTGTTTTTGTAAATCCGGCTGGTTTCCTTTTCAATTTCTGCAGGTGTGGGAAATTGCCCCTGTTGAATGACGTAGTGCCTGATGTCGTCTTTAGTTTCTAATTTTGAAGTCGCTTCCTGAAGGCTTAACTGCGGGTTGGCTGAGCGGCCTACTAAAATGTAGCGGCATGGATAATCTTTTGCGAAATGTATCATCAATTCTGCCGTAATGCCTTGTGCGCCACCCAGAACCAACACTACGGCTTCCTTATCCAGTTTGATATGTTCCTCATCAGTTTCCATACTCAGCTGTGTGGGGATCAGTTCCATGATATGCCTTTTATGGTCATTGTAAATCACTTCAGAAGGCTTATCCGGATTTAGGATTTCATTTAAGGTTACGTTGGCAATTTCATCTGCCGACATTTTAGTCTCCAGGCTGATAAAGCGACATTTGGTGTGTTCGTATTCCCGATCCAGGCTTTTAAAGAAACCCGAATAGCCCTGGTAATTTCTCAGAAAAGAAATATCTGATTCTGCATTGAAATACCTTTTTGTATCGGCGATCAGATAAACCCATTTCACCTTATCGAAGTTGAGTTTTTTAATGGTAGAGAAATGATCCAGGATACCTGCTTTTTTTTGTGCTTCAAACATGTTCAGGATAATTAAGCCCTGATAGCTTTCAAGTGCATCGTCAAAGTTTACAATATCTGCAATGGCACCATGTTTTTCAAGCATCGCCTTAATTTTTAAAGCTTGTCCGCCACCATCATTCATAAGTGCAAAACGTTGATCTTTTAATATCGCCGCCTCTGTAATGGTTAGTGCCGCAGGAGTGAGTTCGAAACGTAAACGCGAAAGTTTCTCTTTAACCGTTTGGTCGTCAATACTGTCTTCTATTATTTTTTTCGCTTCAATCAGTATTTCGGTGGTTTCGGTTTCAATATCCGCGATCCAGTTCACCAGGCTTTTCAGGGTTTTTATGGCGGCTAATTTTTCCATTAAATCATCCGTCTGCTCGCCTTGAGCACCGAAACCAACTTTCTCTTTAAGTGAGGCAATAATTTCCATGCGCTTAATCGAATCGATACTTAAATCGGCCTCGAGGTCTAAATCCATGCCCAGCATTTCTTTCGGATAGCCTGTTTTTTCACTTACTACTTCCAGTATAGCCAGTTTTAACTGATCGACAGACAATTTTTGCGGCGTTGCAATTTGTGTGGAAATCACCACCTGGATTTCAGGTGCCTGCTGTTGTGTGTTTTCTGTAATCCAGTTCACTAAGCTGCTCAGTGTTTTTAAGCCTGCCAGCTGCTCCATGATCTTATCTTCCGGAAGATTCAGTTCAGAAAAACCACCCAGTTCAGTACGTAATGCGCCGATAATTTCCACCCGCTTAATGGAATCGATACTCAGGTCGGCTTCCAGATCCATTTCCATGCCCAGCATTTCCTGAGGATAGCCTGTTTTATCACTCACAATTTGCAGGAGAATTTGTTTAATATCTTTCTGCACCAGTACTGCAGATTTTACTTCCATCACAGGAGAAATTTCCACCTGACCCGTTAACTGATTTTCAATTTTGATAGGAACCTGGTTTGGATAATCATTCTGTGGCTGCGGGTAAGCGGGTATCTGAACCGATGGGTTTTGCCCCAGAAAAGACAGCATCACATCACGTTGTGCCTGAATTAAAGTTTTCATGCTATGCAGGTATTCCTGCATCATCATGTCTGTTGCTGATGTGGTAACCTGTTGATTGATACTTTGGCTTTGTGTTTCTTTCATGAGGATGATGGGTTTGGTAATCGGAGCAGCACCGTTTTCAGGAAGCTTTCCGTTGGATGGGATGGCATGCTGACCATTTACATGCCAAATGGCTGAACTTTTTTTGTATAATAATGGTTGATCAACCTGGATCATGGTTGCTGATCTTCCCTTAAATAATTTCTCCAGATTGATGCTTCTTCCGGTTGAAATATAGCTGGCTAAAGTTCCAAGCAGGTTACTCAGTTTATTCTGTCCCTGATCTTCGGTATGAAATATAGTTTCATCTTTACCGATACAGGCTTTTGTTAATCCGCTTAGTACTTTACCTGGGCCTACTTCGATAAAAATTCTCGCGCCAGCTTGATACATATTATTCAGCTGATCAACAAAAAGTACCGGCTGAACCAGGTGTTCCGTTAAACGTTCCTTAATGGCTGCTGCATTTGTAGGATATTCATTGGCCGTAGTGTTCGACCAAACAGGCAGTTCAATATTGTTAAATGAAACTTTTGTCAGTACATCGCGATAAAGTTCTTTAGATTTGGCTACCACCGGGCTATGAAAAGCACAGGCTACTTCCAGCTGCCGGTAAGACACTTTTGCCGCTTTGAGTTTAGCCGCCAAATGCTGAATGCCAGGTGTTGAACCTGCTATAACGCACTGCGTTGGCGCATTAAAGTTTACGGGATAAACATGGTCTACGCCAGAAAGCAGGCTGTTTAAATCTTCACGTTTTACACTTACCGCCAGCATACTTCCGGGATCTCCATCCGTAACCGCATCCAGAATTGACTGTGCCCTTTCGGCACTTAATTTAACCAGTTGGTCATCTTCAAAAGCGCCTGCAAAACAAAGTGCCGGTAATTCGCCGTAACTGTGGCCGGCAACCATATCAGGCTGAATACCAAAAGACTGGAGTAATTTTGCAATGGCCAGGTCAACAACGCCAAGTAGTGGTTGGGCCATCCGTGTATCTTTGATGTTTTCTTTTTGTTTTTTGACAGATTCAGGATCAAATACTGCATTCGGGAACAATATTTTTTCATGATCAGGATAGTCCTTTAACAACTTCCTCATTTCAGGAAAAATCACAAAAAGATCTCTGGCCATGTTAATCCGCTGGCTGCCTTGTCCTGGGAACAGAAAGGCTACTTTGCCTTCTTTTATATTCGTTTTATAGGTGTCTTTACTTTCTATACCAGATAAAACCAGGTCAATTTTCATCACTAGATCTTCAGCATTATTGGCTACAATACTCATTTGAACGGTCTTCTGGCTACCTGTTGCCAGGCTGAAGGCTAAATCTTTCAGCGCGATCTGAGCATTAATTTCCAGTAAATTTTTGATGTTGTTAAGACTCGTTTTTGCTTCATCGTAAGTATCACCCCTGAACACAAATAATTCTGATGGCCACGATTTCAGTATGGGATGTTCATTTTCTATATTTTTGCCACTTTCCAGCACGGCATGGAAATTGGTTCCACCAAAGCCAAAGGCACTCACTCCGGCATAACGTTTTCGATCCATCCATAAACCAGCCTCAGTATGGAAGGCAAAAGGACTTGTTTGTGCATTGTAAAAACTATTCGGTGTTTTTAAATGAATGGTTGGTGGTTTAATGCCATGGTAAACGGCAAGTGAGGCCTTAATTAAGCCGGCAATACCGGCGGCACATTTGGTGTGGCCGATCTGTGTTTTGACTGAACCCAGATGTGTTTGCCCGGCCGTTGCACCAGTTTCGTTCAGCATATCGGTTAAAGCACTGATCTCTGTTTTGTCGCCAACAACGGTACCCGTACCATGCGCCTCAATCAGGCCCACACTCGAAGGCATAATTCCGGCCTGGCCGTAGGCCCTTTCCAAAGCATTGATTTGTCCGTTTTTACGCGGTGCAGTAAGGCCGAGGCTTTTACCATCGCTGGAACCGCCAACACCTTTTATCACAGTGTAAATCGTGTCGCCATCCCTTAAAGCATCCTCATGTCTTTTCAAAACTACCATGGCAATGCCTTCGCCCAGGGCTATTCCATCTGCCTCCGAATCGAAAGTGGCACATCTTCCTTTTTTCGAGAGGGCGTGTGTACTGGAGAACATTAGGTAATCATTGATGCCGTTGTGAAGATCGGCGCCACCAGCCAGAACCATATCCGACTTTTCGAGGAAAAGCTCCTGGCAAGCCAGGTCAATAGCGGCAAGGGATGAGGCACAGGCTGCATCAACGGTAAAATTTCGTCCACCTAAATTTAACCGGTTTGTAATTCTGCCAGATATTACATTGGCCAGAATGCCGGGAAAAGAATCTTCTGTCATTTTAGGAAGTGCGGCATCCACTTCTGCCGGCATTTCTCCAAACACCTGTTTATAAAAACACCTGAAACTGTAACTGTTGGCAAGGTCATTTCCACCTTCTGCCCCAATAATTACGGATACGTTTTCCTTGTCAACGCCCTGATCACCATAGCCGGCATGCTGCATGGCCTGTTTAGCCACCAGTAAGGTGAGGAGTTGGGTAGGTTCAATGGCCGCCAGAGATTGCGGGGGAATACCAAATTCAAGCGGATCGAAATCGATCTGTGGAATAAAACCACCCCATTTAGAGTGCGACATGTCGCCGGCTGTAGATTCAGGATCATAATAAACATCCTTATTCCATCTTTCATCCGGAACTTCTGTAACGGAGTCTTTCCCTAATACAATGTTTCGCCAGTATTCATCCAGATTTTTGGCACCAGGGAAAATACAGGCCATTCCAACAATGGCTACATCTAATGATTTGGTTTCGCTTTTTGGCGGAGCAGGTAAAATAGCCTGATCAATATAACTGAAATTTTTAGTCGCCACCTCTTCATGTAAATCCGCCAAGGAAATTACTTCCTGGTGCATAGGGGCAATCTGGCCAATCATATACATGCCCAATTCAGTTTGTTCTTGCTCACTGATTTCAATCAGCTGATCGCCCTGCCTTTCAATTCCTTTGGCCGCAATTCTCAGCCGGCCCACATTCAGGCTTTCCAGTTTTTCCCAAATCAGCTTTTTGTCTGTTCCTTCTGCTTGTAACCGTGATTTTTCCTGATTGAAAAAACCGGCAAATGAAGAGTTCAGACACCTGGTTTCATGTCCCGGAGCGGTTTCCAGTAAAATGGTATCCTGAGCCTGCATGGCTTCCTGCTGAAACTTATTCAGGATAGCACCCGTGCTTACGGCTTCCTGTGTATATAAATAAGCTGTACCCATCAACACACCGATTTTCATTCCTTTTGCGGCGAGGGGAGCGGCCATGATGGAAATAAATGCAGCTGAAAAGGCATCATGAATGCCTCCTGCAAAAAATATACTGATCTCTTCCGGTTTCTCTTCCTTTAAAAGTCGTTCTATTTGTTTTTCCCATAAAACCATACTGGATAAAGGGCCAACATGGCCTCCGCATTCTCGGCCTTCGAAGACAAACCTTCTGGCACCTTCTTTCAGGTACATATCTAATAAGGCGGTAGAGGGTACATGTAAAAATGTTTTAATACCGGCCTTTTCAAAGGGTTTAGCCTGTGAAGGTCTTCCACCGGCAATCAGCAACACGGGTGGTTTTGCTGCTAAAATATATTGCTGCTGTTCATCGCGAAGTTCCTGCGGTGCAAAACCCAGTATACCAACGCCCCAGGTTTTGGCACCCGCTAATGCTTTGGTTTGATCGATCAGGTTTTTCGCCGCATTTCCTTTTAAAAGAGATAAGGCTACAAATGATAAAGCCCCGGCTGTCGAAACTGCATCAGCAAAAAGTGGCACATCACTCACCCGGGTCATAGGACCTTGTGCAATGGGATATTTGATATTTAGATCTGTAGCAAGTGCATTGTGGGCACTAATGGTATTTAAAGCCTTTGCTTGTTTTAAATGACCAAAAATGGAAGTTTTAAAACCAAATACCAGCTTATCAAGCTTTTTATATCTCTCAAATAAATCTATTGATAAACTGATATCTTGACCCATTGGAAGATAACTCGTATGGAGATCATAGCCCTTAAAGTAGGTTTTAAGTGTGGAGTAGTTTTGACTATCTTCAGGTAATACTGGAGAATGAGGACGAACCAATACCCGGTGATGATCAATAAGCCTGGTTTCCGTTCCGTTTAATTTACCACAAATGGCTTTTAATTCTACCGGCGCAGCACATTCCTTAAAAAGTGCCAGCTGACTGTCTAATATGACTCCGGCCGCGCCCTGAGCAATTAATGAGGCAGCAGTATGAATGCCCACTCCACCCTGTACCCAAACCGGAATGCCTAAGGCTGCTTTCATCACCCGCTGAAAAAGTACGAAAGAGGATTCACGGGCAACTTTTCCTGCACCTTCGTTTCCTTTAATGATAATGCCGTGCGCCCCGGCCGCTTTGGCATTTTTAGCTGATTCGAGATCAAAAACCTGGTAAATGACTTTTGCAGCAGGTGGTTTGACAAAAGCAAAGCCGAATGGAGCAATAATCAAACTCACCCCAGTAGGGATTTCGATCTGCAGCAATGCTTCAGAATTGAAACAGATACCATAATCGGTCATGGTTTGTTCGCTCAGGATTTTTAATGCCTGCACGGCTTTAATCTGATCGTGCCCAAGACTGAGCACAGGAAAACAAGAAGTTTTCGCTAAACTGGTTACCAATGTAGTATCCGGAATTTCAAAAGGCGTTAAGCCAATAAGCGTATGTCTGTTCATAGTTTGATCATTTTATTCTGCTCATCCATTCAGCAGGATTTAACGGCATGCCGAATGAAAAATAGAATGTATTAGTTCGTATAGTTTATGTCGTAAAGGCAGAAAATAGTAGATTATTTGTGTGTATTATTAATAAGTCTAATGTATATATTAAAAATAATAAAAATATAATAAAATCTGGCAATGGATAAAATGAATACAATTGATACAAAGACAAAATATTGATATCAATTAAGATATAAAATTACATAGTTTGTGTAATTTTAATACAAACATAATCCTAATTTTTAGAAAAAATATAGATATGATCATTAATTTTTTATTATAATAATGTTAATTAATATAAAATATCATGCTTTTCCCTAAATAAAATAGCTTTTATGGAAGATTTAATAAAAACATATATTTTTATTTTTAGTCATTTTAATGATGCTTTTTGTGTGATTTCAGCTTTTTTATTATTAGTTTCGATTGATTATATTTGTATTATTAATATTAATGTATTGTATTTTAAATTATATTTTTTAAATGTGTTATTCGAAGAGATCTGCTTACATTTTATTTCTTATCGTTTTCATATGTTGATTTTTCTTGCTCAAAAAAGTTAAATCAAAACAGTTACACTACAACCCAGATAAATGATCAAAAGGACTGAGATGAAAGCATGAAAAGACTGGTATTTCGGCCTGAACAAAATGAATTGCAGACAATAAAAATTTGTTTTTGCGGTAGATGAAACTGATCATTTAAGTCCGGCCAGGGCATATATTCTTTATGATTAAAGAAAACAGAAGCGAAAGCCTTCAAATATTAAATGATAAGCTGCAGAATGAATTTAGAAAATTAAAATAAATTCAGTTGATCAGGCTGATACTGTTTAGGATCGAAATGATAATTTTCTTTGTCCTGATTGGATACATAGTAAATTTCACTTTCCTGATCTCTGGATGCAACCTTAATCAGGGTATTGCCGGCAACAGGTGCAAACATTTGCGCTACCAGGGCCGGATCATTATTGTCTTTGGATAAATGACTGAGCAAGAGATGCGTCATGTAATCCGGACGGTGATTCATAAATAAATCAAGCGCCTGTGTGTTGCTCAAATGACCCCGTCCACCAGTAATTCTTCTTTTTAAAAAATAAGGGTATTGTCCGTTGGCTAAAATATTAGCGCAGTAATTGGCTTCCAGAAATGCCGCATGACAATGTTTAAACTGTGAGATCAGGCGATCGCATACTGAACCAATATCTGTAAAAACACCAACCCTCACCGCATTACACTCTATGGTAAAAGAATAAGGATCTGCAGCATCATGAAATTTTGAGAACGCCGTTATCTTCAGTTTACCAATTTGAATATTTTGGGTATGGCTTAATCCGAAGGTATTTTGCTCATCGAGGGTTAACTTACTGTTTTTGAGTGTTGCCACACTGATATAAACTGGGATTTTATATTTCCTTGCGAACACTGACAGGCCTTTAATATGATCACTATGCTCATGAGAAATAAAAATAGCCTTTACTTTTTCGATAACAAGGCCTAATCGCAGCATTCTCTTTTCCACCTCTTTACAGGTAAGGCCCACGTCAACCAGAATGGCTTCGTTTTCGTTGCCAACATAGTAACAATTGCCATTACTGCCTGAATTTATGGATGTAAAGTATAATGCCATTGGATTCGCAAGTTAAGTCTAATTAACATAACGGGAAAGTAAAACTATACCTTTGTACCATTGTGTTCTACAAGCCGGGTTAATAGTGGGAGAAAAGCCTGAATAAGATTAATTTCTTCCTCTGAAAATATTTGTTCCATGGTTTTAACCAGCCATTCTTCTTTTATTTTCCTACTGGCGATGATATGCTTTTCACCAAGTTTTGTTAAGCCAATGTGTATTTTACGCTTATCATCATCACTAGGAAATCGCTCGACACAATGTGCATCAAACAGGCGGTTAATAATTTGCGAAATGGCCTGCTTTGAAACCCGCTCCATTTCGGCCAGCTCTGTTGATAATAATTTACCGTGTTGTTCCAGTAAAGACATGGTCAATAATTCTGCATTGCTGAACTCAGAGCTGACATTCTGTTTTCTTAGTTGCCTGGTGAGTCGGGTAACTGTACTTCTCAGCTTTGCTGCAATTTCCTGTGTTTGTTTTGACATGCCTTTGGTAAATTAACTTGACAAAGGTAATGTTAATTTATAAGGTATTAAAGATGTTATTTTGGTTTTTGTCTAAAATTATGATCTTAGTATGATAAAAAAATAATAAAGTAACTTTACTTATTTAGTGTAATTTTATACTTTTGTAAAGTTACTTTACTATTTTAATTATGAGTATTTTTCGTTCATTAAGACATTATAACTACAGACTATTTTTTACAGGACAAGCCATATCGCTTATTGGTACATGGATGCAAAGGGTAGCCATCAGCTGGCTGGTTTACCGCCTTACGGGCTCAGCTTTTTTACTGGGCTTAATTACCTTCCTGAGTTTAATTCCATCTTTAATATTGGCGCCTTATGCAGGAAGTTATGTAGACAGGCACAATAAATTTAAGATTTTGGTGATCACACAAATTATTTTGATGTTACAGGCTGGTGCCCTGGCTGTAATGATCTGGTTTAAAGTTTATGATATGTTCTGGATCGCGGCTTTGTCTCTGGTACAGGGATTGATAAATGCCTTTGATGTAACCGCACGCCAATCTCTCATGGTTAACCTGATAGATGATAAGGAAGATTTACCGAATGCCATTGCCTTAAACTCATCCATGTTTAATGCAGCCCGTTTAATTGGTCCGGCATTGGCTGGCGTTATATTAAGTACATTGGGAGAGGACATCTGTTTTCTGATTAATTTTGTCAGTTTCATCGCGGTGATTGGTTGTCTGGCGATGATGAAATTAAAACTTACTGCACAGGTAAAATCTAAAGAAAACATCTGGATAGATTTAAAAAAGGGATATGAATACCTCAAAACCTCACCTGATCTATCTTCAATGATCCTCATGATGGCCGCCTCCAGTTTACTGGTCATTCCGTTCACCACCTTGCTTCCTGTTTTTGCGAAAGATATTTTTAACGGAGATGCCACTACCTTTGGGTGGTTTGAAAGTGCTGCTGGCTTTGGTGCCTTTTTCGGAGCCATCTATATGGCGACAAGAAAGGCTGGGCAGAATTTACAGAAGATTGTAATTGTATCGGGTGGATTGCTTGCCCTTGCAGTAATTGCCTTATCAATTGCACCAACGCTGATACTGGCACTCGTTTGTACCGGACTGGCAGCACTTGGATTAATGGCACAAACTTCTTCCATCAATACCTATCTGCAAACCCATGCCGACGATTTGATGCGGGGCAGGACATTAAGTTATTACATCATGGCTTATCAGGGCGTATTGCCTGTTGGCAGTCTGTTGATGGGCTTTCTGGCGCATGAGTATGGTACGCAGGTTATTGTGGCTTTTGAGGGAATAGCAGGCCTGCTTATTGTCGGGGCTTTTCTTTACCATGAAAAACACCGGAATCAGCTGGAGAACAAATTGTCATTCTTTGGATAGGTATATGCTGATCACCATAAAAAAAGCTGGAAGTTTAGTTTACCTTCCAGCTTTTAAAGCCTAAATAATTGCTGTTGAAAGCATTGTATGGCTAAACCATATCTCTCTTCAGACCAAACTTTTCAATTTTGCTATATAAATGGCTTCTTTGAATATCTATTTCATCAGCCGTTTTTGACACGTTCCAGTTATTTTTTTCCAGCTTAAATTTAATAAATTCCTTTTCAGCGTGGTCTTTATAATCCTGGAAATTGTTAAAACTATCAAATGATGATGACATACCGGAAGCACCATTGACCGAACCCGCAATCTGTGTACTTGTAGCCGACCCAATATTGGTACCGCCGCCAGGATTGGCAAAGGCACGCACATCATTTTCCGTAATTACCTTATCACTTAAAATAATTAAACGTTCGATCATATTATGCAACTCCCGCACATTACCTGTCCATGGTAAAGCCTGAAGGGCGGCCATTCCACCATCATTAATTTTCTTCACCGGCATGCCATAGTCGCCACAAATACTTTCCAGAAAGTTCTGCGCAATCACCGGAATATCATCCGTTCGTTCCGTTAAATGCGGAACATGAATGTTAATCACATTGAGGCGGTGGTATAAGTCCATCCTGAAATTACCGTCTTCTATTTCTTTAAGTAAATCTTTATTTGTTGCGGCCAGCACACGAACATTCACTTCAATTTCTTTTTCTCCACCTACGCGTGATATTTTATGCTCTTGCAGGGCACGTAAAACTTTTGCCTGGGCAGAAAGACTCATGTCGCCAATCTCATCCAAAAACAGTGTTCCGCCGTTGGCCAGCTCAAATTTACCGATACGTTGCTTCACCGCTGAAGTAAATGAACCTTTTTCATGTCCGAACAATTCACTTTCAATCAGTTCTGAAGGTATTGCGGCACAGTTTACTTCAATTAACGGACTATCAGCACGATTCGACTTTTCGTGTAACCAGCGAGCCACGAGTTCTTTACCACTACCATTGGCACCGGTAATTAACACTCGAGCCTCAGTAGGAGCGACACGTTCAATCGTTTCTTTTATTTTGGATATGCTTTCTGATTTGCCTAAAATTTCGCGGGTTTTGCTGACTTTGCGTTTTAAAACCTTTGTTTCGGTCACCAGGTTTCCACGATCTAAACCATTGCGTACCGTAATCAATAAACGATTTAAATCAGGTGGTTTGGAGATAAAATCAAAGGCTCCTTTTTTACTGGCTTCAATGGCGGTTTCAACCGTTCCGTGACCGGAAATCATAATAAAAGGCAGATCAGGTTTAATCAGTTGTGCCTGCTCCAGCACTTCCATACCGTCCATTTTATTCATCTTGATATCGCAGAGTACCAGATCGAAATTGGTCTTCCTGATCATTTCAAGGCCGTCGATACCGTTATCAATATCTTCAACATCGTAATTTTCATATTCCAGGATTTCGCGTAAAGTACTTCTTATTGCCCTTTCATCATCAATAATTAATAGTTTGGCCATTTGGTTATTTGTTTATTCTAGTTCTAGTGCGAATATATTATTTTTAAATTAATGTATAGTTTTTTGTACAATAATTTAGGCTATAAACGGTCAATTCACTAAAAAGTTTTAATAATGTTAAATAATATTTGAGGAGCGAATTTGATATGGAAAGATATTAATTTGTTGGAATTTACCGCAGAATCTAAGCTGTTATAAATTTTAGTAATGATAAGACAAGAAAATAAAAATGCAGGTCTGTAAGCCGGGTTCTGTTTTCTGATTACTCAGAACTTCTATCATTAATCCAGTATAAACGTTGCCGTTTATCTCTAACGACCTACCCACTAACATCGGACGGGCAGCCCTACATGCGTTAGCCTATTTGGTCTTTCAACTCCCGGGGTTTACAAACCACTGCAGTCGCCTGCAATGCTCGTGCGCTCTTACCGCACGTTTTCACCCTTCCCCAACTTTACATCAGGAGGTATATTTTCTGTTGCACTAATCCGTGATTCAGGTTTTCATTCCTCAATCCCTTTCCGTTAGAAAGCGGGATGCCCTGCGTTGCCCGGACTTTCCTCTCTTCCGATCAATCGGAACAGCGATAGAACAACCTGCATTTTGGACAAAGATGCCTGTTTTAAATGAAAAAGGCACCAAAAACTTTGATTATTTGCATTTTTGTAATTGGAGCGAAACCTTACTGTATGGCACAAATCCCTGTTTGTTTCCAAATGAGTTGGTAATGTAAACCATCACCTGGGCAACATCAATATCAGCCAATTCAGGAAATGAGGGCATTTTTTCCTGATATACTTTACCATTTATTGTGATTTTTTCGTTTGTTCCATTTTTAATGATACAAGCCAAACGTGTTTTGTTGTTTTTTAAGAAAACCGAATCCGTTAAAGGTGGGGCGAGGTTACCTAAACCTTCGCCATTTTCGCCATGGCAATTCTGACATTTCGCTTTATAAATATCCTTCCCATTCGACATATAATTCTGTAAATCAATGGTTCCCTGGCTCTGGCAGGAAAAAACAGAGGCAATAACTGAAAGCAGAAAAATAGCATTAATGATGTATTTGCGCATTGATGTTTTGTTAATTGCCACGAAAACAAAGAAAGCACGGATAAAATTAATTTTCATTCCATACAAATCTATATTTCCGTGGCTAAATTCTATTTTTTATATTCAGCCAAAAGAACCGGAATATCTTTTTTTAATTGCTCTACCTGGTCTTCTTTTGTACCATCGTAAGCACCGCGAATGCGTCTGTCCTTGTCAATCAAAACCAGATAACCCTGATGGATATAACCATCCTTTGAAGTACTATCTTCACCAACTGCTACCAGATAGTTCTTTTCCGCCAATGTATAAACACTATCTTTGCTTCCATAAAGGAATTGCCATTTTGAGCCATCCACACCAAGTTTTTGAGCATATTTTTTCAATACGGACGGCTTATCATATTTAAAGTCAATGGTGTGCGACACAAACATCACATCAGGGTTTGTTTTATATTCATTGTAAACTGTCATGAGATTCCTGTGCATTGTCGGACAAATGGTGCTGCAGGAAGTAAAAAAGAAGTCCGCTATATAAACTTTTCCATCTGTAGCTTTATTTGTCGTAAGCACACTGTCCTGATTTAAGAATGCCCAATTTGGAATGGTTTGATAAACGGTATCTATCTTTTCTGCACCATTCGCGTCTCTAACCGTTTCGGCATGGCGTTCACCATAAAACGGAAGTTTTTTATCCTGTTTACAGGATGTAAGTATGGAAATGGATAGCAAGCAAATGGCTATCGAAGAAATAATTTTATTCATGTTGTTTTATTAAAAGTGTAAATATACAACCTCTGTATTTCAGGAGGGAATTAATTGTTGTTTTCTTACTTTGTTTAAATAGTGTCCCGCAGATTTAAAAAGATAAACGCAGATAGTGTTTTTAAAGCTCTGCGAAAATCCGTGTAATCAGCGGGAGCAGTTTAGTGTTTATAGTGTTTCATTTTTATATTTTCTTATTATGTTTAAATAGTTTCCCGCTGATTTAAAAGGATAAACGCAGATTTTTTATAGGCTCTGCGAAAATCTATAAAATCAGCGGGAGAAATTTAGTGTTTATGGTGTTCCATATTCATTTTAACTGCCGGCTCAATATTATACTCCTTTAAGACTGAATCGGATGCTTTGGTTACTTTGATATAATCGTCTTCAACTTGTCTAACCTTCACCATTTCAGATTTGTAGTAGTCCAAATCTTCCTGTTCATTTTTGCCTTTAAAGTCATCTTTGAAACCATGCATCCAATCCATCATACGTTCATCAGCTTGATTTAGATTTGTAATCAGATCAGCTATATTTAAGGAATCCTGGGGAGATTTCATTTTACCAGATTTCAAAACGGAATCTAATCGCATTTTATTTGACATTACTTTTCCGCCATCAATCATCAGTTTATCATGCAGGTTAAGTACTTCTTTTTTTATTGCCTTGGCGTCCGGTTCTGTTTTGCAAGCGTTAAAAAGAAAAACGATTAAGCAAAATCCTAGTGTGATTGTATTTTTCATTTGATTTGTAATTAAAAATTATAAGTAATTCCGACATAAACTTTACCTGCACTCATGGGATGGTCGGTTTCCGCTTCCCAGATGTTTTTTTGTATACCGGCATTTAGCGCTATATTCTTGTAGAAGATGTCAGCTCCAATGCCTCCCATTAAATTATTCATGACATGTTCCCCGGTTTTAACACCATTATACTTTTCTCCGCCAGAATATTCATAGAAAAACTGAACGGATGGCATAACCTGCATGTCTTTCCCGATGCTTTGGGTATAAAAAATATTCAGGAAACTCGTAGTGCTATTTGCAATACTTTCTTCACGTTTGTTCTTTCCATTTATTTTGTAGGAGGTATTTAAACTCGCTCCAAACTTTCCTAAGCCAACCAGATAATTCAGGTATACAAACCCATCTGTACTGCCTGTACCGCCTTGCATTAAAGAGGAGTAACGGATTCCGGCTGTATTTTTGAAATCGTTTTTACCGGTAGGTAACTTGATCCCGGCGCCAGCAATGAGTTGTTGTTTGAAGTTCTCATCAAACTTTTGAATCAAATGATAGCCTGCATATAGATTAACATCGCCTATACCTCCAATAGTAGCAGTATATCCATTGTAGCGTTCGCTGTTTGACACATATGGAAGTATGGCGTTAACTTCCAGTTTGCTGTTAATAAAATATTTGCCACGTATTTCCATCGAACGATACAATTCATAATCGTTGGGATTCCCGTCATGACCGGTGATGGGTAAATCCTGACTTCTTGCCGGAATGAAAAATTTTCCTCCGTTAGGAAACAATGAATGTGACTGACCTTCATAACCGCTAAATGATCTGTAACGATATAATACACTGATGCTGTTTCGGTTATAATAGGGTGTGATGCCCATAAAACAACCGCAGATGTCGCAGGCAAAAGCATTGCTGGTGAAAAGCAATAGTATCACAAACAGCAACTTACGATTCGCTATATAATTTGTTTTTGATAAACTCATTGTCAGTTAAGGTTTTTAAAAATGCTTTAATTTGTGCTTTATCTGTACCATTTAGCTGAATGCCATTTTTGAGTGATGGATCTAAGTTTTCTGCCGCTTTAATCCCCGAATTATAATGTTCGAGCACTTCATCCAGACTGTAAAAACGACCGTCATGCATATATGGGCCCGTATATTCAATGTTGCGTAAGCTGGGTATACGAAAGGTTCCAAAGTCTGCTAGCACACCTGTGATGTGAGAACGCCCCTCATCCGAACTAACTAAATCAAGTCCGTTATTGCGATAAGAAAAATCTGTAAAAAAGGGTTCTGCATGGCAGGAGCTGCATTTCTTTTTAAAAAGCATATAACCAGACTGTTCTTCGGCGGTAAATGACACGCCAGCTTCCTTCCGGATAACCTGGTCGTACTTTGAATTTCCCGAAACCAATACTCCGGTAAACTGAGTGAGTGATTTTAATAGCAATTGAGAACTGATCTCATTCGTGCCAAAAGCCTGTTTAAACATCTCCGGATAAGGAGCGGTGCTTTTCAAAAAAGTAATGATGGTTTGGATATCAGTACCCATTTCACAGGCATCTGTAATGGCATTTAATGGGGATGTTTCTATATTTTTAACACCGCCATCCCAAAAGAAAGCTTTTTGCCAGGCCAGGTTAAAAAGGGGCGGAGCATTGCGTTTCCCCTGACAGTTTTTTACACCATGGCTTACTTTATGATCAAGGTTTGCAAAAGCAGCGAACTGTTGATGGCAGCTACCGCAGGAAACACTTTTATCGGCAGATAACCTGGCGTCATAAAATAGCTTTTTACCTAAAGCAAAGCCGGCATTGCTGATCTTGTTTTGTTCGAAATGGTATGCCGGAGCAGGAAAATTTGAAGGAATAGAAAATGTTACCGGCTTTTCGTCCGGATTAATTTTATCTTCATTTTTACTACAGGCATACATCAACGCTATGCTCAACATAAGCACTGCGAAGACGACTATTTGCCTAACCATTAATTATGAATGTGATCTAAACGGAATAAACCTTTTGCATAATTATTAGCAATGACGACAGAATTGGCTCCGCCCATTGTGAAGTTTAAGGTTGCGAAACTAACATCAGTTGTGCCAGTAAATAATGAGGCAGCATTAACAATAAAGTGCATATCTGGTTTTGAATCTGTTCTGATTCTTAATGGATTAGCAGTATTAATCTCAGTAGAATAGGTTCTGATGGTATTATTGGGATCTACCACTCCACCAATATGAAAAGTTAAAGATTGATTTGCTGCTGTAGATTGCGGCGATGTACCTTCCAGCTTAACAAAGATGTAACCACTGTTCCAGGTCCAGAACATGCCATTTACCGGGTCCAATGCTCCGGTTTGTGCACCTGCGAAATTGCGGGCATAATCTACACCAATGGTATATTCAATTTTGGTGTAATCGCCTGTTGGCACGTCGCTTACCGTAATCAATTTTGTTGCCGGTTTAGATTCATCAATTAAGAAATAACTCTCCGGAATGAGGTAATTTGTTCCATCTGCTTTGCTTAATTTAACATTGCTCACGTAATATTTGAATACATTAATTTTAAAATCTTCGCCTTTTGCATTTTTATAGGTGGTGGTGTTTAAATTCAGGGCAGATCCATTTACCTGGTGCTCGAATTCTAAAGTGAAACTGGATTTAGAATCTGGAGTGGTTTCATCTGCATCTTTTTTACATGATGACAGGAGTATAATAGGACATAACAATGCCAGTAAGTATTGAGATAATTTCATTTTTTGAAAATTGAATAAGTAAAAAGTATTTAAAGAAATTCTAATACGATCGTCCTGCTGATCCGATAGCTATCGGATTGAGTTCAACATCTTAAAAATACATGATAGACCCTTAAAAAAATTCAGGGTAACGATCGCAAAAAAAGATTTTCTTAAACCGTTTTCGGTGGATGAAAAATAGAAATAGAAAGGTCTCTGATGGGTTTTTCCAGATAAAGGCTTTCGGATTTAATAATGAAGTAGGGAAGATGGTGATTGAGTGCCAAAACCCGGAACTCGGGGTCAGTCTCTACAATTCTTTTCAGCGTTTCCTGGATTTGCTTATTTTTTCCATCTAAATCTTTCAATTTTTTGGCTAGGAAACACTGGCCATCGCAATGCAATTCGGGATGTGCTTTATTAATACAAAATACAGAGGTAATGTATTCCTTATTCATTTGATAACCTGAATATACAATCAATTGCATATAGCAATTAGATAGGGTACAGATCATCAGAAAAAATATAAGGGCTTTTTTAAACATTGTATTTCAGCTGCAAATGTACAAACGAAATTGAGGTTAGCAAATAAAAATTAGAAACGCTGCAATCAGATATTAGTAAACAAAAATTTTAAACTTTGAATAGAGCGATTTCCTCTAAAAACCTGAAATCTTTCAGATTGAGTGTGTATAATTTAATATTATGGATAATAGCTGTGGATGCAATAAGGGAATCAGGAAGGTTTAAGTTATGGGATAGTGTATATTGTTCAATTAAGTTTATGGCATGAGATGAAATTGCAGAAGAGATAGGTAAAATAAATAGCTTGTTAATATCTCGTTTAATCAATTCAAGCTCAATTTTATTTCTTGCTCCATATAATAATTCTGCACAGGTAACATCGGAAATAGCAACATTAGATTGGCCAATTTTTGTAAAAGTATCCTTTATAAATTTCAATAAAGATATTTGTATCACATAATACCATTATCTTTTCCAGGCCTTATCTCTAAGTTCATTTGCATCAACATTGTAATCACTCCATATTCCTTTAGCAAGAGAAAAAGCACTTGATTTTTGGATTTTTTTTACATCAGTAATCTTCACTTCGGCATCGATATTCGATGATTTAAGGAAGAACAGCAAAGCATCAATTTTACTTTGTTCTACATCGTCTTTCAAAATGATTTCTGTCATAATAATTGATATTGTGGTGTAAATATAAGAATTACAATTCTGAATTATAACTTTTCATTTCTAAAGAACTACAATAGTTTACTAATAAAATTACATTATCAAACAAAAAAACCACAGATGAAAACATCACCTGTGGTTCTTATCTTCGATATAGGCAACTTTTTCTTAAGCCTGTAAATCGGCCATTACCGCTTTAATTTTTTCTCCAAGCTGTGCATTAACCGAATCAAAATCTTTTCTATCTGCTAAAGGTGCATTCACACTGCAATAGAACTTAATTTTTGGCTCTGTACCACTCGGACGGGCAGAAACAATGCTTCCATCTTCTGTAATAAACTGCAAAACATCAGAAGTTGGATAATCCAGTTTGGTCACTTTACCTGTTGCCAAATCTGTTTCCTGACCCAATTCGTAGTCCTTCAATACCGAAACTTTCGAACCACCCAATGTAGCTGGTGGATTCTCTCTGAATTTCACCATCATGGCTTTGATTTCTTCTGCGCCTGTTTTTCCTTTTTTAGTCAGTGATACCAGGTCTTCTTTGTACAAGCCATATTCTACATACATATCAAGCAAGGCATTATATAAGCTGGCCCCTTTATCTTTATAGTAAGCCGTCATTTCAGAAATGAAGGCAGCAGAAACCACCGCATCTTTATCGCGAACCAAATCGCCGATTAAGTAACCATAACTTTCTTCGCCACCACCAATAAAGTATTTTTTTCCTTCCAGCTCAGTCATTACCTGACCAATGTATTTAAATCCGGTTAGCGTATTGTAATAAGTCACATCTTTCTTCTTGGCAATTTCTTCAATCAGGTTTGAGGTTACAATTGTTTTTACAATAAACTGGTTACCATCTAACTTACCTGCTTCCTGCCATGCTGTTAGCAGGTAATTAATTAGTAAACTTCCAGTTTGGTTACCGTTTAACAGAACCCATTCGCCGTCATTGTCTTTCACTGCAATACCCACACGATCTGCATCAGGATCTGTTGCCAAAACTAAATCAGCGTCAATTTCCTTCGCCTTATTTATCGCTAAAGTTAAAGCGTCCTTTTCTTCTGGATTTGGATAAACAACCGTCGGGAAATTACCATCGGGTTTGCTTTGCTTTTCCACAACGGTTACATTGGTAAAGCCAAATTGTTCTAAAGCTTTCGGTACCAGTGTAATTCCGGTTCCGTGAATAGGAGAGTAAACAATTTTTAAGTTTTGCTGTCTCTTTATGGCTTCAGGAGAAATGGAAAGCGCGGTGATACCATCTAAATATAATTTATCTACTGCTTCCCCGATTAATTCGATATTGCCTTCAACCCGATCAAATTTAACTTCATCAATACTGCTGATTTTGTTTACCTCATCAATCACCAATTTATCATCAGGAGAAGTAAGCTGACCGCCATCTGCACCGTAAGCTTTATAACCGTTATACTCTTTTGGATTATGAGAAGCCGTTAACATCACACCACTTTTACAACCGAAATGACGTACCGCAAAAGAAAGTTCCGGTGTAGGTCTTAATGCTTCAAAAAAGTAAACATAAATGCCGTTGGCTGAGAAAACATCAGCTGTAATTTTGGCGAAATAATCAGAATTGTTGCGGCTATCATGCGCAATGGCTACACTGATTTTTTCACCAGGATATTTATTATTCAGATAATTGGCTAAACCTTGGGTAGCTGTACCGATAGTATACTTATTAATGCGGTTAGATCCCGCACCCATAATTCCGCGTAAGCCACCCGTTCCGAACTCTAAACTTTTATAAAATGAATCAATAAGTTCTGTTGTTGCATTTTGATCAACTAAGGCTTGTATCTCTGCCTTTGTTTTTTCGTCGTAATTACCGCCTAGCCATTGGTTAATGGTGGCTTGTGTAGATTGGTCAATTGCTTGCATTGAGCTGTTTTTTAATTAAATATCTCGTGTTGAACAAAATTTCATGAATGAAGTTTGGCTGAATTGAATTTTATTTCTATTTATCCAAATTTTATTTTGTTAAGGATGTTGCTTTTAAGCTTGTTTTGCTTATTTTCACGCCCCGATACAATAATAAAGAAATTCCGGTATTAAAATAAAACCATCTAAACTTTTTCACAGTCCGAAAGGAATTATGTAAAGTTTTGGCAGTTTTTATCACAGTTCATATAATTTAAGTAGATGAAAATATTAAAATTTGGGGGTACGTCTGTTGGTAGTCCCGAGCGCATGACGAAGTTATTGGATATCATTAATCCAAATGAAGAGCAGATTGTAGTGTTATCAGCCGTTTCTGGTACTACAAATAGTTTAGTTGAAATTTCTAATTATTTTTTGTCCGGAGATAAGCAGAAGGGGAGCAGCGCAGTAGAAAATTTGTACCAGAAATATAAAGATTTTGTGATTGAACTTTTGCCTGATGCTGATTTTCAGGAGATGGGGAATGAAGTAATTGATTATCATTTCAGCTTTTTAGCGGTTTTAACCAACGATATTTTTACTCCTGTTGAAGAGAAAGTGGTTTTGGCGCAGGGTGAATTGTTGTCTACCACTTTATACCACATTTATTTAAAATCGATTGGAATCGGGTCTGTGTTGTTGCCTGCCCTTGATTTCATGAAAACCGATGAGGATAACGAACCGGATATTCCATTTACCACGAAACATTTAACCCCGCTTTTAGAGCAGCACAAAGACAATAAATTGTTCATCACGCAAGGGTTTATTTGCCGCAACAGTTTTGGAGAGGTAGATAATTTACGCCGTGGAGGAAGCGATTATACCGCATCATTATTAGGCGCTGCGATTTTAGCGGAAGAAGTTCAGATCTGGACCGATATTGATGGAATGCATAACAATGATCCGCGAATTGTAAAAGGTACAAAGCCTATTGCACAATTGTCTTTTGATGAAGCGGCTGAGCTGGCTTATTTCGGTGCGAAAATTTTGCATCCGCAGTCGGTTTTTCCTGCTCAGAAATATAAAATACCAGTTCGTTTGCTAAACACGATGGAACCCTCAGCAGCCGGAACACTGATTACCCATAACAGTGAAAAAGGAAAAATAAAATCTATCGCTGCAAAAGATGGCATTACTGCCATTCGGATTCAATCAAGCAGGATGTTACTGGCTTATGGTTTCCTTCGTCGCGTTTTCGAGGTATTTGAACGCTATAAAACGCCTATCGATATGATCACGACTTCTGAGGTTGCCGTTTCTTTAACCATTGATGAAATTGGAAATCTTCCAAAGATCATTGAAGAGCTGGAAAGTTTCGGAACCGTTGAAGTAGACACCAACCATAGTATTGTATGCGTGGTGGGCGATTTCGGCTCAGAGAAACATGGTTTCGCCAGCAGGGTTCTGGAAGGTTTAAAGCATATTCCAATCCGGATGATTTCTTACGGAGGAAGCAATTACAATGTGTCCTTACTTATTTTAAGCGAATATAAAACCGAGGCTTTAAGAAGCTTACACAACAGGTTATTCGAATAGGAGATAGAATGCACCGGTGATGACCAGAAGGCCAAGTAAGATGTGCAAAGCTAAAAAGCCTTTTGGAAGCAAATCATTTTTGTATTTTTTATATGAATTGAATAATCCCAGGGAAATGATGAATACAATAAATATAGCGGCTACAATCTTCATTTTTTAATAAATAATATAAACAGTACAATCAGGAGCAAAACGATAGTAAACCGGATTTTTCCATTGTATTGTTTTTGGGTAATTCTTCCATTCTTTAAATCGAGGTAATTACCGAAGTAAACCAGCCCAAAGAATAAAATTAAAATTATAATAAGGAATTTGAACATGTTTGCGGATAAAGATATATCAAAGTTTAACAATATAGAAACCCCTTTTTACTATTATGATACCGATTTGTTGCAAAAGACGCTTCGTAACTGTGCCGCAGCGGCAGCTCCGTATCATTTTCATATCCATTATGCATTAAAAGCCAACTTCAATGCTGTTTTGCTTGAAGAGATTAAGGGCATTGGTTTCGGCGCAGATTGTGTGAGTGCCGGAGAGGTGAGAAGAGCGGTTGAAGTAGGTTTCGATCATCAGAAAATCGTTTTTGCAGGCGTAGGTAAATCCGATAAAGAAATTAATGAAGCCCTGGATCTGGATATTTTCTGTTTCAATGTAGAATCTATCCAGGAACTGGAAGTGCTAAATGAACTGGCTGCTGCAAAAGGAAAAGTGGCGCAGGTGGCTATCCGCATCAATCCAAATGTTGATGCCCATACGCACCACAACATCACCACGGGTTTAGATGAAAATAAATTTGGCATTAATTCGTGGGATTTACCAGAATGTGCGGAGACTTTGAAAGCATCTGCAAACCTGAAATTTATTGGCATTCACTTCCATATTGGTTCTCAGATTACCAACCTGGATGTATACAAAAATCTTTGTGTTCGGGTGAATGAGTTTGCTACCTGGTTTGAAGATAGAGGCTTTACTTTGAAAGTTTTAAATGTTGGCGGAGGTTTAGGGATCGACTATTATAACCCTGACCATCAAATACCTGACTTTGCATCTTATTTCAAAATATTTGATGAATTTTTGGAGATCAAAACAGGACAGGAAGTTCATTTTGAGTTAGGTAGAGCGCTTGTCGGACAAACTGGATCACTCATTACAAGAGCTTTATATATCAAAAACGGGAAGAAAAAAAACTTCGTGGTTTTAGATGCTGGCATGACAGAATTGATGCGTCCGGCTTTATATCAGGCCTATCATAAAATCGAAAATCTTAGTCAGTCCGGAGTCGGGAGTCCGAAGTCCGAAGTCGTTAAATACGATATCGTTGGACCAATCTGCGAAAGTACAGATTGCTTTGGTAAAGAGGTAGAACAGCCAATTTCGTTCAGGGGTGATATTTTTGCCATCCGTAGCGCAGGTGCTTACGGAGAGGTAATGGCTTCCAAGTATAACCTTCGGGATGCCATAAGATCGGTTTATAGTAACGAAATCTGATATTAATCGCCGATACGTGGAGCAAATGCTGCAAACGTATCGGCGATCTTTTTATTTAGGCTATCTGGTTTTAAAATTTAAGGCCAACAGAAAACCTGATGTTAAAGGGTTCTCCTTCCACAAAGAAATAGTTATTTCCGGTATAGGGGAAATCAGTTGTAATATCTCCGGAAGAAATATAACGTTTATTCGCCAGGTTATCTGCAATTACCCTAACCCAATATCTCGGATTTGTAAAGCTCACCCCAGCATCAAACTTGGTGTAATTAGGTAAGAAAACATCACGCTGACTAATTGCAGAGAGCTTTGCAATACTGGTTTGGCCGGCACTCAGAGCAATTTTATTATAACCCTTTAATGGAATGCTGTACTGAATCCAGGTATTAAAAATTTGTTGAGGTACATCGGGCATTTTTTGTCCTACAATAGAAGGATTGTCCGGCGTAGGATCAAGGTTATTGTCTTTGGTAATTTTTGCATCTACATAGGTGTAATTTGCTACTAATGAAAGCCGATCGGTGATGTTTCCAATCACATCAACTTCAACCCCGTTACTCACTACTTCACCCAATTGCAGGTAATAAGCTACAGCGCCCGCGGCAGCTGTGTAACTTCGGAAATCCCTGGCAGATACATTTTGTTTTGCCGAGTGAAAACCATTTATGGTGGTCAGCAGTTTCCCATTAAACCATTTTTTCTTAAAACCAAGATCGAAGCTATTTCCGAATTGAGGGTCTATAGGTTTCGTTCCGGTAACTGTCCGCTGTCCTGCTGTTGCGCTGGCTGTGGTTTCAGTGACTACCTGACCCGTTTGCGGAACAAAAGATTGGTCATACAAAAAGTAGATGGAGGAAGTAGAATCCGGTGTAAAAGTCAGGGCTAAACGGGGTGAAAAAGCGTGTTGCTTGTATTGATCAGGCGTACGTGGGCCTCTTGTGGTTGTTAAAATATTCTGATTTCTATATTCCGTATACCGCGCTCCAGCAGTCAGTAAAAATTTATCAAAGGCAATGTTATCATAAACGTACGCCGCCGTGTAATGAATTTTGTTTTCCTGCCTGATGGATCTTTTGGTTACAGCTACCGTGTTTGGATCGACATCATAATTTGGATTATTTCGATCGAACGCGATGGAATTGGTTCCATAATAGGTTGAAAGCGAGTCTTTTCCTTTAGTATAATCGCCACCAACCAGGATTGTATGTTTAAACTGCCCGGTGTTAAATTTACCATTCAGAAATAAGTTGGTGTTATAGGTTTCACCTAACAAATTAGAATTACTGGATATCCGTTTGGTTTTACCCGCATCATCAAAGCTGATGGAAGTTCTGTTATTTGATGAAACCATATACCATTGCGTAGAAGGAGCCTTCACATAATTAGATTGTGAAGTCAACTGCCAGTTTGAATTGAATTTATGGACGGCTACAAATCTGCCCGTATGTGTTTGTGCAACACTCAACGGAAGGCCAATACCTGCGCTGTAATTTACGCCAATCGGATCTTGCAACACATCCTTATCCTGGCGAAGTTTATTAATTGATGAACCGTTTTTTACTTCACCGCGAATGTAATTATATTCGGCAATGACATAAGTCCGCGGACTGAAATTATACTGAACTACCGGAGCAATTACATATTTCTCCGTTTTCATATGGTTCAGATAAGAATTTTGCCGCTGATATGCTGTGTTGAAACGGTAAGAGAAACCTTTATCTAAAACTTTACTGCCAACATCAACGGTAGATCTGAAAAGGTTGTAATTACCTCCCGTAAGCTGCACATTCAGTAGCTTTTCTTTCGGTGTTTTGGTAGAAATGTTTAAGGTTCCGCCGGGTTCGCCTACGGCACTGATAAATCCTGCCGGACCCTTAATAAATTCCAGATTTTCAATTAAAGCTTCATCATCAAGTGTTGCACCAAGTACCAGTCGGCTGGGCATCCCGTTAATGGTGGTAGCGGCATTAAATCCTCTGATTTTAATGGAAGCAGAATTGTCAAAAGGCGAACTGTTGTATCCGAAATAGATTCCACTGGCATTCCTCGCCATGTCTTTTAATTGAAAACTTCCTTGCTGCTGTATCAATGCAGCGGAAATACTAATTATGTTTTGAGGCATCTGAAGCAGCGGAATCTGCATTCTCAAGGCTGCAGATAAAGTGTCTTTTCGCAATTTTACTGCTTTTTTTCCGGCAATACTAATTTCGCTCAACTGCTGCGTTCTGTTAGAATCTAAGGTAGATTTTGTTTTGCCTTGCTGTTGTGCAAATAGCCGGGGAATGTAAATAAGGATGACTAATAACAAGTAAAGTTTTTTCTTCATTTCTGTGATTTGTTAAATGGATGGTAATTGTGTTATAATGGTAATTTGATTTTTGTACTTAAGGATAGGATAGAAAAAGATATAATCAGCAGACCAAGGATGTCTGTTAAGATATTTGTGTTCTTTCCAGGAGCTGGTTTCATTTTAAATTCAGGAAGATGATGTAATTCAGCAAGGCTTAAATTTCTATTATGAATAATATAACCTGTCATGAAATCGACCCATGTTTTTTGAAAGCAATTGACCTGGTTTTGATAAGATAAATAATCCGTCAGGCCACTTTCAGCGATTGAATTCAGTAAGTATTGTGTTTTCGTAGCAGGATTAATCCAGCTTAATTTGGCTGAAATTAAATTTTGCTTTCGCGGATATTGATTGTACTGTGCTATCGCCGAAGTCATTTTTCTGCCCAGAAGATCATAATAGGCACTGAAACGAACGGTGCTATTCTCGCTGGTATCCGCAGCGCTTTTTAAGGAATTATACTTTGGATGATTAGCGTAAAAAGTATCAATAAGGGCTTGTTTTGGCATTGCCCATATGGCTTCACTGTTTTCCCGTAAAGCAACGGCTTCATCTGTTTTTAATGGAATAGGATATAGCTGGCGAATGAAGGCATTGGTAATGGCAGGCAATACCAGGAGAAAGAAGCACCATGAAGCCAGTAGGTAAAGTGCATTCGCAGCAGAACTTTTACCGATTTTGATCAGGATTAAACAGATTGAAAACCAGAACGCCAAATAGGCTGTAACGGTAAAAAACCATAATAAGGAAGTTGTCAGGTTAAAGGGGCTGAGCTGCGAATCACTTATGATTCCGATAGCACTCAGCAACCAGGCCAATAAAGTCACCACGGTAAAACGGAAGCCGAGTTTATAAATAATGATGTGTTCAAGATACTTTCCCTGAACAGCCAATAGGCGATCAGTTTGTTGTTCTTTCTCTTTCGACCAGGTATTATATGACAATGCGATAGTCAATAATGGAAAAAGGTAAATGATCACATAGGCGAGATCAAAGTTACCGGCTGCCAGCATTTCCGGGTTTGCAATTTCAGCATTTGGTGCATTTACTGTATTTCGTTTTCTGGTAATCACCTCATAATAAGGCAACAGATCCCTTTGACCTACAGATAGTGAGGTTAGTGATGCTGGTCTGTGTACCGCATTGAGCGGATTCCGGTATTCAATCACAGCCGGAATTCCTGCCTGTGCATAGCTGGTTTTTCCTACTGATGTAGTGGTATCTGCAGTGAAATTTTTAGCCAGCTCCTTAAATTTCTGATCGTAATTTTGTTCCAGACTATCTATAGCCGTAAGTTGTTTTGTGGTTAAATGGTAACCATCATAGATGCTGTAAAGACCGGTTAGAAAGAAGAAAGAAATTAAGCACAATACCAATCGCTGTCTGAGAAGCATGCGCAGTTCAAATTTAAATACGATTTTAAGCAGGTTCATAATGGCGGGCTAAAGAACGTGAAGCAATAAACTGGATCAATGCAGCGAGCAGCAGAATCCATCCGGCGATAGCATATAGTCCAATCTGGTTTAACTGGATCACCTTATGGACAGGTGGAAGCTGATCATCAAAGTTTTGAAGCCCTGCAAAATACTTAGGACCTAGGATATACTCTCCCTTTACATCTTTACTGTGCATGGCGAGCTGCAGATTCAGCTTTTTAATTAAATGATTGCGGTAAGTTTGCGCCTGTTTAAAAAAGTACTGGTGATGATAATAGTCGGTACCAGAGAGGGCCATCGAAATCCGTTTGATGGAAAGAAAAGGATTAAAGACTCCCGCTATCGTTAAAAAGTTTTGTTGTTTATCAAACTGTTGTGCTACCTGTGCCAGATAATGGTTAAACACCATATTACGATAATCCTCATGGTATTGAAAAGTTAAACCCTCAATATTAAAAGGAAGCTCGCTAACGGAGTCTGCATGGTAATTTTTAAGAATATGATGAACGAAACGTTCCCCACGTTCTGCATAAGGATCATGGCCGTTAAGTCCCATTCTGTATCCTTGTTCAACAAGATCGGTAAAAGCGGCGCGAGACATTGGCGGATAGCTGCGATCGGCAATTCCGGTGAGTAATTTCGGCGAGATAATGCTCATTAATATCCAGCAGCTCAACGCGGTTAAAAGTGCCTTTCCTGAATTACCACTCCAGGCTGAAATCAGTATGCCCAGCAAGGCAATGAATAAAAAATACAATAGAAATGCCAATATCATCCAAAGTAATCTGGTGAGCAGTACGTCAGATCCGGGAGAGATCAATAGCATCATGATCATCAGTAAAAAGATTGGCAAAACCACTGTTATGATGAAAAGATAACTTGAAATAGCCTTAACCCATATTAACCTTGAAGTGCTTAATCCCTGAGCCAGCAGCATTTTCAATGTACCCTGTTCTTTTTCTATGGTTATGCTGGTTGCTGTGATAAAGAGGATGAGCAGCGGAATGAGCAATTGCAAAATCAATGCAAGTGTGAGCCTGCCGAAACGCATGGAGCTGTCATTTCCTTCCGCATTTGCTGCATCGGGTTCGTGTTGCACATGGGCTTCAATACGATAGGTATTCCCGGCATAATCATCTAATCCGGTATCAAATACATTTAACAGATTGATCGATTTAAAAAGGTAGGTGCCAAAGTGTGCCGCATCATGTGGATTGCGTTGTTGATGCGCCCATTGCTGCCTGAAAATTGTGTTGGCTTCAATTCTTTGTTTGTGCGCTGATTGATAATCTAAGTATGTACAAATGGCAGCCGCCATAAAAAGTGTCCAGATCATTACCGTGGAGATGAGCATTGTCTTGTTCCGGTAAATCACCAGTAACTCTTTTTTTATCAGCATTTGCCAAATGGCAATGTTGGTTTTTTTCATTCAAAGATTAATTTAATAATGCACCAAAGTTGCATTATATTTTACATATTTGCAACTGCATTGCATTTACAATTTTTGAAATTAATCATGCTTAAAGATTTTATCCGCAGGAGAAAGTATCCGTTTTATAAGCAGCCAGATGCCATGGATTGTGGTCCGGTTTGCCTTAAAATGGTTGCCGGCTATCATGGTAAGAATTTTTCCATGCAGCATTTAAGAAAGCTCTGCAAAATCGGGAAGCAAGGCACTACGATGCTTGATTTAACTGATGCCGCAGAAAACATTGGCTTCAAAACCATGGCTGCAGAATTGGAATATAATAAACTGAATAGATTGCCCATGCCTTGTATCGTGCACTGGCAAAAAGAACATTATGTGGTGGTTTATGAAGTAAATGATGAATCAGTCTATCTTGCAGATCCGGCGCTTAACAGTAAAATAAAATTAGATACAGCTGCATTTTTATCAGGCTGGAATATTAATGATGATACACAGATTGGCCGGGTATTGTTATTAGAGACAACCCGTTCATTTCATGAAATGGATAGCAAGCCTGAGCATAAAACTTCATTGTGGAACCTGGTTCCTTACCTGAAATTACACCGGAAAGGCTGGTTCCCGATAGCGGTGAGTTTGGCGTTGGCTAGTGGTTTCTCACTCGTGATTCCTTTGCTGACCCAAATGATCGTAGATAAAGGCATTCAAGGAAAAAACACCAATTTGTTATTGCTGATTTGTTTAGGACAGCTCATGCTTTTTTCTGGCCGGATGCTGATGGATTTTGTACGGGGAAGATTGTTATTTAGAATTGGTGCCCGAACGAGCATCACCATGCTGAAAGATTTTCTGGCGAAGCTGATGAAATTGCCTTTTTCCTTTTTTGATAACCGGCAGGCGGGAGATAATATGCAGCGTGTGAATGATAATCAGCGCATAGAGGAGTTCCTGACCAATTCACTCATCAATTTTATTTTATCGGCAATTACCTTAATTGTACTTGGTGGCGTTTTGCTTCATTACAACTGGCAGATTTTTCTGCTGTTTATTGTCGGTGCTGGCATCAGCGTAATCTGGTCTAACTCTTTTCAACAGAAGCGAAAAATGATTGATCAGAAAAAGTTTAAGGTACTTTCTGCCAACCAGCAACTGCTCCTGGAAATTTTCTATGCCATGCAGGAAATCAAATTAACGGGGAGTGAAGATGAAAAAAAACAGCTTTGGGAAGGATTACAAGATCAATCTTTCGATCTCAAACTTGAAGCATTGCAACTTGATCAACGGATGCAGGGAGTTGGTGCTTTTATTAACGAGGTAAAGAACGTGCTGATCACTTATGCTGCAGCCATGCTGGTGATCCATGACCAGGTAACATTGGGCGGCATGCTGGCCATCACCTATATCTGTGGACAGTTAAATGCTCCGGTAAATCAGTTGGTGGAATTTTCGAGGGTTTCGCAGAATGCAGCATTCAGCTTATTGCGTATAGATGAAGTGCAACAAGAAACTGAAGAAGATTTTGGTGTGGATGAGGAATTGAATGGGGATGAGCCGGTAGATATTGTGCTGAATCAGGTATCGTTCCAATACGGGGGTAAACACAGTGCACAGGTATTAAAAAATGTCAGTTTGAACATTCCAGCCGGAAAAGTAACAGCTATTGTAGGGACCAGTGGCAGCGGGAAGACAACATTAATTAAGCTTTTACTTAAATTTTATGCTTCTTCCGCAGGCAGTATTGAAGTTGGCACGCAAAAAATCGAAGCCATTAATGCCAGATCATGGCGAAAACATTGCGGTGTAGTGATGCAGGATGGATATGTGTTTATGGATACCATCGCCAATAATATTTTTGCTGGTGCCGAGGTTAAAGATTTTAACCGTCTTCATGAGGCAGCTAAAATGGCCAACATGCATGCTTTTTTTCTGAAAATGCCCTTCGGCTATGAAACCGTTGTTGGTAGAGATGGATTTGGCTTAAGTGAAGGCCAGAAACAGCGCTTATTAATCGCCAGGATGATTTACCGTAATCCGGATTACATTTTTCTTGACGAAGCCACTAATTCATTAGATGCACAGAATGAACTTTCCATCGTAAATAATCTCAACACTTTTTTTCAGGGTAAAACGGTGCTGATTGTCGCCCACAGGCTTAGCACAGTAAAAAATGCAGACCAAATTGTGGTGCTTCAGCAAGGTGAAATTAAAGAAGTTGGTACACATCAGCAACTACTTCAAATCAAAGGACACTATTACCACCTGATCAAAAATCAGCTTGAACTCGGCCAATGATCTTCCATTAACCTATAACCATCTTATGTCAGTCAGAATTTTCCCTTATTCCTTAGTTCGATATGCAAATCTTAACCACGATGTATTCAATCAGCTTACATTTCATCAGGGCGAAAAGTTGATAGAAACACACCGTGACCACCTCAAAAAAAGGGAAGAATTAAAAAATACTCTATGTGATGCCTTATTTCCGATCATCAGTGAACAAACCGATGATCAATTGAGGCAACAGCTAATTAATCTTAAAAGAAAAATATTTAATAACAAGCGGGTAGATGCAGAACAATCGACTCTTATTAAAGGATTGAATTCTAAGTTATTATCTGAATCTTTTGAAGCTTATCTCTTAAACGAAACCCTGATTAACAATTTTTCTGAGGTAAACAAGACGCTATTTAACCACGAATCAACATTACATCAAAAAATTGTTCAGCAAATGGCACTAAACCCTGCGCTGCAAAATGGCTTAATGTTATCCAGCCCGGTGCTTTATACCCAACTGAAAAACTTTGTCACAAAAGACCCGGAAAGTTTTAAGCAAAAAGAGCTGCGAATGGAATTTAGTGTATTGCGGTATCTCAGCAGGATGGCTTTCAAAACGTCGCCATTTAGCAGCTTTACCTTTACTGGTGTGATGACTACCAGTACTCACCCGGTAAACCATCCAAATAAAAATCCTAAAGTTCAGAGTAAGCTGAAGCTGAACAATATTCTCTTCGAATACTTACGATCCATACTGAGGCAGCATCCGGTATTGAATGAATATTTATTGCTTAAAATTAATATCACAGCAGAAATCAAAGGTGATAAAATACAATTCCTGACTAATTTCCACAACATTGAATCCTTTCAACAATTGCCCGCAAATGGTCTGCAGCTGTTGATTGTCAATTATTTTCATCAAAACCACCAATCAGTTACTTTAGCAGAATTAATCAAATATCTGTCAGAACATGTAGAAAATACCGTCCAAGAAAGCATTAAAGCTTATGTCATAAAATTGATCAACACCGGCTTGTTCGAGGCAGGCTTTGGCTTTACAGGGATGGATGAAAACTGGGACGTAAAACTATTGGCGTTTTTTAAATCTGTACCAGATAAAAACCACTTGGTAAAGCCCTTAATCAGCCTTTTCGAAATATTGCAAGTCCACCGTGAAAGCTATTCAGCAGCAGGAACTGATGAACGCTATGTTCTTTTACAACAGGCAGAAAGAGCAGTGAACAGCACTTTTCTTCCATTACAAAAGGAAGCAAACTTACCATACTATACGAGTGCTGAGGAGAAAAAAATCATCAGAGAAAAAGAATTTCAACATCAAGAGGCCTTTTTAACAAACAACTTTATTCCTTACTATTTCTCGGCACGTAATATTTTTTTTGAAGATTGTTTTACAAGTGAAACTGAAGTATTGTCCGAAAAAGGGATAGCTGAGTTTGCTTCTAAAACCAACGCGCTTGCCAAATTTCTGCTGCCGCTGGATGTGATGCGAAAAGAGCGTATCAAAATGCGCAATTTTTATATCAAGCACTATCCCAAATATGAAAAGATAAAAATCACCGAGTTTTACCGGGATTACTATTTTTATGTTAAAAAGCCAGAAAAGGAGCAGATAAATCAGAATGATCAGGCATTAACAGATCCAATGTCATGGAAAACAGCTGTTCTGGCCAAACTGGAGCAGCAAACGATTTTAGATGATACATTAAACCTGAGTGCTGATTTTTTTGCAGATTTACCTGTTTCATCGGATCTTGGGAAAATATTATCGGCAGGTGCTTTTGTACAATTTTATGCCTGCAAAAAAAAAGACCAGCTTTATGGGGTAATCAATTCGCTTTTGCCCGGAATGGGAAAGGTAAGCGGAAGATTTCTGTCTTTGTTTGATTCAAAAATACAGGAAGATTTTATTACTCAGAATGCGTCATTAAATCCAGAAGTAATTAAAGCTGAACTAAATGATGCCTCAACCTTTAACGCAAACATTCACCCTCCTCTGCTCAGTCGCGAGCTGACGCTTCCCTCTGGAAATAATATCTATCCGGCAGATCAGCAAATTAATGTTGGTGATTTAAGGGTTTGCCTTGATTCGGAAACGAACAACCTTAAACTATGGCTAAATGATCATGAACTCTACAGTTATGATTTGAGTTTGGAATCTTTTTATAACCGTTCCAACTTATACCAGTTATTGGCCCACTTTAATCCTGATGCGAGGATTTCATTACAGCCTTTTATCCAGCTGATAGATCAGTATGATCTAGGCAGATTTGCAAATTCAGCGCCTGAAATTTACCTGCTGCCGAGAATCACATTTGAAGAAACAGTAATTATCAGGAGAAAAACATGGAGAATAAAAACTGCTGTAATCCCTGTTCAGCAAACAACGGAGGAGGATTTTGATTATTTTATTCGCTTACATAACTGGTTCGAATTGCACAAAATACCAATAAAATTCTTTTTATTTCTAAGAAAACGTGCTTATCAAAACAAGGCTGTAGATGGCGAAATCAACAAAAAAGAGGGCTTGCATGATGACTATAAACCACAATATTTAGCTTTAGATAAGCCACTGTTTGTGTCTATGTTTAAACGACTTTTGGCAAGAGCAGGAAATAACATCACCATAGAAGAGGTACTTCCGGTACCTTTGGAAAGTGGAGTTAAAGAATATTTAATGCAGTGGTATAATGAATAGCACAATCAACCCCATCAGTTATACCTGGCTTAGTCTGCATATTTATTATTCCGGAAATGCTGATGAGCTTCTGAAACAGGCCATTGCCCCGTTCATCAGTCAATGGAAATCTTGTTTTTTTGCTGAGTCGCCCTGGTTCTTTATCCGCTATTGGGAAGGAGGAAGTCATATTCGGTTGAGGCTTCATGCCAACCCGTTTTACCATGAACAGATGACCGGTGCTTTAAGTAAAGATCTTTGTCATTTTCAAAGCGCATCTTTCAGGGTGGAAAAAGTTCTGTCCGTTGAATACGAGCAGGAAATCAGCCGTTATGGGAACGGGGAAAGTATCGCCTGGGCAGAACAGCATTTTGCCGCTTCATCTACCTATGTTTTAAACTGGTTACTGATTAGGGAAAATAGCAGTCAGGTTACTTTACAGGCGGTAAAGCTTCACCTGGTTCTATTATTCTGTGCTGGATTAAAGCCTGACAAAATCATCAGGTTATGTGATTTTTTTATAAATGGATGGTTACCAAGGCTTTACCGTTCAGATTTTTCTAATGACCATGAAAAGGCATTTTGGCTTCACCAATTTGAGCAGGCATTTTTATCAAAAAAAGAAATTGTTTGCCTGGCAGCTGCTTCTTTCTGGGAAGAACTGGCCACAAACAATCTCCATAATGGTTTAGCAAAATACATGACTTGCAGCCAGAAAGTTATGGATCAGTACCAAACAGCAGAATTTGATGAATTTAAGTTCCAGGAAATCGTTTCAAGCCTGATACACATGACCAATAATCGACTGGGCATTGCCAATCAGGAAGAAGCTTACCTGATGTATGTGATCAAAATCTGCATCGAATATATTTTCCAAGTGTATCATTCAAATTAAAATCTATGTTTACAACTGCTCAGATTGAAGTTTTCATCAATCATCTTCATGAAATAAAAAATGATTTGCGCTTAAATAAAAAAGAAACAGCAGATGAAGCCTGGTGGCCAACGCCTTATTACATCAATCCCGATGAATATGCCTTCCAGGAAAGCTATGATATTTTTAATGGCAATTGCGGCATTGCCTTATTCTTTCTTGAACTCTATCGTTTTGATCAAAGCGAAACGCACATCAGTTTAATTGATAAAATGATGAGCAGAATGATGAAATCTGAGGCCATTCTCAAACCCAGTTTTTTTGCATTCTACACTGGCCTTGGTGGAGTGATTTATACAAATTTAAAAATTTATGAGGTAACAGGAATTCAGAAATACCTGGATAATGCATTGCTTTTAACATTGTCCAACCAGAACCAATTCAGTACGAAATTACTGAAAGCCGATTTATTAAGTGGCTATACAGGTAATTTGCTGGTATTCACTCTACTTTATCACCACAGCCAAAATGAACAAGTTTTACAATTGATCCGTTTGCTCTTAGACCGGTTGATTCTGGAAGCACGGGTATCAGAGATGGGTTTGAAATGGGATTATCATCAATCGAAAAAGGCATACGATAGCATGACCGGGTTTTCTCACGGGGCATCAGGTATTGCATATTGTCTTATGCAATTGAGCATGTATTTCGATGAACCAGGTTTGTTGTATCTGGCGGAAGAAGCATTGGCTTATGAAATGCAATATTATTATGCCCCGGCGAATAACTGGCTTGATTTGCGGATGGGTAATTATGAACTTTCAAAACCAGGCGCACATCTCTGGCAACTGGAAACTTTTATTTCAGATATGGCAGGGGCAAATGCCTGGGCACATGGCGCGGCAGGAGTGGGTTTATCAAGGAGTCTTGCATATGCGCTCACTCAAAAAAACATCTATTCTAAGCAGTGTAACCAGGCACTTGAAAAATGTTTATCAGATCTTCAAAACAGACCCCGGCCAGATTTCACTTTGGTAAGCGGCTATACCGGAATGATTCCGTTTTTGATGTACAATAAGGACAGAGACGGAATAGCTGATCATATTTGTAATGCGATTGACGGAGCCATTAAACAATATCGAAAAACAAACAGCTACAGCGAATACCTATCATGCGGAGCCGATGATTATGGCCTTTTCTCCGGAAAAGCAGGTGTAGGTTATATGCTTTTGCAGCTGATAGCTGGCGATCAATCCGATTCAGTGGCAAAACCAGCTTTACCCAAACCTGCAAAAACAATCAATCTGGAAGGAAGGTTCTCAACGGTTGATATTAAACGGAAGATTTTTTCATCATACTTCAAAAAAACTATTGGAAAACTTGATCTGTTAGGTGTCAGCATTGGTGCACTGTATGAAGTAAAGAATATTGATGAGTTTAGTGAGGTGTTATCTGTCAGAATCAGCCAGATAGAGGGAGCGCATGAAGCAATTATGCAATCATTCCGGTTGGAATCAGAGCTGTTGAAGCTATGGAAACTTCATAAAGGTTATTTTAGTTATCAGCAACGAAACATTTACCTCAAAAAAAATGCAGAAAGTGCCAGTCAAAAATCAGATTCCGATTTCATTGCGCTGAGTTTAAAACTGAATGATCATGTACAATATTTTGGAGAAGATGAAAACGGCAATAAGCTTCTTTTATATAGCCATGAAAATGGTGTAGAAGAAATTAAAATCGGAATCTTTCCAGCCATCATCATTAAATCTTTGATCAATGGTAAAATGAAAATGGGCAAATTGATTGATAAAATTACCAGTGAATATTTTAAACCGGCTACTGAAAAGGAACAAATCAATCAAAAAATTGTGTTGCAAATCCGCCTGTTGCTAAAGAGTGGCTTTTTATGTGTTGAAGAATAAACAAGGCGCCAAATTGGCGCCTTGAAATTGAATTAATTAACTAGCAGATTACCGTGGTGCATCTTACCGGTGGGGTATGATGGTCATCTGTTTGTTCTGTGTGCGTAGGTTCTGATACATTACCTAAACCACCTGATAAACGCATCGCAACTTCACTGTCAATACTGGTTACAAAACTTTCTAACTGAAGGTCTTCTAAGCTCAATGTGATTTTTTCTGATTGATTTTTCATAACATAAGTGATTAAATATGATGCCTACTGGTGGTTACGGGGTTTCGGCTTATCCCCGGTTGCAACAGCACTAAGATATACAATTGCAACTATGTTGCAAAATAAAAAATCTATTTATCGCTACATTGTTGCAATAAGATTTAAGCCGACCAGATTTATTACAAACGTAACGCGTTTGCTTAATAGGAGACAGGAAGAAAATGAAGAGATCAAGAAGAAAGGCAAGCTATTTTCGCTTTCCAGATGCGATGAATACAATAACACCCGTCACTAAAATAATACCACCTGCGTAAGGAGGCCAGTTCACAGACTTTTGTCTGTCTGCAGAAATTTGAATCGGACCCGCATCCACTATCTTTTCTTTTTTAGTATAGGAGAAGCCGGTCCAGATCAGCATGGCAATGCCAGCAATGATTAATATGAGTCCTACAGTTCTGTTCATGACGTTATAAATTGGTTAAAAACTAAACAGCCCGCTTAACTTTATGTTTTATTCGTCAAAGAAATCCACCAGACCGCCAAGAAAATATTCATCTATTCCTTCGGTAAAGTCTTTATAATCCGCATCTGGGATATTGGTCTGCTTAAACTCTAAAGAAGTACCTTTTTTGTCTTCATGAAGTTTGATGGTTACAATGGAAGGTTCAGCATCTTCGCCAAAATACCATTGTTGCACAATTCTTTTATTGGTTTCAAATTCCAGGTTTTTACCAACGATATCACCATCCCAGAAAGAAAATTCGGTGTCTGGTTTTTCTTCAAATTCTACTTCAGCACCAGTCCAGAGCTTAATGCTGATATCTTTGGTCAGTGCTAAATAAACTTCTTCAGGTGTTGCAGGTATGTAGGTATATTTTTTAAAATCTTTCATTAACTTAATTTTTAAATCTTTTGTTATTTAAACGCATTCAATCCGGTCACATCCATTCCTGTAATCAGTAGGTGAATATCATGTGTTCCTTCGTAGGTTACCACCGATTCGAGGTTCATCATGTGACGCATTATCGAATATTCACCGGTGATGCCCATTCCGCCAAGCATCTGGCGGGCGTTGCGGGCAATATCCAACGCAATCTCTACACTGTTTCGTTTAGCCATTGATATTTGTTCAGCCGTAGCGCGGTTTTCGCTTTTTAGCGTACCCAGGCGCCAAACCAACAACTGACCTTTAGTAATTTCAGTCACCATTTCGGCCAGTTTCTTTTGTTGAAGCTGAAAACCGCCAATTGGTTTTCCAAACTGAACACGCTCCTTTGAGTAACGCAAAGCAGTATCATAACAATCCATCGCTGCACCTAAAGCGCCCCATGCAATGCCATAACGCGCCTGATTTAAACAACCTAATGGTCCTTTTAATCCACTGATTTCCGGAAAAACATTTTCTTTCGGAATCTGAACATTATCGAAAACAAGTTCGCCTGTTGCAGATGCACGTAAGCTCCATTTGTTATGCGTTTCGGGTGTAGAAAATCCCTCCATTCCTCGTTCTACAACCATCCCACGAATTTTACCAGCCTCATCTTTAGCCCAAACCACAGCAATATCCGCAAAGGGCGCATTACTGATCCACATTTTAGCACCATTTAATATATAATGAGTGCCGGCATCTTTAATATTCGTTACCATCCCGCCAGGGTTTGAACCATGATCGGGTTCAGTTAATCCAAAACAGCCCATCATTTCACCACTGGCTAATTTTGGAAGATATTTTTTACGCTGTTCCTCAGTTCCATAAGCATAAATCGGATACATCACCAAAGAACCCTGAACGGAGGCCGTAGAGCGAATCCCGGAGTCGCCACGTTCAATTTCCTGCATCAGGATTCCATAAGCGGTATAATCCAAACCTGCGCCGCCATATTCCACCGGAATAGTTGGTCCGAATGCACCGATTTCTGCTAAACCTTTAATTAAATGTTTAGGAAATTCTGCCCGTTGCGCATAATCTTCTATGATCGGACTGACTTCCTTTTTTACCCATTCCCTTGCGGTAGAACGAATTAATTTATGTTCGTCGGTTAATAATTCATCCAATAAATAGTAATCTGGTGCCTCATAAAGGTCTTTTTTTGCTGATTTGCTCATATCATTCTTATACGCTGGTTAAGAAATAGCTTTCCTTTCAAAGGTAACAATTTACGGTAAGGGGCGTGATATTCATGAATAAAAATTTAATTTTGCAGCATACAAAACATACATGAATCAATTCAAACAAACCGTTGCCTTAAAAGATATCAAATGCTTTGCGCTACACGGTTATTATCCGGAAGAACAGTTAACCGGAAATCATTTTATAATCGATCTGGAAACGGAATTTACACCTCAGGGCTTTGATGATGAACTTGCTCAAACCGTTAACTATGAAGATTTAAATACTATTGTTTTGAATGAAATGAAAAATACGCAAAAGCTTCTGGAAACGGTTTTAAAAAATATTATTTCTAAAGTGATCGATATTTATCCCTTTGTGCAACATGTAAGTGTGAGTGTAAAAAAATTAAACCCGCCAATGCCCGGACAAATTGGGCATTCTTTTGTCCAGTTATCCTATAATTCAGCCCGATAAAATGATTTTTACCAAAATAAATGCCGCAATTTTAGCTGAAATTAAATCAGCCCTGGGTGATGAAAAGGTTTTTACCGATGCAGAAAGTTTAGATCAATACAGTCATGATGAAACGGAAGACTTACATTTTCAGCCGGAGGTGGTGGTAAAGCCAACCTCTCCCGAAGAAGTGTCTGCTTTGCTCAAGATTTGTAACCACCATCATGTTCCGGTAACGCCACGCGGTGGGGGAACGGGCTTAAGCGGTGCTGCTCTGCCGATTTTTGGTGGTATTTCCTTATCCATGGAAAAGTTTAAATCCATCATCAATATCGATACTGAAAATCTGCAGGCAACAGTTGAACCTGGTGTGATTACAGAAGATTTTATTAATGCAGTAGCAGAAGAGGGATTGCTTTATCCGGTAGATCCCAGTAGTAAAGGTTCTTGCTTTATTGGAGGAAATGTGGCACATGGTTCTGGCGGACCAAGGGTAGTAAAATACGGAACCATCCGTGAATACATTTTAAACCTGGAAGTGGTTTTGCCTAACGGAGACATCATCTGGACAGGTGCCAATACGTTAAAATATGCATCAGGCTATAACCTGACGCAACTTATGATTGGATCAGAAGGTACTTTGGGGGTGGTAACCAAAATCGTGACCAAGCTTTTACCAAAACCTGGTCAGTCTGTTTTAATGATGGGATCTTTCAGTACCAATGAGGCTGCCTGTGCAGCAGTTTCGGCCATTTTTAGAGCTGGAGTTACGCCATCGGCCCTGGAATTTATGGAACGGAAAGGAGTGGAGTGGGTAATTCAATTTGACGATATCAAATTTGATTTGAAAGATGAAGTGGCCGCCTTATTAATGATTGAGTTTGATGGCGATGATTTGGATGATATTTTTAAGAATTGTGAGAAAGCAAACATCGTTTTGGAAGAACACAATTGTACCGAAGTATTATTTGCAGATACTGCAACTCAAAAGGAAGAATTGTGGCGGATGCGCAGAACAATGGCTGAATCGGTTAAGGCCAATTCTGTTTATAAAGAAGAAGATACGGTCGTTCCTCGTGCAGCATTACCAAAATTAATCAGCGGAATTAAAGAAATTGGTTCTAAATATGGCTTCGAAAGCGTTTGTTATGGTCATGCCGGCGATGGAAACTTGCACGTGAATATTATTAAAGCTGGGATGAGCGATGAAGACTGGAAAGATAAACTGAAATTTGGTATTACTGAAATTTTTGAATTGACAACAGCTTTAGGCGGAACATTATCCGGTGAACATGGAATTGGCTTGGTGCAAAAAGAATTTATGCCCATCAAATATTCTGAAATTCATTTAAACCTGATGCGGGGTATTAAAAGTGTTTTTGATCCGAATGGAATTTTAAATCCCGGAAAGATAATGCCAGATTAATGTAGTTCGTCACCCTGAACTTGATTCAGGGGCTTAATATTTTTTATCATCATTAAGATGCCCAAACAAAGTTAAGCATAACGACTTACTTTTAAGTTAACTGCTCAAACCCCAGCATCTTTTGTTTTTCAGCTTCAGGTATGGTTGTTGGTCTTTTTGTATTATAGTCAACCGCAATACAAACCGTTTTGCCTTTACTGCAAATTATTTCTTCAGTGCCCTTAAGTTTTACAATTTGATATTCCAAATCGAAACTGGTTAGTCCAATCCTCGAAGTTTTAACATGAACTGCAATTTTATCATGCATAACAATTGGTAAAATATAATCCAGTTCAGCATGAGCGATTACAATTCCTGTTTTCTTCCAATCCCATTTTATAATCTCTTCCCAATACTTGGTTCTGGCTATTTCCAGGTAAGTAAAATACACAGAATTATTTACATGGCCCATCATATCAAAGTCTATAAACCGCAAGTGAATATTCGTTTTATAGTTGAATTTGTCTGAAAAAGATCTTATTTCTGACAATTTGTCTTTGTTTTTTGTAAATTTTTGCCATAATGTCTTTAAAATCATAAAATTTTGGTTTGGTATGTAAGTTGAATAAGGGTTAATATCAATTAAAAAAATAACAATTAGAGATATGACACTTGTAAATTTTAACAACAGAACCCGCAACACAGCTCCTTACTTTAACAATGTTTTTGATTCATTGTTTAGCGACGCTGTAACTAAAAACAAAATGATCAGCCAGTCACCAAACGTCAATATTTACGAAAATGAAATGGCTTATGTAATTGAATTGGCTGCGCCGGGATTAAAAAAAGAAGATTTTCAGATCAACCTGAAAAAAGACACACTTTCTGTTTGGGCAGAAGTTAAAAAAGACGAAACCCAGGTAGCCAAAGATTTTACCCGTAAAGAATTTGACTACAGCTCATTTGCACGCTCATTTAATTTGCCAGATACTGCAGATGGTGATAACATCAGTGCTGAATATAAAGATGGAATTTTAAACATCAACATCAGTAAAAAGGATGATGCTAAATTGAAACACAGGGAAATTGTAGTATCATAATATCTAGAATTCCTGAAAAGGATTCATCATAGTTTAAGTTTAGGTTTTTATAAGGTTAGTACCGGATGGTGCTAACCTTATTTTATTTTAGGATATCGATTATAGAAAAGTTCATTATGAGCCGTAATTAAACAAATGGGCCAATAATACGAATGAACTAATGATTTTTATTATTTTTGCGCCATGGCAAGAGAAATCCTGGATACTAAACGTAAAGCATTAAAAATAAACCTCGATCCCAGAATTTACGGTACCTTCGCCGAGATCGGTGCCGGACAGGAAGTTTCCAGGAACTTCTTTAACGCCGGTGCAGCATCCGGAACAGTAGCCAAAACCATGTCTGCTTATGACATGACTTTTAGTGATGCCATTTATGGTGCAGAATCAGACGGACGATATGTTTCCCAGAACAGGCTCCTTCAGATGCTTGATCATGAATTTGGTTTATTGAATGAGCGGCTATCTGGTGAGAAATATGAAAGCAGAACCTTCTTTGCCTTTGCCGATACGGTAACCACGCTCAATTATAAACGTACGAATGAACCTCACGGATGGGTGGGTATTCGCTTTCAGAATGAACCCGGAGGTTTGCCGAATGAAATATTCTTTCACGTCCGATTGCTGGATACAGATGTTAACATGCAGCAACGTGTACTGGGAATTATTGGGGTGAATTTGCTTTACGCTGCTTTTTATCATTATCAGGATCCGAAGTTAATGGTTGAATCTTTAGCGGATAACCTTACCATAGGCTCGGTAGAAATTGATTTAATTTCCGTTAAAGGCCCTGCCTTTCCTGAAGTAGATAATATCTTGCTTAATCTCTATATGATTATGAAAGATTTTTCAGCAGCAGCCATTTTTGATGCTGATGCACATCCCCGCCAGGCTAAGGATTTATTATATAAGAAAGATATCATGATTTTGAGAACCAAATACGGCCAGAAATCATTGCCAAACTTCAATCTGTTTAATAAGGCCACCGATCAGTTTAAACGTACCAATCAGGTAGAGGAGAGGAATCTCGCGGTGATGATTGAAGTTTTATTAACCAATGTTTTAACTGATGAACAGGAAACACCTGATGATATTGACCTGGAATCAGTGGCTAAACGTGCGCAGGAAATGTGCGATACGGGTAATATTGTGATTGTATCCAACTTTACCAGGCACAATCGTTTAGCCAAATACCTGGCCCGGTGTAAACCCAAAAGCGTAGGTTTAGCAACAAACATTAACAACCTGAAATTTGTATTTAACTCCACTAATTTTAAAGGCGAGAATTATTCCGGTCAGCTTTTAAGCTATGTGAATGATATGTTCAATACAAATGTCCGGTTATTTGCTTATCCTTATCTTGATAAAAAGACAAATGAGGTGGTTACTACTTCTAATATGCCTGTTACTCCAGAAGCGAAGCCTTTATTTGATTTCCTGCTGATTAACAATTATATCACAGACATTGAAGATTATGCAGAAGATGAAGTGAAAACGGTTTAGCATTATTTATCGCCATAATGACCTAGACCAGAGACAATAGTAACGGTAAGGATGTATTCTTTTAATATGTGCTTTTTCGCCAGATTTAAATTGAACCTCTAAATCTTTCTTTGGCTTGCTTTTCAACTGCTATAAAATATTCCTCATATATTTTTGGAATCTTTAATCCTGATAACATTGCCTTTTTCAGCACTTTTCATACGTAATTTTATTTTTACTACAAATTGGGGGATTATAAGGGCTTTCATCTTTCTTTTGAAAAGGAACATTTAAACAAATTTCAATCTTAAATATGCTCATTTGATATCTTAACAAATTCAGATGCCAAGAGTTGAGTTAAACTGTTCTTAATACTTAGCCAAGCTCGTTCACTTCTAACACATGATTTACACCGCATTTTAGCGCATAATTATTTCGCTGGTGACCAACAGGGAAATCAAAAGCAATAGGGTATTTGTATTCTGTAACTTTCTCAAGAACAATTTCGTAGATGGTTTTACCAAACTCTTCGTCTGCATCATCAGGTTTAACTTTAAAGCCACCGATAATGAGCGCTTTTAAATTTTTCAGTTTACCACTTCTTTTTAAATTCCAAAGCATCCGGTCAATGCTGTAAAGGTACTCGCCCGTATCTTCAATAAACAGCATTTTATCTTTGGTATCTAAATCAGAATCAGTTCCGGCCAATGTTTCAATGATGCTTAAATTACCGCCGACTAAAATTCCATCAACCTTTCCTAACCGATTGTTTGAATTAGCCGGGGCAGCATAACCCATTTGCTCACCCGTTAATGCACTTTTTATGGATAAAATGGTTTCAATCTGAATGGGTTCGGCCTTTGCCCAGTTATCCGGGAAACTGTTGCACATTTTCGCATGAATTGAGGCAATACCATAATTCTTAGTCAGATGGCAATGCAGCACAGTGATATCACTAAAGCCGATAATCCATTTAGGCCTTTTCTTAAATGATGAAAAATCAAGCTGATCAATAATCCGGATAAAACCATAGCCTCCGCGGGCACACATAATGGCCTTAACACCCGGATCATCGAGCATTTTTTGAAAATCAGCTAACCTTTCTTTATCAGTTCCGCCATAGGTAAAATCACGTTTTCCAATAGTTTCGCCAATTTTAATCTGGAACCCCCAGCTTTGCATAAGCAGAACTGATGGCTGAATTTGTTCAGCATTGATATAACCTGCAGGACTGGTGATACCGATCATGTCACCTTGTTTTAGATACGGTGGAATTTTAAAAGATGAACCTTCATTTTCAACTGTTTTAGCTAATGTTTTAAATGCAGGCATGACCGTTGCAGCAGCAATAAATGAAGAAAGAAAATGTTTTCTGTTCACAATTATGGGAATTGATTTCGTACAACGAATATAAGCCTTTAAAAATTTGCACAAAAGAAAAGGGATTCATATCCATAAATCCCTTTTTTAAACCAAACAAATTAATCTGTAATAGATTAGTATAATGTGAATTATATAGATAACCATGAATAAAATAAAATGTTTTGCCTTAAAAAAAATATTTTAGATTTTACAACCAGAAGAAATAACGGATTTACTTCTCAATAGAACTATCCTGAAATCTTTTTATTCAAAATGAAACTTTAAGGTAAAGGTATTTACATCATCTAGCTGAATCTCTTAAAAAAGTTAAGGCTATCCATCGCGAATAGCCTTGCTAACAACAAAACAAATATAAGATAACCAAATCTTGCCTGATTTGAGCATAATCAGGTTTTAAGTGCTTGAGATACACTTAGCGGCCTAGTAATGGATTCGAACCATTGTACATGGGTTTATGAAACCCCAACCTTCCAATCGGTCAACTGGCCGTATTTATTAAACTGATTTAAGCGCTAAAAAATCACTCAGTTCTTTTACCAGTTCATCATTTAAGGTATCTTCATCTTTTATTTTTTTCTGATCTTTCACTTGAGAAGTTATGACCTCAATCAAGTTTGGATATTCGGCTATGGCGGGATATTGAAAATAAACAGACATCACTTGAGTTTTTAATGGTTTAATACTTGTTTAGTTAATGATTATGTATGCAAATATATAAATTAGTATATAATATCTATAGGTTTTATAGTCTTTCGTAGTTTTTTTTAATTAACTTACTGATTTACAGATAAATAAATTTTTAATTATTTCAATATTCGATAGATTCAATAGCCAAGTTGAGGATAGCCATTCCAATATACCTTTGAAATGAAGGCGATTAAGCATTAAAGTTTCGTATAATTTGAGTGCATACCTTTCGGGGTCTTTAAATTCAGTTTCTGAAAAGCTAATTATTTTAAGGATATTTGCAATTTCAAACATTAAAATAATAAGCGTGTCATTAGATAAATTAAAACTTAGCAAACCACTGGTTGCTGCCATGACTGATGCAGGATTTTTAACGCCAAAAGAAATCCAGGTCAAAACCATGTCTAGAATTTTAGGTGGTCAGGATGTTATTGCAGTAGGACCGGAGGGTTCGGGGAAAACAACAACTTATGTTTTAGCTACTTTAATGAAGTTGAAATATGCTTTTGAAGAAGCACCAAGGGCTTTAATCCTCGTTCCTGATGCTGAACATGTAGATCATGTGCTGGAACAGTTTAATTTATTAAACAGAAATAAAACTTTCAGAATTTTAGGCATCGATAGCCGTGGAGCAGTTGATGCACAAATGAATGAGATCACTGATGGTTGTGATATCATCGTGGCTGTTCCAGACAGGGCACGCGCCTTATACCTCAAACTTGCACTTAATACCAACAAAATTCAGTTATTTATCGTTGATAACGCCGAATTAATTGTTAAAAAGGGTTTGCAATTACCTGTTGTTGAATTGGCAAACAGTGCTTATAAATCTCAACATGTTGTGTTTACAGAGGTAATGCATGAAAAATTAAATCATATGATATCACCTTTCATGAAAGATTCAACCACTACGATTGAAGTGGATGAGATCGGCGAAAAGCAGGCAGAGGTGTATCAGCAAATGTTATATCAGGTTCCCAATTTTCGAACGAAACTGAATTTGTTAACCCTGTTAATGAACGATACTGAGTTTTTTGATAAAGTAGTGGTATTTGTTAATACGCGATTAACAGCACAAACCGTTTACAAAAACTTCAATCATGCCAATGATGAGGAATATGCGATTTACCGGTCACTGTTTTTTGATGATAAGGGTTATGATGATATTGAAGATTTTAAGTCTAACCCAAATTCAAGAGTACTCATCGTAGCCAATGAAAATCTGGATAGCCTTGATATTCAGGGTATTCCTTTTATTATTCATTTTGAATTACCGGAGCAAAAGGAAACCTTAATTCAGCGGATCATTAAGCATAATGATGATGAAGTGGTTGCCATTACTTTCTCAACAGATATTGAACTGAGTGAAGTAAAAAAGATTGAACAGGCCATTGGCCAGCGGATGGATGTCATGGAATTACCGGAAGATTTGAAAATAGTTGATCCCACCACCAAACCGAAGAAAAAGAAGGGGGATGATGAAGAAGAGCAGTCTGAACGAGGCGCTGCATTTCACGAAAAGAAAGCGAGTAACCTAAAAAACTACAACTATAGCGCAGGTACTAAAGCTAAAATGACCTACAAAAATAAAAAGGGATTATCTTAATTGGCCATGGCCAGTGAGATGGCGAAAAGTTTAAAACACAAAAAGCCCCGATTTTCATCGGGGCTTTTCTATTTCATTTTACTGTTGACTAGTATAATGTAAATTCTACACGACGGTTTTCCTGACGACCAGTCGCAGTTTTGTTAGATGAAATCGGTTGATCAGGTCCGTAACCAGTAGCTTCGATTCTGGAAGCATTAGCACCCTGAGATACCAAATAAGCTTTTACAGATTCTGCTCTTTCTTTAGATAAACGTAAGTTTAACTCTCTGCCACCAGTGTTATCGGTGTGACCAGCTAATTTTAAGCTAAAGTTTTTGTCTACCAATAATCCAGCAACCCTGTTTAAGCTAGCATATGATTTAGAACGGATAGTTGATTTACCTAAGTCAAATTCTAAGTTTGAAATCGCATCTTTAACTACCTTACGGTCTTCCTCAGTGATTACCTTA
>NZ_NHOT01000010.1 GCF_002197755.1 Pedobacter sp. AJM | reverse complement strand
GCTATTCATTCATTTTTAAATCATCAATGCCTTGCAGGATAGATTGCTTCACTCTAAACACTCAATCCCAACCCTTCAGTTCGCAATGACGATACCACTTGTCGTCATTGCGAGGAGGCTTTTTCAGCCGACGAAGCAATCTTTTTTGCTATTCATTTTTAAATCATTAACGCCTTGCAGCATAGATTGCTTCAAGCCAACACTCAATCCCAACCCTTCAGTTCGCAATGACGATACCACTTGTCGTCATTGCGAGGAGGCTTTTCAGCCAACGAAGCAATCTTTTTGCTATTCATTCATTTTTAAATCATTAACGCCTTGCAGGATAGATTGCTTCACTCTAAACACTCAATCCCAACCCTTCAGTTCGCAATGACGATATATTCTATTTTACCAATGGCAACAACTGCTCAGCCACCAACTGATTACCCTTTTCATTCAAATGAACCCGGTCTTTAGTTAAAACATCCTTTTCTTTATCTTCAGGATTATGATTTGCTTCGTATTCAGCAAATACTTTTCTTAAATCACATACAGGCAAATTGTTTTTAGCGGCTAACTGCCTGATGCCTTCAGCATATTTATTTAAGTCGGCATCCATTTCATTCGTACCATCCTTTTTTTCACCAATTACAGATGGCGTACATAATACCACCTTACTTCCAATGCCCTGAATTTTATTAATCAGTGCCTGATAAAATTTTAAATACTTATCATAATCTGTCCCGGTATGCGACGATTGTTTATGCCATACATCATTAATGCCTACATAAATCACCACCAGATCTGGTTTTTTATTTAATACATCATCCTCTAAACGTAAATATAAATCGTATATTTTGTTGCCACCTATACCAGCACCCATCACTTCATATTTTGATGAATCAAGCGACTTTTTAAGCAATGTAATGTAGCCCATTTTAGATACGCCTTGTTGGGTTATAGAATCACCGAAGAAAATAATTCGTTTTGGTTTTAGCGACATTGATGTGAAGATCACCAGGCATAAGCCTATTAAAATTGTATTCATTAAGGTTCTCATATTTTGCAGGTTAATTATGGTTTCTTTTAAAATCAAGATCTTGAAAATCGAAGCTGAAATCTGTTAATGGAGAAATGGCTGCTATTTTAAATCCATCCGCAACGGCGTTATTATTCAGGCTAAAGTTGACAAATGCATCAGCATCTAAACTCCGGTCGTACCATTTTACAATAAATGTATTCCCTTTATAGTAAGTCATGTCACCCCGCAACTTTGGTGCATTCTTCGCCTGGAAATGCATTTTTCCATTTACCTCGCTTATGGTCACTTCGCCAAACCAGGCATCCTGATAGGTTCCGTAGTAGTTTTTAATAACTGGTTTTGCAGCAGTAGCTTTTTGTGTAGCTTCAATTTCCGTCCAAACCTTGGTTACTATTTCCTTCGCCTCTTTCTCATCAGCCAGCCGGCTATCATTAGAAGATTTAATTCTATCCCGGCCCTTTATTCCCAGGTAACCATCTTTAATGGAATTGGTAATTGCACTAAATGCGGCACCGGATTGTTGATTGGTTAAAACAATGATTCCTAATTTTAATTCCGGTAAAATTGTTACCTGCGTTACAATTCCAGATAAGCCGCCGGTGTGGGTAGCCTGGAACTTACCATTCACGTTACTGAGAAACCAGCCCAGTCCATAGCTGTTAAAGCTGCCCTGATTGCCAGATGCAATAATGGTTTGAGGGGTCCATAGTTCGCGGGCTACAGCATCGCTGAATAATTTCTGATTAAGTTTCTCGCCATATTGACCACCATTGATCATTGCCTGAACCCATTTACTCATATCAGTTACGTTTGAATAGATACCGCCTGCTGCGTTTGCGATCTCACCAAAACTTAACCCAACAGGCAACAACTTTCCTTCATAGGGTGCGTGGCCGTCAATTACATTTGATTTATCTTTTAACCGATACCATGATGCGGCAGTTTTAGTCATTCCTAAAGGTTTGATCATCCGGCTTTCGATAAAATTTTCATAAGTCATTCCTGACACCCTGGCCACCACATCGCCTGCAACAATATACATCAGGTTATCATAATCGTATTTGGTACGAAAAGAAGAAACAGGCTTTAAATACCTGAGATTATGGATCAGTTGATTTTTAGTTACCGTTGAAGAATCGGGCCAGATCATTAAATCGCCTGCTCCAAGGCCTAAGCCACTGCGGTGCGTTAATAAATCACGGATGGTAAATTCACTGGTGACATAGGCATCATACATCTTAAATTCCGGAATCACGTCAGTTACTTTCGTATCCCAGGTAATTTTTTTCTCATCAACCAGCATGCCTATCGCAGCTGCGGTAAAAGCCTTTGTATTGGATGCTACGCCAAAAAGTGTATTCTCATCTACTTTCGTATTGGTTTTGACAGAGCGGACGCCATAACCTTTCAAATGAATTATCTTACCATCTTTTATGACAGAAACGGCTATCCCCGGAACATTAAAAGTAGTTAAGGTCTTTTCAACCACACTATCAATCTGACTCGAAGAAAGGACTTGAGCCTGTAGGTTGACCACACAGCACAGGAAAAGAACAGGAAGAACGGTAAATTTTAAAAAGAAAGAAAATTTCATTTTTGAGGATTTAAATAACGGCTTAAAGATAATAAATCTTTTATGCGCAAGCCATTCTTACTTCCCCTTTTCCAGCTTATAATCTTTATGTACGATCAGGAAACTTGCTCGCTCCTCTTTCTTAAATGGGTAATCCCAATTTCCCTGATAGGTGATTTTAGTTGGTAGTTTATCCTCACCAAAATAACCCATTTCAATATTCATCTGCACATTAAAATCAAATAACATGTTGCCATATTTCATGTCTACATATCTTCCCAGAATATTAAAATTCCGTTTATCAAATATGGTTACCAGTTCTTTGATCATGATACCATCCTTGGTCCAGCTGCTTAAATCTGGTTTCACTGAAACTTTAAAACGGTAAACCGGAATAGAATCCAGGTATGTACCGCTGGTGAAAGCATAGTCATAATACTGACGCATATTTGCGCTAAAAATTTCAGTTTTACTCCCAATAAAAGGTACCTTAACCGGCCTGCCCGGATTAAAAATCAGGGTTTTGAGTTTGTCTTTGTAGCCTTCATTAGTCCCACCTTTACCATCGCCTGTTGGCGCATTTGGCACAAAGTCAGTATTATAGGCATTCATAAAAATATAGTCAAACATCTCCACGGTGTAAAGTTGATATTTGCCGTTTTTCTTATAAACCTTACCGGTATCCTGTTTTACCAGGTATTCCATTTTATAAGGGCCGTTGTTGTTGTGTTTAATCTTTCTGTAAATCTTTCCGTCAACCTTATTTTTTTTATCATAGGTATAAATCCTGTTTTCGGCGATGAAACTATATCGTTTCATGTTTCTAAAGGATTGATAAAATGACGTATCATTAATCACTTTATTGATAAAGGTTTCAATATTCAGCTTTTCGGCTTTAATATTTACGGTAGAATCAAGGGTGATAGTTTTAATCGTATCGGGATTAAAACGGGGAATTTCCTGTGCAAAACCTGTAAAATAGACTGCGGTAATGACCAGGATTAAAAATATTTTCTTCATGCTTGTGTAGCTTGGCAAAAACGATGCCTTATTTAATTTGAGAAGCATTAATTACACGCACAACATTTATTCGTTACCCAATTGTTTTAATGCAATATAAGCCATTAAACCGGTTGAGATTTTCAATGCATCTTCATCAATATCAAACTTTGGTGTATGCACAGAATATTGCGTATCCTTTGCAGCATTCCCGGTACCTAAACGGTAAAAACAGGCATCTGTTACCTGTGAGTAGAAAGAAAAATCTTCTGCAGCCATCCAGATATCCAGGTCAACTACATTTTCCTTGCCTAAAAAATCTTCAGCAAAAGATTTAGCATTTGCGGTTAGCTTTTCTTCATTAATTAAAAACGGATAACCCTTGTGGATATCGAAATCACAGCTTCCGCCCATGCTTTCGGCCATACCTTCAGCCATTTTTTTCATGCGTCTGTGCGCTTCCGCTCTCCACTCCTCATCAAGGGTTCTGAATGTACCTTCAATTTTAACTTCGTTAGGGATAATATTCGTAGCACCATTGGCCGTAACCTTACCAAAGGATAAAACAGAAGGGATGCGTGGATCGGCATTACGACTTACAATTTGCTGCAAGGCAATAATAATATGTGAAGCAATCACCACCGGATCGATATTTTGATGCGGCTGCGCACCGTGTCCGCCTTTTCCGGTTACGGTGACATATAACTCATCCGTTGATGCCATGTAAATTCCCGAGCGGAAACCTACCTTACCAGCATCTATTAGGGGCATTACGTGCTGGCCAACAATATAATCGGGTTTTGGATTTTCGAGAACACCTTCCTTAATCATGATGCTAGCTCCTCCGGGAAGCAACTCTTCTGCCGGCTGAAAGATTAATTTTATGGTACCACCAAAATCAGTTTTCAGCTGGTTTAAAATATAAGCTGTTCCCAACAGCGACGAGGTATGCACATCATGTCCGCAGGCATGCATCACTCCCGGATTCCTGGAAGCATAAGGCTTATCACTGATTTCGGTAATAGGCAGGGCATCCATATCGCCACGAAGTGCAATGACTTTTTCAGAAGGAAGATGGCCTTTAACTAAGGCGACAACACCGGTATTGGCGCAACTGGTAAATTCAATTCCCCATTGCGTTAGCTTTTCCTTCACAAATGCAGCAGTTTCAAATTCCTGGTAAGATAATTCGGGGTTGGCGTGTAAATGCTGGCGGTAGCCTACGACATCATTGAAAATGGCATTCGCTACATCTTTTATTTTATCTTTGATCATCGGTTGTAATATCTAATTGTGGAGCATTAATTTTCTCCCTGAAAATAAATAAAGTAGGAAAGGTTGGCCGGATTTCACTCATTAATCGTTGTGCTTCCAATCTCGTTCTAAAATCGCCTACCCTGACATAATAATTGGGTTCTTTATAAATCAGGTATGTATTCAGTTTAGGATACAATGTTTTAAAACGTGCCTGCTGATTAAAAACCTCCCGCCGGTCAGAACCATAAAAAATCTGCACCCGATAACCGTACGAGGACACAATGGGTTTACCCGTTTTTACCTCACCTGAAGTCCGGTAGACCTGTATTCTTTTGGCAATCAAGCTATCAATTAATGGGTCTTTTATCACCACAACCTCACCTTTTTGAGCGAACGCCATGTTAAAGAAAAATAAACTGAAGATTAGCGTATAAAATATTTTCATGATGGTATGACAGTAGACAGGCAAAAATTGTTTTAAATACAGGAATGCCGAATTTGCTGCAAAATTCGGCATTCTTTATGGGTTGTGCAAATGTTGGCCAATCTTAGTATTGTTATCCTTTTGTGATTCGCTTTGCTGAAATAAAATAAACATATGGAGGTTTATTCATTTCGATAATCTTAACTATTTCGATCCAATGTTTAATAATTACTTGCGTCTTATCCCAGTATCGATAACCTTTTGGCAACTTTAAGAAAAACGCTCCAATATTATGTTTAGTCAAAAGTGCTGCCTGTAATTTGGTTGAATAGATTCTTAAATCCTGAGAAATAAAAACACCAGATCGATTTCCCCAATCTGGAATCCATTCTTCGTCTTTTATTCCTTTGCCAAATTCTTTTTCAATAGAAGTGACCTCAATATTATTTCCGAGAGGATATTGTAATTTGTCTAAGCCTTCAGCAAAATATTTTGAGAGGTTCTCATCTATTAAAACTTTTATCATGCCACGGCTTTACGGTTAAATAACTCAATGGCACAAACCACATCTGCTTCACGAAGATCATATAATCTGGTTAAGAAACCTACCGTTTCACCTGCTGTATAAAGATCATATAATGTTTGTGCTAAAATATTAGTTTCCTCTATAACAGGCTGGCCAAACTGGTGATGAGGGTCTATTATGATATGTTTTTCTTTTCCTAAAGGATAAAACCGCTCTGCTATATCCGAAGTAGAAAATTCAATTTTCTTACAAAATTCTTCAATTATTTGTTTAAAAGCTGCTTGTCTGGATTTGTCTGCGTGCACAACTGTTCCGTCATCCAGCGTAAAAAGAATACTTTTCCCATCAGATAACATTTTAGAAGAGGCAAAAGGATAGGCTGTGCCTAAAATCTCGGCCATATCCTGATGAGCATTTATTATTTTATTCACGCTAACATTAATTTCTCTTAATTGATAAAAAACGTAAAATTCTATGAGTGTGAAGAAATTTGTCGCCTTTTCACGGCCGTCCCCCCAGGAATATTCAACATGATGCTTTTCAGAAAACTGGTTATCCCAAAAATCTTTCATCCACCGGCGTACTTTAGCCGTTGGCAACTTTAAAATAAAAGCTACTTCAGGAATAGTGTACATCCCGCTACCAAGTTCTTGATTTAAGTTTTTACCTTTCATAGTTGATAACAAATATAATACTAATTAATTTAGCTTACTTATCATATTATTTAATAAAAAATCAAGACCTGATATACTTCACTTCCTTACCTTACTGTTTTATCGCTAATATTGCTTACACCACAAACAAGCATATCAAAAAACAGCAAAGCCGGATTTCTTATCAAAATCCGGCTTTGCTACCTGGTTTGGTTAACTATCTCTTTTGCTCCAGTTTAAATTCGTAAACTTTCGGATCGTACTTCATCATTGCACCGGTGGCAGCGTCAATAATAAAACCTGGGACAAACAGAAAATTGACTACAGATACCGCATTAAATGTGGTGGTTGGTTGAAATGTTTTTGCTTCGTAACCATTTAATTTAAGACTGACAGTTTGCCCCGTGAATCCTTTTTTTAACGTCACATCCATTGGTGTTACACCAACTTTAATACCGTCTACTTCAATGTCGGCAGCCGGTGGATCTGTCTTGATATTAACGGTTTGTTTTGTACCGGTAAAAACGGTTGCGCAGCTCGAAAGCATCAGTGTTGCCGAAATGGCAAAAATGTTAAAAATCTTTTTCATTTGTGTGTTATTTTGTGTGTTTCTAAATATAGGTTTAATCCTACAGATTAAAAACCAAATTACACAAAAAAGGCCCTGACAAATGTCAAGGCCTTAATAATGTGCGACATAATTTATATTACAAATTTGCGCCGTGGCAATTCTTGTATTTTTTACCACTACCACAAGGGCAAGGTTCATTACGTCCTACAGTGGCTTCTTTACGAATAGGCTGCTGCGGAATGGCTTCACGCGTATCACCAAATTCAATACCCGGCTCCTCTCTTCCAAACTCCTGTTTGGTGGTTTGTAATTTAGGCTGCTTAGCCGGTGCTGGTGCTTCCCTTATTTCATCAGGCTCCTGCTGAACCGGAATACCGCCTTTATATAAGAAACTGACCACTTCCTTATTCACCGCATTAAGCATGTTTTTGAATAAGTTAAAGGCTTCCATTTTATAGATTACCAATGGATCTTTCTGCTCGTAAACGGCATTCTGAACAGACTGTTTCAAATCATCCATTTCACGTAAATGCTCTTTCCAGCTGTCATCAATCAAAGCCAGTATAATGGTTTTTTCAAACGAACGAACGACCTCTTTACCTTTATTTTCAATGGCTTTCTTCAAATCAACCGCAACCTGAATGCCACGAATTCCATCTGTAAAAGGAACCACAATTTGTTCGATATGCTCGCCACGTTCTTCATAAACCTGCGTTAAAACAGGCAATGACTGCTGTATTACGGCTTCTGATTTTCGGGCATAGAATGATTCTGCCTCATCAAATAATTTTTCAGTGAGCTGAGTAATATTGCCGGAGGCAAATTCTTTTTCAGTAATGGTGGTATCCAGGGAGAAATTTTTGATAACTTCCAGTTTAAAACCATCGTAGTTAGCTTCTTCTTTGTATTCTGTTACGATATCTTCTGCCACATCGAACACCATGTTGTTCATATCCACATCCAAACGTTCGCCAAATAGCGCATTTTTACGTTTGGCATAAATTACCGTACGTTGAGCATTCATCACATCATCATACTCCAGTAAACGTTTACGGATACCAAAGTTGTTTTCTTCTACTTTTTTCTGCGCACGTTCGATAGACTTGGTAATCATAGAATGCTGGATCACTTCACCATCTTCAATACCCATGCGCACCATAATGCTCGAAATTCTTTCCGAACCAAACAAGCGCATTAGGTTATCTTCCAGTGAAACGAAGAACTGTGAAGAACCCGGATCACCCTGACGGCCGGCACGACCGCGTAACTGCCGGTCTACACGACGTGATTCATGGCGTTCAGTACCCACAATGGCTAAACCACCTGCTTCTTTTACACCTGCACCTAACTTAATATCGGTACCACGACCAGCCATGTTGGTGGCAATTGTAACCGTTCCTGCCTGACCTGCTTCGGCAACAATATCGGCCTCTCTCTGGTGCATTTTAGCATTTAATACATTGTGTTTAATGCCACGAAGTTTAAGCATACGGCTTAACAATTCCGAAATCTCAACAGAAGTAGTACCAACCAATACCGGACGACCAGCTTGTGTTAACTTCACAATTTCATCGGCAACCGCATTATATTTTTCACGTACCGTACGGTAAACATAATCCTGCTGATCCTGTCTGGAAATATTTCTGTTGGTCGGAATCTCAACCACATCCAGTTTATAGATTGACCAGAATTCACCTGCTTCGGTAGTGGCCGTACCCGTCATCCCACAAAGTTTATGGTACATACGGAAATAATTTTGCAAAGTTACGGTAGCATAGGTTTGGGTAGCATCTTCAACCTTAACGTTTTCTTTAGCCTCAATAGCCTGATGTAATCCGTCAGAATAACGGCGGCCATCCATGATACGGCCAGTTTGCTCATCAACGATTTTAATCTTGCCTTCATCAATGATGTATTCCACATCAATTTCAAACAAGGTATAAGCTTTTAATAATTGATTTACTGAGTGAATGCGTTCTGCCTTTACCGAATAATCACGCATTAAAGCATCTTTAGTAGCTACCTTTTCTTCTAATGGCAAATCAGATTTTTCAAGCTCTGCCACTTCTGTACCCACATCCGGTAACACGAAGAAATGAGGATCCTCACCTGATTGTGTAATTAACTCAATACCTTTTTCTGTTAACTCCACCTGGTTATTTTTCTCATCGATGTAGAAATATAATTCAGAATCTACCTTGGGCATATTCTTCGATTGATCGGCCATGTAGTAGTTCTCTGTTTTTAACAACAAACCACGCACGCCGCTTTCACTTAAGAATTTAATTAAGGCTTTATTTTTAGGCAATCCGCGGTAAGCACGTAATAAAGCTAAACCACCTTCACCTTCTTCTGTTCCGCTGTTACCGGCATTGATTAATTTTTTGGCTTCATTTAAGGCCTGAGATACATAAGCTTTCTGCGCATTCACCAAACGCTCAATACGTGGTTTCAACTCATAAAACTCATGCTGGTCTCCATGTGGAATCGGACCTGAAATAATCAATGGTGTACGGGCATCATCAATTAAAACGGAATCGACCTCATCCACCATGGCAAAATGTTGTTTGCGCTGCACCAATTGATCTGGCGTTTGCGACATATTGTCACGCAGGTAATCAAAACCAAATTCATTATTGGTTCCGTAAGTAATGTCTGCGGCATAGGCTTTTCTTCTTTCCTCAGAGTTTGGCTCGTGTTTATCAATACAATCTACACTTAAACCATGAAATTCAAATAGAGGTCCGTTCCATTCACTATCCCTGCGGGCCAGGTAATCATTCACGGTCACGATGTGAACACCTTGTCCGGCAAGTGCATTTAAGTATGCTGGCAAAGTACTCACCAAGGTTTTACCCTCACCAGTGGCCATCTCAGCAATTTTACCACTGTGCAGCACAATACCACCAATTAACTGCACATCATAATGAACCATGTTCCATACCACTTCGGTTCCGGCAGCATCCCAACGGTTTGCCCATTGTGCTTTATCACCTACAATCTTAACATTACCCTTACGTGCGGCATAATCCCTGTCAAACTGTGTAGCGGTTACTTCCAGGTAATCATTTTCACTTAAACGTCGTGAAGTTTCTTTTACCACGGCAAAAGCTTCAGGAAGAATTTCTAAAAGCACTTTTTCCAGTTCTGCATCGCGATCTTTTCCTAAAGCATCGACCTGATCGTAAATGGCCGTTTTTTGATGAAGATCCAAACCTTCACCTTCGGCTTCAGCCTTTAGGGCAGAGATTTTACCATCAATTTCTGTTAAAAAATCAGATATCCTGCTTTTAAATTCTATTGTTTTTCCGCGCAACTCATCATTACTGAGTGCTGAAAGTTTGCTGTACTGTTCATTGATTTTACCAACCAACGGCTGAATAGCCTTAATATCTCTTTCTGATTTACTTCCGAAAACCTTCGCTAAAAATCCTAACATTATGTTTTAAATCGTATTTATTATTAAAAAAATGGTGTGTTACAACAACTAAGCCATTGTATTGTGCTGGTCAGTTTGGCAGTTGCTGGTATAAACGGGGCACAAAATCTTATAAAAGATTTGTTTAGGAAAAGTGTATTAAGGACTATTGTTCTTCGGTTTTTTCCTGATTGTTAAATCAGAAATCACTTGATTTACACTTACATATTTTGCAGCTTTTAATTGAGGTTGAGTTCCGATTAAAGCTAACCTTGAGTAAGATAACAAATAAGGATTCCGGTCTTCATTCAGTTGAACCGATGCCTTACCGATGGTATTGGTGCTGATATTATGCTCATTACAATACTCATTTAATATCCTTAAACCTTCAACACGTTCGGCTTTTGCCAAATGCGTTAAGCTAAAAAATACTAGCGATATGGTAACGAGGTGTTTCATGAATAGCGACAAAGCTACTTTTAATCTTTTACAAAAAAAAATCGGCCTGTTGCAAAAAGCATAGCGCAATTTTTGACTAATTTTTTGTTTACGCTCCCCCCGTATGCCCTGGCAGATCTGGAGATTGCACCTTTGCCTAAATGAAACGTCAGTGCCTGGTAAGCCATATTTTAGTATTTTAGCGGGGTCGTTAAGGATTTCCCGGCGCTTTTTTTAATTTTACGCCATGGCAAAAAACGTCATTAACATGTATTACCGGAAACTAATTGATGCAGGCAGAAGCAATTATTGTGGTCAGCATCCATTCATTAAAAATACCAACTAAGCTAATGGATATTCAGGGAAAAATATACCCGGCAGATGAGCGGGGTTTAACAGAAACTTCAATAGTAAAAAGGCATAGCACATTCAACTTTGAAAAGTATTACCATAAAGACAAAGTGGCTTCGGGAGCATTATTTATTTGCAATGACGAATACATTGCCGGAGGTAAGCTTTCCTTCTTTCTATCCAGGGAAGATTCCCATCAGCTGTTTTTTCCGGTTACCGGCAGATTAGATATTGTACAGAATGGCAAAGCATTTTCCATTGAAACCGGACAGGTACAGGTTTTGAATGCAGGTAAAGGTGAGGTATTGGAAATCAGTAACCCTTACTCAAATAATTTGGTAAATTACCTGCAGATTGGACTTACGACAGATCTGTTTTTACTCCGGGCAGGTGAAATGTGCTTCAACTTTGATTTCGAAAAATATCCAAATCAGCTGACAGAGATTATTTCCAGCACGAAATTACCATTTAAATTAAGCACAGGGATTTTTACCCGACAGGAAGAAATCACCTATCCGCTTCAAAACCCGGAAAACAAATTTTTCTGTTTCATTATTGATGGCGCTTTCGAAGTAGAAGGCAGGCAATTGCATGCAAGAGATAGCTTAGCGCTTTGGAATGTAGAACAGGTGAAATGGAGTGCCTTGAGTAATCATGCCATTATTTTGATCTTAGCACATTTGTAACATGTGTTTAATTTTTTATTTCTCTATTCCCTGATTATCTATTCCTATCCCACAATTCCCACTATAATCTTTCTTTACGCTCAAATATGACACCCCACTTAAATTAATGCAAATCGAAACTTTTATCTTCGATAAACCGTTAATACAAGCACATGAGAGGTTTCCGTTTTTCTGATTATAAGCCTGGCGATACGCCAAAAGGTGGGTTTGATGAGTTGTTGAAATTATTCAGCGAGTTGCTGAATTATACAGCAGGTGATGCAGCAGAGGCGTTAAGCTGGCTCAACGAACTCGACAAGCAATATAAATTAACCAATAACGACTATGGCATTGGAAATTTTATCGATGATTTGAAGGATAAGGGGTATCTAACAGAAGACAATCAATCCGGGGAATTTAAAATCACCGCTAAAACGGAGCAAACCATTCGCAAATCTGCATTGGATGAAATTTTTGGCAAGCTTAAAAAATCAGGTCGCGGCAATCATAACAGCAACCAGTCTGGTATCGGTGAAGAAAAAAATGCCGACAGGAGGGAATATAACTTCGGCGACAGTTTAGATCAGATCGACATGACAGCCTCCATCCAGAATGCACAGATCAATCATGGCATCGGTGATTTTACTTTAACAGACCGGGATCTGGAAGTAGAGGAAAAGGATTTTAAAACCTTAACTTCTACCGTATTGATGATTGATATTTCACACTCTATGATCCTGTATGGGGAAGACAGGATTACACCCGCGAAGAAAGTAGCAATGGCCTTAGCCGAATTGATTAAAACCAAATACCCGAAAGACACCTTGGATATTGTGGTTTTTGGAAATGATGCCTGGCCCATTACCGTAAAAGATTTACCTTACCTCCAGGTAGGGCCCTACCATACCAATACTTTTGCAGGTTTGGAACTGGCAACAGATTTACTTCGCCGCCGAAAAACGCATAACAAGCAAATTTTCATGATTACGGATGGGAAACCAACCTGTTTAAAGGAAAATGGCAAATACTATAAAAATAGCATGGGCCTGGATAGAAAGGTTATTAATAAAACCTTAAATATGGCAGCCCAATGTAAGCGGTTGAAAATTCCGATTACCACCTTTATGATTGCCAAAGACCCGTATTTGCAACAGTTTGTACGCCAGTTTACTGAAATAAATGGTGGCCGGGCGTTCTACAGTTCATTAAATGGCCTGGGCGAATACATTTTCGAAGATTATATTAAAAACAGAAGAAAAACAGTAAAATAGATGAAAGAACAAAGATTAAGGCACAATGACGGGATTTTGCAATTAAATCTTTTATCCTTGCTCCTTTATCCTTACTCCAAAAACATATGCAAAACACCACACTAGGCGAATTAAAAACCACAGGATATCAGTCAAGATCAGTTAAGGAAGAATTAAGAGAGAACCTGATTAAAGTTTTAAGAGATAAAAAAACAGAATTTGAAGGTATAATCGGATACGATGAAACCGTAATACCCGAATTACAGACTGCCATTCTTTCCCGCCACAACATTTTACTGTTGGGTTTACGCGGACAAGCCAAAACACGCATTGCCCGTTTAATGGTCAACCTGTTGGATGAGTATGTGCCGTATGTAGCGGGTAGTGAAATCTTCGACGACCCTTTGAACCCGATTTCCTGGTATGCCAGAAATGAAATCGCTACCAAAGGTGATGCTACTGAGATTGCCTGGTTACACCGGAGTGAACGCTATACGGAAAAACTGGCTACACCGGATGTTACCGTAGCTGATTTAATTGGTGATGTAGATCCGATTAAGGCAGCCACGTTAAAACTGACATATAACGACGAGCGGGTAATCCACTTTGGCCTGATTCCGAGGGCACACCGCAGTATTTTCGTAATTAATGAATTACCTGATTTACAGGCCCGGATTCAGGTAGCACTATTCAATATGCTGCAGGAAAAAGATATCCAGATTCGTGGTTTTAAACTGCGTTTACCATTGGATATCCAATTTGTATTTACTGCAAACCCGGAAGATTATACCAACCGTGGAAGTATTGTTACGCCACTAAAAGACAGGATAGAAAGTCAGATTCTAACCCATTACCCGAAAAGCATCGAAATATCGCGTAAAATTACTTTTCAGGAAGCCAGGCTTACCGCAGCACAAAAAGCAAATATTGAAGCCGATGGCCTGTTAAAAGACCTGATTGAGCAGATTGCATTTGAAGCACGTAAAAGTGAGTACATTGACCAGAAATCTGGTGTATCTGCCCGGCTGACCATCTCAGCTTATGAAAATTTAATCAGTACGGCCGAGCGCAGGATGCTTATTTCAGGTGAAAAGGCTACGTTTGTACGCTTATCAGATTTTGCCGGAATTATTCCCGCCATTACCGGAAAAATAGAGCTGGTTTATGAAGGTGAACTGGAAGGGCCGGCACATGTGGCCACCACCTTAATCGGCAAGGCTGTAAAAACCTTATTTGCCCGCTATTTTCCTGATCCTGAAAAAGCAAAAAAAACCAAAACAGCCAATCCATATACCGAAATTACAGAATGGTTTACCGAAGGAAACAATGTCGACGTAACAGACCATTTAAGCAACACACAATACAAAAAAGCACTGATGTTGGTGCCCGGTTTATATGATACCGTTAAAAAGTTTCATCCAAAACTGAGTGAAAACCAAACTTTACTGCTGATGGAATTTGTTTTACATGGACTGGCAGCGTATTCCCAGTTAAGTAAAAATTATTTAAATGGTGGCTTTGGTTTTTCTGACATGTTTGGCAGTTTATTTAATGCCGAATTTGATGAAGAAGAAGACGAGGATGATTTCAGATAAACATGATTAATGGAGTTTAAAGGATATCTTTTATCGCTAAGGTTACAAAGAGAGAATCTTCCTGAAGGATATCCGTTTAACATTCCATGCCTGCAAACTTTTCAAGAACTTGCATTCCACCCGAATGTTACATTTTTCACCGGCGAAAATGGGATTGGAAAATCAACTTTTATAGAGGCAATTGCCGTTAACCTAGGCTTTAATGCCGAAGGAGGAAGTAAAAACTTCCATTTCAGCAGCAGGGAAACTCATTCCATATTACACCAATACCTTACGATTTCCAAAAGTTTCAGGCATTTCAAAGATGGTTTTTTCTTAAGAGGAGAAAGTTTTTATAATGTTGCCAGCCAAATTGATAAGCTTGATGAAGAACCTGGTTTTAGTCAGAAGATAATAGCATCTTACGGCGGCATATCCCTACATGAACAATCTCATGGTGAATCTTTTTGGTCACTTTTCATGAACCGATTCAACGGACATGGCGTTTATATTTTAGATGAACCAGAGTCTGCACTTTCAGCAAATAAACAAATTGCCATGTTAGCAAAGATTAATAGCCTGGTACATACAAATGCTCAATTTATTATCACAACCCATTCTCCGATCCTTTTGGCCTACCCTAATGCGATCATTTATGAAATGGCTGATGGTGAAATCAATAGCATTAAATATGAAGAATCTGAAGTTTACAGGCTTTATAAATCTTTTTTAGATAACCCCAAAAGAATTTTAGATAATTTATTTACATCAAATACCTAATTTAGGCAGGCCAAAAACCTACCTTATTTTTTAAACTAATTTTTCAAACCCGATCATGGGAAGACTGCCTTTTATCATTACTGCCTGCATTTTCATTATCATTTTCGATATCTATTGTTTCAAGGCAATTGTTGCTGTTTTCAAAAAATGGAAACCGACCACAAAAAAAATCTTTACTATCATATACTGGAGTTACAGCATCTTGCTGATAACAGGCGTCTTTGCCGGGATTTACCTCAACCTTTTTTTAACACTAAGGGCCATGATTCTGGTGGCATTTTTTTTAACTGTAGCCTGCAAAATGGCCATGTTACCGTTTTTGGTGTTAGATGATTTAAGAAGGCTCTGGATCAAAGTATTCAGGAAAAAAGAAGTCGCACCAACTGTACCAGTATCAGAAACTGATCAGATTTCCCGTTCAGAATTTTTAGTGAAGGCGGGGTTAGTCGCGGCTGCGGTACCATTAACATCATTAAGCTGGGGAATTATTTCCGGCGCTTATGATTACCAGGTAAGAAAGGTAAATCTCATTTTACCAAACTTGCCAAAAGCTTTTGATGGCATCACCATGGCACAAATTTCTGATATCCATTCCGGCAGTTTTTACAATAAAACAGCTGTAAAAGGTGGCGTGGAAATGCTGCTGGCAGAAAAACCTGATTTCGTTTTCTTTACCGGCGATTTAGTAAATAACCTCACCAATGAAGTGAGCGATTATCAGGATATATTTTCAAAAGTAAAAGCACCTCTAGGTGTTTATTCTTCACTTGGAAACCATGATTATGGCGATTATTATTTTGGTAAAGAAACATCGCCGGCTAAGGTTAAAAACCTGAAAGACATGGTTGATGTACACAAGATAATGGGTTATGATTTGCTGATGAATGAACACCGCAGACTTAAAGTAGACGGCGAAGAAATTGGCATCCTGGGGATCGAAAACTGGGGAATGGGGCGTTTTCCGAAGTATGGAAAAATGGAACTGGCGGTTCAGCATACGGATGACTTACCTGTAAAATTATTATTAAGTCATGATCCTTCACACTGGCGTGGCGAAGTATTACAGAAATACCCTCAAATTGATGCCATGTTTAGCGGTCATACCCATGGGATGCAGTTCGGCGTGAGGCTGAAGGAATACCAGTGGAGCCCTGTACAATACATCTATAAAGAATGGGCAGGCTTATATCAGGAGCAAAAACAACAGCTTTACGTGAATGTTGGCTATGGTTTTCTAGGCTATCCTGGAAGGGTTGGAATTTTGCCAGAGATTACGGTTTTTACCTTGAAAAGAGCTTAATGGGAGAATGACTGAAGGAAAGAATTACTGAAGGACTGAAGGAAAGAATGACTGAAGGAAAGAATGACTGAATGACTGAAGGAAGGAATGATGGATTAATTGAAAGGAATGAGAGAATGGATAGGTATTACGCCAACACATTCAATCATTCAAAATTCAATCATTCAAAACTTTCTCATTCAAAACTTAATCATTCAAAAATCAATCATTCATTCATTAAATCTACCCTGCGTTAAAACGATATCCAACACCTCTTACCGTTTGCAATAACTGCGGATTATCCGGGTTTAATTCTATTTTCTTACGCAAGCGTACAATATGCATATCAAGGGTCCTGGTGTTCACATCAGAATTATAGCCCCAAACCACCAGCATCAGTTCATCGCGGTTAATGACTTTACCAGGGTTGCGCAAAAAGTACAATAAAATACGGTTTTCCAATATGGTCAACTCAATTTTCTTTCCATCTCTGAATAAAGTATGAATATTCGGATGATGCTCCATATTACCAAAGCGGTGAATTTCAGCGGTATCTTTATTGACGATAAACTTCACCTTACTCTCCAGCATGGCCACCAATACATCCATATTAAAAGGTTTGGTAATATAGTCTGATGCGCCAAAATTATAGGCATCAATTTTATCTACATCCTGCGCCTTTGCTGTCATCATAATGACCAGGTTTTCGAAGCCTTGTTTACGCACACTCTCGCAAACTTCTGCACCTTGTTTGCCCGGCATCATCCAATCCAGCAATACAATATCAGGCTGGTCTGCCATAATAATCCGTTCACCAGATTCACCGTCATTGGCCTCCAATATGTGGTAACCCTCGCCTTTTAAACGGTGTGCAACCAAAAAACGAAGATTTTCATCATCTTCAACAATTAATATTTTTACTTCTTTAGACATCTATATGTGTATTTATATTTTAATGTTTAAAGGTTAATTCCATTTTATAACCTTCCAACTTTAATTTTCAACTTTTAACATTCAGCTATTAAAGGGCAATACGATCTTAAATTCTGTGCCTGAACCGACTTTACTTTTAACCGAAATTTCGCCTTCCATAAAGTTAACCAGTTCCTTGCAAAAAGCCAAACCAAGCCCCACGCTCCCCATTTGATTGTATTCGTTTTGTATCCTGAAAAACTTCTTAAAAATATTATTTAATTCCCCCGAAGCGATACCAATTCCCTTATCGGCAAAACGGAATACCAGCACACCTTTAATCAGCTTAGCACTGATGTGCAATTTCTTGTTTTCGGGTTTTGAATATTTGTATGCATTTTCAGCCAGGTTATCAAACAAGCTACCTAATAACACCGGATCGGTAATGAAGGTTTTAAAACCAACCACTTCATAGGTCATCTGAAAATCGGGATGTTTTAATGTATGAGACTCAATGGTACTTTCTATAAAATCGCGAATATTTACCGTTTCCTGGTTCAGTTTAATGGCTTTGTTTTCAATTTGCGTAAAGGCCAGTAATTTATTCATTAAGCCATTCAGTTTATCGGCCTCCTCATCCAGTATCTTACCATAAAGCTGTTGTTCCTTCTGGCTTAAAGCAGTAGCACTTTTAATATTATTACCTGCAATTTTAATCACACTTACCGGAGTTTTAAACTCATGCGTCAGGTTATTTACAAAATCGTACTGCAGCTTAAACATTTTACTGTTGATATTTAAATTGCGGTAAATTAAAAAGGCCACTAAAAGCAGCACACCATACACCAGGAGCAGCACAAGCGCGATGGGCATAAAGTAGATAAAAATTTCTCTTTTGACGTAAGATTTAGAGCTGGTGAGGTATAGTTTGAAGTCGGAAAAAGCACCAGGCAAAGCAATTTCAGTGGTCATGTTTTCCTCAGAAGTATCAATCGGATCGTATGTTAACGGCTCTACCTGAATTTTCTGGTATAACAATGGCCGGGTATTTACCACTTTAATTTTATTTGGATTCAGCTGAAAAACAAGCATATCCTGCTGATAAACCGGCAAAGGATTGAGTTTACGCCGCATCATATCCTTATAAATTTTCAGGTCTTCTCTCCTGGGAATATTTAAGTAAGTGATTTTATTGGAATTTACGACAGAAAAATTGGTGAACAATTCTTCCTGAGAGGGTACTGCAACCGTATCCAGCTGATCAACAAAAGTAACCAGCTTATAGGCCATGGTATTAAAATCATCGCCAACCTTGAAAGACCGGGTATCGGCTTCTGAAAATAATCTGATAGAATCAGCAGGAACATTTTTACCAAACTGGAAAATAGACTTCGGACCGATTGATAATTTCCCTACGTTCATTCCATCCTTTACCGGTATATTTTTAACCTCGGTATCGTAAAAAGTAACCCTCGACACGAACGGATATTTGAGCACAATGGTATCTACAAATTTTGATGCCGTAGCAGAATCCAGAAATCCATTATAATAAGAAATCTCGGGCATTTTATTCTGAAAGAAATCGTTGTAAGGTTTGATGCTCTGCTCCAGTACATTTACCTTTTCTGAAACAAATTCATTTTCGATGGATTTTTTACTGAAATTAAAAGCCAGGAAAAGCGATAAGACAAACAAAATGGAAATGAGTACAATGAAAGTAACACCCAATGAGAAATTTTTGCGATAGCCGCTTTTCTTATCCAGCGTCATAACTTATTTCCTGCTGATGTTGTTTTTTAAGAATTCTTCCAGTGCTTTATACAAAGCTGTTCTCCCCTGTTGCCTTTTAACCGGATTTGGTCCTTCTTCCTTTTCTATGTAGGTAACCGGGATGCTTCTCTTTTTAAGTTCTTTGATAAACTGTACCCCTTCTGTAACGTTAACCCTCGGATCTTTTGGGTTCTGGGCAATAAACAATGGTGACTTAAAACGGTCGGCATGAAAAACAGGCGAAGCCAAGCGCAGGTAGTCTGTATCTGTTACCGGATTGCCAATGATTTCGTAATACATCTGTAGATTTGACTTTAAAAATGGTGGAATCCCTTTCAGGTAACTGAATAAATTAATAACGCCAGAATTTGATCCGCCACAACTATAAAGATCGGCATTTTTATACAAACAATTTAGGGCAATATACCCTCCGAAACCATTACCATAAATGGCAATCTTTTTAGGGTTTGCAATCTTTTTTGCAATTAGCCAGCGTACACCATCATTAACATCTTCCTGAATTTTATTACTCCATTCTTTAAAACCTGCCGCATAAAAAGATTTGCCATAACCATTTGATCCACGATAATTAACCTGCAAAACCGCATAACCCCGGTTAGCCAGAAACTGAACTTCGGCATTATAACCCCAGGAATTCCTTCCCCCCGGACCATTGTGAGGCATTACAACCACAGGTAAATTGGTTTTCTTGTTCCCTTTAGGCAAGGTTAGATAGCCGTTAATAGTTAAACTGTCAGAACTTTTAAAACTAACCGGCTTCATATCGCTCATCAACTCTTCCTGAATAGAAGAGTTAATATCATTTAGTTTTTTAAGCTTATTCTCGGCAGCCATGTATAAATAGTACGATCCCGGATTTTTATCGGTAAATGTTCTGATGATGAAAACATTATCCATTTTATCATTATCCATAATGCGCCACTCGGTGCCTGGCAGCAGCCGGTCTATTTTACTATAAGTTAGTTTACTTTGTGCATCCAGGTAATATTTCTGTTTTTTCCAGGTTTCACAGGTAACAAACATAATTTTATTCTGTGTTCTCGAATATCTGGTTTCCGTAACATTCAGGGTATCATTGCCAAACAGTACTTCTTTCTCTTTACCTGTTTTTAAATCAAGAGATACCAATGCATTTTTATCCCTGTTTACGCTGGATATGGCATATAATACATCAGGTTCATTTTCCGGAAAGGCCACCGGCTGAAAAGTCGTTTCAAAATTATTTGTCATCAGCGGTGCAAAAGGTTTGCTCTCATTTTCACGGTAAAGCAATGTTTCATTCACCCCATCGCTGGCCACGGCAATTTTGAGAATACCTTTATTATCGGTTACCCATTCGGTAACATTACCCGGATTTTTAGCCGCAATTTCCATTTTGCCGTTCCGCACATTCAGGCGATACACATCGAAAACTGTTGAATCGCGTTTATTGGAAGCCACAATAATATATTTATCATCAATCAGCTGATCTTCAATTACGCGGACTCTTGTTTTTTCATTCGAACTCAATTGCACTTGCCTGCTTCCATCCTTATTGATGACAAAGAGATCAGATTTACGCTCCTTTGTATCATCTTCAGCATAATAAATCAACTCATTGTTGCTGGTCCAGAAGTAAAAACTGATCGATTTTTCTGTCAGGTGTGTCAATTGGGTGCTTTTCCCTGTGGCCAAGTTCTCCACAAATAAGTCAAGCTTTTTATCCTGAAGTTTAAGGTAGGAAAGGCTTTTCCCGTCAGGCGATATGTGGTAATAAGCCTTATCCTGTGTTTTAAAAAAATCATCAACAGGTATAATGCCTGCTTTATCTGAGCGCTTACAGGCACAGATCAGAGCGATTAAAACCAATAAACCAATTCTTTTCAGCATAAATATTTTTTCACCGGGATGACAAAAATAGGCATCTCAACCACTTAACTATACTTTACACTAACAATGTTACTTTAGCTTGTTTCCTGTTAATGGCCACTTAACAGCATACATCCCGGCAACATACAAAATAAAAATGATGTCACCAGAACGATCAGATTTAATATGACAGCTACCATACTACACGAAATCCATTCGGCCAATGTTTAACGTTAAATCTTTTACCTTTCATGTCTTTTTATTACATTTAAAATTTATAAACCAGGATTATGAATCGTTTAATTGTCTTTGCATTTTTGATGTTGAGCTGGAATGTACAGGCACAAATTTCACGCAATAATCAGGCTGTATTAAATGATGAAAGTGCTTTAGCCACGCAGTATTATCGCGATGGAGATTATGAAAAGGCTGTTGTTTTACTGGAGAAAATGTTTGCCAATCCCGATAACGAAGGTTATTTCGACATCTATTTCAATGCCTTATTAAAATTGAAGCGTTATGATGCTGCGGAAAAGATCGTCAAAAAAACCATCAAACAGCATCCGGAAAATGATGCTTATCCGATTGCAATGGGTAAACTTTATGAGGAACAGGGCAATGTATCATCTGCCAATAAGATATTTACTGACATCATTGCCAAACTTCCAAAAGATGAATTTAAGATCCGGAATTTAGCGAACAACTTTTACCGTTTTGAAAACTATGATCTGGCTGTTCAAACGTTTAAGCAGGGCAGAAAACTTTTAGGAAACGACCAGCTGTTTACTTATGAATTGCTGAACATATACCGGTATAAAAAAGACAAACCCATGCTGATGCAGGAGTACCTGGATGTATTGCCTTCTACCCCGCAATTGCTCCCACAGGCAGAGAATGTACTTTCCATGATTTTTGAAGATAAAAGTGACTACCAGACTTTTCAGACCGCAATACTCAGAAAGATTCAGAAAGCACCTGACGCAGAAGTATACATCAAGCTGCTGACATGGAACTATATCCAGCAGCAGGAGTTTGAACCGGCATTACGCCAGTTGATTGCCTTTGATAAACGAACAAAAGCTGATGGCGGAACCCTCTTTAATGCCATTTATACATTTGTTGATAACGGCGCGTACGAAACCGCTATAAAGGCTTATGAATACCTGCTCACTAAAGGAAAGGAAAGCCAGTACTATCTTCCATCGAAGATTGAAATGCTAAGCACACGGTACAACCTGCAAACCTCCGGAAAATATACGGCAGCCGACTTAAGTTTACTGGCCAAAGATTACCAGGGCCTGCTGGATGAATATGGTAAAAACAGGAATACATTATTTGCCATTAAAAAACTCGCCAATCTGCAAGCCTACTATTTAAATGAGGCAGCCAAAGCTGAAAAAGGGCTGGAAGAAGCTTTGCAAATACCTGGAATTGGCACAGCAGACCTGGGCCAGCTAAAGCTGGATTTGGGTGATGTTTATATTTTAACCAATCAACCATGGGAAGCATTTCTGGTTTATGAACAGGTAAGTAAACAGTTTGAAAGTCAGCCCATCGGGAATGAGGCACGCTTCAGAAGTGCCAGACTTTCCTTTTACCAGGGCAATTTTGAATACAGCAACGGACAATGCCAGGTACTCAAGGCGGCAACTTCCCAGCTGATTGCCAATGATGCCCTTAACCTGAGTTTACTCATTTCTGACAACATTCAAACACCAACTGATAGCAATGCATTAAAAATGTATGCTGATGCTGAAATGCTGGAATTCAGAAACCTGCCGGCACAGGCCATTAAAAAGCTGGATAGCATCGGAATCTCCTACCCCCAAAATGAACTGGCCGATGCCGTATTAATGAGTAAAGCCAAAATATTTATTAAATCTGCTGATTTTCAAAAAGCGGCAGATATGCTCAAAAAAGTTGCAGATAACTTTAAGGAGGGTATCTGGACTGATGATGCCTTGTTTACATTAGGCGATTTATACGAAAAGAAACTCCATGATATTGCACAGGCCAAAAGCTATTTTCAACAATTGATTACGGATTACCCGGGCAGTATGTTCAGTGCCGAAGCCAGAAAAAGATTCAGAAATTTAAGGGGAGACGGGGTTTGATGATGAGTTCAGTTGTCATGAGTTTAGTGGTTCATTAGTCAATTGGAAAATTCTTTAATGGATAATGTTTACAAGTTGTAACTAACATCAAATGCCACAAAAACTAGCTTTTCCAATCCCACACCACAACATTCCATTCCACCCCACTACTGTCTGTATAAACATGAATAACTTCAAAGCCTATGCGTTTATGCGCATTCATTGAGCGCAGGTTAATACCTGCAATTTCGGTGATTGCGAAATCATACTTTTCATTAAAGTAATGCTTATAGGAATTGTAGCATTGATCAAATAAACCCTGCCCCCGATAGGCTTTATCTACACAAACCTGCCCGACAACGATATAATGGTAATCATCAACCGGTTTTCCATTAAAATGAATATGCTCAAAGCTTTCGTACAATTCAACCAGGCGCGGTATTTCATGCTTTGATTGTTCAGTCATCCCCAATACATAGGCAATCACCTGACCGCCGTCTTTAGCAATGATATTCTTTTCATGCAAATGCATTTTCTTCAGGTCATCCCATGTATGCGAAACCGTTACAAAACCCTGCGCTATAATTTCATCAGGAGATAAATCCGTTTTCAGGTTTCTCTTTTGAAGTGCAAGAATCCCTTCGAGATCTTCATTGGTTTCAGATGTGGTTATTTCAATCATTGGATCAGGCAATTAATAGCTTTCGAATATAGGCAATCTGTTTTGTTCCTCTGTTTTCTTCCTTATCTTTGCCACATGCTTTTATATAATGTTACGCTAATTTTAGAAGAATCTGCAGCAGCAGAATGGTTACAATGGATGCAGGAAACTCATATTCCAGCGGTAATGGCTACCGGCATGTTTGTTTCCAACCGTTTATTAAAAGTGTTGGATTCGCCAAATGAAGGTGTTACCTATTGCACACAATATGTTGCGGAGAATCAGGAAAACTACAATCAATATCAACAGGCCTATGCGCCAGCTTTACAGGCAGACCTGAATGAAAAGTTCAAAAATCGTTTTATTGCTTATAGAACATTAATGGAGTTTGTTGGCTAAGCCAATAAGTGAGTGAGTTTTGAATGAATAACTGAGTGAATGAATTTTGAATGAGAGAATTTTGAATGAATAACTGAATGAATGAATCTTCGGGGTTTCTTCTCATTCTCTCATTCAAAATTCAGTCATTCAAACTGCTCCCAATCAAACCCTCACTTTAACTTCTCGTTATTCTTGTGCCGGTCTGCATCGCGGATGTTTTTCTTTTCCAGGTTTTTGTGAAGTGCTTCTGTTAAATTGATGCCGGTTTGGTTGGCCAGGCAAATCAGCACAAAGAGTACATCGGCCATTTCATCTGCCAGGTTTACAGATTCATCACTTTTTTTAAAAGATTGCTCACCGTATTGACGGGCCATTATCCGGGCCACTTCCCCAACCTCTTCCATTAGAATTGCGGTGTTGGTGAGTTCATTAAAATACCTGATACCCGTGGTATTTATCCATTGGTCTACGGTTTCCTGTGCTTCGTTAATGGTCATGATTTTCTTTTATTTTTTACTGGGTTAAATTTCCTAATTTAGGCTGACATAAAACTTATCTTTCTAAAGATAAACGCTAACATCTAAATTGAACTTATGAATATGCTCTTCAGTGAAAAACAACAAAAAGCCATCAAATCGATTTGGATTTTATGGGCAATCGTAGCTTTTCTGCAAATCAGTTGTTATTTTATAGATAGCTACGGACCAGATACCACAGGATATGATTACTTATGGAGAATACAGACCTGGTTTCTGGAGAGTTTGATCTTTGCGTGGTATTTTTATAAAAATAAGATGTTCTCGAAAGCCATCATCATTCAGCTACTATTTTCTCCATACTATATTTTTAAAAAAGACTGGCCAAGTTTTATCGATTACCATTTCAATTTTACAAATAGTGGATTAATTTACCAGGTTATTGGTGTACTTTCTTTCTTTGCACCGATACTCATCTTCGCTTATTTCTATTTTAAAGCAGAAGGAAACCTCAATACCATTTCTAAAATTAAATCATTGGTAATACAGCTGATTTTTATTCTGATTTTCAGTGTAACCATTTCTTCCGATCCTGATTCTTTATACAATTATATCAGCAGTTTCAGTACAAGTAATCTTTATTTAAAAGATGCCATCGTAGCCCTTATTTTTGCCATAATATCCCTCAAAATGATTTCGGTTTTAATTGGCTTCTTTTATCTTTCCAATAGAATTTATTCAGTAAAGCAGGTTTTAAATCCAATAGATGAACAGCCTATTTCCAGCAGTTTTTTTAAGTATGGTTTTTTGATTACTTATCCGATTTTACTGCTCTCTATTTTAGATATGGGTGCCTCTGCACTTAAGGTTTCTTTCTCTTTTTCATCAATAGAACTTGTAACGGTGTTTTATATCACGGCAAATCTGATTGTATTTTTTATTTGCGGACGGTTTTTTGCCACATTAATTCAATATAGAAACTTCACACTCAGGCGTTATTTCGGCGTGGTGAACACATTATCCATTTTACCTGTAATTAACCTGGCTCCATTTTTCGCCTTGCTTTTCTTTAAGCAAAAACCGGAAACAACCGGTACCTATATCGATAAATTAAAACAGAATAGAAATGTACATCTCTCGATTTATTGTGCTTTACTTATTCTATATTATACCTATAATTATGTTTCGGTAAAAGCCGATTACAGAACCTTCGAGCCCATTTATAAATTAGTGGTATTTAGCATATCGGCTATTTTACTGGCAAAATTCAAATGGAGCACCAAGGTAATTCCGTTTTTAGCCGTGATGAGTTTGTACTATGCTGATTTTAAAGACTTTTTCGACTTTGCTGATGGCTTGTGGCCTTTCATTCAGAAAAAATTAATCTCATTTGTCTGGATAGGAACCTTGGCGATGTTTATCACCTACTACATTATAGATTACATCATTCATAAGTGCTTTTACACACCTTACTTTGAAGATCAAAACCATGATGAGTTTGAAGCCTACATCAATAAGTTCTGATTGGTTTACGATTTACGCAAGATTATAGCCAGTTTATTTCCGAAGAGGCTGCTATTATTGGAACGGTCTATGAGTTTGAAATCAAAAGTATATTTTCCTGCAGCAGGTGCGGTAAATTTTTTACTCTCTGTTTCATACTCATGCACCGTGTAATAAACAGTACTATCGCCTGAAGAACTGCTTTCTGTGTAAGATTCCTTCGTTTTTTTTGAATTGATGATGTGATCTTCTGCATCCACATTTAAGCTATCAAGAAGAATGGATTGTCCGTTGGTTTCGACATTAAACTTTACAGCGAATACACCAGCTTCATCTTTACTGCTTTTGGAAACCTTCGTCCAGATGGTAATTACATCACCTTTTTTTAAACTCACGTTTTCTGCAGATATGATCTCGCCGCTTGCCAATTCTAAAACCGTTAATTCTTTCCCAACAGGATTACAAGAACTAAGACCTAAAATAAATAAAATTGAAAATAAATAGTGTTTAGACATGTCAGAGGGGCGTTATGGGTGAGCAGTTATTTGTAAGGTATTATGTTTACTGAAATAGCTGAACATTTTTACAAAAAAATCAGCATTGGATGGTGTCAGTTCTTGATCTGTTTTGAGGATAAAAGTTCTTCCCTTATAAATAACCGGACAAAAAACAGTGGCAAAAGTATGGGCTGCATAGCCATCTCTCATTTTTGCAGTACTTGTAACCACATAGCAGCCGGAATCTTCCTTTAATTGATATGAATATTGGTTACTTATATTTAAAATAATTCCTCGTGAGCCATAATCCGATTCAACAACCTGATTGCTTTTGATCTGATTGATGGTTTTATTAAAATCGCTTAAGGTTTCTGGTGATGGGCTAAACAACTCTACGAAAGTATAGTTACCGGGTGTTCGCGGAGAGACCTGATCATTTGTGTCGAGAAAATATTTGAGTTCTTTCTCTATTTTCATGAACATGTTATTTACCCAGTTTATTTTTAAAGCAGGCATATTCTGAACATAATCATTCCACGACTCAAATTTAACGACCGGATAATTGGTTGCCATTAAATTTTTTGCATGTTTTAAAAGATGTACTGAAAGTTCCAGCTTTTGCTTTTTAGGGTATTTCTGGGTCCAGCTGATTTCAGCGCTATAAACTAAAAAGCATTTTTTCACTGCATCATATTGGAGATTACAGGTGAAGAACGTTTCACCCTGACTATAAATAACGCTATTATCATCTTCGTAATAAACGGCATCTATTCTTTCACCGCCGGCCTTTAAATCAGCTACAGAAAACTGTTTCGAATCATTTGAAGGAATGATATAAATATGCTCCGAATGAAGCTTTTCATTACTGGTAAAGAAATCAGCTAAATTTACGCTTAGAGAATTGGTGTCGATTTTCGCAAGATCTATATCCCCTAATAAAACTTCTCCGGGCGCAACTTTTTCCACTTCAAAATCACAATTTTCGGGGATATTCAGTGAATAAGTTTTGTTGATTAAAACTGTTTTTAAGGGCAGTTTTAATTTCATAATTCTTTGATATTCTGTCTTGGAAACCTCTTCCATATCATCAATGCCAGAATCCTCTTCACGATCCGTTTTTACTGTCCGTTTGCAACCATAAAAACATACGGCTGATAATATGATAAAGACCAGGAATTTTTTAATACAGAAATGTGAGCGCATATTCATCATAAGTTTTTTGAAGGTAATCAAATATAGAATAAACCTGTTAATTACACTTATTCTATGATCAACTGTTTCTTGTACGCTTCAAAATTTTATTGTTGTTCTTCTATTATTTCTGCCTCAATGATTGGGTTGATGTTAATTTTGGCACCTTCCAGTAAGAAAACACTTGCGCCAAATTCTCTTGAAAATGGATTTTTTACTTCGCCAATTTTGGTAATCTTCGCAAAAATGGGTTGCTCCTTCTTCCTTTGCGGATCTTCATCATAAGTACCCTGAATTAAAATTAAATCTTTAACCGGCTTCTTCAACTTGAACCAATGCAAATAATCATCACTATAGGCAACAGCTCCGATATTGGGATATTTAGAATAATAATTGATTGCAGCTGCCTGCCCATAGTTATCTGCGCGTACGAGTACCGTGCTTTTATCTTTAACCTGGCTGTATGCCATATCCGCTAAATGTGCAATTTCCTTCCAACCCAGCATATCAGCATAATCCTGCGGAAGCTGATGATTTTTTCCATCTTCCCATCGCAATGCTCCTACGCTTTCAAACCGCTTATGGCTTTTGATAATTTGAGCAGGAGAATACACCGGCATAAGCAAAGGAAGTACATATACAAATGATACCATTGTAAAAGCTATAACTGCACCCTTTACCAAATATCGCTTTGATAAAATTTGCCCGAAATATACTGCACCAAAACAGAGCAGTACCGGATAAAGCCCTAAAGTATAATAATCCTTTCCTTTGAAATAGATAAACACCAGCATGGTGAAAAGATAAGTTAAAATTACCCAACGGTATTTTAAGAAGGTCTTATGCCAGATCAAAACAGAAACCCCGGACAGAAGGAAAAAGAAGGAATTGATGAAGAACAAAAACTGGCTCATCAAAAAGTTTTTTAAAGAAACATTTACCAGCTGATATTTCTGCAACAGTTTCATATGGTGTAATACCGGGAAGCCACGGTTGATTTGCCAGATGATATTTGGAAGTGCAATGAATACCCCCACTAAAACCGCAAAATAAAAATGTTTCTGCGTAAATATTTTTCGCTGCCTGCCAATTAAGATAGCGGGGAATAAGCCAATAACCAGGAACAGGATATTGTATTTATTCAAAAAGCCGATAGCAATGGTGATGGCGAAAAAATACAGGTATTTGGGTTGTTCGCCATCAAAATAGCAGATCAGATAATAGAAAGCAGCTGTCCACGCTAAAACATCAAAGGAGTTTGGTTGATATAAGGTATTCAATCTTAAAAAGATTGAGCAGATCATGGCAATACAAACTAAACATTTTGACAACAAGTTACCGTTGATGGCCTCAACGATTTTCCAGCAAAAAACCAGTGTTAATGCGCCTAAAAAGGCAGGTACAAAACGTATCAGGTAAAAGCCGCCCCCTAGTAATTTAATCAACAATGAAAAAAATGATATCAATGGAGGTACGGAAGTAAATCCAAAGGCGGGGTGATTGGCCTGATCGAGGTACAAGAATTCATCCCGGTGTAATTCATAAACTGAATTCACCAATACAAAAGATAAAACTAATTTTAAAATTAGAAAAAAAGCAAGACAACTATATTCTTTTATCCGGTTCTGATATTGAGCCTCCATATTTATTTAACCGCATTGATGTATTGAAATATATTATCGTCTTTGACAGCCAATTGCTTAAATAGTTACGGTTCTAAAGTTTAATTTTTATTTATTCTTTATTCTTAGTATCAATCAAAATAGTAGTGGGTCCATCATTTACTAAAGCAATTTTCATGTCTGCGCCAAAAATTCCGGTTTCAACTTTTTTCCCAAGCAAAGCCGATAACTTTTCTATCATTTTCTCGTACAGGGGAATAGCAACATCGGGCTTCGCAGCTTTGGTAAAGCCCGGCCGGTTGCCCTTTTTCGTGGAAGCAAACAAGGTAAACTGACTAATCAACAGAATATCCCCGTTAACATCGGCCAAAGCTTTATTCATCAAGCCGTTTTCGTCACCAAAAACACGCATCCCGATAATTTTCTGGGCCAGCCATTCCAAATCTTCAGTGGTATCGGCATCTTCAATACCCAGCAGCACCAGAAATCCACCTTTGATTTCTCCTGTAATCTTTTCTTCTACTGTACAACTTGCTTCGGTAACCCTTTGTAAAACTGCCCGCATTTTATATTACTTTTGATGGATAAATTTAGTATGCGCAAGATAAGTATTTTAGTCATTGCTACTGTTCTGCTATTCAGCTGTAAGCAAAAATCAATCGTTCACCCTACCTTCTATTTTTGGAAAACCGATTACCATAATACTAAATCTGAGACCCAATATCTTGATCAGTTCAAATCGAAAGCCCTATATGTCCGGATCATGGATGTGGATGTTGACCCCAATCTTCAGCAGGCCGTTCCGGTATCTCCAATAAAATTTTCTGAGCCATTGCCACCTCAAGTGGAGATTATTCCAGTGGTTTTTCTGGTTAACCGGCTATTTTATGAAACCGATTCGAATAAGACAAAAATGCTCGCCAGCCGGATCGCGAATTTTGTGGATGCGAAAGTAAAGCAAGCGGGAAAGCAGCGTTTTACGGAACTTCAAATCGATTGCGACTGGACCAAAGCCACCCGTGAGCAGTATTTTAAATTTCTTAGCCAATTGAAAAATCAGCCCTTACTAAAAGGAAAAAGTATTTCAGTGACACTCCGACTACATCAGGTAAAAAACATATTAACCAGCGGAATACCACCGGTAGAAAAGGCCATGCTGATGTGTTATAACATGGGCAATCTGAGGCAGTATGGCGATCAGAATTCTATCCTCAATCAACATGAAATGGATATTTACCTCAAAGATGTGCTTGAGAACTACCCACTGAAACTGGATGTGGCACTACCACTTTTTGAGTGGGCAGTGGTCTTTAGAAATAAGGGATACGCCGGGATTTCGAAAAGGATTAATCAAAGCCAATTGCAAAACAAAAAACTATTCAGACAGCGGGGAGATTCTATTTTATATGACCTCTTATCAGACTATCCTGCAGCCGGATTAAAGCAAGGGGATATAGTAAGATGGGAGGAAGTTTCAGCAAAAGATTTACTTGCCACATCCACTTTTTTATCCCGATATTTGAAACCAGACGAACGAAATCTCGTTTTTTACCATCTTGACGCCGATCTTTTAAAACATTATACACATGAAGACCTCCAAAAAGTTATCGCTAATTTCTAGTGTTTTCCTGATTACATTTTTTGGCGAAATCGCAGTGAACCTAGCCTGTGGTGGAGAAGTAGATCCTTACGATTACTATATTTCATATTTCCATAACAATGTGCAGGGAGATGATTACATACCCTTTGCATTCAACCAAATGGCCTATTTAAACAGTGAAGAAGATGTGCTGAGTGAATCGGAAATTAACAGCAAAGAATGGGGAAAATATTTGGAGGTAAACCCGCAGGATGTACATAAAGTGATGTACCAGATAGATAGTGCCACCAATGTTAAACTGAAAAATTTTGATGAACAGGTTTCATCCTTACCGGATAGCTTACAGAAAAACACTTTTATCCAGGCTTTAGGGAAAAATAAAAATGCACGGAAGTACTTTACCTTCGCCAAAAGTACTGAACCTTTTGCCAATGTTAATTTTGATCTATGGGATCCTAAGCCAAGGGATACCACCGCAATGGCTGACCTGGCCACAGCAGCATTGAAATTAACAGCCTCAGAAAAAGACAGCTTTTTAAAAGTCCGTTACGCTTATCAGGCCGAAAGAATGTTTCACTATGCCGGCTTACATGCCGAAAGCAAAAATGTTTATGATCAATTTATAAAAACGAATAAAACCACCAGTGCTGTTAAGGGATGGGCACTGGCACTCTATGCCGGATCAACCAGAAGGCTGGGCAATCCGGAAGAGTCTGCTTTCTTATTTTCGAAGGTGTTTACCACTAATCCTGAGCGTAGAATCCAGGCTTATAAAAATTATTATTACAATAGTTCTCCGGTAAATGGCGCTTTAAAATATGCCAAAACAAACGATGAAAAGGCCAGTATTTGGGCCATCAATGGTTTTGGAAATCCAGATTTTAATATCGAAAGCTTAACCAGGGTTTATCAATATGAACCGAAAAGTGAGTTAAATGGTGCACTTTTAGTGCGTGAGGTAAATAAGCTGGAACAGGCTTTAATTAAAGACAGCGATCTGGCTAAAATCTCCTACCAATATTATTTTTATGATAGTGATAACTCAAAATCCAGAGACAGCATTAAAACCCTGAACTTAAAGCAACTTCACCTGGTTAAAGATTTCGCCTTAAAACTGGCTGAAGAAAATAAATATCCACAACCAGAACTTGGTACTTTAACAGCCGCCTACTTATCCTGGATGGAAAATAAAGATCTCGAAGCCTCAGGTTACCTGGCAAAGCTGAATGCTGATAAACTGCCGGAAAGATTGAAGGATCAATACCGGATTACGGATTTACTGATTAAAGCTAAAAACATTAAAAAGGGCAATCCATTTAATGAAAATGATTTGTTGCCCTCTTTAAAATGGCTGGATGAAAAACGATTTGCGGAGAATAAAACGGAGAAAAACGGACCATATGTGGCCTGGGCAGATCAGGATAAACGCTTTACCAGAACCACCAGAAATTTTTATCAGCAAATTCTGGCTCCGGCTTATTTGAAAATGGGCGATACCGCTAAAGCAGCTTTGGCCATGGTTAAGGGAGACCTCTCCTTCAGCCAAATGAAAAACAATTCACTGTTCGATAATATAAGTTATGCAAGCACTTCATTCTGGCGACAATATTTGAGTCCGGAGAGTATGCAGGGTATTGCAAACTATAAAACGAAAGCAAATGGAAATGACGTCACTGCTTTACTGGCGAAGGCCATAAACAGACTGAGTAAGGATGAATTTTATGAGCTTTGGGGCACTACTTATCTAAGAACGCATCAATATGATAAAGCGGTTCAAATGTTTGCGAAATTATCCCCTAACTATAACTATTCCAGTCCAACCAACTGGTATGCCGATGATGCAAATGGAAAGCTCTATTCGAATCCATTTATCCAAACCCTTAACGATTATCCAAAAAAATATGTGGTTGCAAAAGCTTCCGTTACAAAAAAGGCATTTGCAGCAGAAATGCTCCGGTTACAAAAATTAACCATCAGCGACAAAAAGAACGCTGCGCTTTACTTTTATAAAATGGCAAACGCAGTTTATCAAACGGGTTATTTTGGCAACAGCTGGTTTTTGATCAGTTATGACTGGTCATCTTATGATCATGCCAATGCTGCAAAATTTGATTATGATATAGATTATAAAAAAGCACAAACGGCGAAAGCATGGTATTTAAAAGCCAGAACTTTGAGCACAAATGCAGACTTCCGGGCGAAATGCACTTTCATGCTGGCCAAGTGTGCACAAAAGCAAATGATCTTAAATGCTAAATTAAACTCTTTCAGCTATTGGGACAAAAAAGATGTCAAATACAAAAACTTCATCAACGCCAATTATAACAATCCTTATTTTAAAGAAATGAAGTTGAAATACAGTAAAACGCCATTTTATCAGGTTGCCGCCGGAGCGTGTAGTTATCTTGGAGATTTTATAGCAAAAAAGTAGCGCAAGAGCGGGAAGGAGCAAAGAATAAAGAGCAAGGAGTAAAAATCAAGAAAGCTAAAATCCAGCTAATAACGAGGGAAAAAACGATCAACCTGAAACCCTGAACCTTCTCCCCTGCTACCACCTGATCAATGCACTAGCCCAGGTAAAACCAGAGCCGAATGCAGCCAGACAAACCAGGTCGCCATCTTTTATTTTCCCGGCTTCCCAGGCTTCACAAAGCGCAATGGGCACAGAGGCTGCTGTGGTATTCCCGTATTTCTGAATATTGTTAAAAACCTGATCATCACTTAGGCCAAGCAGTTGTTGTACATACTGGCTGATGCGTAAATTAGCCTGATGCGGCACGAGCATATCGATATCTTTTTCACTTAAATTATTTGCAGCCAGTGCTTCTTTAATCACTTCAGGGAATTTAACGACTGCCTTTTTAAAAACCGACGGACCATCCATATAAGGTAAGGCTGCACCACTATCTAAAATTTCTTTTGTCATGAACAACCCACCTAATTCCTGATCAGGAAAAGCTGGTTTATCCTTCATCCATTTATTGGCATGAGAACCCGGATAATGCATCGCCAGGATCTCTGCATCAGCGCCATCACTATGTAGGTGCGTACTCAAAATACCTTTTCCAGGCTCATCTGTGGGCTGCAATACGACTGCACCTGCCCCATCACCAAAAATTACCGATACATTCCGGCTCCTGGTTTCGAAATCCATGGCAAAAGAATGTTTCTCGCTCCCCACTACCAGAATATTTTTATACATGCCGGTTTTAATAAACTGATCGGCAACAGAAAGTGCATAAACGAAACCTGAACACTGGTTACGAATATCCAAAGCACCAATTTCCCCCATGCCCATTTCCCGCTGTAATAATACTCCACAACCAGGAAAATAATAATCTGGACTGAGCGTAGCAAAAATGATAAAGTCAACATCCTGTACGGTGATGCCGGCACGTTCGATGGCAATTTTCGCAGCCTCGATTCCCATGGTCGTGGTAGTTTCTTCGTAACGATCAGCAAAACGACGTTCCTGGATTCCGGTACGCTCCTGAATCCATTCGTCATTGGTGTCCATAAAACGGCTTAAATCAGTATTGGTATAAACATTTTTAGGAACGTAGTAACCAATACCGCCTATTTTAGATTGATGCATGTTATTATTCATAATTTGGTTAGGTAAAGTTAGTTATTTTATAAAGATAGCGCGGCGTACTTCTAGTGGATAAGCAGCTAAATGTCTAACATCTCAAATCTAATCTCTCAAATCTTCCAATTATTGTTTATTTTTGCCTCATGTCTACAGAAACCAAAGAAGAGACCTTTACGCTCGAAGAAATTTTAACTTCCCTAAAAACTGTACATCGCCTTATTTTGTGGAATGATGACATCAATACTTTCGATCATGTGATCTATTGCATGATGAAGTACCTGGATTATAACGAATCTCAATCTGAAAAAATTGCCTGGAAAGTACATAATGATGGCAAATGCCCTGTCTTAGAAGGTTCTTTTACAGAAATGGAAGTTTACCGGAAAATTTTGCAACAAGAGGGATTGACCGTTTCAGTGGACTAGATGCCAGCTTCAATCGATAAATCTTTAGACTGTAGTTGAGGTGTAGTCATTGGGAGGAGTAACAAAGAAGCAATCTTTTCACTCAGGATCAAGATTGCTTCAGCCAATCAAAAATCGGCTTCGCAATGACGATTTCCGGGAAAGAAATGCTACCGAACGTACTATTATAGCAAGCCTTTCAATAGCCCAGTCAACTCTGCCTGCGTAGTTTGGGTTTTATCTTTAGCATACCAGCCATGCAGTTTTTCGGCTAGGATTGGCATCTCAGTTGTTTCCCTTTTCCATTCTTTTAAAAGTTCCTGCAAAACCTGTGGCCTGGGTGCCCAAGTGGCTAAAACCTGATCGGCTGATTCATTCAGCACAATTAAAACTGGAATTGCCCTGCCACCATTCGTCAAATGTGCATCAATTAATGGCAGATTTTGATCTCGCAGTACAAATTTCAAATCAATTTTACCTAAAGATGCAGTTGCGATTTTATTAAACACCGGAACAATCTGCGCAGCATCACCACACCAGCCTTCCGTAATGACTAAGAACTTACGATTACCTGCCAATTGATCAATAGCAGTGGTTAAATCATCAGTCAAACTAATGGTCTTATCTACCCGATTCATGCGCTGCACGTTCATTTTAGTGTAGTGCAAATCGTAAGTTACATCGCCAGTAGCCTTTCCTTCTAACAGCAGTTGATCTATCAGGGCACGATAGGTTAAATAATCCATCCCTTGTTCATTGAATATTCCGCTATAATTCACCATAGTATTTTAAGATATATCGCAAATAAAAGCAGAAATTAAATCAAAATAATCATGGCTTTGCAAGAAATCGCTTCGATAATAATTACAGAGATTTTTAGATTACACAGCTATTTTTACTGGCTAAAAACAGCTACGATTTACTGCGCTTCATTAATTGTAGCTTTATTTTGAGCAAAATAAATTGAATAGAATCTATTGAGAAAGAAAGCTTACAAACTTGATTATATTTAAGCTTCCATCAGTTTGCTGAGGTGCTGCGTTAGCGCCACAAAGTCTTCAACAGTTAATTGCTCGGCACGTTTCTCAAAATAAAAATGATCATCCATTTTGTCTTTCGGCATTACAGCAGACACCGCATTACGCAATGTTTTTCTGCGTTGATTAAAGCCTGCTTTAACTACACGCCAGAACAGTTTTTCATCGCAATCCAGCGTTTCTACTTCGTTTCTGATTAAACGAATAACGGCAGAATGTACCTTTGGTGGCGGATTAAAAGTGCCGGGCTTTACGGTAAATAGGTATTCAATTTTATAATACGCCTGGAGAAAAACACTTAAAATTCCATAGTCCTTAGTGCCCGCAGGCGAAGCACAACGTTGCGCCACCTCTCTTTGAAACATCCCCACCATCTCCACAACCTTCTGGCGGTTATCTAAAATTTTAAATAAAATCTGAGAGGAAATATTATAGGGAAAGTTACCAATAATGGCAAAAGGACCTGGAAAAATGGTGTCGAAATCCAATTTTAAAAAGTCGCCGTTAATTAACCGGTCACCCAGCTGCGGGTATTTTTCATTCAGAAAATGATAAGATTCTGTATCAATATCAATCAGGTAAGTTTGTAAATCTTCACGCTGCAGCAAAAAATCAGAAAGAATGCCCATTCCGGGGCCAACCTCTAAAACCTGATGATACTGATCGGTATTCACCAGACTTTCAACAATGCGGTTGGCAATGCCTTTATCGGTTAAAAAATGCTGACCTAAATGTTTTTTCGCTTTTACTAAACTCATATCTCAAATTTTTGCCGAATATTTAACCGCAAAGAGCACAAAGATAGACTTATTATTGCTTTGCGAATAACTTAGTATTCTTTGCCCTTTCATTTTTTTTAAAGTCTTTAAACGAAAATCAGTATTTTGCGCTAAAATTTTCCAATAATTATGAGCGATAAACTTAAAATAGGTATTAGTATAGGCGACGTGAACGGTATTGGTTTAGAGGTAATTATCAAAACGTTATCCAACCCGGCTATTTTAAATTATTGTATTCCAATTGTTTACGGACACACAAAGGTTTCCTCTTTTCACAGAAAGGCAAATAATCTAGGTGATTTCAGTTTTAATGTGATCAATCACGCCAGCCAGGCACAGGTAAAAAAAGCAAACATGATCAATTGCTGGGAGGAAGATGTAAAAATCGAACTCGGGCAGGTTACTGCTACAGGTGGAAAATATGCGCTTTTATCACTCGAAAAAGCTACAGCAGATTTAGTGAACGGCGACATTGACGCGTTAGTTACCGCGCCAATCAATAAGCACAATATCCAGTCTGAAACCTTCGCTTTCCCTGGTCATACAGAATATTTACAGGAAAAAAGTGGCAGTAAAGATGTGCTGATGTTCCTAATCAGTGAAAATTTACGTGTAGGTGTCATTACCGGGCATATTCCGGTAAAAGATATTCCAACTGCTATTACAAAAGATAAAATTTTAAGTAAACTGAAGCTGATTAACGAAAGCTTAAAAAAGGATTTCTGGATTGAGAAACCAAAAATTGCGGTACTAGGTTTAAATCCGCATGCCAGCGATAATGGCCTGCTTGGCGCGGAAGAGGCTGAAATTATTACGCCCGCCATTCAGGAAGCATATGATAAAGGCCTGATGGTTTTTGGCCCATACCCTGCCGATGGTTTTTTTGGAAATGGCAGTTACAAAAAATTTGATGCTGTTTTAGCCATGTACCACGATCAGGGCTTAATTCCGTTTAAAACTTTAGCCTTCCATAATGGTGTTAACTTCACTGCCGGATTAAACTTTGTCCGTACTTCTCCAGATCATGGAACAGGCTACGACATCGCCGGAAAAGACCTTGCAGATGCTACTTCATTTACAGAAGCATTATTTTCGGCCATCCACATTGTGAAAAACCGCAGAGAACAAGAGGAAATGTTAAGCGGCCAGTTGCGTTCGGGTGGGAAGGTCGTTGAAACGCAGTTTGATATTAAAGACGATGCTTCATAAGCGAACCTTTCAGGCTTTAGAAACACTATAGGTTTAATCAAAAGAAGAAAACCATGTCAAAATTACCTCCAATTATACATCCAGCTGCTTTAGCCTCGCTTAGGGCTAACAATGATATTATCATTATTGATGCCAGTGCAGGTTCAAAAGCACGATACGTGGAACAACATTTGGCGGGTGCGCTTTTTGCAGATGTAAACGAAGATTTGGCGAATATCGGTGACTTCGCTAAAGGTGGCCGTCATCCATTACCTGATGTTAAACAATTTGCTCAGGTGTTGCAAAAATTCGGCATCAGCAAGAATAGTCATGTTATTGTTTATGACGATAAGAATGGTGGCAATGCAGCTGCCAGGCTCTGGTGGATGCTCCGTGCAATCGGCCATGAAAAAGTTCAGGTGATAGATGGTGGATTTCAGGCAGCGGTAAAGGCTGGTTTTCCAACAACAAATAAGGTAGCAACCCCAAGGACTGCTGATGCGTACGAAGCGGATGCCTGGACTCTCCCCTTATCAGATATGGCCGAAGTGGAAGCAGTGGCAAAAACAGCCGGCCACCTGGTTATTGATGTACGTGATGCTAACCGTTATGCAGGCTTAACAGAACCCATTGATACCCTTGCAGGGCATATTCCGGGTGCGGTAAATATTCCTTTTACTGAGAATTTAGATGCTGAAGGATTTTTCCTTCCACCTGAAAAACTTAAAGCTAAATACAGTAAAGCCCTGGCTAACATTAAATCTGAAAATGTGATTGTACACTGTGGCTCCGGTATCACCGCCTGCCATACACTACTTGCTTTGGATTATGCCGGATTACCAATGGCTAAGCTTTATGTGGGATCATGGAGTGAGTGGAGCAGAAATAATAAGGAAATGGTTTTTAAATAGATAACAATTTTTAAAAAACATTTTTTATCTAATTATTTTATCCATACATTTGCAGGCTAAAATTTTACAGTACTTTGAACCCATTAAAACAATTTTCTATACCGTTTACCGGACTAAAATTGGGAACTCATCAGTTTGATTATGAGCTTGATGACCGTTTTTTTAATGCTTTTGAGTATTCGTTAATTAAAAGTGGTAATTTAAAGGTTAACCTGGAACTTGATAAGCAAGAGACCATGTTACTCTTAAAATTTAAGGTCATTGGAACATTAAATTTAGATTGCGATAAATGCTTATCGGAATTTGCTTACCCGGTTAACTTATACGAAAGACAAATCGTAAAATTTGCAGGAGATGAGCTGGAAAGCGATGACGAAGAAATCATTTCGCTAAGCCGTAAAGATTCTGAGATTGATATATCAGGTCCATTATACGAAATGATTAACGTTTCTGTACCTTATATCAAAAACTGCGAGCAGGCAGATAAAGAGTGTGATCAGGAAATGATTGATCACTTAGCGCAACTCTCTATTGATAAGCAGGCAGAAGAAAATGAACAAACAAGCGACCCACGTTGGGAAGCCCTTAATAAGTTAAAAAAATAATTAGATTATACACCAATGGCACATCCAAAACGGAAAATCTCGAAACAGAGAAAAAATAAAAGAAGAACACACTACAAAGCAGTGACACCTTCTTTGGCAACTTGCGCAGCAACAGGTGCTATTCACGTACCTCACCGTGCATACAACGTTGATGGTAACCTATACTATAACGGTAAATTGGTTATCGAAAATACTCAAATCGGGTAATTTTCTTAAGAAATTGTTTGTGTTTTCAGCGGCTTTAGTCATACCTTAGTCCACTGAAAATTTAGGATTGAACCTAACTTAACACAAACAGATTTTTTCGATGAAAATAGGCCTCGACATAATGGGCGGAGACTATGCTCCCAAAGCAATCGTTTTGGGAGCAATAGCAGCTCATCAATCGCTAAACGCCGGAGAACATATTGTTCTTATCGGTGATACCGAACAGATTAAACCCATTCTCGCTGAAGAAGGCTTTAATCCGGATCATTTTGAATACGTTCATACTGATGAAGTTATTGGTATGGGCGAACATCCCACCAAAGCAATTGTTCAGAAACCAAATTCGAGCATTGCAGTTGGTTTTAACCTTTTAAAAGAGGGTAAAATCGATTCATTCGCCAGTGCAGGTAATTCTGGGGCAATGCTGGTTGGCGCTGTATTTAGCGTTAAAACCATTCCGGGCATTATCCGCCCATGTTTATGTTCCATACTCCCAAAACTTAAAGGCGGTACAGGCTTGTTATTGGATGTTGGCGCCAATGCAGATTGTAAGCCAGATATCTTATTGCAGTTTGGCGTTTTAGGCAGCCTATACGCTGAAAATTTATTTAGAATAGATCATCCGAGAGTGGCCTTAATGAACATTGGTGAGGAAGATGAAAAAGGGAATATGCTCAGTATGGCTACATTTCCACTGATGAAAGAGACCAGTTTGTTTAATTTTGTAGGTAATGTAGAAGGAAGGGATCTCTTTAATGATAAATCAGATGTAATTGTTTGCGATGGCTTTACCGGAAATGTTATGCTTAAACTGGCAGAATCTTTCTACGTGATCACCATCAAAAAGGGATTAAAAGATGAATTTTTTGACCGGTTTAACTACGAACAGTATGGCGGAAGTCCGGTTTTAGGTGTTAATGCTCCTGTTGTTATCGGACATGGAATTTCCAGCCCGCTGGCTGTTAAAAATATGGTTCTTCAATCCCGGGAAATGATTACCACAGGATTGGTAGAAAAAATTAGAATGGCATTTAAATAATAAAAAAAATTCTTAAAATGAGTAAAATTCATGCTGCTATTACAGCAGTAAATGGTTACGTTCCAGACTATGTGCTCACCAATGAAGAGTTAGAAACCATGGTTGATACCTCTGATGAATGGATTACGAGCAGAACGGGTATTAAGGAACGTAGAATTTTAAAGGGCGAAGGCTTAGGTACATCAGATATGGCAGTTCATGCCGTAAATGGCCTGCTTAAGAAAAGGGGAATAGATGCAAAGGAAATTGAACTGATTATTTTTTGCACGACAACACCTGATTTTACTTTTCCGGCGACAGCCAATGTGTTAGCCGATAAAATTGGTGCCACTAACGCCTGGGGTTACGATTTACAGGCAGCATGTTCTGGTTTTATCTTCGGTTTAGCAACTGGTGCATCTTTTGTAGAATCTGGAAGACATAAAAAAGTTTTGGTTGTTGGTGGCGATAAAATGTCATCCATTATCAATTATGAAGACCGTACCACCTGCATCATCTTTGGTGATGGTTGTGGTTGCGCACTACTGGAGCCTAATGAAGAAGGCCTGGGTGTTCAGGATTCCATTCTTAGAACAGATGGTGCTGGAAGAGATTTCCTGGGCATGAAAGCAGGAGGTTCTGTTCAGCCGGCCACGCATGAAAGCATTGATGCTAAATTACATTACGCCCACCAGGAGGGCCCTACAGTATTCAAATTTGCCGTAACCAATATGGCAGATGTTGCTGCTGAAATTATGGAACGCAATAATTTAACGGCTGAAGATGTGGCATGGTTGGTTCCGCACCAGGCAAACAAACGGATTATTGATGCGACCGCAAACCGCATGGGGGTTACTACCGATAAAGTAATGATCAATATTGAGCGTTACGGAAATACCACCAATGGTACCATTCCATTGTGCTTATGGGAATGGGAAAGCAGGTTAAAAAAAGGCGATAACATCGTTTTGGCTGCTTTTGGTGGTGGTTTTACATGGGGATCAATTTACCTCAAATGGGCTTACGATTCGAACTAGTCCTCAGCCGGAAGTCGAAAGTCTTCAGTCTGTTAACTATAAAATTTAAAACAAAAAAAGTATAACTTAGTTAATTCATTATACACTATTTTTTACATAACAAGGATTAAAAAATGGATATCAAACAAATACAGGAACTGATTAAATTTGTTTCTCGTTCTGGAGTAAACGAAGTTGCTATTGAGCAGGAAAACTTCAAGATTACGATTAAAACAAACCAGGCACCAACAGTTGTGCATGCTACCGTACCACAAGCACCGCTTGTACAGGCAGCAGCTCCGGTTGCTACGGCTCCTACCGCTCCGGTTGCAGCAACACCTGCTGTTCCAGCTGCTGAAGAAGATGCATCAAAATATATTACGATTAAATCTCCGATGATTGGTACTTTTTACCGTTCAGCAAGTCCCGAAAAACCAATGTTTGTAAATGTTGGCGATGAGGTTGGCATTGGTAAGGTTGTTTGTATCATTGAGGCAATGAAGCTTTTTAATGAAATTGAAAGTGAAGTTTCAGGTCGTATCGTTAAAATCCTGGTTGATAATGCATCTCCGGTAGAATATGATCAACCATTATTTTTAGTAGAACCTATTTAGAAGCTGATTTCACAGATTAATTTGATTTCACAGATTTTTGATCATACAGTTAAACCGGTGTAATCGTTTAAATCTGTGTAATCCTAAATTAAAAATTATGTTTAAAAAAATACTGATTGCCAACAGAGGGGAAATTGCATTACGCATTATCCGTACCTGTAAGGAAATGGGCATCAAAACAGTTGCTGTTTACTCTACCGCCGATCGCGAAAGTTTACATGTACGTTTTGCTGATGAGGCTGTTTGTATTGGTCCTCCACCAAGTAAAGATTCTTATTTAAATATTCCAAATATCATATCGGCCGCAGAATTAACCAACGCTGATGCCATACATCCGGGTTACGGTTTCCTGTCAGAAAATGCTAAGTTTTCTAACATTTGCCGTGAATACAACATCAAATTTATTGGTGCCACACCAGAGCAAATTAACGGGATGGGCGATAAAGCTTCTGCAAAAGAAACGATGAAAATTGCAGGTGTACCAACTATTCCGGGATCAGAAGGCTTACTTACCAGTGTTAGAGAAGGTATAGCTATTGCCAACGAAATGGGTTATCCGGTTATTTTAAAAGCTACTGCCGGTGGTGGTGGCCGTGGAATGCGCGTAGTTTGGAAAGATGAAGATTTCGAAAATGCATGGGATAGTGCACGTCAGGAATCTGGAGCTGCATTTGGTAATGATGGTTTGTATTTGGAAAAATATATTGAAGATCCCCGTCACATTGAAATCCAGATTATTGGTGACCAGTTTGGCAAAGCCTGTCACTTGTCAGAACGTGATTGTTCTATTCAACGCCGTCACCAGAAATTAGTGGAAGAATCTCCATCACCATTTATGACGGAAGAACTTCGTGTAAGAATGGGTGAAGCAGCCATCAAAGGTGCACAGGCTGTAAATTATGAAGGTGCCGGTACAATCGAATTTTTGGTTGATAAACACCGTAACTTCTATTTTATGGAAATGAATACACGTATCCAGGTAGAGCATCCGGTAACTGAAGAAGTCATTAACTTCGATTTAATCAAAGAACAAATTAAAGTGGCTGCCGGAATTCCAATATCAGGTAAAAATTATTTCCCTGACATGCATGCCATTGAATGCCGGATCAATGCCGAAGATCCTGCAAATAACTTCCGTCCTTCACCTGGAAGGATTACGAACTTCCATTCACCAGGTGGACATGGTGTTCGGGTAGATACCCACGTTTATGCTGGTTATTCTATTCCTTCAAATTACGATTCAATGATTGCAAAACTGATTTGTGTGGCACAAACCCGCGAAGAAGCCATTTGCACAATGGAACGTGCTTTAGGTGAATTTGTAATCGAAGGGATCAAAACCACCATCCCATTCCATTTACAATTGATGAAAGACCCTAATTTCAGAGCAGGAAATTTCACCACTAAATTCATGGAAACATTTGAATTTGCAGAATAATATAAACTATTTCTATATTTAACACGTAAATACCATTCTATTCATTTAGAATGGTATTTTTGTTTTCAACATGAGCGACACTACAGAAAAAACATCCCTACGCAAAGCAATCGGGCAAAAAGGAACAACACTGGAAGCAGAAATGTCTTTTTTTGATCACCTTGATGTACTCCGTAAACATTTAATCAGAGCCGTAATTGCCATTGGTGTATTTACAGGTATCGCCTTCTATTTCAATGAAGAAATTTTAGACAAAGTTATTTTCGGACCTAAAAAACCTGATTTCTGGACCTATAGAATGATGTGCAAACTGGTTGAAAATTTTCCTTCACTCGGTAAAGATATGTGTATCACTAAAATTAATGGTGAGATTATCAATACTGAAATGGCTGGTCAGTTTAATCTGCAGCTCAATGTGTGCGTAATGTGTGGCATTATTGCAGGCTTCCCCTATCTTCTCTGGGAAATCTGGCGTTTCATTAAACCAGCGCTACACGATAATGAACGGAAATCTGCCAGCGGATTTGTCTTTTTCGCATCCATCCTGTTTATCATTGGTATTCTTTTCGGCTATTTCGTGGTTTGTCCGCTTTCGGTTAATTTCCTAACAGGCTATACCGTAAGTGCAGAAATTAAAAATACTTTTACCGTAGATTCTTATCTTTCTTCTGTTGCCACATTAACTTTAGGAACAGGTATCATTTTCGAGCTTCCGGTCATTATTTTCATTTTATCGAAATTGGGATTAATGACGCCTAAACTGATGAGATCAAGCAGAAGATATGCCGCCGTGATTATTCTGATTATAGCTGCCATTGTAACGCCAACTCCGGATATCATGACGATGCTGATTGTGGCCACGCCTTTATTCTTATTATATGAATTAAGTATTTTCGTATCTGCATACATCGAAAGAAAGAAGAAAAAAGCAGATGCTGCTTTCTATGCTAACTAACAAAAACATTACGAACAGATTTTATAATTCTGTATAAATTTGAACATGTCTGAGACTAAAATTAAAATCGCCATTGGAGGTGATCATGCAGGCTTTGAATACAAGGAAATACTTAAGGATTTTCTAAAAGATTATGAAGTAAAAGATTTTGGACCACATTCTGCTGTTTCAGTTGATTATCCTGACTTTGCACACCCCCTGGCCTCCTCGGTAGAAAAAGGCGAATTTACTTATGGCATACTGCTTTGCGGTTCTGCAAATGGTGTGGCCATTACCGCGAATAAACATAACGGAATCAGGGCCGGCTTATGCTGGGAGAATGAAGTGGCCGCTTTGGTTCGAAAGCATAACAATGCCAACATCTTATGTATCCCAGCCAGATTTGTTTCAATAGCACAGGCCAAAGAAATCACCAACACTTTTTTAAATACTGCATTTGAAGGCGGCCGTCATCAAAACAGAATTGAAAAAATTTCATGTTAACCCTATTCACTCAACTAACCATTACCCATAATGAATAAAAGATTTTTAACCCTTGGGCTAGCCTCACTACTTAGTGTTTCCTGCTTTGCACAAGTTAAACCACTGGTACCAAACAAAGATGCCATCAGATTCAGCAAGGCTATTAATCCTGAAACGGCATTCAAACACCTTTCTGTTTTAGCTTCTGATGCATATGAAGGACGGGAAACCGGAAAAAAAGGTGCCTGGATGGCTGCAGATTACATTCGCGATTATTTTAAATCAATCGGATTAAAAGGACCGGTTGACGGCAGTTACTTCCAGAAAATTGACCTTGCCAGTTATGTGGTTAGTGAAAGTATGTTCACCATCAACGGACAGCCAAAACAAGCATACAAAGATTATCTGATTACCAGTAATGCCGTAGGTTTAAATGGCTTCACTTTCAGTGCAGATGAAGTTGTTTTTGCAGGTTATGGAATTTCTAAAGATGGTTTTAACGAATATGATGGCCTTAACATTGAAGGCAAAGTCGTGATGATTTTTGGATCGGGAGACCCAACTTTGAAAGCTACGGATAAAACAGACAGACGCGCGGCCATGATGGCGAGGCAAAAAAAATTAAATTACCTGGCCCAAAATAAGGCAAAAGCAGTAATTGTAATTGACCCTGCTGTTGATCAGATCTCTCCGGAACGCAAAGCAGCCTATGAAGCGGGCCAAGTGATAATGAGAACAGAAGAAGTGGTAGAGCGCATGAAAAAACAAAACCCTTTTACTATCATCAGCATTTCCACAGCTACTGCAAATGAAATTTTAAAAGCGGCAAATACTTCTGTTGATGCTTTTCAGAAAAAGACAGCTGAAACAACAAAACCAGCATCTCAAACCATCAATGTTGCCCTTTCTGCAAGTGCAATGAAAAAAGGAATGGCTGTTCGTGGAGAAAACGTGTTGGGTTATTTAGAAGGTTCTGATCCTAAACTTAAAAAAGAAGTGCTGGTATTAACCGGTCATTACGATCATATTGGAATTACACCTGAAGTAGAAGGGCCAGACAAAATTAATAACGGCGCAGATGATGACGGATCAGGCACCACTGGTGTTCTTTTAATGGCTAAAGCATTTACTGATGCAAAAAAAGCAGGTAAAGGCCCGAAACGGAGCATTTTATTTATGACCGTAGTAGGAGAAGAAAAAGGTTTGTGGGGTTCTGATTGGTACTCGCAACATCCTGTTTTTCCGGTAGAGAATACCATTGCAGATTTAAATACAGATATGATTGGCCGTATCGGTGAGGAGTATCTTGGAAAACCTGATTCTGCCAATTATATTTATTCTGTAGGTTCAAAAATGTTGAGTTCTGATTTAGGTAAGTTAAGTGAACAGGTAAATGCAACTTATACTAAAATGAAACTGGATTATAAATATGATGATCCTCAGGATACCCAGCGCATTTATTACCGTTCAGATCATTATAACTTTGCTAAACTGGGTATTCCAATTATTTTCTATTATGACGGAATGCTGGAACAGGATTACCACAGGCCGGGGGATGAAGTTAGCAAGATTAACTTCACTCTATTGACAAAAAGGGCAAAATTAACTTACTACACTGCCTGGGAACTGGCTAATGGTGCGAAAAGACCAGCCGTTGATTTAGATGGAAAAGGAAATCCTAAGAAATAATAAAGTCATAAAATCAAGCCTCCTGATATTCGGGAGGCTTTTTTATGCACATTACTTTTGGCGGCAGTAGAAATTCATATCTTTGGTTTATGATGAAGACAGCCGAGGAATTTTTAGAAAAATCTGATGAAAAAGCTTTCGATTTACCGCATCGTAAAACCATAAATTATAATATTGGCAAATACAATACGGCAGTAGAACGTGGATTATCAAAATTCGAAAACCTCGAGGCATCTAAAAAGAAGGCTCACGTGATCAAATGGCGTGTGATGGAGAATCTGGATAAATTCCTGCCTGAGTTTGAATCAAATTTTCAACGTCGAGGAGGCAAAGTCATCTGGGCAAATGATGCCGAAGAAGCCCAGCGGGAGATCCTGAACATCATCCAACGCAATAATGGCAAAACGGTAATCAAATCAAAATCGATGACCACCGAGGAAATTCACCTGAATGATTTCCTGGAAAGTAACCAAATCGAATCTTTAGAAAGCGATTTAGGTGAATACATTGTGCAATTGCTGGGGCAAGCACCTTATCATATTGTTACGCCAGCCATGCACCTGAGTGCAACCGACATTGCCAAATTGTTTCATGATAAATTCGGTACGCCTATAGATGCCACGCCACCACAGCTCGTTCAAAAAGCACGTGAATTGCTTCGCGATAAATATTTAAAAGCAGATATCGGCATCAGTGGTGGGAACTTCCTGATTGCTGATACCGGCAGTATTGCGCTTACTGAAAATGAAGGGAATGCCCGTTTAAGTACCACTTTCCCAAAAATACATATTGCTATTGTGGGTATTGAAAAGGTAATCCCTTCCATGGCAGATTTAGATTTATTCTGGCCGCTGCTGGCCTCACACGGAACCGGACAAAACTTAACGGTTTACAATACCATTTTAAGTGGCCCGCGTCAGCCAAATGAAACCGATGGCCCTGAAGAAATGTACGTTATCCTTTTAGATAATGGCCGTACAAATTTACTTGCTCAAAAAGACCAGCGCCAGGGCCTATACTGCATCCGTTGCGGAGCATGTTTAAATGCTTGTCCGGTTTATAAAAACATCGGTGGTCATACCTATAATACCACCTATAGCGGACCAATTGGCGCTGTAATTACGCCGCACCTTAAGGGCATGGAAGAGTTTAAACACTTAAGTTATGCCTCAAGTTTGTGCGGAAAATGTTCAGAAGTTTGTCCGGTTAAAATTGACATCCACAAGATGCTTTTGCTGAACCGCAGAGATGCTGCAACAGCACATGAAAACGGTAAGGTGGAAGAAATGGGCTGGGGAATGTTTAACCGGATGATGCAGAAACGTAAATGGATGGATTTCTTCGGCGGAAAGTTTAAAAATTTTATGCTTAAATCCTTTTTTAAAAAAAGCTGGGGTAAATATCGTGAAATGCCGGCGGTAGCCGATAAATCCTTTGCTAAACAGTGGGAAGAGTTGAAGAAAAGTAAGGAGTCTTGAGTCCAGAGTCATTAGTCAAAATAACCAGATATGCAATTTCACAGAGGAGATAAAGACGACAAATTCTTACTGAATTTATATAAAAAGCTGCTTTATCCCCGTTTGGTAGAAGAGAAAATGCTAAAATTATTGCGCCAGGGCAGAATTGGAAAATGGTTTTCGGGTATTGGTCAGGAAGCCATCGCAGTAGGCAGCACTTTGGCGATGCATAATGATGAATATATTTTACCCATGCACCGCAACCTGGGTGTTTTCACCTCGCGTGGTATTCCATTAAAAAAATTGGTGGCACAGTGGCAGGGCAAAATCACCGGCTTTACTAAGGGTCGCGACCGCTCTTTCCATTTTGGCACACAAGATTATAAAATTATTGGAATGATATCCCATCTCGGTCCGCAAATGGCATTGGCTGATGGTATAGCATTGGCTGATGTATTACGCCAGCGGCCTAATGCTACACTGGTTTATACCGGAGAAGGTGCAACCAGTGAAGGCGATTTCCACGAAGCTGTAAATGTTGCCGCTGTTTGGAATCTTCCGGTTATTTTCCTCATTGAGAATAACGGTTACGGATTATCCACACCAAAATCAGAGCAATTCAGCTGCAAAAATTTAGTTGATAAAGCCGTTGGCTATGGCATAGAAGGAATCCAGGTAGATGGCAACAACATTTTAGAAGTTTACGATACGATTGATCGTATTGCAACGGATATTCGTCAAAATCCGCGGCCGGTTTTATTGGAATGTATCACCTTCAGGATGCGTGGACACGAAGAAGCATCAGGTACTAAATACGTTCCTCAGGAATTATTTGAGGAATGGGAAAAGAAAGATCCGCTCAGCAATTATGAAGCTTATTTAATTGAGCAAGGTATTTTAACATCCGACTCAATCATTGATCTCAAAATTAAAAATAAACGGGACATTGAACTGGAAGTGGAAGAAGCCTTTAATGAACCGGAACCAGCGGCAGATCCCCATCATGAAGAAGCTGATATGTATTTTCCCTTCGCTCAACAGGTTACAGAACCGGAACACTCATCAACTGAAAAGCGATATCTGGATGCCATAAGCGAAGGACTGGACTTGGCCATGCAAAAATACCCCAATTTGGTTTTAATGGGACAAGACATTGCAGACTATGGAGGAGCCTTTAAAATTACAGATGGCTTTACCGCTAAATATGGTAAAGAAAGGGTAAGGAACACACCGATTTGCGAATCTGCCATTGTTGGTGCGGGCTTGGGTTTATCCATCAATGGCTATAAGGCTGTGGTAGAAATGCAATTTGCAGATTTTGTAACCGTTGGATTTAATCAGATTGTAAACAATTTAGCGAAAACACATTATCGGTGGGGCGAAAAGGCCGATGTAGTGATACGTATGCCTACAGGGGCTGGAACGGGTGCCGGACCATTTCACTCACAAAGCAATGAAGCCTGGTTCACCAAAACCCCGGGATTGAAAATTGTTTACCCCGCTTTTCCGGCTGATGCAAAAGGATTATTACTGGCTGCCATTGAAGACCCAAATCCTGTGCTTTATTTTGAGCATAAGTATTTATACAGAAGCTTAACCGCTCCTGTTCCCGATGGTTATTACACTACTGCCATTGGAAAGGCCGTTACTTTAAAAAAAGGCGAAAAGTTCACCATCATAACTTATGGTTTAGGCGTTCATTGGGCTTTAGATTACCTAAAAAACAATCCGGATAGCGATGCAACCTTAATTGATTTAAGAACATTGCAACCCTGGGATAAAGAAACTGTTGCCAAAGCAGTAAGAACAACGGGAAGAGTTTTAATTTTGCATGAGGACACGTTAACCAATGGATTTGGTGCTGAAATTTCAGCCTGGATCGGAGAACATTGTTTTACTGATTTGGATGCTCCGGTTATGCGATGCGCCAGTTTAGACACCGCAATTCCGATGAGTAAAATATTGGAGGAAGATTTTTTAGCGAAAGCGAGATTAGCGCAAACGATAGATAAGTTATTAAAATATTAAATAATTTTTGCCACAGAAATTCCGGAAGATATTAGTTGTCATTCCATCCCAATCTGTATTTCTGTGGCCAATTCATAAAAAGCACAAATGAACAATTTTAAAGTCAAAGGAAACATAGTTGATATCACAAACCGAAATATTTTCTTTGGCGAAGTAGAAGTTGAGGATGGAAAAATAAAGTGTATAAACGCGATTTCCGAAGCAAAAGAAGATACTCATTTTATTTTGCCAGGATTCATCGACAGCCATGTACATATTGAAAGCAGCATGTTAATTCCGAGTGAATTTGCCAGATTAGCGGTTGTGCACGGAACAGTTTCTACCATTAGTGATCCACACGAAATTGCCAATGTTTGCGGCATGAAAGGTGTTGAGTTTATGATTGAAAACGGAAATACCGTACCTTTTAAGTTCAATTTTGGTGCACCCAGCTGCGTGCCGGCTACCATTTTTGAAACAGCAGGAGCCGAACTCAATCATGATGATGTTAGCAAGCTTTTAGAACGGCCGGAGATCAAATACCTGAGTGAAATGATGAATTTTCCGGGTGTGCTTTTTAAAGATGAAGAGGTTTTACAGAAAATTGCTTCTGCACATAAATTGGGCAAACCTGTAGACGGGCATGCCCCAGGTTTACGTGGTGATACCGTTCAACAGTATATTGATGCCGGTATTTCTACAGATCATGAATGTTTCACTGCTGAAGAAGCATTGGATAAATTACAGCGTGGGATGAAAATCCTCATCCGCGAGGGAAGTGCCGCTAAAAATTTCGATGCCCTGATCGGTTTATTAAATGAATGGCCCGACATGATGATGTTTTGCAGTGACGACAAACATCCTGATAGTTTGGTCGACAATCATATTAATGCACTTTGTGCAAGGGCAATAGATAAAGGAATAGATATTTTTAATGTTCTTCAGGCTGCGTGTATTAATCCGGTTCTTCATTATAAACTGGATGTTGGTACCCTAAAGCTTAATGATCCGGCAGATTTTATCGTGATCGAAGATCTGAAAAACTTTCAGGTTAAACAAACCTACATCGACGGCATATTGCTTGCTGAAAATGGAAAAACAGCTGGAGACTGGGTGAAGCACCTGCCTGATCAGGAATCAGTAAACCATTTCAGCTGCAGTTTCAAAAAAGAAGAAGATTTTGTTTATCCGTTTACAGACCAGCAGGAAATCCCAGTGATCGAAGCTTTAGACGGGCAGTTAATTACCAACAGGCTTTACTCCAAACCTCAGGTTTTAAATGGAAACATCGTCAGCGATTTGAAGAATGATGTATTAAAAATAGTGGTGGTGAATCGTTATCATAACGCCCCCATTGCTGTTTCCTTTGTGAAAAATTTTGGCCTCATAAAAGGCGCTATTGCATCCAGCGTAGCGCATGACAGTCATAACATCATTGCTGTTGGTGTAGATGACAAAAGCATTTGTGATGCAGTTAATCTGGTTATTAAAGAAACTGGTGGTGTAGTTGCATTAGGAGATGGGAAAGAAGAGGTTCTGCCTTTACCGGTAGCGGGTTTGATGAGTAACCAAAACGGCTATCAGGTGGCTGAGCGTTATACCTCAATTGATCAGTTTGCCAAGAAATTGGGTTCGACTTTGGTCGCTCCTTTCATGACACTTTCTTTTATGGCACTCTTAGTGATTCCACATTTAAAGCTGAGCGATAAAGGTTTATTTGATGGGGATAAGTTTGAGTTTGTGTAAGGCGTTCGTCACCCTGAATTTATTTCAGGGTCTTTTTGTTGATAAAGATGCCGGAACAGTTCAGCAGGGCGATCGCGAAAAAATTATTCTACCACAAAAACCTCCGCTAAGGGATTAAACAGATACAAACGTTTATCATCCAGACAAATACAGCGGTAGCGCTTTCTGATTCGTTCTCCTTTGGTAAAACGCCGGCCATCTTTAATTTTAAAGTTAGCGTTAAGCGGAATTTGTTCTAAATGTAAAGTCTCCGTTTGATTGCGATCATACTTTTTTAAAACACGTGATAAATGCAGGTCAGAGCAACTTGATGCAGCCGGATTGGACATATAATTATTTATGGCCTGATGAATATCTGCCGGAAAGATGTGCATATCGAAAAACGGAACCATCATCCGCTGGAAGTTTTTTTTCCACTCTGCACCATGAGGTTTTACTTTGTTCTTGAAATCGTTCCAGGTGAGTAAGTGCGCAAATTCATGGACAGTAGTTACCAGAAAGGCGTAATGATTGAGGTTAAAGTTTACCGAAATTCTGTGGCCCTTGCCCTGATAAGGATGGCGGTAATCGCCCAGTTTGGTTGAACGGGTTTTAGCGATCTTAAATTCACACTGAAAATAATCAATCCACTTTGCAATGAGCGGTGCCGCTGGTTCTGGCATATACTGCGCTAAAACTTTAACCTTTTCCACGGATGCTAAGATAAATAATTTTAAGGTTTAACCACAAAGGACACAAAGTTTTACACAGAGGAAACAGAATCTTCTTGTAGTGTATAACCACAGAGTGCACTAAGTTTACATAGAGAAAACGGAGATGTTTTAGTAACCATTAACAACTCTTTTGATCCCATCTTTCAATCTTAAAACATTAAAATTAATCAACAATCCAAACCTATAACCACCTAATTTCATATAAGTTAAGGTTTGTGCTAAATGAATATCATTTAAGCCTTCAACACTTTTCAATTCTAAAACTAACTTATTCTCTACCAAGAGATCAATTCGATAGCCACAATCCAAACTTACCTCTTCAAAGAACAAAGGCATTATTTTTTCTTTTTCAACCTGAAAACCTGCTTTATCAATTTAATAAAACAGACATTCCTTGTAAGCACTCTCAAGCAATCCAGGGCCAAGAGCTGTGTGAATATCTATAGCCAATCCAATAATGGTCCTAGTTAATAAATCCTCTTTCATAATCCTTTGTGTTCTCTGTGCCTCACTCTGTTCGCTCTGTGGTAAAAACATCGATCTATTCCTCGGATGGGAACAACGACGCCAGCACCAACTTAATCTCCCCAAAAGAATAATCCTTTCCCAAAAACTCCCTTATGGTAGCCATTGATTTTGTTTTCTGGCTTTCTACCGCATCCGTAATATTCTTAATTTTATTAGGCTTTACCAGCTTACTCACATCCAGTTGCCGGGTAGAAACATAATATGCCAGATGCCCTTCAATCGTACCAATAGAAAAACCCCTTTCTTTTGCAATCTCTCCTAAACTTTTACCCTGCTCATAAAGCTCAAAGCTTACCAGCTTGGTATCAATTTTAGGCTCCTTTTTCTTTTTCTCCACTGCAGACTTTACCTTCAGTGTTTCACCCTTCAACTGAATGGCCTTTTGCAGCTGCCGGTTTCTTTCTGAAGCATTTAATAACGCATCTGTATCTGCTTTGCTAAACTCCTTACCATCGATAATTGCCTGCAGTAAGGCCTTGCTTTTATGCATTTTCTTCAGCTGCTCATATACCAGTATCTCCAGTTCCAGCAACTCTGTCAGATAAGTTTTAATCTGTTTTTCTTCTTTTACCGCCTCAATATGAGCTAATAACTGATCTGAAACACCCTTAATTAGCGGATTGAAATATTTTAATGCAGCCCCCACCCTTTTTGAAACATTAAATAAAGTGTGTTCAGTTTGTTGAGCGAACAGGTTTTTCAGTTGATTGATAAAGGTATCAGCCGTTGCCGCTATTTTCTGAAAATCACGGTAGAGATTCATCGTCCACTCATCATAACGCTGCTTGGTGGATTTGGCCTCACTTTTATCAAAAGTCTGAACATGTTCCTTCAGGTAATACCTCACCAGGTTCAGGTCAAAAGCCGACAATAAATAAGTTCTGATAAAATCATAGCTCTCCAAACTGATCCGCTGATTCAGCACTTCATTTGGTTGTTTCGTTTTAGAAAAATAATGAATATTCTGATCCTGCTGCAGACCGGTTTCACGCAGGTGAGAAGTTAATACCAAGCCTTTTAATGAACGTAAACGCGAAAGGGCAACATAAGCCTGTCCGGGCGCAAAAGCATCTCCAATATCGATGATGGCTTTATCAAAGGTTAAACCCTGACTTTTATGTACCGTAATGGCCCAGGCCAGTTTAATCGGATATTGTACAAATGAGCCAGCAACATTTTCATCGATTTCATTGGTCGCTTCATTCAGTTTATACTTGACATTTTCCCAGGTATAAGGCGAAATCTGAATCACCACCTTGTCTTCCGGCAATTCAATTTCTACCACATCCTTTTCAATATGATGAACCACACCTATTTTACCATTGTAATATCGCTTCTCGGCCGTCATATCATTTTTAATGAACATGATTTGTGCCCCCACTTTAAGTTCCAGGCGTTTATCATTGGGATAGGCATGTTCATTGAAATCACCGGTAATTTTGGCATCAAAGAAATAGGATTTCGTTTTTAACTGCGTTAACCTTTCTCTGTTAATTGTATCTGCCTTATTATTATGCGTGGTTAGCGTAATATAATTTTCATCAGTATCCGGTTTAAAATCCTGTCTGAAATGTTGCTTCAGCAAAGCCGTATCCTCAGCAGTAATCTGATTATTTCGTAAGTTGTTCAGTAAATTAATAAATACGCTATCATTTTGACGGTAGATTTTATCCAGCTCGATGTAAACCGGTGGATTTTCCTGCAAAGCCAGTGCATCAAAAAAATAAATGCTCTTATAAAAGCCGGCCATCACCCGCCATTCATCATTTTTCACCACTGGTGGCAACTGGTGCAAATCACCAATAAAAAGTAGCTGAACACCTCCGAAAGGTATATTTCTGTTTCTGCGGATATATCGAAGAGAAAAATCAATTGCATCCAGCATATCGGCACGCAACATACTAACTTCATCAATGACCAGTAATTCTAATTCCTGAATCATCCGCCGCTTATTGCCCTGCATATTTAAATGCTTCACAATGGTTTTGGGTGTATTAAAATTAAAAGTGATATTCTGACTGATAATACCTGCCGCCGCATCCGGAAAAAACGCACCAAACGGCAGCTGAAAAAGAGAATGAATGGTTACACCGGCGGCATTGATGGCAGCAATACCCGTTGGCGCACAAATCATTGCTTTTTTGTGCGTAAGCTGAATGAGTTTTCTTAAAAAGGTAGTTTTACCTGTACCAGCTTTCCCGGTTAAGAAAACGTGCTTAGCGGTATAATTCACAAATTTAGCCGCGATCTCAGCGGGCATAGATGTTTCTTCCAGAGTGGGCATTAGCAGTAAAATTTTAATTGGTAATAAACGGAGGGACGAATAAAGCTAAACATTTTAGTACAAAACTAAAGAATGATTAATGAGAAATTTTAATTTTAGATGGATATTTTTGGTCTAAATCTTTATTTAATCGATAATATCATCATTCGCGGAATAAAAACCTCAATAGAATTACTGCATAAGCAATCTAAACCTGACAGAAACGGCAGCCTCCGATTTAAGCACCGGTTTATGCTATATTTTGGTGTGCTTGCTTGTTTCACAGGTTTTCTATCGGAGCTATAGTGTATGGCAGGGCTTCAATAACAAAAGAACCACTGTCCTTACTTTTCTAAATCTATTCACCTCAACAATAAAACAATACAATAACCTAACAATTAATGATAAAGCTTTTTATTATCTTTGCGGCCTGATGAAACAACAATATTCAAATCTTATCGCTGTTAAATTCCTTTAACCAGGTTTCATCTCCCTTTACACCCAACATTTTATTATGCTTAACCCTGAAATAGAAAAACGTAAAACCTTTGCCATTATTAGTCACCCCGATGCGGGCAAAACCACTTTGACGGAAAAATTCCTGCTCTTTGGTGGTGCGATCAATACTGCAGGTGCGGTAAAACGGAACAAAGCGAACCAAAGCAATACTTCCGACTTTATGGAAATTGAAAAGCAACGTGGTATCTCGGTGGCTACATCCGTAATGGGTTTTGAGTATAGTGGAAAACGGATCAACATTCTGGATACACCTGGTCACAAGGATTTTGCCGAAGATACTTACAGAACTTTATCAGCGGTAGACAGCGTTATTCTGGTGGTTGATTGTGTAAAAGGTGTGGAGGAGCAGACCGAGAAGCTCATGTCGGTTTGCCGCATGCGGAACACCCCGGTTATCATCTTCATTAACAAAATGGACCGCGAAGGTAAAGAGGCTTATGATTTACTGGATGAAATTGAGGAAAAACTGAACATCAGCTTATGCCCGCTTTCATGGCCTATCGGACAGGGCCACACCTTTAAAGGCGTTTACAGCATTTACAATAAACACTTGAATTTATTCAATTCTGATAAAACAAAAGTAACCGATTCAGTTGTGGCGGCCAGTGACTTAAATGACCCCTCCTTATTAAATTACCTGAAGGAAAACGAAATCAATACCTTAAAAGATGATGTAGAACTGGTTGACGGCATTTATGGCAAAATTGATAAAGATTTATACACCGAAGGTTTAGTTGCGCCTGTATTTTTTGGAAGCGCCATCAATAACTTTGGGATCAAAGAACTATTGGATACTTTCATTGATATTGCCCCAAGTCCACGGTTACGTGAGGCCGAAGAAAGAGATGTATTGGTTGAAGAGAAAAATTTCAGTGGATTTGTATTTAAAATTCACGCCAACTTAGATCCGAAACACCGCGACAGAATTGCCTTTTTAAGGATCTGTTCTGGCAAGTTCGAGCGAAATAAATTCTATTACCATACCCGTCAGGATAAAAAACTGAAATTCTCCAACCCGATGGATTTCATGGCTAACGAGAAAAGTATTGTGGAAGAGGCCTGGCCAGGTGACGTGGTGGGTTTATATGATAGTGGCAACTTTAAAATTGGCGATACCTTAACTGAAGGCGAAAAACTGCAGTTTAAGGGCATTCCAAGTTTCTCTCCATCTATCTTTAAAGAAGTAGAAAACATGGATCCGATGCGCACCAAACAATTGGAAAAAGGTATTGAGCAGTTAACGGATGAAGGTGTGGCGCAGCTATTTGTAATGCAGCCCGGAAATCGTAAAGTAATTGGTGCCGTAGGTGAACTTCAGTTTGAGGTAATCAATTTCCGTTTGGAACATGAATATGGCGCAAAATGCCGTTTCCGTACCTTAAGTTATACCCGCTCAAGTTGGGTAACTTCAACTGATAAAAAGAAACTGGATGAATTTGTAAAACGTAAACAACAGCACATTGGCTTTGATAAAGAAGCCAATCCTGTTTATCTGGCTGATAGTGAATACATGATTAATTTAACTAAACAGGATTATCCGGATATCGATTTCCACAAAACAAGCGAGTTTAAGAGTTAGTTGGGAGTTTCCAGTCCTGAGGCTGAAGTTTAAATGACAGAAGAACCTGTAAGATTTATTTATGTACCCGTAACATAATCATAACTTAAGAACAGATTTTTGAACTCAAAAATTGTGTAGATTCGAGCGTTTTTATACCTAATACTGATGCACTTGATGAAAAATAAAATAAATTATTTTTTGGTTGTTTCTACACTTTTATTTGTGGTTTCCTGTAAGAAAGCTAATGATACGGTTCCAGTTCCTGAGCCTGTTAATCCTACAGAAATAGATAAGACAGAAGTAATAACCTGGAAATTCGATTCCTTTATTGTTGATGATCTTAACGTTAAACAAGTTTTTCCAGGAGCAATCTTCACCATCAGGGAGAATGGGAACGATCTTGAAGTAGTGTCGTTAAAAGATAAATATACCCCGTTGCCCATTACTGCTTCTACTTCTCTTGTTGGTGAGATCAACAACAGTTTTAAAGATGTTCCGTCCTCAGAAAAGATTGCTGCTTATGCCAAAAGCCTGCCGATTAAAAATGATAATGAAAGTCTGGCCTATTCGGAAGATGAATTTAAGGATTATAATGTATTAAAGTATTATTTATCGAACAACGATGATGTAAAATCAGTATTTGAAAAAATTGGAATTACAACATCTACAAGGATCACCAAAAAACATGCTGCATATTTTTTCTCCAACCATATTAAGTTTTCACTTGATATGAACTTGCCCACTAAAACCGAATTATTATCCATAGCGGATGTAGAAAAGATAAACACCACAAATAATGCATACTATATTAATAGTGTGATGTATGGAAATAATACTTTAATCTTAGCCGAAGCTGATACCGATTATGCCATCCTAAAAAATGCGCTAAAAGCCCTGCTTTTAAAACAGGAATTAACACCCGCACAAATTCAATCCTTAAGCACAGCAAAAGTTACTTTTTATGCCAGGGGAGGAAGCGAAAAGTCTTTTATCAAGATTGCTAAAGGCTCAGAAGAGATAAAAGCTGCAAACAAAGAATTTGAAATATTTAACAATACAGCCATTTCTTATCCCATTTCATATTCGCTACACTCGGTAAAAAATTTCACCTTGTTTAAACATGAAATAAAGGTTAATATGATTCATTAGTAAATGCACCAATGGCCAGGTTTAGGAGCTAATTATTTTAGCGTCTGCATTTTTTCTATTTCATATCGCTGATAAGTTTGCGCCAATCTTCTTTTGATTTTAGCAATCAATATTCTTGGAGCAAGCACTTTAACGCATTCTCCAAAACCCAGAATTTCACGCTCCAGTTCATAGTTTAATACGACATCAATCCTGAAGGTGGTAGTTTTTTCATTCTTATTTAATACAACCTGAGAATGATGTAAGGGTTTAGTTACCACATATGGTGCATGGTCATTGGTAAATTCGAGAATTACTTTTTGTGCACGGTCACGTTCGCTCTTGCTTACGCCAATTAAATCTTCATAATAGCGATCGAAATCTACCCCTTTGTAAGCAACAAATTCTTCGTTGGGCAGTTCTTGAAATTCTATTATCCTATCTAAGGCAAGGTTCAGGATTCCAGCTCGTTTTTTTGCTTTACAGATCAAAAACCACCTGTTTCTATATTCCTTTAACAGATACGGATAATAAATGCCCTGTTGAGCCTGCTGCGCCTTGAAAGATTTATATTCGATCAGTAGTGAACGCTTATTTAAAACCGCCTGGTATAATGGCGGAATGCAGTCTAATCCTTTAACCAGTTTATTGCTTTCCAACTGGATGTGATTGCCACTTTGCTTGGTTGATTTGTTAAGGTTATTCTCCAATCGTGCAATCATATCACTCATTTCATCGAAATAATTAAAAGCATTAAACTGCTTCAATACCCCAACAATCTCCTTCATTTTATCCACGTCGGCATTATTGATCGGTGCTTTGGTAATGCTGAAAGCCGGATCTTCGTAAGCATAAAATCGTTTGTCTTTCACTACAATTGGAGCATTATAGCCCAGTTTATCACTCCGCATCAGTTGAATATCAGCCTGGATAGTTCTTTTGCTTACCCCTGATGTGATACCCTCCAATTCGTATAAGGTTTCTGATACTTTTTCGATAATATCTTCTAATGTCCATTTACGGAACCGGTTTCTTAAACAATCATCGATGGTTTTGTAACGGATCAGTGCCAGTTTATTTACAGCCATTTTGGAGTGGATTTGGGTTTCTGCTAAAAATCTGTTGATTTCGCTGATCTAAATATAAGAAAGAGTTTTACTACTACGCAATACATTTGCGTAGTTTATGATTAAAAGAGCTATTCTACGCAATAAATAAAATTTATTAATTTAATTATCAAACACTTAAAAATGATCTACTAAATATTTTTATCTACGCAAATGTAGCGCGTAGTAGTGGTGGCATCTTTGTAATGTCGCCAGTCGATAAAGTTCTTTGAGAAATATTAATCATCATATATAAGATATCCCGAAAGGGATGGCAATACTAAATAATGACTATCCATAGTTGCGGGTTTCGAAACAGCCCCAAAGTATTCACGCTTTTGCGCAGCATATTCTGATAGAAATTATGATAGATTGTCTAAAACACGTTGTGTGTCGTGGGTTCGAATCCCACTTCCGGGAAATCGGAATAGCTCAGGGGTTAGCGTAACAACCAAACATGCAGGTTCGAATCCTGCTTCCAAATACCACTTGGAATAGCAAAATGGTAATGCAATGGATTTAGGTTCCATCTAAAAGAAGGGCAACTTTTCAAAACGCCCACCAGAATAAGCGTTGTAAAACCGCATTTGGCTTAAGGATTAATTTCAATCTTAAAGCAAATTCGTCTTTCGCTTTGTAAGTAAAAATGATGAAAGAACTAATTTAAAAATCAGCAAGAAACGGCAAACGAAATCTTTAGATAGCGTAACTGCAAAGCTCAATTCTATTTTTAAAAACATCAGGATTCTTTTTACTTCCGCAAAAAACAAATGAATGCGCTTTTACAATGCTTAATAAAACGCAAAAAATTAATAGTTATAAATCTAAACATCAAAAGACATGAAAAGAGTAACCATTAACACCAATTATGTTGGATTGGTGTTTAAAAAAGGAAAATTAAAAAACGTATTAACTGCAGGAACTTACTGGTTAGGTTTTGGCGAAGACATTACCGTATACGACATGGGTAAGGAATATTGCTTCACCATTGCAGAGTTAGAAGTTTTGTTAATGAACAATGACTTTGTAAACTTAGTGCATGTTGTTGAAGTAGCTGATAATGAGTTGGCTTTGGTTTACAGAAATAACAATTTTAAAAGTGTATTAACCGCAGGTAAACATGCCATCTGGAAAGGTTTATCAGAATACAACTTTGTTAAGGTAAACATCAGCAACATTAATATTGACGAAACAATTGATAAAAACTTATTGGACAAAGCACCATTAATAAATTACATCAGGGCCAACAAAGTAGAATCATACGAAAAAGGATTGTTATTTATCGATGGAAAATTTGAAAAAATAGTGGGTGCAGGAAACTATTTGTACTGGAAAAATGCCACTACAATTCATGTTTTAAAAACTGATATGAGACAATTGAACATGGAAATTCTTGGACAAGAAATCTTAACAAAAGATAAAGCACAATTGAGGGTAAACTTCAGCATTCAGTATAAAGTTGATGATATCATCAGGGCGTTATTGGAGAACAAGGAATTCGAAAAACAATTGTACATCACCATGCAACTGGCATTAAGAGAATCTATTGGCCTTATGACTTTTGACGAATTGATGGAAAGCAAGGAAAAAATTGCTGAAATGGTAATGGCCACCACATTGGATAAGGTTGAAAGCTTAGGTGTTAAATTGACCAACTGTGGTGTTAAAGACATTGTTTTACCAGGTGATGTGAAGGAGATTATGAACCAGGTTTTGGTTGCCGAAAAAAGAGCACAAGCCAATATCATTACCCGAAGAGAAGAAACGGCCTCGACCAGAAGTTTGTTGAATACTGCCAAATTAATGGAAGACAATAGCATGTTGTATAAGTTGAAAGAGATGGAATACGTAGAGAAAATCGCAGAGAAAATCAATAACATCAGCTTATCTGGCAGCGGACAAATTGTAGATCAGTTGAAACAGATTTTCGTGAAATAAACTAAATTTAAAAACCCCTCGGTTAGGTGAATGTTGCCTGCCGGGGATTAATGTAGAAAAAAATGAACAGCAACATCACAGGTAATAACCTGATCGAAATAGGTTATACCGAAGGAAAAATAGTAGGCTTAGCATTAGCTATCGTGAAAGAAAATTTTGCGGATATTGAAGAAAAAGAATTATTGGCCTTATTTAAGAAAGTAAAAGATTATCCGGAAAGTTTTTTGGATGATGAAATATTGAACATTTTGGCAACAGCCGTGATTGAGGAAGCCAATGTGCCAAAAGATGAAACCATCGAACTGGTAAACCATGTTAAACCCTACGCGGTATTTGGTCCTGATTACATTGAAGAAGGCGCAAGAAACCAAATGGATATTGCCATGAAATTACCGGTTACGGTTGCAGGTGCATTAATGCCTGATGCCCACCAAGGTTATGGTTTGCCCATCGGTGGCGTATTGGCTACGAGAAATGCGATTATTCCTTATGGAGTAGGTGTAGATATTGGGTGCCGGATGGCTTTGAGTATTTTTGATATTCCCGAAAAACATTATTTCGGTAAAGATGCCATGTACAAACGCGAATTAATTGCCTTCACCAAATTTGGTGCCGGTCAAAATTTTAAAGGTAATGAAAAAGCAGATCATGAGGTTTTAGAGAACGGGGCTTTCAACAGCATTCCTTTCCTGAAAAACCTGCATGGAAAAGCCTGGGCACAATTGGGTACTTCGGGTGGTGGAAATCACTTTGTGGAATGGGGGATCATTGACTTCGCAGAACGAGATGAAATTTTAAACATTGATAAAGGCCGTTATGTGGCTTTATTAACGCATTCAGGTTCACGAGGCCTTGGCGCAACAATTGCTGGTCATTATACTAAACTGGCTAAAGAGATCTGTAAATTGCCCAAGGAGGCTGTAAATCTGGCTTACCTTGACTTAAACACTTCCGAAGGACAAGAATATTGGATTGCCATGAATTTAGCCGGCGATTATGCATCAGCCTGTCATGAAGTGATCCATAAAAGGTTGACTAAAGCCATTGGTGCCAAAGTTTTGGCCAAAGTAGAAAACCATCATAATTTTGCCTGGAAAGAAATGCTTGATGGCGAAGAAGTAATTGTTCACCGAAAAGGTGCAACGCCTGCCGGTAAAGGCGTGATGGGGATCATCCCGGGAAGTATGACTGCACCAGGATTTTTAGTTAGGGGAAAAGGTGAAGTGAATGCCATCAATTCTGCTTCGCATGGTGCAGGTAGACAAATGAGCCGAACAAAAGCGATTCAATCGATTACGAAATCGGAGATGAAGGCCATTTTGAAAGACCATCATGTCACTTTAATCGGCGCAGGTTTAGATGAGGCACCAATGGCCTATAAAGACATTGACAAAGTGATGGCAGCACAAACTGAACTGGTTGATGTTATCGCTAAATTCGAGCCTAAAATGGTGAGAATGGCTGATGATGGAAGCAGGGAGGATTAGCGTGGAGTGTTGAGTCTTTAGTCCAAAGTCCTTAGTCTTCAGTCAAATCGTTATTGCTTCGTCCCTCAGCATTGACTATTATTTACAAAAGTCTTACGACAATAAAAAACCTCTTCAAAATTAATTGAAGAGGTTTTTTTATCTATTTATAATCTTATTTCAATTTACTCAATGCCGCTTTAATCCTTGGCAACATATCTTTAATATCCTGCAAAGTACAAGCACCAACTGAAGCCCTGAACCAAGGCATACTATCTGCATTTCCGAAGGCAGAAAAAGGAACCAAAGCTGCGCCAGCTTCTTTGATCAGGTAGAAATTCACATCTGCACTGTCTTTTAAAACCTGACCATCTTCAGTGGTTTTTCCGATATAGTCGATTTTAATGGTTAAATAAATGGCACCCATTGGCTCTACAGCCTCCACATTAAAGCCTTCATTCTTTAATTCGTTAAAGCCATTATAAAGCGCATTCAAACTATCCTGAATCTGGCTCTTAAAACTGGTTAAGAAAGTATCAACCTGTACTTTATTATTAAAGTAATTTGACATAGCCACCTGCTCAGCCTTAGGTGCCCAGGCACCCATGTGCCCAACCAATGCTTTCATCCTGTTGATAATATCTTCCGGACCAAAACCCCAGCCTACACGCACGCCGGTTGCAGCTAAACACTTAGAACTGCCATCCACAAATACCGTAAACTCACGCATCGCCGGACGTAAAGAAACCGGATTTACATGGGCTTTGCCAAAAGTTAAAAGGGAATAAATCTGATCGTACATTAAATACAATGGCTTTTCATCAGCTCCGCGACTTGCATTTTCTTCCAAAATAACATCACAGATTTCAGCTAAAGAATCACCATCGAACATCGTTCCAGTCGGGTTCAAAGGGGAACATAAAGCCAATAAAGTTGCTCCTTTTAAATGCGGTTTTAATTGTGCAGCTGTTGGCATAAAATTATGCGCAGCATCAGTTTCTACAGCAATAGTTTTAGCCGAAGTTAAGTGGCAATAGTGATTGTTATTCCAGGAGGGTGCCGGAAAAACAACGGTATCTCCCGGATCGATTAAGGCTAAATAAGTTGCATAAATTAACGGACGGGAACCGCCTGAAACCAAAATACTGTTAGTATTGTATTCCAATCCGAATCTATCTTTCAGTAATTCAGAAACGGTTTCGCGTAATTGTAAAACGCCATCTGCAGGAGGATAGTTAGTTTGATTTGCATGGTATGCATCTACAATTCCGGCTTTCAATTCGCTTGGTATCGGGTAAATATTCGAATCGAAATCACCGATGGTTAAGTTAGCGATTGAAGCGCCTTTGCGTTTCATTTCGTTAACTTCATTGCCAATTTTTATAATTTCTGAGCCAATTAATGCACTGGCTAATACTGAAACTTTCATATTATGCTATTAAATCTTCTATTGCTTTATTCACTTTTTCAAAACCAAACTGAGCTAAAACCTGCTGCATTGCTGCCGTAATCTGCTCGTTACAAAGGTTGCCAATACTGCCTTCATGTGTATGTTTGATCTCACTTGATGGTGCAAAGGTACCATTTTCAATCTGTTCGCCTACAATTTTATATGCTTCCCTGAATGGAACCCCCTGCAACGCCAGTTCATTAACCACCTCTACACTAAACAGATAATCGTATTTTTTATCTTTTAAGATGTCATCCTTGATGGTGATGTTTTGAAACATAAATGTAGCGATCTCCAAACATTCATTCAGGGAAGTAATGGCTGGAAAAAGATTTTCTTTCAGCAATTGTAAATCTCGGTGATAACCTGATGGCAAATTGGTGATCATCATGGCAATTTCATTGGGCAAAGCCTGTATTTTATTGCAACGTGAACGAATCAGTTCAAAAACATCCGGATTTTTCTTGTGCGGCATAATACTCGAACCTGTAGTCAGTTCTGCCGGAAAACTAATGAAACTGAAATTCTGGTTGATGAATAAACATACATCCATTGCCATTTTGGCCAAAGTAGCCGCAATGGAACTCATGGCCTGTGCCAAAATTCTTTCTGTTTTTCCACGCCCCATCTGCGCATAAACCACATTGTAGTTTAAACTTTCGAATCCTAATAATTCAGTCGTTAAAGTTCTGTTTAATGGGAATGACGAACCATAACCAGCGGCAGAACCCAATGGATTTTTATTGGTAATTTTCCAGGCAGCAAGCATCAGTTCAAGATCATCGGCAAGGCTTTCCGCGTAGGCACCAAACCATAGTCCGAATGATGATGGCATGGCAATCTGCAAATGCGTGTAGCCTGGCATCAATTTATCTTGGTGTGCATTACTTAATTCAATTAATTGGTTAAACAAGATTGATGTCTGATTGACCATATCTTCAATACAAGCCCTGAAAAATAGCTTTAAATCAACCAGAACCTGATCATTACGTGAGCGTCCGCTGTGGATTTTCTTTCCTGCCTCACCAATTCGCTGCGTAAGCAACCATTCTACCTGCGAATGAACATCCTCTACGGTATCTTCAATAGTGAAATTTCCAGCCTCAATTTCAGCATAAATATTTTTCAATTCCTGCTGAACGGTTTTTAATTCATCAGCAGTAAGCAGGTTAATGGTTTCCAACATTTGCGTATGGGCCAGAGAGCCCAACACATCAAATTTTGCCATTTGTAGATCCAGTTCACGGTCTTTTCCAACCGTAAAGGTTTCTACAAATTTATTTACGTCTGTATTTTTTTGCCAGATTTTCATTTTAAATCTATTTAACCGCAAAGGGCACTAAGTTTTTTCGCAAAGTGCGCCAAGCTATTTTATAATTTTAGCACAGAGTTCATGAAGTTTTTCAGAGAACACAAGGCTATTTTTACCACAAAGACACTAAGCACAAAGGTTTTTAAATCTTTTAAAAGATAAAGGGGCATTTAAGTTTCGCATCTGAACCTTACGCCTTAAACCCTCAACCTTCAATAACCGGTTTTAACATATTCACATATCCTTCCACACCTTCTGCTACTTCCCTCACATACAAAAACTCATCAGCCATGTGCGAGCGGCCAGAAAAACCTGGTCCGCATTTTACAGATGGAATATCTAATAAAGCCTGATCGGATGTTGTTGGCGAACCATAAGTAGTTTTACCCAATGCCACACCAGCCTGAACTACAGGATGGTTTTTATCGATTGATGATGGCTTTAAACGGATAGATCGTGGTGTAACATCACAATCTACATTGGCCCGGATAATTTCTAAAACTTCTTCGTTGGTATATGCATCAGTCACCCGGACATCTACTGTAAAAGTACAATTTGCCGGAACCACATTATGCTGCGAACCCGCATTGATAATCGTAACCGACATTTTCAGCGGACCAAAAACCTCAGAGACTTTCGGGAACTGATAATTCCTGAACCATTCGATAGCTGCCAATGCTTTGTAAATGGCATTTTCGCCTTCTTCACGTGCCGCATGACCTGCTTTGCCATGAGAAACACAATCCAATACTAATAATCCACGTTCAGCAATGGCTAAATTCATTTCTGTCGGTTCACCCACAATTCCGAATTCCAATTCACCTAAATCAGGCAGAACCAATTCTAATCCGTTATTACCGGAAATTTCTTCTTCCGCCGTTGCGGCCAAACAGATGTTATATTTTAAATTTTCCTGTTCATAGTAATATAAAAACGTACCGATTAAGGAAACCAGGCAACCACCAGCATCATTACTGCCCAAGCCGAATAATTTATCTCCTTCAATGGCTGCATCGTAAGGATCACGGGTATAACCAGAATTTGGCTTTACCGTATCATGATGGGAATTGAGCAACAGTGTTGGTTTCTTCGCATCAAAATGTTTGTTATATGCCCAAACATTATTCATTTTGCGGTGGGTTTTAATGCCCCGCTCATCCAAAAACTGCGCAATTAAATTAGCCGTTCTATCTTCTTCTTTACTAAAAGACTGGATACGAATCAATTGACGCAATAAATCCAGACTTTCCTTTTGTATATTTTCTAATGACATAGTATCAAGTAATGAGTATCAGGTATCAAGACAATTTTCATCTTAACATGCATGATACTTTTTATTTTGCTTTCAGCTTTAGTCTTTCTGCTTTTAGCTTTCCTTGGTATATAAATTCCCGGCTTTTAAGGCCGAAAGTTTAATTCCCTTTATTAATGATGAGCTAAAACCATTGTGTTCCATTTCGTTTAAACCGGCAATGGTACAACCTTTCGGCGAAGTTACTTTATCTATTTCTGATTCCGGGTGTGTACCATGCAATAAAAGTAAATCGGCCGCTCCTTTTGCCGTTTGAACAGCCATTTTAAGTGCTTCATCGGCATGGAAACCAATTTCTACGCCGCCCTGCGATGCTGCCCGGATCGCCCTTAAAAAAAATGCAATCCCACAGGCACAAAGTGCGGTAGCAGAAGTCATTAAATCTTCGTTTATTTTAACTACCGAGCCTACGGTTTCAAACATTTTGGTCACATCCGAAATATTTTCAGCCGAGGCATTATCACTGGCCATGCAAGTCATCGATTGTCCGATGGCAATTGCCGTGTTTGGCATTACACGAATCACTTCTACATCCTCACCCAGTTTCGCTCGAACCGCAGCACAGCTGACACCGGAAATTACAGAAATAACCAAATGTTTAGCCGAATCTATCGCCGCATTGATTTCATCTAAAACGGTGTTTAACTGTTGCGGCAAAACGGCGAGGATGACAACATTAGCTTTGGAAACAGCCTCTTTATTATTATTGCTCACTACAAATCCAGCTTCGGCGAAAGATTTTAAATGATCAATATTTCTACGGGTAAGTGTAATATCGCCCGCTTGAGCAAAGTCGGCCTTTACCAAACCTTTAGCTAAAGATAAACCTATATTTCCGCTACCAATGATGGCTATTTTTTTTGTCATGATTCCTAATTTTCCTGCGGGTTGATTACACAGATGATTTGATTACACAGATTTATATATTTTTTGAAAAGCAATTTCAGCAATTCTATTGATGTTCAGTCCTGCTATTCGTTACAAGTCCCGATGAAAAACCGGGAGCTTTCCACTACTATCAGGTTTAAATGGCAAAAGCAGAATTCATCGGTTTCTTTTCCTTTCTAATCCCAAAACCTTCAGCCTTTCTTCTCTACCTTTACTTCAGCATTTTGGTGCCAAACGTTCCATCAGCCAGTTCTGCTAATTCATCGGCTTTACCAATATAAACGGCAGAAACACCTTTTTTAATGGCCTCGAAAGCATTGTGCAATTTTGGAATCATTCCGCCCTGCACAGTTCCATCAGCTTTAAGTCCTTCAAATTCATCTGCTTTGATTTCTCTAACTACAGAATCATCATCATTTACATCTTTCAATACACCTTTTTTCTCGAAGCAATATACCAAACGCGTTTCGTATAAAGCCGACATGGCTACCGCAACCGATGATGCAATGGTATCGGCATTGGTATTTAACAGTTGGGTTTCTCCATCATGTGTAATGGCACATAAAACAGGAACCAATCCGGCTTGCAATAATTTACTTAAGGTTTCGGCAGAGACAGATTTTTCATCCAAATCACCTACAAAACCATAATCGATCTCTTTCACAGGACGTTTTTTTGCTTGAATGATATTTCCATCCGCACCGGTTAAACCAATGGCATTGCTACCCTTGGCCTGCAACTGGGCAACCATATTTTTATTAATTAATCCTGCATAGACCATGGTAACAATTCGCAAGGTTTCAATATCGGTAATCCGGCGACCATCCACCATTTTCGCTTCGATGCCTAAACTTTCGCCCAGTTCTGTTGCGATTTTGCCACCACCATGAACCAGGATTTTATCGCCTGGCAAAGCGGTAAAATCCAGCAAAAACTGATGTAAGTTTGCGGAGTGATCGATGACGTTTCCACCAATTTTAATGATGGTCAGTTGCTTATTGTTCATTTCTATAAAAAATTTCAGAAAGTTGATGCAATTTTTCTGCAAGCAGTTTTTCATCAATCAACTTGGTTTCATAATCGGCAATGAGTGCTGGCTCTCTTCAATGCCTTTTGTTTTTGACAGTATTAACAGATGATGTGTCCAGTTTATTTTTGATAATATCCTTTTGCAAAAAGTAAAAATACTGCTTTCTAATTGTGTCACCACTGGTGACACTTCTAAGTTGTGATCAGCTTGCAATTTGTCAACAGTGTCGAAACAATTTGCTCATCGCTATAAACATCATAAAATTGTTTCATTCTATAAAGTCCGCGGCGGTTAAATCCCTTTAAAAGTGGTTGCTTTTCAGCGATATAATCTGCCAGATCATTTACTATTCCATCACCCCAATTTCCAGCCAATACTTTTTCAGAAACAATTTTTCCAATATTAAAATACAACATTACCAACTCGGCGTTTGCCTTACTGTAGGCCCTGTTCCGTGCATCGTTGATCATGATAATCACCTGATGGAAATCGGATAAAGTACTTGTAATTGGCTTAGTCATGTATAAAAATAATTATAATTTTTATGATCGTAAGCTGTCTTCCTGATAAGTTGCAGGTTATAGGCCTTCAAATCGTAACAGATTATTTCAATTCTTCCAGCATCGATTTAATTACAGCTTGTGCGGCCCATAAACGGTTACCAGCTTCGTGAATGACTAATGAATTTGGTCCATCTAAGATTTCAGATGATAATTCCAAATCTCTGCGAACAGGTAAACAATGCATCACTTTCGCATCATTGGTGAATTTTAGCTTTTCATTGTCCATCATCCAGCCTTCAGGATAATTTAATACTTGACCATATTCCTGATAGCTGCTCCAGTTTTTTACATATACATAATCTGCTCCGGCCAATGCCGCCTCTATATTATACTGAATATCGGCACCTTTGGTAAAACCTGCTGAAAGTTCATAACCTTCAGGTTGAGCAATGGTAAAATCGATCATTCCTTCCTCCTGTGCCTGACACATCCATTCAGCAAAAGAATTTGGCACAGCCTGTGGCAAGGCCTTTACATGAGGTGCCCAGGCTAAAACGACCTTTGGTTTACGTCCATCAGGTTTGTTCGTCCAGGTCTCGTGAATGGTAATGATATCAGCAAAGCTCTGTAGAGGATGGCGTGTAGCACTTTCTAAACTTACCACAGGAACTCCACAATATTTCACGAATTTATTAAAGAAATCTTCGCTATAATCTTCTTCACGATTATTTAGTTTAGGGAAAGATCGCAAGCCTAGAATATCGCAATATTGACCCATTACGGCAGCAGCTTCGCGGATGTGCTCCACGGTTGAGCCATTCATCACCACACCGTCCTGTGTTTCTAAAGCCCAGCCTTCTTTATCCAGATTCATCACCATCACATTCATCCCTAAATTTAAAGCAGCCTTTTGGGTACTTAAACGGGTGCGCAGACTTGGGTTCATGAAAACCAAACCCAGGGTCTTGTTTTTACCTAAATCCTGATGCGCATAAGGATTTGCCTTTAAGGCAAGCGCATCATTTACAAACTGCTTGATGCTTGGAACATCGTGCACGGAAGTGAAAAGTTTCATTTTAAAACGTTGTAAGTAGTAAGTTATACGTTATAAGTTTCGTATTCCTCATCCAAAATAATTTATAAATAGAGTCCTGTGTACTTAAAACGTACTACTTAGAACTTAAAACTAAAGCAAACGCTTCCAAAAATTCATCAGCATGTGCCTTGGTTAAATTCAAAGCCGGCAATAAGCGAATTACATTCGGCTTTGCTTCGCCGGTAAAAATATAGTGGGTGAATAATAACTCTTTTTTAACATGGGCAAGCTCGGCTGGCAATTCAATACCAATCATTAATCCACGACCGCGAACTTCAACTACCTGTTCAATTTTTTTTAATTCTGTAATTAAGTAATTTCCGATTTCTTCGGCGTTTTTCATGAGGTTATCTTGCTCCATCACCTCTAAAACGGCTAATGCTGCTGCACAGGCCAGGTGATTACCACCAAAAGTGGTACCTAATTCTCCATGCCATGGTTTAAACTTAGCGGCAATTGAAATTCCTGCTACCGGAAATCCATTCCCCATTCCTTTGGCCATGGTGTAAACATCGGCTTCAACCCCGGCATAATCGTGTGAATAAAATAAACCAGTTCTGCCATAACCACACTGAACGGAATCGGCAATGTAAACCGAATTGTATTTATCACAAAGCGTACGGATTTTCTGCAAGAAACTTTTTGAAGCTTCCTTAATTCCACCTACACCCTGAATACCTTCAATAATTACGGCCGAAATTTCATTGCCTTGCGCTTTGAAAGTTTCTTCTAAAGCAACCTCGTTATTAAAAGGTAAAAAGATTACGTTTTCCGTCTGGTTAACCGGCGCAACAATTTTCGGATTATCAGTTACCGATACGGCCAATGATGTACGTCCGTGGAAAGCACCGGTGAAAGCAATCACTTTCTTTCTGCCGTTGTAAAATGAGGCTAATTTTAGCGCATTTTCGTTGGCTTCTGCTCCTGAATTCACCAAAAACAATTGGTAATCTTTCTTACCAGAAACCTGGCCCAATTTTTCTGCCAGCTGTACCTGTAAAGGAATTTTAACTGAATTGGAGTAAAAACCAACTTTGTTTAACTGCTCAGTTAAGCGATTAACATAATGCGGATGGGTGTGACCAATGGAAATCACGGCATGGCCACCATATAGATCTAAATATTTTTGTTCATTAGCATCCCAAACATTGCTGCCGGCTGCTTTGGTAATTTCTATATCGTTAAGAGGATAAACGTCGAATAAGTTCATTGTTTGAGTTATGAGTTGTACGTTTTAAGTTATAGGTTTTGGCGCTTAGTTCTAACTTTCAAAATTAAACTGATAAGCATTGCCTTAACTTCATTAATACTATTTGATAAAATTGTAAATTGTTCTTCAGCTAGGTAGTCTAAATCTTTAGATAAAATCAAAAAGTATTCAGTCTCATTTGCTGAACCTAAAGAAATATTTAAAAAATTTGCCAAATCTGCCTGTGAATTTTTCCCACAGCCTTCGGCAATATTAGCTGGTATTGATGCCGATGCCCGCCGGAGTTGATTGGTAAGACTATACACTTCTTCTTTTGGGAAGCTCGCACTAATCTTATAAATACTAAGTGTAAGCTGGTGGGCTTTATCCCATACTTTTAAATCTTTAAAATTTTGCATACACTTATTACTTAAAACTTATAACGTATCACTAAAAATAGGCCGCTTTCAATTTAAGCCCTGCTGTTTCTTCCAGTCCGAACATTAGGTTCATATTCTGAACCGCTTGTCCGCTGGCACCTTTTAAGAGGTTATCAATAATGCTGATGATAAATAATTTATCGCCGTGTTTCTCTACGTGAACCAGCGCTTTATTGGTATTGACCACCTGTTTTAAATCGATATTTCGCCGGCTTACATGCGTGAAAGGATGGCTACTGTAATATTCTTCAAAAATGCTTTGTGCTTCTTCCAAAGTTAAATCACTTTCCAGATACATGGAAGCTAAAATACCTCTGGTAAATGCACCACGCTGCGGAATAAAACTCAAAAGATCTGTTAGTGATGGCTGCAACTGCAACAAACTTTCACCAATCTCATTCAGGTGTTGATGCTCAAAAGCTTTGTAGATAGATAAATTATTATTTCTCCAGCTAAAGTGTGAAGTAGCATTTAAGCCTTGACCAGCGCCTGTTGAACCGGTAGTCGCATTGATATGAACTTCACTATTGATTAAACCTTTTGCAGCCAGAGGTAATAAACCTAACTGGATACAAGTGGCAAAACAGCCAGGATTTGCAATGTTTTTGGCAGATTTTATTGCTTCGCGATTAAGTTCGGGTAAACCGTATGTGAAGTCTTTAGTCGGGAGTCCGGAGTCTGGATTCGAAAAAATGGCATTTGCAGTTAATCTGAAATCCTGAGATAAATCAATGATTTTAATACTTTCCTTGATTGGATTGGCTGCTAAAAACTTTTTTGCATCACCATGGCCAACACATAAAAACAATACGTCAATATCTTGTGGAATATCACTTACAAATTTTAGATCTGTATCTCCGATTAAATCAGTGTGTACATCAGAAACTAGGTTTCCGGCATTGCTGGTACTATTGACGAAAGCAATCTCAACATTTGGGTGGTTAACCAGAATACGAAGCATTTCACCACCAGTGTAACCCGCACCGCCAATTATTCCTGCTTTTATTTTCATATTTAAAAAGGTTTAGGGTTTGAGGCCTAAGGTTTAAGGTTTAAATGCTAATGTAGCCTTAAACCCTCTGCCTTGCGCCTTTGAGGCTACGCCTCGTTATTAACTTTATGCCAGATCATGACCTGGTTACCAAAGATTTTAGAGAAGCCTTTCACATCTTCTCCGCTCCAGGCATTGTTCATTTCGCCGTAGCTACCAAATTTATTGCTCATTAAATCGTGGTTCGATTCGATACCAATAATCTGGAAACGGTAAGGCAACAACTCCAAAAATACCTTGCCGCTTACTACCTTTTGCGTATCGGTTAAGAAAGCTTCAATATTCCGCATGATTGGATCGTGGAACTGACCTTCATGTAACCAATTGCCGTAAAAAGATGACAATTGCTCTTTCCAGCTTAACTGCCATTTGGTTAAAGTGTGTTTTTCTAAAGTGTGGTGAGCTTTAATAATTAATACTGGTGCCGCAGCTTCGAAACCCACACGACCTTTAATCCCGATGATGGTATCGCCAACATGTATATCGCGACCAATTCCAAAGGGTTGAGCAATGGCCTGTAATTTTTGAATCGCGCTTACAGGTGCCAATGTTTCACCATCAATGGCAACCAGTTCACCTTTTTCGAAAGTTAATTCAATTTTGCGTGCTTCCGTTTCCGAAACCTGCGTTGGCCAGGCACTTTCGGGTAAAGTTTCGTGAGAGGTTAAAGTTTCCTTCCCACCTACTGAAGTGCCCCATAAACCTTTATTAATGGAATATCTGGCTTTTTCTGCACTGTATTCCACACCATGTTCTGCTAAATATTCTATTTCCGCTTCACGGGATAATTTTAAATCTCTAATAGGTGTAATGATTTCAACTCCAGGGATCAGGATATTAAAAATCATATCAAAACGTACCTGGTCATTACCTGCACCAGTACTTCCGTGCGCCACATAATCTGCACCCACTTTTTTAACATAGTTGGCAATTGCCGTAGCCTGACTTACACGTTCTGCACTTACGGAAAGCGGGTAAGTTGCATTTTTCAATACATTACCAAAAATCAGGTATTTAATGCAGTCGTTGTAATAACTTTCTGTTTCATCTACTACGGCATGTGAAGCAACACCTAAAGCATAAGCTCTTTTCTCAATCTCCTGCAATTCTTCCTCAGAAAAACCACCGGTATTTACAATAACTGAATGAACTTCCAAGCCACGATCCTGTGCTAAATAAATACAACAAAATGAGGTATCAAGACCTCCGCTAAAAGCTAAAACAACTTTCTTTTTCATTATTTATGAAATAATAGGGTAAATAAAAACATCAAGGCCTTGAACCCGGATTTGGGTTTCGGTTTTACAACTAAACGTTGCTTGATGCGCATGAAGCGCTCATATAATTTAGGTTTCTTTTGTAATTCTTCTGCAAATCTTTTGGCCGCATCATGTTTCTGCGTAGCAGGATCATATAACATGGCCGTGCACATGCAGTTTTTACGTTCCTTCATTTTCAGGATCTCAAAGTTCACGCAACTCTGACAGCCTTTCCAGAATTCCTCATCCTGTGTTAACTCAGAATAGGTAACCGGTTCGTAACCCAGGTCGGAATTAATTTTCATTACGGCCAAACCAGTGGTTAACCCGAAAATTTTTGCTTTGGGATACAAACTTCTGGAAAGGTCAAAAACCTTTTCCTTAATGGCGTGCGCTAAACCTGCCTTCCTGAATTTAGGAGAAACAATTAACCCGGAGTTTGCCACAAACTGACCATGGCTCCACGTTTCTATATAGCAAAAGCCGGCCCATGTACCATCTTTATGAAAAGCAATCACGGCCTTGCCTTCGATCATTTTACCAGCAACATAGTCTGGAGAACGCTTGGCGATACCGGTGCCACGTGCTTTTGCAGACTCAGCCATCTCAGTTACAATTTCTTCTGCAAATACACGATGTTCAGGAAGTGCAACCTGCACTATAAATTCGTTAATATCCATTCGTTTTCTAACGAAAAATTATAAGTATTCTTGTTAATTGGGTTTTTAGAGAGGATCAATTCCTCATAACGTTTAGTGGAGGTACTAAATACGTGGCGTGAAATTTTGCCGGCTTGTGGGATAATAAAATACAGGCTGAAAACGATTAATAAACAAACTCTTTCCAAACGCCAGTTGCGCGGAGAAAGCAGAAAGTTTATGTAAAAATTGTTTAATCATTTCAGGCGTATTAAAACGGCTATAACTCTATTGAGGTGCAAAGGTTTAAATAATAATCGAGTTACACAATATTTTTTGAATTTTTTACAATAATTGTAAAAATTAAAGCCCCTGAGTTGGGGCCTTAATTTTATTTTTTTGTTAATCCGACTGAAACTCTTGTTCCATCTACGAAAAAATTTAGCTTTTTAGGTGAGGTGCCTGCAGGCAAGCTAAATTTCCATACGGCTTCTGATGAAGCCTCCGGCTCAGGCTCGGTATTACCGCTCTCTTTATTTCCGGGAACCGCTGTACCATTATCCAATTCAAGTCTGGCATCAGCGGCAGAAACAGAGAAATATTTCTTAGCATCGAGGGTACTTTTATTGGTAACCTGCAGTTTAACAGTAAGTTCAGCACCTGTAGATTTACCATCCGCATCCTGCAATTCTACTGCAGTTGCTTCAGTTACCTTAACCAATGCTTCCTTGCTTTTGCCTAAAACAGCACTATCAGGTGTGATACTAAAGCTACTGCCTGCCGGTGCATTTTCTTGCTTCTCCGGTACAGTTACAACCGTTTCTGTCTTGGTAATGGTGGTATCAGCAGGTTTGTCCTTTTGAGAACTTCCACATGAAGCCATCACCAGTGTACCTAAGCAGATGCAGATTAATTTTGAGCTGTTTTTAATCATTTTAATAAATTTAGTGGTTAAACAAAATTATAATTGACATTTAATATTAAGATTACTAAATAGTTAAGTAAACCTCAGTTGAACAACTAATCATTTATTTTGTTTTTGAAAGAAGCGAGCAATAAACTGCCTCAATATTTAATTTCACTAAATTTATTTTTACGGTTATTTAATTAGAAACCCCACTCATATTAATTAGAAACCCCACTCATACAGAAAGGCAATTCCATATGAAATTGCCTTTCCGTTTAATTGAATTTACATACTATTTTTTTGTTACATCAGGAAATTTCACCTGTATTACATATGTTCCTTCAAGCTTTAATTGCCATGACCACCGGGGATTTACAGAGAATGTTCCGAGAGATGCAGGAAAACCATCAACGGTGACAAAGTTACTTGGGATCCTGTAATACATTAAAAAGCCCCAATCTGTTGTTGGCGTAACATATTTGGTCAGTGGGAAAGGCGCTACCTCAAAATCACAAATCATGGCTGTATCAGTCTTTATAACCGGATTAAACTTTGCATAATTTTCAAAAATAGGCCGATCTCCTCTTTGTATGATTTCGCCTGCCTTAGGGTTAAAAACCTTTCCATTTTTATCAACCATTTTTAATATCGCCCTTGCACCATTATTAGAGATTTTAGTACAGGTAATAATGGGATTTTTCATAGGCGTTGCCACACCTGTAACATCGTGAAATGCATTCGAAACATTATCCGTAACCACAAATAAATCATCGCCTTCAGGGTCTACAACATTTATCGTTGCCAATTTTGGAAAAAGCTTTGTTCCGGTAACGTTTGTCATTTCAACATCAAAAACATACTTGCCCAATGGTAAATTTGCTGAAGCCCTATTGAATGTGAGTTGTCCGCTGTTTTCGTTGAAATACATGGGTAATCTTTTAACCGTTTCTCTTTTCTTGTTCAACAAATCAACAGTCACATCCTTTTCTGCATCGAAACTGGTACCCTCCTTAAACACCAGAATTTCATAGGCTTTAGAAAATTCTACCGGTGCAGGAGAACCGTCTTCTTTTCTGAGGTTTACCATTTTATAGGTAAATGGCGGCGTAGAGCCATCTGCATTAATCCTGTCAGACTGAAAAAGTATCAGGCCTCGTTTAGCATAAATATCGTTGTCTTTATAGCGAATGGCATTACTTTGAAAACCTTTCTCAATTTTTGAGCAGGAATAAATACTCAGTAAAAACAGTATGCCTAAAATATATTTAATTTTCATGATTGAATATTTTATGGTTTAATTCCCTAACGATTGTCCATTAAAAAACAACCTATGATTTCCGTTTAAAACATGAACAATTCCTGTTTTTGTGATAATACCGGAGGTCTGTACGTCTACCGCTTTGTCTTTTTGGTTATCCGGTATAGCATTCAGATCAGGTTCCGTATCATCGCGCGTACCTATCACTTTGGTATAGGTAACATAATCTATATAATTCAAATACTGGGTATATTCCAAAGTAGATCGTCTAAACTTAATTAAATATTGGACATTTGGAATGGCACCTAATAAGCTATTGTACAGCTTCCCGGCAAGGCTAATCTGATCCCTGTTTATTTTACCTGCAAACAGGTAAGTTTTTAATGAATCACTAAGTTCCTGAGCCGGAATATCTTTGATTCCGAAATCAAAATTTTCTTTACCGAGTTGAAGACTCTTTTGATATTTTTTCGCTTTTACATAATCTGCTATTCCATAATTTGTGGTAGCAAAGAAGGTAGCATCGCCATTTACAGCATCTTTCAAACCCGCCTTATCAATCACTTTCACTAATGAATCAAAATTGCGATTGGATTTTAGGTAGTCATAAGTGGTCATATCAACAAAAGGACTACTCTGCCCCCCATCTCGTTTATAGTCGTCTTTTTTACATGCCGACATGGCCAGTAAAACAATCGACATATATATTAAAATAGTATTTTTCATGATTTTTAATATAAAAATTAATTATTTACACCTTACCCAACCAATATGTAGTTTGCTTTAAGAATGGATTGTTCCTAAACAAAGCGGGATCTACAGGCCAGTAAAAACCTTCTTTTTTAAATCTGTCTTCCGGTAGCCAGTCTACGATGAACCCATACCTTCTGGTGCGTAGCAAATCATAAAACAGGTGTCCTTCGAGATACATTTCCCGTCCGCGTTCGATAATGTATTCATCCATGACATCGCTTACAGACAAGCCGTTATCTACCAACACAGGATTGGGATCATTCCTTCTTCTGAATGTATTGATAATTGAAGTAGCCGTGGCGGCATCTCCCTTATACAGTGCGATTTCAGCTTTTAGCAATCTCATATCACCTAACCTGAAGATTATGATGTTATTGCTTAAATATGGATTTAACTTTTGCCCCGGATTTCTGTATGTCACATTGGAATATTTCAGACACACGGGCTTATCCGGCAGGGTTACATCAAAGCCTTTGGTGTATCTGATATCAGTAGTTGTAGAAAAATGATCTTTCAGATACCTGGGCACCACAAAGTACCTTGGATTATTACCGTTTCCTTTTACATAGCTTTCGTTTAAAAAGCCCCCACCTATTGAACTATTAGAACCTTCCAACGTATTCTCGCTTATATTGATTTCAAAAATACCTTCTGAAGAACGACCTATAAAAGTATTCTTATAATTGGCCGTATCAGTTAAAGTATAGCCACCACGATTGATTAGTGTGTTAATCGTAGTATCTGCGCTATTTACATCAACCAGGTTGGGCGTGTCTGAACTAACATTGGACATGGTGGCCCGCCATAAATACAAATGGGCTAAAAGTGCATATGCAGCTCCTTTGTTAGCTGTAACTTTCGCATCGCCACTGTTTTCATAAGTCCAGGTCAGCAAATTAATGGCTTTATGACAATCATCTTCAATGAGTTTCATTACCTCTGCCTTTGGCTTTCTGGGAAGTTGAGGTGCATTAAGTGGATCTTCGTATGCTTCGGTAACAATTGGCAGATCGCCCCAAACCCTTACCATCATAAAATAACTTAATGCCCTTAAAAAATAAGCCTGGCCTAAAGTGTTATTTCTAAATGCAACAGCATCATTTTCCGCCGATAATTGGGCGTCGGTCATCGCCGCTACTTTTAACAATATGGTGTTCGACATCGCTATACTTTTATAGTAAAGCGTGTAATTGGCTAATGAGTTTAGGTTATACTGAAAGGTAAAATCGCCGGTTTGTATCCCCTCAAGCCCATCCCCACTATACTGAATGGTAAAATAATTTTTAGCAATTGCATCTCCATACATGTAATAGCGGTTATTTTTATTCGTAATTGCACCACGGAACAATGCGTAATTACCCGCCATGGCACTCCTTACATCTTTAGAAGTTTTCCAGAAAGTTTGCTCATATGGTGCATCTTTTGGTTCTTCATAAAGGAATTTTTTACAGGCACTGGTACTCAAGATCAAGGTTAGAGCACATAATATGCTAAGTTTTGTACGTAAATTTTTCATGTGAATGGTATTAAAATTGAACTTGAAGGCCTAATGTATATTTTCTAGGGATCGGGTATCCATTTCCATTATACTCGCCATATCCGTTTACAGCCTCCGCATCAGGCAGTTTTTTAGATTGCTGGAACATATGAACATTGTCAACTACCGCAAATATTTTAAGCTGGCTCAATCCCAATCTTTTTAAAGTCCTGGCATTCAGGTCGTAGCCAATATTGATGCTTCTTATCCTCAAATAACCACCCTTTTCTAAGAAAAAAGTTTGTGCCCCTGTATAATAATAGTGGTAACTACCCAAATCGTATTTAGCGTATTCAGCATTGTCGCCAGGATTTCTCCAGATATTAAGTCTGTCTAAATCAGGGGTGGAGAAATTTGCGAAATTTGATACAGCATCAATAGACGTTGAATTAGCAAAACGATCTGAATCAAATAAGTTCAGTACATCTCTTTTAAATGTAAATGTTGCAAAAATGCTCAACGAGAAATTTTTGTAGCTGAAATTATTGGTCCATCCACCTGTAAAACGCGGATTGGGATCACCGACTGGCATTTTATCAGGATTAATTCCATCATTAAAAACATCAATAACACCATCTCCGTCAAGGTCAGCCAGATAAAATTCACCGGCTGCATAGGTACCACTCGTATTCTTGTACAATTCTCCTGTGAAAGGATTAACAGGGATATCACTTGTTCTCGAAAATACCCCATTTGTTCTATATAAGTAAAATGCATTTATTGGGCTCCCGACAGAAAGGATATGGGATTTATCAAACCGGTCACCTCTCAATACAATGTCTCTGCCACCGTTAGGCAGGCTCATGATCTGGTTTTTGTTGTAGGATATATTAAATGAGGTATTCCATTTAATCTTTTTACTGATTGGAGTTGCGTTAAAGGTTAATTCCATACCAGAATTGCGCACAGAAAATGCATTGGTAAACGCGTTATCATAACCAGAAGTAACTGGCAAGTCTACATTAAACAATTTATCCTTTACCTCTTTATTGTATACATCAAACGAAAGTGCGTATTTTCCATTTTGGAATTCAAGATCAGTACCGATATTCCATTGCGTTGATTTTTCCCAGCTTAAATCTTTTTGTGCCACACCGTTAATAAAATTTGGAGTTATTGCTGTAACGCCGTTATATGAAGTTGCACCGGGGAGTCCATATTGAACACCATTAACAGCACCATTACCTTCAAACCCACCATTATTAACCAGGTATTTATTATACTGTACGTATGAATTCCTTAAATCTTCATTGCCGGTAGCGCCGTAACTACCCCTGATTTTCACTAGTGTAAATGGATTATTAGTGATGTTTTTCATAAAATTTTCTTCGGATAATATCCAGCCTACCGATACCGAAGGGAAAACACCATATTTGTTGTTCTCGCCGAAACCAGATGAACCATCAGTCCTGAGTGTTCCGGATAACAAATATTTACTATCGTAGTCATAGTTAAAACGACCATAATAGGCAATTAAACCATGTGCCCGATACTGCGACAAAGCAAAAATATTGGCTTGCTGAAATCCCGTTACCACTTGTATGTTATCAGAAGCACCACCAAATCCGGCAGCCTGTGTATTCTGATATTTATTGTATTCTATATCCTGCCCTACCACAGCACTAAAAGAATGCTTTCCAAGCGTACCATTGTAGTTTAGGTAATTAGAAGTTCTTAAACCAATACCACTGGAAGAAAAACTAGTCGCGCTGTTTCCAAAATTATTATTGAGCAGGCTACTTCTGCTGGCATCTCTCCGGGTATTGTCTGAAGTATATGAGGACTGCGAGTTTAGCGTAAAATGCTTATTAAACTCATAAGATAAATTTAAGTTGATGCCAAACTGATTACTGACGTTTTTGTCGAGGTTTTCGCTGTTAGGACTTACAAAAAAATCTAGTTTCTCAGGTGACAAATTGATCAGTGACGAGGGCAGATTGCCAGCACCAATTTTGGTTGGTTTGTTCGGATCATCTGGATCTTCATTTCCTCTCGCCCGATCAGCGCTTGAGTAGTAAAATTGTGGATTAATCATCAGCTTTTTATTCAAAGCCCTTGACGTTAAATTAATCCTCGAACTATACCTTTTAAATCCTGTTCCCTTTATAATTCCCTGCTCATTATAATAACCACCACTAAAACGGTAGGTCATTCCGTTGTCCGATCCACCGGTTATACTCAAGTTATTATCATTAATCTTACCCACCTGATAAAATAAATCCTGCCAATCTGTATTTCCGTTAAAAGCCGGATTTAAACTATCGGTAAGCAAATAGGGCAACTGTCTTCTTTGGTCGTAAGTAAGCTGACGCTGCAAAACTTCCATTTTTTGCCTGCGTTCTGTAGCGCCTATCGTTGCTTCCCTCAGATCTGGCCTTTGCACAAAACCCACATAACTACTTAAGGAAACCCTGGTTTCTCCGCTAACACCTTTTTTGGTTGTAATCAGAATTACACCATTTGCCGCTCTTGATCCATAAATAGCTGCTGCTGATGCATCTTTCAACACATCGATTGATTCAATGTCGTTCGGATTAATCCCTGCAAGATAGTTTGTACCAGTTCCTGTACCAGGTGGCACAAAGTCATCTGAAGATTGTGGCACCCCATCAACCACATATAATGGCGTTCTTACGGTATTAAACTGATCGTAGCTCGTACTCGCTGTTGAGTTACCACGTACCGAAACAGTTGGTGACACTCCAGGCTGGCCGGTAAAATTTTGAACATTTACGCCCGAAAGCCTGCCCTGTAACAATTGGTCAAAACTTGCAGCAGGTAAATTAGCCAGTTCTTTCCCGGAAATACTGGAAATAGAGGCCGTTGATTTTTTTCTGGTAATTTTTTGATAACCAATCAGTACCACCTCATCAAGCATCTTATTGTCGTCTTGTAAAGAAAAGTTCAGTATGGCATTTGCCGTAACAGGTTTCTCTACCGTTAAGAAGCCCACAATCCTTGCCACAAGTATTGCTTTACTATTTTGTACAGTTAATACGAACTTTCCATCCCCATTTGTGGAAGTACCATTTTTTGTTCCCTTTTCCAATATAGATACCCCAGGAATGGGTTTATCGTTCTGATCTAAAACGGTTCCCTTTATTATTTGCTGGGCAAATGCCAGCCAGGGAATTAATAAATAAAAAAATGTTGCAGATAGAAATTTCAGATAGAAATGTCTTGTAAAAGTTTTTTCCATTGACGGTTAGTTAGTTATGTTTGATTTTTAATAAAAGTAATGGTATTATACCAGCGTCTTTTATTCCTTTTTACCCAACAAACACCATATTTTAACTAAAACCAATCATTAGCCTCATGCGCTAACTAAAAATATTACTCATCACCTACATAAACCCGTTTATAGCTCCTTATTCCGCATGATGATGTAGCTTAAAAGCCGTTTACCCATAAAACTGAGGGCCTAAACATTATCATTTGAATGACTTAAACTTTGTATCAAAACAATGTTGAACATCCTCCTATTTATTTTTATTGAGCAGATTATTTCTACAGCATCCTAAAACTGTTAAAATCTGACAGTTATCATTAACATCACTTAACAAGATTTAACAATCACTGCTGATATTAAAACACAATATTTGTGCTATTGTAGCGCTTCCTAACCCGTCGCCGTTTAACCTTACACTACATTTATTAATCAAAATTTAAAACCCAATGAAAATGTTTACCCTTAAAAAACTGAGTTACTATTCCTTCTTAACCCTTATCATTTCAATGGGATTTATTTCCTGTAAAAAAACCGAAACTGTTGATCCAAACTTATCGAATTTAAGAGTAACTAACATTTCGCCTACACTGGGCACCTATAATGTATACCTGAATGAAACGCTACTGAATACCGCTGCATTACCATTTGCCGGATCAACCTCTTACACTACCAGAACCTCTGGCAACTATACCTTAAAATTTACAACGGCCACTTCAACTGAAGGTATACTCACTAAAGCCCTTAATTTAACCGCCAGCACTAATCAATCTTTTTACCTGATCAACAAAACCGCTGCATTAGAAGTGTTAGCCTTAACGGATGATTTAACTATATCCTCCACAGACAAGGCATACATTCGCTTCATCAATCTTGCTCCGGATGCTTCCGCTATGGATTTGGTAAAAACAGGCAGCACAAATAGCTATGCAACAGGCAAACCTTATAAAAGTGCCAGTGGTTTTATCGCTGTCGACCCCGGAACATTTACCCTGAATTTAAAAGAAACCAGTTCCGGAACAGTTAAAGCTGTTTCTGAAAACAGCTCCTTTGCCGCAGGATATCACTATGATGTTATTGCCGGAGGTTTGGTTTCGCCTGCCAATGATACAGAAAGACCACTTAGCTTGAGGGTAATCCAAATCAAATAAACTTTTTACCCTTGTTGGTTTTTTGGGTTTCAATCCTGTTGTAACCAGGAAACCAACTTTTATCAGCTTCAGGATTCATCATTTCCGAGTGATGAAATGTTAATCTCAGCTGAAAACAGCTTTTAAAATCTGGCTACCGGCAATTTAAAAAGCAAACATCTTTTTGAACGCTATTCTTATTTAGAATTATTACAAATTATTTGGATTATAATTATTTCTACCGTTATTTTGCAGCTGTTTAGAATTAATCCAAATAAATAAGCATGCTTAAACTTAGACTCTTCAATTTAATACTTTTACTTTTATCTTTTACTTCAGCAACTTTCGCTCAGCAAACATCAACCATCAGTGGAAAAGTAACCACTTCAGATGGTAAGCCTGCCCCTTATATTTCTGTTGGCCTTAAAGGAAAAGGCATCGGGAATACCACAGCCGAAGATGGTTCCTTTACTTTAGACCGTATTAAACCCGGCACCTACATCATTCGCACTTCAGGTGTGGGCTTAAGTTCTGAGGAAAAAAACATTACCGTAACTTCAGGTCAGCCGCTCACCATAAATTTTGTACTGCGAGAAAATGCTGACCAGCTTAAAGAGGTGAACATTAGCAGTAATAAACGGAATAAATTTGCTACAAAACCAAGCAATTACGTGGCTAAGCTGCCTTTAAAAAACCTGGAAAACCCTCAGGTATATGTCACCATCAGTAAGGAATTAATGGAAGAACAAATCGCTACAGATTTTAACGCTGCCTTAAAAAATTCTCCCGGAATCGATAAACTATGGACCTCAACCGGCAGAGCTGGCGATGGTGCAGCTTATTATAACCTTCGTGGTTTTGTTACGCAGGTATCTATGATTGATGGTATTGCCGGACAAACCAACGGAGATCTTGATCCATCCAATATTGAAACGGTTGAAGTGATAAAGGGACCAGCCGGCGCTTTATATGGCGGTGCACTCACCAGCTTTGGAGGCTTGATTAACGTAGTGACCAAAAAGCCGTTGGATACCACCGGGGGCGCTGTTTCTTATTATACCGGTAGCTTTGGTTTAAACAGGTTAACCGCCGACGTTTACAGCCCGGTGAATAAGGCTAAAAACCTACTGTTTAGGATGAACGCAGCATATAACAAGCAAAATAGCTGGCAGGATGCAGGTTTTAATAAATCAACTTTTTTTTCTCCGGCTTTAGAGTACAGGGTTAATGATAAATTAAAATTAAATTTAGCTGCCGATTTCTATAGCTACGAAGGCACCAACCCTTTAATGGTTTTCTTAAACAGAAGCAGACCATTGATTGCCCGCACCCCGGATGAATTAAACTTTGACTTTGGAAAATCTTATACCAGTAACGATTTAACTGTTAAAACACCTACTAACAATGTTCGCGGCCAGGTAACCTATAAAATTTCTGATGAGTGGGTCGCTCAAACAAACTTCTCTCAGAACACCCGTAAATCTGACGGATTTTATCAGTACATCATGTATCTCGGCGCTACTGATAATGTGCTTTCCAGGTATATAAACATCCAGAATTCAACCAGTAACGGGGCTAATATTCAACAAAATTTTATTGGAGATTTTAAAATCGGTGGTATCAGAAACCGGGTAGTCATCGGGTTGGATTATTTATCTCAAAAAACAAACAACAGCAATTCTCCATATGTATTGTTTGATTTAGTTAATAGTGTAGGTACACCCGCAAACTATGCCAGCATTACCCGCAGTGCTGTAGAAGCTAAAATTGCCGCAGCCTCAGGCCCGGCAAAATCATCTACTTTAAGTAAAGTATATAGTGCCTATGTATCAGATGTGGTAAACATCACTGATGAGTTGGGTGCAATGCTGAGTTTAAGGGTTGATCGGTTTGACAATAAAGGATCTTATGATATCTCGACTGGCATAACCACAGGTAAATATTTACAAACAGCGTTATCGCCTAAGTTTGGTTTAACATATAATATTGTAAAAGATCAGGTAGCATTATTTGCCAATTACATGAATGGTTTTAAAAACCTGGCACCTGTTATTCAGCCATTGGCAGATATTAATGGCACGTTTAAACCTCAGCAAGCCAATCAGATTGAAGGTGGTGTTAAGGCTGATCTATTTCATAACAAGCTCAATATTACAGCAAGTTATTTCGACATCAAAGTGGATAACATTATCAGGGCTGAATCCATTAACAGAGGTGGAACCAATTATAACATCAGTGTTCAGGACGGAACGCAAAGAAATAAAGGTATTGAAATCAGCTTAAATGCCAATCCGGTAGCGGGCCTGAATGTAGTTGCCGGCTATAGCCATATTGACAGTAAGCTCACTAAAGCCGCTCCATCTGTAGAAGGCAGAAGACCAGTTGATGCGGGACCGGAAAACATGATTAACGGTTGGATCAGCTATACCATTAGTAAGGGAAGTTTAACAGGGTTGGGTCTTGGTTTTGGTGGCAATTACAACAGCACAAATATAATTACCAATAATGCTGTTACAGGGATTTTCACGCTACCGTCATATACCGTTTTAAATACCACTGTTTTTTATAACAGGAATAAGTATCGACTCGGACTTAAGTTAGACAATATCACAGATAAGAGATATTATAAAGGCTGGACAACAATCGAACCTCAAATGCCTAGAAATCTGGTAGCAAACATCACTTACAAATTCTAATTTTTAATTCAATGAGATTATTAACACTAACAGCAGTGATGCTGATGATCAGTCTGATTACTGCTGCACAACAAGTGGCCACTATTAAAGGAAAAGTAAGCACTTCAAATGGTCGCCCTGCTCCCTTTATTACCATAGGTTTGAAGGATAAGGGGCAGGGTACCACTTCAGATGATGCCGGTAATTATACCATTCATCGCGTAAAACCAGGAACATATATTATTGTGGCTTCTGCCGTAGGCATTAAAGCATCAGAACAAACCATAACAATCACTGCCGGAGAAGATAAAGTGGTTAACTTTACACTGGTAGAAACCGATCAGGCCCTGGAAGAGATAACCATTGCCGGTAAAAATAACAGGTACAAAATAGGATTACCTTCCGCCTCCCTGCGTTTGAATGAACCCCTTTTAGAAGCGCCTCAAAATATACAAACCGTTAGTGATCAGGTGATCAAAGACCAGCAAATCATTAGCATGAGCGATGGTTTAATCAGAAATGTGAGTGGTGCTACCCGAATAGAGCATTGGGGTGATATGTACACCAACATTACCATGCGCGGATCCCAGATACAGGCAATGAGAAATGGTTTCAATGTCGTGTCATCATTCTGGGGACCCCTGACAGAAGACATGAGCTTTGTTGATCATATTGAATTTGTAAAAGGTCCGGCAGGTTTTATGCTCGGAAATGGTGATCCAAGTGGCATGTATAATGTAGTGACCAAAAAGCCAACAGGTTTTAACCGTGGGGAGGTTTCCTTTACCTTGGGGAGTTATGACCTGTACCGCACTGCAATTGATTTCGACCGCAAGTTAACGAATGATGGAAAACTATTGTTCAGGCTAAATGGTGCGGTACAAAATAAAGGATCTTTCAGGCCTTATGAGCAAAATGATCGCTATAGCATTGCTCCGGTATTAAGTTATCAGATTACAAACCGCACTAAATTAACCGCCGAATATACCTTTCAAAATGCAAAAATGACTGAGGTCGGATCATATTATATTTTCTCGCCGGATGGATATGCCACGCATCCACAGGAGCTTACCATGACGCAGCCTGGAGTTCCGCCAACACGTATCAAAGACCAGAGTATATTTTTAAACCTGCAGCACAATTTTGACGATAACTGGAAATTAACCGCACAGGCCGCCTATTTTAAGTATAACCAGGTAGGTTATAGTTCGTGGCCATCTGCCGTGAATGCCAATAGTACAGTCATTAGAAATGTGGCCATTTGGGATGCCGAAAGCAGCATGAAACTGGCTCAATTATTTATCAATGGAAAGGTGAAAACCGGTGGCATTAACCACCGCATTTTAGCAGGCTTTGACGGTGGAAAGAAAAATTATATGGCAGACTGGGGTCAATCGCATAATTTAGATTTACCAACTGCTCCATTTGATTTAAATAACCCAAACTATGGTTTCCCTTTAAATGGGTATCCGGTTTTTGATCGCACAACACCCTTAACACAAAGAGCCATCAACGCTGGCGGGTTAATGGATTCAAAATATTTAAGTGCCTACGCACAGGACGAACTTGGTTTCTTCAACAATAAAGTACGTTTAACATTAGCCGGCCGCTATACTTATGTGAATCAATCAGCCTGGGGTGGCGAAGCCTATTCAGCCAAAAAAGTTACACCACGAGTTGGTTTAAGTGTATCCATCGATAAAAATACGGCAGTTTATGCCGTTTATGATGAAGCCTTTACGCCGCAAAGTGGCTTAATCCGCAACGGTGGTAAGGTTGAACCCATTACCGGCACCAATAATGAGATTGGTATAAAGAAAGATTGGTTTGATGGGAAATGGAATACAACGCTATCAGTATATAGAATTCGTAAACAAAATGAACTGACTGCTGATCCTGCAAATGGCGTAATTAATAACCCAGCAGATCCGGCTAATCCGATAAGAGAGAACTTTAGTGTTGTTTTAGGCGAGAAAAGATCCCAGGGTATCGAGTTCGACTTAAGGGGTAAAATCACGGATGGTTTAACTTTAATTGCCAACTACGCCTACACAGATTCTAAAGTAACCGAAGTTACACCTGGTGTTACCGGTATTAATGTGGGCGATGTTGTTCCGGGTTTTGCTAAACATGTATCAAATGGATGGTTAACATATACCTTGCAAGATGGGGCATTAAAGGGTTCCGGAATTTCAGCTGGCTTTACCTATCTGGCCGGCCGCGCAACAGATACCTGGAGTGTGGGTTTACAAAAATTACCTAATTACTTTAAGTTAGATGGCGGATTGTTTTACGAACGCTCGAAATTTAGAATCACCGGAAATGTATTTAACATTCTGGATAAATATTTATACAGTGGTTCTTATTACCAATTTTTAAATGCTTACTACTACCAGGCAGAAGCACCAAGAAATTACAGAGTAAGTGTAGCCTATAAATTCTAACAAATCTGCGAGCAGAAATTGGTCAGATAGTTTCTGCTTGCTTTTACCTAAAACCGAAATACAATGAAAACGAAATTATCACTATTGTTTTTTTTCTTCACCTTCAGCCTTTCTCAGGCATTTTCACACGCTTTATGGATTGAAACTGCATCAACAGGGAAGAAAGGTCAAGCTCAGGAAGTAAAAATCTTTTTTGGAGAATACGAAGCCAATGAACCAGACTCTACCGCAAAATGGTTCAGCAATTTAAAGGATTTTAAACTGATGTTAATTGCACCAAACGGAACAACAAAAGTATTGACGGCTTCGCCAGATTTACATTTCTACAAAGCCAGTTTTACCCCGGATCAAAGCGGAACCTATAAATTAGCTGTGGTACACGAAGTGGCAGATATTTATGAAAAAGGCAAATTAATGTACTATGCATTTGCCGATGTTGCTATAGGTGGCAAGAAACTAAATAATGGTTTTCCGGCTAATGCAGCATTAACCATCAGGCCAGATCAACCTGTTCTAAAAGTTGGCGAATCATCCACTAATCAGCTTATTTACGACAAAAAGCCTTTTGCGAAACAAAAAATAACACTGGTTAATCCGGAGAGAAAAGTTATTCCGACAGAAACTGATGCTGACGGAAAATTCATCTTTAAGCCGGAAGCAAAAGGAAATTATTTCATTGAAGCATTTACTGAAGATAAAACTGCCGGAAAGCTGAATGGAAAAGATTATGAAAAAGTTTGGCACCTGGTTACTTATACTACCCAGATCAATTAAAAACCAATGCAACATTTACAACCCATTAGCAGCATAAAACCTGCAATGGGTTAATTTATTACAATATTGATGGCACCAACCAAACCAGTCCAAAAAAAACCAGCAAAATCCCGGATTCGAAAAATCAGCGATTGGCTACACTTGTGGCTTGGAATTGCTTCGGGTTTGGTCGTTTTTCATCTGGGTATTACCGGATGTATTTTTGCTTTTCAAAAAGAAATCACCGAATGGATTCATCGGAAAGAAATTTTTGTTGATGTGCCTGCTAACAGGCAAACTGTTCCGCTTAGTGTTTTAAAACAAACAGCAGAGAAAGCTTTAGGTGGCAACAAACAAATTTCCTTTATTTCTACTTACCAGGAAGCAGATCGTGCCTGGGAATTTGGCACTTTTAAAGCAGGAGACCCCAAAGCTTTCTGGTATTTTGATTCAATAGACTATTACGATCTGGTACTGGTTAATCCTTATACCGGAAAGGTAACAATGGTTGCCGATCACAAATATGAATTCTTTGCCATCGTTAAAATGCTCCATTGGAGTTTTCTAATGAATCATCCCATTGGTCAGCAGATTATTGGTTGGGCTACTTTCATTTTTGTATTTCTACTGATTTCCGGAATGGTGATGTGGTGGCCCAAAAACCTTAAAAAATCCAATTTTGATAAAAGTTTCAAAATCAAATGGCGTGCAAAGTTTAAAAGGGTAAATTATGATTTACATAACGTACTGGGTTTTTATGTGATGATCATTTGCCTGATGCTGGCGCTTACCGGCATGGTTTGGGCTTTTAAATGGTTCCAAACCACGGTATATGTGGTTGCTTCCAGAAGCATTACCCCTCCGGTACAGGCTGATGTGAAGTCGGATGCTACAAAAAAAATCACAGCAAATCCCTTCGATATCGCTTTTGAAAAAGCAAAACAGACATTTAAAGATTTTGACCGGATCGGTATGTCGCCTGCAGTGCCAGGCGGAACCAACACCATTTATGCCACCGGCTATCATGGTACTGAAACGTATTGGAATTTTGATGTTTTACAGTTTGATCAGTATACAGGAAAATTGTTGCATCGCAAAAACCAACGTGATAAAAATGCCGGCGAAGCACTCATCGGAATGAATTACGATATCCACGTGGGTGCAATATTGGGCTTGCCTGGAAAAATCATGGCCTTTTTTGCCAGCTTCATTGCCGCAAGTTTACCCATTACAGGTTTCATCATCTGGTGGGGGAAAAAGAAAAAAAAGAAAAATCCCGCCCTGGCGGATCAGTAAACCTTAACCTTTATAAAATGAAAAATCTAAATTTCTTAGCCGTATTGATTGTACTCATAACAGCTAATGTCCAGGCTCAGGATAAATTTGAGCAAGATAGAAAAGCCATTAAATCACTAGCAGGTTTCTATAAGGTAAATTTCAATTATGCAGAAATTACTGCCCCAAACACGGAATATCAGTTTAGCAAGCCTTACCGGAGCCATGGAAATGAATGGGCAGAAATCATTGTTGATGAGCCTAAACGCATCGTGATTCAACATATGTTAGCCATTAATGATTCTACGGTAATTAAACACTGGCGCCAGGACTGGACCTATGAGGATACTGATATTATGCTTTATACACAGGATAATTCCTGGAAGAAAACAACCTTAACGCCTGCTCAGGTAAAAGGGAAATGGACGCAAAAGGTTTACCAGGTAGATGATAGTCCACGTTACCAGGGTTATGGAACCTGGAGCCATGTTGGCGGTCATGATGCCTGGCAAAGCGAAACAGATTCGCCACTTCCAAGAAGGGAATCAACCGTTCGGAATGACTATAATGTTTTAAATCGTGGCAGCAGAATTTATATTACAAAAGAGGGCTGGATGTTTGAGCAAGACAATAAAAAAGTTTTGCGTACGCCGAAAGGTGACCAGTTGCTGGCTATAGAAAAAGGATATGAAGAATTTACTAAAATCGATCCAAAGAAATTTGAATATGCCCAGAAATGGTGGGATAACCAAAAAACATATTGGGCTGATGTTCGTGAGGTATGGACAGATTTAACTAAAACCTCGCCAGCTGATTTCAAAGTTAAAACCAAAGTAAATGACAAATTATTATATGAAGTACTATTTGCATTAGGTGATCAATCCATTACAGATAAATGGACTTCAGTTCAAAATAAAGAAAAGATAAAAGTGGCACTGCAACCCTATTTAGCAAAGTAGCATGGCTAAAACCATATTTACAAAAGCCATTCGATTTCAAAATTGAATGGCTTTTTGCATGGATTTTGTTTAGCATTTAAAAAGCATATTTACCGAATTTATCATTTAACAACAATTTCCGCTTAGCTTTACACTTCATCCTTTTTTATGAAAAAGATCTTCACGCTGTTTTTAATGTTGTCCAACATCGCCTGCTTCGCACAGGATTCTCTTTACGTGCGTAAGATGGTTAACACCTTAGCATCTGCGTCCTTCTGGGGGCGTGGCTACACCAAAGATGGCATGAAGAAAACTGCAGATTTCTTATTAGCCGCATATAAAAACATAGGCTTGCTACCTATGGGAACAGACTTTAAGCAAGAATTCGCTTATCCCGTAAATACTTTTCCTGGTAAAATGTTTGTAGCCATTAACGGTAAAAAGCTTATGCCTGGTAGAGACTTTATCGTTAACAATGAAAGCGCCGGCGTCAAACAAAAAGGAAGTTTGGAAAAAGTTGACAGCTTAAATTTCATCGCACATCCAAACCTGCGTATTCAATTAAAAGATAAGTTAACCTGGTCTGTAGCCACAACTGTTGCGCAGGAAACAACCATCGAGATCAATCGTAAAAATTTCAAAGAAATACCAAGGGAGATTAGTGTCGATATAGAAAACAAATTTATTGAAAACTTCAGGGCATCCAATATTTGCGGATGGATTAAAGGAACCAAACAACCCGATTCCATGTTGATCATCACGGCACATTATGATCACCTTGGTGGAATGGGTGCTGATACCTATTTTCCAGGAGCCAATGATAATGCTGCAGGTGTGGCTACTTTACTAAGCCTGGCAAAATATTACAAAGCACATCCTCAGCCCTACTCCATAGGGTTCATCTGTTTTGCAGGTGAAGAAGCCGGTTTGCTTGGTTCGCGCTACTTCGTTGAAAACCCACCAATTCCCTTAAGCAAAATTAAGTTTCTGATTAACCTGGATTTAGTTGGAACAGGAGAAAGCGGAATGACTGTCGTAAATGCAAGTGTTTATCCTAAAGCATTTTCTTTGTTAAATGAAATTAATCAGGAGCAAAAATTAATCAGCAAAATTAATTCAAGAGGAAAAGCGGCAAACAGCGATCATTACTTTTTCACTGAAAAAGGTGTTCCGGCCTTCTTCATTTACACACAGGGTGGTCCTTCGGCTTATCATGATATTTTCGACAGAGCTGAAACCTTACCCTTAACTGAATACCATGATTTATTTAAGCTGATTGTTGGGTTCAATCAAAGGATCATGGAATAAGAAAATGCGCAGGTTCAACTTCGTATATCCATTAAAATAAGTCAGCCTAAAGATTTTTCTAAACTGAAAATCAGTATAAAAAGAAGAATATCATACACAATGCATCTGTAACTTTTTTGCGCCATTTCAAATCTGTTCGGGATTAACCTTATGTTTAACTAAATTTTTAGTTGTTTTGTTGATTGTATTCATTTTTAACATGTAAAGCAAAAATGCTGGTTTTGGATGTCCGTCACATTTTATAAGACCTTCATCACATTTTTTAAAGTGGCATCAATACCATACATAACTTCAGACTTCCTAATCAGCTATTATATGAAGATATTCCTACTTTCAGCAATTTTATGTTTTACATTTCTTAACCTGGCTGCTCAAAAAAACGGCAGTATAACAGGTATATTGGCAGATAGTGCCAACCACAATAGCACTTTAAATTATGCTACAGTTTCTGTGTATAAGGCTGGAGACAGCATTTTAACGACTTATAAACTTTCTGATGATCATGGCGTTTTTAAAATTAATGGCTTGGCAACGGGATTAAAATACCGACTGATCATAACAGCCTGGCAATATGGAATTTACAGAAAGAATGTAGAACTTACCGCAGATAAACCCATTTTAGATTTGGGCACACTTTATCTCTCCACAAAATCTAACGATCTCGATGAAGTGATCATTACGGCAGAAAGGCCTCCTGTGATTGTCCGGAAGGATACGATTGAATTTAATGCAGCATCATTTAAAACACTTCCATCGGCTGTAGTGGAAGATTTGTTAAAAAAATTGCCTGGTGTACAAATCGCTGCTGATGGTTCCATCATGGTGAATGGTAAAACGGTTAGTAAAATCCTGGTGGATGGAAAGGAATTTTTTGGTGGAGACCAGCAAATTGCCACCAAGAACTTGCCTGCCAATATGATAGACAAAGTTCAGGTGGTTGATGATAAACAGGCAAAAAGACGTAATCCTGATTTAACGGCAGCTGAAATTCCGCAGGTGATTAACCTGAAACTAAAAAAAGCCATTAAAAAAGGTGCCTTTGGAAAATTATATGCAGGTGCTGGCACTAAAAACCTGTATCAGGCTGGCGGCTTAATGAACTTTTTCAGAGATACTACACAGGTAAGTGTATTGGCATACGGAAACAATATCAATCAACCTGGTTTTAATCCGAATGATGTGCAAAGAATTGGCGGTTTCAACCGAAGTGGTGTAAATTCCATGATGATGAGCTCTGGTGGATATTTCGAATTTAACGGAATTAGCTTTGGCGGAAGTTACAGCGGAATTCAAACCTCATCAGGAGGAGGTTTCAACTTCAATACGTTAACCAAAAAAGGAATAAAAATAAACACACAGTATTTCTTCGGCAAAAATGATAATCTGCTGGAAAGATTAACCAATACCAACCAAACCCTTGGAGAAGATAGGTTAGTCACCAATGCAAATGAAAATACCAGTTCACTAACATTGAAACATAATATTGCCGGGAAAATTGATTGGCAGATAGACTCACTAACCCAGTTAACCATTGAGCCCTTTCTGGTATTGAACTCCAATAATTCCGTAAGTACAAATTATTCAACCAATACCAATGCCGCGGGGCAGTTGCTCAATACCCTTCAAAACTTAAATAACATCAATTCAGCTAATAATAAGTATCAGCTGGTGGCCGATCTGAGTAAAGATTTTAAGAAAGCCGGAAGATCATTTAATATCGGATTTGACATATCAACCAAACCCAATCCTGGCTTAAACTATAATCAAAGTAGCAATACCACCTTTCTAACGCCTTCTACAACTGAAATAGATCAATTAAGAAATAATCAAATTGAAAATTTCAGAACGTATATCTATACGAATTACAGCGAACCCATTAATAAAAAACTTAACTTCAAGATTGATTTAAGCGGCAATATCATCAATAATGAGAATGCCCTCAGCACTTTTTATAAAAACCAGGCCAATCAGTTGTATGATATTGTCATTCCGAATCTAAGCCAAACGGTTGAACAAACAGGCTTTAAAACAAACATGAATGTGAGCTTGAATTATAAAATCACCAAAGATTTTAACTTGCAGCCGGGAGTGGTACACAATTATATTTCACTTAACAACCGTTTTAGCCATGCAAACAACCTTAACCAGCGCTATCATTTCATTTGGCCAACATTTCAGTTAAAGTATAAAATATTCCGAATCAATTATTCGGCGCAGTTTACAGAACCAAATGTAAGCTATTTACAGCCCGTAGCCGATAATACAAATGCCTTGTATATCCGCAATGGTAATCCAAATTTATTACCTGCCCGAACACAAAATGTAAGTTTAAATATGTACAAATATGATCCGCAAAACCTGATCAATTATAATTTATACGGTTATGGAAACTTTACTAAAAACGGAATTGTAAACACCGTAAACATCAGCAACGGTGTACAAACGGTAACCCCGATTAATGCAAGCGGAATATACAGCTTTAATGGTGGAGCCAATGGTGCTAAAGATTTCAAATTCAACAAAACAAGCTTAAAGCTAGGGCTAGGTTTCTGGGCGAACTTCAATCACCTGCCAGTTATTGTAAATAATATCAGGAGTAATGCCAATGTATTTTATGTAGGGCCAAATGGAAGCATTCGCCTCAATCTGAATGATGTGGTAGAAATCAACCAATCGTATGCTATTAATTTAAACCGCAGTCGCTACCAGGATAATTTCTACACAAATTTAAGCTACAATACACAAAACAGCACTTCTGAATTGATAATCAGATACCCTAAAAAAGTTGTTTTTGAAACCAATTTTGCACTGACTGCAAACACGCAGCAAATTGCAGGCTATAACAATAACATTAAACTTTGGAATGCAGCCATAACCTATCTTTTTATGAAGAATGACAAACTTCAGCTGAAACTGGCAGTGAATGACATTTTACAAAGTAACGTGCGCCGTTCTATTGAAATTACAGGAAACAGTGTGGTGGATTATCAAACGAATAATCTGGGCAGATACGGCATGTTAACCCTAACATATAACATCCAGAACTTTGGGCAGAAAGTTGGTGGCAGGCAAACGATGTTTAGTTTTTAAATTGTCAGATCGTCCTTGCCGAGGCACGAAGCAATCTCATTTGCGAGTAAAATTGCTTCATGCCTCGCATTGACAGATTTATGCCAATGTTAATTTCACCAGGTACTGGTCTTCACCATCATCAAAAATCATTTCGCAATTCCAGCCGGTCTCCGCAGCAATTGCTTTGATGCTTTCTTCGTCAATATAAACCCAATTGAACCAATCACCTTTTTTGCCTTGATATTCGTATTGATAGGAAACTTCACCATAATACTGGTTTTGAGGCTTTAACTGGTCCTCATACAAATACGAAATATCAGACGAATCGAAAATCACTTGTCCGCCGGGGTTAAGCAAATCTTTTATTTTGATCAGAAATTCTTTAAAGCCAGAAAGTGTTCCGGTTAGGCCAATACCATTCATCAGCATTAAAATGGTATCAAACTTTTCCTGGTAAGTAAAAACATCCTGAAGTAAGGCTTTTTTTACGCCACGATCTTTCATAATATCAACCGCAGCTGCTGATACATCGATAGCCGTTACATCAATATTAAAGGCTTGTAAAAGTAAAGCATGACTTCCTACGCCTGCACCAATATCTAAAACTTTTCCAGTACACATATGCAATGCCTGTAACTCCAAAACCGGCATTTCTTCATCATCACGAAAGAAAAATTCGAGAGGCATTTCTTCCGGTTCGCCGTAAGAATTGTGTAACCAAAGTGTATCGGCTTCGCCGGTTTTATAAATATCAGTAAGTGCCTCACCAAAAACATCCATATTACAAAGATAGCGAGGAATGGCGAAATAGTAAAGAATAAGGAACAAAGAGCAAGGAACAAAGAAAAATTTAATTTATGAAATCTACCTTAAGTTAGCCGATAGATGAAAAACGCCTATCGAATAAAATCTTTAAACATGCAATCAAACATCTCTATGTAACATGTCCGAAGGTCATTCATCAACTAAATCTCAAACTCCTGATGATATTCGGGAATGGCAACATGCTTAAATCCATGATCCTTTAAACGTGTGGCAAAGTGTTGCTGCACTTCATATTCTCCATGAACCAGAAACAATTGTTTTACCAGTGCAGGATCCTGACAGGAAAGAAATTTTAATAAATCTTCATAATCACCGTGCGCACTCATCGATTTGATGGATTGAATTTCTGCTTTTACATCATACTCATCCCTGAAAATTTCTACCACTTTTTTACCTGCAATTAATTGTCCACCCAGTGAATTGGGTTCACAGTAGCCTACCATTAAAATGGTGTTTTTTTGGTTTCCTATATTGTTTCTGATGTGATGCTTTACTCGTCCGGCATCAGCCATACCTGAAGCAGAAATAATCACGCAAGGTCTTGGGTCTTCATTTAAGGCTTTAGATTCCGCTACACTTTCAATAAACCGCAATCCTTTGAAACCAAAAATATCATGATCTACTTTTAAAATCTCTTTTACCCCATTATTATACACTTCGGGATGGTTCCTTAAAATTTCAGTTGCTTTTGACGATAATGGGCTATCTACATAATAAGGAACATCTGGTAATTTGCCTTTTAATTCCAAACCATTCAGTGCATAAAGCAATTCCTGCGTTCTTCCTATGGCGAAAGCAGGAATAATGACTTTCCCTTTTTTAACCTCGCAGGTGTTCTGGATAATGTCCAGGAGCATATTTTCAATTGGATCGAGGTCTTTATGCAAAGAATCGCCATAAGTAGATTCCATTAAAATATAGTCTGCCTGATCAAAATGCTGCGGACTTTTTAACAACAAATCGCCATAACGACCTACATCACCAGAAAAAGTTAGACGTGTAGATTTGTCATTCTCTTGGATGGTTAAATGAACAGTAGCACTTCCTAAGATATGGCCGGCGTCAGTCAATCGAAGGTGAATGTTTTCATCAATTTCAAAATCCTCTTCGTAGTCTACAATCCTCATCAGGCTTAATGTTTTTGCAACATCTTCATCTGTATAAAGTGCTTCTTCCATTTCTTCCCCTTCCCGGCGATGGCGATTAGAAAATTCAGCATCCTGCATTTGAATCTTAGCAGAATCCATCATTAAAATCCGCCCTAAATCCATGGTAGCAGCCGTACAGAAAATTTTTCCATTAAAGCCATCTGCTACCAGTTTAGGCAATAAACCACAATGGTCTATATGTGCATGAGATAGAATTACATAGGTAACTGCTTTAACATCGAAACCAAAAAAGTCATTTAACTTTTCGGTCACATGGCCCATTCCCTGAAACAGGCCACAATCTAATAGTATTTGGGTATTATTATCTAATCTAATAAGGTGCTTGCTACCTGTAACTGTACGGGCAGCACCATGAAAAGCAATCTTCATTAAGGTATGGTTAGAAATACAAAAAGAAAATGCCGGAATATCCGGCATTTCAATATTAAGCTTTTACCTCTGCTATTTTATCTTTCACCTTATCAGCCACATCTGATGCTCGATCAGCTAAACCAGCCAATTTATCTTTTGAGGAGTCTAACAGATCAGCAAAAAAGTCTGATAATTTACCTTTAAGATCATTTGAAGAATCTGAAGATAATGCCAATGCAATTGTTGCGCCTAATGCTGCTCCTGCTAACACGCCTACTATGATTTTCGTCTCTTTTTTCATGGTTTTAGTTATTTATCTAGTTAAACATATTTTAGTATAAGGTGTTTTATTTTTTTTATCTTACAAAAACCAATCCACAATGAAGCAAATATTTTTTATCGATCTGGATAATACCATATACTTTACAAAACCCAATGAAAAGCAGTTGATGGGTGGCTTATATCAATTTTTAGATGAACAGCATCTGGGCATCACAGCTGAACAATACCAGGCGGCAAAAAGTGAAATGCTGCGCACACCTTTTTTAAAAGTTGCCGAAAAATATGGTTTCAGAAAAGAAGCGATGGAAAACATTATCGATTATTTAAATTCGAGATCAGTAACAGAACCCTTAAAACCTTCGGATGATTATCATTTTATCAAAGCATTAAAAGGAAGAAAATTTATTGTCACAGCTGGCTTTTACAAGCAGCAGACTTCTAAAGTTAAAATGCTGGGAATTGCAGCTGATTTTGAAGAAGTTTGTGTGGTTGATGTTTCAATTTCTAATAAAAAAGAGGCTTTTCAGAAACTGATTGATCAGCATCAGTTCAAAACAGATGACATTCTGATCATTGGTGATGATGCGACATCTGAGATTAAATTCGGGCTGGAACTTGGGATAGAGACTTTCCTGCTAGATCCTGAAAACCGTTATCCGAATGCTGAAACAACCTACAAAGGGACTACCCTGAGCAGCTTAAAATCCGCAGCCGGACAATAACATAAAAAGGTCCCGATTTTAACCGGGACCTGTAAAATTTATCCTCTGCCTCCTCTGGATGGTCTTCCTGCTTCACCACCTCCTCTTTGTGGTGGAGGAGCAGATTCTGTTCTTCTTTGCTCTTGTCTTTGTTGCATTTGTTGCGAACGTTGTTGTTCCATCTGCTGGTTACGTTGTTGCTGCATTTGCTCGTTACGCTGGGCTCTTTGTTGCTCCATCTGCTGTGAACGTTGTTGTTGCATCTGTTCGTTACGCTGGGCCCTTTGTTGCTCCATCTGTTGTGAACGTTGCTGTTGCTCAAGCTGACCGCGTTGTTGCTGAACCTGAATATCACGTTGCGCACGTTGCTGATCTATACTCATCCGATCTTGTTGCGCACGTTGCTGGCGCATTTGATCCACTTGTTGCTGACCCTGACCTCTGCTTATATTTTCGGGTGTATTTCTTTGATCAACGCCATTGGTATTTCCACGCCCGATTCTGCCATTGGTATTTTTATCATAAGCTTCACCTCTATTAGGTTGATTTATGGTATTCCCCGGGCCAGCATCATTACCACGATTTGGTCTTCCATTGCGATTATCAGTAACCCCAACACGGTTATTTCCATTCTGGTTATTAACTGTGCCTCCACGCGGATCACGGTTAGCTAAGCCATCGTTCCTTCCGCCGCGGCCTATTCCGGCATTACCTTGTTCAAATCTTCTCGGTGCCGCATTGCGGTTGTCTACCGCATTACGCTCTGGTCTTGGCCTGTAAATCGACACTTCCCTGCCCCCAATTCTACTGGCTCCTGGTCTGCTACTCTGATCAAAACGATAAACGGTTACGTCACGATTAGTGGCACGTCTGATATCTTCTACCCTCGGGCCGCCATAATAACTTCTTCTGTTATACACGTAAGTGTTATTGATGATCGTAGTATTACGGATATACACGTTATTTCTGCCATAATCATATCTTGGAAAAGTATTAATATAGATGTTGCGTTGCGGAATAAAATTCCAGCAAAATTCTGGCACTGAATACCTACGGCCAAAGCTTAAATTAATATTAATGCTTGGTGCCATTGGTGCCCAACCATAATAACCATCCCCACTTCTCCAGTCTACCCATGCCGGTCCCCAATTGGTATCTGGTAACCAAATCCACTGGCGATAGCTATTGATTACCCAACGGCCGTAGTGGAAAGGCGCCCAGCCCCAATCATAATTGGAAACCCAGGTATTGCCATACTCTGTCATGGCCCAGCGTCCATTGGTATAATAAGGCCGAAATTCATTCTGATCTACATCCGGCCGCCAAACATAACCATATTGCGGATCCTGAATCCAGGTTCCATAAGGCGTCAGTTCGTCGTAAAAGGTTTGCAAAGAAACGTTACCAGTGCTATAACCATCATTCTGGTAATCATTTTGATAGTCCTGTGCCCTGACTAATGTGGTGGTTCCGGCGAGGAGCGTGAAAAGCCCCAGCACAATTGCCGATTTTTTCAGTGTTTTCATTTGTGTGTTTATTTAATAACCTAATTTGTGTGTATCAATTAGAGCACCAAAAATGCCCAGGGTTTAATATGCATGCATAGTTTCATGCAATTAATGGGAATACGCCTGTTTAAGCTGTATTTAACTCTTATTTAACGTTTTAAGCGCGACATAATTGTGCTAAAAAGCAGTCGTTGTGAAATAAAATTTGCTACACCTTTACTTATAAAAAAGATTATACCGTAGTGACCGTAAACTTTAGAACTTAAATCCTATTTATTGTAAGTATTTTTGTACCATGCAAAACGGCACCTTATATCTTATTCCTGTTCCTCTGGCAGAAGAGGCAGCACATAAAACTTTTACACCCTATCTGGTAGAGACCATTAACCAGATTGATACCTATATTGTAGAAAATAGCAAAACAGCCCGCCGGTTCTTAAAGGAAGCTGGTTTGAAAACACCCCAGAAAGATTTAATCGTTCATGATTATGGAAAACATAACCGTACCGATTTGGGTCAGTTTTTTGTAGAGCTTGCTGCAGGTAAAGATGTGGGTTTAATGAGTGAAGCAGGTTGCCCCGGCATTGCAGACCCGGGAGCAGACATTGTAGCTGAAGCGCATAAACGTGGAATTAAAGTAGTGCCTTTGGTTGGCCCCAGTTCTATATTACTGGCTTTAATGGCTTCTGGTTTTAATGGACAGAGCTTTGCTTTCTGGGGATATTTACCTATTGATAAGGAACAGCGTACCAAGCGCATCAAAGATCTGGATTTATCTGCCAGCCGTTATAAACAAACACAGATTTTTATTGAAACACCTTTTCGCAATAACCAGTTATTTGAAGAAGTGCTTAAAAGCTGCAAACCAAACACGCAGGTTTGTGTGGCCAGCAATTTAACTTCTGAAGATGAATACATCAAAACCCAAAGCGTTTACAACTGGCGCAAGGAGGAAATTGACCTTCATAAAAAACCGACCATATTCTTGTTGTATTAAATCATTAATGGTCTGTGTCACACAGACCATTTTTATTTCATTAAAGTTAATATAGACTGTAAACCAAAGCATTCATGTATAATCGATTTATACACTTTGCAACCATAAATGACCACAAAGATTAAGCGACTTAAACTGGATTGAAGATAACATTCGCAAAAAAGCAAGAGCAACTATAAATGCGATCAGTTGCTAATCAAAAAAGATAAGTGTACTAAAAATTTTCCCACATTTTTCGGTGGAAAACTTAATTCCAAAAATCCATGAATCCCGTAAATCCTGTTTAGCTTTGCTCCTTTAATATTGAGATCAATATATGTTAGCCCATCATAAAATAATTGCTGCAGAATTAAACATTGCAGAAAAACAGGTAACCGCCACCATTAACTTACTGGATGAAGGTGCAACAGTGCCCTTTATTTCAAGATACCGTAAAGAATTAACCGGAAGCCTGGATGAGGTTGAAGTAGCAGCTGTTCGCGATAGGGCCTTGCAACTGCGGGACCTGGACAAACGTCGTGAAGCGATTTTAAAATCAATGACCGAGCTCGGAAAGTTAACACCTGAACTTGAAAAAAAAATCAACGAAGCAGCAACCATTTCACTTTTAGAGGACATTTATCTGCCTTTCAAACCTAAACGTAAAACCCGTGCTTCAGTAGCCAGGGAAAAAGGTCTGGAACCTTTGGCCTTACAAATTCTTGATCAGAAAAAATTTGATCTGAATGCAGAAGCCAACAAATTTATTGATGCGGAAAAGGGTGTGAATACGCTTGATGAAGCATTGGCCGGAGCCAGAGATATTATCGCTGAAATCATTTCTGAAAATGTGGATGCCAGGACTAAAATGCGTAGCTATTTCCAGGAGAAATCTGTTTTCAAAACGGAAGTGATAAAAGGAAAGGAAGAAGAAGGCATTAAGTATAAAGATTATTTTAACTGGACTGAACCTGTTAAAACAGCTGCTTCTCACCGGGTTTTAGCCATGCGGCGTGGTGAAAAAGAATTAATTTTAAGATTAGATGCTTTGCCACCTGCTGAAGATGCCATAGCAATCCTTGAAAATCAGTTCATTACCAGCCAGAATGTCGCTTCACAGCAAGTACGGCAAGCATTGGAAGATGGTTACAAACGCCTGCTTGAGCCAGCCATGGAAACCGAACTTCGGGTGCTAACCAAACAAAAAGCCGATGAAGAAGCCATTAAGGTTTTTGCGGAAAATGCCCGCCAACTCCTGCTGGCAGCCCCAATGGGACAAAAAAATGTATTGGCCATTGACCCTGGATTTCGTACCGGCTGTAAGGTGGTGTGTCTGGATAAACAAGGTCAGCTTTTAGAAAATACAGCTATTTATCCGCATACCGGACAAGGTAATGTAAAAAATGCCGAAGCCACGATAAAACAGCTTTGCGAAAAATATCATATTGAAGCCATTGCCATCGGAAACGGAACCGCAGGCAGGGAAACGGAATCATTTATTCGCGGTTTAAACCTTCCAAAGGTGACCATTGTAATGGTAAATGAGAGCGGTGCGTCCATTTATTCTGCATCCGAAGTAGCCAGAGCAGAATTCCCTACTCAGGATATTACGGTGCGGGGTGCAGTTTCCATTGGTCGCCGTTTGATGGATCCATTGGCTGAACTGGTCAAAATTGATCCAAAATCGATTGGTGTAGGCCAGTACCAGCATGATGTAGATCAGAGTAAGTTACAGGCCAGCTTAGATGATACCGTAATCAGTGCCGTAAATGCGGTTGGTGTGGAATTAAATACAGCATCTAAACAAATCCTGGCTTATGTTTCCGGCCTCGGACCAACACTGGCGCAGAATATTGTAGATTATAGAAACGCAAATGGTGCTTTTAAGAACCGGGCAAGTTTGAAAAAAGTTCCCCGTTTGGGCGATAAAGCTTATGAACAGGCAGCAGGTTTTCTCCGTATCCGCAATGCCGAAAATGTTTTGGATACCAGTGGCGTTCATCCTGAACGTTACAGTGTTGTAGACCAGATGGCGAAGGATTTAGGTACAACTGTTTCGGCTTTAATCAAAGATACGCAATTACAGAAACAGATTAAGCCACAACAATATGTAACGGATGAAATCGGTTTACCTACTTTGAATGATATTTTAAAGGAATTGGCAAAACCGGGCCGTGACCCACGTGAAGCTTTTGAAGCATTCAGCTTTACAGATGGTATTAATGAAATTGCTGACTTAAGAGCAGGCATGAAGCTGCCGGGAATTGTAACCAACATTACTAATTTCGGTGCTTTTGTTGATATTGGTGTCCATCAGGATGGCCTGGTGCATACCAGTCAATTGGCGAATCGTTTTGTGGCTAACCCAAATGACATCGTTAAAGTTCATCAAAAAGTAGAAGTAACGGTAGTGGAAGTTGATGCGGCACGTAAACGGATCTCTTTATCGATGAAAACGGAGCTTAGTCCTAAGCCACATGGACTAAAGAGCAAAGAACAAGGAGCAAAGCGTAAGGAGCAAGGAACACGTAACTTTGCTGAAAAACCACAACCGAAAATAAAAGATGCTGATGGTGATTTGCAGGAGAAACTGGCGAAGCTGAAGGGGATGTTTAAATAATAGATCTATAAAAGGAAAACAAAACTAAGCACAAAATGCATTAAAAAAGGCTTTCTTGTTTTATCAAGAAAGCCTTTTGTGCATAAATTTATTTTAAAATTTAATTATTGAAATACATAAGTTGAAGTAATATCCGTTAAGGTATTTCCACTACCAGATTTCTTATCAACACTCTTACCGTCAACTAAAATCTCACATTCAATTGTACCGCCAGTGTTTGACGTTCCACTGATTAATAAGGCATCAAATTGTTTAACAGTCATATCAAACTTATAAGAATAAGGAAGTACTTGATCACTAAACAATTCTGTTGCTCCTGTTGCATTTCTTCGTACAATGCTATATAAACTTGTAAGGCCAGACGGCGAAGTGATTCTATATTCTACAGATACTTTTCTGGGATAGGTATTTTGATCAATTGGTGTAGGTTCGTCTTTTTTACAAGAGAACAAAAACGTTGTTACTAAAATTAGGGAAAGGGATAGCAGCAGTTTAAATTTTTTCATAGATTTTTTAGTTTTTAATTTCTTAAAACACCAATCCAAATTAAATGCCAAAAGCTCATTTCAACCCAAAATATACCAGTTTACAGGTAGTTAAAATCATACTTTCCGAACATTTCTTGCCTTTTTTCGAAATCTATCAATTTAACCGCTTAAAAAAGCATACACAAATGTTTAATTTTACACATGGTCGATATAAATTCAAGATTGCATTGCAAGTTAAAAACCTTTCTATAAATTTTTTCTATAGAAAAGTTTATTCCCATTAGAATTGAGAATATTTTACCCAAGAAATATCTTAGACTCTGAAGATTCTATAAACCTGCAAATTTATCTTTGTACTCCAGCCTTGTTTTTGGTAAACTTTCAGGATAGTTATTTTGGATGAAAGTTATCATTGCTTCCCTAACATTACAGCGTAAATCAAAAGCCCTTGAAGAATTTGAGGCACTCATTAAAAACCTGATTTCGATGGAACCATCTTTATTGGTATCCGTTACCTGAACCACATTTACCCTTTTATCCCAAAGCGGATTGCTGGTTAAAAGCCTGGTCAGTTCTTGCCGAAGTGGTTCAATTGGAATCGTATAATCCATATACAGGAAAACCGTTCCAAGCAAATCAGCTGATACCCGGGTCCAGTTTTGAAAGGGCTTTTCAATAAAATAAGTGATGGGCAAAATCAACCTCCTTTGATCCCAGATACTTACGACCACGTAAGTCAATGTTATTTCTTCCACTCGTCCCCATTCTCCCTCCACAATTAAAACATCATCAATACGTATGGGTTGTGTAAATGCAATCTGGAAACCAGCCAGTAAATTCCCTAAAGATTTTTGTGCGGCGAAACCGATGATAATACCACCAATTCCTACACCTGTAAGTAAACCAGCACCTATTTTACGCATACTTTCGAAACTCAATAAAATGATGGCGGCGGTAACGATAATGATCAGTGAAACAATAAATTTCCTGATAAATTGTAATTGCGTACGAATCTTTCTTTCCTTTAAGTTATTCTCCTTGTTAAGATCATATTTTAAAAATAAAAAATCTTCGAGTACATTAATTAATCGGATTAGAATGAGGGAAAATGTTACCGTAAGTGCCATTTCGAGCATCTTTTCAACCGGCACCCTGACTTTGGCAGGCATTACCATTAAATCCAGCGAAAAATTGAGCAGCAATAAAGGTATAAATACCGCTACCGGCCTTTTAAGGTGTTTGATGGTAGATTTAATGACAATAGAATCCCACCAGCGTGAAAGTAGAATGAAAGTTTTACTGATTATAAATTTTATAATGATTCCCAATAAAATGGCAATACAACCAATAATCACATTTTTTAATAACAAAGGGATGGGGTAACCAAAAAAGTGGTCGAGATACTGCATAAACGAAATTTGTTGGTTAAATATTAGAGCTTATTCCTCTATCTAACAACAGCGTTTAATGATTGTTTGGAAAGCCATTCTTATACATAAAAGTGCCACAGATTCATAGATTAAAAATAATTTATGAAAATCTGTGGCATAAAACTTAGCAGCATTAAATCTGTGCTATAAATTCTTTTATTGCAGCTCCGGGATCGGAAGTTTTCATGAAATTTTCGCCAATCAAAAAACCATGGAAACCGGCAGCCTTTAAAGCGCTGATAGTTTTCGGATCGCTGATGGCACTTTCTGAAATCTTTAAAAATTCATTAGGGATTTTGTTCACCAGATTAAAAGAAGTTTGAATATCAACTGTAAAATCGGTCAGGTTCCGGTTATTTACACCAATGGCATCCAGGTTCGGACAAATGCTTCGTTCTAATTCTTCGAGGTTATGCACTTCCAATAAAACATTTAAACCCAGATCATGTGCAAATTTTCCAAAATCATTAATCTGTTTTGGCGTTAAAATCGCCGCAATCAGTAAAATGATATCGGCACCCCAGGCTTTTGCTTCCAGTATCTGATATTCATCAATCATAAAATCCTTCCGCAGAATAGGAATATCATTTGCAGCCCTGGCCGCCAGTATATCATCGGTTTTACCACCGAAAAAGTCTATATCGGTTAACACGGAAAGTGCAGAGGCACCAGCCCGATTATAAGCCTGCGTAACTTCAGCCACATCAGCAACACCGTTAATCAAGCCTTTAGACGGCGAACGGCGCTTAAACTCTGCAATAATTCCTGTACGATCTTCAGCCAGCAAAAATTCTTTGAATGAATGAGGAGTCCTTTTAAAATGAACTGCCTTTTCTAAATCCTGTACAGAAATTAACTGCTTTGCATCAGCAATTTCTTCTTTTTTTCGTAATACGATTTTATCTAAAATATTCATTTTTTTTTAAATTTTAGTTGTCATTACGAGATACAAACAATGACAAAGACCTTTTAAGAAGTCAACCAATTCTCCATCATTTGTTTACCATGCTCTGTTAATACACTTTCAGGATGAAACTGTACTCCCCGCACATCTAACGTTTCATGTCTTAACGCCATTATTTCACTTTTATGATCCCTGGCCGTAATTTTTAAACACGACGGAAAGTTTTCTTTGCTCACCACCCAACTGTGGTAACGGCCAACATTAATTGTTTGGGGACATTCCCAGAACAAAGGTTCATCACCATCTACCACTGTTACAGGTGTTGCAATGCCGTGCATGGGCCTGCCCAGATTCAGCAAGGTACCTCCAAATGCCTCTGCAATTGCCTGTTGCCCCAAACATACACCAAAAATACTTTTTGTTGGTGCATAGGTTTTGATTACATCCAGCAGCAACCCAGCTTCTTCAGGTATCCCTGGTCCCGGAGAAAGCAAAATCTTATCGTACCGGGCAACATCTGCCAGATCGAATTTATCATTTCGCCATACTACAGCTTCATAGCCCACCTCATTGATCAAATGAACCAGATTATAAGTAAAACTATCATAGTTATCAATGACCAGTACGGTTTTTTTATCTATATTTTCCATTGTAATTTCTTCTTTCACTCCAAACTAGATACCTGCTGCCATCTCAATTGCTTTCCGCAAGGCTGCAATTTTATTATTCACTTCCTGCATTTCTGTTTCAGGAACAGAATCTGCCACAATGCCTGCACCTGCACGGTAATGCAGTTCATTATTTTTACTCATAAAAGTTCTGATCATGATGGCATGGTTAAAATCTTCATTAAAACCCATAAAGCCAATGGCACCGGCATAAAAATTCCGCCCCAATTTTTCATTTTCATCAATCAGCTGCATGGCTTTGTACTTTGGTGCACCACTTAACGTTCCGGCCGGGTAAGTATCTGCAACGACTTTAAAAGCACTTACATTTTCCTGTAAATGCCCGCTTACCTTACTCACCAGGTGGATCAGGTGCGAATAATATTGAACTTCTTTAAAAGACTTCACTTCCACCCGATTACAGTGCCTGCTCAAATCATTGCGGGCCAGGTCAACCAGCATCACATGTTCGGCACTTTCCTTCGGATCCTGCTCTAATTTTCTCGCTTGTTCTGCATCTTCAATGTCGTTTCCACTACGTTTAAAGGTTCCTGCGATGGGGAAAATGTTAGCTGAATTGTTTTTGATGGTAATCTGTGCCTCCGGTGAAGAACCGAAAAGCTTAAAATCCCCGTAATCAAAATAAAACAGGTAAGGCGATGGGTTTATCGAACGCAGGCAACGGTATACATTAAATTCATCACCAGAAAAAGCCTGTTTGAATGCTCTGGAAGGAACGATCTGAAATACATCACCGCGGTAAATATGCTTTTGAAGTTTCTCTACCAAATCCATAAATCCCTGATCGGTCAGGTTTGAAGACTCTTCCCCCCTGATCTGGAACTTATATTCAGGGTAATTTTTATTCTGGATGAGGTATTCCATTTTTTCGAGGCCACCCTCTTCTTCCTCATCAAATGTATTTTTAAATAAGGTAATTTCGTTCTTAAAATGATCAATAGCGATCAGGTACCGATACAAATGATATTGCATTTCCGGAATTTCTTCGCCATCTGGTGTTTCAGAAACAAATTTAATATCTTCAAAATGCTGAACAGCATTCCAGGTAAAATAGCCAAACAAACCACTCGAAATAAATTTAATTTCAGGCAATTCTGTTTCCTTAAACTTGCCTTTAAAATCCGCTATTTCATCAATCAGGTTCTTGCTTTCGGTAATTTCAACCGTCCCATCAGGAAAATAAGTTTCCAGTCGCGAACCTTTTAAAATGATACCAGCAACAGGATCGGCACAAACAAAACTCATGGAGTTTTCTCTACTATGGTAATCTGAACTTTCCAACAAGATGCTGTTCGGGTACACATCACGTAAGCGTAAATAAATGCTCACAGGCGTAGTGGTATCGGCAAGCATTTTTTTGTAAGTCGTATTTATTTTATACATGATAAAGGTAAAATGGTGTAAGGCTTATGGTTTGCATTCTCGTATTTTTTTCAACAATAAAAAGCCCGGCGTGTGGTTCTACGCCGGGCTTTAATGGTTCTTTAATAAGGTTTAGGTTGATAAACTATATTTTGTTCATACGCAGCCAGCGCAATTCGTTCGAATTACTTTGCCAAAGCCATGTATGTATATTGTTGATCATGAGGAGCAAAAATATAAAGAATTTTGAAAAACGGAAATTTTTATGAAAATAAATTAAAAATAGATTTAACAATGAAGTTCACCAAGATCATTAAGCATGATAACATTTAACCGCAAAGGGCGGAAAGAACAAACTCAAAGAACTTCAAGCTGGTATTTTAAATGACAACCAAGGAGCAAATGGAGTTAAATTACAAAGGGCACAAAGCCTTTTGCTTTATGCCCTTTGTAAATATATAGTTGCGCTGTGGTTAAACCTTTGCGCTACTTTGCGAAAAGCTTAGCGTTTCTTGGCGGTTAAAACCAACTAAGAAACCCCGAAAAATGTTCTGCCCGGAATACTCTTAGTCATCATTAAGATCGATACGATAATAATAACCAACGCCAGGCCAAAGAAAATAGCGATGGTGCGGTGTTTTGCAAGAGCATCAGCCACTTTTTTTGATTTAGCATTACCTACTGTAATTAAAATAATAGCAATAAGCATCATAGAAGTATGCTCTGCTTTGAAATATCTACCAATGGTATCACTCATTGGCAATTTAGTTAAAGGGCTTAAAAAGAAAAGCACTAGACCTAATAAAAATTGGATGTGTGCACTAATGAGTGTAAATACATTCAACTTACGATTACCTTCAGTATACGTTTTTTTACCAAACCAGCCAGATAATGCATTGATAACAGCCACCAATAATAAAATTAATACGATGTAGCGCCATCCGGAGTGCGCAGATTTTAAGATACTATACATTTTAATTCAAATATGTTTCCTCAAAAATAGACATTAATTGTAAAAAATAGGTTATTGAACATATTCAACGCTTATTTATATTAGTTTTAAACAAAATTAAACCCCTAAACTTATTATGAAGAAAATTTTACTCGCCATTGGGCTGGTATTTTCTACTACATTCGTATTTGCTCAGCAAACTACCTTTCCTGTAAATGGTTCATATGATACCAGGCCTGGAATGTTTGCTTTTACCAACGCAACAATCGTAGTTAATGCCAACCAAACTTTAACAAATGCTACACTTTTAATTAAAGGCCAGACTATTCAGGCGGTGGGCGCCGGATTATCGGTACCAAAAGGATACGTGATCGTAGATTTGAAAGGAAAATTTATCTATCCTTCTTTAATTGATGCCTTTACCAGTTATGGCATTACAGAAGCGGCTGCTCAACCACGCGGATTTGGTGCACAAAGACAATCGATATTTGTTTCAACTAAAAAAGGGGCTTATGGCTGGAATGAAGCCATCAAACCTGAAACTTATGTTAAGAATGTTTTTTCTGCTGACAGCAAAAAAGCTGATGAATTACGTAAAGTAGGCTTCGGCAGTGTTAACGTCATTAACCGGGATGGGATTGCCAGAGGTGTTTCTGCAGCCGTAACCTTAAATGAAGATGCAGACAACAGCTTAATTCTAAAAGATCAAACTGCAGCAAATTATTCCTTCAATAAAGGGACGTCATCAAATGATTACCCAACATCTTTAATGGGTTCAATTGCATTACTGCGCCAAACCTATTATGATGCCCAGTGGTATAGCAAACAAAAAGCGGAATATAATATATCTTTAGATGAGTTTGCTAAACAACAAGCACTTCCACAAATATTTGAGGTAGATGGTTGGGCAAACGTACTCCGTGCAGATAAAATCGGCAAAGAATTTGGCAAAAAGTACATCATCAAATCCGGAGGAGACGAATATCAACGCATTAATGAGGTTAAAGCAACAGGTGCAAGCTTAATTATTCCATTGGCCTTCCCAAAAGCTTATGATGTGGAAGATCCTGCTGAAGCCAGAAATTTAACTTTAGCCCAAATGAAAGGCTGGGAACTGGCACCTACTAATCCGGCAGTTTTAGAAAAAGCGGGCGTTAAATTTGCCTTAACAGCATTTGGATTAGAAAGTAGCAGAGATTTCTGGGCGAATATCCGCACGGCAATTGAAAATGGCTTAACTGAAAAGCAAGCCCTACTAGCAGTCACCACTATTCCTGCAGAACTTTTAGGCATCAATGATAAGGTTGGCTCATTAGAAAAAGGCAAAGTGGCCAACTTCCTGATTTCATCAGATAACCTTTTCAAAAACGGAAACATCATTTTCGAAAACTGGGTACAGGGCAAACGTTTCATTGTAAATAAAATGGATGTAAGTGATGTTCGTGGAACCTATAATCTGAATGTTGATGGTGTGGGTGCCTTAACCTTAAAAATTACCGGAACTGGTGGTGGGTCAACCGCAGCCATCGAGAGAACTGGTACAGATAGTGTTAAAACTACAGCCACTTTCACCAGAAATGGCGATTGGGTCAGCATTAATTTTAATTTAAAGAAAAATCCTAAAGGTGATGTTCGTTTAAGCGGCTACATTACTTCTGCAAATCCAATTACCATTAAAGGTGAATCTGCATTGGCTGATGGATCAACAGGAAAATTTACGGCGACTTATAAAGAGGCGGGCAAAGAGACGCCAAAGAAAGATGAGCCTAAACCAAGCCTTGCAGCTGGATCGGTAATTTACCCTTTTGGTGCCTTTGGTGCTACAGAATTACCAAAACAGGAAACTGTTTTAATTAAGAATGGTACCGTTTGGACCAATGAAAAAGACGGTATTCTTCAAAATGCCGATGTACTTTTAGAAAACGGAAAAATCAAGGCAGTAGGTAAAAACCTTTCGGCTGGTGGTGCAAAAGTAATCGATGCCACAGGCAAGCACATCACTGCCGGCATTATTGATGAACACTCACACATTGCGGGTAGTGGCGGCATTAATGAAGGGGCACAATCGGTATCTGCAGAAGTTCGTATTGCCGACATCATCAACTCTGAGGATGTGAATATTTATCGCCAGCTGGCTGGTGGTGTAACCACTTCACATATCTTGCATGGTTCTGCAAACCCGGTTGGTGGTCAGTCGCAATTAATTAAACTGCGTTGGGGTAAATCACCGGAAGAATTAAAATTTGCCGGTGCTGATGGCTTCATCAAATTCGCTTTGGGTGAAAACGTAAAGCAAAGTAACTTCGGTACAGGTGCCCGTTTCCCGGTAACGCGGATGGGGGTAGAACAGACTTTTGTGGATGAATTTACCCGAGCTAAAGAATATGCAAAAGCCATGTCGGTTAAAGGCAATAGCGTTCGCAGAGATTTGGAATTGGATGCGATTGTAGAAATATTGAACAACAAACGTTTTATTACCTGTCACTCTTACGTACAAAGCGAAATTAATATGTTAATTCATGTTGCCGATAGCTTAGGATTCAAAATCAACACATTTACGCACATTTTGGAAGGTTACAAAGTGGCCGATAAAATGAAGGCACATGGTATTGCAGGCTCTACTTTCTCAGATTGGTGGGCTTATAAAAATGAGGTGGCTGAAGCCATTCCTTACAACGGAAAAATTATGCACAATGTGGGTGTAACTACCGCTTTCAACTCTGATGATGCAGAGATGGCACGTCACTTAAATCAGGAAGCCGGAAAATCAGTTTTATACGGTAACGTTCCGGAAGAAGATGCTTTGAAATTTGTGACGTTGAACCCGGCTAAAATGCTTCACATAGCTGATCAGGTAGGCAGCTTAAAGGCAGGCAAAGATGCAGATGTAGTGATCTGGACGGCTAATCCACTTTCTATTTATGCCAAAGCGGAGAAGACTTTTGTTGATGGGATTGCTTACTGGGACATTGAAAAAGATGCGCAGCTGATTAAATCTCAACAAGCAGAAAAAGCACGTTTAATCCAGAAAATGCTGGAAAGTAAAAGTAAAGGTGGAAAAATGCAACGCCCCACAGGCGATGCTCCTCGCTTATATAATTGCGAAACATTAGAAAATTATTCAGCAGAACTAACCGAGAACGAACATGCACACTAATATGAAAACCTATTTATTAAGTCTGGCTTTTTCGGCAACAAGTCTGATGAGTTTTGCGCAGGCAAACATTTCGCCAGCTAAAAAACAAAGCAAAACCATTGCTATTTCAGGCGCAACAGTACATGTTGGCAATGGCAACGTCATCGAAAATGGAACCATCATTTTTAGTAATGGAAAAATTGTTTCTGTTACAGCCAACGGACAAGTACCACAAGGTGATGTCGCCCAGATTTCTGCCAACGGAAAACATATATATCCAGGTTTTATCGCTGCTACCACCAATTTAGGATTAACAGAAATTGAAGCGGTGAAAGCAACCCTCGATTTTCAGGAGATCGGTGATTTCAATGCTCACATCCGCTCCATTGTGGCTTATAATACCGATTCAAAGGTACCTGCAACTTTAAGGAGCAATGGTGTTTTAATGGCGCAACCTACTCCGCAAGGCGGAATCATTTCCGGAAGCTCATCAGTGGTACAGTTGGATGCCTGGAACTGGGAAGATGCAGCACTCAGAAAAGATGATGCCATGCACATGACCTGGCCGGTTACGCCACGTTTTAGAGGTGGTTTCGGAGGGTTTGGCAGACCGCAATTGTCGCCAGAAGCATTGGCCGAAAGAACGGCAAATTCTATTAATCAGTTAAATTCTTTCTTTGCTGAAGCAAAGGCTTATGCTAATTTGGGCAAACCTGAAGTGATTAATACCCGTTTCGAAGCCATGAAAAGAGTATTTTCAGGTGAGGAAAAATTATTTATTACAGCCGATAGTCAGAAGGATATTGTTGCGGCAGTTAACTTTGCCAAGAAATATGGCATTACGCCTGTAATCACGGGTGCTGATGAAGCTTACCTGGTGATCGATTTTTTAAAAGAAAACAACATCAGCCTGGTGGTTAAACAACCTCATGCCCTGCCAAACAATAACGATGATGATGTGAACATGCCTTATAAAAATGCAGCTATTTTGGCTAATGCAGGTTTAAATGTGGCATTAAGTATTGATGGTTACTGGCAACAACGCAACCTGCCTTTTATGGCGGGTACCGTTACCGCCTGGGGATTAGATAAAGAAAAGGCATTATCTACCATCACCTTAAACGCCGCAAAAGTAATGGGCGTTGATAAAACCACCGGAAGCATTGAAACAGGCAAAGACGCCACATTCTTTATTTCTGCAGGTGATGCGCTAGATATGAGAACCAACAAAGTAGAACAGGCTTTTATTCAGGGCAGGGATATTAATCTGGATAATTTGCACAAGCAGCTGGATAAGAAGTTTAGCGACAAATATGCCGCTGAGAAAAAGTAAATTAAATAGTTTAATAGTAAACGGCCAATATTAATTTATTGGCCGTTTTTGTTTAAATCTAATTTAAAAAACCGATCACTAAAAGGAAATTACTTTATAAACTATAATACCATTTTTAAATGCAATTTTTAATCCAAATTGTAATGGATATTCATTTTTAGAAGCATAAATATGTCTTTCAGTTTCGTCAAATCTTGAAACAGGCGTAAAATCATAGGGGGATGCTCTCATCACCGTACAAAACCTCAACACTTTCAATATCATTTGCTATCGATGGATTAATTACCAATGAATTAGCGAAAAAATTAGAAGGAAAATTTACTTGTCTATAAAAACCATCATAAACTTTACCTATCGGTTGGTGTCTCACCAACCGAAATATTAACCTGAAAAATCCTATATTGCTTTTATTGTCCCTCTAATCTAAAAAAAGTATTATGAGTATTTTTCACAAAAGACAGGGACAAATGGATTATAATTATCCTTATTTCTACACAGACACTATCTGCCATTTTGATCACTTACTGGCAGATGATCATTTTAAGATGATTGTTATTAATTCTCTTCAGTATCTAACTCAACAGAAATTAATAGAGATTTATGGTTATGTTATTATGCCTAATCATATCCATCTCATCTGGAATATGTTAAAGCTAAATGGGAAAGAAAGTCCTGCAGCAAGTTTCACAAAATTTACCGCCCATCAATTTAGAAAACATTTAATAACTCATTCACCAAATTTACTTAAGAAATATAGATCAATAAAAGAAGACCGTAACTACCAGTTTTGGAAGCGAGACCCTTTGGCTATCCCCTTAAGTTCTGAAGGTATATTAATTCAGAAATTAGATTATATACATGAAAATCCAACTAAGGAAAAATGGAATTTATGCGAATCTATAGAAGATTATACCTGGAGTAGTGCTGGTTTTTATGAAAACGGGATTGATAACTTTAAAATACTTACTCATTTTAGAGATTAATTGAAGCGGTGTCAGGTTTCGGTTGGTGAGACACCAACCGATAAAATCTAACTTTAATTATGTAAACTTTAAATAGCCTGGTAGAAGTTTATCAATTAGCATGATGATTAATTTTTAATTCCTGAACAAATACAATGTATCAAGCAAATCTTCATGAAATAATTTTTAGAGTTAATGAAGCAGTTATAACCACATTAAACCTTACAGATTATAAAACCTACAAGGTTTGTGAACTAAACCGTGCACCGATTACCTGCTCACACAATCCAAAAGATAAAGTCATGCCATTACCACCTAAACCATTAATGATGGTTACCCCTGGTGCTACCGCCATAACCAATTCGGTTTCGCCGTTTTTCATTTTCGGATAAATGCCATTCCAGGTTTGGATGATGCTGTTATCTTTAAAATGAGTAAAGGTTTTTAAATATTTTATAATCAGCTGGTTGATAAAATCCTTGTCGAAAGGATCATGAACCAGGCCATACTCATGCGAATCGCCGATGGTAATTTCTCCGGTATGGTTTTGGGCGGCCATTACATGGATGCCCCATTTCAAATATTCTGCATATTCCACTTCGTAACGTTTACGCAGCTGGGATAGAGATGGTGTGGCGTGAAACCCGGGATAATGGATCATACTCAGGCTTCCGCACAATGCCGGCCCCATACGCCAGCCCTCTGGCTGACTGATGATGCGTAACATTTGCAATTTGCATTTGGTAATGCCCTGCTGCATAAAAATTTCAGGATATAGGGTTTCAAATTCGGCACCACTGCAAATAAAGATTTCATCAGCCTGCCAGCTTCGTGATCCTGATTTTACAGTTGAATTTTCTACCTGGCTAATGGCTGTATTCCAGTGAAAATTTACCCCATATTTTTCTTCCAGATAACCGGCTATTTTACCAATGGCTACGCGGGCTTCTACAATCATTTCCATCCCGCTCCACAAGGCGCCTTTTAACGCAGCAGGATTTACGCCGTTTGATTTGGCTAAAGTTTGTTGAGGTGTAAGCAATGTACAATCGCGATAAGCCTGATTCATTTCTACATAGTCAGTCATCACTGCAAGTTCATCATCGCTATTGGCGATGTGTAAGGAACCTACCTCATCATGCCAGATACCGGCCTCCATGCAAATTTGTTTCCAGATGCTGCGGGATAACATTGCACGTTCAAAAAGGGGGCCCGTAGGTTGTCCTATTGGCCACACCATCCCAAAGTTGCGGATAGATGCACCAACTGCATGCTCGTGACGTTCAAATACGGTTACTTCAAATCCCCTGATGGCAAGTGCCCGGGCGGTGGCCAAACCTACAATGCCGGCTCCAATAACGATGGCAGATGGTTGATTCATATGGTTGAAAATTTTAACGGTGTTGCCGCAGCAGAAGTGCCCTTGCGTGCAGATTGAAAAAAATAAATTAAGGATAAGATGCTGCAAAGGCCTCCAATAACGGCGACCAGGATTATACCTTCTCTAAAAAAATTCCCCCAGCTGATATCCGGCTTTCCGAATTCTTTCACGATTAATACACTTACACTGGCCAGGTAGCCCAGAGAATCGGCCAGGTACATTACAAAACCCACATTGCTTTTATAATGAAAGGTGGCAATCATCCGTTCAAAAAAGATGGCATTATAAGGCACATAACCCAGATAGAGCCCTAGGCCAGCCATTGTCATCCAGGCTACGGGGCCAACCATGTGTAAACTGAACATAAGGGTGGATACGCCAATTAAAATGCAGCCCCCTATAATGAAGAGGTGGATAATACTGAAGGCTTTTAAATTTCTTTTGATCAGAAAAAGCAAGCTCATGGCAACCAGTACAATGATCGAAATCCGGCTATCTATTTTCGCATAAATGTTCTTATCGGTAATCCCCAGGCTGTTCCAGATTTCCACTTCAAAGTTATCACGCACATCACGCATCACCGTAAGCAAAACATAGATGATTAAAGTAAGGATAATGCCGGGCAGGAAGCGACTGATAAATTGTTTTCTTTCTGAAGCCGTCATGGGCTTACGTTCAGTGCGCAGAAGCCGGTCTTTTTCTGTAGGCGGCGGCATGAGTTCGAGCAGTAAGACAAAAAATATAATCGGGATTACAAATAATGCACCCGTTAAAAATGGCATCATGTATTCATTTACATGGTAAGCGTGCAGAAGCGTTTGGCCAACTGTTTTTACGAAACCTGAACCGAAAATAAGGCTTATGGATAATACCGCAGCCATAAATTCGGTAGAACGGCGACCTTCCAGATAGCCAAATACCAGACCCCATATTAAACCCAGAGGGAAACCATTCATAAATAAAAACAGCATATTGTAGGGTGCCGGTACGAGGGCAAAGCCCAGCAAAGCCAGCCACGAAATACCTACCAGCAGCAGTATGGTAGCCCCCCTGCGCTTACTCTTAAGTTCGGCAATAAAACGGATGCCATAAAATTTACTCAGTGTATAACCTACAATCTGAAAAATAACGAGCCATACTTTATAATCAATATGAAAATACTGCTGCCCCGCGTATGTACCTGCAGCAAAGGCCTTGCGGAAGGCATACATAGATGAATAGGCCCCAAAAGCAGCCAAAGCCGATATAACCGACGTAAGGGCATAAGGCCAATGGGCTATCTTTGCCCGTAAAATTTTTGCTAAGCCCATCGCGATTATTTATAAAACGATGCCAAGCACATCAGCAATGTTATCAATAATATGCGTGGGATGGTAGGGCTCCAGCGCGGCACGGGTAAAAGCACCGGTGGTTACCGCAATGACATATTTACAACCTGCGTTCTGCCCCTCGCGGATATCCACTTCGGTATCACCAACTTTCGCCACCTCATCTGCTTCAGCAATACCGGCCAGCTGCCGCAAACGGTTAATCATCCCTGGATTGGGGCGACCTTCTGCTACTTCGTCCGAACAAACCAGGTAATCAAATATATCTTTCTCCCGCCATTCGAGTCTTTTAATAATCACTTCGGCAATATCTCTTGAAAAACCCGTGTTGATGCCTACCTGAATACCTGCTTTTTTTAAGGCCAGGAGCGTTGACGCTGCATTTGGTAAGGCCTCCAGAAAATCGGCCTGCTGATAATATTCAATCATCAGGCGTACAAAGGTCTCGTGGATCTGATCAATAAGAACTGGTGTAATCTTCGAAGCATCAGCTTCATATAAGTGGAGCATTTTGGTAATCGCCACTATTTTTTTATAGCCCATTAAAGGGTTGATGATGTGATCAGGAACATCATAACCATACTGATGTAAGGCACTTTTGAAAGTTTGCGTAACTTTATTTTCATCTTTGACCGTGGTACCGGCCATATCAAACACTACGAGTTTAATGGACATTGCTAAATCTTTTGTTTAGCAAAATTAAACTTAGTTTATTATTACAAAACTACCTTAATGTTAAGATAAATTTAAGTTTAGCTGATTTCTTCAAAGAAATAGATCACCAGCATACTGGCTTTTTCTTTACCCAAATTTTTTGGGGTATGCGCCATACGCCCATCAAACAGCATAGAATCACCTTGCTTCAGGCTATACACCTCCTCCCCAAAATGGTAATCAATACACCCGTTTAAGATGTACTTATATTCAAAAGCTTCCGTTTGGATCTGCGGTCTTTGGGCACCGGGTTCCAAATCGAGAATAACGATATCTATGGTTGATTTCTTAATAGATTGTGTAAAGATGCGCTGGTAATTAAAACCTATAGCATCTTCCTTTTCAAAATGCTCGTAAGCTTCCTTACGGCGGATCAAAAGTGGAAACTCCTTGCCATTGTATTTAATATCCTTGAAAAATATGTTTAAATCAATTTCTAAAGATTTAATAATATCAATGAGTACGATTAAAGATGGTACAGTACGGCTATTTTCAATCTGCGAAATTAATCCCTTGCTAACATTTGCCCTGGAGGCAAGTTCCTGCACCGTAATATTCTTCTCACGTCGCCTGTCTTTAATACGGTTACTGATCTGTATCAGTACATCATCTTCCATCGATCTGATTTTTGTAAGGGCGGAAATTAGAGAATAAATTTTAGCATGGCAAGGCTTTTAAAATATTTTAGTATCAAGTAAGAAGGTCACAAAAATTTAATTCTGTGCTAACATGAATTGCTTTTATTTGCGTTTTTTTAGATCGCATGACAGAAAAACCCTTAAATCCTCAGCTTATTGCTGATGAAGTGTTCGCTTTATATGAGGCATATGGAAATGATGATTACATCGGAGAACCTGTTTCCCAGTTGGAGCACATGTCGCAGGCAGCAAACCTGGCACTTGCAGAAGGCTATGATGATGAAGTTGTACTTGCAGCTTTCTTTCATGATATCGGACATTTATGTGCAGCAGGTTCAGCAGTGGGAAGCATGGATGGCATGGGTAATGTAAATCATGAGCAGATCGGAGCTGATTACCTGCTGGCACGTGGTTTCTCCCCGCGTTTGGCCAAACTGGTAAACGGACATGTGATTGCTAAACGCTATCTCACTTATAAATATCCCGAATATTTTGACAAGCTCTCTCCGGCCAGTCGCATTACTTTAGGCTTTCAAGGCGGACCAATGCATGCAGCCGAAGCAGCTGCATTTGAAGCTGATCCTGATCTTGATATTATTATCCGCATGCGTTTTTGGGATGATGAAGCGAAATTAACAGCGATCCCGATCAATAATTTAGATCAGCTTAAGGCGCTTGCCATAACACATTTAAGCCATCGTAAATAGGAATTATTGCTTTGGTGTTAAATCATCTTAACCTAATTGTATTGATTTAGTTACCAAAACTGAAATCTGTTAATGATCAGTAAACAAACTTTTAAAGTTTAGATAACTTAAAATTAGTTTACAAATAATAAACAAAGTTTAGTATTGCCAAATAATATTAAATCAAATTATTTGGCAATTATGGATGCTTTTTACCCCAATTTAAAAAGGCTCGCACTCCTGGTGATGTGCTTCCTTTCTCCGCTAATTTTACTGGCACAAACCAAGATTTCAGGTGTGGTTAATGATGAGACCAATCAGCCTCTTCCCGGAGTAACTGTCATGATCAAAGATTCTAAAGTTGGCACAACTACTGATAATTATGGCCGCTTTATCTTATCAGCAAATATCGGTCAAACACTTCAGTTTCAATTTGTAGGTTTCAACAGCCAGGAAGCGACCATTATTGACAGTACGAACCCGCTGACCATCACGCTGCAAGGGAATAACCAAACACTTAATGAAGTTGTGGTAACGGCTTTAGGTGTAAAAAAGGATAACCGTAAAATTGGCTATGCCGTATCTACCGTTCAGGGAGATGATCTTACCCTGGCGCGTGATCCCAATCCGGTAACCGGCTTAATTGGCAAAGTGGCCGGATTATCAGTAGGTCCTTCTGCTGAATTATTAGGCTCGCCAAATGTAGCCATTCGCGGAAATACCATTTCTTTATATGTGGTGGATGGTTTCCCCATCAATACAGATACCTATAATATCAGTCCGGATGATATTGATACCTATACAGTATTAAAGGGTCCCGCTGCAGCCGCACTTTATGGCAACAGGGCATCTTATGGTGCCATTCTGATTACCACCAAAAAAGGCAACAAAAACAAAAAAGGCTTAACCATTGATGTGAACAGCAGTACGGTCATCAACAAGGGGTTTTTGGCCTTCCCAAGAATACAGCATGCTTATGGGGCGGGTGAAAATACTTTTTATCAGTTTGTTGATGGTAAAGGTGGCGCACCGGGGGGTGTAGATTCTGATTATGACATTTGGGGGCCATACTTCAACGGACAATTAATTGCACAATATGACAGCCCTATCGTGAACGGTGTACGCCAGCCAACACCTTATACCGCGCGGGGTGCAAATAACTTAAATAACTTTTTACGCACCGGAGTTCAAACGAATAACAATATCGCCTTAACCTCCAACGGCGAAAACCATACCATCCGTTTTTCTGCTTCGCAACAACACCAGGACAGTTACATTCCTGAGCAATACCTGGATATTGCCAATGTCAACATGTATGCTTCATTCAACCCCAGCCCACGCTGGAAATTTGAAGGTAATGTTAACTTCAACCGCCAAACCACTGATAATTTTCCAGATGTACAATATGGCCCAAACAGTTTAATTTACAACATGGCCATCTGGACTGGGGCAGACTGGGATGTGAACGCACCTGATATTAAAGCCATCTGGCAACCGGGTAAAGAAGGGATTCAACAACAATTTGCAGAATATACCCGTTACCACAATCCCTGGTTTATGGTGAAAGAATGGACACGTGGCCACTATAAAACAAATACCACCGGCTACCTTTTAGCCAATTACAAAATCAACACGAACCTGAATGCCACCTTGCGCTCGCAGGTTGATACCTACAATATCCTGCGCACAGAGAAAATGCCTTTTTCTGCCCATCCTTACGGACGTGAAGGCAATGAAGGGGATTACCGTGAAGATCGCCGCGACTTATTCGATAACAACACGGAGCTGATGGTAAATTACGATTATACCATTAAAAAATTCCTGAATATTTCTGGTTTAATCGGCGGAAACATGCGCAACATGTCTTATAATTCCAGCTGGACCTCTACCGATTACCTGAATGTTCCTGAAGTTTATGCTTTCAGCAACTCTAAAAATCCAATCCAGTCTACCAGTTTCAACTCTGGCATGCGGGTATTAAGTGCCTATTATTCGTTGGATTTAAGCTTAGGCAAATATGCAACGATTTCAAGCACAGGCCGCTTAGATAAATCTTCTGCCTTTCAGGTTCCAACCACCTATTATTACCCAAGCTTATCAGCAGCAACAGTAATCTCTGATTATGTTAAAATGCCAGCGTTTATCAGCTTTTTAAAAGCCAGGGCATCATACTCCAATATTCGATCTGATGCCACTTCTACCACCATAGGTCCTGCCCCATTCAGTTCCATTACGGCCTTGGGTGGCAGCACGGGTGCATCACTTTTTAACAACCCACTGGGCTATGGCACGACATATAGCTCTCCATACAATGGACCTGATTATTCTTTAAATACTTCCTACGCCACGAGCAAACCTTATAATAGTCAAACCGCAGGTTACGCTTCTGATTATTTATATCAGAATGGGATTAAAACCTCAACGCGTGTAAATTATGAGGAAGGCTTTGACATCAGGTTTCTTAAAAACAGGTTAACTTTTAGTGGAACAGCCTTCCAGTATATTGATGGGCCAAGAATTTTACCAAATGCCATTTCAACGGCTACAGGTTACACCATTGAATACCTGAATGCGCTTAAAACGAAGAAAACCGGATACGAAGGCTCATTAAGCGGTGATGTTTTTAAGCAGGCAGACGGCTTTAGCTGGAATATCCTAACCAATATTGCTACTTACAAAGAAGTTTATAAAGAACTTCCGCAGGGCCAAAGCATTTATGCTACCTTCTTTAAAGCAGGAGACCGTACAGATAAATTATATGGAAGCGCATTTGTAAGAACACCGGATGGAAAAATCATCAATGATGCGGCAGGCAAACCATTAGTTAACCCAACAGCCCAGTTTCTGGGTAACGAAATCGGCAGATTTAACTGGAGCATTTACAATAAATTCCAATATAAAAACCTAAGCCTGGGCATCCAGTTTGATGGGAATGTTGGTGGTGTAATTGTTGATTACATGCACAACAAAACCATGCGTGGTGGTTCAAATGCAGAAACTGCAGAAGGTGCTTTAGGTGCCGCCAGATACCAGGATTGGTCAAATTTTGGAAAGAAAGGTTATAATGGCACTTACGTTGGAGAAGGTGTAGTGATTGCTAACGGCGCTTCAATTAATTATGACTCCAATACTGGCGCCGTGCTTAATTATGCAGCCTTACAATACGCTCCGAACACACAGGTGGCCTTTGTACAGGATTATGTCAGTAAATATTACGGGGTAGACGAGGCTAACCTGATGAGTAAAACATTTACCAAGCTGCGCGAAGTAACTCTCGGATATGAATTTTCTAAAGAATTGCTGGAAAAAACCTTTATTAAAAAAGCTTCATTATCGTTGTATGGCCGGAATTTATTGTACTTCTATAAAGATAAACGCTTTAAGGATGTAGACCTTGATCAGTATAATTATGCCACGCCCTCAACCGGTTTACAGTCGCCAACTATCCGCAGTTTTGGCATCAACCTAAACGCTTCTTTCTAACCTTGACAACATAAAAGATCATGAAAAAAACAGCCTATATATTCCTGTTGCCCCTGGTGCTCATCACCCTGGTAACAGGTTGTAAAAAAAGCTTTGAAGAGCTCACTAAAAACACCAATAAACCCAATTCCGTTTCTGCGGCCCTTTTGTTAAATGGCGTATTAAATAATTTACCAGACCTGCCAGATGGTTCAAAAGAAACCTATAGCCAGTATTACCTGAACAATTATGATTACTATGGCAATAACCGTTATGATTTGGGTAGTGGTGATGATTATTATACCGCACTTAAAAACGTAGTGGAAATGGAGCAACGTGCTGCAGCTACCGGTGGTGCCAGCATTAATCCTTATGAAGCATTGGGTAAATTTTTTAAAGCCTATTTCTTCAGTAAAATGAGTTTGGAAATGGGTGATATTCCAATGACGCAGGCACTAAAGGGCCTGGATGCGCTGGAACCCGGATATGATTCACAAAAAACAGTAATGCAGCAATCGCTGGCCTGGCTGGAAAGTGCCAATAGCGATTTGGATCAGCTAATTAAAAACCCGGCTAATTTTGGCACTGGTGCCGGCGCAACACTCAGCAATGATATCTATTTCAACAATGACCTGAGTAAATGGCAAAAAACGGTAAATGCATTAAGAATCAGATTATTGCTTCAATTAAGCAAAAAAACAGCGGATACAGATCTGAATGTGATGACGCAGTTTGCCAGTATCATCAACAATCCTACTAAATACCCTTTAATGACTGGTACTGCAGATAACCTGCAATACACCTTTGTAGCCCCGAACAATTATTACCCTCAAAACCCAAATAATTTCGGGCAAAGCGGATCCAGAAAAAATTCATCAGCAACTTATATCAGTTTACTTACCCGTTTAAAAGACCCGAGGGTTTATGCCACTGCCGAACCCGCAAGAGATTTAGTGGATAATGCTAAGCAAAGCGCTACGGATTTTGCTTCTTTTGTTGGTGCAGATGCAGGCCTGGATTTAGGTGTAATGTATAACAATGCCGGTTTACAAAAATATTCTTTCCTCAACCGTAAACGTTTTTATTCTACTTATACCGGTGAGCCAAGCATACAGATCGGCTATGCCGAACTCATGTTTAACATTGCAGAAGGCATTAATAGAGGATGGGCGGCTGGAAACGCTGAAACCTATTATATTGCCGGCATAAAAGCCTCGATGAGTGCTTATGGCATTCCTGAAACGGGCAACTATACCGCATATTTCTATCGCCCCGGATCAACAGATGTAACCAACACATCCAATTATGATACCTTTATTATCCCGGTTGATTTTAATACCTATTATAACCAGGCTACAGTAAAGTATGCAGCCGGCACAACAGGTATTACACAAATTTTGCAGCAGAAATACCTGGCCTTGTTCAGACATGCTGGTTTAGAATCTTATTTCACTTACCGCCGTACCGGAATTCCAGCTTTTACAACCGGCCCGGGAACAGGAAACGGAAACCGCATTGCGCAACGTTTTAAATACCCTTCCGCAGAACGCACTGCCAATGCTAAAAATTATCAGGCAGCCATTGCCTCTCAGTTTAATGGCAATGATGACATTAATGGCATCATGTGGATTTTAAAATAATATCCATTCAGGCAAGGCCAACTATTGGCTTTGCCTTTACCCTCCAACCCATCATATGAATAAGCTTATATTAATTGTTGCCTTAACCATAAGTGCAACATTTTCCTTTGCACAGGCCAGGAAAACAAGAAACCTGTTAATTGTTACCCTTGACGGAATGCGCTGGCAGGAAGTATTCAGAGGGGCTGATTCTGCTCTGATCGGTTCAAAATACACGGAAGACAAGGAGGAAATAAGAAAAAAATACTGGACTGCCGCTCCGGATGACCGAAGAAAACTACTTTTCCCATTTTTATGGAACACCATCGCAAAAGAGGGGCAGATTTATGGTAACCGGGATTTGGGCAATAAAGAAGAGTTATCCAATCCTTATCGTTTTTCCTATCCTGGCTACAATGAGCTTTTTACAGGCTTCCCTGATGTCAGGATGAATACCAATGATGCCATTGCCAATCCTAACCTGAATGTGCTGGAATTTCTGAATAAGCAAAAAGGCTTTGAAGGTAAAGTAGTGTCGTTTTCATCATGGGAACGTTTTCCGCAAATTTTGAATACCGGCCGTTCTGGTCTGCCAGTATACTCCGGCTATGCAGATTTGAAAAACAATGATGCAAATGCACGATTAAAATACCTGAACGAACTTCAACATCATGTTCCGCATTACCTCGGTGATTCTACCAGACTGGATTTTATTACCTATGAATTTAGTAAGGAATACCTGAAGCAATATAAACCAAGGGTAATGTATATGGCTTTTGATGAAACCGATGACATGGCACATGCAGGCAATTATAAATTTTACCTCGACAGGGCCAAACAGGAAGATGGCTATATTAAAACGCTATGGGAAATGATCCAGGCAGATCCGTTTTATAAAAACAATACGACACTGTTGATCACCTGCGATCACGGCCGCGGAGAGGTACCCATGGATCAATGGCGTGACCATGGCGCAAATGTTAAAGGAGCTGAAAATACGTGGTTTGCCATTTTAGGACCAGACACACCTGCAAACGGAGAAATAAAAACATCAACAACAATTTACCACAAACAACTGGCACAAACCATATCTGAACTACTGGGTTTTGATTTTAAAGCCGCAGCCGGGCACGAGGTTGGAAATGCTATCAAAACAGTGTTTAAATAATAACTAATTTCTGAATAGATTTAAAGTTGATTGGAAGCGATACCGCTGATGGTCAACTTTTTTAATTTAACCAGTTTGCTAATCCTTCTGAATTAAGTCTGTTTACCGAAAGGCTTTATGGTAAACCGCTACGTTTACGCCCGAACTTTTTAATATGATTTGATGTTATCCATTGAACTAACCCGATAACATCATGGCAAAAGAGAAAAAGAAAAAAACAACGAAGAAAAAAGGTGGCAAAAAGAAAGATAAAAAGAAAAAAGGCAGTACTAAAAAGAACAAGCTTGGTGTAAAAAACTCCCTGGTGAACAATATCAACGCCCGGAAAAAGAAGGGAAAATCCCGTTCGAAAAAGAAATCTAAAGTGAGTAGAAAGGCCTACAAAAAAATGAAAGAGGGCTGGAAGAAAAAATAGTTTAGGCAGGCCATAACATCACAGGTTTTAACAATGGCCTGCTCCCCTTCAATATCATTCTTTTTTCCCATGATCTTCATAAAATCTTGATATCGAAGGATGATCAATTAAAGATAATCACTGGTAAATCAGCTTAAAAAATCCCTAAAACTGAAAATCATAATTTTAGGCTATCTTTACACAAAATAAAATCGATGGCGGTATTACATAAAAAAGAAGAAAAAATTCAGGCAGTGCTGGGTAGGTTGCCTAAAAAATATACAGATGAACAATTCGTTGAAATGTTTATCAGACTTTACTCTAAAGATTGGGGTAAAATCAAATCAGCTTACATCAAGCAATCTCAGGATAAAGAAAAGGGTTCTATCATCAACATGCCTAAGCCAGAGATTTATTTGAAACAGGTTTTAGCCAACTACCTGCAAAATGCGGATGCCCCTAAAGCGGCAGAAGTAAAAAAGGAAGAAATTAAAGAACCCGTTACGGAAGCAAAAAAAACTAAAACACCTGTCAAAAATAAGGCGGAGGCTGTTGAAGCAATTGCTGAACCTAAAAAGGTTAAGGCACCGGCGAAAAAGAAAGTACAAGCAGAAGATGCGCCGGCTGCAGCAGTAAAGGAAAAGAAAGCACCTGCTAAAAAGAAGGCCGAAGCCACAGAAGAGCCAGTTGCAGAAGTTAAAAAAACTAAAGCACCTGCTAAAGCAAAAGTTGAAAAACCAGCAGATGCTTCAGCAGAAATTAAGAAACCAAAAGCAGCAGCCAAGAAGCCTGCAGCAAAAAAATAAAAAAAATTTTCACTCAGGTATAATAAATCATCTTTTTGGTTGTTTATGTATATGAGAGCGTTAATTTAGATGACGGGGATAGGTCGGTATGATTTATCCCCGTTCTTTTTTACATCAGAATTTAGACATTCCCGTAACTATTGGATTGCCCTCCATCAATAGCTATGGTTTGGCCATTTACATAGCTACAATCTTTACTTAATAAAAAGCAAACCACTTTAGCAACTTCTGCAGGCAATCCAAGTCTTTTAGCCGGATTGGCTTGTGCATAATCCTTTTCTGCCGCCTGGGGATCAGCGGGGTTTACCTGCTTAAAAGCCTCGGCAACCATTGGGGTGAGTATAGCACCCGGGGCTATGGCATTTGAAGTAATTCCATACTGGGCATATTCTAATGCTGTATTTTTGGTCATCCCCGAAACCGCATGCTTACTGGCTACATAAGGCATTTGATTCATTACACCACGGATTCCGCCAACAGATGCCACATTAACAATTCTACCATATTTTCTTTCCTGCATATGTGGCAATACATAACGTAAACCATAATAAACACCCATTAAATTAATATCGACTACTTTTTTGAAAATATCGATATCATATTCCGTTATGGATGCCTGTTTGCCTTCAATACCCGCGTTATTGTAAAAACCATCTATCTGGCCAAATTTCTCAATGGTTTCATCAACGTAAGCTTTAACTTCCTCTTCTTTTGATACATCGGCTTTAATGGTTAAAACCTCCAATCCGGAATAATCTTTTGTCAGGTCAGACTTTGCTTTTTGCAAGGCCTCTTCATTATAATCAACAAGCACTAATTTGGCTCCCAAAGCTGCAGCTTCCCATGCAGTTGCCAATCCTAAACCCATTCCTGCTCCTGTAATCAGAATTACATTTTTTTCAAAATTTTTCATATTCTTCTTTTTAATTATGATCAAATCAACCCGCTATCAGGTTTAATCTGGCATCAATAAATACTTGCTTACCGAACGCAGCGCAGCTGCTAATGTTTGTCAGTTAATTTTAATAAACCTAAAATGTAAAAACATCAAATTGTAATCTTCAGCTTTATCATTGGTATATCGGGAAAAGTCGATATATCTTTGTTTTATGGATCAAGTAGAAATCTTTAAAGCCTTATCAAACAAAACCCGTTTACAGATTTTAAACTGGCTTAAAGAGCCTGCCGAGAATTTTCCTGAACAGCTAAATCCTGATTTCGAAAATATTGGTGTTTGTGTTGGGCAGATTCAAATGAAGGCTGGTTTATCTCAAAGTACCATTTCCGAATATCTTTCCATTTTACAGCGAGCAAATTTGGTTACGGCGACACGTGTTGGCCAGTGGACTTACTACAAACGCAGTGAAGAAGGAATCAAAATGTTAAATCAAATTATTGGTACAGCATTATAAAAACAGAAATATATGAACACAGATAGCTTATTTAAGCCTTTCAGCTTAAAAACATTAAATACCAAAAACAGAATTGTAATGGCCCCGATGACGCGGTCTTTTTCTCCTGATGGCATTCCAACCGATGCCGTTGCGGAATATTATGCTAAAAGAGCGGCCGGCGAAGTAGGACTAATCTTATCTGAAGGAACAGTGATTAATCGACCTTCATCATCCGCCGACCCAAACATCCCACATTTTTATGGCGATCAGGCTTTGGCTGGATGGCAAAAAGTGATCAATGAGGTTCATGCTGCAGGCGCACAAATGGGCCCGCAAATCTGGCACCAGGGCATTATGGAAAATCATGCTTCTGGCTGGACACCAGGTACACCTTTTGAAGGTCCGTCTGCATTACAAAGGCCTGGTTTTGAAAATGGGGTACCAATGACGGATGCAGCCATTGCCGATACCATCGCGGCTTTCGCACAGGCCGCCGCAGATGCAAAAGCTTTAGGTTTTGATACGGTAGAAATTCATGGGGCACACCAATATCTAATTGATCAGTTTTTTTGGGATGAGACCAATAACCGTACAGACATTTACGGCGGCAAAACCCTGGCTGAGCGAACACGTTTCGCTGTTGAAGTGATTAAAGAAACGCGTAAACGTGTTGGAGAAGATTTTGCTTTAATTATTCGCTTATCGCAATTTAAACCTGCTGCTTACGATTTCAAATTAGCCAAGAATGAAAACGAGATGGAACAATGGTTAACGCCACTGGTTGATGCGGGAGTTGACATTTTACATTGCTCTCAACGCCGATTCTGGGAACCAGAATTTGAAGGATCTGATTTAAACTTTGCCGGATGGGCGAAAAAAATCACCGGTAAAGCCACTATATCAGTAGGTTCTGTGGGTTTAGACGGTGACTTCTTTGGTGCATTTGCCGGACAAAGTTCACAACCAAGTTCATTAGATGAACTGGTACGCAGAATGGATCGTGGCGATTTCGATTTAATTGCTGTTGGCCGACCGCTATTATCCGATGCAAACTGGGTAGAGAAAATCAAAAATAACCGTACGGATGAATTGAAAGGCTTTAGCAAAGAAGCTTTAGCAGAGCTGGTATAAACTTGCTATTTATAAGGCAAAAAAAGCATCTCAGCAATGGGATGCTTTTTTTGTTCTGACGACTTTGATAGAATTTCCTTAAATTCAGCTTTCAAAAAATATTCCATGTCAAATATCTCCCTCATAATAGAAGAACGTCCGGCCAATATTGGCAATTTCATGGTGGGCAGGTTATTGCCATTCAGAGAAAAGCGAATGGTAGGCCCTTTTGCATTCATCGACCATATGGGACCAGCAGCCATGAGCGATCATGAAAATTTAGATGTCCCACCACATCCACATATTGGTTTATCTACATTGACTTTTCTTTTTGAAGGGGAGATTGAACACCGCGATAGCATGGGCACAGCTATCATCATTAAACCTGGTCAGGTAAACTGGATGACCTCCGGAAGTGGCATTGCACATTCAGAAAGAACTCCGGCATATCTTCGCCATACAGACAAAATGCTCCATGGCTTACAAATCTGGGTAGCCTTACCAAAAGACCTGGAACAAATGGAGCCAGAATTTTTTCATGTGGAAGAAAATGAGATTCCGGGTTGGGAGCAGGATGGCGTAAATATAAAATTGATCGCCGGAGAAGCATTTGGTAAAAAATCACCGGTTCCGGTTTATTCTCCGCTTTATTTTATCGAAATTAAAAGTAATAAAAGGCAAAAGCTGAACATTGGAAATGATTTGTTTGGAGAAAGTGCCCTTTATATTTTAGAAGGCGGCATTGAAAGCGACGGACATCTATTCGAGCCACGACTTATTTTAATTGCCAACGATGCCAAACTTTGTGAATTTACCATGCTGGAAAATACAACGGTTTACATTTTTGGCGGTGCACCTTTCCCGGAGGAAAGATTTATTTACTGGAACTTTGTGGCTTCGGATAAAGCTTTAATTGAACAGGCCAAACAAAATTGGTTAGACCAAAAATTTAAACCTGTTCCCGGTGAAACCGAATTTGTTCCCCTGCCAAATCAAAATCCTTATTTGAAAAAATGAAGATCATTTCTTTAAACTCATCCTCATGAACTTGATTCAGGATCTTTTCATGGAAGAGTTTATGAAGAGGATTGCTTCGTTATTCCTCCTCACAATGACTATAGATCATCTGATATTATTCTTCCAGCAAGGCCTGCCTAATTTTTTCAGCGGCTTCAGCCAGTTCTTCCTGACTTGGGCTTAGTTTCGCTTTGCTAAAGTTCATATCGCTGACATGATTCATTGGGATTAAATGAATATGCGCATGCGGTACCTCCAGCCCGATTACTGAAACGCCTACTTTTTGACAAGGAAAAGCTGTTTTTACGCCTTTTGCCACAATTTTAGCAAACATCCAGAGACCAACAAACAGGTCTTCATCCATATCAAAAATGTAATCTACTTCAATTTTCGGGATCACCAGCACATGGCCGGTAGTTAAAGGCTGAACATCTAAAAAAGCTAAATACTCTACGGTTTCAGCAACTACATGAGCAGGAATTTCACCGGCAACAATTTTCGAAAAGATAGTCATAAAGGTGGAAGGTATAAGGTGAAAAGGTGTTGAGGTAAGCGTTTTGCGATAGGCGTTTTATAATCGCTCACCGCCAAACGCTATCTGCTTATCTTGATATTTCAAGCACTTCAAACTGCATTTTACCTGCAGGCACTTCAATTTCAGCGAATTCACCAACAGATTTACCTAATAAACCTTGAGCTATTGGAGATTTGACAGAAATTTTTCCGGTTTTTAAATCAGCTTCCGTTTCGGCAACCAACTGGTAAGTCATAGTTGCACCATTTTTTACATTTTTAATCTTAACAATGGATAATGCCAGCACTTTTGTTAAATCCAATTTCGATTCATCAATTAAGCGCGCATTCGCCAGTGTATTTTTTAATTTGGAGATTTTCGCTTCGTGCAAACCCTGTGCTTCTTTCGCAGCATCGTATTCTGCATTCTCTGATAAATCACCTTTATCTCTTGCTTCAGCAATTGCTTTAGATATTAGCTGACGCCCTGTGGTTGTTAGATAATGAACTTCCTCTTTTAGTTTATCTAACCCCTCTTGTGTATAGTACGTTACCTCTGTCATTGCTCTATTAATTTTTTTTCAAACGCTATAAAAAACAAACAAGACTACATAGTTGGTTCCTACATAGTCTTGCTTCAATTATAACGAAGATAAAATCTGAAAATTACAAATGCAAATAAATGCACATGATTTTTATGATTTAGATTTACAGAATGCTGTAATGACGTTGATAACACATTTGAGCAATATATCACTCATTTGAATCTAAGCATTCTTTCATTCAATAAATTCATTCATTATTTTTTACTTTTAGCCCAAATTATTCAGAAAAAATGAAAAAGTTATTTTCGCTAGCCCTCATCTTAGGGATGAGTTGGTATTCCGTTTCGGCTCAGGAGCTTTATATGCCCCGAAATATCAAAGCTGCCTATCAAAAGGGAACACGTTCCATGAATGGGCAGCCTGGTCCCAATTACTGGCAAAATCATGGCCGCTACCAGATGGACATCAAAGTAGATGCAGAAACTAAAATAGTAAGCGGGCAGGAAGAAATTATATACAGCAATAACAGCAATGATACCCTGAATGTATTAGCCATTCGTTTCGTAAACAATTTGCATAAGCCTACTTCACCGCGTAGTGGCTCAGTAAGCGAAGATTTCTTATCCAGCGGCTTAAATATTTCTGCTTTTGCGGTTGATGGGGAAACCTATAAGATAGACAGCAAAGGCTGGGGAACAGTTGGAAACGTAAAACTGAAAAAACCATTAAACCCGAAATCGAAAATTACGGTCAAAATAGACTGGGATTATCCATTATCTAAAGAAAGTGGTCGTGAAGGACAAATAGACCCCAATTCATTTTTTGTGGCTTACAGCTATCCGCGTATTTCTGTATATGATGATTACAATGGCTGGGACCGGATTCCGCATACCGACAGGGCAGAATTTTACAACGATTTTAATGATTATGTTTTCACTGTAAAAGCGCCAAAAAATTATGTGGTTTATGCCACCGGCGATTTTTTAAACCCTGATGAAGTGCTTCAGCCAGAAATTGCTGCCCGTTTAAAAAAATCGTATAAAGCAGATGAAGTGGTTCATATTGCCACTGCTGAAGAATTAAAGAACGGAAAAGTTACTGTACAAAAAGACTGGAATACCTGGAAATTTAAAGTTGATCACATTACAGATGTTACTTTTGCGTTGAGTAATCATTATGTTTGGGATGGTGGCAGTGTGGTTGTAGATGCTAAAACCGGCCGCAGGGCCAGTGCACAGGCAGCTTATAATCCAGCTACAGGTAAAGATTTTCTAAATTCTGTGAAGTATAACATCAATGCCTTATCCTGGTTTTCGAACAACTGGCCTGGCATTCCATATCCTTATGCCAAAACAATTGCCTTTCAGGGCTTTGCAGATATGGAGTTTCCCATGATGGTGAATGATTCTAACTTCGGCGATCCTGTTTTTGCACAATTGGTTCAGGATCATGAGGTGGCGCACACTTATTTCCCTTTTTACATGGGTATTAACGAAACCCGTTACGCTTACATGGATGAAGGCTGGGCCACTACTTTTGAATACTTAATTGGTATCGCTGAACATGGTCAGCAGGCCGCGGATGATTTTTACAAAAAATTCAGGGTAAACAACTACATCAATGATCAATCTACAGAAGAAGATCAGCCTGTGATTTCCATGTCAGATCAGGTTTCGGGTGCAGGTTACGGGAATAATTCGTACGGAAAGGCTTCATTATCTTACCTGGCATTGAAAGATATGCTGGGCGACGTTCTTTTCAAGAAAGCATTGCACCACTATATGAACACCTGGAATGGCAAACATCCTATTCCATGGGATTATTTCAATTCGATGAATGCAGGTTCAGGACAAAACCTGAACTGGTTTTTCCAGAATTGGTTTTTCACCAACAACTATCTGGATTTAGCAGTTGAAAAAGTAACTGCAGCAAAAGGAAAATCGGCTGTTACCGTTAAAAACGTTGGTGGTTTTGCTATTCCTTTTGATGTGGTGGTAATTTATGCTGACGGCAAAAAAGAAACCCTTCATCAAACACCTGCAGTTTGGAAAACCAATCAGAAAGAAGTGGTGATCAATATCCCGTCAGCCAGGAAAATTACATCCGTTACATTGGATAACGGCATTTATGTAGATGCTACTCCAAAAGATAATATTTACGAAGTAAAATAATACCGTTTTACAGTTTTCAGTTGGCAATCGTAAATAGCCAACTGAAAACTGTAAATTAAAAAACACTAACTGTTCTCTGCTTTAAACGTGGCTTCGTGTTTAACCGGAAAATTCAGTGAGTTGGCGATAAAGCACATTTTATTGGCTTCCTGATGTAGCGATTCTGCCAGTTCGACATGAGCCTTATCCGCAATTAAAACCTGAGGGTGCAAGGTTACTTCTTTAAACTTTCCGCTCCCGTCTGCCAGTTCCTCCATAGTTCCAACGGCCTTATCCTGATAATCAATGACAACAATTTCATTTTTCGAGCAAAGGTGTAAATACCAGAGCATATGGCAACTGGATATCGCAGACAGCAATAGGTCTTCGGGATTATACTTAGTTTTATCACCCAGGAAGGCAGAATCTGATGAGCCCAAAATATCGGCTTTACCATCAACGGTTATGGTATAATCACGATCGTATGAACGATAATCCATTGTTCCGGAACCTTTATTGCCCGTCCACGTAATGGTTGTTGAATATAAATGATCTTTCGGCATAATATATCTGAGTTAGATTTGGAATCAATTTAAGAAAATAGCTTTAAATTCTAAGCAGCAATTACAAGTATAGAATAAAATGTAACTATAAAAAACCCTGCAGCTTATCAGCAAGCACCTCCGAAATTTTGCGATATGAGTCAAAAGTCCAGCCGCCTACATGCGGAGTTAAAATAACCTTTTCATTTTTCTTCAATTCTTCATACCAGTCTTGCGTTGCCAGGGCAGGGAATTTTTCAGTTTCCAGTACATCTAAACCGGCACCTAAAATCTTACCAGATTTAATGGCATTCAAAACAGCTTTGGTATTGACCACCTCTCCCCTTGCGGTATTGATGAAGTAAATTGGTTTCTTAAAATGGAAAAAATATTCATCATCAACCATTTGCCTGGTTTCGGCAGTGAGTGGAATATGCAGACTCAGCACATCGCTATGTTTTACAATCTCTTCCATACTTACCTCACGCGCAAAGGCATCGCTAAAGCCTGTTTTATATTTGTCATAGGCCATTACATCCACTTCAAAACCTGCCAGTTTCTTCGCAAAACTTTGTCCCATAAAACCGTAACCGATAATCCCTACCTTTTTACCTTTCAATTCGTAACCTCTGTTACCTTCACGATCCCAGATTCCATTTCTAATTTCCAAATCAGCCTTGCGGAAGTTGTTCATCAGTGAAAGCAACAATCCGGTAGCATGTTCTCCAACAGCATCGCAATTTCCTTCCGGAGCATTGATTAGTTCAATATTTCTTTCAAATGCGATTTTATCATCAATATTATCCAGTCCGGCACCGGCTCTGGCCACAAACTTTAAATTTGGGGCCGCTGCAAAAATCTCAGTATCGATTCTAAACTTCGTCCGCACTGCAATCCCTACATAATCCTTGATTTTATCCAGCGTTTGCTGACGCGTAATTTGTGGTTCATCATCAACTTCATAACCCATTGCAATGGCCCGTTCCTTAAAAACCGGGTGTAAATCATCAACGATTAATATTTTTTTCATTGTGTAAATTTTATTTCAGACGTTTTTGAAATCAAACAAAAGTAACATTTTATGAAAGGCTTCCACACTTCAAAAGCGCTTATTTATTTAAAGCCTTTCGCATCATTGAGACTCACAAAAATATTACTATAAAACCGCTGTAATAAAATAGTTACGCCACGCTTATTAAACTTAGTTGCTGTTACTTTGTCTCCCTTTACAATACATACACAAATTTTAACCTTTAATGAGACTTATACACTTACGTGCCATACCACTTGCCCTTTTATTTTTAAGTTTAACGTTTAACCTTTTTGCCCAAAGCGGGGGCAAAGCAAAAATTACCGGCGTGTTAAAAGACGCTAAAACCCAAGAAACTATTCCGTTTGCTACCGCTGTTTTAATTGACAAAGCAACCGCAAAGAATGTTAAAATCGCACAGACTGACCTTAACGGGGCCTTTACCATGGCTGATTTACCTAATGGGAATTTTACTTTTAAAATCAGTTTTGTAGGCTATCAAACCATGGTAAGGGATAATGTTGCCATTACCGCAGCCACCGGAACTTTAAACTTTGGCGATATAAAAATGAATGCGGCTAAAGGCAATATTTTAAGTGAGGTAACCGTAACCGGCCAGAAACAAGGCATGCAGATGGGGATTGATAAAAAAATCTTCTCTGTTGACCAAAGTGTGATCAGCGAAGGTGGCTCCGCAACTGATTTATTGCAAAATGTACCTTCCGTTTCCACCGATATGGACGGGAATGTAAGTTTACGTGGTTCAACAGGTGTCCGGGTTTTAATTGATGGCAAGCCTTCTTTAATTGCCGGCGGAAACGTAGCACAGATTTTAGCTTCCATTCCGGCCAGCTCTATTGAAAGTGTAGAGGTAATCACTAATCCTTCAGCCAAATATGATGCGGAAGGTCAGTCGGGCATTATCAACATTGTTTTAAAGAAAAACACTAAATTAGGTTTTAATGGTTCAGCAGCCATTACTGCCGGTAACCGCGACAATTATAATGCAAATACCAATTTGAGTTTTCAGAACAGTAAGGTAAATATTTACGGAAACTACAGCTATCGTTATGGCAACCGCCTTGGTGGGGGTTATCAGGATATTTTTTATAAATCTGACTCCTCAAGAACAGCCTACACCAGCCAGGCAACCCGTTCAAATTCTTTGGATAAGGGACATAATGCTAAAGCTGGTTTGGATTATTACCTGACACCTAAAAGTGTAATCAGTTTATCCGGGGGGTTCAACTCCAGGGAAAATGAGCGAAATGAGTTGCTCGACATCAAACAATTGAACCGTGCACAAACGCCGCTTTCATTAAGTAATAGAACAAATCTAAACGATGGTTATGGAAGTAGTTATGATTTAAATCTGGATTTCGTTCAGAAGTTTAAAAAACCTAAGCAAGAGTTAACTTTTAATTTCGGCTATTCGAACGGAGATAATAACAACGATCAAACGTATAGCACCACCACCACAAATAGAAATAATATTCCCATCAATGAAAATCTGAGTTTGCAACGTGTTTTCAACAGAGGAGATAATTCAAACTATAACATCCAGACAGATTATACCATGCCTGTGGGTAAAGCAGGTAAATTGGAGGCTGGATACCGGAGTCAGATTCGTTTGGCCGGCAACAATCAATATGCAGATTCTATCTTAACCAATACAAGTATTTACATACAAAACAATAAGCTGATTAACAATTTTGACAGCAAAGACCAGGTTCATGCACTTTACTTAAACTATCAGAATCAAATTAAGGATTTCGGTTATCAGCTGGGTTTAAGGGCTGAAGATGCACGGTTAGATACCCACTTAGATGGCTATACCAATAATATATTAACCTCAAACGAAGGAAATATTCACTATAAAAGATTATATCCGAGTGTATTTTTAACACAGAAGCTGAAAGGCGACAACCAGGTTCAGCTGAGCTATACACGCCGGGTAAACCGCCCGAGGCCATGGGATACCAATCCATTTCTGGATGTTTCTGATCCATTTAACTACAGAGGTGGTAACCCTAATCTATTGCCAGAAGATGTACACTCATTTGAGTTGGGCTACAGCAAATACTGGAAAAAAGTAACCTTAACTTCCAGCTTGTATTTCCGCCAAACCAATGATGTGATTCAAAGGGTAAGAAGCTCACCTGTTAATGGAATCATCACCACCACACCACAAAACTTATCTCGCCAGATCAACAGCGGTCTGGAACTGATCGGCCGTTTTGATTTGGTAAAAGCCTTAAATTTTACCACCAATGTAAACCTTTACCAGGCAAAATTTGCTGGTGATACCAGATTTGACATCCCCACCAGCAGTGGTTTTAGCTGGAATGCCAACTTAACTGCGAACTTAACGGTAGTGAAGAATTTATCGGTACAGGTTCGTGGTGATTACCGCGCCCCTGAGGTAATGGCACAGGGAAAGCGTAATGCCATGTATGGCATTGATGGCGGTGCCAAATACGACTTCCCGAATAAAAAAGCTTCATTAAGCTTCAATGTGAGAGATGTATTTAACACCAGAAGATGGAGCATGACTACTGAAGATAAATTTACAATTGTGGATTTTGAACGCCAGATGCAGGGAACAATGGGAAATTTAACCTTCTCTTACCGTTTCGGAAAAACGACATTTAGCAATGTAAAAAAACAGAAAAAAGATGAGCAACAGGATAACCGACCTGATGAAGGTTCATTCTAAATAATAGTAAGGCGTTTCGACTATCGGAACGCCTTTTTTGTTTAATTACATCGTGTCAAAATGATATTCATTATCTTGCGCTATGGAAGATCAAAACCCCTGGAAGACACTTGACAGTGAAGTAAAATACGATAATAACTGGATCAGGGTTACCGAACATCAGGTGATTAATCCATCTGGTGGCGCCGGTATTTATGGCGAAGTCCATTTTAAAAACTTTGCCATTGGCATCTTAGCCCTGGATGAAGAAAACAATACCTGGCTGGTGGGGCAATATCGCTTTCCGCTTAAAGCCTATAGCTGGGAAATTCCGGAAGGCGGCGGTCCTTTGAATGAAGAGCCGCTGGAAAGTGCACGGCGCGAACTTCTGGAGGAAACCGGATTAAGTGCTAAAAACTGGCGGGAAATTCAGCGCATGCACCTTTCCAATTCAGTAAGTGATGAACTGGCCATCATCTATCTGGCCACCGGTCTGATCCAGGGAATCGCCATGCCCGAAGAAACGGAGCAGTTAGTGGTAAAGAAAATTGCCTTTGAAGAAGCCTGTCAAATGGTTTTAAATGGGACAATAACTGATTCGATGAGTGTTGCTGCCATTATGAAAGTAAAGCTGATGATTTTAAACGGCGAAATCTAATGATTACCTTTGCCGCATTAATTTTTTAATCAGATGAGTAAGCTTTTCGGCTATATCTTAAGCCCTGTTTTCTATTTCTTCTTTGGCTTAACGCTTTGCATTTTTCACCCCATTCAGTGGATTTGCCATCGGTTTTTCGGATACAAGGCGCATAAAGTTTCTGTTGATATCCTGAACTTTTTTCTCACCTATTGCCAGGTGTTTTTATTGAATTCGGTTATTTTTAAAAACGATTACAGCTTGCCAACCCATCGGCCCATAATTTTTGTGGCAAACCACCAGAGTATGTATGATATTCCCACACTCATCTGGTTCCTGAGAAGATACAGCGCCAAGTTTATTTCTAAAATAGAACTGACCAAAGGTATTCCGTCCATTTCCATCAACCTCAGAGTAGGTGGTGGTGCAAACATCAACAGGAAAGACAATAAGCAGGCCATCTCTGAAATTATCAAACTTGGCCGCAGGATGCAGCAAAATAACTGGAGTACGGTTATTTTTCCTGAAGGCACCCGCGCAAAAGACGGACAGGTTAAAACCTTCCAGTTTGGCGGCATTGCCACCCTTTTGAAAGCAGTTCCAAATGCACTGGTGGTGCCTGTTGCCATTGAAAATTCCTGGAAAATTGTTCGCTTCGGCATGTTTCCCTTAACTACCGGAAATGCGTTACGCTGGACCGTTCTAAACCCCATAGACCCAGAAGGAAAAACAGCAAACGAGATTACACTGGAAGCAGAAACAGAAATCAGGAAGGTGCTAGGACAAGAAATGACTTAGTATCGAAACCTTGGTATGGGGTCTCAAGATTTTAGTATCAGGTATCAGAACTATTGACTCCGGATTAAAGACTCCAGACTAAAAGCTAAATATTCTTATTTCCAATTACTTTGAAAAACTCGTCACGGTAGGTATCTCCAACCGGAATGATTTTCTGATTAATCGTAATTCTGCTTCGTTCAATACTTTCTATTTTATCTACCGCTATAATGTACGATTTGTGTACGCGGATAAACTGACTTTGCGGTAAGGCCTCCTCCATTTTCTTCATACTCTGAAGCGTAATTACCCGCTCTGTTTTAGTGAAAATAGAAATATAATCTTTCAAACCTTCAATGAAAAGGATGTCATGAAGGTAAATTTTCTGAATTTTATGTTCTGTTTTCACAAAAATATAATCCTGAACAGGATTTGCAGGTGCAGAAAATGGTGCCGGTGTAACAATAGGTTGCGCTACGCTTACAGGCGCTTCAGCCGGTTTAAATTGTTTGTGAACCTTCTCTACTGCTTTGTAAAAACGATCAAATGCAATAGGCTTCAAAAGATAATCTGATACGTTAAGATCATAACTTTCCAGGGCATACTGCGGATAAGCTGTAGTTAAAATATAATGGCATTTGTTCCCGGCAATTTTCAGGAATTGAATCCCGGTAAGTTCCGGCATCTGAATATCGAGAAAAACCAGGTCAATCCCCCCTGCCTGAACAATTTGCAAAGCTTCTATGGGATTTTCGCACCTTTTAACAAAATTTAAAAAGGGCACCTTTGAAATATAATCCTGAAGGATATCCAGTGCCAAAGGCTCATCATCAACAACAATGCAGTTTAAATTCATTTTAAGTTTATCGTTTTAATTCATGATTTTTTATAAAATCCGCTGGTGTGGCTTCCGGATTAAATATCAATCATCAGTTCGCAGGTATAATGGGTAGCCGAATTTACAACATTTAATTTATATCTGTCAGGATAAACCAATTGTAATCTTCTTTCTACATTGGTTAAACCCACTCCGCCCTGCGCATCTTTATTCTGGTTATTTTTTTTATTCACCACACTGAAATGAAGAATTTTCTGGTTGGCAATGATGTTAATTTTTACCGGGTGCCCGGGATCATTGACCACGCCATGTTTAAAGGCATTCTCCACAAAAGAAATCAGCATTAGCGGCACAATTTTCTGATCATCAATTTCCCCGTTTAAAACCATCTCAATATATGCCCCATCCTTAAACCTGATTTTCTGCAAATCAATATAGTTGGTTAAGTAATCAACTTCCTTACTTAAGGATACCGTAGGTGTATTGCTTTCATAGATCATGTAACGCATAATTTCAGAGAGCTTCATGATCGCATCAGCTGTTTTATCAGATTTCTGATAGGCCAGCGAGTAAATATTGTTCAGTGAGTTGAATAAAAAATGAGGGTTTAACTGCGACTTTAAAAACTGCAGCTCCATTTCGCGGCGTTCACTTTCCAGGTTTCGCTGAATGCGTTCATTTGCAAACCAGTCTGCCGCAAATTTGATCAGGCAACTGGAAACCAGAAAAAAGCCACACAAAAACAACTGCGCGAAGAAGTATTGATCTGCAGTGATCGCTTTTCGCCTGCCTTCATTCATATACTCCATCATCTCTCTCGGATTTAACACTGCTATTGCCGTTTTGACAAATGCCGTTACACCCAGCAGAATAATAAAAATGAAGATATAAAGAAAGTATCTCTTTTTCTTTTTAATGAACTGCGGGATGAGGATCAGGTAATTGATGTAGAAAAGTGAAACATTAATAATTCCGAATAGTACAAGCGATAATATAAAGTGCTTTATATTTTTAGTTTCAGAATCAAAAAATATGCTTAGTGCAATTATGATTAAGATAGCTGCCCAATACAGTGCATGCAATATGATAGGTCCCTTACTTTTCGTCATTATTTTTCGCTTATTCATCAATTGTGTTGATACTTTCGATGAGCGCATCCAAAATAAATAAAGTTTCTATTTTTAGATAATACAATCTACCAACTGCCTTTTTTTTTCTACGAACAGGCCAAACGGCCTAAATTATCGACCAACACCAATTTTTATCGATAAACGCCAAAATGGCCTGTTGATCTAGAATCTTTAACGCTTGGTATAATACATTTTAGCAGTTTGGTTTTCTTCAGTTTCTTTGAATCATCAAAACGAAACAATTATGAAACACGCATCAGCCATTCACTTCAATAATCAAACAGTATTTACTGATGCTACTTTCAACATCGCTCCACTTAAATTATCAGTTATGAAAAAATTAGCCAATACCTCGCCATTTTTACTTTTATTATTACCGGTTTTTATGATGATGATATTAACGCTTACGGTTAATACCAATCCAAATGAAGCTGAAATTGTAGTAAAACCAGCCAAGGCATCTACCTCAGTGGTGAAACAAGCTACGGCTATTTTCAAATAAGATATGCCCAGCTTTACCATTGAAACCGTTGGATTAAATTTCAATTTCGGACAGCAGGTCATTTTAAAAAACTTGTCGCTACAGGTTCCGAAGGGCAGTATATATGGCTTTCTTGGCCCGAATGGAGCAGGCAAAACCACTACAATAAAAATTCTGCTGAACCTCTTGAAATCTCCCTCCGATCAGGTTTTTATCTTCGGTAAAGAAATCAACAGTAACCGCATCGACATTTTAAAACAGGTAGGCGCACTGGTAGAGCAACCCGCCATTTATGGGCATCTTTCCGGAAAAGAAAACTTAATTAACCGGTGTTTGCTTTTACGCATTCACAAAAGCAAGGCTGATGAGATGCTGGCGCTGGTTGGCTTAACAGATGCCGCAAATAAAAAATCAAGCCAATACTCGCTGGGAATGAAGCAACGCCTCGGCATTGCACTGGCCCTGATTTCAGACCCTGAACTGCTGCTTTTAGATGAGCCCACAAATGGCCTGGATCCAAATGGCATCATCGAAATCAGGAATCTGATGATGGAGCTTACCGCAAAATACAACAAAACCATCCTGGTATCGAGTCACCTTTTGTCTGAAATAGAAAGAACGGCAACCCATGTTGGTATTATCAATCATGGGCAATTGCTTTTTCAGGGAACCATTCAGGAACTTCAGCTATTGAACAAACCCTTGCTCGAAATTGAAGTTGATCAGGTAGAAAGTGCTGGTGCTTTAATCCTGGAGAATGGATATGAAATCATGGCACAAACAAAATCCAAAATCAGTATACCTTATGCCTCTGCGGCAGAAAGCGGAATCGTCAATACCTTGTTAATAAAAAATGGTTTTACGGTAACCAGTCTCTCCATGCAAAAAAAGGACCTTGAAAATTTATTCCTGGATATTACCAAAACCGACTAATATGCGTACGCTCTACATATCATTAATATCCGAATTTTATAAATCAAGAAAAACACTGGCACTTTGGGCAGCAATATTGTTGCCGGTAATCATATGTGGATTAATCACTTTTGGTTTTTATTCCAGTTCTGAAAGAATTATTGCCTTTCATTATCCACCGATGATATTGTGGGCAAATTATAGTGGTGCGGCACTTGGCGTAATGGGGTTTCTAATTATGCCTTTCTACGTCATATTTATGGCTTTTTCGGTCAACAATATTGAACACAAAAATGATACCTGGAAAATGCTGTTTGCACAGCCTCTGAATAAATTTTCCATTTATGCAGCAAAATACCTGTATGCTGTATTTATGATATTCATCTGTTTACTGCTGTTCGCATCATTAACCTTCGCCTTTGGCCATTTATTACAGGTTTTGGTGCCAAAATATAATTTTAGTCAGTATAATCCTCTACATATCCTGATCAACTCTTATGCTAAACTTTTTCTCTCTTCTTTAGGCATTTTATCACTTCAGTTTATCATGAGTTTATTTTGGAGCGATTTCCTTAAACCCATGGGCATAGGCTTTATTGGTGCCATCATGGGAATAATTATCGTAAATGTTGGATGGAAATATGCCTATTTCATCCCTTACTCTCTACCCACCCTGGCTTTGAGAATAACGAAAGTAAACAAAGGGGCTAATCCATTGGAATTTCCGGTTTTTACACAGGAAATATGGACAAGTTTAATTTATGCAGCTATTCTTTTCATTGTTGGTTATTTTATAGTAACCAGAAAAAGCATTAAATAAGCTAGAAAAGCCAGCATCATTTTTTTGATTCAGCAGATATTATTTTCACCCAGGAGCAGTCAGGAATAAGCCCTTTGCTATTGCGCGTGTAAAATTCTTTTTAATTACAAAAGCCTGCTTTTCTGATCATTGCTGATCAAAAGGCAGGCTTTGTTGTTTAGAGAGAGATGCGTTAAATGCAGAGCGTTATTCCTTATCAAAAGGACAAAATTCTTTGTTTAAATGCCCAAACAATGAGCTGGTAAGAATTGCGTAAATCAAGTTTTCTCACCATATTTCTTCTATGTGTATTAACCGTATGCTCACTGATAAAAAGCATATCGCCAATTTCTTTACTATTATAACCATTTGATAAAAGACGTACAATGTCTATTTCCCGCTCAGTTATCAAACTGGTACTTTCCTGAATTAAGACTTTGTTTATCATTTTATAAATTTAAGCGAATCACATCAGCCGTATTAACCATTAAATAATAAATGAAGGAACAGTGTACTTCTAAGTTATATTTTAAGCAATTGGATCTGGTTAGGGCGGCTTTAATAGTTAAATTAATATTTTGTTTGTTTCAATAATCAAAAGTACGGGCCGCTACTGATTTATGAGTAGTAGAAATTACCCTAAATAAAAAGGTGTTTTTACGGTATAAAAAAAACCAATCGCTATTGCCTGCCATGATCTAATTTACGAATTTAGGGATCTAAATCATTTATAAATACTAATATGGAAAAAGTAAACGAATCGCAGCCTATTGATAAAAATATAGCGATAAAAATGGTTAATGCTTATAGCGAAGAGGCTACCAGACTAAACTCCGGATCATATACAAAGGCAGTATGGTTTCCTGCAGAGCAGATTCTGGCAATGGCAAAAAAAATCAGTGAAGGTAAACATGATGGTTTGCGGATTTACTTTGCGCAGTACATCGAAGAATCATTAAAAGACTTACCTGAAGATCATAGAGGAAGAAATACAGTATTATTGGTACCTACTTATGCCGCTGGCCAAACCAATGCGCGTGGGGAAAAAACGAATGCACATGAAGATGATACCACCAATATTGAAAACAGAGGTGATCTTTGTCCTACTATGTGTGACGGAACAGAACTGTAATTTATGAATTTTTTTACCCCTATCGTTATTGCAGAACTAATTTCTCTGATTATAGCGCTAATTTTTCTATTTAAGGATAACATTTCATTCTGGAAAGTTAATATAGCCTATCTAATCATAGCATTGTCTGCAGAAGCAAGGGGATCCTATCTTTCGGCTCACCATCGCCATAACGTAGGGTTATTCAATACATTCGTCCTGTTTGAAATCGCATTTATTTCTTATGGCATGTATTATTGTTTAAAAAAATACACGAATCCAAGGCCTGTAATATTTACTGGCCTTGGTATCTGTTACTCGATTTTTATCTTTTTTACATTCAAAAATGGAATACACGCCTATAATGATGTATTCAATGATAACACGGTAAGTGTAATGTCTTTAATATTTGTGCTTTATTGCCTGTATTATTATTATAAACTTTTAAATGACGATGAAGTCCTTGATCTTAAGCATCATCCAGAGTTTTGGTGGGTAAACGGGGTTTTATTCTATTACTTTGGCGGCACAGCTATTAACCTCTTTTATGGGCTGTTTAATATCCTCATATTTGAACATATTAAGCTTCGATTATTTATTTACTATATTATCAACATTATCCTTTATAGTAATTGGATATACAGTTACATATGCAGAGCCAAACAACGCAAATTGCTATATTAATTTCGATTACAACATTTATATTCCTGCTCATGCCTTTATTTCTGATTATTTATATCAGATCATATAACAGGCATAAAAAAAATCATTTGCTGGAGAAACAGCATATGCAGCAAAAATTTGAAGCCGAAATTTTACAGGCGCGGATTGAAGTGCAGGATCAAACCATGCAAACCATTGCCACAGAATTGCATGATAATATTGGCCAGCTCCTGAGCCTTACTACATTGACACTTAATTCTGTAAACATCAACGACAGTGAAAAAGCAGAGAAAAAAATTAGCGACTCCCTTTCCTTTATTAATAAATCAATCAGAGAACTAAGAGAACTGGCAAAACTGCTGCATGGCGAACAGGTTGTCGAAAATGGAATAGGCTATGCACTGGATCAGGAAGTAAACTGGTTAAGCAAAACCGGAGCCTACGAAATAGAGGTTAACAACAGTCTTGTTGATTTAATTGAAAAATCACCGGATAAAGACCTGATCATTTTACGTTTACTACAGGAAATCATCAACAACATTATTAAACATGCCAATGCAACGGCCATTACCTTTAATGCTTACTACGAAGATAAAACCCTTCATTTACAGGTTAAAGAGAATGGAATAGGGTTTAATTATGAACAGGCAGCAGCAGCCTCCTCCGGAATGGGATTAAATTCCATCTATAAAAGAATAGAAATGATCAATGGAAAATTAGTATTAAATTCGTCACCTAATCATGGTACTAATATTTTAATTGAAATTCCCTATCCTTAAAACATGTCTGCTCCATCTATCTCCATTGCCATCGTTGATGATCATACACTTTTCCGCTCCGGACTGGCCAGTTTATTAGATGAGTTTGATGAAATTAAAGTGCTGTTCGAAGGCATCAATGGCCAGGATCTTCAGCATAAAATTAAAAACCATCCGGATTTACAGCTTATTTTGATGGATATTAATATGCCCGTAATGGATGGTTATACCGCTACCAAATGGGTTAAAGAAAATTACCCGAACGTTAATATACTCGCCTTGAGCATGCTGGAAGACGAAAAAGCAATTATTGGTATGTTAAAGGCTGGTGCAGGCGGCTATATGCTGAAAGAATCTACTCCAAACGAACTGCTTACCGCTATCAAGGCCATCAACGAAAAAGGCTTTTATGTTAATGACCTTGTTTCTGGCCGCTTGCTGGTGGCACTCAAAGATGGTGATACCAAACCAATCTTCAGCGCACGCGAATTAACCTTCCTTCAACATTGCAGCAGCGAACTTACTTATCGAGAAATTGCAGACCTTATGAATGTGAGCCCGCGAACGGTAGACAATTACCGCGAGTCACTGTTTGCAAAACTCAACATCAAATCCCGCACCGGACTGGTGGTTTACGCCATTAAAAACAATCTGATTAAGATATAATTATCTTTTATCGCCGGATATTTTTTCCCATATCATTTGGATAACTAATTAATTAGTTTTAACTTTAATAATGACAACATTTGTTGATCATCCTTATTGTTATGCATTATGATGGAAATTAAAGATTTAACCAAAGCCGAAGAACAAATTATGCAGGTTTTGTGGCAGTTGGAAAAAGCATTTGTTAAAGAAGTTATTGACGAACTACCTATTCCAAAGCCTGCTTATAACACAGTCTCTACCATTATCAGAATTCTGGAAACCAAAGGCTTTATCGGGCATGAGGCATTTGGAAAAGCACACCAATATTATCCGCTGATCAGCAGAGAAGATTATAAACGCCATGCGACAGAAAAACTTCTGGGAAATTATTTTGAAAACTCTGTAGAAAGTATGTTTTCATTTTTTGTTAAAGAAGAAAAGCTTGATTTAGGTGATGTAGATGAAATTTTGAAAATGATTAACAAAATTAAACGCAATCCAAAATGAGTTTCGCCCACTACCTGCTACAGGTTAACCTCTACCTGTTTGTTTTCTACGGCTTTTACAAACTGCTGTTAGATAAGGAAACCTATTTCCTGCTTAATCGCATCTATTTAGTGGCATCGGGAGTTTTATCTTTATCTATCCCTTTTATACGCATGGAATGGATTACCCGGCAGGATGTTGCTCAAAAAGTTTATACCAGTATAAACTGGGATGCTGTTTTAGAACAGGCTATAATAGTTCCGGATCATGAAAATAGTTTTAGCTGGTCAAACATCTTTGTGCTGATCTATTTTACCGGGATATTGTTTTTTCTGTTTAGGATGGTGCTCAATTTATTAACGGTTAAAAAACTGATTCATTCCGCAAAATCGGGTTCAGCTTTTTCTTTTTTCAATAAAAAAGTGATAGATCAGCAACTACCCTTATCAAATGTTATACACGCACATGAAGATGCACATGTAAAGCAATGGCATACCTTAGATATTTTATTTTTTGAGCTTTTAGGCATTCTGACCTGGATAAACCCGGTTATTTATTTCTATAAAAAATCAATTAAAAATATACATGAGTTTCTGGCCGATCAGCATGCCGCGGCATTTCAGGGTGATAAGGCAGAATATGCCATGTTGATTCTGAGCCAGTCTTTTGGCATTATGCCTAATAGCTTAACTAACGGTTTCTTTGATCAATCCCTCATCAAAAAGAGAATTTTTATGCTCCAAAAGGAAAAATCAAAAAAGGCCGCCATCTTGAAATATGGCTTTTTTATCCCGCTTTTTGCCCTTTTAATCATTTTCTCTTCGGCTACCGTACGTAAAAACAAAAATTTATTGGAACTGTCTGATCAGATTCCTTTAGATAAACCTATTGAAATGGTGAAAGATATCGTAATATCCGATAATCCATCCACTGAAACTTTAGCTACCGAGAAATCAATTGCGCCGGAAGCAGGAAAGATGGATAAATCCTGGAAAGATTTTTATGCTTATTTATCCAGAACGATAAAGTATCCAATAGCAGCGAAGTCACAAGGTTTACAGGGAAATACCCAGATCAGATTTCAGTTAAAAAACCATAAGATAGTCCGCGTTGCTTCACTGGTAAATTTAGGTTCCGGTTGTGATGAAGAAGTGATGAATGCCGTGTCATCTTATACTGGTTTTAAAAACGCAATTGATGGAAACTATGCCATCAAAGTTGAATTCAGGTTGGATGAAGGTAATTCAAAGATAAAAAACCTAAATTCAGTACCTGCAGTGGCCTATACCCTATTGCCAAGCCTTCAGGTTAAGGCTTTTGCAAATCAGAATTTAACTGATCAGAATTATCAGTCTAAAGATAAAGTATTTGATTTTGTATCTATAGATCAGCAGCCTGAATTTCCTGGTGGTATTGAAAAATTTTACCAATACCTGGGCAAAAATATTAAATATCCTAAAATGGCAGTGGATAATCATGTAAGCGGTAAAGTATTCTTAAGCTTTATCGTAGAGAAGAGTGGAGACCTTTCAGATGTTCAGATTACCAGAGGATTAGGCAGCGGGACCGATGAGGAAGCCATTAGGGTCATTTCGCAATCACCTAAATGGAATCCAGGCATTGCAAATGACAAGCCCGTAAGAGTAAAGTATAATATTAATGTGAATTTCAACTTAGCAAAAAGTAACGAGCCATCAGAAAACCCAACGCCGACCAGAACACAAAAATTATCATTAAGATCAACAGGAAATAACAACGACACCAAATTTATTGATGGTATATTTAATGGTCTTATAATAGTTGATGGCATTAAGCTGGCAGATAATAAGCTTTTAAATAAGATAAACCCTGCCAATATTGAATCAGTAAGCATATTAAAAAATCAGGCTGCTACCAGTTTATATGGTTTAGAAGCCAAAGAAGGCGCAATGCTGATTACGACTAAAAATAGTGAAAAAAATCTATTCAGAGATTTGAATCAAAAGGAAAGCACTATTGACAAGAACATAACTGTTGACTATTTACGTGAAAAATTTTAACGGAATCAATTTATGAAAAAAGCATCAATTTTGATTACTGTACTGGCTTTGGGTTTCCATGTTTGTGCGCAACAGCCAGACACGATTAAAGTCCAATCCAACATATCATTTCCCGGATGGTCTAAACCAGACAACAAAGAACCACTAATTATTATAGACGGGAATAAGCAATATATAAGAGGTACTACAGCACTAAAAGATATCAATCCGAAGAATATTGAATCCATAAATATCCTGAAAGATAGCGCTGCCATACGTAAATATCAATTTGATGGCACTGCTGGTGCAATTGAAGTTAAGACCAGAAATGGCGATGCCGGATTTTATAAAAAGGCCATAGATACCGGACATATAATTTTAAAGAGTGAAATGCAACCGGGTTTTCGTTCGGCCAATCCATCAAAGGTCATCATCAGAAATTTATTACAAAAAGATCTTGATCCAAAGGCTGAACCTATGTATGTTTTGAATGGAAAAGAGGTTCAAGATATTAAAAAGCTAGATCCAAGCACCATAGCTTCTGTTGATGTAATTAAAAATGCTGCAGGAAAATCTTCATATGGTGAAAAAGGAAAGAATGGAGTGATCATAATTACAACAATAAAAGCGAAAAAAAAGTCTGAAAAGAAAAACTAAATAAAAAAACCTTAATAATATTTAATGATGAGAAAGCTAATAATTTTAGCCCTAATGGGCATCGCCATGTTTATTAATGCCGTAAAGGCACAAAAAGTTTATGATTTTACATCTGTAGAAAAACAACCCTCCTATCCGGGTGGCATAGCAAAGTTTTATGAATACCTTGGTAAGGAAATTAAATATCCTGAGGCAGCCAAAAACAACAAAATACAGGGAAAGGTATTTGTAAGCTTTACTGTTGAAAAAAATGGAAAATTAGGCAATGTAAGAGTCACTAAAGGCCTATCAACAGAAACAGATAAAGAAGCCCTCAGGGTGATAAGAAACTCACCAGACTGGACTCCTGGCACCTTGGATAGTAAGCCAGTCAGGGTGAAGTATAATATGAATGTTAATTTCAGTTTAACAGCTGCTAATACCGAAAAAAAGGCAGCATCTAAGTCTGGAATCCAACCGGAATATCCGGGTGGCACAACTAAACTATATCGCTACCTGGCAAAAAACATAAAATATCCCGCACAGGCTAAAAAAGATAAAGTGGAAGGAAAAGTATTCTTGGCTTTTAATGTGGAGCAAGATGGTACATTATCAGATGTACGGGTTACTAAAGGGCTATCCAGAGAAACTGATGCCGAAGCACTTAGGGTAATGAAATCTGCACCGAAATGGAACCCGGCTATTGATGCAAACGGACACCCGGTTAAAGTTAAATATCAAATGGCCATTAACTTTATAATGAGCTAAGGCAATTTATTAACATCAAACACAAAACCCCTGCTTAAAAATAGCCGGGGTTTTGTGTTTTCTCTCCTGTCTCGGAAGTTTAAATCTATAAATTATTTAATGTATATACAAATTTTACAGAATATAATTTCAAATAACAATATTTTTAATATGCTGACATAGAAATATTTATGTTTCACAAACTTATATTTTGCTTACTTTGATTTCACTTAGAATTAAAAAGCCCCAAACTAGGTTTGAGGCTTAAGATTCAACTTTGCAGCTGAATGCACAGTATATTTTTAAACTGTTTCTTCTGAAACAAATTTCGCACTGGCAAAGTCACGGTTCATGCGCGCAATGTTCTCTAAAGAGATTCCTTTAGGGCACTCCGCTTCACAGGCACCCGTATTGGTACAGTTACCAAAACCTTCGGCATCCATTTGCGCCACCATACTTTGTACGCGACGATAACGCTCTGGCTGACCTTGTGGTAATAATGCCAGCTGAGAAATTTTAGCCGATACAAATAACATGGCAGATGCATTTTTACAGGTAGCCACACAAGCACCGCAACCAATACAGGCAGCAGCTTCGAAAGCAGCATCAGCCTGCATTTTTGGAATCGGAAGACTATTGGCATCCTGTGCATTACCCGTGTTAACGGAAATAAAACCACCTGCTGCAATTACCCGATCAAAGGCTGAACGATCAACAGTTAAATCTTTTACAACCGGAAAAGCTGCTGCTCTCCATGGCTCTACAACAATAGTATCGCCATCTTTAAAAGAGCGCATGTGCAACTGGCAGGTTGTAACCAGGTCTTTCGGACCGTGCGGACGACCATTAATGAACATGGAGCACATCCCACAAATACCTTCACGGCAATCATGATCAAATACAACCGGCTCTTCGCCATTAGTGATCAGATCTTCGTTTAACACATCGAACATCTCCAGGAATGACATATCCGGAGAAATACCAGCTAATTTATAATCTACCAAAGCACCTTTGGTATTGTTATTTTTTTGACGCCAAACTTTTAGCGTTAAGTTCATATTTCCTGTACTCATGATATTGAGATTTTGGACATTAGACAGGAGAAATTAGATTTGAGATTTGAGACATTATTGCCTTTCTCATATCTTACATCTCACATCTCACATCTATTTATAACTTCTTTGTGCTACTTTAATATTTTCAAACTTCAATTCTTCCTTGTGAAGTTCGAAGTTTACGCCTTCTTTAAATTCCCAAGCTGCAACGTATGCGTAGTTTTCATCATCACGTAAAGCCTCTCCCTCTTCAGTCTGGTATTCTTCACGGAAGTGGCCACCACAACTTTCATTACGGTTTAATGCATCAATACACATCAACTCCCCTAATTCAATAAAATCAGCAACACGACCGGCCTTCTCCAGTTCAGTATTTAATTCATCAGCTGATCCTGGTACACGAACATTACTCCAGAATTCAGCACGTAGCGCCCTGATGTCCTGAATGGCTTCGTTTAAGCCTTTCTCGTTACGGGCCATCCCACATTTCTCCCACATGATGTGGCCTAAACGCTTATGGAAATGATCTACAGATTTTGTACCCTTTATATTGATTAAAGTATTTAAAATACCTTTCGCTCTTTCCTCTGCCTCTACAAATGCAGGGTGATCCGTTGGAATGGCTTTTACCGAAATCTCTTTTGATAAATAAGCACCAATGGTATAAGGAAGGACAAAATAGCCATCTGCCAAACCTTGCATCAAAGCAGATGCACCCAAACGGTTAGCACCGTGATCAGAGAAGTTTGCCTCACCAGTGCAATATAAACCAGGAACAGATGTCATTAAGTTATAATCCACCCAAAGTCCGCCCATAGTATAGTGAACTGCCGGATAAATACGCATTGGCGTTTCGTAAGGATTTTCACCCGTGATTTGCGCATACATATCAAACAGGTTACCATATTTGGCTTTAATCACCTCGGTGCCTAAACGCATACAGGTTTCTTTATCCGGATTATGAATACCCGATTTAGAAGCTTCGATTCTACCGTAACGTTCTGTATTGGCTTTGAAATCCAGGTATACGGCCAGTTTTGAAGCACCAACACCATAACCGGCGTCACAACGTTCCTTAGCTGCGCGTGAAGCCACATCACGGGGAACCAGGTTACCAAAAGCAGGATAACGACGCTCTAAATAATAATCTCTTTCCTCTTCAGGAATTTCTGAAGCCTTACGGTTATCATCTTTCTTTTTAGGAACCCAGATTCGTCCATCGTTACGCAACGATTCAGACATCAGGGTTAATTTCGACTGGTGATCTCCGGAAACCGGAATACATGTCGGGTGAATTTGCGTATAACAAGGATTTGCAAAGTAAGCACCTTGTTTATGTGCTTTCCATGCTGCTGTAACATTACTTCCCATGGCATTGGTAGAAAGGTAAAATACGTTTCCGTAACCACCTGTTCCTAATACCACCGCATGGCCAAAGTGACGTTCAATTTCGCCGGTAATTAAGTTACGGGCAATAATACCGCGTGCTTTACCGTCGATTTTTACTACTTCAAGCATTTCATGGCGGGTATACATTTCTACCTTACCCATACCTATCTGGCGTTCTAATGCAGAATAAGCACCCAATAACAATTGCTGACCAGTTTGTCCTGCAGCATAGAATGTACGTTGCACTTGCGTACCACCAAATGAACGGTTATCTAACAAGCCACCATATTCACGTGCTAAAGGCACTCCCTGAGCCACACACTGATCTATGATATTAGCACTTACCTCGGCTAAACGATGCACATTGGCTTCGCGGGCACGGTAATCGCCACCTTTAATGGTATCATAAAAAAGACGGTAAACACTGTCACCATCATTCTGATAGTTTTTGGCTGCATTAATACCACCCTGAGCAGCAATAGAGTGTGCTCTGCGAGGCGAATCCTGGAAACAAAAACATTTTACTTTATAACCCATTTCAGCCAGGGTTGCTGCTGCAGAAGCCCCCGCCAAACCTGAACCTACAATAATTACTTCAATAGTTCTTTTGTTCGATGGGTTTACCAAAGGCACAGAAGACTTATATTTAGTCCATTTACTGGTTAATTCGCCTTCTGGAATATTTGAATTAATATCTGACATATCTCTTTTGTGCTAAAAACTAATTAATTAAACCGGTATAAACTGCAATTGGCATCAATGCAAATAGGATCGAAATGATCACTGAATACCAAACACTAGCGCCCTTAATTATTCCATTATATTTAGAGTGATTCCAGCCCATGGTTTGAAAAGCCGAAGCAAAACCATGTAATAAGTGGTAGCACAGAGAAAACATAGCTAAAATATAAACAGCTACTCTTACAGGATCCTGAAACTTTTCTTTCATTACCGCATATAAATCTTCATGTCCGTTAGCATCCACAGTTGGAATGCCGGTGAAACGGGATACTACCCAGAAGTCTTTTAAATGAACAACTAAAAAAATAAGCAATAGCGTACCCAATAACCCCATCGAACGGCTATACCATTTACTGTTTGCTTTACCATTATACTCTGCATACTTAACTGGTCTTGCCTTTTGATTTTCAAAAGTCAGCCTTGCCGCCTGAAAAATATGTGCAAGTAAACCAATGAATAAAACAATTTCACCAGCCCTGATGATCCAGTTAGTGGCCATAAAATGAGCACCAACATTGAAGGTTAAACCACCATCATTAATAAAAATTAATGCGTTTATGCCGCAGTGTACAATTAAAAAGAGTATCAGGAATATTCCTGTAACACCCATAATGAATTTCTTTCCTATTGATGAAGAAAGCGCATTTCCGAAACCACTCATTTGATTAGGATTTATATCTAAAATTTCTTGCAAAAGTATCTAATTATGAGTTTAATTTATAAACGATTATGACAAAACGGCGATAAAACATTTATTTAGAAACATTCTAAGTCGGAAACGAAAGAAATGGAAAGAATTTGGAATTTTACTTTTGGAAATGGACCAATTCAGATCTGAACTATTTATACAGTAAAATAAAAACTTCTTAGTCAATATCTTATTTTTTAAAAAACAAAGATGAAAATAGTCACCAAACTGAAAATTTAAACATTAAGCACAGTAAGATCAAGATCATCCCTGAAATCATCTCTTATTATTTCAATAAGTCATGCTTAATCACCTAAAAGCGATGATAAAAAGTAGTTAAACAATTGTCTTATGACATCATTGGCTACGCTATTCGCGTACATAAATATCTTGGCCCCGGGCTATTAGAAAGTGTTTATGAGCAATGTCTGAGCTATGAATTAGAAAAGAATGGACATCAGGTCATTAAACAGGCAATGGTTCTGTTTGAATAATTGATGTAGCGTTAAGAGTTGATTTACTGGCAGATGATTGCATTGTTGCGGAGCTCAAAACGGTTGAACAACTTTTGCCAATTCATGAAGCACAGATTTTAACATATAAGAAATTATTAAATGTACCACAAGGACTGCTGATTAACTTCTTCAAGATAACATTACACGATCATTGAAACCTTTTGTGAATGAACTTTACCACAGCTTACAGGATTACCATACCTGGTATTCGAAATCTTTTTCATAAAAAAAGTCCCGATTTTCATCGGGACTTTCAACGATTTATGTGTTCGAGTTTTCTTAAGCTACTTTTACATTTACCGCGTTAAGGCCTTTTCTACCTTCTTCTACATCGTAGTTTACGGTATCATTCTCGCGAATGTTGTCAATTAAGCCTGAAGCATGAACAAAAATTTCGGCATCGCCATTAGATGGAGTGATAAATCCGAAACCTTTAGTTTCATTAAAAAATTTTACTGTTCCTTGTTGCATTATATTGTATTTTAATTTGTACCAAAGATAGGCTTAAATACCTATAAACCAATTTTTTATTTTAATAATAATAAAAACCCCTGAAAATACTAGCTGATTGCCCGTTAGACGCTGTTTTTTGATTTAAATTAATTTAGAACCATCTTCAATATTAGCAATTTCAAACATGAATGGGGTAAAAAATCATGATTGAAGTCCCAATCCTTTTCCAGAAATAGCATCTATAGAGACTTGTTTAATTCTTTATCAATCAATATTTGATATACGAACTACTAATCAAACATACAGCTCATGTCATTAACATAATTAAGCCAACTGTAAATTTTGATCATAAGAAATAACCAATTCATCATTCCGTTTAACCATAAAAATATCGCCAAAATTATCTTTAGCACAATAACTGAGCATCAGATAGTCATCTACAATTTTATGCAAAATCAATTTCGGACTGGTATAGGTAATTGATACAACATGAGCTGCCTTATTTAATAAATCAGAAGACAGGATATGAAGCTCAGCCCAATCGAAAAGGACTGACTGCCCTTGTGAATCATTTAAACCAGGTATTTTATGCTTTAAAGCGTCCATCATATCCATCACTGAAGATTCCAGTTTTTGATTTAAGGAATAAGCTTTCTCATTTTCCTGCACCATTTGAGAGAACGTATGGAAAAGTTGGTTCTGGGTATATGGCTTGGATTGCTTTTGAAATTCACGATAGGTTTGATGAAAGACATAGCGTTCAAAATCCGTTCTGCACATGAAATTGATATACTGTTTTAAGCTGAGGTTGATATAAGCTAAAGCCATATGCTTAATAATTGCTATTTGAGTGTGAGGATTTCCCAGGCTTAAAAATGTAAAGCATTTGGCAAATACTGATTATCAATCGATAAACGATAAAATAATCGGCATATTGCATCTCAGGAAAATACCAGTTTTTAAATCAAACGAAACAACTTTGTCTTTCGCTTCAGTTACAGAAAATAAAATACAGTCTGCCTATTTCCTCTTCAGGCAGTATATTAAAAACATTTAGGTACCAGAAATGAAATCATCAGCAAAACGATATACATTAAAATCTTCCTGCTGTAACGCCAAATGAAGCGCTTCCTTAAGCTTTTTTTTATCGACCAACTGCATCTTATGGTGCTGAATAATTTTCCAGGCTTTTTCGGCAAACAGAAATTCTTTTCGCTGGCTGGCCTCTGTAATCGGTGCCGTAATCCAGTCCATTAATTTATCAATACCTATATTTTTATCAGCTACTGTTTGTAAAACCGGAATTGATTTTGTCCCCTCGTGAACCATTTTTTTTAAGTTATTGGCAAAGGTACCAGCACCTTCCCGATCGGCCTTATTAACGACAAAACAATCTGCAATTTCCATTAAACCTGACTTGATATGCTGAACCTCATCGCCTGATTCAGGCACCAGAACCACAATCGTTTTATCTGCTAAACCCGCAATTTCAACTTCCGATTGCCCGACCCCTACTGTTTCGATGAGAATAAGATCAAAATTTGAAGCCTTCAATACATCAACCATTTCAATTGTTTTAGCAGAAATGCCCCCTAATGCCCCTCTGGTTGCTAAAGAGCGGATAAAGACATTGGGCTTATTAAACTGCCTGGCCATTCTGATCCGATCACCCAGCAATGAACCCAAATTAAATGGCGAGGTTGGATCAATGGCTAAAACGGCTATTCTTTTATTTTCCAGCGTAAAAAAATCAGTGATGGCGTTAACTAAGGTACTTTTTCCGGCACCGGGAGGACCAGTGATACCAATAACAGGCGCACCATACCGACTATCTAAATTTTTCAGAATGGAATCTGCCGGCGAAAGATCATTTTCAACAAGTGTTAATGCCCTGGCCAAAACCCGGTAATTACCTTGTTTCACTTCGCTTAAAATGGATAGAGGGGTATTATTCATCAATAAAACTATCTTTGTACAAATTAACAAAATAATACGGCACCAGGCATAAAACAATCAACATTGAACGAAAGCATCATGATTTACCAAAATCCACTGGGAATTTATCAACAAATCACCATAGCTTCATTACTGCTAAAACACATTTAAACAGATGAAAGTTACCGGCTTTACCTTCTTAAGAAATGCAGTTGTAAATGATTATCCGGCAAAGGAAGCCATACTTTCTGTTCTTCCATTATGTGATGAGTTTATTATTGCCCTGGGAAACTCAACGGATGAAACGGCAGAACTGATTAAAAGTATAGATTCTGAAAAAATCAGAATTATTGATACCACCTGGGACGAATCCATTCGCGAAGGCGGCCGTGTTTTTGCCGATGAAACCAATAAAGCGCTGGCTGCAATTTCAAAAGATACGGACTGGATGATCTACATTCAGGGTGATGAAGCCATTCATGAAGATGATCTTCCTTTAATCAGAAAAGAGATGGAACTGGAACTCCATCACCATCATATTGAAGCACTTCTGCTAAAATATAAACATTTTTATGCTTCTTATGATTACCTGGCAGAATCAAGACGCTGGTATCGGCGGGAAGTCCGGATTCTAAAAAACCTACCCGGCATTCATTCTTATCGCGATGCACAAGGTTTTAGAATTGACAACAGAAAATTGAAAGTTAAATTAATTGATGCCTATATTTATCATTATGGCTGGGTAAAACCACCCCAAGGTTTACAAGGAAAAGTCAGGAATTTTAACCAGTTTTATCAAACAGAAGAATGGATTGAAGAGAATTATCCTGCCCAGCAAACGTTTGATATGCACAATGCAGATCGCCTGGTACATTTTAAAGGGACTCATCCACAAGTAATGAAACAGCGAATTGCCGCAGCAAACTGGAAATATGAGCAGGATTTAACTAAAGAAACCACAAAAATGAATTTCAGAAGAAGGTTGTTGCAAAAAATTGAGGATTTAACAGGGTGGCGTCTCTTTGAATACCGTAACTATAAAATTATGAAGTAGTAAATAATATAACTACTTATATTTGCTGAATTTTTTATTTAAAAAAAAGGATATTATTAATGAAAAAGCCTGCTGTTTTAGTAACTTTTGATTCAATGAAGGATGCCAACTGTGGCTACTTTTCTTTTGGAAAGGGACTAGGGGACGCATTAATTCAACAAAATAAAGGGAAATTTAAATTAAAATTTTACTTATTTAAACAAACGCAATACCTTTTTAATGGCCTCGTTGATATCATCTATCTTTCCAAACTCGATCGGTTATTTTTCAGGAAAAAAAATGAGTTTGAAGTTGTTCACCTATCTGATCAAACTTGCAGGTTAAGACCTAGTAAGGTAAATGCAAAAAAGATAATGACCATTCATGATATGAATAAGGTTCATTTAAAGTTTAGCCGACCACATAGAATTAAAGTTTATCTAAAAAAACTAGGTAAACTTATCTCCCAATGTGATAAAGTAGTTTGCATCTCTCAGTTCGTTGCAAACGATGTCAAACACTATTTCCCTGAAGCTGAAGATAAGATCAATGTGATATATAATGGTGCTGATAAGCTAATTGCTAATGATAACCATCAGCCCGCATTTAAACCAACAGGCAAATTTTTGTTTACTATTGGCTTGCTATCAGTACAAAAAGGATTCCATTTATTGCCAGCAATATTAAAAGATAATGATTTTGAACTGGTAATCTGTGGAAGAGAAACACCTCATAAGGAGCGTATAATTGAGGAGGCCCAAAAATACAATTGCTTAACTAGAGTACATATTACCGGCCCTATAAGTGATGATGATAAGGCATGGTATTATAAAAACTGTAGTGCCTTCCTATTTCCTTCTGTAGCTGAAGGTTTTGGTCTTCCGGTAATTGAGGCGATGCATTTTGGTAAGCCTGCATTTCTTTCCAAATTTACGTCTTTGCCAGAAGTGGGTGGAGATGCTGCATATTACTTTGATAGCTTTGAACCAGAAAGTATGCAGAAAGTATTTTATAATGGTATGAAAGATTTCGAAGAAAGAAATCGCAATCAAGAAATGATTTTGCAGGCAGAAAAATTTTCATGGGAAAGAGCAGCCAATCAGTATTTGAATTTATATGAAGAAACCTTAAAAAAGTAAGAATGAAAAATAAATTTTATTGTTCAATTCTTAAAATGTATCCACAACAATAAAATACTCATTTTCACATTCTAAAATTCAAACATTACAATCTTCATTAGGTAAGGAACCATATTCTTATCGATATTTGTGAAAAAACGTACATTTGCCTGAACTTTATTATATTTTTTTTACGGCTAGTACTTTCCTAAGGTCCGCTATATATACAATACTCAATGAAAACTTATTTTCGTTTATTATCCTTTGCCAAGCCCATAGAAAAGTTTGCAATACCATATGTAATCGTCACATTATTAGCTGTTCTTTTTGGAACGTTAAACCTTACCCTACTTGTACCACTCTTTGACACATTGCTTCCTTCAAAATCGCCTGGAAACGTTAGTGTAGTATCTTCAGCAAGTTCTGCTTTTGATATTACTGGTAAGTTTTCTGATTTTGTTTCACACTCGCTTGTTGTTAATGGCAGGGCAGAAACTTTAAATTATGTCTGTATCATTATTGTTGCTTCTGTTCTACTATCAAATTTCTTTAGATATTTCTCTCAACGTTTTATGGAAGATTTAAGAGTACATACTTTGCTAAATCTTCGTAAGTCAGTTTTTAATAACGTCATGAATTTACACGTTGGTTATTTTAATAATGAACGTAAAGGCGATATTATTTCAAAAGTTGCATCCGATGTACAGGTTGTACAATTTACGGTTACAAATACTTTACAAGTTGTTTTTAAAGAACCTCTAACCTTAATTTTCTACATCATAGTTCTTTTGAGTATTTCTGTTAAACTGACATTATTTTCACTATTAGTAATTCCAATATCTGCTTTTATTATTAGCAAAATAGTTAAGAGAATTAAGCAGCAGGCGAAGGAATCTCACGAATCATTTGCAAAGATGATTGGTTTTTTGGATGAATCATTAAGTGGAATCAAGATTATCAAAGCATTTAATTCAACTGATAGAGTTAAAGAAAAATTCCAGAAAGAAAATGAATTTTATTCAAATCTAAATAGAAAAATGGTTCGAAGACAGCAATTAGGCTCGCCAGTCTCTGAATTTCTAGGTGTTTTGATGGTTTCTTTAATCGTTTGGTATGGAGGAAATCTGATCATAAGTAACCAGCCAGGTGCTTTAACTACAAGTCAATTTATCGCATATATTGCTTTTTTTTCACAGGTAATGCGACCAGCAAAAGCCTTAACAGATTCATTTAGCGGAATCCACTCTGGTATTGCGGCAGGTGAAAGGGTTTTAGAGTTGATTGACACTAAGCCAATATTAATTAATAAGCCCAATGCGAAAGTACTTAATAGCTTTAACAGTGCAATCAGCTTTCATGATGTTTCATTTATCTATGGAGAAAAAAAGATTCTAAATTCGATAAATATCAACATTGAAAAAGGAAAAACGGTGGCCTTGGTTGGCCCTTCAGGTGGTGGAAAAAGCACGTTAATGGATTTAATCCCCCGTTTTCATGATCCAGAATCAGGTACAATTAAAATTGACGGATATGATTACAGAGAACTTACGGTAGAAAGTATTAGGGCGCAGATGGGAACGGTTAATCAAGATTCATTTTTATTTAACGATACCATTTTTAATAATATCGCCTTTGCAAAACCACATGCAACCGAAGAAGAAGTCATCGAGGCTGCGAAAATAGCCAATGCGCATGAATTTATTTTAAATACGGAAAACGGCTATCAATCTTCGGTCGGCGACAGGGGAAATAGGTTATCAGGTGGGCAAAGGCAGCGTGTTTGTATCGCCAGGGCTGTGTTAGCAAATCCGCCAATTATGTTATTGGATGAAGCAACTTCGGCATTAGACACTGAATCTGAAAAATTAGTTCAGGATGCATTAAATAATTTAATGAAAAACCGTACTTCGATTGTAATTGCCCACCGCTTAAGTACCATACAACACGCCGATATAATTGTGGTAATAGATAAAGGGGAAGTAGTGGAGAGCGGAAGTCATAATGAATTAATGTTGAAAAACGGATTATACAGAAGGTTAATTGACATGCAGGCCTTTAACGACTAAACATTTAGATCATGAAAGTGCTATTTTTTATGCCTGATAATCCGCTAAAAAAAAATGCGGGAAATAGAACCAGGGCGTTAAGTATGTTAAGCTACTTTAAATCAAGAAACTTTGAAATTGATTTTGTAAGCGAGTATTATACCGGACGTTGGGACGAGACAGATATTATAGCATTTGAGCAATCGGGACTGGCTGATAATACTTACGTAATTAAAAAAAAGCCTTCTAAAAAAAATATACTATATTATCTTCTTTTTTATAAACTTCCGAATTTTTTCTATCAAAATAAGGCTTGGTTTTTTCCACTTCAATTCCCTGAATTGGTAACCTTAAGATTTAAGCGTGCGTTCAAAAAAATCTTAAAGAAAAATGATTACGATTACATCTATATCAACTATGCCAGTTGGGCTAAATTAGTAGAAGATAACCCTTTTGTAAAAAAATCGATAAAAGTAATTGATACACACGATTTTATAACGGCTCAACTTCAAAATAAAAATAATATTGGGCAATCTTTTAAAGAAGAAATCAGGAGAATTTCTTTATTTGATGTTGCTTTAGCCATTTCTGTTGAAGAACAGTATATCTTTAGTCAATTCTGCAAAAATAAAGTGGTTTTAGCTCCAATGATGTTGGATAAACCAGAAAATCTTCATACTGTTAAAGAAAAATCATTAGATCTGATATATGTAGCAAGCGATAATATACATAATCAAAGGGCTGCCAATTGGTTTTTTAAGGATGTATACCCATTGTTACCAGGCAATATACAGATATGCGTTATTGGACAGATAAACGAGCATCTTTCAATAAAGGCACCTAATATTATTTCTGTAAACTTTGCCGAAGACTTATCAACCTATTACCAAAATGCTAAAGTAGCGCTATGCCCGATGTTAACAGGTACCGGAACAAAAATAAAAGTAGTAGAGGCCCTATCTTATGGCTTACCTATAGTTTGTAATACCAGAGGAATCGATGGGTTGATAAACAAAACCAATAATGGTTGTTTGGTAAGTGATGATCCAGTTGCATTCCGAAATAATATCATGAAATTATTAACGGACGAATCAGAATATCAAAACCAGGCAGAAAATGCATTAACTGCCTTTAGTATGAATTACGAAAGGGAACGCTGTTATAGAAATCTCGATACTGTTTTTGAAATAGTTTAAATCCTCATTACATGATGAAAAAGGTTGCCATTATTGTACCTATTTATAAAGAAATAACCTATTTAGAGGATATATCCTTACAGCAATGTTTCAAAGTTCTTTCTAAATCTTATCAAATTCTTTGTGTAAAACCTATCTCTTTAAATTTAAATATTAAGTATCCATTCAATGACTTCATAAGTTTTGATGATTCATATTTTAAAGACATTGCCGGCTATAACAGACTCATGCTATCAGAGGAATTTTATGAAGCATTTTTAGACTATGAATATATCTTGATCTATCAATTAGATGCCTTTGTTTTTAAAGACGATTTAACCATTTGGTGTGAAAAAAACATGGATTATATCGGAGCTCCGTGGCTCAGACATAAATATCCAGATGTGATTAAAGCAATAAAAAATAATATTCTAGGCTACATACACCGAAAATTTGACATCAAAGAGAGAAAAACACTTATTCCAACCGACATCCAGCGGGAATATAAAGTAGGAAACGGAGGTTTATCTTTACGCAGAACACAGATATTTTATACGCTTACTAAATGTTTTGAAGATAAAATAAAAGAATATTCTTTGAATCCTGCAGCCAACTTTAATGAAGATGTTTTCTGGAGTATAGAAATAAATAGAAAGAAAAAACATTTAAGAATACCTTCCTATAAGGAAGCCGTATACTTTGCGTTTGAAGTGCCTATTGAAAGAGGCTTCGAACTTACGAATAACATGTTGCCCTTTGGATGCCATGGCTGGAACAAAAACCTGGAGGTATGGAGGCCTATATTTAAAGACTTTGGATATTCTATATAAATATGGATGGGTTAGGTATTCTTTCTTAAGAAACTCACTAAATAAATTTATTATTTCTTTCTATTATCGTTCATCATTTTTAAATATGATGCCAGGAATTGCAACAAACCAGCATTTTTAATTAAACTAAGACATTCTTTTAGGCTAAGTTTCGATTCTTTGAATAACCCACTTAAAATAATTTTATTATGCCTTAAGTTTGATTTTTCTAGCACTTTCTTTTGATCTGAATTAATAAATGAACAGCTTTTTATTAAGTCTTTAATTCTCTTCCTTACTATTACCTCATACCCTGACATCTTTTTCCTGTTTTGGCTCATACTGTTTTTATGTACCCTAATTAAAGCAAAAGCTTCCTCTACAGTTAAAAAAGAAAAATAGAATCCTTTAAAAGCACCCGAAATCCAAAAGTCCCAGTCTTCCAAACTTTTCATCGCCACATTAAAAAAACCTATTTTTCTCAATGATGATGCTCTTATCAAAGCAGAATTAACAGGCATTATATTTTGCTTTGTCAGCATTTCTAAAACTTCATACCCGGAAGCATTAAGCCTAGGCATCCACTCATTTTGATTTAAAGTTATACTTTTATAAAACTTCTCCTTACTGCCGTCCACAAAATAATATGCCATGGTATAAGAGACATCTATGTTAGCATCTTTTTCCATATGCTCAACTTGCAAACTTATTTTTAGATCAGACAAAAGGTCATCAGCATCTAAAAACTGAATATATTCTCCCATTGCATTTTTTATACCCAAATTTCTTGCGGCCGACAGGCCTCCATTGGATTGATAGAAATATCTTATTCTAGGGTCTTTTGCTTTAAATTCGGCTATCACGTCTTTTGATTTATCTGTCGAACCATCATCCACGACAATAATCTCAAAATTTTGATATTTTTGTTCCAATACCGAAGTTAAAGTATCAGGTAAAAATATCTGATAGTTATATGCAGGTATAATAATAGTTACTAAAGGATTTTTCATTTCTAACAAAGCTAGTTTAAATCTAAATACGTAAAAAAATTATTCAGATTTAAATAGAATTTATTGATTCAACTCAAGCAATGATCATCATAAAAATAATTGGCGGACTAGGTAATCAGATGTTTCAATATTCGTTCTACAGATCTTTACAGAATAATGGCGTCAATGTCTATGCAGATTTATCTGATTTTAAAGAATACCCCTTACATAATGGCTATGAGTTGGAAAGAGTTTTTAACCTAAAAATAAAAAGACCAAGTAATTTTATTTTAAATCTATTTAAGCCAAATCAAAGAAATTGGATATTTAGAAAATTAAAGAGGATTTTAAATTTAAAAAGGGCATATAGGATAGAAGAAAATGAATTTAGATTTGATGCCTCTTTTTTAAGTAATACCAATCAGTATTATAGTGGATATTGGCAAAATGAAGGTTATTTTCAACAGATAGCAAATCAAATAAAGCAAGATTTCAAATTTCCTAAAATTGAAGGTTTAAAAAACAAAACCGTTCTTCAGCAGATTATAACCGCTGAAAGTGTAGCTATCCATGTAAGAAGGGGCGATTATTTAAAAGATCCTTTGTTAGGTGGTATTTGCAATTTAGACTATTATGAACAAGCGATACTGACCATGAATTCAAAAATTAGACATGCTCATTTTTTTGTTTTTTCAGATGATATAGCTTGGTGCATACAAAATCTTAATTTGCCAAATGTGACATATGTTGATTGGAACAAAGCAAACAAAAGCTATATAGACATGCAATTGATGAGCAACTGTAAACATAATATTATTTCAAATAGTAGCTTTAGCTGGTGGGGAGCATGGCTGAATAACAATAGCAATAAAATTATTATCGCGCCAAAAAAATGGGTAAATAACCTTCCAAGTAGTGATATTGACATTTGTCCCAAAAAATGGATTAAAATATGAAAAGTCCTAAAATAACAGTATTTATGGCCGCTTACAATGTTTCAGCTTATATTGAAGAATCTATATCCAGTATTCTTAATCAAACATTTAAAGATTTTGAGTTTATTATTATAGATGATGGTTCAACTGATGACACTGCCTTAGTAGTCAAAAAATTTAGTGATAGCAGAATCATATTTATACAAAATGATGGGAATAAAGGTTTACCTTTTACTAGAAATCGACTACTTGAATTAGCTAGAGGTGAGTATATTGCGATTTTAGACAGTGATGATATTGCTTATCCTGAAAGATTACAATTACAGTTAAGCTTTTTTTCTTCGCATCCGGAAGTTGCACTTTGTGGAGGACACGGGAAAATAATTAATGAAGATGGAATAGAACATGAAAAAAAAATCATTGTGCCAACCAATGATTTGATAAGTATGCACATGTTATTTGGCAATCCTTTCATAAATTCCAGTACAATGTTTAAAACTCAAATCTTTAGAGAACTAAACGGCTATCGAAATTTTGCATTAGCCGAAGATTTTGACCTATTTATACGAATTTCAGAAAAATATACAATTGCAAACATCGATGCTTTTTTAGTTAAATATAGGATACATGGTCAAAATATAACTATAAAAAGATCTGAAGATCAGGAACAAAACGAATCGGAAATTCTTAAGTATTTACAACAAACTTTGGGAATGGCATTTAATATAAACACCTTAAAAATGCATAAAGAGCTATTAACTAATCAGATAGATGAAACTCACTTTTTTGCATATTTCGAACTATTGGTTAATATGAAAATCGCGAATTTAGAATCCAATAGATTTAACATCATTAAAATGAACAGATTTTTATTTAATAAATGGTATGAAATAATAAGATCTAAAAAATCAAATGTAAAAGCATTAAATTGGTACTTTAAAAAAGAATTATATAGTATGGAATATTTTAACTTTAAGCAATTCCGAAAAATATTTAAAAGTAGTCTTAGAGGATTGATTAACTAATTTCCCACCATCCATTTCATTTTTGTTTTATTAATAACTTTGGTTAAGAAAAAACTTACAATATAGGTAGTTAAAAATCTAAATAATAGTATCCCTGTATTCAGCCAAACGCTAAACTCAAGAAAGTTAAGCTTCAAAGGTTGAAAAATTAAAGGAAGCCCTCTGTCAATAATAATAACATGGATCAGATAGATACCAAAAGTAGTTTCCCTCGGGCGTAAATTTTTTCGGAGCCAAGGTAAACTGCCTACTTTTAATAATAGCGCAAACATAACCAAAGAATATATAATATTACTTATACGCAGGGTATTGTATGCATCTGTTAGACCAATGCTATTAATATATGTAGATTCTCCAACCGCTATACAAAATGTAATGAGAGCTAAAAGAAGTATTTTAAACCATGAAGTGGCTTTAACTATGCTCATGATTCTATCGTAGAATTCGTTGAAATAAACGCCAAGCCATAAATAAAATACAAATCCAAAAATTGCTGTAGTATGAGTGGTAGCGATCCAGCCCTGATATATATTTATACTATAAAATAATGAAAAGAAAGCCAAAATAAGCCCAAGCCAAATGCTATATAAATACCTTTTAAATAGTAATAAAATAGTAATACAAATTAGAAAATTAAGGATAAACCAATACGGACTAATTAATACTATTCGTATAAACGTTTCATAGAAGTAAAGGAAAAAATCACTCCCTATTAAACCCATTTCGCTTCCCCTTCTATGGGCGATATAACGGTCTAAAACACTTAACATAATTAACATAAAGATCCAAAACAACCAAGGCTTAATGGTTTTTTTAAACCTGTTTCTTAAGTACTGAAAGGGGGTATATTCCTGAAACTTATGGTTAATTAAAAAACCTCCGATCAGAAAAAAAGCAATTGTACTGAATTTAAAAAGCTGAATAATTGATGTTTCAAAAAGTGAATCAAGTTGATTATTGTAATGATTCGGAGGAACAATTCCGCAATGCTCCAACACAATCCCCATCATAGAGATGCACCTGATAGTATCAACGAAGTCGAAATTTGTTTTTTGAGGTGTTTCAGTTTTTTCTATTACAATATTCATTAAATATGTTTGGGTATTCTTTCAGCAAATATGAGTTAAAAAAAAATAGTCCATAATTAATTATAGACTATTTAACTTTTTTGTATGTAAAATTTTACAGTTAAAGAGTTTGATACTAATATAACTGACATTTGATAATATTTTTATAAATGAGAAAATTAACTGCTAATCACTATTAGTTGCGAATCTAATTTTTCTCTAATTCACAAAAACAGCTTCAATAATTAACTGAAGCAATCTTTATATTTATTCAACTGAAATACATATAGATATATTAGATGCTTAATTTGGAAAATAATATTTACTATTGAACATAGAATGCAATTCCTTCATATTGCCAATCTCTAACGCCAGCCAATTCACTAGCATCCCTAGTATAAACTCGATCGCCGCTTCTTGGATTATAATACTTATAAACTGCCTTAGTATCATTGCCCGATGAAGTAAGTACATATCCCGCTATTCCTTCATTATCATATCCAGGAGGGGGAGTCGGGTTATTTGGTTGAAATACATGATCATCTGAACGCGATCTGTAAAATCGATAAAGTGGTAAGTAAGAACTTTCCTGTATAACTTTAATAAGTCCGTAATCTCCTTCAGATTGCCATCCAATCTTTATAAGATCACGCTTTTCTCTAACAGAGGCAGTAATCATATGCCGCCCTCCATTAGGATTGAACATACGAGTTAGGAACATCATATTTGAAGATGGAGCAAGTATAATTGGCATCGAAAAATTAGTAGAGTTATCACTTAATTCACCTTCAGCGCGAAATTTCACTCTAATATTACCAGTTGTAAGTCCTGCTGACAGAGTGAAATTAAAGCTACCTTGATAAAGCCTTGCGGCACCCATAGCGAATAATGGTAGTGTAATAGGATTTTCTATTGGGGTATCTGTACCATCAAGAGCGTGATGATATAAAATTACTTCAATTGATCTTGGGGCTGCCTGTTCTATTGAAAAGAAGTTAAGAGAAACAGTAAATGGTGTTGGTGTAGAAGCTGCAACAGGTAGCTTGTCATAAAGTATAGAACCATTTAAAATTTCAATAGTTAGTGGTCTTACAAGGGCTTTAGTTGCTAAATTTATCAAGAACAAAAATAGCAATGATAATAGTAATTTCTTTTTCATTTACTTTTTTTCATATTCTGCGTGATATATATTTGACTTATCATAAAGATCTTCAATCATTTTCTGATCAAAATGATCTCTTCCAAAAATATATTGATTTGAAGTTGGATTAAAAGTTACTTTATCAAAAGGAACTTCTGAAATTACAGAAATAAACTTTCGAACTTTTAAAATCTTAACAGATTCAGGAGTATTAATGATTTCAGGTGATTTATTAATTTGTTGTAAATCTTTTTTACACCCCAGCATCAATAATATTAGTGCTAATGTAATTGACATGCAATAATAACGAAGATTTTTTTTATTCATATTTTTATTTCAAAATTAGCAAAGAAAAATATAACTAATGACAACTATTAGTTGTCATTATAATTTTTTAATATATAACTAATACATAAAATTATTTCTTAGATATGAGAATAAGTAAAGAATATTGATAAAATAAAATAGCACATTTATACATGCCAATTTCTTTACCATAATGTGATTTTCCAAACCCTAATTATTTAGTAATTAACTGCAATAATATTAATAAAGATGTTAATGTAATATTACTTCACAAAGTAAGCCATTTAAATTATAAATATTGACAAATTATACTTATCAATATTTACTAATTATATATACATTTGTAAAACCTTAGAAACTCAAAAATTATCAGTTCTCGACATGTTAGATATAGGCAATACCTTAAGAAAGTATAGAGATGAATATAAATATACCCAGCAATACGTAGCCAATATTATAGGAATAAGCAGGGTAGCTTATCGAAAATGGGAAAATAATGAAATTGATTTTGCACTCTCCCAACTAAAAAAAATAGCCGACTTGTACGAGATTTCCATTCATGAAATCATTCTGCATTCAAAATTCAATAGCAATCAAATAATTCCTATACAACAAAAAGGGCATCAATATTATTGATGCCCTTGGTATTTCTGTTTTAATAGCTACTTACAATTTTCTCGCTACTTCTACTTGCTCGTATGCTTCAACGATATCACCTACTTCGATGTTGTTAAAGTTCTGGATATTCAGACCACATTCGTAACCTTTAACCACTTCCTTCACATCATCTTTAAAGCGTTTTAATGATGCTAATTCACCGGTGTAAACGACAACGCCATCTCTAACGATACGGATCTTACTGTTACGGGTAATCTTACCATCCAATACCATACAACCTGCAATGGTACCCACTTTGGTAATTTTGAAAGTCTCGCGAATTTCAACGTTAGCCACAATTTTCTCTTCAAATTCGGGATCCAACATACCTTCCATCGCTGATTTAATCTCATTGATTGCATCGTAAATGATAGAATATAAACGGATATCGATTTGCTCAGCTTCAGCTAATTTACGTGCACCTGTTGATGGACGAACCTGGAAACCAATGATGATTGCATCAGAAGCAGAAGCCAACAAGACATCAGATTCTGAAATCTGTCCAACACCTTTACTGATGATATTGATCTGGATTTGCTCAGTTGATAGTTTCAACAATGAATCGGCCAGTGCCTCAATTGAACCATCCACGTCACCTTTAACAATGATATTAAGTTCTTTAAAGTTACCGATAGCCAAACGTCGACCAATCTCATCCAGGGTAATATGTTTCTGCGTACGCAATCCCTGCTCGCGTTGTAACTGCATCCGTTTGTTTGCAATATCACGTGCTTCAGTTTCACTTTCAAGCGCATTGAAACGGTCACCCGCTGTTGGTGCGCCCTGCATACCTAAAACCTGTACGGGTTGTGATGGACCTGCTGAATCTACTTTAGCACCACGCTCATTGGTTAATGCTTTAACACGTCCGCTAAAACTACCGGCTAAGATCGGATCACCAACTCTTAATGTACCCGCCTGAACCAATACTGTAGTCACAATACCACGCCCCTTATCCAATGCAGATTCAATAACTGAACCTGTAGCTCTTTTATTTGGATTGGCTTTAAGTTCTAATAACTCAGCCTCTAATAATACTTTATCTAAGAGTAAATCAACATTTAAACCGCTTTTGCTTGAGATTTCCTGTGATTGATATTTACCACCCCAATCTTCAACCAAAATATTCATTACAGATAATTGCTCACGAACTTTATCTGCATTTGCACCTGGCTTATCCACCTTCGTAAAAGCAAATACCAAAGGAACACCTGCAGCTTGTGCATGATTGATAGCTTCTTTTGTTTGCGGCATCACTGCATCATCCGCAGCAATTACGATAATTGCAATATCGGCAACTTTCGCACCACGGGCACGCATCGCTGTAAAAGCTTCGTGACCTGGTGTATCTAGAAATGTTACTTTTTTACCGGTTGGTGTGGTTACCATATACGCACCAATGTGCTGTGTAATACCACCAGCCTCGCCAGCTACCACATTTGCTTTACGGATATAATCCAGTAAGGAAGTTTTACCGTGATCGACGTGACCCATAATCGTAACAACCGGAGCCCTTTCGATTAAATCTGCCTCGTTATCTTCCTCTTCAATTACATTTTCCTCATCTTCATCCGGTTTAACGAACTGAATTTCGTAACCAAACTCATCAGCAACAATCGTTAAAGTTTCAGCATCCAAACGCTGGTTGATGGAAACAAACATGCCCAAACTCATACAGGTACCAATAATTTTAGTTACCGGTACATCCATCATGCTGGCCAGTTCATTAGCCGTAACAAATTCTGTTACTTTTAATATTCTTGATTGAGATTCAAGTTCATTTGCAGCCTCTTCAGCATTAAATGCAACATCATCACGTTTCTGACGACGCAATTTAGCACGTTGAGCAAATTTACCAGATTTACCAGCTCCACTTAAACGGGCAAGTGTTGCCTTAATCTGATCTTGAATTTCTTTCTCAGTAGGCTCCTCTTTAGGACCGCTTGGTGTAGCATTCCTGTTTTGGAAACCTGGTCTGTTGTTATTTCTATTTCCCTGATAAGGTGTACCACCTTGTCCGGCCGGTCTATTGCCCTGGTATGGCGTACCACCACCTGGACGATTACCTTGATAAGGTGTACGTGGTGTACCTGATGCGCCTGGCTGACCCTGACCCGCAGGATTTTGTCCTTGCTGACCCTGACCACCATGCTGACCTGGTGCTCCCGGAGTTTTTTTACGTTTACGTTTGCGTTTAGCAGCCTCGCTATCACTAGATGATGCTACAGGACCGTTTCTTCTATCCGGAGTAGTTGGTAAAACAATCTTACCAATGATATTCGGACCAGTTAATTTAACCGTACGTGCTTTAATTACTTCAGGCTCATTACTTACCGGTTTTACTTCGGCAGGTTTCACTTCCGCCGGCTTTTCTTCCGTTTTTGGCTGTTCTGCAGGTTTTACTGGTTCAGGTGCTTTTGCAACTGGTTGTGATGCAGGTGTAGGTATCTGGGCAGCAGGCGTTTCCTCTTTCTTAACCTCTGCTGATTTTTCTTCAACTTTAGGTTGTTCTACAGGCTTAACCGGCTCAGGTACTTTTGCAACTGGCTGTGATGCAGGAACTGCAGCAGCAGGGGTATCTTCTTTTTTAGCAGGGCGCGTTTTGGAATTAAGATCATTCAAATCAATCTTGCCCACAATTTTAACGCCTGGTAATCCACCATCTTCTGCTTTGTCTTCTGTCTTCGTTGCTGCAACCGGCGCTGCTGCCGCAGGAATAGGTGCCGGAGTCTCTACTTTTGGAGTTTCTACGACCTTAGGTTTTTCTACCGGAGGAGTTGATGTTTGAGTATTCTTAATCAGAACCTCTTCATTTTTCTCGAAATCGGTATTTTTCTTCGGCGCTTCTACTGGCTTTTCAGTTTCAGGCTCGTCGCGACGTATTTTACCAATCACTATTTGTTTGGCTTCTTCTCTTACGATCTTATCTCCCTGATACTCTTTGAATAAGGCACTATACATGTCTCCCGTTAGTTTAAACATCGGGCTCTTCTCGGCAGAGAATCCCTTTTTGTTTAAAAACTCAACGGCCGTACCCATGCCTATATTAAGTTCCTTAATAGCTTTAATTAAAATGATTGGTTTGTCGTCTGACATTTAGCTCCTGTTATTTTTTAATATAATACAAAAGTAGTGTTTATTTGGCAATTACACCACTTATTCAAATTCTGACTGTAAAATCTGAACCACTTCTTTAATGGTTTCTTCTTCTAAGTCTGTGCGTTTCACCAAATCTTCTACTGTAAGTGCTAAAACACTCTTAGCAGTATCGCACCCGATAGCCTTTAATTCATCAATGATCCAGCTATCAATCTCATCTGAGAATTCTTCCAAATCCACATCTTCGTCGCTTTCTTCTCCGGCTTCACGGTATACATCAATTTCATAACCGGTTAATTTACCAGCCAGTTTAATATTATGTCCGCCACGTCCGATGGCTAATGAAACCTGATCTGGTTTTAAGTAAACCGATGCATGTTTGGTTTCATCATCCAATTTAATAGAAGTGATTTTTGCCGGGCTTAAAGCACGTGTGATATATAATGAGATGTTATTTGTGAAGTTAATCACATCAATATTTTCGTTTTTTAATTCGCGAACGATACCATGAATACGAGAGCCTTTCATGCCCACACAAGCGCCTACCGGATCAATACGATCATCGTAAGACTCTACAGCTACTTTAGCGCGCTCTCCTGGTTCACGAACAATTTTCTTCACCGTAATCAAACCATCAAAAATTTCGGGAACTTCCAGTTCGAACAAACGTTGTAAAAACTCCGGTGCCGTTCTCGAAATGATAATTTTTGGATTCGCATTGATCATTTCTACTTTAGAGATTACTGCTCTTACAGAATCGCCTTTTTTGAAATAATCAGCAGGAATCTGCTCAGTTTTAGGCATTAAAAGTTCGTTACCTTCATCATCTAAAACCAAAGTTTCTTTTTTCCAAACCTGATAAACCTCGCCAGTGATAATCTCACCTACACGATCTTTATATTTTTTGAAAATTTCATCTTTCTCTAATTCCAATACTTTAGAAACCAGTGTCTGGCGTGCAGCTAAAATTGCCCTGCGGCCAAAACTTTCCAACGTAATCTGCTCTATATAATCATCACCAACCTCTAAACTTGGGTCAATTTGATGTACATCAGCCAATTCAATTTCCAGATCATCATCTTCAGAGAAACCATCCTCCATTACTTTCCGGGTTCTCCAGATCTCTAAATCTCCGTTATCCGGATTCACAATTACATCACAATTTTCGTCTGTTCCGTATTTTTTACGCAACATGCTACGAAAAACTTCTTCCAGCACACTGATCACCGTGGGGCGATCTATATTTTTGAAATCTTTAAACTCCTGAAAAGAGTCGATTAAATTAATTGTTGTAGTACTCATTTTTTACCATGATTAAATAGATTAGTAAGATTACAAGAAATCTCGTTTTTGCTCATTAATCGTATTACTTAAAACTTATTAATACACTTGTTTCTAATATATCATTAAACGGTATTGTTGTTTCAACATTTGCCGCTTTTTTCCCTTTTTCTTTAACTGACTCTTCCAACAACAAGTTGTCTTCCGCGACCTCTAAAAGCTTACCCTCCTTTTTAAGTCCATCCTTCAGCTTTACACTTAAAGTTCGTCCAATATTTTTAATGTACTGGCGGTTTAACTTCAGTGGTTCACCAACACCGGGTGAAGAAACTTCTAAATTGTAGGCCTGTTCAATTACATTTTCCTCTTCCAGATGAAAACCTACATGCCTGCTGATTACCACGCAATCCTGTATGCTAATTCCTTCGTCACCATCAACATGAATAATCAATTTATGGTTTGGTAACATTTTCACTTCGACCAGAAAAAGTTCTGGTCTGTCTGCAATTTTTTCCTCAACGAGGGCTGCAACTCTCTTTTCTACCTGCATATTTTACCCTGATTTCATAGAAAAAGGGGACATTGTCCCCTTCTCTTTTCTTCGATTACGATGCAAATGTAGTAAACATTTCTTTAAAATCAAACACTTAGCGTAATTATTGTGCTGATTATTACCGTTTAAGTATTTGTTTTTGCGGCTGTAAATTGTGCCTGGCACTACCATTAAGTAAGTTATCCATGCCTGCAAAATTAACTCCGATATAATTTTCTACCAGGTAACTTTTATTTTTCTGAAAAGGTTGTTCAGGTACGAAAATAACAGAATCGCCCGCTATCTTAACTTTTCCAGGCACATCAATATCATCCTGCAAACTATCCAGGTCTCCTGGTTTCAGTATAACCGAAATCAAGGCTACGGAATCTGTATTTGCCTGATCATGATTTTTAACCTGCAATAAACTTGCTTCATCAATATTTTTAACTACGATCACTGTACTATCCGATGCAAACTTAATCACAGGTTTTTTGTTTGTACCAGAACAAGAAATTAAAGTGGCTGCTATTATGGCAACTGCCGAAAATTTACACAGGCTTTTAAACATTAACAAATTTAAACATTATGAGATTAATTATTGAAGTTCTTTTGATGGGACTTGCATTTTTTATCGGGGCTAAACTGGTTCCCGGAGTAGAAGTAACAGGATTTATGAGTGCACTTATTGCAGCCGTTTTAATCGCACTTGCAAATGCTACTATTGGCTTTATTTTAAGATTGTTAACCTTCCCGATTAACTTTTTAACACTGGGTTTGGTATCCTTTATCATCACTGTTTTAATGATTCTTCTGGTAGACAGCATGATGACCTCTTTTAATACGTCTGGTTTCTTCGCTGCAGCATTTTTAGCCATTATCGTAGCGTTGATCAAAGCCGTTTTTGGCGCTGTTGCAGGAGAGAAGGAGTAGTTTCGAGTCTTGAGTCTGTAGTCCTAAGTCTTGAGTCTAAGGTTTACTAATTAAAAACAAATAAAGCGGCATCATAAGAATAGCCTGTGAAATTAAGTCGAAGCACTTAAATTCGCAGGCTTTTAAATTAATACTCAAGCTAAATAGCAGGAGTTATGATACGCTAAATAAGAGACTCCCGACTAATGACTCACGACTTAACTCAGCGTATAACTTCTCTTGATATTACCATTTTCTGAATCTCCGAGGTTCCTTCATAGATTTGGGTAATTTTTGCATCGCGCATTAAGCGTTCCACATGATATTCTTTAACGAATCCATATCCGCCGTGAACCTGAACAGCTTCAATAGTTACATCCATGGCTACTTTAGAAGCAAATAATTTAGCCATCGACCCTGCCTGGGTATAAGGTAGTCCCTGATCTTTTAACCATGCAGCTTTATAGACCAATAACCTGGCGGCTTCAATCTGTGTGGCCATGTCTGCAAGCTTAAAAGCAATCGCCTGATGTTCTGAAATGGGCTTCCCAAAAGATTTACGCGCTTTGGCATACTGTGTTGCCAATTCAAAAGCACCCTGGGCAATACCCAGTGCCTGTGCGGCAATCCCGATCCGGCCACCTTCCAATGTTTTCATCGCGAATTTAAAACCGAAACCATCTTCCCCTATCCTATTCTCTTTTGGCACCTTCACATCATTAAACATTAAAGAGTGGGTATCAGATCCACGAATCCCCAATTTATTTTCCTTTGGCCCAATAGTAAAGCCTTCCATTCCTTTTTCCACGATAAAGGCATTAATTCCTTTATGTCTTAACTCCGGGTGAGTTTGCGCGATAACTAAATATGTTGAGGCCGAATTCCCATTGGTAATCCAGTTTTTCGTTCCGTTTAACAGGTAATAATCACCTTTATCCTCGGCGGTAGTCTGTTGAGATGTCGCATCCGATCCGGCCTCCGGTTCTGATAAGCAAAATGCCCCAATCTTTTCTCCGGATGCCAGGGGTTTAAGGTATTTCTCTTTCTGTGCTTCATTTCCATAAGCCTCCAAGCCATAGCAAACCAGGGAATTATTTACCGAAACCACCACTGATGCAGAAGCATCGATTTTAGAAAGCTCTTCCATCACCAATACATAAGAAATGGCATCAAGACCGCTGCCATTATATTTCTCGCTGACCATCATGCCCAGGAAACCAAGTTCACCGAGTTTTTTCACCTGTTCTGCCGGAAATTTCTGATGCTCGTCCCGCTCAATTACACCTGGCTTAAGCTCTTGCTGTGCAAAATCTCTTGCGGCCTGCTGGATCATTATCTGCTCTTCACTTAATTCAAAATGCATAACATTTAAGTATAAAGGGTTAGTAAATCAAATGTAGCATTTCAAATCTAAAATTACTATGGCTGCATAGTAATTTTATTGAAATATTTGTATTCTGCCTTTAGCTTACCATAGCGAATTTCTCATCTTAGAGGTTTGGAATCAGGTTTCATTAATATTAAGAAAGTACTAAAACACCCCAAAACGAGAATAAGTAAAATTTGCGAAGAATGGATAATTGTGGCATATGCCAATCCATCTTTAAAGGATATGGCGTATAAAACCAGAGATTGTGCCACCATCCAGTGAAAAACACCTATTCCACCCTGCACGGGCGCGGCCATGGCAAAACCTGAAAACACAAGTGCCGTAAAAGCAGCCTTAAAATGAAGATTACTTGTTGATGGAATAGCATAAAGACAGCAATACATGGAGATCAGGTAAAAACTCCAGATTGCAAATGTGCAAAGCAGGAATAACCACTTGTTTTTCATTTTGCTGTAAGAACCAAATCCCTGTCTTAGGCTCACAAAAATTCTCAGGAACTTTTTGCCTACTCTTCTGCGCAGAAGATAGAATAAAGCACCTAAGCATAAAATCATTATGATTCCAAATGCGACCAACCAAACATAGTTTACCCGCATCAGGTGGTTTGCAATATTCTGATAAATGCGGTGATAAAGAAAATCAATTACTACATCATATTGAAAGAAGAACATTGCTAAACCGGTTATAAAAAGCACCAAGACATCGAAAAGTCTTTCTGTAATCACCGTACCGAGCGAAGAAAAAACCGGAACGTTTTCTGTTTTGCGCATTACAGAACAGCGAACTACTTCACCGAAGCGGGGTAAGGCTAAATTTGCGAAGTAACCAATAATTACACCGTGATAAACATTCAGGAAACTAACCTGATAATGAATAGATCGATAAAGCATCTGCCAGCGCAATGCTCTTAGCACATAGGCAATCAACACCGATAATGCAGAGATAATGACGTAAAACAAATTGGCTGTTTTAATTTCCAGCCAGATCTTTTGCAGATCCTGACCTCGAAACGCCAAGTATAAAATACCTACTCCTATCAAAAGCATGATAAGGTATTTTACTGCCGTTTTAAGGTCGAGCGTCACAATGCTATTTTAGTAAATGATTGTTGTCATCCGGAAAAACAAGGATAGGATTATATTGCTTTGCCTCTTCAATTGGAAGGCTTCCGTAAGACATAATGATCAATATATCGCCTAACTGAGCCAATCGGGCCGTTGCACCGTTTAAACAGATTGTTCCGGTACCACGTTCACCTTTAATTACATAAGTTTCGAAGCGGGCACCATTATTATTATTCACAATTTGCACTTTTTCATTGGCAATAATATTGGCCGCATCCATTAAATCTTCATCAATCGTAATACTGCCAACATAATTCAGTTCAGCTTGTGTTACTTTAACACGGTGTATTTTCGATTTTAATATTGTAATAACCATTTGGCAAAGTTAGTAATAATGTTATAATGAATGACCGAATTAGTGAATGATAGAATTAGTAAATGATGGAATGATTGAATTAGTGAATTAGTGAATGATAGCATGAAGGAATAATCGAATTAATGAAGGATGGAATGATAGAATTAAGAAATCTACCTTCTGAAACCAAAACATTCAATCACTCAATCATTTTATAACTCAATCATTATTTAGTTGGAATAATATTATGAATTAGTGAATGATAGAATTAGTGAATCTAGATTCGGAACCAGAACATCAATCACTCAATCATTTTATAACTCAATCATTAATTTGTTGGAATAATATTAAGTATGAATTAGTGAATGATAGAATTAGTGAATCTACCTTCTGGAACCAGAACATTCAATCACTCAATCATTTTATAACTCAATCATTATTTAATGATCATATTATCAATCAGTCGCGTCGATCCAACTTTCGCTGCAACCAATGCCACCAGGCTATCTTCATCTTTAGAAGTTGCCGGCGCTAGTGTATTGCCATTGGCAATAGTAAAATAATCCAGTTCTACTCCCTTAATATCTTGATAAAATGTCTTTGCCTTTGCTTCCAGCTCATCTAATGAATATTCTTCAAAATGTTTAACCACAAAATAAAGAGACTCATTTAATACCAGGGAATGTTGTCTGTCATCCGCTGACAAATGAATATTCCGGCTACTCATGGCCAGTCCGTCATCTTCTCTTATAATAGGACAGGTAATGATCTGAATAGGAAGGTTAAAATACTTAACCATATTTTTGATCATCAATACCTGCTGAAAATCTTTCTGTCCGAACATGGCGATATCAGGCTCTACTGCATCAAAAAGTTTTTTTACAATTTGCGTAACCCCCTGATAGTGGCCTTTTCTAAACTCGCCTTCGAGTAAAAACTCAGCTTTTCCAAGATCAATTGACCAGTTTTCCTGCTCATCTGAAGGATACATTTCTTCCACATTTGGCATGAGTACGCCACTGCAACCTGCAGCTTCGAGCATTGCCAAATCATGTTCAATAGGGCGGGGATATTTTTCCAGGTCCTTCGGATCCGTAAACTGTGTAGGATTTACAAAAATGCTGCAGATAATGATGTCTGCGTTTTGCTGTGCAAGTTTGATTAAAGAAATATGGCCATGATGCAAGGCACCCATTGTAGGTACAAGTGCTATTTTTTTACCCGATTCTTTTAGCGGTTTTAAGAAAGCTTTAAGCGCTGCTTTGGTTTTAAATATTTCCAATTTGGTCTATCTAAATTAAAGTGGTAAAGGTGTAAATTAATCTAAACGAAACCAAACAAATGCTTGCTATATTGATAAATAGTATTATTATGCTTACCTTTGCAGCTCATTATCTTTTATTTAACTTAATATTTTCCTACAATATGGAGATGGCAAAAACGAAGCTGCTGATTGTTACACACGAGATGTCGCCTTTCCTCGAGCTTACTAAAATTTCTGAAATCACCCGTCAGCTACCGCAGGCTATGCAAGAAAAAGGATTCGAAATCCGCATCTTGATGCCTAAGTTCGGCAACATCAACGAAAGAAGAAATCGTTTACACGAAGTAATCCGCTTATCAGGAATGAACATCATTATTGACGACAATGATAATCCCTTAATTATTAAAGTAGCATCCATCCCAGCTGCACGTATGCAGGTTTATTTCCTTGATAACGAAGAGTATTTTCAACGTAAACAAGTATTTAGAGACGCGAGTGAAAAATTCTTTGAAGACAATGACGAGCGCACAATTTTCTTCTGTAAAGGCGCATTGGAAACTGTTAAAAAGTTAGGGTGGGCTCCAGACATTGTTCATTGTCATGGTTGGATGAGTGCTTTAGTTCCTGCTTATATTAAAACTACTTATAAAAATGACCCTACTTTCAAGAATTCAAAAGTAGTGTATTCAATTTATGAAGATGGTTTCACAGAAAAACTGAATGATAAGTTTGCATCTAAAGCAGTAATGGCTAACATGACTGAAGAAGATACTAAAGCTTTCGTTCCAGCTGATTGCAACAGCATGCATATTGGTGCAGTAACGCACGCTGATGCTGTGGTTTTAGCAGATGAAAATCTTGATGCCGCTGTGTTAAAATTTGTTAAAGATTCCAATAAACCAACATTAGCATTTAACTTAACCGAGAATTTTGAAAACTTCTATAATTTTTATGAAGAAATTTCAAATGATGAATTGGTTTCAGTTGCTTAATCAGGTATTATTATTTTAAATATGAAATTTACAAAACAAGACTTATTAACCCTGTTGATAGGTCTTTTTCTTTTTGCATCATGTAAAAACCCAGGTGCTGTTGGCTTAGATGTTGATCCTAGCGCAGCTTTAGAAGGCACTTTGGTTAATAATGAGCAGATCAATTCTCAAACTATTAAGGAAAACGATATCCCTACCGGTGGATTAACTCAACATCCAATAGGCTATATGGTTGATCCGATTTTTGGAAAAACCGAATCCAGCCTGGCCATGACAGTAGCACCGCCAGCTACACTTACCCAGGATTTTGGTACGAACTCCACATTAGATTCGGCGGTACTGGTGCTAAATCTTGGTACTCAGTTTTACGGAGACACCACAACTTCTAAGTATAGTATTGATGTTTATCAGCTTACCAATAAAATCACCAATTTCAAAAGTTCTGATGTACAGGCGCATAACAGTACCTTATTGGGAAATTTTAACAGCAAAATCTTTCCGAAAACGCCGATTAAAATTACGGATATTGTTGCAGGTAAAGCGGATACCTTAAAAACGGTTAAGGCACAAATCAGAATTCCGCTAAACAAAGCTTTTATTCAAAGCACTATTTTAGCACAACCTGCTGCCACATTTACAACCAATGCGAAGTTTATAGATTATTTTAAGGGTTTATACGCTGAGATTAACAAAACATCATCTACCATTGCTGGCGGTGGCATAGCATTCATTGATCTTGCTACAACCAATTCATACGTTCAATTGGTGTATAAAAAACCAAATACCAGCAATGGCATTGATACCACAAGTGTAAATTTTCCAATTTCTACAGCAAACGGCGCTGCGGCAAATATTAAACATGATTATACGGGTACGGATGTTCAAACGCAATTGACAAATACTTCTACGCAGTATAATGTAACCTATTTACAAGGTCTGGTAGGCGTAAAAACAAAACTTTCTTTTCCAAATCTTGCTAATTTTGCCAGTACTCATGGAAAAGTTATAGTGAATAAAGCAGAATTAGTGGTTGATGTTAGTAATGGTTCTTTTGCTAATCCTTTTGCGCCTGCAGAAAGAATAGCGATGTACCGTTGGGATATTGCAGAACAACCGGCTAACATACCTGATTTAACTAACCTTGGCAGCGCTGGTGCAGGGTTATTCGGTGGTGCTTATCAATCGCTTAATAACAGATATATATTTAATATCACAGCTTACGTACAAGGGCTTATTGATAAAACCATCACTGATTATGGAACTTTCTTAGCGCCATCATCTACTACCGCTTACGAAATTACACCATCAGGTACGTCAGCAGGAAGAGCTGTTATCGGATCTTTTGGCAACACCACAAATAAAATAAAACTGAATATTTATTATACCAAAATAAATTAACAGGTTGAATCCTTTAGAAAACCTCAGCAGATCATGTTGAGGTTTTTTTTTGCCTGATAAATTATTTTTACGCTAAACAATCTTTGTTTAGTATATTCGTCGACGTTAGAAATACCCCAAATTTATGTGCGGAATAGTAGGTTATATCGGTTACAGAGAGGCTTGGCCAATAGTTTTAAAAGGACTTAAAAGATTAGAATACAGAGGTTATGACAGTGCCGGTATAGCACTGATAAATGATAGCGGACAAAGCATTTATAAAAAAGCTGGTAAAGTAGCTGTTTTAGAAGAATTTGCCGAACATCAGGATCGTACAGGAACCATTGGCATGGGACATACCAGATGGGCAACCCATGGTGTTCCTTCAGACCGGAATTCGCATCCACATACTTCCAACAACGGTAAACTATCTATTATTCATAACGGTATCATTGAAAATTATGCTACGCTGAAAGAAGAGCTGATAGGCCGTGGACATGAATTTAAAAGTGATACGGATACTGAAGTACTCATCCATTTGATTGAGGAAATTCAAAAGATAGAAAACTTAGATCTGCTGGAGGCCGTTCGTTTAGCATTAAATGAGGTGAGTGGTGCTTATGCCATTGTGATTATGGATAAAGACCATCCGGATCAATTAATTGCAGCAAGGAAAGGCAGCCCGATGGTGATTGGTGTTGGTAAAGGCGAATACTTTATCGCTTCAGATGCTACGCCGATTATTGAATATACCAAAAATGTAATCTATTTAAAAGACGGCGAAATTGCTTTGGTCACCAGAGAAGATTTACTGGTGAAGCAACTGGATAACATTGTGCAAACACCGTTAATACAGGAACTTGAGCTGAAGTTAGAAATGCTTGAAAAAGGCGGCTTTGAGCATTTCATGCTAAAAGAAATTTACGAACAACCACGATCCATTAAAGATTGTATGCGTGGGCGAATATATCCGGCAGAAGGCAAAGTGCAGCTGGGCGGGATAAAAGAATTTGCAGAGAAATTAAAAAACATCGACAGAATTATCATTGTTGCCTGCGGAACATCATGGCATGCAGGTTTAGTTGGCGAATACCTGATCGAAGAATATGCCCGGATTCCGGTTGAAGTGGAATATGCATCTGAATTCAGGTACCGCAACCCGATTATAACGGAAAAAGATGTGGTAATAGCCATCTCTCAATCAGGAGAAACGGCAGATACAATGGCGGCCATTGAAATGGCTAAAGAACGTGGCGCAACCATATTTGGAATTTGCAATGTTGCCGGTGCATCTATTCCTCGTTTAACTCATGCAGGGGTTTATACGCATGCAGGACCTGAAATTGGTGTTGCTTCTACTAAAGCCTTTACTGCGCAGGTTACCGTGCTAACCCTCATGGCTTTTTACATGGCACAGCAAAAGGGCACCATTACGGCTTCAAAAATGATTGAACTTTTAACGGAGCTGGATCATATCCCTGAAAAGATTCAAAAAGCACTTGAATCCAACGATATCATTAAAGAGGTAGCAGAAAAAATTAAAGATTCACGAAACTGCCTGTTTCTTGGCAGGGGAAGCGGCTTCCCTGTTGCCCTTGAAGGCGCATTGAAGTTGAAGGAAATTTCCTACATCCATGCAGAAGGTTATCCAGCGGCCGAAATGAAGCATGGCCCTATTGCACTCATCGATGAAGAAATGCCCGTGGTTTTTATTGCCACTAAAAATTCATCTTATGAAAAAGTAATCAGCAATATCCAGGAAGTTAAAGCCAGAAAAGGAAAAGTAATCGCTATTGTTACTGAAGGCGATACAGAAGTACAGAAAATGGCAGATTATTGCATTGAGATTCCGGATGCAAATGAAGCATTTCTACCTTTATTGGCAACAATTCCACTTCAGCTGTTATCTTATCATATTGCTGTTATGAGAGGCTGCAATGTCGATCAGCCACGAAACCTGGCCAAATCGGTAACGGTAGAATAATGGTATATATATTTAAATAAAATGCTGTATTATAAATTCAGGATGACATCTCGAAATTAAATATGTCATCCTGATTTCCTGTTCAGGGACTTGTAAAAATGCAGTTAATCGCGTTTCGACAAGCTCCTTAATAAATTAGTATAAATTTCAATACCACCGCTGTATAATTAAGATTTAAAAAGGTAAATCACCATTTTCATCTGAAGGTCCAATGGTAAACTCGTCTTCAATTTTACGCTCTGCCGGTGCTTGCTGAATTGTAGTGGCCGGACTTTGTTCAAAATCACTTTTACGGCCCAACATGGTGAAGTTTTCTGCTACGATTTCAGTTACATACTTCTTTACTTTTTCTTTATCCTCGAAAGATCTTGTCCTTAATTTACCTTCAATGTAAACAAGTTTCCCCTTTTGCAGGTACTTTGAAGCAACCTCTGCAAGCCCACGCCATAATACAATATTATGCCATTCCGTTTGTTCTACTCTTTTTCCATCTTTATTGTAGGTTTCTGATGTTGCAAGGGGGAAACTTGCCACGGTAACGCCTCCATCTAAATGGCGCACTTCAGGGTCTTTGCCTAAATGGCCGACTAAAATCACTTTGTTAATGCCCGACATAAATATTATTGGTTAGATTTTTCAGTTTAAAATGATCGCCAGATGGTTAGTTATTCCATCACTCATGAAGGTATTCAGTTATAAAATCATGAATAACTTTTGGCTGCGGCAATTCATCTAATATTGTTAAAGAAACCCATTTTAGTTCCTTTTGTTTACTAAAGTTAAATATATAATTTTTTAGAGAAAAAAAATGCAGATGGATAATTTGGTGTGTCAAGATGTGTTTTTTACTCGTTAAAAGAGTAAAACTGGCAGCCATTCCAAAAACATCAGAAACTTTTTCGGCAAAGCTGGAATTGTTCAGGTTAACCTCTTCCGGAGTTTCAATAGAAGGAAAATCAAAAAGATGCTGCCAGATATCACCGGACTGCCTTTCGCGAACCAAAACCTGATGATCATTTTCACAGATAAAATAATTGATATAGCGGTGCTTTGGTGCCGCCTTACGAAGCTTAACAGGCAATAAACTAACTTGATTATGCTTGAACGCGAAGCAGGTCTGATTTAACGGACAAACACCACAATTTGGCGATTTTGGCTTACATTGCATCGCACCGAATTCCATGATCGCCTGGTTATAGGTGGCAGGATCTTCCTGGTAAAGCAATTCATTAGCCAATATATAAAATTCCTTTTTGCCTGCAGGCGAATTAATTGGTGTAGAAATACCAAAATACCTGGCTAAAACCCTGAACACATTTCCATCTACCACAGCCCTAGCCTCACCCGAAGAAAAAGAGGATATTGCAGCAGCAGTATATTCACCTATCCCTTTCAGCTTAATCAGTTCATCATGTCGATCCGGAAATATTCCATTAAGATTATTTACAACTGATTGAGCTGTTGCGTGCATATTTCTGCCACGCGAATAGTAGCCCAAACCCTGCCAAAGCTTAAGCACCTTTGTTTCCGAAGCCGAGGCAAAATCGGTCACGGTGGGGAAATTTTCTAAAAACCTGTTGAAATATGGCAGCCCTTGTTCAACCCTGGTCTGCTGTAAAATAATCTCTGATAACCATATGGTATAAGCGTCTTTGGTGTGCCTCCAGGGCAGATCCCTTTTATTATTTTGATACCAATTTATCAGTTCAGTCTGGAATGTCATTGGTGCAAATTACGGGGTAATTACCGGATAAAAAAAAATCTTGCAATCAGCTGATATCTTAACTGATAAAAAAATCATCTTTTATTTCCCTATCTCATTAAAAAGCAATACTTTTGCAACCCCAAAACAGTTATAATATTAAAACACAATATATATAAAATAAGTAAATATGACTAAGGCAGATATTATTTCAGAAATATCAACAAAAACCGGAATTGAGAAGGTTGATGTACAGGAAACGGTTGAGGCATTTTTCAAGGTTATCAAAACAAGTATGATTGGCGGTGAAAATGTATACGTAAGAGGCTTCGGAAGCTTTGTTGTTAAAAAGAGAGCACAAAAAACTGCTAGAAACATCTCTAAAAACACTGCAATAATTATCCCAGAACATTTTGTACCTAGCTTTAAACCTGCAAAAGTTTTTGTTGATAAAGTTAAAAGTAACTCCAAAAAAATCAGCGTAGAAGCCTAAGTCTTATTACATGAATAGCAGCATCAGATCAAAACAAATCATCATTATCGGAGCAGTTTTATTGCTTGTTGCTTTTTTATTTACAAGAGACATTAAAGGATTGGTTAAACCAACAGAAGAGAATGGCAAGATGCCTGCGAGTGGACAGATGTCCGCAACAGAATCTAAACCATCATCTGCAATCCTTAGTATTGAAACAACATCTACCGCTGCTAAAAATGTTTTGAATCAAAATTTGGCCAAAGACATTACAGCATTAGAAAATAGTTATAAGGGTGCTAAGGGAGCAGAAAAAGTTGAATTGGCGAAGCAGCTGGCTCAGAAATGGGACGATGTAGAGCAAATTACACCTTCAGCGCTTTATTTAGAAATAATTGCCCAGGAAGAACCATCATCAAAAGCATGGTTAGCCGCTGGTAATCAGTTCATGAAAGCGTTTGAAAGCACGCAAGATAGTTTAGCTCAACCTGCATTATTGCAGAAAGCAAATACATCTTACAAAAAAGTATTAGAGAAAGACTCTTCAAATATTGAGGCCAAAACAGGTTTAGGCGTAACCATAGTAAATGGCTTAGGTGCACCGATGCAAGGTATTGCAATGTTGCTTGAGGTTGTTGCTAAAGAACCTAAAAATGTAAAAGCCAATATGAATTTAGGCATCTTCTCTATAAAATCAGGCCAGTTCGACAAAGCAATTCCTCGTTTTAATACAGTAATTGCAACTGCACCTACTCCTGAAGCTTATTTTTATTTAGGGACAGCCCTTGAAAATTTAGGCAAAAACAAAGAAGCAGTTGATGCTTATTTAGCAAGCAAAAAATTAGCAGCTAATCCAACCTTATCATCATTTATCGATAAGAAGGTAGCTGAGCTAAAGAATAAAAATTAATTAACGGATTAATAAAAACATTTAAAACTTAAAACTATGCCAAGCGGTAAAAAAAGAAAAAGACATAAAATGGCTACCCACAAACGTAAGAAACGTTTAAGAAAAAACAGACATAAGAAAAAATAGATTCTTATCTTGATTAAGCCTAATAAACCTCATAGTGAAAACTGTGAGGTTTAAAGTATTTATATGATTTTTTTATCCCGTAGATATCTGGCTATATCAGTTTTTTTCTCGTTTACTATCCATTTGTTAATAGGCGAAAGCCTTAAATCTGTAGCTGTTGGTAAAAGAATTAATTATCAATTCGACTCCTGCCGGAGTTACCATAGCATTGATTGAAGACAAACAACTTGTTGAGCTTCACAAAGAACAAATCAATAATAACTACGCCGTAGGCGATATTTATTTAGGCCGCATTAAAAAAATTATGCCTGGCCTGAATGCTGCTTTCGTGGATGTTGGTTATGAAAAAGATGCTTTTTTGCATTATTTTGATCTGGGCCCTCAGGTGCAATCTTTAATCAAGCTAACTAAAATCAAGCGTAATGGCTCGGTTACAGGCACATTATTAGATCATTTAAAGCTGGAAGCCGACATTAACAAGGCAGGCAAAATTTCTGATGTGCTGACAAAAAACATGCTCCTGCCTGTACAAATTGCAAAAGAACCAATTTCTACAAAAGGACCGCGTTTGAGTTCCGACATTTCGATTGCCGGCAGGTATGTGGTACTGGTGCCCTTCTCCAATACCATATCTGTATCAAAAAAGATTAAAAGTAATACTGAACGTAATCGTTTAAAGAAGATTATCGAAAGTATTAAACCTCAAAATTTTGGGGTGATTATCAGAACTGTTTCTGAAGGCCGCGGAGTTGCCGAAATGCAAAAAGATTTATTGGATCTGATTGCAAAATGGGAAAACTTTATTAAAAAGGTACCTTCTACCGAACCTTCGAAAAGAGTTTGGGGCGAAATGGACAGATCTTCAACGTTAATACGTGATATTCTGAATCCTGATTTTACAAACGTTTACGTGAGCACGCCAGAGCTGTTCGATGATATCCGTTCTTATGTTCATGATATTTCTCCAGAAATGGAAAAAATCGTGAAACTGTACAAACAGAAAGAACCCATCTTTGATCATTTTGGAATAGAAAAGCAAATCAAAAATGCTTTCGGAAAAACAGTAAACTTACCAGGTGGTGCTTATTTAGTAGTTGAGCATACCGAAGCACTCCACGTGATAGACGTGAATAGTGGAAACCGCACGGCCAGTAAAGAAACCCAGGAGGAAAACGCTTTACAGGTAAATAAAGAGGCGGCAAAAGAAATTGCCCGTCAATTGCGCTTGCGTGATATGGGCGGCATTGTGGTTATCGATTTCATTGATATGCACAAGCCAACAAACCGTAAAATGCTATTCGATTATTTGCGTGAGCTGATGTTGTTGGATAGAGCCAAACATACTATTTTGCCTCCAAGCAAATTTGGTTTGGTACAAATCACCAGACAACGCGTTCGTCCGGAGATGAATATTGTAACGGTAGAAAAATGTCCGGCTTGTGGTGGAACCGGAGAAATTAAAGCAAGTATTGTTTTAATGGATGATATTGAGAATAACCTTAATTATATTTTACGTGAGCAAAATGAAAAAGGTGTAACATTAAGTGTGCATCCTTACATTGAAGCTTACATTACTAAAGGAATCTTCAACTTACAACGCCGCTGGTTTTTTAAATATGGCCAGTGGATTAAAGTTAAAGCACAATCATCATACTATTTAAATGAGTTCCATTTTATCTCATCAAAAGATGAAGAAATAAAATTGTAACACCATGTACATGTAGCTAAAGCCCGAATTTAAAAGTTCGGGCTTTTGTTTTTTACAGCCAAATAAAAAACAGAACCGCTGATTAGTCAAATTACTTTGATCTGCAATAAACAATGGCATCTTAAAGAGGTAATTTTGCAAATGCCTTTAAACTTTCAATCTTAAACCAACAACTTTCATTTTTTTTCTATTCAACTATTTGATAATAAAAGTATTCTACCTATCTTTGCAGTCCCAATTTTAATGGGAATAATAAATTGTTTAATAAATTAAATACAAGCAAGTGAATACGTTAAGTTACAAAACTGTCTCGGCCAATGCGAAAACTGTTAACAAACAGTGGATTGTTGTTGATGCGCAAGGCGAGATTTTGGGGCGCTTGTCATCGAAGATCGCTATGATCATCCGTGGTAAAAACAAGCCTGAGTACACCCCACACGTAGATTGCGGAGATAACGTAATTGTTATCAATGCAGACAAGGTTAAATTGACAGGAAACAAATTCAGCGAAAAGCAATATGTTTCTTATACTGGTTATCCAGGTGGTCAACGTTTTATCTCTCCAAAAGAGTTAATGGCGAAACACCCTCAACGTGTAATCGAGAAAGCGGTACGTGGTATGTTACCGAAAACTAAATTGGGCAAAAAATTATACACAAACCTTTTTGTGTATGCAGGTGAAAACCACCCACATTCAGCTCAATCTCCAAAAACCATTAAACTTTAAGAAATGTCAGTTACTAACACTTCAGGAAGAAGAAAAACAGCTGTTGCACGTATCTACTTAAAAGATGGTGCTGGCGCAATTACCGTTAACGGTAAAGATCACAAAGTATATTTCCCAACTTTACCTTTGCAATATATCGTAAACCAAAGTTTAGAGGTTTCTGAACTTACAGGTCGTTATGATATCACTGTAAACGTTCAGGGTGGTGGAGTAAAAGGACAAGCAGAAGCTGTTCGTTTAGCTATTGCTAAAGCGATTGTTGAACTAGATGCGGAGAAAAAACCTGCATTACGTGCTAAAGGCCTAATGACGCGTGATATGCGTATGGTTGAGCGTAAAAAACCAGGACGTGCAAAAGCCCGTAAGAAATTCCAATTCAGTAAACGTTAATCACAGGAGGCAAAGACAATGGCAAGAACAACTTATCAAGACTTATTGGATGCAGGTGTACACTTTGGTCACCTTACCCGTAAATGGAATCCAAAAATGGCTCCTTACATTTTCATGGAGCGTAATGGAATTCACATTATAGATTTAAATAAAACATTAACTAAAACTGAAGAAGCTGCGGCTGCGATTAAACAAATCGTAAAATCAGGACGTAAAGTTTTATTTGTTTCAACAAAAAAACAAGCAAAAGGAATCGTAGCTGAACAAGCTAAGAAAGTAAATATGCCTTTCGTAACCGAGCGTTGGTTAGGTGGTATGTTAACCAACTTTGCGACTGTTCGTAAGTCAATCAAAAAGATGTCTAACATCGATAAAATGACTAAAGACGGTACTTATTCCATCTTATCTAAGAAAGAGCGTTTGATGATTCAACGTGAGCGTATTAAATTAGAATCACTTTTAGGTGGTATTGCTGATTTAAACCGTTTACCTGCTGCTTTATTCTTAATTGATGTTAAGAAAGAACACATCGCAGTTACTGAAGCGTTAAAATTAAACATCCCTACTTTTGCGATGGTTGATACGAACTCTGATCCTTCAAACATCGATTTCCCTATTCCAGCGAATGATGATGCCACTAAATCAATCTCTTTAATTACTGATGTAATCATTAAAGCAATTGAAGAAGGTTTAGATGAACGTAAACGTGAGAAAGATGATGAAGCAGAAAAAGAAGCAGTAGCGGCTAAAGCTGCAGCTGATGCGCCAGAGGTTAAAGAACCAAGACGTAAAAAAACTGCTGAAGCTGAAGTTGAAGCATCTTCATCAGAAGAAACTAAAACAGAAGAATAGTAATATTTTTTAATTGCAGGTTACTGGTTTCAGGTTTTAAGTTGGCTTAACATGAGTTTAACTTAGCACTTGTAACTTGTAACCTGTAATTGTTATCACAAGATTTTAAACTTTAAAAAAGGAAATAAAATGTCTACAGTACAAATTACTGCCGCTGATGTAAACAAATTGCGCCAACAAACTGGTGCAGGTATGATGGATTGCAAAAAAGCTTTAGTAGAAGCTAATGGCGATTTCGAAGCAGCTGTTGATTTATTGCGTAAAAAAGGTCAGAAAGTATCTGCCGCTCGTTCTGGTAATGCAACTTCTGAAGGTTTGGTATCAATCAATGTTTCAGCAGATGGCACAAATGGTAAATTAGTTGCTTTAGCTTGTGAAACTGAGCCAGTTTCTAAAGTTGAAGATTTCCGTAATTTAGCTCAGGCTGTTTTAGCTGCAGCAGTTGCCAACAATCCTGCTTCTGCTGAAGAATTATCAGCAATTACTTTGGAAGATGGACGTACAGTTGCTGAAACCATCACTGAACTCACCGGTAAAATCGGAGAGAAAATCGTTATTCAGGAGTACGCAAATGTATCTGGTGAGAAAATCGTTTCTTATATCCATTCTAATGGTAAAATGGGTGTTTTAGTGGTATTTGAAGGCGCTAATGGTGCAGATATTACTGAGGCTGGTAAAGATGTTGCCATGCAAATTGCAGCGATGAACCCAGTTGCTGTTGATAAAGATGGTGTTGATCCTGCTACGATTCAACGTGAAATCGAAATTGCTAAAGATGTAATCCGTCAGGAAGGCAAACCAGAAGAAATGGTTGAGAAAATTGCTGCCGGTAAATTGAACAAATTTTACAAAGACAGCACTTTATTAAACCAGGAGTTTGTTAAAGACAGTTCTGTAGATGTTCGTAAATTCTTAGATAATACTTCTAAAGGTTTAACAGTATCGGCTTTCAAACGTGTACAATTAGGTGCATAAGCAGTTGAAATAATATAAAAATCCGGTTAGCTGAAAAGTTAACCGGATTTTTTTTGTCCCTTTATGATCCAAACCTTATCATATTTAAATATTTACCAGGTTCAGAATAGATTGAACTTAGTAACTTAGCGCTTCAACATTGTGTTATGCTAAACATTCCAAATGCTAAATTTTATGCTGATGATGTTTTACAAGAAAAACAAAGCATCAGTATCCATCAAGGCAAAATTACATCAATTGAAAAATCAACTGCTGACTTAGCAGATGAATGGGTTTTTCCAGGATTGATTGACCTTCAGATTTATGGTGCAGGAGGAAAACTGTTTTCTGCAGAACCTACAGTAGAATCGCTCAAAATTATAGAAGACGATTTACTTAAAAAGGGTACAACAGGTTTCCTGGCTTGCATGGCAACCAATTCTCCGGAAGTTTTTAATGCCTGCATCGCATCCGCAAAAGAATATCGTTCATCGGCCAGAAACTTATTGGGCTTACATTTGGAAGGACCTTTCTTAAATCCAAAACGACTGGGAGCACATGTACCTGCATTCGTTAGAAAAGCAAGCTTAGAGGACATAAAAGCTCTTCTGGATTTTGGAGATGGCGTAATTAAAATGATGACGATTGCACCTGAACTACAAGATGATAAAGTAATTCAATATCTTCTGGATCATGATGTGGTGGTGTCATTAGGACACAGCAATGCTACCTTTGCCGAAGCCACTCAGGCATATAACAAAGGGATTCAAACGACCACACACCTCTTTAATGCCATGAGTCCGATACACCATCGGGAGCCAGGTATTCCAACGGCCTTCTTTAATCATCATCAGGCCATGGCCAGCATTATTGCTGATGGTAAACATGTAGATTTTGAAATTGTAAAGCTGGCACATAAACTCGCAGGCAACAGGTTGTTTTTAATCACTGATGCAGTTACCCCTTGTACAACAGGCCCTTATCAGCACATTGAAAAGGATAATAAATTCGTAATGCCGGATGGAACACTTTCAGGCTCATCCTTAACGATGTTGGAAGCCATCAAAAACTGTGTTAGCCATTGCGGCATCAACCTGACTGAAGCCATCAAAATGGCTAGTCAATACCCTGCAAAATTAATAGGCTTAGAAAATTTTACAGGAAAGATTGAAAAAGGATGTCAGGCTGACTTGCTTATTTTAGATGTAAATTTAAATCTAAAGAATGTAATCTTCAAAGGAGCGTTACAATAAAATCAATTCAAACCAATAACGATGTTAAAAAAAAGCAAACTGATTTTAATGCTTTTAATGGTGGTCTCCATCAACTCCTGGGCTCAAAAAAAGGATTATACCTTTAAGGTCATCCCACTAGGTGTAAAAGGTGGCGATGACGAAAGCAATTTATCATGTTACATGCTGGCTCCAAATGGCAGCAATAATTTTATTTGCCTGGATGCAGGAACCATTAATGCGGGAATTCAGAAAGCCATAGACAAAAAAACTTTAAAGGGCATTAGTGAAGACATTCAACGCAAACAAATTAAAGGCTATTTAATATCGCATGGGCATTTAGATCATGTTGCCGGACTCATCATAAATTCTCCTGCGGATACGGCAAAGAATATTTATGGAATATCATCTGTTTTAAATATCCTCAGAGATAAATACTTTACCTGGGATGCCTGGGCAAATTTTGGAAACGAAGGCGAAAAACCTCAACTTAAAAAATATACTTATACTACTTTAGAGGAAGAATTTAGCTACCCACTTGCTGAAACTGAAATGAAAGTTCGTGCTTTTGAACTCAGCCATGGTAAGCCTTATAAAAGTACCGCATTTTTAATTCAGGCAAAAGATAACTACGTTTTATATCTTGGTGATACTGGTGCAGATGAAATAGAAAAATCTGATAAGCTCTCAGAATTATGGCAAGAAGTGGCTCCTCTTATCAATACGGGCAACCTGAAGGCAATATTTATGGAAGTGTCCTTTCCAAATGAGCAACCTGTAAACCAATTATTTGGCCACCTTACACCCCAGCTTTTCTTTAGTGAGCTTGCAAACCTGCAGAAGATATCAACTCCAGAAGCCCTAGAAAAAGTATCTTTTATTATTACGCATAGGAAACCTCCGGTAAAAAATATGCTTAAAATAAAACAACAGTTACTGGTACTTAATGCGCCTGGATTTAAGTTGATATTCCCTAACCAAGGAGAGCTATTAACAATATATTAACACAAGTAACCTATTTGATACAGAAAGTGAGTGTACTTTTGTGAAAAAAATTCATGAAAAAAATCTTACTTTTATTTACTGCATTTATATTTTTAATTTTCTTAAAGATAGATGCAGTAGCTCAAAATGAAACAACGGCATCTATAAATGGTACCGTAGCAGATACCAAAGGACCGATAAGCGGTGCTACGGTAATTGCCATCCACGAACCTTCTGGGTCTCGCTATGCTACATCTACCCGATCTGATGGTCGTTATAATTTACCTGCCATGCGCATTGGTGGCCCCTATTCTATTACCGTTTCTTTTATCGGTTTTAAAAACCAGGTACAACGTATAGAGAAATTAGCCCTCGGGCAAAGTTCTACCTTAGACATCACTTTAAGTGAAGATGCAAACAATCTATCTGAGGTAATGGTATCTGGCAAGCAGAGTAAAATTTTCAATTCTGGCCGGACAGGTGCCTCACAAAATATTTCCAGAACAGCAATTCAAAATTTACCCACCTTAAATAGGAGTTTCACTGATTTTGTTAAGCTTACACCACAGTTCTCTTTACAATTTGGCAGTCCGAGTATTGCCGGAAGAAGCAATCTTGCCAATAATTTTACAGTTGACGGTGCATTATTTAATAATGCATTTGGTTTACAAGGCACCATTGGCAGCCAGACGGGTTCTCAACCCATTAACATGGATGCATTCGAAGAGATTACAGTAAATATTGCGCCTTATGATATTCGCCAGAGTGGATTTACCGGCGCGGCCATAAATGCGGTAACGAGAAGCGGAACGAATGAGTTTCAAGGTTCATTAAATACATATTATAGAAATCAGGATCTGGTAAGTGATTACAATTATGCAAACCTTAAAGTACCTGTAACCAATTTCAATTTAAAGGGTTATGGATTCACTTTTGGTGGCCCGATTATTAAAAACAAATTATTTTTCTTTGCAAGTGGTGAACTGGAAAGAAGATCAGATCCTGGAACAGGCTTTACTGCATCAAGAAATGGAAGTACTGGTCCGAATATTTCGCAGGCTAAAGGAGAAGACCTGGATAAATTAAGTACCTTTTTAAAAACATTGGGCTATGATGCTGGTGGATATGAAAACTATGCATTAAAAACCCGAAGTGATAAATTATCTGCCAAACTGGATTATAATATTGATGATAAAAATACCCTAAGCTTAAAATATTTTTACTTCAGATCATACAAGGATATTTTACCCAGCAACAGTGGAGCACCGAAAAACAACCGTCAGCCATCGCAACTGGGTCTTCCATTCCAGTCTGCCGGATATGGCATTAACAATAACATGGATAATGTTAACCTTGAATTCAGAACACGTTTCAACAATAAATTCTCTAACCAGTTGACAGTGGGTTATAATAACATGAACGATTTCCGGGAATCAAAAGGGAATAAACCTTTTCCACTGGTTGATATCATGAATCCTGATGGCAGCTCTTATACCGCTTTTGGCTACGAACCTTTTACAGCGTTTAACAGTTTAAAAACTAAGGTCTATCAGGTTACAGATAACTTTAACATTTATGCTGGCCGTCATGAAATTACGCTTGGAGCCAATTATGAAGGATATAGAACCAGTAATGGTTTCGCACCTAACTACTACGGAACGTACACTTTCAAAAGTTTAGATGATTTTTATAATAGTGCCAACAATGGCATTTCCAATGCTACGCGCTATCAGGTTCAATATTCCGTATTGCCAGATGGATCATTTCCTTATGCAGAAATTCAATCCAATATGTATGGTTTATATGCACAGGATGCTTTTACGGTTAGTGACCAGCTAAAATTAACGGCTGGCTTACGTGCAGATTTAACAAATGTTTCTTCCCCTTCATTACTTAGTAATCCTAATGTTGAAAAATTAACCTTTGAAAATGGTGAGAAAATCGATGTGGGCAGATTTCCTAAAAATGCCATATTATGGTCGCCACGCCTGGGCTTTAACTGGAATGTGAATAACACAGGCAAAACACAGGTTCGAGGTGGAACAGGATTATTTACGGGACGGCCTCCATTGGTCTGGATCTCAAACCAGGCAAGTAATAATGGTGTTCAGTTTGGATCAGAATCCATTGCGAATCCTACAAACAGACCGTTTACGCCTAATGTTGATGCTTACCGAAATTTAAACAAATCTACCGCAGCAAATAATACAGCTTATAACCTTGCAGTGGCCGATCAGAATTTCAAATTCATGCAGGTTTGGCGTTCCAATTTAGCTGTTGATCAGAAATTACCAGCAGGCTTTACCGGAACACTGGAAGCCTTATACTCAAAAGACATCAACTCTGTTTATTTCCGCAATGCGAATTTAAATACGTCTGCCTATACACTTCTTCAGGGTGCAGATAACCGCCCAAGGTATACCGCTTCAAGAATTTATGGTTCAGCTACTCCAACACCTGCTAACCCAAATATATCTGATGCCATTGTAATGACCAATACCAATAAAGGGCATAGTTTATCCATTACCGGAACCTTATCTAAAGAATTCGCCGGAGGATTATTTGCCACGGCAGGTTATACTTATACCGATTCGAGATCAGTTAATGATGGTGGTTCCATCGCGCAATCCATGTGGAGAGACCGTCAGGTTTCTGGCAGTCCAAATACAGATGCACTTTCTTACTCAAGCTACATGGTTAAAAACCGTTTCATTGCATCCGTTGTCTACAGAAAAGAATATCTCCGCCATTTAGGAACAACATTTTCAATGTTTTATCAGTTACAAGATGGTTTCCGGTATTCGTACACTTATGGCAATGATTTAAATAACGATGGTTTAAGCGGCAATGACTTAATTTTTGTTCCGGCAAATAAAGCTGATATTGTTTTAGTGCCTGAAAATTCCGCAGATACGAGGACCACAGATCAGTTATGGTCACAATTGAACAGTTACATTACTCAAGATAGCTATTTAAATCAGAGAAGAGGCCAATATGCAGAAAGAAATGGTTTAGTTGGTAATGTGATCGGAACATTAGATATCCGTATTGCGCAAGATTTATTTGGAAGTTTGAAGGGTAAGAAACATTCACTCCAACTTACTTTTGATGTTTTTAACTTCGGAAACATGATTAACAAAACATGGGGTGTTCCAAAGTTTGCGAACAGGGCAAATGGATTGCTGAACTTTAAAGGAGTTGATGCAACGGGTAAGCCTACATTCTCTTTCCCATACTTAAATGCAGATAATAATACGCCTTTAGTAAATACTTTTTCCAGCAGCGTTGATGAAACTGCACGCTGGAGGATTCAATTTGGATTAAGGTATAGGTTTAATCAATAAACTTTCAACACATGATCAATGGCTGGGTTAGCATTAACTCAGCCATTTTTATTTTATGAAAACCAATAATGCCATAAAGTCATTGGTCTGCGTAAAAATTTACATCAATTATCTTAAAGGATAGCCAGGTATTAAAAAAATGTTAATATTTTTGAGGTCATGAGATACAAACGCATCCTGCTAAAGCTTAGCGGCGAATCGCTAATGGGCGAGAAACAATATGGCATTGATAATGAACGCGTTAAACAATACGCAGAAGATATCAAAGCAGTTCACGATAAAGGTTTGGAAATTGCAATCGTTATTGGTGGAGGAAATATTTTCAGGGGTTTAAGTGCGGAAAAAAGTGGAATGGACAGGGCGCAGGCCGATTATATGGGTATGCTCGCTACGGTAATCAATTCCATGGCTTTACAAGATGCATTAGAGAAAGTCGGAATTAAAACCCGCTTGCTTACAGCGATTAAAATGGAACAGATTTGTGAGCCATTTATCCGCAGAAGGGCAGTGCGTCACTTAGAAAAAGGCCGTGTCGTGATTTTTGGAGCAGGTACGGGTAACCCTTATTTCACCACTGATTCTGCAGCTGCTTTACGTGCTATTGAAATTAAAGCTGATGTTGTTTTAAAGGGGACTCGTGTTGATGGTATTTACACGGCAGATCCTGAAAAAGATCCGTTAGCCACAAAATATGAAGAAATTTCTTTCAGAGAGGTTTACGATAAAGGCTTAAACGTGATGGATATGACCGCCTTTACCCTTTGCGAGGAAAACCAAGTGCCAATTATTGTGTTTGACATGAATAAACATGGAAACTTTATGAAAATTGCCAATGGTGAATCAATCGGTACTTTAGTAAAATAAACCATAAAAATAATTATATTTTAGATATACACACATTATGAACGAACTCATACAGTTACAATTGATGGATGCTGAATCTGCTATGGAGAGAGCAATCGATCATTGTGAATCAGAACTTACTAAAATCAGGGCAGGTAAAGCCTCAGCAGGAATGCTTGATGGTATTTTTGTAGATTATTATGGTGCTTCTACAGCATTATCGCAGGTGGCCAGCATCAACACACCTGATGCCAGAACAATTGTGATCCAGCCCTGGGAAAAATCACTTTTGGTACCGATCGAAAAAGCTATTCAAGTGGCAAATATTGGCATCAACCCACAAAACGATGGTATTGTAATCCGGTTGGTAGTACCTCCCCTAACTGAGGAACGCAGAAGAGACCTGGTTAAAAAGGTAAAGGAAGAAGCTGAACGCGGACGAATCACAGTCCGTAACATCCGTAAAGATGCCAACACCAAAATTCAAAAACTAAAAGGCGAAGGTGTTTCTGATGATGAGATTAAGACCGGTGAGGCAGAAGTTCAAAAATTAACCGATGCCTATATCATAAAAGTAGATAAACACGCCGAAGCAAAAGAAAAAGATGTAATGACGGTTTAATAAAAAAATTAAATTGAAAGGGAACAGATTAATCATCCGTTCCCTTTTTTTATGATGATGATTTTAAACTCGATTCCCGGATATTAAATTTGGTTGAAACCACTACTTCATTATATTTTTTATCGGTAACATGCTGCTGTAGTCTTTCCATTAATATTTTCATAATATTTTCGGCTATTGCTTCAAGCGGCTGTGCTATCGCTGTAACCGGTGGATCACAAAATTCCAGAATTTCAAAATCATCAAATGATACTACAGCGAGGTCTTTCTTAATCCTTAAACCCATCGCACGGAAAGTTCTTAAACCATCAAGACTAATGTAGTTGGCTCCGAAAATAACAGCATCCAGATTTTTATTTGCATTAAAAAATTCAGTAATCTCTTTTATAGCAGTTGCTGACGTGCTGTAATTTATTTTTTTAACAAATGAATTTAACTTGTGATGTGATATGGTTTCTTCATATCCGGAAAGCCGGTCCAGCATTTGCTGCTGATCAGAATCAATGGTAATGAATGCTATATTTTTAAACCCATTTGAAATTAAGTGCTCAGTTGCATGAGCAGTGCTTTGTTTATTGTTAATAATGACATAGTCAGCCTTAACATCTTGTACATACCGATCAAACAGTACAACCGGAGCATCTGTTAAGATCAATTTTCTTACTTCATCTTCCAATCCTTCAGGTAAGGCCATGATATAACCATCCACATGCCTGTCCTTAAAAATCTGAAGTAGCTCAATTGCCTTTTTGGTATCATTTCTTGTACTGCTAAATAAAATCTTATAGCCCAGCTCTGATGCAATTTCATCAATACGTTTTGCAATCCCAGAAAAAAATGGCTCTGATATATCATCAACTAAAAAGCCAATAATCCGGGTTTTGCCCGTCCTCAGACTGGTAGCAAGAGAATTAGGCTGATAATTGAGCTCTGCCACCAGATCCAATACCTTTTTGGTTAATGCATCACTGATATTCTTTTCTTTTGCTCTTCCATTAATCACAAAGGAAACAGATGTTATAGAAATATTTAATTGCTTGGCAATGTCTTTAATTGAAACTCTTTTCATTATGGGGAACTACAAAATATTTGGTATTATCGGGGTAATATAGTGATAAGTGATGTAATATTTTAGTGGCAGATCAGAAGATTATAAAAAGAAAAAGAGCAACCTATCCAGGATTGCTCAATTAACTAACTTATTATTCATAAAAAATGCTGTTGGGGAAGGAGTCGAACCTTCAAGGGGTAGTTAGCTACAGTTCAAAAAATTAATTGTGGTCAACCCAATAAACTGCGTTTGTCCCATTATTCCCCACCACCGAGACAAGGAGGCGTGTCTGCCAATTTCACCACCCAACATTTTAGTCCTTAGTCCAAAGTCTACAGTCGTAAGTCTACTAAAGACTATGGACTCTTGACTTAGAACTAAGCCGCTGTAGGGGAAGGAATCGAACCTTCAAGGAGTGGTTAGCCATTGCTGGTATTCCCATTATTCTCCGCCACCGAGACAAGGAGGTGTGTCTGCCTGTTTCACCACCCTACAGTATGTTTAGCAATGCTTTAAAGAACGTTCCTTTTTGTTAATTGCTTGATACAAATGTAATGGAAGCAGCAATACCTTACAAATATTTTAAACATTTAATTTTATTTTTATAATATTGATAAATATTTGTAAATTCGCTTATCAAAATTCAAAAATATGCTTAAAAAAGACAATTCCAATTTAGAAATTGACAACCTCGATATTGATATATTGAAACAACTGATGCAGGATGCTACGAAACCATATACTGAAATTGCAAAAGATTTGATTGTTTCGGGCGGCACCATACACGTCAGAATGAAGAAATTACAGGAAATGGGGATTATTAAAGGCTCACACCTGATTATCGATCCCCAAAAAGCCGGCTATGATATCTGTGCCTTTTTAGGTATTTACCTGGAAAAAGGGATTCAATATAAAGATGCTGTGGCACAATTAAGCAAAATAAAAGAAGTGGTAGAACTTCATTACACCACTGGGGCATATAGTATGTTTGCGAAAATTATCTGCAGAGACACTAATCACTTGCGTCATGTACTGAATGAAGAAATCCAGGCTGTTAATGGTATTCAGCGCACAGAGACATTGATTTCACTGGAAGAGAGTATTAAAAGGCAGATTGAACTGGGATAGCTTAGTAAAGAGTCTGGAGTCTTTAGCCGGAAGTCTCCAGCCCATTGTCCTATGTTGCAGGTTGAAAGTTAATAATACAATTCATTAAATATCGTGAGGTCGTAGCCTGAAGTATCCAGGTAATCGCCATTAGTCTTTATACCAATTTCCTATTTCAGTAACTGATAGGCAATAAGCGCAGCAAAGTAGGCCATAGCGGTCATATAAACCAGTTGAATGACAGGCCATTTCCAGCCTTTCGTTTCCCGGTAAACGATAGCTACAGTACTCATGCACTGCATGGCAAAGGCATAAAACAACATCAACGAAATACCAGTAGCAAAAGTATATACAGGCAAACCTGTACGGCTGTTTACCGATGAAGACATCCTTGCTCTAATGGTTGAAGTATCTTCATCTCCCCCATCAACACTATAAATGGTTGCCATTGTACCCACAAAAGCCTCTCTTGCAGCGAATGATGTGATCAGACCTATGCCTATTTTCCAATCATAACCCAGTGGACGAATAGCAGGTTCAATCCAATGTCCTAAGATGCCAACATAGGAGTTTTCCAGCTTTTCTGTTGCGATCAGTGTTTCGATATGTTTGCTATCTCTTGTTGTATCAGCAAGTGCCGATGCATATTTCTGATCAATGCGGTCAAAGCGGTTTCCTGGTCCAAAGGTGGCCATTACCCACAGAATAATAGAAATGGCAATGATTACCTTACCAGCCTCAAAAACAAAAGTTTTAGATTTTTCGTACATGGTATAAAGCACGTTTTTCCACCGTGGCATTCGGTAAACAGGCAGTTCCATAATGAAGTAAGCCCTTTCTTTGGTTTTGATCAAAAACTTCATGATCCAGGCCACCAGTACTGCTGCAATTACACCTACCAAATACATCACCATTAAGGTCAATCCCTGCAGGTTAAAAATGCCTAATATATTTTTTGATGGGATAATTAAAGAAATAATTAAGATATAAACCGGAAGCCTTGCTGAACAACTTACCAATGGCGTGACCATGATGGTGATCATTCGGTCTTTCCAGTTTTCAATATTCCGGGCAGCCATGATGGAAGGCACTGCGCAAGCCAGACCGCCAATCATGGGTACAACAGATTTACCATTTAATCCCACTTTACTCATGATCTTATCCATCATAAAAGTAACCCTTGCCATATAGCCGGTATCTTCTAAAATAGATATAAAGGCAAATAAGATGGCTATTTGAGGGATAAATACAAAAATTCCACCCAACCCGGCAACAATACCATCTAATACCAGATTAGTAAGCATACCTGCTGGTAAATATTCATGACCTGTATCTGTTATAAAACCAAAGCCTGCCTCAATCCATTGCATTGGATAAGATGACCAGGCAAAAATGGCATTAAAAATAACAAAGAGGATTAATAAAAATATAGCAAAGCCCCAGATTTTATGGGTTAAAATAGAATCGAGCTTATCACTCAATGTAAATTTTTTAGCCGAATCGTTGTCTGTTACGACATCAGCGAGTATCAAACTTAAATTTTTATAGCGTAAAATGGTTTCAGCGGCCTGGGTTTTCGCCGATTCAAAATGATGTGATTGCTCTATCGCTTCAATTTCCTCCTGTTCCTTTGGTGTGAAAAAATTGAGATACTCATGCTGATGCAATACCTGTAGTGCATAATAATCATTATCCGAATTTAATTTCGATTTAATGGCATTGATTGCTGCTGGTGCGAGACTATTTACATCAACATCCTGAAACTGAGTAGCTATTTTATTTGTATTACTTATTGCAGACTTTAGTTGATCAATACCTACATTGTTGCGGGCTGAAATAGAGACCACCTGAATACCTAATTTTTCAGCAAGTTTATCCAGATCAATCCTGATCCCTTGTTTCTCAGAAAGATCAATCATGTTTAAGGCCAGTACCATTGGGATTCCCAAATCGGCAACCTGCGAATATAAAAGCATATTGCGTTTAAGATTGGAAGCATCAACCACCAATACGATCACATCAGGATAACTACTGTTTTTTGAATCCGCTAAAACCTGAAACACAATGCTTTCATCACTGCTTTTTGGATACAGGCTATAGGTTCCGGGTAAATCGATAATTTCAGCCCCTTTACCAGTTTCCAGTTTCATAAAACCTGTCTTTTTATCAACAGTTATTCCAGGAAAATTCCCTATTTTCTGATTTAAACCAGTTAAACGATTAAAAAGAGTAGATTTACCTGTATTGGGATTACCAACTAACGCAACTTTAATATCCAAATCTGCTTATTTATTGATGACAATGACTTCAGCTTCACTTTTACGCAAGCATAGCTGATAACCAGCAACACGAATAGCCATTGGGTCGCCAAGCGGGGCAAAACGTTCAACCTCTACTACTTCCCCCGGCAAACAGCCCATTTCCATCAGTTTTACAGAAAGATCAAGGTCTGTAAATGAAATGATTGTTCCTTTTTCGCCAACTTTTAAATTTGAAAGTTTCATCTGTATCTAATTTTATGCTCAGACGGGACCTCCATGATCAAATAATGATTCAATCGCTTTGGGTTCATGTGCTAAATTGCACGCAAGTTAGCCTTTCTTTAGATTTATTCCAAATAGAGATTTTTATCCTAAACAGGTATGACTCATCAATGATTAATTTATTGTTCAACCGGGGCTTAATCTATCTTTTCAAAATTCTATAAGCACAGAAGGCCCGTTTTCTAACGAGCCTTCTGTTTAATATCATTCTATTTTATCACATCCTGAAACGCTGTCCGCCACCCTGCCCCGGTGTTGGCATTTGCGGCGTATCACCACTCATATTTCTTCCGCCTATTCGGGTTAAAGAGTAGGTGAACGAGAACATGTAATATCGCTTTAATACATTATAATTTAAATCGGTAATGGTATTATTTGTAGCTGTTCTGCTAATGCCCTGATTTTGGTTAAACGCATCATTCACTGCAATTTTGAATGTCCCCCTGTTTTTGAAAAACTGGCGGCTGATATAAGAATTGACTAATGTAAACTGTGTATTATAGCCCTCTCCCCTTCCGGTATTCTTAATATAATCCAGATCAACAGCTAAACGGATGTTACCCGGAAAAACGTAGCTGATATCGAAACTTGGATTCAAGGTATAAAAATTAGTATTGGCATTGGGCTGAGCAGAATACGTTGCCCGGTTATAGGTTCCGGAAATGCCGCCGGTTAAATCAAACTTATCAAAATTGGTCACAAAATTATACCGGTTGGTTATGCCGATGGTATTGGTAATGTTTCTGACCAAATCATTGGGATTATCATTGCCAGTTGTGAAGTTCACATTACGGCTATAATTTGCATTTAAAGATGCGTTTAAAGTAAGTTTTCTTTCCGGTAACAGCGGAATACCAACATTAACACTACCATTTCCGGAATAAACCCCATCTACATTTACGTAGGTGGTCCTGATTTTTCCATAGTCTCTGTCGGTACTATCAGTAACCAACTGGCTGCTGTTACCAATGGCATTAAATGTCTGACTTAAACTCAGGAAAGCAAAAAACATCCTGCCCTTCGCAATATCAAAATTATTGTAATTGATATTTAAACTATTGTTAAAGGAAGGTTTTAAGGTAGGATTACCTATAAAAACACTTTGTGTATTGGTGTTATCCGGAATTGGCTGGATCTGGCTGATACTTGGCTGTTGCGTATTTCCTCTGTAGCGTATATTTAATCTTCTGGAGTTACTGAAATTATACCTGAAGTTTGCAGATGGGGTAAGATTAATAAAATTCTGGGTACGTACCAGTCCAGTGGTCAGATTGGTGTTTATACGATTGGTTTGTTGTGCGGCTAAACCAATATTCCAGTTATATTTTTTTTCATTGGTGGTGAAGCTGATGCCTCCCGCATTGGTTAAAGTCTGATTTTCATAGGTATTGGTATAATCAACATTAACCAAATCATACTGACCGCTGGCTGAATTAAAATCCAATACCTGCCGGCCTTGATTATCATGGCTATATCCATTCTGATAATTAAATTCCAGACTTGTGGTTTTGGATAATGGCTCAGTATAAACCAGCCTGGAGGTGTTATTAATGGAATTGGTATTTACTTTATTCAACTGATCCGTAACTGTTGATGTGTCTCTATTATTGATTGTATTATCTTCGGAGATATAATTATAGTTATCGGCATCGTTGTTATTGATCGAGGTATTAACATTTAGTGATAAAGTTCTTCCCCGTCTTTTAAACTTTTTTCTCACCAATAAGTTATTGGTTATATTTGGCGAAGAACTATTGCTAATGTACCGTTGCGAACCTATTGTTTGAGATTCGATTAAATTCCTTTGATATTTACTCAGGTTTGTGGCATCACTTTCGGTATAAGAAACATTAGGTTGAATTTTAATCGTTGTAGATGAATCCAGTTTCGTATCGATCATAAAATTAAACCGGTGATTGATGCGGTCTGTATTGTTATCAGCATTATTTGAAACGGTAGTAACACGATTGCCTAATAAATTCTGGGTAAAGCTTTGCTGCTGATTAGATACATCAGAGCGGTTAAAAAAGTAGCTGCCCTGAATCTGGGTTCCATCTTTGTAGGTATCTGCAAAGTTTAATCCGCCGGCATTCGTATTGGTAATACCACCGCTGCCTGCACCACTTCCACCACCGCCAAAATTACCCCGACCTCCGCCACCGAAACCGTTTCCAACACCATTACCCTGTCCAAAATTCTGCTTATTTACATTATTGAACTGACCAATTACACTAAATTGCTGGTCATTATCAAACTTATTGACATTGATACTGGCATCATACCGATCCTGGGTGCCATATCCAACTGTACTATTCCCGAAATATCCCTTTTTCATCCCCGCTTTGGTGGTGATGTTTAAGATTTTAGTCCGTGTACCATCATCCACACCGGAAAATTGTGATTGCTCAGATAACTCATCAATTACCTGAATTTTATCAACCATATCTGCTGGTAAATTTTTGGTTGCCAGTAAAGGATCTGAACCAAAAAATTCTTTTCCGTCTACTTTTACCTTCGTAACTGTTTCACCCTGGGCCTTAATACTGCCATCTTTTGCCACTTCCACACCAGGAAGTTTTTTGATTACATCTTCAACGACGGCATTTTCACGAACTTTAATCGATTTTGCATCAAATTCAAGTGTATCTGTTTTTACCACTACCGGAATGCTTGCCGTTACATTAACCGTATTAAGGTCTACACCATCATCAGTCATGGCAATATCTCCCGCATTTACCGCCGCTTTCGCTACCTCAACATCTTTGGTGGCTGTTTTTAAGCCTAAAAAGGCCGCATAAATTCTGTATTTTCCTGGCGCGATGGCTTTGAAATTGAAAGATCCGTCAGGTGCCGTTTGCCCTGATGCAACAACTACAGAGTCTTTTAGGTTTCTAACAGCAATGGTGGCAAAATCAACAGGCTGTTTATCTTTGGCATTAATGACTTTTCCACTTATTGAGCCAGGATTCTGAGCCTGAGCCAGATAACCGCAAAAAATAAGCACTACGAAGATTGCCCTCTGAACGTTTCTTTTCATTAATAAATTTAGATTATATGTATAAAACTAAGCAATCAGACTAGCCAGATGCTTAAAGGTTTGTTGCGGAACGCTAAAAGATTGGTAACATTTTAAATACAGCAAAAGAATCAGCTGTATTCATAAAAAGGAGGAGTTGATATTTATTACCTGTTTGGAGGATAACTTTGGTAATAGACTTTCGGGCAGTTACAATCTTTTTTAAAGATACTACAGCCACTTAAACATAAAGTTGCAATTATAACCACTGAACTAATTATCTTTTTCATCGAAATTCAGTTTATGAAGCAATATATAACTAAAAACGGCCATACAGGCACCCAACATATCACAGCCCAGGTCCCACCATTCTGCAGAGCGGTAAGTGAAAACCTTCCATTGTAATAACTCAATACTTCCACCAATAATGAAGTTAATAAGCAGGATTTTAAAAATGGTTAACGTTCTGAAGCCGTAACTGTGCTGATATTTTATCTTTCCATAAAATAGGAAAACTGTCAGGACAAAGAAAAAACCAAGATGCGTCATCTTATCGAAACCTTCGAAAAAGAATCCATCACCCTCCGTATGCGGCAACCTGATATTACAAAGCACTAAAACGATCAGTGTCCAGAATATGGCCCATTTTTGCTGCTTCAGTGCTTTGTACAAAATAGTATAAATTAAGCGCCAACCAATGCCTGGTAGGCTTCTGCAGTTAATAAATCTTCAATTTCAGCAACTTCAGATAATGATACTTTCACCATCCAGCCTTTTCCATAAGGATCAGAATTTACCAGTTCCGGGTTATCATTCAATTCTGAATTGATTTCCAATACAGTACCTGTTACGGGCATAAATAAATCAGAAACTGTTTTTACAGCTTCAACTGTGCCAAAAACTTCTTCTTTTGCCACTTCGTCGCCTACTGAGTTAATGTCAACATAAACGATATCACCCAATTCACGTTGCGCGAAATCTGTAATACCGATGTAAGCTTCGTTACCTTCAACCTTAACCCACTCGTGGTCTTTAGTGTATTTTAATTCTGATGGAAAATTCATGTATTTTTAATTTATTTGGCAAAGTTAAATATTATGTTGGAATGTTGAAGCGATAATTAAGATTCTCCCGATGAATTTAATTTAATGTAAACCTCAAACTAAAACCAAAATTACTGAAAGAAGTATTAAACGTTTGCGAAGTATATGGTTTGGTAATGTTTGAATCATAAAACAGCTTCACATTAAATTTCTGATTCAACACATAATCAACACTTGGTCTTAAAGTAATGTTTTTAGCACCTGAGGAAATTTCAGCTTCTTCCACATCAGCCCTGTAAATTACTGTTTTATTATCACGAATGGCTACATCCAGTTTAAAATCCATATTGTTATCCATTTTTAAACTTTTAAACCAGCCAAAAGGAAACCTGAATTTATTTGTTCTGTAGCCCATTCCTAAAACCACATTGTTTTCTGATAACTGCGCAAGCTGGCTATTGGCCAGACTCAAGCCTAACAGTCGTGACCGGTTTAATTCAAAAGTGGCACTCAGGTTATTTTTAAACCGGGTATCTACACCAATTAATGGAGAAAAATATTCTGATACGGTTACCTGCGCGAACTGAAACTCAGGTAAAAAATTGTTATTTACATCCCGGTTAACCGAGAACCCGTTACTTTCCCTGTACCTTAACAATGAATTATAACCATTAATGTTGTATGCTGAGCGATAACCATGTCGGAGATCAATGGATGTGAAACGATCAGCAATGAAAGCAATTTTTGTTAATCCATTGTATGTTAACGTCCAGTTTGGAAGTGGAATCCGCGGAAAAGAATTCATGCTCATTTTACCTGGATCTTTTCCAGAATAAGCCGCCAGAAACGCGGAGATCATCACATCCTGACTTTCTTTACCATAACCATCTGCATAACCACCAGTCTGACCTGAAGAGTTGGGATTCTGTGCGCCTAACCTTCTTGAAATCAGAATCCGGTTAGACATAAACTGGTTAAACAGCGTGGAAATAACGTTTGAGTTTTTTTCTTTAAATGCGGTACCTAAAGCAATGTAGGATATACTATAATCACCGGTAGTGATGGCACTTAAATTCTCAAATGAAGATACACTGGCCACATACCTGTAGTTAGAGGAGAAGTTCCTGGTTTGCGATTTATTTGCCCTGATGGTAATCCTCAAATCTCTGATCGGCTCAATTTGCCCGGTAAATTGTAAGTCTTCGCGAAGTGTATTAACGTATAACTGTGTCTGCAGCGTATCGGTTGTTAACCATCCGTTGTTAAGTGCCATATCCCTGATGTCTCTCTGACTGCCAAATGCGAAACCTAAACCCGGTGCTCCGGTCACATTATCTATACCAAAATATTTAGTCGTTGGTAAATAACCTGGTAAAAAGATTCCTTTTGTCTGCACATAATTGGCATTGACATTTTTTACGCTGGTTAATAAGTTGATAAAGAAATTCTTTAGTTTATTGCCGGTTTCTTCGCTATTACCGGCATTTCTGATAAAACCAAATTTGTTATATAAGGTAGTCAGGTTCAACGCGGGGTTAACCTGAATATTTCTGCTGTTCTGAACCGTATTGCCTAAATTTATATTTGGATCCAGCAGGGTAGACAAAGGTTCGGTTTGCCAGTTAAAGTTTGTGCCATATCTTGTTTTTACCGTTACCCAGTTTAATCCAGGAACTTTGTCAATGGGTAAAGTATAGGTCACATTCAGGTTATGGTTATAATCGGTTGTACGTCCGAGGCGTTTCAAATTTTGCCAAACCGTATCCCGTTTCATGCCATCAATCCGGCCATCTGGTTCATCAATAATGGAATAGTTTGTGGCATTAAAATCTAACTGAAGTGAGCGGGTTAAATTCCAGGCGATTCCATAAATCCGGCTCATTCTGAAGTTTTTATTAAAAGTGGTTCCAAAACCATTCTGATAAATTGGAATTGAATTGGCCGGATCATTATTTCTCAACGTATTTTCAGAATACAGGCGGTCTACGTCAATTCTAAAATTAATGGCGCTTGGAAAAATACTAAAGTTAAAATCCTTCAGCAAGCCCAGCATATTCGACTTAATGATCTTTTCGAACGGTGCATATGTTCTAGCCTCTTTCGCATAGCTATATTGCAGTGAAGCCCTGTACGTATTCTGAATGCTGCTCTGGTTAATAAAATCACGATGGTTATACTGTGTATATGCATAGCTGGCTGCAAAGTTTTCAATATCCCAAAGCCGGGCCGGTTTACTGTTGTTTGTTCGCTCTTTACGTACATTGGTAAAGTTGATACCCCTTCTAACCGTATAATCCTGTGCAAAATTTAAAATAGAATCTTTTTGTTCTTTAGTTGATTGATCAAGGGCATTTTTTAATTCAATATCCGGCGTGCGTGGATTATATTGTGGTGTGGAAACCTGTTTTGAATAATTCACAAACATTGGAATTTTTACACCTGATTTTTGCGGTAAGAATTTACCAAGTTCTACAGCAGATGAAACATCCAACAAAACATTATCTGCCCGGTTACGCTCACTTACCTTCGAATCAATAGATCCAAAACCTATAGTTGATTTACTGCCTGAGATGTTCACATCGGCAAAATCTGCCAGCTTTAAATTTAACCTGGCTGTAGCAGCCCAGCCTCCTCTTTCGTCAAATTCTGTTAAGCGAAGTTCATTAAACCAAACCAGCACATTTTTATCCAGGCCATCATCACCTCCTGCTGTCGTATTATTTTTTAAAGGGTTTTTTACCCCCAACATGTACACCCTTACCTTACTCATATCCGGCTGTCCCTTTACAATGATGGTACGGTCGCCATCAGTATAAGTAAAGGGAACATTTATTGGCCATGGCTGTCCATTGGCCTGTTTGGCCACATTACGGGCAAGTTTAGCATTTTGAAACAAGATTAAATCAATATCCATCCGGTTTGCTTCAGGCCAAATGGCATTCGGATCGCTGGTACCGGGCGTGGTAATTTTTAAAGGCATTAAATATTCATAGTAGTTATCCTGGTTATCCGTTCCGATTCTTAAAAACGCACTGAGGTCACGGTCGCTTAGGGTTTGATTATTAATGGCCTCGGCGTGTACATACATTTCCAGATGTTTGTATGAACGGAAATCGCTATAAGCCGTTTTAAATGCTGCCCTGCCATAACCATCACGCAGGTTTTTAACCGTTACGGACAGTGACTGTTCATTTAAACGGGTATCTCCACGATAATTACTGAAATCACGTTCACGAAGAATACCGGGAGGGGTAACATAAGGGATCGGACTTCTTTTCCCGTTTTCTTCAATATTAACGGTTGATACTTCAATTACAGAATTATCAGGTGTTAAAGCTGGCAGGCTGGGTTCAACAATAACCTGATCGGCCGTGTTTTTAGCATTAAATTCCCGCCATTCGCCCCTGATGAGCTGCAGCTTTGCAAAACGCATAATGGCTGTATCGGCAAAGTTGGTCATAAACATCCTGAAGAAACGGATGGATTTAAAATCCTGGATGTTACCAACTTTTTTTTCGTATTGTGTAATGGGGATCCTAAACTGATACCAGGTAACGGCCTGTGTATTGCCATTTGCCAATCTTACCTGCGATGTGACTTTATCCGTAATAAATTGCGTTTGGCCCACATCCATCCCTGGCCGCATACTTACTTTATATTGATAATATTCATCGCTTTGCGTCATATTATTATCGCGGTTAATATCCTCCCCGTCAGGAAGAGAGGTAGATGCTGAATTTTCTATTCCCAGTTCCGCCTGCGATTGCTGGGAAGTTTTGGAATTTCCCTCCGGACCATTATATTTTTCATACCGCTTTAAAATGCCGGCATTGATCTGATCTAAAGCCGGACCCCTGAAATAAGAGTAATTATCGGATGAAGGATCCTGATCAATTTCTGCTGCTGCAGTAGCATTTAGCTGTGATTTGATCTGGTTAATGGCCGCAGAGAACTTCGCCCTTTCATTGGCATCAGACATGCCATCCAAACCAACATCCTGTGCCCTTCTCGCGTCAGGATCGTTATCAAAAGCCTGAACAACTGGTTGTAGTTTCGGAACACGCCCCCAGGCTGTTTCATCATATTTGGTAGGATCATCCGTAGCGGGCAATCCATTTTCCAGTGATTTTCGGCCATCCTTCAAAATATCTTCAGAGATATTTCCTAAGTTAAAATAAATATCACCGCCCTGAGAATTTCTATTGTAGATAAAGGGATCCATCACCCAAAATTCAATAAACCCAACATTAAGCGCTTCAAAATCATTGGTTTCAATTTTACGCTGAAAGCCACCCCAACGTTGCCTCGGGTTTGTTAATTTTCCATCAGTAGAAAAACCTGTGGGGGCATAATTGTATGGCCCGCGAATGGTAGGATAAAAAGCTACATCCAGGGTTGTAATATTTAGGGCCTGCCCCGTTGCCGTTTCTTTAAACGGAAAAACTTCCTGCTCAATCACCTGCCTGACATAATGGTTGGAAAGTTCGTTCCTGTTGTTTCTGATGTTGGCAGGCGTAGTGGTGGCGTTTGAATTATAAAACGTCGGATCAATATTATAGTAGGCGATCCGTGCACGGTTGTAGCCATAAGTAAGGTCATTGATCAATTGCGATTCTGCAAAATCCTGTGGTGTTCCCGATAATTGCCAGGAAATGGCACTCTTTAAATCAATTACTGACCTCGACGCCTCAAAATCATCCAGGTAACTGACTCCATTTTTACTGCCCGCAAAATTTAATGCCCTCGGATGCCCCGGAACCAGTTGTGCAAACTCTCCATAAAAATTTACACTTGATGGTGCCTTGGTAGAAATAAACGGAAGTTTATCAACCAGTTTGGTTAAAAACCTGGATGAGGAGCTGTAATTCACATCAGCACCCCAAATGGTATTGGATATGGGTTCTTCACCTAAATTTACTTTTTGAGTCAGCGGCTTCTCTGTAAGGTTCATAAATGTACCGCCCAGATTTAGCTTATTATTGAGCCGGTAATCTAATCGTGTTCCAAATAACGACCGTTGCTGCAAGCCAAAAAGCTCATTATTTTCTGTCGTGATCCTGATGGGCTGACCGGAAATTAACAATGCCTGATTGATGATGCTTACCCTTCCACCCTGATAATCTACGGTAAAATCTACCCCTTCCTGCAGAGGCATTGTTCCGGCAAAAACCTTTACCGAACCCTCCGGAACGTTAATGGCATTCAGACTAAATTCAGAAGACACTTCCGATTGATAATGTCCTTTAATTACATACCTGTTTTTATTCTGGAACAATTGTCGGGCAATCAACTGCGTTGAATCATAGAGTGCCGTAAAAGTATATTTATCAATTAAAGCCTGCTCACTTGGAAGAAATTTACTGGCCAGATCCTGACCAAAAGGCTCAATAATGGGAAAGATAATCCTTCCGTTAGCAGGGTCGATGGTAATATATCCTGAATTGGTATTGCTGATTAACGCATTCAGGCCATTCAAAGATAAATTGGACCCAAAAGTGCTGTTATTTGCAGCGTTATTTGAGAAGTAAGATCCAAAGGCATTGTTTGAAGCTACAAAATCAAAAATTCCGTCAGGCTTCTTTTCATTTTGCTGGTTCAGGCGGTCAAATTCTGTTAACGAAATCCATTGTCTGTTTGCAGTATTTTGCCCTTCTGTCATGATGGGTTTTTCAACCCCTGTTTCATTGTCTATTCTAAAAATATCAAGTTTAAAATTGATCGGACTGATCTGATACCCACCAATGGAATAAATATTTTTCATCATCAGGTCCCAGGTGGGCAGATTGATTTTGGTGGTTTCATTTTTTAGCAGCTTTGCATAAAGCACTTTAGGATTAGCAGCATCAAAAGTGATGTCGGTAGAAAACTCACCTACCTGGTATTCTACTCCATTATAGGTATAGCGATAGGCAACGGCTAAAACCTCATCCGCATTGAGCGGATTATTTAAGGAAATATAGCCCAACTGTGGCTGGAAAGTAAATTCACGTTCCGTTAATTTTCTGGCATAGGTAAGTTTGGCATACTGATCTGTACCGCCATTACCCTGAAAAAATGAAATAACGGCATTTGAATTAGTGAGTCTGGCATCAGCAGGTAAACTCGCCAATAAATTATTAGATTGCTGCGGAAATCCCGTTGCTGTTGAACCTGCCGGAAGTGCGGAACCGCCTCCCGCTATTGCACCCGGATTAAAAGGCTGGTTTTCACCCAGATTCAAAAAACCCAATACATCTCTTGAATCAGTGGTGCTACCGGCTTTATTGGTAATCCAGACTTCAATTTTGGTAATCTGAATAGGCGAGGTAATGATCGGGGCATTAGCCAAATGCTTATTATAGTTGTTACGAAAATACTGGGCCAAAAAGTAGTGTTTATTGGCTTCATAACCATCTGCAGAAACAGAGAATTCGTTTTGCTGTGCTCCATTGGTGATACGAAGTTCTCTCGACTCTGATTTTTGCTGCGTATAAACACTGGTCACATTTAGTTTCCCAAATTGCAGTTGAGTTTTCACACCAAATAAGGCTTGTGTTCCGGTGATTAAGCTGGTATTCAGAGGCAAACTCACGTTACCTGCTTCAATTTTTTTAATGATATCGTCAGCTCCACCAGTATAATCCAGCTTAATCTGGTTTTCAAAATCAAACTGTGCTTCGGTGTTGTAATTGCTTTTGATTTTCAGTTTCGTACCAATATTACCAATCAGGTCCATTTGAATCCGCTGATTGAAATCAAAATTGGTCTGCACCCTTTGTCGTTCATTGAACAAAGGGTTTTCATTTTTATTTCTGCGGCCTAAAAAAGTAAGCTCGGCCTCTCCCCTGGGCTGAATATCAATGGTTGTTCCGCCAAAAAGTTTCTCGAAGGCCTTGCTGTTTACCTGAATTTTAGGAATAATACCTGTATTTCTAAAATCGTCTACCTCTGCATTGGAAATACTCCGCCAGTTACCACGTTTTACTTCACTGTTAATTAGGCGGCTATATTCATCAAGTGTTAAATATTGGGTTTGCGTAACATACTTGTCTCCAACCAGTTGCTTTACAATGTATCTTTTATTTTTTGCATCGTATTCCACAACCTGTTTCAGGTTATTAGGCAGTGGAGCAAAAGGACTTTGTGACGATCTGATCCCGATGCGTTGCTTTTCTTTTAAACTGAAGTTATTTTTCGACAAAGCAGTATCAGCCTTGCGCTGAACAACTTGTGAGATTACGTTTTTGGGAGCGAGCAAGAAAAAGGAGATGAGAAAAAGAAGTGTAGAGATTCTCTTCAAAGGCGTTAGGATCTAGAGTTTTTTTAAAGCGTGTTTAATTAGTTGTTCTACAGAAAGTGTTTCTTCTGTGAGTTTTAATATTTGGTCGATAGTTTTTTCGGCTGTTTGTTTGGCAAATCCGAGCATTACCAAAGCTGATAACGCTTCATCTTTAATTGTATTGTGCTGAGGCATAGAAATTAATGAATCTGCGCCTTCTTTTTTTAGTTTATCCTGCAACTCTAAAACCAGACGTTGTGCGGTTTTTGCACCCAGGCCTTTTATTCTTTGAATGAGCGGCAAATCTGCCTTGACAATGGCAGTTTGAATTTCAACAGGGGTAATGGAAGATAAAATCATTCTTCCTGTATTGGGTCCTATTCCAGATACAGAAATGAGATGTAAAAATAAACGGCGTTCGCCTTCATCAGCGAAGCCGTATAAAGTGTGTGCATCTTCCTTTACATATAACCAGGTGTATAATTTACACCGTTCTGCATCGCCAAGCGCACTGTAAGTATTTAATGAGATGTTTATATGATAGCCTACACCTCCGGCTTCAACCACAACAAATGCTGGATTTTTGTATGTTAATTTACCATCAATATAGGCGTACATGGCGTATTATTTCTTTGTTGTTTTTGTAAATATACCTTTTCGTTTGGAAGTTTCTGCAATTTCTTCTTTTGCCTGAACATCTACCACTGCAATAGTAACCATATTTACGATCTCTCTCACCGAACTTCCTAACTGAACAATATGAACAGGTTTATTTAAACCCAGCAAAATGGGACCTACCGCTTCTGCCCCCCCCAGTTCCTGTAATAACTTATAGGCAATATTACCGGATTCCAGGTTAGGGAAAACCAAAGTATTGGCAGGTTCATCAGCCAGCGTACTAAATGGAAAATTATCTTTTAAAAGTTCATTATTTATAGCGAAGTTACCCTGCATCTCTCCATCCACAATAACTTCAGGATGGTTTTTGTGAAGGATTCTCACTGTTTCCCTTACCTTATTTGGCGTTACTCCATCATTTGAACCAAAGTTTGAATAGGATAATAATGCGATACGCGGCTTGATATTAAATTGTTTAACAGATTTATCCAAAAGCAAAGTAATATCCACTAACTGTTCGGCAGTAGGATCAACGTTTACCGTTGTATCACCAAAGAAAACCGGACCTTTTTTGGTCATCATCATGTACATCCCAGCCACACGCTTAACGCCTGGCTCTACACCAATAACCTGTAATGCGGGTTTAATGGTATCACCATAATTTTTGGTTAATCCGGAAATCATCGCATCGGCTTCCCCAAATTCAACCATTGATGCCCCGTAATAATTGCGATCTCTTAACAATTTTGTTGCATCGTTGATAGATACACCTTTACGTTGTCTTTTTTTGTAAAGTGCTGCTGCGTATTGTTTGGTTTTTGCCGGATTCTGCATCTGATCAATAATCTCTACGCCATGCAGTTCCAGTGCGTGCTCATCAATAATAGCCTGAATCTTTTCTCGGTTACCTAAAAGAATCGGAATCGCAATATTCTCATCCTTAACAATCTGAGCCGCTTTTAAAATTTTATAATTGTCTGCCTCAGCAAACACCACCCGTTTAGGATCAGATTTAGCTTTGGTGGTAATGGAACGCATAATGGCATCATCCAAACCTAAACGTTTTCTTAATTCTTCTGAATAGGCATCCCAGTCGGTAATCACCTTACGTGCCACGCCACTTTCAATGGCGGCTTTCGCTACTGCAATTGAAACTTCCGTAATCAGCCTGAAATCAACCGGTTTTGGAATAATATAATCCCTGCCGAACTTCAGGTTACGGGCATTATATGCCAGGTTTACGGCTTCTGGTACGGAGCGCTTAGCCAGTTCTGCAATGGCCTTTACCGCAGCAATTTTCATGGCTTCATTAATGGTTGTGGCACGAACATCCAAAGCACCACGAAAAATGTAAGGGAAACCCAATACATTATTTACCTGGTTTGGATAATCAGAACGACCGGTGGCCATAATTAAATCCTTACGGGTTTTGATGGCCAGTTCATAGGCAATTTCAGGATTAGGGTTGGCCATGGCAAAAACAATCGGGTTTTTAGCCATGCCCATCAGCATCTCGGGCTGGATAACGTTTCCTGCCGAAAGACCAATAAAAACATCTGCACCTTTCATGGCCTCGCCAATTGTACCAATATCTTTTCTGCTGGTTGCGAAATACATCCGCATCTCATCAAGATCAGTCCGCTCCGTATTAATCAATCCATTGATGTCGAACATCACCAGATTTTCTTTTTTTACACCTAAAGAAAGATACATCTTGGAACAGGAAACCGCAGCAGCACCTGCCCCACTTACCACAACCTTAATTTTATCAATCTTCTTTTTCTGAATTTCACAGGCATTTAACAGCGCTGCGCCTGAAATAATGGCTGTACCATGCTGGTCATCATGCATTACCGGAATATTCATTTCCTGCTTTAAGCGGGTTTCTATTTCAAAACATTCAGGGGCTTTAATATCCTCCAGGTTCACGCCACCAAAGGTTGGCTCCAGGGCCTTCACAATTTTTACGAAATCATCTATATTTTTAGTATCCAACTCTAAATCAAATACATCGATATCAGCAAAGATCTTAAACAATAAACCTTTACCTTCCATTACAGGCTTACTGGCTTCCGGACCAATATTCCCCAGGCCTAAAACCGCCGTACCATTACTGATCACGGCAACAAGATTACCTTTTGCGGTATACTTGTAAACATCATCAGTATTGTCTGCTATTTTTAAACAAGGCTCTGCTACTCCTGGTGAGTAAGCCATGGTTAAATCACGTTGTGAAGTTGTTGGTTTTGTAGGTACTACCTGTATTTTTCCGGGCCGCCCTTGCGAGTGGTAATCGAGCGCATCTTGCTTTCTATTGATATTACTCATTAAGTAACTTATTAGTGACGGGCAAAGGTACGATTCTTTAAAAGAATTAAAAAACCCCTGAGGGTTTTAAAAACCTTCAGGGGTATAATTTTCTGATTGATATTTAAGCCAATAGCAAAATAACGACCTAGCCCTTGCTGATCCTTAAAATCATCCCTGCATGCAAACCTGCCTTTGAAAGCCTGTTGTCTCTTTTAATACTTTGAACGGTAGCGCCGTTAAATTTTTCAGCAATTTCTGAAAGGGTATCGCCGGGTTTAACGGTATAACTTAAAAAGGAAACAGGTGCTTTCAGGCGATTGACATTTTTGGCAAATATTTTAAGCCGTTGCCCGGGCACAACGGTTTTACTTTTTAAGCCGTTCCAAACCCTTAAATCCTGCACTTCAACGCCATATTTATTGGCCACTGTGGTTAGTGATTGTCCGGCACTTACCTGATGAATAATAGCGGCATGATGGGTTACAGCCTGGCGGATTCTTGATTTTCTTAAGTCCCTTACATCGTCAGTACTGGCCTGAACGACACGCATATTTACATCGAGATCAGCATTATACAATGCATCATAAACGCCGGCGTAATCAATATCCCTCAGTTTAGGGATGATAATCCGCTTTGGTTCTTCATCAGTCCCATTTACAATTTTTTTCTTATAAGATGGGTTTAAGGCAAAAAGCGCTGTCTCATCAACATTTAAGGCTTTTGCCAGTTCGGCTAAAGAAACAAAATGGTTGGTTTGAACAGTATCGGTTTTTAAAAATAGACTGCAGGTTTGTGGTGTAATCTGGTGTTTGCCTGAATAGTTCATCACATAAACCGCGGCAATAAAAGCAGGCACATAATTTCTGGTTTCTTTAGGTAGAAACTGCCTGATTTCCCAAAAATCACGCGATTCGGCTTTGGCCATTGCACGTGTAACGGCACCTTTGCCACAATTATAAGCAGCGATAGCCAAAAGCCAGTCGCCCAGCTCTTCGTAAGCATCCCTGAAATATTGGGCAGCTGCATAACTGGCCTGAATAGGATCTTTCCGCTCATCTACAAAATTATCCATCTTTAATCCGTAAGCTTTCCCTGTTCCAAACATAAACTGCCAGATCCCGGTAGCACCTACCCTCGAAATGGCATGCGGATTCATTTGCGACTCTACAATAGTTAAATATTTAATTTCCTGCGGAATGTTAAAATCCTTCAGGGCTTTATCAAAAATGGGAAAGTAATAATTTGATAAGCCCATCATTTTGCCAAACAAATCTTTTCGCTTGGCATAAATATCGATGTATTGCTGAACGTATTCGTTATAAGGAAGGGGAACGGTTTTAACGATAGAATCAAGCCGGAGTTTATAAATATAGTTTTGCCCCATTAATAAGGGATTTTCATAAATCAGCGGTACAGATATCGTATCGGTATTGATGAAAATATTTTCCTGAAATTTAGGTAGACTATCAATTTTGACTTTCTGCTGCGCAAAGGAATAAGAAATACATCCGATGAGGGCACATACACTGGTAAGAAGTAGTTTTTTAATCATGGGCAATTCGGTTTATTCAGCGCTGTTTTCCGGTTATCCTTCCGAAATCTTTTAAAAGAATGCTCATCCGGTGTAGCCGGAAAAACACAAGTGAACGCTGTGCATATTCATTAAAATATGCTTATTTTAAAAATGCCTGAGAAAAAGCAAGAAGCTTATCTTCCTCAAAATGTTTGGCTGTAAATTGAATACTTAACGGTAAACCAGCCTCGTTATTGCCTAATGGAAGCGCAATGGCCGGATTTCCGCTCAATGAGGGCAATACTGTAAAAATATCAGCCATATACATCACCAGCGCATCCTGCATGTGATCACCTAATGGAAATGCTGCTGTTGGCGCCACGGGCGATAAGAGCAGGTCATACTCTTCGAATAAATGGTCTATCTTTTCTCTGATCAAACGACGTACCTGCTGTGCTTTCTGATAATAGGCATCATAATAACCTGCACTTAACACGAAAGTACCCAGCAAAATGCGTTTTTTTACTTCTTCACCAAAACCCTCCGAACGGGAAAGTTTATAGAGTTCAGTTAATGATTTTGCTTCCGTATTCCGGTGTCCGTAATGCACACCATCATACCTGGATAGGTTGGAAGAGGCTTCAGCAGTAGTTAAAATATAATATGCCGGAACAAGATAATCCAGCAAATCAAAAGAAACCTCATCTACCTGATGCCCATCTTCCTTTAATTTTTCTATTGATGATAAGATGGCTGACTTAATTTCCGGATCGAGAGCCTTGCTGTCAATTGTTTCTCTGAGTACGGCTATCTTTTGTTTTTTTTGTTTATTTAACTGAGCCGGATAATCAGGAACAGCTAGATCAGAAACGGTTGAATCATTTTCATCTGCTCCGGCTAATACCTGTAAAAGAAGGGCCGCATCTTCTACTGAAGAAGTGATAGGGCCTACCTGATCAAAAGAAGAGGCATAAGCAATTACGCCATATCTGGAAACCCTTCCATAGGTTGGTTTTAGACCAATCTGGCCACAAAAAGCTGCAGGCTGCCTTACAGATCCGCCGGTATCTGTACCGAGTGCTGCCAGACACATATCTGCCTGAACCGCTACTGCAGACCCACCGGATGAGCCGCCGGGAACCAGCTCAGGATTTGCAGCATTCTTAGCAGGTCCGAAGTATGAAGTTTCATTTGAGCCACCCATTGCAAATTCATCACAGTTAAGCCGACCTATAATCACGGCATCTTCCTGCAATAAACGTTTAACAACAGTAGCTGAATAAGGTGATACGAAGCCATCAAGCATTTTGGATGATGCGGTTACCAAATGATCTTTATAGCAGATATTATCTTTAATACCAATAACCATGCCCGCCAGTTTACCAGCGGTTCCCTGCATCATTTTCTCCTGTACTGCTTTCGCCTGAACTTCTGCCGAATAAAAAAACACCTCGTTAAATGCATTGAGGTGTTCATTATCTGAAATTTGCTTAAAATAATAAGCCAATAAATCGGGTAAAGTAAATTGCTTTTGCGAAATGAGTGCCTGTATCTCTTTAAGTGCGCTGTATTTCTTCAAAACTTAAAATTATAGCAATTAAACGGTTTTATCGCGGTTTGATGGATCAGCCTGTTCCCCATCAACACCATCCTTACCATCTTTAAATTCTTTAACTCCTTTACCTAAACCTCTCATGAGTTCAGGAATTTTTTTCCCGCCAAATAATAAAAGTACCACTACAGCAATAATGATAATTTCCGGTGTTCCAAGCATTGCTGCTATTGTTGTATTTAACATAACTTTTTTATTTAAACTTTTTGACTGTCCGTTACAATATTGTGATCGATAGGTGTGCTGGAGGGATGATTTGCCGCCGGAGCTGTCTTTTCATCTACCGGAGCAGTTTCTTCAGTTGAATGTTGAGGCTGACTATTGTTATTGGCCACTTTTTCTTCCGCTTCTTCTTTATCCAGATCCATCGCATTAATATTGCGGTGAATTTCGCGTTTTACACCGTCTGAGGCATCCTTAAATTCCCTGATCCCTTTCCCTAATCCTCTTGCCAGTTCAGGCAGTTTCTTACCACCGAATAATAAAAGGACAACGACTAAAATGAGTACGATCTCCGATCCACCCATATTTAAAAATTCTAATAACGTTCCTTGATACATCACTAATCTATTTTATACAAATATAAACATTTTACAACTCTATTCCTGCTTATTTACTAATCCAAGCTTCCGGGTTTAAAGCACCCTGACCTCTTCTGATCTGGAATTTCAAAATGGCATCATCACCTGTATTGGCAACAGTACCAATGGTTTGCTTGGTATCTACAGAGTTACCAACACTTACGCTCACCCCTCTTAAATTCTGGTAAACCGTAAAATACTCACCGTGATTAATAACCACTGCTGTTCTACCCATAATATTCTGCACCATTACGACCTTCCCGGCGAATACGGCTCTTACCGCGGCACCATCGGCGGTAGTAATATCTACACCATCGTTGGTATAAGATGCCTGATCTACCTTATGTAATCCAAACCTTTCTGTAATGGTTCCGGTAGCTACCGGCCATGGTAATCTTCCCCTGTTATTTTCGAAACCTGCTGAAAGCCTTGCTGCTTCAGGGGTAGCGGTTAACAATTCGGAAGTACTTTTCTCTCTTGTTGCTGGTGCAGTGGTAGTGGCCGGAGCAGGTTTATTTTCTGCTTTTGCCTTTGCTGCCGCAGCACGTTCTTCTGCCAATCTTTTAGCTGCAGCTATACGGGCCTCTTCAGCTGCTTTTCGTCTGGCCTCTTCAATTGCCCTTTGGATGGCAGCTGCAATTGCCCGGTTAATCTGTGCCTGTTCCTTTTTCTTGGCATTAATGTCCTGCTTAAATTGCCGCTCTTGCTTGGTGAGGTTATTCAATGCTGCCGCCTGCTGTTTCTTATCCTGCCCTAAACGGTCCTGCTCCTTTTCCTGTTCCTTCAGCAAATTGCTTTTCTCTTTCAGGGTTTTATCCAGCACCCTGATTTTTCCCGTTAAATCCTGCTGCGTATTTTCAATATATCCCGCCTGCTTTTTACGGTATTGACTAAACTGCTGCAAATACTTGATCCTCTTGTAGGCCTGATTAAAATCTCTAGCAGCAAAAATAAACATCATTTTCTCATAGGCATTTCTGTTGCGTTGTGCAAAACGAATCATGCCCGCATATTCTTTTTTAAGATCACCTAACTGACCTTGTAATGTATGTACGGTATTTGTATTCTGAGAGATTTGGTTATCCAGGTTTTTTATTTCAGAATTAATGGTTCCGATTTTATCCTGACGGAGACGGATTTGCGCATTAATGGCATTAATCTGCTGCAGGGTTAATTTCTTCCCATTGGCAGTTTTAGTTAAATTTTTTTGTAGCTGTTCAATTTCACGCTGTATAGCTTCTTTTTTCCTTCTTAACTGGCTTTCGGTTTGTGCACTGGCAGAATAAGCAAAAACACTCAAAAACAGGATAAATATGATTTTCTGTAGCTTCATTAAGCCAAAAGTATAAAAATTTTATAGTAAAAGACATTAAAATTTAGATACTAAAGGCATTACAAATAATCTTCACCTCATCTTCATCAGAAAATTTTTCACCAATACAAAAGCAGTCATCAGATAACAGACGAAAAAATTCAACCTGATGACCTGATGACTGCTTTAAACCTATAACCGGGATTCAGGAAATATTACCTGACTAACTTATATCCACCTGGAACTTTGAAAGGAAATTCAACCGGAATATTCCCGTCAATCTTTACAAACTGCAGGTTAATATTAACCTTCTTGGTTCCCGAAAGGGTATTGATTTTCAGTGCACTTGGAAATAGCGACTCATTTAATTTTTGGTAATCTGTATAATTTACCTTTAAAGCCTGACCGGATTTTTCATCATTTAAATTGGTTTCATCTACCTTTAAAAGGGTGTTAAATAAGAGCCTGTAATCTAAACCCTCTTTACTGCCTAATACCACCCAAACACCATTTTCCTTTTTCAGGTTAGATGCAGTAGTTAAAAAATCGCCCATTGCATTTCCGGTTAAGATGGCCTGGAGTGTATTAAAAGTGATTTGCTTATTGGTAAAATTATAGATATAACTGAAAGGCTTGTTCAGGTATTCGCCCTTTTGCCGGTTCATAATTTTGATGCTATCCGGTGTGATTAATGCCCTTGCCGGTTCGTACGCACCACCCAGCGCGGTAATACTGACCCAGATCACTTCCTGATCCTTCATCCTGAAATTCATGGTCACATCGTTTGCATTACCGGCAATGTCAAGTGTGGCTTTTGCCTTCAGTGCAAGGGTATTAAATTTAAGCTGCTTACTGTTTAATAAAGCCAGGGCTTCAGCTTTTGTATTATCTGTTTTAACTTCAGTTGTTACAGGCGGTGCAACCACAATTGCCTTTTTAGGTTTGCAGGCCGAAATAGAAACAACTGTACCTGCAATCAGCAAGCTATTTAAAATACTTTTTTTCATTAATTTTTCTGTTTAATACTTCTGAAATGTTTCCGGCATCTTTTGCTTTTTTCCATTGGAGCAATGCTGCTTCTTTCTCACCTTTCATAAAGAGGATATCACCGTAATGCTCTAAATAAACACCATTCTTATTTGTATTGTTTTGCAATGCTTTTTCGATCCAGACCTTGGCCAGGTCGTATTTACGTTGCTTAAACAAGATATAGGCGTAGGTATCGGTAATGGATGAATTATCCGGCATGGCCTTGGCAGCTGTTTCTGAATATTGAGCAGCTTTGATCAGATCATCATTTTTCAATGCAAGGTAGTAAGCATAATTATTCATGATAAAATAGTTATCGGGTTCCATTGCAATGGCTTTTTCAAAGGCAGCTTTGGCCAGGGTAAAATCATTCTGATTAATATAGATATCGCCCTGAAGTGCAAGCACCTGTGCCTGTAAACTTTTATTGTCAACATCCAGCTGCAATGCTGTTTTCAGGTTATCTTGCGCCTGTTCCAGCTTACCTATTTTAAATAAGGCATAAGCCGTATAATAATATAAGCTGGCCTGGTTGGGATAAATGGTTAACGCTTCATCCCCTAATTTTACCGCATCTGCATAATGTCCTAACAGGGTTTGGATATTTACAATTTGCTCCCAAACGGCATAAACCTGATCATTTAATTTTAACGCAGCCTGATATTGTACCAGTGCTTCCTTTAGTTTTTGCTGCTGATACAAAACATCACCATAAAGGGCAAGTGCTTTTGCATCTGCCGGATTTTTTTCAGCAACGATTTTACTTAATAACGTCACATTTTCTGCAACAACGGGCTCCCTTAAATTTGGGAATAATGCCGCAATAATCTTAATTTTTTCATCCAGTGGCATTTCTGCACTTTCAAAAGCCACCTTTAGTGAAGCAAATGCCTGAGCATCATCTTTTTGCTTCCGGTAGATATCAGCCAGCCCCAGGTTCACTTCAAAATTATCGGGAGCCAGCTGTTTTGCCTTCAATAATACTTTTAAGGCTTCGGCATCATTGCCCTTCTGAAGAAGTAAACCTGCGGCATAGAGATAGTTTTTAATATCGGCCTGGTTGCCTTCCAATAATTTTACAATATCACTTTCCGATGTGCCTCCGCTTCCATGTAAGCGTTTTTTTGCGATTGAAAGTTCATTGGATTCACCAAATCGGGCCAGAATTTCATCGTAGGTTTTTCCGGCGGCTTCAGTTTGACCAGATAAAAACTGAGCGTTTGCCTTATCAAAGTAATACGCATCATTTTCCGGGTCTATGCGAATCAACTGATTGAATACCTCAATGAGTTCGGGCATTTTATTGGTGCGTTTATCTACTTCCGCCAGCAAACGCAAATACCATTTGTTGTCAGGTTTAAGTTTAATGGCCCGCTTAATATTTAATTCTGCTTCTGATAAACGTTCTAACCGCAGGTTGGCATTGGCAAGTTCATAATAAGCAGCATCATGATCCGGGTCCGCCACAACAACCTTATTAAAATTGCTGAGCGCACTGGTATAATTCTCGGTCATTTTTTCCCGCAGTCCGGCAAAGAACAACTGTTTTACCATATTGCTGTCTCTATCTGGTGACACAGTATCATGGTTTTGCCCGAATGCTTTGCCAGTTAAGGAGAACAAAGTAAGAAAAATGACCCTTTTTAACATATATCAAATAATTGATAGAAGGAGTGAATGATGGAATGTTTAAACAAATTGCAAAAAATTTTCCTTTCTCGAAATTCTCTCATTCAATCATTCAATCATTCAAGATCTTATCATTCACTAATTCAAAATTCACACAATCTAAACTTAGCTTTTCCCTGTATGTCCGTAACCACCTTCACCCCTGACCGTCTCTTCAAGTGCTTCAACTGCCTGCCATTGAACAGTTTCGTGTTTTGCCACAACCATCTGTGCAATGCGATCTCCATTCGCTATTTTAAAATCTGTATCTGATAAATTGACCAGAAGTACCTTTAATTCTCCCCGATAATCAGCATCAATGGTGCCAGGCGAATTTACAATGCTGATACCATGCTTATAGGCCAAACCACTGCGCGGTCTGATCTGCGCTTCAAAACCTACAGGCAGTTCCATAAACAAACCTGTCGGAATAAGCTGACGCTGTAAAGGCTTAAGTACAATTTCTTCCTTTATCGAAGCCCTTAAATCCATTCCGGCAGCATGAGCCGTTTCATATTGTGGTAATGGATGTTCTGATTGATTGATGATTTTTATTTTCATTACGCTCTATTTATGGCGATATTATTTCCCAATTCGATTATTCACCCTTCCTTAAAATCTTAAGCAAATTATTTTTCTCAAAATAATACATCCCTAACAGAAAAAGGAGTAATATACCATTCCCAATGTAAATATTTTGTTTGAACACCCAAAAACTAAGATAAACCAATAGTATTGAAACCATTAAGTAAATGGTCATTCCCTTTATTTTATAAGGTATTGGGTAATGTTTTTGTCCTAATAGATAAGAAATAACCATAATAATAAAATATGCACACATGGAAACCCAGGCCGACCCCATGTAGCTAAACTTTGGAATCAAAATAATATTCATAATGATGGTGAACACTGCTCCAACAGATGATATATATAAACCAAATCGTGTTTGATCAGACAATCGGTACCAAATGGATAAATTCATATAAATCCCTAAACAAACGTAGCCAAATAACAGATATGGAACAGCAGAAAGGCCGATCCAGTAATTTGGTGAAATAAAATTTTTAATAAGCTGCATATTTGCGGTCAATCCAACAAACAGGATAGATAAGGCCAGAACAAAGTAATACAGGATAGTTGCATAGGTTTGTTTGGCATTCTCATTTTTGGCATGGCTAAAAAAGAAAGGCTCTGCTCCAAGCCTAAATGCTGTATTAAAAATACTGATGAAGATCGCCAGTTTACTTACTGCTCCATAGATACCAATTTCGTGATCGGCTATAGCATTTGGTAAATATTTACTCAATAAAATTTTATCAAGCGTTTCATTAATAATAAATGATAGATTGGCCACTAAAACTGGCCAGCTGTAACCTAACATATTATAGAATAAGGGCTTATTAAAGCTGAATTCTATTTCCAGAAACTGCGGAATAAGCATCACTAAAGTAACTACACTTGCAATTAGATTCGCAATGAAAACATAGCCTACCCAACGCCCTTTATACCAGGAAGCCAGCCAATCAGCAAAAAAGACATCTTGCTTGATCAGCATGGGAACAACAAAGATGAAAATCAAATTGAAACCGACAAAAACACCAATATTTAGAAATTTAATTAAACTATACCGGAAAGGTTTTCCGTCAGCTCTAAGCTTAGCGAACGGGATTACACTAATTGCATCTACAAATAATATCCAAATGAAATATTTAACATATAATTTCTGATTGGCTAGTTCTGTTAAGCTTCCGTTTATGGTATACCTGGCTAAATAGTCAGAGAAAATTAAACCTGTAATGAGAAAAAGGGTAGAAATAAAACCAATCACAATAAAGCTATTGTTATAAACTTCTTGCTTCTTATCCTCATGCTTGTTCAGGTATCTAAAAAAAGTCGTTTCCATTCCAAATGCCAAAATTGGATTGATGATAGAAACATAACTAAACATCTTTGTAAAGATCCCGTAAACGCTGGCGGGATAAACCCTGGTATAAATTGGTGTTAAAATAAAATTAAACAAACGCGAAAAAATAGTACTAAGACCATAAATAAGCGTTTGACCAGCGAATTTTTTATATACAGACAATTGATTGTAGATTTTGGACTTTAGATTTTAGATTGAATTTATCATCCATCAACCTACCTAAAATCTGATTAATAATATTGATATATAATTTTAATTTAGCTGCGAAATCGTGATCGTCAACTTAAAACCTTAACCTTACCAGAGTAGATTCTTTTTTACTACTTCGAAATTTCGGAAATCTTTAAGTTCGCCATCACTTAGCACTACATTTTCCACAACCGATTTCTCCGGTCCTTCTTTGCACCAGTCTATAAAAGCATCTAAGATAAACGGTTCAGCTTCTGCCTCAATGTAAACAGAACCATCCTTTTCGTTCTTAACAAAGCCGCGAATACCCATCTGATCGGCTACAGCCTTTGTGCTCGCCCTGAAAAATACGCCTTGCACCTTGCCCGTTACTTTGATATCGATGTGTTTCGTCATAACAGCAAAGTTAATTTTTTTGTGTGATGTTACACTTGTTTTTTAAACTCGTACCATTAAGTATTTAGTGTCCATCTGTTCCTTAAAATAAAAAATCTAAGCTTGATAAATATTTTTTCCGTTCAGTAAACTCCTGCCAGATTTCATCAAGAATCTGTTTTGCCGGTTTGATTTCATTCAGCATCGCTGAAACCTGACCGATTTCAAGCTCACCATGCACCATGTCACCTTCAAACATACCCAGTTTTGCCCTCGCCTTTCCTAACATTTCGCGAAGTTGAATTTGGTCCGCACCTGCTGCTTCCGCGTTTGCTATCGCATCGGCAAATTCATTTCTGAGCAAGCGCACGGGCACCAGTTTTTTCATGGCCAGCCGTGTATCTCCTTCAGCCGATGAAATAATTTTATGTTTAAATGCGGGATGTGCTGATGATTCTTCTGCAATGGCAAAGGCAGAACCAATTTGTACCGCATCAGCACCCAGCGCAAAAGCAGCCAGCATCGATTTTCCGCTGGCAATACCACCGGCTGCAATAACCGGAATCTGTACAGCTTCCTTAATCATCGGAATTAAACACATGGTGGTGGTTTCTTCACGACCGTTATGTCCGCCGGCTTCAAAACCTTCGGCAACAATCGCATCTACACCGGCTTCTTCTGCTTTTAATGCAAATTTTGTATTCGCAATCACATGAACAACGGTAATTCCTTGTTCTTTTAAAATACTGGTCCATGTAGCCGGATTGCCTGCTGATGTAAAAACAATTTTTACGCCTTCTTCTATTACTACATCAATAATTTCCTGAATGTTCGGATAAAGCAATGGAATATTAACCCCAAAAGGTTTGTCGGTAGCTGATTTGCATTTTTGGATGTGTGTTCTTAAAACCTCCGGGTACATGGAGCCTGCACCAATGATCCCTAAACCTCCGGCATTCGAAACGGCAGCAGCCAGTTTCCAGCCGCTGCACCAAACCATACCCGCCTGGATAATGGGGTATTTGATATTAAAGCATTTACATATGGCATTTTCTAACTCCATAATATTTTATTTAGCCGGATAAGCGTTAAGCTAATCCAAACATAGGTATGTTTTTAAATTACATCCGGGTTTATATTTCAGATTAAAATAATTTCACCACCTGATCACTCACAATGATAAAATCTTCCGATAACTGAATGAGGTTCAATCCCGGTTTTTTACCGATTTCTATAGTTCCTAACTGTTGGTTAAGTGCTAAAAATTCAGCACCATTAATGGTAGACCATTGCAAAAGCTTTTCAAAAGCAATCTTTTTATGTTCCTGTAGAGTCTTCATTTCAGCTAAAATATTCAGCTGATGGTTACTGGCCAAACTATCAGTACCCAAGGTAATTTTCACTTTTTCGTCAATCAGTAAATCAACATTGGGCAAGGTATTCTCAATGTATAAATTAGCCTGCGGACAAAGGCACCAATATAAATGTTGATTATGTGCTTTCGCAAATTCAACATCAGCTTTGTTTGAAACAGTATTGTGTACCAATAAAGTTTTTTGTTCCTTAATATAAGGTAGCCAGCTTTGTAATGATGATTTGTGTGTAGGCTCGAAAAAAGAAATATCCAGTCCTAAAAATTTGTACAAGTCTAAAAATCCTCCTGTTTTACTTTCGAAAAAAGCATTTTCATGATCCGTTTCCTGATTATGGACACTCATAAAATTATTACCTTTTTCAGCTTGATCCCGGATTAATTCAAATAATTCAGGCGATACAGTATAGGGTGCGTGTGGAACGATAGATGCCGGTAGTGGTTCAAAATCTTCTTTAATGCCTTTAACATGATCCATTATGGAGGCAGCGCTTTCAGGGTTAAAGCCCAGTGCCTCTATAAAGGTATGATAATGGATTTTACTGTTTTGTTTTACAGTTTTGGAAGAAACCTGGTTTGAAATATCGCCAACAGCCACAATGCCATTTTCGAACATTTTTTGGTCGGCATTGTACATGGCCTCCAAAATCTGCTCTCCGTCTGCCTGCCTGTTTGTAATAATGCTGCGCACAAATTCGACCAGTCCGGTGTGCTCGGGGATTTGCCCCAACATGTGCGAAAGTTCTAAATGGCAATGGGTATTAATAAAACCCGGAACAATGGCGCCTTTGTATTTTATGACATCCACGTCAAGCTTTGCAATCTCTTCTTCGGTTAAGATTGCAAAGATTTCGCCATCCGGTCGTACAGCAACCGCCCCATCTTTAACCGGAGCCGAAGCAACAGGAAAAATCCAATCGGCTGAAAAATATCTTAGCATAAAGCGAATTTAGGATTTTAGATTCACGATTTGTAATGTAGCGAATAAGTAAATGCCGGAAGAAAATTTTGGCTTTTGGAATAAATTTAAAATTGTAAATCTACAATCGTAAATAAAAAAGAGCCTCCTATCGGAATCGAACCAATGACCTACTGATTACAAGTCAGTTGCTCTACCAGCTGAGCTAAGGAGGCTTTTTATCGGGCTGCAATGATAGAAAAAAATATTCTTTGGATAAAATTTATTTTAATTTTTTGAAGTTTTGAGTTAAAAAAGCAGCCCAGCAATAACGAAACACAAAACCAATCTGTGGCCAATACCCACAACTTGTGGAGAAATTCCCCATTTCATAATTTCTGGCACAACACTAATAAACTGATAAACAAATACTTAATAACTCATGCCAGCTTTGGCATCATTATCAAACATTAGCAAGTATTGTTACACATATTAAATATTAAAATTTACATACTATGAAAAAGTTCATTTTATCAGCTACATTTTTAGCGTTCGCAGGGTTCTCAGCAGTACAGGCAAGTGAAATAAATACAATTAAAAATCCTGCAATTGTTGCAGTTCAAGATAGCGCCGTAAAAACTCCGGTTAAAGTAGAAGAGCTTCCAGAGCCAGTAACTACCGCATTAAAATCTGATGCCTACAAAGGCTGGACAGCTACTGAAGCATGGGCAGTTAAAGAAGGCACAAAAGAATATTACTTAATCAATGTTAAAAAAGAAGCAGAAACAGGTTCTGTGAAAATTGACAAAGACGGTAAACCAGTTCAATAACTAAATGCCCTGAAGGCATAATCAACCATAAGCGTAGCCTTCGGGCTATGCTCAACTAAAACGAATCACGAAACTATATAGTTTCATCACCTTAAATTTATAAAAAGATGAAAAAATTAATTTTATCAGCTGCGTTCTTAGCTTTTGCAGGATTCTCAGCAGTACAGGCAAGTGAAGTAAATACCATGAAAAATGCTGCAATTGCTGCAGTTCAGGATAGTGCAGTGAAAACACCAGTTAAACTGGAAGAACTTCCGGAGCCGGTTACTACCGCATTAAAATCTGATACTTATAAAGGGTGGACGCCTACTGAAGCATTTTCAGTTAAAGAAGGTGCGAAAGAATATTACATCATTAATGTAAAAAAAGAAGCCGAAACTGGTTCGATTAAAATCGATAAAGATGGTAAACCAGTTGAATAAACCCTAAATATTACATCTACCTAGTACAAGAGAGCCAGTTTTTAACTGGCTTTTCTTATTTTTGCTGTATGGCGAAAATCCTGATTTTAGAAGATGATACAACATTTGCACAATTGCTTGAGGGCTTTCTGACTAAGAAAGGTCATGAAATCACACTGGCAACACATATCAAACCTTCTTTCAAATTAATTGAAAATGAAACATTCGATTTATTTTTGATTGATTATCGCCTTCCTGACGGCATTGGCTTTGACGTCATTACGCACGCCAGAAACCTGGGGATCTCTACGCCCATCATCATCATGACCAGCTTTAACGATGTTAGAACGGCCGTAAAATCTATGCAAATGGGTGCCTTTGATTACATTACCAAGCCCGTAAACCCGGATGAACTTTTAATGGTGATTAAAAATTCCTTAACCAAAAAGGAATCAAATGATGTAAAAACCGAAGTGGCTGAAGCAGATCTGATTAAAGGTAAAAGTGCCATCGCAGATCGGCTATATGAGCACATCGACCTCGTTGCACCGACTGATATGTCAGTGATTATTCAGGGAGAAAGTGGTACGGGAAAAGAATTCGCAGCCCGAACCTTACACCAGCAAAGCAAACGGGCCGGTAAGCCTTTTGTAGCCATTGATTGTGGTGCCCTATCAAAAGATTTAGCCGCAAGCGAATTATTCGGACATATCAAAGGTGCTTTTACCGGCGCATTAAATGATAAAAAAGGTCAGTTTGAAGCGGCCAATGGCGGCACCTTATTTTTGGATGAAGTGGGGAACCTGAGCTATGAAGTACAGATCAAACTGCTTCGTGCTTTGCAGGAGCGGGTGATTCAACCTTTAGGGAGCACGAAACAGATTGCTGTGGATGTTCGGATCATCACGGCAACCAACGATGATTTGTTAAACAGCATTTCCGGTGGTGAATTCAGGGAAGATTTATACCACCGCCTGAACGAATTTAAAATTCAGCTGCCTCCGCTACGAAACAGGGGAAGTGATCTCGAATTATTTATCAATCACTTTGTACAGCTTTCCAATCGCGACCTGAACAGAAATGTAAAAAGTATTTCTGCAGAAGCAAAATCATTGCTGTTGAATTATGACTGGCCTGGAAATTTAAGAGAATTGAGCAACGTGATCAAAAGGATGGTTTTGCTTACACCGGGTGAGGTAGCGCAGGTAAATGCCCTGCCCGATGAAATGATGATCTCCGTTAACCAGCAGACCATGCCCGGCAGTGCTTCCGATTTAAAGGCGGTAAACGAGCAAAACGAAAAAATTTTAATTACCGAAACCTTAATCAAGGCGAAACATAACAAGTCCAAAGCGGCAAAAATGCTCAACATAGACCGTAAAACACTTTATTCAAAAATGGAACGGTACGGAATTGAATAAGCTCTTTAGGCTATGTATAACCAATCAATTTGTTTTTATTGCCCACCAGAAGGCTCCATTTCCTCCATCACGGCAATTAAAGCATCCAGCTGAGTAAGTTCATCTAACACTGCTGCATTAATTTCCGGATTTAAGCCATTTTCCGCAATCCTTATTTCAAGTTGCCGCAATGCCTGCGCCAGGGTTTTAGCACCCATTTGAGCCGTCCTCCCGGCAAGGCGGTGGACGATCAAACGGCTTTTATCCTGATCACCTTCTTCCAGTTGTACCTTTAATGCTGATGCATCATTTATGCAATCCTGCTTAAATCTGATCAATATTTTTTCAAGCATCTCCTGATCTCCAAAAGTCATTTTTTCAATAGACGAAAAATCAAACTCCGGGGCCTTGTTCACGAGTGCTGTTTTATCAAAAATAGACAGCAGGTCCACTGCACGGAAAGGCTTCATAATCAACCCATCAAAACCTTCACTCAAAACCATTTCCCGCTCTTCTGGCAATACCTGAGCAGTAATCGCATAAAATTTAACGTGGTCAGGCAGCTTTTTCTTCAGGATATGGCAGAGTTCCATCCCGGTCATTTCCGGTAAACGCATATCCACCAAAACATATTTTAACTCCGGATCGGCATCGGCATGCAGCATATCTGCCACCTGACTGAACCGCTTAAACGGAATGTTATTTTTTTCAAAAATCAGCCCGCAAAGATCGAGGATTAACCTGTCGTCATCAATCACCCAAACCATTCCCGGATTTATAATGGCATAATGCTCCGGATCTAGCAGATCAGGGATTTTTTCAGCTGTTTCCTGATAGGTCAGATAAATATTAAATGTTGTTCCTACCCCGGCTTTACTTTTCACATGGATTCTTCCACCCTGCGCATCAATTAATGCTTTTACAATAGGCAGCCCCAATCCTGTTCCAGTTTGATTGAGCACATATTTTTCCGGAGATTCTATCTGCTCAAATTCATTGAAAATTTTAGGAATATCTTTCTTGTCGAAACCAATCCCGGTATCGTTAATGGTAAAATTAAAATGAAGGTTGCCTGCCTGTTTTTTACAGGATACTGTCAGCATAATTTCCCCTTTAAGCGTAAATTTTACCGCATTGCCGAGCAAATTAAAAAGAATCTGCTTCAACCTGAAAGCATCTCCACAAACAAATTCAACCCCGCCCAGGTCTAAGCTGGTAATCAACCGGAGCGATTTTTTTTCGGCCAGCGGGCGGATAACCGAAATGACCTCATCAAGCATGTTTTTAATCCCGAAAACCTGGTTGTTAAAGCTGAACTCACCTGAAATGATGCGGTTATAATCCAGCACCTCATTTACAATTTGAAGAAGATGGATGGATGACTGGTAAATGGCATTCACATCCTTTTTATCCGGAGCATCCTGCTGTGAGATCAGCTCTGCATAGCCCAGAATAGACTGTAAGGGCGTTCTGATCTCATGGCTCATGTTTGATAAAAACCGCTGCTTCGCTTTGCCATGATATTCAGCCAGGTCTTTAGCTTCCTCCAATGCTTTACGATATTTATTGCTTTTAGTAATGTCTGTCAGGATGAGGTAAAGCAGGATTACGGTAAGAAAAAAGAAAATGACGATGATGACGGTGATCTGGGTAATTCCATCATTTACAACTTCCTTTGCCTGGATGCCATTTAAATCTACCTGCGCAACGGCTTCACTTTCTACTTCCCTTAAAATCTGAAGAATCTGGTTGGTTAAGGCATTACTTGCATTAGACAGATCTGCTTCGCGTTTTAAAAATTTCTGGCTTTTCTGACGTTGCTCCAGCTCAATATTTTTTAGGGAGCCGGTCATGCTTTTCATAATACTGTCTTCAGCTTTTGCATTCAGGGTATCACGTTTAACCTTAAATTCTTCATTTATGATTTTATACACGTCGGCTTTCTTTTTACCAAACAGTTTACTCAGAAAACCTCTTGATTTCTCTTCTTCTTCGGGTGCAACAGTAGTGGTTGATGTAGTGGTTTCGGTGGTTAAAACTGCGCTATCGGTCTGACGGGAACGGGTAGCCACCAAATCATTAAGTTTTTTTACTTCATTAGAGAATGACTTGGTGTTCACCAGCGTTTCACGCACTTTCAGATAGGCAATAAACTGTTTATCACGCTCTACGAGTAAACGCTTAATTGATTTGATTCTGTTAAGCTGTAAGGGATCGCCTTTATAAAGTTTACGAAGGGTATCCAGGCTCGACCTGAGTCTTCTCGATTCCTGCAAAAAATTATTATTGCCCTGTTTATTTAAAGCCGCATCGCGCTGCAACTGATCAAGCCTTGCCGTTTTATGTGATAAATCATTTACAATTCTTAACCTGTCGTTCGGGGCAGAGATTTCTTCCACCGTATTCAGCATCCGGGTAAAGGCAAATTTGCTGATGCCCCAGGCCAGCAGCAAAGCAAAACAAGCGAATAAAAATCCGATGATGACTTTACTTTTTACTGCCCTGAAAAAACGCTTCTGAATTGCGGCTGCCATGAACTATATCTTGTTTGCTATATTTAAACGAATTTTTCGCTTAAAAGACATATCGAACACTATAATACAATTGTATTCAGAAATGGTTTGAATAATTTCTTAATTTTATACTTCGCCTCAGCATATGAACCGTATCGATCGACTTTTCGGAATTTTAACCCTGCTTCAATCAACCAGGCACATTACTGCAGAGCAGATTGCGCAGCGTTTTGATATGAGTGTTCGTACTGTTTACCGGGATATAAAGGCCTTGGGTGAACAAGGGATTCCCATCAGTTTTGAGCAAAACAAAGGCTATTTCCTGGTTCAGGGTTATTTTCTCCCACCTGTATCTTTCAATATGGATGAGGCAAATGCCCTGCTTCTGGTAGAGCGCCTGGTAAATGGTTTTACAGATCACTCCATCCGCTCTCATTATTCTACAGCACTGACAAAGGTAAAAGCGGTTTTAAAAACGGCTCAGAAAGAAAAGTTAGAAAAAATGAATCAGCACATTAAACTGCAGATTCCGGAGCGCTTAACTTTCAATTACGGGTATCTTTCGCTGATTCAACATGCCATCTCAGAGAAAAACTTAATTGAGCTGGACTATAAAAATGCAAAGGAGATATCAAGCAAAAGAACTGTTGAACCCATTGGATTGATTTTTTATGCCTTCAGCTGGCACTTAATTGCCTGGTGTCATTTCAGGAATGAATACCGTGACTTTAATTTACTGCGGATTGCTTGTTTAAAAAACCTGGGAACACCCTTTATCAAAAAAGAGCATATGCCCCTCAGCGATTATATGAGTCTGTTACCGGTTAATTTTTGATTCTTCATTTCAACAAGGCACTTACCTTATCAATGCAATTCTGTTTCCCACCTTTAATTTCAAAATAGAATATAGCTGTTAAAATTAATTTTTGGCACTGCCATAGGGTTGTCAGTAGCCCCTATTTTCTTTGTACAAACAAAAGAAAAAACGATGAGCTTCGCCGACTTATTACTGATGGAATTGCAATCAATTGAAAAATCAAAAAAACAGCATATGGACATTATTAAAGCATTATTAAAGGAATTAGAATCAGAATTTAACACCACGAAAAAATTTATGGCGTTGGTACCTACTGATAAATTTGACTGGGCACCGCATACAAAAAGCATGAAAATGAAATCGCTGGCCAGCCACATCGCAGAACTTCCTGAATGGATTAGCCTGGCTTTGACAACGGAAGGGCTGGACTTTGCTACTGCTCCCTATCAGGAAAAGCAAATAGAAAATAATGGTGATTTGATGAAACTGCTAGAAGAGAGTTATAACAAAGGCAGGTCAGCGTTAATGCAAGCGCTGGTAGAAGATTTCGATAAACCCTGGATTTTACGCCATGGCGAAATGATTTTAGGGGAATGGACAAAATATGAAACCATTCGCGTTTCGATAAGCCAGACGATTCATCACCGGGCACAGTTAGGTGTTTACCTGCGGCTTTTAGACATTCCCATTCCGGGAAGTTATGGACCCAGCGCAGACGAGCCGGGCTTTTAATCAGCAGAAAAAAAATAAAACCCTGGCCATCCGGCACAGGGTTTTTCAATTGTCCCCAGTGACACACTATAAAAAAAGTGTTTTTTTATTATACTGGATAAACCATCCGTATAAACTGCTCAGTGTTTATGATACACAAAGCACTTCATGACGAACAGCCATTTTAGATTCGTTTATTTGTTTCAGATAATCCTGGTAAGCCAGAAGAATACCTTCCGGTAAGCCTGTTTTAGGTTGCCAACCCGTGTTTTTGATTCTGGAAACATCAAGCAGTTTTCTTGGTGTACCATCAGGTTTTGACACATCGAAAATTAAATCACCCTCATATTCCAAAGCCTCTGCAATAGAGGTAGCGAGTTCTTTAATGGTGAGGTCTTCTCCTGTGCCAATATTTACAATATCACTGCTGTTGTACACTTTCATCAGGTGGATGCAGGCTTCTGCCAAATCATCTGCATAAAGAAATTCTCTTTTGGGTGTTCCTGTACCCCAAACCGTTACGTTAGCTGCTCTGGTATCTTTTGCCTCATGTATTTTACGGATCAGGGCTGGCAGCACGTGAGAATTCTCCGGATGATAATTATCATTCTGGCCATATAAATTGGTTGGCATTGCACTGATAAAGTTCATGCCATATTGTTTGGCATAAGCCTGGCACATTTTAATTCCACTAATTTTGGCAATGGCATAAGCATCATTTGTAGCCTCCAGGTCACCTGTTAATAAATATTCTTCTTTAATAGGCTGCTGTGCAAATTTTGGATAAATACAGGATGAGCCCAGAAATAAAAGCTTTTTAACTTTATTCAGCATTGATGCATGAATCACATTATTTTGAATATTCATGTTCTGGAATAAAAAATCAGCGGGATAGGTGTTGTTTGCCACGATACCACCTACTTTGGCCGCAGCTAAGAAAACATATTCAGGCTTTTCTGAAACAAAGAAATGATCTACTTCTAACTTATCGGTAAGATCCAGTTGCTTGGATGTTCTTTTAATTATATTTGTATAGCCCTGGTTGATTAAGGTTCTTTCTATCGCCGAGCCTACCATTCCCTTATGCCCGGCGACATAAATTTTAGCATCTAAATTCAATAAATCTGTCTGTTTCATCTTATTCATATTGATTTTTTATGGTATAGCCTGATTCTTTAAGCAATTGATCTTTTCTGAAAAGCTGAATATCAGCCTCAACCATTTCGCTTACCAGCATTTGCAAGTTGTATTTGGGTGTCCAGTTAAGCAATTCATTTGATTTTTTTGGATCGCCAACCAAAAGGTCTACCTCCGTAGGTCTGAAATATTTTGGATCAACAGCCACTACCTCTCTTCCAATCTCCAATTGATAATCAGGATGGTTACAATACACCACAAATCCTTTCTCTGCTACACCTGTTCCGGAGAAACCGATTTCAATACCAATTTCGGCAAAAGCCAGCTTTACAAAATCACGAACCGGTGTCGTAATGCCTGTAGCAATCACAAAATCTGAAGGTGCATCTTGTTGCAGGATTAAATACATGGCTTCTACATAATCTTTCGCATGGCCCCAGTCTCTTCTGGCATCCAGATTACCCAGGTAAAGCATATCCTGAAGTCCTAAACCAATCTTGGCTACACCTCTGGTAATTTTTCTGGTGACAAAAGTTTCTCCGCGCAGCGGGCTTTCATGATTAAATAAAATGCCGTTACAAGCATACATGCCATATGCTTCTCTGTAATTCACCGTAATCCAGTAAGCATACATTTTAGCTACTGCATATGGCGAACGGGGATAAAAAGGAGTGGTTTCACTTTGTGGAACGGCTTGTACCAAGCCATAAAGTTCTGAAGTAGAAGCCTGGTAAATCCGGGTTTTCTTTTGTAAGCCTAAAATCCTGATGGCTTCCAAAATCCTTAATGTTCCGATACCATCTGCATTAGCTGTATATTCCGGAACATCAAAACTTACCTGAACATGAGACATCGCACCAAGGTTATAAATCTCATCAGGCTGAACCTGCTGGATAATTCTGATCAAATTGGTAGAATCCGTTAAATCACCATAATGAAGAACCAAACTTCTGTTTTCAACTTCAGGGCCCTGATACAAATGGTCGATCCTGTCAGTATTAAACTGTGAGCTTCTTCTTTTTATACCGTGAACTTCATAACCCTTCTCCAATAAAAGTTCAGTTAAGTACGCACCGTCTTGTCCGGTTATGCCTGTGATTAATGCCTTTTTTTTCATTGTCTTTTTTATTTATAAAATATTTTATGTTCCTTTTAAAATGCGTTTTCATGTCCCCTCAAAACCTGCCTTGCGGTGAGCATGATAATTTTTAGATCGAGTTTATTTGACCAGTTTTCGATATACCAGATATCATGCTTTACCCGGTTTTCCATCATTTCATTTCCGGTGGTATTTCCCCTAAAGCCTTTCACCTGTGCCCAACCCGTAATACCAGGTTTAATGCTGTGGCGAACCATAAAATGATCAATGGTTTCACGGTACTCCTGTGTGTGCTTCAGCATGTGCGGCCGCGGACCAACCACACTCATCGATCCCATCAGTACGTTGAAAAACTGTGGCAGTTCATCTAAACTTGATTTTCTTAAAAAGCGGCCAATACCGGTAATTCTGGAATCATTTTTCTGTGCGTGATTGGTGTGTGCATGATCATTAACCACCATGGTTCGAAATTTATAGCACCAAAATGCCTGGTCATCTTTACCTGTGCGCTGCTGTTTAAATATCACTTTGCCCCGGCTGTCTGTTCTGATCAGCAAGGCTATAATGACGTATACCCAGCTAAAAGCAATTAATACCGTTAAACTGAACAGAATATCAAAAAGCCTTTTTAGTTGTTGCTGATATACATATGAGCTGTCTGTCATTTCCAGTGATGGATCTGAGATCAGCTGATCATTTAAATTGCCTGTCAATTCAGTTTGGTAATGGTTTATAATCGATTCGTCTTGTAGATTTAAATTATTCATGTTCAGTTATTGTTGAGCCTTAATTCTGATTACTAAAAACCAGCTCCGTTTTAATTTCTTTAACCTCAGGAAGGAGTGTTTTTAATGCTACGCCCGTTTCCAATTCCAAAAACAAGCGTCTTAAAATCACATCACGGTTAAGCTCCCGCATGGCATATGCACGGGCATTCAAGGTTCTGGTCTGATGATCGCCAGAACAACAGGCCAGGATGGTACTGGCCAACAGACTTTCATCCTCACAATTAATCACCACGCCCATGTTATGTTCCCTGATAATTTTATGTAGTGTACTTCCCTGCTCTGCCGTAACCAGTGCCAAACCACCTGACGAAAGTATTCCGGCCAGTTTAGAAGGCATCATTAAATCACAGGCATTTTTCTTTTGCAGCACCAGGTGAACATCACTCATATTTAAAAATTCATTAAAAATATGAAGGGGTTGCAAGGGTAAAAAGCTAATGTTAAAAAGCTTTTGATCAGTGGCCATTTGCTGCAATTTGTTACGGTATGGTCCGTTTCCACAAATGATAAACTGAATGGATGCATGCTGCTGAAAATCACTGGCAATTGAAATTAAACTTTCCAGGCCCTGTTTTTCTCCAATACTACCAGAGTAAAGCACAATCTTATCTGCAGCAGTAAAGCCCCATTGTTGTTTCAACTCCGCCCTCCTGTTTATGGGATGAAATTCATCTACGTCTACCCAATTCGGAAACATCAGGATTTTCTTATCTGTTTTTAAGGCGACCTTTTCTAACATCCCAGCTGAAATGGTTGAAACGTATGTTGCTCTTTTCATAATGAACTTCTCCATTTTAAGCATCATGGCAAATAAAGACTGGTTTTTAATGACGCCAAGATCTCTGGCCGCCTCAATTTGCAGATCCTGAATGTGGTAAATCATTTTGCTTCCTTTTATAAAGCAGTAGAATGCACTTAAAAATCCCAAATGAAAAGGTGGAGCCACACAAAAAACATAATCACTTTTGGGTTTAAACAGCAGATAAAGCATCATGACCAATGAAGTGATGAAAAAGCTGATGTCATGTAAAATCCTTTTCTTTCCTGTAGGTACTGAAGGCACATAAAGCGGGCATCTGTATACCCTTAGGTCGCCATTTTCGTTAACCTCCTTTTTATAAAACAGCCCGCTATACGGCTTTTGAACACTCCAGTTTGGGTAATATGGAAATGAAGTGACCACGGTACAGTCATAGCCATCCTTAATTAGCCAGTCAATCATCTCACCGGAATATTTTCCAATACCGGTAAGCTCAGGCGAGAAATTGATGCCAAGCAATAAAATGCGTTTTTTAGCGACGTTGATTTGTTCCATAAGGTTAATATTGAGCGGTCACAATCCAGCATCAGGCATCATAACATGCTTAAGGCTGATGAATGTAACAAGGTTTAATGGGTATCATCAACTTTGCTAACATCAATATTGTTGATGGCATAGCTGAATGACAGGTGGTTAGCTGAATTATTTTTCTGGCAAAAACCAGTTATATTAGTTTGTGATTTTTCTATCACGGAGATAAACGGCTGGATTACCTGAATATATTTTTCTGGGTTCCAGGTTTTTGGTGGCTACCGAATTTACGGTAAGGATAGCATGTGATAAACAGGTGATGCCCGGGCACACAACCGATTTTGCACCTATCCAAACGCCATCCGCTAAGGTGATAGCACCCAGGCGATACGGAAAATCCATCTTACTGTAATCATGATTTCCCGTAAGCAACATCGCTCCCTGAGAAATACAGACGTTATCACCAAGCGTTACTTTATCCAGGTTATCAATCCAAACAGATTCGCCAAGCCAGCAGTTATCTCCAATGACTAACTTCTGTGGGTTTTTGATAATCACCCTGGGCTTGATAATTAAGCCTGTTCCAACATGGGCTCCAAATAATCGAAGTAACCATGATTTAAACATATTAGGCCAGGGGATACTGCTGTTAAAGATGAAGTAATTGATGGGATACCAAAGTATAATTTTCCATTTGGTGCCAGCATTATAATCTCCGATGTCAAATTTCGAAAGATCACTGGCGATTAAGGTTGATGTTTCCATGATTGCTTAGTTCGGATTAGAAATTGCATCTACAAACCGGGTGGTGGCCGGCGTGGTAGAAAAGTTTTTGGTAAAAGAATAAAAAGCATTTTTCGACATCATTTTCTTTGTTTTATAAGAGCTCTGCCCCCATGATTCCAATAGCTTACGGGTACCATCAATGGTATTGTTAAACACATAACAGCCACCATCTTCATTAATTTCACGCCAGATATTGACCTGATTGGAAATTAAAACCGGCTTGGCACACCCTAAAGCTTCTACTACGGCGATTCCGAAATTTTCCTGGTGGCTGGGCAGGATAAAAGCTTCACAGCCATAAAAAGCCCCCCATTTAGAAAGCCCTGAAAGCATGCCTGTAAAAATGACCGATTTTCTAAGCAAGTGATTACTGTTAACCTGGTTTTGAATCTTCTTTCCAAATTCACTTTCCAGATCCGGCCCCGCGATAACTAGTTTTGGTAACAGGCCCGCAAGCCCTGAACGGGGATTTTCCTCAACAGATTCTACAATCGATTGATATGCGTCCAATAATAAATCAACTCCCTTTTTTTCATTTATCCTGCTGAGAAAAAGAAGGTAGGGGGCATGATCCAACTGAGGACACCGGCTTTCAAACTCCACCTTCATTTCCTCTACATATGCCGGCGGATGCTCCACCCCTAAACCAGTGATATAAGTTTTCTTTGGTTGATAAGGTTTAAAGGGCAGCTTTGCCAGGGCCGCCTCTTCCTCGCAGGTAAATAAAATACCATCGGCAAGGTTAATGAGTTTATGTTCAATAAATTTCCAGTAAAATACATTTCTTAAGGCTTTCAGTTTTCTGCCCGCAGCCCGCTGGAAATAAGGATCAAGCATGCCATGGGGCATCACAAAAACCTTCGGAATTTTCTCTTCTTTTTTTGAGGATAAGGCTTTGATTGCTTTCTGTAGCGAAAAACCCATATACGTCCAAAGTCCGTGAACAATTACCTTATCGAAATAAGATAAATTGGTTACAAACCATGAGGTAAGCCTTTTATTATATCTCCAGGGTCCTGTTCCACGCCCTAAGGCATGTACCGTAAACTGATCCGCTTTAAAAAAAAATGATTCTGCATTATCTAAACTCACTACTTCACTGTAAATGTTACGGGTAGCTAAACCCGAAATAATTGTTCTTACGGCCTGACATACCCCCCCCTCTTTAGGGTCCATAGATGATACGATATGAAGAATCTTTTGCACTGGCTCCTGGCTCATTAGTATTATAAATTTATATTTTAGGTTAAATTGGCTTTAACCAGTTCATTGATTTGGTTTATCGCCTGCTGATGGTGGAAATGCTGATGAACCATTTGATAATTTTTTTCTACAATCGTGCTGTATTCTTCCGGATAATCAAGGATATGCCTGATTTGTTCAACAGGTTTTTCCCAGTCTACTTCAATCACCGGGTTATAATCAAACAACCGGGTAATCTCTTTCGGAGCTGCGCCGATGATAACACATTTTGAAGCCATGGCCTGTAAATAGCGAATCGTTAGCGTAGATACTTCTCCGGCCAGTGCCGGATGGGTAACACAACGTGGAAAACAGATGCAGATTTTCGAATCAGCAAGACCCGCTGTAAAATCTGCAGTCGTTGGAAACTGAAGTTTCTTCTTTAAGCCGTGAACAGCAACATCATGTGTTGCAGACCGCTCCTGATACTGGTAATTGATGTGATGTTCATGACATCCATCTACAATTACTTCATGATACTGTTGCCAGGAACGTCCAAAAGAAAGTACATGAATGGATCTTTCTGACCATTCTTTATGCTGATAGGCGTGTACATCAATGGTCTCCGGTACCCAGTGAACCTTGCAGTTGCCCAGATTCAGTTTTTGAAAGTGTGCGGTGGCCTGGTAAGAGGAAAGTAATAAAAGATCAATCTTACTCTTATTAACCAGCTGTTCCACACGATCAAAATCAGGTGCCCAAACATCATAGGTCCACAGCACCCTCAAATCGCAATCGGTCCCAAAGTATGGGAATGTTTTGGCAGTAAGGTAATGGTAATACGGAAGGCCCAGTGAAAGCACCGCTCCTTTTATTTTTACACGCCTTAAAATGGGTTTTAATAGTGCCTGAATACCCGAAAAAAACCGCAGTGAAAATGAACGCGGGTTAAAAAGTACCGGACCCTGTTTAATTGTCCAGCCGCTATTGTGCTGACAATAATCTTCAAACGCGATTAAATGTGAAATATCCGGACTTGATTTTGGAATTTGTGATCTGATTAAGGTAACCATAACAATAATTTAAGCAGGTTCTAATGTATTTAACCTGACAATGCGATCATAAACCTGTTCAAAGTCATCCATTGCCTTTTCTTTATTAAACCGCTTGGCATTTTCTAAAGATTTTAACACCACCGCTTCCTGATTTGGCATATTTAAAACTTCTTCCACCACCAATGCTGCATCAGTAGCCCATTGGCGTGGATTTTCTTCATCCCTTAGGGGAATTAAAAAACCAGCATCACTCACCACCTCCGTCATCGGTGCTTCATTACTGGTAATCACCGGGCATCCACAAGCCATGGCTTCTGCACTTGGCCAGCCAAAGCCTTCAGCAAATGATGGAAAAAGAAATAGCGATGCACCCGCATAAATCTGGCTGACCACTTCATCCGTTTGACCAATAAGGAAATGGATATCATGGCGGTATGATGAATCTTTCTGGCATTTCGCGATAAAATCATCAGGAGGTGGCCCCACCAATAACAAGGGCATTCTTTTTTTGGTTATTGATCGCCAGGCATTGTAAATTTCAATTACCCCTTTTCTGTTTTTATACCAGTGGTTACCACCCACGTGAAGGATATAACCATTACTGAGGTTAACACCCAGCGCCGGCGACAAAGATGCTCTCACTTTCACTTTATCTAGTGGTTTGTAAAATGCTTCCAATCCATTATAGATCATGTAAGTATTCATTTTTGCTGCGGGTAAAAGCTTCTTTAAATCAGTATCCGTTTTGTAAGAACTGGTAATGAAGTTTTTTCCTTTTTTAAAGCCATCCCGAATAAATTTCTGATACATTTTACCGGTCAGTCCTACTTCCTGTCCCTTAATTTCGCCAAGGGCAGACCACTGTGCCAGAAAATCATGGCAATGCATCACATGGTTTCTATTTTGAACCAGTGGCATCCAGGGGCCCTGCGCCTGATCGGTAAAAACAAAAATGGTTTCCCGACTAACTTTCTTGAGCCGCTTTTTTACCTGAATCGGGAATAATACATATTGATCGATATAACCCATCCATTTTCTCATTTTAGCAGGAAAAGGCAGATCAAAGCAGGTAGAGCCTGGTGTCCATACACTTACTTCATGTGATTTATCCCTCATACCATCAACGAGCATGTTCGTAAAACGTGGCATACTCGAGAACGCGGGCCTTTTCTCTGATCCGAAGAAATCAGGATTTGAAAAAAATATTATTTGCATATAATTAATTTAAGGAAGACTTAGATGACCGCACTGGCTAAGGCGCAATCAAATTTTCTTCTTTTTGAAGCAAGTGCCGCAATATGACCGGAAAGTGCCAGGGCACATGGCTGGTCTATAACCTTTAAACGATCTTTGATATGGAGGTTAATTTTATCAGCAATTTTACTTTTTGTAATGACTGAGCAACCTGCAGATAGTGCAAATCTCATGGCATTTAAACCAGGTTCATTATCTTCAGCAACAATAAGTACGTCAATCGCTGCATAATGCGCTGATAAATCCTCTTGTCCATCCAGACCAGCATGATGAAATGGCACTCCATATTTTGTGTATGACTTAAAGTCGAGATCTTTAAACAGATTATCTTCCTCTCCGTGATCAATTCCATACAGGTGAATTCTTGACCGGATACGGTCGGGCAGTTCTCCCAGCATAGCAAGAATCATGTTCAGTAATGCTGGTTTTAAGCAATAGCTATTGATTGCAATGACCATTGCCGAGGCATCTATCCGGGCTTCAAACCGTTTGCGGTGTCGCCTTTGCCTTTGTTTATCCCTTTCATTGAGCATATCATTGAGCAGTTAATTCGTATTTGATAATCCTTTTTCAAGGATGTGTTTACAGATATCTTCGTTCCCTAATTTAAGGTGGCGTACTTTCTTCATTCCGGCGTTCTTAATATTTATCAGTTCGTTTCCTGCCAGCAGCTTTTTACAAATGGAAGCACATTCATAGGCGTCATTCCAAAAAACAGCTTCTAGACCATCCACGTAAAGTTTTGTATGATCGCTGGTGCGTTCGGCACAAAGTAAGCCTCCCGCATAAGGTACTTCCATAGATCGGGTGGTATGTAAATCCCGGTTTCCTTTAGAGAGCAGACCTAAACACATCTTTGCCCCTTGTATGGCTGCGATATAATCTTTACCACCCAGGTTTGGTCCCCGGTAATAGGGTTTCAGCAATTTAAAATACCGACTCTTTGGCCATCGATCACCCCAAATGGAAACAGAAATCCCGGCATCAATTAAAACCTTTATAAATTCATCCCGGTTTTCATTGCGCATCCAGGTACCAATAAATGCAACATCAGATTTAAATCCCGCAGGGATCTCATCTTTATGCAGGTAGGGGGCATGTGCCACTTCATCATAACCCATCATTACTTTGATTATCTTTTTGGCACCAAGGGCTTTAAATTCTTCGGCAGCCTGGCCTCTTACCACCGCAATAACATCGTATAATTTCACTGCACTAAGCAAACGATCAAATCGATGTCCGTCTCTTTTTCCTGTCGGATCATCAATACTGTACAGTATCACCGGACAATTAAATTGCTTCAGAATCTGAAGACATTTCCTGCCAAAAAATTCACCATTATCTACCCAAATTACATCAGGCTTGATGCCGGAATGTAAAATCTCTTTTAATTTACGCTGAACCGAAGGCTGAACGAGGCGATAACCACTCCGGAAATTAATAGCCTTCATAATTGAAGACTTAAAAAATTCCGGAAAATGTTCTGCTGCATGGTAATGTATTACCTGATGCCCTATTCTTTCTAAAGCCTTTGCACGGTGGTAAGCGGTAGAGAAATTCCAGTTATCACCGAAATATAATATGTTAAGCATGACATGATTCAAAATAAGTTTGAAAAATCATTAACCTTCAAATGGTTTTAACCATCAACTTTTAAATGTTTATCATTAGGAATGTGAAGTTTTGCCATCTCTTCCATGTGACGGATACTTTGAGATTATTAAAAGCAGCGAACTGCAAAGACAGAAATTAAATCGCGATGGACAATCCTTTTTCAAGGATCTGTTTACAGATATCTTCGTTCCCTAATTTAAGGTGACGTACTTTCTTCATTCCGGCGTTCTTAATATTCATCAGTTCGTTTCCTGCCAGCAGCTTTTTACAAAGTGTGGCACATTCATAGGCATCATTCCAAAAAACAGCTTCCGTACCATCATCGTAAAGATCGGTATGTTCGCTGGTGCGTTCGGCACAAAGTAAACCTCCCGCATAAGGTACTTCCATAGATCGGGTGGTATGTAAATCCCGGTTTCCTTTAGAGAGCAGACCCAAACATATCTTTGCACCTTGTATGGCTGCGATATAATCTTTACCACCCAGGTTTGGTCCCCGGTAATAAGGTTTCAGCAGTTCAAAATGCGGGCTCTTTGGCCATCTATCGCCCCAAATGGAAACAGAAATCCCGGCATCAATTAAAACCTTTATGAATTCATCCCGGTTTTCATTGCGCATCCAGGTGCCAATAAATGCTACATCTGATTTAAAATCCAATGGTATTTCAGCTATATCCTCATAAGGCGCATGTGCTATTTCATCATAGCTTCTCATTACCCTCAGCACTTGTTTAGCACCAAGTGATTTGCATTCTTCTTCCGTTTCTTTTCTCACTACAGCAATTAAATCGTATAATTTTATCGCGGATAAGAAACTATCAAACCGTCGCCCATCTCTTTTTCCCGTAGGATCATCAATGCTGTACAGGATGATTGGGCAATTAAACTTTTTCAAAATCAGAAGGCATTTCTTTCCGAAAAATTCACCGTTATCTACCCAAACCACATCTGGTTTGATGCCCGATTGAACAATTTTTTCCAGATCCCGCTGCACATGCCCCTGCAATAAACGATAGCCACTCCGAAAATTGATGGCACTTATTACGGCAGATTTAAAATACCCTGGTAAGGTTTCTTCCGGATTATGATAGCCAATGATATGATGACCAAGTCTTTCTAATGCCTTAGCACGATGAAATGCGGTAGAAAAATGGCGATGATCACCGAAATATAAAATATTAAGCATTCCCTGCGGTTAAAATTTGAGGATGATTGAGGATAAAATCAGGCTGTTTATTTGCTGGATTTAACGAATAAACCAGAAAATTTAAACAGGATAAAATATAGAAACAGGCTTTGGATATATCCCCTGATTAAAAAAGTAAATGGCCCGGCAACGCTTTCTGTGGGCAGGTACTGAAAAATAGAAGTCAGCGCCAGTAAACCACAAACACTAAATATAATATTGTGTTCCACCTGGCCGTGAAGCCTGTATTTTAAAGTCCCTTTGATGATAAATTTATCAAACAGCATAAATACCGGAATCATCACTACCCCCAGAATAACCAGGTACCAATATCCAAATGCTGCCATGCCCGTGCCTGACATATTTCCTAACCGGTAACCACCAAAGGTTGAATTACCTGCACCAGCCAGATTATAAATGTAATCGCCGAATGATTGGGCATATAAACTTTCTTTATCAATTTCGGGTTTAATTACCCGAAGTACAGGATCAGGAAGCGCACCCCATACGTAATTGATGGTATGTGATCGCATCTGCGGGTTATTTTCACCCACTTTTTCTGCCTGCACCAGGCTGGCGTCGCTGTACTTGATCGTGGCAAAACGAGAGGCAAATGCATTGTCGAGGTAACGTTCATCCCAGTCGCTTTCCAGCTGTCTGTCTTCTAAACGGCGCAAAGCAATGGCCCGATCATCTTTCATCGCCACCCAGGTTTTCTCAATCAGTTCCTTTTTACTGATGTCTGAACGTTCAGCGCGAACAAGCAACATGGCTGTTCCTAAATTTCCAAGCGGGCCGTTAACAAACCAGATTCCAAAAATCGCCAGAACAACTATTTTATAATTCACTTTAGGAATGCGAAAAATACCGATGAGCAAGCCTAAAAAATAAGCGAAACCAATAGATGCGAAACCGATCATGAACACACCACGGCTATTCCTCGCAATACTTACGATGAACAGCATAACCGTAAAGCCAACCAAAAGATAAATGGTAGATTTTTTAACCTTTCCCACGCCACCAAACAAGCCTTTAAAAGGAATAAAGTAGGGTGCATAGGCAAAGGGAAAAAGTGCCTGAATGGCTTTTCCGGAAGCATCACCACTGATTTCTGTAGCTAAAGACTGATTAAAAACCAAGACATAAATATTGGCCAGAAAACCAATTAATCCCATAATCCACAATTGTAAATTCTGTGGGGTTTCAAAAAAACCAAGTCGCTTTAAAATAGAAGATTCCCGATCTCTTTGCAAAGGCAGCCAGCGGTAAATATAATGTGCGATGAACAGTACAATTAATACCAGGCTCGCATGAAAAAAAACATCCTGCGGTTTTTCTAAATTATAAACCACGGGTTTAAATTCCAGTGAAGTAAACAGCAAAGGGAAATAAAACTGTGTGGAAGCAAAGCCGATGACAATAAATAACGATAACGGATATTTCCTGATCATATCATCCGTAATGATAAACTCTGTTACGATTAACCACACAATCGCAATATTCGCGATGGCAATAATGTTATCAGTGGTCCAGAAGAAATAACACTGAAAAAACAAGGCAATAAGCAGGATTACCCTCGAATAAAATTTGGCCTGCCCCAAAAATGTGGAGCCCACCATCACTTTAACCAAGGGTATGGTTTTCCTGTTTGAATAGGATTTATCTTTTTGATATGCCGGAATATTCATGATATGGTTTAGTTTTTATGTCCGAAAACATTTAAAATGGCTTTCGCCTTGATGACCGCTAATTGTGGTAAAGTTAACCAGTACCGATAAAGGTTAAAGGCCAATAGCAATAAAGCTATGGTGAGAATTAAATGTTCATCATTTGGTAAAATAATCATCAATACAACCCCAATACTGGTAAATGCTACCGATAATAGGGCTACATTAAAACCCTGATGAGGCCATTCCAAACCAGCATTGATTAACCACTTCTCCGCAATTTTTGTAAAAGCCACTGATGCCGCAATTTCTGACAGCAGCAAAGCCATACCAGCACCTTTGATGCCCAATACCGGAACCAGGATTAAGATTCCGACTACAGCAATAACTGCACTCATTATAGAAATCATCAGTTGTGGTTTCAATAAATTATTGCCTTTCACCACAGCAATACTGGGTTGGGATAATGCATAAACCAGTACTCCTATTGAAAGCAAGGCAAATAACCAGGGATCAAAACTCAGCTTGCCCCTTGTCCAGGCGTTGTAAATTAGTGGGATAAAAGTTTGAACCACAAGTAAACACGGCGCAATGATGGCGATGGTCACTAACCACAATGTACTAAATGCCACTTCTGTTTTTTCCTGATCGCGTTGATGCAAAAAATTCATGAGCTCAGGCATCAGTGGATTAATAATCGTTCTTAAACCTTGCAATGCTACATTAGATCCGGTTCTGATGGTCGAAAATACCGCGATACCAGTAGCCCCCATAATGGGCGACATGATTAGTCTTGCGCCCTGCTGACGAACATTTTCCAAAAATCCGGTTACGGAAAGATTGGTAGATTTCTTAAAACTGGTCCATCCCAATGCAACAGATGGCCTGATCACTTTTACATGGTGTTTCTTCAACAGCTTCAGCATATCAAACCAAACAGGAAGATCAAAAGCCACTTTGGCAATGGCCATGACCATTCCCGCGGTTAAGAGATTAGCGCCAAAAACAACTGAAATGGCTGGTGATAGCAACAAAACGGTATTGGTAAGTACACTCCACCATGCCATCCGGGGGTAATAGCCGAAAGTAGCCATGATCCGGTTTAATAAACCACCAACCGTGTTGCAAAGCAGCCAGATGATCGACTGAATCAACAGGATATAAAAAGCCTGTATGGCCTTTGCCCTTAATGCCGATCCGAGATCTTTAAAAATCATAGGCAGAATATCCAGCCAGTAAATCAGCAAGACCACAATGATCTGAATCAGGCCTAAAATGATGGCCACCATCATACCCGAAGAAAGTAATTTACTTATCTTCTTTGGCACCCGGCTGCCCAGCTTCAAAAACTCATAGGCCATATACTCCTGAAAACCCAGATCGAAGGCACTGAGTAAGCTTGAAAAAGATAACACCGCAAGCCATAACCCATAGGTAGATGCATCCCAGTAACTTAAATATAAGGGCACCAGTAATATTTGCGCCAGCATAGCCACTGCGATTTGTACCCAGGACGCGATGGTTCCGGAAAGAATTCTTTTTGAAGCGGACATGAAATAGCTTATAATTAAAGTGGAATGGATATAAAGATTAGAATCTTAAGGCAAGATCTGTAAAGGCACCTGAAACCAGATTCTTATTGCTTTTCTCGCTATAGTAACCATAATCCAATGCATAACCATATCTGCTATCCATGTAAATGCCGTTAAAAACGATAAACATATTTTTGACTTTCTCTTCCTGGTACAGTTTCTCAATAAAACTGAGTTCTGATTTGGCCGTGTGATTATGCCTCACCATATACAAACATACATCTGCAAACTGCGACAGAATTAACCCATCGGTTACCAGGTGCATAGGCGGCGAATCGATGATGATATGATCATATTCTGCGCTCAACTGCGAAATTAAATCAGCCATCCGGCCACCCTCTAACAATTCAGACGGATGCAACGGAATTGGTCCTGCTCCTATAATAGATAGATTCTCATTAAAAACGGAAGGCTCAATAATGGCATTCAAAGCGGCTTTACCTTCCAAAAAGCTGCTCAAGCCAAGAGATGAATTTTTAGCCCTGAATATTTTTGCAATCCGTGGCTTTCGAAGGTCCAATTCAAGAATAATGGTTTTCTTACCAGTGGCCGCTAATGACAAGGCAAAATTGCTGGCGACAAAACTTTTTCCCTCACCGGCAACGCTCGAACCAAACAGAATAACCTGGTTACTGGAAGCACTGGTTTGTTGTAAAATATTGGTTCGCAGGTTCCTGATCTGCTCCGTAATGGCAAAAGCCCCTTTCTTCAACATCACCAGTTCATTCTTACCGCTTTCATGAATCAATTCAGCAATAACAGGTACCGATGTACCCAACTGAATATCATTCACTGTTAAAATTCTATTCCTCAGGTTTTTTCTGAAAGACAATAAGCCCACCGGAAAAATCATGCCGAGCAAGATGGCTATGGTTAAAGGTCCCTTTTTCTTCGATTCAGGTTTTCCGGCATAGGCATTTTCTACAATCCGTGCATCCTTAAGGGTTGATGCATAACTCAGCGCCACCTCTTCTCTTTTTTGCAAAAGATAAATATAAAGCCCTTGTTTAATATCCATTTGGCGTTTGAAACTCACATACTGTCGCTCCTGCACCGGAATATCTTTAATTGAACTTTCAAAACCGGAGCTAATCTTCCGCAATTCGCGATTGGTCGATACAAGAGAGGATTTGATATTACTAATTGAACTTTTTATTGCCGCTTTGGTACTTTTAATCTGAGAGTTAAGCGGATAAAATATCGGGTTACTTTCAGGAGCAGTAGCCAATAACTGGTCTTTCTCCAATAGTAAGGCACTTAATTTCCCTACCAGGGCCACCAATCCCGGATCTTCTATCCCAATCGTTGCCGGTGGGCTCGAAGCATTCTTTTCAGAATTTACATAACGCTCAATGCCATTGATAATATTCAACTGAACGCTTACGGCACCAAGTTTTCCGTCATTTGATTGGGCATTATCTAAGTAATACTGACTTTTAGCAGAAATATCAGTTAAGCCTACGCTACTTTTATAACCTTCAACCGTTTTCTCTGCCTGTGATAATTCGCCACGTAAAGATGCCAGCCGGTCATCGATGAACTTTAAAGTAGTAAGCGTTTCCTTATTCTTATTTTGAATATTAGAGCTTTTGTATACACTAATTAAGGTGTTTAATGTCCTGATTCCCCTCAATGGCACCTGATCTTCGATATTAAGCTCAACCATAGGAGCTGTTTTATTGAAGCTGGTTGATATTTTTTCCTGATAGGCGGTAACCGCTGTTTCCAACGGCACAATATCTACCTTAACGGTTTCACCCTGATAATTTTTTAACTTATCAGTGGCTAGTAAAGTAAAATTCCCGAAACTTGTTTTTACAGGTTTGCCAAAATGACCAGTGATTTCTTCCTCATTATGCATGATCTTAAATTGCTTCCCATCAATAATTTCAACCTCAAAATTCTGTGTGAATAAAGCTGTTTTAGGCTTAATCAATTGCAAACGGAATGGTGAAGAAGTATAAATATCAACTGTTTTAAGGCTTTGCTTAATGCTATAATTTACCCAAAGCTGCAAAGAGTCAACTACATTTCTGATTAAAGGACGTGATTTAATAATTTCAACCTCACTTTCCACCAGTTTACTCCCTGTAGAGAGAGAGAGCTGTTCCATAGCGGCTTCCTTTACATTCGTTTCCTTATTCTTATTGTCGTTAATCGAAATTTTAGCTTTTACATTATAAACCGAATTGGTTGAGCTGATGTAAACAAATGCCAGTATGATAGCAACGATTAAACTTAAGATAACCAATGGCCAGTGATAAAGTAAGTTGTTTACCACACCTGATATTTTATTTTGCCTTACCTCCGCCTGCTCTACAAATGGAGTATAAATAAATTGTTCATTGTTATTTTTCATGGCTTATCTTAATGAATTCGAAAGAACGATTGCAACGATAGACAGTGCCGAAAGTACCAGACTAACTGTCCGGTAACCTCCGTCTACTGATGCATATTTAGTTTTGTCTGGTTGTACATAAAGAACATCGTTATTCTTTAGATAATAATATGGAGAGGTAAAAAGCTTTGCCGAAGTAATATCTATCGGAATAAATTCTCTTTTACCATCAACTTCTCTGATGAGCAGAATATTTTTTCTTTTAGCCGTGATGTTTAAATCACCTGCCATTGTTAAAGCTTCCGTAACGGTTACGCGCTCGCTCACAATCTTATATACATCCGGTTTTAAAACATCTCCCATTACGGATACTTTAAAGTTGAGCATTCTTACTGTTACAGCAGGTTCCCTTAAATAGGTTTTCAATCTTTCCTGTATCTGATCTGCCAGCACACCCGTCGTTAAACCTGCTGCAGGAATTTTACCAATGAGCGGCAATTTGATTTCACCATGTTGATCTACCAGATAACCCGAAACCCTCGCGCTGGAATCGCTGTAGGCCTTTGGATTCAGGCTACTAACGGTAATTCCCAGGATATCAGATTTTTGAATAGTCAGCGGACTAAAGTTTTTAATGTCCTCCGAACTTTGCTTATTCTTGTCCAGATCCTGGAAGTAAGGTACATTCTTGTAAGCATTACATGCCGAAAGCAATAGCATAGCCGTTATGGCATAAAGCAATAAAATTTTGTTTTTCATAATATAGTAAATTACACTGGGGGGTATAGCTTCGCCATTTCACTTACAGTGATCCTTTTCGACGAAATTGAATGCAGAGAAATTGGTGAATCGCATTCAAAAAGCTTCTGCGAAAGTAAGGTGTATTTAATCTCTTAAAAACTTTTTTGATGGGATGGTTAGCAGAACGTGGTGTTTTGGGAACATTACACGATCATAATTATGCACAAAAGAGAAATTGTGTTTACTTATGGAAACCTTTGCTGTGCAAAACCATCAATAAACCATCATTTAAACATAAAAAGAGTATAAACAACTAATTATCAAACTAATGAGTTTACATAAGTTCACATTATGATATACATATGTAATCTTTATACGACATTAACCACAGATTTTCGGTTATTTTACATTGTCATCCTTAATAATTATGAATTTAGCAACCATCTCACTTCACCAGGTGAGAAAAAGAAAATGGAAAGTGGTATACACACGATCCAATTATGAGAAAAAAGCACATGATTTACTTAATCAGTGCGGATTGCACAGTTTCTGCCCTGTGATAACCATCAGAAGCAAATGGGCAGATCGATTTAAGCTTATTGAAAAGCCGCTTTTCCCTTCTTACTTATTTGTTTATGTCAATCCTGCAGAAGAGCAAAAGGTACTTGCTATACAAGGCATTCTAAATTATGTGAATTTTGGCGGCAAGCCGGCCATCATGCCGGATGAAGATATCACCAGGATTAATGATATCCTTTCCACCTACCAGGATATAGCAACGATTAGCAGCAGGCAATTGGCTGTTGGAGACCAGGTGATCATCAATAGAGGTTTTAAGGCTGGTACCCGGGCAGAGATTCTGGAAGTGGAAGAAAGAACAGTATTATTAATACTCAACCAGCTTGATTGTGCCCTGGTGGCAAAGGTTCGCGTTGATATTTCCAATATCATTATTCCCACAGCTAAAACAATTTCAACCCATCTTTAAATCGAACACTAAATCCCAGTTTATTACGTAATATGGAACTTCATCACGGCCAGACAGTAGAAAGAATTATCAGAAGAAATGGATATAGCATTGCAGAATTAGCCAGAATTATTAAAGTTAACCGCCGATCTGTATACAATTGGTTTAATCAAAGACACCTGAAACCCGAGATCATTTTTCGAATAGGATCTGTTCTAAATCATGATTTCTCTTCAGAATTTCCTTCTTTATTTGTTAAAGGTGAAACAATAGGCAAAACCACCTTTCATTATACCGAGTCTGCAGAAAATGCGCCCGGTTTAGAAGATGCGAACTGGAAAGATAAATACATTGATCTGCTGGAGAAATATAACGAACTTTTACAATTATGCATTAAGAATAAAGGGATGATACTGTTTATTCTGCCGCTGCAATGCTTACTATATTTTTAAGAAAAAAACCAAGTTCTTTCAGGAGCTTGATTTGAGGCCTGATTTCACCTATAGGCGTATTGGCATCAGCGCAGTTAATTAACCGCTCTGAAATGGAATCCAGTACCACTTCAAAGTTTTCTTTTTCTACAGACATAAAGTCTTCACAATGATTTAAGAAACTCACGTATTCTTCTGCATTGAAAGCGTATGTAATTTCTTTTACCTTAAATAAGGGTGATGTAACAGGTACTTCAGCGGGCATAGAATTTTAAATTATGGATTGATGTAATTAATATGCTTAGAGTTTTGTAATGAAATACGTTCGACAACTTAAGTTACGCTTTTTCATTATATCATACTCCGAACCAATGAAAATGAATAGTTTGAATGCTCGTATTTAATTCATATCTGATTAAATGAATGAATCTGATTACCGTAATTGATTGATCAAAAATAAAACAATTATCCGTATTTATAGTCCACATTGTTGGATTCTTTTATACGAATAAATGCCATAATGTGTGAAAATTTGAGCATCTTATCTTAATCTTTTTTTAGCAAAGCCTTTAATTCCTGTAAACCCTGATGTTAGAGCGTAATGTTTTGATGTTACATGTAACAGATATGGTTTAGAAAAGGGATTATTTCCGTAAAATTGCAGTATGAATAATAACCCTGCCACCCGATTAAATAAATTCATCAGCGAAAGCGGATTATGTTCCCGCCGGGAGGCAGATCGCTTTATCGAAAAAGGTAATGTATTTATCAATGGTAAAAGGGCTAAAATAGGCGATCAGGTTTTGGCCGGAGACAGGGTCATGGTGAACGGACATCATATCGAACCTAAAGAAGAAAGCAGCTTTATTCTTCTGGCCTTCAATAAACCAACCGGAGTGACCAGCACCACCGAATCAAATGTCCGCGATAACATCGTGGATTACATTAACCACAGTGAACGTATTTTCCCCATTGGCCGTTTAGATAAAGATTCATCGGGATTAATTTTCTTAACCAATAATGGCGACCTGGTGAATAAAATCCTGAGGGCAGGTAACAAACATGAAAAAGAATATGTTGTTACCGTTAATAAACCCATTACCGATGATTTCATCTTTGAAATGAGTAATGGTGTACCCATTCTGGGCGTCAATACCCGCAAGTGTAAGGTGAGGCAGGTGAGCACTTTCGTTTTCAATATTACATTGATTCAGGGTTTGAACAGGCAGATCAGAAGAATGTGTGAACACTTCGGATATGAAGTGACAAAATTAGAGCGGACGCGGATTATGAACATTAATCTTAAGGGCATCCCAACAGGAGAATTCAGGGAATTAACGGAAGAGGAAATGGCCGGAATCATGAAAAGCGTTGAGAAATCATCTTCCGAAGCAAGCCCGAAAGTGAAAAGTTCTGCAAAGAAAAAGAACAATACCTGGGACGAAATTCCGGAGTTAAGGGAAGAAGTGAAAAAAAATCACAAACCTAAACATTCCGCTACGGCTAAACCAACAACTAAAAAGCATACCGGTTCATCTTCAGCTAAAAGCAAAACCACCGGCAAAAGCACCTCTGCCAATAGAAATGCCAAACCGGCAAAAGGTAAGCCTGCAGGAAAATCAAATAGCAGATCAAGAGGAAGATAGCCTGCTAATTGTAAAATTCTGAATCACAACAATTTGCTTTCAGCTTTCGCCTTTCAGCTTAAGTGCTTTTTAAGTACCTTTGCAGCAAATGGTAACAGCAAAAAAGATAGATATCCGCTCACTTGATTTAGCACAATTGCAACAGCACTTAACGGCTATGCAGCAACCTGCCTTTAGGGCAAAGCAGATTTATCAATGGCTATGGGAGAAATCGGCAATTAACTTTGATGAAATGAGCAATCTTTCTAAAGATTTGCGAAAAACCCTTGACGAAAATTTTGCCATTAATGCGGTCCAGGTTAACAACTCACAGTTCAGTAATGATCATACCATTAAAAATACTTTCCGTTTAGCCGATGGCAATATTGTAGAGGGCGTTTTAATTCCATTAGAAGACCGCATGACTGCCTGTGTAAGTTCTCAGGTGGGATGCAGTTTAACCTGTAAATTCTGTGCCACAGGTTATATGGACCGGAAAAGAAATTTAAATGCAGATGAAATTTACGATCAGGTTGTGCTGATTGATAAACAAGCCAAGCAAAATTACAATAACCCCTTAACCAATATTGTATATATGGGCATGGGCGAACCATTGCTAAACTATGCCAATGTATTAAAATCTATCGAACGCATTACTGCACCCGATGGTTTGAATATGAGTTACAAGCGCATTACAGTTTCTACCGCCGGCATTGCCAAAATGATTAAAAAATTAGGCGATGATGGTGTTAAATTTAACCTGGCACTTTCCCTCCATGCGGCAGATGATAAAAAGCGAAATGAGATCATGCCCATTAACGAAGCGAACTCATTAAAGTCACTCGCGGAGGCATTAAAATATTATTTTGCAAAAACCAAAAACCCGGTTACCTACGAATACATTGTTTTCAATCATTTTAATGATGAAATTGCTGATGCTATGGATTTAGCCAAATTTTGCAAGCACATTCCTTGTAAGGTAAACCTGATTGAATACAACCCTATTTCCTTCGCTGATTTTACCAATGCAGAAGGTGATAAAATTGATGCCTTTGCCAGTTATCTAAAATCACAAGGGATTACCACTAACATTCGCCGGAGCCGCGGAAAAGATATTGATGCCGCCTGCGGTCAGTTAGCAGTGAAAGAAAGTTAAATTAAATTTTGACTTTTTATTTTAACTAAAACAGACTCAATCTGTTCAAAACCAGGTCTACGGCCCACATCTGTCAAATGGCAAGATTTTTCTAATGCACGCAATGCAGAATAAAAAGTATCTTGCTCTACTGATGCATATAATGATAATAGATCGTCAACTAAATGTCCAAAAGCACTTACTTCTATTCGCTCCATTGCATGTGAGAAATCCGAGTGATTCCGCTCATACCGGGTTGCGGCACCAAAGTCACCGAATAAGGTTTTTCCATCCGCATCAATCAACATGTTGTGCGCATATAAATCACCATGCATAATCCCTTTTTGATGCAGATGATTAGCCACTGAAGATATAGCGGTTAGAATGTTCATGATTTGCCAGGCAGAAAGTCGCTTATCCGAATCAAATACATCCCTGCTACAGGTATTTAGTGATGGCGGATTTCCAAGATTTGTATAATGTTTCGGGATAAGCTCCATGACCAATCCAGTTTTTGATTCAGACGAATCATTAGTTTGACCAATGATTTTCACTAACGCCTCATGGTCACCAGCTTCGATGCTCGAATGCATTTCATCTTCCGGATAACCATCGCTGGTAACATCACCCTTAAATACTTTTACGGCTACATCCTGGAGCATTCCATCGCTTGATGCACGGTAAATGGTTCCTGATGCGCCTTCTCCGAGTTTGTCCTGAATTTTTAAGCTATCATAGGCAATAAATGTTGCTCCCGCTCCGGATATGGATGGTCTGCAGCATGGATTTCCTGAAAAAGCCAGCCATGATAATGCTGGTAAATTAAACAGCCAGGCAGGTAAATATTCAATCTTATTGGCCGAGAGTCTCAAAAGTGCGAGTGCTTTGCAATACTGTAATTCGTCAGGTAATTCCGTTAATCTATTGCCTGCAAGCATCAGCTTCTCCAGCCGATAACAATTTCCAATACTGGCAGGTAGTGCAGCTATCCTGTTATTGGTTAAAATTAACCACCTTAAATGGCTGCCAATTGCAAGATCAGGAATATGCTCAATACAGTTTGCTTTAAAGCCAACAATGTCAAGTAATGGACAATCAGCAAGTACTTCCGGATAAATGGTAAATGCATTATTGGAACAAAAGAAAACTTTCAATTTCTGAAGTTTCCCAAAATCGGGAGGTAATTCTGACAAACGGTTAGCAGATAGGTCTAGATATTCAAGTGTATCGGCCAGATCTAATATTTCGATCGGGAAGGTTTCCAGATCTGCTGAAAGTTTTAACGAAGTACAACCATTCAGTTCACCACGTTTCAATTGCACTAATGTTTGCACCATATTATTGTTTTCACAAAGATAAATTTATAGTGTAATATCACATAATGATAATCCCATAGCTTTACTCTATTGAGTGTAATTGATGATAATTTACCATTCAGTTACGAATACATTAAGGTTACATTAGTGTTCTTAGCATCATGTATAAGAGATTCATAAATCAATTTCAACAATTCTTATAAAGCCTGAATCAAATTCAGAAGGAAGGTGCTTAAGACAGATGTTTTTCAGACTTCAAATGCCTGCTACACAACGTTTCATCACCCTAAATCTGCGAAATCTCCGAAATCCGCGGGAACCATTATAGATGAATTCTATTATTGATCGTTGTTAATTAGTACCCTTAAAAACATCCCGAATTATGTCTCAGTAATATTCAAACAACAATTCAGCCTTTGCTCCTTGCTCTTTGCTCCTTGTTCTTTAAACATTATAAATCAAGAAACCCCTGCAGTTGTTACTGCAAGGGTTCTGATTAAATGCCTGCTTAAGGCTTTTAAGATTTGGCACCGACCTACTCTCCCACGTGTTACCGCAGTACCATCGGCTCTGGTGGGCTTAACTTCTCTGTTCGGAATGGGAAGAGGTGGACACCACCGATATAGGCACCTAAATGTTTTTAAATAAGTGGCAGGTTTTAAGTATGAAGGTATAAGTATCTCTACTTACAACATACAACTTATCACTTACAACTTAAAACGTATAACTTATCACTTATTTTTATTCATATTTAAGCGCATCAACCGGGTTCGCTTTCGCTACCTTCACCGACTGAATGCTCACGGTTAAAACAGCAATTAAAACAGATATTGTAATGGCAAGTGCAAATGGCCAAAATGATATATCAACCCGGTATTCGAATGCAGAAAGCCATTTATTAATGACCAGATAAGCGAGTGGAAAGGCAACCACATTCGCAATAGCAACGAGTTTGATAAAATCCTTATTTAAAAGCGTTAGGATGTTGGCCGTGCTCGCACCTAAAACTTTACGGATGCTGATTTCTTTTTTGCGTTGTTCGGCCATGAAAAGCGCTAATCCTAATAAACCCAAACAAGAAATGAAGATGGCAAAACAACCAAACCAATTGGAGAGTGTACCCAGTATCTTTTCATCCTGAAATTTTACTTCAAAAGATTCATTGACAAATTTGCGGTTAACCGGATAATTAGGTTCTATTTCTTTTACGAGCGCATCAATTTTATTTAGTGATGAACTGATGTTCTGACCAGGATTTAAACGCACAAGAATGACACTAAAATCTTCGTTATGTGCCAAACGAAAAATCATTGGTGCCACTTTCTGATAAGCGCTTTCTACAACGAAATCTTTAACAACACCAACGTTGGTGAACTTGGTACCCCAAAAAGTGATCACTGCACCAATTGGATTCTTTAAACCCATCATTTTTACGGCCGATTCATTGAGCATCACATTGCTGCTGTCGTTCGGATATTGTTCCGAAAATTCGCGACCACTAAGTATCTCCGTACCAATGGTTTTTATAAAATCATAGCCAATGGATCTGTGGTTAAAAGAAACCTCTTCATTTGGATTTTTTCCTGGCCATTGGATATCAATAGTATTATTGCCTCCTTCCGTAACATCCATACTAAAAAATGTCACATCACTCGTAGCGCCAGATTTAAGTAATTGTGTTTTGAGCAACTCCAGGTTTTTATATTTCTTCATTTTACCTTGCACGGCAATCTGGACGAGGTTAGATTGGTCATAACCAATTGGTTTATTCTTAATGTAATTCAGTTGCTGATAGATTACGGCTGTACACACGATTAAGCAGGCTGCAAAGACGAATTGTCCTACCACTAAAACCTTCCTCACCGATACTGAAGAATCAGTTTTGAGTTTTAAACCTTTTAATACTTTAATGGGTTCAAAAGAAGATAGGTAAAGTGCCGGATAACTACCCGCTATAAATCCTGTAAAAATCATTAAAATAAAAAGCGCAGTCCAAAATCTAAAATTGCTATAATCAATTTCTAATTTGATATTTAATAAATTATTAAAATAGGGAATGCTTACCTCAACTAAAATAAAAGCAATAACCGTGGCAACAACTGTGATTAGGATAGACTCTAAAAAAAACTGGTTAATTAAAGATTGCCTTGAAGAACCAATAGCTTTACGAACGCCAACCTCTTTTGCTCTGCGCTCGGAACGGGCAGTAGATAGATTCATAAAGTTTACGCAGGCAATTAACAGAATGCAAAACGCAAGTAATAAAAATATTTTGAGCTGATCTATTCTTCCACCTACAGATTTTCCGTTTACAAAATCGCCGTATAAATGCCATTTGGATAAAGGATGTAATAATGCAACTGCCAGGTTTTCTTTTTGATTGCGTTTGTAAATATCATGTATATAAATATTTGCCGCCGGAAAAAATTTATTATCCTGCAATTGAACCAGCGTCAGGCACATGTTATTACCCCAGTTATTTTCCTTTGCCCAAGTTTCTCTCTTCAAAAATAAATCCCATGGCATGATACATTCAAAAATTAAACTGCTATTGGCCGGGATATCTTCTATAATGGCCTCAACTTTTAAAACCTCCTGATTCTCCAGCTTCACCGTTTTGTTAATGGGGTCTTCGTCCCCAAATAACTTCTTTGCAAATGATTTTGTCAGAATTATAGTATTTACATTCTCCAAAACTTTTACAGGATTGCCCTTAAGGAACTTATAATTTAATATTTTAAGGAAAGAAGGATCAGCGAAAACAACCTTGCTAATCAGTTTATTTTGATCAACGGTAATTAGATGAGCTCGTGGATAGGTAGAATGTGATGCATATTTTACTCCCGGTAATTTTTCCTGCACTTCTTTAGCCATTACATTAGGGGTCCATGCCCAGCTAAAAGTTTTACCATTAGCCTCCATATTTTGATAAACCACATAAGTTTTATCGTTGTTGGTAAACTGCTTATCATAACTCCACTCATAAGCAACATAGAGCAATAAAACCATACAACTGGCTAAGCCAATGGCCAGTCCTCCGATATTGATCAGTGAAAATCCTTTGTTTTTCCAGAGGTTTCGCAAGGCGATTTTTAGGTTGAGTTTGAACATCTTTTAGTATCAGGTAAATAGTATCAATTATTCAAGACAGGTATATGAAAGCCTTAGCCTCTTTAATTTTATATTTTCGGTTTAGTCAGCTTTTCCAGCGCCTTGCCTAAATCTTCCCATCCGGGAAGATTTTTAGGAAGACCTATCATTAACTAAACTAAAATCTTTTTTACGAGGTGTAAGGTTTAAGCCTTAGATCAGCTCTTCGTTTCTACTTTTATTTATCTTTTCAGAAATTACATGACCATCTTTCAGGTTAATGATTCTGTTGGAAAAACTGGCATCATGACTGGAGTGCGTTACCATCACGATTGTAGTTCCGGTTTCATTCAGTTCACAAAGCAATTCCATCACTTCATTGCCATGCGAGCTATCCAGGTTTCCGGTAGGCTCATCGGCCAGAACTAATTTTGGCTTGGTCACTAATGCCCTTGCCACGGCAACCCGTTGTTGCTGTCCACCGGAAAGTTGTTGTGGAAAGTGGCCACTGCGGTTAACGATATTCATCCGTTCAATGATTTCGTTCACCAGTTGCTTCCGCTCTGCTGCCGGGATTTTATTGTAAATTAAAGGCAGTTCGATGTTTTCAAATACGGTTAATTCGTCTATCAAATTAAAATTCTGGAAAACAAAGCCCATATTTCGTTTCCTGAAATTGGAGCGCTCTCTGTCGTTTAAACTTAAAAGTTCAGTATCGATAAATTTATAACTGCCACTTTCTGGCTTATCCAATAATCCCATTACATTCAATAATGTAGACTTTCCGCAGCCTGAAGGGCCCATGATAGAAACAAATTCTCCCGCTTTGACGTGAAGGTTAATGCCGTTCAGGGCCGTAGTTTCGACTTCTTCAGTTTTGTAAACTTTTTCCAGATTTTCTATTTTAATCATAGCGTTTTAGTATCAGGTTTTTAGCCCCACCCAACCCTCCCTGGCAGGAAGGGCTTTTGGAGTGTTCATATTAAATTAATTTGTGCTAACAAGTTAGCTTTTTCGTTATTTAGGTTTTACTTTTTGCTTCCCTCCGGGGAGCTCGGATAAGGATACTACTTAGCGATCTCCAACTGGTCGTACTGGTTAAACTGATCGTAAGATGAGGTAATCACTTCATCACCCTTAGCCAAACCATCCAATATTTCATAATAAAGATAATTTTTTCGCCCTATTTTTACGTTTTTCTTGGTTGCCTTGCCATTATTCACCACAAATACCCATGAGCCGCCCGTACTTTGGAAAAACTGCCCCTGTGCCAGCAATAATGATTTGCTGTTATCCGATAAGGTTAACTTGGTTTGCAAGGATAAACCCCTGCGCAAACCTTCCGGAGCTGCACCTTTAAACACTATTTCAACCTGAAACTGGCCCGCTGTAACTTCGGGGATTACTTTACTAACCGTCAGGTTGTACGTTTTCCCGTTGAATTCACAGGTGGAAGTTTGCCCCTCTTTTACACGATTAATATAGTATTCATCCACACCAGCCTGTAATTTATATCCCTGCAATACATCAATTTTCCCAATCATTTCATTGGAGTTATATGATTTACCGGTAACCGGATCATAAGATGATAATTTTCCGGAAACAGGTGCCTTGATGGTCATGTTCTCAATGTTTTTGCGGATCATTTCCAAACTTTCATTCATCTGCGCCATTGACTGGTCAATTTGCATCAGCTGCATTCTCCTGCTTTGATTTTCTTGTTTTACAGCCTGGCGAACAATCTTAAGTTTACCCTGGTAATATTCATAATCCTGACTTGATTTATTAAACTCCTGTAGGGTGATCACCTTTTTCGCAAAAAGTGCACTATCTAAATGATACTGACGCGCAGCAGTTCTTAAGCTATTTTCGACATCTAAAACATCCTGATTTAAAACCCTTTGATTTTGCTCCAAATCCAATCTGGACTTACGCAGTTGATTAATTTGCTCAGTCGCAGCGGTTTGGCTTGAGGTATAACTTAACATTGCATTAGCGTTCGAGATTCTCAATAATGGAGTACCTTTTACAACAGAAGCACCATTCTCTGTAAAGATTTCAGCAACCGTACCTCCTTCAGATGAACTTACGATAACAGATGTTAATGGAACAACGCTGGCGTTCAGGAGCGCCACATCTTCAAAATCGCCGTATGCTACTTTGCTAATGGTTAACTTCTCTGCATCTGCATGATATGTTTTTTTAAGTGATAAAGTATAACCATAAAGTACAATGGCCACAAATGCTATTGCTCCTCCAATCATAATTAAGGTTTTACGGCTAAATCTTTTCTTCTCTATTTTTTTATCCATTGTTCGGTTGTACTATTTGATTTGCTTATTAACCAAGTATGTGCCAAAGCAATAAAAAACAATTAAACACCTTAAAATCAGAATATTAAAAAAATTATTAAATTTATTATGTTCATTTTCGGACAGTTATTGTGCGGGAGCGGACAGTTTGGCTAAATTTACCGCATGCCCCCAATAAAGTGGCAGTTACAGGCGAGGTGGAAATGACAAATTCCAAAAGAAATTACCCTCAAGAACAACATTTGAAAAGAATTTAGCCATGTTCAAATTAATTGAAGTTTTAACAATACATCCGATATGAATGATAGAAAGGAAAGCTCCCCTTTAGGCCCTGGGGGTTTAGAAGCCACAGTTTTAATCATTGATGATGATGATGATATCTTGTTAAGTGCCCGTCTCTTCCTCAAACAACAGGTAAAGCAGGTCATCACCTGTAAATCGCCCAAAGAAATTAATGTGTTATTGAGCAGGAATGAGGTAGATATTATTTTGCTCGACATGAACTACCAGAAAGGTGCCAGCGACGGGCGGGAAGGCTTGTATTGGCTTGAGCATATTTTATCCATTGATAAGGATTATGTGGTGATCCTGATGACTGCTTTTGGAAATGTGGAGCTCGCCGTAAAGGCCATTAAAAAAGGTGCAACTGATTTTATCCTCAAGCCCTGGGAAAATGAAAAACTATTTGCTACCCTTTCTGCAGCTTCAAAACTTCGCGAATCTAACCGGAAAGTAAAGAAACTCGAAAAAATTCATACCTCATTACAAAAAGATTTAACACGGGGGTTTGAAAACATTGTAGGTCAGGCAACAGGCATTAAACAGCTGCAAAATACGTTATTAAAGGTAGCACCTACAGATGCCAACGTTTTAATCCTCGGTGAGAACGGTACCGGAAAACAGGTTTTCGCCTATGAGATCCATGGAAACTCGCAACGGAAGAACCAGGTTTTTATGCATGTGGATTTAGGATCGCTCAATGAAAACTTATTTGAAAGCGAGCTTTTTGGCTATGCCAAGGGTGCTTTTACCGATGCAAAAGAAGATAAACCCGGCCGTTTCGAACTCGCAGATGGCGGGACGATCTTTTTAGATGAAATCGGGAATTTAACCCTTCCTTTACAGGCTAAACTGTTAAGTGTGTTACAAAACAGAACGGTGATTCGTTTAGGTGAAAGCAAAGCGCGCAAAGTAGATGTTCGTTTGATCACTGCAACCAATATGCCCCTGAATGAAATGGTTGCCAAAAATACATTCAGACAGGATTTACTGTTCCGGATCAATACAGTTGAACTGTTATTGCCACCTTTGCGACAACGCGGTACAGATATTCTGCTTTTAGCCAATCATTTTATGCAGGTGTTCAGCTCAAAATACCATAAAGAAACCCGAAATTTAAGCAGCAAAGCTGAAGAAATCCTTTTAAATTATAAATGGCCTGGAAATGTGCGGGAGCTGCAGCATGTGTTGGAGCGGGCGGTTATTATGAGTGATGGAAAAGAAATTACTGATGAAGATTTACAGCTTAGTCCGCAACGTTTTACCCAAACTAATACTGTACCCGAAGAAATGGCATTGGGTGATATGGAAAAAATGATGGTGCAGAAAGCCATTGATAAACACAAAGGAAATATATCAAAAGCTGCCGCCGAACTGGGTTTAACCAGGGCAGCTTTGTACAGAAGAATAGAGAAATTTGGAATATAATCTAAGGTAGAAGGTAAAAGGCAGCGAGCGAGAGGTTTATCTCGCAAGCAAAATCCTCCACCTTAAAACCTTCAACCCTCAACCTTAAAATATGTTTTACAAACGTTTTACTTTCCGTTTAATATTCCGGTTGCTGGTGATCAATATACTGGCTTACCTGCTGTTCTACCTTATTAAAAATACACAACTCTGGTTTACCATTATCGGGGTGGGACTGATCTTTCTGGGTACCGTCATCTCCTTGTACCATTATATCAATGAAATCCGTTCGGATATCAAACGGTTTATATTGGCAGTTAAAACACGCGATCATACCTTAAATTTTAAAAACAAAACCACCAAAGGAAGTTTCCCGGAGCTGTACGAATCATTTGGGGAGATTCTTCAGGTTCATAAACAGATCCGCTTAGAGCAGGAAGCCATGTTTCAGCTTATTAAAACCATTCTGGAGCAGGTTCCTGTAGGGGTAATCGTAATTAACAATGCTACAACAACGAGCCAAAATCAGGAAATTGCCTTCTTTAACCAGGCAGCCTCAAATTTACTGGCTGTGCCCGCTTACAAATACTGGCATCGCTTAAAACAACATTTACCGGCATTCGCAAATGAAATTGATCAGATATCCGGTGGCGGCAAACGTTTCCTGGAACTGAAAATACAGGAGAAGTTTATTCAACTTTCAACGGAAGTTATTCCCCTTAACTTATACGGGAAAAATTATACGATCATCAGCTTTCAAAACATTAAGGATGAAATTGAACAAAAAGAAACTGAAGCCTGGAACCGGTTAATAGGTGTCATTTCACATGAAATTTTAAATTCCATAACACCGATCAGTTCGTTGTCTGATACCATTAACAGCATGGTTACTGATAAGGAAAACCTGAATATAGATGAGATGGAAGACCTGAAAATGGCCCTTCAAACAATTAAACGCCGTTCTGCCGGATTGCTGGATTTTGTAAAGGATTACCGCCTCATTGCAGAGTTACCTACACCAAATCTCGAATCGCATACCATTGGCGAAATTTTAAAACACATCATGGTTTTAATGCAGCCTTTTGCGAAAGTTAAAAATGTGCTTTTGGATATTGAACAAACCAGTTCAAAAATTACTGTTCAACTTGATTTAAAACTGATTGAACAGGTATTGATTAACCTCATCACCAACAGTATTTATGCGGTTGAAGGATTTGATCAGCCTCATATCACAGTTAGGCACCGGTTGGAAAACACTAAACTTTATATAGACGTCACCGATAATGGTAAGGGAATAGATCAGTCAGATCTGGAAAAGATTTTTGTTCCTTTTTATACCACCAGGAAAAATGGTTCGGGCATTGGCTTAACCATTAGCCGCAACATTATGAAAATGCATCGCGGAAGTATAGAAGTTGTGTCTGTTCCGAATGAACAAACCACTTTTTCTTTAGTATTCAATTACGTCTGATCCGGATTTAAAAAATCAGAGTCAAACCTGACCTTTTCACACCCTTAAGTTTTGAAAAGTTATTGGTAATATAATTTGGTTTAAATCATTTCAATGTTTTTTTAACACGAATATTCAAACAAAAACGCTGTTACAAGCTTTTATTTATGTGGATACATCAAATACAAGCATGAAAACAGTTATAATATCGAACAGACTACCCGTTAAAATTATAGAAGAAAATAACGAGTATACCTTCATCCCAAGTGAAGGCGGACTCGCAACAGGCCTTGGAGATGTTTATAAAACAGGTAACTCCATCTGGATTGGCTGGCCGGGAATTGAAGTTCCGGAAGAAAGGCAACAGGAAGTCATAGATAAACTCGCTGTACTTAACCTCTACCCGGTATTTCTTACCCAGGAAGAAATTAATTTATATTACGAAGGTTTTTCAAACGAGGTTTTATGGCCTGTTTTTCATTATCTCGTTACCTATGCGCATTATGAACAAAGTTATTGGGATTGTTATAAATCCGTAAATCATAAATTTGCAAAAGCCGCTTCAAATGTACTTTCTGCAAAAGATAAAATATGGATTCAGGATTATCAGCTCCTGCTCCTGCCAGGCATCCTGCGTGATCAATTGCCACAATCTACCATAGGCTTCTTTCAGCATATTCCCTTTCCATCTTATGAGATATTCAGGTTAATTCCCTGGAGGGATGAATTGCTGAACGGCATGTTAGGCGCCGACCTGATTGGTTTCCATACCTATGATGATGTGCGCCACTTTTTAAGTACAGCAACCCGCTTATTACCGGTAAATTCAACAGCCAATGTTTTAAACAACAACGAAAGGCAGATTGTAGTTGAAGCCTTTCCAATGGGCATTGATTTTGATAAGTTTTCCAATCTTACGTCGCACGATGAAGTTCAAAAAGAAATTGAATACTTCCGGAACGGAAAGGAAGACATGAAAGTTATCCTCTCCATTGACCGGCTTGACTACAGTAAAGGCATTCTGGAGCGCCTAAAAGCGCTGGAATTATTATTGCAGGCTCATCCCGAATTTATTGGTAAGATAGAGTTGTACATGATTGTGGTCCCATCCAGAGACACTGTTCCGCAATACAGGGATTTAAAAGAACAAATTGACCAGTTTGTAGGGAATTTAAATGCCCGGTACCGCTCCATTAACTGGATTCCGGTAAACTATTTTTATCGCTCTTTTCCGATTGAAATTTTATCAGCCCTTTATGCCACTGCAGACATTTGCCTGGTTACCCCCATGCGTGACGGTATGAATTTAGTAAGTAAAGAATATGTAGCCAGTAGAAATCATAACAACGGCGTACTTATTTTAAGCGAAATGGCTGGCGCATCCAAGGAACTAACAGATGCAGTAATTGTGAATCCAAATAACATTGGAGACATTATGGAAGCCATCGTATTGGCTTTAAAAATGCCAGTAGAAGAACAGCACATCCGCATGAAAGCCATGCGGAACATTGTAGAAAAATTCAATGTGAAGCATTGGGTAAATAATTTTATATTAAGACTAGACGAAGTGAAAGATTCTCAAAACTCATTACTTACAAAACATGCCGTAACGGCGATTAAAGAAGTAATTTCTGAAAAATATGATCATACCACAAACCGGGTATTATTCCTTGATTATGATGGAACCCTGGTAGATTTTGCCGGAAATATTGATGATGCATCGCCTGATGAGGAACTTTATAATTTAATTACCAGGTTAACGGCAGATCCGGCAAATACCGTGGTCATCATCAGTGGCAGAAGAAATGAAACCCTTGAAAAATGGTTTGGTCATTTAAAGGTAGACCTTATCGCGGAACATGGTGCCTGGCAAAAAGCCTATGGCGATAAATGGAATTGTTTGCCACTCCTCACCGATCAATGGAAACAGGAAATGAAATCTATCCTGGAAACTTATACAGACAGGACACCCGGCTCTTTCATTGAAGAAAAAAGTTATTCCTTAGTGTGGCATTACCGCAAGGCAGAAGAGGGATTAGGCGATTTAAGGGCAAATGAAATTGTAAGTCACCTGAAGATTCTGGCCGCAGATAAGGGACTACAGTTAATGCCGGGCAATAAGGTCATCGAATTTAAGAACATGGAAGTAAATAAAGGAAAAGCTGCACTTAACTGGCTGTATGGTAAGCAACCCGATTTCATCCTGGCACTTGGCGATGACCATACCGATGAAGATATTTTCAAAGCCCTTCCAAATGATGCATTTACCATCAAAGTGGGAAATAACATCTCTGAAGCGAAATATTATTTAAATGACTTTAAGGAAGTGAGGAAATTACTTTGGGGTTTATTAAAAGATGAGGTTATAGAAATTCAACCATCACTTTAATTTATTTCGTACATAATACATAATTCAAATGGTCTGTGTTTCGCAGGCCATTTTTTCACCCTTTAAAAAAATCTCCCGGATTCAAGAAGACCATCACGGAAACAAATCAGCGGAAATCTTCTAAAATATCATTTCGTCAGACTCAAGGTGGCAATGACAAAAATCCCGCTGATTTAGAAGATTATCGCGTAAACAAATCAGCGGAAATCTTCTAAAATATCATTTCGTCAGGCTCAATGTGACAATGACAAAAATCCCGCTGATTTAAGAAGACCATTACGGAAACAAATCAGCGGAAATCCTCTAAAATATCATTTCGTCAGGCG
>NZ_NHOT01000009.1 GCF_002197755.1 Pedobacter sp. AJM | reverse complement strand
ATACCTTGGCATAAATATATGCTTCCAGGGGTAGATTAATCAGAGAAAAATAGATATCCTGAAAATTTTCATCCAGGATGGTTCCATAATTTTCTTCTGTATTCATGTAAACAATTATGCCTGATCTTCCAATATTCATAATTAAATCCAAAATTTTCGCAATAATAGCAATAAAGTAGATTTAAAAATACACATAATTAATAGTAAGCACAACTTTATGCTCTATAATTTGGTTTTAAACTTATTTTAAAATTTAAATCACGAACTTAAGTCACTCATTATTAAAGCCGTTTAACTGAAAAGTTTGGAAAACGATGTATTGATCATCACTAACGTTTTCTGTTACATCGTTCCATTTCCATCTTTAACCAGCCAATCAGGCTATTATCTAACTTTTCTCTGGTTAAGCGCCATTTCCAGTTCCCGGAATTTCTGCCAGGAGTATTCATTCTTGCAGATTCATCCAGATTCAGGATATCCTGAACAGGTACAATTGCTATTGCCGCAACTGCGGAATATACTGCCCTCAAAATGGTTTGACAGATATTTTCTTCATTCTGGCTGAAGCCGAAATACATATCGAGTCTTTTTTTGGTGTTGTCATCAGCTTCCTCTTTAAACCAGCCTAAAAGGGTATTATTATCATGTGTACCGGTGTAAACCAGACAATTTGAAGAACTAAAATTATGCGGAATGTGTGTTGTGTTTATTAAATCACTTCCAAAGGCAAATTGCAGCACTTTCATCCCCGGTAATTTAAATCTTTCACGCAATTGTTCCACGTCACTGGTAATTTCACCCAGATCTTCAGCAATAAATGGTAACTGCCCTAATTCGCTTTCTATGACTTCAAAAAAGTCATTTCCAGGCCCATCTATCCACTTTCCGTTAATCGCCGTTTTTGCATCTGCATCAACTTCCCAGAAAGAAGAAAAAGCCCTGAAATGATCCAGTCGCAACAAGTCAAATAATTCCATATTTTTTTTAAGTCGGTTTACCCACCAGGTATACCGTTCTGCTTTCATAGCCTCCCAATTGAAAATCGGCATTCCCCAGAGCTGACCGTTTTCATTAAAATAATCGGGAGGAACCCCGGCGATTTTAAGAGGTTTCAGGTCCTTGCCCAGCTTAAAAAATGATGGCTGAGACCATACCTCTACCGAATCCAGGTCGAGGTAAAATGGAAGATCACCTACGATCTGAATACCATGCTGATTGGCGTAATCTTTCAGTTCATGCCATTGCTTAAAAAAAATAAACTGCTGCCATTTAATTTCCTCCACTTCATCGGCAAACTGTTCAATAAACTCTGCCAACGCATTGGGATCACTTGTTTTTAACTGTTCAGGCCAATGGTACCATTCCTGTTGCCTGTTATTGCCTTTAATGGTTACATATAAGGAAAAATCATGAAGCCAACTTTTTTCTGCGGTACAAAACGTTTCAAAAGACTTGTGCAGTTCAGAATGAGGTGACTCCCTGAAGTTATGATAAGCCAATTTCAGTAAATGATGTTTATGTTCTTCCACGCGGTCATAATCAACCTGATCAGCTGATTCGAGTACAGCATTTTTCAGATCAGCTTCTTTTAATAAACCATCTGACTGCAGTAAATCAGGACTGATCAGTAAAATATTACCGGCCATGGCAGAATTACTGGAATATGGGGAGTGGCCGTTTTCGGATTTTGTAGGGTTCACAGGCAAAATCTGCCAGTATTTTTGCCCGGATTCAGTCAGAAAATCAATAAAACTTCTGCTTTCTGGCCCTATATCGCCAATTCCATAATCAGACGGCAGGGAACTAATATGCATTAAAATACCTGCGGAACGGTCATTTTCTTTGGATTTAAGTTTGACTAATCCCACCGGCACTTCACTTAAAATCTGATTGATCAGGATGCCTTTATTCAATATATCTTTCACGCCGGATGCGCCTGTAATCAAATCATCCCATTCCACCGTTGCCCCTGCGGGAAGTATAATTTCTGTATCTGCCCAATCAAACTTATTGGCGGCTTTAGTATCCTTATTCGCCACTGCAGCTAAGCCTAATGGAACGGTAACCACTATCCATTCCTGCCGGTGATACCTGGCAAAGGAAACAACATTGTGCTTAAATTTCCCTAAAACCTGAAGCGGAATGTATTGACCATCTTCAAAAATTTGAGCATGATTTTTTCTGACGGTTGCCAGACGCTGGGTTAACCATAGTTTTATTTTCCCCGAATAACGTCCTTCCCATAACTCCTTCAAGGTTTGATCCTGTTGTTCAGACTGAAAACGGATTCTCTTATCATAATCTACGGGTCTGCGGTTATCAGGGTCTACCAGGCTTAAGTCCCACAATTCGGTGCCCTGATAAATATCCGGAATACCCGGGCAGGTAAATTTTAAAACCTGTTGCGATAAACTGTTGATGATACCAAAATCTGCAATTTTTTCAATAAATTGAGGAATGGCCTGATTGCCACTGTGCCCGGGTTTTATTAAAGCTGTTGCAAAATCTTTAACAGACTGCTCGTAATCTTCATCCGGCGATGCCCAACCTGATCGTTTTTTGGCTTCACGCAAGGCTTTTTCTATGTATTGGGCCAAACGGTTGTGAATATCATCCGTATCTTCACCTGGCATGGATAGCACACCTAAAATGGTTTGAATCACCAGGTACATATCATTATTATGCAACGCTTTAAAAGATTCATTTTCCGCCTTGAGCTGGCTGGTCGTTTTTAAAAGCGTTTCCACAACCTTGATCCAATCTTCCGGAAGATCCGTCAATACGTTTAACCTTGCCCTTACATCTTCACCCTTTTTAGTATCGTGAGTAGCACTTCCATTTAATGAAAGCGGCCATTGCTCCTGCCTATCTATCATTTTTGAATGAAAATCTTCGATAGAAATTCCAAATGCATGCGGTGCATCACCCACTTCAGTATGGCCAACGAAAAGATTATAGGTAAACATTACTGTATCTTCTACTCCTTTAGCCATTAGCGGACCGGTAAACTGCATACAACGTTGGTAGAACTGACTTATATTTTTAAGGTAAACTGCATCTCCCTGCAAAGGCTTTTCAATAAAAATTTTCGTCAAAAAAGCTCCTGCCGGTTTTAATTCATCCTGAATAATCACTCCAGAAATTAATTTCTTCAATTGATTTAAAGCGTCATTTTTTAAAGGAAACTGGTAATCATAATAGCGGTAAACCGGCATTTGAATCATCATTTCACCGATTCCTTTTTTAAGAATATCGGCACCAATCTCATTTTCATCCGTATCAGCAATCAGTTCCAGATTTTTAGCCAACTGATATAAATTATCAAGTTCGCCACTCATGTGCTCATATAAAATAGTTTCTTTCTTTTCATGAATAAGCACTTCCAGATCCTGTGATTTACCCGTTACTCGCTGATAGAGTTTATTAAAAGATTGCTGTGCAGCTTTATTAGTAAACAGGTTATTAGTGATGGCCAGAAAATCATAACCTGTATTTCCCTGCGTATTCCAGTCTGCCGGAAGTTTTTCTTCATATTCAAGAATTTTTTCAATGACAACATATACCTCATCGCCAATCGCTTTCCTTAACCTGTCCAGATACATTTTCGGATCGTATAACCCATCAACGTGGTCTATACGTAATCCCTGAAAAATACCCTCTTGTACAAATTTGAAAATATATTCATGATAGGTATCAAATACCGCTTTATCCTGAATATTCAGGCAGATTAAACTATTTACAGTAAAAAAACGCCTGTAATTGATTTTATGAAAAGTTTCCTGCCAGTTACATAGCCTGTAATGCTGTTGGTTGACGATTTCGAGTAATTCAGGTTTACGGCTATTAATTAATGAGCTATTTTTTCTTTGAAGATTTTGCTTCGTTGCTTCACTAACCGGCCAGTTGGTTCCTCCGTAACAAAGGTAATATTCCCCATTTTCAGCCGTTAGCTGCAGCGCACCATTGGCAATAGCATCATTTAAATCTTCCCCTAAAAACGGAACCATCAGTTTGGTTTCATGCGAAAAATCAATGTCAAAGAAAGAGGAATATGCAGATTTCTTTCCATTTTTCAATACGTCCATCAGCCAGGCATTACCGGTATGAAAAGCCATATGGTTAGGTACAATATCCTGCAGCCAGCCCATTCCCGCAGCTTTTAAATCAGCAGAAAGCTGGTATAATTCTGCTTCGGTTCCTATTTCGGGATTAATTTTATGAGGATTAATGGTATCATAACCGTGCATGCTTCCGGGGGAAGATTCAAAAATTGGTGAAGCATATATTGTATCTATCCCTAATTTTTTAAGATATGGAATGATGTTACGGAGCGATTGAAAAGTAAAATCCTGATTAAACTGGATTCGGTAGGTGCTGGAAGGTTTATACATTTTTACAATGAAAAATTAGGATCGATTCAGGTAATACGGTTATTTTTTCGGTAAATGAAACAGGTTCATCATCACTTGTGCCACCCCACATGACAGATGCGGAGTTAAAGATGTTCTGGTATTTCCGGGCGTGTTCTTCCAGAAGCAACACTTGTGCCTGGCTAGAAAAATTCATGAGGCATAAGATCCGCTCATCTTCGTGCCAGCGCTCCAGTATTAAACAGTTTTGTGCTGCACTGGCTTTTACCTTTAAATTTTTCCGATTTAAAACAGAAAGCGCCGGGTGATCTTTACGCAGACTAATTAATGCTTTATAATATTGCAACATATGATGGTGAGAAGGGCGATTGATTTTTTCCCAGTCTAACTTTGACTGAAGAAAAGTTTCGATATTTTGGGGATCAGGTGTTTCCTCATCATGGTGAAATGCGGCGAATTCAGATTTTCTTCCCTTTCTTACGGCTTCAATCAAATCATGATCGCTGTGGCTGGTAAAAAACTGGAAACGGTTGGTTTCGCCATATTCTTCACCCATAAAGATAAGAGGTAAAAAAGGACTACAACATACTGCTGCCGCCAGTATTTTTGACATTTCGAAACCCAGCAATTCACTGGTTCTTTCTCCAAGCATCCTGTTGCCGACCTGATCATGATTTTGTGAAAAAACAACAAATTGTCTTCCATCATTATAGGTTGCCCTGGCACCAAATTTCTTTTGCCGGTGTGGCGAATATTGCCCGTCATAGACATAGGCATCTTTATAAGCTTTTGCCAGGTGCTCAATACCATTAAATTCCTTATAATATCCCTTAGGCTCCTGCCCCGCTGTAACGCGCAGAGCATGGTGAAATTCATCAGCCCATTGGGCATCCATCCCATAGCCACCACGGTCAATCGTATTAATATATTTAGGATCATTTAAATCCAGTTCAACAATTAACTGATAAGATTTTCCGGTATAAGCAGAAAGTTGGTCCACATGTTGCCGTATTTCCTGCAGGATATGGGTTGTACTAAAATCCTTAATGGCATGCACGGCATCCAGGCGGAGGGCATCTACATGAAAATCCCGGAACCACATCAACACATTTTCGATGAAGTAATCCCTAACCGGATCACAATTTGCATCATCAAAGTTAATGGCCTGCCCCCATGGGGTTTGATATTTATCCGTAAAATAAGGTCCAAAATCATTAAAATAGTTCCCTTCAGGGCCCATATGATTATAAACTACATCTACAATTACCGCCAACCCATTTTCATGGCATGCATTAATAAGTTGACAAAGGGCTTCTGGCCCACCGTAAGAATTTTGGATGGCAAATGGAAAAACACCATCATAACCCCAGTTTCTATCACAGGAGAACTGAGCAACGGGCATCAGTTCAATAGCCGTAATCCCCAATTCTTTTAAATACCTGATTTTATTTTCAATAGCTTTAAAATCTCCGTTTTCTGTAAAGGTTCCGGTATGTAGTTCATAAATGATGAATTCTTCCAATGGTATTCCCTGCCACTGCTGATCCGTCCATTTAAATGCATTAAGCTTATAGGCCGTTGAATTTCCCTGTACCCCCTCTTTCTGCCACAATGAAGCCGGGTCTGCCCGCTGCAGGTATTTCATCCCATTAGAAGATGAAACGGCATCTTCCGACTGCAAAACTTCAAAGCCATATGCGTCATTTTCAATGATCTGGCTGGTTTCCAAAAACCAGTAGCCATAATCTTCTTTAATCAGGCTGATTTTTCTGCCATTTGTGAGCAATGAAACGCCGGTTGCATAAGGGGCCCAGAGGTAAATTTCGGCTGCACCGTTTTCATTAAAGTTTAAACCTATTTTTCTTTTGCGGATATCTATTTCCATATTTGTTTATACAGGTTTCACCTAATAATCGCTTTCGTTATTTTTTTACCATACCAAATTTGAACCGGGCCATATCCATTTATAAGATTTGCAGGTTGAAAAGCTTCTGTCATTATGCCATAGAACAAGAATCTGATACAATGGTTTTCCATTTGGACAACCAAACAAATATCTCGTCCTGAATGATTATTGATTCAGTGAGAAATGATCCACCGGCATCTCACGATGGTCAACCAAACTTATCATGGCAATGGTATCTTCACTAATCAGGGCGACGATATGTTGCTTTAAATCTTCAGCTAATTTTTGGGCATCAACTCCCTCCTTAACTTTAATTTCAATTTCTGCAGGTCCTTTTTTAAAAATGTTTTGTGCCTTGCTACCCAGGAAGCTTTTTACCTGGTTCATTAATTCTTCCATGTCTGAGGATTTATTAAAATAAAGTATTTATTGGTGTAAAAAGTTTTAATTAAATGCTGTATGGAATATTATGCAGCTTAGAAAAGTACTGTAAGGAAACCAAAATTCTATTGAGTATAAACCCCCGTATTTATACGCTATCTGCAAATGAACAGCGAAGCCCTAAAATACCTAAAACGCTTTAATCATATCATAGACCTATTTTTTGATCCGATTTTAAAATCAGACCAATAGTTGCAACCGCATCTTTTGGTATAACTATTGTTCGTTTGATTGCACATCCTTAACCTAAAACATCATGACACAATTCGAATTTAACAACATGGTTAACAGCCACTCTCTTTCGCTTAAAATGCATGCTTTAAATTTCACAAAAGACATCGAAGATGCTAACGATTTGGTTCAAGACACGATGTTGAAAGCCATCAGATTTTATCAGAATTTTCAGGAAGGCACCAATTTTAAAGGCTGGCTGTTTGTCATCATGAAAAACACATTTATTAACAATTACCGTAAATCTGCAAAAGCAAAAACCCTGATTACACAAGACGATGAAATATCATCAGCTAACCTGATGTATAGTTCTGAACGTAATGCAAGTGTGGGTAAGATGATTGTAGATGATATTCAGAAAGCATTGAATCATTTGCCGGAGGTTTACAGTGTTCCGTTTATTAAATATTTTGAAGGTTTTAAATACCACGAGATTGCAGATGAATTGCAGATTCCGCTTGGAACCGTAAAAACCAGAATCCATGTGGCGAGAGAAATGCTCAAAAAATATTTAAAAACCTACGCCAAGGAAGCTTATAAAGCATAACAACCTGCAAAAAGCCTCAGTTTATCAGCTGGGGCTTTTTTGTGTCCCTGATTTTCTGATGTTGATGCCAATTCAAAATCAACCGGTAAGCCTTGGCTTTGCACGCATTCTCAAGCTTATTTAACATTATGGTACGTGCAGAAGTATTTTGAATACACCCAGCGGGCATTTCTTGGGCACTGTTTAAGATTTATTTGCTTCCATAAGGTTGGTTAAACTTATCTTAAACAATTATTTCTTGCATAAAAAAGGGCAGCCTTTAAGAGACTGCCCTGAATATCTATAAATTTTATTTCTGCGATTGTTCCGGAGCTTTCCCAATCAAATCCATAAACTGATCAAGCTTAGGGGTGATGATAATTTGTGTTCTCCTGTTTTGTGCCTTTCCTGCTGGTGTATTATTATCGGCAACAGGGTTAAACTCTCCGCGACCTCCGGCCGTTAATCGTTTTGGATCTACCTGATATTTATTTTGTAATACCTGTACAACTGATGACGCCCTTAAAGCACTTAAGTCCCAGTTGTTACGAATATTCGGCTGTGTGATCGGCACATTATCGGTATTACCTTCAATCAGCACATCATAAGTACTGTAATCTTTAATGATTTTGGCAATTTTGCTTAGAGTTTCGCCAGCTTTATCAGAAACCTCATAGCTACCGGATTTATAAAGCATGTTATCAGCCAATGAAATATATACGACACCTTTTAAGACCTGAACATCCACATCACTAAGCTCTTCCCGGCTTAAAGAACGGGTCAGGTTATTGGTCAGCACCATATTAAGCGAGTCGCTTTTATTTTTAGCATTTACCAGTTGCTTAATATATTTATTGGAACTGTTAATTTCATCCACCAGTTTGGAAATGTTCACATTCCCCTGGTTACTGGAGTTTAAACATTTGTTTAAAGCATCCTGTAAGGCAGCAACATTCGATTTTTCTGAAGCAATTTGTTCTTCAAGGCTTTTCACCCTGCTGCTTGTACCTGAAAGCTCTCGCTGACTATCCTGGTATTTATTACTTAGCTCTTGATTTCTTTCTCTTAATTTAGAATAAGTATCCTGAAGTTCAGTATATTTCTTATTACTTACGCAACCGGAAATCATCACTCCAGCCAAGAGCATTATCGGGATTGATTTGTAAAATTTCATATTTTTATTTTTTTATTATTGATCAGCTTATCAATTAACAAATTCCTTGCCGTAATATTCAAAACCCTTCCTAAGCACTGTTAAAGGATGTTAATCAATCGTAAATTGGTTTGTTGAACAGAAAATCTATTGACAATTAATATAATCCCGATTGGTTATAGGAAATCATTTGCGCTTTCAAAAAGCGATCAATTGTTTTAAAACTGATAATAATTTATGGTAAACTTTAAACTTAATTCATTTATCCATGCTGCATTAACCTCAAGTAAATTAATGGTGAGGAGAGAATGGGAAGCTTATAAGTTAAATCTGTTTTGTTTTCACCATTATAAATTTTTATTTTGCAAAAAATTAACACAAAACATAACGCTCGCGAAAACGTTATCAAAAGCGATATAAAACAGTAAACATAATATTCTGAAAATGAACAAGCTTTTCGTCGGTGGCCTGGCAGACAACATACAGGAGATGGATCTGGCAATTTTTATTAGTTTGCATGGCAAAATTGATACCATAAAGGTTGTTCGGGATCGGGCTACCGGAAAGTGCAAGGGTTATGCCTTTATAGAAGTAGCAAGTTTAGATGATGCTAAAAACATTATTTCCATGCTAAATGGAGAAACATTTAAAGGTAATGTGATTACTGTTAAGTTATCTGAAGAAACTGCTCCCAAAAAACCTGCTCCAAAACCAAGGTCAAACGATGCATTCAAATCTAAAAGACCACGCGTTCAGCGCTAAAAATTTTCACTTTTCAACAATCACTTGTTCTGATAATCTCCTGTTATCAGAAATAAAATAACATACCTTATTTTTTATATTTAACGATTAAGTTATCGATTGATATGCAAACAAAAAGGATAGCATCAGCAGATACTATCCTTTTTGTTACGGTATTTCTAATGACTTAGCATTTTACCAGTAAACACTGTACAGTGCAACCAGCAAGCCAATAATAAGCAATGTTCCAACGGCAAAACTGGTACTGGTTTTAAACATTTTGACATCAATATCCAGTCCTTTAGGATTCACACCTTTTCTGTTTTCAAATAAACTAATAATGATCATACCAATGATACAGAATATAAATACAAAGCCCATCCTGTCAAGGAAAGGGATTTCATAGATTCCTGATGCATTTTTAACTGAAAAGCCTAAACCAGATAACCAGGAAAGGTCAGTTAAATTTGGCAAAGCCTTAAGCAATAATGACATACCGAAACCACCTATGGTTGCGAATAAAGCAGCATTTGAAGTGGTTCTTTTCCAGAAGAAGCCCAGCATAAACATGGCAAAAATACCTGGTGACACGAAGCCGGTATATTCCTGAATATATTGGAAACCACCTTTTTTATCAATTCCCAGATGAGGAGCAATTAATACACCCAATATCATGGCTACAATAATGGAAATCTTCCCTGTCAATACCAGATTCTTTTCTGTTGCTTCGGGATTAATTACTTTTTTGTAAATATCCAGGGTAAAAATAGTGGCAATACTGTTCGCTTTACCCGCTAAGGAAGCTACAACGGCTGCTGTTAATGCTGCAAAAGACAACCCTTTCAAACCGGCAGGCAGTAAGTTCAGCAATACCGGATAAGCACGATCGGGATTGACAGACCCATTTTGCAACATCTCTGTCTGGAAGGCCCCATCCTTATAAAGTACATATGCCGCAATACCCGGAAGCACCACAATAATCGGCATCAACAATTTCAGGAAGGCGGCAAATAATAAACCACCTCTTGCGGTATTTAAATCGGCACCCAAAGCACGTTGAGTGATGTACTGATTGCAACCCCAATAATTTAAGTTTACAATCCACATCCCCCCTATCAGCACGCTTAAACCTGGTAAATCGATATAATTTTCGTTCTCAGGCTTAAGAATCATATGAAAGTGTTCTGATGCTTTGGTACTCATAAGGTGGTAACCTTCAAAAATACCCGTTGTTCCGTAATGGGTAGATACCAGATTAAGCGCCAGGTAAGTGGTTGCCAAACCACCTAAAATCAGGAAGAACACCTGGATCACATCGGTATATCCAATTACCTTCATACCACCTAACGTAATGATGATGGCAAAGGCTGCAATGGCATACATACACAATTCGAGGTTGAACCCTGAAATACTGCTCACCGCCAGTGCACCTAAATAGAGGATAGAAGTTAAGTTAACCACTACATATAAGAGCAACCAAAAAACAGCCATAATCATCGCAACAGTGCCGTTATAGCGCTGGTGCAGGAACTGTGGCATGGTGGCAATTTTGTTTTTCAGGTAAACCGGAATAAAGAAAACGGCAACTACAATCAGGGTTAAACTCCCCATCCATTCGTAAGTGGCAATGGCCAATCCCATTTTAAATCCTGATCCACTCATCCCGATAAACTGCTCGGCTGAGATATTCGAAGCAATTAGAGAAGCACCAATTGCCCACCAGGTAAGTGAGCCTTCTGCTAGAAAGTAATCTTTTGAGCCCGTTGATTCGGATTTCTTTTTATTGTAAATGTAAAGGCCATAGGCTGCCACAATTACAAAATACACCGCGAATACGATGTAATCTTTTGCATCCAGAATATTATTTTTCATTCATTTATTTGTTTAGGTTTATTCAACTGGCCCAGATGGCATATCAAATTCTGATTATTTTTTATTTCCATATTTTTAAAAAGCTCAGCTTAGGCGCTGATTAGCGTTGATCCATCTGCTGTTTCCACCACGTATGCATCCAGTGACAAACCAAACTCTTTTTCATAAAGTGCACTTACTTCTGAAATCAATGCATCTATTTCTTCATTTTTTACAATATTGATGGTACAGCCCCCAAAACCGCCACCCATCATCCTGGCACCAAGAACATGATTTAAATCTTTCACATAATTAACCAGAAAATCAAGTTCCTTACAACTCACTTCATATTCCTGACTTAGGCCTTCATGCGTTTCGAGCATGAGTTTGCCCAATGCAACTAAATTACCCTGTTTAAGTGCTTCTGCTGCTTTTTGAATCCTGCCGATTTCTTCTACTACATATTTACATTTCTGGTAAACCTCCGCATCATTTGGCTTTACAAATGTTTCCAGCATTTTTAAATCGGCATCCCTTAAACTGCTTACCTCCGGATGGTGTGCACTAATCCAGGCTACACCTTGTTCACACTGTGCTCTTCTTTGGTTATAGGCAGAATCAGAAAGCGAATGTTTAACATTAGTATTGAGTAAAACAAGCTTGTGGCCTTCCAACGCCAAAGGAATATATTCATATTCCATGCTTCTGCAATCCAGTAAAACAGCATGATCCTGCTTACCAAAAACTGAAGCAAACTGATCCATAATCCCACAGTTTACACCCGCAAATACGTGTTCCGCTTTTTGTGAAATTAAAGCCAGATCCATTTGTGAAATGCCCAGTTCATTCATATGGTCCAGTGCAAAAGCCGTTGCACATTCCAATGCGGCAGAAGAGGAAAGCCCCGCACCTAGCGGAACGTTTCCATCCAAATAAAGGTTGAAGCCACCAATTTTATAACCCCGGTTAACCAATTGATCGGCTACGCCCAATACATAATTCGCCCAGCTGAGATCAGATTTCTTTATGGCTGAAACGGAAGAAGTATAAGATGCCTGATAACTTTCAGAATATAAGTGAATTTCCTCATCATCTCTTTTTGATACCGCAACATATATGGCCTTATTAATGGCCGCCGGCATAACAAAGCCACCATTATAATCGGTATGCTCTCCTATAATATTTATTCTTCCAGGAGATTTTACCAGGATGGGTTCGGTTTGGTAAATCTCTTTGAATGCATTTTTTAAACGTTCAATATCCATTCGCTCTTAATGATGTGATTTGGTTAGTTTTAATTTATAATGTTCTGTAGACAATTCTTTTAATCGATTTGCAGCAAATTCTGGTGTGATGTCGCGCTGTGGATTGGCCAGCATTTCATAACCCACCATAAATTTCTTCACGGTAGCCGATCGCAATAATGGGGGATAAAAATGCATATGCCAGTGCCATTCCGGATGATCTCCACTATTTACAGGTGCCTGGTGCATTCCTGCAGAATAAGGAAACGAAGTTTCAAAAAGGTTATCATATTTACTGGTAAGCACTTTTATCGCATCTGCCAATGCTGCTTTTTCTGTAGGGTTAAAATATTTGATACTACTCACCTGCCGCTTACTGATGATCATCGTTTCATAAGGCCATACTGCCCAGAATGGAACCAGCACTACGAAATGATTATTTTCGTAAACAATTCTTTCATCCTTTTTTAATTCAATTTTAAGGTAGGCCGACAATAAACTTTCCCGATGAACAGCATAGTAATTTTTCTGCCGTTCAGTTTCTTTCACGATTTCCATCGGCACTTCGCTTTGCGACCAAATTTGTCCATGTGGATGTGGATTGCTGCAACCCATAATTTCGCCCTTATTTTCGAAAATCTGAATATACTTGATCCATTCATTTTCAGAAAGGCTGTTAAATTCCTGCTGCCATAAGTCCACAACTGCAGTGATTTCATTCACGCTTAGTTCTGGCAGGGTTAAATGATGTTTCGGACTAAAACTAATCACTTTACAGATGCCACGCTCATTTTGTGCTACCAATAAGCCATCATCATTTAAGCCAGCAACAGGTGTATCTTCCAGCAAGGCTGAAAAATCATTTTTAAAAACAAAGCTTTCCCTATAATCCGGATTAACATCGCCATCTGCACGATCGTTTCCCGGGCAGAGGTAACATTTCGGATCATATTCCGGACGGTTATTGGCCGCTATATCTTCAACCTTACCCTGCCATGGCCGCTTGGTGCGATGTGGTGATACCAAAACCCATTCTCCGGTGAGAATATTAAGCCTTCTGTGTGGATTTGAATCAAGATCAAATGTTGTACTCATGTATTTATTGATTAGAATGTTGGGCTACAAATGGAATTTGAATTCGGCTAAAGTATAAATAAATTATTATTTGTCAAAATGACATTTAATAAATTGCTGATATTTTCTATTTTCGTAAAATTTTGAAGATATTCAGGCACATTTAAATTAATTTCAGCATGATAGAATATTCAGGCCAACCGCATTATCTGGTGGCTGTAGATTGCATTGTTTTTGGTTTTGACGGAGAACACCTTAAATTATTGCTGGTGAAGCGTGGCCTGGAACCTGAAATTAACAAATGGAGTTTAATTGGTGGATTTGTGGGTGCCAATGAAAGTCCGGATGATGCAGCCAATAGGGTATTGAAAAAAAATACCGGACTGGAAGGAATTTACCTGGAACAGTTGCAAATTTACGGGGAACCTCATCGCGATCCAATTGAACGCACATTATCTGTAGGCTATTTTGCCTTAATTGATATTCATAAATATGAAGCGCAATTAAGCGATGAATATCACGCGGAATGGTTTCTCGTTAATGAAAGTCCCAAGTTAATTTTCGACCATGCTCAAATGGTGGCTGATGCACGGAAAAAACTACGTTACAAGGCTGCCCTCCACCCGATTTTATTCGAAATGTTGCCTAAAAAGTTTACCATTCCTCAGTTGCAGATGCTTTTTGAAGAGGTGAACGATACTAAAATAGATACCCGGAATTTTAGCAGAAAAATCAGTTCTACAGGTTTACTGATCAAACTTGAAGAAAAAGACAAATCAGGTTCAAAGAAAGGTGCTTTTTATTTTAAACTGGATAAGAAAAAATACAAGGCCAACTTTCAGGCTTTTTTAAACCTGATCCCTAATCTAAAATTATAGTGTCAGAAATGGAATAACTTTTAGTGCTACTGATAAAATGTAAAGCACATCGTGAATATAATCAAACTCAAAAACTTAGTTTAATTGATATATTAGCACCATGCAAAAGGAACTGACTGATGAGAACTTGATACTGGCAAAAATTGCCATTGGAGATCAGCAGGCTTTTGGCATTCTTTTTAATTTTTACCGCAACAAAGTGTACGGCTACGCACTAGCCATTCTTCAGGAAGATGCCGCAGCGGAGGAAATTGTTCAGGATGTTTTTATTAAGCTTTGGGTGAAGAGAACTCATTTAGTCCAGATTGAAAATTTTGGGGGATTTCTACGTACAACCGCAAGAAATGAAACGTTAAATGCATTAAAAAAAGCTACGGTAGAACAAAGGAATATCCTGAAGGCCCATCAGGAAACATCTGATGTAGATTTGGCTACAGAAAATGAGATCCAATTTAAGGAAACAAAGAAGTTATTGGAAACTGCCATTGAAAAACTTCCGCCACAGCAAAAATTAGTTTATCAACTTTGCCATATTGAAGGTTTAAAACAGGCTGATGTAGCTAATAAACTTAACCTATCTCCATTAACGGTAAAAACTCACCTGAGAGATGCTGTAAAATCAATTAAAAACTTCCTGACGACACAAGATCAAATAAAAGTTATTCCACTTTTATTATTTTTTGTAAAATAATCTCTCATCTAACTACCTCCTTTCCATTTTTGTATTGTCATTGTTTAAAAAGGGACAGATACATCTTCATTTCTACCTTAAGCCATCAAACTAAACAAAATGCAAGCGGATAGAGCCACCTATTTATTTGATCAGTATGTGAACAGAACATGCTCTCCTGCAGAATTGCAAGAGTTTATGACCCTTATAAAAAATGCGGATGATACAGCAGTGCTCGATCTGGTAATGGATAATTTTTGGAATAAAAGTCCTGAAGCAGTGTTGAATGCAGGCAAAGCAGAACAGATTATAAAACAAGTGATCTCCACTGATTCAAAATTTATAAAGAAAAAGCCGGACCTATCCAGGCAATGGCTGGGATGGGCAGCTGCTTTTTTTATCATTTGTTTTGCCGCGATATTATTTAAAGATCAAAACAAAATGCCACAGTGGATGGCGCAAACAGCAAACCGTCCAAAACAGGCTACGCAATCCATTACCTCATTAACGGTTAAAACAGAAAATGAGCACCAAAAGGTAAATTTACCTGATGGAAGCACAGTGATTCTGAATAATAACAGTTCAATCACTTATCCAAAAGTTTTTGGTGCTGAAAGGATGGTGACTTTGGTAGGTGAAGGTTATTTTGATATCAGGCATGACGCTAAAAAAAGTTTTACGGTACGTGCAGGCAAACTGAGCACCAAAGTTTTAGGAACGGCATTTAACATTAAAGCATATACCGGCAACCATAATATCGAAGTTACTGTTACCAGAGGAAAAGTAAGCGTATTGGATAGCCAGTCAGTTTTAGGTATTCTTGTTCCGAACCAGCAGATTATTTTTAATCAGAAAAATAAACGCATCAATTTTGTTAATGTACTGGCTAAAAACGCAATACAATGGCAGGAAAGCGATATTTTCTTCGATGATATTTCACTAGAGGAGGCAGCAAAAATTTTATCAAAAAGATTTAATACACCCATTACATTTGCAAATGAACTTCCAAAAAAATGCAGGTTTACGGCAACCTTTTTAAAGGGAGAATCATTAGAGGAGATTCTTAAAATCATCTGTTCCTACAATAATGCACAATACCAAACCAGCGCCGGCGGCATAACCATCAATGGCGTAGGATGTGAACCATAAATAAACCCAAAATCAACTAAACCAAACCACATGAAAAAAATTTACCAGCTGCGCATTTGAATGAATAAAAAAAACTCCTTGTCGCTAAACAAGGAGCCGGTGTAGATATAGCGCTAACTATATCTATGCGTTTAAACAATTTTCTAGGATTCATTTAAAACACTTAAAATTATGTATTTTTCTGCACAATCGGCAGAGGGTAGGAAGAAATATGTTTTCTTCTCTTCATCATCCCAAACACGATATCTAATTCGTCAGCTTATGCGCACCAGCCTCCTCATTGCTATCATATTAACGGCTTCTATCCAATGCCTGTTCGCTACTGATCTTATTGCTCAATCGGCACAGCAAGTAAAGATTTCTATACACATCGATCAGGAAAACCTGGTTTCAGCGATCAAAAAAATTGAAGCAAACAGTCAGTTTCGATTTTTATACCGCATCAATGAATTGAAAAATCTCCAGCCAGTGAGTATTCCGGAAGGAGAAAAATCAGTAACGGAGATCCTGGATTTACTTTTAAAGGGAACCGGACTCACCTATCAGCAGGTTGACAATAAAATTCTGATTACCAAAACAGCTAAATTAGCCCCAAATGAAGTGGTTAATGACACCCACTTAACGGGAATGATTACTGATGAGAACGGAAACCCGCTTCCGGGCGTATCTATTAGAATTAAAGGAGATAAAATGTTCAGCACGGCTACTGATCAAAACGGACATTTTAGTGTTACCGTACCTGATGGAAAAAGCATCACATTGATACTAAGCTATGTGGGTTATGTAACCCGGGAAGTTTTAGTCAATGAAAATACACTTTTAAAAGTTTCCTTAACGCCAGAATCGGGAAGCCTGAATGAAGTACAGGTTATTGGCTATGGCACCACCACCAGAAAATTAAATACGGGCGCTGTTGCATCTATATCTGCTGATGAAATTCAGAAACAACCTGTCGGAAATCCATTGGCTGCACTGTCAGGTAGAATGTCAGGAGTGCTCATCGCACAAAATAATGGGGTACCAGGTAGTACCGTTCAGGTGCAGATTCGCGGACAAAGTTCTCTTACTTCAGGTGGAATTCCACTTTATGTAATTGATGGTGTACCTTTTACTAATTTCAATGGCGGACAACCGGCAACAGATAACCTCAATTCATTCGGAACGTCAGGCGCTAGTGGTGGCATCAGTCCTTTTGGTATGATCAATCCATCTGATATTGAAAGAATAGACATTTTAAAAGATGCTGATGCAACTGCCATTTATGGATCAAGGGGGGCTAACGGGGTGGTTTTAATTACTACGAAGCAGGGAAAATCAGGAAAAGTTAAAGTTGGCGTGAACTTAATGTCAGGTTTTACAGAAGTGAGCCGCTTTATTCCAATCTTGGATCTTCAGGAATATTTAACTTTAAGAAGAGAGGCTTTTCAGAATGATAATGTTATACCCAATACTACCAATGCACCTGATCTAACCGTTTGGGATCAAAACAATGGTACTGATTTTCAAAAATTATTAATTGGAAATCGCGGTCATTTGAATCAGGTTGATGCCTCATTATCTGGTGGCAATGATCAAACGAGATTCTTTTTCAACTCTGCTTACCGTAAAGAAACTGGTGTATTTTTAGGTGATAATGGCAATAAAAGATTTTCTTCGAGATTAAATCTTGACCATGTTTCGCAAAACAAAAAATTTGGTGCATCATTCTCGGTAAGCTACACTAATGATAATACAAACCTGCCAGCATCTGATGTGTCGTCGGCCTACAACTTACCACCAAACCTGCCACTTTATGATGCCAATGGTAAATTATTTTGGGCAAACGGTTTTACTAATCCATTGGCTACGCTACAAAAAAAATATACAGGCGTTACCAATAACTTAATTGCGAATTCAACGATCAGATATACCATTTTACCTGGCTTAACGGCAAAATCAAACTTCGGTTATACAACGACCAGAATTGAACAGGTTAATACTGATCCGGCATCTTCACAAAACCCTTCCAGGAACATTGTCAGCTCGGCAACTTTTGCAAATACGACAGCTCAGAACTGGAGTATTGAACCTACTCTCGATTACTCCAAAAATATTGGTCAAGGTAAATTTACTGCTTTGGTGGGTACCAGCTTTCAGCAGAACACTTCTAACGGCACACAAATTTTAGGAAACAATTACAGTGTGGAAGAACTGTTAGGTACACTCAGTGCTGCCGGAACAGTTACCGTTCTCTACAACAACATTGTGAAGTACAAGTATAATGCTGTGTTTGCAAAATTAAATTATAACTGGAAAGAAAAATACCTGATCAATGCCACATTCAGACGTGATGGATCTTCAAGGTTTGGACCAGAAAACCGGTTCGGTAATTTTGGTGCAGTTGGCGCAGCCTGGGTATTCTCTAATGAGGATTTTATAAAAGAAAATTTATCTTTTTTAAGTTTTGGTAAATTAAGAACCAGTTTTGGTACCACTGGTAATGACCAAATTCCAAATTATCTTTATTTGTCATTATATAACCCCGCCACACCTTATTTAGGTAGTGCCGCACTAATACCTAGTGGCCTTCCCAATCAAACTATTAGATGGGAAACAACCAAAAAGATAGATCTGGCAATTGACTTAGGTTTTTTAAAAGACCGCATTTCATTTTCAGCAAATTATTATAGAAACCGATCATCAGATCAAATTACATCAAGTGCTGTGGCTTCACAGAGCGGCTATAACTCTTACACGCAAAATCTTCTGGCTGTTATTCAAAATCAAGGTTTAGAATTAGAATTGAATACGACCAATCTGGTTTCTAAAGATTTTTCATGGAAGTCTTCACTGAACGTAACCTTTAATAATAATAAACTACTTGAATTTCCTAATCTTGAAAAGTCATTTTCAGCTTCTAGTTACGTTGTTGGAGAACCTCTTAACCTGTTTCGCCCCTACCATTTTTTAGGGGTAAATCCAGCTACAGGTGCAGCAACTTATGAAGACAGAGATGGAAATGGTGTAATCAATCAAAATGACAGATATATAGCTGATCTTGGAACACCATTCTTTGGCGGATTTAATAATACTTTTACGTATAAAGGTTTTGAATTGGGTATCTTTTTCCAGTTTAACCATAGATTCGGAGTAACCCAAATTTTAGACACCCGGCCGGGTGCATTGGTCAATCAAAATGACTATTGGTTAGGCAGATGGACACCGACCAATACATCATCCAATATCCCTGGAGCCTCTGCTACTGCTGGCACCACTATAGCAAATTCCTATAACCTTTATACCCAATCAGATGCGGTTTATGGCGATGCTTCTTATCTAAAATTAAGATCTGTAAACTTATCCTATACCCTACCGCAAGAATGGCTTAAGCAAGTGAAGATTTCAAACGCAAGCATTTATGTTCAGGGTCAGAATTTATATACCTGGGCCAAAAACAAATACACCTTAGATACAGAAACTACCGTTCAAGGTGGACCTTCAGGTCTGGGTACAGGAACCATTGGCCAGGTATTGCCACCTTTAAGAACAATTGTATTTGGTATTAATTGCTCATTTTAATTTCGATCATTATGAAAAAGACATATAAAAATTTAATTTATAACACACTCATGCTTGGCGCTGTTTTGACCATCTCGTCCTGCAAAAAATTTGTAGAATTGGGTGCCCCGCCAACACAAATATCATTTGAAGATGCCTTTAAAACCGATGCCGCGGCACAGAGCGTGGTGATGGGTATTTATACGGCTGCTTCGGCGAATACTAATGCTTTCCTAACTTATATCACATTATACCCTGGAATATCAGCGGATGATGTACAGTATAATGGTTCGGATGCGAGTATACAGGAATTTTCGAAAAATGCTATCTTGACTAATAATAATTTTGTAAATAATACCTGGGGCAACTTATATCCAGGCATAAAAAACACCAATAATGCCATTAGCGGGATAACAGCTTCTACCACGCTAACTGCTTCTACCAAAGTGCAACTTTTAGGAGAGGCTAAATTTTTACGGGCGTATTTTTATTTCTATTTGGTTAATTTATTCGGCGATGTTCCTCTTCCCTTAAAAGATGATTACGCTGCCTTTGATAATGCCGTTTTACCACGTTCATCTTCGGCTCAGGTTTATGCACAAATCATTAAAGATTTAACTGAAGCACAAGCTTCGCTGCCAACTGCATATGTTGGCACTTTTAGAGGCAGAGTCAATAAACATGCTGCCACTGCCCTACTGGCTCGTGTTTATCTGTATCAAAAAGATTATGCGAACGCAGAAGCACAGGCTACCCAAGTTATCAGCTCCGGAACCTATAGCTTACCTGCACCAGGATTGGCATTCATCAATAACAGTAATGAGATTATCTGGCAAATCGCAAATGTAAATGGATTTTCGGTACCTGGAAATAATTACGGGTCTGCAGCTACAGCCATTCCAAACTATTCTTTAGCCGACGGAACGTATCAGAGTTTTGAAAGCACAACGGATTTACGCCGCGCTAACTGGACCGCTCCCAAAACTTTAGGCGGTAAAACCTACTATTCCATCACCAAATATAAAGTGGCATCAGGCACTGGTAATGAATATAATGTGATGTTAAGATTAGCTGAACAATATTTGATCAGGGCAGAAGCCAGGGCACAACTGAATAACCTCAGCGGAGCTAAAACCGATTTAGATGCCGTAAGATCCAGAGCAGGTTTACCAGACATTAATGCAACCTTAACTCAGGCACAAATGCTTTCTGCTGTTGAACAGGAAAGAAAAATGGAACTTTTTGGAGAATGGGGCCATCGCTGGTTTGATTTAAAAAGAACCAATCGTGCCGATGCCATTTTAGGTACACTCAGACCCACTACATGGAAAACTACTTCGGTGTTATATCCCATTCCCCAAGCGCAGATTTTGATCAATAATGCCCTAACCCAAAACCCCGGATACAATTAAAAACTACCTAAATTTTAAAAGATGAAAACTTTAAATATTATGCTTACATCGCTGCTGCTGTCTGCAACATTAACGCAGGTAAGCGCACAGACCAAGTCATTAGACAGTACAAAGACCGACCTTGAAAAGTGGTTAACTTCTACAAAGCCAGAAGATAAAACCCTGCTGGCCAATAAGCTAAAAGACCTTGCTGCATCAAACAGCGAAAAGGAAATGGATCTGGCCATTAATTACTATTATCGATTGAAAAACCAGAAAGTTAGCGACTCTTTACTGGAAGCTGAAGTAAAGAAGTTCCCTGCCGGCTCACGTGCCAGAAACAAAGCCGCTAATGATGAAATATATGACCTGAAAACACCGGCTGAAAAGGAGAAGGCTTATAAAGCCTGGATTCAGAAATTTCCGCCATCACATTTTAGTGGTGAAGATTTAATTGTTTATGACTATGTCACCAGTAGCATTGCCACGGGTTATGCCGAACAAAAAAACACCGCAAAAGCAATTGAATACGGCGAAAAATTAATGTTAGATTTCTGGAAAGGAAGCGGTTATGGCGGCTTGGCTGAAGCTTTTTATAAAGCAGGCGACTTAAAAAATGCGTCTATCTATTATAAAAAAGCCATGGAAATCGCAAAGGTATACTATGATGGTAAACTACCTGACCTAAATTCTTCCAAATTTGCAGCATCGGGCTATCCGGGTTTAACCATGACCTACGCCAACATTCTCTTCGAACAAAAAAACTATAAGGAAGCGCTTAAATATGCAGCATTAGCATCAACGAATCCGAAAACAGCATCACCAAAGTCAAACTTCCAGTATGCAAAAATTCTGATGGCTTTAAACAGAAATGAGGAGGCCTATGCCAAACTGGAAGAGGCGGTAAAATCAGGAAAAGCCAATGATGAAATGAGTGCAGCATTTAAAACACTTTATATCAAAGTAAAAGGTAGTGATGCCGGTTTTGACCAGTATGCCGCTGAAATCAGAAAGGGAATTATCGCCAATCTTCAACAAAAATTAAACAAAGAGATGATAAAAAAACCGGCGCTTGATTTTACACTTACAGATCTGGATGGCAAGCAGGTTACTTTAAGCAGTTTGAAGGGTAAAACGGTGATTTTAGATTTCTGGGCAACCTGGTGCGGACCATGCAAGGCTTCTTTTCCGGCAATGCAAATGGCTGTTAATAAATACAAGGACGATCCAAACGTAAAGTTTTTGTTTATCCATACCTGGGAAAAAACAGCTACGCCTACCAAAGATGCCAGCGACTATATCAAATCGCAGAACTATAATTTTGAAGTATTGATGGACAATAAAGATCCTGAGACCAAAATCAATAAAGTGGTGAGTGATTACAAAGTGAATGGCATCCCCTCTAAGTTTGTCATCGATCCACAGGGAAATATCAGGTTTAATTTAATGGGCTTTGAAGGCAGCAATGAAGCCGCCGTTGATGAAATTTCAATGATGATTGATATGGCCCGAAAAGGATAACTTTATTTATCCTTTAGCTAATCGCATTCAAACTTCCATATATGGTTATTTGAATGCGGTTTTTTTTTGCGTAAATACTATTGGTCGTGTGTCCCACCGACCGAAATGATGATTGCTTAATGCCTAAACGTTTTCAAAATGAAGCGTTTCGATTGGTAAAGACACCAAACTAACATTAATAAACATATTAGGCCACCGGGAATGAACGATTGCTGTAGCCAACTCGTCATACTGAACCTGATTCAGTACCTTTCTTCAAGTAACTGAATTAGGCGAAATAATTGTAAATTAACATTTTAATAAATCCTGAGTCAAGTTCAGGAGGACGAACCTCTATAAAAAACGACCGTTCATAGTTGGTCTATTAATCTGACCTACTGCCCTATTTTAATCTCCTTTTAAGATGAGTTCATTACTTTTGTACTATGCTTAAAATAGGAATAGCAGAAGATGATCATAAAATTGCCGGACTGCTGAAATCAGCACTGGAAGAAAATGGTTACCAGGTTTGGAACGCCTATAATGGAACAGATGCCTTAGAAAACTTTATCAAAAATGATTTTAATCTCCTGATTATAGATATTATGATGCCAGGTTTAAATGGCATCCAGCTGTGCAAACACTTGCGTGAAAGCCAGATCAATATCCCTATTCTACTGCTTACTGCAATGGGAACCGTAGATGATAAAGTGATGGGTTTAGATGCCGGGGCGGATGATTACCTGGTTAAACCCTTCCATCTGAAAGAACTTCTGGCCAGAGTAACAGCCCTATTAAGACGTCAGTTAATGACCGAAGTTCCTGAAAGCCATCATCTTTGTTTTCAAGACCTTTGCCTTAACACCTCAAGTAAAGAAGTAAGCAGGGCAGACAAAAAAATTGAGCTGAGTGCCAAAGAATTTGACTTGCTAGAATTGTTTTTAAGGCATCCAAACCGATTGCTTTCCCGCCAGTATATTGCCGAACAGGTGTGGAACATCAACTTTGATACCGGCACCAATGTGATAGATGTGTATATCAATTTTTTAAGGAAGAAAATTGAAAAGGGTTTTGAGCGCAAACTGATTCATACCAAAATTAACATGGGTTACATCCTTAAATAATGAAAATAAAAGACCGCATTGCACTGTATTTTACCCTCATCAGCACCTCCATGCTGTTTGCGGTACTATGCATGGTCTATTTTACGTTCATGAAGTTTCTTCAGGCCGATTTTTTTGAACGCCTGACAGACCGCACCATGGTTACGGCGAAGCTCTACCTGGAAGCAGACGAGATGAGCAGAGATGCCTTGAGCAGTGTTCGACACCAATATTTACAGAAACTAAAGGGCGAAGTCATCCGGATTTATGATGCGCGGGATCGGGCAACCTTTATCGGAGATTCTGCCCAATACTGGACAAAGGCCACCATCGACCTGGTTAGAAACCAAAAACACCTGCAATACAAAGATGGCGAGCGGCAGGTAGTTGGCATTTACTATAAAGACAATCAGGGCGATTTCGTAATTCTGGCTTCTGCTACCGATCAGGGTACACATAACCGATTAGAAAAATTGCTCAAAATTATGGTGGTTACTTTTGTTTCCATTTCAATCATCGTTTTATTGTTGAGCAGGTGGGTGGCCGTAAAGATGCTGAAGCCGCTTAAAAAATTCATGGGAGAAGTAAAACAGGTTGGCTCAGAAAATCTGGCTTTCAGGGTGGAAGAAAACCAGACCAAAGACGAAATTAACCTGATTGCACAAAGTTTTAACCATTTAATGGAAGAGCTGGAACAAGCCTTCATCTTACAGAAAACCTTCGTAGCCAATGCATCACATGAATTAAGAACGCCTGTAACCAGAATAATGATGACTGCCGAGCTGGCGCTCTTGAAAGAAAGAGACGTTCAGGCTTATCAAAAAGTTATTCAATCCATTTTAGACGATGCCGAAAATATGGAGCACATCATCAATGGCTTACTGGCTTTGGCTAAAATGGATCTTGAACTAATTAATTCGCAGTTATCAGCTGTTCGACTGGATGAACTTTTAATTAAAATTCAGTCTGACTGGCAATTGCATCACCATCAACAGTTAGACATTCAGAATTTACTGGAAAACGGCACCATACCCCTTGTCTCTGTGAATGCTGTTTTACTGCAAATTGCCATTGACAATATGATTTCCAATGCCTTTAAATTTTCAGGAAATCAACAGGTATTGGTGCAACTGGAATATTCACACCATCAATTCCTGGTTAAAATTATTGATCAAGGTCCTGGAATCCCACCGTCAGCTCATGAGGAAGTTTTTAAGCCTTTTTACACAAAATCTGCTGAAATCGGTCAGAAAGGTGAAGGCATGGGCTTGTATATGGCAAATAAGATCATTACACTGTTTAAAGGAAAAATAGAAATATCGGTTACAGCAAACCAACAGAATTGCCTCATCATCTACCTGCCTCAACTTTAATCTGCTTTTAATTCCGATTTAATTCGTGTTTAATTCGGCTGGGATAGATTTGCGGCATGATAAGGACAGGTACCCTGATTTTTTTATTGCTGGGCATTTTCGCCACAATTACCCATGCTCAAACCGATACTTTAAAATTAAACCTGCCCCAGGCAGAAGTACTTTTTCTAAAACAAAACTTCGATTTACTGGCGGCCAATTATCAGATTGATCAGGCTAAAGCAGAAATCATCACCGCCAGGCTTTTTGATAATCCGGAACTGGAATACGAAAATTTATTGTACAACCATGAAACGGGTAAATTTTTGCAAACTTCCTATGCCTATGGTCAGTTTGCAGGTTCCGTTTCACAGCTGATTAAACTGGCGGGTAAAAGAAATAAAAACATTAAACTGGCACAATCCGGCGTAAGGATGGCAGAAATGGAATATTTCGATGTACAACGAACGCTAAAATTTGAGCTGCAGAATACTTTCTACAAAGCATATTTCACTGCGCAATCAGTCAACGTTTTTGATGAACAGATCAAATCCACACAAATGCTTATTAAGGCATATGAAACGCAATTAAAAGCTGGGAATGTAGCGTTGAAGGATGTGATTAGAATTAAATCTTTACTGATCGGACTCCAGGCAGAACAAACCAATCTCCTGAATGAGCTGGAAGATCAATACCGCGACCTTCGTATGCTCTGTGGTTTAGCGCCAAATGCAATTTTATCTTTAGCCCTAGTGTCAGCTGAACCCGACCTTCCCCTAAACCAGATCCCTTACCTCACGTTATTAGATTCGGCCAGAAACAACAGAAGCGATTTAAAACGATCTAAAGCAGCCTTGGATTATAATGAGCTCAACTTAAAACTTCAGAAAGCAATGGCTATACCTGATGTTGAAATTTTATTGAGCTACGATTTGAAAGGAAATTACCCGGAGAAATATACTGGTATAGGTTTAAAAATTCCCATTCCGCTATTTAACAGAAATCAGGGAGAAATTAAAAAAGCCAAAATTGGCATTGATGCAGCAACGACCGAGGTTAACAAATATGAACTTTTGCTGAGTAACGAGCTTTTTAACAGCTACCAGAATGCACTTCGAAATGAAAAACTTTTTGAGGCAATCGATCCTGACTTTAACACCGGTTTTTCCAAACTGATCTCTGGCCTGATTAAAAATTTCAGGGAAAGAAACATCAGTTTAATGGAATTCCTGGATCTCTACCAATCCTACAAAGAAAATGTATTGCAGATCAACCAGGTTCAGCTACAAAGATTGAGCTCAAGAGCAGAATTAAATTATGTAACCGGTACCAACCTATTTAAATAACATGATGCATTACATTTACAAAAATACAATAAAGGTAATTTTACTTTCTTCAGTTGGTTTAGCCTTTGGGTGTGGCAGCCATCAAACAGAAGCTCCCCCCGAAAAATTTGCCATTACAGATTCCTTACTGAACAGGTTATTAATTGATACGGTGCAACAGGCCAACAGTAAAGCAGATCTTATTTTTTCTGCCAGGATAACGGCTAATGAAGACCGCAAATCGGAACTTTTTCCTATGGTAAGCGGATTGGTAAACCGGGTAAACGTGCGCCTGGGCGATCAGGTGAATACCGGGCAAACTTTAGCTACGGTAACCAGTTCAGAAATGGCGGGATTTGATAAAGAAGTAATAGCCGCCAGGGCCGAAGTTCAAAATGCCAATCGTGCCTTAAAACAAGCTGAACAATTATATGAAAGTGGCCTATCATCAGCAAAGGAACTGGAAGAAGCTAAAAATGATTTCCTCATTAAGCAGGCAGAACTGAAAAGAGCTAATGCCGTTTTAAAGCTTAATGGCGGCAGCAACACCGGTTCATACGCCATTAAATCTCCCATCAGTGGTTTTGTGATTGAAAAAAATGTGACCAATAACATGCAGCTGCGTAGCGATAACGACAAAAGCCTGTTCACCATTGCCGATCTTTCTAATGTGTGGGCGATGATTAATATTTATGAGTCTGATATTTCACGCATCAAAGCGGGAGACGAGGTTAGTCTCTCTACCCTATCCTACCCCGAACAGGTATTTAAAGGTAAAATTGATAAAATATACAACCTGATTGACCAGGAAAGTAAAGTGATGAACGCCCGTGTAGTGATTGCCAATACCCAGGCTTTATTAAAACCAGGTATGCTGGGTACGGTTAAAGTATCTGCACATGCTGGTATTGATCTTCCGGCAGTAAATGCGAGGGCGATTGTTTTCGACAATAATAAAAATTATGTGCTGGTATTAAATAACGAGAATAAGGTATGCATTCAGGAAATTGAAATCGGAAGAAAAACGGCCGATCGGGTATACATTAGTAAAGGCTTAACCGCTGGCGACCGCGTAATTGCTTCTAAACAGGTTTTTCTTTTTGAAAACCTTAAAACCCAGTAACCTCCGTTTCACCCAACAGATTTTTCTCCTATGAATAGATTTATCAAAAGCATTATCGGCTTTGCGCTGAAGAACAAATATTTTATTTTCTTTGCCACCTTTATCCTCATCCTTGCAGGTTATTTAAGTTTTAAAAACACCACTATTGATGCCTTTCCTGATGTAACCAATACCAACATTACCATTATTACGCAGTGGCCCGGACGAAGTGCTGAAGAAGTAGAGAAATTTGTGAGTCGCCCGCTGGAAATAGCGATGAATCCTACCGAAAAGCGGACAAGCATCCGTTCATCATCCCTGTTTGGGCTTTCTATTGTTAAAGTAAGTTTTGAAGATGATGTGGACTATGCCGAAGCCCGGGTTCAGGTAAATAACCATTTGGATGAAGCCGATCTTCCGGAAGGCATTCAGCCCGAAGTACAACCGCCCTACGGACCAACAGGTGAGATTTTTCGTTATACCTTAAGCAGTGATACCAAATCTGTCCGCGAACTTAAAACCCTGCAGGATTGGGTAATTCAGCGGGAGTTATTGGCTGTTTCGGGCATTGCGGATGTGGTGAGTTTTGGCGGAGAAGTGAAAACCTATCAGATTACGGTTGATCCGCAAAAATCCATTCAGTATGGGGTAACGGCAACCGAACTTTTTGAAGCCGTTTCTAAAAGCAACATTAATGTAGGTGGTGATGTGATTGTACAAAGCGGCCAGGCTTATGTGGTTCGTGGAATAGGTGTGCTCAATAACATTGATGAAATCAGGAATGTGGTGGTGGATAACATCAACGGAACACCAATTTATGTTAAAACCATTGCCGAAGTAGCAGAATCGGCCTTGCCCAGATTAGGACAGGTAGGACGAGACAGCGATCCGGATGTGGTAGAGGGCATTGTCGTGATGCGAAAAGGTGGAAACCCAAGCGAAGTAATTGCCCGCCTGAAAGAGAAGATTGAGGTAATTAACAACAATGTTTTACCTGATGATGTGAAGGTTAAAGCTTTTTATGATCGGGAAGATTTGGTTAATTATTCCGTGCATACAGTGATGGGCAACATGCTGGAAGGAATTTTATTTGTTACCCTGATTGTATTTTTATTCATGGCCGATTGGCGGACCACCCTCATAGTTTCCATCATTATTCCACTGGCATTACTGTTTGCCTTTATCTGTCTGAAGCTGAAAGGAATGCCTGCAAATTTACTATCTATGGGGGCGATTGACTTCGGGATTATTATTGACGGCGCAGTGGTGATGGTAGAAGGGATTTTTGTAACGCTGGATATGAAAGCCAAAAAACTGGGGATGGAGCGCTTTAATAAAATGAGCAAACTGGGCTTCATTAAAAAAGCCAGCCTTGAAAATGGAAAAGGGATCTTATTTGCCAAACTCATCATCATCACCGGGCTATTACCTATTTTTACTTTTGAAAAAGTAGAAGGCAAAATGTTTTCTCCACTCGCCTGGACACTAAGTTTTGCCCTTCTTGGCGCCCTCATTTTAACCTTTACACTGGTGCCTGCAATGGCGAGTGTATTGCTTAAAAAGAACGTTAAAGAAAAACACAATGTGTTTTTAGAATGGATTACTAAAGTAACGCTTAAATTTTACGACAAATGTTTCAGTAAGAAAAAACTGGTGTTTTCCATTTCGATTTTGGTACTGGTTCTGGGGATTTTCAGTTTTAAATTTCTGGGAACAGAGTTTTTACCCAGCCTGGATGAAGGTTCTATCTATGTAAGGGCAACGGGGCCATTGAGTATTTCTTTAGATGAAACCAAAAAGCTTTCCAATGAGATGAGAAAGATCTTTTTAAGTTTTGAAGAAGTGAAACAGGTGATGTCGCAAACTGGTCGCCCGAATGATGGTACAGATGCCACAGGTTTTTATAACATGGAATTTCACGTGGATATTTATCCGAAGAAAGAATGGAAGCGAAAACAAAGTAAGGAACAGCTGATTGAACGGATGCAGGAAAAACTAAAAGGCTTTCCGGGCATTAGCCTGAACTTTTCTCAACCGATATCAGATAATGTAGAAGAGGCCGTTTCCGGTGTAAAGGGCTCCATCGTGGTGAAGCTATTTGGCGAAAATTTCGATTTTATGGAAATGGAGGAAGAGAAAATTGAAAAAATTCTGAAAACTGTAGATGGAATCGAAGACCTTGGCATATTGCGAAACTTAGGTCAGCCGGAGTTACAGATTAACCTTGATCAGAAAAAAATGGCGCTTTATGGTGTTAGTACCGCTGATGCCAATGCCGTAATTGAAATGGCTATTGGTGGGAAGGCTGCCACGCAAATTTACGAGGGAGAGCGAAAATTTGATCTCATTATACGCTATCCTGAAGATTTTAGAAATGATGAAAGTTCCATAGGCAAACTGCGCATTCCTACCCTTTCCGGATCAAATGTTCAGCTGGCCGAGATCTCAAGCATTAGGAAGATTACCGGCCCCAGTATGATTTACCGCGATAAACATAAACGTTATGGCGCCATCAAATTCTCGATTCGTGGACGGGATATGGGAAGTGTAATTGCTGAGGCACAGCAAAAAGTAAATGCTGAGATTAAGCTGCCAAAAGAATATAAACTGGAATGGGCGGGCGACTTCGAAAATCAGCAACGGGCTATTTCCCGCCTGTCACAAGCGGTTCCGGTAAGTTTATTGCTGATATTTTTTATCTTGTTTGTACTTTTCGGCAACATTCGCGATGCCCTATTGGTATTAAACAATGTACCCTTTGCCATGATTGGCGGCATACTGGCCTTATTGGTCGCTGGGGTTAACTTCAATATTTCTGCCGGGATTGGTTTTATTGCCCTGTTTGGTATCTGTGTTCAAAATGGAGTGATCCTGATTACCAAATTTAAATCAAACCTGGCGGACTTAAAACACCATCAAAGCTGGACTTTTACCGATGCCATGCGTGATGGAATTGCCAGCCGATTCAGGCCTGTATTAATGACAGCACTGATGGCTGCTATTGGGTTAATGCCCGCAGCACTCTCTACCGGAATTGGATCTGAAGCTTCAAAGCCCTTAGCTATTGTGGTAATTGGTGGATTAATCACCAATACGCTTTTCAACCTTTTTGTTTATCCGATTGTTTTTTACTGGTCTTACCAGAAAAACGTGCAAAAGGTTAATCTGGTTCAGGCTTGATAACGCGCCTAAATGATTAACCAAAAAAGATTCAACATTTTAAAAAAGGCCATTAACGCTTAATAAAGGGTTAATGGCTTTTTTAAGTTAAAATAATTTTTCTTGTGGAGGGGTGGTTTTAGCCAAACGCAAATAAACAGTGGTTTGTCCGCGGTGATGGGTTTGGTGTTCAAATCCTTTACCTAAGGCCTGCTCGCGATTCATATCAAAACGGCCAAAAAGTTTTACCTTTTCGTTTAGTTGAGCCGGAGTCATCTTTTTAATGGTGGCGATCATATAATCGTAACTTTCTAACACATCCTTAGTCACTGCAGCCTTTGTTTTCTCAGTGGTTTTCTCCAGCTGATCTTTACCTTCCGGACTTTTCTCACCCGCAGCAGCGGCTGCAAAAACATAGTTATCTGCTGCCAGGTGTAACATCTGCTCAGCAAATGACCTCATTTCTGGTGTAGGTTTTAACGCATAACCTGTTTCTGGCATGGCATTTAAATATTCCGAAGTGTAAGTTTTAGCACGCTCCCATTCCTTCAATAAATCGGCAGTGGTGGTTTGTGCTTTGGCAACATTCATTAATACAAGAAACATGAATGTGCTGGTGAAGAGTTTTATAATTTTCATCATCTGTTTTTTTACAAAGTTAGCTTTCAGCTTTATATATTATAATCAGGCTGCATAGAAAGTTGTCAACACTGAAATATCAATATGAATTAAAGAAGGTCTTTAAGCAACTAAGAAAATATTAATCTATATAATTCAATAGACTTTAATGCCTTATATGCTAAAAAAATAATTATAACTTGAGACTTAAGAGCATTTTACAAACTTTAACTATCCAAAGATTTTACAAGCAACTGAATCTCTGACGCTGCATTAAGCTTAGCTTTGCAAGCGCTTCCCTACCTATGGCTAAAAACAGAAATACCATTTCATTAGAAAACATATCCTTCAAAGACAGGCTTACTTCGCTCAAAAATTTACCAGATTTTTTTAAACTGGTTTGGAAAAGCAGTCCTGGAAAAACAAGTATCAGTTTTATTCTTCGCATACTGCGATCGGCTATGCCCGTTGCTTTATTATACGTGGGCAAACTCATCATCGATGAGGTGGTGGCATTAAACAGTCATGCCGGTAACGGAGATTTGCATAAGTTATGGGAGCTGGTGGCTTTAGAATTTGCACTCGCTATTGTTACTGATGGATTAAACAGAATGATTAACCTGACGGATAGTTTACTGGGTGATTTATTCTCGAATTATACGTCAATGCGCATCATGCAACATGCGGCTACACTGGATCTGGATCAGTTTGAAGATTCTGTATTTTACGATAAACTGGAACGTGCCAGGCAACAAACCGTAGGCAGAACGGTATTGCTCTCACAAGTGATGAGCCAGATTCAGGATTTTATTTCCATAGCCTTTCTCCTCACCGGACTCATTGCCTTTAATCCATGGTTGATTGTATTGCTACTGCTCTCTATTATTCCTTCTTTTTTAGGTGAATCTTATTTTAATAGTAAAAACTATGCCCTTTCCAGAAGTCAGACACCTGAGCGCAGGGAACTGGATTACCTGCGTTATCTGGGAGCGAGTGATGAAACAGCGAAAGAAGTGAAGATCTTTGGCCTTTCAGATTTTGTAATCGGGCGTTTTAAAATGCTGTCTGATCAGTTTTATGCAGATAACAGCAAACTGGCCGTCAGGCGTTCGGCTTGGGGTACTTTCTTTTCCGTGCTGGGTACTTTAGGTTATTATGCGGCTTATGGTTTTATCATTTACAATACTGTGGTCGGGAAATCCACAGTAGGTAGTCTTACCTTTTTAGCAGGTTCTTTCCGACAATTAAGCAGTTTAATGGAAACCATGTTATCCAGGTTTACCATCGTATCACAGGGTGCTATTTATTTAAATGATTTTATAGATTTTTTTGAGATTAAGCCCAAGATTACCAAGCCTGAAAATGCAATTCCCTTTCCGCATCCCATTCAAACCGGCTTTGTGTTTGAAAATGTTGGTTTTCAATACCATAATTCCACACGTTGGGCAAACAGAAACCTGAGCTTTGAACTTCGCCCGGGTGAAAAACTGGCATTGGTTGGTGAAAACGGAGCAGGCAAAACGACATTGGTTAAGCTTCTGGCCCGGCTGTACGATCCAACTGAAGGCCGCATTTTATTGGATGGAAAGGATTTAAAATCTTATGATCTGGATGACCTGAGACATCATCTCGGTATTATTTTTCAGGATTACATCCGTTACCAAATGACATTTTATCAAAACATTGCCGTCGGAAATATCAAAGAAATCGACAACCAGCAATTGGTTAAAAAAGCGGCTGAAGAGAGTCTTGCAGATCAACTGGCCGCCAAACTCCCGGGGGCTTACCAACAATGGCTGGGAAGAAAATTTAATGATGGTATAGAATTATCAGGTGGCGAATGGCAAAAGGTAGCTTTAGCAAGGGCTTATATGAAAGATGCACAGGTATTAATTCTTGATGAGCCTACTGCTGCTTTGGATGCCCGTGCAGAATATGAAGTTTTTCAACGCTTTGCCGAGTTAACGAAGGGAAAATCTGCTGTGCTGATTTCGCATCGCTTTTCTACCGCACGGCTGGCTGACCGGATTTTGGTTTTAGACCAGGGCACACTTCTCGAATCTGGTACACATGCAGAATTGCTGGAAAAGAATGGCAGGTATGCCGAGCTTTTTAACCTGCAAGCCAAAGGTTATCAATAGAAATTTAATTGCTGTATAAAATGGTAGATCATTTAATTGATTTTGGAGTGTGACCCCTATCCAAAGGTCGTCCTCTCGATTGTAGCGCAGCGTAACGGAGAGATCTTTGAACTTAAGTCTATTAATTACATAATTTAACTGGTTCAAAGATTCCTCCACTGCGTTAAGAATGATGAATCTTTATAAATTCTTATCAACTTAGCTTAATTTCCACTCAGGCCTTTCAAAATGACAGGTATAACCATAAGGATATTTCTGTAGGTAATCCTGGTGATCTTCCTCTGCATTCCAGAAATCTTCAGCAGGAACTACTTCCGTGATAATTTTACCTGGCCAGATTCCAGATGCTTCCATCTCCGCAATCAATTCATTTGCAGTTTCCCGCTGAGTATCATTTTCAAAGAAGATAGCAGAACGATAAGATGTTCCGACATCATTTCCTTGTCTGTTTTTAGTTGTTGGATCATGAATTTGAAAGAAATATTCCAATAAACGTCTGTATGATAATGTCTCCGGATCAAAAACAATCTCTATGGCTTCAGCATGTGTGCCATGGTTGCGGTATGTTGCATTTGGTACATCTCCACCAGTGTAACCTACTACAGTGGAAATTACACCGGGCTGATGACGAATCAGTTCTTCTACCCCCCAAAAGCAACCGCCAGCCAGAATGGCTTTTTCAGTATTCATATTATATTATTTATGGATTAAAGTTAAGGGATGCTTATCTAAAATAGAAATATCTATCATCGATATGACGCCCTTATTGCGAATAATGTATGTATCCACAATTAAAAATGACAACACGATAAAAGATATAAAGTTTTCGCGCTTGGCTAACATCATCATTTCTACAGGTTCCGGTGAATTAAAGTTCAGCTTTTCCAATTACCTCAGATTTCCGAAGTTTGATGGGTTGCATTCAGGAGAAACTTCGTAAGTTACCTTAAAAAACAAACAAGGGATAAGCATTTGGCCATCCCTTGTTTGTACTAATTAACTGTTGTTGTCAGATGAATCGGTTTTAATAATAACCTATTGAAAGATCTGTTCAATCTTATAAGGTTGCCATATCAATTACGAAGCGGTATCTCACGTCACCTTTTTCCATCCGCTCATAAGCTTGATGAATGTTTTTCATATCAATAATCTCGATATCTGAAACAATGTTGTGTTCAGCACAAAAATCCAGCATTTCCTGGGTCTCAGCTATTCCTCCGATTCCTGAACCGGCAAGGCTTTTACGTCCGCCCAATAAACTGAATGCTGCAATTTCAGCTGGTTTTGGTGGTACGCCCACGCAAATATGTGTACCATTCGTTCTTAAAAGCGATAAATACATATTAAAATCGTGCTCGGCTGAAACTGTATCCAGAATAAAATCAAAGCTACCTTTTGCCGCAGCCACCTGATCCGGGTCTGTAGTCACCACAAAGTGATGTGCGCCTAACTTTTTAGCATCCTCTTCTTTTTTTGGCGAAGTACTTAAAACGGTTACTTCCGCTCCAAAAGCCACACCAAATTTAACGGCCATGTGGCCTAAACCGCCTAAACCTAAAACAGCAAGTTTATGGCCTTTGCCAACTTTCCAGTGTCTTAATGGTGAGTAAGTGGTGATACCTGCACAAAGTAATGGTGCAACAGCTGCCAGATTCAGCTTATCAGAAATATGTAATACAAATTCTTCCCTTACTACAATGTTATTTGAATATCCGCCATAAGTTGGCATTGAACCATCACGCTCCATGCCGTTATAGGTCTGCGTATTACCTTCAAGGCAGTATTGCTCTAAGTCTTGTTTACAGTTTTCGCAAACCTGGCAAGAATCCACCATGCAGCCCGTACCGGCAAGATCTCCTACTTTAAAATTTTTAACATGATCACCTACATTAATTACGCGACCAACAATTTCATGACCCGGAACCATTGGAAAAATACCTGGGAACCAGTCGTTTTTAATTTGATGTAAATCAGAGTGGCATACGCCGCAGAAAAGTATTTCAAACTGTACATCGTGTGGTCCAACCTCACGGCGTTCAAAATCCCAGGGCGCCAGGCCTGTTTCGGCACTTTGTGCCGCATATCCTTTTGTTGCTATCATAAATATCTTAGTTGTTATTCTGTAAACAAATATAAATCGATTCAGTGTTCGGAATCAAAAATAAATGTCTGCAGTAATTCATTATTTAAAAAATAAGCGGTAAAAACACGATTATCAATGTGTTAAATCAGTCATACTAAATACTAATTATCCAGATCATCTGATTGAAGGATAGGTTGCGGGACAGCAGGAAGGCTAAAATTAAAAACAGAACCTTTTAAAATTTCACTTTCCACCCATATCTTGCCATTGTGTCTTTTCACAATCTCTGCACAAAGATAAAGACCAATTCCGAAGCCAGCTATGGATTTGGTATTGTGTTTTTCTACCCGGTAATAGCGCTCAAATAAATGAGGAATATCCGAGGCTTCTATGCCCATCCCTTCATCACGAACACTAATCACCGAACCTTGCTTGTCGGAAATGCAGGAAATCCGTACTTCTGTACCCATTGGCGAATATTTAATGGCATTGCTGATAAAATTGTTAATTACCTGCCCGATTTTATCTTTATCCGCATTCACCCAGGCAGTTTCCACCGGATCAAAAATGACGGTATGTCCGTCAGCATTTAAAATGGTATCGTCTTCAATTTCACGGATAAGTACACTAATATCAAAAAGTTCTTTTTCTATGTAAATTTTTCCTGATTCCAGTCTGGATACATTCAGAAAACCATTGATCATTCTGGTCATCTTGGTGATTTGTTTGTCTGCCTTATCCAGAATATTTTTAGTGAGGATATCATCGATCCGCTGTGTTTTCAGTTGCAGGAGCTGCACAAACCCTTTTAATGAGGTAAGCGGCGTTTTAAGCTCATGACTTACCATTCCTATAAAATCATCCTTCCGTATATTGTCCTCTTTTTCTTCCGTGATATCCAGAATGGTACCTGAGAAATGGCCATCAGGTTCTTCTTCGGTTTTATAATGTTTTCCGGTTGATTTAACCCATCGGATCAGTCCGTCATTGCGTTTAATAATGGTATATTCCATATCAAAAACGAGATCCTCTTTAATCACCGCTTCTGCTGAACGGATGACCTGCTGCCGGAATTCAATACCTACCTGATCAATTACAGACTGAAAAGTCATTTCCTCATCATTGCCATAACCAAAAATTTCCTTCAGTCTGGCGGATGCCCACATTTTACCAGAAGTGCCATCAATGGTATAGGTTCCAAGCTTAGCCTGTTCAATCGCGCTACTCTGTTTCTGCTCACTCTGTGCTAAGCGGATGTAGGATGCACGAAGATCGTGACTCACTTCTTCCACCTTTTTTCTGGCCATTACCTGTTCGGTGATATCAATGGCCATATTAATGACACCGGTAATTCTGCCGCTTTCAATCAAAGGGCAATAAGTGAAATTATAATAGCAGGTGATTTCCTTGTTTTTGCGAATCAGTTGTATCGCGTGTTCATTCACGTAAATGGTTTCACCAGTGCGGTACACTTTCTGTAATAACCCGTAAGCGGGCTGTTTGTCAAACTCAGGGATTGCGGAAAGGATCGGTTGGTGCAGGATGTTGGCTTCCTGTCGTAAAAGCTCAAGCATAGGCGGATTAATTGCCTCAACCTGAAAATAATTACCTTTAAATAAGGCCATGGCAATGGGTGCCTGCTGAATGAGCATATGACTTCGCTGTTCGGCTAGAACAGAGCGCTCAAGCAATGCAGCATTTAGCTTTTCTGATTTTTCAAGCAAAGCCATTTTCCGGCGTAACTCCATCTTATCCATCACCTGCTTGGCCAGAATTTTTAAAGCCATACGCTGTGATTCGCTGAGTTTTCTTGATACAGAATCAATTACACAAAGTGAACCAATTGGGAAACCCTCTTCATTAATCAGCGGTACGCCAGCATAAAAAGCAATGTAAGGCTGCCCCGTTACAAGTGGGTTATGCATAAACCGTACATCTTTTTTGGCATCTTCAATTTCCATTAGTTCATAAGGATCCTGAATGGCATGTGCGCAGAAAGAATAATCCCTGTGGGTTTCTGTCACGTCCAGTCCTTTCCTGGATTTAAACCATTGCCTTTTCTCATCAACCAGACTAACCAGGGCAATGGGAGAATTACAAATAATGGAAGAAAGTTCTGTCAGATCATCAAACTCGCGTTCCGATAATGTATCCAGAATATGATAGGATTGCAACGCTTTTAAGCGCTCAATTTCATTAGCAGGCTGTGGCACAAACGACATTTAATTTATGAATCATAGTTGATCAAATATTATTGATTGAACCAGTAAAATTAATGGATATTTAATTCTCTGTCATTAACCTGATAAACTCAAAAAGATTTATGGGTTAATGGCTGACCGAAATAACATAAAAGGGGCTAAAATGTTTGACCTGGAAGGCTAATCATTACGTTTATTTAACAGACTTTTAAGTGATCTGGCCAGAATATCAACCGCATTTTCCATCTCGTTCAGATTCATGCTGCCAAACCCCAGGCGGGTGGCGATCATATTTTTGGTTTGGTACAAAATGGTTTTGGGTAAAAACAGACCATTTTCAGCACATTTTTGCTGCATTTTAATGAGGTTAAAATGATCTAGCCATTCTATCCAGACGGCCAGGCCGCGTGTGGGAATATTAAACCGGATTCTTCCCTTCAGTTTATCGTTCAGCAAGCGTACAAAAGCATCACGCCGTGCTTTATAAATAAGTTTATTTTTTTTCGAAAGCCGGTGCACTTCCCCATCCTGAATCCAGTTTGTTAAAACCTGTTCTTTCATTACATCTATCCCTGGTTCCAGAATCCGCTGGTGCTTTTCCAGTTCTTTGATAAATGCGGCAGGCGCGGTAATAAAACCATAGCCAAAACCAGCAGGCAGTGATCTGGCAAACGACCCCAGGTAAACCACATGCTCATTTGCATCTATGGCTGCCAAAGGCAAAACAGGGTTACTATCCAGGTGAAAATCAAAGTCGTAATCATCTTCCACAATTACAAAACCGTATTGATGGGCCAATTCCAGCATTTCCATCCGTCTTTTGGCACTCAGCAAAATCGTACTGGGGTAATGATAAATGGAGGTGAGGTAAACCATTCTGATTTTTTGTGTTTCACATACTTTCTTTAACGCGGCTAAATGCAGTCCCTCTTCATCCACAGCAACAGGAATGATCTTTGCGCCACTGTCAGTTAAGGTCATATTGGATAAATAATAGCCTGGTGAACCCACTACTACATAATCACCTTCCGAAAGGAGTAATTTCGCCACAAGATACAGGCTTACTTCATGGCTGCTGGTGGTCAGAAGATTGGATTCAGAAATCCGCAGACCACGTGTAAGGTTTAAGAAGTTGAAAAACTGTTTTTTAAAATGCTGGTGAGCCTGTGTTTGTATTTGCGCCCAGGGTTCGCGGACTTTCTGCCGTTTCAGTTTTGACACATATAGCCTTGCCACGATATCAGTATGAACCAGCCTTATATCAGGCAATCCATCATTAAACTGCAAAGGCAAATCACTCCATTCTACCGGGTTTTCTAGTACGGATGAGCATTTAAAACTAAAACCACCTACTGCTTTATTGCTTTTTTCAGCTTTTGAAATCTCCCTTTTACCCTGATACTGCTTTTGATCTGATAAAATAAAAGTACCCTGATTGGGCCTGATCTCGATAAAACCCTGTGCTTCCAGATCCTGGAAAGCTTTAATCAGCGTATTTCTATTCACCAAAAGGATTTTACATAATATCCGTGTACCCGGAAGTTTTGTACCTTCAGGAAGCAAACCCAGTTGAATTGCCTTAATAAACTCAAAAATAATTTGCAGGTAAACTGGCGTAGCATCCTCAGCCTTGAGTTGAATAAAACTTTTAAAGGGAATTTGAACCGGACTATCCATTATATTAAAACTGGTATACTTTAGTGGTACGGCAAGGTAGTACTTTTGCCGAAAATTATAACAAATGAAAAAAATTTACCTGGCTTTATCACTCTTCTGGTGTACTAACTTATATGCCCAGCAAAAGCAAGATACCGTAATCACTTTTAAAGACGTGGTCATTAATGAAAATGGCTTTCATACACCCATATCCAAGCAAAACAGAAACGTGTATATCATTGATCAGGCCATGATTGCTAAACTGCCCGGACGTACCATTCAGGAACTTTTGCAATATGCCAATGGTGTAGACTTAAGGCAAAGAGGTCCCTTTGGCAGTCAGGCAGACATTAGCATTGATGGCGGAAGTTTTGAGCAAACGGTTGTGCTGTTAAATGGAGTCAAAATTATAGATACGCAAACGGCCCATAATATGCTCAACCTCCCTATTCCGGTAGAAGCTATTGAGCGCATTGAAATTGTTCGCGGACCAGCTGCCCGGATTTACGGCATCAACAGCCTAACCGGGGCCATTAACATCATTACTAAAAAATTTACCAAATCAGGCTTTCTGATTGACTCCTATGCGGGTTCAAATTTCAAAAAAAATGCTGAAGGTAACGGGAAAACATTTTATGGTGCTGGTGTTCAGGCCGGAGCAGTGTTAAGTCAAAAAAATAATCAGCATGCTATCTTTGGTTCACGCGATCAAAGCAATGGTTACCGTTTTAATACCCAGTTTGAAAACCTCAAATTACTTTATCAGGGCAATATTCAGATTGATAGTGCAAATGAAATTATGACTTCATTTGGTTATACCAAAAATGAATTCGGTGCCAATGGATTTTATGCCGCTCCAGGTGACCGGAATTCTACCGAAGCAGTACAAACCACATTGGCAAGTGTACAATCGAAACATAAACTTTCAGAAAAATGGCTGCTGATGCCCAGATTGAGTTATCGCTATAATTTTGATGATTACCGCTATTTTGGCAATACCAATCCTAATGCAGGGGTAAGCAGGCATGCTACCCATTCACTTGCAGCAGAAGTAAACAGTACCTATAAAACCAAAAGTGGTGAATGGGGATTGGGTGCAGAAGTAAGAAGTGATGCCATTAATTCCTCCAACATTGGCAAACACCAAAGAGAAAATATGGGTATGTATGCACAGTACAGAACTTTCCTCACCGAAAAACTGAATGTTAATCTGGGATCTTACGTGAATTATAACACATCTTACAAATGGCAGGTCTATCCGGGGCTTGATGCCAGTTACGCTTTTACGGAAGTTTTCAAAGTTATAGGAAGTATTGGTACCAGCCAGAGACTGCCATCATTTACTGACCTCTATCTAAACCAACGACCTGGAAACATTGGCAATCCAAATGTCGTCCCTGAAAATGCATTCCAGGGCGAAACGGGTTTTAAGATTTTAAAAGGAGATTTCACCTTCAATTCTAGCTTTTTCTACAGGCGAATTACAAATTTTATCGATTACACCAGATTGGTCAGTACAGAACCATTTGAAGCCAACAATGTAGGCAACCTGATGACCAAGGGGTTCAATCTGCGATCCAACTATAGCCTTGAAATGACAGAAAATGCGAAGGTGAATATCAATCTGGCCTATTCTTATCTTCAATCCAGATTTGGAGGCATGCAGCCAGGAATTGCTTCTAAATACCAGCTGGCTTCCTTAAAACACCAGGTAACCAATACCGTTGATTTTAAATACCATAATTTCACTTTATTGGTGGCCACACGTTTTAATCAGCGACTGTCAGGATCAAGCTATTGGATCAATGATCTGCGGGTTAGTCAGTCTATTCAGAAATTTACCATATACCTGGATGCGCAAAACATTTTCGACACCCAATATTTCGAAATCGGTACTATTCCGCTCCCATCCCGTTGGGTAAGCCTGGGGGTAAAATTCGTAAGCTTTTAAAGTTGCGCGAATGATGTGATTTCCTGGTTTTGATTTATGGTTTATAGTTCATCAGATTTCTGAAACTTAAAAAATTTGAGCGGGTTATAAAGATAAACCTAAACATCATCATGGAAAACGAAAAAATGAGCAGACGAAAGGCACTGGGTGGCCTGAGTTTAGCAATGGCTGCCGTTGCAGCTTCTCCTATTTTAAGCAATGCCGCAGTGCCGGAAGATACAAAATTCGGCCCTGCGGATTTGCAAGATCCCACTACAAAATACCCGCGCCCGCCCTTTACACATCAAAACCAACCCTGGCCGGCGCTGGCAAGCAAAATGGATCCCAAACCAGATCATGGTGAAACCAGCTACAAAGGATCAGGCCGTTTAGCAGGTAGAAAAGCACTGATTACCGGTGGTGATTCGGGTATGGGCAGAGCTGCGGCAATTGCCTATGCACGTGAAGGTGCCGACGTAGCCATTAACTATCTGCCACAGGAAGAACCTGATGCACGGGAAGTAGTAGAACTGATTAAAAAAGCCGGCCGGAAAGCCTTTGCTATTCCGGGAGATATCAGGGATGAAAACTTTTGCAAAAAACTGGTAGATGAAGCGGCCAGACAATTGGGTGGCTTAGATATCGTAATCAGTAATGCCGCCCGTCAACAATCTAATCCCTCTATTACAGACATTACCACTGAACAATTTGACTGGACCATTAAAACGAATATTTATGCGCCTTTCTGGATCATCAAGGCTGCATTGACCTATTTAAAACCAGGCTCATCCATTATCGGCACCACATCGGCACAGGCCACAGATCCTTCGGCAGATTTATATGATTATGCACAAACCAAGGCCGCTACCACCAATTTTGTGAAATCGCTGGCTAAACAACTCGGTCCGAGAGGAATACGCGTAAATGGTGTAGCACCTGGTCCCATCTGGACACCTTTGCAAATGGGTGGAGGATCTACACCAGAGAAATTAAAGGCATTTGGAAAGGATACACCGCTTGGCCGCCCCGGGCAACCTGCTGAATTGGCCTCCATTTATGTGCAATTGGCTGCAAATGATGCCAGTTTTTCTACCGGGCAGATTTATGGCGCAGCTGGCGGATCTGGTCAACCATAAACTAAAATGCACTGATCTTAAGAATAAGATTAGTGCATTTTATCACAAGGATTAAAGCCGTTGTATTTTCCCTGACAAGATATTTTAAAGTGAAGCATTTACGCCTGTAAAAAATTGATCTCAACCTCAGTTTTCAAAGCCCTAATCTTGATTTTAAAAAATAATCAGAAAAAAACACTACATTGTTCTTTAGAATATTAAAAAAACATTAAGTTTGTATTATACACTACTAAATCTATAGATTATGTATAATAAAACAAAGCTGTTTTATTTTCCGGCACAAAACTCATCGCGAATGCGAATGTATTGTTGCGGCGCATAATTTTCTCTTCTACCAATGCTTTATTTTCAACTATTAACTTTATTACAATGGCATCATCGTATCCAACCTTCACCCTATCAGAAAAACTCACCGATCAACAGGTAGAATTTTTTAATATTCATGGATTTATACACTTTAAAAATTTTATTACCCAACCAACCGTTGAATCCATTATACAGGCTTCAAAGGAAGTTCAGCAAAAATGGATTGATACTGACATCCAAAAGGTGAATGGTGTTCCTATAAAATATGGAAGAGATATAGATGGTGAAAAAATCGTACAACGTTTCGCTTTTATCAATCAGCACCATAAAACCTTAAGTGGATTATTAATGGATCCACGATTATCGGCTCTGCTGCCATTGGCTGGAGAAGATGCAAGATTAGGAGTGGAAGAAAAGGACGGGATGGTATTTAATCATTACGTTAACGGCCCGCAAAGTGGTTTCACTAAAATGGGTTGGCATACCGATGGTTTGAGGGATATTTTTTATGGCGGCAAACTAAACCCAATGCTAAATGTTGGTGTTCATTTAAGTACGCAAACAGAAGAAAACGGTGGTTTAAAAATTATTCCCGGTACTCACAAACAAAGTATCTACCAAATGCTTTTCCGTAAAAAATACTTTCTGGATAACCGCCCGGATAAAGATGAAATTTCCATTTTGCCTGAGGCCGGAGATTTGACTGTGCACGACGGGAGACTTTGGCACCGTGTGGCACAATCTTCACTTCGGGGTGAACCAAGCCGCAGAAGGGTGATCTACGTCCCGATCATTGCCGGAAAATACGTGCCTAAAAATGAGAATAGTCCAACGGTGTTTTATCAGCGTTTCGCTGGAATAGTCAAATAACGTATGCTAATAATCCTATTTTTAAGTTATCTTGCGCGAACGGGCAAACTCAAACGTCAGCTTAGCCTGATCAAGTCTTTGCCTGGAAAAATCAATGGAAAGCTGATCAGATCCAAAATGGCCATACTGGCTTGCCTCTTAGCTTTTGGTCAATAATGGAATGGAAAATAAGATAACAGAACGGGCACAGATTTTTGCAGACAGAAAACGAACAAATATCTTAAAGGCAGGGGAACAACAATTTATTCATTTTTTACTCAGGTATATACCGGCTTTTATTTCTCCAAATATCATGACCGGAGTAGGCATGTTTGGATCAGTTATCGTATGCACAGCCTTTCTTTTGGCTGCAAATTTCGGACATGCATTTTTACCGATCGGAATTATCGGACTTTTTATCAACTGGATTGGTGATTCGCTGGATGGAAGATTGGCTTATTATCGGGGTATCGCCCGAAAATGGTACGGATTTGCTCTAGACATCATCATGGATTGGCTCAGCATTATCCTGATTGGGATAGGATATTACTTTTATGCTACAGATTCCACCCGGATCTTAGGTTTCATCTTTGTGGTTTGCTACGGCTGGTCTATGATTATCTCATTGCTTCGATATAAAATTATAGGGGTTTACCGAATTGATGCAGGTCTTTTAGGCCCTACTGAACTCCGCGTCATTATTGCGATGATCTTGATACTGGAAACCGCTATTCCAGGCTCAATCACCTATTCTGCCCTGATCACCACAGTGATATTATTGGTAATTAACCTCAAAGATACCAATGCTTTACTGGATCTTGGAAATGAACGGGATCGCGAAGAAAGAGAAATAAAACCTTAAAAATTACTACGCAATCTATAAAGCTGTTGCTGATCAATCAGAAAATATCATGAGTAAAAAGAAATCGATTTTGGTTTTTCTGAAAGCACAGGTAGCTGCATTTGCCGGTGGAGTAACAGATTATGGCCTCATGATTCTTTTTACTGAAATGCTGGGTATTCACTTTACCATTTCTATTCTGCTTTCCGGCACATTGGGTGGCATTGTTAATTTTTGTATCAACAGGTTCTGGGCATTTAATGATGGTGCTGAATATGTTGCATCTCCAAAGAAACAACTCATCAAATTTGCAGTAGTCGTACTGGGAAGTATTTCCCTAAAATCAGCAGGAACTTATCTATTACAAAAGTTTTTTAATCTCGATTACCGCATCGGCCGACTATTGATAGACAGTCTTGTTTCTTACGGCTTTAATTACCCGATGATGAAATTTTGGGTATTTAAAACACAAGTGATGGAAACGGTACCCTGTGAATACGGTAATACCAATAAGCTGATAAATCAACGATAATAACTATCGGGCACACGACCAATAGACTTTATCATGATTCATCTGGGCCCATAGCCAACTGTTGTACCCATTCATATGCATTACCTTTTTTGCGTACATGCCCTAAGCCCGGCCATGGCAAATGATAAGAAAAAATCAGCGATCGTGATGCGGCTAAATCACTCATCACTTTTCTTCTGGTTTGTACCGCCTGGTTAAAATTGCTGTCTCCTTCGAAACCCCATTCTGGGTGGGCGACCACTAAAATTGCTGAATGAACCAAATCTGCAATATGATATAGCGATGCTTCATTCGAGAAAATTTTAGCCACACAATGACCTGGTGTATGGCCAGGTGCCAATTGCATGGTTATACAATCAACGATAGTATCTCCATCTTCAAAAAGATGTAATTGATCACTCAAAGCATTTATATTTTTTTTAGCCACATCTTTTACAAATTGGATTAGCTGCTGATCGGTAAGCTTACTTTTTGAAAAATCAGGATTTTCTGATAACCAGAAATCATGATCAATGCGTGATAAATAAACCTTTGCTTTTGGAAATAACAATTGATTTTCTGCACCTGTTAATCCGCCAATATGATCAGGGTGTGCATGTGTAATCACCACATCAGTTACGTCTTCCGGATTGATGCCAGCCTTTTGAAGGTTTTTAATCAATCCGCCAGACTGTTCGCCAAAATTTGCGCCACATCCGCTATCCAATAAAATCGTTCTGCCTTTCGATTTGATCACCAGAATATTAATGCCCAGTTCAATATGGTCTGTTGGAGCAAAGTTTCGCTCCAGTTCCTGTTCAACCCTACGGGAATTGATACCTGGCGCAAAATTCGGTTGAATAGGTTTCATTACAATTCGGCCATCGCTGACTACCATCAGGTCTAATTCACCAAGTTTAAACTGATGAAAGCTATTCCTTTTCTTCCCTATAGCGTTTAGCGGCTTAGCCACCAAACTTCTGATATCTGTAAACCCGATGAGTGCGAGTCCGGCAAATCTTAATAATGCTGTTCTTCTGTCCATTTTTTTTCTTCAAAGCTATCATATTGATATCTTTTCGTCAAGTATGTACTTTTAAGTATCCTACATACTTTTTGTATTCTATTGCTAAAAATCAGCTACATAAAATGAGAAAGGAAAAAGACGAACCTTATTGCGCCGTTGATTTTGCATTCCAAAGGATCGGCGGAAAATACCGTGGCAGAATTTTGTGGTACCTTCATTTACATCAGGTATTAAGATATGGAGAATTGAAAAGACTGCTTAATGGAATTACAACTAAAATGCTCACCCAAACATTAAGGGAACTCGAACAGGACGAAATGGTTAACCGTAAAGTATACCTGGAGGTTCCGCCAAAGGTTGAATATTCCCTAACAGCAAATGCCAAAGAGCTTATTCCGTTGATCAATGAACTAAGAGAATGGGCCGATCGCCGAATAATGGAAAATCCAAGAACTGGTACTAAAATGCCATGCTAGTGATATTATATTGTTGTTGAAACATCCATAAATTAAAAACTTAGTCTGGTCTCTATTGTTGCATAAATGAAATTGAAAGTCACTCCATAAAGTAATGGCAATAGATAAGCAGAGTAGCATGATCAGGGTTCGCGGAGCCAGAGAAAATAATTTAAAAGACATTAACTTAGACATTCCCCGGGATAAGCTGGTGGTATTTACAGGTGTATCCGGTTCGGGAAAATCTTCACTCGCCTTTGGAACCTTATATGCGGAAGCACAGCGAAGGTACCTGGAGTCTGTTTCTCCCTATGCCAGAAGATTATTTAACCAAATGAGTGTGCCGGATGTAGACACGATAGATGGTCTTCCACCGGCGGTAGCCCTCCAGCAACAACGGGGCGGAACAAGTACCAGGTCATCAGTAGGAAGCGTAACTACCTTGTCGAATTTAATGAGAATGCTTTTTTCCAGAGCAGGAGATTACCCTGAACACCAGGAAATTATATACGCAGAAGGCTTCTCTCCCAATACCCCCCAGGGTGCATGCCCTGAATGCCATGGACTGGGCAGTGTGTTTGAGATCACGGAAAGCACGATGGTGCCTAATGATCAGCTGACGATCCGGGAGCGGGCGATTGCATCATGGCCGCTGGCATGGCAAGGCCAGAATCAGCGGGATATCCTGGTATCTATGGGTTATAATGTTGATATTCCATGGAAAGACCTTCCAAAAAAAGATCGCGAATGGATTCTCTTTACAGAGGAAACGCCAACCGTTCCGGTATACCCGGGATACTCTCCAAAAGAAACTGCCGAAGCGATCAAAAACAAAAGAACACCCGATTACATGGGTACTTTCATCGGCGCGAAACCCTATATCCTTAAAACCTTTTCATCCAGCCAATCTGAGCTGATGAAGAAAAGGGTAAGTCAGTATATGCGAAGTGCTGTTTGTCCGCTTTGCGAAGGCAAGCGGCTTAAAAAAGAATCGTTATCAGTTAAATTTGATGGAAAGGATATTGCTACAATCTCCAGGCTATCTTTAGCTGAACTAGCCAAAATTTTCGAAAAGCATGCCCAGCTAGGAAAAGATAAACGATCGGCAGAAAAGCAAATTGTTACCGGTCGTATTTCTTCAGATATCCTATCGCGGATTAAAGTCATGCTCGAGCTTGGCCTTGGCTACCTGAGTATGGAGCGTACCACGCCTACCCTTTCTCCTGGTGAGCTTCAACGCCTGCGACTGGCTACCCAGGTACATTCTAATTTATTTGGGGTTATTTATGTGCTTGATGAACCTTCTGCCGGACTCCATCCTGCAGATACCAGGGCTTTATTGGGTATTCTTGACAAATTAAAGGCTGCCGGGAACACCATTTTTGTGGTGGAGCATGAGCTTGAGGTCATTAAACATGCCGACTGGATTATTGATGTGGGTCCTATGGCTGGTGAGGAGGGCGGTTACATTTTATACAGCGGACTGCCTGAGGGGCTAAAAAAAGTTAAAAGATCACAAACTTCAGCTTTCCTTTTTAATCAGGAAGTGAGGAAAATGACTAATCCACGAATACCTACAGGCTGGCTGAGCATCAAAGATGGGTCTCGGCACAACCTGAAAAATTTAAATATCGATTTCCCCCTTGGTGTGATGACTTGTGTAACCGGAATTTCTGGTTCTGGCAAAAGCAGTTTGGTAAGTCAGTTGCTGGTAGAACTAGTTGCTAAAGGCCTCCATCAAAAAACTGAAGATCAAACAGATGAAATTACAGATGGACCGCAAATTACTGATACGGGCTCCATTAAAGGAAGCATAACCGCAGGCCTGGAGCAACTGTCCAGGCTAATTGTAGTAGACCAGCGTCCGATTGGACGCACGCCCAGATCAAATCTGGCCACCTATACCGGCCTTTTTGATCATGTGAGAAAGCGTTTTGCTGAAGTTCCACTCGCCAAAAAGCGAAAATATGATGCGGGCCGGTTTTCATTTAACGTTGCAAAAGGACGCTGTCCACATTGCCTTGGTGAAGGTTTTGTAATGGTTGAATTGCTTTTTTTACCAAGCGTGTATACGCCCTGTCCTACCTGTAAAGGCACCAGGTATAATGCAGATACACTTGAAGTAATTTATAAGGAAAAAAACATTGCACAGGTATTGGAAATGACCGTAGCGGAAGCCTGCAACTTTTTTGATGAAGATCCGCTTATTTACCGGGCATTGGATATTGTCAGGGAAGTTGGGTTGGGATACCTCAAGCTGGGGCAGGCTGCAACAGAACTTTCAGGAGGCGAAGCGCAGCGTATTAAACTGGCAACCGAACTCCAAAAGAATCAGAAAGGATCTGCCATTTATATCCTGGATGAGCCAACTACAGGCTTGCATCCCGCAGATGTTGAACGGTTATTGATTCAGCTCCACAAACTTGCTGATGCAGGGAATACGATTGTACTGGTAGAACATGATATGCAGGTAATCGCACAAAGCGACTGGGTGATTGATGTTGGACCAGGTGCAGGTGATGCAGGTGGAAAAATAGTTTATACCGGAACTTTAAATGGACTTGCAAAATGTAAAAACAGCAAAACAGCACCATTTTTAGCGAACTATTTAAATGGGCAGTAATTTTGAACAAATCACTATTTTAGAATTATCCATCATTTAAAAAAAATCAAACACAATTCTTTATTACGCAAAAGAGCCTGAACCATCTTGCTGATGATCCAGGCTCTTTTAAAATGATGCTATAAATTATTTAGCGAGCACTGCTGTTTGAGGTGCATTAAAAAGAGCCTCTGATGCATAAGACTCTGATTTCATACAGGCAAAATTGTTCATTCTTACATTTTTCATATTGCTGGCAATAAGCGTGCTGTGTACTGCTGTACCATTTAATTTTACCACTGCCTCTTCTTTCACAACCATATAAAGACTTTTCGCTGTTGTTTTAATGTTAGCATTCGCACCCTGACTGATAAAGAGCTGAAGATTATTGACATCAAAGTTATTGCTCGTCGCTACTACAGATCCTCCGTAAGCCTCTATCCTTTCCAGATCTTTCAGTGTAAGTTTAATCACCACTTCATTGGTTTCTTCTGAATTAATAAACAAGGTTTTTCCGTTGGTTGATATAGAAGTTTTAGTTGCATCATAATTCTCTGTTTCAGTAACGCCTTGGGTTTTACCTTGTGTAAGCACAAGCTTAACATTTCCACTTACCCAGATGCGGTTAACGGTTGATAATTTAACATTCATTGTGGTTGATGAAACCGGTTCGGATGCACAGGCAGTTAATCCTGTTGAAGAGAGTACTGCTGCTGTAATTGCTACTGCGAATAATGTTTTGGCTAAAGTTTTCATATCTGTATGTTTTAGATTTTTTATTTTGTTTTTTGTTAATGAGACGTTGTCGCACCCAAAACGTTGCACAAAAAAACCTTGTATTATACCAGCGCAAGTAACTTCCAGACTAACGGCTCTTATTTCTCGACGAACCGGACGTAACCGCTCCGGCTTTAAGTAGGAATAACCTGTAAATAGGTATCTGAACCATCACCAGTAATAGTTCAATAATTAGTGTAAAATTAAAGATGTACTTCACTGAGAATCAAATAAGAATCCTACCTTACACTTTCCAAATATGTTATTATGATTAAACGTCTCTCATCCTTACTCCTTTTACTGGTTTTATTTATCGGTTGCAAAAAAAAGGATTTACCACCTGAGATTAAACTTTTTGATGATCAGTACAAAAATCTACAACTAAACAGCGGTTTTAAAAATAACAACTTTACCATCAACGGATCAGATTGGTCAGTTGAATATGTGAAAGATGCGCTTTCAGGAGAGGTGTTTCTGGATCAGGCCGGCAAACCCGCAATACTGAAATCGTTAGGTAGTGTATCATTACAAAATGGATGGCTGAAATTAGAAAGAAAGCAAGCAGGTGATCAGCTTATTTTGTCATTGGAGGAGAATTTAAGTACTCATCCAAGAAAATTTCTGATCGGAATTCTTTCTGATGGAAATCGGGGTCAACTCTCTTTTACCCAAAGCCGTGGTCAGGGTTACGCAATTGTGAATAAACAAATTACAGAGATTCCGGGAAGCAGAAAAGAATATACCACTAATGAGGGTTTATATCCGGTAACCGTTACCAACAATGACTGGGTAGCAAAATATGTAGATATTTCAGATATCTACAGAGAGGTGAAGCATATGTCTGAATTCACTAGTGATGATGACAACGCATTCAATTGGGTAAATACACAGGATACAACAGTTTTTATGCAGGACATTCTGATAGATAACAAAGTGTACTGGTCACAAAGTGTACCTTATAAAAAGGGGCAGTCATTAACGCCTTATGTAAAAACCGGAGGTGGCAAAATTGAAATGCTGGTTAAAGCAAATAGCAGTGTTAATGTCAAAGGAAAGATAACCTACCTGTCACGAGAAAGCGATTATTCCTTTACGATTAAAAATCTGACTTCAGGTAATACCTTTGATGTGTCAGGCAAATGGAAACAGAAAGTACCAATATCAACAAGCGTTGAAATATATTAACGATTGATTCGTGATGGATTTACTCATCTTTCTGAAGTGATCATACCGGAATTCGTTTACATTTCCTTCTTTATCATACCGCTTTAAATTAACTGCTTTGCTTTTTTTTAAATTCGCTTGGACTTATTCCATATTTACTTTTAAATAAAGTTGAAAAATAGGTTGGTGAAGAAATGCCTACTTTAAATGCAATTTCTGAAATCGAATAATCTTCATTTATTAAGAGGTAGCTTGCTTTTTTTAGCCTGCGGTTAAGAATATAATCGGTAATGCTACAGTTAAGTAAAGCCTTTACTTTTCTATAAAGCTGAATACGGGAAATGCCAATTGTCTTGGCCAGATCCTCCACGCTCAAGGCTTCATTACTGAGATGATGCTCCACAATTCCGGCAAAATCATTGAGGAATTTCCTATCCAGTATACTCAGCGTTGATTTCTTTTCGGTGTTGCCGCTGATATCACTGATATAATGTTCTTTCAATATCATACGGTTCATAAGCAGGTTCTGAATATTTGCCAGCAGATAATCAAAATGAAAAGGTTTGGTCATGTAAATATCGGCCATGCTATTTATGCCTTCAATCTGTTGTTCGGGGCTACCTTGCGCAGTAAGTAAAATAATGGGAATGTGCGATGTACGAAGGTCAGTCTTTAGCGTTTTTGCGATCTCCTTACCCGACATTCCGGGGATGACTACATCAGAAACAATTACATCAGGAATTTTCTCAAAAGCCTCATGCAGCCCCTGATTCCCAGTAGATGCAGTAAAAACCTCATAATTGGCTGCAAATTTTTCACGAAGATAATTTAACAAATCGATGTTATCCTCAATGATCAGGACAGCGTACTCTTTTATATGTTCCTGAATCAAATTTTGTGGCTTTTCCTCAACCGGTAGATCCTGCGTAATAAAAACTTTAACCTGTTCAGTTAAGGTGCTGCTACGGTCAGCTGCATATAGGGCTAAATGTTCTCCGATCACCGTTTTTCCATAAGGCAGCACAACCGTGAAAGTGCTTCCCTTCCATTTACTGCTTTGTACTTCAATAGTCCCCCCGTGTAAGTAAACGAGTTCACGTGTTAGAGAAAGTCCGAGGCCAGACCCTCTTGATTCATTGGTATTGGATTGATAAAACTGATCCCACACATGATGTACCTCCTCCTGAGTCATGCCACTACCATTATCCGTAACCTCTATAGAAAAATCATTTTCTCCACCTGATAATTTCACCTGTATCTTACCGTGACTTGGTGTAAATTTCAATGCATTACTTAACAGATTCAAAATCACCTTTTCCAGGATGTTAGTATCAAAATTGGCCACAATATCTTCTTGAGGTCCGGAAAGCTTTAAAGCAATATCTTTTTTTGATGCCCAGTAGCGAAAGCTTTCTACAATTTCATTTAAAAATGACTGGACCTTATTTCTGGTTGGATGTACCTGGAATTTTTGATGCCCGATTTTTCTGTAATCAATAAGTTCATTCACAAGCTTAAGGAGGCGATATGCATTCTTCTGGATCATGATAAGTTCCCTTTTTTCTCCGGCATTGATATTGCTATTTTTAAGCAGATCTTCTAATGGAGATAGTATCAGGGTAAGAGGGGTTCTGAACTCATGTGATATATTGGTAAAAAAATTCAGCTTATCTTCGGTTGCAGCTTCAATCTTTGCTGAAGCATCCAGCAGCTGATTGCGTTGGTCCAGTATCTCGGCATTTTTTTGTTCTAGGCTTTTGTTGATTTTCCTGTTCTCCAATAAGGAAAAGAATGCCAGTCCGCCAAATATCACGGCTAAAACAAGGGTAATGACAATAATGTTGAGCACCAACTTTTGACTATCATAAATCTGGAGCTGATCGGCCAACATCGTTTGCTGGCGTTCGATATCTTTTTGCTGACTCGATACCTTGGCCCATTGAAGTTTCATTAATTGCACCGATGTACTGTCTATCACTAAACTCTGCAGAATGTTTTCTTTTGAAAAGGGCTCTTTATTGAGAATTTTAAAAGCGATATTAATGGCTTCCTTTCCTCCTGTAGGATATAAAACACTGGCTGTAATTTTTTTATCACTTACCATCTGTAGTCCGCCGCCTGCACCGGGAAGGGCATCCACACCAATTACCTTGATGGGTTTACTTGATTTATGGTAGCGAAGAAATGCTCTTGCACTTGCGGCCATAACATCATTGTGAGCAAAGATGGCATCTGAGGCTAATATTTTTTCCTTGTTTTTACCCAGTTCCTGGTATGTACTGCCGGCGATCCAGTTGCCATAAAGCTGCGATTCCAGCTTTATTCCCGGGAAATTACGAAGTTCATCAGAGAATCCCTTGTCGCGTTCTATGGCTGGTGAAGATCCCGGCAGTCCAAGTATTTCAACCACCTTTCCCTTTCCATGTAACAGTTTATTGATGTATTGCCCGGCCATTTTTCCTACCTGATAGTTCTCTGCACCTACATAAGCGGTATATTGTGTGGAGGATGTTTTGCGATCCAGCACAATTACAGGTATTCCTTTATCATAAACCTGTTCAACAATAGCGGTTAAGGGAGAAGCCTCATTTGGAGATATAATTAAAAGATCAATACCATCACTGATCATTTCTTCCACTTGTAGAATTTGCTTCTTGCTGCTGTTGTTCGCATCCATATAAATGAAGTTGGTTCCCGAACGCAGGGAAAGTTCCATTTTCATTTCTTCGAGCATGGTCTTCCGCCATAAATCAGATCCTACACATTGGGAAAAACCGATAGTGAACTTTTTCGCTTCCTGTTTTTTGAAGCAGGAAGTGAGAAAAAACAGGCAAAAGATCAGGCTCGAAATGCAAATATTAAAACGTTGTATTGGATAAGTTTTAAAGAATATCTGGTTATTCATCTACTAAAGCTAGAGATTACTTTTCAATTTCGGAAACGCCGGATAAATCCCATCAGGCAGACATGTAACCATATTTAAAGAATTGTGTTCAAATATTGAAAGTATGGGGCATCCCGAAGCAATAAATTAAATTAATACACTGATTTACAAATAGTTGAGTTATTTAATTTTTTAGAGGTTTTTGAAAGATTTTTAATAGCAGGCTTTTCTCATTTGGTATAATTTGCAACCCTTAACCAATAATAAACTTTTATGAAAAAACACTCTGTCCTGGCATGGTCCATGGTTGTGGCCTTAGGCGGCTTTTTGTTTGGCTTTGATACAGCGGTGATTTCAGGTGCTGAAAAATCTATTCAGGAATTCTGGAACCTCTCTGCATTCGCCCACGGACTTACCATATCCATCGCACTTATAGGAACAGTAATCGGCTCATTGGTGGGATCACGTCCCTCTGATTATTTCGGCAGAAAAAACACACTTTATTTTGTAGCACTGGCTTATCTGCTATCATCTGTAGGTACTGCACTTGCAGATAATTGGTATATATTTTTGATCTTTCGCCTGCTTGGCGGACTTGGTGTGGGCATCTCCTCTGTAACCGCACCCATTTACATATCAGAAGTGTCACCCGCCCACAGACGGGGCACACTGGTTGGTCTTTTTCAGTTTAATGTGGTATTGGGAATACTGATTTCCTATCTTTCAAACTATTTATTAAGTCAGGGTGGTGATGCTTCCTGGCGATGGATGCTTGGCGTTCAGGCATTTCCATCAATCATTTTTTTAGTACTGATTATCTTTATCCCCGAAAGCCCGAGATGGCTTATACTAAAACGAGGTGCATACGATAAAGCACTGGAAATTCTGCGTATCATCAATCCACTAAACTGCAATGAAGAACTTGCCGCTATACAGAAGTCAGGTCAGGATATGCAACAAAATAAATCATCTGACGGACTTTTTTCAGGCAAGTACAAAACACCTGTTATCCTCGCCGTGCTTTTTGCATTCTTCAACCAGGTATCGGGAATAAATGCCATCATTTATTATGCGCCAAGAATTTTTGAAATGGCAGGACTTGGTGCACATTCTTCGCTTTTATCTACTGTGGGTATCGGAATGGTCAATTTCATCTTCACGCTACTGGCCATTAACATTATCGATAAAGTTGGTCGAAAAACCTTGATGCTGATTGGTTCTGTAGGTCTTATTGTATCTCTTGGACTTGTTGCATTTGCTTTTCTGGGCGGTTCATCCAGCGGTTTCGAAATCCCGATTTATGTCATGCTCTTCATTGCCTTCTTTGCTTTTTCTCAGGGCGCGGTGATTTGGGTATTCATTTCCGAAATCTTTCCCAATCAGGTCAGGGCAAAAGGACAAACCCTCGGCAGTTCTACCCATTGGGTAATGGCAGCACTAATTGCATTTTGCTTTCCCTACCTGGCAGAATCATTCGGAGGTGCAAATATATTTTTCTTTTTCTCTGCAATGATGGTCCTGCAGTTGGTGTTCGTTTGGAAAATGATGCCTGAAACAAAAGGCAAGTCACTCGAGCAGATCGGAGAAAATGTTGTTTTGATGCATTAATTGATATATGAATAATATGATAAATAATCCAAACTATAGTTCTACTCCAGCTACATGTTATGGAGAAATTCTGTGGGATGTACTGCCAGACGGTCCACAGCCTGGAGGGGCGCCGTTGAATGTTGCTTATCACCTCAATAAGCTTGGCATGGACTCAAGTCTGATCACCCGGATCGGGAACGATGAAAATGGACAGAAACTTGTTGAATTGATGGAAAACTGGGGAATAAACACAGGGCTTTTACAAGTTGATAAGCAATATGAAACCAGTCAGGTTCTGGCCAGAATGAACAATGGCAATGAAGTAAGTTATGAGATCGTGTTTCCGGTGGCCTGGGATTTTATTGATCAAAGTCAGCAACTGCTCCAGCACATCAAACCATCAACTTACTTTATTTTCGGAAGTTTAGCGTCCAGAAATGAAACCTCAAGGAATACCCTTTATCATCTTTTGGATAATGATGCCATTAAAGTATTTGATATTAATCTCCGTCCACCTTTTATCAATCAGGCGCAATTAGGTCATTTATTATCGAAAGCAGACATTGTCAAGTTTAATGAGGCGGAACTGGGTATTGTACAAATCATGTTCGGAGGTTCTTTGAAAGGGGAAGCGGATAAAGTACGGTTCATACAAGACCGGTTTAACATCCCAGAAGTTATTGTAACCAAAGGTGAGTTTGGTGCCTCATACTATAATTTAGACAAAACCTATAATGTTTGGGGAAATGAGGTAAAAGTAAAGGATACCATTGGCAGTGGTGATTCCTTTCTAGCGGCCTTTATTGCGGCCCACAACCGCCGGGATCAACCTTTGCAAATCCTGAAGAAAGCAATTGCGATGGGTGCATTTATCGCAACCAAGAAAGGCGGATGCCCTGAATACAATTTTGACGAATACCAGGCCTTTTATAACGAATTATTTACGACAAAACCTGACAGTAACAGTGCGCATACTGCTGCTTAGAGGTTAAAAAAACAAATAAACTATAACCGGCAAATGCTGATTATATAGAAAAAACTAACCATTATAAACCATATTTTATGAGAAAAGTAATACTTTGCTGTGTTCTCGTGTTTTGCTTTATGGCAAGTACATATGCACAAATCCGAAACATTACAGGTACGGTCACCGATAAATCCTCAAAACCTATTCCGGGGGCTTCCGTCTATAATGTAGAAACGGGTAAGTCCACCCAAACAGATGAAAAAGGGAAGTTTTTAATCCAGGCTGCAGCGGGGCAAACCCTCCGGTTTATTTACATGGGTGCCCAGACGGTCAGTTCAAAGGTTGGCCCTACCGCTGTAGTAGACGCGCAACTTGAAGTCTCTGCCACCAACCTGAATGATGTGGTGGTAACGGGCTACCAGACGGAAAGGAAAAAAGATCTGACAGGTGATGTGGCCATTGTAGATGTAGATGAACTTAAAAAGCAATCTGTAGCCAATCCAATGAAAGCATTGCAAGGCCAGGTAGCGGGCGTATACATCACAGGAAACGGAGCGCCCAGCGCTCCGGCAACCATTCGAATCAGGGGTATCGGAACTTTAAATAACAACGACCCTCTATACATTATTGATGGCGTACCCACTAAATCAGGCATGCATGAACTTAATCAGGCAGATATTGAATCCATGCAGATTCTTAAAGATGCTTCGTCTGCCAGTATCTATGGTGCCAGGGCAGGAAACGGTGTAATCGTTATCACGACTAAAAAAGGAAAAACAGGTAAGACACAGTTGAGTGGGAATGCGTATTCATCGCTTTCAACTTATGTCAATAAGTTAGAGATGCTGGATGCAGAAGGTTATGGTAAAATTTTGTGGCAGGCCTATGTCAACAAAAACCTCGATCCTAATTCTAATGGATTGCGTTATCAATTCGACTGGAAGGTTGATCCAAACACCAATCAGCCCGTATTGAATAAGGTACTTTTACCCGAATTTCTAAACTCGACACAAACCCTTCGCACTTCAAATACAGATTGGTTTAAAGAAGTATCTCAGCTTGGTATTATTCAGAACTATGATGCCCAGGTTTCAAGCGGAACTGAAAGCGGACACTACTTACTTTCACTCGGCTACTTTGACAACAAAGGTATTGTAAGAACGACCGGATTTAACCGTATTTCAGCGAGAATAAATTCAGACTATAAGTTATTCAATGGTGGATTGACGATAGGTCAGAACCTGAGCGTAACCAAAACAAAAGAAGTTGCTGCCGACATTATTAATTCTGCACTACAGGCATTGCCTATTATACCGGTTCATACCGTAGATGGCATAGGCTGGGGTGGTCCTGTTGATGGGATGAACGATCGCCAGAATCCTGTTCGGGTACTGGAAGATAATCAACAAAATGGCTATGATTATATGAGGTTATTTGGTAATTTCTTTGCAGATGTTAAAATCGCTAAGGGTTTGACATTCAAATCCAATTTCGGGATTGATTACGGTGACTATACCAGCAGGAACTGGCAAAAAAAATACCAGAGCGGTTACCTGGTTAATGATGTGAACAAAGTAATCAATACCCAGACACACAATGTGAAAACCACCTGGACCAATACCCTGAACTACAGCCTGGAGTCGGGCAATCACCGCCTGAATGCTTTTGCAGGAACAGAACACTTTGTGGAAAATAACAATACTTTTATGGCATCACGGGAAGGATTTGTTTTAGAAGATCCTGATTACCTTTATTTAGATGCGGGTACGGGCATAAAAGACAACAGCGGCAGTGGTGCAAAAAACGTACTGATGTCTTATATAGGCAGGGCGAATTATTCATTTATGGATCGCTACCTCCTATCTGCAACCATCAGAAGAGACGGCTCTTCCAGGTTTGGAGCGAACAATAAATATGGCTGGTTCCCTGCATTCTCAGGTGCCTGGAGAATTAGCGAAGAATCTTTTATAAAGAACAATACCTCCATTGTAGACGATTTGAAACTTCATGCAGGATGGGGAAAAACCGGTAACCAGGAAATTAACAATAACGCAATTTATAATATTTACCTGTCTAACTACAATATCACTTCTTATGATATTAATGGTAACAAAAGCGGCGTGCTTCCTTCAGGGTTTTATCTGTCTCAGAATGCCAATCCAAACCTGCGTTGGGAAGCAACAGAAATGAGCAATGTCGCCCTCGACTTTTCGCTCTGGAAACAAAAATTGTATGGTAGCATTGGCTATTACCTTAAAAACACCACCGGCATCTTATTGCTTCCTCCATATATTGGTGTGTTGGGAGAAGGCGGTAATACCTATGTAAACGGGGCATCCATGCAAAACCGTGGATTTGAATTATCCCTGGGGCACAAAAGCAGCTTAACGGATGATTTAAGCATCGATGTGAACGGTAATTTCGATATGGTTAGAAATAAGGTTACCTATTTGCCTCCGGCAGTTGTAAACGCCTACGGAGGTGATGGCCAGGGACAGAATATCCTGGGAAGAACTTTTGGATCATTCTTTGGTTATGTTGCCGATGGTCTTTTCAGAACGCAGGCTGAAGTAGATAATCATGCTGCACAGCCCAACAAGGGACTTGGGCGAATCCGCTATGTGGATTTAAACAATGATGGCGTTGTCAATGCAAATGACCGTACCTGGATCGGAAATCCTTTGCCAAAATATACTTATGGCTTTAATGCAAACATCAACTACAAAAATTTTGATTTCTCTTTTCTTCTGCAGGGCATAGGTGATGTTGCTATATTAAATGAGGCCAAATCATATACGGATTTCTGGAGCGCCATTGAGTCCTCCTCAAATAAAGGGGCAAGACTATTAAATGCCTGGTCACCTTCCAATCCGAACTCCGATATTCCGGCAGTGGCACTGACAGATGATAATTTCGAATCCCGTCTTTCAACCTATTTTATAGAAAATGGATCTTATCTGAAACTGAGAAATGCGCAAATTGGCTACACATTTAATAAGCAGCTAATCAGCAAGTTAAAAATGCAAAATCTTCGTGTGTACGTAGGAGGAGATAATTTAGCCATTTTAATGAAGTCAAAATCCTTCACCGGTCTGGATCCGGAAACTCCTGGGTTTGGCTACCCTAATCCACTGGTTGTCACCGCCGGAATTAATGTAAGATTTTAAATAATTGAAGATTTTATTATGAAAAAATATATAATCACCCTTGCTGTCTCGCTGATATTAGCCACAGGCTGCAAAAAAGCACTTGAAGTTGGACCCAAAGGTTCGCTTAACGAAAACCAGGTTGCCACTCCGGCACAAGCCGAGGGATTTGTAACCGCAGCCTATTCACAACTAGGAAACGATGAAATTAACAGGGCATTTAGCATGTACCAGTATGGAAATATCCGCGCTGATGATGCCTATAAAGGCGGTGGTGGCATCAATGATGGAGATGTTTTCCATAATATGGAGACTTTTATTGCCTCCAGACCGGATCAATGGAACTATGATGTCATCTGGTTTAACATCTATGTAGGCATCAGGCGTGCAAATGAAGGCATCAGGGTGCTGAGCAAATTTAGCGAAGCGGAATATCCATTGGTTAAAACCCGTTTAGCCGAACTTCGTTTCTTACGCGGATACTGGTACCTGATGGTAGAGAACCTGTTTAAAAATATCCCGTATATTGATGATACAGTACCTTCAGATGAATACAAAAATATAAAGAACAACGCACTAACCAGGGATCAGATTCTGGAGAAGATTGCCGGTGACTTCCAGGCGGCTGCTGAGGCACTACCTGCAACCCAACCACAGATCGGAAGAGCCAACAAATTTGCGGCTTACGCTTTTTTAGCGAAAACACGTTTGTTCCAGGCGTACACGCAGAATACAACACACGCTGTAACAGGAATCGACCAGAACAGGTTGCAGCAGGTTATTGATGCATCAGATCAGGTGTTGGCTTCATCCTATAAGCTACAGGCAGATTTTGCAAATAATTTCACGTCAGGAGCATTCGAGAATGGCATTGAAGCAATTATGTCTGTTCAGTTTTCCAGTAATGATGGCGCAGGACGAGGCCGGGTGAACTTCGGTGATATGCTTACGGTACCACAAGGTATCGGATGCTGCGATTTCCAAAAACCGTCACAAACGCTGATGAATGCTTTCAGAACAACAACCACCGGAATACCATTATTTGATACTTTCAACCAACAGAATGTCGATTTCGCTACAAACACAGTCGATCCACGAGTAGACCATACCATATCCAGACCCGGAGCGCCATGGAAATATGATCCGACAAGAGTGGTTACGGCAAGTTGGAGCAGGAATATTCCGCTGTACGGAACTTATAATTCGATGAAAGAAAACGTATCCCCTGATTGCGACTGTTTTATAAATGTTGCTCCGTTTTTCGGCAATACAAAAGCCAGAATTATGATCAGATTAGCTGATGTGATGTTATTTAAAGCAGAAGCGCTGATTGAACTGGGCAGGCAAAGTGAAGCTTTACCAATCATAAATGCGATAAGAGACCGGGCATCTAAAAGCACGGCAAAACTGGTGATGGCCAACGGACAGCCCACCTCCAGATACAACGTACAGCAATATGTTCCGGGAACAAATATAGTATGGGATCAGGTAAACGCCAGAAAAGCCCTGCGATTTGAACGCCGTTTAGAAATGGCACTGGAGGGAGAAAGGTTTTTTGATCTCATCCGATGGGGCGTAGCCGATCAGGTGATCAACTCCTTTTTTGATTCGGAAAAAAGCTTCAGAAGCATCTTTACGAGTGCGAGATTTACAAAAGGAAGGGACGAATACCTGCCAATTCCTCAGAACCAGATATTCTTTAGTGAAAACAACTATGTTCAAAATCCAGGTTACTAAACCGTTAAAATATTAGAAAATGAAATTAAAGCAAATATTGAAAGCATTTTTTGCTTTTGTAATGGCCTTAACCATCCTGGGCTGCAAAAAGGATAAGAACAATGATTTTAAACTTGACAGTCAGGTACAACTCATGTCTTATTCGATTAATGGTATTGCTGCTACTATCGACCAAAAAACAGGTGCGATAAGCGTTAATGTTCCTTTTGGCACAGATATTTCAAATTTGATGCCTAAGCTGGAAATGCCAGATGGCGCAACAAGCTCCATGAATTTCAATAAACCCATCAATTTTACCGGTGTCGTAGATTTCAGGGTAGTGAATGGAAATCTCTTCAAAGATTATTCAACAACGGTGAAAATTACGCCCCCACTCAAAAGCGTTTCCGTAGGCAGCTTAAAGGCATCAATTAATCACGATAACCGTACCGCAACGTTAATCCTTCCCGATGGAACAGATTTGTCTGGAATTAAACCAGTCATAGAATCAGATGTTGTGGTTAGCCCACTAAGTGGCACAGCACAGAATTTCAATCAACCCGTAACCTATACGTTCACTAAAGGCAATTTTACAACAAGTTACCAGGTCACCTTTATCAGCAATTCGGTAAGTGAATATGCATTTTTAGGCACGGCAAGTTCAAGATCGGCAATAACGAACCCTGACGAAAAAGCAGCAAGTGACTGGTTTTTCTCCACCTACCCTACTGCAGACTATATTTCATTTGGTGCTTTAGAAACCGGAAAACGCCTTTCTAACTATAAGGTAATCTGGTGGCACTTCGATTCTGCACAGGACCTCCCAACGCAGGCTACCAGTACGGCCAGTTTAACGGCCCTGAAAGCTTACCGGAATGGAGGTGGAAGTTTGCTGTTAACCTCTTTTGCCGGCAAGTATGTTGAAGCATTAGATGTAGTGCCAGCCGGTAAAGGGCCAAATAATGTTTTTGGCGACTTTCTCCCGAATGGATTTATCGAAAATGGCAGCGATTGGGGTATCTCTTTCAAAGGCAAGGAATCTCATCCCCTGTTTCAGGGTTTAGAAACCTATGAAACCGGTAAGGCCAACCTTCTGCAAAAGGGAACTTTCAGGCTTAACCACACAGCCTGGTGGTTTCTTCCGGAATGGGGAGGCTACATGAACGGTGCAGGATGGCGTCAGCAGACTGGTGGCATAAACCTGGCATCTGAAGCATGGGATGATAACCTTGACGGCCGCGTTGGCATTGCTGAATGGCCTCAAACAAATGGCCTAGGAAATGTAGTGGTTATCACTTTTGGTGCCTACGACTGGTATTCCGAACCTCAAAATGGTGCACCTACAAGTAATAGATTCATCACGAATATTCGCAGGCTGACTAAAAATGCGATCGACTATCTAAAAAAATAATTCACAATTAAATAGTGAAATAACATGGCATTGAAAAGAATATTATTAGCAGGAATGGCGATTTCGCTTTTCCTGTCTTGCACCAAAGAAAAAACCTACGCCCCGGCGGAACCTTTTAGCGAAGAGAAATTTAACATTTTCCCGAAACCACAGATAAGCCCGAACTCTACTACAGGACAGGCCACGGGTTGGGTTGGAGATGTGATGCCCAGCTATGTGAACGGGCAGTTCGAACTGTTTTTTCTGCATGATGATCCGGATCAGGTGAAGCAAAGCAGCACTGGTCAGCATGCGATCCATAAGCTGAGCTCTAAAAACCTGCTCGATTTCAACTATGATGGCGAGATGATTCCATATGGCAATAAATCTACACAAGATCACCTCATTGGCACAGGGTCTATGGTAAAGGCTGGAAATACCAATTACTTTTACTATACAGGTTATAATGCAAATAACAGCTGGTTGCAGAATAACAACAGCGCATTGGTTTCAGCCAATACCCGCGAAGCGATTATGTATGCCACCAGCAGCACAACCACCGGTTGGACAAAGAAGGCTGGTTTTGCGCTAAAAGCACCAGACGGTTATGCAACAACAGACTTTAGAGATCCTTATGTATTCTACAATACTGAATTTTCTACCTACTGGATGATGGTGAGTGCTCAAAAAGACAACAAAGGTGTAATTCTCGTTTACACCAGTGCCGATCCGGCAAGTGATAACTGGCAGTTAAGGGGGCCTCTTTCGGTTGAAGGTGATTACCTGATGCTCGAATGTGCGGATGTTTTTAAAATTGATGACAAATATTTTATGCTTTTTGCAGAAGATTGGAGCACAAGTCCGGGAACCCATTATAGGGTAGCATCGTCTTCAGCGGGGCCATGGTTGAAGCCAACAGATGGCATGGATATGTTCGACGGGCATCAGTTTTATGCCGGTAAAACAGCAAGTAATGGTACTGAACGTTATGCCTTCGGCTGGGCACACCGCCGCAGTCCGGAAAACGATAATGGTGTTCGCACCTGGGGAGGAAACCTTATCAGCCAGCAAATTACTAAGCTGGGTAACGATAAGCTTGCGGTGAAAGCCCCAAGTAGCGTAAAAAGTTATTTCAGTAAAGATGCTGACGCTACCGTGAGCGCTCAGATCGGCACCGTTAGCGGATCGGCCGGCAACTACACCCTAACCGGAACCTCTTCAGCTTCAGGATACAGGTTTGCAGCGCTTAACGGAACAACTATGGTTAAAGGAAAACTATCTTTAAGCAATCTTAGCGGAACGGCTTCCTTAAACTTTAATGCAAAAACTGATCTTAGCGGATCTTACCAGATCAGGTTCGAACCGGCATCAAAACGTATTGCCGCCTATAACAATGGCCAGGAAGTTACCCGTGTTCCGTTTGTTTTCGAACAGGGAAAAACATACGACTTTAGTGTTATCGTGGATGGATCGATCATCGTACTCTATCTTAATGACCAGGTTGCACTAACCAACAGAAGTTATGGTGCAAAAGGAACGTCATGGTCGCTAACTGCTACTGGATTAGAGTTAAAAGTGACTAGTTTGAAAGTATCAACCCATTAATCCTCAAGATGATGAGCAATAAATCTGGATATGGTTTTGATTTTCGGTATGTACTTGGACTGTTTTTATTGTTGAGCGGCTATGTAAATGGCCAGGAAATCGATAGAAAAGCACAGGAATACCGGCCTATGTATCATTTTAGTCCTGCAAAAGGATGGATGGGCGACCCGGATGGACTTGTTCATTACAATAATACCTACCATCTTTTTTGGTGGGGCCATGCGGTTTCGAAGGATCTGGTTCACTGGCAGGAAATGCCCAGACCTATGAAAGAAGGAATGGGATTTTCTTACTTCAGCGGATCGGTGGTTGTAGACAAAATGAACACCAGTGGATTTGGAAAGAATAGCATGATCGCTTTTTACACCAAACACCTTCCCGGTGATTCACTTCCTGAAACACAAGCCATTTCCATCAGTAATAATGAGGGGCAAAGTTTTGACTATTACCAAAAGAATCCGATTCTGGATATCAATAAAGTGTTTTTCAGGGATCCACAGGTTTTCTGGTATGAACAGGACAAAAGCTGGAAGATGGTCGTTTCCCGGCCTGACGTGCAGCAGGTTCATATTTATCAGTCATCAGATCTCAAAAACTGGGCATTTTGCAGCAGCTTTGAAGGCTTGGGTGCCAAAAATTCATTTTGGGAATGTCCTGATCTTTTCGAACTTCCGATTGAAGGATCTAATGAGAAGAAATGGGTGCTCATTATTGGAAGAGGTCCGAACCGGGTACAGTATTTTGTGGGCAATTTTAATGGGAAGACTTTTGTAACGGATAAAAAAATTGCAGAATACCTTAGTGTTGGACAAGGTATTAAAGGATCTGTTTTTGAGGATTTTGAGGGCAAAAATTTAAAATGGCCGAAGTTTGCGGAAGAGCATGAAAACAAAGTATCTGGTGTGACTGATTATCTAGGTAAGCATTACCTGAGTACCGAAAATGCTTCTGCAACAGTTTTTCGGTCAAAATCCCAGCCTTTCACCATCAGCACAAAAGCCATTAATTTTTTGCTGATTGGTGGAAATCACCAGGATAGTACCTGTATAAACCTTTTGGTAGATGGCAAGGTAGTAAAGACAACTCATGGTGATAATACCAAGGTATTTAAATGGAATGGATGGGATGTACGATCCTGGATGGGTAAAAAAGCACAACTAGAGCTTGTAGATTTGAGCAAAGATACGACTACCGGATTCATCGCTATTGATCATATCGTGTTCTCAGATCAGTTGAGCAATCAACACCTTGAACATGCTTTGTGGCTGGATTACGGACCTGATTATTATGCGATCAGAACCTGGAGGGATTATGACATCAAAAACGGACTGACCGACACCGTTCATGCCATCGGCTGGATGGGAAACTGGGACTATGCACGCAAGGCACCGTCAAAATGGGGAAAGGGATTTCAATCTATTCCCAGGGTGATGACTTTGAGAGAGATGCCATCCGGATGGAGGGTTTTTCAGCAGCCGATACCGCAGCTCCCCCAACTTCGCGACAGCGGTATTCACCAACAGTTACAGCTAAAAGGTCTCCAATCTTTAAAAAACTTTAAGCCCGACGTAAATTCTTATGAACTTGATGCCACATTTACCCCCGGAACCGCTAAGGCTTTTGGATTGAACCTATTCGTTGGTGAAGGCAGAAAATTAGCACTCAGGTACGATCCGCAGCTTGGTGAACTTACCTTAGACCGGCGCAACTGTACCAACTTCAATACAGATACCGCTTTTACAAAATCATTTGCAAAAAAGTATGCTGTACCCTTAGCTTTGGATAAAGGCAGCCTTCGTTTACATATCTTTGTCGATCGATCCTCAATTGAAATATTCGCAAATGACGGAGAAAATGTGGTAAGTGCCACAACTTTTGCTGCTGACGCTCAAACCGGTCTGGAGACTTTTTCCGAGGGTGGAAATACAACATTAAATATCCAGGCATGGAAACTCAAAAGCATATGGTAAGCACTAATCATTTTAATTATATTTTAAACTTATAAAAATGGCAATAAAAAGAAATTTATACTTTGGTTTACTCGTTGCATCTTTTTTTTATGGATGTACGTCAACGAGAATGGTGCATCAAAAAAGCGCAGATATGGAACCCTATCGCCCGAAATACCACTTTACACCTAAAGCCCATTGGATGAACGATCCAAATGGAATGGTCTATTTAAATGGAAAATATCATTTGTTTTTTCAGTATAATCCCGATTCTACCGTTTGGGGCCCTATGCACTGGGCCCATGCAATAAGCAAGGATATGATTCATTGGGAAGAGCAGCCCATCGCCTTGTATCCGGATAGCCTTGGAACCATATTCTCTGGAAGTGCGGTCATCGATAAAGATAATACGGCGGGTTTTGGGAAAAACGCCATGGTAGCGATATTTACGCACCACAACAAGAAAATTGAAGATCAGAAGACAGGACTTCACCAATATCAAAGTCTCGCTTATAGTCTTGATGAAGGTAAAACCTGGACGAAGTACACTGGAAATCCTGTTCTTCCTAATCCGGGCATCTGGGATTTTAGGGATCCAAAGGTAATGTGGCATGCGGCTACCGGAAAATGGATCATGACATTGGCCACCAAAGACCGGATCACATTTTATTCTTCTCCTGATTTAAAGAAATGGAGCAAGGAAAGCGAGTTTGGCGAAAAGCTGGGTGCACACGGCGGTGTTTGGGAATGTCCTGACTTATTCCCACTCGAACTTGATGGTAAAACACATTGGGTACTCCTGGTGAGCATCAACCCGGGCGGGCCAAATGGTGGTTCAGCCACACAGTATTTTACGGGTGATTTTGACGGAAAAACTTTTAAACCTGATGCTGAAAAGCAAAAATGGATGGACTATGGCACGGACAATTATGCGGGTGTCACGTTCTCCAATACAGGGGCAAGAAAAGTGCTGATGGGATGGATGAACAATTGGAATTACGCCAATGTGGTACCAACTACGGCCTGGCGTGGCGCTACCACCCTACCCCGCGATTTGACCCTTAAAAAAGTTAATGGAGAGGTATATCTTGCTTCAAATCCTGTTACTGAATTGTCGAAACTGGAAAAGGTGGTATTTGAACGCAAAGGATTGACTGGAATTAATTCATTAGATCTTTCTACGGGATTAACTGAAGGAAAAGGCACCAGGATTGAGCTGCAGATTAATAGTCCTGGTGACTTCAGCATTGAACTTGGAGACGGAAAAAATCAGAAGCTAATTATCGGTTTCGAACAGAACAAAGGTTATTTTATCGACCGCAGTAATGCAGGTAATGGTGCATTTGAAAAAAGTTTTGCTGAAAAACATTTTTCACCGCGGATTTCAGCTGCAGATCATAAAAAAATAATCGTCTTTATTGATGCCACATCTGTAGAACTATTTGCAGATGATGGACTTACGGCGATGACTGAAGTATTTTTTCCAATCCAGAAAAACAGCTCACTGGAAATAAAAAGTCCACAGAAAATTGATGTTCCAGTGGTAAAAGTATCTACAATTGAACGCGTTAATTAAGCCCTGTGCTACGAAAAAAGCTTTAACATGATTATTAATTTTTATTAAGACTCGTCACGTTGAGCCTGTCGAAGAACTTTTTCATAAGTCCTTCGACAGGTTAGCATTGATAGGCTCCAAAGGAAGGACGAAGCAATCTATCATGCTGGCAATCCTTACTGTAAAGATTGCTAGCATAAAATGAATGCTTAAAAGCCAAAACTTAAACAAATCCAGGTCACTGTCGGCTTATTTTAAATTCTCACCGTCTTTAAAATGCAGTCTTCGAAAGATAAAACCAGATAAAATTGTCAAAATGCCTACTACCAGGAAAGTATACCTGAACGCATAATGGATGTCATCATGTATCAGTTTTACATCCCCCCTGAATGCCTTCAGCACGATCAGTCCAAAGGCAACACCAAATCCAATAGCCAGCTGCTGATTCACTGAAATCAAAGAATTGCCACTGCTGGTATGATATTCACGCAAATCTGCAATCGAAATGGTGTTCATCGCGGTGAACTGTATGGAGTTGAAAAATCCCAATACGGCAATAATGGGTACATAATAATAGATGGACGCTCCAGTTGCGGGTATAGCCATAAAGCAGATCAAAACACCAATGATAAAGGTATTCGCCATCAATGTGGTTCTGTAACCAAATTTATTCAGAATTTTTATTACTGTTGATTTTGCAATAATTGCCGTTAATGCCATTGGAGCCACAATCCAGCCAGAGATTACAGCAGACTGGCCATAGGCAATCTGGATCATCATGGGCAATAGAAGCGGTATAGAACTGATGCCCAGCCTGGTCGCCAGATTGCCCAGTATCCCTACCCTGAATGTTCTAACCTTAAACAGGTTGATAGGGAAAATAGGATTGTTATCTGTTGTAGCATGCCGATAGTAGAAATACAACATCACCATACCAAATAACAGAATGGCAAGGGCGGGTGTAATATAATGTGCGTTTCCAAATAATTCAAGAGAGATGGAAAGCAATAATGAAGCTGCGGCAAAAATGAGAAAGCCCCTTAAATCAAAATCAATTACAGGGGAGCGATAGTCTGGCATATACCGTAAGCTCAGAAAAATGCCCGCCAGGCCCATGGGAATGTTGATCAGAAAAATCCAGTGCCAAGAGAGATAATCTACCATGTAACCCCCAACCAGGGGGCCCAATACCGGCCCGATGAGGGCAGGGATGATCGCGAAATTGATAGCTTTCAATAAATCTTTTTTTGGAAAGGTCTTTACCAAAGCCAGTTTTCCAACCGGCGTCATCAGACTTCCACCTACCCCCTGTATCATTCTGGAAATGACCAATTGTGTCAGACTGCCGGAGAGCGAGCAAAAAAGCGATCCCACACTAAAGAGTGTGAGGGCAAAAATAAATATCTTTTTGGTACCGAATTTATCTGAGAGAAAACCACTAACCGGCATAAAAACAGCTAGCGTAAGTACATAACCAATGATTGCATTTTGCATATTGAGCGGAGATTCATTCAGATCTTTCGCAATGGACGGAAGAGAGGTATTCAGGATTGTTGAATCAAGCATCTGCATAAAAATTGCAGTGGCCAATATCATGGGCAAGACCTTTTTGGTAGTTTCTATTTCTTTAATAGATAAATTCTGAATCATAGTTAACTTTTTATCCGGCTAAGCCACTTCTCTCCTTAATTGAGTACGCTTTTGATCAAGCTTCCCGCTAATCGCTTTATGGCAAAATAAACACAAAAATATCTGTCATGAAAGTAACAGCAATAAAATGACAGTTAAGGGAAATTCATGGCAAAACATAAGTATGCTAACTTTTAGCAATTGGCTAAAATATGGTTATCTAAGATAATTTATTCAGAAAGCGGCAAAAAATCTGTTAAAGATGCTATTTTGCATTAAAGGAAATCATCCACCTGGATAAAGATAAATACATACTTACATTTAATTCATAAAGAAAAACCCTCATATACCATTCGGCATATGAGGGTTTAATAAAGTATGGTTCAGCCATATTGGGCTGCCTAACTTTACCTCGATATCTCTATCATGGTTGAAAGTTGTCTGACGGCTACCTCATTTGGCCAAAGCAATCCAAGTTCCTTAAAGCGTATTTTACCATTGCCATCAATAATAAACTTTGCGGGGATTCCCGATACGTCAAATGACGATACTGCAGGATTCTTTTTTGTAACGGGATCTTTAGTATCCATATACAAAGGCAAATCCAGGTTATGGGTCAATAAATAGTTTACCGCATCATATTTTGGGTCTGAAACCGTTTCCCAGGTGTGTATAAACAAAAACTTTACCGTTGGGTCGTTTTTATATTTGTTAACCATCATTTGCATCGCCGGAAGTGATTTTTTACAAGGTCCGCACCAGGTTGCCCAAAAATCAAGCACAATGGTCTTTCCCTTAAAGTCTGATAAGGATACTTCTTTACCATTTATATCTTTGACTTTAAATTCAGGTGCCTGCTCTCCTATCATTTTGGCTGCTATTTCTGCCTTATATTTGTCGTCAAACTGCTTGGTTAAAGCAGCCAGGTAAACATTTGAATCTTTTCCCGGATGAATGTTCTCATAAGCATTTTTCAGTTCATTTTTATAATCATCATTAGCCAAGCCTGACAAAACTGCTTTTTCCAGCTCCGGAAGTGCTTCCTGGTACCGGCCTGTTTTGCTCATCAAATAATAATATTGTGCGGTCAAGCCTGCACTTTTCCTGGTCGCCTGCTCATAGCACTCCTTAATGGCGGCAAAAGCTTTGGCGTGATTGCCCATTTTATCCATTACCTGACTATACAGCTGTAATAGGTACAACCGCTCCTCTTTCGCATTTTTTGGGTTATTCAATTCTTGTCCAAGCAATGTTTCAGCAGCTTTCAGATCGTAAGCCATTATCCCTGTTGCAACGTTTTCCACATACATGATCCGTGCGGTTTGTTGAATCTGGTTGAAATAATGTAAAGCCTTAGCTGAGTTTTTTGCAATCACAAAGTTATCAACCAATATAGCCCTGGATGGGTCAAAATTATCTTTCGGATGGGCCTTGACCAGGCGATTAAGAATGGCCTCTTTTTTTGAAAGATCGATGAAGATCTTCAAAGAATCAAGACTTGCCTTATAAGCCGGTTGCGCCTGCTGGGTAAATGCAGACTTTCCTATAGCCAGAATTGCTAGGAGCAGGACTATTTTTTTCATAATGTATATGTTAAATAATTATTTAAAATTCAATTGGAGTCTACAGGTTCTGTCTGGCAGGTGCTATTTGTATAATTTCACCAAAGCCTGTAAATTTCTTAGCAAAAGTAGCATTGGTAAATTCGCCCTGGCCATTGATGCTGAAGTAATACACTTCACCAGCCGTACCGTTGTTCACGCCAATCACCAATTGTTTACTGGTACTACGCAACATTTCAATGTCTTTAATTGCATAGCCTGCCGGGAAAGTGTAAATCAGACGTGCGGCGTTTGCAAGCATGTCGTACAAATAAACCCTATTGCCAACCGTGTAATAGAGTTGTTTTAAAATAGATGAGGTTGCAAAGTTCGTTGCACTACCTATTTCCGGACTGTTCATCATTTTTTGATTAACTCCAGGGAAACTATTATCAGAGTCACCAGTCAGGGACATCAGGTAACGGCCGTTATTATCTTCCATGATGTAATACCACTCAATTCCTTCCTGAGATAAGGTTGTTACCCCACGATCATAGGCTATCATTTTCTTACCCACATTTGCCATATCGAAAGGCCTAGATGGTGTTGCACGAGACGGTTGTAGAACTCTTGACAATATGCCCATCTCCATAAAACTCATTGTTGTATTATCATAAAAATAGGTGGTGTTAAAATTGCCGGGGAAAACGCCCGGGAATAAATCATAATTACCGGGAATGCGTTGTGATAAAGGCTTCAGATTCTCCGCGTTTGTTCCTGAAACGCCAACATATAAATTACCATCTGCGACAACATACTGCTCAAATTTTGAGGTATTCATTATAAATGCCGGTGCTGCCTTAAATGGAAGTGGTGTTGCCAATCCCGGAAGTATCGAACTTCTATCACCAAGTTCCAACCAGTCATTCATGTTAAAGCGATACACATTTTGGTCAGTGAAATAATAAAAGAAGCTACCTTTTGCAAAATTATATAAGGCTAATGGTTTCCCCGGATAGGTTTTATTATTGGCTACTTCCATTGGGTTATCAAAAATCACATCATCCGTACGAATCAAAGAAGCTTTGCCTTTTCCATCCTTACTGTTAAGAACATACCAGCCGTCCGGATAGGCGCCGTTGACAGTGATGGTATATTGCTTTAGCGTATAAATACCATTTCTATTGCTCCTCACTTTGTATATTACCGGATAAAGGCCAGGGCTTAATGTTACTTTGATGCGGAGATTTTTTGTTGTAGCAATTGTTGTTGTATCTGTTGCTGTATTAAGTTTCCAGCTATAGGTAAATGAATCACCTTCGGGCATTGTTTGCGACAAAGTTGGCGTGATGATTAATGAATCCAGTTGAGAAACCGTAAAAGCTATCGTTGCATCAGTTATTTTAATGTCGTTGATTTGATCATATTTAAACGATTGATTGTCTTTTTTACAGGCAGCAAATGCCAGCATAATGACAATAAAAACTGGACTGAGCTTTAAAAAGTATTTTAAATGCATAATATTTTAAATTAAGGGAACGATATTTCCTGACCGTTCTCATCTAACAATGGACCATTTGCAGCCTCATAAGCGGCCAGTGCATTCCTTAGTGTAACCGGAAAATTCAATAAACCATCAGAACCAATTTTATCGTAATTAAAATCAGTAATACCTAATGTCTTCACCATGAACTTGTATTTTACGGCACTGAATTCCCCGAAATCCTGAAGGAGGTAGATCCAATAAGCTGGTTCGATGTACTGGCTGGTTACATCTACCTTCAGGTATCTGAAGTTTTCCTCCGGCTGGGTAGTGTTGGTCCTTGGAGTCTGGCCCAAAGTACCCAAAATAAAGTCTTTAGTTTCTGCTGGCTCCAATACAATTCTGTACACATTTTTGGCCATTCCAGCAGAATTGAGTAATATCAGGGGATAATCAAATTTCGATGCGCCTGCCGGAACGGTGAATTCTTTCAGCTCAAAGTCTACTCCCGCGGTAGCGGTTGTTCCCTGAGCCGTTTTCAACATTACCGTACGTGGCTGATCGGTTAGCTTCCCGGTAATGCGCATGGGTATAAATAGGGTATCCCTCTGCTTTTGAGTTGCCTGTAAGGCAAAAGAGTAATTTCTAACAGCTGTGGTATGTAAAAGTTCGAAAGTGTAGGCAAAGAAACTCACGCCATCCTTTCCCTGATAGGTCTCAACGGTTTCTTTCTTACATGAAAAAAGACAGACCACTATCATTATATATAATAAATATTTCATAATACGCGTTTGATTAGTTTCCATAATTCGGATTAAATTGAAGTTCTCTATCTGGAATAGGTAGTTTGTAGTCCGCCGGTGTCATATTGATGTTGCGAAACTGCATTCTCGTTGCCTTAATACGTTTATAGTAGAAAAACAACTGTCCTTCTGCATAAAATTCTTTCTGGTATTCCTTAGTGATTGCAGCGGTAAGATCTGTAGCTGTAATGGTTGTTGCCAAGTTAGAGATGCCCCTGTTTTGACGCACTGTATTTAAATAGCTCACACCTGCAGCCGGTGTTTCCGCTGTTTCAGCGAGGATATAATACATTTCTGCAAGGCGTATGCCTGGAACATACTGATCCAGTAAGTTGTCACTAATTGTAGTGGTAGCATCGGAGGCTTGCCAGAATTTAGAAGGGAATAAATTTCCGCCATCCTGTTCGATACGGTAAACGTACCTGATGTCTGAACCGCCGCCGGATGAAGTTTCATACAGCGTAGCAAAGTTAGCAGGGCTACGCGTAAGACTTTGATCTAAACTACCTCTAAACCGGAAATAGCGTTGTACAGTAGGCAATATATCCCTAACCCGGATCATAAATACCTGTTCATTGAAATATAGTCGGTCTCGTACGGTTAAACCTGAACTAATGGCACCGGCCGCAGCCTGGGTTACGAATGCATATTTACCTGAACTGATTACTACATTTGCTGCTGCAGCAGCACCTGATTTATCACCACTGTATAGTCTTATTCTGGCTTCCAGTGCTTTTACGCCGTAATAATTCAGCTTATTTCGTCTGCTTCTTAAATCGCTGGTCACGATCGGGTCGACCGGTTGTAGTAAATCTGCTGCTTCTTTCAAGTCGGCTAATGCAAATTTAACCACATCAGCAGTTGTAGAAGGAATAATTGCATTTTCGTTTACATCTTTTTTATAAGGGATGGCCTTCAGGTTTGCACCTGCCGTGTACTCCGGACCGAACATACGCAATAAATCAAAATGTAAAAATGCCCTTAAGGCCAAGGCTTCGCCGCGCAGCTGTGCATATGAATTATTGCTTAACACAGAACGGTTTATTGCGGTATTTGCAATTATCTTATTCGCAGCGGCAATTGCACTATAACTGGAAGACCAGATGGAATCGGTATAATTTATTACTTCCGTTGAAGCGTAGTTAAGAAGTTGTGTTTGTTGCAGCGAAACGGCTGCACTGATATTGAGTGTTGAATAATTTTGTGCCAGGGCAGAAACGAAGCCCATAGACAGGTTATCTCCGTAAAGATTAGTTCCGGCCAGTTTTCCGTAAACACCCGACAAAGCCTGTTGAAAGCCAACTTCTGAAGTATACAGCTGTTCTTCAGCCAGACTCGTTTTCGGCGTTACATCCAAAAATTTCTTACAACCGGAAAACACCGCAACTATTGCCAGGATTCCTATAATTAATGTTGTTCTTTTCATTGGGATATGAATATGTTTTTTTGAACTTAAAATCTTGCACTTAAACCAAATGTATATTCTCTGGCAAAAGGATTATCTGTACCACGTTCAATTTCAATTGAACTAAAAGTGCCCAGGTTATTCGTTGTGGCACTCACGCTAAGGTTCTGTAAACCTAATTTTTTTACAAATGTGGTTTTGAACTGATAACTCAAGTTTATGGAACTGAGCTGAATGTTATTATCGCGTTGAACAAAGCGTGAGGTAAGCTTTGTTGGTGTCGGGAAGGTTGTAATTCTGCGGTAAGGGCTCAAACTTCCGGGTCCGGTCCAGCCCAGGTCGTAGGCTCTGCGGTCTACGTTGTTACGTGCATCTACAGCCTCCACCCTATTTAATAACGTACTGTTATACAGGTCAGCACCATAATTATAATTGAAGCTAAAATTTAAGGCAAAACCTGCATACAGGAAATTTGAATTGATGGCACCTGTCCATTTAGGACGTGTATCGCCAACATAGGTTTTATCATTAACGTCCCATACAAAGGTTGGGGTACCATCTGCTTTCAGGTAAACTTCCTGACCGGTAACCGGATCAATACCCAGTGACCTCACCGCATAAATGGCTGTGGTTGATTGTCCTTCAATAAATTGTACATTTTCGGTTGTTTGATCAGCGTTATTCTTATTTAATGCGGCGTTAAGGGCTTTAAGCTTACCTGAAAGTTCTTTCAATACCGATTTGTTAGTGGCTGCGTTCACTGAAACATTCCATTTTAAACCTTTACGAGGGTTAGATAATATGGTATAACCGAGGTCGACTTGCATTCCCCTGTTCTGAATCTTACCTAAATTTTCGGTGTACGAAGGGAAACCAGTACTGGGTGCCAGCGAAACTGTGGTCAGCGCATTCTGCGTGACTTCATTATAAAATTCTGCATTGAAAGTTAAACGGTTATCCAGAAATGCGGAAGCAATACCAATATTCGATTTCAGTACCTGCTGCCAGCTCAGGTTCGGGTTGCCCAATGCGCCGGGAAAAGCCCCTACTTCACCGAAATAACCTGTGGACGTACCCAGGTTATATCTGAATTGTGCAGCATAAGGATCCTGTACAGATGTACCTGTAGAACCGTAACTACCGCGAATCCTCAAAAGGTTAATTGTTTTGCTATCCTTCAGGAATTTTTCATTGTTAATGTTCCATCCTAAACCTGCAGACCAGAAATTACCGAATTTATTATTTACTCCATAAGCAGAAGAACCATCTCTTGTATAGGTAAAATCGGTAAAATACCGGTTATCATAAGAGTAGTTCGCACTTCCTGTATAGGAAAGGTTGTTAATTGTACTTTCAGTTCCGGTAGGCCTGCTGTCCATATACTGTGCGGCAAAAAGGATGTTATCCAGACGATCGAAAGGGAAACCCTGCGTTGTTACGTTATATGAATTGAATTTGGTGCTGGCAAGCCTGAATCCTGCATACACGGTAACACCGTGCTTTCCAAAATTCTTGTTGTAGTTCACAGCACCTGTGCCATCCATGGTAAAAGCATCACTATTGTCTTTCGAATAGGTACCTCTTGCACTTATATCTGAAATGCCATTAAAACGGCTGTCTAAAGCGGAGTAGAAATTATCTATCGTACCGTTCACTTTGGTGATGCCCAATGCACCGGTGAACCATAGCGACTTACTATAGTCGTAACGAATGGTGGTGTTGTTCCTTAAATTAAAGTTCTTATTTCTGTTGTTAATGGTATTATAATTAATATCCATTAAGGGATTTAAGACAACAGAACTGCCTACACCGAAGCCAAGATTGATGTTCTCCAGGTACTTATTTATATTACCGTTTTCATCGTATGGTTTCCAGTATGGATTTAAAGCCAGGTACTGGCTAAATTCCCCATAAGGCGAGTCATTCGAAATAACCTGGGTAGCAATCGTATTATTCTGGAACGTTAATTTATTGGTCTTATAACTCAGCGTAAAACTTCCCGCATAATTTTTCCTGTCCTGCTCCTTCATTACGCCCTGTAAGAAATTGCCGCTGAACGTAAGGTTGAAAGTCAGCGACTGGTCGCCACCACGTAACGAAAGGTTTGTTCTGTTGTTAATGCCTGTTTGAACGGGAATAGATTTCCAGTCTGTATTTACACCGCTCACCACAGCTTTATACCGTTCGGCATTAATGGCCTGCCCAAAATAAGTGTTTAGAAAACCTACACGACGTTCAAAATCCAGTTTCTCTTCTGCATTCAGCATATGGTAAACAGAAAGATCAGGTGATGCTAAAGTGAAGTTATTGGTGATGGAAACTTCTACTTTTCCCCTCGGCGGGAGAATTGTGGTAACAACCATTACACCATTACCCCCACGTGAACCATACATTGCGGTAGCAGAAGCATCTTTTAACAAAGTAACAGATGCAATTTGATTCATGTCTAAATCTGTGATGGCTTGTAATGAAACCTGAAATCCGTCAAGAATAAATAAGGGCGTATTTGGATTTCCAACAAGTTCCGAACCCAGTGTTGGGTAGGAGTTTTGCCCACGCATGGTAATTTCAGGCAAAGCATTGATGTTACCTCCAATTTTATTGTTGGGAATAATTCTGAATGATGGATCGAGGGCAGCAATACCGGCAAATACATTTACCGGACTTACAGCCTTAAGTTCGGCTCCGGTCATGGTTTTAGCCGCTCCGGTATAGGTACTTACCTTCCTGTCTACCATACCGGTAATAACGGTCTCATTCAGTGTGAGCTGATCCTCCTCCATGTAAATGGAATAATTTGAATTAGGCGTGATGGGTACATTAACAGTCTTATAGCCTATAAATCTGAATTCCAAAGATTCTGCGCCTGCAGAAATGCTGATGGTAAATTTTCCATTTTTATCCGTCTGGACTGCAGACTTTGTTCCCTTAATTGAGACCGTAGCACCTACAATGGGCTTGCGGTCTTTGGCATCACCTACGAAACCGGAAATCACTTCCTGTCTGGCCGGTGTACCTGCTTTGATCACCACCGTTTTGTTGTGTATCGTAAAATCCAGGTTTTGTCTGGCAAAAATCTGGTTAAGTACAGCGGGTAAATCAGCATCTTTAACGTTGATGGTTACCGGAGACGAATTTTCCAACAAATTGTCTGTATAAAAAAAGTTATAACCTGTCTGCTGGTTCAATTCTTTAAAGACAGACCGGAGTGAAGCACTTGACTTGGTTAGCGTCACTTTTTGAGCAAGACTTGATGCACTTACCTGCATAAAGCATGCTATTAATATTACGATGGTTAAGCGCATGATTAACAATAATTTGAGGCACAGCCATTTAGGCATACCTAGTTTGCTTGATTTTTGATACATTAGTAGTCGGTTTGGTTAAGCAGCCTCTTTTGCGTTGGACCGTATAGAGGGCTGCGGTTATTAGTTTGATTTTCAATCGGATGCTCCAAACTTTTACCAGGTTCTGATGGCTAATCGGAGCCTGGTTTTGTTTAAAACATTTTAGTTAGTATAGTTTTCTTTCATGCAGTTTAGTTAGAGATTAGTATTCTGTTAATTATGAGTTTAGGTATTATTTTGATACATATACGGTTCTTCCACTGACTTTGAAACGGGCTTCTCCGGTTGATTCTACGATTTCAAGAACTTTTGACATTTTATCAAACCTGGACACTTTACCACTGAACCGCTGGTTGGTTTTTTCGCCGATATAAACGACCTCTACATTATACCAACGCTCAATCATTGTCATAATGGTTTCAATGTGTTCACTCTCCACTACAAATTCATTGTTTTTCCAGGCCACGGCAAGCTCGGGATCTGTTTCATTAACCTGTATTTTACCACTATACAGCTTAGCTTGCTGCCCGGGTTTTAACATCCTCGAATTACCTGAAGCCGTTAACCTCACGCTTCCTTCCAGCAAGGTTGTTTTCTCCACTTCATCATCAGCATAGCTACTGATGTTAAAATGCGTTCCCAATACTTCCACTTCCTGTCTGTTCGTTTTCACAATAAATGGGTGCAGCTTATCTTTCGCTACTTCAAAATATCCCTCTCCAATGAGTTTAACTACGCGTTTTCCGTTTTCAATGAGCGCAGCACTATAGGTAAGGCTTGAAGCTGCGTTTAAATAAACAAGTGAACCATCAGGTAAACGTACCTGATAAGTCTCACCCCGGGCAGTCGATAATGTATTCAAGGCATTTGGATCAGAAACCTTTTCATCAATTTTGTACACCAGTCTGCCCTCATCGGTTTTAGTAATGATAATTCCCAATTCTCGCCCTATTTCCCCCTTCGATACATTGGCTAAACTGATCTTCCGGCCATTTGCCATTGTAAGTGTAGCACCAAAGTCACCCGGACTCACATCTGGTGCAGCTGATTTAACAGCAACCGGAAGCTTTGCTGGTTTGTAATTAAAAAAATAAATTCCTGAGCAAATTATCGTCAGAACAGCAGCTACGGCAGCAATTTGTAGCCAGAGCTTAAGTTTTTTGTTTTTACCTTCAGGCGCAGTTGGTGTTGCTGATTGAATCTGAACGAACAAATCACGGTCAACTTTAGCCAATACCTCAGCAATGGCAGAATCAGTTTCTTTATATTCATCCTGAGTTTCTAAAACGTCGATGATGATCTCTTTTAACTGTTCCCTATTTTCATCCTGATGAAAGTAATTCATCAGATGCTGTGTTTCTTCAGCACTACAGGCATTGTTCAGGTACTTTTTGAAGAGAATATGGAGTTGATCAGATGGTTTCAAGGTTAAATTTTACAGCTAATACGGAGCTCAGCAAAAAAATCCTTAGTTAGTTAATAAAAAATTAACAATTAATTTACGAAAGGAATGATTTGGTTTAAAAACCTTTCAGTAAAACACTTAAAACCAATGAAATGGTAAGTGCGGAAGAATCTTTATAATACGCCCTGAGAAATCTGTTTGCCTGCAGCATATGGCTACTGATGGTTTTAGCATTGATACCCATAATCTCCTCAACTTCTTTATAGGATTTACCTTCCAGTTTGCAAAGTGTGAATACCATTTTACGTTGAATGGGCATCATATTGATGGCCTGCTGCAGCTTTTGGGCTTCCTCTTTATTCAGCATGTCTTCTTCAATGTGCAGATATAGCTCTGAACTTGAAGCGACCATTTTAGCCAGTAAACGTTTATCTTTTGCAACTTTCCGGAAATAATCATAGACCAGATTCTCTGCTATTCGAAAGAGATAGGATTTAAAAGACTTTTCAGGATCAATCTGTGCCCGCACTTCCCATATTTTAAAAAAAAGCTCCTGCAGGATCTCTTTAACCAGGTCGTCAGATTTAAGAAGTTTGAATAAATTTCCGGCGATGCGGAATTTATAACGATTGTAAAGTATTTCGAATGCACGCTGATCACCGTTCTTCAGTTGAAGCAATAAAGCCTGCTCATCAATTCGATCAACGTTAACCATCGTAAACAAATATACAGTTACTACAAGAACAAGTTAGAAATATTTTTTGAACATCTCAAAGCCAGATGGTATAAATTAGCATGACTAATTAACATTTTGAAATGACATCCAGACTTAAGCTTCATTTTATTAAATTTTCATTAAAAATACATATAAAAAGGATAAAAAGCAGATAAATACGATCGAAGCCCTGCTCATTGTCACTTCAAAACTGAAAAGGCAATCATCGCTACCTTCCAAACTAACTGAAATCATAATATTTGCATGTAGGCATAAAATTTATAGAAACATAACTATAAATTTTAACAGAGATATCTGGAATGAAACATTTTTTCACCGATAAAAAGCTGAATATCGATAATAACCTTCGGTGATTATAATAATGTATTTATGGTGAGCAAAAGATTTTGCATATGATAAGGTTTCCCCAGTATGGCATCTGCCATACAGTCAATTTTGCTTATTTCATTGAAAGAAAGGCCTGTAACAAGAATTATTGGTATATGTTCAGTGAATGAATTTTGCTTCATTTCATTGCAAAGAAGCCTTCCATCTTCATTTCCTAATCGGATATCCATCAAAATCAGGTTAGGCGTAAAGTCCATCAGAGAATCTGCGATCAGAGTTGGTGAGTTGATTGATTTGACATGATAACCTTCTGACTCCAACAATAGTTCGAGTGAGTCCAGCACAGACTGATCATCATCAATAACCAAAATTTTATAAATCATTACTATCGTATATTAAGAGGTACCAAGGTATAAATTATGGATAAAGCACATCATAACAGTTCAAAATATGCTGTATTAATCAAGCACGAAGGCTTTAAATTATTGATTTTAAAATGATACAAAACAGCTATTTAAATATATCTATAAATCAGGAATTTCTTTTAACATTATGGCTTATTTCCGTTCTATGAGTGCCCTGTGGCTAAATGGATCATAATAAAAATTAAATTCGGCGCAATCACCGATATACAAGTCTGTTGAGTGACTTTCTGATACTGAATGAGGTGCTGAAGCTTGCCCTGAAACCAAACAACTTGCTACGTTTGAATCAACTCCTGTAAGCATCATAAAACCGGTAATAACACAGCTTATCCCAAAGAAGTGAAAACATAGATATCCTATTTCAAACCGACTGGTATGAAACACAACGATCCACAGCAATACACAAAGCAGCATAGTGATGAATACTATTGGCAATATAATTACAGGACGAATTGCATTAATGTTGAAAGCTAAGATTAAAAATGGTAAAATACCACTAAGAAATGACACAAACTGGAAAAAACTTTTTGACCTGGTTTCTTTAATCCAGTTAGCCATTATAAAGATGATACACACCAGAAGCGGAATGACTACTGCAATTATGGCCTGCTGCCAAAAAGTAAAATATCTTTGTGAAAACAACAACTCTTTTATTTCAGCAAGGCTAAATATTGCTATTCCGAACCTTTCAAAGTAATAGATTTCGCCATACATATTTAATAGCAGCAGGAAAATGATGGAAAATACAAAGTATATGGTATAACACTTAATCATCATGGTATAAAAAAAACCATATGCGCCATGCAGATCCTATTACGATCCGGCTTATGGCAGGGAAATAAAAAGTATAGTTTATTCATCCTTAAAACACACACCATTTTTTCTCTGAGAAGAAATGAGTGAATAAAATTTAATATGTTATGAGAAGTATGTAGAAAAAACATCAGCAGGAATAAAAATTAAATTAGAGCAACTGTCCGCTGGCATATGTATTATATATTCTTTTTGGAACACGTTCAAATAAGCCCGGGTATGCTTTCATAAAGTAGTTGAGTTTTTCACCTGTTGAATCTAACTTATTTAGTAAGGTATGATGATCAAGTCCCATAATGGCATTAGGAAAAATCAGGTGGGTAAAAAGCCGGTGCAGGAGTGGAAAATCCTGAGTAGCAGATTCCAGTTGCGCCTGAGAAATAAGCAACAGTATGGTAGGTTCTATAGCTTCTAAATTTATTAATGTTGGGTTTCCATTGACACTTTTGTAAATAAATACACCTTTATGCTCCGCCAGCCAGATATCACACCTGTGCCCCATCGGAGAAAGAATATAACCGCTTACCAATCCTTTCATGATAATAATAATATTATCTCCATTTCCCATAAGACTTGCTGCAGGTTGCTCATCCCTTTCCGAAAGTTGAATAAATTTCGAATGGTTGTAGAGATACCTTAAGCTCGCTTTATAATCGCCTTTTAAAATCGGAGCAAAGAGTTTAAGAAATGCTTTTCGCTCAGAAATGGTTCTATGACCAAGGCAATTTTGATCAATATGATTTAATTTCATAAATATCTGTTTTTAATTGAGCGATTATAAACCATGTCCAGGATCCCTACCTGAAAATATCTGTAAGAAAGAACGAGGTTAAATCGCTTTAAAATTCCCAATCCTCAAGCACAATAAATATAATTTCGGACAACATGTTTATTGATTTTTTTCAAAGCATACGCTTTAATCAAATTTCAAAAACGACTATATTAATTAACTAAGTTTCAGATGTAACAGTTTTCGTATGCTCAAGCTTTTTCAAAACAATGGCATTCCCGTCCTTTTCAATCAGATCTTCCTTGGCAAAATCACCCAAAATCCTACTTAATGTTTCGGCTGCAATGCCAATTAAACCGGCCAGGTCGTTTCTGGTGAGGTTAACACGCTTTTTTTCAGCAGGACTCTTCCCCTCTCCCGCCAGCCTGATTATAGTTTTAGATACTCTTTGTTTAACGGTACTGTATGCCAGCTCCAGTGCCTTGATATCCTTTTTATTCGCAGTATCAGCTAATTTTTTCACGAAAAAACCCAGGGTTTCGGGATGTTCAACTACTATTTTATTAACCTCATTTAAAGGAATGGCAATTATTTCGGAATCATCAATTGCTTTCACCGTATTAAATGCAGCGGTGCCAAGAGCGAAATCCTGTATTCCAAAATAATCTCCTGCGGTGTAGAGGTCGGTAATCAGTTCATGTCCGGACGTATTGGAAATGAATGATTTTACTTTGCCGGAGAGCACATAATAGAGTCCCCCCCGTGATTCTCCTTTGTAATAAACCACCTGGTTTTTTTTAAAAAACCTGGCTGTGAGCTTCGCACGGTGAACATCTAACCAAAATAATTCTCCTGAATGAGACGGAATTTTTTGCTGAAAATGTTGTTTTAAAAAAAATTCAACCTGGAGTCGTTTTTTCCTCAGGCGTACCTCTACCTGATTCAAAAGCTCTGCATCATCAAAATCCCCCATAAGATACCCTTCTGCCCCAATTTCCATGGTTCGCCGCACGCCATTGTGATCTCCTTTTTTTAGCAACATCACGATAGGAATATTTGCGGTATCAATAAATTTATTCACCATACGAAGCACACCATAACCATCAACGCCGTACAAATCAATTCCACAAATGATCAGATCTGGTGGATGGCCTCTAACAATTTCTATGGCTGTTTTGCCATTATCTGTAGACTCAACAACATATTTGCTGATGCGGAGTATATCGGAAATCTTTGACCTTGTCTCCGAATCCTTAAGTATAATCAAGATCTTGGATCCTTCCATTCAAATCGTATTTTGCCTCACCTTAAACGCCTCCTGCTTTAACCGGAAATTAATAAGTGCTTGAATAAAACAATTTCAGCAATCCATTATTATCTGATAAACAATTCTTTTAAGGAAGACGATATCATTCCGGTACTTATGAGATATGCAATTAATATAACGCCTAAAATAAGTAGGTGGTTGCCGGCTACTGCAGCCCGGATCCACCTATAAGTTTTATACAAATTCAGAAAAGTATCTTCCAGAAGAATTTTGATAACGCTCAGGATATGCTTCATTTTATTTTCTCCATTGCAGGATACTTAAATCTCCGGAGAATTATCATATAAGGTAACTCTATATCTTTTGGATATTTCATCCTATGTATACTTAATGGTTTGGAACAGACGTTTTTATTAAAGAATTCTAGATTCTCGAATCCGGCTTTAGATCACCTTTCCCAAAGGTTGTAAAAATAAGCAAAAAAGTGATTGACTTTTGTCAATCTAATATTTGACCATGATCAATAGGTGTTTGACGAGTTTAAAATCTACCATTTATCAAAACCATAAATCATTTCTATATTTATAAGATATAGAAATGCTATCCTTGAGAATAGAAATAAATAACTTACAACAAAAACCCCAAAATTGTATTATTGAATATACAAATATAGGATTTTTTGTTAACATTTAATAAGATTTATTACATCTCCCTACCCTGTAACGCTCCATAAATTTTAAAATCAGTTAAGCAAACTCTTCCTTTAAAAATCAGCTGACAATAGTTTAACTAAGGTTTACAATAACCAATACAAGCCGTTAGGCCCATCATCTAATAACCATATTACTTTCATCACGGCCATAAACTCAATTCGAAGCGTCCAGTGTTTTTGGAGCATATAGGCTGTCCTGAAAGCATCAGTACTAAAAAGAGTCGGGAAGTTTATTATGTAGTTATCAGGAAGTCAAGACCAGCTCCAAATATATTTTGAAAACCAAATGTAACAGGCCGGTGTTAAATTTATAGGGTAAATCTAGAAGTTAAGCGGTATAAATGCGTGATTAAATGTATTGCTTAATATTTTGTTGAACGGATACATAGCTATAGAACACATATGAATACTAGAAGAGATTTTCTACAAAAAATGGGCGCATCAGCATTGATGTTGCAATTGAGTTCAGTAATTACATTTGCAAACACTCCCAACCAAATCGAACAACCCTATGATGGTAAGGTACTCCGGGTTGCCATCATGGGTTTAGGTGGATATGCCACTCGTGTAGCAGAAGCAATGAAAGCCTGTACTAAAGCAAAGCTGGTAGGCGTAATTAGTGGTACGCCCTCAAAGGTTAAAGACTGGCAAATGAAGTACAAAATCGCTGAAAAGAACTGCTATAACTATGATACCTTCGATCAGGTAAAAAACAATCCTGATATTGATGCAATTTATGTGATTACGCCGAACGCACTTCACCACAGTCATGTTATCCGTGTAGCGAAAGCCGGGAAACATGTCATCTGCGAGAAACCAATGGCATTGAATACCAAAGAGGGACAAGAGATGATCGATGCCTGTAAAAAGGCAAAAGTCAGGCTACTGGTCGGCTATAGGATGCACTTCGAACCCCAAACGCTGGAGGTAATTCGAATGCGGAATGCAGGTGACTTTGGTAAGATCATGTTTTTTCAGGGACAATGTGGTTTTAAAATAGGCGATCCTAAGCAATGGCGATTAAACAAAGCACTTGCAGGCGGAGGATCAATGATGGATATTGGTATCTATGCCATCAACGGGGCAAGGTATATGGTTGGCGAAGAGCCGGTTTGGGTGACGGCTCAGGAAACCAAGACTAACCCGGCGATCTTTAAAGAAGGTGTAGATGAGACCATCCAATTTCAACTGGGTTTTCCAAGCGGTGCGGTCGCCTCCTGCTTGTCTAGTTATAATATCAATCACCTGGATAGGTTTTATGTGAGTGGCGACAAAGGATTTGCAGAAATGCAACCTTCTACCGGTTATGGTCCAATTAAGGGCAGAACGCACAAAGGTGAACTCACACAGCCCATAACCACTCACCAGACTACACAAATGGATAAAATGGCCACTATTATATTTGAAGATGACAAACCAGTGGTGCCTGTAGATGGTGAGGAAGGCTTGAAAGATCTTAGAATTATTGAGGCCATCTACCAGGCTGTAAAAACTGGAGAAAAGGTTAAGTTAACGGCTTAGCTAAACAAGGTTTAAAGCGGGATAACCCCGCTTTAAACCTTAAATTTTGAGCACACTTCATCAATTGAGTAACAATTCATCAAGTTTATTCATTTCTTCAACGAGTTTACGCCTGCCTATCTGCTGGCGCCACATGGCGTAATAAAGCCCTTTTTGCTCAATTAATTCTTCATGATTACCACTCTCGACAATTTCGCCATTTTCCAAAACATAAATTCGGTTAGCATGCATGATTGTTGATAAGCGGTGGGCGATGATCAGGGTAATATGATCTTTAAGTTCAGATAACTTATTTACCGTTTTGGTAATTTCTTCTTCTGTCAGGGAATCTAACGCCGAGGTGGCTTCGTCAAACAACAAAATATTGGGCTTTCTTAATAATGCCCTCGCTATGGATAACCTTTGCTTTTCGCCACCAGAAACTTTTACACCGCTCTCTCCAATCAGCGTATCAAGGCCATCTTCCGCTCTCGACAACAATGACTGGCAAGCAGCTTTTTTAAGTGCTTCCATACACTCCTCATCCGTCGCATCAGGCCTAACAAACCTAAGGTTGTCTCTGATATTGCCGGAAAACAGCTGTGTATCCTGAGTCACAAAACCGATCTTTCTTCTCAGCTCATCAAGATGGATTTCGTCTGTATGCGTCTTATTATAAAATACATCTCCTTTGAATGGTTTGTACAAGCCAACTAATAATTTAATCAATGTGGTTTTCCCTGATCCGGAAGGCCCTACAAATGCAACTGTTTCCCCTTCTTCAGCATGGAACGAGATGCCATTCAAGGCATTGCGATTGCTGTTTTTATATTTAAAGAACACGTTCTTAAATTCGATATGATCAATTTTATGCAATGAGGTTGGGTCCTCGGGTATGGCTTCCACAGGCATATCCATAATACGCTTGAAATTACCGAAAGATATCTGAGCTTCCCGCCAGGTTAAAGCCATATGTCCGAATTCCTGTAATGGCCCGAACAGGAAATAAGAGTATAATAAAAAACTAAAGTATTGGCCTGCTGAAAGTTCCTTGTCAAAAATCAGCATGAGCATCACTACAATCATTACACTCCTCACAATATTAACTGTACTACCCTGAATAAAACTCAGCATCCGCAAAATTTTGGTTTTTACAATTTCCAGGTTTAGAATCTTATAAGTTGCTGTATTTAAACGATTAATTTCCTGTTCGCCTAAGCCGTGACTTTTTACCAGTTCGATATTTCGAAGTGACTCTGTGGAACGTCCTGCCAAAACTGACGTCTTGGATATAATTGCCCGGTGAATAACCTTTACCTTCTCAGAGAGCTTCCAGCTTAAATAAGTGATAATCGGGACGGAAGCGACGAAAACCAGTGTAACTTTATAGCTGATTAAAGCAGAATATACGCTTACAAATATGATCCCAAACAAAGCCATAAAGGTGACATTGATGGAAGATTTTATAAAGTTCTCCGAGTCGCTTCTCACCCTGCCCAGCATGTCTAGCTTTGCTCCGCTTCTTTGCTCCTCAAAAACATAGTATGGCATATCCAAAGAATGTTTCATTCCGTCGGCATACATTTCAGCCCCGGTTTTCTGAGCAATGGTGATGGTAAAAAAATCCTGAAAATTATTGGCAATTCGAGATATTAGCGCTGCGCCTATCCCCAAACCAATTAAAGTCATAATTCCGGTAAAATATTCATGCCTGGTGAGTAAATCTCTTTTATTGATGTAATCATCAACAAGTTTTCCAGTGATTAATGGCTCAACGAGCGAAAAGCCCTGATTAATTGCTGTCATCAACAATGCCAATAAGACAATATACTTGTGTTTTTTAAGGTAACTTAACAAAATCTTCATAGGTTCGGCAAATTTAACGAGATATTTATAACGAAATAAAACTTATTTTATGATTTCATTTTAAAATTATCAAAAACTATTCTTTTTTTTAATCATCAATGGCCATATAAACAGTCTTATATCTTTTCTCGCCTTTCTACCACAATCAATTGGTATTTTTCAATAACGTTCTTGGCTTCTAGGGATAAGTATAGCCAATGCTGCGCAGATCAATGTGAACGGCATCTTCACGCTGATAAAAGCGGACTGGCTAATCTGATTTTCTTTTTCAGTTTGGAAATTCAGATTAACTGAGCTCAACAATCAAAAACAGAACAGTACTGAACATTTGCCAATGCAGGTACAGCAATTAAGAATTTAGCGAATCTTAATTTATTTTATGAAAACTCCAGTATAGAAGGCAAAAGATACCTGGTAAGCTGCCTTTTTCCTTAAAAAAATGGCATATGATATCAAACACTTTTGGTTAATGAAATCGCAGAATTCGTACCATATAATCGATTGCTATGCCTGGCACACAACAAAAAAAGCAGCTCTTTTCAGAACTGCTCTTAAAACCTGGGTGGCTGATGGGGCTCGAACCCACGACCCTCGGCACCACAAACCAATACTCTAACCAACTGAGCTACAGCCACCGTATTTTTTAGTGTCACAAAAGTACGACTTTTAATATTCCTTGCAAATATTTTTTCCAAAGTTTTCACAACTAATTTTTAATTCCTTAACATTCAATAATTTGAAATTGAAAAAAAAATTCACCAATAGATAAAACAAGCTATTTTAAACCTAAAAACATAACTTTACCCCGTTTATGATCGAGATTTACACAGACGGAGCAGCTAGCGGAAACCCCGGACCAGGGGGTTATGGTACAATTTTAAGGGCAGGCCAGCATTATAAAGAACTCAGCGGCGGCTTCAGGATGACCACCAACAATAGAATGGAATTATTGGCTGTTATTAAAGGACTGGAAGCTCTGAAAAGTTTAAATCAGCAGGTAACCGTTTATTCTGATTCAAAATATGTAGTAGATGCCGTTGAAAAAAAATGGGTTTTCGGCTGGGTAAGCAAAGGTTTTAAGGACAAAAAAAATAAAGACCTCTGGATGCGTTTCCTCGAATTGTATAAGCTTCACCAGGTAAAATTCATCTGGATTAAAGGCCACAACGACCATCCGGAGAATGAGCGTTGCGACCGTTTAGCTGTTTTCGCTTCTCAAGACAAGCAAAATCTGGCGATAGATACTTTTTTTGAAGCAGAAAGAAATAAAGCAAACCTGTTTTAATCAATCCCGCCAATTACATTTAGATCTTCCAGTTTCGCTGCTACATGAGCATCAATTGAAATCGATTTTGCCGTGTGGAGCAGCATCATTTCTTCTGCCTTTTCTACCATTTTTCTGGAACCAATAAAAATCGGCACCCTCTGGTGTAATTCGGCAGGGACAATATCCAGGATGCGCTCAAAACCGGTACTTGCCTTTCCACCGGCCTGCTCGATTATAAAAGCCATCGGGTTGCACTCATATAACAATCTCAATTTCCCGTTAGGAGAGCGCGAAGTGGTCGGATAAATATAAATCCCGCCTTTAATTAAATTACGGTGAATATCTCCTACCATCGAGCCGATATAGCGTGAGGTATAAGGCCTGTGGGTAGCTTCATCCTCTACCTGGCAATATTTGATGTATTTTTTTACGCCTTCAGGAAAGTGCACATAATTCCCTTCATTAACCGAGTACAGATAACCCTCTTCAGGGATTTTCATCTGCGGATGCGAAAGGCAAAACTCGCCTATGGATGGATCCAATGTAAATCCATTTACACCCTTTCCGGTGGTGTAAACCATCATGGTAGAAGAACCATAAATTACATAACCTGCGGCAACCTGTTCCGTCCCTTTCTGTAAAACATCTGTCAGACTTGCTTTTCCATTAGTCGACTTTCTCCTATAAATGGAAAATATAGTCCCAACCGCCACATTTACATCGGTGTTTGAAGAACCATCCAAAGGATCGATGCAAACAATATATTTAGCGTTATTGGAAACCGGAGATTCGATATGAATGATCTCGTCTTCCTCTTCAGTTGCCACCATACAGCATTCGCCACCACTGGTTAGTGCGGCAATAAACTGTTTATCGGCATAAACATCTAATTTTTTTTGTTCTTCTCCCTGGATATTGGTAGTACCCATATCACCAAGAATATCAACCAAACCAGCTTTATTGATTTCGCGGTTTACGATTTTTGCGGCAATGCCAATGTCTCTTAGCAGCCTGGAGAGTTCACCTTTGGCATAAGGGAAATCTGCCTGTTTTTCTATAATAAATTGTCCTAGTGTTTTAACGCCACAAACCATACTTAGTGTACATTTTACATTATCTACCCGATAACTCTATAACCTCTAAGGTATGAATATTTTCGTCAGTAATGCAAAACCTGATCAGTGTACGCACCTTGTGCCATCCGTGTTTTCCTGCCGCACCGGGGTTTATATGCAAACATTTTATTTTTTCATCAAACATTACTTTTAAAATATGCGAATGCCCGGTGATAAATAATTTAGGCGGGTTAGTGTAAATTTCAGACTTAACAGAAGCAGCATATTTCCCCGGATATCCTCCAATATGGGTCATCCATACATCTACCTTTTCACAGCTAAATCGATTTTTTTCCGGAAACTCAGCACGGATGGCAGCATCATCTATATTTCCATACACGCCACGCAATGGCTTGAACGCGGCTAAAGGAGCGGCAACATCCTGACCAAAATCACCCGCATGCCAGATTTCATCTACCTGATCAAAGTGTTTAAAAACAGCATCATCCAGGTAGCCATGCGTATCAGAAATCAAACCTATTTTTTTCATATTGTAATTGATGTGAGTGATAATTATACAACTTTCTCAGGGTTTTATTTTTTTATCAGAATTATTTACACGCATATCGATATCAATAAAGGGTATAATACACCTAGTAGGCCAGAAAAAAGTCGCTTAATAAAGCTTCGTATGATTCGGTATGTTTACCCCTTGATTGGTAGATATAAAAATGTGATTCGGTTAAGGGGTGTGCTATTCTCCCTAAACCAATAACCTGCCTGAAAGCAGCTTTGCTTTCATCAGAATGTATATAGATACGTTTAACAAGTGAGAGCTGACACTTTAAAGCTTCTAAAACGACTTCATTTGCCTGCTTTACCGGCAGTATGAGCCATAGCATTCCCGAATCACTGAGCAATTCATTGGATTTCTGAACGAGCATGTTAAAAAAATGATGATCGGCATGCCTGGCGATTCCTTTTCTGGCTTCTTCGTTTTTTAAGTCATTCACGAAAAAAGGCGGATTGGAAACGATCATGTCAAATTTCTCTTGATGGTGGTATTGTTCAATTGCGACATGATCAATGGTTAACCGATCATTAAAAACGGAGGCCTTAAAGTTTTTTCCGGCGGTTTCAGCAGCCTGCTGATCAATTTCTACCGCATGAACATGAGCTTCAGGAAAACGCTGGGCCAGCATCAAGGCAATAACTCCGGTACCTGATCCAATATCCAGAATGTTTTCAGCCTCCTCATGATTGGCCATTGCAGCAAGCAACACCCCATCGGTATTGATCTTCATGGCGCAACCTGCCTGATCTACTTCAAACTGTTTAAACTTAAAAATGCTCATAGCAATGCAATAACCAACTAACCATCTTTACAACTCCCCGACCGGCTTTATACCTCATACAATTCCAGCGGCAAACCATCCGGATCAGCAAAAAAGGTAAATTTCTTTCCTGTAAATTCATCTACCCGAACAGGTTCTGTTGTAATGCCCTGATGTTGTAGCCTGGCTATTTCGGCTTCTATATCATCTACTTCAAACGCCAGATGCCTTAGGCCCTGCGCCTCTGGCTTAGATGGCCTGGCTGGCGGATTTTCAAAGGAAAAAAGTTCAATCTGATATAAGCCGTTCACCGCCAGATCCAATTTATATGATTTCCGCTCTTCCCGATAAACCTCAGCAAGAATGGTAAAACCCAGCTTGTTTACATAGAAATCTTTTGATTTTTCGTAGTCAGCGCAAATAATGGCAATATGATGAATTCGGTTGAACATCTTGAAATGAGTGAATTTTGAATGATTGAATGATAGAATGTAGCAAAGTTGCAGAAAATGATTCAAATTTTTACCATAGCAACCTCAGGCGACAAAACACAGTTTTCTAATTTATTGCACCACACCTGATGATTTTACATTAGCCATTCCTAACTCTCTCATTCAATCATTTGATCATTCAATCCCTCATTCATTTCTGAGCGCTATTTCTCATTTCCTATTTAATATTTCCGCTACTCTCTCCACATTCACGTCATTATTTCCACATTCTCCCATTCTATGAAGTAATCATTCACGCATTAAATCTAAAAAACCTAAATTTGCAACTTCAAAAAAAAAGCATGATTCATTTCTTCCTTAATCAATCGCAGGCGGTTTTTGCACTACAAACAGACAAATCGCTTAGTATCAATGATATTACTAAACTCGAATGGTTGTTCGGCGGCGCCAAAATCTCACCAGAAACTGCGCTCAGCGGCTTTTTCGTCGGACCAAGGGCAGCCATGGTTACCCCCTGGAGCACCAATGCGGTAGAGATTACGCAGAACATGGACATACAGGGCATCATCAGGATCGAGGAGTTTAAAGCTGTTGCAGAAGATTTTGCAGATTATGACCCGATGCTTTTGCAAAAATACGGCAAACTTGACCAGGATGTATATACCATTGATATTAAGCCTGAACCTATTTTAGAAATTACAGACATTGCAGCCTATAATAAACAGGAAGGTTTATCTTTAAGTGATGAAGAAGTTGAATATTTAAATTCATTAGCTACCCGATTAGAAAGACCTTTAACGGATTCAGAAGTCTTTGGTTTCTCACAAGTAAATTCAGAACATTGCCGGCATAAAATATTCAACGGAAAATTTGTGATCGATGGCGTGGAGCAACCTACTTCATTATTTAAACTGATCCGTAAAACTTCAGAAGAAAACCCTAACGATATCGTTTCTGCCTATAAGGATAATGTGGCTTTTATAAAAGGTCCGACAGTGCAGCAATTTGCGCCAAAAAGAGCTGATATTCCAGATTATTACGGTACCAGTAATTTTGATTCGGTGATTTCATTAAAAGCAGAAACACATAACTTCCCAACCACTGTTGAACCTTTTAATGGTGCGGCAACAGGTTCTGGTGGCGAAATCAGAGATCGTTTAGCTGGCGGACAAGGCTCTTTACCTTTAGCCGGAACCGCAGTTTACATGACGGCACTTTCCAGGTTGGAAGAAAACCGTCCCTGGGAAAAAGGTGTGGAAGAAAGAGCTTGGCTGTATCAAACCCCAATGGATATTCTGATTAAAGCATCAAACGGCGCTACAGATTTTGGAAATAAATTTGGCCAGCCACTCATTACAGGTTCGGTTTTAACCTTTGAACACGAAGAGGACGCCCGCAAATTAGGTTTCGATAAAGTGATCATGCTTGCCGGAGGTATTGGTTACGGCAAAGCCAGTCAGGCGCAAAAACTGAAACCACAGGAAGGTGATAACATTGTGATCCTGGGTGGTGAAAATTATAGAATCGGCATGGGTGGTGCAGCAGTTTCATCGGCTGATACTGGTCAACACGGATCGGGTATTGAACTCAATGCGATTCAAAGATCAAATCCGGAAATGCAAAAACGTGCTGCCAACGCCGTTCGGGGCATGGTCGAGAGCGAACACAACTCAATCATCTCTATTCATGACCATGGTGCAGGAGGCCACCTAAACTGTTTATCAGAACTGGTAGAAGAAACAGGTGGATTAATCAATCTGGATAAATTACCTGTTGGCGATCCTACCCTTTCGGCAAAGGAAATTATCGGTAACGAATCTCAGGAAAGAATGGGATTGGTAATTGGCAACGAACACATCGAAACTTTACAAAAAATTGCTGATCGCGAACGCTCACCGATGTATACCGTTGGTAAGGTCACCGGCGATCATCGCTTTACTTTCAAATCTGAAACTTCGGGCATTAAGCCGATGGATTTAGAATTGAAAGACATGTTTGGTAGCTCGCCGAAAATTGTGATGGATGATCAAACCATCGACCGCAAATATGAAGCCGTAACTTATGATCAGGCAGAACTTCATACTTATTTAGAGCAGGTTTTACAACTTGAGGCTGTGGCATCAAAAGACTGGTTAACCAATAAGGTTGACCGTTGTGTGGGTGGCCGCGTAGCCAAACAGCAAACTGCTGGTCCATTGCAGTTGCCATTGAATAACTGTGGCGTAATGGCACTTGATTTTCAGGGAAAAGAAGGCATTGCCACTTCAGTAGGCCATTCACCACTTTCTGCTCTGATTGATCCGGCAGCCGGCAGCCGCAATGCCATTGCCGAATCTTTATCCAATATTGTTTGGGCACCATTAAAAGACGGACTGAAAAGCGTTTCACTTTCCGCAAACTGGATGTGGGCCTGTAAAAATGAAGGTGAAGATGCCCGTTTATATGCTGCTGTTAAAGCCTGTTCTGATTTTGCGATTGGTTTAGGCATCAACATCCCAACCGGAAAAGATTCGCTTTCCATGAAACAGAAATATAAAGATGGCGATGTGATTGCCCCCGGAACGGTGATTATTTCTGCAGGTGCCAATTGTAATGATATTACGAAAGTAATAGAGCCTGTATTGCAAAAAAACCGTGGTTCGATCTATTACATCAATCTTTCAAACGATACCTATAAATTAGGTGGTTCATCTTTTGCACAGATTCTAAATAAAATCGGAACGGAAACACCTGATGTTAAAGATGCGGATCTGTTCTCAAAAGCATTCAACACGATACAACAGTTAATAAAAGAAGATAAAATTCAGGCCGGACATGATATCGGTAGCGGTGGTTTAATTACAACCTTACTGGAAATGTGTTTTGCTGATCGTGATTTAGGTGCATCAATTGATCTTTCTGCCTTAGGTGAAAAAGATATTGTTAAATTATTATTTGCTGAAAATATTGCCCTGGTTTTCCAGGCCGACGCATCAGTAGAAGATACGTTAACCCATGCCGGTGTTAATTTTCACAAAATTGGAAAGGTCACATCTTCAGCTGCTCTTGAGGTGAAGAATGGAACAGATCATTTCAATTTTGAAATCAATCATTTACGTGATGTCTGGTTTAAAACATCATACTTATTAGACAGCAAGCAAACCGGTAACGGATTAGCAAAAGAACGTTACGACAATTATAAGAATCAGGTATTAAAATATAATTTCCCGCCACAGTTTGACGGAAAAAAACCGGCTATTGATGCTTCAAAACCTCGTCCTAAAGCCGCGATTATCCGTGAAAAAGGAAGTAACTCTGAGCGTGAACTGGCGAACGCCATGTATCTGGCAGGCTTTGACGTGAAAGATGTACACATGACCGACTTAATCACAGGTCGCGAAACCCTGGAAGATATTCAATTTATCGGTGCCGTTGGTGGTTTCTCCAACTCTGATGTTTTAGGATCAGCCAAAGGCTGGGCTGGTGCCTTTTTATACAATGAAAAAGCAAGAGTGGCTTTAGAGAAATTCTTTGCCCGCCCCGATACTTTATCTGTAGGTATCTGTAATGGCTGTCAGTTATTTATAGAACTGGGTCTGATTAACAAGCAGCATGAAGACAAACCAAAAATGCTGCATAACAAGAGTGGCAAGCACGAAAGTATTTTCACTTCACTAACCTTACAGGAAAATAATTCAGTAATGCTTTCTACCCTGGCCGGTAGTACGTTAGGTGTTTGGGTATCACATGGAGAAGGAAGATTCTCATTACCATATGCCGAAGATCAGTATAAAATCGTGGCCAAATATGCTTACGAAGGTTATCCTGCAAGTCCGAATGGTTCTGATTATAATACGGCGATGATGTGTGACGAAACTGGCCGCCATTTGGTCATGATGCCACACATTGAGCGTTCCTTATTCCAATGGCACTGGGCCAACTACCCTGCCGGCAGAAAAGATGAAGTATCGCCTTGGATCGAAGCATTTGTAAATGCCAGAAAATGGGTAGAAGAAAATTAGAGGCTTAATTGCTACATCACTTTAAATAGATTGAAATAACATGACAAAGGCTTGAGTTTTACTCAAGCCTTTTGTTATCTTCACACCATTTTTAAATGTGCAATTGGCGATATTTTCGTATTGCATTATCCTGAATCAAGTTAAGGAAGACAAACATTCCATTAAATCCAACATCTTCCCAACTAACCGTCTACACCATTAACCAACGCCCCACCTAACCCTTCCTGCTACATCAAATTAAAATTAATCGGCATATTATACCTTACCCTTACCGGAATTCCTTTATTTTTTCCGGGTTTCCAGAGTGGGGATTTTTTAATCACTTTCATGGCTTCCTCATCGCAGCCATAACCTATGCCTCTTAATACTTTAACATCAGTGATCGAACCATCCCTTTCCACAACAAAACTGACAAATACCTTACCTTGAATGCCATCTTCCTGTGCCTGGGAAGGATAGCGTAAATTGCGCTCCATATATTTTGCAAAGGCCTTCATTCCGCCTGTAAATTCTGGATATTCATCCACACCCATGCCCTCTATAATTGCATTCGAATCGCCATTATCTCCTTTAGCCAATCCATCACCGTTACCAGTGGCTACAGCAGTATTGACGACCAGGTTTGGCTTAACTTCACCCGCCTGGGTTTTATCACTGATTACAGCATCCTGCATGTCTTTAATACTGGGCGGTTCAGGAAGTTCTTTTTTGTCTACAACCACAATTTTAGAGGATACCGCTACGGTTTTCACTTTCACCGGATCTGATTTTACAGGCTCAGCCTCTTTTTCAGGTTCAGTCTTTTTCATCTGGTGGATCACATTATCCAGTTCCACTACCTTTGGAGCATCAGCAACTTCAACGACAGAAGGAAACATTTTGCTGTAAACTAAAGGCGCAAAGCCGGCAAAAAGAAATAAACCTGCAGACACCAGCAGGGCTTTAGTCATGATCTTAGCAGATTTAGACCTTAATTCATAGGCGCCATAAGTTTTGTTGCGGTTAGCAAATACAAGATCGAGCCACTCGGTTTTGTACACATTGATTGATGAATTGAACATAGCTTTTTAGTTTTAAGCATGATGTAGCAAAATCAACAATTCCATAAAACAGTTAAAAAATCTGCTTTCTTTACCAAAAATGAAATTTTTGGTCGCTGAAACATTTTTTTATTTCATATTCAATAAAATTCATATATTTCTTGCGATTGTTTTATAAAAATTAATAAAATATCCTATTTTTGACAAAAAACATAACAAATTAATGAAAAGCTTAAGAACCATCGCATTAAAAGAGGCTCAAAACAGAATTTCACCAGAAGTTAAATCACCATCTTCAAAAATTTCTGATTTTTTTGGCGCTAATGTATTTGATAAGAAAAAAATGAGAGATTTCTTATCTAAGGACGTGTATGAAAAATTAATCTCATCCATTAACCAGGGCGAGTTAATTAATTCTGACGATGCTAACCAGATTGCTACGGCCATGAAAGCTTGGGCAATGAGTGCTGGTGCAACGCATTACACGCACTGGTTTCAACCACTAACCGGTACAACAGCAGAAAAGCATGATTCATTTTTTGAGCCAAGTGGCGATGGTGCTATCGAAAAATTTGCCGGTAGTGCATTGGTTCAGCAAGAGCCTGATGCATCCAGTTTCCCTAACGGCGGTATCCGTAATACTTTCGAAGCACGTGGTTATACCGCATGGGATCCTTCTTCTCCAGCCTTCATTATGGAAAGCAAAGCAGGTAAAACACTTTGTATCCCAACTGTTTTTGTATCCTATACCGGTGAAGCATTAGATTATAAAGCACCATTATTAAAAGCATTAGCAGCACTTGATAAAGCAGCTGTAGATGTTTGCCAATATTTCGATAAAAGCATTACTAAAGTGAATGCATCTTTAGGTATCGAACAAGAATATTTCCTGGTTGATGAGTCTTTATTCAACGCCCGTCCGGATTTATTGTTAACCGGCCGTGCTTTATTCGGACACATGTCTGCCAAAGGTCAGCAATTAGAAGATCACTATTTCGGATCAATTCCTGAGCGTGTATTCACGTATATGGTTGACTTCGAAAATGAAGCTTTAAAATTAGGTATTCCGTTAAAAACCCGTCACAATGAAGTGGCACCATCTCAATTTGAATGTGCGCCTATTTATGAGGAAATCAATTTAGCGATTGACCACAATCAGTTGTTAATGGATTTGATGGAAAAAGTGGCCCGCCGTCACCATTTCCGTGTTTTATTACATGAAAAACCATATGCAGGAATCAACGGTTCAGGTAAACATAATAACTGGTCGTTAATTACAGATACCGGTAAAAACTTATTGGCACCAGGTAAAACGCCTAAAAATAATTTAATGTTCCTGGCTTTCTTTGTGAATACCATCAAAGCCGTTAGCGAGCATGCTGATTTATTACGTGCCAGTATTGCATCAGTAAGTAATGATCACCGTTTAGGTGCTAACGAAGCACCACCGGCAATCATTTCCATCTTCCTGGGTTCGCAACTGAACGATGTGTTAGATGAAATTGAGCACTCACGCATCAGCAAAAAAATCAAAGAAGATAATGCCCTTTGGTTAGGTATCCCTAAAATTCCACAAATTTTATTGGATAATACTGACCGTAACCGTACCTCTCCTTTTGCCTTTACAGGAAATAAATTTGAGTTAAGGGCAGTAGGTTCTTCGGCTAACTCTTCAGCACCAATGACGATTTTAAATGCAATCATGGCTGAGCAGTTAACCAAATTCAAAGTGGAAGTAGATAAACTGATCAAAAAAGGGGATAAAAAAGATATCGCTTTATTAACAGTAATTAAAAAATATATCAAAGAATCTAAAGCTATCCGTTTTGAAGGAAATGGTTATAGCCAGGAGTGGGAAGATGAAGCGGCAACACGCGGTTTATCAAACATCAAAACGACGCCTAAAGCCCTTGATGCTTATTTAACGGAAAAATCTGCTGAATTATTTGCTACAACAGGTATTTACAGCGCCCGTGAGATTCATGCCCGTCATGAAATCATGTTAGAGAATTTCTACAAAAAATTACAGATTGAAGCCCGTGTAATGGGTGAAGTAGCCAATACGGCCATTATTCCGGCTGCAATTGCTTACCAGAACTCATTAATCGAGAATGTAAAAGGATTGAAAGACTTGGGTATTGAAAGCAAATCTTCTCTTGATATTGTAAAAAAACTATCTGAGCATTTAGATATCGTCAAAACCAATATCGATGCCATGTTGGAAGAGCGTAAAGTAACCAACAAAATCGAAGATACACGTGAGAAAGCAATTGCTTACGATGAAAAAGTGAAGTCTTACTTTGATACGATCCGTTACCATGCAGATAAATTGGAGCAGATTGTTGATGATAGTGTTTGGCCTTTACCAAAATTCAGAGAATTATTATTCATGAAATAAGAAAGGCATAAGCTAAAAGGTATAGGGCGTAAGGTGAAAACTTTACGCCCTTTTTTATTAGATCATTAATCATTGGTTCGTTGGTGATTGGTTGCCTTTGCAAGTAAACTGTAAACTAATTAATCGATTAATTATTAAAACTGGTTACTGTTATCCCACATTATAACGTCCTCCTGAACTTGGTTTAGAAGCTGATTGAAAAGTGGTTTACGTTGGTAAAGTTTTTTTTGGAAAGCAATACCTGTGCTCATCCGTTAAAACAGTCCTGCTTTCCTTTCTGCTGTAAATTTTTCACCATCTTTTTTAATATTCGTTGTTTACAGCATCCATACAATCAGGTTTATTTAACATAGGCCAGGGCAGGGAAAAAATCGTCACAATGAACGAACCCCGGTAAACTAAGCCCGATTGTACGGAAGCTGTTTTAACCGACAGTTTTTAATACACGACATTTAAAACGGCAGGCGGAAAAGCGGGGCTGCAGGCTCCTATGAAAAACTACCTTTCACTTCCAAAACCTTTTTCAATTATATTGTTAAGAAAAGCCGTGCAGGTAAAAGCCTCTACTCCACACCGATATTTGATCTATTAACTCCAGACCTCTGACGCCCGACTTCAGACTTTCTATCTTCTACCCTTTTACCTTCCACCTTAAAAAACTATCTTTGCCGCAACATGAGTGATAACAGGTACAATCAGCGCGGCGTTTCTGCCTCAAAAGAAGATGTGCATAATGCCATCAAAAATATCGACAAAGGAATTTTCCCAAAAGCATTCTGCAAAATCATTCCTGATATTTTAGGTGGTGATGAGGCTTTCTGCAATATCATGCATGCAGATGGTGCAGGTACGAAATCATCACTGGCTTATGTTTACTGGAAAGAAACAGGTGATATGTCAGTCTGGAAAGGTATTGCTCAGGATGCCATTATCATGAATCTTGACGACCTGATTTGTGTGGGTGCTACAGATAATATCCTTTTGTCTTCAACCATCGGAAGGAATAAAAATCTAATTCCAGGAGACTTGATTGCTGCGGTGATTAACGGAACTGAAGAAATTCTGGCTGATCTCCGCGGGCAGGGAATTTCCATCTACTCAACAGGTGGCGAAACAGCTGATGTTGGCGACCTGGTCAGAACCATTATTGTAGATTCTACCGTTACCTGCAGGATGAAACGTGACGAGGTGATCAGCGATGACAACATTAAAGCTGGAGATATTATCGTGGCTTTGGCTTCATCCGGACAAGCCACCTACGAAACGGAATACAATGGTGGAATGGGATCAAACGGATTAACCTCTGCCCGTCACGATGTTTTTGAGAAATCAGTAGCAGACAATTATCCGGAAAGCTTTGACCCAGCGGTACCCTTTGATTTGATCTTCTCTGGTCAAAAGAAATTAACGGATGAAATCGAAATTGAAGGTTTTGGTAAAATTACCGTAGGAAAGCTGGTTTTATCCCCTACCCGTACGTATGCGCCGGTGATTAAAAAAATATTAGCCAAACATCGCCAACAAATTAATGGTATCGTTCATTGCAGTGGTGGTGCACAGACCAAAGTATTACACTTCATCAATGAGGATATCCATGTCATCAAGAATAACCTGTTCCCTGTTCCGCCGCTATTTAAACTGATACAGGAACAATCAGGCACAGATTGGAAGGAAATGTATAAGGTATTTAATATGGGCCACCGCATGGAGCTTTATGTACCACAAGAGATTGCTGAAAGTATTATCGAGATCTCAAAAAGCTTTAACATTGATGCACAGGTGATCGGCCGTGTAGAAAAAGGTGACCGGAAACAGGTAACCATCGAAAGCGACAAGGGGACTTTTATTTATCATTAAGATTTTACATTTAAATATCGGATAGGCTTTGGATAAAACCCAAAGCCTATTTTTTATTGGAGGAGAATTGTAATATTTCTAAGTCAGGAAAAACCCGTCGGTACAGATTAATATCTTCGTAGCATGAAAAGAATAATTGTTGGATGCGTACTGATATGTACAGCCATCTTTTTGAGCTCCTGGGGATTTTTCGGACACAAAACTGTAGCTTCCATTGCAGAAAAACACCTGAATGATGGGGCTAAGCAAGCTGTTAAAGAACTGCTTGGCCAAGAAACATTAGCAGATGTTGCCTCCTGGGCTGACGAGGTTCGCAATCAACCAGAATACAAGAATACAGCCGGATGGCATTTTGTGAATCTTCCATTGGGTTTAAGCCGTCGAAAATTCAAAGACGCTATTGAAAGCTTAAAAAATGAAAACTTGTTGACAGCGCTGACATTGAATGAATCTGTCATCAAAAATCCAAACGCCACTAAAGATCAAAAAATAATTGCTTTAAAATTCATTGTGCATTTAGTTGGAGATGCCCATCAGCCCATGCATGTGAGCCGTGCCGAAGATAAAGGTGGTAATACCATCCAGGTGCAGTTTGATGGAAAAGGAACTAACCTTCATTCCCTTTGGGATAGTCGGTTATTAGATCACCAGGGGCTTAGCATGACACAGCTTGTGGCAAAAGATGATGTGGGTAAATCCAGAATAAGAAAATGGCAAAGGGCCACCCCTACCGACTGGTTATTTGAAAGTTACAAAATCAGTTCTAAGCTTTATCAGGAAGTGGAGAAAAATAATAAATTAGACGATGCTTATTACCAATCGCATATTGCTATTGCAAATAAAAGAATAGAGATGGGCGGGATCCGTTTGGCTGGGGTATTGAATGAACTGTTTAAAAATGGAGTTAGCTATAAATAGAACACTATATTAACCTAAAAGCTTCCTTCTGGAAGCTTTTTTAATTTGGATATCATTAAGGTATCACTGAAATACTTTAAGATACAAAAAAGGAGCAGAAATGATTAATTCCTACTCCTTTTTCTCCCATATTTTAATAGAGACTTTTTCAGTGCTCTAGGCAGTTAGGGCTTTAAATATTTAAACTTACAAAGCAGCTCTTAATCCAAATTCAGAAAGAGCGAAAGTATACTCTGCAAGGGTTGTATTTGATGCATCCTGAGCTACAATAATAATACTTGTACCTCTTGATTGAGACGCAACGTTATTACTTACTGTAAATAAACCTTTCCCTATATCACCTAATTTAAATGTGTAGGTAAGCCCCCAAGTAATGTTATTAGCATTACCATAAGCACCAATTGCCGTTACAACTGGAGCACCTGTAACCGGAGTTGCTGTTGCTGCAAGCGAAACATTAGTTGCTGAGTAAAGCTGAGTTCTTACAGAACTACTTACCGCAGATGCACTTGTTTGAGTATTCGTTAAATAATACACCGTTAATTTTGGAATTACTTTAGCAGGGAAAAGTTTTTCACCAACAATGTAATTTAAAGTTACAACACTTGTTCCAACTGTACCGGTCGCAGATATAGCATTGCCTTTAGCTAACTCAATCGTTGTTGCTCCAGTACCTGAAACTTCTTTTTCAGCGTTAGGGTCTTTTTTACAAGCGCTCATTGAGAAAACAATGACACTTGCAGCGACCATAACTTTTGATAATATATTTTTCATTTTGATCAATTTAAAATTTTACAGCCTAGTTGAAGTTATAACGTACACCAAACTGCATGTAATAGGTTGAAGAGGTGGTTTGTGAAGTACCAAATGATTCTCTTACAATATCACCTTGAGTATTCGCTAATCTAAATGTTGGTTTAGTTGTCGCATTGATTGATGATACGTTTTGAGGAACTAAGATTGCAGCATTATTTGCAAAGTTCACATTACCCCACTTACGGTTTAATAAGTTACCTACATTAAAGATATCAACTGTAAATTGGAACGAGTTTTTAGTATTGCCAAAGTTTTTGAAAACTTCCTGCGTTAATCTTAAATCAAACTGATTTCTCCAAGGTAATAATGCACCATTACGCTCTGCATACTGACCTTTATGTTTACTTAAATAAGGATCATTTTCAATGTAGTTCGCAAAAATATCACTTTGCTCTTGTGCAGAATAAGCTCTGGCATAACCCGTTGTTCCACTAGGAATATTGGTGAATGTAATCTCAGAAGCATCACGTGGAATATAGATCAAATCGTTGGTTTGTCCATCGCGGTTGAAATCAGCACTATAGTAGTAAGAATATCTTCCTTGTTGTGAACCTTGATAGAACAATGAGAATGAAGTCGCTAAATTCTTAATGTATTCTTTTCTGTATGAAATACTTGCAATGACACGATCAGGCGTTAAATTCTGAGAATAACTTAATGTTGGGTTATTAGAATTTGTTGAAGTGTATGGAATAGACCATAAGTTTAACAATTGATCACCACTACCATCGCCAAAGTTACGTTGATCAGAACGGGTATATGCAATCATGGCAGATAAACCACTATTAAACTGTTTTGTTAATTGTGCTGTTGCTTGCCAATTGTAACCACCTTTAGCATTTGTCATTTGAACAACGTTCAGTGCAGATGTACCAGTTGTACTTGGAAGACCAGCACCAGTAATATTTACCACCTGTCTTGAATTAACAGAACTTCCGTAGAATGGTCTGTTATCTGGATAACCAGCGATAGTTAAATTTGTTGGATCCTGTAAGTTTACGTTCTTAGCAACCGCAACATTTAGGTCCTTACCGTAAATCCCTTCTAAAGTGGCCACTATTCCGCCTGGCAATTTGAAATCTATAGCTAAGCTTGATTTCCAGGTTTGAGGAAATTTAAGATCTGTAGCCATTGAACTGATTGTTCCGGGAATACTTGTTCCGGCTGCCGGAGCAGCGGTAGTTAAGTTAGGTGCACTGCTAGGATTAAAGAATGGCGTTGAGGCACCTGAATAAACCTGAGTATATTGAAGTAAGCCAGCATCACCTGATTGAGAAACAATCCATACAAAAGGCACACGACCAGTAAAGATACCTGAACCACCACGAACTTGTAAAGAGCGATCACCCAATACATCCCAATTGAAACCAAAACGAGGAGAATAAGTTAATTTAGCATCTGGTAAAACTCCAGTATCTACTTTTTGGCCATTGGCGAATGTTTGAGCAGCTACTAAAGGATGAGTTCTGATTTCGGAAACATCTGGATAAGTTGCTTGCTCAAAGCGAATACCTGCTGTAACTTTTAAACGATCAGAGATTGTAAACTCATCTTGTAAATAAGCAGAATATTGCGCGAATTTAAAACTAGGGAAAGCCTGAGATCCATCTGATGTTAAAGGATAAGTAACTGAATATTGTAATGGTCTGGCATTGTTATAAAAATCAGCATAAGAAGCAAAAGTATAAAAACCGGTACCAAAACGTTGGAAACCATTTTTAGTTGTACTGAATTCTGCCTGAGCACCCAAGGTAATGTTGTGTTTACCTAAAGCTAATGTTAAATCATCGCTATAAGTAAAACCTTTAACATCTCTTAGGTTACCATAAGTAAATGGTTCATAACCAAAAGTTGTTAATACGTTACCTGCAGATGTACCTGTTTGCGTATTATTTAAAATATCAACCAAAGGGAAAGGAGAACTATCTGAAGTTCTAGGGTCATTTTGGTGAGAATAAGTTGCACGGGCTACGTTTGTTATTTTGCTACCAAAATTGGAGTTTAATTCCGCTACAGCAGAATATAAGTTAGCTGCCTGGTAGTAATTAGAATTTGAAAAATTTAAACCGGCATTTGTATTAGAACCAGATCTAACGTTACCGTAACCTAAGTTACCTGTTACACCGGAACCGGTAACTGAAGTACTTGCTGAACTTGGTGATTTACTTTCTACCTGATTATAACGAACACTGAAACGATGATTTTTTGAAATATTCCAATCTAAACGCGCAAACATCTTTTCATTATCACTGATGTTCGAATATCCCTGGTAAACACCCGGATCATAACCATATCTAGAAATAAGAAAAGATTTTAACCGATCTAAATCAGTTGAAGTTGCCGGAGCAACAGTTGATACGCCGCTATTGTATGGTAAACTGGAAGTTGCAGCGATTCTGTTATTTCCCGGCTCAATAGTATGTTTCTTTTCGTAGTTAACGAAAAAGAATAATTTATCTTTAACAATTGGACCACCTAAGCTAAAACCATAATTTTTCTCATCTAATTTTTGTAAATTAGGGATTCGATAAGATTCACCAATTCTTTTTCCTTGATTGTCCTCATTTCTCATGGTATAAAATGCATTACCAGAAAAAGTATTTGTTCCTGAACGTGTAACTGCAGTTACTGAACCACCTGTAAATCCAGATTGACGAACATCATACGGAGTTACATTAATCGAAATTTGTTCTAACGCATCAATTGAAATCGGAGAACCACCGGCAGGGATGTTCTGACCGATACCAAATTGGTTATTAAAGTTTGCCCCATCTACGGTAAAGTTATTTGAACGATAATTACCACCACCAATTGATGTACCATTTGCTTGAGGCGTTAAACGTGTTAAATCATTAACACTACGGGTAATAGTTGGCAGTGATTGAATTTGTTGTCTGGTTACAACAGTGTTAGCGCCACTTTTATTTGAATTCATAATGGCGTTATTACTTTGACCAACAACTTTAACTTCTGCAAGAGTAGAACTGTTGTCAACTAAAGTTACATTTTCCAAATAAGGCTCACCTAATTTTAAATAAACCTCAGTTTGTTTTTCTGGTCTGTACCCTACGAAGCTTATTTCAATAGTGTAAGGCCCGCCTACACGCATACCACCTATAGTAAAACGACCATCATTATTGGTCGATACAGTATAAACTGTACCTGTTGGGGTATGTGTAGCTTTTACGCTTGCTCCAGGTAAGGTGCCTTTTGCATCCCTGATAGTACCCGTCATTGATGATGTAGTTACCTGCGCATTGGAGACAGATACAAAACCTACAAAAGCAAGAACAATTACTACAATTTTTAATAGTAAAGTTTTTTTCATCCTTTGTTTTTTAATGTTTTTGTTGTTGAATAATAAATTGGGGTGATTTTATTGCTGCAAATGTATGTATTAAAATTTAACACATTTTAACATCCAATGTTAAATTTACGTTAACAAACACAAAACTTTTCAACAATTCAGCTCTTCATTTAACACCATAACTTTCACTTTATCAAAGGATTGCTTAAACAACTAAATAATTAACATAAAACTGAATTAAAACTTAAAAATAATGCAGCAAATCCTAAATAAATCTGACAGTTCCCTAATAATCGTTCTTAACGATCGTGATGCTTAAGAATTTTACCAGATAATACATGCATCAGGCGTAATTTCTTAAAATAAGAAGTCATACTCAGGTATTCTAACCTAATTGGTATTAATTTAATAACGTAAGCAAATTTCCTGGAAGACTTTTGAATAAGCAGCCAAATAATATAACTTCATACCCGTAAACTGTTAATAAAACTTCATTGTAAATTTTTTAGTTTTTACCTGACTATCGAAAGAATCACCCTATCAATTAACATTTTTTTTTTAGTTTTGGGCTGTTGTTGCGTAAATGAAAAAGCGCAGTCATGTAATATCCGAACATTTAAAGATGTCAAAAGTAGATCAATCTGTTCGATTAGCGACTTTTTCATCAGGATATTACAGCAAGAAAAGAAACAATTAAAAAGAAATCTCTATACAGATAGATATGAACCGTCCATAATTAACTGCAACCATTCTTAATGGAAATGATAATTTTAATGATGGTACGCTCCATCTGACAGATATAAAAAAACAAAAAAAAACAGATGAATTACGATGTTATTGTTTTAGGCAGCGGCCCGGGTGGTTATGTAGCTGCAATCAGAGCTTCTCAGCTAGGAATGAAAGTTGCTATTGTAGAGCGCGAATCACTTGGCGGTATTTGTTTAAACTGGGGCTGTATCCCAACTAAGGCACTGTTGAAAAGTGCACAGGTTTTTGAATATATTAATCATGCAGCAGATTATGGCATCACCACTGCAGAAGCCACTGCTGATTTTGCCGCTGTGGTAAAACGCAGTCGTGGTGTAGCCGATGGCATGAGTAAAGGCGTTCAGTTTTTGATGAAGAAAAACAAGATCGACGTGATCATGGGCACGGGTAAAGTAAAGCCAGGTAATAAGCTGGAAGTTAAAGGCACTGATGGTTCTCAAAAAGAATTGACGGCCAAAAACATCATCATTGCTACAGGTGCCCGTTCAAGGGAATTGCCGAACCTGAAACAGGATGGTAAAAAAATTATCGGCTATCGCCAGGCCATGGTATTGCCTGAATTGCCTAAAAGCATGGTTGTAGTGGGTTCTGGCGCGATAGGTGTTGAATTTGCCTATTTCTATGCCACCATGGGTACGAAAGTGACCATTGTGGAGTTTATGGAAAACGTTGTTCCGGTAGAGGATGAAGATGTTTCCAAACAATTATTAAGAAGCCTGAAAAAAGTAGGTATCGATGTGATGACTTCTGCTTCGGTAGAAGCAGTAGATACCAGTGGTGCGGGCTGCAAAGTTTCGGTGAAAACGGCTTCAGGTATGCAAACGATAGAAGCCGATATCGTGCTTTCGGCGGCAGGTATTGTGGCGAATATCGAAAATATTGGCTTAGAAGAAACAGGCATTAAAACGGAAAAAGGCAAAATCGTTACAGATGAATTCTATAACACTTCAGTAAAAGGTTATTATGCCATTGGTGATGTGGTGAGCGGACAAGCGCTTGCCCACGTCGCTTCTGCGGAAGGTATTATCTGTGTGGAGAAAATCGCCGGTCAGCATGCTGAACCTTTAGATTATAACAACATCCCGGGATGTACCTATTGCACACCAGAGATTGCCTCTGTTGGGTATACCGAAAAAGCAGCGAAAGCCGCAGGTTATGAATTGAAAATTGGTAAGTTCCCTTTCTCAGCTTCGGGTAAAGCAAGTGCGGCCGGTGCAAAAGATGGTTTCGTTAAACTTATTTTTGATGCTAAATATGGTGAATTATTAGGCGCACACATGATTGGTACCAACGTAACTGAAATGATCGCTGAAATTGTAGTTGCCCGTAAACTGGAAACTACCGGACATGAAATGATCAAATCTGTTCACCCGCACCCAACCATGAGCGAAGCCATTATGGAAGCAGCAGCTGATGCATACGGCGAGGTGATTCATTTGTAGTCATTAGTCATTAGTCATTAGTCATTAGTCATTAGTCATTAGTAAAAATTACAAACCCTTTAGATTGTTCTAAAGGGTTTTGTAATTTTACCTGTGTATTTCCTAACCACCTCATTCCATGAAACTCCACACCATCAACACAGGCTTATTTAAATTAGACGGCGGTGCCATGTTTGGCGTTGTGCCTAAAGCCATCTGGCAAAAAACCAATCCGGCAGATGCCAACAACTTATGTACCTGGGCCATGCGGTGTTTGCTGATCGAGGAAGGCAATCAACTGATTTTGGTGGATACAGGGATCGGAAGTAAACAGGATGAAAAGTTTTTCAGCCATTATTACCTGCACGGTGATGATACTATGGAAAAATCACTGGCACAATTGGGTTTCGGCATGGCGGATATTACTGATGTCTTTCTTACCCACCTGCACTTTGATCACGTGGGTGGGGCAATTGTAAGCAAAAATCAAAAACTAATCCCTGCTTTTAAAAATGCAACTTACTGGAGTAACGAAAAACACTGGCAATGGGCAATTGAACCCAACGCAAGGGAAAAGGCTTCCTTTCTGAAAGAAAACATTTTACCTATACAGGAAAGCGGACAACTCAAATTTATAGCTGAAAAAGAGAACATCGAATGGCAACCAAACATCAACATCAGCTTTGCTTACGGCCATACTGATGCCATGATGCTACCAAAGATCTATTATAAAGGAAGAACAATCGTTTATGTGGCCGATCTTTTACCTTCTGTCGGACATTTGCCACTACCATATGTGATGGCTTATGATATGTTTCCATTGAAAACACTAACTGAAAAAAACGCTTTCCTCGAAGAAGCGGTAGATCAGAACTACATCTTATTCTTAGAACATGATCCTATTCATGAATGCTGTACCCTTCAGAGAACCGAAAAAGGCGTAAGATTAGCAGAAACCTTTAATCTGAGCGACATTTAAATGATCCGGCCAGCAGCACCTTCCGATTCGAAATTTGTTGTTCCACTAATCATTCAGGCCATGGGTGAATTGGCTGGTAAATTTGCAAACTCCAGTGATCCCAAAATCATTGAGCAATTATTTGAACATTTTTTTAAACAGAAACATAACCAATATAGCTACGAGAACACTTTAGTATTTATAGAAAATGATCAGGTATTGGGCTCAATTAATGCTTATGATGGAGGCAAACTCCTTGAATTAAGAAAAATTTTCCTAAATCACCTGACCAAAAATGATAATCTTCTAAATTTCTATCCAGAACCAGAAACCGAGGCAGGTGAATTTTACCTCGATACCATTAGTGTTCATCCCAAAGCACAGGGAAAAGGAATTGGAAAGGCTTTAATTAAAGCCGGCATTGAATGGGGAAAAAGCATGGGACATAACCGCATCGGCTTATTAGTGGAAGTAGAGAACCAAAAAGCTTTAAAACTCTATCAGAATAAAGGATTCAGCATACAAAATCAAAAATTATTTATAGGCGGCTTATATTATCACATGGTCTATACCATTCAGTAACCTGTTCTTATTTTACATCACTTTTTTAAAAGCAACGGGATTTTAAACATTAATAGCCTCTGACTGAGTTAATCGTGAACTCAATCAGAAACCATATGCTCAAAATAAATGCTAAACGACGTCTACAGTAGCGAATACATCAGAAAAATGAGTAAAGGTAGCATTAGCAGTTTTAATGGCTAAATCTTCGTCAGCAGTTGTTTTTGCAGCATTGTTTAACGCGGCTATAAATTTACCCCACATTTGCCCCGTTTCAGAACCATAACCAGAAAAGAATGAAATACCTTTAGTAATGCCACCTTTAGCAAGCATCTGAACGATGATACTCCCACCCATAATAGATCCCTCCATCACATACAGTGCAGCCAGGGCTTCCAGTACATTCGAAATTTCAGGAACAGTAGTTGAAGGCAAATCTTTAATAGTAAACCCTAATGCTTCAATATCACTTTTTAAATACCCCGAATTTCTCCGATCACGGTAATCTGGTAATATCTCAACATTCAGGTAAGGCAGAATTTGACGCTCCAAATGACTAAAATAGGCATAAAAGTGTTTCAGGAAATCTGCATATTCTGCCTCACTCCGAATAGCCTTGAGTTTTTTAATTACTTTAACTTCTAATTGTTGATGGGCAGTTTTAGTTGCCTCTTTAATGTTTGTGCTTAGCATAATGTTATGTATTTATGGTTGTTAAGTTGAAGATTTAATCCTTGAATAAACTATAGGTGATTCCGGCTAAAATTACCCTTCCAGGTTGCCCTGGCATTAGTCTATCAGTATAACCTAAAATATTATCGGCCGTTAACCTAATACTTAGATGTTGTTTTAAAATTTTCTTTTCCAGGGCAGCATTTAATATCCAGAAACCGTTTACGAAAGTATCATAACGATCAATAAACTGATTTCCATTTCGATCTCCAAAGGGATATTTGCCCCTATAATTTAACCTAACATTCATGCTGGTATCCCAGGGGCGATAATTATAAAATGACTTTATGTTTAGCATGTGCCGGGAGCGGTTTTCTATCCCCCAATAATCAGCAGCACTTGCCGGATAGGACTGGCCTGTTTCCGGATTATGAATATTCTGGTTGTATGGCCAATTCCCTTTTTTAATACTATCCATTACACTTAAATCCTTAGCAATCAAATACTGATAACCTGCACCAATTTCCAGATCTTTAAAAATATTAATAGCTAAAGAAGCGTCTATTCCCTTATTTACCGCTTTAGGCAGATTTTGATACGTAAAAATATTTCTGTTTCCACTGCCTGTGGCCACTTGTATACTGTTAATCTGGTTACGCAGCTGATGATGAAAAACCCCTGCCTCCACTTTTATATTTGGTTTAGGTTTCCATTCCAAACTTAAATTAACAGAAGTACTCCGCTCAGCCTGTAAATTGCGATCCAGTTGATTGAGCAAATACTGTCTGATTTCACTAATTTCACCTTGTTGCTGCAACTGATTTAAGGTTTGCCTTAATACCTCATTTCCAATCACCAGATAATTAGCCGTTGGATTATAAAAAACCAGGTATCTCGATTTAAAATCTGGCGCTTTAAAGCCTGTACCAGCGCCCGCCTTAAAAGTTAAAGCAGGCAGAATATGGTATTGCAAACCCAAACTAGGGTTAACCTTACTTGCGTATGCATTGGTATAATCATATCGAAGTCCGCCAACCAAACCAATTTTTTCACTCAGCTGCCAATCACCTTGCAAGAAGGCGAAGGCCGTGCTCACCGTGCCCGGATTAATCAGCGCCCCATTTTTCATGTTTTCCAAACTACCACCTAAACCAGTAGTAAATTTTAAATCATCAGATAAGCTGTAAGCAAACTGCTGTTCAAAGCGGTGCAGGTTCTGTACGAAAACATCTCGTGTTATAGTCGTATTATTTTGTTGCCAGTTTACACTTTGGTCTGATCGGAAATTGGTAAAGTAATAGCGACTCATACTTCTTAAACCCGAATTAAAGTTATAATCGAAAGTGCTGGACAGGTTGAGGTCTTGTTCATCCTGGCTATCACCAGATATTGCGCCCAAGCCAAAATCCTTGCTCATGAAAGATTTTCGCAGACCATAACGCCCACTAATCCCAAGAGTGCCTTTCGAGGTTAAGCGATAACGGACACGTCCCTGCAAGGCATAATTATCATATGGTGGTGCGGTTGTACCCAGCTGGATATATCTCGGGTTAGTATTAAAGCCATCAGTGCGGTAATAGTTTGCAGAAATATTAGCCGATCCTCTTTGTGAGGCGAATGGTGTTTCGCCTTCCAATGTTAAATCTGCAATATTTAAACTTCCATATTGTAGCGATGCTGATGCCTGTGGTTGCAGCGCGCCATAACGGGTAATGACATTAATTGCGCCACCCAGGGCCTCACTACCGTATAAACAAGATGAAGCACCTTTTATGATCTCAATCCTTTCAATATTAGAAACACTGATCCTGGAAAGATCAAAATTTCCGCTGTTTCGACCTACCATAGGCTGGCCATCTATTAAAATCATAATATACTCACTGCTAAATCCTTGCATCTGCACCCCTACTGATCTGGCACCACCACCAATATTATTGACAATGGCCACTCCGGTTTGTTCTTTAAGTACTTCATCTAACCGGCGGCTACCCATTTGCTCAATCGTTTTTCTCGTAATTACGGTTATGGGCATGGCACTTCGTTCTACCTGGATTAAATTATCAGGTGCATTTAATTTAGCGGTAACAGCTACATCATTCAGACTTTCTGTTTTGGTGATTAATTTAACTTCAATATTGCTGGTTTCTTTATCTTTAATTTCGATGGTGGTCTGGTAATTCCCGTACCCCATCATACTCACCGCAATGGTATATTCTCCGATATAAATCTGCTGAAACTTAAATTTACCTTTACCATCTGTTTCAGTGATGTGGCCATCCGGTTCCAGGCGGATGGTAGCTCCTGGTAAGATTTTACCTGTAACATCCTTTACTTCTCCCCTTACACTTCCACGATATTGCGCCGGCAGTGCAGTATGCACAAGCATTAACAAGAAAAGTATAAACGAGGGTTTTAACATGATTGAGTTTAAATATTATTGTATTTTTTGAAGCAACCTTAATTATCATTTTAATTTCAATCTCGTTTCCCGCATACCAGCATCTGTTGAAATTTCATTGCTGATTAAAATTGATGATGTAGGAACAGACATCACTTTTGCTGCTGTTTTAATTGCCGCCTCTCTTTTAGTTCCACCATTAATTGCGGTAATGGCAGCTTTCAAATATGGTTCTTCAGGATTTCCCAATTCTGGATTGGCTACCCCCTGAACGGTAATATCGGGTGTCATGCCTGAGAAATAATCAGACCAGCCCGCCGCATTTCGAATCAGAAAACTACTGAGGTAAATACTATACTGATCGATGTTGATACCAAAGAAGCCTACAGGTTTTCCATATGTTTTTTCGCCGATTAGTTTTACATGTAGATAAGGTTTTAAACAACTGATGAGCAATTCGCTCGCAGATGCTGTTTTACCCGACACAATAAAATAAACCTCCTCAATTGAAGTTAAGTTACCTTTTTTATTAAATCTATAGGTATTTCCGCCTTCGCTATAATCAACATCGGCCATGGTAGCTTTACGCCCCTGATAGCTAACCATTTTGCCATCTGCATCTAAATAAGGTTGGTTTTTTAATATACTCGCCTGGCCAGCTTGCATTTTAGCATTGAATTGCTCGCTGTACATCAATTTTCCGGTAAGGGAGCCTGGTACAACAAGGTTGGCTATGTATTCTGCTGTTTCTATATAGCCTCCCGCATTGCTGCGCAGATCAATAATGATATACCTTGGATTTCCACTAGCCAAATCAGAAAAGGCCTGATCCAGATTTGACTGTACCTCATTTAATTTGGGAAAAGAACCTAAAGCAATGTAGGCGATGTGAAGAGCACCTGATGAAATAAGTTTACTACTAAGCAGCACATTTGCAGAGCGAACAATGCCTGCCGTTGCTCCTGTAGTCGTTCGTCCTGCTTCGAGGTACGAATATTTGGCACTTCCTGAATTAACAGGTAGCTCATAGGGCGTATTGGTAACACTATTCAGCTTAAATTGTGAAATATCAAAAAGTTCTTGTCTAAAAGCAACCAAATCAGGGCTAATGCTTTCATATTTTAATCTTGGATTAAAATTCGCATAGGAAGGCAAAGCATCATGCCACAAATAAACCTGACTGGCATACAAAAAAATAGAATCTAGTGTAAACTCGGTACGTGTCCCCGTAACAGGTGAAATAATTTCTCCCGCTTCAGCAGATAAGGTTTTATCCTTTTTACAAGCGTATGCACTAAAAAGAATGAATATTACCAGACCACTTACACTAAATATATTTCTATTTTTCATTTACTATGGTATAAGGGTTGTGGTTGCTGCCGTCGTGGTATTCCAGGTATACATAGAATATCCAAGTGATGCCAGTTTATCGGGTGCAGAATACAATTCAATGCTTCGGATGGCACCTGTGCTAATGGTAGCAGGCAATGTGAACTTTAATAAAGTATTTGATTGCGAAGCGATGGGTGCAATATGGGTTTTACCACCTGGATCTCCGGTAACTGTAATGATTGCATGTGTGTAATTTCCATAATAATACTTGGAAGCAGGGGCTTGTAAGGAATAGGTAAAAGAAATCTGATCACCTTTTTTAATACTTTTTCCAGCCTGATCGAATTGGTAAGCACCCTTGGCCGATGCCGGAGATGGCTTACCAATGGCAAATGAACCTTTAACCAGGGTATTGGTACCACTGATCAGTTTAATCTGGAAATTACCTGTATCTAGTTTTCCGTCTAAAGGTACTGTCGATTGAATTTTATTCGACCATAAAGCATCCGTTGCTGAAAAGTGAATCTGATATTCTTTGTTTTGTTTATCAATCAGAAATACTTTGGTTTGATTGGAATCAGGAATGAAATATTCTCCGATAATCAGCAAACTCTGACCTAACCTGGTTAGTGCAATTCTATTGATTATAGGTATGGGTTGGTTGAGGGCTAATTTTAGAACGTATTTCTTAATGCTGCCATCTTGTGCAGTCACCACATAAGAAGTCCCTGTTTTCAGATTAATCTCTTGTCCGGAAGATGGGTTAACTGAAGCACCTGAAGATACCTTAATCTCCGGTGTTACCTTATCCTTTACATCTTGAAATGGCGGCCAGTATACAATAATACTATCTCCCTTCAGCGAGGCTTTTAATTCATTATTCAAGGCATCTTTTATGATAAAGCTTTCAACATCTTTATATGGTGTATTAAGATATTCCTTTTGACAAGATGAAAACAACAATAGCGTGAACAGGCCAAATAGGAAGAATAATTTAGATAAGTAACGACAACACATATTTTTATATTTTATGGGTAAAAGGAGATTGTAATCGATTTTTAATGTTGAATTGGTAATGAGCGGTTATGTATAAAGTGAACGATATAATCTCCGTAAATAACTGACAATCTGATATGGCATCAGATTGTCAGTTAATGATTAATTACAATACCGTTCCGCGATCAAAGTAATAAACACCTCTGTTATGAGTAGAAGTACCTTCACCAACCGCACTGCTGAATTTAAGCGCATAAGTGGTAGATCCATCACTCACAAATACAACCAGGTTTTGAACAGCAGCAACAGTACCTCCGGTTGAATAGATTAACCAACCATTAGCTGTTAAGCTCGTATTTGCAGCATTGGAAGTTGTTGCAATCCCCAGAGATGAAACTGTTGTCGCTGATGCAACATCAGACGCATCAATGGCAGATAATGCTTTAGTGGTATTTAAATAACTTAAAGTGTAGCCGCTTGCCGGGCTAATGGTGGAGTTATTGTGACTGGAAAATAATAACTGATGCGCAATGCTCCCCACCGTATCTTGTGCGCCGGTAATTACATTGGCGTAAACCGTACCAAATGCCGCACCACCAGATCTTGGGTTACCCCAACGGCCAACAATGGTATCGGCAACAGATGATACAGAGGCTTTAGCGCCTTTAAGGCTCAAAGGACCTGTAGTATCATTTTCTTTTTTACAAGAAGTAAATACTAAAGTAAATAAGGCAAGGGCAAAAACTGCTTTGGAGATATTTTTTATTGAATTTTTCATGTTATGATTTAATAAAATGGTTAATGATTATTTTTAATAAACTAGAGGTAATTAACTAATTGTGACTATCGTTGCCGGTGTAAAGACTGATGTTATTACCCGGGATTTGCATTTCGTCTTTCACATTTATCGATAGCATGAAGCGTTAATATTAATTCTACGCCTGTGCGCAGGCATTTTTTGATGCGTTTTTTTTCATAGATTATAATTAAGGTTGAAGAAAGGGTTTGTTATACTGAATGCTTCTGTACACAAAGCAGACAATTTCTTTATTTAGGATTTACCGTAATGCTCATAGAGCGAAGAACAGGTGTCCATTTACCAAAATTGAATTCAAATCTTCCATATGCATCGTTAATGACAGGAAAATTATCTGGTATTTTTAAAGTTGCGCTTAATCTGTTATAGCTTACCACTGGTAATTCTATACTTTTACCGTTTACCTCCACAAAAACCGATTTCAAATCTACAAATACAGTATTTTGCGCAGGCTGAACGGTGATGGTTTCACCCTGTTTTACCACATGCGATTTTGCCAGCACAACAGGCTTTATATAAACCAGATGTAATGGCTTATCCATTCTCACCTTATTGCCAAGAAAACTAATGTCAACCTGGTAGTAACCACTATCCAGATCTGCAGGTAAAAGTCCAATATTTAGGATGTAAGTATCCAAAGATACAGGCAGAGTAGACGCCGCTCCAATCAGATCGGGCTTAAAAGTCTTATTTGTAGCCTGTTGGGTAAGGGTTACATCAAGTGTAGCTACACTGGTACTTCTTAAGTTTCCATAAAAAACCTGTGTGGCATTAGGTGATCCTTCATTATTGCCCAGCGGCCAGGATAAACTCAAACCAGGAGGATTCTGCTGAATAACTTTAAGGCTATAGGTACGTACTTCACCGGTTGATGACTTGACCGAATAAGTTTGTTTATCATCAGTTACATTTACAGGCTGGATTGGGGAGGTAAGTGTGGCACCTTCATCTACAGCAATTTTAGGTTCAACAACAGTTAATGAATAGTAATAAGGTACATATACGGTAATGCTATTCTTGATATTATCAATGGCTCCATAAATAACGGTATCCTTTATATTAACCACGGTAAACGAAGTAATTCTATTTTGAACAATATGTTCATAATCAACTGTTTTTTTACAGGCAAAAAAATGGATGGCCGTGAAAGCCATTAATACATATGGGTATAGTCGTTTCATAAAAAATTAATTATTTAATCTCAAATTTGGTGCTGCCTGCCGGAACGATTACGTATTCGAATGTGAAAAACATGTGGGGTGTATTACGCATCATCTTATCCGTAGTGAAAACATCTTTATAGCAACTAATCATTTTGATTTTAGCAAAATCACCTTTGGCCGTACGCACAATAATTGTCCTTGGTTGTGTCTTTTGGCCGTTAGCCAATGTAAAGGCATTGCCCAGCGCATAAGCCACATGTTTCTTATCATAGCTGCCATCACCAACTATACTCCCGTTAAAATCATATAGGTACCATCCAATCCCTACACCGAATTCACCCATGTCATCAGTTCCTATTAATGCTCTTGCTGTTTTAAATGCTGAAGCAACGGGTATATCCGTTAAATCTTCAAATGATTTGGCCAAAATGGTTATCCCACCGGCACCTGGACCGGTATAACCTGCATTATCGCTGTTAGATCCGTTGTTCCCACCTATAAAACTGTTGTATAACCCACTAAAAGAGATATCCCAAAAAGAAGTTTTACCATATGTTGCAGGCTGCATTTTTTTATAATCCAGGCTAAACAACACTTCAGGTTTAGGCGCTGTGGGGTTGCTATCGTCTGTTTCAACCTGAAGATTTTCTACCCGCTGTACCTTATAGTAAGGCACCATATCCAGGGAACGGGTTGATGTAACAGGTTCTTTTTCTGTTGCCACAGGCTTATCCTTTTTGCATGATGCAAAAAAAGTTATAAGCATTAGCCCTACAGAAAGTTGTTTAAAAACCCTGGTTGCTGTTTTCGATATATTCATCATTAATTATTTTGTTTTTAAATTCTTACTGCCGTTTTGCTGTACGTAATATTTAAAAGTGAAATAGGGTGCCGGCCAATTCAGGTCAGTAACACTTGGTGGATTTCCTTTATAAGCATTAATGAGTTGTAATTTGGCGTATTTACCATCTGGTAATCTGATGGCATAGGTTCTGTTTGGAATTGCCTGCATAATGTGCGTACTCAGGCTATAGAAAAACCAGCCATTGGCACTTGCCGATGATGCCCAGCCGATTTTAGTAATCGTACTCGCATCAAAAACCTGATCTGAAGGTGCCTGATCAACCAGATCGTATTGCTGCTCCAGCATCACTACTGCACTTTCTGCATTTCCTTCAAAACCTGGATTATAGCGGTATTTTTTATCGTTCACATAAACCTCACTGTTATAAGGGCCGGTAAAAGCCAGGTCCCAGTCTTTCCCTTTAAGCCATTGTGCCGAATCTGTCGCATTACGAATCCAGATTTGTTTCTGATCCTTGAGTCGGAATAAAAAAATATAAAAGGGACGAGCTTCTTTCCCCGGTGTAGCACTTCCCATTGCGGCCTGGGTATCTCCAGCCAAATCGGTAATCACGGTACTATTTCCATCCTGTAATTGCTCATTTGGGTCAGATTCCTCCTTTTTGCATGATGAAATCAGTATAAGAAAGGTGAAGCATAACATACTTAATGGCTTCAACTTAAAAATTGATAAGTGTTTTTTCATTTTATTTATTTTGATTTCCGGATGCGAGCTGCTTAATACGATATTATTATTTTTAATCATTCTAAATAAGGACTATGCAAACATCTGCATTCGTTGTCATAAACGATTTGTTCAATCCGTATTTTCTTTTGTGCTATCCGTATTTTCTTTTGTGCAATCCGTATTGTTTTCACCTATGTTTTTAAATAAGCATCACTTACAACCTCTTCAAAAAACCAACAAACACCTTTAAATCAGAAACTTGAAACAAAATAACAGATAAATTGATACTCAAAATCGCACATGCAGGCTTCTAGTGTCTACTTGCATTTGGAAAAATTAAAGACTTGTTTTGTGCATACAGAAAAAAGAAGAAATGTATAATAAGCACAGTAAGAATATTTTTTTGATGACCGCAATATTTTTATTTGTGGTTGCCGCCAATGCTATTGCACAGCCCAAAAGAATAGTAAGCCTGGGTGGTGCAATCAGTGAAACCGTAAATGCCCTGGGGCTTGGTAAACATATAGTAGCAGTTGATGTAACCAGTGTTTACCCTGAATTGATTAATCAGTTACCTAAGGTGAGCAGAAACAGGGCATTGTCTGCAGAATCAATTCTGTCCTTTCATCCCGACCTGATTCTTGTTCCGGAGGGCGATCTTCTAAAAGCGCATTTATCACAATTTAAATCAATGGGTATTCGCGTGGTACAGGTGCGGCAGGAATATTCAGTTTCTGGCGCATTAAAATTCATCAGGCAGATTGCCGCAGCAGTTTCCATGCCTGAGCAGGGAGAAATAATGGCTCGAAATACTGAATTGCAAATTAAAAAAGCCCAATCCGAATTAAAGAAAGGTCCTCAACTGCAGAAAGTACTCTTTATTTATGCCAGAGGTGTAGGAACAATGAACGTAGCTGGTAAAGGCAGTAGCATTGATGCCATCATTCAACTTGCCGGAGGAAAAAATGCGATACAGGAATTTAATGAATTTAAACCCTACACTACAGAAGCATTGATTAAAAGTAATCCGGATGCAATCCTCATGTTTAATTTTGGTGTGAGCAGCCTGGGCGGTAAAGAGGCCATTTTAAAAATGCCGGGTGTTAAATATACCAATGCAGGAAAAAATAAAAAAATCATTGAAATGGACGGATCATTATTGATCAACTTCAGCACCAGACTTGCAGACGCCATCAGGGCATTGAATGCCAGAATCTATTAACATGAAAAGATTATTGATTTACCTTACACTCGGTTTTGCACTTCTTGCTTCTGTTGGGTGTTCACTTTCTTTTGGTGCCATGAATATCCCCTTTCAGGAAATTTTTATGGTGTTACTTAAATCTATAGGATTTTATGGAAAGCCTTTAACAGATCCTTTAAATGAAGGTATTATCATGATGATCAGAATGCCAAGGGTAATTTTAGGTATATTAGTTGGTGCAGCCTTAGGTATTTCTGGAGCCGCTATTCAAGGCATTTTCAGAAATCCCCTTGCTGAGCCTGGTTTGATTGGCATTTCTTCAGGTGCATCTTTAATGGCTGTATTAATTATAGCGTTTGAAACACTTTTATTTTCCGGACTTTCCGAAATTTTAGGGAATTACGTACTGGCATTTGGGGCATTTGCAGGTGCTGGTATTGCAGCTTTACTTGTTTATCATCTTTCTAAAACGGATGGACAAGCCAATGTTGTTACCATGTTATTAGTTGGTATTGCCATTAATGCCATGGCTGGTGCGCTTACCGGCCTGATCAGTTACCTTGCAAATGAACAGCAACTTAGAAGCATTACTTTTTGGATGTTAGGCAGCCTTGGAGGTGCTACCTGGCAAAATGTTCGCTGCCTGTCACCATTTGTCATCATTCCGGTGTTGGCACTTCCATTTTTTTCAAAAGGATTAAATGCCTTTGCTATCGGAGAAAAACAAGCAGAAATGATAGGTTTAAATCCTGGTTCGATAAAATCAATGGTGGTCTTATTATCAACCATGGCCGTTGGTGCATCCGTATCTTTTTCTGGAATTATTGGTTTTGTAGGTTTGTTGATACCACACCTCGTTAGGTTGATTGGTGGAGTAGATCATAAGTTTGTATTACCCGCCTCTGCCCTGCTTGGCGCATTGGTACTTACCTTTTCAGATCTTGTAGCCAGGTTAATTATTCAACCAATAGAACTTCCTATAGGTGTAGTAACCGCTTTAACTGGCACACCGGTATTTCTTTATATACTTATCCGTGATAAAAAAAAATTAGCCCGTTAAAATCATGATGTTAAGAATTGAATCCATTGGCTATAAGTTAAATCAGCGTGATCTGATCAAAGACGTTTCCTTAAGTGCCAAATCTGGCGAAGTCATTACCATTCTGGGCGCAAATGGTGCTGGTAAATCTACTTTATTAAGCATGATTTCAGGAGAAAGAAAACCATCTTCAGGCAGAATAATGATTGATGGAAAAGAGATTTCTAGCTTTAGCCGAAAGGAACTTGCTGTTAAAAGAGCGGTGCTCCAACAGCATAACCCTATAAGCATTGGCTTTTCTGCCTGGGAAGTGGTAATGATGGGCAGATATGGAAGATTTCGCAATCAACCTGGTAAGGTAGACAGAATAGCAGTTGAAGAAAGTATTGCCATTTGCGGAATTGATGATTTTGCTGATCGATCGATGTTAACTTTATCTGGTGGCGAACAACAGCGGGTACATCTGGCCAGAACATTAGCACAAATATGGGACTGTGATGATTCATTATTATTACTTGATGAGCCTATTAATAACATGGATATGCAATACCAGCATCAAACCATGGCGATTGCAAAAGCATTCGCAAAAAAAGGATTTATCGTCATCATGGTGCTGCATGATGTTAATTTAGCCGCTCAATACTCCAATCGAATTATCATGATGAAAGATGGGCGTAAATGGTGGGATGGATCGCCAGCAGAAGTACTTACACCACAACATATGTTCACTGCTTTTTCGGTTCATGCCTTAACGCATACTGATTTGAGCAGCTTAAAGACCATTGTAGTTCCCAAAGAAATTATTTTGGAGGCCAGTACCTTTAATTCGAACTTTCTAAAAACAGGAGAAAGGGAATCAGGTTCAGAAAAACTAATAGAGATGCATGTAAATAAAAACCTCCTCTTTAATGAGCAACTCAAGAAATTAACTTACAAATCTTAAAAGGCTGATAAGTCAAATCTTCAACTTGCGAAATTCCAAAGGACTGAGCGCAGCAGAATTCGTCAGTTTAATAAGCAAACCAACGAGACCGGCGAAGTTTCCTCATTACACTATCCTGCTAAACTGCGCAGGTCAATGTTAAATTGGCCGACATCAAAACCTGATATCGCTGGGAAGTATGCCATAGTATTTTTTAAAAGCATTGGTAAAGCTAGCCTGATGTTTAAATCCAACATGTATACCAACCTCATACATATTTTTCCTTTCTTCTATGATCATTCGTTTTGCATTTTCCATTCTTAGCCGGGTAATGTAATCATATATAGTGCTGCCAAAATACTTTTTAAAGCCATTTCGAAGTTTAAACTCATTCAATAATACCATTTTAGAAAGCTGCTTATGAGTTGGAGGGGCCATATATTGTTGCTCTAAAATTTCCCTGGCCTCTTCTAATCTCGGAATATCACGTTCAATCAAGTCATCCTTGCCTGTTTCCATGAACAGACTAAACTGCTCAAGCTGGTACAAAATCAATTCTGTTATCCTCGCATCAGTAAAAAGCCTTTTCAGCTCTCCTTCCTGCTTTGATGATCGGATGGCTTCAATGGTATGGCGCATTTCAGGCGTGGCATATAAATCTTGCTTACCAAAAGATGTGGTTTTTCCCTTCTGCATCTCCTGAACAAAATGCTCATGAAGAGGAGAATACAGATCAACCAGGTTTAAGTAATAATCTTTAGAGAGTACAATCATAAAATAAATAAAATCGATATCCTTTTTTATTTCATATGCCTGTTTTGATGAAGGTATATATCTAATGTTGTGCCTGCTATGTCCGTATCTGCTTGCTTGTTTCCTATTTAAGCCATTTGTTTCCTTACTTAATATAAACTGACTGGTAACCGCTTCTCCATTAATCTCGGTTAATATCCTGGTGGGTTTTTCAAATCGCATTTCAGAATAAATAAGAAAAAGGCCATTGGTAGATAGCTGGTAATTTTGAATGTCTGCCGGAGTTTCCTTAATTGATAAAACTTTTTCTGATAATCGGTGATCCGGTATATACTTATCGGGTATTTCCTCTTTAAAAAGATAATCTTGATGGTGTTCTATTCTGGCACTAACAATCATGATGATTTGGATTAGCTGATTAATTTAATCATCAAATATAGGCATAATTTATAATCATTCTAAATAATACTCATAGTAGTATGGATATCATAAATAAATGCTTGTCAGCTTTTATAAACTGATATATAAAAACCTACCTGAGTTTTTTGATCATCATGATCAATCTCAAATTTGATTTTTTTTATATTTTATTTGTATTTAATCTAAATAATAGGCAGTTTTGCAATAGATGGAAAAAGCGTGTATCGATATTAATCAACTAATTAACGTATTCTCAAACTACGAAGGAGCTGTTTATCAATCTGATAAGTTAAACTGCTTTTACGTAGATTTTGGTGGTAAATTTGCCCGTTACAATTGCCTGTCACTTCAAAAATTAAAGAAAGTTGTAGAAGAAATCGATATTGAGGCACTCCTACTGAATACTCATAAAGCTGATTTCGAATTGGTTACCTTTAATGGATGTGAGCATATCTACCTATTAAATGCACTGGAAATTATTGCCTTAAAAGATTTATTACACGGTACTTTTACCATGTTTAACTTAAATCATATGGTAAACGACTGCCTTTACAGGTTGGTTTATTAACCCATTATTTCATCGGTAAAAGATTGAGTTTTCATTTGAAAGATACTGTTCAATAAAAACTGCAGCTTGATAAGGCTGGCTATCCCCCTGTCTTCCAATTAGTATCCGTTTGGCGTTATCGTCTTCTGTCTTCAATTTATTTTATATCTCGCTATCACTATTTAAACTCATTATAAATACTTACTTATCAGCAATTTAGACTAATTTCATATAGTAAATAATTTACAATTGTGAACAATTCTGTGTTACATTTGTATTGTTATTAAAGCACAGAAATTATGAAAGATTTAATGCGTATTAAATGTTTAATATCTGAGGATATTGAAACACTTTTAAATCAGCAGATTAAAAAAGAGGCACACTCTTCATCACTATATTTATCAATGGCATCATGGTGTAACCAAAATGGCTACGACTTCTCTTCAGATTATTTCACTAAACAATCTGAAGAAGAAAGAATGCACCAATTGAAATTATTCAAGTATGTTTTAGATATGGGCGGAAATGCGATCTCTCCGGAAGTTACCGGAATTAAAACTGACTTTGCTGGATTCAGAGAAGTTTTTGAAGATGCCCTGGAAGCTGAAATTGCCATTACCCAGAGTTTCAAAAACCTAGCTTCAAGATGTTTGAAGGAACAGGATTTTGTAACCATGGAATTTTTAAACTGGTTCCTGAAAGAGCAACGTGAAGAAGAATATAAAGCACGCCGTGCACTCGAATTATTTGAAGTTATTGGCGAAGAAGGAACAGGAAGATGGGAAATTGACAAACATGTTAATGACATCACCTACTCGGAAGATTAATTCACGACTAACAAAACATATAGCCGAAGCCATCTTAATTAAAATTGAGATGGCTTTTTTTTATATATAACAGTTTCAAATGCTGTTCTTTCCTATTCTTATCTAAGGATTTATAATTGAAGAAAAGCTTAAAAAAAAGAAAGCTTTCAGCGGTTATCCTGAAAGCTTCTCTTGGTTTAGGTTGTTTAGTTTATGTTGATTATGAATAAGTCTATTGAAATCTGTAAAAAAAGCGCCGTTGCCAGCGCTTTTTTTAAACCAAATATATAATAATAATTAACGAGCATTACAAAAGTAGCAATTTTCTTAAAAAAAACAATAATTTTCAATTAAAAAAATATAAAATCTATATAAAAATCATAAAAACAATACATTAAAAGAAAACAAAATCAATTAATTCAATAAAAAATGATTTTAATCATAAAATAAATTTAAAACAACACTTAAAAACTACTTAAAAATTAAATTTTTGATTAAAAACACCAAAAATAAGACTCAAATACCTCCTCCTAACCTCTTTTTCAACACAACCATTTAAAAAATTCAAGACATAAGTACAATATTAAAGGGATATCTTAAATTTCATTCACAATAAAAAAATAAATATACTGCCAATGTTAAACAGGAAACTACACCTATTTTCTTAAATAAAGATCCGGCATCCAGAGGCAAGGGGAAATAAATCATTAAGCGATTTATTTTTTAATGAATGATTTAGCTACTGCTTTTAAAAGAAACTGAAAATTGGAAACCGCCAACAGGCAATAGATATACTTTTTTTTCTAAATTTGCGCCTTTAGAAATAACAAGATGATTAAGAGACAGCAAATTAAAGATTTATTAAAATCAACTGCATTTGGCACTGAAGTAACGGTTATGGGATGGGTAAGAACTTTCCGCAATAATCAGTTTATCGCTTTAAATGACGGAAGTTGCATGGGCAATATCCAGGTCGTGATTGATTTTAATAATTTACCTGATGAGCTGTTGAAAAGAATCACCACCGGTGCGGCCATTTCCGCTACCGGAAATTTAGTAGAATCACTGGGTAAAGGTCAGTCAGTAGAAATTAAAGCCACTACCGTATCGATTTTAGGCGACAGTGATCCTGAAAAATTTCCTCTACAACCTAAAAAGCACAGTTTAGAGTTTTTACGTGAAATAGCCCACCTGCGTTTCCGTACCAATACCTTCAACGCGGTTTTCAAGGTTCGTCATGCGCTGGCTTTTGCCATTCACCAGTTTTATAATGAGCGGGGTTTTGTATACATGCATACACCTGTAATTACGGCCAGTGATGCGGAAGGCGCTGGTGAAATGTTTAAAGTGACCACTTTAGATTTCGACAATACGCCACGTACGGAAGATGGCAAAGTAGATTTCTCGCAGGATTTTTTCGCCCGGGCAACCAACCTGACCGTCTCCGGACAACTGGAAGGTGAACTGGCGGCCATGGCTTTTGGAAAGATTTATACTTTCGGACCCACATTCCGGGCAGAAAACTCCAATACCACCCGTCACTTAGCGGAATTCTGGATGGTTGAACCGGAATTTGCTTTTGCCGACCTGGAAGACAACATGCAGCTGGCAGAAGACATGATGAAGTATGTGATTAAATATGCTTTAGATCACTGCAAGGAAGAACTGGAATTTTTAAATACCCGCCTGGCAGAGGAAGATAAACAGAAACCGCAAAACGAGCGCAGCGAGTTTACTTTATTAGAGAAATTAGATTTCTGTCTGGCAAATGATTTTGAGCGTTTAACCTATACCGAAGCGATCAAGATTTTAAAATCATCCAAACCAAATCAGAAAAAACAATTCAAATACCTGATTGACGAATGGGGGGCAGATTTACAGAGCGAGCATGAGCGTTTCCTGGTTGAAAAGCACTTTAAAAAACCAGTAATATTAACAGATTACCCAGCTGATATTAAATCATTCTATATGCGCCAGAATGAACCGGATGCCGAAGGCAGACAAACCGTAGCCGCAATGGACATCCTGTTCCCTGGAATTGGCGAAATGATTGGTGGTTCGCAACGTGAAGAACGCCTGGATCGTTTAACCAAAAGGATGGAAGATCTGAATATCCCTCAGGACGAGCTATGGTGGTATCTGGATACCCGCCGTTTCGGCACCGCACCACACTCGGGTTTTGGACTGGGTTTCGAACGTTTAGTTTTGTTCGTTACCGGCATGACCAATATCCGTGATGTCATTGCCTTCCCTAGGTTCCCGAAAAACGCAGAGTTTTAGGGTTTAGGGTTTAGGAAAAAAAATTGTTAAATTAAAAGTGTCAGTTTTTAAAAAACTGACACTTTTTTTGTGATGAGTAGCCTAAGATGAGTAATTCCAGGGATTAACATAGAGAAAAAAGGCTATTTCAGCCGACGAAGCCATCTATTTAGCGAATTAGATTGCTTCACCCTAACGCTGAACCCGCCCTTCAGTTCGCAATGACGTTAACACTTTATCGGTTGGTGTCTCATCAACCGAAACAATTATAGCTGTTCCAGAAGAGATTGCTTCACCCTAACGCTGAACCCGCCCTTCAGTTCGCAATGACATCAACACTTTACCTATCGGTTGGTGTCTCACCAACCGAAACAATTATAGCTGTTCCAGGAGAGATTGCTTCACCCTAACACTGAGCCCGCCCTTCAGTTCGCAATGACGTCAACACTTTTACCTATCGGTTGGTGTCTCACCAACCGAAACAATTATATCTGTTCCAGGAGAGATTGCTTCACCCTAAAGCTGAACCCTTCCATTCAGTTCGCAATGACGTCAACACTTTACCTATCGGTTGGTGTCTCAACAACCAAAACAACTATATCTGTTCCGGGAGAGATTGCTTCACTCTAACACTGAGCCCGCCCTTCAGTTCGCAATGACGTCAACACTTTATCGGTTGGTGAGACACCAACCGAAACAATTATAGCTGTTCCAGGAGAGATTGCTTCATCCTAAAGCTGAACCCTGCCTTTTAGTTCGCAAATGACGTTAACACTTTATCGGTTGGTGTCTCACCAACCGAAACAACTATCTTCCATCATCATGCATGGTATCGCTGTAAGGATTGGCATGCGCATAATCTACTGCTGAAACCTTATAATCTGTGGGGGCAAAACTCTGGGCGGTACTGAGTGCCATCCCCAGCTCAAAACGGGTTGGATAAGGCGTTTGCAATAAACTTCCTGCCGGGATATAAGGAAAACTCTCCAGGTAACTCTGCATCACACTGGAACTTACGCGGCGATTAATATAAGCACGGCTTAACTGATGTGGCTCACGTAAACCCGCAGCACCCAATAATTCAACCGCACTGGCAACAGTAAGGTTGTGGAAATTTTTCACCCGAACTGTTTTATCCTCTACCACCAAGCCTTTCATCAGGCTCTGATCCTGCGTGGCTACGCCTGTTGGACAGGTATTACTGTTGCACTCCAATGCCTGTATACAACCTAAAGCGAACATCATTCCCCGGGCTGCATTACATAAATCTGCACCTAAAGCAATATTCTTAACCAAATCAAATCCTGTTGCCACCTTACCCGAAGCAATAATTTTAATGTGTTTTTTTAGATCAAAACCGTTCAGTACGTCATAAACAAAAGCAACGCCTTCACGCAAAGGCATCCCAACAGAGTTGGAAAACTCCTGAGGCGCAGCACCGGTGCCGCCCTCGCCCCCATCTACGGTAATAAAATCAGGATAAATGCCGGTTTCAATCATGGCTTTGCAAATCGCATAAAATTCGCTTTTACGGCCGATGCAAAGTTTAAACCCGACCGGCTTTCCGCCCGATAAATCCCGAAGTTTCTGTACAAACTCCAGCAGGCCTATTGGTGTATTAAAAGCCGAATGCGCTGGCGGCGACAATACATCCTTGCCCTCCGGCACCAAACGGATCCGTGCTACCTCAGCTGTTACCTTTTTCGCCGGCAACATCCCGCCGTGACCTGGCTTGGCGCCCTGGGAAAGTTTAATTTCAATCATTTTTACCTGGTCTGCATGGGCACGCTCTGCATAGGCATCATAATTAAAGCTGCCGTCAGCATTCCGGCAACCAAAATAACCGGTCCCGATCTGCCAGATTAAATCGCCTCCCGGCTTACGATGATAGTCACTGATGCCACCCTCACCGGTATTATGGGCAAAGTTTCCCATTTTGGCACCTCCATTTAAGGCCAGAATGGCATTCTGACTTAAAGAGCCAAAACTCATGGCTGAAATATTATATATACTGGCAGAATATGGCTTTTTACAATCCGGTCCGCCGATAAGCACCCTGGGATCTAAATTTAATTCATGATGAGAAATGGCTGCGATGCTGTGGCTTAACCATTCATAACCATTTTCATACACGTTCAACTGCGTACCAAAGGGAATGGTATCATTATCTGTTTTGGCCCTTTGATAAATTAACGAACGGTTCAGCCGGTTATATGGCGTTCCATTGGTATCGCTTTCCACAAAATACTGGTAAACTTTTGGCCTTAACTCTTCCATAAAATACCGCAAGCGACCGAAAACCGGATAATTTCTGACGATACTGTGCTTAGGCTGATACAAATCGTAAACGCCTAAAAGAACGAAAGGGCCTGTAAACAGGAATGTCCACCACAAAAACGGATGGTACAAGCCCAGCATGATGGTGAGGGCAACTAAAAATGCGGCAATCGCGACGAATGCTTTTCTCATAATGATAGATTAGCGTATGTTTTGTTCATACAAAGATTAAGATTATTAAACAACCAACACCATTAAATTGTTATTTTTACGCTATGCTTATTAAAATCTATCCTGAAAACCCAAATGAAAAAGCCATCCAGCAGGTGGTTGAAGTGTTAAAGAAAGGCGGCTTGATTATTTACCCTACGGATACCATTTATGGTTTGGGCTGCGACATCACCAATCCAAAAGCCATTGAAAAGATTGCCCGCCTGCGGGGAATTAAACCCGAAAAGGCAAACTTCTCGTTTATCTGTCATGATTTGAAGCATATTTCTGATTATATCAAACCCATAGACAATACTGAGTTCAGGGTATTAAAAAAGGCCTTGCCAGGTCCCTTTACCTTCATCTTTAATGCGAACAACAATGTACCCAAACTACTTAGTTCCAACAAAAAAACTGTAGGTATCCGTGTTCCGGATAATAATATTGCCAGGGCGATAGTAAAGGAACTGGGGAACCCCATCCTGTCTACCTCCATCAAAGATGATGATGACGTTATTGAATATTCTACCGACCCGGAATTGATTCATGAAAAATATGAGCACCTGGTTGATCTTGTGATTGATGGTGGTTATGGAGACAATGAAGCTTCTACTGTAGTAGACTGCACAAACGGGGAGTTTGAAGTGATTCGTGAAGGTAAAGGCGATATTGAGGAGTTTTTATAGTTATTGAAGACTCAAGTGAGCAGATAGGAATTGAACGCAACGTTGGTGATACAGAAAAATTACCTTCCTTAAAATTTATTTTTCCACAATCGTACTATTTAACATTAAGTTAATCTGATTATAAGGCTTTTGCATATACATTTGTTTTAAACCAACAAACTATATGAAAAGACTTTTACTCGTCTCTTTTTTTCTCGTTTGCCAATTTGCAAAAGCGCAAACACCAGTACCAATGGCAAGTCAGCCGGGCAATACCTACACTGAAAATTTCTCATCCATTGCAAGCTGGACAAATGGTTTTGGCAGCGGAACGGGTGCTTCAGCCTTTAAGGCTGTTCCGGTTAATCCCTCAGGTACTATTCCAGATGGTGTAAGAACCACTGCTTCTTCTGCCACCTTTACCACCGGATCAAGCGGGGGCGTGCAAAAGGGAACGCAAAATATTCAACTCCTTAGCACAGGGGCTACAGATAATACTTCTGCTACTGCCATTGATTTCCTGGTTAATTTTTCAGGAGTTAATGCGGGGAATTTAAGTTTTAAATGGGAGCAGGTCAGTAACTCAACAGGAAACCGCAATGGTTCTTTAAGGATATATACCTCAACAGACGGAACAAACTTTACCGAATTAACAGCTGCACAGGTTTTAAATTTCACCAACAATGTGGCCAGCTCCGGAAATGTAAATGTAATCCTTCCGGCAACATTGAATAATGCCTCCAGCGTCACGTTCAGATTTTATTATCACAATGGTTCAGGCGGAACTACCGGCTCAAGACCGAAAATTTCGATTGACGACCTCACTGTTACAGCGACCGCAGCATTGGTACCATCCCTGTCCGCCAGTAAATCAACCCTCGATTTTGGAACGCAGCTAATCAATAGTACACCTGCCGAGCAAAATTATAGCTTAAGTTCAGCTAACCTTAACGGAAGCAACGTTACTTTAACTACTGCTGCACCTTATGCTCTATCCAAAACATCAGGAGCGGGTTTCAGCTCTTCATTAACGTATAACAACAGTGAACTATCTGCCGGCAGCAACACGGTATATGTGCGCTTTACACCTGTAACTACAGGTACTTCGGCAGGCAGCATCACAACAGCGGGTGGCGGGGTGGCCAATCCGCCGGTGGTATCATTAACCGGCATGGGGCAATCTGCAACCTTAACCGTTGATCAAACCGCACTGGATTTTGGAACCGTGACTACAGGCACCAATTCAACAGCTCAAACCTATACTTTAAGTGCCAGCGGATTAACGGATGCCGTTAACCTGACTTCAGTTGCCCCTTTTTATATTTCTAAAGATAATGTAACATACAGCACTTCAATTACCTACACCGCTACGGAACTGGCATCAGCGAAAACCGTTTATGCCCGCTTCTCGCCAACGGCTGCAACCAGTTCTATGGAGCGCATCAGCATAGCCAGCACAGGTGCCACCACACAAAATATTACAGTAAGCGGAATTGGTGCTGCACCACCGGTAGCGGCTACGCATGTGGTGATTTCAGAAGTTTATGGCGGAGGCGGAAATTCAGGTGCCACTTATAAAAATGATTTTATTGAATTATACAATCCGGGTAATGCGGCTGTAGATTTAACCGGATGGAGCGTACAATATGGCGCGGCAACCGGCACATCCTGGCAGGTTACGCCCTTAACGGGCAGCATTCCTGCAAAAGGATTCTTTTTAATTCAGGAAGCTGCCGGCAGCGGCGGAACACAAAACCTCCCGGCACCGGATGTAACCGGAACCATTAATATGGCTGGCACCGCGTTTAAAATCGTGCTCAGCAATAGCATCACAGCTTTAAGTGGTGCCAACCCTGCTGGTGCAGCCATCGTCGACAAAGTAGGCGTTGGTCCTACCGCGAATGGCTTTGAAGGAAGCGGTGCCGCGGCCGTACTAACCAGTTCTACATCAGCCGAACGGAAGGCTACAGCAAGCTCAACCGTGGCAAGCCTTTCTGCCGGCGGGTCTGAAGAATTTGAAGGAAACGGTTATGATACAGACAATAATAACACCGATTTTGTAAGTAATGCTCCTAATCCTCAAAACAGCAGCATAAAAGAACCAACCGGTGCCAGTCATGTGGTGATCTCTGAAATTTACGGCGGTGGCGGCAATTCGGGCTCGACATACAAGAATGATTTTATAGAATTGTATAACCCGACATCTTCCGCCGTAAGCCTCAATGGCTGGTCAGTACAGTATGCCAGTGCAACAGGAACATCCTGGCAGGTTACAACCCTTTCCGGAAGTATTGCACCCAAAGGTTTTTACCTCATCCAGCAGGCAGCAGGTACAGGTGGTACCACGAATTTGCCTACGCCCGACCGGATCGGTACAATTAACATGGCTGGTGCGGCAGGAAAAGTTTTGTTAAGCAATGCAGCCACCGCACAAACCGGCGCCACCCCTACCGGTGCATCAATAATAGATTTTGTAGGTTTTGGTACTGCCAATGGCTTTGAAGGTACTGGTCCTGCCCCTGCTCCTTCTAGTACTTTTTCCATTGAACGCAAGGCATCTGCCACTTCTGATGTTACTACACTGGGCACGGGCGGAACAGAAGAGTTTTCAGGAAACGGCTTTGACAGTGACGACAATGCATTTGACTTTTTGGCCAAAGCAGTAAATCCCCAAAACACCACGATGAGCGAACCTGTTTCTACCACAGGCCCTTACCTTTCTGTTAGCCCCAAAAGCCTGACCTTTATCAATCAGGCCATCAATACCACATCTGCGGCGCAACGTTATGTATTATCGGCAGGAAATTTAACCGGAGCCACTACCTTAACCACAACGGCACCTTATTCCCTTTCAAAAGATAACATAAACTTCTCTGCTACGATCAGTTACAGTGCGACAGATTTAACCGGCAATCAAACGGTATATGTAAGGTTCAGTCCAACGACTGTTGGAAACGCAACAGGTGCTGTTTTACATGCCAGTGCCGGTGCACCTTCCATTTCCCTTTCTTTAAGCGGAGCCGCTATTGATCCCAATCAAACGGTATTCAATTTTGAAAACTGCACCACGGCAGGCAGCCCGGCCTTAGCCGACGGCTTTTACCAGTACAGTGTAGCCGGACCGCAAACATGGGGTTGTACCACCAGTTTTGGTCATGATGCCAATGATGATGCCGGTACGGCAAGCGCAGGAAATGCCCTGCAAATCAATGGTTATTCTGGTGGAAATATTTTAAACGAAGATTGGCTGATCTCTCCTGCCCTAAATTTATCCTCCATGAACTATGCCGTACTTTCCTTCTGGACCAGATCTGCATTTGCAGGTGATAAGCTCCAGTTGAAAGTTTCAACCGATTATACCGGCAGTGGTAATCCGGCATTGGCTACCTGGGTGAACCTGGATGGTAAATTCCCGGAAAGTGGTTCAGATGTATGGACAAAATCCGGTAATATTGATTTAACAGCATATAAAGCCACCCCGGTTTATGTGGCCATTGTTTACAACTCCAGTACAACAGCGGCCAGTAGGTGGACGGTAGATGATTTCGCCGTTTTAAACTCTGCAACACCACCTCCGGTAGACATTAGCACGTCTACCACCGGTGTTAATTTTGGTTATCAGGCAAACGGTACCACTTCGGCAGAAAAGTCTTTTTCTTTCTCTGCAGGTAACCTTACGGGAGATGTGACGGTAACTGCGCCAGCAAATTTCACCATTTCCAGCACCAGTGGCGGAACATTTGGAACAAGCCTGAATTACACCAGGGCTGCCATTAACAATACTTCGCCAACTATTTATGCCAAATTTTCACCAACAGCTGTAAATACCACCTATGCTGCAGATGTCAGTATTGCCACCGCCGGTTCGGCCAATAAAACGGTGAATTTATCCGGAAATACCTTTGATGCAGCCAATACTTTAGAAGTGGTCAACTGGAACATAGAATGGTTTGGCAGTCCTGCGCAGGACCCGTCAAACGATGTACAACAGGCTGCAAATGTTAAAACCATCGTCAATAATATCAATGCTGATGTATACGGTTTTGCGGAAGTGGTAGACACGACCTTATTCAGAAACACCGTTCTACCTGCCGAATACAATGTCATCTTCAGCTCATTCGGATCTTATGCCGATAATAAAGCAGATGCAGATTATCCGCTGGCACAAAAACTGGCTTTCATGTACCGGACGGATTTGCTGAAACCCATCAGAACCTTTGGTATACTGGAAGATACTTATAATCCGGCTGTAGCCGCAACAAGTGCTGATGGAACACCGTATAAAAACTGGTCATCCGGCCGTTTTCCTTTTGCCATGGAGGCGGAAGTAACCATCAACGGGAAGAAAGAAAGCCTGTATTTTATTGAAATTCATGCAAAGGCCAACACCGGAACAACAGCCGATCAGATTGATGCCTATAACAGAAGAAAAGGGGGCAATAAGCAACTTAAAGATTGGATTGATGCTAATCTTGCAGGTAAAAAGGTGATCATCCTTGGCGATTTTAATGATGTGCTTAATCCGGATAAAACCATTGCACCTATGCCCGCCGGAACGGGAACATCCTATGTTGATTTCACCCAGGATGCCGCCAATTATTTCCCGATTACACTTCCTTTAAGTCTGGCCGGTAAACAATCTACCGCCGGCTTTAACACCGTAATTGACAATGTCATTTTAACCAAAAGTTTAAATCTGAATTATATTCAGGGTACTGCAGAAGTGTTAGATGCAGTAAAAACGCTGGTCACCAATTACAGTTCAACCACAACCGATCATTATCCCATCAAATCAAGATATTTATTTGGAAATGGGGCACCAACGGTCAATGCTGTTTCCAATCAGGCCGTTTGTTATGCTCCGTCAAACCAAACCATTGCCGTAACCGGCATTTCTGCAGGTCCGGAAGCGGCACAAACCACTACCCTCTCTGTCACATCTGATCAGGCGAATGTATTTGAAGTTTTATCCATCGCGGCAAACGGCGCAGATCAAGGAACCATCACTTACCGGTTAAAAAATAATACAGCAGCTGAGGCCAATATTACCGTAACTGTTACGGATAACGGAGGAACTGATTTCGGAGGTGTAAATCAAATCAGCAAAACTTTCAAATTAACCGCTATCCCCGCTGCTACAGGAACCATTACCGGCACTACGGCGGTTTGCTTAAACGGTGATGCACCTGCCATCACTTTTACAGGGGCAAACGGAACAGCACCATATACTTTTACGTACAACATAAATGGCGGAACAAGCCAAATGGTTACCACGGCAGGAACAAGCAATACCGTTACTGTAAATGCTCCTGCTAACCTTGCCGGAACGTTTACCTATAACCTGTTAAATGTGAAGGATGCAAATTGCGGCCAGGCGCAAACAGGTATGGCAACAGTAACTGTCAGAACGCTGGCAACGGCAGGCATATCCGGTTCATCGGCAATTCCGCAAAACAGCACCGCACCAGTCATTACTTTTACCGGCGCAAACGGAACGGCTCCTTACACATTTACCTATACCATCAATGGAGGCACGAACAGAACAGTAACGTCAACAGGAAATACGGCTACCATTGCAGTGCCTACGGCTGCAGCAGGTACCTTTGTGTACAATCTGGTCAGCGTAGCTGATGTAAACTGCGGGCAGCCACAATCAGGTACGGCAACGGTATTGGTTCGTCCACTTCCGGTAGCAAACCTCAGCGGAACTACTGCCGTTTGTCATTTCAGCACATCCCCGGTAGTTATCTTTACGGGTTCAGGCGGAACAGCACCATATACCTTTACTTATACGGTAAATGGTGGCAGCAACAGAACCGTTAACGCAAATGAGGCTACGGCTACTGTAAGTGTACCAACCAGCAGTACAGGCACATTTATATATGCCCTGGTGAGTGTGGCAGATACTTATGCCACCCAACTGCAAACCGGAAATGTAAGTGTTGTTGTCAATCCGCTCCCGGTTATTACGATCAGCAGCAACAAAGGCTTTTCGATTTCAAAAGGCGATGATATTATTTTAACGGCCAGCGGTGGTTCGCAATACAGCTGGACTGGTGCCGAAATCAGCAATGGCCGGAATGCAGCATCCGTAACCATCAGACCAAAACAAAGCGGAACTTATCAGATTACCGTAACCAATGCAAATGGCTGCACAGCTGAGCAAAGCATTTCAATTACAGTGATAGATGATTACAAACTGGAAGCCAGCACAGTCGTTACGCCAAATGGAGATGGTTATAACGACCGGTTTATCGTTAAAAACATCGATTACTATCCCAAAAATACCCTGAAGATTTTTGATAAGGCCGGCCGGGTGTTATACACCAGGCAAGCTTATGCCAATGATTGGGATGGAACCGTAAACGGAAGTCCCCTTGCTGAAGGAACCTATTACTACATCATTGATTTAGGAACAGGTATCCGCACATTTAAAGGTTATATCAATATCATCAGAGACTAATTACAGACATGAAAGCAATTACACAACACCTCAGGCAGATCAGTCGGTTAACGTTTCTATCTGCCGCGGGCATTTTATTTTACCATACAGTCAGTGCACAAATCCTTCCCTTAAATGCCCAGTATTTCCAGAACAAATACCTGGTGGATCCATCAATGGCGGGGATTAACGAAGGCTTTAACATCAATGGCAGCTTCCGTAAACAATGGTCAAACATTCCCGGTGCCCCCATTACCCAAAGTGTAACTTTAGATCAGCAGGTAAATAAGGTTGGCTGGGGCGTGAATATTTATAATGAAAAATCAGGTGGCATCCAACGTACCAAAGCCGTTGGAACCTTTGCCTACCATTTACCCTTAAGTAATAACGACCAGCAATTAAATTTCGGGGTATCATTTGGTGCCAGTCAAGATAAACTGGATTTAAGCAGCGTGCGGAACAGCGACATCAATGATCCTGCCATTGCCCGTTTCAATGATCGCGGTTATGAATTAGATGGCGATTTTGGTGTTTCCTACACCTCAAAAAGCCTGACCATAGAAGGTGCCCTTCCAAATATGCGTTCGGTATTTAGAAATGATGATTTAAATTATGCCAACAAGCCTACCTTTTATTCGGCCGTAGGCTATAAATTTAACTTTGGCAGTGGCATCAACGCCATCAGCCTGGAGCCGAAAGGCGTTTTCAGGGGCATTAAAAATTACAAAAATTTATGGGATGCCGGTGTCAATGCCAATTTTGCCAATGATAAATTGTATGTCATGGCGATGTACCACAACACTAAAAATGCCACAGTTGGTTTCGGCATGAATTATAAATCAACGCTATATTTCATGGCCTATTACAACACCGCAACTTCAGCCATCAGCGGTTATACCAATGGTGATTTTGAAGTGAATATCCGGGTAAATATTGGCAAGAAGCCATAATGCGCCAGGCTGCATAAACCCTGAAACAAGTTCAGAATGACGACCGAATAAAGCCGCAGATCTAAGTATCTGTGGCTTTTTGTTTTATATCAATACCACAATATAACCCCTATCCGCACCTTTCTCACCAGAACCAATTATCGCACCTGCAATATGCTCTACACAATCTGCACCCCGCTACCGGCCTGGGAGATGATGGAAGGAGAAGCCGTTGAAATTTTTGCACCTCCGTTCAAATGACCCCACTGCCCAAGGTAGCGCACACGGCTCCCTCGAAATTAATCTTTATGACAAAACAAAATCGAGTCCTTGTGCTACCGCCATTAAAATTTCGACGCGCTAATCCGACATCAGGTCCAAGCCTTGATTGTTTGCTTCTTTGTTATCAAGAACAAAGAAGAAGAGGCCACGGCGGCCAGCCGAGGCAAGCCAGAGCTTAGGGCAAAATAAAAAAGTACAGCAGAATAGTGAAAGCATTAAGGTTCCCGCCTGCGTGGGAATGACGGCCGTGTTAGAAATATTTTTAAAGGTTAAGTACAAAGATCTCTCCACTGCGGTCGAGATGACGATTGATCTCAAGTGAAATTAAGCGTAATATCCCTCTACACCCTGCTACCGGCCTGGGAGATGATGGAAGGAGAAGCCGTTGAAATTTTTGCACCTCCGTTCAAATTTCCCCACTGCCCAAGGTAGCGCACACGGCTCCCTCGAAATTAATCTTTATGACAAAACAAAATCGAGTCCTTGTGCTACCGCTTTTTAAATTTCGACGCGCTAATCCAACATCAGGTCCAAGCCTTGATTGTTTGCTTCTTTGTTATCAAGAACAAAGAAGAAGAGCCCCTCGGCGGCGGTGAGCCGAAGCAAGCCAGAGCTTAGGGCAAAATAAAAAAGTACAGCAGAATAGTGAAAGCATTAAGGTTCCCGCCTGCGTGGGAATGACGGCCGTGTTAGAAATATTTTTAAAGGTTAAGTACAAAGATCTCTCCACTGCGGTCGAGATGACGATTGATCTCAAGTGAAATTAAGCGTAATATCCTTCTGCACCCTGCTATCCGGCCTGGGAGATGATGGAAGGAGAAGCCGTTGAAATTTTTGCACCTCCGTTCAAATGACCC
>NZ_NHOT01000008.1 GCF_002197755.1 Pedobacter sp. AJM | reverse complement strand
GACCCCCTCGGTGTAAACGAGGTGCTCTGAACCAGCTGAGCTAATTTCCCTTTTGTTAAAGGTCTTTATTCTTAATAAATCTTTCAAATCCTTGAAAGCTGTGTGGGAAATGAGGGGTTCGAACCCCCGACCCCCTCGGTGTAAACGAGGTGCTCTGAACCAGCTGAGCTAATTTCCCTTTCCTTTTGGGAATGCAAATATAGCGCTATAATCTTGTTTCGCAAATCTTTTTTATTTTTTTTCAGCTTAACAGGGTTTCTAAAATTTTATGCGATTGCACTTCCCCAAACGAAGCCGTATGTAAGGTATAGAAAACCAATATCTTATCCAGCAGAAAACGCCTGCGCACATTACTCATTTTTATTTCAGAAATTTTTTCCAGTGGCATAATAAACAATAAGATGAAGCTTTCTGCATCCTCAAGCTGAAGATAATTCGCATGAACAGGCAAACGGGAAACAAATGCTCCCTCTTGTAAATCGAAATAAACCTGATCACTCCTTTTTTTCTCATTTGGTGAAAACCCTAGAAACCGGGTTAGTTTTAATAAAAAAGAAAGATGGAAATTCGGATTAATTTCTTCCACCTCATCAAACCAGGCAATCGCATTAAAAAGATAATCAAACAGGCTTTCATCAGCTGATTGCTGGCGGATACTTTTATAAAGTACTTCGTTCAGAAAAATAACTATACTGGTCTTAACAATATCATAGGGAATGGTTTTAAAGACAGGTGTTTGCCTCAACTCCGAAATCCGTTGAATATTGGTATTGGCCTTATGATAAACCACCATATCCAGAAGATGTAAAGACTGAAGCATATTCATCTTTATCTTCGCCTTTGGCTTTTTTACCCCGTTAATCAGGTAAGACTGCATTCCAAATTTATCCGTAAGCACCTGAACAATTACACTGGTTTCGCTGTAACTGGTGGTTTTTAAAACTATGCCTCTTACTTTGTGCAACATCTTATGGAATCATTTTTTCAAAAGTATGCTATTTGTGCAAATTTAATTGCCCTAAAAGTGATTACGATTTGTAAATAAGATTAGTTTTGTCGTTATCATTAAAATTAAACCAGTTAACACATGTGGGAAAAGCTATCAAGGTTTATTCTTCAGAACCGTATCGCCATTATTGTCTTTTTTTTATTAGGAACAGCTTTCATGGCCTATCAGGCCAAAAATGTCAAACTCTCTTACACGGGAAGTAAGATTTTACCTGTTACCGATAGTGCATTTATCAAATACAACGCATTTAAAAAAACCTTTGGCGAAGATGGCAGCGTAATGGTTGTCGGAATCCAATCACCTGACATATTTAAGAAGGAAATCTATAACCAGTGGGTTCAACTATCTAACGATATCCAAAAATTAAAAGGCATCAAACAAGTCTTATCATCCGGTCGGATTTTTCAATTGGAAAAAGATACTGTAAATCAGAAATTCACCTTAAAAGCAATTCCAGGTGGATTGGTTACGACCGATGCGGAAATGGATTCCATCAAAAATACCCTATATAATACACCATTTTTTGAAGGCCTTGTTTACAATAAACAGAATGCCACGCTAATGGCCATTACTTTCGATACCAAAATATTAAATACGGCTGCGCGAAATCCTATATTAAAACAGATTGAGGAAAAAGCAAAGGCCTTTCAGAAAAAAACCGGCATCCAGGTTCATATTTCAGGTTTGCCATACATCCGGACTGCCGTAAGTAAATTGGTAAGCAATGAGTTTGTGCTCTTTCTGGGCTTATCTATTTTGGTTTCAGCAGCAATTCTCCTGTTCTTTTTCAAAAGGTTTTATGCCGTATTTTTCCCTATCCTGGTAGTCATCATGGGTGTGATCTGGAGCATCGGAACACTGGTTTTATTTGGATTTGAACTTACCATTTTAACGGGATTAATCCCACCACTTATCGTGATCATTGGCATTCCAAACAGCATTTTACTGTTAAATAAATACCAGAATGAATTGAGAAAAGATGGAGATAAACAGCGGGCTTTGAGCATTACCATCGAAAAAATTGCAGTGACTACACTCATCGCGAATATTACGGCGGCAATTGGTTTTGGTGTGCTCTATTTTACAGGAAGTGAATTATTGATGCAATTTGGCAGCGTGGCATCCCTTAATGTGATGATCACCTGGTTCATGTGCCTGTGTTTAATTCCGATTATTTTCAGCTACCTGCCCGCACCGAAATTAAAAGCACAAACACACGTTGAGGAAGGTTTTCTCCATAAATTATTAATTAAAACCGATAACCTGGTTCAACAGCGAAGCAGCCTGATTTACCTGGCCACCATCGTGATCTCCATTATTGCTATTATTGGGGTATTTAAAATTAATGTAAATGGCTACGTGGTTGATGATTTGCCTAAAAATTCCGAGATCTTAACCGATTTAAAGTTTTTTGAGAAAAATTTTGAAGGAATTTTGCCTTTAGAAGTAAGTGTTGATACGAAGAAAAAGAATGGTGTATTTAATTTAATCAACTTAAAAAGAATGGAGAAAATGGAAAAAATGATTTCCGCCTACCCGGAATTCTCCCGGTCTATTTCAGTTAATATGGGTTTAAAATATGCTACTCAGGCTTTTTACAATAATGATTCAACGTTTTTCCGATTACCAGATAACCTGGAGAAAAACTTCATTTTGGCATATATTGCTAATGGTGGAAAAGGAAATTCAAATTTACTAACCAATTTTATCAGTAAAGGCAATCAAAGCACCAGAATCAGTTTTCAAATGGCTGATGTGGGCTCCAAACGCCTCGATGCTATCATGGCTGAATTAAAACCCCGTATTGATAGCATTTTACCACCAAATAAATTTGATGTGGAGCTTACTGGCTCAAGCGTAATTTTTTCGAAGGGAACAGATTATATGCTAAAACATCTTTTTGAAAGCATTGGCTTGGCAATTATTTTGATTTCACTTTTACGTTTAGCACAATTTAAGAGTCTAGGCATTATGTTTATTTCATTGCTTCCAAACATCGTTCCTTTAATTATTACCGCCGGAATCATGGGTTACTTTGACATTTCGTTAAAGCCATCAACGATTCTGATTTTCACCATCGCATTCGGACTGGCTTCTGATCAAACCATCTATTTCCTTACCCGTTATCAGCAAGAAATCAACTTGACCAATTTTTCTGTTCCGAGAGTGATTAAAGATACCATCACCGAAACCGGCGTGAGCATGACGCATATTGCGCTGATTCTCTTTTTTGGATTTGGAATTTTCACAGCTTCCACCTTTGGAGGAACCGTAATTTTAGGCTTGTTGCTGTCTATCACCTTATTTGTGGCATTGCTATTTAACCTCACCTTATTGCCGGCATTGGTTTTATGGCTGGATAAAAAGAAGGTGAGAAAAGATTTAAATCCATAAAACTTTAATCCTTATTGTTTTTTTCTTCTTCCTCATCAACAGGTACTTCTACGGTAGGGTCAGTGATAATTTCTGCATTTCCATCCCGGTCTTTTTTGGCAAAAAGTATTGGGTATAACATCCATAATGCACCTATCATCACTAAAATACCGGCAATAATTTGCAGATATCTGGCACCCTCCACATCATATGCATCTAATGTGCGATAAAGTATATAGGAAATCACGCCTGCAATCAATACCAGAACGGCTTTTTGTAGTTTTAATAATTTTATCATCAGAACTTAAATTTGAATCGATATTATAAATAGAACAGAAATTATTCCTGTTGGTTCTAAAAGTTACTAAAATAAACAAATCTAACTTCGTTTATTTTAAAGCACTTGTTGATGTAACAATGAAGGTTTCTGATGCTAATGAACATCATGCATAAAGAATATTAAGCCATTTTGCATTAAAGTATTTACATCAAAACTACCAAATTTGAGTGAAAAACTTTAACTTTGCATCCTTAATTTTTTGAGGTACTTGATTGATGTATAGCGAATTTAAACAATTGGAACTGGCCAAAATAGGACAGGAAATACTGGATTTCTGGAAAAAGGAAAACATCTTTGAGAAGAGCATTTCTTCCCGTCCGAAATCTAATCCGTTTACCTTTTACGAAGGTCCGCCGTCGGCCAATGGCATGCCGGGGATTCACCACGTAATGGCACGTGCAATTAAGGATATTTTTTGTCGCTATAAAACCCTAAAGGGCTATCAGGTAAAACGTAAAGGCGGTTGGGATACGCATGGTTTACCAATTGAACTTGCCGTAGAAAAAAAATTAGGAATCACTAAAGAAGATATTGGCAAAAAAATCAGTGTTGATGATTATAATGCAGCCTGTAAAGAAGAGGTGATGCGTTATACTGATGTTTGGAACGACCTGACCGAAAAAATGGGTTATTGGGTTGATCTTGAAAATCCGTACATCACATATGAAAATAATTATATTGAAACCCTTTGGTGGATCTTAAAGCAACTTTACAATAAAGGATTTTTATACAAGGGTTACACCGTTCAGCCTTATTCGCCTGCTGCGGGAACAGGTTTAAGTTCGCATGAGCTAAACCAGCCAGGTACGTATAAAGATGTAAGCGACACTACAATTGTGGCGCAGTTTAAGGCCATTAATGAAACATTACCAGAGGCTTTAAAGGCTTTTGGCACCATTCACTTTTTAGCCTGGACCACTACGCCATGGACTTTACCAAGTAATACAGCATTAACGGTAGGACCGAGAATTGATTATGTCCTGGTTAAAACGTTCAATCAATATACCTTTGAACCTATTCAGGTCATTTTAGCTAAAGCACTGGTAGGGAAACAATTTGCCGGAAAATACTTTTTATCAGAAAGTGAGGAAGACTTCAACAACTTCAAAGCTGACGATAAAAAAATCCCCTATACCATTTTGGGAGAATTTGTTGGAGCAGATTTAGTTGGCATTAAATACGAGCAATTATTGCCTTATGCATTGCCATACCAAAATGCTGAAAATGCTTTCCGCGTCATATCAGGAGATTTCGTCACCACCGAAGATGGTACGGGTATTGTGCACACGGCACCTACTTTTGGTGCTGATGATGCGCGTGTAGCCAAACTGGCTACTCCGGAAATACCGCCTATGCTGGTATTGGATGAAAAAGGCAATGCTGTTCCATTAGTGGATTTACAGGGAAAATTTATCGCTTCTTTAGGTGGCAATTATGGCGGTAAATACGTTAAGAACGAATACTATAAAGATGGCGAGGCTCCTGAAAAATCTGTTGATGTAGAGTTGGCCATCCAGCTGAAAGAAGAAAACAAAGCTTTCAAGGTAGAAAAATACGTCCACACCTATCCACACTGCTGGAGAACGGATAAACCAGTTTTATACTATCCATTAGACAGCTGGTTCATCAAAACCACCGCTGTAAAAGATAAAATGGTGGAACTGAACAAAACCATCAACTGGAAACCGGAATCTACCGGGACAGGTCGTTTTGGCAACTGGTTGGAAAATCTGGTTGACTGGAATTTATCCCGCTCCCGTTATTGGGGAACTCCCCTACCCATCTGGCGCACCGCCGATGGCCTGGAAGAGAAATGTATCGGTTCTATCTCGGAATTAAACATTGAAATCGCAAAATCTATTGAAGCTGGCTTGATGCCTGCAGGTTTTGAGTTGAAAGATATGCACCGCCCATATGTTGATGACGTGATTCTAACTTCATCAACAGGTGAAAAAATGATGCGCGAAACCGACTTGATCGACGTTTGGTTTGATAGCGGTGCCATGCCTTATGCACAATGGCATTTCCCTTTTGAAAATAAAGATGAATTTGCAAATGCTTATGCTGCCGATTTCATAGCAGAAGGTGTTGACCAAACCAGAGGCTGGTTCTTTACTTTACATGCCCTTGCCGTAATGTTAAGTGAAGCCAGTGATGAAATTAAGGAAGTAAATGCTAAAACTGGTAATCCGGGTGTTGCTTTTAAAAATGTAGTTTCAAATGGATTGGTCCTTGATAAAAACGGCAACAAAATGTCTAAACGTTTAGGCAACGCCGTTGATCCGTTTAGTACTATCGAAACCTACAGTGCCGATGCAACACGCTGGTACATGATCAGCAATGCATCCCCATGGGATAACCTGAAATTCAGTTTGGAAGGATTGGATGAAGTGCGCCGGAAATTCTTCGGTACACTGTATAATACTTATGCCTTTTTTGCTTTATATGCCAACATCGATAAATTTGAGATCGACAAAAATAACCTGAGCAAAGTAGCTGAAAGAACAGAGTTAGACCGTTGGATTTTATCGCTGTTGCAAAACCTGATCAGCGAAGTAGATGAGGCTTATAATACTTATGAGCCTACCAAAGCATCAAGAGCTATCCAAACTTTTGTAGATGAGCATTTAAGCAACTGGTACATCAGGTTAAGCCGCCGCCGTTTCTGGAAGGGTGAAATGACAGATGATAAACGTGCTGCTTATGAAACACTTTACACCTGTTTGGAAACTTTGTCGCAATTAATGAGCCCCGTAGCTCCATTCTTTGCAGATTGGTTGTACAGAAACCTGACCGTTACGGACGCATACGCAGAACAATCGGTGCATTTAACCTTATGGAATGAAGCAGACCAAAGTTTGATTGATCATGATTTAAATGAACGCATGGTTTACGCCCAGAATATTTCTTCGATGGTTTTATCGTTGCGTAAAAAATCAAGCATCAATGTTCGTCAGCCATTAGCGAAAATCTTAATCCCATCTTTAAATGGAGATTTCGAGCGTAAAATATCAAAAGTTGCTGATTATATCCTTTCTGAAACCAATGTAAAGCATATCGAATTCATTACCGATACGCATGGCATTGTGAAGAAAAAGTTAAAGCCTAACTTTAAATCCTTAGGTAAAAAAGTTGGTAAAGACATGAGCATCGTAAAAGCGGCTTTAGAAAACATGACCCAGGATGATATCCAACGTCTGGAGGTTGATGGTTACCTGAATGTCTTTGGAAGTGATAATATTCAGCATGCGATCGATTTAAATGATGATGTGGAAGTTTTTGCTGAAGATATTCCGGGCTGGCAGGTAACCAACATGGGCAACTTGACAGTAGCTTTAGATGTGACGATTTCTGAAGAGTTGAAACATGAAGGACTCTCCCGTGAACTGGTCAATAGAATCCAGAATTTACGCAAGGAATTAAACTTTGAAGTAACGGATCGGATTAAAGTGTCTTTACAAAATGATAACCTTATTGCTATAGCAGTTGCTAAAAACAAGGCCTACATTTGCGCTGAAATTTTGGCCGATGATTTTGAATTGACGGATACTGGCTTAGCTGAAAACAAAATCACTATAGATGATGTTGAATTAAGCATTTCAGTAACTAAAATATAAATCCATATATTAGAAAACTAAATTAAAAACATGGAAAACAGTAACAAAACACGCTACTCAGACAGTGAACTTCAGGAATTTAAAGAGCTTATTCAAGATAAATTACGCAGTTCTAAAGAAGAACTTAATGCCTTAACTTCATCTTTGAGCAATCCTAATGCAAATGGCACTGAAGATACTTCCGGAGCCTATAAAACGTTGGAAGATGGTTCTGCAACAATGGAGAAGGAACAAATCAATCAGTTGGCTGCCCGTCAGAAAAAATTTATTGATAACCTGGAGAATGCATTGGTTAGAATTGAAAATAAAACTTATGGTATTTGCCGTGAAACTGGCAAATTAATTCAGAAAGAACGTCTACGCGCAGTTCCTCATGCTACTTTGAGCATGGAAGCCAAATTAAAGCAAAGTTAATGAAAGGCTATACAAAACCTTTACTTCTTATCTTTCTGGTTTTACTTGCCGACCAGGTATTAAAAACCTGGATTAAAACCAACATGTATCTCGGCCAGGAGTTTAATATCATAGGTAAATGGTTCATTATCCATTTTACTGAAAATAATGGAATGGCCTTCGGTATGGAGTTTGGTGGAGAATTTGGTAAGCTTGCCTTATCATTGTTCCGCATTGCTGCCGTTGCTGGTATCGGATATGGACTTCATTATTTAATTAAGCATAAATACCACCGGGGTTTAATCTTAAATGTTGCACTGATTTTTGCTGGTGCTGTAGGAAATATCATCGACTCGGTTTTTTATGGAAAAATTTATGGCTACGAAACGTGGTTCCATGGCAGAGTGGTAGATATGCTTTATTTTCCAATCGCTGAAGGACACTTCCCGAGCTGGATTCCGATTTGGGGAGGAGATGAATTCATTTTCTTCAGACCCGTTTTTAACCTTGCAGATGCTGCGATTTCAGTCGGAGTGATTCTCATCCTGATCTTTCAGAAAAACTACTTTAAGGAAGATGTGAAGGATGAAGTAAGTATTAACAGTGAGATTGTGGAAGATTAAGTGAATTAAGATTGTTAATTTACAGCTTACAATTGAAACCTATCGTAGGGATAGTAATAGCTTTAAATAATTACAGGCCCGTTTCTTTACCGAAATGGGCTTTTTTGTTTATTGATTAAGTTGACAACTTTAATACCACAATAGAAAAGAATTTGTCAACTTTAAATCCAGAAAAGGTGCCTAAAAATGATAAATTTTCTTAACCTGTCTTATTTAAAATCAGGAAATCCAAAGCAACAAAGTGCTTATCAGGTTTTAACCAAAAATAGCATACTGGAGAAACTGGCGGAGTTTACACCTGTTTTAGTTGGAACCATACCAATCAACATCGACATTCAAAACAGTGATTTAGACATCATTTGCGATGTTCAGGATAAAGAAAAATTTAAGCATACTTTGTTAACTCATTTTCAAGGAGAGAGGGGCTTTAGCATTTCGGAAAACCAAGCCTTAAATGCGCTTAAGGTAAATTTCTTTTTAGAAGATTTTGAAATCGAAATCTTTGGTCAGAATATCCCTGCTACTGAACAAAATGCCTATCGCCATATGGTAATCGAACATCAATTACTGCTTGAAAATGGTGAGGAGTTCAGACTAAAAATCATTAATTTAAAAAAGCAGGGTTACAAAACGGAACCGGCCTTTGCAAAGTTGCTGGGTTTGAGTGGAAATGCTTATGAAGCACTTTTAAACTTGTGCTAAACGGACCTGAGCTTATGTAAACATAAGTAATTTCTTAAAGATTCCTTAGTAGTTGTACCTATTACAAAGGCAATTGTATTGACATGGCATTTAAAAGCTCGGTTACCTCAATAAAAAAGCCTTCGATTTTTTCAATCGAAGGCTTCTCGTATATATCAATTCCCTTTTAAAGGATTAAACACCCAATAATAACCTGGCTGGATCTTCCAATAGTTGTTTCACCCGAACCAGAAAACCTACAGACTCACGTCCGTCGATAATTCTATGGTCATAAGATAACGCAACATACATCATTGGACGAATCACCACCTCACCTTTTTCAGCAACCGGACGCTCCACAATATTGTGCATACCTAAAATAGCAGATTGTGGGGCATTAATAATCGGAGTTGACATCATTGAACCAAATACACCACCATTAGTGATGGTAAAAGTTCCACCAGTCATTTCTTCGATGGTTAATTTACTATCGCGTGCTTTCAAGGCCAAGGTTAAAACTGATTTCTCAATTTCTGCAAGCGACATACTTTCAGCGTTGCGGATAACCGGAACAACTAAACCTTTTGGAGCAGAAACAGCAATAGAGATATCAGCAAAATCGTTATAAATCAACTCTTCACCTTCAATGCGACCATTTACAGCCGGAAATTCTTTTAATGCTACGGTAACCGCTTTAGTGAAAAAACTCATGAAGCCTAAGCCTACACCAAATTTTTCTTTAAACTGATCTTTATATTTTCCACGTAAATCCATAATCGGCTTCATGTTCACCTCATTGAAAGTGGTTAACATGGCCGTTTCATTTTTAACTGCAACCAAACGTTTCGCAACGGTTCTGCGCAAAGGAGACATTTTCTCACGACGCTCAGCACGTGCACCTGCAGGAGTAGCAGCAACGGGCGCAGCAGCAGCTTTAGGCGCTTCCGGTTTTTTACCAGCTTCCGCTTTTACCGCGTCATCTTTAGTAATGCGACCATCAACACCTGTACCTTTTACAGCAGCAGTATCAATCCCTTTTTCTGCAAGTATTTTTCCCGCAGCAGGAGAAGGTGTTCCGCTAGCATAAGAGTCTTTATTCACCTGTTGTGAGCCTTCAGTCTTTGTTGCTTCTTCAGCTAGCGCAGGTGCATCAGCTTTAGGGCTTTCACCTTCCTGCTTAGGACTGGCAGCAGCACCACCATCTTCAATATTACAAACAACTGCGCCAATGGCTAATGTATCACCTTCAGCGGCTATGGTTTTTAAAGTTCCAGCTTGTTCTGCGGTCAATTCGAAAGTAGCTTTGTCTGATTCTAACTCCGCAATAACTTCGTCCATCTCCACAACATCGCCATCGTTCTTTATCCAACGTGATAAAACAACTTCTGTTATCGACTCACCAACCGGTGGAACTTTGATCTCTAAACTCATATTTTTAAAATTGTAATTTTTGTTGTTATCTGTTTTAAGATTGAAAGTTGGGATATTTTAAATTTACAACCTTCAGCCTTATACTTTTTTACCTTAAACCTTAGTCTGCTTCAGCTAATTTTTTACTGGCCTTTTTTGTTTCATCTTTAACTTCTTCTTCCTTTACAGAAACCTCTAAAGCCTTCGCTAAAATATAGGTTTGTTGGTTGGCATGTTGTTTAGCGAAACCTGTTGCGGTACTACTGCTCTCTTTTCTTGAAATCACATCAATACCTTTTAAGCCTGTTTTGTACAATTTGCGGAACAGATATGGCCATGCCCCCATGTTTTCTGGTTCTTCCTGTACCCAGAAAATTTCGTTTGCATTTTTATATTTTGCCTTGATAGCTTCCATCTGATCAACTGGTGTTGGGTATAATTGCTCTACACGAACAATGGCAACATGTTTTACCTGATCAGTTTGCTTTTTTTCCAATAGTTCGTAATAAATCTTACCACTACAGAAAACAATACGGGTGACCTCATCTACCTTTACATTTACATCATCAATCACCTCTTTAAATCCACCATCAGTAAACGCTTCTAATTTAGAAACACAAGATGGATGACGCAATAAGCTTTTTGGAGAGAAAACTACTAAAGGTTTCCGGAAATCGCGTTTAAACTGGCGACGTAGTACGTGGAAAAAGTTAGCAGGAGTAGTACAATTAACCACCTGCATGTTATAATCAGCACAAAGCTCCATGAAACGCTCGATACGTGCTGATGAATGCTCAGGTCCCTGCCCTTCGTAACCATGTGGCAATAACATGACTAAACCATTTTCACGTTGCCATTTGGTTTCTGCACTGGCAATATATTGATCGACTACAATTTGTGCGCCGTTAAAGAAATCGCCAAACTGTGCCTCCCAGATGGTTAAAGCATTAGGATTAGCCATTGCATAGCCGTACTCAAAACCTAAAACACCATATTCTGATAAGTGGGAATTATAAATATCAAATGGTGCCTGCTGATCTGAAATGTTTGCCAATGGTACATATTCTTCCTCACTATCTTCAAGTGTTAAAACTGCATGACGGTGTGAAAAAGTACCACGCTCAACATCCTGACCACTTAAACGAACACGCTTGCCCTCTGATAACAAAGTACCATAAGCCAGTTGCTCGCCCATTGCCCAATCGAAAACATGGGTTTCATTAACCATCTTTGTACGTTCAGCAAAAAGTTTTTCAATTTTTTTGAAGAATTTTTTATCTGATGGTAAAGTGGTGATGCGTTTACCTATTTCCAGTAAAGTTGATTTTTTTACCGCCGTAACAGGAGAGGTTTCGAAATCTTTTGGTGTCGCCATCCGCAAATCTGCCCAGGCACCACCAAATTTAACTTCATCCTTACTTGCAACAAATTCTTTGGCTTCGTTTAAGCGTTCCTGTAAAATACCACGGAAATCTTTTTCCATTTCCTTGGCCAGTCCAGCTTCCAGTTTACCTTCTTTAGTTAATTGTTCAATATAAATTTCCCTTGGGTTAGGGTGTTTTTCGATGGTTTTATACAACAGAGGCTGTGTAAATTTAGGTTCATCAGATTCATTGTGCCCGAAACGACGGTAACATAAAATATCAATAAACACATCGTTCTTGTATTTCTGACGATATTCCATCGCCAGATTAATGGCGTAAACCAAAGCTTCAGGATCATCACCATTTACATGAAAAACTGGTGACAACGTTACTTTAGCAATATCCGTACAGTATGTGCTCGTACGTGCATCTTTATAATTGGTGGTAAAGCCGATCTGGTTATTAATGACCAGATGAATGGTTCCACCTGTTTTATAACCTTCAAGGCCTGCCATCTGAATCACTTCATATACAATTCCCTGGCCGGCTACTGAAGCATCACCATGAATTAAAATAGGTGCCAAACGGCTGTTATCGCCACCATATTTAAAATCAATTTTTGAGCGGCTCATGCCTTCTACCACACCGTCAACGGTTTCCAGGTGTGATGGGTTTGGGCAAAGACTTAAGTGTACACTTTTTCCGGTAACGGTAGTAACATCTGTAGAGTAACCTAAGTGATATTTTACGTCACCTCCAAATGGGGTGTCAGGATTATAGCTTTTGCCTTCAAATTCTGCAAAAATATCTTTATAGGTTTTTTGCATGATGTTCGCCAGTACGTTTAAACGACCGCGGTGCGCCATACCAATTACAAATTCTTCAATTCCTAAATCTGCACCTTTTTCAATAACAGAATCCAATGCCGGAATTAAAGCCTCTGCGCCTTCTAAAGAAAAACGTTTTTGTCCTAAAAATTTAGTCCCAAGAAAGTTTTCAAAACTTACCGCCTCATTTAATTTTTTCAGAATACGCTTCTTCTCATCAATAGAGAAACTTGGCGTATTACGGGCACTTTCCATCTTTTGCTGAATCCAGTTCAGCACTTCCGGTGTACGTAAAAATTTATATTCTGCCCCGATTGAGCTGGTGTAGGTTTGTTTCAGAAAAGCAACAATATCTTTTAATTTTGCTGCGCCAATCCCGATTTCAACCCCTGAATTGAAAACTGTTTCCAGATCGGCATCAGAAAGGCCAAAGTTTGAAAGATCTAAAGTTGGTAAATGCTTGCGTCTTTCGCGAACAGGATTGGTATGTGTAAATAAGTGACCACGGCTTCTGTATCCGTCAATCAGGTTTAAAACACTAACCTCTTTTAAGAACTGTTCAGGGGTTTCTACGTTAATGGCTGAAGTTTCAGCACTCCGCCCGAAATCGAAACCTTCAAAAAACTTTTGCCAACCAAACTCAACTGATTCAGGATCTTGCTGATACGATTGATATAAAGAATCTACATATTCGGCGTTAGCGCCGTTGAGATAAGATAAACTATCCATTATTAACTGATTACTATAAGCATTACAAAATTAGAATTTTACCTTATATAAATGGCAAAAAACTGGATTAATTGCACAAAAAAATATATTTAGAAACATTCTGACATTCAGCAAAATTAACGCTGGATGAATTAAAGAAATTTTTAGTTAAAGCATAAAGCAAAACCCAGGCCAGTATTCGCAATTGGATGAGAGAATGAAAAATGAATGAATGAGTGAGGGAATGAATGAATGAATAAGTGATAGAATGATTAAATGACGTGAACAAAGAACCATTCAATAATTCAATCATTCTATCACTCATTCATTCTCTCAATAAATATTGAATTCAATCATTCTATTCCGAAGCCCAGGTTAAAGCATAATTCCCTTTGGGATCTAAGTTTTTAATATTTTTATCCAGGTCAAATACACTTTTTGATTTCTGGTCATTGCCTACACCTGCAACATTTGCCCAGTTGCCCCAGTTACTTGCCGGGTTATAATCAATCAATTTTTCTTCAAAATATGCAGCTCCAAAAACCCAGCTCACTTCCAAATTATTAATCAGGTAAAGTGCAGCTGTCTGTCTCGCAATATTGGAGATAAAACCAGTTTGGTTTAATTCTGTCATTACTGCATCTACAACAGCAAAGCCAGTCTGGCCGACTCGCCATTTATTAAAATTTTCCTGTTCATTTTCTACGTCCACCAAACCCTGGCTTCCAAAACCATTTGGATTAAAAAAGGTATTGCCATATTTTTTGAACATAAAACGAAAATAATCCCGCCAGAGTAACCCCAGTAAAATGTGGTTAAACATAGCCTTGGTATTGGGCATCCCTTCCATTTTTTTTATTTCCCAATACACCTTACGGGGAGATAAGCAACCCATGGCCAGCCAGGCGGAAAGTTTAGAAACTAAAATCAGATTTTTAGTGGTTGCTGCCTGCTGCATGGCTACAATAACCTTTTGTAAATGCACTAATCCTGCAGATTCACCACCCGCAAATTCGAAATCTGAACGCTGATCTTGTTGCTGCTGAGACAATCCCAGTTCTTCCAGTGAAGGTAAAGTTCCCCAGTCAATTACCTCTGCAACGTTAATCCGGTCGGGAGAAGGAAAGCAGGGCTTGATCATGGAATCACGTTCAATCTTTTTCTTGAACTGATTAAAAGCATCAGGAATATCTTTGATGGGGAAGGGTAAATCTTCCTTATTGTATAAGGTGTGACCGATAAAATGCTTGAGGTTGATGCGTAATTTCCAAAGGGCATTTTCTACCAGCGTAGAAACATGGGTTTCTTCTCTAGCCACTTCCCTATGGTGATACACTTCAGAAATTTCATATTCCTGAATCAACTGAGGGATGAGCTCTTCCGGACTGCCTGTCGCAATTAACAAATTCCCCCCAATCTGCTTCAGCGCACTTCTTAATCCAAGTACACTTTCTAATAAAAACTGTGCCCTGACACTGCCCGTTTTCAGTGTACCGTACTTGGTTTCTCCGAACTGACGGGGATCTAAAATATAAACAGGTAAAATTGAATCTGACTTAGCAATTGCCTCCACCAGCAATTCATTATCATGCAAACGAAGATCATTTCTAAACCATACTAAAACTTTTTTGGACATCTTTTATTGGAAATGAAATTAAGCGGACGAACACAAATTTATCTTATTTTTTTCTGGCATCAAAAACCTGCCAAATTCTTTACACACAGTAAACAATATATATACACAGTTATGGAATATAGGCAAATTACTCATCTTCAATTTAAATATTGAATTATACACACCCATAAACCTGAAAAATGAAACGAATTTTAATCACCCTGTTATTGCCATTAAGTGTTTTTGCGCAGCAACAAATTAAAACCAAAGCCAATTTAGAAAGTGTAACGGTTTACAATAACGGGGCACAACTTACACACTCCGGAACAGTTAATCTTCCATCCGGAACATCCGAAATCGTGATCAATAACATCTCCGGGCGGGTGAATGAAAATTCTATTCAGGTAGGTGTTTCTTCAGGTGTAACCATTTTATCCGTTCAGTTTAACCGAGATTTCCTGAACACTGATGCTGCAAACCCCACAGTTAAGTTATTAAGTGATAGTGTAAAATTAATCAGTGCGGCATTAATGAAGACGAAAAATTCAAAAACCATTGAAGAGCAAACATTGGCTTTATTGGATGAAAACAGAAAATCAGGCGGCACGGCTTCGGGAACCAATGTGACTGAATTGATGAAACTGGCTGAATATTACAGAGCTAAAAATGCTGAAGTGAGGAATGCAATAGCTACCCTGAGCGTTACCGAAGAAAAACAAAGCCAAAAACTAGATGCTTTACAGCAACAGATTGCCGCTTTAAGAAATAATCCAGACCAGCAGCTTGGTCAGTTGGTTTTGCAACTTATGGCGAAAACCAATACAGATGCCAATTATAACATATCGTATATTACACCAAATGCAAGTTGGTTAGCCAGTTATGATATTAAATCCACCAGCACAGCTAAACCGCTGGGTATCGTTTATAAAGCCGCAATTACCCAAAACACAGGTTTAAACTGGAAAAAAGTGAAACTTTCTTTATCCACCGGAAACCCGAATTATAATATTACTGCACCAACTTTAAACCCCTGGTTTGTATCTACTTACACTCAAACGCAAAAAGTATTAATGGGTAGAGCAGCAGGTTTAGAAGTTGCCGATAATAGCCTTCATGAAATTGTGGTAAGGGGATCTAATTCTTTAGCAAAACAAGCCATGCCCGCACCTTCCACCGTAAACAACTATACATCCGTGAATGAAACTCAACTGGGTGTAACGTTTGATATTGATATTCCTTATGATGTCAACAGTGATCATAAACCACATACAGTTTCATTTAAAGAATATGAAGTACCAGCGAGGTATAAATATTATGCCGCACCAAAACTAAGTACTGATGCCTACTTACTGGCTGACGTGGCTAACTGGGAAAAATTAAATCTCCAGGCTGGAAATGCCAATATTATTTTTGAAGGCACTTATACCGGAAAATCTTACATTAACCCTGCAAATATTCAGGATACGCTAAGCCTGAGCATGGGTAAGGACAAAAAAATTATCATTACGAAAGAGAAGCAGGAAGATTTTAGCAGCACTAAATTTATCGGGTCTAACAAAAAGCAGTTGTTTACCTATCTCATCAAAATCAGAAATACCAAAAAAGAAGCGATTGATTTATCATTAAAAGATCAATACCCCTTATCAACCGAAAGTGATGTTGAAATTGAATTATTGGATAGTTCAGGAGCTGAAGTAAATAAGGAAACCGGATTACTTACCTGGCAGTTAAAAATTGCACCCAATGAAACCAAAACCATTAAGTTGAGCTATACGGTGAAAGCTCCAAAAAATAAAGTTATTGCTGGTTTGTAACTTTTTGTCTTTAGACTTAAAAAAAACCCTTTCGCATGTTTGGTGTTTTAAAACCATGGCAAAAAAGATTCTGATTACAGGCGCTACCGGACTTGTAGGAACTGCACTCAAAAAACACCTGTTAGCGCAGGGTTATGAGGTCAATACACTATCCCGTAAAGAAAGTGATGATCCAAATAATTTTACCTGGGATGTATACAAAGGAGAAATTGATACCCAATGCTTAACTGGTGTTGATGCCATTATCCATTTAGCAGGAGAACCGGTAGCCGAGAAAAAATGGACCAAAGAACGAAAAAAACAAATTATTGATAGTCGGGTAAAATCAACTCAATTAATATATAAAGCTATACAGTCTAATCCTGACCATCAAATAAAATCTTTTATCTCCGCATCAGCAGTTGGTTTTTACGGAGATTGTGGAGATGAGATTTTAACTGAAGAAAGTCAGAATGGTTACGGCTTCCTGGCAGAATGTTGTAAACTGTGGGAAGATGCTGTAGATGAAGGTAAAAAACTAAGTTTGCGCATTGTAAAACTTCGTACAGGTATTGTTTTCAGTACCAAAGGCGGTGCTTTACCTCAGCTCGACAAACCTGTGCGTTTATTTGCAGGTGCTGCCTTAGGAACCGGCAAACAGTGGACACCCTGGCTGCATATTGATGATATGGTAGCAATGTATGTTTATGCATTGGAAAACTTCAACATGGAAAACAGCTATAATGCCTGTGCCCCTTTTCCGGTTACCAATGAAGGATTAACCAAAGCGATTGCCAAGCATTTACATCGGCCATTCTGGCCGGTTAAAGTTCCAAGAAAAGCGATAGAATTATTAATGGGTGAGCGTACAGAAGCCGTAATGATGAGCAACAATACCGCTGCGCAGAAAATTTTAGATGCAGGATTTAAATTTAAATTTACCCATTTAGATGATGCATTGGCAAATCTATACCAACATAAATAGCCTAAAAAAAGCAGATATCACAATTTCAAATAGATGAAGAAAACAATTAGTATCTTTTGGTTCCGCCGTGATTTACGCCTGGAAGATAATGCCGCTTTATACCATGCGCTGAAAGGCACCCATGCGGTTCTACCACTTTTCATTTTTGATCAAAATATTTTAGATCAACTGGCAAAGGATGACGCCCGGATTACCTTTATTTATCAGACTATTGAAGATTTAAAAACCATACTTCAAAAACAAGAATCGGATGTATTGGTGAAATATGGCAAGCCTGAAAAAGTATGGCCGGAGGTATTAAAAGAATATGATGTTGCTGAAGTGTATACCAACCATGATTATGAACCATATGCCCGCGAGCGGGATGATAACATGGCGGAGTTTTTAAGGAGTGAAAATATTGAATTTAAGACTTATAAAGATCAGGTGATTTTTGAAAAGGGTGAGATTTTAAAAGCAGATCAAACACCCTATACAGTCTTCACTCCATTTTATAAACAGTGGCAAGCCAAACTGAATGAATTTTACACAAAAGCCTATCCCACTAAAAAATATATTAAAAACCTGCTGGAAACCAAACACCTGCCTTTACCCAGCCTGAAGGAAATGGGTTTTGAAAAAAGTAAGCTGCAATTCCCGAAAATTGAATATAAAAGTAAACTGGATGATTATGCCAAAAAGCGGGATTATCCGGCTATCGCCGGAACTACCCGTATTGGCTTGCATTTGCGCTTTGGAACCATCAGCATTCGCAAATTGGTTAAAGATGCCGTAGCTGCAAAATCCAATGTCTGGTTATCAGAACTGGCCTGGCGCGAGTTTTACATGATGATTTTGTGGCATTTCCCTTATTCGGCTCATGATTCTTTTAAAAAACAATACGATAAAATAAAATGGCGCAACAATGAAGAGGAATTTAAAGCCTGGTGTGAAGGAAATACAGGATATCCAATTGTTGATGCGGGGATGAGGCAACTTAATACAATCGGCTGGATGCACAACCGGGTGCGCATGGTAACCGCAAGCTTTCTCTCCAAACACTTGCTGATTGACTGGCGATGGGGCGAAGCTTATTTTGCAGGTAAACTATTGGATTATGAAATGGCGAGTAATGTGGGTGGCTGGCAATGGGCAGCAGGCTCCGGTAATGATGCAGCACCCTATTTCAGAGTCTTTAATCCGGAATTACAAACCAAGCGTTTCGATCCTAAATTTGAATATATCAAGAAGTGGGTGCCAGAATTTGATACCAAAAAATATGCCCAACCAATAGTTGAGCATAAATTTGCAAGGGAAAGGGTTTTAAAAGTTTTTAAGGAGGCGTTGGCTAATTCGTAACGCTTACAATTTCAATATCGAAATCTAAATTTGCATTTGCAGGAATTATAATTGCACCAGTTGATGGGTCTCGTCTTCCTGATTGACCATAACCTAAATCAGAAGGAATAAATAATCGAAGTTTGGTACCGGCTTTAAAGTTTTTTAATATATCCCAACCTGATATTACACCAGCCAAAGTTGTTGAAAATGTACCAGCTGTATTTGAGTCAAAAATTGTCCCATTCAGAAGTCTGCCAGTATAATTTAAGATTAATGTACTGGACGATAATACTTGAGTACCAGTTCCTTGTTGAGTAATAATATAACGAACACGGGAAGCATCTTTAATAGCAGTTAAATTATTTGAAATCAAAAAATTGCTCATCTCTAATTCATTTATTTCATGAATTTTTGATTGTGAATAAATACCCAATTCAACTAAAATATTCTCATTTGAACCAACATTGATAGTGCCTAGCCCATTTTTTCCAAAAGCTAAATTCGATGGCATAATTAAAGTTGCTGTTCCACCTCGGTTAAGTTTAGATAAAACTTCCCTAATTGGACTAAAAACATAAGAAGAACCATTTATTGTAAATCTATCCGTATATCCTAAAAATGTTCCCGGAATCATTACATCAGAACTTTGATTTAATAATTGCCCGCTTAAGGTTTTAAACTTATAAGAGTAAAATACAGAATCAGAATTTTTTACTGCAAGGCCAGAACCTTGTGTAATAATGTTATAATAATAGCCAGTAGCATCTTTGACATATTTGACATTGCCAGCTTTGATAAAAGTCTGAATTGCGGCATCATCAATTGTTTCAATGGAGTCGTATTCTTTTTTGCAGGCGCTGAAAAGTACTGTAGCCAATAAACCTAAGCAAAGGCCAAGTTTGGTAAATTTGTTCATTTAATTTGTAACTTCTGTAAGTGTGATATTAAAATCGAGTATAGCATTTGCAGGGATACTCGCTCCCTGTGCCCTATTTCCATAAGCATAATAGGAAGGTATAATCAATCTGATTTTCCCCCCTTTTTGGATTTTTTGAATTCCTATCTGCCATCCGGCGATTACCCTGCCTAAGGCAAATGTAATTGGTGTGCCTTTAGATGCGTCAAATATAGTACCGTTCAGTAATCTGCCCTCATAATCTGCTGTAATCTGAGTATTTGTAGTATAGGCTACACTACCTGTTCCCGGTTCAATTACCTGATAAAAAACGCCTGACGGATCCTTTATTGCCGGAATATTATTGGTCTTGATAAAGGCCCTGATAGCCGTGGTATCTGCCGCAAACTGGGGTAAGGGATCATACGTTTCGAATGCCTCATTTTTATTACAGGCTGCAAAACAACCTATAAGGCATACCAACAATATTAAATATTTGAATTTAAGCATCATTGGCAAAAATAAGCTTTTAATATGGATGCAACAATTTTTAACCAATTTTAACAAAAAGCGGCGTTGAAAGACTAAACTGAAAATACACTATCGAAAAATGACCATATAATACCCCGCTAAACCAGGGTGTAGCATGTCTTAATTGTCTTTTGTATTGGATCTGTTTTAATCCGCTTATCGCTCAGTCTTTGAGCTTTCAGCTTTGGCCTTTAAGCTTATTGCGTATTGGAAAGTTGTATGGTAAAATCAAGAACCGAATTTCCTGGAATGGAGCCTGCAGCATTGCCTCCATATCCAAGGCCTGGTGGAATAATCAACCTGATTTCACCACCTTTCTGAATTTTTGGAATGCCGATTTGCCAGCCCTGAATCAATTGTGAAAGTACAAAAGTTTGCTCTTTTCCTCCTCCATTGTCAAAAACACTACCATCTAACAACCGGCCTTCATATTTAATGGTAATCCGGGTATTGGCAGGATAAGTAAAGCTTCCGGTACCAGGCTTGATAATTTGATAATATAAACCAGAGGCATCTTTTGTAGCTGGAATATTATTTTTAGCAATAAAATCAGTGATCTGCTTATCTGTATCTTCATCTTTTTTACAAGACGAAATCGCAATAACAACAAGCAGCATAAAAAAAGTAAAGTATTTCATTTTAATCATTTCCAAAAATAGGCTTTCGAATTCCTATTCGCAATTAATTTTATTGATCATCCTTTTACTACTTTGTAAAAGTAAAGAACATAAAAAAAGGTTTAAGATTCTGGCACATACACCCGAATCTTAAACCTTCATAACTTTAACCTTTATGGCTAAAAGATGTACTTATTGGCTTCGATTAACTGCTGCGCTACCCGCTGACGTGCATCCTTCACATTAAAAGGTTCTACTTTGGTAAACCTGCGAAGCCCAACCAACATCATCCTTTGCTCATCACCTTCTGCGAAGGCCCAAAGTGCTTCTTTACCTGCTTTAGCTACACCATCAACTGCTTCAACCATATAAATCCGGAGTAAATCTAACTGACCAGCTGCGGCTTCCTCGCCCCTGGTTGCTACTAATTTTTCTGTTCTAAGTAAAGCAGATTCCAGCACATAAACATAGCCTGCCATGTCAGCAATATTCATCAGGATTTCCTGCTCTTTGCTTAAAGTCATCATGAGTTTTTGAACGGCCGCACCAGCAACCATTAAAGTTGCTTTTTTAAGGTTAGCCAATACCTTTTTCTCCGCCGCAAATAACGTAGTGTCTTCTTCGCCGAAATCAGGGATGCTCATTAATTCGGCTGCCACGGCTGTAGCCGGGCCCATCAAATCAAGTTCTCCCTTCATGGCCCGCTTCAACATCATGTCAACCGTTAACAGGCGGTTAATTTCATTCGTTCCTTCAAAAATCCGGTTGATCCGGGCATCGCGATAGGCTCTATCCATTGGTGCATCGGCACTAAAGCCCATCCCACCATAAATCTGAACGCCTTCATCAACTGTATAATCCAGTGCTTCAGAGCCCCAAACTTTTAAAATCGCACATTCAACCGCAAACTGCTCTACTGATTTTAACCTCGCTTTACCAGATTCCATTCCCCCGGCAACCAATTGATCATAAGTATCATCTATATTTTGTCCGGCCCTGTAATTTGCCGCGTCAACGGCATATAATTTTGATGCAATCTCAGCAATTTTGAAGCGAATGGCACCGTATTTTGAAATGGGGCGGCCAAACTGACTGCGTTCATTCGAGTAATTAATAGCTGTATTTAATGTTGCTTTAGAAGCCCCGATTGCCGCTGCCGATAACTTAATCCGGCCGATGTTTAAAATGTTTACAGCAATTTTGAACCCATTTTCCCGGTCGCTCAGCATGTTCTCAACAGGCACAGGACAATCATTAAAGAAAACCTGGCGGGTTGATGAACCCTTGATTCCCATCTTATGCTCTTCAGGATTCATGGTGATGCCACCGAAATCTTTCTCTACGATAAATGCGGTTAGATTTTTATCATCATCTATCTTGGCAAAAACAATAAAAATGTCTGCAAAACCACCATTGGTAATCCACATTTTTTGTCCGTTGATGATATAATGTTTGCCATCATCACTCAATTTTGCTTTTGTTTTGCCGGAATTTGCATCCGATCCTGAATTGGGTTCCGTTAAGCAATAAGCGGCTTTCCACTCACCAGACCCTAGTTTCGGAATATATTTCGCTTTTTGTTCTTCATTACCATAATAGAGGATAGGCAAAGTTCCGATACCTGTATGTGCTGAAAGTGCCACAGCAAAAGAGTGACCGGCACCAACCACATCAGCAACCAACATGGAAGTGTTAAAGTTCTTGCCAAAACCGCCGTATTCTTCCGGAACAGAGACGCCAAGAATACCTAATTCACCTGCTTTAGTCAGCAATGCTGGCATTAATTCAGGGTCTTCCTGCTTATCGATTTTATCTAAATTCGGATAAACTTCTGCCTCCAGAAAATCGCGACACGTTTGCGCAATCATCTGTTGTTCTTCATCAAATTCTTCAGGGATAAATACATCCTGATAAACGGTTTCTTTTATCAAGAATTCGCCGCCTTTAATCGTTTTTTTTTCAGTTGTTTCCATTGTTATGAGATTTGAGAAATGAGATTTGAGATGTGAGACCAGCTCAACTCAAAGTCAATTCATAATATTTCAAGATGTGAGATAGGAGACATAAGATTTGAGACTCTAGTTTTCTTGATTACACTTGCTGTCTCAAATCTCATATCTGGCTTCTCAAGTCTATAAAAGTTCAAAAATACCTGCTGCACCCTGTCCCGTACCTACGCACATGGTTACCATACCATATTTCTTATTTTGCCGTTTCAATTCATTCATCATCTGAACGGTTAGTTTTGCTCCGGTACATCCCAGCGGATGGCCCAAAGCAATAGCGCCACCATTTACGTTAATAATGTCCGGATTCAAATCCAGTGTTCTGATAATGGCCAGTGATTGCGAAGAGAAAGCTTCATTCAGTTCAATCAGGTCAATCTCATTTTGATTTAAACCGGCCTGTTTTAAAGCTTTAGGTATTGCTTCAATCGGTCCGATACCCATAATTCTTGGTGGCACACCTGCTACGCTATAACTCACTAATCTGGCAATCGGCTCTGCATTCAATTCTTTCATTTTCCTTTCAGACACCACTAAAACAAATGCTGCACCATCTGAAGTTTGAGATGAATTACCTGCAGTTACACTACCCACAGCATCGAAAACGGGTTTCAATTTTGCCAGTTTTTCCAAAGTGGTATCTGCACGGGGCCCTTCATCCGTATCTACAACATAAGATCGTGTTTTCTTTTTCAGGTTTTCATCCAGGTAATTTTCATTTACGGTAATGGGCAGTACTCCATCTTTTAAATGTCCGTTTTTAATGGCATGGATGGCCTTTTCATGAGATTTAAGTGCAAAGGCATCCTGATCTTCACGGCTTACATTATACTCTTTAGCTACGGCTTCAGCGGTTAGTCCCATTCCCCAATACCAGTCTGGATTATTTTTCGCTACTTCCGCATTCGGAACCAGTTTCCAGCCACCAAATGGCATTCCACTCATTACTTCCACACCACCGGCAATGATACAATCTGCCATTCCTGCCTTAATTTTAGCTACGGCAGTTGCAATGGTATCTAAACCTGATGCGCAATAACGGTTTACAGTAACCCCGGGAACTTTATCGGTATCTAAACCCATTAGCGAAATCATCCGGGCAATATTCAAGCCCTGTTCTGCTTCTGGTGTGGCATTCCCTACAATCACATCATCAATTTGTTCCTTATCTAAATTTGGAACTGATGCCACCAAAGCCCTGATCACTTCTGCAGCGAGATCATCTGCTCTTGTAAAACGGAATACGCCGCGTGGAGCTTTACCCACTGCTGTACGATATCCGGCTATAATATATGCTTCCATTTTATTAGGATTAAAGATTAAGGAACAAAGAATAAAGACATCATTCCTTAACCTGTTTCATTATATAAGTGATTTTTTAAACGTCGATATTTTCTTTTGTAACTGAATAATATCTTTTATTAATTGTTCAGTGTTTTCCAAAACAAGAAAACCTAAATCAACACATAGCAGTACCTGTGTTTCAAGTTCAAATAACGAACCCAGAGCAACTGATAAAAAATGTGAAAATTCTTTATTTGAAGATCTGGAAGAGCCTTCCGCAATATTGGAGGGAACAGAAACAACACATCTGGAAATCTGTGATATTAAACCAAATTTTTCTGTTGAAGGCATATTATTGATGACCAAATAGGTTGCTTTGGTAATCGCCATGCCTTCTTTCCAAATCTGCAGTTGCCTAAAATTATGCATTTTACTATGCTCTTTTCCTTTGTTCCTTGTTCCTGGCTCTTTACTCCTTTACCCTTGCTCTTGTATTCTTTTATCTTTTTAATTCCTCAACGGCTTGCCTTTGGTTATAATAGATTGAATTCTTTCCAATGATTTCCGTTCTCCCGCCAATGATAAAAAAGCCTCTCTTTCCAAATCCAGTAAATACTGTTCACTTACCTCCGTAGGCGATGAAAGATCCCCGCCACACATCACGTAACCTAATTTTTCAGAGATTTTTTTATCATGCTCAGAAATGTAATGTCCGGCGTACATACTATTTGCACCGGCATAAACAATCCCTAAGCCTTGCTTTCCAAGCACTTTAATATCCGTTCTTTGAACGGGTTTGGTATACCCGGCATCGGCCAGTTCAATGGCTTTCGCTTTTGCATCGGCCAGTAAACGGTTGCGGTTCATCGAAATGGAAAATTTATCCTTTTGCAGATACCCTAGTTCATAAGCTTCATATCCTGAAGTGGATACTTTTGCCATTCCAATAGTTAAGAAGCGTTCTTTTAAAGCATTCTGAACAATCTGATCATCTTTATATTCATCAGATGCACGTAAAGCAAATTCTTTTGTACCACCTCCTCCAGGGATCACGCCTACACCAAATTCTACTAATCCCATATAAGTTTCTGCGGATAACTGAACATGATCTGCATGTAAGCTGAACTCGCAGCCACCGCCGAGTGTTAAGTTATGCGGTGCCACCACTACCGGGATAGCGGAATAACGGATGCGCATAGACGTATTCTGAAACATGCGAATGGCCATATTCAGTTCATCCCACTCCTGCTCTACCGCCATCATGAAGATCATGCCCACGTTTGCACCGGCAGAGAAATTTGCACCATCATTACCGATTACTAAACCACGATAGTCTTTTTCAGCCATATCAATAGCTTTGTTAATGCCTGAAATTACATCGCCCCCAATGGTATTCATTTTGGTGTGGAACTCTACATTCAAAATGCCATCTCCTAAATCGATGATGGAAACACCGGAGTTTTTCCAAAGGGTTTTATTTTCACGGATGTTATCCAGGATAATAAACTCATCCGTTCCCGGCAGGGCTTTATAAGATTTGGTTGGAATATCATAATACTTTTTGATACCCGCTTCTACTTTATAAAAGGAAGTATTGCCTGCATCAAGCATTTCATGTACCCAGGCCGCTGCTTTGTTTCCATATTGCTCCATGCCTTCTACACCTTCTTTTACGCCAACAGCATCCCAAAGTTCAAATGGCCCCAATTCCCAGCCGAAACCCGCACGCATGGCATCATCAATGCGATACAACTCATCAGAGATTTCCGGAATCCGATCAGACACATATTCAAATAAACCAAAAGAAGAATGGCGGAATAACTCACCTGCCTTATCTTTCCCCTTAGCAAAAATCTTCATGCGTTCGGGAAGATTTTCAACAGGTTTGGTCATCTCCAGCGTAGCTGATTTAACCTTTTGCTGAGGTTTGTATTCTAATGTTTTTAAGTCCAATGCGAGGATTTCTGTTTTGCCTTCAGCCGTTTTTGTTTTCTTATAAAAACCTTGTTTGGTTTTATCGCCCAGCCATTTGTTCTCTTCCATTTTCTGCACGTAGGCAGGAAGTTTAAATAATTCGTGGGCTTTATCATCCGGACAATTATCATAAAGTCCTTTGGCTACTTTAATCATGGTATCCAAACCCACCACATCCGATGTACGGAAGGTGGCCGATTTTGGTCTGCCCAAAGCCGGACCTGTAAATTTATCAACCTCTTCTACTGTCAGATCTAACTTTTCAACCAGGTGGAGTAAAGCCATAATGGAATAAACCCCTACGCGGTTGGCAATAAACGCAGGCGTATCTTTACATAAAACAGTTGTTTTACCTAAAAACTTATCGCCATAATGCATCAGAAAATCAACAATTTCCGGTTTGGTATATGGCGTTGGAATCACCTCCAGTAATTTTAAGTACCGGGGCGGATTAAAAAAATGTGTACCGCAGAAATGCGCTTTAAAATCTTCACTTCTGCCCTCAGCCATTAAGTGAATAGGAATGCCTGAAGTATTAGAAGTGATTAAAGTGCCAGGTTTACGAAATTGTTCTACCTGCTCGAAAACCTTTTTCTTAATATCTAAATTTTCTACCACCACCTCAATTACCCAATCAAAGCCGGCAATTTTCGACATATCATCATCGAAATTTCCGGTTTTAATTTTATTCAGTGCCTTTTTAGTGTAAACCGGTGATGGATTTGTTTTTACAGCGGTTTGCAAGGCTGCATTTACAATCCGGTTTTTAACAGCCGGTTTATCTAATGTTAATCCTTTTGCCTGTTCTTCTGGTAACAGTTCTTTCGGGGCAATATCTAAAAGCAAAACTTCTACACCAATATTGGCAAAATGGCATGCAATCCGCGAACCCATGATTCCTGAACCCAGAACAGCAACTTTATTTATGCTTCGTTTCATAATTATTAATCAACAGTATATGCTACAGTTATATCATTTAATTTTATCAACAGATTAATGAAAGTCTCTTTTTCCTTTTTAGAAAAATGTTCATCGAGATATTCATTAAATTTTCTAACAACCCCCTTAGCCAAGTGTTTCTTTTCTTTACCAAAATCAGTCAGAAAAACTTTTACCGAACGTTTATCACCAACAGAAGTTTCTCTGTAAATCAGGCTGGCATCTTCCATGTTGTTTAGCATCCGCGACAGGCTGGTTGCCTTTACGCCAAGCAACCCTGCCAGGTTAGAAACGGCAGTACCTTCTTCATCATTGATATTGATCAGCATATAACCAATAGCCTGAGTAATTCCAAAACTGGAAGCCATCTGATTATACTTGTTAAACATATTTTGCCATGCAAATTTCACATGGTAATCAATAGTTTGCTGTTGTTTCATTTCAATAATTTATTATGCTTGCATAACAAAGCTAATGAATGTATTTTATTATTGCAATAGAAAATTTTAAAATAATTGTTAAAAGATGCTTATAATAGACGGATACAAATCAAACCTTCATAACGATGCTTTTTACGAAAAAAAATCTGATCATCCATTTATTGATGCTGCCTGCTTTTTCATGTCTGGCGCAAACATCATATTTTGGAAATGAGGCAACAATACTGGATAAAATAGAAAAATTAAAGAAAACAACTACACTATTTACTTTACCTTATTCCGGATATAAATCTGTTGAAAAATTTGAGGAAGCCATAAAAAAATCCTGGACCATTACACCCTATAAAATTATTAAACCAGAAGAGCTGGCGGGTTATCAGCGCTTAACGGCTTATTCTTTTTTTTATTTAGACAGCTATAGCGAACAAATTGACACCCTTAAAAATTTGAACCTGGTTTATGCACTAAAGGTGATTTCACCATCCGAAAACCCGAAGCAATTTGCAGAAACCACGCTGGCTACAGTTACCCTTTTTCCGGATGTACTGACCAGCTTACAAATGTCGCTTATTGAGCAGTCCAATTCAAAAAGAGCTGCAAAATCGAAACAACTGAATTTACTTTATAATCAGGCTGTTTTCTTAAACTGGTCTCCGGGTATGCTCTCGGGCTATTTAAAACAGATTAATGATGGACTATTATCCAACCAGACACGCGGACTGGATTATCAGTTCTATAATAAAGTAAGACTTCCTGAACTGGTAAATGAAACCTTATACCTTCCTGAATATATCAGGGAGGTTTTCTCAGCCCAGCCTGTTGCTGCGGTACAAGACATAGCTACTGAAGCACCATACCGTTATAAAATCAAATTCGTATCGAACGCCATACTGGATAGTTTAATTCTGAATAAAGATTCAAACATTAAATACCTGGTTTACACGAAACGTTCGAATGATAAAATCATCAGTATTTATGATAGCAGAGACGGATTACTGATTTACCAGATGTTTTCCTTTCAATCGCCAAATTTCAGCATGAGAGACCTGAATAACATTAAAAAAACGATCACATTGATTCATTAGTCATCCATTTTTAATGAACCATAAAATGTTATGGCATAAAAAAGGCCTCCGATAAAAATCGGAGGCCTTAAATTTATTTTAACTATTAACTAGTATAATGTAAATTCTACACGACGGTTTTTTTGACGACCAGCTGCAGTTTTATTCGTTGCAATTGGCTGACCCATTCCATAACCTGTAGCCTCAATACGTGATGCATTTGCACCTTGAGATACTAAGTAAGCTTTTACAGATTCAGCTCTTTCTTTAGATAAACGTAAGTTTAATTCTTTTGAACCAGTGTTATCTGTGTGACCAGCTAATTTTAAGCTAAAGTTTTTCTGTACCAATAATGCAGCAACTTTGTTTAATGAAGCATAAGATTTAGAACGGATAGTTGCTTTACCTAAATCAAACTCTAAGTTTTTAATGGCTTCACTCACCACTTTACGATCTTCTTCAGTAATTACTGTTACCTGAGGTTTTGGAGCCACTAACGGACAACCTGAACCATCAACCACTGTTCCTGATGGTGTATCCGGACATTTATCCAATTTATCAGCAACACCGTCACCGTCTGAATCTTTTAAAATGTCAGCCATATCTGAACGCAATTTTGCATTTTCAGCTTTTTGAGCATCAAGATCACCTTTTAATGCATCAGCAGTTTGTTTTGCTTTTAATGCCTCATCATAAGTTAAAGCAACCGGATTGTGGAAAGCCAATTGTTTTCCACTTCCCAAAGCAAATTCTAAACCAGCATAAGCGTAGTTATATTTGTCATTGCTTCCTCTGTAATAACCATCTAAGTTATCGCCATCAACAAAGTTGATTGTCCAACCTAAATCGAAGTTTACAGCATCTGAGATTTTAAATTTAGCACCGAGGCCTACCGGGATAATTAATTCGCTAATTGTTTTATCACCTGCATACAATGAAGTACCAGCTGCTGTTGTAATTGTTGGTTTGTAACCAGCCAAGCCCGCTCCAACAGATGTATAAAGTTGCAAAGCATTCTCTTTCTTGAACATATCGATGTTAAACAAGTTAACAACAGCATTTAAACTACCCGAATATTCTAATTGCGTATCAAAAGCTGAAACCGAAGAGTTATTTGTTACACCACTGTCATAAGCTTCAGTATTATCGCCTTTTAATTTACCTCTTACCCCGTCTAAACGTAAAGAGAAATAAGGTGTAAATTGTTTCTTAATGTAAAGACCATAACCAAAACTCGTTTTGTTATTGCTAAAATCATTTTTACCACCTAGCGGAGAAAGTGGCGTTAAAGCACCTGCATTAACACCAATAGACCAAGTTCTGAAAGGTGTAGTTGAGGTAACTGGTTCCTGTGCCGAAGCAGCAGTTCCAATAAACAAACCGGCCAATGCTACCGGTAAAGATTTAAATAGATTTAATTTCATGTTCGATATTTTAATTTGTAAGCGTTTCCCTTAAATAGCAATTGCCATACCAAAAATATTGTTTTAAAAAATTAATCATATTTTTAATGCTTAATACCCAATGGCCTGATCATCTCCACGGGGATCGGCTCCCCCCTGATAGCTTCCGTTTTTGGTTCTTAAAATGGCATCTACCCTGCCAATCGGCCCACGGGGTACCAACTTATAACCTTTGGCTTTTAGTTTTTCCATCAACAGGCTATCCATGGCATCTTTTTCTACATAAACTTCATCCGGTAACCATTGATGATGAAATTTCCTGGCTGAAACAGCCTGTTGCATATTCATGTCAAAATCAATCACATTAATAATGGTTTGAAAAACGGAGGTGATAATGGTTGACCCACCCGGTGTACCCACCACCATAAATAAATTTCCATTTTTCTCTACAATAGCTGGTGTCATCGAACTTAACATCCTTTTATCTGGCGCAATGGCATTTGCCTCTCCACCGATCAGTCCGTACATATTCGGTGCCCCTGGTTTGACTGAAAAATCGTCCATTTCATTGTTTAGCAGAAATCCACCACCTTTTACAGCAACCAGTGAACCATAAGAACCATTAAGCGTGGTGGTAACGGATACTGCATTTCCATCATGATCTGCGATGGAAAAATGAGTTGTTTCTTCATGTTCAGTCCCATTTATTTTTCCAGCCAGAACCTGGCTACTTGGTGTGGCAGCGGCCCAGCTAAAGTTGGCCATTCGTTTTCTATTATACTCGGGACTGAGGAGCTGATTTTGCGGCACCTGATAAAAATCCGGATCACCAAGATGTGTTGCACGATCGGCATAAACCCTCCGTTCTGCTTCAACCATTACCTGAACGGTTGAATCTTGATTATGCCACCATCTTTTAAGTGGAAACGGCGCTACACTTTCCAGTAATTGTACCAGGGCAATACCTCCGCTCGAAACGGGTGGCATGGTGATGATTTTATAGCCCCGGTAATCACCTGTAATCGGTTTGCGCCATTTGGCATGATAATGCAGTAAGTCTTCTTTGGTGATCAAGCCTTTCCCACTTTGCATTTCGGCTACAATAGCATCGGCCACAGGCCCTTCATAAAAACCGGCACGTCCTTTTTCCTGAATCAGTTTCAGCGTATTGGCCAGTTCGGTTTGTACCAGCAAATCATTTTCCTTCCAGGTACTTTCTAAATTTACGAGAGCAGTTCCATTCGGATTAAACATCATTAATTTCTGATGCAGGCCGTTTAATTCTGCTGCCTGCCTTTTTGTAATGCTAAAACCATTCTGCGCGAGTTGTATGGCTGGCTGAACTACCTGTGCCCAGGTTAAATGTCCATATTTTTGATGGGCTTCTACCATCCCGTCTACCGATCCGGGAACACCGGCAGCAAGATGTCCGTACAAACTTTTATCTACAATTGGCTCTCCCGATGCATCCAGATACATATCCCTGCTTGCTCCTGCCGCAGCTTTTTCCCTGAAATCAAGGGTATTAATTTCACCTTTGGCAGAGCGGTACACCATAAAACCTCCGCCACCGATATTACCTGCGTTTGGGTACACTACGGCTAATGCAAACTGAACGGCCACTGCGGCATCTATGGCATTGCCACCTTTCTTTAAAATATCAACACCTACCTGAGAGGCCTCCGGATGGGCTGAAACCACCATTCCGTTTTTATATTCGCCACTGTTATTTTTACCAAGCTGCCCGGTTACACAACCCGAAATGATAGTGGTAATGGTGATAAAAACTGATAATACCTTAATGTGGGGCTTTATAGTTTTCTGCATCCTTATATATTTTTTCGATGATATCTATATTCTTTTCTGTAATTACTTTTCTCTTCAAACTTAATTTTGGTGTAAGTTCTCCACCATCAATGCTCCATTCTTTCGGTAATAAAGCAAATCTTTTTACCTGTTCCCATTTACCAAAGGAAACATTTGATGCTTCGATTACTTCATTGTATTTCGTTAAAACCTGCTCATTTCTGATAAGATCTTCCGGATTTGTAAAGGCAATGCCTTTCTTATTTGCCCACGATTTTAAGGTTTCAAAATTAGGGACAACCAAAGCTGAGGGGAATTTTCTATTTTCACCTAAAACCATAATCTGTTCAATAAAAATAGATTCTTTATATTTATTTTCCAGCATTTGCGGGGCAACATACTTCCCACCTGCGGTTTTAAACATTTCTTTCTTGCGGTCAGTAATCTTTAGAAATCTACCCTCTACCAATTCTCCGATATCACCGGTATGGAACCATCCATCCTGGTCAAGCGCTTCATTCGTTAAATCGGGACGTTTATAATAACCTTTCATCACCTGATGGCCTTTTGTTAACACTTCACCATCTGGCGCAATTTTAACTTCCACGCCGGTAATGACCTCACCCACGGTTCCAAACATGGTACCACCAAAGCGGTTTACCGTAATTACCGGAGAGGTTTCCGTTAAGCCATAGCCTTCAAAGACAGGCATCCCGGCGGCCCAGAAAATCCGGGCCAGACGTGGGTTTAAAGCAGCTCCACCGGATACAATCACTACGATTTCTCCACCCAAAGCTTCCTGCCATTTTTTAAACACCAGTTTTCTGGCAATACTTAATTTAAAGTTATACCAAGCTCCGGCATCAATAGTATATTGTTCAGCCAAAGCCACAGACCAAAAAAAGATTCCTCTTTTAATACCTGTCAGGGCTTTACCCTTTTCCATAATTTTATCATATACCTTTTCCAATAAGCGTGGCACGGTAGAAAACGCATTAGGCTTAACATGCTGAATATCGGCTACAATGGTTTCCATACTTTCAGCATAATAAACTGCGGTATGGTTATACAGGTACAGATAAATAATCATCCGCTCAAAAATGTGCGACAGGGGTAAGAAGCTTAATCCTTTTTCTACGCCATTCGGCATCACCACCAATGAATTCACAAAATTCGACACCAGGTTATTGTGCGTTAACATCACGCCTTTAGGTGTTCCGGTGGTGCCGGAGGTATAAATCAGGGTCAGAATATCTTCCGGTTCAACTTTATTGCGGTATTCATCCAGATCAATATCGATGGCAGATTTACCCAGATCAGTTAATACTTTCCAGTTTTCTACACCTTCAACTTGATTAAAACTATAAATTTTGATATCCGGATTTACCTCATTGACACAAGGTTTGATCTTCTCGTATAATTCCTGATCAGCAATAAAAATGATAGAAACTTCTGCATCCTTTAAGATAAACTGAATATCATGTTCGGCCAGGGTTGGATAAAGCGGAATCTGATAAGCACCAATTTGGTTAATGGCAAAATCAGTGATATTCCATTCCGGGCGGTTATGTGACATGACTGCAACTCTGCTTTCTTTAGCCATCCCCACGCTGATTAATCCGCGGCTCAGGTGGTCAACAGCCTCACAAAATGCGACTGTACTATAATTGACCCATTTCCCTTTAATTTTTCCACTAACAAAATCATCCTTAGGTTTTTCCAAGCTGTACTTTAATAGATCGAAAACGCGTTTAATTTCTGCAGCCATATCATCAATATATTTGGTTAAGTTAAAAAAATCAACATAAAAGACCTCACATCTGTATATGTTTCTTGTCAAATAATTTTGCCTAAAGCCGGAAAACCAGCACAAAGCTCATTACCTGAAATATTTGACTAAACTTAAGAATTCCATAATTACTATGCAAGCATTGTTTTTTAACATTAATTTTTTTACCCTCAAAACATAATCGGCATTAAAGTTGTTAGGCAGATCGTAATTAAAAAAAATATTAATTTTAAAAAGCTCATTTATGAAGAAGTTATTTACAATTTTAGGATGCATTGCTTTATTTGCTGTTACAACAACAACGGTTAAAGCACAAAATTACAAAAACGCAATCGGTGGTCGTTTTGGAACAGCTAATGGTGTGAGTTTTAAAACTGGCCTGAATAAAGGTGCTATGTTGGAGTTAATTGGTAATTTCAGAAGCTCAAAGGGCGTAGACTATTTAAGATTAACTGGTTTGTATGAAGTTTACAATCCAATTAATGGTGCTGATGGCCTTACCTGGTATTATGGCGGTGGTGGTACCATTGGTTCATACAAAGTAAAGGGCTTTGATAGCGATGTTTATTTAGGATTAAACGGTGTTTTAGGTTTAGATTATAAATTCAGAGGTGCTCCAATCAATTTATCTTTGGATTGGGTTCCTACTTTACAATTAACACCTGATACAGATTTTTATAGCGGTGATGTAGGCTTAGGCGTTCGTTTCACTTTCTAGAAAATGATTTCATAAAAAAGTCCTGCTAGATTTATTTCTTGCAGGACTTTTTTGTGGACGATAAACTCACAACTCCAAACTTATTTCCCCGTCCATTTAGCAAATACCGCTTTCTGCTCAGATGTGGCATGCTCATTAATAGTAGCTTTTAAACGCACACTTGGATTTTCCTTTAATGTTAAAGCAATTTCTTTTTCCAAACCATCACGCATTACCTTCAGCTTCAGCACATCACCTATATTTTTCTTTGAAACCAGTGGCAAGGTTTCCAGTGAAATCATCGGACTTCTTAATTTAATGTTAGACAAAGCATCGTTAACACTAACACCATCTAAAGAAACAATTTCATCATTTACATTTAAACCGCTTATCCAGGCTGCCGAATTTCTGGTTACTGAAGTAACACTAAGAGTACCGTTGTTGGTTAATTGGCCGGAAGCACCACTTACCGGTTTACCTGGTGTAGCATTTTCTGTGGTAACATCTACCCCAGCCATTTTAAAATATTTCTGATATTCCACATCATCCACGCCATTCACATACTTTGCCCAGAAATTAGTGAAACTGATTCCTGCAATTTTTTCCACCATGGCTTTAAATTCTGCATCGGTATAGCCACGTTTCAATGTTTTGCATTGCAGGTACATGGCTTTCATCACATCATCAAGGCTTTTGGTTCCTTTTGTGGCGTTAATAATTTCCAGGTCCATCAAAATACCAATGACCTCACCTTTACTGTAATAGGATATGGAATTATTCTTTGAATTTTCATTTGGACGATAGCCAATAATCCACGCATCATAACTGGATGATGCTGCCGACTGGTATTTGGCACCAGGTGTATTCACCACTGTACCAACGGCACCTGCCAGATCATTTACAAACTGAGCCGCATCATTAAAGCCAGCCCTTTGCATATATTTATTTTCATAATAAGAGGTAAAACCCTCTGCCACCCAGAGATTGGTGGTGTAATTTTCATTGTCATAATCGAAAGGGCCTAAAGCCACCGGACGTAAACGCTTTACATTCCATAGGTGATGATATTCATGCGCCACCAGGGCAAGGAAACCTTTATACCCTGCTTCAGTATTATAGGCATTTCTGCTTGCCCCCAAAGTGGTAGAATTTAAATGCTCCAAGCCGCCGCCGCCCCTTAAAAAATTATGCACGATAAAAACATAATGTTTGTTGGGGTTTTCACCATAAACTTTAGTAGGCTCCTCCACAATTTTAGCCATATCTACTTTCAGCTTTTCTTTATCGTAGTTTCCGCCGCCATACATGGCTACCTCGTGACGTACTCCCGCTGCCATAAATTCAAAAACATCCTGGTTGCCTACTTCAATGGGACTATCGTATAAAATATCAAAGTCAGTGGCTTTGTAAGTAAACTGCTGACCGGCAACAGGCTCCAAACCAGTAGACACTTTACTCCAGGTATTAAACGGAATAATCTTTACTGTACTTGGCGATTTGATCATGCCATCGGGATGCATAAAAATCCCTGTCGGCGATAAAAAAGCGTGAGACTCATCTATGAATGGTGTACGCACAGAAATTTCAAATGCATAAACACGGTAGTTGATTTTGATATTGGCTGATTTTGCCGAGAAAATGCGCCAGGTATTTTTTCTTACCTTCTCTACCTTTACGGCTTTGCCGGATGCAGTGGCTTTAAATTCCTCTACACTTTTTTCAAATTCACGTACCAGATAAGATCCTGGTGTCCAAACCGGCATTTTAACATCAACATAATCTTTAACCAAACCAGAGATATTCATCTGAACTTCTGCATAATGTGCCTGTGGTTCTTTAAAAGAAACTTCAAAGCCAATTTTTACCTGCGCCTTCGCTGCCATAATACATGTTAGTAATAAAACTAAACCTAAAATTGATTTTTTAATAAACATATTAATGTGATTTGCCACAAATTTATATTTATTGCTTAGTTTTTCGAATTAAAAACGGCGAAGAGGTGTAAAATTGTTGGGAGTTTTTAGTTTGAAGTCATGAGCTGATAGTCTTGAGTACAAAGTCTGCAGTCGCAAGTCTACTAAAGACGATGGAATGAAGACTCAGGAATAAATACTCAAAGCTAAGTAACATCCTTAATACAACAAATTTAGGACTAAACTATTTGGATATTTTTACACTCTATTAGCAGGCATTAAAATAACATTAGTGCAGGTTAAGGGGTACTACACAAATATAAACATGAAGAAAAGGTATATTATCTATGCTGTTTTGGCTCTGGGCTTGGCCTATCTGGTTTATTACAGAGTTAACGCAAACAAAAAAATAGATGGAAAAGGTGCGGGTACAACCGGTAAAAGTGGCAATTCTAAAAATCCAGCACTGGTTGTTGACGGAATTATAGTAAAACCAACCTCTTTTGATAACGATCTGGAAGTAACTGGCGCCATTGACGCCAATGAATCTGTTGTTTTAAAAAGTGAAATCTCGGGTCTGGTAACAGGCATCTATTTTAAAGAAGGCACTCAGGTAACTAAGGGCAGTGTATTGGTTAAAATAAACGACAGGGATCTCCAGGCACAGTTGCAGGAAGCCATTACGAAACAAAAACTTTCCGGGACAAATGAGAACCGGGCTAAACAGCTATTGGAAAAAGGTGCGATCAGTCAGGAAGAATATGATACTTCCCTGGCCGATTCCAGGTCGTTGCAGTCGCAATCACAATTGGTTAGGGCTCAGCTGGCGAAAGCCACCATCCGGGCCCCATTTTCCGGAAGAATCGGTTTGCGCAGCATCTCTGAGGGCACTTATATCACGCCATCAACCGTAATAGCCAATCTGGTGAGTACCAATCCCATTAAAATTACCTTTTCCATTCCGGAGAAATATGCGGGTCAAATCAAATCCGGTTCAACCATTACCTTTACTACTGATGGATCAGCTAAGGAAAATACCGGAAAAGTGTATGCCATAGAGCCCGGAATTAATGCTGCCACCAGAACTTTACAAATCAGGGCTTTGGCACCAAATGCCGATAATGCTTTATTGCCCGGATCTTTCGCCAAAATCAAACTGGCCTTAAATACCTTGCAAAATGCAATCCTGATTCCTAACCAGGCTGTTGTGCCGGTTTTAAAGGGAAAGATTGTATATATCCAGAAAAATGGCAAGGCGAAGGAGGTAAAAGTAGAAGCAGGGACGCGTACTGATGAAAATATAGTCATAACATCAGGTTTAAATGTTGGTGATACCGTACTGACCACCGGTTCAATGGCACTAAAGCAAGATGCACCGGTAAAAGTTCATCTGGTTAAACAATAGATATGAGTATTTCTACCACGAGTATAAAGAGGCCTGTACTGGCTATCGTAATGAACTTGCTGATTGTGCTTTTCGGCATTATCGGCTATACCTTCCTGGGTGTAAGGGAATATCCTTCCATTGACCCAACAGTTGTATCAGTGAGAACTTCTTACCCCGGTGCCAATTCTGATATTATTGAATCGCAGATTACAGAACCTTTAGAAAAATCCATCAATTCCATTGATGGGATCCGGAATATCTCCTCTTCCAGTAATCAGGGTACCAGTAATATCACCATTGAGTTTAACCTGGATAAGAATATTGAAGAGGCAGCGAATGATGTCCGGGATAAAGTTTCGCAGGCCGGCAGAACGTTGCCAAAAGACATTGACGGTTTACCTGTGGTAAGCAAAGCAGATGCAAACTCCGATCCGATTTTATCCATGACCATTCAAAGCGACAAAAGAAATACGCTGGAATTGAGTGATTTTGCCGAAAATGTAATTGCCGACCGGATTCAAACCATTCCGGGCGTAAGTAGTGTGCAGATTCAGGGCCAGCGGAAATACGCCATGCGAATCTGGATGGACCCCAACAAACTCAGCGCATATGGTTTAACTTCACAGGATATTGTAACAGCATTAGATAATGAAAATGTAGAATTACCTTCAGGAAAAATTACCGGTGCCACCACAGAATTAACGGTTAAGACGCTTGGGAAGTTAACCGATGAAAACCAGTTCAACAACCTGATTTTAAAATCAGACAGTAACCAGGTCGTCAAATTAAAAGATGTGGGTTATGCTGTTTTGGGTCCGGAAAATGAAGAAACCATTTTAAGGGAATCCGGCAAGCCCATGGTTGCAGTAGCCATTATCCCTCAACCCGGCGCCAATTATCTTGACATCAGCAAAGAATTTTATAAACGTTTTGATAAGTTAAAAGCTGATATTCCCCAGGATATTAAACTAAAAGTTGCCCTGGATAATACGCTTTTCATCAAACGTTCGGTAACGGAAGTTGCCGAAACAATTGGTTTATCACTCCTACTGGTGATTCTGATCATCTACCTGTTTTTCAGAGACTGGGCCATTGCTTTCCGGCCACTCATTGATATCCCGGTATCATTGGTTTTTACCTTCTTTATTATGTATGCCTTCGGCTTTTCCATCAATGTTTTAAGCTTACTGGCTATTGTGCTGGCCACGGGGCTGGTGGTTGATGATGGTATTGTAGTGACCGAAAATATTTTTAAGAAAGTTGAAGAAGGCATGTCGCCTTTTGAAGCAGCGATTAAAGGCTCAAATGAAATTTTCTTTGCAGTAATTTCCATTTCCATTACCCTGGCAGCGGTATTTTTACCAGTAATCTTTTTACAAGGCTTTGTAGGGCGATTGTTCCGAGAATTTGGCGTGGTAATTGGCGCAGCCGTTTTAATTTCGGCATTCGTATCGCTTACCCTTACCCCAATGTTAAATGCTTATTTAATGAAACCGGGCGGACATAAGCCTTCCAGATTCTACAATTGGACGGAGCCTTATTTTGTTAAGTTAAATGATTCATATGCATCAAACCTGAATAAATTCTTAGATCGCCGATGGCTTTCCATTCCCATCATTGTGGTTTGTATGGGACTGATTTTTCTATTCTGGAAACTGCTACCTAAAGAAACTGCGCCTTATGATGACAGAAGTGCCATTAACATCAGTGCAACCACACCCGAAGGCTCATCTTTTGCCTATACTGATCAGTTTATCATGAAACTGAATCAGCTGGTTATTGATTCTGTTCCAGAGAAAAACGTGAACATCACCATTACCTCACCTGGGTTTGGAGGTTCCGGTTCGGTAAATTCCGGTTTTGTAAGGATGGGATTGGTTAATCCTGAAGACCGGGAGCGATCGCAAAAAGACATCGCTGATATGCTGACCAGAATTACCAAAAAATACAGTGAAGGAAAAACAATTGTTAACCAGCAACCCACTATTTCCGTAGGCCGCAGGGGTGGCTTACCAATCAGCTATATCATTCAGGCACAAAATTTTGACAAACTAAGAGAGAAAATCCCTTTGTTTATGGATGCAGTGGCAAAAGATCCAACCTTTACCGTTTCTGATGTTAACCTGAAATTTAATAAACCAGAAATTAACCTCACCATTGACAGGGATAAGGCTAAAAACCTGGGTGTTTCTATCTCTGCCATTGCACAAACCCTGAACTTAGGTTTAAGCGGACAACGTTTTTCGTATTTCTTTATGAATGGAAAACAATACCAGGTTATCGGTCAGTTTGACCGTGGCGACAGGAAAGATCCGCTGGATTTAAGTTCTGTGTATGTGCGTAGCGATAAAGGTGAACTGGTACAGCTGGACAACCTGGTGACAGCGAAAGAAGAAAGCAGTCCGCCGCAATTATACCGGAACAACCGTTTTATTGCCGCTACCGTATCTGCAGGATTGGCCCCTGGCAAAAGTATAGGTGAAGGGATTGATGCGATGGACGCCATTTCAGCAAAAATCCTGGATGAAACTTTTTCAACAGATTTAAGTGGCGAATCACGGGATTTTAAGGAAAGTTCTTCAAACACTTTTTTCGCTTTCGGCTTAGCCCTGTTATTGGTTTACCTCATTCTTTCAGCACAGTTTGAAAGTTTCAAAGATCCGATCATCATTATTCTGACCGTACCAATGGCAGTTGCAGGCGCGTTCTTATCGCTGTGGTTATGTGGTCAGAGCTGGAATATCTTCAGCCAGATCGGAACCATTATGCTGATTGGCCTGGTAACGAAAAATGGTATCCTGATAGTAGAGTTTGCCAATCAGTTGAAAGAAAAAGGCGTCCCCATTGCAGAAGCCATCCGCGAGGCATCTGTTTCGCGTTTGCGGCCGATTTTGATGACAAGTTTAGCCATTGCCATTGGTGCCCTGCCTATTGCTTTGGCTTTGGGTGCTGCAGCAAAAAGCAGGATGAGTATGGGAACGGTGATTGTTGGCGGAACGATGTTTTCACTGATACTAACACTGTTTGTTATTCCAGCCATATATTCCTATTGGGCAAAGCCGTACAAACCCAACAAACAATTAAAAGATGCGCATCGCTTCGAAGAAGAAGCCTTAAACACAGCACATTAAGATGAGCATAAAGATCAAAACATTCATCATCCTTTTAAGCCTGTCAATTTCAGGATTTGCACAGGAAAAGCTCAGTTTGCAGGAAGCCATTACGGTTGCTTTGCAAAACAATTACGACATTAAAATCAGCAGGAATGATCTGTCTATTACCCGGAACAATGCCAATATTGGCAATGCAGGCATGTTGCCCAATGTAATCGGAACATACAGCAATGGCGGAAGTATTCAGAATACCCGCCAAACTCCGGTTACCGGAGAAGACCGGGTTATCCGCGGTGCAAGAAGTACAAATAACGATTTGGGTGCAGATTTAAACTGGACCATTTTTGATGGTTTTACCATGTTCGCCAATTATGATCGTTTAAAAGAACTGCAAAAACAAGGAGAGGTAAACGCCAGACTTAATATTTTAACTACGGTTTCGGATGTAATTACCGCCTATTATGATGTTGTACGGCAGCAACAATTGCTGGTAGCAGCCGATAGTGCCATGGATGTTTCTGTTTTGCGAACCAATATCGCAAACACCAAACTGCAGCTGGGCCGGGGATCAAAGCTTGATGTTTTAACAGCACAGGTAGATTACAATACAGATACCTCCAGTTATCTGCAAATTAAAAATGCCTTACAGGTGGCTAAGGTTCGCCTAAACCAACTGATGGTGCGTGATATCAGCAGCCAGTTTTCTGTAGGGAATGAAATTGATGTCAATACCGGAATCCTCTTTAGCAAGCAGGCTGAAATTGCAGCAAAGCAAAATCCTGATTTACAGAATGCATTTATCAATCAGAAGATAGCATCATTAAATTTAAAGGCCATCCGTGGTGCAAGGTATCCGGCCATCAGTTTAAACTCAGGCTACAGCCGCACCAATAGTACCAGTCCGACAGGTTTTAACCAGAAGTTTGCCGCGAATGGCTTTACCTATGGTGTAACAGCCAGTTTGAATATCTTTAATGGTTTTTTACAACGCCAGAATGAGCGTAACGCGAAAATTAATATTGAGACGTCAAAGCTCAACTTTGAAAAAACGAAGCTCGATGTCAATTCCCAGTTATTAACGGCCTATCAAAACTACAGTACTTATCTGGATCTGATTAAGCTGGAACAGCGAAACGTTGACCTGGCTAAAGAAAACTTAGATATTACCCTGGCTAAATATCGTTTAGGAAGCATTGCCCCGCTTGAATTGCGTGAGGCCCAACGCAATGCCATCGAAGCACAGAATCGGTTCATCGAAATGCAGTTTCAAGCCAAGTTAGCCGAAACGACACTAAAAGAAATTAGCGGAAATATTGATTTAGGAAATTAGTTTGCCATTTAGCTTTAATCGATGGAAAAGTAGATGAAAATGGCTCAATTACTTTTAGAGGCCTGGCAGCTATGGATAGCCTAAAGCTAATTGATTATGCATTTACTAAAAACATAAAGGTTGGTAGCAAAAATGGAGACTTTAAAACAGCAAGGATGGATACTTTAAGTGATTGCGAAATAAGAAGTGTGATTCGTTATATTAAAGACTTTGGCAGAGATATCCCAATGCCGACCCAATAATTTTAAGGTTTATCAGTATAAGAATCAAATAATATTAGGTAAACGGATATTGAATCAACCCTATTTAGAAGTAACGAAATTATTGCAAGTATAATATTCTCTAATTAATATTTATATTTATTGCCATGATACTTGTTGCAGATAGTGGCTCATCAAAAACAGATTGGATGGGTTATCTTAATGGCGAAACCATAAGATTTAATACCACTGGAATAAACCCCTATTTTTTGAGTGAACAGGAAATTTCGAAATTGATTTCGAAAAATGAAACTTTAATACAATATGCTGATCAGGTAAAGGAAATTTACTTTTTTGGTGCCGGTTGCTCCTCCCCTGATAAACATGAAGTGGTTTCCAATGGATTATCTGAAGTGTTTCAAAATGCCTTTATTTCCGTAGATCATGATTTGCTCGGGTCGGTATATGCCACCTGCGGAAATACAGAAGGCTTAAATTGCATCTTAGGCACGGGATCTAATATCTGCTATTTTGACGGCAAAAAGATTCATGATGGCCATCACGGTCTTGGTTACGTTTTAGGTGATGAAGGCTCAGGCACCTTCTTTGGCAAAAAAGTATTGCTGGCTTATTTATACAACAAAATGCCATCAGGTCTGGCTGCAGCATTCAAAAAAGCTTTCCCGGCAGATAAGGAGCAAATTATCACTAACGTATACCAAAAGCCTTTCCCTAATATTTACCTGGCCGGCTTCAGCCGTTTTATGGCCAGCCATTGCGACCATCCTTTTATTCAGAATATTTTAAAAACCGGATTCCAGGAATTTGTAGACTCCAACATTAAGGATTATCCGAAATACAGAGATGTTCCCTGCCATTTTGTGGGTTCCATAGCCTACTATTACCAGGATACCCTGATGGAGGTTTTAGCAGATAATGGAATCAAAGCGGGCAAAATATTGCAGAAACCCATAGAAGATCTCTTCCATTTCATCCTTCAGAAGGAAGGAATTGCACGCCAGGCAAGCTGATTTTTTTTTAAAAAACCCCTGACTGTATAAACTTATTGTTAAAATATTTTTAAGATTGTAAACTTAACAAGATACATTTTGTTATATTTTTAGCAGCAAATAAATGGATTAGAACATATGAAAAGAATACTGGTAGTAGATGATGACATTGAGGTTTTAGAAACCATACAATTAATACTGGAAATCGGCGGATTCAAAGTTTCGTCACTTAATGATGGTGAAGAGGTATTTAACCGCATTGAGAGTTTTAAACCAGATTTGATCTTGCTCGACATATCACTTGGCCATATTGATGGTCGTGTTTTATGTGAGCAGTTAAAATCCATCGAAAGTACCTCCAAAATTCCAATTCTGCTGATCTCAGGCCTTTATAATCCTGAAGATTTTACCACACTGAATTACGGCCAGGACGATTTCCTTTCGAAACCATTTCAAATGGATGTACTCCTGAAAAAAATCACCAAAATTCTTTCATTAGAAGAAGATAAACCTAGTTTTCACTTAAACTAAATCAATACTTCATATTATTTAAACCCAAAAAACCAACCGTTTTTTGGGTTTTTGTTTTAAGGCCATTTATCAGCATGTGAAACTTCATTGGCGGCACCTATTCAACTGTCATTTTGTCAATTAAATTCATTTGGAACAAGCATTGATATGCAGGTAGTAGATTAAACAATTTATTTACATATGAGCATTCAAGAAAAAGGAAACATCTCCATACACACCGAGAACATTTTCCCGATAATTAAAAAGTTTTTATACTCTGATAACGAGATTTTCCTCCGCGAGTTGGTTTCAAACGCTGTAGACGCGGTTCAGAAAATCAAAAGACTGGGTTCATTAGGTCAGTTTAACGGCGAGGTCGGACAGCCCTTGGTAAAAGTGGCTGTAGATAAAGAAGCTAAAACCATCACCATCAGTGATAATGGTTTGGGAATGACTGCCGAAGAAATTAAAAAATATATTAACCAGGTGGCATTTTCTGGCGCAAGTGAGTTTGTAGAGAAATTTAAAGATGCTAAAGATGCCAATGAAATCATCGGTAAATTTGGTTTAGGTTTTTACTCGGCATTTATGGTGGCTGATTTGGTAGAAATCCAAACCTTATCTTATCAGGATGGTGCAGAACCAGCGCGCTGGGTTTGTGATGGCAGCACAGAATTTGAAATAACCGAGGGCACCAAAACTACCCGGGGTACAGATATTATCCTTCATGTTAATAAAGATTCAGAAGAGTTTTTGGAAGAATCGAAATTACAGGAAATCCTGAATAAATATGCTAAATTCTTACCTGTTCCCATTCAGTTTGGTACGAAGACAGAATCTGTCGAAGATGGCGAAGATGAAGAAGGAAAGAAAAAATATAAAGATGTTGAAGTTGATAACATCATCAATACCACTAACCCGATCTGGACAAAAGCACCTGCAGATTTGTCAGATGAGGATTACTTAAACTTCTATCGCGAATTATATCCGTTTAGTGAAGAGCCCTTATTCTGGATTCACCTGAATGTTGATTATCCTTTTAATTTAACCGGCGTATTATACTTCCCGAAATTGAAAAACGATTTCGAAATGCAACGCAACAAAATCAAATTATATTCCCGCCAGGTATTCATTACCGATGAGGTGAAGGATATTGTTCCGGAGTTTTTAATGTTGCTTCATGGTGTAATTGACTCACCTGATATTCCGTTAAACGTATCACGCAGTTTCTTACAGGCAGATAGTAATGTAAAAAAAATCAACAACTACATTACTAAAAAAGTTGCTGATAAATTAGCGGAGTTATTTACAAAAGACCGTAAAGCTTTTGAAGATAAATGGAAAGATATTGGCTTGTTCGTTAAATACGGCATGATCAGTGAAGATAAATTCTATGATAAGGCAAAAGATTTTGCGTTGGTTGGCAACACTAAAAATGAACTTTTCACCTTAAATGAATACAAAGAAAAGGTTGCACCTCTGCAAACCGATAAAAACGGAACGGTAGTTTATTTGTACTCAAATGATGCAGCCAAACAAGATGCATTTATTCAATCGGCTAATAAGAAAGATTATGATGTTCTGGTATTAGATTCACCAATAGACAATCACTTTATTAACCAGATGGAGCAAAAACTGGAAAAAACATCGATCAAACGGGTAGATTCCAGTGTTGCGGATAAACTGATTGAAAAAGATGAAGTGAATGAACATGTATTATCTGAAGATCAGGTTAAAGAAGTAACAGCTATTTTTGAAAAGGCAATTACCAAACCAGGCATGCAGGTAGAGGTAATTGCATTAAATCCGGATGAGTTACCGGTAACGATTACGATGGATGAATTTATGCGCCGCATGAAAGACATGGCGGCCATGGGTGGCGGAATGGGTTTCTATGGTCAGATGCCTGATAACTACAAGGTAGCCATTAATGGAAACCACAAATTGGTAAGTAAAATTCTGAAAGCTGAAGGCGAAGAACAAAGCAACCTGGCTAAACAGGCTGTAGATTTGGCTTTATTGGCTCAGGGTATGTTAACAGGTGCAGAATTAACCGCATTTGTGAGCAGAAGCGTAGCATTAATTTAAGCTTTATTCATGATTGATAAAGGGAGAAATCGGAAGGTTTCTCCCTTTTTATTTTTAGCCAGGCATAAAAAAAGTCCTGACTGATCAGGACCTCATGTTATAGAATTTTTCGGGAACTTTAAGGTATGCGTAAAAGTATTTAGCTGGCTACATTTTTTTGATCAACATTAAAGTAGTCTTTATGTTCTTCAATCATTTTGGCAATGGTTGCAGCTTTTGTATCAGTTAATTTAAATTCAAATAATGGCTCCTGGTTTTTCTTTGATCTCACCATTTTCTCTGTGTAAAAACGGTATACCAGGCCATTGGTTAAGAGGCCATATTTAGCTTTGGTTTTACGAAAATATTTCGACAAACGGGAATCATGAATATCCAGGCTGTCTTCATGGTGTTTACATTCTACTAAAATAGTTGGCTCTCCATCTTTCATAATGGTATAATCAACTTTTTTACTTTTTTTTACACCAAAATCCATTACTGCTTCAGACTGAACTTCTGAAGGATCGAAGCCTAGTATTTGAATGAAAGGCATTACCAATGCATTCCGGGTTAAATCTTCTGTTTGAACTTGTGGGAGCATTTTTTTGATCCTGACAGCAAATTGCCCTATTTCGTCTTTAAGTTCCATGATGTGTATATATGTTTAGAGGTATCTTTATCAATAGCATTTTTTAAATGCTTTAGTCCTGTATTTGCCAGATTACTATATGCTTTGCTACCCTAAAACCCAGTGTTGTATGGCCTGTTTAAAATGATATTTTTAACAGGCTACACAAGCGCTTGGGCAGGCAGATGTTAGTTAATTAAAATGATGATCTTTTAAAGATCAGTCATCTCAATCATTTGTTTTTGGCAAACATCTTAAAGATTGGAAAAATATGATCAGCTGGATATTTTTTTACATGAACCTACCAGTTTATTACACGAAACCCGTAGATTTTTAGACGAAACCGATGTTACGTTTTTTTTAAGGGGGGAAGATAAATACAAGCCGTTTTTTATTTATCTTGCATTGAAATCATTACAGGCCATATTATATAACTATCATGAATCTAAAATGCGTTGTTATTGACGACGAACAACATGCAATTGAGGTCATTACCGATCATATCGCGGAAATGCCAGGCTTAACTATATTTAAGACATTTACCAGTCCTATTCAGGCATTAACAGAACTAAGCTTAAGTGACGATATAGACCTGTTATTTATGGATATTGACATGCCTGGTATCAATGGCCTGGAGTTAGCTAAAAACATCAGAGAAAAAGCAAAGTACCTGATTTTTACCACAGCGCATCCTGATTATGCGCTGCAGGCTTTTGATGTACAGTCGGATCAATACCTATTAAAGCCAATATCATTTGCAAAATTTGCCCTGGGCATTGACCGGATTCTTAAAAAAGAAGCAAATCACAGCAGAACGGCTAAAGAACCAGATCATGCCGCAGCTCTTTATATTAAAGGCGACCATAAATATGCTTTTTCCAATATTGCCATTGATGAAATACTTTACATCAAGGCATTACAGAATTATATACAGATCATTACCAGTACCGAAACCCATATTACTTACCTAACCTTAAAGGAGATCGATAAGGCTTTAGAACGACATCCGTTTATCCGGGTAAATAAATCAAATATTGTAGCCAAAGCCGCGATCAAAAAGGTAGATGGAAACATTATCCGCCTGATTAATAATGAAGTAATTCAAATAGGTGAAGGTTATAAAGAAGCCTTCTTTACCTATGTACAAAACAGCTTACTCAAATCAAACAGGAACCAGTAACGCAAATGAAATATTATTGCTATTCTGGTTTTCCGGTTAAATGGATAATTTCCGGTTTAAATTTATTCTTCAAAGGTGGCTTCAGTACCTGATATATAGCTGAATCAATGAAGCCTATTTAACCTTTCAAAGAAGGTAATGCCGATACTAGTTAGCTACAATAAAACTTGTGGCAATACTATGGCTCATATCACCGGTTGGATGAGTAGCAAAATTATCCTGAACTTTAACGGCTTTGTAAATGAAAACAGTTTTTTTTGTAATTTTAGAATGGCCTTGTGGTTTCATATTCGCTTTATTTAAGTTATATTAAATGTTCTTATTATTTATGTAAAGGTGCAGGGTAAACTTCAGGGCAACCACTTTTTTACACAAAACCTTAATTTTAGCAGATAAAATCCATAATTTAATAGATTAACGAATCAAAAATGACCTCCTTTAACCTTAAAACCTATTATAAAAACTACAGACTTCACCTATTAATTTGGAGTATTTATATTTTTTATGATGTATTTATTTTAGGTTTTATATCCAAATTCCGGGAACCCGGAGTTTATGTTATCGTATATATCATCAACATTTTCACCTTTTATTTACAGGCACATCTCTTAAAGAAGATATTAAATGACAACAGCAACTCTGTTAAAATCATAAAAATCCTGTTGCTGGTTGTACTGGTGGTTTGCACGTATATCCTGACTACTCAAGTATTGGTAATAGCCTTTGAGAAACTTAAGTTTATAGACTCAAACGCGTTAAGCATTTTTGACAGAAGTTTTATTTTATCCTGTATTTACAGATCCTTGCTTTTTATTGGTTTTGCTACAGGCTATGTATACATCATTCAATCATTCGAAGACCAGAAAAAGGTTGAAAAATTAGAGCGGCAAAACTTAATCAGCCAGATCCAGAAGCAGAACCTGGAAAATGACCTGGTACAATCGCAGAATAATTTTTTGCGTAGTCAGATCAACCCCCACTTTCTGTTTAATACATTAAATTTTATTTACAATGATACCCGTAAGAAGGCTCCGCTGGCTGCAGATGCCATTATGAATTTATCAGAAATGATGCGTTATGCCTTAAAACAACCCGGAGCTTCAGAAATGGTACCTTTAAGTGAAGAGGTAGAGCAGATTAAACATTTAATCAATTTACATCAGTTACGCACGGCAAACAGCATCAATCTGTCCCTTGAAGTAAAAGGAGATTTATTTGGACTGCGGTTTCCACCGCTTATTCTGCTTACCCTTGTAGAAAATATTTTTAAACATGGAAATGTTTCCCACTCTACCCAACCCGCAGTGATTAAAATAGATTACAGCCTGAATACCTTAATGATCAGCACCATTAATATGATTAATGATGTGAGAGGCAAACATGAAAGCCATCATGTAGGCCTGGAAAATGTGGCCAACCGGTTAAAAAACTTCTATAAGGATGATTATGTTTTTAAACATTATACTGACCCCTTAAACCGCTATGTTACTGAAATATCCGTAAACGTGGTTAACCCCATGGCTAAACTGAACATTACCCGATAGCTTTACTTCGCTGCAGATCTTTTAATAAAAAATAATACATCACCATTTCATGCATGCGCTGATTTTTACTAAAAAGGCGGTTGACATGCATATGCATTAAATCAGTAAAAAGTCTTATCCGCCGGTTTGACTCCGTTTTTTTTAACAGCGTAACCATCGATTGAACCATCTGCTGAAAACACAACTGCTGATCTTCGTCCAATGCTTCCCCCCCAGTACTTTTATAAGACTGATAGTGCTGATTCAGTTGTTTAAAATCGGCCGCATCCAGCTGATGTTCCTCATTAAAGGCATCGGATGTTAGCCTGATCACCCTCCTCAGCTCATCCGTTTCAAAAACCTGCTGATGCGCCAACTGATTTATAATCGCTGCACATAACCTGTATTTACCAAAAGAATCAGCCTGGCTTGCCATAAGGCTCAGTACAAAGTTGCTGTCTGTACTAAAATGAGCTTCCACCGCTGCGATTAGATCGCTGCCATACCGGTCAATTTCGCGCTTATAGGCTTTAGCGTAAAAATCTGATACTAACCCGGCGATAACATAAGGTGAGAGCATATCCGCAAAAGCAGCGCTTAGTTTCTGACCATCTGCCGCACGAAAAAGATTTACCCGGAACCTTAAATGATTCCCATTTTCATTATAGCGGATAAAAAACCAGGCGTTAATTTCACCTTTGTGCCGCTGCAAAAAAGGATCAATAACCTGAAGTAGGATTTCATCGGCGCGATGCTGATGACAAAACAACTCAAAATACAACCATTCCTGACCAGGCAGAAAAATATGCTGGACAGGTACGTCGCTATTTGCATTTAATGCTGACATACCCTGATAAACCAGCTCATTATGGGTAAAACTAAGCATAAATTGAGCGAGGTAAGGCTTAGCTGTTTCATTTACCACTATATTATGCTTTGGTAAGATTACTTCTTCCAGGTAAATGTTGTTATGCTTTTGCATCAGTTGCATAAAGGCCTGCAAATCCTCATCAACGGATAAACTGAAGCACAGCGTCTGATCTGATAAACCGGTTTTAAAATATGCTGAAACGCCTATACCCGTTAGATAATCCCGGCACGCACTTACAGTAAGCTGGACTTTGTCAGGAAAAAGCTTTTTCTTTTCTATCCGCCATTTTTGGGTATTCAATAGGATATTCTGATACTGCAATCTAGGATAGTAATCCAGATCAGGGAAAATATTTTCTAAAGGAAGTGATAAACTGCTTTGGATTCCCTGATGTTGTACGTCGCAAAGCAACCTGAACACTGAAAGATCTGACCTGGTATAATTATATGCTGAAGCCATCCGCGGCATCAAACGTTTGTTTAAGGATTTAGACCTAAGGATAACCTGGTTATTTCTTACTGAAATCAGAATATCACTCACCTGAAGCGGATTTGCTGATGTATCAAAGTTAAGGATAGATAATTGATGGTCATAAACCAGTTTCCGCCTGTTAATATTATCTACATTAGCCTCTACCATATAAGCCACATCAAAAAACAACACATCAGGATTCGCCTTTTTTTCTATTGCTGAAATCTCTTTACAAAAATGTTCTACGGACTGACTTGCCATGGTAAAGCGACCGGTTAATGCATTTGCGGTTACCCCACCGATCTGGTCGATGATAATTTGTTCGTCCGCAATATGCATCAACATGCTGAATGAGTTTGGCAAAACGGCTGGTTTTTCAATCCGATTCAGGTCAAGTTCATTCAGGAAAACAGTTTTTCCACGTTCAAAACTTTCCAGGGAAAGTGCCTTTTTTAATCTTGCCTTTAAATCATCAGTGGTTTTATTATTCCGCTGTTTACTGTTTAAATGTACCATAAGATCATCGCCATCACTACTTTGTTCCAGTTCATCATAACCAATACCCATTTCCGGATCAAGGGCCACCAGGAGTGAAACTTCACGTTGCTCAAACTTTTTCTTAAACTGCTGAATAAAGGTTTTTAAAGCGGCTTTTTCTTCCTTTGGTATAATTTGCTGCAATAACATGAGCATATTAGGAATAAACTTTAAAAGATTCCTGTGTATGCCTCCGGCATTAACCTTACGTTCTGCAATCAGGTATTGGGGTATATTTTCGGTTACTTCCAGGCTGAGTCTTTTAAAATAATCCTCACCAATGATATTGGGATCATGTTCAGCAAAAAGAAGCTGCAGGTCGTGCATATCCTTTAGCAAACCAAGCAACTCTGGTACACGCGCTGCATCCGGCTGAAGTTGATCAACCAGATCTTTAACCTGAACAGGCACTAAACAGGCATTCAGGATCTGTATAATGAAATCGTCTCGATCAATTTCGGCGAGTTCAAAAACGCCTTCCGCACAGGAAATATACCTGATGCCGTTTAAAGTTTCATAAAAGCTGCTGTTGCTCAACAGCCATCCATTTTGTTTAATTGTGTCTTCGAAGTCAAGACTGAGCTGATTGCGGTAAGGCCAGTCGATAAGGCGATGAACAGTTTGTTTATCGGTTATCTGCAAATCGCCTGCCTCATTTTTGATGGCATCATTTAAAATGCTGAAACTTGCAAAGGTGCCATATGGCGTAGAGCGGTATTTCGCCCTGTTAAAATATTTCCATATGGTAAAATAAATTCTGGGTGGCAACGTCTCTAAATCTTTGACTTCTATATCTTTTATTGTTTCATAAAAATCGGCTGATGAGACGGAGATCGCATTTTTCAATTCTGCCCAGCAAGCCTGTAAACCGGCTTGGTAAGAAAAAACAGGGGTTCTGAAAACAATTGTCGGGTGAAGATGGAGTTTCATAAAATAGTATAGACAGCGAAAAATACAAAGATTAATGAGAAATCAGCGAGTATTAAAACTAAAAAAGCCACTTACATATCAATGAAAGTGGCCATCAACGGGTTAAATGAGATAGCGTTTATTTTTTAGTTACCTTGAACTCCGTTCTTCGGTTCTTGGCTCGTCCATCCGGGTTATCTTTCTTTCTTCTTCCCCGGCCGATTTCATTTGGTGCAATTGGCGTGGTTTCTCCATAACCTTTGGAAGTCATTCTGGTGGAGGAAATTCCTTTGCTCACCAAATAATCGACACAGGATTGTGCCCGTTTATTTGATAAATCAAGGTTGTATTCTTCTGTACCTACATTATCGGTATGCGATCCCAGTTCTATTTCCATTGCAGGGTTATCTTCCATCACCGGAATAAGGTAATCAAGTACCTTTTTAGATGGCTCCGTTAATGCTGAACTGTCAAATTCATAGTAGATATTTTCCAGCGCAATTGGAATACCGATTTTGAAAGGGCTCAGGCAATAATCCTTATTGATCAGGGTATCGGCTTTTGCCAATTCCTCATAAGGATAATTTTTTGTGATCGAAAAATAATCTTCCTTGACAAATGATAATTTTACCGGCCGCCTGGAATCTGCTTTAAAATGATATTTTCCATCGGCACCGGTTATTGCCTTTTGTGTTCCTTCTGCATTGGTAAAAATTACCGTTGCATTAGGCATAGGTAAACCCGTTTTACAATCGGTTAACAGACCACTTACTGAAATAAATTCCTTTTTAACTTCAAATACTTCCAAACAGCAGGACGATTCGCGATCCGAGCTGATGTATCCCCTCGTGCCATCAGCATCAATAGCAGTGAAATATAAATCGTCTTTTGATGAATTGAACGGATAACCCATATTTTTAGGTTCAGACCAGGAAATGAGGTCACCATCCGACTCAAAAAAATCTAACCCGCCTAATCCAATTCTGCCATCCGTACTGAAAATCAATTTTTTAGAGGAGGGATTATAATAAGGTGCGCGCTCGTCATCTTCTGTGTTAATGGTTGGACCCAGGTTAACCGGCTGCCCCAAAGATCCGTCGCTGCGAATGGCGCAGTACCACAGATCTAATTTGCCATAACCACCGGTACGATCGGATGAGAAAAGCAGAAAATGACCATCTTTGGTGACAAACGGCTGTAGTGAATTAAAATCCTTACTGTTTACTTCCAGGCCTACCGGTTGTGGATCTGACCATTTATTGTCATCTTTTCTGGAAGAATAAATGGAATACCGCTCCTTTTCTCTCCATGCCGTAAAATAAACTGTATTTCCATCAGGTGAAAAACTTGCCGCAGCAACTTCCATCTCTCTTGGTAAATTAATCCCCATCATTCTCACTGAAATTTCGCTGGATGACAACTCATTTTTAGTGGTATAAAGGGTATTCAAAAATGGATTGGCCTTGGTTGAAACCTGTACCTCACCTGTTTCGGTTTTTACCACGTCGCGCTTGCCTGCTACATTGATGGGCCTTGAGGAGGTAAAATAAAAATTTTGATTAATATTTACCGGAGCATAATTAGAGCCTAACCCATTAACGTTTGCAGGCATCTTTTTAACCTGAACCATCTTCGGGAACCGCATTTCTTCGATTGCAAATTTACAGGACGCAATTTCTTTATGCGCATCTTTAACCAAAATATCGTTGGGATTTTTGCTGATAAATGATTCAAAAGCTGCAATTGCCGGGTTGAACTTTTTGTTTGCCCTTAAGCTTTCTGCATAATAAAAAAGTGCTTTTCTATACCGGGTATTGGTAAAGGTAATGGCAATAGCATAATATTTCTCAGCCTCGGCAAATTCGCGGTACATCCGGCTTGATTCTGCCAAATTATAAATTGATCCTTCATAATCTTCAATCACTTTTTCATCTGATGTACCCTTGCGTTCTTTTCCATAAGGCAGAATGGCCTGAGTACTATCACCTGTAATTCTCAATGCCTTTTTATAAAAAGTAGATGCCGCATAATAATCCTTATTTTCAAAATAGGTATCTGCAACCCTTTTGTAATTTACAACATACTGCGCTTTAGCTAACCCCCCAACTGCCAATAATAAAAACAATAATATTTTTCTCATTTGATGATCAATTATAATCGTGGACAAAAGAAATTCGGACCAATAATACCATTGCGACCGATTAAAGAAATAGACAGCTCAATACCTCCGTTACTGTTGGATGCCCGGTTAAAGTTGGAAGTATTGACATCATAACTTAAGCCAAATACCATATTGCTGAGTTGTAAACCTACAAAGGCAATTGCGGCATCTTTAACACGGTAATTGCCTCCAAATAAGATATTGGAAGATTGACTTACATTAAGCTGGGCATAAGCGCCCAAGGATATTTCATTGGTATTTCCCTGGTACATCACCAAAGCGTTCGGCACAAGATCTAAAAAATCTGAAGCACGGATTCTGGCTCCACCGTGCCCGGTTAACCGAATCGGGATTCTGGATTCAGTTCCGGTAAAACGATCAATTGGCCGGGTTAAGTGTGCGGCACTGGCGCCAACAAAAACATTTACATTCTGATTGGGATTGCCATCAAAATACATCACACCAAAGTTAACATCAGGCACCAATGTGGATTGCGACTGAAAGGTTTCACCACTGACCATACCCCCATCATAACCCGTAATCGGATTGAACTGGTTACCAAATCTGGCTTGCGAATAATCGAAACTCCTGTTGATGATGCCAGCCTGCAAACCAAAATTGAGGGTTTGCAAACCTTCACGTCCAAATCTTAAACGATATGAACCCGATACCAGGGCGGTGAGGTAATTAAAATCAAGTTCACCCGCACGTTGATTCAGGATGGTACCGCCAAATGCAAAGTTTTTTCTGGGTGCCAGATCAAAGGATGCCCCACCGGTTAAAAAGGAACTGTTTAAAGCACCCCATTGCTGCTTAAAATTTACTGATGCACGGTAATCACCATCAATAACACCCGTTAGTGCAGGATTTAGCCAAAGGGGATATGCATAATATTGTGAAAAATGCGGATCAGTTTGTGCAAATAACCCGGAGGTACAGAGTAGCAAACTCAGCATTGCCAGCAATGATCTTAAAGACGATGGTATTTTCATGGTATTTAATTTTGTCTGTTTATATTTTATCCTGCTCATCATTATCTAATTAGCGTTACTGTTCCTTTTTTCATGGTGCTGGTGCCATCGGCAAAATCAGCCTCTACCATGTACACATATACACCAATCGGTTGGTTTATGCCTTTAAATGTTCCATCCCAACCATTAGCCATATTATCAGACTGGAAGATTAACTGTCCCCATTGCGTAAATACCGACATTCTGGCTGATGTGATGGTTGTTCCATAAATCAGGAAGGTATCATTCTTACCATCATTATTTGGCGTAAATGCATTTGGAATATAAATCTGGTTTCCAAGTGGGTTAGTGGCTCTCGCAGTTACCGGACTCGAATTCGCACTCGTTTGGCAAGCCAACTGACCTCTTGCCCTTACGATAATGGCAACGCTTTGATCTGGTTTTAAACCTGCAGCCAGATAACTCGTTCCGGCAGTGGCTTGCCAGGTTAAGCCGTTATCAGTAGAAATTTCATATCCCAATGCTCCATTTACAGCTAGCCAAGCGAAGGTTATACTATTTGGAGTAGTAGCTTGCACTATTACTGAAGGCGTAGCCAATACCGGAAGAACCGTTACCGTAACAGGCGTTCTCGTAGCACTGGCACAACCACCAGTTGCGATACTTTCTACATAAAAGATGGTGGTTGCACTGATATTCGGTGTGGTAAACGTAGGGCCTTCACCTAAAACATTTCCATTAACGCTTACATTGTACCATCTGTAAATGATACCCGGTACCGGATTATTTACAGTCAATATGGTATTACTGCCCGCGCAGATTATTCCATTAGCCGCAGTTGCTGATGCAGGTGCACCTGGCACTGGTAAGGCAACTACATTTACCGGAGTTCTTGAGGCCGAAATACATGATCCATTTGCTCCTTCCACATAATAGGTAACATTGGTGCTAATGCCTGGCGTGGTAAATGAAACACCCGTACCCGCAATTGTACCACCCGTTGCCGAAGTATACCAGTTGTAAACTGCACCTGCTTGCGGATTAGTTACCGTTAAAACGGCTGTATTCCCAATACACACATTTACATTGGCAGCGTTAACCGCCGGAACAGCTGGTTTTTGATTTACAGTTACTGTAACCCTCACCCTGCCGCCATTATTATTACAGCCTCCTGCATTTACTGCTGTTACATAATAATCAGTAGTAGTGGCTAAAGCTGGGGTGTTGTAAGTTGAGCCGGTGAATAATAGGTTTCCACCTGTAGCAGCACTATACCATTCGTAAGTAACACCAGTTTGCGCATTGCTGATGACCAGTTGTGTGGTCTCTCCGGAACAAATGCTTGTTCCGGTATTGGCAACCACCGGATTATCTGGTGCACTGTTTACCGTAACGGCTATGGCTAAACCATTACCCGAAGCATTCTCGCATTTATTATCGCCTTTCACACTTACATAATAAGTGGTATTGGCTGTTAAAACTGGTGTGGTAAACACATTGCCAACAAACACTGGTGAGGTTAATGTAGCATCACTATACCAGGTAAATACCGGATTGGTTACCGTACTCGTACTTGCGGTTAATACTGCAGCAACATTTCCACAAACAGACCTGTTTCCGCTTACGGCAACATCAGCCTGCACTGCCCGTGGGTTTACGTTAACCGTAATGGTCTTGGCATTTGCCGCTGAATTCTCACATTTATTGGTGCCTTTAACGGTTACATAATAAGTAGTGCTGGCTGTTAATGCTGGTGTATTAAAGATCGGACCGACAAAGGCAACACTGGTTAATGAAGCATCATTATACCAGGTAAATACCGGATTGGTTACCGTGGTTGAACTGGCATTAATGGTTGCTGTCCCTGAACCACAAATTATTGCAGGCGCAGATAAAGTAATATCTGATGCTGTTGCCGCTTCATTTACATTCACAGTAATTACCCTGGCAGTAGCAGCAGTACTTTCACATCTGTTGTCGCCTTTAACCGTCAGGTAATATCTTGTGGTTCCGTTTAATGATGGTGTGTTAAATGTTGCTCCAACAAAAGCTACTGATGTTAGCGTCGCATCTGTATACCAGGTAAATATTGGATTAGTTACCGTGGTGGTGCTTGCCACTAATGCCGCTGAAGTACCCTGGCAAATGCTTGCATCATTTGCGGAAACATCTGCCACACTTGCAATTGGCATAACCGTCAGTGCTACCGCTAAAGCACCTCCGGATGCATTTTCACATTTATTATCGCCCCTAACGGTTACATAATAAGTAGTATTGGCGTTTAATACCGGAGTAGTAAACACACTACCGGTAAATACTACTGATGTTAAGGCTGCATCACTGTACCAGGTAAATACCGGGTTGGTTACGGTAGTGCTGCTTGCGGTTAATACAGTGGCCACGCTTCCGCAAATTGATCTTGATCCATTCACGGTAATATCGGCTTGTACAGCCCGTGGATTAATGATTATGGTAACTGGTTTTGCTCCTGCCGCCGTATTTTCACACTTGTTGGTGCCTTTAACCGTTACATAGTATGTTGTGGTTGCGGTTAGGGTTGGTGTGTTAAAAATCGGACCGACAAAGGCAACACTGGTCAGTGAAGCATCGTTGTACCAGGTAAATACCGGATTAGCCACTGAGGTTGAACTGGCGTTAAGGATTGCAGTTCCTGAACCACATAGCACCGCTGGTGCAGATAGGACAATATCGGCCGCTGTTGCTGCTTCATTCACATTTACAGTAATTACCCTGGCGGTAGATGCTGAACTTTCACACCTGTTGTCGCCTTTAATGGTCAGGTAATATCGCGTGGTGGCCGTTAATACAGGGGTATTAAAGTTTGCACCTACAAAAGCGACAGTGGTGAGTGCTGCATCAGTGTACCAGGTAAATACCGGGTTGGTCACTGTTGTAGTACTTGCCACCAATGGTGCTGAACTACCCTGGCAAATACTTGCATCATTTGCAGCAACATCTGCTGTACCCGCCACTGGTGTAATGGTGATGGTTACCGGTTTACCTGTATTTGCAGCATTCTCACATTTGTTATCCCCGCGAACGGTTACATAATAGGTGGTTGTTGCAGTTAAAACTGGTGTGGTGAAAACACTGCCAATAAAATTGATATTGGTTAAGGCGGCATCACTGTACCAGGTAAATACCGGATTGGTTACCGTTGGAGAACTTGCTGTTAGGGTAGTACCTCCCCCGGCACAGGCATTGGTATTACCATTCACGATTATATCAGTTGTAGTAGCCAGCGGATTTACGGTTACCACAACTACCTTAGCATCAGCCGCGGTATTTTCACATTTATTGGCCCCTTTAACGGTAACATAATAGGTGGTAGTGGCGGTTAAGCCATTTACGGTAAAGGTTGGTCCTACAAATGCCACACTGGTTAAGGAGGCATCACTGTACCAGGTAAATACAGGCTGGGTTACGGTTAAACTCGAAGCCATTAGCATGGTGGTCGAACCGGCACAGATTTGCGTATTTGCCACGGTGATATCTGCTGCTGTAGCATATGGTTTTACCGTTACCGTAATCAGTTCAGCCGCATTTGCCGGATTCTCGCATTTATTATCACCTTTAACCGTTACATAATAACTGGTTGTATTGGTTAATACTGGTGTGGTAAATGAGGCACCAACATAAGCTACTGAAGTTAAAGCAGCATCACTGTACCAGGTGTAAACCGGGTTGGTTACGGTAGTGCTTGATGCCGATAGCTGAGTGGTTGAACCCTGACAAATTGAAGTGATTCCATTCAGGTTAATATCTGCAGCGGTAGCAAAAGGGTTTACCGTTATGGTTATTGCCCTGGCTGATGCGGCAGTGTTCTCACATCTGTTATCGCCTTTAACCGTTACATAATAAGTGGTAGAAGCGGTTAACACAGGCGTTGTAAATTGAGCTGTTGTATTTACCGGAATGGTTAAAGCCGCATCGCTATACCAGGTAAACACCGGATTAATTACGGTTGTACTGCTTGCTGATAAAGTAACCGTTGAACCTCCGCAAATAGATGTGGGCCCGGTCAGAATCAGATCGGAAGCTGTTGCTACCGGATTGGTGGTAATAGTTACTTCCTGCGCATTTCCTGGCGTATTGGCGCATTTATTATCACCCCTTACAGTTACATAATATTTGGTGATGCCCGTAATGGCTGGCGTAGTAAATACGGCCGAATTACTTACCACCTGCGTTAAAGCGGCATCACTATACCAGGTAAATACCGGATTTTGAACAGTTGTACTTGCAGCAGTTAAAGTTGTGGTAGCTGATGTACATAATGCTGTATTTCCTGTAACGGTGATATCAGATGCCAGGGCAACCGGAAGAACGGTGATAGTGGCTTTTGTTCTGGTTGGGTTGCTACAGCCATTTGCATTAACAGCTTCTACATAGTAATCATAAGTTCCGGCAGGTAAACTCGCAGACGTTACAAAACTACTGTTATTGGTCACCAACATATTGCCGTTTACAGCAGCATCATACCAGTTATAAGTGTTGCCCGCTACAGGAACAACGGTTAGCGTAGCTGATGAATTGATACAAGTACTTGCCGGATTGGTTGAAGAAAGCACTGGTGGCACAGGAGGAGCCAAAATGGTTACCGTAACTTTTACTTTAACGGTTTCGCAACCATTGGCACTGGCACTTACGGCATATTCGTAGGTACCTGCCGCCAATGCTGGATCAGTTACAAATGTTGTTCCATCCTTACCAGTTTGATATACGCCACCCAAATACCACTTATAAGTAATTCCGGGCTGAGGGTTTTGTACACTTAATGTAGCCGAAGCGCCCTGACAGGCGTTAACTATAGTCGAAGTTACAGCCGGAGCCAGAATACTTCTCTGTGCATAATCAAAATTCACAGCATTTAATGCCCCGAGTAATCCTGAGCCTAATCTCAATTCAACACCATCAAACCGATTGGCTGGCACAAAAGTAAGTATGGCAGAATTTCCTCCGTTCAGCAAACTCAAATTGATTAATGGATTGGAAATAGCAATGGCATCGTTATTTGAAACAGTACCCTGATAAGTTGTTAAGGTTAGGTTTGACAGTAACCCGACAGAAATCAGCTGACCTGGAGTGGTAATTTTTACCCTCAAGGTATCACCAACATTAGATAACCCTGGGAAACCCAACTGTTGGAATACAGATGAACCTAATAATCCAACCGGAATAACCAGACTTGATCCGGTATTAATATTACCATCAATGGCCTGAAGCGGATTAATGACACCTGCACCAATGGTTATTCCACCGGCTACACCATTGGTTTGGGTAGTTGCTGCCCCACAAGGTGTTGGTATAGGAGTTCCATTCGGAATCACCGTAACCACAACCGCTGTTCTGGTTGAGGTACATCCGCCAGGGATGGTTGCTTCTACATAAAAAGTAGCATTGCTTGATAACGGGTCGGTTACATAATTGGTTCCGGTAAAGATGGGCGTAGTTGCTGTTGCGCTGGTGTACCAGTTAATCGTTGCGCCTGCAGTACTTGATGTTGCCGTTAAGGAAGCAACAGAATTTTCTGAAATGGTAATTGCAGATGGCGTAACTACCGGCGCATCAATATTACCTATAGTAATGGTTGCCGTTGTTCTGGCAGATGCAGCACCGCAACTGTTCACGGCCTCTACAGTATAGCTGGTATTAGTGTTTACATTCGCCACGGTGAAAGTTGTACCATCTAAACCTGCCTGATAAATGTTTGCAGCATCATACCATTTATAAATAGTTCCTGCAACCGGATTTTTTACCTGGAATACCACGGTTGTATTTAAGCAAGCCGTAACATCAGGATCCAATAATTCTGGTACCACGGGAGCTGGATTAACAGTAACGTTTACCACCGTTCTGGCACTTACACAACCTGATGCCGATACCGCAGCTACAAAAAACCGGGTATCACCAGTTAATACAGGCGAGGTAAAAATGATCCCGTCTTTACCCGTTAAATAAGTTCCTGCAGCATCATACCACCTGTAAGTTAAGCTTGATGATGGATTATTAACCACCAGCTGCGTAGTCTGACCCGCACAAGCAGTAACATTTGGTGAAACCACTGCCGGTGCCACCAGAATACGCTGGGCATAATTAAAGTTAATGGAAGTCAGTACACCCAAAGCACCACCATTCAACCGTACTTCTACGGCATCAAAGCTCGTAGCAGGTACAAATGTTACCAATGCTTGTGTATCACCATTTAATAACTGAACATTTAAAAGGTTGTTGTTTAGGAATCTTGAATCGCCGTTACTGTTGGTTCCAAGGTAACTCGTGATTTGCGCATTACCCAATAAGCTGAGTGAAAGCAGCCTGCCTGGTGAGGAAACCAAAACCCGTACCGTATCACCGGCGTTGGAAACGGTACCAAAACTTGCTCTCTGGTAAACCGAAGCGCCTAATGCACCCACTGGCAATACCAGTGATGAGGCTGTTTCGGTATCGTTATCAATCGCCAATGCCGGATTAAATACGCCTGCCAGTAAGGCTACACCGGTAACACCATTGGTTTGGGCAATCGCAGCTTCGCAGGGAACTGGATTAGCTGTATTGTTACCATCAACAGTAATGGTTACCTGCACCCTGCCGGCAGATGTACATCCATTAGCCGAAACTGTTTCCACAAAATAACTGGTGGTGGCGGTTAACGGCGGTGTAACATAAGTAGCACCTGTATAAATTGGTGTAGTTGCATTTGCAGCATTGTACCAGTTAAAGGTAACCGCAGGATCTGTAGACGTTGCCGTTAAAATAACGGTTTGACCGGATGTAATTGTCGATGCACTTGCCGTAACAACAGGTAGCACCGGACGAGGATTCACTGTTACTGAAACAGTTGCACGGGTTGCACTTACGCAGCTACCCTGAGCCGCCTCTACATAATAAGTTGTATTTGAATTTAATGCTGGTGTAGTTACCACTTCACCGGTAAATAATAAATTACCTCCAGCCGAAGCGTCGTACCAATTATAGGTAACGCCAGGAACCGGATTGTTAACCGATAAAGTAGCAGGATTACCTGCACAGTAGGTGGCTGCTGCCGCTGTTACTGGTGTAGCCAGTGCAGGTGTAACAGTTACCGTAACCGGAATGCGTAATGTATTTGGACAAGAACCTTTTGATACTTGTATATAGTAAGTAGTGGTTGCTGTTAAAGCCGGTGTGGTAAACGTTCCGCCAACAGCCAGCTGGGTACCACCGGATGGTGCATTATACCAGGCTAGCGTGGTACCTGCATTAGCCGTAGCCGCAAGTGTAGCGGTACTACCGGCACAAATCGTTTGTGCACCAGCGGTAATGGTTGGACTAGGGTATACTATTGTTGCACCGAAAATATCTAAACTGGTTACGGCAGAAACCAAAGCACCAATTCGAACTTCAACCCGGTCAAATGCACCACCCGCAGCTAATGTTGCAGCAAAGCGGCTTCCACTTAATAACTGAAGATTTAATAAGGAAGAACCCAATTGAACTGTTCTGACAACCGTTGTTCCGTTCAGGATATTCACCGTTACATTATTCAATAACTGAAGATCCAATAATCCACCTGGCAAAGCCAGATCTAATCGTACGCTATCGGTAGCAGAACCAGCTGTTGGAAAAATTAATTGTTGATATCCTGTTGAAGCTACGCCGGCACCCAGGGTAATCCGGGTAGAATTTGTCGCATCAGCATCTGTTGAATTACCGGCACCCGTAATACCACACAACAGGCAGATACCCGTAATGCCACTGTTCTGGCTGTTCGCTGCATTACAAGCCGTACCTGTACCACTTGGGATGACTGTAACCGTCACCGGAACACGACTTGCACTTACACAGCCTGCGGCGTTAGTGGTTTCAACATAATAGATAGTAGTAGCGCTTAAAACAGGGGTAATGAAAGAAGTTCCGGTGCCTACCTGTGTACCACCTGTTGGTGCATCAAACCAGGCAATGGTATTTCCCGCATCAGCAGTGGCCAGTAAAGTAGTAGATTGTCCGGCATTAATTACCTGACTATTGGTTGTTACAGTGGCTAAAGTTGCAGGCGGATTAACATCAACAGTTACAGCTGTACGCGGGCTAATTGCTGTGCCGGATACCGCTTCCACATAAAATACAGTTTGAGCAGTAATAGCAGGGGTAGTAAATGTACCTGTAGTATTGGTCGCCAGTGGCGCACTTCCTGTAGAAGCATATAAATTATAGGTCACACCAGACAGCAAATTGCTAACCGTTAAAGTTGCAGGTGAACCTACACAGACGGTAGCAGCAGCTACAGCTGGCGCATTTATGGTGACCGTTAAGCCATAACCGGTAGTCGCCTTATTGCCGTTTGCATCAGTTGCCGTTAAGGAAATGGTAAATGTACCACCCACCGTTGGCGTGCCTGTAATTTCTCTTGTTGTCGTATTAAATGACAATCCTGCCGGAAGATTGGCGGCCAAATAAGTGTATGGTCCGGTTCCACCCGTAACAGCAGGTAAGGTTACTGTCGGATAGCTATTGCCAACTACCCCATTTGGCAGGGTTGCAGTTGGTAAGTTTAATGCACCGATTACGGTGATGCCATAATTATTGGTTGCAGTTCTGTTCTGGCTATCTGTAACCGTTACCGAAACAACATAATTACCGGCCTGAGTTGGCGTACCCGTAACGTTTCTGGTTACCGGATCAAATGATAAGCCTGGAGGAAGATTAATAGCTACATAACTGTATGGCCCCACTCCACCAGTAGCTGGCGGAATATTCTGAACCGGATAAGCTACATTTTCAGTTCCATCAGCCAGGCTGGCCGGTGGCAATACCAACGGATCCAGGATTGAAATGCTGTAATTGGTCGTGGCGGTTTTTCCCGTTGCATCTGTTACCGTTACAGGTATACTAAAAATACCGGATTCGCCAGGCGTACCCGTAATTTCCCTTGAAGCAGGGTTAAAAGTTAAGCCCAATGGAAGGCCCGTAGCTGAATAGGTGTATGGTGTTGTTCCACCAGTTGCTGATGGAATAGCCTGCGTAGGATAAACAGTTCCCTTAACTCCACTGGCTAAAGTTGCAGGAGGTAAAACCAGCGGATCTGTAACTTTTATCGAGTAATTAGCCGTAATGGTATTTCCATTGGCATCGGTTACCGTAACCGGAATAGTAAAGGTGCCGGTTTGCGTAGGTATGCCTGTAATTTCTCTTGTTGTCGGGTCAAAAGTCAATCCCGGAGGAAGACTATTGGCCGTATAAGTATAAGGGCCAGTTCCACCTGTAGCAGCCGGAATGGTTTGAGGAACATAGGTTGTTCCGGTGACTCCATCAGCCAATACCAGAGGTGCCAGCGCTATTGCCGGAGTTACAGTTAAATTAAAAGTAGCCGTTACACTGCAGTTTTTTGTATCCGTAACCACCACAGAAAATGTTGGTGTTCCTGTTGCGGTTGGCGTACCACTGATTAGACCAGTTGATGATAAAGTTAAACCGGCAGGCAAAGTATTTCCCGCTGCCAGGGCATAGGTAAAACCTGGTGTACCACCGCTTGCCACCGGAAGTTGCCTGTTATATGGTGAAGCAATAGTTGCGTTTGTTAAGGTTGTACCCGAAAATATAATCGGCGGATTTACCGTCACCACTACCGGAATACGTGTAGTATTAGCACAATTTGCGCGGTTTACCTGGATATAATAAGTAGTAGTGTTAGCAATGGCTGGCGTAGTAAAAGTTTCGCCGGCACCAAGCTGTGTTCCGCCAATAGCGGAATCAAACCAGGTAAGTGTTGTACCTCCATTTGCTGTTGCCGCTAAAGTAGCGGTGCCACCGGCACAAATAGACTGGGCACCTGCTGTTATAGTTGGATTTGGATAGATCACTGTGGCACCGTAAACATCTAAGCTGCTCAAGGCAGAAACCAAAGCACCGAAGCTTACCTGAACACGGTCGTAAACCCCACCTGCCTGCACAGTAGCGGTAAATCTGTTTCCACCTAATAAAGTAAGATTCAATAAACTTCCATTGATTTGAACGGTTCTGACAACGGTAGTTCCGTTTAATACACTTATTGTAATATTATTTAAAACATTAACATCTGCCAGTCCTCCCGGTAATCCTAAATCTAAACGGATACTATCTGTTGCAATGCCTGCAGCAGGAAAAATCAATTGCTGATAACCTGTAGCACCGGCACCAACAGCCAGCGAAATCCGGGTAAAATTACTTGCATCGGCATCGGTAGAGTTGCCGGCACCATTCACGGCACACAGCAAACAAATGCCATTGATACCTGTATTCTGACTGCTGGCGGTATTACATGCCGTATTGCCTCCGCCAACAATTACAGTAACGGTTACCGGAACCCGGGATACACTTACGCAACCCGCAGCACTGGTTGTTTGCACATAATAAGTTGTGCTGGCCTGTAATGCCGGCGTGGTAAATGAACCACCAATTCCAACCTGATTTCCGCCCGTAGCCGCATCATACCAGGTAATGGTATTTCCGGCATCAGCAGTAGCTGAAAGGGTAGCCGTTTGCCCTGCATTAATAACCAGACTGCTTGTGGTTACCGTAGCCAATGTAGCAGGCGGATTTACCGAGACCGTAACAGCAGTTCTGGCACTTACTGCCGAACCAGAGAAGGCTTCCACAAAAAAAGTAGTTTGAGCGGTAACTGCCGGAGTGGTAAAAACACCTGAAGTACTGGTCTGTAAAACTGAATTTCCTGCCGGACCATATAACCGGTAAGAAACATTTGGCAATACATTACTAACCGTTAATGAAGCAACCGAACCCGAGCAAACCGTTGTAGATGCCACCACCGGCGCATTTACATCTACCGTAATACTGTAAGATGTGGTGGCCTTATTGTTATTGGCATCTGTTGCCGTAACCTGTACGTTAAATACTCCTCCCTGTGTGGGTGTGCCCGAAATTACTCTTGTTGAAGGATCAAAGTTTAAACCCTGAGGAAGATTAACAGCCGCATAGGTATAAGGCCCCGTTCCACCACTTACAGCAGGGATGGTTTGAGCCGGATAACCCGTTCCGACAATGCCGTTTGGTAAAGTAGAGGATGGTAAAGTCAGTGTTCCAACAACCCTGATGCTATAGTTGCCCGTAGCCGTTCTGCCTTCACTATCTGTTGCAGTTATGGAGATAGCATAATTACCTGCCTGAGTTGGTGTACCGCTTAATTGTCTGGTTAACGGATTATAGCTTAAACCAGCCGGAAGGTTACCGGCCAGATAAGTATAGGATCCTACACCGCCGGTTGCTGCCGGAAGCGTCTGAACCGCATAAGCCACATTTTCAGTACCATCAGCAAGCGTTGCAGAAGGCAATAACAAAGGGTTAATTACCGTAAGCGCATAATTTGTAGTCACTGTTTTTCCATCTACATCTGTGGCCGTTACCGCAACGGTGAATGGACCGGCAACAGTTGGGGTACCGGTAATGGCCCGGGTAACCGGATTGAAAGTTAAGCCGGCAGGTAAACCAGTTGCAGTATAGCTATAAGGTGTAGTACCTCCTGTTGCCGACGGAATAAATTGTGGTGTATAAACCGTACCTGTTGTGCCAACGGCTAAGGTTGCAGCAGGTAACAGGAACGGATTTGTAATTTTAACCGTATAATTTGCGGTGATGGTATTTCCATTGGCATCAGTGGCAGTTACCGGAATGGTATAAACACCCGGTGTAGTTGGCGTTCCTGTAATTTCCCTTGTTGCGGGATTAAAAGTTAAGCCTGCAGGAAGCGGATTCACAACGGCATAGGTATAAGGCCCTGTACCTCCTGCTGCCGCAGGAATGGTTTGTGTTGGATATGTTGTACCTGTAATTCCCTCTGGCAAAGCAGCGGCAGTTAACGTCAGTGCGGTAGTTACAGTGAGCGTATATGGCACCGTTACATTACAGCCCTTCGCATCAGTGGCGACAATGGAAAAATTATAAACGTTCGGAACCGTAGGTGTACCGGTAATATTACCTGATGGTGAAAGTGTTAATCCCACTGGCAATGTACTTCCTGCGGCTAAAGCATAAGTAAAACCAGGTGTACCACCAGTTGCCGGATTGATCTGTTTGCTGTAAGCAGACTGGCTGGTTGCATTTGTTAAAGTTGCACCTGCAAAACTGATCTGTGGATCTACAGTAACCACCACCGGAACCCTTGTTGATTCGGTGGTACAGTTCAGGCGGCGGGCAGCTACATAGTACGTTTTATTCGCGGTTAAAGCGGGTGTGGTAAACGCTGCATTAAATGCTACCGTAGCCAATGGTGATCCACCTTCAACAGCCTCATACCAGATCAATTCATTTGCACTGTTTGTAGTTGCGGTTAATACTGCCGGAACATTGTAACATGCCGCTACCGCATTACTGGCAGGAGCCGTAAAAGTTGGCCGGCCTGCAGAACGGGTTAAACCATACACGTCAATTGACTGTGTTAAATTTGCATTTAAAAGAGAAGATAGGGTGACCTTTACCCTGTCGAAGGGCCGCCCGGGCGAAAACGGAAGGTTAACTATTGATCCGCTGTTCAGGAGGGTAAGCAATTCCAGGTTTAATAAACTCGGATTTAAAGCTTGTGTATAAACTTCTTCATTCCCATTGTAGGCCGTAACCCTGATATTATTTAAAAGGCCGAGGTTTAACAGCGCAGTAGACGTTTTGAATCTTAAATTAAAGTCATCAGTAGCGTTGGAAGGTGTGGTAAAATAAAAAATCTGACTGGCTGTTCCACCTACAGCAGCAACGCCCAAACTGATCTGCGAAAAGTTGGTCTGGTCAGCATCAATTGCCCGGTCGCTGTTAATCACACCTGAATTGCCAAGGCGCAATGCATCCAGGGAAATTCCAGTCCCTTCGAAACTGGTTAAAAATGCCTGTGCACAAGGATCAGTTCCTGAGGTATGAAATGCATAATAAACTTTAGTTGTATTATTTGTGCCCAACAAAGCGGCATTGGTAATGTCTCTGATCAATACACGGTCATAAATCTGGTTTGGTGTAATGGCTACATAAAACCTGCCCAAACCATCTTTAACCAGGCGAAGGTTGCTGTTGGTAAACTGTCCACTGCTGGCTCCATCAGTTACAATTGTACCTGCCGCATTTTTTGCCGCCACATAAAAACTATGATTGCCTAAAACAACGTTCCCTAAAACATTGGCCAGTAAACCGCCTAAATTACCACCCAGCAAGGCATTCAACAGATCAGGATCAGAATCTATTCTAATGTAAGTGGTCGTATTGGCCGGAATGTTAGATGGAAATTTCAACTCCATTTCACCACTGTAAGCCAGAATATTTAAAGCTATACCACCTGATGACTTCACCGTTGCAAAAGTATTATCATCAGGAGTAATCGCATTCGCCGCATTATCTACGGTAGTAACCGAACAGGGGCTTAAACCTAAAGCGCCACACCCTGTAAGGCTTGTGGCATTAGCTGATGTTGTGACTGAACTAGCATAAATTTTACTTTGCCCATAAGATTTGGAATAAAGCAGCGTTATTATAACGATGAATGCAAATGTTAACACATGTCGTGTTATCCTGCTTACAGATAGATAGGTAAAAATTTTCATCATTTCAGGCGTTATTTAGTTTGATTCCTTCGGGTGATCCTTCGGAAATGTTAGTGACAAATCTACATTCGTGACTTTAACCTGACTTATCCATTTCTATTCATTGTTTCAATAAGCTATCCTATTCATTTTATTCATAAGCGTTATTGTTACCTAATTCATTTCTCCTATTGTTAAAATTTGATGACATTAGCAAAGTCATCATCTCTATAATTAATGAACTCGAACGAACTCCTCATTGAACTCAGGAAGTTTGTACTTACAAAATCAGGATTGCGAAATATTGATCCGGCACATTGTAAAGTAATTTCTGAGTATGTATTTCAGGAAACTAAAAACTACGTTAGTGAAACCACTATCAAACGTTTCTTTGGTTTTGCCAATACGCTGCATAAATTTTCGCTGTTCACTTTAAACAGCTTATCGCAATATATCGGGTATGCAGACTGGGACGCTTTTACGAAAGATAAAAGAGATAACCTTACAGCTGACCAGAGTTTATGGCAAACCTTAAAACTAAAGGCTAAAGCCATTACAGACTCATCCCTGGTTAACAAGAAAAATAATTCTGGCGTACCGTTTGAGTTTACGGCAAAAAGAAGTTTCTATTACCCGGATTTTGATTACTTTCTAAAAAACAATTATCAGTTTGCCACCATCAGTGCCCAGCCTGGTCATGGCAAATCTATCCTGGTTGCCCATCTGGTAGAGCAGTTTTTCCATGCTGACCATGCACTATATAAAAATGATATTGTTTTAATGATTAATTCCTATGCTATCATGACCACCATTCAGGCGGGATTAACATTAAAGGAATGGTTTTTAAAAGAATTCAATTTCGCCAGTGTGAGTGATTTAGTCACTTATTTTAAAAATAACCCCAACCTGAAAGAAGGCCGATTTATTATTATCATTGACGGCATCGATGATTACATTGCAAACAGCAACCGGTTTAAGTTATTTGTAGATTTTCTGTACAGCATTGAAGAGAATAACTTCTTAAAAACGGTCATCAGTTTACGTACCCACACCTGGATAAACCTGCAGCCTGTTTTAACCGGATCGGCATTTTTAACCAAATCATGGTATACCGGCGTATATTATGATGAAGATACGTTATGCAACGTTCCACCGCTTAATAACAATGAAATTTTACATACACTCAGTCATATTGAGAAAAAGCAGGTTACCATAGATGATATTAGCCAGCCATTAATCACACAATTCAAAACCCCTTTCTGGCTACAGGTATATTTTAAGCTTTCCAATGAGATTAAAACACTGGAACTTGAAGATCCGTTGCTATGCTACGAGCTGATCAATTATTTTCTGGAGAAAAAAATATTTTTAGCTAAAAAAAGTACCGAAAAAATATTTCTGCTAAAAAAAATAACCGAGCATATTTCCATAGGGAACAAAGGTTTAAGAGTAGCTAAAGAAAACGTACTGAGCTATATTGACAGCTATCCTGAAGCCTATGAAGAATTATTGTATACCGGTATCTTAATTGAAGAAAAGAGGTTAAGCACGGTTGTACCTACAGAAATCGTTCGTTTTTTAAATAATGATATCTATACGTATTTCGTATTTATCCAGATTACCGAAACTTTCAAATACCGGTCGAGCAAAGCGTTTTTTGAACATATATTACAACACTTTTTGCCTAAAACCCCCTTAAGAAACAATATTTTAAATTGGGCGGTCAGATTTTGTGTAATCAGAAATGAGATTTCCGAACTCAAAAATATCTTAACACTTCCCTTTACTAATGAAGAAAAAAACAAAGCCTTTGATTTCATTTGCAGTGTTGCAAAATATGAACTGAGCAAGCCAAGTGCCATGTTCAATAAACAGAGCATTGGCGAAGATTTTATCAGTTTGCTGGCTTCAGGCAGAACCATGAGCAGGTTATACAAGGAGACGGTTAAACATATTTCTGATAATGTATTAAATGAGGATGTGCAAATTATGTTGCACGTTATAGAATGCAATATCTTATTAATTGATATCGATAAAGCCTCATTGGTGAATACCATGCAGTTGTTAAAGCGAAAATATAAAAGGCTGAATGAACTTTTCCCTATTAACCCTTACGACCTGATTTTATATTTTTATAACAACCTGATTAACAAACCAAATGAAGGGCGGGCAATTGAAGATAAAATTATTAAGCTTTGCCATCAGATTGACCGCACACATCCATTAAAGAATGAAGCACTTACCACGGCAGAAATTCTTTCCTACCGGCTGGTGTTGATTACATTGTTTGCACAGAAAAACTATGCAGAATGCCACCGTTTCATTATGGCTATCCTGAATAAATACCCCAATATTTTTCATATCAGGAATTCTGTATTTTCACCATTCCTGCTCATTCACTTGGGCCATACTTATCTAAAACTGAATTATTACAAGAAAGCACAAAGGATCGTTAATTTTGTAGATAAAATTATCAGGAGCGAATACACCTACTACACACCGTTTATTTCAGTTGGTTTTTTTGTTTTTAAAGCCAGCTTTTATAATTGTATTCACCACTATGAACAGGCAATTGTGGAATGCGATGAGGGCTTAAAAATAGCACAAAAATCCGATTTCAAAACGATGGAGGTAACCCTTTACCTGTTAAAAATAGACGCCCTTAAACACGGTGAAGAATCAGAAGAAGTATCAAACGTCATTAAGCAGCTGTTAAACTTTTTATCACGACATAAAATTTCCATGCCGGATTATACAAACTTAAATGGTGGAGATTTTGAACAAACCTTCAAAGTATTAAAATCATACCGTGAATAAAAAAAGCCTGTTGATGGTGATCAACAGGCCTGGCATATTTTTATTTGATCAGGTTGTAGAGTTCATCCAGTTTTGGTGACAGTACAATTTCTATTCTTCTGTTTTTACTTCTTCCCTCAGCAGTGGTATTTGCACCAAGTGGTTGATATTCTCCTTTTCCGGTAGCCGTCATCCTTACACTTTCTACCTTCTCATTTTCAGTTAAATAACGGACAACTGATGTGGCCCTTAATACACTTAAATCCCAGTTATCTTTAATTTGCCCCAGGTTATTGATTTTCTGGTTATCGGTATGCCCTTCCACTGCAATATTAATTTCCGGCTGTTGCTTTAATACATTGGCCAGCTGGGTTAGGGCTTGTTTACCTTTATCATCAATAATAATACTTCCCGAAGGGAACAACAGTTTATCAGTTAAAGAAACATAGACTTTACCATTTTTAATGTCTACCGTTAAGCCACTTTTGGTAAAGCCTAATAATGCCTGCTGTAACTTTTCTTTTAGCGAGTTTGTGGCCTCATCACGTTTGCGCAATACTTCTTCAACTTCTTTTAAACGCTTTTCTCTTGCGGCTAAATCGCCAGATAATTTGGTAATTTCAGTAGTGGAATTGTTTTTAAGCTTTTTATAATTCGCATCTACTTCATTGTAGCTGTTTTGAAGATCTCTCAATTCTTCGGCCATCATAGTGGTATCCTTTTTAAGTCTGGATACCTCTTTTTCGAGATTTTCTATCTTAACCAGTCCTTCATTGAAAGCAGTATACAACGAGTCTTTGCTGCCCAATAAGGCTTTATACTTTTTCGGAGATAAAACAACACATGAGTTTAAGGAAGAGACGAACAGGAGAACAGCAAAAGCGAAGAAGGTGTTTTTCATATTAGTATTAAGATGTTAGTATTAAGTAGCAAGTTCAATAATTGTGGTTACTGATCAATAGCGCTCCGTAAAAATGCAACTAAAGGTTGTACCGTACCAAAAGAAATTATTAACTTATTAACGATTGAGGGCTTAAAAAATTCTTCGTCATCCAGTTTCATTGTGGCCTCAAAACTTTTAAGTTTTAAATATTCGATGTTCGGATCAGCCGGATCATAGCCTTTAGGAGCATTCTTTAATGCATTGGATGTACCCAATTTAAAATGACTTTTAAAGTCTTTGTTATTGATGATCGCTTTAAAATCACCGATATTGTAATCGATCTCCTGCCTGATGAGTTTAACATCCGGCGCTTCAGGCATCCAGTAACCACCCGCTACAAAACTATTGCCCGGTTGAATATGCAGGTAATAGCCAGGTCCGTTCCCGCCCTTACCTTTTGCGGAAAACCAGATCCCGAAATTATTTTTATACGGATCTTTATTTTTACTGAAACGAACATCCCTGTAAATGCGCATCAGGCTTTTCTTCGCATCCGTATCAGCCGAAATCGTGGGATCTATTTTAGAAAGTTCCGGAATAAGTGCAGCAACCAGGTTTAAAACGTCTTCCCTGGCTTCCTCATATTTAGCTTTATTTTCAGCAAACCATTCACGGTTATTGTGGCTGGCCACATCTTTTATAAATTTTAAAGTTTCTTTTTTTAACATTGTTGAGATATTAATCTGGTAAACTGTAGTGTTGGCAAGGTGTGAAGTTGGTCAGCTGACGAGTTGGATTGAATTGACTAAGCCACTATCTATAAACAACTTACCAAATCTCCAACTAACCCTATCATTTATCATAATACGGCTTGTACTTAATATTTGGCGACAAAATATGCAGTAATATAATTCTCGAATACCGGTAATTGAGCGGATAAAGAATAAAACAGCCCGCAAAAATCACAATAAGATAATGCCAGAAGGTATCATCCGTTAAGGGACCAAAAATAAGGTAGGTAAGCAAACTGGCCAGCAACATTTCAATCACATTCATGGCATAACTCACGTACATGGCCGCATAAAAATACCCTGGTTCAATTTCAATCCTTTGTCCGCAGTGCCTGCAAACTTCTTTTGTATGCTGAATGTTCCAGCCATACATGCTGCCTGTAAAAATATCACCTCTGCGGCAATGCGGGCATTTGCAATGCACAATGGCGTAAAGCTTGGATGTTTGATCGGCCATGGCTTAGTTCAAATGAAAGGGCTCTTTCTTCATGTCCAGGTGAACATTCTTTTTGCGGTATTTTTTATACCACACCACACCAACCACCACGGCCATGAGATATGGAATGGCTAAAAGATAGAGTACACCTGTATTCAAACCGGCAGAAACCGTATTACCATTCTTATTGCCTTGTTCAGCATTGATGCTGCACATGGCACATTGGGCATTCACTTGTGCTGCAATACCAAAGTTGAGCAACGCCAGAAATAAGACAAAAATCATTTTCCTTTTCATGTTCACAAATATACAGATTTAACGACTGGAGCAGCTTAAAAATTATGTCATAAAAACCCCTGCTGATGAGGCGAGGATTTAAAGGCCATTGCAAAAATGTAAATAATCCTTATTCTTATAATCTGCCTGAAGATTGTTCAGGAGTGTTCTTACTTTTAGATAATAATTTCTTTTGATCCATTTTACTAATATCTCTACTATTCTCCCAACTTTCTAAAAGAACATAGCACTTTCGCATCGAAATCAAGGCTAAATTCATAATAATCTTTGCCTTCCACAGTCAGCATGATATAAAACTGCTCAACAGGCTTTTCTGCCCAGATTTGCTTCCGCCACTGCAATACATCCTGCGCACTGATGTGAACATTCAGGACACCATTTATACATTTTTGAGTATAGGTTTTACTTATTTTCTGGTTATGATTACTAATTATACAGCTTTTGTAATTAACGCTTCGCTACTATATAAGTCTCTAACAGATTTCTGGAATGCCTCAATTAAAAAACAACGAAATCACTTTCTCCATTAGGCAAACAAAACCAAATATCGAGTATTAATTCTTCACTTGTTTTGCTATTTGAAAATGCTAACGCTGAGTTTCCGTCTGTTCTAACAAGCCGAACCAATTTACCATCACCTGCATAAGATAAAACCTGGCCACCTTCCAAATCCATTATTTCAAATCCGTCATTTATATCATCCAAAATACTTTTTATACGCTGCTTAGTTTCTTGCTCACTTAAGTACATGGTTTTTGAATTTCTAGCTTCAACGATTTTAATAACTTCAATAAGTGGTTTATAATCGCCTTCCTTTGCTTTTTTAATCAAACGTTGATATGCCTTGATTAAAAAGGGTTTAATATCCGTTTTCAAATCTTTGATATTACGTAAAGTATTCCAACTTTGTAATTCATAAGGTACTTCAGCAATAAAGTTAGTGGTGTGATAAATAAATGGCTCCCCTACTTTGACTTTCGGTGTTTGATATTTTTCTGAGCCTTAGACAAACATAAACTGCCCATTTTCTACATTTTGCTCTACGATCTTATATCTGATATAAGCTTCCGGATTTAGAATTTTTTTGTCGTCCAAAGGATAACCTTTAACCTCTATTTTTTGTAAGCCACTTCCAAAAACAGCTGCGTTAATAGGAATATCTGTGGCAGTCTGCCCATCCAAATTCATTGACAAAATTTCGATATCATTTACTTTAATCTGGAATTTACATGATGATGCACTAAAATCTAATTGATAATATGGTTGTTTCATCGTTTTATTGCTAATTTGTTTTTGAAAGGTTCTTTTTTAATTGCTGCCTTATGTCATATAAAGCATTATCTTTTTGTATTAAATTAACATAGGTTATGTTGAAGTTTTGGAATTTTCTTTTTTCGAAGTTATAACCATAATCTATTTTGTGTATTGTATCAATTGTAAATTGAAGATTATGCTTGGATTGCAGGCTGCTAACTATTGTTTTCGCATCCTGATCATTTACTAGCTGGAGTGAAAACCCAATTACCTTTTTAGGCTGCTGCATCTCTAGTATCACTACCCTATTACGTTCTTTATACTTGTAGAAGTCAATTTCTGCATTAGGAAAAGGTTTACGATTTATGGTGTAATCTTGCTCAAATGGCAAAAGGTAATAATTAATTCCGGCAATGGTTGTTTTTTGATAGCTGCTTAAATCGATTTTTTTTAAATTACTAATATCATCTATTTGTATGGGCTTTGAAGTATTACATCCTATTGATATACCAATAAGAGCACAAATAATTTTAATATTTAATTCCCGCCAGAAAAACATTTTTTTAAAAATTTAAATTAATCTGATAAAATCCTATTAAAGCACTATTTATTGAGATATTAATTAATATCATATTCCAGGATTTAGCAAATAAAATTTAAAGTGATATTTTTTCAAAGTTTATTTGAGTAAATCTGGATACATCATTTTGTAATATTCCTTTATAGTTATCACTTTAGGGTCTTTACTATTTTCCATCCGTGTTCCTTTTTTTACAAGAATAAAATCGGTACTAAAAAAATTATTATTATTCTTATCAATTGAAATCGACTGATAACTAAAAATCCATGCATTTAGTGTTGATATTTCCCAAAAATAAGATTCACCACTTTCTTTTTTATCAGACTGAATATAATCGGGATATGTTTTTTTTAAATAGTCAAGGATAGACTTTGTTTCTTCCTGATTTACAGAATTATACTTGAATCCTAAATAATTATTTTTTATTTTATCTGTAATAAACAATGTTAGGTTATTATAATCAGCCAGATTTCCATTAGGAAAGGCATATGTTAAGAGTTTAACGCTACCTATTGCATAATTATCTAGTTTATTTGTTGTATAACTTAACAATCCCAGATTAGGATCTTGACCCTTTTTTAGTTCTTTATCTTTTTGGATAAAGCTTGAAAGATTTGCATCAAATTTTAAGGGTAGAAGATCGGTTTTGGTTTGTGATCGGCAGGAGATGATAGTCATTCCCATTAAGATAAAAAATAAGTATTTCATAATTTAATTTTCATCAATGGTATATTGGCGCTTGTTTCAAATAAACTTTCCAAATGTTCTATAAATATCATCATTCTCTGCAACTAGGGTAATACGCAGTTTTTATTTTTTGTTTATAAAACCTTACTGCATACAACTAAGGTATGCTGACCTTTTAAAAGTTTATAAACATTTATCCACATTCCCTCAAATTAAAAGAAAGGATTAGAGTCAAACCCTGCACTTTTATATAAAATCCTAAAAGTGTCTTCACCTTTTGGGATATAAAGGTATAATTTGTAAAAAAATACATTTGAATCCTCATATTCACCCTTAATTTCTCCCCATATTGGAGATCTCTTCCGAAACTTTCTATTTTCATTTGTTTGTTCCAGGCATACCATTTTACCATTGCCATAAAGCTTCATACGATAATTTTCCATGGGCTTAATTTTAAATCCGGGAAATAAGAAAAGTTCTTTCTCTTCCTCCCTTTTGGCTTGCAAAGTTTCTTTATCCATATACAAAGACAATACTTCGGTTATATCGCTTTTAAACCCAAGTCTGGCGTAATCATTAATTTTTTTATCCCGAATCAATTCCCAATAATAATGGTAAGCTTTTTCCGTTTTGGCCAACAATAATTTTTGGTCTAATTTGCGAAGGTCTTCACTATCTATATCATCATGAATGGTATATGGAACCTCAGCATCAAACGTGATGGTATATTCATAAAAATCTTTACCAGAGGCTATAAATGTTTTTCCGTCGGCTTTTGTGGCAGACTTATGGCTAAAAATATGTTTTTCGTTTTTGTAAGCATTTATCCTGTCTGATTCGTTACGGCCAACTAACTTAATTTTTACGCTGGTGGCATCGACCAGGTACTTAGCGCTGTCTGTATCTGATTTTTTTGGGTATAAACGATAGGTAAATGACTGCTTGCCAGATTTACTGATATATGGATTTATGCAAACCGGATACCCTACCGCAGCCTCATCATCAAAACTAAAAACAGGTATGTCATTTACCAAAAACTCATAGGAGCATTCATTGTTCGATACACTAAAATAATATTTTATACCCTGCTCAGAAGGTTTAACAAACTTAATTTCTTTCTGTATGTAGTTCTGTGCTGTAATTTTATCAAGATTAGCATCAGTAATAGGAGGTTGTTCAACAGTATTCCTATTGGCATCACAGTTAAGCAGCAAGCAAGCAACTAAACAAAAAAATAGTGTTCTCATCATCGTTATAAATTTTGAATGTATTTTCTGCTTTAGGGATATCAGTAATATTTTACTTGTCACATTTACTATGTAAGGATGACAGGCAAATAATATCAATCTTCATTTTATTCCTATAAAATCTCAAATTATTTCGAAATTCATTGCTTTTAGAGACATGGAGATAGAATCTGGTAAATTATATCTACTTGCTTATTTTATTGAATTCAAGCATCAAATATCTCTACTAAGTCTTTTGTTTTATCTCAAGAAGAGCGCGTTTTTCAAATAATAGTTTTTTTTGAAAATGTTATATGATCGTATATCGTCTACTTTTTTCTGCAATTCTTTATTTTGTCCATTACAAGACACTATCAAGAGTAACAATATTGCAAAAAAAGTTTTGAATTTTAAGGTTATTATTTAAGCTACTAACCATTATTGTTGTTACTTTACAACTCTTGTTTCATAGGAACTGATTTTATATATGTAAAACAGTATCTAAGTTTTTACAAATTTATACTATCCCTTTTATACTTTATGCTAAAAAGCATTTGGCCTGGCATCTCTATTTATCAATCATATACTATTGTATTACTTCAAAATTAGTTTCTCTTTTAGGGACATGGTTGTAAGGCCTTGTACTATTTACCTTTTACATTACCATCCTCATCTGCCTATTTGACCTATCTCCTAACTTTTATAAAATTTCAAAAGTATCTTTTCCTTTTGGGATATGGAGGTATAATTTATTAAATCTAACTCTTGTTTCATCTTCAGCCGTTTTATATTTCCCCCAAATAGGTGTTTTATTTTTTAATCTTAAATCTTCACTTGTTTGTTCCAAACAAACTATTTTTCCATTTCCATATAAGTGCATTTTGTAATTATTCAAAGGCTCAAGTCTGAATGTAGGCTCACTAAACATAAATTTATCTTCTGGTCCACTTTGAATAATCATTTCTTTATTCATATAGGTAGAAATCGCCTCTGATACATAACCACTAAATCTTAATCTAAAATAATCATCCATTCTCTTATCCTTAATCAAATGCCAATAATATCGATAGGCCTCCTCTGTTTTTGACAGCAATTCTTTCTGATCCATTTTACTCAGGTCTTTACTATTTTCCCAACCCTCTAATTGATATAAAACTTTGGCATCGAAATCAAAGCTGAATTCGTAATAATCTTTGCCATCACCTATAAATGTTTTTCCATCTGTCTTGGTGGCAGAACGATGAGTTAATAATAATTTTTGATGTTCAAAACCATTTACAGTATCGGCATTGTTTCTTTCATATAATTCGATTTTAATACTGGTATATTCTGTAAGGTGATTTAGTCTCTTTGTAGTTTGAGGATACAAGCGATAGGTAATAGTTTGTTTTCCAGAACGGTTAATATAGTTGTTTAAGTTTATCGGGGTCATTATAGATCCTTCTTCAAAATATTGAAATCTTGGAACATCATTTACTAAAATTTCGAAAAAGCACTGCTCATGATTGACATATATATAATATAATGGTTCATTTGAAGAGGTCTTAATATATTTTAATTGTTCTTCCAAATAATTATGTGCGGTGATTTTTTCTTTGTTGGAGTCTGTGATAGGAGGTGTTATGTTATCCATAGATTTACTTTTTTGTTTGCAAGCTCCTAAACTTAGGAGGAATAAAAATATCATGAACTTGATTTTCATTTCTAATTATTGGTTTTATAAAATAAATTAATTTTTGCCATTGTAAAGTTTTTATCTTTAAATAAATGAAATTTAGTATCAATGAGATTATGTTCATCTTTTTTATCCCAGGAAGCATCCCCATCCACATTTTCTCTACTAACTCCTAACTTAACCATCCCCTTAATCCCCGAAAAATAAATTTCATCCTGATAAAACAGGCCTTCGGCCTCGTTTGCACCATAGGTGCGGGTGTGTACAAAATGAGATTCAAGACTTGCTTGTAACTTAGCATCAATCGGTGCTACAAAGCGACCAAGAAAGTTACTTACACTGAATGGCACAAAAGGTACGCAGTTTACCAATTGAATTCTTCCTTTCGCCATCAGTTGTCCTTCCATTTTAATAGCGTTTTCTCCAATTACTTTTCCGGCACTATTGCTAAAGGATTGTTTTAAGGTATTTGCGATATTAACCTTACCAGCAAACTGTTCATGAGGAGCAGGAGAAGATATTTTAATTTTATATTCCTGGTTAATGCTGCCACTAAACATAAGTCTGATTTTTGCATCAACACCAGCCCTATCTAAAAGAGTTTGCAAGCCTTCTCCAATCTGTCCTTCCACCTGCTTTTTAGCAAAGTTTCTGGATGCTTTCTCAAAATTATTTTTTAACGGATCCTTATCGTCTATTTTTTCCCTTTTAAGATCTTTAAAATCATCGTTATACTCGTATTCTTCCTTGCCATCTTTATTTGTTACTTTCTCTTTGGTAAGTGCTCTTTGTATCAGGTCTTTTAGACTAAGCGTTTTATCAAACTTTATACCAATTACTGGTTCGGCTTTTACATTAAACTCTGTAACGTAATGCACCAAATCTTCATGCTTTTCTAAATAGGTGCCGTAAGTAAAGGCAACTTTAGGAAATATAAAATCAAAGCCCAAATCTCCAACCTCTTTTTTGATCTCTTCCGCTTTTTTAAGCAGTCTGATCGCTTTTTTAAGTTTAGGCAACTTGGTAGCAGCAGATTCGCCCATAGTCAATACAGCAATAATTAACTCCACCACCATAACTAAAACAGTAAGGGTTAAAATCCCTTTTTCTACCAAATCCCGGTTAGCATCTGTATAGTTTTGTATTTTGTTAAATTTGCCGCCCAAATAATTCCATTTTTTTGCGTAGCCTATTCCATACATTTCTGCTTCCGAAACAAAATAGTCAAAAGCCAGGTTTATCATTGTTTCATAACTACTGCCCATGGGGAAGTATTTTATAACGGATAAGTACTTATCAATATAAAACCTTGCCCTTGCCGCCAGCTGTTTAATTCCCTTGATTACGCTTATAGGTTCGGCCTTACCGCGGTAAACGATCGGATAATCCCCATCAAAATCGTAAGTGGCCTGTAAAATCCACAAAGCATCGGTAAAGGCGTTGATCACCAGTGTGGCCTTATTTGGATTCTGAAAATAGGCACAGGAATGAATACCCAATTCATACCTATTCGGCTTTAATCCAATTGCCGTTGGAAACATATCCCCTTCAAATGAAAATATTTTCAGGTCTGCTTTTCTGCTTTTTTCATCGCCATTAAGCGGGATTTCATTGGTAGGCTCAAAATCATTAAGGTTCACTAAAACATTGCTCTTAATCTTGGTATGGTCATGTCGTTGTTTTTTATCATCCCCCATCATACAACCTTCTGTTACATAATTTTTTACAAAAACGGCAAGATCAACGGCATCTTCTATATTGGGGGTAATGGTATTATAAAAAACAGTATTTAAGTTATTTACCTTAAAGGTGAGTACTGTTTTACGGTTTATTCTATGGATTGGTCGGTCTTCATTGGTGATATAGTCAAACTGCTTTGCTTTCCGTTCACCATAAGAAAATGCAGTGAGTTTATTTTGGACTCCATGTGTATAGAAATAGCTCAAAATTGCATTTGCTCTTTTCTCGGTCAAATCATCATTATAAGCATAATCCTTCCTGATATCTGCATAAGATTCTATCAATACTTCTACCCTTGAATTTATTTTTAGGTACTTTATAACGTTATTCAGCATTTGCTTATTAGCTGCAGGCACCTCGTATTGATCGGTACCATAAAAAATATTTAAGCCGAAAGAAAATGGTTTCTGTGAAACGCCCATTTTATGCGGATCCAGATGGTTAAACACTGTTTTAACCGTCTCTCTGTCATGGATATTAATCTGAGTAAAAGAACAAGGATCGTACTTAATCGGTTTTTTTTCTTCTTCGCCAATCACAATTGGCTTATTGCCTTTCGGTAAGGGCACCACTTTATTGATTAATTTACCGAAACTATTTTTAATGTACAAATGCGTGGCATGTTTTAAGTCACCTTTGGGGGTGGTATCCTTCACATAGCCTGTATTGCCTTCTACAGTCAGCATGACATAAAACTGTTCAACAGGCTTTTCTGCCCCAATTTGCTTCCGCCATTGCAATACATCCTGGGCACTGATGTGAACATCCAGGACGCCATTTATACATTTTTGAGTATAGGTTTTACTTATTTTCTGGTTATTATCTCCAAATAGATTAAACTCACAATTATAAATATGTACGGTGCAATTGTACCCGCTTAAGCCCTCTAATTCTAAATGTAAATGAAGGGGCACATTGTATTGTGTAGGATTTCCTACATAAATTTGATTATTATTTCCTTCAATATCTTCCTTCCAGTAAGAACTGACTACCCTCGGCGGACTATAGGCCCGTACAAACAAACCGGTTTCGCCTGATAAATCCTTAAAACCAGTTAAACTAGCTTCTATGTAATAACCAACTTTCCCTGCCTGTGCCTTGGATATAAATAATGTATAAGGCTTTGCACTCGGCCGGGTATCTTTAAAGTAATCTACCTTTTTATCATGAGATTGCCTAAACCAGGTAACCTGCTTATTTTTTTCGGCTTCTGTTGTACCGGGAAACCATTCGCCTACCTTAAAGCCCACGGTTGTTCCGCCTGCGATCACAATAGAACGCCCGGGCACAGATTTATCTCTATAAACCGTGCCTTCTCCGTTCCAAACTATTTTTTTTATGCCTTTTTTTGCCATCTTTTTTTAGCCTGATCGTAATTAACCGTCAATAACGCCATCATTTACCTCATCCGTTTCCTGCAGATCCCGGGGTGCGATCATGGGGTTAAGCGCTTTCTGTACTTCATCGTTAACGTTTTCAAAATTTTGAGCGGTCGGCTCTGCCGTTTGCCCATGCTTGATAATTTTTATGCAATCGGTACCACCAATAGGACAGGTTGCCTTGCTATCTTCCAGCAGAATTTTTCCACCATTGGATAGCATAGTTTCTTCATAAAAGCCAGACCACTTCGTTACCGAGGCCGTACAGGGTTTATTATACATTTTTGAGCAGGAACCAAACATATTTTTTTCAAAAGTTGTACCGATATCTTTATCCGTAGCTATCGGTTTTTTGCTTCCCTGATCATCATTTGCATAATCTTTCTGATTGGTTAAAACTTTTAACTTATCCGGAGCTGTACCAAAGTTGCACATGCACACTGCACCCTGTACTACAATATGTTTTTCAGCCATAACATTCTTATTTTTTGTTGCTTAAAACCACTTACTCCAAAAGCCTTTATTACTTTTGTTTGTCTTATTGCCATCTAAAAACACTAAACCTTCTATAGATGATGCCGATATATTTGTCGGTAATTTTTCATGATCTAGTTTATCCATTGTAAATAGTTTTAAGGTTACCTTTTTCATGCTTATTTCTTTAATCCACCATTCGGCAATGATGATTTGTACAGCTTTTGAAGCCGGACTTAAGATGTATTTGGCCTGATAACCACCTGTTGCCTGTTGCGTTTCATCCTGCTCCAGATACCCCTCATGCTGTAACATAATTGAACCAAAATGATTGGTACGTGGACTCACCGTTTCTGTTGTTTTATAACCCAATGCGACAGGTTCGAGGTTGGGAAATAATAAATTTCCCTCCACACTTAAATCCTTCAGGTAGTTTTTGTAAATCGACTGAAAATAGGTCTGAATAAACCAATCGTCCCTGAAACAAATTTGTATAAAATGATCGTCAGCCAAACGTTCATCCATCAAACGGATATATTTGGCTGCATAAACGCCTTCAAAATAATCCTCAATACCTGCTTTAGCCTTTATCCATCTTTTCCTGATCGCTTCACTATTTTTAACGGATAAAAATTTCCCATCTTTTCTGGTTTCTACGACGAGTGGATAAAAAATTTTCCCTGCCTCATAAGCCAGCTTATCCGCAAGTAAATCAGGAATAATTTCATTAATATAAACCGGGCTGGTTCGGTCTATTTGATATAAAAAGGTATGTTCATCACTCAATCCTAGATAACTTACAGATAACTCGTATTTAATCTCGTTCGATTTGCCGTCTTCCTCAAACAGAATGGTTAAGCCATATTGTTGTTTTTCTCCATTTTTCCCTAATCTTCTTTCAAGCCCGAAATTCCCGTCAAACTGAATGGGTTGATTGCCTTTTTCAACCTTTTCAGCCGGCTTTTGCTCCTGTTGAACAACATGGGTATCATCAAATAATAAACTTTTATAATTCATGACTTAGAAAATGTTAATTACCATCCTTAAACTTTCTCACTAATGCTATCTGAATTTAACGATGCATATTTTTCGTTATATTAGATGGAAAGCTTTCATTCATTTACTTCATTTGTTTAACTAAGTTTAATACCTCCGCCTGAGACAGATTTGCTTTTTTAACTGCTTGAATATCTCTTCTCATCAGGGTAGTGACCAGGTCTGTCTGAACATTCTGACCTGTTTCCAATACCCGGTCTGTCCATTTTATTACGCCAGTTTGTTGAGGATTAAAAGCCATCTTTCGATCCGTAATCTGCCGGTCTTCTATATTCTGATGCACTTTAATGGCAATCCCGCCGGTGTTGTAGGTTACCGTTTTATCAAAACGCACCTCCTGACCTGAAGAAGCTTTAACAGAAACGATTTTTCCAGCCTGATTATAATTGTAAATGCACGTCCAGGTATCTGTAATTTCATCAGACTGACTTCTTGGTGTAGTGATCTTAGCCTGTTGAACCTGCTTCCCAAATTTATCCTGTTTGGAAACCATCATCAACGGAAGCAGGCTTTCGATTGGATAATTACCAATATTATCTTCCAATAATTTCAACAAACTCAAAACCTGATGTTTCTGATTGACCTGCTGTTTAAAGGTACTGTAGTTTGCAGGAAATAAAACATATTGATCAGCTTTACCCACTAAAACCATGTGTTTGCGATCATCAAATGCAATATGCAGGCTATCTGTTTCACCCTGATTTGAAAACAGCCTATTCGAAATAAAGAAAAGACCGTTTTTAGTGTCAATAAATTTATAACTGGTTGCTTCAGAAACCGAACCATCTGCTATTAAATAGGTAAAATATTCGTCACCAGATGGCGTGGTGGTGTATAAAATTTTACTAACACTACGTTCATTTGCGTTCGGAGATTTTGATACAACGGTTTTTGTAATTAAAACAGCACGATACTGGGTGGTCGGCATTTTAATTTGTTGCCCTACGCAGCTCAAAGCAATGAGTATGTTAAATATAAATATGTTTACGAGTTTACTCATCTTATGGTGTTACTGGTGTTTCTGAAGTTAAACGTGTAGGGGTTATTTTCCAGAAAATACTCTTACCTGCGGTGATGGTTGCAGAAATACCGTTTGCAGTTTTTGCAGTGGTTTCATAATAAAAGTTTCCGCTCGTCCAGTGTTCCTGATCGTTAAAATCTGCCGCGGGAATTGAATAACGTATCTTCGATTTTTCATTTCCTTTTTTGTCTTTTACCTTTATATGTTCATGGGTTCCGGCATCTTTTTTCAAATCATGATTACCTGAATCTCCATAGGTTGTGGTTGTTGTACCCTGAGCAGCTACAAAATCATCATAGATACCCTTTGGTATTTCGATAAACTTATACTCATCAAATTTATTCTGGCCAAGTTTATTATATGGATTTTGTTCAGAATTTCCCCAGGCTAAAAAGTCAGTTCCATCCCAGAACTCAGCACCATCAGTAAGGTCTTCGATTCCACGTAAAACATCAATTACAGCATACCTGGCCAGTTTAGATTTATTTTCATTCTTATCCGGAAGTTCTTTTTTATTAGGTACAGAAGAATAGCTGGATGCCAGCAGTTCCCGCCAGGTTTTCTTTTTAGAAACCGAGCGGTTATAACTTGCAAAAGCCACACATCTTAACTCCTTAATATCCTCATCGCCAGATTCATGACTAACCACATAAGCGATATAGCGAAAATCACCATGCATAATTGCTTTTTCATTATATTTTAGCAATTGCGTTTCGTCGTTTACAGTTTCAAAATTCTTTGCTGCACTGGCCTGATCGTATTTTTCTTTCGTAGTGATATAAATTTTAGCACTTCCGGCTATGCCGCCAAGATATTCGCCTTCCCGGGTGTAATACACATACTGAACCGAATCTTTAGGTTCTTCCGATGGACTATAATTTCCAAATTTTACGTTCGCCATGTTTAACTTGATTTTCCACCTTGCCCAACAACTTTCTTATTACTGGCTAATATTAAATTATTCCGCCTTGCCTCAATATTAACTTTGGCAGCCATTTTCTGCATATTTCCGGTAACGGTTAACTCATAGGCAGATTTAACCCGGATGCTCATATTTGTACTGGTTTTCTGAATAGCCATGTTTAAAACATTTTGGATTTTTCTGCACTGTTTACTTCTACCGTTTTACCACTTTGTAAGGTCATATTTTCAGACTGACTAAAGATACTAATGGCACTTGCCAGTTCATTTGAGGTATCGGATTGGCGAACAAAGTCTTTGGAAACAAATTCTTTTCTATGATCGGAATTTTCCTGGATATCTCCTGCAGCACTTAATGAATAATTATTTCCTGCCGTGGTATTTATATCCTTACTTACTGAAATGGTTTGGTTATTTCCGATACTAGAACTTTGATCTTTCCCTACCTGCACATCCATATTCTCGCCTACATTAATCTGCATATTCTTGCAATTCAGCGTCATGTTTTCCAGGGCAGTTATGGTAATGTTATTGCCCTTGGTATCGATGTAGATAATGTTTTGGTGCATATCGGTCAGCTTAATCCCTTGTGTGCCCTCGCTATCATCAAATTCCAGTAAATGCCCGCTTCTGGTGATGATACTTTTGAGATGATTTTTAATCAGCGGGCTGCTATCCACACTCGAACTGTGGTATACGCTGCCCATCACCACCGGACGGGCGATGTTGCCTTCTTCAAAGGCGATCATCACCTGGTCATTGACCTCAGGAATGGCAAAATAACCCCGGTTACTGCCTCGCTCACCTGTTCCGGCACTTGGCGTAACTACCCGCAACCATTCGGTAACATCATTGGTTAAACATTCCCACTTAAACCTTACTTTAATCCGTCCCTGCCCTTGCGGGTCATTGTTGTCAATCACATCTGCCAGTTGCATATCCGGCTGTGGTTTTTCGAAATTTTTAACCAGAATACGTTCGGTGGTAGCTATCCTTCCCTCAAAGGTATGGTGGTATTTACCGTTTTCATTGATGTGGTGATTGATGCTCGTGATCAGGAATTTACCTAAGCTTTCGGTGGTAAATGCCAATTCTTTCCGAAGACTCATTGTAATTTCGGCAATGCTGCCAATGCTCAGTTCTGCATTGTCGCCTCTGGCGGTAACCTTTAAAAGTTCGCTGGTATTGGCCTTTTCCTCATTTTCGACCAGCTTTTTGATATCGTTCGAATTATCTACCCGGATTAAAGCGGGCTGATTAAAGGTTTTGCTGTAAGTAAGGTTTGATGCTTTGATGGCATGTGATAAATCTGGTGTCGATCCATCCGTTTTTCCAGTGCTTTCGCCCTGAAGCATTTCATTCTGATTTGGACTATAGGAGAACCGTTTATTTTTGATCGGCCCGATTTCCATGGCATACTGCATTTCCTGAACATCCCGCCCGTAAAATAAAGAGATTTCGTTTTGTACATCGGGCTTGCCGAAATTGAGTTGTTTGCCATCATAGAAAAACCACTCATGGTATTCTGCCGAAAGGCGGTTAAGAAAGGCGAAGTCGCTTTCTTTATATTGGATGAGGTAGTCGATTGAGGTATCTCTGTCTGCATTTGCCACCACCTTTAAATCGTTGGCCGGCGTATCTTTGGTGGCCAGTTTTACAATCTCATTTAAATCTTTATCTAAATAAGAGCCCAGGTCTGGTCCACGGTCTATTAAAATCGTCGGGCTATAGCCGCTTACAATTAATACCCCATGGTAGCCATGACTCTGCGAGAGTTCTACTTTGGCAACAATCCCTATAAAATGCTGCATGCCTTCCTGCGAATGGCCAAAAGATGCAGTTAAGGATTTACCTACAAAATCGCGGCTATCATCTAAACTGATCAGGCCGGGCGCACCCATATGGTCGTGGTTAAAACGAAGTTCGAAATGATGATGATCATTAAAAGCCTGTTTTAAACTGAAAGAAGCAAAGTGTGTAATTTCTTTGCCTTCAATATTGATTTCTGCAAGGAGTTTCTTTTCCATATTGACGATAAATCAGTGGTTCAACAATTACTTGAAACTTTATTCAGAAAGGAATGTGGTGTTCTTTTTAAGAACTCATTTGATTCACGTACCGTGCCGGGTTTAAATAAATGTTGCTTCTTTAATGTCCACCTTATAACCGCTAAAAATATGAATGTTTTGCCATCGCAGATAGGGTTAACTGCAATGAGAAAGCATCAACTTCAGATGGTCCCTGGACGGGACATCAAAATAACGAATAATTTAGATGGACTAATCTGTTATAAATAAAATCGGATAGCGAAAAGCGACTGGTTTATACCAATCGCTTTAACTATATTATTTTTTGCCTGAAGCAGACTATGCCTTCGGCCAATCGTTTTCGTGTTCTGCATTACCCAGTTTGAGTTTCCTTGCTGATACCACGAAAGTAAGTGTCATTGGCGTATTGTCATTCACGGCAATACCTTCACTATATTGAACGATATAGCCATCTTCGAAAGTTAGTTCTTTCATTTTAGCATCTTCTTCGCCTTTTTTGAAGACAATCGTTCCTGATTGTGGTTTGTATTGGTTATTCACCATTGATTCGATGACTGAAGTATCTTCAGTTGATTCAATTTCGATGTTAATGGTACCACCGTATACACCTGATGATGGACGGCCTTTAGCGTCTACATCCCTGTTTAATGAAAAGCTGCACTGTAATACATCAAATTCTTTTGAACCTAATGTTAATCTGGTCTTAAATGCCATTTTGGTAAGTTTTAAATGTTTTTAAAAAAATGAATTGTGGTTAGCGGCTGGCGTGTGGTGAATAGCATGGTCATGAGCATCCGGCGTTTAATTAACCTTTATACCTTCAACCTTTTTATCCTCTACCTCTTTTACGCTTTAGGCCAATCGTTTAGATGCTCTGCATTTCCGAGTTTCAGCTTTCTGGCCGAGATCTGGAATTTAAGCGTCATCGGGTGATCACCTACAATGTTAATTCCTTCGGAATACTTGACAATGTAGCCATCTTCGAAATTAACCTCCTTCATTTTGGCATCTTCTTCCGTTTTCTTAATCAGAAGGGTTCCGGTAATGGGTTTGTACTGGTTGTTTACCATCGCTTCGATAATGGAGGTGTCTTCGGTTGACTCAATCTCAATATCAATGGTACCGCCGTAAACTCCGGAAGAGGGTCTTCCTTTAGCATCTACATCACGGTTTAACGCATAGGCGCAATGAAGTACATCGTACTCCTTGCCCGAAAAATTTAATCTAGCTTTGAAAGCCATAGTTTTAGGGTTTTTGGTTAAAATTGGTTCTTTATAGCTTACGCTACCATATCAAACCTTAACCAAATATCAAGCCAGCAGCACATTAAGCAAGAAATAATGTATGGTAAAATTTTTAAAAAAGTGGAAAAACTCAGGTTATTCGCCTTTCCAGATTGGTAAAACCAAATATATACGATAAAAATGTGGAAAAGTTTTACAAAAATTTTCATGTAGCACATACATTGAAGATCATAATACACTCCACAAACTGTAGTAATTCTCCACAACTTGTAGAAATTTAGGACACATCTAAAGGCGGTAGTTAATTAAAAATCAGGTCATCAAAAGAGAGGGTATCAAAAGTAAAACATAATTACATAACGGAATTAAATTTCGCAAACCTTGTTATCAATCAAGAAAGAGGCTACTTTCAAATCGAAAATAGCCTCCTATAATTGCAAGCTTAACAGCTTTAGAATTTAATTTGGCACTCCCTGTCAAAAAATGACTTTTGACACAGCCGCTAAGTACAAATTATTTAAGTTATACGTCGTTACTGTAAAGAGCCGGAGAATGTAAAGTTTGGATGTTCTACACTTTTAAACTGACCTAAGATCTCCCCCGTTGTTGGATTTGTAAAATAGGCAAGTGTGAAAGTATCTGCATTAATGCGTTGTGTAGTAAGTGGTGCCATTTGTGTTACAATTAAAGCAGCATTCCCTGTTGGTGCTGATCCTGTAAATTTATATACACCTGCTGTAGTTTTAGTAAAAGTATATGGAAAATCTGCAACAAACCTGTTTGCACCCTGATAAACATCAGCACTTAACAACATGGTATTATTTATGGTATTAAAATTAAAGACCATTCGATCTAATCTTAAATTATATCCTGATGTAAGTGTACCTGCTGCTGCGGCTGCTCTTCGGGTAATAAATTCTGTTCCCCATCCTGGGTAATTCGTACCATTCGGAACAATAATTCCGGAATATTGGATACCTAAAAGTAAGTGTAAAGGATAAATTGAAGTTGTTGAAGAAACGATTTCCAGTCTTACTCCGCCTACTGTGGTAAAATATACCTGCTTAGCCGGATCCCAGGTGAACTCGCTAATGGCTTTATCTTTATATATTAAAGGTTCCTTAAACCTTATTCCGGTTAAGGTAAAAGCAAAGCCAGTTGAAGTTGTAGTTACGCCAGCATTACCGTTATCCCAGATTAGGGTTATCAATTTTTGGAAATAGTTGATAGAAGTTTGAACCTTTATAGCGTCAACAAGCGTAAAATATAGGTTATTGTTAGCATCAATATAATCTACGGATGTTTGAATAGCATTTAGTAAACCTTTTTCATCATAAAGCTTTTTTTCAGCTGCCGTTGCCTTTACCAAAACCAATTTGCTTTTTAACAGCTTACCGGTTAACATAATGGAATCCCCTACCTGTTTATCAAATGTAAATTCGAAATCGGAATATAGTCCCCAACCTGCAACGCCACCAAAGGTATTGGGATCAGGATCGGCCAGAATATGTAAGTAACTATAAGTATCAAAAGATAATGTTGGATTTTGTAATGCTTTTACCCGAAATGTACTTTCCATACTTTCTCTAGCCGGATCAACATCCAGATCAGCATACATACTCACTTTATTATCTTTGGTAAAATTAAAGTAGAATGAATAGCCACCTCCGCCTTCCGGGTATAGGAATGCCTTCCAGCCGTTTGTACTCCCGGTTAATTCACTATTATATTTTGTTACAGCAGTAGAAACCCTTTCTTCAGGTCTTTTGCCATCAATCAATACCTCTTCCTTTTTACAACCCGTAAATAAGGCAAGAGAAAAAAGTGTATATATTAATATTTTTTTCATGTTGATTTCCCTTAAATTATTGCCCCATTGTTCCATAAAAATAGGAGTTAGCATTTGTGGTTTTATAAAATGCGCCTAGTGAACCTAAGTATCCAATTTCGCCTGGTATAATTTGATTAATCCAATTCGCCCTGAATGATCCCGTTGAAAAGTAACTGTTCACCCCTGCCATTCGGGCATTAATTACTCCCATGTTACTATACGTAGTTCCAGTTGGTTGAGTCGCCATTAAGGTAAATGTAGTTAAGCCAGTGTTTGCATTTAGTGCTAAAGTATAATCGGCATCGGCAAAATAAGTCGTAGTTCCTGTAGCATTTGTAAATGTATATCTCAATGTCATTACATTATTTGCTTTAAAAGTCATTAAGAAATCTTTAAGAACAAAGCCACCAGCAGCCATAGAAGTTCTTGCGGCATTCCACAACCCTAAAAATTCTGCAGATTGATTTGGGTCTGTGCTAGGGTTCGAATATAATGTAGTATAGCCTACTCCATAACCAGTTAACCTCGACAAAACAGGAGGAGATACTTTAAATAATGCCTTCTGAACTTCCTTCTGTAGCTGATAGAAATCAATGTTAAATGCAGTCTTAAAATAGTCTACCACATATTGTTCTTTTTTCTTCAGTTTAACCTGAGCATCTGCAGGTGTAGTGGCTACAATGGCATTATATTGTACCCTCCCCAACATTAACATATTGGATGACTGCTCTGCAAAATCTTCTATTGGCGATACCCTGGCATATTGTGTGATGAAACCCAAAGAATATGCTTCGGAAAGTGGCCGTTGAGTCCAGTTGGCTTCATAACCACCACGAGATACGGTTTGATATTCCGGAGAAAAATCCACCGTTTGATTCAAAATATGCGTGTACTCATGCTGAATCACCTGGATCATCTGTTTCACAGAATTGATATTCGTTTTATCAAACGAATTAATCACATAAAGAACAATTTTACGCCCGCCTTCTGCTGTACCTAAAGTGATAGAACCATTGCTGTTATATTCTGCACTACCAGCTAAAACGAATTGTTTTGGTGAGATTTTTTTTATAAAATCCCCTCCACCGGCAACTTCATATGGTCTGATCCACACATCACGAACCATTTCCATTGCAGGAATTACCTGTTCTACTGCGGGAGGAGTAATATTCTTTCCTGATGCTAATTCAAAACGGTCAAACCGATATTTGGTTTCAATATTATACGGATTCAAAAAGTTTTGATCTAACCAGATATCAGTCGAATTTTTATCTTTTATTATATTTTGGTCTATCGCATCCAGATTAGCATTCAGCTTAGATTCCTTTTTACAGGATGTGAGGATTGTAAACATGGCTAATGCAACCAATCCATATTTAAATGTTTTTTTCATAATTATCTTGGATTTTGGTTAATACCTGAAAGTGTAACTTGTGTAGGGAGTTGAAATAATCTTCTTGGATCATTAGCAGTAAGCTCCATGGTTGTAAATGAACCATTTACAGCATAAACACGATGCGTTACAGGTATTTTATACCTTAAAATATCAAACCAGCGCAAACCTTCCTGAGTAAATTCTTTTTTCTTAAAATCCAGGACAGTGGCGATTAACCCTTCTTTGGGATCTGCGATACCATAAAAAGCGGCAATTTTAGCTAATGTTATGGCATGAGTAGTTGCACTGTAATTTAAAATTCTGGTGCTGGCATAGGTGTTCAGATCCTGTAGGGCCAATGTATTTTGTCCTGATGAGGCATAAGCTTCTGCCCTATTTAATAAGGTTTCATCTGCTGTAAGTACAGGAACTATCGTGTATGGTTCTCCAATGGTGGCATTAGGACTTGTTTTCACAAAATATTCTTTCCATTTCAGCATACTATAATGTGGTTGCCCATAATAAGCTGATTTATATGACCAACGGGCTCCGGTAACATTATTGGTAAAAACTTCATTATTAATGATCTGCCCATAACCAAACCTAGGTGTTAGGGTTCTTGCCCATGATGAAGCGGTCTCAATTAATAATAAGGTAGATGGCTCTGACGCTTGGGTAAAATACAAGTACATTTCATCCAGGGTATAAGTATTATATCGAGTATTCCATGGTCTCAAAATGTTTGCAAATGAATTTCCCGGAGATACGGCACTTGCATATTGAATTACTTTATCGTAATCTTTTTTAAACAAAAAGAATCTCGCCGCAAACGCATTTCCTGCAGAAATATTAAAGTGATATTTAGGAATTTTATATGCCGTATTCCTTAAAAGCGGCAACCCTTCGGTTAAGTCCTTTTCTATATTCGCATATACGGATGCAACAGTACCTCTGGAATATTGGCCAACTACAACCTTCTCTGGTGAAGTTACATATGGAACCCCCGGAGAATCATTAGCGGTACCGGCCTCATACGTTTTGGAGAAAAGCGTAACCAACATAAAGTGAGCATACGCTCGGGCAAGCAATGCTTCACCTTTATAAGGTAAATAAGCCGTTTGATCAGGTGCCTTACCAATAGCTTCTAGTGCAGCATTAGCTGCTGCAATTGCAGTATAACAGGCGTTCCAATAATTAGTAGGTGTATCTTCAGTATAATTGTCATTATCTCTCCAATAGTAAGGAAAAACAATTTCCCTGTTTTCATCACCTATACCCGGACCTTTATCTTCTACATTATCTGATGATGTTTCCGTAAAAGCAATATAATTCCCTTCCGGATAAGCACTGGTTAATAATTCTGCTACTTTATCAACTGAATTTAATTGTGTTCTTTGATCTGGAGATTGCTCTAAAAACTTCTTACACCCCATGGTTGAAAGAAGAGAAAGGGCAACAATAGATATAAATATTTTTTTCATGATTTTTTATTTAGAATCCTACTTTTAAAGACAATGTGAACTGACGTGGTATTGGCAATGCAACACCACCCGATCCGAAGAATTCCGGATCTTGCCCATTCAACTTTTTATCTGAATAAATCAAGAATAAGTTGTTACCGACAGCACTTATTGAAGAATTAGTCAATCCAAGCTTCTTCGTATATTTTGATGGAATATTATAGCTAAGAATGACTTGTTTCATTCTTACAAAGCCTCCATCTGCCACACGTTCTGTAGAATAGTTATAATTATTATAAGCATAAATACTTCTAAAGTCAATTGCTTCAAGTGCATCTAAAATAGAAGGCACATTGGTTTTAAGTTCATCTCCTTGCATTTCCCAACGGCTTAAAAAAGCTTTAGGCATAGCATCCAAATCGGTATAGCTCGTTTTAAAAGCTGGAGAAAGACGTACTTTATTTCCTGCAGCAAAAGTAACCAGTGTAGAAAGTGTAAAATCTTTATACTTAAATGTATTGGAGAAACCACCAGTATATTTCGGATCAATTGGTCCTTCATATTTTAAATACTTAACCACATTGCTCTGCAAATAAACATCGCCACTAACCACCCCTTCATTATTCAGAAATTTTGGAGAACCGTTTAACGGATCTAATCCCTTGAAATCGATCGAGAATAAACCGCGTTGGGCATAACCTTCCAAAGCACCCCCATCTGGTCCAATTAAGTCAAAAATTAATGGCTGGTTCTTAAGGTTTGTGATTTCATTTTTATTGTATCCAAAAATGAGTTGTGATGACCAGCTAAAGTTTCCTGTCTTTAAAATACGAGCGCCAAGAGATGCTTCTATACCGTTTGATTTCATATCTGCATAATTGGCTTGCTTTACTGCTTCGCCTCCTATGCCGCCATTTCTAAATTCGCCAATTAGATCAAAACTCTTTCTCTGATAGGCATCTACAGTAAGGGTTAACCGGTCATTAAATAACCCTAAATCCAAGCCAAGATTTAACTCATGGACTTTTTCAAATGTTAACTCAGAATTTTCCAGCCCATCGATATATAATTTGGTCTCTTTTTCTGGTATGTAAGGCCTGCGTGTGGCCATACTTCTTAACACAAGACTAGAATTTTGAGCTGTACCCATGCTTGCAACTAGCCCATAAGTAGCACGAAGGGTAGCCCGGTTAATGATCTTTTTAATCCGCTCAGATTGCATAAAATTTTCTGTATCAATATTCCATGCGCCGGAGACATTCCAGGTAGGCAACCATCTTGCTGTAGGTGATTCACCCAAAAGATTTGATCCGTCATAACGCCCTGTAGCGTTAATACTGTACTTGCCTTTATAAGAATATGCGCCCCTTAATGAATAGTTTAAGTATCGTTCATAACGATAGCCCATACTATAATAATTAAAACCACCCTCTACATTTGATTTTACAATATTTGGATCGATAAACGGAATACCGCCCTTATCATATTGGTATCCATAACCATCAAATATTTTATTCTGACGGTTGATGTATCTCATTTCCTGAGTGGCAAAAAAGTTGACCAAATGATCTACGTTAAAAGTTTTATCATACTCCAAACTGTTTCTAACATAATAATTTACGATATTATCATCATTGGTTTTATAGAAACCTCCATAAGGCAATACACTAACCGGTAATGCATTTGGATCATCAGGATTGCGGTATAAAAATTTATTGTTCGATCTAACTGTTGCATCATTTGGACTTATACCAGCACGGTAAGCCTCAGCCATATTGGAGTTTTCGGTAATTTTATGCTCCTGACTGGTTTTAGCATAACGGTATGCTCCATCAAATGAATACTTTAAATCTTTCGTGATTTTATATCTTACCCCACCCTGAACCTTAAAATCAATTAAATTAAGTTCAAGCGTATTGTTTTCCAACTCATGTAAAATATTGAAGGGTGCGTAGTTCTGGGTAAAAAACTCACGATTTCCATTTGCATCAAAGGCAGTAAGAGCACGGCTGGTATTTAATGAATAACTGAATGGGTTAATATCAAAATCACGATCATATGTTCCATAAACCGGATTACCGTTTCTACCCAATGTACCTGGTGCTTTTTGGTCACGGATTGATCCCTGCGTAATGAGCTCAATACTTAATCTGTCATTAATTTCAAAGTTTCCACGAACATTGCCTGTAAAACGTTTCACATTATCGCCAACAGTCCAACCATTATCCTGCAAATAACTCGTTGAAGCATAAATCTTTGATTTTTCAGTACCTGATGAAATCCCTATTGAATGTTCCTGCATGAAAGACTGTTTGAATAAGATATCAAACCAATCTGTATTGGCATCCGCATAACGTTGCAAATATTGTTTTTGACTAAGTGCATCATTTTTTAATCCATACGTTCCGGTTGCAGCATCATATTTATACATTTCATTGTACATCTTGGTAAACACACCTCCATTTGCACTACGTGATGAACTGGAATGATTTAACCAACCCTTATTTTGCATTTCCAGATAAACGTTCATCTGATCTGCAGAATTTAAAATATCAAAATTATCATATGAGGGTTTCATGTAACTGGAAAAGTTACCTGTATAAGAAATAACAGGTTTCCCTTGTGTATTTCTACCTTTTTTAGTGGTAATGATCACCACACCATTCATTGCTCTTGCGCCATATTGGGCTGTAGCGGCTGCATCCTTTAAAATATTGAAACTTTCAATATCATCAGGGTTTAGCCCGGCTACGGAAGATCCAACCAAAGTTGAAGGATCACCAGTGGATAATTGTTCATTGGAAATGTTTACAACATCTTCCAGGATAATCCCATCTACTACCCATAATGGCTTATTATCTCCGGAAATAGAGGTTGCACCACGAACACGGATTTTTGGTGCAGCGCCAAACGTACCCGATACGTTTTGTACAGAAACACCTGCAACCCGCCCCTCCAGCATTCGGCTCACATCATTGATACCATCTCTTTTCACATCCGAAGCTTTGAGTGCTGTGGCGGCACCTGTAAATAACTTTTTATTCAGGTCCTGATAACCAGTTGAAACTACATTTACTTCACTAAGCTGTTCAGCATCTTCTGATAAAGTTACATTTATGGTGGTCTGACTTCCGATTTCAACTTCTGTTGATTTATATCCAACATAGCTAAAAACGAGTGTCGCTCCTTCTTTTACGGTGATGGTGTACTCTCCTGATGAAGTAGTAGAAACCGCATTTGATGCACCTTTTTCTCTAACGCTTACGCCAGGAAGCGCATTACCGCTTTTGTCTTTAACCTTACCTGTTACTTTTACAGCGACAAAATAATCGACTACTTTATCTAAGATTGACTTATCTTTTGGTTTAATTAAGATCGTTTTATCTTCAATAGAGTAGCTTAAATCCCTTCCGGCAATGATCTTTGTCATCACTTCTGTTATGGTTGATTGATTAAAGTTAGCGTTAAACGTAGTGGTACTTTTAAGCTTATTTGTTGATAGTAAAACATCGTAACCAGATTGCTTTCTAATTTCTTTAATCATTCTTTCCAGTGTTACGTTTTTATCATTTAACGTAACCAGTTGTCCAAACGAAGCTGCACTAACCTGCATGAGGGAGGCCAGTAATATGACCGTAATTAACTTCATCATCAATAGCAATTTAGGTATGTAGCGGCGATGCGTACATAAAATTCTTATATAAATTTTGTACATTTAATAGTCTGTTTTTTATCGATACACACTTATTGTTTAAGCACATCATGTGGTATCATGGTTTATTCAGGAAATAATTGATTTTTGGTTCCGGGTTACCGAAATAGCCAGACAGCAAAATTAAAGGGGTGTTGCAAGCACTCCTTTTTTATTTAGTTGGCCTTTGAATGTTAGTGGTGTTGTCGAAGTTTGTACATAGTTTTTTGGTTTAGGTTAAGGTTGATAGTTAGTAATATTTTTATAGATAAGGGTTAGTTACGTCCTCATCTTTTTGATTTAATCTTTGTAAACAATAAGCTTATTGCCTTGCATCTCAAAACGAACCTCACCGGTTTGTTCAAACTTGTGTAACACCTGAGAAATTTTATCAAATCTGCTTACTGTTCCGTAATACATTACATCCTTTGCTTCTTCGTCTGCGTATTCCACTTTGATGTTGTACCACCTTGATATTTTACGGAGGATACTTTCCTGTTTCTCATTATTAAACATAAAATATCCCTTTTTCCAGGCAACAGATTCATCAGTATCTACCGTATTGATTTTAATTCCCTGAGCTGATAATACAGATTGCTCACCAGGCTTTAAAATTCCATATTCTGCTAAATTAGTGCGCGAGGAAATGCGAACACTACCTTCTAATAGCGTTGTTCTGGTTGTGCGTTCATCTGCATAGCTATTAATATTAAAGTGGGTACCTAATACTTCTAATTTTTGCTTTTCTGTTTCTACAACAAACGGATGAGCACTGTCTTTAGCCACTTCAAAATATGCTTCCCCCTTTAATCTCACACTTCGTATGGAGGTTTTACTCATATTTAATGGATATTCCAGTGAGGATGCGGCGTTTAACCATATATCACTGCCATCTGGCAAGTGTATCTGCCATTCACCTCCGTTTGGTGTTGTAATGGTATTGGTTTCATTGCCGCCTGTAGACTGATCCTCATTCATCACATGGTAAACCAAATGACCATCAGCTGTTTTTGAAATGGAAAGGCCAGCTTCTTTAATCACATCTCCATTAGCAACATCACTTAATGAGATTTTTTTTCCGCTAGCCAGGGTAAGTATTGCCTTGTTTCCACCAGGCGCAATGTCAGTAGTAAAAACAGGTGACTTTTCTCGTATTTTATAAATGAATATGGATGTTAAAGCCAGAATTAAGACAGCTGCTGCCGCCCATTTGTAATAAAGTGAGATAGGAGGTTTCTGCTGGTATTTTAATTGATCTACAGATACAATTTTCTGAAGGATTGAATCCCATTTATGATGACTAATATTTATTTCATCATCATTGGTATGCACCAGATCATGGGCCATGAGTAAATTAAATATTTCTTCACTTACGGCGTCTGGATGATCTTCTATAAAGAGAAGTAATTCAGTCTTTTCAGCTTCCAACATTTGGCCAGACTGAAACTTATTTATCAGAAATAATACTCTTTCTTCCATAGATCTGATACTAAGAAGCACAAAGGACAAATCAGGACTATCGAAAAATTATTTTTTTTGTATTTTAATGAATCCCCTTGATTAAATAAATTAAAAAAAGAGATATTCCATGTTTAACTAAGCTTTCCCGAATACTTCTTAAAGCAATAACAAGTGCATTTTTAACAGTACTGGCAGATAGGCCTAAAATTTCGGCTATTTCAGGAATACTTTTACCTTCCACCCTACTTAATTCATAAATTTTTCTGCGTTGGTTTGGTAATTTAGATACTGTTGCAGTAATAATATGATTTATTTCATTGAGGTGGATGGCGTCAAGGGTCACATTGTCCTGATCGGCATGACGAATTTTTAAAAAACCTATGGCTTTCTCTTCCTTGATTTTTTTTCTGAGAAAGCTTAAGCATTCATTTGATACATATTTATAGAGATAGGCTTTTACATTATCAACGTGTTCCAGTTTATCACGGTTTAGCCATATACGCAAAAAGGCATCTTGAATAACCTCTTCTGCAGCATGCTCAGATTTAGTAAACTTAAACGCAAAAGACTGTAAAACAGAGAGATAATTAAAAAATAGAATAGAAAATGCTTTCTCGCTTCCTCCAACAATTGCCATAAGCAGTTCCCGTTCTTTTTCACTATCCTTAAAGGCCATATATCAATTGGTCATCATTCGTTTTAGTTAATTAAATCACGAGGGATATCAAAAGAGATATATTTATTCATCCCTATCAGGATGGCATAAACATTAGCCAATAATACATAATATTGGCTAATGTTTCACTAAAAATAAGCTAAAAATTAAAATCGTATCAATATTGATAATATGGCGAAATCATTAAATATACCACTACACCAGTAATGGCCACATAAAGCCATAATGGAAAGGTGATTCTGGCAATTTTGCGGTGCCGGTCAAATCTTTCGGCCAGTGCCCTTACATAGGTCACCAATACCAAAGGTATAATGGCGATAGATAACAGAATATGAGTTAATAAAATAAAGAAATAAATATATTTTATCGTTCCATCCCCTCCGAACTTAGTAGAAGGTGTTGTCATATGGTAAGCAATGTACATCACCAGGAATAATAAGGAACAGGCGATAGCCGATTTCATTAAGTTTTGGTGCAGGTTAACTTTACCGTTTTTAATAGCCCAAACAGCAATAACCAGTAACACGGCGGTTATGCCGTTAATGGTGGCATAGATGGGTGGTAAAAAAGGAAGAGTTGGCGCATCTATACCTAAATCCTTAAGCTTCACCACAAATAAAAAGGCCACTGCAACAGGTATGAAGATGGATAAAATGATGATCCACTTGCTATACTTTTTTTCAATTGGGCTATTTTCCATGCGTATATAAATCTTTTTATTATTTGTTGCTATATGCCATCACCAACTTTAGACTTTTGACTAAAGACTTTGGACTATGAACTTTGGACTTTTAACTAAAGCCCCCTACCTGCCGTCTTTAACATTCCGTAAGTATTCGGCAATGAGTACTTTTATTTCATCCTCCAAACGGGATGTAGCCTCAGGGCTGTCACTTTCATACATTCCCCTGATGCGGTGTTGAACATCAATCAGTATGATCTTATTTCCAAAAATAAAACTGGGCTTATCTTTTCTGTCATCCTCAATCACATCAAGTAATAAACCCTTTCTGATCAGTGGATAAGTCACACTGCTATCTCCTGCCAAAAAACTCCACTTATCCGCTTTAGCATGAAATGTAGCAGCATATGCCTTGTTTTTTGTCTGGTCAGATGGATCAACCGAAAGACTGATAAAGCGTACCAGTGGTTTCTCTTCATAACCATCAGATAACTTTTTAATGTACTGAACGACACTGGTATTATTGGAGCCGGTATAAAATAGGTTTAATACGATAATCTTATTTTTAAAGGCCGACCATGAAACCGTGTCCTGATCCTGATTGATCAGTTTAAAATCTGGTACCTGGTGATAAATGGTATCTGGTATTTTTTCACCTCTTACCGTATGAAAACTGGATGCAACGCTTTTCTCCCCGTAAATAGGAAGACTTTTGTAGCGGTTCTTCGCAAAGTGTGGCAATAAGTAAAAAAATAAAAATCCCGGTACAGCCAGAATGCTTACCAGGATTAAAAGTTTTTTGATGGTGTTACCTTTCATTAATGATTCATCATGTGGATATTTAAAAATCCACCTTCAATTAACATTAAAACAATAAAGTAAATAATGAAAATGAATGATACGGTTAAGGAAAGCTGTAATCCTAATTTTTCATACTTTAAGTGCATAAAGTATGCAACGATGTAGAAAGCTTTAACTAAGGTTAAAGCGATATAAACAAAGTTCCCAATAGCGTGAGACAAGTAGCCATTAGGCAAAACCCAAAGGGCTACGATAAATTCAATAATCGTAATTAATAAAAGGATACCGAAAACCTGCCAGATTTTACCTTTGGATAAACCTGCATGCTCTTCGTGTCCTTCTGTATGTGCGTGATGTTCTGACATGATAATATGTTTAGAAATGATAAATTAAACCAAATAGAAGAATGTAAATACAAACACCCATACTAAATCAACAAAGTGCCAGTATAAACCCACTTTTTCTACCATTAAGTAATGGCCTCTTCTTTCAAAAGTACCGTTAATGGTCATGATCAGAATAATGATGTTGATGACCACACCACTGAATACGTGAAAACCGTGGAAACCTGTAATGGTGAAAAATAAGTTAGCAAACTGTTGTGCCGCCACTAAAGATACATCACCGGTAAATAAGTGTTTCAATTCTTCAGCTGTTGGAATTTGACCCCACCAGAAACCTTCGTGGTGTAAGTGTGTCCATTCCAGTGCCTGGCAACCCAGGAACATGAAACCACCAATAATGGTAGCCACCATCCACCAGATCACTTCCTTCTTTGCACGGCGATGACCAGCTTCAACCGCTAAAACCATTGTTACCGAACTCATGATCAGGATGAAAGTCATGATACCCACAAATACCAATGGTGCACCAGTATCTTTAATACCTGGAATTGATTGGAAAACCAAATCAGGATCAGGCCATGTTAATTTAGAAAAGCGTTGTGCGCCATAATAAATTAATAAAGAAGAAAAGGTAAAAGCATCTGACAAAAGGAAAAACCACATCATGATTTTGCCATATTCTACCGACCACGGAGAACGGCCACCATTCCATGGCCCGGTTTTAACTTGATCTAATTGTGATACTGAATTCATTTGGAAATAGTATAATAGTTTGTTAACAAATTTAACGGTTCAAAAGTAAAAAAACATACAGATATATCCATAAGATATCTATAAAATGCCAAAAAATAGAAGCGATTTCCATCCGGTAATTGCTTTTGGCCGGAGAAATATTTCTGTAGCTGCCCACCAATGCATTAATGATTAATCCAACACCGCCGATAATATGCAGCAAGTGTAAACCCGATACCACATAGATAAAGGATATAGCGGCATTATTGCCTACCAGTGTTGCACCGGTTCTAACCATACTGCTCCAGGCGTTAAACTGCATCACGCCAAATACAACAGCCAGAATAACCGTTAACCACAGCATGTTGCGCTGAAGGCTGAAGTTTAGCTTTCGCATGGCTTTTGAAGCCAGCACGAGTGTAATGCTGCTCGCAATAATCACCAGCGTGCTGTAAATAAATGCATCAGGTAACACCAAGCCATGGCCTTTACCTTTTGATGCAGCAAATACCAGGTAATAGCTGGTAAAGCCACCAAACATGATGGTAGATGATACCACAAAAAGCCAGACGATAAATTTCCGGGGTTTTGGATCAAATGTATCTTGGATCTTTTCCATTGTTAGAACCATAAAATTATTGTGCTATAAAATTTAATAATAAAGCCAGCTGTACAGCTGGAATGTAAAAAAATGAACAGAACATCACTTTTCTGGCGTCTGCCAGTTCCCTGTTCATTAACAGTTTAAAAGCGAGCCAGCTAAATATCAGGCCTGCAATTAAGGATAAACCAGCCACATAATAACCACCGAAACCCATAATAGTTGGCAGTAAACTTACCGGAATCAAAATTAATGTACTGATGAAGGTAAGCAAAGCCGATGTCTTATCCCTTTTCTTGGTGGGTAACAACCGGAAACCCGCCTTTTTATAATCGTCATCCAATACCCAGGCAATGGCCCAGAAGTGAGGGAATTGCCAAACAAACTGAATCATGAATAACACAACAGCAACCCAGTAATCAACCTCATGAAACATCTCTGCTTTCAGGCTTCCGAAAGCAGCCAGGTAACCAATCAATGGTGGCAAAGCGCCCGGAATAGCACCAACAAAAACGGCTATCGGCGATTTCCGCTTTAAAGGCGTATAAACAAATGCATATAACAAAATGGAAAACACAGATAACAAACCGGTTTCCAGGTTCAGCTTACCCAATAACCAGGTACCTAGAAAAGCCATAAATACCCCCATTATTAATCCCTGTCCGGTGGTCATTCTGCCGGCAGGCATCGGGCGGTCTTTTGTTCTGGTCATCAGTTTATCCAAATCCTTCTCAATAATTTCATTAAAGCAATTGGCCGCTGCGGTAACCAAAAACCCGCCGGCAATCAATATCCCCCAATTTGCCCAGTCAATTGACGGAATGTGTCCCCTGCCAACCTGCATTTTCTGTCCGATTAAAAATGAGATCGATGCAGAAAACACTACCGTAAACGATAGCCTGAATTTAATGAGCTTAGAAAAATCTGAAAAAAATTGTTTCAACTTCCTTAAATATTATTGCTTATATGTACTTGTCCGGTAAACCAACAGGTAGAGATAAAACTGTAAACTGAATAACAACGTAGAAAACAAAATATGTATGGCCTGCGCTGCCGGTGGAAAAGCTAAATATGCCAGTGCAAATCCACTTAATAATTGAATAAGAAGCGTTACTAAAATAAATCGTGCGGTTAACAACGGTGCCGCCTTACCACTAAAACGATCGATCACCATTTTATATACGATGGCATTGGCGACGATCACCAGAATCGCTAAATCGCGGTGGTGAGAAAATATGTCTCCCAACCTGGATATCCAGCTGCTTCTTAATCCGCCTGATAGTGACTTAGCCACAACGTCAACAGATTCTCTAACCTCTGTACCCAACACGATCTGAAGAATGCTTAATACCACTGTAAACAATAAAAATCCTTTCAACCATAGTATCCGGTACATAATTACCGAAGGTGTTTTGTTTAGTTGCTTGGCATAACTATAAGTATAAATCGATATCGCTAAAATAACCAGCGCCAGAAGCATGTGTACCGTTACCACCCATTGTGCCAGATTAGTGGAAACTACAATTGAGCCTAACCAGGCCTGATACCCTACCACAAAAATATTGAGTATACTTAAGACAATGATGCGCTTGGCACGCTTCCGGTAAGTAAACGAAAAAACCAGTGTCAGCAACAAAAATAAACCCGCCATTACACCGACCAACCTGTTTACATATTCTACCCATGTTTTGGTTGGATTAAACTCTTCAGGGATGGTGATACTTTTGTCATGCCTGATGCGATCAGCCAATTCGGTTTTACCCATGCTTTCCAGGTACCTGGCAAACTTTTCATTCTTCTTTAATCTTCCCTCAACATACTTCTGCTGGTAATTTGCCGGAAGCTGCGAAATGTCAGTAGGTGGAATGTACCGATCAAAACACTTTGGCCAGTCAGGACAGCCCATACCAGAACCTGTACTTCTGACAATACCGCCCGCCAGTATAACCAATAATGTAACAATAATGGTTATAAAGTTAATCCTGATAAAATTTTGCTCTGATCTGCTGATCATATACCTTTTTATGTGAAAAGGGTATCCGGATAAGCAGAAACTTAGTCAGATACCCCTTTTTAAATTGTATTGAAGACTAATTAACTAGCCCTTGTTTTCTTCAACAGGATTAGCCAATTCCCAGTCCTGCTGTATTTTTTCGGCTTCTGCATTTCCTTCAAAATCATGAGGTAAATTAGAGCTCATGGTTTGAGAAAAAGGAACCGTTTGCGGAATAAAGTCTGCATCATGACCAGGTTTGCTATAGTCATAAGGCCATCTGTAAACCGTTGGAATTTCTCCAGGCCAGTTTCCGTGAATGTGTTTTACCGGAGCAGTCCACTCTAAAGTATTGGCTTCCCAAGGGTTCTGAGGAGCTACTTTACCTTTAAATATCGAGTAGAAGAAGTTAAATAGGAATGCTACCTGTGCAAGTGCAGCCATAATAGCAGCCCAGGTTACAAATATGTTTACTGTTAACCATTTCTTCATGAATTCAAATTCAGTGAAAGCATAATAACGGCGCGGTACACCATCTAAACCCAAAAAGTGAAGCGGGAAGAATACCAGGTAGGCAGCAATGAAGGTTAACCAGAAATGCAGGTAACCTAATTTAGCATTCATCATTCTACCGAACATTCTTGGGAACCAGTGATAAACACCAGCAAGCATACCAAAGATCGCAGCAGACCCCATTACCAGGTGGAAGTGGGCAACCACAAAATAAGTATCATGTAAGTTAATATCTAAAGAGGCATTTCCTAAGAAAATACCGGTTAAGCCACCAGAGATAAAGAATGATACCAAACCAATGGCAAATAACATGGCCGGTGTGAAACGGATATTACCACGCCATAACGTTGCTAAATAATTAAAAGTCTTTACCGCTGAAGGTACCGCAATGATCAATGTGGTAATCATAAATACACCACCTAATAATGGGTTCATACCGGTTACAAACATATGGTGTCCCCATACAATGAATGATAATACGGTAATACCAATTAAGGAGTAAACCATGGCATGGTAACCAAAAATAGGCTTGCGGGAATTTACTGAGATGACCTCCGATGAAATACCTAAAGCAGGCATAATTACGATATAAACCTCAGGGTGACCTAAGAACCAGAATAAGTGTTGCCATAAAATTGGAGAACCACCTTCATTCGGTAAAATATCAGTACCCATTACGATGTCTGATAAATAGAAACTCGTTCCGAAACTACGATCGAATACCATTAAAACCACCCCGGCTACAAGTACAGGGAATGATAAGATACCTAAAATAGCGGTTAAGAAGAAAGCCCAGATCGGTAATGGCATTTTCCAAAGATCCATACCTTTGGTACGCATATTTAAAATGGTACTGACATAGTTGATACCACCCATTAAAGATGAAGCAACGAAAAGTACCATACTGATCAACCATAAAGTCATACCCATACCAGATCCCGGCATGGCTTTAGCCACTACGGATAATGGCGGATACACTGTCCATCCACCTGATGCCGGACCAGTTTGAATGAAGAATGAAGACATCATGATCACACAAGCCATAAAGAAGAACCAGTATGAAAGCATGTTTAAGAATGGCGAAGCCATATCCCTGGCGCCGATTTGTAATGGAATCAATAAGTTACTGAAGGTACCACTTAAACCAGCGGTTAACACAAAGAATACCATAATGGTACCGTGAATGGTAACCAGGGCTAAATAAAAATCAGACTTGATACGTCCGCCTTCAGCCCATTTTCCTAAAAATGTTTCCAGGAAGGGGAAGCTTTGATCTGGCCAGGCCAGTTGAATACGGAATAATATTGATAAGCCCATCGCAATCACTGCCATGATTATACCCGTGATTAGGAATTGCTTAGCAATCATTTTATGATCCATGCTGAAGATATACTTGGAAATCAACGTTTCCTTGTGGTGTCCATGATCAGCGTGATCGTGATTGTGTTCGTCGTGTAATGCTATTGTTGACATAATTCTTTCGCTCTGCGGTATATTATTTATTTAAAGCCATTTGGTTTGGTTTCACAGCTGCTGAATCTTTAGCTGTTGAATCTGATGCTGCTTTAGGGGCAGCAGGAGCAACCGGCAAATTAAATTGTTTTCTCAAATCATCATTTAAGTATGTTTTCTGTTCAGCTATCCACGTTTTGTATTCTGCATCCGAAACTACGCGTACAACTTTCTGCATGTTGTAGTGACCAGATCCACAGATTTTCGCACAAAGGAAAAGAAACTTAAAGTTCGGATCATTTGTTTCCTGCTGCATCTGAGCAGTAGTTTTGGTTGGCGTAAACTCAAAGAAGGTTTTCATACCCGGTACAGTATTCAATTGTACCCTGAAGTGTGGCATATAAAAACTGTGAATCACATCCTTACTGGTTAAGATCAGTTTAACCGGTTTTCCAACTGGAATAACCATTTCATCTGCCATCTCATCATCACGGGAGTGAATATCTTTAAAATCAATTCCCAACTGATTTGTTGCTGTAGTCAGTTTATAGTTCTTATCTCCAACAATTCCGTCAGCACCCGGATAACGGATAGACCATTTGAACTGCTCTGAAGTAACTTCAATTTGCAAAGGCTTATGGTTTGGATCTTCAGTTTTAAAGAAGATTGATCTCCAGGTTAAGAAACCCATCAGCACCAATACCGTTAACACTAAAGCCGGAACAATTGTCCAGATTTTTTCAATGGTGTTATTATGTGGGTAGTAGTAAGCTTTTCTTTTAGCAGAATACCTGTAGATATAAGAAAATCCGAATAACAGGATGTGCGTAGCGATAAATACAATGGTTGTAATGATTAAAGTTAAATTAAACATTTCATCAATTTTCTTACCATGCTCAGAAGCTGCAGCCGGTAATAACATTGAACCATGTACGGTATATTCCCAATACACACCGTATAAACCTAAAACCAGAAACAAGGCAAATAAACTGGCATGTACCCTGTTCCAGTTGATGCCTACCGGTTTACCTTGTGCTTCGCGGCTTAATTCATATACTTTTATTGATTTACCAATAATTGCAATGAATAAACATACGGCCAGGAAAATCAGAATATAAAAAATTACTGATTTATAAACCTCACCCATATCAACTTTCGGTGCCGCTGCTGCACCTGCTACTGATGCCTCCTGCGCAAATGCGCTCGTGTTCGCAAAAACAGTAAGTAGTACTGCCAAAGCTGCGGTCGTTTTATTCGTGATAAACTTTCTTAAACTCATTTTCTTAAAAGTAGTACGCTGTACTGCTAATTATAATAATAATATAAATATTTGCCCTTATAATATCACCTGCTAAAGTTGGTGATGCAAACTTTCCTGTAATAATGGGTGGTTTTTCGCAATCAAAGGCTTTTTACTCAATGATGTTAAAACCGTAAAGGTAAACAATCCTACGAAACCAATTGCAGTTCCGATTTCAACCACGCCAAATCCATTGTGTCCATCCTCAACTGCACCTGGCATAATCATTTGATAATAATCAACCCAGTGGCCCAACAGCACAACAATAGATACGAACAATAATTTCACATCTGTTCTTTTGTTATCCCTGTCCATTAACAATAAAACAGGAGCTAAAAAGTTCATCGCCAGGTTTAAGAAGAACCAAAATTTGTAGTATTCAAAACGTTTATAGAAATAAACGGTTTCTTCAGGCATATTGGCATAATAGATCAATAAGAACTGTGCAAACCAAACGTAAGTCCAGAAGATAGAGAAACCAAAAATAAACTGACCTAAGTTATGTAAGTGGCTATTGTTTACCCATTGCATGTATCCCGCTCTTCTTAATAAGATCAGGATGATGGCGATAGTGGCTAAACTACTCACCCACATCGCTGCAAAGTTATACCAGCCGAACATGGTAGAGAACCAGTGTGCCTCTAAAGACATGATGGTATCGAAAGCGAAGATCGGTGTGGTAAATCCGTAAATCACTAAAAAGATACAGGCATTCTTAAATCCTTTTCTGTATGATTCCAAACCTCCTGCTAAATCTTCATTGTATGATAACTTAACAAAAAGCATGGCAAAGATGCTGTATACACCTAAAAACACAACCTGGCGACCTAAAAAGAATGGTACATTTAAGAAAACGGCTTTGCCGGCAATCAATGAATCATAATTAGGGCTATTTGGATCGGTTAATCCATCAGCATGCCAATGATGATATAAGTTATGTGTATATAAACCTGCTGAAATAATTACAACCAGTATTACAGCTGCAATTGGCAAAGTTTTAGCCATTGCTTGTGGTACACGTAAAATAGATGCAGACCAACCAGCCTGTGCGACGTATTGAACAGCCAGGAAAAACATACCCGACATACAAACGCATGCAAAGTAGTATCCCATAAGCAACAGGTTGGCAAAAGTACGCTCATGCATCACTTTATCGCCGGCAATAAAACCATAAGCAACAGCAGCGATACCTAAAGCGATACCAACTATACTTAAAGTTTTTACTTTCCCTGTAAACTCAAATTGTTCACTAAAATTAATATTGTGAGTTCCCATTTATATTCTGCTTTACTATTGTCCTTTTTGTAATTGTTGAACATACATCACTACTTTCCAACGGTCTGTTGGTGTAATTTGTGAAGCATGCGAGCCCATGTTATTTACACCGTAAGTGATGGTGTGATAAATTTTACCGGCGGTAAGATCTACCATGTTACCCCCTCTTGATGAAGCGCCTGTTTGATAAGCAGGAACACCGCTGAATTTCTCAATCTTAACCAGGTGGCCTTGTCCATCTCCTTTTTCACCGTGGCAAGGGCTGCAAAATACAGTAAACAAATGTTTACCCGCTGCAAGATTCAGGGTATCAACCGGTAGTGGATTTACCATGCTCACACCTGCGGCCTCATATCCTTCTTTAGTATTCGGATATTCATCATACTCTGTAAAACCTACAGGTTTTGTATTTGCCGGTGGCAACTGGGCAGCATGACCTTTAAAACTAGGTACGTGAGCCGTATCAACTGGCTGATCCGGATTTAAAGCAATCGGATCATACATATTTCTGGCATATTCCAAACCAGTACTGCGTTTATCTTTACAAGCGGTGAAAGTAGTTGCAAAAGCAATAGCTAAAAACGCCGTATAAACAAATTTATTCTTATTCATAGCTAATGTACTTCCTTTCATTATACTTTACTTCTAAAGCACCTGCATCTTTTAATAATCCATCAATAACTGTATGTGCTGCATTGTCTTTTGCATCAATTGCGATCACAAAACGATCATCAGTTGCACGAAGATCCATTACCCTTGGTGCTCTTCCCGGAAACAAATGCGTAGATGCATAATAGGTTAATACCATACCGAAAGCACAGAATAGTACCGTCAACTCGAACATTATCGGAATAAAATCCGGTAAGGCAAAGGATGGTTTACCACCAATATTAACTTTCCAATCAATCACCGCACAGAAATAAATCAATGCAAATGCTGCGCAGGTTCCGGTAATACCAAAGCAAAATGCTGCGATATCAATTCTGGATCTTTTAATTCCCAATTTGGCTTCTATTCCGTGGATAGGCATTGGGGTGTATACATCATGAATGCTGATGTTATTTTCCTGAAGCTTTTCGATGCCATGCATCATTTCATCAGGATCGCCAAAACTGCCTAAAATATATTTGATATTACTCATTGTTATATTTTTGCGTAATCTTCTTGTTTAACACTATCAAATTTCTGTAAAGACTCTACGTATTCAGCAACGTATTCTTTATTCTCATGACCTTCTTTAATCTGCTTCATTTTGGCCTGCTCACTTGCAGATTTCAATAACAATTTAACCTCCGCGATAGCAATTGAAGGCAATACCCTTAAGAATAATAAGAACAATGTAAAGAATAAGCCGATTGAACCCACAAATACACTTACATCAACCCAGGTTGGATAGAACATGGCCCAGCTTGAAGGAATATAATCACGGTGTAATGAGGTGACGATAATTACGAAACGTTCAAACCACATACCGATGTTTACCACGATCGATAAAATCCAGGTGGCACGGATGCTTAAACGGATCTTCTTGAACCAAAGTAATTGCGGTGAAATAACGTTACAGGTCATCATCATCCAGTATGCCCACCAGTAAGGACCGGTAGATCTGTTGATGAAGGCATATTGCTCATATTCTGAACCAGAATACCAGGCAATAAAAAATTCTGTTAAGTATGCCACACCAACGATAGATCCGGTTAGGATGATGATCTTATTCATCGACTCAATGTGGAACATGGTGATGTAGTTTTCAAGGCCTAATACCTTACGGGCAACCAACAATAAAGTTAACACCATCGCAAATCCGGAGAAAATGGCCCCAGCTACGAAGTACGGAGGGAAGATCGTGGTGTGCCATCCGGGAATTACGGATGTTGCAAAGTCCATGGATACAATCGTGTGTACCGAAAGTACCAGTGGTGTAGAGATACCGGCTAAAATTAATGATACCGCTTCGAAACGTTGCCATGTCTTAACACTTCCACTCCATCCGAAAGAGAAGATAGAATAGATTTTTCTGCGTGTACCCACTGCACGGTCGCGAATGGTTGCAATATCCGGCAACAAACCTGTATACCAGAATAATAAGGATACAGAGAAATAAGTGGAGATGGCAAACATATCCCAAACCAATGGGGAGTTAAAGTTTACCCAAAGTGAACCGAATTGGTTGGGTAAAGGTAAAACCCAGTATGCTAACCACGGACGGCCCATGTGTGATACCACATAAGTAGCGGCACAAATAACGGCGAAGATCGTCATCGCCTCTGCAGAACGGTTAATGGAGTTACGCCAGTTTTGACGGAAAAGTAATAGTACTGCTGAAATTAATGTTCCAGCGTGACCGATACCAACCCACCACACGAAACCGGTGATATCCCAAGCCCATCCAACAGTTTTATTTAAACCCCATGCACCGATACCATTCCAGAAAGTATAGCTTACTGCTACTACCCAAAGTAAAGCACCTAATGAGGCAAAAATGAACCCAATCCACCAGGCTTTATTTGGCTTATTTTCTACCGGTCCTAAAATATCATCCGTAATTTTAGCATACGTGATATTATCGCCGGTAATTAATGGTTCTCTAAGTATTGATTCGTTATGTCCTGACATAATTTGTATTTTCTTTATGCTAAAGCTTACGCTTGTACTGATGGATCTGTATTTCTAATTTTAGTCATATATCCGATACCTGGTTTCACGTTGATTTCTTCCAATACGTAATAGATACGCTCAGAACGTAAAGCTTTTGAAACTTCTGAATTAGGATCGTTTGCATCACCAAACACAATTGCATTTGCTGAACATGCTTCTTGACAAGCCATTTTAATATCACCATCCTTTAACGGACGTTTCTGTAATTTGGCTGTTAGTTTACCTGCCTGGATACGCTGAATACACATCGAGCATTTTTCCATTACCCCACGTGAACGTGTAGTGACATCAGGGTTTAAAACCAATTGTGTAAACTCGTTATTTAAATAGTTATCAAAACGTGAATCATTCCAGTAGTTGAACCAGTTGAAGCGACGAACTTTGTACGGACAGTTATTTGCACAGTAACGGGTACCTACACAACGGTTATACGCCATTTGGTTTAAACCATCAGAAGAGTGTACTGTTGCCAATACCGGGCAAACCGTTTCACAAGGTGCGTGGTCACAATGTTGACACAACATCGGTTGGTGAACAACAGAAACATGATCCAGGTCTTCCAGTTTTGCAATTTCTTTTTCCCTGGTTACATCACCATCTTTTGTTTCGTAACTGTAATAACGGTCAATACGAATCCAGTGCATTTCACGGCGGCGGCGAACCTCGTCACGACCTACAACAGGAATATTATTTTCAACATTACAAGCCACTACACATGATCCGCAACCCGTACAGGCATTCAGATCAATGGCCATTACCCAGTTATTTCCTGGTTTCTCATACTGATCCCAAAGATCATAATCTTTGTGCTCTCCTTTTTCGTTACCGGCAGCAGGATCTTTTAAGTATTCTTTGAAAGTAGCCTCTTTAATTACTGCACGACCTTCGAAAGAGTGGTGTGTTTGTGTTTGCGCCAACTCATAGTAACCGCCTGTTGGCGTAATGGTTACTGAAGTAGCATACTGCATGGTACCGTTTACAAAAGAAACAAAAGGGAAAGCATTTTTACCCACTTCGTTACCAGCTTTACCGACTTTAGTACGGCCATAACCCAATGCGATGGATGCAGTTCCCTGTGCTTGTCCGGGTTGGATCAATACAGGTAAATCTATTGAATATCCGTTTGTACCTTTTACAGTAACCACGTCAAATTCTTTAACTTTTAATTTCTCAGCGTATTTTGGTGCAATGGCCACATAGTTATCCCAGGTTACTTTAGAAACCGGATCAGGTAACTCCTGTAAGAATGCATTATTGGCATTTTTACCATCGCGCATTGGGATATTTTCATACACCTGTAACTCGATGTCTTTCGCTAAAGATTTGCTTCTGTTTAAAATTGAAGCTGCAACAGGTGCTACAGATTGTGTGAATGAATACGCTGCAGCAGTTTTTGGTGCCACATTGATCACACCTTTTTCCAGTACATCGTTCCATTTTAAACCAAGTGCAGGCAGCATTTTAGTTTCCCAGTTGCTACGCACAAACTGATAGTAATCTTTTACCGAAGCATCAGCCCATACCAGTAAACTTTCTTCTGCCTGGCGGCTGTTGAAAACCGGGTTGATGGTTGGCTGAACGATCGAATAATATCCTTCGTAAGCATTTGCATCACCCCAGGATTCTAAATAATTGTGGTTGATGGCGATGGCATCACAAAGTGAAGCCGTTTCATCAGCCCTGTCTGCAAAAGAAATCTTAGCCGGAACATTTTTCAATGCAGCCTCAAATTTCTTTGTATCCAGGTAGTCATAAGCCGGGTTGCTGTTTAAGAATAAAACTGCACCAACTTCACCACGACTCATTTCGGCCACTAAACCATTAAATTCAGCATCATTACCTGCATATAAATAGCAAGGATTATCTAAATCGATAGTCGTACCATAACTGCCGATTGCAGCATTAATGGCATTAACAAGGATTTGAGTAGAAACATCGTTCGAACCACAAACCACAAGGCCTTTACCTTTATTTTGAGTTAATTCTTTTGCAGCTAACTTAATTACTTTATCAGCAGTGGTATTGTTTCCTAACGTACCACCTGGCAGTGACTGACCGGTGATGGCATTATATAAAGCAATTAAAGCAGGTCCCTCTTCAGATAATTTTACCGGAACCCGGGTATCTGCATTGGTACCTGTTAAGCTCATACCACTTTCAATCTGAATGTGGCGGCTCATTTTTTTACCTGCTAGAGATTTATAGTTACGGTTTGAAGTGTATTGCGCAGTATACTCTTCACCACTGATCCATGTGCCCAGAAAATCTGCACCAAAGCTCACAATTAAATCTGCCTGATTAAAATTGTATTTTGGTAAAACCGCTTTTCCGAAACTGTTTTGATTGGCCTGAATGATCCCGGTATAAGAAACCGCATCATACTGAACCAGTTTGGCAGCAGGATATTTCGTAATGAATTGTGCAATAACTGCATTGGTAGAAGGACTGTTTACAGTTGACGCTACAATACGAATCTTTTTACCTGAAGCCTGTGCTTTAGCCAGTTCTGTTTTAACAAAACCATCTAATTTAGCCCAGGTGGTTTCTTCATTTTTAAGCACCGGTGCCTTAAGTTTAGATACATCATATAAATCTAAAACTGAAGCCTGTGCTCTGGCGTCTGTTCCGCAATTGAACTCACCTGCATTAGGATTTGGTTCAATTTTGATCGGACGGCCTTCTCTTGTTTTCACTAAGATACTCTGGCCATTAAAGCTTGAGGTATAATAGTTGGGAATACCTGGCGTAACCTCCTCAGGCTTTACCAGATAAGGAATAGATTTATGAATCGGGGCTGTTTGACATGCAGCCAAAGTAACTGCACCCAAACCAAAACCTAACGCCTTTAAAAAGTCGCGGCGTGGGGTAACGGTACTCAACCCTGCTTCATTTAAAACATCTTCTATTGGAAGTGGCTCGGCAAATTCGTTTTTGTTATTCTTAACAAAATCGGGTGTATTGTTATACTCCTCTAAGCCTTTCCAGTATTTTTTGTTGCTTTCCATTTAAGCTATATTACTGTTTATTCGAACGTTCTTACTAAACTCTATCTATTAATAGTGGCATTTACCACACTCTAAACCACCCAATAATGCCGGGGTAACTTTTTCGCCTTTTTTAATTTTCTCGTGCGCTTCGATTACCTTCACATAGAAAGCATTATTTTTCTGTCCGGAAATATCAGTTTCCTTATGGCAGTTAATACACCATTTCATGGTTAACGGAGAGTATTGATAAATCTCTTCCATAGTATTAACCGGACCGTGACAAGCAAAACATACTGGTTCAGTTGGTTGTAAACCTTTTGCTTTACGAATGGCATCCTCTGCAACCACTACGTGCTGAGAGTGATTGAAGTAAGCAAAATCAGGCAGGTTGTGCACACGCACCCACTCCATTGGTTTTGATTTACTTTCATCGTATTTCTGCGTTTCAGGATCATAACCCAAAGCATTGTAGATTTTTTTAATCTCCGGAGAAATCTCACCATCATATTTATCTCTTGCCTGTACCGCTTTATGGCAGTTCATACAAACGTTTAATGACGGAATGGTTGCATTTTTAGATTTAAAGGCACCATTGTGACAATACTGACAATCAATCTGGTTAACTCCGGCATGCAATTCATGAGAGAATTTAATGGGTTGTACTGGCTGATAACCGGTGTGAACACCTGTATTCCACATCCCCATCCAACCGAATGAACCTAATGCAATGATTAAACACAAGATGAAGAACATCACGAACTTCTTGTTTTTAAACATTTTACGAACGCCCACTTTCAAGGGTACATCCTCTTCAATCTCAATGCCTTGTTTCTGAAGAATTAAGCGCTCCAATAATTTGCTGGCACGACCTAAAATCACCAAAATCACGATGGCGATAACCACAATGGCCACAATACCTGCGATAGATAAACCTGAAGTACCTTCATCTTTAGCTGAAGCACCTGCAGCATCTCCAGTACCAGGAACCGGTTTCGGCTCACCTTCCTGAATATAGGCTAAGATATCTTTTACTTTAGCTTCGTCTAATTCAGGGAAAGAAGTCATGGCAACTTTTCCGTTTTCATTGTACAATTTAACAGCTTCCGGATTACCGGATGCGATTAACGCCTGAGAATTAGGAATCCATTTTAAAAGGAATTCTTCTGAATGGCGATCGGTTACTCCGGTTAAGGCCGGACCGACTAATTTCGCATCTAAGGCGTGGCATGACGAACATTTAGCCTTGAAAAGCGTTCTCCCCTCTTTAGCATCCTGCGCGTTAACAGTCGAAACCGCTATTACAGAAACTGCTGAAAATACGAATAACGACTTCCAAACGCTTTTTAAAATCATCGAGATATCTCTCATAATGAACACTTTATACTTATTTAATTTACTTTTTGTTGTGAAATTGATGCCTGAACCAAGATAGCCCCATCAAAACTTGAACAAAAGTATAACTTATTAATAAATCCCATGACATAATAGTGACCGGAAATACAATTTATAATCATTCTAAACAAATGTCGATTCTAGCCATTCAGGCAATAAAAATGCCCATTTTGATCATGATCATAAATGGGCATCACCGAATCAATTTGTATTATTCAGTTTTACTTCTTATTGTTTTAATATCCAGGCAAACATTAGTGGTGCAACAATCGTCGCATCACTTTCTACAATGAATTTTGGCGTATGGATATCCAATTTACCCCAGGTTATTTTTTCATTTGGTACCGCACCTGAATAAGATCCGTATGAGGTAGTAGAATCTGAGATCTGGCAGAAGTAGCTCCAGAAAGGAATATTCTCCATTTCCATATCCTGATATAACATCGGCACCACACAGATAGGGAAATCACCGGCTATACCGCCACCAATCTGGAAAAATCCGATGCCCTTGCCGCCACTGTTTGCAATGTACCAATCGGCCAGCCAGCCCATATATTCAATACCACTTTTCATGGTTGTAGCCTGTAACTCTTTTTTCATCACATAAGAGGCGAAAATGTTACCCATGGTAGAATCTTCCCATCCCGGAACAACAATCGGCAAGTTCTTCTCTGCTGCAGCCAGCATCCATGAATTTTTCGGATCAATTTCATAATACTGCTCCAAATCGTCACTTAAAAGCATTTTGTACATAAACTCGTGCGGAAAATATCTTTCTCCAGCCGTATCTGCATCTTTCCAGATTTTATGAATATGTTTTTGCAGGCGACGGAAGGCTTCTTCTTCCGGAATACAAGTATCCGTAACCCGGTTGTAATGGTTTTCTAAAAGATCCCATTCATCCTGCGGACTTAAATCACGATAGTTGGGTACGCGTTTATAGTGTGAGTGGGCAACCAGGTTCATAATATCTTCTTCCAGATTGGCACCTGTACAAGAAATGATGGCTACTTTATCCTGGCGGATCATCTCCGCAAGGGAAATACCCAATTCTGCAGTACTCATCGCACCAGCGAGCGTGATCATCATTTTACCACCTTCATCCAAATGCGTTTCATAACCTTTAGCCGCATCCATCATAGCAGCAGCATTAAAATGGAGGTAATTGCGCTCCATAAACTGAGATATCGGTCCTCTTGTATTGCTCATTTTGTTTTGTCTTATTTGGCGCAAAAATAGGCATTTAGCTTGAAATTTAACCGCAAAGGCTGCAAAGTTTTTCGCAAGGCAGGCAAAGTAAATCATCTTATGCGACAAAGAGTAAGGAACAGAGAGTAAGGAGCAAGGAAGAAAGAGCAAAGAGTAAGGAATAAAGAACAAGGACTAATGAACCATTGACCCACGAATCAATAAATCTTAAATAAAAATTCAGTTAATTTGCGGCGATGAAAAAAATTTATTTCCTCTTAGTATTTGTAATCCTGTGTGGAAGCGCATTGGCTCAAATGAAACTGATAAAAAAAATGCTTTCTAACGAGAAAGATACGCTGAGAAAAGCGAGTTTTTTACCCATCCCTTCATTTGGTTATGCCCAGGAAACTGGATTTCAGTTTGGCGTGGGTGCTATTGTTGGCTTTTATGCTGACCGGCAGGATACGCTTAACCGCCCTTCATCAATTACACTTAACCTGAACTATTCTACTTTGAAAGCCTATAACATGAGTTCCATGATTGACATCTGGGGCAAAGGTAATACGCTACATTATATAGGAGAGTTACGTTTCAAACGGATGCCCTTTAATTTTTATGGTATTGGAAACAGCACCGAAGAAACGAATGAAGACAAACTCATCCAGCAACAGATTAAAATATTGCTTCAGGCCGAGAAACAACTGTTACCGAAAGCCTATACGGGCGTTTCTTTAGGTTTTGAGAATTATAAATACCGCGATTTGGTAGCTGATGGCATTTTTAGTCGTGATGCGTATTATAATAACAGATCAGGAAGTGTTTTTTATGTAGGCGTATCACAAAGTTATGATTCGAGAAACAATAATAATTACACCACAAAAGGCTTCTTTATAAGGGGTACGTACCAATATGCGCCCGCTGTTTTCTCAACAGACAACTTTACCGGCAGCCAGATCAAAATTGATGCACGGAACTTCTGGAAATTAAATAAAAGTTTTGCCATTGGGATGCAGGGCTTATACAATACCGTTATGGGTAAAAACACACCTGTTTACCTTCTTCCGCAAATGGGCAATGATGAAATGATGCGCGGCTATTATGGCGGACGTTACCGTGATGAAAACCTCCTGGCCTTTCAGGCCGAATTGCGGTACCGGTACAGTAACCGTTTTGGTGCGACAGCCTTCGGAGGAACCGGAACAGTTTGGGGCATTGATCATTTTTCTATCCGTTCATTTAAACCTAATTACGGTGCAGGTTTGAGGTATTTCTTTGATCCGGAAAAAGGTATCAGTATCCGTTTAGATTATGGTATTGGTGAAAAAAGGGCCAATGAAAAACGCCAGAGTGGATTTTATATTAGTATAGCGGAGGCTTTTTAAAAAATAGCATAGTTTATGGTTCATCTTACTTCTCTCATAGGCAGATTTGAGCTTTCGCAAAGTAAATAGTAAAGCCCGACATTTTTGCTACAACTTTATTCATCTCTCACACGCGATACGCGTGCGCCAGCTAGGGGTGGTACAACCGCTCACGCAGACTGGACCCTCAACATTTAGCGTAACCGTTTTAAGGTTACCTTTGTTGTCTTTAAGTGTAACGGTCTTGCTTATTTTTCGTTTGCTCTGTAGCTCTCTTAACGGATAGAGTACGCTTTCTGCTCCGTCCAGGTCTTCAATTAATAGCAGTTTGTGTTTCAGTTCCTCACGTCCGAAGTAATAAAAAGCGTTGCTACTGAGCGTGGTAATTTCTAGTTTATCTTCCTCCGGCATCAGTTCAGATACTTTTTCCTGTAGCCAAGTTTTACCTGTTCCACTTGCGCCAAGGCACATCAGGTGCAATGGTACGTGGCGTTTCCTGCTCGTATAGGTCAGGTAGGCAATCATGCTGTTGGTTTCCTCGCCAATCAGTCCGCTCAATTTTATCGCTTCCTTTGTACGCTGTAAAAGATTTGCTGATTTTAGAAAGGTTATTGCTTGTCTCCGTTCCGCTTCTGATAGCTCCCTTTTTTCGGGCTGTTTGGGCTTCATTTCCTCCAATCGTTGCGCCCGGTAGTTTTCCAGTTCGGTTATCAACCTGTTGATGATTTGGCTGGTTTCACTTGTGCTCACATCCAACATTTCAGAGGCTTTCTCAATCAACTGCTCTGTCTGGATGCCGTTGTACAGGTCGAGGTTGTGGCGGTAGGCCGTGTTTGACTTTCCTGTTAGGCTCAGTTTCAAAGTCACTTTTAACCTGTCCAATCCAGTTAGTTTTATTCCGCCAAGTACCGTGATATGGATTTTTCCATCGATGTAGATTAACAGCTCCGGATTTTCTGAAATGAGTTTGACCATCGTACAAAAAAAAGTTTAAAAAGATTTTGATGTGTAACTTGTTTCACAAAACAATAAACTATTTCTCATTTACGCAACTAACACCTTACTTTTTTATGCAATAAAGTTCTCTTATATTTACATTTTCATTGTAACAACGGTTGGATATGAGTAATACATTAAACATCGGAAGCAAGATAATCACGCTCAGAAAGACCAGGGACTGGTCGCAGGGCGACCTTGCACAGCAGATTGGGGCATCTCGTGAAATCATCGGAAAGTACGAGCGAAACGAGAACCTGCCATCCATAGAGATGGTGGCAAAGATGGCCAAAGCATTCGAGGTAACGGTGGATTTTTTGATTGGAGAGGGCGAGAACGCATCCTACGAAAAGGAAACCGTGGAACGCATCAACGATATACAGAAAATGGATGCAGATACACAGTCAGTTCTCTTCAACGTAATCGATACCTACATACAGAACTTCAAGACAAAAAAGGCATTCGCTAAATAGTACTTTAACACAAAAGCCACCCGAAAGTGGCTTTTGTGTTATTCAATCTTCAAATCAACTATAATTCTTCAATGAAAGCAGTAAATGTTTTACTAATATATTTTGCTTCTTCTTTTGACATACCTATAAACGGCATCTCATAAATATCTCCTGTGCTTTTTTCTATTGCATATGCAGTATCCCCGCCATCAGAACCAAACACAAAAAATTCAGGAGCATATTCTTCAACATTATATTCTTTATTTAACTGCACCATATCTGTCAAAGCCCACAAGGCTACGAATTTATCATCTGTACTTACATCTGCACCATTGGCATCTTTAAAAAAATCTATAAACCCACTTGGTAATTGAAAGTCTATTTTGCTTAAAAAAGAACTTATCTCACTATCCAAAGGTGGATTGTTTTTGTCTACTATTCCCATATCTTATTTATTTAATACTCCTCATCATCGAATTCCAATAATTTGTATATTGAGCGTGTTGAGCAGGTGTTAAGAATATTTTGTTTGAGATATCGGTTGGGCTTCCTCCAAATTTCACAGGCTGTATTTCGTGTATCTGTAAACCTTTGAACATTTCTGGATTAGCTTTGCGCATTGCCCTATTCGTGGAATTTGCCAATTCCCTTGCTGTTGTATATTCTGCACCCTCTAACAATCTGAATGGCCCAGAAGGCTGTATTCCGCCAGCTGGATAACCTGCCCAATTAGAAACAGAAAATGACCCGTCCAAAACTCCAGATGAGCCCCTAAATGTTTCATACAGTTTGCTTGCTCCGCTTAAAATTTTAGCACCAGCATATTCAACAGCAAAGAACTCCACTACATTTTTACCAATGGCCAAACTCGTGGTCGGCTGAGACATATCCTGATAGTCGATTACCTGTTGAGATTGATTATAAGCCAGCTCTCTTCGAACCATTTCTGCCTTAGAAACTGGTTTTCCTGCACTTAGCCTCGGTCCATCCTGCTGTGGTGTATTACTAGCGATATAATTTTGAACATCCGACCATTTAGAACCGATGTACTCTTCTCCCGATTTTGTAGTAAATTGCGATGTCGCATTCTTGTCCCAGTAAATACCATTTTTACCCCTTACCCAATCATTAGGCATCATCCCATCGGGGTCAACGAACCTAATAGGATTATTAAACCCATAAACGTAAGGACTATACCTCCTCATTTTTTCAGAAAGTGGGTCTACAACATTCCACCTTCCAATTACCGGATCATAGAACCTTGCACCGTAATCATAATGACCTTCCTGTCCGGGAGGGCCCAGCTCATCCTGCATCTCTTTACCATTGTAAAGATATTTATTGTTTGCACCACTTGCAAATGTATTTCTCTTCATGCCAAAAGGATAATAATCAGTTTGCTCTAATTTTCCCATCACTCCATTAGCAACATCAAAACTATATCTCACATTTCCAAGGTGATCGGAAAGATTGTAATGGTAGGTATAGGTTCCTCCATTATTCTGAGCTAAGCCTTCAGCTGTCTGAATAAAATCAATAGTACCGTCAGGTTTATACTCAATTCCATCAATATAGTTCCGAAACGAGCCATTGCTGTTTTTACTTAGCTTCCTACCCGTAGCATCGTAGGTATACGTAAGTTTGACATCAGGTATATACTTTGGCAGGTTCAGGTGATTATATTGAATAGAATAACCAGATCGTCCATCGGTGGTGGCGTTGCCATTCGCATCATAGGCATAACCATTGGTAACGTAGGCCACATACCATAACTGGTTCCCATGTGGATAATCATAGTGATTTGCATTGCCACCATCTCGTGATAGCCATTTGAAGTTCCCCATCACATCATATTCCATCTGCTCACTCATCACGTTGGTAAGGCCTGCCGTAATCCCTTTTTTAAGCCTGTTCAGTTTATCATACCTGTAGCTGAAACTGTAAGGAAGACTGTTTCCCTGCCCCCAAAGCTGGTTGGCAATGTTGCCATTGAACTGCGCATCTGCCTCACCTGTGATATTCTCATTGTACCGCAGTTCCATACTGAATTCATTGCTACTGCTTCCCGTCATCCAGCCGCGTTCATTATAGGCAAATGCTGTTGACTGATGGTCGTTATGTAGTTTCTTTTCTTTCAACTGCCCTAATTCATTGTAAACCTGGTGTGCTAAAACAACCTCTGCCTGATCGTTGATCTTTTGAAAGGTAGCTAATTGGCGCCCGGTGTGATCATATTCATAACGGTCTGTAATCGTAGTGGCAGCACCATTGGCATGGTGAACCCGGGTACTTGAATTAAGCTCGCCAACAAAACTATAGCTATTGGTAATATCATCATAGTTCGATGCGCTAATGCTTCCTGAAAGGTAATGCTGTTTATAGACCTTAACCACCCTGCCTTCATTATCGTAATAGTTTACCGTCCAGAGGAAATCATCTGTCCCCAAAACCCTAACCTTTTGCGCAGTTAATAATCCTTTAGTCATACCGCTATAACTGCCAGATTCATTGTTTGGAAGATTGGGTATATTTTCATAATTATCATAATAGTTAACCACATCTACCCGCATCTTTGGCCAGTAAGCCGGCGTACTGGCATAATCATAGCCATGACCCTCAGGATTGGCTGTACTTCTCGAATCATAATAAACACCCTGGTAATTGTTGATTTCTTCCTGGATGCTCTCACGTGTTCTTCCATGGCCACTTTCTACTCCATTCATTGTTACTCTACCTAAAGCATCATATTTAGTAAATGAACGCTCCTGGCTTCCGGCCTGAATCGCATCCTGGGTAAATACCACCTGGTCAAGTGGGTTATAAATTAGTTCTTCCCATCCTTTGCCAGGCACTTTTTTCCTGATCACCCTTTTTCTGCCATCATAATGATAACCATAAATGAAATCATTAAAAGCATCCCCTCCTTCATCAAAGCTGGTGATCTCAGCCGAACGGTCACTGCCTGCATTTACTGCAGGCGGAAGCACATACCGCAGGTTACCAAGGTCGTCATAAACATAATAGGTACTCAGGCTTTTATCATTGCTTTCCCATACCCGTTTCAATACCACACGACCCTCAAAATCTTTAAACTCTTCGGTAATACCGGCATTGCCTGAGGTCCAGTTTTCATCTTTACTGATGGTTTTATACAATTTTCCTGGTAAATAAACCGAGGCAACCGCTCCGTTACCGGTGCTATTAATTTGCCAGAGTTTTACATCATTATATGTATTCGTTCCATATTCCATTTTTAGGGTATGCCCGGCATTGCTGTTTGCCACAGGCTGCCAGGCATCACCCGGGGTGCCCTGCTCCAGTACCCGGTTCAGCGGACTGGCCTCAAAAACTGTCTGTGAAAAAGGTGTACCAGTAGCCTTGATGCCAGAAGGGGGACTCGTATAATAACCAGCCTGGCCACCACCGCTGATTGCGTCTGAACGATAAGCACCTTTGTTCTGCCATACCGAATAGGCCTGGTATTTGATTGTTTCACGGCCAAAAGCATCATAAGCGAATGGCTGAACCAAATCATGTCCTGCTAAAGTCCCATTTAACTGAACCGTTTGCAAAGGCCGGCCCAGACCGTCAAAATACTGGATCGTCTGGTTTTCCCCGCAGATTCCGCGGATAGTGCCTACATTATTATTGTTCACATTTGGTTCGCGAAAAGTACGCGTCAGGATATAGTTCTGGTCATTACTTGGGTTTGAAACCTGCGCATCGCAATTCTGATAAGTAATCCCTGTCGTGAAGATGCGGACATTTCCGGTGGCATGAAAACCATTCACCAGCGTAACGCTGCTTGGCGCACTGATTTGCGACTCATTGTTATATTGGCTAACTACCAACTGGGCACTCACCTGTTGCATGCAGATGAGCAGGAAAAAACCCGTAATCAACTGTTTAATCTGTATGTTCATGAGGCCTTAATTTTTATAGTGATAAGTATTTTCCTTTACAATATTACCATGCTGATCCTTTACCCATTTCAAACGACCAAAATCATCGTATTCATAGGTTGTCGTCATCCCTTTCGGATCCGTCATGCTGGTCATGCCAATTAAAGGTTTGTAGGTGTAGGTGGTAATAAAAGCGTTAGGTAGGTTTGCTTTCAATGGTGCCAAGAAAGAATCAATAGCCACCTTGTCAGGGTTAACCTTATTGCTGAATAGTTCAATAGAGGTTGTGGTTAAAAGACTTTCAATAACTGCATAATCAGCATTCTTAATCTCTGCTATCGGGTATTGGGAATTGTAACTATATAGATAACTTGTTCTAGCCCCCCCATGAATTGAAAATCCCTTGATCTTATCATTTGAGAAATATCCTTGAAATGACAGCCTTGTTTTGTAATCCTCACCTCTCCCCATAGTTTCGACAGAACCTGGGGAAATAATCAAATTGCCCCAATCAATAAAGTTTGTTTTGGTAGCTTCAATGAGATTTGCCGGATCCGTACTATTTCTATAATCAGATTTTTCTATGAGCTGAGACCAATTATGATAGTTATTCACCATATCAGAATATGGTTGTTGGTCAGAAAAATTATGAGGATATCGAAATAAAGTAATAATCTTACCACCTTTACCATCATAAACTTCTTTTTGAGTCACCTGTAAATGTGTCAGGTTTTCATACTTGAAGCTGGTTTTCTGAATTATAGGATTCGATATATCAGAGAAATCACTTGTGATTGTCGAATCGAGTACAGGTACATCTTCATATCCTTTAGTAGCCTCCCATGTATAGGAATTTAAATAATCCCAAAAATAAGAAGTATCATAACTATCAGGACTATAATATCCAGTTAAATCCGTGAATTGCATTTCTTTATCAACCCTGATTCCCGTCAAAAATTCATTTGTCCTTTTAAAAGAATATTTATTCTCCAACTGGTTAATTTTTACAAAATCTCCATTAACCTTTTTAAAAGTTGTTTTCGTCTGTAATAAAGGATTATTTATTCCCCTATCCAATGTAAACTCATTAACAAACCTCGGACTGCTAAGTAAATTTGATGACTGAAGTGTTGTCGCTGGCGGAATAGTGTAAGTATATATAGTTTTACCAATATTATCATCAACCGTTCCTTGATATTCGGAAACTTGATTATAAATAAGCGGTGAAGATCCCATTATGGAAAGTGGATAAAAACTGGAAGAAATTGCAACATCATTTACAATTACTCCAATATAATCAACTCCATAAAAATCACCTTGAGACATATCTGACCTATAGTACGTAACAGGTTGTTTATAAGAGAACTGGATAGATGAAATCGTTTGTTCTGAGCCTATTGCGTCATAAGTATATGATTTTTGAAATGCTAATGAAGTCGCATCAGAATAATTTTTAATCCGCTTTATCCTCAAACCACCTACGATGCCACCATTTGCGTTAACTTGATTAGGATAATTATAAAACATCTGATTATTAGTCCGGTTAGATTCAAATTCAAATACTGTATGTCCACCAGATGGATAGGTAATTTGTTGAAGAATGCAATCTTGCATATTTATAGTACTGGGATTTCTATTCCCACCATAAAGAGATAATTCAGATGAATTCAAAAAACCTAAAAACTCACTTGGTATACCACTACCGCTACCGCTGTAGCCCCAATAATCTTCTAATATATACGGAGGGAATGAGCTTCCTCCTGGATATAAATAGCCGCTGGTGAAATAATAACCTGGAGGAACATTATTGTTATAGCTAAAAGCATAATTTTCCGGAGCAGTATTGGCCTCACCCTGCAACTGTAATTGATCCATACGCAATCTCAATGTATGTTCTTCCTTAGTACCGAAATAACTTTGACCAAAATTTGCGCTTTTTATAGGCGATCCAGATATTCTATCATTAACTGAAATACTGATAAGACGCATCTCTCGTCCATCCTGCCGATCTGCTTGATAAGTAAATTTTACTAGAGCATTGTTTGTGGCAATACTATCCAATCTTTGGGGAAAATACTGACTGGTTATTGGAGTTCTTAAAAAGCTAGTTGAAGGATCAACACGTCGCCCTTGTGATCCATTATTCCCTGGATTTTTAATAACAGATACGGACTCTGAAACCTGGACAATAGCTTCACCAGTAGAATAATAAAGTCTTATTTCATCCTTACCATCTACGGACAAAATTTTTGTAAGATTCCATGCAGTTGTTGGATTCATTCCAGCCTGAGAGGTAACTTCACCGCTTTGGAAGAAATATTTAGTTCCATTTTCATCTATGATAACATAATATAAATTTGTTGGCGAAACAACATTATTGATGTACTCTTTAGTAATTTTTAATGGTGCATAAGGAATAAGGTGAACATCTCCATTAAGCCAGTCAAATCTAAAAATACCACTCTTTCCATTAAAATTATAAGCATACCTATCACTTTGAGTTTCGAAATTGCCTTTATTCATGTTTTGATATTTGTTAATCAGATCTATAGCGTCGCTATAACCATTTACAAGGCTTCTCGCTGTTTGTAACTCATCGGTGGTTTTATATGGTGCAACATAATCTTCGCTCTCATCTCTTCTGCCAAGAACTGTCCTGGCAATAGTTCCACCGGCATTAAGAGACCATCCCAAACCAACAATGCTCGCTATATCTCTAACTTTTATACCACTTGCATGATATGATAAACTTATTGGTAAGGAAATTTTGCCAGCATTAACCGTATATATAGGAATGTTTATCTCTGGAACACCCGTACTATGTGCTACAGGAATTTCAGCATATCTAAGCAAGCTCGCTACATCTGGAGATGGAGGAATAATCTTTGGAAGATCAACCTGAGCGATACAAATTTCGTTTAAGAAAAGCTGAGTTGAAAGAAATAATAAAATAAGATGCAATTTCATAATTTTCATTTAACGTTGTATGTTTTATTTTCTAATGTTATTCAATTCTCGAAAAAGTATTAGATAGTAAAGTAATCTACTTTAGTAACCTTAAATCTTTTGTGGACATCATTATTATCTTTCTTTTTGCCGATTCTAAGCTGATTACTTTCTTATTTAATTCAATAAGATAAATGGTTAATTCTTCTATTTTCTTTTGCTGTAAAATCACCATTTCACCCAGCGCAATCCCATTGGCTTCCACTTCTTTTGCGGATGGTATATCCGGAAAGTGGCCATTAAGCTTGATTTGTTTAGCTATCTGAGTAAGTGTAGGCAATTGATAATCTTGTAGAAATACATAATCCGGCCAGTTGGTCGCTTCCACTTTAATTTCCCGTGCCTGGATTTTACCTTCCACATTTAACTTTTCGGTAAGGCTTGAGGTTCCGATGCCTATATTTCCGGCCGTAACCATGCCACCATCTACATAAAGTCTGCTGAAATAGTTGTTCGGACCACCGCCGTAAGGCGCAGGTGATCTTGCCGAGTTTTCGCCAGAACTTTCCAGGTAAAGTACATTTGATCCATCGGCAGCAAGCCTGAATTGTGGCCCACCGCTGCCATAACGGTGAAAGGCAAGCGTAGGTGAAGAATGATTAACCGTGCTGTTATTATTTACGATCTCGATGCTGTTTGTATTGAGAACCGCATTGGTCCAGCTGTAACCACCCATATTGGTATTACCGTAAGAAAATGATGCCTGTCCGTCCACTATTGATTTACCATCCGTTTGCAATAGTATTTTAGACCAGGGCTGACCGGCATTATTATTCGTTTTCCGAAAAAATAGGTTCTGATCGAAGAAGCTGCCAGAAAATTGCATGGCATAATTATTTTCTGCGTTGCTATGCCTAACATCTAACAAATGCCACCAACTTCCAGCACCAGCAGGATAATTAATTGGATTATACGTTTCAAAAAATCCGGATACGGCACCAGCATTACCTTGTGAACCCGCATTATCCCGTGTTAGACTAAAAGCTAAAAAGGGTACAAACAGAAAAAAGAAAATAAATTTAGATTTCATAAAAGTTTATATAATGTTTTCTACGTTCTTCGAACCATAATTATCATTCAGCAAGCCTGACAATCAAAAACAAAGAAGGTAAAAAAGAATAATTATGGTCTGATCTTTTTGACGAACGTGCAATATGAAGTGATATTCTACTGTTTTGGAGTGACGAACGTAAATCAGTTTTTTTAAAAATTAAGGTCTACGAAATTTATTCCTTAGCTAAATTGTAGTGGTTTAATTAAAGTGTAGGAAAAGTATCCATTTGTAGAGGAAGGTTGATATCACGAAAGAATTCATTACATTTTTTGAGATAAGCTTAACTTTAGCTACTCTTCAACTCTGCCAGCAAATGAACATTTTAAGCCACTATAAAGTATAGGATAATACCCATTTAAACTGTCTGGCAGCGAAAGCCAGCAAATTTTAGTACAAGGCGACTTTCGCTTTGACCCAAAAAACCTTTTCAAATCTCACTAAAGCGCATTTCATCATCGAACTCAAATTATAAGCTATATAGTTTTATCAAAGGTTTTTAAAAGTGACCATAGAGGTTAAAAACTAGTAAACATAGTTTGCTAAGAGGGATTCATTTTAATATTAGCAAGACGTCTCTCGCAGATGAAATCGATTTACGCTGAAAAATCTAAGACATTTATGTCAAACCGAAAAACAAGCATCTATCCTGTATTTCAGTAAGGGTTCCCTTAGATATCAGCTGCATGAATCTGTTATTACCATTTGTTCGACATTGCATTACCTTTTGTTAACCTTTTCTGTACCCTTGGTTAACCCTTAGCTTACCCTTTGTTAACCCCTTGCTTACCCTTTGTTAACCCATCGGTTACCCAAAAGGTAATCAACCAGACCAGAAATGGTGAAGAACAGGTCATAAAGGATGCCACTATTTTCAGATCATCTGTATAGAAAGGCCAATAAAATAAAGAATTTTGCATCATCAAACCAGAAAAGCTGCAATGCCTATAACCATACAACAAACATTTACTTTCCTAACCCGGCCAATGCATTTATAGTCAATGCCACAATAACTGTATTAAATACAAAAGCAATTAAACTGTGAAGTAACGAAAGCCGGCGGATTCTCCGGGAAGAAATTTCCACATCAGAAACCTGAAAAGTCATGCCGAGAACAAAAGAAAAATAAGCGAAATCAATGAAATCTGGTGCTTCATTCCCGGGGAAATCCAATCCGGAGCCTTTTTTCAGGGCATCGCCCTGATCAATGGTTTCGTAATAAAGATGGGCATAACGCATACTGAAGGTAGTATGCACCAAAAACCAGGATAAGAACATGCCTGATATGGCGATGATGAGGTCAAATGGCTTGATATCCTGATCAATTAATAATAAAACCACGGCAAGCAAGCCTGCGAAGGTAGAAACCACCACAACGGCAAAGATCTCGCCCCGGGTTTCATCCTGCTTAACGGCTTTTAAATGGGTTTGCGCTACAGAAGTATGAAAAAACATGTACCAGTGCAGGCTGATTAAAACCAGGCAAAAAAGATCCCAGCCAAACATCATCTGGGTTAAAGTTCCGAATTGAAGCGGCAACGCAATAAAATAGCCAGCAATACCTGCCAGCAAACTAATCAGCAGTATATATAAAGCAGATAACTTTTGAATGCCCTTTAATTTCGGTTCGATGTTCACTGTTTAAATTTTAATTTAAAATGTTCTTTTGCCTGACCTTTCTTAAAATAAACCAAACCAATCCAGAATAAATCGATCGTTACGGTCACATCCGGATGGCTTTTAATCTCTTCCCAGGCTTCTTTCATGCCCTTGCTCCAGTAAATATCATCAAAAATAAGCAATGAATGTTCAGTTACTTTCGGCAGGCACCATTTAAAGTAATTCAAAGTGGCATCTTTTCTATGGTTGCCATCAATGTAAACGAAATCCAGACTCGGTTGCCTCGCGATAATATCTGGCAGGATAAGGTCAAAGTTTCCTACATGAAGTTCGACATTTTGCAGGTCAAGATCTTTAAAGTTTTGATGGGCAACTTCAGCAGTTTGCGGACAACCTTCAATCGTGATAATTTCAGCCTCCGGACAGGCTTTGGATAAATAGGAAGTAGTGATACCTAAACAGGTGCCCAGTTCAATGGCTGTTTTAGGCCCGGTATCTTTTGCCAAACGATATATCAATTTGGCTAAACGCGGACTCTTAAGTGCGTTCTGTGCAATCTGATTGACTTTCTTTGTACGATTTTTATTGAGATGAGAACCGGCCCCCAAGTCAGTAACGGTTATAGTGGATTCGTCAGAAAAAAGTTTTTTTCTTTGCGCTTCTATTGTTTTGTATTCAGATTTGTCGGTAAAATCGTAAATTACCTCATCTGCAAGCTTGTACACAAAGGGTGAGTGTGTACCGTGTCTGGTTTTAGCTGTTAATTGGTGTTTAAGATAATCGGTAATAAATTGAAATAGCATATTGCAAAAGTAATTAATCGCCGCATACAGGTTATATGTTTTATGGAAAATATCACAGAGATAAGTGCTTTAGTTAAATTACTTGATGATCCTGATGAAGAAGTTTATCATCATGTAGAAAAAAAATTACTGGAATATGGTGGTGAAGTGATCCACTATCTGGAAAATGCCTGGGAGCAGTCTTTTGATGGGCTTTTACAGGAGCGCATCGAAAATATCGTTCACCAGATTCAGTTTAGTACGGTTAAAGAAGATTTAAATTTATGGTATCTGAGCGGTGCATTTGATCTGCTTCAAGGTGCCATGATTATTAACCGCTATCAATATCCTGATCTGGATGAACAAAAAATCATCATCCAGATGGAAGAAATCAAACGCGATATCTGGCTGGGTTTGCAATATGAGATGAGTTCTGTAGAAAAGGTTAAACTCATCAACCATGTATTGTACCAGCAATATGGCTTTGGCGGCAATACGAAAAACCACCATGATCCACAAAACTCTTATTTAAACCAGGTTTTAGAAAGTAAAAAAGGCAACCAGATTTCACTGGCCATCATTTATTCTACCCTTGCCCAGAAATTGGATTTACCTGTTTATGGTATCAATTTGCCTCAACATTTTATTTTAGGTTATATTGACGACAGCAAACAGGAAGGAACGGATTATAGTGTTTTATTCTATATTAATGCCTTTAACCGGGGCAATATTTTTGGCAAGCATGATGTAGACCAGTTTCTGCGTCAGCTCAATTTAGAGCCGTTGCCAGAATATTATAAGCCCTGCAGCAATACAGATATCATTCGCAGGGTGATCAGAAACCTGATTTCTGCTTATGAAAATGCCGGTGCAACAGAAAAAGCAGCAGAACTAAATGAATTACAAGATATTTTAAAAGAAGAGCCAAATACCCATTAAAATTTTCAGGATGCAGTCTAAATCACTTTTTTTAACCTTTTTTAGTTTTACAGCAATATTTTTCAGCACCAGTCTTTTTGCTCAAAAACCTCTTAAACCGAATGTGATTGCCTACTATACGGGTAATGGAACAGTGATCGATAGTTTTCCGGTTGAAAAGATCAGTCACCTGATTTATAGTTTTGGTCACTTAAAAGGTGATAGCCTTTACATCAGTTCTGCTAAAGATTCTGCTTTAATTGACAGAATGGTACATTTAAAAAAAAGAAATCCCGATTTAAAAGTGATGATTGCCATGGGCGGCTGGAGTGCCTGCCCGAATTGCTCCGAAGTTTTTAGCCGGGCCAGTGGCCGGAAAACTTTTGCCCAAACTACAAAAGCCTTATTGAATTATTTCAAAGCTGATGGAATTGATATCGACTGGGAATACCCGGCAGTTGAAGGTTATCCAGGGCACAAATACATGGCAGCAGATAAACAAAATTTCACCTTGCTGATTAAGGCTTTAAGAGATGAACTGGGCAGGAAAGCCGAAATCAGCTTTGCTGCCGGTGGCAATAAAAACTGTCTGGATTCATGCTTTGAATGGAAAAAAGTGATGCCATTGGTTGATCGTGTTAATTTAATGAGCTACGATCTGGTAGGCGGTTATGCCAAAATCAGCGGTCACCATACGCCACTTTATTCTACGCCGCAGCAACAGTCATCAGCAGATTATGCCATTAAAGAAATGATCAAATATGGTGTTCCGCCAGATAAAATTGCCTTAGGTGCGGCATTCTATGGAAGAATATTTGAGAATACCACGGATGCGAATCATGGCTTATATCAGCCTACTAAATTTCTGGATGGTGTTTCATCCAGAGATTACAAAACCTTTTTCAGTAAAGACAGTGGCTATCAGTACTATTGGGATGATGTGGCTAAAGCACCATATTATTACAATGCCACCGCCAAACGTTTGGTTACATTTGATGATGAGAAATCTATATCACTAAAAACCAGATACGTTATCGATCGAAAACTGAACGGGATTATGTTCTGGGAATTGAATGATGACCCTTATAGTGGTGGCTTACTTCAGACAATTCATGAAGCGTTACCCCATCAATAATAAATCTAATTGCTGAATTTTAAATTAAATTTGCCCTCAGTAATTTTAATGATAGCACCATTTGTTCCTTTTACCTGACCACTAAACGATCCCTTTATTATACCACCATTAGTGTATGCCACATCAGAATAAAAGAAATAAATACCTTCGCTATCATTAATAGTCGAATATAAAGCGTTTGATGCATTTGTATATTCTACATATGAAAATGGATAGGTGTAATCGCTATTCCCTGTATTTAATCCCGGCGAAAATCCGATAACTGACTCATTACTAAAGAATTTAAGTCTTGGCGCTGTGCCATTAGCCATAGTACCTAAAATGGTTAATGATCTAGGTGTTGAACTTGTATTTCTCACTGCTGAAACTTCCTTTTCAGTTATAGCAATACCATCTGCCTTAAAAGTAATGAAATATTCAGAGGTAGCTCCACCATTACTACTTTCAGGACTTGTGTTCGGCCCTAAACCGTCCCAATCAATTTCTTTTTTACAACTTGCAATTGAAATAATGGCAACGAAAGCCACCATGATGTATTTAATTTGGTTATTCATTTTTATAAACTGAGGCGTAAACGACTGGCCGCAAATATATTAAAAATTAACACAAATAATCACCTGCATACATCGCAATCATAAATTCAAAGCTTTATCAATTGCCAAATGTCAATACTTTTGTTTTTTAAGCCAACTTGCCATTAAATTAAACCAATCCACATCTGAGGTTTTATTGATGAGGCCAAAGCCATGACCACCTTTTTCATAAAGATAAACTTCAGAAGATATACCATGGCTCTTCAAAGCATCATGCATTAAAATACTATTAGCATAAGGAACCGCGTTGTCATCCTTTGCATGAACGAAAAACACCGGCGGAGATTTCCTATTGATGTTTTTATTTGCTGAGAAATAATGTTTCAAACTATCTGTCGGGTAATCGCCCAGTAAGTTTTTCATTGTTCCGGTATGAACAGATTCTTCAAAACTAATTACCGGATAAACCAATATGCCAAAATCTGGCCGGAGATCAATTTTTTCAGGGTCGGCAATTTTTATATCATGATAATGCGTAATCAGGGTTGAAGCAAAATGCCCACCGGCTGAAAAGCCCATGATGCCGATTTTATTCTTTTTAATGCCATATTTCCTGGCCTTTTTCCGCACCAGATAAATGGCTTGCTGCGCATCCTGCAAGGGGCCATAGGTTTTCTCCGCCATGATCTGATCACTTGGCAAACGGTATTTCAAGACAAAAGCGGTAATACCAATGGCATTAAAACGTTTGGCCACATCAATGCCTTCATGACTAAAAGCTAAAGCGCCATAACCACCACCCGGACAAATGATTACCGCTGTACCCGTAGCAATATCTTTTGGTGCTTCAAAAGCCGTTAATGTTGGTATTGAGACTTTCGTAATACTTAAAGTACCATTGGCACGGACTTCAGTATTTTCTATATAATCTGACGGGGTTGGTTTTGCACCAGGAATATTTCCTGCGTAAAGGGGAATAACTTCCTGGGCTTTTGTGATAATAATACAATGAGAAATGATCAAAATTAAGAATAGTCTATTCACTGTTTTATAAATTATTTGGATTAATACATATTAGAGATTCAACTTTAGCAAAATCCTTATCATTGTCAGCTATTAGCGTTAGATTATTAATTAAACAGGTAGCAGCAATCAATGCATCAGGTAATTTAAGATGATAAGTTTTTCTAACTCTTATCGTCTCGGCAATAATCCCATTTTCCAGAAATAAGATAATGGAGTTGGAAACAAATTGCCTGTAAATATTGATATCATCCGGATTAATAGGATTCCATACCTGCAATTCTATTTCTGAGATAAATGACAATACAGATTCAACATCTAAAACATCATCCATAAAGATTAAACCTTTTAATGGGAATGTTCCATTTAAATATTTTATGGCAGCAGATGTATCAATTAAATATCTCTGTGCCATTCCTCACGTAAATGATTTAATTGCGCATCAATAGATTCAGTATTCATCGGACTTTTAATTTGATTTCGAAGAGTGGATATTTTAGTTGAATCATTGATTACCTTAATAAGATGTAACTCTTCTAATTCCTTTAAAAGTTTATAGGCTTTTTGATTGGTTAATTCTATCGTTAATGTATTCATAATGATTTAATTAATATTAATACTTGCTAATCAAATATACAAAGATTTAAATTTAGCTAATCAAATCTCCAGGATTAAAATTCCATTAAATAAGCTTTCAAAAAGTCGTTGATATCACCGTTTAAAACCGCATCAGGATTAGAGGTCTGGTAATTGGTACGGTGGTCCTTCACGCGCCTGTCGTCCAAAACATAACTCCTGATCTGCGAACCCCATTCTATCTTTTTCTTCGATCCTTCTACCGCTGCAATGGCTTCATTCCGTTTACGTTCCTCTACCTCATATAACTGAGATTTTAATAAACGAATGGCGTTTTCTTTATTCTGCAATTGCGATCTCGACTCCTGGTTTTTAATAATAATGCCTGAAGGTTTGTGGTATAAACGAACGGCTGTTTCCACCTTGTTTACGTTTTGTCCGCCGGCACCACCCGCCCTAAAGGTTTCAAATTCAATATCAGCCGGATTAATGTCGATCTGAATCGTATCATCTACCAGAGGATAAACATATACCGAAGCAAAAGAAGTGTGTCTTCTGGCATTCGAATCAAATGGTGAAATCCTCACCAAACGGTGAACGCCGTTTTCACCTTTCAGGTATCCGTAAGAAAAATCACCGTCGAACTGGAGGGTAACCGATTTAATCCCGGCAATCTCCCCTTCCTGACTATCCTGTTCCGTTATTTTATATCCGTTTTTCTCACCCCACATGATGTACATCCGCATGAGCATATAAGCCCAGTCGCAACTTTCTGTTCCACCTGCACCAGCGGTAATCTGCATCACTGCAGAAAGCTGATCTTCCTTGTTGCGCAACATGTTTTTCAGTTCCAGTTCTTCAACGGCCCTGGTACTGGCTTCAAACTGTTCTTTCATTTCTGCTTCTGAAGCATCGCCAGCCTGGAAAAACTCCAGCATCACCGCCGCATCTTCCACAGCATTATGGGTATCATTGAAACCATCTGTCCATTTTTTCTTGGAACTGATTTCAGCCAGAATTTTTTCTGCTTTTTTTGGATCATCCCAGAAATCGGGTGCCATGGTTAATTTTTCTTCTTCGCGAATGGCGTAAAGGAGCTCATCAACGTCAAAGATGCCTCCTCAGGGACGTTACTCTGTCCCTTAAATCCTGCAAGTTTTCTTTTGTCATAGTGGCAAATATATAAAATCGGATTGAGCATCAGGCATAGCCAGATGAGGATCAAAGCGAAACGTTACGGTAAAATCAGTTAAAGTGATGCAGAATTAAACTTTTTTATTTTTTCATCGCCAAATAATCAAGCGTAAGGTTGGAAAGTAATTTAACGCCCAATACAAAACCACTTTCATCCAGGTAAAAATCGGGTGTATGGTGCGAAGGGGCTTTTAAAGGATCTTTACCTTTGGGCATACCACCTAAAAACACAAATAGTCCAGGAATTTTTTCCTGGAAGAATGAAAAATCTTCGGCTCCGGTAACCGGTGGCCTCAATAATACATGATCTTTGCCGGCAGTCGCCTGCATACTCGGCAGCATTTTTTCCGTGAGGGCGACATTATTAAAAGTAACCGGATAGTGGTTGCTGTAAGGGATCTTTACTTCTGCAGTTGCACCATTTGCTTCTGCTGTTTTGGTGGCAATGGTTTTAATGCGCGCGATAAACATGGCTTCATCTTCCTGACTGAAATTACGAACCGTGCCCAGCATTTCCACTTTTTCCGGAATGATATTAGAACGGATACCTCCATTTATAGCACCAATAGTCACTACACCAGGATTTTCGGTTACATTGAGGTTTCGGCTGACAATGGTTTGAAGGTTATTGATAATCTGAGCTGAAGTCACAATAGGATCAATGCTACTCCATGGGTATGCGCCATGTGCCTGACGACCAGTGACTGTAATCTTCATATCATTCACGGCAGCCATTGTTCCGCCCGGACGATAAGTGACATTTCCAACTTCAGTTTGAGAATTGATGTGCAAGCCAAAAATCACATCAACTTTTGGATTTTCTAAAACACCTTCTTTAATCATTAAAGCTGCCCCGCCTTCTTCACCGGCAGGTACGCCTTCCTCAGCAGGCTGAAAAATAAACTTCACCGTTCCGGGAATATCTTTTTTTATGGTACTCAATACTTCTGCAACCCCCATCAGTATGGCCACATGGCTGTCATGACCACAGGCATGCATTACGCCAACTTCCTGCCCGTTATATTGTGTTTTAACTTTTGAAGCAAAAGGCAGATCAACCCTTTCCACTACGGGTAACCCATCCATATCTGCACGCAAGGCCACCACGGGCCCGGGTTTACCACCTTTTAACACCCCAACCACACCTGTTTTGGCCACACCGGTAGTCACCTGAATGCCCAATGACTCCAGGTGTTTAGCGATAATACCAGCGGTTCTGACCTCTGTATTGCCCAATTCGGGATGTTCATGAAAATCTCTCCGCCAGGTAATCACTTTTTGTTCAATCGCGTTAGCTTTTTTAGCAACCTCTTCTTTTAAAGGTGATTTCTGAGCAAATAAGTTGAGCGAAAGGAATGACAAGCCGGCGAGATAGATGTATTTCATGAGCGGAACTGCAGTTTAGTTTAAGATAACCTAAGCTATACATTTTTGCCCGAAATTACAATAATCAACCTCCCTTACTCGCTTACTGCTACAAATGAGCGCAGGGGAGTTAATCATAATGATTTTTGAACATTAAAAAGACCATTTTAAATTTTTGCTTTATTACTTTTACAAAAAACAAAGATTATGTTACCAAAAATAAATTTTACAGAAACAGCGGCCTATAAGTATTTAGCCGATCATTTTATTGATATTAACCAGAAAAGCATTAAAGATCTTTTCGCTGAAGATGCAGATCGTTTCAACAAGTTTTCTGTTTTTTTTGAAGATATTTTATTAGACTACAGCAAGAACCGCATTAGCGATGAAACTTTAGCTTTGCTGATGCAACTGGCACGTGAATGCAAACTGGATGAAGCTATAAAATCAATGTATGCTGGTGATAAAATTAACGAAACTGAAGATCGTTCGGTTCTTCATATCGCCTTGCGAAATTTAAGTAACACCCCTATCCTGGTGGATGGTAAAGATGTGATGCCGGATGTAAATGCGGTATTGGCCAAGATGGAAAAGTTCAGCAACGGCATTATCAGTGGCGAATGGAAGGGTTACACCGGCAAAGCCATTACAGATGTAGTAAATATTGGTATTGGCGGGTCAGATTTAGGCCCGGTAATGGTGACTGAAGCTTTGAAGCACTATAAGAATCATTTAAATATACATTTCGTTTCCAATATTGATGGAACACATATTGCGGAAACCTTATCCGGATTAGATGCTGAAACCACGTTATTTTTAGTGGCCTCCAAAACTTTCACCACACAAGAAACCATGACAAATGCACACTCTGCCAGATCATGGTTTTTAGAAAAAGGTGGTAAAGAAGGCGACATTGCGAAACATTTTGCAGCATTATCAACCAATGCCAAAGATGTATCTGCTTTCGGGATTGATACTGAAAATATGTTTGAATTTTGGGATTGGGTTGGCGGTCGTTATTCTTTATGGAGCGCCATTGGTCTATCCATTTCATTAAGTATCGGCTTTGACAATTTTAAAGAATTACTTGCTGGTGCACACGCCACTGACAATCACTTTAAAACTGCAGAATTTGAAAACAACTTGCCTGTAATTTTAGGCTTATTGGGTATTTGGTACATCAATTTCTACAATGCAGAAACGCAGGTAATTTTACCATATGATCAATACATGCATCGTTTTGCAGCTTATTTCCAGCAGGGAGATATGGAAAGCAATGGTAAACATGTAGATAGAAATGGCCATGAGGTGGATTATGAAACTGGCCCCATTATCTGGGGTGAGCCGGGAACAAATGGCCAGCATGCTTTTTATCAATTGATTCACCAGGGCACTCGGATTATTCCTGCTGATTTTATCGCGCCTGCACAAAGCTTAAATCCATTGGGTGACCATCACCCGATTTTACTTTCAAACTTCTTTGCCCAAACAGAAGCCTTAATGAATGGTAAAACGGAAGAAGAGGTAGTGGAGGAGCTGAAAAAAGATGGTAAATCAGAAGCAGAAATTGCGAAAATTGCCCCATTCAAAGTTTTTGAAGGCAACCGTCCTACCAATTCTATTCTCTTGAAGAAAGTGACACCATATACATTAGGCAGTTTGGTCGCTATTTATGAACACAAAATCTTCGTTCAGGGGGTAATCTGGAATATTTTTAGTTTCGACCAGTGGGGAGTTGAACTAGGAAAACAACTGGCGAAGAAGATTCTTCCTGAATTAGACGGCAGTGAAAAAGTAGAAAGTCATGATAGTTCAACCAATGGCTTAATCAATCAGTATAAAGCCTGGAGATAATCATATCATTTCCATTGATGATTTCATATACAGCCGTCGCATTGTAAAATGCGATGGCTTTTTTATTTGGTACCCTGTTTATGGAATCTTTCAAACCCATACATCTTTAAATTGTTATATCATTAAGAAACAGCAATATGAAACTTTTAAAACTGATTTTGAGCATTGCCTTAACTGCATCTGCCTTACAGTTATTTGCACAAACAAATAAAGAAACTACTGTAAAAATATTGAGTGAAAAAAATTACACCTTCGTAGCCAATTCAGCCATGCCTTTGGCCAATATGGATGTTTCCAGGATTTTATCCAGCATGCCTGGGAATCAGGGCGGCGCAACCATCAATTTAACCGGTAGTCAGTATGATTTAAAAGTAACCAAGGATAGCGTAGTTGCTTATTTACCTTATTATGGCCGCTCCTTCAGCGCGCCGATGAATCCGAATGAAGGCGGCATTAAGTTTACCTCAAAGGATTTCAGCTATAAGGAATCGAAAAACAAAAAGGGGGCATACACTATACAGATTAACACGAAGGATGTTTCACGGGAGAATTTCAGGCTTACTTTGAACGTAACCGAAAATGGCTATGCAAACTTAATTGCCAGCGGAAACAATAAACAGCCCATTAACTTTAATGGTTATTTAATTGAATCAAAGAAAAAGGACAAATAATGAAAAAGCCAGATGACTCTGGCTTTTTTATTGAATCGTACACTGAAATATTTTATTGCTTTGATATTTTAATTTCAAAAATGTGCGGCCATTTTTTGCCTGTTACAAATAGTCTTTTAGAAGCTTTATCGTAAGCGATTCCATTCAGCACATTATTAGCCCTTGCATCATCTGTTTTGAAATAATCATCTGCCAGTAAGCCGCTGAGGTTGATTTTACCTTCAACTGCACCAGTTTCCGGGTTAATGATGAGGATATGATTTGTTGTATAAACATTGGCATAAATTTTCCCGTCAATATATTCCAATTCGTTGAGTTGTTGAATCGCTCCCTTATTGTCAAAAACATCAATCACGCCAATGGTTTTATAGTTGTTTTTATCTAAAAAGAATATGGTATTGGAACCATCTGTTTTCAGTATTTTTTCACCGTCAAAATTTAATCCCCAACCTTCCTGCGTGCCTTCATTATAGGTAAATTCTGATAATTTTTTAAAAGTCTTTTTATCGTAAACAAATCCGGTTTTTTCACGATAGGTTAACTGGATGATTTTATCGCCTACCACCGTCATTCCTTCTCCAAAATACCGCTGATCAAGGTCTGCCTTTAACACAACCTTTCCTGTAGCGGGTTCTACCTTGCGTAAACTGGAATGACCATAATCGCCAGCACTTTCATAGAAAAATCCATCATGATATTCCAAGCCTTCTACATATGAAGACGTATCATGAGGAAGTGTTTTGATTATTTTATAGCTGTATTCTACCGGTGCCTGGGCAGCCAGTATGTTCACATTAGAGGTAAGATCTTCTGATTTTCCATCACCATAAATTCTAGCCGTAATTAAGTGATTACCCAATTTTAAACCAGCAGTTTTCATTTTTATGGCCATGGTATCGGTTTTGGCGGTAACCTTGGTACTATCCATCAGGTAAATTACGGAATCTACTTTTCCTTCTTTACCAAACAGGGCTTTAACCTCAAAATCATTTCCCGATGCAACGTTAAGTCCCATCATGGGAGAAATCAAAGACCGATAAGTTTTCGGCGCATCGTCTTTACAAGAGCCTAAAAAGGCAAGGATAATTCCAAAAAGGATAAATGTGCAGATTTGTTTAGTCTTCAGGCCAAAAAGCATCTTCAATATGGTTTAATGTGTACGTATTATTTTTTGTAAAGGTAATGGCAATAATGTCAAAACGAATATCATTTTGATGATTCATGATTTCGATGTATTCTGCAGAGGCCAGTTCCAGCTGCTTTTGTTTGGCGGTGTCTACAAAATCTTCGGGTTCACCAAACGCAACAGAAGTTCTGGCTTTTACTTCCACAAAAACCATAATTTTATTTTTGTAGGCAATTAAATCGATTTCAGCCTTTCCATATGTCCAGTTTTCATCGAGGATCTCATAATCATTGGCTTCCAGGTAGTCCTTAGCAATAGCTTCACCATGTTTGCCTAAGTCGTTGTGAACAGCCATAAGGAACTATTGATTGAGTGAATTTTGAATGAGTGAGTGAGTGAATTTTGAATGATTGAATTATTGAATGAGTGAGTGAATGTTTATTTCAAATGTATAATAAAAATGATAAATATTGGATGTTCGTGTATCCCGATTCTACATTCTATCATTCATTTATCCAATCATTCGATAATTCAATCCTTCTTTTATTCTATCATTCAATAATTTAATCCTTCTTTTATTCAATCCTTACTTTACAATTACCGAACCTAAAAATTTGTTAATCTCTCTTTCCACGCCCTTAATTACACTATATCTTTGCATCAGGATCATTTGATTATCTGCATCTTTTTCCTCTTTAATTTCTTTTAAAAGGTTGGTTAAAATCCTATCGACTTTCCTTTTCTTCAGGTGGAAGATTCCTCCCAGAATAGTGGCTTTGAGATTCATGGACTCATCCTTTACATAAATTAAGTGCTTATTGAGCCAATTTTCACTTAATGCATATTCAGATGTGGATAAAGTAATCGCTAAATCAGCAATATCGCGATCTTCATGTTTGATAAAATGATTGGCCGTAGGTAATCTGCCATTATCAATTTCCGACTTATAGTAATCGATAATGCTTTTACAAAGTTGATTTTCAAATTCAACATCGGCCAGATTTTGCATGACGAAAGAGCCAATGTACATATCATCAATACTGTCCCAGTTCACAAACTCATGTCCGTAGGCCAGCAGCAACCTTACTATTTCTTTCTCCTGGATCTCATCAGTATCAACCTTGGGTTCTCCATATCCGGAAGGCCCGGCATTATCATCCCATAAATCATCTGGTGGCCCAAGCGGTTCTGGTGCACCTGATGAATAGGATTGCGGCTGACTGCTTTGTGCATGAGCCCTTTGGTTGCTCTCAAAATTCTTTTTAACCTTCCCGGAACGGATTTTATTTAATTCTGAAAGCAATACGCTTTCTTCAATCTCGAGTAAACTGCTGCTCTCTCTAATAAAAACAGAAGCCTTAATCTGATCGGGAATTTTAGCAATACTTTCTACGATGTCGCGAATAATCCCGGCGCGTTTAATCGGGTCGTCACCAGCGTCTTTCAGGAGAACATTTGCCTTGTACAGGATAAAATCCTTCCGGTTATTTTCGAGGTAAGTTTTAAATGCGCCCGCCCCCACATGATGCATATAGGAATCGGGATCGTGCCCATCGGGAAAGGAAACAATTTTAACATTGAGCCCCTCTTCCAAAATCATGTCCAGACCACGAAGTGAGGCCTTTATTCCGGCAGCATCCCCGTCAAACAGGATGGTAATGTTTTGCGTAAAACGACCAATCAGCTTGATCTGTTCTACCGTTAAGGAGGTACCCGAAGAGGCTACCACATTTTCTATTCCGGCCTGGTGAACGGAGAGCACATCGGCATAACCCTCTGCCAGGTAACAGTTGTCTGAATCGCGAATGGCTTTCTTGGCATGAAACAAGCCATATAAAACATTCGATTTATGGTAGATCTCGCTTTCAGGCGAGTTTAGATATTTCGGAACATTTTTATCGGTTTTTAACGTTCTGCCGCCAAAGCCAATAATTCTACCGGTAAAATTATGAATGGGGAACATCACCCGGCCGCGAAAACGATCGTAAATTTTCCCGTTATCATTTTTAATGGATAAACCGGTTGATTCCAAAAATTCCAGTTTATGGCCGGCGTGGGTTGCGTTTTGTGTTAAAGCATCCCAAACATCGGGAGAATAACCGACTTCAAACTTCTTCAGGATGTCTTCCCTGAATCCGCGTTCCTTAAAGTAACTTAAACCAATCCCTTTACCTTCATCCGTTTCCCAAAGTTGTTTCACAAAAAAAGCCGCAGCGTACTGAGATACGATGTAAAGACTTTCTTTTGCACTTTGCGCTTCCGCTGCCTCCGGAGAAAGTTCAGCCTCCTCTACTTCTATATTATATTTGTTGGCTAAAAATTTAAGTGCTTCCGGATAAGAGTATTTCTCATGATCCATGATAAAACGCACCGAATCGCCACCCTTGCCACAACCGAAACACTTATAAATGCCTTTGGTTACGGATACGTGAAAGGAAGGTGTTTTTTCGCCATGAAAAGGACAGTTACCAATTAAACTGGTTCCGCGTTTTTTTAAGTGCACAAAATCCCCTACTACCTCCTCTATCCGGGCGGTATCCATTATCTTATCTATCGTTTCGCGGTTTATCATACTTATTATTGTCCGTCATTGCGAGGCGGCACGACAGCCCGTCCCGAATTTCGGGAAAGCAATCTTTTTTGCTATTATATACTTTTAATCAGTTATCGTCTTGCAGGATAGATTGCTTCACGCTAGCAATTAATCCCAACCTTCGGTTCGCAATGACGATTCCACTTATCATCATTGCGAGGAGGCTTTTTCAGCAAACGAAGCAATCTTTTTCGCTATTATTCATTTTTAAAATATCAACGTCTTGCAGGATAGATTGCTTCACTCCAACACTCAATCCCAACCCTTCAGTTCGCAATGACGATACCACTTGTCGTCATTGCGAGGAGGCTTCTTCAGCCAACGAAGCAATCTTTTTTGCTATTTATTCATTTTAAATCATTAATGCCTTGCAGCATAGATTGCTTCACTCCAACACTCAATCCATTTCCTCAGTTCGCAATGACGATTCCACTTTTCGTCATTGCGAGGAGGCTTCTTCAGCCAACGAAGCAATCTTTTTTGCTATTTATTCATTTTAAATCATTAATGCCTTGCAGCATAGATTGCTTCACTCCAACACTCAATCCATTTCCTCAGTTCGCAATGACGATACCACTTGTCGTCATTGCGAGGAGGCTCTTTCAGCCGAAG
>NZ_NHOT01000007.1 GCF_002197755.1 Pedobacter sp. AJM | reverse complement strand
AATGAATCAGAAATGAAGATTTAAGGGGTTTACTCAATAAACTAAATATGGAAAATATAGATCCACAACATACGGAATCAGGAGAAGCTCCTAAACCGATTGAGAAAGATTATGAAAATCATAAAGAAGATCCCGGACCAGCAAAGCCAGCTGTGACGGAAAAAGATGAGAATGGCGCAGGTTCTGTTTTAAAATGGATCCTACCGATTGCTGTAATTATCGGATTGATCGTATGGTTTGCTTTAAGAAAATAAGTAGCTTTAGATTAAATTGAATGCCGGTTGTTGATGCAACCGGCATTTTTTATGATGTTTTTTTAGGTTCAGATTAAAGCAGAACGTGAACCTGCAAAAAAAATTATTTTAATAATTTGGTTTGGTATAAGTCTGTTCTTCTGTCTTTAAGGACTTTAACCGTTCCATAATGGTGTAACTCATCCAGTAAATGTAAGTCCACGTCAACTACCAGTACCATTTCTGTATTGGGTGTAGCTTCAGCCTTTACTGCATTGGTTGGAAAAGCAAAATCAGATGGTGTAAAAACAGCTGATTGCGCAAATTGTATATCCATGTTATTTACTTTCGGTAAATTCCCTACACAACCTGCAATGGCTACATAACATTCGTTCTCTATGGCCCTGGCCTGTGCGCAATGCCTTACCCTGGTATAACCATTTTGTGTGTCGGTTAAAAATGGTACAAAGAGGATTTGCATCCCCTGATCCGCATAAATTCTGCTCAGTTCAGGAAACTCCACATCATAGCAAATCAAAATTCCGATTTTACCACAATCAGTATCAAAAACCTGTACTTTATCTCCGCCGATCATTCCATAATATTTCTGCTCATTTGGGGTGATGTGTATTTTCCGATACTCATCTATTTTACCTGTACGGTGGCATAAATAGGTGGCGTTGTATAGTTTGCCATTTTCCAGTAAAGGCATACTACCTGTAATAATGTTGACATTATAACTTAAGGCATATTCATGCATTCTGTCAACAATTTCCTGTGTTTTTTCGGCCAGCTTACGCATGGCTTCAATTTCCGGAAGGTGGTTATAAGGTTGAAGGAGCGGGGTATTAAACAATTCGGGGAACATGATGAAATCAGCTTTATATCCGCTCAAGGCATCCACAAAAAACTCTACCTGCTCATAAAATACGTCCATATCCGGAAACAAACGCATTTCCCACTGAACCAAACCAAGCCTGATCGTCATGGCCGAACGGGCAGAGGCATCTACCCCCTGATAATAGATGTTGTTCCATTCAATTAAGGTGGCAAACTCCTTTGATTCTTTATCCCCGGGCAGGTAATTCTTTAAAACCTTTCTCACGTGGAAATCATTGGAAATCTGAAACGTTAAGGTTGGATCATAAATTTCTTTCGCCTTTACTTTATCAATGTATTGCCTTGGTGTCAACGTCTGGGCATAGGTATGGTATCCGGGGATTCTTCCGCCGGCAATGATACTTTTTAAATTTAAACTCTCGCAAAGTTCCTTTCTGGCTTCGTATAGTCTTCTTCCAAGTCTTAATCCGCGAAAATCAGGATGAACAAAAATTTCGATACCATAAAGCGTATCACCATTTGGATCATGTGTTGTAAAAGAATAATCACCTGTAATAAGTTTGTATGTATGCCGGTCGCCATATTCATCATACTCTACAATAATGGAAAGTGAACAGGCTACCACCTTATTATCAACGGCGATACAGATTTGTCCTTCAGGAAAGATATTCAGGAGTTTGGCGATACTGGTTTTTGGCCATATAGACCCGCCCATACTATCATAGGCCTGCAACATGGATTCTTTTAAGTCGGCGTAATCTTCTAGCGTTAGCTTACGTAATTCAATATTCATAATTTGCTGGTTTTACCCTAACTGAACGGATGGAAGCACTAAATGTTTGGTTAAACAATAATTATAATATTAAAACAGATTCAAAAATGTAGCTCATATCCTTTTCAGGATATTTTACTGATGGTTAATTGATTTGCGAGACCTTTTGAGTGACAGTATTTTCATATTCTCCCGCAGATTTTCGAAGATAAACGCAGATCTTAAGTGATGTTTGGGCATTAACAATTTCAATCAGCGAGAATCCCTATTAATCAGCGGGAACCATCACCATTTATATTCTCCCGCAGATTTTTGAAGATAAACGAAGACATTAAATGATATTTGGGTATTAAAAATTTCAATCAGCGAGAATCCCTATTAATCGGCGGGAACCATCCACATTTATATTCTCCCGCAGATTTTGAAGATAAACGCAGACATTAAATGATATTTGGGTATTAAAAATTTCAATCAGCGAGAATCCCTATTAATCAGCGGGAACCATCACCATTTATATTCTCCCGCAGATTTTTGAAGATAAACGCAGATCTTAAATAATACCTTCAATCAGGGATAAATAATCCTTACTGATCAGCGGGAAATTATTCTGCATAGCATCATTATTATTAACATGCAGCTATAGTGTATATGATGAGGTTAGAATAATTTCCCGGTTTGTGCCGGATAATTCTTTTTCAAGTGTTTGTAGGCAGCTTCTGTTACTTCTCTTCCACGTGAAGTACGCATGATAAATCCCTCCTGGATCAGGAAAGGTTCATAAACTTCCTCAATGGTACCTTCATCTTCTCCAACAGCCGTGGCAATGGTTTTTAAACCCACCGGGCCGCCCTTAAATTTATCGATAATAGTAGTCAGTATTTTATTATCCATTTCATCCAAGCCATGTTCATCCACATTTAGTGCATTTAAGGCATAGTTGGCAATTTCAGGATCGATGCTGCCTGTACCTTTAATTTGTGCGAAATCACGGGTTCGGCGCAACAGGGCATTGGCAATACGCGGCGTACCCCGGCTTCGGCGAGCAATTTCAAAAGCACCTTCATCACTGATGGGGGTATTTAAAATATCTGACGAACGAAGAACAATGGTGGTTAGTAATTTGGCATCATAGTAAGCCAAACGGCAGTTGATTCCAAATCTTGCCCGAAGCGGTGCAGTAAGCAAACCAGATCGGGTGGTGGCACCAACTAATGTAAAAGGATTAAGCGAGATCTGAACAGAACGGGCATTTGGGCCGGTTTCCAGCATGATGTCAATCTTAAAATCTTCCATCGCAGAATATAGGTATTCTTCTACCAAAGGTGATAAGCGATGGATTTCATCAATAAAAAGGATATCGCCTTCATCCAGGCCGGTTAAAAGTCCGGCTAAATCTCCCGGTTTATCCAATACCGGGCCTGAGGTAACCTTAATTCCGGCGCCCATTTCATTGGCAATAATATAAGAAAGTGTGGTTTTACCCAAACCCGGCGGGCCGTGCAGCAATACGTGATCGAGTGCTTCACCACGTAGTTTGGCTGCCTGAACGAAAATGCGCAGATTTTCCATCACCTTTTCCTGGCCCGTAAAATCTTCAAATGCCTGTGGCCTCAGTACCCTTTCAATGTCACGATCTGCAGGTGAAAGCTGGCTTGGATCCGGATCAAGATTTTCGTTCATATTGCAAATATAAAATAAAATACTAAAAAAATTAGGATTTAATGAATTTGTCAGCAACAACTAAATCTTTTGAACCGGCATGATATTTATAAAATCCCTCACCTGATTTTACACCTTTTTTGCCAGCAGCAACCATATTAATGAGTAACGGGCATGGTGCATATTTAGGATTTCCAAATCCCTCATGTAGTACTTTCAGGATGGCCAGACAAACATCAAGCCCGATAAAATCAGCCAGTTGAAGCGGGCCCATGGGATGAGCCATACCCATTTTCATAACGGTATCAATTTCATAAACGCCAGCAACTCCTTCATATAAAGTATAGATGGCTTCATTAATCATGGGCATTAAAATCCGGTTAGCCACAAAACCGGGGTAATCGTTTACTTCAACAGGAACTTTTTCAAGCTTTTCGGAAAGCGACATGATGGTTTCGGTGGTTTCATCACTGGTTTGATAACCCCTGATTACCTCTACCAGTTTCATCACCGGAACCGGATTCATAAAATGCATTCCAATAACCTGTGCTCCGCGATGTGTAACCGACGCGATTTGTGTAATGGAAATGGATGAAGTGTTGGATGCTAAAATGGCACCGGCAGGCGCATAAAGATCAAGATCCTTGAATATTTTTAATTTCAGATCCACATTTTCAGTTGCCGCTTCCACAATTAAATCTGCATGAGCCACGCCTTCACTGATGGATGTAAAGGTTTTGATGTTTTGGAGGGCACTTGTTTTCTGTGCAGGAATTAATAATCCTTTACTCACTTGTCTGTCCAGATTTTTATCAATGGTTCTTATGGCCTGTTCAAGTGCAGATGCATTGATATCGATCAGGCTAACCTGGTAATCAAACTGTGCAAACAAATGTGCAATACCATTTCCCATCGTTCCAGACCCGATTACTGAGATGTTTTTAATCGTTTTGGCTGTTTTGTTCATATATACACTTCCTTTGAAATTATAGCTTATGATTTGAATTAAAGATAGAGATCTTGCCGGATGGGAGATCTCCATTGTATTTTAGATAGATTATTATGGTGCCAATCGGTTTCTAACCCATTCATTTTTAATCCATTCAAAATTCACGCGGTCGTGCAGGCGACTTCTTCTGCCTTGCCAGAATTCGATGCGAGTAGGTTTAACGATATAACCACCCCAATGTGCTGGTTTTACAATGGCTTTATCTTCACTTTTGGCTTTTAAATCCTCAAATTTTTCCTCTAAAAAAGATCTGTCTGGAATCACCTGGCTTTGGGGTGATGCAATGGCGCCAATCTGGCTTGCTACCGGACGGGTATTAAAATAAGCTTCTGAAGTTTCCTTATCCAGCTTTTCTACCGTTCCTTCCACTCTTACTTGTCTTTCCAGCTCTGGCCAGAAGAATACCAGTGCGGCATAAGGATTTCTTTTTAATTCTTTACCTTTTGCACTTAAGTAATTGGTGTAAAAGCGAAATCCATCATCATCCACTCCCTTTAATAGCACAATACGGGCATCTGGTCTTCCTGATTTATCAGCAGTAGCCAGGGTCATCACATTCGGCTCATAAATTTGCGCTTCAACTGCATGGTCAAACCATTTTTTAAATTGTGTAATAGGATTTTTATCTACGTCAGACTCATCTAACGTGGCGCTTTTATATTCTTGGCGCAGGTTTTGTAGATATTCATTAGTAACTTGCATAAAACAAAAATAGGCATCTTTTATGGTGCTACAAATGATTATCATCATGCTTAACAATATAAAACCAAAAACAGGTCGTTTATTGATCTCTGAACCCTTTATGTCTGATCCTAATTTTAAGCGGTCTGTGGTATTATTGTCTGAGCATGGCAACGACGGTTCTGTGGGTTATATTTTAAATCAGGTGGCGAATGTTATTTTGAAAGATGTGATGCAGGATCTATGGGAAGCTCAAAATCATATTTATTTCGGCGGACCTGTTGCTGCTGATACCCTGCATTTTATCCATAGGGCTTATGATAAACTACAAAGCGGGGAGCCCATTGGCAATGGCTTGTATTGGGGCGGTAATTTTGAAACGCTTAAAGTTTTAATCAATACCAATGCCATCGATGAGCATGAGGTTAAGTTTTTTATGGGTTATTCTGGTTGGGATAACGGGCAGCTGGACAGAGAATTGCAACAAAATGCCTGGATGGTAAGCGAAGTATCTGATCTCAATCTTATTTTTGGTAATGATGATGAAAAACTCTGGCGGGATGTAATTGTAAATCTCGGACCCAAATATGCACATGTAAGCAATTTTCCGATTGATCCGAGTTTAAATTAGGCTCTAAATTTTTTCAGGAATTTCTTCTGCAACCAGTTTCGAACGGGTTCATCGTAATATTTCAAACTTAAATAGGCAATACCAATACTTCCTGCAAATAATAATAAGCCCATTGGAAGTCCTCTTTCCACTGGAATTTTATGGTCAATCACCCAGGCCGTGTAAACGTAAATAAGTGGATAATGGGTGATGTAAAGCGGGTAGGAGATATCGCCCAGAAATTTACATATTTTCTGGCTGGTTTTTCCAGCGATATGGCTTCCGGCACCAATAGAAACAATCAGTGGGAAAATAAAAATAATTACAACTGATTCATATAATCCATTCATCCAAAGCTTTTCTTGTCCACCCAACCTCGGAAAGGATAATACCGTAAGCAATAAAACGGCACAGATCCAAAATCCACCTTTTATATGAATGAGTTTCCCAAACCTGCATAACAGCACACCTGCAAAAAAAGGAAATAATAACCGGGTAAAACCTATGGTAAGTTGTTCAGTATTCACAGACCAGCCGCCAATTACATCGCCCTGCTTCCCCAATACGGTGTGGTAAATTAATAAACAGGCAGCCAATAAAACCAGAATGGATAATGCGGTTTTAGAAAATTTTCTTACCAGTAGGGCATATAAAATATTACCAATGTATTCGAAAAATAAGGACCATGCCGGACCATTTAATGGATGCATTTCCTGCCAGCCCCTGATATCCATAGAAGGTAATACGGGGATTACAGTAAAACCAACTAACATAGTTAATATCAGCTGCCAGACAGGCGTTTGCGCAATGGGTGGGAATGTTGCTCCTGCGCCCTGATAAAATAAAACGGCACCAATAATCGTCCCGATGATGACCATGGGCTGTAACCTGATCAGTCTCCGTTTAATGAACGCCCATTTTGTTAATTTTTCCCAACGGTCATCATAAGCATAAGCAATTACAAAACCAGATAACAGGAAGAAAAAATCAACGGCCAGATAACCATGGTTTAACAGCTGTTCGAAACGGTTGCCCATCGCAAATGCTTCCATAATATGAAACATCACCACAAAAAAAGCGGCTACACCACGTAAACCATCCAGAATCTGATAATGGTTTTTAGCATTGAGTACTTCAGTTTGAGCGTTCATGAAATGGAAATAGGGGATTACATGCTTTCAGCGCTTTCTTCCACTTTTCTTTTCAACTCATCTTTGTAGGCCTGCATTTTTAAGGTTAAAGATTCATCTGCCGTAGCTAAAATCTGAACAGACAGTAAGCCGGCATTCTTCGCGGCATTAAGTGCAACTGTGGCTACCGGAATGCCATTAGGCATTTGCAGGATAGATAAAATACTGTCCCAGCCATCAATGGAGTTGGAAGATTTTACCGGAACGCCAATTACAGGCAATGTGGTAATAGAAGCCACCATTCCGGGTAAATGAGCTGCACCGCCAGCTCCGGCGATGATTACTTTTAAACCTCTGGCATGGGCATCCTTCGCATAATGAAACATGCGTTCAGGTGTTCTATGCGCAGATACTATGGTGATTTCATAATCAATCCCAAATTCCTTTAACACATCAGCGGCATCCTGCATAACAGGTAAGTCTGATTTGCTGCCCATGATTATTCCTACTTTTGCACTCATGATATTTATTTTATCGCTTATTGTCCTTAATCCTTAGTCTTTGCTCTTTAATCTTTGTTCCTTGCTCTTTATTTATTTAAGCAATTACTTTAAGAGTCTTTTGTACATATCTTGCTTTTTCAATGGCCTTATCCCTGTCGATGTCAACAATGGTTACGTGTCCCATCTTACGAAAAGCTTTGGTATATTTTTTTCCATAGAGGTGAACAAAAACACCGTCAATAGCCATTATTTTTTCCAAGTTTTCGTATTTGGCAACGCCTTCTGAACCTTTTTCGCCCAACAGGTTAATCATTACGGCATTGGTAATGCTGGTGGTATCGCCCAAAGGCAAATTATAGATAGACCTTAAGTGCTGCTCAAACTGAGAAACATAATTGCCCTCTATGGTATGGTGACCGCTATTGTGTGGTCGCGGGGCAACCTCGTTTACCAGGATTTCTCCATCGCTGGAAACGAACATTTCTACCGCTAAAATTCCGGTAATGTTCATGGCTGATGCGATGTTTTTAGCAATGTTTTCGGCTTTCTGCTGTAGACTTTCAGCATAAGTAGAAGGGGAGATCAGAAACTCAACCAGGTTCGCTTCAGGATTAAATTCCATCTCTACCATTGGAAAGGTTTTCATGTCGCCTTTTGCATTTCTGGCTACAATAACTGCAACTTCCTTTTCAAAATCGACCAGTTTTTCAATAATGCAGGGGGCATCAAAGGCATTTTTCAAATCATCTGCACTGTTTATTCTCATTACGCCTTTACCATCATACCCGTCTTTGCGCAATTTTAAAATATATGGAAAAGGAATCTGGCTGTTTTCAAGATCTTCTCTGGTATTCACAATCTGAAAAGGAGAGGTTGGAATATCATTTTCCTTAAAAAACTGTTTTTGTACACCTTTATCCTGAATCAAACGGATTACCCTCGATTGGGGAAACACTTGCTTGCCTTCTTTTTCCAGTTGTTCTAAAGCTTCAATATTAACTTTTTCTATTTCGATAGTGATGATGTCAGCCTTTTTTCCAAAATTGTAAACGGTGTCAAAATCTGTAATGGAACCATTTTCAAAATAGTTTGCCAGGTGCTTGCAGGGCGCATCCGGATCCGGATCCAAAACCAAACTGGTTACATTATAGTTAATCGCCTGCTGAATCAGCATCCTGCCGAGTTGTCCACCACCTAAAATACCTAATTTTAATTCGCTGATCTGTTTTGCCATGAAGGGTTGAAAATTATGCTAATTTTGTACAAAAGTAACAATTTAGGTTTAATGATGGATGCAGATGCGATTATTATTGGTGCAGGTGCCTGTGGATTAATGTGCGCAGTACAGGCAGGCTATCTCGGTAAAAAGGTCATCGTACTGGAAAAGAATGAAAAACCCGGTGCTAAAATTTTAATCTCCGGTGGCGGGCGCTGTAATTATACCAATCTGTTTGCTTCAGATGAGCAGTTTATTTCTGCAAATACTCATTTTATCAAATCTGCCTTTAATCAATGGACAGTTGATGATACTATTGGTTTTTTCGAGACTTATGGTATTCAGGGAAAAGAAAAAACGCTGGGGCAATTGTTTCCTGATGATAAAAACGCCAAGGATGTGGTGGATGTGTTTACCTCGGTCTGTGCCGATTTTGGACAGGAAATCAGAACCAAAGCTGATGTGAAGGAAATTGAAGTTTTGCCAGATGAATTTAAAGTAACCTACGAGAAACACGGAAAAATAATCTCACTGCGTGCGGAAAAATTAGTGATTGCCACCGGAGGCTTACCAATTCCGAAAATGGGTGCCACTGATTTTGCCTTGCGTTTTGCGAGGAAACATCAGTTAAACATTGTAGAAACTGCCCCGGCTTTGGTTCCTTTAACCATCACAGGAAAAGATGAGGAATGGTTTTCACAGCTTTCCGGCAATTCGGTTTTTTGCGAAGTGAGTAATGAAGCGATATCTTTTGAAGAAAATATTCTTTTTACACACTGGGGATTGAGCGGTCCGGCGGTTTTGCAGATTTCTTCCTTCTGGCGCAAAGGTGAGGTGGTGAATTTAAATCTTCTTCCCGCAGAAAATATCCTTCAATTGTTAGATGAGGCGCGTAAACTCAATGGCCGAACTTTAGTTTCTACTTTGCTGAACCGTTTTTACACCAAAAAGCTGACGGATGCCTTAGGGAAGTTTTTGCCACTAAATAAACCTGTTGCTGCCTTAACCAAAATGGAAATGGAGCTAATAGATCAAACAATACATCGTTTTAAAGTAAAGCCGGCAGGAGATAAAGGTTATGATAAGGCAGAAGTAATGCGTGGGGGAATTGATACGAATGAGATATCTTCTAAAACGCTGGAATGTAAAAAAATTCCAAATCTCTTTTTTGGTGGTGAATGTTTAGATGTGACAGGCTGGCTTGGGGGATATAATTTTCAATGGGCTTGGGCCAGTGGCTTTGTCATAGCACAGCAGATTTAATTTATAAAGCTTATTTCATAAATAAACATTGGGCATGATTTCCCATGCCCATGGCTTTTTAAAAGTTTTGAATGTTCTCAGCTGACTGAAAAATAGTACCTCACTGGTTTTTTGATTGGCGATGTCGCGCTGATGCAGATTGCCTATGGTAGTAAAGAGCTGGCGGCTATTGAAATCGTAAATCCGCTCTGTCATATCTCCAGTATTCTGGTTAAAATAAAGGTTAATTGCACTGGTAAGAAACCAATCCTTTTGCTGGAATTTAAAAGTGTAACCCAATTCCCATCGCCACTCACTACCCCCTCTGAATCTTAAAAATAGCTGCTGATCTTTAATCTCTACCTGTTGTAGTGGATCTCCAAGTTTTCCGCCTTCTTCAGATCTTAGGATAAAATCGTTATTCTGGGTTGATAAATGATAATTACCCGTTGTTTTATCTTTAAAATAAATGGCTAAAATACGTGGTTTCTGTGTTTCTTTAATAATTTCGGAATTGTTATCGCCATAGGTTCGTGTTTCCTCAATGGTTTGGTTTGATTCAAAAACCAATGCCAGATCTGCTGCCTGGTCGTTATTTAAATCGCCCTGAGCTGTTTCAATAACCGTCCAGTTTTTCAGTTGAAGTTGTTCAACAGCAGAACCTTGCAGTTTTACTTTAGGAAACACAAATGATTTTTGAGCGGAGGCGATCTGAGAAAATAAAATTGTCAAAATAAGGGGCAAGAATTTCATTCGGTATCATAAAGTGGATGTATGTATAAAAACGTTGATTAAAGGGTTTAATTACATTTTGTATGTATCAAATCTGTAGTAAGCCTTAGCTGATAGAGATATAATTTAAGCGATCTGATTTGTTAGGCTAAAACATTATCTATGTAGAATACAGTCATTTCGCGATGAAGGTACTTCCCTGTTTTATTTCTATTCTTTAGGACTTGTATCAAGTAAAATGGAATTTAGTTTTATTCAACAAGCTAAAGGAGGTTGAATTTGAAGAATGAGTTTTTTGAAAATAGGAGTCACATCGTTCTTTTCTTTTTAAGGAAAGATACCCACAGGACTTCTGCTACATCATATTTTATAATTAAAATCAATGATGATTGATTACTTTTACCCTATACGTTGAAATTATGAAGAAGGATAGTGCTTGCGACCTTAATACCTGTATGATGTGCCAGCTGGCATTACCTGAATGGCAACCTGCCATTGCGCACCACAGAAAAAACTTTATTGCCAAAAGAGGCGAATCGATTTTTAGTGAGGGTGAACCAGTTAAAGGGGTATATTTTGTTACCTCCGGTAATGTGAAAATCCATAAAAAGTGGGGTGATAAAGAACTGATTTTGCGTTTCGCAAACCGTGGTGCCATTTTTGGGCACCGGGGCATTACCTCAAAAATAGATGCTTACCCCATTTCTGCCACGGCTTTAGAAACTACGCATTTTTGTGTTGTGGATATTGAATTTTTTAAAACCACGCTGAAGGTTAATCATGAATTTTCTTACCAGATGCTGATGTTTTATGCAGATGAGTTACATGCTTCAGAGAAAAAAATGAGAAACCTGGCTTTAATGTCAGTTAAAGGACGCTTGGCTGTGGCCTTGCTGGAGCTGAAAGCACAATTTGGTTTAGACCAGGATGGCTATCTCTCATTGGAGCTAAGCCGGCAGGATCTGGCAGCCTTTACAGGTGCCACTTACGAAACGGTATTCCGCACCATGAATGAATTACTGGCAGAACAGCTGATTAAAGTAAACGGGAAAGCCCTGGGCATTATGAACGAAGCCGGATTAATTGAACTTGCTTCGAAATAAATGTTAGGCATCGTTTGCTGCGGGGGAAAAAGCACCAGGATGGGAACCGATAAGGGGCTGATTCCTATGGGGAATGGCAACTGGGCTACACATGCTTTCCAGAAGCTGAAAGGCCTGGGTATTCCAGTGGCAATATCGGTTAATGAAAGTCAGCGCGAAAATTACCTTCCATTCTTTAAAGAAGAGCAATTCATTTTTGATGATCCATCATTGGATATAGCCGGCCCGGTGCTGGCACTTTTATCGTCACATGCGAAACACCCGTTGGCTGACCTATTGGTGCTGGCCTGCGATTTACCCCTAATGGAAACCAGCCTGTTAACACAATTACTGGGCGCAGAAAATAAATTACCCGCTAAGGAAGCTTTTGTTTTTAGCCATGCCGGAAACCCGGAGCCACTTTGTGCCATTTATAAAGCCGGAAGTTTAGCCAAAGTTATGCTTGAACTAAAGGGGGGCAGGTTAACCAGGCACAGCATGAAACATGTTCTAAGTTTGCTGAAGGTTTGCGAACTCATCATCCCTGAAGGTAAAACAGGGGCTTTTAAAAATTTCAATACTTATGATGGAGTATAAGCAAGGGCGGAATGGCTGATTTTGATAAACTCATCTTTCGTACCTTCACATACCGGGCAACAATAGCTTTCTCCAAGTTGCTGAAAGGCCGTATGTGGCGGGATGTTTGATTCCATTTCGCCAATGGCTTCGTTGTAAATGGTAAAACACCGGCTGCATTGATAAAGGTTTTCTTCTTGCAATAAAGGAGTATTTACTTTAGCTGTGGGCGAAACAGCTTTTTTATACTGGCTGGTTTCCTTTCTGAAAGTATAAAACTTCATAATAACCCTTCTCAACTGCTCGGGCAGCATGGCTTTCAGGTTGCCACTGCTAAAAATTTCTTCTGTACGTTCATTCGGATTAAAATCTTTTGCCCTGAGGATGTCGTAAACGGGGAATAGTTTGATGCCCATAAAATGGACGAGGTAACGTTTGCGAATTAGAATGCTGCTGAATATTTCACTTTTTTTCCTGGTTTTAATACCAACGCAAATCCCGAAAGTACGGATATCATCTATGCTGAGGTATTTCACCAGGTAGTTTTTTAGCTGCAGGCCTTCCATACAGTTATCTTCTACCTGAAAATTCAGTTCATTGGCTGCATGGCGCATGTTGATGTTAAATTCTTCCAGCAAATTGTTCCAGCGGATTTTATCTTGTTCAGCAATACCTTTGATAACGATGCTTTTCCATGAGGTGCAGCAAATTTGTCCCACTTTCGTATCTGTACATAACAGGCAGAGTTTTTTTAAGAAAGCCACTTTAAACAATTCATCCCGCCGGTAAATGCCAAGCCAGTATTTGTTATTGTAGCGGTTAAGACCTTCATAATAGGGCAGGTTAAATGGTACAGTGGAGACCGGTTGTGTGGCTTTTTTTAAGATGTAATCATCGGTTTGCATCAGGCTGAAAAGTTCCGCTCCGCTGGCTTGTATATTATCGATAAAATCTGCAGGCTGTGAAGTAATCAGGGCTTCAATTTGCCTGGTTAATCTGGAAATGCTGTTGGTGTAACATAGCTGATCCCACTCATAAACTACATTGGTTTTAGGGAAGCGGATAATGAGGTGCCAGTAATGTTCGGCCGCTGCAGAAGCGATCCAGTTGATATTGCCGGTGAGCATGGGCGTGAAACTCTGGCTATGATCGCAGATGTTTACCTTTAAGCTGGGTTTAAAATCTATAGCAGCCAGCACATCCTGGTAAACCCCTTCGGTAAGCCAGGAGTTCCGGATAAAAATTTCTTCACCAGGGTAGGAGCTTACGATATTGGGATATTGGCTCTGGTCAATTTCATAATCAATGGCGAGGCGGCTGAGTTCACCAGTAAATGTTGCTGCGTTATAGCTGATGGTATCCAGGTAGAGCTGTTGCCTTAGTCCAAACCTTACATATTGGATTTTTGCCCTTGTGGCCGCCACGAGGATGTTATACAGGTTTCCGGGTGAAATAATCCCGCCGGGAAAATTAATAATAACGGTGAGTGGCTGCATACTGTTAGTTTAATAATCCAAATTCTACAGCAGCCTTAGGGAAGTTTTTATTTTCATGGCCGGGTCTGCAGAGTTTTAGTAAGGCAAACCGCTGGATATCAGTTAGTTTTTTCCATTGTTCCAGTGAAAGGTTCAGTTCAATTTCTGCTGATTTTTCCAGTAACATTTCCGGAATCTGCTGCACATTGGCCCAGGCGGGTGCAGGGTCTATTGCCAGCTTTGTAGCTGTATTGTCCGTGTATTTGGTAATCAGGGCAATCAGGTATTGATGGTAGCGTTCGGTCACTTCGGCGTTATCAATAGACATTAAAGCCAGTTTTACCCGTTCAGTTGCGTTAAATTTACTCCATTCGCTTAACTTTAACTTAATCCCGCAGGCATCCATTTTAAAACGGACAACCATAGGGATGCAACGGATGTTATCTTCCATAAAATCTTCTTCAAAACGGAAATATTCGATGCCCTTTATGTTAATGAATTCTGAAGGACTGGTGGTTTTTCTGCTCATTTTACTTTGATTAATCTTGTTCAACAGGAATTAATGGTTTGGCTTCCTTTGGGATATTGATGAAAGCATCAAGGATGTTTTTGACCTCTGGCCTGCAGCTGCCACAACCCATACCTGCACCGGTTAGCTGGCAGAGCTGCAAATGATCTTTGCATCCTTCTTTTATTTTATTGATTAAATTACCTTCACCCACATTATTGCAGCTGCAAATGGTTTTACCAATAAGCGGCTCAGCCATTTTTCCGCTTCGCAGCAACTGAAGCCTTTTTTCACTTAGCTCCATTTTGGTTTCAATTAAATTCCTGAATTCGAGGAACTCACTTTTATCGCCAATGAGGATGGCACCTACCAGTTTATCCTGGTGTACAATGCACTTTTTATAATAGCGTTTCGCCTTGTCTACAAAAATAATTTCTTCATAACCCTTTCCATTATTCGGAATTTCTGCCAGCCCAAGTGAGCAAAGCGCCAGACTGTGCATCTTCAGGATGTTCATCAGTAAACTTCCGGTGTAATACTTGCCGATGTCGCCACAGAGAAACCTGGCCACTACTTCGGCTTGCTGTTCGGCAGCGGCAGTGATGCCATAAAGCTGATCTTCAAATTCTGCAATTTCGCCAATGGCGAAGACGTCTTTTGCATTCGTTCTTAAATATTCATCCACCACCACGCCCCGTTTACAATCAATACCGGCTTGTTTGATCAGTTCTATATTCGGAACGGTACCAATGGCAATAACCAGCGACTGGCAGGCAATCATACGTCCGCTTTTTAATCGAATGCCTGCTATTTCCTTTTCTCCTAAAAAGCGGTCTACCTCATCATTATAAATGATATCAATGCCTTTGCTCAAAATTTCTTCGTGAAGCAGCTGGCTGCCCATCATATCCAGCTGGCGGCCCATTAAGCGCGAAATTCTTTGTATAATGGTTACCTGCGCACCTGTTTCCTTAAGAGAGGTCGCCAGTTCAATACCCAGTAAACCTCCGCCCACAATAACAACCTCCTTATTGGTGTTCGCCAGGTGTGCTTTAAACTGATCGGCATCTGTTCTGCTCCTCATGGTAAATATCCCTCTCATGTGGGGCATATCTTTCAGTACGAAAGGTCTGCTGCCCGTGGCCAGTATTAAAATGTCATATTGGTGAATAATGCCCCGGCTATCGGTAACGGTTTTTGCTGCGGTTGAAAGGTGGCGGATTTCTATACCGCGGTGTAGTTTAATGTGGTAATGATTTTCTTCATCATCACTCATTTTGATGAGGTTATGCCAGGGCAAAGTGCCTGTAATGTAATCGGGGAGGAGTACCCTGTTGTAAAATGGAAAGTCTTCCTTGCTGAAAATTTCAATATCATCATCCATATTTAAGGTCCGGTAGCTTTTTACAAAACCACAGGCACCCGCACCAGCGCCCACTACGATGATTTTTTGTCTGGGCTTCTGATACAATTTGACTTCAACGGCGCTGTATTTAAAATCAGGTTCCTTACTGATGGGATCAACCAGGTTATTGGTGAGGTTATTGACCCGGTGATGGTCATAATGGTTGATGATGCCCCAGTGCATGGGCATGAACACCACGCCTGGTTTAATGTCCTCATTGTATTTGGCTTTCACCCGTACCTCGCCGCGTAAGCTGGTCACTACTACCAGATCCTGGTCTTTAATTTTTCGCTTAGCGGCATCTGCCGGATGAATTTCTAAAAAAGTTTCACCAAGGTGCTGGTTCAGCTTCGTTACTTTACCGGTTTTGCTCCGGGTGTGCCATTGATCCCTAATTCTTCCCGTAGTGAGGATCAGCGGATGTTCAGGGCTTAAAGGTTCAGACTGGTTTTTATCTGAAAAGGAAAGAATGTTTGCCCGTTCATCAGGCGTATGAAATTTATAGTCGGTGAATAGCCTGGAGGTGCCCGAAGTATTGTTTTTTGGATATGGCCATTGAACGGCCCTCTGCTTTTGAAGGATCTCATAATCCAATCCACTGATATCAATGCTGGTTCCGGCGGTAAGTGCCGCATGTTCAAGGTAAATGGCTGAAGGGTTTTGGAAATCAAAGCCGGCATAACCCATTTTTTTTGCGAAGCGGCAAATGATTTCAGCATCAGGCAAAGCTTCTCCAGGTGCATCAACCATTTGATTTAAATGAGAAATGTAACGGCCTGCATTGGTCATGGTACCTTCTTTTTCCGCCCAGGCGGCGGCAGGCAGAACCACATCAGCATACTTTAACGTTTCAATTTTATTACTGATGTCCTGAACCACTACAAAGCGGGCATTTTTAAGTCCGGCTTCAGCCATTTTCACATCAGGCAAACTAATCAGTGGATTGGTACATAAAATCCAGATGGCTTTGAGTTTGCCCGTATTTAGTTCATCAAACATTTCCGTAGCCGTAAGCCCCGGTTTTGGATTAATACTGCCTAACGGAATATTCCAGAAAGTTTCCACTTCATTCCGGTCTTTTTCGTCAGCCAGGTTGCGGTGTGCCGGCAGCAAATTACTGAGTCCGCCAACTTCCCTGCCACCCATAGCATTGGGCTGCCCGGTTAGTGAAAACGGACCGCTGCCGGGTTTTCCGATGTGTCCGGTAATGAGGTTAAGGTTAATGAGCGAAAGGTTTTTATGGGTACCCACCACGCTTTGGTTCAGGCCCATCGTCCACATGGTGAGGAAGCCTTTGGCATGGCCAATAAGCGAAGCAGCCGTCCGAATATCGCTTTCTGTGATTCCGCAAATTATAGCTGCATCGGCGATGGACGTACGCAATACATTTTCACGATAGGCGGCAAAGCCATTGGTGTGCTGCCGGATAAAATCAGGATTGGTTTTGCCATCAGTAATTAAGCAATTTGCCAGTGCATGATGTAACGTAATGTCGGTTCCTGGGTTTATTTGTAAATATACATCAGCCAGTGCACAGGTTTGAGTCTTTCTTGGGTCGCTGACAATGATTTTAAGCTTTGGGTTTTTCGCTTTAGCAGCTTCTACCCTCCGCCATAAAATGGGATGGCACCAGGCGGGGTTAGCTCCGGCTACGAAAATGCAATCTGCCAGTTCAATATCATCATAACTGATCGGCACACTGTCTTCTCCCAAACTCATTTTATAACCAACAACCGCACTGCTCATACATAAGCGGCTGTTGGTATCGATATTATTGCTACCGATAAAACCTTTAATCAGTTTATTGACCACATAATATTCTTCCGTTAAACATTGTCCGCTGGCATAAAATGCCACACTGTCCGGACCATGTTTTTCTATTAAAGCCTTAAAAACAGCCGCGGTTCGTTCAAGTGCAGTGTCCCAGCTTACCCGCTGTAAAGGCATGTTTTTATTGTAGCGCATCTGCGGATAAAGCAAGCGGTCGCTTTTATCATTAACCGTATAATGCAGATTCATCCCTTTACTACATAACATGCCGCGGTTAACCGGATGTGTTTCATCACCCGCAACTGTGAGGTTATCCTGAGCATCTTTATGTACAACAATACCACAGCCCACGCCGCAGTAGCAGCAGGTAGTGGTATTTGATATATGTTTTCCTGGTTCCAAAGGATGGTTGAGATGGTAAATGAATTATTTTGAAGGATTAAAAACAAGCTCATTGATATTTCGCTGTTTTTGTGCCATAACAGTTCTGAAAATGAATACTGCAATGCCTATGGTCAGAATGATATAACCCAGTAGTGTAAAAGCACTGGTGTAATCAATTAAATCTTTATGTAGGACATGATCTCCGGTCAGGTTTTTAGACAAATGATTGGCTTTTGCTTTAAACATAAAGGCAATGAGCATGGCACCAATGTTTCCTCCGGCACCTACAATGCCGGCTACGCTTCCCACGGCTTTAGGATTAATAAAAGGAACCAGGCTATAGGTGGCTCCATTAGCCATTTTTAAACTCAGGCCGAAAACAAACATCATTAAAATAGCCATGCCGATATTTCCGGATTTTGCAAACCAGATTAAGCCAATGCCTTCTATCAAAAGTAAGGAAGCCAATAACAGTGTCTTTCCATCAAATCCCCAGGTTTTGCCAATTTTATCAGCAAGGATGCCACCCACAGGTCTGGCGAATATATTTATCCAGCCAAAAATACCTGCCACCATTCCGGCGACTGCTATGGTGGCACCGAATGAATCGGTAAAAAAAATGGGCGCAAAATTATCAACTGTAATTTCTACACCGAAGCAGGCCGCATAGGCAATGGTTAAAATCCAGGTACGGTAATCTTTGGCGGCAAGCAAAAAAGTGTTTTCCTTATTTTTCTTGCCCATATCAAGGTTTTTAAAGTCCCCCGCCGGACTGTCTTCGGTATATCTATGATAAAGGAATGCACACAAGAGCAGCATGATGCCCGGAAAAATCATGGCATAGCGCCAGCTGTCAGCCGAGGTACAAAGCCCGATGGCACTAAGCCCTGATGCAATAAGTGGCATGAAGAAGTTGGCCGCACCTCCGCCGGCATTTCCAAAACCACCTGCCGTAGCATTGGCCGTTCCTTTAATGTTTGGCGCAAACATAATAGAGGTGTGAAATTGTGTAATGACAAATGAGGCGCCAATTACGCCGATGGCCAGACGGAAAATAAGAAAAGACAGATAAGACTGACTGGTGCCAATGAAGATGACCGGGATGGCACATAACACGAGTAACCAGGTATAAATGCGCTTAGGACCGAATTTATCAATGATCCTGCCGATCATCAGACGGGCAAGTATGGTAGCGGATACCGATGCAATCTGGATATTCCCTACCTGGTCTTTAGTCAGGTTTAATTGTTCTCTGGCCATTTTCATAAGCGGGGCCATCCCGAACCAGGCGAAAAAGCAAAAGAAAAAGGTAAGCCAGGTAATGTGAAAGGTTTTCATCTGAACGCCTTTCAATGAGAATATATTGAGTTTGCTAAGGGGTTGATTAGTTGAGTTCAACATTTTAAGGTTTGTTTGGTTTGCATGATTAAATTATATGCCTTTGCCTGGCCAATGATCCGCGCTCCACGTGATTCCATCCAATGAATAAAGCATCCATTTTATTATAGTCTTGCTGCTATCGCTTCATCTGATATTGATGTTCAATCAGATCATTATTTGGGATTAATGCCAATATAAACCGTTCCGTTTTCAATTTTAACAGGATAGGTTTTAAGGGCGCATTCATCGCCGCTTAAGCATTCACCGGTTTTTAAGGAGAAGTTTTTCTTATGAAATGGACAAGCTACCTTAGGTTCATCGGTAGCAGTACCAATCATTCCGCGACTTAAAGCCATTTGTTTACGGTGCGGACATTCATTTTGTGTGGCGTACCACTCATTTCTTCTGGTAAAGTAAAATAATGCGATTTGATCATCACCATTTTTTACACATACCCCACCATTTTCTACCGCATCCTCCACCCGACAAGCGGCTAACCAATTATTTGACGTTTCTGTCATTTTATTTGGGTTTAAATTTAAAAATTGAACAATTAATATATTTGGTTAGTATATGTCTTGAAAAAAATATAAATCTTCTTTTTTTTTATGATAATTAAATTAATATATAGAATAATTGCTTTTTAATATGATAAATGATAGTCAAATATAGTATTTAAAGTTATTTTAATTAGATTTTGTATATTAATTATCATTTAATTTGTGTTTTATTTAAAATATTTAATATTTAATTGTGTTTTTCGTTTAAAAATTTAAATTATGTAGTTAAATAATTGCTATTTTTTGACTTTTTTATAATTTAAAACTGAATTTATTTGTTTTTTTTGGTTGTTAATTTTGGTTTTGGTTCTTTTTGAATAGTTTTTTATCGTTTTTAGAAGCTATAGGTTGATTTATTGATTTATAATATATATCTGACTTATTTACAATGGGGATATAGCTGAATTTTTTGAATACCGGGCGTTGTAAGAAATTTATCTTTTTTCTAAACAATTATGGACTGAGCATGCTTATTAATGCAAAATATATTAAATGAGCACACAAAGACCAATAGCAAAAGATTTGCAGAAGTTTATAGATCGTTATGAACCTACAAAATTTAAAGTAATGCGTTCAGGCATAGAAATCAGAGGGGTAAGTAATATTCACCAGGCCATCCAAACGGCAAAAGATATTATAGAAAAGCTTAAGTTAAACTTAAATATTGCGCACAGTGCGGATATGGTAAGCTACGGCGGTTTTGAAGTGAATCTTCGCTAATAAAACTTCAGGAAACTGAGTTGAGTAGATTTGCTGCTCAGTTTCCAATAATTATGACTTCATTAGTTCAGAGATAGCGAAAGTGCTATTCCTTTTCGGATAACATATTGTATTTTCCGATTACCTTTTAAAGGGTGATTTTCTAAAATCAATAGTATAGGATAATAATTGCCAGATTTGAGTATTCCTGATTTCCTTTTGGATACTCGTAAATATTATAAAAAACCAACCGTGATCTTTACTGTTCTAAAATGGTATTCAGTTTGAATAATTAATCATTTTATTAATATGGAGCATACTCAGTTGGAAAAACAAAACAGTACAGAATTTCGGGTTTCTGAATGGTCTGCATTCATCCATGCCAAATGCCCGAGGTGCCGCCGGGGTGCTATATTTACCGGTGCAATGTATGGATTTAAGATTCAGAAGATGAAAGAGGTTTGTGATGTTTGTGAGCTGAAGTTTGAGCGGGAACCCGGATATTTCTACGTGTCCATGTTTGTAAGCTATGCCATGAATGTTGCCGAAATTATTTTTTTAGGCGTGGCTGCTTATGTATTGGGCTTAGATATTGTTTACGAAAACTTATGGTATTTTGTAACCATTATTTTTGCAGGTGTATTACTCTTTTCTCCCTTAAATTACAGGTACTCCCGTTTGGTATTATTGTATTGGCTATCTCCCGGACTTCATTATGATCCTTCCCGAATCAAAAAAACATAATTGAAGTAAAAGATAAGTTTTGTCGTTCTTATTAACAACAAAAGGGTATGGAATACGTATAGATCTGATGCCAGGCTATCAGGCATCAGATCGAATAGTATAAGAAAAACCTGTTGATTATTATTTCTTTCCAGCCTTGGGTGCCAGTGTCAGGAACATTCTTTTTCCCTCAAGCTTTGGAAGCAGTTCTACCTTTCCAACATCTTCCAGTCCCTGAGCAAACCTTAATAATAAGATTTCTCCCTGGTCTTTATAAACGATTGATCTTCCTTTGAAATGTACAAATGCCCGGACTTTTTCTCCGCTTTCAAGGAATGATATCGCGTGCTTTAATTTAAATTGAAAATCATGATCATCCGTGTTCGGACCAAACCTGATATCTTTAATGATGGTTTGCTTGGCTTTAGATTTGATTTCTTTCTGTTTCTTCTTTTGTTCATAAAGAAACTTACTGTAATCTACGATGCGACAAACGGGGGGTACTGCATTAGGCGAAATTTCAACAAGATCGAGTCCTTGTTCATCTGCCAGTTTTAATGCTTCGGCAATGGGATAAATTGCCGTTTCTACATTTTCTCCGGTTAATCTGACCTCCGAAGCGGTGATTAGCTGATTAATTTTATGTTCTGCTTCTTTCTTTCTGAAGGGTAAGCGTGGCCCTCTGTTAAATCCTGCTTTTTTTAATGCCAAATTTTTAAAGTTTTAGTGAATAATAAATTTTTGAGAACAGTTAATCTGAGGTTTTCGATAATATACAACATTCGGTACTGTTGTGCAAGTTTTGTTTATGATCATGACTTTGAACTGAATTTCTATAAAATGAAAATGCATCCAATTCCTATGTAAAATTGAATGCATTTCTAACAATTGATTTGTTTACTGCTGCTGTCTTTTAAGCGAATCTTTTGCTCTCTTTTTAAAGAAACCCCGCAACAGGAAGTTGCTTTGCAAAGCTTCCAGATCTTCATCCAGCTTTTTACTGCTCTTCTCCAGGTTGACCATGATTGATCGTACCTGCTGTGCGGTGGCCGCATCATTTAATAATAATCCGGCAGCATTATCCGAAGTTTTAAGCTTACCGGAGGCGGCTTCCAGGTTAGCAGCCATTACGGATGCCGATTGGGTAAGTTTTTGCAGGCTCTGAGTTGATCTTTCCAGCTTTGCAAAAACAGCAGTATCCGTCATCATCTTATTCACCAAACCATCCTTGTTATTTAAGGTCCGACCAAAGGTATTGAGTTCCAAAGCCATTTTTGAGGTTGCCATTGAGGTTTTATTCAGGTTAGCCACCATAGATTTGAAATTATTTGCCAATTCTTCATCCGACAGGAGTGCACCTGCAGCACCTTTTCCATCTACCAGGTTACGGGAAAGCAGTTTAAAATCAGAAGTTACGTCTACCAGGTTTTTATTGTTTACCTGAAGTGTTTTCATGATATCATCAGTAGATAACGAACTGTTTACCTTTAGCATATCGCCATCTTCCACAAATGGAAATTTTGGGTTACCACCGGTAAGTACAACGATTTTATTGCCAATTAATCCATCCGCTCCGATGCTGGCCCCGGCATCTTTATGGATATATTTATGCATGTCTTCTTCAATGCTTAGCGCAACTTTTACTTGTGATGTGCCAAAAAAATCAATTTTCTTGATTGTTCCGATTTTAACACCTGAGAACCATACATTATTTCCCTTTTTTAAACCCTGTATATCATTAAATACTACATTAAGGGTAAAGCTTTTTACAAAGGTTTTTTTCTGGCTGCCGAGGGTGAAAATCGCCACCACAAATATCAGTATGCCTATGGCAATAAAAATGCCGACTGTTATTTTCTTTTTGTTATCGTTCATGGTTATTGTATAAAATTATAATCAAAAAATGGTTGTGCCAGCTGATCGCCTGAATTAAATATCTGCTCAAAACTTCCCTGCCGTTCAAATCGCCTTTCCATTAGCATGGCAACACGATTGCCCACTTCCTTGGCACAGGTTAAATCGTGAGTAATGATTATGGCACTGGTATGGTATCGTTCCTGCACATCATTAATCAGTTTATTAATTTCTTTCGAAGTAATTGGATCTAAACCTGCGGTAGGTTCATCATAAAGCATAATTTCTGGCTTTAAAATTAATGTTCTTGCAATTCCAATCCGTTTCCTTTGTCCACCGGATAATTCTGATGGCATCTGATTAATGGTTTGAGCCAATCCTACAGCATCCAGCATTTCTTCAATCAGGGCATTCACTTCAGATTTTGTGAGGTCTTTCCGGTTTCGCACCAAAGGAAACTCGAGGTTATCCCGAACAGTCATGCTATCATATAAGGCACTGTTTTGAAATGAGAAACCTATCCTTAAACGGAGGTCTAGTAATTCCTGGTAAGAAATTTCATCTACTTTCTGGCCGAGTACATTTACTAATCCACTATCCGGACGAAGCAGGCCGACAATTATTTTAATCAGCACTGATTTACCCGTTCCGCTTTTTCCAAGTACTACGAGGTTTTCGCCTTTATAAAGATCAAGGTTTGCACCTTCTAAAACCTGGTAAGATCCGAATGCCTTATCCAGTTCCTTGATTTCAATTACTTTTTCTGCACTGAAATCGGTCATGTTTTTTGATGTCATATTTCAGTTATGTATTAAAAAGACTAAAAATCTGAACACAAACCACTTCTTCAACAAAAATAAGGAACATCGCCGTTACTACTGCTGAGTTAGCTGCCTTTCCTACACCTTCTGTACCTTTTGACGAATGATAACCCTGATAACAACCTACAATGGCGATGGTAAAACCAAATATTATCGCTTTAATTGTACTCGCAATGATATCCAGGAAAGTGATGTTTTCTAATGCGCTCTGAAAAAATGTGGTGGCACTGGTACCTTCGTTTACCGAAACATTGAGCAGTGCGCCCAGCATGCCGACCATTGCGGTATAAAAGGTAAGAATAGGCATGGTGATGGTTGCGGCCAGTACCCGTGTAGCTACCAAAAACTTAAACGGATTTGTGGCACTTACCTCCATGGCATCAATTTGCTCGCTAACTTTCATCGAGCCCAGTTCTGCACCAATGCTTGAGCCTACTTTCCCGGCTGCGATGAGTCCGGTAAGTAGTGGCGCGAGTGTTCTTAATAAAGCAATTCCCACCAGGGAAGGCAACCATGAGGTGGCACCAAATTCTGATAAAGAAGGTCTTGATTGTTTTGTAAATACCAATCCGGTAATGAAGCCGGTAGTAGAAATCAGTAGTGCCGAGCGATAACCAATTTCATAACACTGCCTCATCAGTTCTTTAAATTCATAGGGTGGAAGAAAAGCTTCCTTGAAAAACCGGCCTATAAATCCAAATACATGGTACAAAGTGATAAAAAAATTGCCAAGCTTGCTCACAGGCTTCGGTGTATCAGCTGGTTTTTCTTGTTCTATGCTCATTGTTGAATTTTTGTTTTGTTGATAGAATCCTGGAGCATTTCTTTTTCTTTCAATAACCTGTGTTTGTAAATCTCAAGCGTATCTGCCGGAGACAAGCTATTGAATAATACCTTATAAGTCGCCATTAAGCTATTGTTCCTTTCCTGAAAATGATATTGATTGATTTTTCCATTAAGGTATTGATTCTTTAGAGCAACCTGTTGATTAATAATGGCTTTTGCTGAATCAACTATGCCTGAACTGGAAAGAGAAATTTGCCGGTCAACTTTTTTCCCGCCAGAACCCTGTTCAGGGTTGGTATTATGGCAGGCAACAACCAAGAGTATAACAGGCAGCATGAATGTTATTTTCATGCTAACAATACATATTAAGCTGTTAATTGTTTGTTTGACTTAACATTTATTTTTTAGTATATATTTAAAGGTGAAGATGGTAATAGAGATGGCAGCAAGAATGGTACATGCTATATTTAAAAATTGAAATATCAGCATGCCAAATGAGACTAAAAATATGGAAATAGCCATACTGATCTGCTGATAATTTTAATAAAAATAAACAAATCAGATAACCTTTCAATTCTGAAATGAAAGTCTTTGATAGATTTTTTTTGTAATCTGATGGGATTTATTAGTTTTGTGAGCCCCAAAAGAGGGTTAAAACAATTTACAGGTGGATTTATTCATCTTAATTATTCATAAATATGGAAAAATTCAAACAGGTACAAGAAGTTATCGCTTCAGTAGAAGCTGATATTGCTAAATTCTATGATGGTGGAAATGCAGCAGCCGGAACTCGTGTTCGTAAAGCAATGCAAGACTTAAAAGTATTGGCTCAGGAAATCAGAGCTGAAGTTACAGAGAAAAAAAACAGTGCTAAATAAGCATTTGTGAATTTTTTTAAAGCCCTTGGTATTTCAGCTGAGGGCTTTTCTGTTGAATAGTACTATACTAAACAATCAATACAGATTAAAAGAAGCTGTATAGCGTTCTTACCGGTGCTATAGACGTCATGGGCGGATTCGAACCGCCGTAAAAGGTTTTGCAGACCTGTACCTCAACCACTCGGCCACATGACTATTTTTAATTCAATCATTGATTTAATAATTGAATCAGGTACAAATATATAAAAATATATTTCGTCAGGCTCAATGTGACAATGACAAAAAATCCCGCTGATTTAAGAAGATCATCGCAGAAACAAATCAGCGGAAATCTTCTAAAATATCATTTTGTTAGGCGCAATGTGGCAATGACAAAAATCCCGCTGATTTAAGAAGATCATCGCGGAAACAAATCAGCGGAAATCTTCTAAAATATCATTTCGTCAGGCTCAAGGTGGCAATGACAAAAATCCCGCTGATTTAAGAAGATCATCGCTGAAACAAATCAGTGGAAATCTTCTAAAATATCATTTCGTCAGGCGCAATGTGACAATGACAAAAATCCCGCTGATTTAAGAAGACCATCGCGGGAACAAATCAGCGGAAATCCTCTAAATCTGCGGGAAAATTATTTTCATCATTATAAAAATATCGGCCTGTCTAACTTAATCGCGATGCGGTGTGCAGCGTTCATTAGACCAACATGGCTGTAAGCTTGCGGAAAATTCCCCCACTGGCTACCAGTTTTGGCATCAACATCTTCACTGAAAAGCAACAAATGATTACAGTATTTGATAATGTTTTCAAATTCTTTAATTGCTTCATCAACCCTACCCACACAAGCCAATGCTTCCACATACCAGAAAGCACAGATTAAGAAAGTCGTTTTAGGCTTTCCAAAATCATCGGCATGCAAATACCTGTAGAACAAGCCATCTTCAGTTTTTAACTCCTTTTCCAAAGCAATTAAATGATCTTTGGCACGGTCAGAAGCTGGGTCAAGATAGTTCATCATAATCAGTTGTAACGTACTGGCATCTAAATACGGACTGCCAACAGCATTGGTATAAACCTTTCGTTCAGGATCATAGCAAGCTTCAATATGAGCGGCAGCTTTATCTATTAAAATTTGTGCCCGCGCTTCAAAATCAGGATTACCAATGGTTTTGGCCATTTTTAGTGCTGCATGTGCCCCGGCCCATTGAAACAGATTACTATAGCAATGCACATTGGCAATATTTCTGAATTCCCAAATACCAGCATCTTTTTCATCTATTGTTCTTTCAATTTTAGAAAGTACGCTTTCAATCCATTTTACAGAATCACTTCGCTCTGAAAACACAAAACGATGATCAGTGTAAAGCGGTAACATTGAAGTTAAAACCTGTCCATAAATATCGTTCTGAATATGTTCATACGCCTGGTTACCAATCCTGATGGGTTTCTCGCCTTTATAACCTTCTAAATGATCGAGTGTGGTTTCAATGATTTCCCTTTCTCCTGCTATGCCATACAGGGGCTGATAACGTTCATCTTCATTGTGCGAAATATCAGAAAGGTAATTGAAATACTTCTCCATTTCTTCAAAATGACCAATATGATTTAAAGAAGTCAGCACATAATGGGAATCTCTCAACCAGCAATAACGATAATCCCAGTTTCTGGTACTACCCGGAGATTCCGGCAAACTGGTGGTGCTTGCTGCAATGATGGCACCCGTATCCTCATACTGATGAATTTTCAACACGAGGGCTGAGCGGATAACAAGAGGTTGATAGAACCCAGCGATGGTAGAATGTTTGATCCACAACCTCCAGTAGCCAATGGTTTCACGAAGAAAATTTTCTGCCGTACTTACAATAGGTGCCTCGAGGTTTTGTCCGTAGGTCATGACAAGATATTTTGTCTCATTGAGTACAAATGCCTTTTCATCAATAATATAAGTAAGAGAAACATTGGTACTCAACCTGATATTTTCATCACAGCCTAAATAATCAATATGATTGCTTCCGCGGCTGGCCCGCATCCTGCCTTTACCATAATCACATACCGGCTGGCATTTAATGGTTATCCGTGGGTTGCCTTCTAATGGTTCAATTTTCCGGATGAACATCAGGGGTTTAAAGTACCTTTCATGCAATCTAAAACGCGGCGCAAAATCTGTAATGCGGTATTTTCCGCCTTCAGTCGTGATTTCCGTTCTTAATACATTGGTATTTTCGATATAATATTGAGTAGAACTATATTCACCCTGTGGAAGAATTGAAAATTCACCCCCCTTATTTTTATCCAGTAAACTTCCAAATACAAAAGGACTGTCAAAACGAGGCCAACATAGCCAAGATATATCAGTATTCTTATTAACATGTGCCATAAATGCACAATTTCCTATTATTCCGGTTTGATAAAGGTGCTGTTCAGCCATAAGCTATTTTAAGTGTTTATCAACAAACAAGCTTATGCCTAAAATGTTGGCAGGAATGTGAAATACCTGTTTTCTAATAACTATAATGTGCAATTGGATTAAAATAATATTCACATTTAAGGCTTTCTGTTTTTAAAAATATTTGCTCAAACCACTGGCTCACAACAGGCAATGGAAAATCATCTTTTCCAACCCAAATAAATTCCTCAATATTTTCAAATCGGAAAACAATTACTAACTTAACACAGTTATCTACACCAAATATTTGATGGAAATTATACATATAAGCGCCGAGTGTTACCCTGCTGCTAAAGTTGGCGGATTAGCTGATGTAGTTGGGGCTTTACCAAAGTACCAGAACAAAATAGGCCACATTGCCAAGGTGGTTGTTCCTGCGTACGATACTAAATTTATCCGTGAAAGTGAATTCGAAGTAACTTATGATGCCTGGTCTAATTACGGTAATCACCATTTTCAATACCGCATTTTAAAAGAAAAAACCAATAAATTAGGATTCGATTTATATTTAGTCCATATCCAGGGACTTACAGACCGGCCTAACGTTTATGGTTATGAAGATGATACGGAACGTTTTGTCGCTTTTCAGATTGCTACATTGGATTGGATTGCGCAATGGGAGCATCGCCCGGATGTCATTCACTGCCATGATCATCACACCGGACTGGTTCCTTTCATGGTGGCCAACTGCCTGAAATATCAATCCATCAGCAAAGTTCCTACCGTCCTAACCATTCACAATGCACAGTACCAGGGGCAGTTTGGCTGGAATAAGCTTTACTATCTTCCTGCTTTTGATTTATGGAAAGGTGGATTACTGGGCTGGGAAGATGCCATCAATCCCTTAGCTTCTGCCATTAAATGTGCATGGCGGGTAACTACGGTTTCGCCAAGTTATCTGGAAGAAATGATGGGTAATGCCCGCGGACTCGAGAGTTTATTAAGACAGGAACGGTGGAAATCTGTCGGGATACTGAATGGCATCGACAGTGAAGTCTGGAATCCGGAAACAGATCCGATGCTTAAAAAAGGTTACAATTTAAAAACAGTAGAAAGTGGAAAAGCCGCAAACAAAAAAGCGCTATGCGATGTTTTTCAGTTAGATTCTTCCAAGCCACTATTCACCTTTATTGGAAGATTAGTGGATGAAAAGGGTGCAGATTTACTTCCGGATATTTTTTATTCCGCTTTACATCAACACGGTGACAATATTAACATCCTGGTTTTGGGCTCTGGAGATAGTTGGGTGGAAGGAAGATTAAATCAAATTAAAGATTACCACAGTAGAAATTACAACGCATACATTGGTTACAATGAACAGGTTTCTCACGAAATATATGCAGGTGCAGATTTTCTGTTAATGCCATCAAGGGTGGAACCCTGTGGTTTAAATCAACTTTATGCCTTGCGGTATGGAACAGTACCTATTGTGCGTAGGGTTGGCGGATTGAAAGATACAGTTGTTGATATTGGTGATGGCGGTTTCGGAATTTGCCATGACCAAACCAGTGTATGGGATGTAACCCATGCTATAAATCGAGCTGTTGAATTATATACTGATAAAAAAGCTTTTAAAGCCGTTCGGAAAACCATGATGAAAATTGATCATTCATGGGATAAGGCTGCTACAAATTATATAGAATTATACCAAATATTAAAACAAGCTTAAACATGACTGACAAAGTTTTAGGCGTTATCCTTGGCGGTGGCCAGGGCTCTAGATTATCGCCACTTACACAAACACGTTCTAAACCTGCAGTTCCAATTGCTGGTAAATATCGTTTGGTAGACATTCCTATTTCAAACTGTCTGAACTCAGGGATTCACCGCATGTTTGTGCTTACACAGTTCAACTCGGCATCCTTAAATAAACACATTAAAAACACTTATCACTTTAGTCACTTCAGTACGGCTTTTGTTGATATTCTGGCTGCTGAACAAACCGTTCAGAATGCAGGCTGGTTTCAGGGAACGGCAGATGCAGTACGTCAATGTATGCATCATATTGTTTCTCATGAGTTTGATTATATCCTGATTCTTTCCGGTGATCAATTGTACCAGATGGATTTTAAAGATATGATTGAGAAACATATCGAAGCAAATGCAGAAATTACCATTGCCACCATTCCGGTAACAGCAAAAGATGCGACGGATTTCGGCATTTTAAAAGCCGATGAGGAAAACATGATCACTTCCTTTACTGAAAAACCTAAAGTAGGTTTGGATGCCTGGGTTTCAGATACAGGTGCAGAAATGCAGGCCGAGGGCCGTAATTTCCTAGCCTCTATGGGGATTTATGTTTTTAACAGGGAATACTTAATCAATATCCTGAACGAAAACGAAGATGAAAAAGACTTTGGTAAAGAAATTTTACCAAGGGCAATTACTGAAAGCAGGGTATTGAGTTATCAATATGAAGGTTACTGGACAGATATTGGTAACATCTCTTCATTTTTCGAAGCAAACTTAGGCTTAACGGACGAAATTCCGAAGTTTAACATGTTTGATAGCAACCACACCATCTTCACCAGAGCGAGGATGTTGCCTCCATCAAAAATTTCAGGCACGACATTGGAGAAGGCCATTATTGCTGAGGGTTGTATTGTACAGGCCAGCAGAATTGAACATGCTGTTTTGGGAATCAGGGCCCGTATCGGAAAAGATACTGTTGTAACCAATGCTTATGTGATGGGTAGTGACCGTTATCAAACCCTGGAAGAAATTCAGATGGAAACAGAAATGGGAAATTCCCTTATTGGTATTGGCGACAGATGCTATATCAATAATGCCATCATCGATAAAAACTGCCGCATTGGCAATGATGTAAAAATTAATGGTGGTGCTCATTTAGAAGATGGCGACCATGAATTATACGCGGTTAAAGATGGAATTGTTGTAGTGAAAAAAGGTGCAGTATTGCCCAGCGGAACCATTATTTAAAGTAAAACTTTGTTATAATAATAAGACCAGTATCGGATAGCCAATACTGGTCTTGTTTTTTACAGCCAATTCTAAATAAATGAGATTTATTTAAATCTATACACATGAAAAAACCGCAATGCTTTCGCACGCGGTTTTACAATAAAACAAATAGTTGGTTATAGTTGATATTAATACTCTTCAGCCATGATTTCATAAAAATCCCTGATGGGTTGAAACTGGGGATGTAAGGAAACCACATCACCAAACACCAGTAGTGCCGGCGCCTTAATTTTTTTATCTTCTACCACTTCTGCAATGGTATCTACAATTCCGATTGCAATTTTTTCATCTTTTGATGATCCATTTTGAATAACGGCCACAGGCAATAATCCTTTGTTTTCACCCTGAAAAATCGCAGCGATTTCTTTTACCTTTTCTATCCCGTTTAAAACGACAATCGTAGCTTTAGTTTTTGCGGCAATGTACAAATCTTCAGAAATTTCTCCTTTTGAGTTGGTTCCGGTTACCGCCCAGAAACTTTCGCTCAAATCTTTATAAATCATGGGTATTTTCTGCAGACTTGGTGCACCGGTTGCACTCGAAATACCTGGAATAATTTCAGTAGGAATACTGTAAGACTCTGCGGCATCGATTTCTTCGTAACCTTTCGCAAAGAAAAACGGGTCGCCGCTTTTTAAACGAACCACATGACCGTAATTTAAAGCATAATCTACAATGAGTTTATTAACCGCCTCCTGCGAGAAATCTTCATCATCGGTACGTTTACCAACATAAACTTTCGGAATACCCTCTGGCGCATGACACAGTAAAGCCTCGTTTACATTTGCATCATACAAAACAACATCAGCTGTTTTTAATGCTTTAACACCTTTTAGACTGAATAAATCCGGGTCTCCGGGACCAGCACCTATTAATGTAATTTTTGGTTCAATGTTCGCTTTTTCTACTTTACTTAAAATCATGTCAGAAAATATTAGCTCGTGATCATTATGATTAATTACACAAATATATAAAGTCTATAGATATTGTAGTAATTTATTTTAAAATATTTTTATTCACTGTTTAATAACTGATTATAGCATTAAGAAATATTTCAATCACCTACATTCAGGCAGTTATTCAAGATGACAAATTATTAAAATATGGATATGAAAACATTATGAGTACAGGAAACTCAACTGGCATGATTCAAAATCTAAAATTGCAGATTTATGCAGCTATAGCAGTGAGATTGCTTATTACCTCGCAATGACGGCAAGAGGTGTCGTCATTGCGAACTAGAGGGCAGGGCTTAGTAATGGCGTGAAGCAATCTGATTCGCGAAAATAGATTGCTTCGTCGCTGAAAAAGCTTCTCGCAATGACGATGAGGCGAAGAGTTCATTTTCTTCTTTCGTTCATCGTTGATTATTTTAAGTTTGCTGCTTCAGATTCGTTTTTCCAGCATTCAGCTTTGTCTTTAAGCTTTAGTCTCTCACTTCTATTTACAAGGCACTTCTATAAAAGTAAATTTTCCCGCATCGTAATTGATGGGTTTCCCTTTTACGAAGTAGGATCTGCCCAATGTAGTCTCAATTTGCGCGACGCCCATGATCAGTTTACCATCCTTTTTCAAAAATGCCAGTGGATTGGTGAATGCTTTGGTGGTATCCTTACCCGTATTAAACCGATAGTCGACTAAAAGTGTATCCCCATGAAACTTACCATTTATTTCGCCCTTATTCTGAGGCTTTTCTGCATATTTTACCAATAATGAACCAGTCACTTTTCCAGAAGCCATTGTTTTTACAATCATGGCTGCACTGTCTTTTTCAAATGATGAGGCATAACAGGTTTCATTTATAACGGAATCTTTCTTTGCTGAATCAGCTTTTTTCTCAGACTGGTTACAGGCAAAAATAAATGGAACCGCAGCGAAGGCGATGTATAAAAGATTTCTTTTCATAATTATAAATTTAAAGTTTCTGAGTAAATTATACTAATCTGATGAAAACTTTTAAGTATTTCCATAAGCACTGACCTTAAAATAAAAAGCAGGCCCATCTTAAAAGATGTCCTGCTGAAAATATGTATCTGAAAGACAGAGTCAACCTATAACATGACGGCAACAAAGTTATTCCACTGCTGCCCTGAACATTAAGGCACCAACGGTCAGATTGGTACGGCTATCTACCAAAATGGCTGAACCATTTGCACGGTTATCATCATATAGATCAAAAGCCAAAGCGTCAGCCGTTTTAAGAATTACCCTTCCGATATCATTCAGTCTGAATTCATCTGCGGGGTGTTTTTCCAAGGTATTGATATCTACTTTGTGCAGGATTTCACTGATTTTACATTTTGTAACCTTACTGTTATGTTGAATCAGGTACATGACAGTGGTATCCAGGGCGCGTCCATCCATCCAGCATAAATCGGCTTCAATTAATTTAGTATCCTGCGGCAATGCCGATGCATTTACAATAGTATCTCCCCGGCTGATATCCACATCATCTTTTAAATGAATCGTAACCGACTGTCCCGCATGTGCGGCATCCGGTGCCTGATCGAAAAATTCAATTTTTTCGATGGTTGAACTTGCTCCTGAAGGCAATACTGTAACTTTATCATTCAGGTTAAATGTTCCACTCAATACCCTACCTGCGTAACCACGGTAATCATGAAATTCATCTGTTTGCGGACGGATGACCCATTGTACGGGCATACGCGCCAGCTGAGATTTATCCAGGTTATCCGTATCTACCTGTTCCAGGAAGTGCAATAAACTCTGGCCGCCATACCAGTGCATATGCTCCGAATGCTGAACTATATTATCGCCTTTTAATGCACTAACCGGAATATAGGTTACATCCTTTAATTTAAGCTGCTGCGCTAAAACCTTATATTTTTCAATGATGGAATTATAAACGGCTTCATCATAATTAACCATATCCATTTTGTTGATGCAAATCACAATATGTTTGATCCCCAGCAAAGAAACCAGGTAAGAATGACGGATGGTTTGTTCTACTACCCCATTCCGTGCATCAATTAAAATGATGGCCAGGTTCGCGGTAGAAGCCCCGGTAACCATGTTTCGGGTGTATTGGATATGTCCGGGTGTATCTGCGATGATAAACTTGCGCTTCTCCGTCTGAAAGTATTTATAGGCAACATCGATGGTGATGCCCTGCTCCCGCTCGGCCCTTAAACCATCTGTTAAAATGGCTAAATCTATTGTTCCATCATCATTTTTACGGTTAGCGCTTTGCAAAGCTTCCAACTGATCAGCTAAAATAGAATCTGTATCGTATAACAAACGGCCGATTAAGGTACTTTTACCATCATCAACACTGCCTGCTGTGAAGAATTTTAATATGTTCATGTTTTTTAGATATGAGATAATAGATGTGAGATATTAGACAAATGCGAGGTTCTTAAATCTCACATCCCAATATTTAGCTCTCTTAAAAATAGCCTCCTTTTTTTCTGTCTTCCATGGCGGCCTCAGAAACTTTATCATCCAGACGTGCGCCACGTTCAGAGATTTTTGAGGCACTGATTTCGTCAATAATGTCATCAATCAGTGTCGCTTCTGATTCAACTGCAGCCGTACAAGACATGTCTCCAACAGTCCGGAAGCGCACCTGTTTATGGAAAACCACATCTTCATCATCCATGTTTAAGAAGGGAGATGCCGCCATTAACTGACCATTTCTGGTGATCACTGCCCGTTCATGTGAAAAATAAATACTTGGCAATTCAATTTTTTCTCTCCGGATATAATTCCATACATCAAGTTCAGTCCAATTGCTGATTGGAAACACACGAATGTTTTCTCCCTTATGGATTTTACCATTGTAAATATTCCACAGTTCAGGTCGCTGGCGTTTAGGGTCCCACTGTCCGAATTCATCCCTGACAGAGAAAATACGTTCCTTTGCCCTCGCCTTTTCTTCATCTCTCCGCGCCCCGCCGATACAGGCATCAAACTGGTGTTCGGCAATGGTATCCAATAATGTAACCGTTTGTAAAGCATTTCTACTGGCATTTTTACCGGTTTGTTCTATTACTTTACCCTGATTTATGGATTCCTGAACGGAGCCTATAATTAAGCGTTCGCCTATTCTTTCGATCATTTTATCCCTGTAGGTAATGGTTTCTTCAAAATTATGCCCCGTATCAATGTGAACCAATGGAAAAGGAAATTTTCCCGGGCGAAAGGCTTTCTCTGCTAAGCGTACCAGGGTGATGGAATCTTTGCCACCAGAAAACAGCAAGGCAGGCTTTTCAAATTGCCCGGCCACTTCACGTAATATATGAATGGCTTCAGCCTCCAGTTCATCTAAATAATCAAAATTATATGTGCTCATTTATTAAGTTTTGAATTTTGAATGATAAAATGAGTGACAGTAATTTCTGTAGGTACTCATGTTATTATTCAAATGTTATATTCATTTGTTGTTAGTAAAGCTTTCCGCTTTAGTCTTTAAGCTAGCTTCAGTTGCATGCAACCCACACTCCTTTTTGCTTTGGTCTTCCCACCACCATCTGCCTGCTCTAAAATCTTCGCCTGGCTGTACCGCTCTTGTGCAAGGGGCGCAACCAATACTGGGAAAACCTTTATCGTGCAAGGTATTGTAAACGATGTTATGCGCTTTAATATAACTTTTTACCTCGTCCAATGTCCAGTCAAAAATAGGGTGAAATTTTATTAATTGATTTCCTTCATCCCATTCCAGATCATGCATATCTTCACGATTTGGACTCTGCTCAGCCCTGATTCCGGTTATCCAGATCTCATTCCCTTTTAATGCCCTTTTCAGCGGTTCAATTTTACGGATATAGCAGCATTCTTTTCTATTGTCTACAGAATCGTAAAAACTATTAGGTCCTTTCAAACCTACCATCTCCTGCAATAATTCGTGTTGAGGATAATAAGCATGAATGGGTTTCTGATATATTTCCAGTGTGCGGTTCCATACATAATATGTTTCCGGAAAAAGCCGCCCTGTTTCCAGCGTAAAGACTTTAATTGGAATCTGATTTGAAAAAATGATATGCGTAATGGCCTGATCCTCCCAACCAAAACTGGTAGAAAAAATAATCCTTCCTTCAAACCGGCTGGCCAGGTATTTCAATTGATCGATCACCGTTAAGCCCGTAAGTTCCTGTCTGATCTCCGCTAAATGCTCCATCACTAAATTAATTTTAAAATAAATACGATTACACTGCGCAGGCTAACCAGCATAACGATAATTCCAACTGCCACCATAATGGTTTTGGCCGAAATTTTATTGGACACTTTTGCCGCAATCGGCGATGCGATGGCACTACCAATAATTAAGCCTACAACTGCTTCCCAGTGTTTTCCACCCAGCATCGTAAAAAAGGTTAATGAACTTAAAGTCGCAATAAAAAACCGGCTGATTTTGACCGTTCCCAGTGAAAACAACGGATGGCGGCCACCTGCTATTAAGCTGGATAAAACGATAGAGCCCCATCCGCCGCCAAATGCAGCATCAATAAATCCACCGACAAACCCCAAAAGACCGATTTTTTTAATTTTTTCATCAGCCTTTTTTCTTTTGATATTGAAAGCCTTCATCAGGATTACACCACCTAAAAATAAAGTATAAACCGCAACAACAGGTTTTACGTAAGCAGCGTAATGTTCTAAAGAAGATAAGATATAAGCACCCAAAACCGCCCCGATAACCGCCGGGATGATCAATAGTTTAAACAATTTCCAGTTGACGTTCCCCATTCGGTAATGCATCCAGCCTGCAATTCCATTGCTCATGACTTCTGAGATATGGATGGCCATGCTCGCCGAGGCGGGAGGCAACCCCATTGCAAGAGAAAATGATGCAGTGGTTACCCCATAAGACATACCTATGGCGCCATCGATTAATGCAAATAAAAATCCAGCCCCTAGAAACCAATAAAATAAGGGGTCGATATGAATTAAAAACGACTGAAATTCGGGTTCCGTATTCCATAAAGAAATACCAATAGCGCCAATCAGTAAAATGGAAGCCAGCCAGATTAACCACTTTATATTGCGCTCAGCGAAACTCTTTTTAGGGTTAATCAAACTTTTGGTCACCTTATTCAGCTTTTTGACTTTTGCTGAAAAATCGCCGGTTAAAGTTTGGCGCAAGGCACTCATGTTCTGTAAAGTCTCATCCAGTTCTGCCGGAATGCCTTCATTTAAGATCTGCTTCAAACGCTTGGCAATGGTTGGGGATTTACCATTAGTTGAAATGGCAATTTTTAAATCACCTTTCTGAACAATAGATCCCAGGTAGAAATCACATAGTTCAGGTTTATCGGCTACATTGATCAGTAAACCTTTTTCATGCGTTACTACCCTGATTTCCTCATTCAGGATATAATTATTAGTGGCCGCAAAAACAATATCAATATTTTCCAGATCGGAAACATCAAAGCTTTTTTGCTTCACTTTTATATGAGGATAGTTAGCCACCAAAGCATAAACCTCAGCGGAAACTGTTTCTGCAACTATTGTAATTTTCGCCTGCTGGCTGTTATTTACAATTGCCGTTAATTTCTCCAGGCCTATATTTCCGGCACCAATCAATAACGTACGCAGCTTGTTCAGTTTAATAAAAACCGGAAAAAGCTGGTTACCTTTTTCTTCTGAAAAAGACGCTTCACGATCTGACGGATTAGGCAATACTTGCATATTGTTTTACTAAGTTTTTAAATGACGGATGTAAGGAAACCACTTCACCAAAAATCAACAGTGCCGGTGCTTTGATATTTTCCTGTTGAACCAGACTTTCAATCGTTTCCACCACACCTACAATTAATTTTTCATCTGCTGATGAGCCGTTTTGAATCACCGCCGCCGGTAAAGCATTTCGACCTGCAGCTTTAAAGATCTCAACAATTTTAGCTAATTTTTTCAAGCCCATCAATACTAAAACGGTTGCATTTGATTCTGCAGCCTGGTAAATATCTTTAGAAACCTCTCCAAAGGTAGTGGTGCCTGTAATTACCCAGAAACTTTCGCTCAGGCCACGGTGGGTTACCGGTATTTGTTGCAATCCTGGAACACCGATTGAACTGGAAATGCCGGGAATTACATCAACCGGAATGCTATAGGATGCCGCATAATCCAGCTCCTCATATCCCCTGCCAAACACAAAGGGATCGCCACCTTTTAAACGCACTACATGGCCATAATTCAGCGCATAATCAATCATGAGTTTGTTGATGGTTTCCTGCGGATAAGAATGTTCACCAGAGCGTTTCCCCACATATATTTTGATTGCTTCTGCTGGTGCATGCGCTAACAATGCCTCATTTGTTAAGGCGTCATATAGCACTACATCTGCAGTTTGCAAGGCCTTTACCCCTTTTAAGGTCAGTAAATCCGGATCTCCTGGACCTGCGCCTAAAAGTGTAATTCTTGACGCTTTATTTTGATTTAACATAATTTTGAATTTGAATGAGCTTTTTAATTATTGAATTTTCAATGATAGATTGAGTGAATGTTTTACCAGCGATTGCACTATGAAATTCTCTCATTCTATAATTCTTTCATTCTGTCATTTTACTAAAGCTGCCCTTTTTTCTTTAATCTGATTGAGAAACGCATCTGCTTCGCTGAAATATTGTTGAGCAAATTCAGCCGTAGGCTCATTTTTATTAATTTGAAGTACCAGATCTGAAAAGTTTGCAGACAAATTAAACTCCCCGGTTTCCACATAATGATGATCAAATTCCCTGATCACTCCAACTTGAGTGCTGCTGTTTACGCCTTTATCTAAAAGCAATGATTTTGCTGCACTGACAAATGTGCTGTAAGTGTGATAAATGGCATCTGCATAAGCACCTTTCTCTACATTCTGTTTTGCCCATTCAAATTTTTCATCGGCTTCCAAAAGTAAAGTTGCAACTAAGTCAATTACCACTCCAGCACATTCACCTACGCCAATTGCTGTAACAAATTGCTCTACATGGCCCCAGTCTACAAATTCTTCCTGCTGCAAATTTGTTAAATCAGCCAATGGTTTTAACAGCTGATAAAAATGGTCTTTACCTTTACGATCATAATATTGATGAAAGTTTTCATCTGCTTCATTATTCGCTTTGAAATCATTTAAAATGAAATGCAAGACACTCGTTGCTCTCTTTGAAGGCACTTTAATAACGCGTTCTGCCACACGACCTACGCCATTCCCGACTGTTCCACCTCCAAGCATCACCTGAACTGCCGGAACAACCTTCCCTTCTGCTTTGACAGAACTGCCATGAAAACCAATTTCTGCTAAACCATGCTGTCCGCAAGAGTTCATACAGCCGCTGATCTTGATCTTGATATTCTTTTCATAAATAAATTCAGGGAAGTCATGGTAAATCACATCTTCCAAAACCTCGGCTAAAGTCATGGAATTGGAGATTCCTAAATTACAGGTATCTGTTCCGGGGCAAGTGGTAATATCAGCCAGGCTATCAAATCCGGCGGTGGTAAAACCAATGGTATTCAAGGCAGTATATAATGAAGGTAAAGCTTCCTGACGAACGAATTTCAATAACAGCCCCTGATTCTGGGTGATCCTGATTTCATCTGCAACATAAGGTTTAATGGCTTCCACAAATGCCCTTGCCTTATCCGTTTTAATATCGCCTACCTGTACTTTAATATAAACGGCATAGAAACCGGTTTGCTTTTGTGGTACCACATTCGTAGCATGCCAGTGCTTATAATGCTGTTCATTCAGTATTTCGACAGGCTGATAATCTTGATGGGCCGGTGCTACGGGCTGTGGAACAGCTTCGCGATCGATGGTAAAGGTTTTTACCTTATTGGCCACACGCTCTTCGGCAACCAAACGTAAAACTTCTTCTAAACCTAATTTTTGTACTAAATATTTTAAGCGAGCTTTATTCCTGTTACTGCGCTCTCCATAGCGATCAAATACCCGGAGTACTGATTCGGTAAAAGGAATTAACTGATCCTCCGGCAGAAATTCATGCACCGGGCTGGCTAAAAATGGCTGAGCACCCAAACCTCCTGCAAACAAAACCTTAAATCCTCGTTCCCCATTTTCATTCACTTTGGGAATAAATCCCAGGTCGTGAATGTAGCTGAAAGCGGTATCCTGATCACTGGAAGAAAAGGAAATTTTAATTTTCCTGCCCATTTCCTGGCAAATTGGATTGCGTAAAAAGTATTTGAAAACCGCATGTGCGTAAGGAGAAACATCAAAAGGCTCATCTTTGTCGATACCAGCATTTGGTGAGGCCGTAACATTACGTACGGTATTGCCACAAGCTTCACGAAGGGTAATGTCGTCTTGTTCCAGTTTTGCCCAAAGTTCTGGTGTTTTGTCTAAACTCACATAATGCAATTGAATATCCTGACGAGTGGTCAGGTGTAAATTTCCGCTTCCGTATTCATCTGCAATATCTGAAATGCGCAGCAATTGTTTGAAAGTCACCTTCCCGAAGGGCAATTTAATGCGAATCATCTGCACACCAGGCTGCCTTTGTCCGTAAACACCACGGGCTAAACGCAGGCTTCTGAATTTTTCATCGTGAATCGTTCCATCGCGAAAAGCTTTAATCTTATTCTCTAAATCAATGATGTCCTGCTCGACAATATTGTTTTCGAGTTCTGTTCTGAAACTTTGCATATGTGTTGTTAGCTTTATTCAAAAAATGCTTCCCGTTTTAATGAGAAGCATTCAATATTTATATCTATAAATTTAAAATACCTCTTCTACCTTGTTTTACAACAATAGCACATCATTTGAGCACGGGTATTTTTAACTGTAGACCTGAAGTTCATCTTCCAAATATATAAAGTATATAGGAATAGTAGTAATTTTTCTCGAAAAAATTTATGTATTGGTGGTTGGTTTTAGGAAAATAGATCTAATGTATTGAGTAGCCGTTGTTTTTATCCTGTCAATGGTAGGCAAAAAGCATCTGGATTATATAAAAGGTCAAGCATCATTTACCGAATGGCATCACATCCAGCTTGCAACATTTCGATGTTATTCTTATCCTGGCCGGACGGGCTTATTTTCTTTGGCGCTAAAAGAAACAAAGGTGGTCTTTCTTTTAAGAAACTACCATTAGTATTTTCATCAATTGAAGCAATCTTATTCTTGATATGGCATAAGCAAAAAGAGAATACTTCTATTTAATAGATGTTGATTTGTATAGAATAAATAATATAGAAGTCAGAAATTATAAACTGTCTATCCCCAATTTCAGAGTATCTTCACGACCAATGACATCAGCGATGCTGGTTTCACTCAGTACTTTTAGTGTAGCATCTCTTACATCAATAAACGCACTTCGAATGCCACAGGTTTTTTCATCTTCACATTCATCACATTTGTGATAAAAATTTAAACTGGCACAAGGCACCATTGCAATTGGTCCATCGGTAACACGCATTACATGTACCAGCAGAATATCCTCAGGTTTTTTATTCAAACTGTAGCCGCCCCCTGCTCCTTTCTTGCTATACAGGAAACCCGCATTACGCAGATCCAAAAGAATTTGTTCCAGGAATTTTTTAGGAATATGCTCCTCTTCCGCAATCTTAGAGATTTGCATCGGTGGTCTTTCTACATTTTTACCAAGTGCAACAAGTGCTTTAATGGCGTATTTGGTTTTTTTGGATAGCATATATCTTACAAAGCTACTAAATAATGTATAATTATAAAATATGCCCACGGCTGCCATCATATTTATGCTGAAGCTGCAAACAATAAATCAAAATCATCCTTCCGGAGTGGCTACATTTAAAATCCGATGCCTTTAATCAACGTGAGGTAAAATTAAGTACTGACTGAAACACAAATCAACAGATGAGGATTTAAAATTTAACTTTGCCACCGTTTGTACATTCAGAATGAAAAGAAGATCTCCCCTGCTCCCCATCTTAATCGTGATTATCCTGTTCTTTGCGCTGAGTGCATATGTGTTATCCGGCTTTAATACCATCAATCACTGGGAAGGCCTGGCACCTGCATTCTGGACTGTAATCATCAGCCTGGGTATGGCAATTATTTTTGCCATTTCTCAGATGCGGAAGGGCAGAAATATATTTTTCACTGTTGTTGGTCATATCTTTCTGATTGTACTTGTTGCTGAAATGGTGTTCGCTATTTTTTTATTCATTGGTGATCTTTATCGGGTGGTGAGTTCGATTTCGACAAATTTTCAGCCACAGGGTTATGAAATAACCGGTAGAAATGATTACTGGGTAGATTTTGCTTTTATCATGTTTTGCCTGACCGTATTGCTTTTTGCATTTGGAATAACCAGGGGAAAATATGCATACCGGGTGATTAAACATACCTTGTATTTTGATGATTTACCACAGCATTTTGATGGATTCACCCTCACACAAATTTCTGATATACATGCCGGAAGTTTTACCAAACCCAAAGCCGTGCAAAAAGGCATTGACCTAATCAATGCACAAAAAAGTGATTTATTTGTATTTACTGGTGATCTGGTTAATAATGCTGCATCTGAAATTGTTCCTTACATTCCTCTATTTTCACAGATTAAAGCACCATTTGGGCAGTTTTCCGTTTTAGGAAACCATGACTATGGCGATTATGTCAAATGGCTCTCTGAGACAGATAAAATCAAAAATTTAAATCAGTTAAAAGCTTACCACAAGGAATTAGGATTTAAACTTCTTTTAGATGAACATGTGGTACTGGAGAAAGGCGGGGAAAAAATTATCCTCGCAGGCATTGAAAATTGGGGTATCGGTTTTGGCGAGCGGGGCGATTTAAACAAGGCACTTCAACATACTGAAGCTAAAGATTTTAAAATTTTGCTCTCGCATGATCCTTCACACTGGGATGCGCAGGTTAAAAACCACCCATCAAAAATTCAGCTTTCACTGGCCGGTCATACCCATGGGATGCAGTTTGGCATTGAGGCTTTTGGGATAAAATGGAGTCCTGTAAAATACCGTTATAAACATTGGGCAGGCATCAAAACAGAAAATAATCGCCACCTGAATGTGAACAGGGGATTTGGTTTTCTAGGTTTTTCTGGAAGAATCGGCATCTGGCCAGAAATTACTGTAATCGAGTTAAAAAGAAAATAACCTAGCAGATTAGCATAACTATATTAGTAGTTCTAGAGAAATTTTTCTTATTTTGATCTTTTATACAATGATAATGAAAATTAGCCTGATCCTGTTCTTATGCCTCTCCTTTTTACAAAATCCAACAATTGAAAAAGATAAAGATCGTTGGAAACCTTACTATACAGCTGCATCACCAAGTCAGATGGCAGATAGCTGGTATTTGCCATTTAAAGGCAGTGACCGAAAGAAAATAGCAAACATTAAGATCATCAGTATTTTTGGCGATCACCGCAACAGCTATTATAAAGGCCACATTCATACGGCTATTGATATCAATCCATCTGCATCAAAAACAAAGCTGATAGAAGTGTATGCCATGGCCAATGGGGTGGTTTGTTCCATCCACCTGGGTGAAAATCAAAAAACGGTGGTGGTAAAACACCAGCTGAAGAATGGCACCATGATGTTTACCAGTTACAAACACCTCCGCGAAGTTTATGTTAAAAATGGTCAGCCTGTAAACCAGGATACTAAACTTGCCCGTCTATTTACAAAGGAGGAAAGTAAAAAATATGGTGGAGATTATCACCACCTGCACCTCGAAATCAGAAAAAAATTTGATGATTACGGCTGTGCCAGCTGGTTGACCATGAACAAATCACAGCTTGATGAAAGATTCTATAACCCGCAGGCATTTCTAAAAACTTACCTCAGGTAAATAGAATAGCCGGTTAATTTTTAAATAAGGGAATCAGTTTTTTCACTCCTTCCGCTATACCAACAGCTATTAACCCTGCTATCAGCCCGATGGCAAATTCTTTAATCGTTGACATTAAATCAGGCAGGAAATGGTGCAAGAAATCAATATTATGCACGAAGATACCACCAGAAACCAATATTAAGGCAATGGTACCCGCAAAGCTGAGCACCTTTATAATTACCGGTAAAGATTTCACCAGTACATTGCCCAATGCCGAAAGGAATCCTTTATCATTGGAATATTTTACCAGCTTGTATCCGGCATCATCCATTCTTACAATTAGCGCTACAATGCCGTAAACGCCTATGGTAGCTAAAATAGCCACAACAGACACCGTAAGGATCTGGATAGTGATGCTTTTATCCAGTACAGTACCAAGGGCAATGATGACAATTTCTACAGAAAGAATAAAATCAGTGGTTACTGCTGATTTTATTTTGGCCTTTTCTGCTGCCTGATCATCCTGAACAACATCTTTGGCTGCCCTGCCATGCTCATGGCGATGAAAAAGAAACTCAATGATTTTTTCAACCCCTTCATAGGCCAGGTAAAACCCACCCAAAATTAAAATAAACTTAATGGCTATCGGGAAGAAAAAATTCAGCAGCAGTGCCACGGGCACAATAATAATTTTATTAATCAAAGATCCTTTGGTGATGGCCCAAAGCACTGGCAACTCTCTGGAAGAGAGAAAGCCGGTCGCTTTTTCAGCATTTACAGCCAGGTCATCTCCTAAAATGCCAGCGGTTTTCCTGGTGGCAATCTTGGCCGTTACTGCCACGTCATCCATTAAAGCACCTATATCATCTAAAATTGCGAAAAATCCTGAAGCCATATTGATCTTATCTTTTTGAAGCCTGCAAAATATACATTCAATTTTACAATACCTCGAAAGCATAAAGAGATAATTGGCAAAAATTGTTTTAAATTTCGTTTCTGGCGCTGGCTCTAACGTAATATCCATTACATCAGGAAGATTGCAAAGCCTGTTTAAGAAACATGCAAATCCGAATAATTTTTGAGCCTTTTTAGTTTCACTTCCCCATGAAAGCTGAACAATCTGATTTAAACTAAACTTTGCTTGTTGCATACTGTTGTATTTATATATAAAAGATGATCATGGAAAACGAAAAAAATAAAGCAGAAGAATCGAAAGAAAAAAAAGTTGGCGTAATCCCGGCTGATGAGATTAAAGGCAGCGATGCTGATGGTGCCTATACCGGCGATGAAGAAAGCCCCGAAGAAATGGCAAAACAACAGATCGCTACAGACGCGGCTGAAGATGATCAGAAAAGCAAGACTAAATAAGTTGCTGTCTTTCAGTTTATAAAAACGGAGTAACTGGATCTTATTCTGTTTCATTCGAAAAACAAATGCCTATCTGTTGAAATCATTTAATGCTGTTTATTTCCTGAAACATTATATTGATGAATCCTATAAAAGGGGCTTAAATAAGTGAGTAATAATTGCTACATCTATTTCATATGGACAAAATAAAAAATTTAATAGCAGGATTCGCAGGTGCTCTTGCCCTCAACATTTTACACGAAAGTTTAAAAGATAAAAGTTCAGATGTGCCCCGGATTGACCGTTTAGGGGAAGAAGCTTTAGGGCACACACTTGACTTTCTGGGCATTGGTGGTAAACGCGGCGAAAACTTATATGGCGCTACACTTGCAGGTGACTTAATCAGCAATACCATTTATTATAGTTTAATAGGCAGCGGCAATACTAAAAATGTATTCAGCAGAAGTATTGCATCTGGCTTAGCAGCCGGACTTGGAGCGGTAACGCTTCCAAAACCTATGGGACTAAACCCTAAACCTGTCGCTAAAAATAATCAGGTAAAAATACTTACTGTAGCCTATTACCTGGTTGGGGCTTTGGTTACCGCAAGTGTGATCAAAGTGATTAAGAAATAATCAACTACCGGCCGGTTAGTGGTTTTACCGGCCGATATCAATTATCTTCAAGCCATTATGCCCTTCACCAGCAATTTCCATTGCGGATAAGAGAAACCCAATCTGGCTGCGCCACCCACTAAAAAATTTCGAACATTATCAAGTGTATTTTCTGTATTTGTATTCGCCATTTCATTCCGGCCATGTTCTTCTGCCTGAACTTTTAGCTGCAACCTGCGTACAATAAAAGTTGAAGTGGCCGCATCCTGTAAAAAGTGTGCGGGTGAAGCTTCTTTTGAAAGGGGCTTTACACTCGGACGCACCTTAATGGCAAGAAAATCATCTTCTATCTGTTGTCGACTTGCAATTTCTTCGATTTTTACCCAATCGTAACCACCACCGGATGGCGCTCCTGGACCAGGAATATCAATCCGGATGTAATCTCCCTCCTGCGCTTTACGGTGAACTTCTTTTCCATATCCATCAAAAAGCTGGAACCCTGACATACCAGATCTATTGCCCCAATCATTCACATTCAATAACCGGTTACAGGCCGTAGCGAAAAAAGCAGAAGCTTCATCCATTGTTTCAAAAGTACGGCGCTCTGTTACATCAATTTCACTTCCCTCCTGCTGATCCGGGATAAGATCATCGTGCTCATTTACTTTCATATTAAATTATTTTAAGTGCTACCATGGATAAAACAACCTTTAGGAATGAAAGGTTTAATATTTTCAGGAGGGCATGCCAGTTCAACATCCCGCTTCAATAAAATAGTGAATAATTATTGGTGTATATCAATGCCTTTTTTAAGCAATCAGATTAAAATAAGATTAAAATAACCAAAACCTTATTCCAATTTAGGCAGTTCTATTTGTACATCATACTATATAAAAAACTATGGCAACTACAAAAACAACTGCTAAAAAAGCAAGTACAGGTAAAACAGCAACAGCTGCTAAAGCACCAGTCACCAAAGCTTCAACCAATAAAAAGTCAGCTTCTAAAACTGGTAAAATGGAAGATTCAGAATTTCATGAATTTTTTGTTGATGAATTAAAAGATATCTATTGGGCAGAAAAACATTTAGTAAAGGCACTTCCAAAGATGAAAAAGGCTGCAACAAGCGAAGAACTTATTGCCGCATTTGAAAAACATACTGAAGAAACACAACAACACATCCAAACGCTTGAACAGGTTTTTGAACTATTGGGCGAGAAAGCAGTGGCAAAAAAGTGCGATGCCATGGCTGGATTATTAGAAGAAGCTGAGGGCATCATTTCAGATACAGATCAAGGCACAATGGTTCGTGACGCAGGTTTAATTCTGGCTGCACAGAAAGTAGAGCATTATGAAATCGCTACATACGGTACCCTTAAAGTATTTGCTGAAAACATGGGTCATCAGGATGTGGCAGATTTACTTGATCAGACATTGGAAAATGAAAAGGCTACCGATGTGGCTCTGACTGAAATTGCTGTAAATTCTATTAATGCTGAAGCAGCAGCAGAATAATGAAAGCTTTATAAATTAGAAAAAACGGCATTTCTTTATCGAATGCCGTTTTTTTATTAAACCAGATTTCTAATGATATGTGTTATTTACCAAATATCTTAATCAAGGCGAGCACAGCAAGTGAAGCAGCCATACCTGCAATATATTTTCGATGTGCCCTGGGTTTACCTGGAATTCCCCAGCCGCCATGAACCGCATTACCAAACGGAACAGGTGCGAAGATATTTCCATTGGTGGTTGGTATTGGATCTGCCCTCTTCAGGTAACCCTTAATGACTGCGCCTGCAACAAATTGTGTGAGTGTGGGAAAAAGCCCTGCTGAAAGGCGCAGTAAAACCGATACACTTCCCACCATTTTTTCTTTTTTTGGCTGATCTGCCAGTTTAACAATGGCTTGCGCCAGGCGCTCCGGATCGTAAACCGGCGGGGAAGGTTTCAGGTATTTGCCGGTATAATTGGCTGCGTGCTGTATGCCGGGACTGTCCAGAAAAGCGGGGAAAGCATCGCAGACATGAATATCAGGATAAGCAGCCAGTTCTGCCTTAAGTGCCTGCCCAAAACCCCTTAAGCCAAACTTACTGGCCGAGTAGGCAGCACCCATCGGTACCGCTAAAAAACCACCTATAGAAATGTTATTGATTAAAATTCCTTTACCCTGCTTTTTAAAGTAAGGCAAAACAGCATGTGCGCCGTGCATGTAACCTAATAAATTGGTTTTTAATACCTGCTTTGAAACTTCCATCGGGATTTCATCAAAAGCACCTACAGCCAGTACACCTGCATTGTTTACCCAGATATCAATTCCATTTCCAAATTCATCAGCTGCAGCGGCCAGATTGATGACAGCATGGTAACCGGTTACATCTACTTCCAGGCATTTTACCTCCGCACCAAAAATTCTGCATTCTTCGGCCACCTCTTCCAGCATCTTCATATTTCGTGAAGCCAGTATTAAACGGTCTGCCCTGCGGGCAAATTGTAATGCTATTGCCCTGCCTGCTCCGCTTGAAGCGCCGGTAATGACAACGGTTCGTTTATTTATCTCCATATACCAATAACCTGCCCGGGAAAGGGATTGTTTTTGAAACCTTAAAGATGGCTGTCAAATTGATAACCAGCACAATCTCTGCCGGATGAATAGCGCTTGCCCTAAACCTCTTATGACTGAATTATAAAAAAAAGCGGATGTTGTAACCTCTTATCAAAAGATGAGGTCACAGTATAATATTTCAAATCATGATTATGCTAAACCGTAAAATTTTTTTCTTCGCATTAATGCTTTTAACAACGGTGCATTGGGATAAAATTAAAGCTCAAACCTTAGCTACAGCAGAACTAAGCCCTCCGGCCAGGCCATTTTCTTTTCCGATACAGCTGGAGATGCGCGTACCTTTTGCCCCAACTGCTTTTCGAAGCGGATCGTACAACCATTTGATTTACGAACTATACCTGACAAACTTCAGTTCAACCCCTTTAAAATTGCATCAGATAGCACTCATTGACCCCAGAGCCAGCAAAGCCAAGCCGATCATAACCTTTGATACGGCACAATTGCAGCCAATGGTTAAGCCATTAGGCGCTACGGATTCTGATAAACTTATGCTTGCAGGTGGTCAGACCGCAGTTATATACATAGAAGCCATTACAGATTTAAGGCACCCCTTTCCCGAAAGTTTGGCACACCGGGTAATAACCACGACTGATTCGCTGGAGGGTGCCATAATTTCAACCCACCAGTCGCATTTACAGGTTTTAGGCCCTCCCTTGCAGGGCAGTAGCTGGACGGCAGTAGATGGCCCCGGAAATCATGAATCCAATCACCACCGCCGTGGAAACCTTATTTTGGGCGGGCTGGCAATCAATTCCCGCCGTTATGCCATCGATTGGAAAAAATTCCGGAATGGTGTTTCTTTTGCAGGCGATTCAAGAGATGTGCATGCCTATTTTTGCTATGGTGAACCCGTATTTGCCGTTGCGGATGGTCGTATTGTAAATGCAAAAGATGGCCTTCCGGATAATATTCCGGGGCATGGTGCCGCGTTTCATCCCGCTGTTCCCTTAACTTTTGACGGGCTTGCAGGAAATACCATTGTAATTGATTTGGGTAATGGGCAATATGCACATTACATGCACCTCCAGCCCAAAAGTTTACGCATCAAAACAGGTGATTACGTCCGTAAGGGACAAATGTTGGCTAACATCGGCGCTTCAGGAGATGCCCGTGAACCGCACCTGCACTTTGAGGTTACCACCTCTGCTCATCTTCTTGTCGGAGAAGGTATACCCTATTTAATCAGCCGATATCAATTAAGTTCAGCCGGAAAACGACCTGACCAGATGCATACCAATGAACTTCCGCAAGATGGAGAAATGATAGATTTTGAGCAGCGCAAAGCTGCTCATGATAGTTCCTATAAGTAATATAATTTTGACGGTATAAATAAGATTTATTTAATTAAAATTTACATGTGGAAGGCCATCAAGCCGCTCAATCTGCCTGGCCGGTCATTCAGCTTGAAAATTACTTTCTTAAAGCCAGGTTCTTTTTAATCCGGCTAAGTGTTTCAGGTGCAATCCCCAGGTAAGAAGCAATCAGGTTTTGAGAAAGGCGTTCTGCAATTTTTGAATTTGATTCCATCAGTTCCAGATATTTTTCTTCAGCCGTGTGCGTTACGGAACTCATCAAACGGCGCTCTTTCGTAACGATGCTGTTTTGGTAAAGAATTCTAAAATACCTGTCCATTACAGGTACAGCCAATGTCAGTGCTTCATAATCTGCTTTCGAGATTAAAAGCAATTCGCAATCTTCAATGGCATCAATATTAAATACGGCAGGTTCTTCTGATAAAAAGCTGTTAAAATCAGAGATCCACCAGCCTTCCCAACCAAAAACATTCATATGTTCGTTTCCCTTCCCATCAACATTATAGGTTCTTAACAAACCTTTCACCACAAACGCCAGATATTTACAAACTTCACCTTCCTGTAAATGATATTGACGTTTTCTTAGTTTTTTAGGAGTAAAAAAACGAGATATAGCCAATCTATCCGCTTCTGTGAGCGAAACTTTTTCCTGAATATGGTTAAAGAGTATATTGAACATAGGTGATGATGTTGAAGAATGACAAAGATAATTTTAAACGCTCAACAATATGCTAAGATCATACTGAAAATAGATTTGATCCAAATCAAGGGTGTTTTTTGATACAGGTCATCGTCGTTCTGGCCACATTGATCTAAATTTGTAGAGCACAAAATAAGACCTTGCAAAATAGATCGGTCAATAAAATTTAAACAAAAAATTATGGAAAATATAGCTTTGGTAGTAGGTGCAAGTGGCATAACAGGAAGCAACCTGGCCGAAAAACTTCTTTCAAAAGGCTGGAAAACTTATGGATTGGCCCGTAACCCGAACAATGAAATTAAAAACCTGAAACCTGTTGCAGCAAACCTACTGGAGATTGATAGTCTGCGATTAGCATTAGCTGATATCAGCCCGACTCACGTTTACATCACCACCTGGATGCGAAATGAAACAGAAGCCGAGAATATTCGGGTGAATGGATTAATGGTGCGCAACATTCTGGATGTTTTGGCTGAAAAAAAATCGGTAAAGCATGTAGCATTGGTTACCGGTTTAAAACATTATTTAGGTCCGTTTGAAGCCTATGCTGCGGAAGGTTTTTTACCTGAAACGCCTTTGCGTGAAGAGCATCCGAGGTTAGCTATAGAGAATTTTTATTATGCCCAGGAAGATGAGGTTTATGCGGCAGCGGAAAGAGATGGCTTTACCTGGAGTATACACAGGCCACATACTGTCATTGGGCAAGCTGTTGGAAATGCCATGAATATGGGTACAACCCTGGCCGTTTATGCCACTATCTGCAAAGAAACAGGACGCAAATTTACCTGGCCAGGTTCGGCGGCACAATGGAACGGCTTATCGGATGTGACGGATGCCCGCATATTGGCGGAGCAATTAATCTGGGCATCAACTAACGAGGCTACTCAAAATGAAGCATTTAATATCGTGAATGGAGATGTTTTTCGATGGAGCAGACTATGGAACAAAATAGCCGATTATTTTGGTGTAGAGGCCATCGGATTTAATGGCGAGATCCACCCGTTAGAGAAAGAAATGGCCAATGATAGGGAAAAATGGCAGGAAATTGCTCAAAAATACGGACTTAAAGAAGCTTCATTAAACAGATTGGCAAGTGCATGGCATACCGATCTAGACCTTAGCAGGCCAATTGAAGTGATGACCAATATGTCGAAAAGCAGAAAATTAGGGTTCAACGTATTTCAGGATACAGAAGAAACTTTTTATGAACTTTTTGACAGACTTCGTGAAGCGAAGTTAATTCCTTAATGACCAGTTACCAATTCAATATGTTTAACGTTACCAACGCTACAGGCAGATGGCTCAATAGCGTTGGTAACTTTAGCTAAATACATGAACCTAATTGCTTTTACAAAGTTGTTCTGAATGACGTAACTGCCCCATAGGATGTGCCAGCTGAATTTACAGCATAAGCGCGAACGTAGTAAGTTGTGCCGCTAGTTAATCCGGTAAGTGTACTACCCGCAGCACTTATTCCGGAACCGTTATTGGTATAATTCGCATTTGAAACGGTAGGCACAGATGTACTTGCCGAATAGCATAAACCTTTTGATGTAATTGTACCTCCGCCATCCGTACAGCCATCAGGAGATAGCAGGTATTCTATTTCAATATGGATATTTTTATCAGCATATAGCGTGCCCTTTGGTTTCCATTGGTTTTGCGCGAGTAGTGTACCGGCAAATAAAACTAAAGAAAAGGTGAGCGGAATGTATTTAGACATGTATTATTGTTTATTATTTTTTCATTTTTATTTAAAGCCACTTAGTAAGTATCAATGGAAAGTGGCCCATTGCAAAGCGATCTGCTAAAAGGATCGCTGGATGATCTTGTGGCTACGGACTTAGCCTCATAATAATATTGGATTCCATTAGCCATGACCTTGCCGCCTGATCCGGAGAGGGCATATTGACCGGGTTGTGGAATAAATATAGATTCCCAACGGCTCCATTCACCACCGTTTTCCTGGGTGGTACGGAAGAAAAGCCTCACACTATCTGATCTTACCGTAACACTAACCCCTGTCCGTTTTTCCTCACAGCTTTCGCGTTTTGGGAGATTTTGTTGCGCTTTCGGCAGAACTTTCTTGTTAAGCAGTTGTGATCTTTTTTTGGTTTGAATCTGAGTTTTAGCATTAATACTCAACTGACTTGAATCTATCGGCTGATCTTTATTTTCTTCTTTAGCCGCAAGTTCCTCCGGTCTGGGGCTCACCTGTCCATAGGGTCCGGATGCAAGTAAAAGTCCAAGAATTAAAAGGGTTAAAGGAATGCCTGCAAAAAGACTAATCTTTTTATCAAGCTTGAATTTTTTTGTAGCCACTACCGTTCCAATCGCAGCGCCCATCAGTAATCCGAAAAAGCTCCAAATAAATACCGGAGCATTTGCGCCAGATAGACTAAAAGCATTATCGATCAATACAAAGGCATTATAAGCTACCGCAGCGAAGAAATGATGGAAAATAAGTAAAAGCATACCTGCAATTATATATTTCCATGCATGTTTGTCTTTTTTACTTTCGGGTATAATAAATGGTCTTACCGGAGGTTTCATATTTGTTCTATTTTTTTAATTCTTGGCCAGGCCAGTAATGGAACTAAAATGGCGATGATAAATATCAGGATATAAACCAGGTGATTGGAGGGAACCTGCGCACTGATGTTATTCCAAACCAGCTGTGGTTTAAGCCAGCCATTTCCGTTATAAGCCCAGGAAATTAGTAACCTGATGATGCATAAAAAAATTGTTCCTAAGCCACCATATCTTAACAGGCAAAGCATAAATGCCCGCATCGGGAATACGGTTTTAATAGCAAGCGGAATATGGATGGATTGGTAATCGGTTTGAATTTGAAGCGAAATTGTATATAAGTGATCTTTGATTAGCTTAGAAGGATCTACATTTAAATGGAAGGTAACAGACTCCTTTCCTCCCAGATCAGATAAAGTTAAATTTTTAGGAGAAATCCAGACTCCGGGAACATCCCGATCAAAGCCCACTGTTGCACGTACAAATCCTTTATTGTTCAGGCGAACGACAATTGGGTGAAAAAGTGCTTTGTTCTGAATATTAAGAAATGAGAGTTCTTCTGCAGCAACTGATAAATCCGGAATTTCCATGTCTGGTGCCAATGCTTCCAATAGTTTTTGCACCAGATTCCGGGAAAGCTCTTCACTCTTTTTTTCTGCTGCCCGAAGTTCTGTAGCGTAATTTTTAAACTTTGAAATGATTTCACCCATCCCTCTTCTTTCGAGCCAGATGGACAATAACCCATGATCAAAAGTAGCCAATAGTGGTAACCAAAAGTTAGCATCTCTTCTTGCTCTTGTTACTAAATCTCCTGGCTGTAAGAAGAGCTCGTTTTCTACATAGAAAGGATAATCCGGATCAATTGTATATACAAAATAAAGAAAATCACGAAATGATTCGCCTGCAGGTAATATATTAATGAGATCAATAAAACAACGATGGATCCAGATTTGCAGGTGCCCGGCAGCAAATGTATTGTAAATCTCACTAAAAAAGTCTTGACCTACCCAACCACGATCCAGAAGTTCTTTCACGGTAGAGAAAGACTCCTCTCCTACTTGAAATGGAAGGTTTGCATTTAACTGGTAACATATTTTAAGAAAACGCTTTTCGCTATTCCGCTCGCTGCCATGAAGTTCCATCATTTCCATGGCCAAATCAACGTTCTGATGACTGAGGTAGGTTACATTTTCTTTCAGAAACACGGCATCTTCCAGGTATTTCAGGGCTTTAACCCGGTTTTTATAGAGTACTTCGCCAAGCTTTTCCAGGCTCCTTACTTCTATTCCAAAAATATGGATAGGTCTTACCACCCGGTCCTTTCCCTGCCGTTCATCCCTTAAAGCATCCCAGTTGATGCTCAAATGAATTTCCTGTAACAGCGCACCAAACTGACGGTTATCTAAACCAAGTGTTTGTGCCTGTTTTTTTAAATGGCTTTGATCAGAATCAGTCAGGATGCCGATTTTTTCAACCAACAGGTTTCTGATGGTCTTTTTAAATGCGCTAAGTTCTTCCATTTTTAACTTATCTGAATGAAATTCTTGCCTGTTCTTTAATTTCCCACTTTCCGCCAGATAAGGTTAATAAACCCGGTGATTCATTAATGATGTTGCCAGAGGGCAGTGTATCATAATGGCAGGTTGGTTCGAGAAAATAATCAGCATTGCTTAATGCATATTTTTGTGCTGCCGGGTTGGCACTTACTTTAAAACTGGCCTTATTGGCTGAAAGGATGGTAATCTCGAAAATGGTATCATTACCTTCCCTGGTTAATAATTCTGAAGCAGAAAAACCATCTGCCAGATCTGCATAACGGCTGTAAAAGGTTTCCTGGATTTTTTGAGGTGCTTCTGGCTTATCCCAAATAACGGTGTTGCCGGCAACTTCTTCTTCAGCTTGTTTTGATAAGGCTAAGCTCATTTCTTCTTTTAACTTATCAATTTCAAATTTGTCTTCCGCTCTCAAAGAATTGCTTTCTTTTAGCTCATTTCTCAGATTTTCAATTTCATGTCTAAGCTGATTTCTTTCTTCCCTGATGCGTTTCAAATCTTTTGAAAGTTTGCCGCTTTTTTTTTGATTATTATTGTTTTTGAATAGCATAATGATGAGTAGAAGAACGATTACAGCCAACGCTCCATAGCGCATATTTGTGCTATAAAACCATGAGCTATTGGTAGAGAGGGTTTCTGCATCGGTTGTACGCTCAGTAAGTGTGAGTGCCTGTAACTGATATACTAACATCAAGAAAAAGCCTGCAAGTAGTACTATTTTTTTACACATAAGTTAAGATGGATTGGATTGCGTGATCGATTTAGACAAACGGTAAAGGGTATCTTTAAATGCATAGAAGAACAGCGATTCAGGAAGCGGCTGTTCATGATCCAGCTTGTGCAGGTCTTTCAGCACTTTTCTATAGCTGTCATACACTAATCCTTCCCCATCAAATACACCGCCATTCCATTTCAGTTCATTATAAACTGTTTTGGCATTTGTAATCTTGAAATCGCTCAGAAAGTCTACAATTTTTTTATTGGCAAGCGTACGTTCTACAAATTCATTTACATTTTTCAACACACCAATGTTGACCATATTATCCAATTCAAGGGTATCACTGATGGTTGTAGTCATGGTATCTGCATGGCCCGTTTGCAAATCTCCGGTCAGTACAAATTCCTGGTATTTTTTACGCGGATCAGCTTCTGCTGCAGAAAAATCTGCATCTCTGGGAATTTCTACGAACTGATCCTGAAGATCAGCACCAAAGTATTCGATCGTACCATTAGCTGTAATTACCTTAGGGTCTTCGTTTACATGAACCTGAAATAAAGACGGTATGCTCTGGCTGCTGTAAGCTTCAAAGAGCAATTTGGTGAAATTGTTAAGTTCTTTCTCACTTCCATTACAGAGTAATTTAAGGTATTGGCTACCTTTACCCGTGAACGATAAATACTGAGGTAAAGGATATTTTTTAGTTTCAATGATCTGGCAAATGTGGTAGATAATGGCACTATAATGTAAATACAACACAATAGATAAATTCGGATTGCCATTGGTGATGGATTCGCTAAAACCAAAGCTTTTATCGTACCTGAAAAGTAGGCTAATCAGATCATCAGAACTTAAATTGTTATCTCTCTGCGCATTCAGCAGATATTTATTATCCTTGGTTTCAATATTGTTTTCTTTCTGGAAGGTTTGATAATTGCGGATAAACCCATTGTCCTTAAGGTTTCCTTTGTAGCCACTCCCCCAAATGTCGTTTCCGGCAAAGCGAAAAGAGCTGGCTAAATACTTATCGTATCGTTTAGCGGTAGATTCCATAAACATCATGATATCTGTTGTGCCCCCGCCAATATCTACGTTCACTACATTTGCTCCGTCCTGAATGCCACTCCCATTTTTAGTCAGGAAGAAGTATGGTGCTACCGATTCCTTAATGGGCTCATCTATCGCATTAATCTTTTTCTGGTCAGCATTTGGAAATACAGATAGGTATGCTTCTTTTATAATTTTGGTGAGTTCGGTACGGGTTTTCCTGTCCATTGAAGATGGAATAGACCAGAGTACATTAAGTTCTTCAGGTTTGCAGAAATTTAGAATGGCTTTTGTTCGGATATGTAGCATAAGTTGCTTTAAAAACAGACTTACCCTGGCTTTATTGGCTATAATTTTACTTACCTCAAGGTTGTTTTCCAGAAGCCACTTTAAATTGGTGGTATATACGGCACTGTTATTTGTATTTTCTTCCCTTTCAATATTAAATCCGATATTGATGTGGCCAAAAAGCGCTGCAGCTTGTTTATCCATATTATTGAATGTAGAAACTTCACAAGTGGCTGTTTTAAAAGGGAAAGAAACGGTTGAATGTCCTTTTGATTTGATCACCCTTGGCATGAACTCTCTATTCACGGTTAGTTGGAGTGCAGCAAGTTGCCCAAAGTGATCGTACCTGGTCCCTAAATCTGCAGATGCCAAAGGCTCATTAAGCATGACCATTTGTTGATCGGCCTCATCAATTTCAAAAGGCAATGGGAGTGGTGAACTCTTTTCCTTGAAAGCGATGTGGGTATTGGAGGTACCAAAATCAATGGCGAAAGTGATGGCTTTATTTAGGTTAAGCTTATTAAATACTCTTCCTTCAAAGTTTGGAATGACGATCCCCGAGACTTCAAGTCCATTATCCTGGTAGCGAAGTTCCATATAATCAAAAGATTCTTTTAACTTATAAAATCTCGATTCTGTTAATGCCGCTCCATCTATATCCGCAGCGGTTGTGCGTTCAACTACAGTGGCTCTTAGGTGCTCTGGCTGACTATTATCGGGATATACCAGATGATCATAGTTGTAGAAATTTAAGGATTCGAGTTGAAGTTCATCATTTTTTTCTGCCAGCAGTATGGTAAAGTCGTTCAGGTAGTGATAGGCCGGATCTTTTTCGCTGATCTTGTAAAAAGGAAAAATCCCGATATCAGCCTTGCACATTTTGATCTGATTTCCTGAATAGGTTTTGGTAAACGTAATTTCCTTTACCCCTTTTTTATTTTTTATCGGCACTTTTAAGGTAACCACTACCTGGCCCGGGCTGGCATTGATCTCCAGGTTACGTTTCAAATCTTCAAAATCGAAGAAATTAAAATATTCCTTTTTAACCGGCAGCAGGAATTTAAAATCGCCCCCAACGCCAGTAAAAAACTTATTCCGGTTAATCTTAAAAGGCATTTCCATTAAATAATCCTCCAGAAAATCACCAGTGGTTAAGAATGGATAAGTCACCGTAAGTGAATCGCCTTGGGGCAATCTACGTTCAAATAGCGGGGTATGTTGCTGCAGGAAATAATTGATTCTGGTGGTTGCATCCCAAGCGGCACGCTCTTCCATGTAATCGCCAGGAAAGTTCATGCCTTCTACCAATACCAGTGGTGCTTCTACGCGGATTTGATTTCCATCTTTATCATGTTGCAGGGCATATTTCTGATTAGAAGCCTGGATCACGAAATCGCTTACATTTTTAATTTTTCTGCGTTTTACTTCCTCACTCTGGTGGTAGAAAAAAATCTCATTTACTTTGAGCAGTTTGGACCCGATTTCGGTTTTAAATGGAGAATATTCATCTCCCAGCTTTTTTGTTCCATTTGGTCCCCAATCTGCAAATTGATGTGTAAAATCAGGAAAATAACGTTCAACGGTTTTGTTAATGTATTGTCTGAGACCTGCACAATGAGCAAATCCTGCCGGATTACTCAATAGTAATTGATAAAGGTATTCTACGAAAGAACGGTCGCGTTCAAAAAGTGCACGGTGTTTATCTCCAAAAAATGGAACGCCATCACTTCCCTTTGGTACATTGGCAATTTGTTTATCGGCGATGTAACGATCCCAGTTGGGTGAAGTAAAAAACAAGGTTAGCGGAGAAGTTCCACCCATTAGCCTGTTTTCGTAATAAATAAGGTAAATGCTTTCCATTCCCGAAAAGCCCGAAGAAGTAGCTTGCGCATCAAATATCAGTGAAAAGGCTTTACCCAATAGCTGGTGAGGATGATCTGCAGGTTTACTTTTTAGGCGGTTCAGGCTTTCCTGCACCCGCCATTCTTTAAACCATATTTTTCTGCCTGTGCCAATATCAGATGAATTGGTATTGAAAAGTAGCTGGATCATGTCCAAACAATCGGAAACCAATTGATGATACACAGAAGAGCCATCCAGCCCATTCCTTTGGCTATCTGATGAAACCATTTGAAAGGCCGTATCAAAAAGTTCCATCCTGGCCATGGGCGATGGAATTGAGGTTCCGATTTTGGATGCACCGCGTTTAGACTGTGTATCGCTTATTTCGAAATTATCTACTCTGATCAATCCTGTTGGCGACCAGCATTTAATTTCGTTGGCATTATAGCCACTGTATTTTCTAAATGTATATGGCATATCCTTTTATTCAGTCATGGTTGGTAAGGCACCTAAAACGCTAAAGCATTCTGCTGCAATCTGGTTTAGTAATTGTAAAAATCTTCGTTCTTTTTCAGGGTCAGGGATGGTTTTTCTAAGCTCATCCTCCATTTTGCCCATTTTTTCGCTAATGAATGCCTGACTTAAGCCTGCATCACGCACAATACCCAAAATCTTTTTAATTGGAATGGGCTTCCCGGTTATAAATCCATTCAATGTTTCATCAAGTTGAACAGGTTGAAAACTGCGTTCGTTTAAGGCCATTTCTTTCAGCCATCCTTTAAAATGCGTACCAAAAAAGGAAGAAAGGGTTTGATAAAACAGGTCGGTATGAATATGATCTTTCAACAGGTCTTTATAGAATACTTCGCCTTGCAGTTGAGGGATACTATCCAGATAAATTTTCATGGCATAGGCAAAATGTGCCAAAGGCTTCATGACCTGTTGGCCAGACCAATTGTAGAAATGCCTGAAATCAACAGTGGCACTATCCTGAATAATACCATAATCGAAATATTTGGTTACACCGTTCAGGGCAAGTGTTTCATCTGGTTTGTTAATAAAATCGATAATAGCCGTTGCCCCGATCATCTCTACCAAATGTGCCGGATCTAGCTGTTGATCTCCACCTGCATGGTACTCATATTGCTTGGTTGGCTTATCCCATACATGGTATAGTGCATTAAGTTGCCCGGCCATGTGCTTGGCATAGTAACTTAAGGCAGCCTCTGTTTTGGCATCAAAGCTTTCTGAACTGATTTTTCCATCACCGCCTGCCTTTTTCTTCGCTTCTATTTTATAATAAGGCATTACGGTTAAGGCACCCAGTTTAATATTCCGAAGCCGGTCATCACCTTTAATGAGCTTGATCAGTTGAGGAAAACCAGAAGATCCAGTACCTCCAAAGATAGAGCTGACGATAAAAATACGATCCTGAGGATTGATGCTTTTCGCCACAAACTGATATTCTTTAAGTGAAGATAAACCATTGAAAACCACACATCCAATATTTGGATTTCCTTTAAAGCCTTCATCAAGGCGAAGGTTTAGTTCTGTATTTTCGTAACGTGGATGATCGGATGGGGTATCATCATAAAGTGCCCGCAGCATATCCATGGTCACATCACTCACCAGTTCTTCATGAGGATCAACGTATTTAATGAACGAAGTTTCCAGGTTATCAAATTTCAGCTGAAAGGAATCATCAATTTTTTCTGCTCCTTCGGTTTGTAATGAACTTAACGTGTTTAAATTGGTATTGAAAAAGCCATTAGAAAGGTCTGATCCATCTGCACCGCGTTGTGGTGAATAAGCTGTTTTACGGATCAACTTATAAGCTTCCAGTGCTTTCAGCGTTCTGGTGGTATCTGCATTTTTAGCATCTACATCAATAATCACCGGGATGACCTTGTTCGTATCGTTTAGCTTGGAACCTGCTGCCAAAAGCATGGTGAGTGCCCGTACTACCCTTGCACCAGTACCACCTATTCCGAATATAAATGTGTTTCTTATCATATCTAAAAATTAAAAGGGTGTTCTTTTGGAAAAAACAGACATTGGCTTAAGGACTATAGATAGCATGATGAATACAATTGCAGCAAATACGGCGTTCATTAGGCAGAAGCGATACATGTAACTGTCTATTTCGCCTATAATATCTTTAGCAGAAATAAAGGCGATGGCAAAGGCTGCACACATGGTCAGGATTAAGGTAAATATCCAGTGCCCGAATTTGTGAAAAATAGGTTTCCATCTGCCTAAGCATAAATAAAAGATGAGCACCACGGCTGAAACGACTATCAAGGTAATCTGCCCAACGGTTTGGTAAACCTCATCATCATATTCTGGAACTGCAGGATTGGCACCTGCAATGAGCTCATAAAGCCCTGAGAAAATAGTTAAAATCATCGCTATTATTGGTTAATTTGAAATTTTAGATCAACAAGGTTTTTACCTTCGTTATGATATGCCTCCATTACGCCATTAACCAGGTGTTCGAAGGCAAATGTTTTTTTGCCTAATTTTTTAACGCTCTTATCGTTCATGGTTGACCAGGCCTGGTACCAGGAATCATATGTTAAGGGTACACGGAGATTAAGCGTTGCCTGATCCAGGCGAAGCTGTGTGATATTCACTTTTATCACATGAGTTGCCCTTTCATAGTAAGCAATTTGATTTTTGCTTTTTAAGGTAACAGAAGGCAAACGCTCTGAAAGATCAACATTGGTGCTACAGCCACTGGCTTCAACAATTAAATGCTCACGGAGGTAACTTAACTTTTTAGCATATGGTGGCAGGGAACTTAGATCTACCGCGGCAGAAAATTCGATGGATTGATTTTTTTCCACTTCTACATTTTCTATTCCCGCGTCACTTACTTTTCCGGCCTTGATTAATTTATAATCGCCTTTCATGCCCAACTGCGTTAGGATATGATAGTTATTGATTTTTTGATCCAGCAATCCAAAATGAATTTCCTGCTCAGGTTTAAAATTTGGAATTTTGGCTAGTTTTGCATCAAACACTGGCAGAATGTTATTTTTAGCTATTACCCATACATAGAAAGGCCTTACTGTACCTTTGAGTGGAACTTTAACATTCTGATAGTCATAATATTTTCCAAAAAATGCGGAGCTAAAGGCATATAAACTGGCTGCTTGTTTTCTGCCTTTTAAATCAATGAATGTAGCATAAATATTATTTTTTAGTGTGCCAGACGCCGCTTGTCTATTGATTTCAGCATTCGCTTTTACCGCTGCATTTGGAAAGGACAAAATACAGTCAGAAACGAAGATGGAGATATCGCCATCTTTTGTCGCTTTTGCAATATCATTAAAAATATGGTGCAACTCTGAACTATTACTGAGTGCAATTTTAGTGGTTGCAATATCGCTGCTAAATCTGGTGGCTTCATATGGATAATCCCTGATACTATCGGTGATGAAGTGGATCTTTACCGGAGAGATTTCCTTATCAATTTTTACTGCGAGATCAGAAACAATTTGCTTAAATTCTGCAGATCCGGCAAAATATCCACCCATACTGGCAGAGGTTTCGAGATAGAGGTTAACCTGGCCAATTTTAGCCGGCAACGGGCAACCTCCGGGCTTAGGGCCTTTTACCTCTTTACATTTGTCTTTTTGATCGGGCACGCCATCTCCATCCAAATCCTTATTGCTATTGCAGCCGGTAAAGAAAGTAAGGGATAACAAGGCTATGAGCAATGCTCCAATAGCCCAAAACTGAGAACCTTTTGTTTTCATTTTCTTAATAAATGTGTTCCATAGTTTAAAGAATATGTCGTTGTTAATTGATGATGCCTTTCACAGGTGATTTGATCATCTTATTGAAATAAATTTTATCGGATGCTATACGCCATTAGCGGTTTGGAAGTTGAAAACCATACGCAAAGCGAACAGATTCACCTTTATCCCCTGGATGCATTTTACCGGTTTTAAACCATTATTGATACTGATCCAGCGTTTGGTGCAGTTGCCCCCTGTACTGGTAAATTTCATCAGGAGAATCAATCAGAACTTTTTCTCCGGCATCTTTACCTTTGGCAAAGGTTTCCAGGTATTTGTTAGCTGTGTTAAAGTGAAACCTGCATATGGGCTTCCTGTTATTATCATCCAGCAATACACCAAAGTAAGATTGGGTATCACGGGCGGCAATTCTTGAAGATGGAATGCGCTCACGAAGAATGGCTTTTACAATTTGAAATGCTTCTATCTCTTCTTCTGTGGTTATAATTTTGTTTTCAGATGGTTCATTAATCGGCACTACCTTGTTTTCTTCGGTTTTTTCTATTGTTTCATTAATGCTCAACGCAGATTTTAACCTGGAACTGATTGACTCATTGATGGAAAGTACAAGTGCTTTTTTGGCATACTCCTTAAAAGTGACCATTCTGTTCGCTGTGAGGGGCTTATCAAAGAATCTGTTGACCAATAATTTTACAAATTCATCAGAGGGATGTTCAATCTCGTTTTCAAATTCTTTACGAATGGATTTAATATATTTAAGACTTTCTGCTGAATCCAAAATACTTTCCAGGCTGTATTCCGTTTTGGTAAAACCTTCTAAAATTTTAATGGAACTGTCTTTCAGGTCTTCAATATCAATGGTAAAAAAAGGTTTCTCATCCATAATATTGGGTTTCTCCAGATCCATATAAAAATTATAGATGGTACCATTGGTTAACACGCCAAACCTGGCTTTAGAAACATGGTAGTAACGGTGGAGTTGTGAATTATGGGCATCGGCCTTTTCTTTCCAATGCTTACATTCAAAAATGAGGATAGGCTCTCCGTTTTTCTTAATGACGTAATCAATTTTCTCACCTTTCTTGGTCCCGATATCACAGATGTGCTCTGGGATCACTTCAGTTGGATTGAAAATATCGTAACCCAAAATCTGAATAAATGGCATTACAAACGCATTCTTGGTCGCTTCTTCAGTGTTGATCTGGTCTTTTAATCCATTCACACGCTGGTGTAATTGTTCGAGCTTTAATTTCAGTTCCATTCTATAGGATAAGTTTGTTTTAACTAATGGTGATTATCCAAAAGTAAACAGCTAACTCAGCCTTTTCTTACGGGAAACCGTAAAGCAACTGCAATGTTTAATTTACATTACAGGTCATGAAAACTATACAATCAATACGTCATTTCCTATAGAAATAAAAAAACCAAACCTTGTGGGTTTGGTCGATTTTAATAGCAAATAGATCTATATTTTACTGGTAGATTTAATAAGATGATGAGCTAAAGTATTAGACTATACATCTGCAGTTTACAAGCAGTTAATCGGATGGAGCATCATCATTAGCCGTGTTGGGCATATTACCTGCATGTCCCGGATTACCTTTTTCAGGATCTGCACGGGCTTCTTCTGATCCAAAATCACCCTCACCTACCTCACGACTTAAAAACTCCGCATCACTTTGTACTTCATTTACTTTACTATGCTCATTACTGCGGTGACGCGGCACCTGGTTATCAGGCATATTGGAACGATCTGCTGATTGATCTGACTTCGGGTCTTTTAAGTTTTCATTATTTCTTTCCTGGTTTTCCATATTCATAAGTATATAATCTTACAACATATTAATTTGCCGGAGGTTTTACTTAAATGCGTAGTCGTTAAGAAAGTAACCAGACACATGAAAAGAAAATTGAGGTTTTGGAAAGCCACGGCAGTTCAATTGGTTTACAACGACGCACCTATGCAGAAGCGTAATAAAATAATACTTGGAATAATTTATCATATTTCTAAACTAATCCTTATTATAGCTGTTATAATACTTTAATATACATATGGCTAAAATATTTGTCCTGGAAGATGACAGGGATATAAGGGAAGTAGTGGAGTGGATTTTAATGTCAGAGGACTATGAAGTCGTTTTATTTGAAAATGTGAATGATTTTATGGGGAGAGATCTGGAAGAATCACCTGATCTTTTTCTCCTTGATGTAATGTTGCCTGACGGATCAGGACTGGAAGTATGTAACCACCTGCGATCAGAAAGTTTACAGGGCAACGTTCCTATCATCATCATGAGTGCACATGCCAGCCTAGAGCAGGTAAGTAGTGGCTGTAAGGCAGATGCATTTATACAAAAGCCTTTTGAACTTGATTTTTTCCTGAATAAAATCCGCTCATATATTCATTAACGGACCTATTCCAGCTGTATATTTTACTAACCGTCCTGCCATAAACTGTCAGTTTTAAATCTGCTGAACATTTTATCTTATGTAATAAATCAGATAGAATAGTATAGCCAAATGGATATAAAATACATTTTTTATTATCTTGTAGCTACTATATTTACTTTAATTCTCGCTCCATGCCCAGTAAAACCCAGCAGATTAATACACTCATTGAACTGAATGATGAATTGGAAAATTACTTTCGCAATACGATTATTCCGCAGCTGTTTGTAGATGCCAATCTGATTTTACGAAAATTTACACCTCCTGCCATGAAACAATTTAAGCTTCATCAGGAGGATATCGGAGCATCTATTCATAACGTGAAGGATAATTTCCGTTTTCCAACCATCATCGAAAACATCGAACATGTCATCAGTACAGGATCACTTTTGGAAAAGGAGATTCAAACTACTGATATGCGCTGGTACCAGATGAATATATTGCCTTATCTGGTTCAGAAAGAAAATAAAAATAATGGTGTAATCATCACATTTGTAGATATCACTTTGAGGATCCGTGACCTTAAGGAACAGGAAAAACTGATCATGGAGCACGAACTTTTACTGGATACCATATCGCATGATATTAAAACACCATTAACCAGTTTAACCCTTACCATTGAAATGCTGAAAAAAGCCCCGGAAAAGAGTACAATTAAATTTCCGGTTTTGCTTGAAAAAATAGAAAACGGTCTTCTAAAAATAAAAGGTATTGTGATCGACCTGACAGATTCTAGAAGATCAGACCAGCAGTACAAAACTGCTGAGGAACTGCTGGATATAGAACAAATACTGGAAGATGTACGACTAACTTTGGCGCCGCAGATTTTAGAATCAAAAGCGACCATACATTGGGAAATAGCACAATCCGAAATTTTATTTGTCCGCCGGAAACTTAGAAGCATGCTCTACAACCTGATTAATAATTCAATCAATTACAGGGATAAGCAGCGTCTTCCTGAGATCTATATTAAAACCTTTTTAGAGGATAATTATTTTGTAATCTCAGTCGCAGATAATGGTGTCGGAATTAAAAAGGAGGATCAGGATAAAATATTTACAAAATATGAAAGACTTTCAAAAGATGTGGAAGGCACCGGGGTTGGCCTTCACCTGGTCAGGGAAATCGTAATGCTCTCCGGTGGAAAAACGGTAGTGGACAGTGAACCAGGAAAGGGAACTACTTTCAAAATTTACCTTAAGCAGCAACAGAACCATTCTGCTGATCAGTCACCAGCTTCATAAAATGCAAAAAAAACACTTATCCCCTTTTGTTAACTGGGTAGCGAAATGATAAAGGAAGTGGAATCCACATCAGATTCTACACGGATGCTGCCACCATGGGCCAATGCAATTTCCTTTGCAATATAAAGACCGAGGCCTAACCCCTCCTGTCCGGATTTTACCTTTCCCCTAGAAAATGGTTTAAAGAGATGAGGCAGGATATTCGCCGGGATTGGTGTACCTGAATTGGAAACAACCAATATTTTCTCGTGCTCAGATTCGCTCATCCTTACCCATATTGGTTTACCTGCTTCTCCGTGTGTAATGGCATTTCCCAATATATTTGAAAGTAATTGTGCAATTCGCTTATAGTCTGCCCTCGGTTCAGAAGATAAAGTAACATTTTTTATAATTTCAATTTCCGGCCATGCCATGCGCAGCTCTACAATTACCTGGTCAATGGTTTCATTCAGGCTTAACTGATTTTCATAATTGAGTTTAATGCCGCCACCCAGTCTGCCACTTGCAAAATCAAGAATATTATCGATCAGTCCTTTAGTGCGTGTGGTTGCATCATGAATAATGGCGGCCAAACGCTTATTGCGCTCGTCGAGTTCACTTCTCAGCTGCAACTGTACGGCATTGGAGATCGCATTTACCGGATTCCGGAGATCATGCCCAAGCATCGCAATAAACTGCTCACGGGTTTCCGCATTGCGCTTTTCAACCTTCAGTACACGCTTACTTTCCGCCAGTTCATCCTGCGAATCCAAATGAAACCCGATCAGTTCCGAGAAGAGACTGAAGGTCTTAATCACTTTAGAGTTATTTACCTCCTTTGGTGTACGGTCAATGGCGCAAAGGGTACCAAAAAAATCACCGTTTCTTAAAATAATAGGAACCGAGATATAACTTTGCAAGCCGTATACTTTAGGGGTATGGTGATCCTTATATGCCGGATCTTCATTAAAATCATCAACGGCAACCACCTGATGATGATACATAATCTCATTACAAATGGTGGTTTCAAGGTCAAGGGATCCGCCTGCTTCCAAACCAAATCCAATCATATCCTTGGTGGCACAGGCCACCCAGAATTTTTCACTTACACGTGCAATAGCAGCAAAACCCATTCCGGTAATTTCACAGGCTACCTCCAATATGTTTGCTACAGAGGGGATGCGCGAAACCCGCTCTATATCTAATCCAATGCTTGATTTTTCTTTTTTACTCATTCACGATCTTTAAAAGGAGACTGCTCTTTCTCCAAAAAAGTGTAGTAAAGTTAAAAAAATCCTATAAATTTTAAAGCATTTTACCAGATGCAGTTTACTGGCAGAAGAAGATTTACGTAAATTGCAATGCAAATCAGGACACTAAAAATTAAATCATCCTGTGAAACATGAGCGCGAATTGATGGAACAAATCAGAAGATACTTTGAAAGGAATTTAAAAATGACTGATCAGGACTGGAAGGCCTTTTCTTCCAGACTAAAACGTGATGAATATTCCAAAAAGCATCTCCTGTTAAAAGCCGGACAAATTGAAAAACACCTTTCTTTTGTGGAAAAAGGTATTATCCGTTTCTATGTTCCGAAAACAGAAAATGACCTGACCTTTACTTTTGTTTTTGATGATGGTTTCGTGAGTGCCTATGATTCTTTTCTCACACAACAGCCTTCCGGTTATAACATTCAAACCCTTGAGCCCACCATTCTTTGGCGAATCTCTTTTGATGATCTTCAAACCATTTACAGCGAAACAGAAGCAGGAAATATGATTGGCAGAAAAGCCAGTGAAGATTTATTTCTGAAAAAATCAAAACGGGAGCTTTCTTTGCTAAATGATACGCCTGAGCAGCGATACCTCAAATTATTTTCAGAACAGCCACAGCTTATTAAACAAATACCATTAAAATATATTGCCTCCTATATTGGCATTACCCCACAAGCACTTAGCAGAATCCGCAAACGCATTTCTTAACCTGGGTTCATTGTTTAAGGAGGTGAATACACCGACCTTTACATCAAAAAAACAATGAAACCTTTACTCATTTTACTCAGTGTATTTCTGCTATCTGCAGCTATTAATAAGATCTTCCGTGGAAATGATGAACTTGCCTTTTCTGGCAAAATGGCCATGTCTGTAATGCTCTTGTTTACCGCATCGGCACACTTTGCCTTTAATGACGGGATGGCCATGATGCTGCCGGAATTTGTGCCTTACAAACCCCAGGTGGTTTACCTTACCGGCATTATTGAAATTGCTGCAGCTATCGGCCTTTTTATTCCTGCTTTCAGTATTCTGACCGCCTGGCTGTTAATCGCCTTTTTTATCATCATTCTTCCTGCAAATGTATATGCTGCAATTAAGCACATTGACTATCAAAAAGCTACTTTTAAAGGAAGCGGATTGAATTATTTATGGTTTAGGGTACCTTTACAAATGTTATTTATAGCCTGGGTCTATTTATCCGCAATCAAAAACTGGCATTGATCAATTTGCATCGATATCAAGGAGCGGCATCTGCAAAGGCCTTTGCTGTTCGTTTAATAGCAAATGTTCTAACGGTTGGGAAGTTGGATTTCCTGACCGTTCTTTTTTATCATGACGATAGCTGATCGTGACTTACGGTATATCAGTCCATCCAATCCGCAATCGGGGCATAAGGAATACTGAAATAAAAGGCTGAACCAATGCCGACCTCACTTTCCACCCATATTTTCCCGCCGTGCCTTTCTATGATTTCTGCTGAGAGGTATAAACCAATTCCGAAACCGGCAATGGTACTGGTTTTCTCATTTTGAACCCTGTAATACCTTTCAAATAGTTTGGGTATGTCTTGTGGCTGGATACCGTTACCGGTATCTTTCACACACAGTACCACCTGCTCATCAATCAACTTACAGCTAATATATATTTCAGAGTTAAAGGCAGAATATTTTACCGCATTACTAAGCAGGTTATTAATGACATGGGCAATTTTATCTTCATCGGCAGCTACCCACATTCCACTTCCGGGGGTACAGATAAAACGATGTGTGGAAACGAAGGCGGCATATTCTTCTTCCAGGTTACTCACCAGAACAGAGAGATCAAACCTTGATCGGTTCAGCTGAATCTTTCCCGATTCCAGTCGGGATATATTGAGGAAACCATTGATCATGGTAGTCATTTTTTTGAGTTGTGTCTGAATTTTATCAACAAACAGGTTAATATCAAACGCATCTCTATTACGGGCTTTTAACTGAAGCAGCTGCACATAACCATTCACCGAAGTCAGTGGTGTTTTAAGTTCATGGCTCACCATCGCAATAAAATCATTTTTGCGCTGCTCATCTTCTTTTTGTGCGGTAACATCCATCACAATGGCATAAATCCGCTCATTGGATCCATCAGCTCCCTGGTAAACTTTCCCAACTACGCGCATCCATTTTCGCACGCCAGTCACCAAATGACGGATCGCATAGGTGCTGTCTACCGGACTTCCGTATTTTGCGGCATTCTCGAGTACGGTTTTCACCTCGTCTAAAAATTCTGGTTCAACGGCCTCCAGCACCATTTCCCAGGAAATTTCGCCCTTTAGCGGAAGTCCGAAATGATGCCGATACTGTTCAGACATTTCAGCTACATTGTTCCTGAGGTTCAGACTGCAGCTTCCCAGCTCACCCGCATTAAAAGCTGTGAGTAAATTTTCCTCGCTTTCCAGCAGCCTGATATTGGTATCACGAAGTTGCTGATTAGACCGGATAAGGGCTTTATTGACGCTTTCGATTTCCTGCAATCTTTGTTTTTCACGGGTAATGTCAGATCCTGAACAAATGTAACCCACAAATAACTGATCGCTGTTTAACCTTGGCATACCCTTAATTTTCAGCCAACGGTATTCGCCTTGCTTATTTAGCAGACGAAATTCATTGGAGAAAGGTTCATGAGCTTTCAAACTGTTTTTTATATTTTCTTCTACCAATGCCAGGTCTGAAGGATGAATATATTCCTCCCAGTTAAAGTCATGGAGATTTTCCTGTTGCCAGCCTGTCAGGTTTACCCAGGCTGTATTTAAGTATTCCAGTTTTCCTTTCTCATTCATTAGTGAAATCAGTATTTCACTTCCTTCTGCCATCGTTCGGAAACGGGCTTCACTTTCTTTAATAGATTGCTGTGCTAGAATCTGTGGGGTTACTTCTATAGCGATGCCAAGTACGCCGGTAATTTTTCCATCATTATGCAAGGCCCGGTAAAGGACATCATAATAACCAACTTCTTTTAATCCGTTGCGTTCTAAAATTACTTTTTCCGCATAAATTTCTAATGATTCTCCAGTACGGTATACCTTATAAAGGGCTTCTACAATGGGTTGACCAACAATTTCAGGTACACCTACAAATAAGGGTTTGCCGATAATATCTGCCGTTTTACCTAGGAAACGCAGCATGGATGCATTGACAATTTCGAAAGTCATGTCTTCTCCCCTGAAAACCTGCATAGCTATCGGGCTGTATTCAATCAAATTGCGGTATTTACTTTCACTTTGCTGAAGTTCCCTGGTACGGTTCAGCACTTCATTTTCAAGCGAAATATTCAGGTTTCGCAAGTTATCATAAGCGGTAAACAAATCCTGGTGCAGCGCATCTACCTGCTTCAGGCTTTCGCGTCTTTCCTCCTGACTTTTTAAGGCCTCTTCTTTGCTTAAAAATTCACTGGTCACGTTTCTAACTGATTGTATGATGTAAGAAATTGATCCGTTCTGATCCAGAATGGGTGAATGTAAAGGCTCCCAATATCTGATAATGAATTTTCCGGGAGCTGATTTATCCGGAACATCATAACGCTGTACCGGCATGATATGCGCCTGCTTATTTTTGATCACAAACTGAAGCGAGGCCATAATGTTGTTCACGCCATCAGGATCAGGCAGGTTGGGATTATCCGGAAAGGCATCAAAAATGTACTTCCCTTTAATATCTTCCCGTAGAGATTCTGTTGCCTGCAGAAAAAGGTCACTGGCGGTAAGAATATACAATTCGGGAGATAGTACCAGAAACATAGCTGGTGCAGTCTCAAGGGCACGGAGGGTATCAGCAGAGCATGAGTTTTGTAATAGCATCAAAAATTGGAATAATTTAATCCATTTTGGATAAAGATAAAGAGTTAATTCATATAAAATAATGTCTTCACAACCACAGATTGTAAGCTGGCTATCCTTTTATTATAGACATCGTTTTTATCATATCTTTCCTACATTTCCAGATCTAATTTCAGCCATACTGTAGCCTTAAAAATATAATCACCACTTTCCAGTTTAAGTATTCCACCATGGGCTTCCACAATTTCTTTACAAAGCCAAAGCCCCAAACCTGAACCTGAGGTGATGGTTCTGCCCTTGGTAAATGGCGTACCCAATGCCGATACATTTACCTTTTCCTGAACCGTCTTGTTTTGAAAACTCACCATTAAATTTTGATTGTCCTGCGCTATTGAACACAACAGTGTACCCGGTGACATATATTTCAGGGCATTTTGCAACAGGTTTTGCCACACCATTTCTATTTTTTCAGCATCTGCACTGATCTCGAAAGATTTGATGTCCTCGCTTAACCGTAAATCATATTGTATGTTGCGCATCCGGGCCTGATGGTTGTTCCGGGCAAAAACCCTGAAGAGCTGATCGGAGATGTCGGTTTTACTTTTCCTCAGCAACAAGCCATTCTGACTGAACTCGCTGATCAGCAGAAACTGCTCCACTATAGACTGCAAACGGCTGATCTCTGAAAGCTGACTACCCAACAGGTCCAAATCGGTTTTTAACTTTTTGGTTCCCAGCTCAAGTTCGGTTTGTGCACGAAGGTTGGCCAGCGGTGTACGCAGTTCATGTGAGGCGGCAGCAAAGAAGTTATTCCGGGTTTGTTGTTCATGCTCTATCCGCCCAATCATTTCATTAATGGTTTTGGCCAGTTGTTCCAGTTCATCGTGGGTTTCTGTAATGCGGATGCGCTGCCCCAAACGTTCGGTATTGATTTCTGATGCCTGCATGGCAATGGACCGGATGGGCCTGATTAACCATCCTGAAGCAAAATAGGCAGAAACCGCACTGGCCAGTAAACTGATTCCGGTGAGTGCAATCATTAATAAAGTAAACTGATTGATTTTATGCTTTAAAGAATAATCTGAAACGGTGAGCAAAAGTTCAACGGGCCGCCCATCGTAATTTTCCTTTTTCAGGTAAACCCCATATTGACCAAGACTATCAATCAAAACAGCCTGACCAGGTACCCGCAAGCGGGAAATGATTCCGGGAGACTGGAATACGAGAACTGGCTGATGCGCATTATTGTGGTAAAAAACCCGGATAGATTCGCCTGAATCAGGCAGCGCAATGACATCGGGGTTGATTTCAGTTTTGTCCAGTATGGTTTGTGCACGGGTATAAAGGTATTTATTGTAATTTTCTACATAACCATTTTTAAAATACTGAAAAATAAACCTGCTGAATACCAGATTGATCACAATAAAAACAATGCTGAACAGCAGGGTCATCCTGAAGCGGAGTCCACGGTAAAAATAGCGCTTCATTCTGCTGATTTTGAAGTTTTTAGGATATATCCCCTGTTAATTACCGTTTGAATATGCTGATGCTCAAAGCCTTCATTAATTTTTTTTCTCACCTGATACAGGTGAACTTCAATCACGTTACTGCCGGGATCAAAGCTCATATTCCAGACCTTATCCAGGATCTGTGCTTTGGTTATAATTTTATCCGGGTTGACCATCAGCATTTCGAGCAATAGAAATTCACGGTTGCTTAAAGCAATCGTTTTTTCACCGCGTTTAACCACTCTGCTCAGCAAATCAATTTCCAGATCTTCTACTTTTAATTTTGATAAACTCTTTGGCGTATGTTGACGCTGCAATACACGTACCCTGGCCAGTAATTCTTCCATTTCAAAAGGCTTTTTAAGGTAATCATTTGCACCGGCATCAAGCCCTTTAATCACCTGCTCGGTAGTACCCAGGGCACTGATGATGATCACGGGAACATAATTATCAAAACTGCGCAGGTTAGACAGGATATCAAAGCCATTCTGTGAAGGAAGCATGAGGTCCAGCAGGATCAGGTCATATTGATTCACCATGGCAGTTTGAAGGCCAATTGTGCCATCCGGTTCATGATCAACTACATAACCGGCCTGCTTAAGTGCCATTTTGATATAGCCTGCAAGCTTAATTTCATCTTCTATCAGCAATATCTTCATCGTAAATCTTTATTTAAAAAACAGATGCCACAAATAATTATTAAATGTGGCATCATCTCGTTATCTCACCAGGAAGGTTTGTCCGTTAATATTTAATGTTCTGGCCCTCACCAGCGTTGTTTTTTGACTGTACAATACGCCCGGGCGCTTAGGTTCTACAAAACCGGTTACCACTACTTTCTCACCTGATTTTAACTGACCGGAAAGCTGCTGTGCAATATGTGGCGCTATACTTACCCTTTCTCCTGAAGTTAGGGTAAATCCATTCACATTTTTTTCCAATCCATAGTTTAGCTGCTTAATACTGGCATTAAAACTTCTTTCATCCTGACTTTCGTTGAGCAATGGTGCAACCGGAGGTGTATCACTAATCAGTTTGCCATTCACTTCTATGCTATTTAAACGAAATATCTTAAGCCCTTCCGGATTAGTATCTTCATTACCGGTTATGGTTACACTGGCACCTTTTTTTGCAGCTGAGATTATTTTTTCTCCCAAATGCGGGGGGAACATTACATTAACATTTCCATTGCTGGTTTTGACCACAAGGCCATTGTATTCAAATTCCTCATTGGCTACCGGATTAACAACAGTACCTTTAATGGTGGTAAGTGTAATAAGCGGCATGTCTTCCAATGGTCTTGGGGGTTCAGCCGGTGCACCTATTGGCGGACGAGGCAGGCCACTGGCCATTGGATTGGGCGAGCCCACCGGAGGTTGAGGTGGTTTTGGAAGTTCCTGTGCCTGTAGGGCAAATGTTCCGGCTAACAACACGGCTGTTAACCAGATTCTGCTATTGTTTTTTTTCATGTCTTTAATAATTTATACTCCAAAAGTATAATTGACAAATATGCCTGGAATGAACATGAAATTAATTTTTCTTCATCTTTGAGCATGCTGATAACAGTTAAATGCCTGTTTGGTTTTTGCTGCCTACCGCAATAAAACTGCTTTAGATCTTTTTCTTTGCTTTTTCGCTCTATACCACTGAGCATCAAAATTTTGAGGTATCAAGTAAATAAGGTTATTTTTTAGAAAGACATCCTGCAGCTCTTAAATCCATAAGGAAGCTAACGTTGCGATCAATGCCAAAGTCATGACCAAGGCACCAAGCTTTAAAAATTTCCAGGCGCTTACTTCCAGCCCTTCCCGGCGCAGTGCCACCAGCCATAAAATAGTAGCTAACGATCCGGTAATGGATAAATTAGGTCCCAGATCAATGCCAATCAGCACGGCACTTTTAACCATTTCAGGAGCATGTCCGTGGTTCATTACATCACCTGCAATCAATCCCGCAGGGAGGTTATTCATCAGGTTACAGGCAAATGCCGTAAATATTCCACTCAACCACACTGCTCCTGCTGCCGATTCAGCGATACTGCTGTTAAGGAGTTCCGTGAGACTATGGATGATTCCTGTTTTATTCAAGGCCTCTACAATGACAAATAAGCCGGCCACCAGTGGAAGTACCGACCATGAAACACCTTTTATAACAGCTAACGGACTTTTTTTAATATTGATCATCACCACTAATGTGGTCATGATTCCGGTTACCGCCGTAGGTAAACCCAGGTCCATGTTCAATCCTGAAGCTAACAACAATACAATGGCGGTGATGCCAATCCCAAAAAGTGCGGTACGGCCACCTCTGGATAATTCAGGCAGTTGGATATCGGTTCTGATTTGATGACTGAAAGCACGGCGCTGGGTAAAATACAACACCAGGTAAGTAACCGTAATGGCACAAACAGATGGAATGAGATAAGTAGAGAGCCATTGATACAGCGGGGGCATATGGCTACCATAAATCACCAGGTTAGCCGGATTGGAGATGGGCAACACAAAAGAGGCGGCATTGGCAATAAATGCACAGATAAATAAATATGGAAGTGGTTTTTCTACCCTGGCCGCACTTACCGCGGCGGCTACTGCAGGTGTTAATACTACAGCTGTGGCATCGTTAGACAGGAAAGTGGTAACAGCAATGCCCACCAGGTAAATCAGCAAAAACAACCGTGACGGAGAACCCTTAGCCATCAGTGTGGCATGTGCAGCAAGCCATTCAAACAGTTTTTCTGCACGTGCGGTTTCTGCCAGGAGCATCATTCCCGTTAGAAACAGGTAAACGTCTATCCCTTTAGCCATACCGGCTACTGCCTCATGGTAATTGATCTGACGAAGAAGCAATAATAAAATTGCGCCGGTTACAGCATATACAGCTTCGGTAACTTTAAAAGGCCGGATAATTACACCTGCAATGGCCAGAAATGAAATGATCCAGGTCGAAAGATAAATCATGTGATACTGCTATAGTTAACCGGGTTTGGCATACGGACTAAACACCAGCGTGTTCAAAAATAATGTTTTTGTATGAGGTAAATATGAAGTTGTAATATTACTGATGAATTCACTCTTAATTAACCGATTTAATTGTTTTGGCAAAAATTAACCATAGCAGGATCGAACCCGCAGCGAAGCTACCCAGAATTATAAATGCCGGATTATACCCCATTCCCTCTGCTATCCAACCCCCAATGGCCGGACTTAAAGAAGCACCCAGCCCCTGAACAGTCATCACTGCGCCCTGACCAATATTCACGCGCCCTGTGCCATTTAGTATATGTGCCACCAAACCCGGAACAGCTACACTTTGTAAACCCGCACCAATTCCATCCAATACCTGTACCGGGTAAATACCGATGTGGCTATGGAGATAAGCAGCAATAAAACCACGTATAGGCAGAGAAATAAAGGAAATTAACAACACCAGCCAAAAACCACTTTTTTCAGCCATCCGCATGGCGATTAATGAGGTTCCAATCATGACAAGTTGCGCAATGATAATGGTCATCGCCACAAACATAGAAGCATTTTCCTGATCTTTTGAAGCGGCGGCAAGCCCATAGAGCGGTAACATGGCACCATTGCCCAAATGAAATAAAGCCAGGGCAGCGGCAAGAATTAATAAAGGCTTGCATTTAAAGAGCACCTTAAATCCACTAGCCTGCTCATCCGAATTCCCCTCTTTCATCCCCCTTGCGGCATTGTTGTCAATGGCCTTTGCCGGAATCATCAGCACTGCTATTACTGATAATATACCGAAAAGTGCTGCAAGTAAAAAAATGGCAGGCATACCGAATTTATAACCCAGATAGCCGGAAAGTGCAGAACCCACTACATTACCCGCATGGTTAAAAGCCTGGTTATGTCCATTCTGCCTGTTAAATCCTTTTTGCTTTGCAATCCCCAGGGTAATGGCAATAATAGCCGGAGCAATAACAGAACCTGCAATAGCCGTAGCCACCTGTGAGATGCTCACCAACCAGAATTCTTGCGTAAATAATACGATGCAGGAAGCCAGGATGGTGAAAACTGCAGAGAGCACAACGTAAAACCGTTTTCTTTTAGTGGCATCAATTAAGGCACCTGCAGGTATCGTCATAATCATGCCCGCCACCCCGCCAATAGTCATCACAGAACCAATGAGTCCGCTTTTCCAGCCATGCGCCAGGAGAAAGATACCCAGGAACGGCCCTACACCTGCTTGTAGGTCTGCCATAAAAAAATTGAGGGATTGTAGCGGCCAGATAATCTTTTTATCTACCGGGGCAGTGGTTTGTAGTTCGCTCATACGGCATGATGAACAGATTACCAGGTTAAATTGTTCATCAATGTTTTTCACCAAACGCAACAAACAGCTGAAATTCAGTTACTTAATATTATTTATCAAGCATTAATTTTTCTTCATATGGAATTGAATTGCATTTATACAACCGGAAGTGCTAAAAGGCATTTCAGAAATGTAAAAAACCATTGTTAAAATGGCAGGCAGATTTCATCAATGCCTGGCTAAGCAAAGCGATACAAACAGGTAAGGCACAGATCGTGCAACTTCAGTTATCATTTTTGTCAGTTCAGTCAGTATAGCGCCTAAATCAAATGGCTGTCTATCATCTTTGTGATAAATACAGGCAAAATGAAACTTATTAGCAGCATAAAAAAGGCTGGAAGAAATGTGCTGACCATTTCTATGGTCTCCCTTCTTCTGGTGGCATGTGGTAATCAGGAAGAGAAATCTAAGCACTTATCCGAACAAGCGACCAGGGTTAAAACCGAAAAACTGGTAACCACTAAAACAGAGCAAGATCTTGTACTTAGCGGAAATATTGAAGGAAACGCTACCGTTAAACTCGGATTCATGGTACCAGGTAAAATCAATCAGATCAACTTTTTACCCGGGCAAGCCGTTCCAAAGGGAAGTTTGATCGCCAGCCTCGAATCAACCAACTATATACTGAACAAGCAAATGGCTGATGTGGAATTAAGTGAAGCTCAGGATCAGTTTAACCGTTTAAAAATCATGCATGCTAAATCCAGCATCAGTGAACTTGACTTTACCAAAGGAAACTTTGCTTTGCAAAAAGCCGGCACACAGCAAAAAATAGCGGTTAAGGACCTTCAGGATACCCGGCTTTATGCATCGATTTCCGGCATTTTACTGCGCAAAGATGCAGAAGCAGGGGAAATTATCAATGCTGGTACACCATTGTTTGTATTGGCAGACATTAAAAAAGTAAAGGTATCTGCCTCAGTGCCTGAAGGAGAATTGAAAGGCTTGAAAAAAGGCCAGTCGGCGGATGTAGAGATTGAAGCATTGGGCAGGCACTTTAAAGGAACAATAGTAGAAGTTGGTGCACTGGCTGATGCGACTACAAGGGCTTTTACTTTGAAAATTGAAATCAACAATCACGATCTCACCATCAAGCCTGGCATGATTGCCCAAACCAGAATCTCTTCCGGACATTTTAAAAACGGCATTAACATCGTTCCGGAATGTATTGTAAATGAACCAGGCAATCAAAGCTATGTGTATGTGGCAGACCTCAAAAGCCACCGGGCCTTTAAACGAAAAATAAGCCTCGGAAAAATGTCTGCAAATCGCGTAGAAATCCTTTCCGGTTTATCAGCAGGTGAAACCATAGTGATTTCAGGGCAAACTGCTTTAAATGATGGTTCCCCTATTAAAACAGATCAGTAATCATATGAATTTTATAGAAGCTGCACTTAAATATAAGCACCTCACGCTGGCGGTTTTGCTTGCGCTATTTGCTGTAGGCATCAACTCGTTGGTTAATATGCCCCGCCGGGAAGATCCAAAAATTACCATCCGGCAGGGACTTGTTCTGGCCGAATTTCCCGGAGCTTCATCTGCACAGGTAGAGGAGCAACTAACCAAGAAACTGGAACAGCAACTTTTCCAATATGATGAAGTAGATAAAACAAAAACATATTCCACCTCTAAAGATGGCATGGTCGTGATTAATGTTGAACTTACGGAATCAGTAAAACAGCCTGACATTTTTTGGAGTAAACTCCGCCACCAGTTGCTGGTAACCAAAGCTTCAGAACTGCCACAAGGTATTCAGGGCCCGATCGTTGATTCTGATTTTGGCGATACGGAAGCAGTGGTGATTGCTTTGGAAAGCAACCAGGCAAGTTATAAAGAATTAAGTGGATATGCCCAAAAGGTAGAAGACCTGATTCGTACGCTAAAGCAAACTTCAAAAGTGAAGCGCATTGGAGATCAGAAAGAAGAAATAGTGGTTTCTTCCACCTCCGGTAAACTGGCGCAGTATGGTCTCAACTTCAGGCAGGTAGAACAGGTATTACAATCACAGAATACCATTGCGGCCACCGGAGAAATAAAAACTTTAGCCAGCAAGACTCCGCTTTATACCAATGGCTATTTCCATACGGAAACAGACCTGGCCAACCAGGTTTTAGGGCTTTCTCCTGCCGGTATCCCGGTAAAACTGGGCGACATCGCCAGTTTGAAAAGAACAGATGCGGAGCCTGAAAGTATCATCAGTGTAAATGGAAATAAAGCCATACTGTTATCCATTCAAATGCATGAGGGTAACAATATCGTCGCCTTCGGAAAATTAGCAGACAGTATGATTGCCTTGGCGAAGCAACGTATACCAAGCAATATAAAGGTGACCACATTAATCTCTCAACCTGCTTTGGTAGACGATCATATCTCCCATTTTATAAAAGAGTTTTTTCTGGCCATACTTTCGGTAATTGTGGTGGTTATTCTGCTGTTACCTTTCCGGATTGCATCCGTTGCTGCTTTGGCTATTCCAATGACGGTGGCGCTGACATTCGCCATTCTGAATGCATTGGGAATTGAACTGCACCAGGTATCACTTGCCGGATTGATACTGGTTCTGGGCATGGTGGTAGATGATGCAATTGTGATCGCAGACAATTATGTTGAACTTTTAGATGAAGGTATTGACCGCTGGACAGCAGCCTGGCGCAGCGCACACGATTTGCTGATCCCGGTTCTGGCAGCCACTATCACCATCATCGCTTCCTTTTTACCCATGGTGCTGATTAAGGGTTCTACCGGAGAATTTATTTTCACCCTCCCCATTACAGTGGCTGTGGCACTAATTGCCTCCTATTTTGTAGCACTGTTCCTCACCCCTTTGCTGTGTTATACCTTTATCAAGAAAGGATTAAACCATTCTTCTATGCCTGATGAACAGCAAGACGACCAGAAAATAAAGGTTTCTGTGCTCATAAGGATGCAAAATACCTATAATAAAGCGCTTGATTGGTGTATCAAACATCCCAAACTGACCATATTAACCAGTATTATTTTTGTACTGCTCACCGGAATCGTAATGAAGCTTGGTGTGCGTGAGTTATTCTTTCCGCCTGCAGAACGCAACCAGTTTATAGTAGAACTCTGGATGCCTACGGGTACTAAACTTGAGAAAACACATGCGGCAATAAATCAGGCAGCAAATCTGATTAAAAAAGATAAACGCGTTATTTCCTATGCGGCATTTTCCGGAACATCGGCACCCAGGTTTTATTACAACTTTGCTCCTGAAGTTCCGACAAGCAATTACGGGTTAATATTGATTACCACAACCAATAATGAAACCACGGAACAAATGGCTGAAGAACTTACCACAAAAGTGAAAGCCCTTATACCTGACGGAACTTTTTACGTGAAACAGATGCAGCAGGGTAACGACCTAAAAGCACCTGTAGAAGTAAGGATTATTGGAGACGATATCAATACCTTAAAGGAATACGGTACACAGGTGGCAAATATCATCAAAAAGGCCAAGGGCAGCAGGCTGGTGCGTAATGATTTTGCATCAGATTACTATGGCATACAGATTACACCAAATGAGGATGCCGGACAACTTGGCTTTACCACAGGTGATATCGCCAGTGCAGTTTTTACAGGTTTTAGCGGTGCCCCCATCTCTACCATTTATGAAGGAAACAACCCGGTGGATATCCGGTTGCGGTTAGATCAGCGGGTGCGAAGAAATACAGATGACCTGGAAAACACCTACCTCTCTTCCCCTCTAAATAATGCACAAATACCACTCAGGCAAATTGCAACCTTAACACCGCAGTGGCAAAGCGGAAACATCATGCACCGAAATGGCATCCGTACGCTTACGGTTCAAAGCGAAACGGAGGCACATATACTGCCAGCAGAACTGCTTGAACAGATCAAACCGGCAATAAACACACTAAAGCTTCCGGCAGGATACCATATTGAATACGGCGGTGAAGAAGGTGGAAAGGAAGAAGTGGAAGCAGATATGTACACTGCGCTTGGAACCAGTCTGGTACTCATTTTTTTCATCCTGATGTTCCAGTTTAAAAATTTTAAAGAGGTGCTGATCATTATGGCAACCATCCCGTTAAGTCTGTTCGGTGCCATACTGGGGCTGGCCATTACGGGAAATAATTTCAGCTTTACCGCATTTATCGGCTTAATTGCCCTTTCAGGGATTGTAGTTCGCAATGCCATCATTCTGGTTGATTATACCAATATCCTGATTCAGCATGGTATGGATATCCGAACCGCGGCGATTGAGTCTGCCAAAAGGAGACTACGCCCGATTTTCCTCACGGCCATGGCGGCAGCGGTTGGTGTACTGCCGATGATCATATCAGGTTCGCCCATGTGGGCACCCCTTGCGAGTGTACTTGCTTTTGGCGTCATCTGGAGCATGATGATGGCCTTACTTACCGTACCAGTGATGTACATCGGCTGGATAAACCCTGGCAACAAACAAGAAATCCGTAGTCAACATCAAAATACAATTCAACATGATTAGTAAAATCAAAAACAGTTGGCGGGTGATACTATTGTGCTTCATCTGTTACTATAGCAAGGCACAAACGGCATATTCAGTTGATCAGCTGATCCATGCGGCAAAAAAAAACAGCCATCAGCTTAACATCAGGCAATACCAGATGTTAGAAAAAACCAGCAAACTGCATGAAGATGGAATTAAAAGATATCCTTCCCTTACAATAGATGGAAGTTATCAATATAATTTCAAGTTGCCAGACATTTCTATTCCGGCCGGCACGATAGGTATGATTAATACCGGAAACGGTGCGGCACAACTTTTACCTGCACAGGATACAAGGTTTAAAATCGGCGAAAAAGGCAATTATAATGTGGGCTTTAACCTTTATCAACCCATCACGCAACAAGCCAAACTGGCTACCGCAATGGCCATTGATCAGACTGACATTCAGATTGGCAGGCAGGAAAGTGTACAAACGGCGCTGCAACTGACACTACAGGTAGAACAACTTTTTTATAGTGCCTTAATTTTGCGTAAAACATCCGAATCAGGAAAGCTCCGCATTGAACTGGCAAAAGCAAAACTTACTGACGGCGAAACATCCCGTATGGCAGGTACCGTTACCGCTGCCAGCCTGGCCGGGCTTCGGGCTGATATCGCCAATGAGGAACAGGCTTTGGTGAAAACCGACCTGCAGCTTCAGGACTATCTTGCTGAGATGAGTAGTCTGACAGGCATTGATCTGAAAAAACTAAACCTACAGGAACCAGTATGGAATGAAAAAGGTATAGTAATCAGTGATTACCGTAGCAATGCCATGCTTAATCCAGATTTGGAAATAGCCAGATTGAATAAGGAAAAGGCCATATTAGGGATAAAAGCAATTAAACAGGCCAACCTGCCTGATTTCGGCATTGTGGCTGGATATTACAGGCAACAAGGAAGCCCAATACTACCGGTAAGCAGTCCATATGTTGGCATCAGCCTGAAATGGAATCTTCAGGATCTTTTTGCAAACTGTGAAGTAAAAAATCAGCGGCAGGCACAGTTAAAACAAGCGGAAGAAAATATGGCATACACCCAGCAGCAAATCGGTTTAACGGTTGACCGGTTATCCAGGAAAGTGGTGCAATGCAATGCCTTAATTACCGCAGCAGGCAAAGCGGTATCCTTTCGTCAGGATGAATTAAAAGAACAGCAGGACCGTTTAACTGCCGGATTTGAAATCAAGACTGCGCTATTGGAAACAAAAGTGAAGCTTGCACAAGCAGAGGCTGACCTGTACACGGCAAAACTGCAACAGGCCATAACCATTGCTGAGCTGGAAAACATATCCGGAAAGAACAAATTTGAGAATTGACTCATTTTCTGATAAAAGAGATTTAACTTTACTGGAAAAGATGTACAAACAGAATTATAACATATTCCGGCGCTATGGTTACCCAGGATTCGGGATGCTGTTGTATCTGGTCATTTTTTTAATTAATCCATATGAACCAGATCACTCCGGTCTGCAATATTTCTTCAGTATGGATTTTGTACTGGAGCTTGTACTGGCCATAGCTTATGCTGCTGCATTATTTGAAACCGGGATGCAGCTTACCAGTTTTATCAATCGATTTTATAGCTGGGAAGGGCATATTGCCATGAGGTTTCTGATCCAGTTCCTGCTGCACATCGGTGTGATCTACCTCATTTTGAATTTGTTTTTTATCATCAGGCTACCGGTTCGCTTTCTTTATGATGAACTGATGTTCAGGCAGGCACTCATCGTAGGTACCATTTTTTCTCTGCTTACCACTGTTGTATTTGCCGCAGCCTATTTTTTTCATCGATGGAATGATGCCAGTTTAAAATCTCTTGAGCTACAGCAACATACCACACAGGCACAGCTAGAAGCACTAAAGCTTCAGCTTGATCCTCATTTTCTTTTTAATAACCTGAGTATTGTTACTGCACTTATTGAGGATGAACCACAAACCGCAACAGCTTATCTGGCCAATCTTTCTTCCATCTACCGGTATATGCTGGCAAACAGGTTAAAAGACCTTATTTCCTTAAGAGAAGAACTGGAATTTATAGCGGCCTACCTGTATCTTTATCAAATCCGTTATGGTGATGGGATCATTGTTGAAATCGCCGGACACGAAGATATTGATACACTTGGTTTACCCCCTCTTACACTCCAGTTGCTGATAGAAAATGCCATTAAACACAACGTTTTTAGTACCAGGTTACCCTTAAAAATAAACATCTATTTCACTGCAGATCGCCATATCATCGTCGAAAACAATAAAATGCTCAAAAATAAGAATACCTACAGCAGCGAGATCGGTTTAAAGAATATTAATGAGCGATACCGCCTGATGGGACAAGAACAACTATTGGTGACCGAAACCCAGGAAACCTTCACCGTTTCTATACCATTGATTACGTTACAACCCTAATCACCATTGTATGCCAAGTGTTTTGATCATTGAAGATGAGTTGCCAAATGTGTTGAGGCTCGAAAAAATGCTCCGTCAGCTGGATAGCAGCATGATGGTGGTAGATCGCTTACAAACTGTTCAGGACAGTATCATTTGGTTTCAGGGCCACGCACAACCAGACCTTATTTTTATGGATATCAGGCTTACAGATGGGTTAAGCTTTGAAATATTTAATCATGTTGAAATTACCGCACCAGTGGTTTTCATTACCGCTTATGATGAATATGCCTTAAAAGCATTCGAGGTAAATGGAATTGATTACCTGTTAAAACCTCTTGATGCAGATAAACTTGCTAAAAGTTTAAAAAAGGCGGCACCAAAAGACCGGCATACCAATGATTTATTGTTGCAAACCTTAAGGGAGCTGCAAACCAGAGAAATATCTTACCGCAACAGGTTTCTGGTTTTTTATCGGGATACCTATGTACTGGTGATGACCAGTGAAATTGCCTATTTTTCATCTGAAAATAAAACTACTTTTCTGCATACTTTCGACAATAAGCGCTATGTGATCGAGCAAACGTTAGAAAACCTGGAAAAGGAGCTTGATCCCGATGTATTTTTCAGGGCAAGCAGACAATATATCGTCTCATTAAAATCAATACACAAAATACACCTTTTCTTTAACAGTCAGCTCAAGATTGAGTTATCGCCAGCTGAGGGCGAAGCAATTACCCTTAGCAGGGAAAAATCTTCCCAGTTAAAAAAATGGCTGAACCAGTTCCCCTCAAATAAGCTTTAGCCTTACATATATCGTTGCGAGGCACGAAGCAATCTACCTTGTGAAATCTATAAAGGAGATTGCTTCAGCAAATGAAGAATTTGCTTCGCAATGACGGATTTTCAAGGGATTTTTGAGTGGACTCCTCCACCCACCCGTCATGCTGACCTGTAGCGCAGCGGAAAGCTACGAAGTAAATTTAGCTCAGCACCTTTCTTGATAAGATCCTGAATCAAGTTCAGGAGGACGGTCCCTTAAGCAGTATCGTCATAGGAGGAGGTACAAAAGCCTGTCCCAAACTTTTGGAAAAACAATCTATTATATAGAATTTTCAATAGTGCGCTCAGACTATCCGTTCTGTAAGGTGAGTGCCGGATTTTGTCACTTCAGTAACTATCATCAAAACACCTCACCTATTGTGTCACATCTTTGACATACAGCAGTAATATAAAACACGATGAATTTCAGCATTTTTAAAAAAGTAACAATTATCGCTCTGGTTTTTTCGGGCATTTATTATACGGTAAAAGCGCAGGTTTCAGATCCGGCAAAAGAACGCAAATGGCGGATAGATTTTGGCGGGGCAATTGGTTTGTTTGCCCCATTTGATCAGGTTGCCGGTGAACCCATGCTCCTGGGTACTACTTCTCAAACCACCGTCCAGTTCAATTACAAGAAACAATTTTTCGGGCGGGTACAATTGGGTGAAACCAGTGTGGGCTACAAAAGTAACACGGCATCAAATGGAATAAATTCTATGATAGATGCCAATTCCAATAGCATCAACCTGGGTTTGGGCTTTGGTTATCACAGGGGCCTGGGTAATTGGGTACCTTTTATTGTAGCAGGCTTAGGTCCGTCTTTGGTTCGCCACCCACAAGCTGATATAGATGCGATAAGCAACACCGTTAATTATTCTAATGATTCCAAATTATACCTGTATGGTAATGTCGGATTGGGCGTGAACTACAATTTATCAAAATCCATTATGCTTTTATTTGAATGCCAGGCCACTAAAATAGCCAACCTCCCCAAAACACCGAGCACCCATCTGAGTGGAATCAGCGCATTGATTAATGTGAAGTTTGCTTTATAAAATTGCATTTTTTCTACAGGTTGGTGCCTCACCAACCAGCGTAAAAACAAGGTAATATAGATTAATTACTAACCCGTCTTGCAGCCCCCCCGGTGGAGGGGAATGGCAAAACGCCAAAAACTTCGAAAAACTACTTTTCTATTTTAAACTTTCCTTCCAACCTCACCTGATCTGAAGAGGAGGAAACCATTACCGAGTATTCTCCAGCTTCAACCGCCCATTTCATTTGGGCATTATAAATTTCCAGGTCATCCTTATTCAATACAAAAGTTAAATGCTTTTGTTCGCCAGCTTTTAAGGCAATTCTTTTAAACTGCTTTAACTGTTTAGCTGGTAACACGACAGAAGCCGTTTTCATTTTCAAATACAGTTGAACCACCTCTTCCCCATCTACACTTCCGGTATTTTTTAAATCAAAATTGACTGTAGCCGATCCGTTCTCATATTTAACTTTAAGGTTTTGATAATCGAAAGTGGTATAACTTAAGCCATAACCGAAACTGTACAAGGGTTTTGCATCCATTTCAATATAATCGTGTTTCTCCGGGTAGCGGGCATTGTAGTAAACAGGTAACTGTCCGACAGATTTAGGAACAGAAATTGGCAAACGTCCGGCAGGATTATAATCACCAAAAAGCACATCAGCAATGGCATTCCCCCCTTCCTGACCAGGATACCAGGCATCCAGAATAGCAGGAACGTGCTCGGCAGCCCAGTTTAAATTTAAAGGCCGGCCTTTAATCAGCACCAGTACCACTGGTTTGCCCGTCTTAACGACAGCTTTTAATAGCTTAAGCTGGTCGCCGAGTAAATCTAAAGTAGCCCTGTCGTAACCTTCTCCACTTTCCATGTCGCTAAGCTGATTGCCGCCTGCCTGGATTTTTGCGGCTCCGGTTTCAATGTATTCCGTTTTAAAATCCCTGGCACTGGATCCACCCAAAACAATGACCACCGCATCAGCTTTTTTTGCAGCACTCACCGCTTCTTCAATATTGCTGGAAGAAGTATCGCGGATGGCGCAACCTTTCACAGCAGTAATTTTAGTATTGTTGCCCAGTTTATTTTTGATTCCCTGCAAAACCGTCACTACATTTCCTTCGCTTTGTGGCGCAGAATAATCACCAATCTGGTTATAAAGCTGATCAGCATTCGGGCCAATTACAGCAATGCTTTGAAGTGATTTACTTAGTGGAAGCAGCTTCTCCTGATTTTTTAACAGAATGATGGATTCACGAGCGATCTGCCTGGCCAAAGCTACCTTTTCTGTACTTCTTACCTGCTGTTTTGCCCGCTCAGGTTTAACATAAGGGTTTTCAAAAAGTCCCATATTAAATTTGATACGCAATACCCGGCTCACGGCAGTATCTAAAACCTCGGAAGTAACTTTTCCGGATTTAATGGCGGCCAGCAAAGCTTTACCATAGCCAAAGCCACTCAAATCGGCATCCAGGCCAGCATTAATAGACATTTCAGCGGCTTCAGCCGCATTTTCAGCCATGTGGTGATTGGCTTTCAATCCGGAAATGCTGTTTAAATCAGAAACCACAAATCCTTTAAAGCCCCAGTCTTTTCTTAATATATCCTTCAGCAGCATTTCATTAGAAGAACACGGAATGCCGTCAATAGAATTGTAGGCCGTCATTACAGACAACGCACCTGCTTTTACAGCTGCTTTGAAAGGTGGCAAATAAAACTGATGTAAGCTACGCAAGCCCACATTAATGCTGCTCCCGTTATGGCCACCTTCGGGTGCACCATAAGCAGCAAAATGTTTTAAAGTAGCGATAACATTTACACCACTGCTGATATTGTTTCCCTGGAAACCTTTCACCATGGCCTCACCCATCCGGCTGTTGAGTACCTGATCTTCGCCATAAGTTTCTTCCACTCTTGACCACCGCGGTTCACGGGCCAAATCCAATACCGGACCATAACCCACATGGCCACCCTGTAAGCGGGTTTCTTCGGCAATTGCAGCAGCCATTTTCTGAATCAGTTCCGGATCAAAGGTACTGCCCTGCCCGATTGATGTTGGAAAAACCGTTGTACCAATCGCCATATGGCCATGCGGTGCTTCTTCGGAAAGCAAAACCGGAATACCTAACCGGGTATTTTCTATTGCATATTTTTGAATGGCATTGGTGGCTTTGGCAGCCAGCTCAGGATTTAAACCATTGGCTAAAGTCTTTTTTGTCCAGGGATCAGCGCGAAGGGTTGCCCAAAGCATACCTGTATATTCTTCTTTCAATGATTTTTTGAAGGCTTCACTTACTTCCACCTCATTGCCTTTTTTGATGTACATGGGCCAACCCAGTGGCATGGAAATCTGCCCGACTTTTTCTTCAACAGTCATCCTGGAAAGTAAATCATTAATCCTGCGTTCTACAGGTACTTTCGCATTTTTATACAAGGGAAGCTTTGCTGCGTTTTGCGCAAAAGCAGTACTATTCATCATGACAAAACCCAGGATAAGGCTCCGGGTCCATCGTGTATCTATGTTCATATCCATTAAAATTATGCCTATACTTTCATCAGGAAATGCAACCAGTTGCCATGCATCAGGTTCCAGGCATCAGTATCATTAATTATCTCTTTTATTCAGGAACTTTTTATAATCGGCAATGATTTCCTGATTCTACGGAAATTGCTTTCTTCCAAAATCACGATCCAGATCAGAACCAATACATACCAGAACTTTGATTTGATCCATTCTCAGAAAAGTTGATCGCAGTAGCTGTTCCACGATTTGAAATTGTACTATAAATGCGGCGAAAAGCTTCATGGCTCCCACTTTAAAGGGATTCCATTCGATATAACAGGGTTTATCAAGAAGGCTTTTTCCAGCACGCATAGCAATATTTCGTTCTACTAACATAATAAAAATATGCTAGTAAAACGTATTACCAAATCATTTTAATCAATCAGCCCCCTAAAAAATTAAACAGGTAAATGTTAACACATTATAATAGCAGGAAAAGACATTGAGGATCATGTTATTGAAATCTATTCAGCAGATTTACTCAGGTACCCCAGCTGGTAAATCAGAAATACATTAATAAAACGCAACATTTAGAGGATATATTTTTTAATTTGCTTTCATCTTCCACCAATCCAGGTTGAAGCGACCTCCTTTAAAAACCAAATAAAGATCGTGCTTGCCTTTGACGGTTTTGATACTGCTGGAAATAGTTTCCCATTTTGGAGATTTAACATTCAGCGTACCCAATAAAGTGCCTGCCTTGTCGTCAATTCTAATTTCAAGACTTCCGGCAGTTATAGCGGCCACACAGGCTTCAATTTTTCTAGCGCCTTTTCCAAAATCAACACTCCGTACCTTGATATATGCTCCGGTATTTTTATTACACACAAAAAATTGGCCGGTTTTAATATCTTTTGCCGTAGTCATACCTTCTGCCCAATTGATCGTTTCAGCTGCTGTACGTTTAAAAGGATTAAGATTTCCGATCTGCTCAACCCCGGTTTCAGACCACCAGGGCAGCTCCGGAATGGTACCATCCGGGTTATATTTAAATTCTTCCACACAAACCGAACGCCGTTCATGGTGTTGCTCCGTAAGCATAAAATTCAACCTGTAATTAAAACCAAATACATACGACTTCCCCTTATAATCAATAATTCCGGGATGGTTACCGGATGATTTTGCGTTTGGCTTCATAATATAGCCCTTATATTCCCAGGGCCCGGTGGCACTATTGCTCATGGCATACCCAATCCCCTCCGGACAACAGGTAGAGGCATAAGCCATATAATAATAACCATTGCGCTTGTATGCCCAGGGTCCTTCCTGATAGTGATAGGTATCTTCCGTAGTCTGTCCCTTCTCTTTACCTACATTTGGTATTTTCGTGACCTCGCCAGCATGTGAAATCATATCTTCATTCAGCTTAACATACCAAAGGCTTGGATTGCCCCAATACAAATAGGCTTGTCTGTTATCATCAATAAATACTGAAGGATCTATATCATTCCATTTGTGGTCAGTATCCACCAGGCTTTTACCAATAGGATCTTTAAATGGCCCGTAAGGACTGTCTGCTACCAATACACCAATTCCGCTTCCCTGTACAGCACAATAGAGGTAAAACTTTCCGTTTCGTTCAATGCACTGGTGTGCCCATGCACCGTTATCCTGCCTTCCCCATACAAAATCTTTTAATGATGCCACCACACCATGATCTGTCCAGTTCACCATGTCAGTTGAGGTATAAAGCAACCATTCTTTCATCAGGAATTTTCCCATGCCCGGACCTGCAGTATTCTCATCGTGAGTGGTGTATAAATATACGGTATCTTTATAAACCAGCGGCGCCGGATCAGCGGTGAACCGGGTTTGAATAACTGGATTTTGAGCAATGGATCTCAAAGCGATCACGCCCACAAAAAAGAGAATAAGTACGCTAAATTTCTTTATCATTTTTATCAATATGTTAACCTTATGATATCTTTTTGCATCTACTCAATCAGGAGATAATTTTACAACATGTGCCTGCAGCCTGGTGAAAGTACATTCAGGTGTTTTACATTATTTGGGTTGGGCAATTCAAAAAAACAGGTATTAAAACCGGGTCGCAATGTATTAAAAAACAAGTTTCTATCCTGCTGATTAAACATATGTGCCAGCATTACATCAAAAATTATAAATCCTGATGATGCTTTGTATCTCAGCCTGCCAATTAAATTGCAAACCATCTCCTGCTTCTCTAAGATTATTTGGCTTTTCCCTCGTAGCTATATAATTTGATCATGTTATCATTAAAAGAAAACATCATTTTATTTCAGCTGCTCATTAAAAATTTACCATACGCCAGGGATTTTTGCGCTAAAAAATGGTCTGGATTTCAATATACCTGAGATCTAAAACCTGCTAAAACTTCCGTTTACAACCCTAAGAACATCAACAATAATAAATATATACACTTACATACCAACAGCTTACACCATAAAACCCATCTTTTAAAGCTTTATGCCTACGTTAATTTTCAGAAACTGGTTTTTAAAAAAGACAAAACCAAAGGTTGTAACATTTACGATACAAAAAACAAACATTTTATTGACGTTCCCGTTCTCTATCGAAACAAAAATAATCAGTATGAAAATAAAAATTACAAAATCAAACGGGGATGAATGCATGGATTCATCATTCAAAAGCATCAGTTTTGAAACATTGTTTTTGTAGGTAATAAAAATAGTACGGCTTATTAAAATCAATTTTATCAACCTAAAAAAACAAAAAATGTCACAAACAATTCACACAGTAAGGGATAAATCTGCTATTGGATTTATCAGCCGCCTATCATGGAGCGCAATTATTTCAGGTGTTTTTATCGCCATCGCCATTCAACTTTTACTCAGTTTACTGGGATTAAGCATTGGTATGGGCAGCATAGATCCCCTTGAAGAAGCAAAACCCTTTAGTGGTCTTGGAACCGGAGCATTAATCTGGTGGATAGTAACCATGCTGATATCTTTATTCACAGGTGGCTGGGTAGCAGGCTGGTTTTCCAATCATGTTCAAAAAACAGATTTGGTACTACATGGCATATTGACCTGGTGTTTATTAACCTTTTTAAACCTATACCTGATCACTTCATCAGTGGGTAAAGTGGTAGGCGGCGTTGGTTCTGTAATTACAAAAGGCTTTTCTATGGCTGGAGAAGGCATTAAGGCTGCCGCTCCTGAAGCCGGAAATATGATTAAAGATCAGCTAGGCGTAGATGAAAACACTTTTGGTAAAATGAAACAGGAGGCTGAGCTGTTGTTAAAACAATCTGGTAAAAAAGAATTACAACCAGGCGCCTTAAAAGAAAAAGCCAATGAGGCTACCGGAGCAGGTGAATCAACAGGAAAAGATATTCTGGAAAATCCCCAGGATGCACAGCAAAAACTGGATGCACTTTTTTCTAAATTGTTTTCAGCGAGCGACTCTACCTTTAATGCGGTAGATCAGGAAGCCTTGGTTAATATTGTTCAGAAAAGAACCGGCAAAAGCCGTGTAGAATCTCAACAGATTGTAGAGAACTGGGTAAGCACCTTAAATACAGCTAAAGTAAAATTAAAAGAAGTGAAGGCAGAAGCAGAACAGAAAGCCAGAAAAGTTGGTGATGAAATGGCCTCAGCAATTTCTAAATTCGCTATTTTCTCCTTCATCGGAATGATTTTAGGTGCCTTTAGTGCCAGTATGGGAGCCATTTTTGCCTCACGCAAAAGGGTCACTGTTGTAGCTCATGCTGATGTTGCGGAAGATACTTTGTAAAAGTTAACATTCATTTCAGGCATGATTAAAATGCCAATACAATAAAGCGGGGAAATCTTAAAATCTTGGTTAATTAATTATTTACTGTTTACACCCTGGCCTTCTACCACCCTCCGATACATCGGAGGGTGACCAAAGGGCGAAATGGTTAAAAATAAAATACGCTATATTTAACCAAACTCAAGTTTAAAATATTTCCTCGCTTTAATATTTACATCCTGTGCAAATACTTACATCAGCCTGATACGATAACATACAGGTAGTAGCACGGATTAAAGTTTAACCTTTACAAAGTATAAACGGTTCCGATCTACGGTTTTAGTTAAGGGTAAAATCTTTTGGGCAAAGCCACTGGCTCCATTATCTACCACACCAAAATCGTCATCATTAGAAATCACAAGGATGTTTCCGGGCAAAAGCGCAAGTCCTTCTGCCTTATCATGCGGGTAAATTGATGGCAAATCTTTTAACAGATCCAAGACCAGTGTTTTTGATACTGGCGTAATCCCCGCAGCAGTAAGCCCTGCCTGATTATTTAGTTCTTCTACCGTTTTTCCACCGTAAAGTTTTCCTGTTGAGCCATCAGCTGGATCAGAAATATCTGTAGCATTGCTGATATCAATCTTAAATACCTTTTTAAAGGCGGCAGGATTAGTGGTATCACCACCAAACAGGCCATCTCTTTCTATGGTTAAAAAGGTAGTCGCATTTACAGCTACAATATCGCTCACGCCGGTAAGCGTGGTATTATCCATTAAATAAGCGTATTGTTTGGTTGCGCCAGTTGCAATATCAAAGGTTAATATCCGCAGTACTGTTGAATTGGCTACCGCATTTTTTGAAGGATTGTACATTGGTGACTGCATCATACCCACCAGCGTTTTGCCATCAGGTGTAATAGCTAATCCTTCCATCCCACGGTTTGCCCTTCTTTTGGTAAAAACCGCCGGAATTTTTCGGCCTCCGGTTCCGGTACCAAATGGATTAATGCGTTCAATGGTTTTTCCATTGGCATCAAAATGAGCCAGGTGTGGCCCGTATTCATCGCTGATCCAAAAAGTTCCATCTGCTGCCCTCACCAATCCCTCTGAATCAATACCATCGGCATTCGGCGCAATCACCTGCCCGTTTAAATCATACGCTGTCTCTCCTGAAGCGCCCATACCTGCTGGATTTGGAATCCCGTTTAACTTTCCACCCGCTGCATTTTTCAGCTCAATGGTTTGCTCCAATATCAGCTTTCCATCCTTCAACCTAAACTTTCCAATTTGTGGATCGAAATCAGGTTTTCCGATAATAATGGAATTGGCCAGCTGCCCGGCCACATTTGCACCTCTATCCGTTAACATATAAAATACGGCTGCATCATTTGGATCTGCTGCAACAGCCGAACCGAAACCACCATTGTAAACCTTAACACCACTTGCCGTGGTAAATAAGATGGCCGGATCAGCAACTTCCGCCATATCAGGATAGGTAATAACATGTGGTTCATCGTTGCCTGGAGTCTTTTTACAAGATACCATCCCCAAAAATACCATCAGCCCTAATAAAATTAATTCTTTCTTCATTTCTTAATTTGAATAGTTATCCCGCAAATCAACTACCCGCATATGAATTTCATGTTAATCCAGTAACAAGTAATTTCCCTGATTTTTATTGATGGATTAAAATTTAACATTCTGATCATACAAAATCGCTGATATATCTTTTATATTCACAGGCATGTATTGGTATGAAGATGAAGTGAAGCGCTTAGAACAGGTTTCTCCGGAGAAAAGAAAAAATTATTCCACCATATTTTACGGAAGTTCATCCATTCGTCTCTGGCAGCGTCTTGAAGATGATTTTTCTGCAAAAAGAGTTATCAATCTTGGGTTTGGAGGTTCAACACTAGCGGCATGTGCCTGGTTCTTTGATCGGATTATGACTGGCTATCAGCCAGATGAGCTGATCTTTTATGCAGGCGACAATGATCTGGGTGATGGCCGAAACCCTGAAGAGATATTCTTATTTTTTCTTCAGCTGATGGCAAAGGCCGATGAACACTTTGGTGCTATCCCTTGTTATTTCATCTCGCTAAAACCAAGCCTTTCCAGGTGGCATATGGCCGATCAGTTTAAGTATACCAATAACCTGATTGAGCGTGAGCTAATTAAAAGGAATGGAAACTGGCAATTCATAGATGTTTTTAAACGAATGCTGGATAAGGATGGAAATCCAAATCCGGGTTATTATGATCATGACGGACTTCATTTAAGCAAAGAAGGGTATGATTTGTGGAAAATGATTATTCATAAAAAATTAGGATAATATGATCATTTGTTAATGTTGAAATAATACCGCTGATGTAATTTCCACAAACAATCAGACATGCATAGGGAATATCATAAATGGTACAGTAAACACCTGGAACGCAACATGGAACTTTTGGTTTTTGGGCATTCGGGAAGGGCGGTATTAATGTTCCCAACCAGAATGGCCAGGTTTTACGATTACGAAAACTGGGGAATTGTACACGCCTTATCCGGCAAGATTGAAAAAGGTGAATTACAGCTTTTTTGTGTGGATAGTGTAGATGCAGAAAGTTTTTATAATCAGTCGGTTTTCCCATCGGTACGTATGGCGAGGCACCTGCAATATGAAAGATACCTGCTGGATGAAGTAATTCCATTAATGTACCAAAAAGGCACCCCTAACGGAATTGAAACTGTTGGCTTTAGCATGGGGGCCTATCATGCCATCAACCTTTCCTTAAAATATCCGCAGCTTTTTAAAAAGACCGTTGGCATTAGTGGCAGGTATGATCTTACCCAGGCACCCAATCCTTTTATCGATCTGATGGGTGGCTTTCGTGATGAACTTGTTTACTTTAATATGCCAGAGCAATACCTGTCAAACCTTCAGGATAGCAATCTCATCGCCAGTTTAAAATCTATGGAAATCATCCTGGCCGTTGGAGAAACCGATCCCTTTTATGAGAGCAATAACAGGCTAAGCCAGCTGCTTTGGGAAAGGGACATTACCCATCAGTTATATACCTGGGACAATGATGCGCACCGCCCGCATTACTGGCGGCGGATGGCACCACTTTATATCTAATCACTTACATGGTAGCCGCTTAACGCTAAACATAGCGCAATACGACAATTATTTAACATAGAAGATATATACACATCACTTCTATTGTGGTACTTTGATGGCGTTGCCTACCCTTAATCTTTACTTTATTCTATGTCTTCTTTAAGCGTTATACTTCCCTTTGTGGGCGATACCCATTTAAGCACTCCCCTTTTATTGATATTCCTGTTATGCCTGCTGGCGGTTGTGGCCTTTGAATTTGTTAACGGATTTCACGATACCGCCAATGCAGTGGCTACCGTAATTTATACCAAAGCATTAAAACCGGTTGTCGCCATTCCATGGTCTGGATTCTGGAATTTTATGGGCGTTTTTACCGGAGGGATTGCGGTTGCCATGGGGATTCTCAAACTCGTTCCGCTTGATGCACTCATGAACTTACCCATTGGTGTGGGTGCCTGTATGGTGCTGTCTGTACTCCTGGCCTCTATTGCCTGGAATTTAGGTACCTGGTATCTGGGCATTCCCTGTTCCAGTTCGCATACTATGATTGGTGCCATGATTGGTGCCGGATTAGGTTTTACCTGGTATTATGGCGGAGCAGGCGTAAACTGGGGAAAAGCAGAGGAGATTGGTTTATCACTGATCTTATCACCCGTTATCGGTTTTGGTCTGGCCATATTGCTCATGTATTTTCTTAAACATGTGATTAAGTACCATGCGCTCTTTCATATCCCTCAGGGTGAAAATGACAGACCGCCGCTGTTAATAAGGGGTTTGCTGATTATGACCTGCACCCTAGTGAGTTTCTTTCACGGCAGCAATGATGGCCAAAAAGGAGTTGGCCTTTTAATGCTGATCCTCATTGCCTTTTTACCTGCTAAATTTGCAGTGAACCATCATATTGCCAAAGAAAAAGTGCTTACCGAACTCAACGGCAGTGAAGTATTGCTGAAAAAGATCGCTGTATTAAACCACAACAAAGGAATTAATATGGCAGAATTTATCATGCGAACCCGTCAAACCAAAATTCACCTGGCTAAAAAAAATGAAACTGATAAGGAAAACACCTATCAGTTTAGGAAGCAGATTGAAGGCATCATTGCGATGATGGGTAAAGTGGAAGCCGATCAGCATTTACAGATAAGCGTTTCAGACAAGCAACAACTCTCAGAATTAAAGCACGAACTTTCAAAACTGGTTGACTTTGCGCCGCTTTGGGTAATTTTAACCATCTCCATTTCCTTAGGACTCGGAACCATGATTGGCTGGAAACGGATTGTAGTGACTATAGGGGAGAAAATTGGCAATGAACACCTTAACTATGCACAAGGTGCTACTTCTGAAATTGTTGCCGCCTCCACTATTGGTTTAAGCACTGCATTTGGCCTCCCGGTAAGCACCACGCATGTATTATCCAGCGGCATTGCCGGTGCCATGGTGGCTTCAGGCGGTAAGGATAACTTAAATAATAATACATTAAAGAGCATTGGTTTGGCCTGGGTACTGACCTTGCCGGTGTCGATCATTCTGGCGATATTGCTTTTTATGCTGTTCCACTTATTCGTATAGCCTCAAACTTTAAATTACCTCAACATGAAACAGATACTGGTTGCCACAGATTTTTCAAAAAGTGCTGCAAATGCATTTGCTTATGCATTGGCAATGGCAAAGGTTTTGCAAATGGAAGTAGCCGCAATTCACGCCATTCACCCTACAGAAGGGATTAACAACAGCACCTATAATGCCATTTTCATTGAATCTTATTATCAGAATAAAAAAACGGCACTTGAGCAATGGGCAAATCACATTCGTGAAGAGCAAAAGTTGGAAAACATCAAGATTTCCACAGTCTGTGATGTTGGTTTCTTAAGGACAGTCATTAACAAATATACCAAGACCCATCCAATTGAACTGTTGATTATGGGCATTACCGGGGCAACCGGAATAAGCGGCATTGTGGGTAGCAATGCGAGTATGGTGGTTACCAAGATGCGGATTCCAACTTTAATTGTTCCGCTGGAGAGTAATTTTCCTGCAAGTCCGATTATTACGCTGGCTACAGATTATGAAACCAAACTTTCTCAAAAAGATGTATTGGCATTGGTAGAGATGCTGAAGGCTTCTGGCTCACAAAAAATGCAGGTATTATATGTGGCAGAAAACTCAGACCAACAGCATATTGAAACTGGTGAAAAAAGCATCAGGGAACTTTTACCCGGTACACAAATCGAATTTAATTATATTAAACACAATAGCGCACCGAACGGGATCATGGATTTTATTGAACAAAACCATACCGATATTCTGTGCCTGGTTAAACATCACCATAACATTATTTACCGCCTGTTTACCAGCAGTACCGTGAATCAGGTGATTAATAAAACAGTAAAGGCTATTTTGGTGCTCCACGAATAATTGGTAGCCGGATAAAGATAGTCTTAAAACAATATTCATCCGGCGCCTAAGAAATTTATTGCTCACAGATTATTACCACGGACTAATGCCTGTTTCATCTTCGATATCATGACTATAGAACTGTCCTGAAGGCGCATCGTCATCAGTTAAGGTATGTTTGATAATAAACGAGGCTGCACTTTCTACCGTACCCGGGCCACTGTGCTGGTTAAAATCAGTTGCCGTATAACCCGGATCAATCACATTCACTTTAAAAGGAAGGTCTTTCAATTCATAGGCCAGTACAATGGTATAAGCGTTTAGCGCAGCCTTTGATGTTCCATACGCAGCCGTTTTAACCTGGTAATATTTCCATGATGGATCACTGTGAAGTGTTAAGGATCCAAGTCCGGATGTGATGTTGCTGATTCTAGGACAATCAGATCTTTTAAGCAAATCAAGAAAGGCCTGTGTTACACTGATCACCCCGAAAAAATTGGTATCAAACACTTCCTGAATGTGAGGTACAGGCGTATCAACAGCCATTTGCGGACTATCACCAAGAATACCGGCATTATTAATCAGGATATCAAGTTTCCCTTGCTCTCTTTCGATGCGATCTTTAGCTGCAGATATCGATTCGGGATGCGTTACATCAATTTCAATCGCTTTAATATGCTCAAACCCCTGTTTCAAAAGCTCAGCCACAACGGCTTCTCCTTTTTCCAGGTTACGGCTTCCTAAATATACGAACAATCCTTTTTCAGACAGCTGTTTTGCAACTTCCAGGCCAATGCTTCTGTTGGCTCCTGTTATGAGTACTGATTTCATTTTCTTTTGGTTTTAATTGATGTTGTAAAGTTGCATCAACAGATCGGTGAATTATTTGCCATTTGGCAAAAAGCATTTTACCTGATATTTTTTCTGATCCTGCTTAATGAAGATTGTGTAACACCCAAATAGGAAGCAATATAAGACAGTGGAATCCGGTTGACCACCGTAGGGTAAATTTCCAGAAATTTCAGGTATCGGGTAGTGGCATCTTCTGTTACCAGCGGACTTCTTCGCGCTACTTTTTGCATCAGTGCCCTTGAAATGATTTTATGCACCATGGTTTCAAAGCCAACAATAGTTTGTAACAGCTCCTGCCAGTCTTTTTTAGAGAATACAATTAAGGTACAATCGGTAACGGCTTGCACATAGGCACTTGAGCAGATTTCCAGATCGAAGCTTTCCAGGTCGACCACCAGATTATTTTCTTCAATAAAATATTTGGTAATTTCTTCGCCTTTATTGCTGTAATAGCATACCCGCACGATTCCTTCTACCACGAAACCTACCTGCCGGGCAATTTTTCCGGCTTCTGAAAAGTATGCCAGATGAGGAAGCTGCATTTTAACAGCTTTGCCGGATATGAAATCCATTTGCTGCTGATTGAGGTTCCCAAACCTCAGCATAAATTCGAATAATTCTTTCATAAGTGCAAGTTAGGCAAAGTAAGCCTGAGCACATTTGCCATTTGGCAAAAATTATCGTCCCAAAAAGCATATACTTACTGCATTAATATTTATGGCAGACCATAATTTTGCAGGCTTGCCAGGATATTTCTAATTTAGCAATTGCTCATGGGCATTTTTTCTTTTTAATATGGCAACTTCAATAGATACCTTACAGGAATTATTGTTTGATTTAGCGGGCGTACTGCCTGCCGATACCACACCATTATTTGCCATGACGACCCCGGTATTGCTGGAAACCAATGAAACCTACATCCGTGAAGGAGAAAACAGCCGTCGACTGGCTTTTATTGAACAAGGCGTTATCCGGGCATACACCATTAAGGAAAATGGAGATGAAGCGACATTGCTCCTCCGCTGGGAGGGCCAATTTATTGCCTCACACGATACCATTATTAACCGCCAACCTTCCCGGTTTATTTACCGTGCGCTTGAACCGGTAAAGTTGCTGCAGATCGATTATGATGTGCTGGAGGAGATCCTGAAGACCCACCCGGAGTATGAACCACTCCGTAATTTTTTCCTGATGAAAATGCTGGCGGAATCTTTAAAAATGCTGGAATCTTTTGTCACGCAATCACCTGAAGAGCGTTATCGCGAACTCCTGTCCGAACGTTTCGACCTGGTAAACCGTGTGCCTGACAAATACATTGCTTCCATGCTTGGTATAACCCCCGTATCCCTGAGCAGAATCCGCAAAAGGATGCATACAAAAGGAAAAACAGCAACATAAATTATCCTTTGTTAAGCTGCTAAATTATCTTTTGTTAACGAGGCAAAATCTATCTGCTTTATACTTTTGGTATATAAAAATGAGATAGATATGGAAAAGATAATAGAAGCCACCATTCGTATTTTTAGTGTTTCGGCTATCCGGTATTTTTTACTTGCCGGAATTCCTTTTACACTGTTTTATCTGCTGATACCTGCTAAGCTGGGTAAATTCAAGATCCAGCAAAAACTAGCCACCAGAAAAGACTTCATCCGTGAGGTATGGCATTCCATGCAGAGTACACTGGTCTTTTCAATCATCGCAGTTGGATTGGTTTTCACGCCTCTGCGTCAATACACCCGAATTTATGAAAACATTCATGATTTCCCGATATGGTATATGGGTGTTGCGCTGGTACTCAGCCTGATTATACATGATACCTATTTTTATTGGATGCACCGGTTATTACACCATAAAAAATTGTTCAAACTTACCCACCTGGTTCACCATAAAAGTACCAATCCCTCGCCCTGGACATCCTATAGTTTTCATATACTGGAAGCCATTACCGAAGGACTTGTTTTAGTGCCAATTGTACTGCTGCTGCCGATGCATCCCTTAACGATATTACTCTTTACCGTAACGGGCTTCATCATCAATGTGTACGGACACCTGGGCTATGAAATTATGCCTAAATGGTTCCGCTTTACCTGGGCATTTGAAATCCTGAATACTTCGGTACACCATAACCTGCACCATAGCAAATTCAAGGGAAATTATGGCTTGTATTTCAGAATCTGGGACCGGGTAATGGGCACGGAACATCCGGATTATGTAAAGGAATATGATCGCTTGCAAGATCAGCGTTTTAATCAAATCGCTCCGGAAGAAAAAAATCAAGAGGTACAGGCCGTATAAAAATACGATCATTCCCCCTTCTTGAAAAAAGAAGGGGGCCTGCTCTGCTGGGCAGTGGTGGTTAATACCAGTTCACAATTATTTATTAATCAAAAAACATAAAAACAGTCACAGGTCTGTTACAGAAAGCATGACCTAAGCTTAACGTTCAGGTTATTTCAGGTTCATAATTTCGGCAAGAAATTTCCAGACACATGATCAAACGACTACAAAAATTACCCTGTTATTTTCTTACCCTTTTTATTCTGCTAATCGCAACAGTAATTTTTGTTAGCCTGTTTCCGAAAATGCAAGGATTCTTATGGCTAAATCAATATCATACCAACTCGCTTGATTTTACTTTTAAAGTCATGACCAATCTAGGCGATGGTTTTTTCATCATTTTTGCAGCCATATTACTATTATCCATTAAAAAAAAGAAGAAGGCTATAGCCGTTTTACTGGCCTATGCCTATTCCGGCGTGTTCGTACAACTATCTAAAAGATTGTACAATCAACCCAGGCCAAAATTACTGATGCAGCAGCTCCACATTCCTTACACACATTTTGTTGAAGGCTTAAATGTGCACAACCATTCTTCCTTCCCATCAGGTCATACGGCATCGGCTTTTGCACTATCAACAATTATGGTACTGGTTTTTAAAAAGAAAAAAATATCATGGCCATGTATCATGTTTGCTGTAGCTGTAGGTTATTCGAGAATTTACCTCGCACAACATTTCCCTATTGATGTTCTTTTTGGCGCTTTGACCGGTGTGCTATGTGGCTGTTTAAGTTATCACCAAACTTATACCCTTAAATTATTCAGACCAGTAAAAGTGGCAAAACGACTGAAACGTTTGAGAATGGCTAACGCTCAATTAATTACCAATGGCTGATTGGAGGTATAACATACCAATGATTTACCTCCCTAACGCTACAAATTCGGATCAAATTCTACCGTCCATTGAACGCCAAACTGATCCACAAGCATCCCGAAGTAAGAACTCCATGGACTATCTGCAATAGGCATTTCTATTTTTCCACCAGCTGAAAGTCCTTTAAATAAATACGCTGCTTCTTCTTTATTTTCAGCACTAATGGCAATGTGAAAATTATCTCCGAAAGTAAATTTCCGCCCTTCCATTTCCAGCATCGCATCAGAACCCATCAGCATATTATTTTTCCCGAGAGGCAAAGCGATGTACATGATTTTATCCAGGTAGGTTTCAGGTATTGCATATTCAGCAGTGGGTGTCAAATCTTTATAACGAACCAACTTCGTAAATTCCCCACCAAGCACGGATTGATAAAAGTTAAATGCTTCTTCGGTATTACCGGTGAAATGTAAATAAGGATTAAATAGTGCCATAATTTTAATTTTATCATATTAGGGATTTAGCGCAGCCTGATTTTCGTATCGATTATGGTTAGTTGGGGACTGGCAAAACGACTGTATCTCAAATATAAGCACAAATTTATAACTTTCAGCTGTTGTTAAATCTCCCGCCTGATGAGATGTGATCCAACCAAAGCGCAAATAAAAATAGCAGCAAATCTCAAATCAGATTTCTGCTGCTATCAAGCATAAAGTCAATAAATCAACCTATTGAATTAAAATTTCACTTCCAGTTTTTTACCTGTATAAGTCACGTTTTTATTTGCTCCTGAAGGCAATACAATGGTAAACTTTCTATTTTGAAGCATCCCTTTATAACTCCCTTTCCGATTGGCAATAGTTAGTTTTTTGGCGGCATCGTTCCAGTTAAATTCGATTTCAGTATAGGCACCTTTTTCATAATTGTAGTTATCCAGCTCATCTTCATACAATACAAAAGAGCCATTTGCTCCAGGATATACTTTTACTTCAAGATTATCCCATTTTTGTTGCGTAGCATATTGCACTTTTGGCCCCATTGGTAAAATTGAACCAGCCTTAATATAAAGGGGAATCATATCAATAGTTGTTTTTTTGATCAGCTCCTGTCCGCCTTTCAACTGCTCATTGGTCCAGAAATCGTACCATAGCGTACCAGCCGGAAGATATACGGGTGATGATTTTTCAGCAGTAAAATCAATTGCAGCTTTCTGATCATTCTCTTTACCCTCTTTTTTATTCCAGCCACTGTTTTCATTCACCTTCACAATCGTTTCAGGTGTGTATTGCGCTTTAACAACGGGTGCCACCAGGATCGATTGCCCAAACATGTATTCATTGTTAATGTCCCAAACTCTTTTATCCTCTACAAAATCCATGAAAAGGGCACGCATAAAGCTGGATTGCTTTGCGGTAACTGCCCATGAGGTAGAATAGATATAAGGTAAAAGGGTGTAACGGAGGTTGATAAATTTATCTATGGCATCATAGATGGGTTCGCCTTTTTTTCCAAACTGATAGATTTCTCTGGGCACATCCGTTCCATGCGAACGCATCATGGGATTAAACGTACCAAACTGGAGCCACCTCACGTACAGTTCCTGGTATAATGGGTTTTTACTTCCCGAGCCACCGTTCGAAGATTTGTTATATGCACCAGCGAAAAAACCACCGATATCTGAATTCCAGTGGGGGATGCCGGTAAGCGAAAAATTTAATCCGGCAGGGATCTGCTTGCGGAAAGTATCCCAGCTGGAACCCGTATCTCCAGACCAGGTATTGGCACCGTAACGTTGCTGCCCGGCAAAGGCCGACCTTGTTAAAATAAAGACTCTTTTATCTGACGTGGTTTTACGCTGATGATCATATACTCCTCCTACAGCCATTAGCGGATAGGCATTGCGCACTTTACGGAATGATCCTAAATATGTTTTGGTATCATAATCAGCTGGTTTAATCTGCAGGTGGTCAGGTTCAGTAGAATCCATCCACCAGCCATCGATCCCTTTAGCTAACAAGCCATTACTGGCATATTTCCAGTAAATATCGCGGGCTTCAGGATTGTAGGCATCATACACCCTTACACCAGAGGGATAATCCAGATTAGGAGGCCATTTCTCTGAACCTGATTCCGGCCAGGTTGTAATGTTGTAGAGCATCCCTTTTTTATCCAATTCCTGGTACGGCTTGGTTTGCGGACCAAAAGAAGACCAGATGGAAATAATCAGGTGCGCATGTTGGGCATGTACATCATCAGCCATTTTTTTCCCGTCAGGAAAATCTACATTCAGGAAATCCATGGCATTCCACAGGTAGTTATTCCCCCAATATTGCCAATCCTGAATAATGCCATCAAGGGGTACATTCAGTTCGCGGTATGTTTTTACCACATTCAATAATTCCTGCTGGCTTTTATAACGCTCCTTACTTTGCCAGAAGCCGTATGTCCATAAAGGGAACATGGGCACCTTACCTGTAAGCGTACGCATGTTGGCGATAACACCATCGGCATTGCCCCCATACATAAAATAATAATCTACACCATCACCTACCTGCGATTTAAAAGAGGTTTCATCCGCATCATCCTGAAATTCGGTTGGAGAATAATTATCCCAAAACAGGCCATAACCTTTTACAGATTGGAAGAAAGGGACAGCATCTTCTACATTGCCCTGCTCAAGATGATATTGCTGATTTCTTTGATTAAGCTTTCCACGCTGATGTTGGCCAAGCCCGTAAATAGGTTCTTCCTTCTCTAAGGCAAAAGCCTGATAAACATGATAACTATCTGCACCTGTATCATTGAACGATGTAAACCTGGTACCTTTATTTTTTTCTTTCAATAATGCTTTCCCGGAGGCTGAAGAAAATTCAACATTGCCGGTGGTCAGATCTAACCTGGCATTTATTTTTTCTGATTTTAACCATACAACCTTGCCGGTTTGCTGTGCCTGGAAAATGGTTTTTCCAGGTAATAAGGTTACCGAAAGACTTTGTTTAACAAATGATTTGCCTGCAGGTATTTTAATTACCCGTACAATGGATGGTGTGTAAAACTGTATTTCTACCTGATTACCGTTGGCTATGGCTTTTATCCCCAGATTAGTTTTTTCAAAAGATTGTGCAAATGCATTTAAAACAGATAAGAAGAGCACTAGCATTAAACAGGTTCGTTTCATCATTGGTTTATACTGGTTATAATTAAAAAATTAGCAGCAATTTTAAATAAACTGCTCTTTTCAGTGCGCTAAAAATAATTAAAATTTCCGGAGATAGTGCTGGCGCATTACTAGACATTAATTAACTCACGGCGCGCATAGTGCCACGCGTGCCGCGTGTGCACTTTATATCATCTTTGCAATATCCATCTAAATCTATCACTCATTTGTCTCCGCTGTAATTTATTGCGCTATCGTGTTGTTAAAACCAAACTTTATTTCAAAGCTTACAACAATAAAATTATGACTCAAACAACATGAAAAAGCATTGGTCTTTTAACTAAAAAAGGTTGTAACTAAAGGCTACGACCTAATATTAAATGGCTGGCTTTATTTTGCACACGCGACACGCGTGCGCCAGCGGGGTGATTATTTTATCTAATAGGTTTGGCATGGTTTAAACTGTTGAAGAATTTGGCAAAAAGGTGTAGCATTTTGATAATAAGGATGATCTTCCCATTTAAAAAGTGGTCTTATCAATAAGTTATTTAATATGTTTTCATTATCAGTTATCCTATAATTATCATCTTCAAAACTAGGCAGATTGATTTCGACAATTGTTAAATCCTCTTTATAATAAAAGCTTAATTGACCAAAATCAGGTAATCCATCTGCATCAATAAATTCATCACATATTGTTAAATAAAATTTCTTTTCAATGGACTTTATTTGAGAACTATTAATATCTAAAAATTCTGTAGCAACTCCCTCGCTAGCGCACGCGTGCCGCGTGTGCATTTCTGTTGTTCCTGCAGTTTATCTAAATCTATCAATCCTTTGTCTTCGCAATAATTCATTACGCTATAGCGTTGCAAAAACTAATCTTTATTTATAAAGCCTGCAACATAAAATTATGATTCAACAACATACAAAAGCACTACTCTATTAATTAAAAAAGGTTGTAACTAATGGCTACGACCTAATATTTCAATTGCATAGCTGGCTTTATTTTGCACACGCGGCATGCGTGCATTAGCGGGGCTAACCATTTACCACAGGCAAACCACTTACCAAAGCTAATCAGGCATTCCATACAGGTAATCTTAATCGTAGGCCTGTATATATGTAAAAAAAGTGCGTTCCAAAGCCAGTAAAAAATGGGGGTTGGCACTTCACTGGATGCAGATTTTTTTTGATACCTCCATTTTCTAAAAGCCACCCGCCCTTCCACTCTGCTATAAAAGACCCGGATATGGGTAACATTCTTATTAATTTTAACGATATATCTTGGATGCGCCACTTATTTTGTAATTTACTTTCAGTATGAACCGTAAACCAAATTAAATGTTAAACCGTAGAAAATTCCTCAACTACGCTGCAACCGCAGTGGGAACCACTGCCATGCTTTCTGCCTTAGACAATCCAGCCTATGCTCTTTTCAATAAGACTATCGGCGCAAACGACCAGATCAATATTGGTGTAATAGGAATCAAAGGCATGGGATGGTCAGACCTCAAAGCGGCCCTCAAAGTACCGGGGGTAAACCTGATCGCCCTGTGTGACAGTGATGCCAATGTGCTTGATGAAAGGATGGCCGAATTAAAGTCGATGAATGTTGACGCCGCAAAAGTAAAGAGATATAAAGATTATCGTGCGCTGCTTGATAATAAAGATGTCGATGCTGTAATTATCGGGACACCCGATCACTGGCATGCACTGATGATGATTCATGCCGTACAGGCAGGTAAGGATGTATATGTTGAAAAGCCGGTGGGCAACTCTATTGTCGAATGCAGTACCATGGTCAAGGCGCAGGAAAGATACAATAAGGTTGTACAGGCAGGTCAATGGCAGCGCAGTCAGCAACATTTTAAAGATGCTGTTGATTTTGTAAAGAGCGGCCAGCTGGGAAATATCAGAACGGTAAAAGTATGGTGTTACCAGGGCTGGATGAAACCTGCACCCGTAGTACCGGATACCTTACCCCCTGCAGGCGTTGATTATGCCATGTGGCTTGGGCCGGCGAATAAACGAGCATTTAATGCCAGCAGATATCACTTCAATTTCCGCTGGTTCTGGGATTATGCCGGTGGGTTAATGACCGACTGGGGCGTGCATTTACTGGATTATGGCCTGCTGGGCATGAATTCACCTGTACCAAAAACCATATCTGCATTAGGAGGCCGTTTTGCCTATCCTGACCTGTATGAAGAAACTCCTGATACGCTGACTACCTTATACGAGTTTGACAAGTTCAACATGGTATGGGATTCTGCCATGGGCATCGATAATGGCTCTTATAACCGCAACCATGGGATTGCCTATATCGGGAACAACGGCACGCTGATCCTCAACAGAGAAGGCTGGGAAGTCATTGAAGAAAAGGCAAGCGGCAATAAAGTGAGCAAGCCCTTTGTTAAATCCTCAGATAACGGACTGAATAATCATATGGTCAATTTCTTTAGTGTGGTCAGATCCAGAAAAAAAGAAGAACTGAATTGTTCTATACAGGATGCTGCGCATGTAGCTACCGTTGCCCAAATGGGAAACATTGCCTTCAGAAGCGGACAAAAATTATCATGGGACAATGCCAAACACCAGTTTACAAACCAACAGATCAATGATAAATACCTTTTGGCACCGTATCACAACGGCTACAGCTTACCCAAAGTTTAACGCTAGAGTTTAAGAAGATCAGGATGCATTCACCTCCTGATGATATACCGCGGCTGCCTGAATCTGAATCAGGCAGCCGCGTTTTTTTTAAGTATCGCAAGTCATTCTCTCTGACATACATGATAGAAACAGTCCCTTTCCACCATATATCAGTTGAGTAATTAAGTCTGAGATATACCTCATTCATTACTTATCGACCACTGCCCTACCTGATCACCTACTCAATAAAAAAGGACTGCTTTTTGAGTAGCAGTCCTTCGTCAATTCGGGCTTAAGCCCACTTTGTACCCGGAGCCGGAGTCGAACCGGCACGGTTTCCCACAGGTGTTTGAGACCAGCGCGTCTACCAATTCCGCCATCCGGGCATGTGTTGGACGGGGATGCAAATGTAGATATCCGAAACTTAAATTACAACATTATTTGAAAATAATTCGTAACCCATTTACTAAATGCCACTTGCAGATTCAGCACGCTCATCTTTTAACTTTCTATCAACGATAAATGGTGCAAATGGCAATAGTGAAGCAAAGAAAATAAGCACTGCTTTGCCGAATGTCCATTTTTGTTCTTGCCAAGCCATAATTAAGGTGGCTGCATACATTACAAATAGCAATCCATGTGCCCATCCCGTGTATTTCACATATAAAGGCAGGTGAGCCCAGTATTTCAGGGGCATGGCGACAAATAATAGAAGCAAATAGGAAATCCCCTCGGCTACAGCAACTTTTCTAAAAACGGATAGTAAACTCATGGAATCTGATTTTTGTCCGAAAGTAATATAAACACCCTGACGATCAAAAACTAAAAAATGATTTGACATTAAGGTGTTTAGCAGGCCTACCGATATCTCATAAACTGCCTGTTTATTTACGATTTCTACGCTTTCAGCTTTTCCCTTAACCTGGAAATGTATTTCTGGCGGTAAAAAATATCTTTTATAGTCGCCAGCAGTTGCGCTGAATCTTCAGGGTCTTCATCATACTTTAAGGTTAACTGGTCAAGTTCTCCTGCCAGCTGTTCTTCCAGCTGATCAACCTCACGACTTACCTGGGCCAGTTTTTCAGCATCAGGCTCAAACTCCAGATCCATCAGGGCTTCGTTTATGTCCATCATTTCCATCAGAAAAGCTGGCGGCAACTGGTAGCCCTCGTCTGTTTTTACAATCCCCTTAAGCTCAAGCACATATTTTAACCGCCTTTTAGCATGACTAAGCGTTTGGTATGCTTTATTGTTTAAGGTTGATAGGTCCAGTACCTCCTGTTGTTTTTCATCTTCTTCGTTGGCATAAAAATCCGGATGATACTGCTTGCTTAAAGCATAGAACTTCGCTTTCACAGCCTGCTGATCTGGATTAAATTGAACCGGTAATTCGTAAAATTCAAAATAGTTGGGTTGCTGTATGGTCTTGCTCATGATAGGGGTATAAATAAAAAGCCGCAGCTGTTCAGGTTAAATCTATCCAGCTGCGGCAATAATATCAATTTGGTTTTACTTCCCGAAGGATTTTAAAATATCATTACCAAAAGCAAACACCATCAGGCAAATTAAAATCACGAAACCCACAATTTGCGCTTTCTCCAGCACTTTTTCACTTACGGGTTTGCGTTGTACCATCTCAATCAGTAAGAACACCACATGGCCACCATCTAAACCGGGAATAGGCAATAAATTCATAAAGGCCAGTGCCATAGAAATCAGGCCTGTTAACGTCCAGAATTTTACCCAATCAAAAGTGCTGCCGTAAACCTTTGCAATCCCTATCGGACTGCTGATGTTCCTGGCACTGAGTTTACCGGTAATCATTTTACCAATGCCTTTTGCATTATCAACAAAAGTGCTCCAGGCCATTCCTGCTCCAACCGGAAGGGATTCTGCAAAACCGAAATCAACGTGTGCTGTTTCAGGCATTTTGAAATTTGGTGCAATACCAATGGTTCCTTCCGCTCCAACTTTTAAATTGAAATCAATCGGTTTGCCATTACGCAAGGCCTGAATGGAAATATTCTTATTTTTATTGGATGATACCTCTTCCTTAAACTGATCAAAGAAAGTAATGGGCTTTCCGTTTACGGCCAGGATGCTGTCGCCGGGTTTAATACCTGCCGCATATGCCGGATAAACCGGCTTCACATATTTGCGACCAAAAATCCGGTCCAGAAAAGATTGCTGATCAGCTTTTTCGTCAGGCGCAAGTACAGTGGCTACACTTGCCATGCGGTACCGCGGACTAATAAAATTCTCCTTATCGTTTTTAGACAGCTTATTTAAAATCGTATCCGGAACCGAAACATATAAAGTTTGATTGCCTCTTAAAATGGTTAGTTGTGCGCCATCAAACAATACTTTACTTGAAATGGCATCTTCAAATTTGATCAGTTTATTGCCATTAATCGCTAAAATGCGGTCGCCGTTTTTTAATCCAATTTCTTTACCCAGCGTGCCAACCGAAATACCATCGTTTAATTTTCCATTTACGGTATAGTTTTGACCAACGTTAAAGGTGAGCATCCAGAAAATAAAAATTCCCACGATCACGTTCACGATAATCCCTCCCAGCATCACGATTAAACGTTGCCAGGCAGGCTTGGAACGAAATTCCCAGGGTTGAGCTGGCTGAGCCATTTGCTCGGTGTCCATACTTTCATCAATCATACCAGCGATTTTAACATAGCCACCCAGCGGTAACCACCCCACACCGTATTCTACATCTCCCTTTTTGAAACTGAAAAGTTTAAATCCCCAGGCATCAAAAAACAGATAAAACTTTTCTACCTTAATACCAAATGCCCTGGCTGCCAGAAAATGCCCTAATTCGTGTAATATTACCAATAGAGACAATCCGAGCAGCAGCTGCCCCGCCATAATCAATCCGTTCATATGCTATACTAATATTTTTATTTTAGATGTTAAATTTTAATTTTTGTTACTAATTCCCCGGCTAAGATACGGCTATGTTTGTCAGTTTCTAAATAATCGGTCAATTGTGGTTTTTCTATGAGGCGGATTTCTGCCATACACTGTTCAATTACTTCACTCATTTCAAGGAAACCAATTTTATCTTTTAAAAATGCCTCCACCACAATTTCATTGGCCGCATTTAAGATACAGGGCATGTTTCCACCTTTTCTTAAGGCTTTAAAAGCCAAATCCAGGTTTCTGAATGTTTCCCGGTCTGCCTGCTGAAAGCTAAAGTTTGGATAGTCCAGAAAATTAAAACGTTTAAAATTGTTTTTTAGCCTGTCGGGATAATTAATAGCATATTGTATAGGAAGTTTCATGTCTGGCACGCCCATTTGCGCCTTCATAGAACCATCTGTAAATTGGACAATAGAATGAATAACAGATTGCGGATGAACGATCACATCAATCTGATCCACATCAAGATCAAACAACCATTTTGCTTCGATCACTTCAAGGCCCTTATTCATTAACGTGGCAGAATCAATGGTGATTTTTGCACCCATTACCCAATTGGGATGTTTTAAGGCCTGCTCCTTTTTAATGGCAGATAAGAAATCTTTTCCCTTTCCCAGAAAAGGACCGCCGGATGCAGTTAGGTAAATCTTTTCGATTTCGTTTTGCTCCTCGCCTACCAGACACTGAAAAATGGCTGAATGCTCCGAATCGACCGGTAGAATTTTCACCTGATATTCAGCTGCTAATGCGGTGATGTATTCACCCGCAACCACTAAAGTCTCCTTATTCGCCAAAGCGATATTTTTACCAGCTTTAATGGCGGCTATGGTGGGTTTTAAACCTACTGACCCCATTAAAGCGGTAAGTACAATATCACTTTTTGGATAAGCCGCTACTTCTGAAAGTGCCGCTTCACCTGCCAGCACCTTAATGGGTAAAGCGGATAAAGCTTCTTTCACAGGTAAATACTGAGTTTCATCGCAAATCACGACAAGTTCCGGCCTGAATTCCATGGTCTGCTGAATCAGCAATTCCGAATTTTTTAAGGCAGATAATACAGCAACTTTAAAGATGCCGGGATTATCCCTGACAACCTCGAGGGCTTGCGTACCAATGCTTCCTGTAGAGCCTAATATCGTTATGTATTTTACAGATTGTTTTATGGTAATATTGTTCAATTGTTATTTTCCTCTCTTGTTAAAAGAATGCTTCTGTTGTTATATGAAACGAGTATTTAGCTTTCTTTTATATTAAAAACCTTACTACAACGGATTAAATTTTCAGCCTTTCGTTAGTAAATTTTATAAGTTGATGAATCTCTTTAGGCAAAGTTTCCAAAGTTGCAAAAATCTTTATGTATGTTTCCTCATTAATTAATTTTCTAACCTTTGCTTTTTCATTCCAGTCTAAACATTCTTTAACCGAACCAAAACTATAGTAATAAAATTTAATCTTATCTTTTTTATGATATCGACCAAAACCTTCCGCTAGATTTGCAGATATGGAATCAACGGCATCTACAAATTGTTGCCCAACAGTATATTTTGCAAAGCTATCCCAATTAGCAACTAAATTCCATACCAAATTGCTTAAATGAAAAGCTTTCGTATAGGCTGTTATTTGATTTAATTGTAAATAATTCTTTTCCATCGCTTAGCCATTATGTAAATAACAATTTAGCAATTATTCTCATTACCAGCCAAATCCGGCAACAATTCAGCAATTAGCAATTTTCATTAGCGCAATGCCATATGGCAATTTAGCCATTTAACAATTAAACAATATATTTCTCCAACCCATCCGCCAATTTCCGGTCATTACTTAATCTTGGCACTTTATTTTGTCCGCCGAGTTTGCCTTCACTTTTCATATAATTAACAAAGGCATCTTTTTGTAACGTACGTATGATTAGGGGCTGAAGGATGTTACCCTCAATTAAATCAAAATAGTAAATATTTTTCTTTTGCAAAGCCTGATCTACTTTTTTACTAAAGGCAGGCATATTTTGTGGTGCAGTTGAAAACTCTACAAACCATTCGTGATAAGGTAAGGCACCGCCTTCAGGGTTTACCTGTGGTGCTACTGTAAATTCTGTAATTTCTACTTTTTCGTCATTGGCCACACTTAATAAGGCCTGCTCCACTTCCTCGCCAATCACATGCTCACCAAATGCAGATATAAAATGCTTAATCCGCCCGGTGACCACTATTTTATAAGGATTTTTAGAAACAAATTTTACCGTATCGCCAATACTATAGCCCCATAAACCTGCATTAGTGTTCAAAATCAAAGCATAATTCACATCCAGTTCTATTTCTCCCAGCGATAGCCTGGTTGGGTACTCATTATAATATTCATCTGCCGGAATAAATTCATAAAAAATTCCCGCATCAGCCAAAAGTAACAGGCCTTTGTCGTTTTGAGCATCCTGATAGGCAATAAAGCCTTCTGATGCCGGATAGGTTTCTATCGCATCTATTTTACGACCAATACTTTGCTCAATTTTTGCCCGATAAGGTTCAAAATTTACCCCTCCATAAATAAACAGACTAAAGTTTTTGAAAATCTCGCTTATCTTTTTCCCATTTGTTTTTTCGGTGAGCTTATCGAAATACATTTGCACCCAGGGTGGAATCCCGGAAATCAGTGTCATGTCTTCGTGAAGGGTTTCCTCCACAATTGCATCCACCTTCTCTTCCCAATCTTCAATAATATTAGTATCATACGAAGGCAATCGATTCTTTTGCAAATAGGCAGGAACATGATGGGCTACAATTCCGGATAAACGCCCTACATTAATTCCATTTTTTACATTCAATACAGGGCTTCCTTGCAAAAAAATCATTTTTCCGTTCACAAAATCGGTCTTTCCTGTTTCATGAATATAGGTAAGGATGGCATTCCGGGCAGCCTTAATGTGCTCTGGCATCGATTCTTTAGAAAGCGGAATGTATTTCACACCAGATGTGGTACCGGATGTTTTAGCGAAATAAAGTGGTTTGCCTTTCCAAAGCACATCTGCCTCACCGTTTACCACACGATCTACATAAGGTTTGAGCCCTTCATAATCCTGTACGGGTACACGTTGTTTAAAATCACTATAGTCTTTAATTTCAGCAAAATGATGGTCCTTGCCAAAAGCTGTTCCCCTGGCTTCAAAGACGAGCTCTTTAAGAATTTTATCCTGGGCAACAACGGCATTCTTCTTCCACTTGTTGATCTGCCATACTGCAAATGCCGCAAATGGTTTACTTAATGCTGCTTTTAATCCCATAATTAATGATTGATTTTTGGATGATTAAACAATTGAATGCTTTTCCGTTAAACGATGTTATGTAAGATATCAGGATGCTCATCTCCTTCATACTCTCCTGCAATTTTGCGATAGGCTACCGTTAAGGCAACACTGGATAAAGGAACAATAATAAATGAACTTAAAATATTAACGACAAAAGCAACGAATGGCCAGTGTAACAGATTAAATAATAAATAAATCAGGTAGCCCCCACCCAAAACCAACAGCAATAATAAAATCTTTGTAAAATTACCTTTGGTAATGGCCAGACTAAGTTTGATGGACTCAAACGGCGGGGCATTTTTATCAATAATAAAAAAGGGGAAAAAGGAAATCCTCAGCCAGGTGATAAACAAAGCCAGGATGGCAATACCTACAGCAATTTGTGTGATGATAACACCGGTGGTTTGGAAGCTTTCTACCCAGCCAATCTTCACCAGATAACGTAATACCGGATCAAGCACATATAAAACCGGGAAAAGGATCAGTCCGATAAATAAAATACAGCCAATAAAATAAAGCGTAGCAATTAAAAACCTGATAATCTGTTGCCTGGTTGGGAGTGTACCAACAATCGTAACATCTTCATCTTCATTATCAATAAGGTGAAAAATATACTTAAAAAGCGAAAGATTGATGGTAAAGTACAACATGATGAAAATAACCACCATGAAAAAACTAAGCACCTTACTCACATCCTTAATAAAAAAAGCCATCAGGCTGGATGCGCTCGCCGTAATAAACATCAGAAAACATAGCGTGGCAATAGAAAAATAATGCTTTGTCATAATGCTCCAGGCCTTACGGATGACATCATTTACTGCAAATGTACTTTCTTTTAGATAGTTGATCATGTTAATTTCTGATTCTTATTTTTTGTTGCAAGGTGTTCGAATTGGGTATCATTCATTCATTTCCCACTAAACGTCTCCTTTCCTCTATTCCCTATTTCCTCTTCTCTACTTCCTATTCCTCTGACTTTTATTTCCCTGAAAAAATCACTCTTTTAAATAAATCCTGTATAAATCCTAAACCATAGGCCGTTAACTGGATGAATGAAGATATCATGCTCAAAAATGCAACTTTTATAGATTTATTTACAGACCAGGAGTGAAAAAATATCAACATAAAATACAATAACACCATGAAATCCAAAATATACGCTAAAGGCGAATAGATTACATTCATGAGCAATGTTATGATCATACCGATTGTAGCCACTGCCGGAAAAAAATGAATCAGCTTTAACTCCCTTGGAAAGTGTTTATAAATATTAATTCTTGCTCTGCCAAAAAAGTGCAATTGTTTATAAAACTGCCTGAAGCTGGTCCGCCGCTTGTGGTATACTTTAGCCTCCGGAATTAAGCCAATTTTAAAACCATTTTCATGAATGCGGATACTGTATTCAATATCTTCGCCTAATCTGGTTAAAATAAATCCGCCAACCTTTTCCCATGCCTCACGGGAAACGCCCATATTGAAACTCCTTGGATGAAACTGCCCTACATGCTTTTTATTTCCCCTGATTCCTCCTGTGGTAAATGGAGAGGTCATGGCGTAACTGATGGCCTTTTGTACCGGCGTAAAACTTTCATGTGCTGCATCCGGACCGCCGTAGGCATCCAGCTGGTGTTCGTAAAGATAATTTTTTACGATTTCCAGGTAATCCGGCGGAACCAGGATATCTGAATCAAAGATAATGAAATAATCTCCTTCAGCCCTTTCAAAAGCATAATTGCGGGCAAAACCTTGTCCACCGTTTTCTTTAAAATAATATTTAATATCAAGCTGGTGGGCATAACTGTTTACAATTGCTTTTGCATCGTGAACAGAACCATCTTCAATAACCAGTACCTCAAACTGTAAATACGTCTGTTTGGTTAAAGTATATAAAAGTTCATCAATTTCTTGTGGACGATTGTAGAGCGGAATAATGATAGAGAAAAACATTTTGCAGAGGTTGAAGGTTGAGGGTATAAAGGTTGAACGTGTAGGCGGATTAAACTTCCGCCTTCAATCCTTCTACCTTAATTCCTTTTCAATCAGGTACTGGTTTCTTTCTGGTGCGTTTCGCGACAAAAGTTCGGCAATAAAACCAGCCAGAAACATTTGAGAACCCACTACTATAGCCACTAATGACAAGTAAAATAGCGGTTGTTGGGTTACATCACGATAGGCCAAACCATTCCAGATGAGGTATTGTTTTTCGATTAAGGTGTAAAGCGACATTACTATGCCGACTAAGAAACTCAATACACCCAGAGAGCCAAAAAAGTGCATCGGCCGTTTGCCAAATTTGCCAACAAAGAAAATAGACAGCAAATCTAAAAAGCCATTAATAAACCGGCTGAAACCAAATTTCGTCGTGCCATACTTACGGGCCCTGTGTTCTACCACTTGTTCAGCAATTTTGCTGAATCCTGCCCACTTAGCAATGACAGGAATATAACGGTGCATTTCACCATAAACCTCGATGGTTTTGATAACATCGCTGCGATAGGCTTTTAAACCACAGTTAAAGTCATTTAACTCAATGCCACTCATTTTCCGGGTGGCGGCATTAAATAATTTAGTAGGCACGGTTTTGGTAATGGGATCGTAACGTTTCTTTTTCCAACCGGAAATCAGATCTAACTTTTCTTCTTTTATGCGACGGTATAATTCGGGAATTTCATCCGGGCTGTCTTGTAAATCGGCATCCATGGTAATCACCACATCACCTTGTGTAGCTTCAAAACCAACATTAAGTGCTGCTGATTTACCGTAATTCCTCCTGAACTTTATTCCTTTAATGGCTGGATTTTGTCCCCTTAATGTTTCAATAACTTCCCATGATTTATCGGTACTGCCATCATCAATTAAAACAATTTCATAACTGAAATTATTTTCCACCATCACTTTATCAATCCATGCCGTTAATTCTGGCAGGGACTCATCTTCATTGAATAAGGGTACTACAACTGATATATCCATTTATTGGGTCTTTTCGTCATTGCGAGGAGGTACAACGAAGCAATCTGCTAAAATAAGATTGCCGCACGCGTTGCTCATCCCTACGCTTCGTTCGCAATGATGCATTATTGAAAAACGTGCAAATCTCATCAAATTAAATGATAAAACCTGCACGTTCAAAATTTTATAAAATTAACCTTCTGTTGGGAAGGTATTAAAAGTAACTGGTGGTTTTTTCTTCAAAATCGCAGCTAAAATTAATGAGATCACGCCATATGATGCGATTGAAACGCCGAAACTGGTAAAAGTATTTTTGAAACTAGGCTCTAGTTTTTCCTGCATGTTACCTGCTTTCGCCATTGCTTCATCAATTTCATCATTACCTAAACCAAATTTTTCCATCATTGCCCTTTGCGCATCTTCAATGGCAGCAGCAGCTTTCGCCGGAAGATCAGGATCAATAAGCTTCATTAATACAAAATTATATAAGGTTGCGGTAATGGCTAATATTAAAGAAATGACTAAAAAGGCTTTAAATGCTTCTCCAAAAGTCCAGAAGCCACCAATTTCTTTACGGATATTAATTCCGGAAACAACCAATAAGGTAATAAATAAAATAAAAATACCAATTGATACCATGACATTGGTATATACCAAAACCGGGTTAATGAAATGCATGGTCAGTGATAATGCTATAGAAACAGCAGCCAGCATGAAACCATACTTAAGGGATAATTGGGAAATTTGAGCACTTTTGTCCATTGTAATGAAGTTTAATTTAGTTATTAATTGTTGTAATTAATATATAAGTAGCAGAATTGAACGATTTGTTACTGCTAAATTGAATTATTTCTTTGGTGGTGGTTGCGCTTCCTTCTACATCAAGGAAAAATACCATAAAGGGAACAAACAATTCCTGCATTTCTTCGCTGATACTTAAGGTTGGTGCTGTTTTGCAAATTTCCTCCACGCTCCCTTCAGCCAATTGCTGGTTACTGATCATTTCTTCGTAAATTTCAAATTCATCCTGAAACTCATCATCCTCCACTAATAAAAACTCTTTCAGGAAATCACCTAATTCAGGGTCAATATCTTCATCCTTACATTCTTTAATGTAAAGTAAAAGATTCAATAATTCTGTTCCCCTGTCAATGGTTTCTTCCTCAATTTTTGCCCATTCATCGCTTTCCAGATAATCATCTTCGAGTTTCTGTACATCACTGCTGAAGAAATTCACCATTAATAAATCGAAAAATACTTCCCTTAATTCTTCAAATTTTGGGTGAGTATCGAAAACGGCATCAAATGCAGTTACTTTATCCAAAAATTTAGCATCAAGTTCAAACGCAGCGAGTAACTCCGTTTCAAAACCTTCAACATTGATTGCTGCAACTTCAGCATATTTATTTAGTGAAGCGACCAGCGCTTTTTTTACCCTGTTATCCATCTTTTTTAAATTTAAAGGAGTAAAGATAAAAGAGCAAAGATGAAAGCCCATGAGCCTAAACAAATCTTATCCCTATCAACTTTAATCCCTAATTTTTTTATTAGTTTCTAATCCTTGTTATTGCTGCTTAATCTTTGTTTTTTGCTCCTTGTTCTGACCTCCTTAATACTTAAGGAATTGCTTATTATTATACACTAAAGTCACTTTTCCTCTAAGCTCGGCACCTAATAAAGGACTATTTGCCGATTTAGAAAAATTATTCGATGAATTGTACAACCATTTTTCATTCATGTTAAAAATCGTAAAGTTTGCCTTCTCTCCTTCTGCAATCACCGGAGCGGCTAAATTTAATAATTTACGTGGATTAATGGCTAATTTCTCTGCAATTAGCCCTACGTCCAAACCAGCCTTTAATAATAAGGGAAGCACCGTTTGCAAAGCAATAATGCCATAATGAGCAATTTCGAATTCGACATTTTTAAACTCAATCTCTTCCGGACGGTGTTGTGAGGTAATGGCATCAATGGTTCCATCCTTCAAACCTGCAATAAGTGCTTTCACATCAGCTTTACCACGCAAAGGTGGCTTCACTTTGTAATTGCTGTCAAAGTCGGCTAAAAGTTCTTCGGTAAACACCAGATGGTGTGCCGTCACATCACAGGAAACCTGAACCCCCTCTTTTTTAGCTTTTCTAATCAAAGCTACGGCACCAGCGGTAGAAATATTACTCATGTGAATTTTCGTTTCATTATAGGTAGCGAGAAAAATATCGCGGGCAATGTGCATTTCTTCGGCTAATGCGGGTAACCCCTTCATGCCCAACAGCACTGAATTCTTACTTTCGTTAATCTGTGATTTCCCGGCAATGGATTTGTTTTCCGGATAAACCATTAATAAGGCATCAAACCCTTTCGCATATTGAAGCGCACGACTCATAAAGCCATCATCCTGTAAGGCTTTGTCGCCGTCGGAGAAAGCCACGGCTCCCGCCTGCTGCATATCAAACAGTTCAGCAAGTTCCTTTGCCTCCCTGTTCTGACTGATGGCCCCAACAGGTAACACATCAACCAGGTTGTTTTTGGCTTTATTAATAATATATTCTACCTGCGATTTAGATTGCACCACCGGATTTGCCTGTGGCAATAAAGCAAGGCCAGTAAATCCACCTGCTGTAGCAGCGGCGGTAAGGGTTTGAATGTCTTCTTTAGTTTCGAAACCGGGATCTCCGGCTACACAATTCAGGTCAAAAAAACCTGGTGTGAGGAATGCACCCGACGCATCAAAAATAGTTTCGTCCAGATGGGCTGTTAATTTACCTATGTTTTTAATTTGACCATCAACTACCCTGACATCACATTCTTGTTTGTTGAATTGACTTTGCGGGTCGGCAATGATTACATTCTTAACCAGGAGATTCATATTGTTCTTTTTGTGTTGTTAAAAAATCGGATAAGGAGTATTTCTGCTGCAATAAAAATCAGTGACAAAATTAAACAAAGTTTCCATAAAGTTTGTCCGATTTTATTGGCTCCGGCAGTGAGCTTTATGGCATCCTGATCGGTATCAAATATTTTTAAGCGACTATCTGCCGTCAGGTTCTTCAGTTCCGTTTTACTCAGGTAGTGCAGATCAGATTCTTTCCTATCGCTGTTGAAAGCATATACAGCAAGAATGGAATCGGCCAGACTAAGGTTGTAAAAACCAGCATCCCGAACCTGATCAGCCGTATAAATTAGTGTTTTACCATCTACCTGCCGGATTTCAGGAATGGTTTCGAAGTCATTTGCCTTTAGCTTGAGGGTTTGATTTTTCCCCATAACGATCTTCTTTCCTGACAGCACATGATCAATCCCAAGATAATGATAAAGCGCACCTTCTGCACCACCACTTAAGGCGACACGATACATTAATGGCACAAAAACCGGATGACGGGCTAAATTACCGTCTGCAACATTTAAACCTGTTGACGAAAGGTATACAGATCCATTCCCCATCCCATATTTGGCAAAGAACAGCTTCTTGCCGGGTAGGGATAAAATATTTTCCTTATTGACGGCATTCCTTTCTGCAAAGGAAAAATATCGGTTTGACACTGGTAAATCAAGATTTTTTGGAATTTCTTCAAAAACAGTTTTGAAAATGGGATGCTGAAGATCAATCTGATCTACCCTGGTTTCAGTTTTCTCCAGTTTTTGAATGGCCGGTAAGGATAGGGCTGTTAGAAAAGTATTGTACGTTTGAATATCTGCATCAAGATCCGGAAAGATAACTACCAGACCTCCGGCATTTAAATAAGTTTTTAACTGCTGGGCTAAGCCTGTAGATGGATTTTGCAACCCATTCAGTACAATTAGACTATAATTGGTAAAGCCATTATAATTGACGTTCCGCTCATCATTTTCTGTAAGCTTATAATAATCATCGGCACCAAAAAGTGCCTTAATATAGTTTCCGGCGCGGGCACCGTTAATGCTTAACACCGGCAAGCTTTTATCCACTTTAAAACTAAAAGACAGTGCATCATCAAAAGTGACCGGGAAATCTTTAATACTCACTATCCCCTTTTGCCAGCCGGCACTTAACCCCGAAAAGTTTAGGGTATCTCGCATGGTTTGTTCTGCCGGAATAGTGACTGAGCCTAAACCTTTTTGCTGATTGTTAATGCTTAATTTGAGCGGGATATTTTTAGCTGTTTCCGGCGAATAGTTTTTTAATTGAACCACCAATCTTTCATTTGCACCAGGCTGATGATTGGGCGACAACATCCACACGCTATCCACAGCAACATTAGGCAATGTGCTGGCATTTAACTTAACAAATGCATATTGGATATCAGGATTTGTGTTGAGTCTTTTAGTTGCTGTAATGCTTTTCTGAAAATCGGATAGCACAAAAATATACGGATTGGCCGCACCGCTAAATACATTTTCCTGCCTGTTTAAAATTTGTTGAAGATTACGGGTAGTGGCCGAAATTTTCACTTCATCAAGAGCCTTAAGAAATTCTTCCTGATTTAACAACCGCTGATGCTTACCTTCAAAATCATTGGTTAGTAACTGAAAACGATCATTTATACCAAAGCCTTTTACGATTTCTTTTGCCCTTCGCCTCGCTTCATCAAACAGGTTACCATCTTTATTAATGGCTTCCATGCTGTAAGAATTATCAATATAAATGCTGACAATATTATTGTGCATCCCCCTTTTTTGCTGATTTACCGGGATAAAAGGCTGTGCAAAGGCCAATACCAAAAAGATTATGGCTAAAATCCGGGATAAAAGGATTAATACATTTTTTAGCTTTTCTTTAGATGAACGTTGCTGCTCTACCGTTTTCAGGAATTGGACATTGGAGAAATAAACTTTTTTAAATTTCCTGAAATTGAATAAATGAATGATAACCGGAATGGCAACCGATAATAGTGCGAAAAGAAAGCCCGGATACAGGAAATTCATTAAAAACCAAAGATAGAAAAATTATGTTAAGTGGCGAATTTCAATTGTAATAAACTCATTGAACTGCCAGCTGTTCCAGTACTTCTGAAATTGCGGTTTCGGTGTTGACTGTCTTAACCAGAATGCCATTTTTATCCATCAAAAAGTGAGTTGGATAAGCAGCAACCTTTAATTTCTCTGTCATGTATTTATCCTGGCCAGGAACAGTTGCATATTCAAACTTTGTTTTGGTTAAAAATTCCTGAAGTGGCTTTTTATCATCAATTGCCAGACTCACAAATAATATATCTTTTCGATTGTTATATTTTTCGACCATCTTATTTAATTCTGGCATTTCTTTTACACAAGTGCTACAACCGATAAACCAGCACTTAAATAAGACAATCTTTCCTTTGGTATTTGCTGATGAGTATTCAACACCATTTATGTCCTTAAAATTAAATGCCGGAATGGGTTTTCCTTCCATTTTAAAATAACGAAGTTCAGTTTTAGCATTAGCAGCAATAACGGCGCAACCATCTTTTGCGATATGAGCAGGAATTTTAACCAGCTTATAACTGCCACCTGAATTTTCAGTATGGATCAGAAGTGGTAAGAACTTCCCTGAAGTAAGTTTTCTCAAAAACGCTTCCTTTTTTATGGTTTTACCATCTTCATCAATAGCCGAAAAATCCCGATATAGCTTGACATACCGATCATGGTAGTTCCAATAATGTGCAAAGTCAGAAGTTATTGAAGCTAAAGCATATTCGGGTTCTCCGTCTTCAGGCGTATTTTGTTTTACAGATAAAACTCAAGCGGATTCAGTTTTAGGTTTGTCGGATTTTGAATTTTGCGAGCACGACGCAAGGAAAAATGCAAATGAAATAAAAATGGTGATTAGGTTTCTCATAATTATAGCTGGTTGATCAAGAAACAAGCTACAAATAATATTATAAACGAAGAAACCAGTTAGCCTAATATGAAAACCCTGGAAATTCAATATTAACAATTTTCCATCGGCCGTTTTGCAATGCGAAATATAACTTAAACGGACCACTGATAATTTTGGATTCTTTTTTCAGTACCGCCCTGAAGCCGGCAACCCCTTCTACAAAACCCATTCCTTTACCACCATCAAGCAATTCATAATGGGTATCAATGATGTCATATCTTCCGCCAACATATTCATCAGATTGACCAAAAATACCTTTAAGCCGGGCTATGATCACCTGTTTATCCATCACTTTATTACCCGGAAGAATAAAAAAATCACTCAGCTCTTCCGTAATCGTTTTGGATTGTTTAAACCATGCGTTCGTAAATCTGATCGCACTGTTTACGATATCGGCTCCATGATTGAAAGTTGATTTTTCTTGCATTTTTTAAGGTATCTTTCATATAATAACCGACCAACATTTTTGCCGGTCGGTTAAAAACTTGGCGAAGTTAACTATTCTTTAGCCTTTCTCTAATTTCAGCGAGAGAATAATCGATCAATAAATGACCATCTCTAAAAACTTCCTTTAATTCGCCCTGTGCTTCTTCTTCCCAGGTACATTGATCTTTTAACTCATATTCGCCTGCTGCATTTTTAAAAATCTGGAGTAAACCTTTTGCTGATTTTTTAGTACCATCATCGGTAATCGGATCTTTAAAAATTTCACGTCCAATGCCTGCTACTTCTCCATAGGTGGCTTTCATGGCAAAACCAAAAGTATCGCGGGTATTGTATTGGTAAGTGAACGAACCGATGCCGAAAACGACATTGGTAGAAGCAAAACCTTTTGCTTTTAACCGTTCACAAATTTGGGTGGCACGCTCGGTTGTAATGCTATCACCATAAATAGCACCAATTTGCGGAACCAATTCCTTGTAGCCTTTATCATTGGTTTTTCCACCGAAAACATCCCAAAGTAATTCAATTACGCCTTTTTTCTCATTTTCATTTTTACCATTCGGATTCCCGCAGATGATATCTACCGGATCTCCAGAATCTGGCCTGATTACCACTTTTCCGTCTCTACTGATGATATCTTCTTTTAAAGCAGGCAAATATTCAGTAAGTACCTTCCATAAATCCCAGGTATCAGATACGATCGATACAATTCCTTTTGGATACACCTCTAGAATTAATCGTTTAAAAGTTTCCAACTCACCGGTATTTGTACCCATGCACATTACAGAATGCTCTGTAGCAGCAACAGAGCCACCAATTAATTCATGATCTGAATCTGCATTATAATATGTTTCCAGAAAATCAATTGCTGGGATAGTATCTGTTCCGGTAAAACTTAATAAGTGCCCGGCTGCAGAAGTTACTGCAGCTTCTATCCCACCCATACCACGCATAGAAAAATCGTGTCCCTGCCAATCAACAAATTCTGGCACTGATGAAGTTTCAGTTGCATATTGATCCATAATTGCCCGGTATTGTTTGGCAATCGTAGCAGAATTACAAGGCAACCACACCACAGCCGATAGCAAGGTTTCAAAATAATTGGTTAGCCAAAAGAATTCGGGCAAGGTGTTGTACATGGTAAACATCGGCACCCGAAGTGGCACCTCAGCACCTTCTGGCAGTGATTTGAAAACCATTGGGATGTAACCCAGATCGTGCAAATCAGCTATGTGCTGTGTTCCAACCAGGTTTTCACCAAGATAGTTATTAATCCTTCTGGAGTATTTTTTTAAAATTTCGTCTTTAGGCTGTTTAAAGAAATTTTGATTAAAATCTTCGATGATATATTTTTTGATAAAATACTGTAAGCCAAAAAGAACAACGTGGCTTACCTGCTCCAGCCTGCTTTTTCTTGGTGTCCAGTTTGAATAAACCAGTGTAGTGTTATCAGGGTATTGCCTGCGGTGATCTACTTTGTATCCGTCTGTTAATAATAATGGGTTCATGATATTTGATATTTATGGTTTCTGTTAAATTGGTTAATTTTTATTTCGTCCTGTTTCATTCGGATAAAGACTTGGCAATACATCACTTTGCCAGACCTTTTTCGTTTGAAGATCGAGGCAGCTGAGTTTACCTGTAAAAGCGGCGCCGGTATCGATATTCCAGACATTGCAGCCTTGCATCGGTACATTTACTCCGTAGTATAGGGTTGGCGTATGGCCGATATAGATTTCATGATAAAGCAGTAATCTTTTCGGATAGCGTGGCGAGTCCTGATCAATTTTGCTGTCTACCGTCAATGCCATTTCCCAAAGTGTTCTGTCCCAGGAATAATTGGAAGAATAACGTTCTTTTTCCGGACCATGCATAGAGGAAAATCCGGCATGAATAAAAAGATTATTTTGTTCATCAACATGGTAATCTTTCATCTTTCTAAAAAACTTAAGATGCGCTTGCTTTACTGAATCTGGCAGCTGTTGATAGCTTTCCATGGTTGATTTTCCGCCATGTGCAAACCAAACTTCATCAATAATCCCCTCCGAAAGCCAATCGATACACCAGGCATCGTGATTGCCTTTGATAAAAATGCAGGAATGTGTTTGCGCTAACTGGATGAGATAGTCAATTACCTGAGCGGATTCACTCCATCCATCTACATAGTCCCCTAAAAAAATTAACCGGTCATTTGTTGATACTTCAACACGTTCAAATAACTGGGTTAGGGCTTTCAGGCCGCCATGAATATCTCCTATTACCAATGTTCTGTTCATATTTGCTTTTTCCATATCCTCAACACTTAGCTACTTACTCAAACTTTTTTATTTGTTTTGGAAGGATTGATGATTTAAGATTTATTTGGTCCCGAACCTCCATCAATGCGAAACCCAGAAGGTTTAATCCCTTCCACTGCGCAACATGTTGCGCATCAGGATTTTCTTCCGCCAGGCCAATCCCCCAAATTAAATCCACCGGACTGGCTTCTGCTAAAATCTTTTCCCCTGTATTGATCAAAAAGTCTTTCAGTTCTTTATGCTGGCTAAATTTATGAAAATTGCCTTCTCTTACGATTTCATATCTGTTTTCAGACCAGATGGCATCGTCATAATTACTTACTTGCCTGCCCAGGTTTTTAACTTCTTCCGGCGAGTTCGCCGCTAAAATTTTGGTTAATGTAATTTGATCATTAAACAATGCTGCTTTCTTGCTCATCATCCAATGTTCAGCGGTTTTATATTCAACTTGATCCACTAGAAAAGGAGCATCCCACCATTGGGTTAAACAGGATTTGGTGAGCATTCCATCATTCGACACCTGATGTTCCCAAAAGAAAAAGAATTCATCAGTCTCTTTAATGGCAGAAACGGTATACTTCTGACTTTTCATCAACTTCATTTCCAGTTCCTTGCAAAGGTTCTGAATACCTGATCGCTTTACCAAAACATTTATCCACTCTTCCGGAATACCGTCAAAACCATAGATTAAACCTGCCATTCCGCCGGCAATTGCAGCCGTGGTATCGCTATCTTCACCCAAGTTAACTGCTTTCAGAACTGCGTCTTCGTAAGATTGTGTGGTAAGAATACACCATAAACTGGCTTCCAAACTGTGCAAAACATAACCAGATGAAGAAATTTCAGCCATAGCAATTGTTGAAATATCACCATCTAAAACCCGTTTAAAAAGATCAATTTCTTTGGGTTCAAAAGCATTTTTTTCAACAAACCGCTTAACTGCCGCCTGCATATTCTGGTAAGCCACTTTTTTATCACAGCCTTTTAATAATTCCAAACCATAAACCACATAAATAAAGCAGGCAAAAACAGAGCGGAAATGTGCATGAGTAATAGCAGACACTTCTTTAACCCGTTCATAGATCCTTTGAAGATCAGCTTCATGGCGGAAATAAAATACCATGGGTAAGATCCGCATTAAAGCACCATTTCCATTATCTGCTTCGCGATTTCCGCCACACAAAACCGGATCGGTGCCTTTGGCAATTTCATTGATGGCCTTACTGGTTGCAATGCCAATATCAAATACTTCACCATGTGGTGTCCAGATCTCCGCACGATACCACTGAAGGAATTTCAGGGCCATATTCTGCAAGTTGTAACCAGAGCAAAGGCTCTCTGCCAGGCAAAAGGTTAGCGAACTGTCATCACTCCAGGTTCCAGCAGGTTGGTTATGGGTTCCAAAGCCTTCCATTCCGTTTACCGGATGTTCTGCTAAATAAGTTCTTGATTTAAACTCTGCGGGTACACCGAGTGCATCGCCAACCGCTAAACCAAATAGTGCGCCGTGAATAACCTTGCTTTTCATGTGATAGGATTTAATGTTTACTGATTTTGGCCAAGATCTTGCAACTTGATTTGTGTTACGCCAGCATGTTCCACGCTTTTGATTGAATCCGTTGTAAAAATTTGTTCAAAGTATTTGCTCAGGTCATCAAAGCCTTTGCTAAAGATACCATGACTTATGGCCAGGTAAAGCTTGCCTGCATTTTTTGCCTGAAGTGCTTCAGCCAAGCCATTGAATGTTCCGCCACCATCACAAATATCATCTACGATTAAACAATCAGCACCGCCAAGGTCATCGGTATATACTTTAAAACCAGAAAGTCTTCCCGTTTTAACATCCCTGCTTTTTGAACATTCTACCACCTCGGCACCGCCAAGAAACTCAGAGACTTTATAGATTTTCTTCAAAGCACCTCCATCAGGCGAAATTAACTTAACGCCGGTTCCAATTTCTTTAATCACTTTTTCAATAAATTTATGATTGGAAATGGTAATGCAGTTGTTAAGCAATGCAGGGGTTACTTCACTGTGCGGATCAAAAACCGTAACGCTTGCCAATGCCAGCGCATTAATGATATCTGCATACACTTTTACCGAAAGCGGCTCACCTGGAATCATCACCCGATCTTGTCTGGCTGCAGGAAAATATGGAATATAAAGGTGAATTTCTTTCACACCCATTCGCTTCAAGGCATCTACAGTGATGCAGATTAAACCTAAATCGTTAAAAGAATTTATTCTTTGTGTGATGGTAACAGCTTCGTTCTGATTGAAATCACCAGAGATTTTAATGTGTGGTTCGCCACCTGCAAACAGGAAAGATTTGTAGCTTATGGCGTTGTTTTCGCCAAGCGGAGTAAAATCCGGATCTAAATTTATCATATATTTGCGTATTATTTACACAAATATAGAAATCATTTTCAGAATACAAAAAATAATTTGCGTTTATTTTACGCAAACCTAATATCAAACTGAAAATTCTCCTTTGAAAGTTGATTGTATTTTGCCTTATCAAATACAAAAAGCTTGCCTGGCCGGCCACTATTACCTATTTTAACAACTTTGCCTGTTTCTTTTACAATTCCGAAACTCAGAATTTTTTTTCTGAAGTTTCTTCTTTCGATACTCCTTTCGAGGATAGAACAATACAAATTTTCAAGGTCTGAGAATAAAAATTCCTGATCCAGGAGGTCGAATCCGATAGGCTGATAAGTTAATTTACTTTTTAAGCGCTGATGCGCCAGCCTAACCATTTCATCATGGTCGTATCCCAATTGCGGTAGCTGGTTTAAGGGAAACCATTTCGCATCTTTTGCATCTGTATCTGCTTTTAAAACAAAGTTCTGAGGATTTACCAAAGCAAAATAAGCGACAGAAACCACCCTGAACCGATCATCGCGATTGATGTCATCTCCAAAGGTACCCAACTGTTCAAGGTAATTTACATTTATCCCTGCTTCTTCTTTAAGCTCTCGCTCCACAGCTGCCAGTAAAGGCTCCTCATCTTTAACAAAACCGCCGGGCAATACCCATTTATCTGCCAGTTCACCAAAACGCTGCTGTACCGTCAGAACATAAAGTGTCCCCTTCTCATAGCCAAAAACAATGGCATCAACAGCGATTTTAATATTTTGATCGATCATCCCTTATTTGTGTAAAAACAACACAAAGTTAAGAAATTTCATAATTCAGAGAACTGCCCTGGTCATTAATATAAATCAGCCAAACTAAGCGTACTCATAAAACAGATCAATAAAGTTAAAATAACTGCAAATACGTCGATTAGCTTATAACCTAAACTTTTTCATCGCTCCCCAAAGTTTCATATCCATCTGATAAACATCCGGACGATATTCAATTTTATTATTTTGCGGCCAGGCAGTGATATAAGTAATCAAAATTGGAACTTGTTTTTTTGGCCCGAACCATGCTGGTTTTAATTGAAATGCCTTTGAAGTATCAGCTTTTGCGGCCATCCTCTTTTTATACCATTTGATGTGACTACTGTCTACGGGTGGCAAATCTACTTCTGCCCTTAATTTATCATAAGTATAAGTATCACCTACTAATTTTTCAGCAAATTCTAACGGTTTTTCTACCCGCACACAACCGTGGCTAATAGCCCGGTTACTAAGGTTAAAACCATTTTTATTATTCGTATCATGAAGGTAAATACTGGAACTGTTATCAAAGATAAATTTAAACTTTCCCAGGGCATTTCCACCACCTGATCCCTGCTTAAATTTAAAGGGTAATTTATCCCTTGAATACCGGCTCCAGTTGATCGTATCAGGCTCACCAATCAGCTTATCTTTATAGTAAACTTTGATGTTACTATTCGACAAATAATAAGGGTCTTTTCTAGCCATCCAATAAATCTCGCTCTGCGCAATACTTACCGGAATATTCCATACCGGATTAGCTTGAATAGAGTTAATTTTACTGAACAATAATGGGGTCTCATGATTCTTCGGTTTATCATCTAAATTGCCCGATTTAGCGAAGGCTTTCTGCTTATCTTCATACCCATTTTCGCGCTTGCCGCCCACACAAACTTTCATACTAATAACTGTATCTGTTTTATCAAACCAGGTAAGCCTGAAATCAGGAATATTAACCTGTACATAGTTGGATCCGGTTTCAGGCATTTTCCAGCGAAAACGCTCCATATTCACCAGCAATATCCGCTTTTCAGCCTCATCACTTGTATTTAGATAAGCTTTTTGAAGCCCCTTATATTGTATAGATGAAGGTTGCACTTCCCTTAAGGTATCGAGCATGTTCTTAGAAGAAAGCAGCCTGATCATGCCTGCGCTATCTGGTCGTTTCACTTTAATATAATACCTGGAAAAGATACTCCGCGGATTTACCACACCATACTTGAGGAAATTGTTATAGTTTAAATATGCATTTGCAGAAAGTAACTCCAAACGGGCAATCACAGGGTAACTTTCGTCCACTTTCTTAAACTTGTTGTCAGAAAGCTGCTTCAGCAGCGCCTTAATCTGGCTAACTTTAAAAAGTTCAGGATTAAAACCATGCACTTTGCTGTTGTCTAAATAAGCGGTCAGCGAATCCAATTCCCCGTTAGTGTAGAATTTTGTAACCAATTCCGGCGACCCATGGTGTTCCAGGTAAAAAGCTCTAACAGTCTTTGGATTGATGAAACCCTGATCAAGACTATCCATCGTTTTAACAAAAACGCTATCATATGCTATGGTATCAAAATCTTTGTAAATCTTGTTTTTAAAGTGTTCAGATAACACTTTTCCAATTTCAGGTGGCGATTTAAACCAGTTACAGGCCGAAACAGATATGATAAAGGGAATGATTAGAAAGCGAAAGTTTTTCAACACGTAATAAGTTAGTTCAACAGATTTAATTATCTAAAGGCTAAATGGCAAATTAAGTGCCATTATTTTTTGATTTACAGATGCAAACGTTATATTTGCCAGCGCTAGTCAGCTAAAGCATTGATATTGGCAGAAATATATTTATGAACTTAACTTTGAACCATCACTTACATTTGCACCATCGCCGTTAGGCGATATGATATGTTTGTTTTGTACTTCAAAACTTTTTTTCCGTAAAATTATTTCTTGTTCACTCTATATTCAATACTTTGAAAACACTTAAAATTGCTATCCAGAAATCGGGTAGACTAAACGAAAAATCCGTAGAAATATTAAAAAATTGTGGCCTGTCATTCGAAAACTACAAAAGCTCCCTGATATCTACTGTTACCAACTTCCCTTTAGAAATACTTTTCCTTCGTGATGATGATATTCCGGAATACGTACAGGATGGCATTGCCGATCTGGGCATTGTTGGCGAAAATGTTATCGTAGAAACCAAAGCTGAAGTAAGTTATTTACAAAAATTAGGCTTTGGAAAATGTACTTTAAAAATTGCAGTTCAAGCCACCAGTAACATTCAAAATCTGGAAGAATTAAATGGCAAAGCAATCGCTACTTCTTACCCGGTGATTCTCGAAAAATTCTTACAGGAAAAAGGAATAAAATCTGATATCAGAACTATTTCCGGTTCGGTAGAAATTGGTCCGGGTTTAGGATTAAGCGATGCCATTTTTGATATCGTTTCTACAGGCGGAACATTGAAAAGCAACGGTCTAAAACCCTTCGCAGATGTGATGCAATCGGAAGCCGTTTTAATCGGAAATAAATCAATTGCCGACAACCCTGAAGTAGCAGAATTGCTTCAGAGAATCCGCTCGGTATTAAGTGCAAAATCAAACAAATATGTTGTACTTAATGTATCAAAAGATAACCTTCAAAAAGTGGTCGATTTATTACCAGGTGTTAAAAGTCCAACGGTCGTTCCGCTCTTTGAACCGAATTGGGTTGCTGTTCATTCTGTAATTGCTGAAGAAGATTTCTGGGATAAAATTAACAGCCTGAAAGCTGCAGGCGCAGAAGGAATTTTAGTGATGCCAATTGAGAAAATCATCACTTAAAACAGGTCAAAACCACACCAAAAACAATTAACTAATAGTTAATTTAAAAACATAATCAATTGAAAATCTATAATTATACAGATTTATCTAAATCAAAAATTGAGGAATTGTGTTCCAGACAAATTGAGGACGATAAATTGATTGAAGAGCGCGTTGCAACCATCGTTGAAACGGTAAAAAAAGATGGTGATCAAGCACTGATTAATTTTGCAGAAACCTTTGACCGGGTTGTGCTTGAAAAACTTTTTTTAGGCGCTGAAGAATTGGAATTGATTGCTTCTACTATTCCGGATGAAGCTAAAAAAGCAATTAATATTGCCTATCAAAATATTAAGGTGTTTCATGAGTCACAATTGAAAACTGAAGATAAGGTGGCAACCATGCCTGGCGTGGTTTGCTGGCGTGAAGCCAGGGCCATTGAAAAGGTTGGCCTTTATATTCCAGGGGGAACGGCTGTTTTACCCAGTACTTTTTTAATGCTTGCCACACCAGCAATTATTGCAGGATGTAAGGAGATTATTGTTTGCTCACCACCCCAAAGCGATGGCAAAACCAATTGCTATCTGGCCTACTGTGCAGTACTTTTAGGTATTGACAAAATACACCTTGTTGGAGGTGCTCAGGCAGTAGCTGCAATGGCATTTGGAACGGAAAGCATTCCACAGGTATATAAGATTTTCGGACCAGGTAACCGCTATGTAACTACTGCTAAAACCATGGTTCAAAATAGGGTAGCTATTGATATGCCAGCCGGCCCTTCTGAGGTTTTAGTACTTGCTGACGAGACTGCCAATCCGTCATTTGTTGCCGCAGACCTACTTGCACAAGCTGAGCATGGTATTGATAGTCAGGCAATTTTAGTTTCTACCTCAAATGAAATCATAACTAAAACATTAAAAGAAATTGAAAATCAGCTAGCTGCATTACCTAGAAAAGCAATTGCAATGAAAGCAATAGCCAACTCTTATGCTATACTTACCGCTGATTTACAGACAGCTATGGATTTTTCCAATCAATATGCGCCGGAACATTTAATTCTGGCTACTGTTCAATTCGAAAGCCTTATTCCATCTATTATCAATGCCGGATCAGTATTCTTAGGAAACCTTACACCAGAAAGCGCAGGTGATTATGCTTCCGGAACCAACCATACTCTACCTACCAGCGGCTTTGCAAAGGCTTATTCGGGTGTTTCACTCGATGCCTTCGTTAAAAAAATAACCTTTCAGCATTTATCAAACCAGGGTTTAAACAGCATTGGTACTACTGTTGAAACACTGGCAGCTGCAGAAGGCCTGGATGCGCATAAGAATGCCGTAAGTATTAGATTGAATTTTGAGTCCGGAGTCGGAAGTAAAAAGTCTGAAGCCAACAAAGCATAATAAAAAATCTGTGTAATCACATCATCAGTGTAATCAAACCGAAGTAAACCACTAACATGGACATTAACGAATTAGTAAGAGAAAATATAAAAAACCTTAAGCCATACGCTACAGCCAGAGATGAGTTTAAAGGACAGGCATCCGTATTTTTAGATGCCAACGAGAACAGTTACGGTTCTCCCCTACCCGCCAATTACAACCGCTACCCAGATCCTTTGCAGCTGGATCTAAAGGACGCCATCAGTAAAATTAAAGGTGTACCGATAGAAAACACCTTTTTAGGAAATGGTAGTGATGAGGCCATTGATTTATTGTTTCGTGCCTTTTGTAACCCGGGAAAAGACAATGTGATTATACTTCCACCAACCTATGGGATGTATGAAGTTTCTGCAAATATAAATGATGTGGAAATCCGTAAAGTAAGCCTGCTTCCGAACTTTCAGTTGGACATGGAAAAAATTGCAGAAACGATTGATCAAAACACAAAATTAATCTTCATTTGTTCGCCCAATAATCCAACAGGAAATTCAATCAATCGCGAAGATATTGAAACCATTTTAACCAACTTTAAGGGCTTGGTTGTAGTGGATGAAGCATACATTAATTACGCCCGTCAAAAGACCTTTATTCAGGAATTAACGGAGTACGCAAACCTGGTCATTTTACAAACTTTTTCAAAGGCATGGGGACTCGCAGCTTTGCGTTTGGGCATGGCATTTTCTTCCAGAAAAGTGATCGATGTTTTGAACAAAATCAAACCACCTTACAACATCAATCAGGCTACTCAGGATTTAGCTTTTGAAGCACTAAAAAACATCAGTCAGGTGAACGATTGGATCAAAGTTTCTGTTGCCGAAAGAGAGCGACTTTCTGCTGATCTGAATGCACTAAAAATTGTCACAAAAGTTTACCCATCCGATGCTAATTTTATCCTGGCAGAAGTTACTGAAGCAAAGAAAATTTACGACACTTTAGTTGACCAGGGAATCATCGTTCGCGACCGATCAAAAGTGACCTTATGCGAAGGGTGTTTAAGGATTACGGTGGGCACAAAAGAGGAGAATGATAAATTGTTAAATGTGCTAAAAAATCTATAATGAAAAAGGTATTATTTATTGACCGGGATGGGACGTTAAACATTGAACCGGATGATGAACAGGTAGACAGTTTTGCAAAGTTAAAATTTTATCCGCGCTCGCTTTATTACTTGTCGAAAATAGCCAGTGAAATGGATTATGAACTGGTGATGGTAACGAACCAGGATGGACTGGGAACACCATCAAATCCGGAAGAGAATTTCTGGCCGATCCATCATTTCATGTTGGACACTTTCGCCGGCGAAGGTGTGAACTTTAGTGAGATTGTGATCGACAGAACATTTGCCAAAGACAATGCACCTACCCGGAAGCCAGGTACCGCTTTGTTAACAAAATATTTTAGTGAAGATTACGACTTAAAAAATTCTTATGTTATCGGAGATCGTTTAAATGATGTGGTGCTGGCGAAGAATCTTGGCGCAAAAGCAATTTTTCTCCGTCAAAATGATGCGTTAGGATCTACCGAGGCCCTGGACAAACATGAAACTTTGCTTGATATTATCGTACTGGAAACCAAAAAATGGGAAGATATCTATAACCTGTTGAAGGCAGGAAGCAGAAAAATTAATCACATACGGAAAACAAATGAAACGGATATCGTAATTAATTTGGATTTAGATGGGACTGGAAAAGCCAAAATTGAAACTGGCCTGAACTTTTTCGACCACATGCTGGATCAGATTGCCAGACATGGAAGTGTGGATATGGAAGTGATTGCCAAAGGCGACCTGCACATTGACGAACATCATACCATTGAAGATACCGGAATAGCACTTGGTGAAGCTTTCGCCAAAGGTTTGGGCAATAAGCTTGGCATTGAACGCTACGGCTTCTGCCTGCCAATGGATGATTGCCTGGCACAGGTAGCCATTGATTTTGGTGGCCGTAACTGGATCGTCTGGGATGCAGCGTTTAAAAGAGAAAAAGTGGGCGACATGCCTACAGAAATGTTTTATCACTTCTTTAAGTCGTTCAGCGATGCGGCAAAATGTAATTTAAATATTAAAGCTGAAGGAGATAACGAACATCATAAAATTGAAGCTATCTTTAAAGCCTTTGCTAAGGCGATTAAAATGGCCATTAAACGTGATGCCGAAAAAATGGTGTTACCAAGTACAAAGGGGCTTTTGTAAACGAACAAGGAGAAATGAACAAGGAACAATGACTGATTGTCTTTATTCTTTGTTCCTTACTCTTTAATCCTAAGAATATGATTGGAATAGTAAACTACGGTGCCGGGAATATTTTCTCTCTTACTGCTGCATTAGACCGCTTAAATGTGAACTACGGCATGGTAAATACAGAAACCGACCTTGAAAAATATAGCCACATTATTATCCCTGGCGTTGGTCACGCTGGTGCGGCGATGGAAAAATTGAAGCATACCGGATTAATCAAAGCGATAAAAGCATTGGCTAAACCTGTTTTAGGGATTTGCGTAGGCATGCAGCTGATTACCGAACATTCTGAAGAAGGTGACGTTGCCTTGTTGGACATTGTCCCGGTAAAAACCAGAAAGTTTGATAAGTCGCTGAATATCAAAATTCCACATATGGGTTGGAATGCTGTGCAGCATAAAAACAATTCCCTGTTTGAGGGGATTGAAGATAATGCACAATTTTACTTCGTTCATTCGTACTTTATTGAATATAACCCTATTTTTGACATCGCCTCCGCAAATTATGGATTAAAATTTTCGGCAGCAGTACAAAAAAATAACTTTTATGGCGTTCAGTTTCATCCCGAAAAGTCGGGTAAAGCTGGCGAACAGATATTAAAAAATTTTTCAAACTTGAGTGGAGGAGACTTTTATATTTAGATTTGAGTTTGTAAAACCTGAATATTAGTTTTTTACTTTCAACCTTTAACTTTTAACATTAAGAAAATGTACATAATTCCTGCTATTGATATTCTGGATGGAAAAGTTGTTCGCCTTCGTGAAGGTGATTACAATCAGAAAACTGAGTATGATGTTTCTATTGCCGACATGATAGAAAAATACCGTTCAAACGGAACAGATTTCATTCATATTATTGATTTAAATGGTGCTAAGGGTGATTTTAGCAATCAGAAATCACTATTTGAAATCATTAAGAAAACCGAAATGAAGGTACAGTATGGTGGTGGTATCCGTACCATTGAGCAGGTTACCAATTTGCTCGACGCCGGAATTCACCGGGTAATTGTAGGTACACAGGCCATTACCAATCCCGATTTTTTACAGCAGTTAAGTGAAGCTTTCGCCAAGAAAGATGATTATGCCAACCGCATTGTAATCGCTATCGATGTGCTGGACGAAGTGATTAAGTATTCGGGCTGGATGGAAAGTTCGCCAATCAAGCTAATGGATTATGTAGATAAATGCCTGGCATTGGGTTTCTTCCGTTTTCTTTGTACGGATATCAGCAAAGACGGGAAATTAGGTGGTGCCGCTGTTGAATTGTATAAAAAACTGCTGGAACATTCTCCAATGATTAAATTAATTGCTTCAGGTGGTGTAAGTGCTATGGAAGATATTTATGAATTGGCTAAATATCCGATTAGAAGTGTGGTGGTTGGAAAAGCCATTTATGAGGATCGGATTACTATTGAAGAGATTAAAGAATGGAATTTGAAAGCATTGAGTAGTATATAACCTCCTAGCCCTAAAGGGGGAGCTAATAGCATGGTGGAAAGGCGAGTAGATAGTACCATAACATTTGGTGCGATAGAACTTAAGGAAATTAAGAGTTACAAACGATTTGGAATGTAAGGTTAAAATGTCTGTTCGCATAATAGTTGTATTTAATAAAATATGAGCAACGAAAAGACAAAGCCTAATTTAAAAATTGGGGTTTAATTGATGATGATCTTGATTTTTTGCAAGTCAATGAACCAAAAATGTTTTATGGTGCTTCGAGCATCATTTTTGAAAACGCCAAGAAGTTAAGAAATAAGGTTACAGATGCTGAAAAAATATTATGGGAACATCTCAAAGAAAAGAAACTAGGTGTAAAATTTAGACGTCAGCATCCAATTTCTTCCTTTATTGCTGATTTCTATTGTCATGAGAAAAAATTAATCATTGAATTAGATGGCAGCATCCACAATATAAAAGAAATTTTTGAGAATGATTTAGAAAGACAGGCAGCAATTGAAGCTTTTGGAATAAAGGTTATTAGATTTAAAAACCAAGAAATTTATAAAACATAGACATTGTTTTGAACAAAATAAATAAAGCCATGCAGGCTGAGCAATTTACAGTTCCCCCTTTAGGGGGCGGAGGGGGTTTAAGTAAAAGAATAATTCCTTGTTTAGATGTTAAAGATGGCCGCACAGTAAAAGGTGTCAACTTTGTTGATTTGCGCGATGCAGGCGACCCTGTAGAATTAGCGGCTCAATATGCACAACAAGGTGCTGATGAGTTGGTTTTCTTAGACATTACCGCCACTCACGAACGTAGGAAAACGATGATTGAAATGGTAAAATCTGTTGCACGCCAGCTCAATATTCCTTTCACCATCGGCGGCGGTATTACTGAAATTGCAGATGCAGAGGCTTTACTAAATGCTGGTGCTGATAAGATCAGCATCAATTCTGCAGCAGTAAGAAATCCAAAACTTATTGAAGAGCTGGCGAAAGCTTTTGGCGTTCAGTTTGTGGTTTTGGCAGTAGACACCAAATATGTGGAGGGCAGAAATATGGTTCACCTCAATGGCGGAAGATTAATCACAGAACTGGAAACTGAAAACTGGATTAAGCAGGCGGAAGATTTGGGTGCAGGAGAAATTTTGCTTACATCCATGGATCATGATGGCACAAAAGCTGGATTTGATTGTGGATTACTTGGTAAAATTAACCAAATGATTAACATCCCGATCATTGCCTCAGGTGGCGCAGGCAGTATGGAACACTTTACAGAGGTTTTCCAAAAGGCCAACGTAGATGCAGCGTTAGCAGCATCCGTATTTCACTACGGCGAAATTTTAATACCTAATTTAAAGAAAGAGTTGCGAGGACATGGAATCCCCGTAAGATTATAAATTATAAAATACACTCGTCATTGCGAGGCAACATCATAAAAATGAACATCGATATACAATCTCTTGATTGGGATAAAACAGTTGGCTTACTTCCTGTCATTATTCAGGATTATAAAACGCTTGAAGTTTTAATGCTAGGCTATATGAATGCTGAAGCTTTGGAAAAAACACAAACCGAAGGCAAAGTCACTTTCTTCTCGCGCGCTAAAAACCGCCTTTGGACTAAAGGTGAAACCAGTAATAATTTTCTTTATGTAAAGGAACTTTACGTTGATTGCGATAACGATACCATCCTTATTAAGGCCGATGCCGTTGGCCCCACTTGCCACACTGGCAGCCGCAGCTGTTTTAAAACAGATTTTAATCAGAATTTTATTTTTGAACTTGAAAACATCATAACTGACCGATACGAAAATCCTGTTGAGGGCTCTTATATTAATAAGATGCGCAGCAAAGGTTTAAACAAAATTGCACAGAAAGTTGGCGAAGAAGGGGTAGAAACCGTTATTGCCGCATTGGCAGAAAGCGAAGAAGAATTGATTGGCGAAGCATCTGATTTAGTTTTTCACCTGTTATTTTTGTTGAAAGAAAAAGGTTTGTCTATTCAGGATATTGCAAAGAATTTAGAAAAGAGACATCAATAGTTACATGTTGCGGGTTATAAGTTAACAGTAACTAGCTTAAGAAATAAGCATACTAAATTTAGTAACCTATCTACATTTTGACCTAAAACTTTTAACCTGTAACCTATAACATAGTGCTTAAACAAATAAAAAACCTTTCCGGCCATCAAAATCCTGTTTATGCGCTGGCAAATTCAGATCAGAATGAAACATTCTTTAGCGCAGGTAATGATAAAGGTGTTGTAGAATGGTCGTTAGCGGAAATGGCGTTTGTAAAGGTGAAAATGCCTGTCCAAAGCTCTGTTTATTACCTCCATTATTACAACAACCAGCTTTTTGTTGGCGAACGCAGCGGCGCCTTCAGTGTTTACGATTTGAAGGAAGAAAAAGTGATCGCCAGAATTAATGGCCACACCAAGCCCATCTTCAATATTCAAACGGTTAAAAGTAAAAACGAACTGCTCACTACAGGTGAAGATGGATCAGTAGCCGTTTGGTCGCTTAATGATTTTAAAGAAGTTTACCGTTTTCAGGCCGCATATGATACTGTCAGGGCAATTGCCATCTCGCCTGATGAAACTGAAATTGCTTTTGGTTGCAAAGACCATTTAATTAAAATCTACAATCTTGCTGATTATAGTTTAAAACAGAATCTGGAAGGTCATGCTTTACCGGTAACATCCTTGGCTTATCATCCAGACAAAAAATATTTAATTTCTGGCAGCAGAGATGCACAATTGAAAATTTGGACCTTACCTGGCTATGAATTGATTAACACCATTCCGGCGCATATGTTTACCGTATATGATATTGCTTTTCATCCTACCCTACCCTATTTCGCAACCAGTAGTCAGGATAAAAGCATTAAGCTTTGGGATGCTAAAAACTTTAAACTATACAAAATTTTAAGTCAAGAAAAAGCCGGGGTTGGTCATACGCATTCCATCAATAAAATCATCTGGAGCAATGATGGAAAGTTTTTGATTTCAACTGGTGATGACAGGCAGGTAATGGTTTGGGAGATGGAGAATTAAGATTATCCAATGTATCTTTCTGAATTTTGTTTTATCCATTTTTTGCCCTGGGTTTAAAGTTTGATTAAAAATAAGTCATGGCCGAAATCCTTTCTAAAGGGGATTTAGAATGCCAATAATTAAATCATCAGCGGCCTGATCATGCTCATACATGTTAAATTTATGCATAACCATTGCCATTTTTCTAACCTTAGGCTCCATAATTTAAATTTCAGACGCAGAAAGCTATTCCACAAATCGTTTAATAATCCTTAATTTGTGGCTGTATATACCTAATTCCCGATTAAAAATTCCCTGGTCATCTATCGGATCAATTTTTACTTTGGCAGAGGAATGGATGATTTCATTCGGGCTTAACATAATCCCAACGTGTGTAATCTTTCCTTCTGCATTATCAAAAAAAGCCACATCGCCGGCCCTGCATTCTGCTAAAAAACCAACCAGTTCACCTTGCTCTGCCTGCTGGGCAGCATCTCTGTTTAATTTGATATTCAACATTTTAAAAACCGTTTGCACAAAGCCAGAGCAATCCATGCCAAATAAATGCCGCCCGCCCCATAAGTATGGAATGTTTTGGAAAAACTTCGCAGTTGATTCAACATCTTTCTTAAAATCTACATTGTGGGCATTATGTGCTTCAAATTTCAACTGGTATTTTTCCTTTCCGGCAAAGCAAAAGCCATCCTTCAGATAAGGCAGATTACTCGCAGGGCTTAGGTGATACAAACTTCCGTCCATGGCCGTTAATACATTATCAAAACTTAATGGAGCCAGCCATTGGCATTCGTGCATTTCGACAAACTGATCCTGAGTAATGAACGCTAACTGCCTGAAATCCAGCCAGCCCTGATAACCGTCATAACCATTTTGAATCAGCCACCAGCGCTCATCTTTTTGAAGAATTTCTACATGATCACCAAACAAAAGCTGCGAAACAATTTCTGCTCGATCTGAAGGTTCAGCTCTTAAAGGTGCTACGGCAACCCTGCAAATTCCATATTGATTTTCCATCTGATTCTGATCGGTAAAGATATCTGTAAAACTAATAAATTAATCAATTGTCTAACATTTCGCCTCTAAATTTGTTATTTTATGATGATTATTTAATCTTTCCGATATGAATTTTAAAAAAATATTAATTGCTGTGGACAACAGCACCTGTTCAGAAAAAGCGGCTAAAACTGGTTATGATATGGCTGAAAAATTTCAGGCTGAAGTGGCGTTGGTTAATATTATAGAACCCGTTCCTGCAAATGTAAATCCCGATTTAACGCTGGCGCCGGTATTTTTGGAAACTTACGACAACAGTGAAGAGAATAGCCACATCCTACTTAAGGAGATTGAAAATAAATATGGCAATGGTATCCAAACAACCTATCTAAGTGTGATAGATACTGCTGCCCATGGCATTATTCAACAATCGGATGAATGGGGATCAGACCTGATTGTTATCGGAACTTATGGCAGAACAGGTTTATATCACTTTTTAATGGGAAGTGTAGCAGAGCATGTGGCCAGAAAATCTGCCTGTCCGGTGTTGATTATTCCGAATAAATGGGATTTAACTGCTGAATAATTAAGAATCAATGAAAAAGCTCCTTTATCTTCCGCTCCTTTTTGTATTATTCACCTGCCAGTTTACACAGGCACAAACCAATAACACATCCTTTTCCGTTTCTGAAAAAAAAATCCATCAGATCGACCAGCTCTTTAAACAATACCTGGATAGCGGCTGGATAAAGGGCATTACTGCGAACATCTCCGTGGATGGAAAAACAGTTTACAGCAAAGCTTTTGGCAATCAGATAGGCAGGCCATTTAAAACCGATGATATTTTAAGAATTGCTTCACAAACAAAAGCAATTACCAGTGTTGCGGTAATGATGCTGCTGGAAGAAGGCAAATTTTCACTGGATGATCCCATTTCCAAATATCTTCCAACTTTTAAAAATCCGCAGATTTTAGATAAATTCAATCCAAAGGATACCACTTACACCACCAAACCTGCAAAAGGAGAAATCACCATCCGCGAATTGCTTACCCACACCTCCGGACTTGGCTATGCACAAATCGGCTCACCAGAAATGCAGGCCATTTACGCTAAGGCAGATATATCAGCAGGATTTGTAAATCATAAAAAACTGTTGGAAACCGATATTGATAAATTAGGTAAACTTCCCCTTTCTTTTGAGCCAGGCCAAAAATGGCAATATAGTTTGGGCATGGATGTTTTGGGTAGGTTGGTTGAAGTAACGTCAGGATTAAACCTTGATCAATTTTTCAGAGCAAGAATTTTCATTCCGCTGGGCATGAACGACACCTATTTCGCTTTACCTAAAAATAAACAGCCAAAATTATCATCCGTTTATACCGAAGATCCAAAAACTAAAGCCGTTATACCCTGGAAGGATGGTGCGGTTAACGGATCAACGATCAATTACCCCATTAATGAAAATGGTTATTTTGCGGGTGGTGCGGGCTTAGTATCTACCGCTAAAGATTATGGAATCTTTTTACAAATGCTTTTAAATGGTGGTGAATACAAAGGCAAAAGAATGCTATCAAAAAACAGCGTAGCCTTAATGACCCAAAATCAAATGGGTAAGATTCCGTTTGGAGCCAATTATTTTGGCTTAGGTTTTGAAGTTGTCTCAAATAAAGGAAGTAAAAAATTAGGTCAAACAGCAGGTTCTTATGGCTGGGGAGGATTTTTTGGTTCAACCTACTGGGTAGACCCTCAAAAGAAAATGACGGCACAGATCTATGTTCAGCAATCACCATTATCTCACGGGCAACTGCCTAACCAATTTAAAGCAATAATTTATCAGGATGCTAAATAAATGGTATAATCCTTAAACCAAAAGTGATGGTATGGAATCTTTAGCAATGCCTTATTCCTTTGCGTGAAAATTAGTTTTACCAATTTGAAATGTCCCGAATAAATGCGATGTTTGAGATGAGTTCTTCAATCAAACAAAATGAAAATTCATTTATTCGGGGCTTCTGCTTCGGGTGTTACCACGCTTGGACATGCACTCGCAAAGAAATTACACATTCCCTACTTTGATAGTGACCAGTATTTCTGGCTTCCATCTGAAGTACCATTCGCCTTAAAACGCAATCCTGAGGAAAGAAACCAATTGATCAGAACAGCTTTAACAACACATGAACACTGGATTTTTGGTGGATCAAGTGTAAGCTGGGGTGATGATGTATTTCCTGAATTTGATTTGATTGTATTTCTCTGGATTCCGCCTGAAATAAGATTAAAAAGACTCAAAGAAAGAGAGCTGGAGCGGTATGGAACGGCCATTTACGATGATCCAGATCGAAACATAAGATACCGGGAATTTATAGAATGGGCAGCTCAATATGATATTGACCCGAATGAATCAGGCTTTACCGGCCGGTCTTTAAAGGTACACGAAGACTGGATAAAATCCTTAAACAGGGAAGTACTGGAAATCAGAGGTGATTTTAGTGTAGAAGAAAGATTGGAGCGAATTATGAAATATCTTTAAAATAAAAAGGCGCTAATTTTTAGCGCCTTCAATTGTCATATCTTTCAGAGCTTATCCTTCCTGATGTAACCAGGCTTTTTTCGCTAATAATTCATCTTCTGTTTCGCGGATATCTTCATCATCCACGCAACAATCTACCGGACAAACCGCTGCGCATTGAGGTTCATCATGAAATCCTTTACATTCTGTACATTTATCCGATACAATGTAATAAACTTCATCAGAAACTGCTTCCTGAGCAGAATCAGCCTCGATCTGCTGATTACCAAAATCAATGATTCCTTCCAAATTTGTACCGTCTGAAAATCGCCATGCAGTACCGGCATCGTAAATTGCGTTATTAGGGCATTCCGGTTCACAAGCCCCACAATTTATACACTCATCTGTTATTTTAATTGCCATGTCTTCGTCTAATTCTTTTGCTTAGGTTACCTTTGCGCTGCAAATATAAGATATAATCAATTAATAATAATTCTAAATATGTCAGCATTAACTCAGGAAAAAGCAATTATTGCATTCAAAACACTAGGCAAAAAACTTGCACATCCTACTGACTTTTTAGGAGATGCCATTTATCAGGTCCAAAACAGCAATGCCTGGTTTACTGGAGAGAATATAGAAAAAGCAATTCTATCATTTTCTGAAATGTTAAATGATGCGGATATAAATCAATGGTTTAAAACTGTTCAGTTTACTTCATCATCAAAAAAAATAGGTTTAATCCTCGCCGGGAATATTCCTATGGTTGGTTTTCATGATGTGTTATGTGTACTGGCCACGGGAAATATAGCCTTAATCAAATTATCTTCATCAGATGACAAACTGATCAAAATGGTGATTACAGCACTGATCAGGATTGAACCTGCGTTTAATGACAAAATTGAATATGTGGAAAGGCTGAAGGATTTTGATGCCGTAATTGCGACCGGTAGTAACAATTCATCCCGATACTTCGATTACTATTTCAGTAAAGTGCCCAACATCATCAGAAAAAACAGAAATAGTGTAGCTGTGCTTGATGGAACTGAAAGCCCTGAAGACATTGATAATCTGGGTGCCGATATTTTTGATTATTTTGGTTTGGGTTGCAGAAACGTTTCTAAACTTTACTATCCCAAAGGTTATGATATTGCGCGTTTTTATGAAGGCATTGAGCGTTATCAAAACATCATCAATCACTTTAAATATCAGAATAACTACGATTACAATAAGTCGATTTACCTGGTGAATATGGCCAAACATTTTGATAACGGCTTTTTATTACTAAAAGAAGATGAGCAGCTAACCTCTCCGCTGGCGGTTTTATTTTACCAGGAATATAAAAGTCTTACCGAGGTTGAAGCTGAATTGAGTGTGCAATCGGACAACATTCAATGCATCATTTCAAAGGCTGATTTAAAATGCCCTAAATTTAACTTCGGAGAAAGCCAGCACCCCAAGCTCTGGGATTATGCTGATAATGTTAACACGGTTGAATTTTTAAATCGCCTGGCTTAAATATTTTAAACAGGTTTGCTTTGAACCAGGGCAGCTTCGTCTTTTGCCTTTCAGCTTTCAGCTTAATTAGCTATTTTTGGACACCATGTATATCGTTAAAGTAAAAGGCATCGCCAAAATCCCGGATTACGTACAGTTAAGGGATGATAAGTTTACACTTTTGGCTTATTTCAGGGTAGACCGGCCAGATAAATCGCTGGAAAAACTCGGTTTGGCTGAGAAACAAGATTACATTATGGAAATGATCAAAGATTTGCCTTTCGGGCAGATTGCTAAATTAGAAATATAAAATGGCAGGAAACGCAGTAATTCACTTGAGCAATGTTGATGTTTTTCAACAGAAACACTTAGTACTTTCTAACGTAAATTTACATATCGAAAAAGATGAATTCATTTTTTTAATCGGCCAGACCGGTTCAGGCAAAAGTAGCTTACTGAAAATATTATATGGCGATTTACACATTGGTAATGGCGAAGGAAATATTGCAGGTTTTGATCTGAAAAATTTAAAGGAAAGCCAGGTGCCGTTTTTACGCCGCAAACTGGGTGTAGTTTTTCAGGATTTTCAACTGCTTACAGATAGGACAATTGAAAAAAACCTCGAGTTTGTTCTAAAAGCCACCGGATGGAATGATGCCAAACTAATTAGTGAACGGATTAAAGATGTGCTGGATAAAGTAGGCTTACGTTCAAAAATCAGGAAAATGCCACACGAAATTTCAGGTGGTGAGCAACAGCGGATTGTAATTGCCAGGGCGCTGTTAAATGATCCTGAAATTATCCTCGCTGATGAGCCAACAGGAAATCTAGATCCTGAAACATCAGCAGAAATTGTAACCCTTTTAAAACAAATCAGTCAGGCCGGAACAGCTGTTTTAATGGCAACACACGATTATCACATCATTCGTACCTTTCCTTCCCGCATTATTAAATGCGAAAATGGCGTAGTATTGGAAGGTGCGCAGGGGATTTTAGATTTGTAGAATTAGATTTTAGATAGGAATCTTGTCAAAATCGTAAATCAGTAACCCTAATTCATTCTGCCAAAATCGTAAATCAGAAGTATGCAAACTTATGTCTGCTGTCAATCTGTTCAGATTATTCCAAATAAATCTGCCAGCTTGGCTGATTTACGTTAATGGCAAAATAGTTGACACTAACACAAAAAATTCAGCCTGTATATTATGTTTAATAAGAAGAAAAATAACGATAAAGACGAAAATATAGTAAATCCTGAAAATACATCAGAAAACCCTGTAGAAAATGCAGAACCAACTGATGCAACGGTAAATGATACCGAACAAGCTCCTGAATTATCGGCAGAAGAAAAATTACAAGCTGAAGTTCAACAGCTTAATGATAAATATTTAAGATTATATGCCGAATTTGATAACTATAAACGCCGTACCCAAAAAGAGCGTGTAGAGTTATTGCAAACGGCAGGAAAAGATGTAATCGTATCGCTATTACCCGTTCTGGATGATTTCGACCGCGCCTTAAAAGCGATGGAAACTGCAGCTGACGTAGCCCCCGTTAAAGAGGGTATCCTATTGGTTAGCACCAAATTAAAAAACACACTTGCACAAAAAGGCCTAAAAGATGTATCAAGCATCAATGAGCCTTTTAATACCGATTTCCATGAGGCCATTACAAATATTCCTGCTCCTAGCGAGGATTTAAAAGGAAAAGTAATTGATGAAGTGGAAAAAGGCTATACCTTAAATGATAATGTGATCCGCTTTGCTAAAGTGGTGGTAGGAGCATAAATTAATTATTGAATGCCAGAATGATCGAGTGATTGAATGGTTTATACATTCTCTAATTCAATCCTTCAATAATTCAATCATTTTAAAAAGAAGATGAGTAAAAGAGATTATTACGATGTATTAGGCGTTAGCAAAAGTGCCGCAGCTGATGAGATAAAGAAAGCCTATCGGAAAATGGCCATTAAATATCACCCGGATAAAAACCCTGGTGATAAAGCCGCAGAAGATAAATTTAAGGAGGCAGCAGAAGCTTACGAAGTTTTAAGCAGTCCTGAAAAAAAACAACGTTATGATCAGTTTGGTCATGCCGGAGTAGGCAGCAGTGCATCAGGCGGCTATGGCGGTGGTAATATGAACATGGATGATATCTTCAGTAATTTTGGAGATATTTTTGGCGGACATAATCCGTTTGAAAGCTTTTTTGGCGGTGGAGGAGGCGGTGGTCAGCAACGTGGTGGCCGCAGAGTAGCCAAAGGTTCTAATCTTCGCATTAAAGTTAAATTAACGCTGGAAGAAATTGCGCATGGCGCAGAAAAGAAGATAAAGGTAAACAAACTGGTTGTTTGTAAAACCTGCGATGGCACTGGTGCTAAAGACCAGTCTTCTGTAAGTACTTGTGGTACCTGTGGTGGTAGCGGACAGGTGAGACGTGTAACAAATACCATTCTAGGTCAGATGCAAACAGCATCTACCTGCCCTACCTGTAATGGTAGCGGACAGCAGATAACCGCTAAATGTAATGTTTGCCACGGCGACGGTGTAGTGCGCGGAGAAGAAACCATTACCATAAACATTCCCGCCGGTGTAAGCGAAGGCATGCAGTTAAGCATGAGTGGAAAAGGAAATGCGGCTCCAAATGGTGGTATCCCTGGGGATTTAATTATTTTAATTGAAGAAACCTCACATGAAACCCTAAAGCGTGAGGGAAATAACATTGTTTATGACCTTCATTTAAGTTTTGTTGATGCGGCATTAGGTTTAAGCATAGAAGTGCCAACGATTGACGGAAAGGCTAAAATAAAAATCGAGCCGGGCACGCAAAGTGGCAAGTTATTGCGCCTTAAAGGTAAAGGCTTACCTGAAGTGAATTCATACCACAGAGGCGATGAAATCATTCACATTAATATCTGGACACCAAAAGCACTAAGCAGCGAAGAGCGTAATGTTTTAGAAAAACTACGTGAATCACCTAACTTTAAGCCTCAGCCAGGTAAAAATGATAAAAGCTTCTTCGAAAGAATGAAAGAATATTTTGAGTAATTCCTTTTCTAAAAGAATATAACAAAAAACCCGATGGCAAAGCTACCGGGTTTTTTATTATATTAAAATTCTAGCACTGAAAGTAAAAAAAATCTTCATTGCAACGCAGCTTTTCAGCTGGCAATACAATTTTCTTCTACCAACTAACCTACAAAGTAGTTATAAGTAGTACGCATATATTCATGCTTCCGCACTAAATCTTCTATATCGCTTTCAGTTAATTTTCCTGAAGCAGAAGCATCTCTGATTGTTTTTTTTGCCTCGATCAGGTAATCTTTGAAACTTTCATTAAAGCGTTTAAAAGATCCGTCTTTACTTGGGAATTTTGTAGCATCAGGGGCATCCATTTCGGTATGTTTTTTATTTTGTGCATCCAGCGCTTCATAAGCTGATTTTATTTTAGACTCATCCACCTTAAAATTCTTAGAGCCAATTAGCAGCTTGTTAAACTCCCCTACAGCCTTTCTATCATCTTTCATCGCAAAAATATATTCTTTTAAAGGATGTGTTTTTAAAATAGTCCTTTCTGCATCATCTCCAATAGCTTCAAGTTTGGCCAAAACATTCTCGTCATATTGATAGTAAGCTTTACTCATCGAATAAATAGAATCAATCAGCTTTTTACCTTTAACACTTTTGTCGTCCTTCCAATCTTCAGCCTTTAGATAATCATCTAAAGATTTATAAGTATCCTTTATTTTTGTAAATGTTTGATTCAAACCAGCCACATTTTCTTTAAAGTATTTCTGGTCGTCACTGCTTAAAGCAGATGGTGGTGTTTCTGGTTTAAGTTTTGAATGGCTAAAAGCAGATGAAGAATAAGGTGAAACAATACCGATAAAGGCAAACCGATCATTGGGATTGTTTAGCCCTTTTGCTATCTTCTGCAAATTCTCATCAAGTCTTTTTAAGTATTCATTGTTTTTATCGGTTAAACCTACCAAAACATTATTATACTCTACAATTTGATTGGCATCATCATTGTCGGCATCCGCATATTCCGTTTTTGCTCCATCTTCCTTCTTTTTATCTCCACTTTTGCAGGCTGCAAATGAAATGGCAACTGCCACCACTAATAGTTTAATTGTTAATTTCATTTTTTTAGTTATTAATTTATCTGATATGAATTGAAAGCTTGCCCTCAGGCGAAAGCTTAAACAATTACAACCTTAAGTTGTTTGACCGGAAGATAGATGATTTCTGAATATGAAATTAAACTCTGGCAGGCATTAAAAACTTTAAACAATTAACCACTGTTCTATCAGCAGAAAATGAATCGTTTGATTTAAATACTGATCCTTAATATATGGAAAATTTATACTTAGTTTGTCTGGTTCCGCCTCCTTCAATTGTGGAAGATATCGATGAAATCAGAACTTATATTTCTTCAGCATTTAAGGTTTATGAATCCCTGAAGCGTCCTGCACACATTACGCTTTATAACCCAGTGAAAATTACGTCTTCACAGATGGAAGACCGTTTTTTCAATGCGCTGTCTACTACGATCTTTCAGGATGCTTTTATTCAGGTGCTCTATAATTTCAGTTCATTTCCACCACACACCTTCTATCTGGATGTGGCACAAAATGAAGGCATTATGTTTCTTCAGGCGCAGATTAAAGCTGCTTTAAAACCTTTAAAGTTATTGATGGAAAAGGATAACTTTAAATTTACGCCACATTTAACATTGGCCTTCAAAGATGTAAAGCCTGCTGTTTTTGAAGAGATCGTTAAAACATTTAAAGACCGGAAGTTTAAAAGAGAATTTTTAGTAACCGGATTTTCCGTTTATAAGCATATAAATAAAAGATGGCAGCCATACAGAGAATTTCTGTTTAAAAACCCCAGAGATAATCCAAATAACTTTGATCTTTTCAGTTAATTAAAACGGCATTCCGATTCCAAAATTATATTGAACAAAACGATAAGTATCTGGCGAGTGGGTAGCATTATAACTATCCTTAAATTCTTTTGTTCCTGAAAATAACTTACCAATTACCCATTGATCGTTACCTGAAAACTGAGGATCTTTTAGCTTTATGCCAACATCAAAACGAAAAACAAAATACTGCACATCGTACCTGAAACCAATACCTGTTCCAATGGCTACCTGTTGAGCTAATTTACTTAGTTTAAACAAGGTCTTTTCCCGCTCTGCCTCATCAACATTAAATATAAAGCTTGAATTATTGAGGTTCCAAACGTTACCTGCATCAACAAAAGCGGCTCCTTTTAGTTTGGCTCCCAAAAAATTCCTCACCAGGGTACAGCGATACTCAAAATTGGTTTCAATTTTCATCTCTCCCAATTGATCCAGACCAAAAAAAGCTTTACGTGCTTCCGGAGTGGAAATGACTTCACGGTTGTAATTACCGGGCCCTAAAGTTCTGGCCTGCCATGCCCTGATCCCGCTTGATCCTCCGGCAAAAAACAGCTTTTCAAACGGAATTCCATAATTGATGGCATTACCGTAAGCATATCCGACCCCTGCATTTAACCTGGCAATAAATTGTTTTTCTCCGCCCAGGTGCTTGTACCATCTCAAATCAACTTCAGGTCTTACATATTGATTAAAGGGCAAACCAAAAATTTTGGCTGTATTGCTCCTGTTGGGGTCACGTTCTGCGCCTGTAATACTGGTTATGGCCTGTAGTAAATTACCTGCAATATCAATTCCCCCTCTTAAATAAACAAACGTGCGGTATTGATTTAGCTTGTCGTTGTTTAAAGTGTAAACGTATTTCATTCCCAGCGTAAAATCTTTCCGGTTCAGTAATGCAGCGTAATAAATATTGTTATTTAAAGTAACAGAATCTACACCCGGCTCAATATTTCCAAACCGGTATTCAAAATTCAATGGCGTAAAAGAGTGAAGCTTTGATTTGGTTTCGAACCAGTCATAAGTTACGGAATTAATAAATATATTTCTGACAGAAATGTCCTTTTGCAGGGCATAGATATAACTTGACGAAAAAGTCGTATGTGGCATTCCGTTCCCGCCCAGTTCAGGATTATAGAAAGGAATGATTAACCTGGGTACGGAAATACTGGCACTTACTGAAAAATCGCGCTGATAAATATCTTTAAAAGGCTTCGAGCCATTTCCTATACGTGATTGCAAGCCACCTTTAACCTGTAGTTCGAAACGTTCAGCCCCCCTAAACAGGTTATTATTAGTGTAGGTATTACTGAGGTTAAAGCCCACTGTACCGCCATTAAAGGGCACCTCCCCTTCTACCCGATTACTCATTACCTTTTGTGGTGTGAGTAATATAATCGGAATAATTTTATTGGATGTGCTGTCGCGGTTATAATAATCGATTTTTACATTTTTAAAAATGTTCAATTCATAAAGACGATCATAAGTTAAGTTTTCATTCCGGATATCAAACATATCACCCTTTTTCAGAAAATCATATCTTACAATTGGATTTCTTCTGTATCTTTTAGAAAAATCAGTAAAAATAATACCCCCAACAGTATCTTTACTCAATTTACTTCTTACCGAATCGGGAAAGCCATCCGGACTGGGTGCAATAATCATATGCGTATAATCGATATTATACTGTTTATGAGGTCCTTTAGGCGGATCGGTAATGTTTAATCTTAAATCAACTTTTTCAGGTTTTTCAGTTTCGATCACATCAAAATTTACATATGGACGAAGGAAATAAAAATAGCCGTTTTCTTTCATTACCCGATAAATCTGCTCACGCTCATAGGTAAGTGAATCTACATCATATTGCATGCCCTCGTGCAAACGTGAAAAAGAAGGCTTGGTGCTATGGTAAACACTTTTTACACTCGGAGTAAATATTGAGTCTGATATTTTATCAATATAGGAGGGTTTCCCCTGGCTGGCCTTAAATCTGATTTCAGCTTTTTTATTTTTCACCGCTACATCTGCGGTAACCTTTGCTGAAAAATAACCTTTACCTGCTAAAAACTTTTCAATCTGATTTCTGGAAATTTCAACCAGCGTGCTATCTAAAATGGCTGGCGGTGTACCAAATGGTTTTATATTATTGGTTTTATAACGTCCGTCCTTCGTGTTAAAAAGATTATACAGGGGTACATTGATGCTAAAGGCAGAAAGCGGCCTGATATCCTTCTGTACATAATTGTATGCCTGCTCTTCAAATCTTTTATCCACACTATCAATGGTTACCTTTTTAACAATGGACTGATCATCGGCAATGTATTTTGTGGAGGAACAGGCCTGTATTAAAACAATAAATAATAGTAATATTGCAGGACTTTTCAGTTTAGAATATATAGAGGATTGATATGCTTTCAAAATCACAGATTAGTTTTATTAAATCATTACATCAAAAAAAGTATCGTAAAGAAAATGGGCTGTTCCTGGTTGAAGGCATAAAATCGATCAAAGAATTTATATCATCAGATTACCGGATTGACACCATTTACTACATTGGTGAGCAATATCAACATTTACCCAAATTACCTGCAAATATAAACTTATTTGAAGTAAACAACGCTGAATTAAGCAAGATTAGTACTTTACAAACCCCGCAAGGTTTTTTAGCCTTAGTTAAAATACCCGAAACTAAAACAGCCACTCAAAAAGACCTTAAAAATAAATTCACACTGGTACTGGATGGCATTCAGGACCCTGGAAATATGGGCACCATTATCCGAACGGCAGATTGGTTTGGTTTTGAAAATATCATTTGCTCAATAGATACAGTTGAGGCTTATAATCCTAAAACGGTACAAGCCACCATGGGCTCCCTGGCTCGCGTTAACTTATTTTATGAAGACCTGCCCGTTTTACTGGCGAACAATGATATTCCGGTTTTTGGTGCCCTGCTGGAGGGAAATTCCATTTACAAAACGAATTGGGGCCAGGAAGGATTGGTGGTACTCGGCAATGAAGGGAAAGGAATTTCAGCTGATGTGATCAAAAAAATCAATTATCCTGTAACCATCCCCCGGATTGGGGCGGCAGAATCATTGAATGTTGCCGTAAGCGCGGCTATTTTTTGCACTGAAATCGTGAGGATTAAAAATTAAATAGATATTTATTGCGATATTATTTGCGGACTTAGTAATAATTGCTATTTTTGCAACCTTGAATTTAAAGGTCGAGTGGCCGAGTGGCTAGGCAGAGGTCTGCAAAACCTTCTACAGCGGTTCGAATCCGCTCTCGACCTCCATTTGTACAAATAAAATAATTAAAAGGTTATTACCATGGCAGTTACCAGATTAAAAAGAAAAGACAGAAGAAATAAAAATACAGCTCACCAAGAGGTAGCATTTTTAAAAAGAGCAACTAATATCGAGTTAGGAAGCCGTTCTGCTCAACCTAAAAACGATCAATTGGCTAAAAACAATGCTGTTTTAGCTGGTTTAGCAAAGTAGTTTTTAGAAAGAAATTCTTCTTAAAGATTTAAAGCGTCCTTCTGATCAAAGGATGCTTTTTTATTGGTTAAAATTTGATGTAAATTTATAGCATCAATAAAATTAAATGTTTACGCATCACGGAAAATCAAGAACATTAAGTCATAACCTAAAAATTGCTTCTCTCTTGTCTTTCGTTGCCGGTGTGGTAAATGTTTCCGGTTTTTTAGCCGTCCAAAAATTAACCACAAATGTTACTGGTCATTTTGCATTTTTTGTAGATGAGGTTTTTAAACTTCATTTTGGCGCGAGCATGGCGTATTTTCTTTATATCTTCTTTTTCTTTTTAGGTTCATTTACATCCAGTTTTTTGATAGAAATCATATCCAGAAAGAACATGCGCTATGTTTTTGTTATACCTACCATCATAGAATGTATTATCTTATTTCTTGTTGCCTTATTCGGCAAAACGTTAATTACAGAAAACCCGAATTTAATTGCCTGCAGTTTATTGTTTGCCATGGGGTTACAAAATTCATTAGTCACAAGAATTTCTGGCGCACTTATTCGCACTACCCACTTAACTGGCTTATTTACAGATCTCGGCATTGAACTTTCACAATTATTTTTTCGCAAAACTGAAGAGCAAAGAAGAAAATTAATCACAAACACGCAATTACGATTAAGAATAATCTGCTTCTTTTTTATGGGTGGTGTTATTGGTGGCCTCACTTACCCTTCTCTTGGCCTGCACAATTTATTCATACCAACCATAATTTTAGTATTAGGCTTATTTTACGATACGCTAAAGTTTAAAATCATTCATTGGAAAAGAAATCATTAACAGGAGAAACTGTTTTTAAGATGAACAAACAACCTTAGAGATTTTACATTTAAATTGATCTGCTGACTTAAAATTCTAGATGCGTCAGTAAACGATGTATACTGAAGGCAACCTAAGGATAAACAGAAAACTTTATTTTATCAGCGACTTGCAGATGGATTTAATTAATCCCGGTCCTTCATAAATAAAGCCAGTATACAGTTGAATCAGACAAGCGCCAGCATCCAGTTTTTCTTTCGCATCTTCAGGAGAATGAATGCCACCCACGCCAATAATCGGGAAAGCTTTATTTGATTTTTCGGAGAGGTATCTGATCACTTCTGTAGACCGCTCTTTTACCGGTTTACCACTTAAACCACCCGTTTCCCCTGCCAAAACTTTTTCTGTAGCTAAATTCGCTCTGCTGATGGTGGTGTTGGTGGCGATAATACCGGCAATATTGGTTTCTGCAACAATCTCAATAATATCATCCAATTGGGCATCCGTCAAATCAGGTGCTATCTTTAATAAAATCGGACGTGAAATATCATTTTTGCGATTACGTTGCTGGAGGGTATTCAGAATGTTTTTTAGTGGCTCCTTTTCCTGCAATTCGCGAAGACCAGGTGTATTGGGAGAACTCACATTCACGACAAAATAGTCTACTACATCAAAAAGCCGATCAAAGCATTTAATATAGTCACTTACCGCATCTTCATTTGGTGTAGCCTTGTTTTTACCAATGTTTCCGCCAACCACAATATCAGGATGCCTGTCTTTAAGCAAGCGCAAACGCTCAGCCATCACATCCACACCTTTATTGTTAAACCCCATACGGTTGATCAGTGCCTCATCATTAGGTAAGCGGAACATCCTGGGTTTATCATTGCCCGGCTGTGGCATTGGGGTAACGGTACCTACTTCCACGAAACCAAATCCAAGGTTACTCAATGCTTCTACATATTCACCATTCTTATCAAAACCAGCGGCCAATCCAACCGGATTTCTGAATTTAATGCCGAAAACCTCTTTTTCCAGACCTTTGATGTTAATATCAAAACTGCTCCGGATGATGGTTTTGCCTAAAGGAAACTTATCATTAAACCATTTGAGCCGCTTAACCACAAAGTAATGCACATTCTCAGGGTCAAATTTGAAGAAGATTGGTTTAATCAGGCGATACATGCCACGAAGATAAATAAAATATGGAAAAAAGGGATGATGTAATACGGAAATCGGACAATCGCTTACCCTAATCCCGACACCACATCACCACTTTTCAGGCATCCTGTATTTTTTAGTATGCTGCTGTAAATTGTTCTTGATGATGTGCATTTTTTTCCAGCTCATCGGCAATTACGATGGATAAATCCTCAACAGATAATATCGAACGACCTTCTTCATTAAAAACCGGGGAAGTTTTGCCTAAACGGTACTTACCCGTGCGGCCAATGGTAATCCCAGGATGCATTTCAATAGCCGGACTAAAAAATACCCAGTCCAGATCTGTTTCTTTTTTTAATGTGTTAAAGTAATCCCTAACCGCTGTGGCACCAGGTTTAATATCTGCAGGAAAATCAGGTCCATCTACCAACTGGTGACCATCGATTTGTAAAGTACCGGCACCCCCAATAAAAATATAACGTTTAACACCTGAAGCTTTAACACCTGCCTGAATAGCCTCAGCTCCTGCAACCGTATCGTGATAAAGGTTTGGATTGGTCCAGCCTGGATTAAATGCACTTACCACTGCATCTGCACCCTTTAAAGCCGCAGCTAATGCATCAGTATTTAATACATCAGCGGCAACTTTTGTTACTTTTTCATCTGTACTTTCAATTTTATCGGTGTCACGGGCAATGGCGATTACCTCGTTTCCGCGACTTACCAGTTCATTCAAAAGGGCTTTACCTACAAAACCCGATGCGCCAATCAATGCTACTTTCATGTTTTTAAAATTTAATTGTGATTTAATATTGTAATAATTTTTATTACAGTTAAGGTTAAAAAATTTTAATTGAAATTCAAGGCAAAATCTGCCAGTGTTTGTTTAGACAGGTTTTCAATCAGAGCCTGTTCAGCCTGCGTATACAAATCTGTTAAATGCTGATTGATCTGTCTTCCAATCGGGCATTTCGGATTGGGATCCTTTTTATGCTGCCCCAAAATATGATCTGATTTTACAGCAGTATACACTTCCCCTAGATTAATATCTGCTGCATTCTTCGCTAAAAAAGAACCGCCGCCTTTCCCCTCTTTGCTATCGACAAAGCCATGCTTGCGCAGGTTCATAATTTCTTTGCGCACCAGCACCGGATTAATGTTAATGCTTCCAGCCAGGTATTCCGAACTCATCACCTGCCCTTTCGCATCATGGAGCAAAGTGAGGATATGCAGGGAAACTGGAAACCGGCTGTTCATCTGTAATATTTTTTGTTACAGTACAAAGATAAGCAGTTTCCCTGCTTTTCAAAATTTATTTATTCTTTTGCTAAAAGGAATCATAGCCTTTGTTATCTGGCATCCTTAATCCAATAAATGATGAAGCTGCGCATATTGTAAAAGCATTATGGTTTTTCCATCTTTAATTTCGCCTGTTGCAATCATGCTAACCGCATCATCAAAAGACATTTCCAACACCTCAATATTTTCCTGTTCTTCATGGTGTCCGCCGCCATCACCCACTTTCATTTCTTTTGAATATTCAGCCACAAAAAAATACAGGATTTCCGTCACAGAACCCGGCGACATGTAGGCTTCGAACACTTTTTTTACATCTGTAATTTTATAACCCGTTTCTTCTTCTGTTTCGCGTTTAATGGCAGTTTCAGCATTGTCCTGGTCCAGCAAGCCGGCACAGGTTTCAATCAGCATGCCGTTTTCATTCCCGTTTACATAGGTGGGAAGGCGAAACTGACGGGTCAAAACAACGGTTTTTGCCTGTTTATTATAAAGTAAAATGGTTGCACCGTTGCCCCTGTCGTAGGTTTCGCGACTCTGGGTCTCCACTGATCCATCCTTTTTATGGTATTCGAAAGTGACTTTATTTAAAGTATACCAGTTATCTGACAACAGTTCAGTGTCAATGATCTTAATGTTTTCGTTTTTCATATCAATTGCTTTGCGCCCAAATATATTACTAATCTTGAGTTCACTTCACTCAAATGGTACATAATTTAACTGATCAATCATTTCCATCAGCAATCGCGTCACTATTTAAAAAGAAGGGTAATGACTACAAGTTAGGGTACAATCGTAAACCAGATGCAGTTAATTGCAGGCAAGACACAGCCTGATCTTATTCCATTTACTTATAAAATGGACTGAAATTCTTTTCATTTCCAATTTCATTTTGAAACTAAAAAAAGCCTTTAAAATTCGTACTTTTGCAGCCGAAATGATTTCAATAAATAATTTAACATTCCTGATTGGCTCCAGAGCCTTATATGATGAGGCCAACTGGCACATTAAACCAGGAGACAGGGCTGGCTTAATTGGTGCAAACGGAACGGGAAAATCCACACTTCTAAAAATAATTGTGGGCGAATACGCACCGAGTTCGGGTACAGTTTCCATGTCTAAAGACCTGAAAATCGGTTACCTTAACCAGGATTTACTCTCTTACGATTCACACCATAGCATTTTGCACGTGGCCATGGAAGCTTTTGAGCGCCAGAACAAGCTGCATGATGAAATTGAAGAGCTGCTTAAAAAAATAGAGACAGATTACAGTGAGGAAGTTTTATATAAACTGAGTGATAAACAGCAGGAATTTGAGGCACTTGATGGTTACAACATCGAATACAGGGCCAATGAAATTCTGGCTGGTCTGGGTTTCAGTACAGCCGATCAGTTACGTCCGCTAAATACCTTTTCAGGAGGTTGGCGCATGCGGGTAATGCTGGCCAAAATTCTTTTGCAAAACCCTGATATCCTCCTGCTGGATGAGCCTACCAACCACATGGATTTACCTTCCATTAAATGGCTGGAAAACTATTTAATGGGTTTTGAAGGTGCCATCGTCATTGTATCACACGATAGGTACTTCTTAGATAAAATCGTAAACCGCACCGTTGAATCACGTAAAGGTAAGTTAACGGTATATGCCGGTAATTACAGCTTTTATGTAGAAGAAAAAGCATTACGCGGAGAGATCCAGAAAGGCGAATTTAAAAACCAGCAGGCGAAGATTAAACAGGAAGAGCGTTTAATTGAGCGTTTTAAAGCCAAAGCTTCAAAGGCGAAAATGGCTCAATCACGCATGAAAGCCCTGGATAAAATGGAGCGTGTGGATGATGTAGATGATGATAACCCAACGGTAAATTTCAGCTTTAAATTCACCAAGCCATCCGGCCGCCATGTGGTTCGGATTGAACATGCCACCAAGCATTACCCTAATGTTCATATTTTAGAAGATGCAGAGGCTGTGATTGAAAAAGGCGATAAAATAGCCTTAATCGGTGCCAACGGAAAGGGTAAATCCACTTTACTGAGGATGATTGCAGGCACGGAGAAATCTGAAGGTTTTTGCGAAACCGGGCATAATGTAACTACCACTTTCTTTGCACAGCACCAGCTGGAATCCTTACACCTTGAAAATTCCATCCTGGAAGAATTACAGGCATTTGCGCCAAAACACAGTGATACCGAATTGCGCAGTATTTTAGGCTGTTTCCTGTTTACAGGTGATGATGTGTTCAAAAAAATAAAGGTACTGTCGGGTGGAGAGAAATCACGTGTGGCCTTGGCCAAATCCCTAACCACAGATTCGAACTTCCTGATTCTGGATGAGCCGACCAACCACCTGGACATTCAGTCGGTGAACATCCTGATTCAGGCATTGGAACAGTTTGAGGGTACTTTCATTGCGGTATCTCACGACAGGTATTTCCTGGATAATGTGGCCAATAAAATCTGGTTTATTGAAGGCGAAAAAATTAAGCAATATCCGGGCACGTATGAGGAATATGAAGAATGGAACAGCAAACGTGAAATTCCGGTTTCAAAACCGATACCGGTAAAGATGCCTGAAAAGCAAAAGGAAGAACCTAAACCTGCTACACCAAATACCGCCAGTCAGCTAAAAAAACTGAATGATGAATTGAAGAAAACAGAAACTTCCATTGCTGAACTGGAAACATCCGTAAAAAATATTGAGGCAGAACTGGCTGATGAAAATGTTTATGGCAAAGCGGATAAACTGGCGGAAGCAAATAAGCGTTATTTAGCTACCAAAAAAGATCTGGATCAGCATCAGGCTAAATGGGAAACCTTAGCTGCTGAAATTATGGAGCTGGAAGGTTAAATAATTTTTAATATTGACGGAAGCCACAGGAGTATTTCTGTGGCTTTTTTTTATCAAGTTTAGTAAGTCAATTCTACCAGCCAAATCATCCTTGAGAAGAGGCTTCTCAGTCGACGAAGCCATCTCTTTTGCAGGCCCATCAAAGGGAAATCGCTTCAGCAGATGAAAGATCTGCTTCTCAAAGACGACTTTACGATGAATCTCACTACATTTACTTATGCAAAAACTGATCGTCATCCTTTTATTTTTTATCTCTTCCCTGGCCTTTGCGCAAAACAAGCAAACTTTCAGCAACGAGAACAAAATATACCTGCCCAACATCAAAACGGTAATTTGCTATAACCATTTAAAAGAGCAAAGCATCCCGGTAATTACGTTGAATTCGGCAGAAAAAATCATGCTGACTTTTGATGACCTGCTGGGTGGAACCAAAAATTATTGGTACACGATTGAGCATTGTACTTCCGACTGGCAATCTTCCAGAATCTCCACCACAGATTATCTGGATGGTTTCAATGATGACCGCGTCATTGATTACCGCTATTCCTCAAACACCGTCAGAAAATATACCCATTACGAAATCAGCCTGCCAAATACACAAATCCAACCGAAAATCAGCGGCAATTATATGCTTAAAGTTTACCTGGACAACGATAAAAGTAAGCCTGTTATTTCACAGCGTTTTTATATTCTGGATAGCCAGGTAGCCGTTGCGGGCGAGATCACCAATCCCTTACAGGTGGCAGACCGGAACGCACGGCAGAAAATTAATTTCAGCATCAATTATACCATGCAGATTGCAAATCCTTACCAGGACATCAAAGCAGTGGTGATGCAAAATTTTGATCCGAATACGGCAGTGGTTAATACCCGTCCGGCTTTTATCCGTCCGAATCAGCTGGTTTACAACGATATCAACACCAATGATTTTCCGGGAAATAACGAATTCAGAAAATTTGATACCAGAAGCCTGCGGTACAAAGCAGAAAATGTAAAAGATATTTACCGCGACAACCAGACTGTGAATGTAATGCTTTTCAGAGATGCACCCCGAAACACCGGTGCTTTCGGTAATCAGTTTGATGAAAACGGCAACTTCTTTATCCGCAACACCGATGGCAGGGATGATAAAACAGAATCAGAATACATCGATGTACTTTTTACCCTGAATGCTGCCGCACCAGGTGCCAATGGCGAGGCTTACGTGATCGGCCGTTTTAACAATTATGCACTGAACAAAGAAAATCAGCTGATTTATGATGCTGACCGAAAGCAGTTTTATGCAACCATCTTAATGAAACAGGGCTTATATGATTATGAATACACCTGGCTGAATAAAGATACCAAAACAGTAGAAACCCAGCCATTTGAAGGATCATTCTTTCAAACAGAAAACAGTTACCAGATTTTTGTTTATTATCGCCGCCCGGGTGCACGCTGGGATACCCTAGTGGGTTACACCAGTTTAAGCAATAAGATTCCGGAAGGCAGATAAAACCTTTTAGCATAAATAATAATTGTCATTTACACCTTTATTGTTACATAAATTTTCTTCATTTTAAAATGGGATAATTACTTTAGTCATCAGATTATTGAGTAATTTAAAAACACCTGTTAAAAGGTGTGTCTAACCAATCTATATGTTGAAGAGAATTTTTGCACTGGCATTAATCATCACTGTACACGGGCAAAACTTTGCCCAGGATTCAAAGTCATACACCCAATCCATCAACGGAACCAAATTAAGCTTTGATATGCAGTCCATCCCGGCCGGCACTTTTAAAATGGGCAGTAAAAACGGCAAGCCAGATGAACAACCCCTTCATGAGGTTAAGCTGGATGCTTTCTGGATGGGTAAACATGAAGTAACCTGGGATATTTTTGAACCCTTCCTTTACCGGGATTACGAGAAACAAGCCAGTATCGGTACCATTCCTGCAGAAGTAGATGCCGTTACCCGCCCTACTAAACCCTATTTAGACATGACTTTTGGCATGGGCAAGGAACATCAGCCTGCTGTAGCCATGACCCAGTACAACGCCATTCAATTCTGCAAATGGCTTTATGTACGTACCGGTGTGTTTTACCGCCTGCCCACCGAGGCAGAGTGGGAATATGCCTGCCGGGCCGGTACCACCACTGATTATTCTTTTGGTAACGACCAGGCCAACCTGAAAGATTATGCTTGGTATAAAGCCAACAGCGACAATAAAACGCATCCCGTGGGACAAAAAAAAGCCAATGCCTGGGGGCTGTTTGATATGCACGGCAACGTTAGCGAATGGACATACGACCAGTATATTGCTGATTTTTATGCCAGAGATCAAGCAAAAGTGGCGGTTAATCCCGTGGCCATCCCCAATCAGCTTTACCCGAATGCTGTTCGCGGTGGTTCGTATGATGAAACGCCGGAAAACCTCACCTCTGCTGTACGGCTGGCTTCAGATCCCTCCTGGAAACAACTGGACCCGCAAATCCCTAAAAGCAACTGGTGGTTTCCTGAAGCACCCTTTGTCGGCATCCGTTTAGTTCGCCCGGCCAAAACACCGTCAAAAGCTGAAATTGATGCCTATTACAATAAACAACCGATTAAAGATTTATAATACCAATTGACCAAACCAATATAAACCAAGCATGAAAAAAGAACCAAACGTACACGAAAGACGCGATTTTTTAAAAGCCTCTGCCCTGCTGGCCGGTGGCGCCATTTTAAGCAGCATCCCCCTTGCAGGTGCTTATGCAGCGGGTAGCGATACCATCAAAATTGCACTGATCGGTTGTGGCGACCGCGGAACAGGTGCCGCATTCCAGGCGTTAAGCACCAAATTCAATTTAAAATTAGTGGCCATGGCCGATGCTTTTCAGGATCGGCTGGATAGCAGTTACCAATCGTTAAGCAGCAAGTTTGCCGCCAAAATGGATGTCCCGAAAGAACGCCAGTTTGTGGGTTTTGATGCCTATCAGAAAGCCATCCCCCTGGCAGATGTCGTTTTGCTGGTTACGCCTCCGGGTTTCAGGCCCATTCACTTTGAAGAAGCGGTAAAACAAGGTAAACATGTATTCATGGAAAAACCGGTTGCCGTAGATGCACCAGGCATCAGAAAAGTATTGGCCGCGGCAGAAGAAGCCAAAAAGAAAAAGCTTAACGTGGTGGTGGGTTTACAGAGAAGATACCAGAGTAATTACCGTGAAGCCATGAAACGCATTCAGGATGGTGCCATCGGAGACATCGTTTCCGGCCAGGTATACTGGAACAGTGGCGGGGTTTGGGTTCGTCCACGTACGGCGAACCAAACAGAGATGGAGTATCAGATGCGCAACTGGTATTATTTTAACTGGTTATGTGGCGATCACATCGTAGAACAACATGTACATAACATTGATATCGCCAACTGGATCACCGGGCAGCACCCCATTTCAGTAGAAGGTACAGGAAGCAGGGCCTGGCGCACCGGAAAAGACTATGGTGAAATTTATGATAACCATGCCAATGAATTTACCTATGCCAATGGGGTAAAGATTTACAGCCAGTGCAGGCATTTTGAAGGCACCCGAAACCGGGTTGATGAAAGCTTCCAGGGGACAAAAGGAAAAGTTTACCTATCGGCAGGTAACCAGGCCATTATCTGGGATGCCAGCGGAAAGGAAATTTATAACCACAATACCAAAGGGAACGCCAACCCCTATCAAACCGAACATGATGAACTTTTTGATGCCATATCAAAAGGAGAATATAAATTTACCAATGCCGACTATGGTGCCACAACCACCTTTTCAGGCATCATGGGGCGTTATGCAACCTATTCGGGTCAAACCATTAAGTGGGATGAAGCCCTGGCGGCAAACAATAGTTTAATGCCCGAGCGTTTTGCCTGGGATGCCAACCCGAAATTAATGCCTGATGAGAATGGCCTCTATCCTATTCCTATGCCGGGAAAAACCAAAGTTTTATAAGGTCCTATGTATAAAATCCTGTTCTTGTGTTTACCTGTACTTTTTGCTTTATTTTCTGTAGATGAAATGAAAGCATACAAAATCAGCGGACTGGCACAGGGAACAGATTATACCATCTTATATTATGCAAAGGATAGTGTGGCAACCAAAAGTGGTATTGATAGTTTATTAAAAGTGATTGATCAGTCGATGTCTTTATATCAGAAAGGTTCGCTGATCAATCAGTTTAATGCTGCAGAGAAACAAATCCGAACAGATCGTTTTTTAAATGCGGTGTTGCAAAGAAGTTTTGAAATCAATGCCGATACGAAAGGGATATTTGACATTACTGTTGCGCCGCTGGTGCAGGTCTGGGGTTTTGGACCCAAGCAGGTCAGCACGGTGCCGGATACCGCAGAGATCAAATCCATCCTCCAATGTGTGGGCATGCAAAATCTTAAACTGGAAAAGGGTATACTCACAAAAACAAAGCCCTGTATCCAGATTGACTTAAACGGCATTGCCCAGGGTTACAGTGTTGATTTAATTGCCGCTTACCTGGATCAGAAAGGAATTAAAAGTTATGTCGCTGAATTGGGCGGAGAAATCAGGGTTGCAGGCCCAAAGCCAGATGGTTCGCCTATGAGAATCGGGATTGAAGGTCCCGATCAGAACGATGCACCATCCATCAGGCATATTGCGGTTTTAAATCAGGGCGCCATTACCACTTCGGGTAACTACAGGAAATTTCACCAGAGCGGGAAGAAAAAGATTTCTCACCTGATCAATGCCCAAACCGGCTATCCTTTGGAAAATGAAATGATCAGTGTAACGGTTTATGCGGCAGATGCCATAACCGCTGATGGCTATGACAATGCCTTAATGGGCATGCAACTTCAGGAAGCCCTGAAATTTGTGGAAGAACGCCCAAATCTGGAAGCTTACTTTGTGTACCACCAGCCAGATGGTGCGATTGCCGATACCTTAAGTACAGGATTTAAAAGAATATTAAAACATTAAAACCGGCTTTTACATTTTAACCATCCCTAAATGAAAAGAAGTGAATTTATAAAAAGCAGCCTGCTTACAGCGGGCGCACTTACTGCCGGCGCAGGCATTACCAATACCTTTGCCGCCGGGAAATCCGATCCATCCGCAGCAGATAAAGTGTTCAATATGGATTATGCCCCGCACCAGGGCATGTTTGAAAACCATGCCGGCAAAAGTTTCCTGGATCAGATCCAGTTTATGTATGATAAAGGCTTCCGTTCCATTGAAGATAACGGTTACCTGAACCGACCGGTAGAAGAACAGGAAAAAATCGGAAAACTGCTGACTAAACTCGGTATGCGAATGGGGGTTTTTGTGGTAGATGGCGGCGACAACTGGAAAACATCGCTCACCACCGGTAAAAAAGAGTTTAAAGATAAATTTATTGCCACCTGCAAAAAATCGGTTGAAGCGGCCAAACGCTGCAATGCCAAATGGCTTACGGTGGTTCCGGGATTTTACGAACGCAATTTACCCTACGGCAATCAGTTCGCCAATGTGATTGATGCCATGCGTGCCGGAGCAGAAATTTTTGAACCGCATGGCTTAGTCATGGTGCTTGAAACCTTAAGTGATACGCCTGAGTTATTCCTGCAGAAAACCAATGAAACCTATGCCGTTTGCAAGGCTGTGCAAAGTCCGTCGTGTAAAATTCTGTACGACATTTACCATATGCAGCGCACCGAGGGTGATTTAATTAAAACCATCGATCGTTGCTGGGATGAGATTGCCTATATCCAGATTGGCGATAATCCGGGCAGGAAAGAACCAACCACCGGAGAGATTAATTATAAAAACCTGTTTAAGCACCTGCATGCCAAAGGCTATAAAGGGGTAATGGGCATGGAGCATGGCAATTCAAAAGGTGGGAAGGAAGGCGAATTAGCCGTTATAGCCGCATACCGGGCGGAAGATAATTTCCTGTAGGGTTCGGCATGGTCAACTTAAAGCGTCGTTGCCATGACGAATTTAACGTAAATCGTCATGGCGAACCGAAGTATGGGCTGAGCGATGGTGTGAAGCAATCTTTATAGTGAGCCGTACCAGACAGATGGCTTCGCCTGCTGAAAAAGTCGTCTCGCCTGACGAATTTAACGTAAATTGTCATGGCAAACCGAAGTATGGCTGAGTGATGGTGTGAAGCAATCTTTATAGTGAGCCGTACCAGACAGATGGCTTCGCCGAAGGATCGGGGCAGGCTGTTTTACCTCCACACCACGACGAGTTTGGGAGCAACTTACCCCATTTTCAATACCCATACCGACACACTTCCGGCATTGCAATGAAATTCGGCACAGCCTTTTTCATCAATAACTACTTCCTGCGGCCGGTGACCTAAGGCATCGACAAAGGTTTTACCAGCGAAACGCGTTCCTATCTCCATGGTTTTGTATCCTTCCTCACTGTTGCTCAACACCACTGCAAGGCCACTATTTTCGTGATCATCATCTCCACCCCGGGTCCAGCCCACACAGTTTCCATGGTCGAAATAATCATGTTGTTCACCATAGGCAAGCGCAGCCCTGATTTTACTCATCACCTCCACTTCAGGCAAAATGGCCAGTTCGATATGTACCTCATCCCCTTCCTTGTCTTCATCATCATAAATTCCGCCATATATATCCGGAAAGAATAAACATGGAATACCCTGTAAACGCAACAGAATAATGGCATAGGCCATAGGCCTGAACCAAAAATCAATATAACTTTCCAGGGCCTGCAGCGGTTGAGAATCGTGGTTATCCACAAAAGTAACTGCTGATTCAGGTGCCACCTGCACCAGGGTATTGTCAAAAATAGTCCGCATGTCAAAGGTATTCCCCTCTTTGCTCGCCATGAAAAAGTTATGGTGCAGTAAAGAATCAAAAATCTGCGTCCGCCCTTCCATCAGTTTGATATATTCCAGCTGCGATTCATAATTATCGACGTTCCAGTCTTCTGCCACAATAAAAAACTGCTTATTAAAGGTTGTATCCAGGTGTGCAATCCATTCTTTAATAAAATCAGGGTTGATGTGTTTCACGGCATCCAGCCTGAAACCATCAATGTTGGTCGTGTTAACCACCCATTCCCCCCAATATTTCAATTCTTCAACCACCGCCCGGTTACGGAAATCAATATCACTGAACATCAGGTAATCATAATTTCCAAGCTCTGTAGAAGGCACCTCTTCAAAGCCCTCACCCACAAAATTCTGGATGGAATAAATGGCAGTTTCTTTACGGTCTTCTGCCCAGTCTACCCCACTGAAACATTGATGATCCCAAATAAAAGCAGAATACCTGCCCTTCCTATTGGGAAAGGTAAACTTCGTCCAGGCTTCAATTTCAAAAACATCACTGGTAAATTCGTTCCGGTTTTCAGGGTTTACCGTTCTTACCTTTACTTTCTCCACCTCATCTGCCCCTGCCTTGTGGTTAAAAACAATGTCAGCAATGGCAGTGATGCCCTGCTGCTGCAAAGCCCGGATGGCGGCCAAATATTCTTCCTTTGATCCATATTTGGTATTGATGCTTCCCTTTTGGTCAAACTCCCCTAAATCGAACAGGTCATAAATGTCATAACCAACAGAATACCCACCAGTACTGGCCTTATAGGCCGGAGGCAACCAAACACCCGTTACACCGATTCCTTTCAGGTAAGCAGCCTCTTTCGCCACTTTGATCCATAAGTTTTCTGATTCATTGTAATACCAATGGAAATATTGAATGAGCGTTTGATTCTGCATGTACGGCTGTTATTTTCAGGGTAAATATACGTTTGTTTGGCGATAGTCAGAGAGAGCGTGATGCAGGATTAGTGCCGGGTATTTTGGGTTAGAAGTTTAGCAGTTAAGCAGGTGGCAGGCCGGTAGCTTAGCACGAAAAAAATGCACTCATCAGCAACATGTTCCCCTAGCCCATACTAAACCGCTAACCAATGCTCACCCAACCAAACAACTAACCGTCTTTTTGATTACTTTTGCTGGATTATGAGTCTGAAAAATAAATTTGCCAGAGAGAGTTTTACCATCATGAATGAACTGGTATTACCCAATGATACCAATACGCTGAATAACCTGATGGGTGGTCGGTTACTGCATTGGATGGATATTGCGGCAGCCATTTCTGCGCAGAAACACTGCAACCGGATTGTGGTAACCGCCTCTGTTGATAATGTATCTTTCAAACACCCCATTAAACTGGGTGATGTCATTACCATTGAGGCGAAAGTTACCCGGGCTTTTAATACTTCTGTAGAAGTGCGTTTAGATGTGTGGGCAGAAAATATCCCAAGCGGTGCACGCCAGAAAAGCAATGAGGCTTATTATACTTTTGTAGCGCTTGATCAGAGTGCCCGGACCATTCCTGTACCCGAGCTGATTCCGGAAACGCCCGAAGAGCTGGAACTTTTTAACGGTGCCTTGCGCCGCAGGCAATTGCGACTGGTTTTGGGTGGAAAAATGAACCCTGATGATGCCAGCGAACTGAAAGCCCTCTTCTTTAAAGCCTAAATTTTACATCAAACTTCTTTCTGCTTCATCTGTTTGTCTTATTTTAGCAGCTTATCATTCGCAAAAAATATGACAACCTATACCATACTGATTATTTTAAGCGGATTGGTCATCTTCTCCTATCTGTTTGACTTAGTGGCCAGTAAAACCAAAGTACCGTCGGTTTTACTGTTGCTTTTACTGGGTATTGGCCTCCGCTTCCTGGTTGATTACCTGAACATCCATACCTTTAATTTCCTCTCTATTTTACCTACACTCGGCACCGTAGGCTTAATCCTCATTGTTTTTGAGGGTTCACTTGAGCTGAAATATGACCGCGAAAAAAATAAAATCATCAAAAGTGCTTTCTTCTCTGCCTTAACCATTTTGCTGGGCACCGTTACCATCATTACGCTGATTATTTACCAGATTACCCATAAAGATTTATATACCTGTATTGCCAATGCCATTCCGTTCAGCGTAATCAGTTCGGCCATTGCCATCCCCTCTGCGGCCGCCCTGGGGAAACAAGACCGGGAATTTGTGATTTATGAATCTTCCTTTTCTGATATTCTCGGCATCATCCTGTTTAATTTCGCCATCACCAACCATTCCATTACCACGTCGGCTTTTATTGGCCTGGGCCTGAGTACCTTTTTGATTATTCTCTTATCGGCAATTGCCTGCGTGGTGCTGCTTTATATTATGGGTAAACTGATGCACCATATTAAGTTTTTCCTGATCATTTCCATTCTGATCCTGGTTTACGCCATCGGGCAATCGTACCATTTATCGTCATTGGTGTTAATTCTGAGTACCGGATTGTTTCTGAACAATGCTGATACCATTCAGAATGCCTGGTTCAGGGGGGTATTTTTGTATAAGAATCTTACCGCCGATTTATCTCAGCTTTATCAGCTTTCTGCTGAAAGTGCCTTTATTTTGCGCACGTTTTTCTTCGTGATTTTCGGCTTCACCATGAACATCAGTGAGCTGAACGATAAACCCGTACTGGCCAACGGACTTTTTATCCTGATCACCATTTATGCCGTCCGTTTTTTCTTCCTGAAGGTTTTCAAAAAGGGTGGGCTAACCCCTATCGCCTATATTGCGCCCCGCGGACTGATCAGTATTTTACTTTATTTTAACCTGCCCGCTTCACTGAAGATTCCGGAGGTAGGTACATCCTTTTTATTCCTGGTGGTTTTGGGTACCAGCATTGTCATGACGCTGGGCATTACCTTAAGTAAAACCAGAACGGAAGAAATCCCGGCAGCTTAGCTGCCCATTTCTAAAATTTTATCAAATTCCGCAGCTTTTAAAGGCATGACCGATAAACGCCCCTGGCGCACCAATGAGATATCAGAAAGGCTGGGCTCTGCTTTAATCTGCTCCAGTGTTACCGGGTTTTTTAATGATTCTACGGGTACCAAATCGACCACCACCCAGTTTTTATCATCCGTGGTAGGGTCCTGGTAAGATTCTTTCACCACCTTCGCTACGCCCACTACATTTTTGCCTTCATTGCTGTGGTAATACAGCACCAAATCGCCTTCTTTCATGTCCCTAAGATTGTTTCTGGCCTGGTAATTCCGAACGCCATCCCAAAAGGTACGGCCATCTTCATTAAATTTTTCCCAACTGTATTTAAAAGGCTCTGATTTTACTAACCAATGGTTCATATTGTATTTGATTTTAAAGGGGCTTTAATCTAAGTTTCAAAACTAATAAAATGGAATGGATTAGGAAATAGGTTGAGAAATAAGCGATAACGTTGATAGGTTGATATACTTACTTATGTGTAATTATGGTTTACCACATTTTATTCTTCATAAATGATTTACATTTATAAGTTCAACAGGGAGGCCGAAAACTGCATTTTGAAAGAGTAGGCAATTAATTACTTGAAAATGAAAAAATTATTGCTTTTAGTACTAGTTGCATTTGGATTCACATCATATGCACAAACTATAAAATCTACATCGGGATATTACAAACCCAGCACTCAAACTTATGTAAAGCCTTATATAAGTACTTCGCCGAATAATACTAATATTGATAACTTTTCGACAACTGGAAACACAAATCCTTATACTGGAACATCTGGCACACGTGCACAAGATTATTCACCTGCCGCTAACAATTATGGAGAGGGAAAATCAATTCAAACTGGTTCACGTGGCGGTCAATACTATATTAATAAAAGTGGAAATAAAACTTATGTTCCGAAACGCTATTAATTTTAATAGTATAGCGGAAGTTTAAACGAAATTTCCTCCGCTGGCGCACGCGTGCCGCGTGTGAAAGCCCCTCGTTATGTTCTAAAAAACTCTTGTGGGCAAATATTACTCTTTTTGATGCTTAATATAATAAAGCACACGCGACACGCGTGCGCCAGCAAAGAGCTAAACCTTTATCACTTGATTTAAAAGTTCATATAATGGAGTTTGATCGTGATATGGCTGACACCATGCCTATAATTGAATATGCTTTTGCAAAGCAACTTAAACCACTAGCGGGGAAACACAGATAGGAGAAGTCGATTTGATGGTATATAAAATTTATATACTTTTAATCCTAATTGATAAATACGCTACTTTCATTCGCCAATCTGCCCAATCCTGGGGTAACTAAGCGCTACAGTATAGCGTTTATATCTTACTTTTAGAAAATAAACAAACCAATTCTATTGATAACGATTATGAAAAAAACAATTACCTTTTTAATTTTACTATTGTCAGGCATCAATATTTATGCCCAGGAAAATATTGATTTATTGACATACGAAAACACCCAAGACATTAATTTTTTTAACTCCATTAAAAATGGTGCGCAGGTAAAAGAGTATGTAACGGTTAGTAAGAATAGTGTAAAGATAGGTGACACTTTAATGCTAGGAACGCCTACTTCTCAAGAAATGAACACCAGGACTTACTCAGGCAGTTATGGCACCAAAGCAAGAGGAGGCGTAGCACAATCGAGAAGTACTTCTAAAAAAACTTACGAATTCTTACAAATGGGCAGGCCTGCTGGGTTTGGAAGTATTATGGCTGCTATGAATGGGGATGCGCAGAGTATGGCAGATAATAGTTTAAAAAACACCTCTGTAGTGGTCAATGAAATAAAAACATATCACAGAGGCAGTAAAAATAAACCTTTGTATGTTGTTATGGTTTTAGGTGAAATAAACGGTAGAGCTTTTGGCATAAATAAGTATTTGAGTGTAATGGATACAGAGTTAGCTATTGAGTCTGGTGAAATTTTATTAAAAAATAGAAAGATGACTAGAGATGAGGCTATTACGAAACTAAAAGAGGCAAAAGAATTAATGGAAATTGATATGATGAGCAAGGAGGATTTTGAAAAACTAAAAAAAGAACTTGCTCCTATTATTACTGCTAAACTCCAAAACTAGTACTTACTGTATAAGATTTGCCAAAAAAGGTTTTTTCTCTCGCTAGCGCATGCGTGCCGCGTGTGAAAGCTCATCGTTATGTTGAGTTCTATTAACCCCCCCTAGCTAGCGCACGCGTGTCGTGTGTGATATAAATAATTAATATCCAAGAGTATAAAAGGCACACGCGGCACGCGTGCCCAGCAATAAGAAAATTTTAAATAAATAGTTCGCAACTTCGCCAAACCATGAAGAAGAATACTTACGACATATTTCTAGACGATCTTAAAATAGGAACAACTGAACTTGAAAAAGCAGATGCTCCAATGGGTGTTGTTTTTGGGAACATGAAACTATTTGAAATTTCATCAGGTTATGAATTTTTTAAAAGGTACTGCATTAAAAATGGAATTGAAATCCTTGCTGATTTCCCAGATGACAAACTTATTGCAACATCAAATATCCAGTCTTTAAAAATCATTAATGCAAATGGAATTGAGATTAAAGGTCAGGCAGCAAATATAAATGGTATGGATAGCGACGTTTTTGAGATTACGGTCTTGGCCATACCTTATCCTTTCTTCGAAGAGCAATTTCATCACCACGTTAAAGCATATAAAAACCAAAAAATCTTTTAAAAAAGACCGATGAAATTGACCGACAAACAAATAGAATTTGGTTTCAATTACTACTTTAAAGAAGAACATGATCTGATCTAATCGGTTGTGGAAGTTTCAGAATATAATGAGGAAGAAAAACTCCCTCGCTAGCGCACGCGTGCCGCGTGTGAAGATTTAATTGCTATATTTTTTCCGACTATTTATATTATCTTTAACACACAATCACCTCTATAAATAGAACGATCATCTACTGTCATTCCCTTAGCTGATCAGTTTAACTCATCCTTTTTATAAAAAAGAAAATGCCTTCTTACCAGCACAGGTATGAACTAAACTTAATTGAATGAGCCGTAAATATAAATTCTATAATAAAGAAGGACTATATTTTGTAAGTTTTGCAACAGTTTATTGGATAGATGTATTTGTACGCCATATATATTGTGATATTTTTGTAGACAGTTTATCTTATTGCAGGAAAAACCTTGGTTTAGAACTCTATTGCTGGTGCATTATGCCCAGCCATGTACATTTGATATTTAGTGCAAAAAACAATAATCCAGCTATTTTATTGGGAAGAATAAAAGAGCATACTTCTAAGGAAATTGTTAGAACAATTATCGAAAACAGTCAGGAAAGCAGAAAAGATTGGCTACTCTGGATGTTTAAACGGGCTGCGTCAAAAAGCAGCAATGTGAAAGGCTATCAATTTTGGCAACACCATAATAAACCAATTGAATTATGGAGTACGCCCGTTATTGAGCAAAAGGCAGATTATTTACATGAAAATCCTGTTGTAGCTGGTTACGTTAACGAGGCATGGCATTGGAAATATAGTAGTGCAATCGATTATAGTGGCGGCAAAGGACTGATAGATTTGGAGGAATTGGGGTAGGCACACGCGGCATGCGTGCGCCAGCAATGAGCAGACTGCAACGTCTGAACTATCAACTGCAACGTCTGAACTATCGACCGCAACGTCTGAACTATCGACCGCAACGTCTGAACTATCGACCGCAACGCCTGAACTACCGTGGCAAAAGGGTAAATCTGTATGGTACAAATGCTTATATTATTGGTGTTTTTGACGATTATGTTTGGGATTCGCCTTATAAATCTAATAACCCACAGGTTGTATTTTTAAATCCAAAGCAAACAGGTACCATTACAATGCGACTGAATAACGCAAACAGTTTGCAAAGTAATATTGAAACCATCAGCAGAATTGCAAAGGTTT
>NZ_NHOT01000006.1 GCF_002197755.1 Pedobacter sp. AJM | reverse complement strand
AAAATCATACTGACTAACGCTATGGTTTTAGAAGATAATTATTGATGGTCGGTGAGACACCAACCAATAGGGCTTTTACTAAAAAAGGGACAATTACTAAAATGTCCCTTTTTTACTGATATGATGGAGTGATGAATTTTAAAATTTAATTTCTTCTTTTTTTGAAGATGGGTTTTGAAAATAATGATCAAATTTCTTAGTCTTATTCGGCTTTAGGATTACGTATAAACCGAGTACAATTAAGATTAACGCAGCACTGATTCTGGATAAATCAAAGTCGAATACCGAGATATCTTTTAAAGTAAAAATCCCACCGATGATGGTAAGTGCCAGCCAGCTGCCGCTTTCAAAGTTTCGACGATAGCCCAACCATAAACCAACGCCCAGCATAACAGTATGCCAGCTTAAAATCCAGTGGGGAATATCCAACCCGGTGTTTCTCAGCACAAATATTGAACCGATTACCAAGAGTAAAATACCTAAGCCAAATTGTTTATTGTCGTGATTGTTTTTAGTGAAGTTTTCCATGATCGTTTTGATTTATATTCAAATGTATCATGAAAATGAAGGCGGGAGAATGGCTTTTCCCTTAACAACTTTAATTCGTCGGTGAGTTAAATAAATTTGCCGGTTAAAATATTTCTGATTTTTTTGCCGGGCACTATTTCGATGAATTTACTTAAAAACAATAATTTCCGACCTGTCACTCATCACTACCTCTGCCGTTAAATCAATAAACAATCCATGAGCCAATAAACCATCTATTTTATTTAAGGCATCTGATAAAGCTCGTGGATCATCAATTAAACCAAAGTCGGCATCAATAATCAGGTTTCCGTTGTCAGTGATATAATCTTGGTTAGCTATAGTTCTTTTTTTACCGCTACCATTCAGTTTTGCAATCTGATCGAAAACATATTGATAGGCAAATGGAATGACCTCGATTGGCAAAGTGAATGCACCCAGTTTTTTTACTTTTTTAGAGGAATCAGTTACGATAATGGCCTTTTTACTTAATGAGGCCATAATTTTTTCTCTGAATAAGGCACCGCCGCCTCCTTTTATTAAATCTAAAGATTCTGTAAATTCATCTGCACCATCAATACTGATATCCACGGAGGAGATTTCGCCTAAATTTAAAATTTCAATCCCCAGCGATTTCGCGAGTTCTTCTGTACGAATGGAACTGGCCACGGCTTTGATGTTCAGCCCCTCGCCTACCAGCCTGCCCAATTCCTTTATGGCAAATGTTGCGGTAGTTCCGGTTCCCAACCCCACAATATCTCCATTTTTAACCAGTTTAACGGCCGTTTTTGCCGCAGCAAGTTTCTCTGCATTCTGGTGATGTTGATCGATGATTCCCATAAGGTAAAACTAAGAAAATTTGTCGAGCGTTTTTGCTGGTTGTTATTTGTGATCGTTTCGTTTGGTGTAATAATGATCAATTTATAGGTAAACCCAGTAACAAAATGATAAGCTGATAAAAGTTCAGAGACCCAAAACAAAAAAATTATTGCACGCATGCAATAATTCCTTTTAATAACGTTTATATAACTGAGAGCGTTAATTTAGATGATGGGGATTCTGCAATAGGTGGAATCCCCATTTCTTTTTGCTCGAAGGTTTTTTATTTCTCTGTAGAGAGTGAATAAGGGAAATCAACCGGTTCAGATCCCCTCACTTTATTCGGAGTTGAAGTCATATTGAAATTCAATACCGCACCTTTTTGTAAGCCGCTATGGCTGATCCAGTTTTTTGAATAAGGCTTACCGTTCATCTGCAACGATTTTACATAACGATTGCTGTCACTGTTATCAGCCGCATTAATCGTTACTGTTTTGCCATTATTCAGGGTTAAGGTTACTTTCTTAAACAAAGGCGCACCCAACACATATTGATCTGTAGCCGGCGTTACGGGATAAAACCCCATGGCAGAGAAAACATACCATGCAGAAGTTTGTCCGTTATCTTCATCACCGCAATAGCCGTCAGGTGTTGCTTTATACATCCTGTTCATGGTTTCCCTGACCCAATACTGCGTTTTATAAGGTGCACCACCATAGTTATACAGGTAGATCATGTGCTGGATAGGCTGGTTTCCATGTGCATACTGACCCATATTTGCAATCTGCATTTCACGGATTTCATGAATCACGCCACCATAGGCACTTTCATCAAATACCGGAGGCATTGAGAAAACAGAATCCAGCTTGGTTACGAATTTCTCATGACCGCCCATTAATTTAGCTAAGCCATCTATATCCTGAAATACCGACCAGGTGTAATGCCAGCTGTTTCCTTCTGTAAATGCACCACCCCATTTAAACGGACTAAACGGCGTTTGGAAACTGCCATCTTTATTTTTACCCCTCATTAAGCCGGAAGCCGGATCGAAAAGGTTTTTGTAGTTCATGGCTCTTTTCTTATAAATATCAATCTCTGATGCCGGTTTGCCTAAAGCTCTTCCTAACTGATAAATGGTAAAATCATCGTATGCGTATTCTAATGTCTTTGCGGCATTTTCATTTTTCTTTACATCGAAAGGCACATAACCCAACTCGTTGTAATACTTTACGCCATCACGGCCAACTGCCTCTATCGGGCCTTCATTGTTTGCACCATGTTTTAAAGCATCCCATAAGGTTTGGATATCATAGCCACGCAAACCTTTGATATAGGCGTCAGCAACCACAGAAGCAGAATTATTACCCACCATGATATTGGCGTAACCCGGACTACTCCATTCCGGCAACCAGCCGCCTTCTTTATAATCGTTAATGAGGCCTTCCTGCATTTCTTTGTTAATGGAGGGATATACCAGGTTTAAGAATGGATATAGAGCACGGAAAGTATCCCAGAAGCCCGTTCCTGCAAACATATAACCCGGTAAAGTCTGGCCATTATATGGGCTCCAGTGTACCACTTTGTTGTTCGCATCTATTTCGTATAATTTATTCGGAAAAAACAGCGTACGGTATAAGCAAGAATAGAAAGTGCGGGTTTGATCGATCGTTCCGCCCTCTACTGCAATTTTATTCAAGGTTTTATTCCAGATAGCTCTGCCTTTTGCTTTCGTAGCATCGAAACCATCATTGGCCAATTCTCTTTTTAAATTGAGATCTGCCTGTTCGAAACTGATAAATGATGAAGCCACTTTAGCGGTTACCTGCTCGCCTTTTGTGGTCTTAAAACCAATGATGGCACCACTGTGATCACTTTCCAGTTCGAGTTCTTCATCTTTAAGCTTGTTGCCACTCCAGGTTTTAGCCAGCTTGAAATCTTTATTAAAGTAGATCACGAAGTAGTTTTTAAAGTTTTTAGGAAGTGGTCCGCGGGCATATTTCGTAGTATAGCCGATAATTTTACGTTCAGCCGGGATGATTTTAATGTACGACCCTTTGTTTAAAGCATCTACCACCACATAAGAACTATCTGTTTTAGGAAAGGTAAATCTGAACTGTGCTGCTCTTTCGGTGGGTGTAATTTCAGTGGTTACATCAGCATCAGCAAGATAAACACTGTAATAATAAGGCTTTGAAACCTCTGCCTTATGGCTGAACCAGCTGGCACGGTCATCTTCGGCGAATCTAAGTTTACCCGTTACCGGCATGATGGAAAACGCGGCATAATCATTCATCCATGGAGATGGCTGATGGGTTTGTTTAAAACCGCGGATTTTATCCGCATCGTAAGTATAGGCCCAACCATCACCCATTTTACCAGTTTGTGGGGTCCACATGTTCATGCCCCAAGGCAGGCCAATGGCTGGATAGGTATTGCCGTTTGATAAGCTGGGTTTTGATTGTGTCCCCATTAAAGGATTGATCCAGTCTACAGGGTCAGTAATTTTGCCCACCGTTTGTGCAAAACTTGCTGAGGCAGCAAAGCTGAGGAAGGCAATAAATAGTTTTTTCATTCGTGTATATCGGTTTATGTCTATAATTAAAGTTCAGGATTTTTTACGTAATCTGCCCAAAGTGCATCCAAATCTTTGCCTGTTAATGTAGTCCAGATTTCTGGCTGATAAGTATGATCTCTTAAAGATGCATCAACTGCTTTGATGGTACCTGCCTTTACCTTTTTTTCTATCCAGGCAAAAAACCGGGCGGTAATTCTGTAACTGTTCTGATAACTGTGTTCAGGTTTTAAAGCCGGTAAGGTCCATTTTGCACCTGCATGATCTACACCAAACTTAAAGCGTGCATAATCTGCAATGCCTTCTGTAAGCCAACCTGGCCCAACACTGTTACCATAATCCTGAACAATATGCATTACTTCATGCGTAACTACATCAATATCTTCAGGGTGCTTGTTCATCCAGATCGAGCTGTAAGTTACTTTACCATTAGTCGTTGCCGCCACACCTTTATAAGCAGTATCTACAAAAAACTGAACTGATTTCAACGTATTTGGATTATACTCCTTCGCCAGCTTTGGATATACCACAAAAAAGGTTTCTATTAATCTTTTCTTCAGTTTTGGATCGAGCGCATCGTCATTACTTTCAAAGGATAGCGTGTAACCATTTTTTTTAATGGTTTCCTGGGCCGAAAGCTTTGATAAAGGCAATAGGGCCATAATGGGCAATGAAATTAAAAAGGATATTTTTTTCATTTAATTTTATTTTCAGTTTTAATCATTTGATGATAATACAAGTTTGCAATATATTTAAAACGTTTTAGCAAATCATCCAATTTTTTTCAGGCCGTTAATTACATTATTAAAAATTTTGTGAATGATATTTAAGCTGTAATTTAATCCTTATCTCCATTAATGAATGGATGGAAATTTTCCACCCATTTATATAATATCCGGTGATTTACATTACACGCCCATCGCAACAACTGGCGGCTCCAATTAAAGTGGCATGTTCTTTCAGTTCTGACACTTTAATACTGGCATCAATATCGTTACCCTTTAAGGCAGCAATCAATTCAGGTGCAAAAGCAGGAAAAGCTTGTGATATATTTCCACCAATAATGACGGCATCTATCTTATGTTCATTGATAATGGGAATCAGAAATTGCGCCAGGTTATAGCCAAACTCCATAAATACACGGGTGGCCAAATGATCCTCTTCTACAATCTCCACCAGTTCTTTTACACCTGCCAGTGTTTTTCCACTCAATTGCTGATACCGTTTGACAAACCAGCGGGTAGACAGGTAATCCTCGGCAATGCCATCCAAAAACGGGGCATTCCATAAATCGGCATCTATTGCCCTGGTTTTTAAACTCAATGATGACCCTAAACCTGTTCCCAGGGTTAAGCCCAAAACATTGGCATTTCCTTTTGCCGCACCTGCAAAAACTTCGCCTTGCAAAAATCCGGCGGCATCGTTAATGAAGTGAATGTTTTCAAGCGGAATATTAAGTCGACTGGCCAGCTCCTGTTTTACATTGACTTTGTAAAGTGATTTAAATTTATCCTGATCTTTGATGAGCGATATACCTTCCTGGTAATCAAACGGGCCAGGCATCGCGATCCCAATGTTCCGATGACCGTTTTTAATGTTTTCAAATGATTGATTAATAACCTCACACCAGGCGGATAAGATATCTTCTTTACTCTCCTGAGAATTTACAGGGCTACGTTTGATTGAATCATCAATCAGGCTTCTTGTTTCTAAATTTACCAATGCGGCTGTAATATGCGAGCCGCCGATATCTACACCCAGTGCTACAGGCTTTTCCATTATTTATGTATTTCTATTTTATTTGTTCATTATTTTACCAGACGTTAAACGTTTTACCAAATGAAAAATATAGATTTTTTATAAAAGCAATATTTAAATCATTCGTTATAAAGCAATTTATTTTCCGCCTGGTTCTGCAAGTACCGGCACGTATAAATTTTTCATCGGCCTGCGAAAATACAGAATCTAACCGAGCAACAAAATTTTAATGGCACTGATCAACAGGTGAATGTTCTTTTATAACGCATTTATTTCAAATCTGGTCTCCATTAAACCTTGTACTGCTCCTGTTCTGACAACTTTTGTCTATTTTATATTCCATTGATCAGCCAGCATTTTGATAAAATATCCGCCCACAACACTTCGTGCCTGAAAACCAACCTGTTTACCCGTTTTGGTTTCATGCCAATCTGTTAAGGGTACCTTACTCGTTGTTTCTGTAGCGAATTTGTGAACAGGACTAATAAATTTCTCAAAGTCAGCCTGATTATCTGCCAATGTAGCTGTCCACATGATCCAGTCTGATTTGGTATAGTCTTTCCGGCTATCCAATGGCAAACCAAATTCATTTTGTTTGCTCAGGTAAAAATCTATTTCTTTTTTATATACCTCCTGTGGAAAAAGATTTAGTTTTAAAAGCTTATCCCAAATGAGGTTATATTTCTGGCTCCAGGTATTTTTATCATTAAAGGTCAGGGCAAAATGATCACCGCTGTTGGCTAAAGTCTGCCAGTTTTTCGCCATTTCCAATGCTGCGTTTTTGTATTTAGTGGCGATATCCTTTTTACCTAATTTTTCGGCCATTTGGGCATAAGCGCCTAAACCTACAATTGCTTTCACTGATAAGTTTGCATTTCGGGCAAGATGACCTGCGAAATCATCTGTGCACAATTGATTTGCCGGATCAAAACCTTCCTTGAGGAGATAATCTGCCCAGATGGACATCACGGCCCAATGTTTACCTGCATAAGCGGTATTGCCATCTGCCCTGGTAATGGCCGCCGTTAAAATCAGCATGTTACCTGCTTCTTCTACCGGCATGTCTTCTCCGTAAATCTGGCCATTGGCTATGGGATAAACGCCAATATCATGTGCAGGATAAGGTTTTTTCCATCTTCCGCTTTCTGAATAATAGAAAATACCGTTTAGCATACCTTTTAACAATTCAGGATTGTATAACAAATATTGGGGTGCTGAAGGATAAGTTACATCAACAGTATTAATGAAACCACCACTAAAATTTTCCTTAGAGAGAAACAACAGGTCTCCGTTTGGTGCATAAACAATTTTATGTGCAGCTATACTCTGCCTGTACACCAGTTTACATAAATCTGCATATTCCTTACCGCCCGCTCGTGTCGCATCAGCAAGTAGCCTGGCATCAAAAGCTTTTGTTTTCGCCTGGAGGGATTCATAATCCTTACTGGCTGCCGCTAGTTGATTTTCAAAAGTACTCGCTTCAGATTTTCTCCAGATGGGAAGCAGTTGATTGCCAAAATATTCGATAGACTTCAGGTCATCATAGCCCAGCATGAGATATTTCTCTACCGGTTTCGAATTAACCGTACCAAATGGGATTACTGTACTTAAGCTTTGTGTTTTAACATTCAAAGCCTGTGTGGTTTGCGGGTATTTTCCTGTTTTGAAATTGCGGAGACTATCCATCGGTGTGCCTAAAAATTGGGTAGCCTTGAATTGATTGGGCACAGCGATGTACAGGTAACCCCAATCAATTCTTAAATCATCGTTTTTCTTTTTCAGCACGGGTTGTTCAACTGATCCGGCTTTTAGAATAGAAAGGTTATCCTGGTTCTTCTTCCAAACAGCAACGGGTTGATTGGGTGTATTTACAGCGAGATCAGATGAAGCACTAAAATAAATATCCACCTGATGTGGTTTTGCATCTGCTGATTGTACGGTATAAGTCAGGTAACTGATGGGCCTGGCGATTAAATTCAAATCATTCAGCAGTAAGGGCGAAGTAAAAGTAAGATTAAGGTTTATACCGCCGGCTTTAAAAGTATAAAGGGTATGGGTAGCCCCAACTGAAACATTGGTTTGACTTGCATTTAACATATTTGCAGCCTGCGGAACCTCTTCCACGATGCCGGCATCTAAAAACCGTCCGCCAGCTGTGTTTTTACATTCTATGGCTAAAAGGTTTTCGCCTTTTTTTAAAATACCCTCAGCCAATGGAATGTAAATGTATTCATGTACCCAGCCTTCTTTTTCATAAACTTTCTGACCATTGATATACACGATGACATTGTCATCATGGTTAAGCTTTAAATATTTTCTGGCTGAAGATATTTTGTTGACAGTAAACTTTCTTCTGTAAAAGATTTCATCCGTATTCCATTTGGTTTCCGACTGCTGGTTATCACCAAAAGGTGCATCTCCATTTTGCCAATTTTTATCGTTAAAGGCAAGCGTATTCCATCCATCAGCAGGCTTTTTAGTGAGATAAACGGCTTTATATTTTAATTCATCAGCCGCGGCCAGAATGGCTTTATAGGTTTTACCATCTGCACCTAAAAAGCGGTAGCACTGGTTATCTACTTTGATGATTCCGGTGAGGGCTTGTTCTTTACCTGTCCAGTGTTTGGTTGTTGATTGATTCAGTCCATCACCGAACGACCAGATACTGAGATACGTATCATGTGTGATTAAAGGATATGCAGGAGCCTTGTCCTGTCCGAAAGAACAAAGGTTCAAAAATATTAAAACTGCTGATAAATAAAGGGGTTTCATATAGATCATATTGGTTAGTGTTCTTCGCAAAAAAAATTACTTATTCAATTAGGGGCTAATTAGACAGCATCCCATAAATAAGTAAAACGTTTTACTACTCAATATTAAAAACTAAAGCCTGCAAATACAATAGTTCTCAGTAACATTTACATGACGGAATGATTAAGTCGGTTTTTTTGGTTGGTGTTATCTCCGGTTAATGTGTTGCATAGGAGTGGTGATTTACCGAGTTTGTTAGTGAAAACGCTACCTGAATGGAAAATCAAATGATAGAAGAATGAATGAATTATCATTATCTCTGAACAATTTTAGCAGGGAATATGATCTGCTGGTTATCCAGCTTGGTTTTAGAAGATAGCTGTCTCAAAATCAACTGAATAATGGCTTCAGCAATTTCCTCCAGTGGCTGTTGTATGGCTGAAATGCCTGGTGTATGGAGTTCGAAAACCTCATGGTCATCATATGCCATCACACTTAAGTTTTTGCCGATTTTTTGTCCGGTTTGTTTCAATACTTTTAGCCCGCTGATGGCCAGGTAATTGGTTGCAAAAAGTATGGCATCTGTTTCTACGGTGCGAAACAGTTTTTCCATCTGCAGCCTGGTTTCATCTTCTTCCTGATTAAAATGAACCTTTAAAACCAGGTTTTCATCATAGGCAATGTCATGGTCCTCAAGTGCTTTCTGATATCCTTCTAAGCGGGCAGTAATTTGCGCCACATCAATATCAGTGGTAATCAGTGAAATTCTCCTTCGTCCCTGTTTAATAAAACTTGCTATGGATTCATATGTCGCTTTAAAATGATCAGCACCAACATAATTGGTATCCAAACCGGGCAAACTCCTGTCAAAAAGAATAACGGGTTTCTGATCAGTTAATAACTGCTGAATATCTTCTTCCAAACCCTTTATCGGCGATATAATATACCCATCAACCTTTCGTGATTTAAACATGTTGATCAGTTCTTTAGCCTTTTCAACATTGTTTTCGGTACTGGAATAAATGATTTTATACCCTTTTTTATAGGCTTTGTCTTCTATCAGGCGTGCAATCCTGGAAAAAAAGGAATTTGAAATATCCTCAATGATTAATCCGATAATATTAGAATTTCCGGTGCGCAGGCTTCTGGCAATCTGGTTGGGCTTATATCCGCTTTCGGCAATTATTTTTTCTACTTTTTTAATTACGGCTTCGCTAATTGATTTATTCCGGGCTTTACCATTAATGATAAAAGAAACTGTGGTGATGGATACGCCAGCTTCAACTGCGATATCTTTTATAGAAAGGGTTTTCATTCAGGGCGTATATTTACTGGGGTACATTTCAGGGTCATCCAGCTGAGATTAACCTGCAATTGGCTAATATAATAATTAATATCAGTTGATTTTAAGAACAGGAAAACTAAAATTTCAGGCTGGAAACAAAAAGAGGCACCATGTGGCGCCTCTTTTTGTTTTGATTAATAACCCGGATTCTGAGCCAGATTCTCATTTAATGTTCTCTGAATCAAAGGAATGGGAAATAATTGCCTGAATGGTGCAGATGGTGTATGATCCCACCATGAGGCGGTATGAAATTTACCAAAACGAATCAGGTCATCCCTTCTGAATCCTTCAAAGACAAACTCACGTCCACGCTCATTCAAAAGCTCATCCAGCGTTAAACTGGCAGTAGTGTATTGATTTGCAGGCCAGTTCGCATCGGTAAAGGCACGTTTTTTACAATCATTAATTAACTGAACAGCCTCTGCGGTAGCTGTACCACCATTTTTACGCATTATTGCCTCGGCTTTAGCAAAATAGATCCATGTCAGACGGTATAAATTCCAGTCGGTACAATTGTAATTTAAATCAATCCCAACCGGATTACCGTTAACAATACCGGCCACATTGTTGCCCAATTTATATTTATTGAAACGGACACCGCTGTTTTCTTCACCCTCACTCATATTTGATACAGTAGAGTTTACCCTGGCGCGGCGAATTTCATCCACAAAATTAATCTGCTGACCGCTGTATTCGTTACCTCCGCTAGCGAGTGCCTCCTTACCATTGTTAAAACGTACCTGAGGCCCCTGTAATAACCAGGTTGTTTTTCTCAGGTCTTCATCTTTGTATTTGTTATAATTTCCGGGCACCATCACAATACCATTGTTTCCGTTTCTGGAACCACCATAAATCTGGTCCTGCTGAAAATGGAAGAATTCTCCGGTCCAGGATGGTTGCGAGTTTGCAATTCTGAATTCGTAGGCAATTGCAAAAATAACCTCCTTAGATAAATCGTTGGTTGACTTAAACTGATCTGTAATATTCGGATCAAGTGCCATTGTACCATTTTGACCGCCGGCTTCACCATTGATTAATTTATTTGCTGCGGCAATACAATCATCCCAACGTGCAGTACCTGTCCAAACTTCAGCATTTAAATACAGTTCTACCAACATGGCATAACCACCGGCCTGTGTCATGCGGCCCAGCATGCTTCTTGAAAGTTTAGGTGCCTTGTCTATATTTTCCTTAATCTCTTTTTCAATAAAGGCAAACACTTCTGCACGTGGCCTGGTTTCCGGTTTCGCCGGAATACCTACCTGGGTTACGATGGGAATATTACCAAAAAGATCCATCAGTTTGAGGTAATGATAGGCCCTGAATAATTTCAATTCAGCGATGTAAGCATCTTTTTCCGCTTGCGTGATGCCCATCTGTGATAAGGAACGTTTCTCGAGATTCCCGATGGGATCATTACAAAATCCCATACCGCCGTACATTAAGGACCAGGCATTGTTTAAAGGTCCGTCATCTACCAGCCAGGAGTGGTAGTGCAGGCGTTTCCACTTACCTCCATCTTCACCATGACGGCCTTTTGTTGGCCAGGCCAGCTGATCGCCGGACAGTTCAGAAGGTCTCCACCAGTTATCCTGCCCTGAAGGTGTTGCCCAGGCATTGGCATGGGTATATGGCCTTAACACCGCTGATAATACTTCATTTTTGTTATTATAATAGTTATCCGTAACCAGCGAGCTGTAAATATTCTCGTCTAACTTGGTACAGCCGTTAAATAAAACAGGCGAGGCCACCAGTACAGACCATATGATTTTTTTAAAATTTTTCATTCTTTCTAATATTAAAATCCAAAATTGACACCGAAAACAAATTGCCTGGTCGTTGGGTAAGGACTTCTGGTATCAATACCCAAACTGCGACCATTAATTTCCTGACCTAAACCGGTATCCTGAATTAAATCGGGATCGTTACCAGAATAGCCTGTTAACAAGGCCAGGTTCTGCCCAACGGCATATACCCGCAGGCTGCGGAAAGCTTTATCTTTAAACTTGAAAGTATAGCCCAGTGTTACCTCATCAACCTTTAAGAAACTTCCTTTTTCCAGATAATAATCAGAATACATATAAGTATCGTTAATCTCTGCATATTTGGTGAAAGCACTATTTAAAAGGTTACCCTGTGTTCCGAATTTGTTTCCGTATGATAAAGCCAGGGTATTCAGCACATCGAAGTCAAGTTTACTTCTCAGGAAAATTCTCAAATCAAATTGTTTGTAGGTGAAGGTATTTCCCAGTGACAGATAGTATTTCGGAATGGCATTTCCGATCAGGGCTAAATCAGTCTGATCACGGAAAGGTGATGTATTGATTTGTGCATTTGGAACAGCCTGACCATTCCGGTTATAGAACAGCCACTTGCCTTCAGGTGTAAAACCGGCAAAGCGTTTACCCCAGAACTCGCCGATATTCCTGCCTTCGTAGGTACGAAAGGCATCTCCGAGATCTCCTGCCCCACCAATACCGCCAAAAGTTCTCATATCCCTTTTGTAGACATCATTGGAATAGGTATCCAGCTTATTATCGATGGTGCTGCCGGCAAAATCGATGTTCCAGCTGAAATTGTTGCTCTTAATGGCCTGATAATTTAATGTTAACTCCAGACCTTTTGCAGAAATTGTTCCTACGTTGGTATAAATGGAACTCTGAACAAAGGGTGGTTGCGGAGAGGTATAGGTATCCAGTAAGTCAACAATATTTCGTTTAAACAAATCAATGGATCCACTTAACCTGTTGTTGAGCATTGAGAAGTCAAGGCCAAAGTTGTATTCCCGTTTACGTTCCCATCTTAAATCAGGATTTGGATTACGTGAGGGACCATAGGTTTGTAACCATTCACCGCTTGGAAAAGGATAAAGGTTTCCAGTGCCCAAGGTAACCAGAGAGGCATAGTTCGCAAAGCCTGAATTACCGGTTTCACCATAACCAGCTCTGATTTTCAGGAAATTAAGCCACTTGGCATTTTCCATGAACTTCTCACGGGTAATTTCATAAGATGCGGAAACTGCAGGAAAGCTTGCCCATTTATTGTTGGCACCAAACCGCGAAGAACCCTCTCTTCTCAATACTGCTTCCACATTTACCTTGCCATCAAAGGTGTAATGAATCCGTCCGAATAATGCGATAAGGGTATTATCATTTTTATTACTTGCCAAACCAACACGGTTTACGCCAATAGGTACACTCCCTAAGTTGTTTTCTTCAAAAATATCATTGGTATAACCTCTGTTATTGGCACTGAAAGATTCGTTGACCTCATAACGGTATGAATACCCAAGCATTCCGGTTAAACGGTGTTTCTCATTGATGGTTTTGTGATATTCTATGGTGGGCTCGAAGTTGAAATTCTCATTCAGTTCCGTTCCTTTATAGGCATACCCCCCGCCAGGTGCATCACCATTTTCAAGGGAATTCTGACTGCGCAACATGCGGTACTGATTATCAACAAACTGATTTCTCTGGTAAGCCACAAAGGTCGAAGCCTTTAAATCTTTTAAGATATCAACATCAATTTTTCCATCTATAGAGTAGGTTTGCTGAGATCTCTTACTGGTTTCCTGTGCTAAACGGGCCACTTCATTGGTGATATTCCGTGTAAACAGATAACTCCCGTCAGGATTGTAGTAAGATTCAGTTGGGTTTTTGGTAAGCACATTTTCCCAGCCACCACCACCTAAAAGATTGGCTTTGTTAATATTAGAGGCCACGTTAAATGCAGCCGTAACGCGATCTTTGAAACCTTTCTGCGTTAAGCTCATCCTGAACTGATATTGTTCTCTGTTATTTTCCCTTGCAAAACCATCCAGTTTGTTATAAGTGAATGAACCGCGATAAGTAGAATTTTCCCCGCCACCAGAAACTGAAAGATTCTGATAGTTGGTTAAATTGTCTTTGTTTACAATATCATTGAAGTAGTTAAAGTCGCCGCCGTAATCCTGCGCCTTATATTGCCCGCTGGCAATTTTCTCCCTAAACTGGCTGGCGCTCATGAAATCAGGACGCTCATATAAGGTTTCATGTTTGACATAACCATTGTAATTAAACTGAGAAGGCCCCTTACGTCCTTTTTTTGTAGTGACCAGAATTACACCGGCATTGGCCCTGGTACCGTAAATGGCTGCAGCCGAACCATCTTTCAAAACAGAGAATGATTCGATATCATCTTGTTGCAACAGGTCTAGATTTCCGCCTGGAATCCCGTCAATTACGATTAAAGGACTGGATGTACCTGAAATGGACGTTACGCCACGAAGCTGAATTGCCACACCAGAGTTTGGATTAGAACTGCTCCTGGTAATTTGTAAACCAGCTACTTTACCCTGTAATAAGTCCAGCGCATTTCTGGCACCACTTTGCCTGAACTGAGAAGTATCTACTTTAGTAATGGCAGAGGTAAGTTCTCTCTGGCTGCGGGTACCATAACCCACTACTACCACATCATCTAACTTGGTATCGGCAGATACGGCCAGCTTGATATTTAAACTGGTTTGTGTACCGATGGTGATATTCTGGGTTTGATAGCCGAGGTAAGTAAATCTGATTACTTCATTTTCATTTGCCTCAATTTTGAACTGCCCGTTGGCATCTGTTACGGTACCCTGGCCGGAGGTAATATTCTGTACCCCTACACCCGGAACACCCAGATTTTTTTCATCAACTACTTTTCCTGTAATCACTTTTCTTACGCTGGCTTTGTGCCAGGGAAATTCGAGCTCGAAAAAGCCTTCGAAATCTTTCCGGTCAGATTCTGCCGAAAAGGCCGGCAAGCTCGACAAAACAATTGCAGAGATACCAGTGAGTTTGAGTAAATTAATTTTCATTAGCGATTTTTTTATAGGTTAATATGAATGCGGATAGGGATTGCTAAACCATTGGCCTTTGTACAGCAGATCAGCTTATTTTATATGCAGGTACCATGATTCATTTCGTAAATAGTAATTCGGTTAGTGATCTGATGATCTTTAGGTCAATATTAATAAAATATCCATTTAATAAAACGTTTTAGTTAGTAAAAAAAGTGTTACAAAAACGTTTTAGTATTTATTAGAAGAATTATTTAAGTTTTAGTTTATAATGCATTTAACCCAGAGGTGATATAAATGTCAATGTTGCAGAAATTCATTTAATGTGTAAGAGAAATAGACATTTAGTTTCCTATTAATGTTTCCCGCGGATTTTAGATGATTTCGCAGATCAGGTCAAGATTATTAAATCGGCGGAAATCAATTTAATCTGCGGGAGAAACGGGCGTTTAGTTTCCTATTAATGTTCCCGCTGATGTTCGCTGATTTCGCAGATCAGGTCAAGATCATAAATGCTACGGAAATTACTTTAATCTGCAGGAGAAACAGGCGTTTAGTTTCCTATTAATGTTTCCCGCTGATGTTCGCTGATTTCGCAGATCAGGTTAAGATCATAAATGCTACGGAAATTACTTTAATCTGCGGGAGAAACAGGCGTTTAGTTTCCTATTAATGTTCCCGCTGATGTTCGCTGATTTCGCAGATCAGGTTAAGATTATTAAATATGCAGAAATCAATTTAATCTGCGGGAGAAACAGGCGTTTAGTTCCCTATTAATGTTCCCGCTGATGTTCGCTGATTTCGCAGATCAGGTCAAGATTATTACATCTGCGGAAATCAATTTAATCTGCGGGAGAAACAGGCGTTTAGTTTCCTATTAATGTTCCCGCTGATGTTCGCTGCTTTCGCAAATCAGGTTGCTTCTCTCTGATTCAAATGTGACCTTACTTGAGGTAGGAATAAATCAATTGTGCTGTTTTTGAAGATGCCCCGGGCGTCCCCATGAGTTTCATCAACGACTCATAATCGCGCAGTACGTCTTTTCGGCCTTCGCCATCCAGGATTTGGAAAAGTTCCTGGTTCAACTTTTGTGAATTGCAGTCTTCCTGAATCAACTCCGTAACAATTTTCTTGTTTACAATCAGGTTAACGAGTGAGATGAATTTAATTTTCACCAGCATCCTGGCTATGGCAATGGATATGGCGCCACCTCTATAAACCACCACCTGCGGCACCTTAAACAAGGCGGTTTCCAGTGTAGCGGTCCCCGAAGCGACAATAGCAGCATGTGCAACGTTCAACAGGTTATAGGTATTATTGAAAAGTAGCCGGACTTTTTTGGTTCCGATAAACTGATGGTAGTAGTCGTCAGAAAAAGTAGGTGCCGCAGCAATAGCAAAAGTATATTCGGGATAATTTTCGGTTACACTTAACATTACCGGCAAAAGCCGTTCAATCTCTTGTTTCCGGCTTCCCGGCAACAGGGCAATTATTTTATCCCCTAAATTATTCTTCGTGCTGAAATTTACATCGGGGCTGAACTGTGCAATTTCATCCAACAGTGGATTACCGACATAATCTACCTCCATCCCCCATTCACGATAAAAATCGACCTCAAATGGCAGGATGCAAAACAGATGATCGACTATTTTTTTGATTTTCAATACCCGCTTCTGATTCCAGGCCCATACTTTAGGTGAAATATAATAACAAACCTTGAGGCCATTGGCTTTTGCAAAATCGGCTATTTTAAGGTTAAACCCCGGGAAATCTATCAAAATCAAAACATCGGGTTTCCATTTCAGCAGGTCATCTTTGCAGGCTTTGAGGTTTTTAAAAATCGTGCGCAAATTCAACACCACTTCCGTAAATCCCATAAAGGCCATATCGGCATAATGTTTAACCAGTTCGCCACCTTCTCCCTGCATTTTATCACCTCCAAAATACCGGAAAACAGCATCGCTATCCTCTGCCTTTAAAGCCTTCATCAGGTTTGCTCCATGTAAATCGCCGGATGCTTCTCCTGCTACGAGGTAATATTTCATAATTTTTATTTTAGCACAAAATCGTCATTGCGGGAGGCACGACGAAGCCATCTTTGATATTGTTATTGTATTCGTTAATCCTTTTTTTGTTCTGGAAGGATTGCTTCACCCCAACTCACACGCCCCTTCTTTAGTTCGCAATGACGCCAGTTTTTTTCAAAAAACTTTATACGTAAAAAAAATAAAAGCGCACAGAAATGTAGCGGCTAAAATTCCTCTTCCAATGTTAAGTTTATGATATCTGAAAAAATATTGCATCACATAAGCATTGACAGCAATACTTCCAATATACAGTAAATCAGCTTTCGCCAATACGGCCACATGATGAATGATGTACCAGGCTAATCCGCATAAAATTGCCGGTATGATTAAACCCAGGCCCAGTCCAATCCAAACTGAATCATTCACTTTCCTCAACTTATCATTCATGTTTAATCAATCAGCCTAAGTTAATGCCATCAGGCGATGAAACCTGAGTGGTCTGACCAGATTTCGCTTTATTCACCATCCCAAAATCCCAGCTGCTTAGGGTTTGAATGGCGTGATGAGCAGTTAAATCAAACTGCACCGGAACTATGGAAACATAGCCATGTTCCAAAGCCCATACATCGGTATCTTCACCATGATCAAAATTTTCAAAAACACCGGTAAGCCAATAATAAGGACGGTTGTATGGATCGGTTCTTTCGTCAAATTCTTCCATCCATTTCGCATTGGCCTGTCTGCAGATCTTAATTCCTTTTAAATCTGCACCCTTTGGGAAATTAACATTTAACAAGGTGCCTTCAGGTAAACCATTGGCTAAAACCTGTTCGCAAATATTTTTAATATACTTTTTGGTATGACTAAAATCAGCATCAGCGGCAAAATCATCCATGGAAAAACCAATAGACGGAATTTTTTCAATGGCGCCTTCTACGGCGGCAGACATGGTACCGGAATAAAGTACATTGATTGAATTGTTTAAGCCGTGGTTAATTCCTGAAACACATAAATCGGGTTTTTTACCTTTGAATATCTTATTCACGGCAATCTTCACACAGTCTACAGGTGTACCACTGCATTTATACATTTCTACTCCTTCATAAATGCTTACTTTATCAAAGCGAATGGGCTTTCCTATTGTAATGGCATGCCCCATTCCACTTTGCGGACTATCAGGTGCAACCACCACCACATGGCCAATTTCCTGCATCACTTCCATCAGGTTTTTGATCCCGGTAGCTGTAATCCCGTCATCATTAACCACTAAAATATTGGGTTTAGAACTTTGCTTTGTCATACCGGTAAAAATACGGATTATTAAATTCAGGCCACAATTAATGGCAATTTAATATACTATTTTCATTAATTCCTGCAATTTTGTTTGAGATTTACAAAAAGCATTTCATTCAACAAAAGAAAGCATATATATTTGGGTAAAAATGAGTGCGCTGTTTATACCAATTGAACAGGCATTTATTTTATAAACCAAAAAAACAATTCAATGAAAATCAAACTATTTACTTTAGCTTGTTTTCTGATTACAGGTACAATTGCCCAGGCACAAAATACCTATCAATGGAAAACAGGGTCATCTGGTGGCTACAGTTATAAATATGTAACAAACGATCCCACCAAGACGCGTTTTTATACTTTAAAGAATGGCCTGACCGTTATTTTATCTCAAAATAATAAAGAACCGAATATTGTTTATAAAATGGCTGTCAGGGCGGGCAGTAATACCGACCCACGCACCAATACCGGCCTTGCACATTACCTGGAGCATTTATTATTTAAAGGAACGGATAAATTCGGAACTTTAAATTACGCCAAAGAAAAACCACTTCTGGATAAAATTGAGGCACTTTACGAAACCTACATTAAAACTACAGATCCGGCAAAACGTAAAGAAATTTATAAAGAAATTGATAAGATTTCAGGAGAGGCGTCCAATTATTCTATCGCGAATGAATATGATAAAATGATGAAATCAATTGGAAGCGGTTCAACCAATGCCCATACTTCGGTAGAGGAAACTGTTTATGAAGAAGATTTTCCATCTAACGCAATCGATAAATTTTTAGCTGTTCAGGCCGAACGTTTCCGTTCACCGGTTTTTCGTATTTTCCATACGGAACTGGAGGCTGTTTATGAAGAGAAAAATATCGGAATGGATAATGACGGACGTAAAATGTATGAAAAAATGCTTAATGCTTTATTTCCAACACATAATTATGGCCAGCAAACCACCATTGGTACCATAGAGCACCTTAAAAATCCTTCATTAGTAGAAATCAGAAAATATTACAATAAATATTATGTGCCTAATAACATGGCCCTGATTATGTCTGGTGATATTAATTATGACGACATAATTAAGAAGGTTGACAAAGATTTCTCCTACATGGTTCCAAAGCCATTTGCACTTTACAACCCTGCTGCTGAAAAACCACTTACACAGATACAAAAAGTTGATATTTATGGCCCAAGCGCAGAAAATTTATATGTAGCTTACCGTGGTTTTGCCCAAAATACCCATCAGAGTTTATTGCTGGATTTAATCGGCAACATCTTATCTAACGGCAAAGCTGGTTTAATGGACATCAACATCAATAAACAACAGAAAATGCTACGTGCCAGTGCAGGTTATAACCAGATGAAAGATTATGGCGTTTTCGTTTTATCAGGTTCACCTAAAGCCGGACAAAGTTTAGAAGAAGCGCAGAAACTATTACTTGAACAGGTTGAACTACTTAAAAAAGGCGAGTTTGATGAGGGACTGATCAAAGCTACTGTAGCCAACGCTAAACTATCGGAATTACAGGCATTTGAGAACAATGATGTACGGGCAGATTATACCATGACTGCCTTTATCCAAAACCGGGGAACCGAATGGGATAAAATGCTGGCTTCAACAGATGCAATGGGTAAAGTAACTAAAAAGGAAATTGTAGATTTTGCCAACAAATTCTTTATCAATAATTATGTTTCTGTTCTGAAACACAAAGGTGAAGATAAGAGCATTTTGAAGGTAGAAAAACCTGCCATAACTGCAGTTAAAACCAATTCGAATGAAGTTTCACCATTTACAAAAAGTATCATTGATGCACCGGTAAAACCAATTGCCCCTAAATTTTTAGATTACACCAAAGACCTTAATTTTGGTAAAGCCGGCATTGCAGATGTAATTACAGTTCAAAACACAGAAAATGAAATCTTCCGCATGAATTATCGTTTTGAGATGGGTTCTTATAACTATAAACTGCTTCCCTATGCATCGCAATACCTCGCTTTCCTAAGCACAGATAAATATTCTGCTGAAGACATCAGTAAAGCTTTTTATAACCTTGCCTGTAACTATAACATCAATGTTGGCACCGATGTAACCACTGTCAGCCTTTCTGGTTTGCAGGAAAACTTTGATAAAGCAACGGCTTTGTTAGAAGATGTATTGGCAAACTGTAAGCCAAATGAAAAAGCACTGGAAGATCTTAAAGGGAGGATTTTAAAATTAAGGGAAAACACAAAATTAAACAAGTCGTCAATTTTAAGCGGCTTGATGAGTTATGCACAATATGGTACTGATAACCCATTTAATTATGGCCTTAGCAACGATGAAATTAAAAACATGAAATCATCTGATTTAATTTATCTGCTGCACAATCTAAGCAATTACCAACATACCATTACTTATTACGGGCCTAAAACCTTAGCTGCTTTTTCTGCAGATATTGTAAAGGTACATCCGTTAGCCAAAGAGTTTACACCGGCAGCACCATTGAAGAAATTTGTTTACACCAAAACAGATTCTAACAAAGTATATTTCGCAGATTATGACATGGTGCAGGCTGAAATCCGCTGGGTAAGAAATGGCGGTTTATATGATCCTTTAAATGCAGCCAAAATTAGTTTATTTAACAACTATTTCGGTGGTGGCATGGGCTCTATCGTATTCCAGACTATCCGCGAATCAAAAGCCTTGGCTTACTCTACATTTGCGGTTTATTCTTCTCCAAACAGTAAGGATAAAGAAAATGCAGTAGTGGCTTATGTAGGTACCCAGGCTGATAAAATGAATGAAGCCGTTGCGGGCATGAATGAATTGCTTACTACTTTACCAGAATCAGATAAGTCTTTCAATCTTTCCAAAGCCAATTCATTGAACAGTATTGAAACTTCCAGGATTACAAAAGATGGCATTATCGCCAGTTATTTTTCAGATAAAAAGTTAGGATTTGATCATGATTCCAGAATAGATGAATATGCCAACCTTAAACCATTAAGTTTTTCGGATGTAAACACTTTCCATCATGATAATTTATCTGCAAAGCCTTACAACTATTGCGTTGTTGCTTCTGAGAAAAAAATTAACATGACTGATTTAGCCAAATTTGGTCCGGTTACTAAATTAACATTGGAGCAGATTTTCGGATACTAAGTAAGACTAAAGCAAAAGCTTAAAGAATAAAGTAAAAAGCGATTTCTGGAAACAGAAATCGCTTTTTTTATAGCTGTTGGTCTGGAAATATTTTCGAGATTATTGATCTGTGGATTTGTAATCCGCTTTAATAAAATATCCCCAACATCTCATCAGTCTCCATCTGCATGCTAATAAATTACAGCCATTTCAATGCCCCTAAAATTTCTTGAATCGAAAACTTTGCCCCGCAAACAAATTCATCGGCCGCACCATAATACAGGGTTAATTCATCACCATTTACCAGATGACCGTTGGTAAACACCACCTCCCCAAAGAAACCATTTATTTCATAATCAGTTGTTGGTACCATAATCGGGTATTCCGTTTGGGCCAATACTTTTGACGGATCTGCCAAATCCATTAAAAAAGCCCCTAAACAGTATTGGTGTTTTTCATTTGCACCATGATAAATTTCAAGCCAACCTTGTGCGGTTCTGATTGGAGCTGCCCCTGCTCCTACACGTTTGCTATCCCATTGATGCTTTCTTGTTTTGATGATGCATTGATGGTTTCCCCAGTGGATTCCGTCAGGCGATTCTGCCAGCCAGATATAATTCCCTCCTAAATCAACACTACTCGGACGGTGAAGCGCATAAAACTTTCCGTTAATTTTTTCTTCAAAAATGGCGCAATCTTTATTATGCGGAGAAATGATCATACCGTGCTTTTCAAAGGTCTTCCAATTTTTGGTGGTACGAAGCCCCACACCTACTCCATGTACAGATACCGCGGTATAGGTAAGGTAATAAGTATCGTCAATTTGAGCAACCCGGCAGTCTTCTATTCCAAAGGTTTCATTTTTGCCCTCCCCCAGTAATAACGGGAATCCTTCAGGCTGATAGAAATGAACACCATCTTCACTGCAAACCAAACGGAGGTGCGAAAGTGTGGTTAAATAATCCATTCCTTTATAACGGATGACTCTTGGGTCGTCTGCTATCAGTTCAGGATCATTTTCTTCTATCGATATTATCTCCATTCCTCCATCTTTCAGTACGGGAAAAGAAATGATACCAGGTTCTTGCTTGGGCCGCTCTGCAACCCTGATGATCATCCAGACTTTTCCCTGAAATCTAAATACGCCAGGATTTAATAAACAGGCTATTTCCAAACCTGGCCTGCTCGGAACCAAATCCATTGGTGAAAGAATTGGATTTTCTGAAAATCTTTTAATCTGTTCGTTCATCATACGCATTTAAAACTGTTGCTTATCTACCAAAACTATGAATAGCAATAACCACTTGCCCATAATTTTATTGTTTGATTGAATGACATTAATACTTCGCAAGGATTCATTATGCTCACTAAGAATCAGTTGATCTTACACAAGATTAAGCATATAAAGCTTATTAAAAGTTTCATTTTTAAAACATTCGCTTTCATTCTCTTCAAAAAGAAACTAATTCCGGAAAAATCACTCAAAAAACAACAAATAACCAAGAAATATCAATCATGTTCCCCATAAATTAAATTTAAAAACAAGATCACACTTAGAAAAGTGTTAAAATTTACATCTGGATATTTTTCTGACTATTTTTTACTTAAATTCCATTGTCATCCCCTAAATCATTCAATTACACTAAACAAAACTAAACAATTAATAAAAAAACTACTACTTAGCATGGTTTTAACTTTCGGGTTAATTTCATTTGCTTTCGCACAAAGCAAAATGATTAGCGGTAAAGTTACATCTGGCTCCTCTGGTCCTATACCAGGTGTGAGTGTCTTTGTAAAAGGCTCACCATCCAACATCACGCAAAGTGATGCCACCGGAAATTATAAATTAAATGTTGCCGACAATGCAAAAACACTTGTTTTTAGTTTTATCGGCTATACCACTTTAGAACTGCCCATTAACGGAACAACAGTTAATGCCAGTCTTAAAGAAGAAAACACTACACTTTCTGATGTTGTAGTGGTGGGGTATGGTACGCAAAATAAACGGGATGTATCCGGATCGGTTGCTTCTGTAAAATCAAAAGATCTGGAGAACTTACCTGTAACCAGTTTTGAACAAGCTTTGCAAGGTAAGGCTGCCGGTGTGCAAATATCTGCACAAAACGGAAAAATCGGCCAGGGCATTACGGTTAGGGTTCGTGGTGCCGCTTCTGTTACTGCAGGTAGCGAACCGCTTTATATTGTAGATGGAATCCCCATTACTTCAGGAAATTTCTCAGCAACGTCATCTCCTACAAGTGCACTCGCAGATTTGAATACCAATGATATAGAATCTATCGAAGTGCTAAAAGATGCATCAGCTTCTGCCATTTATGGTGCCAGGGCATCAAACGGTGTTGTGCTAATTACCACTAAACAAGGTAAGACAGGTAAAACATTAATCCAGTTTAATGCGCTCGGCGGAATAAGTACACCCTCAAATCATAGAGAATTTCTGAATGCCGAACAGTATGTTCAACTTATCAGAAGAGCCGGACAAGGTGCTGCTAATCAGGATTTTTTAAATGGAGATTATACCACATTGCAGGAAGCACTTGATGATTATAGTTCCATTGTTGAAGGCAGACTAAATCGTTATTCGGCAGGAAACAATGATTATCAAACCTATAAAGTGAATAAGAACTGGGAAAGAGAATCTTATCAGGATAATCCTGTAACACAACAGTATGATTTAAACTTTACTGGCGGCAACGAAAAAACAAAATTTTACATTGGTGGACAGGCACTCAATCAAAATGGTATTTTAGTGGGTAATAGCTATAAGCGCTACAGCGGAAGATTAAACCTGACCAATAAGGCAACAGATTTTCTGGAGGTTGGTATAAATTTGAATTTTTCTAATAGTATCAATAACCGTCTATCCAATGATAATGCTTTTTCTAGTCCATTACAATCAGTGGCCTTATCTCCCATTACGCCATTTATCGATCCAAGATCTGGCTTAATCAGCGGAACTTTACCTGGAGCTGCAACAAATTATCCTGTTTATTATAATCCATTTATTAGCATCGAAAATGCTGCATACAAAGCAACTGTATACCGCACCATAGGGAAAGCATTCGCCAATGTTAACATTGCCAAAGGATTAAAATTCAGCACAGATTTTTCTATTGACAATTTAAACCAGAATGAAGAAAGTTATTATGGTTCACTAACATTTAGAAATACAGGCACTTCCAATGGCGATGGACAAAATATCTCCACATTCGTAATCAATGCCAACACAAACAATTTCTTTAGCTACAATACCACGGCAGGCAAAAGTACTTTTGATGCTATTTTAGGAACAAGTTATCAAAAATCTACTACCAAATTTAGCAGCATTGAGGGCCAGGATTTCCCGAGTGATGCCTATATTAAGTTAGGCTCTGCGGCAACGAAGGTAGTTGCCCTGAGCAATGAAAGTGCCTTTAGTTTTCTTTCCTATTTTTTCAGAGCCAATTACAAATACAATAACCGTTATTTAGTTGGCCTTAGTGTTAGAGCAGATGGTTCATCCCGTTTTGGCGCAAACCACAGATATGGATATTTTCCTGCAGGATCGGTGGCATGGATTGCTTCAGAAGAAGATTTTCTGAAAAATAGTGAAACAGTTAGCTTATTGAAAATTAGAGCAAGTTATGGTCTTACCGGTAATGCAGAAATTGGTAACTATTCAGCAAGAGGCCTGTTTGCCGGAACGGGTGCTTATGGAGGCATAGCTGGTCAGATCCCATCACAAATTGCCAATCCAGACTTAACCTGGGAAAAAACAAAACAACTGGATCTTGGATTTGATTTTGGCTTATTAAAAAACAGGATTACGGGCACCTTTGATTTCTATCAGAAAAACACCACAGATTTATTGCTGGATGTGCGAATTCCCCAAACTACGGGTTTTGGTATTAAGACACAAAACTTGGGTGCCTTGAAAAATAATGGCTTTGAACTGGGCATCAATACTGAAAATTTTGTTGGTGACTTTAAATGGTCTACGGCCATTACAGGTGCCATCAATAATAACAAAATCACGAATCTGGGCGGACAGATCCTAAACTCGAATGAAATCAATGCCGCGGTGGAAGGACAGCCCATTGGTGTATTTTATTTACCAGAATATGCCGGTGTCAATCCAGCCAATGGCGATGCCCTGTATTACTTAAATACCGTAGACCCAAGCACAGGAACCATTAACAGAGGCACAACCACTAATATTAATGAGGCCGCAAGAATATTTGCCGGCAACCCAAACCCTAAATATACCTTCGGTTTAAACAATACATTTTCTTATCAGAACTTTGATTTAACTGTGTTTTTTCAAGGCGTATCTGGCAATAAAATATTTAATGCCGGTGGGCAGTACATGAGTGCAAATGGTTCAAACGGATACGATAACCAGACGGTTGATCAGATGCAATACTGGAATAAGCCAGGTGATATCACTTCCGTTCCTGAACCCAGGTTAGGTTATGGAAACGGAGTAGGATTCTCAACCAAATATATATCAGATGGCAATTATGTCCGCCTAAAAACCTTAACCCTAGGCTATACTTTTCCTGCATCAGTTTTAACGAAGATTAAACTTAGTAAACTGAGACTTTATGCCACAGCCCAAAACCTGGCAACGATTACGGGTTACAAAGGCTGGGACCCGGAGGTTAATGCAGATTATCAATCTACAAACATTAACCAGGGTGTAGATTTTTATTCTGCCCCACAGCCGCGGGTAATTTCACTTGGCATAAACATAGGTTTATAATTTACAGACGAATCAACATGAAAAATACATATAAATATACTTTGCTTTTTGCATCTGCAGTACTTTCTGTAGCCTCATCATGTAAAAAAGCACTTGAAATTTCTCCGGTAAATACCATTGAACAGAGCAATGCATTACGCACTTCAAAAGATGTTGAGGCTGCGCTGGTAGGTTCTTATTCGGCACTTGGAAGCAGAAATCTTTATGGTGGCAGACCATTTTTAATGGCCGATTTCTTAGCAAATACCGATGCCATTGAATGGTATGGAACTTATGCCGAACTTACTCAAACCATCAATAAATCGCTATTAAAAACAAATACCTTTGTAAATAATATTTGGGCGGATAGTTATACCGCAATTAATGATGTCAATAATGTACTGGCAGCGATTGATAAAGTAGATGCCGCGAAAAAAAATAAGGTTGAAGGTGAAGCCAAATTTATCAGAGGTTCGGTTTATTTTGACTTGGTAAGACTGTTTGGTAAGGCATATAATGATGGATCACCATCAACCAACCCAGGGGTACCTATAGTACTAAGTCCTACTATAAATATTACTGATGGAAGTTATGTTAGCAGAGCAAATGTTGCCGCTGTATACACGCAAGCTATTGCTGATTTAACCGATGCGGAGGCTAAGTTACCAGCAACTAATGGTTTCTTTGCTACAAAATTCGCAGCGGCAGGCATGCTGGCCCGAATCTACCTGCAAATGGGAAACTATGCAGCAGCTGGAGCAGCAGCCAATCGTGTGATTACATCTGGCAATTATAACTTAATAAATACTTTTATTGCAGCATTCCCTAAAATGCCAGAACCAGGAAATTCAGGTCAACCAGCAGACAATACAAAAGAAGATGTCTTTGCAATTCAAGTGAGAACCTTAACAGGCTTTAACGCTTATAATGAATTTTATGCCTCATCAACCTATGGTGGACGTGGAGATGCTGTGATTTCGAAAAATTGGATTGAACGTACTTACAGCACGGATGATGATCGAATTAATGCCTTTTATGATGATGGAGATATGTTCACTTCTAAGTTCGGCAACCAATATGGAAATGTTCCAATTATTAGATTGGCTGAAATGTACCTGATTAGAGCTGAATGTAATGTACGTTTGGCCCCTGCCACACCAATTGGTGGACAAACTCCTCTACAGGATTTGGACGTAATTAGAAATAGGGCTGGATTAACTGCAACCACAGCAACTTTAACGGATATCCTGACCGAAAGAAAACTTGAACTTGCTTTTGAGGGCTTTGCGCTTCATGATGCTAAGCGAACGCAAACCAATATCGGATCTATTCCATGGAATGCAAATCAACTGGTGTTCCCAATTCCGCAAATTGAAATTGATGCCAACAAAAATATTGTTCAAAATCCAGGTTACTAAACAAAAAATGCTCCCGGAAATCGGGAGCATTTTTTGTTTAAATCAATATTACACTACTTCAAAGCTTTAGCCGCTTCAATAATTTCATCTACCACAGCCGGATCCAACAATGTTGAGGTATCACCCAAATTTGAAGTATCACCCTCTGCTACTTTCCTTAATATTCTCCGCATAATTTTACCGGAACGTGTTTTAGGCAAGCCTGAAACAAAAAGAATTTTATCGGGCTTAGCAATTGCGCCAATAACACGTGTTACGGTTTGAAGGATATCTTTTTTAGTCAGTTCAGCTTCACCATGCATTTCAGGGTTAATCACGAAGGCATAAATGCCTTGCCCCTTGACATCGTGTGGATAACCTACAACCGCACTTTCCACTACTCCAGCATGCATATTGATGGCATTCTCCACTTCAGCAGTCCCGATCCGATGCCCTGAAACATTTAAAACATCATCAACACGCCCGGTAATTCTGTAATAACCATCCTCATCGCGTAAGCACCCGTCTCCTGTAAAATATAAATTTGGATAAGTAGAAAAATAAGTCTGTTTACACCGCTCATGGTCTCCATAAGTAGTTCGCAGCATTCCAGGCCATGGAAATTTAATACACAGATTCCCCATTACACCATTCCCAACAATTTCCTGCCCGTTTTCATCAACCAGAATAGGCTGAATGCCAGGCAAAGGCAAGGTTGCAAAACTAGGTTTGGTAGGTGTTACTGTAGCGATGGGCGAAATCATGATCCCTCCGGTTTCTGTTTGCCACCAGGTATCAACAATAGGCGCTTTACCCTTTCCTATTTTTTCATCGAACCAGTGCCAGGCTTCTTCGTTAATAGGTTCTCCTACCGATCCTAAAACGCGGATGCTGCTCAGGTCTTTCCCTTCAAGTGGTTCATCACCATAACTCATTAAAGACCGAATTGCTGTTGGCGCCGTATATAAAGTATTTACTTTGTGTTTTTCTACAACATCCCAAAAACGGGATGGGGTTGGATAAGTAGGGATGCCTTCAAATAATACTGAAGTTGCACCTTGAGACAGCGGACCGTAAACAATGTAAGAGTGACCCGTAATCCAGCCAATATCTGCCGTACAGAAATAAACTTCCCCCGGCTGGTAATTGAAGACGTTGGCAAATGTATAACCGGCATAAACCATGTAGCCGCCACAGGTATGCACAACACCTTTTGGTTTTCCGGTTGAACCGGATGTATAAAGAATGAAAAGCATGTCTTCTGCATCCATTTCTTCCGCTTCACAAATATCATTAACATGCTTCACTTCATCTTCCCACCATACATCACGACCTTTTAACATGGAAACAGGCGTACGCACATGTGTCAGCACAATACATTTTTCTACCGTTGGGCAACCAATCAGTGCATCATCAATTACATCCTTTAAAGGAATCTGTTTACTTCCGCGATAGGCACCATCTGCTGTGATCACCACTTTACATTGCGAATCATTAATACGATCGGCGATTGATTTAGCAGAAAAACCGCCAAAAATGACGGAGTGAACGGCACCGATTCTGGCACAAGCCAAAACAGCGATCGCCAGTTCCGGAACCATTGGCATATAGATACAAATGCGGTCGCCTTTTTTTGCACCATTGCGTTTTAATACATTGGCAAAGCGGCAAACACGTTCATGCAGCATTTTATAGGTAAGCGTAACGCTTTCTTCTTCAGGATTATTGGGTTCCCAGATGATGGCTGGTTGATCACCGCTTTTTTCCAGGTGGCGATCCAGACAATTTTCGGTAATATTCAGTTTTGCACCTTCAAACCATTTGATTTCAGGTGCTTCAAAATTCCATGACAATACCTTAAACCAAGGTTTACGCCATTGAAAATTCTGCGCAACCTCCCCCCAGAACTGTTCCGGATTTTCTACGCTTTTTTTGAAATCTTCCTCGTATTGCTTAAAAGATGTAATTTGCATTGCTCAATTATATGTTTTGGATTAGTATCGGCTAATTTAATTAAATAATGATAAGGAGAAATATTCAAAGATGATTAAAATGAATCTTGCACCATATTTAAAAAATATATGAAAATATTTACAGGCTCTCTTGCGCTTTTCATTTATTATTCAGATATTTGCACACTCTTAAAAAAATTAAGCGGACGATATTAACAACTATATTTACAAGTCATGTCAAGAGTTTGTGATTTAACAGGAAAAAAAGCAATGGTAGGTAACAACGTTTCTCACTCAAACGTTAAAACCAAACGCAAATTTTACCCGAACCTTCAACTTCAGAAATTTTATATTCCTGAAGAAAACCGTTGGATTACGTTGAAAGTTTCAACTTCAGCGATCAAAACCATTAATAAAGTGGGTATCAGCGAAGCCATTAACCGTTTCGTTAAAAAAGGATTTTTGTAAAAACATTAACTGTTGAGATTAACAGTTTAAATTTATATTATAATGGCAAAAAAAGGTAACAGAGTTCAGGTTATTTTAGAATGTACTGAACATAAAGAAAGTGGCATGCCAGGTATGTCTAGATATATTTCTACCAAAAACCGTAAAAACACGACCGAGCGTTTAGAATTGAAAAAATTCAATCCGGTATTGAGAAAAGTAACCGTACATAAAGAGATAAAATAATTGGATGATAGATTGATTCAATGATTGAGTTAAAAATTCTTTCATTTCAACATTCTATAATTCGATCATTAAAATTATAAAAACATGGCAAAGAAAGTAGTTGCAACCCTTAAAACAGGTACAGGTAAAGAATATTCGAAAGTAATTACAATGGTTAAATCACCAAAAACAGGTGCTTATTCATTTAAAGAACTTATCGTTCATAACGACCACGTAAAAGATGCTGTTGCATCTAAATAAGGTTAGTATTTTAATATTGAACATATTAAAGGCCGTTCCGTTTTAACCGGAAGGGCTTTTTTTGTTATATAAAATTTAGATATGGGCTTATTTGATTTTTTCAAGAAGAAAGAGACTGCGCCTGAAGCTCAGGAAGCTTTAGAGAAGGGTTTAGAGAAAACAAAAGATGGTTTCTTTAATAAAATTACCAAAGCTGTTGCCGGTAAATCTACTGTTGATGATGAAGTACTGGATAACCTGGAGGAAGTTTTAGTCACTTCTGATGTGGGCGTAAAAACCACTTTAAAGATTATCTCACGTATTGAGGGCCGTGTATCAAAAGATAAATACCTCAATACTTCTGAATTGAATTACATCCTTCGCGATGAAATCCAATTGCTTTTATCAGAAAACAACAGCAATGATTTCCGCCAGTTTGAATATGGCGACCACAAGCCTTATGTCATTATGGTCGTGGGTGTAAATGGCGTAGGAAAAACCACAACGATTGGTAAGCTGGCGCATAAACTGAAAGAATCGGGCTTAAAAGTTGTTTTAGGTGCGGCTGATACTTTTAGGGCGGCAGCTGTAGATCAGATTAAACTCTGGGGTGAACGTGTAGGTGTTCGGGTAGTGGCGCAAGCCATGGGCTCTGATCCTGCTTCTGTTGCTTTTGACACGTTGCAATCAGCCGTAGCTGCTGGTGAAGATGTCGTAATTATCGATACAGCCGGCCGTTTACATAATAAAGTTGGCCTGATGAATGAGCTGGGTAAAATTAAGCAGGTGATGCAAAAAGTGGTACCCAATGCCCCACATGAGATTTTATTGGTGCTGGATGCCTCTACCGGACAAAATGCTTTTGAGCAATGCAAGCAGTTTACAGAAGCTACTGATGTAAATGCATTAGCCATTACAAAACTAGACGGAACGGCTAAAGGCGGCGTGGTAATTGGTATTTCTGATCAGTTTAAAATACCCGTTAAATACATTGGTGTGGGTGAAAAAATAGGAGATTTACAGCTTTTTGATAAAAAAGAGTTTGTGAATAGCTTGTTTAAATAACGCAATCTGTTGAGTACAAATATTTTTTACTTCGTGGTTGATTCCATAGATTACATGATTACACCGATTTTATGTAATTTCAATAATGGAAGCATATGAAAATCATGAACTTACAAGAATTATAATTGGCTGTTGTTATGAAGTTCATACTCAATTAGGACCAGGCTTTTTAGAGAGAATCTATGCAAATGCACTTAAAATAAAACTTCGCCAAGCCGGGCTCAGTTTTGAAGTTGAAAAGGAATTTGTAGTCATATTTGAAAATCAGATGATTGGTAAATTTCGATGTGATTTAGTAGTTGAAAACAAAGTGATAGTAGAGCTTAAATCCATAACAGGATTTCAACCAAAATTATTCCAGCATCAGGTTATTTCCTATTTAAAGGCCAGTAAAATTAAAACTGGATTATTGATTAACTTTGGAAACATAAGTTGCGAAGTTAAAAGGATATCGGTTTAATCTCTTAAATACCACATCCGATCTGTGGAATCGTCAAATCTGTGACATCAAACCGTAGGTAAGACGTAATAAACAATAATATGAATACCAAAATTATAAAAAGTAAATCTGCTATAAAACAACCTAAAATCAATGTGATTACTTTGGGTTGCTCTAAAAATATTTACGATTCGGAAGTATTGATGGGACAGCTGCGTGGAAACAATTTAAATGTGGTGCACGAATCTGACAAAATGGGAAAAGATGATATCGTAGTCATTAATACATGTGGATTTATAGATAATGCCAAACAGGAATCAATTGATACCATTCTGCAGTTCAGCGAGCTGAAAGAAGCTGGCAAGATAGGAAAGGTTGTAGTTACAGGATGTTTATCTGAGCGTTACAAACCCGAACTAGAATCAGAAATCACCAATGTTGATGCCTTTTTCGGCACCAATGATTTGCAAAATATCTTACATGAACTAGGAGCGAATTACAAACATGAACTGATTGGTGAACGTTTGCTTACCACCCCTTCTCATTTCGCCTATTTTAAAATTGCCGAAGGCTGTAACCGTCCGTGTTCATTTTGTGCCATCCCGCTGATGCGCGGAAAGCACATGAGTAAACCCATGGAAGAATTGGTTAACGAAGCCAAAATCCTGGCCAAAAATGGCACAAAAGAGTTAATTTTAATTGCGCAGGACCTCACCTATTATGGGCTTGATTTATATGGCGTTCGCAAATTAGATGAACTGATGCGCCGCCTTTCTGACGTTCCCGGAATTGAATGGATCCGTTTGCAATATGCCTATCCGAGTGGTTTCCCAATGGAAATTTTAGATGCCATGAATGAGCGTGATAACATTTGTAATTACCTCGACATGCCGTTGCAGCACATTACGGATAACATGTTAAAATCCATGCGCCGTGGGACCACGAAACAGAAAACCATCGACCTGGTAAACCAGATCAGAGATAAGGTGCCGAATATAGCCATGCGTACAACATTGATTTGTGGTTATCCCGGTGAAACACAGCATGATTTTGAAGAAATGGCTGCTTGGGTGGCAGAAACTAAATTTGATCGCTTAGGTTGTTTCACGTATTCGCATGAAGAAAAAACACATGCACATACGCTGATTGACAATGTACCTGATGAGGTAAAGCAACAACGTGTTGATGACATTATGGAAATTCAGCAAGGCATTTCATTTGAGATCAACCAGGAAAAAGTTGGTCAGACATTTAAAGTATTGGTTGACAAAAAAGAAGGCGACTTCTTTGTGGGAAGAACAGAGTTTGATTCTCCAGAAGTAGACAATGAAGTTTTAATAGATGCTGCAACAGGTTATGCCGCAAACGGAAGTTTCGTTCAGGTTAAAATAGACCGTGCCGAAGATTTCGATTTGTATGGCACAATCGTTTAAGATAATTACCTTTACATTAATCCCGATAGCAATTACTCCTATCGGGATTTTTTTTGCTGTTATTTTTTCTCTGAACTGTAGCGGTATCCCTAACACAGTCGTTTAAAGAAAAAAACAATTATGAAAAAAATCTTTATCGTTCTCGCAGTCATGCTTGTCGTTGGCATTGCTTGTAAAAAAACAATTGATCCGGGTGGAGGTGCATGTGCCTGCTCCCCTACCGAAGAACCATCTTACTTAAGTTTATCTATAAAAGGAAATAATGGTTCAGATTTGTTAAATGCAGCAAATGTTGGTGCATTTAGTAAAGATCAAATACAACTTTATTATAAGGACAATCAAGGTGTTTCGCAGTCAATAGAATTTACCATCAGGCAATCTTTCTCTCGTGGAACCACGGTATATGCATTTAACCAATTATTTTCCACCCAAATTACGTCACTTGCTAAAAATATCAATCACACATTTTTCCTGAAACTTGGCGATCGCCAGCCGTTAGCGCTTAACCTGAAGATGAATGGAAACAAAACAGAGCAATTGTTAATAAATCAGGTAGCAGTACCTCTGGAAACAATGGTACCAAATGACGATTTCTACATCAAAAGTATATTTTCGCTAAAATTATAAAGCAAAAAAGCAGCTCATTATGAATGAGCTGCTTTCCTTACTAAATTTGCCTGACCCTATTTTTTAGATTGTGGTCTGTTTTTGATCTGGCTAGCTTTTAACCAGATTTTTGCACCTTTAGCATTAACATAATACTTTTCGTTTTTCGAATTGATGTATACATCAGAACCATCAGGTGCCATCTTACCTTTCCAGGTTTTATCTGCAACCTTTGAACCACCTTTAACAGCAACTTCAGCCGTTTTATTGCCTACAGATTTTGCACCTTTTTCAATAGCTTTACCGGTATGATCTAATGCTTTTCCTACTTCTGTTTTTTTCTCTTGTGCACCAGCACTGAAGGTTAATCCACCAACTAATGCAAGCGCTAATAATCCGATTGAAAATTTCTTTTTCATGGCCTTTATATTTATTTCAGATGATAACAGCCGTTGATTAATTTTGTTTTAATTTACAGGCAACCAAAATGTTAAATAATTTTACATTTTCATTCCAGGGTTAAAAACCAGATTAATAAATTGAAGGTAATACCATCAAAGAATGGTAAGCGGTGCAATAAACGTGGTGTAGTACATCTTTTCCATCACCGCAACAAATGATTAATTTAATTTTTCAGCCAGTAACTTCATCTCCACCTGCGGTGAACGGTTACCGTATAAAATATTATGAACGGCCTTGCTGATTGGCATATCTACATCATATGACTGATTTTTAATATGCATGCATTTAACGGCATAATAGCCCTCCGCAATCATATTCATTTCAAGCTGTGCCGATTTAACGGTATAGCCCTTGCCTACCATATTGCCAAAAGTACGGTTACGACTGAACTGAGAGTAAGCCGTAACCAGTAAATCGCCCAGATAGGCAGATTCCATAATATCTCTGTCGATTGGATGCACTGCATCAACAAAACGCTTAATTTCACGGATGGCATTGCTGATTAATACGGCCTGGAAATTATCACCATAACCAATACCATGGCAAATACCGCTGGCCACCGCATAAATATTTTTTAATACTGCAGCGTATTCGGTACCGAAAATATCATCTGATACATTGGTTTTGATATAACGGGTATTTAAAAACGCCGCAAATGTAGCAGCCTTTTCCACATCCGTGCAGGCAATGGTCAGGTAAGAAAGCTTTTCGAAAGCCACTTCCTCTGCATGGCAGGGACCACTGACCACTAAAATATTTTCATAAGGCACCTGATAAACTTCGTGCAAAAACTCACCGATGATCAGGTTATCCTCCGGTACGATTCCTTTTATCGCCGAAATAATTTTTTTCCCTTTTAAATCTTCCGGAGTGATGCCTTTTAAACTTTCCTTTAAAAAAGCAGCAGGAACATTCAAGATGACAAAATCTGCTGACTGGATGATACAGGCAATATCTGAAGAAATCTGATGTTCAGGCAATTTAATTTCTACAGAACTAAGGTAATGAGGATTGTGCTTGAACTTTTTAATGTGTTCTATCGCCACTTCATTACGCATCCACCAATAAATTTCCTTCTCAGATAAATTATCAGATAGCATTTTCACAATAGCCGTAGCCCAGCTACCGCCTCCTATCATTGCTATTTTAGGTACCATTCTATAAAAAAGATTTAAGGTAAAAGGTGTAAGCTTTAGGATATAGACCATTGCCTTAAATCCTAAACCTTACACCTTAAACAACGCAAGTTACTATTTCTTGCGATTAATTATCATCTACTTTTTACCGTCTTTGCTAAACAATTGGTCTTTAGCTGTTTTTTCTACGATCATTCCATCCTTTAATTTATTTTGAATGGCAGAATATGGTCCGGTTACAATTTCTTGTCCGGCTTTAAGACCAGATTTAACAATAATAAACTGATCGTTTTGGATACCAGTGGTTACTTCAGCTTTTTTAACCTTTTTGGTTTTAGCATCGTAAGTGTATACAAACTGCTTAACCTTTTTATCTGTTAATTTAGATTTTTGTTTATCTGCACTTTCCTGATTCCCTTGGTTTTGATCGGCATTTTTACCGCTTTCAGTAAATACGGCCTGAATCGGAATGGCTAAACCATTCACTGAAGCACTTTCGATATCTACTGTAGCTGACATCCCGGGACGGAAAATAGATTGCTGTTTGCCTTCCATAACCTCAGTAATCCTGATTTTAACTGAAAAGTTGGTTACCTGATCTACAGAAGTGCCGGTGGTCGTACCAACAGCGGTTGATGAACTGGCAATTTCAGTAACGATTCCCCTGAATTTTTTATCAGAAAATGCGTCAACTTCTATTGCAGCCTTATCACCCACCTTAACGCGGGTAATATCATTTTCATTCACATCCACATTCACTTCCATGGAAGATAAATTTGATATGCGCATAATTTCGGTACCGGCCATTTGAGAAGTACCTAAAATACGGTCGCCTAATTCGATGGAAAGTTTAGAAACTACCCCGTCTGCCGGCGCATAAATTGTTGTTCTGGCTAAGTTCGCTCCTGCTTCTTTCACATTTGCACCAGTTTGCTCCAGTGTAAATTTGGCACCGGTTACACTTTCTTTAGCACTGGCTAATGTTGCTTTAGCGGTTAAATATGCTGCTTTGGCCGAATCAAATTCAGAAGCAGAAATTACCTTTTTCTGAAACAGTTCAACATTACGTTTATAGGTGGCTTCCGCATTAACAAAGTTAGCCTGATTTTGAATCAGCTGTTGTTGTGCAGCCGCTACACTTGCTTTTTGTGCATTAAATGTTGCCACGCTTCTTTCATAACCTGACTGTAAGATATCCGGACGAACCTTACAAAGCAGCTGGCCTGCCTTTACAATATCACCTTCCTTAACCTTCAATTCTACTACTTCTCCTGAAACCTCAGAGCTGAGTTTAACTTCGGTTTCGGGTTGAATTTTACCACTTGCGGTTACTGTTTCCACAACATTTTTTGTGTTTGCTTTTTCAGTAGTTACTTTCTCAGTTTTATCTCCGCCAATCACGCCCGCCAGTTTTAATCCGATAAGAATGGCAATGATCACACCAATGGTAATGAGTATATGTTTCAGTTTCATAATTGTTAATGTGTTTCCTTTGTGGTTATTTAAAATGTTATCTGTTTCCCTAAGTAATAATCAATCACTTTGGCTCTGAATAAAAGATCATATTTAGCCTGAATAAAATCTATTTCCGCTTTATTTCTATTCGTCTGGGCTGTACTGTAATCCAATGAATTTACCAGGCCAACATTGTAACGTTGCTCAACTACATAAAATGCATCTTTTTGAGCATCAAAAGCATTTTGTGTAGAACTGTACCTGCTTTCGGCTGCTTTTAAATCCGTTGTGGCCTGAAAGATTACCTTATTTAAATTGTTCTTTGCAAGCTGCTCTGAAGTTAATGTATTCTGATAAGTTATTTTCGCCCTCCGGACATTTGAGCGGGCAGTAAATCCATTAAAAATAGGAATCTGTAAACTCATCCCAATACTTTGTCCTAAACGTTGATTAATCTGATCTGCAAATGATGACTGCGGAAATGCTCCGGAATAATCAAACTGGTACGAATAAGAAGTATTAAGTCCGGCACCCAGACTTAATGAAGGCGCATAAGCACCTTTTGCAACTGCAATTGCTTGTTTAGCTGCCAGTGAACGTAAATTTGCCAGTTTTATATCCGGAAAAATGTTCAAGGCATTATTGTAAATTTCTTCAGCATTAGCTGCTGAAGAAACTGCTTTAACATTATCAATTAATGGCGCCTGCACAACAAATCGCTGGTTGGGTTGCATTTCCATAAGTTGTCCCAGCGTTAAATAAGAAATTGACAACGCATTTTGAGCATTTGTTAAATTAAGCTCCGCAGTGGCCGCCTGAGATTTAGCCTGAGATACATCAGCAAGTGTTTTATTTCCCGCATCAAGTAAAGCATTTTCCCTGATTAAAGTTTTATTGGCTATATCCAGTTGTTCTTTTGATGCCCTTTCCAAGTCAGCATTATATAAAACCTGAAGGTAGGCCGTAACCACACTTAAAATTAAATCATTTTTAATCTTGTCTACATTGGTTTGATCAGCTTGTAATAACAATTTATTTTGTCTGATCTGATTAATTTTAGAAAAGCCTTGAAACAAATTAACATTAGAACTCAAATTACCGCTTGTATATAAGGATGTTTGATTGGTCACCTGAAAAGTGGTTTGATCCAAACCACGTCCGAATGTTAAATTTGGACTCACACTTGCGCTTAAGGTCGGATACAGTGCGTATTTAGATTGCGTTAAATTTTCATCAGTAATTGCAGCATTAAACTGCGCCTGCTTAATAGTAAGATTATTTTTCAAGGTATTATCAACCGCTTGCTGTATGGTAATGACTTCCTGTGCTTTAAGCGTTTGGCCAAAACCTAGCGCAACTAACAATACAGAACCGGTAAAAAACTTTGTTTGGGTAAACATCTTCATAATTTGTTTTCAAATCTATATAAACAACTCTAATAATTTAAATCTGTACAGGCATTTACTAACTTTGAAATTAAATGTACCTGATCAAATCACCGCTTCTGCTAAAATGGTATTATCCATCTTTGTTGTGGAATAAATCCCGCACCGAAAAAGTTATTTATTTGACCTTTGACGATGGACCTATACCCAATGTTACAGAATTTGTATTAAAAACTTTAAAAGCCTTTAATGCAAAAGCTACTTTTTTTTGCATTGGCGATAATATTGTAAAGCATCCTGAAATTTACGCTAAAGTTATAAAGGACAGTCATGCCATCGGAAACCATACTTTTAACCATTTAAAAGGCTGGAAAACCGATGATGAAACCTATCTCCAAAACACTTTAAAATGCCAGCAACTTACCCAAACCAACCTTTTCAGACCACCTTACGGAAGAATAAAGAAAAGTCAGATTGCGAGTCTTCAGTCCTTAGTCCAAAGCCCAAAGTCAGACTCCAAACTGAACATCGTCATGTGGGATGTACTCAGTGGTGACTTCGATATTAAACTTTCTCCTGAAAAATGCTATCAAAATGTAATTAAACATACCGAGAACGGCTCCATCATTGTTTTTCATGATAGCTTAAAGGCTTTTGACAGATTGGAATATGCATTACCACGGGTTTTAAAATATTTTACGGATAAAGGTTTCACTTTTTCAACGCTTTAGCTTTTAGCGATTGCTATGCCAATAAAATTAATCTGATTACAGGTGCGTTGGGCACACATTCCTTTCCTATTTAAAACTTAAAGCGTCCATAATTGAACAACTATGTTCGTTAGCGGACAATTGTTTTTACGGATATTAATCAATACCATGATTAAGTATATTTTAGCAAACGTTATACTAAAAAGTATAAACATTTATAGAAACTTCAATACTTATAACCACCTGAGCATATTTTATTTAGAACATTTCCAAATAATACAATGATCTAAGGATGACCCGAAGAGGTGCTTTTTTTTTGTAAATTCGCAGCTATTAGAATAGAAGTATTACCTTTTAACCAATAAAATCGATGGCTTTTGATATAGACATGATTAAAAAGGTGTATGCAAACTTTGGAAGCCGTGTTGATGCGGCCCGTAAAATTGTTGGCAGACCTTTAACATTATCAGAAAAAATATTGTATGCTCACCTTTGGGATGGCGATCCTAAAAAAGCATTTTCACGCGGAACTGATTATGTAGATTTCGCACCAGACCGCGTTGCGATGCAAGATGCAACCGCTCAAATGGCGCTTTTGCAATTTATGCAGGCGGGCCGTCCACAAGTGGCTGTTCCCTCTACCGTTCACTGCGATCACTTAATTACCGCAAAAGAAGGTGCTTCAATTGATTTGCCTCACGCCAGAACAGAAAGTGCTGAAGTTTTTGATTTCTTATCATCTGTATCAAATAAATATGGTATCGGCTTCTGGAAACCCGGAGCGGGTATTATTCACCAGGTCGTTTTAGAAAATTATGCATTCCCTGGTGGAATGATGATTGGAACCGACTCACACACCGTGAATGCCGGTGGTTTAGGTATGGTTGCTATTGGTGTTGGTGGTGCTGATGCTTGTGATGTAATGGCTGGTTTACCTTGGGAACTTAAATTTCCAAAGTTAATTGGAGTTAAACTAACAGGTAAATTAAATGGCTGGACTGCTGCTAAAGACGTTATCCTGAAAGTGGCTGGTATCTTAACTGTAAAAGGTGGTACGGGTGCAATAGTAGAATATTTCGGTGATGGTGCCACATCAATGAGTTGTACAGGTAAAGGTACCATCTGTAACATGGGTGCTGAAATTGGCGCAACAACTTCAACCTTTGGTTACGATGAAAGCATGGAGCGTTATTTACGTGCTACAAACAGAAATGAAGTTGCTGATGAGGCAAACAAAATCGCAGCATATTTAACTGGAGACAGCGAAGTTTATGCTAATCCTGAAAATTATTTCGATCAGGTTATTGAAATTAATCTTGATGAGTTAGAGCCTTATCTAAATGGTCCTTTTACACCAGATTTAGCTACTCCTGTTTCTCAGATGAAAGTGGAGGCAGAGAAAAATGGCTGGCCTTTAAAAGTAGAATGGGGATTGATTGGTTCTTGTACCAACTCTTCTTATGAAGATTTATCAAGAGCAGCATCTATCGCTAACCAGGCTATTGAAAAAGGATTGGTAACCAAAGCTGATTTTGGTATTAATCCTGGATCTGAGCAGGTTCGTTATACCGCAGACCGTGATGGTTTCTTAAAAACATTTGAAGATTTAAACGCAACTATCTTTACCAATGCCTGTGGACCATGTATCGGTATGTGGGACAGAACAGGTTCAGAAAAAGCTGAAAAAAATACAATCGTACATTCGTTTAACAGAAACTTTGCTAAACGTGCTGATGGTAATCCAAATACTTTCGCTTTTGTAGCCTCACCAGAAATGGTTGCTGCAATTGCTATTGCAGGCGATTTAGGCTTTAATCCATTAACGGATACGTTAACAAATGATAAAGGCGAACAGATCAAATTAGATCCACCTACAGGTGACGAATTGCCGACAAAAGGTTTCGCGGTAGAGGATGCAGGTTATCAGGCACCAGCTGCCGATGGTTCTGCTGTGGAAGTTTTGGTTTCTCCAACGTCTCACCGTTTGCAACTGTTAGATCCATTTACACCTTGGGAAGGCACCGATTTAAAAGGTTTGAATCTTTTAATTAAAGCTAAAGGAAAATGTACAACGGATCATATTTCTATGGCGGGCCCATGGTTAAAATTCCGTGGTCACTTAGATAATATCTCTAACAACATGTTAATTGGAGCAGTGAACTACTTCAATGATAAGACCGATAATGTTAAAAATAATTTAACAGGCGAATACGGTCCTGTTCCGGCTACACAACGTGATTATAAAGCGGCGGGTATCGGTTCAATCGTAGTTGGTGATGAAAATTATGGTGAAGGTTCATCTCGTGAACACGCAGCTATGGAACCTCGTCATTTAGGTGTTCGTGCTGTACTGGTAAAATCTTTTGCCCGTATTCATGAAACTAACCTTAAAAAACAAGGGATGTTGGGCTTAACTTTCGCAGATAAAGATGATTATGATAAAATCCTGGAAGATGATAAAATCGACATCTTAGGCTTAACAGAGTTTGCACCTGATAAACCATTAACATTGGTGTTACACCATGCAGATGGCACTGAAGAGTCATTCCCGGTTAATCACAGTTATAATGCACAACAAATCGACTGGTTTAAAGCTGGTGGAGCATTAAACATTATCAGGGCAGAAGCTGCTGCTAAAGCCGCGCTTTAATTCAGTCTAAAGTCTTCAGTCAATAGCCTGGAGTCTATCATAATAAAATCCCGTTTTGAGTAAAATCAGAACGGGATTTTTATTTTGGTTAAAGCACTAAAGTTGATGTTTAATCTTTTAGATCTGCTGGAAAATAATATACAACCATTCCTAATCCTATATCTGCGATTATCACCCCAAAATCTGCGGGAAAACATATATACCATCCTACATCTGCGCTTATCACCCTAATCAGCGGGAAAATAATGTACATCCCTTCCTATTTCCTATTCTTCAAAAATTCTTCTAACAGATTTAAATAACTAAAATCGAAAATCAACACAAATCTTTACTGATGACGGCCTTATTTAAACTCATAGCCGCAGTCATAACAGTGGTAGCATTTCTTCGCGAAGAATGGAAGAACTAAAAATATTAGAGACAATACTTTTACCCATGAACTGTGCTTATCTTGTGTTGCCATCCCATAGCTCACATTTAGTGAACCACATTTTTCACAGGCTATACCAGCCGTTTCTTCGGGCGTATATTCACTAAACTCTTGCTGATCGAGTACCGGATATTCGACAGCAAGCAATTCATTTATCGTCATGACGTCTTTTTCAAATACAATCAGCTTTACTCCTCCAATTGCCTGATTATAAAGCGGATTAAGCGTTGCAACATTTTCATCTGCAAGAAAACAAGCAAAACCACTATCTTCCAATCTGGATTTAATAATATTGGCTTCCATTGGATTATAATATGTGCTATGCACTATAGTTTTATCGCTCATGGTGTTAAAATAATGATTATTTGGGAATTAAAAAATTTATATGCGGAAAAATAATGTATAACACTTTATAATGCTATACCTTTCAATCTGCGTTTATCACTCCAAATCTGCGGGAAAATAATGTACAACCATACCTAATGCTATAACCCCTTCAATCTGCGCTCATCATCTCCAAATCTGCGGGAAAATAATGTACAACCATACCTAATGCTATAACCCCTTCAATCTGCGCTCATCATCTCCAAATCTGCGGGAAAACAATTTACATCCATACCTAACGCTATAACCCCTTCAATCTACATTGATCATCCCCAAATCACCAGAAAAACCCAACCTAATTCCTTAAAAACTCCTGCCACCAATAACCCGAATATTTAATTGTCCTCGCCAGTGTTTTAAAATCTGTGTGCACCAACCCGAACCGGGCATTAAAGCCTTCTGCCCATTCAAAGTTATCCATTAAAGTCCAGACCATGTAACCGGTAATATTGATTCCTTCTTTCTTTGCCTTTAGCAAGGCACTTAGATACAGTTCAAAATATTCGATCCGCTCGGCATCTACTATATTTCCATCTGTTAGCTTATCATGGTATGCAGCACCATTTTCACTAATCACCAAATTTTTAATATTAGGATAGGCAGCAAATTGCTTAATAATCCTATAAAAACTATCAGCATTAATCTCCCAACCCATTGCGGTATGCGGTTTCTTTCTGCTCTTCGCTTTAACTTCCCAGGCCTGAATCACAGGAATAAAAGCATTGTATTTTATAGTTAGAGGGAAGTAATTTTGCAAACCGATAAAGTCGAAATCAAACTTCATGCGTTCATTTAATCGCCAGGTGCCGTATTCAATTTGAAATTTCTCTAGTACATCCCAGTTTTCTGTCGGGAAACCTAAACCCTGAGCGGGTTCAACAAATAATCTGTTCATTAAACAATCTACCCGCTTGGCAGCCAGGAGATCATTATCGCTATGCGTATAAGGAATAATCTCAGAGCAGGAATAGGTTGTACCAATATTGGCATGTTGAATTTCAGCACGAAGAATCCTGCCCCCGTCTGCCTGTGCAATGGCGGTATGTAAAACAGCAGGAAAAAAATTACTTAATCCGGTTCTGCCAGGTGCATGGATTCCCAGCATGTAACCCAATGATGTGAATCCGAAGGGTTCATTTAACACCAGCCAGTTTTTAACTTTATCGCCATATTCTGATGCACAGCGGCTTACAAAAGCATTAAATGCGGCATTAATACTGAAACTTGTCCAGCCACCTTCATTTTCCAGTGCCTGTGGTAAATCCCAATGGTATAAGGTAATGCATGGCGTAATACCCAGGGTAAGACACTCGTCGATCAAATTATGATAAAATCTGATTCCTTGCTGATTAACTTCTCCTCTTCCTTCCGGTAAAATTCTGGGCCAGGAAATGGAAAACCTGAATACCTTAAAACCCAAAAGCTTAACAAGCTGAAGGTCCTCATGGTATTGATGGTAGAAGTCGCATGCCACATCCAGTTTATGTCCCTTTTTTATTTTTCCACTTCTGGCAGAAAAAGTATCCCAGATGGAAGGACCTTTGCCATACAGCTGTGCAGCACCCTCTATCTGTGCTGCTGCAGTAGCCACCCCCCATGAAAAATCATTACCGAAATCACTTGCTTTAATCATCTTATCAATTGATTGGGCGTAAGTTGCAAGTTTACTATTAAGAAATCATTAACAATTAAGATGGGATAAAGAATTTTAACCATTTTACAGCTAAATTATTCCCTTCATATTATGTCAGACGATTTTAGCTAAAAATTAAGTCAAGGTTAATCCAATTTCCTTCAGCAAAATTGCAGCATTAAAAGTAGCACAGGGACCCTCCTTCAATTTATAATCAAATTTCATCTCACCATTTGCAATTTGAATATCAAAATGAAAATTACGAAGTGTTTGTTCGTGATCATTTTTAAGATCAGCCAATTGCAGATCATGGGTAGCAAAAAGTGCAGGTGTGCCTTCTGCAATCAGTTTTTCTACAAAAACTTTCGATCCGAGGTATTTATCTCGACTATTGGTTCCCCGTAACATTTCATCAATTAACACGAAGGTATCTGGATCACGAACGACATGATCCAGAATCATCTTCAAACGATTGAGTTCTGCTTTGAAGGTAGAGGTGCTTTCATTCAGCGAATCTTTAATCCGCATGTAGGTATTGATCGAGAAAACGGAAAGACTCATTGATTGTGCACATACCGGTGCTCCTGCATAAGCCAATACCATGTTGATGCCCAGTGTACGGAGGAAAGTACTCTTTCCAGCCATATTGGAGCCTGTTATAATATCTACAGTAGGTTCTGCTTCTAATGAAAAGGAATTGGTTATTCTTATATTGAGTGAAATTAAAGGATGGCCAACCGCTATGGTACTTAAGGCAAAGGCATCTGTGATTTCAGGGAAAACCCATTCTGGCTCATTATGCGCTAAAGTAGCCAGAGAAATTAATTCTTCAAAATCACCTAAATGATTAAGTGCCGAAATCACATCATCAGATGAAGATTGATACCAATGATTCAGTTGAATGCAGCATTTAAGATCCCATAAAGACAGCGCATTGAGTACGGTGCCGACTACAACATTTAACCTGGTATCAAAACGCTGTATAATTTTAGACAGGCCTTTGATTTCCTGGCTAACGGGTATTTTCGAATGAAATAAAACCAGGATATAGGTACTGGTCCATTGATGGTTTTCCGTCCATAAAATGGCATCAGCATAACCATTCAGTAAATTAGAACTGCCCCCGAAGCTATAAAACGCCTTATTTATTTTTGAGTTTTGGAGCACGGTAATACCAATGTTAATGATCATATATATGGTAAGGACATTCCAAAAGGTACTGTTTAAAAATATTGCGGCTAAGAATATTATTCCGGAAATATAAGGCGTAATGGCAACATAATATTTCAAGATCTTCTTACGAATAAAACCCAGCTGTTCACCTAACTGAAATTTGAGCTGAATTTTAATCTGTTCAATTTTTTCCACATCGTGGCCATGCAGGTTAGCCCTGAAATCGAAAGTATCTTCAATTTTAGTCTGCATTTCTTTTACAGCCTCCTGTCTGTCTAGCATTTTGTTCCTGGATGTTTTTTCTGCTAAACTTTTAGCCAGCAGTTCTTTACCATTTTTAGTATAACACCTGTTTATCAAACCATAAAGTGATGCATTTCCAAAAACATCAAGATCAGAGGAATAGGGGTGAATCTCTGATTCAAACGATTTACCATCATCGTAACCATTAACCTTACCGTTTAAAATATTCCATTCATTTTGATAAACCCACAACAGTTCTTTTTGATATTCAATTTCACGATCCAGTTTACTTTGCTTTTTAACAATATAAGCGAATACCAGAACAGGCAATAAGAGTAAAATCTGAAGAAGTGTTCGCCAGCTATCGTCAGCAGAATTAAGAAGCAAAACGAAAAATAAAATTTCGATGAGAAAGAGTCCTATTCTAACCAGAGAGAGCTGATCTATCTGCTTTTTCGTGTGATCAATCCGATGGGTTACTTCACTAATTTTTTGGCTGTAACCAGATATTATTTGTGCTTGCGTTTTTAACATTATCTTTGAATCGCTGAAAATTCTAAAGATAGCAAAATATTAAATGAAGATTACCTTAATAGCCATTGGCAAAACGGAGGATAAGTATTTGATTGAAGGAATTGATAAATACATCAACCGCTTGAAGCATTATATTAATTTTAGCTTTTTAGCAATCCCTGATGTGAAGAATGTAAAAAACCTGAGTGAAGCGCAGCAAAAGGGTAAAGAGGCAGAGTTATTACACAAACAAATTAATAATGGCGATGTTGTTATTTTGCTGGATGAAAAGGGAAAAAAATATTCCTCTGTAGCCTTTTCAGAATATTTGAACAAACAGATGATTGGCAGTGTTCAACACTTAATTTTTATCATCGGCGGTCCATATGGTTTTGATGAGCGCATATACCAAAGGGCAAATGGATTGATTTCCTTATCCGACATGACCTTTTCACATCAAATGATTCGTTTATTTTTTGTGGAACAATTATACCGCGGATTCAGTATTCTAAAAAATGAACCTTATCATCATGCCTAAGATGAAAGATATGGGAAATGGTAGATGTAAAGGATGAAATTGATATGGATTTGCTTTTCATTAAGCATCATTAAATAAAAAAGATATGTTAGATAAATATAAACGCCAGTACCGGTTCAGAAGTAATCAAAGTGGAAACAGCAGAATGTTATGGATTAGTATTATCATTTCATTGGTAATTGTAGCAATCCTTTATTATTTCTTTTAAAAAAAACACCAGACAAATGGCCTGGTGTTTTCATCATATCCAAGTGAAAGACTAAACGCCTTTTTTGCTTGTCATACTTGCTTTTTTAGCTGGAGCAGAAGTTTTAGTAGTGGCTTTCGCGCTTGCCGAACCTTTAGTACTTGCAGCTTTCTGTTTTTTATCTGCAGCTACTTTTTCTTCAGCTAAGCTCACTTCCGCCGGAGAACCCGGAGTTTCAGGCGTATCTTCCGTAAATAATGGTAAATCTTTCAATAAGTTATACCAGGTAATGATTTTTTTCATATCCGAAGCATAAACTTTTTCCTGATCATGACCAGGGGCAACTTCTAAAAAATAAGCGCGTAAATCACCTTTTAAATCAGGAGTTGATCCCTTTTCAGAAATTTTAGTAAAAATATCTGCAAGTTTGATCTCTTCCTCTTCCCCATATACGGTAATATCTTCCAATGAAGCCAGTTTTGTATTGGTAATATTGGCTACCACTTTGGTTTTCTGGGCATCTAAACCCTCTAAAATATAACCTACTTTATTTTGTCCAACCAGTTTAAATAATCCTGGTCTGCCGGATACGGCAACAATTCCTCTTAAATTCATAATATATTTGTTAAGCGGTTAGCGGCTGGTGCATCGCGAAATAAACGCTTATCGCCAAACGCTCAACGCAATTTAATCTTCAATTATCTCAATTCCTACAATTTTGTCTCCCTGACGGATATCATCCACAAGATCAACATTTTCAATTGCTTTACCAAAAACGGTATGATTGCGGTCTAAATGTGCCGTATTGGCTCTGCTATGGCAGATAAAAAACTGAGAACCACCGGTATTGCGACCGGCATGAGCCATAGATAATACGCCACGGTCATGGTATTGATTTTCACCATCAAGCTCACAATCAATCTTGTAACCCGGACCACCAGTGCCTGGCATACCAGTAGCACCATCTTTGGAATTCGGACAGCCGGTTTGAACCATGAAATCAGGAATTACACGGTGGAAAGTCACACCATCATAAAAGCCTTCGTTGGCTAATTTTTTAAAGTTTGCAACTGCTTTAGGAGCATCTTGTTCAAAGAACTCAACAGTCATATTTCCTTTTTCGGTTTTTATTATTGCTTTACTCATATCAATTGGGTACTAATTTAAAATTTAACACGTTAAAAAACAGTTCATTTTTTAAGTAAAGGGCAAAAATAACAAAATTGTATCAATCCAATACCATTAAATTTTTCTAAACAGTTTAAATGCGTAATTTTAATAATTTAAACATCTGCATTTTGAGAAAAAAATATTATATCTGGATATTTTGTTTGTGCTGCACAATTGGTGCTCGGGCATCCTCCCTGTTAATTTATATGGATGAAGACCAGAAAAACCACCTGAAAGCCTATGGCATAGCATATTGGACCATCAGCAAGCAGGTAGAGGTAGATTGGCTTTTAAACTACCGTGGAGGCAGTTTCCTGATTAAATACAATAAAAACGTTGAAGATGAATTGAAGATCAGGGGTGTTTCTTACGAGGTAATGGCCGACAGCAAAGTGATTAACCTTTTAAATGAAATCAGCGATCCATCCGTAAATATGGAAATGGTTAAACTGGAAAAGACACCCAAAATTGCTGTATATTCCCCTAAAAGTAAACTGCCCTGGGATGATGCAGTAACGCTTGTGTTGACCTATGCTGAGATCCCTTACGAGGTTATTTACGATGATGATATCATTCAGGATAAATTAAGCAAGTATGACTGGCTCCATCTGCATCATGAAGATTTTACTGGTCAGTATGGCCGGTTCTGGTCTAACTTCAGGTATGCCAAATGGTATCAGGATGATGTTAAAAATCAGGAAGCCCTGGCCAAAAGATTAGGCTTCAAAAAGGTTTCGGAGATGAAACTTGCCGTTGCCAAACACATTAAGGAATATTGTGCCGGCGGCGGCTTTATGTTTGCCATGTGTTCCGGTACAGATAGTTTTGACATTGCCCTGGCAGCAGAAGGGGTAGATATTTGTGCCCAGATGTTTGATGGGGATGGTGTTGATCCAAATGCACAATCCAAACTCGACTTTAACAAAACACTGGCTTTTCAGAATTTCAAGTTGGACAATAACCCAATGAATTACGAATTTTCAGATATTGACGTTACGCAGTTCAGAACGCTGAACCAAAGTAATGATTATTTTACCTTATTTGATTTCTCGGCAAAATGGGATTTGGTACCAACCATGCTAACACAAAACCACGATAAGGTAATTAAAGGTTTTATGGGTCAGACCACTGCATTTAAAAAGAGCCTGGTTAAGCCTAGTGTAACCGTTTTAGGCGAAAATAAGGGTGCTGCAGAAGTGAGGTACCTTCATGGAGAAATCGGGAAAGGACAATTTACCTTTTATGGTGGCCACGATCCTGAAGATTATCAGCATGCCGTTGGCGACCCTCCTACTGACTTAAATCTACATCCAAATTCTGCAGGTTACCGTTTGATCTTGAATAACGTGCTTTTTCCGGCAGCGAAGAAAAAGCCACAGAAAACGTAATCAGCATCTAAAAAGAAAGAATAATACCTCCGATTTAATCATATTCCTGATTTGTATACACTTCACAAAGGTGTATTGAGTCCGTCCTGAGTTTATATTCCAATCTTAAATCAATGTAAAAAAGCACTGGCAAACAATGCTTTAGCACTGAAATCATCAAAGCATCATACTTTGGCACAGCTTTTGGAAAGAGGCATGTAATTAACAAAAGGTTTCGGCCTTGATTATTTTAAACATGATTTTTTATCTAAGAAAGATATTATGAAAAAGTTACTATTAAGTGCATCAGTGGTATTATTGGCAACGGGTGCTTTCGCGCAAACAACAACCATGACTGGCTCTGATGCTAGATTCGGAATTAAGGCAGGTGTTAACTTATCAAAGTTCCACATGGGCGGAGATAACGCTTTATCAAATGCATACAATGACAATGTAAAAAATAATGTTGGTTTTAATGTTACCGCATTTGCAGATTTTGGTGTGGCAAACAACTTTTTTATTCAGCCAGGCGTTTCCTTACAAAACAAGGGTGATAAGTTTGAATCAGTTAATTCAGCAACTGTAAATAACACGACTACAACTGTTACCACTACGGGAAAAAGAAATTTAATGGCAATTGAAGTTCCAATCAACGCAGTTTTTAGAATTCCTACTGGTACAGCTGGTGCAGTACAAATTAGTGCTGGTCCTTATGTAGGCTTCAACATTTCTGGTAAAAATAAAGGAGATATAACTACAACCGTTACAAACAATACGACTAATACAAGCTCATCGTCAACTGTAGCGAATGACACCGACTTATCTTTCGGTAGTGCAACAAACAAAAATTTTGCTAGTACAGATTTCGGTGCAAACTTTGGTTTAGCTTACCGTACCAATTCTGGATTCTTGGTTGGTGCAAACTATGGTTTAGGATTGTCAAACCTTATCCCTAAAGATTCAAGAGCGAATAACGATAACAAATTGACTAACCGCGTATTAGGTTTCTCAGTTGGTTATTCTTTCTAAGAAAGCGTAAAATTTCAAAAGCCGTTTTGATTCATTTCAAAACGGCTTTTTTGTTTAGAAATTTTAAAGTCCATTATTCGCTATAATATATTACGGCTGAATAACTCGCATTGACTACCTAATTCCTATAATATTTATCAAAGTTGACAAAGCTTATTTACTAAATCATATTCACTTCATGATTGTTCAATGAAATAGTATTTAATGGCCTTGTATCAAGGAGCATGAAGAAGCTGCTGATCTACTACAGTCAACACGATTAATTTGCTAGTCGTAAAAATTCCAGCTTACACCAAACTTCAATAAAGCATCCTGCATAGGATAGCGGTTAACAGTATAGTAACCCGGCACAAACAAACCCTGGTTAATAAAGTCGTATTTAATAAACAGGTTGGCCCTTTTTAAATTGGCTTTCAGGAAAACATCAACAATGGGCGTAGATTGGTAAACCGTACTGCTGCCCACATAAAACTGCGCAGTGGCTGGCGAATATGAATAATTGGCATATTCAGAATTGTAGCGCACATCAAAACCAATATTTGCCTTAAGTACCTTAAAAAAGGTATTGTTCAGGTAAAAACTGTTATAGGTATAAAATTCAGGGGTTCTTAAGATTTCATTCCGGTCTGTTTTTTGGTAAGCCAGATAATTTTCTAAAACAAATTTGCCAAACCGCCACTTTTTGGAAACATCAAACCTGATCAGGCTGATATCTCCATCTACCTGCTTTGGCGCGATGGCATTGGTACCGTTACTGTCATCCATACCAAAATATAAATAATTGCTGGTTAAAAAATACTTCGCTCCTGCTGTAAAATCATATTTGTCATTGATAAACTTGAATGAAAGGTTAGCGATTTTGGTATTCTTAAAGCCTGTATTATCCCAGCGGTAATGGTTACCATGATAATAGTTAAAAAGTTGTGAGGGAGACTGGTTCTGAGCATAAGCACCCAATTCTATCCTCCCTACCGATTTACTCAAAAGGATTTTAGTTTTGGCTTCATATAAATAATCACCGGCATTTTCGCCCTGTAGAATCTGCTGTAAATCCAGGTTAAAATCAATGTTATTAGAGAAGCGATAACCAGCAGACCCTAAAACAGTAATGTTCTGATAAGAAAACTTGCTTTCTTCGTAGGTAAGTCCATTGGGTTTAAAACCTAAAAACCTGTGCTGGTAATAATCATGACGAATCCCGGCATCAATTTTTAGCTCATTTTTAATTACTGTTGATTTTTTTGGACGTAAGAAGAAACTGTAAATAAATTCATTTTTAAGGTGTTTTACCTTAGTTGAATCATTGGTAAAACTAGCATCTGCCAATCCAGGTGGCATTACATTATTTACATCCAGCTCATTCTTAAAAAAACTGTAATTGTCGCTATTATATTCTACGGTATAGGTTACTTTATTGGTTGGTAAAACGGCATTATTAACATTTGCTGAAGTATCAATCCGGCCCACGTAATAGGTTTGCCTTAAAAACAAAGTATTTTTGCGGTATAAATTCCTGGCTGTATTTAAGTTAACGGCTTCTGCAGTCCTTTCAATTTTCTGATAACCTGGCTCAAATATGTTGGGGTTGGTGTTCGAACCATTTTCATATGCCCGCATGGTATTAAAAATAACGGATGCCCACATATTATATCGCTTACTGGGAGACTGGTACCATGAAAATACGGCAACATTTAAATTATCACCCCGCTCCCTACGGTAAAAACCACGTGAATCGCCACGGTTAAAATTAACACCAACATTCCAGTTTTTTTTAATGTTCTGACTGTGGATCATTTTAAACAGCTGCTCTTTTTGTCCGGCACTGATCAGGTATAAACTCGAATATGGTGCCCTGGCCTGATAATACACAATATCATCCGGAGTTAAAGCGTAATAATCTAAAGAATGAAAACCTACGTCAAAGCCAATTCTTTTGCTTGGCTCATAAAGCAAAGGCCTGGCAGAAAGCCCCATGTTTCCATTATTGATGGTTGGGTGTTCCGGCTGTAAAAGCGGGCTATAATTCTGGATATTTGTAGTAGAAGTATCAAGCGGCAGCAATACGATACTGTCTTTACTTAAGCCGAGTTTGGTATAACGGATAAATTTAGCCGTATAGATAATCGAGTCTTTACTATCCAGTTTTTTCCTGATGGAATCTGCTTCCGTTTTATTATTAATGCTTGTTTTTAAATCCTGTGCAAAAGTTTTGTTAATGCCGGTAAGCAGTAAGATGAAAAGAAAAATTTGAGCCAGTTTACCCATCTTACAGTTCAGCAATTAGGCGGGTTAAAATTTCGGTCATTTTAGGCTCTGCCTTTGCAGCAGCAGCTAAAATCTCATCCAGGTTAAAGGGTTGTAAATCTTCCGGGAAACCTTCATCTGTCAGCACAGAAATGGCAAACACCGGCAAGCCTGCGTGGTTGGCAACAATTACTTCGGGTACAGTGCTCATGCCTACAGCATCTCCTCCTATTAAACGAAGGTATTTATATTCTGCCTTGGTTTCCAAATTCGGACCTGAAACGGCTACATAAACGCCTTTATGGCATTTTATATCTACTTCTTCAGCAATCTTTAAGGCTTTTGCAATGACATCACGTTTGTAAGGTTCACTCATATCCGGAAAACGCGGACCCAATGAACTTTCAATTAAGCCCCGTAAAGGGTTATCCGGCTGAAGGTTGATGTGATCTTCAATAATCATTAAATCGCCTTTTTTAAACTCGGGATTCAGTGAGCCTGCGGCATTAGAAACAATTAAGTTTTCAATACCCAATCCTTTCATTACCCGAACCGGGAAAGTAATTTGCTGCATGCTATAGCCTTCATAATAATGCAGACGCCCTTGCATGGCGACTATTTTCTTACCGTTTAAGGTTCCAAAAATTAACTTACCGCTATGAAATTCTAAAGTAGAAATAGGGAAATTCGGAATATTCGAGTACATCAGCTGATGTTCGATTTGTATTTCCTTCACCAGGCCACCTAAGCCAGTGCCTAAAATAATACCAATTTCGGGCTTAAAGTTCTCGGTTTTACGTTTGATGTATTCAACGGTTTCTTCTATTGCTCTTAACATAGTTTAAAATAAGTTCATCAAAGGTAATCTTATCTTCCTCAAATAATTCAACCTCGATGGGTAAAAAATATACCGGTAAATTTACCAGTAAATCTTTAAATCCCGCAGCTTTTAAACGTTTGCTATCCTTTTCTGTTGTGATGATGATTTTTTCTTTTCTATTACCCGATTCATAAGCTGATTTAAACTTTTTGATATCATCCGTTTTAAAGGCATAATGATCAGGAAATTTTTCGTGCTTAATGGTTTTCGTATATTTCTCCAGTTCCTCAATTAAAGGATCCGGATTGGCAATACCGGTTAATAAATATATTTCAAAATCCCTGATTGTTTCCAGCGAACGTTGCTCTTCTGTATACAGCTGTTTCAGATCACCATATTTCAGGTAACTATGCAGTACTTTCTGGGTATTATTGGGTTGCAGTTCATTTATGGAAGCCTGTTGGGCAACATGTAACAAAGGCACCGGAGATTTGGTGACCAGTAAAACCTCGGCCCTTTTCCGTGAAGAAAAAACATCTCTTAAGTTTCCGGCGGGAAGTAAAAACTGTAGGGTTCCCAGCTTGCGGAATTCAAAAAGCAATATATTCAATCCTGCCTTAACGGGGCGATGCTGAAATGCATCATCCAGGATAATGAGGTCATGACCATCTTTTAATTTTTCGATGCCCTTAATCCGGTCCTCACAAACGGCCACGGTGATGCCCTCAAACTTCTGATAATACTGTAAAGGTTCATCGCCGATGCTTTTTGCAGTTGCCCGGTCATCAGCCAATATAAATCCTTTCGTTTCCCTTCCATATCCCCTGCTGAGTATGGCGATTTTATAACCTGCCAGCAAGCGCACCAAATATTCTGTGGTTGGTGTTTTCCCTGAACCACCAACGGCCAGGTTACCCACGCAGATTACAGGCAAATCAAATTTAACTGAACTTATAATACCCCAATCATACAGTTTTTTACGAAGCGTAATGGCAATCCCATAAATAAAAGAAAAAGGCAAAAGTAAAAGGCGCAAATAATTAAGTAGCATCATGATGTGTTCAAAATTACTGATTATTTAAAAAAGAAAAGTACCGCGTTATGGCGATGCCTATTAAAGCAACCCCAATCCAACAAAAAATGTTTTTCCAAATGTTTAGCTGATTTGCTGAAACTGATTTATTCAGAGACAGCATGAAAGTCTGTTTATAGAAAAATTTATCTGCAACATACCGCGCAAGAAACATTTTATAAAACGATGTCTCAACATCATGAATATTTTACTGGACAGAGAAATCTGATGAGGTTAAAAAATAATCTGATGCAAAACTTTACGTAATTGGCCCGTATTTTTATTATCATTGTTATCATCAAATGCAGCATCATGTCTCCAAATAAACGTTTAGTAGTTGGCCAGGGCCAGATCAGTGGCTATATTTCTATATTCCTTGCCGTTTTAGTTCTGCTTGGGATATTGTGTTTTCATTACCCCGAGAAGCTGACTACTCCAGAATTTAGAGAGATTTACACTAAAGACAGTATGGAAGTCTTAATGCTCGGGGGCGTAATTGCTTCATTCTTTTTCGCTGCTTTAAGTATTATTTTAAGCAAGAAACTTAAATGGGGCTGGCCGGGTTTCGCACTGGCGGCGCTGGCGGTTATCCTGGGTGCCTTGAGTGTAGAAGGTAGGGATGTAGCCAAATCAGGCTGGCATTTTGGCCTTGACTGGATGATTCTGGATTTACTGCTGATGGTTGCTATTTTTGTTCCGCTTGAGCTATTCTTTCCAAAGAACAATGAACAAACCAAATTTCATGAAGAATGGCGTACCGATTTAACCTATTTTGTCATCAGCCATTTGTTTATCCAGTTTTTCGGAATCATTACCCAAAAGCCTGCTGTGTTATTTTTCGGCTGGATGGGATTAGATAAATTACATACCTGGGTACAAGGCCTACCTTTCATCGTGGCCTTATTTCTTGCCTTTTTTACTACAGATTTATTTCAATACTGGGCGCATCGCTTTTTCCATACCCGTGTGGCGCTGTGGCGTTTCCATTCCATCCACCACTCTACACAGCATATGGATTGGCTGGCCGGTAGCCGAACCCACTTTATTGATATCTTTTTTACCCGGGCCATGACGTTCATTCCTTTGTACGTCCTTGGTTTTTCCTCAACAGTGTTTAATGTGTACATCATTTTTATCGCCATCCATGCTGTATTGATCCATGCGAATACCAGAATTAATTTCGGGCCGATTAAATATATTTTTACTACGCCGCAATACCACCATTGGCACCATTGTGAAGATCCTAAATATTACGGACATAATTTCGCATCTATTTTCCCCTTTATCGATATGATGTTCGGAACCTATTATTTGCCGAAAAATGAGTGGCCTGCGGGTACAGGCGTACATGAGGCATCATACCCAAAAGGATTTGTCAAGCAATCCATTTATCCTTTTACCAAAAGTCCGTTTGATACTGACTTAAATATGGAGGAAAGAAGCGACAGATAAGTTTGATCGATCGCTTTCGTTTAGCATTTGATTGATGACTTCAAACATTCTTCATTTAATTACCTTAAATTGCGGAATATGTTTGATGCCGATGTGATGATTATTGGAGGAGGCCTTGCCGGGTTGGTGAGTGCCATTCATTTATCGCAGGCAGGCAAGAGGGTAATTGTGATCGAAAAAAATAACTATCCGCATCATAAAGTTTGCGGTGAATATGTTTCGAATGAGGTATTGCCATATCTTACCACCTTAGGCGCAAATCCGGCCATTTTAAATCCAGCAAACATTACTAAATTTGAAATGAGCACACCAAAAAGTGCCCTGGTACAAGCTGATTTACCTTTAGGTGGCTTTGGGTTGAGCCGTTTTTCATTTGATCATTTCTTACAGGAAAGGGCAAAACAATCAGGTGCGATCCTTATCCACGACACCGTTGTAGAAGTAGTTTACGAGGATGAAATCTTCACCGTTGTAAGCAAAGATAATCGCTACAAAAGCCGCATTGTAATTGGCGCCTATGGCAAAAGATCAAACCTGGATCTTAAACTGGAACGTCCTTTTATAAAAGAAAAATCTGATTGGCTGGCTATAAAAGCACATTATACAGGTGATTTCCCAAACGATCTAGTTGCGCTGCACCATTTTAAGGGTGGCTATTGCGGGGTATCAAAGGTAGAGCATCACTTCATTAATATCTGTTACCTGGTTAACTACGCTTCCTTTAAAAAGTATAAGAATATCAAAGAACATCAGGAAAATGTATTGTTTCAAAATCCACATCTGAAAATGATCATGGAAAACAGCACCCTGCATTTTGATGTGCCAATGAGTATCAGTCAGATTTCCTTTGAACAAAAAGAATGCGTCAGAAACCATATTTTAATGGTTGGCGATACTGCCGGATTGATTCATCCGCTCTGCGGCAACGGAATGGGCATGGCCATCCACGCGGCCCAAATCGCCTGTACACTAATTTTAAAGTTTTTAAATGGAGAAGTGACCACACGAAAAAATCTGGAAAATGCCTATACAGCCGAATGGAAACTTCATTTTAATTCGAGATTAAAAACCGGGAAGCTCCTTTCAGGGTTACTAAGAAAGGAAGGCCTGTCTGAATTTTTAATCAATGGTTTGGCTAAATTCCCGGCACTTTTGCCTGAAATCATCAAACGTACACACGGAAAACCCATAACAATAAATTAAATGCCGGTAAACACCAGAACCAGAAGCAATGAACCCGAACTGATGGATGATTTTGCACTTGAGGGGGAGATATTGAGGGATGCACTTGACAAAATTGCCAGCATAAATAAACTGCTGGGCGGAAACAATGTAACCCTGCATGGTGTTAAAACTTTAATTACTCACCTGCACACTCAGAAAGAAATATCCATTCTGGACGTAGGTTGCGGAAACGGCGATATGCTGAGAACATTGGCAGACTACGGACAGAAAAACAATATAAACTTTAAGCTGACGGGTGTTGATGCAAATGCTTTCACCATCAAACATGCTGAGGGCTTGTCTGTAGCTTATGAAAATATCAGTTATGACTGTGTTGATATTTTTAGCGATGCGTTTAAAACTAAAGATGTCGATATCATTTTATGTACATTAACCTTGCACCATTTTAAGGATAACGAAATTTTAGCCTTAATGCATGCATTTCAGCAGCAGGCTAAACTTGGCGTTGTAATTAATGATTTACACCGCAGCAAACTGGCCTATTATTTATTTGATGCGATATGTTTTGTATTCAGGCTGAATGACATGTCAAGAAAAGATGGACTGGTTTCTATTTTAAGAGGGTTTAAAAAAACTGATCTGCAGCGATATTCATCCACATTAAAATTTAAAAATTTCAGCATCCGGTGGAGATGGGCTTTCCGTTACCAGTGGATTATAAAATCAATATGAGCGTAAAAATTAAAGCCGTTAGCAAAGCCTTACCACCTTTTAACCGTGCCACTGAAGAGATTGTACCGTTTCTGGATGCCTGGCTAACCGGGCAGGACGAAAGGTTTATCCGGAAAGTGAAGAAGATTTTCGAAAATGCAGCGGTTGATAAACGCTATTCGTTCATGTCGCCGGAAGAGGTTTTTAGTGATGCTTCATTTGAAGAAAGAAACAAAATCTATATTAGAGAGGGGATTAAACTGGGTACGCAATGCCTCACTGATGCTTTGGAAAAAGCCAATTGGAAACCCGGAGACCTGGACTTTCTGATTACGGTGAGTTGCACCGGGATTATGATCCCATCTTTGGATGCTTTTTTAATCAACGAATTAAAACTCCGTCAGGATGTTGTTCGCCTTCCGGTAACCGAAATGGGTTGTGCTGCCGGTGTTTCAGGAATGATTTATGCCAAAAACTTTTTAAAGGCAAACCCAGGCAAAAGAGCAGCAGTTGTTGCTGTGGAATCACCAACGGCAACTTTTCAGTTAAACGATTTCTCCATGACCAACATTGTAAGTGCAGCTATTTTTGGTGATGGTGCAGCTTGTGTGTTATTATCTTCACATGAAGAAGATGAAGGGCCTGAAATTATCGCCGAAGAAATGTACCACTTTTACGATGCGGAACACATGATGGGTTTTGACCTCACCAATACTGGTTTAAAAATGGTTTTAGATATTGAAGTTCCGAATGCGATAGAAGCACATTTCCCGGATATTATCCATCCTTTTCTGGCTAAGCAAAACCTGAAAATTGATGACATTGACTATTTAATCTTCCATCCGGGAGGAAAAAAAATTGTACAGATGGTAGAGGCGTTATTTGGTGCACTCGGAAAGAATATTAATGACACCAAAGAAGTTTTGCGCCTCTACGGGAACATGAGCAGCGCAACTGTATTATATGTTTTAGAACGTTTTCTGGATTCAAAACCTGCCAAAGGAGAAAAAGGCTTAATGCTGAGTTTTGGTCCGGGGTTTTCAGCACAAAGAATTTTAATCGAATGGTAAAAATGACAAGCAAAGAAATAATAACCCTACTGCCCTATTCAAAGCCATTTCTTTTTGTTGATGATATCGAAAGCATCAACGAGGATGGTGTAAGAGGTTCTTTTACTTTTGATCCGGAACTAGATTTTTACAAAGGTCACTTTAAAAACAACCCGATCACACCTGGCGTTATTTTAACGGAAACCATGGCGCAGATTGGCCTGGTTAGCCTGGGGATTTTTTTGCTGTCGGCTAAAGAAGAGGACTTTAATGGTCAGGTGGCGATGACATCTACCAATGTTGAGTTTTTACGACCTGTTTTTCCGGGAGAGAAAGTAAGCGTTGTTTCAGAAAAAATATATTTCAGGTTCAATAAACTGAAGTGTAAAATCACCATGCAGAACCTGGCTGGAGATAAGGTTTGCTATGGGGAACTGGCCGGGATGTTTATCAAAAATGCCAATGGATAATCGAGTCGTCATTACCGGGATGGGTGTAGTTTCACCAAATGGCATTGGGTTAGATCAGTTTCTATCCGCCATACAAAATGGTACTTCAGGGATTAAACACCAGCAGCTTTTAAGCGACCTGAAATTTTCCTGTCAGATTGCCGGCTTACCAGACGTACCTGCTGAACTTGCTGCTCAATACTTCAGCCCTTTAGAATTGCGTAATTTTAACAGCACGGGCATTTTATATGGCGTAATCGCCGGCATGGATGCCTGGAAGGATGCAGGATTGCCTTTAAATGATACAGATGAGCCCTTCTGGAATTATGGAATGGTTTTCGGTGCCGGCACTTCCGGAATTGACCGCTTCAGGGAAGCCATTTACACCATTGATAAACTCGACATCAGACGCTTGGGCAGTACCGTGGTGGCACAAACCATGAACAGTGGGGTAAGTGCATACCTTTCAGGAAAAATAGGACTGGGAAATCAGATTTCCACCAACTCATCCGCCTGCTGTACCGGAACAGAAAGTTTATTAACGGCTTTCGAAAGAATAAGGAGCGGGCAGGCAAGCGTAATTCTCGCTGGTGCCACCAGTGATAGTGGTCCGTACATTTGGGGCGGTTTCGATGGTATGAAAGTGTGTACTTACAAGCACAATGATAGCCCTGAAAAAGGTTCACGACCAATGAGTGCCACCGCAAGTGGTTTTGTACCGGGAGCTGGCGCAGGTGCTTTGGTGGTAGAATCATTAAGCCATGCCAAAGCAAGAGGGGCAAAAATATATGCCGAAATTTTGGGTGGACATGCCAATTCCGGCGGACAAAGGGGGGCCGGAACCATGACCGCGCCTAACTCAACTGCGGTTCAAAGGTGTATCAGTAAAGCGATTGAAAATGCAGGGGTGTCCACGGATGAAATCGATGCCATCAACGGGCATTTAACAGCTACCGCGATGGATGCATTGGAAATTAAAAACTGGACAACTGCACTGAATAGGAAAGGGATTGATTTCCCTTACATTAATGCTTTAAAAGGAATGACAGGCCACTGCTTAACGGCATCTGGCAGTATAGAATGTGTAGCCTCCGTGCTGCAAATCCATCATAATTTTCTTTTTCCAAATGTAAATTGTGAAGATTTAAACCCCGCCATTACGGCGTTAATCGATGCAGAAAAAGTTCCGCAAAAAATGAAATCAATAAAAATCAATACCTTAATTAAGGCGAGCTTCGGTTTTGGCGATGTAAATGCCTGTATTATTTTCAAAAAATACGCACATGAGTAACGAAGAAATTATCCATAAACTAAAACCAATCATCACCACTTATGCACCGGCTTCCGCGGCATTGGAAAACCTGAGCGAAGAGTCTGATTTTATCAAAGATTTAAACATCAACTCAGCCAATTTGGTAGACATCATCTTAGATGTAGAAGAGGCATTCGGCATCAACATTGATAACGCCTCTATGGAAAAAATGTTAACTGTGAAGGCTTCCATTGAAGTGATAAAAGAAAAACTAAGCGAAATTGATCGGTAACGATATTGTAGATTTAGATTTAGCGAAAGTACAAAGCAACTGGCGACGTAAAGGCTATCTGGATAAAATTTTTTGTCCAAGCGAACAAACCTTAATTGCGACCGCAAACTGTGCTGATGAAATGGTTTGGCTCTTATGGAGCATGAAAGAAGCGGCTTACAAAATACATAATCGTAAAACAGGTATTCGAAATTTCGCCCCGGCAAGCCTGGCCTGTAAACTGACTTCTACTCATGCAGAAGTTAATGGTTCGGTTACTGTTGATGGCCAGGTGTATTTCACGAAAACGAGTGTTTTGCCAAATTATGTGCATACGATTGCTGCTCCGGTTTGTGATCAGCTTAGTAAAATCAGCATCGCCATTTATTCACAACCCCATCACCCAGCGGATTATAAGAGTATGGCTCCCGGCTGTGTAAGCCATCATGGGCGGTATCTGGCTTTGGTGTATTAAAAATAAGAATTGTTAAGTAGGCAATTGAATATTATATATTAATGCTATTGTCTAATTATTAGCAGAACTCATTTAAAAAATGTTATTAATTTTCCGAAGAAAAGCCCTGAGTAAAGCCAAGAAGAAAATCCCTCCTGTTTAAAAACAAATAACAAACAATTACTGCTATGATAATGAGAAGTATAATCTTGATTATCTTTTTTTTCATATTTTAAGTACTAAATTTTATTAATAAAATAATTATGTGAGGTAAGTTAAATATTATATGAAAAAGACAGCCCAACCAAAAATTACATTTTATTCTAATATAACTAAGCATTAGTCCTACAAAAATTTGTGGAATAATTAATACCATACAAATACCTAAAGAATTGAAATTTAAGGGCAGAAAATTCAAGATATGCATCAAGCCAAAAAGAATAGCCGAAAAATAAACCAATAGCCTAAAGCGATTTCTATTTAACCATAAATTAATTAAAACTAACAAAGAAAAGCCAATAAATATTAGTTGTGAGGTATACTCTTTATGTGCCAAAAAGTTGGCAATAATTATTCCTATCAACAAGATGCAACTCAATGCATTATGTATAAATTTAGGGCGTAATGGTAAACGAAAAATTGTTTCTTCTACTAATGGCATTAAAAGTAAGATTCCAATTAGTGCGGGCAAACCATACTTATTAAGTATTATCTGCTCATTAGAATGTAGATTTGTGAAGGGATTTTCAAGTCCAAACCGACCTAAAATTTCTGCGAGAAAATGACAAATCAAACTAATTAAAAATATAATAATTAAGCCTGAAAGAAATGTCTTTATTATATTTAAACCAGATTTTTTATCATCTGGATTTTGTAAAAAACTAAAGATAAGTTTTATAGTTTTTAGCATAATTATTTAATAAATAGCTATTCGGTTAGTCCGAATAGCTATATTTTTTAAACCCAGGGTAATAATAAAGCAGCGGCCAAATCTACAGCAGCAAAAGTTGCATGACCAATAACATAGCCTGATTTTTGTGCAAATGACATCTGATCCCAATTTTTAGGTAATTGATTACCACCATTTATATCCAACAAATCATTTTGATTAAGCTGAATAACAGAATATTTATCTAATCTTTTCATTTTTCTTAAATTAAATAATTAATCATATTTATCATGAAATCCACCTGCAAGTCCTTGAGCGAAACCTACTCCGAATTCCAAACTGCTACTTAGAGCATAAGCTGGTGCCAATATCGTTTTTACAAAGAAATCTCCAATAGCACTACCACCATTTTCATTTTTCATCTCTCTAGCATTCATCTCCTGAACACCAAAATTCTCTAAATGTAATTTTTTCATTTTTTATATTATAATAACTTTACCTACTCATTTAAGGCTTTTCGGTTTACGCCTTCGTTGCAACACCACTAAATTACTTTTGTCCACTCTACAAAAAAAGGAGTGGATAATGATTTTGATTTAAAAAACCTGCATTTATACTGATTAACTCCTGTGGTTTCAAGACCATAAAATCAGCCCTGATGTTTACTTCAAATGCCTGGGTATAATAATACGTTTGCAGCTGACGCGAATATTCAATTGGCGCCCCCATCAGCTTTAATTCTTCCAATACCACATATAATCTTGAGGTAGATATCGATAATCTTTTCGCAAAATTTTCTGGAGTACCTGTATGACTTTCTTTAATCAATTTATGTATGATCTTGATGCGGTCAATATATTCTAGTAGTTTCATAAGCGTTTAGTTTAATCCTGTTATTTGAGTCAAATCATTAGGATATAATTTTAGAATTGACAAATTCCAGGGATGGTGTTAACAGGCTGGTCAAATCATCATCGCCAAATTGTTGTTTCCATAAATTTGCATAATGACCATTTGCAAAAATCATTTGGGTGTGGCTTCCCTCTTCTACCACTTTACCTTTATCTAAAACAATAATTTTATCTGCATTTTTGATGGTGGTTAGCCGGTGTGCAATGATAATGATCGTTTTATTTTGCTTCCTTAATAAATCTATTGTCCGTTGAACATATTGTTCTGAAGCAGAATCTAATGATGAAGTAGCCTCATCCAAGATTAAAATCTCAGGGTTACGGTACAAAGCCCTGGCAATGGCAATGCGTTGTTTTTGTCCGCCGGATAAGGAAGCCCCGTTTTCACCGAGATAAGTCTGAAAACCTTCAGGCAGTTCTTCAATAAATGACATAATGCCCAATTGCGAACAAATGTTGATGATGCGTTGCATATCCGGTTCATAATCACCAACTGCAATATTATCCACAACATTGCCTGCAAAAAGATCTATTTTTTGAGGCACCACACTTAACAGGTTCCTAAGCGAATGATTGTTTAAGTATTTAATGGCATTAATCCCGATAAAAATATTTCCCGACTGAATGGGATAAATATTCTGAAGCAATGACATTAAGGTGGATTTGCCCGAACCACTTTCGCCAACTATGGCTGTAAACGACCCCGCTTCGATATGCAGATTCAGGTCTTCGAAAACATTAACGCGACTTCCGTAGCGAAAAGCAACATGTTCAAAGCGAATGTTTCCCATTAATTCTTTGGTGAGGTGAACACTTGAGGTATCCTGCTCCACTTCAAGATCCATAATTTCGAATAAACGATCTGATGCAATGATCGCATCCTGTATGGCTTTATTGGCGCCGATTAAGGATGCGGCCGGTCCTGTGAAGTAGCCAATTAAAGTATAAAAAGAAAACAATTCACCGGGTGTAATTTCGCCATCTAAAACGTAGCCCGCTCCTACCCATAACAGGATAATGGTGAGTAACCTGGCAATCACCTCGGTTGATGTTCCGGAGAAAACACCATTCATTCCTGATTGATAAATGGTTCTAAGCAAGGATACAAAATGTGTTTCAGTTTTTTCATTGGTGAAACGTTCCAGGCCGAAACGCTTAATGGTGGCTACATTATTTAATCCTTCTACCAGCTGCGATTCCAGATCTGCAGATTCTTCCATCAGCTTTCTCTGGATTTTTTTATTGAGCTTATTGCTTATAAAGTAAATCAGTAGATAAAGTGGAATGACCACCAGCATCATTAGCGCCAGTTTCCAGTAATAACTGAACATAAGCAGAAAGGAGAAAATCACGATGAATACATTCACCACCAAGTTAATGGAAACATCGTTAATGAAAGCCCTGATCTTTACCGCATCATTTACCCTCGAAATAATTTCGCCTACACGCATGGTGTCGAAAAACTGTTGCGGCAATTTTAAAAGATGCTTGTAATATCCTAAAATTAAGCGGGCATCAATTTGCTGTCCGGTACGGATGGTAAAAATGGTTTTAGCCGTGCCAATAAATAATTGAAGCAATAAGATGGCAATCATGGCCATACTCATCACATTCAGCAAATTCCGGTTGCCATCTACCAAAACATGATCCGTTATTTTCTGCACAAAAATGGAGGTAGAAAGGCCTAGAATCGTATACATTAAAGCACCAAAAAGCGCCTGCACAGCAATTGTTTTATGGGGCTTAATCAAATTCCAGAACCGGCTACCCGTATCTACCTTTTCATTTCCTTTTTTAAAACTCTCATCAGGCAGCATTAAAACCAATACTCCAGTCCATTCTGCCGCAAACGCTTCCATGGTTTTGCGGTGCATCCTGCCATCACCGGGATCCATTATTTCTATGTATTGATCTGTCGCCTTATAAATCACCACATAATGCTGTAATTGCTTCTTCAACACCACATGCGCAATGGCAGGCAATGGGATTTTCATTAAACTATCAGCCTGGCCGCGTACCCCCTTTGCCTCGAAACCGAGTTTAACGGCGGCTTCTGTTAAACCCAATACATTGGTTCCTTTCTGATCGGTACTGGCCAGTTGTCTGATTCGTGCAACAGGCATTTTTAATTGATAATGAGCGGAAACAGAAGCCAGGCATGCCGCTCCGCAATCGGTAATATCACGTTGTTTAATTAAAATAGACATTAGATTTCAGATGTGAGATATGAGAATGTTTAATTCAGGCTTTTTAGTTATTACCATTTAGCTTTCTTCTTTTAGCGTTTGGCTCCATTCGGATTCAGCCAGTCATCAACCTGATCATAGAGCAATTGATACAAGCTTCTTTTGGCAATGGTAAACCGCGCACTAAAACTCATTCCTTTTTTTACCTGACCTTTATAACCATTTTTTAACTGGAGGTAGTCTTGATTCAGCTTACACTTTACTTTGAAGTATGGGTTTTGGTTAATCATCACAATATCGTCTGAAATATCTGTAACTACTCCTTTAAGCAAACCCCATTGGTTATAGTTAAATGCATCGATCTGAAACCTGGCTTCCTGGCCTTTTTTAATCAAGCCAATGTCTGAAGATTTAATGTAATTGATGGCCAGCAAAGCACTATCAGGAGAGATCTCTCCGATCTTCTGCCCGGCAGAAACGAAAGATCCCGTCTGCAAGCCCGATAATCCTTGAACAGTACCATCAATATGGGCAGTAAGTTGATATAACTTTTCCTGTTCCGTGAGCTGAACCATTTGATTATCCAGGTCCTTTAGTTCCTTTCTGTATTGATTGGCCTCTGTTTGCCATTGCGTTTTATATTTCCTGGCCACGAGGTTAAAATCAGAAAGTGCCTGGTCGTAGTTAAATTTATACTGCTCGTATTCAGCCTGTGTAACGACTTTCTTTGCAAAAAGAATCTCATATCTGGCATAAATCTGGTAAGCCTGATTTTTAGCGTTCAATGCATTCTGGGTTTGCTCCATAAACTGCTGCCAGCTGGCTGTATATAAGCCGGTGTGCAGTGCAGGTAAACCAGCACCGCTTAAATCGACTTTTTTTAACAGGAGCGTAGCATCGTTTAACAAATCACTTAATTCATTTGTACGACTACTTAAAATCATTCCCTGCTTTTCCTGAAGCGTAGGATCTATATTTAAAAGAAGGTCTCCCTTTTTTATTTTTTTGTTATCAGTTAAATTGATCATTGTAATTTTACCAGACACCGGTGCCAGCAATTCATTTTTCTCTATATTACTTTGTAATGAACCACTTCCTTTTACGCTTACCGTGGTATAAACAAATGGCAAAGCAGATAAGGCCATAACAATTGCCAGGAGGGTCACGGAATAAATAATCTGGGTGCTCACTTTCGTCTGATGTAAAAAAACCAGCACATTGTTCTGCAAATCTGTCTCTTTCTCGACGGCCATATGAATTACAATAATTTAGGGGCAATTTTATATTTAATTTGTGAAGCAACAAAATTGATACACCAAAGGGCAGATTGTAGGGATGAATAGTGAACAGGTAAATAAATGGCATCACCTGCCACTCAACCTATAAGGTTATTGTAAAAATCAGCTATAAACAAAAAAAACAGCTGTATATGCTGGTTTTAAAATCGATTATTTATCAAAGCCAATCTAAATCTGGATGATCGCTGCTGCTGATGATTAAAAATTGAGTAATATTTATGAATGTGTTAGAAAGTAAAATGCCTTTCCTAAAAACAAACCAGCAGGAAGAGACAGTAACATGACACCGCATGCTAAACACAGTATATTTATAACAAATAGGCTCTTTTTTTCAACATGGTGGCTTAACATCGCAAAAAAAGGAATAACCGTTAATATTAAGGCACAAAATCATACGTTATACATATAAAGTGAATACTAAAAGTTGGTATGAGTTACGCCCATCTTCAGTCTATTTCTGCTTTTCCAGTAATTATTTCTTTTTCTGGTTACGGATGTGTGCAATCATCATTCCATATGAAATAATGATTAAACCTCTATTTAATTCTTTGTCAGCTACTTTGAATATAACGTTAACAAGCAGCAAAACAACAAAAAATACACATCCCCAAATGGGAAGGGAGATTTTATTTAATCTGAACATAGACAATCATTGAGTATTATCATGAATAGCTGGTTACTTAAAAAAGTCATGAAGGCCCGCTTGTAATCCATGCAAAAATTCTATTCGGTGATCATAAAGAAAGATAAAAAGGAGACCTACTATAAATAGCATGTTGATTAATACTTCATTTTTACTGATCAGTGTATTTTTCATAAAATTTCTGTTTTATTTAAATGATTATCATTACTTAAATTACTATCCAACAAATAGAAAACCATATAAGTTATATAATGCATGCACCATAATCACCAGTAGAATTGCATAAAATTCATTTTTCAATCGATATACTTTCAGGTAAAGGGTATTAAAGAATAGTCCGTTAAAAAATGTGGCCACTACATAAAGCCAATTGTACCAATGCCCTTGCGAAAAGGCAAATGACATGATAACAATTACAATATATATATTTTATTTTTAAAAGTAGTATAAAACGGTATAAAAAAAACTGAAATATTAATGTCTCAATTATAGGTGCAAAAATAACCGCTATAAAAAAGATTTTATTCTCATATATTTTTTCAAACTGATCATTATTAAGTTTAAAATACAGGATATTTAAATAGTTAAATACATAACCACTTAAAATATTTGCAAAAAGAGAAATAAAAAAATATTTTGAAATTTTCTTGTTTACAGACTGTATTTCGATCATTCTTTATTCCAAACAGACTATTAGATTAATACGATTTGTTAATATCAAATTCACCATATTGACCCTCAGTAACTTTTTTAGAACTGAATGAAATCATTTTATAGTTTTTAGCAGTGATCTTTTTTAATTTTTTATTGAAAAAGATTTCATCAGCAAATATGTCAAAGTTTCCACATGTAAATTTAGCACTACCATATAGAGAAATAAGAGATTTATCTTTACTTAACTTTGTAGAATCCTTGGCCGACCATTTGACTAAACGATCTACATTCTGAAGCATATTAGTATTCATTGAAACAAATAGTTTAGATCTCGATCCATAATCAGATGTTTTTTTTTCAGTAAATCCAGTTAAAACTATTACAAGCAGGATTAAGCTTGATGCAGCAAAAAATAAAATTGTTTTTTTGATAATTAATTTCATAATATTCTTATAGTTAATAAATAATCAAATTATAGTATACAAGTCCAATTTACTAAAGTTTTATACCCTACTCATTAAAGGCTTTCGGGTTTTCGCTTCTGTTGGCCTAACATGATACAAGTATTGAATTTATTTTATTAAAAATAAATTCAATACACCAACTGGCAGATTTTAGGGATGAAAAATGTTAAATTAATTCATTAACCAGTACTTTAGCAGCGACCTTCTCTTCAATTACATATTTTAAATCGGCGATTAGTGCCGTACTTTCTTTATGCGTAATTAGAAAAATCCCCATATTATTTTTTAAAGATAAAAGCAGGTTTAAAATAAATTGTTCCATTTTTGGATCAAGTGATGCTGTTGGCTCATCAAGCAAAAGTAATTGCGGCTGATTAAAGAGAGCCCTTATCAAGCCTATAATCTGTTTTTGTCCGCCGGAAAGATTTAAACCTTCTTCTCCAACCCTGGTAGCCAATCCTTGAGGAAACTGGCTGAAATAATTTTCTAGGCCATATAATTTACATAAGTTAAGCACTTGCTCAAAATCACTTTGCTTACTACTCAAACAAATATTTTCGATAATGCTGCAATTAAATAATTTAATATCCTGAGGTACCACACCAATTACACTACGCCATTTTTTTGCAGAAATATTTTTTAGCTCAAACTTTCCATTAACCAAAATAAAGCCTTTTTCCTGAACATAAAATTTTTGTAGAATTTGTATAAGTGTACTTTTACCACACCCGCTTTCTCCCAGTAGTACCGATATTTTTCCTTTAAATATTTCTATGTTTATTGCATTTAATAATATTGTTCTTCCAGCAAACCTAAAACTCAAATCTCTCATTTCCAATTGATCAAACAGGTTATCCCATTCATCTTCTGCAATTAAAAGATCACCATCATTTTCTGGTGCTGTATCTGCAAATTCGTATATTCTGTTAAAGGCTACAATAGCCTCCTGAATCTGCAGGTTTGTTAACATTAATCTGGTACAAGATGGTATAATGCTGATTGCAATAGACAATATTGCCATCATTTCACCAATCTTTAATTGGTGATGCAAGGTTAAATAGGAAACCTGTGCAATAATTAACACAATAATTATGGAAGCAAACATTTCTACAAATAAGTTAAATTGGTTGCTCGTTTTACCCAATATGTAATTTTTGAGCTGAAAATTTGAAAAATAACTGATTGATCTATGGATAAAATCGGCCTCTTTATTTAACACTTTAAGCACGCTAATCCCTTGTATAACATCAATATAATTACTTTCATTAGCGGAATAGGATGCCATTGCCTCCGTATTTTGTGTCAAAATTTTCTTTTTGAATTTAAAAGTGATCAACCCCATTAATGGAATTGCAGTCAATGTGGTAAGTGCTATACCATAATGGTAGTGAAAAAGATAAACTGAAGATACGATTACAATTAAAAAATCAATTACAAAACTTCCACTTAAAAAAGAGACACTACGCTGAATGCGTTGGGTATCATTCAATCTTGAGATTAAATCACCAGTTTTTCGGGTATCAAAAAATAGTTTGGGCAGATATAATAATTTTGAAATAAAATTGCCTGTAATCCGCTCATTAAAATCTTTGGTTTGTTTGAGTAAAAAGAGTTGCCTTAAAAAGGCTATCATGGATTTTGCAATTAACAAACAAAGTAAAATGATTAAGCCACTTATCATTTTATTTACTTGATTCTTCGGAATAATCTCATCAACCAGTTTTTGGGTAAATAATGCAGTAGATAGCCCCAAACTTGCAATGATCACACCTAAAAATATAGAAGCTAATAAAATGTTTGAATCCTCGTTAAGTACATTTAAAAACCATTTAAATTTCTGCTTTTTTTTATGTTGAGAGGATAGAAAACTTTCAACTGGTTTCAGTGTCAAAAGAATTTTTGATTCCCAATATGTAGATAACGTTTCCTTACTCCAATACTCTATCCCTTTTGCCGGATCGCCAATAATAAAAACTTCTTTTTTATCATCATACCTATAACAAAGTACATAATGCTCCATCGCATTATTTAATTTGATATGCAATAAGCACAATTCCTCTAATACCATTAAATGCTGTAGTTCCGCTTCAAAGGCTTCAGCTATTAAATCTACCTTAGCAGCACCCTCGCACAGACCTTGTAAAGTGGTACCATTTCCATCAGTACCGCTTACTTTTCTTAAATGCTCTAAATTACTGCTTCCCCCAAAATAGTGTACAGCAGAAAGCAAACAAGCCACACCACAATCACTACTGTCATGCTGTAATACCAGTGTTTTACTAGCCTTACTTTTCATGATCTAAATATTTAAGTACTGCAGATACCTTCACCTCACCGGTATATTCTTTTACCAGCTGACGCTGCTTATTATAAATGTAAACAGAGGGCGTAACAGATTTACCAAACCATTTATAAAAATTGTATTCTTTATCGTAAAGCCAGGTGATAAAAGCATAATTATTTAATTGATGTGTATTAATAAATTGTGCTGTTTGTTCAGGCATATTGGTCGAAACCATCACCACCTGAACTTTTTCAAATGCTCTAATATGCTTCCTAATCTCTTTAGCTTCGTAATCACAATGCTCACAATCTGCATTATAATAAAAAATGCATACCGGAACATCTGGTTGCAATTGCGTAGCACTAAATTTTTTAAGGTTTTGACCATAAAATTGAAAAGCAGGTAGCAATTGCTTCTGATTTGCTATGACTTTGTTGTTGTTATACTTTTCCAGAATTTTAAAAGCCAATAACCCGGCAAGGCAAAAGGCTAAAATGCCTATCGCTAGAATTATTTTTTTCTTCATAAAAATTAAATAAGGAGATATTACTAAATTGCTGGGTTAAGAGAAATACTAATAAACATAATGCAGACTACCCACAAAATTAATGCTGGTATATAACCTGAAAATACCACCCGAATGCCTTGATTAAGATCTGTATTTAAAGCTTGCTTAATGCCACCGGCCAATAAAATCCAATACAGGATTTCGAAAACATTAAAAGTTTGGAAAGGATAAATTAATAATTGAGGTAAATTTTCTTGCTTAAATAAGTTCAGTGCGGAAAGCGGATAAAATTGTTGTACTTCGGTTATTGTATAATCAGTTTTAAAGATCAGAAACCAACAAAGTTTAAATAATTGCGGTAATAAGAAAACAAACTCAGCTGTTAACGCAATTTTAAAGGTGATGCTAAATTTTAATTTAGCGTTGTTTAAGAGTAAACCAACTTGTAAACATAACCCAACTATAAAATTTTTAAGCAACAACCATAATGGTATAAATAGAAAAGCTATCCAGCTGTATTTCAGTTGCGTTTCAAAAAGTTCATCAATACGGATTGTTTCTAACTGACTCTGATAACTATTATAGTAAATATCACGAGTAAATAAATAGTGGCTAAAGATATAAGTAATTGAAATACTGATTATGGCTATTGTTAATAGCAAAACCCAGAATGATAGTTTCAGTTTGATCATAATATTTATCTTTTTTAAATGGGGGTTTCTAAGACGTATTATTAAAGTCTTGTATTGAGGATTTAATAAAAAATTCCAGAGGTATTATAGCACCTCTGGAACAGCTAAACATTTAAATCTTATATAAAAAAAAACCTAATGAGAATAGCATGAAACTACATAGCAAACAAAAATTAATGTCTCTTACAGTTTTGTTAATACTATTCTTATCAACTACCAATCCCACCATGCAAATTACTAATCCTACACTGAAAAATATATCTGAAAAATATCCTAGATAATATGCAAATGTTAACAATAGAATAAATAATAGGCCAAATCCTGTAGTTCTATTAAAAGAATTTTTTTTCATAAACTAAACTTTTAAAGAGAAGACACATAGCAGGCAGCACCAATTACTAACCCTATACCTGATATAGGTGAGGTTAATAAATAATACCCAGCTACACCCCAACATTCTCTTGGCCCAGAAGCCTTTACTTTTTCTAAATCGGATAATTCTAACTTTTTCATATTCATAATATTATAAATCATACAATGCACAACCAATAGCGAATAATGCTGCAGTTCCACCTAACGGTGCAAAAAGAAAAGATGCTAATCCTAGACCTGCTGCTGTTAGATTGCAATGCTTGACACTACCACCATTAATGGTTTCAATTTTTTCTAATTCTAACTTTTTCATTTCGTTTAATTTAAATTTTAATTCCTACTCATTAAAGGCTTTTCGGATTTCCGCCTCTGTTGGCCTAACATGATACAAGTATTGAATTTATTTTTCCGAGCCTGAAAAATAATACACCAAATGGCATTTTATAAGGACACGACACCTAATATAGTTACAAAAACAACTACATGATTATAACTGGGTATATTGATATATTGCTTTAGAATCCATTGACACGCTGTTTTAAAAAAATGAAAACTCTTTTGATCAAAATAGTTTGGTACATAAAAAGGTAGTATTCATCAATAGTTTTTGTTAGCTACGACAATGTTTTATATTTTTAACCACAAAACAAACTAATAAGTTAGCCTACACAAGCTCACTTACTCATCATTAATGTTTATATGAAAAAATTACTAGGCTTTTTCTTTTTGATGTTTACTGTTACATGCCTTAAAGCCCAAAACTGCAACTGTGGAGATAACTTTGCTTTCTTAACCCAAAGAATTTCCAAAAATTATGTAGGTTATACGGATAAGGTAACCCCATCAAACAGCAAACAATTTGCAAAATTCACAGATAGCCTCCAACAAATCGCTAACCGATCAAATGCATACCAGTGTTTAAGCTTATGTAGGGAATGGCTTGATTTCTTTAAAGATAAACATATTAGTTTTGGCATAGATTTCAGCAAATTCCCACCAGATGCTCTGAGAATATTTTTTTCAAACGATGAAAAAACAAGTTGGACAGAAAGCAAATTTAAATCTTATTTGATTAAAAATAAAGAGACATTAGATAGTATTGAAGGAATCTGGAATTATGGCATATATGAGGTTGGAATTGTTGAAGATATTAAACCTAAACAATTCGTTGCTTTTATAGTCAAAGCAGATTCAGTAAGATGGATGCCTCAGCAAATCAAATTTAGATTAAAAAAGAATGGTAACAAATATGAACCAATTTATTATAGCGGAGCAGATCATTCAGAACAATATCCCAAATTATCTATACAAAGAGACGTTTTAGATTTTGGCATCTATGGTAGGTGGACCAGAGGACCAAAAATTAAGCAACAATCCGTTCAAGTTACCATAAAAGAGAATCCTCCATCTTTCACTCTTCTTGACCATCAAACATCCCTTGTTAAACTTCCATCTTTTAAATCGAAATATAGAACTCAAATTGATAGTTTAATCATCAGACATAAAGCTCAATTAGATCATTGTGAACACTTAATGATTGATATTAGAGATAATTCTGGCGGCTCAACCAAGTCTTTTGAGAAATTACTACCTTATTTATATACTAATCCTATTAAAGTAGATGGCGGAGTAGTATGGGCAACCGAGGATAATATAAAAGATTGTTATGATATAGAATATCCAGATATTTCTCTTCAAAGTAAACTAAATATGAAAAAAGATGTGAAGAAATTAAGAGAACATTTAGGAGAACATTACCAACTTTATGACGAAGAGATTATTAAATTTTCAAGGATTTTAAAATATCCATCCCGGATTTCAATTTTAATAAATGATGGTACTGCCAGCAGTGCAGAGCTTTTTTTACTCAGAGCGGAACAAAGTAAAAAAGTAACTTTATATGGTCAAAATACATCCGGAGCAGTAGATTATGGGGAAATCGTATCTATAAATTTACCTTGTAAATTTTACTCATTGAATTATCCAGCTAGTAAGTCATTGCATAGTATAAAGCGCCCTTTGGATAATATTGGTATTGCGCCGAATGTTAGCATACCTGAAAGCGAAACCGACTGGATTGAGTTCATCATAAAGTATAAATCCAAATGATCGTTTACATATCTAATCCATCCGTTTCATATTCCCAAAAGGCTGTTTGGTGTAGTTTTTTTGATCCATCTCATAATAAGCTATACTTTGCATGCATACATTTAAAACACTTAAATCTAAGTCCTATGAAAACAACTAAATTAGAAAAAAGAACTATTTTCATTTTTAAAAAGAATAGCCTTAATAATTTGACACCAGAGCAAATGAAACTGATTAATGGAGGAAATCTAACAAGAGGTGGGCTAAACTTAATTCAATTAAATGAGGGCGATGGAGGAAGTCCATCTTCAAAATTATGTAATGATTTAAAAACTCAATCGATTTAATAAAAAAACCAATCTTAAAACAATCAAGTATTGTAACATCTTAATAATTAAATGCTAATTTAAGCACGCCATAACAGCTCTAATAATGATTATCAAGAACTAAGTCCCTATTAAATTATTTTATGAAATATATTTATTTTCTTCTTTTTCTTCTTTTTACAGATCCCTCTCAAGCCCAAAACTGCAATTGTTCAGATAATTTCAATTTTATGGTGAAACGTATTAAAAAGAATTATGCTGGGTATAACGATATGGTTTTAAAAAATAATCAAAAACAATTCGATCGCTTTACCGATAGTCTTCAGCAAGTAGCAAAAATAACAAACAGGGATAAGTGTATTTCTCTTTGCAAAGAATGGCTCAACTTTTTTAAAGACAGACATATGTCAATCGTATTTAATGCAAATCAACCAAAAGATTCCATTCTTAATTTTTTCGCTAAAGAAGAGAGAACAAAGTGGTCAAAAGATAATCTAAAATCATATTTAAACGCTAATAAATATTCTTTAGACAGCATTGAAGGTATTTGGAATCATGAATCAAATATTTTCAAATTAGGTATTGTCCGTGATAGTTTAATCCATGATGAGTTTATAGGTTTTACAATCAAGGCTGATGGTATATTTTGGATTCCACAACAAATTAAGTTTAAAATAAAAAAGATAAACAAAACTTATAATTTCATGTATTTTCTTGCAAGAGATCATTCAAATTATCCAGCTAAAATGATCCTTCTAAAAGACACAATTGATTTAAAAGAATTAGGAAAGTTCTACAAAAATGGTTCACCTGAGCATAACGCTCAAGTTGGAATAAATAATCCTAAATTTAAAAAACTTGATAATAAAACAGGCCTCTTAACTATCCCAAGCTTTGATATTTCATTAAGGCAAGAAACAGATAGCTTAATGCTAAAAATTGATTCAGTATTGCTCAATACAGATCATTTAATCATTGATTTACGAAATAACCATGGAGGAGCTGTTGGTGCCTTTAAAAAGATTTTACCATATATATATACCAACCCAATTCTAACTGAAAGCGCACAGGTCCTGGCTACAGATGATAATATCAAAGATGGTTTTGAAGATACATCTACTGATTTGCCACAAGATGTTCAAGATTCTTTTAAGCAAAACTTGATTAAATTAAAAGCACATCTTGGGGAGATGTATCTATTGTATCCAGTCGATACAATTAGATATACAAACATATTTAAAAAACCATCCAGAGTCTCTATCTTAATGAATAAAGAATCTAGCAGTAGTACAGAATTATTTGCATTACAAGCCAGACAGAGTAGTAAAGTTAAACTTTATGGTACAAATAGTGCAGGTTCTATTAATTATGTTGAACGTGTAGAAACACAGATGCCTTGCAAATTTTTCACATTGATTTATCCACCCACTAGATTACTCAGAGCAAATACAGAGAAAGCTAATGTAGGTATCAAACCAGATATAGAAATACCTTCTGAAGTTAAAGATTGGATTAAGTATGTTAAAGATTATAAACTATAAATTTGCATCTAAGAAAAAAAAATACAGCATTACTATATCATATTAGCTTTTGGCTAACTTATGTGATATTTGGTATAATTCTGAAATTTTCAAGGGATCCTGAGTATATATCTAATCTCAAAACGAATTTAATTTTAGATATATTTCTGATAAATCTACCTACTCTGTTTGCATTTTATGCAAGCTGGTACTCTTACTCAAAATATTTACAGCCAATAAACTTAATTAGGTTAAGTTTATCTTTACTTACAACATTTATCTTTTTTACTATACTTTGGTATCTCATCGATTACTGGATTGCTCCCAAATTAAATACTATTTATACCATTACATCAGAGTTTGAATTCATTCCATTTGTCGCATCTATACTCTATATTTTTGTACAATGGAGCTTAATAGCTTTTGGTTTTCAATACTTTAAAAAAACGCTCAAGCATGAAAAACAACTAAGGGTGTTACAAAATGAAAAGTTAGAAATTGATTATGCCTATTTAAGAGCTCAAATAAATCCACATTTTTTAAATAACACATTAAATTTTTTTTATGCCAAATCATTGCCATTATCATCGAAGTTATCAAATGGGATAATGACTTTGTCTGAGATCATGCGCTATTCATTACAGGCGAATCAAAACAATCAGTTAATGCCTTTAACTGATGAGATAGATCATATAAGAAATATTATTAGCATCAATCAATTACAAGCAAATAATAGCTTGCATTTAGATTTACGAATTGAAGGGGATATACAACATATTTTAATTGTTCCTCTAACATTGGTTATACTTTTGGAAAATATTTTAAAACATGGAGAATGTAATAATCAGGATGAAAGAGCACGAATTAATATCAAACTAGATAAAGATAATAACATCAAAATAGAGACTTTTAACAAGAAAAAGAGAGAACTAAGCGAACAGTCAAATGGAAATAGTCTCGAAAATTTACAAAAACGCCTTAAAAGTTATTATGGAGAAAATTTCAGTTTCAACATAAATGATCAAATTGAGTTTTATGAACTGAGTTTAAACATTTCTATTCATCCAATTAATTAAAAATGATTGATATATTTAATTCTCTCAAAAAGCATAGACGAATATTCTATCATATAGGTTGTTGGCTGGCTTATATTATCCTTAGCATTTTAGCTGGTTTTTTTTCTTCACCTAAAATTTATTCAACAGGCATATTCTATTTCTTTTTCACTTATTTGCCAGATATTTATGCATTTTATTTATGTTGGTGTATTTATTCCTTTTACAGTTATCCATTAAAAGCACACCATTTAACTATCAGTTTAATCTTGGCTTACTTGTCCTATGCTATTTTTTGGTATATTACGGCATATTACATTAGACCTTTAGTTTGGCTAGATGGCCCTGCACCTCGACTTTTTAAGTTTTTCGATTTTATCACACTGAATTTATATATGTTTGTTAAATATGCACTTTTATCATTTAGCATATACTATTTCCGACAATCTATTAATCGTGAAAAAGAACTCAGAATAATCGAAAAAGAAAAACTTGATACTGAATACGCTTTCCTACGTGCGCAAATTAATCCCCGTTTCCTCAACAATACGTTAAACTTCTTTTTTGCCAAGTCTTTACCCCACTCAGAAGAACTTGCCAATGGCATTATGACCTTAAGTGAAATTATGCGTTACTCATTGGCAATTGATAGTGATGACCGGATGACCTTAATCGATCAAGAAATCGAACACATTAAAAATGTAATAAAAATTAATCAGCTCCGTTTCAACCATAAGCTACAAATAGATTTTAAAATTGAGGGAAATACCCATAACGTTAGGCTGATCCCCCTGATATTAATTACCGTGGTAGAAAATATTTTAAAGCATGGCAATTGCACCGATCAAAATTATCCGGTTAAAATTTTCTTAACCATCAATGAAGCGGATGGATACGTTTATTTGAATACCTTCAACCTGAAGAAAAAAGGGCCAAAGGAACTTTCGAGCGGAATAGGCTTAGATAATATCAAAAAAAGACTGGCCCATCATTACCAGGAGAGGTTTATATTAAACATCACAGAAAGCGAACAGGATTACCTTCTGGATTTGAGTATCCCTTCCAGCACATCAGCTAGCGAGGTGAAGCAATCCACTCAGATCACACTAGCAGAACAATTTACTTTACACACCATCAAACCAAAACCATATACCCCATGATTCACTGCATTATTGTTGATGACGAAGAACATGCCATTGAAGTGATTCAGCATTACCTGAAACCGGTTTCAGCCATACACATCCTGGCAACCTTTACCCATCCGATAGATGCATTGAGTTTTCTAAGCCGAAACCCTGTTGATCTTATTTTTTTAGATATCCATATGCCGGAAATATCTGGCATTGAGTTCATTCAATCCATTCAGCACCAAGATATCCAGGTCATATTAACCACCGCATATAAAGAATTTGCCACCAATGGTTTCGACCTGAACGTGGTCGATTATTTAGTGAAGCCCATTCCCCTGCCCCGTTTTTTACAGGCCATTAATAAGGCGCAAAATCTCATCAACTCCAAAAACAACAACGGCAGCATGATTGATCGTCACCAGGATGATTATTTTATGGTTAAAACAGAGGCCAAAGGCAAAATGCTGAAAATTAACATTGCTGAAATTGATTTTGTGGAAGGCATGAAAAACTATGTGGCCTTCCATCATAATGGCATCCGCACACTTGCCTTGCTTACCATGAAAGATGTAGAAGACAGGCTGCCTAAAACACAATTTATCAGGGTACAAAAATCATTTATTGTTGCCCTCAATAAGATTACCTCTATAGATGGAAACCGGATCATTTTAAAAGGAGTTTCGGCCGAAATATTGATTGGTGAAACCTATAGAAAGGATTTTTTAGATATGATGAAGCAAAAATTACTCCTCTAGGGAAGAATGACGTTCTTAATCTCACCCTTTCAGAAGCCAGGCAGCAAACCCGCATTTGAAATACCATCATCAAACATACGTTAATACCCAATCAGAATGTATAATCGCCAGATCAGATCTGCTTGATACCTACCCCCACCATCAGTACTTCTTCACCAATTGCCACAACAGGAATTTATAAACTTAGGGCAGGGAAAAATTTAAACCAAAATTCAAATCCTTAATGGTGATAACCTCCAATCCATCTGCCATCACTGCATAAGGATTAGCCGCGCTATCTTTTAAATTCGCTTTTAAGCTTTGAAGCAAATGCCATAACTTACGGTTGCTGGCATAAGTTTCTTCCATTCCGGAAAGTTTTTCCTGCAATATTTTATACTTCTGCTCTGCACGTTTTTGATCGTAGGTCAGCTTTTTGAGCATGGCTACCAAAGCTTTCTGCTCATTGAAGCTAATGCTTTCAGTTGCGTGGGTTTCGTCAGTGTTACTCATCAAAAGTTCGATGGTACTTAACACAGTCAACGCCTTAGGATTAAGTTCACGTAAGCCTTTTTCATGTAAACTACCGGAAGTTTTATTACTCCCGATAAGCTTAGCCATCTCTGTTTGGCTTAAGCCGATCTGATCTCTCAATTTTTTCATACGACCAAATTTTAACCTGGGTTATACCATCCGAGAAACAAAATTACGAGAAACTTTTTTTTGTTTCTCGATAAAATGTTTCTCCTGGGCGAAACATTTTTTAAGGAAACTATTTTTTGTTTCCCGATAAATTGTTTCAGATTCTTTTTGGGCATATATGCAAGTTTTTAATGATGATGAGAACGACCTGATGAGCTGTCTAATTTTCATGAACGAAGATCAACTGCTTTGTAAATTGATAAATTCTAACTTTCAGACAGCTTTTAAATTAGCGAATTTCCCCTTTAAGCATGCGCATTGTTTTCTTTACAGAATAATAGAATAGCATCCCTCAAAAAGCCTTATCTTTGCCCAACTCATAAAAAATACACTATGCTTAAAGGATTTTTTAACGTACCCACTCCGGTAAACGAACCTATATTAAACTATGCCCCGGGCAGTAAAGAACGTGCACTTTTAAAAGAAGCATTAGCTGAAGCCCGCGCACATCAACAAGATATCCCCATGTATATCGGCGGGAAAGCCGTTCATACCGATAAAAAAGGAAAAGTTGTTGCGCCTCATGATCATCAGCATGTTTTGGCCCAGTTCAGCGTTGGCGATCGTACGCATATTTCACAAGCCATTGATGCCGCTTTAGCAGCGAAAGAAGATTGGGAAAACCTTTCCTGGGAGCACCGGGCGGCCATCTTTTTAAAAGCCGCAGATTTAATTGCGGGCAAATACCGTTATAAATTAAACGCCGCAACCATGCTTGGGCAGAGCAAAAATGCTTACCAGGCAGAAATTGATGCCGCTTGCGAGTTGATCGATTTCTTACGTTTTAACGTCAGCTATATGGCTGATATTTATAAACAACAACCTCCTGTATCGCCGCGTGGCAGCTGGAACCGTGTAGAACAACGCCCTTTAGAAGGTTTTGTATTCGCCCTCACCCCATTCAACTTTACCGCCATTGCAGCCAACTTACCTGCATCTGCGGCCATGATGGGCAATGTGGTGGTTTGGAAACCTGCAGACACACAAGTATATGCTGCCAACCTGTTAATGGAAATTTTCCGCGAGGCGGGCTTGCCAGATGGCGTGGTGAATTTAGTATATGCGGATGGCCCTGAAACGGGTGAGGTGATTTTTAATCACAAAGATTTTGCGGGGATTCACTTCACCGGTTCTACTAAAGTTTTTCAGGAAATCTGGAAAACCATTGGCACAAACATCCATAAGTACAGGTCATACCCACGCATTGTAGGCGAAACAGGCGGTAAAGATTTTATTCTTGTTCACCCTTCAGCACAAACCGATATTGCCAGTACTGCCATTGTGCGTGGTGCTTTTGAATACCAGGGACAAAAATGTTCTGCTGCATCAAGAGTTTATATTGCAGCAAGCATCTGGCCTGAAATTAAGGAATTAATGCTTCGCGATTTAGCCACATTCAAAATGGGCGGAACAGAAGATTTCAGCAACTTTATCAATGCGGTAATTGATGAGCGTTCTTTTAATAAGTTAGCGAAATACATTGATCAGGCCAAACAGGATGAAGGTGTAGAAATCATTGCCGGAGGGAATTACGATAAATCAAAAGGATACTTTGTAGAACCAACTGTACTGGTTGTTAATGACCCTAAATATACCACCATGTGCGAAGAGCTGTTTGGTCCGGTATTAACGGTTTATGTGTATGCCGACCAGGATTTTGATGCTATTTTAGAGGTGATAGATACAACTTCGCCATATGCCTTAACAGGTGCTTTAATTGCTCAGGACCGTTATGCCATTGATAAAGCATCACATGCTTTACGCAATTCGGCTGGTAACTTTTACATTAACGATAAATGTACAGGAGCCGTTGTTGGTCAGCAACCCTTTGGCGGTGCCAGAGGTTCTGGTACAAACGATAAAGCCGGTTCAATGATTAACTTGTTGCGCTGGGTTTCGCCACGTACCATTAAGGAAGTTTTTGAATCTCCAACGGATTATCGTTATCCGTTTTTAGCAGAAGATTAACTTATATACCCATATCTTTTTAAAATCCCCGAATACCCGGGGATTTTTCTTTTTAAAAGCTTCGGAATGCAATTAGTGTAGCAATATTTAATCTTAGGCTTTATGCTGTGTTCCCGATAAAAACCGGACTTCGTTTCTAAACCTGACAGCAGCGGCAGCCCCGAATTTTTCATGAGGGCTACAGCAAATGGCAGGACTGCAACAGCTACCTGGCATAAACATTCATTTTCAAACCTTTTGCTATCCGTTCGGTCAAAAATTTTTACACCCCAAATAAAAAATCAGGATGTAAATCATTTGCAAAGATTTTGGGCTTTGCCCAAGAACATAATAAAGAGGCGGTAGCACCAGATTAAGATTGTCATGCCGAACTTGTGAAGACACCGTTAAAGACATTTTTTACCAGTCATTCGAGGCTTCCCTGACCTTCCAAAATTTGTGCTACGGCCACTCCTTAAGAACTCATATCATCAGAATAATTAGCCAATCTTAAACGCTGGCGTCACATCATCCAGGCAGTTACTGGTTACTTCCAGATCTTTAATGATACCGGTTTTTAAACTATAAACCCATGCATGCACAGATAAATCCTGTCCGTTAGCCCATGCACTTTGAACAATAGAGGTATTCATAATATTCGCAGCCCCTTCAATGGCATTTAACTCCACCAGGCGGTCAAACTTTTTTTCAGGATCCTGAATGGCGGCCATTTCATGTTCATGAGTACGGTATACATCACGGATATTTCTCAGCCAGTTATCAATAATACCGACCTGCTTATTACCCATTGCAGCTTTTACACCTCCACAGCCATAATGGCCGCAAACAATAACATGTTTAACTTTTAATACGTTTACTGAATAATCCAGAACAGAAAGCATATTCATATCCGTATGCACCACTACATTGGCAATATTTCGATGAACAAAAATATCACCCGGCTTGGTATTTGTGATCTGGTTGGCTGGCACTCTGCTATCCGAACAGCCAATCCATAAAACAGGTGGATTCTGACCATTGGAAAGCTTATCAAAAAAAGCCGGATCTTTATCTATCGTGTCTTTCACCCAGTCTATATTTCCTTGCAATAAGGCTTCGTAAGATATATCTTTTGTTTCTATTGGTTTTGCGCACATGGCTTCTACTTATTAAGGTCTTCTACAAATTTGTTGGTTAATTTTGGCACAGCATAATGTTTCTTAATGTGCTCTAAAGTGACAATAATGCCTTTGGTATAGGCATTATGCTTATAATTGAAAATGGTTTCCAATACATCAGGATCAATATACCGGGCATTGGAACCATCAATAATGACGTTTGTTTCGCGTGGAATATTTGTTAAAACCACCTGTATAGCCGCTTTATTTAAAAACGACACTTCTTCTGCCAGCTTAATCCGGATGTTCTTCCGGTCGCCATCATTGCTGATCCGGTAAAAGAATGGGTTACGCATGTTGGTACGCAGCAAATAAAATATGGAGATCATCATTCCTACAGCTACCCCTTTCAGTAAGTCGGTAAACAACACGGCCAGCACGGTAACCACAAAAGGTACAAACTGATCCCAACCTTTATGATACATATGTTTGAATAAGCCTATACGCGTGAGTTTATAACCTGTTACCAACAAAATAGCCGCTAGACAGGAAAGCGGAATCATATTGATCACCTGCGGAATAAACAGTAAAGATAAAAGCAGCCAGATGCCGTGGAAAATAGCAGACATTTTAGTCCGCCCGCCTGCATTCACATTAGCAGAACTCCTTACAATTACCGATGTCATGGGCAAACCGCCAACCATCCCACTCGCCATGTTGCCAATTCCCTGTGCAATCAGTTCACGGTTGGTAGGCGATACCCGTTTGATCGGGTCTATCTTATCCACTGCTTCAATACTTAAAAGCGTTTCCAAACTGGCCACTACGGCTATGGTAAGGGCTACGATGTAAACGTTTTTATTGGCCAGCTGTGAAAAATCGGGAAGTGTAAACAGACTCAAAAATCCGCTGAAACCACTGATCACCGGAATTTTAACCATTTGATCTGCCCGTAGCGGATGATCTGTTCCGGAGAAAAAGAATGTCCCTAAAATACCCAGGGCCACCACCAATAAGGGAGCAGGTATTACAGTTAATTTGGGAAATTTAGGCCAGGTAATTAAAATTGCAATGGATAATAAGCTGATGACCACAGCCGCCAAACTAAAATGACCAATTGCAGCAGTAATTGCAGAAAAGGTATTTTCATGATCTTGCTGAAAAAATCCCTCATCACCACTAAAATCGGTATCCACACCCAATGCATGTGGCAATTGTTTCAGGATCAAAATCAAGCCAATGGCGGCTAACATGCCTTCAATCACGCTGGATGGAAAGTAATTCCCGATGGTGCCGGCCTTTACCAAACCCAGAATTAATTGAAAAACCCCGGCCAGTACAACAGCTAATAAAAACGTTGGATATGCACCCAATGAAGTGATTGCACCTAAAACGATCACCGTTAAACCGGCAGCAGGTCCGCTTACGCTCAACTGCGAACCGCTACATGAGGCCACAACAATACCACCGATAATCCCCGTGATTAAACCGGCGAACAATGGTGCACCGGAAGCCAGGGCAATGCCCAAACATAATGGCAGGGCCACTAAAAACACGACAATACTGGAAGGAAGATCTTTTTTGAGATTCTTTTTCAGGAAATATTTTTTGATATCCGAACCTGAAAAGGCCGGGTTAAACTTTTGCATAACAGTATAATGATCGGGTGAATTTTAACGAATAAATCGCTGGGTATATCCATTCATGCCAAAGAAAACTTTTTGCATAAATCTGTCAGTAAGATGCCTGAAACAGTTTATGTAAACAGCATCAAAGAATAACCCAGAAAAAAATCAGATCTGGTTGGGTGGTGGCGTAGGTACCGAAGGATGATATGGGTCTACATATCTTCTGAAATGTTCAATAAAACTACTCTTCAATACAATGTGACTGGAAGAGAATTCATAAGAAAAGATCGGGTGATTGAGTTCAAGAAGTTTGAAATCGCTAAATTTCGTGAGGTCCTTTGCAGCATCCTTGCCACCATCATGTTCCAGCTCAATTTGCATGATCACGGCACTCATGATGTCTTTGTCCATACTCTTATAAAATACCGGCGCGCCTGAAATACCCATCTTCGCAATGAAGATGAACATAAAGGTGCTCACGATAATATATTTGTATTTCCTGAAAAACATTGACTTCTAATCCTGTTCTAATGTTATATTACAAAAATAGACGGATAATCGAGTTTTCAATACGATATGTTGTAAAAAAAACGTAACAACATGTAAAACAGATCATTTGATTAATTTAACAATCCGCATTTTCAGTAGCTTTCAGGTAACGGGCCGCGAATAGAAATCACGACATGCGCAATTCAATCTGATCTAACCTTGTAATACCGATGGTAATTTCTAAATTTAAAATCTCATTAATTAGCGATGGAAAAAAAAATAGCACTCCTTCAGGATAAAATAAAGCAAGCCAGCTTAGGTGGTGGTCAGACCCGCATTGACAGCCAGCATAAAAAGGGCAAGCTCACCGCACGTGAACGCATTCATTTTTTAATGGATGAAGGAAGTTTTGAAGAAATTGGGATGATGGTTACACACCGGAGTACGGATTTTGGAATGGAGGGTGAAAAGTATCTGGGTGACGGCGTAGTAACCGGTTACGGTACGATAAACGGTCGTTTAACTTATGTCTTTTCTCAGGATTTTACTGTTTTTGGCGGATCATTATCTGAAACCCATGCCGAGAAAATCTGTAAGTTGATGGATATGGCCATGAAAAACGGCGCACCATTAATCGGACTCAACGACAGCGGAGGGGCCAGGATTCAGGAAGGCGTGGTTTCATTAGGTGGTTACGCTGATATCTTTTATAAAAATGTACAGGCTTCGGGGGTAATTCCTCAGTTATCGGCCATTATGGGCCCCTGCGCGGGTGGTGCTGTATATTCACCAGCCATTACCGATTTTATTTTAATGGTAGAAAACACTTCCTATATGTTTGTGACGGGCCCGAATGTTGTTAAAACCGTTACACATGAAGATGTCACGTCAGAAGAATTGGGTGGCGCCACCACACATGCAACCAAATCTGGCGTAACGCATTTCGCCTGCAACAACGAGATAGAAGCCATCAATCATTTAAAAAGGCTGTTGAGTTATATGCCACAAAATTGCGAGGAAATACCTTTGCAGTGGCCTTATGAAACAGCAGATGAAAGCCGGCTGGCCCTAAATACCTTTATGCCGGAAAATGCATCGCAACCTTATGATATCCGTGAAATTATTAATACCGTAGCTGATCAGGACAGTTTTTTTGAAATCCATAAAGATTTCGCTGAAAATATTGTGATCGGTTTCGCCCGCTTAGCTGGCCGGAGCATTGGTATAGTGGCCAATCAGCCTGCGTATCTGGCGGGTGTTCTGGATAGCAATTCTTCTACAAAAGCGGCAAGGTTTGTGCGTTTCTGTGATTGCTTTAACATCCCCTTGCTCGTGTTCGAAGATGTTCCGGGGTTCCTTCCGGGAACAGATCAGGAATGGAATGGCATTATTACCAACGGTGCGAAATTGCTGTATGCTTTCAGTGAAGCAACAGTTCCGCGGATTACGGTCATCACCCGGAAAGCTTATGGTGGTGCCTACGATGTGATGAACAGCAAACACATCGGGGCAGATTTGAACTATGCCTGGCCTAGTGCAGAAATTGCCGTAATGGGTGCAAAAGGTGCCGCAGAAATTATATTTAAAAAAGAAATACATGCAGCAGAAAATCCGGAAGATAAATGGATAGAAATGGAAAAACGCTATGCTGATATTTTCGCCAACCCCTATCGTGCTGCAGAAAGAGGCTTTGTAGATGAGGTCATTGAACCTTCGCAAACCCGGATCAAGCTGATTAAAGCTTTCAAAATGCTGGAAAATAAAGTGGTTAATCATCCCCGAAAGAAACATGGAAATATACCTTTGTAAAAAATAGTCCATCGTCATAAGTCCATAGTCTGGGAGTATCAATCTCGGCCTCCAAGACTCATGACTAAGGACTTTGGACTTTAGACTAGCATGCAGACTACTTCGACATTATCCCGTACCGACATCCTTCTCATGGCCTTTTGTACCGGCCTTATTGTGGCTAATATCTATTACTGCCAGCCGCTGGTGATCCTCATTGCCAAAGATTTTAACATAAATGAAACCTATGCAGGCAGAATTACCTATATCACGCAGATTGGCTATGCATTAGGTCTATTTCTTTTGGTTCCGCTGGGCGATATGTTCGAGCGTAAAAAACAGATTTTATTTATCACTGGCTTAGCCATTGTGGCTTTACTGGTGGCCGCAGTTTCGCATACTTTTTTCTTACTTGAAATTGCCTCCTTATTAATCGGCATCTGCTCCATTGTTCCGCAGCTTATTTTACCACTCGCAGCCAACTTAAGTACTGACGAAAACCGAGGGGCCAACATAGGCATCATCATGAGTGGTTTACTCGTGGGCATCCTCGCCTCCAGGGCAGTAAGCGGAAGTATAGGTTTCTGGCTGGACTGGCGTGCCGTTTATTATATGGCTTCCGGAATCTGTTTCCTGCTGATCCTCTTAATGGCAAAACGGTTTCCGCAAAGTTTCCCGGCATTCAAGGGTTCCTACAAACAGTTAATGGGTTCAATGTTCAGCTACATCAAAAGACAACCCGTTTTACGCGAAACATCCATCATCAACTTCCTGGCTTTCGCCATCATCAGTGCCTTCTGGACAACCATGGTATTATTTTTAGCCAACCCTCCCTTTCATTTTCAAACCTTACAAATTGGTTTGTTCGGCATTGCCGGGGCTGCTGGCGCGTTGGCTGCACCCTTGGTAGGCAAATTAAGTGATGGAAATAACCCACGTAAAAACCTGATGATTGGTTTTGTGTTGCAATTGGTTAGCATCGCCTTATTCTATTTTACCGGCAGTCATTTATACCTTTTTGTCATTGGGATTATATTGATTGATATTGGTCAGCAGGCCATTCACGTCACTAATCAAACCCGCATCTACACCCTCATTCCGGAAGCCAGGAACCGGTTGAATACCATTTTTATGTCAGTCAGCTTTATTGGCGCGAGTTGCGGCTCCGCCTTAGGCTTATGGCTGTGGGGGCACGGTGGCTGGACACTGTTTTGCTTTGGCATGGCCGCCATCACAGTACTTAATATCCTAATTTATCAGTTCTACGGAAGAAAAAGAACACGCTCATAAAGATTATTATGCTCATTCAGATTGAACAAATTTTCCCTTCCCTCACCTGGCGCATTCGACATCAGGTGATGTATCCTGAATTACCGCTGGATCGTGTTAAACTACCCGATGATTTCGACGGCATACATTTTGGTTTATACCTGGATCATCAACTTACAGGTGTGGTATCGTTATTTAACGAAGGTGATGTATACCAGTTTAGAAAGCTGGCCATTCTTTCAAATGCACAAAAAGCTGGCCTGGGTACCCAACTCATGCAGCATATCTTGGATTTTTGTAAAATTCAGAAAGCCTCAAAGCTTTGGTGCAACGCCCGTGTAAATGCTAAAGAATTTTATTATAAATTTGGCTTTCACGAAACACCAAAAACCTTTTTTAAGGATGGGTATGATTTTGTGATCATGGAGAAGGAATTTTAGATTGTAGATTAACAAAATGGTTGGTTTAACCTATCAAAAGAGCAATTCTAAAATCCAAAAAATTTGATTGATGATTTGATTTGATCCATGCAAATCATAAATCTGAAATCGTAAATCTAAAATACACATGGCTAAAAAGAAAGAAGACGAAAAAAAAAATCATGTTCCGGTAGTAACTAAAAAATCATTACAGTTTCTGGAAGAATACATCAATAACCCTGCGCCTACCGGTTACGAATGGGAAGGGCAGAAACTTTGGTTAAACTATTTGAAACCCTATATTGACGAGCATTTTGTAGATAACTACGGCACGGCGGTTGGTGTAATTAACCCCAAAGCAGCTTACAAGGTGGTAATTGAAGCACATGCCGATGAAATTTCATGGTACGTGAACTATATCACCAGTGACGGCTTAATTTATGTCATCCGCAATGGCGGTTCTGATCATCAGATCGCCCCATCCAAAAGGGTAAATATTCATACCGAAAAAGGGCTGGTTAAAGCCGTTTTTGGCTGGCCGGCCATTCATACCCGCCATGGTGAAAAAGAACAGGCACCTGAATTAAAAAACATCTTTTTAGATTGTGGCTGCACATCAAAAGAAGAAGTAGAAAAACTGGGTATCCATGTAGGCTGTGTAATTACTTACGAGGATGAGTTTATGATTTTGAACGACCGTTATTACGTAGGTCGCGCTTTAGATAACCGTGTGGGTGGTTTTATGATTGCCGAAGTAGCACGCTTATTAAAAGAAAACAAGAAAAAACTTCCTTTCGGATTGTATATCGTAAATTCGGTACAGGAAGAAATTGGCTTACGCGGTGCAGAAATGATTGCTCAACGGATTAAACCAAATGTAGCCATTGTGACCGATGTAACACATGATACCACCACGCCAATGATTAATAAAAATATTCAGGGCGATTTATCAGCAGGCAAGGGCCCGGTTGTATCATATGCACCCGCGGTTCAGACCAATTTAAATAAACTACTAATTAAAACGGCTGAAAAGAATGAAATTCCTTTTCAGCGCCAGGCTTCATCACGCTCTACCGGAACGGATACAGATGCCTTTGCCTATTCTAACGGAGGCGTTCCATCTGCATTGATTTCATTGCCGCTCAGGTATATGCACACCACAGTAGAAATGGTTCATAAAGAAGATGTTGATAATGTAATCAGCTTGATTTATGAAAGCCTACTGAACATTAAAGACGGCCAGGATTTCAGAGAATTTAAATAATGAAAGAAAAGATTTCGCACCCGAAAATAGCAGTCAGAACCTTATTAAAGGTGCTTTTAATGATTGTAATTATTTTCATTATAAACTCCTGGCCAAGCATTATGCGAAGCCTGGATGGCCAGGCGCCACCTTTTAACTACTGGCTCGACCACAGTTTTAAGCCCAGCAACTTCCTGCTCATCATCGGCTTTGGTGCTTATTTTTACTATAAGGATTTAACAGATCAGAAAGAACTGATAGCAAAAAAGCAGAACGAAATTGAATAAAGCTTATCAAGGCTTGAAGTAAATACTTCAGGCCTTTTATGTAGATATTGCGTTCTAATTTGACAATCCGCATACAGCAGTATAAATCAATTATCGAAAATAACGGTCATCAGAAACAAATGAAAAAACTCGTATTAATTCGCCACGGACAAAGCATCTACAACCTGGAAAACCGTTTCACAGGCTGGACAGATGTAGACCTTTCTGAAAATGGCTACCGGGAAGCTAAAAAAGCTGCAGAAATATTAAAAAAACATGGTTATAATTTTGATATTGCCTTCACCTCCTTACTGAAGCGTGCCATCAAAACCTTGCACATTATTTTAGAAGACCTGGATCATCTCTGGATTCCGGAATATAAAACCTGGCACTTAAACGAGCGTTTTTATGGCGCATTACAGGGATTAAACAAGGCCGAAACAGCAGAAAAATATGGCGCGGAACAGGTTTATAAATGGCGCAGAGATCCTGATGAAGAACCGCCACAGTTAACAAAAGACGATGAACGTTACCCGGGAAATGATTTGCGCTATCAGCATTTAACCGCCGGACAATTGCCACTCAGCGAAAACCTGTCGGACACGATCGAGAGGGTATTGCCGTTCTGGAACGAATCTGTTGTGCCCGCCATCAGCAAAAATGAGAAGGTGATCATTTCCGCACATGGAAATAGCCTCAGGGCCTTAATCAAATATATTGATCACCTCTCAAACGAAGAAGTTACCGCCTTAGAGATTCCTACAGGAAGCCCACTGGTTTATGAACTGGATGACGACCTGAAAAAAATCAGGCATTATTATCTGGAGTAATGAATTCTATAAAAACAAAGGTTAAACAGCAATAGCTTGTTTATAATAATGTTGTGCAGCCATAATCTCCCTTGCCCGCACCACATCACCAATAACAATGATTGCCGGGTGTGCCATTCCTTCCTTTAAGGCCGTTTCCTGAAGATCTTTAACCATACACCTTACCTGTTTTTGTTTAGCCAGGCTAGCATGCTGAATAATCGCTGCTGGCGTAGCACCCAAACCAGCTTGTTTATATGCGGCAGAAATTTCCGCAAGCTTTTTCATGCCCATATAAATCACTACTGTAGCCGAACTGCTCATGGCACACTTAAGATCTTTTGATAAGCTTCCATCTTTCTTTGTACCGGTTATCGCCCAAACGCTTTCGCTAATGCCACGGTGGGTAAGTGGAACATCAATAAAACCTGCACCCTGCATACTGCTGATTCCTGGAATGTAGTGTGATTTAATCCCATATTTCTCTGCATAAAGCAATTCTTCGAAACCCCTGCCAAAAATAAATGGGTCACCTCCCTTTAACCGCACCACCACATTGTAGGTTAACGCGTATTTTACAATCAAATCATTTATATCATCTTGCGGCGTGCACCTGGCATAAGGTTTTTTACCTACGTATACCATTACACAGCTTTTTGGAGCAATTTCCAGCAGCTTTTCATTGCTTAAGTTATCATATAGGATCACTTCTGCCCTTTTCAGCACATTAAATGCTTTCATTGTGATTAATTCGGGATCTCCGGGCCCCGCTCCCATTATAAAAAGTCCAAAATCTTCCATTATTACAGTATAATTTTAATGATTTAATCAAAATAATAGTAAATATGATTAAATAATATTAAAAATTATATTAATTTATGATAAAAATCATGTTTAAATAAAAATATTAATCAATAAAACTATATTTGAATATCATAAATCATATAAAAAGCCTTTACAAAGACAAAATAATCATTAATAGCACCATTTTTTTAGCACTAAAGACTAAAGAACCTATAAAAAAATAAGTACAAAGCAAAATATTTCACCAAAAAACAAGAAGTCATGAACAAATTAAAGATAATCGTAATTGGAAATGGGATGGTTGGATATAAATTCTGCGAAAAGCTAACAGCTAAATCTGATGCCTTCAAATTAATTGTTTTTGGTGAGGAACCAAGAAGGGCTTATGACCGTGTTCATTTAAGCGAATATTTTAATGGCAAAACCGCTGATGATCTTTCGATGTCGGCAGCAAACTGGTACCAGGAACAGGATATTGATCTCTATTTAAACAATCCAATAGTTGGTGTAGATCGCAATTTAAAAACAGTTAGAACATCCGGCGGTGAAATTTATGGCTACGATTTTTTAGTTTTCGCAACAGGTTCTGCTGCATTCGTACCCAATATAGAAGGGATAGAAAAAGAAGGTGTTTTTGTTTACCGGACCATAGATGATCTTGATTTGATTGCAGGCTATGCAACGAAAGCCAAAACAGCCGCCGTAATTGGTGGCGGATTATTAGGCCTTGAGGCCGCGAAAGCACTGATCGATTTAGGCATAGCAGAAACCAGCATTGTAGAATTTGCGCCAAGGTTAATGCCCAGGCAAATTGACCTGGCGGGCAGCGAAATGTTGAAATCCATGCTGAATGAATTGGGCTTACAAATCCACCTCAATAAAAATACAAGCCGCATTGAAGGTGATCAATGCATCACAGGTTTAAAGTTCAGTGATGATTCAGAATTAGCATCAGATATGCTGGTAATTTCTGCCGGAATAAAACCAAGAGATGAACTGGCCAGGTTTTGCGGCCTTGAAGTAGGCACCAGGGGCGGCATTCTGGTCGATAATAAAATGCAGACCAATGACCCCTGCATTTTTGCCATCGGAGAATGTGCCCTGCACAATGAAATGATTTACGGGCTGATCGCCCCGGGTTATGAAATGGCTGAAGTGTTGGCTACCAATCTTTGCGCAGAAGATAAATCCTTTAAGGGTTTTGACATGAGCACAAAACTTAAACTCATTGGTATAGATGTAGCCAGTTTTGGTGATCCATTTATCAATGAACCCGATTGCCGCACCATCGTATTTGAAAACAAACATAAAGGCATTTATAAAAGAATAAACATTAGTAATGACGGGCAGTACCTTTTAGGAGGTATTTTAATTGGCGATGCAGCAGCGTACAATATGCTGCTGCAAACCAGTGTGAACAAAATATTATTACCTGAAAACCCGGAAGAACTTATCCTGGGAAGCAAAGGTGGCGAAACATCAGCCGCCGCAGGAATCACTTCCCTTCCAAATGAGGCCTTAATCTGCAGCTGTGAAGGCGTAACCAAAGGCAACATCTGCCATTCCGTTGCTGAACAAGGTTGCGAAACACTGGATAGCATTAAGAAATGCACTAAAGCCGGAACCGGATGTGGTGGCTGCGTACCCATGGTAAAAGACCTCATGCTGCATACCTTAAAAGCACAAGGCAAATATGTCCGGAACGTCATTTGCGAACACTTCAATTACAGCCGTCAGGAACTTTATGACCTGATTCACATCCACGAATTAAAATCTTACGATGAGGTATTGGATAAATTAGGGAAATCTGATGGCTGCGAGGTTTGCAAACCATTGGTGGCTTCCCTGCTGGCCAGTTTATGGAATGAAATGATCCTTAAAAAAGGAAATGATACCGCGCAGGACAGTAACGACCGTTTCCTGGCGAACATTCAGAAAGGGGGCTCTTATTCTGTTGTACCACGCATTCCTGGCGGAGAAATTACACCTGATAAACTCATTGTCATTGGTGAAGTAGCAAAAAAATATAATTTATACACCAAGATAACCGGCGGACAGCGAATCGACCTGTTCGGTGCTCACTTAAATGATCTTCCGGTAATATGGGAAGAATTGATCGCGGCAGGTTTCGAAAGCGGCCATGCTTATGGCAAAGGACTAAGAACAGTAAAAAGCTGCGTTGGAAGCACCTGGTGCCGTTTCGGATTGCATGACAGTGTCAGTTTCGCCATCAGAATTGAAGAGCGATACCGTGGCATCAGGGCACCTCATAAATTCAAATCAGCGGTGAGTGGCTGCATCAGGGAATGTGCCGAGGCGCAGAGCAAGGATTTTGGTATCATCGCCACAGAAAAAGGCTGGAACCTTTATGTATGCGGCAATGGCGGAAGTAAACCGCAGCATGCGCAGCTACTGGCCGCAGATGTAGACAGCGAAACCTGCATTAAATATATCGACCGTTTTCTGATGTTTTACATCCGTACAGGAGATCCCTTAACCAGAACGGCAACCTGGCTCAATAAAATGGAGGGCGGCATGGAATACCTCCGCAATGTGGTGATTCATGATAGCCTGGGCATGGCTGAAAAATGGGAAAACGAAATTGAAAATCTGATTGCCAGCTATAAATGCGAATGGAAAGAAGCTGTGGAGAATCCTGCCATCAGAAAGAGATTTTCACACTTCGTTAATGCGCCCGAAGAAAAAGACCCTACTATTGAATTTGTGGAAATGAGGGGCCAGAAAAAAACACCTGAATGGAAAACAACCTAACCAAATATAAGCCAGTTATTGCATGGGATCAACAATTAAAACCAAAACCAAACTTACATTATGAAAAGAAGAAACATCGTTATGCTTTCAACCTGCCTTTCACTGGCTTTATTTTCTTCAGCGCTAAAGGCACAAACCAAAGTGGCGTTATTTGATGGAACAATCGTTGCTGGTTATGTAGATCACGGAGGATATGTTAACTGCATCGGACCATCGGTTAAATACCTGAAAAAACCATTTTCAATCAGCGCCGGTTTACTTCCTTCATTAAGAATTAAGGAAGACAAGGTGGCTGCCGGAGCAACTAAAAACAGTTTGATCACGCCATCTTTAGGCCTGGGCTTAACAGCGGTTTTTAACCACATCGCCCTTCAGCTTCCGCTTTATTATAATGCCAAAACGAGTACCAAAAATGGTGAATGGAATGTGGGTGTAGGCTTGGGATATAAGTTATAAAAATGAATGATTGATTGAATGTTTAATGATTGAATTTTGAATAATTGAATTTTGAATAATTGAATGTTTGAGTGATTGGACATTCTCTAATTCTTTCATTCAATCACTCAAACATTCAATCCTTTCCCTATTCAATTTCTATCCACACCGGACAGTGATCACTTGTTTTTTCCCAGCCCCGGACATGCTTATCTACGCCACCCTTTACTAACCTGCCATCAAGTTGCGGACTTAATAAAAAGTGATCGATCCTTAAACCAGCATCACGACCATATGCATTCCTGAAATAATCGTAAAAAGTATAAACCGTTTCTGTCGGATAGAGTTTTCGGATGGCATCTGTCCAGCCCTGATCTACCAGGTTTTTAAAAGCTTGCCTGACTTCAGGCTTAAACAAAGCATCATTAATCCAGCGTTCGGGTTTGTAAACATCTTTTTCGGTTGGTATAACATTGTAATCGCCCGCAAGTACCACAGGTAGGTTATATTCCAGCAATTTCGAAGCATGATCAGTTAACCTTTCAAACCATGCCATTTTATAATCAAATTTTGGCCCCGGCGTTGGGTTTCCGTTTGGAAGATACAGGCAACCGATTACGACATCATTAACCAATGCTTCTATATAGCGGCTATGCAAATCTTCCGGATCACCAGGTAAACCGCGTTTAAGTTCTTTGATTTCGTAACCACGCGACAGGATAGCTACACCATTCCAGCTTTTTTGTCCGTGCCAGATGGCCTGATAGCCAGCATCTAAAATGGCTTGTTCCGGAAATTTTTCTTGTGGGGCTTTTAGCTCCTGAAGACAAACCACATCAGGCTTAGTTTCCGCAAGCCATTGTAACAGCACGGGTAAACGACCATTAACTCCGTTTACATTATAGGTTGCAATTCTCATGATCAATTAAAGTCAACAAAGCAGTTAATCATTAAAAAAAAGTTTTTTTTGTAAATGTAAATCAAAATTTGGCCTTATCTTGCAATTTATTTCACCAGGAACGCTAATTAATGTCTGAAGTTATTCTAAACATCTCAAAAGAAGCATCAAAAGATATCCGGCAATTTTATGATAAATATGCGGGTATGCTTCTGGGCTTTATCCAGGGTACTATCCAGGATCCCAAAAAATCTGAAGCGCATTTAATAAAAATTCTAACATCTTTTATATTGGAAGCAAAATTAAATCCACAAGGTAAATCAAGCACCTGGATGCTTTTAAGGCAGCATGCGCAAAAGATATTAGCTCAGGAACAACTTACAGATACAGAATCAATGATCACATCTGATTACGCATCGGTAAATCCAGACCAGTTAAGCTTAAAAGAAAAAGAAATTTTCAATGCAGTATATTATCTGGGCAGATCAGTTTCATACCTGGCGGCATCTTTTGGAGAAGAAGAAAACAGCATACGCATTCAACTGAAATCATCAATAGACAAAATGAGGAGGTTACGTGAAAATTAAGGAAATAATGGAAAGCGGCATCATGGAAACCTATGTCATGGGCATCGCCACCGAACAGGAAATTGAACAGATAACATCACTTAAAAAACAGTATCCGGAGTTTGAGCAGGAACTTGCGAAGCTGGAATATGACATGGAAATTCTTGCACTCGGCATGGCCATTCCACCTCCGCCCGGAGTATTGGCTAAGATCGAAAATGAAGTGAATGAAATTCAGCTCCGCGATCAGAAAGTGGAGAAATTTACTGCACGTGATCACGCAGCGGGCTACGATGATATCCGGAAAGACCGTTATATTGAAGTGGAATCATCATCCAGCCACATGCGCATCCATAAGGCATGGAGATGGGTTTTTGCCGCCGTTTTTGTATTGGGAAAAATATTTTTAGGCTTCGCCATTTATTATTACCTCGAAAACAGACAGGCTAAAGAACAGATTAATGAACTTAAATTGGAGATTAAACAAGGTATCCAGAGACGTTAATTTCTTATTTTTTTAAACCATAGCTTCTTTATGGCGTTGTTAAAGAAAAAATAAAAATGTCCGTAGATTTAAATCAGCATCCCCATCCTAAATTATATATGCTATTGCTGGGCTCAAAAGCGCCCAAAAGAAATGTAGAACAGCACGATTACTTTTTTGGCATAGCGCATTCATTGAAAGAACTTGTTCCGGAAATTAAAGCTTTCTGGCCAGAAGCCGGAGCAAGCATCCATGTTGATGGCTGGCGTGAAGTGAACCAGGTGGATGGTTACCAGATTAAAATACTGCCTAGAACATCAACCCTTGAAACTTCTCCTCATCAGTTATTTTTCACCAACCTCGGAGGATACCAGGCCGGCAAGCTGGCCGAACAGCATTACATCGTGTTAAGCGTAAAAGATGACCGGGCTTCGGCCATACAGGACGCCAAAAAAACTGTATTCTTTAAAACCAATTCTATTAAGGGAGCAAATGCCCATATCGACGAAAAGTACGGCATAGATATCGATGATATCTACCGGGTTGAAGAAATTTTAAGTCCCGTGTTTAAAGCCAAATACCTCATCGAAATCACACCTCATTCCGCTTTACCTGAAGATGAAATTCATTTAGGCTATTTCAAACTGGATAAACTTTAAGACAGTACGCTATAAAAACCATTCTTAATTTATCCTGTTATTAAGGTGATAACAAAACCAATATTTGAAGCGATTAGGATTGCTTCATCACCTTTTTAAAAATAAAACGATGAAAAAGTTAATTTATGTAATGGCAGTTTCCGTATCAGCCCTGGCATTTCAGGCTTGCAATGGCGGAAATAAAGATGCTAAAGAAAGTGCAGACAGCTTAAATTTAAGCAAAGACACCACTACTAATGTAGCCGCAACCGGCGGAATTGCGGTTGATGAAGCTGATGCCAAATTTGCAACCACTGCAGCAGCGGGCGGAATGGCCGAAGTGGAATTAAGCAAACTGGCCCTTCAAAAAAGCAGCAATACGCAGATTAAAGAGTTTGCCACCATGATGGTTACCGACCATGGCAATGCCAATACAGAATTGATGGGAATTGCCAAAACTAAAAATATTACCTTGCCTACTACTGTAGATGCTGACCATCAGAAAAAACTGGACGATTTAAGCAAGAAATCAGGCGCAGAATTTGACAAGGCCTATGTAAGTGATATGATCGACGGACATAAATCCACTTTAAAATTAATGGAAGATGAATCGAGAGATGCTAAAGACACAGAATTAAAAGCATTTGCCAACAAAACAGCCCCTATTGTTCAAAGCCATTTGGTGATGATCAATAAAATCAACGATTCCATGAAATAATTGAGGAATAAGCATTTATTAAAAAAACCGGAACGTATTCCGGTTTTTTTGTTTTAAAGCTGCTTCAATATTTCAAGAGAAGCCATTTCACTAAAATCAATTCCTGAATAATCGGGGTTATAACCACCAATATAAGGTACAGCCATGATGTAAATCCGATTGTTCGCCTGGTCATCTTCACCAATTACCTGAAAGAAATCATTGATCTTAATTCCCGGAACCCGCAACACATATTCTCCTTTTCCCTTTTCTGTAACAAGCTTATTTTCCTTTTCAACCTCTTCTTTACCTTTTGCTTTAGATTTAAAGTTTAATGTAGCAGGGCTGACCATGCCACCATCAACCAGGCCTTTAAACGGAAAATCTTCATATGATAAATGTGGCTGGCCTATGCAATTCACAAAAGTTTGATAAGCAACGGCCATTTCTTTGCCTGTATCATCTGTATAGGTATATATGGCACCACCTTTTTCCTGAGGGTCTACAGTGCTGTCTTCACCTACTGAAATTATTTCCAGCACACCAGCATCGTGCATGGCCATTAAATCGCGGCAGGAGCTTTGGGGCACAAAGGCAATCACAATAGAAATCAAAGGCATTAATGCCTTCTGTAACCGCTGCATATCTTCTGCCGATAAATATTTTGCCGGGTAGTTCATGGCAAAACTAAGCACAGCCAGTGCCTCTTTCCAATAAATGGATTCTTCACGCTCAATCGATTTTTCCGCCTCTTCATATTCCTTTTTAAACAAGTCAAATGGCGGAACATTTTCCCGGTAAGACATCATGGCCCCCACAAAGGTTTCCAGATCCATATCCTTTATTTTCTGATAAAATGCCGGATCTTTCTTTTTAAACTGATCTTTAAAGTTTTTTTCAAAAACATAATCCAGCGATATGAAACCACCATTATCCTTAATATTTTTCTGAATCTGTGCCTTGGTCAGTGTAGCATCTTTTCCCAGATGAGAATCTTCCAGATGAAATCGAACGGCAGGCAACAAACCATTCCTGGAATGCATAACAATTTTAAACTGATCGCTTTTTTCATCAGGTACAAATTTATACCTGCCATCTTTTTCTTCCTGAAATACGCCATTATTGCGCGCCAATGTTCTGATGGCGTCTATTGCGGTAAGCGATGATCCCATAATGGCGATGGGATGATTGAATCTCTGGGCCAGCTTTTTCGGTGGATAGGGCGAATCAAAATAATCCGGGATTTTACCTTCATATTTTTTTGGCCAGTTGTGGCCTACACAGATAATGATCCGGTCAAAATATTTCATTTCCTTCCCGTTTGTTTCAACACCAACCATATTTGCATTGGCATCATCCACAACATCCGTAACTGATGTATTGAGGTGAATAATTGTAGCAATCCCTTTACTGTCAGCCATTTTTTTCAACAAACTAAATTGTGCAGAAAGGTATTCACCAAAAAATAACCTGGGGAGTACTTTATATTCATTAAAATTATCCGGACTGATATTGAACTTTTTTAAAACAGACTTTGGTGCCATCTTTACCCAATCTTCAATGGAGTTAAAAATAACCGGTATCTCATTGTCTGATACATTCGTAATGTGCTCCTGGCTGGCGCCTTCTGTGCTATAAGGCATTCCGGAGCCCAGCATATTTTTGCGTTCAAAAATTTCAATGGTCAGATCTTTAATTTCTGATTCAACCAATCGTTTATACATAAAAAGGCCACTGGGGCCACCGCCAAGAATGGCTATTTTTAAGGGATGAGCTTTGTGAGTCATTTAAAATTGATGATAGTTTTGTAACCTATGCCCGAAAAAACTAATATTTTGCAAGCCTGGTATAGATCATTCCTTACACAATCTTAAAAAGGAGAAATTGTTTTGCGAAAAATTAAATCCTGCATTAAAGCAAAATATACATGCCTGCTGTATAACCTTTCCATTGAAATATATCTGGCAACAGCAAGAAGTAAATAAGGAATTGAAAAATAAACTAATCTAAAACCAACATCAACCTCGGTTGTTTATTTCGTAATTCATTCATGTTTGAGCGCATGTTTGGGTTTAGATAGAGGGACGGGCTTTTGCCTGTCCCTTTTTGCGATTAATGAAGCGGGAGGGAGAAGTAAAATGTAGAACCAACGGATTCATTGCTTTCTACCCATATTTTACCATTATGGCGTTGGATAATTTCTGCACTCAGGTATAAACCAATACCAAAACCTGATATGGTGTGGTTACTCTGAACACGATAATAACGGTCAAACAGCTTTTTCGCGTCTTCATCTGAAATTCCAATTCCCTGATCCATTACGCTTACTATAACTTCATTTTCCCTTAATTCACAATTGATTTCAATCGTACTTCCGTTTGAGGAATATTTATGTGCATTGCTTAACAGGTTTGAAATCACACTGCTGATTTTATCCCGGTCTGCAAATATTGTCACCTCGCAGGATAGCGCAAATACGATATCATGCGTAGAAGGAGATATAAAGGTTTCATCTACGGTTTCCTGTAAAAGCTGATCTAAACGGAAAGATGTTTTATCAATCATCAACTTGCCTGATTCTAACCTGGAAACATTCAGAAAACCATTAATCATGTTTGTCATTTTGCGAACCTGAATATGGGTTTTTTCCAGTGCATTAACTGAATACTGATCTCCATCGATTTTTGATTTACGCTGCAATACCTGTACAAAACCATTTATGGCCGTTAGCGGTGTTTTCAGTTCGTGGCTTACCATGCCAATAAAATCATTTTTACGAAGTTCGTCCAGCTTACGTTCGGTAATATCCATAAACATTCCTGAATATTCTGCTACATTACCCATCTCATCCAAAAAGACTTTACCTGTGGCGCGAACCCACTTTTCTTCCCCACTTCTTAAATTGTTGATAAGATACTCGATATCGCTGGAAGAATGATGGTTTAACGCTTCATCTAATGTTGCTGAAAATATTTCCCTGTAATCTTCATTAATGGTGTTTAAAACCTCCTGCATAGAAACCTCCCCTTCCATCTGCAGCCCCAGTAATTCACGTACAAAGCCAGACATGGAAATCTTCAACGTATTGGGATCGATGCTCCAGGCGCCCATTTTTCCGGTTTCAATAGCCTGCAGCAATTTTTCTTCGCTATCTGATAATTTCCGGATGTACTGAACGAGATCAAAATGTGTTTGCGCAAGTTCTTCATTGGTGGCAGCCAACTCTTCATTGGTTGCCGCAAGTTCTTCATTTGCCGCAGCCATCTCCTCATTAATATCCTGTAATTCTTCCTGATGGCGCTTTCTTTCCGTTACATCCGGCCCTACCGTTGCCAAAGCAATAAACTCATTGGAAATCGGATCTTTAATGGAAATACCGTTCCACTCTACCCAGAAAGGTTTACCCGTCCTTTCATTCCAGTAACGAATTTCATGTCTGAAGTTGCCATATTCGGCTAAACTCACCAAGGCTTTTTCTGCAAAATTTCTGTCATCAGGATAGACACAATCCAATATGGTTCTGTTTCTCACCGTATCCCATCCCAGCTTTTTAAGGGCAATTGGATTGGCATAGGTCATTTCATAATTTACATTGGCTAAAGAAATAAATTCTGAGCTTGCATCTACCAAAGCACTCAGGTTTTGCCTTTCCAGTTCTGCCAATTTACGGTCAGTAATATCAATACACGAACTGATATAACCGGCAAAGGTTCCATCGGGATGAAAACGGGGCGGGCCACTGGCTAAAAGCCACCGGTAATTCCCCTCCTTACTCAGGATGCGGAATTCGCCAGCAAAAGGCGCTTTTTTTGCTAGTGCTGAAAGATAAATATGAACATAATCTTCCCGGTCCTGAGGGTGAATAAGATCTGCCCAGCCAAAGGCTAGCAGATCGGTCATAGATCTTCCGGTAAGATCCATCCAGGGCTTATTGAAATATATGGCATTTCCACTTTCATCGCCAACAGCAATAAAAATCTCAGTCCCTTCAGCCATTGTCCTGAAACGCTCCTCGCTTTCAGAAAGTTCTTTTACGCGTGCTGTAACCCGCTCTTCGAGTTCAGTATTCAATAGGTATAAACGGTTTTGTGCCTCCTGCAATTCCTCATTGGTAGCAGAGAGTTCCTCGTTCATGGCGGCAAGTTCTTCATTTAAAGCCTGCTCACGGTTTAGTGCAATTTCTTTCTCCGCGGCAAGTTCAATCGCTTCCTGTCTAAGTACCCTTTCACTTACATCTATTGCCGTATGAAGAATGCAGATTACCTTTCCGTCATCATTTTTTACTGCGCGATATTCGAAGTCAAAATAGAAGGTTTTTATTTCGCCATCAATATTGAGGTCTGCGGCTGTATCTTTTCCCGATATCACCAGTCCTTCATTCCATACCCTTTTAAACATATCAATAAAAGGTTGGCCTTTGAGTTCCGGTAGCGCATCAGCCAATGATTTCCCTATCACACTTCTATCCTTACCCCAAATGGCCAGCATGGCATCATTGGCTTCCTGTATAATGGCGTCTTCTGTTACATGTATGGCTGTGGCAGTATGGGTGAGATTAAAAACCTGGAGTAATTCATGGTTACTTAAAAGATATGACGGACGACTCATTCTAATATGCTAGGATAAAAGGTTAAAATTATACTTTTTCGAGAAATAGTGCAGTAAGTTTTAAAAATAATCTACTCCTAATTCCGCTATAATCCTCCAACAGAACAAGTGTGTTTTAATATCTCGATTTAGGAAACCAGAAAAAATTATAAATGTTTGATCGTGACTGAATTTTAGTTATTCACATTATCCACATGATGTGTAAAATTATTTTGCAGATTGAAACTAACATTTCACTAAATTGTTACTGTTAAATAACAGAGATAAAAAAGTCCTGTGAGCGGGTGATCCGCGGAGGGCAGGCACACCATAAAAGGCTAAAGAAACCTAAGAGATGTAGCCACTTATTTAAAATAAGTGGCTACAATATCTGAATGTTTGAATGCCGGATTCAGACCCAATCATAGTTCAAAAATGGGGTTATTCTGCCCGTCAGAATCAGATCATATTCTGAATAAGCCTAATCAATAACGATGATTTGAATATCCTTAACATCTAATCTTTTGCTTCAACTAGCTTATATGAAGCAATGATACTGATTCAGACTTTTCCATTCCAACTGAATGGTTACTGATACATAAATGCTTCAGCAATCCTTTCTTTTAACGGCATTTTTTGCGCATTATCCGCATCACACTCTTCATCTTCAACACTAAGCAAACTATTGTATTTTTCCAATAGATGAATGTATTTATTCATCCAGAAATAAACTGAATTGGAATCTGCAGAAAGTTTTACACCATTCTCTGTACGAGACGTTACGTCATCTCTGCTTTCTGCAAAAACATCCGGAAAAGAGACAGCAAGATTCTGCCCTAACGATTGTCCGATCTGCCAAATGATCTCATGATTGAGCTGATCCTGGCCGAACCAATTATAAATTGTTCTTCTGCTAACATTCAGTTTCCTGGAGAGCTCGCTAATGCCCATTCGATTTCTGCGAACTATTCGCTCTAAAATCTCACCGTGCTTTAATTTTGTTGTCATTGAGATAATTAATTTTAAGTTTAAAAATTCAATTAAATCAATATCGGGGACGATTGACGGAACGAAAGTATGAAAAAGTGCGTGACAATGGTTAAAACCAGCAATTAATTTGACTTATGTCAACATTTTGAGTGGTTTTTGACATTAAAAACAGGTATTTAACTAAAATAATACATTTAAATCTGTAATGTTAAAAATACATCACTACCATCAATTGTAAAAAATATAGATTATGATTGAAAATGATGATATCATCAAGCTTTCCTCCGGCAAACTGTAAATAAGAAGTTACGGGGCAATACTTTTAAATTTCCAATCTTTGAATCCCTTATTCATCATAACTCATTAAAATGATTAAAAATTTATACGCCTTTTTATTGATAGCGGGTACTTTTAATTCGCTTAACGCTGCTGCACAGGATGCCATTAGCTATCAAAACCCACCAAAAGAAATTGCTGATTTATTATTGGCTAAACCAACACCTGCAGTAAGCATGGATGGCAAAGCAGAATGGATTTTATTTAGCGAACGCAATTCTTATCCTTCAGTAGAAGAATTGGCCATGCCCGAATACCGGATCGCCGGCTTAAGGTTGAATCCTAATAATTACGCACCAAGCAGGCAGAATTACATTAATAATTTCAGCCTGAAAAACATTAAAACAAATCAAACCTTTCAGGTTACTGGCTTACCAGCTCCTTTATTCGCCGGCAATATCAGCTGGAACCCTTCAGAAACCAAAATTGCCTTTACCCAAACCACCCAAAAAGGAGTTGACCTGTATGTGATTGATCTGACGACAAAAAAGGCTGTCAAAACAAATAAAGCATTTTTAAATGTGGTATTGGGAAGCGGATTAACCTGGTTAAATGACCAAACATTAATTTATCGTACGGCAACGCAACCAGCTGCTGCTGCACCTAAAAAGCCTTTAATGCCAAAAGGGCCAACCATCCAGCAAAACCTGGGTAAAACAGCACCAAGTGCTACCTATCAGGATTTAATCAAATCACCATTTGATGAGCAGCTGTTTGAATTTTTTGCTACCGCTCAACTGGTTAAAAATACAGCAGGCGTAGAAACCCCTATTGGAAAACCAGCCATTTACACCCGGGTAGAATTATCTCCTGATAAAAATTATATGCTGACAGCAACCATTAGAAAACCTTTTTCTTATCTGGTTTCAGCATTTGGTTTTCCATCAACCATCACCATTACTGATCAAAATGGAAAAACGATTAAAACCATCGTTGAATTACCTTCATCAGAAGGAACACCATCTGGTTACGACAATACACAAAATGTTGCCCGTAGTTTCGACTGGCGGGATGATGAACCAGCCACACTGATTTGGGCAAAACCTTTAGATAGTGGCTTGATTATAAAAAGTGTTCCATTTCATGATGCTGTTTATGCCTTGAGTGCGCCTTTTGCAGGTACTGAAAAAGAATTGTTCAAAACTCAAACCCGTTACCGCGGTGTACAGTGGGGAGATGCTCATCTGGCCCTGATTATGGAAGGCCTGAGAAGTAAACAAATCAACAAGGTAAGCAGGTATAATCCAGCCACCGGTGTTGTAGAAGAATTATATACCCGTAATCAAACAGATGCTTACGGCAACCCGGGATCGCCGGTAACCGTGAAAAACAAGTATGGCCGCCAGGTGATTAAAACGGTTGATAATGGCACCAAACTGTTGATGAATAATCCGGTTGGTTCTTCAGAAAAAGGAGATTTACCTTTCCTGGCCAAGTTTGATCTGGCCACAAAGAAAAATGAAATCATCTGGCGAAGTGCAGAAGGCACATTTGAATACGTAAGTGATGTCATCAATCCGGATAAATTGGTTTTATTAACCCGCAGGGAAAGCCAGAAAATGGTGCCCAATTATTTTATTAAAAACCTCGTACTGCGCATTGCCGATCAGCCTGTGACTGATTTTGCGAATCCCTATCCATCACTTGATGGCATCACAAAAGAAAAAATTTCTTATAAGCGTGCAGATGGGGTGGATTTAACCGGCGATTTATATTTACCGAAAGGATATGACAAGGCCAAAGACGGACCACTGCCAACGCTAATCTGGGCTTATCCACGTGAATTTAATTCTGCAGCAGATGCGGCGCAAATCCGTGGTTCTAAAGATAAGTTTACCAACATCAGCTGGGGATCGCCAATTTATTGGGTTACCAGGGGCTATGCCATTTTAGATAACGCAGAAATGCCTATCGTAGCCAAAGATGGTAAAAAACCAAATGATACTTTTATTGAGCAGCTTAAACTAAATGCAGAAGCAGCAATTAATAAACTGGCTGATTTAGGCGTTGGCGATAAAAAAAGAATGGCTGTTGGCGGCCACAGTTACGGAGCTTTCATGACAGCAAATTTGCTGGCCCATACCGATCTTTTTGCAGCAGGAATTGCCCGCAGCGGCGCTTACAACCGTACACTTACACCGTTTGGTTTTCAAAATGAAGAACGTACCTACTGGCAGGTACCCCAACTTTATTATGAGATGAGTCCCTTCAGTTATGCAGATAAAATTAAAACACCATTGCTGTTGATCCACGGCGATTCTGATGATAATCCAGGTACCTTCCCAATCAATAGTGAACGTTTATTTAATGCCATTAAAGGTGCCGGCGGAACCACCCGTTTCGTATTCTTACCTTATGAAGCGCACGGCTATCGCGGAAAAGAAAACATCCTTCATACCCTATGGGAAGAAGACCAATGGTTAGAAAAATACGTTAAAGGAAAGAAATAATTTTTCGCTGATCATTAATATTAACCCATTAAAATATCTGCTCTTGCTGGTATTTTAATGGGTTTTTACTTTTCTAAACCCACTTTAATCTTTGTTTTTGTATTACTGTAATGCTGATATTGCCTACTGCAAAGTCCATAAATAGGCTATTGTTAACGACAACTCCATATAATTTTTTACCAGACAAAAATTAGATATATTTAAAATATAGAAACCGTAGAAAAAACAAACACCCCTCACATCGGTAGAAAAATTAGCCGTATAAGAGAATCATGAAGCAAGAAGCCTTAGCCATAGAACTTGGTATTAGTCAGCAAGCGGTAAGTAAATTAGAACAGAGCGAACAAATAGAAGATAGCACTTTAGATAATTTGCCAGCGTATTGGGCCTGAGCAAGGAAGCAATAAAGAATTATAGTGATGAAGTGGTTTTCAATGTCATATCAAATACCTACCATAATTCCAGTAGTGATCATTCAACACTGATTGCAAGTTCAGTAAATTATCAACCGACGTTCAATACGGTTGAAAAGATTATTGAACTATTTGAACGTTTATTGTCAAGTGAGCGGGAAAAAATAGAAATTTTAAAAGTGAAGTAAAATCACATCCACAAAGATTAATAATACTAATCTGATCATTAACATCAGATGCCTTCAATTTTTTGGAGGCATTTTTGTTTAATGGTTTTGAAGTAAAAATCAATATTTAAGTAAGATATACGTTAAAAATATAAAGTAAATTTAGCTGCCAAACATTAAACTTTAGCACTTATGATTTGTTAACAGCATTATGGACTACATAGATTACTATAAAATCCTCGATTTAAAAAAAACCGCAACCATTGACGATGTAAAAAAAGCATATCGGAAATTGGCCAGGAAGTATCACCCGGATTTAAATCCCAATAACGAAGAGGCAAATAAGAAATTTCAGCAAATTAACGAAGCCAATGAGGTTTTGAGTGATCCTGAAAAGCGTAAAAAGTACGATAAATACGGTAAAGACTGGCAACATGCCGATCAGCTGGATGCGCAGGAAAAACAACGCAGACAATACCAGTCTCAGGGTGGAGGCTACAGCAATGGCGGAGGTTATTCCGGTGGATTCGGAGGTGATGATTTCTCCGATTTTTTCTCCTCCATGTTTGGCGGTGGCGCTGGCAGAAGTAGCAGGCAATCGCCTTTTAAAGGGCAGGATTATAATGCAGAGCTGCAATTAAACCTTCAAGATGCTTACACCACACATAAACAAACCTTAACGGTTAATGGGAGACAAGTGCGGATTACCATCCCGGCAGGGGTAGAAAATGGGCAAAAGATAAAACTACCGGGTTATGGTGCACCAGGTGCAAATAACGGACAACCTGGCGACCTGTATATTAAGTTCAACATCAGTGAAGACCCTAAATTTAAGCGGAAGGGGAATGATATCTACATTCAGGAAGAAATTGACCTGTACACAGCTGTTTTAGGTGGTGAAAAAATTGTGGAAACCTTAAATGGTAAAGTAAAGCTTAAAATACCTGAAGGCACTCAACCTGATGCCACCTTACGCTTAAAGGGAAAAGGATTTCCCGTTTATAAAAAAGCAGATCAGTTTGGCGATTTGTATATTAAGTGGCAGGTTAAATTACCTACCCATCTAAACCAGGAGCAAAAAGAATTATTTGAAAAACTTTCTAAAAGCTAATGATGATGAGAAATAATCTGATAGCCTTAAATGATATATGTGTGTATCACCATGTAGAGATCGATTTTATTCAATCACTTGAAGATTTCGGCCTGATTAAAACCACCACTCAAAAAAAAACTATCTTTCTGAGTATGGATGAGCTTTTAAAACTGGAACGGTATGTACGTTTAGCCAAAGACCTCAACATTAACCTGGAAGGTTTGCATGCCATTTCTCAATTGCTAAATCAGGTAGAAACCATGCAAAACGAAATCAGCACATTAAGGTCTGAATTAAATCATTATAAACAGTTTAATTAATTTAGTGACCAATCCTGTGCAATAAATTGAACCAGGATGTTCCGGTAATTACACATTTTTTTAAGATTAGTTTCTTAGATTAGGCATTTAAATAAAACAACATGAGTGAGTCGGCTAAATTCATCGAACAAATAAAATCATCCTACAGCCCTACGGGTTCATATATTTATTTGGGTGCCGGAATTTTAGATGGACAGGTTTATAGCGAGGCTGAAGTTAATTTATCATTAAAAATGATGAACCGGCATGGTTTAATTGCCGGGGCAACCGGGACAGGAAAAACCAGAACACTGCAGTTGCTTGCAGAACAGCTATCAGATGCTGGTGTACCGGTATTTATGCTGGATGTAAAAGGAGATTTATCAGGTTTAAACAAACCCGGATCCGTTAATCCTAAAATTGAAGAACGTGCCCGACAATTGAATAAGCCATTTGCACCATCAGGCTTTCCTCTGGAAATTTATTCCTTATCTGGAAAAACAGGTGCACAAATGCGTGCTACAGTATTGGAGTTTGGTCCTACACTGTTATCAAAAATACTTGACCTTAATGATACGCAGGCAGGTGTGATGGCTGTGATTTTCAAATATGCCGATGACAACAAAATGCCCATCATAGACCTGAACGATTTAAAAAAACTGGTTTCTTATCTCTCAGAAGGTGCTGGTGCCGCAGAAATCAAAAGTGATTATGGCAGTATTTCCAGTTCAACATCAGGTACAATACTGAGAAAAATTGTGGCAATTGAGCAACAGGGATTAGGTGGAATGTTTGGCGAAAAATCTTTCGACATAGCAGATTTATTAGAACGTGTGGATGGCAAAGGAATCATTAGCTTGCTTAATATTGCCGATGTTCAAAATCAACCGGTATTGTATTCAACCTTTTTATTAAGTCTGCTGGCCGAACTGTTTAATACAATGCCTGAAGTTGGAGATTTAGATAAACCAAAGTTGGTGTTCTTTATTGATGAAGCACATTTATTGTTTAAAAATTCATCTAAAGCTTTCTTAGAGCAGATTGAAACCATTATCAGGTTAATCCGTTCAAAAGGTATAGGGGTGTTTTTCTGCACGCAGTCTCCAACAGATGTACCCGAAAGCGTATTGGGCCAGTTGGGTAACCGGGTTCAGCATGCACTAAGGGCATTTACACCAAATGATGCCGATGCTTTGAAAAAAACAGTGAACACCTATCCAAAATCTGATTTCTATGAAATAGATAAAATTTTAACGGCACTGGGCACCGGGCAGGCACTCATTACCGTATTAAATGAGAAAGGAATCCCAACAGAAGTTTCTGCTACCATGCTTACACCTCCCCGGTCAGTGATGGCGCCCTTGAGTTCAGCAGATTTCGGGCAACTGATCAATGGCAGTCAGATGTATGCAAAATATAAAGATACATTAGACCCTGAAAGTGCTTATGAAATGCTAACAAAAAAAATAAATGATCAGACAGCAGCAGCAGAACAGGTAAAGCAGGAAAAAGAATTACAAAAACAGGAAACAAGTAACAACAAACCCGGCACAAATGAAAAGAGTTTGGTTGAACAGGTAATGGGCGCAACCATCACTCGCCAAATTGGCAAAGAAATTGTTAGGGGTATATTCGGAATGCTAACCGGCAAGAAAACCAAGTCTAAAACCGGTGGTCTTTTCGGTTTTTAACCCTCCAAAATAATCAATATAAGTACAATACATTAATGCTCCGTTAATATTTTATAACATGAAACCAACCCTATTGATATTGGCTGCCGGGATGGCCAGCCGTTATGGCAGTATGAAACAAATTGATGGCTTTGGCCCAAATGGCGAAACCATTATAGATTATTCCATATATGATGCAATTAATGCCGGATTTGGCAAGGTTGTATTTATTATTAAAGAAGAATTTGTAGAAAATTTTAAATCTATTTTTGAGCCAAAATTAAATGGCAGAATAGAAACTGAATATGTTTTCCAGAACTTTGATCTGAAACAATTTGGTATTGAAGAAGAAATTTACCGGGAAAAACCATGGGGAACCGCTCATGCCATTTTATCCGGAAGAAAGGTAATTAAAGAACCTTTCTGTGTGATCAATGCCGATGATTATTATGGTTTTGATGCCTTTCAGAAAATGGCTGATTTCTTAAACACAGAAGCTACTGACAGTAATTATTCAATTATAGGCTATGAAATTGGTAAAACACTTTCTGAATTTGGATCAGTATCCAGAGGGGTTTGCAAAGTAGACGAATCCGGTAACTTATCAGAAATTGTAGAACGCACAAAAGTTTATCCCAAAGATGGAAAAATTTTCTATGAAGAAGATGGTGAAGAGTTTCCATTGGATTTCAGCACGCCTGTATCCATGAACTTCTGGGGTTTTACACCTGCTGTTTTTGAAATTACAGAGCGCCTATTTAAAGAATTTGCCATGGCCAACAAAGACAAACCTAAAGCAGAATTTTTTATTCCTTTAATCGGCGAAAACCTGGTACGAAACAATACGGCGACATTTAAGGTGGTTCCAACTTCAAATAAATGGTTTGGTGTAACGTATAAAGAAGATAAACCATATGTTCAGGATTCTATTAACCAATTGGTTAACAATGGAACCTATCCTGAAAAATTATGGAACTAAATTTAGCTTCCGAAGTTTTAAGCGCTTACGGATTTACTAAAGAAGATACAACAATCACACAAATAGGTACGGGTTTAATTAACCGTACCTATTTGCTTACTCCCCTAGCCGGGCAGGATAAATTTATTCTCCAGAATATCAACAGTTCGGTTTTTAAATCCCCCTGGATCATTGCCAATAATCTAAAGGCAATCTCAGCTTATCTTTCGCTGCACGATCCCGATTACCTTTTCATTAAACCACTTCCTACTACCGGTGGAATGCAAATGGCGCACATCAATGAGGAGTTCTGGCGGTTATTACCCTTTGTGCCGAATACCATTTCTCTTGATGTTTTAAGCACGCCTAAGCAAGCTTTTGAAGCAGCAAAGCAATTTGGCAAATTAAGTAGATTGCTTGATGATTTTGATACGAAGTCGCTTCAGGCTACTATTCCTGGTTTTCACGACCTGGCGTTGCGATATGCACAATTTGCAAAGGCATTAGCCAAAGCCCCGGAATTTGTGAAGGTACAAGCTGAAAAGCAGATTGAAGATGCTTTGAACCATAAGCATATTTTAGATTATTATATTTCCTATTCACACAGAAATGACTTTCCTGACCGTGTAATGCATCACGATACTAAAATCAGTAATGTGCTATTGGATGAAAAGACTTTCGATGGCGTTTGCGTAATTGACTTAGACACCATCATGCCCGGCAAATTTATTTCAGATATAGGCGATATGATGCGAACTTACCTGTGTGCATTTTCTGAAAATGAAACAGATCTCAGCCTGATCAAAATCAGAATCCCTTATTTCGAGGCCATGATTAAAGGTTATCTTTCAGAGATGAAGTCAATATTAACCGCAACAGAGAAGGAGTTGATTTTATTCTCAGGCAGGTATATCATTTACATGCAAGCTTTACGCTTCTTAACTGATTTTTTAAACGGCAACATGTATTATCCTGTAAACCATGTCGCTCAAAATTTAGATCGGGCTAAAAACCAGTTTAAATTACTTCAGGAAATAGCCATAAATGAAAAAGAATTGCAGGATATTATAGCGGAAAACCTGAATTAAAAATTATCTGCTTGTAGCTTACGCTTATAGCAATCGCATGAAGATTGCTTCGTGTCTCGGCAATGATGAATATGAAAAGCCTTCCTGAACTTAATCAGAAACACTTGCTATTTCCGTCCAAAACACTCCACTCAAAAACTTCAGACTCCAAACTAAAAAAGCGTTCCTGAACTTAATCAGAAACGCTTTTATTTCAACCCAAGACTCCCGACTCAGGACTTCAGACTCAAGACTATTTCTTATCGTCTTCTTTTACTTCTTCAAAATCAACGTCAGTAACGTTATCGCCACCACCTTGAGGTTGACCATCAGCTTGTGGTTGCTCACCACCTTGAGGCTGACCGCCATCTTTGTACATTTCCTCAGATGCTGCGTTCCATGCATTTTGCAATTCAGCTTGTGCTGCATCGATATCTGCAAAGTTACGAGATAAGTGAGCTGCTTTTAATTTCTCTAAACCAGATTCGATTGGCGCTTTTTTATCAGCAGATAATTTATCACCAAACTCTTTCAATTGTTTCTCAGTAGAGAAAATTAAAGCATCAGCACCATTGATTTTATCAGCTTCTTCTTTAGCTTTAGCATCATCAGCTGCGTTAGCTTCTGCTTCTTCTTTCATTTTTTTGATCTCAGCATCAGTTAAACCTGAAGAAGCTTCAATACGGATTTTCTGCTCTTTACCAGTAGCTTTATCTTTTGCACTTACGTGTAAGATACCGTTAGCATCAATATCAAAAGACACTTCTACCTGAGGCACACCACGAGGTGCTGGTGGAATACCATCTAAAATGAAACGACCAATTGTACGGTTTTGGTTAGCCATTGGGCGTTCACCTTGTAAAATATGGATTTCTACTGAAGGCTGGTTATCAGCCGCAGTTGAGAAAGTCTCTGATTTTTTAGTTGGGATAGTTGTGTTAGACTCAATTAATTTAGTCATTACACCACCCATAGTTTCGATACCTAATGATAAAGGCGTAACGTCTAATAACAATACATCTTTCACATCACCAGTTAACACACCACCTTGAATAGCAGCACCAATCGCCACAACTTCATCAGGGTTAACACCTTTACTTGGCTCTTTACCAAAGAAAGCTTTAACTGCATCCTGGATTGCAGGAATACGGGTTGAACCACCTACTAAGATAATTTCATCGATATCGCTTGTGCTTAAACCAGCATTTTTCAAAGCAGATTTACAAGGCTCGATAGTACGTTTGATTAAGCTATCAGCCAATTGCTCAAATTTAGCACGGGATAAGGTACGCACCAAGTGTTTTGGGCCACTCGCATCGGCAGTAATATATGGCAAGTTAATTTCAGTAGAAGTAGTGCTTGATAACTCAATTTTAGCTTTCTCAGCCGCTTCTTTCAAACGTTGTAATGCCATCGGATCTTTTGCAAGGTCCATGCTGTTTTCTGATTTGAATTCTTCAGTTAACCAGTCAATAATAATGTGGTCAAAGTCATCACCACCTAAGTGCGTATCACCATCAGTAGATTTTACTTCGAAAACACCATCACCTAATTCTAATACAGAAACGTCATGCGTACCACCACCACAGTCAAACACAACAATTTTCATGTCTTTGTGTGCTTTATCTAAGCCATAAGCTAAAGCAGCTGCAGTAGGCTCGTTAATGATACGTTTTACAGATAAACCAGCAATTTCACCAGCTTCTTTCGTAGCCTGACGTTGTGCATCATTAAAGTAGGCAGGTACAGTGATTACCGCTTCTGTCACTTCCTGACCCAAGAAATCTTCAGCAGTTTTTTTCATTTTCTGTAGAATCATGGCAGAAATCTCTTGTGGAGTATATTTTCTGTCGTCGATTTCTACGCGAGGTGTATTGTTATCACCTTTAATTACTTTATAAGGTACACGTCCAGCTTCTTTCGCACTTTCGTCGTAGCTGCTACCCATAAAGCGTTTAATCGAATATATCGTTTTTGTTGGGTTGGTTATAGCCTGACGTTTAGCAGGCTCGCCAACTTTACGCTCACCGTTTTCTGCAAAAGCAACAATAGACGGTGTAGTACGTTTACCCTCACTGTTTGCAATAACTACAGGCTCATTGCCCTCCATTACGCTCACGCAAGAGTTTGTTGTTCCTAAGTCTATTCCAATAATTTTTCCCATTGTATTATGTTTTTTCTTTTTTAAGCTTTATAATTTCTACCTGTTAAACAATGCTTGTGCCAATTGGGTTTTGGCAGATAATATGTGCAAAAGACTGATAAAATGTAAAAAAAGGGACTGCAGATTACTGACAGCATGACAGAATAAAGATGAATGGCGAAAGCTGAAGGCTACAACTCATTTCAAAGGTTAAGGATTATCTCTTGATCTGATTACTTTTGGTTGCTTGGTTTAAAAATAGCATGTAAGTGCTAACACATTAGGGCCTGATAACATTTTTTTTGTACCTTGAGCTATTAAAAAAACCCATTCAAAATGCAACTAGCAGCACAGATTTTAATTGGTATTATTGCCGTCCTTCATATTTATATTTTATGGTTAGAAATGTTTGCCTGGACAACCAAAGCACCTCATGTTTTTAAAACCATCCCTAAAGATTTGTTTCCACAAACCAAGGCATTGGCCGCTAATCAAGGTTTATATAATGGTTTTCTGGCCGCTGGACTAATTTGGTCATTATGCATCGACGATCATCAATGGAAAACATATGTAGCGATCTTTTTTTTATGCTGCATCATCGTGGCCGGGATTTATGGTGCAGCTACGGCAAGTAAAAAAATTCTGTATGTACAATCCATTCCAGCTTTAGTTGCCTTGATTTTATTGCACTTATAAGCTTGATCCTTATAGGTTGACATCGAGCTAAATAAGAAATTATCTGGTACCTGAAGCCTTTCGTTTCTTCGCGAAAAACTTAGTGCTCTTTGCAGTTAATCTACAAATCCAACAATTTTTCCAAATGATGATAGCCAATCCCAAAATAGGCTTTACTTGCTTTAATTTTTTGTAAAATCACGTTCTGCTCCTCATTCCACAGATTTCCGACTAAAGACTTCGGACTTTTTTTAACTCCAACTACAAGCACATTCTTCGGTGTATGTGCATCCGAAATGAATTCAAAAACCTTAGTCTTATAACCAAAGTATTCCAAAATCAAAGCACGAATTCCATCAGTCACCATTTCGGCCTGGCGTTCTAAAAAGATCCCGTATTTGGTTAAAAACGAAACATCATTCTTTACTTTATGCTGCTCAATCTCCCTCCTGATCTGTTTATGGCAGCATGGTGCAACTACAATTAACTCAGCATTTGCCTTAATTCCTTTAAAAATAGCATCGTCTGTAGCGGTATCGCAGGCATGAAGTGCAATTAATAAATTCACATTTTCGGCATTATAATCTTCTATCGTTCCCTGAACAAAACTCAACTGATCAAATTCAGACTTATCCGCTACAGCATTACATAAATCAACCATATCCTGGCGATATTCTACACCTACCACTGCTGAATCCAGCTTTAAAACCGAATGCAGATAATCGTATAAGGCAAAGGTTAGGTAGCCCTTACCTGATCCCATATCAGCAACTTTCTTAATGGTTCCTTCGGGCAGTTCTTTAATTAATGCACTCAAAATTTCAATGTAATGATTAATCTGACGAAATTTATCCTGTGCATTCTTAAATACCCTGCCATCGGCATCTGTAATTTTTAATTCTGTTAAATAAGATTTATCATCTGGTTTGATTAACCTTGCTTTCTTCTTATCGTGGCTGGCTGCAGGAACTTCCTTTGCAGATGCTGTGATTTCCCTGATGACAACCTTCCCGTTATTCAATTCCTCAAAAATCAAATCCTTTTCAGTTGTAAAGAGTGTAGCGATTTTAAAACCAGATTGTAAATATTCTGAAATCAGCTTCACCCCTTCTTCTTCATTAAAGTTCTTTACAATATCACGGGTTTTATAGCGAAAAGTTAAAGCCAGTTTAGGCATTCTTTTAATCAATACTTTTCTAACTAAAATTTGCCTCAATCCTTCATCTGTGCCCTTATAATTCCCCAGAGAGATTTTAACAAATTGTTGTAAGCTCAGGCTATCTGCTAAAGCTGCTATAAATTGTTCTGTTTGTGCTGAAAATACCATCAATTAAATTTATAACGCAAAGATAAACCTAATTATTCGAAGAAATGCTGAGCCTGATCATGTAACAATGAAGCGATGTTTTTATTCATCATTTATAGCAAAAAAATTAATGTTTAAGCTAAAAATTGTCTTGAGATCAGGAAATCACATTTCATGAGGTAATACGATTTAGAAAACTCAGAAAAGACATTATCTGTAATCGTTCCAAAATGATTAAACGTTTTTATTTCATAAAAAATAGCACTAGCTTAGATAAACAGTTTATCTAACCAATACAAATGAGTGAATTTCAGATTAAAAAATCGCCCACCGTTTACGACGTGATTATCGTTGGTTCTGGTGCAGGTGGCGGGATGAGTGCTTACGTTTTAGCAAATGCCGGACAAAAAGTTTTAATGCTCGAAGCTGGTCAGTATTTTGATCCTAGAATTGATGCACACCAGTTAAAATGGCCCTGGGAATCTCCTCGTCGCGGTGCTTCAACCACCAGACCATTTGGTGATTTCGACGCCTCTTATGGCGGCTGGGAACTGGAGGGCGAACCTTATACCACAAAAGATAAAACCGAATTTGAATGGTTCAGGTCGCGCATGTTAGGCGGACGTACCAATCACTGGGGAAGAATATCGCTCCGGATGGGGCCGCTTGATTTTCAGGCAAAAGATGGTTTAACTGACGATTGGCCCATCACTTACGATGAAGTGAAGCCATTTTATGATAAAGTTGATCGTTTAATCGGCATTTACGGAACTAAAGAAGGTTTGCCAAATGAACCAGATGGCATTTTTATGAAACCACCAAAACCACGCCTGACCGAACTTTTCATTAAAAAAGGTGCAGATAAAGCTGGTGTCAAAGTCATTCCCGGCCGTGGCTCCGTTTTAACGGAACCCTTACCCAATAATAGCGACCGGGCTCCATGTTTTTATTGTGGCCAATGCGGCAGAAGCTGTAAAGTGTATGGCGATTTTTCTTCTTCATCATGTCTCGTTATCCCGGCTGTAAAAACAGGAAATTTAACTGTAATCACTGATGCAATGGTCCGGGAAGTCATTACCGATAAAGATGGATCTGCCAAAGGGGTTTCTTATGTAAACCGGAAAGATTTGCAGGAATATCAGGTGAATGGCAAAATGGTCATATTAGGTGCCAGTGCTTGCGAATCTGCCCGTATTTTATTGAATTCGAAATCATCTGCACATCCTAATGGTTTAGCCAACAGCAGTGGCATTGTGGGTAAATATCTGCATGATTCTACCGGTGTTAGTGTTTCCGGTTTTTTGCCTCAACTCATGGACCGGAAACGTTATAACGAAGATGGTTTGGGAAGTGTTCACATTTATTCTCCATGGTGGCTGGATAACAAAAAACTTAACTTCCCCCGCGGATACCACATTGAATATTGGGGCGGAATGGGCATGCCAGCTTATGGTTTCGGAGGCGGTGTACCGGAAATGAATGGCATGGTACCCGGCAGAGATGGCAAAATGAAAGAAGCTGGTGGGTATGGGAAATCACTCAAGGATGATTATCGCCGTTTTTACGGTACAACGGTAGGAATGGCCGGACGTGGAACTGCTATTGCCCGCGAAGATAACTATTGTGAAATTGATCCCAATACTGTTGATAAATATGGTATCCCCGTTTTAAGATTCCACTACAAATGGGCTAAAGAAGAAATTTTGCAAGCCAAACACATGCAGGATACTTTCCTCACGATGATGAAAGAAATGGGCGGTGTAGTGACCTCTAAAATCCAGGGGCCGGAAACCAATTACGGATTGCTTCCGCCAGGAAAAATAATTCATGAAGTGGGGACCATCCGCATGGGTGATGATCCGAAAAAATCTGCGCTAAATAAATACTGCCAGGCACATGATTGTAAGAACCTGTTTGTGGTTGATGCTGGTCCGTTTGTACAACAAGGCGATAAAAATGCTACCTGGACCATCCTTGCACTCTCTATGCGAACCGCCGAATATATTTTAGCTCAAAAGAAAAAACATAACATTTAAAGAATTACAACATGAACAGACGTGATTCCATAAAAGCACTAGGTTTAACAGCAATCAGTACCACTGTAATATTAGAAGCCTGTAAGCAACCCGAAACAAAAACAGCTGAAGTTGTTGCCCCTAAAGAGGAAGCTGCTACAGAAGCCGGAAGGGAACAATGGGAAATTGACCGGGATAAAAAACTAAAGGCAGAGACGTTTTTCAATAAACACGAAATGGCTACCATTACAGTGCTTGCTGATATTATTATTCCAAAAGACAATGTTTCAGGCAGTGCATCGGATGCCAAAGTACCCGAATTTATTGAGTTTATCGTAAAAGATATACCAGAACATAAAACACCCATGCGTGGTGGCTTAAAATGGCTGGATGTTTATTGCTTTAATAAATTTGGTAAATCATTTATTGATGCTTCATCTGCCCAGCAGATCTCAATAATTGATGAAATTGCTTATCCTAAAAAAGCAAAGCCTGAAGTTCAGGCAGGCGTGACTTTTTTTAATAGAATGAGAAGTTTAACAGCATCAGGATTTTACACCACCGAAATTGGTGTTAAAGACATTGGTTATGCAGGAAATGCACCAAACCAGTGGACGGGTGTTCCTGCCGATGTACTAAAACAGTACGGTATGGAAAATGTAAAGGTATAATTTCTAAGAATTCGTCATTGCAGGGAGGCTTTTTCAGCTAACGAAGCAATGACGAATACTTACTTACCAACTACTCCACAATCAATATCAAACCCTTTCCTTTTTCAATAGGAATAGATTTTTCGTTAGTATAATTCCCTGCAGTCTGAAAATTTTCAATTGCCGGAGCCAATATTTTTATCTTATCGGCATCCAAGCCAAGTGTAGCCCAATCGATATTTAAATTAATTTTTATATCTTCTTCTACCCAGCTGGCCAAGGCAATCATCGTTTTACCTTTCTGTTTATAAACCGTAGCCAATACTTTAGGATGATCTGTTTTTACCGGGCAATTATCACTCCAGTAACCAATCATTTCAGCACCCTTTAATCCGAAGTTATCCCATGCCTTCCAAAGTGGTTTAGGATCGCTCTTCTCCGACCAACCTAACCTGCTTGTCATCCCATAAATGATCCCACGCCAGGGGTTTCCATCATCCTGCAGCATCTCTCCCATCAATCCAAATGGAATTCCGCTTACTTCGGTCAGCAAGAAATCCGGATCATTTTTCTGATAATCAAAATATTCACCAAACCATAAACGATTCAGATAAGGAAAATGCTCCATGTATAAAATGGCGCTATTGTTAAAACCATCACTTTTATTGTATTGATTCGCAGAGTGCAAATCAATAATTCCCGGATGATTATGCTGCGTTAACACCCGTTTAATGCGCTTCATGGTCACCCGATCAAAAGCCACATCATCCAGATAAACCCCATCTATTCCAACATTATTTACCAGCCAATTCATCCCTTCTACATAATAGTTATGCCAGCGATTCATTCCACTGTTAATCACAGCAGCGTCTTTTATTTCCGGCACAAACCAGGCCGCAATATAATTAGAATCCAAATGTTCCTGGAGCCAGCTGAAACCACCACCTTTACCCGGAGAATACACTTCAGTACCTAGACTTCTTAATGCAGGCCATTCATAAGCATGATTAGAAAGCTCCCGAACAGTATTATAAATCTTTACTTTCAAGCCTTTATGGTGTGCCTCATCCACATAAGTTTTCATCTTCTTCCATTCGATAAACGGATAATTAATCCATGGATTTATGGGCGTGGCATGATGAATATTTACAACCGTTGCTCCGGTAGTTTTAATGGAATCTAAACTTCCATATTTATGATAAAAACGGTTATCCCACTGAAAATCAGTGTCCAGCAAATGAAACGGCGTAATGAGCAAATTGAAATTATAGTAAAGTACATCTCCCTTCTTCATGCTCCTTGCTCCTGTAAAACTATCTGCCAACATGGAACTTCCTTTTATATTAATCTGGATGCCGCCTTTATTGTCGTTTCCCCAGGATTTTGGTAACACCAATGGTTTCTGCAGATAGAAATTTGTATTCAGCGGACGGACATAGTTCTCATCTCTCAAATGGTAGTACAGGCCTGCATTTACATTTCCAATCCACACGGCATCTTGATTTTTGTTTGCCACGTCCCATTTCCATTTTACAGTGTCAGGCCTAACCCCACCCTTCTCACCTAACCCCATCAGGTACTTTGTTGCAGATTTATCAAAAGGAATATGAAAATCGACATTGCTAAATAGCACATCGTTTAATGCCTTAACCTTGATCACATAATGTATATAACCATCAAATTCTAAAGTACCTTCCAAATCCATTGCCAGGTTTTGCGAGGTATTATTTGCTTTCCATTTTACCGTTCCTGCCTCTTTACTGGTAATCTGGAAGCTACCCGTAATAAACTTCTCTTGTGTTTTAGGGGTATTGTAAAAATGAAAATGTATCGGTTCGTATAACAAATTATTGGGTTTATCGGTATAACCAGTCATTTCTGTATTGAAAAAAGTCTGGATCTGCTTTGGAAAACCATCGTTATTAATTTCAAACTTTCGCCCGAGCAGTGAGATTACATTTCCATCAACCTTTAGTGGTGTATATGGTGCCACAACGGCATTTGATTGTGCCAGTTTGGAGTTCAACCATGTTAACCGGGTTTGTTTATATGGCATTCCAACGCCGGCATCGGCCAAAACTTCATGGCCAACAGTTAATTTTACATTGATAACTTTTGATTTACCTCTGGATTTCACGGTAAATTTGCCCTTATAAATCCCCGCTGAAGTTGATTTGGGGATATCAACCGTAATCCACATGGGCTGCATTTTTCCTGCTGCAACATTTACCGTTTCTGTTAATGATTTGTTATCATAGCTCGTTCCGTTTGTATTTAAGCAGTTGATATATTTAGCAGAAATTATTTTCCCTGTTGATGTTTTTAAATCATCAAAAGAAACTTTAACATCTTTCAAATCCTTCAAGGCATAAACACCCAATTGAAATGCGTAATTTTCGCCCTTGCTAGCCGTTCCTGTGAAAGAATTTAATGCACCTTTTTGCACCCAGCGGTATGGCAGGTCGTTTTGCATTTTGATGGGGTACATCCTATCCTCCGGAAATACAATAAAAGCTTCGGATGGATATTTAGATTTTACAACAGTAGTTTCCTTAGCTGTTGCAATAACTTCCATCGGATAAAAAGAATTGAAAGCATCGATAGACTGAATCTCTACCACTGAAGCGTTAACCTTAACCTGCTTTGCAGTCGCTAACCAGGCCTGATCTGCTTGTTTAGGTTTGATATACACACCTTTTGGATAATTGCTCCTGCCTTCGTTTTTATAAGCCAGATAGTACAGGTAATACTTGCCTGGACCAGAGGTTTCGAAATAAACATCAGCACTTTCTCTTGTTAGTTTATCTGTACCAACAACCGAAATGGTTTTACCGCTGGCATCCTGAACAATGATTCCCTTTAATTCAGGATGTTCATCTCTTCTGCGCCAATCAATTTTTGCATGGGCAATTTTGCCGCTACCCGCAAACTGGAGCACAACCCGATGGTTCCCCAGCGAATCAGGATTCCAGGCATTGTTACCGTTAATATATTTTAAAATTTGGGCGTTTGATGCAAACGCAGAGCAAATGAAAAGAATCAGAAAAAGCTTAAATTTCATTACGGTTTATTTTAAGCTAATTTATAGATCCATACCCGAAAAACTACTATGTAATAAAAAAATGAGGTAAACGTCTAATAAAATCTTGGCATAAAAAAAAGTCCTGCTCTTTCGAACAGGACTTTTTAATCTTAAGGTGAATAAAATTATTCTCCTTTTGGTTCTTCAGTTGCAGGAGCTTCTTCGCCAGCAGGTGCTTCAGTTGCAGCTTTTTCAGCAGTCTCGGCTTTAGCTTCTTCTGCTTTAGGAGCAGCAGCTTTACTTCTACCACGACGAGTTGTTTTCTTCTCTTCTTTCGCTTCTACATCTTTACCGTAAACTTCGTTATAATCAACCAATTCAATTAAAGCCATTTCAGCATTATCACCGGCACGGTTATTTAATTTAATGATACGAGTGTAACCACCCGGACGGTTTGCCACTTTCTCAGCAATTTCGCGGAATAAAATAGTAACTACTTCTTTATCCTGTAAATAAGCAAAAACTGTACGACGGGAGTGCGTAGTATCATTTTTTGATTTCGTGATAATAGGCTCAACATAAGTACGTAATGCTTTAGCTTTAGCTAAAGTAGTTGAAATTCTTTTGTGCAAAATAAGTGATGAAGCCATGTTCGCTAACATCGCCTTTCTGTGGCTTGCGGTTCTACCTAAGTGGTTTACTTTTTTACCGTGTCTCATTGTTTTTTAATAAAGTGTATACCGTCTCTGTCTCAGAGGGAATTATACACAGTGAATAATTAATGTATTAAAGTAATAAGTTGTAAGTTTTACGTAAGACGTATCACTTATAACATATAACGTTTTTATTCTTCGTCTAATTTAAATTTAGACAGGTTCATACCAAATGATAAACCTTTTGATTTTACTAATTCCTGAATTTCTGTTAAAGATTTTTTACCGAAGTTTCTGAATTTTAACATATCAGCAACATCATAAGAAACCAAATCAGCTAAAGTACGGATATCAGCAGCTTTTAAGCAGTTTAATGCTCTAACTGAAAGGTCCATATCCACTAATTCAGTTTTAAGGATTTTACGCATATGTAAAATTTCCTCATCAACTTCTTTAGTTTCTTCTTTAGCCTGAGATTCTAATACCAAGTTCTCATCAGAGAATAACATAAAGTGTTGGATAAGAATCTTAGCCGCTTCTTTTAATGCTTCTTCAGGATGAATTGAACCATCAGTAGAAATATCTAATACCAATTTTTCATAATCCGTTTTTTGTTCAACACGGAAATTTTCAATTGTGTATTTTACATTTTTCATTGGCGTGTAGATCGAATCGATCGCGATAACACCTACAACAGCATCAGCAACTTTATTTTCTTCAGCAGGTACATAACCACGTCCTTTATTGATGGTTAATTCTACCTCCAGAGTCACAGATTTATCCATATTGCAAATCACATGCTCAGGGTTTAAAACTGTAAAGTTGTTAGAGAATTTAGTGATATCACCAGCTTTAAACTGATCCTGGCCATTAACGATGATGAAAACTTTTTCTGCATCACCTGAATCACCGGTTTTCTTAAAACGAACTTGTTTTAAATTTAAGATGATATCAGTTAAATCTTCTACAACACCTTTCATGGTAGAAAACTCATGAGAAACGCCTGAAAAACGAATAGTAGTAATAGCATAACCTTCTAATGAAGAAAGTAATATTCTTCTTAAGGCATTACCAATTGTTACACCGAAACCGGGCTCTAAAGGACGAAATTCAAATGTGCCATCGAAATCAGTTGATTTCTGCATGATCACTTTGTCTGGTTTCTGAAATGCTAAAATTGCCATTTATAATTTTTTAAATTCGTTATTGAATATATAGTAACAAGAAAAAAGTTAATTACCCTTTCGAGGTAATTAACTATCTTATTTATTACTTTGAGTATAACTCGATGATTAAGTTTTCCTTAATGTTTTCAGGAATCTCATCACGTTGTGGATAGGTTAAGAACTTACCGGTTAATTCACTGGCGTTCCACTCTAACCAGGCAAATTTATTAATTGTTCTGCCTGCAACTGAGTTACTAATTGATTCTAATGATTTCGATTTTTCACGAACAGCAACCACATCACCAGCTTTTAACTGATATGAAGGAATATTTACAACTTCACCATTCACGGTAACGTGTTTATGGCTAACTAACTGGCGTGCACCAGAACGGGTTGTTGAAATACCTAAACGGTAAACTGTGTTATCTAAACGTGCCTCTAATAATTGAAGTAAGTTATCACCGGTGATACCAGCACGAGAAGATGCTTTTTTAAACAAGTTACTGAATTGTTTTTCTAATACACCATAAGTGTATTTTACTTTTTGTTTCTCCATTAACTGGATCGCATATTCAGATTGTTTTCCTCTTCTTTTTGATGAGCCATGTTGCCCAGGAGGATAATTTTTTCTGTCTAACACCTTATCAGGACCGAAGATTGGTTCTCTGAATTTACGGGCGATTTTTGATTTTGGGCCTGTATATCTTGCCATTTTTTTTCTGTTTTAAAGTACCATTCGGCCTGTAACCGAAGATTCTTAGCTTTAAAATTAATTAAACTCTTCTCTTTTTAGGAGGACGACATCCGTTGTGTGGAAGTGGTGTAATATCTTTGATAGATGTTACTTCGATCCCTGCTACTTGCAAAGTTCTGATTGCAGATTCACGACCTGAACCCGGACCTTTTACAAACACTTCAACTTTACGTAAACCTAAATCAAACGCCACTTTACCGCAATCTGAAGCCGCTTGACCAGCTGCATACGGTGTGTTCTTTTTAGAACCTTTAAAGCCCATTTTACCAGCAGAAGACCAAGAAATAGTCTGTCCGTTGTTGTTTGTTAAGGTAACGATGATGTTGTTGAAGGTAGCATTGATATGCGCCTGACCAACAGGCTCAATTACAACGATACGTTTTTTTGTTACTTTTTTACTCTTAGCCATTTTTTTTATTAGATTTTAGATATGAGACTTGAGATATGAGACTTTCTCTTACCCCGACACTCAGTATCCTACTTTTTATCTTTTATTCCAGAATTGAGCAGATTTTAAAGATATGTTCTCACATCTAAAATCTCACATCTCGTCTCTATCTATTACTTAGTAGCTTTTTTCTTGTTAGCAACTGTTTTTCTCTTACCCTTACGAGTACGTGAATTATTTTTAGTACGCTGACCACGAGAAGGTAAACCTTTTCTGTGACGTAAACCGCGGTAACAACCAATATCCATTAAACGTTTAATGTTTAACTGAACCTCTGAACGTAAAGCACCTTCTACTTTAATTTCATCGTTAATCATTGTACGGATTGCTGATAACTCATCATCAGACCAGTCTTGTACTTTTTTGTTCAAGTCGATGCCTGCAGTAGTTAAAATACGTTGTGCAGTAGTTCTTCCTATTCCGTAGATATAAGTTAAACCAATCTCTCCTCTTTTGTTTCTTGGTAAATCAATACCTGAAATCCTTGCCATATTTGTTTATTATTTTTAAGTAATTCCGAACGGCGGGCCACCGTTGTACGGGTCATTACACTATTTTAAATTACCCTTGACGTTGCTTGTATTTAGGATTTTTCTTGTTGATAACGTAAAGTTTACCTTTACGGCGAATAATCTTGCAATCAGCGCTACGTTTTTTAATTGATGATCTAACTTTCATTTTATTTATATCTATAAGTGATGCGTCCCTTTGTTAAATCATAAGGAGACATCTCTAATTTTACTTTGTCGCCAGGAAGGATTTTGATGTAGTGCATCCTCATCTTACCTGAAATGTGCGCGATAATCTCGTGTCCGTTTTCAAGTTCTACCCGGAACATTGCATTAGACAATGCTTCTCTGATTACTCCGTCTTGTTCAATTGAGGCTTGTTTAGCCATATTTTGTTGATTGTTACTTAATTAGCTGCTTCTAAACAGGGTTGCAAAATTAAATAAAAAATTTTAATTATTTATTTTTTTTATTGTAAAACTTCTTCTATTATAGAAAAGGTTGATAAAACTTCTGCTTTGCCCCTTTTTATGGCCACTGTGTGTTCAAAATGTGCCGATGGTTTATTGTCTTTACTGGTTACCGTCCATCCATCGTTATGGAATTTAACACCGGCAACACCTGCATTAATCATAGGCTCGATTGCAATCACCATTCCTTCTTCAAGTTTTGGTCCTGCTCCGCGTTTCCCATAATTAGGTACTTCAGGCTTCTCGTGAAGTTTTACACCAACGCCATGCCCTACCAGTTCTCTTACTACTCCGAAACCATTGGCTTCTGCATATTGCTGAATGGCAAAGCCTATATCACCGATCCGCATACCTACAACAGCCTTTTCAATTCCTAATTCCAGGCAACGTTTAGTAACCGCTACCAGCTTCTGTTTTTCAGCATCAATTTCTCCAATAGAGAAAGTATAAGCCGAATCACCGAAATAGTTGTTTTTGATTACACCGCAATCAACTGAAATTAAATCACCCTCCTCAATCACATATTTACTTGGAAACCCATGAACAACTTGCTCGTTAGGTGAAATACACAAAGAATTAGGGAAACCATTATAGTTTAAAAAAGCTGGGATTGCACCATGATCGCTGATAAACTCATAAGCCAGCTTATCCAGTTCAATAGTAGTCATGCCTGCCTTTATTACCTTAGCCACTTCTGCTAAAGTTTTAGAAACAAGCATGGAACTTTCTCTTATTAACTCGATCTCCTCAAGAGACTTGTAATAAATTTTAGACATTTAATTCTAGTTTTGAATGATTGAATTTTGAATGAATGAATAGCTGCATGAGCATTCATTCATTCTATCATTCAAAATTCACTAATTAATATTTACAAAGCTGCGTTACTACTGGCCGCAGGAACACCTGTTCTGCCAGTAACTCTGCCCGTTTTCATCAAACCATCATAATGGCGCATCAATAAATAACTTTCAATCTGTTGTAAAGTATCTAAAACAACACCAACTAAAATTAATAAAGAAGTACCACCAAAGAAGTGAGCAAACTCTTGTTTAATACCAAACTTAACTGCCAATGAAGGTAAAATAGCAATAATTGCTAAGAATACCGCACCTGGGAAAGTGATTTTAGAAATCACATCATCAATAAAGGTTGATGTTGCAAAACCGGGTTTAACGCCTGGAATAAAACCACCATTTTTCTTCATATCGTCACTCATTTGAGTTGGATTAACTGTAATTGCAGTATAGAAGAATGTAAATGCGATAATTAAAAAAGCGAATGTTAAACTATAGGCTAACGAAGTTGTATTGCTGAACTGAACCAACCACGAACCTTGTAATGACGGAACGAATTGCATTAAAGCACCCGGGATGAACATCAATGCCTGAGCAAAAATAATTGGCATTACACCAGCTGCATTTACCTTTAATGGAATATATTGACGAACACCACCAAACTGACGGTTACCTACAATTTTTTTAGCGTATTGTACAGGGACTTTACGTACACCTTGAACAATTAGAATGGTAAACATGACTACAGCAAATAAAGCAACAATCTCCAATACCAATGCCACCGGACCTCCACCTTCACTGGCAGAACCCACGCGGGCACTAAATTCCTGACTGATCGCCTGTGGTAAGCGTGCAATAATACCAGTCATGATAATTAAAGATGTTCCGTTACCAATTCCTTTATCCGTAATTTTTTCACCTAACCACATTACAAATAATGTACCTGCCGTTAATACAAACGTAGATAATATTAGAAATATCGTGTTTGGTAATAAAATAGCTTCAGCCGGAACCTGCGTTTTAACGTAACCTACAGACTGAACGATTGTGATCGCTACCGTTAGGTAACGCGTGATCTGGTTCATTTTCTTTCTACCACTTTCGCCCTCTTTCTGCATTTTTTGGAAAGAAGGAACAGCAATACCTAATAATTGCACCACGATAGACGCAGAGATATAAGGCATTACCCCCAACGCTAAAATAGACACACGAGAGAAAGAACCTCCGGCAAACATATCTAGTATGCCTAAAAGTCCTGATTTTTCATTAGCATCTAAAGCAGTTGGATCCACACCTGGTAAAACCACGTGAGATACGAAACGGTATACCAAAAGAATTAAGAGCGTAAACAAGATACGCTCTTTTAATTCTTGAATTTTCCAGATATTACTTAAAGTAGTAAATAGCTTCTTCATTTAATAATTACAATTTTACGATAGAACCACCTGCAGCTTCAATAGCTTTTTGTGCGGTTGCAGAAAACGCATGTGCAGTAATCTCTAATTTTGCTTTCACTTCACCACGACCTAAAATTTTAACTAAGTCATTTTTTGAAGCTAAACCATGCGCTTGGAGAGCAGCGAAATCGATAGTTGTTAAGCTGTATTTTTCAGCTAAAGTTTGTAAAACATCTAAGTTTACACCAACGTACTCTGTACGGTTAATTGGTTTGAAACCAACTTTAGGCACACGACGTTGTAAAGGCATTTGACCACCTTCAAAACCGATTTTGGTTTTGTGACCTGAACGGGAACCCGCACCTTTGTGACCACGAGTTGAAGTACCACCACGACCAGAACCTGTACCACGACCAATTCTTTTGCTGTTTTTTGTAGAACCTTTTGCAGGTTTTAAATTACTTAAATTCATTTTTTTGAATTTGTGTTGCCCTTCGCTTTCACTAAACAGGTACAACGATAAATAATAATAATGATTGAATTTTGAATGAATGATTGTTTCACATTCAATCACTCAAAACTCATTCATTTAATAATTCTCTTAAATTGCTTCGATAGCTACCAAGTGGTTCACTTTACGAACCATACCAATGATTTGTGGTGTAGCTTCAACCTCAACACTTTGGTTCATTTTAGATAATCCCAAAGCCTGAACAGTTCTCTTTTGGCGCTCGCTTCTGTCGATAACGCTTTTTACTTGTGTTATTTTGATCTTAGCCATGATATTATCCGTTAAATACTTTGTTTAAATCTATACCACGGGTTTGAGCTACCGTATAAGCATCACGCATTTTTGTTAATGCATCAACAGTTGCTTTTACCACGTTGTGTGGGTTTGATGAACCTTTAGATTTTGCCAATACGTTATGCACGCCAGCACTCTCTAATACAGCACGCATCGCACCACCAGCAATTACTCCGGTACCTACTGCAGCTGGTTTAATTAAAACAAAACCACCTGAGAATTTACCAATTTGTTCGTGAGGAACAGTACCATTTAAGATTGGCACTTTTACTAAGTTCTTTTTAGCATCATCCACACCTTTAGCAATGGCTTCAGTTACCTCTTTCGCTTTACCTAAACCGAAACCAACAACACCGTTCTCATCTCCAACAACAACAATTGCTGAGAAGCTGAAAGTACGACCACCTTTGGTTACTTTGGCAACACGTTGTATACTAACCAAACGATCCTTTAATTCGATATCGGTGGTTTTTACTCTTTTTATATTGATAGTTGACATCTTACTTTTTCTTCAGATTAAAATACTAAACCAGCTTCGCGGGCACCCTCTGCCAACGATTTTACACGACCATGGTATAAATAGCCGTTTCTATCGAAAACAACTTGTTTAATACCTGCAGCGATTGCTTTTTCGGCAACTAGTTTACCTACAGCTACTGATTGGTCACTTTTGTTTCCAGTACCAGTAAAATCTTTCGATAATGATGATGCTGATGCAATTGTTTTACCGGTTACATCGTTAATTACCTGCGCATAAATCCCTTTATTGCTTCTATATACAGATAACCTTGGACGTTCTTCTGAACCGGTAAGTCTTTTTCTGATCCCTTTTTTAATACGATCTCTTCTTGATAATTTTTTACCTGCCATGATTACTATTTTTTAGACGCTGATTTACCTGCTTTTCTTCTTAACACTTCACCTACAAACTTGATACCTTTACCTTTATATGGCTCTGGTGCACGTAACGAACGGATTTTCGCTGCTACCTGACCGATCAATTGCTTGTCAATACTTTCTAAGATAATTTTAGGCGTCTGACCTTTTTCTGATGATGTAGTTACTTTAATCTCTTCTGGTAACTGGAATACATAATGGTGAGAATAACCTAAAACCAGATCCAGTGTATTACCTTGATTTGTAGCACGGTAACCAACACCTACTAATTCCTGAGTTAATTTATAACCATCCGTAACACCAATAACCATGTTATTAAGCAATGAGCGATATAAACCGTGTAATGCTTTGTGTTTCTTTTGTTCTGATGGACGTTGAACCGTTAAAATTCCATCTTCTTGACTAACAGTGATATCTGTATCAACTGCTTGCGTTAATTCACCTTTAGGACCTTTTACAGTTACTACGTTATCATTTGATACGGTAATTGTAACACCTGCAGGGATTGTAATTGGGGCTTTTCCTATTCTTGACATTGTGCTGTTCTCCTAATATTAATAAACGTGACACAATACCTCACCACCAATGTTTAATTTGGCTGCTTCTTTATCAGTCATTACACCTTTAGAAGTAGATAAGATTGCGATACCTAAACCGTTTAATACTCTTGGCATATTTTCAACACCAGCATAGTTTCTCAAACCTGGTTTACTTACTCGCACTAACGTACGAATAGCAGGAACTTTAGTAATCGGATTGTATTTCAAAGCGATTTTAATGGTGCCTTGAACGGTAGTATCTTCAAACTTGTAGTTCGCGATGTAACCTTTGTCAAAAAGAACTTTAGTAATTTCTTTTTTAAGGTTTGATGCAGGAATTTCTACAACACGGTGGTTGGCCTTAATGGCATTCCTTACTCTTGTTAAATAATCTGCTATTGGATCTGTATTCATTATTTATTGTTTTTGATAGTGGTTTCCTTCTGCTACCCAGCTGTGGGACCTGCTATCGGTTAAAATTCTTTCAAAGCGAAAAGCAAAAAGACTAAAGCCTAAAGCGGGTTTATTCGCTTTAGACTTTAAGCTTTCAGCTCTAAGCTATATTTACCAAGATGCTTTTTTAACACCTGGTATTTTACCGTCTAGTGCCATTTGGCGGAACGTTACCCTTGAAATACCAAAGGTACGCATATAACCACGTGGACGACCAGTTAATTTACAACGGTTGTGTAAACGTACCGGAGATGAGTTTTTAGGTAATTTATCTAAACCTTCGAAATCTCCCGCAGCTTTTAATGCTGCACGTTTTTCAGCGTATCTAGCTACCAATTTTTGGCGCTTAACTTCGCGTGCTTTTACACCTTCTTTTGCCATTATTCTGCTGTTTTTTGATTTTTAAATGGTAATCCGAATTGTTTTAATAACTCAAGTGCTTCAACATCAGATTTCGCCGAAGTTACGAAAGTTATATCCATCCCTAAAATTTTATTGATTTTATCTATATTAATCTCTGGGAAGATGATTTGCTCAGTAACACCTAAAGTATAGTTACCTTTTCCATCAAATCCTTTATCGTTAATACCTTTAAAATCACGAATACGTGGCAAAGCTACAGAGATCAGACGATCTAAGAACTCGTACATATTGTTATCACGTAATGTTACACGTACACCTACCGGCATACCTTTACGTAATTTAAAGTTCGAGATATCTTTCTTAGAGTTAGCCGGAACTGCTTGCTGACCAGTGATGGTTGACAATTCAACGATTGTCGTATCCATGATCTTTTTATCAGTTACAGAAAAACGACCTACACCCTGATTGATACAGATTTTTTCCAATTTAGGAACCTGCATTACAGTTTTGTACTGGAATTTCTCTTTTAATGCATTTACAACTTCTTCTTTGTATTTGCTTTTTAATCTAGGTGTAGCCATTATTTAATTTCCTCCCCTGAAATTTTAGCAACTCTAACTATTTTACCATCTGCGTTTAGTTTACGACCAACACGGGTAGCTTTACCTGATTTTGGATCAACCAACATCAGGTTAGAAATATGAAGAGCAGCCTCTTTTTTAATAATACCACCGTTTGGATTTGCAGCATTTGGTTTAGTATGTTTAGATACTAAGTTAACGCCTTCTACAATGGCTCTGTTTTTATCTATTTGTACTGATAGTACTTTTCCTTGTTGACCTTTTGAATCGCCAGCAATTACTTTAACTAAATCTCCAGTGCGGATTTTAAGTTTTGATGGTGTATTTACTTTGTTTCCCATTTTATAATACCTCCGGTGCTAATGATACAATTTTCATGAATTGTTTTTCACGTAGTTCTCTCGCAACCGGGCCAAAGATACGTGTACCTCTTGGCTCATCCTGTGCGTTCAATAATACAGCAGCATTATCGTCAAAACGGATATAAGAACCATCTTTACGACGGATTTCCTTTTTAGTTCTTACAACAACTGCTTTTGAAACTGTACCTTTTTTAATATTACCTGACGGTAATGCGCTTTTTACGGTAACAACTACTTTATCACCAATTGAAGCATAACGTTTGCCGGTTCCACCTAGCACGCGAATTACCAATACTTCTTTTGCGCCGCTGTTATCAGCAACGTTTAATCTTGATTCCTGTTGTACCATCTTATTTAGCTCTTTCTAAAATTTGTACCAATCTCCAGTTCTTGTTCTTACTCAAAGGACGAGTTTCCATGATCAATACCGTATCACCGATACCACATTCGTTTTTCTCGTCGTGAGCCATAAATTTGGTAGTTTTCTTCACGAACTTACCATAAATCGGGTGCTTTACTTTACGCTCAACGCTCACTACAACAGATTTGTCCATCTTGTTGCTTACTACTAATCCCGTTCTTGTTTTTCTTAATTGTCTTTCCATGTCGACTCTCAAATTATTTAGTTTCAGTAGCTGACTCAGTGTTTTTCACTTTAGTCAACTCAGTGTTTAAACGGGCTATGTCTTTCCTTACTTTCGCAATACGCGAAGGATTTTCGATAGCTGAAATAGTGTGTGCGAACTTTAATTTTGATAAGTTCTCTTTTTCTTCCGCAATCTTAGCTACTAATTCTTCTTTTGAAAGCCCTGTGATTTCTGAATTTTTCATTTTTCTTTTTCTTTTACGTTGAGTGTAGCGGTTATAATAAACAAGTATTTACAACATTCACCTCAACACTTTACTATGCTTCTACGTAATCTCTACGTACTACGAACTTGGTTTGGATTGGTAATTTCTGAGCGGCTAAACGCAATGCTTCTTTAGCTACTTCTAAAGGCACACCTTCAGCTTCGAAAATTACACGTCCAGGTCTTACAACTGCTACCCAATACTCAGGAGCACCTTTACCTTTACCCATACGTACCTCAGCAGGTTTTTTAGTTACCGGTTTGTCCGGGAATATTCTGATCCACACCTGACCTTCACGTTTCATGAAACGTGTTACGGCGATACGGGCAGCCTCTATCTGGCGACTTGTGATCCAAGTGGCTTCTAAAGATTTGATACCGAAAGATCCGAATGCTAATTCAGCTCCACGAGAAGCTAAACCCTTCATTCTGCCTTTTTGCATCTTCCTGAACTTCGTTCTTTTTGGCTGTAACATTTTATTTTGTTCTAATCGTTAAACGATGTTAATAAATCAATTATTTACGAGGACCTCTGTTAGCGCCTGCGCCACCACCTCTATTTGCTCCGGGACCGCCTTGACCTGGACCACGACCACCACCTTGGTTTCCACCACGTCTGTCGTTACCACCGCCACGGTTATCTCTTCCACCACCTCTGTTATCTCTTCCGCCGAAAGCTGGTTTCTCTGATGCGCCTTTTGGACCGTTGTTTGTCGAACCAATGTTCGGAGACAAATCACGTTTTCCATAAACTTCACCTTTACAGATCCAAACTTTAACACCTATTTTACCATAAGTAGTTAAAGCTTCAGCTAAAGCGTAATCGATATCAGCACGGAATGTATGCAAAGGCACTCTTCCTTCTTTGTACTGCTCAGTACGTGCCATCTCAGCACCACCTAAACGACCAGAAGTCATGATTTTAATCCCTTCAGCACCCATACGCATAGTTGATGCGATAGAAGATTTCATTGCTCTACGGAATGAGATCCTTGCTTCTAATTGTTTTGCAACACCTTCTGCAACTAATTGTGCATCAAGTTCTGGGCGTTTAATTTCGAAGATGTTAATTTGAATTTCCTTTTTAGTCAATTTCTTTAACTCTTCTTTGATTTTATCAACCTCAGCACCTGCTTTACCGATTACGATACCTGGACGGGCTGTGTGGATAGTTACGGTGATACGTTTTAACGTACGCTCGATCACTACTTTTGCAACGCCACCTTTAGCGATACGGGCAGAAAGGTATTTTCTTATTTTCTCATCTTCAACTAATTTATCGGAGTAGTTGTTGCCACCGAACCAGTTAGAATCCCATCCTTTGATGATACCTAACCTGTTACCTATTGGATTTGCTTTTTGTCCCATTTCCTAAAATTAGTTTTGAGTTGTTTCTGTATTTTTACTATCTACAATCAGCGTTACGTGGTTAGAACGTTTACGAATTCTATATCCACGGCCTTGAGGAGCTGGACGTAAGCGTTTTAACTGACGGCCACCATCAACCATAATTGTTTTAACAAAAAGTTGATTTTCTTCAGGACGGGCACCTTCATTTTTAGCTTCCCAGTTTTTAATGGCAGATAATAATAATTTCTCAACTCTTATTGCTGCTTCTTTATTGGTAAACTTTAAAATGCTTAATGCTTTCTCTACACGTTCACCTCTGATAAGATCTACAACCAAACGCATCTTACGTGGTGAGGTTGGACAATTGTTTAATTTTGCTATTGCTTCCATTGTCTAATTATTTTTTCTTTTCAGCGTGTCCTCTGAATGTTCTGGTTGGAGCAAATTCTCCCAACTTGTGACCAACCATGTTTTCTGTAACATACACCGGAATAAATTTATTTCCATTGTGTACTGCAAATGTATGATTAACGAAATCTGGTGAGATCATTGATCTGCGAGACCAAGTTTTGATTACAGACTTTTTGCCTGAATCATTCATAGAGTTTACTTTTTTCTCTACGTTATGGTCAATATACGGTCCTTTTTTTATCGAACGAGCCATTATTTCTTCCTTCTCTCTATGATGTAACGATTAGAATATTTTTTAAGTTCTCTGGTTTTAAAGCCTTTAGCTAAAACGCCATTTCTTGAACGTGGGTGACCACCTGATGATCTACCTTCACCACCACCCATTGGGTGATCGACAGGGTTCATCGCTACCGGTCTAGTTCTCGGACGACGGCCCAACCAACGTTTACGACCAGCTTTACCTAATACTTCGTTTGCGTGATCTGAGTTAGATACCGCACCGATAGTAGCCAGACAAGTAGTCAGGATTAAACGGGTTTCGCCTGAAGGCATTTTCAAAGTCGCATATTTACCATCGCGGGCAGCTAATTGTGCGTAAGCACCTGCACTACGAGCCAATTGTGCTCCTTTTCCAGGGTGAATCTCCACGTTGTGGATGATAGAACCTAATGGAATGTTCGATAATTTTAAAGTGTTACCTACTTCTGGTGCTGCTGCATCGCCCGATAATAATACCGAACCAACTTGCAATCCTTCAGGAGCAATGATATAACGCTTCTCGCCATCTGCATAATGTAATAATGCGATGCGGGCAGTACGGTTTGGATCGTATTCAACAGTAGCTACTGTTGCAGGAATATCAAATTTATCACGTTTGAAATCGATCAAACGGTATGATTTTTTGTGACCACCGCCCATGTAGCGCATAGTCATCTTTCCTGTGTTATTACGTCCACCAGACTTTTTTGATGATACAACCAATGATTTTTCGGGCGTGGTTGCTGTAATCTCCGTGAAACTGGCACCAACTCTGAAGCGGGTACCTGGAGTAACTGGTTTAAATTTTCTTAAGCCCATAGTTATAATGAATTATTAAATTAAAGGGTTGCGTAATAATCTATTGTTTCGCCGTCTTTCAACGTTACGATTGCTTTTTTGTATTTCGGGCTACGGCCAGATACAAAACCTGCTTTAGTGTAACGTGATTTAGCTTTTCCATCCACAACCATTGTGTTAACTGCAACGATAGTTACACCGTACAATTTTTCAATAGCTGCTTTAATCTGGATTTTGTTAGCCTTATGGTTAACGCTAAACGTGAAACGGTTAGATTTCTCAGTTAAAGCTGAAGCTTTTTCGGTTAATATTGGTTTTTTTAAAATTTCCATATTATTTGGCAAATGCCTCCTCCAAAGTTTTAACAGAATCAGCAGTTAACACAAGCACACCAGCATTTAATACATCATAGGTATTTAAGTCTGCTGCAGAGATTACTTTAGTTTTCTGAACGTTTCTGCTTGATAAATAGATATTATTATTTTGTGCAGGTAAAACCAATAAAGTTTTTTGAGTACCTACGTTTAACGCAGCCAATAAACTGGTGTAATTTTTAGTTTTAGCTGTTTCGAAGTTGAAATCTTCTAAAATTACCACGTTATTATCTTTTGCTTTATAAGCTAAAGCAGATTTACGTGCTAATGATTTTAATTTCTTGTTCAATTTGAAACTATAGTCACGTGGCTGAGGACCGAATACACGACCACCACCGTTGAATAAAGGAGATTTAATGCTACCAGCACGTGCACCACCTGTACCTTTTTGTTTGTATAGTTTACGGGTCGAACCTGCAATCTCATTACGCTGTTTAGATTTGTGCGTACCCTGACGTTGGTTAGCCAGATACTGTTTTACATCTAAATAAATCGCGTGGTCGTTAGGCTCGATACCAAATACCGATTCAGGAAGTTGCACCTTGGCACCTGTTTCTTTACCTGAAATGTTTAATACTTTAACTTCCATCTGATTACTTGTCTAAGATTACGTAAGAACCTTTAGCTCCTGGAATGGAACCACTAACTACTAATAAGTTTTGCTCAGCATAAACTTTCAAAACCTGTAAGTTCTGAACTTTTACCCTGTCTCCACCTGTTCTTCCAGCCATGCGCATTCCTTTGAATACACGTGAAGGGAATGATGATGCACCCAATGAACCTGGGGCACGTAAACGGTTATGCTGACCGTGAGTCTGCATACCAACACCGGCAAATCCGTGGCGTTTTACAACACCTTGAAAACCTTTACCTTTTGAGGTACCTACAACATCAACAAAATCGCCTTCTGCGAATGCATCAACAGTTACCACATCACCTAAGCTAAGTGAAGTTGTAAACGAGTTGAATTCTACCAGCTTGCGTTTCGGAGTTGTGTTTGCTTTCGCGAAATGGCCTTTTAACGGTTGAGTTGTGTTTTTCTCTTTTTTCTCATCATAACCCAATTGGATTGATGAATACCCGTCTTTTTCTTCGGTTTTCACTTGTGTAACTACACAAGGCCCAGCCTCGATTACCGTACAAGGAATGTTTCTTCCTTCGGCATCAAAGATACTGGTCATTCCTACTTTTTTTCCAATAATTCCTGACATTTTATCTTTTCTTTTTAACACCCATCGAAGCAGTAGGGCTTCGTTCAAGGTGGTTGTACATCCCCCGAAAGGGACGGCAAAGATAGGCAAGAAATATTAATTTTCAAATAGTTAGCTAAATATTTTTTCAAATAAATTGCTGATATGATGGGATTTAACTTTCACTGAGCAGCTACAGCATCAAACCAGGCCTTTAAACCCATAGTTGGGTAATCCTGTTTATATCATTTATTTTTGTTTTCCTGCTTAAAATACGTTGTCTTCAGCTACTTAGCACCATTCCGCTCTAAGAGCAAAGATCATATAGATGACATATTCATACATTCACAAAGCAATTGGCAGGAGCAATATCTTTTTTAGCCAAGAAATATTCGCACAAAGCAGAATATAAAAATATAAACTCATCTGTTGGAAATATAAGAATCAGGAAAAAGTTCATCCCTGTTCCGCTATTTCACAGGCCTCACCATGAGAGCCCAACTCCATATAAATAAGGCTTGGTAATGATGTAGATTTATCCCCTTTCATTCCTGCATCAGTCACGCTTATCATCTTCATAAAAATAATAATTTCCAGGCCCCAGGTTTTTATCCAAAGTGGCCAAAATTCTATTGATTGTATCATCATCATCATTTGGACCGGGATAATAAGCAGGAACTCCTTCTTCTCCGAACGGAAGATCAGTAATTTGAATCCGGTCATCGTCTTCCTCAAGTATAAGCTGACCTATGGCCCAATCTTTATGGGGTTTAAAGCCACAACTTTCAGCAAATGCTTCTGCACCATATAGCATATTATGAACCCGGTTGTATTCAATTTCTTCACCCTTTATATATGCGATCAGGTATTGAACTTCATCTAAAGGGATATTAAACTTAAAAGCGGAATCTTTAATGCCTAAACACTTAAAGTCAACAAGGTACATGCCTATTGTAAGATTTCCATTAATGGGGATTCGGCTTACAATCACATTTGCAATACCACTTTCCTCCCAGTTGGCAGAGATATAGCATTTCCCGAGCTGGAGCTGTCGGGCACGGGATTTTATAAAATTTTCAGGTTTCTGAAACAGCTGAACTATCTTTCCAGACTTTGCCATTTTGGTGATTTTATATACAATCTTAAGCGTTTAAACTTAATTTTAATATTTTTTTTCAACAAATAAGCTATTTGACTTAATGGGCCAGTCCTCCATTCAGACTAATGGTAATAATGGACAAGATAATTAGTCCAATCAATACATACAAATAGTCCTTTTCAATTAAAAAGCTGAAAATGGCGAAAACGATGCGGGCTACCGGAGTAAAAATCAACATCAATATACCAAATTGTACAATGGCATCACCATGAAAAGTAAGCAGGCCTTTGAAAATAGCTGAAATAGATGAAAAACCAGCCAGTTCCGGCTTAAATACTTTATAATCGGTTATCACACCATTTTGATGAATGAGAAAGATAATCCCACCAATGAGCACAATGGTCATCGATATGATTACACCTGCACGCAATAAGGTGCCCAGTATAACCTGAATATCCTTATCATTCATATTTTCTTTTGATGCTGCCATTATAATCCGCTTATTCCTTTGTAAATCATTTGTAATGCTAAAAATGTTACCACTACAGCAAATACAATTTTCAATTTATCTGTTTTGGCTTTTAATAAAACTTTTGAGCCAACGGTAGCCCCAGTTAATACGCCGATACAAACCGGCATGGCGATACCCGGATCAATTTGTCCGCGATGTAAATAAACAATAGCACTGGCAGCGGCGGTAACGCCCATCATAAAATTACTGGTCGTGGTAGAAACTTTAAAGGGTAAACGCATGATATTATCCATGGCGATTACCTTAAGGGCGCCACTTCCTATTCCCAGCAAACCTGAAAGTGTGCCGGCAAAGAGCATCATTAAAAAACCAGCTGGAACGTGTTTTACGGCATAAGGGTGATCAGTACCTTTATCAGGATATGAACCATTTAGTTTAAAAAATTTGGCCCACCGGTCAGTGTCATCTAAAGTAGTATGATCTACTTTTTTCTTTAAAGTCATAATAGCAGAAAAGATCAGGATGCAGCCAAATATGATAGCGATGTAATTGGCATTGAGGTAAACAGCTACAATGGCACCGCAAATAGCGCCCACAGTAGTTGCAATTTCCAGAAACATCCCAATCCGGATATTGGTGATTCCTTCTTTAACATAAGCTGCTGCTGAACCGGATGAAGTTGCTATAACCGAAACAATGGATGCGCCAATTGCATAATGAATATCAACACCCAGTGCCAGCGTAAGTAAGGGTATGATAATTACACCACCACCTAAACCAGTGAGTGAGCCCAGTAAACCGGCTAAAAAAGCCCCTAATAAAACGATAATGGTAAACAATAATACCGACATGCCGGCAAAGATAATGTACTGATTTTGTGGAAACGAAAGATTAACAGAATAAAATAAAATCTATATATAAAGGGGATAAAATAGATTTTCATAAAAAAATCATCTTTATGCTTATTTTTAGAAGCCGATCTATAAATTAGATTTGTAATACAATTTACTTTCTTGATTCAGGTTCACTGTACGAAAACACCCTAACACTTCGAAAGCAATTTGCCTAATCGTTTCAGGGATTGGGTTAATCGTTGTTTTATTACCATTAGCATCAGTAATTTTCCATCCTGATGTATCAAATAATAAAGGATCGTTATGGGCTGCTGATTTTATGATCTTGGCCCTTGTAAAGGCATTACCATCCGAATCAATCATCACTTTTTTGTTATTCCACCAGTTTTCGTAAGATACCTTCGCCAATTCGAACTTATGTAACCTGGCTAAATATGTCCAGCCCTTTTCAGTGTGGTGTTCTAATTTCAATAAGCCAATAAAATTAGTAAGGCTTTTTGAATCATACCTTTCTGAACTGCAAAGAAAATCAAGATGCGTTAGCTTAAGTTCATTTAATAATGATTTAGATTGATTTGAGTTGTGAAAAATTAAAGCAATCTTTTCAGCTATTAAATGTATAACTTTTTCATTCCCGCTATCGTAATCATTACAAAGAATATCAATATTTTTTAATTGTTGCTGCAATAACGAAACCATTTCTGGTTTATTTAAAATAGTCTTCATATAAAAAACTACTTCCCTAATCGCTTAATCAACTCTGCACTTAAATCCCGTCCATCATTTAAACGGTTTGCAAAAAAAGATTTCGCGGCTTCAAAATGCGCTTTATAACCTTTTAAATCGCCATAACCAATAATCGATGCCCATTCGTGTACGGCGGTATGAAACTCTAAATCATCGCCACGAATAGATTTATCATATAATGCCGTATGAATAGATTCTTCGAGCATTTCCTCATTTTTAAACAAATATTCAGCAATGCCCAACCTCAATTTAAATGGCGGTGTCTGGCAAATTAAATTATCATAAGGGTTTACACCCATTTTATACCAAGCGTAAACCATACTCAATAAACTCAGGTGCGAATTGGGTTTTTGTTTATGAGCGGCATCAGACAGGCTAAATTCTTTCATAATGTTATCATCCAGAAGCAAAAGGCTTCTGCTTTCGTGAAAAACAAAATCACGGGCAGCATAAATTTTAGATCGAAATTCCGTTTCATTTTCACAAATCATCAATTTATACAATTCTGACTCTGCCTGTGCATAATACTTTACCTGCTTTTGTGCATATGGATTTAAAATAGCTAAGCCTGCATAAATATGTGATTTGTAACTAAAAATGCGCAGTGTGGTTAAAATCTTCACATTATCAATTCCACCAGCATAAGCCGGATTATCCCAGGGGAAGAAACCTGCATTTTTCCAGGCTGAGCCCATGCTTTCAAACCCCATATGCGTAACGGCCTGCGTATCGGCGACGATCCGGTCGTGTTCGCGGTAATCATCCATCTCGATAATATTCGATTTTAAAGACTTATAAATCTCCAGTGCCCTTGCGTAAACCTCGTTGGTTGCACGGTGCCTAACCACAACCAAGGTTTGCCCCTCAGGACTAAAAGCCGGGCCATGCAAAGAGTGACAGGTTACGATTTGCGTATCTGTTGGTAAATGTTTTTCAAAAGCTGCAATTTCAGGATGCTTTACAGAGGTTTGCCCGGAAACAATGGCACCAAATTTAGTTGAACGTGCAAAAGTAGCCACCACTTCATCAATCTTCTCTGCCTCTACACAATAGATAATAAAATCAGATTTTCGGGCAACCTCATGCCCATCGGCTAAAATTTCAATGCCTTTAGGTTCAAGCTCACTTTTCAATTCTGAGTAGCGTAAGGGCATGTCTGCACCACACACTTTGTAACCTGCATTAAAAAACGAAATGGCGTATAATCTACCCATATCGCCTAAACCGATAATTCCTATTTGCATGTGGCAAATGTAATCTATCACGATTAATTTATAATAAAACGCCGATAAAATTGTTAATTTATAGATTATATCACATCATTTTTATAACTAAGCCAAAAGATAAGGTCATTTAGATGAGCTCATGATGGTATAAAAATGTAGTTTTACACTTTAACACCTATAATTTAACTATGCAAAAACTTAAACCAACCCTGTTATTTTTAGTAGCCATGCTATTGGTAAATATCGCATTCGGGCAGGCCAGACAAGACACTTCGAAAAATACTGATCCATCTCTAAACGGCCAGTATAATTTTATGCTGAAAAAATCTAAAAGTTTATATGGTTCAAAACTGATTAATCCATCCAGGTTATCTGCTTTATGGAAAAGCGTTAATGATACATTAAGAAAAGAGCGAAAACAACTTCAGGAAGCTAAAAAAGAAATAAAGGGACAAAGTGATAACATTGCCAGTTTGAAAGGCGAAGTTACGGGCAAAGAAAGTTCGCTTGCTCATGCAACGGCATCTGTAAATGAAATCAAATTTTTAGGGATCGCTTTTGATAAAGGTACATACAATACCATCGTTTGGGCAATCATTATCATACTGGGTGCCGGTTTGGCCATTGTGATCTTTCAATCCGGAAAATACCGGAAAGAAGCCACCTACAGAACTCAACTCTACCAGGAAGTTGCAGATGAATTTCAAACCCATAAGGTTAAAGCCAAAGATAAAGAAATGAAACTGGCCCGTGAATTACAGGATGAGCGTAATAAATGGGATGATACAAGAGGCAGATAATTTATATGGTTGAATTTCATCAATTAATAGGATTTAATTGATGAAATTCCCTATTAAAAATAATTTATTACTGGCTGCTAAACCATTTGGGTTACAGCCTAACTTCCCCTCGGGAACTTCAAGGTTTTGTTTTTTATAAAACTTAATCCAAAAATCATCCGGTTTTCCGGTTTTTGGATTAATAAAGGTCATTGGTTCCAGCGCAAATATTTGATTTTTTCTAAAACACCTTTCAATAAAATCAGAGCAATAGTAAGAACTGTCATTCAGAATATATGTCCAGTTATACGGCTTGCCTAACATCTTCTTGGCAGATGAAATGGCATCAGGAATGGCCTGATCAAAATTATTCTTTAACCTATAAACGACTATTTTATTGTCTGCCGTTTTTTCCGACTGATAAAATGCTTGCATATTTTCTCTTATGCTTCCTTTTTTTGAAGAGGCATGTAACACAAATATGGAATCAGCACTTTTTTCAATGATTCCGATATGATCGAAAGCGATAGCATCTCTTTTTTGCGTCACCCGGTTAATGGCACCTGATAGGTTAGCTTTTTCGGCACCCACAAATATTAAATCTCCATTTTTTAAATCACGCAGGGTAATGGTTTGTGCATTAACGTATGAGGAGAGCATTAATAGGCAGGTTATATATATTAATAAACGCTTCATGATTATGTTTCTGATGGAAAAGAAATGCCTTTAATATTCCGGTACAAATCTACCGCATATAAATCTGTCATACCTGATACAAAATCTAAAACGCTTTGCGTACGGGAGTAGATATCGGTTAAATCGGTATGGTATTGCTTAGGGATAAGCTTCACCAGTTTTTGGTAATAATGTGTGTTGTTATTGATTAATGCCGGCACAAATTCTTCTAGTAAGCCTGCCATAATTTTATAACCAGCCACTTCTTTTTGAATAACAGATGAAAAATTATAAATCCTTTCTACCGATACTTTCTCAATCGCTTTCCAGGCCGTTAAATAGGGTTCTGGCAGAAGATCTGTTAAGCTGTTATTCAGTTCACCTTTTAGCAATAATTCCTGCTCTTTAAAAAATATTTCTGCACAAATGTTGGTGAGCGTGTTGATCGCTTTAGCTCTTAGCAAGCCAATTTTTGCATCATCATCTTCATAATCATTTTTTAATCGGTTTTCAATGGTCTGAGAATTGGAAAAAGGCAGCAAATAATTCTTAACTTCCTCATATGATAATATCTTTAAGCGATGCGCATCTTCCAGATCAATGATGCTATAGCAGATATCATCGGCGGCCTCTACTAAATAAACCAAAGGGTGACGTTTATAAATCAGATATTCACTTTCTTCCTGAGCCAGATTTAACTCTGATGCAATCTTTCTGAAGGTTTCTTCTTCTGACTGAAAAAAACCGTATTTCTTCCGGTGTAAAAGTTTTTTCTGCCGGCCAGCTATTGATGCGCAGGGATATTTTGCAATCGAGGCCAATGTGGAATATGTTAAGGCATAGGCATCGTTTCCTTTTCCTTTCAAAGGGTGCGTCAAAATCCGAATGGCATTTGCATTCCCTTCAAAATAAATAAGGTCGTGCCATTGCGAATCGCTCATATCCTTTTGATAGATTTGTCCATCCCCATCGGTAAAATAACGTGAAATTGCCGCTTCTCCCGAATGTCCAAAAGCTGGATTACCCAGGTCGTGAGCCAATGCTGCAGCTGCTACAATATTGCCTACTTCATTTAGCAAGGGCACTTCTTTAAGTAAAGATGGCTGATGTTCTTCTAAATTATTTAAAAAAATATTGGCCATAGAGCGGGCCACACTTGCCACTTCCAAACTGTGCGTTAAGCGGTTATGAACAAATACACTCCCCGGCAAGGGGAAAACCTGTGTTTTATTTTGCAAGCGCCTGAATGGTGATGAAAATATTAACCTGTCATAATCCCGCTGAAAATCAGAACGAGCCTTATCCCGATCGCCAGTCCAGCTTTCCTGTCCGAATCTTTTATTTGATAATAGGTATTTCCACTCCATCAGATGCTTACTTTTAAATTTCGCCCGAAGTTAAACAAAAGAAAAAACTCGTGTTGAAATTTATTTATGCAATTATCTTATTTGCCTGTTCGTGAGATACAACATAAAGATCTGCCAGATTTAATACAAACCATTTGCTTGGCAGGATGTTCTTTATAAAAACATGATTATGAAAACGAGTATTTATAATAAGGACGAACATACCGAAGGTTACTTCGGAAATGGTAATACCGATAAAAAATCTGACCTTCAGAAAGCACATGAAAAAGGTAATGAAGGAAATGAAGTTACTGCCTTTGGGCGGGCGCCAATAGCCGAAGAAAATGCAAATGGTTTTAATGATGGGAATATAAATGCACGGGATGGGTTTGATAATTCAGGTACACAAGGCAAGGATTCATTAAGCGATGATACTTACAATAGCACTGAAGCGCAACATACAGTTGAAAGTGCTGCAAGCAAAACCGGTAGTTCATCTGAAGATTTTAAAGACAATAAAGATTCAATTATCAAAAACCGTGATGAGGATGATGTGCTCAATACGGGAATTTAAACTAATAATATATCATGGGATTACTAAAGTATGCCTTCGTTGGCGCAGCAAGTGTTTATGCACTTCATTATATCACTAAAAAAAGACTCAGTGATGGAAAATCATTAGTGGACGATTTAATAGAAAAAGCACCGGAATTAATTAAAGAGGTGAATCATCTCAGCCAGAATATTAAGCAGGATTACCGGCAAACCACCACACTTTATTAATAATTTTAATAGCCAATACTTAATCTGGAATTGGATATCTTATTAATAGTCAGATTTTAGCTTAAAGCATAATAAAAGGGATTTTCAATAGCTTTTAGCTTTTCCCTTTTATTATTTATAAATCTTTGCCACCCAATCCCTTTTCCTGATTACTGTTCCGGTGATCAGGATTGTCACTTTTACTTAAATTTAAATTTTTAAGATTTCCGTTTACATCCTGATCATTTTCTTCTAATTTCGACAAATGATTTTCATCCGGAGTATTCTTCCTTCTGAACGGCGAATCGCTAACGGCATGACCATAGGTAGCGTTGTCATTGTCCCACTCTATATTATTATGATCAAGATCCTGCTTATTTTTCTGATCATTATGTGCGTTCTGTGAGGTGCTCATCTTTTTAATTTTTAGTTCACTATTCATTTGACAACATAGCGCTGACTTAGAAAGTTTGGTAGATTTTATTTTATTTCTTTAAATGGTTATTTTGGGCGTACTATTTAATCTCCGTTTATTTATAGTCAGGCAAAGGAATATCATTTAAAACGAGCATAAGAAAATAAAAAGAATACGCTCAACAGGCAGAAGTTATGCCACCTTATTTTACACCTTCAGATTGATCTATTTCGCCTTCTGGATTGTCAACATCACCTTCATCTGAACCATTTTCATCACGGTGTTCAGGGGGATGTTCCATCCTGCTTTCTTCCAGATCTGAGAAATCACTTCCTTTCTGATTGGCAACTTCACCATGTGAGGAAGGTTTTTTTACTGTTTCTTCTTTCGGATCAGCAAAATCCTGCCCCTCAACCGGCAAGCTTTCTTCTTTTAATGGCTTTTTCATACTTATTAAACCTGTGTAATTACTTTTTGTTTGAAAATGACCGGGCACAAAAAAAGGCCGCAATTTAACATTACGACCTTTCTTAATTTTTAAATCAATTAAACTTTGATTTCAACTTCAACACCACTAGGTAATTCAAGTTTCATTAAAGCATCAACTGTTTTAGAGTTAGAGCTGTAAATATCTAATAAGCGTTTGTAAGCGCATAATTGAAATTGCTCTCTGGCTTTTTTGTTTACGTGTGGAGAACGTAAAACAGTAAAGATTTTTTTCTCTGTAGGAAGTGGAATCGGACCACTTACAACTGCACCCGTAGGTTTAACAGTTTTCACGATTTTCTCAGCAGATTTATCTACCAAGTTGTAATCGTAAGATTTTAATTTAATTCTGATTCTTTGGCTCATCTTATTTTTAATTGTGATTCCCTGTTAGAGCTATTAACAACAGGAACCGGATTTATCTTGAGAATTAATTAGTCTTCAGATTTTACTCTTCCTTTGGATTTAGCAATTACTTCATCCTGAACGTTTTTAGGCGCTGGCTCGTAATGATCAAATTCCATTGTAGAAGTTGCACGGCCTGAAGTGATGGTACGTAACTGCGTTACATATCCGAACATTTCTGAAAGTGGAACCAATGCTTTAATTACCTGAGATCCGTTACGGGTATCCATACCTTGTAACTGACCACGACGACGGTTCATATCACCGATTACATCACCCATGTTTTCTTCAGGGGTTAAGATTTCGATTTTCATGATTGGCTCCATCAAAGTAGGTTTACATTTAGGTAAAGCCTCACGATATGCCATACGGGCAGCAAGCTCGAATGATAAAGCATCTGAATCGACTGCGTGGAATGAACCATCAATCAAACGTACTTTCATATCAGGAAGTGGATATCCTGCTAATACACCATTTGACATCGCTGCAGCAAATCCTTTTTCTACTGAAGGAATAAATTCACGTGGAATTGAACCACCTGTAATTTCGTTTACGAATTGTAAACCACCTTTTTCGAAATCAGTATCAATTGGCGAAATGATCACCTGAATATCTGCGAACTTACCACGACCACCTGATTGCTTTTTATAAGTTTCACGGTGTTGAGTGGTACCAAAGATAGCTTCTTTGTAAGCTACTTGTGGTGCACCTTGATTAACCTCTACTTTAAACTCACGTTTTAAACGGTCGATTAGAATATCTAAGTGAAGCTCACCCATACCAGAGATTACAGTCTGACCAGTTTCCTGATCTGTTTGTACCCTGAATGTAGGATCTTCTTCCGCTAGTTTAGATAATCCCATACCTAATTTATCCACGTCAGCCTGAGTTTTAGGCTCAATAGCTAAACCGATAACCGGCTCAGGGAATACCATTGATTCAAGAACAATTGGGTGTTTCTCATCACAAAGTGTATCACCTGTTTTGATATCTTTAAAGCCCACTACCGCAGCAATATCACCCGCACCTACATTAGGAATTGGATTTTGCTTGTTAGCGTGCATCTGGAAGATACGGGAGATACGCTCTTTGTTATTTGAACGGGTATTGTAAACGTATGAACCTGCTTCTAAATTACCAGAATACACACGGATGAAACATAAACGACCTACGAATGGGTCAGTTGCAATTTTAAATGCCAATGCTGCAAACGGCTCGCTTTCTGATGGTTTTAATAAAACCTCAGCATCTGTATTTGGATTAGTACCAACCACACCTTCAGAATCTAAAGGAGAAGGCAATAATTCCATTACATAGTCAAGCATAGTTTGTACACCTTTATTTTTGAAAGATGAACCACAAACCATAGGAACAATTTTCGCATCTAATACAGCTGCACGTAAAGCGTCTAAAATTTCACGTTCAGTGATGGAGTTTGGATCATCGAAGAATTTCTCCATCAATGTCTCATCATAATCCGCTACAGACTCCAATAATTTCTCTCTCCATTCTGCCACCTCATCCAACATATCTTCCGGAATCGGCACTTCAGTGAAAGTCATACCTTTATCGTGCTCATTCCAAACAATACCACGGTTGTTAATTAAATCAACCACACCAGTAAAATTATCTTCAGCACCGATAGGTAACTGTAATGGAACTGCATTACTACCTAACATGTCTTTAACCTGCTTAACTACTTTTAAGAAGTCAGCACCTGAACGGTCCATTTTATTAACAAATCCGATACGGGCAACATTATAGTTGTTAGCTAAACGCCAGTTGGTTTCTGATTGAGGCTCAACACCATCAACTGCAGAGAATAAGAATACTAAACCATCTAATACACGTAGTGAACGGTTTACCTCAACGGTAAAATCCACGTGTCCTGGTGTATCAATAATATTGATATGATAGTTTTGGTTTCTATATTTCCAACCAACAGTAGTTGCGGCAGAAGTAATGGTGATACCACGCTCTTGCTCTTGTGCCATCCAGTCCATTGTTGCAGCACCTTCGTGCACTTCACCAATTTTATGACTTACACCAGCATAATAAAGAATACGCTCAGTTGTTGTAGTTTTACCTGCATCAATGTGAGCTGCAATTCCAATATTTCTTGTAAATTTTAAATCTCTTGCCATTGTATTTTTTTTGATTTATCTGATTTTAAATGATTACACCGATTATGTTAAAAACAAATCGGTGTAATTTATTTAATCAGTATAATCTTCTAATTAAATCTGTGTAATCTTACTAATTTGCTAATCACTACTAGAAACGGAAGTGAGAGAACGCTTTGTTGGCTTCAGCCATTTTATGCGTATCTTCTTTCTTCTTAACAGCAGCACCTTCACCTTTAGCAGCAGCAACGATTTCGCCAGCTAATTTCTCTTTCATCGTTTTTTCACCACGACGACGGGCATATAAAATTAACCATTTCATACCCAGAGCTGTTTTACGTTCTGGTCTAACCTCAGTTGGAACCTGGAAGTTAGCACCACCAACACGGCGAGATTTAACCTCTACAGCCGGCATGATGTTAGTTAAAGCACGTTTAAATATCTCTAAACCGTTTTCACCTGCTTTTTTCTCAGCAATTTCAACAGCGTCATAAAAAATAGAATAAGCGATAGATTTTTTTCCATCGTACATCATATTGTTTACAAAACGAGTTACCTGAACATCGTTAAATTTTGGATCAGGAAGAATAATTCTCTTTTTTGGTTTTGACTTTCTCATTTCTTATTTCCTCCCGATTATTTCTTTTTGCCTTTTGCAGGAGCTGCAGCAGCTTGACCTGGTTTAGGACGTTTAGTACCATATTTAGAACGACGTTGGTTACGACCAGCAACGCCTGATGTATCTAATGCACCACGGATAATGTGGTAACGTACACCTGGTAAATCTTTAACACGACCACCACGGATCAATACGATTGAGTGCTCCTGTAAGTTGTGACCTTCTCCAGGAATGTATGCATTCACCTCTTTACCGTTCGTTAAACGAACACGGGCTACTTTACGCATTGCTGAGTTTGGTTTTTTAGGGGTAGTGGTGTACACACGTGTACATACACCTCTTCGCTGTGGACAGCTGTCCAACGCTGGAGACTTACTCTTGAACTCCAGTGCTACTCTACCTTTTCTAACTAATTGTTGAATGGTTGGCATTGTGCTTTTTTATGTTTTTTATTGAAAATTTTACCGCTCCCCCGGCATCCTTACAGATAGCCCATAAAACGGACTGCAAAAGTAGAACAATTCTTTTTAAGAATCAAGGGGTTAGAAGAAAAAAATAACGATAACGCTTTTTCAAATATGCTAGTGGTTTGATAAAGTGTCATTCACCGGAATAGTTTGGGCATAAACAGATTATGATGTTAACCGTTTTAAACTAACAGTATTGTCTGCTTACTTTGTTTGTAACGATCAATATAAAGGATCAGTTAATTGCAATCTGTAATTGAAGCTTCAGTTTCCCTTAACTTATCAACCAATTCTTTAATAGCCGCCGGAGCCTTACCGTAATCGAAAGTAACTTTTTTTGATTTTCCATTTTCGATTATCCTTACCCATTCAGCTCCTCCATCTGCACAATCAGGACAACCTATTATATCCGGCAGTTCAAAAAACTCACTTTTAATTAAGTTTTTTATGGAAGAAAGCTCTTCATTGGATAGTGATTTCTGACAGCGTTTAACATCAGATTGATCACTGTTTTTTTTCTTCTCCAAGGAAACCTGATTAGATGTGATGGCCATAATTCTCACGCAATATCCCCAACACATTCCGAAAGAGCTTCCATATTCAATTTTATTTAAGGAAGCATGGGCACCCTTTTTACAAGAACCAACACCCAGTATCACGATTAATGTGGCCAGTAAAGTTAAAATTTTCTTCATCTTTAGTATTTTTTACCAATACGTTTAAATAAACACTTTCGCTACAATAACTGGATATGATGCAAACAGGTGAATGATAAATTTCAAATTCAATCAGGTATGCAAATGGGCTGAAATCCATCAAATGAGGAAACTATTGATATTTTAGCTACCGGGTTTTATATTTAAAATCAGAATTACAACAAAAAAAAGGGATATGCAATGTGCACATCCCTTCTATTTTTTTAGACTCCTGACTCTGTACTACAGACTCAAAACTAATTTTTAGTAACGATATTCGTCTGATTTAAAAGGACCTTCCACCGGAACACCAATATAATCAGCCTGGTGCTGATCCAAAACATCTAATTCTACACCGATTTTAGCTAAGTGTAAACGGGCAACTTTTTCATCCAGATACTTAGGCAAAACATAAACTTTGTTTTCATACTTATCTGTGTTTGTCCAAAGTTCTAATTGAGCCAGAGTTTGGTTAGTAAATGAATTACTCATTACGAAACTTGGATGACCTGTTGCACAACCTAAATTTACTAAACGACCTTCAGCCAATAGGATGATATCTTTACCTTCGATCGTATACTTATCTACCTGAGGTTTGATCTCTACTTTAGATGAACCATATTTCTCGTTTAACCAGGCAACATCAATTTCATTATCGAAGTGACCGATGTTACAAACAATCGCCTTATCTTTCATTGTTAAGAAATGTTCTCCGCGAACGATATCACGGTTACCAGTCGTGGTAACAATAATATCTGCTTCTTTAACAGCTGTAGCGAATTTTTTAACTTCATATCCTTCCATTGCCGCTTGTAATGCACAAATCGGATCAATTTCCGTTACGATTACACGCACACCTTGTGAGCTTAAAGATTCTGCAGAACCTTTACCCACATCGCCATAACCACAAACCACAGCTACTTTACCAGCCATCATGACGTCAGTTGCACGACGAATTGCATCAACCAATGATTCGCGACAACCGTATTTGTTATCAAATTTAGATTTCGTTACAGAATCATTCACGTTAATTGCCGGTAAATGCAATGTTCCGTTTTTCATTCTTTCGTATAAACGATGAACACCAGTTGTGGTTTCTTCTGATAAACCTTTAATTGCAGCAATAAGTTCAGGATATTTATCGAAAACCATGTTGGTTAAATCGCCACCATCATCCAGAATCATGTTTAATGGTTGTTGCTCCGGACCGAAGTGTAAAGTTTGCTCAATACACCAGTCGAATTCTTCTTCATTCAAACCTTTCCAGGCATAAACCTGAATACCTGCAGCAGCGATTGCAGCGGCAGCATGGTCCTGTGTAGAGAAAATATTGCAAGATGACCAGGTAACTTCAGCACCTAATGCCACCAATGTTTCGATTAAAACAGCCGTTTGGATGGTCATATGCAGACAACCTGCGATACGTGCACCTTTTAACGGTTGCGTAGGACCAAATTCTTCACGTAAACTCATTAAACCGGGCATTTCTGCTTCGGCTAATTCAATTTCTTTACGGCCCCATTCTGCCAGTGAAATGTCCTTAACTTTATAAGGAATGTATGTTGTCTCTACTGATGACATAATTATTTGTTTTTAAATGTGATGCAAAGTTACGGCATCGCTTTGTGAAAGCCAAATAATTAAAGACACTGGCTCGTTTATACAATGTAAAATAGTGTGATTATCATTTCTTTCTGTAAAGGAATTAGCCTTTATCTGGATCCTTTATTTTGGCCAGATTTTACTTCCACTTCCACTCACCCGCAATGGTGAGCGGTTCCTTTAGGTTCTGGGATTCTAAGAAAGCTTTTAATTCTTGATCTTCCTGAACACCCACCGGTATTTTCGGCGTATTTGCCAAAGCATAGGTAAGCATGGCGCTATAACGAACGGTATTTTTTAATTCCTGTTCATCTACCAGTTTAAACGAATCGCCATCGGAATGATAAAAGGGGCCTGAATTATTTGGCAATTTACCGCCAAAGCCACCTCCTGTTGGGATTCCTTCTAACATAAATGGCTGATGATCGCTATGTAAACCAGCACCCGCATTAAATAAGTTTTTAAAACCGGTGTCTATTTTTACGATATCAGTTCCCCAGGCCGTAAATAAGTCTTTCATTTCGGCACGGGATGTTGAGAATCCCTTCGGATCATTGGTCATGTCGTAGTTCAGCATAAACTTCACCTGGTTGAGCGTTTTATCTTTCTTGGCCTGATCAATGTATGCCTTTGAACCCAGTAAGCCTTGCTCCTCCCCCATAAACAATACAAATTCAACTGTACGTTTTGTCTTTAACTTTAGCTTTTTGAATGTCCGGGCCATATCCATAATGGCGAAGGAACCTATTCCATTATCAATCGCACCTGTTGCCAGATCCCAACTATCTAAGTGTCCGCCGACTACAATTTTATCTTCCGGCAATTCTGTTCCTTTAAACACAGCAACTACGTTTCTGGCTTTAATTAAACCAGAAAAATTAGTCATGGCAATATGGGCTGTCTGCATTTGATTTTTTAATTTTTCCCGGAGGGTCATCCCATCCTCCAGACCGATACAAACTGCTGGAATCGGGATCAGCTTGCCTGTAACAGATGCGGTACCTGTTAACAACACCCCATTTTTAACTGTATTGATGATAATTACACCAATGGCACCATATTTCGTGGCAATAGCAGTTTTTTCTGAGCGGTGTAATGATTTTGTTCCGGTAGCCGAACCAGGTAAAATACCCAAATAAATTAAAGCAATTTTACCTTTAAATTTTTCAGGACTGGCCTGATAATCTGCTTCCAATCCATTACCTGCGTCTACAATTTCACCTGTAACATCGGCACTCACCGGCGAATGCGCCAGGGTTACGGCTTTCATTTTAATCAAACTATTTTTATCGGCGCCAATTTCTACATTGATCGTTTTTCTTGCCCAGCTTTCGACCTCAAAAGGTTGAAATTTAACGTCACAACCATACGATTTTAGTAAATCATAAGCATATTGTTCTGCTTTAGCACCATTTTCCGAACCCGTTAACCTATGACCAATGTTCTCAGTTTCATATTTAAGCGTTTGATAAGCTTTTGAATTTTGCTGAACGTCAGTATTGATTTTTAAGAAGACATTTTCAAATTTATCCTGAGCATTAGCGAAGAAGGTCGTACAAATAATTACTGTTAAGAAAAGGTATTTCATGAATAATGTTGCTGATTATTCGATGAAAATACAAAAATTACGCTTAGGTATTAAGCTGTAACGTATATTTTGCTTAGCTGGTATCTAAAACGGCTACGGGTAATTTTCAAAAAAAACATATAATACCTTAGAAAAAATAGCCTTAGAACATTAACTTAAATGATCTTAGTTGCCTGAGGTGGTAAATTATATTATTGATGCATCACCTTTTTCGGAAAAACCAATGATGCCACTACACTGATCACCAGAATACTGACAATAATAATTAATGAGTGCTGAGTGGTAAATCCTAACTTCTCCAGGTAAACATGCCCAAGCATTTTCACGCCAATAAAGGCAAGTAACACGGCCAGGCCTGTTTTCAAATAATGGAACTTATGGATAATATTCACCAGTAAAAAGAACATGGAACGCAGCCCCATGATGGCGAATATGTTAGAGAAAAATACAATATAAGGGTCTTTTGTCACCGCAAAAATAGCCGGGATAGAGTCTACGGCAAAAAGTAGATCGGTAAACTCTACAATTAAAAGAACCAGGAAAAGTGGCGTAACCAGTGTTTTGTGGTTGATTTTTACAAAGAAATTTTTTCCTTCGTACTTCGGATGGATAGAGAAGATTTTTGAAGCCCATTTCACTACCGGATGGTTCTCAGGATCAATTTTCTCATCTTCATCCTTACTAAAAAACATTTTGACGCCGGTAAAAACCAGGAAAGCTCCGAAAATATAGAGAATCCAGGCAAACTTCGCGATCAATGCCGCACCTACAAATATAAAGATGAAACGCATGATAATCGCACCCAGGATTCCCCAGAACAACACACGATGATAATACTTTTCTTCCACAGCGAAGGCAGAAAAGATTAAAACAATAACAAAAATATTATCTACAGATAGGGCGTATTCGATTACATAGCCAGTTAAAAACTCTAAACCAAGGTTCTTTTTGTAAACAGATAGGCTTCCTTCAAAATCGTTTGGAATAAGGTTGATATGATGCTGGTGTTTGACAACAATTTCCTTGAGATGCGCAAAATCCTTAATCCCGTGAAGCTGATGGCCTTCTGTCCGTAAAATAAAATAGAAGCCTAGTGCAAGTGCTACCATGATTACGCTCATGATTCCTGCCTGTTTCAAACTCACCACATGTTCTTTACGGCTAAACAGACCTAAATCCAAAGCCAGAATGATCACAATAAACAGCAGGAAACCAATACTGAAAAGTAGCTCGTTACTCATTATTTTTTACGTTCTGTAGTATAAAGGACAAGTTGTTCTAAACCTGTTCTGGCTTCTCCTGCATCAAACTGACGCAGAATATCAAAAGCCTCTTCCTGGTATTGTAACATCTTCTCATTAGCATAATAGACACCTTTATGTCCATTAACAAAATCTATGATTTGTTGAATTTTAGCCGGATCATCCTGATGGTTTTTTACCAAATTGATGATGCGTTTACGTTCAGGTTTTTCAGCACGGTTTAAGGCGTAAATCAGCGGAAGTGTTACCTTTTTCTCCTTAATGTCAATTCCAAGAGGCTTCCCTACGTCATCCGTTCCAAAATCAAAAGTATCATCCTTAATCTGAAATGCAATTCCCACCTTTTCCCCAAATAATCGCATCTTCTCAATAATAGTATCATCAGCACCTGCAGATGCAGCACCTGCAGCGCAGCAGGAAGCGATTAAAGAAGCTGTTTTCTGACGGATCACGTCGAAATATAATTCCTCTGAAATATCCATTCTGCGCACTTTCTCAATCTGCAGCAATTCACCTTCACTCATCTGCTTCACTGCCTCTGATACAATTTGTAACAAACGGTGTTCATTATTGTTTACCGAAAGCAACAACCCTTTAGCCAGTAAAAAATCGCCAACCAATACCGCTATTTTATTTTTCCATAGTGCATTAATAGAGAAAAATCCACGCCGCTCATAGGCATTATCAACCACATCATCGTGTACGAGTGTTGCCGTATGCAACAATTCCACTAATGCAGCCCCACGGTGGGTAGATTCGGTAATGCCACCACATAATTTTGCAGCAAAAAACACGAACATGGGCCGCATTTGTTTGCCTTTTTGTTTCACAATATAGTGGGTAATTCTGTCAAGCAACGGTGCGTCGCTATGCATAGATTCTTTGAACGTCTTTTCAAACGCTTTGATATCTGCTGCTATAGGTTTTTTTATCTGTTCGATTCCCGGCATTAAGTCGAAAAATTTTGATTGCAAACTTAAGCTAATTTCCCATAAAAAAGGAATGTATTATGAAGCATCCTCATCTGTAGAAAAGCAACGGCAGTAATCACCTGCACCTTTCCTCCTGCTTTTGCCTATAGTCCTTCGCCCTCATGCTTCGGGCTGTGGGCTATTTGGCGCAATCAGGTTTAGCGTGAAAGTTGCTGCAGATCAAAGCTTCCCCTCAAAATGAAAAACCAGCTACTGAAAAATTACTTTACTCCGTCAAAAGTTTATTTGTAAAGCTATAATTTAGGCACAATGAAAAAACGTTATAAAGTATTAATCGGTTTTTCGGTATTTATCATTGTCGGGTACTTATTGGGGCCCAGGCCAAAAAAACCGCTGTACAATACTTCATTGCCCGATGTTCCGGATATTAAAAACCTTGAAGATTATGTGGAAGCTATGGAGCATTCAAACAATATTAAGCCCGGAAATGAGGCTGAAATTGTATGGGCTGATACTGCACATAAGCAAACCGAATATGCCGTGATTTACCTGCATGGCTTTTCTGCTTCAAAAATGGAAGGCAACCCCATACATCTCCATCTGGCGAAAAATTTAAGTGCCAATTTATATTTAGCACGTTTGGCCGACCATGGTATTGATACCCCTGCGCCGATGCAGTATTTTACCGCCGACAGGCTTTGGGAAACCAGTAAGCAGGCTTATGCCATCGGTCAGAAATTAGGTAAGAAAGTAATCTTAATCGGAACTTCAACAGGTGGAACAGTAGCCTTAAAACTTGCCGCTACTTATCCTGAAATCAATAGTATAATTCTGCTGTCTCCCAATGTAGCGATAAACGATAAAAACGCCTGGTTGTTAAACGATCCGTGGGGTTTACAAATTGCAAGGCGGGTTTTAGGTAGTGATGAACGCAAAGTGGATGGCAGAACAGATGAATTTAAAAAATACTGGTATACCCATTACAGAATAGAATCTTTAGTGCAGTTACAGGAATTTGTAGAAAGCACCATGAATAAATCCGTTTTTCAAAAAGTGAAGCAACCGGTTTTACTGTTATATTACTATAAAAATGAACTAGAACAAGACCCTGTGGTACGTGTAGATGCCATGCTTAGCATGTTCACAGAATTGGGTACATCAGAAGATTTGAAACGAAAAATTGCCATTCCAAATGCAGGAAATCATGTACTGGGTTCTTATTTAACTTCTCAAGATTTGCCAAGTGTAGCAGTTGCAATCAATAGTTTTATGGGAAGTGTTCTTAAAATCAACTTGCCAAGTTTTAACAGCCCTGTGCTCGAAAAGCCTTTGCCGGTTTAACTTTCCTCGTGCAACATTCCACCAGGACTTTATTAACAGGGAATCTAGTTAACGATATTTTTAATAATCATTTCTGCATGCACCCTGGAGTTCTCTATAAACAACTTGTGTGTATCCAAACCCCCGCAAACAACTCCCGCCAGGTACAAACCTTTCACATTGGTTTCCATCGTTTCTTCGTTGTAAACAGGACAAAGGGTTTCCGGTAGTTCTATGCCAAATTTCCGCAGCATTGAAAAATCAGGCTGATAGCCCGTCATGGCAATCACAAAATCGTTCGGAATGGTTTTAATGCCTTCAGGTGTTTTAATATCTACTTCACCTTCTCTTACTGCAACAAGTTCTGAATTAAAAAGTGCAGTTACCTCTCCTTCTTTTATCCGGTTTTGAATATCCGGACGAACCCAGTATTTTACATGCGGACCAAGATCTCCACTGCGGACAACCATGGTTACGTTTGCTCCTTTCCGGTAAGTTTCCAAAGCGGCATCTACACCCGAATTATTTGCACCAACAACCACAACATTTTGAAACGCATACAAATGCGGATCTTTATAATAATGAGTTACTTTGGGTAAATCTTCACCAGGAATATTCATTAACAAGGGAACATCATAAAAGCCTGTTGCGACAATCACATTACTGGCAGTGTAATTTGATTTAATGGTTTGAATTTCAAATCTCTCCTGATCATTTTTATGAACCTGATTGACCCTTTCAAATAAATGAATATTCAGATTAAACTTTTCAGCAACCCTGCGGTAATACTCAACAGCCTCATTACGGTTTGGTTTCGGGTTGATGGTAACAAAAGGCGCACCTCCTATTTCCAGTTTCTGTGAAGTGGAAAAGAAGGTCATGAAGACCGGGTAATTGAATAAACTATTCACTAACGCACCTTTCTCGATAATGAGATAACTTAAGCCAGCCTGTTTAGCCGCTATTGCGCAGGCCATGCCAATTGGTCCGGCACCGATGATGATGATATCGTAGTGATTTTCTTTTTGAAGCATTTTAAAAATGTTGACCACCTTAGACATTTAAGATCATCTAAGCTTAGCGTGTAAAATAAATGAACAGTGGTAAGATGCTCTTAGGTTGTTCAAACTAACTAACTTTCATGGCCTTGCTTGGACAGGCAAAATCAGTTCTTTTTAAGCCTGTGGTTTTGAGTGCACCATATCCGCCAGCGATGTCAATTACATTTTCAACACCTCTGGATTTTAAAATTGAAGCCGCAATCATGGAGCGATAACCACCAGCGCAATGAATATAATAAGTTGCTTTAGGATCAATTTCGCCCATCCAGTCGTTGATAAAATCCAGCGGACGGCTTAATGTAAATTCCAGGTGTTCTGCTTCATATTCGCCAGGTTTACGAACATCCAATGCTGTAATTTCATTTTCCTGCACAGCTTGTTCAAAAGCTTCTGCAGAAATAGATTCGATACGATCAATTTCTTTACCTGCATCCGTCCAGCGTTCAAAACCACCATCCAGATATCCAATGGTACTGTCATAACCTACCCGGGTTAAGCGCGTAATGCTTTCCTGTTCTTTACCTTCGTCAGTAATTAATAAAATAGGCAGTTGTAAATCAGTAATTAATGCCCCCACCCAAGGTGCAAATTGCCCGTTTAAACCGATGTTGATGGAGTTAGGAATAAAACCTTTGGCAAATAGCTGTGGATCACGCGTATCGAGCATAATTGCACCAGTCTGGTTAACGGTATCTTCAAATGCCTGCGGTGTTAAAGCATTCATTCCCTTTTCATAGACATCATCGATACTTTCCACGCCTCCTTTATTAATGGCTGCGTTTTTAGCAAAATATTGTGGCGGAGGCATGATTCCATCCGTTACTTCTTTTATAAACTGCTCTTTTGTTTGTGCTTTTAAAGCGTAATTAACCTGTTTCTGATGACCCAACGTATCAAAAGTTTCCTTACTCATGCTTTTACCACAAGCTGAACCCGCGCCGTGAGCCGGGTAAACAGTCACATCATCCGAAAGTGGTTTTATTTTCTCATTGAGTGAATCATAAAGCATACCAGCCAGATCCTCCATGGTTAAATTTCCTTTCTGAGCCAGATCAGGTCGACCTACATCACCAATAAAAAGTGTATCACCACTAAAAATACAGTGATCTTTACCATTTTCATCCGTTAATAAATAAGTAGTAGATTCTAAGGTATGGCCAGGGGTATGCAAAGCGGTTATGGTAACATCTCCGATTTGAAATTTTTCTCCATCATGGGCGATGTGCGATTTAAATCCTGTTTTAGCTGTAGGACCGTAAATAATTGTAGCGCCAGATTTTTCGGCAAGGTCTACATGTCCGGAAACAAAGTCTGCATGAAAATGCGTTTCAAAAATATATTTAATGGTTGCGCCGGCTTTTTCAGCTTTTTTCAGATATGTTCCAACTTCCCTTAATGGATCGATGATAGCCGCTTCCCCTTTGCTTTCTATATAGTAAGCAGCTTCGGCTAAACAACCCGTGTATATTTGTTCTATTTTCATTTTTCTGGAGTATCAAATTTGGGTATCAGGTATCAAGAAAACCCCTGAATCAAATATCTTGCCTCAAAAATAGGGCTAAATGTGAATAACTGAAATGATGATGATCATAATTGCAGAAGTTTTACGAATCAGCATTGACAACTTTTATAAACATCATGCATCAAAAAGTTGTCAATACTTAGAGTATCGCTCAGATGTTGACTTATATTAATCTTTAGTCAATTCACCACGAAGCGATTCTTCCATCAATCTACGGCTTTCCACAATGGTTAAACCTAACCCCATTACAAACATCAGTTTGGTAACCGTAGCTTCAAAAGTAAGGTCGTAACCACTTAGAACGCCCATTTTTTGAAGCTCCCGACTTGTTTCATAACGACCGAGGTGTACCGAGCCTTTTTTACACTGAGAAATATCAATAATGATTTTCCCACTCAGGATGGCCTGGCGCAAACTATCTAGAAACCATTGTGCTGTAGTGGTATTACCGGATCCGAAGGTTTCTAAAATAATGGCATCTACTTTCGAATCAGCAATGGCTGAAACGGCCTGTGGTGTAATGCCGGGATAGAGTTTTAAAACCCCGATATTTGAATTAAAATTGGTATGCAAGGTCAATTTACCTTCTGGTGCATTTAATACGTAGTTGGTATGGAACTGAAGATGTACACCTGCTTCTGCTAAAACCGGGTAGTTTGGGGAACGAAAGGCTTCAAATTTTTCACTGTTGTATTTAATAGAACGGTTTCCCCTGAACAGCTGCGCATCAAAATAAATGCAAACTTCTGGGAATAACGACTTGCCGTTTTCTTTGGTGGCAGCAATTTCCAGTGCAGTAATCAAATTCTCTTTTGCATCGGTTCTGATTTCGCCTATCGGTAACTGGGAACCTGTTAGTACCACTGCCTTACCCAGGTTTTCGAGCATAAAACTCAATGCAGACGCTGTAAATGCCATCGTATCTGATCCATGAAGAATCACGAAACCATCATAAAGATCATATTTTTGGTAAACAAGTTCTGCTAACGTCTTCCAGATTTCAGGATCCATATTGGATGAATCCAAAACAGGGTTAAAAGAATGTACGTCTAAATGATAATCCAAACGACTTAATTCGGGAACGTTTTCTTTGATCTGTTCGAAATCGAAAGGAATTAACATCCCATTGCTGGGATCATTTACCATACCAATGGTACCACCGGTATAAATAATCAGGATTTTCGTCATTACTTGGTTTGGTTGCTCTTCACAAAGAAACTAAAAGAATTTTAATTTAAAGGGCTTTTTAATGATAAAAATCAGGAAAAACAACTTAATCGTTTTACTTTATTGCCATTTTAACAATAAGTGTTTCAATAACGTTTATTATGATCATATAGCTTTTAAGGGAGTGCACTGAATAGAATTTATAAATGACAAATGCAAACAAAAAGGGCGTTTTTGCGGGGAGGAACAACGAAGCAATTTTTTATGCGAAAGAGACCTGCTAAAAGGGTGGCTCATCACTTTAAAAATTGTTCGCAGCAATGACAGCACCGCTATTTCTAGGAATTGAAAGTAACTTTCCAGAAACCATAAAAAGATGCTGAATCAAGTTCAGCAGGAGGCCAAATCTTAAACCCCAAAAATTTTCTTTGAATTTTCTGTGGTAATATTTGCAATTTCTTCCACAGAAACGCCATAAATATCAGCCAGTTTTTCAGCAATATAAATCAGATAACTGCTTTCATTCGGTTTACCTCGAAAAGGAACAGGCGCCAGATAAGGTGAGTCGGTTTCCAATACCAGATTTTCCATAGCAATTTCACTCAACACACCATCCAATCCTGCTTTTTTATAAGTGACCACACCACCTATTCCTAAATAAAAGTTCAGATCAATAGCTTGTTTTGCCTGTTCTACATTCCCAGTGAAGCAGTGAAATATGCCCCGCAACTTTTCATCGCGCTCACTTTCCAGCACTTCAAATACTTCGTCAAAAGCTTCTCGACAGTGAATCACAATGGGTAGACCTAAATCTTTCGCCCAAGCAATTTGCTTGCGGAAAGCATCCTGCTGAGATGACAAAGTGGTTTTATCCCAATATAAATCAATTCCGATCTCCCCAATGGCATAGATTTGTCTTCCGGATATACTTTTATAAATTTCATCCAATACAGACAGATAGTCCTCCTTTACATCACAAGGATGTAAGCCTGCCATTGCAAAACAATTTTCCGGATATTTACTCACCAGGTCATCGATCATTGCAATGGATTTAATATCAACATTGGGCAGAAATAACCTGTTCACATCATTTTCAAAACAGCGGTCCATCAACTGCGCTTGCTTTTCGGCATCTTGCTCGTAATATAAATGGGTATGGGTATCAGTAAAATTCATTTTAGTATTCAGTATCAAATCTGGTGGGTTTAATTTTTTTTCTCCGATTTTGTCTTTTTAGGTTTCTTCATTTCTACCGGCTCGACTTCAAACTTATGCCCATCGAATTCCATTTCTTTTTTCAGGAATTTTCCAGTCAAGCTAATCGGATTCTGAATTAATCCTTCCGGCGTACCTTCAAATAAGATTCTTCCGCCGCCTGCTCCACCTTCTTCCCCCAAATCAATCACCCAATCGGCCACTTTAACTACATCCAGATTATGCTCAATCACCAAAATGGTATTTCCTTTTTCCACCAGTTCCTGTAATACACCTAAAAGCACATTAATATCTTCAAAATGCAATCCGGTGGTAGGTTCATCTAAAATATAGAATGTTTTTCCGGTATCTTTTTTTGATAACTCGGTGGCCAGTTTAACCCTTTGTGCTTCCCCACCCGATAAAGTGACTGATGATTGTCCCAAAGTGATGTAGCCTAAACCTACATCTTTCAGGGTTTTTATTTTCCTGTAGATGATCGGAATATTTTCAAAGAAAACGCAGGCATCTTCAATACTCATATCCAGCACATCACTAATCGATTTTCCACGAAAACGAACCTCTAAAGTTTCACGGTTATATCGTTTACCGCCACACTCTTCACATGGCACCTGCACATCAGGTAAGAAATTCATCTCAATCACCTTTAGACCGGCTCCCTGACAGGTTTCACACCTTCCTCCTTTTACATTAAAAGAAAAGCGACCGGGTTTATAACCCCTGATTTTTGCTTCAGGCAATTGCACAAAAAGGTTCCTGATATCTGAGAAAACGCCCGTATAGGTAGAAGGATTGGAACGCGGTGTTCTGCCTATAGGTGCCTGATCTATTTCAATCACCTTATCAATTTCCTTTAACCCTGTGATTTTCTCGTATGGAAGTGGTGTCTTTTTCGCCCTGAAAAAATGATGATTCAGAATCGGGTATAAGGTTTCGGTGATTAAGCTCGATTTTCCTGAACCCGAAACTCCGGTTACGGCAATAAATTTGCCCAGCGGAAAATCAACAGAAACTTCTTTCAAATTATGTCCGGTAGCTTTGGTAATAGATAACTTATGTCCGTTGCCCTTTCTCCGAACCTTTGGCGTCTCAATTTTCTTATCACCATTTAAATACGCTGCAGTTAAGGTGTTAGAATTTAAAATTTGTGCCGCAGTGCCTTCTGCTACTACTGTTCCGCCATGAATACCTGCTCCAGGGCCCACATCAATTACCCAATCAGCTTCGAGAATCATATCTTTATCATGCTCTACCACCAAAACGGTGTTCCCCAGATCTCGAAGGTTTTTTAAGGCATTTATTAAACGCTCATTATCACGCTGGTGCAAACCAATACTGGGCTCATCCAAAATGTACATGACATTCATTAACTGAGAGCCAATTTGCGTAGCTAAACGAATCCGTTGTGCCTCGCCGCCAGAAAGGGTACGGGCTGTTCTATCTAGTGTTAAATAAGTTAAACCCACATCCGTTAAAAAACCAATCCGGGCTCTGATTTCTTTTAAAATTTCTTTTGCGATGATGTTCTGGCGATCGGTAAGACGCTCATCAACATGTTCAAACCACTGGAAGAGGTTATTAATATCCATGGAAGAAAGTTCAAAAATATTCTTACCATCAACTTTGAAGTGCAAACTTTCCTTTTTTAAGCGGGCGCCATGGCATTCCGGACAGGTTTTTAACTTGCGGAAAGCATCCATATCATCAGATGCAGACTCGCTTCGCTTTTCGTTCTGCTCTTCCAGCATTTTAATGATGCCATCGAAAGTAATGTTATAGTTTTGAACGTTCCATTTATTGTATTCCACTTCTACCTTAATCAGATCTGGCGATCCGTTTAAAATAATATTGATAACTTCATCACTCAATTTTTCTATCGGCGTAGATAAAGAGAAGCTGTATTTTTTGGCCAGTGATTTCAATACCTGAAACATCCAGATATCCCGATATTCGCCTAACGGCGCCAGGCCACCATTCAGAATGCTCAGCTTAGGATTTGGCATCACTGATTCCTTATCCACCACAAAAATATAACCTAAACCATCACAACGGTCGCAGGCTCCATAAGGTGAATTAAACGAGAAGCTATTCGGTTGCGGTTCATCATAAGAAATCCCCGTAGTTGGACACATCAGAAACTTACTAAAGTGGGCAACATGATTATCCTTATCAGTAATTTTAATCACACCTTTACCCATTTTCATGGCCGTTTGCACAGAATCCAACAAACGCTTTTTATCTTTATCATCAACAATCAGGCGATCAATCACCACTTCAATATCATGGATTTTATAACGATCAACCTGCATTTTGGCCGTAATGTCTTTGATTTCTCCATCTACACGAACCTTTACATAGCCTTGCTTACGGATTTGCTCAAAAAGCTCCCGGTAATGTCCCTTCCTGCCTTTTACTACCGGCGCCAGGATATTTACGGCCATACCGTCGAACTTATTAAAAATGTTCTGCAGAATCTGATCTTCACTCATCCGCTCCATCTTCTCCCCGGTATTGTATGAAAAAGCATCCGCCACACGGGCATATAGCAAACGCATGAAGTCATAAATTTCCGTAATGGTACCAACAGTTGAACGTGGGTTTTTACTGGTTGTTTTTTGTTCAATGGCAATCACCGGACTTAAACCCGAAACCTTATCCACATCCGGGCGCTCCATCCCACCCATAAACTGGCGGCTGTAAGCACTAAATGTTTCCATATAGCGGCGCTGGCCTTCAGCATAAATGGTATCGAAGGCCAGAGAAGATTTACCGCTGCCACTTAAACCAGTGATTACCACCAATTGGTTCCGTGGGAAACTAACATCTATATTTTTTAAATTATGTACCCTCGCACCGTATACTTCTACATCTTTTTGCTCGCCAAGGTCGATAGATTTATTGCTCATATTTTATTTAAAAGTTGAGGAAAAATTCAGCTTATAAAATAGCCAGATTTCAATCCGCAAAAATGCTAAAAATTTTATCAAAATGAAAGTGTAACTCAAACTGTATTAAGGATTAATTGTCATAATGCTTGCTTCTATTCCGAAGGAAACCAGATGATAAACCAAAACGCAGATAACCATAATGATCCTGAAAATAGATGTTATAATTATCTTCACCATAATAGCCAACTGCAGCCATTAGGAAGACGTTATTCATAAATGGAAGACTATAATTAAAATTAATTTCGGCATTTAACCGCTTTTGAAGATTCGCTAAATTCTTTGCAGGGATTTTATTCACGGCATAGGAAACCTCAGCATTTAAACGCCAGGTTTCTTTCTCGGTTTTAACTTTCGGTTTATTTCTCGCATGTCTTTCGATCAGTCCATATTTTCGCCAGGAGAAATTGTATAAGATTCTCGTAAATCCAAAGCCCAGATTCAAAGCAGGTTCATACCTGAAAAACTTATACCACTGTAAACCTACCCGATGATTAAAGGAATAATAACTTTCATCTGCATCTGTTTCCGTTAAATGTCCGAAACGATAAGATGCCGTTAAATAATTGGCATTAAAATTCCCCGTTAACGTATTTACTGAGCCATTGGTATTCAAAGCATCCTGATCCTGGCCATTAGAATGATGGGTAAAAGCAAGTTCTCCATATTGATAATTTTCCGGGCTGGCATTTAGCCTTGCATATAAGGCACCACCAAGGCGATAACTCGGCGTGCGTACGCCCGCAGAAAACTCATTTCTGACCCGAACCGTAAAATCTGGAATGATGGCGAAGGCTATGGGTGATTTATAACTTCCAACCAACATATAGGTAGTGGTCAACCTCCCATTAATGACATATTTTGATGGCGCTCCCAATTCTCCGGCCGGAGCAGTATAAGAGAAATCAGCATTTTCTTTGTAAAGATTGATATATTCTTTATTGGCAGACTCTTTTCTAATGATAAGGGAATCTTGCGCAAGGAGATGAAAACACAGAAAAGAAAAAACAAACGTTAATAAAGTTTTCATCATACCATATAAACGTTAGTGAATGATTGATGGTTTTGTAATTTTAATTCTCCTTAAAAGAATTTTTTTCAATGAGTTTTATATTTACTTTCCTTCTTACTATTAATTACAACTCGATCTTCTAACACTAGACTTACTGAAAAATCATGAGCTTAAAAAATATTTTTTTTATGTAGATTTGAAGTAAAGCATCAAAAAATGACACATGCCGAAAAACATATCATTAAAACATATTCACAAATTTTTGAACGTCTAAGTGCTATTAGTAAACTCGAGTTATTGGAGAATCTCGCAAAATCAATAAGAAAAGACACAAAAGGTAATGAAGAAGATTTCTTTAATTCATTTGGAGCGTTTGCTTCCAAAAAGTCTGCTGAAGAAATAATTGAAGAAATTAAGGACAGTAGAAAGTTTAAAGCTAAAGACTTGAATTTTTAAATATGCAATATTTACTTGATACAAACATTTGCATATTTTTCTTACGTGGCAAACTAAATCTTGACGAAATAATACGAGAAAAAGGAATAGAAAATTGTTTTATATCCGAAATTACCATCTTTGAATTGAGATTCGGAGCCGAAAATAGTGATAACCCAAAAAAATCTCATGAGGCTGTAGATAAATTTGTTAAAGGACTAAAGGTAATTCCAATTTTAGGTTCAATCAAAAAATATGCTGAAACTAAAGTCTATCTAAGGAAGTCTGGAACTCCAATGCATGATGAATTTGATTTAATAATAGGGGTAACAGCTATTACTAATAAGTTAACATTAGTAACTGACAATATCAAAGATTTCAAGTATATTAAAGATTTAAATATTGTAAATTGGTTCGTAAGAAATAATATAACTTAAATAATCCCATCATAAATGCTTCTGCTCAAAAAATTGAGTTAAATGTAATGCTTATCTATTACCATTCTACTGTTGTTCCATTCTCTGTTGGATGACCAGTGCAAACCAGCACCCTGCCCCTTTCTATCTCTTCATCCGTAAGTACTTCATTATAATCCATGCGAACATTTCCTTTGGTACAGGTAGCTACGCAAGTGCTGCATACACCTCCCCTGCAACTATAAGGGAGTTTGATTTTATGTTCAAGGGCAACATCTAAAATTCTTTTTGGCCAGGGAACTGCCAGATGATACGTTTCGCCATTGAAATTCAAGATGACCGAGTAGGTGCTTTTATCTACTACTTTTTCTGAACTATCGTCTTCATCCATTTCATCTTCTGGTAAAACGAATGTTTCTCTTTTGATCTGTTTTAAATCGAATCCCATCCCCAGCAAAGTAATTCTGCATAAATCCATATATATTATAGGCCCGCAGGTATAGCATAGCGCTTGTTTGCGATCGAAATGTAAATGTGTTTTAATTAATTGCTCGATGTAAAACTTATTTAAGCGGGCAGTCATCAGGTTTTTACTATTGCTAAAAATCCACACGATTTTTAATCTTTCTGGGTACCGTGCTTGCCATTCTAAAAGCTCATTATAAAATAAGGCATCTTCCTTTGATCGGTTACTATACACCAGTGTGATTAGTGAATTTCTCTCTCTTACCAATGCTGTTTTTAAAATGGAAAACAAAGGTGTAATACCCACACCAGCAGCAAAAAGAAAAAGATCCCGTTCTACATATTCATCAGGTAAATAGCTGAATAATCCTTGGGGCTCCTGTGCAAACAACACATCATTTACACCGGTTTTATGATGCAAAAATCTGGATATTTCTCCGTTTTCAACACGCTTAACCGTAATGGCCAGCGGTTCATCCACATCAGGTGAACTGTTGAATGAATATGATCTACGAACTTCTCTATTTTTTCCTTCAAATACCAATGAAACAAACTGACCGGCCAGATATTCAGGATATGACTGATCTACCTCTTCAAATTGAAATGTGAGGTTATCACCAGGTTGATTGATGATTTTATGGATGCGAAGCTTGAACATAGTGCAAAGAAAAGGATTTGAGTTGAAAAGTTGTTAGGCGTTAGAAGTAACAAGCTTCGACCAATGGGTGTTTGATTGTTTAAAATATTTTTTTAAGGGTTAGAAGTTTAGGGTGATAGTAAACACGCTGAAAAAATCCGTTTATGGCTCAAAATCATTTGTTCGTTATTAGAACGGCGATCGGAGAAATTGGGCGATAGACTTAGGAAGTTAGAAAATAATTCCGTGGAAGTTTGTACTTCCTAGGCAAAGAAACTTTATCTCATTAATAATTGGTTCATTACTAACCTAGAAGGCGCTTTAAACTTTAAAAAACAATTTGATGGTCAGTGATTTATTCAATATCACCACAAACACTCACACCGAAATCTGTGAAATCAAAAAATCTTTGTAATTATCTTCAAAAAAAACGCTCCGATTCAGAAATCGGAGCGCCTTACCAAATGCTTGTCTTTATCTTAATTATATTATTCGGCGTTGTAAGCCAATAGCACACGCTTTTTCTGATATCCGTAGCGTTTCGGATGTTCCACAATCTGTTTCATCGAGATCACCTGATAAACGTAGCGGCCGGTTTCCCGGTTTAGCCTCATTTTATAATAATTATCCTGATTTTGATTGCTGATTTGCCTGCGTAAACGTCCGTCACCAACATTATAGGCCGCAGCCACCAATGTCCAGCTCTCTAAACCTTTATACATTTCTTTAATGTATTTACAGGCTGCGATGGTTGATTTACGCAAATTATAGCGTTCATCTACATCAGCATTTACTTTTAAACCATATGAACGTGCAGTGCCTGGCATAAACTGCCATATCCCGGCTGCACCTTTTGGAGATACGCCAGCTGCCATTCCAGATTCAACCAAAGCCAAATATTTGAAATCATTAGGAATTCCGTAAGCAGCAAGAATCGGCTCTATCACTGGAAACCATTCTTTTGCCTTTTTATGCAAACGATTTGTCTGCGTGTTGCCGTAAGTGTGTGCGGCAAGGATTTTTTTCATTTTGCGTTCCACCTTTTTATCGCCTAAAGGCAGGGTTTCATCCGCGAAATTCAACTGAGCCATTAAAGATTGAGGCTTAACCTCCTTTTTTTCAACTTTCAGGCGTTGAGTTGTTGGTATTGTAGTGTGTAATTGTTCTTTTTTTAAAAGACTTTTTTGTGCTAAGGGCATTTGGTAAGCGAACACTTTTGCCAAGATAAATAGTGTAACCACTACCGCAATTGGTACGATGTGTTTCTTTAACATTTTCCTCCTTTTTTTGGTGAACTTATATAAAAACGTCGGCAAAGCTAAAAAATAATAAGCACATTATCAAACAGTTACACAATTAAGCTCAAAAAACAGGCGCTAAAGTGCTTTAAACGTGGATTTTAAATTTTGAATTTTGACCGATATTACCTATATTAGAGGCTATTTTTTTATCTGATTTTCTGCCTACTCAATATTGTAATACTCATCAATTTTTCATAAATTTGCAACCCGCATTTCAGGATGCGGTTAAAAGCGTATCATGATAAATAAAAACAACAGGAACAGTCGGGATGACAAGTCCAAACCGGGTAGCCGGAAAACTGATGGCAGAAGTAATTCAGCCGGATCTGACAGAAAAAGATCAGACGACAGAGACAACAAATTCAACAAATCATCCGATTCAAAAGACAACTTCAGACCTAGAAGTTCAGAGGGTAAAGATTTTAAATCAAAATCATTTAGCGACAGAAAAGATTCCAGACCAAGAACAGGCGGGCGAGATTTCAAATCAAAAGATGCAGAGCCACAAAGCTTTAAATTTGGCGATCGTGAATTTAAATCTAAAGACACCGGAGCAAAAGAAGAACGCAGTTACAAACCCAGGGAAGGTGGATCAAGAGATTACAAGCCGAGAACGGGTGATCGTGACTTTAAATCAAAAGATGGCGGATCAAGAGATTATAAACCAAGAACGGGTGACAGAGACTTTAAATCAAGAGATGGTGGAGCAAGAGATTATAAACCAAGAACAGGAGAACGCGACTTCAAGTCTAAGGATGGAGATTCGAGAGATTTTAAACCGAGAACTGGCGACAGGGATTTTAAATCAAGAGGTGGAGAACGCGACTTCAAACCCAGAGAAGGCGGATACAGAGATTATAAATCGAGAGGTGAAAGAACTGATGACTTTAAGCCAAGTGCCGGAAGTTCAAGAGATGTAAAACCTAGAGAACCAAGAGAAGGTGACACTCGTCCGTTTAGAAAACGTGAAGAAACACAACCAAGAGATACCGAATTTAACCGTCCGGAGCGAACTGTTATTGCGCCAGCACGTAAAACAAATGAAGATAAAGGCTTAATTCGCCTGAACAGATATATTTCCAATGCAGGGATTTGCTCGCGCCGTAAGGCTGATGAACTTATTGCTGCCGGCGTAGTTTCTGTAAACGGCGAAGCTGTTACGGAATTAGGTCATAAAGTAGATCCTTCGAAAGATCTTGTGCGCTATAATGGCGAGCTGCTTAAGCGTGAGAAAAAGGTTTATGTGTTACTGAATAAACCAAAAGACTATATTACCACGACAGATGATCCGCAGGAACGCCGTACCGTCATGCAGTTAGTGGACAAAGCAAGCCGTGAACGGATTTATCCGGTTGGCCGCCTGGATCGCAATACAACAGGATTATTGTTGATGACGAATGACGGTGAACTGGCTGATAAATTATCGCATCCAAAGAACGGAATCACTAAAATCTACAATGTTGAACTAGACAAAGCATTATCGCAGGGAGACCTGAATAAAATTGCTTTCGGCTTAGAACTCGAAGATGGATTGATTAAACCGGATAACATTTCTTATGTAGCGGGTGGAACGAAAAAAGAAATCGGCATCCAGATTCACAGTGGTAAAAACAGGATTGTTCGCCGTATTTTCGAACATCTAGGTTATAGCGTAGATAAGTTAGACCGTGTAGTTTATGGCAATTTAACGAAGAAAGATTTGCCTCGTGGCAGATGGCGTTATTTAGAAGATCATGAACTGATCCAGATTAAACACTTAATAAAATAATTTTAAAGGCAATCGTAAAGGTTGCCTTTTTTGTTTGTCATTAAATTAATTTAGAAATTGCCTCAACAAATTTTTCTCATATTTGTTGCTAAAGCAGGTCATCTTATGAAAAAATATATTGGATTATTCTTAATGTCGTTATTATCAACCATTGCAACTGCACAACAAACCCATTACAACTTGGTCATCGGCACCTATACCGCTCCTGGTAAAAGTGAAGGAATTTACACTTATGATTTTGATACCAATACAGGGAATACAGCGTTAAAAAATATCACAAAAGGCACGGCTAACCCGAGTTACCTGGCTATTTCTGCTGATCAAAAATATGCATATGCTGTAAATGAAACTGGTGAAACCAGCGCTGTTACGGCCTTTAAATATGATGCTATAACCGGAGCATTAACTTTCATCAATAAGGTAGATAGCCATGGGGCTGATCCATGTTTCATTACAGTTGATGAGCAAAATGTAATTATTGCAAATTATTCTGGCGGCAGTTTAGCTGTATTTCCGCGTAAAACTGATGGATCTTTAAGTGAAGCCGTTCAGGTGATTCAACATGCAGGTAAGAGTATTGATCCTAAGGGCAGGCAAAAAAGTGCACATGTGCATATGGTTAAGTTCACTCCAGACCACCGGTATTTAGTGGTAAATGATTTGGGCGAAGACCAGACTTACATTTACAGCTATAATAAAACCGGGAAGGACAAAACCCTTGTTGAGAAATCAATTATTAAAACCAATGCAGGTACAGGCCCAAGGCATATTGTTTTTAGTCCGGATGGAAAATTCGCCTACCTGGTTCATGAATTTAACGGGCGCATAACCGCATTTAGTTATTTGAATGGTCACTTAAACAAATTACAGGAGATCGGAACCACGGCAAAAGATTTTACAGGTGCTATTGATGCGGCTGATATCCATATTTCTTCAGATGGGAAGTTCCTTTATGAAACCAACAGAGGTGATGCCAATAGTATTTCTGCCTTTTCTATTCTTCCCAACGGCCAACTTAAATGGATTGAAACGTTAAGTACTTTAGGTAAAGGACCAAGAAATTTCACCATTGATCCGAGTGGAAAATTTTTATTGGTTGGCCATCAGTATACCAATAACGTTGTGATTTTTAATAGAGATGTTAAAACCGGTAAATTAACGGATAGCGGAAAAAGGATTGATGTTGGCGCACCGGTTTGTTTGGTGTTTGATAAATAAGTTCCTTCAAATAGATCCTGAATCAAGATCGGGAGGACGACCGTTCATAGTTGGTGCATTTAAGACTCCGTAAAACAATAACTGCATTAAACGCTTTCTATAAACAATCGCTACAGCCTGCTCATCCTGAACTTCATTCAAGGGCTTAATGCTTGATACCCCTGTTCCTCTGAATACAAAAAAGACCCGTTTTTCAACGGGTCTCTAATCAATATTTTAAGTTTAAACTAAGCAGGTTCTGCTACCTTAGCCACATTACGATAAGGGAATGAATTACAGATGTGACGACGGGCAAAACGACCAGGAGAATCGGCATTCACTAATTTAATGTAGATGGCTCTGGGCACATCAAAGTATTCATAAGCACTTCCATCAAAAAACTGAATATTCAAAACTGATTGTTTGTACTCAAAATCTAAAATATTAGAATTTGTTATCGTGTGGTTATATGTCTCAATGTTTTGCTCACGGGTTTCCGGTGCAATACTTACCAGGAAATGGTAAGCTTCTATAATTTCTTTACTTCTAGCTTCTGCCGCTAATTTCTCTTCCTCTACCTGGAATTTATCAGGGTGATACTCTTTCATTAGGGTGCGGTAAACCGACTTAAGCGCTGCAAGCTCGGCCGTTTTATCTACGTTCAAAAGCTTTCTGTAATCTACTATCTTTTTCATTTGGCGCAAAGGTACGATTTATAATGATTTGATTTTGAGAAAGTTTAATTTGATAATGATTTCTTTATAAGAACCTTACATCATAAATATGTTCAAAAGATTTTTATTCCTATATCGAATATATCGTCAGAAAAAGATTTCAAAAATTTATATCCATAAAAAAAGTCGCCAGGCAACCCAGCGACTCACTTTTTTGATCAATTAAACTTATTTACTATGCTGTATAACTTCCCTGTAAAACTCTACGTAAGATGGCAGAATCTTTTTCAAATCAAAATCCTGTGCCCTTTTAAAAGCATTTTCTTTGAACTGCTTTAAAGTATCGTCGTCTTTTAAAATGGCAATAGCATTAGCAGCCATTGCATCTACATCACCAACATCACTCATATAACCACAGAAACCATTTACATTTAATTCTGGTAAACCGCCGGCATTTGTAGTAATGGCTGGCACTTTACAAGCCATAGCTTCCAGTGCGGCTAATCCGAAACTTTCAGACTCTGAAGGCATTAAAAACAGGTCAGAAACAGACAGGATTTCTTCTACAGCATCCTGTTTGCCCAGAAATCGTACATTTTCTCCAATATTTAAATTTCGACAGAGTTGTTCATCATAAGCACGTTCTGGTCCGTCACCTACCATCAACAGTTTCGAAGGAATCACGGCCTGAACTTTTTCGAAAATTCTGATTACATCTGCGGTGCGTTTCACTTTTCTGAAATTCGAAGTATGAATCAGGATTCGCTCGTTATTTGGCGCAATTGCCTTTTTAAAGTGATCTTTAGCCTGCAAACTAAACCTGGTGAAATCAATAAAATTAGGAATAACCTTAATGTCTTTTTTGATCTCGAAATGGTTATAAGTGTCTTCCCTCAAGTCATCCGAAACAGTAGTCACCCCATCACTCTGGTTGATAGAAAAAGTAACCACTGGTTTGTAGGTCGGATCTTTACCTACAAGCGTAATATCTGTTCCGTGTAAAGTAGTCACCACCGGGATATGGATACCATAACTGGCCAGAATCTGTTTGGCCATAAAAGCAGCTGAAGCATGTGGAATGGCATAATGAACATGCAACACATCCAGCTGTTCAAAACGAACAACGTCAACCAGTTTACTGGCAAGTGCAGATTCATATGGTGCATAATCAAAAAGCGGGTAATCTCTTACGGAAACTTCGTGATAAAATAAATTTGCAGAGAAAAAATCCAACCTGGCTGGCTGGCTGTAGGTGATAAAATGAACCTGGTGCCCTTCATTTGCAAGTGCCTTTCCAAGCTCAGTTGCAACGACTCCACTACCGCCAAAGGTTGGGTAGCAAACAATTCCTATCTTCATTTATAAATGCGTTGTTGTTGCCACAAATGTAGCCGATTTTAATCTATAATATGTGTCGGGGTATTGCAATAAAAACTTTGGCCAGTCAGGCCGTAGATTCGTAGATTAAGTTTTCTAAAAAAAATTATAGCACAATCAGTATAAGCAGTTTAATGCGTCAATTTAATTATTTTAAATTTCTCATTTCTTCCTTAATCACCAGAAAAAGTTCATTTGGTCTTTGGGTGCCAATAAAATATTCCAGCCCATCGCGATCAGTTAATACTACGGCATCTTTACCAGAGGAGTAAAAACGGATGGTGCCTTTGGTATGCAGGTTATAAACCGGGTTATTAAAAAAATAACGGCTATAAGTAGCCTTACGCACATCAACAATACTGTTCAAATCAATCTTTACGCGTTTTGTTGTCCACAATCCATCCAGTATCATACTTCCGTTATCCACAATGATTTTATACTGAATTAAGAAAAGCAACAGCATGGAAACACCAATGATTCCAAAACCCACTACCAGAAAAAGATCTTGTGTATTATCGCGGTCACGCTCGTAAACATAAGCAGCAAAGCAGAAGGCGGCCATAATTAACCTGATGAAAATGCGAACATAATCCCGACCAATGTATTGTTTTTCGATATAGGCGTATTTGCTTTCCACTTAATAATTTTCGAGTTCGAATATAGCAACTTTTTTTGTTGCTGTAGTTAATTTATATCGATTATCCTGCCGCATACCTGCAACCCAGATAATATCTCCGTTTCCGTTTACCAGGATGGGCGTGTTATGCTTGACGTGCAGCGGCACTTTCTCATCAATAAAAAAATCACTGACCTTTTTAAACATCTTCATGCCTAGTGGAATAAATTTATCACCATTTTGCCAATTTCTAATCACCAAAGGGAAAATAAGTTGATCAGCATTTACGAATGCTTTCTCCGCATTGACCTCAAACTTTATTTCGGTGGAATAGTGTACAAAAATAGTAGCATCCCCAAAATCAATTTTAGCTGTAGCAGGATGAACAAACTGATTAAGAAGGTTACCGGCATGCTTTTCTACAATCACCAAATCGTTCCTGTTGATAATCGCCTGATGCGTGGAACTGAAAAAATGCGTTCCGCTCACTGCGTTTAAACTATCTAAAATCTCTTCAGCTACAGTGGCTGTAAAATGATAGGGTTTTAGCAACTCATACAACAGGAGCTTTTGCGGATTCAATCTGGCAATTTCATCTAAGGCAATATACAAGCCATCAACCTTTTTGTGGATTAATTTAGTTCGGAGTTTAGCCACCTCCAGTTCCAGAAAGTTTTCAAGTTCTGTAAAGCGGGCAATATTTTCGGCAAAAGTTTTTTCAAGGTTGGGATTAATATCCTGTAAATGCGGAATCACCTGTAGCCGCAGTTTATTCCGGGTATAGTGCGTACTTACGTTAGAGCTGTCTTCTACAAAAGAAATATTTTCTGCTGTTACAATTTCATCAATCTCTTCCCTGCTTAAAAACAAAAGCGGACGGATCAGATGTTGTTTTTTTGGTAGAATGCCATGCAAACCACTGATTCCGGTTCCGCGAATCAGATTAATCAATACCGTCTCAATGGCATCGTTCTGGTGCTGTGCTAAAGCAATATAATCATACTGATGTGCCAGCCTGATCTCTTCAAACCAGGAATAACGTAAATAACGGGCAGCCATCTGCGTAGAAATTTTATTTTCGGCTGCATATTTTTTAGTATCAAAATGCGTTATATGCAACGGAAGATCAAGGGTTTCAGCAAGTATTTTAACGAAATTTTCGTCGCGCTGCGCTTCATCACCCCTTAAATTAAAATTACAATGTGCCACACCAATATTAACGCCTATCGCCTTAAACAAATGCAACATCAATACAGAATCTTTTCCTCCGCTAACGGCTAAGAGAATCTTGTTACCACTGCTAAACAACTTGTGTTTTGTGATAAAATCCTGAAATGGAGATAAGGGTAACATCCACCAAAAATATTTAATTTTAACTGGTATTCCGAACGTTCGGAACAAAAAACTAACTTTGTAGGGTGCAAAAAATATTTGTTTTTATATTTCTTTTAATCAGTCCTATTTTACTATTCGGCCAAAAGCAGATTAAAATTGTTTCATACTCCAAAATTAACGGAGATATGAAAAACAGCATTACATATCTTAGAAATCCGGTTTTTCAGCAGGATAATGCCACGCTTACCTGTGATAGTGCGGTTTTTTACAACAAGCGGAATTATTTCGAGGCTTACAGAAATGTGCACATCAATCAGCTTACCACCGATATTTATTCTGAACAACTGCAATATGATGGAAACAAAAAGCAGGCCCATTTAACCGGAAATGTTCGGATGACTGATCCTACATCGGTTTTAACGACTGATATTTTAGATTACAATACTGTCAGCAAAATAGGAACTTATACCAGCGGCGGTAAAATTGTGAATCAACAAGTTACATTGACCAGTAAAAACGGCTACTATTTTAGCGGAAGTAATGATGCCTATTTCAGGTACAATGTGGTGGCGGTTACCCCTCAGGTAACCATTAAATCAGATACGCTTCGGTACAACACGCAAACCAAATGGACCTATTTTTATGGCCCGACAAATATCAAAGGGAAAGACGATAATCTTTACACCGAAAATGGCGCCTACAACACCACTACAGAAGATGCTTATTTCGGAAAAAAAAATCTTTACACACAGGGCACCAGATCACTTAAGGGGGATAGTTTATATTACTATGGTAAAATCGGCTATGGCAAGGCGGTAAAAAATATTGTGTTTTCTGATACCAAAGATAAAATGAAAATGTTTGGAGATCTTGGCTTTTACTACAAAGCGGATCAACGGACATTGGTTACCCGCAATGCTTACATGGGGATTGGCACAGAAGATTCTATCATGGTGAATGACAAAAAGCGCCCGGATAGTTTATGGATGGGTGCAGATACGCTTGAAACACAAATGGTTTTACAGAAAACCCTGAAACTGATTCCCAAAATTTCGATAAAATCTGACAATGAAGTGGGGGAAGATGATGAAGACGAAGGGAAAAAAGATGGTGCGGAGTCGCCTGAAGAAATGCCTGCAAAAAACACGGAAAGTAAGCTTGGCGACAGGAAAAATCAACTTTCCAAAAATGATAAGCGTGCTAAAAACAAACCTAAAGATGACACAAAAAACACCGCGCCAATCAGTGTACCAACAACTGTTCCTGTAGATTCACTGTCTAAAAAATTACCGCAGTTAAACACAGATAGTTTAAAGAAGGGAAATATATTAAAAGACAAGGCAGATAGTATTGTGAAGAGCTTACCCAAGATTAAGGCCGACACTACAGTAACTAAAGCCATTAAAACAGATAATATTAAAAAAGCTGCTGGTAAAGCAGATAGCCTGGCTCAAACAATTGATAAAAGCAATATTAAAACAGTCGGTAAAAATGTACTATCGGCCTTGAAGCCCGGCCAGGCTAAAAATGATACCACAAAATTTAATCCGGCAGATACTGTACAGGCGAGGATTATAAAGGCTTATCATGGTGTTAAAATCTTTAAAACAAATATCCAGGCCAAGACAGACAGCGTATTTTACACCAGTGCCGATTCTACCCTGCGCTGTTTTGTCAACCCCATTATCTGGTCAGAAGGTTCGCAGCAAATTGCAGATACCATTTATGTGCAGTTTAAGAATAAAAAACTGAATAACCTCCAGGCCATCAGAAATGCATTTTTAGTGAATACACCTAAAGATTCATTAAGATTTAATCAGATTAAGGGGCGTTTAATGACTGGCTTTTTTAGTAAGGGAAAACTAAAAACCATGTATGTGGATGGTAATGCAGAAAGTATTTATTATACGCAGGATGACAGCACAAAAGTATATAAAGAAATGAACCAGACACTCAGTAGCCGGATTAAGTTTATTTTTCAGGATAATGAGAACGACATTCAGGATATTGTATACATCAAGGGGGTTGAAGGTGCTTTAAATCCGGAGAGTAAGGTTTCTAAAGATAAGGTTCTGAAAGGTTTCTCATGGAAACCCAAGGAACGTCCAAAGACCAAAAAAGACGCTATAGGATCATCAGGGAAGGCAAAACCTAAAACCAAAGCAAAAGCAACCGCACCTGTAAAACCGAATGCTGCAGGTAAAACTATCGCACCTGGTAAAGCCGTTTCCTCGCCGGCTAAAACTGGTAAAGAAGTAAATTTAAACCTGAATAAAAACTTGCCTGCTGGAAAATTAGCTGATACGGCTAATTTTGGGATCAAACCTATTTTACCGAAAGCAGATTCTTTAAAGAAAGTAATTCAAAAATTATAAGTTTAAGATGTACCTGAGAAAAAGTACTACTAAACAAAATTTTCCATCTATCAGTTGGTGCCTCCAACTTAGGCAGATTGGTGAGACAATAACTTCTACGTTAGATTAAATGATCCATTATCCTTTCAAAAACTCCATCATCTTTTTCAGTGCAATGGCCCTATGGCTGATTTTGTTTTTCTCCTCCATCTCCATTTCAGCAAAGGTAATATCATAACCATTCGGCTGAAAAATAGGGTCATAGCCAAATCCTTTAATGCCGGATAAGCTTTCTCTGATGGTTCCTTCAATTACCCCTTCAAAAATATGGTTTTGCCCAGCGATCATGAGTGAGATCACCGTTTTAAATTTTGCCCTACGATTGGTCTGCCCTTTTAATTTCTGTAAAACCAGCTGCATGTTTTCTACCGTATCCCTGCTCCCACTGTAACGGGCAGAAAAAATACCAGGTTCATTGTTTAAGGCTTCGATTTCCAAACCACTGTCGTCGGCAAAACAGTCAAGTTTAAAATTTTCTACCACATAACTGCTTTTTAGTGTGGCATTGCCTTCAAAAGTATCGGCCGTTTCCGGAATGTCTTCAGTACAACCAATATCATTCAGGTTTAAAATTTCATACTGGCCAGCAAGTGCCAGGCGGATTTCATCTGTTTTATGTTGATTGTTGGTGGCGAAAACGAGTTTATGCATTAGGATTAAGTGCTTAGGTAGTTAGGTTTTTGAGAAAGTTGTGCAACTGATGTTATAAAATAACCTGATTAATTGACTTACACAATATTTTGATAATTGATACGAACAACTTGATACTATTTAATTTTCTGAAGATTTGCCCAAAGCAACTTCTTGGCACCTAAATCACCATCAAGATAGTGCAGATTCGGTGCAAAGATTATCCGAGTAGTTTCATGTTTAATAATTTCATTTTGCCATTCGTATTCCAATTGTAAATCAGCAATTTCAACACCGAAAGAAAGCATAATTACAGGTTTGAAAAACTGGTGAAAAGATGCAAAGGTAGTGCCTGGATAATTAGCATAATTTACCAAGGCAAAATCAGCAGTTCCTAAATCTATAGCTTTTACAATTTTCCGAAGTAATTCTTTACCCTGTTCAGTGCTCACATCATTCGTTCCATCATTCACTAAAATCAAAACTGATTTTTTATTTCCGCCCAAAAACTTAAATGATTTTTCAGTCACTGAGTCTGCTATATTAGGCAGAATTTCCCCGTTTTCAGTTTTGTTTTTGGGTATTTCGATATCCTCTGGCAAAGAAATTTCCGCATGAACCAAGGGTGCAGCAACATTAGTATCTACTTTACTTACAACAGAAGCCTCCTCTAAAACAGGCTCTGCAGCAACATGATGAGATATTTCCACACTTTCATCTTTCACTAAAAATACTTCTTCAGTAAAAAATAAACGTAAAGCGTTCGCATTGTTGGTAAGCTGGTTTTCCATTCGTATTTTTGCAGGATAATAATTTCTGTTAAAATTAGTTAAATATCTTATAATAGCGCCGCTTATTGTTACTTTTATCCTTTAAAATTTACAGAGTGCTCCATGTAAAAAAGGCTTATGGCTTATTCGTTTTCGGCTTTATTTGCAGTTATTCGTTTGCCCAAAACGTTGCTGTAATTGATGCTAAACCCATAAGTTCAAAGGAATTTCTCTGGGCTTATAAAAAAAGCCACAAGGGTAGCGTAAGTTCAGATTATGCTGAGTTAGCATCCTATCTGAACTTGTATATAAATTTTAAACTGAAGGTTTTGGATGCCCGCGAAATGGGGCTGGATAAAAATCAGGTATACCTGGAAGAAATTAAGGCTTATGAAACTGCGTTGGAAACCCATAAAAAAAATAACGGGGTCAATAAAAACTACGACTTTTTGCTCAACGAATACCGTGAAGGCGTTTTAATGTTTAATGTTTCTGAGCAGAAAATCTGGAGTAAGGCACAGGAGGATGAACAGGAGATCAGGGATTTTTACCAGGATCACAAAAAGAACTATCATGCACCTTTAAGTGAAATCAAAGGCGAAGTGATCGCAGATTACCAGCAAGACCTGGAAGAAAAATGGCTTAAAGGCCTGAAACAAAAATATCAGATTAAGGTGAATGAAAGCGAATTGAAAAAACTCACCAAACCTTAAAAACTGATACTGAATACGTATAATAATTGCAAAATATAAATAATAGAATGAAAAAAGTTTTTTTAGTAGCAACCGCATTAATTTGCTTATTTTTAAACAGTTATGCTCAAACAGGAAAACATAACATTGATAAAGTTGCTGCTGTTGTAGGAAATAATATTGTACTCCTTTCTGATTTAAATCAACAATACACACAATATCTTTACCAGGGCAATCCTGCAAATGAGGATGTTAAATGTAAGATTTTACAAAACACACTTACCCAGAAACTTTTAAAGCAACAGGCAGAAATCGATTCGGTTATGGTTGAGGATGGACAGGTTGATGATGAAGTGAATAAACGGATGCGTTACAGTATGCAGCGTGCAGGCGGTCAAGAGCGTTTAGAACAGTTCTTAAACAAATCTGTATTGCAGTATAAAGATGAGATCAGACCGTCAGTAAAAGATGAATTGATTGCTCAGAAAATGCAGGCAAAAATTACCGAAAACATTAATGTCACACCAATGGAGGTTGAAAAATACTTCAAAAGCCTTGGCGATAGTATTCCTGAATTTAACACTGAAGTGGAAGTTGGAGAAATTATCTTAGACCCGAAACTAACCAAAGCAGAGAAACAAAGATTTCATGATAAGATTGAAGCCCTTCGTTTAAGAATAAAAGGTGGTGATGATTTTGGTGTTCTGGCTAAAACCTATTCTGAAGATCCAGGCTCATCAGCTGATGGTGGTGATTTAGGCTTCTTTGACCGGAGTACCATGGCGAAAGAATTTACAGCCTGGGCTTTTAAACTTAAAGCCGGCGAAATGTCTCCTGTTTTTGAAACAGAATTTGGTTTTCACATTTTACAGGTGATTGAACGCCGTGGTGAACAGGTACATGCGCGTCATATATTGGTAAGACCAGCAACAACGCCTGAAAGTTTAACCCGTTTAAAACTTCATGCCGATAGTATTTACAATAATATTGCTTCAAAAAAGGTAAGTTTTGCCGCCGCAGCAAGTTTATATTCTGATAACAAGGAAACGAAATTTAATGGCGGAATGATGCTGAACGCAGAAAATGTACAGGCCAGAAGTACTTTCATTCCGATTGACAAGTTAGATCCATCTGTATTTTTAGTGATTGATACGATGAAAATCGGAGCCGTTTCAAAGCCCAATCTTTATACCGCTGCCGATGGCAAACAAGCCTATCGCATATTGTATTTAAAGTCGAAAATTCCACCTCATAAAGCTAATCTTGCTCAGGATTTTCCAAAAATCAGGGATGCTGCCCAAAGTGATAAAATTAATCGTACTTTAAGCGAATGGTTTGAAAAACGTCGTGAAAGCACTTATATTAAAATTGACGATGAATTCAACACTTGTAATGAGTTAAAAATCTGGACTAAAACCTCCACAGCCGCAAAATAAAACGAATGCAGTACAAAAATGAAGTAGAAGCTGTCAACGCACTTCACCTGGCTTTCAATAACATTAAAGCTGAAATTGGTAAAGTGGTTGTTGGGCAAGATGAAATCATCAAATCTGTTTTAATCGCCATCTTCAGTAACGGACACTGTCTGCTGGTTGGCGTTCCCGGATTGGCTAAAACCCTACTCGTTCAAACTGTAGCTGCAGTACTGGATCTGGACTTTAACCGGATTCAATTTACACCGGATTTAATGCCAAGTGATATTATTGGCGCAGAAATTTTAGGAGAAGACAGGCACTTTAAATTTATCAAAGGGCCTGTTTTCTCTAATATTATCCTGGCGGATGAGATTAACCGGACGCCTCCAAAAACACAGGCAGCCTTGCTGGAAGCCATGCAGGAAAAATCAGTTACCGCCGCCGGACAAACCCACGTTTTACCCAAACCCTTTTTTGTTTTAGCGACTCAAAATCCGATCGAACAGGAAGGTACCTATCCCCTGCCTGAGGCACAGCTGGATCGGTTTATGTTTAATATCCAGTTAAACTACCCGTCATTTGCAGATGAGTTGAATATTGTCCGGAACACCACCAGTAACAAAACCATTCAGTTACAAAAAATTATTCATGCAGATGATATTCAATACTTCCAACAACTGATCAGGGAAATTCCGGTAACCGATAATGTTTTGGAATACGCGGTAAAGCTGGCTTCTAAAACTCGTCCACATAGTGAATTTGCAACAGAGGCGGTAAATAAATACATCAGTTGGGGTGCTGGCCCAAGGGCTTCACAGTTTCTTGTTTTGGGTGCGAAATGCCATGCTGCCGTAACTGGCAAATACGCCCCAGATATCGAAGATGTTCAGGCGGTTGCAGAACCGATTCTTCGCCACCGAATTGTTCGCAATTACCGTGCGGAAGCAGAAGGCTTATCTATTGAGAAGATTATCAAAGATCTTTTCTAGCATCTTTGATTTAACATAATACCTTCTTAATTTTCATTTTCCAGGTAGTACTTTTTATCATTTGTTTATTTTGATATCTTTAAACATAAATTGTTTAATCCTAAAAACATTCAGATGAAAACCAAAGCATTCACCCTTTTTATCCTGTTTCAATTGTTATTAGCAACTGCTTTTGCTCAAAAAAATGCTGGCTTAAACACTTTACTAGATAAAAATGCTGAATTTATTCTCCCACAAACCACTGATAAAATTTCTGCAGCTTTACATGCAAAAACCATTATTACAGATGATGAGAATGATGGAGAGCGATATGCAGAATGGATTACCTCATCAGGTTTAGGCGTCTACACCAATATCGGAGATAAGAAGACAGTCAATGATATCTGGTTCAGTATTCCCGACGATCGGTATATCATCCTTTCAGGCTTGCCTTTTAATCTGGTACTGAATAAAACGACAATCGATGAGGCCATGGCTAAATTTAAGAAGTATAATGTAAAAAAGTCAAAACTTAGTGATGGCAGCTTCTATTCAAATGGTACAAAGCTGCTTTTTAAAAAAGGTCGTCATTATATAACCCTATCCTACAATGATCAAAACCTGTTAAAATCGCTATCTATTATGCGCTTCATTCCTGATCCGGCAGCCGGATAATTAATTTACATTTAAAACGAACAAGCATTAATTATCTGCACGACAAATCACATTGTAAATCTTTATTTTATATTTTTTGTTATTATCTTTACCACACTTATCACAGCATTCATTTAAAAATCAAAAATATTAAATATGTCAGCTCACGATTCACACGCTCCGGTTCAGGAAACAAAAGGGATTTGGACACTACCTTTAGCCGCATGGATTATTGTTTTAATTCTTCTTGTAGCATTCACCAGACCAATTTTTCATCATGCAGAAGAATCAACTTCTCATGAGAAAACGGAGAAGCCACATTCAAAAGCTGAAGAGGGCGAGGCATCTCACCACTAGAAAATTACAGGAATAAAAAAAGCGATGACATCATCGCTTTTTTTATGGATTTTATTTCACCTGATGCATCAGATTGGGAAAATCAGTAATGACACCGTCTACCCCCAGGCTCATAAAATACTTCAGATCCTTAACCGTATTCACCGTCCATGGAATGATTTTAATACCCATTTCATGGCAACGATCCACCAGGCCTTTGCCAACCAGAACCGAATATGGGCTATAGATGGTAGGTTTAAAACCTAATTTTTCAATATAATCCTCAAAAGGTTCTTTCTCATCAATGAGTAAGGAAGTTTTCACTTTAGGATATTTTTCATGTAGATATTGTAAGGTTCGCATATCAAAAGATTCGATGATTACCCTTTTAGCGATTTTTTTAGCATTCACTACATCCATAATCAATTCTATAAATTCTGCAGGTTCCGGATGGAATTCATTATCGCCATTTTTGATGGTTTTGGTTTCAATACTGTAAACCGGTTTGGCTAAGCGGTGTTCCTTTATATAGGCTTCTACAGCATCTATCGTTTCGGAGAGCAAAGGTTTATAAGCCTTGAATTTCATTTGCCCTGGAAAACGGGCATGAATCTTACTTCCTACATCAAATTTTTTCACCTGCTCATAATCCATCTGATAAATATTGTAGTTTTTCTGATCCTTAAAAGAAATGGGCTTGCCATTGGGCAATAATGAAATTTCATTGTTAAAATAAGGTTCCTGAGATAAAACAACCTGTTTATCCTTTGAAATTACCGCATCCATCTCTAATGTGGTTACGCCTAAATCCAGGGCTTTCAACATGCCTTCAATTGTATTTTCGGGCATAATGCCTCTCGCTCCTGCTTTGCCCTGAACATCAAACTTCCTTTTTTGTGCCGACGCCTGAAAGAACAACAGCATGATAGCAGATAGGATAAATAGTTTTTTATGCATAAATTTTGTTTTTAGGGTAAACGTAAAACCCGGATTTAAGTTGTAAAATAATTGGATAACAGGTTTGCATTCTTCGCCCGTTAGAAATAAAAAAAGCTTTCCTTTTACAGAAAGCTCGTTTAATTCACATTTTGGGTTACTATCTTTCAGCGGGAACAAATGCTTGTACAATCAGGTTCCAGCTCGCATCAGTGGCTTTTTCATATACGAAAACGTAATTAAAACTTTCACGTAAATCTGCTTTATAATCTATGGTGGCTACTCCGAAGGTATAGGCTAAATCACTGCCCAAGGCTTTATCTACGCCTGTGGTTTTCAGGTTGATTTTACTAATCATTCCGTTATAAAACGAAACAATTTTACCTTTCCCGGTGATCAGGTCATTCCCTGGGAATAACACTCTTGCATCATCTGTCAAGAAACCACCAAAAGCTGCAACACCATGCGTTTTTAAAAAGGTATTCAAGGTTTTCTCAGTGGTGAGAATAATATCCTTTCCGGCTTTAATTTCTTTTTCATTTAAAAACTTGGGTGCAACATGATCTTTCGGTTCAATAAATTTTGCTGCGGTTTGACCCAGCGGCTTATTGCTTGAGGTTTCCAAATCAATAGCCAGCTTCCATTTACCATTTTCTGATTTCCAGATGGATAAATATTGGCCATATTTTTTCTCTGCACCATCAACCATATACGGACCGGTAGTAAAACCTAAATCACCACTGTGTGAAACCTGCGCTAAGTTAGGCTCCCAGGTAACTGATTTTTCGCTATTGGTTTGGGCATTATAATATGTTTTCACATTAACCGGATTTGGACGAAACACCAAAGCACTCGCTAATGAATGTGCCAGATAGGCATCTTTATCGCCACTTTTTGCAACCGATTTTGCGAAATCTTTTTCTGCATTAACCAGAGATTTTGTAGTTCCATCATTTTTTTGCGCAAATGCACTCAGCGCTAAAAGTGATACGATTGCTGTTGAAAATATTGTTTTCATTATATGTGTTTAAGTATAGTTGTGCGAATATAAAATTTTATCAGTTCGCTGACTTTAAAAGTAATTAACAATTACACAATTTATTTTTCGCGAAAGATGGTTTCCAGTACGGTTTGTCCGGTAGCTTTAAGCGTATTCCGATCAATATTGGCCAGGTTATCCAATTGTGTATGCCAGTTGATATAAAAACCACTGTTATCGTTATAATGGATAATATCTATTGAAGGTATACCAGCCTTGTTCATCCAGAAATGATCATCAACCAGTTTTCCGCTGGGCAGATTTACAAAATAGGAACCATAGCCAATCTCATTACCGATAGCCCATACATTGTTTACCACCGCCGGTGCCGACTGCCGTGAAATTTCATCCTGCGTAAATTGTGCATTACCGCCGCCAACCATATCCAGATTGATACCATAACGGGCTTTATAGCCTTTTGCGATGGCATTTTTAGACCAATACTGAGAGCCTAAACACCAGGTTACCTCATCTGGTGTTTCATCATTTGCTTTACCGTAGTCTTCCAGATCCCACAGCACAAAATCGATACCTACATTGGGCTGTTTTTTCTCGATCTGGCGAGCCATTTCTAAAATTACGGCTACGCCACTGGCACCATCGTTCGCCGCATCAAATGGTTTATCATGATTCGATGGATCAGTATCCTGATCAGAAAACGGACGGGCATCCCAATGTGCGGTAATCAGCACCCTTTCTCTCTTCTCCGGATTAAAACTGGCCTCAATATTTTTCAATTGAAAAGTTTTCCCATCGTAAGTCCTGGTTTTTTCACCTGTTATTTCGACTGTCGCACCAAAAGATTTAAGCTTAGCCACCAGGTAATCTGCACATTTCTGATGCGCTGGCGTACCCGGAATACGCGGACCAAAATCAACCTGGGCCTTTGTATAAACGTAGGCACTATCAGCATTAAATGCTGGCGAAACCAATTTGACCTCCTCACCGGAAGAATTTTCAGTAGCTTCAGTTTTCGATTTGTTTTTACATCCCTGAAATGCCATAAATCCAATTAATGGGATGATTAAAAGTTTTTTATTCATTTGGTAAATTTTATAGCTGGCCATTTAATCAGGCAGACGCCAAACTCCCGACCTAAGACTCCCGACTTAAGACTCCGGACTTAATTATGCCTTACTCCAGGTTGTTCCTTCTTTACTATCTTTCAATTGAATGCCCAGTTCCTGCAAACCAATTCTGATTTTATCAGATGTAGCATAATCCTTATTGGCCTTAGCCTCTGTACGCAGATCAATCACCATATCCAACACACCGTTCAGGTCATTACTTCCGGCATCTTCATCTTTTAGTCCGAGGATATCAAAAACGAAGTCGTTAATCAATTGCTTTAACTGCTCCAGCTGATCTGCAGAAATTTTGGCTTTTCCATCATATACTGTGTTGATAATTCTAACGGCTTCAAATAATTCGGCAATTAAAATCGGGCTGTTAAAATCATCGTTCATTGCATTGATGCACTTCTCTTTGATTCCTTCTATATTAAAGTCACTTGTGTCGGATACGGTTAATTTATCCAGCAAACTAATCGCGGCCATTAGCCTTCTGAAACCTTTTTCAGAAGCATCCAAAGCATCATTTGAGAAATCCAGTGTACTGCGGTAGTGTGCCTGAAGCATAAAAAACTTAACCGTCATCGGGCTATAGCCTTTTTTCAGGAGCGGATGATCACCAGTGAATAATTCTAAAGGGAGAAAACCATTACCTGCAGATTTGGACATCCGCGTACCATTTACCGTAAGCATATTGGTGTGCATCCAGTAACGGGCAGGCTGTTTATGGCTGCAGGCTTCAGATTGCGCGATTTCATTGGTATGATGTGTAGCTGCAAGATCCATCCCACCGCCGTGAATATCAAATTCATCGCCCAGGTATTTAGCGCTCATGGCTGAACATTCGATGTGCCAGCCTGGAAAACCCAAACCCCAGGGCGATTGCCATTGCATTAAGGTTTCTGGTTTTGCTTTAATCCATAAGGCAAAATCTAAACGGCCGCGTTTTTCATCCTGGCCACCCAATTCACGGGTGTTATTGAGCATATCCTCCAGATTTCTGTTGGTGAGGATGGTGTAATTATATTCCTTGCTGTATTTTTCAACATCAAAATAAACATTGCCACCAATCTCGTAACCGTAACCATTGGCGATAATGACCTTAATCATTTCAATCTGCTCGATGATGTGACCGGTTGCTGTAGGTTCTATACTCGGAGGTAAAGTATTAAACATGCGTAACACATCATGAAAACCTAAAGTGTATTTCTGTACAATTTCCATAGGCTCCAACTGTTCCAGTTTAGCACGTTTGGCAAATTTATCATCTCCTTCATCGCGATCACCTTCCAGGTGGCCGGCATCGGTAATATTACGCACATAACGAACCTTAAAACCTAAATATTTAAGGTACCTGAAAATTAAATCGAAAGATATAAAGGTACGGCAATTGCCTAAATGCACATCGCTGTAAACTGTAGGGCCACATACATACATGCCCACATGGTTTGCATTAAGTGGTTGAAAAAGTTCTTTCTTACGTGAAAGCGTATTATAAAGCTGTAAGCCAGTATTCATATTGCAAATGTAATATTTACCAGCGTAAAGTTTGAGGAATGAAAAATTGTTTAACCAACTGAATGGTTAATTGACAATTCTTCAATGAAAAGGATAGGTGAAATTGACTATCAACTACGAAAAAAGTTCCTGAACTTGATTGCATAATGCCAATCACGGTCAGGAACTCTAGATTATTCGTTATTTCTTCAATTTCGATTTAAAGATTTTTTCCAGTTTTTCAATTTTAGGTTGAATAACTAATCTGCAATAGGCTTCATTGCCGTTTTTGTTAAAATAATTTTGATGATAGCTTTCCGCAACATAAAATGGCTTTGCTGCTTCTATGGCTGTTACTACTTTTTTACCATAGGCATTTGTTTTGTTTAATTCTGCCTTATACTTTTCAGCCAGGGCTTTTTGTTCTGGTGTATGGTAAAAAATCACTGAACGGTATTGTGTTCCGGAATCTGCACCCTGACGGTTTAAAGTAGTTGGATCATGGCTTTTCCAGAAAACTTCCAATAATTCATCGTAAGAAATTTCCATCGGGTTGTAAGTAACCTGTAAAACTTCAGCATGACCCGTATTACCTGTACAAACTTCTTCGTAAGTTGGATTAGCTAATTGCCCACCTTCATAACCTGATTTTACGGCAGTAACTCCTTTTAAACGCTGAAAGATGGCTTCAGTACACCAGAAACAACCCATTCCAAAGGTTGCCTTTTCTGTTTTTTTCCCTTGTGCATTGGCCTGATTTAAGGCTAAGACAGACAATAGAATTAAAATTATTTTTTTCATGTGCTTTGTGTGTTTATTTCAGGATACTAAATACTTTATCTGATACATTCGAAACTTTCAGCTAAAATATCCTTGTTATTAATATTACGAAATAAAACCCATCATGGTTTAAGATTAAACAATAATGGATTTTTCATGACAAACCCAACATTTTGTCTTTTCTTGTGTTTATGTTAATAACTTAAAAATCTGATCATTAATTTTTTAGCTCCATCTTATTTACCTTAAAGACACTTATTAACAATTCTTTTCTAAATTCGTAAACATTAAATTTAAAATCATGTCTACACCGTATATTCCCTGTTTGGATTTGGGTTCTTATATCAATGGAACTGAAGAAGAACGTAAAAAATTTTCTGATGAGTTGGGCAGGGCCTTCAACGATTCGGGTTTTGTAACCATTACCAACCATGGTCTAAGCCAGGAATTAATTGACAAGCTGTATGAAAACATCCGTGCTGCTTTTGCTTTGCCTTTAGATATTAAAAAGAAATATGAGAAACCAGAGCTTGCTGGTCAACGTGGATATACGAGCGCAGGCAAGGAAACAGCAAAGGGTGCCAAAACGCCGGATTTAAAAGAGTTCTGGCAGATTGGACAGGAAGTGACGGATGGCGATCCGGTAAAGGAGCAATATCCCGACAATGAAGTTTTAGAAGAGCTGCCAGAATTTAACCAGGTTACGGGCGATATTTACAAGAAACTGGAAGAAAATGGAACACATCTTTTACGTGCAATTGCAACCTATCTTGAATTGCCCGTAAACTATTTTGATCAACATGTTCACAATGGCAACTCCATTTTGAGAGGTATTCATTACTTCCCTATTGAAAACCCTGAAGTTATTCCTGATGATGCTGTTCGTGCAGGTGCACATGAAGACATTAATTTGATTACTTTATTGATTGGTGCAAGTGCCGATGGTTTAGAGGTTTTAACCCGAAGCAATGAGTGGTTACCGATTAAGGCGCACCATACCGATATTGTGGTAAATGTTGGCGATATGCTGCAGCGTTTAACCAATAATAAATTAAAATCTACTACCCACAGAGTGGTTAATCCACCTCGTGAATTAATGAAAACATCCCGTTTCTCGGTACCATTCTTCCTGCACCCACGTAGCGACATGGATTTAACCAGTTTATCATCTACCATTGATGCTGAACATCCAAAAGCTTACAGCGACATGACTGCCGGTGAGTACCTTGATGAAAGATTGAGAGAGATTGGTTTGAAGAAATAGTTTGGCGTTGGAAGTCCGGAGTCGGAAGTCCATAGTCCGGAGTTAAATAATATAAAAGCATCGGCTAAAATCGATGCTTTTTTGTTTACCTTAAAATATGTATTCCATTCAATTAGAAATTTTCAGACAGATAAAAGGTATTGGCTCTGCTTCCGGTATATTTTCAAATGCCGAACAGCTATATATTGTAGGTGATAATAGTGCCTTTTTAAATCAATACGACCTGAGCAGCAATAGATTGGAAAAGATTCAGATTTTATTCGATCAGACCCTTATCCGGAAAGAAAACATTCCGAAATCCCTGAAACCAGATTTTGAGGTGCTCTGTCATTCTGAAAACACACTTTATATTTTGGGTTCTGGCTCTACACTAAACCGGAACCGCCTAATTGTATACGATTTAAATACTAAGAAAATTAAGGCTCAAAATGTAAATAAAACCTATGAAAAGATGCGGCAAGTGGCCGGGATTGACCTTAAGAATTTTAATATTGAAGGTGCTATTTTTACCGGCAAGCAGTGGTTGCTATTTAACAGGGGAAATGGTCAGGAAGGAAAAAACGGAATATTTACCTTAATGGGGAATGATTTAACAGTTGTGAGCGAGATTAAATTTAGTCCGGTTCAATTGCCTCATATCAACCATGTAGAATCTTCCTTTACCGATGCGATACAGGTAGGAAAGAATATTTTTTTCATTGCTACTGCTGAAGATACTCAATCAACTTATCATGATGGTGAGATTCTGGGAAGCTTTATCGGAAGCATTGATTTACAAAACTTAAAACTCAGCTTTAGTTATAAAATTCCAGGTCAGCATAAGTTTGAAGGGATTGCCTTATTTAAACAGGAAAAAGACCGGCTTGAATTTTTGCTATGTGAAGACCGTGATACAGCGGAGCTAAATACAACTGTTTATAAGTTAAGCTTAACTTTATAAGGTAGATTTTAAGTGTAAAACACTTTATGATAAAACTTATTTAAAGTTGCCAACTTTCTAGCCAATTGACTATTTAGAGTTGACAACTTTTTAGCTTTATTTTTTCGAGTCGTCAATCGCCTTATTCACCACATCCTGTATTCTGCCTCTAATTTTAAGATTTGATAATTTATCCGTCACTGTTGGGTTCACCCGGTTTGATAAGAAAATATAGACTAAACCCCGAGATGGATCTACCCACACGCAGGTTCCGGTATAACCGGTATGACCATAAGTTTGCGGCGATGCTAAATTAGAAGGATAATGTTTGGTGCTATCCGGATCCCAGCGATCGAAACCTAAACCACGACGGCTTACATTAGATTGCTTTGCGGTAAACATATCTACCGTTTGGGGTTTAAAATATTCCGTTCCGCCATAAGTCCCGCGGTTTAAAAGCATTTGGTACATGATAGCCAGATCATTTGCGCTGGCAAATAAGCCTGCATGGCCTGAAACACCTCCCGCCAAGGCTGCACCCTGATCATGAACATAACCTACCAACAATGTTTTTCTGAAATAAGTATCTTGTTCTGTTGGGATGATCTGATCCTTACTGAATCTGTTTCTCGGTAAAAACCCTGCAGTTTGCATGCCAAGAGGTTTATAAAACTGCTCGTAAGCATACTGATTTAATGGTTCCTCACTGATGTGCTCTACAATATCTTTCATCACATACATGCTGATATCGCTGTATACATATTTACCACGTGTTCTGATGGGCGAATTGAGCATTTTTGGCCACATAAAATCTTTAAAGAAACCTTTCTTAATGTAATACTGATCCGCCACTTTAGTAGGAAAAGCGGCAGATGAATCTCTGCTGTAATCGCCGGTTTTTACATAATCATGAAAAGGAATATATGGAATAAAACCTGCCTGGTGCAGCATCACTTCCCTCACCTGAATATTGTTCATTGGAGAAGTACGGGCTTTGGCAATATAGGTACCAATAGTGGTATCTAGTTTCAGTTTTCCTTCTTCAACTAAACGCATTACAGCAGGGGTAGTAGCGGCAATTTTAGTCACTGAAGCTAAATCAAAAATATCAGTAACCTGATCAGGTACTGTGGTATCATAAGTATGTGTTCCATAGGCCTTATTGAAAATTACCTTACCATCTTTGGCGACTAAAACAACCAAACCTGGTGTAGCTTTCTGGCTGATGGCTTCAGCCGCAATGGCATCAATTTCACTTAAACCATTTGAATTTAGTCCGGCATCTTCTGGAACCGTGTATTTCAACCTTGTTTTAGCAGTTATAAAGCCAGAACCCAAGGTATAACGTGCTGAAAAAGTAGTGGTGAGTTTATTCTCTGCCGCAATGCCACCAAAAATATATTGCGGAACCAAAGCCGCAGCATCTGCATTATTTTGTGCAGTAAAAACAATTGGCGATTGCAAGGCATCAAAGGTTTTTAAACCCGGCCCGTTACCAAAAAAAGCTATAATTACTTTTTTTGTTTTGCTGATGCTATTGATAAAATTAATATACCTGGTATTAGTGAGGTGTTGATCATCAATAGAAACCAATACGGTGTTATAGTATTTCAGGTCATCTTCCAGATCATTCAGGTTAACACTATCTTGATAATTCGCTGCAGAAAAAGAAGTTACCTTATCATATTTATTAGACAGACTATCAAAAACCATACTGTAGGCAAAACCTAAGCTGACCGAAGCAATAGTCTTTTTTTCCAGCGATTTTAAGGGAATAACCAAATCCTGATTATTTAATACCACGATGGTTTTAGCAATACTATTAGCAATGGAAAGCTTCCTTTCGTTGTTGGTATGATCTTGTGCACAAGCCATTAAACAGAGAATATTAAAAAAACTTACAGCAGCCAGAACCACTAATTTATTTCGTTTCATACGGCTAAAGATAGAAAATTGTAGTGATTTGACTTTTAAAAATCTACTTTGTAGCGGAATAAAATAAGAGCCCCTATCCGTCTATAGGCACCTTTCGCCTTGGAAGAGAAAGGCCTATGAAAAAATATTTCTCCTACCAATAGCGTCGTCCTCTCGACCGCAGTGGAGAGATCTTTGTATCTCGCTAAAAGGTGAACTTACATTATACCAAAGTTCAGTTTATTCCACCTCTTATTTTCAAGGATGAGCAAAGGGACAGTTTTAATTTCATTTGCTCAGGTTAATAATGCTTTATAAAGAAATTACTAATTCACAACAATTATATTTTAATCCATTTTTACCACCCCAATATCCGTCATTTACATGTTGAGTTTTAAACAAATCCGTTTCATTAAGCTTATTTTCTATAATTTAGCCCATTCACATTGCCATATTACATGACTGATATTATTCACTTATTGCCCGATGCTGTTGCCAACCAGATTGCTGCCGGAGAAGTTGTTCAAAGGCCAGCTTCGGCGGTAAAAGAATTGCTTGAAAATGCTATTGATGCCGGTGCAGATAAAATACAACTGGTGATTAAGGATGCTGGTAAAGCACTGATACAGATCGTAGATAATGGTTGTGGGATGAGTGTAACGGATGCACGCATGTGCTTTGAACGCCATGCCACTTCGAAGGTAAAAAAGGCAGAAGATTTATTTGCCATTCGCACCATGGGTTTTCGTGGTGAAGCCATGGCCTCCATCGCCGCGATTGCACAGGTGGAAATGAAAACCCGCAGGCATGAAGATGAGATTGGCACCTGTATTTCCATTGAAGGCGCACAGGTCATTGCACAGGAACCGGTTGCTACAGCAGCGGGCACTCAAATTTCTATTAAAAATCTGTTTTTTAATACGCCTGCCCGGAGAAACTTTTTAAAAAGCAATCCGGTAGAAATGCGCCATATCATTGATGAATTTCAACGTGTGGCATTGGCACATCCTGCTGTATTTTTTAGTTTGCACCACGATGGAACAGAGATTTTCAACCTTCCTAAAGGTAATTTGAAGCAGCGGATTGTACATCTTTTTGGCAATAATTACAATGAACGACTGGTTCCTGTTGAAGAGGAAACAACCATCATAAATTTAAAAGGATATATCGGTAAACCTGCCTTCGCTAAGAAAACGAGGGGAGAGCAGTTCTTTTTCGTGAACAACCGTTTTATAAAAGATCCATACCTTAATCACGCCGTTAGTTCTGCCTTTGAAGATCTTTTACCTGATGACAGTTATCCGCTTTACGTGTTGTTTATCGAAATTGATCCTGCAAAAATTGATGTCAACGTTCACCCAACCAAAACGGAAATCAAATACCTGGATGAAAAATCCATTTATGCGATTTTAAAATCGGCTGTAAAACGTTCCATCGGTCGGTATAACATTGCACCCACGTTAGATTTTGACCAGGAAACAGGCTTCAGTAATATGATCACGCAAAAGGCCGTGGAAGATATTGTTCCACCAAGTATCAACTTTAACCCGGATTTTAATCCCTTTGCCAGTGATAGCAGTTCAACCTCCGGTTATTCCTCCTCGCCCAGAAATTACGATGCAAAACCCAGTGCCAAAAACTGGGGTTCCTTATATGAGATTACTGACCAACCTGTTGTTGAACAAACATCCATTTACGCAGAAGACAGTCACGAAATTGAAACATCAAAAAAGCAGTACATGCAATTGCATAACCGCTATATTGTGTCGCAGATTAAATCAGGCTTAATGGTGATTGATCAGCAGATGGCACATGAACGAATCCTGTATGAACGTTTTCTCATACATCTGGATGACCGCAAAGGTGCATCGCAGCAAAGTTTGTTTCCCCAAACCATTACTTTAAACGCCAATGATTTCGAACTGGCTAAAAGTTTACTGGATGATATAAAAAGTTTAGGCTTCGATGTACGGGAATTCGGTAAAAATACGTTGGTGGTAGAGGGTGTTCCCGTAGACCTGGGAAGCAGCAGCATTAATGAAACGCAACTTTTTGAACAATTAATTGAAGGTTTTAAAAACACCCAGCAAGAATTAAAGTTAAGTAAGCGCGATCGCCTGGCAAGGAGTCTGGCTAAAAACAGTGCCATAAAAGCAGGTACAGCTTTAGCGCAGGAGGAAATGAATACGCTGATTGATGAACTTTTTGCCTGTAAAACGCCTAACTTTAGCGTGAGCGGAAAACCAGTTATCCAAACGATTACATTAGCAGAACTGGATAAAAAATTTGAGAAGTGAGGAAAGTAAAAAGTTGAAAGCTAAAAGCTTGACAACCTAAACCCTAAACAATAGGCGATCAACAAAAAACGAAAAACGATAGAAGAAAACAATAAATGAACAACATACATATTCCACCAGTAGTTAAAAACCTGCTGATCATCAATATATTATTCTTTCTGGCTACCTTATATTTCGAAACCAAAGGAATCAGATTGGGCTTTAGTCTTGGTGCTTTTTACTTTGATTCACCAATGGCCAGGCCATGGCAACCCATTACCTACATGTTTATGCATGGTGGCTGGGCACATATTTTCTTTAACATGTTTGCGCTTTATTCCTTCGGTACGCTATTGGAAGCACGTTGGGGTGCTAAAAAATTCTTGATTTTTTATTTAATAACCGGACTTGGTGCGCTTGCTTTGCAGTTAGGCGTGCAGGCCTTCGAAACCTATCAGATAACTGGTGCTGTTGTTAACCCGGGTGCCGTTTCAGTTGATTTTGCCACCAGCATGGTTGAAGCCAATATAAAAGGTTTAAACAATCAGCAATTATCAAAATTAATTGATATTTACACCACACCAATGGTAGGCGCATCAGGTGCCATTTTCGGACTTTTAGTTGCCTTTGGTATGCTTTATCCGAATGCGGAACTCATGATTATGTTCATTCCGGTGCCCGTAAAAGCAAAGTATATTATTCCTTTTTATATTCTGGTGGAATTGTTTTTAGGCGTGGGTCAGTTTGAAGGTGATTCTGTGGCACATTATGCACATTTGGGCGGGGCCTTAATCGGCTTCATACTGGTGAAGATATGGAAAGATAAAAACACCAATTTTTACACTTATTATGAATAATACTTTTAGAGATTTAAAGTTTAAAATATTTCAGTCTGGCAACCCGCTGTTTTTATATATTGGTTTAAATACCATTATATTTCTGGTTACCGCTGTTCTTTCTGTATTCTTATTTCTGGCAAAAAGCGACTTCATGATCAGCGAATGGATCAGGGATTACTTTGGTGTTCCGGCAGCAATTTCTGCACTTCCTACCAGATTTTATACAGTAATTACCTATATGTTTTTCCATGATGGTTTCCTGCACCTTTTATTCAATATGCTTGGGCTATTCTGGTTTGGGAATATCTTTATGAATTTCTTAAAAAGCAGGCAATTCCATTTTGTTTACCTGGCTGGTGGAATTACAGGTGCCCTCCTTTATATTGCCGGGTTAAATATTTTTCCGGCCTTCGCCGGAGGCATTATCGGGCAAACGGTTATTGGTTCATCGGCAGCAGTAATGGCCATCATTGTGGCTACCGCTACGCTTGTTCCCAATTATGCCATTATGATGATGTTCATCGGTGAAGTAAAAATTAAATGGGTTGCCATCGTTTATTTCTTTATCTCATTTATTGGATTATCATCTGCAAATGCTGGTGGAAATTTAGCCCATATCGGCGGTGCGATTTTAGGCTTTGCCTTTATAAAAAGTTTACAGCGTGGCCGTGACTGGAGTAAATTATTTGAGCGTAAACCAAAATTACGCGTGGTAAAAAATGAAAAACCTCCCGTTAAAAAACCTGCCTTTAAAGATGTATCACAACAAGAAATCGATGCAATTTTAGATAAAATATCTTCATCAGGCTATGATAAATTAACTGCAACAGAGAGAGAGAAATTATTCAAAGCAAGCAAAGATTAATGTCGACTAAAAAGTATAATTTACTGGATAAACTATTATTTCCGATAGCGATCATTTTAGCTATAGGGTTAATATTGGGAACAGTTGCGGGCAATATGGATCCGCGTCAACATCCTATTATTGCTTTTTTCGGTTTAGCCTATCCATATTTTTTATTTCTTCACATCATCTTTATCGCCTGGTGGTGCATGAGTAAAAAATGGATTTTCGCATTGGCCAGTGTGGTTGTCATCGCCTATGGCTATAAAACTTTAAGGGCAACATTTTCCATTAGCGGAGATAAAGGCCCTATTGAAAAAGCGGATAACAGCATTAGAATGATGACCTATAATGTTCATAATTTTAAACTATATGGTGGTGAAAATGATGAATCAGTAAAAGAAAAAATACTCCAGGTGGTGAAAGAGCAAAATCCTGATATCATTTGTTTCCAGGAATTTTATACCCGTTATAAAGGAGATTTCGATACGATTGACAGCCTGAAAAAGATTTTAAAAACAAACCATTTCTTTTTTGTTCCGACCAATAAAAACGATTATGAAGCCATTGGTTTAGCCATTTTTTCAAAATTCCCGATTAAAGCCTCCGGTAAAATCCCATTTGTGGAGGGCTTCCCCGGCAATATGAGCATCTACACTGATTTAGATGTTAAAGGCCAAAACTTAAGGGTATACAATGTGCATTTCCAATCCATTTCTTTCGAAAAGCAGGATTATGAATACCTTGATAAGGTGAAAGAAATGAATACACAAATTCAGCCATCAAAACGCATTTTAAGGATGTTAAAAAGTGCTTTTCTTAAAAGGAGCAGTCAGGTAGACGTAATGAAGAAAGAAATGGCAAACTGTAAAACCCCTTACCTGATTGCCGGAGATTTTAACGATACGCCTGCATCATATGTAGTGACCCAGATTACTCAAAACCTTAACAATGCTTTTATTAAAAAAGGTTCGGGCTTCGGCACCACTTACAATGGCAAATTTCCAAATTTTCAGATCGATTATATCGCCACCTCCAAAAACTTGGAAGTGCTGAACTATAAAATAGAAAAAGCAAAATTATCAGATCATTTCCCAGTAAGAAGTGATTTAAGACTAAACGCTCAACCACTAGAGAAGAAATAGTTATTTGCCCTGCATGAATTTATTTTCTTATCATACATCAACATACCAGGTAACTGTTTTGCAGATATTTGGATAAAATTTATAACCCATGAGCTTAATCGATGCACTAAACTGGCGTTATGCCGTTAAAAAAATGAATGGTCAGCCTGTAGAACAAGATAAGGTAGATCAAATTATAAAAGCTGCGCAGTTGGCCCCAACATCTTCAGGCTTACAGCCTTTCAAGGTTATTGTCATCACAAACCAGGAATTAAAAGAACAAATCTTGCCAATAGCTTATAACCAATCGCAAGTGGTAGCTGCTTCTCACCTTTTGGTTTTTGCTGCCCAGGAAAATTATACCGAAGAAGGAATTGATGAAGTGTTCGATAGAATGAATACCGAACGCGGTTTGCCCTTAGATACTACAGATGCTTATAAAGCACAGTTAAAAGGCATGGTATTATCCCGATCTGCAGAAGAAAACTTTCACCATGCAGCCAAACAGGCCTACCTGGCTTTTGGTGTTGCCATTGCCCAGGCCGCTTTATTAAAAGTTGACCATACGCCTATGGAAGGTTTTGATGCCTCAAAACTGGATGAATTATTAGGCTTAAATGAAAAACATTTAAAAAGCGTAACCTTATTACCATTAGGGAACAGAGATGAAAATGGCGACTGGCTGGCGAATCTTAAAAAAGTGCGTACGCCTTTAAATGAGTTTGTAATAGCATACAAATAAAAAATCCATATCCAACAGTATAATGAACAAGCTGGCTTTGGCCGGCTTGTTTTTTTTACATTGAAATTCCGGTAAATTTTCTGAATACATAATGTAAAAAAGTGTTAAAGATGCATACAATTTAGGTGCTCTATTTTTAATTGGATATATTTACAACCTAAGTATTTAATTTCCAATTCATGAAAATTTTTAGACTATCCTTTTTAATCCTCACCCTTCTATTTACCATACATTTTTCCTCATCAGCACAAACGGATACAGTTAGCATCAATACCCTCATTGCCAAAACCAACAAAGCATTAAATGATTATCCGTCAGAGAAAATCTATCTTCATTTTGATAAGCCTTATTATGCCATTGCAGATACGGTTTGGTTTAAAGCTTACGTAACCGAGAATCAAAACTTGCTATCCGGAATCAGTAAGATTATTTATGTTGATGTGATTAACCAGAAAGATTCATTGATCCAAACGATAAAACTGCCTGTTACCGGCGGTGTGGCGAATGGAAATTTCCCTCTGGATCAGGTGAATTATAAACAAGGCAATTATCATATCAGGGCTTATACCATGTGGATGCTCAACTTTGATAACCCAGCTTATTTTAATAAAACTTTCTATGTAGGTGAGGCGATTGATAAAGAAGTTAAAACCCACATTACCTATAAAAACACTTCTACTGATAAACAGGAAAAGATTGATGCCCGTGTGCAGTTTAAAGATGCCAATAATAAGCCTTATGCCAACAGAAACGTAAGCTGGCAGGTAGTAACCAGTTATACGGTGATTGCCAAAGGCAGGGGTACAACTGATGCCAATGGTTACCTGACAATTGCCATGAGTGCCAACCAAAAGGCCGAATATCAATTAAAAAAAGGTGAATTAATCACCAGCCTGAATACCACGGATAAAGATGTAGTAAGCAATAGCTTTACCCTGGCCAATGCCATTTTAAGTAAGGATTTTCAATTCTTTCCCGAAGGCGGAAACCTCATTGCCGGACTGGTAAATAAAATCGCCTTCAAGGCCATTAAAAGTGATGGATTAGGCATTAATGCTAAAGGAACTGTTACCGATAGCGATGGCAAGCAAATCGCGACTTTTAATGCCCAGCACCTGGGGATGGGCAGTTTTGATTTACTGGCCGAAAATGGAAAAACGTACAAAGCCACGGTAACTTATACGGATGGCACTACAGCGACTTATCCCCTTCCGGCCGTTAATGAAAAGGGTATCAAAGTAACCGTTGATAATACGGACGCTGAAAACGTTCAGGTTAAAATTGTTTCTAATGATGCTTTCTTCGATGAAAATCAGGGCAAAAAGCTATATCTGGTAGCACAAAGTAAAGGTGTAATCTGTTATGGTGCGCAAACGGCATTATCAAATAAAGAATATAGTACGAGTATTTTGAAATCTAAGTTTCCATCTGGCATTGCACAGTTCACCTTATTTACAGATGCAGGCAAGCCACTAAGTGAGCGATTGGTATTTGTTCAGCATAAAAATAACATGGCTGTCACTTTAACCACTGCAACCCCAGCTTATGGCGTAAAGAAAAAAGTAAAGGTTAATGTATCTGCTAAAAAAGATGGTGCTCCTGTTGAAGGAAATTTCTCTGTGGCAGTGGTAGACGAAACAAAAGTACCGGCAAATGATGATGCTGCCAGTACCATTTTAACCGGACTATTACTCAGCAGTGATATTAAGGGGTATGTAGAAAAACCTAATTATTACTTTAACGCACCCGATGCTAAAAAGAATGCTGACCTGGATGTACTCTTGCTTACGCAAGGTTACCGCAGTTTTAAGTACACGGATGTGTTGGCAGGCAACTTACCAAAAATCAGCTTTATGCCAGAACAGGGCATAGAAGTTTCTGGAATATTAAGAATGAATAATGGTATTCCGGTGAGGAAAGGACAGTTATTGCTTACCATTCCTGATAAACGTTTTAACCTGGAAGGCATAACAGATCCGGTTGGAAATTTCAGGTTTAAGAATTTAGTGCTGAATGATTCTTCAAAAGTAACCATCACGGCTAAATATAATCCCAATTATAAAGCCATGGCCATCAGCCTGAACGGATCTCCTGTACCAACCCTAACCCGAAATTTCAGTGCCGCAGAGGAGGTTTTAAACATTGATAGTGCCCTGACCACTTATTTAGATAACAGCAAAAAGCAGTATTCTTATTTACACACGCTAAAAGATGTAACCATTAAAGGTGCTGTTACCCCGAAAGTGAGCCATAAAGATTACCCCAACCTAACCGGACTTCCGCAAATGGCTGATCATGAAATAACAGGTGATCGTTTACAAGGTTGTGCTTTATTAATTAATTGTTTGCAGGGTATGCTTGCCGGTGTAACCTATCAGGATAATAACTTTTATGTAACCCGCGACTTTAATGCCGGTAAAAAGATTCCGATGGGAATTTTTATCAATGGAATGAGTGTTGATGTGAACCAGATTAACACTTTAAATCCAAATGAAATCGAATCTATTGAAGTATTTTTAAGGGATGAGCTGGGTTTAGTAAACCGTGCAAATAACGTAAATGGAGTAATTGTATTTAACCAGAAGAAAGCACCGAAGGGAACGAAAATCTCAAAAGCGCAATTGCTGGATTTGCTTCCTAAAAACTACGAAGTGACGTTTTCACCTCAAGGTTATAATAAAGAGAAACAATTCTATTCGCCTAAATATGATGTTCCGGCTAATATGAACAAAACCGATTTAAGAACCACCATTTACTGGAATCCAAAAATCATTACAGACGCTACCGGAAATTCCTCTTTTGAATTTTATAATGCAGATGGAAAGGGGCAATATAAAGTGATTATTGAAGGAATTGACGCCAATGGAAACTTAGGCAGATCGGTATTACGATATACGGTTAAATAGTAGTAATATGGTTTTATAATGGCTCGGATACTGATGGTATCTGAGTCTTAATTGATTTATATAGTTTAGTAGTTCCCGCTGATTTCGCAGATCCACGCAGCTTCATTATTCTGCGCTTATCATTTTAAATCTGCGGGAGTTAATAGCATGTCATTCAGAGTTTCCCGCGGATTTCGCAGATCCACGCAGATTCTTACACCTCACTTAAAAAAAATAAGTAAGTATCAGCTTCATTATTCTGCGCTCATCATTTTAAATCTGCGGGAGTTAATGGCGTGTGATTCAAAGTTTCCCGCTGATTTCGCAGATCAACGCAGATTCATACACCTCGTTTAAAGAAAATAAGTAGACATCAACTTCATTATTCTGCGCTTATCAATTTAAATCTACGGGAGTTAATAGCATGTCATTCAGAGTTTCCCGCGGATTTCGCAGATCCACGCAGATTCTTACACCTCACTTAAAAAAAATAAGTAAGTATCAGCTTCATTATTCTGCGCTTATCATCTTAAATCTGCGGGAGGTAATGGCATGTCATTCAAAGTTTCCAACAGATTTTTATACTGATCCGGAGTAACTACTGATAAAAGTAAACGTATTTTATACACTGGAAACTTAAATCACTTACCAAACAGGATACGGCAATTTCTCACCATTCAATCCGGCAATAACATTTTCAGCAATGAGTTTCGCCATGGCATCACGTGTTTCTTCCGTTGCGGAGCCGATATGAGGCAAAACAGCCGCATTATCCATATTTAATAAGGGGTTATCTTTATCCATGGGTTCAGGATTGGTTACATCTAAACCCGCACCCCAGATGATTTTTTCTTCCAATGCCTTGATTAAATCTTTTTCATTGTGAATGCCACCTCTCGCTGTGTTGATAAATATGGAGCTTGGTTTCATTTTTTTGAAAACATCCATCGAAAATTTATCTTTGGTTTCATCCGTCAGCGCAGTATGAACGCTAATGACATCACTTTTTGCCAGCAATTCTTCGAAGGAAACATATTTTGCATCGATTTCTTTTTCTGCAGCTTCGTTACGAGACCGATTGTGGTAAATAACAGGCATCTGAAAAGCACCTGCACATTTTTTAGCCATTTCCAGTCCGATTTTCCCCAATCCAAAAATGCCCAGTGTCTTTCCGTTTAACTCTATACCTAATTCTGGCGTAGGCTCGTAATTCTGCCACTTACCATTTATAATTTTCTTATGCAGGTAAAATGCTTTTCTGGAAACGGCCAGCATTAATAAAAAAGCAGCAGAAGCCGTAGCACCGCTTAAAACACCAGGTGTATTGCCAACGTGAATATTTAACTTTTTTGCCTCCGCTACATCTACCTGATCAAATCCTACGGAGTGAAGCGCAATAACCTTTAAATGTTTAACAGCATTCAAAAATTTAGCATCAATTTTATTCGGGCCCACACTCACTAACGCATCCTGATCTTTACAGGCCTCGATTAATTCTTCAGGAGTAATCTGCCGATCCTCCTTCCATTGGGTAATTTCTATGTTTTTTTCTTCCAGTTGTTTTATACCAATCTGTGCAATGTTACCGCTTATAAATACTTTCATACAGTCAAAACAATGAAAATTTGAAGGTGTTTTAATATTCCAAAATCGGCATCTTTATTTTACCGTGGTACTTAACCTTTGAAAAGTATGGGCACTAAAATAACCTAAAGCTCCGTTAGAAATATTAGATGTTGGATTAGCAGGTGTTGTCCCCTGATTCGGACCTCCACCAGATTGCTCGCTTAATGCGTACCAGTAATTAAAAATATTGGCGTCAATACCTTCCATTTCTACACTAATATTATCGCCGCTTTTTAAACCCTCATCGTCATCATCATTTGCCTCATAAAACAATTGAATCCGCAGGTTATTGCCATTGGTTAAGCGATCGTTGTTCACATAAATCCGATCAGAAAAAAAGCCATTTACATACAGGTTAAAGTGGTAAAAATTGGTTTCATTTACAGGATCTACCAGAAAAGCAGCAGCCGTTTTACGCTCATTTCCAAAAAAGTTATTGGTTATCACACCAATAGAATCCAGCTTCACAAGGTTAGGCATTTTTGAACTGGCCTGGTAATTTTTACCCTCAGCAGTGACATCCATTTTATAGGTAATACCAGCAACACCTCTCATACGGTTTACATAAATACCGGGCGCCTTCTCTGTAAAAACATAGGTGTTGCCATTGTTATCACTCACTTTAACTGTAGCGCCTGATACTTTGGGATAAACCCCTTTCTCATCATAGCCCACAGTTTTACTGATCAAAATCTGCTGTTCGATTAACCTGTTTGAAATTTTCCCTTCAATAACCAACTGTGGTGCTGCATTGTTGGTATCAATCTGGATAATCTTTTTACAGGATGCCAGACCAATAGTGGTCATCAGCAAGTATATTAAATATTTTTTCATGGGTTAAAATTTAAAATTCCAGGTTACAGAAGGAATAATTCCAAAAAGAGAGGTTTGTTCTGCCGCGGTTTTACCTGGCTCATTCGGATCATTGATAAACTCAATTGAATATGGATTTTTTCTGTTCAGGGCATTATATACACCAAAGTTCCAGCTGGATTGAAATCTGCCTCTGCGTTTGCCTTCCAGCGTGGCACTTAAGTCCAGGCGCATATTATAGGGCATTCTTCCAGCATTTCTTTCTGTATAATAATATACTGTTTGTCCGCCAACGATATACTTCCCTGCCGGAAAAGTAACGGCATTTCCGGTGCTGTAGATAAAGCTGGAAGAGAAAGTCCAGCGTTGATTCATGTTATAGATACCAACTACCGATAGATCATGCGTGCGATCCTGTCGGGCCGGGAAGTAGTTCCCGTTATTCAGTTCCGCAAACTTCCGTTCTGTTTTTGATAAGGTATAACCAATCCAGCCATTGATCTTTCCGAATTTCTTTTTAAAGAACAATTCCAAACCATATGCCCGGCCCGTTCCATAAAGCAATTCTGACTCTACATTTGAATTGGCCAGCAGTTGCGCCGCATTCTTGTAATCGATCTGATTCTGCATCCATTTGTAATACACTTCACCAGACAGTTCATAATTATTTTCATCGAGGTTTTTAAAATAACCCAGGGCTACCTGATCTGCGATTTCGGGTTTGATGTTATTGCTGCTTAACACGTACTGATCAGTGGGTGAACTCGATGTGGCATTGGTTAAAATATGGATATTTTGTGTATTTCGGTTATAAGATGCTTTTACAGAGTTTCGTTCGTTGAACAAATAACTCATGGAAAAACGAGGTTCCAGATTGAGGTAATTTTTATAAAACTTCCCACTACCGACCTGATCTGTCTGGTTGATATTTCCTTCCTTATCATACTGGCTAAAATTACCCGGACCTAACAATGAAAAAGCAGCCAGGCGTACTCCATACAAAAAGTTAAGCTTATCGTTTACCGCCCATTCATCTGATACATAGACGACACTTTCCAATCCATAACGTTTTTCTTGTACCAGTGGATTCACCTGCGATTCCTGACTGCTTGTCGTGATATCAATGGGCGAAATGCGGTGATGCGTAGCGTTTAAGCCAAACCTGAAAGTGTGCTGATTACTGAAATATTGAAAATCTTCCTTGAAATTAAAATCCCTCACCAATGAAGTAGCCTTAAAATTGGTGACATCATTCAGCAGCCTTACGGTGTAGTTATAATTGTTGTAAATGAGGGAAGTATTGGAAAATAAGCGATCGTTAAAAATATGATTTAAACGAATAGTGGTGGTTACATTTCCCCAGTTGTTTTCAAACAAATCTTTAACACCAATATTATCCTTACCAAAATAGCCAGAAATATAAATGGTGTTTTTATCGTTGATTTTATAATTCGCCTTGGCATTGATGTCATAAAAGTTCAGGGTACTTCCATTGATGGATGAATCAGGTGAAGCACGTAAAAAAAGATCGATATACGTCCGCCTGAAACTGACCATGAATGAGCCTTTATCTTTTACAATAGGTCCTTCGGCTTTTAGTCGGGAGGCGATTAAACCTATTCCACCCTGAAATCTAAATTCCTTATTATTGCCATCATCCATTTTAACGTCTAAAACGGATGATAATCGGCCGCCATATTGTGCGGGCATTCCACCTTTGTATAAACTTACATCCTTGATGGCATCGGCATTAAAGGTAGAAAAGAAACCCAAAAGATGCGAGGAGTTGTAAACCACTGCCTCATCCAGGATAATCAGATTTTGATCGGCCGCACCACCACGTACATAAAAACCTGTATTTCCCTCGCCTCCTGATTTCACACCTGGCAGCAATTGAATGGTTTTTAAAACATCCTTTTCCCCCAACAAAACCGGAATAGTGTTTAAGGATTTCATATCGATCCGCTCCAGACCCATCTGCGCACTTTTGACGTTCTCATTTTTGCGGTTATTGGCATTTACCGTTACTTCGGCCAGATCATTGGTACTCTTCAATTCCTCATTCAGTTTCGTATCCTTATTGAGGGTAATGCTTTTTGTTACGGGAATGAAACCAGTATAACTCACCGTAACGGTGTACGTTCCTTCGGTTTGTGTTAAGGCAAAATAACCATAGTTGTTGGTTAGTGTAGCCGCATTGGCTGGCCCTGATATTTTAATGGTAGCACCAATTAAGGTTTCGCCAGAACTTGCATCACGGATGGTACCGCTTAAAGTAAATTTGTTTTGAGCGGAAACCGATGAACTGAATAATAACAAAAGGAAAATAGGCAGGTAGAATTTTATCGACATATATACGGGAATCTTTTGAAATAAAGTTTCAAATGTACGAAATACGTAATGATGTCCATGTGATGAATGTATTAATGCAGACACATTTAATCAAAATGGCGCACTGCATTGTGCTGACGTAAGGCCATCACTCAACTAATGTCATTCGATCAAAAAGCCAACGTCATATTAATTTAATTCTTCAATAAATGTGGTTCAACTGCTTTTTTCCAGATGGCATATCCCGCAGCATTCATGTGCAACATATCTTCCACAAAAAGTTCCGGACGTAGATCGCCCTTTTTTGTTAACATTAAGCTGTACACATCAATAAATTTGGTATTGGATTCTTTGGAAAGAAAAGCTTTGATTAATGCATTAGCGGCGATTGCTTTTTCTTTGAATGCCGCTCTGCTAGGGCTGGGTTTAATGGAGATGTACAATATGGGTGTATTGGGCAATGTAGCCCTTATCGATTTATATAGGGTGATGGTTCTGTTCAAAACCGAATCGGGTGTAGTCTTTTCATTTGACAGATCGTTCTCCCCTACATAAAGTACAATTTGACGGGGATGATATGGAAAAACAACATCCTTTAAATAGAAAGTAATGTCGTTGGTTACCGCCCCGCCAATGCCACGGTTAAGTACATTGTATTTGGCAAAAACCTGGGTGAGATCATCCCATTTACGAATGGATGAACTCCCTACAAATAGTATGGGTTTCACCGGAGGTTTATACATCTGGTCATATTTTTTTATCGTTTGTACATCATCCCAGAAAGCAGGTTTATTTTGGGCAAAAGCAGCTATAAATAAAAACGGAGAAAGAATCAGTGTAAAGATTATTTTTTTCATGATGTTGAGATTTTGAAAGGGCACAAGATAACAATCGTACATATAAATTTAAGAAATTTGATGTAACAGATTTAGTGACCGCGGTTTTTATACTATAGATATGACCTTTATTTAAGGCTCTTTAAAAACTAGTTTGAGCAAAATGAGTAAAGTAAGAACACTGCGCAAAAAAGCCGCTTTAACGATTGCTAAAGCGGCTTCAAAATTTTGCATGAAGATTATTTCACATCAAACCATAATCTCGTGGTTAACAAATCTGCTCCCTGACTGGCTACCGCATTCCTGTAACTCTGCCCATTGAGCGATTGCTCCGTTCCGGGATAGATAAAGCGTACCGGAATTTGTCCGTTTAACACTGTATTAACTGATGGCGTAAGTTGAGGATAATCCAGCCTGCGTCTTTCTGCCCAGGCTTCCAGACCTTGTCCGAAGAGTGCAATCCACTTTTGTTCGCCGATTGATTTCTTATAATTTGTCGCATCATATTGCACTGCGGCCTGTGTTACATAACTGGCGACTAAAGCATCAGCTACGCCAAATTGTTTTAAAGAAGCGACAATCCCTTGCTGGTATAAATCAGCCGCGTTCTCTGCGGTAAAACCTCTTGCTGCTGCCTCTGCCCGATCGAACAATAATTCTGCATAACTAAAAATTACTGCCGGTGATTGTGGCGCCAGAAAATAAGTGCCTGGTTTGGAGGTTTTCGCAAAACCAATACCACTGGCTTCTGAATTGGTTAAACCATTAGGTAACCCTACATATTCTTCAGCTGTAGCTGTTTGCGTTTTACTGGCATAAACAGGTAAACGGGGATCATTCAGACTGAATAATTTATCTACAATGGTTTTGCTGATCCGGTAATCATCCCTGGTATCAAACAATGCACTCACCGGGTTTTGTTGTGGTGAACTCTGATAAATTAATTGTGCAATATCTGCATTTTCACTCATGTAAGCATCACCGTCATTTTTAATATCGTCTAAAACCTGCTTCGCCTTCGCTGGTTCCTGGTCTGCTATCCGGAGTGCAATCCGTAACCTGAGTGAGTTGGCCAGTTTTTTCCACCTGGTAATATTGCCATTGTAAATTACATCTCCGGCAATCGCTTTTCCGGCAGGATCTAAGGTATTTTTTGCTGTTTTCAAATCTTTTAGCAGGCCGTCATAAACATCCTTTTGTTTATCATAAACTGGCGTGATAAATTCTTTTATTTGTCCTGCCTGACTGTATGGGATATCGCCATAAGCATCAGTAAGCAACAAAAATGACCAGGATCTTAAAGTTAATGCCACACCCGTATAATTTGGATTACTGGTTGCATTTCCAATCTCTATAATTTTATTTAAACCATTAATACTGGTTGAATATAAAGTAGACCATAGCGTAGTAAAGCTACTGTTGGTATAAATAAACCTATCTTCTTCCGTATACTGTACTTTTGCCCAATGCTGAACAAACAGGAGACTGGAGTTCATGTTATTGGTGGTGCCCCAATAGGCGTCAGCTGTATTTTTGATGGCGGCAGTTAACAAATAATCAGGCTGTGCATTTTCAGTTACATTGGGGTTGATGTTGGTCTCATCCAGTTCTTTCTTGCAGGACGTAGCGCAAACAGAAAGAGAAATCAGGCTATATAATAATATTTTTTTCATGATGGAAAGATTAAAATTTGATGTTCAGGTTAATTCCGTAAGTACGTGTGGTTGGGTTAGAGAGGCTCTCCAAACCCTGTCCGTTACCGGTATTAAAAGCAACTTCCGGATCAATATCTTCAACATTGCGGTGAAGGATTGCCAGATTTCTACCCACTAATGCAACCGATACACCTTGCAAATTCAGTGATTTGATCCATTTTGCAGGCAAATTGTAGCTCAGTTTAATTTCACGAAGTTTCACATAAGAGGCATCAAAAATATTGGCCTCATCTATCGTTCTGAACGATTTGTAATAAGTTTGTGCGGAGAGAATTTTTTCATTCGGTTTGCCATCCGCGGTTACCCCATCAAAGATCATCCCGTCATCATAAACGGTTGCTCCTGCCGGCGCATTTGCTCCACTAGCTAACCTAACCGCGCCGTTTGCCTTTAAATTTTCTGGGTAGTAATAAGAAATACCGCCGAATTCTGCACCTCTCCCAGGCAATGTAGATGCTAAAACACCGGTATAAGTACCTGTAGAATAAGTACCGTTATAAATAGAACCACCGAAACTGGCGTCGATCAACACGCCTAAACTAAAGCTTTTGTAGCTAAAAGTATTTGAAATTCCGCCAATCCAATCCGGTGTATATTTCCCTAAAACTCTTTTGGTCGGGTCGGTTTGTGGTGCACCTGTAGCATTTACCAAAATATTACCATTCCCATCTCTTAAAAAAGCATTGCCAAAAAGTGTTCCGTAAGGTTGACCAACAGTCGCAATTACCTGTGCAGAATTGGTTGCCACCACATAATTTTGCAGTAAACCTTCCTGATCCAATTCCACCACCTTACTTCTGTTTGCCGCATAGTTGATATCAATATCCCAGGTAAATTGTTTTTTCACCGGCGTAATACCCAGCTGAACTTCAATACCCTTGTTATTTATTTTTCCGGCATTTATATTTTTCGATCTGAAACCTGTACTCGGACTCACATCTACATTTAAAATCTGATTGTAACTGTTCGTATTATATACACTGATATCAAAACGAAGTCGCTTGTTAAACAAAACAGCTTCGGCACCTAGCTCTGATGAAGTGGTGGTTTCAGATTTTAGATTCGGATCGAAATCTGTTCCGGACGGACTAAGCTGCGGACTTGCTCCAAACGGTGCAGAGAAACTGTAAGTATTGGTTAAACGATAAGGTGAGGTGTCCTTACCTACCTTAGACCAGCCACCACGTACTTTTGCGTAATCCAGCACCTCGCTTTTGATATCAAAAGCTTCAGTGAGCACTAAACTACCGTTGAAAGACGGATAAAAGTAGGAGCGGTTTTGAGCGGGCAAGGTGGATGACCAATCATTACGGGCCGTAATATTGGCAAAAAGGTAATTCCTAAAACCAATCTGACCGGATGCATAACCACTGTAAGACTTTAACTTACTGTAATTATTAGATGAGGTTAAGGGATCTCTGGAATTGTTTAACGTATACAATCCGGCAACAGCCAAACGGGGTGCACTTTGATCATTTTGTTCGATATAACTGGTCCGGATATTACCACCAAGCAACACATCTAAGCTAAAATCATCATTTAATTGCTTGGTATAATTTAATGTCGCATCCGTATTGTTTTCATTTACCGTAAAGGCACTTTCGGTATATGATCCAAATGGCGTTCCGTTAGTACCGTAGGCAATTTTAATTTTTCGGCGATCATTGTAATAATCTGTTCCTGTACGGAAATTGAAGTTCAATCCGTCAATAATTTCGTAGTTTAAACCTATACTTCCAATTAAACGGTTCCTGTTTTGAGACACCGTATTCTCATAAGCCACCCAATAAGGATTGCTGTAATAACTGTTGTTCCAATTGAAAGTATTGCCATTCTCATCCAGGTAATTTTTCAATTGATTGATATCAACCTGTCTGCCAAACCACGCAAACTGCAACATGGTACTGGTTGATCTTGATCCGCCCGTTCCAGGCAGGTTATCGGCACTAAGTTTACTATAATTGGCATTTGCCGTGATGGTGAGTTTAGGTGTTAAACGCAAAGTAGTATTCAAGGTGAATGAGTTTTTACCCTGACCTGAATTGGGTACGATACCGACCTGCTTAAGGTTGTTATAAGATAACCGGTAATCGAATTTCTCTCCTGCATCCTCAATTGAAATACCATTTGTTAAGGAGTAACCTGTTTGGAAGAAATCCCTTACGTTATCCGGATGGGCCACAAAGGGCACTGCTACACCTTTCGAAAAGAACTGCGGAATCAACCTGCCATCCATTCTGGGCCCCCAGCTTTCATCAACCCCATCATTTACGCCGGCACCTTTTCCATCCACATAGCTGAATTTACCTTCCGATCCCTGTCCGAATACATCCTGATATTTTGGTAAGGTTAATATACTTTCGATCACGCCATTCGAGTTTAAAGAAATACCCAAACCTTTTTTAGATTTTCCTGATTTTGTTTTAATGATAATCACACCTGCTGCTGCCCTTGAACCATATAAAGCGGCCGCATTGGGACCTTTTAACACACTGATGGATTCGATATCATTAGGGTTAATATCTGAAATGGCATTGGCGTAATCTCTCGCCCCCGCCGAATTAAGCTGTGAATTATCTACCGGAATCCCATCTACAACAAAAAGAGGCTGATTATTTCCGGCAATAGAAGTTTCCCCTCTAATCACCACACGGGAAGATCCCATATCACCCTGGCTATTGGTTACCCTTACCCCGGCTACTTTACCGGCAAGTGCATTTACCAGATTGGTTTCCCGCGCTTCAGTTAAACTTTCCCCTTTTAATTCCTGAACGGCATAACCTAACGATTTTTTCTGTTTAGTGATACCTAAAGCCGTTACCACCACTTCATCTAATGCATTTTCCCCATCACTTAAGGTTACATTTAATGCATTCGAACTTTCGGTAACCACCACTTCCTTAGTTGTAAAACCAATATAAGAGAAAACCAATGTACCTTTTCCATTAATTGTAATGCTGAATGCGCCACTATTATTGGTGGTTACGGCTTGTTTGGTTTCCTTAACAAATACTGAAACTCCGGGCAATGTTTCTCCTGAAGCACTTTTAACCGTACCGGAAATACTGATGTTTTGGGCATGCACGAGTGACGAAAGCAAGAGCAAGCATACGATTGCCAACAGCTTAATTTTTTTGAACATAATCAATTTATTAATAATGAGATGAATGAAGGATGTAAAAATCAGGGCAAAGCAATTCCACTTCGCTTACCGGCGAATTTTTTACAAACGTGAATACTTAATGATTTAAATTACTGGGTTTGGTATTTATAGCCTCATACAGCAACAAATACCCTCACGCATTCGAAGACTTAAAAAGGTTTTTAAATGCCCTGATTGAGTAGATTGTTTTTTGTTAGTTTTTTCCATCAAATTGTTTTTAACGATATACCTTATACTTAGCATTTCCGGTGAAGCTGATTTACAAAAAAAGCACGCCCGTAAAATCAGGAGTGCTCTCATATAATATTAATACTTTGCATTCAACTGACTTAACTTACCCAAATTACTTCGGGATGGAATTAGCACCATATCCAATTCAGGCTGGTTGCTAAGGTTTCACAGGGCCATTCCCTCCACCTTTCTTGATAAGCATTTTAAAATAACTGCGGCAAAGATAATATAAAAATCATAATGACTACAAATTCTATAGATTTTATTGAAAATATTTTTTCCATGCTTTTATGATGCTTACATTTGTCTCGTTATCAATAGATCTCAAATATCACATGAATATAAAATCATTACTATTTCTGCTACCGGCTTTTATGTTGTCGCAGACTTTACAAGCACAGACACAGAAAAAACAATCAGCTACTGCCCATAAATTAACCACATCCTTTGTTCCGAACGGCAAATGGCGGGGTGTGTTTGAAATTAAACCTGGGGTTGAAGTTCCCTTTAATTTTGAAATTACCAAAAGCGATGCTAAGCCTCATTTGATCTTTTTGAATGGTGAAGAACGCTTTGATGGTGGCGTGGTTAAACAAACTGCAGATTCCATTCTGGTTGCGTTGGATCAGTTTGACAATGAACTTGCCTTCAAAATTACAGGTGATTCTCTGGTTGGAACGCTTAGGAAACAAGGTGGCTCCGGTAAACCTTTGGCCGTAAATGCCAGCAGGGGGAATCCATATCGTTTCAAACCTAATGGTAAAAATGCTGCAGCTGATTTCTCTGGCAAATATGATATCACTTTTAAATCGCCTACCGGAAAAGATGAAAATGCAGTCGGACTATTTAAACAAACTGGTAATAAAATTACCGGCACTTTTTTAAGGGTAACGGGCGATTCACGTTACCTGGAAGGAATAGTGGAAGGCAATGATTTTTATTTATCCAGCTTTATTGGCTCTAGTCCATCCTATTACAAAGGAAGTTTTTCAAAAGACGGAACCATAACAGGAGAAACGGTGAGCGCCAGGGGAAATACACCCTTCACAGGCAAACAAAATCAAAACGCGGCCTTACCTGATGCCTATAAATTAACCTTTTTAAAGGATGGATACAAAACACTTGATTTCTCCTTTCCGGATGTAAACAGGAAAAAGGTATCGCTCAGCGATGAGAAATTTAAAAATAAGGTGGTCATTCTTACCATTACAGGTACCTGGTGCCCAAATTGTGTAGATGAGGCTTCTTTTATTGCACCCTGGTACAAGGAAAACCGTCATCGTGGCGTTGAAGTTATCGGCATTCATTATGAAAGACAACTGGATTCAGCCTACGTGCGGAAGGCCTTAACCCGGTTCAGGGATAAGTTTGATATCCAATATGATCAGGTAATTGCTGGCACACCCGATAAAAAAATAGTATCTGAATCTTTACCAGCCCTGAATAATTTCATCTCTTTCCCAACCACCATCATCATTAATAAAAAAGGAGAAGTGGCTCAGATTCATACGGGTTACAGCGGACCAGCAACCGGCCAATATTATACCGATTTTGTAAAGGAGTTTAATGCTGAAATAGATGGATTGCTGAAAGAATAGTTTGAATAATTACATCGTAATTAAATAAATACAAAATAATAATCGTTAAACCAACGATTATTATTTATTTTGGTCTTCGCATTTCCAACCAAATAGCTGCAGACCCATGAAGTTTTATCTTAGATTCTACGTTTTATTTGCTATACTTTTTACTGCCACAGCCAGTTTAATGGCCAAAGAAAATAAGTTAACGGATGAGCCGGATTCTGCCTATCTGTTTGCTTACAATGTCAATGGCTTGCGCTTTGCCTGGAGTCGTGATCAGACCAACTGGACACCAATCGGCAAGGATTACCTGTTTTTGAAAAGCGATTATGGCAGGTGGGGAAGTGAAAAAAAAATGATTTCCCCCTATGTCATCAGGGGAAGAAATGATGAATGGGTTTGTGCGTGGGAATTAAATGATCAGACCAATCAGTTTGCCATAGCCACTTCCAAAAACTTAATCAACTGGGGGCCCCAGCATTATCCATATGTTGCCATGGGGAAAAATGTATTAAAGCCTGTTGTTGATTATAACCAGCTGAAAGATGAATATTCCATCACTTATGCTGATGTGGAAGGCAAGCATTTCCAAACCAGAACGAAGGATTTTATTACTTATGAAAAAGCTGTTGAAGTCCCGTTATCCGCATTTAATGCTGAGGATAAAACAGCAAATATTTCTGGTCATACCATTGGGCAATCTCATTATGTGGCCTGGTCAGTAATCAAGGACCTTCAAAAAGCCTATGATTTGCAGCAATATAAAGCCCGCCAAAACAGTGAAACAACCAAAGATGATACACAAAGATTTGCTGGATTAAAACCGGTTGATGCTAAAATTACCATTGATTCAAAAGGTGCAAAAGCCATCAGTAATATGCTTACCGGTATATTTTTTGAAGATATTAATTATGCTGCAGACGGAGGCCTTTATGCAGAATTGATTCAGAACAGGGGATTTGAATATCAACCCAGCGATAAATCTTTCCATGATAAAAACTGGAACAGCACTTTTGCATGGAAGTTAAAAGGAGATCAAAGCACTTTCACCGTTGATTCAATTGCACCCGTTCATCAAAATAATCCACACTATGCGGTGCTGGATGTTAAAGTTGCCGGTGCTGCATTAAGCAATACGGGTTTTGACGGAATAGCGGTAAAAAAAGGAGATGCTTATCTTTTCTCTGCTTTCAGTAAGCAATTGGCTGGTCGTATTTCTGGTTTTGAAGTGCGTTTAGTTAGTGATACAAAGGGTATTCTAGCTAAAATTACTTTAAAAAATACCACTTCATGGAAAAAGGTGAGTGGTACCTTCTATCCATCAGCAGATGCGACAGATGCCAGACTGGAAATCATGCCGCTTACTGCCGGAAAATTTGCTTTTGATATGGTTTCTTTATTTCCGCAGAAAACTTTCAAGGGGCATCAAAATGGCTTAAGGGCTGATCTTGCCACATTAATTGCCGATATTCATCCTAAATTTGTTCGCTTTCCTGGCGGATGTTTAGCACACGGGGATGGTATTCAGAACATTTACAAATGGAAAAACACCATTGGTGCTTTAGAAACCAGAAAACCAGACCGCAACCTTTGGGGCTATCACCAAACCATGGGATTAGGCTATTTCGAATACTTCCAGTTTTGCGAAGATATTGGTGCAGCACCTGTTCCGGTGATTGCCGCAGCAGTACCTTGCCAGAATTCGGGCACTGGCGGTGGTGGCCAGCAGGGCGGTATCCCGATGGAAGAGATGGATCAGTACATTCAGGATATTGTAGATTTAGTGGAATATGCCAATGGCGATGTACATACCACATGGGGTAAAAAAAGAGCTGAAGCAGGTCACCCGAAACCCTTTAATTTAAAGTACATCGGGATTGGAAATGAAGACCAGATTACCCAGGTGTTCAAAGAACGCTTTACCATGATTTATCAGGCACTGCGAAAAAAGCATCCTGAAATTACGATTATTGGTACGGCAGGCCCATTTTTTGAAGGTACCGATTATGAAGAAGGCTGGAAAATTGCCGCCGACTTAAAGGTGCCAATTATTGATGAACATTATTATCAGTCGCCCGGATGGTTTATTAATAACCAAAACTTTTATGACCAGTACGATCGGTCAAAATCAAAAGTTTATTTAGGTGAATATGCGGCAAGTTTGCCCGGAGGAAATAAAACCAATCTGGAAACGGCGTTGGCTGAAGCCTTATATTTAACATCGCTGGAAAGAAACGGAGATGTGGTGAGCATGGCTTCTTACGCACCGCTGATTGCAAAAGAAGGACATACCCAATGGAATCCTGATTTAATTTATTTTAACAATAGCGAAGTAAAGCCAACAACGGGTTATTTCGTGCAGCAACTTTATGGAAATCATGCGGGCGATCAATATCTTCCCGGAGAAATAAAATTATCAAATGATCAGGATCAGGTGAGTAAAAGAATTGCCTTTTCGATAGTGAAGAACACACAAACTAACGAAATTTTCATAAAATTAGTTAACCTGTTACCTGTTGAAGTGAATACTACGCTGGATTTGGGTGGCCAGATTAAAAGTGATTATATGACTACGAAAACGGAAATTTCCGGTAATCCATCAGAGCGACTAATCAAGCCGATCACCTCAACGGTAAACTTAAAAGATGCACTAAAGCTTCCCGCTTATTCTTTTACCGTGCTGAAGATTAAATTGAATAAATAAAACTTAACAACATAATTCCCTGGGTGTCGCCCTCCTGAACTTGATTCAGGATCTTATCAAAATAGTTGCTGTTCAGAAATGAATCCGATAACTATCGGATCAGAATGACGCCAAATTCAGCATGACGATTCGTTTAACAGATCCCCCTTTTTAATGACTAACGATCTGAACTTACGACTTAAGACTCACGACTTAAGACTCCCAACTCAAAACTCAAACCTACCCCCCTGCCCGGTTTTTAATATCATCCGTAGCGGTATTTCTGGATCTTGCTGATTTCACATTTTGGTTACCGAAATTATAGCTGATGTTAAAAGATGCTCTTCTACTGATGTAATTATTCTGAACCCTTAAATTCACATTCTGATAATTCAAAGTGCCTTTCCAGTAATTGGTGGCGAAAATATCATCGATATTCAATTTTAATTTCAGGGCTTTATTCAGGAAGCTCTTTTGTACACCGGCGTTCAGTGCATACTGATAAATAATGGTTTTTTCCAATCCCCGTACTTTTGGCGAATTTAGCCAGAAATTGGTTTCGATGGTCCAGTTATGGGCCAGTGAAATGGAACTGGTGATGTTAAAATTATAAGATACCTTGCTCAATGCGAAAGGGGCTCCTTCTAAGTTGTTATCATTAAATTGATTATAAAAGAGGTTAAAATTATGTTGCAAATTCCACCATTTGGTAATGGCTAAAGGAAAATATAAGCCTGCAGAATAATACTGACCGCTACCAATATTCCCCTGACCAACAGTAACAATCCTGGTGCTATCATTTTGTGCCGTTTTACTATCTAGTATTAAATCTCTGATTTTTGAATACCCCAGAGAAAAAGATAGCCCGCTTTTATAACCATAGCTTATTTCAAAATTATTGGTAAACTGTGGTTTTAAATATGGATTTCCCTGTTCTATAGTGTAAGGATCCATATAAAAATTAAAAGGATTCAATTGCTGGTAATTGGGCCTGTCGATCCGTCTGCCATAGGTATAACGCAGGTTACTGCTTTCTGAGATTTTCTGATTAACAAAAATGGTTGGAAACAAAGACAAATATTTTTGATCTGATACCGTATTATTGGTAATTAAAGCACCATTTGCGTTTGTATATTCAGCCCTTAACCCAGCCTGGATTTGAAATTTCCCCAGATCTTTAGAAAGATTGGCATAAGCTGCATTAACCTTTTCTTTATAAATAAAATGATTGCTCTGGCCTACAATATTCTGCCAGTTATTATTTAAGAAAGCAGCAGATAAAAAATTGTTATCAGTTTTAACAAAACTGGTTTTTAAACCCGTCTCTAATTTGGTCGTTTTTGAAATCGGCCATGCAAAATCAGCTTTAGCGGCAAAAATATCGATATTGGTTTTGCTATCGTTTTTGATAATGGTTTGATTGTAAACGGTTCCGGCTTCATTAAAAAAATTGGTATTAAAATTTTCAAGTCCGGTATAATCAAACCCTGAATAATCGGCATCGAAATTTAAACTTGCCCCTTCTTTTTTAAATTCATGCTTGATGTTAAAATTTGCGCTATAGTTTTTATTGGGTGTATTGGCATCCGAATTTAAAATAAGCGAATTATTGCTCGCTACGCCAGACTGAACTTCATTAATAAAAGTCTGAGAAAAATTATCCAGTTTGCGGGTACTGGTATTGCCATCCAGCATGATGCCGATGGTTGTTTTTTCACTGGCATAATAATCTACGCCCAATTTAGCCGCTAACCTGGAACCTGTATATATTTTTTGAAAATTCTGGTTGAAAGCACTTTGTAAACCGCCAGAGTTTGTGGTTCTTTCTAAAAATAACTTTGAAAAGTTGTTACTTTTAGAAGCATTGGCATTGCTGTAAAAATTCCATTTTTCATTCCGGTTGTTGATGTTAAAATTCAGATCAGAACCATAAATATTTCTTGGTAAGTTTGCAATGAGGGCATTACGATAAGTTGATGAAATACTTCCATTGGTACCAAAGGCTTTATTCTTTTTCAATTTGATATTGATAATGCCTGCATTTCCTGCAGCATCATATTTAGATGAAGGATTTGTAATAATTTCTATGGTAGCAATTTGACTGCTGTTCAAGCTGTTTAAATAAACAGCTAAATCTGCACCTGATAAAAAGTTATTCTTTCCATCAATCATCACCATTACACCCGATTTATTATTTAACAAAATCTGGTCGTTTTGCTTATCCACCTGTACACCTGGTGCTTTCTCCAGAAGTTCTAATGCTGTACTTCCTGATGAAACAATACTATTTTCTATATTCAGCACTGTTTTATCGATCTGATGTTCAATAAAGGGTTTCTTACCGGATACACTCACTTCATTTAACTGCTTAGTTAAACTTTGAAGGGTTATAACGGGTATATTTAGATTATCATTCAACAAAAATTTATCGGTTCTCTTGGTTTTATATCCAACAATAGAAACTGATAAAATGTATATTCCTTCCTTTAGCTGATTCATTTCATAAGCACCATCTAAATTTGTTGCCACCGTTTTCACCACACTGGTATCCGGAAAATTCAAAAGTCTAACGATTGCAAACGGCACTGCAACAGCCTTTTCATCTATCACTTTACCTGTTATTTGAGGTGAATTTTGGGCAAAGGAAACCCCGCACACCATCAGGCATGTCATTAACGTAAATAATATTTTCATGGCTTTTTTAGCTTTTATTAAACTGTAGTGTAGCGGAGGTAAGTTTTAACGATATTTTTGATCTTCAGGTTTAATGCCCAGTTCTTCTTTCAATTCCCTGATTCTGTTTAGGATAGAATCCTGCTTGAGTGTATCAATAGGTTTATTTTTTTGCGAAAATTCTAAATCATGCAGTTCATCTTTAAGTTTTTGCTTATTTAGTGCCTCTTCTTTTAACTGAGCGATGCATTTCAGGCCATCCTCCGTCATGATCCAGGAAGTATAATCGTTTTTGTCGCCTTCCTTTTCGCCGCAATCCCAGGTTCCATAATTATTGACATACCTGTATGAATCTTCTTTTAAGATCACTTTTGTACCAACCGGAATTTCAAGCTGTAAGCGAACTTCCTGGTTTCTCCAAATGGTTCCCTTTCGGAGCTGAAAACGTGGATTAAAAACTATTGTCGAATCTTTTAGGCTGTATTTATAATCTATATTTTGAGCATTTTGTAAGGCACTTTGAAAAGTTTTACCCTGAGATTCGTATTTTTGTATCAGGCGTGTAGCATTTGTAGCACCTTTTTCAATGTCAATACGGATATTATTTGGCATCACGAAAGGTCCGTTTTCAAAATCATCAGTCACAATCTGGTTCTTGCTATTTGTGTTGATATGATAAGCAATACTATCTTCCTTACTGAAATATTTACTTTTATCAATGTCGATGATATAAGTTTTAGCGGATTTTAAATCAACCGTTTGCGTTAATTCTGCATGTTGCTTAAACTCAGAAGATATTTTTGCAGCCTGGTAACCAGCAATGGCCACACCACCTAACCAAATGATCAGTAGGGCAAAAGAAAGGGTTTTGTTGATGGCCTGTTTATTAAAAGCAACACGGATCGAAAATAACACAAGTGCTAAAACCGGAATAAACAATACAATAAAAGCACTGAACAAAATCATGCCCCTGTTTCCGTCGTTGATGATTGAAAATGGAAAAGTATCATAAATGCTGGAGTCCCAATAACCCTGAAAAGCTGCAGTAGTAATAATCAGCATGAGTAATATAAATGCACCGAATACAATGATAAAGCCGGCAATAACTTTAAATATAACTTTTCCTGTTCCTGATAAAAACCTGCCGATCCATTCAAAAAATTCGCCGATAACCATTCCGAAACGGGCTAATATGGGTTGAGCATGCCTGTTCACATCTCCTAAACGTTCTTTAACGGCCTGTAATTCTTCATCCAAATTCTTTTGAAAACCCTGTAAGTTTGCTGGTTCGCCTTTCATTTCCATTTTTTCCAAACGGGATGTTGCTTTAGGCATGATGATCCAGAGTATGGCATACACCAGAAATCCGAATCCGCCCAGAAAGGCCATGAGCAATACGGCAATCCTGATCCATTTCGCATCAGTATTTAGAAAATGGGCAATTCCTGAGCAAACACCAGCCACTACCCTGTCGTCCATATCCCGGTATAATTTCTTTTCGGCATATTGGTGCTGGTAAGCAGATTGTAAAACGGGTTCCTCTTCATTTTCCTCAACGTTATCAAAATCTTTAACGCGGCCCATTTGGCTTACTACATGTTGAACATCTGCAATGTCAACGACCTGTTTCTTCTGCTCCTGTAACTGCTCGGTTAATAATTCTGCAATACGGTTTTCGATGTCGGTTACAATCTCCAGATCGTCTGCATGATTGGCAAAATGTTGCTTAACTTCATTGAGATAAGCCTTTAAAATATCGTAGGCACTTTCTTCGATGTGAATAATCGTATTGCCTATATTGATGATGATGGTTTTTTCCATTTCCTTGTTTGCGTTATGAGGTTGTTGAATTGGCGCCGCTTTGCGATATGCCTACGGCATAGGCAAGTTCCTGCCAGGTTTGATCTAATTTTGATAAAATTTCCCGACCAACATCAGTTAAGGTATAATATTTTCGGGGCGGACCTGAGGTAGACTCTACCCAGTTGTAGCTTAATAAACCATTGTTTTTAAGCCGGGTTAATAATGGATAAAGTGTGCCCTCCACCACCAGCAATTTTGCCGAGCGCAATTCAGCAATAATATCAGAAGCATATATTTCGCCCCTTGAGATGATTGATAAAACACAGTACTCCAGAATTCCCTTCCGCATTTGCGTTTGCGTATTTTCTGCTATCATAATACAAAGATATATGTTTTATATTGTACTATGCAATACATAGTACTAAAATTAAGCAAAATTATTGCTTAAAATACTGACAATGAGATTATTATTTTTTTTATTAAAAAATTAGAGATAGCTTAATGGGTCGTTTATTAGTTGGATTTTTGGTGACTAAACGATTGGCTTAGTCTAATCGTGCAGTCTCAAAGCCGGAATTGCAACAGCACTTTGCGAGTATTTATACATCACTGAATTTATAATTTACAGACGATTGATCCCTTATATAGTCATCTAAACTTCGTTTATGGTTGAATTCAAAAACAAATTACTACAAATACGATAGAATTAATATTATTTGATAATTTTGCAACCTTAACTTGTTTCATGAAAAAATCGATTGCCAGCATTGTTGCTGAAGCAAACCAAAGTGGCGAAGGTACGCTTAAAAGAACTTTAGGCCCGGTTAACCTGATTTTAATCGGTGTGGGTTTAACACTTGGTGCAGGCCTGTTCTCTATTACAGGATTGGCTGCAGCCAATCATTCGGGTCCGGCAGTGACCCTTTCTTTTGTCATTGCCGCTTTGGGCTGCGGTTTTGCCGCACTTTGTTATGCAGAATTTGCATCTATGATTCCGGTTGCGGGAAGTGCTTACACCTACTCTTATGCCACCATGGGCGAACTTTTTGCCTGGATTATTGGCTGGGATCTGGTATTGGAATATTCCGTAGGTTGTGCTACGGTAGCCATTAGCTGGTCTCAATATTTAACGAAGTTTTTAGGAAGCCTGGGGCTTTTTCTTCCTCCACAACTTACCCTCTCTCCTTTCGAAACCGCAAAACTGGCAGATGGCTCAACAGTAAACGGAATCATTAATATTCCTGCAGCACTGGTTGTTGTTTTAATGACAGCGATTCTGATTCGTGGAACAAAAGGATCAGCCATTGTGAATGGCATTATTGTATTTTTAAAAGTTGGTGTGGTGCTGGTTTTCATTGCCCTGGGCTGGCAATATATTGATCCGGCCAATTATCATCCTTATATTCCTGAAAATACGGGTACTTTCGGGCAGTTTGGCTGGAGTGGTGTACTGCGTGGTGCAGGCCTTGTTTTCTTTGTATTTATTGGTTTTGATGCCGTTGCCGCATCTGCACAGGAAACTAAAAATCCAGGACGGGATTTGCCAATTGGAATTATTGGCTCGCTGGTGGTTTGTACCATACTTTTTGGCTTATTTGGTCATGTAATGACCGGTTTAGCCAATTATAAAGAATTTGCCAATAGTGGTGCACCAGTAGCAATTGCAATCGAAAAAACGCCTTACGGCTGGTTAAGTCAGGCCATCATTTTAGCGATTCTGATTGGTTATACTTCCGTAATCTTAATTGATTTAATGGCACAATCCAGAATGTTTTACTCCATTAGTAAAGATGGCTTATTGCCTAAAATGTTTTCTGATGTACATACGAAATTCAAAACACCCTGGAAATCAAACATCATCCTTTGTATGTTTATTGGGCTTTTTGCTGCATTCGTACCCATGAATGTAGTTGGAGAAATGACCAGCATCGGAACTTTGCTGGCATTTTTAATGGTTTGCGTTGGTATACTGATTTTACGTAAAACCAATCCGGAAGCCAAACGCCCGTTCCGGGTTCCTTTTGTTCCATTAATTCCTATCCTGGGCATTTTAACCTGTGTGGCCATGATGGTATTTCTTCCCTGGGAAACCTGGCTACGTTTAGCGGTTTGGTTGGTCATCGGACTTGTGATCTATTTCTGGTATGGCAAAAAGAACAGTAAACTGAATATCAATCCTGAAGAAAAAATTTAAAACGACGAAATACATCAACAATAAATACAGATTTACAATTCATTAAAATACAATTATACCTCTGATATTAACACAACAGAATAACACTTATTAGACATCATTTACGGGAACGATTGCACAGTTTTGAGTCGTATTATAGTTACGAATTGAATTTGGTTGGCTAAATTGTAAGCCATATAACCAAATATAATAGTCATACCAAAATGGCTATTTCAATTCTTAACCAAATAATCATGAAAAAAAAATTACTTTTTTTCGTCATTTCTTTCTTGTTCAGTACCGTTTTGATGGCACAAAGTCAAAAAATTTCTGGTAAGGTAGTAGATGAAAAGGGCGAAACATTAATCGGTGTATCCGTCAAAGTCAAAGGTGCTGCTATTGGCAGTTCAACAGATGTGAACGGGAACTTTTCATTTGATGCACCACCTAATGCTACATTGGTGTTCTCCTTTGTAGGTTATAACAATAAAGAAGTTGTTCTTGCGGGGCAGAAAACAATATCCGTTACTTTAACTGAAGCAGCTGGTCAGTTAAATGAATTGGTAGTGGTGGGTTATGGCACACAAAAGAAATCGCAGGTAGCCACTGCAGTGGGTAGCGTTCAGGGCGATGCGATTGCCGAAAGAGGAACAGTTAGTGCCTTACAGGCTGTTCAAGGTCAGGTTGCCGGAGTAGATATTTCTGCGGGTTCAGGCCGTGCAGGCGCAAATTTCAATGTTCAGATCAGGGGGCAGAACTCACTGGCGGGCGGACAGCCCCTTTTTGTTGTGGATGGTGTAATTGTTTCAGACATCAATTTCCTTAATCCACAAGATATTGCCAAAATGGACGTATTGAAAGATGCGGCCTCAACAGCCATTTACGGATCAAGAGGATCAAATGGTGTTGTACTGGTAACCACAAAAAATGGTGCAACCAATAAAAGCAGCGGAGCAACCATTTCTTATGATGGTTACGTAGGCATCAGAAAAGTTGCCCGAATGCCTGATTTTATGTCCGGAGAAGAATGGTGGGAATACCGCCAAAATACTTTCATCTCACCAGAACTCATCGCCGGCAGAACTTTTACCAATACCATTGGAAGTTTAGATAATCCAACGGTATTGCAAACGGTAGCCAATCATGATTATACCGACTGGAAAAGTTTGGTATTACAGGATGGTATTCAGGCTAACCACTGGATAACCGCTTCAGGCCGGAGCAGTAACAGTGATATTCAATATTTAATTGGTGCAGGCTATCAGAATGAAAAAGGGAATTTTTTACAGGACAATTTAAGTCGCTATAATTTTAAAGTAAATGTAGACGGAAAGATCAATAAAAGTTTTTCTGCCGGAATGAGCATTAACTTTTCATTTACCGAAACCGAACGTGGAAGTGATGATGCGGTAAGAAATGGCTTCAATATGGCTCCAATTTTCAAACCTTATGATGCCAATGGAAACCTGGTATTCAGACCAGGTCAAATTCCGGTTCCGGGATCGTCAGTTGTTTCCAGTTTTACCAGCGTGGTGAATCCACTTCTCGAAATTACCAATTCACAAAATAATACCAGAAGACATTTTGGAGTAGGTAATGTTTACCTTCAGTATGCCCCTGCAAGCTGGATTGATGTCCGGTCAACCTTTTCTCCGAGTGTAAACTTTGTCAGAAATGGCAGATATTGGGGTTCTTTAACGGGGGTTGGCGATGGATTACTACCGGATGCACAAAGGGTAAACCAGCAAACTCAATCTTATATTTTTGATAACGTGGTAAACATCCGTAAAAAAATCAAAGAGCACAATTTTGCTTTTACCGGTTTGTACAGCATGCAAAAAGACAGATTTGAAAGTGATACCACGAAGGTTAACGATCTGCCTTACAATTCTTCTTTTTACAACTTGGGCGCGTCTAACAACAGACAGTTATCTTCCAGTAATTTTAACCAGTTCTCCATTCTTTCCTTTTTAGCAAGAATAAACTATTCCTTTAGAGACAAATATTTTGTAACCCTCGCCAACCGATGGGATGGCTCATCCAAACTGGCTGAAGGCAATAAATGGTCGTCATTTCCATCAGCAGCCATTGCCTGGCAAATTTCAAGGGAATCTTTCATGCAAAACGCCTCGTTTGTATCTGATTTAAAACTGCGTTTTAGTGCCGGGGTGGCTGGCAACAACAATAACATCAGGCCGTACGAAACACAGATGAACCTGAGTGCACCCACCTATTACGATTTCGGCGGAACACCTGCCCTCGGTTATTCACCAAGCAGACTGCCCAATTCATCATTAACCTGGGAAAGAACACGTGAATTTGATTTAGGTATTGATTTTGGCTTCCTGAAAAATAGAATTTCCGGCTCCATTGATCTCTATGATAAATTATCGGAAGGTTTATTGCTTAACCGGGATTTACCACTCGAAACCGGCTATTCATCCATTAAAGACAATGTGGGTTCTGTAAGTAATAAAGGAATTGAGGTATCTTTAAGAACCATCAATATTTCTGCAAAGGATTTTACCTGGTCAACCTCATTCACCTTTGCCAGAAACAAAAATGCCATTATTGACCTCTTGAATAAAAAGCAGGATTTAGTCGGTAATTCCTGGTTTATCGGACAGCCGATCAATGTTAATTACCTCTATGTTTTTGACGGGATCTGGCAGGAAAGCGAACGTGCACTGGCCCTGACTTATGGCCAGCTGCCTGGCCAGGCCCGGGTAAAGGATTTAAATAACGACGGTAAAATCAGCAGCACAAACGACAGGCAGATTATTGGCCAGAAAGATCCAAAATGGACGGGCGGCTTTTCTACACAGTTCACCTATAAAGCTTTTGATTTATCTGCTTCACTTTTCGCCAGGCAAGGCATGCAGGTTTACAGTGCTTTCCACAGTGTTTTTACCCGCTACAACGACCGTGGAACCAATAAAATTTACAACGATTATTACATGCCTGCCAACGCTGTCACGCAGGGAAGAAGTTCCAATACTTACCCTCAGCCAAACAACATTGGTCCTTATTGGGATGGCATTACCGGTGTAGGCTATTATAAAGATATTTCATTTGTTAAAATACAGAACATCTCTCTAGGGTATACCCTTCCGGCCAAAATAATTGAAAAATTAAAAATCAAGAGTTTACGTGTATATGCCAATGTATTAAATCCATTTGTGTGGACCAATTACGATGGATTTGATCCGGAAAGTGCAAGTGGAATTGACCCTTCCATCACCACTGAACAAACCAACACAACCGTAGGAAACATTAACAATACCGGCCCAAGCACAATCACCTATCAATTTGGTGTTAACCTGAAATTTTAAACCGAGGTATCATGAAAAAACAGATCATACTATCCCTTTTAATTCTTGCCAGCTCATTTACGGGTTGTAAAAAATTTTTAGAAGAAGAAAACAAATCGAATATCACATCCAATGAATACTATGCCACTGCAGAAGGATATGAAAAATTAATTAACGCTACCTATGCTACACTTCGCAAAGTATACAGTTCGCCATATGTATTTTGTGCCGGAACTGACATGTATGTGGAAGGCAGAGATGCACAACCCGTGGGCATTAGTGAATATCAAAACCTGAATCCCGATAATGCGGAGGTAACGGCATTTTATACCAACACCTATTCTTCCATTCAGCTGTGTAATACTGCACTTTATTTCAATAGCAATACCGCATCCAGTGCAAATTTGTCCATTAGAAAAGGAGAAGTAAAATTTATACGGGCATACTATTATTTCCTGCTGGTACAATCTTTTGGCGGAGTGAGTTTGGTAACAGATCGCTTTGATACACCCATTGAGCAGTTTAAAAGAAACACTGCACAAGAGACATATGATTTTATTATCAGGGAAATGAATGAAGCACTTTCTTTGGTACCGGAAACAACTTCGGATTTTGGTCGTGTGACTAAAAAAGCTGTTCGCCATTACCTGGCAAAAGTATATTTAACCCGGGGCTATGAAGCATTTGGATCTGCGCAGGATTTTAGTACAGCAGCTACTTTCGCTGATGCTGCCATAGCTGGAAAAACCTTAACCACTTCCTTTGAAAATTTATTTTTCCCAGGTAATGAAAAAGATCCGGAAGTATTGTTTTCGATCCAATTTGATGCGGCTTCCTTGCCCACTGCTACCACCGGGGGAAATACACAGGCGGCATTTTTCGGGCCCTATCAGGGAGGCTCAGGAGGCGCACAAGGCTACCCTTACCGGGCATTTGTACTGGTACCTACGTTATACACTTTTAATACTTTCACCGAAAATGATGCACGTTTCGATGCCACATTTATGATTAAACTCTATCAGCGTTATTATGATTATTATGATAAAAGCACCGAAAGAGCCAACCTGAATATCCGGTTCTATTATAAACCAAAATGGGACACGACAACAGATGCAGATTGGCGTGCTGCAGATCCTACACGCCGGGCAACCACCACCATCATCCCTTATTCAAATGCCTGGCAGGCCGGCAGGAGCACCGTACTGGATAATGCCACACCATCGGTTAAGAAATTTGATGATCCAAAATCACAGTTTGGAGCGGCCACCAGTACACGTGATCTGTTTTTAGCCAGGTTAGGCGAAACTTATCTTGTTGCTGCCGAAGCTTATTTTAAAGCTGGAAATCTGGCATTGGCCACTGACCGGATAAATGAGGTAAGAAGAAGAGCTGCTAAAACAGGGAAAACCGCTGAAATGGCCATCACCCCAGCAAGTGTGAATATAGATTTCATTTTGGATGAACGCGCCAGAGAAATGGTGGGAGAATATGAAAGGTGGTTCGATTTAAAAAGAACAGGAACACTGGTAGAAAGGACCAGACTATACAACCGGGATATCAAAACCAACTGGTTTGATAAAGGCATTAATCCATTTGCCGGTGCTGGTGGTCAGTTGAAATTATTACGACCAATTCCGAGCAGGGCTATTGATCTCAATGGCGGACCTTTTGCGCAAAATCCAGGCTATTAATCCTACAAATTAACAATAACCTGAAATAAAAGCAGGTTATTGTTAATTATAAAAAAAGCAGGCGCAACTAATTATCCTACAACCTGATACAAAAACAGATGTGCATCTTATGCTATACACTACAATAAACCAGAAAATCACAAAAATGATACAATAACCTTTAAACAAGCAAGTTAGTTAACAAAAAATTGAAGTTATCCACATTTACACATATTCGGCGGTTTTTGGCTTAGGGTTTGTCTTAAAAGATATACCTATTAAAAACATTTCCCATGATTATTAAATTAGACACTTCCCTTTTCAGGATAGCCAGGCCAAAAGCAGAAACAGTTAGAAAAGTAGCAAATCCTATAACCAGAGCACAATGGATAACAGCCGATCGAATTGTTATGGCCGCTATGTTAGCAGTAGTAATTATCGGTGCCATTTTATTCTAGTTACCGATGGCATCTCAAAAATCTTCCGAAATCATTTCTTTATTGATCATGATTCCTGCTGATGTTCCGGCGGCAGTAATTATGGATAGCGACCGCATCAATGTGGTACAATCTCCTGCTGCATAAATTCCATTTGCGGTAGTCTGCTGCTGCTCATTCACTTTTATGGTATTGAATTCCGTAAGCTCAAAGCCCAGCTGGAGATCCAAATCCGTATGCTGCGAAACTTCTGCCCTTGCATAGAGCGCATTAAAGCTCAGTTTATTTCCTTCGGAAAATACAACATTTTTTAAAACACCATTTTCATGTTCAAGGGCTATAATTTCATCTTCAATAACTGCAATTGATTTAGACCGGAATTTTTCAGTTTGTGCTGCTGTAAGCTGAGATTTACCGTTGGTTAAAATAGTTAAATCCTTATTCCACAAATTAATGTTTTTGGCCATCTCGAAAGCATGATCACCATTCATCATTAAGCCAACCTTTTCATTTTTCACTTCATACCCATGGCAATAAGGGCAATGAATCACCGTAATTCCCCAGCATTCTGCAAATCCGCTGATATTAGGAAAAGAATCTTTCAATCCTGTTGCAATCAGTAATTTCCTGGCCGAGAATTCTTCTCCATTTTGAAGCGAGATCCTGAATTCACCGCATGATTTCCGAGCCGAAAAGACTTCTCCATTCTTAAACTGAACTGTAGGGTATTTTAACACCTCAGCCTTTGCCTGGGCAGCAATATCAGCCGGTCGATCGCCATCGTGAGTGAGAAAATTATGTGAATGCGGCGTTTGCCTGTTGCAGGGCTTACCTGCATCAACAATAAGCACTTTTCGGGTTGCCCTTCCTAAAGCCAGGGCCGCTGACAGGCCGGCATAACTTCCGCCAATAATGATTACATCAAAATCCATATCTAATTTTTTTACAAAAATCGAGATACCCATCATCAAAAGCAACTTTATTGCATTAAATAAATGTCATGATTTCTGATATACAGTTGCCATAATGAAGCTGCCATAATAAAATCGCCGCTCCCTGATCTTATACTTTTCCTTGATGAAGTATGGATGCATCTCTATTAAATGACTGGCCTCTACGATACGGATCAGTTTAAAAAATGAATACATCGCTTTCAGCAAGATGAATTTCCACCATTTGCCGTTTTGATTGTTTACTGAAAAATCTACAAAAAGCCACAGTCCATTGATCTTCAGGTGATGATGCAGGTCTTTAAAAATAGCAGATGCCTTTTCCACAGGAAAGTTATCAAACAAAAATGGGGTTAGCACGAGATCAAATTGCACATTGGTTTTGAAATCCTCAATGCCGGAATGAATAAATTTTACCTGGTTGTTTTTAATATCCCGCGTTTCTGAAAGCTTAATCATTTGTTCCGATATCTCTACATAAGTGATGCTTAAACCGGATGGATGAACCTTGGCAATTTCCTCTAAAATCCACCCGGTACCACCACCCACAATCAGCAGGGAAGCATTTGCCGGGATATAAGACAGTTGATTAACCTGTGCCTTCACCTGCGATTTCCAAAAAACCAGGCGACTTAAAACATCGTATTGACTGGCTATTTTATCGTAATTATTTGTCAATTGAGATCTGAATTAAAAAATTTATATTTTCCTGATCGAGAAGCCTTTCTTAGCTTTCCTCATTCGCTATTGAACAAACTGCATTCCCATCATACCACACAGGGCTTTGAACAGGATTAATCCATCAATGACCATCAGGTAATACAGGATATTTTTCCTCCTGTGCATAGAATAGGCAATATAAATGGTCAGCACAAAAGGCAATATATTACACAATACCTGTGGCAGACCAAATCCTTTATAGCTGGCAAAAATACTAAGAGAAATGAGTCCGATAATGAGCAGGGGAATTAAAATACTAAAGATCGTTTTGCGCAGGCCATAACGTACCACGAAGGTACGCAGGTGCCTGTTGGCATCTGTAGGATAATCTTTAATATCAAATATGATGGCATTTACGGTACAAAACATCCAGTTTTTGATAAAAAGCCATGTCCATAAAACAGAATCATGATAACCAACTCCCGTTTCAATTTTAAGCATAATCAGCGGCAACACATTGGCACAACATGCCCAAACGAAACCAATCACGAATGCTTTTAACCAACCTGTATTTCTAAGGTTAAATTTCAGGAATGACCGGGGTAGTAATCCATAATACAAAACTCCGGCAATAATGATAATGATAATGGCGAGCCAATAAATGGCCGGAAGATTTAAAATATGCTGATAATTTTGATTAAGCAGCTTTAGTGCAAGAAATATACAAAGCATGAAAAGTAACATCTGGCTCCATCCGATAATCTTTTTATGCTCGAAATACCACTGCGTTCTGGGATTCGTTGCAGAGGGCTGATTGGACACTTTATTGTATGCGTAGGTATAATAAATTGTCGGTGCTAAAAAAAGCAATAAATAATAATTTAAAGAATTAAAGGGAAGCCGCAACTGATAGGTAGCCTCAAGAGTTAAGGCCACAGCTAAAATGCCGACAAAGTAATTACCAAAAAAAATAAACCGGACTATTTTATTTAACATGAAATTGCATCATTTTCAGAGGCCAATTTCGGATATAAAACTGAATATATAACTGGAAAGTGGAAGATTCAGAAAATAAAATATTTTGGTCTAAAAAGTAAAATCAAGCCCGGATGGAATGCAAACCTAAAAAACAAAAAAGCCCCTCAGTTTCCTGAAAGGCTTAGTGTGGGAAATGAGGGGTTCGAACCCCCGACCCTCCCGACTGATAAAGTCGGGATGCACTGAACCAACTGAACTAATTTCCCTTTGATTATTTTGAAAGTCATCCTATCTTATCACCAATAGTATCAGGATTTGACAATACAGTTGTGTTAATTAAATTTATGATCATCCTTCTACTCTTCCAGCTTTTGATTTGTTTTTCTCTTTTAGCAGCATCAGATTTTTCAGTAAAAGATTGTACCCAAACAATTTGCCAGTCCCCTGTATGTCCGGTAAAGCCCGGATGATTTGTATTATGCTTTATAATTCTTGCTTTCAGATTAAATGTTGAACCTACGTAATATTTATTACGGGTTTGGGAATATAAAATGTATGCACAAAACATACATGAAGATATGGAAATTTAATAAAAAAAGCCGCTCAGTTTCCTGAAAGGCTTAGTGTGGGAAATGAGGGGTTCGAACCCCCGACCCTCCCGACTGATAAAGTCGGGATGCGCTGAACCAGCTGAGCTAATTTCCCTTTGATTATTTTGAAAGTTATCCTATCTTATCACCAATAATATCAGGATTTGACAATACAGTTGTGTTAATTAAATTTATGATCATCCTTCTACTCTTCCAGCTTTTGATTTGTTTTTCTCTTTTAGCAGCATCAGATTT
>NZ_NHOT01000005.1 GCF_002197755.1 Pedobacter sp. AJM | reverse complement strand
ATCTACCAGAGGTAGTTGGTGTTGATTCTTGTGCAAATAATTGTGATGATAATCCCAATAATGCAACCAACATTGCTGATTTTGTAATTCTCGTATTCATTTCTCTATTTTATATTTGTTAAACAGTATTTTGATCCTACTGTTTTGTCACTAGTTAGAAAAAACCTTGCCAAAGTCGAAATAATACGTCAATCATCAAGCAGTCAGAAGATTAGAAGGTAAAATTAATTGCACAAGAATGTTACATTAAGATTAAGTTTAGGTTATCGGATGTATAGTTTTGTATACAATTTAGCATTTAGCCAATTATTTGAAGATAGAAGATATGTGCTGCTGAAGGATTGTCTATAACCTTAATTTAGCAAAGAAATCCCAGAAAACAATTCCGGCAGAAATCACAATATTGAAAGAATGTTTGGTTCCAAACTGCGGAATTTCAATACACTCATCAATTTGGGCCATTACTTCATCACTTACACCATCTACTTCGTTGCCAAAAATTAAAGCATACTTTTTACCTGGATCTGGTTTAAAGGTATTCAGCATCGTACTGTTTTCAGCTTGTTCGATGGCAACAATTTCATATCCCAATGTTTTAAGCTCCTCCACCGCAGAAACGGTATCCGGGTAATGAAGCCAGTCTACCGACTGTGTGGCTCCAAGTGCAGTTTTTTCAATTTCACGGTGTGGCGGCTGCGCGGTAATGCCACATAAAATTACTTTTTCTAAAGCAAAACCATCTGCCGTGCGAAATATGGAACCCACATTATGCATACTTCTTACATTATCTAAAACCACAACTACCGGCAATTTTTCCTGTGCCTTAAATGCCTCAACATCCGGGCGGTTTAATTCATCTAATTTTAATTTTCTCATGCTCATCTTTGCCATGCAGAGCTAAATCATCGTTCATGGCATTATCTAAATATTGAATTTTAATTTAAAGTTTTAGCGGGCCGCTACCAATTTCACTGATATAGATTGCAGCTGGGTAACCGATCCGCTCTACATAAAAATCTGTAAGTTTTTTGGAAAAGTCTTCCTCAAAACCCCTTTCAAGAATTGCAATTGCACATCCACCGAAACCAGCACCAGTCATCCTGGCACCAAGCACATGTTCATCAGTTAAGCAGTAATCAACAACAGCATCCAGTTCCTTACCGCTAACCTCATAAAGCGTTCTGAGCGATTGATGAGAGGCATACATTAAACGACCAAATTCTTTCAGATCGCCATGATTCAATGTTTTGACCGCCTGATGCACCCTGTCATTTTCTTTAACTACATGAGTGGCACGGTTCAATACTATTTCATCTTTAATTAAATGACTGTGCAAGGCAAATTTTTCTGCAGTCAGTTCACAAAGATAATGAAGGGTAATTTCCTCATTCAATAAATTTAAAGCCTTCTGACATTCCGCCACACGTTCATTGTATTTGGAGTCTGCAAGTTCCCTGGGTTTATTGGTGTTGATAATGGCTAAAACATGGTTTCCCAAGTCTAGATCAACCATTTTATATTTCAACGTTTCACAGTCTAATACGATGGCTTGATCTTTTTCACCAAAGGCCACAGCAAACTGATCCATAATGCCGGAGTTTAAACCAATAAAATCGTTTTCTACGCGTTTGGCCATCTTCACCAGATCAAGCTTATCGTATCCCAGGTTAAAGTAGTCATTTAAAGCAAATGCGGTAGCCATTTCAATGGAAGCGGAAGAGGAAAGGCCAGAACCAATTGGAATATTTCCAAAAAAAAGAAAATCCAGTCCGGGAATTTTCTTGCCATCTTTAAGAAATTCATTGATAATACCTATCGGATAATTTGCCCAATGGCCTCCCTTTTTGTCCTGTACTTCAGCACTTTTAACAGTTATTTTTTCTTCAAAATTTAAACTCTTCAACCGGTAAGAATCTATTTCATTTGTTGATATAGCCAGCCAGGTTCCCATTGTGATGGCACAAGGCATCACTAAACCACCATTATAGTCAATATGTTCGCCAATTAAATTTACACGTCCGGGAGTAAAATAAACTGCATCTGCAATTTTGTTGTATTCTTCAGCAAATTTTTGTGCGAGTTCAATTTTCATTTGGCTAAAAATATTTATTAAAAGCGAGTAATAATGGTATGTTTGTTTCAGAAACAAAAGCCCTAAGTTACAATTTATGAGCGTTCAGCAAATATCAACTGGTAAATTTATTGATGGTGAGGAAGTATTCGCCATTGAACTCACCAACAGCAAAGGCACTTACGTGAAAATATTCAATTATGGTGCAATTATTAATCAATTCATCGTCGAAAATATCAATGGCGAAAAACAGGATATTGTGCTTGGATTTGATACGCTTGAGCAATACACTGATCCTGAATATTTAAAAGAATACCCTTACATAGGTGCTGTGATAGGAAGATATGCCAACCGGATTAAAGGTGGTAAATTTACTGTTGGTGCCGAAAATTATCAGCTGGCCCTGAATACTGCTGACAGCACCCTGCATGGTGGTTTGGTAGGTTTTGATAGAAAAGTATGGGATATCATCGAGATTGAGGAAGACCAGAACGCAGTTACCCTGCAATATGAAAGTATAGATGGTGAGGAGCATTTCCCGGGAAATTTAGTTGTCGATTTAACCTTTCAATTAACTGAAAATAATGAATTGATTTTAAGTTACGAAGCTGAAACCGACGCTGCTACTCCGATAAACTTAACCCACCATGGTTATTTTAATCTGTCGCCAACAGGTGGAAATGTCAGTAAACATCAGCAGCAAATCTTCGCTTCAAATTACCTGGAGCAGGATGAGGGTTATTCTGTAACCGGAAAATTGATCCCTGTTGCAGGTACACCACTTGATTTTACGTCGATAAAGGAGATTGGCAAGGATTGGAACGAAAGCACCGGATATGATCAATCTTTTGTATTGGATAAAATTTATGGCGATCTCTCTCTGGCGAGCAAAACAACAGAAATGCAAAGCGGTTTAACTTTAAGTGTTTATACGACAGAACCCATTGCACATTTATATACCGGCAAGTATTTAGAGGTGAAAAACGGAAAGGGTGGAAGAGACTATGGAAGTTTTGAGGGCTTTTGTGTAGAAACCCAGCATCATCCCAACGCGGTAAACATTCCTTCATTTCCAAATACCATTCTGCAACCAGAGGATCTGTATACACAAACCACTATTTATAAAGTTTCATTAAACAAATAAAATATGTTTACCAAAGAAGATATTCACGCAGCAACATCCAGGATTAAAAGTGGATCAGATTTTCCTCAGTTTATTCAAGAGCTTAAGGAAATGGGGGTAATAAGGAATGATGTATATGTTTCAAACGGATTATCGGCTTACTTTGCCAGCGAAGAAGAGGTGTTACAGATTAGTCCTGAAGAATATCCTGATTTGGTGATTAGCGTAGAACCTTCTGTAGAAAAGTTGAAGCATGCGTTGAAGATCCATCAAACCGGAGAAACAGGTTTCATTTCGTTTTGTGAACATGCTGCAGATGCCGGCGTGGAAAAATGGATTACAGATTTGAAAGATATGACCTGCACCTATTATGATACAGCAGGGAATGAGCTGGTTAAAGAAAAAATATCCGCTACCTGATTATATGATTTCCAAAATGGCTGTATCATCAATTTGAAATGTAATACAGCCATTTTTATCACTTGATATCTTCCTGTTAAATCCGCTCCAAAACTAACCTGATGGCCTGATCTACAATTTGGTTTGGTGTCTGACTAAACTCAAATTTAACCCTGCTGGCCAGGATCGCATTGATGGATAAAGCCTGATGTCCGAGAACTTTGGCCAGGGCATAAATTCCGGCAGTTTCCATCTCAAGGTTGGTAATGCGTTGCTGACCATTATTAAAGCTGTTGATGAGTTTAATAAAATCCGGGACTGCATTTTTTGCCCTGACCATTCTCCCCTGTGGTGCATAAAAACCGGGCGCAGTCATGGTGATGCCTTGAGGCAAACCTTTTCCGATTGTATTTAGTAATGTTTTACTGGCAGATGTGAGGTATGGATTAACTTTCTTAAGATGACTAAAATGCAATTGAACTGCCGCCAGCAATTCGTTTTCTTCTGCTGATGGTTCGCTGAGGTAAAAATTCATTAAGGCATCCATGCCCAGGCCATATGAAGAAGCTAAAATAGTTCCCATGGGAAGATCTGGCTGAACAGCCCCTGAAGTACCCACTCGGATAATATTAAGTGAGGTTAATTTTTCTTTAACCTGCCTGGTATTAAAATCGATATTCACCAGTGCATCCAATTCATTGAAAACAATATCAATATTATCTGTGCCGATACCTGTAGAAATGACCGTAATCCTCTTTTCTCCAACATAGCCCGTATGGGTAATGAATTCCCGTTTACCCTTTTTGTATTCCACGCGATCAAAGTATTTACTCACATCGCTCACGCGGTCAGGGTCGCCCACGGTGATGATATTATCTGCTAGATCACCCGGTAATAAATTTAAGTGGTATATACTACCGTCAGGATTAATAATTAAGTCGCTTTCTGCAATTTTCATCATGTTTGGGTTTAAATGGTTTGCAGGTATTTTAGTTTTATATTGTCTATCTTTTCAAATCTACCTAAAACCTGGTTTAAATGAGATTTTCTAACTTCAAATTTAAGGCTGCAACTGGTATCAAACTGTTGTGCTAAAACCTTCAGGTTTTCATCTTTTACAAGCTTCATAATGTCATTCATTTGCAGGTGATCAAAACAGACCTCATACACATCGTTTACAGTATTAGTTATAATTTTACTTTCCTTAACTACTTCTAAACAAGCGTTTTTATAAGCATTAATTAAACCTGGCACTCCTAATAATGTTCCGCCGAAATACCTGACTACCACCACTAAAATATTTGTCAGGTCTGCTGATAATAAACAGTTCAGAATCGGACGGCCAGCTGTTCCCGATGGTTCGCCGTCATCATTGATTCTAAAGACTGAACGATCAGGCGTTAAACGATAAGCATAGCAGAAATGATTGGCTTTACCATGCTCTGCTTTAAGTTTTAAGATAATAGGCTTCACTTCATCTTCCGATCGGATTGGATAAGCATAAGCCAAAAATTTACTTCCCTTATCACGGAAAATACCCGCTGCAGTATCTTCTATCGTTTTATAAGCATCATCGAATAGCATTTTGTGATAAAGTAATAAATATAACAGCCACCAAGGCCAAAAAGATGCCAATGTAATTTAATTTGCTCAACTTCTCTTTAAAGATGATAATTCCGATTAAGCTGCCCACTACAATTACCCCCATATTCATGGCCGCAAACACGGTAGATGGATTTTCAGATAATGCCTTATGCGCTTTCATGTAAAATAAAATGTTTCCAAAATTAAAGCAGCCTAAAATTAGTCCGCAGGCCAGGTTAACCAGTTGTAATTTGGTTTTTCTGGTGATGACCATAAAAAAGACCAGCAAAATTGATACAATAAAAGCCAATGCAAAAACAGTAAAAAGCGAAGTGGTGTATGGCAAGGCTTTGTAAAGTGCAATTTGTTTAAACAATACATCAATAACACCAAAACCAATAAAGACTGCAATAGGATAAACCCACTGTTTGGATTGTGCTTCCTGATCTGATTTACGGATAAAGGTTAAAATAATAGCCAGAAAACCAATTGCTAATCCGATAATTTTATATTCGTTAAATCCTTCTTTAAAAATAAAATAAGCAGCTAAAACAGGAATGAATAATGATAAGCGTTGCGCTATATCAGTTTTAACAATGCCTAGTTTTTTTACAGATGCAGCCAATACCAGAAAGATAGAGGGGAGCAGGATGGCAAGTGCAATATAAACAGGCCATGGTGCAGATGTGCCAAGCAAATGTACATCAGGCTTAAAAAATAAAAAACAAAGCGTTAAAGCTGTAAAATAGTTAACGGTTACCGCTTGAATGATATTAATCTGATACCGCTTAGCCAACTTTAACAATACAGCCACAGTAACGCTGCAAAGAACACTTAAAATGATGTATATCATTTAATTAAATTATTTATGTAAATAGAAAGTTGATCTTTTTGAATCTGAGTCTGCTCTACCAGGTTGCCATTAATTGCGGGTGAAACTACACCTTCATGCCAGCTGTTGGATGAGGTGAAAATCCGTGCTTCATCCCAAAGTCCGGCTTCCAGAAACTGCCGGAGAATTTGCGCGCCACCTTCGATAATAACGGATTGGATATCCATCAGGTAAAGCTGAAAAGCTATTTTTTGTGCAAGGTAAAAATGCATATCTTCCATTTGGATGTAGTGAATATTTTCGACTACATCTGTTTTAACCTCATTAAAAATAATGGTTTTAGCTGCTGCGTTATAAACATTATTTGATAAAGGTATTTGCAGATTCTTATCAATTACCAAGCGGATCGGGTTTTTCCCTGGAAACTCCCTTGATGTAAGTTGAGGATTATCCATTAATGCGGTTTGTTTGCCAATCAAAATGGCATCTTCTTCCGTTCGCCACTGATGCGCCAACCGTTTAGCCAAAGCACCACTAATCCATTTCTGGTGACCATCTTTAGTGGCAAAATAGCCATTGGCAGTTTCTGCCCATTTTAAAATGATATATGGTCTTTTTTGCTCGATTCTGGTGAAAAACCTGCGGTTGAAATAGCGGCATTCTTCTTCCAAAACCCCGCTGACAACTTCAATACCTGCATTTTTAAGTTTTTCAATTCCTTTACCATCTACACCATCAAAAGGATCACGGTTTCCAATTACCACTTTTTTAAGCTGATGTTTTACGAAAAGATCAGCACACGGCGGTGTTTTCCCAAAATGTGCACAAGGTTCCAGGTTAACATATGCAGTTGCCTTTTTAAATAAATCTGCAGCTTCGTCTCCAAACCTTTCAATTACATTTCGCACGGCATTAGGCTCTGCATGGGCCTGACCATATTGCTGATGATAACCCTCGCCAATAATTTTTCCTTCAGCTACGATAACACAGCCTACCATGGGATTGGGGTTAACATGTCCAATGGCCTGGGCCGCTAACTCCAGGCATCTTTTAAGATAAAATGCATCGCTCATTGTGGCAAAAGTAGTAAAAATGATCGATCGATTAGATGAATGTAGAAATGTTATGGTTGCAATTCTGTAATTTTACGCCCAATGAAAATAGGAGCATTAGCAGCCCACTATAAAACTGAACTGGAATTGATGTATGGCGGGGAGGAGGCGGAAGCTTTATTCAGTTTATCTGCAGAACATGTATTGGGCTTATCGCCGGTAAAGTTACGCATGGCGAAGGATAGTACACTTCGTTTTGTTGAACAACAGAAGTTATTAAGCATCCTGAACGATTTAAAAATCGGCAAACCCATTCAGCATATTATTGGGCTGGCACATTTTTATGGCAGCGTATTAGAGGTGAACAAACATGTTTTGATTCCCAGGCCTGAAACGGAAGAATTGGTAGACTGGATTATCCGGGATCATGCCGGAATAAGTAGGCCAGATATCCATATATTGGATATCGGCACAGGTTCTGGCTGCATCCCTGTTTCCTTAAAAAAATACCTGCCTGATGCCGTGGTGACCTCCATAGACATTTCTCCTGAGGCCATTGCGGTTGCTGCAAGAAATGCCGAATCCATTGGTGTGCAGGTAACGTTTGTAATGGCTGATGCGTGTAACTATCATACAGAACAGAAATTTGATATCATCGTGAGCAATCCACCTTACATCAGGGAACTGGAAAAAAGCGAAATGCATGCAAACGTTTTGATGCATGAGCCACATCTGGCTTTATTTGTGACTGATGAAAGTCCTTTGGTTTTTTATGAAGCCATTGCCGAACTGGGTAAGAATAATCTCCAGCATAATGGCGCATTGTATTTTGAGATCAATGAATACCTGACTAAAGAAATGTTGAATATGTTAAACGACAAAGGGTTTACCAACATTGAGTTAAAAAAAGACATGCAGGGAAAAGACAGGATGATCAAGGCTAAGCTCTCGGATGAAATTGTGTAATTACTTCATGTAAATAATCGCGGTCAATATGCGTATAAATTTCGGTAGTGGTGATGCTGGAATGTCCAAGCATTTCCTGAACTGCCCTTAAATCTGCCCCGCCTTCTATTAAATGTGTAGCGAAAGAATGCCTTAAAGTATGTGGACTAATGGTTTTCTTCAATCCTATGGCTGCAGCCAGGCTTTTAATCAGGTTAAAAATGGAAATCCTGGACAGTTTAGCGCCAAAACGGTTTAAAAAAATAAAGTCCTCGTTTCCTTTTTTAATCTTCATGTGCACCCTGATCTGATGCATATAAATATCGAGCAGTTTCAAGGCCACACCTCCGATAGGAACCAAACGTTCTTTGTTTCCTTTTCCAATCACTTTAATAAATTCAATTTGCGGGTAAAGATTGGAGATTTTCAGTTCTGTCAACTCCGTTACGCGTAAACCACAACCATATAACACTTCTATAATCGCCTTGTTACGCATACCTTCCGGCCGGGAGGCATCTATAGCATCTATCAGTTCATTGATTTCGTGAATATTCAGCGTGTCAGGAAGTTTCCTGCTTAATTTTGGTGCATCAATTAACGTTGCCGGATTATGGGTAATCAGCTCTTCCATCATGAGGTAAGTAAAAAAAGCCTTTAACCCTGAAATCACACGTGCCTGTGTACTGGCTAGCATGCCTAAATCATTTAACCAGGATAAAAAAGCCTTTAAATCGGCCACTGTAACCTCATTTAAACCGGGTGCCTGGTGGATGGAGTCATAATAATGGGTAAGTTTACTGATATCACCCAGATAGGCTTCCACTGAATTGCCTGAAAGCGATCTTTCAAGTTTTAAGTAAGACCTGAAACCTTTAATATATGAATCCCACACAGTGTATAAATTTAATGGATTTGAAAATCAAAATGGTATTCATCCGGAATCAAAGATAGGATGAATTGCTATAGTCTTAAAATTCATTCATCAGAATAACTTATAATTTTTATATCATTTAGTATAATTGTAGTATAATTTAAGCAATAGATTAGCCTAAGTCTAATTTACCTCCTTCAAAATCACAAACAACGCATGAAAGTACAAATTATAAATGGCCCGAATTTAAATCTATTGGGTGTTAGAGAACCTTCTATTTACGGTAATACCAGTATTGAAGATTATGTTCAGGAATTAAAAGCACTTTACCCAAACATAGAAATTGATTATTACCAGAGTAATGTAGAAGGGGAATTAATTAATAAGCTTCATGAGATCGGATTTAGTTTTGATGGAATCATATTAAATGCTGGTGGCTACACACATACATCGGTTGCTCTGGCAGATGCTATTGCCGCTATTAAAACGCCAGTGGTTGAAGTACATATCTCCAACATTTATGCTCGCGAAGAGTACCGGCATATCTCTTTAACCGGAAAAAATTGCCAGGGTGTATTAACAGGTTTTGGAATGGATGGCTATCGTTTGGCTTTGGAAAGTTTGATCATTAAATAATAGTACCTGAGGATAGAAGCCTTGGTTATTAAAGGTGGTTTTATCACGGTTAAAAATTTAATGTATTAGATCAAAAACGCTATTGACATCACCTAAGCTGCTAGCGTAGATTTGCAAAAGACCTTATTTTTTTTATAAAAAAGGCCCATACCACACTATTATTATAAACTCCGGCGTGTTGTATATATGGTTTCTGATGCAATTTTCGCTTGGTATTCGTTTTATTGATTGATTTGATAAAATGCCAGTGTCCTTTACTTACCGCTAGGGTAAATTTAGGTTTTCCACTGATTAAAAAGTGCCACCAAGCAATAAAATCAATACACATCCTGATCGCAATCCTGAAAATGGCATCAGTTGCAGGGAGGTTTTTCTGCATAATAATCAGGTTATTTCTAAAATTAAGATAGGTTTTGAATGGGTTTTCAGTTTGTAAGGTACCGCCACCTACATGGTAAACTTCAGCATCCGGACAATACATGATCTTATAACCCAGGTTTTTCAATCTCCAGCAAAGATCAATTTCTTCCATATGGGCAAAAAGGTCGGCATCCAACCCGCCGGTTTCTTTCCAATATTGACTTTTAATAAAAAAAGCAGCACCACTTGCCCAGAACACTTCTGAATGTTCATTGTATTGTCCGCTGTCAAATTCATAAACATTAAATAAACGGCCGCGACAAAAAGGATAGGCATAGATATCCAGGTAGCCACCAGCCGCACCGGCATATTCAAACTGCTCTTTATTCAGCTGCCATTTGATTTTAGGTTGTGCCGCTGCAATTTTAACATCGCTTTCCATTAAAGAGATAACCGGCTTAATCCAATTGGCAGTGACTTCCACATCCGAGTTTAGGAGAATGTAATAATCAGCTGATACGCGCTCCAGTACCTTATTATAGCCACCTGCAAAACCATAATTAATATCATTCTTTAAAATTTCAACCGTGGGGAAATGCTCCTCTAAGAAAGAAATGGAATCATCTGTAGAAGCATTATCGCCAACAATAACCTGCAGGTTATCATATTCAGAGCGTAATACTCCAGGCAAAAATTTTTCCAGAAATGCTTTTCCATTCCAGTTTAAGATCACAACGGCTACAGCGGGATTCATTGACATTATTCAGGTTTAAATTTCCAGCGTTTGTGGCTCCAAAGCCAGTATTGAGGCTGTTCTTTAATAATATTTTCTAAAAATTTGAAATGCAGGTTTGTAATTTCATAATCTTTCATTGCTGAAGGATTTAAACACATAGGCAGCACTTTGACATGGTAATAACCTTTTTTTACAACGGTTACCTTAAAAAAATAAATCGGTCTGTTTGTCGATTTTGCAATCTTTTCTACGCCCAGTAAAGCCGCGGTGGGCTGATGCAGAAAATCTACGAAATACCTGGTTTCCTCTCTTGTAGGTGCCTGATCACTGGCAAAACATAAAAGGGTAGGTTCATTTTTATACGCAGTCATACCTCTTAAGGTTTGTCGCATCGCGATAAAAATATTGCCGTATTGTGTACGGATTTTGCTAAACCATGATTCAAATATTTTATTGCTCATGGGTTTATAAATCACCAGTGTTTTGGCAGATAGGTTTAGGCCCAGAGCGAGCGTTCCCAGTTCCCAGTTTCCATAATGACCGGTACAGGCCAGCACACTCTCACCAGCTTTGAAATGTTTTTCCAGATGTTCCAAACCTTCAAAAGTGACTCTTTTCAGGGTCTCCTTTTTTGATATGGTAGTCATTTTTACAATTTCGAAAATGAGTTCAGATAAAAATCTAAAGAATTTTTTTTCAATTTCAATAATTTCAGATTCAGATTTTTCTGGAAATGATTGCCTTAAATTCCCGCGAACCACTTTTTTTCGATAGCCGATAAGGTAATAAAGCAGATAATATAGTAATCTTGCAAAAAAAAAGAGCAGGGGCAGAGGCAGCAGCGAAATCAGAAATAAAAAAAATACGCCTATATGCGCAAATCCTCTTTTAATCATTATTTTTAAAACGTTTCAGCTACAAACATAAATCTTCAAATGCAGAATACAGCTATACTTCCATTATTTTATCTTCCGCCGGTAGGCTATTTTAGTTTATTGCAAAAGGTGGGGCAGGATTTTTTAATTGAAAAAAACGAACACCTGGCGAAACAAACCTACCGTAACCGGGCCAGTATCTATTCGCCCAATGGTAAGCTGGATTTAACTGTTCCAATCATTAAAGGTGCTAAAAACCATACAAAAATGAAAGATGTACGCATCAGCTATGATTTTAAATGGCAGCGTTTACATTGGCTCAGTTTAGAAACCTGCTACCGGAGTTCTGCCTACTTTGAATTTTATGAGGATGAGCTGGCACGTTTCTATCATGAAAAATTTGATTTCCTGTTTGATTATAACCTGGAATTACTGGCCTGGTTAAATAAAAAATTGAAACTTCCTTTCGAACTCGAAGTAACATCAGATTATCAGGATGATATTCCTGCTGAACTGGATTACCGGGGCATGATGAATCCGAAGAAAGCTGAACTGCAGGCAAACAATAAGCCTTATTATCAGGTTTTTGAAGACAGGCATGAATTTTTGCCAAATTTAAGTATTGTAGACCTGCTGTTTAATCAGGGGCCGCAGGCCAAATTATATCTGTAATGGGAAAAAGTAAACCACGCAACCGGCATAAACATTATAATGTACCTGTTCCAGGCACCAGTCCGGGGCTGTATGAAATTGATGATAATGCGTTAAAACCTAAAATAACACTGCATACCTATCATGAGGGAACCTATAAAAAGGAAGAATTACCCCATATCAATAACATCGACCAGCTGGTTAAGAATAAAGATTTTTATTATTGGTTTGATATAAAAGGACTGGGAGATCCGAATATTTTTGAAACACTTTTTGAAAAATTCGATATCAGCAGGTTGGTTTTAGAAGACATTACCAATTCTTACCAGCGGCCAAAGCTGGATGAGTATGATAATGATAAATACTTATTTGCAGTAAGCAGGCATTTATATTTAGGAGATGAAGATGTTTTATGCAATGACCAGGTCTCCTTTATTTTGTCAGAACGCACCCTGATCACCTTTCAGGAAACTTATGCAGATTGTTTCGAACCGGTAAGAAAACGATTGGAAGTGGGGAAGGGCAATATCCGGATTGGCGGCAGCAGCTACCTGATGTATGCCATCATGGATGTGATTGTAGATAACTATTTTACCTTGCTTAATTTCTGGGGAGAAGAATTAGATGCCATTGAAGATCGGCTTTATGATCATCCTGATAGAAGAATCATGTACGATACGCAGGCCATCAAGCGATCGCTGATCACCATCAGAAAAGTAGCCTGGCCGGAACGGGATAAACTCAATGATATTATCCGGACCGATAGCGCCTTGATTTCTGATTTAACCAAGACCTATATGAAGGATGCCTACGACCATTGCATCCAGATCATTGATTTTATAGAGTCGCTGAAAGAGATTGCCTCTGCAAATATTGATATGAACTTATCCATCACCAGCAACCGGATGAATGAAATTATGAAGGTGCTCACCATTATCTCTTCCATTTTTATTCCCTTAACCTTTATTGCCGGTATTTATGGCATGAACTTTAGCCGCGAAGATCCGGTAACCGGGAAAATTCTGCCACACAATATGCCCGAACTGTATAGTCCGCATGGTTATTTATGGACCTGGATTGTAATGGGGGTGATTGCTTTGGCGCAAGTCATTTATTTTTGGCGTAAGGGCTGGTTTAAATAAAAACACTGCATCCAACGTTAATTAATGACTTGTGAAATCTAATCAGGTTAAACATTCTGATGCTGTATTTCATTTAAATAACGCTTGTGAATGGACACCAAAAGTTGAAAACCATTCATATGATCTCTGAAATGATGGGCAAAGAATAGGTTTTAAAAACTTTTTATTAGTAGCTTTAGAAAGTTTTAGGTTAGGTTATAAATGCAGTCATTCGAAATTGATAAAAGCGACGTACTAAAGGTTAAAAATGCAATTTTAGCTGGTGATGAAATCTTAAAGGCGGTTTTAGATGATTATCATGCCTCTGAAATTGCCATACTTTTTGAGCGTTTAGATCAATCTGAGCAGCAGCATATTATTAACCTCCTTCCGGCAGAAATTGCATCTGAGATTATCTCAGAAATGGATGAGGAATCTCACCCTGAGAATTTACTTTTTCAGCTTCATCCGGATAAGCGTACAGAAGTAATCGAAGAACTGGATTACGATGATGCCACAGACATTATCTCGCAACTCGAAGATCACGAGCAAAATGAAATTCTGGAAGATCTGCAGGATGAACATGCTTCGGAAATCAGAAACCTCTTAACTTACGACGAAAAAACGGCTGGTGGTTTAATGAACACCGAGCTGATCTGCGTAAACATTAACCTCACTAAAAAGGATGCAATCGATGAAATTATCCGCCAGAGTGAGGAGATGGAAGAATTTTATACCATTTATGTCGTAGATGATGAGGACATTTTCAGGGGGATTGTTTCTTTAAAAGATATTATTAAGGCCAGGCATAATGCTAAAATTACCGAACTGGTTAAAATAGATGCGGTTTATGTGCATCCCGATACTGATCAGGAAGAAGTAGCCAACCTGATTTCTCAATATAACCTTACCAGTATTCCGGTAATTGATGAACATCAGAAATTACTCGGTAGGATCACCTTCGATGATGTGATCGATGTTATGGAGGCTGAAAGTACGGAGGATATCTTAAAGATTTCAGGGGTATCAGAAGATGAGGAATTAAGCGGAAATTGGGTGGAAGCTGTAAAATCGCGCTTGCCCTGGCTGGTAATCAATTTGGGGACAGCATTTCTTGCTTCATCGGTTGTGCGGTATTTTGACCCGACCATTCAGCTCATTCCTTCACTTGCGGCCTATATGACCATCATTGCCGGTATGGGCGGAAACGCTGCTACACAGGCACTTGCCGTTACTGTAAGGCGTATTTCCCTTTATGACCTGACGGATAAACAAGCGTACAGAACGGTATTGAAAGAGTTTACCGTTGGTTTAATCAATGGTGCCGTAAATGGCTTAATTGTATTTGTATTTGCCGTTTTTTTTGACGGCAATCCGATGCTGGGGGTGGTGATCTTCCTTGCCATGACAGGTAACCTCCTTATTGCAGGTATAACAGGTGCCGGCATTCCGTTAATTTTAAAACGGGTGGGAATTGATCCGGCTATTGCATCTTCCATCATCATTACTACCTTTACCGATGTTTTTGGCTTCATGCTGATTTTAGGCCTGGCCAGTAAGCTTTTATTATAGATGATGAATCTAAACTCTGATCCAATGAAAACGACAAGACACAACCGGAGCAAATAAGAAATTCTCGAAATTTATAACCGGCCATTTCTGGATCTGGTTTATGAAGCAGCCACCATCCACCGGGAAAATTTATCTGCTGGTAGAAATGACATGAGCACTTTAGAACAAGCCTTTTTGCTTTATGACCGGTGCCAGTTCCATTTTTGCAGGAGACAAATTGCTAACCACAACTAATCCTGCTTTTATTGATGATATGGCGATGTTTGAACTCTTAGGGTTAAAAACACGTGATGCGTTTAAAAATGGCAGGCCTGCTCACACAATTGTAAAAGTAGAAGAGATATAACGAATATTTTTTATGGCGCTATATAAGCCCGACAGTCAGGAAACTGCTGAATGTTATTTATTTTCATCACCAGCAAAAAAGTCTCGACAAATCAATACCGATTTGTCGAGACTCACATCAACTATAATAAGAGTGAATTGCTTATACGGCTGTTACCCTTACCTCAATATTGCCTTTTACAGCTTTAGAGTATGGACAAGCACGGTGAGCCTTATCTGCAATAGACTGAGATTCTTCCAGCGTAATGCCCGGGATATGAACATCCAAATCAGCAGATAATGCAAAAGCATTCCCGTCCTTATTAAACGAAACCAACACCTTAACATTTGCTTCACTTACATCTACGCCCTCACGTTCCGCAACAGAACCCAATGCACCCAGGTAACATGGTCCCCATGCAGCTGCAAATAGTTCTTCCGGATTTGTAGCACCACCCTGGCCACCCATTTCCTTTGGCTTTCTTAATTCAAAATCTAAAATTCCATCACTTGATTTAACGTGACCGTCTCTGCCGCCTGTAGCTGTAACTTCAGCTGTATATAATTTTTCCATGATAAAATATGTCTTTGTTTTTAAATCTAACAAAGCATTGCGACCATTGTTTGAGCCGCTCAGAATGGGTATGTCGTTGAAAAGATACAAGGCCTTCTTATTCAGAAGGTTTACCGCTGGAAGTGCGCAGCAAGGAAATTATATTTTAATCTTAAAGGTCAGCTTATAAATATCATAGGCCACTTTCTGTATCAGATCAAATTGTTCCGGAATCAGGTCTTGTCCCTGATGAATTTTAAAACCGGTATCTGCCATTCTGATCAGTGGTACATTATCTAAGGTACCCTTATTTTGCTCCAGGTTTTCAATCGCCATATCAAATAAGTATTCCGTATTATTTGACATTGGCTTCAGGGCATCGAAACTCTCAAAAGTAAAGGCATGTTCTTTATTGTATAAGGATAATGTAGCCACGTAGGAAGACAACAAATGGTTCAGCGTGGTAAACTGGTGCACCTCTTTAATAAAAAGCTGTTTACTTTTAGGTTCAGAAAACATGCGCTGAAAGAGTGAGGCCAGGTTTGCTGTACTCACATAAACCTCTTTTCGGGCTAATTTATAATCTGTTCTGCTGTAGTTTTTTTCAAAATACAAGCCAGCCACCTGTTCATAATAAGCCTTGTTTGCCTTGATGATATTCAACATGGCTTCTTTTAACTTTTCACGCTCCCAGGTAGGGAATAGGGAATAACTTGCCAAAAGGGCTATGCCCGAACCAATAAAGGTATCGTAAATGCGCTCCCTTGCGAGCGCAATAGAACCCATCCCAAGAAAATCAAATAAGATCAGGATATAGGGCGTCATAAACAACACACTTACTACATAGTTTTTCCTTTGGAAACTATAACTGCCGATCATACAGATCAGCAGGATAAAAAACAGGGTATGACGGTCATCAATATAAGTCAGTACACCCATCCCCACAAAAGCGCCTACGGTAGTGCCAATTAAGCGCTGATAATTGCGCTCTTTTGTTAAACTAAAGCCAGGTTTGGAAATCACCAGAATCGTTAACAGAATCCAGTAACTATGCGAAAAATTCAGGATTTCAGCCACCACAAAGCCCAGGAGCATCACTACTGTAACCCTCAGCGAATGCCTGAAAGTAGAGGAACTGTAAGTTAAGTTTTCTGTAAAAAGTTTAAAATCGAATTTCTGCCGGGTGATAAACTTTTCAGTATCTACCTCCGCTTTGCGGATATCCTGACTCGTTCTTACCTTAAAGTAACTGAAGATCGTTTTTACCCGGGCCAGGATATTTTCGATGTTTACCTCAATATTTTTAAGTGCAATGATGCCTAGCGTATTATATTCCTGGTTGACGTTATTCTTTTCCAGTTCATTGATCTTAATTTTAAGCCTTTCAATCTCAATTAACAACCTTTTAGAAAGCACTGGTTTCCCACCACTTTTCAGGGCAAAAGCAATATCATCCAGCGCATAGGAGATCCGTTTGATGGCCATCTCATAATCTTTTAAAATCCCGGCTTTATCAAATTGTTCATGCAAATGCTCGTAATTGTAATAAGTTGACATGACCTGTTCAAAAAGGTCAACCATATCTACAAAAACCAACAACAAAAACCGGCCTTCCGGACTTGAATCACGAACAATTTCCCTTGTCCTGAACAATAATTCACGAACGGCATCCTGTTTCTCATGAACAGAAACCTGCAATTGAAGCAGTTCTGCGTAGGTTTTATCGTAATTGGCATGCTGATGATAAAATTTTGCCTTTTCTCTTAAAAATTCGGCCACCTCAAAAATAGAATCACTTAAAGATTGCTGCACCAGGCGGAAAGGGCGAAGTCTGTAAAAAAAATAGCTTAGTCCGGTATACCAAAGGCTTCCCGCCAGCACCATGAAGGCATATTTGAGCACTTCCTGCCAGGGGCGAAGATCATCGATACTTAAGACAATAATCAACAGAACAGCTGTACCCACAGATGCCGCACGAATGCCATAAATGTAAAACATTGAAAATACAAAACTCGAGACAGCAAGCAGGAAAGCGACAAAATACTCACTCTTATTGGTGAGGCCGGTTAAAATAGAAAATACGAAAATTAAAACGGTTGTAACCAGCATGGCATTGCGCCGGTGTACCATTGGCCCCGGACTATCCACAATGCTCACACACAAGGCACCTAAAGATAAAGTCATGCCATATTTCAGCATGGAGAATTGCGCCAGGATAAGTGAGGGCAGGAGGACGCCCATGGTAATGCGCAAACCATCGGCAAAATATGTACTCAATAAAAAATCCTGAATATTCCGGATGGGTTGCCTGATCTGCATGTTACAAAAATAACATTATCAACAGCTTTTTGTTGGCGGAAAATGAAGTTTTTTGAGGTTTTCGATACTGCATTCAGGCACTTTCAGAACCGACAACATTTTCCATATCTATAATGTAAAAATGGTCAGAATATGGTTTTTGAAATGCACAGTCATAATGATATATTCATGTCGATCGCAATTATTCCAGCGCTTTCTTAATCAGATCCTGCGCCTTATGAAAATGATTTAAAGGTCCCTTACCATTTCCCGTTTTAACATCAGCACCTGCGCTGATGGCTTCCTGCACAAAACTTTTCGCTCTTTGAATAGATTCAGTCAGATCATGGCCTAGCGCAATAAAGGCAGCAATGGCGGCAGAGAGCGTGCAGCCTGTTCCATGGGTATTTGGTGTTTGGATTGCCATTGAGCGGAAGGTTTTTTCTGTACCATTCTGATCAAGATAAACATCATAAAGGTCTGGTCCTTTCATATGGCCTCCTTTAATTAAAACGGCTTTACATCCCGTTTGAAGGATACTTCTGGCAGCCTGTATCATATCATCAATGGTGTGGATTTTTATGGCTGCTAAGATTTCAGCTTCATCGATATTTGGTGTAACCAAATGACTTAAAGGAAATAATTCCCTTTGGAGGACTTTAATGGCGTCATTTTCGATCAGCTGAAATCCACTGGTAGATACCATGACCGGATCCAGGATGACCGGAATTTTTGGGTAAATGCTTAAAATTTCTGAAATGGCATGTACCTGAGCTGCTTCAGGAATAATCCCGATTTTAATTGCTGAAGGCTGAATATCTTCCAGTACAGCGATGACTTGTCCCTGAACAATTTCTGACGGAATGGAATGGACTGCCGAGACACCTACAGTATTCTGAACGGTAACCGTGGTAATCGCAGAAGTACCATAGCACCCAAGCGCACTGAATGTTTTGATATCTGCCTGTATTCCAGCACCGCCACCACTATCTGATCCGGCAATGGTAAGTATAGAAACATACTTATAGCGCATATCCATCAATCCCATTTTTTACAGTAAAAATTTCTCCTTTAAAGAATGGCTTAACCATGTTTACCGCCATCTTGCTCCGCTGCCCTGTCTGGCAGATGAATACCAGTTTCTGATCAGCCGGAAATGTTGAAAGATGTTCGTGAAGATGGTATAAGGAAATATTTATGCCCCCAATGTTAAATTCTTCGAATTCGTAATCTTCACGCACATCAACCAAAAAAACTTCTGCTGGTGTTGCAGCTTGCCAGTTTTTAAGGCGGTTTATTGAAATTTCATGTTTCTCTCTATCATCCGGATTATTTTCAGCCGTTAGCGGCATGGAGCTGTTTTGCTTTTGCGTAGCAATGTTAAAGATATTCACGCTGCAATCGAGTGTGTTCATGGTGAGCAACCTGCCAGACAATGTTTCACCAAAGCCACAAATCACTTTAATTGCCTCATTGGCCATTAGGGTACCGATGATACCGGGCAGCATACCGATTACGCCCACTTCATTACAGTTTGGTACTTCCCCTTCAGCTGCAGGCTCTTCAAAAAGATCCCGGTAATTTGGTCCCTGCTGATGATTGAATACAGAGACCTGTCCTTCAAACTTATAAATAGAACCAAAAACCAGGGGTTTATTTGCATATACGCAGGTATCGTTCACCAGGTATCGTGTAGGGAAATTATCTGAACCATCAATAATCAGATCATGGGAACTGATTAGCTTTTGCGCATTAGCCGCTGTTAACCTTTCCTGGTAGGCGGTAATTTTTACCAAGGGATTAAGCTGCGTTAATTTTTCCCTGGCGGTTAGTGCTTTGGGTTTACCTACATCTGCAGCAGCATATAAAATTTGACGGTGCAAATTGGTTAATTCAACCACATCATGGTCTACAATGCCAATATTGCCCACCCCGGCAGCTACCAGATATTGTAAAACCGGGCATCCCAAACCGCCTGCACCAATCATCAGTATGCTGGCGGCCTTTAATTTTTCCTGTCCATCCAGACCTAATTCAGGTAAAATCAGCTGCCGCTGATATTGTTTCAGTTCCTCTTTCGTAAGCATATTTGTCAATTAAGCTAAGCAATTATCCCAATCTTTCCATACGGCTTCATACCCTTGTGCAGCAATGAGGCGGGAAATTTCGGCTGGACTTCGTTCATCACTGATTTCAAACTGCTCCAGTGATTCTGGTGCAACGGTATAGCCGCCAGGATTGGTTTTTGAGCCGGCACTGATGGAAGTAATGCCAAGTTTAATAATGTTGTTCCTGAACGCTGGCGATTCACGGGTAGAGATAGAAAGTTCTACTTCTTCATTAAACAAACGGTAAGCACAGATCAGTTGTACCAGTTCACGGTCGTTCATTTCTACCTTAGGCTCCAGTCCGCCGCTATAAGGGCGGAGTCTTGGAAAAGAAAGGCTGTACTTACTTTGCCAGTATTTTTTTTCGAGATAGTTGAGGTGGAGTGCTGTAAAAAAACAATCTGTACGCCAATCTTCAAGACCGATCAATACACCAAGTCCCATTTTATGAATGTTTGCTTTACCCAGGCGGTCTGGTGTTTCCACTCGGTATTTAAAATTTGATTTTTTCCCTTTAGGATGGTGCTTTTTATAATCTTCCTGGTGATAGGTTTCCTGGTAAACCAAAATCGTATTTAAACCAAAGGGGATAAGTTGCGCATAGTCTTCCTCATCCATGGGTTGTATTTCCATAGAAATGTGCGCAAAATGCGGGCGAATGAGTTGCAGTACTTTTTTAAAATAATCTACATGAACATTCACATTATCTTCACCGGTAACGAGCAGCACATGTTCATAACCCATTTCTTTAATGGCTGCCACCTCCTGCATTACTTCCATCATGGAAAGTGTTTTACGTTTAACCTTATTGTCATAACTGAAACCACAATACGTACAGATATTGTTACATTCATTCGATAAATATAGCGGCACATACATTTGCAATACTTTACCAAAACGTTTCTGAGTTAATTGCTGACTTATCTGTGCCATTTGCTCCAGGTATGGTGCAGCAGCGGGTGAAACCAATGCTTTAAAATCTTCCAGCGTTCTTTTGGACGAGGATAAAGCTTGTTCTACATCGGCCGGAGTTTTGGCATAAATACTGGCTTTGGTTTCATTCCAATTATACGTATCGAAAAGATCAGTAAAACTATTCATCTAAAAAAGCGGTTAAGGGACTGCTGGCAACAGCATGTGAAACAGGTAAGGCTAATTTGGCTTCGAAGGCCATACGTCCGGCCGCTACAGCCATTTTAAATGCAGCAGCCATTGATGTAGGGTTAGCAGAGACGGCAATGGCTGTATTAACCAATACTGCATCGGCGCCGATTTCCATTGCCCGGGCAGCGTCAGATGGTGAACCAATGCCGGCATCAACAATCACCGGGACATTGCTTTGGCTGATGATAATTTCTAAAAAGTCAATGGTTTTTAAACCTTTGTTACTTCCTATGGGCGATCCCAGCGGCATTACTGCAGCAGTACCGGCATCCTCAAGGCGCTTACACAAAACCGGGTCGGCATGAATATAGGGCAACACGATAAATCCTAACCTGGCCAGCTCTTCAGTTGCTTTTAAGGTCTCAATAGGGTCGGGCATCAGGTATTTAGGATCGGGATGAATTTCCAGTTTGATCCAGTTGGTTTCCAGTGCTTCACGTGCCAGTTGAGCGGCAAAAACAGCTTCTTTAGCATTTCGGACACCAGAAGTATTGGGCAATAAATTGATATGGGGATACTTTAAACGAATTAATAAATCGTCATTTTCGTTGTTTCTGACATCCACCCGTTTGAGGGCTACGGTAACCAGTTCTGAGCCAGATGCGAGTAAGGCTTCTTCCATTAATGCAGCAGAACTGAATTTTCCGGTGCCGGTAAACAATCGTGAACTGAAGGTTTTATCTGCAATTTTTAGCATTGTTTTATCATTAAGCTTCTTTTAAAAATGCATTGTTGATTTGTGCATACATTTCCAGCACCATAGTTGCAGGATCAATGGCATGGGTAATGGCTCCTGAAACGGCTACACCATACAGGCCTGTTTGAATAATGGCATTGATATCATCCAATTGAATACCACCAATGGCAATAACCGGTATTTGAATGTTGGCGTGTTTGATCTGTTTAATGATTTCGGTATAACCTTCCAAACCCAATATCGGACTAAGTTTTTGTTTGGTTGCCGTGAAACGGAAAGGCCCCAGACCAATATAATCTGCCTGTTCAGCAACACGCTGGATAACGTGTTCAAAAGTGTTTGCGGTACCGCCGATGATCATGTTTTCACCCACTATTTTTCTGGCTGTCCTTATCGGCATATCCTCTAAACCCAGGTGCAAACCGTATGCACCTGACTCTAGGGCAATTTCAGGATGATCGTTTACAATCAGTTTAGCACCATAATCATCGCATAACGCAACAGCATCTAAAGCATAAGGTAAGATCTCTGCCTTGGGTTGGTTCTTTACCCTTAATTGAACCCACTTTATACCCGCTTCAAGTGCTGTTCTTATTGCCGTAAGGTGTGTGCCTTTTTCAGGCTGCTGTGAAATGTAGTGCAATCGGTCAATCATTTCTGTTTAATTATTTAAGATTTTATTTAATTTTTTAAAATTGATGACTGCCTTTTCTGGCTTATTCCAAATGGCTCCAAGTGCGGCGGCACCGTCAAAATTCATTTTTCTTATTTTGGTCAGGTTGCTTTCGTTTATTCCGCCAAGTGCAATCACTTTAGGCGGAATGTTAGCTTTGGCTAACATAAAATCGTCTTGTAGCTGACCCTGATAACCTGGCTTAGAAAGACTATTAAAAACCGGACTGAAAAAGACATATTCAAATGTTTTCATTAAAGGTATTTCAGCAAGTTGATGCACTGATGTACTTCTGATATGATCATTTTGCTGTAGATCATTCCAATTCCCAGCAGCTGCACAGGCCCGAAGCTTTTCGGGATAATGCAAACGTTTAATATTGAAATGATCTCTAAGCATATGGTGTTGATGAATAGCAATATTAGGATGGTATTCCTGATCAATATCTTGAAGCAGTTGGATGCATTGGCTGATATTCCACTTCGGCTTTCTCAAATGAAAACGGGTTAATCCGGTTTTAAAAAGCTGGTTAATGGTCACGGCTTCATTAGCGATAACATCAGGGGCAGAGATCACCATCAAATCCATTACAAATAAATTTCACTGCCTTTTTGTGTAAATTCTTTTGATTTTTCGGCCATGCCTTTGGTTAAAGCATCTGCTTCTTCCATGCCATTTTCCTTGGCATATTCTCTAACATCCTGGGTGATTTTCATCGAACAGAAATTAGGTCCGCACATGGAGCAGAAGTGTGCTATCTTAGCGCCATCAGCCGGCAGGGTTTCATCATGAAATTCTTTCGCCGTATCCGGATCGAGCGACAGGTTGAACTGGTCTTCCCATCTGAATTCAAAACGGGCTTTGCTCAGTGCATTATCCCGGTATTGGGCACCAGGATGACCTTTGGCCAAATCAGCAGCATGGGCTGCAATTTTATAAGTAATTACCCCATCTTTCACATCTTTTTTATTCGGTAAACCGAGGTGTTCTTTTGGCGTTACATAACATAACATGGCCGTACCGAACCAACCAATCATGGCAGCACCAATGGCAGAAGTAATGTGGTCATAGCCAGGTGCAATATCAGTGGTTAAAGGGCCCAATGTATAAAATGGTGCTTCAGCACAATGCTGAAGTTGTTTTTCCATGTTCTCTTTAATCAGGTGCATGGGCACGTGTCCAGGACCTTCGATAATGGTTTGCACATCATGCTTCCAGGCAATTTTAGTCAGTTCACCTAAGGTTTCCAATTCGCCGAATTGTGCCGCATCATTTGCATCGGCAATACAGCCCGGCCGTAAACCATCGCCTAAAGAAAACGAAACATCATAGGCTTTCATGATTTCACAAATCTCTTCGAAATGGGTATACAAGAAATTTTCCTTATGATGCGCCAGGCACCATTTTGCCATGATGGATCCACCACGAGATACGATACCTGTAATTCTTTTGGCGGTTAGGGGTACGTAACGTAATAAAACACCGGCATGTATGGTAAAGTAATCCACACCTTGTTCGGCCTGTTCAATCAAGGTATCTTTGAACAATTCCCAGGTTAAGTCTTCTGCCTTCCCGTTCACTTTTTCAAGGGCCTGATAGATCGGTACAGTTCCGATCGGAACAGGGGAGTTGCGGATAATCCATTCGCGGGTTTCGTGGATATTTTTTCCGGTAGAAAGATCCATAATGGTATCTGCACCCCATCTGCAGGCCCAAACTGCTTTTTCTACTTCTTCTTCAATGCTGGAGGTCACCGCTGAATTACCAATATTGGCGTTAATCTTTACCAGGAAATTCCTGCCGATAATCATGGGTTCTATTTCCGGGTGATTGATGTTACTGGGAATTACTGCCCGTCCGGCAGCCACTTCCTGGCGCACAAATTCTGGTGTAATTAAATCTTTTGGTGTATTGGCACCAAAACTATGGCCCTGATGCTGATGATTCATCACATCATGCTGCGCCTTAAGTTGTTCTTTTAGAAGATCAATCCGCTGATTTTCACGAATGGCAATATACTCCATTTCAGGCGTAATGATTCCCTGTTTGGCGTAATGCATTTGCGTAACATTCCGGCCTGCCTTTGCCCGGAAAGGTTTGGAAGTATGGTTAAACCTGAGGTGATCAAGGCTTTGGTCATTTAGCCTTTGTTGTCCGTACTGAGAAGAGATATGATCCAATTGTGCTACATCTCCACGGTTGGTGATCCACTTCTCACGTAATCTTGGCAAACCTTTTTTTACATCAATGGTTGCATTTACATCAGTATAAGGGCCACTGGTATCGTAAATGGTTACCGGTGCATTGGGCTCAGTTTCTCCGAAACGGCCATGCAGTTTGGTCTCGCTTAAAGTGATTTCCCTCATCGCCACCTGGATGTCGTGCAATTCGCCCTGTACAAAAACTTTTTTTGAGGCTGCAAAGGGTGTGGTTGTTAAAACCTGATCTTTTGGAATTTTTTCGTGTTTCATTTTTTGAGGTTTATGTTTAGCCACCTGGTGTAGCTTTGATAATGATGACATGATCGCCGGGACAGAGAAGATGGTTTTCCCAGTTGGTTTTAGGAATAATGGTCTGATTCACCGCCACAGCAATGCCAGTAGCCGGTTTATTTAAGACAATGGTTATTAAATCCTGCATGCTGCAAGCTTCGGCAACCTGATAATGTTGTTGATTTACGGTGATTTCCATTCTATATCTAAAAAAATCAACTTTTAGGAATGGCCCCGTATGGAGGAAAGAAAAAACAACATCATATGCATGAGTTGTCATCACTTTTCCCTTCGGCAGTACTAACTGCATCAGGTTCAAAGGGTATTATCTCAGTCCGCAAAGGACACCCCTAAAGTTGCGGTAAACTTATAGAAAAGTTTCTAGAATAGCCAAATTATTCCCTAAAGAAAAATAAACAGGCCATTTAAATTAACCCTAAACTACATTGGTATTCGTACTTAAAATAGCTTTTTCACCTTCCTGGGTGTAACTTTTCAGACCAATAAAAGTATTTGTATAGGATATTGATTTTTAAGAAATTTTTATTAATATCGTAGCTTGCGGTGATGATATTGTGAAAGAATCTCAGCCTTTAAAGAAAAATACATATGAAATCTGAAAGAGAAAAGATGCTTGCAGGTGAGCATTACAACATCAATGATCCTGAATTGGTTGAAATCAGATATCAAGTAAGGGAGCTTGTAGATTTATTTAACAATACCAGTCCGAGAGATACCAAAACGAAAGAAAACCTGCAGCGAAAAATATTTGCACATGTTGGAGATAATGTTCATATTGAAAAAGCAGTCAGAATTGATTACGGATGCCATACCAAAATTGGGAGCAATGTGTTCATCAATTTCAATTTTGTGCTATTGGACTGTTGCCCTGTAACCATCGGGAATAATGTTTTCATTGCCCCAAATGTTCAGATTTATACGGCAAGCCACCCCATTAATCCGGCAGACCGAAATCAACACATTGGTTTTGCAAAACCGGTTACCATAGGCAATGATGTTTGGATAGGAGGAGATTGCATATTGCTTCCTGGTGTAACCATTGGTGATGGTTGTTCCATTGGTGCAGGAAGTGTGGTAACTAAGAGTATCCCACCAAATTCTTTGGCAGTTGGTTCACCTTGCAAAGTGGTGAAGGAGTTGAGTTTTGATCATTAAGTGAGCGGTTAATGAGGATGAATTTAGTTTCCATTCATTCAATGTCATTACTGAGTAGCGTCTGATTATCATGATATTCGAATTGAAATTAAACACGTTCAATTTTGCAGATGTAACAACATGCGGCTGCATTTCTCGCATGTAGGTAGTCGATTTCCGGATGTTGATCGAAGATTTCACCAATTAAATGATCAACATCTGCATCACCCACTAATTTTGTAAAAATCATTTGTTGATCTTTTGAATAGCCAATTAACGATAATGGAAAATTTTCTTTATCGGCCTTAATTTCTGGTGGAAATTGATGAATATTATCATAGGGCTCAACATTTGTTTTGTGTATAAATACAGGTCCGGGTTGATTAAACACATTATCAATGGTAAATGGGCTATGGGTAAATAATAACCGGATGTCTGTGCCAACAGAGAAAGGTTTTAAGGAAACGCGGCAAGGCCCGAAACCAGTAGCGAGCTGCTCAATCACTTCGTGACCAAAATTATCATTTAAGGTTTGTTTAATTTTATTTGCATAGGCCACAGAGAGGGGAACAATTTTAAATTTCATCATATTTATCATTTTAAATGCAAATAAATCAAGTTTTGAGTAGCCAAACAATCCGAAACTTGCTGACTTATTAAAATCATACCTTTATCATTTCCATTAATTTTAGGCGTATTTGGTCCAATTTTAATATTGATTTTCCTGATCTGATCAACTCAAAAAACTTCACTATTATTTGTAAATAATAATTTAATTTCTGTAAATTCACCTTCAATTAACACTCTCAAAACATGAAAAAAGTAAGATTACTTTCTCTGCTGCTTGCAGTAGGGATTGGATTGACCTATATCAGTATAGGTTCATTGGGTTGCAAAGGTCGGCCTTCCTCCTCCGGTAAAGACAGTACGAACACTTCAGTAACTGATTCCGGTCAAACAACATTAAGTCCTAATTTGCCTTACGATGTCACGATCGCACCAACAGACACGGTTCTGCAAACTCAGATCAGAGCAGATTTTGACCTTTTCTCCTGGGAATCATTTATCGCACTGAACTGGTCGCCGGATAGCACTGAGATAATTGGAGCAAATGGAGACAATGCCACGGTGTGGGAAACCTGGAAAGAAAATGCAGAGGTTTTTCTTCCCGATGGCAGCAAGCCCGCACCTTGGAATGCTGCCTTGCAGCAGAAAAATAAAGTACTGGTACAAGTGGGCAAAACGCCAACGGTATTGCTTACAGATGTCACTCAGCCCTTCTTAACCGGTCCGCTGATCGATCAGAACGGAGAATATACCCGCTTTGAAATCGTGATGAATGAGAAGATGTTTGATTACATCGATAATAACGTGTTGTACAACTATCAGGGACAGCAAAAGTTTACTGATACCATTGCCTTTCCATCCGGTAATAATGAAAAGAAAGCACATGGTGCGATTATGGTTAAAGCCTCATGGAAAATTATGGGTAAAGGAGATGATACCACCCGTTTCCATAAAACAAGGGCTACTATCCATGTCAATGCGATTCCAAAACAAGGTGTAAAGGATACCACTTATACAGCATTGGTCGGTTTGGTCGGACTTCACATTGGTACCAAAAGCCAGAATAACCCACAATGGATTTGGTCTACCTTTGAGCAGGTAGATAATGCACCAACTTTTAATGCAGTGAAAGATGTACATTATAACTTCTACAAGGCAGCAGCAGGCAATAACAATATGAACAATGCGCCAGCACATCCCTGGAATCCAAGTATCCCGGGGCAAACCCCAAGCCAGATTGTACGATTAACGCCCATATTCGAAGGTACTCAGGCATTAAACGATGCTTTTCACAAAAAACTCATTGCTGTTAATCCGAAAACCGTTTGGCAGTATTATGAGCTGGTGGGTACCCAATGGCCTGTTCATGCCAAGCAATCTGCTACAGGAGATCCTTTTCCGGTATATATGGCCAATTCAACACTTGAATCTTATATCCAGGGTGTAGTAAGAGAAGGGAAAATATCATATGTTCCGGGTGTAACTTCAAGTTGTATCGGTTGCCATAACGGCGCTACTTCGTGGTCTGGCCGTACATCAGATTTTACTTATTTGCTCAGAACGGCCTCTGCCTATAAACAGGCTGCCGGAAACAAAAAGAAATAACGCTCAAATTATAACGCTCATGAATTTAGAACAATTTGCGGCACTTTCTCAGGTGCTGACAGGCTATGGACAAGAAGCCATATTGCCAAAATTAGATACACAACATCAGGCTGCTGAATACCTTGCAACTTTATACACCCCCGGATTGGTGCCCGTAGCTACTTTACAGTTGCTTACCGATACCTGGAATACGATTTCAGCTATGCCGCAACCTACTTATGAAATGCAGGTAAAAGAGCAGATCATGGGAAATACAGAACTCGCACCTGTTGCCAAAAACATCATTTACATGTGGTTTTTGGGGATATGGTATGATTTAACTGTTCCACCCGGAACTTCACCAAATAAGGATTTCGTTGTTTCTGCACAGGCCTATCAGAATAGTTTAGTATGGGACACCATGGGCGCACATCCAATGGGTTACAGTGAGGGTGTTTTTGGCTATTGGAATACGCCACCCGTAATTCCGCCACTCCATCCCCCAATTCAATAAATCCATCTACTTACTTTAAACGAAATTTGAAATGAGCAATACAGCTAAACAATATGATGTCATCATTGTAGGCGGTGGCTGGGCAGGAAGTGCCATGGCATACCGATTGGGCGAAGCCGGAAAAAAAGTACTGATCCTGGAAGGGGGAATACCTTTGCAGAGCAATAACCGGGAAGATTTTATGGAAACCTTTTTCCTGGCCATGGCTAAAACACCCGAAGCACCTTATGTACAAAATTATAACTCACCGAGGCCATCCGTACTGGATATCAAACAAATTACTCATCCACCAGCACCATCTGTTGATTGTGCTCATGTAGCAGAATCAATAGATACGGATGGATATTTTATTCAGAAAGGTCCAATGCCTTTTGGAAGTACCTATGAACGTTTGGCTGGCGGAACTTCCTGGCATTGGCTCGGTACCTGCCTGCGCCTGGTACCGAACGATTTTAAAATGTACACCGAATATGGAGTAGGGGTAGACTGGCCCATCACCTATGACGATCTTTCGGATTATTATGACCAGGCAGAATTGGAAATTGGTGTTTCGGCGGATGTGGAGGAGCAGACGGTACATGGCATAACTTTTAGCGAAGATTATGTGTATCCCATGAAACGAATCCCACCATCTGTTCTTGATCAGATACTGACAACAGAATTAAAAGATGTGGTTATAGATGGAAATGTATTAACCGTTACGGGTACACCAGCCGGTAGAAATGGCGAATCCAATATCATGAAGGATGGCACCATCTATAACAATGGTCGCCGTCTTTGCCAGGGCAATACCAATTGTACGCCAATATGCCCGATACAGGCCAAATACGATGCAACAATCACTTTGAGTAAAGCGTTGGAAACAGGCAATGTGGATATTATGTATCAAACCGTAGCCAGCAATATTCAGATTGATGCCACAACCAAGGAAGTTACCGGCATTGATTATATTCAATATGAAACCCGAACAGGTCCGGCAACCGGAAAAGGTACCGTAACCGGAACAAAATATGTGATTGCAGCGCATGCCATTGAGGCTGCAAAGTTATTGCTCATGTCTAACAAACAAATTAGTACAGGTATCGCTAATTCTAGTGGTCAGGTGGGTAAAAATTTAATGGATCATCCGGTAAAGCTAAGCTGGGGCAGTATGCCAAAGCCTGTTTATCCTTTTAGAGGACCATTGTCTACCTCAGGTATTGAAACTACACGTGATGGTTCATTTCGTTCTGAGCGGGCGGCCTACCGGATTGAGATCGGGAATGAAGGCTGGAACTGGCCAACCGGGGCGCCATATACCCAGGTACAGAATTATGTAGGTAAGATGGGACTGATGGGAACTGCGCTGCGGCAACAGATCATTACTGATTTTACCAAACAGTTTAGACTTGGTTTTTTGGTGGAGCAGATGCCTTCTGAAGAAAATTATATCATTCCTTCTCCAACCTGTTCAGATAATTTAGGATTGCCACGTCCGGAGATACACTATAACCTGGATGAATATACCCGTGCAGGTTTCAAAGCTGCGGCAGAGGCAACTGGTATTATTTTCGAGGCTCTTGACGCTACTGAAGACAATTCTACGCCTTTAGGGACGGGGGGATTTTTTCAGTATGATGGTGAAAATTACTATTCAGAAGGTGCAGGACACGTCATGGGTACACATCGCATGGGGAACGATCCGGCAACTTCCGTTACTGACGCTGACCTGAAATGTTGGGATCATGATAACCTTTATTTAGTAGGCTGTGGTTCTTTTCCAACAACGGCCACAGCGAATCCAACTTTAACCATGATGGCGCTGGCTTTTAAATCTGCAGATGCTTTACTTAAAAGTTTAGCTTAATGGATAACTTGTCTATTGTTGAGTATAGCTTAAACTGGCCTGGTGGAATGATGGGGTCTACACATGAATTGGTGATTAGTGAAGAATTTATTTTTGTGAGTGGACAAAACATGCACCGGATAGCCAAGTTTAATCATCAGGGTGAACTGCTTCAGTATTATATGATGCCGGAAGGGAGCGGACCGCATGGTCTGCTCATTGATAAAAAAGGAAAGTTATGGGTTTCGCTTGAATTTACTGGCTTTGTGGTGCAATTGGATGAAAATGGTCAAATCATTCAAGAAGTAGATGTTAAGTTGCATGCTTCAGGCGCAACACCCATTAATACCGCTCCCCACGGTATTGGGCTTGATGCCGATGGATCTACCATTTGGTTTACAGGAAAACGGACCAGTACAATTGGTAAGATCGATGTTAACAAACAGGTTACCCATTTTCAATTGGATACACTTGCTGCATTGCCAATTTTCTTATCTGCCGGACCTGATGGAGGAATATGGGGAACAGAATTATTTGGGAATGGTATCTTAAATATATCCGCCGCCGGACTTGTTCGTGAATTTAAAATTCCAACTTCAAACAGCAGGCCAATAGCCATTATTCCTGATCCTTTAGCACCTTACATGTGGTTTACAGAAGAAGCAGGACAAAAAATAGGAAAAATTGATATGGATGGAAACATTACTGAATATCCTGTTCCGGTATTACAAAAGAACGATATTCTTGCTTCATTAACTTTTGATCTGGAGGGAAATCTATGGGTGCAGGTTTATGTTGATCTGAACAATCCTTTTCCAGCCGGAAACGATTACTTGATTCGTTTTGATAAATCCATCAGGACATTACCTGATGCGGATCTCTCCGGGATTTCTTTTAATACCTTTAAAATTCCAGGCAAAATGACGATGATGCATCGAATCAGAACTGATGCAGCAGGTAATATCTGGTTTACAGAAATGATGACCGACAAATTGGGTAAGTTATCTTTCAGTGCACCGTTGTTTCACATTAATTAAAATAAAACTTATTATTGATTAATCAGGGCTTCTGTTCTGATTAATCTGTTTGTTATTGTATACAGTTAAGATTAGATTTGTATAATAAATAATTGCCATTTACTCATTTTTGTGTGTTAAGTGGTATGACTATGCAACATCTGACTTCGTAAGCGGCTTAGCGTTTCAATTCGCATTCCTAGATAAGAAGCCAAATACTTGGAAGGAATTCTATAGTATAAATCCGGACAGGTATCAATCATGCGATTTAGCCGCTTAATGGCACTATTCAGCCGGATTAAATAATTTCTTTCCTCTGCTTCATGGTAGTGTAACCATAATAATTTTCTGCAAATGGTAGTCATTTCCGGAAATTCAGATAGCAAGGTTTTAACCAGCGCATTCGTAATGACGATGACTTTACAATCTTCCAGGGTCTCTACAAACTGTGATTTGTTATTGATAATCTGTTTTGGGAAATGGGTAAGGCCAACAATCTGACCTTCTGTTACAATCCACATGGTCACATCTTTACCATTGTCACGGGCAAAACCACGTACAGCTCCGGATAAGATGTAATACATATTCGGGTACAAATCCAGCGGACTAATTAAATGCTTTCGTTTCTTAAAAGCCATTATCTTCGTTCCTGAAGTTATCTGAGCGGCCATGCTTTTGGGCACCTTACCATGTTGCTCTAAATATTTGATAAGTTGTTCTACTTCTTCTACAGGATTTGCGTTCATATATGACGTTACAACATTGACTATTGCAGAAATGATGCCGTTTTAATGCCTGATATTTTTAGCACCAACTTTCTGGCTGAAGGCAAAGGTAATATTACGCAGCAGAATTAAAAACAATACAGTGTAATGACTTATTTATTTTATACAATTACCATTTTAGCACATTTTTTCAGATCTGTTAGGATCGTTAATAACTGATCATAAGTTATAAAAGATGAAAACTAATTCTCTGTTTCATTTTTTAAATGGCTTTCTCATTTATTTCAATAATTTAATTGTAGCCAAATCAGGGTGATTCCGATAAAAATACTGTAATATTTCTATAAAAACCGGATGTGCTTCTTCAATTCTTGAAAATAAAGTCATTGATGATTGCAATTTCAAGTCATCAGGTGAACCCAGGATGGCGTAGGCACGCTTATTGGTGTGTTTTAAAAGGGCTTTAGAAATTTCTATTAAACGCTGACCTAAAATGGGATGTTTCAAATAGGCTTCAGCTTCCTTTATATCTTTTATACCGTAATACCGAGCCATCTCGCTTCTCCCTAAACCTGAAAGCTGAGGAAAGATATACCACATCCAATGTGTGGTTTTTCTTCCGTTTGAAATTTCATTTAGTGCCAGGGCATAGTTGCTTTTCTGGGCTTCGAGAAATCGGTCTAAGTGAGCTTCTTCCATATCAAATATAGTAACCTTCCCTAGCTGCTTTTGGTTTTCAGAAACAATTAAACATATTTACTGATTTATAAAGCAAAAAAAATGGGCAATTCATCGCCCATTCTATTTAAATCTTAGCAATCCGGATTTTTAAAATTATCCTTCATTGATGTGCCTGTGAAGATATTCTTCCACATTAATTAAATCATTATCTACCTGTTCCTTAGCAGTCATAGAGTTATAGTGAAGAGAATCCTCATCAAACTGGCTAAGTAAAGTGATCTTCAATTCTTCTTCTCCCGTATTGGATTCAACAGTCTGGCTCTGGCCAACAATCGTACAAATACCTTCAATGCCATCATGTACAAAACTATATTTTATTTCGAATGTGTTTTCATCGGTCATGGGTATCTCGGCGATTTCGGTATACTCACGTTCTTCTACCGTTTCTAACCCTTGCTTTAATAATTTGATGGCCTGTTGTCTTTTATCTTCTGTCATGATTCGTATTTCTTAATTTAAAAGGATTAACATAAAACAGCATACTTAGTTTTAAAAATATGATGGTAAAGGACGTTCAGGTATTTCATTTTACTGATGAAAGCAATTCTTTTCTGATGCATTTATTTTTTAAACTTTATTAATGTGTACAAGGTTATCATGGTATGAATCTGACCGAAAATACCACCATGCTCCCGGTAACTAAAAGGAAGCTTTATTATTATCAGCAACAAGATATTGATCATCTTTTCAGTAAACTCAGTGAAAATAATAACAGCAAAGCGCGGTTATTGTATCAGCTTTCAACCGGTGGTGGAAAAACAGTTATTTTCTCAGAAATTGCGAAACGCTTTATCCAGAACTATGGCAAAAAAGTTATTGTACTGACCCATAGAACTGAACTTTGCCGGCAAACTACTGCTGCTTTAAAAGCCAGCGGCGTGATGAATAAGGTGGTAAACAGCAGTGTAAAAAAGATATCGAGAAAAGATACATTCGAATGTTATGTAGCGATGGTTGAAACGTTAAAACACCGGATAGATGATGGATTAATCAATACGGGCGACGTAGGATTGGTCATTGTAGATGAAGCACATCACAATTCCTTTCATAAACTGCTGGGCAGGTTTGAAAATGCTGCTGTTATCGGGGTAACGGCAACACCTTTTTCTGCAAACGCTGACCTGCCAATGAATAAGTTTTATAATGAATTAATAATAGGGGAGCCCATTTCATCACTGATTGATCAGGGTTTTCTGGCCAAACCTAAAATTTTTGGATACGATGTAGAGTTGAATACACTCCGAACCGGTATTTCAGGTGATTTTACGGTGAGCACTTCTGATGAACTTTACGGTTCACAGGTGATGCTTGATCTGTTGCTCCATGCCTATGAATCTCATTCGTTAAAGAAAAAAACATTGATTTTTAATAATGGGATATTCACTTCTAAAAGGGTGTTGGAAACCTTTACCAAAGCTGGTTATCCTATCCGGCACCTGGATAATAAAACTTCTCCTGCAGAGCGTGTAGAAATATTAAAATGGTATAAGAAAACAAAAAGTGCCATTTTAACTTCAGTTTCCATTTTGACTACTGGTTTTGACGAGCCAAGTATTCAATCTGTGATTTTGTACAGGGCTACTACCTCCATCACACTTTATCACCAGATGATCGGCAGGGGTGCCAGAAGGCTGAACGGCAAAAAAACATTTAACATTATCGACCTGGGTAACAATAACGAACGTTTCGGAGAATGGAATGCACCGATAGACTGGAAGCATGTGTTTGAAAATCCGGATATTTACCATGAAAGCCTGCATAAATCGGCCAGCGTCATTCATCAGATTTCGCCTGATCTGCGTGCTAAATTTCCCAATTCGCTAGAGGTAGCCTTTGATGTATTGGCCGCCTATCAAACGGCAATGGAATCAGACCAGAAAGCAAAAATTGTGATCCGCGATTCCATTCGTCAGCATGCCCTAATGTGTGTAGATAATAGTAATACGATAGCGGAAGCACATCTGTTATGCAGTGAGCTGGATAAGGAAATAGATTTCAGGGTAAAACAATATGGCAAGTGTTTAGGAAAAGTAACCAAAGATTATATGAAGTGGCTGGGCGAGGATTACCGTAGCCGGTTAAATAAAATGGTGTCGAAACTGATGGGCAAACGCCAGTTGTTGCGAACTGCAGTTTAAGTTTTTCAGATGATTGTTTGCTATGATAGTAAAGGCTGGCAGGTAATTACCCAACGGGCCCACGGCCTTCTTGCCGGACAGATTTGTGCCAGGTGGAAACTCGCCAATCAGCCTGCGCGGTGGGTAGATACGTTGATTGCGACTACAGAACATGATGATGTGTTTAATGAATTTGAGCAAAACCCGCTTATTGATGCAAACGGGGCACCCATTAATTTTAAAATGGCCAGCTTTGATGAGGAAGATTCAGCGAGATTGATAGATATGTCACTCACCAAAAGCAGGTTTATCGCCTTACTGATTTCCCATCATATAGCCTTTACCCATGGTCATGATGTTCATGCCAAAGATTTTTTGAATGAGCTGAAGAAAAATGAAACGAAGTGGATTAAAGAAGCTGGAACGACAAAGGCTGAAATAAACCAGGCATATGAGTTGCTGGAGTTTTGCGATGCCTTTTCTCTATTGATTTGCCAGGCGCAAATTCCGCCTGAAAATCGGAAAATTGAAATTAGTAATGGTCCGGATGGCACAGTGTATACTTTCTATCAGCTAAAAGAAACACTCATAGTAGAACCCTGGCCTTTCGATGTGGATCAGTTCCAGATTAATTATGAAATCAGAAATATCGCTGAACTGAAGTTCAGGAATGATGAAGCTTTCCGTAAGGCATTAAAAACTGCAAAAGTAGATACCAGAAACCTGATGCTCTCAAAAGCAAAATAACATATTGGTTTCGGACAGTTATAATAAATAGTCAATCAGCTTTAAAGGTTCTTGATTGAATCTGAAAATAGCTGGTTATTCTGATCGTTCGATATATTTATGATCCCCTTCAGCAGGTATTTCATCATCCTGGCGGTGATTGCTTTGATCTCTGCCATCAATAATTTGCTTTCTTATATTTTCAAATTTTGAATCATTCCCCAAGAGGGTAATTAAATCATTAATTTCCTCACTGCTGGCATATATTTCTAGTCTGTTCATCGTTATTAAAATTGATTATTACTCATTATTAAGTATAATACATCATATTTTTGTTCATTATTTAAACATCAGGGCTACGTCTTTGTTCGGTATACAAAATAAAAAATCTAATGATTAGAGCTAAACGCTGTATAAATTATTTTAATTCAATATGCAAGCATAAATGAGATGATTGGAAATGAGATCCGTGTGGTTAAAACTTCGGAACATGCTGAAGTGCTAAAACTATGGGAAAATTCTGTAAGGGCAAGTCATGATTTTATAACGGAAACCGATATTGAGGATTACCGGCTGCTAATATCAAATAGTTTATGGGGTATGGAAGTTTTTTGTGTGGAAAATGCCAACCAGATGCAGGGCTTTATTGCATTGGCTGATCGTAAAGTTCAATTGTTGTTTGTCCGTCCTGATGTTTTCGGGCAGGGAATAGGAAAAAAATTGATGCATTTTGCCATTCAGCACTGGCAGGCCTGAATGGTGGATGTTAATGCTCAGAATAAACGGGCTGTTATGTTCTATTTAAGCTTAGGTTTTGAAATTCATGAAAAGTTTCCGGTTGATGGTGCAGGAAAACCTTATCCGGTATGGAGTTTAAAATTACCTGAACATATGGCAAATCACAATACCTGGAAAAGCTGGAAGAAGTGGCTTTATTTTAATTTTAAATCAACTGTATAGCTGAAATGTTTCCTTAAATTGCCATCTGAAAACATTTGTTATTGATCATCAGTCAATTTAATTTATTTATGAAGATTACATTATTCGTTGCTACATTCTTTCAGTTATTAACGACAAATTCAATCCACCACATTCAGCAGCAGGATGAAGTACAGGTACCTGTCATTTTAAGAAAAAATATCCCGAAAGGTTATGAAGTGCTGGCTTTCGAAAAAGGCGATTTAAACCGCGATGCCTATGCTGACGTCATTCTGGTGCTAAAAAAGAAAGGTGAAGAGAAAACTTCTGATGTTAATGACCATCCTGAGAAAAGACCGCTGCTGATTTTACTGGGGCAGGCCGATAAATCTTATACACTCGCAGCCAGAAGTGATAACAGTGTGTATTGTGTGGATTGTGGTGGGATGATGGGCGATCCATTTACAGGAATCAGTATTAAAAATGGCTATTTTTCTGTGGAACATTATGGCGGGAGTGGTCAACGCTGGACCAGAATTGTCACTTTCAAGTATTCACCTGCTGAGAAAAATTGGTTTCTATTTAAGGATGGGGGCGACCGTTTCCATGCCACGGCTCCGGAAGAAGTAAAAACAGAAGTTAGAACAGTTAAGAATTTCGGTAAAATTCCTTTTCAAAAGTTCGATATTTATAAACATGAGGATTAACCTAACCTTTAATAAAAATTCAACCAGCTAAAGTATGATCGGAAAAATAATGGGCTGCGCTGTATTGGTATTAGCCACACATATCACTTTTGCCCAGGATGAATTCAATGTGGAAGTGCCGAAAGATATTATAATTCTAAATAGTACGAGGGATTATAAACTGGCCCTGTCAACCGCTAAAAAGGCTTCTGCTGCTTTACATAAGAAATTAGATTTAAGAGGTTTAATGCCCAATCATAAAATAGGATTATCTATGAGCAAAGGTGATTGTATGGAAGATGCTGGTGGCGACGAAAATGGTTATCCATGTTATCCTGCACGTGGCGATGGTGCTGCCATTAACGATGATTATATCTCTGTGGAGTATTCCAATGCATACAAAGGATTTGCAAATGGCTTTTATATTGTTGTTGCAGCCATTACAGATGTAAAGTCAATGGATATGAAAAATAAACTGGCAGTTATAAGGAAAAAATACCCTGATGCCTATGCAAAACGTACCTATATTTGGAGGGGATGTATGCATTAGCTGCATCGCGGATTGAAAATTAACCCCTCCAATTAAATATTTGCTTTTAAAAGGTTACTTACAATGTCGATTTTAATGTGCTATTGAATTATCATAGGGGCTGAATACAGCAATATGTATGCTGGTCAATGAATATTAATTTAGCAGATTCAATAATGAAAAGCTTTTTTTTATCCATTCAATAAGTATTTCTAATGATACATAGTTAAGCAGAATTGATTTACGAATCTCAAAGGTAAATATACCCTTTCTGGAATAAATCAGATGTTGGGCATCAAAATTGTACATTATGATGCTGTTAGAATTAAATCAACGGGACGATTTATGTGAATAACGTGATGAATGGATTAGAGCCATTCATCAAATAAAACAGCTATCTGGATGGATAGCGCTATGATAGAACAAACCTTGCAAAGATGCAGGGTTTGTTCGTTTTAATGATAAGCGGTCAAATTACTGACTTATACAAATACCTTATCCATTAATTTTTTATGGTCGCATAAGGCTTAAATACAAGAATTGATCTGTATCTCATCCATTAACTATACCTAATTTTGAAATTGAAAGGTGTTAAAAAAGAAAATCTACCTGAAAAAGTTTGTCCGGTTTGCCAGCGGCCTTTTGCCTGGCGGAAAAAATGGGAAAGAAACTGGAATACGGTGATTTATTGCAGTAAAAAATGCGGGCAGGCGAAACGCCATTTAAAGTAAACCGAATTTTGGTTACGGCGAAGCATGGTCCGAAATAAGAAAGAAGATAAAAAGAAGTAGTTTCAGAAATCAGCGATGTCATTCGGATCCTGTGGAAGGACCTGTGACAACATATCCCTTTTGACAAGTAGCGCATTGACCAATAAAAAAGCGCTGCATCATTTGCAGCGCTTTCTATATATGTTATAGTGATTTTAACCAGGTTACCACCTCATCACGGGTTTTACCTGTTTTTTGTTGTAATCTTCCATAAAGTTCTTCATCTTTACCCTCCTCATGTTTCAAATCATCATCTGTAAGATCACCATATGCCTGTTTGACTTTTCCTTTGAGCTCATTCCAGGCTCCTTTTAATTCTAACTTGTCCATATCAATTGAGTTTATTTTATCTTTTAAACAAGCTAATCCGGCTAATGTTTTCGATAGCATTTCAATTCATATTCCTGTTTTCTCTATTTCCTGATTTTACTTTTCAAGCTGTTTTTTTTGCGCTATTTAAAAAACTAAATATTAATTTTTTAGTTAATGTATCTAATTGTCTGCGGTTTTCCGATTTGAAAATACATACAATTAATGTGGCAATGGGGATAAGTTGGTATCCATAATACAACCATCTATCCTTAATTGATAGCATAGACGAAGATAATCATGAACATATATAAAAATGGAGAATATTCCTTCTCCAATAACGACATTCGACAGGATTTTGAGTTGCTGATACGGGCAATGGATGCCTCCATATCCGGGATTATCATTACCAATAATTTAGAACCAGACAACCCGATTATCTATTGCAACCTTGCCTTTGAAAAAATAAGCGGTTACACACGCGCTGAAATTATTGGACATAACTGCAGGTTTTTACAACGGGAAGATCGTTCACAACAAGAAAGGGCATTAATTCGTGAAGCCGTTTCCAAAGGTAAAAGCTGTACAGTAGAAATTCGCAATTACAGAAAAAACGGAGATCTTTTTTGGAATGAGCTTTTTATCTCGCCGGTGGTGGATCATGATGGAAATGTCACCCATTATATTGGTGTTCAGAACGACGTTTCCTTACGGAAAAAGGCTGAACAGGATTTAAGGCAGCAACAGGAATCGATGGAGAAACAGATCGCTGAACGTACGCGCAGCCTGCGTGAAAGTGAACTTTTCCTCTCCAGCATTATCCAAACGGTTCGCGAAAGCCTGCTGGTTTTAGATCCTGAATTTAATGTGGTAAGCGCCAACGATTACTTTATTAAAACCTTCAAAGTAACCAAAGAAGAAACTGTAGGTACCAATTTATATAAACTGGGTAATCACCAATGGGATATTCCTAAATTGAAGGAATTGCTTATTGATATCCTTCCGACTAATAATCCAGTAGAGGATTTTGAAGTTGAGCATGATTTTCCACACATTGGCCGCAAGCTGATGTTGCTCAATGCTTACCGGATTGAACTGGAAGGGCAATTTAAGGATCAGATTTTATTGGCGATAGAGGACATCACAGAGAAAAGAGAAATTGAACGACGTAAAGATGATTTCCTGTCAATTGCAAGTCATGAACTGAAAACCCCGTTAACAACCATTAAAGGATATGTTCAGGCCATGGAAAGGTTAATGCCGGAAGGTGCCGGAGAAAGGTTCCGGAATATGCTGGCCAAAACCTCACAATACCTGGATCGCCTGAATAATCTTATTGCGGAATTGCTGGACGTTTCCAGGATCCAGACGGGGAATATCGAATTGCATAAGCAGCCTTTCCAATTTGATAAGATGGTGAAAGAAGCGGTAGAAGCGATACAGTCAGCATCCAGTAACCACGAAATTCAAATTACAGGAACTTCCGGCATTACAGTTTCTGCAGACGAATCCCATATTGTACAAGTACTGAATAATCTTTTATCAAATGCCATCAAGTATGCACCTGATGCTGAAAAAGTGCATGTCCACATTTCAAAAGTGAGTGAATTTGTTAAAGTATCCGTAACCGATAAGGGGATGGGCATCAGTCCGGAAGACCAGAAGAGAATTTTTGAGCGCTTTTTCAGGGCTGGCGATATTCAGCAACGTTTTCCGGGTATGGGTATCGGACTTTATATCTGCGAGCAGATTATCAAAAACCATAATGGTACACTTTGGGTTGAAAGTGAGAAGGGTAAGGGATCTACCTTCAGCTTTACTTTACCGATTAATACAACAAATGAGCATGGAAATGAGTGAGAATAAAACAATTTTAATTTGTGACGATGATGAAGGAATCCTGGATATGCTGGAAATGGTATTTGAAGATTCACCATACACGATAATTGCCGAACAAAATAGCTTAAATATAAAAGGAATTATTGAAAAACAATCGCCGGATCTGGTCGTGCTGGATTTATGGATGCCGGTTTTGTCTGGTGATCAGGTACTTAAGATGCTGCGCAAAAATCCGAAAACTGAAGAGATTCCGGTTATTATTATATCAGCCAGCAGAGAAGGAAAGCAGATTGCTGCCAATGCTGGTGCAACAGGTTATATTTCCAAACCCTTTGATTTTGAAGAATTGATGACGATGGTAAACCGTCTGATTAATTAATAATGAGGTAAATATCTACCTGAAAAATCTATTCAGAAGTATAAATAGGAAAAGAAATGGAAGGGGCTACGCCAGAAGAAAATGACCAGGCTAAATATTTGGAGAACGAGGAAAGGTTCAGGAATATCTTTTTGCTAACTTCAGCGGCTACAAAAATTATTGATGAAAATCTGGTGATTGTAGAAGTAAATGATGCCCTGACCGAACTGATGGGCTACACCAGGGAAGAGATTTGTGGTAAAAAAATTCTTGAATTTGCGTGTAAGCCTTATATCCAGTCATGGGAAAACCTGCAGCATGAAATGTGGTCGCACGGTAAGCCCTTTTTTAAACTGGACGCCTGCCTGAAAAAAAAGAACGGCGATCTGGTTTGGGTGCATGTCACCACCATCCAATATCATCAGGGAAATAAAAAATATGCCTATTCAATTCTGGATGATTATACTTTCATGAAAAGTTATCAGCAAAGTGAAAAGCGCCTGAATATGTCCCTGCAGTACTCCCGGATGGCTGTTTTTGAATTAAATATGGAAGATGGTCAGCTGGTGCATTCTGAAGGTTTTAATGAAATTTTTGGTATTCACCCAAGTGTACCTATTCTGGATATGGTCATGCTGATCAACTGTTTTATGGAAGAATCAGCACTTGAGTTGAGCAATTTATTTAAACAAATGCGTGATGAAAATGCCATTGATTTTGTTGGCCAGGTGAATACGGCATCATCACGGATGAAGTGGATTCGGTTGCAGGGACGGATAGAGCCTGATGAAAATCATACTAAAAGACTTTTAGGAACCGTTCAGGATATCAGCAGGGAAAAACAGGCAGATCAGTATAAAGATGATTTTATCAGCATTGCCAGTCATGAACTTCGCACACCCATTACCATTCTGAGTGGAACACTGCAATTACTTGATCGCAACAAGCCTGACGGTGATTCAAAATTATCGGCCCTGATTGAGCAAGCCAATAAAAGCCTCAGGAAAGTAACGATTCTGATTGAAGATCTGCTAAATGCCAGCAAAATGAACGAAGGTCAGCTACACTTAAATAAGCAGACTTTTAATATTGTGGAGGCGGTTAACGAATGTTGTGCGCACATCAATCGTGAAGGCATTTATCAGATTATAGTTGAAGGAGATCTTGAAACAGCTATTTACGGAGACTCCGACAGGATTCAGCAGGTAATTATTAATTTCGTTAACAACGCGATCAAATATGCACCCAACGAGAAAATTATCCGGATCAGGGCTATAGATCAAGAAGATGCGGTAAGAATTTCAGTTATTGATTCCGGACCGGGTATTGATCAGGAAAAAGCAGCACATCTTTTTGACCGGTATTATCGGGTAGACGCAAAAGGAAGCCAATATTCAGGTCTGGGTTTAGGACTTTATATTTCAGCACAAATTATTAAAAAACACGGCGGTGAAATAGGCGTTGCAAGCAATAACGGTGCTGGAAGTGAGTTTTGGTTTGTTCTCCCCAAAACCATTATACCATAAAAAGGGATCATGCGTATTACAGAAAGTCCTGAAAACATTCATATGGCTTTATACGTTGTTTAGCTTAGTTTTAAATTTTAAAATAATATTGATAGAAAAATATGCTTCTGAATAAAACGATTCCTGCTGCCTATATTTTAAGAAAAATAAAACTCGAAGTGCTTTATGTCCTGATTATTGGCCTGCTGGTGAACTATCTCACTGCTGAATTTAAATACCTGATTCCCCAGATGCCCATCGCTATACCAACATTTATAGGTACGGCGATTTCGGTAATCCTTTCTTTCAAAATTAACCAGTCATACGACAGGTGGTGGGAAGCCAGAAAAGTATGGGGCAGCATCGTGAACGATAGCCGTAGCTTTGTATTGCAGCTCCAGTCATTTATATCCAAATCAAAAAGTAACGAAATAAAAGAACTGGCATACAGGCATATTGCCTGGTGTTTTAGTTTAGGGCAAAGTTTAAGAGGCAACGATGCGCTTGAAAATCTGGATCGCTATATCAGCCAGAAAGACATTGATTCCATTAAGCAGCATAATAATAAACCGCTTGCTTTATTGCAGTTAAACACACTACAAATAGCAGCTTTGAGAGAAAGCGGTAATCTTGAATTGTTTAGTCATATACAGATTAACAATACATTGGTTAATTTTTCTAATTCGATGGGAATGGCTGAGCGGATAAAAACAACCGTTTTCCCAAAAACATATCGCTTATTTCTACATTTTTTCATCTATATCTTCGTGGTTACGCTTTCTATAGCCTTAAATAATATAGACAGTTTTTTCGAAATTCCTTTATTATTGGTGATATCGTCGGCGTTTTTTCTGCTGGAAAAGTCTGCAACCCATCTTCAGGAACCATTTAACAATAAACCCACAGATACCGCTGTTACCACAATTGCCACCACCATAGAGATCAATATCAAGCAATTGCTGGAAGAAGATCATGTTCCTGAGCCGTTAGCACCACATGGTTATTACGCCATGTAGTGAAAATTGCCGATGATCGGGATATGGCCTGCATATCCTATAATATACTAAGGATTCATTACCATAAAATCAGCCTGTTTCCATGAAGAAAATCGAGTACCGTTATTTTACAAACGTTATGACTACGTTTGTAAAATAAATAAGTATATTTGGTCTGTCTGAATAATTGCATCACCATCAGGTTAACTACCTGTTGCGCAATTTCAATTTAGGTTAACCAAATATATTGATATGAAATTAGCATTCTTACAGATTGTTATGCAATCACCGGCTTCAAATGATGGCCAATTCCAATCCGAATACAATCCGGAAAAAATAATTCTTTTTTCTTTCCAGCCATACCGGATAAATCCCTCCATATCGTAATGCTTAATTACCATTAAGCCAGCATCAGCCGGAACAGAAAAGGATTGCCTAATTCAACTTAAACTTTGTTGAGGATGCAATATCTTGAATTTCAGGCCGAAATCGCCATTAAAATCCCTTCAGAATAGAAATTCTAATCATTAATTTATATAAACCAAACAACTACTTTATGAAAGTCTTTATTTACAAAAGGACGTTTTTTAAATTGATTTTAACCGTTGTAATGACGTTTATTTCATTTGTTGCGTTCGCACAGATTGCTGTAAAAGGAAAAGTTTTAGATGAAAAGGGCTTGGGAATGCCTGATGTGAATGTGCTTTTGAAAGGTACAACTATTGTTGTCAAAACAGATGCAACAGGTAATTATAAAATTACGGTACCAAATGCTCAATCAACACTTGTTTTTTCTTATTTAAGTTATGTTACACAACAAATTGTGGTGAACCAGCGTACTACTATTAATGTTTCTTTAGCCGCCCAGGATAATACATTGGATCAGGTGGTTGTAGTGGGCTACGGTGCTCAAAAAAGAGCAACAATTACCGGTGCAGTAAGTGATATTAAATCTGATGCCCTGATGCGCACACCTGCAATAACTACCTCTGGTGCATTGGTTGGTAAAATTCAAGGGGTAAATACCCGTCAAACTGATGCCAGGCCTGGTGGTACCACTAATTTACAGATCAGGAACCTGGGTTCACCGCTTTACGTAATTGACGGCGTACCGTCAGATGCCGGACAGTTTAATAATCTCGGGCAGAATGATATTGAAAGTATTTCAATCCTAAAAGATGCATCAGCAGCTATTTACGGCCTTCGTGCTGCGAACGGCGTGGTATTGGTTACCACTAAAAAAGGAAGATCAAATCAACCCACTACCATTAGCGTATCTTCATATTACGGACTTCAGAATTTCACCCGAATGCCAAAGCCAGCCAATGCAGGCGATTACGTACGGGCCCTGGCAGAGTCTGATCAAAACCTGAACAGGACGTCTATCTGGACGCGCGAATTGCTTAATAAATGGCAGGCAGGAAATGAACCCGGCTTTCAAAGTTTTGACTATTATGACTTTATTATCCGGCCGAATGTTCCACAGCGATACCTTTCTGCCAATGCATCAGGCGGATCAAACAATACTAACTTTTTTATATCTGCCACGCACCTTAATCAGGAGGCTGTTATCAAAGATTTTAGTTTTAACCGTACCAATGTCCAGGCCAATTTAGACGCCGGTTTAGCCAAGGGATTGAAGATAGGAACGCAATTGGCTGCGAGACTGGAACGCCGCCACCAAACCGGTGTACCGGGTTATGATGATTATTTTAATCCATTACTCAGTCTGTATACCAATTGGCCTACGGAGCGGCCTTATGCAAATGATAACCCGAATTACATTAATGCCACACACAATATCAATGTGAACCCGGCAACTTATGCAGAAGATGTTTCTGGCTATGCTGATAGCGACTGGAGGGCTTTGAAATCCAACTTTTATGCGCAGTATAGTTTTCCGTTTGGTTTGATAGCCAAAGCCACATATTCTTACAACTATACTACTAATGTTGGAGAGAACTTTGAGTATACTTATAATGCCTACACTTATGATCCGGCTACAAACACCTATAATATTAATGGTGGCAATCAAAATCCATTCAGGAGAAAAGAGCGTAGAGAAATCGAAGAAAATTTCGGTCAGTTTCAGTTAAACTACGCAAAATCGTTCGGTGAACATTCATTTGATGTGGTGGCCGCCTATGAGCGCTACGATTCTACCGATGATTACATAGAACTGATCAGTAATCCACCTAATAATACGGTGCCTTTGATGTATTTTGCAGATCAGACTGCTTTAGGAAATACTTATGGCGTTTCGGCCAGGGCAGGTTATATCGCCCGTATCAATTATAACTATAAACAAAAGTATTTATTGGAGGCGCTGGGCCGGTATGACGGATCATTTCTATTCAGAAAAGACAGCAGATTTGGATTTTTCCCCGGCGTATCTGCAGGCTGGATCATTTCAAAGGAAAAATTTTTCAACCGAATCAAATTCGTAGATAACCTTAAACTTCGGGTTTCTTATGGTCAGACCGGTACAGACCGTCAACCTTACGGCAATACTGATGATCCGTTGATTGCACCATTCAGCTATTTGCAGGGTTATGATTATGCCAATGGTGGAGCCGTGTTTAACGGTTCACTGGTAACCGGTGTTTCACCAAGGGGATTGCCCATTACAAATTTATCCTGGATCACCAGTATATCTAAAAATATCGGGATCGATTTTGCTTTATTCAATAATAAATTAACAGGTTCCTTTGATTTTTTTGAACGTAAGCGAACCGGACTTCCGGCTCCGCGATATGATATTTTACTGCCTAGCGAGGTAGGTTATGCTTTGCCAAACGATAACCTGAATTCAGACGCTAACCGTGGGATGGAAGGTATCCTGACGTACCGCAGTAAAATCAGGGAAGTAGAATATTCTATCGGTGCAAATGCCACACTTTCACGCTTGCGCACCCTCGATTATTATAAACCACGGTTCGGAAATTCCTGGGATGAATACCGGAACAGTGGTGTTGACCGATGGGCTGACGTTAATTTTGGTTATCATGTACTTGGTCGTTTCCAGTCGCAGGATGAGATCGATAATTATGCGATCAATAACGACGGACAGGGAAACCGCACTTTATTGCCTGGTGACCTTAAATTTGAAGATACCAACGGCGATGGCATTATCAATTATATGGATCAACGCCCGATTGGCTATGCACAAGGTGGTTTGCCCTATTTAAATATAGGTATTAACGGAAGTGTAACCTGGAAAGGGATTACCCTGCAGTTTGATTTTGCAGGTGCCAGCATGCAGACTTTTCAGCGCGAATATGAATTGCAGATTCCGTTTCAGAACAATGGAAATTCACCAGCCTATCTGTTGAATGACCGCTGGCACCGTGCCGATCCATTTAATCCTAACAGTGAATGGATTTCAGGTACTTATCCCGCCTTAAGAAAAGATAACCCAGGCTTATCAAACTTTGCCTACCGCAATGATTTCTGGATCACCAATGTTCGGTATCTCCGTTTAAAAAACTTATTAGTAGGCTATTCGCTACCCAAAAAATGGATAGAAAGCATTGGGTTTAAAAATGTATTTGTTTATGCGAATGGAACCAACATCTTCTCTTTAGACAATTTGAAGGAATTTGAAATTGACCCGGAGATTTCTTCAACTAACGGAGTCATATATCCTCAGCAACGCTTGTTTAATTTCGGTTTTAACCTAACACTTTAAAATTTTGCAATGAAAAATATTAACATTTATATCGGCTTCATCATTTGTACCATCATATTTAACGCCTGCAAGAAAGATTTCCTGGAACGTGAACCACAGAGTATAGTGGTTGAAGATCAGGTTTATGGTGACCCAAAATTGATTGAAGGCGTGTTAGCCAATTTGTATAATCGCATTCCAACCGATGCTTCCTTAACCAATCGCTGGACCGAACACACGGCATATGATGATGCAGTATGGTCTGGAAGCGGAAATGCCGGGGATGAATACCGGAATAATATCATTTCATATCCGGTAGACAGATGGAGACTTTGGGATTATGGCTTTATCAGGGATGTAAACCTCGGCATTGAAGGCGTACAAAAAAGCACCAAATTAACAGCCCAGCAGAAAGCCCAGTTTAATGCCGAATTTCGCTTCCTTCGTGCGTATGATTATTTTGAAATGGTAAAAAGAATGGGCGGTGTACCCTTGGTCACTACCCCTCTGGTTTATGATTATAGTGGAGATGCCACCAATTTGCAGTTGCCACGAAGTAAAGAAGTAGATGTATATGATTTTATCGGTACTGAACTTGATGCCATTGTAAATCATATTGAAAATAACGGCAGCACCTCTCGCGCAAATAAATATGCCGTATTGGCCTTGAAATGCAGAGCCATGTTGTATGCAGGTTCGCTGGCCAAATACAATAATCTGATGGCCAGTCCGATTACGCTGCCAGGCGGTGAAGTGGGGATTCCGGCACAACGCGCTGCTGATTTTTACAATAAAGCACTCGATGCTGCAAAGCAGGTAATAGCAGGGCCGTATTCCTTGTACAAATCGAATGCGGCAAATTTAGGTGAGAATTTTTATGAAGCACTTACCAAGAAAACCGGTAATCCGGAGCTGATTTTAATCCAGGATTTTTTACAGTCTAAAGGATTTAAACATGGTTTCAGTTATGATAACATTGCCCGCTCATTAAGGGAAGATAACCTGGCTTCATCTGCAATTGCACCAACTTTAAATCTGGTAGAGAAGTACGAGTACCTGGATGGTACTGCCGGAAACCTGAAAACCCGGAACGCAGATAATAGCGATTATGTTTATTATACCAATACCCAGGATATTTTCGCGAATAAAGATGCCCGTTTATACGGAACCATCATTTATCCCGGAACAAGTTTCCGCAATACGCCGGTGAACATCCAGGCCGGAGTGGCATTGTGGAATGGAACTAGCTATCAGATTATTGAAGGAGATTTAGGTGCCAGGTATACGGATGGGAAACTCCTTACCGGCCTGGATGGACCTCAACGTTCTGCGCTTGACTTATCGAATACAGGTTTTTACCTGCGTAAATTTATAGACAATACGCCATTAGCCAGTACCCGTACGAGGGGTACGGATATTGCCTGGATCAGGTTCAGGTTAGGAGAGGTATACCTGAATGCCGCTGAAGCTGCTTTTGAACTTGGCCAAACGGCAAGCGCTTTAAGCTATATGAATACCTTGCGTGAAAGAGCTGGATTTGGCGCTAACAGTTTAAGCACGCTAACCATCGATCGCATTCGCAATGAGCGCAGGGTAGAATTGGCCTTTGAAGACCACCGTGTTTGGGATCTTGCCCGCTGGCGAATTGCAGATCAGGTATGGAATGGCAGTACAAATAGTCCTGATGCCATGCTTTATGCTTTGTACCCGTACCGGGTAGTACGTCCGGGTGATGCTGCCCGTCATGATAAATACATTTTTATTAAGCAGGTTGCACCACGCTTTAAAGCACCACGCTTTTATCAAATTGGGAATTACTATTCATCCATTGAACAGGCTGTACTTAATAATAACCCTAAAATTATTCGTAATCCATTTCATTAATCAACTACCATGAAAAAGATAAGTTATATCGTATTATTCTGCCTGATGGCATTTTTCTCCTGCAAAAAGGATAACTATGATGCGCCAACATCCAGACTAACAGGTCGTATCCTTTACCAGAATCAAACGGTTGGCGTTCGTTCTGATGGTGTTCAGCTTGAGCTCTGGCAGCATGGCTATTCACTTTTTACTAAAATTCCGGTTTTTGTAGCGCAGGATGGAACGTTTTCTGCGACATTGTTTGATGGTGATTATAAGCTGGTACGCCTGCGCGGAAATGGGCCGTGGCTGGATAATCCTGATTCAATTGCGGTTAAAGTAAGTGGAAATACCCAGGTTGATGTTCCGGTTGTGCCTCATTTTACTTTTGGTAATGTGTCTTTTAACAAATCAGGCAATACCGTTAGCGCAACATTTACAGTGCAGCAAGTTACATCCACAAGCGTACTGGAACGTGTTAACCTGTATCTGGGTACCACCATGATTGTTGATAATACGCGGCAGGATGCCAGCGCAGAAAAACTGGCCGCAGATATAGTCATCGGACAGTCAGGTACAATTACAGTGAACATCCCGGCGGCACTTGCATCCAGAAACTTTATGTATGCAAGACTGGCGGTGAAAACAAATGGGGTAGGTGAAGCTTTATTTTCTGCTCCGCAACGAATTGAGTTCAAATAAAGCTAACATATAACCTGCTAGCAAAAAGAAGCTGCAACAGGATTAGTTCAGTTAAAATTTGTCATCCTGAGTCTGTCGGATATTCTTAAGAATATTTTTCACAAGTCCTTCGACAGACTTAGGATCACATTTTAAATGACATAAATTTTGTCATCAATACCGGAGAATCTTTTATGAGGTAGATTACAGCCAGGAAAAATAATTGAAATCAATAATCCTTAATCCAGGGGATAACTAAGATCCAGGCTGAACAATTTTAAATGTGCTGGCATCAGCGTTGGAAGCCACTTTAATCGCATTTTTTGACCGTACATCCAGTCGTTTAATCAGAAAGATGAGTTCGATGCTCGCTATAAAAATCAGTAAATAACCATATGTTTCCAATGATTCTTCAGATATGTTTTTTACATCCCGCATGTAGCCGTTTTCCATGGCTGCCATCCAGAATATTCTTCTACCATACAATCTTGAAAAGATATAGGTAGTCAAAATGCCTGATATCATGATGCCGAAAGCAAATAATGAGGTGTATACTTTCAGGTTATCTATTAGTTTTTTACGCCTGATGATGGCAAAATAAATGGGAAAAGGCAGAGACAGGATGACAATGGTTTGCCATGCGCCATCAAAATAATGCAGATCCAGGTAAGCATCCTGTTCGCGCACCAGCGAAATAAAGAGGAATTCAGCTATTAATAAGAGCAACGGCCTCCAGTTTTTATAAATCACAATACCATAGGTTAGGATGATACCGGAAAAGAGGAGCAATATACTTTGTAATACTTCCACAGCAGATGCTTCAGAAAATTTCATTCCCTGTTGTTCCCTCGTCACCTGCCACATCAGAAACTGTGCGACACCAACTATGGCGATTCCATAAATGATGAACTTTATGAACATCGTGATCAAACCAGAAGAACTTAATGTTTCAGATTTGAATTGATTTTTAGAATTATACGGGACGTGAATATCGGGCTGACTGATCATGATAAAAATTTGAATCAAAATTCTTTAAAAACTGATCCGCCATCAAGGTCAATATGTAGTGGAAACTGGCCTTTTTGTATGAAAATGCTTTAGCTTTTAAAATATATTTTGATGTGGAAGACGGTTTTCCATTCGGTAAACCGAGGGTGATATTCCGGTATTTTTCTTAAAATACTTTCCAAAAAAGGAAGCATTAGCAAAATTCAATGCCTCTGCAACACTGGATATGTTGTGTGAATAATTGTTCAGCAAGATTTTCGCTTCACCAATTACGATCTCATCAATCAGTTCTCCCGCAGTTTTTCCGGTTACAGATTTGACCACCTGCGACAAATGTCTTGGGGTGATGAATAATTTACCCGCATAAAAGATTACCAGCCTCTCTTTTTTAAAATGTAGGGAAAGCAGATTGAGAAACTTAGTCGTCATTTCAGACTTGCTATCTCTTTTTGGCAGCTCGAAATGCTCCCGGTTATTAAAGTTTAGCAATAAATCGTAAAGAATTTCAATAAAACTATTTCTGATAATGTCATTTCTATAGGGCATATCAGCAGCAATTTTTAACTTCTTTTCCAGCGCGATTACATCATGATACAGGTCTTGGTATTCTTCGCGCTTTAAGGAAAATTTATGAATAGCCTTACTTTGAAATATGGTATAATGCTGCGCTGCAGTAAGGAAAATGCCTGATTTAGACAGGTAATCTTTATTAAATGTGATCTTGATAAAGGAGAAGTCTGTATGATCTGTCACTTCATATACAGTGTCAGGAAAAACAAAAAATACATCCTTCTCTTTTAATGTTTCATTTATAAAGTTGGTTTTAATATGAATACGTCCTTTTACGACCAGTATAAACGCAAAGGACAAGGCTCTGAAAGGTTGGTTATTACAAATGCCTTTAGAAAGCTGATCAATTCTGGAAACTTCCAATCCCTCACCATCATCTGGCTTGTAAATTAACCCTGTTTTTTGAGGGATATTATGATTTGAAGTTCTTTGCATGAAGGGGTTGGTTGTTAATATAGCCTTAACCTGTTATTCAAAAAGCACATATCTTATCTTGATAATTTAGCCTGAACTATTTTCTTAAAAGTTGCCTGGAATATCTGATTTTTTTGACCTCAGCAAATGTAATATTCTACCTCATTTTTTGATTTATTTATTTAAAAAATGACTATCCGCTGATTAGATTTCAATCTTTTGATTAATAGTATTTTTAATCAATTCACTGATAAACAGTGAATTGATTGTTTGTGATCAGCAATAAACTCATTTTTAACTGTTTTACTTTTTTGCATTAAAAGTCAGTAAGTCGAAAAGTCAATTCATCTGAATGTCACATTTTGCGCATCCCACATTTTGACCAATAATTCCCACATTTCAACCTTTTTTCAGGTGTTAATCTGGATTAAAATTGCGTTATCAAATTGTTTCGAAATGATGTCTTCTGTTGAACATTAAATTCAGCAGTCAGTTCGTACAATCTATTAGAATACGGTTTTCCAGAATACGTGAACAAAGCAATCATTACCACATAGCATGCGCAAAAAATTAAGAGATAGGATCGACGCATTTAAAGATGCTACCCTGATTAAAGAACAAGGGTTATATCCATATTTTAGGTCTATAGAATCCGCACAGGATACAGAGGTCATTATCAACGGGAAAAAGGTATTGATGTTTGGTTCAAACTCGTATTTAGGTTTAACCAATCATCCTAAAATTAAAGAAGCGGCCAAACGTGCCATTGATAAATATGGAACCGGATGCGCTGGTTCGAGATTTCTTAACGGTTCGCTTGATATTCATATCCAGCTGGAGAACAAACTGGCCGAATACGTATCTAAAGAAGCCGCCGTATTGTTCAGCACTGGTTTTCAGGTGAATTTAGGTGTGATTTCCTGCCTGCTGGAGCGGAATGATTACCTTATCCTGGATGAATATGACCATGCTTCTATTATTGACGGCAGCAGACTCTCTTTTTCAAGAACGATCAAATATGCCCATAATGATATGGATGATTTGCGGAGGAAACTCAGCAGGCTGCCGGAAGATGCGGCCAAACTAATCGTTTCTGATGGTATTTTCAGTATGGAGGGCGATCTGGTTAACCTGCCCGAACTCGTGAAAATTGCTGATGAGTTTGGTGCCAATGTGATGATGGATGATGCCCATAGTTTAGGCGTGATCGGTTTTAACGGGTCTGGTACAGCCTCCCACTTTAATCTGAGTGATGGTGTTGATCTGATTATGGGGACTTTCAGTAAATCACTGGCCTCATTGGGCGGTTTTATCGCAGGTGATGCACAAACCATTGAATACATTAAGCACCGTGCGCGCTCGCTGATGTTCAGCGCCAGCATGCCACCAGCTGCAGTAGCCAGTGTGATTGCTGCCCTGGATATCATAGAATCTGAACCGGAACGCATTGATAAGCTATGGGACAATACCAATTATGCAAAAAAATTACTGATGGAATCTGGCTTTGATATCGGCCACAGCAATAGTCCAATCCTTCCGATTTATATCAGGGACAATACCAAAACTTTTATGATCACCAATATCCTGCAGGAAAACGGTGTATTCGTAAACCCGGTGGTTTCTCCTGCAGTACCTTCTGATTCTTCTCTTATCAGGTTTTCACTGATGGCAACACACAGTTTTGAACAGATCGAAACCGCAGTTGAAAAAATCGAAGCTGCATTTAAGGCCGTAAACATTGAATTAGATGGTGTAAAATTATGAAAAAGGTCATCGAAGTTTCCACTAAAAAGCAACTGGCATCATTTATAGATTTCCCACATGATCTGTATGTGAATGATGTAAATTATGTTCCGGAACTGTTTATTGCACAACGTGATCTGCTTACACCAGGTAAACATCCTTTTTACGAGCATTCTCAAATTCAGCTGTTCCTGGCTTATGAAGATGACAGGATAGTGGGTAGGATAGCCGCCATCAATAATACCAGTCACAATAAAGTTTATGGTGGCAAGGATGGTTTTTTTGGGTTTTTTGATTGTATTAATGATCAGGAAGTAGCGGCTTTATTATTCAGTGCCGCTGAAAAATGGTTAACGGAAAAGGGATTAACCAAAGTTTTAGGACCAACGAATTTCTCTACCAATGAAACCTGTGGCTTACTGATAGAAGGTTTTGATGGGCCGCCGGTGGCCATGATGCCCTATAATGCCGCATATTACCTGACGCTCTTAGCGGAGGTTGGCTTTATCAAACATGTGGATTTACGGGCATACCGCTATACCACAGGAAATTACAATGACCGTTCAGTTGGTTTAATCGATAAGATTGAGGAGCGCCTGAAACGTAATGACATTATCATCCGTAAAATCAATATGAAAAACTTCAACAGCGAGCGTGAGACCTTGCGTGAAGTATACAATAAAGCCTGGGATAAAAATTTAGGTTTTGTACCCATGACCGATAAGGAATTTGATTATACCGCTAACGACCTGAAATTAATTCTTGATCCCGATTTCTGTGTAATGGCCGAGCAAAATGGCCAGATTGTAGGATTTGCATTAGCCATTCCTGACATCAACCAGATCCTGAGAAAAATTAAACGTGGACGCTTGTTTCCAACGGGTTTAATTAAACTCCTCAGCGGGAAAAAGAAGATTGATGGCATCAGGATTTTATTATTGGGTGTAGTAGATGGCTATCGCAAAATGGGCATTGAGGCCTGTTTGTATGGGCACATTATTAAAAGTTTTTCAGCAAAAAACATGAAATATGCGGAGGCCAGCTGGACACTTGATCATAATGAATTGATTAATAAGCCTATTGAAGCGATTGGCGGAAAGCTGTATCGCAAATACAGGATTCTGGAAAAAACAATATGAAAAAGCGGGTATTGATTACGGGTGCAACAGGCTTTGTAGGTTATCACTTAATCGAAGCGGCCCTGGCAGATCATCTGGAAGTTTACATTAACGTTCGGAAATCAAGTGTAGTGTCACATCTTAAAAAATTTGATATCAATTACGTAGAACTGGATTTTGAATCAATATACCAGTTAAGACAGAACATCGATGAATATAAATATGATTATATCATTCATGCAGCCGCCACAACCAAAGCAAAAAACCGGGAATACTATTTTCATATCAACGCCACATATACCAGGAACCTGGCTGTAGCTTCCTCCTTATCTACACATAAAATTGAAAAATTTGTGTTTTTAAGTAGCCTGGCTGCCCGCGGCCCCATCACAAATGATCAGCAAAACCGCGCCAATCCGGTAACCAATTACGGCAGGAGTAAAGCACTTGCCGAAACGTACCTGAATCAGATCCTGGGGTTGCCCTTAATTGTTTTCAGGCCTACTGCGGTATATGGCCCACGTGAAAAAGATATTTTCATCCTCATCAAAGGAATTAATTCAGGTTTTGAACTGCATGCAGGTGCACAGGAGCAGCAACTGAGTTTTATTTACGTCACTGATTTAGCAAAGGTGATGATTAAATCACTGTTTTCTGAGTTAACAGATAAAACATACCACATCTCTGACGGGCAGGTCTACAGCAAATTTTCGCTTGCCGCTTATGTACGCAAGGCTTTAAATAAAAGGCCATTTGTACTTAAAGTGCCTATGCCGGTTATTAAAGGGCTTGCCTGGACACTGGAAAAGACCCTGGGCTTTTTTGACCAGGTGCCTGCACTCAACATGGATAAAATTAATGAAATCACCGCCCTGAACTGGACCTGTAATATAGATCAGATACAAAAAGACCTTGGCTTCGTACCCCATTACCAGCTCGAAAGCGGGCTGAATGAAACCATTGCCTGGTACAAGGAAAATAAATGGTTATAAATTAAAAGCTTAAATAAAAATAGAATGAAAGAAGATGTAAAATCAGCTGATGGCAAGCTTGGCATATTAATGCCAGGGCTCGGTGCAGTTGCAACCACCATGATTGCGGGGGTAGCGGCCATTAAGAAGGGCTTGTCTAAACCAATTGGTTCTTTAACCCAAATGGGAACCATCAGAATTGGTAAAAGAACGGAAAAAAAAGAACCAAAAATTAAAGATTTTGTGCCTTTGGCCAATCTCGAAAACCTGGTTTTCGGTGGCTGGGACGTATATGAGGATAATGTTTATGAAGCGGCACTAAATGCAAGGGTTTTAGATGCAAACCTGTTGCGTGATGTTCGTGAAGAATTACAGGCCATCAAGCCTATGCGTGCCGCATTCGATCATAACTATGTGAAAAATTTAACAGGTACTTATGTTAAAGACGCTGCAACCAGATATGAGCTGGCCCAGGAAGTGATGCAAGACATCAAAAACTTTAAGGCCACCAACAACTGTGACCGTATTGTTCTGGTATGGTGCGGATCTACTGAAATTTATTTTGAACCATCTGCTGTTCATGAATCGCTTGCTGCATTTGAGCAAGGATTGATCGATAATGATCCGTTAATTGCGCCTAGTATGATTTATGCTTATGCAGCACTGAAATTGGGTATCCCTTTCGCAAATGGAGCACCTAACTTAACCGTAGATATCCCGGCATTAATTGAACTGGCTAAAGAAACCCATACACCGATTGCGGGTAAGGATTTTAAAACCGGTCAGACTTTAATGAAAACCATTCTGGCACCGGGTTTAGCCGCACGTTCATTAGGGGTAAACGGTTGGTTCTCTGATAACATTTTAGGTAACCGCGATGGTTTGGTACTGGATGATCCGGATAACTTTAAAACCAAAGAAGTTTCTAAACTGGGTGTACTGGAAGATATTTTCAAACCAGAGGTTAATCCGGATTTATATGGTGATATGTACCACAAAATCAGAATCAATTACTATCCGCCCCATGGCGATAACAAAGAGAGTTGGGACAATATTGACATTTTCGGCTGGTTAGGTTACAAAATGCAGATCAAGATTAACTTTTTATGTCGTGATTCTATCCTGGCTGCACCAATTGTACTGGATTTGGCTTTATTTATCGATCTGGCGAAGAGGGCAAATATGTCTGGCGTTCAGGAATGGCTATCATTCTACCTGAAATCACCTCAAACCATTCCAGGTGTACCGGCAGAAAATGACATTTTCAAACAGTTAATGAAACTGCAGAATACCTTGCGCTACATCATGGGTGAAGACTTAATTACGCACCTGGGGCAGGATTATGAAGAAGAAGTTATAGAAACGGTATAGTGCTTATTCATAAAATGATATCAACCAGCCTGGGAATCGGGTACATTGGGAAGGGCGCCGGCACCTATGCGGCCATAGCCACTTGTCTTTGCTGGTACTTTTTCCAGGCTGGTTACCAATACCCCGGGCTCAATGCCATCCTGATTACGATATTAATAACACTTCAGGGTGTTCGAAGTGCGGATGTGGTAGAAGATGTTTGGGGCAAAGACCATCAGCGCGTGGTGATAGATGAAGTGGCGGGAATGTGTATTACTTTACTCTGTGTGCCGGTAAGATGGGAATATATGCTTTTAGGATTAGTCCTCTTTCGCTTTTTTGATATCCTGAAGCCCTTGTATATTAAAAGGATGGAAGAACTGCCTGGTGGTTTGGGCGTAATGGCTGATGATGTGCTTGCCGGTGTTTATTCCAATGTGATCCTGCAGCTGGTGATCATCTTTAAAATACTATAAGTGATGCTCCGGTTTTTTAAAGCCCAGGCTTCATCGCTAATGGCCTCTGCAGCAGATTTTTTAGTTACCCTGGCTGCAGTAAAGCTTTTTGGTTTATGGTACCTGGCCGGAAGTATTACCGGAACCATTACTGGTGGTGTGATCAATTTCTACATCAATAGAAACTGGGTATTTCAGGCACATGCCAAAGCATTAAGGTGGCAGGTAGTAAAATATATCATCGTATGGACTGGGAATTTAGCATTGCTTACCTCAGGCGTTTATCTGCTTACACATTTTTATCACCTCAATTACATGCTCTCTAAATTGCTCGTATCAGTTACGGTTGGTATCAGCTACAATTATATCATGCAAAAACAGTTTATTTTTTCTGTTAAATGAAACGTCAGTTTAGTATTCCATTCTTTATCTGCTTATTTTCAATATTAAATATATTGGGTATAGGAAATGTTCTTGCGCAATCTACTACGGTTTCGGGCACTGTTCGTGATGCCGGTACCAAAGAAACTTTACCTTATGTATCAGTTTTTTTTAAAGATACCAAAATCGGCACACAAACCGATCTCAATGGAAATTTCACCATCAGTTCCAATCTGCCACAATCAGCCTTGAGTTTCAATTATGTAGGTTACAGTATATTAACTAAAAATATAACACCTTCCCTCAACCAGACCATTAATGTAGTTTTATCACCCAGTGCCAATTCGCTGGATGAGGTAATGGTTGTGGGCGGAAAAAAAGTAAGGTATCGTAATAAAGATAATCCAGCGGTTGAATTGATCCGCCAGGTGATTGCACATAAGGATGAAAACAGAATTAAAAGTTATCAAACTGTAGCTTACCAGCAATATGAGAAAATGCTGTTCTCGGTCAGTAATGTTTCAGAGAAGTTTAAGAACAAGAAAATGTTCCGCAATTACCAGTTCTTATTTCAGGAACAGGATTCCACTTTGATAGGCGGTAAAAACCTGTTACCGATCTACATCCAGGAAAGCTTATCTGACCAATACCTGAGTAAAGATCCGCAGAAATCAAAAACAGTGGTGAAAGCACAGAAACAGGTGGAGTTTGATAACCGCTATATTGACAATAAAGGGATGAAAACCTACTTTGACCGGATGTATCAGGACATTGATATCTATCAGAATAATATCTCTGTGATGAGCAACGATTTTTTGAGTCCGATTGCAAATGGTTCCCCCAATTTTTACAAGTTCTTTATTACCGATACATTAAAGAACCAGAAGCCGCAAATGATTGAGCTATCCTTTACACCAAGAAATACAGGTGACATGCTGTTTGAGGGCAAGCTTTATGTAACCAATGATGGTCATTATGCCGTTACAGGTGCAACGTTAGGGGTAAATAAAAACATCAACCTGAATTTTGTCAGGGCAATGAAAATCGACTTAAACTTCGAACCAAATGCCTTAGGAAAATATAACCTCTCTAAAAGTAATTTGCTGTCTGATTTTGGACTGGGAAAAGGCAAGGGCATAGGTTTTACCGGTGAGCGCACGGTTACCTATAAAAATTATCAGTTTGACACCACCTTACCAGATACGATCTTTCAGGGAAAAAATAAAGTCGTTCTGGCTGATGCGGCGAAAAAGAATGATTTATACTGGCAGCAAAACAGGCTGGATACCATATCTGCCAGCCAGTTAAAAATTTATAAGAATATTGACACGCTTCAAAACCTGCCATCGTTTAAGCGTACCATGAAAATTGTCACGCTGCTTTTTGCAGGATACCAGAACCTGGGGCCTTATGAAATCGGACCGGTAAATACCTTTTACAGTTTTAATAATGTTGAAGGGCTTCGCTTGCGTTTAGGCGGAAGAACCACTCCTGAATTAAGTAAACGATACTATTTCGAAAATTATGCGGCTTATGGGTTTAGGGATGAAAAATGGAAATTCTTTCTTTCCGGTACCTATTCCATCAATAATAAATCCATTTATGAGTTTCCACAACATTACATCAGGGCCAGTTTTCAGAGAGACACCAAAATTCCCGGCCAGGAACTTCAGTTTGTACAGGAAGATAACTTTTTGCTATCCTTTAAACGCGGTGTAAATGACATGTTGCTCTACAACGATTTTTATCGGGTAGATTATGTGAAAGAGTTTGAAAATCATTTTTCTTACACTTTAGGCCTGAAGAAATGGAGTCAGACACCTGCAGGCGGATTGTTTTATCAAAATGACGCAAACCAACTCGTTAATCGCTTAACCACCAGTGAAGTATCGGTACAACTGCGTTATGCACCCAATGAGAAATTTTACCAGGGAAAGATCTACCGAATCCCCATCGCAGACCGTTATCCGGTTTTCAATTTAAGGTATACTGCAGGTTTAAAAGGTGTGCTGGGCGGCGAATATAATTACCATAATATGATGGGCAGTATTGATAAAAGATTTTACCTTTCTCAGCTGGGCTATAGTGATGTTACTTTTGAAGGCGGCTACATTGCCGGAAAAGTTCCTTTTCCACTATTGGATATTCACCGGGCCAATCAAACCTATGCTTACCAGCTCAATTCATATAACCTGATGAACTTCCTGGAGTTTGTCAGCGATCATTACGTGAGCATAAATATCGATCACAATTTCAATGGCTTTTTCTTTAATAAGATCCCTTTACTTAAAAAATTAAAATTAAGGGAGGTGTTTTCATTTAAAGCTTTGTATGGTGGTTTACGTGATGAAAATAATCCGGCTTTAACTCCGGGATTATATCGTTTGCCCGATTATGAAGATGGCTCTAAACGTACCTATGCCCTTGGCCATGATCCTTATATGGAAGGCAGCGTAGGGGTAGGGAATATCTTTAAATTACTTCGGGTTGATCTGGTTAAGCGATTCAATTACCTTAATCATCCGGAGGTATCAGAATGGGGCATCAGGGCAAGGGTAAAATTCGATTTCTAAAAATTGATTATGAAAGCAAACTTAAGAGACAGTTTACAACTGGGCATTTATAAAGTCATTAATCCTTTTGTGAGGGGATTAATTAAAATAGGATTAACGCCCAATGCGGTAACCACTATCGGTTTAATTTTAAATATCGGGGTTGCGGTTATTTTCGTGATGGGTGCCGAAAAATCCAATCGCGGCGACATGTCGTATGTGGGCTGGGGCGGCGCCCTGGTGCTTTTTGCGGGCTTGTTTGATATGCTTGATGGCCAGGTAGCCCGACTGGGAAACATGAGTTCAAAATTCGGTGCATTATATGATTCAGTATTGGACCGTTACAGTGAAATGATTATGTTTCTCGGCATCTGTTATTACCTGGTATCACATCACTATTTTTTGAGCTCTCTTTTTGCCTTTATTGCCTTAATTGGCTCTATGATGGTGAGTTATACCAGGGCCAGGGCAGAAGGATTAGGGATAGCATGCCAAGGTGGTTTAATGCAGCGGCCGGAGCGGGTGGTTACCATTGGTGTTTTTGCCATCGCCTGCGGTATCACCGGCCATTTTATTGGTGGAGCTTATAAGATCTATGTTCCGGGCATATCTTTTCATGTTTTCGAAACCATGTCCGTTTTCACCATTCCCATTACCATGATGGCCCTTCTGACTAATATCACGGCGATTAAGCGGTTGCAGGAGGCCAAAAAAGGATTGGAAGCACAGGAACTGGCTGAAAAGAAAAGCAGCCACAAAGCTGCAATGATTATTGGCCTTACCTTTTCACTGGTTCTAATTGGTGCGGGTGTTTTACCTGCAACAGCACAAAACCCTTCGCCTCTTAACTTTCCTGTACCGAAGAATATCAGCAATCAGTTGTTTTACCTGCAACGCGATCCCAATACCAACACCATTATCTGCCAGTTAAATGTAGATAAAAACGGAGAAGTGGTGGATCAAAATCCGGTAAATGTGTTCTGGATGCGCTATGGAGACCAGGGTGAAAAAAAGGAACTGGGATATATCCAGCGGAAATTTGCATACGGCATACAGACCAAGAGCCTCGGAAAAGGGCAGTTTGAACTTCGCTTTGTCTCACATAAAAACCTGCCGATGTACCTGAATAAATCAGCCGCCGATAAAAAATACCATGTTTTTGTAACCGTAAATAATAAGAAAGTTCAAATCGAAAGAATTTTCCTCAGAATAGAAGGCGGATCTTTCTGGTTGCCTAATGTAAAATATGTGGAAATTAAAGGTTTGGATGCAAATGACCCTTCAAAAGCATTAACAGAGCGAATTAAAATTTAGCATGATGAAAAAGAATTTTGTTTCAAATTCGCCGGCATCCATCCGGATGTTTAAAAGCGATTTTATGGAAAGCCTTTCGAAGGTAAAGTATTATGTGCCGCTAATTGTATATGTTCCGGTAATTGCTTACCTGTTTTACAAATCCTTCCGGGAAGTAAATATGCCGGTAATCATTTTCGCCGGCTGGTTTTTAGCTGGTTTGGCCATCTGGACCATTACTGAATATGTTTTGCACCGTTTCGTATTTCACTTTGAACCTGAAGCCGAATGGGGTAAAAAAATTCACTTTATTTTCCATGGTGTGCACCATGATTACCCCAACGATGCCAACAGGCTGGTGATGCCACCTTCGGCAAGTATACCCATGGCACTTGGATTCTATTTTCTTTTCGATTGGGTATTACCGGATACCAGGGTGTATCCGTTTTTTTCGGGTTTCATATTGGGTTACCTGTTCTATGACATGGTGCATTATGCTTTACACCACGCCAACTTTAAAAGTGGCTTTTGGAAAAGGCTTAAACAGCATCACATGCTTCACCATTATTCAGATGCAACCAAAGGTTATGGTGTAAGCTGGACATTCTGGGATAATATTTTCCAATCTAATTTCGACAAAAAATAAGATGCAGGATGATATCGCCCGTACAAATTCGTTTTTCACGGTTAAAACAATTTATACCACCACGCTGATTTCTCTGGCTTACCTGTTACTATCGGTTGTGCTGGTGGGTTTTAAAGCAGATCAGCTCATCCTGATATTGATTTTTAATTCACTGTTTTACATCTCGGCAGGAACAAGGAAGTTTATTCTCGGCTTTTCCATCTTCGTGGTCTATTGGATTATTTTCGATTATATGAAAGCCTTTCCGAATTATATTTTCAATACGGTTCATATCGCAGATTTATACCACCTGGAAAAAAAACTTTTCGGCATTCATTTTCATCGACAAGAGCTCACGCCGAATGAGTACTGGAAACTAAATACCAGTTCCTTTCTGGATGTGCTTACCGGCCTTTTTTATCTGATGTGGGTTCCGGTCCCGCTGGCCTTTGCCACCTATTTGTTTTTTAAAAACCGGAAGCAGTTTGTGTATTTCTCCCTTACCTTTTTATGGGTAAATCTATTGGGTTTCGTGGTTTATTACGCTTTCCCGGCTGCACCGCCATGGTATGTACAGGAACATGGCTTTCAGTTTATTTACCATACTGCCGGAAACACTGCCGGTCTTTCCCGTTTTGATCATTTTTTTAATATCCACCTGTTTCAGGGGATATACAGCAAAGGTTCAAATGTTTTTGCGGCCATGCCCTCCCTACATTCGTCTTATCCTTTGATAGTACTTTATTATGCCCTGAAAAACAAGATGGGCGCCATCAATATTTTCTTTTTCATTTTGGTTGTGGGCATCTGGTTTGCAGCAGTTTACAACAGCCATCATTATGTATTGGATGTTTTTGGGGGAATGATTTGTGCCGTTGTAGCCATCTTCAGTTTCAATTATTTAGTAAAATACACCCGTTTTAAAGACTATACCAGGCAGTTCATTAACAAAATCAGCTAATCTGGCTGTTCAGTAATCTGTAATAACAAAAATGCCGCTTTCGCGGCATCTCTAATTACTGAATTTCTATTTGCCTTGAAACGGCTTTAGCTTCTTCTTTTTTCGGAAGGGTGAGTTTCAGAATCCCGTCCGCATAATTGGCCTGAATCCTTTCAATATCGGCACTATCAGGCAAGGTAAATGCCCTGGTGAATGCTGAATAATTGAATTCCTTTCTGGTGTAGGATTTTTCTTGATGTTCAGTTTCTGCACTTTTTTCAGTAGAAATGGTTAACATGTCTCTTTCCACGCTTACCTTAAAATCTTCCTTTTTAAGTCCTGGTGCGGCCAGTTCAATCTGGTAGGCATCAGGAGCATCTGCAATATTTACAGATGGCAGGTTGTTGGTGCGGCGTCCTGAAAAAAATGTGTCTTCCAAAACTGATTCGAACATGTCATTAAAGCCTGGCATTAATACATTGTTCTTTTTCTCTGGATTAAATTTAACCAATGTCATCGTTTTTTCCTCCTTTTAATGTTTAAATGGACTATAAATCAATTAATGGTAGTGCTGCTATACCTGCAAGCACATCAGGGGTTAATCAAGTGCTGTGCCAATGGACTTTTTGAGTAATTAAAGCCCGAATGACTGAAAAAATTTCATTTTTGCTGCAATTTTTTCAGAAAGTAACTGTAAAATTTTCAGCTTCTGAAAGTTGTCAATAAGTCCTACAGGCATCTGCTATGATCACGACGAACCTCATCTCAAAAAAATCCTTTCTGGTGAATTATTCAGAAAGGATTTTTTTTTACTCATTATTACTTTCATCCGAAAGGGAAAGATTGTCATCATTTATCTTTCAGGCTGAACTGCCTGACACAATATACTGATATTTAAATACAAAATCGCCATGTAACGATTAAGATAGAATAGGATAGACCTTTTACCGGAATCGATTCATATGCCAACAGCGAGGTCAAAGCAAGCCCCGATGTAAAACATTAAAATCAAATTTACATAAATAATACACAATTGTATTGTGTGCAATATATATTTGCATCGTAACGATCAATAATGAAAGACCTCTTAAAATTAGAAAATCAAATTTGCTTTCCGCTATATGCCTTTTCCAGGGAACTGACAAATCTCTACAGGCCTTTTCTGGAGGAAATGGATTTAACCTATCCACAATACCTGGTGATGTTAATCTTATGGGTGGAAAAACAGCAAACAGTTAATCAGCTAGGTGAAAAACTTTATCTGGACAGCGGTACGCTTACCCCATTACTTAAAAGAATGGAGCTAAAAGGAATGCTGATGAGAAAAAGAAGCCAGACTGATGAGCGCATGGTGATCATCTCACTGACGGATGCAGGCGAAAAAATGAAAGAAAAGGCCAGCTGCATTCCGGGTAAATTGGTGGAGACATTAGGCCTTTCAATAGATGAGCTTATTCAGTTAAAGAAAATCGTAAATAAAGCGATGAAAAGATAGGCCCATGGGATAGCAGGCAAAGCATTTATTTACCTTCATAATCATTAAATAATAGAAATGACATTAACAGATCAGCAACAGATTAACAGCATATTTCAAAACCAGAAGAGTTTTTTTGCCACCCGCAAAACACAATCTGTAAGCTTCAGGATAGAACAGCTTAAACAGTTCAGGGCAGTTTTTGTAAAACATACCGATGCCATTTGTGATGCCTTGATGGAAGACCTGGGCAAAAACAGGAAGGAAGCAGAATATGCAGAGGTGCAGCTGGTATTGGATGAACTGGATTATTGTATTGCAAATATTGAAGAATGGGCACAGCCGGTTGAAGTACCTTCAAAGCCCCGTCCCGGCGGTGAAAATGTAGTCAGTAAACTTACCCGCCAGCCATTTGGCGTAACGTATATTATTGGCCCCTTCAATTATCCGGTGCAATTAACGTTTAGTCCACTAATTGGTGCATTGATGACCGGTAATACGGTTATCCTTAAGCCCTCAGAAAATACACCGACCGTATCAAAAGTCATAGCCACGATGATTGCAGAAGCTTTTCAGCCGGAATATGTAGCGGTGGTACAGGGTGGAATCGAAGAAAATACACTGCTTTTAACTTTCCCTTTTGATTACATTTTCTTTACCGGAAGTGCAAATGTGGGTAAAATCATTATGGCTGCAGCGGCAAAACAACTGATTCCGTTAACCCTTGAACTGGGCGGGAAATCGCCTTGCATTGTTCACCGGGATGCAGACCTTGATCTGGCCGCTAAACGGATTTCCACAGGAAAGTGGGCCAATTGCGGACAAACCTGCGTTGCGCCAGATTATGTTTATGTACATGAAGAGGTGAAAGGAGCATTGATCTCCAAAATCAAATCTTATCTGAAAGAAACTTATCAGGACCAAAGCTTAGGAAAAATCGGAAAAATTGTTTCCCGGAAACAGGTGGAAAATCTGGCCGGTTATATCGCCGCCGCTCCCGAAAAATTGGTTTATGGTGGTGATTATGCGCTGGAAAGCCGATATTTTGAAGCCACCCTGATGGATGATGTCAATTGGGAAGATGCGGTGATGCAACAGGAAATATTTGGTCCGATTCTGCCTTTTCTCAGCTATTCCAACATTGATGAGGCATTAAATCAAATTAATGGCAGGCCCAAGCCACTTGCCCTATATGTTTTTTCAGAAGATCAGGCCTTTGCAGACGATGTCCTGAACCGTACCTCCAGCGGAGATGCAGAAATCAACAGTACACTCATTCATGTAGGTTCGCACTTTCTTCCATTTGGTGGCGTAGGTGCATCTGGCTTCGGCAAATATCATGGCAAATTCAGCTTTGAAACCTTCAGCCACTTAAGGGCTGTTTTACAGATAAAAAAATAAATTCACAACAATTTTATATTCAAAATGAAAGTTTTATATACAGCAGAAGCAACTGCAACAGGTGGCCGCAATGGACACATTAAAAGCGATAATGGTATTTTAGACGTTGAGGTGCGCATGCCAAAAGCACTGGGCGGTGCAGACGATAATTATACCAATCCTGAACAATTATTTGCCGGAGGTTATGCGGCGTGTTTTGATAGTGCATTGAATTTAATCATCAAACAAGGTAAAGTAGCTACTGGGGAAACCAGCGTGAAGGCAGAAGTAAGCATTGGCCAGATCGAAAACGGTGGTTTTGGCCTGGCAGTTAAGCTAGCCGTAAACATCCCGCAGGTGAGTATGGAAGAAGCGCAGGCTTTAGCAGATAAAGCACATCAGATCTGTCCGTATTCTAATGCTACACGCGGAAACATTGAAGTAAGCATTTCAGTTACCAATCATTAATCAGAATCATTATTAAATTAAAACCAATAAAAATGGGATTATTAGAATCATTACAGTGGAGATATGCCGCTAAAAAATACGACCCTTCGAAAAAAGTAAGCGAAGAAAATATAGATAAGATTGTGGAAGCCGCCAGATTGGCACCAACTTCCTCAGGACTGCAACAGTTCAGGGTTTTGGTGGTATCCAACCAGGAACTGAAAGAAAAACTAAGCCATAATGCTTTAAACCCTGAAGTGATGGTGGATTGTTCTCATGTTTTAGTATTTGCCGCATGGGATAATTATACCGAAGAACGTATTGATGCCATCTATGATCGCACCACAGATGAAAGGGGATTGCCGCGCGGAAGGTTTTCCAGTTATACAGACAAGATCAAAGGCATTTATTTAAATGATGAAGCAGCTGAAAAAAACTTCATCCATACGGCACATCAATCCTATATTGGTTTTGCCATGTCAATTGCGATGGCTGCTGAATTGCGGGTAGACAGTACACCTGCTGAAGGTTTCGACAGTGCATTGGTAGATGAAGTATTAGGCTTAAACGAAAAAGGATTGCGCAGTGTCACACTGTTGTACCTAGGTTATCGTGACCAGGAAGGCGATTGGTTAGCCGGAATGAAGAAAGTACGAAATCCGAAATCAGAATTTGTCATCGAGTACCGTTAATTATTTTTATTGGAGGGAATTTTTATTTTTCCCTCCAATTGGTATTTAAACTGCACATTCGTTAATAAACCGGTCTGATCCGGTTCAGATTTAACCTGTAAAAGGAAAGCTTTGAACATGCTGCCACGGTCCGCCCAGGTACTTCCAGAGGTCGAGACCGGTTGCCACCGCAGTAAAAGGGACAAAGTGATGCTGAATATCAGAAAGTAAGGCCCTGGCCGTTGCAGGTTGAACCTTATTCTGAATGGTCACGTGTGGCCTGAATTTTTGCCTGTCCTGCGGAATCAAATCAGCCTTAAACAGATCAGCAAGATACTGATGCAGCCGCATAATTTCATCGCTGTTAATTTCATAGGCAACGCCGTTGCCCAAATGCATTGGCTTAGTGATCTCCAGCTCAAAAGCTGAACCTTTCAATTCAGTAATTTTTCCAATGGTATTATGTTCATCAGGCAATTGATGAAAAAGTGTAAGGTGTGCATCCAGGTAATTAATCGCCGGTGGAAAATGCTTTTTGCGTTCTCGGTTAAAAAATGCCTGACTTTCAGCATCTAATTGCAGGGTTAAAGTGCATACACCTGCCATTATTTGTTTTCTCCCTGATCAGGAAGAAGATCCGGATGGCGGTATTCCATTTCATCAGCCAGCAAACCAAGCAGCGTTTCATCAAAACCTGAATCATTTTTACAGATATGAAGTACATGACAGCTATCGGGCTCGAATGAAGCGACCATTTTGCCTTCATAAAACACGGTGTACTTACAGGTTTCCCCATCGCGGAAAGGATACTGAGCCACTTCAAATTCATAGGTGTGCTGGTCGGCTTCGTGTTTTATCTTGTATTTTTCCATAATTTCAGGATGCCATAAAAAGCCCTGCATGTGGGGCAGGACTAAATATTTACGCTCTTGATGTTTTTAAAAAGGAGATTTCGGATAATGCTTTCTGGATGCCGTCTCGTTGCCTGGTTAATAAACCAATATGATCGGCATGTGTTTCCGGATGCCCGATCAAAGCATCATATTTTTCAATGGCTGCTTTTTCACCGGTTTCAACTGCGCCTAAAACAGCCACATCTTCTTTGCTGCTCAAGGCTTCCTTAATGTCGATCCAGGTTCTGTGGATCGCACCTAAAATACCACCCTCATCATTATCTGAAGATCCGCCGTGTGCGGCCAGGTGCGCCTTAAGTTCCAGTTCGTAAGCCTTACGTTCGGCAGCAAACTGAAGAAAGATGGCTTTTAAATCTGCACTTTCCGTTGTTTCAGCAGCAGATTCGTATCCTTCTTTTCCATCATTTATAATCGATACCAGGCTTTTAAGGTCACTGATGATTTCTTGATTATTTTCCATTTTTTATAATTTAGTTATAGGAGAAACTGATCTCCTCCTTAATAGTTTGCAAATTTTATAAATAGCTGCATGATAAAATATGAGGAGGGATATTTAAATTGGATGCAATTTTTGCTTTCTGATCAGATCTGTTATAAAGAGCCGGCAAAAAACATGTACCTTTCCTGTTGCGTTAAGCTTGTTTTTCATGTTCTTCAATATATTTGGCAATGGCTTGCCTGCCGCTCGTACCGGCTGCCTTAGCATATTCCTTATACTTTTCAGCGCTGATGCCGGCTTGCTGTGCCGCATATGAAATATCATTCGGATCGTTAAGATCTACTTTAGCATCATCACGACCATCGTCTTTTCTAATCTTATCCATATCAGATAAACAACATTCTGGACCATAAGGTTTAGCATTATCGCCATTGGGCAGCTATTTTCTGGCTATGTAACCGAAAAGAATCGCGCCGAATGCAAAAAATCCATTTTATCCTGAACAAATGTTAAATTTTTACTGTTGAAATAATAAGTAAGCCGCCGGAGTGCAGCATACTTTCCGGATGGATAGGCCTGGCCAGGTATCGATCCGGATGTTTAAACGGTCACAAAAATTTAACAAAATATGCTTAATCAAGATCAAAAACCATTAATAAACCCCTTAAATAGATACCCTCAACCACCCTTTGAAAAACAGCCGCAGGAAGTTCCCGGTCTGGCTTCTAAAATGAATCCTGTTCCGGATCATGGTGAAGAAAGTTATAAAGGTTCAGGAAGGCTCGCCGGCCGCAAGGCGCTGATCACCGGTGGTGATTCTGGCATAGGCCGGGCAGCAGCCATTGCCTATGCCAGAGAAGGAGCAGATGTAGTAATTAATTATCTACCCCAGGAGCAATCTGATGCAGATGAAGTACTGACATGGATAGCAAAAGCTGGCAGAAAGGGTTTTGGGATTCCTGGCGACATCACCAGTGAAGCCTTTTGTCAATCACTGGTGGCAGAAGCCGCGGAAAAATTAGGCGGAATAGATATTTTGGTGAACAATGCCGGGCACCAGCAAGCTGTAGATTCACTCCTGGATATCAGTACCGAACATTTTGATACCACCATGAAAACAAACGTGTACGCCCCGTTCTGGATTACTAAAGCGGCATTGCCGCTGCTGGCAGAAGGTGCAGTGATTATTGCCACCAGTTCGGTACAGGCCTATGATCCTTCAGAAAATTTATTCGATTATGCCCAAACCAAGGCCGCGAATGTAGCCTTTGTTAAGTCACTGGCCAAACAACTGGGGCCAAAAGGTATTCGTGTGAATGGTGTCGCACCCGGCCCCGTGTGGACGCCCTTACAAACCAGTGGCGGGCAGCCGCAGGATGCCATCGTCAATTTCGGTGAGGTGACGCCATTGGGCCGACCGGGTCAACCGGCAGAGCTGGCCGCTATCTATGTGCAACTTGCAGACAGCGATGCCAGTTATGCCACCGGACAAATTTATGGTGCAGCAGGCGGAAACGGACATCCGTAGTTGAAATTTAGTTATCTGGAAATAGGCCGTCTTATCAGTTATCATGTGATGGCCTATTTTTTTGCCCGTCACTTTTCGTGTTCAGGCAACCACCGGGCAAAAGCACTTGTCGCCCTTCGGTGCCGTTTTGACTGTGGTTGCAAATAAGTTTGCAAAACGATATGTTTTATGAATAAAACACGAGACTTAGCTAATTATTATATATCGCAGCGTATGATTTTGTTAGACTATTATTCATCACATCTGCGCCATGCTTTGTGAACAATTGCATCCAATTCCTCATTTGATATTTCTTTATTGCAACTAATGCTCTTCCAGTCTAATGAATGAAAGCCACTTTGTCGATTACTTTCTCCTCCATTTAAAGTTGGTACTAAAATTATTTTCTCATTAGTCTCCCATATCTCCGCGAGAAAAAGCATTTTCACATAGCTCATGATATGTTTGAAAGCCATGAGCAGCTAAGAATTTTTGCAAGTGTTTGCCTGCCAGTCTGTGTTTATGCTTTTTAAATAAGAAGTTATAGCGCGTTAAGTCGAGATGCAACTACCATGCCGCGACAATACATTAGTGGTGTGCTTATGGTAAAGCTGGGTTTGATAAAGTTATCACCTACAATCTTATTTCTAAGACCTAATATTGTTGGCTAAAGTTACAACACAAAACATTGACTTTTCGATTGAACCAATTATTACTATTATTTTTTTTATTATTCTGCCGCGCTGGCAGGAGGTTCTTCAGACCTAATAGTCATTTTTCTTCCCCATGTGATACTTGAAAATATCCCGTCACGATATACCCAGGCATGTAACAATGCTGCCGAAAAGTGTCCTACTACCATAAAGAAAAGTGCCCAGGCCATCACCCTGTGAGCGTCATGTAACAATGCATATAAAAGTGGGCTCTGCGGTAGGATTGGAGAAAGATTTACACCTGGAAACAATTTTACCGGAAAACCTCCGGCAGACAATTGTGCCCATCCGGTGAGGGGCAAAGCCAGCATCATACCGTAAAATAGCCAGTGCAAGGTTCCTGCTGCTTTCGATTGAAATTTGGACATGCTAACAGGCATTTTTGGTACAGGAAAACTTAACCTGTTTATAAAACGGATAATGACCAATAGCAGGATAGCTATACCTAAAGGCACATGGAGGTCAAGTAACCAGGGCCTCCAGGTTAGGGAGGTCATCATACCTAAGCCGACAAATATCATAGCCAGTATCATTGCTGCCATAAGCCAGTGCAATATTCGCGCGGTAATATTGAATTGCGTTGGAGGAGCCGATGGTCTATTTTTCTTTCCAGACATGGTTACTTGTTTTTAGGATTATCATTTTGATGTTTGACTACTGCATCCGTAGCCTTACCATAGCCGATCTCCCGTACACGATCGCTATGCGAATGAGCATAAATGCCTGCCCGGGCTCGCAGAACCGGGTCATCAGATAGGGTAATTCCTTTTGGTACACGGGTAGGATCGAAGTTAACATCCCGGCAACCACCATCCGCCTGGTCAAAAACATGGGATACTTCCAATGTGCCGGCCACTATCTGTCTGCGGCTTTCCGGCCATACCTGTGAAGGGTCATTTACCGCATCACCTGGTTCCGCTAATGTAATAACCAAATCCCAGTATAAAGGACCTTTTTGAATACGCTTTTTCAAATCTTCAAACAGGAAATCGTGGCTGGCTTGTTTACGTTGGCTTACGCTCCACGAAGTGAATGCCGCATGTGGCCGCATAGACCAGCGTATTGCCTGCTTTTTGCCATTTTTATCAATTAAAATGAACGAATTAATAACGTTGTACTGTGCTCCGGCGAAACTGCGGGTCCAGGGTGCAGTCGCATCCCATTTTACATATTTCTTTGCTTCCGGATATTCTTTCAAAAAAGCGGTCACTCGTGCCGGATCCGGAGATCCCGTAGACGGGTTGGGCTTATATGCCTCCATTTGTTTGAGAAAACCTTCTGCATCACGGGTAGCAAAAAAAGGTTCATTGTTCAATTTCATCCGCCATTGTTCTCCGTCATCAGCAGTAAGCATCAAGGCCATACTGGCCGTTCGGGTGGAATTATCAGGGGCATAGGGATCGGGACTACCTAATGAGAAACGGCCTATAACCGGAACTTTTTGCTGGGCAAACACGCTCGCAATAGAATATGGTACAGCTTCACCAGAGGCACGGAAAGTGCCCTCGAAACAAATACCTTTACCATGGGCACGACGGTAGCCTGCAGGATATGTCTTAGGCGTGTCCTTTAAAAATGTTCTGGTAGTAATACGTCCGCCAATCAGGCCTGCTGACCAGGCAAACGCCAAAACTAATGTTCCTGCAATCAGCAGAATACCACACAATATCAACGGAACACGCTTTGTTCTGAGATAGGTAACTAAAGCCTCTTTTTTCATAATAGCCCAATATGATTAGGTGCCGGTGTGCAAACTACAATAGTTTGTCTTGATGTGTATTTTTCCATTTCTATTTAATTACCGCACAAATGTAGCGTAAGGGAGAAAGAAAAAAATTACACTTTCCAGCTAAAAAAAAGGACTTTACTGCTTTAAGAATTCTTTTGGGGTCAGGCCTGTATGTTTTTTTGTAAAACGGGTAAGGTAAGCGGGTTCAGTAAACCCCAGATCATATGCTATTTCTTTCACGGTCTTTTTACCGAGATGCAATTCCTTGCGGATCTCCATAACAATGCGATCCTGAATTAGATACTTTAGATTTTTATTGGTGATGCTATCGCAGATCTGATTGAGCTTTTTTGCTGAAATATTTAACTGTTTGATATAAAAGGCCGTTCCTTTTTCTTTAATAAAATGCAGTTCTATCAAACTCATCAGTTTTCCGAAAACGGGATAATCTACATAATCTCTGGGCCCCGGGCTTCCTTCAAAAATAGATGACACCTGAAATAAAAGCGAAAAAACATAGCTTTCCATCATTAAAGCCCTGTTATCGGCACCGTACTCCGTCAGAAGTAAATCAACGATTTTCCCCATTGTTATGGCACTTTTACTGTCAAAGGATACCAGCTTGTTTATAAAATACCCATTCAGATAATCGGAACCGATTTTCTGGTTGATCCAAAAGAATACATCATTATTAATTAAGAATAAATAGCCTTCTTTATCAGTCAGGTCTATTTTAATATTCTGGTATGGGTAAATGACCACGGCCTGATGGCCATGCATTTCAAAGTCAGTAAAATCAATACTAAAAGTAATGGTTCCGTTAATCTCCGTACTCCATAGCACTTGATGGAAATTAAACCGCTGATAATAATCGAAAGTACCAGCACGTAATTCCTCCAACCTAAATACCTCTATAAATGGGGATTGTGTTACAGGCTTATTTAGGTAATTTTTCAAAAACGCGATAGATTAATGGAGATAAATATAGGTTAAAATTTTCTTTGTATAAAAAACCCTCTTTATTGACTAAGTATTACTTTGTTGATGTGCAGAACTGAATTGTTGTGACTAAGACAAATTAAAAACTTTTTCTAAATGTTCGGGATACCTTTCTAAGGTGCCTGAGATGCCGCCATCTTTGTAAATATCAAAACAGTTGTAATCCGGCACAATTTCCACCCCGCAAAAACGATAAGTCGTTGTAATATTTATTAAGGCATCAGTTGTACTTCTACCTTCATACAAAAGCTGATCGCTATTGTCAAAACTTTCCTTTGGCGCATTCCACGTACTACTAACCATAAATTTCTTTCCCATCATTTTTCCACCTGTTCCATATTGTCTGGTCGGATCCTGACGTGTTCTGCCATCGTTTTCAAAGAATGTCGATTTAATGAATCCGCCGTCAAAAACTTCATCCACGTATTTTTTATATATCCAAGGCGTACTAAACCAATTAATTGGGGTCTGTAAAACGATGATATCTGCTGCCAGATGTTTTTCTACCTCTATATCCACATGATATCCATCCTCAACTTTAGTTTCTAAAACTTCGAAACCCTTTGACAGGAAAAAGTCTTTTGCTTTTTGATGAAATGCCTGATTTAATAATCCCTCCGACCGATTAGGGTAGGTTAGATGTGCATTGATCAAGAGCACTTTTTTTGTTGTATTCATTTTAATTTTATTAAGTATTATCAGTTATTATGATTTTGTGTTTAGTTTACCATTTATCAGCAGCAATGATCTATAACTAATTTCAGTATCATAGCTATGGGAATCACTCACCAATTACATGGGGAACAGCCTTCAATTGATAAAGCAAAAATATGTATATTCGCTTGTATAAAGTTAGTTGTAACCTAAAGGTTAGTACTATCATAAAGGTTAGTTGCATAAAATAGATGGAAAGTGAAAACGATAAAAACGAATTCAAAAGTTTAATCTGTATTCAAAGTTTAAAGGCTATTGAGGATGCTCTGCATGTGCTGGGAGGTAAGTGGAAATTACGTATTGTAGTAGGAATCGCTAGTGGATATAATCGCTTTAATGAATTACAGCGGGCTGTGGAAGGTATTTCTGCCAGGGTGTTGTCAAATGAGTTGAAGGATTTGGAAACAAATGGGGTTATAGTTCGTAAAGTTGAAGCGGGAGCCACACCTGTTATTGTTAGTTATGAGCCAACTGAATATGCGAAGACAGTTATTCCCATTGTAAATACCCTGGCTGATTGGGGGAAAAATCACAGAAATAAACTACAGAATGAATGTCCTTTGTAAAGGAATCAAAATGAAAGAACTTGTATCAAGCTTTATTCCTCGCGGCTATCATATAAAGCACTTTTTTCAATATTGCATTTAGCTTATTTAGAACTGTCTTATGCGGCTAGAATTCTCCCAATTCCCAGCTACACTGTCGATCCAATAACTTCAAGAACTTTTCCTAGCTCTTTTGCATAAGCCAACTGAAGCCGATGAAGCTTCCCGGGGATAAGTTTTATAAGAGTGAATTGCTTTCGGAGTATAAGGAAAGCAGGAGAAGGGGCAGAGTGTGATATGGATTGTTCCACAGCTTTCCGGCAAGGTGCTTATTGCCGGCCTTTGGCTTCGGAGGTTGGTTGCGGTTGAATAAATGTCGTGTAAATGGTATTTCCGGTGCCAACCATAACCATTCATTTCTTTTGCTAAAAAGATAATTTTGCCATGCCACATCTGAGGGCAACATTGTTGCGTCTATTTCGTTTGTATCCATGATGTTAAAGGATGTCACTTGCATGCATCAATAGAATCTCAGTCTTCTAAAAATATATGGAAAAACACGGGAACAGTAAACATATTGACGGTAAAAGCCTTAAACCAAATCTTTCCAGGATCGTTTTGGTTATGGCGGTTGCCTTATTAATTATGGCCATGATCATTTGCTTTAGTTCCGGTTTTCGGACAGCAGTGCCGGAAATTATTGTAGCCTTTTTATTACTTGCAATTGGCTTTAGGAATTTTACCTTATTAAAGGGCTTTAGTTTTACATTGCTGATCTGTGCAGCAGTGACGACATCTTTAAGTTATCCTGACTATTTTATCTCATATCACGAGTTTAAATTTGCATTGCTCATTACTCCCTTGATCCAAATCATTATGTTTGGTATGGGGACATCTATGCATGTTAAAGATTTTGTAAACGTATTAAAAATGCCTAAAGGAGTATTCATCGGTGTTTTCAGTCATTTTTTAATCATGCCCTTACTGGGGTTGACTTTGGCCAGTATAAGCGGGTTTAAACCTGAGATTGCTGCCGGGATTATTTTAATTGGGTGTTCACCTAACGGAATGGCCTCAAATGTGATATCATACCTGGCAAAGGCCAATCTTGCCTTGTCGGTTACGATCACAGCCGTTTCAACATTACTGGCACCATTGATAACGCCATTACTGATGAAACTGCTTGCGGGAGCATTTATTGACATCAATGTTGAAAATATGATGTTCGATATTGCCAAGATGGTGATTGTACCGATTGTTTTAGGTTTAATATTTAATCGATTATTGCGGCATAAGCATCAGTGGGTTGAAAAAATTATGCCTTTAATATCTATGTCTGGGATTGCGTTTATCATCATGATTATCACAGCTGCAGGGCATAACAGTTTATTGGATATAGGGTTCAAATTAATATTACTGGTACTGATTCATAATCTGACCGGATATGTTTTAGGTTATTGGTCAGGGAGGTTATTTAAAATGGAGGAACGTGACTGCAGAACTATGGCTATTGAGGTGGGCATGCAGAACGGCGGGTTAGCATCGGCCATAGCCAAAGAGATGGGCAAAATGGCCACTGTTGGACTTGCTCCTGCGGTATTTGGTCCTTTAATGAATATCACAGGTTCCTTGCTTTCTTCTTATTGGCACAGGAAACCAACTAAAAACGAGGTTGCTTACAGGGCACCTTCACGGTAGTTTTTTAATTTCTTTGACTGGAAACCAGACAATACTTATTTACCTATAATTTTCTTAATTGCTCTGCCGTTTTTCCTGAATTTCCAGTTGCCTCACCGAGACTTATGGCTTGCCCGTAGCTATTTAATGCCAATTCGTATTACCTATTTGTATGATAGGCTTTCCCAAGACTACCGAATAGATTGGCATTATTGGCGAACTCTTTATTGCCAATACGGAGTTTGTCATTTTCAATGGTTTGACTATATTTTTAATCACAAATTCAGCAAACGGTATTCCGCTTGCCTTTTCAATTATTCTTGCTTTTCTGTTCACATATCTTCCGGGAAAGAATTTGTTGTCGTATGATCTCCCGTACTTTGGGAGCCGTAGACACTTTATTAAAAAGGATTTGATAGATGCTGAATTTAGAAGAGTTGTTGCCAACTGATGCTTCTTTTCTGACCTATCCCTTTCGTATCTATCTATGGTTGCAGTTATCGAGGTCATTCGTGCTGGTTTGCAAACAATTTTTTGATTTTTAATTGTTCCTCAAAACATTTTTTCATCTTTGAATATGCTTCCGATTATTTTTTATAAACAGCCAACTAAAATATGACCAGTGAGCAAAAGGCATGGGATGAATTTCGGTACGGTGATGAGCGTGCGTTGAAATTTATATTTGATGCTTATTACGAATTGCTCTTTAATTATGGTCATAAATTTACACCAGATGATCATCTTATAGAGGACATTATACAGGATCTGTTTGTTAAGCTTTGGATTGACAGAGAAAAAATCAATGCTACAAATTCTGTAAAAAATTATATTTATAAGGCTTTCAGAAGGCGTTTAATCCGAAAATTGGATTATTTGCCAAAGATTATGGCTTTTCCTGCGACAGAAGAAAAAATAGCCTTTAATATTGAACTGGGCCATGATCATCGCATGATCAGTGCAGAGCGAACCAGGAAGATTCAGGAAAATCTTGCGATTGCACTTGATAAAATGACGCCTCGCCAGCGGGAGGTTATTCACCTTCGTTATTTTGAGGAAATGGACTTTAATGAAATTGCGGATGTGATGCAACTTTCTACAAAAGCAACCTACAAACTACTTTACAGGGCGATTGATTCGCTAAAGCAACACCTGCCAAGGTTTGATTACTTACTGATACTTTACCTGCTGAATCTCTCCAGAAAGTAACTGCACTTACCAGCTCTTTTACTCCACTCAAAAAATTAATGAGTTGCTTGGGGTAAAATGTGAATTCTATGTGTATATAACATTAATAAATCATGAATAACTTGAAAGCAACTGATTACAGCAGCTATAGTGCGCTGGATTTCTTTGACGATGAAAACTTCATACAATACGTTTTGCATCCTGACCAAGCCAGTAAAATGCTTTGGCAAAAGGTATTATCGGCACATCCCGACAGGGAAAAAGAAATGGCAGAAGCGGAAAGTTGGATACTGATGTTACATCGTCAGCAAATATACACTGCTCAAAATAGTGCTGAATCCATCTGGGGACAAATCAGCGAAAGGATTGCAAGACACGATCATTTGGAACGTTCTTATGTGATGCCGCTTAAACGTGCAGGTAAATGGATGTCTGCCATCGCTGCAGGCTTAGCCGTTTATTTTACTATCGCTGAACTGATGCAGCAAGGAAAACAGGTGGTCCGATCGGATTACGGAGAATTGCGCAGTGCGACACTTCCCGATTCATCTGATGTGATGTTAAACGGTAATAGCCGGATTCACTATGTACGCAACTGGCGTTCTGATAAACCTAGGGAAATATGGCTGGAGGGTGAAGCTGCATTTGCAGTGAAGCACGTGGCGCTAAAAAACAGATTTCAGCAAGCCGACTCATTTAAGGTTCACGTAAACGGTTTAGAGCTGACTGTATTGGGTACTAAGTTTAACATTAAAGATAGACGAGGTCGTACGGAGATCGCTTTGCTGACTGGAGGCCTGAGAATTGAAAAGAAGGGACCATTTGCTTTCTCCAGGATCATGAAGCCGGGCGATGTATTGGTATACGATGGCAAACAGATTCTTAAAGAAACACAAAAAGTTGCGGCTGCAAGTGAGTCCTGGACGAAAAAAGAGCTCAATGTGGAAGGCTATACGATAAACGACATTGCCGAAATACTCGAAGATACCTATGGTTACGAGGTGACCATACATGCTGATGATCTCAAGGGTAAACGACTTTCGGGCGCAGTCCCTTCAGGTAGTGCAGAAGACATCCTTTTTGTAATTAAAAAAGTATTTGATGTAAAAGTTATCATCAATAAAAATCAACTCCTGATTACGCATGAGTAGACATAGACCTTACCGTATGAAATAGATTAACCTCAACAAACTAAACCAAACCAAACTAAATGAAAACAAAACTACTATTTATCCTGGGCTTTCTGCTCATTGTAACCTCCATGCGTTCTGCATTGGCGCAGGAGCAAATGACCCTGCAGAAAGCACTTTCTGAAGTTCAGAAAACTTATGGCACTAAATTTTCTTACCAGGCAGGCCTGGTGGATAACAAGATGGTAAGCTTAAAACTTCCCCTGGCAAAATCGAAAACTGTGGATAGCGTACTGAAGGCGATACTTTACCCCAATAAATTGCTTTTCCTGTATGTTCAGGAGAATTATTATACCATTGTTAGGGATTTACGGGAAGACGAAAAGCAGTTAGAAGCTGCCAGGCAAAAGATACCAGCGCCTAATTACAGAATTATAACTGGAAAAGTTACAGATCAAAATGGAAAGCCACTGATTGGGGCAACGGTGTTTCCGGAAGGAATGTCAGTAAGGGTGGGGGTAATTAGCAGCAGTGATGGAAGTTATACCTTGCGTTTACTTGAAAAAGCTGACGCCATTGTATTTACCTATGTGGGCATGCAACCTCAAAAAATGACGTTGGGGAAAGGTAATGTAGTGAACGCCGTACTTTACAGTGAAAATAATACACTGGATGAAGTGGAAGTAGTGTCTACCGGGTATACCAAATTACCTAAGGACCGTGCGACTGGTGCTTTTGAGGTGATTAAAGCTAAAGATATAAAAAAGGTGCCTTCCGTGAATATCCTTGAAAAACTGGAGGGAATGGCACCAGGCGTTCAGGTTGATCTTAGAACCAATAGCATTAGTATTCGTGGCAATAACAGCTTCGGCAATTTATCTCCAAAGAGTCCTTTAATTGTAATTGATGGATTCCCTCTAATGGAAAATGAGGACAGCCGTGGTGAGTTATCGAAGGTCTCTTCAGGAAATGGTACCAGTGCAGGGGCAGTACTGAACAGGTTCAACCCTGATGATATCGAAAGCATTACGATCCTTAAGGATGCTGCAGCCTCATCAATATGGGGTGCCAAGGCGGCTAACGGGGTAATTGTGATTGAAACTAAAAAAGGGAGAAATACACCCCCTTCAATTAATTTTAGTACCAACCTTAGTGTTTCGTCACCCGCTGATCTGAACAATATAAAGACAATGAACAGCGCGCAGTATATCGATCTGGAACGTGAACTAAAAGGGCTGGGATTTATCCTGGATCCGGCCGATAAGCCAAGCTGGATGAGTTTTAATAACAACGCACCACAAAGCGAGGCCTTAGAGTGGATGTTTAAGGTGGACCGGGGAACGGCAACGGTGGGAGAACGTGATGCTGCGCTGGCTGCGCTCGGACAGATTGATAATAAAAGCCAGATCAGGGATTTCCTGCTGCAAAGGGCGGTTTCCCAGCAATACAACCTGTCTTTATCAGGTGGAGCCAATAAAAGCAGTTATTATGTATCGACCAACTACACTAAAGATGTGCCTGTATTTAGAGGAAATCAAGCAGAGAGTTTCTTTGTGAATTCCAATCTGAGCAATAAATTGTTTAATGACAGGGTGAACCTTACTTTCGGGTTGAATTATAACTACTCCAGCACACTAAACAATCCAGCTGCGCAGAACGCAATGGGGAATGGAATGAAAGGATTAAAGCCATACCAGTTACTTCGCGACGCCAATGGAAATAACATTGCAAGATCCATCAAATATAGGGATGAAGTCATGCAGGACTTTTTAAATAAAGGTTATCTACCATGGACATATTCTGCTTTGGACGAGTTGGATAAAACGCATTACAATACGCAATCCAACCGCTTGAGGTTCAATATGGGTGTCGACACAAGAATTGTTAATGGAGTCAACTTTGCCGTATCCGGAATGTTGCAGCGTAATATCGAAGATACGGAAAATCTGGACCGGGCAGATAGTTATGACGTTCGTGATCTGTTAAATTTTGCAACAACCATCAATGATGAAGGAAAGCTTGTATACGGTATTCCTTATGGTGGAAAACTGGGTCTTATCAATTATAATTCCTGGGAATATACATTGAGGTCTCAGCTAAATGTAGACCGGAACATTGGAGACTTTTTGAACATTGCTTTCCTGGGCGGGGCAGAGATCCGGCAGAACAGCTATCAGTCTTCTGAGCAGTACCGTTACGGATTTAATGAGGATATTTATCAGGATAAGGCTTTTAACCCAACTGTGCCCTACAACACAGTTGAAGGTTACACGAACACAATTAATGCTGATAATCCGTTGAAAAAAGGTATTAAGAGGGCATTATCCTATTATTCGAACGTTGGACTGTCTTTTCTGAAAGGGAAATATGTAGCATCGGGAAGTGTTCGCTTTGATGATTTTACGATTACGGGAGCTGCACGTAATCAGCGGGCAAAGCCACTTTGGTCTACCGGTATAAAATGGAATGCCAAAATGGAGAATTTCGTTCAGGACATTGGTTGGCTGAATGCTTTGGATTTCAGGTTAACTTATGGTGTGGGCGGAACTTTACCTACCGGATCAGGTAACGTTGTGGTGATTAATACCAGCACCGACAACCAAACAAATGAGACGATTGCACAGATTTCAAGTCCTGCAAATAACCAGATCTCCTGGGAGAAAGTGAAGTCCCTGAACTTTGGGGTGGATTTTGCCCTGCTACAAAACCGCCTGTCCTTTAGCATCGACGCTTATAATAAAAACACATCAGACATTTTATATACCTTTCCTTACAACTCAACCTATGGCTGGACTTCTTTGCAATTCAACAGTGCAAGTATGAAAAGTCATGGTTTTGAATTAGGCATGCAGGTGAATGTAGTTAGCCAAAGGGATTATTCATGGAATTCGGTTTTTAATTTCTCTTATAATACAAATGAAGTTACGGACAACAGGCTAAAAAAGGCTGTAACCAGTAACCTGGTTGGTTCTTCTACGCCTACGGTTGGTTTACCTATGGATTATATGTATGCTTACAGATGGGCTGGACTGGATGACAAAGGTCAGTCACAGATCTATAATAAAAATGGAGACATCATCGGCACTGACATCGGAAACAATAAATTAACTGCGGATGACCTGGTATACATGGGCAGGACTACACCTCCTTATTTTGGCGGTTTTAATAACGACTTTAGGTATAAGCAGTTTACGTTGGGTGTCAGAATTGCTTATTCGATGGGCAACGTGGTTAGAAAACCGTCTGTAGAAGGCTATCCGGATTATTCACCTTACCAGGGATCCATAGGCATGCAGTCTGATCTGGCTTTACGCTGGCGTCAGCCTGGTGATGAAAAGCTTACCAATGTTCCGGGCTTGAAAGACATTTCATCCAATAGTATAGACAGGTATAAAAACTCAGATATTTTGACCATGAGTGGAAGCTATATTCGGCTTCAACAGGTCTCATTAGGTTATTCTTTCAGGAATGAACTGTTGAAAAAGACACCTTTTAAGTCGGCTTCAATCAATGCAAGTGTCAGAAACTTGGGGTTGATCTGGCGCAAGAACAAATACGGAGTTGATCCAAGTTATTTGGCCAGCAGCAATTACAATAACCTGGCTCCTGCGAAAGCATTTTTTATCAGTGTAAACACATCGTTTTAACAAACGTATCAAAATATTTAAAATGAAAGCATTAACTTATCAAATCTGGGTTGCATTGTTTATCCTAACAGTCAGCTCATCTTGCAGAAAGTATGTTGAGGTAGAACAATTCGGTCAGCGTACCTTAAAATACACAGATGATTTTCAATTCGTCATGAATGACAGGTCCACTATGGAGAAGTCTTATATTCTTCCATTTGTGAGCAACGATGACATGGCGACTACTGATGAAAACCATCAAAACTCTTTAAACGCTGAATTTAAGGCCGCCTATGTATGGGGATCAAATTACTATGGTGATACCCAGACAGACATTGGCTGGGGCAATTTATATAAAACCATATACACTTGTAATGAAGTTATTTACAGTGTAATGTCTAGTCTTAAAGGGACTGAAACGCAAAAGAAACAAATCTATGCAGATGCTTTAGTTCAAAGGGCGTTTGCGTATCTGATGCTGGCGAATCAATACGGCGAGGTTTATGATCCGTCGAAAGCTCAAACCCAGGTCGGGATTCCTTTATTGAAAACCCCGGATCTGTTCCTAAAGTTAGACCGGAGCAACCTGGATATTGTCTATAAGCAGATCTTATCAGACCTTCAGGAGGCCATCCCGTCATTGCCCGCTACTGCAACGAATAATGGCCACGCCGCGAAAGTTTCTGCATATGCCTTATTGTCAAGAACGTATTTGTATATGAGAAACTTCACGCTTGCAGGAGAATATGCTGATAAAGCCCTGGCGATAAACAGCTCACTCAAGACGCTGGAAAATTATATTGGTAACACAGTAAGCTTTCCAAGAAGATTGGATGATCCGGAAATTCTTTTATCGAAGATTTCTGCCGGTACGTTTATGTCTGAGCTGAACCCGGAACTCCTCAGCTTGTTTCCTTCAGGAGATGCAAGGTTGGAACTGTTTACCGGTACCAGTAATGATGTGCCGGGCATTGCATACATCCGTCCGCAATTTAACGAGTTTTCTTGCCAGACCGGTCTGTCTGTACCAGAAATGATGCTGATCAATGCAGAAGTATATGCCCGGGCGGGTAATACCTCCAAAACGCTGGAGTGGTTAAACAAACTTAGAAAAACGAGGATAAAAGCCGCAGATTACCAGGATCTGGTGATCTCAAATCCTGCTGATCTTCTTCCGGCTGTCATCAACGAACGCCGGAGGGAATTTATGGGAATGGGGTTGCGTTGGTTCGATCAGCGCAGGTTAAACCTCGACCCTGAGTTCGCAAAGCCTTATGTGCGTACCTTCCAGGGGCAGCAATATACTTTAAGTCCGGGTAGCAACAGATTTATATACCCGATTGCCCCTGCTGTGCTTAATCTCAATCCTGAAATACAACAAAGTCCCAGATAAATGAAAAAAACACTTTTTACTGCTTTATTAGCCCTGTTTGCCATATTTACTTATGCACAACAGGGTAATGGTTTAACATTAAGCCCTGCTGCACCTACTGCAGGTAAACCCCTATCTATAAATTATAGTGCCAAAGGAACCGACCTTGAATTTAGTGATGAAGTATCGGCCGTAGCACTTCTTTTTCAAAATGCTTCGCAATGGAAAGCGCAGCCGCTGACGCTTAAAAAAGTAAACGGGTCCTGGACAGGCAGTTTGCTATTGCCTGCAGACGTTTCCTTTTTCGCCTTAAGATTTTTTCAGGGAAGCGCAGACCATCCGGATGCGAAAGATAATAATAACGGAAAGGGGTTCTTTAGCCGGGTTCTGAGTCCTAAAAAGAAAGTTGTGCCAGGTAACTACCTTGGAGAGGCACTGCTCTATATGGCCGAACAGGAATTAAGCCCGTTTGCTAGTCCTCAAAATGATGCTGCAACCGTCGAGGCTTTATTGAAAAAGGAATCACAAATTCCGGGCGCAAAGCTTAAGGAGGATCAGTTGTCCAACATTCAGCGCTATTATCAGTTTATAGCAAAGGACGAATTGCGGTCTGAACAACTGAAATCGGAAATCCTAAGCCGTTTCCCGAAAGGTAAAATGGCAAGGTTTATTCGCTATCAGCAGGCTTTACAGGAACCCGATAAAGCAAAAATGACAGGGGCTTTGGAGCAATTTCTGGCAGAATTTCCTATCGTGGAATGGCGCAAAAATCCGGACGGGCAAGCTTACATTTATTATGAGGTATACCGTGGATTAGCAACTGCTTATTTTAGGCAGAAAGCATACGATAAATTTCTTGCCTTGTTTAATGATTTCGATTTTAAAACTGCAAATGAGGTTTACCGCTTCAATGTAACCAAGATGGAAATGATAGGTTCTGAGGCTGAGAAGAAAGCTGTTTTGCCTTTGAGCCGGAAGATTATGCCTGTGCTGTTTAAATTAAAAAATGATGGTTCTTATGCAGAAGATTTTAGCGGCAATGACTCCCTGATAAATAACAATGTAGCGCAGCAATTGAGCGAACGTATATTCAGCCATGTGTCCTTGTGTAAAGCTGCTGGTGCTTACGATGAAGGGTTGGAATATATTGGATATCTTTCAGATCAGAAACGTTATGCCAGTGCAGAACTAAACGAGATCCATTTGTATCTTCTTGACCAATTAAAACAGACAGGTAAAATTAAACCCTTACTGGAGGCCAGTGTGAAAAACATGGCTGTAACCCCGCTGATGTTTGATCGCCTCAAAGCAATCTATTTGGCAGAGCACAACGGGAACACTCAAGATTATGATAAATACCTTGCTTCATTAAATTCTTCAGACGCCGTGGATGCAATGCGCGTTCACGTAATGGAAAATATGGTAAAGCATCCGCTGATTCCTTTTTCCCTGGAGAATGCTGAAGGCAAAATGGTCAACTCCAGCGATTGGAAAGACAAGATCGTGGTAATCGATTTTTGGGCTACCTGGTGTCGTCCGTGTATTATGGCTTTTCCGGGAATGCAGTTGCTGATCGATAAATATGCGAAGGACCCGTCGGTTGCCGTATACATGATTGGCACCATGCAATTTGGTGACTACAAAAAGAAATCAGTTGACTTTGTTAAAAGCCAGGGTTTCCGGTTTAACTTATTACACGATGCCATTGGTGAAAATGGTGAGCAAAATAAGGTATTTAGAAGTCTGATTCCTTTGTTCCAGTCATCCGGGATTCCCCGTAAGATCATTGTGAAAAATGGTGAAGTAAGGTATAGCTCCGAAGGCTATTCGGGTAGCCCTAGTCAGCTCATGGATGAGTTATCAATGGCTATTGAAATCATAAGAAAAGAAAAATAAGCAAATGAACAAGATACATAAAATAGCACTGGCAGTAGTAGTCGCTTCGATAAGCCTGTTACAGGCGCAGGCGCAGATGAATCCAAAAGTAAAGCTTCAGGAAGCCTTAAAGCTTATTCAGGATAACTATGTGGATCCTGTTCAGGATGAGAAAATTGTAGACGTAGCAATCAAGGCCATGATCAGCGACCTTGATCCGCATTCGAGTTACATGAGTAGGGAAGAAGCAGAGGAGATGAATCAATCTATGTCGGGTAGCTTCGCTGGAATAGGGATTACTTTTGCGATGGTTAGCGACAGTACTTTTATCACTGCTGTAAACCCGGATGGGCCTGCATTTAAAGCAGGATTGCGTCAGGGTGATCAAATCATCAGTGTGGATGGTCAGCCGATCTTAGGTAAAGGTTTAAAAAATCAGCAAGTGATGCTGTTGCTCCGCGGTGAAAAAGGTAAGCAGGTGAGCCTGGGAATGATGCGTGGCAATGCTACAAAACCAATGCTGATTAAAGTCACGCGTGAGCAAATTGCAGACTTGTCTATTCGTGCCAGTTACATGGTAAGCAAGGAAATTGGTTACATTTCGCTTGCGATATTTAGTGAATCTACACGCAGGGAGATGGATGCTGCCCTTAAAGCTTTAAAAGCAAAAGGCATGAAAAAACTGGTTTTAGACCTCCAGGGTAATGGTGGAGGATATGTAGAAGCGGCAATTGGTTTAGCAGATGAATTTTTGCCGAAAGAAAGTACTGTATTTTATACCATTGGTCATGACGGCGGTAAGGATTATTTTGGCACAGGTGGCTTTGGGCAGTTTATGACCGGAGACCTGGTTGTGTTGATTGACGAATCAACGGCTTCCTCAAGTGAGATTGTAACCGGCGCATTGCAGGATTGGGATCGTGCAGTAGTTATCGGGCGCCGTAGTTTTGGTAAAGGGCTTATGCAAAAGCCATTGGTTATGACAGATGGTTCGGTGCTACGCCTAACTGGTGCCCGATACTATACACCTTCCGGAAGATCCATCCAGAAACCTTACACCAAAGGAAAAGCCGACTATTTTGAAGACTTTAACCGTAGACTGGCTTCAGGCGAGCTAAAAGAACCCGGTCATTTCAATTTTCCGGATTCATTGAAGTTTAATACCTTAAACAACAAGAGAACTGTATATGGTGGCGGGGGAATCATGCCAGACCGTTTTGTGCCGATTGATACAAATTTATACAGCAACTGGATGACCTTAATCATGAACAGTGGAATGACAACTAAGGTAGGCTTTGATTTTGTACAGCAAAACAGGACTGCCTTATTACAAAAGTATCCCGATTTTCAAGCGTTTATTAAGAATTTTAAAGTAGATGATGCAATACTTGACAAGTTTATGGAGCAAGCGAAGGAACATATTAAAAATATGCCGGGGAAATCTGATACTGCAGCCCGGGAGAGCCTTGCGGTAGAACTTAAGTCGGAAATTGCCGCCCTGCTGTATGAAGGGTCTGACTATCAGTTGCGCGTACGTAACGAAGCGAATGAAAGCCTAAATGCGGCAGTCGAAGTTTTAAAAGACCAGTCCTTATATAATCGCCTGCTAGGTAGCCATGGGAAATCTAAAAAAGAGAATAAGAAATAGTAGTACATCATTAACAAATGAAAAAATGAGAAAGATAATTTTATGTTTATTGACAGGAATGGTGCCTTTTTACCTTAAGGCGCAAACGGGATACACCATTAAGGGGCAAATAGGAAAACTAAATGCTCCGGCGAAAGCTTTTTTAATGATTAAGTATGCTGATCGTATATCAACAGATTCAACAGAAATAGTTAACGGAAAATTCGAATTTAACGGAAAAATGGAATCTCCAACGGAAGCACGTGTAAGGGTGAAACACGATGCTACACCGGATAATCCTGCAAAAAGGTCTGGTTATGACATAAAGCCTTTATTGTTGTTTAATGAATCTATTATACTTACAGCTAAAGATTCTATTTCTAAGGCTGTAATTACAGGATCGGCAATCAATGCAGAAAATGATAAGGTAACGGCTTATTTGAAACCGATATACGATAAATACAAATCGTTAGACGCAGAATATAATGCACAACCAGAAGCAAAAAAGCAGGATAAGGCATATATTCAGACCTTAGAGACACGTGCAAAAGCTGTAGAAAAGGAAATTTTTGAAGCGAAGATGTCTTATATTAGCAAGAACCCGGATAAATATATGGCCGTAATGGCACTTAATTCATTGCTTGGGCCGGATTTTGATGCTTTGGCCATGGAGAAAACGTTTTTAAGTCTTAACGAGGATTTAAGATTATCCTATCTCGGAAAAGAAGTGGCAGCAAAAATTGCAACTGTAAAGAAAACGCAGGAAGGTGTTGAGGCTACAGATTTCTCTCAACCTGACGTAGATGGAAAGATGGTAAAGCTATCTGACTACCGCGGGAAATATGTGCTTGTGGATTTTTGGGCCTCATGGTGTGCACCTTGCAGACGGGAAAATCCAAACCTGGTGAAGAACTATGAGCAATACAAATCAAAAGGTTTTGAAATTTTAGGCGTTTCAATGGATAAAGCAGCAGATAAAGCCAAATGGCTAAAGGCTATTGAAGATGATAAATTGATTTGGAAACAAGTTGGTGATTTAAAAGGCTGGGAAAATGAGGCCGGAGTACTCTATGAAGTTAAAGCCATCCCTACGAATTTTCTTGTTAACCCGGAGGGAAAGATCGTTGGAAAAGACCTGCGCGGGGAAGATCTTTCAAAGAAACTGGCTGAAATCTTTAAAAATTAATGGCAGTAGAAATTAAAGATAACAAACCGACTTCAACACCTCCAGTTAAATGGAACTTAAAATTATGAGGGTTTTTCACCCAATTGGACAGGGTGCGTTTTATTCCGAAATGCATTCCTGTCCGACTGGCTGTAAGCTACCCTGTTTTTCAGACCTCTCAAAAGTATAATTTTGTCCTCAAATTTCCTGCAATAATTGATTAGAGATTTGAAGCATATTAATCTACTTCTTCCCATTCAATTTTTTTGTTTTCTATACTCAATGGGATTAATCTTTTGCTTTTTATTTTCAAATAGTTCAGGATGATATGATCGATGTCAGTTACTGCACAGCAGGTACCTGCTGATCTCTTACGATCTTGCGAATTCCAAAAAACGAGATCAGTCCTATTGTTACGCCTACGATGATTGCTGCTTTAAATGCCATAGCTAATAAACATGATTAAAGACCAATTGTTTGTTAAATTGATAATCAGTAAGAAAAACGGGGGCATTGGGTTTCAGTTTATAGCTGCTTTCTTTTTTAGCCTATTTTTTTTTACCTTGGAATAAAAAAGAACAGTATGTCAGATCATCAACTTTCCAATAGCAGTCCAATACAGCATTTCGTTATGTTTTGGCTGAAGCCACAATTAACAAAAGCTGAAATAGAAAATTTCAAAAATTTCTTTGAGCACCTGCGTGCAAGTAAATATGTAAAAACGCTAAGTTATGGCCTGGCGGCAAATACCCCAATACGGCCTGTTACCGATAACTCCTTTACCTATTCGCTAACGGTCACTTTTAACAATATGGAGGATCATAATGCTTACCAGGAAGATCCGGTACACCTGGCCGCTATAGAAAAGTTTTCTGCAAACTGGTATAGGGTAGTGGTTCATGATACCGTGATTTCTTAGATCATTTTCTACGTCTTACAACCTGAATTCGATTCATATCTTGAGCATTTACTCCGACAAAAAAAAATGTATGAGGAGCATTGATTCACGCATGAGCAAGCTAAGTTCAATTATGAATCGAATTTTTTGTTTAATGTTTTAGTTCAGATAAAAGGCATGGATTTCATTTATTTGGCAAAATTAACTATCCAAATTATATTCTTATACAGTATATAAGTTTAAATTAATCAACCAGTTAAGTGTCATATCCTAATATCTTAAAACAGATAAAAATTCAGATTTATATTATTTTATATCGCAAAAGCCAAATTAAATTCTGAAACCAAAAATAAACTACTATAATTGAGCAAGTTAATATGGTGATTTGATTAGAATTGATATCTGTTATAAGCTGAAGTAAAATCACTTCTCATGAGCTTAAACCGGTTGATCACGGTAGTGATAAATTCTTCATCTAAAATCTCAAATACATCGTTTACGCCGCCACCGCTCAGGTCAACTTCTGCCAGTTTATAACTTTGCTCAAAGGTACCTTGTTCAAATTTTACAATATATTTCTGGTTCATTGAAAAGATGGTGATCTTACATTCAGGATGTGGTAATTCTGCAATAACTCTCATTGGATTTAATTGGTTTAATGATTTAAATGATGGAATGGCTGATATTCATATACTGATTTTCCGTTAAAAACACCTTCCATCTTCAGGATTTCGAAACGTGCAAACAAGTCTTCAGCATACCAATTTCTTTCTCTGGTAAGTTTGATGATATCAGCATGGTCAAATGATTTATAGGCATAATCTTTCATGCTTTCTGCATTTTCCCAAATAGAAAAGGTGGCCTGATCCAGGAAAGGATTTTCTCCCACACCGGCTGATAGAATAAAACCTTCTGATCTCCTCATTTGATCAGCAGCTCTTTTAATGTTTTGCCTAAACTCTTTTAATTTACTAAAACGAATCTTTGCCCTTGTAATGACGGCAATTCTACCCTGATCAATTTTATGATTCATACTAGACTTAAAAGGTTCTTTACCTGACCATAAACCATGGCTACTTAAAGGCTTTAATAAAATGGTAAATTCTTCATATCCAAAAAACCTAAACCATTTTATCGGAAAAGAACCGGCATAAAATTGATCGCAATGTTCTTCATCATCCCAGGTGGTGATGATGGCCCAGTGCCTGTAATCCGTAGCAAGATCTACCTGCGCGTTTTTGCCACTCCCCATTAACTTCCAGAACCTGCAATTTCGATTGAGCCAAAGCGGCAGCCGGAGTATAGCCATACCGAGAAATGCAAATGGAATACTAAATCCGCGGTATTTGGTAATGGTTAAAGCTGCAATCATGTGATCAGGTGTTTAAGGCATCAAAACTAATTAATTTAACAGGATCATCACCTTCAATTTAATGTCATTATCAAATTATTAAATTAAAATGAATTAAATCCTGTTTAACTTTGGTACATGGCAGAAGATTTAACGATAGACAGGGCAATTCCAAAAGAAAAGCAATACCAATCACTTATTCCTCAAATAGAAGGTTTATTGTTTGGAGAAACAGATTTTGTAGCCAATATGGCTAATGTTTCTGCAGCACTGAAAGAACAGTTTAACTGGTTTTGGGTGGGTTTTTACCTGGTGAAAGATGAAGAACTTGTATTGGGGCCATTTCAGGGACCGGTGGCCTGTACCAGAATTAAAAAAGGAAAAGGGGTTTGCGGATCAGCATGGTTGCAACAAAAAACTTTAATCGTACCAGATGTAGATGAATTTCCGGGGCATATTGCCTGTGCTTCCGCATCTAAATCAGAAATCGTATTGCCATTAATTAAAGATAACCAGGTTATTGGCGTACTGGATGTAGACAGCGAGTTTCCTGATTATTTCGATAGTATAGACCAGGCTTATTTAGAGCAGGTTATTTATGTTTTGCTAAACAGATAATTTAGATTGATATTGAAATTAACGCCAGAATATTATCAGAATGAGGACGTAATTGCTTTGGCAAAAGACTTGCTGGGTAAAGTTTTATATACCCATATTGATGATCAGATCAGTGCTGGCATTATTGTAGAAACAGAAGCGTACTATGGCATCAAAGACAAGGCGTCACATGCCTATGGCGGCAGAAGAACTAACCGTACAGAAACGATGTATAGCCAGGGTGGTGTGGCCTATGTGTATCTTTGTTATGGCATGCACCATCTTTTTAATGTCGTAAGTTCGGTGAAAGATGATCCGCATGCGGTGTTGATCCGGGCTGTTGAACCCTTGATAGGGAAAGAACTTATGGAAGAAAGAAGGGGGATGCCAGTCTCCAGGCCTGCTGTTTCATCAGGACCGGGTTCTGCTGCGAAAGCATTAGGCATCGATCGTACTTTTAACCAGAAAGACCTGTCAGGCAATGAAATATGGATCGAAGATCACCAGGTCCGCTATATGGATGAAGAGATTATTGCCTGCCCACGTGTAGGTATTGCCTATGCACAGGAACATGCCTTACTACCCTGGCGTTTTTTTGTTAAGGGTAATCCCTATGTCAGTAAGCCAAATAAGGTGTAGTTAGTCAAACATTTTAAGGGCTATCCTGTTTTTCAATAAATACCAAAGCAATGAAAAACGAGAAAAACATATCGATTTTAAAAGAAATGGCAGAAAGTGTACGTACCTGTATGTTCACTACTTTTTCTGCAAGTGACGAATTGGGCAGCAGACCAATGGGTACGGCCAAGATTGAAGAAGATGGCAGCATTTGGTTTTTCACCAATGAGTATTCGTTAAAGTCAAAAGAGATTTCGAAGGAAAATAATGTGTTACTGGCTTACAGTGACCCTTCAAAAAATACTTATTTAACGGTAAAAGGAAAAGCAGAGCTGGTGGATGACCAGGTAAGGAAAGAAGCTTACTTTTCGCCTTTTGTGAAGGCCTGGTTTCCGGATGGCGTAGAAGACCCCAGGTTAATTTTAATTAAGGTGACACCGGAGGAGGCTGAATACTGGGATGCCTCATCTTCAAAAATTGTAGTCCTGTTTAGCCTGCTCAAGGCAGTTGTTACCGGCGATACGCCGGATATGGGAAAACATGATACGATGAAATTCTAAATCATAAATAAAAAACTATTTTTAAAAAGCAGGATTGGAAACAATACCTGCTTTTTTTGTAATATTGGCTAATGAATTTTGAAAACAATTTAGCGTTTGCTCAAGCGCAGGACCAGGCTGATGTATTAAAAGGTTTCAGGCAGCAGTTCTTATTTCCTAAACATCATGATCAAGAATTTATATACCTGTGTGGAAACTCGTTAGGACTGCAACCTAAAGCAGCATTTCAGGTATTGAACAGGCAGTTATCCAACTGGGCAAATCTGGCAGTAGAGGGTTGGTTTGAAGGGGATCAGCCCTGGATGTATTACCATAAAGAATTAAAAAATCTGATGGCTCCTTTGGTTGGTGCTTTACCAGCTGAGGTTTGCCCAATGAATACGCTAACCGTAAATCTGCACTTGTTGATGGTGAGCTTTTATCAACCCAAGGGCAGACGTGTTAAGATTATTATGGAGGGTGGCGCTTTCCCTTCTGATCAGTATGCCTTGGAAAGCCAGGTCAGGTTTCATGGCCAAAATCCGGATGATGCCATCATAGAGGTTTTTCCAAGGGCAGGTGAAGATACACTCCGTACAGAAGACATCATAGCTAAGATCAATGAAAATGCTGAAGAAACGGCATTGGTATTGTTTGGTGGCATTAATTATTATACTGGTCAATGGTATGATATGGAGAAAATTACGAAGGCAGGCCATGCCGTCGGTGCAGTGGTAGGCTGGGACCTGGCACATGCCGCGGGAAATGTTCCTGTAAAACTTCATGACTGGGGCGTTGATTTTGCCTGTTGGTGTTCTTATAAATATCAAAATTCTGGTCCTGGAGGGATTGCCGGTATATTTGTTCATGAAAAGCATTTCCAAAACCAGGAACTCAATCGCTTTGCCGGCTGGTGGGGCTACCAGGAAGATAAACGTTTTAAAATGGAAAAGGGATTTATGCCTGAAGCTGGTGCTGATGGGTGGCAGGTGAGCTGTACACAGGTAATGCCTATGGCCTTGTACCACGCATCGCTGCAAATATTTGAGCAAGCTGGTTTTTTAACTCCGTTAAGAAATAAAAGTATTCATTTAACGGGTTATCTGGAATATATTGTAAATGAGGTTAATAAAAATATTGGGAGGAAGCAATTTAAGATCATTACGCCAGCGAATCCACTGGAAAGAGGTGCGCAACTTTCTATTATTGCCGCTGAAAAAGGAAAGCCCATATTTGACGGACTGGTTGCCGAACACATACTTGGCGACTGGCGTGAGCCGGATGTGATCAGGCTTAGCCCGGTGCCTTTATACAATTCCTTTGAAGACATCTATCGTGCTGGTGAGGCCTTGCTGAAGGTGTGCAAAACTGTATTATAGTTCGTTTATTATGATCAATTACAATCCAAAAGACTGGTTTACCTTTATATTTCATTTCCATAAAGGCGATACACTCATTAAGCTTTGGCCGCTGATGATTTGTGTTTCAGTGGTTTCTGCAGGTATTGCATTCCTGGAACTGAACGTTTTTAAACTGTCAAAAAGCGACTACGTGAGCAATATTGGTATGATGCATAGCCTGCTGGGCTTTGTGATTTCTATGTTGCTGGTATTTCGCACCAATACCGCTTATGATCGCTGGTGGGATGGCAGAAAACTACTTGGCACACTAACTAATGTGAGCCGGAATTTTGCCATGAAAATTAAGGCATTGAAATTACCGGATGAACATTTACGTTTCTTTGAATACGGCATCCCAAAATATGCCTTCGCCATGAAAGAACACCTCCGCGAGAAGAAGTATTTTGGAAAAAACAGTTTTCTGATAGAAGTAAAAGACGGACAGCATATTCCCAATCAAATTGCCAGCAGTTTAATCACCCGCCTTTATGATTTAGTGCGTGAAGGGCTGATCTCTCAAGAACAATTGATTGTTTTAACTCAGGATGTAAATCAGTTTACTGATATCTGCGGAGGCTGTGAAAGGATCAAAAATACACCAATTCCTTTCTCGTACAGTGCCTTCATCAAAAAATTTATCTTTATTTATGTGCTGACTATTCCCATTGGCTGGGTGTTTAGTTTGGGTTATTATCTGGTACTTATTGTTCCCTTTATCCTCTATGTATTAGCGAGTTTAGAACTCATAGCTGAAGAGATAGAAGATCCGTTTGGTTTAGATGCCAATGATTTACCCGTTGATACCATCTGCAATAACATTGAAAAACATGTAGAGGAGATTTTAAGCTGATGATCAAAATAGCTTATCATCATCTATACACACATCCCTTACCCGAAGGACACCGTTTTCCGATGTTGAAATATGAATTAATTCCGGAACAACTGTTGCATGAGGGAATTATTACCCCGGCGAATCTTTTTGAACCAGAACCTGTAAGTGAAGAGATTGTGTTATGGACCCATCATCCTGACTACTGGATGCAGCTCCGAGACCTGACGCTACCTGCAAAAGAACAGAGAAGAATAGGTTTTCCGCTAAATGCGCAATTATTGGCACGAGAACTGAGGATTACCCAAGGCACCATTGATGGTGCCAAATATGCCATGCAAAATGGAATTGCTTTTAACGTAGCAGGTGGCACTCATCATTCTGGTAGTAATTGGGGTGAAGGATTTTGCTTATTAAATGATCAGGCAATAGCAGCTAATTACCTATTGAATAATAATTTAAGTAAAAGTATCTTAATTATCGATTTAGATGTACACCAGGGAAATGGCACCGCAGAAATTTTTAACAAAGAGAGCAGGGTGTTTACTTTCTCGATGCATGGTGATAAAAATTTCCCCTTCAGGAAAGAACAGTCTGATCTGGATGTTCCGCTTGATGATGGTGTGGAAGATGATACCTATTTAAAATTATTACACCATCACCTCCAAATGGCTTTTGATCAGGCTAAGCCGGATTTTGTTTTTTATCTGTCAGGAGTAGATGTATTATCAACCGATAAGCTGGGCAAAATTTCACTGAGCAAGGCGGCTTGTAAAGAACGTGACCGGATGGTCATTCAGGCTTGTAAAACTAAGGGATTGCCTTTGCAAATCAGCATGGGCGGGGGATATTCTACCGCTATCCGGGATATTGTTGATGCACATTGCAATACATACAAAGTTGCTTTCGATCTTTACCATTAAGGAAAGCCCTAAAAATTTGTCATGTTTGGAAGATAATCTTCTTCAGGGCTGTATTATCCGCGCCAGATCATTTATCTTCGCGGCCATATGCTGGAGATTATTTACGAAGACGATCATTTAATTGCCATTAACAAGCCGCACGGTTTGCTAGTTCACCAATCATCAATTGCCAGAGATGCTACTGAATTTGCTTTACAAATGCTTCGCGACCAGGTAGGCAGGCATGTGAGTCCGGTGCATCGTTTAGACCGAAAAACCAGCGGAATCTTATTGTTTGCTTTTGATAAAGATACTGAAATTGCTATGCATCAACAGTTTATGAATACGCAAACGATTAAAAAATATCTGGCTATTCTACGGGGTTTTGCACCAGGAAGCATGGATATTGACTATCCACTTGCGAAGGAAAACGGAACGATGCAGGATGCTTTTACTTCTTTTAAAACCTTGCAGCATGCGGAAGTAAATGTTCCTTTCGGAAAACATGCCACTTCCAGGTATTCCCTGGTGGAAGCAACACCTAAAACCGGTAGAATGCATCAGTTAAGAAGGCATTTCAGTCACATATTGCACCCCATTATCGGCGACCGTACCCATGGGTGTAACAAACAAAATAAATTTTTCCTGGAGCGGTGGAATATGTCTACCATGCTTCTTCATGCATCAGAATTAACATTTACGCATCCCGTTACTTCCGAATCCATTCACTTAAAAGCAGCACTGCACGACGAATTTAAAAGGGTAATGGACTTTATGAATATTCACCTTTAACACAATTTTTGCCTGAAAAATCTGTTTATTAAAAGATCTATGCTTACATATTTACGTTTTATCCTTCCAATACTGGCGCTTTTTGCTGCTAGTTGTTCTTCTGTCTACATGCCGAATGTGCCCAATACCCCGATGTTAAGTAAACAGGGTGAATTTAGTGGCGGCGGACATATCTCCTTAAAAGGAAATGCCAGCATCAACGGGGCCTATGCAGTATCCAATCATATTGGGGTACTTTTTAGCGGTTCTGCCATGAACAACGATCGCCGGAGTAAAGATTTTGGCCATAAGCTTATTGAAATTGGCGGTGGTTATTATGATACTTTTGGGCCAGACAACAACAGGATCATTGAAATTTATGGTGGCGTAGGAAAGGGCTGGAGTGATATCACCTACAGGGATTATAAAAACGATGTACTGATTAGCAGTGAACTGCAGGAGGTTGATTACAGAAAATCCTTTTTGCAGGTCAATTATAGTTCAAAAAAGAAAAATAATCTCCGCTTATTCGGTACAGATTTCCCCATTAACTATGGAACAGCATTGCGCATAAGCCATGTGAGAATGGATCGTTTTTTTCTGAATGGTGTGGTGCAGCCTAAGGAAGATAACATTTTCTTTGAACCGATTTTCTTTACCAGGATGGCACTGAGTAAGGTGGTTCAGCTTCAATATACCACCAGCAGTAATATCGGCTTGAAAAGCCGTAAATACATGTCGGCCGGTAATTCTATCTTCACTATTGGTGTCGTGGTGAATGTAGGTGGAAAATAATACTAAACATCTTGCAGATCAGCTGCCTAACCTGAACTGGCAGCTGATCTAAATATGATCCTTATGATGAGAAAGGTTCTGGTTTCATGCTCAGGGATTTGGTTTTATTCTGAAATCTTAAGAACAATAGGATAGAAGCTGTTAATAAACCTAACGTTAATCCGTACCAGATGCCATTTACGCCTAAGCCAAAATAGAAGCCTAAGAGGTAACCCACAGGTATTCCCACTACCCAATAGGCCAGAAAAGTAATGAAGGTTGGCATATTGACGTCTCCAATTCCCCGCAGTACACCTAAGCCTACTACCTGCGTACCATCAAACAGCTGAAAAAAGCCTGCAATGATCAGTAATTGCGAGGCAATAGCCACTACTTTTAAATCACTGGTATAAATAAAAGGCATCAGGTTGTTGGCCAGCATAAAGATAATGGCAGTGCATGACATGAAAAGTAGGATTACATGATAACTGGCTATGGCTGATTTACGTAAATCAGCAAAGTTGTTTTTACCAAAGTTGTTTCCGGTTTTAATGGTGGCTGCAGAAGCTATCCCGCTGGCCATCATATAAGTCATTGCGGCCAAACCAATGGCAATCTGGTGTGCAGCCTGTTCTACGGCACCGATGGTACCAATCAGAATAGCTGCACCACTGAATGCACTGATTTCGAAAGAATATTGCATCGCCACCGGCGCACCGATTTTTATGATTTTTCCGGCTCTGATTTTATCAATGAAAGTGGCTTTGAAGCTAGCCAGGTATTTTTTAAAATGCTTTGACCTTAAAACATAAATAGCCATAACTGTAGCCATTAAACTTCTGTCAATTAAAGTACTTAAGCCAACGCCACTTACACCCATTGGTTTAATGCCGAACATGCCTTTTACAAAAATAATTCCGAGGGTAATATTTAACAGGTTTCCCCAAATGGAGACAAACATGGCCTGCTTGGTAAATCCCAAACCTTCTGCAAATTGTTTAAAGGTCTGAAAGACCAGCAAAGGTACAATAGATGCTGAAAGTAAGCCTAAATAAGGTTTAGCATAGGCCACAACGGCAGGCGTTTGGTCTAAGTGGTCAATGACCAATAACACACCAAAATGGACCAAAGCATACAGGAAAATACCTATAATAATATTAATAATTAAACTGTTGGATAATAGCTTCCCACATTCTTCATGATTTTGCCGGCCGTTTTCCTGCGCAATTAAAGGCGTTAAACCATAGGAAATCCCTAACCCAATTACCATGATCAATATAAAAATACTATTCACCAATGAAACGGATGCCAGCTGAGTGGTATCTGTAAAATGACCAACAATTACACTATCAGCCATATGAACCAAAGTATGTCCGACTTGTGAACCCACAATTGGCAGGGCTAAAAGCAGATTTTCTTTATAATATGGCTTGTATTTGGCGTAGATTTTAGAAAACATCGTTCGCAAAGGTCGGGTTTTTAAATCTCAATCAAAGCAGGTAAAATAAATTTTAATTCAGGTGAGTCGTCAAAAGCAATAGCAATTCATCGTAAACCATCATGGCGAACCGAAGTTTAGGGCTGAGCGATGGTGTGAAGCAATCTTTATCATGAAAACAGATTGCTTAGTTGGCTGAAAAAGCCACCTCAGCAATGACGGAGATAGATTAACTGTTCAAAACTACACTGATTTCACCGCCGTAAAATACTCTTCTTTTTCAGTCGTATGGATCTTAATCACGTTCGTAATAATCAGGTCGACAAGTATTTTTTGTGCCTTCCGGTAAGAACAACGCAATAATTTACTCAGTTCTTTGAGGGTAATTCTTTCTTTGCTGTCTAAGTATTCCAGCAGTTTTTTTTCATTATCTGAATAGGAGATCAGCACCCCCTTGTCTTTATGGCTATTCTTTAAAACCTCCACAATGATCTTGCTGGCGAGTACACTTTTATCATCAATGCGGATGTAGGCCCACCACTTTTTCTGGTCATCAAGAGCATAATGAGGTTTGGTATCGCTTTCGGGGATGTTTACCACCAGAACCAGCTTATCATCCACATAGATTTCTTCAAAGGAGGGCTCTATTGCCGGTTTACATAACTGGTGTGCAGCAGTTAAGATCATATATTTTTCCTCTTCTTCTGACTTTACTCCTTTAATGCGACCATCATCGGCTACACCAATAAGAAGTTGCCCCCCTCTGTTGTTTGCAAATGCAACCAGGCTTTTTGCAATTTTTTCTGTATTGGTAATGGTTTTTTTAAAGTCGAGCTGAACGCCCTCACCCTGAAAAATCAAACTTTTAATGCTCGGCATATCATCAATTAATAAGCAACGGTAGGCCATTCGCCCTGATGCAGGTTTCGGATATAAACTTCATTCATTACGGTGGCACATAACTCACCTTTTTTATTGGTAATTTCCATCGGGTAAGCTTTTATAAACTTACCTGCTGTTCTTAAAGCCTGCTCTGCTTCGGCAAGCATATCATCGGTAATTTCAATGGTGAAATATAATTGAGATCGGCCAGGTTTCAGGTAATGGATGGAGGCGCTTTTTAACCATACCCTGACTTTAAATCCTTTGCGTTGCATCAGCTGATCAAATAACAAGGCGTAAAAAGGATCTGTAGCAGCGTAAATGGTTCCGCCAAAAATAGAGCCATTATAGTTTTTATTCAGAAAACTCTTATTAATTTTTACCGTACAGCTTCTAAAGTCATCTCCGAATTTCTGAACCCAAATGCGTTGAAAGAACAATGGTGGATAAAGGCGCATTACCCATTTAAGGGTGTTTGGAGAAATTATCATATATCACTAATATCAGAAAGTTTTATCACCTTTTAAAGTTTTCAGGTGATGTTTTAGTCATATTTTATTTGCTTGATTAAACAGCTGTAATTATTTATTTTAACAGGGATTCATCAGACAGGAGGAATTTTAATATCAGTAAAATAATTATTGCCTTAGAGGTAATTTTTTAAGGTAACAATCTTGTTTTAGATACCGTTTTACGATAAAAATAAGTGTATTAGTGTATGTTTTACACTCAAAAAATCGAGATTTTAATTGATTTAAAATATTGATATACAGTTTTTTGAAAAAAAATATAACTATTTTGAGCCAAAAAATAAAACCAAATGGTAACATCATTGTTAGAGATTACAGATAACAATAAGAAACTATGAAAAAAATAATCTTAAGTCTTGCTTTTGCTGGTACGATCATGATTGCCACTTCAGCATGCAATTCGTCTAAAAACATGGCTGGTTCTTCAGACAGTACAAAGATGGATTCAACTACAACGACTCCAATGGATACAACAAAAACAACTACACCTCCGGATACTTCTAAAACAACACCACCGGATACAACAACAAAAACACCTCCAATGTAGGAGAGATAAAAGCCATCCCAAATCGGATGGCTTTTATTTTTAATTTCTGTTTTTTTTATTTGGCCTAATTTGTACTTTCAGCAATTAAACCAAATAGCTAAATGGATTCCCAAACCAAATCAAACAACCGAAATGTTATCTTCCTGGTTATAGTAGCCGCCCTGGGTTATTTTGTTGATATCTATGATCTCGTTTTATTTTCAGTAGTCAGGCTAAAAAGCTTTTCAGATATTGGTGTTTCACCAGAACACATGCGAACTGATGGCGAGTATGTCATCAATATGCAGATGTTTGGTTTGCTTCTCGGTGGATTATTATGGGGCATTATCGGAGATAAATTTGGCCGGATTAAAGTGTTATTTGGTTCCATCTTGATGTATTCTCTGGCCAACATTGCGAATGGTTTTGCCACAGATGTGGACACCTACGCCATGATCAGATTTGTTGCAGGTATTGGCCTGGCAGGTGAACTGGGTGCCGGGATTACTTTGGTTACTGAAACCATGGATAAGGAAAAGCGTGGATATGGCACCATGGTGGTTGCCGGAATTGGCTTATTAGGGGCTGCCGCTGCCGCTACTATCGGTAAGCACTTTACCTGGCAAACTTCTTATTTCGTGGGTGGTGGTATGGGTTTATTACTGCTGCTTCTTCGTGTCGGAACATTTGAATCAGGAATGTTCAAACATGCAGAGCAATCTGCACATGTTTCAAAGGGAAATTTCTTCATGTTGTTTTCAGACCGGAAAAGGTTTCTGAAATACCTGGCCTGTATCTGCCTGGGTTTACCGCTTTGGTTTATTGTGGGGATCCTTGTGACACAATCACCAGAAATTGGTAAGGCATTGGGGGCTAAAGAAGTGCTGAATGCAGGTACGGGCATTATGTATACTTATTTTGGGATTGCCATAGGGGATGTGGTGTGTGGTTTCCTGGCTCAGATGCTCAGATCACGCAAAAAAACAGTGCTTATTTTTCAAAGCTTATCTGTGGTTGCTGTTCTAATTTACCTCACCAGCAATAATCTAACAGAAAGCAGCTTCATTCTCATTTGTCTGGTTATGGGCTTTGCGGTGGGTTACTGGGCCACTTTCGTCACCATTGCTGCTGAGCAGTTTGGTACCAATATCCGTTCTACCGTAACCACTACCGCACCCAATTTTGTACGTGGTGCTTTAATACCCATTACCTTGATTTTTGAATTTTTTGTTCATCAATACAGTATCGTGACGGCAGGATTTATCGTCATGGGAATGGTTACTATTGTTGCGATGATTTCTGTCGCATCTCTGAAAGAAAGCTTTGATAAAGATTTGAATTACCTGGAAGAATAACTGTGTCAATAAAATGTACTATCTGCAGATAAATCAATATCACTGACTGAATAGCCTTAAGTTTGTAGTAAAGGTAAATACGATCATGATATTTAAAGAAGAGGTAGCATCGCGTTATAGGCAGATTCAGGATGAAATTTGCAAAGGATTAGAGATGGCAGATGGCAAAGGAAAATTTGAAGAGGAATTATGGGAGCGAAATGGTGGGGGAGGTGGCCGTACCCGGATCATGCAAAATGGCTCTATCATTGAAAAAGGTGGCGTAAACTTTTCGGCTGTTCACGGCAAATTACCTGAACCGATAAAAAAGGCTTTTAAAGTAACGGAAGATGATTTTTTTGCCACAGGAGTTTCCATTGTGATTCATCCCAATCATCCGCTGGTTCCCATTATCCACATGAATATCCGTTATTTTGAACTCAATGAAGAAACCCGCTGGTTTGGTGGCGGAATAGATTTGACACCTCATTATGTGTTCGAAAATGATGCACGGTTTTTCCATCATAAATTGAAAAATGCCTGTGATGAATTTAATCCTGAGTTTTATCCAAAATTTAAAGAACAGGCCGACAATTATTTTTTTATCAAACACCGGGAAGAAACACGCGGTATTGGTGGCATTTTTTACGATAGACTAAAGCCCGAAAATACAAACTTATCCTGGAATGGAATTTTAGATTTCTCTGCTAATATTGGTGAAACTTTTCTACCTATCTATACCGAGTTGCTGGAACGGAACCGTGATAAGGAATTTACGGATATTCAAAAGGAATGGCAGTATCAACGAAGAAGCCGGTATGTGGAATTTAACCTGGTGTATGATTCAGGAACTAAATTTGGTTTAGAAACCAATGGCAGAATTGAATCGATTTTAATGAGTTTACCACCACAGGCCAATTGGGGATATAATATTCAGCCAGAAGCTGGCTCTGAAGAGTATCAAACTTTACAGTTGCTCAAAAAAGGCATCAACTGGATTTAAAACAGGGTAAGGGGCTGGTGTTGAATATGATAGCCAGCCTTTAATTTACCTGTCCTGAAATCGTTTACAATATCATGAATCAACCGGGTTGGTTCTGGTATTCTGTAATTTCCAATACATTTTTTAATTACGGCCAAAGCCTGTTCATTGGTAATTAAATGCCCTGCAGAGATATAAACCGGTTTGTTATTGTCTTTGGTTCTTAAAGCATAGCCCAATAATTCACCATGACTTTTAATTTCTGCCGTACTGAACTTAGATCTTTCCGGTAAATGGTTGTCGCCATATAAAATACTCTTGGCACAGCCAATGGTGGGTTGACTGGTCATCACGCCAAAATGCGAGGCAACACCCATTCGCCTGGGATGCAGAATGCCATTACCATCCAGCACCACAACATCAGGTTTTACCGGAATCAAATCCCATACTTTTAAGAGCGCAGGTACTTCTTTAAAACCCAAATATCCAGGTTGATAAGGAAAGGTAGTTTCATAGGTTTCGAGTGCGTATGATTGAATCACCATTCCCGGGAAACTTAAAATGACTATTCCGGCATACATGGTTGAACTGCCTTTATCAAAAGAAATATCAGCACCGGCAATGGTATGAATGGCTTGAAGAGGTTTAAAAATAAGTTGCCTGGATAAGGCGATCTGTAAAGCATCAGCTTCAGGAAAGGTGAAATGATCATACATGTTAGCACAACAAAAAATGAAGTATTTGGTTGTACAAATCTGCTAACATTGCGTACGGAAAGTGTCGGAATGTTTATCACTGAGCAGCTTTAAATATTAAGACTGCTCAGTGATAAACTAAATCACGGAATTTTATTCTACCCAGGCAATTGGAACATAAACGGTTACATAACCATCGGCGCCAATCATTTCCGGAGATAAGGTTACAGTGACAGATCCATAACCCGTCCAGTTTCCTTGGCCACGTTCAGCTGAGAACTCATAGGTTCCCTCAGGTAAACCAGTCATTATTCCCGGCAATTGATAAGGTAAAAATGTTCCGAATGAAGAAGGTCCATTTTCACCATAATACTCATCACCACTTTCCTGGTTATAAGCAGTAAATCCTGGCGATTCTGTGGATACTGAAGTGGTTAAGCTGCCATCAAGATTTCTGTAGCCTAAACGGATGTTGTAAGTGGTTACTTTAGCTTTAGTAGTGCTAACTGGTTTTGGTACTTCTGGTGTAGCGTAAGTGGTTAAGGAAACCATACATAATACCAGCATGCAGATTGAAATGATCTTTTTCATAATAAATGGTTTTAGTTTATCATAAAGATCATAAAAAAAATCTTTTTATCTATTAATCCAGGATTATTAAAGTATTAATAAAAGACCTTGAAGTATGTTTAGTTTAAAGAAGTGATGATGTTCGAACAGACAAAGTGTATTGTTTAAAACAAATTGTGACAATTGTCTAAAACAAATTGTGGCGGCCAAAAAGTTATTTTTTTAATTAGCATTATTTGTAAGGCTATAGTTCACGATCAAATGAACTACAGTTGTCTAAAACAAAATGTGACAAATATCTAAAAAAAAGCTGCGTGTCTAAGTGCAATTAAGCACATAAAGAAGTTATTTTATGACTAAATTTTATTATCAAGCCATAAAAAAGTGTCTAAAAAAAAAATGTGATAAATTGATAATAAACAATGTTAATAAAGCAAATAATGAAAAATTATATGCCAATATTTTTGTTTGGCAATAGTTCATAATAAGGAAATAACATTTATGAATGTTTCTTTTTTTAGCAATAAATAACTATTTATCAATCAAGAGCATTATATTTTTTTGTAAAAATTATTAGGATCACAATAAATAATGTTTTATTCCAAGAAGCTAGGCATGCGCTCAAGCAACCTGAATGGTCTGATCAAAATGACCTTTGGGAAAGGCGTGTTCGGGGTGGTCATGGACAGGATGATGATGGGGGTGGAAGTATTGCTGGTGAAATCCTAGATGCATTGAAGGATGTGGCCTATAAACCGGGCTTTTCCAAGCTGAGTTATTTTTCAACCTATTTCAAAAGCGCAAGGGGCATGAGCCCTGGAAAATTTCAGGAGAATAATCGGAAGGCCCATGAGGGTAAATCTGGTGCTGCTACTCATTAATGAGTAATTTATGGCTGTCAGCGTGTAATTGTGAATATTGGTTGTCTTTTTTGATACTTTAGAATGTGCTAAGACCTAGAGTATCTATTATATAGATTTCATGGTATACGGGAAACCGTAAGAACGGCCGTTTGGATACCGATATATTCACAAACTATTTAATTAACGAACTCAACAATGGTCCTTTCCAAGACAACTCCCTGTGTATTATTCATCCTATCAAGATTGAAACTATGCAGTCCATTACCTGTGGATCAATTTAGGGGCGAACAACAGGGATATTGCATTCCAAAGATACTGGAAGGATAGGTCACAAAAGAAAAATAACAACAGCTTAAATTTAACATAACCATTATGTGGTCAGATAATGAAACTTCAGAGGATTTATTAGGGTTCAAGGTGCATGCAGATCTTTTGATCGATGTAATTAAGGATGATAGCGTACTTCCGGTGACAATAGGTGTTTTTGGTGATTGGGGTAGCGGGAAGTCCAGCATACTCAAAATTATTTCCGAGTCCCTTTCCGGGAAGGACGAAGATGACCTTTTGGATGAAACCCTAGTGCTGTACTTTAATGGCTGGATATTCGAAGGTTATGATGATGCAAAGGCTGCATTATTGCAGACCATCATTGAACGTTTTGAAAAACACAAGACCCTGGGTAACAAAATTAAGGATAAGGCCAGAGGTCTTTTGCGCTCAGTAGACTGGATGAGGGTGGCAAGCCTGGGCTTCAAGAACGTCATCGTACCGGGAGCAGCGGCCCTTCTCTCCGGCGGTACATCGCTGATTCCACACCTGGTTTCAAAACTTGCTGGTATAAATGGAACCGAACTGGCTGCAAAGCTATCAGGTGATGGTGCTGAAGATTTTATTAAAGGAATTATTAAGGAATCACCGGAAGAGGAAAGTAAACTGGTGAGGGAATTCAGGGATGAATTCGAGGATATGATTGATAAATCCGGTATCAAAAAACTGGTTGTTATCATTGATGATCTGGACCGATGCAGTCCCGAAAGGATCATAGAGAACCTGGAGGCGATCAAGCTTTTCCTTAACGTCAAGAATACGGCCTTTGTGATAGGAGCTGACCCAAGGATTGTAAGGCATGCGATAGAACACCGTTACAAAACAAATGCGATTGAAAATGCAGGCGACAAGGCCACCCAGAATAAGCGGATCGTAAATGACTATCTGGAGAAGCTGATCCAGATCCCTTACAACCTGCCAAGGCTTTCAGATAGTGAAGTCGAGACTTACATGACATTGCTTTTTTGCAAACTGTACCTGGATGTTAGCTTTGAAAATGTGCATACCAGTTTTGCTAAGCACAGGGAACAGAACCGCTACAGTGTATTTGGGTTTGCAGATATCGAGGCCATGGTTACCGATGAAGAAAAGGAGAAATTGCAGGGAAACCTATCGTTGATTGCTTCCCTCGCACCCATTATAACTGAAGGTCTTAATGGCAATCCAAGGCAGATTAAGAGGTTTCTCAATACCTATACGCTACGGAACCGGTTGGTGAAGATTGCCAAACTTGGTGATTTTAAACAGGATGTATTGGCTAAACTGATGGTTCTCGAGTATGCTGCACCTCCACTCTTTAGGCAACTTTACGAGTGGCAGGCAGGGAAGAACGGGGAACCTTCTGAGATCGTGGATTTAGAAGAACTTGCGGATGAAAAGGATCTGGAGACGATCAAGACCCGTTTTAAAGATTGGAGCGAAGAAAGTATCATTAGATGGCTCGCTGTGAGCCCAAGACTAACGGGGGTGGATCTTCGGGACTACTACTGGATTTCACGGGATAAGCTGGAATCATCGCTTAGTGGGGCGTCCTTAGTTCCCGTTCACCTCAGAAACCTCGTCAAATCGCTTTTGGAATATCCTGCTGGTAGTGTGGTGGAGAAATTGGTTAAAGATGAGGTCAAAGACCGCCTGAATGGGGCAGAAACCGAAATTGTATTGCAATTATTGGAAAAAGCGCTGATCAAACATCCTGAAAACAGCAAGATCCATAAGGTTTTTATTGAAATGATGGCAGTCTCGGTACCGCAGGCGGATCAGGTCTATAAAGCTATCCTGCCCAGGATTGACCAAAACGTAATTCCTTTTAGTTTGAGAAGTGAATTTCAAATAGCAGAGCGAAAGAATCCTGAAATAAAAAATGTAATAAAGGCCTTTAAAAAAGGTACAAGCATATACAATGCATTAAACCAAAAATAGCTATATGGGAACCACACAAAGAATTATTCCGGGCGTTCCGCATCAACCGAACTGGGGTGCGTTAAATAATGCAATTACCAGGGTGGCAAATGCAGTGGAGGAAGATCAGCGAGAAGATGAAGATGCCGATAATGTACAGGACGACGGGGAAGCCCAACGGCGTTTGATCGATAGAAGGGATAATAACCTGCGAGGGGCATTGAAGAACCTGGTCAAGACCGGAGGAGGTTCCGCGGATATCAGTAAGGGTAGGTCTACTTCCATTGGAAAAGCGGGCTTAAGGACGGCGGGAAAATTTCTTTCTGTTTTTACTGATGTAGCGGAGCGGGGCCTTGAGCAGGTACTAACAGAGCTGGAAATCGAGATCGCTGGAATGAGCGTGGAGTCTGTGATAGATTTCCTACTGATTTACTGCTCATCGGGTGATGCGGGGATGGATGAAACCGCTGCCAACAAGGCTTTTGCTGAGGTAACGGAGCATATCATCGCTCAGACTGGAAATGACCTTAAGGCCTTCGAAGATTATATCAAGCAGGCAGCGGCCGGAGAAGGGTTGACAGATCTGCTTTGTGTTTTCTGGGGCTATTATATTTATGAACATCTAGCCCAGCGTTTTCAGGAGAAAATTACCCAACTGAAAGGTGAGCAGGTAAGTTTTGAAACCTTTCAGGTGATTAAAGACGATATCCTGGGGCAGGTGAAGTTACTTGGACAAGATAAAAAATTGAGTGCTGTTGACTGGCGTGGCGAGGAAGGGAAAACATTTATTGAGCAGACATTTGAATCAATTCTAAAAATAATTGCACATGAAAATTAATATACTTGTAGGAGCGGCAGCTTATGATGCCGGCCAGTTGAAAATAAATTTAGACGGTGGCGATTATGGCAGTTCAACTGTAAAATGCAATTTCTCGGATCTGCTGCCTTTTGCAGGCAAGGCCTCCAAACAGGCCGTTGATTTCTTTATGATTTCTGCGGCAGTTTATGGTATTGACCGCTTTGTGCTGCGCAGGGCCAACTCTGTGGATGGTTGGTCTCGCGAACTAAACGTGGTTTTTCCTGTCCGGGATCCGGCGTTATGGAAACCATTCAAAGTGGAGTTATCTTCACTGCTGTCATTTTTAACCGGAGACTATTGGGAAGTCGATTTTCAACAAGGTGAGATTACCCTGCCTGCCGCTGATCTCGAGGATAGGTTTAATGATGGGCTGGGGCAGGTTAATCTGTTTTCGGGAGGACTTGATTCTCTTATCGGTGCGATAAAATATTTGGAGGAAAATGCTGGACATAAACTCGTAGTCGTGTCCCACTATGATCCCCAAATGAAGGGGCCAAAGGGGGATCAGAAGGAGCTGCTTGATGATTTGAACAGCAAATATGCAGGAAGGCTTTTATCGGTGCCATCTGTCAAGGTGGAGCTTGAAAAACAGAACAAAAAACGGGAAACTACGTTCAGGTCCCGGTCTATCCTGTTTATTGGCTTGGGCGGTATGGTTTCAGATGCATTGGGCAAGAGCCTGATAGTTCCGGAAAATGGGAGCGTTTCTTTGAACTATCCTTTGAGCCCTTCAAGGCGAAGTGCCTGTAGCACCCGCACGACGCACCCAAAGGTGATCGACGGTGTGAATGTACTCTTTCAGGGGTTAGGGATTCAGACCCAGCTTAGTAATCCTTTTGAGTTCAGCACGAAAGGAGAAATGGTTAGCTCGCTTGCTCCGTATAACCCGGAAATCAATACGCTTTTAAAGTCAAATTCTTGCGGAAAACGCCGGCACGATATGAGGAAGTGGAACCCTGATGCCAAACATTGTGGCGCATGCATGCCCTGTATCTACAGAAGGGCTGCCCTGATACAGATAAGTGCCGATAAGGATGCAGACTATGGAGACCGGATCAGTGACCTTAACTTCTACGTAAAGAAAGGTCAGGATATTGCAGCCTGCCTTGCCTTTCTCAAACATGACTTAAGCCCGAAAGAAATTAAACAGGAGCTGATCATCAACGGAGTATCTGACATTTTGAAACTTGGGCCCTATGTAGCGTTGGTCGAGCGCACAAGATCTGAATTAAAAGCTTTATTTTCGCAGATCGGAAGTCCCGATGCGAAAACCAGAGCTGGAATTTAATGATTGATACACACTGCCATATTGATATGTATGCCGATCCAAATGCGGTACTGAAACGATGTGAGGGTGAAGGTATCACGGTGATTGCGATGAGCAGTTTGCCCAGTCACTTTGAACTGGGGTATCCTCACGTGCAGCCTTTTAAAAAGATCCGGCTATCGCTCGGAATGCATCCCCTCTATGCTGAACATCATAATAGGGAGATGGATCTTTTCTTTCGTAACCTTGACCGTACCTCCTACATCGGGGAAATCGGGCTTGATTTCTCACGGCAGGGCTATGCCTCGAAAGACTTGCAACTGGAGAGCTTTGAGCAGATATTGATGGCGGTATCTGGAAAAAAGAAAATCCTGAGTATACATTCGCGTAGGGCAGAAAAGGAGGTACTTGACAGGCTAAAAGCTAACAATATCGAGTCTGCAATATTTCATTGGTATTCAGGACCTACATCGCTGATAGAACAGATTGTAAATGCCGGATATTTTTTTTCGGTTAATGTGGCGATGACGAATTCAGAAAGCGGACGTAAAATCATATCAAAAATTCCGCGGTCTGCTTTACTTACAGAATCTGATGGACCCTTTATTCCTGTCAATGGGAATGAAGGAGGGCCGTGGGATATTGAGATTGTAGAGCAGTTCTTGTCCGGAATATGGGGTATGCCGGTAGAAGAGATATCTAGAAGCATTAAGGGGAATTTTCGTAGACTATTGTCTATTCTTGGCTAAATGAACAATAGCACAACAATGAGTATGTAACTGGTGAATATTATAGCCAAGACAATCTAAGTTTAAAAAACATCACTAAAAACTGATTATATAAAGGTCAATTGTCACTTCAAAAAATAAATTAATGATTATACGCTCACCATCAACAAGATATACTGATGATGCAATAGGCTTGGTTTTTGCTTACGTTCACCAGTACAGGAACATCCGGCAACAGTCGTTCAACCTAAGCTCGGTAGTAAATATCGATTTCACTGCGAAGATTGAATCAGATAAGATAACTGACCGGCCACTTCTTTCCATTTCGCCCATCACAGACAGGATCGAAGATTTGTTTCACCGAAACATCATTGACGTAAAAGCTATCCTTGGGGAAAATGGTGCAGGAAAGAGTACATTGCTGAATTACCTGGCCTTCTATGCTAGTGGGCATCCCAATTTTATGGAATACGGGCAGAACAACTGCTGGGACATTCTTATTTTTTTACGCAAACGGGTTGGACATGAGTCGGAGTTTATCGTGTATGCCAGTGAGCAGTGGAGATTAGTGGAAGAGGATATTGAGAACAGTTTCGATGGTTCAAGGGTATCCCTGCATGAAATCAAGGAATTTTCATGGGATGAAATTCACCTGCCTTTGGATGTGGTCTATTATTCGAATGTCTTTGACAATGAACACGAGGAAAGCTATTCCATCAGTAACATCAGCACAAATTATCTGATCAGGAAAGACCTGCAGACCATTGTGAATGATCCCCATGGCACCCACGGCCGGGATTTTATGATGCACAGGCTTTCAGAGGTTGGTGCACATTCCATCATGGAGGATTCACGACGGATTTCCTTCTTTCTCTCTTATAAGGATCTATTACCATTTACACGAAGGGATCACCGGATTATGGTATATTTCAGTGATGCGCCAAGAAGGGGGCTGATCAGGATAGATGACAATCCTACATCGGTCAAGGGCATTGTTTCTGCCGCTCAGATTTTTAAAGTACTGAGGCGATGGTTGGAATTACTTGATAGTCAGGAAATAAAGGCAGAAAAAGATCCTCGCAGAATTTTTTACAGGCATTACTTCAACTATTTAATCTACACGCACATCTTACAGACCTCCGACATCATGCAGCGCACTTACATCGGGTTGGATGATTATAAGGAGCAGGTTTTTAACACGTTGTTGGATTTAATGAAATCAGCTGATCTGCGTGCGGGATTAGACGGCCTGATTGATTATGCTTCAGGTCTTGAATTGGCTGTGAATAAAAAGGCTGGAGGTGGGCTCGGTGACTCTGCACTTTCATATCACTTGAAGGCATTCAAAGTATTGGATGGGCTGATGGAACCTGTTTATCGGGAGGGGTTTTTCGGTACGGGGTTTTACGCGCTTGCCGATCAGCATTTGAAGGATATACATGATCAATACTGCAATACGGTGTGGATGGATGAGTACATGAACTTTACCTTCCAGGACCTGAGTTCGGGGGAACTGGGCATGCTCACCCTGTTTTCACGTTTTTATGCGCTCGTCGATTCCAATTCACGGGGGATCAGCAAAGCGGAACAGAACAAATTACTTGTGCTTATCGACGAGGGTGATCTGTATTTTCATCCGAAATGGCAGGTGCAGTTTCTTGATTTTATTGACCGATTTTTGCCTACGATCTTACCTGGAAAGCTGATCCAGCTGATCATCACCAGTCATTCCCCTTTTATCGCTAGCGACATGCCTTCCAATCACCTTTTATCCATCAGAAAGGGGCGGCGGGATGAACGGTCACCGGTTACTGGTGCTGAAGCCGAGCACAAGACTTTTGTGATACCCACCTTGAATAAGAGTTTCGGCGCCAACATACATGAACTGCTTTCGGATAATTTTTTTCTGGAGGGTGCACATATCGGCCTGCTGGCAAAAAAGGTCATCTACAAATTGCTCGATCAGTTGGAAGGGGAAAAGGTGAATGATCCGATCTCAGAGCAGCAGATCCCCGTTGTGATCGACCAGATCGGAGAAGGATGGATCAGGAGCAGACTACAGGAAAAATATGAGATTTATTTGAACAATAACCATACGGAAATATGATCGACTTATCCTTTTTACCATTAAAAGAGCTGGCAAAAGAGCATTATAATGGTTTGAATGTAAAGGTTTACGATAGATTCAAGCAGGTGGTATCTTATTTTGAAGGGGCACGGGCGCTGGCTTTAAGGAGTCCATATCTGGAAGCTGCTTTTGATGTGCTGCTTACCGGGTTTTCAGAGAAAGTCGCCAAAGCGCTGAAATTTAATAATGTAAGTTATGCGGACATGGCTATGCATACTGATATCCAATACATATTGGATGTATTGGATAAACTTTTCAAGATAACCTTGAGTGGCGATCTGAAGAGTGTTAAGAGACTCATTACACTTGTTTACCCACGATTTAAGCTATATATCGATTTGGGTAACAAGAAGAAACTAGCTTACCTAAAATCTTTTCAACCATTTATTGCCGGACTAAAATATGTCTGGGATTATGATAAGTTTATAGGCAAAAGCGGAGCAGAAGACAGGTGGGATGGCTATCAGCTGGCCAGGAAACTGGGCGTGAGCTGTTGCCCTTATTGTAACAGGATGTACACTATTACTGTCTTTCAGCCGCCTATACCCACAGTGCTCCGCAAAGATGATCCTATAGACACAAGAAAGGTAATCCGGCCTGAATTCGATCATTTTTACTCCAAAGCAAGATATCCCTTTCTCGCGCTCAGTTTTTTTAATCTTGTTCCCAGTTGTACTGTCTGCAATTCAACACTTAAAGTGGAGCAGGAAATGGACATAGATGAACATTGCCATCCCTATGTGGAAGGATACGAGGATGTTTTTGAATTTACGACGGGAGTAAGTGTCAGGGACTTTCTTTCAAAGGGTGTCACGGATGTTCCGGTATCTTTCACCCTTAAAAAAGGAGTGGAAAAAGGCCTGGGCGAGCGTGCAACCGCAACGCAGAAGCTCTTCAGGATAGCAGATATTTATCCCGGGCATGCTGATATTGCGGCAGAAATGTTGATGAAATCGACCGGTCATTCCAAATCGATGATCAAGGCTTACTGGCAGGGAAAAAGTGAGCACGGCCATTATCTTTACCCGACCAAGGATGATCTTTACCGGCATTTTGTCGGTAATTTCATGGTGAAAAAGGATTTCCACAAAAGACCGATGGCCAAATTCCACGCTGATCTTTTAAAGGAAACTGAACTGCTGAAATTTATTCAGGATCTGCCAGCCCGCCCCGGCAAGTAATAGCGAAAAATAGTGTTGCGATATCAAAGCATCTTTTTAAAAAAGAATTATGAAATTAAGCATACTTACCCAAGAGGCGATAAGCGGGGCAGCAAAAGCAATTGACCGGGATGGAATCCCAAAGGACAGTGTCTGGAGCCAATATTACGTAGTGGTGGATGGTAAAGAGTACCCCTTCAAGCACCTGGTTTACGAAGCTTTTAAAGTATTGGGCGTAACGGACGTAAAGTTTGAATCGAATGACGGTTACCGGAATTATATGGTAGGGACAATGGGCTACCAAATGGAATATTACCTGGGCGGTTATAATTTCTTTACCAGAGATGAACTGGATTATTATGCATCGATCGCCAGAAAACCATACCGGAAGGATAATCCAGCCCATCAGGTATATCCCCAGCGGTTGAATGCGCTGATTGCAAAGGTCAACTATTGGGGGAGGCAGGTTACTTCAGTGGCGTATACATTCAGGGCCGATAGACACTGGCTGACCGGTAACACGGCCAATATCAAACCCTATTTCTGGCCAAGGATGTACAAGGGCAGGGATGAGGATATTTTCTTCAACGTGGAGGTCAATGGCGACAAACGCACGCTTTCCTATAAAATGGATGAATACCGAAATAATGTAGAGGCAGTATCGCTTGAAGAGGTCAGACTGGAAGCTAATAAACTGTTGGAAGAGAGTGGCACCAGGTTGTACTTGTTTGAGTTTAAAGATGGGATGCCTGATCGCTTGATTAGGGAAGACATAAAGTTTTTTTTTCCTAGCAATATGCTGACTGAGGTACTGAGGGTAATCAAAGACACTGAGACTGGCCATTTAAGGGAAAAGGAATTAAAAGAAATTAAGTTTTTTGCCTATCTCATGAGTCAATAGACGCTGTATAAAAACAAATCCGTTACCGAAGCTAGACTGCAAATCATAGGTGCAATAAACTTAAATATTGATTATTTCAATAATGCTGAATGAATATTGTTATTTTCAATAAAAGTATCTAAAACTTCCTTTATGACTTTCAAGCGTGATTTTGGCAATGACATAGCTTTTTGGATAGTAATAATAAGTAATAATATTAGTCTCATAATTTATATTATGTTAAGTTAGTATTTAAAGGCTTCCCCCTTGTTGCGGTTTGAGTCCTATTATAATTCCTGAAGTTTGCGGTTTAGTTCCTGTACTTTGTCCGTATCTTTTTTCCGGGAATAGATATCTGCCAATAGCTGAACCGTTTTTTTATCGTTGGGATTAATTTCATTTGCCCGCTGCAAAGCAAACTGTGCACGGTTAATTAATGAATTATATTTAGCTGCCTTTTCAGGGTCGCTTTTTTTCAAAGTTTCATTTGCCGTATTGATATATGCCAGGCTCAACTGATACAAAGCATCAAAGTAATTTTGATCTGTAGCCAGCGCTTTGTCATAAGCCAGGATTGCAGTCGAATTATTTCCACCGGCCTGTTGTAGATATCCATATAAGAAATAAAGCAGTTTGTTCGCCTTTTCAACTTTAAGGTTGCCTTCAATCAAACTGGTTGCTTTGGCGTAATTTTCTGTATCTAAAAGCAAATTGATATACTCATTGGTCAGATTATGATGAAACGGATTTTTCAATAACCCCTCTTCAAGGGTTTTAATGGCTGTTTCATTGTCGTATTTTGATGCATATAACTGAGCCAGCTTTTGAAACATTGATGCATTGCGAATGCCGTTATCTTTAGCCCTTTTAAAATAATTAATGGCCTCATCATAATTTTGAATATTCAGTGCACAAATGGCTGTATTTAAGGCCAAGGTAGTATCCGCAGGAAAACTGTCGCTAACCTCTTTTAAATCATCATAAGCTTCCTTAAAATCATTATTAAAATAAGAAGCATTGCCCAGCTCCTGTTTTTTGATCAGGATATTGTGGTTGGAAGCCTTAATCAGACCAGAATTATCTTCATATTTATCTAAACCTCTGGCCTGTTTAATGGCAGCATTTGCGGCTTCGTAAAATTTATCTGAATTGGCAGCATCGGTATCAATAATTGCGGCATAAGATGTCAGGTATGATTTCAGTGACCAGGTTTCTGCCCAGTTTTTTGTTTTATTATCCTTTTCTGCAGATTCAATAGCTTTTAAGCCTTCCGCAACAATGGAAAGTTGTTTCTTCTCATCATCCTTATTGGCTATGGAAGCCTGAAGTTTCCCAACCGAATTTCGGGCAATGAGAATCTGACTTTTCTGGGCAAAAGAATGTAGTGAGGCGGAAACTAGAATTGCTGTGAATAGCTTAAAACCATTATGCATAGTAAATCAAATATTGATAGGTATAAAAAATGCTAGTTCGGTAAAATTAAGCAAAAAAAAAGAGTCCTGACTTAAATCAGGACTCTTTTTTAAATTTTAGCTTTCAACTATTGCTTTGGCAAGGCATCTAATTTTGCCTTTACATCATTATAGTTTTTAGTATCGTTTCTAAACGCATAAATGGTTTTTAACGTTTCTAAAGCACCAGCATTTTTCGGATCGATTTCCAATGCTTTTTTATAAAATGGCAATGATTTATCCAGTAAGCCATTCATTTTGGTGGTGATTTCATTAAATTCTTTCACCTTCTTCTGGTCAATTTTATTCCGGTCTGCCTGAAGTTTCAATGCTTGAGAGAAATAAATATTTCCCAATAACACCTGATAGCTGGCATTATTTGGTTCTTTTGTGGCTAAAGTATTTAACATCTGCTCAGATTTCGCTACATCTCCCCTGTCGATATAAATCTGTGTTTCGGTTTTGATCAAATCAGCATTATCAGGATATTTGGCTACTGCTTCAGCAATTAAAGCCAGCGCAGCGGTAGTATCCTTTTGTTTTCTTAACGTGACATCAACCAATTCATTGTACAAATCTTTAGATTGTGGAGAGTTTAAAGAGATCACCTTTTTAAACTGTTGAATCATGCCTGGATAATCTTCCACATTTCTTGCAGCAATTCCCGCATTCAGGTACATAGAAGTATCTGCAGGATTGATTACAGTAGCCTGAACAAATTTAGCATAAGCCGTTTTATAATCTTTTTTATTATATGCCAATACACCGGCATTTCTTACCGCATTGGACACATTGGTTTCTGCCAGTGTAATGTTTTCTTTTTCTGAGCCTTTGGTATCCAGCTTTTTAGCTTCTACCAATGCATCCTGAGCGATTTTTAAATTCGCGTCTGCATTAGCTGCATTCACGGTATCTAAAATGGCAGCTGAAGAAGCAAATAATGCACGATATGTCCAGGCTTCAGGCATTACTTTAGACTTTTCATCTGCAATGGCTTTATCTGTATGGGCTAGACCGGTTTTAATTGATTCTAGTTTTTTATCTAAAGGTGTTGCACCTTGTGTTGTTAACTGAAAAATTCCCCATGCTTTTTTAGCTTCATTAACCTCACTTTTCTGAGCAAATGCAGCGCTTACCGCTCCTGCTAAAATTATACCTAGAAATACTCTTTTCATAATTTTTATTCTAATTTTTATTTTAGTTAAACTTATTCTTCTGTTGTTTCATCGGCATCATCTTCGTCCTCTTCCGTTTCTTCAGCTTCAGCAGCAGGGTCAGCTTCCAGTTCTTCACCATCAACAACCAGTACGCTGTCTAAATCAACTGTTTCTTCCTCATCCTCTTCATGATCGATCTTTGTTACTGATGCAATCTCATCATCACCCTTCAGCGAGATTAAACGTACCCCTTGCGTGGCACGTCCCATTACCCTTAATGCTGAAACAGGGATTCTGATTACAATACCTGAACGATTAATGATCATCAGATCTTCGCTATCTGTAACGTCTTTAATGGATACTAATTGCCCGGTTTTTTCGGTAACATTGATTGTTTTTACACCTTTACCACCACGATTGGTTACGCGGTAATCTTCAATGTCCGTCCGTTTTCCATATCCCTTTTCTGATACTACTAACACCGTAACTTCCGGATTGTTTACAGCAATCATGCCAACAACCTCATCTTTATCATGCGCAAGCCTTACACCACGCACACCAGTTGCTGTTCTGCCCATCGGACGAACTGTACTTTCATTAAAACGAATGGCTCTGCCAGAGCGTAAAGCCATGACAATTTCACTCTGTCCGTTAGTTAAACAAGCTTCTAATAATACATCTCCGTCATTAATATTGATGGCATTAATACCATTTACACGCGGACGTGAATAAGCTTCAAGAGAAGTTTTTTTAATGGTACCTTTTTTAGTACACATAATAATGAAATTGTTCTCCAGGTATTCCTGATCCTTCAGATTTTTCACCTTAATGTAAGCCTTGATTTTCTCGTCTTTCGGAATGTTGATGATATTCTGTATCGCCCTTCCCTTACTGGTTCTGGAACCTTCCGGAATTTCGTAAACCCTCAGCCAGAAACATCTACCTGCTTCGGTAAAGAACAACATGTAATTGTGGTTGGTGGCCACCAGCATATGTTCAATAAAATCTTCATTTCTGGATGTGCTTCCTTTCGATCCTTTTCCACCTCTACCCTGTGCCCTGAATTCAGTTGCAGGCGTACGTTTTACATAACCTTCATGAGATATGGTAATAACTACCTCTTCATCATCAATGAAATCCTCCATGCTCATATCTTCGGCAGAGTGAACAATCGTTGTTCTACGCTCATCGCCAAATTTCTGTTGAATTTCTGCCAGCTCATCTTTGATAATCTGCATCCGTAAACCTTCATCAGCCAGAATAGATTTCAAGTATTCGATGGTTTTCATCAATTCTGCATATTCTTCCTTGATTTTATCACGCTCTAGTCCTGTTAAACGACGAAGCGTCATATCCAGAATGGCACGTGCCTGAAGATCACTTAAACCAAATTTCTCCATCAAGCCCAAACGAGCCTCTTCCGGAGTTTCTGATGCACGGATTAATTTAATTACTTCATCTAAATGATCTAAAGCAATTAAATAACCTTCTAAAATATGTGCCCGTTTTTCTGCCTCAGATAATTCATATTTGGTACGGCGAATAATCACATCGTGTCTGTGATCCACAAAATGTACGATTAAATCTTTCAGATTTAACATTTGCGGACGCCCTTTCACCAATGCAATGTTGTTTACACTGAAAGAAGTTTGTAGTGCAGTATACTTATATAAGTTATTTAAAACGATTGAAGCATTGGCATCACGTTTAATTTCGTAAACGATCCGGATACCATCTTTATTGGATTCATCTTTAATGTTCGAAATACCTTCCAGTTTTTTCTCGCCAACCAATTCAGCCGTACGCTCAATCATCTGTGCTTTGTTTACCTGGTAAGGAATCTCAGTTACGATGATCACCTCACGGTCTTTAATGCTTTCAATTTCGGCTTTTGCACGCATCACGATACGTCCACGACCTGTTTCGAAAGCTTCCTTTACCCCGGTATAGCCGTAAATGATCCCGCCTGTAGGAAAATCAGGAGCTTTAACAAACTTCATCAACTCCTCAATCGTGATATCATGATTGTCAATATAGCCTACAACGCCATCTATTACTTCAGTTAAGTTATGCGGTGCCATGTTCGTGGCCATACCTACTGCAATACCTGAAGATCCGTTTACCAGTAAATTAGGGATTTTTGCGGGTAATACTGTTGGCTCCTGTAAGGTATCATCAAAGTTCAGCTGGAAATCTACTGTATCTTTATTGATGTCAGCCAGCATTTCCTCTGCAATTTTAGAGAAACGGGCCTCTGTATAACGCATTGCGGCTGGTGAGTCACCATCAATGTGACCAAAGTTTCCCTGTCCGTCAACCATCGGGTAACGCAAACTCCAGTCCTGAGCCATACGAACCATGGTGAAATATACGGATGCATCACCATGTGGGTGATACTTACCTAACACTTCACCAACAATACGGGCAGATTTTTTATGTGGTTTATTACTGGTAACGCCCAGATCAAGCATGCCATATAAAACACGGCGGTGTACCGGTTTCAATCCATCACGTACATCAGGCAAAGCCCTTGATACGATTACCGACATTGAATAGTCAATGTAGGCCGATTTCATCTGCTCCTCTATATTAATCTGGATGATTTTGTCGTTTTGTTGATTTTCTAAATCTTCTGCCATAAATTATTATTCTCGTTATCAAAAACGATGTTTCAAAAAGCTATTGTTATAACCTTGCGAATTTAGCAAAAATATGCCGAAATAAGGCATTGTGGAAAAGTTTTGGCTGTAGCTAAAGGTTTTTAGATGAAAGTTTTTTTTGGTGTTCTTACAGTCGTATTTAAATAAGTTTTTTTTTTATACAAGCCATTTAATTTATTTTTCCTCATTAAAATGATAACACTTAAAAGATTAACTTCAAAATTCTATTTTTGTATATAACGCAAACTTATGGCTAAGCAGAAACAATCGGCGATGATCTTCATCATGATTACGCTTTTGATTGATTGTACAGGATTCGGAATTATTATTCCGGTGCTGCCAAATTTAATAAAGGAATTTACCGGCGGAAGTACAAGTGTTGCTGCAGATTATGGCGGCTATTTAATGGTGGCTTTTGCACTGCCTCAATTCATCTTTTCTCCCATATTGGGCGGCTTGAGTGATCAGTATGGCAGGCGGCCTGTATTGCTTTTTTCTTTGTTTGGTTTAGGAATCGATTATTTATTCCTCTCTTTCGCCCCATCTATTTTTTGGTTTTTTATTGGACGAATTATAGCCGGAATTACCGGAGCGAGTTTTACAACCGGAATGGCCTACATTGCCGATATCTCTACGCCTGAAAAAAAGGCACAGAATTTTGGTTTAGTTGGTGCGGCATTTGGCCTGGGTTTTATTTTGGGATCAGTAGGCGGCGGTTTGCTTAGTCAGTTTGGTTTACGCGTGCCTTTCATGGTTGCAGCAGGCTTGTCATTGATCAACTGGTTATATGGTTATTTCATCTTGCCTGAATCTTTATCAAAAGACAAAAGAAGAAAATTTTCTTGGAAACGTGCCAATCCTATAGGCTCATTTATCAATGCATCAAAATATCCTGCCATTTTAGGCCTGCTTGCTACGCTGTTACTTCTTTATATCGCCAGTCATTCCGTACAATCAAACTGGTCATATTATGTGATTGAAAAATTTCAATGGACACCAACCATGATTGGTTATTCGCTGGCAGTGGTTGGAATAATGGTTGCGCTGGTTCAGGGTGGATTGATCCGGATTATCATTCCAAAAATCGGGAACAGAAAAGCCATCTATTTTGGGTTGATGCTTTATGTAGTGGGGTTCGTATGTTTTGCTTTTGCCAAAAATGGAACCATGATGATGTTATTTATTATTCCATATTGCCTCGCCGGAATCGGCGGACCAGCGATGCAAAGTATTATTTCTAACCAGGTGCCTGAAAATGCGCAGGGCGAAATTCAGGGAATCACCACCAGTTTGCAAAGCCTGGCAGCGATTATCGGTCCTTGGCTGGCCAGCCATATCTTTGTCTATTTTATTCAGGACGGGACTCCCCTCTATTTTCCAGGAGCACCTTTTATCTTAAGTGCATTTTTAACTATGATCGGACTCTTCATTGCGATTCGTGCCTTGCGGAAATATCATTAATAAATTATTCCGGTAGTTCATTCAGGGGCCGTCATGGCAAAGAGAAACAACGAATTAATTTTCTCTTAAGTAAGATCAGACACAAAATTGCCTCAATCGATTTTATCGGTTAAGGCAATTTCAGCAAATGGATTTATTAAAAATTTATACTTCGTTCATCAGGCAAATTAACCTTGCGGGATGAAACTTTCTGCTTTCTCCAGTACCGAGGCTAAGCCTGCAGGGTTTTTACCACCGGCAGTAGCATAAAACGGCTGACCACCGCCCCCTCCCTGAATTTCCTTTCCTAATTCACGAACGATATTGGATGCATTCATGCCTTGTTTTACCAGTCCATCAGATAACATCACCGTAATACCTGGCTTACCGTCAATTTCGGTCGTAAATACCAAATAAAGATTATCAACCATATCCTTTAGTGAGAAGGCGAGATTTTTAACCGCATCAGCACTCTGTAAATCCAGGTGCCGGGCAATCAGGTTTACCCCGTTTATGCCCCTCACATGATGCACAATTTCGTTCTTTAAATTGCCAACGCGCTCTAAAGTGGTTTTTTCTATTTCCTTTTTTAGCTTAGCATTTTCATCCAGCAAAGCCTGAACAGCGGCAGATAAATCCTTTGAACCATTTAATAAGGCCTTTAAATGGCCAAGTTCTTTACGCTGATCTAAAAAATATTGTTCGGCTTTGTCGGCAGTAATGGCCTCAATCCGGCGTACACCTGCTGCAACTGCACTTTCAGAAACAATTTTAAATGAACCGATTTGCCCGGTTGCTTTTACGTGGGTACCACCACAAAGTTCTTTGGAGAAATGGTCATCAAACGTAATCATCCGAACAAAATCACCATATTTTTCACCAAATAATGCTGTAACGCCACTTTCAATGGCATCTTGGTAAGGTACGTTTCTTTGTTCTTTTAGTTTGATGTTGGCCCGGATCTTCTGGTTCACAATGACTTCAATCTGCGCCAGTTCTTCATCGGTTACTTTAGCAAAATGAGAAAAATCGAAACGTAAGTAATCGGCATTCACCAATGAACCTTTCTGGTTCACATGCTGACCTAAAACCTGCTTTAAAGCCGCATGCAACAAATGGGTTGCGGAGTGATTATCTTCAGTGAGCACACGTTTATCTTCATCTACCACTGCCCAGAATTTCCCTTCCAGGTTATCGGGCAGGATATCTGCAAAATGTACCGTTAACCCATTTTCTTTTTTAGTATTTGTAATGTCTACCCAAAATTGGCGGCTGTGATCCTCTAAGCGGCCTGTATCGCCTACCTGACCGCCACTTTCAGCATAAAAAGGTGTCTGGCGCAGTACAATCTGGTATTGCTCCTTCCCTTTTGCTTTAACCTTGCGGTATTTTAAAATTTCCGTTTCAATTTCCAGATCATCATAACCCACAAATTCACTTTGATCATCGGTATTCACAATTATCCAGTCACCAGTATCAATGGCTGTGGCTGCACGAGAACGATTTTTTTGTTCACCAAGGTACTTATTAAAGCCTTCCATATCGACACTCCAATTTATTTCTCTAGCCATCAACTCTGTTAAATCTATTGGAAACCCGTAAGTATCATTAAGTTCAAATGCAAATAATCCAGAAATAACCTTCGATTCATGATTTTTTACTTTTGTTTCATCTACAGGATATTTTTCAGTGTTTGGACCAAGAAAACTTACGATACCCATTTTTTGTATGGGATTAATATATTCAATAAATCTTTTTATACCTGCTGATAAGGTTCTCAAAAAGGAAACTTCTTCTTCCAAAACCACTTTTTGCACAAAATCCTGTTGTGCAACCAATTCATCAAAAACACCTTTAAACTGTTCAGCCAGCAGAGGTACCAGTTGATTCAAAAATGGTTCTTTGAAATTTAAAAAGGTGTAGGCATAACGAACTGCACGACGTAAAATCCTGCGGATCACATAACCCGCTTTGTTATTGGATGGCAACTGACCATCGGCAATCACAAATGAGATCGCACGAATATGATCGGCCATTACACGCATGGCGATATCCGTTTTTTCATCAGCACCGTATGGAATACCTGATTTCTCCGCAATAAACTGAATCATTGGCTGGAAAACATCCGTATCGTAATTGGAAGTTTTTTGTTGTAAAACGCGTACCAAACGTTCGAAACCCATTCCGGTATCAACATGTTTTGCGGGTAAGCTTTGCAACGAACCGTCTTTCAGGCGGTTAAACTGCATGAATACATTGTTCCAGATTTCTATGACCTGCGGATGATCGGCATTGACCAAAGTAGCGCCACTAACCAATGCTTTTTCTTCATCCGTACGGCAGTCTACATGAATTTCAGAACATGGTCCGCAGGGACCTGTTTCACCCATTTCCCAGAAATTGTCTTTCTTATTCCCGGGTAAAATATGGCTTTCATCCACGTATTGTTTCCAAAGGTCGTAAGCTTCCTGATCTTTTGCTAAACCCTCCTTTTCATCACCTTCAAAATAGGTCACATATAATTGTGCTTTAGGTATTTTATAAACTTCAGTTAATAATTCCCAGCTCCAGGCAATGGCTTCCTTTTTAAAATAATCGCCAAAACTCCAGTTGCCCAGCATTTCGAACATAGTGTGGTGATAGGTATCAATCCCTACTTCTTCCAGATCATTATGTTTTCCTGATACCCTTAAACAACGTTGTGTATCTGTAACTCTTGCATATTTAATGGCAGCCTCACCCAAAAACAAATCCTTAAACTGGTTCATCCCGGCGTTGGTAAACATTAAGGTAGGATCGTTTTTAACCACTATGGGTGCCGACGGAACAATATGATGTTGTTTCTGTTCGAAAAAATGAAGGAAGGCTTGTCTTATTTCTTTAGCTGTCATTATTTTAAATGTTGGAGGAACAAAATTAAAATTTTATTGCGTTAATCAGGAAAAATCGAGCTACATTTGAAAGCTTTAATTAATCGATGTAAACCCTTAACAATCAAGCACAAGTTATGCCGTACAAAGAAAGAGACATTAATAAAATGTATTATACGATGGGCGAAGTGACTGAAATGTTTAATGTTAACGCCTCTCAAATCCGCTTTTACGAGAAGGAATTTGATATCCTTCAGCCCAAGAAAAATAAGAAAGGCAACCGGCTTTTTACGCCGGAAGACATTGAAAACCTTAAAATCATCTTCAATTTAGTGGATGAAAAAGGCTTTACCTTAAAGGGCGCTAAGGAACATTTAAAGCACAATAAATCAGATGTGAAGGAAAATCAAAAGATTATTGATTCTTTAGAAAAACTAAAGGGCTTCCTGGTGAATTTGGCAAAAGAACTTTAGCCATACGTTAAGATTTTAATTTTCTCCTGTTTAAGTTTTTGGGTAGTATTTTGATAAAAGCCGTTTTATATCGTGCAAGCAGATCCCAAACCCAGCGATTACTGTCTACACTCCGTTCCCCGCAGTCTACTACCTCGGCACGTTCCAATAACTTATTGACCAGATTTTGAATGTATTTAATTTTCACAACACGATTAAATCTTAAACCGATATAATCACAATACACGTGAACCAGAATCTCTACAATCAGAGAATCGTTGCTGATCTTTAATGCTGCCCCGTAATGAGTCAGGTAATCTGCTTTAATGGTTTTTACTAAAATCTCAAATCGTGTACCAGTATCATTTTCCAGGAATGCCCAAAGTGCAGCATCACTAAATACCCTGACTAACCTTGGTTCAAAATGGACCTGAATTTCATGATTAAATAGGTTATACTGTTTTTCCATTCATATGCTAAGATTAATAAGGCTCACAATTGTTACTAAAAATATATGGGCCTAACACGCAAAGCAGCAAAATGTTTAGTGCACAAGACTTTACAGTGTGAGTAAAAAATTAAGCTGCTGATGACTTATTTTAGCGATATTTGGGGTTTGAAAAATAAGCCCCATTCATGAAGATTGTAATTGCAGAAAAGCCCTCTGTTGGTCGTGAACTTGCTAAAGTTTTCGGGGCCACTACCAGAAAAGATGGATACATTGAAGGTAAAGGATATTCTTTTACCTGGGCTTTTGGGCATTTATTACAACTGGCCCCACCGCAGGATTATGGCTTTATTGGCTGGAGAAGGCAGCATTTGCCTATGTTACCGGCAAAATTTAAACTGGCTATTCGCAAAATCAAAACCAAAGATGGTTTTGTAGAAGATCCGGCGGTAAGAAAACAGCTGGATACCATTAAAAAACTTTTTGATGAGGCCACTGAGATCATTGTGGCAACGGATGCCGGACGCGAAGGCGAATTGATTTTCCGTTACATTTACTATTACCTGAAATGTAAAAAGCCCTTTAAAAGGCTTTGGATTTCCTCACAAACTGATGAAGCCATTAAAGATGGATTCAGGAATTTAAAGCCCGGAACGGATTATGACACATTGTTTAATTCTGCACACTGTCGTTCCGAATCAGATTGGCTGGTGGGCATGAACGCCACACAGGCGCTCAGTATTTCGGCCGGGAACAGAACGGTTTTATCTTTAGGAAGGGTACAAACACCCACTCTGGCCATGATTTGTGCCCGCTTTCTGGAAATTAAAAACTTTATACCGCAAACCTACTATCAAATCAGTATTCTGCTTGTGAAGGATGAACAGGTTTTTAAAGCGGTTTCAACCACCAATTATAAAGAGAAAGAAGAAGCTGAAAAATTATTTTCGCTTGTGGAAGATGTTCCCTCAGGCTTTCCTGCTGGTGGGAAAATTACGGCTGTGGAGGCTAAACCCAGAAAAGAACCGCCCCCGTTGCTGCACGACCTCAGCAGTTTACAACAGGAAGCCAATAAAAAGAAAGGTTATACTGCCGATCAGACACTGGGCATATTACAAAATTTATATGAAAGCAAACTGGTTTCTTATCCGCGTACTGGTTCCAGATATATTGGAGATGACGTATTTGCAGGCGTACCAGATTTGATTGATAAATTCACCAATCATCCGGATTTTGGCAAACAGGCGCAGTTTTTACAAACCATTAAACTCAATAAACGAAGTGTAAATGCAAAGAAAGTGACTGATCACCATGCGGTTTTACCTACTGGTGTAGAAGCTTATGGATTAAGTAGCGACAGGCAGGCCGTTTATGATATGGTGGTAGGCAGAATGATTGAGGCCTTTCACCAGGAGTGTCTGAAAGAAATTACTAAAATTACCATTCAGTCTGGATTAACTTTTCTGGCCAACGGAACAGTTATACGTTCAGCAGGATGGCGTGCTGTTTTTAATGAAGCAGACGATGATAAAAAGGATGAGGATAATGCGGCCCTGCCGAAGGTAGCTGTAGGTGAAGAATTGCCCATCACTGAAAAATCTTTACTGGAAAAACAGACTAAACCAAAGTCTATGTACAATGAGGCATCTCTGCTTAAAGCGCTGGAGACCTGTGGTAAAGAAATTGAGGATGAAGAGCTGCGTTATGCGATGAAAGATAGTGGGTTAGGTACGCCGGCAACACGGGCATCCATTATTGAAACGCTCATTACCCGAACCTATATTACACGTGAAAAAAGAAACCTGGTCCCTACTACCAAAGGATTAGCCGTTTACGAGGTAGTAAAAGACAAGCAGATTGCACAGGCAGAACTTACCGGTCAGTGGGAAAAAAGACTGGAGGAAATCAGGTCCGGCTCATCTGTCAAAGATTTTAAAACTGAAATTACGGAATATACCAAAATGATTACCAATGAACTGCTGATTGCCGGTGCTTCCATTTCAGGAAAACTGGAAGATCAAAAGTTAGAAGTTGTTGGTTAACACTTCATTCAGTGATGTCGCTATATTGTTGTCTTTTTGGATATAACCGATAGCACCGGCATTGCGATAAGCCTGTTCGAGTGTGCTTTTATCATTGCCTGAAAACATGCAGACTTTAATATTCTGCTGTATGGACAGAATTTCTCTTACAGTATCCGGATTACTATCTCCTTTGGGCATGTTGATATCTAATAGAACAAAATCGAAATCCTTTTTGGCAAGGAGGTTAAAAGTTTCTGATAAATCAGGCGTTTCAGAAATTTCGAATCCAGAAAGAAACTTCTTTAAAAAACCTTTGATAACCATTCGCATTAATTCGCTGTCATCCACAATTAAAATTTTCAGGCCTTGATTCATTGAAACAGATTATTTAGATGCTGTGATATTTAAATCCCCGAACGCGGATTCAAATGGATTACAATCAACTTTACTTTGCCTCAATGTATAAAATCCTAATGAATTGAAATCCAGCTTAATCAGCTCAAAAATAATAATTTACGACTATAAAAATGACATTATGCATAAATCTTCTTATAGGTCCATAAGTTCCCATGCACTGGAATAAGCATTGCGTTTTTCGGTATAATTTATAAAATCTGCATAAAATTTAGCCTTAGATAGTGTAGAGCTGTCGCCAATCACGATTAATTTCTTTTTGGCCCTCGTCATGGCTACATTCATTCTTCTGGTATCAGCTAAAAAGCCGATACTTCCTGCTGTATTGCTCCTGGTTAAACTAATATATACCACATCACGCTCCTGCCCCTGAAAACTATCAATGGTGTTCACCGCAATCTTATGCTGGTATTTCAAAAATAATGTTTCTGTTGATAGTAATTCTTTCAAAACCTGGATCTGCTGTTTATATGGAGAAATGACCGCAATGCTTGGAAAATCTGCGATAGTGTAATCAGTTTCCAATCGGCTGAGCAGATGAATCAGTTGTCTGACCAAAAATGCAGCCTCATCCGGATTGATGGTGCTGGTGCCTTCCAGCTTTTCGTCATAGCTGCAACCCGCAGTATCAATAAATTTTATCGGCTCGTCACCATCAAAAAGCAATTGGCCAGAAACGGACGAATGTGCAGTTAAACGGTCCTCGTAAAATACTTTTGATGAATAACCCATAATGCTGTTATTCATTCGGTATTGTTCATTTAAAAGCACAACAGATTCAGGGTGAAGACTTACCAGCTTCTCCAGCAAAGTATTACTTAATCCTTTTCTTGCTGCCGCTGTAGATTTTATGGTTGGCGGTAATTGAAAATGATCTCCTGCTAAAATTAATTTTTTGGCTTTTAAAATCGGAATCCAGCAGGCAGGTTCTAGTGCTTGTCCTGCTTCGTCAATCACCACAGTACCATACTTAAGGTGTCGAACTGTATGGTGATGGGCACCTACTAATGTAGCTGTAATGACTTGTGCTTTATTAAACAGCTGATCCATCATGTAGGCTTCGGTCTTTTCTACCTCTCTGCCAATTTTATGCGCTTCATCAAAAAGTGCCTTTCGTTGGTCACGCTCAGCCTTTCCAAAACTGCGCTTGTACTTATGTGCCATGTTCTTATATTCATTAGCCTGTTTTTTCAGCGCTTTGATCATTTTCATTTCCGGATGATCCGCCATTTGATGATCTAAAGTTGCTGATAGCAGTTTTTCTGAAACCCGTGCCGGATTTCCTATGCGGATTACATGTAAACCCTCTAGTACTAATTTTTCCGTCAGTAAATCTACTGCCGTATTACTAGGGGCCACGACCAGAATTTTTTGATTATGGTGTTTGAAGAGTGACTTTATCGCCTGAACTATGGTAGTGGTTTTGCCTGTTCCTGGCGGACCATGAACAATAGCAAGGTGATCTGCAGCTATAATCTGATGTACAGCACGTTGCTGCGAGGCGTTAAGCAAGTTCGGAATGGTGAATTTTACTTCCTGTTCAAATGAAGGTTTTTCACCAAGCGTGATGATTTTAATGAGCTTATTTTCAGCAGTTTCATCTGTAAGGTTTGTAGCCTGCTTCAATGCATATTGCATTTCATCATAGCTATTATTATCAAAAAGTAAGTCAACACCCAGTTTACCATCCCTCGTCCAGTCTGGCAGTTCATCTATCCGAAAACTAACTTTCATCCTGTTCCCGCTTTGATGGGTGACGATGCCTTCCACCTGGTCTGCTTTCGGATCATGATTGGAAAATATAACCACGGCAGCACCAAACCGGAACTGATGAGACAGCTCCTGATGCGTGGTACGTTCCAGTTCTACTGATAAATAATCACCTTTTCCAATTTCTGTATTCCTGATGGCTATGGGGTACCAGGTTAATCCGAGGGCTCTCCGGTCTGCAGCTGAGGTATTTTGAGTAAGTTTTAAATACGATTGTAAATCTTCTTCACGCTCCATATGAAGCAAATCCTGAAGGTTTTTGAAATATTCTTTTGACAAGGGAATGTGCTTAGGTATAATAGATTTATTAATGCGGAAATTAAAGTACCAGCTCCTGATGTAACCTGATCATGGTTTCTTCCGCATCCATACAAAAGCCAGGATGAACTTTTGAACATTGAACCACTGTACTTCTGGTGGCTGTTAACCAGCGAAACCTGGAAGCCTGATCATATTCACCGATTGGACCTGATCCTTTTGCGCCCACGCTGATTCTTTCGAAAGCTGTTAAGTTCGCAGATAATTCTTCAAAGTCAATTTTTGTGCAAAATGTCCTGACCTTAAGTTCGTCCAGAAAAAAGATGCTTTTTAAAAACTTTTTCTTTGCGCAGAACAAAATGATGCCCACATTCAAAAATTCTTCGCGTTCTACCCTTGGCATCACACGGATCACAGCATACTCAAATAAGAATCTCTCTGGCATGCTGTGCTTCTTTTAAAAAGATTTGCGAATTATTCAGACGGGTTTGCAGAAAATAAGCATAGGCTTTTCTATGGGCCTCTTTAGTCGGGAAATTGCTTTCCCCCTCCAGCCACTCATCAGGAATTAAATCTATGATGGCGGCAATTTTTTCTGCGTTAAGAATAGCGTGAAATTCCTGGTCAACCAGTTCCAGTTCGGATGCCCCTGGAAGCAACACGTGATCCTTTATTAAGAAAAACGGCCGAATGGCCTGCTCCTCCCAGTTTTGCCAGGAATGGTGAAAATATAGAGATGCACCATGATCAATTAACCAGAGTTCTTTGTGCCACATCAACATATTGGTATTGCGGCAAGTACGGTCCATGTTCGTAAGAAAACAATCCAGCCACACAATTTGCGAAGCCAGCTTAGCATCAACAACAGTTACCGTTGGATCAAAAGTAATGGCACCTGAAAGGTAATGTAAGGCCAGATTTAAACCTACACTGGCCTTCAGTAAATCCTGAATTTCTTCATCTGGTTCTGTGCGGCCAAAGGCCTCATCCAGCTGAGCAAAAACCAGTTCTGGTATCCGAAAGCCAAGTATTCTGGCTATTTCACCACCAATCAGTTCTGCAATCAGCGCACGTGGCCCTTGTCCGGCACCACGAAATTTCAATACATATAAAAAACCGTCATCTGCCTCAGCAATGGCCGGCATAGAGCCACCTTCGCGCAGAGGCGTAACGTATCTGGTTACATTAACCGTTCGGAGTTGAAAATCGTTCATAAGTGTAAGCAGAATCGGCATCTATCAATATGCCTGATTTCTAAACTTAGCACAAATCTAAAAGATTTAATCTATAAATCGGTTTAATTTCATACACCCGCATCCAGTTAATCGTGTCCCAGATAAGCAATTCCTGCAGGTGTTATGGTCGCTGCCCATTGTGCGGCATCCCTGTTAATGGTAATTAATCCCATACTTTCTAGTTCCTGATAATCGTCCTCCCGGCCACCCAAAACTGAAGAACTCACCTGTTGATTGATTACTTCCAGCAGGTCTAATATTTCTGATCTTTCCATTATATTTTAATATTGATTAGCTGATTAACAATGGAGGGATAAAAATGTTTAATACACGCATTAAACATTTAATCCATTTTCAGGTTATTATTATTGAAATCGTTTACAGCGAAACTATTTACCCCTTATGGAATCACCTATTTATTACCTTTTCGTACTGGCTTTACCTGTTGCCTGTATTGCCTGGACCGTTACCAAAGAAGAAATATTCCGGGAGGCCAGAGAATTTTGCGTTGACCGTTCTAAAAACTGTAATCGCCTGGTGAAAAGAAAGTTTTTCTATGTATTTACCTGCGAATATTGTTTTAGTCATTACGTTACCCTGATCATCCTCTTTATCACCAAGTATACCTTAATTTATCCAGACTGGCGTGGTTATATCGTTTCTTTTTTCGCTATTGTATGGATCGCTAATGTGTATATGAGTTTATATAACATCATCAGGATAGACCTGAAGAAAGAAAAGATAAGGGCAGCTAAAGAGGAATCTGAGCTTCACGCGAACGATTAATTAAAAGGTTAATAATGCCATCGTCCGTAATCAAATATTTTAGCTACCAGCCAGCATTAAAATTACTCACCATCACATTTATAACAGGATTGGTTTATCAGTACCTGGATGTTCCGGAAAGAACTTTTAAATTATTTAAGGCAGCCACATCTAAGGGGCGATATTTCAACTATCACATTAAGAAAAGATTTAAGTTTGAAAAAGTTGAGAATTGATCTCATTTCTCCAATCTCATTTAGCTTTAGAGATTATTTAATCATAGACCATTTATACCTATAATGAAAAAATTGGTAGGATTTATTTTGAGTAAGATAAAAAAAATGAAGCTTAAGCTAAAAAAATATGAATATTATTTATTTAATAACTCACTAATTAATAAATGGTTACATCATATTAACTTGATCTTAATATTTTTTTATATAATCTTAAAGTAAAAGAAATATTAAATCATTTGGAATTATACAGATTCTGAACGTATATTTGCTGCCGAGAGCGTTAATTTAGATACGGGTATATGGCTTAGGCTGTATGCCCGTTTTTATTTATATTCTATTGCTACATGCTCAATGACCTTATCCAGGCATATTTTTAACCAGGGTGTATAAGCGTCTGGATGATGAACCAATTCTTCTTTGAGCAGTTCTAAATTAATATACCTGAAGTTTTCCACCTCATCCTGATTTATAACCGGAAGCAGGTCAGATTGTCCAAAAAAAACATGATCCAGCTCATACTCTGTTAAGCCACTTTCAAATTCGGCACGGTAAATAAAATTAAACCCATAATTTAAACTGGCTTTCATGCCCATTTCTTCCATAAGTCGGCGGTTGGCAGCATCAAGATTATCTTCACCCGGCCGTGGATGACTGCAGCAGGTATTGGTCCATAAACCTCCGGAATGGTACTTCTCTATGGCACGTTGCTGTAAAAGCAATTCTCCTTTTGTATTAAATATAAATACAGAAAAAGCACGATGAAGTACTCCTTTCTGATGGGCTTCCAGTTTTTCCATTTCACCTAACGGAAAATCATTTACATCGATAAGAATAACCTGTTCTTTCATGAATTTTAAATCACATTTAATTTATGTCTGATCATGGAATCAAACATTAAACCGATTTTAAGATGGTTCGAAATTCTGATCCGTTCCATCATGATTTTCTCTGCACTTAAAGCTTTAATTTTAGAAAATAGCTTTTTGTAGTAGACGTAGGAAAGATAAACGCCATTTCTGGAATTTGCAGGCAGCATCTTAATTCCAATCAGCGCATTGGCAAATTCTGCTTCTATTTCTTTTTCAATGGCCCTTTTATCAATATCACAGAACTTGTTGAGGTTTACATCCGGGAAATAGCATCTGTTTAAACTTTGATAATCAGCTTTCACATCCCGCAGGAAATTAACTTTCTGAAATGCAGAGCCTAATTTCATTGCATAAGGTTTTAGCTGCTGATATTCTATTTCATCACCACCTGTAAAAACCTTTAAGCACATCAGGCCTACCACTTCAGCAGAGCCTAAAATGTATGTTCCATATAACTCTGGTGTATAGGTTTTTTCCAGAAGATCCATTTCCATGCTGTTTAAAAAGAGTGAAATCAGTTTATGATCAATCTGATACTGATTCACCACTTTCTGAAAGGCATTTAAAATGGGATTTAAACTGATTCCCAGCTCGATAGCTTCAAAAGTGTCCTGTTTAAATTTATCCAACAAATATTTTTTATCAAAATCATGAAAGCTGTCTACTATTTCATCGGCCAGGCGCACAAAACCATAAATGGAGTAAATGGGCTGACGTAATTCCTTACCCAGGAAATAAATGCCTAATGAAAAACTGGTACTGTAACGTTGAGTAGTGAGTTTACTAAAGTCGTCAGATAGCCGGTCAAATATTTCTTTCATGTAATGATGCTGCGCTTTGGATGTGTTATTAAAATACACCAAGAGGTTTAACACAATTGATGCGGCTGATGTTTTTTTATACTGAGATAATGCGATTATTCCTGATCAGAAAATAAGTAGAATTAACTACTCACCTTTTGCAATAAAAGTATACTTCATTTTTGCTTAAATATATTTAATAAAACTTAAACATGAAATAAAATCAGGTTCTAAAGAGGTGCTGAATTGTTTAAATATTGTGACAATAGGATAAAGTAACTCTATATCAGCTGAAAAGCTAAAATAATCTTACCAGAATAAACAGATATAAAATTTAACCTACAAAATAAATCCCTATCTATCAAAACTTACAGGAATGTTTATCTGTTTTTATCATTAAATGATTAGAACCAGAATGATCTGATGTAAGAAATAATGACAGGTGATATCATAACTGTTTATAAGATCGTTTCCGTAAGCAATACGCCACGTTCACCGTTTCCGGTTTCAATTGAATGTACATTTTTATAACATTGTCCAAAGAAGTCGAAGCCATGTTCCAGCATTCGGATAGATACACTGTTAATGGTATGATGGGTATTGGTTTGCATGCAGAGTAAGCTTCCGTTTGCAAGTAAGAGGAAATCACAGTCATATCCGCGCTCCTGAAGTTCGATTACCTTATTGGTAATGGAAATATTTAAAAGATTAATTTTGTTTTTCATGGGATTAGGTAATTGATTAAAGCCTGTTGATTATATAGGTTATTTTAAAGGTAAAATATTGTATTTCAATCTTTTAAAGATAGTTATTTTATTTATTTTCGTATAGGATTATTTAATCTGCTTATCATTCCGAATGTTGTGTGTTATTCATCCACCCAATATGGAATAGTCCTGGCTGTTATTTTCTTTTCCTGCCAAAACATTCTTAGCGAAAAATTGTATTAGCATAGTCCAGTTACTTATTAATCCGATTACCCATTTTGAAAAGAATTTTAGTTGTAGATGATGATCCTGATATTTTGGAAGTCTTTCAACTTGCATTAGAGGCAGAACAATATGATGTTTACCCTTTATTATCACCCAGGTATATATTTAAAACGATTAAAGAATACCAGCCCGATCTGATTATATTAGATATCATGTTAAACGGAATGGATGGCCGTGCGGTATTTAAAGAGCTCCGCTTAAATATGGAAACTGAAAACATACCAGTCATATTAGCATCAGCACGATATGATGAAAATTATATCACTTCGCAACAGTATCACCCGGATGATTATCTGGAAAAACCGTTTAACATGACAGACATGTTGCAAAAAGTAAATAAACTAACAAATAACTAATATATGAAAATCAGATTTTTAACACCGATCATAATGCTGTGTGCCGCATTATCTATGAATGCGAGTGCACAAACGGGCAGACCAGACAAGCTTTACAGCATGAGTGGTATTGGCTTTGCCTTTCCAATGGGACAGACCTCAGATTATTTTAAGCCTAAATTTTCCACCTCACTGGGGATCAATCTGGGTTTGGGTGATAGCGGGCTCTTTCTTTACCCTAAAGTGAGTTTGCATGCTTTTACCTTTAATCAGATTACACCAGACCCCGGATATACCTATACCATCCAGAAAGGCCGGTCGACTACTTATTTGTTAAACATAGCCCTAGGTTATCGTAAAATTGTAGATAAGTGGGCTTTTTATGGTTTTGCAGGTGCCGGCGGAGGTTTTATTCTTACCCCACAGGCTGCGGTGAATGCGGGAACATTGCAGGTAGAAATGAATAACAGATCAAATAGTTTAGGGATTGCCGAAGGTGGTGCAGGAATTGAATATAATATTGGCGGGGCAAATTTATTTGTTGAGGCAGGTTATATGTATGGATTCAAAAAGATTCAGGACAGAACTTTCAATACTGTTCCCATTTCCATTGGTATTAAGCCCAATCTGAGTAAATTATTAAATAAACTTTAACAGTCAGAAAATAAAATACGGGCGGCTATACAGTGTGTAGCCGCTTTTTTTATGCGCAATAAAAAGCCTAAACATTGGAATACTAATTATTTTAGTATAAATTTGTATTTCAATCAAGCCTAAATGTTATACGCAGTTGTAGATATTGAAACCACTGGTGGCCATGCGTCAGCAAATGGGATTACAGAAGTTGCCATTAATATTCATGATGGCAATCAGGTGGTGGAATCATTCAGCACACTGATTAATCCTGGCATTCCTATCCCCGATTATATTACAGCATTAACGGGAATAGATGCTGAAATGCTGGCTGATGCACCTGCTTTTGAAGATGTTGCCTTGCAAATTTATCAGTTGTTGCAGGATAAGGTTTTTGTTGCCCATAATGTGAATTTCGATTACTCTTTTCTTAAACATCATTTAGATAAAGCAGGTTTTGATTTGCAGTGCCGAAAATTATGTACGGTAAGGTTAAGCCGGAAACTAATACCCGGAAAACCATCTTATAGCTTAGGTAAACTGTGCAGCAGCCTGAATATTCCCATTCAAAACCGCCACCGTGCTGCGGGTGATGCCGATGCCACGAGCATTCTTTTTAACCTGCTTCTGGATCACGATCAGGAAGGCGTGATTGGTGAGATGCTTAAAAAAACATCTAAGGAACAGATTTTACCACCAAACCTTAATAAAGCCTCTTTTTTACGTTTGCCCAATCAGCCAGGTGTGTATTATTTTAAGGATGCTAAAGGAAAAATTGTATATGTAGGAAAAGCCAAAGACCTTAAAAAACGGGTGGCCAGTCATTTTTCAGGAAATAAGGCCAATAAGCAAAGGCAGGATTTTCTGAAGAATATTCACCACATTGATTATGTACGTTGTGGTACCGAATTAATGGCTTTAATCCTGGAGGCTAACGAAATCAAACGGCTCTGGCCAGAAAATAACAGGGCCATGAAACGTTATGAGCATAAATTTGATTTATGTGTTTTCGAAGATCAGAATGGTTACCTGCGCCTGGGAATTGACAAACATCAGCCAAACCGCAAAGCCATACAGAGTTTTAACAGTTTATTGGATGGCTATAATTTTTTGAACCTGATGATCGAAAAATATCAGCTTTGCGACCGGCTTTGTTACCTGCAGAAAACAGCTAGCAGGTGTAAGGCTCATGAAAATGGTCAGTGTTTTGGTGCTTGTAGCAGCATAGAAACTGTATCTGTTTATAATAAGAAGTTAAATACTGCACTGGAAGAAATTCAACAGCTGCAGCCCAGTTTTGTTTTGGTAGATGAAGGCAGAGAAGAAGATGAAATGAGTTGTTTACTCATTGAAAAAGGAAAATTTTATGGCATGGGCTATTTCAGAAATAAAAATTTCCTTTCAGATGGTATCGATCCGCTTAAAAATGACCTGGCTGTTTACCAGTCAAATAGTTACATTTTAAACCTGATCCTGAATCATGCCGAACAATTTCCGCAAAAGTTATATCAATTATAATTTAGATTTGCCTTTTAAGTTTTGTATAATGTAAAAAGTTGATTTAAACAGATTAAAAGCAGATCATTCTGCTATACATGAATTTTATATACCATGAAAATATCAAAATTGATGTAAGTTTGCCTAATCAAATCCGAATACCATTCTATTGATCGATTAAATTAAACCTAATAATATGACACCAGATTCCTTCAGAGATCTTGCGCTATCATTTGAAAATGTTGCTGAAGCACCTAACGCAAATAAAAACTCATTCAAAGTAGACGATAAAATTTTTATCACCATTGATAATTTAAACTTAAAGGCAGTATTCAGGTTAACGCCTAAAGACCAGAATAAATTTTCTGATTTAGATCCTTCAGCCATTTATCCGGCCCAGGCTGGATGGGGTAAACAAGGTTGGACCATTTTTGAAATTAAATTTATTGAACCGGAAACGTTAAAAGATGCTTTAACCAAATCATATTGCACGGTAGCTCCGGAAGAATTGAGCAAAAAATATAAAAAGAAAGCGACCAAGAAATAAATATAATAAAGCTGTATCATAATCTTTAATTTAGATTAAGATTTATCATGTTGATCTTGTCGAAACATCGTTAATGGTAATTTTTCACAAATCCTTCCATAAGCTCATGATGATATTTTAAATTTATGATACAGCTTCCTCCATCTCAGTTAGATTATTTATTAAAGCCTAAATACCATGATCAGATCAATCTGGATTAATTTGCCCGTTAAAGATGTGCATAAATCAAAAGCTTTTTTCACGCATATTGGCTTTACACCCAATTCCAGTTATGGTGTCCGCGATGATTCCGCTTCTTTCCTGGTAGGTGATGGTCAACTGGTAGTTATGCTTTTTGAAAGGTCTTCTTATGAGGGTTTTGCAGGGGTGGATCTTCCAGCCCACCTGAATGGTGCAGAAGTTTTATTTTCAATCGATGCCGAAAGTCCTGAAGAAGTAGATGAACTCGCCAGAAAGGTAATTGAAGCCGGAGGTTCCGTTTATGGCGAACCCGCTTATAAAGATGGCTGGATGTACGGCTGCGGGTTTATTGATTTAGATGGCCAGCGCTGGAGTGTGCTCTATATGGATACCAGTAATATGCCTTTGGGTTAAGTGTAAGCAATTGAATGTCTGGATTATTTTGCAAATTGATCTTTAAGCATCCGGGCAACTACCTGGTCTGTTTTAAAAGTAATGTCATCTATTATCAGATCTGCAATGTTTACCCAGCGAAAAGCCTGTAGAATTTCACCTTCCGAATCAAAATCAAAAACTTTAGTTTTAAAAGCCAGCTGCAATGGTGCTTTTTCCTGAACAAGGTAATAAATGCTGATTAGCTGACTATCATTAAAAGAAGATTTTTCATAAAAGTCGGTGGTGTAAAAATGACGGATAATATCAATTTCTGCCTGACATTCTTCCATAAATTCCCGTTTAAGTCCGTCTAATAAACCCTCACCCAATTCCAGTCCACCGCCCGGGAATTTGCTGAAACGAACACCATACTCCTCTTCATCACTCACGAGGACTTCGTTTTGCGGATTGATCAGTAAACCATATACCCTGACGTTAAAGTAACTCATTTTCGAAGTGTTTTTTATTTTTAATTACAATTTCAGGTGTCCATACAATTTCGTGCTTAAAAGCCTCTGCCCTCACCTTACACTCGCTCATATGGCAATAGTGGCAACATTCGGGTAAACAAGGGTCTGCATGAATAAATAATTCAGCCTTTCTGAATCCGTTTTTATTGATTAGTTCATCTATTTGTGAGATCTCACGATGAACCTGGTTTAAGTCGAAATAGTAAGGCAAAGTAACGTGGCAATCGATATGAAACTCAGGACCATATTGCTGGGTGCGGAGGTTATGGACGTCAATCCACGGATTGTGCCTGTTTTTCTGCAAAACATCAACAACCTCTTCCACCAAAGTAAAATCACTTTCATCCATCAGTCCACCAACTGAGCCGCGGGTAAGCTGATAGCCCGAATAGATAATATAAAAGCCAACCATTACCGAAAGCAAGCTATCCAGCCAGATAATATGGGTCAGCTGAATCAAAATCAGGCCGGCTACAATGGCCGCACTGGTATAGGTATCGGTTAATAAATGTTTACCATCCGCTTTAAGCGTTACAGAGTGCTCTTTTTCACCAATACTGATCAGTTTTAAGCCTACAATCATATTAATTAAACCCGTAATACCGATGATAAGCGTACCCTCTAGGAGTTTGCCAACTGCGTGGGGATAAATCAGGTTATAAGAAGATTTAAAGATAATGATTACTCCTGCAATCAGGATTAAGATTCCTTCTACAAAGGCTGAAAAGAACTCTACCTTACCGTGACCATATGGATGATTTTCATCCCGGGGCTGGGTGCTCAAATAAATACTATAAAATGCAAAGCTACCTGCTATTACATTCACAATACTCTCGGCTGCATCTGTTAAAATAGCGTTAGAGCCTGTAATGAAATAGGCTACAAATTTAGCCAACATTAATAATACACTCATTGCAAGTGAAATGGCTATTGCTTTTTTCTTAATGGTCACAATTTTTTTTGACAAAAATACGTTTATCACTTAAATTAAATGATAAAAAGATGTGATTTTTAGTGCAGAATAATATTTGGTTTATATATTTGCCTGTAAAGTAATTAACCATGAGCACCTTATCCAGAAGAATCAACAATCTGTCAGAATCTGCAACCCTTAAAATGACGAAACTTGGTCGCGAATTAGCATCCAAAGGCATTAACATCATTAGTTTAAGTGTTGGTGAACCCGATTTTAATACGCCAGATCATGTAAAGAATGCCGCTAAACAAGCATTAGACGAAAACTACACCCGCTACTCCCCTGTTCCAGGTTACCCTGACCTGCGCCAGGCAATTGTTAAGAAGCTGAAGACAGAAAATAATCTGGATTATGATATCTCACAGATTGTAGTTTCGACGGGTGCAAAACAGTCCCTTTCAAACGTGATCCTCACATTGATTGATCCTGAAGATGAAGTGATTATCCCTACCCCTTACTGGGTTTCTTATTCAGAAATGGTAACACTTGCTGAAGGAAAATCGGTTTTTATTGATACAGATATTGAAAGTAATTTTAAAATAACCCCTGAACAATTAGAAGCAGCCATTACGCCCAAATCTAAATTGTTTATGTTTTCATCACCCTGCAATCCAACCGGTTCAGTATACAGTAAAGATGAACTGGCCGCATTGGTGAAGGTTTTTGAGCAGCATCCTGAAATCTATATTTTATCAGATGAGATTTATGAACACATTAATTTTGTAGATAAACATGAGTCAATTGCCCAGTTTGAAAGCATTAAAGACCGCGTGATTGTGGTAAATGGTTTCTCTAAGGCTTTTGCCATGACGGGCTGGAGATTGGGTTATATTGCTGCAAATAAAGAAATTGCAGCAGCCAATGATAAATTACAGGGACAAACTACCTCGGGTACTTGTTCCATTGCGCAACGTGCAGGCATCGTAGCTTATGATCAGGGTTTGGAAAGTGTAATGCAAATGAAAGAAGCTTTCCTGCGCAGAAGAGAATTGGTATACAACCTGTTAAAAGAGATTCCCGGCGTAAAAACCAATCTTCCTGATGGCGCATTTTACTTTTTTCCGGAAATCAGTGCTTTTTTTGGAAAGAAAGATGCTGATGGAAATGTAATTAAGGATTCTTCAGACCTGGCCTTATATTTACTAAACGTTGGTCATGTGGCAACAGTGGGCGGCGATTCATTTGGCAATAATAATTATATCCGCTTATCATATGCCGCATCTGATGAAAGCCTCGTTGAAGCTTTAAGAAGAATTAAAGAAGCATTGGGTAAATTGGCCTAAGCCATCTTAGTTGATTGCAAATTATATCAAAACCCTGATTAATTCATTTTAGTCAGGGTTTTTGTTTTATATCGAAAAAGCATCATTAATAATAAACAGCAAAAAATCATGAGGTACAGCATAGCTTTTTGAAAATGGAAGCCGGTATTTCATCGAATCTTGCAGTCCTTCTTTCCGTTACAAGTCCGCACCTGATGAAAGATCAGGCTTGCGGGCTTTCCACTTCAATAAGGTTTATGAACGAAGATAAGTGCGGTATAAAAACAGTAAACTAACTTCTGATCGCTTCAACCGGGTCCAGCCTGGATGCTGAATAAGCCGGCCAGAATCCGGATATGGTACCAATGATGATGGAGATTCCGATACCCAGAATAATATTGTTTAATCCTAAAATGATATTAAAGCCTGTAGCCAAACCAATTAATAAGGCCAGCAGATATACCAGTATCAAGCCTAATAAACCTCCGAGAATACAAAGTGATATCGACTCAAAAATAAATTGCAGTAAGATAAAATAATTCTTAGCGCCTAAAGACTTCTGGATGCCGATGATATTTGTTCTTTCTTTTACCGATACAAACATGATGTTCGCGATACTAAATCCGCCAACGAGAATAGAAAAACCACCAATGATCCATCCTGCCCAGTTCACCATGGTAAACATGGAATCTAATTGATTGGAAATAATAGTCGTCTTATTTAGCGCAAAATCATCTTGCTGGCCAGGTCTGATCCGGTGGATTGACCGCATTAAGCCCTGAAGCTCGCTTTCAATTTCTTCAAGCGATACCTGGTCATTTCCACGAACGGTAATCTGCGGACTATAACGTTCATTCTGAATGTCTAAGATCCCCTTGGCAAAGTTTACCGGAACATTCACATTTTTATCCAGGGTCGTTCCAAACATATCTTCCCCCTCTTTTTTAAATACCCCGATAACGGTTAGCCGACGGCCTAAAATCTGCACTTGTTTCCCAATCGGATCTTCTGATCCAAATAAGCCTTCGGCAATATCCGCGCCCATTAATAAAACCGGGGAACCATTATTGCTCTCACTTTCGGTAAAATAGCGACCAGCCTGCAGTTCAAAATTCCAGGTCTTGTCAAAATCGTGAGAAGCGGCTGATACCGTAATGCCTTCCACAGAGCTGCTCCTGTATTTGATGGTTCTATCGCTTGTTGATATTTCAAAGGTAATTCCCTGGGCGTTTTCCATGCGTGTTCTTAACATTTCAAAATCACGTAATGAAGGCTGAGGGCGATTCATATACTTCCACCATGGGTAATTGTCGCCAAAACTCCATGGCCATTTTTGTATGAAGATGGTATTGGAGCCTAGTTTATCTACGCTTGACTGAAGTTTGCCGCGAAAAGTATCTACTGCAGAAAAAACAGTGATGATGGTAAAAATACCAATGGTTATCGCTAACAGGGATAACATGGTACGCAACTTGTTCTGGCGCAATGCATCAAATGCAAAACGGAAACTTTCACCTATTAGCCTAAAAATAATCATAATTGTTAATTAGATGCTATAGACTATAAAAGGTTACAGCAGAATATCAAATCTAATGAATTTTGTTTAAAAGGATTTCCAAATCAGTGCTGAAAGTAAATAATAGCTGCTCAAAACATAATATACTTAATTGCGTTTGATAAAATACGGAAAAGAAAAATTAAATTCGTATTTTTGCACCTCAAAAAATTCATCAAGAATGAAATTATCACAATTCAAATTCAACTTACCAGAATCATTAGTGGCCAACAATCCGGCTGAACAACGCGATGAAGCCCGCTTAATGGTCTTACATAAAGACAGTGGTAAAATTGAACATAAAATTTTCAAAGACGTACTCGGTTATTTCGATGACAAAGACGTTATGATATTAAATAACACCAAAGTTTTCCCTGCCCGTTTATACGGAAACAAAGAGAAAACCGGTGCTACAATCGAGGTTTTTTTACTACGTGAATTGAACAAAGAATTACGTTTGTGGGATGTATTGGTTGATCCTGCACGTAAAATCCGTGTAGGTAATAAACTTTATTTTGGCGATGACGACTTATTAGTAGCTGAAGTAGTAGACAATACTACATCACGCGGACGTACCATTCGTTTCTTGTTTGAAGGAACAGATGAAGAATTCAGAAGAAACGTAGAAATTTTAGGTGAAACCCCACTACCTAAATACATTAAACGTAAAGCAACTGCTGAAGACAAAGAACGTTATCAAACCATCTTCGCGAAACATGAAGGTGCTGTAGCAGCGCCAACCGCTGGTTTACACTTTAGCCGCGAGTTGATGAAACGCCTTGAACTTAAGGGTGTTGAGTTTGCAGAAGTTACTTTGCATGTTGGCCTTGGTACATTCAGAACGGTTGAGGTGGAAGATTTAACGAAGCACAAAATGGATTCTGAACAGTTTATCATTGAGCCAAAAGATGCAAACATCGTAAATAAAGCCCTGGAAGAAAAAAGGAAAATCTGTGCGGTGGGGACCACTTCCATGCGTGCCATTGAATCAGCTGTTTCAGCTAACCGGACTTTAAAATCAGCTAATGACTGGACCAGTAAGTTTATTTTTCCGCCTTATGATTTCAGCATTGCCAATTCAATGATTACCAATTTCCACACCCCGGAATCTACTTTGTTAATGATGGTTAGTGCATTTGGTGGTTATGAAAATGTAATGAATGCCTATGAGGTGGCCGTAAAAGAAAAATATAAATTTTACAGCTACGGCGATGCCATGCTAATTATCTAGATTTGAGTAATGAGATATGAGATTTGAGTTAATCAGGTCTCCTATCTCATATCTATAATCTCATATCTTAAAAGATGAAATACTACGCTATTATTGTAGCAGGCGGTTCTGGCAATCGGATGCAGACGGAAACCCCGAAACAATTTTTACTGCTAAAGAACCTCCCGGTTCTGATGCATACCATTAAAGCTTTTGCACAGAGCGATACACAACCTAAAATATTACTGGTTTTAAACAAAGAACAACAGGCATACTGGAGGAGGCTTTGTGAAGAATTCAACTTTCGTATTCCACACGAGATCATCGATGGCGGCACTGAACGTTTCTATTCTGTTAAAAATGCAGTTGATTACATTAAGGAGGAAAGCTTTGTTGCCATTCACGACGCTGTACGTCCTTTAGTTACAAAAACATTAATAGATCACTGTTTTAGACAAGCTGAAGAAAATGGAAATGCTATCGCATCCGTGAAATCAAGCGACAGTGTGAGGATGCTCAGGAACAATCAATCATCTGCTTTAAATCGAGATGAAATCTATCTGGTACAAACACCACAAACCTTTAGTTTAAGAACACTGAAGACTGCTTATGAGCAGGAATTTTCTACGCGTTTTACTGATGATGCCAGTGTGGTCGAATCGCTTCATGAAGAAATTCATATTGTAGAGGGCGAACGAAACAATATTAAAATCACCTACCCTATTGATCTGGAATTAGCGGAACTGTTACTGAAAAAATAAAGTTACAAGAAAGGCATTCCATAAAAATGAAATGCCTTTCTTTAATTTATCCTATCTAACTGATTAGAAAAAGGTAAATATTTCTTCATGTATCTTAGGTTGCTCTGCCGATAACTTTTAGCAAGATTGCAATTACTGCGATGACTAATAAAACGTGGATGATGTTACCTACATCTCCGAAGCCGTGGAATAAAAATCCGATGACCCATAATATAACCAAAACGACTGCGACTAAATACAATAAATTTCCCATAGTGTTAATTTTTTAAGTAAATGTTGATGTATTAACACGGTGGCTATAATTTTGTTTAAAAAATGTAAATAATTTTTAAAATCACAACCCTAATACTTGCTTTTCAATAGTATAAGCATTCTTAATCTTTTGAATAAGGAGACTAAAATCTGGTCAGATTTGATAGGAAGACATAGGTCGTAAAAAACTAACCTACAAAAAAAGCCGCTTCGTATGAGGAAGCGGCTTATATTCTTTTAATCCTAGTATTCGTCTTCGTTAAAGAAGAAGTCTTCTTTAGTCGGATAATCCGGCCAGATCTCTTCTATCGTTTCATAAGGCTCACCATCATCTTCCAGTGCCTGTAAATTCTCAATCACTTCTACAGGGGCACCAGAACGGATACCATAATCAATTAATTCATCTTTAGTTGCAGGCCATGGTGCGTCTTCCAAGTGCGATGCTAATTCTAATGTCCAATACATATCTTCAATTCAATTAAATTCTTATTCTTTATAATGCGCAAAGTATATTAAAATTTTTGAGCAAAACAAACTTATTTTTCCACTTTTAAACACGGGGAATCCAAATATTTTCTTCCGCTGCAAAATCCATATTCAGTTTTCGTGCCAAAACAAACAAATAGTCACTTAAACGGTTTAAATATACGGTAACACGCTCTTCTACAAAGCTGTCTGCTGCCAGTGCTACTGTTAACCTTTCTGCTCTCCGGCATACACACCTAGCAATATGGCAGTAAGAAACGACAGTATTTCCACCTGGCAGCACAAAATGTTTCAGGGAGGGTAAGATTTCGTTCATCGCATCCATCTCATTTTCCAACAATACAATGTCGGCGTCATGCAAATCAGGAATTTTCATTTTTGATTTTTCAGGATCTGCAGCCAGTGAGGATCCAATGGTAAACAAGCGATCCTGGATTTCTTTTAACAAAAATTTATGTTGCGGATCAATATCCTGGCACATGATTAATCCCACGTAAGAATTCAATTCATCCACGGTGCCATAACTTTCAATGCGCAAATGGAACTTTGGCACCCGGGTACCACCTATTAATGAGGTTTGCCCCTTGTCGCCGGTTTTAGTGTAGATTTTCATACCACTGCTCCCCTTTGAGGGGAAATTATTTTGTGAGTCCTAAGTCCTCTTCAGGGGATTTAGGGGTTTAATTAATTTTTTCCCAGTCGCTGCCGCTGTCTTTTAGGGCTTGTAAACGAGGTGAAACATTTTTAACGTCAGTATTCAGGTAATCATTTTCAATTAAACCATCACGCATACGCACTATTCTATGCGCATGTTGCGCAATATCTTCTTCGTGGGTAACTAAAATAATAGTATTTCCTTTACTGTGAATTTCCTCCAGCAGGCCCATAATTTCAATAGAGGTTTTGGTATCCAGGTTACCAGTAGGCTCATCCGCAAGAATAATGGATGGATCATTAATCAGTGCCCTGGCTACGGCTACACGCTGGCGCTGACCGCCTGATAACTCATTGGGTTTATGGTCCATCCGGTTGCCCAGGTTTACATTTTCAAGCGCTTTGGCTGCCCTTTTTTGGCGGTCTTTCTTGCTGGTGCCGGCATAAATGAGTGGCAGGGCCACATTGTCTAACGCAGTAGAACGGGGAAGTAAATTAAAGGTTTGAAACACAAACCCTATTTCTTTATTTCTGACTTCTGCCAATGCATCATCAGTCATCTGACTTACATTGGTTCCATTCAAAATATAAGTGCCGCTTGAAGGTGTATCCAGACAGCCCAGAATATTCATTAAGGTAGATTTACCGGAACCGGATGGACCCATTAAAGCTACGAATTCCCCTTTATTGATATCCAGAGAAACCGATTTCAGGGCATGGATAACTTCAGATCCGATGACATACTTACGCCCGATTTCTTTAATGGTAATGAGTGGTTTCTCCATGTTTTTTCTTTTTTAGACAGGATTTAGGGCTAAGATGTTACAGGATGCATTAAAAAATACGAAGCACCTGCAAGAAACGAACTTCCATAAATGACTTTAAACCTTATTTTTCTATAATTTTCGGAACCATAAAAAACTGATCAGTATGCTTGGCCGCATTCTTTAATCCGTCAGCAGTAGAAACTTCCTGTTTAACAGTATCTTCCCGCCAAACATTGGTAGATTCATTCAGGTATACCAATGGTTTTACGTTAGTGGTATCCAGCTCATTTAATTTTTCCATGAAAGATAAAATCTTATTCATTTCCGGAATAAGGGTATCCACTGATTTTTCATCAATATGGATCCTGGCCAGATCTGCAATCTTGTGTATGGTTTGGGCGTCTAAATTCATTTTACTAATTTACTATCTATTAAATGAAAAACCTGCTCTTTTAAAACATCAGCATCATCTATCACAAGAGCAGCGGTGTTAATGGGTTTATGGACGTAAATATCGCAAATTCCGGGCTTACTTCCATACTGCGAACCATCATCCCAGTTAATTTTCCATACATTGGTAATGCTCACCGGAACCAATGGGATATTTTGGTCAATGGCCAGACGAAAGGGACCGTTTTTAAATTCGCCCAGTTTAGGCGGATAATGCACATCTATTTTGCCTTCCGGGAAGATCACCAGGCTCATTCCTTTTTCTAAATTTTCACCAGCCTTTTTAAATGCCCGGAAAGCTGAAATTTTACTGTCGCGGTTCACGGAGATATCAATTGTTTTAAAAAAGATGCCCAGTACCGGGTTTTTGAGCAATTCATCTTTTCCCATAAAATGATATTTCCCCTGCCCCATGATACAGAAAATCATGATATCAAGGTTGGAACTGTGGTTGGCGCAGTAAATATAGGTTTGGTTTTTATCAAGCTTTTCTTCGTAGGTAAAAGAAAAAAATATGCCTGACAGGCAACTGGATAAAAAACTATTGATCTTCCGGCAAAAATTAAGTATTCCATAATACTTTTCATTTCTGGAAGTCAGGTAATAAAGTGGATAAAACAAGGCAAAGAAAAACACAATCCAGAAAAGATACCATATTCTGTGAAATTGCCTTAAAAGTTTAATCATAAGCATCAAAAATATAAAATAGCCAGATAATTACTATTGCAGAAGCTAATTTTTAATCATGCCGGTAAGATTTAATGGCATATAGCGCATTTGAAATAATTAAACCCTGTGGATATAAAATTGACCCGATGTTGTACATTGCTTGGTTTTTATTTTTAATTTCGTGCCATTATGAAAGAAACCGTGGTGAGTGGCATCAGGCCAACAGGAAAGCTACATTTAGGAAATTATTTTGGTGCGGTAACCAATTTTGTAAAAATGCAGTATGATTATAACTGCTATTTTTTTATTGCCGATCTTCACTCTTTAACCACGCATCCCACTCCTGGCGATTTACATGGTTATGTACGCCACGTTTTGGTAGAATACCTGGCCTGTGGCATTAATCCGGAGGAAACAACCATTTATGTGCAAAGTGATGTACCTGAAGTTTCAGAACTTTATTTATACCTGAATATGAATGCCTACCTGGGCGAACTGGAACGCAGTGCATCTTTCAAAGAAAAAATCAGATCGAACCCGGATAATGTAAATGCTGGTTTATTAACCTATCCCACCTTAATGGCAGCTGATATTTTAATTCACCGCGCAACCAAGGTTCCGGTAGGTAAAGATCAGGAACAGCATCTGGAAATGACCCGTAACTTCGGCAACCGTTTCAACAGAATGTACCAGTCGGATTTTTTTCCTGAATCTTTTGCCTTCAACTATGCCGAAAACCTGGTCAAAGTACCAGGCCTGGAAGGAAAAGGGAAAATGAGTAAATCAGATGGTGATGGAAATTGCATTTATCTGTCAGACAGTCCGGAGGTTATCCGTAAAAAAGTTGCCAGAGCGGTGAGCGATAGTGGGCCGACAGAGGAAAACCAGGAAAAGCCGGAAGCCATTCAGAATTTATTTGATTTAATGAAGATTGTTTCTACAGCTGATACACTGGAGCATTTTGATGGTTTATATAATAAAATGCAGATCCGTTATGGCGACATGAAAAAGCAATTGGCCGAAGATATGATTGTTTTTAATTCACCCATCAGAGAACGCATTGAGGCACTATCCAAAGATGATCTTTACCTTAGGCAGGTAGCCAAACATGGTGCGTTAAAAGCACGTGAAAGCGCACAGCATACCATCAGGGAAGTTCGTAAATTAATTGGTTTTAAAAGTTTTTAACTGGCGTTAGGTGCCATGCGGTTAGCGTACATAACGCTCGTCACATCGCGTTCACCGCAAAACATAATAAAAAATGCACATTGCAATTGTAGGAAATATCGGTGCCGGAAAAACAACTCTCACAGGTTTACTGGCCAAAAATTATGGATGGGAGGCGCTGTATGAAGCCGTAGATAACAATCCTTATCTGGAAGATTTTTACAGCGACATGAAGCGCTGGAGTTTTAACCTTCAGATTTATTTTCTGAACAGTCGTTTTCAGCAGATTACCGATATCGAGGTAAATAAGCGCAATGTAATCCAGGACAGGACCATTTATGAGGATGCGCATATTTTTGCAGAAAACCTGCATGATATGGCATTAATGACCACCCGCGACCACGATAATTACAGGGCCATTTTTGATAACATCACTTCCTTTATTAAACCACCTGATTTATTGGTTTATTTAAGGGCTTCCGTTCCTACTTTGGTTAATAACATCCAACGCCGCGGCCGTGAATATGAAGCAGGCATCCGGATTGATTACCTATCCAAGCTGAATGAAAAATATGAAGCCTGGATTAAAGGTTACAACTTAGGTAAACTTTTAATTTTAGACAAAGACAAATTAGATTTCACCAATAATCCTGAAGATCTGGGTACGGTAATCCAGTCGATAGAAGCAGAAATAAACGGCCTGTTTTAACCCGCCCCCTGAACGGAGGCTAAAGGCAAGAGGGAAAAGCAAAGTTGTATAAGAATGTTTTAATGTGCTGAGATTTTAATTAAATCCTGGTGTGAAGGCAAAGATTCTTTAACACTGTTTCAATTTTTTAAAAACGATATATGAACAATGGAAAGGAAAAGTCTCCTTTAGTGGATTTGAGGGTAATAGGCATCATTCCTGCACGTTATGCTTCTACCCGGTTCCCGGGGAAGCCATTGGTTGATATTGCAGGTAAAACAATGATTCAGCGGGTGTATGAACAGGCTTTAAAAGCAAAAAGCTTATCGAAGGTGGTTATCGCTACTGATGATGAGCGGATTGCGGATGAAGTAAAAAAGTTTGGCGGTGAATTTGTTTTTACATCGCCACAACACCAGAGCGGAACAGATCGCTGTGCAGAAGTGAGTGAGCAATACCCCCATTTTGATATCGTGATTAACATTCAGGGTGATGAACCTTTCATCGAGCCTGATCAAATCGATTTATTGGCGAGTTGTTTTCAGGAGGAAAAAGTTCAATTGGCTACCCTGATCAAATCCATTCAAAGCCAGGAAAGTATTTATAACCCGAACAGCCCCAAAGTGGTGATTGATGTAAAAGGCAGGGCCATGTATTTTAGCCGCAGTCCGATTCCTTTTATCAGAAACGGCGAACCCGGTGTTTGGGCAGAAAAGCATCAGTTTTATAAGCACATTGGCATTTATGGTTACCGGAAAGAAGCTTTATCGGCCATTACCAAATTACCACCATCATCTCTGGAAATTGCAGAAAGCCTGGAGCAATTGCGCTGGATTGAAAATGGTTTTTATATTCAGACAAAAGTAACTGATTTTGAAACTGTTGCGATAGATACACCAGACGACTTATTGAAATTAAATCATCTGCTTGAAGCCTTAAAGTTAAAATAATTAATCCACTGGTTTATTAGTGGTTTCATGATTTAAAAGGACAATCTTATTCCGATTATTTTAACACCAGTTCCATCTGAATATTACACCGGGCATAAGGTGTGGGTTTGCCAGCTACTTTTTTGAAACCGAGTTTATGGTAAAGATTTATTGCTGGTTTCAAAACCGTATTGCTTTCCAGGTAAATTTTTGATGCATGCAAAGATTTTGCCCGTTCTATGATGGCAGTAGCCAGAAGGAACCCGATGTTTTTGCCTTGAACTGCGGGTGCAACCGCTATTTTAGCCAGTTCGAAATCATATTCCCCGTCGCTCATTTTAATTAAAGCGCAAACACCTGAGGGCACACCGTTGTAAACGGCCACCAAAATACAACCACCCTTATCTAAAATATAACTTTGTGGATGATCAAGCACTTTGTAGTCAGAATCTTCCATTGTAAAATGAGTCGAAATCCATTCCTCATTTAATGATTTGAATGCTTCCTGATGGGCTGGTTTATAATCTACAATTTCAACCTGTAAATTATTGTATTTTTTGTGTGCTGTCATAACTTGTTTGAATCTGATTTCGATGTAACTTCCCATATGGACCAATGTTCATTGGGAAAAGACCGCATAAATGTAATGTGCTAATGTTTAATTTCATAAACCATGCAAATATTTGTATCATTCAACGGCAATATTAAATCATATCAATTTAAATAAATAAAATAAGTAGCTAATCAGGATTTAAGTATTTAACAGAAGCTTAAAATTTGTATTTTCGGAAATGAGAAAATTATTGCTCCTGATAATCATAAGTACCTTGTTTTTGGCTTGCCAACCGGGCAACAAAGCTAAAGACGATGCTGTTAATTTTAAGAATGTGAATCAGCAAATGACCAAATCATTCTCTGATTTAAATGCACAAGATACCTTCAAAATTGAATTAAACGGAAGAAAGCCTGAAAACATGGTTTTGGTGTTTAACATTAAGAAAGCAGGTGGGAAGGAAATTTATCATGTTCAATTGAAGGGAAGTGATCTAATTGGAGATACTGATCCCAATCTGGATCTTTCTAAAGAAAAAGATCAGATGACTTTTTTAAAAACGATTGCTGATAACTTTTTTGCGGAGGACAATTTTCTGGAACCTGCCGTATTACCTGAAGATAAGGCAGATAACTATGTGCCAGATAAGGTTTTATATGAGGAACTCAAAAAATCCCGGTTAAATGGTTTCAAGTATCGCTTAGGCAAAGAAAACAACGTGTATATTGCCTGGAGCGAAAAGGAGCAGAAAGTGAAGATCTATTATAAATGTTGTTAATCGACTTTCTTAAAACCCACTTATATTAAAGTGATCAGACATCTTACCAACGGTATTTCTATTGTATTTATTTCATGGATTGTGGGAATGATAATCAATGCCTTTCTGATCAAAACAACACGCTATCAAGAAAAATTAACAAATTTAAATTTTATTAAGAGCAAAAAAATCAACAAACTCATCGGAATTGGTTTGATTAAATGGACTGTAAAAAATACTTTCTTCAAATTCTTCAATCCTAAGCTTAGGATAAATAATAAAGTTGAGCAAAATGATTTGAATATTTTGCGTAACGAAATGACACTTGCAGAAATCAATCATTTAATTGCATTTATTGCTGTGGCTATTTTTGCTTTATCTATGGTTTTTAAGGGGAAGTACTTACCGGCATTCATCATGATGATGTTGAATACATTGATGAATTTATATCCCTCATTATTACAGCAAGAAAATAAAAGACGGATTGATAAATTAAAGAAAGTATTTACCAGGAATCATGTTAGTGTTACCGCAACTGATGTATAAAGCTTATAAATGAGTTAGCGAAACCTGGTTGGAGCGATATACTTTTTTGTTGCAGTATTTATCATTCAGTGCAACTGATCGCAAAAAAGATTTAGCGGAAAAGGACTAACATTCAACCTTTACACTGGTTTTGCTTTTCACAAAACAATAAATAAATCTTAAATAGCAGCTAATTTTCTGATAAACATTGCTTTATCATTTTTAAAATATCTAAACATTAAAACAGTAAAAACGAGGAATTTTCATACCTTTGTATCCCGTACAAAAAGCGGCAATATTTACCATTTGCCGTAAAAAATCACAAACATGACTAAGTATATTTTTGTTACGGGCGGTGTTACTTCCTCATTGGGTAAGGGCATCATTTCCGCATCTTTAGCTAAACTTTTACAGGCACGTGGCTACCGTGTAACCATTCAAAAATTCGATCCGTACATTAATATCGATCCGGGAACATTAAATCCTTATGAGCATGGCGAATGCTTTGTTACTGAAGATGGTGCCGAAACCGATCTGGATCTTGGTCATTACGAACGTTTCTTAAATGTTCCAACTTCTCAAGCCAATAACATTACAACTGGTCGTATTTATCAAAATGTGATCAGCAAAGAGCGAAAAGGTGAATATCTAGGTAAAACGGTTCAGGTGGTACCGCATATCACTGATGAAATTAAACGCAATATGCGTATTTTAGGAGATAGCGGCGACTATGATATCGTAATTACCGAGCTTGGTGGTACCGTTGGTGATATTGAATCACTTCCTTTTATTGAAGCTGTACGTCAGTTTAAGTGGGAAGAAGGAAGCTCAAATGCCATTGTGATCCACTTAACCTTAGTGCCATACCTGGCCGCTGCAGGTGAATTAAAAACGAAACCTACTCAACACTCGGTTAAAGCTTTATTAGAGTACGGTATCCAGCCTGATATCCTCGTTTGCAGAACTGAGCATCACCTGGGTCAGGATCTGAGAAAAAAAATCGCCTTGTTTTGTAACGTTAACATCAATGCCGTAGTCGAATCGATGGATGCATCCACTATTTATGATGTGCCATTGCTGATGTTAAAGGAACAGTTAGACAAAACGGTTTTAGCCAAATTAAAATTACCAACCAAGAATGATCCGGATATGGAAAGCTGGAAAGATTTCCTGGGACGATTAAAAAATCCAACCGCCGAAGTTAAAATCGGTTTGGTGGGTAAATATGTGGAATTACCTGATGCCTATAAATCAATTATCGAATCTTTCGTACATGCAGGCTCTAAGAACGAATGTAAAGTACGGGTAGAATATATTCATTCAGAAAGCATTTTCCCTGATAATGTACAGGAAAAGTTAGGTCACTTACAAGGTGTTTTGGTGGCACCTGGTTTTGGAAGCCGCGGTATTGAAGGTAAAATTGATACCATTAAGTATGTCCGTGAACATCAGGTGCCCTTCTTTGGCATTTGCTTGGGCATGCAATGTGCAGTGATTGAGTATGGCCGTAATGTTTTAGGACTGAAGGGTGCACATACCACAGAAATTGATCCTGAAGCTGAAAACCCGGTGATCAATATGATGGAAGAGCAGAAAAGCATCGTAAACATGGGGGGTACCATGCGTTTAGGCTCTTACCCATGCGATATTAAAAAGGGTACCAAAGCTTTTGGCATTTATGGTAAGGCACATATTAATGAGCGCCACCGCCACCGTTATGAGTTTAATAACGACTATTTAAAGCAATATGAAGATGCCGGTATGATGGCTTCAGGAATTAATCCTCAAACCAATTTAGTCGAAATAGTGGAACTTAAAAATCATCCGTTTTTTGTGGGCGGACAATTTCACCCAGAATTAAAATCAACAGTTGCTAATCCTCACCCACTTTTTGTTAAATTTGTCGCCGCTGCGATGGAGTTTGCGAAAAAGAAAACGAATTAAAAGCAGTACAAACACGTATAATGGATAGAAATACCTTCACAGGATTGTTCCTGATCATGATCATTTTGGCAGGATCATTTTATTTTTTAAGGCCCAGCGAGGCTGAAATTAAAAAAAACAAAGAAATCGAACGTTTAGATTCTTTGAAAAAAGCCGGTGTTGCGCCTGCTGTTAAAGATACTGTCGCCAAAACTGCAGTTACCAATAGTCCCGTTGTAGATTCGCTTGCGTTAAAAGGTCCGTTTGGTACTGCATTAACCGGAACGGCATCCACTACTACATTGGAAAATGAAAATCTATTGATCACTTTAAGTAATAAAGGCGGCCGGATTTCTTCCGTTCAGGTGAAAGGGCAGAAAACTTATACCGGAAAACCCCTTATTTTATTTGATGGCAACCAGAATAAGTTTGGTTTAAATCTGAATGCTGCCGGAAAAATCATCAATACCAATGATTTATATTTTACCGCCAATAAAACTGGAAATACGGTAACTATGCGTGCCGATTATGGTTCTGATGCATATATAGAATATGTATATAACCTGAAGGGCTTAAGCAATAAGGTCGATTTTAAAATTAACCTGGTGGGTTTACAACAAGTAATTGCAGGCAATACCATCGGTTTGAACTGGCAGACGACCCTGTTACAGCAGGAAAAATCAATAGAAAGCGAACACCGCTATTCTGCTCCATACTACAAATATGTTGATGGTGATGTTGACCACCTCAGCGTATCGAAGGAAGAGAAAGAAGAATTAACCAAAGGTAAAATCCAGTGGTTCTCTTTTAAACAACACTTTTTCTCTGCTTCGCTGATTGCCAAGCAACCTTTTGAAAAAGGCAGTTTGGAAGTAAAGATTCCAACGGAACCTGGTTTGGTGAAGTTTTATGATGCCAATATGCAATTGCCATATGCCCATACGGCAAATCAGGCATATGATATGGAATTTTATTTCGGTACAAATAAATTCTCTGCTTTAAAAGATCAGGGTTACGATCTGGAAAAACAAGTGGATTTAGGTTACTGGCCTTTAAAATACATCAACCGTTTTATTGTATTGCCGGTATTTAATTTCCTGAATAATTTTGGCTGGAACTTTGGTTTAATCATCCTGGTATTAACCATCTTGTTAAAAGTGGCCTTATCTCCGCTTACCTACAAGTCATATCTTTCGATGGCTAAAATGAGGGTTTTAAAACCTGAAATGGATGAAATTAAAGCAAAGGTTGGTGAAGATAATCCTACCCTGGTACAACAGGAATATTTAAAACTATATAAAAAGGCAGGCGTAAATCCTTTGGGTGGATGTTTACCTATGGTTTTACAATTACCACTGGTGATGGCTTTCTTCTTCTTCTTCCCGAATTTATTTGAATTGCGTGGAGAGAGCTTTCTCTGGATGAAAGATTTATCTACTTATGATGAGTTTATCAAATTTGGTGTAAAATTACCTTTTATTGGTGATCACTTAAGTTTGATGTGTGTATTGATGACCATCTCTACGCTGATTATGACTTATTTTAATAACCAGACCTCGGGTGCTACCGGCCAGATGAAATACATTGGTTATGTCATGCCGGTAATCTTCCTGGGTGTTTTGAATAGTTATCCGGCGGGTTTAAATTATTATTATTTCCTGGCTAACTTAATGACTTTCGGTCAGCAGATCTTAATCCGTAAAATGGTTGATGATGATAAAATTCATGCTTTAATTCAGCAGAATAAAGCAAGGCCGGCAGACGAGAAAAAGAAAAAATCTAAATTTCAGCAGCGCCTGGATGACTATATGCGCCAGCAGCAGCAAGCTAAAAAATAAAAAAAAAGGCACCTGAAAAATGGTGCTTTTTTTTGACTTCAATTTTAACATAACATTTTCGTTACGTATATTCATCCCATTAAAAAAATACTGCAATCAAAATGAAATTGCCTAAATTTATTGTGCTACTGCTATTCAGTCCTCTTATAGGCTTCGCGCAAAACCAAATGATCGATACTTCGAAATTTACCTATTCACCGGCATTTGAACTTTTAAGGTCTACACATGGCAATCTGTTTTATGCCTCATCATTAAAAGTGAATTATTTACTGGAAAATGGCTTGGAGCCAGGTTTTGGTGTAGAATATTCCGCTACCCGCATACATCATGATAACGGATATACCTTACATAAGCTCTGGTTTATACCTGTTTATGCAAATCTGAAATATCAATTTAGCCCTTCTAAGAAAATAAAACCATTTGCAGAAACTTCTGTTGGTGTATCCTTTAACAAATACCATATTGCACATGATGAAAGACCAGACAAAATTTCACGTAACCGAGAGCGGGGAGTATATGTTTACCTGGGCTTTGGGGCAAAATATGCGCTGAGTTCCAGCACCAGTACTTTTGTAGGTATCGGCTTTAAGGGTTATAAAATGAGTACCAATGCCATGGATATTAATCCCCATGGCTTATCCTTCATGTTTGGTTTTACTTTTATTTAATAGGATGAAAAATAAGCTGCTTCTTTTAATCGTATGTGTAATCTTAAGCAGCTGTGCTCTATTTAAGCGCAATAGAATCAGTGAAAATAAGGGAATTGAAACCATAGAATTTAACCTGCCTGTTTTTCTGTATCCCGCTCAAAAATTACCTACAAAAAGACTGCTAATATTTTTTTCGGGAGATGGTGGCTGGATGAAATTTGAAGATAGCTTATCCTTAAAGTTTGCAGAAAATGGTTTTCAAACCATTGGCATTAATTCACGCAGTTATTTCTGGAAACAGAAAACACCTGAACAGACTAAACAGGATGTGCTTCAACTCATCAGAAAATATGCCTTTAAATATCATGCCCACCAGGTTTACCTATGTGGTTATTCTTTTGGGGCAGATGTGATTCCCTTCATTTATAACCGACTGCCTTACCGCGCCAAAAAGCATATTAAGGCTTTAGAAATGCTCTCGCCTTATACCACAACGGATTTTGCAGTTCATCTTTTTGACCTCACCAATATTTCATCAGATCATTATCGTTATAAGGTTGATCTGGAAGTACAAGAAATCACCATTCCGGTATATTGTTTTTATGGTAAAGCTGAAAATGAAAAGCACCTGAAAAATATTTCCCTTCCTAATTTTCAGCTGGACAGCCTGGAAGGCAATCACCATTATGAAGAAAGCAGTTATGATAAAATTATTTCTGCGCTTCCCATTTAAAAGTAATCAACAAGCCATGCGCCATTTTTCATTATTGATCCTGCTGCTTATGCCTGCATTTATTTTCGCTCAGGATATATCTCAATACCCATTAAGCGGCTCTGGTAAAGGCAATGCCAAAACATTGATTTTCTACATTAGCGGAGATGGTGGCATGAACAGTTTCTCTCAAAAAATCGTAGATGAAATGGTGCAGAAAAATTATTCAGTGGTAAGCCTGGATAGCCGGAAATATTTCTGGGCGCAGAAAAGTCCTGATCAAACGGCTCATGATTTTTCAGAAATTATTCAGCACTACCTAAAAGCCTATGGTAAGGAAGAATTTAGTTTGGTAGGTTATTCCTTTGGTGCGGATGCGGTTGCTTTCAGCATTCCCAGATTGCCGAAAGAGTTGTTTAAAAAGCTCAGGTCATCTGTTTTGCTGTCGCCCTCATCTTCTACTGATTTTGTGGTGAGGGTAAGTGATTTAATAGGATTTGGAAGCAAAGAGGCCAAATACAAAACCCTGCCTGAGTTGTATAAACATACTTCTACAACGTACTGCATTTTTGGTAAGGAGGAAGACAGCGAATTTTATAAACTGCTGAAAGACCGTAAAAACCTGAATAAAACCTTAATACCCGGGTCGCACAAATATGATAATGATATCCACAAGGTAGTAGCTACCATTTTAACCGGAATCTAAATTTAGCTACCTTCTGAAATTCTTTTTAATGCACGCGGAACCTGTAATAAATGATAATGGTGACTGTAAATCAAATATTTCTTTTTCCAGGTAGGATAAAATTTTTCTTTATAACGGCGCAAACCTTTAAACTGGGCAAATATCTTTAAATGATCATAAGCGTATTTAATGGTTTTTTGTGTTACATCAACCCCGTCAATGCCTGATAATGGTGCCAGTCCCATGTTTACACTGGAATAACCTTGCTCCTTAAGATATAAAAAAGTTTTAGCCAGCAGCATATCCAGAATGCCGTTCGGGGCATCTGTTTCTTTCCTGATCATATCATAAGTGGCTTCTCCCGGGGCATAATCAGGAACCAGGTTCAAGAAGGCGTAAATTTTTTCTTCCTGATCCTCGATGGTTAAAATGGTTTGATTTTTTAAAATGTTCCTATCAAATATGCCCTGTGTAAAGGCTACCTCTTTCTGATTCAGTTCCCGGAGCCAGTGATCAGATACAGTTTGTAATTTTTGTAACAGCCCCTCCTTTTGCGGTCCGTGATAAACCTTAAAGATAAAACCCTCTCCACCCAAGCGGTTAATGGCACTTCGGGTGGTTTTCATTTTGCCTCCATCAATAGTAAAGGTTTCCAGGTTTAAAATGGCCTCCTCGCCCACCGGGATAGATTTCTTTCCTATGGATTTATAGAAAGGCAGCGACTCTTCCGGAACACGATAATAAGCAGCAATAAGACCATTTTCTTCACAACGCGCCTCAAATTTCTTAATCATCTCTAGTTTCTGTTCTACTGATTCAGCAACCGGATCTTCCAGTACCATAGCAAAATGACGGGTAATTTTAAAACTGATAAAGGCCGTCCGGTCTTCATTGAAATAAATAAACTTATCCGGATAAGTTTTAAAGTAATCCAGGGCCGATATACCTTTCTGCTGCAACAAGCTTTCGGCATCTGCAAAATCCGCTTCAGAATTATATGGCTTAAAGAAATAAGGTTTAAACAAATCGAACACAATAAATAAGATTACGAGCCCGCTTGCACAGTAAATGGATTGTTCAAAATGTGATCCGAACCTGGTTAAAGGATGCAGCGCTTTATCATCTATAAAAAATATGACTTTCAACACGGCTTTAACCGAATCTATAAATTGAAATTCCACACCAAAATGACGCTTATCAATAAAATAAAAGCCGATGACACCGTAGGCAAAAACAGCTAAAATGGCAAATAGGAATATTGGATAACCTACCTTTATCAATTTGGAATGTGTTTTAAGCTTGTAATTGGCGCGGGTGTAAAAAAGGGATAAAAAAGCCACTAAAGCTAAAATGGCTTCTTCATAATCTGCAGCTTTAAATAAATGTCCTAAAACAGAAACCAATGTTAATGACACGGCTACGTACCAGGCACGTTTAGAACCCTGGAGTAAGAAAATGCTGATCATGACCAGGATAAGCCCGAATATTAAAACAATGGCATTACTGGTAACAATCAGGTCTTCCGGAAAAATATTCTTCACTAAACGAAGTCGGGCTGGTATCGCCGGACTGATAGATGATATAATATTAACCACGCCCAAGATCAGGATAATAAATGCAGGCATGATTCTTAAAACAATACTGTCTTTTCTGGTAATGAAGCTGATGATACCTCCGATCAGCGGAAGCCAGAATTCGAAGAACCTGAACATTAAGGTAATGGTAGCAGCAGCAATTACCGGAAAGCCAAACTGACTCAGGATAAATGTTAATGAAACTTCTATGGTACCCAGGCCACGTAGAAAGGGAGAAGCAATCAGCAAAATAACCATTACAATATACCCGATGATGGCCGCAGGTATACTGGCATGAAAGCCCAAAGCAAGCATGCAGATATAAAGATGTATAATGCCAATAAATTCTATTCCGATGGAGGTGAACAAGGTTAGCCAGAAATGTTTCCGGCTGATCCGTTCATCGATCATATCATCCAGTACAGTTGATAAAGATGGTCTTAACTTCGAAAGCCATTGATATGCCCAGCCTTTTTTAGATATGGAGTATATCACAACAAATAAAAATACCGTCAGTAAAAGCAGAAAGGTAAAACTTAAAATTTCTACCAAACCAAGTTTGGTGCTTAAAAGTGCGATCCCCAATACAGGTATAGCTACGATAACTACTGAAAGAATGCCGCAGAAGGCGAAAAGCGTTGAAGAAAGGTGGATTTTGGATTTAGAGATGCCCTCTTCTTCTATTCCTTTGGTAAAAAATACCAATGATGAAAACCCTCCTGCCGGGAGAAAAATGCTGATCAGGTTCCGCTTCAGAAACAGTATAATGGCATTTTGCAAACGGATAGGCACGTTCAATGCTTTAAAACTATACACGTACATTTGTCCTTGTGCGAGGACGTATAAAATAGTAAGTAGTATGCCAATAGCAATATAAACCGGCACGGCTGTATTTAACTGCGCCCTGATTTGTAAAACTTCCACATGTTGTGCACGGATAAAAAAAATAGCGGTACCCAGCATAAAAATAGCCAGGAAAAACTGCCAGAAAAACTTATTGTAAACTAACCGGGATAAAAACGACTTCGCTTTATACATAACAGGTACGGGATCTGAAAATAACTATAACACAGAAAAGTTGCGTTTTAATCATTTTATATTTTGCCGGATTAAACCGTGCAAATCATCAGGTAAATAATAATTAATTAAATATTACACTTCATTTTGAAGCCTCTAATGTAATGAGTTTTTTACAAAAGAAAATATTAAACCTCATTCTTTTTATTTCACCAAATTGAGATAATGTAATATTTGGCATACATGTTTCATAATGAGGCAGAATTTTCCAATTTTAGATGCTTGAATTCAAAACCAACAAATTAATCTATTAAAAAAAATGCAAAAAAGACTATCTATTATACTTTTTTTAGTTGTCAATTTTGCTTACGCGCAAAAGAAACCTTTAGATCATACGGTGTATGATACCTGGGAATCAATTGGAAGTAAGCAATTATCAAATAATGGCACGTGGGCAATGTATGGGGTTTTACAGCAGGAAGGTGATGCAAAATTGTTCATCAATAATCTTAAAACCAATGCTAAACTTGGGATACCAAGGGGAATGAATGCACAGTTTAGCAATGATTCCAAATTTGCGGCATTTAGCATCCGCCCTTTTAATAAAGATCTCCGTCAGGCCAAGATCAAAAAGAAAAAACCAGAAGATATGCCAAAAGATTCTCTGGGGATCGCCAATCTGACCACCAATGTAATCACCAAAATTGCCCGTGTCAAATCTTTTAAATTTCCTGAAGAAGGTTCAGGAGTGATGGCTTATCTGACAGAGAAGCCTGATACCGCTAAAAAAGTTAACAAACCAGCAGAAAACAAAGATGCCGCAATAGATTTTGTTGCCGATGAACCCGCAGGTAAGGGCAAAACGGAAGAAGGAACCGATCTGGTAATTAAAAATCTGGGCACAGGAACTGATCAGACCTATAAATTTGTAACCGATTATGCCTTTAGTAAAGATGGCAAGCAACTGGTTTTCAGCTGCAGCGGATCTAAAAAGGATAAAACTGCTCCACAGGGTGTTTATTTATGGAATACCGAAAAAGGAACCTTAAAAACCTTGATCAAAGGCAAAGGAAGCTTTAAAAATTTCATTTTTGATGAGGAAAGTGAGCACCTGGCATTTGTGGGTGAACAAAGTCCGGAAAAACAGGAAATTAAAAATTACAATGTTTATTATAATTCCCTGAGCCTGGATACCGCGCAGATCATCGTGGATTACGATATGCCGGGCATCCCTTCCAAATGGACGGTTAACGGCGATGGAAAAGTAACCTTTAGCAAGGACGGGAAAAAATTGTTTTTCGGTATTGCTCCGGTTAAAAGTCCGAAAGATACCAGTATTGTTGATTTTGAAGTAGCTAAGGTAGATGTATGGAATTATAAGGATGACTACCTGCAGCCCATGCAGCTTAAAAATGCAGATCGCGATAGCAAAAAGAGTTATTTATCCGTTATTGATGTGTTTAGCAGCGATCCTAAAGTGATTCCCTTAACTGACCTGACAGTACCCGATGCGAACCTGATGGCCGAAGGAAATGCCAATGCTGTGCTGGCCTATACAGATTATGGCCATAGAATTGAATCGCAATGGAGTGGATCAACTTCAAAAGATTATTACCTTGTTGATACGAAAACAGGTCAGCGTAAAAAAATAATTACCGAACTGAATGGTTATGCCATGGCTTCTCCGGGTGGAAATTATGTATTGTATTTCGATAGGAAAAGTGGCAACTGGTACACTTACAGCATCTTAACTTCAAAAACCACCGCACTTACTGAACGTTTAAATGTGAAATTTGTAGATGAGGATAATGATGTGCCTGATCTGCCTTCTGCTTACGGCGTAGCTACCTGGACCGCAGATGACAAGGCTGTTATCTTAAATGACCGGTACGACCTATGGTCGTTTTCACCTGATGGAAAATCGGAACCTAAAAACATTACCGCAGGCTTCGGCAGGGCCAATCAGATTACTTTCCGTTATGAAAAGGTATTACCAGAAAGCAGGCAGGAAAGAAATACAGATAATAAATTTATAAAATCTAATGAAGTGATCTGGTTAAACGCCTTTAATAATGTAACCAAAGAAAATGGTTTTTACCGTACCAATGTGGGTACAGTGAAGGCACCTGAACCAGTTGTAATGGATAAATTCAAATATTCTAACTTGGCTAAAGCTAAGGATGCTGAAATTTACATTTATGATAAGGCCAGTTATGTAGCATCGCCAAATGTTTATGTAACTACTGATTTTAAAACCGAAACAAAATTGACCAATACTAATCCTCAACAGCAAAACTACAATTGGGGTACAGCGGAACTAGTTAAATGGACAACGCCTAAAGGGTTTAAGGCAGAAGGTATTTTATATAAACCGGAAAATTTTGATCCGAATAAAAAGTATCCGATGATTGCTTATTTTTATGAAAAGCTAACAGATGGTTTATACAATTATCAGGCACCTGCTCCTACACCTTCCCGATTGAATATCTCCTTTTTTGTAAGCAACGGCTACCTGGTTTTTGCACCGGATATCAATTACGATAATGGACATCCTGGCCAATCAGCTGTAGAATACATTAACTCCGGTGTAGAAAGCCTGAAGAAAAACAGCTGGGTTGATGGTACAAAAATTGGTATCCAGGGACAAAGCTGGGGTGGTTACCAGGTGGCTTACCTGATTACGCAAAATAACATGTATGCAGCGGCATGGGCAGGTGCTCCGGTAGTGAATATGACTTCAGCCTATGGTGGAATCCGTTGGGAAACCGGGATGAACCGCCAGTTTCAGTACGAGAAAACGCAAAGCCGTATCGGGGCAACACTTTGGGAAAAACCTGAATTATACATCGAAAATTCACCTCTTTTTATGTTTCCAAAGGTAAATACACCCGTAGTCGTCATGGCGAATGATGCGGATGGAGCCGTGCCCTGGTACCAGGGAATTGAGATGTTTACAGGTTTACGCCGCCTGGGCAAGCCTGTTTGGATGTTAAATTACAATGGCGAAGCGCATAACCTGGTTCAGCGTCAAAACCGTAAAGATATTCAGATCCGCGAGCAGCAATTCTTTGATCATTATCTAAAAGGTGCGAAAGCGCCGGTATGGATGACCAGCGGAATCCCTGCTACAGAAAAAGGCAAAACCTGGGGCTTTGAGTTAACAGACAATAAACCGTAAGTTAGTTCAGGGTTGAAAGTATCAGTACCGAATATAAGTCCATCATCCTTGCTTGAAAAATTAAAGATGATGGGCTTTTTGATTTTTATGCACCTGGAACTCACTACTCCCGACTAAAAACTCTAAACTCCCTTTTATACTTTCATTTAAAAAAGTTATTTTCATCCCGTTAAAATAAACTAAACAAACCCAATGGCATTAAGTAGGATCTGGTCTGCATTCATTATCGTTGCCATTGTAGTGGCTGGTATAAAGTGTTTCTTTTTAGGGCAAACTGACATTTTCAGCTGGATGGTGATTGGGAAAGCGGATGATGCTGCCAATCCACTCAAATTGGATGGCATCATTCAAACCTGTTGGGTTGCGGTAGAACTTTGTCTTAAATTAATTGGTATTCTGGCATTGTTTATGGGTTTGATGAGTATTGCCGAAAAGGCAGGCGGCATCAGGTTGCTCTCCAGAATTGTTGGGCCATTTTTCTCTAAGCTATTTCCGGATATTCCAAAAGGACATCCTTCCATGGGCCACATGATCATGAACTTTTCTGCCAATTTACTGGGACTTGATAATGCCGCAACACCTTTCGGATTGAAGGCGATGGAAAGTTTGCAGGAACTGAATCCGCAAAAGGATACGGCTTCCAACGCACAGATTATGTTTTTATGCCTGCATGCAGCTGGTTTAAGTTTAATTCCGGTAAGTGTAATTGCCATCAGGGCTTCACAAAATGCCTCTAATCCTACTGATGTTTTTATTCCCTGCCTCATTGTAACTTTTGTAGGTACCATGGCGGCTATGCTTATTGTTTCATTTAAACAGAAAATTAACCTCCTGCAACCGGTGGTTATCGGCTGGATTTTCGGATTATCTGCCGTTATCGCCAGCCTGGTACTTTACATCAGGTCACTGGATGCCGCTGGTATTCAGTCTTTCTCCGGTATATTAAGCAACGGCTTAATCTTATTGATTTTCCTGGTTATTGTATTGGGAGCCTTATATAAAAAAATAGATGTATTTGATGCTTTTATTGAGGGAGCGAAAGATGGATTTAAAACGGCAATCAATATTATTCCTTATTTAGTGGGCATGCTGGTGGCCATCAGTTTACTGCGTACCAGTGGTACTTTCGATGTGGTGATCAATGCCATTAAAAGTGTTTTTGTTTATTTTGGAACGGATACACGTTTTGTAGAGGGACTTCCTACGGCATTAATCAGGCCTTTGAGTGGCGGTGCTGCCAGGGGCATGATGGTGAGTACCATGGAAACCTATGGTGCTGATTCTTTTGCAAGCCGGTTATCCGGTATTTTCCAGGGTGCATCTGATACTACTTTTTATGTTGTTGCGGTTTATTTTGGATCCGTGCAGATTAAAAATACGCGCTACGCCATCGGATCAATGTTACTTGCTGACTTGGTTGGAGTATGTACAGCGATTGGCATTTGTTACCTGTTTTTTGGTTAAGTAACAGTATGATTTACATATGAATGCTAAATTGTTTTTTGATCAGTTCAGCTCGTAGCACTCTATTTTAATAAGGTGTTAAATAAAAAATCCCTGATCCGGTATGGGTCAGAGATTTTTTATGTGATGAGCACTTCGGGTCAGGATTTAAGAAACTTGCGGCGGAACTGAAATTCTGTTGATAATTTCATCAATCGCATCGGGCTCAATTGCTATATGTTTAGAAGCACACCATTTTTCTGTTTTATGGTCTAACCAGATACAAAAAGAATGGTAACCGTCTAAAACAACAGCATAAGTTTCATGAAAATCGTCTTGAATGCGCATGCAAAATCCTTTAAAAATCTTGCCTCTCACAATGAATTGCAGGGATGAATAATTTTCTAACATGGCTCATTATATTTCTGGTTAAGATACAACAAGAAATCACAATGAATGTTTCATCAGTTTTAAGGAATTAATAAATAATCACAAAGCCTGCAGGAATAAGTTAACCTATGTTTAACATATTGGAATAGCCTTTAGCAATCAGCCGTTTTCTTGAAGGTAAAAACACTTCACATTGTAAATTTAAAATGGTTCTCCCCCGTTTAACAACTGCTGTTTCGGCCACAATCTCATCGCCTTCTGCTGCCGGGGCAAAGTAATCTATATAGTTATTTACTGTGGTATACCGATCATTCATGCCCATGGTGTACACTGTTGCACCAATTAAATCGTCAATAATTCCGGCAGTTACACCGCCATGTAAAATCTGGTACGGATTTGTCATTTCCTTTCGAATGGTATACCTGCAAACCAATACACCACTTTCTGCTTTAACCAATACGGGAGCCAGCCAGTTCATATAGTTTGATGGTGAATTGGTCATGACTTTTCCAACAGATTGCCTTAAAAAAGCCAGTCTCTGTTCACTTAATGATTCTTCCATAAGGTATAAATATAGAAAAATCGGCAACATATTCACCCTGCTGATTTCAAGTTCAGTTAAAACGGAACAATCATTTTAAAGCTGATGTTTCTACCCATATTATAAATGCCTGATCTTCCACCTGGCGTGGCGTTATAATATTCAAAATATTTAAGGCGGTTCAGGTGTGACTGATAAGCCACATTGAATATGTTATCCACTTGTATAAAAATATCCATCAGTGTTTTTTCCTTTTTGGATTTGATGGTAGAGCCGATCCCCAGATTAATCAGGGTATAGCCTTTGGTAAAGGTTTCGGTATTATCCAATGCATAAAACCTGTTTTGATCAGCAAAAATAGCCGCATCTATCTTAACATAAGGCTGGTTTAAAAAACCGATGGGATGCTGAGCAGTTGCTTTCAGTTCAGAACGGATTTGCAGGGGTGGAATAAAAGGTAAATACTTCGCATCCTGACCGTGAAGATCTAGCAAGGTTTTATTTTTATTCAAACCAACCACATAAGCCAGGCTATTATTAAAATTTAACCATTTAAACTGTGAAGGGTGAAGATTGATGCTGAACTCAGCACCATAAAGCCTGGCCTTTGATTGCTGGTACTGGTACGTTAAATTACCGGGCACAATCACCACCGGGTTGCCATTATCATCTGTTAAGCGCGACTGATAAATGTAATTCTGAATATCATTATTGAATACTTCCAGGCTCAGATCAGCATCTTTCAGGTAGGCAATGATACCCAGATCCTGTTGCAGGTTAAATTCTGGTTTAAATGTTCTGTTGCCCAGGTAAACAATGTGTGCGCCAGGATCAAGTCCGTTTGAGCCGATTTCGGTAATATTCGGCGCGCGGTAACCACGGGCAATATTGGCTTTGATTAATAGTTTTTCTGATACATTGTAGGTAAGTCCAAGGCTTCCGGACAGGCCATAATAATTCTTACTGAATGCAGGGAATTGTAAATCGCCATGGGGATCAGTGTCGGTAACTTTTTTACCAAAACCAGTCTGCGGATCCGTACCCACATAAAAATTATTCCAGCTGATGTGTCGCCGATCTACCCTTAAGCCACCTGAGATATCTATTTTTCCAAATGATTTACGGGCAAAATAAAAGGCACCGATATCAAACAGGTCATAATCCGGAATGGGAAAATCGGTCGCCGCCTTACTCCTGTTGCCCTGGAGCATTCCATTTATGCCTAAAGTGCTTTGAATGCCTGAAAAATCCGGCAGGTTATATTTAAGATCATAATTAAAGGTATTCAGCACCACATATAAACCAGCCTGGCCAGGCATTGTTGGATGATTATATTCACGGCGAATACTTTGCTGGCCACCAATAAGCACATTTAAATCACCGTTACCAAGCTTGAACTGACTGGTGTTGTACAATCTGAAATGCTGGATATGCTGGTGCAAAGGGTTGATCCTGTAACTATTTAATGCGCTTTCAGGTACTATCGGGCGGTTCTTGATGTCATCGCCATCATCAAGTATCTGTGTGGTAAATTTTCTACTGAGTGAATCCCTGCTCCCATCCGGAATTTCCATCAGGTTATCATAATATGTAACTGCCGTTTTGGAATAGCCCCAGTTTTTATCTACCCTTGCACCTGCTGATAAATTATATTCTCTAAAAGCTGTTCCGTAAACCAGTCCGTCAACCTTGTTCTGGTAATTATGTGCGGTTTTTCCACTGGCCCTGAAGGTATATTTCCAGTCTTCTTTTCGATAAGCCAGGCCCAGCGAGGCGGCAACCAGCCCATTATTGCTTTGGTAGTTAGTGGTGAAATCACCCACCAATTTTTTATTTTCCAATGCAGGGTTCAATGGAATCATATTGATCACCCCAGCCAGGGCATCAGATCCATAAGTTAAACTGGCCGGACCTTTTACCACTTCTGCTCTCGAAATCCCATATTCGTCCACCTCTATACCATGCTCGTCTCCCCATTGCTGGCCTTCCTGCCTCAGTCCGTCATACAAGGTAAGTACACGATTGTAACCCAATCCGCGAATGAATGGCTTGGAAACATTTGGCCCGGTGGTTACTGCCGTAACGCCGGGAATTCCTTTAACAATGGCATCTATTAAATTGGTATTTACCTGCTGATCCATGTTTTTTTTGGATAAAACAGCAATCGGTACCGGGCTTTTCCGCAATGCTGTCGCCCTATTCACGCCGGTAATGACCACATCGTTTAAATCAGCCGCCTGGGCTTTCAGGTTGATGTCGTACTGAAAGCTGTTTCCGCTGACTGATAGTCTCACCATTTCAGACTGAAATCCAACACCAGAAAACTGAACCAATACCGCTTCGTTTCCTTTATAATTAAGTGTGTACTGACCCAAATGATTTGATGTTGTAGACTGACCGGTACCCTGTATTTTAACGGTTATGTTTTCCAATGGTATCTTTTCGCTGGTAATGCGGCCACTAATGGTTCTGGTTTGCCCAAAGACCAATGTAGAAAAAAGGGTAAAGAGCAGCGACAGTATACATTTCATAATTCAGTTTATCTAAAATTAAATTTAGACAAATCTAAATTTAATTTTAAACTAAGCAAATTTTATTTTTAGAATTTAGTCGATATGTCAGATTACCTGCTTAAAAGGATTTTCAAAAAGCAAATTATTTCGGTAGGCCCCGATTTCTGAATCGGTAATTAAACATTTCTCCAGCTCATTTTTTAAAGCCTCGATATCAAGTTCCTGTCCGATAAAAACCAGTTCTGTTTGCCTGTCGCCAAAAATCGGATCCCAGTTGCTAATAATCATTTCTTTATTTTCAAGGTAATCATCATGACTATTTCTTTCGGCTTCATTCATGCTTGCCCACCAGGCACCTGCATATTCTATTCTTAACGAACCGCCGGCCTGCGAGAAATTGATGGCCACATTGCGCATGGCAGCTATCCAGAAAATACCTTTTGAACGGATAATATTTGTCGGAAACTCCTGGTTGAGGTAATTCCAGAATCGTTCCGGATGGAAAGGCCTTTTTGCTGTAAAAACAGTGGAACTGATGCCATATTCTTCTGTTTCAGGCACATGAACTTGATCCAGTTCATTTTTCCAGGCTGTACCTGCAGAAGCCTCTTCGAAATTAAACAGATTGGTATTTAAAACGCATGCCGGATCCAGTTCACTAAAAACTGTCCGGTGAATTTTGGCCTTTGGGTTTAATTTTTTAATTAAAGCTTCAATTAAATTGGCGTCATGAGTCGTTACCAGATCCAGTTTGTTGATCAGGATGACATCTGCAAATTCAATCTGATCCGTTAACAGGTTAACAATGGTTCTTTTATCTGCCGAATCATCGGCCCAGTTTCTGTCCAGCAATATTTCGGCGGTACCAAAATCCCGGTAGAAATTAGATGCATCAACCACCGTAACCATGGTGTCCAGATAGCTGAACCTGCCCAAATCGATATTTGATGCTTCATCCACAAAAGAGAAAGTTTGTGCAACCGGAATCGGTTCGGATATGCCACTGCTTTCAATCAGTAAATAATCAAATCTGTTTTCTCTGGCCAGTTTTTCCACCTCCAGCATCAGGTCTTCCCTTAGGGTACAGCAGATGCAGCCATTGCTCATTTCCACCAGTTTTTCTTCTGTTTTAGATAAACTTCCTTCACGATTAACCAGTTGCGCGTCGATGTTGATTTCGCTCATGTCATTTACAATCACCGCGACTTTCAAACCTTGTTTATTTTTTAAAATGGCGTTAAGTAAGGTGGTTTTACCACTTCCCAAAAAACCGCTTAATACGGTTACAGGCAATCTCTTTATCATAATAATGCAATTAAGTTGCAAATATAACTACAATTTTAATAATGCAACAATATTGCTTTTATATTTGTATCAGTAATCACTTATGAAAATGATCAAAGCTATAAACCTCGATAAGCTCGGGATTACCGCATCTACTGCCTGTGCCATACATTGTGCACTGCTTCCTTTTATTTTAACCTTATTGCCGTTATGGGGACTGGAATTTCTGGCGCATCCCATTATTGAAATCTCCATGATTTTATTTTCGATGGTTTTAGGCATATGGTCTTTAAGTAAATCATACAGGAATACGCATCGCCGGAAACTACCCATTATGATCCTGATTATGGGTTTTATATTCATCTTTACCGGGCATTTTGCGGGAATAGATGTGCTGGAACCCATACTGATTCCGGCCGGAGGTTTCGCCATTGCCTTTGCGCATTTTCTGAACATCAGACTGAGCAAGAGTTGTACACATTAATTTTTTGTATCAATTTCGATTTAACATCCTTCTAAAAAGAAAACAAAATATATTTGCAGCCATGAACAGAAAGATTAAAGTTTTATTTATCACTGCCCTGAGCGCAATCTGCATGATGAACCCCGCCTGCCGGCACGCAACCAACGACGGGCAGGAAATTTATCGCCGTTATGCCATTAAAAATATCCGTTTAATCTCACGTCACAAATTATGATCAGCATCCAATCTCTAGTTCATCAATATCACCAGGCACCATCGATGCAGTTTCCCGACTGGGAAATTAAAGATCAGGAACAATGGTTGTTACTTGGATCGTCTGGTAGCGGAAAAACAACTTTACTTCATATCCTGGCTGGTTTATTGAAACCAAAGAGCGGACATGTACAAATTGATGGTACCAATCTGTATGCTTTGTCTCCTAAAAAAACCGATCAGTTCAGGGGGCAGAAAATAGGTGTTGTTTTCCAGCGGCCACACCTGATCAAGACTTTAAACATCTATGATAATATTGCTATTGCTTCTTCCTTTGCAGGTTTACCTGTGGACGGAAAGCGGATTCTGATGTTGCTGGATACGCTGGGGCTAGCTGGCAAAGCCAAAAATTTTGCAAGTGAGTTAAGCCAGGGGCAGCTGCAGCGGGTTTCTATCGCAAGGGCATTGGTTAATCATCCCTCGGTGCTGATTGCTGATGAACCAACCTCCAGCCTGGATGACGAAAATGCTGAAAATGTGATATCATTGTTAACAGAACAGGCTGCATCAAGCCGCGCGGCTTTAATTGTGGCTACACATGATAACAGAGTGAGAAACCGCCTAAGTCAAGAATATCTATTATCATGAACATATTAAAACTAAGTACAAAAAACTTATCCGGAAATGCGCTCACTACCATTTTAAATATCATCCTGGTGGCGTTTGGAGTAGGTATTTTGTCGATACTTTTTCTGGCCTCCACACAAATCGGCAATAAACTGGAAAGCAATTCTAAAGATATTGATCTGGTGGTAGGCGCGAAAGGCAGTCCGCTGCAGCTCATTTTAAGCAGCATTTATCATATTGATTTTCCGACAGGCAATATTCCGGCTAAAGATGCGCAGGAGCTGATGCAGAATCCGATGGTAAAACGTGCCGTTCCGCTGGCACTTGGTGATAATTATCAGGGTTACCGGATCGTGGGCACAGATTCTACGTTTACAGGCTTATATGGTTTAAAAATAGCTGAAGGGACTTTCTGGAATAAAGATCTTGATGCCACTATTGGCAGTGCGGTAGCACAGGAATCAAAATTAAAGGTTGGTGATAAATTTTTCGGGGCGCACGGTTTATCTAATTCCGACGATGAGCATAAACAACATGCCTATAAAGTTACCGGCATCTTGGCACCCCAGGGTAACGTAACGGATAATCTTATCCTGACCAATATTGGCAGTGTTTATAAAATGCACGAACCCAGTCATGAAGAAGAAAAAGCGCATCATGGCGAAGAGGAAAAGGAAATTAACAACCGGGAAATTACTTCCTTGCTGATCCAGTACCGTTCGCCCATGTCGGTAGTGGTATTTCCGAGAATGGTAAACCAGAGTACAAATATGCAGGCGGCTTCTCCGGCTATGGAAAGCGCCAGGTTATTTTCATTGATTGGTGTGGGTATTGATACCTTGAAATGGTTTGCCATTCTGATTATGGCCATATCTGCATTGAGTGTTTTCATCAGCTTATTTAATTCCATGAAAGAGAAAAAATACGACCTGGCCATTATGCGTTGCCTTGGTGCTTCCAGAACCAAAATCTTTTTTCTGGTAATGCTGGAAGGCTTACTGATTACCTTAACAGGAGCTATAGTGGGTTTAGTCATCGGCCATGTGGCTCTAAGTATGATTGGTCATTTCCAGGAATCTGCCCAGGCACGGCTTACTGGTGTCTATTTTGTGGCTGATGAATTATACCTCATAGGCGCAGGTATGGCTATAGGCATTATTGCAGCGATTATTCCGGCGATACAAACCTACAGGGTTGATATTGCCAGTACCCTTTCAAAAGATAAATAATGAAATACGTTTTGTTGATTGCCTTCTTTTTTTTCAGCTGCGCTGGACTTCGTGCCCAGGTAAAAGTACATAAAGATATGCGTACACCCACCTGGAATTTAATCGGTTTGCGTTATGACAAGCAGGTAGAGCACTTAAAATGGGTAAGTATCTTCCCTCCTGAACTGATGGCCTTAAATAACAAAGTGATTGAACTGCCGGGCTACATCTACCCTACTAAAGTGGGCGCAAAATTTTCAGAGTTTATGCTGTCTATTGTACCTATAGAATCTTGCCCGTTCTGCGGCAGTGGAGATATTCCCTCCATGATTGAGGTGAAAATGGTATCAGCCATCCCTTTTACAGATAGGCCGATTAAAATAAAAGGGAAATTTGTGATCAATAATTCTGGAGATGACCGTTCTGAATTCTTTTTATTAGGTGCTAAACAAATCCCATGAGAAAGCTGACTGTAATCATTTTATTTTTTTATGTAAATTTTTGCTCGGCACAACAGAAACCGCACCGGCCGGGTGATGAACTGCGGTCGCTAAACTGGGATGTGATTGGTAGCGTTAAATTTGAACTGAACGATAAAAATGAGCTCCTCCCGATTTACGGACCAACCATCAATCGTTTTAAGGATGCCGAGTTTGATTTGACTGGTTACCTGATTCCTGTCAAAAGCGGTAAAAAACAACAAAGGTTTTTATTGGCTACCCTACCCATCAATCAGTGCTTTTTTTGCGGGCAGAATGGTGTGCCCATCATGATTATGGTGGAACTCAGTGATCCGGTTGATTTTACCGATAAACCCATCCGGGTAAAAGGAATTTTAAAGCTGGCCAATACCAACGCCACTTATGAACCGCCTGTATCCATTAAGAATGCCAAAGTAATTCGTTAATTTTACATTATGAACCAGAAGGAAACACAGCAATATGAAGATCTTTTAGTTAAAAACGGACTGAAAAGGACAGGCGCACGCTTACAGGTTTTAGATATTTTATCTCACCGTGATTCTGCCACCTCTCAGCCTTATCTGGAAAATGTGGTGGGCAAGGAAATTGACCGGGTAACCCTTTACCGGATTTTAAAAACTTTTGAAGAGAAAGGCATTATCCACCGGGTTTTAGATAATCAGGGTACGGCTAATTATGCCATCTGCTCCAATTCCTGTTCGGAACATGACCACCATGATGAGCATGTGCATTTCAACTGCAGTAAGTGTTTACAGGTTTATTGCCTGGATGAGGTGAAGATTCCGTCATTAAAAATTGAAAAAGGCTTTAAAATTGAAGATATGAATCTGGTTGTTTCGGGAATTTGTAAGGCCTGCAATAAGGCTAATTAATTCGCTATGAATTGGTTATTCCTGCGAATTTAAAATCATTGAAAATTCTTTAAAATATATTTTTGCTTTATAGATAGAACTTCTATATTTGCAGCTCATTAAAAAATGAGCCTCGGTAGCTCAGCTGGATAGAGCGTCGGTTTTCTAAACCGAGGGTCAGGGGTTCGAGTCCCTTCCGGGGTACGTTTAAAGGTCTTTAGTTATGCTAAAGGCCTTTTTTTATACCAGAACTTTTCAGGTTTTCTCTGGCTCCGTTATTATGTCCAATACGATATTTTCGCCAACGCTTTTATAGAACACAAAAAAGCCGCTTCGAAATAATTCGAAGCGGCTTAATTACCTAACCTAATTATACCTTACATTTTCGCAGCAGCTTTTTTAGCTTTGTGGTGATGTTTGGTATGCGCTTTTTTTACATGTGTTTTTTCTGTTTTTGCTTTAACAGGTTCTTTGGTTTGAGCATTTGCTGCATTTACAGCGAAAGTAGCTACCAGGGCGATCATTAAAACTTTAATTGCTTTCATTTTGATATGATTTAGGGGTTAATAAACCTTGTTAATTGTTTAATAAATTTCTACATATCAAATGAAGAATTGATGAATTTATCCCTTCTTTTAAATTAATTATTGTTGGTGCTAATCTATGGCAATCAACTGGTTAAATACGGCCATGGTAGCTACCGGAGCATCCGCCGGGTAAGTGGTATAATGAATGGTCAGCTTATGCTGATCAATGGAAAACTTTCCGCTATCAAATAAAATATAATTTACCGGGGTATTCGTGATGATTTTGCCCGTAGCAGATTTCTCAAGGTTACTCGCAGTATTCACAATTAAACGATCTCCGGAAATCGTATATTTGCCAATCACTTCCATTTGCCAATATTGATTATTCTGATCTCTGATTTGCATGGAGAATTGCCCTCCGGTTGCGAAAAGCAATCTCCTGCTATATGCTTTTTGAGGTGTTTCTTCCCATGCCCCGGTTAAGACATCCTTTGGTACAGCAGGTATTTTGTCTTTCCTACAAGAAACGATGACCAAAGAAAGTAAAAGTAGCAACCCGCTAATTGATCGTAATTTATGCTTCATATTTTTATTAGTTTACATGATAAACGGTTAGAAGATCATAAAACGCTACAAAACAGAAGTATATTTGTTTAAAATTAATCAGGAATAAGCGGAAGTTTGAATTTATCGCTAAATGCTAAGCATCTTCACCATTCCATACATCATCATCAGCTTGTTTAATTTCATCATGACTGGATGTGGCCGATTTAAATTCTTCATGGTGATAATTGCGTTCGGGATTTTCAGGCAGCATATCCTCGTGGTTCGGAATCGTTTTCCTTAAATGTTCTGGTTTTTTCACCTCTGGCAAGTCATCATGAATAACGGAAGGCGTTAAAATCTTTTTTTCGGGATGCAGGTTATTTTCCATAATGATTAAAGGGCAAATTTCAAGCCACAAGCAAAGATGCATTTAAAATAGGATCAAATAACAAAAAAGTTAGAGGTACTGATAGCGTTTGTGGAATGAGATTTTATGATACTCCTAAATAAAAATGAGGCCTTTTGAGCCTCATTTTACACGACCAATGTTTAATAGTTACCGGTCACCCCTACTTCCAGTCCGCGCAATTCTGCAAGTCCCCTTAACCGGCCTATGGCTGAATAACCAGGATTGCTTTGCTTGGCCAGATCATCCAGCATCTGGTGGCCATGATCCGGACGAAATGGAATTGACCGGTCTCTCAAAGCATTTTCTGCCGAAAGGGCTTTCATGATTTCATACATATTTACATCACCGCCCAGGTGGTCCGCTTCGTAAAAACTACCATCTTCATCTTTACTCACGTTGCGTAAATGCGCAAAATATATTCTGTCTTTTACGAGGTTAAAAATTTCCAGGGCATTGTTTTTCATCCCTGCACCTAATGATCCCGTGCAGAAACATACGCCATTAAATGCTTGGTTAACTTCTTCTATGATATATTTAAAATCTTCCAGCGTGCTGGCGATGCGTGGCAGTCCTAAAATCGGATAAGGCGGATCATCAGGATGAATGGTCATTTTGATGCCTTCTGCTGTACATACATTGGCAATAGCATTTAAAAAATATTTCAGGTTTTCTTTTAAACCCTGCGTTCCGATGGCAGCATATTCATCAATACTGGTCCTCAAGGTTTCCAGTTCAATTTCTTTTTCATTTGGGATGCCCATTAAAACGTTAATCCGCAAATCAGTTAGTTCATGTGCACCCATTGTGGCATATTTATCTGCTGCACGTTTTAAAATCGATTCGGAATAGTCCTCTCTGGCACCTGCCCTTTTTAAAATATACAGGTCAAATATGGCGAGGTCAATCCAGTTGAAATATAAAGCTTTTGATCCATCTGTCATTTCCAGATCAAGCTGTGTACGGGTCCAGTCTAACACTGGCATGAAATTGTAACACACAATTTTTATTCCACAGGCCGAGAGGTTTTGAAGGGAAATTTTATAATTCTCCAGGTAGTGATCTGCATCTGCCCTTCGGGTTTTAATGGCCTCATGTACCGGTACACTTTCTACTACAGACCATGTTAAACCGGCTGCTTCAATAATGGCTTTCCTTTCTTCAATGTCTTCCAATGGCCAGATTTCACCATGGGGAATATGATGAAGTGCTGTTACAATCCCCGTTGCGGCTGCCTGCTTCACATCTTGCAAACTTACCGGATCAGCAGGACCATACCAGCGCCAGGTTTGTTCTAATTTTTTATAATTCATGTTATATTTGGTTAATCTATCCGATCCTTTAAGAGCCTTGCGTTAAATCTGAAATTTTTAATTAAACACCAGAAAATGCGCAGAAACCACCATCTACGGTAATGTTTTCTCCGTTGACAAACTTCGATGCATCACTTAAAAGATAAACCAGCGCCCCAATTAATTCTTCAGGTGCACCAAAACGTTTAAACGGCGTTTTAGTAATAATGGCATTACCTCTGGCAGTTAATGAGCCATCCGGATTGGTGAGCAATGCCCGGTTTTGGTTGGTAATGAAAAATCCGGGTACGATGCCATTGATTCTGATTTTATCCTGATAACGGTTAGCGAGTTCTACCGACATCCATTTGGTATAACTGTCAACAGCAGATTTAGCCATGGAATACCCCAATACCCTGGTGATGGCCTGTGTGGCAGAAACCGAAGATATATTGACGATACTGCCACCATTTTTAGCAATCTCCTGACCAAAAATTTGAGTTGGGATAATGGTTCCGAACAAGTTTAAATCGAAAACCTGTTTCAAGGCTGAAATGTTAAGGTCAAATATGTCGCTTCCCGGCTGGATTACGGCCTCGGCTACGTTGCCTCCCGCTGCATTCACCAAAGCATCTATTTTGCCATAGGTTTCCATAATTCGTGTTTTGGCTGCCAGGAGCGCCTGCTCATCCAGCACATTTGCGATAATATAGATGGCTTTGCCACCGGCATCGGTTACTTCTTTTGCACGGAGTTTCGCTACCTCCTCATTTCGGCCAATAACCACAAGACTTGCTTCCGCGGCATGCAGGCCCTGAAGAAATGCTTCACCCAATACGCCTGTTGCGCCGGTTACCACCACTACTTTATCTTTTAAAGAGAAAAGATTTTCGATTTTTTTGATCATGTTTAGGTTTTTATCTGGTTTATTCTACCACTAATGTGGTAATGGAATGTGGCAGGCTGGTGGTATTCGCAGCCTCTCCCTTAATCCACAAACTATATTTTAATTTCTCATCTGACTGATTCATCACCACCACCACTAATTTGCCATCGGTATTCAGGAAAGCAGTCGATTGCAATAAATCTCTGCTGGAAGCTACGCCTACTCTTTTAGCACCCGGACGGATAAATTTGGAAAAATGGCCCATATAATAATAAGCATTGGTATAGATAAGCTTATTTTTTTTAAGATCTGCATGCACAGGTGCAAAACAAAAATTTCCCACATGGTTTGGTCCGCCCTTTTCGTCTAAAAGAATATTCCAATCGGTCCAGGCTGCAGTCCCGGCATTAAAATCATTGATCATGGAATAGCCATAACGCTCTCCCAAAGTCCAGTCATCCAATTTATTTACATCAAATTTTTCTTTGCAACCTTCAGTAAAAATCAATGCCTTATCCGGATAAGCCTCATGTGTTTGGCGTACGTTGCCAAACTGCATGCCGCTGCCTGTCCAGGTTTCATACCAGTGGAAACCGATGCCCCAAACGTATTTAGCAGCATCTTTATCGTTTAGAATGGTACTTGCCCTCTGGAAAATCTGATCACGGTTATGATCCCAGGCGATTAACTTTTTAGATGCTAGGCCTGATTTTTGCAAAGTTGGGCCTAAGAAATTCTTGATAAAATCACGTTCTTCTTCAGCTGTATATACACATGATTCCCAGATCTGTTTAGCCATGGGTTCATTCTGAACAGATAAACCCCAGATCGGAATGCCCATTGCTTCATAAGTTTTAATGAACTTTACATAATGGTTAGCCCAGCTCTGGTGAAATTCAGGAAGCAGGTGTCCGCCTTTAATTAAGCTGTTGTTATCCTTCATCCAGGCGGGTGGCGACCAAGGGCTTACAAATAAAGTTAATTTACCGCCAGCGGCAGCAGTGGCCTGTTTGATTAACGGAATTTTAAACTGCTCATCATGTGCTACACTAAAGGTTTTTAAATCTTTATCTCCATCTTTCACATAAGTATAACTGTCGCTGGAGAAATCGCAGCTGGCAATATTGGTCCGGGCCAGTGTATAGCCGATTCCCTTATCTTTATTATAATAGGCTTCCAGTAATTCCTGCTGGTTCTTTTTAGATAGCCTGGCAAACGTTTCAGCCGAGGCATCAGTTAAGGCACCGCCGATCCCCACCATGGTTTGATACTTTACCGTGGGGTCTACAAAAATGCAGGGTTCTGTTTCAAAAGGTTGCTTATTTTCTATGAAATTTAATGTTTCTGTTTTACTGATCCGGTATTCAGACTTTTCAGCTGTGGTGTAAACCGTTACTTTTTTATTTCCGATGCTATAGTTTGCGGCGGGCCTGGTTATCTGTTTCTTTTGCTGTGCCGATGTACTAAAAGCTGTTGCCAGAAGCAGTAAAACACTTAAATGTTGTTTCATTATTATTTCTTTAATTTACGTTTAGATCTTCAAAGAGATCTCAGTTGAATGATTGCCGAATTTCAGGATAAAACCATTGATTCTACCCAGACAAACATCATTTTAACGTATCTTTTTTATGGATGATGTCTGTTAACCGCCTAACAGGCTATCCCTTAAAAAGATAAATTTTAATTATTTATATTTCGCTTGCATTTGATCATAAAAATCTTTCACAACAAAAAAAGCTTTCTTTTTCTTCCCGGTTTCACTGATCAGCCCTTTGCGGTTCCAGAAATTCTGATAAACAGGGTGCTGTCTTCTCGGCGACCTGAAATCAGCCAGAATCCATGGTGTTACCCCGCGTAATGCATTGATTTTACTTAACATGCTAAACTGATTTTTATAAAGTGCTTCCTGGTATTCTTCACTCCAGCGGGTACTTTCATCACCGTGAAATCCACCCAAGGCATCTCCGCCAAATTCGCTGATAACTACTGGTTTTTTATATTTGATATCAAAAGTATATTTAGACAGTTCTGCCGGTGTGCCGCCCCAGTACCAGCCTGCATATTCATTAAAGCTCACCAAATCGATGACTTCACCCAAAGGATCATTTAAAACCATGGTATTGCCCTCACGGTGAACTTCCAATGCTGCAGCCACCAGTCGACTGTCGTCAAGCATACGTGCTGTTTCGGCCAGATTTCTCATGAAACTCAGGCGGGCTTCGCTCAGTGGTGTTTCATTTCCAATTGACCAGATGATTACACTTGCACGGTTTTTGTCCCTTACAATTAAATCGGTCAGCTGTTGTTTCGCATTCGCATAGGTGGAAGGATTGGTCCAGCTAATGGTCCAGTACACCGGCACTTCGGCCCACACCATTAATCCCATTTCATCGGCTAAGCGCAGCATTTCTTCGTTATGAGGATAATGTGCCAGGCGAACATAGTTGCAGTTCATGTCTTTTGCCCATTGCAACATCATCCTCATATCACCTTCCGAGCGCAAACGGCCTGCCAGCAACGGATTTTCATCATGAATGGAAACACCACGCAGGAAAGTACTTTTACCATTCAGAAGAATAGAATCACCCTTTACCTGAATGGTTCTGAACCCAATTTTATCGTTGATGTCTTCCTTATCGCTTTTAATATTCACGCCATACAACTTCGGACTTTCAGGCGTCCAAAGGGATAAATTATTCCAGGTAAATTCATCATTGATTTTTCCTTCGGCATCAGTTTTATATTTCTTTTCAAGCTTTAATTCTGGGATAGACAGGGTAATGTCCTGCCCTGCTGTCGCGTCAGACAGTTTCATAGAGAAATTAAGCAGGTTATTATTTCCCTTTACAAGCTGGAGTTTATAGTCACTGATGAAATGATCCGGAAATTCGGCCAGATAAACATCGCGTGTAATTCCACCATAATTCCACCAGTCAGTATTCACCGTAGGGATTTCATCAGGCTTACGGATATTGTCAACTTTCAAAATTAGTGTATTTTCACCTGGCTTTAAACCAGCTGTAACATCAAACTGGAAAGGCGTAAAACCACCTTTATGGATGCCCAGCTTTTTACCATTCAGGTAAACATGTGCCTCATAGTTCACAGCTCCGAAGTACACATAATATTTTTTTCCCTTTTCTGGCTTAACATCAAATTTTCTGCGCAGCCAAACATTACCCTCGTAAAGGGATAATTGTTCTGATTGAGAATTCCAGTCTCCGGGAACATTCATCTGTGGCGAGAGGTCAAAATTATATTCTATTAATTCTGTTTTGTCTTTCTGTACCCGGTCATCATAATACCCTCCCGTTCCACTTTTAGATTCATCAAAAGGCTGATGACGGTAATCGTAATAACCGTTTTCATAGGGATCAACAATATAATTCCATTTACCATTTAAACTCTGGAATTTTCTGCCCTGGATGTTCTGGATAGCACTAACCTGGGCACTGGCGATAAATGAAAAGCAAACGAAAAGTATGATATAACCTGATCTAAGCATAATTATTTTTCTTTAATGTGTAATGAACTGATCCAAAACTAACAATTAATTAACAGACGGTGTTTCCAAAAGGCAGGTAATTTGAAGAAAATTTATGTTAAAAGACTTTAATCGATTATTTTTTCTGATATCACCATTCCACTTATTCCCCTGCAAATGATACATTATTATAGCTGATCAACTGCATGTATTACGTTGGAAAGATTCGGTTATGGATAAAGTTCCGGGCATAGAAAAGATAATGATCATAGGTTATTGTTTGCAGAACGAATTTAAAAAAGCTTCATACAGGATCTGATTAAAGTAGCATATAAATAAAGTAAATCGGTTTCCATCACCATTTCAAACGTTTGAAATAATTACAGATTTTGCTTAACTATGCGTAGAGATTTAAAAGATGATTCGCAACACACCCGTTACGCTGAAATTCCTGGCCGAAAAACTAAAAATGTCGGTATCTACCGTTTCTAAAGCACTGAACGATTATCCCACCATTAATGCCTATACCAAAAAGCGCGTTCAGGAAATGGCCAGGGAGCTGCACTTCACCCCAAACAAATCAGCCATTAATTTACAGGAAAGAAAATCACGGATCATTGGCATTATCCTGCCCAATCTTTTAGATCATTTTTTTACTAGAAGCATTTATGGTGTAGAGCAATTTGCCACCGCAAACGGCTATAACGTGATCATTAAACAAACCCACGATGAACTGGAAAAGGAAATTCAGGCTGCAGATATGCTGCTGAAAAGCCGGGTGGATGGATTAATTATTGCCATTTCTAAAAATACACAAGATTTTGCCCACCTGGGCCAGTTCGAAAACCTGGGTATACCTGTAGTTTATTATGCCAGAAATCCAAGTTTCAATTTAAGCTGTCATAAAGTGCTGGGCAATACTTTTCAGGGTTGTTATGAAGCCAGCCGTTTTTTAATCCAGCGGAAGCACCGGCAGATTGCCTACCTCGGCGGCCCTAAAATGATCAGTTTTACGCACGACCGCTTTAATGGATATATTCATGCCCTCAGAGATCATGACATCCCTTTTAATGCCGATCTGGTGGCCTATACGGATTTTGATCAGCAGAGTACGATAGCGGCTATACAGCAATTATTCTCGAATACCGATTATTTACCTACAGCCCTGGTGGCGTTTAAAGAATCCGTTTTGTTTGATGCAATTAAATACCTGCGCGCTGTAAATTATGCCCACCTTCGGAATATGGAATTTATAGGTTTTGGCAATCATGCCTTTATCAGTTACTTGGATATTCCGCCTGTTGCCTCTGTAGAAGAACAGCCGGAGGACGTGGGTGAAAATGCGGTGAAACTACTGCTTCAACTGATGAATAAAGAAATTGACCACTCAGAATACCAGAAGATCATGGTAGATTGCAGGTTGGTTGTTTATGAGTAGTAACAATAAGCCTGCCTGAAAACATTGAATTAACTCATGTAATCATTCTGCCGCATCAAGAGTGCCCTGTATTTATTAAAAATGGCGGTTTTAGAAACAAATCCCTTATAATGATTGGCCTCATCCGTTACCGGTAAAACCCACACATTATCTTGCTCCATTTTCTGTAAAACCACTTTTAAATCGTCATTTTCAATCACAGTATTTGGCGCTGCCTGCACCAGGTTGGTAGCCAGCAGATTTTCCTGATCCGGATGGTTAACCATTTGACTGAAAAGCTCTTCTATATAGATAATTCCTTTAAAATCTCCGGTTTCATCCGTCACTGCACAAATATTTTTATGCGACTGCACAATCTCGTTCATCTTTAAAGCAATCTGATCGTTCATCTGTAACTGGGGATACGTTTTTTCAATAAGGTATTTGAGTTTCATCTGGTTCAAAACCGTAGTGTCTTTATCCTCATGAGACAATAGTTCGCCTTTATCCGCCAGTACCTTAGTGTAAATAGAATGTTTTTGTGAACTGCGGTTTATGGCATAAGAAATGGCCGTAGTAATCATTAAAGGAACCATCAGGATGTATCCACCGGTAATTTCTGCAATCAGAAAAATGCCCGTTAACGGCGCATGCATAATAGAACCTAATGCAGCAGCCATACCCGCTACAATAAAATTAGATACATTTAAATGTGCCAGGCCCGAAAGATTTACCACGTAGGCGAAGATAAAACCGATTAATCCGCCCATAATTAAACTGGGCGCGAAGGTACCACCATTACCGCCGGCACCCAGCGTGATGAGGGTAGCCAGTGATTTCATAAAGATCGTAACCACCGTAAACAACACCACCATGGGCGGAATGGAATTGTAACTTTCAAAAATACTGTTGTTAATGACAGCCAGATAATCCCCCCTCAGCAGATTCTTCATCGTGATATATCCTTCTCCATACAAGGTGGGAAAAAGAAATACCAGAAAGCCAAGCATTAAACCACCCACCACTACTTTGGTGTAGGGGTGCTTAATTTTATAAAACAATCCCTTTACCGCATAATTCGCTTTTGTAAAATAGATGGAAAAAAGGCCAATTAAACCAGCCAGTAGCACATAATAAAATAATGCATTGATCTGCCAGCCTTCGGTTACCAGGAAAAATAATTGCTGGGTGTAAAAGATCCGGGCCACTACCGCTGCTGTAGCTGCTGAAAGTAAAAGCGGAATAAAAGCTGGGATGGTAAATTCTGGCAATAAAATTTCAATGGCGAAAACGATTCCGGCTACCGGACTGTTAAAAGCACCGGCAATACCTGCCGCGGCACCACAGGCTACCAGCATGGTGATCTCCCGGTAAGATAAGCCCAGAAAGCGACCAAGATTAGACCCTATTGATGCACCACTGGTTACAATGGGCGCTTCCAGACCTGTAGAACCTCCAAAACCCACTGTGATGGCCGCCGTGATAATTTGTGAATAAATATTATGTGCTTCTACCCGGCTTGATTTTTTGGAGATGGCGTAAAGTAAAGGGGTTAAACCCGTTTCAAATTTACTTTTACGAATGAAATATTTGATGTATAAAACCGTCAGAAAAATACCAATCATCGGAAAAATAAAATACAAGTAATATTTGTATTTCCAATGCCAGTCTGACTGGAGAAATTCTTCAATATGATGGGTTAAACTTTTAATTGCCGCTGCCGCAAGTCCGGCGAGAACACCAACAATTACGGCCAGTATAATGAGGAAGTTACGGTTTGATATTTTTGATTTTCGGTACTGATTAATGTTATCAAGGTAATTGACAAAGCGGATATACATTCTATTGAATTTTAATATAGAGCGAATGTTCCAAATGTAGGTAAAAGTGATTATCAGGTCAACTTTTAATGCATTATTTAAGCGTCAAATTTATCCAAAAGCTTGATAAGGGTAGCAAAATCTTTCGGATAGGGTGCCTCGATGGTAATATCCTGATCATCCAGGCCTTTAAATACCAGATGCCTCGCGTGTAAAGCAAAACGTTTCATTACCGGCTGCTCTTCTTCTCCTTTAGTGAGCTTATATCCGCGTTTGATGGAAGAGAGAAAAACAGGTTTTCCTTTGTACATCTCGTCACCTACAATGGCAGCCCTTTGCGTAGCCAGGTGAATCCTGATCTGGTGCATTCTTCCGGTAATGGGCTTGCATTCTACCAGGGTGTAGTGTTTATAATATTTTAAAGAATCAAATATGGTTTCTGCCCTTTTGCCTTCAGCCCGATCGATGGTTACGTTTTTGTTTCCATCATTCAGAATTGGTAAATCAACCAATAACTGATCGAAGATTACATGGCCATCTACTACTGCATGATACGTTTTATTGACTTTCCGTCTTTCAAACTGCATGGAAGCATGGCGGTACGCTTCCGGATTTTTCGCAATAATCAAAGCACCAGAGGTTTCCTTATCCAACCGGTGACAAACCTGTGCATCATCACTGTATTGTTTGGCCAGGCGTAAAACATTGGTTTCTCCTGAACCGCCCCTTTCATCAAGTGAAGCCAGGAATGGAGGTTTATTGATCACGATAAAATTATCGTCTTCGAATAGGATAAGGTCTTTAAAATTGGGATACTTCAAATTGTGTATTGGTTAATGCGCCGCAAAAATACAATTTTATTTTTTAATGCTTTAAACTCGTGAAAAGAAAGATTGCTTCACGCCATCGCTCAGCCCGCAACTTCAGTTCGCAATGACGGTTTACGGTGAATTCGTCATCGCGAGGCGGCTTTTTCAGCCGGCGAAGCAATCTGTTTTGTCGTTTTTACGATAGAGATTGCTTCACACCATCGCTCAGCCCGCAACTTCAGTTCGCAATGACGGTTTACGGTGATCGTCATTTTGAGACGGCTTTTTCAGCCGGCGAATCAATCTGTTTTGTCGTTTTACGATAAAGATTGCTTCACACCATCGCTCAGCCCGCAACTTCAGTTCGCAATGACGGTTTACGGTGAATTCGTCATCGCGAGGTGGCTTTTTCAGCCGGCGAAGCAATCTGTTTTGTCGTTTTTACGATAGAGATTGCTTCACACTACAGCTTAGTTCGCAATTACGAACTCCGTTGAATTCGTCATTGCGAGGCGGCTTTTTCAGCCGGCGAAGCAATCTGTTTTGTCAGTTTTACGATAAAGATTGCTTCACACCATCGCTCAGCCCGCAACTTCAGTTCGCAATGACGGTTTACGGTGATCGTCATTGCGAGACGGCTTTTTCAGCCGGCGAAGCAATCTGTTTTGTCGATTTACGATAGAGATTGCTTCACACTACCGCTTAGTTCGCAATGACGATAGCACTTGCCGTCATGTCCTATATATAAAAAACAGAAGCCGCAAACGCGCTGAATGTCATCTGCGAATTTGCGGCTTTTAATTTCGTTGTGGTCAGTCCCTGTTGCTGACTTCAGACGTGAATAACTATCTAAGAAAGTTCGAACTTGTAGCCCACGCCTTTTACGGTTGACACATAGGTTTCACCCAGTTTTTCCCTGAGTTTACGGATATGCACATCAATGGTTCTGTTGGTTACCACTACTGAATCTTCCCAGATATTTTTAAGGATAGATTCTCGGGTATACACTTTTCCCGGTTTAGAAGCCAGCAGATATAACAATTCAAATTCTTTCTTTGCCAGCACCACCTTGTTACCACCCTGAAATACCAGATAAGCTTCACGGTCGATTACTAGATCACCAATTTCCAGTTTGTTCTCTGAAATTTCTTCTGTGCCTGAATTTCTTCTGAGGATGGCATTAATGCGGCTGACTAAAGCACGTGGTTTAATCGGTTTGGCGATGTAATCATCTGCGCCAACATTAAAACCGGCTATTTCTGAGTACTCTTCACTCCTGGCGGTTAAAAACACCATAAATGTATTTTTAAATTCAGGAATAGCACGCATCAGGCGGCAGGCTTCAATGCCGTCCATCTTAGGCATCATGATATCCAGGATAATCAAATCAGGATGAACTTTCTTGGCTACCGTAATTCCTTCCTGACCATTTGAAGCTGTAAAAACCTGATAGCCTTCCTTTTTCAGGTTATATTCAATCAGTTCTACAATGTCTGGTTCATCATCAACAATTAATATTTTCTGACCTGGATTATTCATAGTTAAATATTTGTTACGAAAGTAGTATCTCTGATGTAACTCTTCGTTAAGCCTAAGTTAATAAATTGTTAACGACTTAAATTAGTTTAACATTGAATTTCTTTTAACGTAATGTTTTTCCTAAAAAAGCATCCAGTTCCTCTCCACGCAAGTTTTTAGCTGCAATTTTTCCTGAAGGATCAATTAAAAAGGAAGCCGGAATGGCCTGAACCTGGTATTTTTTGACCGTTTCGCCGTTAAAATCTTTCAATTCTGATACATGTGTCCACATTAAACCATCCGCTTTAACCGCACCCAGCCAGGCTGCTTTATCGGTATCCAGAGAAATGCCCAGGATGTCGAAATTTTTACCTTTGTATTTATTATACACCTTTACCACATTCGGGTTTTCCTGACGGCAAGGCTGGCACCATGAAGCCCAGAAATCCACCAACACGTATTTCCCCTTATAATCAGCTAAACTCACTGGTTTTCCATCAGCGGTATTAATGGTAAATGCCGGAGCAACCTGGCCAACCTGAACGGCCTTTAACAAAGCCATTTGTTTGATAAAGGCATCTACTGTAGCATTTCCTTTAATCTGGTCTTTAATTTCATCAGCGAAAGTAACCAGTTCTGCTTCAAATTCCTGCGGACTTAACGTATTCATGGCATAAAAACTGGCCAGCGTGCCTTTGTTATCCTTTGCAAATTTAAGGATGGAAGTATTTAGCTGGTTGATGTAAGATTCATACTGGGGTTTCATTTCTTCCAGTACAGCCGCCCTGTTTTGTGGTTGTTTGGCAACTTTTGCTTCAAAATCTGCCTGCAGCTTTTCTACCTGTTTCGCAAAATTATTCCGAAGTGCATTCAGTTCAGATAATTTTTCAACTTCATTGGCTCCTGAAATTTTGTAGGCCATTGTTTTATCAGCAAGGTCTGCTTCCAGTTTGATGTCATCTCCGTTTTTGGCAATCAGCATAAATTCATGATTGCCTATAGAAACCCTGAAAAAATCAACAGATGGTGTTTTTCTGATAAATTTGAATTCGCCTTTTTCTGATAGATTGGTTGAATCTATGGCCACCATCTGGCTGTTTTGCATGCCAAAGAGAAACACTTTTTTCTCAGTTCCGGGGTTCTTGAAGATACCATCAATAGTAAAACTATCCTTGGGTTTACATGCTGTGAAAGCAATTGCGATCAATATGATCAGGCTTAAGTTTTTCAATTTCATTATTTCAGTTTTTCTAATATTAATTCGTTGAGTTTTTTGGCATCCGCCCTGCCTTTTGCCAGTTTCATGACGTCGCCAACAAAAAGGCCCAAAACACCCTTTTTACCTTTTTTATAAGCTTCTACCTGTTGCGGGTATTTGTTCAATACTTCATCAATAAATCCATCAAGTTCGTTGCTGTTTTCACTGATCAGTAAGTTCAGGCGTTCTGCTAAAACAGCAACATCAACACCAGTACTTTCTTCAGCTGCCGGTAATAACTGCTGAATGGCAATTTGCTGGGTTAATTTTTTATCATCAACCAGATTGATGGCTTTCGCGAGCTGATCCGGCTTAATTTTATAGGCTCCAATGGCAATGCCCTTTTCACTTAAAACTGCTCTGATAGGGCCAATTAACCAATTAATCAGTGTTTTTTTGACCTTTACTTCGGGTAAGGTTTGATTAAAGTAATGAAGCAAATCCGTATCTTCTGCAAATAAAGTCGCATCAGCCTTGCTGATACCAAATTCAGCAATTAACTGAGTGGAGATCTCATTTGGCAAAGCTGGCATGGCGGCCTTAATTTCGGAAAGCCATTCATCAGAAATATAAATGGGTGACAGATCCGGATCAGCAAAATACCGGTAATCATTGGCTTCTTCTTTGGTGCGCATGGGTGATGTGGTACCTTTATCGGCATCAAAATTCAAAGTGCTCTGGATAATTTTTCCACCCTCACTGATCACCTCAACCTGTCTTCCAAATTCAAATTCCATGGCCCTGCGTACGTTTCGCATAGAATTCAGGTTTTTAACTTCACAACGTGTGCCAAAGCTACTGGTACCCTTTTCACGGATGGAAATATTCGCATCGCAACGCAGGCTGCCTTCTTCCATATTGCCGTCACTCACATTTAAATGCCGAACCAGTTTCCTGATTTCGCTCAGTAATGCAGATGCTTCTTCCGCACTGCGGATATCGGGCTCGGTGACAATTTCAATTAAAGGTACACCTGCACGGTTTAAATCAACCAGTGAATACTGGTCATCCTGATCGTGGATGCTTTTGCCTGCATCTTCTTCCAGATGAATGCGGTTAATACCAATTTTCTTTTTTGAACCATCATTTAATTCCACCTCCAAAAATCCGTTGATGCAAATGGGCTGATTATCCTGCGTAATCTGGTATCCCTTTGGCAAATCGGCATAGAAGTAGTTTTTACGGTCGAAATGATTCAGCTGGTTAACGGTACAGTTTAAGGCCAGGCCAATGCGTACAGCCTTTGCCACAACTTCTTTATTCAGCTTTGGCAAAGCACCTGGTAAAGCCAGGGATACGGTAGAAATATGTTGATTCGGTAAAGCCCCGAAAGATGCACTGTCAGCAGAAAATATCTTGGTATTGGTATTTAACTGAACATGTATTTCCAATCCTGAAACAAGCTCGTATCTGCTTTCGGGTGTCCCTAAACTCATATAAAATGATGCCTTTTAAATGTATGGTGATTGCAAATATAGCAAACAATGTGAAATAGAATGACCACAATTTAACTGAACCTCCTTTTAATCTTGACAGGAAAAACGGGTGAAGTGTTTTCTGTTTTGGCTTCTGGTTAAAAGCGTTTTAAAGATGTTATGCCGGGAAGGGTAAATTTACTGATCAGTATTAATCAGATTGGTTCGCCAGAGCATATAGCCGAGGCGACCACAACATGCCGCCACAAAATATTCCACATCGGTAGGCACATCATTTACGATGCGGTAACGTATTTTAAATTTAGGGTTATAACTGATATAAATTACCAGGTCATCCTTTGAGAAGCCACTTCCGGTTAATGCTTTAAGGTGTACTTCAGCAAGTTCCTTTGCGGCACGCTTTAAATGCTCATTCATGAGTTTAGCCAGGTGTTTAGCCGGAACAAAATCAGTCTCCGGGATGGCCAGCACAGTCACAGTCATGCCGCAAATTTATAGGGATAATCGACTTTTGCAAATGGCTGATGCTAAATTATTGAAATTGAGAGCTATTAATTTTGACACCCGGAAAGCAGATTACCCTTGACCATGGTCATCATTTTTACACTTCCAAAACTTTTTACTTTTAAAATTTGTTGCCTAAATATGAAATCTTTCAACCTTGAAGTCATTCTGGATGGTGAAAATACAAGTATCACCGTCAGCGAAGCAGATGGTATTTTTGAGATTATCCATGAGGGGCATATTGTTGCGGCATTGAGGCCTCCGGGCGAAGACTGGCAATTGCTTCCACTGGATGAATTGATTGAAAAGGTTTCTTTGTTCGAAAGTGATCTCGCCCCGCAAAGCCACCACATTGCCCTGCATTCGCCTGTTATCAATCAGATTATTGCCGAAATTGAAACCCGCTCACACCACAGCCTTCTATAACACAACCGGTCTATTCCAACTCAATCATCAGTGCACTTTCTGCATAACCAGGCTGAGCAATTTAATTTATTTTATTCCTGACAAGTTCATTTCCAGGCTTTAAGCACTACTTTGTTTATATACATGATGCGGGCGGACATAATTATAGAACTTTTGTTTCAATAATACTGTTCTCCTTGAAACATGTCTTAACCAGCATTATGATTCTATCCTTATCTAAAAAAAACGTTATTCTTTTCTCCACATCACCAGATCCCTTTTTGCGTTTATCAGTTATTGTTCCGGTTAAAAATGAGGAAGCTTGTATTGCCCATACATTGGATGCCATCCGTATGCAGGTTGATCCATCTGGAATTCCTGTTCCACCCGAATATTTTGAAGTTTTGGTGCTGGCCAATAATTGTACTGACCGTACTTTTGAAATCTGCCGGAATTATCAGCTTCAATACCCTGAACTGAGGTTGCATGTGGCAGCAATCACGCTGGAAGGTAAAGCGGCTCATATTGGCACAGCCAGGAGATTACTAATGGATGCCGCCTATCAACGGCTAACAGAAGTGGCCGGATACCGTGGCATCATTGTTTCTACAGATGGTGATAGCCAGGCTGATCCTCAGTGGCTATACCACATTATGGACGAAATGGAAAACGGTGCTGATGTTGTGGGCGGCAGAATTTTACCCAGAGATACACCACTTCAATCTAAATTGCACCACCTGCGTGATGTGACGTACCGCTTGTTTACAAGCCGGCTGGAATCCGTTCTTGATCCATGTATATCCAATCCATGGCCAAGGCACTTCCAATGCTATGGCCCAAGCCTGGCGGTTACTTGTGAAATGTATGATCGTTCGGGAAGGTTACCAGCCATCCCATACCTCGAAGATGAAGAATTCAGAAAACGTTTAAAAAGAATAGATGCCAAAATCAGGCATTCTCCAAAAGTGAAAATCTATACTTCCTCGAGGCTTAATGGCAGGGTGGAATTTGGATTTTCGGTACAATTACAACAATGGCAGGATATGAGTACCAAGGGAGAGCAACAGTTAGTGGAATCACTGGAAACACTGATTTTTAAACTAAGCACTAAAAATTCACTCCGGAAACTCTGGACAAGCCGCAAACAATGTCCTGCCTTCTATACGGAACTCAAGGAGATGGCTGCTGCACTGGCCATTGATTTTCATGCACTTAAAATGGCTGTACAAAACAATCAGTATTTTGAAAGCTTGTGGGAACAGATGGAGGAACATCTTTTATCTTCCGGACATCAGCAGATTATCATGGAACCTATTTCTAAGGCCATCAGTTCGGTGAGACAGTATTTTTCAAAAACCATTCTACAACCTATGCCTGCCCCTATGATCATCACTGAAGCAGATGATTTGCAGGGTATCGCCGTTTAAAGTGTTTTATGATATCTGTTTTAACCATTGTAAAAGGTCGGGCAAATGCATTGATCAACTTGCTTAAAGGATTGGAAATGAATACCGTTCTACCTGATGAAGTGGTAATTGTTTTTATGAACGAGCCGATCAGGAACATCCCGGCACTGCCCTTCCCGGTGCATTGCCATACTATCCTCAAAAATGGACAACTTCCCCTTGCTGCAGCCCGGAATTTGGCGGCAGAGAAAGCAAATGGCGATTTCCTCATCTTTTTAGATGTTGATTGTATTCCGGGTGCCACACTTATTGCCGACTATCAGCGACATCAAAACGCAACAACATTGTGGAGTGGAACAGTCAGGTATCTTCGTAAAGACGCTACTGAACAAGATGGTTTTTTAACGTCTATGGATTTTTGGAGCGATCCTGATCCGATTCGGGGTGAAATGAATGAGATACCTTATGCACTTTTCTGGTCTTTAAATTTTGCCTGTTCCAGATCCGTTTACCATCACATTGGCGGATTCGATGAAGGCTATGAAGGCTACGGTGCAGAGGATACTGATTTTTCCTTTACAGCCTCAGAAATGCATGTTCCGCTAAAACATATCCCTGCGATCGCCTACCACCAGTACCATGAAAGCTTTTCACCGCCGCTTAACCACCTCAAAGACATCGTTGGCAATGCTAACCGTTTCTATCAGAAATGGAAAAAATGGCCCATGGAAGGCTGGTTGAAGGCCTTCAGCGATTTAGGTTTAATAGAATGGCATCCAACCCGGATTATCCTGAAGCGGCAACCTGCTGAGCAGGAAATCATTGCTGCCTTAAAAAAATAAGTTAACCATATATTTTTTGGCCTACAGCCACAATTGCTTCTGCGGTACTTGCCAGTGCATTTTCCGCTATTATACCATCCCACTCAGGCTGTTGAGCCTGCAGCTGGTGCAAAACCTCGTTCCAGTTGGTTTCATAAAGCGATTCGGGTAAAATCATTATTACGCCGGGAACGGACTGGATGGCCCTGGCCTTATCCAATTGTTCATCAAACGGACGTGATTCCGGAATGGCAATAAAACGTTTATTCAGGCTGGCCATTTCCATTACGGTATTGTGACCGGTATTGCCAATTACCATGCTGCACTGCTCTAACAGCATTCCCGGTTCATCCTGATGTCCGTAATAGGTGACATGAGGCTGTAATATAGCTTTCCCGTCAATTTTTCCGATAATGTAAAAATTAAAATCATGGGCAGCATTGGTAAGGAATCCTATAAAATCCGCATCGATGGAGGTACCACCACTTCCTACAATGACAGCAACATGACGCGGCTTTTCTGCTGCAGAATTGCCTTTATCAAACCGCGAGAAACCACCAACATATTTGGTTTTATCTGTGATCCATTTTGCAGATTTGGGGGATATGGCAGCAGGAAAAGGAGCAATCAGTAGTTCAGCGCTCTGATAGGCCATCAGGTGTGGCAGGTCATCGCGAAGCCCGTGCTGACGCATCACAATGGTTGGAATACCTGCTAACCGGGCCAGCAGGGTCACCTCTACCGATACATCAACCACCAGCAATAAGGGATGGGCCGATTGAAAAAAGTTGGTCATCATGGCTGCCCGTTCGCTGATTCCTTTTATATTCAATGGCGCATAGTGAAAGGCATCAACTGCATTTCCATTACTATGGTATACATCATTTTGATCCGGCGTATCCATAGGAAGATGGATGACATTAGTCTCTTTAGGGAGTAAATGCTGGTAGGGTTTCAAATTACTACCAAGCAAAGTAATATGGAAACCATGGAGATGCCTGATGATTTGTGCGGTTCGGGTGAAGTGACCGGCACCATGATGGTGAACATAAAAAGCAAGGTTAAATTTCATAAAATCTATTCCTGCTTTTTGTACACATCCAGCCGGTAATCGGCAGTCCTGCTACCTTTCAAATGTCTGAGGTTAGCCTGGTCAAAACAATGGTGCACTTCATCGCCACTCAATGGATAATCAGCTACAAAATGTGTCCAGTGTACCAGTACCAGAATACCATCAGGTAATAATGAATTAAAAATAAGTTCCCTGGTGGCTAGAAGATCTTCTTTGGAGAGGTAATAGCCCACTTCACTCATGACAATGAGATCAAAACTTTCATCCGGAAAATCGGCCGGAATTCCACCTTGAATAAAGGCGACTGCTTTTTGATCTTCCATACGTTTTCTGGCTTTTTCCAGCGCAACCTCACTGATATCCATTGCGGTCAAATGGTCACATTTGGAGCTTAACATTTGTGTTAACACGCCGATGGAACAGCCAATCTCCAACGCTTTCTTGTATTGTCCATCCGGGATGGCCGATATGGTAGTCGCATATTTATGGCTTTCATATGCACTGGTTTCGAATGACCATGGATCTGAATGCGTGCTGTAAAGTGTTTCGAAGTAGTCTTTAGAAAGCGTGCCGGCCGGATTGATTTTGTTGCGCTGCATAAAATATTCTTTCCCGTTTAAAAAATTTCCCATCATTTCTGCTGTTAACCTAAATCCGGATGGATCATCATCAATGAGTTGGGTGGTTTGAGATTGATGCGCCTGAATGGCTTTCTCTTTTTTATGCAGATAACCATGGATGTCTAAAAACTTAAGTTCTCCGGCTTCCAGTTTCGGAATGTCACTTTCACTGGCATTTTCATAAAGCCAGATGGGATATTCCCAAATCAGGGGCTTATAATTGGCTACATTTTTTAACGCGGATAACAGCAATTGAAAGGTAGCGCGATGATCGCGGTGTGGATCAAGTTCGTAAGGAACTAAAATAAGTTGCGGAAGAAAATGAGAAAGATCAGCATGAAGCCTTTCAGATAAGGTCTCAAAACCGGGTTCACCTTTAGCCGGCATGGCAGAATCTTTACTTTGGTAACCTTTAAGCTGTTGCGGATCTATACCTAAACAATCCAGTGCAGTAATCATTTCTCCATACCGCAATGCAGCCAGCTGATCAGGCGGATAGGTAGCTGACCGGTGTGACTGGCTTCCATCAGTGGTGAGGATCACCCGCACTTCGGTACCTTGCTGAAGCAGCAATTGAATTAAACCACCACAAGCCAAAGATTCATCATCAGGATGTGGTGCTAAAATCAGGCATCTTTTGATCGTGAGGAGAAATTTTTCCTCTACGCCTGTTGCTGATGACCTGAAGGCTTTTTTGTCAAATATCATCGTCAAAAGAAAAATCGTTTTGTATAAAAAAATCGGCAGCCTTCAGTCTGGTGGCATCTGGTGCGGGCTGGCGCAGGTAGAATGTCAGGTCGCGGTGCAGGCGTTCCAGTTCAAAAGGTTCCATTAATCCTCTTGCACCTACACAACGGTTGCTCTCATCCATTATCTTTAAGCAGATTTCTTCAATGATCGTACGGGTCATATTGGCAAAAGCAATCAATGCATCATCATGTGTACCTGCTGCAACCCATCGATCATAATACTTACCTGCACGGTTCAACCACAATTGTCCGGTGGTGAGTTCACTCATCATATGGTACATGCGCATCTGCTGGAAAGGATCATCTGTGCGCTTCAACTGTTTTAAATAAGAAAGGGTATGCGCTGCAATGGCTTCGGCACCACCCAGATGTACGGCTGCAAAGCGAATGGCTCCGGCATTAAAATACGGCTGGGTTAAATAAGTACCTGGGCGAGCCAGTAAGTCCTCATCGTAAATGAGGTAATCGCTAAAATTTACTTTATAACTGCCAGATGCCTTCATGCCCAAAGGTTTCCAGCTATCATAGTCAATTCTATCCTGTGGCAAATCTTCCATATTGATGACCAGCAATTGCCAGCCTTTTTCACCATCTCGGTGAATATCTCCCGAAATCAGTGCACGGTTGATGATGGCAGCACCCGAACAGAAGGTTTTGCTTCCATGAACGCGAAATCCCGAATCAACTGCTTCAAGCGAAATGCCATCTGCAGCCTGGGTATTCCATATGCCAAACAACAGGCCTGCTTCTGCTTCTTTGTACCACCGTTCACGCTGTGCTTGTGCGGCATATAAATGGATCAGGTAAAGGGTGTTAATATGCCCTTCATAGATTCTTCCTACAGCTAAATTGGCTTTGCCCACGTCTTTCAGAAGACGCAGCAACTGGGGTGTTTTAGGCAGATTAAAATCCAGTTCATGACCAGGAAGCACAATGGATAGTGCCCCGCATTCATGCAGCCATTTAAATTCTGCTGCCGGACCATCAGGCTGATGCTCTGTAGCCGCGGCACTTTCCGCAATTCTTTTCAACACCTCATCAATGGAAGGCTTGCTGATTGCTGTATGAAATACTTCGGTTGTATCTGTGATCATATGGCTACCAGATTTTTCTTGATTTTGCCCTCAGCTACCGCTGCCAGCATATCTTCATATTTTTCAACCATTTTTTCAATATCAAACCGCTGCCTGGCATAATCACTCACCGTCTTTCTGTCTAGTTTCATGGCGTCTTGTATAGCAGTGGCCAAATCATCAACGGCAGGATAATCAACCAGGATACCGGTTCCTGTGGCTATAATTTCGGATAAAGCACCCATTTTAAAACCAGCTACCGGCGTACCACAGCTCAATGCTTCTGCAACCACTAAGCCAAATGGCTCCTGCCAGCACGGACTCACAATACATACACTTGCTCCTCCGATCAGGGCGTTTAATGATTTTTGGTCCTGCAGGCCTAATAGCGTTGTGCTTTCATCCAGCAGTATGGCTACCTTTTCCTTAAAATATTTCTGGTCCGCAATTCCACCGGCAATTTTCAGCGGAATGCCGGCTAGCTTTGCAGCCTGTATAGCCAAATGGAGGCCTTTATCCGGATGGATTCTTCCAAACCAAACGGCATATTTTTCTTCATTTGCTTCCGCATAAACCTTCCACTGATCCAGATCAATTCCGTTTTCAATCACCTCACAACTGGAAACAATATTGCTCCAGTTCGCTGCACTCTGCTTAGACACAGTAACGTATTGAATCACAGGATTTTTTTGTTCTGCCTTAATGGCCAGTTGCAGTTCGTAAAATGGTGGGGTATGCAAAACGGTTAACATCGGTGTGTTTAACAGATTGGCCATGGTAATCGGGATATAGTGCAGGCTGTTATTGAAAATGATGTCCAGGTTATAATCATCAATTTTCGACATCAAACCAAAATAGGCATGATGCTCAGCGATATATTCTGAAGGCAAATCCCTTTTTTTGATCCGCATCCCTGTTTGCTGATCATAATGTTCATCAGATAGAATCGGATCAACAGGAAGATTTTCATCAGAACTTGAACTGGCAAATAGGATCACATCGTGACCGCGAGATACCAGTCTACGGGTTATTTCATGTGTAAATACCTCCAGTCCACCTGCAAACGGGGCAATAATGGGGTGTTTTAAGTGAGCGATAATTCCGATCCTCATATGTTTTGGCAATGGTTAATGATATAGTTTCATTCATTAGACATTTTTTTAGGCATGAAGGTTTTATATTTCTGATACGGCACAACGGGTATTCGTAAAAAAATACTGTTAAATTTTCCCAGATCGTACTGCTTTTGGCAGAAAGAAGGTATCCGATCACTGAAAGAGGCGGTATTGACGGTTGGTACAAAGATGGAATCGGTAAGCAAGCCTATAGCTGCAATGGTTAAAAAACATACGCATTATGCAACAGTCACGCCAATACTCAAACTAAAATACGCGTGCCCATCCCCTACTTCAAAAATGCCATTTTCGGGGCATAATACAGTGGAAAATAAAAAAGCGACTTTAAGACACTTATAATTGATTTTGAATGATAAAATTTTCAGCCACTCAGGATATACTTATTTTCCATAACATAAAAGTTAAGGATGGGTTTTCTCCGATACTGCTTCGACTATCCTTCGGGAAAACGGCCTTTAAAGCATTTTGAAGAGAACAAACCTCGAACAAAGCACCATTTAACCGGACAATGTCAGACAATTCCAGACAAATACCAACAGGTTTGATAGCAATGAAGGGCGATAAGTACTTTTGCCTGGGCAGTAAAGCCAAAAAAAATGGGTGCAAAAAAAAGCGGTTATTAAAAATAACCGCTTCCTTTATTCATAATGCTATCTAGTTTTTAGGTTGCACACGACCAGATTTTCTGTCTTCGCCTCTGCCGATTAAATAACCGCCACCAGCACCAACTAAACCACCGATAATGGCACCTCTACCTTTTTTCTTATCAATTAAGGCACCACCCACGGCACCTGCTGCACCACCGATTACTGTACCTTTTGCGGCATCACTCCAGCCTTTTTTCTTTGCTGTAGGCTGAGTACCACCATAAGAGCTGGAGCTTCCACCTGAACTGCTGCCGGTACTTGCATATGACCTTGTAGATCTTGATGATCTGGCACCTGCAGCTCTTGCTGCAGCCAATTCTGCCTGATGTTTAGCTTCTTTTTCTGCTTCAACCTTGGCAACTTCAGCCCTTTTAAAACTATCCAAACGTAAACTGTCTTTCACGGCTTTTACCGCCAGTTGTTTTTCAGCTTCCTTTTGTTTTAATTCAGCTTCTTCTTTTGCCTTATTGTTGCAAGCAAACATTACTGAACTTAATGCGATAACTACAAATATCTTTTTCATAACGTTTTCCTTTAAATGAATCTACTCTGGTACCCTAACCATACAAGCAGGTTTCATTGATGTGTGTGATTTAGTTAATTACCAGTACTTAAGAAAAAATGATGCCAAAAATTTTGCATACACCAATTTACTATACTAAATCAATATACCAGAAGCCAGAAACGGTAGGCTTGGCCTTTGATGCGTGGGCAGCATCATCTTTCTGCACTGGTACAGGATAAGTTCTGAATACTTTATCTCCAATGCTAAAACTGATTTTATGGTGAAAGATTGGACCCTCAAAAGCAAAAGTGTGGAACTCCCCATTTTCTCCGCAAGGATCAACGGCTGGCGGAAGTGCATCAATTAAGCTACCGGTGATTACTGCTCCACAGATCTTTTCAAGATCGCTTTGTGTACAAACAATGATGGTTTTATAGGTCAGCTGTAAGAATTCTGCAATCAACTCGCTTGTATTTCTCTTCCAGAGTGGAAAGATGGCGTGCAGGCCAACTTCCCTTAGCTTGTTTTCACGGTAAGTACGAAGGTCTTCCAGAAAGATATCGCCATAAATAGCATGTGTAATGCCTTCTCCTTTAAATTTTTTGAGGTGAATTGCCATGGTGGTATCGTAGGTTTCCATATCCGGCATCTCTCCTAAGCGAATTTGATACAGCGGAATACCAATGCTTTTTGCCTGGGCGATCAGCAAAGCTTCCCTCACCCCATGCATGGAAACCCGGTTATATTTTTCGGTTAGTGTAGTCACCAGGTAACGGATTTCGATGGAAGGATCCTGCAAAGCATAATGCAAGGCCAGTGTGCTGTCTTTGCCACCACTCCAGTTAAAAATACAGACTTTCTTATCCACCGGCTAATATGGCGTTAAGCATATTCATTCCTGCTACGGCACCTTTCTCAATGGTGACCACATTTTGATAGCGACTTACATCAGGTATCTTAGGATCAATAATGTATTTAGTGGTACCGGCAGGAACAAAATCAATTAATCCGGCTGCTGGATAAACGGCCAGGGATGTTCCAATCAGGACAAAAATATCAGCCTGCCGGCAAATTTCGGCCGCAACTTCAATCATGGGTACAGGCTCGCCAAACCATACCACATGCGGACGCAGCTGAGCCCCGTGTTCACAAAGTTCGCCCATTTTTATTTCAACACCCCGAATGGGATACGTAAGGTGGGGTACCCGATCAGACTGAGACCTGGTGATCACGCCATGCAGATGCGTCACTTTGGTCGCACCTGCCCTTTCATGCAGATCATCGATATTTTGGGTAATGATTTCCACATCATAGTGGCGCTCCAAGGCAGCCAAAGCCAAATGAGCGGCGTTAGGCTGTGCCGCAAGTACCTGACGCCTACGCTCATTATAAAATTGCTGTACCAGTTCAGGATTTCGCTTCCAGGCTTCGGGTGTGGCTACATCATATATGTTATATCCTTCCCATAGGCCATCACTATCCCGGAAGGTTTTTAATCCGCTTTCTGCACTGATCCCTGCTCCCGTTAACACGACTAATTTCATAAATAAATTTAAACTGGCTGATGAAGAAACACAGCACTGCTGAGGTTAATGAATTTACGGCTGATTTGTTCATTGGGAACAAACAAATCAGGATAAAACATACACGCTAAAGCCTCAATGCCTTCAACCAGTGTACCTATACTGGGTTGGGTGAACATATCAAAATCAGCAAGGTAAACCTGATTTCGTTTTACAGCTTCGAGGTTTTCCCATCCGTTTTTGGAGGTTAATAAATCCATTTCTTCCCGACTTCTATTGATATCAAAACCACATGGTGCAATAACCAAAACTTCAGGATTATATTTTAAGATCTTATCCCAGGGGGTCACAATAGAATCTCCCGCCGGGTTGGAAAGCATATCCACGCCACCTGCAGCTGCAATCTGAAATGGAATCCAATGTCCGCAATTGTACACAGGCTCAATCCATTCCATCAGCATCACCCTTTTCAGTGGTGCTCTGTTTGCCCTTAAGGTGTCCAGAATGGCATCGGTTTTTTGCTGAAGATTAGCCAGGTAATGTAAAGCCACCTCTTCTTTACCAAGCGCTTTGGCAATGGTTATGGCACATTCATAAACGTCTTGCAGGTTGTTCGGTGATAATGGAACCAGCGCAGGTTGCTTACTGAGTTTCATCACTGCTGTTTCTGTACAAACGGTATCGATATTACAGACCTCACAGATATCCTGAGTGAACACAATATCTGGTGCAATGCTTGCTAACAGCTCATCATCTACCCAATACAAACTTTTGCCCTGGGCTTTGGACGCCGAAAAAATCCGGTCGATCTCGATACTGGTATAATTTTTACCTTCCAGGATGCACCGCACAATTTTGGGCTGATCAGCAGCTTCTTTCGGACACTCGAAGGTGACGCCGTAAAGATACTCCTGTAAACCCATATCATAAATCATTTTAGTGGCAGCAGGTAAAAAAGAAACAACTTTCATGGTGCAGTATGTTTAGCGTTAGGATGATGATGGAATTGCTTTTTACAGTTGATCAAAATTCAAAAAGCGAAAAGTAAAGATAAAAAAAATCCTCTTCTGACCGGAATCAAAAGAGGATTTATCAATAAAAATAGGTTTAATTATAACTTTTGCGTTTGTAATCTTAATACCGGGAATTTTGATTTTAATATTTCATAGGCACCAAAAAGAAGCACGCCATAAATTAATGTACCTTCTAAAAACCTGATTTCGAAAGGAATGGCTCTTTCTAAGCATAACCAAAAACCGGCAACATCTTGTGTATAGGATGGGTTTTTAAACCAAACACCAAAATCGGTGACGATCCAGTGAATTAAAGTAATGGCAAGGGTAGAACCTAGTAAGGATACCGCATTTATTTTACGTAATAATACACGGCCAACCAATACCATTAAAGCGAAGGCAATGTACGTCCAGTACCAACCTTCGTAAAGAAATCCATTACTGTATTGTTTAAAAATCGTATTCGCCAAAATGAAATCACTTAAAAATAAACTCAGCAATGGAAATGCAAATGCTTTTACATGGTCTTTAAAGTACGCACCCCCAAACAAAGCCACAGCGCCTATAGAAGAGAAGTTGGCAAACTGAAGTGCGTCAGAATTAAAGGTGATCAGCAAACGCAAGGCCGTAATGACCAATATCATGAGCAATAGGATAACGTTGCGGGGATTAAATTTTAAGTTAGACATTTCGTTTATGGTAAATTAACAATACAAAGTTATATTTTCTTATCGGATATTAAAAGTTACCCCGGTATTAAAGTTGAAACCTAAGGTGTTATAACCGATAATTTCATTGTATTTTTCGTTTAAGATGTTTTTGGCATCAAAGAAAATTTTCACCCTTCTTTTGGCTAAGGCATATTCAGCATAAGCACTCAGTAATTTATAACCCGGTAAATGCTCTACCGCATAGGTGGCGAAATTTCCATCGGTACGGGTGCCAAAATACCTAAAGTTAGCATTTACATACAGGTTTGAAGTGGCCTGAATGCCTGTTGTTAGCCCAAAAGTATGTTTAGGTCTTCTGAACAAGAAGTCTTCAACTTTGCTGTTAATGCTATTGAACTCGTTCCCCTCCACATAGGAATAATAACCATTGATGTCAAGTTTCCAGACCTTCACGGCTGGTTCAATTTCAAAACCTTTAACCTTTTGACTTTCCTGGTTGATGTATTGAGCAGGCGTATAAATAATGGCATCAGTTAAGTCTCTTTTAAAGCCAGCTACACGTAAAGAAAATTGATCATCGGCAAAGCTGAAGTTTGCGCCTGCTTCGTAATTCTGTGATTTTTCAGGTTTCAGGTCTAAATTTGCGCTATACTGCCCGAACAGCATATTGAGCGTTGGAATTTTAAATGCCGTTGAAACGGTTCCGAATAATTTAATTTCTTTGATGATGTTGATGCTCGGTGTAATGGTATAGGTATAGTTTTCGCCATATTGTTCATGTTTATTGTAACGTCCGCCAACTTCCAGGTTAAAAACACTCAAATCATGTAAAAACAAAGAGCCATACGCGGCAAAAATGTTAGTTTCAGGGCGGTTGGCACCAGAGGTTAAATGCATTTCCCTGTTTTCGATTCCGGCCAACAGATTTAATTTCTCACCCAGCTTCTGGTTGTAAAATAAATCAATCAGGCTGATACTGCCGGAACCCATGCTGGTGTAAGGAAACCCACTAAAGCTGCTTAAAGTATTATTGGAGGTGTTCTGATAGCTGTAGTTCAGGTTAATTTTACCGGAGCCAAAATCGTATTTAGTATTCAGTCCGCCGCTGAAGTTTTTAAGGGTGGTGTTATTTGCGGCTAATCCGTCAGCAAAAGCACCCTCGTCAATTTTGTAATTTCCTCTGTAATAACGTATAAAAGGATTAACGGAGAAATGTTTATCCAGCTGTATTCCGAAATTGGCACTTACACCATCCGTTTTATAACCATCCTTGTCAAATTCAGCATTGTTTCCTGCAGGGTTAGCCGCTTCTGAGATGCCATCACTTTTTTGGTGTGTATAATTTACATTATAAGTAAACCCGTCAACGGCACCGTTTAAACCAATCGTTCCTTTATAGGTTTCATAACTTCCGGCACTGGCCACGCCATAAACCGTATTTCCTTTGGGGCCACCTTTTTTGGTTACAATATTGATGACTCCGGCAATGGCGTCAGAACCGTAAATTGTAGACTGGCCACCTCTTAAAATTTCAATATGATCGATCTGATCAATGGAAAATAAACGTAAATCAAAGGCACCGCCGTTTCCTGAAGGATCATTCTGCACGATACCATCAATCAGCACTACCGCATAGGCACTTCCTGCCCCTCTGAAAAATACCGATTTGTTTAATCCCGGGTTACTTCCTGAACCGGCTACAATGATACCTGCCTGTTCGCTGATTAATTCAGGGAGTGATTTGCCATTGCTGCGGTCTAAAGTTTCGCGACTGATAATGCTGACCACTTTACCTGTTTGTGATTGTTTCTGATCGTTTTTAGTTGCAGAAATAACCACATCCTTTAGTTTTAAGGTGTCCTGGGCATTGGCTTGGCCAATACCAAATTGCACAAGGCCAATGCCTGCTGCAATTAAGAATTTTGTTTTGTTCATTTGATTGTGAGTTTTGCCCACAGCCAACAGATAGAAAAGGAAATGAAAATACGAAACCGTTAAGTACTCCAATCCTAGCTTCAATCCCCGAAAGCTATGAAATTATATACATGTGGCAGGTCTTCTGACTTACTCCCGGTTATTTAGCCTTCCCATTCAGTTAAAAACAGTGGCATAGAATTAAAAACCGTTACAGAGCTTACAGCTGCGGGACAGTTGCAGAATTACACTGCATTCCCTTTTAATTCCGGCACAAAACGCCGGAAACCAAAAGCGCTGCAAAAGTAGTAAAATAAAGCTATTCGTAAAACAGTAAAATTGAGGCTGATTAATTCTTATAAGTGTTCAATGGTTAGTTCACTATTCAGCCATTAAAATCGATTTCGTTTCAGCTAATTTAGCTTTTTCTTCTTCGCTCACTGTTGGGAAATCAAGATGTAGTTTTTTCAGCTTGTCTAAAATGATTTCGCTGATGGCTAAGCGGGCAAACCATTTTTTATCAGCCGGAATAATATGCCAGGGCGCAATTTCCGTACTGGTTTCATTAATGGCTTCCTGGTAAGCAGACATGTAATCATCCCAGTGCCCTCTTTCTTTAATATCGCCGGATGAAAATTTCCAGTTCTTAGTCGGGTCTTCAATCCTTTCGAGGAAGCGTTGTTTCTGCTCGGCTTTACCTACGTTTAAGAAAAATTTCAAGATGACTGTTCCGTTGGCACAAAGGTGTGACTCGAAATTCCGGATACTTTCATAACGTTTTTTCCAGAAGTCTTTATTTACTTTTTTCACCTCTTCCATGCCAGGGATTTTCTCATTCAGGATATACTCCGGATGGACTTTACAAGCCAGTACATTTTCGTAATGAGAGCGGTTATGGATCCCAATCCTACCCCTTTCGGGCAAAGCCAGGTAATGCCGCCATAAAAAGTCATGCTCATATTCTTTAGCGGTAGGTACTTTGAAACTAAATACCTGGCAGCCCTGAGGATTTAGCCCGCTCATGACATGTGCAATGGCACTGTCTTTTCCTGCCGCATCCATGGCCTGAAAAATGATTAAAACGGAGTGTGTGCCGGCTGCATACAGTTTTTCCTGCAGGTGGCTGATTTCAATTTTAGTTTTAACCAGTTCATCTTTTGCCTTTTCTTTATTAAATGTGCCTGTATAATCGGTTTCTACCTTCTTTAAAGAAAATTTTTTATCTCCCTGTACAATTAGCGCTTTAAATTCGTTTTTCATTCTTATGTATGTTTAAGATAATTCAGTGTATCCATTTTTTTAAATATAGAACTAAAAAATAAGTAAATTAAAAACGTTAATTTGCATATAGAGTTTTTTATATTTAACGCCCATAGCATTTATCAAATACCATCTTAGCCAATATGTTTAAAGAGATAAAAAACAAGTACTTACGTTATTCTGCAATATTTGTATTCTTTATAATAATTTTCTTTTCTGCGCTTCAACTTAATTTTTTATGGCTATTTGGTTATTCTCCAAGTACAAAGGATATAAAAATGCCTACCCTGCGTGTAGGATCTGAACTGTATACCGCAGATGGTAAACTCATCGGCAGGTACTTTAAAGAAAACCGGACACCGGTCAATTTCAATGAAATAGCACCCAGTGTGATTAATGCCCTGGTGGCCACGGAAGATGTTCGCTTTTATAAGCATTGGGGGGTAGATGCACAGGCGGTTGGCCGTGCGGTGATCGGCTTAGGCGAAAAAGGTGGTGCCAGTACCATCACCCAGCAGCTGGCGAAAAATCTTTACCGCACCAGGTACAATAAATCGCAGGGGCTGCTTGCAAAAGTCCCGGTTGTCCGGACCGTGATCTTTAAATTGAAAGAATGGATGACTGCGGTTAAGATTGAATCGAATTACTCTAAAAATGATATCATCACCATGTATCTGAATACGGTTTCGTTCGGTAACAATGCTTATGGCATTAAAACTGCCAGCAGGATCTATTTTGATAAGGATGCCAAAGACCTGGGGATTACGGATGCAGCCATGCTGGTGGGCATGCTGAAAGGGACCACCATGTATAACCCAACTAAAAATCCGGAACGGGCACTGGAACGGAGAAATGTAGTGTTAAGGCAAATGAACAAGTATAAATACTTAAGTAATGATAGCTTAACAGCATTGTCAAAGGAACCGGTTAAACTAAAGGCAGGTGAACTGGAAGATGGCAGTGATGGTGATTCATACCTGAGGGCCGCAGTAGCCAAATACCTGGAAAAATGGTGTACAGACAATGGATATGATTTATATGAGGATGGGTTAAAAATATATACTACCATTGATTCTAAGCTTCAAAAATATGCGGAAGAAGCTGTTGCAGAACAAATGAAAACCCTGCAACGCAGGTTTTATAGTGTTTGGGGAAATGAAGACCCATGGTATGACTCTGAAAAGAATAAAGTAGATTATCCGGAAAGGGCCATGAAAAACTTACCGGTATACAGCATGCTGATGAAGAAATTCTCCAGTCAGCCTGATTCGGTTAAGGCTTATTTCAACAAGAAAAAGCGCATGAAGATTTTCACCTACAAAGGTGATCGTGATACTTCCTTCTCAACTTTGGATTCGATCCGTTATTATGGAAAGATTTTAAATACCGGAATGATGACCATGGAGCCAGCCAGTGGGAAAATTAAAGTATGGGTGGGTGGCATTGACCATAAATTCTTTAAGTATGATCACGTTAACCAGGCAAAACGCCAGGCCGGATCTACTTTTAAACCCTTTGCATACCTGACTGCTTTAGAGCAAGGCATGAGCCCGTGTGATAAATTTACTGATAAACCGGTTAAAATTAAATACCAGGATAAGGGAGAAACCAAATACTGGGAACCTAAAAATGCCGATTACAGTGTGACTTATCAAGACATGAGCCTGCGCTGGGCGATGGCCAGATCTGTGAATACCATTACGGCGCAGGTGACGGAAAAAGTGGGTTGGGATAATGTGGTTAAGTCTGCACATGAATGCGGCATTGACAGTCACCTGGAATCAGTTCCTTCAGTGAGCTTAGGTTCAAATGATGTAACCGTTTATGAAATGGTAAAGGCATACAGTACTTTTATGAATAAAGGGGTTAAAACTGATCCTATCCTGGTTGAAAAAATTACCGATCAGGATAATAATGTGATTGATGAGTTTAAGCCAAAAACAAAGCGTGTACTCACCGAAGAAATTGCCTGGTTAATGACGTATATGTTTCGTGGTGGTATGGAAGAGCCAAGAGGAACCTCTCAGGCCTTATGGGAGTGGCCAGATTTATTTAAAAAGAACAACCAGATTGGTGGTAAAACAGGTACTTCATCTGATTATGTAGATGCCTGGTATATGGGTTTAACAAAGGATTTGGTTACCGGTGTTTGGGTGGGTTGTGATGAAAGAACTGCGCACTTTAAAAATGGAGAACAAGGCGAAGGATCGAGAACAGCTTTGCCAATCTTTGCTAAATTTATGGAAAAAGTATATTTAGATCCATCCAGTGGATATTCTTACGGACCATTTCCAAAAGCAACTGTAGAAATTACCAGAAGTTATAACTGTCCGAGCCCGCAATATGTAAGAGATACCACCTCAGTAGATACTGCCGCGGTAGATTCTACTCAATTTGATGTACCCGAAACAGCCGATCCTGTTAATCCGGTAACGCCGACTGAACAGGAAGTGAAAAAAGAAGAGAAGAAACAAGATCCGGATCCTGCTCAGCCTGTACAAACGGTTCCCTTAACCCGAAAAGAAGAACGTGAATTGAAAAGAAAACAGCGCCAGGAAGAAAGAGAAAAGAAAAAAAACGAGAATAATTAAGACCAGCCTTGCCTAATCAAGCCTGATAAATTGCTGAAATGTTAAATAAGAAATAATATTTTAAAGATTAACTATTTTTGATGCCGGAATTTTGATAGATCAATTTTCTGCATGTTAAACCGACATTCACTAAATATATATATGAAAAAAGGCTCTACTTTAATAAGGAGGTACCTTCCCCTGTTGTTCTTACTTGTAATTTCTTTTTCGGTTCAGGCACAGTATTTCGGGCAAAATAAAGTAAGGTATAAAAAGCTTGATTTCAAGGTTTTGCAGACACCGCATTTTGAAATTTATTATTACATAAAAAATGAAGCCTTACTAAAGAAATTTTCTCAGGAGGCAGAAACCTGGTATAAGATGCATCAGGAAGTATTCAGGGATACTTTCTTAAAGAAAAATCCAATCATCCTGTATAACAATCATTCTGATTTTCAGCAAACGACTGCCCTTCAGGGTGAAATCGGCATTGGTACCGGTGGTGTGACAGAAGCACTTAAAAACAGGGTAATTATGCCGGTAATGGAACTAAACAGTCAAACACGACATGTATTGGGGCATGAACTGGTACACGCTTTTCAATACCATACGCTGCTGGAAAAAGATTCGATCAGTCTTGAAAATGTGGGTCAGACGCCGCTCTGGATGGTTGAAGGAATGGCAGAGTATCTTTCTATCGGGAAAAAGGACGCCTTTACTTCCATGTGGATGCGCGATGCCATGCTGAACCGGGATATCCCTTCATTGAAAGACCTAACCAATTCCAATAAATACTTTCCTTATCGGTATGGTCAGGCATTCTGGACGTATATTGGATCTCAATATGGTGACACGACCATTGTTCCCTTATTTAAGAATACGGCAAAATATGGCTATGAAAATGCCATTCGATATACTTTTGGTTATGATGACAAGACGCTATCCGGCTTATGGAAAAATGCAATTGATGCACACTATAAACCCATGTTAAAGGCAGATAGTTCACAGATCAAAATTACAGGAACCAAAATTATAGATAATAAAAATGCGGGAAATATGAACGTTGCGCCTGCCCTGAGCCCGGATGGGAAATATCTGGCTTTCATGTCTGAAAAAGATCTTTTTGGCATTGATCTTTTTTTGGCTGATGCCAAAACCGGAAGAATAATCAGGAAGCTCAGCAGCCAGATCAGTAACGGCCACATTGACGATTTTAATTTTATTGAATCTGCCGGTGCCTGGTCGCCAGACAGTAAGCAGTTTGCCTTCAGTATTTTCAGTCATGGCAGAAACCAGATGATGATTATTAATGTATCAAACGGAGCAACCACATCCCAGACATCCATGCAGCAGGTGCAACAATTCGGCAATCTTACCTGGTCTCCAAATGGAAAGGATATTGCATTTTCAGGAATGGTAGAAGGACAGAGTGATATTTTCTCTTACAATTTAGATACGAAGCAAATCACTCAGATAACCAATGATGTTTATTCTGATTACGCACCCAATTATTCTCCGGATGGTAAAAAGATTGTATTCTCTTCTGATCGGGCAGCCATTCAAAGCAATAATATCACGGCCGTAAACCCGATCAATTTAGCCATTTACGATATTGAAAATAAAACCGTCAGCAATTTAAATGTATTTCCGGGCGCCAATAACTTAAACGCACAATTTTCAGGAAATAGCCAGAATATCTATTTCTTATCCAACAGAGATGGCTTCAGAAACCTTTATAAATACAATTTCTCTGATAACAGCGTTGATCAGCTTACGGATTATTTTACAGGGATTAGCGGTATTACAGAGTTCTCACCTGCAATTTCCGTTTCCACTACCGATGACATTGTATACAGCTATTACCGCTATCAGCGGTACACACTATACAATGCAAAGTTAAATAGCTTCAAACCCAAAAGAATAGGGAATCAGGATGAAAATTTTGATGCAGCCATACTGCCGCCTATGGAAAATATAGGTGTAAACATTGTAAACTCCAATTTAAACAATTTCGACAGGTTTGAAAAGGTGGTGGCAGATTCTTTAAAAACGGTAGCTTACAAACCAAAATTCAGGTTAGACTATCTGGCCAATAGTGGTGTTGGTGTTTCATCAAGCCGTTTTGGCACCGGCGTTGCAGGTGGAATTGTGGGCATGTTCAGTGATATTTTAGGAACAAATCAAATCATTGCCAATATCTCTGTTAACGGGCAGATTTATGATGCCGGTGGTTTGGTAGGATACATTAACCAGAAAAGCAGAATTAACTGGGGTGCCGCCATTTCTCACATTCCTTATGTTTCAGGATTTAATTCCGTTAGCTATGAAAAACTGCCGGCAGATAATAACACCACTGTTGATGCGGTAGCACAAAATACCGATATCATCAGAACTTTCGAAGATCAGGTACAGCTTTTTGCGGCATACCCATTCAGTAAAATTCATCGTTTTGAATTAGGTGGCGCATTTTCGCGTTACAGTTACAGGATTGACAGATACAGCAATTATTATAATACAGCAGGTAGCTATATTGGTGCTGACCGGAAAAGGATTTCCAATGAATTGGCTTCACAGGATTATGGTATTCCGTTTAATTCCTTTACGCTTTACCAATTGAATGCAGGCTTTGTTGGCGATAATTCTATTTTTGGTCTTACTGGTCCTTTAGATGGTTTCAGATACCGGGTAAGTGCAGAAAAATATTTTGGGACGTATAATTTTTCGGGCGTAACTGCAGATTTAAGAAAGTACTGGAGATTAAAACCAGTAACCATAGCGGCCAGAACTTATAATACCTTAAGAATTGGCAAAGATGCAGATCGACTTTACCCTATGTATGTGGGTTACCCCTATTTAGTAAGGGGCTATGAATCAAATTCGATTTATAAAACCACTTCCGCTCAATCTTCAGAATCTTTTGATATCAATCAGTTAACAGGTAGCAAAATTGCTGTTTTTAATTTCGAACTCCGGTTACCATTTACAGGACCTAAGAAATTGGCTGCAATACCATCTAAATTCCTTTTCAGCGATTTAAATCTATTCTTTGATGCCGGTTTAGCCTGGACAAATGATACGCAGGTAAAATTTAAAAGCGAACCTACATATGTAACGGAGACTTTAAAAGATGTTAATGGAAATCCGGTTTTAGATAGCAGTGGAAAACAACTTACATTTCAGTCAACCACTGAGCGGGTGCCTGTTATGAGCGTAGGGATCTCTTTACGGGTAAACGTTTTCGGGTATTTTGTACTTGAACCTTATTATGCCATTCCGTTTCAGCGTAAAGATGTAAAAGGCGGCGTATTTGGTTTAACCTTTGCCCCTGGTTGGTAATCTGTATCTGACCTCACTCAAAAGCGTTCCACTTCAATTGGAGCGCTTTTTTTGTGCACGAAGGATTTGAATTTAAGATAAGCTGGTAAAGGCCAGGTTAATCTGATTGGTTACATTTCTATGCAACAATATGTTTTCAAAGTCTAAGCCTATCGTTAAATCTATCCAATCCGGATTGCAGGATCTGACCAAACGCTCTTTCTGCATTTTGGTGAACCGGCTTATGATTTTGAAACGTGCCAATGCTTGTGCTTCGCTTTTAAATTCTTCAAAGTATACCAAACGTGTTAACTGTTGCCCGTTATCAAAAAACAAATTTGGCATCTGTTTATAGAAATCCAATGTTTTAATTAAATCAGAACTCATGCCTACGTGCATGCTGGTGCGATTTCTGTCGGTAACGATGTAAACAAACTTTTTCATAATCTTCAAAATATTAATTAACTAAACTAATTAGTATACCTTCTTGCAATTCAAAATAATATTACTAACTTTATGAGCATAAAATTACTAACTATTTTAGTAATTCCAAATTTATTTCAAATTTTATTTTTATGTCGAATATTTCAAATAACTTAAAGTATCTCAGAAAGAAAAAGGGCCATACACAGCAGAATTTTGCTGATATTATGGAAATTAAGAGATCACTGATTGGGGCCTATGAGGAAGATAGAGCCGAGCCAAAATATGATTTGCTAAAAAAAATAGCAGAATATTTTGACTTAACCATTGATGAGTTTATTAACGAAAAGATAAGCGACAGCTGGAAACCTAAGCCTAAAAGTTCCGGATCTAATTTAAGGGTATTGAGTATTTCGGTAGACCAGAATGACAGGGAGAATATTGAACTGGTACCTGTTAAGGCCAGTGCCGGTTACCTTAATGGCTTTTCTGATCCGCAATACATCAGCGATCTTCCAAAGTTTCAGTTACCCATACCTGCGCTTCGCCAGGGTACATTCAGGGCTTTTGAAATTATGGGCGACAGTATGTTACCCGTTCAGCCCGGTAGTGTAATTATTGGCGAATACCTGGACAACTGGAATGAAGTGAAAACTGGTGAAACCTATGTGATCATCAGCAAAAACGAAGGCGTAGTATATAAAAGAGCCGGAAATCGTTTCAAAGAAAATAAAGATTTGAAACTCATTTCTGATAATAAAGTATATGATGCCTACACGATAGCAGCAGACGATATCCTGGAAATCTGGAAGGCCAAAGCCTATATATCCACTTCCTTACCTGAACCTGCACCAGACCCAACCATGGAAACTTTAACCCAGATGATGGCACAAATGCAAAAATCTATTTCACAGCTGAATAAAAATTAACACTTTTTAACTTATGCCCGATTAAACTGTATGATGCTTTTCAGCTCTATTATACCAACACATAAATAATCAGAACATGAAAAAAGCAATTTTAACCATCGCAATAGCAGTAATGGGTTTTACTGCCGCATTTGCGCAAGACAGTACCAAAAAGATAAGAAGACAAATGCCTACAATGACTGCAGAACAAAGGGCAGAAAAGGTAACTTCCAGGCTGGAAAAACAATTGGCGCTTACGCCTGATCAAAAAACTAAGGTGTATGCCGTAGAATTGGAAAACGCTAAAAAAATGGAGGCCTGGAGAAAAGCCGATCATAGCGATAGGAAAGATAAAATGGCTGAACGTAAAACAGCAATGAGTGAACAAAAGGCAAAAATTGATGCCATCTTAACCGCAGATCAAAAAACCAAAATGGAAGCTTTCCGCACAGAGGCAAGAGAAAAAGGTGAAAAGATGCGTAAAGGATTTCGTCGCGGCGACCGCTCAGACAAAGCGCCTGTAGTATCCAATCCGCCTGCTCAAGGATAAAGGCAGCAAAATAATATTCGATAAAAAAAGTACGGAAATTCAATTCCGTACTTTTTTTGTGTCAAATTGAATGGTGAAAGCTAATACGAATGAACCTTTTTAATTTAAATAGCCACTTCTTTTTAAAAAATCTGCCCACACTTGGTATCCCGCAGGCAATAAATGTAAACCATCCTTAGTTAATGCTGCCCTCAGATGCTGATTTTCATCAGTGAAATTTGGATAAAGGTCAACCACGGTAACGTTTTTTGATGTAAACTTTCTGATCTCTTCATTGAGATAAAGAATATGTTCATCCTTACCATAATGATTTTTAAATTTTTCAAATGAACTGTTTACCGGCAACAGGGTGTTGAAATAAATTTGTGTTTTTCTTGATCCCTTCCTGATGCTTGCAATCATCTTTTTATAATTTCTCAGAATGATGCTGTCGGGAATATTTCTGGAAATATCGTTTATCCCGATCAAAATAAAAATTTTAGCGGGCTTTCCGTCAATCACATCCTGCAGCCTTTCTAAAACACCGAATGTAATATCACCGGAGATGCCACGGTTTTTAGCTTGTGGTAAATCCAGTAGTTTTGCCCAGTCTGTTCCGGCTGTAATGCTGTTGCCTAAAAAAACAATATCCTTTTTTGACTTTGGATCATCTTTAAACTTTTTTACCAGTTCTACATATTTACCAGGCCGGTAAGTACTGTCCCAGGCAACAGTCTGGGCATTGGCAGCAACCGTTATGAAGAATAATAAACTGAACGCAGTAAAGCATTTACGGAATGGAAATAATTTCATGACAACCTTTTTTTCAAACTTAATTATTTTGCCTGAACTAATACATCCGGATAATCAGAAATAATACCATCAACATCCAGTGCTTTTAATTTTTGAATGTCTTCTGGTTTATTGGCTGTCCATGGAATAATTTTAACGCCATCAGCATGTGCTTTAGTCACCATTTCTGCAGAGACCATTTGCCATACCGGACTCAAAATAAAAGGTTTAAAGCCTAAATCTGCGATGTTTTCTTCGTAAGATTTTTTATTGGCCACGAGAAAGGATGTTTTGATTTTCGGGTATTTCTCGTGAATGATTTGAATGGTCCTTTTATCAAAAGACTGGATCACCACAAAAGGCGAAATTTTCTTCTTTTCAATCACATCCATCAATAATTTCACAAACACTTCAGGTGTTGGGTTGGTTAGGCCATCACCTTGCGGACTACACTTGGTTTCGATATTATAAAAAAACTGCTGGCGTTTATTTTTCTTAATATCGTATTGTACTGAGTCAATTAAATCTGCCAGTAAAGGAATATAAGCTTTCACTTTCTGCTGTGTCGGAAACAAATCGTAGTATTTCGTCCCCAAATCAAACTGCTTTAATGCTGCATAATTCATCCCGAAGACCGGATATTTCTTTGCATCAGTGGCAGGGATATCTTGTCCATCAGGAGTAAGCATAAATGCGGGACTCAAATAATCATCATGCGTAACCACCACCTGTCCATCTTTCGTAATGTGTGTATCCATTTCCAAAGTGGTGATGCCTTTTATGTTCAACGTATTGATCATGGCCTTAATTGTATTTTCGGGCATCAGCCCTCTCCCGCCCCGATGTGCCTCTGCACTAAATGCCGGAAATGAGATGGTTTTTTGTCCGTAAGAATGTAGCGTACAAAAGGATACTGCCGTAATTACGATTGCTGACCTAACTAATTTCATTTGCTATGAATTAATGTTTATTGAATTGTTTAATGTTCTGATGATTTTACAAATGGTGATCAGGCAGTTACTTCCGCTTCGAATTGCTCTCCGAACCGGTCAGTGGCTACTACTTTCACTTTTTGCACTGTAGGATCAAAATGTGCCATAAATAAGTGATCTGTTGAACAAGCTTCCACAAAAGATCTTGGGTTAGGCAGTTTATCACCTTTATATAACTTCACAGCCAGGGGATCAAATCCATCTTGTTGGGCCAGTGTACCCATTGCTTTCCCATCCAGAAAATATTCTACCTTCCATTCCGGATCATAATTCCATACGTTGGCTATCAACCTTTTCTGGTTGGTTAAAGTCTCCACATAAACCGCAAGCTGTTCTTTTCTATCACGACCAGTAGATTTATAATGCCATTTCAGTTTTGTTCCATCCACTTCATAAACACCATAACCACGGGGTGTTCCATCTTCACAGATTGGCCCCGTCCACCAGCCACCACAAACGGTACCATGGTTATGCTCGAAAACACCATTTTTAATTACATTTTTATTAAAGTGGGTATGGCCAGACATGATGTGAACATTTGGATAATCCTTAATTACGGCATAAAAATCATCATTGTTTTTTACAGCGTTATGTACCGGGATATGCAGACAGATAATCAATAAGGCATCTTTTGGTACAAATTGCAAATCTTTAGCCAGCCAATCCAATTGTGTTGGGGTGATGTAGCCATCATAATTTCGCTCAGTACCTAAGTACCTGACATCATCCAGCACCACGTAATGTGCCTTGCCCCTGTTGAAAGAATAATAAGTAGGGCCGTAATGTGCTTGAAAAGTCCTGTCGGATGTTTCATCACCACCTTGTCTGTAATCCTGATCATGGTTGCCCAATGCCTGGAAAAAAGGAATCCCAATTTGTGCGATTGCTTCATCATAAGCCGGGAATAAATCAAAATTGTCCCAAACTAAATCACCAACCCCGATACCATGAACAGGTATTTTACCCATTCCCTGAACTACTTTTTTAGTATCAGGAACTGAAGTTTCCATCATTTGCTGCACATCATTTTTATTTTTAACCTGAGGATCAGCCCAGATAATGAAATTGTGCCTGTTATCATTTTGCTTCAGGGCCTTAAGGTCAAAATTCAATTTTCCGGCGGTATCCGGCTTATAATAATGCCTGGCAATACTGCTTTCTGTTTTAAACTCATAGCCAGCCGGCGTACTGATCCAGACAAATCGGGCCAGATCATTCAATTTAATTTCGTAATGGCCGGTTTTGTCGGTTTGAACAACCTGGTACCCGTCTGAAATGACGGCACCAGCTACGGCTTTGCCTTTACTGGTAACGAAACCGCTTACCACGCCATCAACGGTAAAAAGGGAAGAAGGGAAAGATTTTAGACTAACAAAAAGGGTTGTGGTTAACAGGCTTGTTTTTTGGATGAAAGATCTTCTGTTCATAATAGGAGGATTTAAATTCATCAACCAAGCCACCAATAACGAATGGCTTGATTGAATATATTAATTAACGATAACTGTAAAACCAGTGGCCTGTTGAATTTCTGAAAGTTGTGAGGTCGACTTTAGTTCGACATTTTTGGCTACTCTTCCGGTGCTCCATAAGCCGGTTGTGGCATCATAAATACCACCAAGCATGGTAAAGTTACTGGTAGCCGGAAATGCATACTTACTGGTGTTGGTACCACCGCCGTAAAAGTTAACACGTTTTCTATTCTGGATGACACTGTATTTATCGGTATTGGTGATGCGGTAACCTACCTCGGGTGGTCCGGCTGTATAGACGCTGCCACCTCCACCAAACATGACCACATCTAATGGAACCGAACTTGCACTTACCGTTGTGCCATCAAACACAGCAATACCTGCAACGTTACCACTGTTTGCCAGTAAATTAGTGGTAGCTGTACCAAAATCATCTCCGTTTAATGTAGAATAGGCTTTGGCGGCAATCCAGACAGCATTGCTGATGTCAGTTGATGCGGAGCCCCAAATTTTCTTATTGCTTCCGCCAACGTAACAAAACTGTCCCTTTTTAACTGAACCGGTGGTGATGTTAAACTTATACGTCCGCACGCCGCCCATTGCCCATCCTAAGGTTGGGGCAGCCGTAATCCCGGCATTATTAGACGTTACAATTGACATCGGCGTAACGGCAAAATTTATATCCCTGGTGGCTTTAAACTGTATATATTCATTGTTGGCATCAGATCCATCGGGATCCGTCAGGTATCCGGTCACTACCAATGGCGATACTTTGATGACATCCAGTTCGTAAATATCTTCTAAAGTTCTTGGCCATAACTGCAAACCGTCTGAATTTCTGAAAACAATTCCGGTAAAATCAGCAAAAGGAACCATGGCAGATTTAGCCAGCTGAGCAGTAGCTTCGGTATGAATGGTCGCTTTTCCAAAACCATCATTAATCACTTTGTTTCCTGAAAAGGTATCACCGGTAACCGGCTCGGGTGCTGTTACACCTTTGCTGATCGTGATCAGCGTGCTTTCGTAAAAATCAGGACGGCTGATCAGTATGGCAGTATTCACTGCCTGCGTTCTTACATTTCTGCCTGAGGAGATTTTTTTAATTTCACCTGCATTAACGCCGGTAAGCTGCAAAATCCCATCAACCCTTTTCATGGTGCTTCCGTCTATTTTAACATGAACCGAATCACCAGGAACATAATTTGCAGAGGCTGTACCAATATTAATGGCGATTCCCCTTAAAGAATCAATACCACTTCCGGTAATCCGGCTATTTTGAACAATCAATAATCCTGCAGGAATATTTCCGCTGGCCTGATCGGAAATGACCACACCCCTGATGCTGCTTGCACCCGATAAGTTGGTGGTATTTAATTGTATTTCTGTATTCTTATAAAGTTTGCGTAAATCAAAGTTCGCAATAAAGGGACTTGGATTCACTGATACATAATCACTGTCGCGCTTGCAGCTCATGAAAGTGCTCCCCAAAAGAAGAAGCGCAGTCATGTAATATATTATTTTTTTCATCTTATTTTAAGGATTAGGGTTTTTGCCACCAAACGAGTGTATTGATATCATCAACGCCCTGAGCGGCAACGGCATTTCGATAAGAAGTTGGATTGGTAGATTGTGTTACCAGTGGATAATTTAACCTTGCCGGCATTTTTCCACCGTTGGCCAGACCTGTACCCACCTGTAAAAAAGGATGTTTGGTTCTGCGGTATTCCAGCCATTGCTGAAAATCAACCATAAACAGGGCATAATATTTCTGAATGTGGATCAACTGCATCTTACTTGGTGCGTTGCGCACCTGATTTTCCAATGGCAGAGCATTGCTCCAGGCAATATCGGCAGCATTAACATAACTGATCACCTCCGGACTGCTCGCACTGGTAAATCTTTCAGGCATCCAGTAATTTACGGCATCAGCTATTCCTTTTAAATAATAGGCTTCACCCGTGCCGCTAATCCAGCCTTTTGCTGCTGCTTCGGCTAAAATAAAATCAACCTCGGCACAATTCATAATGATTCCCGTATAGCGGTCCGTTTGTAAAGTATATGGAGCATTGGTGGCATCAGAATAAAAATAAGATTGTTTTTTGATTGAATTACCTGCATCATACCCACTGGGTACGCCCACATATCCATCTGGTCCGGGTGCAATTCCAAACCTGCTTACATTATTTTTACCCAGTTGGGGATTAATGCGCGGATCGGCCCAAGCACTCAGGTTGCTCAGGAAAAAATCGGTAATGGCCGGTGTTCTGAAATCGACGGCCCTTACATTGATCATAAATGGAGAAGAATAAACGGCTGTACTGCTATTGGTTCCATTCCATAGAATTTTGGCCGTATGGCTATTATTTTCCATAACCGGATAATTGGCCTTATTGGTATCTGCAATTTCCTTGATTTTAGCAATTACCCGGGCACTTACATCAGACTTTCCTGAAATGCGAAGCAGTAACCTTAAGTAAAGTGAGTTGCCAAATCTGCGCCATTTATTGATATCGCCCTGATAAACCGGATCTGCATTGGCTGAAATCGTTGTGCCTGTGGCTAACAGCTTATTGGCCTCTTCCAATTTATCTAACAAATCCAGGTAAATGTCTTTTTGTTTATCAAAAGCAGGTTCTATTATGCCTTCTTTACCCTTATTGGCTTCAGAATAAGGCACATCACCATAAACATCTGTCAACAGCTGGAAAACCCAGGCCTGTGTGATTAAAGATATCCCTTTATAGGATGCATTCAGAGATTCCGGACGGTTTGCAATGGTATAAATATCCCTCAGGTTGGTTAATTCCAGATACCAATTGTTCCAGGTGTAATCTGCCCAGTTCCGGCGAACATCATACCTGAAAACTTTTCCTTCTGCATCACTGATATCGACCGTAACCTGCATCAACTCATTGTTGAAATTCCGGTTACGCACCATATTGGTTGATAATACATTAACGAGCGCGGGCGCCAGTAACTGCCCTGCTGTAGTATTGGTACGACCGATCGGATCGGTATTGACCTCATTAAAATCTTTCTTGCAGGAAAGGGCTGATAAACAGAGTGCTGATAATAATATATAACTGGTTATTTTATTTTTTGTCTTCATTATCTATAATTTTATAAACCCACCACTAAACGTACACCATAACTTCTGGTAGAAGGCAACTGACCTGTTTCAAAGCCCTGCACAATGTCGCTACCGGATAATGTGCCGAATTCCGGGTCAAATGCCGGCCATGGCGACCATATAAATAAATTTCTGCCGTAAGCACCAATGGTAAGTCTGGTAAAACCGATTCTTTTTAAGAAAGCCGGACCAAAGGCATAGGTGATATTTGCTTCCCTGAATTTCAGGTAGTCGGTTCTGAATACACTGCCTTCGGCCTGATCTGAACCATAAAGTGAGGTATAGAAACTTTCCAGATTGGTGGCCACCACATCATTCTTGCGGTAAGTACCATCTGCATTTTGCACTACCCCATCACCCACAACGCCATTATAACGTCCGGGTAAGGTAAGGTCTAATTTCCCCAGGGAAGCCATTCGTGAAAATGTTAAAGAGTGGGCTACTGCGCCTAACTGAGCATCAAACAAACCATTGATACTGAAATGATCATAAGTAAAGGTAGAGCCAAAACTAAACCTGAATTTAGGCATGGTATTTCCCAGGTAAATGAGATCAGAAGTACTGATTTTGGCATTACCTGTAGCAGAATCATAAATAATTTGTCCATCCGGCGATCTCATGTAGCCTCGTCCGTATAAATCACCCATGCTGCCGCCTACATTTGCAACGATTTGTCCGCCGCCTAATGCACCTGTGCGCAGCACTACTGAACTATCAGCCAGTTCTTCAATCCGGTTTCGGTTAGCTGTAAACGTTCCGGTAAGTTCCCATTTAAATTTCTTGGTTTGAACAGGTGTACCATTTACCGCAATTTCAATTCCCTTATTCTGCACGCGGCCGACATTGAAAACGGCCACATTATAACCTGTAGACCTGTCGATAATCCGGTTTAAAATCTGGTTTTTGGTATTGCCCAGATAAGTGGCAAAATCAAAATTAAGTCGGTTTTTAAATAAGCGTAATTCTGTACCCACTTCAATAGTGTTTGTTTTCAGTGGTTTCAAATTCGGATTCGGCAACACATTGGGGTTGGTCATGGCATTATCGGGATATATACCATTTGAAGCCAGACCATAATTATAAGCCGTACGATATGGTGTAGTCCCACCACTTCCCACCTGAGAAACCGATGCCCTTAATTTAAAGAAGCTGATCACTTTGGGAAGAGATAACAAATCGGACACGATTAATGAGGTACTGGCCGATGGATAGAAAAAACCCACGTTATCTGTTCTGGATGGCGTAGCTAAAGTACTGCTCCAATCCTGACGGCCTGTCAAATCTAAATACAGGTAATTTTTGAAACTGAAAGATAATGCTGCATAAAAACTGTTTATCCTGTATTTTGCTGTATCGGGTACAGAAACCAGCGGGCTCAAATTGTTATCCAGTTGGTAAATTCCCGGCACAACCAATCCATCTGCACGCAGTTCAGATTTTTTATATTCATTACGCATCTGGCTGCCACCTGCATTGGCATTCAGGTGCAGATTGTTACTGATTTTTTTATCATACCGCAACAGGAAGTCAAAATTGGTTTCATAGGAGTTAATGTCCTGTACGCGGTAAGATCCCTGGGCAAACTTATTTCCGGCCGCATCCCAGGGGCGTTGCGTTTCGCGGATATCTTTATTGTAATCAATTGAACCCCTTAATAATAAACTCAATTCTTTTGAAATCTTATAAGTAGCCTGAATATTACTCAAAATTCCGTTTCTCCGCTGCTTGTTGATATATTGCTCGGAGATGGCATAAGGACTTTCAGGATTGGTCGTGGTAATATTTACAAATTGTACATTTTCCTTCCCGGGTGCCCAGTAATCCCTGTACCAATCTGTATTCACGTTGGGTTGGGCAAACATAAACCAATACATCAATGACTGGTTTCCATAACCGGTTGCGGGCAGATTATCACTGTGCCTGTTGTTATAAGCGGCTTTAAAGGATACACTAAATTTTTTATTGACATCCGTACTGGCCGAATACGAAACTGAAGTCCGATCCAGTCCGGTGTTGGGTACAATCCACTCATTGTTGCCATGGCTGGCGGAGAACCTCATCCCTACACCTTTATATGATCCATCCAGGCTCAGGGAATTCAACGACTCAAAACCCGTTTGAAAAAAGGCATCTACCGGGTTTTGATAGGCCATCCATGGTGTGCGGGTGGTGCCCCGGGTCTTGGTAGCCGGGTCATATTGGTAAAAACTGGCGCCTGTGCCAAATGGTGCACCCCAGCTTGAACTGGTTCCATTGGTGCTTGGCCCATCTTCTGTTGCACCGTAAGAAAAGTAAGGTACACCAAACTGACCCTGACCAAGCTGATTTTGCGCTGCAGGGCTGTTATTCACCTGCTCCCAGGTACTATTTGACGTAAAGGTAATGTTCAACTTCTTATTGGCCCTGCCTGATTTGGTGGTGATAATGATGGCACCATTTGCACCACGCTGCCCGTATAATGCCGAAGCGCCCGGACCTTTCAAAACGGTAACGCTTTCAATATCATCAGGATTAAGGTCATTGAGTGCCGAACCAAAATCGGCCGGCATCACATCACCTGATGTTCCATAAACACCTCCTGATGAACCTGCTGTACGCCTTGCAGAACTGCTGGCTACTACCCCATCAATTACAATTAACGCTTCATTATCTCCGGTAAGGTTATTTTCACCACGTAAAATAATTTTATTAGAAGCTGCCGGACCACTGTTACGCACCAAATTTAAACCAGCTACTTTTCCAGAGAGTGATTCTGTCCAGTTGCTGGAAACGGCATTTGTCAAGGAAGTACTATCCACCTGCGTAACCGAGTAACCCAATGCCTTTTCATCACGTTTGATCCCTAAGGCTGTAACCACCACTTCATTCAGGTTACTTGCTGAAGAAGCTAAACGGATGACTACATTATTTTCGTTGTTGTTAAAAACGCGGCTGACAGCGGTGTAACCGACCATGTTATAGACTACCTTGGTGCCTTTAGCAACATTAATAACGTAGTTTCCTTTTTCATTGGTCACCCCTAAAACCTTTCTGTTATCATCCGTTATGGTAGTACCTATTAGAATCTGTCCGTCCTCATCATCCAGAACCGTTCCTTTTACAATGATGTTGGCAGGGTTAATTTGAGCAGACGCATGGCTAAAGCAGATCAGTTGTAAAACCATGATAGCAGCAAACAGTCTACATCCTGAATGAAAGCGGTTCCTCTTTTTTTCGAATTTGAGACCATTATTCGGATTACATTCCTTAAAATGTGCAAGACATTGCGGCAGGTAAAATTTTTGAGTAAATTTTTTAATCATATTCGTTATATTCGGTTAGTAAGTATCATCTAATTCGATTTACCCCTTCCCAATTCAGGAGCAAAGTAAGCCTGTTCACGTTAAAAATATGTTAACTGCACATTAAGGTATACCAATAGATCTTGATTAATTTCGAATTGTTTTATTTTGATTACATTATATTTCGAAATATTATCTTTAACGTAAAACGAAAGTAATAACGAATAACAGTAATTACAAACATTGACTGTCAATAACTACCGAAATCGAATGGAATTTTGCTTTAAAAAATATCGATCAGTAAGAAAAAAGAAAGGTGGTAATCAGAAGAGAAACAAAAAATATCGATGCACAGACATCTTTAAGGAACAATTGTAGGATTAAATTGTAGACTATTGGAAATTTACAGGCATGATCTACCAGTTCAAATTAATTCAACAATATTAAGTAACATTTTAATGATATAAAATATCGAAACATAAAGAAACCCAATTTAGTTAACCATTATAACTTAATATATACTTATTGTAAAGTTTTCTTAAAGAATAAGTTCTCTCTAAAACAACCAGCAGGATAATTGGTAAAATGACCCAGGTAAAAATCTGGAGCACATAAAAAATATAGGCAACTAATCCTATTAACCTGAAAGCCTCCAGGTAACAGATCCATCTTCTCTGTTCCAGTAAAGCGCCAATATTGATTAAAGTGATTAAAACGAAGACCAGGATAGCCCATTTGTCTAGAGCACTTAAATAAGGGAAAAACATCGTGGCAAGCGTTAGAGTGGCAACCACCGCAACCAACTGCATATTGAGGTATTTTTTAAATTTAAAAGTAGATCGTTTCTTTTGTTTATCCTGGAAATAGCGGGCTTCCAGAACCGGCCTGATGTTTTGATCCATCAATGCCGGACTTCCGAATAAGGCATTCCATTTTGCTTTAAAGCCATGTGCCAGCCGGTAAGCTGCTGCTATTTCGAGGTAATAATGAAAATGCTGCCACAGAAAACTATAGCTTTTAATGGGGTGCGTTAATCCGTATTGAGGTGGTTCTTCTTCCTGCTGAAAAGTACCAAAAAGCTTATCCCAGAAAACAAAAACATCACCATAATTTTTATCCAGATATTTTTCATCAGAAGCATGGTGAACACCATGGAGCGAGGGCGTGATCAACACCTTTTCCAGCCAGCTGATCTTTCCGATGAGTTGTGTATGGGTGAAAAAGGAATAAGCACCATGTGCCAGCAGAATGGTAATGATCATCGACGGCTGAAAGCCAATCAGTGGCAGGACGCACCAGAAAACATTCCTGAAAATGGCCTGAATGGTGGTAATCCGGGCGGCAGCCGTAAAATTAAATTCCTCACTTTGATGATGTACAATATGTGCAGCCCAGAGAAAGTTAATTTCATGCCCTAAACGGTGATACCAGTACCAGACAAAATCTGTAGCCAGTAATAAAAGCAGCCATACGTACCATTTATTAGGAATCTGAAATAAAGCATAATGCTGATAAACCCATTCATATACCTGGTAAAAGCTGGCCGCAATAAATAAATTCAATAACCGCTCGGCGATACCTACACTGAAATTAGCAACGGAACTTTCATACTTAAATACCGCTTTCCGCTTTCTTTGCTGCGCAACTTTATACTCAATGAACACAAAAACAAAAAAAGCAGGAATGGCAAATGCGAGGTAGTTTACAGTCATGATGATTACATTTCTTGAATATCAATACCGCAAACATATAAATAATCTACTAATTATATAGATTATATAGTTTACTATTTTAAATTAGTTGCCATTCTATTCGTTTAATATTTATTGTTTCTATTAATTTGCAGAAATCAGTTTATATAAAAACATTCATATGGCAGCAGAAAAAAAAGTCGGACAAACCAATATCCTATCCATTGACATCGGCGGAACAAGTATCAAAACAGTTTTACTGGACGAAGATGGAAATATGCTGTCAGAATATATGAAAAGTAAAACGCCTGCAGGTGCAACACCAAAAGATATTGTTTCCGGTATACAGGATCTGATTAAACCCATTCCTAAAACTTATAACCGCGTTTCTATCGGATTTCCGGGATATGTAAAGAACGGGATGGTGAAGACCGCACCAAACCTGGCTAAAAATAAATGGGCAGATGTAGACCTGGCCCAACGCGTAGCTGATGCTTTAAATCAGCCGGTAAGATTGGTAAATGATGCTGATCAGCAGGGATTGGGCGTGGTAGAAGGCAAGGGTTTTGAAATTGTGTTTACTGTAGGTACCGGATTTGGAACCGCATTGCTGTTTGACGGCGAACTGCTACCACACCTGGAACTGGCACACTTCCCGATCAACAAAGATGAAGACTACGACGATTACATCGGCAATAAGGCTTTTGAAGACATTGGTTCAGAACGATGGAACAAACGTTTAAAGAAAATCATCGAAATCTATAAAACTGTTTTTAATTACGATGCGCTTTATATTGGTGGCGGAAATTCAAAACAGATTGATTTTAAACTGGACAGCAACATTACATTGGTAACAAACAGAGATGGTATTAAAGGTGGTGCAAAACTTTGGAAACTAGCTGATAAGTACAATATTTTTACTGTTCATCCAAAAGTGTAAAACTTACACTATGTACTGTTGTTAATTATTACAATCTTTTAACATCAAAATCAACTATATTCATTTGTAAGTTCTAATTTTGAATACTATAAAAAATTAAAAATGTCAGATAACGAGTCAAAAAAATACAAATTGGGGATGATCGGTTTAGGAACCATGGGCCGCAACCTTTTATTAAACATGGCAGATAAGGGTTTCGCCGTAACCGGTTATGATAAAGATCAGAAAATGATTTCCAAGCTGGAAGAAGAAGGGCAGAAACACGAGCTAAAGGGTTTCAATGATATTGAAGCCTTCATTAACAGCTTGCAATCGCCAAGAACACTGATTCTGCTGGTACCCGCCGGCCCCATAGTAGATAGCGTTATTACAGAATTAAAACCCTTGCTCAGTAAAGGTGACATCATCATTGATAGCGGTAACTCACATTTTACCGATACCAACCGCAGGGTTTCTGAATTGGAAAAAGATGGTTTGCATTTCTTCGGAATGGGAATCTCCGGCGGAGAAGAAGGTGCCCGTTTCGGTCCGAGCATGATGCCGGGTGGTGATAAAAAAGCCTACGATGTGGTGAAGGAAGTTTTCGATGCAGTTGCGGCTAAAGTTGGCGCTGATCCATGTGTTACCTATATAGGTCCCGGAGCATCAGGTCACTTTGTCAAAATGGTGCACAACGGCATTGAATATGCCATTATGGAACTCATTGCAGAAGTATATGGTGTATTGAAAAATGGCCTCAATTACTCTAATGAAGAAATTTATAAGGTCTTTAAAAAATGGAATGAAGGCAGGCTGCAGTCTTTCCTGCTGGAAATTACAGCTGAAATCTTCTTGTTTAAAGATACCGATACCCAAAACGACCTGCTGGATCAGATTAAGGATGAAGCCCGTTCTAAAGGTACAGGAAAATGGACTTCAGAAGTTTCAATGGAATTACAATTACCTATCCCGACCATTAATGAGGCCGTTTCTAACCGCGATTTATCTAAATTTAAAAAATTAAGGGTATCACTGGAAGAGGCTTTTGGCAAAAAAGAAAGCCAGATTAATCTTACCGTTGATGAATTGGAAGATGCTTTTTATTTCTCTATGATCAGTGCTTATGCACAAGGCATGCATTTATTGGTTCAGGCCTCTACAGAATATGAGTATGATTTACAGTTACAGGAAATCGCTAAAATCTGGCGTGGTGGATGTATCATCAGGGCTAAGTTTCTGGAAGATATTTATCAGGCCTATGATAAAGATAACGCACTTGAACATTTATTCGGCGATGGCGGAATCCAGAACATCATTAAAGATACACTGACAGGAACCCGTAAAACCATTTCAGCATGCATCAACGCAGGTATAGGTATCCCGGCATTTGCCTCAACACTGACTTATTTTGATACCATTACAACGGCAAGGATGCCTTCTAACCTTATACAGGCACAACGGGACTTTTTTGGCGCACATACTTTCGAGCGTATTGATCAGGAAGGTGTTTTCCATGCCGACTGGAATAAACTATCATAAATTTTAATTACAAGAAGTCAAACATAAAATGAAGACTAAAGCCGCATTAAGCCCAACGATATTTGTCATATTTGGTGGTACAGGTGATTTAAATAAAAGAAAATTAGCTCCTGCCTTATATAATTTATTTATAGAAGGTTACATGCCTGAAAAGTTTGCCATTATTGGTACCGGCAGAACTGAATTTACAGATGATAGCTATAAAGCTGCTCTGGAAGATGCAGTAAATGAATTTTCTCGCTCCGGAAAGGTAAAAAAAGACAAATGGGATAACTTTGGAAATACCATCCACTACTGCCCTACTGATTTTGCTCAACCAAAGACTTTTGAAAACTTAAAGGATGCCGTTGAAAAATACCAAAAGGAATACGGTCCAGATACACAGATTATTTTCTACCTGGCTGTAGCACCTAATTTCTTTCCGGTTATTGCAGAATATCTGCACAAATATAAGCTGACGGAAGATGAAGACAATAGCCGGATTGTGATCGAAAAACCATTTGGTCATGATTTAGAATCTGCAAAAGAGTTAAATGCGCTATTAAGAACTATTTTTACCGAAAAACAAATCTATCGCATCGATCACTATTTGGGTAAAGAAACCGTTCAGAATATGATGGCTTTCCGTTTTGCCAATTCTTTATTTGAACCGCTTTGGAACAGGACATACATTGACCATGTACAGATTTCTGTAACCGAACAATTAGGTGTTCAGGATCGTGGTGGTTATTATGAAGGTTCGGGTGCGCTGCGTGATATGATCCAGAATCATTTATTACAATTGCTTTGTTTAATTGGAATGGAAGCACCGATCAACTTTGATGCGGATGAAATCAGAAACCGTAAGGTAGAAGTTTTAAAAGCCATGCGTCCGTTCTCTGCTGAAGATATCCGTTTTCATACCGTTCGGGGCCAATACAGCAAAGGCTGGGTAGAAGGAAAAGAGGTACCTGGTTACCGCCAGGAAAAAGGTGTAGATCCACATTCTAATACAGAAACTTTCGCCGCAGTAAAATTCCACATTGACAACTGGAGATGGCAGGGCATTCCGTTCTATTTAAGAACCGGAAAACGCTTAAATCAAACCTCTTCCTTGATTACCATTCAGTTCAGGGATGTACCCCATCAGATCTTTTCTTCGGGTGTAACCGAAAACTGGCAGCAAAACCGCCTGGTGATCAGCATTCAGCCAGAGATGAGCATCAGGTTACAGGTTCAGGCAAAAAGGCCTGGTTTGGATATGGTTTTAAATCCGGTTGATATGGTGTTTGACTATAAAGGCACTTATGATGGCGACACCCCAGAGGCTTACGAAACCTTGCTTTTGGATGCCATGATGGGTGACCAAACCCTATTTATGCGTGGCGATCAGGTAGAAGCGGCATGGGAATTGGTGATGCCGATTTTAAATACCTGGGAAAGTAAAAAATCAATTAATTTTCCTAATTATCCGGCAGACAGCTGGGGACCTGAAGAAGCCGAGGCCTTAATTGCCCGCGATGGTTTCCACTGGTTTAACCTGCCCTTAAAGAATAAAGAATAATATTTTTATCTCGTCCTTGCCAGGTATGATGCCTCTGTATATTGAATAGCATTATAACTCGCAAGGACGTCTATTTTAAAATAATGAACCTACTGATATACAAAACCCTCGAAGAATTAAATCAGGATTTAGCAGATTACGTGATCAAAATCGCCGAAATGTCAATTGAAGAAAACGATCGCTTTAATTTTGTTTTAACCGGTGGAAGTTCGCCGAAGGCACTTTACCACCTTCTGGCTACGGAATGTGAACATCGAATTGACTGGGAGAAGGTTTATTTCTTTTTTGGTGATGAGCGAAATGTTCCTTCAACAGATGAGAATTACAACGGCCTGATGGCAAAGAAGACTTTGCTTGATCCACTTGGAATTAAGGAAGACCATATTTTTTATGTAAATACCACACTGGCACCTGAAAAGGCAGCCATTGAATATAAAAAATCAATTGACAAGCACTTTAACGGAGAAGATCCGGCATTCGACCTTATCCTTTTAGGAATGGGTGATGATGCGCATACGGCATCCATTTTCCCTCATACCACTTTAGTGAAGGATCAGGAAGTTGATGTGGCCGCCGTGTTTGTTGAAAAATTAAATACCTACCGCATCAGTTTCACTGCTCCTTTAATTAATAAGGCAGATAATGTGGCTTTCTTGGTTTTTGGAGAAAATAAGGCAGAAGCTTTAAAACATGTGATTAATGATGAGGAGAAAAATTTCGATCTGTATCCTTCACAGTTAATTGATCCGATTGATGGAAAACTGACCTGGTTTACCGACGAAGCTGCAACCAGATTACTGGAAGAGTAATAACCATTTAATACTATTAACCCATAAGGTTTTGAAGACCTTATGGGTTGGTTAATTTATACTTGGCGTAAGTTGAACTTAAAGCGCCGGCTTTAAATTCTCTTCAATTAATAACTTAATAATTCCATCGGCCATTCCCACCTTTGGAACATAGAGTTGCTTGATACCTGTCCATTTCATCAGCGTTAAATAAATCTCACTCGCCGGGATAATCACATCAGCACGGTCAGGATTAAGGTGCAGGGTATTAATTCTTTCCTTTAAGGAATAACTGGTAAGTTTATTATAAAGCGCATTCAGCTTTTGCAGTGAAAGTGGTGCATGGTCTTTCTCTTCGCTCATCCTGAAAAGCTTATTGATATTGCCGCCGGTGCCAATTCCGGCAAGATGCTTATGGCCCTTGGTATGTTCTTTCACCCATTCCTTCATTTCTTCCCAGGTTTCTTCCTTATCCTGATTATCCAGCATTCGGATGGTACCAATATCAAAAGATCTGGAGATCTGCGGTGTTCCCTTCACAAAAACAGAAAGTTCTGTACTGCCTCCGCCCACATCAATATACAGATACGTTTTGCTGTCATCAAGGTCTGCCTCAATGTGGTTGGCGTAAATGATATTGGCTTCCCGCTGCCCTTCTATAATCTCCAGGTTAATTTCAGTTTTTTCCTTGATCCATTTAACGATTTCTGCACCGTTTTTGGCCTCGCGCATAGCTGAAGTAGCGCATGCCAGGTATTCAGATACGTGATAAACATCCATCAGGTTTTTGAAAGCTGCCATGGTTTTGATCAGGTCTCCGGTTTTTTTTTCTGAAATCTGTTTATCCAGAAAGGCGTCATCACCTAAACGAAGTGGCACACGGATTAAAGTGTTTTTTTTGTATTTGAATTCGCCATCGTGTTTGCTGATATCAGCAATGAGTAGCCTTACCGCGTTAGAACCGATATCTATAGCTGCGTATCTTAACATTATGATTGGTGCTTGGTTTTTAAGTAGTTATAAGTATCAACTTGTGCCCTGATTTTTTTACTTAACCTGTTTTTATGATACTTGTTATTGTTTAATGCATTAATCTGACGTGCCTTGGTATTGTCCTGCAGTTGCAAATCAATAATATCCTGAATTTCTTGTTTCACATCAGGATCCAGAACCGGAAAGCCAACTTCTACCCGATGCTCGAAATTCCTGCTCATCAGGTCGGCAGATGATAAATACATATCATTTTTACCGTTGTTACTGAAAATATATACGCGGGCATGTTCCAGAAATTTATCAATGATGCTAATGGCCGTAATGTTTTCGCTAAAGCCTTTCACCCCTGGTACCAGACAGCAAATTCCGCGGATAATCAGTTGTATTTTTACGCCTGCATTGCTGGCATCGTAAAGTTTGGAAATAATGCCCTCATCAGCCAGGCTGTTCACCTTGAGCATGATGTATGCAATTTTTCCGGCCTTTGCATTTCTGATCTCCCGGTTAATAAAATTCACCAGTTTAGATCTGCTTTCCATTGGAGATACAATTAAATGTTTATACCCCTTTATTACCGTGCGTTTGCTTAAAGCGTCAAACAACTTAACCAGATCATTGGTAATTTCTTTACGCGCAGTGAAAATACTGTGGTCGCAATACAACCCGGCTGTTTTTTCATTGAAATTACCCGTTGCCAGATTGGCGTAATAAACCGTTTTTTCTTTTTCAATCCTTTTCACCAGACAGATTTTAGAATGTACTTTATAATCTGTTAAGCCATAGTTCACCTTAACGCCCTCTTCCATTAAACGGGTTGTCCAGAAAATATTGGCCTGTTCATCAAAACGGGCTTTTAATTCCAGTAATACCGATACGGCCTTTCCGTTTTTTGCGGCATTGATCAGGGCATTAATTACTTTTGAATTTTCAGCCAGGCGGTATAAAGTAATCTGAATTTCGGTAACCTTCGGATCTATGGCCGCTTCACGGAGGAAAAGAATAATGTAGTCATAAGACTGGTATGGAAGATTAACCAGGTAATCGCGTTGCGCAACTTTATTGAACATACTCTGTGTGCGATGCAATTCATGCACCTTAAGCGGGACATTAGGCGCATATTCCAGTTCCTTTTTTCCCACATTGGGGAAAGCAATAAAATCACCAAACTTATGGTACCTGTTGCCGGGAATCAAACTTTCGGCTTCCAGCTTCAGCTTATTCACCAGGACTGTCAGCATATTGAGTGGCATGGCTGAATCATAGAGCAAGCGCATAGGTTTACCCTTTTTCCGTTTTTCCAGGCTACTTTTTAAATCTTCAATAAATTTATCGTTAATGTTTTTGTCGATATCCAATTCGGCATCCCTGGTGAGCTGAATGGAATAAGCCTCCAGGTTATCATATGTAAATACATAAAAAATATCATCTAGGCAGTACCTGATAATGTCCTCAGCCAGAATAATAAATTTCAGATCGTTGGTTTCAGGCAGTACCAGAAACCGGGGTAAATTAGGCGGAATCTCAATTAGGGCATACTTCTCTCTGATCTTGGTATCTTTTTTGGAAAGCTTGACAAAGAAATACAGATACCGGTCTTTCAGTTCCGGGAAAGGTTTGTCCATATCCAGCATAATGGGAACCACGTTCGACAGGATTTTATCACGAAAGTGATTCTTTACAAATTCACCTCGGCTTACGTTTAGCTGTGTATCGTTTAAGATAAAGATTCTGTTTTGTGCGAGCTCATTGATCAAAGTTGCCTGAAAAAGCTGATCGAATTTCCGCTCCTGTTTCACCACAATATTTTTGATTTCATTCAGGATTTTACGCGGATTAAAACCCAGAAGTGCTTTAGCTTTATCATTCAGATTGGTTAAGCGGGTCATTGTAGCTACCCTTACCCGGTAAAATTCTTCCAGATTGGATGAAAAGATGGATAAAAACTTTATTCTTTCGATAAGCGGCACAGTTTCATCGGCAGCTTCCTGTAATACGCGGTCATTAAAGTAAAGCCAGCTAATTTCACGATTTAAAAATGGTATCTTCTTCTTGCTCATTTAAAAAAATAAAAATCCCTGCCGAAACAGGGATGTTCAAAACTGCATATTAATTTGTTAAGTCCATGTTAATTCACACACAGGTTAACGTTAATTCATTATTTTTTTACCGGAGCCTTTACCACTTTTTTAACTACAGGTTCAACCTTCTCTTTTGCCTCACTTATTACATCTTTAGCCGTAACGGTTGCTTTTCTTATTGATTTTTTAACGGTGCCTGCTGCCTGCTCAGTAGCTTCAGCAACCGCTTCTTTAGCCGATTCAATTTTTGGCTGAACAACTTTCGCTATATTCTTTACCGTAGGTTTCACTGCTTTAACTGGTTTAGCAATGGCCTTTTCTGCTTTTTCTTCTGTAGCGATGGCTGCAACCTTAACACTTTGTACCACTGGTTTGGCTTTGGCGACGGCTTTTTTTACCACTTTCGCTACACTTTTTTCTGCTTTATTTGCTGCCTTTGTTACCGGTGTCTTAATTTCGGCTGCTGTTTCTTTAGATGAATGAAGGATGCCATCAATTTTATGCCCAACATCGGCTTTAATTACCGTAAATTTTTTGGTTAATTTTTTTGCCACACGTTTGCTTGCTTTGGCCACTTCGGTACTAATCTCTGATGCATCATGGCCGAGGCTCATAATCACCTCTAAAAATTGAGCGGTTAACGATTGTTCTAATTGTTTCTTTGCATCTTTTTTAGTTACTTTTTGAGACTTTGCTTTAGTGGTTTTCATATTATTTTTCGTTTTTTTGTGAAACCGATTTATTTCTTTTTAAATCTACTAATTTTTTACTTTAAAGCTAAAACCATGCCTTCTTTTGATATTGTAAGTAAAGTTGATGCGCAGACTCTTGACAACGCCATTAACAATGCTAAAAAAGAAATATTGAACCGTTTTGATTTCAACGGTTCAAAAAGTACTGTCGATCTGGATAAAAAAACGAATATTGTAACCATTGTGACCGAAGATGATATGCGTCTAAAAGCGATAGAAGGTTCAATTATTTCCAGGATGATGAAGCAGAATCTTGACCCTAAAAGTATGGATTTTGGTAAGGAAACCATCGCTTCCGGCAATATGATCCGAAAAGAAATTACCATTAAGGAAGGCTTAGATAAGGAAGCCGCCAAAAAGGTAGTGGCGAAGATTAAAGCTAGTGGCTTAAAGGTACAGCCGTCTATCATGGATGATCAGGTTAGGGTTACAGCAAAAAAGATAGATGACCTCCAGGCCGTAATTAGTTTATGCAGGTCTGAAGATTTCGATCAGCCTTTACAGTTTATCAATATGAGGAACTAATTTTAAACTGAGTACGTTTTCCGCTAATATCTGCGGGATAAATTGTGCTGATTAACGATCGTCATCGCGAAGCTGAAGCAATCTTACCCGAAGAGACCGTAAAAAAGATTGCTTCGTTAGCTGAGAAAGCCTTCCTCAGCAATGACGACGATTAAAGATATCTTCGTACAGTATGGCTCTAGCCGACTGATTCTTTATTAAAATCTTTTTTAAAAGAGATTGCTTCACTTCATTGCCAGGCCAACTGCTCTAGTCCGGAAGAGGATCTATCGAGTGTGATCATTTTTGTAAGAACGTTCCGCTACTGATCCTGTACCAGCATAGCAAACCTTTTCCTGCAACGCTTGTTAAGTTAAATATCAAAAACAAATAGATTAACATGAAAAAGATATTTATTTTATCAACGATAGTTGCAGCGTCCATGAGTTTTCAGGCTTGCCAAACCGCAGACAAGAAATCTTCTACCACAAAAGACAGCGTTAGCGGTGATACCACTATGGTTAATGGGAATCATGTTGCCGGATCGGAAGTGGTAGAATCCGGTATTGATGAGGCTGGTGCGAATTTCTTGAGAAAAGCCGCAGTGGGTGGTATTATGGAAGTGGAGGCCGCCAAAATTGCACAAAAAAATGCTTCAAGCCAGGAGGTAAAGGATTTCGCTGCAAAAATGCTGGAAGACCACACTAAAGCCAATAAAGAACTAAAAGAATTTGCGGTTAAGAAAAAAGTAATCACACCTGATGCCTTACCTGCAGATGATCAGATTCATCTTGATGAGATGAAAAAAATTAAAGGTATAGCATTTGATAAACATTATATGGGCATGATGGTTACCGATCATGAGAAAACCATTGCCTTATTTAAAGAAGGTATTTCCAATAAAGATTCTGGCCTGAAAACCTGGGCAACTAAAACACTGGCCACTATTGAACAACATGATGAGATGGCTAAAAAGATTGCCTTAGGTTTAAAATAGCATTTGCCAAATGGCATGTATCAGAAAAATCCCAATTTACTTGGGATTTTTTTTATTTATAAAGTTTGCAAAAAATCATTTTTAGCATAATTTATGTGAAAGAAAAAAATTAAAATTATCTTTCACCGTTTAAATCAAAAAAACACAAATGAATAAGAATAGAATTTTTAATGTGCTGTTAACCGGTGCATTTGTTATTGCGGTTCCTTTATTTGCCAGTGCGCAGAAGGCAAACTGGCAAAATCTTGATCTGAAAACCGATTCAACATTTGGAATCAGTACAGAGAAAGCGTATAAAGAATTGCTTAAAGGTAAAAAATCAACTAAAGTTATTGTTGCCGTAAATGATGGTGGTGTTGATGCAATGCATGAAGATCTAAAGCGCATCATGTGGGTAAATGCCAAAGAGATTGCCGGAAATGGTAAGGATGATGATAAGAATGGCTACATAGATGATATTCATGGCTGGAACTTTATTGGAGGTCCGAAAGAGTCTGTGAATTTTGAGACATTGGAACTCACCCGTTTAGTTCGCCGTGATCAGGCACGTTTTGCCAATACCACCGATGCTAACGTTGCAGAAAAAGATAAAAAAGACTGGGAAGCCTTTAAATCCATGAGGGCTGATCTGGAAAAACAACTGGCTGAAGCAAAACAAGGCCTGGCAGGGATTTCTGGTTTCAAAAATGCTTTGGATGGAGTGGTGAAGAAAATTGGCAAGGAAAACCCAACTGCCGAAGATTTCAAAAACTTTAAGCCTGCCAATGATATTGAAACACGTATCCAGGGAGTGATGCTACAGCAACTGGCAAGCGGCAGCTTTAAAGATTTTTATGAGAACCAGATTCAGGAAGGTGTGGATTATTACACCCGTCAGGCTAAATACAACCTGAATTTAGATTACAACCCAAGAGCGATTGTCGGCGATAATCCCGATAACCCTAAAGAAAAGTTCTATGGTAATAATGATGTAACCGGACCTGATGCCATGCACGGATCACACGTGGCCGGTATTATTGCGGCTGACAGAACCAATAATATCGGGATCATGGGTGTTGCCGATAATGTAGCCATTATGGGCGTAAGATGTACACCCAATGGTGATGAGCGTGATAAAGATGTAGCCAATGGGATCCGCTATGCAGTAGATAATGGTGCCAAGGTGATCAACATGAGTTTCGGCAAAGCTTATAGCTGGGATAAAGCTATTGTAAATGATGCGATGAAATATGCGGCTTCAAAAGATGTGTTGATTGTACAGGCTGCAGGTAATGAAAATAAAGACATCGATACGGAGAACAACTTCCCTAACCACAAGGATTTAGATGAGAAAACCATTGCCTCATGGATAACGGTTGGTGCATCTGGCCCGAAGGATGATGAAACATTAAAAGCAAGTTTCTCTAATTTTGGTAAAACGCAGGTGGATGTGTTTGCACCCGGCGTTAAAATCCATTCTACCGTTCCCGGGTCTAAATACAAGGATTTGGACGGAACCAGTATGGCCTCTCCTGTGGTTGCTGGTTTAGCCGGATTAATCCGTTCTTACTACCCAAAATTATCTGCTGCGCAGGTAAAGGAAATCATTGTAAAATCAGTAACAAAGGTTAACCACAATGTATCATACAAAAAAAGTGATGATGAAAATGCAGAAAATGTTTCTGTCCCTTTCTCCGATCTATGTATCAGTGGCGGTGTAGTAAATGCTTATGAAGCACTTAAATTAGCGGCAACATATAGTGGAAAATCATCTGCAAAATAAGTTCATCGCATAATAAAAGGGGCGGATTTTCTATTGAAATCCGCCCCTTTTTCCTTGAGGTTGCCCAATCAGAGCGGCACAACCATCAGTTACATTTAAGTGGAAGCCAGAATTTTATCAGGCGTAATCGGTAAGTTTCTGATTCTTTTCCCGGTGGCATTGAATACGGCATTGGCCACAGCGGCAGAAAAACCAATCAGTGCAATTTCACCCATTCCCTTAGCTCCCATCGGATTAATGTAAGGATCAGGTTTGTTTATAAAATGAACTTCAATTTCGGGAATATCTGCATTCACCGGCACATGATAGTCTGCAAAGTTATTATTAATATACCTTCCATAGCGGTGATCAATAACGGATTCTTCAGTTAAAGCCATTCCAACCCCACCCACAGCACCGCCCACCATTTGGCTACGGGCTGTTTTCGGACTTATAATGGTTCCGGAATCGCCAACAGATACGATTTTATCCACTTTCACTACACCGGTTAAGCCATGTACTTTTACCTTAACGAAATGAATGGAGAATGAATACATCGAATAAGCTTCCCTTTCTTTTCCTGCCTGGCTTTGCTTGGTCATTTCAACAGATGGCAAATTATTCTTTTTCAATACCTCCACAAAATTTGAGGTGGCATCCATATTCGCGTTAGCAGCTAACTCCGCTATAGTAGATTTCAAGGCTACACAAACATCATTCACGGCTGAACCTACAGTAGAAAGCGTAGCAGAACCACCCTGACTTGGTGCGGGAGGCAGAGAAGAGTCGCCCAGTTCAAAAGTAATTCTATCGGCCGGAATATTCATTAATTTACTGGCAATCAATGTCATGCCGGTTCCTGTACCAGGCCCGATATCGCTGGTTGCGCTTTGCAGTACCAAGGAACCATCAGCTTTTAAAATTCCTTTCACGCTGGCTCTTCCCCTGTTGGCGTTAAAAACGCCTATACTTACACCATAACCTGTTTTCCATTGACCTTCAATCAGGCTTCCAGGTTTATTTTTTCTTTCGTTCCAGCCAATTTTCTGTGCACCGATGCGATAGGCTTCCTTAATATTTTTATCGGAGAAGGGCAGATTTCTTTGCTGATCCCGCTCCGGATCATTTTTAATCCTGAATTCCAGCGGGTCCATATCCAGTGCATGTGCCATTTCATCTATTGCACTCTCCAATGCAAATGCACCTGTGGCTTCTCCAGGTCCGCGCATCCAGATGGGCACACCCAAATCCACCGGCACAACCGTGTACTGGGTATTCACATTATCGCACTGATACATAAATTTCGCCATATTCACCACCCCTTCAGTGAAATTCTCGTAAACGGAAGTTTCACCAAAAGCAAGGTGTGTAATTCCTGTAAGCGTTCCGTCTTTTTTAGCCCCCAGACCAATCGTTTGAATGGCTGCAGGGCGATTCCCTACCATCGTAAACATTTGCATTCTGGTCAGCATCAGTTTAACAGGCTTCCCAAGATATTTGGAGGCCATTATAGTTGCGATTTCTACTGGCCAGGTCCTCAATGCCATACCGAAGCCCCCACCTACAAATTCTGAATTCACCCGGATATTTTCATTGGGGATTTTAAAAACGTTGGCAATAGTGCCCTGAGTGGCCTTTACCCCCTGGGTTTTCGCATAAACGGTCAACTGATTGTTTGGTCGCCAATCGGCAATCATGCCATGCAATTCCATCGGGTTATGCGTTTCGATAGGCAAATGATATTTTTCCTCAATTTTAACTTCAGCAGTTTTATAGGCATCCTCTACACCACGTTTATAATCAGGCTGTCCCTGCAGTTTTTTGGCTTTAGCATCAGCCACAGCTTTATCAAAATCAGTATTAAATTGTTCTTTTGTATAGGTTGCCTCAACCAGTGATGCGGCGTAAGTAGCTCTTTCAAAAGTATTGGCAACCACCATGGCAATAGGTTGTCCGTTATAAAAGATTTTATCTGTATAAAAGATCTTCAGCGGAGAACCGCCATCTTGCTCATAACCTGGTGCCGATGGCTTATTTAAATGAGAAAGTACTGCCATTACCCCTGGGGCCTTCTCAGCAGCTTTTGTATTAAGCGTTGTGATCTTACCCTTGGTGATCGTACTGGTGACAAGTACACCATAGGTTAGCCCTGGAAGCGCGTACTCTGCAAAATATTTAGCTTTTCCCGTTACTTTGAATATTCCGTCGACACGGTCATTTTCATCTTTCAAAATTCTTTTTTCCATGATTAAGCCTTTGATGTTGCTACGGTTAACGCTTCTATAATTGAATTGGGTGCCATCCTGATTTTGAAATCATTTTCACCAAAGCCTTTTGCATCTTTCATCGCCAGTTTTGCGGCTTCTTCAAAATTGGTAGCAGAAGCTTCTTTCCCTTTAAGGAAGTTTTCTGATGCTGTTAAACGCCAGGGTTTATGTGCCACTCCGCCCATTGAAAGCCTCACTTCAGTAATTTTATGATCGGCTGAAATTTCTAATGCCGCTGCAACTGAAACCAGTGCAAAGGCATATGATGCCCGGTCTCTCACCTTCAGGTAGTGGAAATTTTTAGCCAGTTGGTTAACTGAAATCTCCAATCTGATGATCATTTCATCAGCCTTTAAGTTATTGTCCAGCTGTGGCGTATCTCCTGCCAGGCGATGAAAATCTTTAAATAATATTTTACGCTCTCCTTTCGGATTAGCCAGTACAACTATCGCATCTAAAGCAATTAGTGCCACGCACATATCACTTGGATGAACAGCAATGCATTTTTCTGATGTTCCAAAAATAGCATGCATCCTGTTGAAACCACCTATAGCCCCACAGCCCGAACCCGGCTGGCGTTTATTGCAGGGCATTTCAGTATCATAGAAATAGCCACAGCGGGTTCGCTGCATCATGTTTCCGCCAACAGTGGCCACATTACGCAACTGAGCAGATGCACCTGCATTTAATGCCATGGCCAGCAAGGGAAGTTTTTCTTTGATTAGCGGATGCTCCGCAACAGCCGTATTAGAGGCCAGTGCACCAATAATAATGGTATCACCCACCAGTTCGATTTGTTTCAAAGGTACATGGTTAATATCGATCAGTTTTTCTGGTGTAGCTACTCCACGTTTCATCAGATCAATGAGATTGGTACCACCAGCCAGGAACTTCGCATTTTTATCCTTTGATATTAAGCTCAGTGCAGATTTTGAAGTCGTTGTTCTTAAGTATTGAAAGTTAATCATATTTTATTTCCTCCTTTCGATACTTCAACAATGGCATCAACGATATTAGGGTAAGCACCACACCTGCAAATATTTCCACTCATATATTCACTGATTTCTGAACGTGAATTTGTATGTCCTTCATTTACGCAGGCCACCGCCGACATAATCTGCCCGGGCGTACAATAGCCGCACTGGAAACCATCATGTTTAATAAAAGCAGCCTGCATCGGATGAAGTTCATTGCCATTGGCCAGGCCTTCAATGGTGGTGATTTTTTTACCTTCATTCATCACCGCAAGGCTTAAGCACGAATTGACCCGTTCTCCGTCAACATGCACCGTACAGGCTCCGCACTGGCCATGATCACAACCCTTCTTGGTACCGGTGAGATGTAGTTCTTCACGAAGATAATCCAGCAATGTAACCCGGGGCTCCACAGAAGCCTGGTAAGTTTGATTATTTACCATAAGATTTAAGGGAATTCTTTCAAAAAGTTCGGCAAAACGTTCATCAGCCTGGCCTTCTGCCGCTTTTAAAGCTATTGTTGGAGTAAGGGCCACGGCAGTGATCAGTGAGCTTTTTTTAAGAAAATCCCTCCTGCTGTCGCCCTGATTATTTTTCGAATCAGATGAGTGCATAAAATATGTTTTGTAAAAATGGTGCAGTTTTAAATATCGGGAATATTAATCTTAAAATTACCCTCATCAGGAATTTAGAATAATTCTATCCGGTAATATTTATGTTTCGATGCGTCTTTGAATGTTCTGATCTTAATCCTGTTAAATATTAGATTGAAATCAACAGCCTTTCACCTGATGCTTAAAATTCAGAAAAAACTATTTGTTAAATGATTTCATAAAATCTGATACCATTTTCTATTTTTACCCAATGGAAGAGATGAAAGCACTGCCTGATTTATCTGCAGCAGAACAACGCGTATTAGGTTCACTGATTGAAAAAAGCAGAACCACTCCTGATTATTATCCCATGACATTAAACAGCCTGACTGCGGCCTGTAACCAAAAAAGCGCCAGAAACCCTGTGGTGAATTATGATGAAGAAACCATTACGCTGACCTTGAATTCACTTAAAATAAAAGGTTTAATTTCTACTGTAACAGGAGGTTCAAGCAGAACAATTAAATATAAACATAACCTTGGAATTGTATATCCGCTGGTGCCCGCTGCGCTTTCTATCCTGTGCCTGTTGATGTTGCGCGGACCACTGACACCTGGGGAAATAAACAGCAATGCTGCCAGGCTTTATGAATTTGACAGTATTGAGGAAGTTTTGGAGCAGTTACAAAAACTCTCTGAAGAAACGCAGCCATTTGTTAAACAACTGCCTAAAAGAACCGGTCAGAAAGAAGCACGGTTTGCACATTTACTGGGAGACCAAGCCGAACCCGAGGAGACTGAACAGGCAGCTCCTCAAGCAACAATTTTCCAGTCCAATGAAGAACTGGAAAATCGTATTTCAAAACTAGAACAAGAACTCGAAGAATTAAAAGAACTGGTTAACCTTTTAATGGATAAATAATTATCCTTCGTATTTTTTGAAAATTGTACTCGCCACATGACCACCGAAACCAAAGGTATTGTTAAGTACATAGTTGATCTCTTTTTTAATGGGTTCTGCAAGAACAATATTCAGACCTTGGGGGATTTTCTCATCCAGTTTTTCGGTATTGATTGTTGGCGGAATGATTCCATCCCTGATGGCCAATATACTGATCAGGCTTTCAACGGCACCTGCTGCACCCAGTAAATGGCCTGTCATTGATTTGGTGGCACCGATGATCACAGGTAAATTTCCGAATACTGTTTTTACCGCATTTAATTCACTTAGATCACCCAAACCTGTGGATGTGGCATGAGCATTAATATAATCAATCTTATCCGCTGTGATGCCTGCATCATGTAAAGCTTTTTTCATGCCCAATGAAGCACCTAAACCATCGGGAGGTGTTCCGGTTAAATGGTAAGCGTCGGCGGCCATTCCTCCGCCTACAACTTCAGCATAAATATGAGCACCACGATTGATGGCATGATCCAGCTCTTCCAGAATTAATGCTCCGGCACCTTCTCCCATCACAAAACCATCGCGTGTTTCGTCAAATGGTCTCGATGCCGTTTCAGGACTGTCATTTCTTTTAGAAAGTGCCTGTGCGGCGTTAAAACCACCAACAGAAGCTTCAGTTATAGCTGCTTCTGAACCTCCGGCAACCATGATATTGGCTTTACCTAAACGAATTGTATCAAAAGCACTGATAATAGCCGTATTGGAGGAGGCGCAAGCCGAAACCGTGCAATAATTTGGCCCGCGGAGTTTATGACGGATAGAAACCACTCCTGCAGCAATATCAACAATCATCTTCGGGATAAAGTACGGATTAAATCTTGGTGTCTTATCGCCCTGGTGAAATTCGGCCAGCTGTTGCTCGAAGGTAGAAATCCCTCCATTTCCGGTAGCCCAGATAACCCCGACTTCTGCAAGCTGATCATCTGTCATGATGGTAAAATCCAACCCTGCATCGGCAATGGCCTGATCAGTTGAGGCAATTGCATACTGCGTAAATAAATCGTACTTTTTAATTTCCTTCTTTTCAATAAATGAAGTGGCGTCAAAGTCCTTTACCTCAGCAGCAAAATGGGTTTTAAACTTGCTGGTGTCAAACTTAGTGATCGGACCCACTCCGCTTTTGCCAGCTAAAATATTTTTCCAAAAGCTATCTATCGTATTTCCAAGTGGGGTTATGGCCCCTAATCCAGTTACAACTACTCGTTTCATTCTATTTTTTTTAATTTTCTCCTGTGTACAGGTAAGGCATCAATCTAAAATTTCAATGCAATCGTTTTTACTTAACGCCGCAAAGGTGCCAATTCCTGTGCTTATTTATGGTATGTAAAGCGTAAAACTTCTTAACCGCCTGAAGCAACTGATCTTTTAGTCTCCAATCATACTTTCATACTCGTATTCATTGCCGCTAAAGGTGATTGCCTGAACAACTCATAAATTTTGCAGTATCTCCAACACGAATTTCAAACTCATCTTTTTCCAGCGCACTTATAAACGCATCAGCAACTATAGCAGGTTTGATGCCACCGTAACGATTCTAAATGGTACAGATCATGAATACTGTGGTTATTAGTTTGAATTTTGTAACTTTGTCACATGAGTACAATTGAAAGCCTTGAAGAATTCTATCAGAATAAATTTGATTTCCTCCCTGATAATCTGCAGAAAGATATGGGCCATTTCAATGTCTTTAAACTGGAAGACTGCCTTGGGGATGATAAACCACCCATGAATTACAGTCGAAGAGATTTTTATAAAATTGCATTGAACAGGGGGCATAACATTTATCATTATGCTGATAAAAGCGTAGAGATTAACGGCACGGCTTTAATGTTTTTTAATCCGCAGGTACCTTACACCTGGGAGCTCGCAAGCGGAAACATTGCTGACGTACGTGGTTACTTCTGCATTTTTACCGAGGCTTTTTTTAACGAAAAAATGCGTGGCCACATTGGAGATTTACCCATGTTCGCTTTGGGTGGAAAGCCGGCTTATGTATTAGATCAGCAACAGGATCAACTGATTTCATCTGTTTTTGAGAAAATGCTGGAAGAGATCAATAGTGATTATATCTACAAATATGACCTGTTGAGAAATTATACCACCGAAATCACACACTTTGCACTTAAAAGCAATCCTTCAGAAGCCTTATATAAACATCCCGATGCCAACTCACGGATTACGGCTGTTTTTACCGAACTTCTGGAGCGGCAGTTTCCGATTGAAAATACTTCGCAGCGGTTTACCATGCGTTCTGCAAAAGACTACGCCAGGCAACTTTCTGTTCATGTGAATCACCTGAACAGGGCAATTAAGGAAACTACCGGACGTACAACCACACACTATATTTCAGAGCGTTTACTTAGCGAAGCAAAGGCACTACTTAAACATACCGACTGGAATATCGCCGAAATAGGCTATTGCCTTGGTTTTGAAGAACCTACTCATTTTAATAACTTTTTCAAAAAATTAACCAACCATACCCCTACATCCTTCCGGATTGTTTGAATTTCGTAATCATCAGTTTGAATCCTGTAATACCATCATGTCATTCTTGCTGTAATTTTGTCTTAACAAAAAGAATAAAATTATGGGAATTAAAAAAGTTTGGTTTGTAACAGGTGCATCTAAAGGATTAGGACTAAGTTTAGTGAACCAGTTATTAAAGGCGGGTCAATCCGTTGCGGCAACTTCCAGAAATGTAAACGACCTGATTGCTGCAGTACACTCAAATGCTGAAAAATTTCTCCCGTTATCAGTAAATCTGGGAGATGAGCAAAGTGTCGAACAGGCTATAAAAGCTACGGTTAAACACTTTGGAAGAATTGACATTGTCATCAACAATGCCGGCTATGGCATTGGCGGCAGTATTGAGGAACTTACGGATGAAGAAACCAGAAACAGCTTTGATGTAAATGTTTTCGGAACCTTCAATGTCATCAGAAAAGTAAGTCCTTATCTAAGAGTGCAACGATCCGGTCATATTATTAATATTGCTTCCATTGCAGGTATTGCGGGTGCCACCGGCTGGGCAGTGTATTCGGCCGCAAAAGCAGCGGTAATTGCTCTTTCGGAAGTATTGGCTGAAGACCTGAAAGCATTCGGTGTAAATGTTACCGTTGTGGCACCAGGTGCTTTCAGAACAAGTTTTCTCACATCCGAATCACTGGTATTGACAAAAAATCCGATTGCCGACTATGAAGATGTTCGTGCCGTGCATTCCAGATATTTAAAAATGGATGGTGAACAGGTCGGTGATCCTGAAAAAGCCGCTGCAGCAATGATATCACTGGCAAGTATGCCAACCCCGCCTATTCATTTACTTTTAGGGAATGATGCTTTGCAACGGGCAACTACAAAAACTGACGCACTGATAAAAGAATATCAGGATTGGAAGGCAATAACAATTTCAACTGATTTTGATTAATCAGCAACGATCACCATTTATAAAAATTTAAACACAAAACTTATGGAAAATAAAAAAGTATGGTTTGTTACAGGTGCTTCAAAAGGACTTGGACTTACATTAGTAAAAAAATTATTAAGCCGCGGTGAACACGTTGCTGCAACTTCCAGAAACATAGCTGATCTGGAAAAAGCTGTCGGAAATCATGAACACTTTCTGCCACTTTCAGTTAACCTGATTCAAGAAAGCAGCGTGGAGGAAGCCATAAGCCAGACCATTAGCAAATTCGGACAAGTGGATGTAGTGGTTAACAATGCCGGCTATGGAATGCTTGGCGCATTGGAAGAGTTAAGCAACCAGGAAGCCCGTGAGAACTTTGATGTAAATGTTTTCGGCTCTCTAAATGTGATCAGAAAGGCATTGCCACAATTAAGAAAACAAAAATCAGGGCATATATTCAACATCTCCTCTATTGGTGGTTTCTCAGGCAATTTTCCTGGTTTTGGAATTTACTGTGCAACTAAATTTGCCGTGTCAGGATTTACAGAATCACTTGCGGCAGAGGTTAAATCATTAGGCATTAAAGCCACGGTGGTTGAACCGGGTTATTTCAGGACCGAGTTCCTGACATCAGGCTCACTGGCAGTTCCGGCAAATCCGATTGATGCTTATAAGGAAGTTCGTGAATCGCAAGCTGCGCACCAAAATGACATCAATAACCAGCAACCCGGCAACCCGTCCAAAGCCTGCGAGGTAATCATTGCAGCTGCAGATAGCGAAAACCCACCTTTACATTTATTTTTAGGCCCCGATGCTTATGCCGTTGCAAATACCAAGATTGCCGACGTACAGAAAGATATGGAAGACTGGTATTCGCTGGCAACCGCAACTAATTTTGACGAGATCAAAGTATAAACAACACCATTTTAATTCATGATCAGGAAGGGATAGTCATATCGCTTCCTGATTTTTTCAACTTTCTTAATTTAAGTTTGCCAGCTTGCTTTTTAATTCCGCTTCTGTAAATGTCTGTTCATAGAAACGCCTGACTTTTTGATTTACAAATAAAGTTGCCGGTATGGCACCTGACCATTTTTCATCAATCCTTTTGATATACTGTTGCTGATCTGGCTCATTTAGAAGGAAAACTTCTGCCTGAATATTATTTTTTTGCACAAATGGAATTACCGCTCTTTCTAATTTTGATTTAAAATCCAGACTGACCAGGAGTACCTGCACTGGTTTTTTTAAATTGGCCAGCCGCAACTTTTCAAAGTGAGGCAATTCATCAACACAAGGTGCACACCAGGTCGCCCAGAAATTAATGACATAAGTGGTATCCTTTCCGTTGCTGAGGCGTTTATCTAAATCATGTAATGTCAGCAACTTTACCTGAGCATCAGCTGAATAGGTGATGATTAATAAACAAAAGATAATAATGATGCGCATGTTTTGTATTAAGCTATTGGAGCCAGGTTATTCACATGGCGTAATCAGAATTGATTAAGACAACATTTAGTTTACTGAGCCTGATTTCACCAGAACTCTTTGATAAGCCGGTAAATTTAAATCATCTACAATTACCCCGCGGTTTGTACTCGCGTGTACAAAAAAGCCATTATTTAAATACACGCCAACATGATCAACATTATTTCCGCCAAAGGAGAAAAACACCAAATCACCTTCCTTTAAATTGTCAACGCTTTTATGTTTAATTACACTGGCCTGGTCTCGTGATACCCGTGGCAGCGTTACCCCGTAGATTTCTTTCTCCAGTAAAAATGCAAAACCAGAACAATCAACACCACTTTTATCCAACCCGCCAAAACGATATTTTACGCCTGTCCAATCGGTTATAAATCTATAGAGTTGCTTACTTTTTAAATTGGCCATCGCATCGGCGGCTTTTGATGCTTTGGTATCACTTTTAACGGTATATTTTCTCGAGCCGCAAGCTGTTATGATTAAGGAGAACATTAAAATTAACCAGAAAGAGTACTTCGTTTTCATCATATCGTTGTTATCTGCTATTCGACAAGTAAGCGCTAAACATGCAAAATTTAGTCTGTAGTTTCCACTAACTTAATTTTTTATCAGCCTTTGTATCTCATCCAGTTTCAATAATGCCTCTACTGGTGTTAATGCATTTACATCCAAATTATTGAGTGTATCTCTAATTTTAACCAGAACAGGATCGTCAATCGCGAACATTTGTAACTGATAAGCCTGGTTCTGTACTTTTTTAATACTGTCTTTAATGCTCTGTCCCTCTGTCCTATCGATTTCTAATTTCTTTAAAATCTCATTTGCCCGGCCAATTAATTTAGGAGGCATCCCAGCCATTTTAGCTACGTGAATACCGAAACTATGCTCACTTCCCCCTGGAATTAACTTCCTCAAAAAGATCACCTTATTAGTCATTTCCTTTACAGAAACATTAAAGTTTTTAATGCGTGGCATGGTATTCGCCAGCTCATTTAATTCATGATAATGGGTGGCAAAAAGCGTTTTTGGCCTCGCTGTTGGGTGTTGATGTAAAAATTCTGCAATGGCCCAGGCGATGGAAATTCCATCATACGTACTGGTTCCACGCCCGATTTCATCCAGCAAAATTAAACTGTCATCCGAAATATTATTCAGGATACTTGCGGTTTCATTCATTTCGACCATGAATGTACTTTCGCCCGAAGAAATATTATCAGAAGCACCCACACGGGTGAAAATCTTATCAACGATTCCTACTTCCGCATCTTTTGCAGGTACAAATGAACCCATTTGTGCCATTAACACAATTAATGCCGTTTGACGGAGAATTGCTGATTTACCGGCCATATTGGGACCGGTAATCATGATGATTTGCTGTGAATCTGTATCCAGGTAAACATCATTGGTAATATATTCCTGTCCGACAGGAAGTTGCTTCTCAATCACCGGGTGGCGTCCACCTTTAATATCCAGCACTTTATGATCAGTTACCTTCGGCTTATTATAATGATTTTTTTCAGCCAGCTGGGCGAAGCATAACAAACAATCTAATTGCGCAATCAGAAATGAATCGAGTTGAATAGGCTTTATATAACCCGCAGTTTCGTACATCAATTCGTTATACAAGCGAATTTCAATCGCCTGAATCTTTTCTTCGGCTCCTAGAATCTGATCTTCATATTCCTTCAGTTCGGGCGTAATGTAGCGTTCAGCATTAACCAGGGTTTGTTTACGGATCCAGCCTTCCGGAACTTTATCTTTGTGCGTGTGAGTAACTTCCAGGTAGTAACCAAAAACGTTATTGAAGGCAATTTTCAGAGATGGGATTCCCGTCGCTTCGGCCTCACGTTTTTGAATCTGAACCAGGTAATCCTTACCGCCAAAAGCAATTTTGCGCAAACGGTCGAGGTCTTCATCTATTCCATCCGCAATCACATTGCCCTTAATTAAAACAGCAGGAGGTTCTGGCTGTAACTCTTTTTCAATACGATCACGAATGGCGAGGCAAGGGTTTAACTGATCGGCAATTTTAATTAGAAAAGGATTTTTTGAATCTGCAGCAAGCTTTTTAACAGATTCGATATGGTAAAGTGCCCTTTTTAAGGCTACCAGTTCTCTTGGTCCGACACGCTGTAAACCTACTTTGGAAATCAGCCGTTCCAAATCCCCAATTTGTTTGATGTGGGTAAGAAATTCTTCCTGTAATACTGTATTGGCCACGAAGTAATCCACCATCCCCAGGCGTTCCTGAATAGGTTTCAGTTCTTTCAGGGGCATAATGATCCATTTCTGCAATAAACGGGCGCCCATTGGCGTGCAGGTATGATCAAGGATGTCAAATAAAGTTACCGCATTGTCGTTTGGTGAATTTACCAGTTCCAGGTTACGAATGGTAAACCTGTCCAGCCACATATAGCGGTCTTCTTCGATCCTGCTGATGGAAGTGATGTGCTGCAGGTTACGGTGTTCTGTTTCACCCAGGTAATGGAGTACGACACCAGCAGCCACAATGCCGCTTTGAAGCCTGTCTACACCAAACCCCTTTAAGGAAGTGACATCGAAATGCTTCATTAAAGTTTCATTCCCGTAATCAGCAGTAAAAGGCCAGTCGTCTAAACCGAAAGTGTAAAAACGGTCTCCAAAATTCTCGGTGAATGTTTGCCTTTTAGATTTTTGAAAAATGACCTCAGTGGGTTTAAAACCCTGCAAAAGCTTATCAATATAATCGCTGTTACCCTGCGCTATTAAAAATTCACCCGTAGAAATATCCAGAAATGAAACACCCAGTTGTGTCTTATCAAAGAAAACACAGGCCAGGAAATTATTTGATTTCTGATTTACAATATTATCACCATAAGCTACCCCAGGTGTAACCAATTCAGTTACACCACGCTTAACAATGGTTTTTGTCGTTTTAGGATCTTCCAACTGATCGCAGATGGCCACCCGCTGACCAGCCCTGACCAATTTAGACAAATAGTTATCCAGAGAATGGTGCGGGAAACCGGCAAGTTCGAGCGCGCCACCATTTGGTCCGGTACCTCTCCTGGTTAAAACAATGCCTAAGATCTGAGCAGTTTTTATGGCATCCTCGCCAAAGGTTTCGTAAAAATCTCCAACCCTGAACAATAATAATGCACCCGGATACTTCGCTTTAATGGCGTTGTATTGTTGCATTAACGGGGTTTCTTTATTCGTGTCTTTAGCCAAAACTGAAATTAATTTGCAAAAGCCATAAAGATAGCATGATTCTGCAATGCAAGGGTGTTTTGTTGAAAAATTGAATAAATGTTTGGAATGTTTAAACGGAAAATATGTAGTATGCCATTATGATGTAGAAACTAAAGCAATGATCACTGAAAGGATTAAAAAAGTAAATCTGAAAACCAACCTGTTACAATTATACGGAAGCTATTTAAAACGTTTTGTTGTGCCGTTTGTTAGAACAATATGATTTAACCTAAAATTAACATTATGACAATTCAACTGAACACCGACAAAAACTTAACCATACACCAGGAATACGAAGAAAAAATTAAAGGTGCCATTACTGATGGTTTAGGCCGTTTTGATGATTTACTTACCCGGATCGAAGTACACTTGTCTGATGAAAACGGAAGTAAAGACGGATTAGATGATAAGCGTTGTCTCCTTGAAGCGAAAATAGTTGGTAAAGAACCCATCGCAGTAACCAATCTCGGTAACACTTATGATTTAGCACTTAACGGGGCTATCAGTAAATTAAAAAGTAAGCTGGAAACCATCGCTGGAAAGCTGAAAGCACACTAACATATAAAAGGCAATTTATTTGCCTTTTTTTATGCCTTGACTTTTTCAAGTTCATTAATATACTGCAGAAACATTTTTAATGCTTTTGTCCTGTCTACTGTTACTTCAAACTGCAATTTATGATATAAGTAATCTTTCAAATCGAAGTTTGATATTTCTGGTAAATTGCTTAAAACTTCATCCCGATGTTCCAGACCAAATTTTAGTGCTGCATTAAATTCAGTTTTAAATTCTGCTGAAATTTCCTTGTTGGCTACCCAGGCTGCATACATAAAAGGCAAACCGGTAAAATTTTTCCACTCTTCGCCCATATCATAGGCAAAAGCGTAATGGCCCTTCTTTCCAAAAGTCCTGTCGCCAATCAACACCAGGGCATCTGTTTTAACGGACTGATCTGTAACAAATTCAACCTCTTTCTTCCAGTGAAATTTCAGCAAAACCTTCGCCAGGTTATTGGAAGTTCTGGAATGTACATCCATTTTTAGTGTTTTGATTTCATGTACCGGAACATCACTGAAAATAAATACAGAATTTACGGCACCATCACTTCCGATGCAATAGTCAGCAACAATGTTGGCATGAGGTACCAATGGAATTGCGGCGACTGGCATTAAACCGATATCTACCTGACCACTAATTACTTTAGCAGCACAATCTGAAGGGATATCTAAACTTAAATCGATTTTATTGATGATATCCGAATGTTCTAATCCGTATATAAAAGCTTTCGTGTTGGTATAGGCAACAGCCGATATTTTAATTTTATTCAAAGTAATATGTTAATGTTTTTGCCAAGCATTTAGCAAGTTATCCAATGACCAAATCATCCAGATGAATGGCGTTATTAAACTCAAGAACTGAAAATTTTCCATCCTCAAAGCCCATTTTGTACAAAACGGTATTCTGATGAGGAAATTCGGTCATTTGACTTAAAGGCTTTCCAAGCAATAAGCATAAAAAAACACGCATCGCACGACCATGCATACAAAGCAAAACTGTTTTTTCGGCTGGCCGGCTGGATAGGATTTCCATGGGGTGCTTAAGTCGCTCGTATACATCCTGAACACTTTCACCACCTTCAAAATGCGCCGTATAATCACCATTTTCCCATGTTCCAAGCATATTTCGAAAAGCTTCACGGGCGGCCTCACTGTTGGGCTGACCTTCCCAAATGCCCCAGGCCAGTTCATCCAGTCCTGAAAGTTTTTCCCATGGCAAACCTGAATCAATAAATTTTTGTACAGTTTGCCAGGTACGTTTCAAATCAGAGGTGTATATTTTATCAAAAGAGATATTTTTATATTGCTGATAGAAAGCTTCTGCCTGTGCCCGGCCCATATCATTCAGATCAGAATTTATACCCCTACCTTGTACTATTCCCTGCTTGTTAAGTTCCGTTTCACCGTGTCTGATGATATAAATTTGCTTCATTTAATAATTGAATTAAAGAATGGCAGAATTTTAAACCGCGAAATATTCACACATTCAAAACTCATTCATTCAAAATTAATTTACTACAGGTAACTTATAATATTGCGGTTTCTTTTCCTCTTCAAAAACAACATGTTCGAAATCGGTAACCACGTTATATAACGTATCGCGTTCTACCGCTTTCCGCCCTACCTGTTTAATCAGGTTAACCAGCTCTTTGGTACTCATTGCCGGGGTTTGTTCTTCTGCTCCGGCCATAGAATAGATTTTAGTGGTATCATCTAAGGTACCATCAATGTCATCCACACCATAATTAAGTGATAATTGAGCAGTTTCCCTGCTGATCATGGCCCAGTAAGCTTTGATATGATCGAAGTTATCCAGGTAAATCCGGGCAATGGCATAATTTCTTAAATCCTCAATTACAGAAGATTCAGGCACATTGCTCATCTGATTGTGCTGGTTCCTGAATTTCAGCGGAATGAAGGTTTGAAAACCACCTGTTTTATCCTGCAATTCACGAAGTTTCTCCATATGGTCAACCCGGTGTTCAAACTTTTCAATGTGTCCATAAAGCATGGTGGCGTTACTCCTCATGCCTAATTTATGCCATTCTTCATGTATCGAGAGCCACTGTTCTCCGGTACATTTATCTTTGGCAATCTGCTCACGGATTTCAGCATGAAAGATCTCGGCGCCGCCGCCTGGCATAGACTGTAAGCCAGCATCTTTCATCATTTTCATGCCGGTGGCATAATCTATTTTCGCTTTCTTAAAAATATAATGATATTCAACCGGCGTTAAAGCTTTAACATGTAAATCCGGACGGTGTGTTCTAATCGCTGTAAATAAGGCCGAATAAAAGGCAACATCATATTGAGGCAAAACGCCGCCCACAATATGCACTTCGGTTACTGGCTCGTCATCATATTTTTTTACGATATCGAGCATTTGCTCCATCGTTAACGCCCAGCCTTCTTCCTTTTGCTTAATTAATCGCGAATAAGAACAGAATTTGCAATCGTAAACACAAAGATTAGTGGGTTCCAAATGGAAATTGCGGTTAAAATAGGTTTTATCGCCATGTCTTTCCTCGCGGATAAAATTGGCTAAAACACCAAGATAACCCAATTCTGCATGTTCGTAAAGGTAAACGCCTTCATCGAACGTAATTCGTTCCTGATGAAGTACTTTATGTGCTATGTTTTGTAATTCAGTTGATAATGACGTATCAGCTAATATTTTTTCAACTTGTTCAGTTGTATTCATTCCTGATTATTTTGAACAAAAATACAATATTGAGGCGATTTGAAAATCATTTTCTTGTAACAAACGGACATTACTGGTTTAATAGCTCCTTAGTTCATCAGTCATTTGTCAGGGCGATTAAACCAAACGCCTAAATTTTAATTTAAAAATGAAAGAAGATTTGCATTTTACCGAGTTCTGACTAATAAACCAATAATTAATGAACCATTGAACCAATAAAAAAAAGCACCTCCTTTCGGAAGTGCTCTCAATTTATGTTTTTCGCAGGTAATTAGTGTTTAATTTGTTGCCGGTGAAAAGGTTAAAACAATGTTCGCTGTTTTGCCACCAAATTCGATTGGTGATTTCATCACCATATTACCTTTTGAAAGTTGTGTCAGCACCAAACGATAACCTTCTGTTACATTTTTAGCTTTATCGCCTTCAAATATTTTTTTGAATTGAAATGTTTCTTCTGAAGGTGTTGCAGACCAGAAAATGGTTTGCATTACCTGACCACAGGTACTTGATGCTGGTAGCGTGTAGGAACCATTTCCACTATTAGTTAATTTCCAGGTACTTCCCTGAAAACATTTGTAAGATTTTTCTCCGAACAAACCTTGGACAGCCTGATCAGGAAGACCTTCCAGCGATACATTGTTTAACACCCATGTACCGGTAATGGTACCTCTACCGCCATTGATACCTGTTGAAGCATTTTTTGTGGAAGAACAACTTTGTAACATCATCAAAGTAGAACATGCTATCGCAATAGCTATAAATAATCTTTTCATTTTAGTTTTTTTAAATTTGTGAAAACAGATACATAAATCCTGCCAAAACAATTATCAAGTTTAATTTAGCGTTAAATTGTTAAATTGCCTCGCGGTTAAAGTACCCTAATAAAAATCATGATGAAACCAGAAACCCTTGCTATTCACGCTTCTAATCTTCTTAAAAATTCAACTGGAGATGTTACGCCACCCATCAATCTTTCTACTACTTTTTTTCGTGATGAAAACGGCGGCTATCCGGGTGGTCATATGTATAGCCGGGTAAGTAATCCAAACCGGTCTGCTTTAGAAAACACTGTGGCTAAGTTAGAATATGGTGAAGATGCAGCTGCTTTTTCTTCTGGAAATTATTGTGGTATGGCCTTATTTCAGGCTTTAAAACCGGGCAGTCACATTATTGCACCGGATGATATGTATTGGGGCATTAAAAAACAACTGCTGACCATTTATCATGAGATCCTGGAATTTGATTTTGTTGATCAAACTGATTTGGATCTCATTCAATCCGCTATTAAACCAAACACAAGAATGATCTGGATGGAAACACCATCCAATCCATTACTGAAGGTTACAGATATTGCAGAAATTTCAAAAATAGCAAAAGCAAATCACCTGACATTGGTTTGCGACAGTACTTTTGCCTCTCCGGTTTTACAAAATCCGATTTTATTAGGGGCTGATATCGTAATGCATAGCAGTACAAAGTACCTCGGCGGACATAGTGATATTCTGGGTGGCATTTTGGTTACAGGCAGGAAAGATGCATTATGGGAGAGAATCAAAAACATCCAGCAAACGGGTGGTGCCGTTCCCTCTCCTTTTGATTGTTATTTATTATGCCGGAGCATTAAAACCCTGGCATATCGCATGAAGGGGCACTGCGAAAACGGAAAGAAAGTGGCAGATTATCTGGTTAGTCATCCAAGAGTAGAAGCGGTTTATTTTCCGGGATTAGAGACTCATCCGCAACATCAAATCGCTAAGAAACAAATGAAAGACTTTGGCGGCATGATGTCTTTTTTAGTTAAGGGCGACGTGGACGCAACCAGTAAAGTAGTGAATCAAGTGAAATTATTTGCGCAAGCTACCAGTCTGGGCGGTGTGGAGAGCTTAATCGAGCACCGCTACTCTGTCGAAGGACCAGACAGTAAAACACCAAAAAATCTGTTAAGAATTTCTGTTGGATTGGAGCATGTTGACGATATTATCGCCGATTTAGCACAGGCGCTGGCCTAAATTCTACAGTTCTATAAGGTTTAAAACCTTATAGAACTAAAAACCTATTTTGGGTTACAAACAGTAACCAACTTCTTCGCATAGTCTGCATTTAAAGGCTCATTGGTTTGTGCTAAACGTTGAGAACCTGTATTTGCAGGGCAGGCGATATCACCAGCTGCATCATAAACCAATTTTGTTCCCGAAGCAAGCAATTCTTTTGGCACATATACCTGTACGCGTGTGGTAGAATAGCCCGAAGGAAAATAACGTACATAATATCCATCAGGATGTTTGGTCCAGATACCGCTGGGCACATCTGCTCTTTGCGGGGCCATACCTGCAATAATTGCATACCGTTCCAGATCAGCATAGGTATAATTTCCTGAAGAAACGAGCTGGCGAATATTGTTTTCAGCTTCAAAAACTGCCTTTAAACCAGATGGCAACTGGTCTTTGGCTTTTTCCATTACGTCAAAGGGCAGCACACCTAATGCGCCGCCTTCTAACATGGTGATCTGTTTTGGCGTCAATAATTTTAATGCAGTAACTTTTACCTGCCCGCTGTAACTTGCAAATTTAGTGCGTGCTATGATGGTCCATAATAAAGCCTGAATATCATGTTGTTCTACTTCAGGGTGATTTTCTGCACTTTTAATGATCGCAATCACAACATCTTCTTTTGAGCCCAATACCGGAGCAAACATATAGCCATCTCCTTTTGACGGGGCGAAGGTACCAGCCATCAAGCAATAACTTTTATTCGTCATTTCATAAAGTCCTTCACAAAGCAGGTATCCTCCTTCCGGATTCTTTGGTAAGAGATATAGTGGTTGTGCCTTGAGTGTGGCCTTAAAATCTGGCATCATTTCTCCCTCGCGGTTTACGTCTTCAAAACTTGTGGTAATGGCACCGGGTTGTTTCAGAAATTTATCCACACCTAAAGCCTTAGCCCCCTGTACAGTTCCAACTTTTAATAATTTGTCTTTTAATCCGCCGAATTGAGCGTTAACTGTGGTAAAACTTGCCATGGTGAGTGAAAGGGCCAGACAAATCATTTTAGCATTTTTCATATAGATGAGATAGGTTATACAAACATAAAATTTTAATGTTAAATAAACTTACCTGAACAATCGTTTTGTGATTACAACATGGAATTGGATTTATTTAATAAAAAATCAGAATTAAATTTTGTTGTTTTAAAATTATTTCAGACATTTGAAATATTATTTGGTAGATCACTAAATAAAAGTCAATCTGAATCGGATTGATTTATAAAGAAGTGGCGAGAGACTGGCTCCGTGACCCACTGGCAACCCTCAGAAAGAGAAGGTGCCAATTCCTGACCGGATAACATGGAGTTAACCGGTGATATAAATTTAAACTGATGAATACTTTAAATCTTCTATCTCACGACGGCACTAGTCTGAAACAACAAACAGCAAATGTTTCCATTAAACTGTTGGTGTGCTGCAATGTGATGTATATGTCCCGTATGTGCTGTTGCATACGGTAATTTAAAAATCTTCCTCTCTTGTTTCTTTTCAAATTGGAAGGTCCCGGTTAACCGGGATACGCCCTGCAGGATAATTTACTTTTCTGATTTGTCCGTTCATTCCACTCATTCTTTAACCTTAATTATTAGAAAATTATGTCAACATCATATAAATTTGAAACGCTTCAGTTGCATGCTGGTCAGGAAGTAGACCCTACAACAGGTTCCAGAGCGGTTCCCATTTATCAGACCACCTCTTATGGATTTAAGAATGCGGAACATGGTGCTAACCTGTTTGCTTTAAAAGAGTTTGGAAACATCTATACCCGGCTGATGAACCCTACAACTGATGTTTTTGAAAAAAGAATCGCCGCTTTGGAAGGTGGTGTAGCCGCACTGGCGGTAGCATCAGGCCAGGCGGCACAATTTATCGCCCTGCATAATATCTTAACGGCCGGAGATCAGATTGTTTCGTCATCACATCTATATGGCGGAACCTACAACCAGTTTAAGGTTGCATTTAAACGTCTGGGCATTCACGTTGATTTTGCAAACCCGGATGTTCCTGAAGAGTTTGAACAAAAAATCACAGAGAAAACCAAAGCCATTTACCTGGAAACCATTGGCAATCCGGCCTTCAGCATCCCTGATTTTGAAAAAATTGCGGCCATTGCCAAAACACATGATATTCCTTTTATTGTAGACAATACTTTTGGTGCAGGTGGATATTTATTTAAACCACTGGAGCATGGAGCAAACATTGTAGTAGAATCTGCTACTAAATGGATCGGCGGTCATGGTACCAGCATTGGCGGTGTGATCATTGATGGTGGAAATTACAACTGGGGCAATGGAAAATTTCCGCAGTTTACAGCACCATCAGAAGGTTATCACGGATTAGTTTTTAACGATGTTTTTGGTATCGGAGGTCCGTTTGGTAACATCCAGTTTATTATTCGCGCCCGGGTAGAAGGCTTAAGGGATCTGGGACCTGCCCTGTCTCCTTTTAATTCTTTCCTCTTATTACAGGGATTAGAAACATTATCACTCCGCGTTCAACGTCATGTAGACAATGCACTTGAGCTGGCTACCTGGCTGGAAAATCATCCTTTGGTTAAAGAAGTACATTATCCTGGTTTATCCAGTAGTCCATACCATAACCTGGCCAAGAAATACTTAAGCAACGGCTTTGGTGGCGTTTTATCTTTCGAATTGAACGGAAGCAAGGAAAATGCCTCTCAGCTTATAGATAGTTTGAAACTGGTTTCTCATTTAGCTAATGTAGGTGATGCTAAAACTTTAATTATCCAGCCTTCAGCCACCACACACCAGCAATTAAGTGATGAAGCCCAACTGGCGGCCGGCGTTAAACCAAATGCACTAAGGGTTTCTGTAGGTATAGAGCATATTGATGATATTAAAGCAGATTTTGAACAGGCTTTTGCGGCTATTGGATCAAAAATCAGTCAGGAATCCCTATAAGCTTAATACCTATTCATTTTACAACATTACAATTTTACCATGAGCACTGCATCAACATATCATTATACCAAGCCATTTAAGCTGGAAAACGGGAAAAAAATTCGGAATCTGCAAATCGCCTATCAAACATATGGTAAACTAAATGCCAATAAAGACAATGTGATTTGGGTATGTCACGCGCTGACAGCCAATGCTGATGTATTTGAATGGTGGGAAGGTTTGTTCGGACAAAACGCACTGTTTAACCCAGAAGATCATTATATTGTTTGCGCCAATGTTTTAGGCTCGAATTATGGAACAACCAATCCATTAAGCATTAATCCGGTAACCGGCCAGCCTTACTATTTATCTTTTCCACCATTTACCATCCGCGATTTTGTTGCCGCACATCAGTTGCTGGCCAGGCATTTAGGTATCGATTCCATTAAATTACTGATTGGTGGTTCATTGGGCGGACAACAGGCTGTGGAATGGGGAATTATCGAACCTTCCAGAATTGAAAATCTGATTTTAGTGGCCACCAACGCGGTACATTCGCCCTGGGGCATTGCCTTTAATGAAAGTCAGCGACTGGCCATTACCACAGACAGGACTTTCTTTGCCAACCAGCCCGATGGCGGCAGTAAAGGTTTAAAAACCGCCAGAAGTATTGCACTCCTGAGTTACAGAACCTACCATGCTTATGGCAGTACACAGGTGGAAAGTGTAAATGATAAAACGGATCATTTCCGGGCCTCCTCCTATCAGAATTATCAGGGTGAGAAGCTGATTAAACGCTTCAATGCTTACAGTTATTATTATTTGACCAAAGCTATGGACAGCCACAATGTAGGGCGCAACAGAAAGAGTATTGCTGAAGCTCTAAAATTAATCAAAGCAAATACCTTAGTTATTGGTATCGAAAATGACTTTCTTTTTCCGGTGTCAGAGCAAAAATACCTGGCAGATCAGATCAATGATGCAACATTCGCGGTGATTCATTCTGAATATGGTCATGATGGTTTTTTAATTGAAACCAATGCCTTAACCAACATCATCGGCAACTTTATCAGAGAAAGCCGGGATAAGAAAATTATTAAGCTACAGCATACGGCCTGATAAGGTGGAGGGTAAAAGATTAAATAAAAGCGAGGCTAAACGAATTAAAAAATATTAATCAGACACGAAAACACTGAATCATGGAAATAAGGAATCTAATTCTGTGAAAATCTGTGTTTCCGTATCAAATAGAAGTTCACAAAAAAAATAGTAGCGAAAAGCGCTTTGAGCACAAGTCCTGATACTTGATACTCGCTACCTAATACACTATAAAACACCATGAGTAAAAATTTAAAAATCGGTTTATTTGGCTTCGGAGTGGTAGGCCAGGGATTATTAGATATTATCCAGAGTCAGAACCTTAACCTGGAAATCATAAAAATCGCTATAAAAAATCCAAAGAAAAAACGTACGCTCGATCAACATTTATTTACGACAGACCGCCATGAGATTCTGAATAATTCAGAAATCAATACAGTAGTGGAACTGATTAATGATGCTGATGCCGCTTATGAAATTGTAACCACTGCTTTAAAAAACGGCAAAAATGTTGTCTCTGCCAATAAAAAGATGATTGCCAATCATTTAAAAGAACTGGTTGAATTGCAGCAGAAATATGGTACATCATTACTTTATGAAGGTGCGGTTTGCGGTAGTATTCCAATCATCAGGAATCTGGAAGAATATTATGACAATGAGCTTTTTCATGCCTTAAGTGGCATCTTTAATGGTTCATCCAATTACATCTTATCGAAGATTTTTAATGAAAATCAAAGTTACAACGCAGCCTTAAAAGAAGCGCAAGACCTGGGCTTTGCAGAAACCGATCCGATTTTAGATGTAGGTGGTTACGATCCCAAATATAAACTGGCGATTGCCACAGCCCATGCCTACGGCTTGTTTGTGAATCCGGATGCTATTTTAAATATTGGTATTCAAAACCTTTCTGCAAACGATATCAAATATGCCCGTGAAAAGAATTTCAAAATTAAGCTGGTTCCTACTGCACGGAAAGTAAATACCAAGGATATCGTGACTTATGTATTGCCCAAGCTTGTGCCCAAAGATGATTTCCTGTATAATGTTGAAAATGAATACAATGCCGTAACGGTTCAGGCGGCATTTGCCGACAAACAATTCTTCTTCGGAAAAGGTGCCGGTGGTCATCCTACCGGTGCCGCCGTACTCTCAGATATTGCAGCTTTACGATATGATTATCGTTATGAGTATAAAAAATATCATTCAGAAAATGGTGTTAAACACACTGAAGATATTTTGCTGGAGGTTTATTTGCGTTATGCGGATGAAGACTTAGTGACCTTGCTGGGTTTTGATGAAATTAGCGAACGCTATGCAGCCAGTAACTATAAATATGTGATCGGAACAGTTAAGTTAGAACAGCTGATTAAAAACCGTGATTTACTTTTGGAAAAAGACGTTTTTATTGCCTATACCGGCAGACAGATCTACAAACAGGAGCAGGTTGCGGAAAATGTTTTCGCGGAAGAGCTGGCTTCCCTGTAAATTTTAAGGTTAATTTTTTTTATTTGTTTTGTTGTTAAGCATTAAGGCTGGAGCGATTCCGGCCTTTTTGTCCATTTAAGCGGTTTCCCCCCTTTTTGAATAAGCATATTCTTCTTCATGCTTAACAGCCAGCAAGAGACTAACCCCGCCCGGCCATTTCTGTGAGTTTTTTAGCCAAATCTTTTCCCAGGTAACTGTCGATAATCAAATGAACGATATACAGAATCGGGGTCATTAAAATGGCTACAATAAACTTGTAAGTATAATTTACCAGTCCGATGGCAGCAACCATTTTCCAGCTGTAATGATATTGTGGATTGAGATAAAAAGCAATAAAGATGACCACAAAGCTATCGATGAGCTGGGAAACCAGTGTTGAACCTGTTGCCCGCAACCATAAAGCCTTTTCTCCGGTTACCCTCTTAATACGATGAAAAATTAAAACATCAGCCAGCTGCCCTACAATAAAGGCAATGATAGAGCCTACAATAATCCACATCCCCTGACCGAATATCCCTGCAAAAGCGTTGTTCATATTTAAATCTTCCCCGTTGATGTTTTGGTGGACCCAGAAATCTGCCGCACTTAAATGCATGGAACCCCAAACCACTAAAAAGGCAAATGCAATGAGGATAGAAGTAAGTATGGAAAGAAAGCGAACCTGCTTTACGCCAAAATACTCGTTAATAATATCGGTCATGATAAAAATAATCGGCCAGGTTAACACACCAGCCGACATCACAAAAGACAGGTTTTTAACGCCTAATAAATTGATGTCAAACTTTTTAATCCCTAAAGTTTCCTCTACGCTAAATAATTTCACCCCAATAAACTCTGATAATATCGCATTCGCGACAAAAAAACATCCCAACACGAGAAATAGCCGGCTTTCTTTGGTTTTAAAAGTCATAGTGCATAAATCTAAAAATAATTCAAATCAGAATTACTGTACTTCGTGTTAATTTTTTTAACCAGTTATCTTTTTACAATCATTCGACCTCAAAAATAGGTTAAATGCATAAATCTGACAATCTTTGCGCCTCGGAAAAACTATTCATGATTATGGCTCAGCAAAAAAAAATCTACCTTATCTTAATTCTGGGTTCCCTGGCAGCGCTTGGCCCTTTTTCTATCGACATGTATTTGCCTGGATTTGTAGATATCGCAAAAGACTTAAAAACAAATGAATCGTCGGTAGCCCTATCATTATCAGCATTTTTTATTGGTATTTCTGCCGGTCAGTTACTTTACGGGCCACTTCTTGATAAATTTGGAAGGAAGAAACCACTCTATTTCGGTTTAGCACTTTATATCGTTTCTTCATTTTTATGCCTTGCCGTAACTGATGTAAATCAACTTATTGTTTTACGTTTCGTTCAGGCTATTGGCAGTTGCGCCACCGCTGTAGCCTCCATCGCCATGGTCCGCGATTTATTTACCGTTGAAGAAAGCCCGAAAGTTTTTGCTTCTTTAATGCTTGTTATTGCGGTTTCGCCCATGCTGGCCCCTACTGCAGGTGGTTATTTAATTTCCACACTTAGCTGGAAATATGTATTCGTTTTTTTGGGTTTTATGGCGATTCTGATGCTGCTGGCTTCCATCTTCAAATTACCGGAAAGCTATAAACCAGATCCGAATTACTCGCTGAAGCCAAAACCGATTTTAAATAGCTTCCTCATGGTACTGAAAGAACCGCAGTTTTCTACTTATGCCTTCATCAGCTCCATAACTTTTTCTGGTTTGTTTGCTTACGTATCATCATCACCAACGGTTTTTATGAAAATTTATGAGGTAAGCAAAACGGGCTATGGATGGATTTTTGCCTTGCTTTCAGTAGCCTTTATCGGTTCCAGCCAGTTAAATAGTTTAATTTTAAAATGGTTTAGCAGTAAAAAGATTGTCACCTGGGCATTAATGGCGCAATGTGTATTTAGTTTAATCTTCCTGGTTTTTGCCTTGAATGACTGGTTAAACTTATCTCTGACACTGGGCTTCATCGCTTTGTTCCTTTCCTGCTTAGGTTTCATTAATCCAAATGCAGCAGCGTTGGCACTGTCTCCATTTAGCAAAAATGCGGGTAGTGCTTCGGCCCTGATGGGTGCCTTTCAAATGGGACTTGGTGCTTTGGCATCTGTGGTGGTGAGTTTATTTAGTGAACATTCTGTTGTGCCCATGCCATTGGTCATGACGGTAGCTGCATTTATCGCCATGCTTTGTTTATGGATTGGAAGAAGTTTGATTAAAAGTGAGGTTGCCGCGTCAGCAGATGCGGCGGTTATGGCACATTAATCCTGCTGATTCAGGCAGGGTCAGGCAAAAGAGCAGGCATCAATATCCGCCGACAACACATTGATTTCAAATCATTTAAACAATACCTCCAATGTCTTAAGCTAAAATAGAACTGCTTTTTTAAGCTTTTTTTGCTATTTTCGCTTATCACATGTTAAATATACAATCAAAACTCCCTGGCGTTGGGACAACCATTTTTTCGGTCATGTCGCAGCTTGCGACAGCGCATCAGGCCATCAACTTATCACAAGGTTTTCCTGATTATCCTTGCGATCCAAAACTTGTAGCATTGGTTAACCAGGCCATGAAAGATGGATTTAACCAATATGCACCCATGCCTGGTAATCATTTCCTAAATGAAACCATTGCGCAAAAAGTAGAAAGCTTATATCAGGTAAAATATCATCCGGAGACTGAAATAACGGTTACAGCAGGTGGTACTCAGGCTATCTTTACTGCACTGGCGGCCATCATTAATTCGGGAGATGAAGTCATTATCTTCGAACCGGCTTATGATTGCTATGCCCCAACCGTCAGGCTTTTAGGTGGATTAGTTAAGACTTATGAATTGGCTCCTCCGCATTATGGAATCGACTGGGACATGGTTAAAAAACTGTTCACGTCAAGTACAAGGATGATCATTTTAAATTCTCCTCAAAACCCCACGGGCAGTATTCTATCTGATGAAGACATGAAATCGCTGATCAAGCTGATCAGTGGAACAGATATCTTAATTCTGAGCGATGAGGTTTACGAACACCTGATTTACGATGAAGAAAAACACAATAGTGTGATGCTTTACCCTGAATTACGGGAAAGAAGCTTTATAGTGGCCTCTTTCGGAAAGCTTTTGCATGCAACCGGATGGAAGCTGGGCTATTGCCTTGCTCCGGCCTTATTGATGAAGGAATTTAGAAAAGTACACCAATTTAATGTTTTCAGCGTTAATAGTGCCATGCAACAAGCCATTGCAACCTATATCCATGAACCTGGCAGTTATACTGAAATCGGCCGTTTTTTTGAAGAAAAGCGTAATTATTTTAGGGGATTACTAGCTGAAAGCCGTTTTGAACTGCTCCCTTGTAAAGGTTCATATTTTCAATGTGTAAGTTATGATCAGATCAGCGATGAAAAGGACACTGATTTTAGCATCAGGCTCATTAAAGAATTTGGTGTGGCCAGTATTCCGGTTTCGGCCTTTTATCAAAAAGCAACTGACCATAAAATTATCCGCTTCTGTTTTGCTAAAGAAAATGAAACCCTTGCTTTAGCGGCAGAAAAATTAATGAATGTTTAACATTTGCAAACCTAACATATGGAAGCACCTATCTACACGCAAATAGAAAACCTGAAAGTAACCATTTTTCAAGCGTACCTTTTTTGGGAAAATATAGAAAAAAACCTGGTTAACCTGGCACTTCGCCTATCAATGGGTGTTCGGGAAAAAACAGACCTGATTATTCTACCAGAAATGTTTAACAGTGGTTTCAGCATGAATGCCGAAACTTTGGCTGAAGAAATGGGTGGTCCGACGATGCAATGGATGCAGAAAACAGCTGCACTATACAATTGTGTGGTTACCGGCAGTTTGATTATCAAAGATAATGGCCGTTATTATAACCGCTTAATCTGGATGAATAAAGATGGCGAACACCAGCATTATGACAAACGCCATTTATTTGGCATGGGTGATGAGGATGAAAATTTCAGTTCCGGTGAAAACAAACTGATTGTCGAGCTGAAGGGCTGGAAAATCAGGCTGGCGGTATGCTATGATTTGCGATTTCCGGTTTGGTTACGCAATGTAAATGAAGAATATGATATCCTGCTTTTAGTAGCCAGCTGGCCCGATCGGCGTTCTGCACACTGGAAAGCACTGATTCCTGCCCGGGCCATCGAAAATCAGAGTTACGTAATTGGCGTAAACCGTGTAGGACATGATGGTAACCAGGTTTATCATGGTGGCCATTCGATGGTCATTGATCCGTATGGCAATACTGTTTATTATAAGCCGGAAGATGAAGACATGTATACCGTTACCATTAATTACGAAGAACTGGCCAAAATCAGGCGTCAGTTTCCTTTCTTAAGAGATGCAGATCAATTCACTATCCTATAAAAACAACCTCTAATATAGCATCATGTTTAACCGACGTAAATTTATAAAAGCTTCTGCCCTTTCTGCAGGCTTACTGGCCATCGATAAAACCAGTATGGCCAATGCCATTCCTTCACAACCTGCAAAGGCAAAAAACCTGCCCATTGTGATCTCTACCTGGGATTTTGGCATTGCAGCCAACGCTGATGCCTGGAAAGTATTGTCAAATGGAGGAAGATCTCTGGATGCGGTTGAGCAAGGCGTTTGGGTTCCGGAAGCCGATGAAAAAAACCAAACCGTTGGTTATGGTGGTTTGCCCGACAGGGATGGCAAGGTTACATTGGATGCCTGTATCATGGACGAACTGGGGAACTGTGGTGCTGTGCTGGCTTTAGAGCACATTAAGCATCCTATTTCTGTTGCCCGTAAGGTAATGGAAAAAACGCCGCACGTGATGCTGGCTGGCGATGGCGCCCTGCAGTTTGCGCTTGAACAAGGCTTTAAGAAAGAAAACCTGCTCACGCCATCCAGTGAAAAAGCCTGGAAAGAATGGTTAAAAACTGCTAAATATGAGCCGGTAATGAATATTGAGAACAAGTTATATGATAAGGCTGCACCTCAAAAATTACCTGGAAACCAATATAATCACGATACCATTGGTATGCTGGCTATTGATGCAAAAGGAAACATTTCGGGGGCGTGTACCACCAGCGGCATGGCTTATAAACTGCATGGCAGAATTGGGGATAGCCCGATTATCGGTGCAGGTTTATTTGTAGATAATGAGGTAGGTGGAGCAACTTCAACAGGTGTTGGAGAAGAGGTAATCCGGAATGTGGGTTCCTTTTTAGTGGTTGAACTCATGCGTCAGGGTTATACTCCGGAAGCGGCCTGTAAAGAAGCCGTGATGCGCATCATCAAAAAGAAACCCGAAACAGCTAAAAATATTCAGGTAGGTTTCTTAGCGATCAATAAAAAAGGTGAATATGGTGCTTATGCCATTCAGAAAGGATTCAGCTACGCCGTATGCAATACTGAAAAACAAGATTTATTAATCAAGGGCAAAAGTTATTATTAATATCGTAAATCACTAAAACACCTATCAGAATGGGGTTTCTATCTAAAATTTTCGGCAAAAAAAACGTGGCAGAACGAAAAGGTGAGCCTGGCATGGTTTATATTCCTGATGCTGATGAAGGCATGAAATGGGCCATTGAAAAAGCGAACCTTACACTTTGGTATTTTGAAGAGAGTCTGAATCAGCCAAAAAGTGATCAATCCAGTTTTTCCATTAAAGTGCAGATTCTGGATGGCGAAATAAGCGAGCATATCTGGCTTACTGATCCCAGTTTCGATGAATCGGGTAATTTGTTTGGCGTGGTAGGTAATGTACCTGTTGATGTGAAAACTGTAAAGGCTGACCAGAAAATAGGCGTTGATCGAAATTATATTTCAGACTGGATGATTATCGAACAGGGCAGGCTGATTGGTGGTTATACCATCCGGGCCATCAGAGATTCTATCCCAGATGTGGATAAAGCACAGTTTGACGAAAGCATTGGTTTGTATATAGATGACGGTGTTGACCATTTCAGAACTGATTTTAATACCCCGGAAGGCGCTATTCTTTCGCTCGAAAAGGCTTATAACGATCAGAATCTGGATGCCGCACTTGCCTGTAAAGATTTTTACGAAGAAGCTAAAATGATGCTGTCCAAATTATCTATGGAAACTGATGAAGAAATGATTGCCAATACCGCCGAGGTACTGGAGCTTTCGTTCATCAATCATATTCAGGAGCATGGCTTTCCGAATTTCTCAGATTTGCAACATGCATTTCCAATAAGAGAAAAAATTGATGATACCCATTATACCATTACAGAGGTTTGCTGGTTTCCGGATGGAGGTGTATCAGTTGAAAAATTAAATACCTGTAAATCTGCTTCCGGATGGAAGGTTCTTGGTCCGGTAAATGAAGCATAACCTTAAAAACATGCCTGGTATTTTAGAAGTTTGTGCAAACTCTTATGCCTCTGCCCTGGCTGCACAGTTAGGTGGTGCCAAACGGGTAGAGCTTTGCGATAATTTAGCTGAAGGTGGTACTACACCAAGTTATGGACAGATTAAACTGGCAAAACAGCAGCTAAATATTGCCATATGGCCAATTATCCGTCCGCGGGGTGGTGATTTTCTGTATACCGAAACAGAGTTTAATTTAATGAGGGAGGATATCCTAATCTGTAAATCATTAAACTGTGAGGGGATCGTAATCGGAATACTAAACGCAGATGGCAGTATAGACCTATCCAGGTGCCGGGAATTAATTGAACTGGCCAAACCAATGCAGGTAGCCTTTCACAGGGCTTTTGATATGTGTAATGATATGGAGAAGGCCCTGGAAGATCTGATTGAAATGGGCATTGTGAGGGTATTATCGTCAGGAGGTGCCGCATCTGCTTTTTCCGGTATGGATCAACTGACCAGATTGGTTAAACAGGCAAATGGCAGGATTACCATCATGCCTGGTGCGGGTATTCATGCTGCCAATATTCAGGAGCTTTATGCCAGAACAGGTGCTACCGAATTTCATGCTTCAGCCAAAGTATGGGTAAAAAGTAAGATGGCATACCTTAATACAACAGCCAAAATGGGCAGTATTGAAGATGAATATCAATATGAATTAACGGCTGAAGAAAAAGTAAGAGAACTGGTTACACAACTTGAAAATTTAAATCCATAAGTAAATTCAATATAACCAGACTTGGTTTATACCTTTTGGATTAAATCACCGCTTCCGGGAACGTAATGCAAACCGGGAGTCAGGTAGTGAAGTAAAATCACCCTCGAATACCGGTAATTAATCGGTGAACAAAGCAATACCCCAAAAAGGATCAATCCCACGTAATACCACAGGTTTTCATAAGTTAGGGGAAGGCCTAATACATAAGATGCTACGCCAATGGTAATAATTTCAGCAACATTCATCGCATAACTCACAAACATCGCCACATAAAAAAAGCCTGGTTCACGTTCAAATTTGAGATTGCAATGCGGGCAATAAATATTGGTTTTCTGTAGTTTGTACGAATAAGCACTGCCTGTGAAGATATCTCCTTTACGGCAACGTGGACACTTACATTGTATAAAAGCCTGGAAACTTGTTAAATCAGCCATATTGTATTTATTAATTATACAAATTTAAAGCTAATATCGGCCCCGATTTATGATCTGCATCATATTCATAAAGCGACCTGATAAAAAATGTTACTCTAATCGTATGATCTTCCCGCCAGACAATGAAATTAATCCTTTTTTAGATAACAGTTTTACACCTCTGATGACAGTTTCTACCCTTAGTCCGGTCATGTCTGCAAGTTCCTGCCTTGTAACCTTTAGCGGTGCGCCAACAGCTACATCAGGTAGCAGGTAATTAATAATGGTCAGCAAGCGATGCTCTGCTTTTTCATTGGCCAGTTCTTCCAGCATCATCGATTTATAGAATAAACGCCTGCTCAGTGTTTTAATTAGTGACATGCTGAAATCCGGTTCATTTTCAATCAAAGCAAAAAAATCCTGCCTGTTCACCTGGATGATCCGTGAAACCTTATTCACAATAGTAAAAGCCAGGTAAGGCTTGTCAATCAGCAATGCAGGTTCTCCAAAATACTGACCGGCCTTAAATACACCCTGAATAAATTCCTTTCCATCATCGCTGATGGTCACCATCCGCACTTCGCCCGATTGAATGAAATAGACGTAGCGCGGTTGCATGCCGGGTTCATAAATGATGGCATCCTTCTGGAAGGTTTTTGTGGTAAAGCCTTTGTCTGTAAGCCTCTGGATTTCCATCAGATCATTCTTTTAAGATTAACCTAACCAATGGTTTCTTTTAATAGGCCGGTATAAAATTCTTTCAGGGATATACCCATTGCTGCAACCTGCTGCGGAATGAAACTGGTAGCCGTTTGTCCGGGAATGGTATTGATCTCAATAAAATAGAACTTACCGGTTTCATGTTCCAGGAAATAATCTATCCGAACCACTCCCCTGCAATTCAGTTTTTTATATATCGCTTTAATGATGCGGTGAACCCTCGAATATTCCTCTTCATTCATGTTTCCTGGGGTAATTTCTTCAGCAGCACCAGGCGTGTATTTGGCCTCGAAATCAAAAAACTCATTGGCCGTTATCACTTCGGTAGTAGGCAATACGGTTACCTCACCTTTGGCACTGTATACCCCGATTGAAAATTCCCTGCCACTCACAAATTCTTCAATTAATACCTGGGGATCTTCTTTAAAGGCCTTTTCTACCGCATCTTCAAGATCTTCCGTACGTTTTACCTTACTCATCCCAATGCTGCTGCCTCCACTGTTTGGTTTTACAAAGTATGGTAATTTTAAATCCTGCCTGATTTGGCCAAGATCGTAATGACTGCCTTTAAAAATCTGAACAGATTTAGCGGTATACAAATCATCAATATCATGAACAACGGCTTTTGTATATCCTTTGTTCATGGTGATGGCAGACGTTAAAGCATCGCAGGCGGTATAAGGAATATGAAGCATATCAAAATAACCCTGTAATTTTCCATCCTCACCCGGTGAGCCATGAATGGCAATGAAAACACCATCAAATTTAATCTTCCTCCCTTCTATGCTAAGCGAAAAGTCATTCCGGTCAATTTCAATTTTAACAGAATCGGCCGGCTCATAAAACCAGCCATGGTCATTAAGCATTATTTTATAAACATCATATAAATCAGCATCAATATGATGCGAAATAGTGGCTGCACTTTTTACAGAAACAACCCATTCGCCTGTGGTACCGCCTGTTAACAAGGCAATCGTTTTTTTCATGAGGAAATTCTTAAGTATAAATTGAATTTGATTCTAAATATATCCCCAAAAATATAAATATCTTTGTGCAAAGTTTAATAATTGATGAATTGAATCAAGGATTAATGGTGTGATTATTGCTTTCAAAACGCCGGAAAGATTCATTCACTCTTTAATGATTACATTTGATTTTTACGCAAACACCAGAATTTAATATTCATGTCTAAATTTATAGCATATTTAAAAACCAAATCCTTCAGGACTAACATTATAGCTGCACTTTTAACCGTTGTGGGCCTCTTGCTCGTTGCTTTTTTCAGTTTGCGGTACTATACCAAACATGGCCAGGGTCTGAATGTTCCGCTGGTTAAAGGTCTATCTTTTGAACAGGCCGTACGTAAACTGGAAGATGCCGGGTTAAAATATGAGGTCGATTCTGTATTTATTATGGATCAGCCGGCCGGGATTGTGATTGACCAGGATCCTGATCCGAATACTTTTGTAAAAGACAACCGGACCATTTATTTAACCATCAATGCTGGCAAGATTCCAAACACCAAGTTTCCGGATATTGCCTTTAAAACCTTAAGGGAGGCACAAGCCGTTATTGAAAGTTCAAGACTTAAATTAGGTGATACCACTTATAAACCCGATGTGAGCCGGGATGTGGTATTGGAAGCCACTTTTGGCGGACAACCTATACAGCCTGGCGATATTGTTCCTGTTGGCTCCAGAATTAACCTGGTACTGGGCGACGGCCGTGGTAATGAAGAGGTTGATATTCCACAACTAACAGGTTTAACCGTTGATGAAGCTAAGTTTAGTTTAAAAGGTTCTAACCTAACTTTAGGAAATATTCTTTATGAAGGCGACATTACCGACAGTGCTAACGCGGTTATTATCAAACAAGACCCAATGCCGGTAGACTCTTTAACGAAAGTGGCCATCGGCACAAAAATTAATGTTACGCTATCCAATAAGCAACCATAAACACGCTTTATAAAAAAAATGACTGAAATAGAAAAAAAGAAGATGAGTACCGGAAAAAAAATCATACTAGCCGTCGTTGCAGCCATCGTGCTGGTTGCTGCCTATTTTGCACTCAATTTTTACAAGATATACTTTTCTCCCAACATTACTGAGAATCAAAAATATTTATACATCAAAACCGGAAGCAATTATGATCAGCTGGTCGCTGAAATGCAAAAGAAGGACATCTTAAAGAGCGTCTCTTCTTTTACCGCTGCCGCAGAGAAAATGAACCTGGCTGCTAATTTAAAACCTGGCCGCTATCGCCTTAAAAAAGGCATGACCAACCGGACTTTAGTGAACCTGATTAAAGCGGGCAACCAGGAGCCGGTGAAACTGAAGTTTCAGAACATCAGGAAGAAAGAAAATTTTGCCGCTTATCTTGCCAGTAATTTAGAAGCAGATTCACTAAGTTTTATCAATGTTTTGGATTCTACAGATCTGATTACCAAATATGGCTTTAACCAGGACAATATTTATACGATGTTTATTCCGAACACCTATGAAATGTACTGGAATATAGCTCCGGTTGATTTTTTCGAGCGGATGCACAAGGAGTATGAAAAATTCTGGACACCTGAACGCAAGCAAAAGGCAGCAAGCCTGAACCTTACGCCCACTCAGGTTTATATCTTGGCATCTATTGTTGATGCCGAAGCGCTATACGACAAGGAAATGCCAATCATCGCTGGTCTTTACTTAAACCGGTTGAACAAAGGTATTTTGCTTCAGGCAGACCCAACTGTGATTTTTGCCAATAACGACTTTACCGTAAAAAGGGTAACCGGAAAGTTATTGCAGGTACAATCTTTATATAATACCTATAAGTATGCCGGTTTACCCCCGGGACCGATAATGATGCCCAGTATTAATGCCATTGATGCAGTATTGAACCGGGAACAGAACAATTACATTTACATGTGTGCAAAAGAAGACTTTTCAGGATACCATAATTTTGCGGAAACAAAGGCACAGCATGAAATCAACGCCAAAAAATACCGTGAGGCATTAAACAAAAAAAATATCTACAGGTAATGTTTGTACATGAAACAAAGGTGAAGGTCCGATATGCAGAGACCGATCAGATGGGTGTGGTTCACCACGGTAATTACGCCCTGTATTATGAAATTGCCCGTACGGAATGTTTCGAGGCTTCTTCAGGCATTACTTATGAGTCTATGGAAGCTGATGGCGTGATGCTTCCTTTACTGGAACTACAATCAAAATTCCTGAAACCTGCATTCTATAATCAGGTTTTAACCGTCAAATGCCTGGTAAAAGAATTGCCAACTGTACGTTTACATGTGGAATATGAAATTTACAATGAAGCTGAACAACTGATCAACATTGGCAAAACTACATTGGTGTTTGTGGATAAAGAAACGAGAAGGCCTTGTCATCCGCCAAAGAATTTTATGGATGGGATTCAACCTCATTTTACAACATAATTAAATGGAATGGTTACACCGGCAGTTATTACATTTAAACATCTACGCGAAGTTTATCGAGTGGACGAAGAACTGTGTTCTGCCTGGTTTCAGTCCCTTACCCTTATATACGGTAGCCACTTTCTTTTTTAAAGAGATAGGTAAAGATACGCTGGTGAATAAATCATCGTCACTTGCCTATAGTTTTATGCTGGCTATTTTCCCAGGTATTATTTTCCTGTTTACACTGATCCCATTTATTCCGATTAAAGGTTTCCAGGATCAGTTATTAAGCCTGATTGAGCTTGTTTTGCCGCATAATGCATATGAAGCCTTTGAATCTACGCTGAATGATATTGTTAAAAACCAGAATACGGGTTTATTGTCCTTTGGTTTTTTATCGGCTATCTTTTTTGCCACGAACGGCGTGAAAAACCTGATGAAGGCTTTTAATAAATCGTCACTGATTATCGAAACCCGGGGCTGGATTAAACAGCGGTTGATTGCGCTGGCACTAACCGTATTTATCTGCCTGTCTATTATCGCCTGTATCACAGCCATGGCTTTAAGTGAAGTACTTTTAAAGTACATTAAAGATGAGCTTCATTTAAAGGCTAGCCTGGCGGTTTATGCCATTCAGTTTACACGCTGGGCTTTACTGGCAGGTTTATATTTTATCACCATTTCGATTTTATACCGTTACGGCCCTTCTCATGCAAAAAAATGGCGATTGTTTAGTGCCGGTTCATGGCTGGCTACTATTTTAGCTTTTATTACCATCTGGGGATTTTCCTTTTACATTAATCACTTCGGCTCTTATAACAAGGTTTATGGCTCCATTGGTACTTTAATTGTAGTGATGATCTGGCTATACCTCAATTCTTTTATTCTATTGATCGGGTTTGAGCTGAATGCCAGTGTTGATGTGAGTAAGCGCAGTGTTAAAATTATTCGCCCCACCTTTAATCTCTTTAAAAAAAGTGATCCCATTGATGAAAATTTCCAGAAAAAATAATTTTTTCTCCCTCTGTGTTAAGCAATTATCAATTTAATATAAAAAAAACAACATCATAGTTTGCAGATTTAGCTGGAGTTCGTACTTTTGCCTCCGGAAAGCTGGCAGAGTGGTCGAATGCGGCAGTCTTGAAAACTGTTGACTGTCATAGGTCCGGGGGTTCGAATCCCTCGCTTTCCGCCGGGAGGGTCTTTTATCAAAGACCCTCTTTTTTTTGTCCTGATTTTCCAAAATCTTCATCCCTCCCATTGGATCTAAAGAATTTCAAAAACGTCTGAACATACTTAAAAAACTAAAATGCAGCATACCTGCTATTTAAAAGCCTTATTAAATTAATCTCGAATCATTACATCAGTATTTACCTGAAAAAAGATATAAATATAATGGTCGCTCGTGAGAACGGGCTGCACATAAAAAAGCCGTTTCAAAATTAATTTCGAAACGGCTTTACTTTAAAAATTGATGCTATGCATTATTTTTTAACAGCAGCTTTTTTTGCTTTGTGGTGTTTTTTGGCAGATACTTTTTTAACCTGAGTTTTTTCGGTTTTGGCTTTAACAGGTTCTTTGGTTTGCGCATTTACTGCATTAAATGTAAATGTAGCTACCAGGGCGATCATTAAAATTTTAATTGCTTTCATGTTGATTTTTATTTATGGGTTTATAAATCTTGTTGATTGTTTAATAAAGTTCAACATATCAAATGAAGAATTAATGAATATTTATGAAGGGTATTTCTAATTTTTAAAGGCACAAAATCGTTATCAGAGAGATATTGAGAGCTGAATTATTAAAACGATTTTATTGGCCATCGGGGCAACCTGGTATTGGTAAGTTCTCAATCAAAAACTGGTCAGAAAATCTAAAGATGAAATAAAATATCTGAATCAATCCAAAACTATGAAAGCCTTTGGATGATCAGAATTACAGAAAGAGAAACGCTTCTTTAGCGAAATTTCAAATAGGTTAATGCAACCTTACTTTAACGATTTCTCCATTTTCTTTAACCTCTACAAACTCCTCAATCCTGTCCTGGTGGTCAACTGTATATTTTTTTTGCTGATAATAATTGGTCTGTCCGCCATAACTGTTGTAACCCGAACCTGTATACTCATTGTAATAGCCGTTGGAGGTCCAGTCTAAAAATCCCTGTAAAAAGTATTTACCTGGTTTCATTTCCGGAAAAGTAAATTTACCATCGCTGTTCGTAATGGCTTCCAGCCTGTACATGTAAGCTGCTGTCGAGAGGTAGACATAACGCCTCTTTCTAAAATTCTCTTTGTCTTTCCTCAGTTGGTACCAGGCTTCAAAATAAGGGGTAACCGGTAATAAGACGACCTTAATCTGATTGGCCAGAATTCTTGCACCGGCTCTGAAGCCCATATTGTTTTTTGCCTTTGTAAAAGCCACACCTTTTATGGTAGCAGTTCCTTTAGCCAGCATTTTTTTTGCCTGCAGGGAGTCAAAAACAACTTCAGGGTAGAAGATTTGCTTTTTATCTTTTTCTTCAGGCTCTTTATACTGTGCCAGAGAATGATAGGCAACACCACCAATGATCATAATGGTTAAAACAAAACTTTTTAAATTCATAGGATTAATATTTATACATTTTGTAATCTTTATTTATAGGTTTTAAAGATGATGAAAACAAGCTTCAGCTTACGATCAAACAGCATCACCCGAGGTCTGATCTTTTAAAATTCCGGATAGACAATCATTTTAAATGCAATTTAGATGGTACGATGAATTGGAGACAAAGCTAGATGAAGAAATCCCGTAAATAAATACCAGTATTTGTTGTTTTTTTTCTACTTATTTTCTGGTATTTAAGGATATCAATAAAGCATATTTATGATCACTATATAAAAAATTAATAAGATGAGCAGCAGCATAAAATCATACCATTATTGAAAAGAAAATACCCAATACAGGCAGATAGAATACTTTAAAACCAGGAATTGTCGGTCAATAAGATAGCTTATGATTTTGCACATCACTTGTCAAAAATCTATGAAACATGTATCAAAAACAAAATGTTGAAAATTTGCCGTAGCACCGTGTTTATTGTTAATGATATTCATTACATCTTGTTAAAAAAATGATGAATCTGCAAACAGTAATCCATATCCCAAAAAGTAAATGTTGAATACAGGATTATTGCGGTTAGCGGAGCTACAAACGGAGATGTACTCTATTCAAATGTCAATCGAGCAATGCATGCATTGACAATGTAAGCCTGCCTTATTCCATTAATTTAAAGAACTGTTAAACAATCAGATAACCTGGCATTAGGTTACAGTAAAATTATAGCGGCACATGAGATATAAAATGTAAGCTATCGATGCAGCAAAAAAACAACTTATTTTTTTATCTTAGTTCTAAGAATATCCATGTATTCTCAGTTATTTAAAAATATTAACGCTTACTCAATTTCTTATTAAAATGACGAATGACACGCTCATCGCACTAAATCCATTCCAAAATATAGCCATGGCCTTTTCAGGCGGTGGATTCCGCGCTGCATCTTACGGCCTGGGTACTTTAAGCTACCTGAATCACCTCGAAAGCAATGGAAAATCATTGACAGAAAGAATCAGCTTCATTTCTTCAGCCTCCGGCGGAACAATTGCCTCCATGCTTTATGCTGCGGGTGTACATCAGGATCAGCCATTTATCGATTTTTACAAGAAGCTTTATCATGATCTTAACGGCGAGGCCATAGTAGAACTTGCTCTGACTACCCTAAATGATGATAGCCAATGGCAGGCTGGTGCTGACTTCAAACAGCGAAACCTGATCAATTCTTTTGCAAAGGCTTATGATGAGATCTTTTTCAAACAACAAACCCTATCTGTTTTTTTTGAAAAAAGCTACAGGAAAAAGATGGAAGTTTGCTTCAATAGTACTGAATTTTACCGGGGGCTTAGTTTTCGTTTTCAGACGGATGGAACAGACAATCCACATCAGGTCATTGGGAATAATTACCTCTGGTTTGATCATAAGCAGCTGGAAACCTTTAAAAAGATCAAATTAGGTGACGTGCTGGCCGCTTCTTCCTGTTTTCCAATTGGCTTTGAACCCATTGTTTACCCGTCTGATTTCAGTTATGCTGATTCTCCGGAAAAAACATTAAATGCAGCAGCATTAAGATCAGCGCTTTATTATGAAAATTATAATGAAAAAAGCTTCCCGCTGTCGTTTGTACCGGAAGGTGGCCTAACTGCTCAAGAGGAAAAGGATAGTCATATTAACACTGTAGCATTGATGGATGGCGGAATCACGGATAACCAGGGACTTTCCAGCCTGATGCTGGCTGATAAAAAAAGACGTAACAGGGTAAAACCTGACCCATTCGACCTGATCATCGTTACCGATGTAGCCAGTTATTTTATGGACAGTTATGAGTCTCCGGTGATCGAACAAAAGCAGGGCTGGAGAGAAAACAGCCTGAATTACTATCTCACCAAATTTAAAAAGACGGCAAAAAACATTAACCGTTATCCCCTACTGTTTAGCTTTACCTGTATCATTTTGGCCGCAATGGGATGGATTTTCAAACATTCAGAAATAAATTTACTGTTGATCATTTTAGCCAGTGCTACCGCTACTCTCACTGTTCTAAGTAGTATGATGGTATATTCATCAACAGGTAAAAAGCTGATCAATAGCCTCATTACTTTTGATTTAAGGGAATTGCTTTACATTAAACTTGGCCTTCAAAAGTTTTTCTCCGCCATTATTACCGATAAACTGGCTGGTTACCTGCAGTTCACCCGATTGAATGTACTTGAGCAAATGATCAAAGCCAGGTTAACTTCCGCAGTGACGATGGTATCAGACGTTAACTTAAAGCAGGTCAGGCGGCTGATTTACCAGATATTTTTCGAAGATTCGAGATGGGATAACAGGCGAGTGCCCAATTTTATTTACGAGTTAAGTACTTATAATATAGCCGCCAGGCACAACCGGTTTAACAACCAAAAACGTTTAAAGTGGCTGCCTACACCGGCTGATAAACAGCTCCTGCTGGAAGGTCTTGAAAAAATTAATCCCATAGCCGAAATCGCCCGTTCAGCTGATACCACCCTCTGGTTTGATGCCATTCAGGTGAAAGGTGAAGTGCTTAAAAAAATTGTCAGCACCGGGCAGTTTACCACCTGTGCAAATCTGCTCGAATATGTGATTTCGCTGGAAAGGAAAAATGTTGCCGTAGACCCTGCCCATCAGGCTGAACTTACACACTTAAAAAGCCTGCTGGAACGTGATTTTATTCATTTTAAAGAAAATCCGTATTTTCTTTTTGATCAACTTAAAGATTGAAGCACTTAACGACATGCAATCAGCTAACTATATTGTTCAAAAAAAGAATAGCCATTTGATATTAAAATTTATCTCCCTGATTGGTTTAAGTCAAATCAAGATGCTGTAGTGCATTTTCCAGATTTTAGAAAATAAGTAGATTATAAATTAGATATCGGAGTAATCTGTTGGATAAAGAAAGGTTGTTACATTTTTCGAGACATTGTTCTGGTACTGTGGTAATCCGCTGATCTTTTTGTACTCCGGTCCGAATGCAGTCCAGTGATTGTCGCGATCAGCCTTGTTATTAAAGGTTGTCATGTACATCAGGTTGGGCATTTTGCTTCCAGAGATGACCTGACCGTAGAATACCGCATTGAAATTAAGTTTATTAAAAATACTGATCTCCAATTCATTGAACATGGCAATTTTATTTAATGAAAGTTTCTCGGTACTGGCTTCATAACTTCTGAGTTCGTACACCCTTTCTGCTTTGGGCGATGTTAATTTCGGTACCGCAGGAGAAGGCATACCTTCAAAAGTTTTTAAAATAATTGATTCTATACGCAAAAAAGGCGCCTGATTGAATGCTGCATTTAAATAGTCATTTCCTGCGCTGAGATAAGTCTGGTCTTTTTGCAATGCCTGCTCTATTTTAAGATAATTTTCAATTTTCCTGAACGGGATCAATACGTAAATCATTAGCTCAGCAGAATCCTTTTGAATGGGTTTGAATACGCCGATACCTGAAATTCCTTGCCGGTGTAATGCAGGCAAATAAGCGTTTTCCAGATAATGGTCGACTGTTTTTTCCTGTGCCGCATCTTTGAGATGATAAATCTTAATCTGATAATAATATGCAGGTTTAGCGGCAAAGGACGAATTGTACATAAATACAATAGCGGCACTGAAAATCAGCTTTATAAGTGAAAACTTAAATATTGTCATGATGAGAAATAATTTAAGATTAACGATATGAAGTCAGCAACAGAGGATTAATTTTAGATAAAGCTTTGAAAGTGGTAAAGTCGCAATTTAATGTATGATATGGATAAAAAAGCTTATCTAGTTAATTTATATGTAATACCTGTTATTATAATTTCGCTCATTATTTAATGGCAACTGTTTATCTCAGCTGCCATTAAATCTAAGCCTATAAATTACCTTGTGAATCGTTATGTACTCTTATTGCCTCGCCAATCATCGTAACAAATCGGTCGCCTAACTGATCCATTGTGCGCCAGCGTAAACCCTGCTCACCTGGTTCCGCATATATTAAACCAATCTTCTTTTCCTTATCAAAGATTCGATAGGTGCCATTTTCCTGGGGCTCAATGCCAAAAGTTCCATCTTGAGTATCGATTGAAAACTCCTGAAGTGTAGTAGCTGAATGTATTTCATTGTCCACCTCCGAAATATTTGTCGTTTCAATTGTATCAGTAATTTCAGGAATAGTCTCTGCTTCTGGTGTAGGTTGCGTAAATAGTTCATTCATATTGGTATTTTCCGTAGCATTATGCATAGCGGTAACATTGCCTCTATCGAAATGATGATGCCGATAAAACTCAGCATGGACTGTCTCAACTGATTCTTCTTCCATATCTAATACAGGCGAACCTGCTATTACTGATCTGATTTGCATTTCGGTATCTCTGGTTACCTCACCGATAATATAACGCGGCATAGCAATAAATTGGCTTTCCACCATTTCTGGTAAAATCACTTCTTTTTTATTATCTGCGAGGTTTGCGTAGCCAATGGGAATCAGTATTGCTTTTTCATCATCACCAGAAATTGACTGGTCAAGATCAATGATGATATATCGGATAGCATTTTGCACAGGGTCAAATAACATGTCTCTAACTTTACCAACCTGCCTATCATTTTCATCCTTTACCGACCAACCTGTAATATCCATTTCACCATCAATCAACTTATAATCGCCCTTAGATAATTCCTCGAGGTTAACATATTCAATAATTCCTGAATTCATAATTTATTTATTTTGCGGGAATTCACTTTCCCTCTTCTCTCAAACAACAGCGTAAGGAAATGGTTTTGTTTGTGAAAGCTGAGGAATTTTGAAAAACGTCTGTTCGCACTAGTTTAATCATCATAAAATTACAGATAGATGAGTGCATTAAGTTTCTTAAGTTCTCTCCTAAGATAAAAAGAGCTACTATATTTTAAATATTTCAAAACCTATTTATCGTTAAGCGTAAAGAAAATAACAGATGATCAACCAACGCGTGTAAACATTGAACCGCCAAAGAATTATTATAGAAAGACTTAGCATACCTTTATAAGGAAACTGGTTTTAGGAATTTCCATTTTTGGCATGTAACATATTTTACCTAATTAGCTGTTTAGTATCAGCCCATATTGTCGATCTTTATCATCACTTAAATGAAATAAATGAACGAACTTGAAAGTTATATCAATCACCATTTCGGCATTAGTGCTGATGAATGCCAAAAAGTGAGCGAATTATTTAAACCGGAAGTAGTGGAAAAGGGAAGCTATTTTTTACAAACCGGGAAGTCCTGCAATAAACTTAGTTTTATAAAAAGCGGCATTTTAAGGGTTTTTGTGAACCTATTAGACAAAGAAGTTACCCAGTGGATAGGCACAGCTGGATATTTTATGACCGATCTCCGGGGTTTCATGTTTCGCGAAACATCCCGCTTTGATATCCAGGCTTTAACAGAAACGCATTTATACACAATTGATTATGAAACATACGTTACTATCGGAAGACTGGTGTCCAAATGGCATGAATTTGAAAAACTGTTCATGGGTAAATGTTTTGTAATGATGGAGAATCGTATTTTAGACCTTATCTCCATGACTGCCGAGAAGCGTTATCAAAAATTCTTTAGTGAAAATCGTGAGCTTTTTAACCAGGTTCCGCTTCAATATCTGGCGTCCATGCTAGGCATGACACCTGAAACCTTTAGCCGTATACGCAGAAAAATGGTTTCTTGATTTTTGTCAAGCGCAGTGCCGAAGTTTCAGTTGTATATTTAAGGGAATCAAAAATCATTGTCATGAATCACGAAAAAACGATGGCTGTCGTTATCAAAATTGAAGAAGCAGCTATAACCGCGGTTGCTATTTATTTCTTAACGAAATATCATCTGGGATTATCTGTTTGGCTCTGGGTATTGCTGTTTTTTGCACCTGACCTTTCAATGCTGGGTTATCTGGTAAATTCCCGCATAGGTGCTTTCACGTATAACTTGTTCCATCACCGTGCTGTAGCAATAGGCTTGCTGGCGACAGGCTTTCTGATGCACATGGATATTCTTATTTCAATAGGCTTACTATTAGCCGCACATTCATCTTTTGACCGCATGTTGGGTTACGGACTAAAGTTTACAGATAATTTCAAACATACCAGTTCAGGCTGGATAGGAAAAGGGCAATAAAATTTTTCGGTCTAAATCAGCCATTTTTTAAAAGATTAATAGATGTAAGTAAACCATTTAATGGATGAAGATGTACTTGTTCCCTAAAATCCGGGTCGTTTTCAATAGTGTTATTTCCACCTGTTGAATGTTTACTTATATTTTTTTTAACAAATTTTCATAAAATTTTATAATCCGGATAAATAAACGTTAATTAGACGATTATTTATTGTTATGAGCACAGCAAACTATGTAATTGGGGTTGATTACGGGACCGATTCTGTTCGGTCTGTTTTAGTAGATACCGCTAATGGAAAAGAGATTTCGGCTTCCGTTTTTCTTTACCCACGATGGCAAAAAGGTTTATATTGTAAGCCGTCCATCAATCAATTCAGACAACATCCTTTAGATTATATTGAAGGCTTAACCCACACCATTAAAGATTGTTTGGCAAAAGCAGGAGGAGCTGAAATTGCACATTTAGTGAAAGGAATTTCCATTGATACAACTGGATCTAGCCCGGTTGCTGTTGATGCATCAGGAACTCCCTTAGCCTTAACGCCGGGTTTTGAAGAAAATCCAAATGCCATGTTTGTGCTTTGGAAAGATCATACCGCAGTTAAAGAAGCGGCTGAAATTAATGATCACGCTAAAAATTTTCCGGTCAACTATCTAAAATATGTTGGTGGAATTTATTCATCAGAATGGTTTTGGTCTAAGTTACTGCGGATTTTCAGAATAGATGCTGCCGTTAAAAACAGTACCGAATCATGGGTAGAGCATTGTGATTGGATTCCTTTCTTACTAACCGGAGGGAATGACATCGCCACCATGAAACGCAGCCGCTGCGCTGCCGGACATAAAGCTTTATGGGCAGAAGAATTTGATGGTTTACCTCCGGAAAGTTTTTTCAGCAGCCTGGATCCGCTTTTAGCTGACTTTAGAGAAAAACTTTTTGCGGATACTTATACCTCCGATGTTTCTGCAGGAACTTTGAGCCATGAATGGGCAGATAAGCTTGGCTTAAAAACGGATGTAGTCATCGGCGTTGGTGCTTTCGATGCACATATGGGTGCCGTAGGCGGTCAGATTGAACCTTATTACCTGAGTAAAGTGATGGGTACCAGTACCTGTGATATTTTGGTAGCGCCAAATCAGGATTTAGATGGTAAATTGATTAGCGGAATCTGCGGACAGGTGAACGGTTCGGTAATTCCGGGTATGGCGGGTTTAGAAGCCGGTCAATCTGCTTTTGGCGATGTTTATGCCTGGTTTAAAAACTTAATCAGCTGGCCTTTAAATCATTTACTTACCGAATCTAATATAATTGATGAAGCTACGGCAATCGCTTTGAAAGACGAACTGGAAAGCAAAATCATTGCTAACCTGAGCAAACAGGCTGATGCGCTGGATGATGATGATTATGCTGAGTTAGCCATCGACTGGTTAAATGGAAGAAGAACACCAGATGCCAATCAGGAGCTTAAAGGTGCCATCACAGGGCTTGGTTTAGGTACCGATGCCCCCCGGTTTTTCCGTGCTTTGGCCGCCGCCACTTGTTTTGGTGCAAAAGCCATTGTCGATCGCTTTAAAGAACAAGGCGTTCCGGTGAAAGGAATTATTGGCATTGGCGGAGTAGCCAAAAAATCATCTTACATTATGCAAATGATGGCTGATGTTTTAGAAATGCCAATCAGAATCCACCGTTTTGAGCACACCTGCGCCTTAGGTGCAGCCATGTTCGCCGCAGTTGCTGCTGGTATCTACCCCAATATCGAAGCCGCAATGGCCGCTATGGGAACAGGATTTGAAAAAGAATATACCCCAGATATTAAAAAGCAGAAATTGTATCGCCAACACTATCAGGCTTACTTAGGCCTGGGTAGATACCTGGAAAAATATAATAAAAAGGATGTTAAACCTTATTTGTCATGAGCAACTATCAGGATATAAAAGAGCAGGCTTATCTGGCTAATATGCAATTGCCAAAATTAGGTCTGGTGTTATTTACTTTTGGAAATGTGAGCGCAGCCGACCGTGCTAAAGGCGTTTTTGCCATTAAACCAAGTGGTGTTCCTTACGAGGATTTGTCAGCTGATAAGATGGTGATCGTGGATTTCGATGGGAATACCGTTGAAGGAAATTTACGTCCCTCATCAGATACTAAAACGCATGCTGTTTTATACAAGCATTGGGAAGATATTGGCGGCGTAGTACACACCCACTCTACTTACGGAACTGCCTGGGCACAGGCACAAAAGGCCATTCCGATTTATGGAACCACACATGCTGATCACTTAACTGTTGATATTCCTTGTGCACCGCCGATGGATGATGCCATGATTAAAGGCAATTATGAATACGAAACCGGCTTCCAGATTATGAACCATTTTGAAAGTTTAGGATTAAGTCACAAAGAGGTCGAAATGATCCTGGTAGGCAACCACGCGCCATTTACCTGGGGAAAAAATGCAGAGAAAGCTGTTTACAACAGCGCAGTACTGGAGGCCGTGGCACAAATGGCGATGTTAACACAGCAGATCAATCCACAGGCACCGAAGTTAAAAGATTCATTAATTGAAAAACATTACGAGCGTAAGCACGGTGCGGGCGCTTATTACGGACAGGTTTGAGGGAGTTTGGAGTCTTGAGTCACCTCGTATCCGTTATCACGAGGAGGTACGACAGCCTGCCCTGACTTTTCGGGTAAACAATATTTTGATAAACATTAATTGATTACTTAGTCTGAAGTTTTCAATCGATTAATCATATAACCAACAATAAACTATTAGCATTTAAATAAAATAAATAATGATTGATTTAAAAAAATTACAAGTTTGGTTTATCACTGGTACACAACATTTGTACGGTGAAGAAACCTTAAAACAAGTAGCTGAGCATGCACAACAGGTAGCCGATTCATTAAACCAAAATGAAAATATCTCGGTTTCGGTAGTCTACAAACCCATTGTGAAAACTACTGAAGAAATTTTCGAAACACTGCAACAAGCCAATATTGACGAGAACTGTATTGGTGTAATGACCTGGATGCACACCTTTTCACCGGCTAAAATGTGGATCAGAGGCTTGAATGTTCTGCAAAAACCTTTGCTTCATTTGCATACCCAATTTAACCGCGATATTCCATGGAATACCATTGATATGGATTTCATGAACCTGAACCAAAGTGCACACGGAGACCGTGAATTTGGCTTCATGGTTTCGCGCATGCGTAAAGACCGTAAGGTAGTGGTAGGTCACTGGCAAGATGAAGAAGTAGCAAAACAGGTTGATACCTGGTGCCGTGCTGCTGCCGGATGGAACGATTGGCAAGGTGCAAAGTTTGTTCGCTTTGGTGACAACATGCGTTTTGTAGCTGTAACTGATGGTGATAAAGTGGAGGCCGAAATGAAATTTGGTTTTTCAGTAAACACTTATGGCATAGGTGATTTAGTAGCTGTAATTAATGAAATAGGTGAAGATTCGATTCAGGCTTTGTTGACAGAATATGAAGAAACTTATGACATGGCTGACGACCTGAAGGCTGGTGGTGCCAGACATCAATCGGTTTATGATGCTGCAAAGATTGAGTTAGGTTTAAGAAAGTTCCTGGAAGATGGTGGTTTCAAGGGCTTCTCTGATACTTTCGAAGATTTACATGGTATGATTCAGCTTCCGGGAATTGCCGCTCAGCGTTTAATGGCCGATGGTTATGGATTTGCTGGTGAAGGCGACTGGAAAACAGCAGCTTTGGTACGTGCCTGTAAAGTAATGGGTGCCGGACTAGCTGGTGGTAATGCTTTTATGGAGGATTATACATACCATTTTGACCCGGCTAACTCGATGGTGTTAGGCTCGCACATGCTCGAGGTTGATGCCAGTTTAGCTTCAGGCAAGGCAAGTTTAGAGGTTCATCCCTTAGGTATTGGTGGCAAAGCTGATCCGGCCCGTTTGGTTTTTAATGTTTCAGGTGGTGATGCTTTAAATGCATCTTTAATTGACATGGGCAATCGCTTCCGCTTGTTAGTGAACGAAGTAAAAGCAGTTGAAGCTGAAAATGATTTACCTAATTTGCCGGTAGCTCGTGTACTTTGGAAACCACTTCCTGATATGAAAACAGGTTGTGCTGCCTGGATTTATGCCGGTGGTGCACACCATACGGCTTATAGCCAGAATCTGACTACTGAACATTTATTAGACTTCGCCAATATTGCAGGTTTAGAATATGTAAATATTGGTGCAGATACTAAAATCAACCAGTTCAGAAATGAATTGCACTGGAACGAGGTATTCTACAAATAGTTCTTTAAACTACTAAATATGAAAGCCGATAATTAAAAATTATCGGCTTTTTTTCATTTGCAAAGTGCAGAAATAAAAGAAATCTACTCGATACTTACCATCGCTTTAATCACCCCGTTTTTCGGATCCAGCCAACTTTTAAACTGCTCCTTAACTTCGCTAAAAGTAACCTGGTGGGTAATATAATTGGTCGGGTTTACCAGTCCAGCTTTCATAGATTTAATTACGTGTTCAAAATCTTCGATAGTGGCGTTTCTGCTACTCATTAGAGTGGATTCGCGTTTGTGAAATTCGGGGTGGTTGAATATGAGATTACCTTTCTGCAAGCCGATTAACACAAATCTTGCACCATGCGCCATGTAATTGATCGCATTGTTAATAGCTTTTTGATTTCCTGTTGCATCGATTACCACTGTAGGCATATCGCCATTGGTAATATTGCTAAGCCGCTGAACCACGTCGGCATCTAGTGCATTAATAACGTGCGCAACCCCTAATTTTTCTTTACAAAAAGCTAACCGGTCTTCATTAATATCCAAAGCGATCACGTTTGCACCGGCAATTCTCGCAAATTCCATTGTACCTAATCCAATGGGTCCGGCCCCTATTACCAATACAAACTCACCTTTTTGAACATCAGCCCGCCTAACGCCATGTGCTCCGATAGCCAAAGGTTCTACTAAGGCCAGCTCATCATAACTCAAACCTTCGCCATGCAAAAGCGTTCGGGATGGTACCTGCAGATACTCTCGCATCCCACCATCTACATGCACACCGCAAACCTGCATTTTTACACAGCAGTTGGGTTTGTTCATCCGGCAGGCAATGCATTCGCCACAATTAAAATAGGGAATAAAAGTAACCTTCTCTCCTATTGTAAATCCTTCAGCACCATCTACTTCTACTAACTCCCCGGATAGTTCGTGACCTAAAACTCTTGGGTAATTGAAGAAGGGTTGAGTACCTTCAAAAGCATGCAAATCAGTTCCACAGATTCCGATTCGTTTGATTTTGATAATGGCATGGTCTTTCTTTAATTCAGGTTTTTCAGTTTCTGAATATTCAAAAGTGCCAGGTGTAGTGCAAGTAAGGATTTTCATATATTTCAATAATTGAATAAATGAGTGAATTTTGAATGAATGAATTTTGAATGAAAAAATGATTGAATTAGTTAATTTTGAATGTAAGAATAATTGAGTTTTGAATGAAAGAATATGTAAAGCGATTTATAGCCATTCATTCTATTATTCTCTAATTCTATTATTCTCTAATTATTTTTCTATGCGTTTGCCAAAGCCCTGTCTAAATGCACATAACCACCATCCACATGAATAATCTGTCCGGTGGTGTGACTGGATTTATCCGACATCAAAAACACTGTCATGTTGGCGATCTCTTCAGCCGTTGTCATCCTGTTTTCCAAAGGAATTTTAGAGGTGATCTCATCAAGCTTTGACTGCGCATCTGCCAAGGTCTCGATCCAGGTTTCGTAAGCCGGTGTCCAGCATTCGGCCACTACCACTGCATTAACACGGATTCCGTACTTTAATAATTCAACCGCCCATTCGCGGGTTAACGCATTTCTGCCACCGTTTGCTGCCGCATAGGCTGAAGTGTTTCCTTGTCCGGTTTCAGCCGTTTTGGATGTTATGTTGACTATCGCACCTTTACTTTTGATCAATTCAGGCAAAGCATGATGTGCCATCAGGTAATAATGAACCACATTCTTGTGCAATGAGGCCATAAAATCTTCGTAGTTTCCACTTTCTAAACCAACACCATCGTTAACGCCGGCGTTATTTACCAAACCATCAATTCTTCCGAATTTTTCAACAATTGAGCGAATCACATTTTTGCAGTCTTCCGGTCTGGATAGTTCCGCTACAAACTGCGCGGCCTGACCGCCATTCTGCACAATTGCATCCACTACTTGCTGATTATCCGCTGCTTTTCTGCCAACAATAACCGCAATTGCATTTTCTTTTGCAAAAACCTCTGCAATGCTCCGTCCAATGCCTTTTGCGGCACCAGTAATGATAATGACTTTTTCTTTTAAGTTTAAATTCATATTCTTTAATTAGAAATAATAGCAATGGTGAATGTAAATGCCATTTGCAATTCTTTTATTCAGAAATCCGTTCCAATTGCTTGAAATGTTTTCTTCTAAATTTTAGTAGTGTTTTGTTTTAAATTCCTCATTTTTTATTTTCCATGCCGATGCCGCTTTCGTTTTATATGTCAGTTAAAGTTAAAATACGAGATCATAAAGTTATTTGACCATCTCATTAATATAAAACTGGAACAGGTTAGCGATGCGCGATTTTATAGCCTCTTAATCCGAAAAACAGCACCACAACGAAACAAACCAATGGGATACTATAACCCACCTGAATATGATCTCCATACATATCAATTAATGTTCCCATTCCGAATGGTAAAATTGCACCACCTACAATGGACATGATGAGCCACGAAGAACCTGGTTTAGTATCATCTCCGATTCCTTCAATCCCTAAAGCAAAGATAGTGGGGAACATAATAGACATAAAAAAACCTAGTCCGCCAAGTGCATAAACCACGATTACACCACTTCCTGTAATGGCCAGTAAACACAATAAAACAGAAATAACAGCATAAATCGATAAAAGCTGATGAGAAGCAATAAATTGTAAAAGTGCAGTTCCTGCAAACCTGCCTGCGGTAAAGAGAAAACCGTAAATAGCCAGGTAAGATGCTGCTGTCTTTTCGTCAAAGCCACCACCTTGCTGAGCCATCCTGATAAAAAAACTCGTTACACATACCTGCGCGCCTACATAAAAAAACTGCGCAATCACTGCCCACCTGAGGTGCTGATGTCGCAATGCCCCGAAAAAGCTTCCTTTGGCTTCGCCATCAATACTTTTAGTTTTAATTTCAGGGAGGTGAATAAAATAAAATATCACAGCAATAACCAGTAAAATAATACCCAAAGTGATGTAAGGCATTTTAACAGAAGCAGCTTCTTCCAGAAAATAGTGGTTTCTGCTCCCTTCTGACATTGCTGCGAGTTCTTCTTTCGTGTGCGATTTTCCTGACAGAATAAATAATCCGCCAATCATTGGAGCCACCATTGCGGCCAGGCCATTAAATGATGCAGCCAAATTTAACCTGCTCGTAGCCTTAGCCGGGTCGCCTAAAACTGCTGCATAAGGATTGGCTGATGTTTCAAGCATCGTTAATCCACAGCCAATGATAAAAAGAGCGACCAAAAATGTCACATAAGAAAGGTTATTAGCAGCAGGAACAAATAAAAATGCACCAAATGCAAAAGCAAGTAAGCCTGAAATCATAGTGGCTTTATACCCCCATTTTTTTAAGATCATTCCGGCCGGAATCGCCATTAAAAAATAGGCAAAGAAAACGGATGTGTCTATCAGCGTAGATTGCCTATTATTTAAGTTACATGCCTTTTTTAAATGCGGTATTAATATGGAATCCAGGTTGTGGGCCATTCCCCAAAGGAAAAATAAACTTACTACAAGTATAAATGGTAATACGTATTTCTTACCTGATGAGGGATCTCCTGTTGTTATAATTTCTGGTGCGGTGTTGTGGTTCATTATATTTGGTTTTATTTATTATGGTAATGCTGGCCTGAAAAAAGAACCAAATGGCCTCTTCTATGCTCATTGAAGATAAGCCATTGCGCCCATCAGTTCATCTGTTCTCAAAGCCAATGCAAGCTATAGATCATTATATGTTATCCAGTTGGCTTCAATCAATAGGTTTTAAATTTTGAAATTAGTAAAAAACATTTAGAATATACTATAATCGGCCCGATCCCCTTGAGGTTGCTGATTATGAGACCATAAAGATAAAATGGTTTTAAAGCATATACTGGATTAGCTTCTTTAAGTCATTTGTGGATTATCAATCCGGTATTTTACGACATAAATTACCATTTAGAATGAAGTATCTAAGATAAATGGGTTCATCAAAAATATGGGCATTCATCATACGGTGATCTTTATAATTTATAAGTAATAAGCAATTTTCTCGTTTAAGTTGGCGTTAACAGTAAAATCCGTTGAATGGGAATACACTGGAATATTGGTTAATAAGAATCAAATATGGGGAAACGTAGTCATAAAAACTTGTAAAAATTGGTTCAGAGAAAACTGTTTTTCAACTCATCACTAAGGCCTAAACATCTTGATGGATATTTAGATCAGCAGATAAAATTTTTATCAGCATTATTTATTTTATTTGTATTTCATTCTAATCAAAACAAATGCAGTATCAGATACCATAAAAATCAATGAAATTGAATATCATATTAACATTGGAATTAATTTTAATCCATATATTTCGACTGTCAATTATATATAAATAATAAGGGATGTTTTCATTAACAAATAAAAAAGCAATAGTTACTGGCGGCGGAAGTGGTATCGGGAAAGCTATAGCGATCATTTTAGCACAGCAGGGTGCTGAAGTCCATATTTTAGAATTGGGCATCGGGCAGGCAGAAGCAACATTAGCAGAAATAAGCAATCAGGGCGGTAAAGCTTTTAGTTATGCCTGTGATGTGTCTGACCATCAAAATGTTAAAGTCATTTTTGATCAGATCGGGGAAATCAATATCCTGGTGAACAATGCCGGTATTGCACATATTGGCAAGGCAGATACTACAGAAGAAGCTGATTTTGACCGGGTAATGCGGGTAAATGTAAAGGGTGTTTACAATTGTTTGTATGCAGCAATTCCTCACCTGCGTGCTGCTGGTGGTGGAGTCATTATTAATATGGCCTCTATTGCATCTTTAGTAGGTTTACCTGATCGTTTTGCATACAGCACAGCAAAAGGTGCGGTAAAAGCCATGACGATGAGTGTGGCGAAAGATTATATTTGTGAAAACATCAGGTGTAATTCCATTTCGCCGGCCCGCGTACATACGCCATTCGTTGATGGATTTTTAAAAAACAACTATCCTGATCATATAGCGGAAATGTTTCAGAAATTATCTAAAACACAGCCGATTGGCAGAATGGCCAGACCCGAAGAAGTAGGAGCCCTTGCCCTTTATTTATGCAGTGATGAGGCTTCGTTTATTACAGGCTGCGACTACCCTATTGATGGGGGTTTTACTACTTTGAATAATTAGGCGGAAGCGAAAAGCTTAAAGCAGAAAGCGGAATGCGGAAAGTTTTTGATAATTAATAATCTACATCTTGTATTTGACATTTAATACTAAATAAAACAACATGAAATTAATACGTTTTGGAGCGGCAGGCGCAGAAAAACCAGGAATTATTATAGATAATAAATACTATGATGTTTCTGGTTTGGTACAGGATTACAATGAAGAATTCTTTGGCGGCAATGGCCTGGAAAAATTAAAGCAGGATCTTACATCAGCAAGCTTAACTGAAATAGATAAAGGTGTACGCCTCGGACCAGCTTTAGCACGTCCGTCTAAAATAGTTTGCGTAGGTTTAAATTATAAGGACCATGCAGCCGAAACCAATGCAGCCATTCCGACAGAACCCATTTTATTCTTTAAAGCCACATCAGCAATTGTTGGCCCTAATGATGACCTGATCCTTCCTAAAAATAGCAGGAAAACGGATTGGGAAGTTGAACTGGCAATTGTTATTGGCAAGAAAGCCAGTTATGTTTCAGAAGAGAATGCCTTAAACCACGTAGCGGGTTATGCTTTACACAATGATTACAGCGAACGTGAATTCCAGATTGAGCGTAACGGACAATGGGTAAAAGGTAAAAGCTGTGATACCTTTGCTCCTATCGGTCCCTTTATTGCTACGCCGGATGAAATTGAAGATGTGCACAAGCTTCGCCTGTGGCTAACCGTAAACGGAAAAACATTGCAGGATGGTAATACCGCTAATTTTATATTTAATGTGCCTTTTATCGTTTCATACATCAGCCAGTTTATGACACTTTTGCCTGGTGATGTAATCTCTACTGGTACACCTGCCGGCGTTGGATTAGGACAAAAACCAGAACCCTGGTATTTAAAAGCAGGCGATGTGGTGGAGTTAGGAATTGATGGTTTAGGCAGCAGTAAACAAGAAGTTAAAGCTTACACAGAAAAATAATGCAAAGATATTGCTTCACTCTTGATCTGATTGACAACCCATCTTTGATTGCTGAATATAAAAAATATCATGAAGCAATTTGGCCGGAGATACAGGAAAGCATCACATCGGCCAGCGTGCTTGATATGGAAATTTACTTAAGCGGAAACAGGCTGTTTATGATAATGGAAGTGAATGAAGATTTCTCTTTTGAGCAAAAAGCAAAAGCCGACCTTGAGAACCCTAAAGTACAGGAATGGGAAACCCTGATGTGGAAATACCAGCAGGCCCTTCCCGGCGCTCAGCCGGGAGAAAAATGGCGGTTGATGGATAAAATTTTCAAGCTATAACCCATGATAGATACCCATGTACATTTTTGGAACTTCGACCCTGATAGAGACAGCTGGATAACGGAAGACATGCGGGCGATCCGGAATGATTTCGCTCCTGAAAACTTAAGCCGGATATATCAAGATCTTCAGATTACAGGTTGCATAGCCGTTCAGGCCAATCAGTCTGAAGCAGAAAATGAATTTTTGCTGAACCTGGCTGATGATCATGATATGATCAAAGGTATTGTTGGATGGATCGATTTTAAAAATCCAAATTTAGAAAGCAGGCTTGATTATTATAAAAACTTTAAAAAGATTAAGGCCTGGCGACATGTTCTTCAGGCTGAAACAGCCGCATTCATTCTTGATCCTATTTTTATCAATGGGATTAAACAGTTGAAAAAATTTGGTTACACTTATGATTTATTGTGTTACCATAACCAGCTGAAAAGCATTATACAAATGGTTGATCAAATTCCTGATCAACCATTTGTTCTTGACCACTGCGGAAAACCGGATGTTAAAACCCAGGATTTAAAAACCTGGAACGAAAACATTAAACTGCTGGCTGAAAATCCAAATGTTACCTGTAAAGTATCAGGACTGTTAGCAGAAGCAGATTGGAAAAACTGGAAAGAAGCAGAACTTTTTAATTGCTTTGATGTGGTATTTGAAAATTTTGGTGTAGAGCGGGTGATGTATGGCAGCGATTGGCCGGTTGTGTTGGTAAGTCGCCCTTATGAGGATTGGTTTAACCTGGTTAATAAATACGCTTTAAGGTTTAGCGAAAAAGAAAGGAAATTAATTTTCGGAAATACTGCGAAAGCTTTTTATAAGCTTTAAAGCATAGCTATCAGGCCTTTTTAAGGTTTCGAATCAGGTAAATGCTCAAATAAACCAAATATAACAGATAGTGCAGGATGGAGAAATTAATATATAGTATTAGTTTTCAATTTTAAAAGGCATCTGACAGAAACAATAGCTTAAATAATGAGTAAAAAAATTACCTTTCCTTATAATTCTCAATATCCCTCTGTTGCCGACTTAAGACGCAAAGCGAAAAGCAGAATCCCTAAGTTCGCATTTGATTATTTAGAAGGTGGTTGTAATGAAGGATTGAACTTAGCCCGTAACGAGAACGACTTTGATAATATTTATCTTAAACCAAATTATTTACGAGTTGGTGGAGATATTGATATGTCAATAGAACTCTTCGGGCGTAAGTACAGTGCTCCGTTTGGCATCTCTCCGATAGGATTACAAGGTTTAATGTGGCCAAACGCACCGGAAATTTTAGCTAGGGCAGCTGCCAAACACGATATCCCTTACACTTTAAGTACTGTTTCTACCAGCAGCATCGAGCGCATTGCCGAGGTATCTGAAGGAAAGGCATGGTTTCAGCTTTATCATCCTACAGAGAACAGGCTGAGAGATGATATACTAAATCGTTTGAAGGCGGTTGAGTGCCCGGTTTTGGTCGTACTGGTTGATGTTCCGGCATTTGGTTTAAGGTACAAGGAAATCAAAAGCGGACTTTCCATTCCCCCTAAAATGTCGATCAATAACATCCTGCAGGCTTTTGCCCGTCCGTTATGGGGTATTAAAACACTTCAGCATGGCATTCCATCTTTTGCTACATTAAAGCCATACATGGAAAAAGGTATGGATATGTCGCAATTAGGACAATTCATGAACAGGACTTTTACCGGCAAAGTTGATATCGAAAAGGTTTCTGCCATCCGCGAAATCTGGAAAGGGCCATTGGTATTGAAGGGTATTACAACCGATGAAGATATGCAGGTTGCTATACAGATTGGGGTAGACGGTGTAATGGTATCAAATCACGGTGGAAGGCAAATTGATGCAGGTGAATCATCCATCAATTCATTAATGAAGTTAGCGGCAAATCCGGCTTATAAATCGAAACTCAAGATCATGATGGATGGTGGTATTCGTTCAGGAGTTGATTTAGCCAGGGCGCATGCCGTTGGATCTGAATTCAATTTTATGGGTCGTCCGTTTATGTATGGCGTTGGTGCCCTGGGTGATGAAGGTGGTGAACACACCATTAACATGTTCAAAACGCACCTCTACCAGATCATGCAGCAATTAACCATTGAGAAGATATCGCAATTCCCTGACAGGCTGCTGAAAGTATAAATGAAGTCCGATGTCAGGAGACCAAATATCCCAAGTGTTGCGAATGATAAAATACATGCTGCTGTTTCCTTTCTTTCCGAGTTTCTGCAGCTAAGCCAAAAAAATTGTAAATCAACGGCAAAAGAAAAAGCGCTCCTGCAGTTGCAGGAGCGCTTTTTTATTATTTTGAAAACTTATACGTCGTACTCGTTTTATACGTCTCTCCGGGTTTCAATTCTGTAGAAGCAAAGTTTGGATGATTTGGTGCATCAGGAAAATGCTGTGTTTCCAAACAAATTGCTGAGCGGTGCGGATAAGATTTACCCCCCTTACCATCTTGATCAGCTCCTGTTAAAAAGTTCCCGCTGTAAAACTGTAAGCCAGGCTCAGTGGTATATACTTCCATTTTAATTCCTGTTGAAGTACTTTTCACCGTAGCCACAGGTGTTTTTGCATCATGTTTATTCAGTGCGAAGTTATGGTCGTAGCCTTTTCCAAACTTCAGTTGCTCATTGCTTTCTTCAATAGATTTTCCAATGGTTTTGGCTTTGGTAAAATCAAATGCAGTTCCGGTTACAGCTAATAATTTACCTGTCGGAATTAAAGTAGAATCAACTGGGGTAATCGAATCTGCCGCGATGGTAAGTTCGTGATCCAGGATACTTTTATTTCCCTCACCATTTAGGTTAAAATAAGCATGATTGGTCAGGTTTACCACTGTAGCCTTATCAGTAGTGGCTGTATAATCAATCTGTAAAGCATTATCATCTGTTAAAGTATACAGCACCTTTATATCCAGCTTACCTGGATATCCGGCTTCGCCATCTTTAGCGGTATAGGTTAATTCTAACTTCTGCCCATCTACCTGTTTTGCATCCCATACTTTCGAATAAAAACCATCGGTTCCACCGTGTAAGGTATTTGGCCCGTCGTTCAGCTGTAAAGTATATTGTTCTCCATTTAAGGTAAATTTGCCTTTGCCAATCCGGTTGCCGTATCTGCCGATTAAAGCTCCGAAAAACGGCTCTCCTTTTTTGCGGTAAGCACCAATACTGTCGTAGCCCAACACCACATCTGTTAATTTATCATCCTTATTAGGCACTAAAAGTGAAACAATCCGCCCACCATAATTTGTAATGGTAACGGTGGTACCCTTTGCATTTTTCAAGGTGTAAAGACTTACCTTTTTACCGTCAATGGTGGTATTGTATTTTAAGGAATCTGTTTGCGCAATGGTTTCTGTAGCCTTATCAGCCTTTGGATTACAGGAAGAAAGCGCCACAGCTAAACAAAATGTTGCCAATGGTACCGCGCTAAGCATTATTTTTTTCATAAAGATCTATTTTGGTTAGGGCTAAATTAAGAAAATATATTATCCTTGCCATGACGATTATAATTATAATTGTAAGATTATTGATGTGCCTCTTGATACATCTGCAAAATAAATCATATAATTTAACGGCGATATGCAAGATTTTCATTTTAAGCCCAGCGCTTTTCTTTTCGACTTAAACGGCACTATGATCAATGATATGGAATACCACACCAAGGCCTGGCATGCCGTGATGAATGAAGATCTGTGTGCCAATCTGGATTACGATGTCGTAAAAAAAGAGATGTATGGAAAAAACCATGAGGTATTAGCGCGTGTTTTCGGTAAAAATAAATTTAGTGATGAGGAGGTGAAAAAACTTTCCTTCGATAAGGAAAAACGATACCAGGAAGGATACCTCCCCCATTTAGCCTTAATTGGCGGATTAGCTGATTTTCTGGATAAGGCCAGAGACAAAAACATCAAAATGGCGATTGGTTCTGCAGCCATTCCTTTCAATATCAACTTTGTGGTGGATGGATTGAATATCCGTCATTATCTTTCCGCGATCGTCAGTGCCGATGATGTCGCAGTTAGCAAGCCTGACCCGGAAACTTTTCTAAAAGCCGCAGCAGCACTTCAGATTCAACCTAAAGATTGCCTGGTTTTTGAAGATGCACCGAAAGGTGTAGAATCGGCCCTGCTCGCAGGAATGAAATGCATCGTGTTAACGACTACGCATACTCTAGCAGAATTTGAAGATTATTCCAATATCCTTACTTTTATCAGTAATTACAACGACCCTAAATTAAATACGCTTTTTTAAATGGCAAAATATATCAATCAAAAACCTGTATTGGTGGCGGTAGATTGCATCATCTTCGGCTATGATGGTGAACAGCTTAAGCTGCTGGTGATTAAAAGAGCCATCGAACCGGTTAAAGATCAATGGAGCTTAATGGGTGGTTTTATCGGTGAAGCAGAAGATTTAAATGGCGCAGCCAAGCGGATTTTACTGGAATTGACCGGCTTACATGATGTTTACCTGGAACAGCTTCATGCCTATGGTTGCCCCGACCGTGACCCTATTGAGCGTACCGTTTCAGTGGTTTATTTTGCTTTAATTGACATCAATAAGTACAGTACCCAAATCAACGATCAGTACCATGCAGAATGGTTTAATGTGACAGAAGTACCGCAATTAATCTTCGATCATAACACAATGGTACAGGCGGCTATGGATAAAATCCGTTATCAGGCAGCCCTGCACCCCATCCTTTTTGAACTTTTGCCCAAAAAATTCACCATCCCACAATTGCAGGCTTTGTATGAACAGGTATATGATGCCCCGATTGACAATCGGAACTTCATCCGGAAAATTACCGCCAGTGGTTTATTGATCAAGCAGACTGAGAAAGATAAATCAAACTCCAGACGTGGCGCATTTTATTTTAAACTGGATAAAAACAAACATAAGGCGCAATTTCAGTCTTTTTTAAATTTTATTCCAAAGACTGTGAAATAATTTTTGGGTGTTCTGATTTGCTATAAAATTAGAAATCAACTATTTATAGTCGTGATTTTTTATCATAAATGTATGACTAAAAATTAATTTCAAAAAACATTTGCGTGATTAATTATTATCTCTATATTTGCACCTCCTTAAACAAAAGGAAATGATTCCGTAGCTCAGCTGGTAGAGCATTACACTTTTAATGTAGTGGTCCTGGGTTCGAATCCCAGCGGGATCACA
>NZ_NHOT01000004.1 GCF_002197755.1 Pedobacter sp. AJM | reverse complement strand
ATGGCAGCCAGCTGTGGTTTGCGGCGGAGGTAACCAATGGCTATGAATATGACCGGAATGGGAATGCGGTAATTGACGGGCGTTCGGGATATCATTTTGATTATAATGTGCTTAACCTGCCCCATGAGGTGAGGGCTGCGAACAACATCGACCTGGTTACAGGCTATACTTATGATGCAGCTGGTAACAAGCTCAAAAAGAGCACATCTGCTGGAACCATTAATTACATTGATGGGATCCAATATAAACCAGATAAGAGCATCGATTTTATCCAGACGGAGGAAGGTTTGGCCAGAAATAATGGCAGTGGGAATTACAGTTACGAATATCACCTGTCCGATCATTTGGGCAATGTTAGGACAACTTTTTACAAAAACCCAATCACCAACCAGCTGGAAGTATTACAGCGGGATGATTATTACGCTTTTGGTTTAAGAAAAAATACACAATTCGGAAATAATAAATATCTTTATAACGGCAAGGAGTTGCAGGAGGAGTTAGGGCAGTATGATTACGGGGCAAGGTTCTATGATCCAGTAATTGGCAGATGGAATGTGGTAGATCCGTTAGCGGAGAAGATGCGTAGGCATTCGCCTTACAACTATGCGTTCAATAATCCTATTAGGTTCATTGACCCCGATGGGATGATGGCAAAACCCTTTGACGAGTGGCTTATCGATGGAGAAACTGGCAAGAAGCTGCAGAAGCAGAGTGGTTTAGGAGGTAAAGATATAGATTACCTTCACCATATTGGGGGAAAAAATGATGGGCAAACAGAAATAGTTAATAATAAAACAGGTGATAATACTTTTACGAAGGCTGGAGAATTTATTCGTGGATATAGCCACAGGTCATCAGATGTTCGATATACAACAATAGCAAATGAGTTTTTCAGTGGTACAGGGCCTAATAAAAGTTTGATAGAGGGAGCTGACCACAGAATGAACCAAGACATAATGAGATCGCCCCAGTTTGCGAAAGCTGCATCCGAGTTTATGAAAAATGGAACCGATAAGAATTATATGTTTAAAGGCGAATTTGGAGTACTTGGGGCTCTAAAAGCTGACAACAATATGACAGCACAAATGATTGGGAAAGCAAATATCAGCTTTTATCCTGTCGGTGATCAACTTGTAATTATGGTGGTTGATAGTAAGTCAAAAACATCGTGGTCAGTGAACCCTTTTGCAAAAGGAGAACAAAATAACATAACCCGAGGAGAATTTGGAACAGGAGGTCCTCAAAGTACAACGCATCAAACTTACATTTGGAATCTCCCAATTAGATAATATATGTATTTATGAAAGCTAAAGTCTATTATTTTTTATTTATTGCCTTGTGTTGTTGTTCGTGTAACGTGACAGTCAAAGATATCGTCGGAACCTACGTTTCGAACTTTAGAGTAAACAATCTTGATACTCTTAAGGTAAATACGGACGGCACATATGAAAAGCATGTGTATAGAATATCTGATAATAGGCTTATATATCAAAACAAAGGAAGCTGGGAATTAAGAGATGGAAGAATAATATTCAAAGACTTTTTCGAGAGCGATCAGGCTTTTTCTAAAGAATTTAAGGGCTATTCAGATATTTTGATTACCACTTCTTTAGATGTAAATAACAGTTTTGGAAAGGTTTCATTTGATTTTTCGGAAGAAAAGAATGATTATCTGTATAGAAAGTTATAACCCACGCTGGTGCGAGCGTGCCGCTCCTAACTGTTCTTAGCGTCTCGCTAAGAACAAAATGCAAGTTACATAGCAAAGCCCGGCAGTTTAAAAATTGCCGGGCTTTGTTATTTCTGCACCAACCCAAGTTTAAGGAGTCTAGCTTTGATGGCTCCGTAAGTCCCCGATTGGGGCTTCATTTGTAAAATAGCTTTTACCCAAAGCTGGCGCACGCGTGTCGCGTGTGAGAGATGAATATAATTGTAGCAAAGCCTGTCAGAAATGCCGCGCTTTATTATTTCTGCAGGCGTTCAAGTTTGAGGAGTCTGGCTTTGATTGCTCCATAAGTCCTTAAGTGCAGTTTGGCGAGTTCTGTAATCTTGGAGCCATTACCAAAGCGTTCTACCAGCAGTTTATCTTCTTCTTCGCTCCGGGCTAAACCTTGGTTTCCTTTTTTGGTGAGGGCTTCGAGTTGATTAATGGCGAAAAATAGCGGCCTGATGATTTCTTGCTGGTTGTATGGGCTGTCTGCAGAGAATACCTCACCTGTTATGGGGTCGGTGCCAATGGCCAGCGCCTGGAAAATTTCCAGGTGTCGGTTATTATCCTGCACAGGCTTTACCGGTTTTGGCATCTCTTATGATTGTGTTGGCCAGGAAAAGTAATTTATTTTTATAGAGGATTCGAGTTTTTAAATATTATAATATATTGATGGGATCCAGTATAAAGCTGATAAGAGCATCGATTTTATCCAGACGGAAAGGTTAGGCCAGAAACAACGGCAGTTGGAATTACAGCTATGAATATTACCTGTCCGACCATTTGGGCAATGTACGGACGACGTTTTATAAAAACCCAAGTACCCACCAGCTGGAAGTGTTGCAAAGAGACGATTATTCATAAGCTGCTTATGTTTTTATTGGTATTCATGAGCTCGGCAAAGCCTCGGTTATTATGCATTTGGATTAAGAAAAAATATACAATTAGTAAATAATAAATATCTTTATAACGGCAAGGAGTTGCAGGAAGAGTTAGGACAATATGATTATTCACATTTGGCCTGTATGCTAAAGGTGTTCATGAACTCGGCTAGGCCTCGGTTACGAGGCTAGATTCTATGACCCGGTGATTGGAAGGTGGAATGCGGTGGATCCGTTGGCGGAAACCAGTAGAAGGTTTAGTCCATATGTTTATGGTAACAATAATCTAATTCGTTTTATAGATCTTGATGGGATGGCTTCAATGCCATTCTATGCAAAGGATTGATAAAAAGAACAAACCAGATAGGTTGGTAATGGAATTTGTCGATGATCGTAAAGATATGACTATAACTACGAAAGTATATTATAATTTTAATGATCCAAAAACAGATGTTCAAGCTATCAAAAATGGAGCGATAACCCATGTAGAAATTATGGGGGACGAGAAAGTAGATAGGCAAATTAACAATAGTGGGGTTAAAGATGTGAAGTCAGGTCCACAGGATTATGCAAAAGACCAGGCTACGAAAAAAATGGATTATGGCGTAAGAGGTCAGGAAACAGGTGATTTAGCTTCAAATACGTTTTACGTACGAGAAGGAACTGCATATAACATAGGAGATATTGGAAATTACTTATGGGGTCGAGGAATGTCTGAATTAGGCATTGGGCTTGGTACAGCTAAAACGGGAGCTCACTATAATAATATTGTGAATGGACGTGATCAGAAGACTTCATCATATGATTTTGGGCTAGGAACGTATGGAGGTCCAGGTTTTTGGGATTCTCCTGCGGATCAGCGTGCAATTAGCAATGGATATAATAACAATAAGAATCCGACAGTAAGAAAAATAAATTGGGCCGAACTTTTTAGAAACCCTAAATGAATGAAAAGAGTGTATAAGAGAATTCCTATTGTAATTTTTGTACTATGCTTTGTCTCAGCATGCAATCATATGGATAAATATCCTTTAATGGTGTTTGAAAATAGAAGTGTCTTTATTGATGAATTTAATAATGTAAGTATAATAAGAAGTAGAGGAAAAAATACAATTATACTTTATTTTTATAATGGAGTGAATAAAAATCAATTTTTTTTCGATGTAGATAAAGGCAAGCTAACTTTAACTCAAACTAGTAAAAAAAATAATGAAAAGCTTTTTAAAGAAGATGAACTTTTCGAAAAACAGATAATTTTGCTAGCCGAAAGAAAGGTTAAACTAATGGATAAGTATAACATTAGAGATGTTAGCCATGAATTTCAAAATCAGGGTATTAGTATGAAAGTATATTTCAATTCCTTAGAGTCATTGCTGTATATTAAAGATATTGCAAATGTCAATAATATAGAATGGCTAAGGCATCTTAAAAAAATAAAAAAGCTAGATGAACATTGGTTTTACGAAACTGAGCAAAGCTAAATAGATAAATCAAAGCCCAGCAGTTTAAAAACTGCACTGCCCCCAAAAAGTTAGACACTATTTGGGGGCAGTGCAAAATATCGGGCTTTGTTATTTCTGTAGTAACCCAAGTTTAATTAGTCTGGCTTTGATTGCTCCATAAGTGCGAGAGTGCAGTTTAGCGAGCTGGGTTAATCTTGATGCCTTTGTTAAAGCGTTGTGTGAGCAATGCATCTTCTTCTTCACTCCATGGAAGGCCCTAGTTACCTTTTTCGGCGAGGGCTTTGAGTTGGTTAATGGCAAAGAAAAGTGTTCGGATGATTTCGGGATGGTTGTACGGGCTATTGGCAGGGAACACTTCTCCGGTTACGAGATCTGTGCCGATGGCCAGCGCCTGGAGAATTTCCAGGTGGCGGTTATTATCCTGCATAGGCTTTGCCGGTTTTAGCATCGCGTATGATGGCGTTGGCCAGAAAAAGGAGTTTGTCCTTAATGGAGGGGGCGAGTTCTTCTATTTCATCAATAAGCTTTAAGGTCTGTTTGTCAAAGCCTGTTTTGCTGCCAGGTAATCGAGCGAAACTTCGTTTCTTTCGTACCTTCCAATAATTACCGCTATTTCATCGCATGGTTAGTCGGTTTCAGTCCCCGTCTTTAGCGTATGTTTAGATTTTCGCTATTGCTAGCCTGTATGTAGCCGGTACAAAAATAAAAAAAATAGCTCAACGGTTTCAAAATCACTGGGCTATTTATCTTTTAGGTAGGGACTACTTTTTAACTTTAATACTAAAAGCAATAAGACAAAAGGGTTAACTATCGAAATCAAAATAAATATATTGATTAGTTCGAATATGCTGCTGATTGAAAATTTTTAGCCAGCACTAACTATCCTATATCAATTTTTCAGAACTAGTTAATCCATAAAAAGAAAGAGCGATCAGTCATGATCGCTCTTTCTTTTTATGCATCTGTTTCTTCGTCATCCTCGTCTTCTATCCACTCATCCAGTTTGGTACCTTCGCCATCAGCAAATGGAATTTCCTGTTCTGTGTATGCTGAATCATCTTTTTCTTCCTTAGGCAGGTGTCCTTCTCCGGCGTTTCCACCTGCACGGTGCATTTGGAACTGATCAGAATCTTCAATTTTTTTCTCGTCTTTTGGTTGATCTTCCTGGTCTCTCATAACTTTATATTTTTCTTTAAATAACAGTTTCGCGCTGGCATAAGTTTTTATTTTCAGAAAAATGAAAGGTATAGAAAAATCGTTTTAAATATATTTAATCTGTTTAGTCTAAAAATGCGTATTTATTTTATTGCAAAACTATCAGGTTAAATATATTTTTGCTTTATTGCCAGATATTACCAACGTTCCACTAAATGAAGAACCATTCCATCAGTTTAACTCCGGCTAAATGTGAGCTTTTGGATAACATCCTAAAAGAATTTGATGAAGAAGTTTACATCAAATCTGATCGTGTGCTTAAAATTTTCAGGGGTAACGGGAGTCTGGCATCAGATTATTTAGATTTTCTGGTCCAGATGAATCTGGTTATTTTGGTAGGGCAGGTAGATGGCATACCGTTGCCGGCCATGGTGGGGAAACAGGCTGGTGTTGATATGTTTATCAGCGAAGGTGGGTTTAAACGTCGCTATGCCCTGAACAAGCTGGAACAGGATACCGGCAAAAGTATTTTTGATTTACAGAATGAAAATCTTGATTTAAAAGAAAAACTAATGAAGCAGGAACAACTGCTTAAAAGTTTAGAAAATAGCCTCACACAGCAAGGGAAGGATATTTTAGAAAAGTGGCTGGTACGGATCTTATGCTTTCTTGCAGGGATATTATGTGCCTATGCTTATTATAAAATCTTTCACTCCGCTTAAAAAAGCGTACTCGCACCCAAATAGTCATTCACTATTTTTAAAATTTCCTTTCCTAAATCCACCGCATTTCCAATGCCTACACCTTTTATCGCAGCCAATTGATCGGCCGATCGCGGAGGCTTAGCCGCAATGTTTAATAAAGCCAGATCAGATAAAACAGAATGAGCCGGAACGTTTCGCTGCTGACTGAGGCCCTTTCTCCAGTCCACCAGGCTTTGATATAATTTCTGGTTGATCACCTCTTTAGGAAGTTCGGTTTTGGCGAAGGTTAGTTTTTTAGGTCGCTGATCAAATTTATTGGTTGCTCCAAGATAAGTTTTAGTATAATCTTCCAGCGAAAAAGGATGCCATGAAAAATTAAAGAGTGCCAGTTTAACATTCAGCGCATTGGCGCAATGGCTTAGGGTGGCTAAAACCCTTTCTGATTGTTCATCCAGGTAAATATTTAAGGAAGCAAATTTGCTCATTTCATGGGTCACCGTTTCGAGTTTCGGAATAAAATATTGAGCTGCCTTAGTCAGACGGCCTAAAAAAACCGCATCATTTTCCAGGATTGCGCTTTTATCTATTTTAACCAGTTCCTGATCTTTAAATCTTCCCGCAACCCGGATGATGTCTTTTTCCAGCAGGACATTAACAACCGCGCGAAGGTTATCTAGTGCTGCATTTTCATCATTTGCCCTGAATTTTGCAGTTTTCAGGATCCCCCAGTAACCTTGAATGACGCCGAAATCAAATAAATCATCAATCAGGTTCCAGGCATATTGCTGCTGGAAAATATTTAAATCATTTGCAGTGGGCTTCTTGCTCACAGCTTGTTCTGTAAAAGCAATAATCCTTTTATCTGTCATGATGTTTTCCATCTTCACAGGAGCTTTAAGCAGCAGGCCATCCAGGCTTTTACAGCGGCTTAAGGCTACATAAGCCTGGCCATGGGTAAAAGATGAGCTGATGTCAACAATGGCTTTCTCAAAAGTTAAACCCTGACTTTTATGAATGGTAATGGCCCAGGCAAGCTTAAAAGGGTATTGCGCAAAGGAACCGGTATTGGTTTCATTAATCTTATTTTCATCCTGATCCAGTGCGTATTTAACATTTTGCCATTCTTCACGCTCTACTTCAAATGACTGACTATCATCCAGAAACTGCACATGAACACTATCTTTTTCTATACCGACAACCTTCGCAGCCTTACCATTATAATATTGTTTTTTTCCTGAAGAATCGTTTTTAATGAACATCACCTGCGCACCAACTTTCAAATGGAGCACCTCATCCACCGGATAGGCATCTTTAGGGAAATCGCCGGTTACCCTGGCTGCGAAAGCATGCGTTTCACCATCCAGTTTTTCAAGGCATTCCGTATTAATCTGCCCAACCAGGTTATTGTGGGTGGTTAATGTGATGTAATCTTCTTTTCAGGCATCTGCCAGTGTTGGATCATAGTGTTCATTCAGCTGATTTAAAAGGGCAGGGGTGAGCGTGTTTTCCCTGATCCGGTTTAAAATATCCAGAAACAAGGGGTCAGACTGCCGGTAAACTTTCTGCAGTTCGAAAGTAAGCAGTGAAATCCGCTTTAGAATTAAACTATCGAAAAAGTAAGGGCTTAAATAATAATCCTTAAGGATATGCCAGGCATCATGTGCAATGGGTGAGAGCTGGTAAAGGTCGCCGATCATTAAAACCTGTACGCCACCAAAGGGTAAATTAGATGCTTTTACATTTTTGAGTGTCTGGTCAATAAAATCGAGCATATCTGCCCTGACCATACTGATCTCATCAATCACCAGAAGTTCAAGGCATTTCAGTAATTTAATTTTATCCTCAGCGTATTTCAGTTCTTTAGAAGCTTCGCCAGGCTGATTTGGAATAATGGGACCAAAGGGCATCTGGAAAAAAGAATGGATGGTTACCCCGCCTGCATTGATGGCAGCTACAGCAGTGGGTGCCACAACGGCGAAATTTTTAGCAGTGGTGGACTTGATTTTACGCAAGAGTGTGGTTTTCCCGGTTCCTGCCTTTCCCGTTAAAAATATAGGTTGGTTGGTGAATTGAATAAAATCAAGGATAAGTTGATGATCCTGATCCGAATTTTCCAAATTGTGCTTGTTATCCATCTTTACTTACTGATCTCCTGAAAGCATTTCGCTAATTTTTGCAAAGATGCACAGAATTGAACTGATCCTGGCACTCTTTTCTATACAGGTTATGCACAAAATCATCATCATAATTGTTGATCCAGATTTGGGACCTTATTGCCCTGAAGAAATGGAAAAGGTATCCTGTTGATGCTCAGTGATGTTTTTAAATATGACATTCAACTAAAGAAAATATCTTTAATATTTTTGTTTACTAAGTATTTTAGTATAGATTTGTTTGTCTCGAAAGAGTTATTGATGATTTAGCGAAGAAAGCAGCTGGCTGTTTTCAAAGAATAGGGGATAATATGACTGTTACCGTTTTAGCAATATTTGAAACAGATTTTCGACCAGACCATTCACTGGGTAAAATTATGAATGAGCGGCTTAAGGTGGCTGCGGATGACTTACGTGATATCCATTTACAAGCCATGGAAGCCGTAGGGCAACGCAGTGATGATCTAGTGGTGTACATCAGTTATAATCCAAAATATAAGATTCGCTGGCGCATTGTAAATGATGTACCGGAAGAGGTAGAACAGTATGTTGGCCGGGTTTGTGGCGATTTAGGCTACATTCAGTGGAAAACTGCTGTGATGAATATTTTTAAAGGGAACGAATAGCCATACCAAATGCAATATGCCCTATTAAACGGATGTAAAGCCGAAGCGGTAAGGGGTGCGCAGGGCATTTGCATGTGTTGCGGGCAAAAGGTAATTGCCAAATGCGGATCCATTAACATTAAACACTGGGCACATGCGGTGGCAGACAGATGTGATTCCTGGTGGGAAAATGAAACCATCTGGCACCGCGAATGGAAAGCTGAATTTCCGGTTAATTTTCGTGAAGTAAATTTTTTTGATGAAAAACTGCTGGAGTTTCACCGGGCCGATATCCATACCGCTGCCGGAATCACCATTGAACTTCAAAACTCAGCCATTTCATTAACAGAACTACAGGCACGTGAAGCCTTTTATCCCAAATTAATCTGGTTAGTGAACGGATTAAAGTTCAAGGGCTTTAAAATTTTAAAGTCAATTCCTGATCCCCATCATCCTGCGCTTGATGATTTTGAATTTTGCCTCTCGGAGCATCTTTCGATGATCCGTAAAATTGATGCGCTAACACAAAATCCCAATCCCGCGATTCTTAATTTCTACCACCAGGATTTAAAATCAGTTCCTGTCAGTACAGCATTTTATGCTTTCAGCTGGCGCCATCCACATCAGGCCTGGATGCAGGTGTCGTGCCCTGTTTTTATCGACTTCGGTGGGCACTTTTTATACCGGCTAAGAAAAAGATACCAGATTTCAGGCCATTACAGCTATCTGCAACTGGTGAGTAAAAGATCTTTTCTGGCCAAATATGCCATTGGTTGATGGTGCTGAAGCGATGGCATTTACATTTGTAGCGGCATGATCATAATTTTTTCCGGAACAAACATTCAGCATCATTTTCCAGTTAGTTATCATATATCTTTTTAAATATTAGCACATATAACAGATGAATTTAACATTCAAATTAGGCGATATTGAAATTAACCGTTTGGGTTATGGCGCCATGCAGTTAACCGGACAGGGTGTTTTTGGTGAGGTGGAAGACCGTGAAAATGCCAAAAAAGTTTTGCAGGCCGCTGTAGCAAACGGGGTGAATTTTATTGATACTGCCGAAGCTTACGGACCAAAATTTAATGAATTACTGATCGCAGATGCATTACATCCTTATCCATCCGGATTGTTGATTGCGACCAAAGGTGGCTTTGACAGAACCGGACCAAACAAATGGGTTCCAAATGGTCATCCGGAGAAAATTAAAGCTGACATTGAAGGAAGCCTGGAAAGGCTAAATGTTAAACAGCTTGACCTGTGGCAGCTGCACCGGATTGATCCGAATGTGGATGTAAAAAAAACACTTGCACCAGTAATTGAGGCGGTTAAAGCTGGAAAGATTAAACAAGTGGGTTTATCTGAAGTTGGTGTAAATGAAATTAAACAGGTGCAGGATCTTTTACCTATAGCTTCTGTACAAAACATGTATAACCTGGGGGATCGAAAATGGGAAGATGTATTGGATTATACTGCTGAAAAAGGCCTGGCCTTTATTCCGTGGTTTCCATTGGCTTCGGGACCTACCAAACTGGAAGATAAAATTAAAGCGATTGCAGCAGCACATCAGGCCACTACTGCCCAGATTGCATTGGCCTGGTTACTTCAGCGTTCAGATAATATCCTGCTCATTCCGGGTACCAAATCAATTGTACACCTGGAAGAAAACCTGAAAGCAGCAGACATTAATTTATCTGCAGCAGAATTTGAAACCCTTTCCCGTCAATAAAAAATCCCATAACTGGTGGTTGATGTTCATCAGTCATCAGTTATTTTACTTCCTTCTTTCTGTTCTTCTTCTCTAGAACGGTAGATCAGACCCATCAATTTTTTTCCATACGCGTCGACCATAAAAAAGCATCTCCACCAATGTAACTTTGTAAGTAGGTTTTGATAAAAACCCCATTTTTTTTATAAATTGAAGGATAAAATCAGATATTTAGGTATGAGAAAAATTATCCCTTCTTCATTGTTATTGCTATCTTTTTTCTTCTTTCAACATACTATGGCACAGCAAAAACCCGCAGTTTTAAATCATATTGCTGTTTATGTATCCGATTTAAATAAATCAACAGCCTTTTATGGTACTGTATTTAATTTAAAGGAAATTCCGGAGCCCTTTAAAGATGGTAAACACACCTGGTTTTCTTTGGGGAATGCCGGAGCTTTACATCTGATTCAGGGGGCCAAAGGCAATCAAATTTTCGATAAAAACGAACACCTTTGCTTTAGCGTGTCTTCTATTGATACGTTTATTAAAATATTATCAGCGAAAAACATTGCCTTCGAAGACTGGACAGGCAAAGCAGGAGCGGTTACCCTCAGGGTTGATGGCATAAAACAAGTTTATTTTAAAGATCCGGACGGACATTGGCTGGAAACAAATGACGCAAAATAAAGCATCTGCTATGATTCACCGTGATATTCCTTTTTAATTCAGACATATGATTTCTTCTTTTTTTTCCAAACTGATCATGATAATGGTTTTGCTGCTTCAGTTTGGCATGGCCAGGGCACAACAGGAAGGTGCTGAAGCAGATTTTGAACAGGTGATGAACAGGTTTAATGCCGTTGGTGCTGCTGTTGCAGTAGTAAAAGCAGGCAAAATTATCTATACGCACTCTTTTGGTTTGAAGGATCTGGAGCATAAAACGCCATTAACTGATCAGGATATTTTCCGGATCGCCTCCATTTCAAAATCTTTTTCTGCCACCGCTATTATGCAGCTGATTGAGGCCGGGAAATTGTCTCTTAATGATGATTTCGGTGATTTAGTTGGTTTTAAAATTAGAAATCCAAAATTTCCGGATCAGAAAATTACACTTAAAATGGCACTTTCGCACACTTCCGGTTTAAATGATAGCCAGGGATACCTGAACCTGGATTTGATTAACCCTGATAAAAACCCGGATTACGCAAAGTGTTATAACGACTATGCGCCCGGAAAAGGATATCAGTACTGCAACCTGAATTTTAATCTTATCGGAACCATTATTGAAAAAAAATCAGGTGAGCGTTTTGATCAGTACATTGAAAAACATATCCTGAAACCGCTGGGACTTTATGGAGGCTATTGTGTCGATTCTTTAGATAGCAATCGGTTTGTGAAGCTTTATGAATACCATACAGATACCAAAAGTTTCACGCCATCGCCGGCTGCCTATGCGCCCAGGCGGGAAGAAATCAGCCAGTATGTAATGGGTTACAGCACGCCCATTTTTTCGCCAACGGGCGGAATGAAAATTTCGGCAACTGATTTAGCGAAATATATGATTATGCATATGCACTATGGTCAGGCTGATGGTGTAAAAATCATGTCCAAAAAGCATTCAAGGCTCATGCAAACCAAAATTACGGAGGACGAAGAATATGGCCTGGCACTTCGCCAAACCAGTAATTTAATTCCGGGGGTAAAACTGATTGGGCATACCGGCTCTGCCTATGGATTGTACAGTACCATGTTTTTTAATCCGGAGCAAAAATTTGGCTTTGTAATTATTACCAATGGAATAAATGCCACCTACACCGGAGATTTTCCAGATTTTAGCAGGGCTGCACTGAATAGTTTATATCATTATTTTATGCCTTAACTCGCTTGTTAGTAGTAAGTTGTTTAACTTAATTGGGGCGTCAGATTCATTTGATGAAAAATGTTGTCGTCAGCAAATTCATTTTGTTAAAACTTTTAGTGCTGAATATTACTTTTAAATAGGCTGATCGGAAAATATGCTGTAAGCAATATGATATTATCCGTCAATGGCTAAAAATTTAACCATCTAATTAAAAAATATAATGCCCGAAATTTTACAATTCCCAGGAGATGCTTATCCCTTAGGCGCCACATGGGATGGTAAAGGAGTGAATTTTGCACTTTTTGCAGAAAATGCAACTGCTGTTGAACTCTGTTTTTACGATCATGAACACGCAGATACAGAAACAGACCGGATAACTATTCTGGAGAGATCTCACGAAATATGGCACGCTTATATTCCCGATATTAAACCCGGCCAGCTTTATGGCTATCGTGTACATGGGCCTTACGAGCCTGAAAACGGGTGCCGGTTTAACCCGAACAAAGTATTGTTAGATCCTTATGCCAAAGCGATTGCCGGAAACATCAGGTGGGATAATTCACTGTTTGGCTATAACCTGGGTGATCCGCTGATGGACCTGAGCTTTAGCGAAAGTGATAATACCGCCTTTATTCCGAAATCAGTGGTGATCAACCCGGCCTACGACTGGACCGGAGATGTGCATCCCAAAACCGATTATCACGAAACGGTGATTTATGAAATGCATGTTAAAGGCTTTACCAAAACGCATCCTGAAATTCCTGAAAATATCCGTGGAACTTATGCCGGATTGGCACATCCGGTGGCCATTGATTACCTGAAGAAGCTGGGCGTTACCGCAGTGGAGCTGATGCCTGTTCACCAGTTTATATCAGATCATCATCTGCAGGAAAAAGGATTGACCAATTACTGGGGATACAATACCATTGGGTTCTTTGCACCCGATTCTCGCTATGCCTCATCCGATGTAAGAGGCGGACAGGTAGACGAATTTAAAGATATGGTTAAAGCACTCCATGCCGAAGGGATTGAAGTGATTTTAGATGTGGTTTATAACCATACCGGCGAAGGCAATGAACTTGGGCCAACTTTATCCTTTAAAGGGATTGATAATGGTGCCTATTATCGCCTGGAAGAAAACAGGCGTTATTATACTGATTATACCGGAACCGGAAATACCTTAAACTCCATGTTACCCAATGTGCTTCGTTTTATTATGGACAGTTTGCGTTACTGGATTCAGGAGATGCACGTAGATGGTTTTCGCTTTGATCTGGCTTCTACGCTGGCCAGAGAACTGCATGAAGTAAACAGGCTAAGTGCCTTTTTTGATATTATACATCAGGATCCCGTGATTTCGCAGGTGAAATTAATTGCTGAACCCTGGGATGTAGGTGATGGTGGTTATCAGGTAGGTAAATTTCCTCCGGGCTGGGCTGAATGGAATGGCATGTACCGCGATACGATGCGCGATTACTGGCGCGGAAACCCAAATATGCTCGGTGAATTTGCACAACGATTTTTAGGGAGCCCGGATTTATACCAGGAAGATTATAGAAGGCCTACGGCAAGTATAAATTTCATTACTGCCCACGATGGATTTTCGCTTCATGACCTGGTTTCCTATAACGAAAAACACAATGAGGCAAATTTAGATCATAATTCGGATGGAGAAGACCACAACAGATCCTGGAATTGTGGTGCAGAAGGTGAAACCGATGACCAGCATATCGTGCAGCTTCGTCAACAACAAAAAAGAAATTTCCTGGCTACCTTATTTTTATCTCAGGGTATCCCGATGCTGGTTTCCGGAGATGAAATGGGAAAAACACAACTTGGCAATAATAATACCTATTGCCAGGATAATGAACTGTCCTGGTTAAATTGGAATGCCGTAGATGAATCATTGTTATATTTTACACAACAAATGATTGAGTTACGCTTAAATCATCCGAGTCTAAGAAGAAGAAAATGGTTTAACGGACAGGAAGTTGGCGATGATGGGGTTAAAGACATTGCCTGGTTTACACCTGATGGCAATCCAATGAAAGGCTATAACTGGGAAAGTGATTTCGCCAGGTCTATCGGGATATATTTTCATGGCGAGGGCATTCAGAGTAAAGGACCAATGGGCGAAGACATCCTGGACAATCATTTCTTTATTATATTTAATGCCCATTACGAGGGCCTTCAATATCAATTACCCAGCGAAGATTACGCTAAAAAATGGCGAAAGGTTTTAGATACCGGTACGGGAGAAATATCTAAGGATGACTTATCCTTACATGAAGCCGCTGAAGTGCTTACTGTTGGCGGAAGATCTATACTGGTTTTAAAATCAGAGGAGTAAAAAAGGAGATTTTTTAATCTCCCTTTTTCTTAAGATTAAAGTAAATTGGCCAATCCGTTTTTTGGATAAGGAATGGTCAATAACTTAATGGTCGCTTTTGGATGATTTACGGCATCACCACCCATTTTCCGGCTAAAGAATTTTTCCTGGACAGGCAAATCAATCAGGTGATTGGCATCTGTAATGGCAGGTTTAGTCATTTTGTCTTCCCTTTTCGCACTATTCTTTTCTACTAACATCACCTTTATTTTAAGAATTAACGAAACGTTGATAAGTGCTGGCAGATTTAATTTTTTCCAATCTTAAAAAATCATTTAATTTAGAAAACTCCATACTGTGGATCGCTCTAATTGTTGATTTTAATTTTTCGCTGCTTACGCCGAGTCTTGCTGCCCAGTAATTGCGATCTTGTTCGTCAGAAATGTCGATTAACTCTTTACGAGCTGTAGTCGAAATATTTTGAGTTTCCATAGGTCTATAATTTGGTTAACGGATATGTAGGGAACAACAAATCTTAACGCTTGGTTTTATAGATTTAATAGGATTTTGTTTTTTTATTGTCAGGATTGTAAAACTTAAGCCTAATTTGATGGATTTGTGGATGAAAATGATGGCTTAAATCAGTTTTTAGCTTGATTTAGCGGTTAAATGTCAGAATTATGCTTTTTTTAAATCGTTATGCTGCGATTAAATGTAATGCAAAAATTACATATGAAGATTGGTTCTCCTACCTGAGCAATTGATTGGACGATAAAAAATAATCGATACCGTTTCCATTTTAACGGATGAAAACTTGCGAAGTCTTGCCGGGTTACGGCTTTTAAGACTTCGCAAGTGAAGGTTTTTTTAAAAAATTAATATCCCGGATTCTGAATCAGGTTTGGATTGCCCAGTTGATTATCAGGAATAGGGAATAAAAGATATTTTGCCTCGCTGGCTGCTTTTTCCTGCCAGGCGGCAAGGAATTTACCAAAACGAATTAAGTCTTGTCTTCTGAAACTTTCCCAATACAATTCACGGCCCCGTTCATCTAACAAATTATCCAGCGTTAAGGTACCTAATGTTGATGCGCCCCTAACTGTTCTGATGGAATTGACAATCGTCAGGGCTGCGCCCGCTTGCGAAGTTCTGAGTAAAGCCTCTGCTTTCATCAATAAAACATCAGAATAACGATAATATACCCAATCGTTATCAGGTTTTCTGGAGCCGGCATTTTGGTAATCAATTGGATATTTAATTACCCGTATTCCGGCTACCTCCAGGTGATTTGGATCTCTTTCAATGATGCTTACCTCCGGAGTAAAGGCCAATGGATTTCCTTTTCTGTCTTTTAAAGCCGCACCGGTTTGGTCAAATTGCTGACCAACTAAAAAGCCTACTCTGATTCCTGAAATATTGGTTTGACCTGTATATGTACCCCCTCTTCTTTGATCGGTAGCCTCGAATTTGCCGTAAAAATTGGATAAGGTTGCAAATCCATTATAGCCATTCGGATTTTGGTTATAGTGAAGCGTACACTTCCATTGTCCATCTAAATCACTTCCGTCATTTCCTGCAGTATTTTCTGCAGTAAAAATGTTTTCTTTTGAAAGAACATTATTAGAAGGCGCAAAGTTGTCGAAATAGTTCGCAGATAATACATATCCGCCTGTTGCAATTTCATCAGCTAATGAAATCACCTTGGCCATATCAGCAGCATCAAATGTAGGTGCGGTACGGTTTAAGAATGCGCCTTTATTCAGATAGACTTTCATCAGTAGGGTTTTTGCAGCATTCTTATTTGCCAAGTTTGCTGGACCATTTGGCAAGTCTGGAATAATGGCAGTTAACTCACTGATTAAATAAGCAATTTCATCAGCTGCATTTCTAACCTTGGAAGGCAGTATTACACCTTCACCAGTTTCCCGGTAAGGCACCTGGCCCCAGCCATCTAAAATGGAAAATTGTGCAAAAGCCCTCAGAAAACGAGCTTCAGCTGCCTGTGCCGGCGTTGGACTGAATCTTAAAACCGTAGTAGCCGCATAACTTATGCTATTTAGATCTCTGAATACGCCAGATATTCTGGCATCATCTGCAGCCCACTTGTGTAAATGGAGTGCTCTCCATGCACCATTATCATCCCAGTCTCCTGCTCTTGTCGGAACAATTGCCTCATCAGAGGTTACTTCCTGCAAAGCAGACCAGTTCCATGGGGCTTGATAGGGACCTCTCATGGCAATATAAGCGGCAGAAATTAATCCTGGTACGTTCCCCTGAGAAAGTGTACCTGAATTTACCTGCCCATTTAAATTTTCATCTAATTTGGTACAGCCGGATAGCGCTAAAGTCGCTGCTATACAAGCAATGATATATTTATTTTTCATTTGATTACTATTGAAGGATTAAAGAGAAAAATTAACACCAAAATTGAATGTTCTTGCTGTTGGATATGCGGTATAATCTATGCCGGCAGAAGGAACACCATTCACACTTTTGTTTACATTTACTTCCGGATCAAAACCGGTATAGTTCGTAATGACGAAAAGATTCTGGCCGTTGATATAAACATTTAATGATTTGATCGCTTTTCCGATATTGCCGATGTTATAGTTTAAGGTTGCATTGGCTAGTTTTACATAATCACCTTTTTCGATGTACCTGGAAGATGCTGCAATTGGGTTTGCAAGAGATTCCTGTACGGGTAAAGCAAGAATGCCTGAAGAAACATTTCTGGAACCCAGGTTGGAAATTGCTAAAACGGAGTTTGCTGTATTATTGTAAATACTTTGTCCGAATGAACCATTAAAGTTAGCACTAAAAGATAATTTTTTATACCTTAAATTTGTGCTTAAACCCATGATAAACTTTGGATTAGGATTGCCTACATAGTATTTCGTAAATCCATCATCGGTATACAAAGAAAATCCATTGGCATCTAAACCATTGTATTGTCTGGTTACCATGGCAAATAAGGGTAGGCCATTTTGAATCACTTCTGTGGTTACATCACTTAATCCCTGACCGCTTAAAGCACCAGTTTTAATCAGGTCGCTCAGGTTTTCGACTCTGTTTTTAATGTAGGTTAAATTACCGCCTAAAGACCATGATAAATTATCTTTTTCAATAATATTTGCATTTAAACTCATCTCTACGCCTTTATTGATAATCTCACCACTTAAGTTTTTCCATGTAATTACATTACCTTGCTCGGCCGGAGCAAATGCGGTTTGCGGATATAATAAATCTTTTGTGGTTTTATTAAAATAATCGATAGATCCCGTCAGTTTATTTCCGAATAGGCCAAAATCTATACCGGCGTTGGTTTGTTTATCTTCCTGCCATTTTAAGTTATCGTTTTGGTTATTTATACCCACCTGCGGAATAGGGTCTCCAGCCTTGCTAGGTGTTCTGTATACAAAACGTTGCTGAGATGAGCCCGAAGGGAAATCCTGGTTACCGGTGATCCCATAACTTGCCCTGATTTTCAATACATCCAGCCAGGCTACATTGGCAAGAAAACTTTCCTGTTTAATATTCCAGGCTGCCGCAAATGATGGGAAATAACCATATTTATTATTTGTACCAAACTTTGTTGAACCATCTGCTCTGACTGTTGCTGTTAATATGTATTTATTGTCATAGTTAAAGATAGCCCTGGCAAAGTATGATTGCAATTCAGTTGTTGGATCATAACTGGTTACAAAAGTTCTGTTTGCCTTAAGCGTAGCCTCAAAAGCATCAGTGTAGTCAAGCGGTAGATTTCCGAAACCGGTTGCCGTATTAACAGCACTTTTATTTATGAAATTTGAATATTCATAACCGATAACAGCATTTAAATTCAGTTTAGAAACAATTTCTTTGTTAAAATTTAAGGTATTGGTGAACTGCTGCGTAACCAATTCTGTATTGGAGTAGCTGGCATAACCACCTAAGAAGTCTCCCGAAGGCTGAATACCCTGCAGGTTTAAAGTACTTCTGGTTGATGCTCTTCTGATCCCTGTGCTGTAGTTTACACTGGCGAGCATTCTGTATTCTAACCAGGGCGTAATTTTATAATAAGGCGAAACGCTTCCTAAAATGGTAGATACTTTAGCTTTGTCGCTGTTTGCAGCCAGGGCAGCTAATGGATTGATCGTTGTAGAGCCATAATCAATGAATAAGCTTCCATCCGGATTATAGAAAGATTGCGTCGGGTTCCAGGATAAGGCCTGGCTGATCAAACTTCCGGTAAATCCGGCATCAGTGGTAATGGGTGCAATATTTTCCAGATACTGATTGCTGATCATGTTTACATCAAGACCAAGCTTTTTGCTTTCTAAAAACTTAAAGTTTCCATTAAAACCAGCACTGTATTTTTTAAAATCTGAACCTTTGATAATTCCCTGTTGATTCTGGTAACCCAAGGAAGCCCTGAATGTATTACCATTTGTACCGCCACTAATGCCTACTGAATAGTTTTGGTTGTATGCTGTTCGTAAAACCTCGTCTAAAGCATTCACACTGGTGCCAAAATCACCACTGGTTAAACCATATTTTTTGAGTGCGGCACGATATTCATCCCCTGTTAAAACGTCAACTTTGCGGGCAATGTTACCTACGCCTGCAGAAGCATTGATGTCTATTTTAGTATCACCAGATTTTCCGCGTTTAGTGGTAATCAACACCACGCCATAGGCCGCTCTTGAACCATAAATGGCTGTAGCCGATGCGTCTTTTAAGATTTCCATGGATTCTATATCTGCCGGATTAATAAAGTTGAGTGGGTTTCCGGCAGGAGCAGTACCAATACCTGCGCTGGCAGAAGGCCTGGCCGAACGTCCGTCTAATGCCACACCATCTACAACATATAAAGGTTGTCCGGATCCTGTAATGGCCGAATTTCCCCTGATGCGAACAGTAGAGGCACCGCCTGGCTGACCGCTGTTGTTAATCATTTGCACACCGGCAACTTTCCCCTGAATCAACTGATCGGGCGCATTAAGCGGACCTTTATTAAAATCCTTTGCTGAAACAGTGGCAGCGGCTCCGGTAAGATCGCTTTTCTTAACCGAGGCATAACCTACTACCACAACTGCATCCAGATTATTAAGCGAAGCGAGCGTAACGTTTACCAGGGTTTGATTGTTTACACTAACGGTTTGCGATTCAAAGCCTACAAAACTCACAATTAATTTTGAAGTTGCTGAAGGTACAGCAATCTGGTATTTTCCTTCTGCATCTGTTTGTGCTTTCACGTTTGTGCCGGCTACCTGAATGGTAGCACCAACTAACGGAAGTTTGTCATTGTCGTAGATAATTCCTTTTACCACAGTCTGGGCAAAGGCGGTAACACTGAGCGAAATCATTAGCAAGATAATGGTTGTCAGTTTCCCTAAAAAATGCAATTTCTGTTTATTGTGGAAAACAGACCAATTGCTAAGTAAAGTAAGGTTCATAGTTGTTTTAATTAATGGTTAGAAAAATATATTTTAAAATAGCGCACTTAGCGGTTAAGGTGGTGCAGGTTTAAATGGGTTCATATTGAATTTAAGTTAGTTGTTATTTATATAAAGGTTCAGGTGTTTCTATTTTCTTTCTGGCGATTTCCAACGCATAACTGATGCATTTTTCCAGCGGTTTATGCTGAAGGTAGGCGGCAATAAATCCCGACCAGAATGCATCTCCGGCGCCTGTAACCCCCTTTATGGCGGCTGCCGGAAGTGCTGGCTGATATTGCCATTGTCCACTTTGTTCTTTGTACCATACACCATCTTTACCGCAAGTGAGGCAGATCAGTTTTATATCTAGCTGGTCTAACCATTCCCTGGATTCTTCCATGCTTAATGATTTTCCCCTGAAGCGCTCGAGGTCATCCACACTGATCTTCAGCAAGGGATTTAACTGGCAAATTTTCTCGAAAACTGCCTGGCCATCATTGTCACCCCACACGGAAGGTGCGAAATTCCAATCGATGGAAACTTCTTTGTGAAGTAGATTTGCTTTTGAAAAAGCAGCCAGAATGGTCTCACGTGCAGGGGAGAGGCTCAGTGAAAAAGCAGTGGTATGCAGCAGATCTGCAGATTCGATCAGTTGATCTTCAATTTTTGTAATGTAAGCATCCGCACTGCGGTAAGCTATAAAATCTGGTGTTTCCGGATTTTTTCCAACTAACACGATCGTGGTTTGGTGTTTGGGCGAGCGCAGTACATATCGATTGGAAAGCCCTGCGGTTTCAAGCTCATCCTTTAAGAAAAGGCCCAGGTTGTCATGGCCAACAGTGGCCACCAAATCCGCAGGTATGCCCAGCCATTTCAGGTTGCAGCAAAAGTTAGCCGCACTTCCGCCCTGGCTAATTTTAAATGCCGACGGTGAGGCCAGGGAGGGGATATTTTCCTCAGAAATGATATCAGCCAGTAATTCACCGATAACCAGTGCCTTTTTTTGTGAAATGTTATTGATAGATTCCATTTGCTTGCGCACTACGCTTTAAATAAGTTTTTAAATTCCGGATGAGTCAAGGCTTGTTCAGCAATGATGGCACCGGCGGCGCTCCAGGTACATTTTTCTACACCGCAAGGTGTTTTGGCCAAGCCGTGCAGACATTCATTAAAGCTGTTTTCATTTTGATTAGCCGCGTGAATATTCATGGTTAAATGAAGTGCCATATCTGTTTCCCCATTTAAATGTAATGCTGCTGCCATCCAGCCATTCCATACCGGCCACAAACCACCATTGTGGAAATAATTTGGCAGGTTTCTGAAGGAATAAGCATAGTTATTTTTCAATTCATTCATATCGGCATTGTGTACTTCTATCGTTGGTGCGAATGATGGAATCAGCGATTGATTTTCTGCATAATTATCTTTTAGATATTTCAACAAAATATTGTTCTGCTGGTCATTTCCAATACCCAGTAACAAAGAAAAGGCATTTGCCTGAAGGTCGAAATAGGCGTAAATCCTTGCCGGGTTAAAGCCCATCAGCCAGAAATTGCCGGAAGCATCTGTTAACTGATGTAGCAGATTAGGTGCATAGGCATTTTTTGGTTGTTCGGTTTTCCAGTAATTATTGATAATAGCAGCGGTAATGTTTTGTGCTTTTTTTGAATAAACTGCATTTTTTGTCAGCCTGAAAGTCAGTCTCAAAGCCCAAACACGAAGCAGCTGATCAAAAAGAATGTAGCCATGTTGAATATATTCATCAGCCCAATCGCCGCTTTGCGGCACATAAATCAGGTGTTTCCCGTTAAATTCCCAGGCTTCCATCACCGCAAGGCATTTCTCCACTTGTTGCTGATATTTTTTCCATAGACTATAATCTTCGGTTAAAATGGTGTATGTACATAAGCCAATGACAGCCCAGGAAGGATTATCGGCTCTGCCCGATGTACCGCCGTAACTGGCTGCACCATCTGCTGGCGAAACATTTGAAGGCATAAAACCACTTGCGTGCTGTTTGTTAAAGAGGGTATCGATGGTTGATTGAGCTGTTTTAATTAATTGCTCATCGCCACTTAACAGCGCGGCAATGCTGGTAATAACGCCATCCCTGGTCCAAACGCGTTTGTAATTGTCGTATTCATTTACGGCGGCTACAAATCCGAATGGTGTTGAGGCTTCGTGTAAAAGGTTCAGCGCTTGCTGATATGATTTTTCGTTTACCATGAGTTTAAACTTGAAGATCCTTGCGTCTGATTAATAAAACAAAACCACCGGCAATGGTAATGAGTACACCGGCAAAGATGATCGCATTTTCAGGGTGATGACCTAACAAATATTTGTATACATATTTAAAAGTGATGGTTTCCAGGAGCATTGGCATGACGATGAACATATTTAAGATGCCCATAAAAATGCCTGTTTTTTCTTTGGGAATACTCCCGGCAAGCATGGCATAAGGCGTACCCATCATACTGGCCCAGGCCACACCCAAACCCATAATCGGGATAAATAAAAGTTTTGCGTCGTGTATCGCCGGTAGGGAGATCAGGCAGATGCCACCAAAGATTAAACTTAACAAATGAACCCGCCTTGCCGTGATTTTCCGGGCAAAAAAGGCTAGTGGAAACGCGACTAAAAAAGTAACTACGTTATAGCCACCATTTACAGTTCCGGTGAGTAACTGTGCCGATGCAAAACCTGCTGATGCGGCATCGCTGGTATTATAAATGGTTTTAGCGAGGCAAAGCGTAATAAATTGCCAGTATATAAACATGGCGTACCAGTTAAACAGGTAAACAATTCCCAGCTTTTTCATGGTCAGCGGCATGGTTTTAAATGCTTCGTTGATGTCTTTCAAAATGCTTCCGATGCCTCCTGAAGCTGCTTTGATATCCTGAATTTCTTCCTGAGTTAAAGACGTTTCTTTAGTGCTAAAGCAACTGTACATAATGGATCCGATAGATACCACACCGCCGATAAAGAAAGCTGCATAAGTGGTGTATGGTATATTATTTCCACTTCTGGCATGAATGCTGATTAAATCAGCGGCGATAAGGATGCCCGGTGTAAGGTTGGCCAGGGTAATGCCTAAACCAGTGAAAAAACTCTGGGTTAGAAAACCCAGGGCATGCTGCTCAGTAGGTAATTTATCACTTACAAAAGCCCGGCATGGCTCCATGGTGATGTTGTTTCCGGCATCCAGAATCCATAAAATGCCGGCAGCCATCCAGATGGAACTGCTGTAAGGCATGGCAAATAGGCAGATGCTGCAAATGATGGCACCAATTAAAAAATACGGACGTCTTCTGCCGAACCTGCTCGTGGTTTTATCACTCATGGCACCAATAACCGGCTGAATAATCAGGCCCGTCATTGGTCCGGCTAAATTAAGCAGAGGCAATTGATCTGCATGGGCGCCCAGATAAGAATAAATGGGAGTCATATTGGTTTGCTGCAAGCCAAAGCTGTATTGGATGCCAAAAAAGCCCATGTTCATGGCGATGATGGAACCGAAATTAAGTTTAACCGCGTTAGAGATTTTCTCTCCTTTTTCTGGTTGTGCAACGATCATGTTAATGCTTGTTCAGTTTATAAACCACTGCCTGCCATGGCATCAGTTTGATGTTATTATTTTTTTTGGAAGGAGATTCTGTATAATTATTAATGGCCGGTGCTGCTGCGGTGGTATTAATTTTCTGATCAACATGATAGTTAATTTCCTTTGAAGAAAAATTTAACAACACCAGCAGGCTTTCTTTTTCATCTGTTCTGGTGTAGCAGTATACATCCGGATTTTCGAGGTCATATGCCTGATAATTGCCATACATTAAGGTTGGTGTTGCTTTTCTAAATGCAACAATCCTTTTAAAATAGGTTAGTACACTGTTTGGATCTTTCTCCTCCGCAAATGCGTTAACGGATTTATAATTTGGATTCACTTTGATCCACGGTGTTCCGCTACTGAAACCTGCATTTGCGGTGTTATCCCATTGAAAAGGCGTTCTGGTATTGTCGCGAGATATGAATTGCTGCTTAGCCATGAAGGTTTTGAGGTTTTTCTTTTTTAAAACCGCATTTTTATGGGCATTAATGGTGGCGATATCGCGGTAGTCTTCAATCTGATCAAACTTAATGTTCGACATGCCCAATTCATCTCCATTAAAATAAAATGGCGTTCCCCGCATGGTCATGATCAGTGTGGTTAATAATTTTGAAGAAGCTTGTCTAAATTCAGGGCTATCATTGCCATATTTACTTACCATTCTGGGTACATCATGATTCGCCAGAAAAACAGCCAGCCAGCCTTTATCGGCAAATGATGTTTCCCATTTGGTAAAGGCTTTCTTTAAATCGGTGAGCAGGTAACCTTTGGGATCGTTCCCGATGTCCATGATTTCAAAATGATAGGCCATATTTAATTCATGTCTATCTTCATCAACCAAAGCATGTGCATCTTCCAATGTGCTTCCGGCACCTTCAGCAACCGTCATGACGTTGTATTTGCTCATCACTTCTTTGTTCATTTCTTTGAGGTAATGGTGCAGATTCGGACCCATTCCGTAATAATTAATGATATTTTTCTCGTAACCTTCCGGGTATTTTTTCCAGGTGGTATCTTTTGAAACATATTGAAAAGCATCCATCCGCAAACCATCTATGCCTTTATCCAACCAGAATTTCATCATATTATATATTTCATTGCGAAGCTTTTCATTCTCCCAGTTTAAATCGGGTTGCTTTTGCGAAAAATAGTGGAGGTAATAGGATTTTGTAATTGCATCGTATTTCCAGGCATCATTATTAACGTCAAAGAAGCTGTAACGTGGGGTAGGCTTTCCTTTTTCTTCAGGCCACCAATGGTAATAATTATGGTAGGGGTTGGTACGAGATTGTTTGGCCTGTTTAAACCACTCATGCTCATCACTGCTGTGGTTTAATACCATATCCAGTATCAATTTAATATTTCGCTGGTGAAGGCCTTTCAGTAAGGCATCGAAATCTTTCATTGTGCCAAACTCTTTCATGATACTGCGGTAATCACTAATGTCGTATCCGTTATCATCATTAGGCGAAGAAAAGATCGGATTTAGCCATACAGCATCGATGCCCAGGCTTTTCAGGTAATCTAACTTGGAGATAATCCCCTTTAAATCTCCAATTCCATCGCCATCACTATCCTTAAAACTTCTTGGATATATCTGATAAATAATAGCTTCTTTCCACCATTTGGGTTGCCTTATTTTTTTCTGTGCATGGGTTTTTCCAACACAGATTATAAGCAAGCAGATTATCATTCGCAGATAGAGAAATCTCATAATATCTTTTTACACTGTACTCGTATCACTACAGCATCAGTCATTATTATTTGGTTAGTTGTGCGTAGCAAAAGGCGGGTTACCGCTACATTGCCACTTGTTTATAATATGAAGATAGGTTTAATTCAATTTAAAACCATCAAATTGAATCTAATAATTACCGCAAACGTTTGCGATAACATTTCCGCAAATGTTTGTTGTGGAAAACTTATATTTGATCAACCAAGTATGAAGATGAGACCGAACCCAACTTTGAAGAAAATTGCCGAGCAATTAAACGTGAGTATATCAACTGTTTCCCGGGCATTGAAAGATCATCCAGACATTTCTGCTGAAACCAAACGAAAGATAAATGAGCTGGCAGCTTTGATAGAATATGATCCCAATCCATATGCGGTGAATCTTCGCACGCATAACAATAAAGAATTTGCGATTGTAGTGCCTAGTTTATCCAATTTCTTTTATCACTCTTTCATTAGTTCCATTGAGGAGGATGCCCGGCGGTATGGATATTCCGTATTTATCTACCGTTCTTCTAATGATCCGCAAATTGAACTGGAGATTTTAAAAAGTTGCAGGCTTAAGCGGGTATCTGGTGTATTTATATCCATCACGACAGAAACTAAAGATATTGCGCCGTTTTTAAAAATGGATGAATACGGTATTCCGGTTATTTTTTTTGATAAGGTACCCGCTTATGAACTGTGTAATAAAATTTGCGTAGCCGATGAGCATGCGGCATCACTGGCCGCTTCAGCAATTTTGAAAAAAGGTATTAAGGATGTATTGGGTATTTTTGGCGATCAAAATATGTCGATCACCCAAGTTCGCTATCATACATTTAATCAGGTACTGGCTGAAGGTAATCAAGGGATTCAACTGCAAACCGTGAATGCCTGCAGTGCTGATGAGGCAGAACAGATCGTTTTAACAGCACTTGCTGATTTTAAAGGGATATACCTTGCCATATTCTGTATGAGTGATGAAATCCTTGCTGGCGTAATGAAGGCTGTACAGCGGAAGGGCTTAAAGTTTCCACAGGATATAGGGATTATTTGTATCAGTGATGGCATGATTCCGAAATTGTTCTACCCGGAGATTACTTACGCAGAAACCAGCGGCTTTAAGTTGGGGAAACTTGCCTTGAGTAGAATGATGCGTTGTATTGCCGGAAGCTCATTCGCGCAAACGATTATTGATGAATCGCGATTAATTGAAGGAGGGTCGCTGTAGGGGTTAGGGGAAAGTTGGTTGGGGGGATTAATCGTTTAATTTTCAAAAAGGTAGCCGCTATACGCTAAGCCTTTGGCAACACTTTTAAAATTATCACCGGAGTTAAGTGGAATATGCGGGAACTTGGTTTTGAACAGTTGCTGAATGGCAGCCACCATTGATGTTCCACCGGTTAAGAATAAACAATCGATATCTTCTGGTTTAATTTTGTGGAGTTCCATAAATTGATTGAGATAGGCTTCAATTTTATTGACATCCTTTTCTATAATACCATTATATTGAGCTATAGAAATGCTTTCATCTATTTCAATCCCCATGTTGGAATACCGGAAATCAGATTGTGCCTGATCGGAAAGTTCAATCTTTGTTTTTTCAATGGCCCTGAAAACAGAATAGCCTAAATTTTGATCGACCAGGGTAATCAGGTTTCTAAACTTCGGATCATTGCCGGAATAATAGTAGTAATCCTCCATTTCTTTCTGGATTTTCAGGCCATTAAAGAAATTCATTTTATCCCAGGTACAGATATTGGCGAAAAGCGATTTCGGTACGTTTAACTTTTTCCCCGGTGTAGCTTCATACATGGTATTTTTGCCGAAGTAAGGTGTTCCACGATCCCACATAAAGGCAGAATCCAGGCTATCACCACCAATATAAATTCCACCTGAAGCAATCATATCATTTTTACGGTCGTTGCTCCCAACTTTTTCAGGGTCAAGGATTAAATAAGTGAAATCAGTAGTACCGCCACCTAAATCGGCTACCAGCACCCTTTCTTTTTCCTTGATGGTTTTTTCATAAGCGAAAGCTGCACCAATAGGCTCAAACTGAAAACGCACCTCCGTAAAGCCAGCCATTTCAGCTGCCTTTTTTAATCGGGTTTGTGCCAAGGTATCTTTAGAAGTGTTGTCATCATCGAAAAATACCGGCCTTCCAATTACAGCCTTATTGCATTCTTCACCTATGATTTGATCTGCTTTTGCCTTTAAATCTTTAAGAATCAGGGTAACTAAATCTGATGCGGTATAGCGTTTATTGTGGATCCGGGTTTCGGTAAAGGTACTTCTCGACAGAATTTGTTTAATGGATTTAATGAATCGCCCTTTCATGCCGTCATTTAAGTATGCGTCAATGGCTTTTTCACCGACAATATGACTTTCACCATTAACAAAACTTTTTGTCTCGGTAAAATAAATGAGAGAGGGAATAGAAATCGTATCAATAATTTCCTTTTTCTGTTCGTCGTAAATGGATAGGGCTGAATTGGTTGTGCCAAAATCAATTCCGTATAAAAAGTTACTCATGTAAAACTGAATTTAAAATTCCCGGAGCATGTTTCGAACAAAATAATTGAACAATATTGATAACAAATAGGGGCTAAGTTCATGTCACATGAAGTTCCTGTTCATTGCAAAATCTGTTCATGATCATCTGTTGATCTCGAATATGCTACTGTTTTCTGAATCTTGCTTTATCGATTTAAACCAGGCTCAGAGAATATTTCGGCAAATATCTATAATTTAATGAGGTTATCTATCAAAAGTTTTCAACGGTTGAATAAGCATTTACATGACAGATTTGGCTGACGATTTTTCATCCAAGACAAATTCAAAATTTATAGATTAAAAATATTTTACTGTGAATCAGTGGTTTCAGATATGATAAGGTGAGTTTGTTTAAATGCTTATTGTTTATTATAAAAAAATTCTATCTTTGCGATCTCAATAATGATTCCGTAGCTCAGCTGGTAGAGCATTACACTTTTAATGTAGTGGTCCTGGGTTCGAATCCCAGCGGGATCACAGAAGGTAGTATTAAAACTACGTAAAAGCTTGCAAATCAAATGATTGCAAGCTTTTTTGTTTTTGTGTAAAAACCAAAATACTCACCGAATCTCATATTAAAAGTGCGTGATTCGGTGAGTAGTTTTAAAGCTGGAAAAAGAAGAACGGCCAGCTTATCGGCATCTTAACTATTCCCAATATGACTTAAATGATCAGGAAGCGGAATTTGCTGGCTCATTTCATCCGCTATTGGCTGTAGTCTTGAGGTTTGCAACGGAATAATACCCGACCATATCGGTAACAATTTATCTTCTGCCTCGTCGTTAGGCATCCCTTCCCTAATTTTCGCCGATGCCTCAGCCAGGTTAAATGCCAGAACTGCTGTTCTGCGTATCTCACTCTCCGTTATCGGACGAAGATAATTCCAGCTGCCCGGCACTATCTTATCCATAAGCCACTCAAAGGATTCAAGCTTTCCCTTTTCATCTTCTACCTTTTCTCCCGTAGCGAATATCACCACTGACCGATAATTCACAGAGTGGCTCAGTGCCGATTTGGCAACCACAAGGGCATCAGTCAACATAACAGTTATGCAAACTGGTATCCCCTTATCCAATTCCCGAATAAAATGGCTCCCTACAGAACCATGAATATAAATCTTATCTCCATAACGCACAAATGACGTTGGAATAGAATAGGGTTTATTATTCATGGCGTAACTTATGGTACAGAACAAGGCTTCATCCAATATTGGATAGATAGTTTCAACATCAAAATTTGCCCGTTTTGCTGCCCGGCTCGGGATGAGCTGATTGGTTGTTTTTTTCATTATATTTTCTTTTTAACAAAATTGTATCTTTATTGGATGCCTGTTATCATCCAATTTTTTCAAAACAAGTAGTCCGGTTATGCACCCGTTTTTCTCGACCCTTAATTTAAACAAAGGCAACTCTATAACGCTATATGTTCAATTAGCCAAAAAATTAACCCACGCCATTATAGAAGGCATCCTACAACCTGCAACGAAATTACCTAGCTCTCGACATTTGGCTGAGTTACTTTCCGTTCATCGAAAAACCGTGATTAGAGCTTATGACGATCTAATTGTCCAAGGTTGGCTGGAAAGTAAAACAGGAAGCGGCACTTTTGTAGCAGGCCATTTACCCGTAATTAAGCCTGAGAAGTTTGGCAATAAGATTCAAAACACCGGAGATGCTTTACTAACTGCAGGTTTTCATTTTGAACAAGCCGCTCATTTAAAGCGCAAGTTTATTAAGGAACATACCAGCTACCATCTGGATGATGGCTTTCCCGATCCCCGCCTCGCACCATTGCATGACTTATCCAGAGCCTATCGTACGCAGTTGATTATGGGTAACGCCTATAATCGTTTGGGATACGAAGACCCGCAGGGCTCAGCCTGGTTAAGGGAACAATTGGCTATTTACTTTAGTGAAACCCGTGGAATGAAAGTGACTAAAGATAACATCTTGATTACACGTGGCACTGTGATGGGTTTATATTTGGCTAGTACAGCCTTAATAAGGCCAGGCGACAATGTCGTAGCAGGTACACCAGGATGGGCTAGCGCAAACAATATTTTTTTACAGGCTGGAGCTAATTTATTACAGATAGTGGTAGATGATTATGGAATCAATACACATGATTTGGAACAAATATGTAAGATAAAGACTGTACGGATGGTTTATGTTACCTCTCACCATCATTATCCCAGCAGTGTAAGCTTAAGGGCGGAGCGGCGCATACAGCTCTTGCATTTATCCTCAAAATATGGCTTTATTATTTTTGAAGATGATTACGACTACGACTTTCATTACCTCAACAAACCATTATCACCTTTAGCCAGTGCAGATGAGGAAGGAATGGTTTTATATTTTGGATCGTTCACTAAAACAATATCACCAGCCTTTAGAGTAGGCTATTTGGTCGGGTCTGAAAATGTGATCGCCCAGCTTGCTAGGCTAAGGCGGATTGTAGACCGACAGGGAGATACCATGTTAGACAATGCGATGGCCGAACTATTGCAAAATGGCATTATTCAGCGCCATTTGCGCAAGTCGCTCCGCCTTTATCGGCAGAGACGCGATACTTTTTGTAATTTACTGAAGAATGAATTAAACAGCTACCTGAATTTTGTGTTACCAGAAGGTGGCATGGCCGTGTGGACAACTTTCGATCCAGCCATTGATATGTATAAACTTACACAAGATGCTCGTAAAAAGGACCTTTCTTTTTCTGATGGCAGAATTCATCGCTCGCACTTTTATCAGGCAAATTCAACACGGCTTGGTTTTGCTTCATCTAATCTCGATGAACTAGAAGATGCTGTAAACATCTTGAAACGGCTGCTTACCAGGTATTAGTTCAGGGCTAACAACCCCCATCATACTATATTCCTGAAAGTAAGGGATGCGCCTTTTGTCATAGCTCAAAAAGCTGATTGAAATTATATTGGTTCTGTTCCTGTTTTTTAGCAAATTTATTAGTGTCATCTTTATATTCCGGGCTAGCAATCAAGGTTATTTTCTTCATGTCGAAGCAAATCTCCATGAGGTTTTGTTGTTCGTCCGAAAGATCGATTTCAGATAGTTGCATTTCATTAAGCACATATGTTGTAAAGCTTCTTACCTCGGTTTTAGTTTGCCATTCATTATTTATTGAATGGCAAATTATTTTTATCCTAATTTAGGTAGTGTTGTGATGATTATAACCGGAGACTAGAAAAACAGTTAATAATTCAAAATCCTGACTCTGGTGACCTTTTTTATTTACTTTACAGTAAGTAGTTTCAATAGGTTCTGATTAAATCCTTGCAATTTTTTTTCAAGGGCGGAAAAGAAATTATGATCAAACTGTTCAACTGTAACAACAGCGTCCTTAATTATCTTTTTTCCATTTTCTGTCAATGATACAGTTTTTGCTCTTGTATCAGTCTTGTGTTCCTGTCTGCTCACCATATTCTTTTGTAGCAACGTTCTCAGTACAGTCGAGGTAGTCATAGGATCTATTTTAGTATGCATGGATAACATAATTTGCGTCACTTCCTTTTTTTCTAGAGTTAGCCAATGTATGCTGGCCATAAGTACAAACTGCGAATGGGTAATATCGTATGGCACCAGTGCTTTTTTTATCTCTCGCTGCCATAAATTAGTAACCTGCCATAACAAAAAGCCGGTACTTTCTTCTGGTTTATCAAAACTAAATGTGTTGTCCGATGGGTTCATGTTGTAGCATTTTAGAAGTAATCAGATTAAAATCATTTTCTTTGATTTCGAGGAAACCAAAACGAAAAGGATAACCCCATTTCTTTTTGTTTAGTATAAATTCAAGGTCATTGATTAATGGTGCAATTAAACATTCCACTGATTTTAGAAATTCAATATTTCGCCGGAAGGGTTTAAAATTCTCCGTCATTTGAAATTGATATATTTCATCATCAGCCACTTGTCCAACAGCAGTAAAAGCTTGTAGCTTTTCATTTCCTTCCATTGTAATTTTTGAAGAGTAAATGATCAGATAATCACCTTTTTTCATTTGTTTTAGGGGTGTTTGCTTACCATGACAAACTTGAATAAAGTTACCGTTTACACCACGTTGCGTGTGTTCTTTTGAAATGGCTGCTATCCAGTATTTTGTCGTGTTCATAATTTTGAAGCAGCTTTAATTTGATCTTGCATATCATTTGGCAATCCATCAACAATTTTCTGAGCAACTATTTTTATCCAAAGGAAGCCCAAAAAACCTTTAACCGTTATTGTATTGGTTATTCTTAATCCATCTGCAGTTTCTTCAAATAAGTGGTCATCAAACATTTTGGCCAGCGGAAAATGTGTAACATCAAGAAAATGCTTGTTTTCCGTGGTTTCAAGCAGTTTTACTTTTACACTCGGCCCGCCTTTTGGCCTTAAGATAAAATGGTTTCCTTTTTCAAATTTGCCTTCCATTTTAGCAAATTCAATTCCGTTATCCCAAATGTGCCAATTGTTCACGTCAGCAAAAAGTTTCCACATTTGTTCTTTTGTAACTTCCTTGGTTACGATAGAATGAGATTTTGTCCACATAGTTTTATATAATAATTTCAAATATAATAAGTTAACTTACATTTTGTGAATTTATTTCAGGTACAAAGCTGTTCCTGTCAATGAGGTTGTGATTAGGAACAGGCTACTATACCAATGACGAGGTTTTTGACCATGCCCCGAAATGGTGGTGATGTTCGTTTTTTACGGTGATGACCTTAGGCATGGTGCCCACGAGGTCTTTAACCAGATCGATCTGTTGGCTGATCTTCTGGTTTTCATAACGCTTGTTGGATTTTTCTATCTGGCCAGAGTGTTCGCTAAGGTCTCTTTATATTGTTCTAAAAACAACTTAAAATCTCTGGCAGTTCGTTTTCTATGACTTCCATCCGCTTAACTAATCCCAGAGTAAGCTCTTCAGCCATGTTTACTTTTTTATTTTAATTCGTCGTGTTTCATTACACACCTGATTCAGAATGAACAATGTCATTTGTTCCAGGCCAGGTTGCTACCCTATTTTATTATTTTGCTTAAAACATGTCTTGAAGACATACCATTTTCGAAACAAAAAAGTTCGAAACATTTTTTTGTTTCGTGAAAATTTGTTTCGAAATCCTGAAACATTTTTTCCTGAAACTTTTTTTTGTTTCGAAGAAAAATGTTTCTAAATTTTGTAAAAAAGCCATAGCGTCATTTTTTCTCTCAAAATCAATTTTAGGCAGCGTAGATTAAAACGAAAATTTTCAGGAGAAAAGATTTCTCAAATTTTTACTTGTATACATAATCATGCAACTAAAGATGATATTAATGACGTGAAATTTATTGGGTGTACCAGGTCTTGAATGATTCCTGGTGGCGTTGAAATGTTTGTTCTTAGATTTTCACCAAGGGTAACCAATTAGCTAATGAAAAGGGGCTGCAACCTGCTTTTATTTTGGTTTATAGGCCCAATTTATGCTTATATCCATAGAGGTGCTGTGATTAATGCTAACGCACTGAGGGATATCTATTAAATGTTATGGCCATTATCTATTTAAACAGTACCTGGTTCAAAATCAGTATCCCAATAAGTCCGATAACTGAAACCAGCGTTTCCATCAGCGACCAGGACAAAAACGTTTGTTTGATAGATAACCCTAAATACTCTTTGAATAACCAAAAAGAGGAGTCATTTACGTGAGAACAAAACAGGCTTCCTGAGCCAACCGCGAGCACCATTAAATTTGGATCGGCACCATGAGGGCCGATAAGCGGAAACACAATGCCGGCAGCGGTGAGGCCGGCTACGGTAGCCGAACCCAGGCAAAGCCTTAGCACAGCCGTTATTAACCAGGCCAATACTAAAGGTGGTAAGGTCAGCCCTTGCAAAATTGCGGCAAGGCTGTTGCTCACCCCGGTTTCTACAAATACTTGTTTCAAAATGCCTGCGCTACCGATTATTAAAAGAATCATCGCGATATCTTTTGTTGCATCAACATAAATGACCATAATGTCAATCAGCTTTTTACCTGACCTGATCCCAAGTGTAAAAGTTGCAATGCAAATGGTTAATATCATGGCAATCGTTGGATCACCGATAAATCCGGCAAAATTTACAACAACCTTATGGTCACTACATATCCTGGTTATCAGCGTGGTACCCAAAATGATCAGTACAGGTAACAATGCGGAAACCACACTATTTGTTATCCCCGGCAATTCATTATCGGGCAGTTCATCGGCCCGCAAGGTAACTGTTGGGCTGGATTGCATATTTATTAATATTCTTGCGAAAAGAGGGCCTGCAATAAGTATAGCAGGTATGGCTACGATTAAACCATAAACAAAGGTTTTAACCAAATCTGCATTAAATTGCGTCACTAAAGCCATGGGCGATGGATGAGGTGGTAAAAAACCATGCATTACGGACAGCGATGCGAGCATTGGCAAGCCTACATATACCAGGGGTAACCTGTAGTTATACGCTACCGAAAAAATAATTGGAATAAGCAATACAAACCCAACATTGTAAAATAATGGAATGCCCACTATAAAACCGGTTAAAGACATGGCCCAGGTGATGTATTTATAGCCGAATGTTTTTTTTAATACCGAAGCTATTTTTTGAGCAGCACCACTGGACGCAACGAGTTTTCCGAGCATGGCGCCCAAAACGATGATGATTGCCAGCGATCCTAATGTCTCTCCTAATCCTTTATTAACAGTTTGCGGAATACTGGAAGCGGGCATACCCAACAATAAAGCTGCCATTACCGATACGATTAAAAATGCAAGAAAGGTATTCACCTTTGCCCAGGCAATTAATAGTACAAGTATTGTTATGCAGCCAAAAAGAATCAGTACATCCATGTTTCTGCTTTAATGGGAGTCTCTGGTTACGGCTGAACCTGAGCCGCCTACTAAAAAGTCCAGATCAGCACCTTTATCTGCCTGCTGAACATGTTTGACGTATAAATTTACATAGCCACGTGTTGCATCAGAAAGTGGCTGTACCCAATTGCTTCGCCTCAGGGCTAACACTTCATCACTCACTTCAAGGTGGATACGTTTATTGGCTACATCCAGCTCAATGATGTCTCCGTTTTCTACAAGCGCTAAATTTCCACCAATAGCAGACTCAGGCGATACATGCAGCACAACTGTACCATATGCCGTACCACTCATCCTGCCATCCGATATCCTTACCATATCTGTTACGCCTTTATCAAGTAGCTTTTTTGGTAATGTCATGTTACCCACCTCAGGCATACCCGGATAGCCGACCGGACCGACCGTTTTCAAGACCATTACACAAGTTTCATCGATATCCAAATCAGGGTCATCTACTCTCGCATGGTAATCCTCAATGTCTTTAAACACAACTGCCCGACCTCGATGCTGCATCAAAGCTGGCGTAGCTGCGGATGGCTTGATCACCGCGCCGTTAACTGCCAGATTACCTTTGAGTACGGTAATTCCGGCTTCCTGAATGATCGGCTGCTCAAATTCATAAATCACTTCCTTATTGTAATTTATTCCTTTATCAGCAATGTTCTCAGCATGCGTTTTCCCGCTTACCGTTAGGGTATCCATTTTTAAAACAGACTGCATTTGTTTTATAACAGCAGGTACACCACCAGCATAGTAAAAATCCTCCATCAAAAATTTCCCTGAAGGCATCAGATTTACGAGCAGCGGCATTTTACTGCCAATATCATCAAAATCATCTAAGTTCAGCGCTACACCCATACGCCCTGCAATAGCGGTGAGGTGAATAATAAAGTTTGAGGAACCCCCCACTGCTGCATTTACCTTAATGGCATTTTCAAAAGCATCCCGTGTGAGTATTTTAGAAATTTTCAAGTCTTCTTTAACCATTTCAACTATTCTCCTTCCGGATAGCTGAGCAAGCCTTTTTCGCCGGGAATCAACTGCAGGTATAGCCGCACCACCCGAAAGGCTCATGCCTAAGGCTTCAACCATGCAGGCCATCGTGGAGGCCGTTCCCATGGTCATACAATGGCCAGGACTACGGGACATGCAACTTTCTACTTCTGCATATTCATCGTAAGTAATTTCGCCTTTCTTTAATTCCTCTGTCAGCTTCCAGACACTTGTTCCTGAGCCGATGTCATGTCCGTGATATTTTCCGTTTAACATGGGGCCGCCGGGAACCACAATCGTTGGTAAATCTACACTTGCCGCTCCCATTAGGGTAGAAGGTGTCGTTTTATCGCAGCCCGTAAGCAGCACTACACCATCAATAGGGTTGCCTCTTATTGATTCCTCTGCATCCATACTGGCCAGGTTACGGAACAACATGGCGGTGGGTTTCATGAGCGTTTCACCCAATGACATGATGGGAAATTCCAGCGGAAAGCCACCAGCCTCTAATACCCCGCGACGAACACTTTCGGCAATATCACGCAAGTGGGCATTGCAGGGTGTAAGTTCAGACCACGTATTACAAATCCCGATTACCGGTCTGCCGTCAAACATGTCTTCGGGCATGCCCTGGTTTTTCATCCAGCTGCGATAAATGAGGCCCATCTTATCTTTTTTGCCAAACCAGGTCGAACTTCTATATGATTTCATATTCCAGAATATACTATGTTGCGCTATTTTTTACTTCCTTATTTAGATTTCTCGCTAGTGGACGTATTGATTGAAAAATCGTTTCACTCGCTCCGGCATAGGTTTAGGAACCTATCATTTGTTTGCCGATGTTTATCATGCAACGGTATTGATCAGTGAACCAATCTCCGGAATGGTTATTTTTACAATATCGCCGCTGTGTAAAGTAAAATCATCGGCGGGGATGATTCCTGTACCTGTCATTAAATAGGTTCCATGAGGGAAATCCAATTCCCGAAACAAGTAGGCCACTAAATCCTTGTGCTTACGTTTCATTTGATTAATGGATATTTTCTCCTTAAAAAGAACAGCAGAATCCCTTGAGATTTCGATGCTGATATTCGTATCCGGATCTATTGGTCCGTTTGTTACTAAAAGGCAGGGACCTAAAGCGGTAGCCCCGTTATATGATTTTGCCTGCGGCAGATAAAGCGGATTTTCGCCTTCGATGTCCCTCGAAGATACATCATTGCCTATGGTATAACCTTCTATAGTGCCGGCTGAGCAAATAAATAAGGTCAGTTCCGGTTCAGGTACGTTCCATTTAGAATCTGCCCTGATCCGTATGTTTTCTCCGGAGCCCACTGTACGGTAAGCTGGTGATTTAAAAAAAAGTTCCGGCCGATCTGCATCATATACCCTGGCATAAAAATCCCCGCCTTTTGCTTCTTTTGATTCCTCTATTCTGGCTTCCCTGCTACGGAAATAAGTTACGCCGGATGCCCATACTTCCTGGTTACCGATGGGTGTTAAAACAGCTGAATGGGTGAGCGCTTGTAAATCTTCGTCAGGTTGGAGGTATTGCAATTCACTGCTGACCACTTTAAAGAGATTGCTTCTGTTCACAAACCTATCCCAGCTTTTCTCTTCCGTTAAAAAATATTGGTTATTGTGGTTGATAATAATCCCGCTAGAGGTGTTATAAATTCTCATAATTATTTGGTTAAGTTTTTTGGACCGAAAATTAGTTTGAACTTATTTACGTATCCAGGCGGTAAAATCGAAAGGCAAATAAATCCTTTTAAAGCACATTTACGGCATAATGTTAATATAATACAATAAAATGCTTCAATACTAAAATTGCTGGTTTGCGTAGCCTGATTTGATCATTACTAACAAATATACTTTTTGATTTGAGCCTACCTCAGGTAAATTACCTGGCAATATCTTAAAATAAACGGGCCATTAAAGCAAGTCAAAAATGCTGCTAGATAAATTTCTTCTCTTCAGTTTTAAGATAGTTATACCTGTAGTCCATTGGATTTTTTTTGGTAAGCGCTTTAAACTGATGATAGAAGTGAGAGATATTGTTGTAGCCACAGGCATAGCCTACCTCAGTCATGTTAAATTCCTCTTCTAACAGCAATCTGCATGCATTTCCAATTCTCACTTCCATTAAAAACTGGATATATGTTTTCTTTGTTTTGGATTTAAAGTACCTGCAAAAGGAGTGCTTCCCCATGTTAATTAATGCTGCCACATCTTCTAATGCTACTTTTTGGTGGTAATGATTAAATGTGTATTCGAATATCGCGTTAATGCGGCTTTGATCAACGCTATTCACTTCTGGATTAAAGCCATTGGATGATATAATTTCATATTCTTTCGAAGCAGCTATTATTTCTAAAGCGGATAATAAATTGATCAACTTACGGGCAGGCGATTCGTTGAGCATTTCCTCCGCTATTTTACCAACCTTTCGTCTAGTTACTCCTTTTAAGCGCAAGCCCAGTTTGCTTGTGTTGAGCAGTTTAACAATCGGGCTAATTTCAGGGAGATTTAAAAATGCATCACCCCAGATGTTGTTTTCAAAAAGAATCACGATGGTTTCTCCAACCTTTTCGATATCGCTTTCCAGATATTTTTGTTCACACCGGAAAGTATGTGGCAGGTTTGATCCAAATAAAAATACGTCACCATTTTTAAAAGGACCCACGTAGTCGCCTATCAGGCAGGTGCCGTAGGTTCTTTTAACAACTAATAACTCACACTCAGGGTGATAATGCCAGGCACTTAATATCGCATGTCCTATATCCTTATGGATATTAAAGGAATGCTCCGGGTTTGGAGTAGCCTTTTTTAACGTAGCTTTCATGTTTATAATTGGTTAATTACGAAAATGAAATTAGAAATTATGTGTGATATAATATCCATCTAATCACTTATTGAAGTGGATATATTAACCATGCCAAGCTTTTTTATTTGCGTATTATACCGACTTAATTATGAGGTGATACGATAAGTAGTTGATAGACAGGTCTATTTTGGCGCTTTGTGAGGCGGTAACTAATATCAGAAAGAAATATCTATGTTAATATGTTACAATTTTTTGCTGTAATACTGAAATTGCTTTTCATTAAAGTTGTCTTTATTTGCTTGAGTAACATAATTGTTTCTAAACCAAATATAAAAGGAAAGTGATGCTCTATTCTTCGCAACTATTTTCTTCAAATGAACTATTTAGCCTAAGCATTTTGCCTTAGATGATTAGAACAGAGATTGATTAACTAACCAAGCAATATAACCATATGAGATAGATTTTACTTACCATTCAACAACATACAAAGTCGCTAAACGCTGCGTATGTTCCGAACTGACAGCAACCCCTCTTCTGCGGTTATTTAAGCTGCTTATTAAAAATAACAATTCTAACCAAACAACAATTATGAAAAAAAAAATACTTCCACTAGTATTTATTTGTACTGTGTTAACGGTATTCATTCTTTTCAAGTCCGAACGCGCATCAGCTGGTGGGCTAACAACCGGAGTCTTTAGTACGCCTTCAACAACCAAAAAGTTAAAAATAGCTTTTATAGGAATCACAGGTAAAGTTACCGATGAACAGGGCATTGGTTTGCCCGGCGTAAGCATAGTTGAAAAGGGAACGCGGAATGCTGTGGTAACCAATTCATCTGGCAGCTATACCATAAATGTTGCCAATAACAACGCAGTATTGGTGTTCACATCCGTTGGCTATAAGCCCATAGAAATAACAGTAAATACAAAAACCGTAGTTAATGTGTCTATGGTAGCGATTACGAATGCGTTAAATGAGGTTATTGTAACCGCACTCGGCATAAAAAGGGAGGCCAAAAGCCTGGGGTATTCAGCTCAAAAAGCCGACGTAGAGGCATTACAAACTAACCGTACAACTAACCTCGCCAATTCGCTTGAGGGCCAAATCGCCGGACTGGATGTTTCTCCACCTGCCGCAGGGCCAGGCGGGAGTACCAAGATCCGTTTGCGCGGACAATCTTCTTTCACCGCAGACAATTCGCCACTGATCGTAATCAATGGCTTGCCAATGTCGCAGGGCGCAAGCAGCAGTAATGGTTATACACAAAATGTGGATCAGGGAGATAATATGCAAGGTATCAATCAGGACGACATCGAATCGATGACTGTTTTAAAAGGATCTACCGCTGCAGCATTGTACGGTTCGCGTGCCGTTAACGGAGCAATTATTATTACAACAAAGTCGGGATCAAAAAATAGTGGAATAGGTGTTGAGTTCAACTCTAATTTTACGATAAACCAGGCGCTGGATTATACAGATTTTCAATATGAATACGGGCAAGGTGAAAATAACATCCGTCCCTCGTCACAAGGAACTGCGCAGAGTTCCGGCGCCTGGAGCTTCGGTGTGCCGTTTGATAATGTACCTACCTACCAATTCGATGGTGTGCAGCGTCCTTATGCGCCTGTTAAAGACCGGATAAAGACGTTCTTCAGACTTGCACCATCGTGGAGTAATACAGTGGCAATTTCCGGCGGTAATGACAAAGGAAGTTTTCGGGTGTCACTTTCTAATCAAGATGCCCAGGGCATAGTACCAAACAACGATTATCATAAAAAGATTTTTAACGTTGGCATTAACTATAAACTTACCGATAAGTTATCTGCACAATTTTACGTTAACTATGATCACCAATTCAATAACAATCTGCCACTGGTCGGCGTACAGGGAAATGCAATTCCTACATCAATTTACAGGCTGGCTAACTCCATTTCTTTTGATGTACTCAAGGCAGGCGCTATAGATGCCAACGGAAATGAAACACCTACTTCGAGGTTTGCTACCGTTACCAACCCATACTGGATATTAGCGAACCAATTTCAAAGACAAACAAAAGATCATTTGTTGGGTACTGCCGTGGTGCGCTATCAGTTTTTCGATTGGCTATATTTTCAGGGCAGGGCAAACATGGACCTGTTGCACTCTACCTATGAATCAAATACGCCGACGGGTACGCTGGCTGTATCTGCAGCACCATCAGGACTATATAATGGTAGCTATGGGATAAGTACATCAAGTACACGCCAAAATAATTTTGACTTCTTGCTGGGGGGAGGACATAAATGGAAAGATTTTTCATTTAATGCAACGGTAGGTGGGAATAACTTTCCCTTAATTACGTCTACATTTAACGAGGCGGTAACCAACTTTTACATCAGAGGTTTATATACCATTGGGAACGGTGTTACGGCAAATTCGAGTTACAACTTGACTAAACAAACCGTAAATTCATTGTATGGTACTGCAGAATTGTCCTACAAAAATTTATTATACCTCAATCTTACCGGCCGTACAGACTGGTATTCGGTACTGGCGAGAGATATAGATCATTATTTCTATCCTTCAATTAGCGGAAGTTTCGTTTTTTCTGAATTACTTCCAACAGCAAAATGGTTAAATTTTGGAAAGCTTAGAGTTGCTGTTGCAGAAACGGGAAGTGCCCAGGGTGTTGGCGCCTACAATGCATTAACATTTTTGCTTGCCCAGAATTCATTCAATGGGCTTCCTTTAGGAAGTATTAACGGAACAGCTTCACCAAATACCCAGATTAAGCCTTTTGGCGTAAATGAAAAAGAAATTGGTATCGAGTTGCACATGTTCAACAACAGGGTAAACCTGGACGTGGCTGCCTATGATAAGAAAACGACTAATCAAGCCGTTCCAATAAGCCTTTCTGCAGCAAGCGGATACAGCACCACGCTGGTTAACTTAGGTGGTTTGGACAATAAAGGATTAGAATTTAACCTGGAATTAATACCTGTCCAAAATAAAAACTTTACCTGGAAAACGGCTTTTAATTCTGCTTTCAATTCTTCAAAAGTATTGTCATTAGCGAACAACCAATCGCAACTTGTGGTGGGCAGTCCCGAGTTTTTTGGTTCTATTGTCCATGTGGTAGGTTTACCCCTTAACCAAATTGTAGGTTCAACTTATAAGCGGGATGCTTCCGGAAATATCGTATTATCGGGAGGCAAACCCGTGGCAAGTGCTACACCAGTTAATTTTGGAAGTGGCCTTCCTACAGCAACAGGGGGGTGGCTAAATACGTTGAATTACAAAGGCTTTACCTTTATTGCCCATATTGATTATAAAGCAGGTGGTAAATTACTATCGAGCACCAGTTTAAACTTATTAAGAGAAGGTTTATCAAAAGAGTCTTTACCTGGACGTGTCGGTGGCGTAATTTTTCCGGGCGTAAATGCTACAGACGGATTACCAAACACCACTGCTGTAAATGCAGAGGATTTTTATGCAAATTATCGTTCAACGAATATTTTAGATCCCTTTATTTACAACTCGAGCTTTGTTAAACTAAGAAGCCTTTCGCTGGGATACGATTTGTCTAGATTTATCAATAAAAAATATGTGAAAGGCTTAGTGCTATCTGCCGTATGTCGTAATGTATTGATCATCAAGAAATATACGCCGAACATCGATCCCGAAGCAATAGCCTCAAGCGGAGATAACCTCACGGGTTATGAGCAGGCATCGCTACCAACAACACGTACTTACGGATTTAACTTAAACGTAAAATTCTAACGCTTTATAGAATATGAAAAATTTAATCAGAATTATAGCCATCGCCATCTGGGTTACAGTAATTTCCAGTTGCAATAAAGGGTTTGATAAATTGAATATTAATCCAAATAATCCAACAGAACTCGACGCGGCATTCTTGTTTACCAGCGCACAATTTGGAACGCATGGAGCCACGATGGAAACTGAGCCAACCATTGTGCAGCAATTTGTAAATCCATTTTCGGGAGTCACTTCGGCATTTAATTTTAATCAGCTGAATCAAACCTATACTTCGCAAAATTGGAATGCTGAATATACGGGGACAAACAGTGGCGCAACAAGCTCTTCAGGCCCTGTTCAATTACTGGTTCAAATCTTAAGCCAACTCAAAGGCAATGCTACAAGAACAAATTTATATAACGAAGCCAGAATCTGGAAAGCCTATCAATTTATGATGCTGGTAGACACTTACGGGAACGTACCCTATAGTGAAGCCGGACAAGCCTATTTATCAAATGTGCTTACCCCTAAATACGACAATCAGGCAGCGATTTATACCGACCTGATTAAAGAAGTTACGGAGGCAACGGCAGCTTTAGATCCGGCAAAGGATATCGTAAAGGCTGATGTGTTTTACGGTGGCAATATCGCCCAATGGAAAAGATTGGGTTATTCTTTATTACTTCGATTAGGGATGAGGTATAGTAAAATTGACCCTACCAAAGCACAAGCTATTGTGCAAGCCGCCGTAGCTGGTGGTGTAATGACATCAAATGCCGACAACTGTTATCTGAAATACAATACCACTTACGTGAATCCCGTAAGCCAGACGATTACGGCGATAGCGAATACGTATTATTTAGCGGCTCCCTTTGTAGATCAACTAAAAAATAGTGGTGATCCGCGATTGAAGTTTATATCCGGCAAATACGCAAACCCCTTAGCGGCACCAACAAGCGTACCAGATACCACATCCGCCAATCAGTTCGGACTTCCGGTGGGATATAGTAACGCTACTTTACCAACTGCCCCGGGATTTAGAGGTGCTAACGGTTCGGGTTTTAATTATTCACAGGTTAATTATAGTATTTTTGGTAGTTTAACCGCACCGCAATTTTTCATCACCCATGCCCAAACACAATTGCTTTTGGCAGAGGCCGCTTTTAGAGGTTGGATAACTGGTGGCAGTACACCTGATGTTTATTATGCTAATGGTATACGGGCGGCGATGGACCAATGGACAACTTACAACCCGGCAGCCATCATTCCTTTAGCTACGCAAAATGCATTTATTAATCATCCTGTTAATGCTTATAATACGACAAATGCACTCAACCTGATTAATACGCAATACTGGGTGGCTTCCTGGGGCAATGGTACCGAGGCATTTGCTAACTTCAGGAGGAGCGGTTTTCCAGCTTTATCGCCCAATACCATCCCGGGACAAAATATAACTGGTGGTTTTGTTCGCCGGTTTGTTTATCCAACGCTTGAGCTTTCTGCCAATGCAGCAAATTACAAGGCAGCAGTTGCAGATAATGGCGGACCAGATAATATGGACACACGCATTTTTTGGGATAAATAGATAAATTCTCAATAGTCATCGATCGTTTAATCAAAAATTACCGGCGACTATTCAAAGTGCACTCAAATGTTGCCTATTTAAAGCTAACTCTTCAAATGGATCCTGTAAACTTGTTTTACAGGATCCATTTTTTTGAGGGTTTTTGGTGTCTAATAAGGAAGGCAGACCGTAAAATCCATCACTAAATTGTTTCCTGCCTGCTTTCCTAAGTATAAAAAGTTTACTTCGCTGTAACCAATCAGATAAAACTTCGTCTACTCTAATAATGACCATACTATACCTTCTCAAATGAAACTAATTTCTTTCGCCACCATTTTCCTTTTACTGCTAGGTTCGATCAATATATCCACCCAGGCACAGCAAATAACTGCTTCTGACAGTATCGATGTGTTTTTGAAAAATAAAATGCAGCAACGCCGCATTCCGGCATTACAGATAGCAGTTATCCGTGGTGGTAAAATCGTGAAAGACACCACCTTCGGAAAGGCCAATCTGGAATACAATATTAATGCAACCAACGAAACGGTATTTTCCATCAATTCTATTACAAAAGCTTTTGTCGGGATTGCCATTATGCAGCTTGCTGAAGAAGGAAAATTAAAAATTACCGATCCTCTTTCGCTCCATCTGGATAGCCTGCCCGATGCCTGGAGAAAGATTACGATACAACAGGTTTTGAGTCATATATCCGGACTGCCTGATATCATGGATGCCGATGAACAGGTGATGGGGCATAATGATGAGCAGGAAGCCATGCAAAAGGTAAAAGCCCTGCCCATTGAATTTCAACCCGGAGAAAAATTCAGTTATAACCAAACGGGTTATGTATTGCTCGGACAACTTATCACCAAACTGAGCGGGATGCATTTCACAAAATTCATTGAAGAACGACAATTTGAAGTATCCGGAATGAAATTAACCCGATTTGGTGATTCTTATGATGTGATTCCTAACTATGCAGGTGCTTATACCCTGACGAAACAAATGGGTAGTCGTTTCATCAGGAACAAAACACCAGGCCACGCTTATATGCAATTTCCAGTCTTTTTCAGAACTGCCGCCGGAATTCAGTCTACCGCAACTGACCTCGCCAACTGGATTATCGCTTTAAAAGGTGGAAAGCTTTTAAAGAAACCTGCTAGTGTGGATACGTTGTGGACACCTGCCAGACTTAATAATGGGAAAATTGGTGGATTCAATTTTTTAACGAATGGTTATGCGCTTGGTTGGCCAACGGTTACCCGTGAAGAACACCCTGCAGTCGGACCCGTAGGCGGAGGCAGATCTGCTTTATTTGTTTATTTAAAGGATGATCTTTCCATTGTGCTATTAACCAATTTAATGCAGGGCAACCCAGATCAGCTGATCGATGAAGTTGCGGGTTATTATATTCCGGATATGCATGAAGCCAATGGCTTTGGTTTACCTGCCAACCTGAAAAAATTAAGAGCCGAACTGTTAAAGCAGGGCTTTGATAAAAGCCTGGCTGTAGTAAAAAAATTAAAGAAAAAAGATTCAAACTTTCAGTTAAGTGAGGCTGAACTTAACGGCTGGGGATATCAGCTTATCAGCCAAAAGAATTTACCAGCCGCACTTTCTATCTTTAAATTGAATGTAGCCTTATATCCGGGAAGTGCAAATGCCTTCGACAGTTTGGCCGAAGCCGATGAAATAACGGATCACCAAGCAGAAGCACTGCTGAATTATAAGAAGTCGCTGGCTTTAAATCCTAAAAATAAAAATGCGGCAGAAAGGATCCTGGTGATTGAAAAAAGCATTCTGAAAAAAACGGCAGATAGAAGCTAATATTTAGCTTTTTTTGACAGGTTAACTTATAATTCATATAAAATGAAAAGCATTTTATATGAATCTAATGCATTTAAGCGATGATTAAACACCTAGTTCCAGTTGATTCCTGACCAGATTAAAATAGTCGCCCTGATTTAAAACCAACTGATGATGGTTACCGGAATCTACAATTCTGCCATTTTTCAACACAATAATATGGTCAGCATTTTTAACAGTTGATAAGCGATGCGCAATAATTACTACAGTTTTTCCCTGGAATACGTCCTGAAGATTTTGCATGATTATGCGCTCATTTTTTGCATCCAAACTACTGGTGGCCTCGTCAAACATAAGAAAGTGCGGATTGTTATATATGGCTCTGGCAATTAAAATTCTCTGTTTCTGACCTCCGCTTAAACTATTACCGATGTTGCCTATTTTGGTGTTGAAACCCATGGGAAGCTGCTGTACAAAATCATATATATTTGCAATTTTACATGCTCTGATCAATTTTTCTTCATCATCCGATTCTTCTTCCATAGATATATTATCTTTAATTGATCCACTAAAAATATATCCATCCTGCATTACTACGCCGCACTGATCACGCCACCAGTCATGGTTGAAAGAAAAAACATCCTTATCACCGATCGTAATACTCCCCATTGTTGCAGGGTAAAAACTCAATAAAAGCTTAAGTAAAGTTGTTTTACCACTGCCACTTTCACCAACAATTGCAGTAATCTTTCCGCTTGGAATAACAGCATTAATGTTTTGCAGCACAAAAGGCTGATTGCCACCGTAATATTTAAATGTTAAATCATCAATCACCATATCTTCACCAAGTACAGCACTGTTTCCATTCATGCATCCGGCATTTTCATCTCCGTTTTTATAAATTTCCTGTGTTCTGTTGTATACCAGCTGTGCATCCTGAAAAGACCTGATAAACATAATTATACTTTCAATCGGTCCAGAAAAAAGACCGATAATATAACCGATGCTGAGCATTTCACCTATGGAAATTTTACCATTTATTACCCAATATGAGCATAAAAAGGTAATAGAAAGAGTAAAAAGTTGCTTCAGAATGGTCATCGCATAATTCTGGTAGCTATCTAAAAACAAACTCCTTACTTTTAAGGAATAAATTTTGCCCTGTAAGGATTTCCATTTATTTACTTTAGCCTGCTGCGCATTTCTGATTTTTACGGAAACCATTCCAGTTACCATTTCGATCAGCTGGTTTCTGTTTTCTGATATTAACTTAAAGGAGTAATAATCAATTATTTTTCTTTTATTGTAAAATACAAACATCCAAAACACCGAAAAAGCAATCAGAAATATAAACCCAAAAGCCAGGTATGGATTGTAAATAAACAACCTCACCGTCAGGGCCAGAAACAGAAAAACTGAAAAAACAGTAGAAATCAGCTGCTTGGTTAGCAGTTGTTCTATTTTTGACTGTTCTTCTATTTTTTGAAGAATATCGGAGTATAATCTGTTTTCGAAAAAGTAAATGGGCAGCTTGATAATCTTTTCCAGAAGGTTTGTCAGCATTTTTATGCTTACCTGGGTACTAAAATGCACACCTATGAAGTTTTGAAGGAGATTTACAATGGTTTGTCCGAAAAACAAAAGCAGCTGGAAACCAAAAATAACCCAGATTACACCAGTATCCTTAGCACTGTAACCCTTATCAAAAAGATTTTTTATGGTTTGCGGAAAAATATAAGAAATAACCGTACTGGATGCGATAAGAAAGATTAACCAGAAAATTTTATGGTTTTGATGCTGAAGTGCGGACTTAATAAAAAGAAAAAGGTTTGAATAGCCACTTTTTTCCTGAGGAAGAACTAAAGTATCAAATGAAGTATTTGGTTTCAATTCAATTGCAATACCTCCATCTTTACTGGAATTGGCCCATAACTTATAAAATTCTTCTTCACTTAAGCTTAACTTTCCAAAACCAGGGTCAGAGAGGTAAAATTTATTATTTTTTATTTTGTAAAGAACAACGAAATGATCTTGTTCCCAGTGAAGAATACATGGAAGATGTACATGGTCTTTTAGCCCCTGAAGGTTTGCCTTCAGGGGGCGGGGCGAAAGCATTAACTTTTCTGAGGCGATGCTGATGTCCTGTAAAGAAACTCCTGAGCGCGTTACCTGGGTAAGCTCCCTTAAATAAACCAGGTTACAATTTTTACCATAGTATTTTAATATGATCTTTAAGCACGTTGCACCGCAATCAGTTTGTTCTACCTGGAAAAAATGTGGAAATCCTTTAAAGGCCATGCTGGATTTATATGATTGACAATCTTAATACCGACTTAATATCTTATTATTTACCTCACCGGATAAAGCTAGTCCCTGTACACTGCAAACCCTGATGAATTCATTAAATATAAACTGTTTGAGCGCCTTTGGACAAGTCTCAATATTGTTGAAATTTTGTACAAGCTGCTCCAGAAAATCTGCTTCTCCTTTGCTAACAGCGTTTATTACCTGGTAGGCATCTATAATCGGCTTTAGTTCCTGATGCACGGGTTCTGAGGTCGGAATTTCTTTAGATATGATGCTGTAGAAGTCTTCTTTCCCCTTAAATGATTTGCCCAACGCAGTATCAATACTGTTAATAACATGTGTAAGCATCAGCTTCCTATGCTCGGTTTCAACCGTTTCAATATTCGCAACTGCAGTCTGATCACTATGTTTTCCATAGAGGAGAAAATGATTTAGCAAAATGGTTTCTGATATCGTATCGCTTAAATTTCCTGTTTTAATGAGTACCCTTACTTTATTTAACCATTGTTCACCAATGGCAATTACAAAATATGGAAAGGTTTTGCTCTGCTCAATTGCCAGCAATTTGGCAGCATCGATTTCTGACATGGCTAACGGATAATTACTTTCAACATAATTTTTATAGGAGGAAAGCGAATAATGCAGACTCATCATACCACTCCGGATTTTATCAGAAAAAAAATCATCCAAAGGAAAAAGCTTTTTAAAACTTCCGTCTCCCTGATAAAATTCCCTGTTTCTGTAGTGGTTAAGTGCTTTTTCAGAATGACTCATATAATAATAAAGTGACATTTTCTCCTCCTTGCTCAGTTCTGATTTAAAATAACCGGACAAGTCATCAAAAATATGGCGGTTCTTAAATTTTGGCTGTGCAATAGAAATACGATCGTCTCCTTCGATCTTATTCAGTATATTATGGATTAATTCTTTCATAATGATCATGATTGATTGTTAATATATCTTTGTAACAATAGCCGATCTTCAATATTGAATTTAAAGGAAGGGCATGCCGGTGTTCCTTCATACCAATCTTTCGGACAGGCACCACCACACAGCGGTAAAAACTTACAGGATTTACACCAGGAATCATTGGTTGGGATTTCATTGAACCAATTCCTCATATGCGCATTATCTGTTGATATTTTTGCATCTTTCAGAAGATTGCCGGAGTAGTATTTGGTATCATCATAATAAGGAGTATATGGTACTTCCCAACAAGTGGAAATATTGCCAAAAGCATCAAATACTTCTGAAGTCTGGCTCACCACCATACATGGTTTTTTCACCCTTTCCGGAACAACGGTAGTGCTCTTTAACCGGTTGTGTTCCAAAAGCCTCATATACACTTCGATTTCAAAATCAGCAAATTCTTGTTTGGATACGCCTTTAATGGTGGCCTTATTATCTCCCCAATCGTGTATTGGGGCCACATAGAAACTAATATGTTGCAGAATACCCCTTTCCTGAAGGTAATCTATAAAATCCAATACTGTTTCTTTGTTTTCGGCATCTACGTTACACCTGAAATTGATATGTGCTTTTTCTTTGTATAGCGCTGAATGTACAACTGATTCAATGTTGTTCATTATCACATCAAAGCTTTCGGCTCCATTTTTCAACATTCGTCTTTTATCATGAAATTCTTTCATCCCATCAACAGTAATCTGGTATTGAGTAATTTGATTATCATTAACCAACTTTTCAAATAATGAATATTTCAGATTAAGCCCATTCGTAATAATGTCAGATGAATATTTGATTCCTTTTTCTTTTGCAAACTCAATCAGCCGGTAAGAAAGCTGAGCAAGGGCAGAAAGACCGGTTAATGGTTCACCGCCATACCATGTAATGTGCATTTCACGAATGGTATCACGCATTGCTGTATACTTTTCAATAATCCTCTGATAAGACAGGTCTAAAATTTCCTGACTCATCACCTTATTGGTATGAGATTGCCCGCAATAATGGCAACCCAGCTGACAATTTCCTGATGGTTGTATCACATAGGTTAGCAAGTATTTGTCGCTATCAGTTACACCAAGTTTATTGGATTCCAGAATTTCATGGAGTTCCTCCTGATTCTCGGGCACAAATACTTCCATCTGTATGATCTTAGCCATAATATCATCCGGAATCTGGTCAAAATTCATTGACATCACATGATCCAGTACCCGTTTAGACATCTCAATAGAAATACCTGTTCTGGTAGAGTAAATAATTGCGGTTGAATCCAGTATTTCAGGATCATCAATCACATGCATATATTTTGAAAGCTTAAATTTCATGATAAAGGGATTTGAATTTTTAAATAAGGCTATCCGATTGGATAGCCTTATGTAATTGTTGAAACTGGTTAGTAACTCCAGCATTCGTTTTTTGCACCGCATGTTGGGGAGCTAAATCCCCAGCAGCCGTTTTCACCTGGACATGTACTGATAGCTTCTTCAGAAATACCGGTACCGCCTGAGATTGTTTTAATTGCATCAAAGCTTAGTGAGGTAACTTGACCTTCTGAAACTTTTTTAGACAATCCTTTTAGTTTTTCATTTCTCATGGTTTGAATTATTAAGGTTAAACAATACTTGAACAGTTTTAATTCCACACAAGTCCCTACAGAATTTTGCTTTATTTTATATTTGAATTTCCATTTTCACTTCTCCCTTTATCCAACTTCTCCACATCTGCTTTTCTTGTTTTAGCGTTCCCAAAACTTCTGGTAAGTGAGAAACTAAGCCCCCTCTGGTTGTAGTCGGCATTTGTGATTAAAATACCCGTGGATGAACTCATCGTATATTGATTGATAATCAACTTAAAAGGATCAACCACACCAATTTTAAATTTATAGTCTTTAAAATTTTTAGATATATCAAAAGTATTGTACAGGAATGAATGCGTGTTTTTATTGACCAGGGTATATGATGAAGTATAACCCAGATATCCACTCAGGTTAATCCCTGCTTTAAAAAGATTGCTGGCATTAATCAATATTGCAGAACTGTTGTAAAGTGAATTTTTGCTATTGAGATATATTTCTGAGTTATCTACTTTATAAATTCCGGAAGAGATATTGGCTGTCATCCTATTTTTCAGTAACGATAAATTATAATTGATTCCAAAATAATACCGGCGTACTTTTCCGGCAAAATTTTCCGGTCTGGTTAAGCTTATTCCATTATTAATTTCGGTATTGTTTAAAATTGGATTATTAACCTGCTCCATACTTAGCATCATTACCAAACTGCTTCTGAATGAATAATTCAGTCGTAGCGCCTGAACCCTTGCGAGGTATAGATTGCTGTTTCCGGAAACCAGGTAATTTTCATTAAGTCTGAATATAAACGGGTTAAGTTCATTTGAATAAGGCCTCCATAGCATAGAACGATAGCCTAATGATAACCTGTGAGATTTATTAAAAACATAGTTTGCATTTAAAGAGGGAAGAAAGTCGTTAGCCTGGCTGCTGTTGTTCTCTTCACCTTCATTAAGTATGGTTTTTATGTCTGTATTTTCATATCTTATACCTATTAATACATCCATTTTTTTAAAAAATCTTCTCTGCAGTGTCAAATAAGCTGAATTAATGTTTTCTTTATAATCAAAATCATTGGAAAGAAGCGGATTATACGTAAATGCATTCCCATTCCATTCGCTAAATATGTACGGACTTTTCGTTCTAAGCAGATTAACCTTAAAACCTGTTTCCATTTTCATTCCTGATTTGCCCAACGCTTTTGAATAATCCACCTTGAAGGCATAGTTGTTTTTGTCGATATTATTATCGATATCTGTTAACTGACTAAAATTCATAGGATTACCGAAAGGAAAGGCAGAAAACTTATTGTTATTTTTTCTATTGTGACTGAAATAGTCTAGACTAAGATCAAAACTGCTTTTATCTTTCCCTTTTAAACTATAAAATATACTGCCACCCGCCATTTGTACATTTCCATCGTTTATATTCTCACTGCCATATGGATTTATTGCAGCATTAATAAAGCTGTTTATAGTGCTTTTAACATCATTTGGATTATAGTACTGAAACTCAAATACTGCCCCAATTATGCTATTTTCTGTTGCTTCATAATTAATTGCAGTTGTTGCACCTATTCGGAACTCATCTGCTTTATTAACAGAATTAATAAGTGCCTGTGATTGCTGCGCAAAATCTGTATTTTGCAAATCTTCTGTTGTTTTTGAATTGGTCTGACCCAGGTAAAACGAAGCATTTTGCGAATATTTGCGGTGATGGTAATTTAAATTGAAATTACCGCCGGGGCTGTTGCCACGCTTTTGTTCATCAGTTAGGGTTATAATACCTTTAAAACCATCAACATCTGTCTTTTTCAAAACAAGATTAATAATGGCACCATCGCTGGCATCATATTTTGCCGACGGACTGGTTATGATTTCAATACGTACAATGTTATCCGATGGCATAGATCTTAAATACTGATACAGATCCTTTCCGCGTAAAATTGATTTCCTATCATTAATATAAACTGTAGCATTCTGAGCACCAACAATGGAGAGCTTCTCTTGTTCAACCTGTAAAAGAGGGGTTTGCCTCAACACATCCCAGGTATTATTTCCTATGCTAAGTGAAGAATTTTCAATATTAAATACGAATCGATCAGCCCTTGATTCAAATAATGGTTTCTTTCCGGTAACAACTATTTCCTTAAGTGCCCGGGCATTTTCGATTGATATAGTGCCTAAATCAAGATGATCTGTTACCTGGAGCATTTGGCGATGCAGCATTTGGCCCAGTAATCTGATATTAAATAAATAATCGCCGTTTGCTACATTTAATTCAAACTTGCCATTTACATCTGACAGTTTGCTTACCAGTGCAACACTATCTTTTTTTAGCAATACCACCTCGGCCATTTCAACTGGCTGGCCATCACTTCCCATAATTTTCCCTTTAATCAAAAATTGTGCATCAACCTTTTGCGAGCAAAGCAAAATGAAAATGAACAGGCAGGAAAACGGTTTATAAAACCGCATGAGCGCGCAATGAGTTAGCATTAAGTTATTGTTAGTTTGGTTTATATAATAATCAGTTAATTATTATTTAACCTAATGTAGCAACTATGCGCATCAGCGTGAAAAACATTATACATAACCGCATTGTTGCAGGACGAAATCCGTATCCTGCTATAATAAAACAGATATATCCTGTTGATGCTGCACCTGACCTCCAGTCGTCATACTTACCAAATGCAGTGCAATAATAAGCCAATACAGGCACCTGTCTGCAAAAGCAGACAGCAGGTTCATCTTCTGCTGCCTAAAGAAAAGCTTGTTATGAGGACATTTCAGTTTGTTCCGGTTTCTGAAGATCGGTTTCCCGGATATAAGTATGAATATGGTGAAGTGGAATCACAATACTAACGATGTAATGCCCCTCCGGATTAAGCCCATAAGAAAAATCCACTGCATCACCATAGGCAGCAATGAGGCGTGAATGGATATTCTTAATACCATTGTGTGTACCATCTTTTTTACCTGAAGTATCTACCAGGTTATCACTATGAATATGCAGCTTATTTTCATCCATATATACCGCCAGTAAAGCCGGATGCTCTGCAACGGAAAGATGACCATGCTTAAAAATATTTTCCATAAGACTCAGCAATACCAGGGGAACAAATCTTACATCTACAGCATCTTCATCAATATAAATATCAATAAAATCTCTGAAATCCATTCTGGCCTGATGCAAATCACGCAGCTGCCTCACCTGATGCATCTCCTCCCCCAAGGCAATCAATTCATCCTCTCCTGAGTCAATTGCAAACCGCATAATATCTGATAAGGTTATCACCGCATCACGGGCTTGCTCAGGATTTCTGTTGATATTATTATAAACATAATTCAGGGTATTAAATAAGAAGTGAGGGTTAATCTGTGCCCGAAGAAAATCATTTTGAGCTTTAGCGAGCGTTTTTGCCATCTTTTCTTCTTTAATGAGGCCTAAAAGGCGTTGCTCTTCCAGAAAGCTGGTATGCTTCTTCTCATTAAAATAAGTTTTAAGGAAGTAATAGGCCGTGGCAAAGCCTGTAAAATATAAACTTCGGTATAGATCATCCAGGATAAAATTTCTATCCAGAACGACCTTCTTCAGGTGTTTAACGATTCCGTTTGCTACCAGAATGGTATCAACAGCATAGTTTAACAATACGTAAGCACAAAACAGCACCACCATGGCCAATGGCAACCTGATGATGATTAACCTCTTTGAAGCCAGCGACCATGGAAGTGCTTTATCTGATACCGCATAAAAATAGGCAATGATAATTCCATAATGAGCGGCATAGGTAAGCGGATGCCCAAATACCCCGTACCTCAATCCTATAAGTAGGACTTCATAAGTGATAAAAGCAGACCAGGCCAAAAGATGTATCCGGTATTTGCGCACTGATTTGATGATAAACTTTTTCATGTATTGTCAGGCTTTTAAATAGGATTGATATCGTTCTGTATAACAACTTTTTAAGGTCGGTTTCCAAGCCATAAGTTTCAAGAAAAAAACCATGAAACAGGCAATTAAACTATCTAAACGCAGAACAATTTTCATTTTTAAATCGGTAAAAGTTCAATCTTACAGTACAGATCCCACCACATTAACCTCCAGCATTACGGTAACTGGTATGTCAGGAATTTAAATTAATTATTCAGGTGTAGGCTTGTCTACCCTACGCCTGGGTTTAATTAAATACCGATTTATAAATTCGTTAAAATCTTTGCGGTAGTAATCTCCAACCGTTATCTTCTGCCCATTATCCATGATAATCGTATTTCCATCCACCGCATCTATTTTCTCCCGGTTTAAAATAAAACTTCTTTGAAACTGTATAAATCCTCTGGTCTCAACCAGCCATTTTGAAATTTCAGAGAGCGACATATAGGTGGTAACGTTTCTTCCGTTTTCTAAGCGCAGCTGAACATAATTCAGTTTACTTTCCACAGCGACCACTTCTTCAAACCTGATTTTCACAAGTTTCAGGCTATCCTCCTTACTTTTTACAAAAAAGAAATTTTCCAATACCTGCGGGGCAACAGGTTCTGCCTTTTTTATACTATCAGGAAAAACACGTTGCATGGTTTCAAGGAACTTTCCGAGTGAGTAAGGCTTGAGCAGATAGCCATCTGCCTTCACTTCAAATGCCTGATAACCATATTTGGTATGCGCCGTGGTTAAAATTAACTTGTTCGTTTTCTGCCTGATTATGGAGGCCAGTTCTATTCCGGATAAGTGTGGCATATCCACATCCATAAAGATCAATTCCACATCGCTTCCACAACTTAATTCTTTTAAGGCCAATACCGGATCAGTATAGGTAGCCATCAGATTAAAGTCCGGCAAATGTTCCATGTAAACTTTTAATCCTTCTATAGCGTGAGCTTCATCATCTACAATTACAAAACGGTACATATGCATATCAAAACTCCTAATATAGTTTAAATACTATATTTAACAAATGTATTTGTCATAATTATCAGAAGAATTTAGTAATTACCAGTTAAGTCAGAACATGTCAAATCTTAAATATAAACACTGCTCACTATATTTTTTAAGTGTGCTTGTCAGCTATTCAAATGATGAGACAATAGCACCATCATTAACCGGCTGATCTATAATCTTTAGCTTGTACTTAAATGCCATTTTACAAAAAAAGCTCCACGTGATGTGAAGCTTTTCATAACCCTTTAGGGATTTAAAATGAGTATTTAAATGAACTTTCAGGGATTTAAGTGAGTCAGAAGAAAGTATACTTTATAGAGATTAAAGCTTAAATGCGATACCTACATTCAGCAATGCCAGACTCTGATAACCAAGTTCTGTAAATACACTGGTTTTAGTAGAGAAATAGTATTTACCTCCTGCAAACAAACCAAAACCTATACCGCTGCCTGTAGTGCCGCCAAAACCCTGGTCATTGCTTGTGCTAACCACCACATAACCAAGACTGGCACCCCCATAAACATCAAACTTTGGATCCAGCTTAAACAGTTCATTAAAATGATATGAACCACGGGCACCGATATAAAAAGCATTTTGCTTAAAGCTATAATTTGAACCCGGAAAATCTGAATTATACTTAGAACTCGCATAAGCTACTTGTCCACCTACGCTGATTTCATCCGTAATACCTTTTTCGTAAGACACACTCGGATTAACCGGCAGTGATGAAGAGTAACCTGAGCCAAAAAACGGGCTCCCGATGCCAATACCTATATTTAACAGGTTATCTCCCTTGCCATAAGCCCTAAGAGAAGGGGTGTTGTTTCTGGAAGCCATCGTTTTGGTTTCAGTTTTCGCCTTCGGCGTAGCCTTACTTTTAGATTTAGACTGGGCTGATGCAATAACGCCAAGAGCCATAAAAAAGGACATCATTAATAATTGCTTTTTCATTGAGATCAATTGAATTACGGTTAAATAAAATGGATGTATGTGAATTATAATAGGCCTTTAAAAACCATTTAAAAGGTTGGTCAAAGATAAACCCGTGTCAATTACCCGTCCTATACCATTTTTTAGGTAATTTTTTATCATTAGAAATGGGATGCTTGGAGTCAGGCTGCTTATATTTAACAAACTTATCCAATAGGTCCGATTGTTCTTTTGCTACGGACTCACGCTTTAATGGTTAGTCCCTGCTTCTTATTAAAGGTTATGCCAACTTTTTGTAGTTCTGATATTATCAATCCGGAAGGGTTTTCTGGCTCAATGTCCAAGCTTATGGTAACAAACTTTTTTGCCTGGTTTATTCTTTGATTTATAAAATATCTCTTGCCAGCCGTGAATGAGATTGTTATTCGGCAATCCAGTGTCTGCGTCAATGGCCTCAAAATTGATTTAGAAAATCTTGTCCATAGGCGCCGCCTAAGTAGATTAAAAATAGAATGCTCAGAACAGGTCGTTTTTTATAAAATCACGAATTTAAATTCTTAAAAGCTAACAAACCATCAATTCATTGCAAATTATTCAGATAAAATTGAATAAATCCTAACTTTATCGCTTAAAGTTTGTTCTGTTGTTATCAGGCAAAAATAGTAGCGGTATTCTATTTATAAAATTTGAACCCTCCGTGAACAGCATTAAAAATCTTATATGAAAAAAGTTGTCATCATTGGCGGTGGCTTTGCAGGGCTTAACCTGGCTAAAAAGCTATCAAAAAGTACATCACATCAGGTTACCCTTGTAGATCAGCATAATTACCATTTCTTTCCACCACTATTATATCAGGTTGGGACTGCTTTTATTGAAGCATCCAACATTATTTATCCTTTCAGGAAAATGTTTCATAATCAAAACACCCGCTTTTTTATGGGGGTATTGAAAGAGCTAATTCCTGAACAGCATAAGGTGGTGACTGATAATGGTACACTTGATTATGATATTCTGGTACTGGCAATGGGGACGGAAACCAATTTTTTCGGAAATGATCGCATTAAGGAGCATGCTTTGCCCATGAAAAGTATTGACGATTCGCTCCGGATGCGCAATCATATCTTACTTCAGCTGGAAAAAGCAGTGCGGTCTGATCAGGATATTGACAAAAAGAGACTTTCCAGTATTGTCATTGCAGGTGGCGGACCAACAGGTGTTGAGCTTGCCGGCATGATGGCCGAAATGGGTAGTCATATCATTAAAAAAGATTATCCGGAAGCAAAATCCGGTTTGGGTAAAATCTATCTGGTTGACGGCTTGCAAACACTTCTGGCACCAATGAGTGATAAAAGCCAGGCAGAGGCCATTAAGGTGCTTAAAAACCTTGGTGTAGAAATTATGCTGGGTAAACTGGTGCAGAATTACGATGGACAGGTGGTATCACTTTCAGATGGTACGGAGATCGAAGCAGCAACCTTAATCTGGGCTTCAGGTGTAATCGCCCGCGAAGTTCCGGGGCTGCCAAAAGAGGCGATAGGAAAGGGGCGAAGGATTCTTGTGGATGCATTTAATCAGGTGGAAGGCTTGAAAGGCGTTTATGCCATTGGTGATCAGTGTATGCAGTTGAGTGATGCTGCCTTTACCAATGGACATCCTCAACTCGCGCAAGTGGCCATCCAGCAAGGTGATTTGCTGGGCGAAAATTTGTCGGCGGTTGATCATGGCAAACCAATGAAGGCCTTTAAATATAATGATAAGGGCTCAATGGCCATTATTGCCAAGTTTAAGGCAGTGGTCGATTTGCCAAAGGGATTTTTCCGGGGATTTTTTGCCTGGCTGGTTTGGTTATTTATCCACATTATTCCAATTGCTGGTTTCAGGAACAAAGCGAAGCTGGCTTTCAACTGGTTATGGAGTTTCATCACCAATGACCCAACTTTAAGGCTCATCATCCGGCCAGATGATGAGGTAGAGAAAAAATATTAATCATTAATGGCTATCGTGATGCACATCTCGCCCGGATGGTAGCTTTAGTGGGGCACGATAAAAACCACGCTGCAGTAATTTTCTGGTCTTTAGGAAATGAAGCCGGTAATGGAAAGGCATTTTTGATCTTTAAAACCGGGAAAAAACGAGATACAATTTGCCCGTACAATATGAAACAGGCTCACCAGAAAGATCAGAATACCGATCATTATTATTTATTTAACTTCCTTAATGCCTTAGATATCATGGTGCAAAAACGAGTCATAGCATTTCGCTACGACTCGTTTTCAGAAGTTTCTACCTTACCAAGGTTACCTGGTATCTGTATTTCTCATTAAAGCACTGCATTTTAGGTTTCTAACCGCAAATGTACCCATAATCAAGGTCCAGGTTAATAAAGGTAGAAGCCTGCTCCAGTTGTGAATCTTGGTTGGAATGAATTTTTTTAATCCAACGTTTTTAATATCTGTAGAGGCGATGTCTTTTTCCTGAAAGATACTGGGGTAGAAGTGCAGGCGAATTTTTTCATGATTATCTCTTACCTTTTGTTGAAATTCGAGGTGTGCACTCAAGTCAGATCCGGCCAGCTCATTTACCGCCAGCTGGGTTTGAATGGTCGGAAAAAAAAGTGCAGCTATGTTGGTGAAATGCTGACGGGATGCTAATTTACGAGCTACTGCCAACCGGCTTTTTATCGCCTGGTCATCACCCATTTGCTGCATGCCATAATACCAGAACCAGCTAAAAGTTTTATCGGCCGGAAAAGGATATTTCTTTAACTGCGGATAGTGTTCAAAAAAGGGTTTCATGGTAACTTCCTTTGGCATATCCCACTTTTCATGATAACCCTCGCGTTGGTTAATCACATTCTGTAGCGCTTCAGGCACGCCGTATTTTTTGGTTAGAAAAAGATTTAAAGATGCGGGGATTACAATGCAAATGGCTACCCAGATGGCTACCAGAGCGGATGCATTGTAGCTGGAAGAACGCCCTAATGAAACGATAAAGATTGAAACCGCAAACCAGAAAGCCAGGTATAGGATGATTAATCCCGTAACGGCTGCCAGGGTGGAGTCTACAGGTAAATGCAAGTAAATAACCGCTGCGGTAAGTAGTAAAAAGGCTACTGCAAAAACAGCTGCTATCCTAATCAGGAATTTTCGCCAGATCACTTTTGTCAGTGCATTGGTTTGCGATTTAAGTAAGGACCATATGCCACTTTCCTGCTGTTCTGAAATGAGGTTGTAAGTGAAAGCAATAATCACAAGGGGAAACAAAAACAGGTACACAAAGCTCAGGTCCATATTGCCTAAAAGCATGCTTACCGGATTGGTGATATCGGTATCATAAAGCTGTCCTTCTATGCCCAGCATCGTTACCGATATTAGATAAGGATTCACATCCCGCTGACCGTTTGCAAAGGCTGCCCATCGATCGGGTAAATTGGCAGTAGAGAATTTGTTATGGAAGAAAATTAACCCGATGTCCTTGTTAAAATGCCTGATATTTTCAAGCGTGTTTTTCTTTTGCAATACGGCTGCCTTTTCAATTACTGACTGCTGGTTGGCAATAAACGTTTTTCCAAAATATAATCCGGCAACGCCGGTTAGCAGCAATACCAAAATACCTATCCAGGCCGAACGATTTCTGAAGAAAAGTTTAAATTCTAAAATGGAGGTGCTTTTTTTCATAATGATGTTAGATGGTTTTAAGCCATTTAGATGAATATTGGAGAAAGAACAGAATGGCAATGAACCAAACGAACAAAGCCACCAGCGATAGCAGTTCATGGGTTAAAACATGACTCAAATGATCAAATTTATAATTGAAATCAGGTTGTTCTGCCCAGTTGGATTTACTGATAGACAATGGCTTTTCATGTTCACCAGGTGCATGGTTACTAATTTTATCGATTTGAAGTTTGTTCATTTTCTGCGCCAATCCATACCGGTAAGCCTCAGCCTGGTTCTGGAAATCAACATAAGTTTTAAAATCCGATGCCGTTAGGGCCATAGAAATTTGCTTCAGTGATAAATAAGGGTTGAACAAACCGGCAAATACGGTAAAGCTGTTTTGCTTATCGAAAGTATTATTCAGCTGCCGCTGATGATCGCTGTAAATGCCGGAAGTAATTCTTTCGCCTTCTGCCATAATATAACCGCCATAATTAAAGGGCAGTTTTTTCACATCATCAACCTGATACTTCTGCAATAACGAATCTTTAATGGCTGCAAAATGCGGATCATTCGGGTCATGGCTATCACCTTGTTTTTGAATATCCGAAGATATGGCATCCGCAAATTCAATTTTGGAAGGAGTGGGGTGAATTTTGGTACCAATGGCCTGAATGATTCTCGGCATTAAGATGACGAAAAATATCCAGCAGGATAGTAAGGTAATCAATGCGGTTTTAGAGCTTCGCTGAAAGGCAGAAACCAATATGGTCAGGGCAGAAACAATGAAAAAGTAAATGGAATAGCTTAAAATTAAAATCACCAGCCGAAGCGTTGCATCTAAACTGATTTGCCAGTTACTTAATGATGCCCAAAGCAAAATCGTCAACAGAATGAGCGGGATAAAAATGGTAAGGACTACGCCAATGATGCCCAGTGTTTTACCCCAAAGCAGTTTTTTCCAGCTGACGTTCTGACAAAGCAAAATTTTCAGGGTTCCCGATTCACGCTCGGCAGAAATACTATTGTAGCCCAGAAAAAAGATGAGTAGCGGAACCAGTAATTGCAATACCATCGCAATACTGATCTCTCCAAAGCGCAGCATTCCGTTCGAAAAACCGGCCTCACTGAAATTTACTGTATTTTGCTTATGTGCTTCCAGAAAAATAGAAACACCGGCAAAGCTTTCAATCCCAAAGTCGAAGAAACTCAGTTCATGTTTTTCACGAAAAGCAAGATAGCCATAATGTGCCATCCGGTGTGGATGTTTATCCGGTTTGGCCAGCCACTGTGCCCTGACCATATTTTTATAGTAGAGCCGTTGATTATTTTGTGTTTTAAAATTCTGCCAGCCTACATAGGTAGCCAGGCCAAGCGAAAGTCCCAGCAAAATGGTCAGCACTAATGTAGCTTTATTTCCAAAGGTTGATTTGTAGGTTTGTTTGGCAATGGTTAAAGTGATATTTGGCATTAGATTCTGTAGGTTACATTAAACATGACATTTCTTGGCGTACCAGGGAAAAGGCGCAGGTAATTCTGGGCACCCACCCAATAAGTTTTATTGAAGATGTTATTGATATTCATGGCCAACTGAACTCTTGATGCTGCCGGGCTGTAATAAATGGCGGCATCAGCTACGGTATAGGCGGGCAGCGTAAAATCTCTGATATACAGGGGAAGTTTATTACCGCTGTATTGTAATCCTGCGCCAATTCCTACTCCCTTTAAAAGTCTGTTTTCGAGGTTGTAACGCGTCCATAAGCTGGCACTGTGTTTAGGTGTATTTTGCACACGCTGGCCGATGATCAATGGATCAAGATCTTCGGTTACAATGGCATCAACATAACTATAGCCGATGTTAAATTGCCAGTTTGGCCTGATAAAGCCAGAAGATTCCACCTCAATTCCCCTGCTTCGCTGCGCACCCCGTTCAATTAAGCGATTTACATCAAAAGGATCATTGGCATTCATCAACAGGTTTTTCTGGTTAATTTCAAACAGGGAAACATTAACCATCAGATTGCCCCCAAGCCATTCAGATTTGGCACCCAATTCTTTCAGGTTACTTTCAAGGGGTTTAAAATTGGAACCAGCCGGCGGCGGAACAATAACCAGACTGGATGTGTTTCCTTGTGGCTGGTACCCCTGAAGATAGGTTCCGTAAATGTTGATGTGTGAATTTACCGCATAGGTAATGCCAAGCCTTGGCAACAACTTGTGCCGGCTGATTTTACTTTCATTTGAAAGCTGGTAATTGGCGTAATCTTCATACCATTCCTGTCTGAGTCCCAATGTTAAAGTTAACTGATCATATTTGATCTGATCCTGAAGATAAATGCCATTAATGAGGTAATAGGATGGGGCAATTTCTACTTTAGAGAAGACATAATCATTCAGGTTTTTCAGGGTATAAGATGGATTGGCGAGGTTAAAATGTTCCACATTAGGAACCGGTGCATTCACGCCATTTACCACCTTAAATTGATAAAGGTCTTTTTTAGTTACATCATACCGGGTTGCAATTGTACCGTCTTTCAAGCGATAGCCCTGAGCCGTATTGATCCCACCACCTCTTAATTTTTGATTCACAATGTGGTCGTAACCCCCTACAATCTTATGCGCTAACCCAAAAGTACGGGTATTGATAGCCAGATAAGTACTGAGATTATCGGTGGCAAATTTTTGCTGACGCTGAACGGCAATCATGCCGGCCAAACTGCGGATGGGCTGGTTATTTTCATCAACTGCAAAGGCATTGTTGGTACGGTGCTCCACTAAATCCTCGCTCCAGTTTTGTTTCATATAAGCCATGTTGAAAGAAATGTCTTTTGAAATTTTATGCGAGAAATTAGCCATCAGCATCAGGTCTTGCGTATTAAACTTATCATTACTGGCCCCCAGGTTAAAATGGATAGGAGTACTGTTCAGATCCGTTTTACCGGCTATTGCGCCAAAGATAGGCTGGCCGCGATCCAATCTCGAATTGCTGTTGTTCATCACTACTTCTACATTTAAACTGGTTTTATCGTTAGGAATGTAGGAGAAGGATGGTGCAATAATGTACCCCTTTCTAAATTGCAGGTCTCTAAAGCTTTTGCTATCTTCATAACCTAAATTCAGGCGGTAGAGCAAGGTTTTTTCAGCGTTTAAAGGACCGGTAAAATCCAGTGCGCCACGAACGGTACTGAAGCTTCCGCCAGAGATGCTGATTTCTTTCCGGTCTTCACTTAAAGGTTTTTTAGTAACCAGATTGATACTTCCACCCGGATCAACACTGGAGAATGTGGCACTTGCCGGGCCTTTAATGACCTCAATTCTTTCCAGGTTATTGGTTAGTGGCTGGTTAAAATAATTTTGGCGGGTGCGCATCCCGTTGATGATTGTTCCTTCTTCGTTCTGGTTAATACCACGAATAGAAAACTGATTGTAAAAACTACTTTGCGACACACTGGTTACATTTTTAACCGCATCAGAAAGCACGGCGGCCTGTCTGTCGGCAATCAATTCTTTTGATATGGATGAAATGGCCTGTGGAATATCCTTATTCAAGGTAGCCGTTTTAGTTGCCGAAAAGGAATAGTTACCGTAATACTTTTTGGCATTGGTACCTACCACTTCTACCGTTTGCAATTCTTCATTCGCTGGTGTTAAAACGATAGGGTCTAATTTTAAACCATCAGAACTATTGAGGAAATAATTCTGCGAAAAGCTACTGTAGCCTACTGCACTCACCGTAATCGTATAATTGGCTGGTTTTGGCAGGATAATGGAAAAAAATCCTGCTGAATCGCTGCTGAGATTTAACTGGTCTTTACCGCTTTTGAATCTGATGGTCGCTTTGTTGATTCCGTTACCTTGCAGGTCATTGACCTTCCCGATAACCTGAACCTGTGCGGTGGCAGCGAGGGTTATAATATTGAAAAATAAAAAAAAGGATATTAACCGCCATATCTGACGGGGTTTATTGATTTGATCCATTAAAACGTTGTTATTAAATGGTTTGTAAGTATAATTCCTGAAGATCTGAAGCTGAAATTTCACTGGCTTTTAAGGTGTGAATCAGTTCGCCTTGTTTCATAATGCCAATATGTGTGCCTAAGCTTACCGCATTGAAAATATCATGCGTGGCCATCAGGATGGATTTACCTTCCGATGCAAGTTTTTTAACCAGTTCGGTAAATTCTGCTGTAGCTTTAGGATCGAGTCCGCTGGTGGGTTCATCCATGAGAATGATCTTTGCATTTTTAGCCACGGCAATGGCAATGCCCACTTTCTGGCGCATGCCCTTGCTAAATCCTGCCAGGTGTTTGTGGTGGGCGGTAGATTGCAAACCACAATTGGTTAAAAACTGAATCAATTCCTGCTCACGATAATCGAAACCCGCCAGTTTAGAAAAGTAATCCAGGTTTTCTATGGCAGAGAGATTTCCGTAAAGCATCACTACTTCCGGGATATAGGCAAGGTGTTTTCGACGTTGATGATCATCCACAGAAACCTCTTCATTGTCAATTAAAATTTTTCCGTTACTCGGCGCTATAAAGCCCAGAAATAAGTTTATGGTGGTCGTTTTACCGGCACCATTCTGCCCCAGCAGGCAGTATACCTCACCCTGATTAACAGTAAGGTTTAATTGATTAAGGGCTTGATATGATCCGTAATTTTTGGATAATGCAATGGCTTGAAGCATAAAAATCAAATATAAATGAGTACTGTAGGCCCTTGCAGGCTTACAATGGATAGAAAATTAATGATATTAAAGTATACTCCTGAACAGGTGTATTAAGCGATAAAGCTGGGCGGACCCTTATTGGCCGCTGAAAGAATATAAGTAACAGGATGTCTCCTGGAATACCTAAAATGAAAATCTGAAGCCATTTCCTGCTTCACAACAGTAACATCAGGTTGTGTTAAAGTGCAGTCATGCCCCTGCTGCTTCAGTACCTCACAAAGTTTACAGTTGATTTTATAGGCTTTGAATTGAGTGGATGACTGTGTCTGTTCGTAAGCCGAATGGCGGTAATTAGCGGCATCCGGTTCATGATGGTGAAGTGCCTGGATCAGCAGGGCACTGGCAAATAATATCAATAACAGAAATGCCCTGATCTGGGTAAACTCTTTTTTACGATATAATTTTATTGCCTTTTCCAATTGCAACAAAGATACATTTATGCCAAAACTTTTAGTATGTTTTTTTATTTTTTTGTTAAAGCCTGAATGACAAGGTTTCAATCCGCATGTATGTGGGGGAAAAAACTTGAGCCTTGATTAATTCAATGACCTGAAATTGAATAAATGGCGTCACGTTTCTGGTGCATGAAATTTGGAAACTGACCAATTAACAACCTTAAATTTATGGTTATACCTGATTGAAAAACCTTTTCTGTTTCCGCACTGTTTTAAAGTTTTCTAATCACCATCCACTATTGCGGAATAGTGGGAACATTTATAAATACATGCCTCATGGGACTGAAACAATACGAAGCCAAGCGCAATTTCAATAAAACGGCAGAGCCTAAATCAGGGAAAAGCACAGATAAAAATAAATTACAGTTTGTGATTCAAAAACATGATGCTACCCGTTTACATTATGATTTCCGTTTAGAAATGGATGGGGTATTAAAAAGCTGGGCTGTGCCGAAAGGTCCGTCAACCGATCCTAAAAACAAGCGGTTAGCCATGATGGTTGAAGATCATCCTTTTGATTATAAAGATTTTGAAGGCATCATTCCGAAAGGCGAATATGGCGGCGGAACAGTAATTGTATGGGATGAAGGAACCTATGAACCGATAGAAACAATCAAAGGAAAAAAAGCGCAGGAAAAGCATCTTTTAGAACAACTGGAAGCGGGTTCCGTTAAAATCAAACTTAACGGACAAAAACTCAAAGGCGAATTTGCCTTGGTGAAAACAAAAGGCATGGGTGAAAACGGCTGGCTCCTGATTAAGCATAAAGACGGCTTTGCCAGTACCAAAGATATTACCAGGCAGGATAAATCGGTACTGTCCGGAAAAACCATCCATGCGATGGAAAAATCATCAGAAAAGGTTTGGAAGGACGGCAAAGAACAGGAGGTAAAGGTTAAGAAGAAAGCCCCGGCAGAACAAATCAGTGCTAAAGCAGAAACCATTGGTGATCAGGAAGTGGTTGACGTAAAGAAACTTTTGAAAAAAATACCAAAAACAGCCATTCCAACTGCTATAAAACCTATGCTGGCTACATTGGTTGATGAACCTTTTGATGATGAGGGTTGGCAATACGAAGTAAAGTGGGATGGATACAGGGCGCTGGCCGCTATAAATAAAGGGAAAGTGGAACTGTTTTCCAGAAACAACAAGTCTTTCAATGATAAATTTTATCCCATTTATGATTTACTCGGCAAATGGAAAATCAATGCCTTAATTGACGGAGAAATACTCGTGTTAAATGAAAAGGGCATCTCGAAGTTTGGATCTTTGCAAAACTGGCGTAGTGAAGCAGATGGTGAACTCATTTTTTATGTGTTTGATCTATTGTGGTATGATGGTAAGAACCTGATGGAGCTTCCCTTGTTTCAGCGGCAGGCCATTTTAAATGAAGTGCTGCCTGCTAACGATGATCGGGTACGTTTGGGCAAAGTGTTTAAGGCCAGTGGAATTGATTTTTTTGCAGCGGCAACAAAGATGGGACTGGAAGGTATCATCGCAAAAAAAACAAACAGTACCTATGTTTCTGACCGGAGATCGAAAGAATGGTTAAAGATTAAGGTCAGCAAAAGGCAGGAAGTGATTATTGCCGGATTTACCAAAAATGAAGATACTTCAAAAGCATTTAGTTCCCTGTTGCTCGGTGTGTATGACAAGGGGAAACTGCAATATGTTGGGAAGGTTGGAACGGGTTTTTCTGATCAGCAACAAAAAGACATGATCAGGCAGTTTGAACCCTTAATCATCACTAAAAGTCCTTTTGATGAATTGCCTGATGTAAATAAACCTTCACGTTTCAGGCCAAATCCGCCAAAGGCAAAGGCCACCTGGCTAAAACCAGAGCTGGTATGTGAGGTGGCTTTTACCGAAGTGACGGATGATGGCGTATTCAGGCATCCATCTTTCCGGGGTATGCGTGAAGATAAAAAAGCGAAAGATATTATTCGCGAAGAAGAGATCGCTACAGAAAAGATTATTGGCGGTAAAGCCCCTGAAATTGAAAAGCATAGCGCAGCCATCAAAGCACCTCAACACAGCGGGCGCAAAACATTACTCAATCCGAAAGAACAAACACAGGTTCGAAAAATAAAAGGTCATGAATTAAAGTTTACCAACCTGAGCAAAGTTTACTGGCCTGATGATCAGGTAACCAAAAGGGATATGTTCAACTATTATTATCAGGTAGCAGATTACATTTTACCTTATCTGAAAGACCGCCCACAATCCTTAAACCGTTTTCCAGGGGGCATAAACGGGAAGAGTTTTTACCAGAAGGATGTGAAAGGGAAGGCACCTGAATGGGCCAAAACTTTCCCATATGAAAATGGCGAAGGTGAGAAAAAGGAATATCTGGTGGGTACTGATGAAGCTTCCCTGCTGTGGATGGCAGGTTTAGGCTGTATTGAAATGAACCCCTGGTTCAGCAGGGTTCAGAAACCCGATCATCCTGATTACTGTGTGATTGATCTTGATCCGGATCAGCATTCATTTGATCAGGTGGTGGAAGCCGCGCAGGTAACGAAAGAAATCCTCGATGCCATAGATGTTCCTTCTTATTGTAAAACATCAGGGTCTACCGGAATGCACATTTACATTCCCCTAAATGCCAAATATAATTACGATCAAAGCCAGATGTTTGCGAAAATGGTAGTCAGCCTGGTTCAAAAGCAGATCCCAGACTATACTTCGCTGGAAAGAATGATTCCGGCCAGGAAGGGAAAAATGTACCTGGACTTTCTTCAGAATCGTCCGGGTGCCACCATTGCCGGACCATATTCCCTTCGGCCAAAACCCGGTGCCACTGTTTCAATGCCTTTACACTGGGAAGAAGTGAAAAAAGGTTTAAAAATGAAAGATTTCAATATTTTTAATGCGATGGATCGTTTAAAAGATGAAGGAGATTTGTTTAAAGGTGTTTTAGGAAAGGGAATTGATTTAAAAAAGGCTGTAAATAAAGCAAAGACTGTCTTCGGATAGAAAAGAATACCCATACATTTCTATATTTGAAAAAAAATTGAATAAATGATTGCACACCATGTTTTATTTTGGCTTAAAGCCGATATGACCGAAACGGAGAAAGCCGCTTTCCGTAAGAGTTTAGAAACCCTTGAACAAATTGAAGAAGTAAAAACTTTTCATTTGGGTACGCCGGCACCTATTGAACGTGCCGTAGTAGATAGCAGTTATACATTTAGTTTACTGCTGCTCTTTGAAGATCTGGCCGGCCATGATGTTTATCAGGTCCATCCGCTGCACAAAGCCTTTCTGGATGAATTTAAAGTTTATTTTGAAAAGGTGATCATTTACGATGCTAACTAAATCATATTAGAATTAAATGCCGGCACGATCCGGCATTTTTTATGAACAGGGATGAGTGGAATTTGACCTTAAATTTATGACATTTTATTTGGAATTATTCTAAATAGTGTGATATTTGCTTGCAATCATAATTTAATTTGAAAATTGATGTGTAAAACAACTATCCTCGCTCATAATGAAAATATCACGATTGCTCAATGCAATAATTGTAAGGTGCTTAATATCTGGCGTGCGGGTGTACTGATGAATTTTTCATTTGAACAGTTTAATGCCTTTTGCACGGCTACCAAAAAATTATGCTTCGATGATTATCTCGAAAGTCGCTCCGATGGCAAAGAAGTCGTCATTCTGTCAACACCTTTTCCTGATATCAGCCTGGTGTTTACCCGGGAAGAATGGCAGGAATTTTTTATTAAAATTGATGAAGCCTTGTATATGAAAAGGATTTATGAATTGGTATATTATTAAATCATTTTGCCAGAAAACGCACTGCTGGTATATTTTTTTCAGTTGAAATCCGGATGCATTTACTTTCCGTAAGTTAAAAAAAACGCGATCATGGAAAAATATGCTACACAAATTAAAAGGGCATCTGTCAGCAGGCATCAGCTGGAAAAGATAAAGGTAGGTGATTTTGTAGCGGATGAGTTCGGCAAATCAGGAAAGGTTTGTGAAATTGAAAAAATCCACTATAGTTACGAATTGCATTACTATTTTCATTTAGGCAAATCCGGAACCATCCTGGTGATCATTTAAATCATAAACATTTTTGGTTTAATTGCGCTACAAACATCTGCTTTAGCTATATTGTAGCATCATTATCAGTTTTTATGCCTTCAAAACAGGATCATTTCTATTCCAATCTGGTCATTAATAAGTTAAATTTAAGCAGGTTACTGCTGAGGAGAAAGTTGTTTAAGGATATTCCCGAGGATTGGTGTGTGATCATAACGGATATAAAAAGCTCTACACAAGCCGTAAATTCCGGTTTGCATGAAGAGGTGAACCTTGTGGCAACCGGCAGCATTGTAACCGTACTCAACATCGCATATAAAGCCGGTATTTTAATTCCATTCTTTTTTGGTGGTGACGGCGCTACCTTCATTGTGCCATCCAGTATTATAGAAAAGTGCATGAAAGCCTTATTAAAGTACCGTGCCAGTACAATGGATAATTTCAGACTGGAGTTAAGGGTGGGTATGATCAGGGTTAAGGAAATTTACCATCAGGGCCATTCGCTTAAAATCAGCAGGCTGAACAGTGGTGAAACATTTTCCATTCCGATTATCTTAGGTGATGGACTGGAGTATGCCGAGAAAATGATCAAAGGTGATGATTATTTGTTTTCAGATCACGACAGTAGCGATGAAGAAATTGATTTAACGGGTATGCAGTGCCGCTGGGACAAAATCCTTCCCCCGGAACATAGTGATGAAGTGGTCACACTGATTGCCGTTGCACGTGACATGAATAAACAAGCTGAAGTGTTTAGTAAGGTTATTCATCGCCTGGATCAGATTTACGGTTCTCCCGAAAAGCGCAAACCCATATCTATTCCCAAACTGGTATTCAAAACCTCTTTCAATAATCTGGGGAGGGAAATGCGGCATCGTTTAGGTAAAATAAAATGGCTGGAACTGGTTAAAAACTGGTTCGTAAATATGTATGCCTTTGTGTATTTCAGAACGGACAGCGGAAAAAAATACCTGCAGCAACTGGTTGAAATGTCTGATACACTGGTAATAGACGGCCGGATCAATACTGTAATTACCGGGACAGAAAAACAGCGTTTGGCCTTGCAGAAGGCCCTTCAGCATTTAGAAGATACCGGAGAAATATCTTTTGGTATCTATGTCAGCGGCGAATCTGTCATGTCTTGTTATGTGCGTGATTTTGAAGATGAGCATATTCATTTTGTGGATGGGGCAGACGGTGGTTATACCAAAGCCGCCGGAATCTTAAAGCAGAAATTAAGGGAAAAACAGGTTTAAGAATCCCTGTTCTGTAATTTAAGATTCATGAAATCAAATTACAGCACACAAAATTCAGAGATGAAGTGTTCATTTACCATGAGTATTTCATCCATCAACCCCGTTAATGGGCAGGTCATAAAAACATATCAGGAAGATACTCCTGAAATCATCAATAAAAAAATTGAACAGGTTCATGAATCCTGGACTGCTTATCGGCAGACGGATTTTGAATACAGGGCAAATTTTTTGCTTAAAATAGCCGGCCTGTTAAAAGAACGGCAGGATGAACTCGCCACGCTGATGGCTTTGGAAATGGGTAAACCATTAAAGGCTGGTTTGGCTGAAGTGCTTAAGTGTGCATCAGTTTGTGAATACTATGCAACAAATGGTGCCAGCTTTCTGGCCGATCGGCACGTTGAAACCAGTGCCAGTAAAAGCTTCATTAGTTTTCAACCTATTGGAATCGTTTTGGCTGTCATGCCCTGGAATTTTCCTTTCTGGCAGGTTTTCAGGTTTCTGTCTCCGGCCTTGATGGCCGGCAATTGTGGCGTTTTAAAGCATGCTTCAAGTGTAACGGGCTGCGCGTTAGCCATTGAAAAACTGGTGGAAGATGCCGGCTTTCATACCCATGTATTTAAAACTTTAATATGTGGAAGTAAAGCTGTTTCAGGGGTGATTGCCCATCCGCTGGTTAAGGCCGTTACCTTAACCGGAAGTACAGAAGCTGGTCAAAAGGTGGCAGAACAGGCTGGAAGCTTAATCAAAAAAACAGTTCTGGAACTTGGCGGAAGCGATCCTTACCTCATTCTGGCTGATGCCGATTTAAAAGAAGCCGCAAAAGTTTGTGCCGAGGCCCGTTTAATTAATAATGGCCAAAGCTGTATTGCGGCTAAGCGCTTTATTGTGGTAAAGGAAGTGGAAACTGAATTTATAGCACATTTAAAAGCAGCTATGGCGGCTAAAAAAACTGGTGATCCCCTTCATGAAACAACTGAACTTGGTCCGATGGCAAAAGTGTCGCTCCGGGATGAGCTGCATGAGCAGGTGTTAAAAACCATTGCCCAGGGGGCAACTTGTATCCTGGGTGGTGAAATTCCTGCATCTAAAGGTGATCACGCCTTCTATCAACCTACCATTTTAACCGGTGTAAAAAAAGGAATGCTGGCTTATGATGAGGAAATCTTCGGTCCCGTTGCGGCAATAATTTCTGCGGAAGATGTGGCCGATGCCGTTCGCATTGCCAATGATACACCCTTTGGCTTAGGGGCTGCTGTTTTTACATCGGATCTTGTGTTGGCTGAAGATATTGCTAAAAACCAGCTACAGGCGGGATCTTGTTTTGTAAATGAAGGTGTAAAATCAGACCCTGCATTGCCTTTCGGAGGGATCAATCAATCCGGGTATGGCCGCGAACTGGGCCTGTTCGGAATTCATGAATTTGTAAATGTTAAAACCGTATATATTAAATAATTGCCTATGAAAGCGATCAGAATCCACGAATTCGGTGGTCCGGATGTATTGTCAATTGATGAAATTCCGGTACCACAGCCGGAAAAAGATGAAGTGTTAATCAGGGTACACGCCACCAGTGTAAATCCTGTCGACTGGAAAATAAGAGAAGGATACCGTAAGGAAAAATTTCCTTCAAAACTACCTTTAACCCTGGGTTGGGATGTTTCAGGTGTAATTGAAGCTCTTGGAGACAAAGTGGGCCATTTCAGAAAGGGAGATGAGGTTTATGGCCGGCCGGATCCAACAAAAAATGGGGCTTATGCCGAATATATTGTGGTAAAAGCAAATCTGCTGAGTATTAAGCCGATCAGTATTGGCCATACCGAAGCGGCAGCTGTTCCTCTGGCAGGTTTAACGGCCTGGCAGGGTTTATTTGACCACGGACTTTTAAAAGAAGGACAAAAGGTTTTGATTCATGCAGCTGCTGGAGGCGTTGGAACTTATGCCGTGCAGTTTGCGAAGAATAAAGGTGCTTATGTAATTGGAACAGCTTCTGATCAGAACATCGATTTTCTGAAAAGGCTGGGTGCAGATGAAGTGATCGACTATAACATGGAAAGCTTTGAAAATATCCTTCATGATATAGATTTGGTATTGGATACCATCGGTGGTGATACACAACTTAAATCTATTGATGTCTTAAAGCCTGGTGGCCGGCTCATAACTACACTAGCCCCCGAATTTGTAAATGAAGCAAAAGCAAAGAATATTCATTTGAGCAGTTATATGGCCCAATCCATTCCGAAACAACTGGAAGAAATTGCGCAATTAATTGATGCCGGTAAGGTTAAGCCTGTTATTGACCAGGTACTGCCATTTACGGAGGCACGAAAAGCACACCTCAGCAATGAACAGGGGCATACCCGCGGTAAAATCGTACTGCAGGTGATTTAATGTTGAACAGGCCGCATTTATAAATTGCCGATTAAGCAATTTCTTCAGTGGTGATGTTTACCGATTGAGGCTGAATAATGACGAATTTAACAAGTTCATATTCAGCCTTAATTCTTTCCCTTATTCTATCTATTGCCCCGGTTAAATCTTCAGTATCCAGTTCAGGCCTGAAAGTTAAAACCAATACCAGTAAAACTTCTTTTGGAGACTGATAAGTAGACAAAATACTTTTTACTGCCATAACATCAGGATCACTTTCTGTTAAATCTTTTAGTTTTTGCTGAGTTTCCGGACTTAATCCTTCACCCATTAATAAACTTCTGTTTTCCCTGGCTAAAATAAAGGAGACAAAGATCAGTAGAAGGCCAACTAAAACAGATGCCAGGCCATCTAAAAAAGGCATGTTGAGGTGATGGCTTAATACCATCATCACAAAAACAATCAACAGTCCCAATACAGCTGCACCATCTTCAAAAAGTACCAGAAATCCGGAAGGATCTTTACTTTTGATGATAGCTTTCCACCAGGGCAAACCTTTACGGGTTTGGTTAAATTCTTTAATGGCAACGAGGAGTGAGGCACCCTCAAATACAAATGATAGGGCCAGGACAGCATAATTCCAGCCGGGATTCACAAGCGTTTCCGGATAGCGGATATGGGTAATGCCCTGCGAAACTGATAATACACCTCCCAGGCCAAAAATCATGATGGAGACGATAAAGGACCAGAAATAAAGTTCTTTTCCGTAGCCAAAGGGCCGGTACTGATCTGCTGGTTTTATACTGCGCTTTAAACCGTAGAGCAGCAGCAGCTGATTGCTGGTATCAACCGTGGAGTGAATGCCTTCCGCAATCATAGAAGAACTATTGGTAAATGCGCCTGCAATAAATTTGGTAACGGCAATTAATAAGTTGGCTGCAAGTGCACTGTATATCGATTTATTGGCTTTGGCCATAGTCAGAATTTGTAAATGATATACCTTTAACCAAATCCGCCGTTTTTAGTTTGCTCAGGCAATAATAAACACCAGGATCATCATAAACTGACATGAACCTGGTTTATTTTTGAAATCTTAAGCCAGCAGTTGATCAATAAGATTAAGCTCTTCAGCACTGAAACGCGTAAAGTCTAAAGCCGGGAGTGCATCTGTAATCTGTTCAGGCTTGCTGGCGCCGATTAAAACAGTGGTAATCCGCTGGTCTTTTAAAATCCACGAAAGTGCCATTTGCGATAATTTTTGTCCGCGTGAGCGGGCAACTTCATTCAGCTGGCTGATCACTTCAATTTTTTCTGGCGTGATCTGACTTTCTTTTAAAAATATACCACTGGTCGCCACCCTTGAGTCTGCAGGGATTCCATGCAGGTATTTATCCGTGAGTAAACCCTGTGCCAGGGGAGAAAATGGAATGCAACCTACACCGTTTTCTTCCAGCACATCCAGTAAACCACCTTCTACCCACCGTTCAAACATCGAATATTTTGGCTGATGGATTAAGCAGGGCGTACCATTTTCTTTCAGTATTTTGATGGCTTTCTCTGCTTCATGTGCCTTGTAATTGGAAATCCCTACATATAATGCTTTTCCCTGCTGCACCATTAAGCTCAGGGTATCCATCGTTTCTTCAAGTGGTGTCTCCGGATCAGGTCGATGGTGGTAAAAGATATCTACATAATCCAGTTTCATGCGTTTCAAACTTTGATCCAGGCTGGAAACCAGATACTTTTTTGAGCCCCAATCGCCGTAAGGACCATCCCACATGGTGTAACCAGCCTTGCTCGAGATGATCATTTCATCGCGGTAACCCTGAAAGTTTTCCTGCAGTATTTTTCCGAAAACTTCTTCGGCAGAGCCAGGGGGCGGACCATAATTGTTGGCAAGGTCGAAATGGGTGATGCCATGATTGAAAGCTGTAAAGATCAGGTTCCGGCTGTTTTCAAAATCGTTAACATGGCCGAAATTATGCCAGAGCCCAAGTGATATGGCCGGTAATTTTAAACCGCTATGGCCACAGCGGTTATATTTCATTTTGTTATACCGGTCGGGAGAGATGCTATGGTTCATGTAATAGAGTGGTTGATGTATTTAAGTATGGATTGATAAACCACCGGGATTAAAATAACTGATTTAATGCAGGATCATGATAATCCTCAATAAATGCAATGATATTCTGGTAGGCCGAAAACTCTTCTGCACCATGCATGGTGGTTAAGGCGATGCACTTCATTCCTGCATGTTGTGCCGCTTCAACACCTTTCGGAGCATCCTCAAAAACAATACAGTTTTCGGGCAGAATGCCCAGTATGTTTGCGCCCTTGCTAAAGGTTTCAGGATCTGGTTTGCTGTTTTTTACATCTTCTGCACTTACGATGGCATCAAAGTAAGTGCGAACATTTAAGTTATCCAGTACGAAATTGATGTTAAATGGAATAGCTGCCGAACCAATCGCCATGGCAATGCCCGATTGTTTTGCACGATCCAGAAAAGCATTTAAGCCGGGAATTAAGGTCAGGTGTTCTTTATATGCCGCCTGATAACGGCGCTCTTTTTCAATGGAGATCTGGTCTATCTGTTCCTGAGAAAAATGTCCGACTCCAAAAACCCGTTCCAGTAGGTCCTGGTTTTTTCCGTACATCTGTTTTTTTACGGCTGCAAAACTAATGTTTGCACCTAAATCATTGGTCAGAATATCGTGCCAGGCATGGTTATGATAGGCCATGTCGTCAATCATTGTCCCATTTAAATCAAATAGAAATGCTTTAGGTTTTGTATCCATCATAAACACAAAAATATCAGATTTTTTTACAATAGGTTATCTTCTTTATCTGTTTTTCTTAAACCTTCTCCACAGGTTTATTCCGGAAATAGAAATAACATAAAGGGAATAAGCAGATGATTCCCAGTAAAAAGCCGCCGATGGTATCAGTGAACCAATGTGCACCAAGATAAATTCTGGAAGGTGCAATCATCAGTACCAGAAACGCAGAAATACCTGTAATGAAGTTTCTGGTAACTTGAGGGATTTGCTTTAATGTTCGCATTAAAATAATCAGAAATCCAAAAAATAGTACATAAGAAAGTACATGGCCACTGGGATAACTCTGAAACCGGTTCACTTCAACCAGCCTGACATAAAAAGTTGTTGGACGTGGGCGGTTAACTAAATTTTTCACCCCGAGAATAATCAGGCCGGAAAATAACACCATGGCAATGTAAAAGGCCTCACGCCTGAACTTCTGCCAGTAAAATATCCCGGCAACCAGCAGTACAGAGAGCAGGGAATAGGGAAGTTCGCCGAAGAAACTAATGGCCAGCATCAGCTGATCCATCCAGCCCGACTGCAATTTTTGAATAAGTAAAGAAACTTTAATATCAAAAGGAAGAATGGGATGCTCCGCAATAAATACGCTTAATGTTGAAAACATCAGGATCAGGAGAACGAGTATGGATAAAAGAATGGTAGGTTTAAACCTCATTTGCTGCTGTTGTTGAATTTTCAAAACTATCAAATTATCACATAGGTCTGTAATTTTTCATCAATAATTTATTGTACCATTTTCTTTAAATGGATACACCCGAGTAATGAGGAGGATTAATCCTGTCATTATTGCTTTATATCCTGCAATAAGGTGTGTTCATATAATATGTATGAGAATCATCATTGGATTTTTAATCTTTACAGTTCAAAGCGCAAATTTTTCATTATATCATTTCGTCTTTTCTTTTAGCTAATGCATCAGGCATCAGTGCTAATCAAATTTATATATTAAGTTCGCTCTGCCGAATAGTTCTTCCTTTTCAATGGGAAGGTACTATTCGGCTATTTTAGCAGGAAAAGAAAATTTATAAATAAGTGATAGTCTGGTTGATAATTATCTTATAAATAATGCCGCGTTAAACAGAAGTACAGATAAATAGGCATGCTGCCCTCTGATTTTAGGCAGATTATTTGATGACAATTTGTTTAGGATCTGTTACTACAATTTGTGGTTTACCTTTAAATTCGCTAACGATGCCGGTAATGCAAACATTATTCCCTAAATACATGCTGGCTGGTTCGGAGGTAAATTTACTTTCGTCGGCTTTGTTAATCACCACCGTAATGAATTCTTTTGGAAAGGCACCACCAAGATTAATCAGGGTTAATTTATCCAGTGTTTTGGTGGTATAAACAGAATCGCAAATGGTAACGGTTTTTCCGATATACTGGCCCACATCTTTAGCCAGAATTAAAGTCTGACTTTTTGCAAAATAAAATAAGAACATCATTGCCGTTAAAAGCATGTACTTTTCATAGGATGTGATTTACAAAACCAATCGGGATGATTAGGGTTGAGCAGCCACAAATATAGTCAACAGGGTTTGCAAAAAACGAGTTTACTTTGTAACGCTTCAGATATAATGTTGCCTTAAACTAAAATGATATAAATCAGTGATGTAGCATTATTTATGTAAACAATTCATACATTCATTTGTATCTTTTAAAAATCTATTCAAACCCATATCAAATAATAACAGATGAACAAATTATTTCTAAGCATTTTTCTGCTATCTGCCGGAATCGCAAATGCACAATTAAAAACAGTTGAATATGCTGATGGCAGTCAGAAACTCCATGGAATGGTTACCGCCAATACCGGTAAAAAATTGCCTGGTGTATTAATCCTCCCTGCCTGGAAAGGAATAGACGAAGAAGCAAAAACAGCAGCTTTGGAATTACAGCAGCAAGGTTATATGGCCTTTATAGCCGATATTTATGGCGAAGGTAATATACCTAAAGACAATGCCGCTGCCGCACAACTTTCCGGCAAGTATAAGCAGGATTATCAGGCGTATCAGAAACGTATTTCCCTGGCGCTGGAAGAATTAAAAAAAGCCGGTGCACAGGCAGATAAACTGGCCGTAATCGGGTATTGCTTTGGTGGAGCAGGTGCGCTGGAAACTGCCCGCGCTGGTTTCCCGGTATTGGGAGTGGTATCCATTCATGGAAGTTTGGGCAAAGCAGCCGATCGAAAAAATGGGGCTTTAACTGCAAAAATGTTAATTGAAAACCCGGCTGATGACCAAAGTGTAACGCCAGAAAATATGAGTAATTTGATAAAAGAAATGAATGATGGCAAAGCCGATTGGCAGATAATTACCTATGCCAATAGCAAACATACCTTTACCGATCCGAAATCTGCAGATTATAATACAGTTATGGCTAAAAGGGCATGGAACCATACCCTGATGTTTTTAGGTGAATTACTTAAATAAATACTCCTTTGCTGTTTATGTCTTTGAAATGTCATCAGAAAGTTTTAGCTTGGATTTCCTAAACTTTTAAACCTATGGATGACAGAACCAATTTAATCATGGGAGTATTTTTGATACTCAGCTCACTGGGCGTATTTATTGAGATTTTCAGAGCAAAAAAAGCCGATAGGCGTTATTGAAAAAATAAAAAACGGCTGAATCATAAACTGAAATGTCATCCTGAGCCTGTCGAAGGACTTGTAAAATCTATTTAAAGGTTTTTCGACAAGCTCAACATGAAAATCTTAATTATTCATGATGAAGCCCTCTTTTTATGCAGCTGTATTTTAAAGATTGATCTTATATCAAGGTATTAAATTTCGATTCAATGTGTGCCCTTGCTTTTTTCTGAAATTCATCAGGTGTTTCACCAGTCTGCTTTTTAAAGAAACGACTAAAATAAGGGCGGTCGGAAAAACCTAAATCATAGGCTATTTCCTTGATGGTTACTTCACTATGGATCATTCTTCTTTTGGCTTCCAGAATAATCCTGTCGTGAATGATTTGGGTACCGGTTTTATCTAACTTGTCTTTCAAAATCTGGTTTAACCGCTTGGAGCTGATGCCCAGTTTTCCGGCATAAAAATCTATATTGGTAACCGTTAAGAAATTACTTTCCAGCAGCATTAAAAACTCATAAACCCTTTTCTGATGAACGTCATGGCTGGTAAATTCATGCTCTTTTACACTGATCAGTTTAAGCAGGAAAACTTTAAGTAAAGCTTTAAGCATCATGAAATGATTTCCTTCACGGTTATATTCTTCTTCCATAATTTGATAGATGGCACCCAATTCCTTTGAAGATGCAGCATCTAACCTTAAACAGGAAAACTCCCCCTGAACATTAAAAATTCTGAAAAGATCCAATAGAAAATCTTTGTCTTCTTCTTCCAGCATGGATCTTTTAAATGAAATCAGTTCACCATTTTTTCCGGCCTTGTTCAATTGGTGTACCCTGTAAGGTGGAATCAGGTAAATCCAATCGCCTTTAATGTTAAAGGTGGTATCAGACATGCTGTGCAGCGGATCTTCATTTTTTAACCAGACCACTTCGAAAAAATCTTTCCGGCCCGGATCGTTCAGGTAACTGGGTGGACAATTATTCAGGTTTCGGATATACAGCAATGATTTTTCGAGCGGAGTTGGTGCAGCAACATTCATGTGTGCAAAGATAAGTGCTTACGATTTATGGCCTTGGATAATCGACGCATAAAGGTGGACTATTCGGAAACACAGTCTTTTTTATGTGAAAAGCATGACTATTCAAGCCTGATCTTAGCTGATTGTCCTACATTATGTGCCAATTGTATAACAGGCTGGCGCAGCACTTCGTCTACCTTTGATGCATTGAACAGGATCAAAGAGACATGCAAAACGAAACAGAAGAATTAGCAGACAATCAGCAACTGGTTTGGGATCTACAAATGAATTTAGAACTGGTATTGAATGAAAATTTAAAGCTGGTTAAAGATATAGACCTGGAAAGCCTGGTTCCGCTGATCGGTTATATCCAGCAATCGCCGCGTATTTTTATAGTGTCAGCCGGAAGGTCAGGGTTTGCCATGCGCGCAGCTGCTATGCGACTAATGCATTTAGGCTTGCAGGTGTATATAGTAGGTGATACCACTACCCCAGCGATTAATCAGGAAGATCTGCTCATTGCAGCTTCCGGATCAGGCACCACAAGCGGCATTGTCAGGGCAGCAGAGAAAGCTGTTTCGATAGGGGCAAAGCTGGTTACTTTAACTGCAGATCCGAATGCCGCACTTGCTAAACTGGCTGATCATGTCGTTTATATTCCTGCTGCAGGAAAGGAAGAACATGGCAGCACGAAGTCAGCTCAATATGCAGGCAGTTTATTTGAACAGTTTTTAATGCTTTTAATGGATGCAGTATTCCAGTCTTTATGGAAACTCGACGGTACGCCGGCAGCAGCATTATATCAAAGGCATGCCAATCTCGAATAACAATTAAATTATATAAATACAAAACATCATGGCAAAATTACAAGTAGCAATAGATTTGTTAACAACTGAAGAGGCGTTGGCTTTGGCCGCAAAAGTGGCTCCTTATGTAGATATTATTGAGTTAGGTACACCATTAATCAAAAATGTGGGATCATCGGTTATTACCGCAATGAAAAACGCACATCCTGATAAATTGGTTTTTGCAGATTTAAAAACGGCTGATGCAGGAGAACTGGAAGCAGATATCGCATTTAAAGCAGGCGCGGATTTGGTTACTGTAATGGGGGCTGCCGGAAACGCGACCATTATCGGTGCCGTTAAAGCGGCTAAAGCGCATGGTAAAGGCGTAGTGGTTGATACCATTGGTTATCCTGACCGTGTGAAAAGGGCACAGGAAGTGACAGAACTGGGCGTTAAATTCGTAGAGTTACATGCTGGCTTAGATGAGCAATGGACAGCTGGTTATTCTATTCAGGTGTTGATTGATGAGGCTGCCAGAGTGGGTGTGCCGGTATCAATTGCTGGAGGTGTAAATATCGATAATGTGGCGGCGGTTGTTAAATCGGGTGTAGAAGTTGTTGTAGCTGGTGCAGCCATTTATGGTGCTGAAGACCCTGCCGCTGCAGCGAAAGCTTTGCGTGAAGCTATGGAAGCAGCAGTTTAACCTTCCCTTATTTAGAAAAAAGTGGAGCCTTTGTAAGATGGTTCCACTTTTTTATTTCCACTATCCCATAAAATTATACCACAGCGGGCCGGCCTAATTTCTTTAAAAGACGGAAATGTGAGCGCATTGCTGAAGAAAAAGTATGGTTCTCATGATAAGGAATACCATATTCTAATGCCGTTTGTTTCACAATCACCGCGATCCGGCCATAATGCACATGACAGATTTTAGGGAAAAGATGGTGTTCAATCTGCCTGTTTAATCCACCAAGAAAAAATGCAGCCATTGGAGATTGGGTGGCAAAGTTTGCCGTGGTCCGCATTTGGTGTTCTGCCCAGGCTTCTTCCATATCACCGTTTGCATTCGGTTGCGGAAAGGCCGTTCCTTCCACTACATGTGCCAGCTGAAACACCAGTCCCATGGTAATGCCTTGCGCCAGATGCAATAAAACAAAACCCATCAACACCTGCCACCAGTGCAGATTCATAACCAGTATTGGCACAATTATGAAAAGCGCATAGTATAAGAATTTGAAGAAAAACAGGTTAAAGTATTCTATCCTGGGATGAATGTTCTGCCTTGCACCAATGTTTTTTTGAAAAAATTTCTTGTAATCTTTCCGCAATACCCATGAAAGAGATGCCAATCCATAGAGTGGAAAGGCATACCATTGCTGATAACGCTGATGTGGTTCCAGCTTATCCTCATGGCTGATTCGAATCAGTCCTGGTGCAATTTCAATATCTTCATCATGTCCCGGAATATTGGTATAGGTATGGTGAACAATATTATGGGTGATGTTCCAGACATACGGACTGGCACCAACCAGATGAAATAGCAGGCTTAATATTTTATTGGTTTGTTTACTGGCTGAAAATGAACCATGAATGGCATCATGACAAATATTAAAACCGATAAATGCACAAATTACACCAAGTGCTAAGGTGAATAAGGTGAGCATTATTCCGTTTAGATGGGCAAAAACGATGGTGAGGTAAAGAATGGTAAATAAGCTCAGAAAAACAAATGTTTTAAACCACATGAGTCCATTGGCATGTATACTTAAATTTTTGGAAGCAAAATCGAGATTTACTCTCTGCCTTAATGTTGCATAAAAATGGGCGCCTGTTGCCGCCGGGAACTTTGTTTTTGTCTTCATGTCTCTTCTTAATCCACCCGCTGTACAGGGTCGATATTTCCGAGTTCATCAAGCTATTTAACTGCAAATCATTTAAGCAGTCATGGTATGAACGTAATATGTGATGATAAGTTTTATAATATGATTTTATTTTATCAAATAATCCGTTTGCCCGTCATTTTTAAAATGAGAAAGCCCCATATTTCTATGAGGCTGAATTATTTTGCTTTAAAGACATCCATCGTGTAAAGCATAAACCAAACAAACTACATAATAGACAACTCAGAATTAAAATTGTTTTTAACTTTTTAAAAAAAAAATAAAAAAACTTTTATTCATGTTTTTGATGCGTAAATTCGTCCAGTAATTTCATGGTTTTAAGTGCTTCTTCGCCGCTGCAAGGGTTTTCTGCTTCATTCAGGAAATAGGCCACCACCTTTTCAATCATGGGTTGCTCCACATGCTTCAGTGGGAGAAAATCCAATTTTTCATCATCGCCATTTATGGTTACCTTAATTTGATGGCCAAACATAGGGAAACTAATTTTCCCCCTGGTCCCAAAAATCACACAACTATCCGCTTGTTGTGCTTCAGCTACCGTAAAGCACCAGGTGCCGTTAAATACCACACCGTTTTCAAATAAAATATGCCCGGTAACCAGATCATCCACCTGTTGATTGCCAGATTGATTGACAGCAATCCCGTGATAGCTTTTTATACTTCCGAAGTAATACAACATTAAATCCAGCTGATGCGGAGCCAGATCATGAAAAAGTCCACCACCTGATATTTCCGGATTTGTTCTCCAATTTGATTCTACAGTGGCAATGAGATCATTTTTTTGTGGTTGCAGCATTTTTAAATCAACGAAGCGGATGTCGCCAATTATCTTTTCCTCAATCAAAGATTTTATTTTCAGGAATAAGGGTTGGGCCCTCCGGTAATGCGCGACAGAAAGTTTAACATTATATTGATGCGCAGCGGAAACCATTCTTTTTGCCGCTTCACTGTTTAAGGCCATTGGTTTTTCTACATACACCGGTTTTCCTGCAGCGAGGGCTTTGATGGTCAATTCTTCATGCTGCAGGGGAGGAGTGGCAATATAAACGGCATTTACTTCCGGGTCATGAATTAACTCGTTCACGTCGCTATACCATTTCGGTACTTGATGCCGCCTGGCATAATCTTCAGCTTTAGCCGCGTCTCTCCGCATGACCGCTACCAGCGAAGAATTGGGTGCTTTGTTGAAAGCCGGTCCGCTTTTTACCTCTGTTACATCTCCACAACCAATAATTCCCCCTTTAATCTCCGTCATATACCCTCAATTTAATTTGGCGGGTAAGTTAAGGATAGTGATTTAAGATGGAAAGACTGATGTAGATTTTATTTTAGAGAAATAGTAAGCTTTTTGTTGTTTTAACTTAATGTATTTCTAAAAGCAAGCGGAGAAAGATTTGTTTTCTTCTTAAATAAGGTGCTGAAAGATTGTGCGTGCTCAAAACCGAGCGCGTAAGCAATTTCATTAACAGACAAGGTTGTTGTAGAAAGTTTTTCTTTCGCTTTCGCAATTAATTTTTCATGAATATGTTGCTGCGTATTTTGCCCGGTATGAACCCGCAATAAATCGCTCAAATAATTAGGCGATAAATTCAGCTTGTCGGCCAGGTAGTGTACTGTAAGCAAGCCCAAGCTTGCCGTATGGTTGGCATTAAAATACTCATCAATAACCTGTTCAAATTTAATCAGTAATTGATGGTTATTGTTTTTTCGGGTGATAAACTGTCTTTCGTAGAAGCGGTTGGAATAATTCAGCAGCAATTCAATTTGCGATAAAATAATTTCCTGCGTATGCCTGTCAATATGCAGGCACTCTTTATTGATTTTGTTCAGGATAGTAATCAGGTCATCTTCCTCTTCTGCGGAAAGGTGTAATGCTTCATTCACAGCATAAGAAAAAAAGCCATAATTATTAATTGCATTCGCCAGGTCGTGTTTCAGTAGAAAATCCGGATGAAAGATGAGTAGGTAGCCAGAACCACATTCCATGTTTTGCAAATCAAGAGACTGCACCTGATTGGGTGCGGTAAAGCTCAGTACGCCTTTATCATAATCGTAATGCTGCTGGCCGTATTTGATTTTCCCTGTAGCCTCACGTTTCAGTGCAACGCAATAAAAGCGGTTCACAAATCCTTTCCATACCTCATCTGCTATAAAAATGCTTTCTGCCAGATTGATCACACTTACTAAAGGATGATGTGGCTCAGGGAGAGATAATAAGCGATGAAATGCTGATATGGATGAAATAGTGTTCATGATGATGCTAATTTATAGATAATAAAATTGAAAAAGCACAACTCCGGTTTATTCTGAAGTTGTGCCTGTAGGTTAGTCGATTAGCCCCATGCTAAATTCATCATAGGCAATGCCTGTATCGGTACCCAGCGGAATGATGCTTTCCAGTTTTGAGACATCACTTTCGCTAAGCTGAATAGCTGCCGCTGCAATATTTTGTGCTAAATATTTTCTCCTTTTAGTACCCGGAATAGGGATAATCCCTTTATTCATCATCCACGCCAGTCCGAGTTGTGTTGCCGTAATATTTTTATCTGCGGCCATGGCTTCAATGGCATCAACCAGTTCGATATTTTTGTGAAAATATGCTTCCTGAAAACGTGGAATCGATCTTCTGAAATCATTGGCAGGTAAATCATTAATGGTACGAATCTGACCGGATAGAAATCCCCGCCCGAGCGGTGAATAGGCTACAAAACTGATTCCGAGTTCTTCCAGTGTTTGCAAAATCCCTCTTTTTTCTACAGTGCGTTCAAACAGGGAGTATTCACTTTGTACTGCGGCAATTGGATGTACGGTGTGTGCCCTTTTAATGGTTTCCGAAGAAACTTCTGACAAACCAATATGGCCAATTTTCCCTTCTTTTACCAATTCACTCATGGCTTCAACTGTTTCTTCGATAGGGGTATTTTTATCTAAACGATGCAGGTAGTATAAGTCGATATAATCGGTTTTAAGGTTTTTAAGCGACCGCTCTAATGCTTTTTTTACATATTTCTTCTGACCATTAATTGCCCATGTCACTTTATCATTATCATCTATTTCCCATCCAAACTTAGTGGCAATGATGTAATCATTTCGATGCCCTTCTATGGCTCTTGCAATGAGCTGTTCATTTTTTAACGGGCCATATAAATCTGCAGTATCCAGAAAGTTAACGCCTAATTCTTTTGATTGATGTATGGTAGCAATAGCCTCCTTTTCATCTGCCTTGCCATACATGTCAGCTTCTTCAAATCCTGTCATTCCCATACAGCCTAATCCCATTACGGGAACAATCAGGCCTTGATTTCCTAGGTTTATTTTTTTGATTTCCATAGTTACTTATTTTATGGTTCAAAGTTCGGGAAGATGGAACGCGCAGCTGTATGCAAAACCCTGAAAGTTGTGTGCAAATCAATGAAAGTGATTGCAGTGGAGATGAATTTGATGATGCTTATTTAAAAAGGAAAAATTTAAATCACCTAGTTTTTAATTCTTTCCTGTTCGCTGTTTGTACTATTATTATCATGCTTACGCTGACCGGAAATTGATTTGCCAAAGCGATAACTTAAAGTAAGTATTGCTGTTCTGGTATCTAATACATTGCGGTAGTTTGCCTGTGTTTGAAGAAGATTATTAATGGTTCCGCTATTTACATAAGAATGAAAGACATCATTCATTACCAGTTTTACACTTGTACTTGCTGATATTTTTTTAGAGATGGCTGCATTTACTCTTTTTTGATCACCGGCTACAAACTGTGCATTGGTTACCTTACTTTGGTAATAACCATCAATCTGAAAAATCCAATCGCCTTTTATTTTAAACTGAAACTGTGGTTTAATATAATAAAAGGTACCTTTTGTATCAATATAGCCGGTATAGAATGAACCTGTGGTGTGAATATTTGAAACCTGTCCATACAGATTAACATTAAACCAGGGCAGGAGGTCGAAATTGCCATTAACAGAAAGAGATTTGAACACAGATTGCCCAATATTGCCTGGCCGACTGTAATAGATTCCATCCAGAATTTCAATGGTTTCATTTACCTGGTCTAAGGTTTTACTGTAACTTAGGGTAGTAGTCAGTTTGCTTTTATACGTATGAGAAAGTTCCAGGCTATTTGAATAGGATGGATTTAAAAAAGGATTGCCTGTATAATAGGTGAATTTATCAATTGGAGAAATAAAAGGATTTAAGTCCTGGTAGTAAGGCCGGTCAATTCTTCTCCCATAATTCATTCCAATGAGGTTGTTACCCATGGTATCCAATTTATATTGTAGGTATAAAGTTGGAAATAGCCCGGTATAATTTCTATTGAAAGTGGAGTCGCTTTTTTGAATATTACCCAGTTGATGACCTTTGGAAAATGTACTTTCCATTCTTAACCCGGCTTGTACCGTTAACCGTTTAAATTCTTTATTGGCGCTGATATAAACAGCGTTAATATTTTCCCGGTAATTGAAGTGATTTGTTTTGCTATAATCAGGTATTTTCACACCCGTAACGGTATAAAAATAGTTTGCCTCGTTATCTGTTAAGGTAATATTTGATTTTGCTCCTACAGAAAGTTTAATGCCATTTTTAAAAGGATGGCTATAATCTGCCTTAGCCGCATAAATTTTAATATTCGTTGGTAAATCGCCAGTTAATAATTCATGATTTGTCAGCATTCCATCTCTTAAATAACTATTATTCAGGAACGATTGCTGACTTCCCATATCATAGTTGAGATAATCTACATCTATGGTTAATTCGCGGCCTGATTGATTATACTGATGGCGGTAATTCAGGTTTATATTGTTGTTTTTAAAAGATTCATCCTGATGGTTGTTGGCCACAATGGTTGAATCCAATTGATTTGCTTCATTTAAGAACCTGCTGTTCACCATCGATTTTTGATTAGCAGGGTGTGATATTGCAGTCCAGCCGATACCGATCGTGGTCTTGTCAGATACATAATAGTCCAGGCCCAGCCTTGAAGTAAAACTGTTTCCGGTATAACGTGTAAAAGAATTCTGCAAAAAATTAGCCGTTGTTTCGCCCATCGCATTTTGAAAATGCCGGTTAATATCCAGATCGCTGTAGCTATTGGTTGTAATGTAACTCAGATTTTCTGAAATATTAATTTTATTATTCCTGTAATTCACATTTAAGCTATTATTGGTTCTGGCATAATTCCCCTGGATATACCCTAAATTTATGCCCCCGTTAATGCCAATAATTTTAGTTTTCTTGGTGCGTATATTAATCACACCACCATTACCGGCTGCATCATATCTGGAAGAGGGATTTGTCATCAGTTCTATCTGATTTAAAGAAGCAGAAGGCAATGACCTGAGGTAATTCTCAAGGTCCTGACCCGAAAGATAGGTCGGTTTGTCATCAATGAAGATTGTTGTTGCCTTACCTTTGAGTGTAATACTACCATTTTGGCCAATTATAACCCCTGGCGATTTTTCCAATACTTCAAGTGCAGTGCCACCGCTTGCAGTAAGCATGGCATCAACATTAACAACGGTTTTATCAATCTTTTGCTCAACCAAAGGTTTGCTTGCCGTAATCTTTACTTCGTTTAATGCTAAAACAGATGGTTGTAATACGATATTTGCTGCTTTTGTTGTGCTATCCACATTAAAATTCCTATAAACACTTTCGTATCCGATTGAAGTAGCCACAACCTTATACATGCCTCTTTTTATAGTATTAAAAGCATAATTCCCATTGATATCCGTTACGGCCGATAAAATAAGGGAAGTATCTGCAACACTCGTCATTGATACATTGGCGCCGTTTATAGGCAGATTCATCTGATTTAATACCTTGCCACTAACAGAAAGTTCATTTTGGGCATATGTTGAAACTGTAATTAACATCAGTAAAACGATCAGCGTGTTTGCCGTTCTCGATTTCATATCAGGAGCATTTAAGTGAAATAGATAGGTTAATTCTTAATTATGATTTCGTTAAGGTTTGCTGGATATCCTGTCCTAACTGTCTGATCAATTTATAAAGCGACCCTGTGGCCTTTTCTTTATCCAGTTTAATCGTTAACTGATCCTTTTCTAATTTAATGGAATACGTATCCTTTAATTTCCAAATTGTTTCATCCGCTTCATTTTCTCCCGACTGTGCCAGGGCTTTAATAATTAAAGTCTTAACAGCTTCTGCTTTAACCGGATTAAAGCTGGCATTTAAACGATACTCATTATCACTGTTGTTGATGCTAATAGATGTGGATTGAGTAGAAGTTTTAGACTGATTTGGTTTTTGCTGACCGAAGGCTGCCCCGGTAATGAATAGCGCTATGGCTATCAAAAAGATTTTTTTCATATGATGTTGTTTTAATATCTGGAACAAATCTGAAATAAAACAACCTGTATAATGGTTAATGATGAGTTAACGAAGTGTTAATGGTATTAAATAATCACTTTAATTATGAGGATAAAACTATTTTTGTTAAACAATGGAAAAGAAATTTACAATCAGGATGCTGATGATACTATCATTATTAATCATTGGCACGTTGTCATCAATACAATATTACCTGATCCATAATACTTATGAGCTTACGAAGGAGAAATATTATACAGAAGTAAAGAAAAAGACCACTCAGCTAATGAATGCTGCTGTGGTTGATTCACTTGAGGATAAATTACAGGAGAATTTAAAACAGGTTATCATACATGCATATGAGCAAGATAAACTAAACAAAAAGGTTGTTTTTCAATCATTGAAAGACAGTAATCATGTATGGTATCAACAACTAAACGGCTACATCTATCAAAATCTTCAACATCGTAAAGATCTGAGAAACATTCAATATAAGTCGCAGTATGAAGAGATCATCATCGAAAAGGGCGGTGTTCTGGATACCTTACTTTCCTCAACGGATGTACCGGTTATGCTTTTCGGAAATAAATTTAATGATGCCAATACCTTATTGTTAAACCATAATGAAACAGTTAGTGTGGTTAACAAAAACATGCGCGAGAAGCAAATAAACTATAGTCAAAATTTAAAACTGATTGTCAGAACCTCAAATTACATTAATGTGTCAGACTGGAAAAAAGCCGTTTTTAGCCGGATGCTAGGCACCTTTACTTTGGGGGCAACCTTAATTATTGCTGTCATTTCACTTTTGTATATGGTGTTTAGTGCGATGATCAGGCAAAAGAAAATTGCCGATATCAAAACTGATTTTGCCAATAATATTACGCATGAACTTAAAACGCCGCTCAGTTCTGTGAGTTTGATTTTAAAAAGCATGGGCCGCGATGATGTAAAAGCAAATAAGGTATTGCAGGATGATCTGTTACAATCTTTAAACCGGCAATACCTGAAAATTCAGCACATTGTAGACAGTGTGCTGGAAGGAGCCATGTTATCTGAAATCCCTGTTCAGCTTGAACCATTAGACATGCATACCTTTTTGGAAAATTATGTGCATGACCTCAGGTTAAAATCTCATCAACTGGCTGTTGATATTGATCCGGCGTCATGCCTCCTTCATAGCAGTCCGCTTTTTATAGAGAAAATTCTCAATGTGCTGGTGGAGAATGCTCAAAAATATAGTGCCCCACAAACTGTTATCAAGCTTGAATCCGCTATCAATGGTAAATATTATACCATTGCCGTAACAGATGAGGGCCCGGGCATTACAGCGGACCACCAGGCGTATATATTTGATAAATTTTATCGGGTTCCGGAAGAAAACCGGCATTCGGTTAAAGGCTTAGGATTAGGTTTGTTTTTAGCCAGGCAGGCTGCAGACCGGATACAGGCCAAACTCGAATTAAAAAGTAAAGCGGGCAAGGGGAGTTCATTTTTAATTCATTTACCCATATGAATGCGCACATTTTGATTGTTGAAGACGATATTGACCTTGGCCACCTACTGAAGCAGTATCTGAATTTAAATCATTTCCAGGCCGATCAGGTATTTAACGGCATTGAAGCAAGGGCCGCATTGCGCGAAAAACATTATGATATTCTGATCATTGATGTCATGATGCCAGGGGAGGATGGATTTCAGCTGGTGGAAAAAATCAGTAAGAACTACCCTGATCTGCCCTTTCTGTTTGTAACTGCCAGGAAAATGAAGGAAGATATTGTGAGGGGCCTGGAGTTGGGCGCTGACGATTATATTTTAAAACCCTTTGATGCCGATGAACTTATTCTAAGAATCAGAAATATATTAAAGAGAACAAACAAATTACCAAAAGATACGGATACCATGATTCAACTGGGAGTTTACCAGTTCGATTTGCCGAATATGCGTTTAACCTCCGCTTTTTCTGAAACGTTGCTTACTGAAAAAGAAAGCCAGTTGCTGCATTATCTGAGTAAACATCAAAACGAATTGATTAAGAGGAATGATATCCTGAACTATTTATGGAAGGAATCTGATTTCTTCAACGGGCGCAGTATGGATGTGTTCATCAGCAGGCTACGTAAATATCTGGCTGATGATCCAAACATCCAGATTGAAAGTGTACGCGGTATTGGTTTCAGGTTTTACATTAAAACCCCATAATGAATCGCCATTTTTATGCCACAGGCATCTTTAAATGGTTTTTCAGGAAAGGTATGCAGTTGTCCTGACTTTTCATTTTGCTGAATCACGGATTGCATGGCTGATAAGCACAAAGCATCCAGGATGTCATCCGGGGCAAGGGCTTTTTTTGTAAACAGCTGAATGGCCGATTGATAAAGGTTCTCTGTGCGGGAGTCCCATTGCTGCAGGATAGCCAGCCTTTCCGCTATGCCTGCTGTGGTTTTCTTGCCGGCCCTTAAAGGTTTACCCTGATTCAGCAACTGAAAGGAAACTTCCGGGTGTGCTTCTTTAAAACGTACTCTCGCTGCATGATTGCCAGTCAGCAAGTCATCCACTTCTTTCATCTTCGGCATAATGAACCAGCTTTGCTTTGATAGTCCCTTGCCTAAAATATTTTTATTGATTTCATTCGCTTCACTGTAGCTTTCTGCTGCAAATGCTTCGCGACAGGGCACCGGAAACAGACTGGATTTTCTTTCTTTTGGTAAGATTGCTCTGGCTTCCTGCTCACAGGTACGGTGTGGGTTTTTCGCACTGGGCAAACCTAATGGCATGTCGATCAGAAAATCACCATACTTTCCAAAGTATGACCACACTTCGGTAATGTTACTAAAGCACTTTATGGTTTCTTCAGCATAGCTGGCTGCCGCCCAACCAAATTTGCATCCATCTACACCCACGGCATGATTACTCATATTGAAATTATGATTTCTATTAATATTTAATTGACAATGTTAGCCATTCCCTTTAAAACTTAAAACAATCGTTTTGCATAGAATTTCTTAAGCACATCATCAAATTCCTTTTTATAGCTTCGTCCAACCGGTATTTTAAATCCGGATAATAAAATTGCATCATTATTGACGGCGATTATCCAACTGGTATTAATGAGGAATGAACGGTGAATTCTTAAAAATCCTTTATGGCGCAAACGGGTGGAGAGTTCATTGATCGTCATCTTTGGAACAGCAATCAACTATTCATTAAAATATTTTTTTAAATATATTTTGAAAGGAGGTGATATGAAAGAAAAATTTTAAAATATTAAAATTGAAAACAATGAGGTAATTGCCAGTATACAATTTGATTATTCCTTTTGAAAGGCAAACGAAATGACCAACTGCTAAACCAGCTCATTAGCCTGTAAAATCAAGTGCTTTTAAATAGGGTATACTGAATGGTTTTAACTTTGAAATAGGAAAAAACAGCATACCAAAGGGAATTCTACATGTTGTCATTTTCTTTTATATTTACGGATATTTTAGCAGTTAGCGCATGTGGCATCTCATAGGGATCATTATTTCTTTTTTTCTTTCCATCCTTCTTTTTACCAAAAGGGGCAAATCTACAGCAGATTTGGTGCTGGCCTGTTGGTTATTTCTCATTTCATTTCACCTGCTCACTTATTACTTGCTTGCTACAGGAAAGTTTCTTGAATTTCCATATTTATTAGGTCTTGAAATTGCGGTTCCATTTGTTCACGGTCCTTTTTTATATCTGTATACTGTATTATTAACCGGAAAAAAAATCGCTACACTACCGGGTGTTTTTCATTTTATTCCAACTGTTTTAATCTATGGGATTTTATCACCATTTTTTCTGCTGCCTGTCTCAGAAAAAATTCTGGTTTATGAAAACAATGGTGCCGGTTATACCACTATACTCAAAATCATCCATTTTGCAGTTATACCTTCAGGGGTGGTATATATCGTGCTTTCCTTATTTTTATTAAAAGAACATCGACAAACCATTTCCAATCAGCTGTCGGATATAGAAAAAATCAATTTAAACTGGTTGAATAAACTAATGGTTGGCATGGGCGTAATCTGGTTGTCTGTTCTTTTTGGCAACGACATCACTACTTTTACCTGTGTTGATCTTTTTATTCTGTATATTGGCTATTTTGGTATAAAACAAGCGGGCATCTTTAACGATCAAATTGAGATTCATTCCCCGTACAATGAAGCGATCATATTTCCGGTTAAATATCAGAAATCTGCAATAGGGGAAGGGCACTTATCAGAGATACACTTGGAGCTTTTAACACTCATGGATCAAAAAAAACTTTTTAAAGATCCGGCACTATCTTTAAGCGAGCTGGCCAGGCAGTTGAACGTTCATTCCAATAGCTTATCTCAGGTCATCAATAGATTAGAGCATAAAAATTTTTATGATTATGTCAACGCGTTAAGGATTGATGAATTTAAAACAATTGTCGCTTTTCCTGAAAACCAAAAGTTCACCTTGCTGTCGCTGGCTTATGAGGTGGGCTTTAATTCTAAAACATCCTTTAACAGGAATTTCAAAAAAATAACGGGATTATCACCCACAACCTATTTAAAACAACATAAAATTGAACTTCAGGCACAGTTTGATCAGCAAATGAGTGCCACCTTACAAAGTGGAACCATTTAAAGGCCACTATCATGCATTTTTGTGCATCATACCGGGCAGATGATGGATGGCCCGTTTGGTTTTCAATGATGAATTAAAATGAAAAAAAAGTTTTTCCAGTTGCTGTTCGCTGTATTCGCTGTTCTGATCGGATTATATCCGCTTAAATATTTATTAAATCATGGGAAAACAGGAATATTAAGTGGCAAGCCAGATTGGTTGCTGCATAGTGAGGTCTGGCAATTTTCTTTTTATAGCCATATTGTTTTTGGTGGAGTAGCTTTATTAATTGGATGGATTCAGTTTAATGCAAAGCTCAGGCACAATAAACCTCGTATTCATCAGTTTATTGGCAAAATTTATGTGGTATCCGCTTTAATGAGTTCTTTTTCGGGCTTTTATATTGCGTTGTTTGCAGACCAGGGACTTTGGGCTTCGCTTGGTTTTTGCTGCCTAGCCATCATTTGGTTTTGTGTTACTTTGATCGCTTACCTGACTATCAGGAAAAAACAAATTTTAAAACATCAACATATGATGATCTATAGCTATGCCGCCTGTTTTGCTGCTGTAACACTGAGAATATGGTTGCCTGTTCTCAGTGTGATTATCGGCCATTATGGTACCGCTTATCTTATGGTAGCCTGGTTATCGTGGATTCCTAATTTGTTGGTTGCACACTTCATCATCATAAAAGGTGAAGCCCTACATGAAGGAGAGGCAAGCAGGTGCCGGTAAGCTGAATTTTAAAGGAGTAATAGGTTACATTTATTAAAAGGGAGACAGAAGTGAAGTGACAGCATCATTCGAACACTATTCATCCTGGAAATATTTATGGTGATTTATTTTCCTTTGTGAAACATAGAAATTCATCGGCATCTGTTTTGAAATGCCGATGAGAAAAGGTTTTGACTTTTCAACTATTGCTATTGGCCCTTTATCCGTGCTTTCTCAATATCGGCACTGCCGACGGCTCTCTTTTTATTTGTAGTGGTACCGCCAAAGTTATAGTTAAAGCCAATGGAAAAGGTTCGCTGATAAAATCTATTTTTAAAGGTTGAATTGGCGTTAGGTATAAAATTGGTCATTCCATCTGCTGTATAAGTATTTAATATATCTCTGGCACTGAGTTTTATAGCTCCTTTATTGGCCCATATTTTTTTCTGCAAACCGGCATTCAGTTGTCCGGTAGCGTAGTTTATGAATTGTCCTCCAGCTCTTCTGGTAATTCCCCAGCCGCTTATCTCTGCGCTCCATCCGCGGCCAAGTGTAAATTGATTGGTCATATTCATTTCTCCAAATGTAGAAGACTGATCAAGTGCATTTCCAAACAAATCACCCTGAAACCTATTGTTAAATACCTGAAGGTAGGTAGAAAAAAACCACCATTTGGCTGGTGAAAGGTTTGCGTTCACTGAAGCACCAAAATAGGTTGCTTTTCCAATATTGCCTGTTCCATCTATAAAAATATCTTCCTGCTGACGGATTACCTCATTCTGGAGGTCGTTCACGTAGAAATAATAGAGTGAGGCACTGAATGCACTTTTGTAATGGTAAGACAATTTATAGTTATTGGAAAATTGCGGCCTGAGATAGGGATTTCCGGAAGAATAGGTAAAAGGGTCTGAAATCGTAATAAAGGGATTGAGATCCTGATAATATGGACGACCAATTCTTTTACTATATGAAAGAATTAGCAGGCTATTTCCAGCGCTATCCAGCTTATAGGACATATATGCCGTAGGAAACAGGTTGGTGTAATGATTCCTGAAAGCTGAATCGGGCACTACCGCGTTGCCCAGCTGATGCCCGCTCGCATTGGTGTTTTCCAGGCGAAGGCCAGCCTGAAAAGCAAATCTATTCAGGCTTTTGTTTAAATTGAGATATATGGCATTGATGTTTTCCCGATAAAGAAACTGGTTGGACAATGTGTTGTCCACTGTTATAATACCTTTATTAACATTGAAATAATTGGCAGCATTATCGGTATTGACATAACTGGTTTTAAATCCGGCTTCTATCTTTGCCTTACCTGTAAGCGGGTGTGAATAATCCGTTTTAAGGGAATAAATATGGATGTCGGTTGGCAGATGGCTGATCATATTTCCGGATCCGGTTAAATTTCCTGTTGAAGAAAAAGATTGATTAAAAAAGGATTGATTTGTTTTAGAATCGTATTTCAGATAATCGATGTCAACACTGATTGATCTTCCAATACTATCAAACTGATGCATATAATTCAGGTTTATGCCATGATTTCTAAAATTTCCCGTACTATAGTTGTCTGCAATAACGGTATTTGTTAATGCTGCCTGACCATCAAAAAGACTGTTCACAGAAGGGTTTCCGGTTTGGTTTGCCGTATTAAGGCCGGTAAGAACGATTCCCCAGGTGGTCCTGGCTGAACTAAAATAGTCCATCCCCAATTTAATATTAAAGGCATTGGCTACCGGCTTTATATACTGAACCTGTGAGAATATGGATTTTAATGAACCATCAGTTTCAAAGTAATGTCTATCCAGATCGAGTTTTCTAAACCCCTGATTCAGGCTATAGGACAGGTTGCTGAATAGGTTTACTTTTCCTGTTCTGTAGTTGAGATTTGCACTCTCACTGGTTTGCGCTTTATGTGCCTGTGCAAAACTGGCCGCAATTGAGCCGTTGAGGCCTATAGCTTTTGATTTCTTTGTTTTGATGTTGATCACTCCGGAATTACCGCCGGCATCGTATCTGGCCGGAGGATTATCCATGAGCTCAATCTGGTAAAGCGTGGAAGAAGGAAGTGATTTGAGGTATCCGGCAAGGTTGTTTCCGGAAAGATAAGTCTGTTTACCATCAATTAAAACCATTACACCAGATTTTCCTTTGAAAGTGATGTTGCCATTGGCATCTACCACTACGCCAGGTGATTTTTCCAATACCTCCAAAGCGTTGGCACCTTCATTTGAAATCAGGGCACCAACATTAATAACTGTGCGGTCAATTTTTTGTTCGATATATGCTTTTTTGCCTACAATAACCACCTCAGCAAGATGATTGGCATGGGTACTCAATACGATATCTTCCAGTGAGACCCTTATTTGATCAGAAAGCGTGAGGCTTATCGTCAGGCTATCCATACCAAGGGCAGAAACTGCAATGATATATTTGCCTTTTTCCGGAACCCGGAGCATGAAATAGCCGATACTATCGGACTTGGCTTCCTGCACAATATTTGTGGCATCTGCCAAGCGGATACGCACTGTAGCATGGTCAATGGGTACCCTATCCATTCCGATAACACGCCCCTTTATCTGATAATGGCTTTGATTTTTTTTCTCAATAAGGATACTGCCTTCAATTTGTCGAAAGGTGAGTTCCGTTTCCTTCAGCAATGCTGTAAGTACCTGTTCAATAGTTCTGGTCTGTAAACTCAGGTTCAAACCGGTCATGGATTTGATATCTGCATTCCTGTAGAAAAATCTAAATGTAGTTTTAGATTCTATTTTTTTGATCGCCTGATGCAGGCTTTCATGCTGAAGTCCGATCGTAATTTTTTCAGTGACTATAGACTGGGCATTTCCACTCGTAGCATGAAGCATCTGGAGAAAGCAAAGTAAAATAGAAAATGAAGGCAAGCTTACGCGCATGAATGGAATAGATAAGAGGTGTGTAATATAGAGCTTCTTGCTAAAATTTATACATAGCTGTTTCAGCCACTGCATTGATGCAGAAAAATTCATACTTTTAAACGTTTAATTGATTGTCAGATTGATTATACAGCCCGGATGATCCAGGCACCCTGCAGACCGGTTGCACCCGGTTTGCAGCTTTTTCGCTATCCCCATCCGCCTTGCAGACGGGTAGCCATTCACTTTTGATTAGCTCATGTTTATTGCCAATGTTTTTTTATTTGCAGCCATTTCCAGTAATGATGAACTGACCGTTTGAGTTTTTGCTGTAGCCCGCCTGATTAATGGCACATATCATGGTTAAAATTTCATCTAGACTTTTATCTCCTAAAGCCGTTCCGGAGAAACGGCATCCTTTTATGTTCTCATTGGCAAAAGCAATCCTGACATTAAACCGTTGTTCTAAACGTTTTGCAGCCTCTTCGAAGGTTGTATCATCGAAATATAAATCGTCCCGCCAGCTAATCGTCTTTTGGGCATCTACCGTTAATTTTTCATTATCAGCTTTTGAGATGTGATAAATTAACTGCTGATTAGGAGTAACATAAGCCAGAAGATGATTCTGGTCAGCAACTCCCACCTTTCCGCGGGTAACGGTTACGATGATCCGGTTGGCAGCTTTCAGGGCTTTAATGTTAAATGCAGTTCCAAGTACGGTGGTTGTAATATTTCCTGTCCGCACAATGAAGGGCTTATTCTGTTGATGCTGAATATCAAAATAGGCTTCTCCGGTCAGGCGTACTTCCCGCGTTTTTCCATCAAATGATTTCGGATACTGCAGTTCTGATGATGCATTGATCCACACGGTACTGCCATCTGGCAATAGTATTCTTTTAGTCTGGTGTTCGGAAACGATTAAGGTGGAGAAATTTCTGGCTTCAATCTTATCATTTATGGAAGTCCAGTTGATGGCTACATAAAAAATGATGGCGATTAAAGCGGCGGCGGCGGTAAGTTTTCTCCACTGTATGATTCTCACTGACGGCGAAGGGACTACGGTTTTTGACCTTATACTTTTCTGGATATCATTTCTTAGCTCCGTGATCCATAATTCACGACCAGTATTATCCAGGTGGTTCCATTGGGTATCCTCGGGCTTCATTTTGGCGAGCCAAATTTCTACCTGTTCATTTTCCGTAACGCTGGTTTCACCACGTTGATAGCGGTTTAGCAATTCATCAAAATTTGGATGATCCATAATAGCTCGATTTCTCAGTTGTCGTATAACTGCGGAGATGGTACTATAAAAAAAATAAATAAATTTTAAATGGCAAGCCTAAAGGTTTTCATTGCCTAATGAAACCATAGGTATACCATGGCACCCGCAAGTAGATTGTTGTTAATGGATGTCCGCAAGTGCTTAAGTGCCGAACTTAATTGGTTTTTTACAGTCTGCTCTGATAGGTTAAGTATTTTGGCAATTTCAGAAATGCTTCGGTGCTCAGTTCTGCTTAGCAAAAAGATTTGCCTGGTGCGGCGGGGTAGTGCTTCTAAAGACTTATCAATGGATTTTTGCAGTTCCTCCGCCTCCAGCTGATCCTGTGCGGTGTATTGTTGTGTTGTTTTATTAACCTGCTCTTTGGCTGCATGTTTTTCCCTGATCAGGTTCTCTCTGATTTTATCAATTACCTTATACCTGACAGCTGAATATAAATAGGTCTTTAGGTTTGTGTTAATTTCAATGGAATGCCTATCCTCCCAAAGTTTGACAAACAAATCATGTAGCAGATCCCTGGCCACCTCCAGATGATACAATCTGGAGCCTGCAAATGCTGCAAGCGTGACCGCATATCGATCATAAATTTCGGTAAACGCGTGGTGATCATCTTGTTTTAACAAAATAAACAGTTCATTGTCGCTTAGGAGTTTTATATCAATCATTTTATCCGTGACGAATATACTAATACCAATGATATAGTTTTGGACTGAAGTTTTAGATTGAATTTACTGCATCTGATTCACATGACGAAATTTTACAAACAACATGAAGCCAGAGATGCCATCTCTTATTGTTTCCTGTTCATAGATAAAAATTAAAAATTTAGCTTGCTGCAACATTGTCATTGGTTTTAAGCAACAGGCCGGTTTTTATCAGCTTGTTAAGACTTAAATACGCCCATGGTTTTTTGCATGAATACAAATTCGGATATATTTGCACTATGTTTAATAGCGGCATCTTGATGCCTATCATCATTGTATTCGGTATGGCCTACAGTATTCTGGCCAGAAAGCTGACTGTTTCAGCCGCTTTTACCGGCGCCTTACTGGCCATTATTATTTTTAGTGCTGCCGGTTATACCGGACTAGCCATGATGACCACATTTTTTATCTTGGGTTCTGCCGCCACATCCTGGCAAAAGCATCAGAAAATGGTTTTTGACAGCGGTGAGGGAACCGAAAAAGGCCGCAGTATGCTACAGGTGCTGGCCAATGCTGGTACGGCTGGGCTTGCAGGTCTGGTGGTTATTTTGTGTCCCCGGTTAGCCCATCTGTTATTGCCTGCGGTGGCTGCGGCTTTTGCCTCCGCAACAGCAGATACGCTCTCCTCTGAGCTGGGGATGGTTTACGGAAGAAAATTTTTTAATATTATTTCTTTTAAGCCTGACACTTGCGGTAAGGATGGTGTGATCAGTCTGGAAGGTACCCTGATCGGTATTTTGGGAAGTTGCATAATAGCCGGCATTTATGCGCTTGGATGGGGCTGGGGCATCAGCGTTTTGTTTATCGTGCTTTCAGGAACAATAGGTAACATGACCGATTCTGTATTAGGGGCTTTGCTGGAGCGGAAAGGGTTGATCGGAAATAATGCGGTTAATTTTTTGAATACGTTGTTTGCAGCAGGCGTCATGTGGGCACTCGAATGGATTTTTTGATTATTATCTATGTTTTGGTATAATGTTGCCTATCTGTACTGCATAACCAAAAGACGGATTGAAGTGTTAAGTTGAACTTTTGTGCTTCTATCAAAAATTTTTATATTTACTAAACTGAGGGGTCCAAATCCCGTCTTTTGGCAATAACTGCCCCGTTAAGGCAATTCTAAAGAAGATACTATGAGAAGAACATTTTTACTGATTACAATTGGGCTGTTGGTATTTAATTTCACATTTGGTCAATCAGTGAAATATAAGCAACTTGACAGCTTATTTAATGCTCTTTTTAAGCAGAAAATGTTCAATGGAAATGTGCTGATTGCAGACCAAGGGAAAATCATATTTGAAAAAAGTTATGGCTTTGCCAATGAGAAAACCGAGCAAAAAAATAATAACCAAACCATATTTGAGTTGGCATCTGTTTCCAAACAATTTACTGCTATGGGAATTGTTTTGTTGGAAAAACAAGGAAAACTGAACTATGACGACAAAATTTCTAAATATATTCCCGAACTGGCATTCTACGGAAACATCAGCATAAGAAATTTACTTAACCACACTGGCGGGCTTCCTGACTATATAGAGATTTTTGAAGAAAAGTGGGATAGAACAAAATTTGCTACCAATCAGGATATTGTAAATGTTTTTGCGAAATACAGGCCAAAAGTTATTTTTCAGCCTGGCGAAAAATACCAGTACAGCGATACAGGTTATACTTTATTAGCATTGATAATAGAAAAAGTATCAGATAAGACATTTGGACAATTTTTAAGTGAAAACATCTTTCAACCATTAAAAATGAGAAATACGTTTATCTATAGACGTAGATTTGAACCAAAAGAAATAGAGAATTATGCTCTTGGTTATGTTACAGATAGCTTAGGATATAAAGTGCTTCCTGATAGTTTTGGAAAAGAATTTTACACTTATTATCTAGATGGAATCGTGGGTGACGGAACCGTAAACGCTACAACAGAGGATTTATTTAAATGGGACAGAGCACTTTATACCGATAAATTGATAGATTCAAAAGATAAAGAACTCATATTTAATTCTGTAAAAACCAAAGATGGCAAAGAAACTCATTATGGATTTGGGTGGTTCGTAGGGAATTCAACAAAAAATGGCAAAATCGTATATCATACCGGAGGTTGGCCAGGGTATTCTACTTATATTGAAAGGCATTTGGACAATGACAAAACGATAATAATCCTGCAAAATCATTCTGAAGCCAAAATAAATTCATCTTTGCAAAAAGTAAGAACGATATTATATAATTAATCTTAAAAAAAGATGTATCTTTTTTAAGGGGAGGCTATGATTGTTGTTAGATCTAAATTTTAGCTTTTAAACTTTTCAAATACCCAGTGTTTTTTTGTGCTTGAAAAGTTTTAAAATTCAACACAATATCCATAGTTTATTATATTCATCAAATAATATGCTCTTTATATGGCTTATCATTTTGCCTATTATGCTTTTTTTAATTCTGGCTTATCTCTGAGTAGTTCTAATGCTTTTATACCCGATATTTACTCACATCTTAAAGGGGAATTTAATATATTCAATATCAAGACATCTACATTGCGGTCGAGGTGACGAGGTGTGCTTTGCCAAGGTTTATTTTTCCTTTACAAGTTAGCTTAAACCTCGTGTCTCACCATCTCCTATAACATGCCCTTTCCCTTCCGGGGGATATATGCCAATTTCGCATCGGTAAAGGTGCCGATAGGTGGGTAGGGACTTTTACCAATTTTTAATAAGTAATTACCTGTTCTTCTAAATGTTCAGGTAAATCACGATAATTATATTTTTGTCCACGTAATTGTGGTTCAAACCCAGCAGCTTTAATAGATTGCTGAATGCCATTTGCTGTAAAACGATGTGGTGCACCTGCAGCAGAAACCACATTTTCCTCTATCATGATTGATCCAAAATCATTTGCGCCGGCATGTAAGCACAATTGGGCAGTTGTTTTACCAACTGTTAACCAGCTTGCCTGAATATTTTTAATGTTCGGCAGCATGATTCTGCTTAAAGCGATCATCCTGATATATTCATCAGCAGTTACATTATTACTAATACCACGTAATCTTTTTAACAAAGTGCCATCATCCTGAAAAGGCCATGGAATAAAGGCCAGAAAACCATTGGCATCAGCAGGCTTTTCACTTTGAACCTGACGAATCCAAACCAGGTGTTCAAATCGTTCTTCAATGGTTTCTACATGGCCAAACATCATGGTTGCAGAAGTGGTAATATCCAGCTGGTGACAGGCCCGCATCACATCCAGCCATTCCTGTCCACCACATTTTCCTTTAGAGATTAATCTCCGAACACGGTCGTTCAGAATTTCTGCACCCGCACCAGGAAGCGAATCCATCCCGGCTTCTTTTAATGCGCTTAAAACTTCGGTATGGCTAATGCCTTCTAATTTCGCTACGTGGGCAATTTCCGGCGGGCCTAAAGCGTGAAGTTTTAAATCGGGATATAATTCTTTTAACTTTCTAAATAAATCAGCATAAAAATTCAACCCTAAATCCGGGTGATGGCCACCCTGAAGTAATAACTGATCGCCACCTAAACGAAAAGTTTCTTCAATTTTTACTTTATAAGTTTCGATGTCAGTGATGTAACTTTCATCATGACCAGGTCTTCTGAAAAAGTTGCAGAATTTACAGTTCGCAATACAAACGTTGGTGGTGTTAACATTTCTATCTATCTGCCAGGTTACTTTACCACTCGGAACCTGAATTTTTCTCAGTTCATTGGCTACAAACATCAATGATGCAGTATCGGCATGGTGGTATAGGTATACGCCTTCCTCTTGCGTTAAAAAATCAAAATGTAGCGCCCGTTGCAGTAAATCGGCTGTATTCATGAAGCAAAAATACTCGAAATAAGTATCACTATAATCACAGTTTTATAAAAAAACAATGTAGCCTTAATTATTTTTAGCTGTATCTGCTTTACGTTTAAACAGGTTTCGCAAATTGTTTCCTTGGTTTTTTAATTCTTCTAAACGTTTTTTTGTGCTGTCGTTAACTTTTGTTAAACTTTCATTGGCCTTAATTACATTGTTTTTAACTGTATTTTGCCCGGTAGTAACCGCATCAGAAACTTGTTTAACCGTTTGCTCACCAGTTTTTATAGCGCCTGAAACTTGTTTTATTTTTTTATTGGCATTTACTTTACCACTGTCTATAAACTTTTTAGCTGCAGCAGCCATTGGCGTTTGTTCTAAATTACTCAATGGTTTAGAGGTTGTTACAGTTGGTAGTAAGGCTATAGTGGTTGTATCATTAACAGGTTTACCTAAAGCAGTATTTGTTTTACCAAGTAATTGCTCATCTTCCGGTTTTACTATGCCACCATTTGCGGTATAATAGGTTTTACTTTTTAAATAAGTTATTTTGGCGGTTTCTAACTGTACTTTTGCGGTTGCTATTCTTGCGGCATCGTTACTTGCAACAGCTGCATCATAATTTAACTGGGCATCGGTAAGTGCGAGGGCCGCAGCTTCATAAGATTTAGTAAAGTCAATTTTTTCTTCGTTCTTTGTTGCGGTATTACATGCTGTTAGACTGAAGGTTAACAGACAAATTAAAAATATATTTTTCATATTATTTTGAGGTAGTAAATTGGCTAACTATTTTCTTTAAAGAACTGGTTTCCTGGTCTTCTGTTATGTTCCCACCCAGTCTTTCAATCTCTAAATTGTTAATACTCTTCGCGAATTCTAAATATTTTAAGTATCTGCTAAGGATTTCTATTTTCGTTCCATTGTTGGTTTGTTCAGTATTGCTTAGGTTTTTAACGAAGGTTTCCATGTTATCTATACAAACAATATAAGCTTGAAAAGCATTTGGTGTAAAGTAATCATTAACCAAATTATTGGTTTCGAGTTGTGGGTATAATTTCGGCAATGTAACAGGTGTTTTCTTCAAGGTTTCAGTCAAGTTGACTCCGGAATTTGAAGTGTTTAAATACATTCCCTTGGTTTTCATCTGGCAATTTTCAATGGCTAAATTGGTGGTGTTAAGAAGCTTAATTAAGTTATTCTTTTGGTTGATGTTATCCAGAAAAGTATTTACAGCTAATGCAATAAATAATCCTGTAAAAGTAGAAATGAGGGAGATAATAAAACTAAACGTGTCATTATTGTTTTTACGCCAAGGGCTATTTCTTTTAAAATTGAGTAAAAAAAGACTTATAGCAACTAAAATGAGCGATATTATCACATATGTCAGCATATTTTTTTTGGTTTAATTTTTCAATAAATTTAAAGAATTAAATGTAATAAAGAAATTACAAATGGTATTTTCATCATTTAACAAATCATAAAAATTAATCATCCATTGGCTGTTTAAGTGATTAAACAATTCAGCAATTCAACAATTCGTCTATCTTTGTTGGCTATGGTAGATTTTAATCGTTTTACACTGGCTAACGGATTAAAGGTTTTGGTTCACGAAGATCCAACCACTCCAATGGCAGTTTTAAATATTTTGTATGATGTGGGTGCCCGTGATGAGGATCCTGATAAAACTGGTTTTGCTCACTTATTTGAACATTTAATGTTCGGTGGATCGGTTAACATTCCCAGTTATGACGAGCCTTTACAAAGGGTAGGTGGTGAAAATAATGCTTTTACCAGTAATGATATCACCAACTATTACATTACACTCCCTGCAGAAAATATAGAAACGGCATTCTGGCTGGAAAGCGACCGTATGTTAAGCTTAGCTTTTTCTGAGAAAAGCCTGGAAACACAAAGGAACGTGGTTTGTGAAGAATTTAAACAGCGTTATCTTAATCAACCATATGGCGATGTTTGGTTAAAATTACGCCCTTTAGCATATAAAAAACATGCTTACCGGTGGGCCACCATTGGAAAAGAACTTTCGCACATCGAAAATGCAACCATGGATGATGTGAAGGCTTTCTTTAAAAAACATTATACACCCCAGAATGCTATTTTAGTGGTTGGTGGAAATATAAAAACGGAAGATGTTAAAAAACTGGCGGAAAAATGGTTTGAACCTATTCCGGCTGGAGAAAAATATGTCAGAAACCTGGTACAGGAAGATGTTCAAACTGAGGCCAGAACGGAAACTGTAAAAGCCAATGTGCCCTTAAATGCTATTTATATGGCTTTTAAGATGCCAGGAAGGCTTAATTCCAACTACTACGCATTTGATTTGCTCTCAGATATTTTATCGCGCGGACAATCTTCACGTTTATACAACAGCCTTTTAAAGGAGCAAAAATTATTTAGTGATATCAATGCTTATATTTCCAGCAGTCTGGATGCCGGATTATTTATTGTAGAGGGCAAACTGGTAGAGGGGGTGGCGATGGAAACTGCCGAGAAAGCCATCTGGAAAGAATTGGATCAGCTTAAAGCCGAACTCGTATCTGCAAATGAATTAACGAAGGTCAAGAATAAGGTAGAGTCGGTATTGGTGTTTTCTGAAATGAGCTTACTGGATAAAGCCATGAACCTGGCCTATTATGAGCTATTGGGCGATGCTACCCTATTGAATCAGGAGGCAGGAGAATTTTTAAAAGTAACAGACGAAGATATTAAAAGAATCGCAAACGAGACTTTTGGCAGGGAACAATCATCAACTTTATATTATTTAACTGAAAAAGATGCTTAACAGACAATTAGCGCCTGATTTTAAGCAGGTATCAACCATCAATTTTATACAGCCCATTCATCACAAATTGGATAATGGTATTCCGGTTTATACCATTTATTCTGGTGAGCAGGATTTGGTACGTATAGAATTTATTTTCAATAACGTAAACTGGAATATTGAAAAACCGCTGCAGGCCATTGCCGTTAGTGCCATGTTAAATAATGGAACCAGTAAACTTTCATCAAAAGAAATTGCAGAACAAATTGATTTTTACGGTGCATTTTTTCAAACGGAATATGTACAGGATCAATCAACGGTGACACTTTATACCTTAAACAAGCACCTGGCAGCTGTATTGCCCATTTTAAAAGATGTAATTACTGACAGCCAGTTTCCGCAGGCTGAAATGGATATTTATATTCAGAATCAGAAGCAAAAACTGCAGGTAAACCTGCAAAAGAATGATATTGTCGCCAGAAAGGAATTTGCACAGGCACTTTTTGCAGATACGGCTTATGGTGTAAACATTGAAGAGCGGCATTATGACGAACTGAAAAGGGAAGATTTAATTGCTTATTTCAAGGCTGCCTACGCACCGGATAACTGTATGATTGTAGTGTCGGGTAAATTTGAAAACGAAAGCTTTAATCTACTAAATAAACAATTTGGTCATCATTGGGAAAATGGCAAGGCTGTGAAAAATAATTTTAAATTCAACATTCAGCCCCGTAAAGTTATTTATAAAGAGCGTCCTGATGCTTTACAATCTGCCATTAGAATAGGAAAGCTGGCCGTCAATCGTACGCACGAAGATTTTCCGGGCTTACAGATTTTAAATACCATTTTAGGCGGATATTTCGGTTCACGCCTGATGAACAATATCCGTGAAGATAAAGGATATACTTATGGTATCGGTTCTGGAATATCATCCCTGCAGGATGCAGGTTACCTGTTTATCGCAACTGAAGTAGGCGCTGAAGTTTGTGCTGATGCCCTTGTTGAAATTTATAAAGAGATTGAATTGCTTAAAAACGAGCTGGTTAGGGAAGAGGAGCTTATGCTTGTTAAAAATTATATGCTCGGGTCAATGCTGGGTAGTCTTGAAAATGTTTTTTCTCACGCAGATAAGTTCAAAAACATTCATTTATTTGGTTTGGGTTATGATTATTATGAAAACTATATTAAAAAAGTAAAGTCAATAACGGCCGAAGAAATCCGTTCTTTAGCCAATCAGTATTTTAATCTGGAAGATTTTACAGAAGTGGTAGTAGGGAAGAAGTAATTAATTTAGAAAGCTATATCTAAACCTATAAGGTGTTTAAGACCTTATAGGTTTTTTTATTATCTGTACTGGCAAAGATAAGCTGTAGGGACCTCTGTTTTAACTTTGAACCTGGAATTGGCCGGAACTTCGAAACTATTTCCAGCTTCAAAATGCTGCCAGTCGGTTTGGTCGGGCAGCAATGCTGATAGTTTTCCTTCCACTATATGCATAATTTCTTTGTCCGCCGTCCCAAATTCATATTCACTGGGATTTATAATTCCTAGAGTAGATTTCCCTTCTGCGGTTTCGTAACCAAGAGATTTAACGTTTCCGTTAAAATAAGTATTTTCTATTATCATCGTTTGATCTTTTTGTAAAGCTATAAAATTTGAGATAATGGTAAAGCCTGTAAAAAGATAAAGCTCCCCATCGCGGGGAGCATCTATCCAACTAACAAAACATATTTTTTAGGTTACTATCCTTTTTTAACTAATTTGTATTCAATTACTGGTTTACCGCGTTCGCCGCCATCGCTACCAACACCCATGCTTACAAATCTTAATTTGTAAATGTTACCTGCACTGTCTTTTATTAAATAAAAGTATTTTTTAATGATTCCCGTACCTGTTGTTATTCTCCAGTTGCTCCCAATAACATCTCTTGAAGTTAAAAATGTCAGTCCAGCCAGGTTAGCTTCAGTAAAATTTGTATATGTTATTGAGGCTGTTTCTTCAAATTGAAGTGCGCTTACGCCACCTAAATTATTGGTCGTGATAAAGTCCTGGTAAAAATATGGATTGGATTCCGGGTCACTGGCTAAAGATCTATAGGTACTGAAGCTCCAATGAAAATCCCACTCTGCTTTTTTAGGCTCTGCGTTGACTACAACTCCATCATTATTATTTCCGAGAGAGACAAACGACAAATTAAAATCGGCATTTTTTGAAATACTTACAGTTTTAAAAGTAGTTTCCTGAACTTTTGCATATTGTAACGTATAGCCAGTTGTGCCATTTCTTAATACCCTCACTTTGTAAAGATTTGGTTCTGTATAAGTTCCGTTTAAACCTAAAATATATACTTTATTTTCGGCATCAGTTGCAGATACTGCAGCTATAGCAGTGCGATTTAAGCTCCCGTTATAACTATCAACTAAACTAACCGCATTTACCAATGGGGGAGATGCTTGTAAACTCATATTATAAACCATTGAGGCTTTAGCATCATTCAATGTTACGGCATTAATATCAGTTTTATTAACAACCTGGGCTAGCGCCTGAAAGGATTGATTAAGTACGACTTTAAAATCAGCGCCGTTATAAAATCCTAAAGCCCAGCTTTTTCTATTAACCGACGTTGATTTATCTGTACTTAAATCTGCATACACAATGTTAGCATAATTAGACTCAGCGGTTTTACCACTTAAAGTTAGCGTACTTCCACCTGATGGTGGTACAACAATTATAGGTTCATCGTTATCTTTTTTACAAGCAGTAAAAGTGATCGCCAAAACGGCGATTGCAATCATAGAGTGAAGTTTATTCATCATTTTTTGTTTTATTATTTGTTCCAATTAAAAGTTATTCCGAGTACATAAGAGCGACCATAGCTGTAGGGCACCGCACCACCGCCTGTGCTATGGGCACCGCCTGATGCCGTAGAAGAATTGGTGAGTTGAGTAACATCAAACATATTTTTTACCCCTGCATTAATCGTGAAGTATTTATAAAGACTTTTGTTAAACATTAAATCGGCTAAACTAAAATCACCGATTTCAACCAGCTTATAATCTGCTGCATTGGCACCATTGTTTTGATAGCTGGGTAACTTGCCGGTGTATTTGTAAAATAAGCTGATGTTTCCTTTAAGCTGAGGCAGGTTATACATTATTGTTGCCGTAATTTCAGGAGACCATGAGAATGCTGGAATAGTCAGGCTTGGGTTTTCCACCAATTGTTCGTTATATCGGCCAATGTAAGAAGCACCAATAGTGGCATTGATATTTTTATAAATGACTGTATTATCTACGGTAAAGCCTGTAGTTTTAAATTTTGATAAATTGAATAATGTCGTGATTGTTGCATTTTGCACTGATTGTGCAAATGTGATGCGGTTTTTGAACAGGTTATAAAAGGCAGCTAAAGTTGTACGAAGTTTAAATTCGGAGGTATTATGGGCTTCCCATGTTAATGAACCGTTAAAACTGTTTGATTCTTCTGCCTTTAAATCCGGATTGCCGAGAATATTATGACTGGCATCTACAAAATCATAATACAATTCGCGCAAAGCTGGAGCCCTGAAGCCTCGTGCATATGCCAATCTTAAATCTAATTTTCTACCTAATGCAAACTTGGTATTGATTGATGGAATGACTGGTGGCGCAGTGTAAACAGAATTTTTAATGATCCTTAATCCTGGTCTGATATTAATGCCAGCTATTGGTTTGATTTCTGATGATATAAAGAAAGCATAATCATTGATTACAGGTGTACCATTAATTCTTTGTCCGCCGGCTGCATCCCTATTGTATTCTATCCCGGGCTGAAAGGACACTTTATCGTTCAGGATATACTGGGCAGTAGCCCTGAAAATTGCCGAATTGAATTTAGCAGTATCCTGTTTACCCTGATCTGTACCTAAAATATCTGTTCCGGTGCTAAAATTATGGTTGACTGTTTTGGTTAATCTTTTTAAGTCAGAATAGCCTGCAATTGCAGTAATTTGAAGAGAAGGACTTAATTTCCATTCCGATTGTAACTGGTTAGTATAACGGGTAGTTTTATAGGTTTGCCATTCTGCAATATAATTTAAAGGATTCATCCCTCCGCGACTGATAATTTCTTCCTTTAAACCATCCAGCCTGTACCAGATATTAAAATTTTCATTGCGATAGCCGAATTTAGTATTGGCCAGCCATTGTTCTTTTGGCTTCCAGCGGTTTCCACTGGCCAGATCCTGATCTACGATATCTCTTGGCGTGGTACTGGGTTTGATATTCCAGCCGCCAAAATCATTATGCGTAACCCCAGCCAAAGCACTCCATCCCTTATTTTGCCAGCTCAAACCAATGTTTTGAACATGATTGCCTTTACCAGAAAATGGACTATATTCTTTCCCTACTGTTTCTTCCTGTACTCTTGCTGTAACATTTAAGTTCGATTTTCCGGCTCCCTTCGTGATGATATTGATCACTCCGGCCAAAGCGTCTGATCCATACACGACTGACATCGGGCCTTCTACTATTTCTATTCGCTCAATGGTATTGATATCAATTTGATTCAAGCTTTCTCTGGTATCCGACCGGTCAATCATTGGAACACCATCCAGCAATACTTTTACGTTCCGGCCACTCATGCCCATTACAGTAACATCAGCGGTGCCTAAAGTCAGGTCATTGCTGAACCTGAAGCCTAGTTCTGTATTTAAAACCTGTTGAATATTCAGCGCACCCCGCAGTCTGATTTTTTCTGCACTTATCGTTCTTACCTGGTAAACTGAATTTTTTGTCGATTGTGGGCCATACTGACCGGTTACCACAACTTCCTTTAAATCATTTACCCCCAACGTATCAACTTTAGCATGCTGAGCTACAGCTGATAATCCACATAAAACGAAGGCAAACGACAGATATATTTTCATTTATTTAGACTAATTATAAATAATTATGCAAATTTGTACATAATCACAAAATGGAGATAACGCCAGGCGGATAATTAATGCCGTTATACGGATTAAAAACAGCATATGATAAAGACACTAATGCCTGTGATAACCTTTATAAAATTTAACTAAATGAAAATTAAACTCTCAGCGTATGCATCACAACATACCATCCATGAACAGGTTTACAAGGATAACTTCCAGATCAAGGAGGATATAGAAGAAATGGAGAAGCAAATTCAAACCCATAATTATAAGATTAAATTAAAGGAAAAATGGTTTGACGGAGTTCACATCAGCAGGGTTGAAATAGCCAATCAGGGCGTTGAAGATTTTTTATATGAATCTTCAGCTCATCATATCGGCTTCCTTTTTTGTATAGATGGCAAGATAAGTTTTAACAAGTCCACCAATACCGGTTATTTACTCAACATAGCTAAAAACCAGTATTATGTTTTATCAGGCCGGCTTGAACCCCTGGTAATTCGTGCTGTCAAAAAGGCTTGTTACGTATATGTTCAGCTAACAACATCTTATTTTCAAAATCTTACCAATCAGGAGTTAAAAGATCATCAAACGATTCAACAACATCTATTAACCCCAGAAGTAGGCTTGTGGCTTAATCGTTTAGAAAGTTATTCATACCAGGGACGGGTGGAGCGGATTTTTCTGGAATCCAGAATGTTCGAATTGATTATTTTTTACCTGCAGAAAAAAGAGCCTGCAGCTGTACCAATTAAGGAAGATGATCTGATGAAAATTATGTTTGCCAAACAGCTGGTTGAAAATAATTTGCAGCGTCCGGGTTCATTGATTGAGCTATCCCGTCGGGCCGGGATTAATGATTTTAAACTCAAGAAAGGTTTTAAAATACTGACCGGCTATACTGTTTTTGGTTATCTCTATAAATTAAGGATGGAAAAAGCACAGCACCTGCTCCTGCAGGAGAAGAAAACAGTAAACGAGGTTGCTTTTCTGGTAGGATATAAAAATGCACAACATTTTATTACGGCTTTTAAAAGACAGTATGGAATTTCGCCGGGAAGCCTGAATAAAAATAATCTGATCCAAATAGATGAATAACTAGTTTTTTGTAAGAATAAAGTGAAAAAGCACTGAACGATCAGCTTGTTGTACATAATACTTTCTGCAATAACTACATTTACGGATTAATTATAGAACATGATCATCCTTTATATTATTGTAGCCATTGCCATATTGGTTTTAATTGTTATCAATCTACCTGTTTTCGGAAGTTTACCCAGTGGTTTAAGGCTAGATAAAATTCGTCATTTACCGAATTACCGCAATGGTGCCTTACAAAACTTATCTGTTACCCCCATGCAGCCGGAAGGGATTAGTTTCTTTACCATAATGAAAGCATTTTTCTTTGAAAATCATCCCAATAAGATTCCAGTTAAAGCATTAAAATCTGTTAAGCCTGATATAGATGCTGTACCGGATCAACATTTGCCGGAAGTGATCTGGTTTGGACATTCATCTTACCTGATTAAAATAAATGATCTCCGCATTTTGGTCGATCCTGTATTTAGTAAAGTACCCTCACCTTTTTCATTTATAGGAAGTAAGGCTTTCCCGGGAACAGATTTTGTGGAGGCCGCGCAATTTAAAAATATTGATGTCCTGCTCATCACGCATGATCATTATGATCATATGGATTTTCAAACAATCTCAACCCTTATACCCCATGTTAAAAAAATCGTCACTTCCATTGGTGTGGGTTCGCATTTACAAAGATGGGGGGTATCTGCTGATCAAATCCATGAACTTTGCTGGCATGAAATGGTTTCATTAGCTGAAGACCTAAAGTTTACAGCAGTGCCTGCCAGGCATTTTACAGGAAGGAAGTTTAAACGAAATCAAACCCTGTGGTCTGCATTTGTATTGGAAACCTCCCAATCAAAACTGTTCCTTGGTGGAGATTCCGGATACGATACCCATTTTACTGAAATAGGTAAAGCGCATGGTCCGTTTGACCTGGCGATTTTAGAATGCGGGCAATATGACGCCTATTGGCCATATATTCATATGTTTCCGGAAGAAACGGTGAAAGCTGCAATTGATCTTCAGGCTAAAGTTTTATTACCGGTGCATTGGGGCAAATTTAGTTTGTCCATGCATCCCTGGAACGATCCGATAAATAGGGTGGTAAAGGCCGCAAAGGAAAATGGATTGCGTTTGGTGACACCGAGGCTGGGTGAAACCATCCGGTTAAATAGCTATCTGCCTGATACAAATTGGTGGCAGGAAGAATAAATTAAACAATAATGCTCACACTGTGTTTAATTTTAAACGCAGCTAAATTATGAAAACAGACCTTATAGAAATTTTTCAAACCATTAGGGCCGGAGTACAACCTTATGCCACACGCGGTTATACCGTTCATGAAAATTCTGAAACCGGATATGACCTCTACAGCGAAAAAAATATCGAAACTTCTGAAGGAAAAATTACAGAACGTTTCTTTATAGGCATTTATATTAATGGAGATCAAGTTGAAGTGAAGCTGAATACAGCAGAATTTACGGCTGATATATCTGGCTTGCACCAGTTCGATGATCATAAAACGGGATTTCAAATTACTGCTTTAGACGATCATAAATTAAGTGAGGTACAAAACTTTATTGAAATTATTCATACGAACTTTAAAGAAAAAGAGTGGATTTAATGATTTGATAGCTAAATTTGCTGACAGCATTATTGTTGCATAAAATAGCATCTTTGAATCACCTTTCATCTAAAAATAACATCGAATGGCATGATCAACTGAAATCCAGATTAGAGGATTCGGGATTGAAATGCCATTTTTTTGTTGAAGATAATTTCAGCTTAATTTTATTCAGCGAAAATCACATTGCCATTCATCTAATCAATCTTAAGAATCATTTTCGGCCTGCTGACCTTATTCAATTGCAGGAAAAATACAATAATTCCGGAATGAAACTCATCCACCTTTGGGAAGATATCTGGGTAAGCCGGCCAGCACAGGTATTGGCCAGAATAAAATCATTGCTTGGGCTAAATGAACGGATTCATGGCAGAAAAACAAAGGTGAATAAAATTGCAAAGCCAATTGCTGATCATTTTATCAATGAAAATCATTTGCAGGGCGCAGTGAGCAGCCGGTATAAGCTGGGCTTATTTGAAGGGGAACACCTGGTTGCAGTAGCTACTTTTTCGGCACTGCGGAGAATGAACCACACCGAAAATTATCAGTCAGCGGAGTTAATCAGGTTTGCCGTAAAAGCGGGTTATACAGTTACAGGTGGCTTAAGTAAGCTGATCTCGCATTTTCATGCTATTCAAAAGCCCAATGATTTAATGACGTATGCCGACAGAGACTGGTCAGCGGGTGAGGCTTATGCAACACTTGGTTTTAAACCAACTGGTTTACTTGAACCTCAGGAATTTCTATTGGATGAACACCTGAACCGGAAACTCAGGAAGGACCAGGTGTCTGTTTCATTTCATCCTTTGGTTTTTAATACGGGTAGTTATAAATTTATCCTGGAGTTTTAAAATGGCAGATTATAATTTAATCATTATTCTGGGTGCAACGGCATCAGGAAAAACCAGGCTCGCCGTACAGGTAGCCGGTCAGTTAAACGGCGAGGTGATCAGTGCAGATAGTCGCCAGGTTTTCAGAAAAATGAATATTGGAACCGGAAAGGATCTCCATGAATATAAAATTAACAATAAAATTATTCCGCATCACTTGATTGATATCCTGGATCCTGGCGAACGTTATCATGTAGATGCATTCAAAAATGATTTTTATCATGCATTTGAAACGATCAAATCAAAAAACAAATGGCCAATTCTATGTGGTGGAACCGGAATGTATATCCATAGCTTGCTGCAAAATCAGCCATATACTGCTATCCCCATAAATGATGCCTTAAGAAGTGAATTGTTATCTTTTGAAAAGGATCAACTGGTGGAGCTGTTAAGCAATTATCCGGAAGCACATACCGCTCATGCAGACCGATCCTCCAGAAAGAGATTGATCAGGGCAATAGAAATTGCAGCTTACTTAAAAAACCATGATATTAAAGAGAAGATAACACCTGAAATTAGGCCCGTTATTTTTGGTTTAAAGAATCAAATCGAAATTACCAGGGCAAAGATTTTATCGCGTCTGGATCAACGGCTTGAAAATGGGATGATAGAAGAAGTGGAGTCGTTAATAGCCGGTGGTGTTCCGAAAGATATTTTAGTCTTTTACGGTTTAGAATATAAATTTATAACCAATTATCTGGATGGACTGCTCAACTATCAGGAATTAAAGTCTGCACTTGGCATAGCCATTTGCCAATATGCCAAGAGGCAAAATACTTTTTTCAGAAAGATGGAGAAGGATCAGGTGAACATTCACTGGCTTGATGCATCTTTTCCTGCCCAGGCGCTCACACAGCAAATTACGGATAAAATCTACTCAAAAGTATAAATATCTTAAAATAAGGATGTTTGGTCTTTAAATTCCTAAAAGTTGTTTTGACATTGCTTTTGGCATAGGTTTTGTAACTATGATGATATATTTATTTAACTTAAAAATAATATTTCATGAAAACATTTACTAAAATTATTGCTACTTCAGCAGCTGTAGTGGCATTATTTTTCTCGACTAATGCAAATGCACAATCACAAAAATTAGGAATAGGACTAACTGCAGGTATCCCAACAAATGATGCTTATAATTTTGTTGGTGGGGTGGATGTTCGTTATCAGTTCGATGTTGATAAGCAATTATCAATTCCTGTTACTGCTGGTTATACTCGCATGTTTGCTAAAGACTTCAAAGTAGGTAATGCAACTGTTGATGGTCCGGATTTTGGTTATATCCCTGTAAAAGTTGGTGCAAAGTACTTTTTTAATGATTCTGGGGCAGGTGTTTACGGTTTAGCAGAACTGGGTGCTGGTTTTGGTACTAATTCTGGAAGCAAGACCTCATTCGTATATTCTCCAGCTGTAGGTTATGCTTGGAGTAATGGTTTAGATTTAGGCGTTAAATATGAAGGTTTATCAAGAGACGGTGGTAGCATTGGTTTCTTTGGCTTACGTTTAGCTTATGGATTTAATTTGTAAGATCATATAATTCATTACAGAAAGCCCCGGCAACAGCCAGGGCTTTTTTTATTTATCATCATTTCTGAAAAAAATGAAAATAAATAAATCTGGATGAAATTATTTTACGTATATCTATCAAAACCTTATTAATAACTTAAATTTATCTGATATGAAAACGATTACTAAAATCTTCGCAACAGCAGCAACAGCTGTTGCAATTTTTGCTTCAACAAGCTTAAGTGCCCAAACAATGACAGAACCTGATCCAAATCCGGCTCCGAAGGGTATGGCCTTCAAAGTGGGTGTAGGTGTTAATGGCGGTGTTTTTCGCGATAAATCGCCAATGGATTATGCATATGGAGCAGATCTGAAATTACAATGGGACTTATCTCCTTACGTGGCAGTTACTGCATCAGGTGGTTACACCAAATTGGTTGCAAAAGACAATGCGGTAGATGCTGATTTCATTCCGGCAAAAGGCGGTGTAAAAGTATTTCCTATTAAAAGAATGTATCTGGCTACTGAAGCTGGTGCAGGTTTCGCTATCCAGGATGGTGCTAAAACAAACTTTATCTACTCTGGTGGTTTAGGCTATGAATTTGGCGGTTTTGATGCCGGCATCAGGTATGAAGGTTATGTGAATGACAGCGCTTCAACAACCTATTTCAGAAAAACAGGTCAGTATGCTTTAAGACTGGCTTATAATTTCAAATTATAATTAAAACATCATATAATTTGAAAGCCTCGCAATTTGCGGGGCTTTTTTCGTTTATTTAATATTAAATTACCTATTTTGAACCCAAAACCAAATACCATGAAACAAATATTCGGACTTGCCATACTCTTCACTTTTATTGCTTGCAACCAATCAGAAAAAAAGTCGGCAGGTAGAACTGATTCTATACAATCAGATACATTGAGTAAAAATAACCAGGTTTCTATTAAAGATAAAAAGAAAGAAGATATCCTGATCAAGTATGTGAATCTAAAAAATGCCCTGGTTAAATCAGATGAGAAGCTTACTCAAAAAAATGCCGCAGATTTACAGAAGAGCCTGGCTGATTTTGAAGGATGTGAACCTACAGCTGAGGTTGCCGGTAAAATAGCAGGCAGTGGAAATCTTATTGATCAGCGGAAAGGTTTTACCATTTTAAGTTCTGACCTGATTGCATTGATGAAAAGTGCAGAAATAGAAAAAGGAACAATTTTTGTTCAACACTGCCCTATGGCTAATAAAGGAGATGGCGGCGATTGGCTATCTACGGAAAAGGAAATCAGAAACCCATATTATGGAAATGAAATGCTGGAATGTGGTAGGGTTACAGAAGAATTAAAAGCAAATTAGAAAATCGGTTTTATATTAAATTAAGCATGATTGTTACGTCTTTCTGACTAATTGTTCATATTAATTTAACAGATTTGTTATGCACGTATATTAATTTTATATAATTTAGAAAGCTATAAACACAATACAATAATATGTCAGATATTGCAGAGATTAAAGTTGATGGTAAGACGTTAGAATTGCCAGTAATTACAGGAACTGAAGATGAAAAAGCCATAGATATTTCAAAATTAAGGGATCTTTCTGGTTTTGTAACCTTAGATACTGGTTTTAAAAATACAGGTTCAACTAAAAGTAAAATCACATTTTTAGACGGTGAAAAAGGTATTCTTAAATACAGGGGCTATTCAATTGAAGAGCTTGCCGCAAAATCCAGTTTCTTAGAAGTAATTTATTTGATCATATACGGAGATCTTCCAACACAAACACAGGTAGAAGATTTTCAGGCTGAAATTAACAGGCATACCCTCATCCATGAGGATATGAAGAAATTTTTTGACGGATATCCATCACGATCTCATCCGATGGGGCAGCTGGGCTCATTAATATTCTCGTTATCAACTTTTTATCCGGAATGTTTAAAGCCAAATCAGACTGCAGAAGAGCAAAACCTGACCATCATTAAGCTTTTAGCTAAATTTCCGACGATAGTTTCGTTTGTTTATAAAAAATCGTTGGGTCACCCGCTGATTTATCCGAAAAATAAATATGATTATGTAACCAATTTTCTTTGGATGACTTTCGGACAACGTACAGAAGATTATGATGTAAATCCGATTGTGGTAAATGCCATGAATAAATTGCTGATTTTACATGCTGATCATGAGCAGAATTGTTCTGCATCAACTGTTCGGATTGTAGGTTCTTCTGATTGTAATTTATATGCATCTATTGCTGCAGGTATTGCTGCACTTTGGGGTCCGCTTCACGGTGGCGCAAACCAAGCTGTTATTGACATGTTGGAGTTAATTAAAGCTGACGGTGGAGATACAGAAAAATGGATTAACAAAGCAAAAGATAAAAACGATCCTTTCCGCATGATGGGATTCGGACACCGGGTTTATAAGAACTTTGACCCGCGTGCTAAAATTATTAAAAAAGCCTGTGATGATATTCTAGAAAACCTGGGGATTGATGATCCAATTTTAGAGATTGCGAAGAAGCTGGAAGAAGCTGCTTTAACTGATCAATACTTTATTGATAGAAAACTTTATCCGAATGTAGATTTCTATTCAGGTATTATTTACCGTGCGTTAGGTTTCCCTTCTGAAATGTTTACGGTATTATTTGCCTTAGGCCGTTTACCTGGATGGATTGCACAATGGAAAGAAATGCATGAAAACAAAGAGCCAATTGGTCGTCCACGTCAGATTTACGTTGGTGAAACCGATAGAGAATTTGTTGAATTGAAAGACAGAAAATAATTATGATAAATCATAAAAAACCCACTTGATAATGTCGAGTGGGTTTTTTATGGCGTTAAATCTTGAACAGTCGTCTCTCTGAATTTATTACAGGGTCTTATTATATATGTTGTACAGCATAAAAGATGCTGAAACAGTTCAGCACGAATATTAAGTCTAAGTAGCTACATAATAAATTAAATTAATCATCGCCATTTCTGATAGCTTAAAGGCAACTGCATAAAGAATTAAAATCCAAAAGATTTTAAAGACTGTGCTCCACGTTTTACGCTGATAAAAAACGGTGAGTGCCTTAAACATATACCAAAATAAATAAATGGTCACGCCGATCTCTATAATTTTAGTTAAAAAAGAATCCTCTCCAAATACATGTATCATGATTGGCTTGGTTATAATGGAGACGATAAAATAAACCATCATTCCGTGGATGGTAAAAATCAGGTGATCTAAATAGTAAATATGATTTTTTCTAAAATTGAGCATAATGAACCCTGCCAGCAAAGGCATCAATAAAAAATATTGTTTTGGCCTGTTATGTTCTAAAGTCTCCTGGATAACTTCAGATTTCTCCCCAATAGTAATTGCCCTTTTTTTAATCAATTTTTCATACCAACTGTCTTGCTCGGCTAAAGACATTTTTTTCTGGCGTAGAAGATAGGCAGCATAGGTACTGTCGTTCCTTTCAATGTGGATCTCATTAAAATCTTCAATCCTATTTGCTATAGAATCAGATTTTAACCTGGTATTTTCTGCTTTTAGTCTGTTTAATTCTTTTTCCTGATCGGCAAAGCCCAATGCAATAAATTCTTCTTTCTTGATTGCCTCATCAATCGATTTAGTGGCTTTATTAGCAATTTTTTTAGGTATTCCAGTAAGTTTTAATGCTTTGTTTACACTGTCTGTTACATTTTGATTTTTTTTCTTTTCAATATTAACATGAACATTGTCCGTATCTTTTTCGCCATGTTTTGGAGAATATACCACCAAAAAATATACAATCGATACGAAAATATACATACTTACCGGATTGATGTACCGGGCTCTTTTCCCAGCTAAATAATCAAGTGTAACCTGACCTGGCTTTGTTAAGAGAGGGGAGAGTGTTTGGAAAAACTTATTATCAAAATGGAAATAGTGTGCAATACTGTGGCTAATGAAGCCCCAGAAACTTTCTTTAAGTTCTAAATTGGGTTGGCCACATTGGCTACAATAGTGTTTCTCTACATGTGCGCCACAATTGAGGCAATCATGTTCTTTTCTATACTTACCAGATGACATATGTAATTTTGAGCGTTAATTAATGACTAATGGCCTCAATAGCTTTCTCTTCAGCTTTGGTGTGTTTGTGTTTAAAAATAAGTACAAAAACAATGGCAATGACCAGTACATAAATAGTGAAAGCAAGCCAGATATTATGCCAGTCTTTAACATCTAATGACCTGCTTAAATCGCCATTTTTTAAAACACTGATCCCTTTGTCTTTTAAAAATTTAAGCAAGTGAATGTTGTCTTCATTACTTTTTACATACCTGGAAAGTGAACCAATATTGCTGTAATAAGTTGTAAAATATTTATTAATCATCCAGCCGGAAACCAGGCTTCCGAATACAGCTCCAAAACCATTGGTCATCATCATAAATAAACCTTGCGCAGATGAACGGTTTTTAGGCGTGGTAGAAGTTTCTACGAATAATGATCCTGAGATATTAAAGAAGTCGAAGGCCATGCCATAGACCACGCAAGAGGTAATGATCATCCATAAGTTGGCCGACGGATCACCAAATGCAAACAAACCAAAGCGTAACACCCAGGCAAACATCGCAATTGCAATTACCCATTTAATTCCGAATCTTTTCAAAAAGAATGGAATAGCCAGAATGAAGAGTGTTTCTGATATTTGTGAAATGGATAAAATAATGGTGGAATAACGGATGACAAAAGATTCTGCAAAAACAGGAAATAATTTAAATTCATCCAAAAAAACATCGCCATAGGCATTGGTTAATTGTAAAGCGGCACCCAAAAACATGGAAAAGATAAAAAACAAAGCCATTTTATAATCTGCAAAAAGCCTGAATGATTCCAGTCCTAATTTTTGGGCGAATGTTTTTTTCTCACTAATCAGATTCAATGGTTTACAAGCCGGAAGTGTGAATGAATAAATACCCAGAAACAAAGCACTTATGCCTGCAATGTAGAATTGATTTGCGCTGGCTTTATTGCCTGTTAAGTTCGTAATCCACATGGCTACGATAAAACCCACTGTTCCCCATACACGAATGGGCGGAAAGTGCTTTACCACATCGAAATTTCCATTTTTTAGGGTAGTATAACTGATGGAATTACTTAATGCAATGGTTGGCATATAAAAACACATGGCCACCAATATCACCCAAAAAAATGTATGGGGATCATTTACCTGTGGAAGGTAAAACATGGTAGCAGCGTAGAGAAGATGTAAAATGGCATACAGTTTTTCTGCGTTGATCCATTTATCGGCCAGGATGCCTGTGATGGTTGGCATAAACAGCGATGCAATACCCATTGTAGAAAAAATAATTCCAAAATTAGCACCATCCCATTGTTTGGTACCAAACCAGTAATTTGCAATGGTAATTAACCAGGCAGCCCACACAAAAAATTGCATGAAACTCATTATAGTTAAGCGAAACTTAACGTTCATAATAATAGTTTAGTTTGATTTTTTAAAGTAAAGGCTGAATATAGAACTAATTTGAAACATTATTCAAAAATAAACCCAAATTATTTAAAATAATCTGGGCAATTTTAACTTTTGGTTATTTTATGAAAAATACCGGATTTAATGTCATCATGCGAGTTATGATGTACCTCTTTTATTCAGTTCGTCTCTTAACCTTGCCGCTTTTTCATAAGCTTCATCAGCTATGGCTTCCTGTAATTTTTGCTGCAGTTCTTCCACTGATAAGTCATTAAAGCCCTGTTGTTTGTTTATGGTTGGTGTACTATCTGCTTCAGGTTCTTTGGCGATGGAATCCATATTCTCCAGAAACAAAAAGTCATTGCCTTCAATAACAATCCCTGCAGAAGAAAGGATAAACTCATAGGTGTAAATCATGGCATCAAAACGAACAGCCAAAGCAATGGCATCTGATGTTCTCGCATCTATCTCATGCTTGTTTTTACCGTCATTGCAGATCAACTTGGCATAAAAAACACCATCAACCAGGTTATAAATGATAATTTCCTCGATGTTGATATGAAAAGTATCGGCCATTGACTTAAATAAATCATGTGTTAAGGGCCTGCTGGGTGTCATCTTCTCAATCTCTATCGCAATGGCTTGCGCTTCAAATGCACCAATAATGATGGGCAAACGTCTCCGTCCATTTACTTCTCCTAAAACAAGGGCATAGGCACCAGATTGGGTCTGGCTGTAAGATAAACCTACGATATCTAACTTAACTTTTTTCATATTTGCTGATGTCATGTTGAGCTTGTCGAAATATTTTGGATAATCCTTCGACAGGCTCAGGATGACATGATTGAATTATCCCTTATGGGCTTTTAAAGCTTCAATTAATTTAGGTACTACTTCAAAAGCATCACCAACAATTCCATAATCCGCTACTTTAAAGAAAGGTGCCTCCGGATCTTTGTTGATCACTACAATCACTTTAGATGAACTTACACCTGCAAGGTGCTGAATCGCACCGGAAATCCCGATAGCAATGTACAAATTCGGACTAATAGAAATTCCGGTCTGACCAACGTGCTCAGAGTGAGGTCTCCAGTCTGCATCAGATACTGGTTTTGAACAAGCTGTTGCTGCCCCCAGTAAGCCTGCTAATTCTTCAATCATTCCCCAGTTTTCAGGTGCTTTTAAGCCTCTTCCTGCAGAAACCACTAATTCTGCATCCGGCAATGAAACTTTATCAGTAGCCCTAACAATCTCCTTGATAACAGTTCCGAGGTCTGATTGTTTAATTTCTGTAGCAAAGTTTTCAACTGTCACTTCTGTTGGATTTTCTTTTACTCCAAATGCATTCGGGTTCAGTGCAATCACTTTATTGGCAGAAGTCAGTTCTGTAACGGCGAAAGCTTTTCCGGAAAAGGCTGTTTTCTTAACCGAAAATTTACCATCATTACTAGGTAGTTCAACGGCACCATCAGCCAATCCAGCTTTAAGTTTTACTGCAATCCTGGGAGCCAACCCTTTTCCAGAGAATGAGTTGGATAACACAATAATATCAGCACTTTCTTTTTCAGCCGCGGCAGCGATTACACTGGCATAAGCCTGATTAACAAAAGTTTTTAACTGGTCTGCACTTACATTTAATACCTTAGCAGCACCGTACTTTCCCAATTCTTTTAATTCACTTTCAGCAACATCACCAATGGAAATAGCGGTTAAATTTGTTGACTGTTGATCGGCAATGGCTTTGGCATAAGAAACTGCTTCAAAAACAGATTTTTTAAATTTACCTTCAGCCTGTTCTACATATACTAATACTGACATATATTTATTTCTTGATCCTTATTCGGATGTGTGTAAACGATTTGATTATTTAACTAAGTTCCTTTTCGGGCTTTAGGCATTAAATGACTTTAGCTTCGCTGTGCAATAAGCCAATCAGCGATTCTACCTGATCTGCAGGAACTAATTTAACAGAGCCGCGTGGGGCAGGGGTTTCATATTTGGCAACTTTAGTTACCTCTTCAATCGCTACGGCTTCTACTACATTTAAGGGTTTGGTTCTGGCGCTCATGATTCCACGCATGGTTGGGATTTTTGGCTCGGCAACACCCTCGGCACAGCTTGCCACAAATTTGCCTGAAACGGTCACGACTTCTTTACCACCTTCAATTTCTCTTTCAATGGTAGCCGAGCTTCCATCATAATCCAGTTTCTTGATGATGGAAACAGAAGGGATATCTAAAAACTCACCCACCATTGCTGCAACCTGGTTCCCGTTGTAGTCAATAGATTCACGACCAGTTAAGATCATGTCGAAATCTTTATCTTTGGCATATTCTGCAATTTGTTTTGCAACAAAGTAAGCATCACGCGGCGCGGCATTTACACGAACAGCATCATCAGCACCAATGGCAAGTGCTTTTCTAACCGTTGGATCATTAGCCGCTTCACCAACATTGATCACGGTTACTGTACCTTTGCCACCTTCAGTTAATTCAATTGCTCTTGATAAAGCGATTTCATCGTAAGGATTAACAATATATTGCACTCCTGCCGTATTGAATTCGGTATTATCGTTGGTAAAAGTTATTTTTGTCGTCGTGTCGGGCACGTTACTGATACAAACTAATATTTTCATATTTATTGAGATTTATATATAAGGTCTTTCTGCAAATTTAATTAAAAAAGCAAGGAAATAAAATGTCATCAACCCGTTTAGTCAAGTTATTGGAGTTTTTAGAAAGTGAACCTAATGATCCATTTATCCTATATGCCTTAGCCACAGAGTATAACAATCAGAATGATAAGGAAAAGGCCTATTCTTTTTACCTTCAGTTAACGGATAAACATCCTGATTATGTGGGGACTTATTACCATTTAGGGAAACTATATGAAAAAGACGGGCAAAAAGAGAAAGCAATCGAAGTGTATCAGAAAGGAATGGTAACTGCCAGAAATAAACGTGATATGCATGCTTTTTCGGAACTTCAGGGTGCTTATAATTCTGCTGCAGGCCTGGATTATGAGGATGATTAGTTTTTGCAATAAACCATCTTCACATTTATTAATCTCTTCAAATGCAACTTAAACCCATCTCAGCTAAGAAGCAATGGTTATTTATCCGTAATGTATTGTTTTTTACTTTTACTTCCTTTGGTGGCGCACAGGCACACCTGGCGCTTTTGTTAAAATATTTTGTGCACAGCACCAGGTTTATTTCAGAGGAGGAATTATTAGAATTAAATGCACTCGCGCAGGTTTTACCAGGCCCGGCATCTACGCAGACTTTGGTTGGTATTGCCTGGAAAGTAGGTAAACTGAAACTGGCTATTATTACCTTCCTTATCTGGATTTTACCCACTGCTGCAATCATGACCTTTGCAGCGATAAGCTATGCCTTGCTTGATCAGAAGCAAAAGTTTAATGACGTACTGGAATATATCCAACCTATTGCTTTAGGTATTGTAGCCTATGGTGCCTGGAAACTAGGTAGAAAAGTATTAACCTCACAAGTGTCACTGTTTTTAGCTGTCGGATCGGTAGTGGCTACATTTGTATTAAGAAATGCTTATGTATTTCCTTTAGCCATTTTGGTAGGCGGAATCATTTCATCTGCCGTAGAAACGCCAAAAGAAGAAGCAGAATTGAGGGTGAAGCTATTTGCTAACTTAAATCCTAAAAAGATGATTTATTTTTTAGGTGCATTGCTATTGTTTGCTTTGGTGGGCGCAATCATCAACCGGACGTCTCCCTTCAGTTTGCCTATTCGTTTACTGGAGAATTTTTACCGTAACGGTATCCTGGTTTTTGGCGGTGGGCAGGTGCTTGTTCCATTGATGTTTACTGAGTTTGTTGATATGAAGCATTATTTGGCTGCACCTGGTTTTTTATCAGGTTTTGCATTACAGCAAGCACTCCCGGGACCAACATTTTCATTTACCAGTTATTTGGGGGCATTAAGCATGAAAAATTTTGGTTATGGCTTGTCAGGACAAATTTTGGGTGGTTTGATCGGTGTGGTGGGAATTAACCTGCCGGGATTAATTCTGGTTTTGTTTATAGTTCCATTCTGGGATGACCTGAAGAAAATTTCCAGGATACGGCATAGTCTTAGTGGAATTAATGCGGTTAGTGTAGGTTTTATCATCGCCGCATTTATTTTATTGCTGGTTCCTATGGCAACAAACTGGCTCTTTTTAATAATTATGTTAATTACATTTTGCCTGCTGAATTTCACGAAAATTAGTCCGCCGGTAATTGTTTTGGCTGGAATTTTAATCGGGTATATTTTTTGAGAAGTAATTTTTCAAAAAAAATGATACTGAATATGAACGGGTGATTCTGTTCTGCAGATCAATATAAACAGCGTAGATTATGACATTTGCTTCTACAGATATCAGCTAAATCTGCGCGGGATAATGTTTGACTCAAGGTTATTCCGCTATGCAGGATTTGCAGTAGCTAAGTACAACAGGCTAAGTTCTTAAATTTAAAACGGTGGATCATCATCATCATGCATATCATTACCTCTTGAAGGCATAATGATGGTATTTCCCTGTGGTCTGGGATTGTTGAAGTTATCGAACGATTGTGATGGCATCATCCCGGCACTAGAATCTCCTGACCCTAACATTGGAGAATTGAAGTCTTCTTCCAGATCGGTGAACTTTACAAATTTACCCACGAAACGAAGCGGAACAATTCCTGTTTCACCATTCCGGTGTTTGGCGATAATTACCTCTCCTATACCAGCCTGCGAACGTCCTTGCTCATCTTCGGTAATTCCATAATATTCAGGACGGTATAAAAACAGTACCATATCCGCATCCTGTTCTATAGATCCCGATTCCCTCAAATCGGACAGCATTGGGCGTTTACCCTGTAAACCCGGCCTGCTTTCCACTGCACGACTCAACTGTGATAGTGCCAGTACCGGTACATCCAATTCTTTTGCCACTGATTTTAAAGCCCTTGAAATACTACCAATTTCCTGTTCACGGTTACCACCACCTTTTCCTTCGCCTTTGCCGTGCATCAGCTGCAGGTAATCCACAATAACCAGCTGGATATCGTATTGTGATTTAAGTCTGCGGCATTTTGCCCTGAATTCAAAAATATTTAGCGCAGGCGTATCATCAATTAATAAAGGTGCTTCTGTTAAACGGCCGATTTTACTGTGCAGCTGCTGCCATTCCCATTCCTGTAAATTTCCTTTTCTGATTTTTTCCTGCTCAATTTCTGCTTCTCCTGAAATTAGACGATTTACGAGCTGAACCGATGACATCTCTAGAGAGAAAACCACTGTTGGCTTTGCAAAATCTACAGTCGCATTTCTGGCACAGGTTAAAACGAATGCGGTTTTTCCCATCGCCGGACGGGCAGCAATAATCACTAAATCCTGTTTCTGCCAACCACCGGTGATCCGGTCAAGGCCCGTAAAACCAGTTGGGACCCCCGTTAAACCATCTGTTTTGGTCCGGAGTTCTTCCAGTGTGGCCAAAGACTGCTTAATGATATCGTCCATTTTCTGCGTATCTCTACGCAAGTTATTTTGGGCAATATCAAATAAACCTTTCTCTGCATGATCCAGTAAATCAAAGATATCTGCAGTATCCTCGTAAGCTGTAGTGATGATATCCGTAGAAATACGGATCAATTCCCTTTGAATATATTTCTGGGAGATGATCCGCGCATGAAACTCAATGTTGGCTGCTGATGCAACACGATTGGTAAGGTTGGTAATATAATAGGCACCTCCAACCATTTCAAGCGAACCCATCTGGCGAAGCTCTGCAGTAACCGTTAGAATATCAACAGGTTTAGATTTTTCAAAAAGCATGTGAATGGCTTCAAAAATCTTCTGGTGCGCTTCCTGGTAAAAAACTTCTGGCTTTAAAATATCAATTACAGCAGATAAGGCATCTTTTTCAAGCATTAGTGCACCTAAAACCGCTTCTTCTAAATCCAAAGCCTGTGGGGGTAATTTCCCCATGGTACTTACTGTGCTGGTTAGCCGGGCCTTCCTCGCTGTTAAATTGTTTTTTCCACCTTGTCCGTTATCGATACTCATTTTACAAAAGTAGTTAAAAGTTTATCGGAATGTTTTAACAAGTTACTAGCACTTTGTTAACAAATTGGGTCTTAATAAATTTATTTTTTAAAATTTTTAATGTTTGAAGCAGACAGTGAAGAGAGAGATGGAAATGGAAAATTTTAAATAGAGGAGAAGAAAGAATTGTAAAAGTAATAGAAAATAGGGAATGGATAATAGGAAGATGCCATACCAGTCAATTCCTAATTATCAATTTCCAGTTACCATGCTTAGGTTGTAGGTGGTATCGGACTGATCTATTATTCAATTAAAAATATATTTCCTCTCCTTTGCCTTAAAACAATTACTTTTGCAAACAATTTCGAAACATGGATAATTTTAGAAGGCCACAGCGCGTAAAAGAAAATAATGAGTTTGTATTCGGCATCAGGGCCGTTATAGAAGCGGTGAAAGCAGGAAGGGATATTGAAACGATTTATCAGCAACGTAGCTTAGGTGGAGAACTTTTTCTTGAACTGAAAGCACTTCTAAAAGATACCTTAATTCCCTTAAACTCGGTTCCTGTTGAGAAATTGAACCGCATGTCGCAGAAAAACCACCAGGGCGTAATTGCAGTGATTTCACCAATTACTTACCAAAATATTGAAGATATTGTTCCAGCGATATTTGAAAAAGGAGAGGTGCCATTAATTTTGGTGTTGGATAGTGTAACTGATGTGCGTAATATGGGTGCTATTGCCCGTACAGCTGCCTGCGTTGGTGTACATGCCATTGTTGTCCCCTTAAAAAATGCGGCTCAAATCAATGCCGACGCTATTAAAACATCAGCTGGGGCTTTATTTAGTATTCCCATATGCCGGCATGCCAATCTTCATAAAACCTGTTTGTATTTACAAGACAGTGGCTTACAGATTGTAGCTTGTACTGAAAAAACGAGTGATTTGATTTATGCACCAGACTATACCATGCCAACCGCAATTGTAATGGGATCAGAAGATGAAGGTATTTCCAACGATCTTTTGCGTGTAGCTGATCATTTGGCCAAGATTCCAATGTCGGGGAAAATAGAATCACTTAACGTTTCAGTTTCTGCCGGTGTGATTTTGTATGAGGCAGTAAGGCAAAGAACCATTTCCTAGAACCTTCAATTAGGCATCTGCCAGATAAAGAATTGTTAAACAAAAAAATCCTAACGGCTATATAGCCGTTAGGATTTTTTTGTTTATTCATTTACTTTTTAGCTTAAATGAATTTGTTACCGAATCTTGATTTCACCTCGGCTACAAATTCTTTCACCTTTTGCTCTTCATTTCTTGGACAGATCATCAACATATTGTTGTTTTCTACCACAATGTAATCATGTAATCCGTTTAAAATAACCAGCTTTTCTTTCGGCACGTTCACCATACAATTAGAAGAGTCAAACATAATTACCTGCTCAGAAGGGATCACGGCATTGCCAACATAATCCTTATCGGCCATTTCATAGATGGAAGCCCAGGTGCCTAAATCAGACCAGCCAAAATCGGATGGCAATACATAAACGTTATCTGCCTTTTCCATAATCCCAAAATCAATAGAAATATTGGTGCATTGGAAATAGGCATTATTGATAAATTCCTTTTCACCACCTTTATTTAACTCGGATCTGCCAACGTTGAAAATTTCATACATATCGGGCAGGTGCCTTTCAAAAGCACTTAATATGGCACGTGCCGACCAGATGAAAATGCCCGCATTCCATAAAAAATCTCCGCTTTGTATAAAGGATTTTGCAAGCTCCAGGTTTGGTTTTTCAGTAAAAGTTTTCACCTTGTGTAAATCAGTATCTGTATTCAGTACGTGATCGGTATGCTGAATATAACCATAACCAGTATCCGGGCGGTTAGGTTTAATGCCTAAAGTAATCAGGCAATCATTTTTTGATGCCGCTTCCAGTGATTGTTCAATAGATGCAATAAACCCATCCATATCTGCAATGGTATGATCAGATGGTGCCACCACGATGGTTGCATTTGGATTCAATTGGGCAATTTTAAAACTTCCATAAGCAATACAAGGTCCTGTATTTCTCATTAAAGGCTCAGCAAGAATCTGATTATCGCTTAATTGCGGAAGTTGTTCCTTGATCAGATCTGAATAGATATCGTTGGTAACAATAAAAATATTTTCCGGTGGGCAGATCTTTAAGAATCTTTCATATGTACTTTGAATCAGCGTTTTGCCAACGCCGAAGAAATCTATAAACTGTTTAGGGTATTCTGTTCTACTTACCGGCCAAAAGCGACTTCCAACACCGCCTGCCATAATTAATGCATAGTAATCTTTATTCATTATATATTTAAATGTTACACAATACCTTCGTTCAGGAGATCGTGCATGTGGATTATTCCAAAGTAAGTATTTTGTTCTAACACTAACAACTGTGTAATGTTATTTTCCTTAATTATGTATAGCGCATCAACTGCAAGTGAGTCATACTGTATACTTTTGGGCTGCCTGCCCATAATATCTTCTGCTTTTAATCCTGCTATTGAATTATTGTTCTCAAGCATTCTCCTGATGTCGCCATCTGTAATTACACCAAGCACATGATGCTCGGTATCTACAACAGCCACAGCACCCAAACGGTTTTTACTAATTTCGATTAAAACATCTTTTACCGGAGCATCCGGATGGATAGCAGGTTTTTCATTGGTTAAAGCTAAATCACCTGCTTTCAGGTACAATTTTTTACCAAGTGAGCCGCCAGGATGATACCTGGCAAAATCAGCAGCATTAAATTCCCTGCATTCTAAAAGACAAATGGCCAGGGCATCGCCTAAGGCCAATTGGGCTGTTGTACTGGTGGTAGGTGCCAGGTTATGCGGACAGGCCTCTTTTTCAAACACGGTATTTAGAATCAGGTGTGCCTGTTCGGCTAAAAAAGAGCCCAGTTCTCCAACCATACCAATTAAAATATTTCCTGCAGCTTTAAGCAGCGGAACCAATACTTTTATTTCAGGAGTGTTACCACTTTTGGATAAACAAATAATGACATCATGTTGCTGGATCATGCCCAGATCTCCATGGATGGCATCAGCAGCATGCATAAATATAGCCGGCGTACCGGTAGAATTTAAAGTGGCCACAATTTTTTGCGCAATGATGGCACTTTTGCCTATTCCGGTAACAATTACACGGCCATTGCAATTTAAAATAGTGGATACTACCTTCTCAAAATCATCGTTTAGATTTTTAGCAACATTTAATATTGCCGCCGCTTCGAGTGCTAATGTGTTTAAAGCTGACTGGAGAATATATTTTTTACTTTTCAAAGAGAAAAAAATTGTTTGTGGATACTTGAATTTCTTGTAAAATTATGTTATTTTGGATAGAAAAATAGCATCGCATATTTTATTACACAAAATGGACGTGAAAAAGTCGTTATTTGATAACCTGCAAAATTTCTTTGGGTTTGATAATTTCAAAGGTGATCAGGAGTCGATCATAACAAATATTCTAGAAGGCAACAACACTTTTGTGATTATGCCAACGGGCGGAGGGAAGTCTATTTGCTATCAGTTGCCAGCGCTAATGAGTGAAGGAACGGCAATTGTGATTTCGCCTCTTATTGCATTAATGAAAAACCAGGTGGACCAGTTGAGGGCATTTGGAGGAAATGACAGCATTGCGCATTTCCTGAATTCATCCTTAAACAAATCCGAAATTACACAAGTTAAATCTGATCTGCTCAGCGGGCAAACCAAGTTATTGTATGTGGCACCGGAATCTCTGGCCAAGCAAGATAATATTGAGTTTCTAAACCTGATTAAAATTTCTTTTGTTGCAGTTGATGAGGCACATTGTATTTCTGAATGGGGTCATGATTTCAGGCCGGAATACCGCAAAATTAAGCAGGTAATTGCTGGCCTGGGTAATAACATTCCCATTATTGCACTTACGGCTACAGCCACGCCAAAGGTTCAGCAGGATATTATGAAGAATCTGGGGATGTCTGAAGCCACACTTTTCAAATCATCTTTTAACCGCCCCAACCTTTTTTATGAAATCCGTCCCAAGCGCGATATCAATAAAGAAATCATAAAGTATATCAAATCCAATCCGGGTAAATCCGGTATTATTTATTGCCTCAGCCGTAAAAAGGTAGAGGAAGTAGCCGAAGCTTTAAACTTAAATGGTATCAGTGCTTTACCTTATCATGCAGGATTAGATCCTAAAGTGAGGGCAGAAACGCAGGACAAATTCCTGATGGAAGATGCAGAAGTGATTGTGGCTACCATCGCATTTGGTATGGGGATCGATAAACCGGACGTTCGTTTTGTAATTCATCACGATGTTCCGAAGAGTATGGAAGGTTATTACCAGGAAACGGGAAGAGCTGGTCGTGATGGCGGAGAAGGCATCTGTATTGCATTTTATGCGCAGAAAGACGTAGATAAGCTGGCCAAGTTTATGAAAGATAAGCCGGTTTCTGAGCGTGAAATTGGTACACAAATACTAAAAGAGGTTATTGATTACGCCGAGTCAGGGGTTTGTCGCCGGAAACAAATCCTGCATTATTTTGGAGAAAATTTCAATGAAACAGGCTGCAATTGCATGTGTGATAATTGTAAAAAACCCAAAAAACAATTTGATGCCGAAGCACAACTTACAACCCTGCTTAAATTTATTGAAAAAACCGGAGAAAAGTTTGATGATGCGCATTTGCTAAATGTTTTCTTAGGCTTGGAAACTGCGCAAACTATTGCCTATGAACATAGTAAGGTGCCTGAGTTTGGAATTGGTAAGGAAGAAGGAATATTGCTCTGGAAATCTGTGATCAGACAGGCCGTGCTGAATAACTTCCTTTTCAAAGACATTGATAATTATGGATTATTAAAACTAACCAAACAGGGAAAAGATTTTATTATCAATCCTTATAGTTTGAAGTTTGTTCTGAATGAACCTATTGAAACAGGTACAGACGATGATGACGATGATGTAAAACAAGGTTCCGGTGCTTTGGATACACACTTACTGCAGTTGCTGAAAGATTTGCGTAAAAAAATTGCCAAGCAAAAGAATGTTCCGCCATTTGTCGTTTTTCAGGATCCGTCTTTAGAAGAGATGTGTACGCACTATCCCATCACTACGGAGGAAATCAAACAAATATCCGGCGTTGGTTCCGGTAAAGCCATGAAATTTGGTACGCCTTTTATTGAGCTGATCAAAAAGTATGTAGAGGATAATGACATTGAACGGCCGATTGATCTAATTATTAAAACGCAGGCGAATAAATCGCAAATGAAAGTTTCCATCATACAGAATATTGACCGTCAAATTGGTCTGGAAGACATTGCCGATTCAAAAGGGATTACTTATGAAGAAATTTTGAAAGAGGTAGAATCCATTGTAAACTCCGGGACAAAACTTAACCTCAATTATTTCATTGATGAAGTGATTGATGATGACCGGCAGGATGAAGTATATGATTATTTCAGGGCAGCCGAGAGTGACTCAATTGATGAGGCACTGAATGAGCTGGGTGAAACAGATTATACCCGCGAAGAAATTCAGTTGATGCGAATTAAATTTATGTCAGAATTAGGAAACTAAAAAATAGATATGAGATAGGAGAAGCCAGATTTGAGATAAACTCACATCTTACATCTCACATCTCACATCTCACATCTCAAAAATGATAAACTATCTAGATAATATAAAAAATACCGATTCCGGAAATTTCTTTTTAATGGCTGGTCCATGCGCTATCGAAGGCGAGGACATTGCCATGCGCATTGCCGAAAAAATAATTACCATTACTGATCAACTTCGGATTCCCTATATTTTTAAAGGTTCATACCGTAAAGCAAACAGAAGTAAAGGAAGCTCTTTTACCGGAATCGGAGATGAAAAAGCCCTTCGGATTTTGGAAAGAATCGGCCGTGAATTTGGTGTGCCAACTGTTACAGACATTCATGAAAGTGATGAAGCCGCAATGGCGGCCGCTTATGTAGATATACTGCAGATTCCCGCATTTCTTTGTCGCCAGACTGATTTGTTAATTGCTGCTGCTCAAACTGGAAAAGTGGTTAACGTAAAAAAAGGTCAGTTTCTTTCTGCGGGCTCCATGAAATTTGCAGTAGAAAAAATTAAAGAAGCCGGGAATGATAAGGTCATATTAACGGATAGGGGAAATACTTTTGGCTATCAGGATCTGATTGTGGATTACCGTGGTTTACCTGAAATGCAAAGTTTTGGTGTTCCGGTAGTGATGGACTGTACACATTCCTTACAGCAACCCAATCAAAGTAGTGGTGTTACAGGAGGGAAGCCTGAATTGATATCAACCATAGCTAAAGCGGCAATTGCAGTTGGTGCTGATGGTTTATTTATTGAAACGCATCCTGATCCGGCCAATGCAAAATCAGACGGTGCGAACATGTTGCACTTAGATTTACTGGAAGAAACATTAGTTAAGCTGATTCGTATCAGACAAGCCATTTTATAATTTTGAGTAAATCTAAAGTATTCCTTACCGCAGAATGGAGAAAGCTTGCTTTGGCACAGTATGAGGTAGATCAGGCGATTCTTGAAAAATACCTGCCACCAAATACTCTCCTGGATGACTGGCAGGGAAAATTCTATGTTAGCCTGGTAGGTTTTATGTTTGTAGACGTAAAATTGCGTGGATTAAATATTCCTTTTCATACCAATTTTGAAGAAGTTAATCTGAGATTTTACGTCAAGTTTAAAGATGGTAATGAATGGAAACGGGGTGTCGTTTTTATTAAGGAAATTGTTCCCTTGCCCGCCATTACTTTTGTTGCGAATACCCTTTACAAGGAAAATTATCAAACTCTGCCTATGAAGCATGTTTGGACAGCCAAAGAAAATCAGCTTCAGGTGGAGTACCTCTGGAAGGCTAAAAAATGGAATAGTTTCTCCATTACAGCATCTTCAAAAACAGTAGATATCCTGATGGGTAGTGAAGAAGAATTTATTACTGAACACTATTGGGGTTATACCAAAATTGGTCCGGATAAAACTTCTGAATATGGCGTGGAACATCCCCGCTGGGAAGTTTACCCGATTAAACATTATGCTATACATGTAGATTTTAAGGCAAATTACGGTGAGGATTTTGCATTTCTAAATGGTGCCGAACCGAATTCAGTGATGCTGGCTGAAGGATCTGAAATCAGGGTCATGAAAGGAAAGAAATTTTAATCGGAATGCCTGATGACACCTGTTTCATTTAAATTTTGGTAATTAAAAAAGAAGTACGTCGATTGCTTTTCCTACCCATTTCCGTTTTATTATCCTGAAGCGGTTTGTCAGCCCCAAAACCTTTAAAAGTGAGGCGATTAGCTTCAATATCATTCTTAATCAGATAATTATATACAGCATTTGCCCGGTCAAAGGATAGTTTTTCGTTTAATTTGTTATCGCCAACATTATCCGTATGCCCCTGGATTTCGATGTGAACACTTGCGTTTTGCTGTAGGAAATCAATCAATAAATTCAATTCGCGTATGGATGCTGGAAGGAGATTATATTTGTTTGTATCGAAGAAGATATTTTTGAGCGTAACGTTTCCTCCAGGTTTAATTTTTTCGATGTAAACTTCAACCTCATAAGGTTTGCTCATATCACCTTGCTTTAACTCAAAATTTTCTGAATAAAACAGATAGCCTTCTGCATTTACGTTAAAAAGGTAATTGCTCCCAACAGGCATTACGGCTAAAAACTGACCTGTTTCGGGATCTGTATCATCATCAAAAACAGCGCGGTTAGTTTTCAGGTCAATTACCTGAACATTGCTTTCAATTGTTTTTTTGGTGTCCTTATCTCTTACAATTCCTTTAACATAAGAAACTTTCAGGGGTTTTGCAGTTTCCGGAATTCCGAAACGATAAATATCCTGAAGGCCGAAACCATTGCTTAAATTAGAAGAAAACATGCCAAAACTGCCGTCTGCACTTACAATAAGTCCATTTTCATCTTCGAATGAATTAATCGGATACCCCATATTAACAGGCTTTTCAAACTGTCCCTGTTCATTCATCCTGCTGTAGAAGATATCTTTATGGCCAAAGCCTGGCCAGCCATCCGATGAAAAGTATAGTGTCCGGCCATCCGCGTGCAAAAATGGTGTGTTTTCGTCAGCAGGTGTATTGATGCTTGGTCCCAGATTAATAGCAGGTCCCCATTTTGCTTCATCAGTAATGTTGCATTTCCAGATGTCATATCCGCCCGACCCACCAGGGCGATTACTGATAAAGTACAGTGTTTTTCCATCCGGACTGATGGCAGGTTGTGATTCCCAATATTCTGAGTTAACAGGCTTTCCCAAATTGTATGGTTCGCCCCAATCATTTCCTTCCCGATGGGAGACGTAAATATCACATCGGCCTAATCCATCTGGGCGGTTACAGCCTGTAAAGAATAAATATTTGCCATCGGGAGATATGGTTTGTGCGCCCTCATTATACTTTAAAGTATTAATTTTAGGAGATAATGGTACTGCTTCATTCCATGTATGATTTTTAAACTGCGAAGTCCAGAAGTCTTCATTGCCGCCTATTTGTCTTGTAAAAATTAATGTTTCTCCGTCTGCCGTTAATGCAGGAAAATATTCAGCATTATTCGTATTCACCCCCTGACCCAGATTGGCAGGAACAAAGTTTACAGGTTTTTTAATGGCTAAGGAAGCAAAATCACAGTCAAGCAGGTATTTTCTCGCTTTTTTTGCCCTGTCTGAAGAAGCATCCAACATTAAAAAAGCATTGAAATGTATTTTCGCCTGTTCAAATTCCTGTGTTGCAAATTCAGTTTCAGCAAGGCTGTAAATCACTGCCGGAGCGACGTTTTTATGAATTAAAACCGACTTTTGGTAAGCCGATTTTGCTTCCACATATTTTTTTTGCAGTTTCTGCACATTGGCCAGAAGAATATAAGCTTCCTGAAATAATGGGTCAGCATCTACAGCACTTTTAAGTACCCGTTCTGCTTCAGCATAATCCGATTTTTCAATAAACGGACCAGCATTTTCAAATAATTGCTGTGCTTTTTTATGATTTGAAGCCTGAGAAAAAACACTGAGACTAATAGCAATGAAAAAAAGGGTAAAGTAAAGCCTCATAAACAACATATTGGTTATTAAGCTAATGTATTGCTTTTTAAGGGATATTTAAAAATTTATGCGTTTGAAGTGAAATTTCCCATCTTGGATTAGCCATTACGTATTCAATAATCAATGGGGTAATTTCTTTTGATTTCGACCACTCCGGCTGCAGGTATAATTTGCAGGTTGGAGATACCATTGCCGCATATTCTTCGGCCCATTTGAAGTCACTTTTATTGAAAACGATAACTTTTAATTCGTGCGCAAAAGGGGTGATATCTGGTCGAGGGGCTTTAAATTTCTTTGGCGATAAACAAATCCAATCCCAGTTTCCGGAAAGGGGGTAAGCACCAGAAGTTTCGATAAAAGTTAAAATGCCTCTTTCTTTTAGCTTGTTAGTTAAATAATCCAGGTTATAAATTAACGGTTCACCACCCGTAATAACCACCGCTTTCCCTGGAAACTTGTCTGCATGTTCAACAATCACATCAGCAGGTGTTAACGGGTGCATTTCGGCATCCCAGCTTTCTTTCACATCACACCAATGGCAGCCCACATCGCAGCCACCCAGGCGAATGAAATAGGCCGCTTTGCCAGTATTAAATCCCTCGCCTTGTATCGTGTAGAACTCTTCCATTAAAGGAAGTAATGTGCCGTCTTCTGGTATCTGTTGTTTCATTTTTGAGGATGCAAATATCCTAAAAAATATGGTGGAAATGTTCCTCATCTAAAAATTAATGCAAAGATGAAATAACACTGATATTTAAATTCTTATTTTAGGTCAATGAAGTGGTTTAAAGCGTTGAATAAAGTTCAAATTCCTGCTATTGATTCAATTATAACCGTTGAAGTCAATGGAAAACAGCTTTGTATCATTAATAATGATGATAAAATTACAGCGACACAATCTCATTGTCCGCATGCTGGTGGTCATTTTTCTGGTGGCTGGTGCAAAAATGGTCATCTGATTTGTCCGATTCATCGCTATGAATATGATTTAGAAAGTGGAAGAGGAGCAGAAGGGCAAGGAGATTACATTAATCTTTATCCAACAGAGCTTCGGGAAGATGGATTATATATTGGTTTTGAGGAGAGTTGGTGGAGTAAGCTTTGGGATTGATGAATAAAAGAACAAGGAGCAAATAAAAGAGAAGGGTTGGTTTGAATTCTTGATCTTTGCTCATTTACCTTTGTTCCTACCGCAAATGTTTTTTAAAAAACTCCTGGCAATTTAAAATTTCCAGTTCTGCAAAATAAAAATCTTTAATATCCTCTGTAATGATGCAGGTGCAACCAACTGCTTCCGCTGCATAATATTCCAGGCCATCTTCAACATCGTGGATGGATTTATTTGTAATGTATCAAAAACACCTTTTGATGTATTTCCTGCAATTTTAATATGCTGACAGAGTAAATCGATTTTCTGCTTCGCCAATTGAGGTTTATGTTTCTTTTCAGCAAAGTAAAAAGCAATTGCCAAAAAAGCGGCGAAGTGTAAACTTCAAATTTTGGATGTGATGCCAAACTCAAAATCCTCGAAGAATATGTAAAAAGCGGGTACTCTTTATTTAAAACGGAAATAAGCACATTTGCATCTAAAAATATCTTCATCAATTACTTTTTAGAAGAAAAGAATTCATCTTTTGATGCCTTTCGGCTAGCTTTTACTGTTTTTTTATATTCTACTTCTCCCTCTGCAACCATACTTACCCACTCAGAAATGGACTAATCTTCAAGGGATTTATAATCACCGGATGTAACTTGGATTAGTAAATGCTCAATTAAGCGGGATAAGCTAATGTTATGATCAGCAGCATATTTTTTAGCTTTTGTAACCACATCCCGGTTAAAGCTTAAGGTAAGTTTCGAATCCATAACATCATGTTTACGAACAAATATAATTGCTTTACGTATAATAAAAAGTATTTACACGTAAAAAAGGCAACTCAAATGTTTGAATTGCCTTTGTGATTTTATAATGATGAGATTTTACCTTACTCCCTCAACCTTTATAGCCTCTACCTAGTTATAGATTTCTTTCCTTGCTGAGGCGAGTGTATTTTTCAGTAAGCCAACAATTGTCATTAAACCAACGCCACCTGGAACAGGCGTGATGTAAGATGAAATCGGCGCTATATTTTCAAAATCTACATCACCATAAAGCTTAAAGCCTGATTTTGTTTCTGTAGACGTTTCACGGTTAATACCCACATCAATGATAATTGCACCTGGTTTCACCATATCAGCAGTGATGAAGTTCTTTTTACCAATGGCTGCGATGATGATATCTGCCTGTAAAACCTGCTCCTTCAAATCTTTTGTACGGGAGTGTGTGAGTGTTACGGTGCAATTTCCGGGATTAGCATTACGCGCCATTAAAATACTCATCGGACTGCCTACAATATTACTTCTACCGACCACAACGCAATGCATCCCGGTGGTGTCAATGTTATATTCCTGCAGCATCAATAAAATGCCATAAGGCGTTGCCGGGATAAAGCACGGTAAATTACGCATCATTCTACCCAGATTAACAGGGTGGAAGCCATCCACATCTTTTCTATGGTCAATTTTTTCGGTAACTTTTTCAGGATCTATATGCTTTGGTAAAGGTAATTGAACAATTAACCCGTCCACATCCTCATCCTGATTAATTTCTTCAATTTTTGCCAGCAATTCAGCTTCTGTCACCGAGGTATCGTATCGGTGAAGTGAAGATTTAAAACCTACCTTTTCACAGTTTTTCATCTTACTAGCTACATAGGTCTCGCTTCCACCGTCGTTACCAACTAAGATAGCGACCAAATGAGGTTTGCGTCCGCTTTTATTTAAAAATTCTGCAGCCTCTTCTGCAATCTGAACTTTAACTTTTTCTGATACGTATTTACCGTCTAATAATTTCATTCTTATGAGATGTGAGACACTGGATATTAGATTTGAGATTAGACGGTTATCATCTCAAATCTCAAATCTAATATCTCAAATCTATTTTAATCCAATTTCAAAACTGCCATAAACGCCGTTTGTGGAATTTCTACATTTCCAACCTGGCGCATGCGTTTTTTACCTTTTTTCTGTTTTTCTAACAACTTACGTTTACGTGAAATATCGCCACCATAACATTTAGCAGTTACATCTTTACGCAAAGCACTAAGCGTTTCGCGTGCGATTACTTTAGCACCGATAGATGCCTGAATTTTAATTTCAAACTGCTGACGCGGAATTAATTCTCTCAGTTTCTCGCAGATTTTCTTTCCGAAATCGTAAGCATTACTGCGGTGGATCAAAGATGATAAAGCGTCAACCGGTTCATCATTCAATAACATATCTAAACGAACCAAATCTGATTTACGGTAACCGGTCTGGTGGTAGTCGAAAGAAGCATAACCTTTAGAAATTGTTTTCAGTTTATCATAGAAATCGAATACAATCTCACCCATTGGCATCTCAAAAATAAGCTCTACCCGATCAGATGTCAGGTAAGACTGGTTCACGATAATACCACGTTTCTGTATACAAAGCGACATTACAGGCCCTACAAATTCAGCTTTGGTAATGATATTGGCTTTGATATAAGGTTCTTCAACTGAATCCAGTTTACTTGGATCTGGTAAGTCGGAAGGGTTGTTAACAATAATTTCATCGCCTTTAGTGGTGTGCGCGATGTAAGATACGTTAGGAACCGTAGTGATTACGGTCATATCGAATTCACGCTCCAAACGTTCCTGGATAATCTCCATGTGCAGCATGCCCAGGAATCCGCAACGGAAACCAAAGCCTAAAGCTGCTGAACTTTCCGGTTCGAAAACAATAGAGGCATCATTCAACTGTAACTTGTGCATCGCTTCGCGAAGTTCTTCAAATTCATCAGTGTCAACAGGATAAATACCCGCAAAAACCATTGGTTTAACCTCTTCAAAACCCTGAATAGCATCTAACGATGGTCTTGCAACAGTGGTAATGGTATCTCCAACCTTCACTTCACGGGCTTCTTTGATTCCTGAGATAATATAACCCACATCGCCTGTTTTGACCACGTTACGTGGCGCCATATCCAGTTTTAAAATACCCACTTCATCAGCCAGGTATTCCTTGCCTGTGTTAATAAATTTTACTTTATCTCCTTTTTTAATCTCACCGTTAACTACTTTGTAATAGGCGATAATCCCTCTGAATGAGTTAAAAACAGAATCGAAAATCAATGCTTGGAGTGGCGCTTCCGGATCACCGACAGGTGCTGGAACCCGGTCTACAATGGCTTGAATAATATCAGGAATACCCATACCAGTTTTGCCGGATGCGGGAATAATATCCTCACGTTTACAACCAATTAAATCAATAATCTGGTCTTTAACCTCTTCTGGCATGGCACCTGGTAAATCCATTTTATTTAAAATCGGGATGATTTCAAGGTCATGCTCTAAAGCCAGGTATAGGTTCGAAATGGTTTGTGCCTGAATACCCTGAGAAGCATCAACAATAAGCAAAGCACCTTCGCATGCCGCAATTGAACGCGAAACTTCATACGAAAAATCGACATGTCCGGGGGTATCAATCAGGTTGAAGTTATATTCAATATCTCCAACTTTATAATTCATTTGTATGGCATGACTTTTAATCGTAATGCCCCGCTCGCGCTCCAAATCCATATTGTCGAGCAATTGCGCCTGCGCTTCACGCTGCGAAATCGTCGCTGTATATTCTAATAACCTATCAGCCAAAGTACTCTTACCATGGTCGATATGTGCAATAATGCAAAAATTACGTATATGCTTCATCTTTGCGCAAAGATATAGTTTTTAATGGAATTTGTAAGATGGAAAAATGGCTGGTTTTTTAAATATTTGAAAAGCAAATTCAGTAGTTTTAAGTGAAGGTCGTCCTGCTTTTGCTGCTCCTGATGAAAAAAACGCAATATACTTCATCAGGTTTATGTAGCTCAGAGCAGTTATCCTTTTTTTGTTTTCTGTGCAATCCATGTTTCGGTGGCTGGTTTTATTGGTGGTTAAGTTGATTTTAAACCATCGTTTTCTTCCATTTACCTTTTTTGAATAGAATAAAAGCGGCAATTGCAATACCAATTTCAGCGGTGGGGATGGCTATAAAAACACCTGTTGGCCCCATATCCAGGTATTTAGCAAGGAAGTATGCAAACGGAATCTGGAACAGCCAGAATGCAAAAATATTAATTTTAGTAGGTGTCCAGGTATCGCCTGCACCATTGAAAGCACTGGTCAGCACCATTCCCATCCCATATATAACAAAACCGATACTTAAAATCCTTAGTGCCCTGCTGGCCATATCAATAACCTTTTCATCCGATGTGAAAAACGCAGCGAATAAATGACCGCAGGTTAGGAAAAGTACACTTACCACCACCATAAAAACCAGAATGTATTTCATGGTTTGATAAACAGATTTTTCAGCGCGATCGATATGACCAGCACCCAGGTTCTGGCCAACTAAAGTGGCGGCAGCATTACTCAATCCCCAGGCTGGTAATAAGAAAAACATCATTAATCTCAGTGCGGTCTGATAGCCAGCTGATCCTTCATCTCCGCCAGTTGTGGCCACTAATTCTGCTAAAAATACCCAGCTGCAGCTTGCTATAACAAACTGGAAGATAGCAGGGGCAGCTATTTTTACAATGGCCTTGATTTGTTCGAAATCAGGAATGAAATGACTGATTCTGATCTTCAAAGCGTTTTTACCATTGAATAAATTGTATACCTGATAGGTTACGCCTAAACCACGACCAATGGTTGTGGCAATGGCTGCACCTGTTAATCCAAACGCCGGAATAGGACCAAATCCATTAATAAAAACAGGGCAGAGGATGATGTTGGCAATATTGGCGATCCATAAACTGCGCATGGCGATGGCAGCATTTCCAGCACCTCTGAAAATACCATTGATTAAGAACAACAAAACAATGATGATGCTTCCCCCCATCATGATGCGGATAAAAGTTGTACCATGATCAGCAGTTTCGGCAGATGCACCCATGAGCAAAAGAATATCCCTTGCATAAATCAATCCGGCAATGCTGATTAAAATATTTACAGCCACCGCTATAATTATGGTTTGTATTCCGGCCTGAGCTGCAGCTTCCGGATTTTTCTCGCCGATTCTTCGTGATACTACTGCTGTAGCAGCCATGCTTAAACCTATTGCTAAAGAATAAATGATGGTCAGAACGGATTCAGTTAGGCCTACTGTTTGTATAGCATGGCTGCTGTTTTCCAGGTGACCTACAAAATATAAATCAACTAAAGCGAATATAGATTCCATGGCCATTTCCAGCATCATTGGAATGGCTAATAAAATAATTGCCCGTTTTATACTGATTGAGGTTAGATCCACTTCATTTCCCTTTAAGGATTGTACTAATACCTCAAAAAAGGAAGATAGTTTGCCCCGTGTCTTTATTGACTGTGACATATGTAATAATATAAAATGTAATGAATAAATGAATGAAACGCGGCTAAGCGTATATTCGTGAATTTTAAATGGGAGGGAAATCCTCGGTTAACTAAAACCTCAAACGGATCGCAGATACTATCATGGTTCTGTTCTTTTTGATAAGGCAAAGATAAATAAATTTCCTGTCTGTCAAATTTTAATGGTTGATTTTTAGTAGTTTGATGAATTTATTGCCACAGAACCACTGAAAACATGGAATTATATCATTGAGTTGAGAATGCTGGATTAGGTTTGAGGCTCAGGATATATTTGTGAAACACTAAATCTTCGGACCTCGGTCTTCTGACGCCCAACTAAATACTATACGCTTTAATCATTTCTTCAGTCACTTTTGTTCCACGACTGGTGTTTAAATCAATTAAGACATAATCGAAAATTCCATCGGATGCAACTTTGCCCGTTTTTTTATTGATAATTTCGAACTGAACAGCACAACCTTTATCATGCATCGTTAATATGCCTGTTCTGATCAACATTAAATCATTCATCAAAAGTGGGCGTTTAAAGTTAATGTCTACATGGCTAACTACCCAGCCTAAACCTTGTTTAGTGAAGTGCTCCCAAGGCATTCCATAAAACTTTTCCATTTGCTCATAACGGGCTGCCAATACATAATCCAGGTATTTGCTGTTATGCACATGGTTAAACATGTCTATGTCGTCAGGGCGTACGCGAAGTTCGCTTTCGAAAATGCTGAATTGATTCTTTTCCAAGGGTAAAAGTGTTTTGTACAAAAGTATTAAATAACCGTTCCAATGTAAAGTATTAGTTTCTTTTTCGTATTTTTGATATGAAATGGGAAAGCTAACTTTATATGATATTTCAACTCCTCGCGAAATAATTGCGGAAGAGCGTGAAAGTGTTTATTTAAGTCATACTCCGGAGCAACGTTTTCTTAGCGTGTTGCATCTCAATCACATTTCAATGGTTATGAATGGCAGTAGGCCTTTAAAATCTCCTCAAGGCAAAGGCCTGGTCATTCGTAAGCCAGCCATATAATTTCCGTATATGTCTTTTGATAAAGAAAACCCAGAAATGCTTTTGCTGTTGGCAACTTTTCAACAGTTTGATTTACATTATTTAATTATAGGTGGCTTTGCTGTAAACCGTTATGATTATAACCGTACTACAGGAGACCTGGATATATTTAAAAGATACAAAAGAAAACAGGCAAAACTTAATTTATGCACTGGATAAAATGGGTTATGGCAAATACGACATGTTATTGATGTTCCGATTATTGAGCGATATTACGAAGTGATGATGGATGATGGGATGTATGCAGATTTAATGACAGATATTCCCGGATTGGATAAAGATAATTTTGATGAATATTTTCAAATGGCAACTGTGGATGAAATAAATGGGATTAAAGCCAGATTTCTTCATTATAACCATCTCCTTGATAACAAACGCGCTACGAATAGACCGAAAGATCAATTAGATGTTTTAGAACTGGAGCGTATTAATAAGAAAAACTAAGTTTTTTGCATAATCTTATTTTTCTAAACCCGATTTAGCGGAAATCCTTTTGCCGCAATTTCAGAATGAGATGGCTTCGTTATTCCTCCTCGCAAATATGACAAATGAACTAAGACAGGCAAAAATATTGCAGGGAGGGTGGCACTGAAGTAACAAACTAAGAAATAGCGTTACTTTTGAAATGATTTAACGATCCAGCAATTAAACAATGCTTTGCTACTATGTAAAAAATCTTTATCTTTGCGGCATTATTAATTAATTTTATACACTTTAATATTATTCAAGAATGTATTTAAGTTCAGAAAAGAAAGCCGAAATTTTCAAAACACACGGCGAAGTAGAAACCAACACGGGTTCTGCTGAAGGTCAGGTAGCGTTGTTTACATACCGTATTGCGCACTTAACAGAACACTTAAAGAAAAATCGTAAAGATTTCTCTACCCAGTTGTCACTTCAAAAATTGGTAGGTAAACGCCGCGGTATTTTGGCTTACTTATACAAAAAAGATATTGAGCGCTATCGTGCTATCATCAAAGCTTTATCGCTTCGTGATATCATTAAACAAAAATAAGCGTAATTTTATCATTAAAAGCCATTCTCTAGAATGGCTTTTTTACTTTCCTGTTAAATATTTTGACGGGATTTATTATAGATAGGGTTTTTTAATCTTATCTTCGTTTGCAAAAACAAAAACATATATAAACAACGGTGTGTAGAAAGAGGAAAACACACCACAATTCTAATTAAATGAATGTAATAAAAAAATCGTTCGATTTGGGCGATGGCAGAACAATTGAAATTGAAACTGGTAAATTAGCCAAACAAGCTGATGGTTCGGTAGTAGTGAAAATGGGCGATACCATGTTGTTAGCAACAGTAGTATCAACTGTAGGTGCTAAACCAGGAACTGATTTCTTACCATTATCAGTTGATTATCAGGAAAAATATGCGGCTACCGGCCGCATTCCAGGTGGATTTTTACGCCGTGAAGCAAGGTTATCAGATTATGAGGTTTTAATTTCCCGTTTGGTAGACAGAGCTTTACGCCCTATGTTCCCTTCTGATTATCACTCTGATACGCAAGTGATGATTTCATTAATTTCTGCTGATAAAAATATCCTTCCTGATTGTTTAGCCGGTTTAGCTGCTTCAGCTGCATTAGCTGTATCAGATATTCCTTTTAACGGTCCGATTTCTGAAGTACGTGTAGCTAAAATTGACGGCAAATTGGTGATCAATCCATATGCAAGTGATTTAGAACGTGCCACATTAGAATTCATGGTTGCAGGTTCTGCAAACGATATCGGTATGGTTGAAGGTGAGTGCGATGAAATTCAGGAAGATGAAATGGTTGAAGCTTTAAAATTTGCACATGCTGCCATTAAAGTTCAATGTGCGATTCAGGTTGAATTAACTGAAGCAACAGGTAAAACTGTAAAACGTGAATATAGCCATGAAGACCATGATGCTGATTTAAGGGCTAAGGTTTTTGCTGATACTTATGATAAGGTTTATGCAGTAGCGAAATCCGGTTCAAATAAAGATGAGCGTAAAGTTGGCTTTACAGCGATTATCAATGAGTTTTTCGAGGCGATGCCAGAAGATACTGCAGATTTAACCAAAGCAATGGCTAAACATTATTACCATGATGTGCAGTACGATGCGATTAGAAATCTGTTATTAGATGAAGGTATTCGTTTAGACGGTCGTAAAACGACAGAAATTCGTCCGATCTGGAGTGAAGTTGGTTATTTACCTGCTGCTCACGGTTCGGCGGTGTTTACCCGTGGCGAAACCCAATCATTAACATCAGTTACTTTAGGTAGTAAAGATGATGAGCAAATGATTGATGGTGCTTTCTTCAATGGTTACCAGAAATTCTTATTGCACTATAACTTCCCGGGTTTCTCAACAGGTGAGGTTAGACCGAACAGAGGTGCTGGTCGTCGTGAAATTGGTCACGGTGCCTTAGCGCAACGTTCATTGAAAAAAGTATTGCCACAGGGTGATGCCAATCCATATACCATCCGTATCGTTTCTGATATTTTAGAATCAAATGGTTCATCATCAATGGCAACTGTTTGTGCTGGTACACTAGCATTGATGGATGCAGGTATTAAAATCAAATCTCCGGTTTCCGGTATTGCAATGGGTTTAATCACTGATGAAAAAACTGGTAAATATGCCATCCTTTCTGATATTTTAGGTGATGAAGATCACTTGGGAGATATGGACTTTAAAGTAACCGGTACTGAGAATGGTATTGTTGCTTGTCAGATGGATTTGAAAATCAATGGTTTATCTTATGAAGTTTTAACTAAAGCTTTATTGCAGGCTAAAGAAGGTCGTTTACACATCTTAAATGAGATGAAAAAAACCATCAGTCAGCCGAATGAAGATTATAAACCACATGCGCCACGTATCGTTTCTTTAACTATTGAGAAAGAATTTATCGGTGCAATTATCGGCCCTGGAGGAAAAATCATTCAGGAAATGCAACGCGAAACCGGCGCTTCCATCTCTATCGAAGAAGTTGATGGTAAAGGAATCGTAGAAATTTTTGCTGATAATAAAGCAGCTATCGATTCAGCTGTTACCCGTATCCGTAACATCGTGGCTAAACCAGAAATTGGTGAAGTTTACCAGGGTAAAGTAAAATCGATCATGCCATTCGGTGCTTTCGTTGAAGTGATGCCAGGTAAAGATGGGTTATTACACATCTCTGAAATTTCATGGGAGCGTTTAGAGACTATGGATGGTGTATTGAAAGAAGGTGATAAGATCGAGGTTAAGTTATTGGATATCGATAAACAAGGTAAAATGAAACTTTCACGTAAGGTTTTATTGCCAAGACCAGAGAAACCAGCTGCGCCACAAGCATAGCAAAAAGTCCGAAGTCTATAGTCAGATTTCGGGAGATATATGAGCCCTTTCAGTTTTACTGAAAGGGCTTTTTTATTTATATAATGTTAATTTCAATCTTTCGGACTAAAAAACTTTCACAGTTCTTTTGTAACTTGCATCTTAGTAAATCGTATTAACAAATAGTCATTGCTCCGTGTCTCGCAATGAAGGAAATATAAAAGAAATGAAATACATCATCGCCCCATCCATACTTTCTGCAGATTTTGGCAATTTACAACGTGATATCGAAATGATTAATCAAAGTGAGGCCAACTGGTTTCATGTGGATGTAATGGATGGTGTTTTTGTGCCAAATATTTCTTTCGGTTTTCCGGTCATGGCTGCAGTTAAAAAGCATGCAACTAAACCTTTAGATGTTCATCTGATGATCGTCGATCCAGATAAATATGTACAGGAATTTGCAGCTGCTGGTGCAGACCGGATAACGGTTCATTATGAGGCTTGTACACATTTACACCGAACTATTCAATTGATAAAGGCATCGGGCTGTAAGGCTGGCGTGGCTATAAATCCCCATACACCGGTTACTTTGTTGCAGGATGTTATTGAAGACCTGGATTTGGTATTGATCATGTCAGTAAACCCGGGTTTTGGCGGACAGCAATTTATCCATAATACTTACAAAAAAATCAGTTATTTAAAACAATTGATTCAAGGCATTAACGAAGATTTAATTATTGAGGTTGATGGTGGCGTAGGTTTACAAAATATTGCTACATTAGTATTAGCAGGTGCTAATGCTTTCGTGGCCGGAAATGCAATTTTTGCTACAGATAATCCTAAGGAAACCATTTCTAAAATGAAAAGTCTGACGCAAAATAGTTTAAGCGTTTAAGCATGCCTTTGGCTTTGGTCAGGTTGATCGCTCGAAATTTCCAATGTCTGATAATTTCATCTTGATACTAAAAAATGCTCCAGATTAGGCTAACCCTTTTAATGTTAATGGCTTGTTGCGGCATTGCAGTTGCACAGCCTTTAGTAAGGGTCTCAGGGGTTGTTTATAATGAGCGTAAATTGCCTTTATCGCAGGTTACGGTTATTGTATTGGGACAGGCGCAATCAACAGTTACCGACGAATCGGGCAAGTATACTGTCTATTCAAAATCAGAATCATTTAGCATTAAATATTCCCTCTTGGGCTATTTGCCACAGGTTTTAAAGTTTAATACACATTCAGGTGTACGGCTAACACAAGATATAAACCTGTTTGCCAATATTAATGAGCTGGAGCAGGTAAATATCACAAACAAACAAAATCAGCTCAGCAATACCACCACCATCAATATCGCCGATGTAACTTCTATGCCAATGGTTTCAGGTAATTTTGAAACGATATTAAAAACTTTGCCGGGCGTTTCTACCAATAATGAATTAAGTGCGCAATACAGTGTGCGGGGGGGTAATTTTGATGAAAATTTAATATATATCAATGATATAGAAATTAACAGGCCTGTTTTAATTCGTAACGGGCAGCAGGAGGGCTTGAGCGCTATTCATGCCGAACTGGTGAGTAAGGCTAAGTTTTCTGCTGGTGGATTTGAAGCCAGGTACGGAGATAAACTTTCTTCAGTTTTGGACATCAGGTATGATAAGCCTGATAGTAACCAGACCATGCTGAGCGCCAGTTTTCTAAATACCTCATTAGCAACGAAACGGATTTTTAAAAGGAGTTTTTTCCTAGCAGGTTTTCGGTATAAAAATAATTCAAGTGTGCTGACTAAGCAAGATGAAAAAGGGAGTTACAGTCCTCACTTTGCCGATGTACAACTCCTGTATCAATATGAGTTTTCTCCAAAATTAAGCATCAGTGTTTTAGGTAATTTAAATATGGGCCGGTTTAAACTTTTACCTACCAACCGTGAAACCCAGTTTGGAACATTGAACACAGCCCTTCGACTGGATATGGAATATACAGGCCAGGAAATTGATGACTATCAGACATTTGGTACCGCAGTTACGGCAACCTATGCCCCACAACCCAATCTGGTGATTAAATTAATCAATAGTTACTTTAATACCATCGAGCGGGAACAGTTTGATATTACGAGCAACTATGTTTTTGGTAAAACTGGCCAGGGAATTTTTAATCACTCGGAGCAGAATAAAAGCACAGGAGTTTATTATAACTACGGAAAAAATAACCTGAATACGCAGATTTTTGCTACTGAGCTTAAGGTTGATCAAAACTTTAATAACCATTTATTTTCCTGGGGTTTAAAGCTGGATCAGTCGCATTATAAAGATCAACTAAATGAATACAGTTATACTGATTCATCAGGCATCATTCAGCTAAACGCGAATAATAAGGCTTTCAATAATATAGTTAAGGCAGAAAATAATATCAGTATAAAAAATTATAGCGCTTATATTCAGGATAGTTATTCTCTTTCAAACTATGCAGAGTTACAGTTAGGCACCCGTGCTGCATACAATACCTTAAGCGGTCAATTGATCATCAGCCCGAGAATGTTAATCGCCTACCGGCCAAATTCCAACAACAAAATCCTGAGGTTTGCCGCAGGTGTATATAAACAACCACCTTCATACCGTACACTCCGGGATTTTTTCGGGGAACTGAATACCAGCCAGAAAGCACAAAGTTCTTATAATACATCACTTGGGTATGACTATGCATTTGATGCCTTTGGGGCTCGTTTAAAGTTTACTTCCGAAGCATACTTCAAGTATTCGGATCGGTTAATTCCTTATAAAATTGATAATTTAAGAATCAGGTATTTGGCTAATGAAGTATCAAAAGGATATGCTTATGGTGCTGATTTTAGTGTTGGAGGTGAATTTGTAAAAGATTTAATTTCCTATTTCCGGATGTCGATCATACAGGCCAGCGAAGATATTATCGGAGATCGTTATATACAGAACGGACAAATCATTTATCCCGGATATATGAAACGCCCTACCGACCAAAGACTGAATTTTTCCATTTTCTTCCAGGATCGGTTATTAAACAGCCCAACCTATAAAGTGCATTTAACTGCAATGTATGGTTCGCGTTTACTCATCGGACCGCCACAAACACCAAAATATCTTGATAAATTTTTTATTCCCTCATACAAGCGTTTAGATATCGGTTTTTCTAAAGATTTTCTAGATGATGTTGCCATACATAAGCCTAAATTTTTAGATCAGAATTTTAGTTCGGTGATCCTGTTTTTTGAAATTTTTAACATGTTAAATATTAACAATACCGCATCTTACCTGTGGTTGAATGATGTTGATAATGTACAATATGCAATTCCGAACTATTTAACCGGAAGGCAGTTTAATTTGAAGTTGATTGTGAAGCTGAAAAATAAAACTTAAAAAACAGCATTAAATATTGTAGAAATCCTGATAATATCGGATCTGATTAATTTAAAGAAGGAGCAGAAATACCTTTTATTTGTAGCAATTTTAAATTAAGTTCATGTTGAGTAAAATCTCCGGCAAACGATGAAACAACTGTTTTTAGCAGGCTGAAGTTGCTTTTTTGTCAGCTGCGCTAATCTTTGTAAAAGATTATAGCATATGGCGGGATTGCTTTAACTCAACTGAGACTGCTTTCCTTTTCAAATTGTTAATACACCACTATTTACCATTTTATATAATTGCAAAAACGTTAATAAAATCATCAATATGGCCACATTTTTTAACAATATTTAATTTTTTATGATACGATTTTATGGACATAACTCCTTTAAAAATTTTACATTTACGGCCATAAAACATTATATAATAAGATGAAGCATAATTTTGGCGCAGGCCCTTGTATTTTACCTCAAGAAGTGTTTAAACAAGCTGCACAGGCAGTTTTAGATTTTAACGATGGATTATCAATTTTAGAAATTTCACACAGAACAACCGAGTTTGAGGCCGTTGTTGCTGAAGCTGGAAAATTGGTGAAAGAGTTACTGAACGTGCCATCGGGTTATTCCGTTTTATTTTTACAAGGCGGCGCGAGTTTGCAGTTTGCAATGGTTCCCATGAATTTATTGGGTGATGGACAAACGGCCAGTTATTTAGATTCGGGCGTTTGGGCTACTAAAGCCTTAAAGGAAGCTAAATTCGTAGGAAATGTAAATGTTGTGGCTTCCTCAAAAGATGCAAACTATACATTCATTCCGAAAGATTACGAAATCCCTGCTGATAGTGCTTATTTCCATTATACCTCTAACAACACCATTTATGGAACAGAGCTTTTCGACGTTCCTGAAACGAAGGTTCCTGTGGTTTGCGATATGTCATCAGATATTATGAGCCGCGTTATTGATGTTTCAAAATTCGATTTAATTTACGCCGGAGCACAAAAAAATATTGGTCCTGCAGGTTTAACTATCGCGATTGTAAAAGATGAAATTTTAGGTAAAACAGGACGCAAAGTGCCATCAATGCTTAATTATCAGTCTCATATTGATAATGATTCCATGTATAATACCCCTCCTGTTTTCTCTATCTACGTGGCTTTGCTTAATCTTCGCTGGTTAAAATCTAAAGGTGGTGTAGCTGAAATTGAAAAAGAAAACAAGCAAAAAGCTGAGGCACTTTACCGGGAAATTGACCGCAATCCTTTATTTAAAGGAACCTGTGCAGTTGAAGACCGTTCCAGGATGAATATTTGTTTTGTGATGGAAAATGCTGAATTGGAAAAACCATTCCTGAAATTTGCAGAAGAACAGGGCATCGTAGGTATTAAAGGTCACAGAAGCGTTGGCGGTTTCCGGGCATCAATGTACAATGCATTGCCTATTACAAGTGTACATGCCCTAATTGATGCCATGCAAACTTTTGAAGAAAAACAAGCGAAAGCAAATTAATTAAAATTATAATCACAGATTATCAGTGTAATCCTGGTAATCTGTGCAATCATAAATAACAATGATTAAGATACTAGCAAACGATGGAATAGATCCTATCGGTAAAGAACTATTAGAAAAAGCAGGTTTCCAGGTAGATACAGAAACCATTCCACAGGATCAGTTGGCGGAAGCTTTAAAAAATTATGATGCCATTACGGTACGTAGTGCCACAAAAGTCAGAAAAGAATTAATTGATGCCGTTCCGAATATCAAATTGATTGGTAGAGGAGGCGTTGGTATGGATAATATTGATGTGGAATACGCACGTAGTCAAGGTGTTGCGGTGGTAAATACACCTGCTGCCTCATCATTGTCAGTAGCAGAATTGGTTTTCTCTCATTTATTTACGGGGATCAGGTTCTTACAGGATGCTAACCGTAAAATGCCAGTTAATGGCTCTACAGAATTTAATAATCTTAAAAAAGCTTATGCTAAAGGGACTGAACTAAGTGGAAAAACCATTGGGATCATTGGTTTCGGTCGTATTGGTCGTGCAACGGCTAAAGTGGCTTTAGGATTAGGCATGAAAGTACTGGCCTATGATTTATATCCCTCTTCATCTGAAATAACTTTGGAATTTCAGGGAGGGCAATCAGTGAGCATTCCCATCCAAACCGTTTCTTTTGATGAAGTAATTGCCGGAAGTGATTTTTTTAGTTTGCATACGCCTTTTGCTGATCAACCTATTTTGGGCGCAGAGGAGTTTGCTAAAATGAAAAATGGTGTGGGGATAGTAAATTGTTCACGTGGAGGAACTATTGATGAACCGGCGCTGATTGAAGCTTTAAATTCAGGTAAAGTTGCTTTTGCAGGTTTAGATGTTTTTAATAATGAACCAACACCTTTGGCAGAGATTTTAACACATCCTAAAATTTCTTTAACACCGCATATTGGTGCATCAACCAATGAAGCGCAGGAACGTATCGGTACCGAATTGGCGACTTTGATAATTGAGCATTTTAAGAAGTAATAAATTTTTCATCCTTAGCCTGTCGAAAGACAACTGTGTTTCGACAGGCTTAACATGATATTTTGATTAATCCAAAGCATTCGTTAATACCCAATAACGATAACCTAATATTGCTTTCTGAAAAGTGGTAAGCCTATTTGGATCTTTTTTAAACAAACTTGGTAAAACTACCTTGTTTATCTTTGCTAAAGTTTTAAATATTGCCTTTTTCATATTTTTGAATCTTCTTATTATAAAAATAAAACATAGATACTAGGATTAGAATCAGCAGGATAATAATGTAAGTAGATATTCCGTAATTATTTTTGTTCGATTCTTTTTGAAGTATTTCATTCTGATCCTGTAGCTTTTTAATGGTTTTCATATAACCCTCAATCCTTTCTTGAGAGTGATCTGCAGCCGCAACCTTTTGTTGATTCTGCAGGTCTTTATATTCCATTAATACTTTTAATTCCTTAAAGATATTATTATCTGTTAACACCACCTCACGAAGAATTTCATTGGAATTTTTGATATCCTTTTTGGTTTGCCAGCCAAATATTCCGGTTCGTTGGTTTAAGCTCTCATCATATTGTCCGAATTTTGCACTTCGCTCTGCCAGTAAAGCATTTACTTTAACCCGTTGAGCAGCATAAGCCGTGGTATCCTGCTGGGCGTAAGTTTGAAAACTTACGGATAGGACGACAAGCAGATAAAAATATTTTTTCATGAGATATAAACGTGAAAACAGTGGAAGTTGTTTTATTTGCCACTGAAAGATAGAAAGTGTGGAATTAGATTATGAAATCAGGTACAGCTTTCAGCTTAGCTTTTTTTAAGAATGAAACTCAACCCTTACAATATCGCCCAGGTGCAGGCCCAATAAGCCACTGGCTTTACCTTTGTTGATGGCAATTTCTAAATGGTTACTGATGCCGAACAAGCAAAGTTTTTCACCTTCCTGCACTTCATTATAATGCCAGCTCAATTGTGTAATGGTTTCACTCTTGCGGAAATATAAGGTGAAATCACGGTTTTTCTGGATGCGTGTAAAAAGATCTTTTGTGATATTGGTAATTACATTGCAGAATGTATCAATGTAAACCACACTTCCACGAATAATATCCCGTTCAATTACAGGGTGAAGCAGCATTTTCTGTTCAATTTGAGCTACAGGTAAACCAATATCCTTTAACCTGCCACCTTTAGCCAGATGCGTGGCCGCTTTAACAAAAATATCAACCAGGGGAAAATGAAGATATTTTAAATCCTGCATAATATTCAGTTCTACCACATCCTCAGGTATATCATCAAAAAGCAAAGAAAAGATACCATTATCTGCCCCTACAAAATAATGATCACGGTGCCTGATAGCAATGTATTTAGTGTTTTCACTGTAAACGGAATCAATCCCTATTAAATGTACAGTGTTCTTTGGGAAATATGGATAAGCATTCTTTAAAACAAATGCTGCATATGAAATATTGAAAGCAGGAACTTCATGGGTAATATCAACTAAATTAACATTAGGCATAAGACTTAGCAGGCTACCTTTAAGGGCACTCTGGTAAAAATCTTTCGAACCTAAATCTGTTGTTAAAGTAATTATCCCCATTAAAAATTCATTATTATTGCTTATTCTTGCGTAGAGGCCTAAGCGTCTGCAAATATTCAAATTTTAATTAATATACCCCGATAACTTTTTAAAATACTATAGTTTGAACGAATTAAAATTAACTCTGGATACCGTAAATCCTGCTCACTTCTGGGGAGCAAATAATGAGAATTACGAAATGATTAAAAGTGCCTTCGCTAAGTTAAAGCTGGTGGCAAGAGGAAGTGAAATTAAGGTTCTCGGTGATGAACAGGAACTTAAGGCCTTCGAAGAAAAATTCAGTCAGCTGGTGGCACACCTGGAAAAATATAGTTCACTAACCAATAATGATGTGGAAACCATATTAGGCGCAAAGGCCAATGGTGTAGCAAAAAAAGATGCAGAACAGCCAACCGGCGGAGGTGGAGAGGTGATTGTTTTTGGTACTAACGGTCTTTTAGTGAAAGCCAGAACGGCCAATCAGCGAAGAATGGTAAGCAGTATTGCTAAAAATGATATCCTATTTGCGATTGGTCCGGCAGGAACGGGTAAAACGTATACCGCAGTAGCATTGGCTGTTCGTGCGCTTAAGAATAAGGAGATTAAACGCATTATATTAACACGCCCTGCCGTAGAGGCAGGGGAGAACCTCGGTTTCTTACCGGGCGATTTAAAAGAAAAAATTGATCCGTATTTACGTCCGCTTTACGATGCGCTGGATGATATGATTCCGGCAGAGAAGTTGAAATTCTATATCGAAAACCGAACCATAGAAATTGCACCCCTTGCATTTATGCGTGGCCGTACGTTAGATAATTGTTTTGTAATTCTTGATGAGGCACAGAATGCCACGGATATGCAGTTAAAAATGTTTTTAACACGTATGGGACCAACTGCTAAATTTATTGTAACAGGTGATGTGACACAGATAGATTTGCCTAAAAAACAGATGTCCGGCTTGTTCAATGGCTTAAGAATCCTGGAAGACATCAAAGGCATAGATATTATCTATTTAAGCGGAGAGGATGTGGTTCGCCATAAATTGGTGAAAGATATCTTAAAAGCTTACGGCGATATTCAGTAGGTGAGTCCTGAGTCGGTAGTCTATAGTCTAAATTGACTCTTGACTAAAGACTTTCCGACTTTAGACTTTTTTACTTATTTTTATCCCCTCATGAAAGCACTAAAAGAAACCCGTTTTAATTTTCCAGATCAAAGTAATTTCTATAAAGGTAAAGTACGTGATGTGTATACCATAGCCGATAGATTAATGGTAATGGTGGTATCAGATCGTATCTCTGCATTTGATGTCGTTTTGCCTGAAGCCATTCCTTTTAAGGGACAGGTTTTAAATCAAATCGCTGCTAAATTTTTAGCTGCTACGAATGATATTGTTCCAAACTGGGTTTTAGATGTTCCAGATCCAATGGTGACTATTGGTCGCATTTGTGAACCCTTTAAAGTTGAAATGGTAATCAGAGGTTATTTAGCTGGTCATGCCTGGCGGGAGTATAGTGCGGGTAAACGTTCAGTATGTGGTGTTTCACTACCTGATGGTTTGAAAGAAAACGATAAATTACCTCAGCCTATTATTACGCCAACGACAAAAGCATCAGTAGGGCATGATGAAGATATTTCAAAGGAAGATATTTTAGCCAAAGGAATTGTGTCTATCTCTGATTATGAACAATTGGAGAAATATACCTACGCATTATATGAAAGGGGAACTGAAATCGCAGCCAAAAGCGGATTGATTTTAGTGGATACGAAGTATGAATTTGGTAAGGCGGATGGTGTTATTTACCTAATAGATGAAATTCATACGCCAGATTCTTCACGCTATTTCTATGCAGATGGATATCAGGAACGTCAAAATGCTGATGAACCACAAAAACAACTTTCAAAAGAATTTGTAAGAAAGTGGTTAATAGAAAATGGTTTTCAGGGTAAAGATGGGCAAGCTGTTCCGGAAATGACACCAGATATAGTTAATTCCATATCAGCGCGTTATATCGAACTCTATGAACAGATTGTTGGAGAGTCTTTTATAAAAGCTGATGCCGATGCCATTTCCAGTCGCATTGAAGCCAATGTGATCAAGGCTTTGCAATCACTCTAAAAATCGATGGAATTTATACTTTAGTAAAACAAGAAGAACAGAAATGAAATTTTCAGTAGATAAACACGATAAATACGTTACTTTAAAGTTAGAAGAGCCTAAATTTACCAATGATAATGCACCTGGCGTAAAATCTGAATTGTATTTGCTTAATGCAGAAGGATTTAAAAATATTATTGTCGACTTAAGCGATGTACAGGAATGCAATGATGCACAGGATCTAAGCTGCCTTTTGGTTGGCGACAGGCTTTGTAAGTCGGTTGGAGGATTATTTATTGTAACAGGTATTAATGATCAGCTCGAACCGATTATAGAATTGTCAAACATATTTCAATCTGTAACGTTTGTTAATACAATAGAAGAAGCGACCGATTTTATCTTTATGGATGAATTGGAAAAAGAGTTCAGAGGCGATAAATAAACAACGTTTTAATTCAAAATTTAGCCTCGTAGTACGAAAACCTACGAGGTTTTTTATATCATACCATTATGAAATTTGAAGTTACTATTCTAGGAAGTAGTTCGGCGACACCTGTTTTCAACAGGAATCCTTCTGCACAACTTTTGAATTGTAACGAAAAGTATTACCTGATTGATTGCGGAGAAGGCACCCAGCAGCAGCTGACCAAATACAATCTTAAGGCTGCACGGATCGATCATATTTTTATCAGCCATTTGCATGGCGACCATTACTTTGGTTTGATTGGTTTACTTTCCAGCCTTCATTTAAATGGCCGGATTAAACCCATGCAGATTTTTGCTCCTGCACCACTTCTGGAGATTTTAGAAATTCAGTTTAAATATTCTGATACCAACTTAAGGTATCCTATCGAATTTTTTCCAATTGAGGCTGATCAGTCCAGACAAATTTTTGAAAACCAGGACCTGATTGTAAAAACAGTAATATTAAACCATCGGATTCCAACTACCGGATTTATATTTCAGCAAAAACCAAGACAGCGTAAGTTAATCAAGGAAAAAACTGAACATATCCCCATGGCTTACTATGCAGCCTTAAAAAAAGGAAAGGATGTAGAGCAGGCTAATGGTGAAATTTTAAGAAGCGAAGACTTTACAACACCTGCTGAGCCACCAAGATCATATGCTTATTGTTCAGATACCATGTATGATGAAAGCTATTTTGCAACCATCAAGGGATGTGATACCTTGTATCATGAAGCTACCTTTATGCACGAACTGCTGGATAGGGCAAATGAAACCCATCATACCACCGCAAAGCAGGCAGGCGAAATAGCCAGTATCAATGGGATAAACAAGTTACTGATCGGCCATTTTTCATCGCGTTATAAAACGCTCCAAATGCTTCTTGAAGAAACACAGTCCATTTTTGAAAATACAGAATTAGCAGTAGAAGGTAGAACCTTTCAGCTTTAAATTTAGTCTGCTTTAATCGTAAAGTTCTTGAATTTAGCGGGTTAAATAAGTTTCTGCTGCGGATTTGCCTGTTGATGTATTTTACTTTTTAATATATACTTTTATCATTAATGATTCTTATATCATTCCTTTATCACGCACACAAGTAAAATTAAGGCATAAAAAAAGCCTTGCAATATCAATTACAAGGCTTCAAATTATAAAATCAAATTACTTATCTTTTTTATTCCCACCGCCAAATACAGAGAAATGTACATAACGCTTAGGATTGGCTTTTAAATCGATCATCAACTCATCGAGATTTTTTGAAGCACTATTCAGGTTGTTATACATTTTATCATCATTTAACAATAAACCTAAACTGCCTTTGCCATCTTTAATACCGGAGATCACACTTTGCAAATCTGCAATGGCATTATTGGCATTATCTAAGGTTTGTTTAAAATTAGCTGCTGCAAACTTATCAGTTACCGTATTGATATTGGTTAAAATATCACTGATTTTTTTGTTGTTATTATTCAGGTTTGCTGTAATGCCTTCTACATTTTTAAAAATAGCTTCGATACGGGCACTTTCAGAACCTACTAGACCATCAACCTTTTTAGAGGTTGTTTCCAATGAAGCAAGTGTTCCGGCAATACTATTGAAACTTTTATCTACATTTTTCTGAAAATTCGGATTCAATATCGAATTTACACTGCTCAGGATCGAATCCATTTTGCCTATGATCAGTTCAGCCTTCTTTTGAACAGGTTGAACCTGTTCCATCAAACCCTTTTCAACATTGGCATTTAAGGTAAAACCATCTTCAGCAATTTTCTTTGAATTTCCAAGCGACATTACGATGGCTTTACTTCCTAAAAGATCAGTACCTTCTAACCGTGCAACACTATTTTCAGGAATATCATATTTGCTATTAATACTTAAGGTAGCCAGGATTGTTCCACCCGGTTCTAATTGTAGCTTCGCCACGCGGCCAATCTGATAACCATTGATTAAAACGGGTTTGGAAACGGTTAAACCATCTACACGGGTATATCTTGCAAACAAGGTTGTTTCACTGGAGAATATGGAATTTCCCTTTAAAAAGTTATATCCGATAATTAATAAAGCAATGGCGAATGCAGCTAAAATACCGACTTTGGTTTCGTTCTTAATTTTCATGTGTTTCTATTTATTCGCTGCAAATATGATTTGTATTCATCATTTGCCTGAGCGCTATCATTTTTGTAATGCAAAGGTATTATAATTACATAATGTTTGCACCAACGTTTTTGTTTGGTATTTGTTATTATTTTAACAATAAGCTGAATAATATTTAATATTAATCAACTTCAACATCTTTCCTGTATTTTTTAATAGCAGCCAATATGGAATCGGCAATTTCACTTTGGCCGCTACTGGAGTTGATGTATTTTTCTTCTTCCTGATTGGAAATAAATCCAACTTCAGTTAATATAGCCGGCATTCCGCAACGCTGTAAAACCAAAACGCCTTGTTCTTTAACGCCTCTGCTGCCTCTTTTATCACGGTTTACGTAACTGTTTTGCACCAGTTTGGCAAATTTAATGCTTTTATCTCTGAATGTGTTTTTAAGCAATGACATTAAAATAAATGTTCCGGGTTTATTTGGATCATAGCCATCATATTTGCTTTTATAGTTTTTTTCCAGCTTAATATCCGCATTTTCCCGGATGGCGGCATCTTGTTCTTTCAACCGGTGAGAACCAGCAACCAATGTTTCTGTTCCTTTTACATGTTTATTTCCGGATGGCATGGAATTGCAATGCACCGAAATAAATAAATCAGCATTTGCGTTATTGGCAATTTCAGCACGCCTGTACAGGTCAACATCCACATCTTTTGTACGGGTATAAATAACCTTGATCCCAGGCATATCTTCCTGAAGTTTTGCGCCTAGTTTTAAAGCCACCTTAAGTGCGATATCTTTTTCTTTTGAATAACTTCCTGAAGCACCGGGTTTTCTTCCGCCGTGTCCGGGATCGATCACAATGGTTTTGATTTTATATCCCTGTGCGAATAAAACCTGAACAAAAAAGAGGGTTAAGATAAAAACTGATGTTATTGCACGTTTAATCTTCATTTATAGGATATTAGAATGAGGTTTCTGCTATGCGTTTATAGTTTTTAATTGCTTTAATAATACCATCAACAATTTCCTTCTGACCCTCAGGTGAATTCATGTAGTCTTCTTCATCAGGATTACTGACAAAACCAATTTCAGTCAATACGGCAGGCATTGCCGCTCTAGCGAGCACGGCCAGACTTTTCTCCTGTACACCACGGTTGATTCTGCCTGCATTTACATATTCCTGCTGAAGCAATGATGCAAACTTTAAACTTCTATCCCGGTTGGTTTGTTTCATGAGGGATAACATGATATCATTTTCAGGGGTATTGGCAATGAAGCCTTCATAGTTTTTCTGATAGTTATCTTCCAGGAACATGGATGCATTCTCCCGTTTGATCACCTCATCCTGTTCGCCTAAGCGGCCGGTTCCTGAAACAAATGTTTCTGTTCCTTTAGTTGAAGTGCTTTTGGCAGCGATGGTTTTGTAAACAGGAACACTTCTTCCTTTTACTTTTTTGTAATAATCCACCACTCTTGATACCCTTACAGGCATATCATTTAAGTGAATAGAGATGAAAAGATCAGCTTTTGCATTATTTGCAATATTTATCCGTTCATAAAGAGGAATAAAAACATCAGTTTCCCTGGTATATACCACTTTGATATCTTTAATACTATCCTGAAGTGCCTTTCCTAAATTTAATGCTGTTTTCAAGGCAACATCTTTCTCTTTTGAATAAATGCCATGTGTGGCGCCATCTTTACCGCCATGTCCTGCATCGATTACAATTGTCTTAATTTTATATCCCTGTGCAATTGCCTGATTATCAATTGTATTAACAAGCGCAAAGTAAATAATGAATGTTAAAATGGTTTTAAGATACATCAATGGTATATTTTTCACTAATTTTGAACGTTTTTGATTAAACATCTGTGCAAAAATAACATTCAAATACGAATTTGAAACTTCTTAAGAGCTCTATTTTACTCATTTCTGTCATTTTATTAACACATAGTGTTGGTAAAGCTAACGCGTTTTCCCGTTTTTCATTGCAGCAAATTATTCAACAGGATACTTCTAAAAGGGATACTTCTAAAAAAGCAGCAAAAAACAACAGTGGACTGGATCAAAAAGTGGAGTACAAGGCAGACTCCATGAAGTTCAGTAAAGATAAGAGTATCATTTATTTATACGGAAACGCCAGGGTGCTTTATGGTGATTTTGAACTTGATGCAGATTACATCAGGTATGATTCTGAAAAGAAAGTAATTTTTGCCAGTGGCAGAACGGATCCGAAAACAAATAAATATGTAGGGAAGCCAATTTTTAAGTCTGGCCCGGAGGGATCTGCAATAGCCGATTCTATTTATTATAATTCAGAAACCACCCGAGCTAAAGTTTTCGGCGTATTTTCAGAGCAGGAGGGCGGATTTTTCTCTGGCGGACAAAGTAAGAAACAAATTGATGATGAGCTGCACATTAAAAATGTAATGTACAGTACCTGTAACCTGCCCCATCCGCACTTTGGTTTAATGATATCTAAAGGTGTTGTAACAGAGAAGCAGATTATCACTGGTCCGGTTTATATGATTATTGAAGATATTCCTACTCCTTTAGGTTTACCATTTGCCTTTTTTCCAAAGCCCAACAAGCGTACTTCAGGCATTATTTTACCTTCACCGGGAGAAGATGCCACCAGGGGGTTCTTTCTGCAGAATGGTGGTTATTATCTGGGGTTGAATGATTACTGGGATGCCAAACTTTTAGGTAGTATTTACACCAATGGCTCTTATGAAGCCAGTGTTAATTCGCAATATATTAAGCGATATAAATATTCCGGTAACATTGGTATTAATTATGCCAGCGTTAAAAATGGCCTGGAAGGAACTGAAGCTTTCGATAATCCAAAAAAAGATTTTAGTATCAGGTGGTCACATTCTCAAAATGCCAATGCAAACCCTGGAACTACTTTTAGTGCAAGTGTAAATATCACTTCAAGCAGTTACTATAGAAATACGGCGGCCAATCAATCATATGATATCAGGGCAATAGCGAATAATACCACCAACAGTAGTATCAGTTATTCCAGAACGTTTTCTAATAATATGAACTACTCGTTATCGATGACGAGTAATCAAACTTTAAGTACCAGGGATGTTTCAATCAGATTACCTGAATTAACTTTCAACGTACCGACTTTTAGTCCATTTGATTCTAAAACAAGGGTTGGTGAACAGAAGTGGTATCAAAAGATTACTGTGGGATATGCTTTACAGGGAACCAATGCCATTGATACTAAAGATAGCTTATTGTTTCAGAATGATGGTTTAAAAAGATTGAAATCTGGTTTCTCCCATAACATACCTGTTAACATGTCATTCACTGCGCTGAAGTATCTAAACTTCTCTTTGGGTGGAACTTATAACGAGGTTTGGAACTTTCAAACCATTAGAAATCGTTACACTACTTTTGCGGATAATAGCTTCACAATCAGATCTGATACAGTTAGCGGATTTAAAAGGGCAGGGAGTTATAACCTCTCCACCAGCATGTCTACAAAAATTTATGGATTAAAAGTTTTTAAAAACCTGGGGAATATTAAGGCACTCAGGCATGTAATGACACCGAATATGTCTTTCAGTTATTCTCCTGATTTTACAAAGGCAGGTAGTGGACCATTTCTGGCTGCTGTTTCAGAAAATGAATTTGAGAGTGATGGGAGCAAGAAAATCATCAGAGATGCGAATGGTCTTCCTTTAACTTATTCTGTTTTTCAGGGAATGGCTTATCAGGGCTCTTTCCCAGGTAAAACAGCATCTATTGGTTTTGGCTTAGAAAATACCGTTGAATTAAAGGTGAAATCCAGCAAAGATACTACCGGTACAGGCGAACGGAAGATTCCGATTATCCAGGGCTTAAGCATCAGCGGTTCTTATAATTTTTTAGCCACCAGGAATAAACTTTCAACACTTGGCTTCAGCGGACGTTCACAATTTACGGATAAGCTGGGCATTAACTATAATGGTACTTTTGATGCATATGCTTTGGATTATAATCCTGCTACAGGAATCTATACGAGAAGTAACACCTTCGTTTGGAAGAGAGGCAATCTAATTCCCCGGTTAACTTCGATTGGCTTTTCATTCGATTACAGTTTAAATCCGGAAGCATTAAAAAAGAAAAATGAGGCAAATGATAAGCTTAATGAAGCGAAGAATAAAGGATTATCACCTATACAATCCGAACAACTTGCAGCCATCAGTCGCGATCCCAATGCCTTTGTGGATTTTAATATTCCATGGAACTTTTCATTCTCTTATAGCTTTCAGTACTCAAATGATTTAGGTATAAGCAGAACCAGTAATACCTTAAACTTTAATGGCGATTTAAATCTTACTCCAAAATGGAAGATTACCTATAATTCAGGGTATGATTTTCAGAATAATGGTTTAACACCAATGAACATTGGTATTTATCGCGATTTGCATTGCTGGGATATGAGTGTAAACTGGGTACCGTTTGGTGCTTATAAAAGTTACTCTTTAACATTAAAAGTGAAGGCGTCTATTCTCCAGGATTTAAAACTGAGCAAGAGACAAGGTTTTTACAATACTTACCAATAAACTTATGTTAGCCGAAATTATAACCATTGGTGATGAAATACTCATCGGTCAGATTGTTGATACCAATTCAGCCTGGATGGCTAAGCAGCTTAATTTAACAGGTGTATTTGTCAAACAAATCACTTCAGTTTCTGATGATGAAGATCATATTCTGGCTTCGCTTGCACAAGCTGAAGAACGTGCTGATCTTATTTTAATTACAGGAGGTTTAGGTCCCACCAAAGATGATATTACCAAAAAAACTTTAGCGAAATATTTTGGTATGGGTTTCCGCAGGGATGAAGGCGCGCTGGAAATGGTTACATCAATTTTTAAAAAATATAACCGGCCTTTGCTGGATATCAATATTCAACAGGCTGATGTTCCGGATGGTTGTGAGGTCATTGTCAATAAAAACGGCACAGCACCCTGCATGTGGTTTGAGCGTAATGGCAAAATTTTCGTATCCATGCCAGGTGTTCCGTATGAAATGATGTATTTAATGGATGATGAGATTCTTCCCAGAATCAGATCAAAATTTACTTTACCATTCATTGTGCATAAAACTATTCTTACAGCCAATATCGGAGAATCCTTTCTGGCAAAAGAGATTGAGGAAATTGAAGACCGCTTGCCCAAACATATTAAATTAGCTTATTTACCCAAGTTAGGGCAGGTGCGTTTGCGTTTATCAGCTAGTGGAAGTGATGAAACAGCTTTAAAAATGGAAGTTGAATCTTACGCAAAACTGATGATAGCTAAAATTCCGAAGTTTGTGGTGGTAGATGAGGATATTCCTTTTGAAAAAGCTGTAATAAATATCATGAACAGCCGCGGACTTACCTTATCTACCGCTGAAAGTTGCACAGGAGGATACATTGCTCATTTAATTACGCAACATCCGGGTTGTTCATCCGTGTATTGGGGCGGGGCAGTAGCTTATGCCTATGAATTGAAAGAATCTATACTGGGTGTAAAGGAAAGTACTTTAAATAAATTTGGTGCGGTGAGTGAAGAAACGGTTTCGGAAATGGCAGAAGGCGCAATCAAACAATTTAAAACTGATTATGCCATTGCAGTAAGCGGAATAGCCGGACCAGATGGCGGCACGGCAGATAAACCCGTAGGTACGGTCTGGATTGCGGTATCAAATAAAAATAAAACGGTAGCTAAAGTATTTACTTTCAGTAACAAGCGCATTCAAAATATCGAGCGCTCGGCAGCTTCTGCTTTCACCATGCTTTTAAATCTACTTAAAGAAGACGGGTTGAAAGAATAAAAAGCGTATTTTTGTCGCAATACCAATATAATATACTTTAATTTAATATGGCTCAATACGAATTATTGTTACCAAAAATGGGGGAGAGCGTTGCCGAAGCAACGGTAATTAAATGGGTAAAACAACCTGGTGATGCAATCGGTTTAGATGATACTATTTTAGAAATAGCGACAGATAAAGTTGATTCTGAAGTGCCTTCTCCGGTTGCTGGTAAATTGGTTAAACAGCTATTTCAAGAAAATGATGTTGCCCAGGTAGGTGACGTGATTGCTATTATAGAAACAGAAGGAAGTGCTGATCCAAAGATTGAAGATAGTCATCCTGACGCTTCAATTCCTGAAGAAAAGGCTGAATCCATTCCAGGTATTGCACAACTTCCGGCAGAAAACAAAGCAACTCCATCTGATTTTTCATCTTCAGTGCGTTTCTATTCTCCGCTTGTTAAAAGTATTGCTTCTCAGGAAAATATTTCTATTTCAGAACTAAATGATATTAAAGGCACGGGGGCTGATGGTCGTTTAAATAAAGATGATTTATTAAGTTATATCGCCCATAAAAATTCCGGACAGCAAGCTGTGAAAACAGAGGTTGCCGCTGCACCAATTGAAAATAAACCTGTAGCTGCTCCGGTTGTATCCTCAGTACCCAATAAAACATCAACCACCTCAGTTTCTGGCGGAGATGAAATCATAGAGATGGACAGGATGCGTAAACTGATTGCCGACCATATGGTGATGAGTAAAACTACGTCACCGCATGTTACTTCCTTTGTTGAGGCTGATGTAACCAATATGGTGTTATGGCGCAATAAGGTAAAGAATAGCTTTGAAAAGCGGGAGAATGAAAAAATAACCTTTACTCCAATTTTCGTAGAGGCTGTGGCAAAGGCGATCAAGGATTTTCCTATGATTAATGTTTCAGTAAGTGGCACACAAATTATTAAAAAACGTGATATAAATATTGGTATGGCAGCTGCCTTACCTAGCGGAAATCTGATTGTTCCGGTGATCAGAAATGCCGACCAGCTAAATTTAGTCGGTTTAACCAAGGCCGTTAATGATCTGGCTTTGCGAGCAAGAAATTCAAAGTTAAAACCTGATGAAACACAAGGTGGAACATTTACGCTTACCAATGTAGGTTCATTTGGAAATGTGATGGGTACACCAATTATCAATCAACCGCAGGTAGCTATTTTAGCTGTTGGCGCCATTAAAAAGAAACCGGCTGTTTTAGAAACAGAGCATGGTGATGTGATTGCCATTCGGCATATGATGTTCCTTTCCCTTTCTTATGATCACCGGGTTGTAGATGGATCGCTGGGCGGAATGTTTGTACGCAGAGTGGCTGATTACCTGGAGAACTGGGATTTTAACAGAGAGATTTAATCGTAATCAATATTTACTTACAAAGAGTCAGGCTTTCAAAACCTGACTTTTTTCAGTTAAAACCAAACTTATCATTACTTGTTTCTTAATAACATTAATATTAAAGTTATGGCGAAGTTTTCAGAATTAATAAATGGCGATAAGCCTGTTTTGGTCGATTTTTTTGCCGAATGGTGTGGTCCTTGTAAAATGATGAAACCTATTTTGTCACAATTGAAATCGCAGGTTGGCGATACTGTTTCGATTATCAAAGTGGATATTGATAAGAATCAGGCCGCAGCCGCTGCTTATAGTGTTCAAAGTGTGCCAACATTAATGCTATTCAAAAATGGAAAGCAGGTATGGCGGCAAAGCGGGGTATTACAGGCTTCACAATTGAAACAGATAATTGATACACATGCATAATTATACCTCGACAACGGTATTTGGTGTTACGGCAAAAATTTGTTCATTTGTTTTAGGGTAGATATTGTATAACCCTGTGAAGGTGCTGAAAGCAGGTAATATCGCATAGTCCTTTCCGAAATAAAAACATGGAAATTTTAACCGTTGCTTTGCCTTTCCAACTATGGTAACCCCCGGATGAATATGTCCGCTGATCGGGTATAACTCTTCTTCTGTACATTTCGGTGCATCATGTATAAAACAGAATGGGCCAAGGCAATAACTGGTGTCATGTATCTCAATATTCATGGAAGCATAATCGGCATCAGATAACCTGTCGTGATTTCCTTTTACCAGGAGCAGGTTTATATGTTTATACTGCTGTTGCCATTCCGAAAAATCATCAATATCAGTATTCAAGCCATGATGAAACATATCGCCATTAATCAGCAATGTTTGAGGTTGGTATTTTTGAATCAATAGGCCTAATCTTTGCAAATCATTTTGCGCTATAGTAGATGGTACCTGAACACCGGCTGAACGAAAATGAGCCGACTTACCCAAATGCAAATCGCTAATGGCTAAAAGTTGATGTTTCGGTAAATATAAAGCCCTTTCTTTATCTAATATCAGTTCTTCTCCGTGGCTTGTAATGGTCATTTGTATCTATAAAGTTTTACTATATAAGAAATGTGAATTCTTGGGCTTCAACCCTATAATTCTTCATATAGTCAGGGATAAATTATTTTATTTTCTCTGATTCTGCTTTCATCCGGGCAATGCGATGTTCCAATTCTTCTGAACTCATATTTTCACGTAAACTATCAACCTTTATTGGGAACGAAAGTGGCGTAAAGCTTTTAGGATTGGTGATGATGACCGCTCCGTTTTGAATACGTTCCAAGGCAGCAGCCAATCTGGGTTCTTCTAATTGCTGGTAGAAAACCTCATCGTAAGCCTGGCGCAAAAGTAAATTATGTTTGTCATAATCGCTAAAAACGTTAAAAAACAAACCTGCAGATGACTGGAGGTGTTTATTGGCGACATATTTACCCGGATACCCCTGGAAAACCAGACCAGAAATACAGGCAATATCCCTGAATTTCCTGCGTGCCATTTCGGTTGAATTAATACTTAAAGTAATATCTTCAGTTAAGTTTTTTGGTGAAAACACTTCGTAGGCTATGGATTCGTCCATTGGAATTTCAGTTTCACTGAGCAGTTCAAAACCATAATCATTCATGGCAATAGAAAAACTGATAGGCAATAACTTACTTAAGCGGTAAGCCACTAATGCGGCCAGAACTTCATGGACCAGTCTTCCTTCAAAAGGATAAGCAAAAAGATGGAAACCTTCTTTATTGTTGATCAGTTCAATTAATAACTCATCATTTCTGGGTACATGAGAACGCTTTTCCTGCAATAAAAACAGCGGATAAACAGCATCCAGCTCTTCATCCTGATGCGTTTTATCCAGCGCTTCATTGTATTTCTTTCTTAAAACAGAACCCAAATTTGAAGAAAGTGGCAATCTGCCACCGTTCCAGCTTGGTGAAATGGCATTATGCTGTTTACTGTTTCTCACAATCACCGTCATGTCTTTTACATGCACAAATTCTAAAACGCGGCCTGCCAATCTAAAATTATCGCCTGCTTTTAAACGGGTAACAAAATACTCTTCTACCATGCCGATGTAGCCGCCAGACAGGAATTTTACTTTTAGCATCGCATCACTCACAATAGTGCCGATATGCAGGCGATGCCTCATGGCCAGCTGTCTGCTTTTTACCTTCCAAAGACCATCTTCATCTTTGGTAACCTTTTTGAACTCATTGTAAGCACCTAAACTGTCGCCACCTGAAGTGATAAACTGCATCACCCAGTTCCATTCTTCAGGCAGGATTAATTTAAAAGCATGCGTATTTCTTATTTCTTCATAAATGATTTTATCGTCGAAACCATCGCCAATGGCAAGGGTAACAAGGTATTGTACCAGGGTATCAAAAACCATAATAAAGGGTTCTCTGCTTTCAATATTGTTGGTTTTTGCCGCTTCTTTAATTGCTGCAGCTTCAACCAGTTCAAGCGCATGTGTGGGTAAAAAATAGATTTTTGAAACCTCATGAGGAGAGTGGCCTGAGCGTCCGGCGCGTTGAAGAAACCTGGCTACGCCTTTGGGAGACCCTACCTGCACCACTGTATCAACAGGTTTAAAATCCACACCTAAATCTAAAGATGAAGTTGCAATTACAGCCTTCAGCTGCCCCGTATGTAAAGCATCTTCAATCCAGTTTCTCAGTTCGAAATCTATAGAACCATGATGAATGGCAATCCGGCCTGCCAGCTCAGGTTCTATATTTAACAAATGCTGGTACCACATTTCAGACTGGCCGCGTGTATTGATGAAAATTAAAGTCGTTTTACTTTTTTCAATAATGGGTAAAAGTTTGTAGGCTAGCTTTAAACCCAGGTGACCGGCCCATGGTAAGGTTTCAATATCATCCGGCAGAACAGACTTGATGATAATTTTCTTTTCCAGATCTGCCTTTACTATAATTCTTTTGGCTTCCTCATCGGGTTCTAAAACATCCAATGCCTGTTCTATATTGCCAATCGTTGCGGAAATCCCCCAAACTCTTAAAAACTGATTTTTCTCAATTTTCTGCAGACCTTTTATTCTGGAAACGGCAAGTTCTACCAATACGCCACGTTTACTGCCCAACAGTTCATGCCATTCATCTGCAACAATACATTTTAAGTTTTTAAATAAGGTTGATGAGCCTTTCTGCGCCAATAGCAGGTGTAGGCTTTCAGGTGTAATCAATAAAATCTCAGGCATTGATTTCTTCTGCTGAACTTTCTCGGCTTGTGAAGTATCGCCATTTCTAACTCCAACATGCCAATCTAATTCCAATTCCAGTAAGGTTTCACGCATGGCCCTTGCTAAATCTTTAGCCAGTGAACGTAAAGGTGTAATCCAGATGAGCTGCAAGCGGTCTTTTGCTTTCTTATTACTGGCTTCTGATGCATTTAAAGCTTCAATTACCACAGCAAGAAACAAAGAAAAAGTTTTTCCAAAACCAGTTGGTGCATTTACTAAACCGCTATAGCCATTAAGATAATTTTGCCAGGCATCTTCCTGAAATTGAAAAGGCTTACGCTTATTGGCTTTAAGCCATGCTTTTATCTTTTTATAACCTTTGGTTTTGGTTTGATCCATGTATAATTCTTTATTATTATAAAAGGTTTTGAAAAAACTTATAGGTACCTAACCATTTATAAACGTCGATTCCAGCAGTTGGCGTAAATCTTCCAATGTATTAATTTCTATTGCTTTTTTGTCTTTTCGCCAGCGTAAAATCCTCGGAAACCGAAGTGCCAGGCCAGCTTTATGTCTTTTACTTTCGGCAATGCCCTCAAATGCAATTTCAAAGACAAGTTCAGGTTTTACTGTGCGTACCGGTCCGAATTTTTCTATTGCATTTCTGGTGACAAATGAATTTACTTCTTTTATTTCCTTGTCGGTTAAACCCGAATAAGCTTTGGCAATGGTAACTAAATTTTCTCCGTCGCGAACGGCAAAAGTATAATCGGTAAAGAAATTTGCTCTTCTGCCGCTACCTTTCTGTGCATAAATCATAACAGCATCTACCGTGTAGGGATTAATCTTCCATTTCCACCAGTCGCCACGTTTTCTGCCACTATGATAATGAGAACTCAGTTTTTTAAGCATAATACCTTCACTGTTAATGGAACGCGAGGTTTGCCTTAAATCTGCTAGTTCTTTCCAATTCTTGCACTTGATAACGGGTGAGAGGATAACTGCACTTTCGTCCAGATTTTCAAATAACTGCTCTAAAACGGCTCTTCGCTCACTTAAAGGATGATCGCGAAAATCACGGGTTTCATATTCGAGAATATCATAAACAAAAAAGCCGATTGGTGCATCCTCCAGCTGTTTTTTATTAATTGTTTTACGGTTTAATCGCTGTTGTAGTGTGCTAAAAGATAAAACCTGTTTATCTTGTACGGCCAGAATTTCTCCATCTAGTACAACCCCGTCAGGCAAAACATCAATTAAAAAATGGAGCTCCGGAAATTGTTCTGTTACCAGTTCTTCTCCGCGGCTCCAGATAAAAAGCTCACCATTTCTTTTCACTATTTGCCCACGAATGCCATCCCATTTCCATTCGGCCTGCCATTCAGATAGATCACCTAATTTTTCCGGTTCCTGCTCCAAGGCATAAGCCAGGCAAAAAGGATAAGGCCAGGAATTATCGGTATTGACATGAACACCATTAATCAGCTCATGGAAAGTAATTTCATAAGGATTCCACTTCCCCATAATGCTATGCATGATTTGTGCACTATCTAAACTGCTTTGTTTAGCCAGGGCATTCACCAGCATTTTATTTGAAACACCAATTCTAAAATTTCCTGAAATAAGTTTGTTAAAAATGAAACGTTCCTGGGTTTCCAGATGGTTCCAGGCATTTAAAATAAACCCTTTTTTAGTTTCATCATCTTTGCCTTCCAGATCATGCAGGTCTTCAATCCATTTATGCAATTGAAAATCAGATGTGTTTTCGGCAGGGGGCAGGAGCAGTGCAATGGTTTCACTTAAATCACCAACGTTGGAATAACTTTCTGAAAATAACCATTCAGGTGTTTGTGTGATGTCAATTGCCCAATATTTGAGTAAAGCGGATTTGATCGGGCGCTTAGGTTTTTTACCCGTAAACAAAGCAATTACCCAGATTTTATCTTTATCGTCAGCATAATTAAAGTAATCTACCAATGCAGCAATTTTATCATTGGTTTTATTGCTCAGTTCGAGTTGCTGAATCAGTTTTGAGAAACGTTTCATTCTGACTTTTTATTTTCTGTTTCAACATGATGATTTTCAGCATCGGCCAAATCAACTTTATTTTCTTCGTCATCTTCCTGCCCAAACTTGGTCATTACTTCTTCTGATTCAATCCCTTCGTCATTTAAAAACCGACTAAAAGCAGCAGTGAAGCCATGTGTAACATACACCTTTTCTGCACCAGTTGCAGTAATGGCATCCATTAAGCCCGTCCAATCGGCATGGTCACTCAAGGCAAAACCTGCATCGGCACTTTGCCAGCGTCGATGTGCGCGAACCTGCATCCAGCCTGAACAGATTCCTGTTACAGGATGAGATAAGTTCTTAATCCAGCGGCTATCCCTCATGGCTGGCGGAACAATAACAATTCCTTTTTGCAACTCATCTTTTGTAGTTTCTGGTGTAATTCTAATGGTTTCAGGAAGGTTTACACCAGCATCAATAATTACTTCATTTAAATTCGCAATGCTGTTATGAACATAAATAGGAACGTCGCCCGCAAGGTTTTTGATCAGGCGCTGTGCTTTACCAAGGCTATAGGCAATTAATACACTTGTTTTTTGCTGCTGAATATTATCATTCACCCAGCTTTTAATTCCATTGAAAACCACTTCTTGCTTTTGCCATTTATAAACGGGTAAGCCAAAAGTACTTTCTGATACAAAAGAATGGCATTTAACAGGCTCAAATACATCACTAATGCCATCATCTTCGGTTTTATAATCACCTGATATGACACATATTTCCCCTTTATATTCTAAACGGACCTGAGCAGAACCAATAATATGACCTGCCGGATAGAATGAAATGCTTACACCATTCCGGATGATATTTTCACCATAATTTAGTGTCTCTACATTTAAATCTTCACTGATGCGCCTCTTAATGATTGGTTTGGTTAATGTATGACATAAATAATGTTTATTACCAAAACGAACATGATCGCTATGCCCATGTGTAGTTACGGCATAATCTACAGGCCACCAGGGATCTATATAGAAATCTCCTTGTTTGCAATAAATACCCCTTTTCGTAAATTCGATTAGTGCCATAGTAGGTAAACAATAAATCAGAATTTAAGTTTTGAAACAATATCGGCTAATTGTCCGATAAAATGAAATATCGGGTAATTAGCCGATAAAATGAAATATCGGGTAATTACCCGATAATTTTGTTAAATTGAATAATTTCAAATATCTTAGTATTATGATTTGCATTATAACGGGTGATATTGTAGGTTCCAGAAAAGTGAAGGATAGTTGGTTGTCAAACTTAAAAAGCGCACTGAAAGTGATTGCAGGACAATATAAATGGGAGATTTACCGGGGAGATAGCTTTCAGATAGAAGTTGAACCTGAAAATGCAATCAAAGCAGCAGCTTATTTAAAAGCCTGCATCAGGATTAATAAACCAGCTGATGTTAGAATGGGCATAGGAATTGGTGAGGTTAAAATTAAACGTAAAAAGCTTTCTGAATCAAATGGGGATGTATTTGTGAATTCAGGAATTGCTTTTGATAGCTTAAAACAAGCAAAAGTCAATTTGGCTATCAAAACTGATTTTCCAGGATTTGATGAAGATATTAATGTCATGATTAGGCTTGCCTTAATTGCGATGGATAGCTGGGGAATTGTTGCTGCAGAGATGGTAAAACTTGCATTGGAACATGAAAAACTATTGCAAAGTGAGTTGGCTACACTTTCAGGTAGAACACAATCATCTGTTAGTGAGGCTTTAAAGCGTGCGCATTACGCTGAGTTAATGGATATGGATAAACTGTATCGTAAAAAATTGAATCAAATATTTGCTAACTGATGGACATCTATCTAATTAAGCTCATCCTTGTACATTTAATAGGCGATTTCTTTTTGCAACCAAATTCTTGGGTGAAGGATAAGGCGACTAAAAAACTAAAATCAGGAAAACTATATATACATGTAGCAGTACATATAGCATTGATTTTTTTCGTCTTTTTGAGTTTTAGTATATGGAAGATAGCACTTTCAATAGGATTATTACATTTGTTTATTGATGGAGCGAAAGGTCTTTTCCAGACTCGAAAAAATGCCCGCGCACTATTTTTTATTGATCAGATATTTCATTTTTCATCCATTGTTTTAGTCTGGCATCTTTTTTTCAAAGGACACCTGGATGTGAGTTATCTTCATGATATTAGGTTCTGGATTTTAATTTCCTGTGCTTTGTTTTTAACTATGCCCACTTCCATTATTATGAAAGTAATTATTGCAAAATGGTTACCCGAAAGTGATGATGAAAGCCCTAAATCGTTGCAAAATGCCGGAAAGTATATCGGAATTTTAGAACGATTATTAATTTTTATCTTTATTACAACCAATCATTTTGAAGCAGTAGGATTTTTACTTGCAGCAAAATCCATCTTTCGTTTTGGTGATTTAAAAGAGGCGCATGATTTAAAGTTAACAGAATATGTTTTAATCGGAACCTTATTAAGTTTTGGTATAGCCATTATTGTTGCACTCACCATAAACACCTGGATAGGCCGGCTTCTGCTTTAATTCAAGGGTTTAAACTGTTTGTCTAAAAAGTTAATCATGAGGGTATGAACTTGTTCAAACCAAGGGTTAAATAGCCAAAAAGGATGGGGTGTATCAGGTAATGTATGAATTTCTGAATAGATTCCGAAGGGTTTTATTTTGGCAATTAAATCATCTCTTCCGGCATGAAAGCGTGGTAAAGAACTATTTATAAATAACATGGGGACTGTTTGTTTACCGGCATGATAAAGTGCAGAAGCATTGTGCCATAATTCAGGGGCTTGTTTTAAATCAGCACCAAGCCATATCGCAGCAACAGATTTCCGGTTTGGATCTGTACTGACTTCAGCAGACTCAGGATGGTCAAAAGCCAATACGCCATCTACATCTATTACAGCCTGAACATTACTAGAGTGTTTATTAATTTTTTCCTTTTCAAATTGAGGATCATTATTTGTAGTGCCAATTAAAGCTGCCAGCTGCCCGCCGGCCGAAAATCCTGTTATGGCAATTTTGTTGGTATCGATATTAAACTTTGAAGCATTCGCTTTTATCCATCGAATGGTGTTTTTCAAATCATACACAGCTGCAGGAAACTGTGCATGTGTAGATAACCTGTAATCGGCAGTAATAGAAACATAACCACTTTGGGCGATTTTCTGTGCCAATGGAATGTTTTGGCTGCGATGACCTGATCGCCAGCCTCCGCCAAAAACAAATAATACCGCCGGTAATGGTTTACGGTTGTGTTTTGGATAAATAACATCAAGAGATAAATCACCTGTTGGATATTTAGCGTATACCATGTTACTTTTGATTTTGAAATCACCTTTAACCAATGGTTGTGCTATACTGATGTATGGCCGCTTTTTGTGCTCCTTAAGGTAGGTAGTATATACACTAAAGGAGGTATCTGGCAGGATTTTTTGAGCCTGAGTGCTGGTATAAAAAAATAATAGAAAAATGACAAGGCGTTTCATTCAGGTAAATATATAGAATAGTTAGTCGGGGTTTGATCTTATATTTGATTAATTTTAAACCTTCATGCATAACACGATTAATGCGAAAATTTTTACAGCACTTATTTGGGGATTGGGTAATTCGAATGTCAAACAAATTTGGTTCAAGACCTGATCTTCACCGTATTCATGAAGCTTTAAGTAAGCTTTTTAATACTATAAGTAAGGAGCCCGGAAAACGCGGACTGGTGTTTGAAATTTCGGAAAAAGATAAAATCATTATTTTTTCGGATCAGCATAAGGGGGCGCGTGATGATGCCGACGACTTTACGCTGGCGGAAAAAAACTATCTGCAGGCACTTGAATACTACAATGCCAGTTTTTTCCATTACATCAACCTGGGAGATAGTGAAGAACTTTGGGAGAATTTGCTGGAATCTGTAATTCAGCATCATAAGCAAACCTTTGAAAGAGAAAAATTATTTATTCATCGCAATGCTTTCACAAAGGTTTTTGGAAATCATGACCTCTACTGGGACAATGATCCGTTGGCCGGTTTTAACCTGAATCGCATTTACGGTAAAAAGATTCCGATTTATGAAGGCGTAATTTTAAAGGTAAAGTTACAGCATAAAGTGCTGAATATCTTTCTCACCCATGGTCATCAGGGTGATTTGCAAAGCGATGGGAATTGGTTTAGTAAATGGTTTGTCAGCACTATATGGGCACCACTGCAATCATTCTTAAAAATTAATCCCAATACACCGGCTTATGATAACCAGCTAAAAACCATGCACAACAGCATGATGTATAGCTGGCAGGCAGAACAAAAAGATACGGCACTAATTACTGGCCACACACACCAGCCTGTATTTGCATCGCTTACTCACCTGGAAAGAGTTTATTTAAAACTTAAAAATGCAACTATTGCGCATGATCAACCTGTAATGGATAAATTAAATGAAGAACTAAAAAAAAGAGTAAAAAAAGGAGATGAGGTACCTGAATTTAAAGCATACAAGCCTGGTTATTTCAATAGCGGCTGCTGCTGTTTCAGCGATGGTGATATTACAGGTATCGAAATTGAAAATGGTATGATCCGGTTAATTAAATGGTCTTTTCAAAAATCAGGTGATCCGGAAAGAGTTTTACTGGAAGAAATGAAGCTGGCTGATTTACTGGATGCTATTTAAGGGGCAGTTCTATAAAAAAAGTTGTTCCTTTATCTTTGCCCTCACTTGTTGCCCAGATGCGGCCTTTATGCATATCCACAAACATCCTTGCGGTAATTAATCCCAAACCATTAACATTTTCATGTTGGGTTGGCGCAGAACTTAATCGGGAAAATTTCATAAATAAGCTTTCCAGATCCGATTCATTCAGACCTACGCCATGATCTTTTATGGCAATGGTTACCCTGTTTTCTGCCATTTGATGAGAAATCCGGATTTCGCTATCTGCATAAGAGAATTTAACCGCATTATGAAGCAATTGGAAAAATAGCTCCTGCAGTTTAATCTGATCACCAAAAATTTCTACCGCTGTATCAATATTGATGGTAAATGCCTGGTTTTTATTTTTAGAAATAACATTCAGATCTTTTACGGTTTTAGATAACAATTCGCGGAGATTTATTTTATTTTTCTGCGGTTTGAAAGATCCGGTCTCCCTTCTGGCTGAACTTAGTATCTGGTTTAGATTGTCAACCATCCTTTTAGATTGACTGTTGATTTTTTCTGCGATAGTTATAGTTCTTTCATCTGCACCAGGCATTCTGCTTACCAATTCAGATTGAAGGGATATGGTGGTCATCGGATTTTTCAGGTCGTGGATAAGCACATGCAAGCGATCATCCTGCGCCCTCAGCGTTTTTCTGAAGGCCATCCGCGTTTCCAGTTTTTCTGATATCATCACGGCCAGCCTGTTTAACATGTTCAGTTGGTTTTGAGTAGCAGTTTGAAAATGCTGGCCATGTATAATGATGGCACCCAGATTTTGTCCTTCTGCAGATTTAATCACTGCTCCGGCAAAAAATTGGAATAAAAAAGATTGATCATTGGCATGTACAAATTCCGATGCATTGCCGGTAACCACATCTTCATCCGCTGTTTTAATCAGGTTAAAAAGATATGGATTGATTTCTGGCGCTGCATGCTTACCAATTAAAGCTTTTATGAAAGTACCGTGCTTGTCAAAAAATCCGATAGCGGCATCAGTTACTTCAAAAATCTCAGCGGCCAGTTTTGCAAAGTTGTTAAAGCTTTCTTCAGCAGGTGTATTTAAGATCTCATATTCATATAATTTTTGCATATGCAATTCTTCATTAAAACATATATTTTGATCTGAAACCTGATGTAAATGCATTTAAAGGTATGATTAAAGTGGGTAATGGATTAAAGGTAAAGATTCTCATTAAAAGGATAAATAATATAAACAATTAAGTTGTAACTTTAGTTACTATAGCTAATGTCATCGTAAGATGAACATTATAATTATCAAAACATTATTCAAAAATGAGATTATATATAGAACGTAAGCCCGTTAAGGTTAATCCAGATACGAAACGTGTAATTGCCCGTTTTTTTTTTAACGGAGAAGAAAGAGCACTGGAAGTGATCAGAAAAGTTTTGGAGTTTTCTGATGATAAAGTATTTTCACTCATCTCTCCGATTTTACAGGAGTATTCTAAAAGACACCGTAACATTACGAAAATTTTAAACCGGCATTGTAAAAAGCTGAAAAAGCAATTTGCTGTACTTGGAACGGATATAGAAGACCTTGATCCATATACCAGATTACTTATTGGTGCGTATTTTACGCATGAATATTCTATTGAATCGGCTGCGTTTTTTAATCCAAGTATTGTTGACGATCCCGATCAAACTGATCTTGTAGAAGGAGAGAAAAGGGTGATCATCAGTTTCAGGGCAGTAGGTGAAGGACACATTTCATCTATCGTTTTCCGTCGTGCATTGATTGATAAGAATAATAATATACAGGTTTTGCCGGTAGGCAATTATGTGGATGAGGCAGAGGTAGTGAAGAATGCAATTTATGTAAAGAAACTGTTCTTCAAAAAAGCTGCCTATGCACAGATTGATCCATCTGTTATTGAAGAAATAGAAGCAAAACTAGATGATCGTTTTGAATACACCAGTTTGAGTAATATTATTAAAGATTCAAAAAGCCTGCATAATGAAAATCCCTCGCGCCTGGTAGAATATGATAAAGTGCTATGGTTATCAGATACTTATCATACCATTTCTTTTTCTAAAGATACCGATATATCAGACCGGGTAATTTTTCCAATTTCGGAGTTCGAACGAAAAGGTATTGAAGATGCACGCTTTGTAAAATTTGTTAAAGATGACGGGAAGGTATTATATTATGCCACCTACACTGCTTTTGATGGTTCGCTTATTATACCAAAGTTGGTGCAAACAGAAGATTTCTATGAGTTTAAAGTAATCCCTTTATATGGAGATGGTGCCCAAAATAAAAACCTTGCTCTTTTTCCCCGCAAAATAAATGGAAAATACGTGATGATGAGCAGAATTGATGGATGGAACAATTACCTGATGTTTTCTGATAAGGTAAATGTTTGGGAAAATCCTATTTTGCTGAAACAACCGCGTTACGACTGGGAATTGGTACAGATTGGTAATTGTGGCTCACCAATAGAAACTGAAAAGGGATGGTTGGTAATTACACATGGGGTTGGTCCAATGAGACGGTACTGTATTGGAGTGGTATTGCTGGATCTGGAAGATCCGAGCAAAGAAATCGGGCATTTAAAAGAGCCGCTGATTATTCCAAACAATGATGAACGTGAAGGTTATGTGCCAAATGTAGTGTATTCCTGTGGTTCTATTATAAGCAATGGCGAACTGATAATTCCTTATGGATTATCTGATTACAGTTCGTCTTTTGCCACTGTAAACTTGGAATTGTTGCTAAACAAATTGCTTGAAAACGGGAAGGGATAAATAGGATAAAATACTTTTCTATTATGAAACAAGAAGGGCTGATTCAAATGAATCAGCCCTTCTTTATTATTTTGAATTTTGATGTTTTACAAACTCTTCTTCTTCTTCAAATAGCGAAGGAGAAAGCGTTTCATATTCAGCCTCTGCCGCTTTCAAAACGGTAAGATGAGAAACAAAATAGGCTAATGTACTTTCAGCACCCTGATTTCTGTTTACACTATTAAACTGTAAGCCATCCGCACAGCCATGTGTTTCAAAATCATATAAAGGAATGTGCATACTGTTTTTGCCTAAAAACCACTCATAACTGGTATACATTAAACTCAGGTATTTACTGTCTTTGGTAATTTCATAAGTTTTACCGTAAAGCAGTACCATTGCCATGGTTTCAATGGCTTGCTGGTCATAAATTGGATTTTTTCCATGCTTCCTCATCCAGCCCGCATTTCCAACAGGGTTTAAATAACCATTTTCAAAAGAAAAACTATTCAGGAAATTAATGCTTTCCATCGCTATCTGGTAAGATTCATTGTCGCCGGTTGCTTCATAGTGATGTAATAATGCCAGAGGTAAAATCGCATTATCGTAAGTCAGTATATCTTCAAACCAATGCCAGTCTCCATCTTTATTGGCTTGATAAGATAGCTTCAAACTTTCTGCCAGCTGGTTTCCCTCATTTATAATCGGTTTATCGCCGGGATGCGCAAGTAAATAATAGGAAATTCCGATGAGTGTATTTGCCATCCCACGCAAATGCTTTAAGCCTTTAAAATGAGGTACTGCATTAAAGAAAAGTTCTCTTCCAAACTCGCGGTACGAGTTATTAGGCGCAACACCAATTAAATAACCTAAAGACCATATTGTTCGGCCGAAAGCATCTTCAGAACCAATTTCGTCCAGATAATTGCGGTTAAAACTTAAGAAATTTCTAAAGTTTCCATCTTCTGTATGCATGTATTGAATAAAGCTCAGGTAAACAGGCATCAACTTTAATGCTGCCTGATTTTTATTTTGCTCATAAGCCATTAAAGCCATAATTAAGGCTCTGGCATTATCATCAATGCAATAACCTTCTTTCAGATTCGGAATGCCAAAACGTGCATGTTGAATAATTCCGGTATCATCTGTAAGCAAGCTAATATGACTCAAGTTGAGTGCCGGCATGCTTTCCACATCTATAATAGGAGGGGTTACCCTTTCAGGTTTTTCTCCGTCTGCTATGGCTTGCTGTAAAGTAGAAAGATATACATTGCCTATTGCTGGCCATCTTAGTTTTAAGCCATATTGATAAGCATTTGATTTAAGCTCCTGATGTTTAGCTTCATCTGATAGCAATTCATTTACAATGTTGACCAGGGCCTTATCGTTTTTAAAATCAAATAATTTGCCCCGGTTATCTGCCAGTAATTCTTCTGCATGCCAATATGGTGTAGAAACAACAGCAGCACCTGCACCAACAGCATATGATAATGTACCACTTGTAATTTGTGCTTCATTTAAATAAGGCGTTATATATAAATAACAAGCCGTTAAATATTGGTGAAGTTCATTTTCAGATACAAACTTATTGACGAAGGCAATATTATTTTCTACGCCTAAATCTTTAGCCAGTGCTTTTAAACTATCACGATATTCTTCACCGTTATGTCTAACAACTCCGGGATGTGTATTGCCCAGAATCACATATAAAACATCCGGATGTTGCGAAACAATGCTTGGTAAGGCTTTAATCACTGTTTCCAGGCCTTTGTTGCGGCTAATCAGCCCGAATGTAAACAGTACTTTTCTATTTTTAAACAATTCGCTTCGCGAAATTTCATTGTTCGCAATAGGTTCCAGGTTAGGAACACCATGTTCTATTAATTTGATAGAGGTTGAAGGAATTTGGTAAATGCTGGTTAAAAATAACACCGCTTTTTTACTCATTACCACAATTTTTGACGATTTTAATGCAATTTCCTTAATGATGGTCTGTTGCATAAAATTTGGTTCCTTTAACACCGTATGCAAAATGGTAATAAAAGGTTTTTTGAGCTTATTAATGAGCGAAAGCAAAAAAACGCCGCTATTGCCACCATAAATTCCAAACTCATGTTCAATGATACAAGTATCTACATCACTATCATTAATAAAATTAGCAGCTTCAATATAATCCTGCTGATTCTGTTGCCTGATGATGAATTTTACTTCTGAAGGATAAGCATGTTCATTAAGATCATCAGATTCGTTCATCGCAATAACAAAACTTTTATCTGCCTGGTAAGATGGATTGATACTTAACGCATTGATTAAATTGTAATTGAACGTAGCTAGACCGCATTCGCGAGGAGGATAAGTTGAAATATATGCGATTTTCATATTAATATATAAGTTAATGTCCTATTATAACGCACGGATAGCTAAAATGGTTTTGGTTCGGTATCATTTATGAAATTTTGAAACAAACAATATCAATTAAGGGCTTGTTAGTCTGGATAAATAAATGACATAATGAGATCAATTTGGAAAGGCTCAATAGGATTTGGTTTGGTTAATATACCCGTTAAATTATTCTCGGGTGTACAAACTACCCATTTGGATTTGGATATGCTTGATGAACGTGACCACGAAAAAATCCGTTATCAGCGTGTAAATGATAAAACGCACAAAGAGGTACCGTATGAAAAGATTGTAAAGGGGTATTTTCTTAAGGATAAATATATTATTCTGGAAAAACATGATTTTGAAGAAGCTGCACCTGAAAAAACCAAAATTATCGAACTGGAGAACTTTGTTGATATTAAAGACATTAATCCCATTTACTATGAAACCTCTTATTATACCGAACCAGAAAAACAGGGTAAAAAGGCCTATGCATTATTACTGAAAGCACTCCAGAAATCAGGAAAAGCAGGTGTAGCCAGGTTTGTATTAAGAAATACCGAAAATCTTTGTGTTATACATCCAATAGAGAATGTTATTATTATCACGAAGATCAGGTTTGAACAGGAAATCAGGAGCTTAGATGAGATCAATAAGGCAGATGATATTACCATAAACAAAAAAGAGATGGATGTTGGTTTGGCGCTGATCAAACAATACAGTTCTAAATTTGACCTGAGCTCATTTAAAGATGATTACAGCAATGAACTGCTTAAAATTATAAAAGCCAAGGCAAAAGGCAAGCGGGCAACAGTGAAAAAAATGAAGCCACAAAAGGCATCAAGTGATGATTTGTATGATCAGTTAATGCAAAGCCTCGGATCTAAAAAAGGTGCTTAACATTTATAGATGATGTGACTAGTCTTGAAAATTTGATACAGGATTAATAATTAAATAAAATTACAATTTAAATAGTAGTCAGTTCATTCTGGCTGCTATTTTTTCATTTATAAGTCCTGATTTTGATTTTACTCTTTCTGTGCATATATTTAGGTGTATTCATTAAACATGCATGGTGTGGCCTAATATTATTGTAAATATTAATGCTTTCAGAAACTATTTTTTCATCTCGGAGAGTTTGACCCCTTCTCTTATTGTAAGTAACTCTTGCTTTGGAATTCCATTACACGCTCAGCCACAGGTCCTTGTGTTTGCGAAACCTATGGTGAGAATTTTGTGGTAATATGGTAACTGCGCTTTGGTTTAACTAATAAATGATTCGCTTTTAATATCTGAAAGAGATTATCTCTTCAAACCGATAGGGGTTCAAGTGATTCTTTCAATATATGATAAAGTTTCTTGGTTCCAATGCGGGGCATTTTCATGCGCACACATCCATCACCAGTTTTATAATCTTTGCAGATAAATCCTGTTTCTTAGCCCTTCTCTTCTTACTCCGGGAATAGACTACTAACCCCAAACAACCCACAGATAGCACTTAAGCTTTCCTTGTAGGTTTTTTGGTATTGTTCAACTGTTCGGGTGAGGAGTTTTTTCGGATTTCGATATTATATTCCTTCTCTGCAATATCGATCATCATATCGAATATAATTGCTTTTTTATCAGCTCCTGTATTCTGAGCAGCTAGAAAGGCCTTTGTTTCTCCAGAAGCTTAATTTTGGCTTCTAACTCCAGTATTTTCTGTTCGGGTATCTTAGGCATATGAGACGGGGTTTGATTCTCCCAATCAAATTTACCATATTTTCTCAACCAGCCCACTATGGTCGAGCGAGACTGGAGGTGTCGTCCTTAATAGTCAGCCGTTTAAGCCGCTTGGTGAAATCAAAGCATTTGGATACGATCACGTGTACCACTTCGCCTTCTTTTTGCACCTTTCCCTCAACCATCAACAGGCGTGAATGAAGGATTTCTTTTCTGTATGTTTCAAAGAGCTTCTCGAACATTACAAGGTTTGAAAACCCGGTCTCGTCCTCGATGGTGATAAAAGCAGACACCACCAGCTGTTCCAGGTCGCTGTCTGACGATCACCAGTCCCGCTACTTTCGCCATTCTTCCGTTTTCGATATTGTGAATTTACTGCGAGAATTTGACGTTGGAGAGTTTCAGCTTTTCACGGACCAAACTTAACGGATGTGCTTTCAAAGAAAATGGAGTAGAGGCGTAATACTGCATAATGTGTTCACCTTTGCTCATCAGCGGAAGCTGGATCTGTTGTTCTTTGTCCGATTCTGAAGGCTGGCCTTCAAACAGTGCCATAGGTCTGTCTTTTAGTACAGATACTTTCCAAAGCACTTGTCTGCGATCTAATCCCATCGACCTAAAACATCTGCACCGGCAGGCCTTTCCAGAGCGCCCAAAGAAACTCTTGCATGCAATAACGAATGGAGGTTGTGGTCGCCAGAGCCCCGCCCTAGAACCAATGCTTCCACATCATCTTGCTTAATGCCTGATATTTGCCTAAAGCCCAGTCTTAGCACACAATGTCTAAATTGGTTAATGAATTCTGAGTAGGTTTTCCATTTAACAGTTCAATGGTCAATCGTTAGCAATGATATATTCTAAACAACTGGTGCCACAAATTATCGAATGTTGGCCAACTATCATTCAGCCTCCCCAAATAGTGCTGCAACAAGTTTATATTCTCTTATGACATAAAACCCTCAATTACAAGTTAATAAATAATTGGTTTCTAACCATTTCTATATCCTCCTCGTTTAACGGCGGAAAAGTATCATTGAATCGCCGGTTTCAACCTTTTTTGGAAAGGCATTATGATGCAATTTTGTCTGGTTAAAACAATAACAAGATGAACATCAATATTTTAAATCCTTTCATAATGAAAACATTTAAAAATCTGTCTGCAACGTTAGGCTTGGTCGCAGGCATAACCTGTTTTTCAGTTCAGGCACAAACTGTTAAAAGCTTTAATCGTAAAGACTTGAAGCTTACCTACTATAGTGCTACCGAAGCCAATTTTGGTGTTAGCTCCGTACTTGTCAGCGGTAAAACTGATGCGATCCTGTTTGACGCACAATTTTCGGTGCCCGATGCGGAAAGGCTGACCGCTGAAATTAAAAAAAGCGGTAAGCACCTAAAAGCGATTTTTATCACTTACGGTGACCCCGATTATTATTTCGGTCTTGAAGTCATAAAAAAGAGTTATCCTGATGTGCCTGTTTATTCAACAGCGCCGATCATTGAACACATTAAAGCTACTTACAAAGAAAAGTTAACCTACTGGGGAAACTTGTATAAAGATGCCGCACCCAAAACAGCCACTATTCCAACAGTCTATACCAAGGCCGAACTGACCCTTGAAGGTAAAAAGCTGGAGATCGTTAAAGTGCCAGGTGCGCCTGACCGCAGCTTTATCTGGATTCCATCGGAAAAAGCAGTGATCGGCGGCATCAACGTATTTGGTAATGACATTCATGTTTGGACCGCCGATGATGCCACGGCTGCTAAGCGCGCCCTTTGGATAAAAGCATTGGATCAAATAGCGGGTTATAAGCCGGTAATCGTCATTCCGGGACACTTTGGCAACAAAGCGGAATTAAATTTAGCTTCGGTAAGTTTCACTAAGGCCTATTTGCAAACCTATAACCAGTTATTAAAATCAAATAAAACTTCGCAATCGTTGATTACCGCACTCGAAGCAAAATACCCAAATCTGGAGAATAAAAGCGCGCTGGAACTGAGCGCAAAGGTGAGCACAGGCGAAATGGAATGGAAATAGCCGCAGTGGTAAGCCTTCTTTAGCATAAATTATTTATAATGATGTGAAAAAAACATCCTGCCGGCTATCTTTGATCAAAGATTAAACGAATCCCGATCAATGCCGGCAACTATAAAAAAATATGAATTCAAGGAAGGCTTACCTCATGAATTTGAAATTCTGGATTTGGAAACGGTATTCCATTTTGCATCCGATACATTAACCGTACCGCACCGGACTGGTTTCTATCACATCATTTGGTTTGAAAGGGGTGAGGCTGATCATTTGATTGATTTCAATCCTGTTCATGTTTCGGCTAATACCATTTTATTTCTCAATAAAGATATTGTGCATTGCTTTGATCCTGGAGGAAACTTTGCGGGAAAGATGATCTTATTTACGGATGGTTTTTATTGCAGAAACGAACAGGATGCCAGATTTTTAAAAAGTTCAGTACTTTTTAATGCCATTCATGGCACAACCCAGATCCATATTGAGGGTAAGCTGGTTGAGGTGTTAAACGAGCTTATTGTTTTAATGAACGAAGAAGCTGAAAAAAGTAAAGACTCCAGACAGTCTGAAATTATGCAAAATTTTCTACATAACTTCCTGCTGCTTTCGGAACGTGAACAGAGTCATCAACCTACCAGTGAAAGGGCTAAGGGCCCGGATTATGAACTCGTATTGCTGTTTAAGGATCTCCTTGAATGTGGATTTCTGCAACGCAGATTGATTAGTGATTATGCCAGGGAAATGTTTGTAACCGAAAAACGGTTGAACCAGGCCACATCAAAAATATTAGGGAAAACGGCAAAAGCTGTTACCAACGACCGCATGGTTCTGGAAGCTAAGCGCTTGTTATCGCACACCGCTAAAAGCGTTAAAGAAATTAGTTACAGACTTGGCTTTGAAGAGCCTACGAATTTTATAAAGTATTTCCGGAAACATAATGGTCTGACACCTGTTGAATTCAGGGAGAAATATGCAATTAAATAAGCAAAAAGGACATCATGATTAAAGTATTTATAGCAGGAGGAACGGGCTGGGCTGGTTCTGAACTCAGCAAAGCGGTATTCAAGCACCCAAATATGCAATTGACCGGTGTACTATCCCGTACGCATGCAGGAAAAAATCTGGCAGAAATGCTTGATTTGGGTACAGCACATATCCCTATTTTTGATCATATGGAGACCGCACTTCAAGAAGTCGAATTTGATGTTCTTGTAGAATATACCACACCGGCGGTGGCTAAGATCAATATAACTGCAGCAATAAAGAAAGGTAAAAGCGTAGTGATAGGAACGTCAGGATTGATTGCCGATGACTATGTCGAGATTGAAAAAGCAACGGATGAAAACAACGCTTCTGTGTTGGCCGTAGGAAACTTTGCAATTACCGTTGTCCTGCTGCAAAAATTTGCGGAGATCGCAGCCAATTACATTCCAAACTTCGAAATTCTTGATTATGCACACGAAGACAAAATTGATTCCCCAAGCGGTACGGCCAGGGAATTAGCACATCGTTTATCAACGCAACGCAGACCGAATGTTCATATTTCTGAAGACGAATTGGTCGGGGAAAAAGCAAGCCGGGGCGCTGATTTGGATGGCGTGCAAGTGCATTCCATCAGGCTTCCAGGGCATGTGATATCAATTGAAGCTATCTTTGGATTAAAAGATGAAAAATTAACCCTAAGACATGATTCTGGAACTAGTGCAGAACCTTACGTTAAAGGCGCACTACTTGCGATTGAGAAGGTTGGAACTTTTAAGGGATTTAAAAGAGGGCTTGATTCCGTAATGGACTTAAAACTATAGCCTTTGCAAGATTGAAGGCATAGTTGTATGTTTTGTTAAACTGGTCCGTTAATATCCAATTAAACTGAACATCCAAACTGGTCATTTGGCTCTGATTGGGGATCAATGATCTGTCGTTACAGCAGGCTGGTGAAGGGAAAATGGTGGAAGTTATTGCAATGGCAAATTGTAGAATACCTCAATAATTAAATGAGTTTCGGAACTGCAAAGGAGAAAGGTTGGTTTTTGCCTTGAATAATTTGGTGAACGATTGTGGATGGCCGAAGCCAAGTTCATAAGCAATCTGGCTTATTGATAAATCTGTACCTGATAATTTTTCTTTTGCTTTTTCTATCAGTTTACCATGAATGTGCTGTTGTGTACTTTGGCCGGTCAATACTTTTAATACATCACTTAAGTAATTGGGTGAAATATTTAACGCATCTGCAATGAACTGAACAGATGGCAATCCTTTTGCAATCAGATCATCATTACTGAAATATTTTAAGAGCGCGTTTTCCAAGCGACTTAATATTTGATGATTCTTTTTTTTCCGGGTAATAAACTGCCGGTGATAAAACCTTTCTGAAAAATTGAGCAGTGTCTCAATTTGCGAAATGATAATTTGCTGGCTGAACTGATCAATATTAAACTGATATTCCTGCCGGATGCTCTTAATTATATTTACGATTTTTTTTTCTTCCTTAATGGAAAGATGTAGAGCCTCGTTTACTGAATAATTGAAGAATTCATATTGCTTTATGATTTAGCCAAAGTCGTATTCCATATGAAATCAGGGTGAATCAGTATGATCCAGCCCGAAGGTTTCAGTGATTCACCTCTTTCTACCTCAATGCTGAAAACCTGACCAGGTGCCATAAAAAATAATACGCCTTCATCAAAATCACTCTCCAATTGGCCATATTTGAATTTTGCATTGGAGATTCGTTTAAGATAGATGGAATAGAAATCGAATATAAAACTTACCGGTTCATTAAAGGGCCTTTGTATAAAAGCATCAAAATTGGTTACACTTAATAATGGATGTTCAGGTCTTTGCAGTCCCGTCAAGCGATGAAATTCGGATATACTTTTAAGAACATGCAGTTTTGAATTGTTCATGCTATCGTTTTATAAAAAATGTTGAAACAAGAACCAAACATAAAAATAGCTCTGCCACAATTGAACGGATAACACCCGTATTAACCCGCCCGGTCAATAGATCTAAAATACCAGAAATAGCCAGGAATCCTGAGATCGCAGAAATCCCAATTATAATGGTCTGTTCTTTTGACATCCCTGTCAAGGATAAAAATAATAAAACTGAAAGTCCAAGGTAAATGGCACCAAGTCGCCGGGCTAAAACCCCGGTTGAATCTATTGATTCCAGCCCCCATTCCTTGAGTATAGCGTCACTTGCAAATATAAAACGGCATCCCAGACCGATGATGGCTAAAGCGATAATGATTACAACATATTTATAATACATAAGATGGTTTTTTAAAGGGTTAAGGTGTTCTTTTTAATTTTTAAAATCTAAAAAAAACTACTATAAAAGATCGCGCAAATACAATTACTAAAAGAGGTAATATTCTGTAATCCCTCCTTTTAAGACGAATCATATAATCGAAAACATGATCAAAGGAAAAACAACTTCATTACTGCTAAATGCTTGTGGTAATTAAAATATAAAAATAAATAATAATAAACCGGCTTTATTAACCGATTCTCCGAATGACTTAGCCAAAAAGGGGAATAGTGTAAAAAGGCTTGATTACAGCACTTAGTTTTGTTTATCAAAAATACCAAGCTGCTATTTTTCTTCAATTTTCCCAAGTTTATCTGAATCTTCTGAAAGCGCTTTAATTGCATCACGCCAGAATGTATCTTCAGGATGAAGTTTTGACCTGAAATAAGCATAGCTCATTTTTTGAACTAAGCCAACTCTTTCCGGGTTTTCATCGGTTGTCTCCTGGGCACCGTATCCGGTGATACCGCCCAGCATATGCTCGCCATCTGTCAGTGTTAGCAGGGCATCGGCTCCCGGGCTAAGATAGTAAGCTTCCGTAAACCATTCAGGCCCTAACACCGTAAGGGGCGAATGATCATTGTCACCAGCAGCTACAAAGGTTGGGGTCAAAAGTTCGTCGAAGGTCTGATCCAGGTAGGTAAAATGTTTTTTGGCAAATTCGCTGAGTGCGTCGCCGCCACGGCCACCCGCGCTCAGCAGTACTCCAGCCTTTATACGCTCGTCACGCAAGTTCTCACCCAACGCTCCGTCTAAACCGTTAACCCTTGAACCCAATAGCAGTCCTACGGTATGCGAGCCAAATGAATGGCCTGCCGCAAAGACCTGGTTCCTGTCAAAGCGCCCTTCAATGCCGGTCGTCGCCTTTTCAATAGCATCCAATTGATCAAGTACAAGTTTTACATCGGTTACTCGTTGCCGCCAGATAAAGGAAGATGTAGGATTGGCCAGATAGGCGTTGATCGCATCATGGTGACTGGCATCCGGTATACCCAATAATGTTTTGGAATCCAGGAAAGTGGGCTGAATGACTACGAATCCCCGCGCAGCCCAATAATTTACCAAGGGATCATACCCGTAAGCAGACGAGCCAAAGCCATGTGCAAAAAGAATCAAAGGCAACTCCGTACTGGTAACAGGTGCGGTTAACCGCACCTCAAGCGGATGTTCGCGTCCCGGAGCAGCTAAAATGATAGCATTCGTTGTTTGAATATCAAATATTGGCTCTTTCATTTTTTTAAGTTATTTAATTTGTGGAAACTGATATATGAAACTAACACCAGTGAAAGCAATAGTAAAGGCGCGATTAGATTAAATACCGGATCATGGACAAAGAAGTGCGCCAGGAATGCCGAAAAGAAATTGACAAAAAAACCGAAATAAGCCCATTCTTTAACTCGGGCAGGGATTACAGGTATGCCCAAAGCTATTGCGCCAAACAATTTAGCGATGCTCAATTCTACACGGAACCAGTCAGGAAAACCGATGTGTGCGAAGGCAATTTTTAGTGCCGGATTAAAAGTGTAGTTAATAACGGATGCCAGCATGCCTAGAACGACCAGGCCTGTGGAGATCCAATAGATTGTTTTTAGTGACTTCATTGATATTAGTATTGATTTACCAAGGCAAAACTACAGCCATAATAGTATATATTTGTAATGGGTTTACTAAAAGAAACCAGTTACCCGGAGTAAACTATGTCAACTAAATTAAATAAAGAAGATTTTGATCAAGAGATATGCGGAGCACACCATATGGCCATACGTGATACCATGGATATTTTGAATGGTAAATGGAAGATCCGTATTATCGGTATGCTCAGCTTCGGCCCAAGAAGGTTTATGGAACTCAAGAGTGGCATTGAGGGTATTGCAGCAAAGATGTTATCCAAAGAATTGCGGGATCTCGAAGTTAACGGTCTGGTTACACGAACCGTATTGAATACTAAACCGATCACTGTAGAATATGAACTGAGTCGTTACGGATATTCCCTCAAACCTGTTATTGATGGAATTGCTGCCTGGGGAATCGAACACCGAAAAACAATCATTAATATGACCAAAGGAAGGGTATCTGAACATCACAAATGTTAGCTATGACAAATAGCTGGATAGAAGCAGCCATTGGTATTCCCACGTCTTTAATTAAATGACTGCCTGAACTCAAGAGGTGAAACGTTTGTCTTTGTTTTAAAAACTTTGCTGAACGACTGTGGATGTTCAAAGCCTAACGCATAAGCAATTTCCGAAACGGATAAATTTGTAGTTGACAATTTTTCTTTGGCTTTTTCTATGATTGCATGTTGAATGTATTGTTGTGTATTCAGCCCCGTTAATGCACTCAACATATCACTTAAATAGCGTTGGGATAGCTTTAATGTTGTGCTGATATGTTTCACGGATGGTAAACCGTTTTTCAGACTATTTTCGCCTTCAAAATACTTGCCTAGAAGTTGGTCCAAAGCACTTATGATGTCATGATGGATGGCTTTCCTTGTAATAAATTGCCTGTTGTAAAAACGATTGCTATAATTCAACAACAATTCTATTTGCGAGACCAACACATCCTGGCTAAAATTGTCAATATTGTTATTTAATTCATCGGCTATTGAAGCAAATAAATTCGCTATAACTTCTTTTTCTTTTGCCGACAAAAATAAGGCTTCGGAAACATCGTAAGAAAAAAAACCATATTGATTCATTGTACTTCCTAATGGATAATTTCTGATAAAGTCTGAATGAAAATATAAAGCAATACCCTCATAGCTTTCTATATCTTCTGGTGGATAAACAATTTGTTTTGGCTTAAAAAATGCTAATCCGCCTTCTTCAAAATCATAATATGCCTGTCCGTATTTTATTTGTCCTGCAAACGTCGGTTTAAAGGAAATTTTGTAAAAATCTAAACTCGTTTTTTGGCCTTTTGGAAACCTATCGATCGAAACGTTATTGTAATCCACCAATGCAATCAAGGGCTGCAAGGGAGCAGGAAGTCCCAATACCCTAACAAGTTGGGATATGCTTCTAATCTGATTTATATTTTTTTGTCTTTGCATTTCTTTGGTTACAAATGTAATTACTTTGTTTTGATGGATATATGCTGATGTCCGCGTTATAAAATTTTATGTGCAAGCTCACTATTGGTCTTGCACACAGAATTATTTTCGCTCACAAAATGTTTTGCCTGATTATCTGTCTATTTGTTTTTCTAAAACTTCGGGATAGCGTTCGCCCACAAGTTTAATCTCATTTACTGTTGTGTTAATTTTTGCAAGTTCATCGGCGGTAAGGACAATATTTGTACTGCCAATGTTTTCCTCCAAACGATGTAGCTTTGTAGTCCCTGGTATTGGTGCTATCCAGGGCTTTTGAGCTAAAAGCCAAGCCAAAGCCAATTGGCTCGTGGTAACATTTTTATGTTTTGCTATCTCCGTGAGTGCGTCCAGTAGAGCCATATTGGCTTTTATGTTCTCTTCGCTGAAACGAGGAATTATATTTCTACGGTCGACATCAGGTAATTTTGAAGTTATTGCACCCGCGAGGAATCCTTTCCCAAGCGGACTAAACGGAACGAAACCAATTCCTAACTCTTCTAATGTTGGTATGATTTCATTTTCAGGTTCACGCCAAAACAAAGAGTATTCACTTTGTAACGCTGATACAGGTTGAACTGAATGTGCTTTGCGGATAGTTTTTGAACTTGCTTCGGACAAACCGAAAAATTTTACTTTACCTTCCTGTATCAAGTCTTTTACCGTACCTGCAACATCTTCTATAGGGATATTGGGATCAACTCTGTGCTGATATAGCAGATCAATGTAATCTGTTTTTAGTCTTTTTAATGACGCCTCGGTTACTGCCCTGATGGTTTCTGGTCTGCTGTCTAACCCTGTTGTTGGTCTGGCATCTTTACAACCAAATTTCGTAGCTATAACAACGTCTTTTCTATGTGGCTGTAATCCTTCGCCGACAATTTCTTCATTTGTGTAAGGTCCGTAGGCTTCAGCGGTATCAAAAAATGTGATTCCTCTTTCAACTGAGTCGCGCAGTAATTTTATGGCATCTTTTTTATCAAGGCCCTTACCGTCTAAAAAGTTTAAACCCATACAGCCAAAGCCTAACGCTGAAACTTTAAGCCCACTGCTCCCTAAAATTCTTTTTTGCATAATTCTTTTGAATTGTTTTTAAGACTGAATAAATATCAGGAACAAAATTCTTAATTGCCGTTCTACAAAAAGTAGTTGGATTGGTAATTGTTGTAGTCAAATTTTCAAACGTTTTTTAAAAACTATAATTTAATCGGCCACATTGATTTAATAATTTCGGAGTCAAGCCCAATCATTGGATTAAGTTCGGAAGCGTCATAATTGTCTGGTGCAGTGAAATAAAACCAGAATTATTAACAAAAGCCTCACAGCAGTTCGGTTTTCGTCTGTTTTTTCATTTGTATATTGCGCGTAAATCCTTTGGTATTTCAATTTTATATTATTCCTCTAATTTGTCCAATTGTGAATAGTCCAAAGGGTAATTAAGTTCCAAATAAAATTCAGGTCTTAGTGTCGACAATAGCTGTCTAATTGTTCGATTATTATGTCCATCCGTGTTGTTTATGTTTCGGCTTCTGCAATTGATTGGGATATTTATTGAACTGTAACAGATTTAATGCAAACAAGTTTCATTGCTTACTTAGATGGTAATCAGTTATTATTCAAGTCACCTATTTATTTTTTTTGCCAAATTAGAACTATAAAGTCCTTTACCTTTTAAGTTGCATGCTATGAAAAAATTCAAAAACACCAGCTATTTAATTTTATTGTGCATAACACCGCTTTTTTACGCTTGTTCTTCCTCAGGAGATATGAAAAAAGATATTGAAGGGAAATATGCTTCAGCAGGGGAGAATTATATGACCATTTTAAGGATACCCTACAGGTGAAATCCAATGACGAAGGTAAGTTTGATATGCAAATAGTAGCCAATTGGTCAGCAGCAAAACACGATGATCCTGAAAGGCCAAACAAAAACAAAAAAGCGGGGTCTGGAATTATTATGGTTCCGATCCGGTGGAAGTAGCAACATTTCAAGCCAGTGATACTACATTAAGGATTACAGAGCAAATAACAGGTAAAGTTAGAATATTTAAAGTCAATACTCAATAAAAGATCATCACTAAAGCTTTATTGGACGGCTCTAAAAAGATTTACAATAAAATCTCTGACTGATTTTTAATTTCACCCAATGCGTGTTGGTACATTAATTATTTAGAGGTTAGATACCATTGTAAAAAAGCATCTGCCCGCCCATGCTCATCTTGGAATCCAATCGGCCATTTTCCCGACTGAAATAATTTTAATTATATAGGTGTTACAAAATGAGTCAGGTAGGTTGAGCCTTAATTGATTTGTCAGGATGGTTATCCACCCGTTGAAATAAGAGGATAATATCGACTGGCTGTAATTCCCTGGCTCCCCTTACCTGAGTTTTTGAAAAGGTCAATGGGAATGTATTTTCAAATCCTTGATCGTAGAATGCCCAAGCGGTGCCATTATCCGCTTCACGCTTTTTACGAAATTAATATCTGTCGCTTTGATCATGATATGGGTTCTTTGTTATTACTTTTTCTGGCGCTCCGAAAATCTCTCAGCGATTCTGGAATTTTTAATCCCTAAATAATATTTTATAATCCAGGTAAGCCCGCTTTTCACCTGCCTTCTTCGTATCCTTAAACAGAGAAATGACCTCGGCAGCATTTAGGATAGAGAATTCTCGTTTCGCTTAGGGTAATCTACATGAAGATTGACAAGTAAAAAAATATCCTCGGTAATTTTTGTTTTGTAGACTGTCCAGCATAATGATGCGGAACTCTGGATGCCCTTTACGTTGTAGCCTAAGCGGCAAAGCTCGTCTGCCGCATAGAATTCTCTGGCGATACCAGTCTGTATTTTTTCTAGTTTAATGGCCATAGTCTTTTAGATAGTCTTATCTATGTGAGGCATAAGAATCCCAAAACTTTAGTGTCTGAAATTTACCATTTTGGTACGCCACAAGATATTTTCTAACCTTCTGATGATGTTCAATATGCTCGATACTTTTGTTGTGCATACTGTTGCGCTTAAAAAGTTCGACAAACCATACAAGTTCCAAACCATTCTTCTTCAATTTCTCCAAAAACAGTTTTTTCTTAATGACCACCATTTCTTGAATATTGTGACTTTCATCTTTATTCGCATGCAGGAATGCAATGACTTGCTCTTCTTTATTCAAGAACTAATTCTATCTATTTACACAATATCAGATAGTTGGCTTATTAATGCAGAAGTAATTTTAAGATATTCTTCGCCATTAATTGTGTTCTTTGTCACATCGGTGAGCGAATGCATTATTTCCTGCTCATCGTCGGTCTGATCATAATAATAAGTCGCTTGGTTGGTCTCGCCGATCCAGTTTATTCATGCCAAATCTGATGGATTGCTATGTGTTTGCGTCTGTGGAGCTGCCTGAAGCTGGTCGAGTCTCTCTAAAAAAGAGATCATTAGGGTGTTGTTGAATTTGGTATATCCAATTCATCTAGCTGTCCATTTGATGATGCATGCCCTTGCTTCAAGCATCTAAACACTAACACTTTAGATTCGTGAAAACCTGAATAATTATAAATGGCCAATTGTTCTATGGCGTCTCCATCAATGTAAAAATCTGATTCGTTGAATTTCAACTATGACTTAAAATCAAAGTCAGGCTCCATTTCAATCTGACTCTTTATAAATTCTGCAGGAGATTCACTTTCCTCCAATTCTTTAATGAGGGAATCTTTCAATACCCAGGAGAGTTGTTATAACGTCGAATTTATATTTCTTAAGCTTCTATCCTGATCTTCAATGATTTTTCAGCTTCAGCATTTCTTTTTTTACCGAGGTTGCTTTGTTCTTTCTCAATTTTGGTTTGGTAATCAAAAATTTCCTTTTCTTTCTTAGCAATCTTAGATTCTATATCTGCTATTTTCTAAATTTGGCAATTCCCTAAAAGCAAAAACCCTGCTAATCGTGCGATTGCAGGGTTTTATACGTTTTGATAGTCTTTGGTGTGAACCTCACTGACATTTTCTCGAACACTTTTGTATCCGATTTAAAACACATAATTGATTTAGTTGATGAATTGGATGATAATCATTGAAAGGTGTCTACTAGAGTTTTTTGTGATTTCAATACTAGAGTGGATAAACCAATTTATTGACCCCGTTCTACCAATTTTAGCTTTGGAGAAATCAGTTGTAAGTCCGTAGGTTATTGCTCCCTTAATTTTGGTGAGATGGGATCAATGACTTCTGGTTTTTTCAAGTTAAGCAGATTTCGTTAAAAGTCTATAACTATTATATAACCTTATATTAATATTGAATAAATATCTACTCATTAGATTAGCAAACTAGAAACTAGTTGAAATGCGAAGTCTTAACGCTACCGAATCCCATATGAGCAGTGGAACGGCTAAGTAAATTTAGGCGTAAACTTTTTACTTATAATATAATCAATATTTTCTTCAGCATGTGGTATATATGGACTTCTTTAAATAATAATCGAGTAGCTTTCAAAGTACCATTTAATATAGTAGATAATATTGATGCTCCATTTTCACTGATCGTTAAAACAATCATGGCCAATATTGTTAATAAATTATTTTTTATGTAATCAAGATATGAAATCACTATTAATTGCCATAACATTACTAATCTGTACAGTTCACTATTCTTTTTGCCAGAAAAAGGTTACCAAATTCTGCGAAGTTACAACACGCATAGGGGGACTTTCTGGAAATAAATTAAAGATTGAATTTATTTACGGAAAATCAGATTCACTGACGTCAATCAAGGGATCAAAGTTTGAAGAAATGCTAAAAAAGTTAACGGCAATGTCGGCTGTTCCAGATGTATTAGATTACATCTATTCTTTAGGATGGTCATTGGTTGGTGAAACTGCCGTTGGACCTATAAGCCACTTTTACTTCAAAAAAGAATTTGATGAATCAGAACTACTTAGTCATTGATTGGGTCTTATTCTTCTTGAATGGCCATGCGAAAGGATAGTGGTATTATGCATGGCTTGTTAAAGTTTCTGGTCTGTTAACAACCCTTCTGCGTTGTTTAAAATAAACTTGGCGATATAGGCGGTATAGTGGAAATGCCGAGTTTTCTACAAAGCTCGTGGCGCAGGGGTGCTTCATTAACCATATACCTATGATCTGGTCATTTTAAATTTGTGTGCAGCAATAATAAATGGATTATTTTTTACCTAGCCATATTCCGTAGAACATCAGTATGGATCCTACAAAAAAAACAGTTCTGTACATCAGCTTGATTCCAGACTTATTGTTTAATGCGAACCTGATCAGATTTCGGCTGGTATTCACCGCATTTTCTGTTTCCTGAAAATGAAACAGTTTTCGGGTCATCACCTCTGCGGAGATCATAACCAGATTCTGTAGCATCATGACCACCAGGCTAAGCATCACTGCAAAATAAATATCCTGAAACTGTTGATCTGCTTGAAAATCAAGAAGTCGTAACAGGTAAACACCTGCCAGCATCAGCACAGGAACCATTAATAAGCTGATAGCATATGATATAGCTGCAGTTTTTGGCTTAAGTAAATTATTAACTTTAAAAATAAGGATGAAGTTGATGATGATGCAGAGTATAAAAAACAAGGTTTTCATCCATTTTTTTAGTTTGGTGCAAATTAAGGTTTAATATTCACTATTTACCAATTACCAGATCATACGGATAATGGATTGTATCCGAATCAATAGTATATTGTTTTTAAAAAAAATACGCTCTTGATTAATATCCTTTCCACTGTTACTTTCTGAGCCTTGTTCTGATTGGGCGGTGGCAGGTACCCAAATAATGAGTTTGCCCTACACAGTAAAGTAAACTTATGCAATAAGCTAGCAGAACGTATTTGCATTACCAACTGGCTTATTTAATAGTAATTGGCAACGATGCGGGAGTTAGGCCATTGGCAGTTGCTGTTATCGTTACTGTGCCTGGTTTGTTTTTAGCACCAATAATCGCCAAGGCCAGCCCATTGAATGCTTTACGATGATCGGCTTTGAACGATTCTTGGCTGGTTTGGCTTCCATTATCAACACCTGCCAAGAAGCCATCGGCCCCTGATAATTTGAATTTGACATCATTATCAGCATTAGGCACCATTATACCGTTCTTATCTACAATTTTAACCGTGATAAAAGAAAGATCATGATCGTTTGAAAGTATGCTGCTCCTGTCGGCACTTAATTCGATCCTGGCTGGCTGGCCAGCGGTTTTAACTTCAGTGGTTTTTACAACTTTTCCATTTTTGCGTGATATGGCCTTTAAGGTACCCGGCTTATAGGTTACTTTCCATGCAATGTGCAGGCTGTCTCCTTGTTTTGATTTTGTACCCAATGATTTGCCGTTTAAGAACAGTTCAACCTCATCAGCATTACTGTAATAGGCCCAAACATCAACTACTTTGCCAGGTTGCCAGTTCCAGTGCGGCAAGATGTGTAGCACTGTTTTATTTGTCCATTCAGCCTGGTACAAATAGTAAACATCTTTAGGGAAGCCAGCCAGATCTACTATACCGAAGTATGAACTGCGGGATGGCCATTGGTAAGGCCATGGTTCGCCGATATAATCAAACCCGGTCCAAACAAACTGGCCAGACAGAAAAGCATGTTTTTTATATATTTTCAGGGTTTCTTCGTGGGTGTGACCCCAGGGTGCCGAAATATTATCATAAGCATTAACGGTATTATCGGCATTCATGGTCCAGTTTATCTTTTTGCCATTCACTACCCCACCTCCCGGCCACCGTTTAATGGTATCGGGCGAAGTATTGTAAACACCGCGGCTTTCCAGCGCTGAAGCAGTTTCGGTACCAATGAATTTTTTACCGGGGTAATCCTTCTGAAAAGCTGCGAGTTTATCGTTATGGTAATTGTAGCCTAAAAGGTCAACAGCGCCCGATTCGACAATTTTATTACCAGGGCCGGGTTCGTTATTACCTGTAGTGATTGGCCTTGTGGTATCCAATTCGTGGATGATACCGGCAAGCTCGCGGGCTATACGTGTCGCGCTGGTATCTCTTTGCTCGGGTATTTCATTTCCGATACTCCAGATCATTACTGAAGGGTGGTTCCTGTCGCGCAGTATCTGATCGGTCAGATCGCGCTTGTGCCATTCGTCAAAGAAAAGATGAGAATCATATTTAGGTCTCTTATGAATCTGCCATACATCAAATGCTTCATCCATAATTATAAAGCCCATGCGGTCTGCAAGGTCTAAAAACTGGGGTGCGGGTGGGTTGTGCGAGGTGCGTATCGCATTTACGCCCATTTCCTTTAGTATTTTAAACTGCCTTTCCAGCGCGTGCACATTAAATGCGGTGCCCAGCGCACCCAGGTCATGGTGTTGGCAAACGCCATTTATTTTCATGTAAACACCGTTTATGCTGAAGCCTTTATCCACATCAAAATTGAAATAACGAATACCCAGCGGTGTTTCATACTGATCAACAACAACATTATCCACCAATATTTTGGTTTGTACTTTATACAGGAATGGTTTGCTAACCGACCATAATACCGGGTTATTCACACCGAAATTTTGGCTTACAGTAGTAACTGTATCCTTTAAACTAATGCCTGTAAGGGTTTTGCTTGCTACCACTTTACCATTGGCATAAATGCTGCTAACAACAGTGGCAAGTTTAGTGTTACCTGCAGCGTTTTTGACGCTAACGCTCAGGTTAACATCGGCATGGCTGGCGCTTACCTTTGGTGTGGTTACAAAAGTGCCCCAATGGCTAACGGCAATTTTGTTGGTGCTGATCAGCCAGACATTGCGGTAAATACCAGAACCGGAATACCAGCGTGAATTTGGCTGCAATGAATTATCAACCTTTACAGTTATCACATTTTTTTTATCGCCATAATTTAAATGCGGTGTAAGCTCATATCTGAAACTTATATAACCGTTTGGTCTATAACCTAAATGATGGCCGTTGATCCACACCTCGCTTTTTTGATACACACCGTCAAAAGCAATATAAATCAATTTGCCTTTATCCGTTTGGGGGATGGTGAAGGTTTTACGGTACCAGCCTATACCACCTGGTAAAGCACCGCCTTCCACGGTGGCCGGGTTTTCTTTTTTAAATTCTTCTTCTATGCTCCAGTCATGAGGTAAATTTAATTTTCGCCAGCTGGCATCATTAAAATCAACATTTTGGCCGTCGGGTACGTCGCCCAGGTTAAACGTCCAGTTTTGATCAAAATCCATAACAGACCGCCCACTTTGCGCATGCACAATGACTGATAAACTGATCAGGATAAACAGGTATAATAATTTTTTCATTTTGGTTAGAAATAGTTATTAAATGTATCTATAACATTTATACTAACAAGTATTTTAGCGTAAATTATGTGTTATATTAGATTCATGCTTCTTGACCACCTTTTTCCGAGAAATAGAAATGCCAATTCTACAGCGGGGAAAACTACTCCTTAAAGCCTTACTGGCTGAAAAAGGAAGACAAACAAAGATTTAGCAGATGCTTTAAATATAGCAGCCGAAAGTGTTTCCAGTTGGTGTACGAATTCTGCTCAACCTTCAATAAAGAAATTATTTGAAGTTGCTACGCATTTAAATAGTTAGGAGGGAGATTTACTAGATTCTTCTAAAAATTATAATGTTATTAAAATTGTTTCTGTTTGTTATACATTGGCTTCGTTTAAAAAGAATTGATATCATTCTTCAGGTAGAAGGCAGACTGAAATTAGTTTTCATAATCGACTGATTTAAAGTTAACCTTGCAATCTAATCGTATCAAGTCGTTCAATGATTTAACTTTCTGTAAACTTCAGGGGTATCGAACAATATGAAAGCTGCTTCTTTAAATTCTCGCTTTAAGGATGAGTAACGGAATAGCAATAACAGTTAGAAAGAAATAGGCGATAAAATAAAATGCGTTTGCTGATTTAAAAAAACCTATTGCATCAAAAATAACGAGGGAAAATAGTGCAGAGGTTATAATAGCGGTTATAGCTAGAAAAATTTGCATTTTAAAATAGGCAGATTCCTTATTTTTATCTGTGATATCGGCAGGATAGTTTAACATTTCAGGCCTTTTTAACAGGTAGCCAATGGCACCGACGATCACTATATTGAAAACAATTGGTACCCAGATGAAACTTTTTTCGGTATAACCATCAATTTTGCCAGAGAGGTCCCGGTGGCCAACGATGATTTCAGGTAGTCGAGGGTAGTAATATAAGTAGATAATGGTGTAGCATAGAATAATGGAAGGACTAAGCCAAAACACCACGTTTAAACGTTTTTTCATAAATATGTCTGAAATTGATAGGTGTGTAAAAAGGATAAAGATAGATGACTAATCCTGAGCTTATGGCAAAAAAGAAAGAGAATATCCCATGATAGAAAATAATCAGGATGTGAAATGTGATCGCAAATACTAATAGGTTTTTTTTGAACCTACTCCCAGCAAGCAAACTCATGCACAATATGATTTCAAAAAGAATGGAACCGTAAGTCAGCGCTGAAACAAAAAAAGAATTTTTTAAGAGTGGATTAGTAATGTGTGACAGCCATAAGGGCATACCGAATGCGCTATGGTTAAGCCAATAATAGATTGCTGTTCCGTTGATCCATTCAGTTACATTAAGTTTTCCTACAGCGGCATGAAAATAGATTACAAAAACCTGAAGTCGTATTAGAATAATTGAAGTGATGCCTATGATATTAGATGGACGTGGAACTGCTTCTACTTTCGTCCAGTGACTTTTCCTGCTATCAGTGAGGCAATGCGGGATTAGTAAAAGAGTGATAATGGCTCCAATCTGGTCACCACCGTCAATGATTGAAGCAGACAGCATAAAACTGGTGGTTACCCACCAGTGCAGTATGCCGCTAATTCTGATGAATCTTCCGGAGATTACTAAAATTAATATTAGAATAGCTGCGACTTTCGTATATATAACATTCTCAAAACCAAATAAGGTGAAAAAATTATAATCATTAATCGGAATGTCTCCGCTTAAAAGTGGGTTGACTACCTTCCCGTTTTTGATTGTATTAAAGAGTGTATATACCGGATTGCAGATCAGGGTAAGCAGTGTACCCACAGCGATTAACGTTCTAGCGAGGCCGATAACATTGGTGTAGGGAAAATAGTCTACCGTAAGCGACTTAAGCTTTTTTTCTAAACGTTTAATCATTTGGTGATATTGAGTTTTATTATTTTAGCGGGCATATCAATATTTTCATTGGATCTGTACCAGCTCCAGGGAATTGCTTTCTGGTATACAACAACATATTGCCCCATCAATATGGGATAATCCATCTGGTTCTTTACTTCGACCACATGACCAGGTACACCTTGAATTTTCCCAGACTGATAATTAAACTTGGTGTCCGCATATTGATAGTCTTTGATTTGTCGTTTTATAAACTGGAGCTCGCCAAATAATTTTGTCACCCTTCTGTTCAATCCCAGAAGATTTCTATAAGAGGAATGACGGTGTTCCAGTAAAGTGAGTTTATTTCCCTGACAAGCATAGATCAAAATCTGTGCTTCTCTGGGACTGCGTGTAAAAAAAGCCCAGCCCTCTGGAACCAACGCTAAAAACGCCTTTGGTCTTTTAAGAGCAAGATTCATTGGGTTGCTTGGTAGGGAAGAGAAAAAAACGGTAAGGATAAGAAGTCCAGCACATAAAATGGAGCACAAGGTTATTAGGATGTACTTATACACACTAAGCTGCTGTTGCGATGTTATCTATGAAGACCTCAAATTCCAAAGCGGGATTAACCATACCTGGTTCAACAGGCTGAAAAATTTTATTGGTATCAATTCTTAACGAATCCGGATCTACAGGAACTGGTACATCACTACCTCCGCCTTTGTAAGAGCTGATATTAGGACCCCAGAAACCCACTTTTAAATAAACAGATAGTGCAACTGCTACATTTGCGGTAATCGCAACGGTATTGTGTATGGCAAGTGCTGCATAGTATACACATACAACTGCCCAGGAACATGCAACTAAGGGATCATCAACATCAAGACTTAGCGGTTCTGGCTCGGATTCACTGGATATCATATTTTGATGAATCAAATCCTTATTAATAACGGCAAGTTGTTTATTTTTCAGTAGGCTTAATTTTTTCTCGCTATTGAAATTTGCACTTGTTAATTTACCTTTTTTGATATCGTCTTTAATGGAATTAATGATGCGGTCCATTTTTGGGAAAATTACCCTTATATTGTCGTTTATCAAACTAAATCCCTGGTTCACTGCGATAGCAATCACCTGGTGATTTCTGGTCATGAGGCTCAATTTGAAATCATTAAAATAATTAGGTTTGCTTGCTTTGATTGACTCTTCAAGTTTTCTGAAGTTGCTTTCACTTATTTTTTTTTGTTCCGGTGTGAACTTTTCAACGACGTCTATTAGTTCCTTATGAATAGATAACGATTTTGCAAATTTTCCGTAGCCAAAATAAATTCCTTCGAATAACTGCTCTCCAGTTTGGGTAGACATATCGCCATCTTTAGATTGTTTGTCTTTGGAACACGAGCTTATTACAGCAAAAAATAGTAGCAGGTAAATTGTATTCCTGAGTTTTGGAGCGTTCATAATGAGATTAATTTAGTTTTTATAAAGATGTGTAAATAAAACTAAATCTACAACTAGAAGTGGTTTTTTTTATGTTAAAAAATGTATTTTTTATATTCTTCCATTGAATTATTCAACATGTTGATAAATGGAGGATTATGGGATATCGATGTATGTCATTGAAGTCAGTTAGTCAGCTGTAAAGAGCCTGCAGAATACCTCCGGTAATGGGCACAACAATGTAGCGGTCTGGTGATCAGCTTGATAATTTTAAAGAATGTAAATAAGGATGCTGGTGAGGCCTATGGAGAGTCTTGTTTGACCCCCCTGGACTTTTAAAGCTGTGATTTCATGAATTTTATGGATACACTATTTAAATGTTCTGCTGGTTCGAAATGATGTGATGATTATCAGGTCGGTTTTGTTAGGCTTTACGGGATTTCTGAGTTTTTAGTATGCCGAAGGGTTGCGTGCTCTGACAACCTTGAAGCAACTTGACAGATGTGGAGAAATGTTTTTTATTTGCCTGAGTTGTCTGCTGTTGAGTGTATGATGCTGTTGAGTGTATGATGCTGTTGAGTGTATGATGCTGTGGTTGTTTGGGTTAAGGTTTACTGTTTTGTGCTGTGATCACGACCTGTTGGATAAGGGCAGGGGGGGCAGGCGAGGGTTTGATGTTGAATTTAATTTTTGGATTCATGAATAGGATGGATGCGCTTTTGGATCTTTTGTCTAAAATACATCAGATTCTGGTGTATAACAGTAGATATCATGGGAACATTGCTTTTGAGGAAGATCCGCAAATGAACCGCCAGCAGGTGAAGGACTATTTGGGCATTAGTGAGAGTACGGATAAGCGGATGGTGAAGCAGGGCCGGCTAAGGCCGATGAAGCTTCCCGGCGGGGATAAGTTTTATAAGAGTGAATTGCCTTCGGAGTATCAGGAAAGCAGGAGAAGGGGCAGGGTATGATGTTGATCGTATCGTAGCTTTCCGGTTGGTTGTACCGCCCTGGAGATTCCTGATATGCATTCCAGATATCCCTCATTTGATCAGTATGGCAAAAGTAACCTTGATATTTTCCGTTTTCTTATTGCTATCATCAGGTCATGGACAGGAAAATTCAATTAGTCGGATCACTGATTATGACTCGCCTGAAAATCTGGCCTATATAGAACATGAGCAAGGGAAGTTTTTGGTCAAAAATAACTATAGCTATTTTAAGAATGTAAAAAATACCAGGCATATGTTCGCAAAAGGAACAATCCAGTGGCTTGAAATCATCAGGCAAACAAGGATGCAAAATTTATCACTAAAACTTAAATCATCAAAATTAAAAATACCTCTTTCTTGATCATGGGGCAATATGATCAGGATGAATTTGCATATAATATACTTTCGGAAACAAAAGGTAACACTGATTTAAGTATTCAAGTGCAATTTGAAAGGGATCAGAAAGAGGGTGCTGAAAAGCTGATGATGTAATTACTTACCGGAATCAGCTTCCACCCGCCTGCGATGTTTAACAATTGACATTTAAGCATTCAAATTTAAAAGGTCTGTATAATGAAGTGAACCTCAAAAGAAAATAATGTGATGAGCTTGATTCGCTATGGGGCTCATTTCATATAGGCCAGGTTTAATTCATTCATTGCTGTACCTGTTTTAATGTCTCTATTTATCGCTAATATTGTTTTATTGACGCCGCGCTTTTCTCTGCAATTTCTCATGAAATGAGGCAAAACTACTTTTTTGTTTTTTATTCTAGCAGATTAGATAAGATTTGGGTTATGTCCTCAGAAGAGTTTTGCAACGAAAGTAACCTGAATAAAACGGGTAAGAACGCCGGTAAACGATCAATATGGTTTAATGGAAGAAGTAAGAAAACTATGACTGAGCACGCATACCCAAGGTTTGACAAATATTTTGATGTTGATTTTTCACGTTTTAGATAGATTATTTATGAAAGGGATATGCAAAACTTTAGTATAAAACTTCATACAAAAACTTAATCTCCTCCCCCCGAGAGGTTTTAAATAACAAATAATTGATTTATAATTATTATGTAAAAAACCGACCAATAACAAGCAATTTAGACCACCGCAATTTGAACTATATTGCTATATAATTGTCAATTTGCGATAGTCAGACTTCTTAAACACTTCTATTTTTGTCTCTAACCATTTATATAAACCGAGTTCAGAAAGAGTGAGTAGGAATTAATCAGTGACTAATTGCCTTACTTCGAAACCGACTTTTTAAAATTTTTTAAAGGCCTTTCATCCGCTGCATTAATCGGTTGGCAAACTGGCAGGGTATGTTTGTAGCCGTACCCGTTTTGAAAGGGTTAGGCAAAGGCAATCTGTGTTAAAATAGAGTGGTTAAATAGAAAATGCAATTTTTTACACTTTTAACACAAATGCCTATGTAAATTATCCACAAGACTAAAGCGGATAACCGCGAGAATCCAACTTGATAAAGTGACCACTTTAAAATTAATAGCAAGTTGTTGAAATAGCGACCTGCTACTATTTACCTTAGAACAAAAATTATGAAATTTTTTATATTCTCCAGGAATGCGGGGGCTAAATATCACCTATTTAGGCAGCCGCTAACCATGGCATTTACCATACTAAACATTTTTTTTTTTAACGCCACCGCATTTGCGGATATCCTTTCACCTAAATTAAGGGCAGCAAAAAAAATATCCCATGTCTTTAGTGAAATCGTTATAGAAGCCCGGGAAAATGCGCGATTGGCTGATTGGAATAACGGCATCCATAACGCGCAGCTAAAAGCTACCGGAACGGTGCTTAATGAAACGGGGCAGCCGCTTCCAGGCGCTACTGTTACTGTTAAAGGAACGCAAACCAGCACGGTAACAGATAAAAGTGGGCGCTTTACCTTAGAGGCGCCTGATAATGCAATATTGATTGTAAAATTTTTAGGATATGTAGCTCAAGAGGTTGCTGTTACGGCCCAGCCTATGACAATACAATTGAAAGCTGCAGGAACTGATTTGGGCGACATTGTTGTAGTGGGTTACGGAACGCAAAAGAAAGTTGACCTGACTTCAGCAATATCAACGGTGAATACCAAGGACCTTGTTAAAGTTCCGGGTGGTTTTCAGGCTGCGTTGCAAGGCACTGTACCCGGTGTGCAGGTTACAAATGGTACCATTCGTATAAGAGGCGTGGGTTCTATCAACAGTACCGATCCGCTATACGTTGTTGATGGTATGATCGGCGGGGCAGTTCCTGATGATAACAACATCGCCAGCATACAAATACTTAAAGATGCTGCATCAGCTGCCATTTACGGTTCAAGGGGTGCTAACGGTGTAATTTTAATTACCACTAAACGCGGGCAAAATGGGCCGGTTAAAATAGACTATTACGGCTTTGCAGGGTTAAAGGATCTCACCCATAAAATTGATGTGCTTAACGGGCAGCAGTTGGCAGAACTAATTAACGAGGAAATGTATAATCAGAACCCTGCCCGTACCGATTATCTTCCGGCTTTATCAAACCCGGCAGCAATAGGCGAGGGGTATAATATGATGGATGCTGTGATGCGTAAAGGTAACTATCAAAGGCATAACCTTTCTGTTAGCGGTGGGTCGCAAAATGCCAATTTCCGTTTAAACGGCATTTACGGCACAGACAAACCAGTTTTTATCAGAGACGGTTCAAAAAACTACGGCTTACAATTTTTATCTGATTTTACAAAAGGCAAGTTAAAGGTTGGCGAAAGCATGAGTCTTAACCTTTCTACACGCAACTGGAGTGACAAAAATGTAATAGATGCGCAGCGATGGTCATCAACTTTGCCCTTATACGATCCTAACAGCACTACAGGTTTTGCTGGCGCAGGTAACGGCACAGACGGTGCCAGCCCATTGGCCAACGCTTATCTTAACGAGAATAATAACGAGTCGCTATCCCTTAACGGCAACGTATGGGCATCATACGAATTTATACCTGGATTAAGGTATAAAATCAACGTCGGTATTGATTTGAACAGAACTCGCACGCAAAACTATAACTCTGCCTATTCTGTTGGTCAGTATCAAAACCATGATCCTGATGAGTTAAACATATCAACTACTCAAAATAACCGCTGGTTAATTGAGCACACGGTAAATTATGACAAATCATTTGGTAAGCATAATTTCAGCGCTGTAGCTGGTGTAACCTCAGAAGAATCAAAATATAAAGCACTGAATGCAGGCGCCAGAGCTTTGCCAAGCCCAGACGTTTTGATCCTTGGCTTAACTACATCTCCAAATTCTAAAGTAATAGGCTCTGGAATAGGTCAATCGGCAATGTACTCTATATTGGGCCGTATCAATTATAGTTACGACAGCAAGTACCTTTTAACGTTCAACTTCCGCCGCGATGGTTCAGCCAACTTTAGCGAAAAGTACAGATATGGCAATTTCCCATCTGTATCAGCCGGATGGAGACTAAGCCAGGAAGACTTTATGAAAGATGTATCTTTTATAAGCGATTTAAAGCTAAGGGCCAGTTATGGTGCATTAGGTAATTCTGATATCGCGCAATACCAGTACCAGAGAACAGTAAGTTTTGATCACGTATGGTATTATTTAAATGGCGTGAAAGTAACGGGGGCATTACCGCTTACTCCATCAAACCCGAGTGTTAAATGGGAGAGCCAATACTCAACGGATTTTGGTTTTGACCTTGCTATGTTTGATAATAAACTCTCATTGACTGTTGATTATTATAACAAGAAAACCGAAGATATGCTGGTAAATGTACCTATCTCCTATACAACAGGTTATATAGATAACTTTCCGGTTTTAAATTCGGGCAGCATACAAAACCGGGGTGTAGATGTATTATTAGGTTACAAAAACAGCTCAGGCAAATTTACCTACGGAGCATCGGCTAACTTCTCGGTGGTAAAAAACAAAGTATTAAGCCTTGGTAACAATAACGAAATTTTGTGGGGCAATGTAAACCCTAGTGGTTCAAACGTTTCAAGAACAGCAGTTGGGCATTCTATTGGTGAATTTTGGGGTTATACAACCGATGGACTTTATAAAACAAGCCAGCAATTAGAAGCCGATAAATCATTTGCTCCAAATGCACGTTTAGGAGACATACGCTTTAGGGATATTAATGGCGATAAAGCCTTGAATGATCAGGATAAGGCATTTATTGGTAGCCCTATACCATCTTTTAGCTATGGTTTCAATTTTGATGTTAGCTATGCTGCTTCATTCGGTACGCTTGATATGTCTATGATGTGGCAAGGGGTTCAGGGCAACGAGATCTATAACAATAGTAAATATTGGGGTGAGGGTATGTATCACTACTATAATAACTTTGCTTCAACCCTTAACAGGTTCCGCGAAGCGGATTTAACTTTCGTAAACCCGGCATCAGGAGTGACAACCTTTTATCCTAAAAACACCGAAACCAATATTCCAAGAGCTGTGTTGGGTGATCCTAACCAAAATTTAAGAGCTTCTGACCGTTTTATAGAAAATGGATCTTACCTGCGTTTAAAAACCTTAAATATAGGTTATACCTTGCCTGCAAACACGCTGCAAAGATTAAAAATAGATCGCTTGCGGGTATTTATTGGTGGCAAAAACCTGCTGACATTTACTAAATACAAAGGTTTTGATCCCGAAGTTGGATCAGGCGATAACAGATATAACCTGAGCCGCGGTATTGACGCAATTACACCATGGGGCCTAACATTTTCTAACACCAGGGAAATATTTATAGGAACACAGATCACATTTTAATAGCAACTGAAATAATTATGAAAAATATATTTAAAATAGGGACACTATTCATTGCTACATTGATAGCGGTGCACTCTTGCAAGCCTGATTTAAATCTGGTAAATCCGCAAGAATTATCAACCGATACATATTACAAAACAGCAGACCAGTTAGAGGGTGCAATAATACCCGCTTATGAGGCATTGATAGGAAGAGTACAAGGCGGATATGCACGATCATTCTACTATGAATTACTTGCGCCGGGCGATGACTTTAATCATACATTTAAGTGGGAGCCGATGTACTATGATACTTATAACACGCCTTCCAGCGATGGCATGCTAGCAGGAACATGGAAAGATATGTGGAACGGTGTATTTGCATCAAACCTGGCTATTTCTAAAATAAGCGAGTTTACCGGACCAATAGACCCTGCCCGAAAAAGCAGGATGCTAGGCGAAGCTTATTTTTTACGTGGTGTTTTTTATCTGCACCTGGGCATGATGTTTGGCGAAACCATCCCGCTTATTGATAAACCGGTTACTTCTGATGCTGATTACTATTCCAGCAATTCACAAAAAGGCCAGATATATGCTTTGATAACAAGCGATTTAGCTAAAGCAGCAGATTTGCTGCCCCTTAGAAGTGCATTGTATGCTAACGCTGCTTTTAAAGGACGCGCTACAAAGGGCTCTGCTCAGGCTTATTTGGCCAAGGCATACCTATACAGGCCAATACTTGAATTAGGCCAGCCTGCTAATTTTGCCGGTGCTGAAGCTGAATTGAAAAAAGTAATTGATAGCAAAGAATATCAATTGGTAAGTGCTTATAAAGACAATTTTTCTGAAGCGACAGAAAATAATGCTGAATCTGTTTTCGAGGTACAGATGTTTAACGGCCCCGGGTGGTTGGGCGACGATTTATCATGCTCATGGCGCTGGCAAGAAATAGGTATGTTTGACGGTACTGGTGGAGCATGGTGGAACCTTGCGCCGAACAAAAAAACTTATGATGAGTTTGAGACAGGTGACCCGCGCAAGTTTATGACGCTTTGGTGCGATAACGGTGCTAAGTTTACGCAAATTGATGGTACAGTTACAGATTACGTCTACTGGATGAGCAAACTGGCCACCAACAAAGATCTGTACGGAACACGTAAATACTGCCCTGATGTGCAGGTTTCTGATTTTGATAATGGCATAAACGACAGGTTAATCAGATATGCTGATGTATTGTTGATGTATGCTGAATGTTTGAACGAAAAGAGCGATATAGCTGGCGCAAAACAATACATAAACATGGTTAGATCACGTGCCAACAACGTAGTGCCATCAGAACAGCCGAGTTTATGGTATCAGCATTCTCCTGGCACCATACCTGATGTTGATGGACTATTGGCGCAAAATATTACTAAAAACGGCGTGCCACTAAACAATATCAAAAGCATAATAGTGCACGAGCGTTTTGTTGAGTTAGCCGGTGAATATCTTCGTTACTTTGACCTGTTACGCTGGGGTATGGCTGATGCTAAATGGCTTGAGCCGCTTAAGGCGATAGGTTGGACGCAGCGTGCAATGTACTATCCTTTCCCACAAGCGGAGTTGGATAACAACAAAAATCTGCGTGGCAATGCCATGAATAATTAGAAATTAATTTAAAGGGTTGTTTTCGTCATAGGGAACAACCCTATTTTGAAGGCTATGGAAACTTAATTAAATATTATACATTTTTGTTTTTATAAGGCGCATTATAAAATGCATTTACTGGCTAATAAAATAAATCCGTTTCGCCTTATTCATAAGTTGCCGTTTCAGAAAAAAAGATATGAGAAATTGGGCATAGATATTAATAAGGAGATAGACCGGTCCTCTGGAGATAAAAAATTCGGGCTGAGTATAATGGCAGCTGGAGGAATACTCTGGGGAGTTTTGGGTATTTTCTTTTTCTCTCTTCTTATCCTATTTAACTTAATAAGTTATGCAGCCATGCCACATATTGTTATTTGCAGTGTACTGTCAGGTATTGTTTGCTATTTTTTTGTATTTAAAAACGACAAGTATCTTAAATATTTTGATGAATTTGAAAAGCGCTCAAAACTGGAAAAGTGGAAATACGGTTGGCTCACTTTAGGGTCTATTGTTGCCCTCTCTCTCCTTTTTTATATACGCCTTATAACTTGAAATAATCCCTAAGCTGTTGTAAGCATAGCCAGAATGCTAGTTCGAGTTCTGTTATTCGGAAGAGAATGAACCTATTGAGCAATTTTTAAGAAAGGTTAGTTCGGCTGAAAACAGATTGGTATCTTTCAATCACGAAATAGGTTTTGATCCGAAGTGGAAGCAAGTTAATACCTAATTAACATATAACCTATTTTGGTTTTATTGAAGATATCAATAAATAATTGAGCCCCAATACCTAAAAAGAGCGATTATACTATGAAAACAGAAATCGACATTTTATCTGATAGAGAATTAGAAATTTGGGACTATGCTGAATCTCAAAATGGAACAATGGACTTTGTAACCGAAAAACTTTCCACAGAAGGAATATTTGAACAATATCGAAATATCCATAGATCTTATCTTGAACTTTATCTTCGTATTGATAATGAAGCAGCAAAGCTTGAAATCTTAAAGCGGCTAATATTTTTAAATTGGTACGCTCTCGTGGAGCCAAATTGTTATACAAGGATTGAAGATCTTGACAAGGAAACGGTATCTAAATCATATTCTATTTTAAATCAATATCTAATCAATGGAAAAATCGATACCGAATTTAGGTGGATGTTGTATTTTTATTCCAGTTGGGATTACACTATACTTCCATTTTCAGAAAATAAACTTGAAGCATTAACTACATTTGTAAAAGATGTGGAAACTTCAATTTCAAGCTATCCTAAAAATCAGTTGCCAAAAGGCGTAATGGATAACAGGGGGCAAATGGGAATTTACTGGATAAGCATGTCAGTTGAAAAGAAGTTCGACAAAAGGAAGCCAAATGAATAGACCTACCGTAAGAATAATTGTACTCGAACCAAGTGATTGGAACCAAGGTAATCTGTTCGGTGAAATTCTTTCCGACCGCGGTGGTGAAAAACTCAAGGTTAAGCTCACTCAATCAATTAAAGGGGGGATGTTTTCTAGCGATATTTTGATTTTAACTCCATTCATTAAAAATGAAACCTTTAAACCATTACAGCAATATTATTCAGTGAGTATTAATGGAAGCATCATAAACGAGCAGACCAACGAACAAGAATTTGTCATTATTGGCAACGTAACTTATGATTAATTTTCCGCATAAAGTTATTTCGACTTATAGGGTCTTGATGAAAAAAGCTTTTAACGAAGATATCGATGAAATGTGGGTGGAGTGGGCTTTAGAAATGATCCAAGCAGGCTACGAATCTGATAATCTATATATACTTGCAGGAATCACCAGACCTTACCATCAGTTTGAACTTCAAAGATTAACAGATAAAGTTCTTGCTGATCTAAATCTCGATTATGAGGATAAGTTATTGATGATTAGAAATTATATCTATTATATTATTTCAACTGCTATAAACGAACCATCCAAGTACCTTTCGACCTTAAAAGATATCAAGGACATCTGTATAGCACTGGATATGGAACAAGAATACATGGACTTTTATTTGCTATATTTTGCAAAAGATGACCTTAATGAGTCAGAGGTACAATGGTACTGGGATGGTGCAGACAGGACAAATATAGACCGAATAATTGAGGAGGTATTTGAGAATTATCTAAATAGTAACAATAGCAAACAGTAAAAATCGGAAAATCGCATTCCTTCAACAGCAACTCATTTTGTCTTTTGAGCCAATTAAACTACTTCATATCTTAAGGTGCCAATTTGGTACCTTAAAATAAGATAGGTTATCACGAATTGTGATAACCTATCCCTGTTATTTGTGTAAATCTAACGACTCATCCCTCTGCCACGGTCATTTTTTTTTTGGCTATTTTTTGTTGCCTGAAGCTTACGGTACAATTCCCTGCTTTCTAATAGATTGGTGTATTCACGTACTGCCTTTAAAATGCTTTTCTGCACATCCTGCCATTTTAGCTTTGTGTCCATAAGTTTTACGGGAACATTAAAGTCGATATCGTTATGGTACATTAGAGACGACTTAGCAGTGTTAGAGTCGACATTTGGATATTTCTGGCAGTAGTAATCCAATATTTCATCTAAAGGCATTTCCATTAACAGGTAATGCATATCGATAAAATCTTTTATCCGTTGCCCGCTATTCACAATTGCATTGATCTTCATTGCCGATATATCCTGATTGGACATCATCCTTATGCCTTCGATTGTTTCTATTGGCCTGATAGATGGATACTTGTGCGAGATAAAATCAAAATCAACTTCACCAATGCTACCACTTACATAATTGCCCTTGTGGCGTTTTACATCTGCGCCATAGCTGTTCCTTAAGTGTACGGCGAGTCCATCACCATCAAAGTCCGATGAGCTGAAAAGGTCGATATCTATGGATTCCCTGTGGCCGATCCTCAGGGATAATGCGGTACCGCCTACAAGGTAAAAGGAGTTGAGCTGATGGTCTTGCATCAGTGTCTGGATCAGATCCAGTGTCCCTGGTGTAACTGTTTCTTTGTGTAACATTTGAGTTTTTCTTTGCTCAACTGAAAATATTTACAAACGGCCTCCATGGTCATATCAGAAAGGTAAGTGATGTCTTCTTTGAGGGCTCGGATTACGTTTTCCTTACCATAAAACCTGATCATCTCTTCCCAATCCATTGTATTGCCTTTATCAAGCACCCGTTCGATAACGGTTTTGTAACTCCTGCTCCAATCCAGTTTTTCGAAATCAAAGTCCCAGAACAGTACCTTTGGAAGGTCTGGTCTTCTGACTTTTTGTATCAGTGGATGTCTTTCAATTTTGATTTCATCGTTTTCGAATGGAACCTTTTTTTTCGAAAGATAGTTGTTCAATGTATGATAGTTATAGGTTGGGTAGCTGTCGCAAAATCCTTTCAGACTTGAAAACACATCGATATCTGTACTGGCAAATCTTTTCCAATGGACAACGATTACTCTTTTGTTCAATTCCTTTAACATCCTACAAATCTAACTAAAACAGGAATTAATGCCTAATATTTTTAAATATTTGTCAGTTGACTGTGATTATTAAATTTATTAGTCTATATCATAGCTAGCTTTTTCTTTAGCATTGCCATGTCTTCGCTTACCTTGATATCCAAAATTTTCGCGTAATGCTGGGTAGTCCTGATGTTGGTATGCCCGAGCATCTTTGAAACGCTTTCAATCGGCACGCCATTCAACAGGGTAACCGTAGTGGCAAAAGTATGGCGGGCAATGTGTGAGGTGAGTTTCTTTTCAATTCCGCACAAGTCGGCAATCTCCTTCAGGTATTCGTTCATCTTTTGGTTGCTCGGAACTGGAAGAAGCAAGCCTTTATTGAGGCAAACTTTGTTGGTGGAATATCTATCTACAATCTCAAGAGCTGTTGACAGTAGCGGAACCGATGACCTTGTTTTGGTTTTCTGCCGATTGGTAAAGATCCATCGGTCGCCATCAATTCCCTTTCTGATATTCTCCTGTTTCAGTTTGAAGACATCGACATAAGCCAAACCAGTAAAACAGCAGAAAATAAAAACGTCTCTTACCTGTTTCAATCTCTCCGATAAAAACTCTTTTTCTGCGATATGAGCCAATTCCTCCTTGTTCAGATAAAAGCGGTCAACATTCTTTGTTTTGCCTTTATAAGCGGTAAACGGCGATTTATCTATCCATTCATTCTCCATACAGATGCGAAGGATTTTTCCGAGGTTTTTGATGTTTTTTACCACATAGTTGTTCGCGCAGTTCTTATCACACCTTAGATAATGGTCAAATCCGTTCAGAAATGCTTGGTCGATAGTTCTAATGTCCATATCGGCTAGACCATATTTCAAAGGGATAAAAACCTTAAGGTGCCTTTCCAAAACTTTATAACGGTTCAATGTGCCACGCACATAATCTTTACCCACAAGCTGCTCCATTTTTAGGTTATGGTCGGCAATCGCTTCTAATAGGGTATGCGAATTGGTGAGCGTACCAAGGTAACTGGATTTAATTGCATCTGCTGTAATCGGTAACCCCATATCGAAAACACGTTGATGGGCATAATAAACTGCATTCTGCAAGTGGTCAAGATGGGTATTCAACACCTTGATCTCTTCTTTTGAGCCGATGGCTCGGCCGCCCTTGGCGTTCCATCGTTTGGGATCGCAGTTCCGATTGGTGGCCATCTCCGCACGGTTTCCTTCTACAGTAATCATCATTTAGATCGGCACATTTCCACTTACATAGTTCTTTTGCTTTTTCAGATAGAAAAGCAGGCTAAAATTGGTCTTCATAATCTAACGATTAAAGTGAAACAACCCGAGAACCGACTTTCGGTTCGAGAGCTGCATCGCCGTTAAAAAACAATAAATAACAGTGATGCAAACATAGCTTTGCTTCTTAAAACATACAAGATGTTCAGTTTATAACAACCTGTACAATAAATGATTATGTACAATTCGGTGAGTCAATTTTAACCGTTTTGCCTTACTCACCGAATCACTCACCAAAGTTTTGTGAATTCGTGCGATTTTTGGCAATTCCCTAAAAGCAAAAACCCTGCTAATCGTGCGATTGCAGGGTTTTATACGTTTTGATAGTCTTTGGTGTGATCCCGCTGGGATTCGAACCCAGGACCACTACATTAAAAGTGTAATGCTCTACCAGCTGAGCTACGGAATCATT
>NZ_NHOT01000003.1 GCF_002197755.1 Pedobacter sp. AJM | reverse complement strand
GTAGGGTGTGCCGTTAAAACCAAACGTAAGGATAACTCATCAATCAGCTTCTCAATTTTGGAAAGCATGGGCTTGTTATCCGCATTTTTCTTCAGGATAAAAGCAAGTGTGCTTTGCTCATCGGTGGTATTTAACTTTGTAAAAGAGGCATCTTCTACCGCATCAAATAGTACCACCTGACGCTCAATATATTGTATAAAACGAAACAATAAATCAATAATATCTTTGCGTTCGGTATAGTGTGTATATTTTGCAAAAAACTCTTCAATTACCTGAGCCGGCTTCTGGCCATTTAAAATTCCTTCCTCGCAACTTTTAAAAAATAAAGGCAGCAATGTACCGGTATCTTTAATTTTATTCAGGTTTTCTTTTAACTCATCAGAGATATCATGTGATTCACAAGCATGGTCAAAAGCATTTTTATACAGCACATCATGCAAATTGGCTATATTTTCTTCTACGCCTCTAAAAGTAATACGCCGTTTAATTACCCTGAAATCACGATAATAGCAACGGAAAAGAATCTGACGCAGCATTTTAGAAACTTCCAACGTGGTATCCACATGGATATTTGGATTGCCGTCACGATCGCCTCCCGGCCAGAAACCCAGCTCCAGAATTTTCTTGGTTTCGAGGTTATATTCATCCAGATTCTGGTCAATCTCTGCCTGAATATTCGCCGCAGCAAAGTAAAAGGTATTTTCCAAAAACCAGGCTAAATTTAAAGCCTCATCTACAGGTGTAGGCGATTTTTTATTAAAAAATGGCGTTTTTCCGAGTTGCTGTAACAGTGAATTCATTGAGGTGATGTTGTTCTCCCGAATGGCATGGGTTAAATCGGTAATGATGGCCAATACATTTCCCGGATAAAACTGCGTAGGGTGTGCCGTTAAAACCAAACGTAAGGATAACTCATCAATCAGCTTCTCAATTTTGGAAAGCATGGGCTTGTTATCCGCATTTTTCTTTTCTACAGGTGTAGGCGATTTTTTATTAAAAAATGGCGTTTTTCCGAGTTGCTGTAACAGTGAATTCATTGAGGTGATGTTGTTCTCCCGAATGGCATGGGTTAAATCGGTAATGATGGCCAATACATTTCCCGGATAAAACTGCGTAGGGTGTGCCGTTAAAACCAAACGTAAGGATAACTCATCAATCAGCTTCTCAATTTTGGAAAGCATGGGCTTGTTATCCGCATTTTTCTTCAGGATAAAAGCAAGTGTGCTTTGCTCATCGGTGGTATTTAACTTTGTAAAAGAGGCATCTTCTACCGCATCAAATAGTACCACCTGACGCTCAATATATTGTATAAAACGAAACAATAAATCAATAATATCTTTGCGTTCGGTATAGTGTGTATATTTTGCAAAAAACTCTTCAATTACCTGAGCCGGCTTCTGGCCATTTAAAATTCCTTCCTCGCAACTTTTAAAAAATAAAGGCAGCAATGTACCGGTATCTTTAATTTTATAGAATGGAAGGGTTAAAAAAAGACTGTTGAAGAGCTCAAATTTGGAAATGACTTCATTATTGAAGATAGATTCGCGCTGTGTAGTCAAACGGAGTTTTGGCATAGCTTAAGCAATAGTTTTGTATAGGGTAATACTACAAAAAATGCATAAGGTATTAAAATTCTAGCGCTTACAATTTGGATAATTGTAGAATAAATTTTAATTTTAAAATCTTATTTGGCTACTAGCTAGCGAAGTAAGAATATTTGCAATGTTTAAGGGCATTGCATTGATTGTTAATTTTTTGGGTTAAAACAGCCGATGTACAAAATACACCGGCTGTTTTTATTTAGTCCCATCTAAATCTTCCGCAAAAGCGAGTGCTTAAGGCAGCGTATATGAATTTTCGTAATTAATAGCTTTGTTCAACTGTTGTAACCCGTTGAATCATTTATATCAATACAGGTAAAAAGCATGACCATATCATTCCCTCTCTTCTGGAGAGGGAGTATATAAACCATGCCTAACCACAAACCTTATAGGTTAAGGCCTTTAATGCGCATCTGTAACAATATTGGCATTTTTCTTAAATTTCTGCAGATATAAAAGCGGAATGGAAAATAACATAATTAGTCCTGCAACCCAATAAGCATCACTATAGGTAAGCAACATGGTTTGTTTAATTACACTGCCTTCAATTGCTTTCATCGCCATTAATTTTGCATCGATAAAAGAAGTTCCTTTAGCCATAAAGCCGTTGGTTAACGCATTTAACTTTTGCATAAAAGCCGGGTTATAGTCATTGATGTTGGTCAGCAGGTTATTTCTATGGAACCCCGCACGAACGTGAATTAAAGTGGTTAATGCTGCAATTCCAAATGACCCACCTAACTGCCGACTCATGTTATTTAAGCCTGAACCCTGGCCAATCTCTGCCCCAGATAAATCTTGCATCGCCAGCGTAGTTAACGGCACGAACAATAAGGCCATACCAAAACCTCTAATCACCAGCGGCCAGAAGAAGTCACCTGTTCCGGAAGCCAATGTTGAATTACTCAGCATCCAACAAAAAACGAAGAATAAAAACATTCCTCCGGTAGCCATAAACTGTGCCGGAACTCCCTTTTTAAGCATAATACCAATAAATGGCATCATGGCTATGGTACAAATACCTCCCGCAATAAATAGCTTTCCGGTTTGTAAAGGTGTAAATCCTAACAAATTCTGTGCAAATACTGGGAAAACGAACACCGAACCATAAAGTCCGAATCCGAGAATAAAAGAGGTAAACATCCCGATAGAAAAGCTTCTTTTTTTCATAATCCGAAGATTTACAATCGGAAACTCAGTAGCGGTTTCCCTCCAGATAAAAAGCAGTAAACCAAAAACAGATATCACAGCTAATGCGGTGATATATGGTGTTGAAAACCAGTCTTCGCTTTCTCCCTTTTCTAAAACAGTTTGTAAACTACCCACAGCTACGGCCAGCAATGCAATACCCCACCAATCCACAGGCTTCCCTTTTCCATCTTTTGGCGTCTCTCGAATAAAGGTATAGGTACAATAGGCCGCGAGTATCCCGACGGGAATATTTACATAAAAAATCCATGGCCAATCTGCCACTTCTAAAATATAACCGCCAATGGTAGGACCAACAGTAGGGCCAACAACGGCACCTAAACCAAATAAAGCTGTAGCAATACCTACATCCTCACGAGGCCAGGTTTCGATCAGAATGGCTTGTGCTGTAGAAATCAATCCGCCACCGGCAACACCTTGTAAGATCCTAAATAAAATCAGTTCATTTAAAGATGTGGCGTTACCACATAAAAATGAAACCAATGTAAAAACGATAATAGAAGTTAAGAAATAATTTTTACGCCCGAAACGACTGCCTAACCAACCTGACATGGGCAGGATAATTACGTTCGCAACGGCATAACCAGTAGATAACCAGGCGATATCCTCAAGGGTAGCGCCCAGGTTTCCCTGTATTTGAGGGATTGCCACGTTTACAATAGTGGTATCAATCAACTCCAGTAAAGAAGCTGTGATTACCGTAAACGTAATAATCCATTTTTTTAAACCTACTTCGGCCATTTTAAATTTATTTAGTAGAAACTGAGGCCTTAACGCTCATTCCGGGGCGCAACTTTGCCAACATTTCTTTTGATGGATGAATTTTAATTTTGACAGGAATACGCTGAACAACCTTTACAAAGTTACCTGTAGCATTATCCGGAGGTAATAAAGAACCTTTAGCACCAGTTATCGGTGAGAAGTTATATACTTCACCCTGAATTTTTTCATCAGGATAGGCATCCACTTCAATTTCTACTTTAGAACCTGACTGAATTTTTTCTAACTGCGTTTCTTTAAAGTTCGCTGTTACGTAAATACTACCATCGTTTACTATAGAAAATAACGACTGACCTGGTTGAACCAGTTGTCCCTTTTGAACATTCTTTTTAGAGACAATACCTGTCGCAGGTGCCTTAATATCAGTATATGATAACTGAAGTTTGGCAAAATCGATATCGCTCTGGCGCTGGCTTATTACGTTACTGCTTACTGCCAGTTGAGATTGGGTTGTACCTACTTGCTTAATGGCAGCATTATACTGATCCTGAGCAGCTTGAAAAGCAGCTTCTGCTGATTCTTTCGATGCTTTTGCCTGATCAAATGCCTGCTGCGTAATTGAACCGTCCTTGATCAGGTTGGCATAACGGGCATAATCCTTATTCGCCAGGTTAAGCTTCACTCTTGCTGCTGCTACATTTGCTTTAGCCGTACTGGTATTGGCCTGAGTAGCGGCAATTTGTGATTGTGCAACCCCAACGCCTGCACTCGCACCTTTTTGACCAGATTGTGCCTGCTCCAACTTTACTTTATAATCATTATCATCAAGTTTTACTAAAACCTGTCCTTCGGTAACATGTGTGTTTTCTTCAAAATTAATGTCCTTCACATAACCACCTACCCTCGCTACAACAGGACTGATATCCCCATCAATCTGCGCATCATCTGTATCTACGTGTTTGCTGTAGTAATTCCATTCTATGATGCCAAAAACGATACCTATTACTAGTAAAACACCTAAAATGATGGGTACTACTATATTCTTTTTTTTCTTTTCAGTTGTCATTGTTGTATTTATTGCGTTATTTTTCCTGTTGATTTTAATAATGTGTAATAAGCCAAACCTGCATCAGCTTTAGCGATTTCCAGATTGATCTTTGCCTGATATAAAAGTGTTTCGGCATCAATTCTATCGGTAACCGATGCTACGTTGTTTTTGTATTTCGAGGCCAGTAACTTATCATTTTCCGTAGCTTGGGCAATGGAAGTTTCCAGAACCTGGATTTTGTTTACCGCTACCTGATAGGTCTGAAAGTTTTTGTTGATATCCGTTTTAACCTGATCAGTTAAAATATCTTTTTGAACAGTGATGGCACTTTGTTCAATTTTAGCCTCACTTACTTTATTTCTGTTTGTCCAGAGACTTCCAATATTCCATGAAACAGTTGCACCAACCGTTACCGGCATTAAATATTGATTTACAGGCGGAATAAAACTACCACTAGGGTTAATATAATATAGATTGGCACCAACGGCTACCGTAGGCAAAGTATTTGCTTTAATGGTTTTGATATTGTAATCAGCCACTTTATTTTGTACATCAAGTTGTTTCAGCTCCTGGCGGTTGGTCATGGCCTGGGCTATATATTCATTTAGAGAACCCACAGATTTCGGGCTTGCATCCGGATCTGCAATCTTAACCTCTGTATCATCCGGTAAACCGAGCAGAATATCCAGATTATAGTTAATGATTTTACGGTTGCTCTCAATATCCATTTGGTTAAGGGTTACATTAGCCTGTTGCAACTGGAAACGCAACACATCATTTTTAGTGACGATACCCTGTTCAAAAAAACGTTGCGCTTGTTTAATCTGTGCAGCAATCGATTCCAGATTCTGATCAACCACTTTTTTACTTTGTGCCACCTTGTACAAAGCATAATAAGTGTTAATCACCGCATAGGTAATTTCTTCTTTGTTCTTATCAGCATCCAGCCGGGCCACGTCAGCCAATAATTTCGTTGACTCTTTTGCGTATTTTAGCTTGCCTCCGCCATATACCAATTCCTGCACTGCTGCCGTGCCTACAAAAGCATCAGCTCTTTTTGGCAATTGCAAGGAAGAGCCGCCGCCAGGTAAGGTAAATGTGCTTGTCGGAATTTCAGCATGGTTGTAAATGAAGTTTGCATTTGCCGATGGCAGCGCATTATCTTTAACTACTTCAAGCTTTGCTACCGCCTGATCTATTTTATTTTGTGATAATTTTAAGTTTTTACTATTGGCTATGCCAAGTTCAATTGCCTGATTGATGTTTAATTCCTTTGTACTTTGTGCAAATAAAGCTGCAGGAACTAATGATGCCACAAGCAATAATTTAATGGATTTGGGTATCATTTTTTTGTTGTTAAATAAACAGTTACTAGGTTTTGTAAATAAGCGATGGCTCGCTCCTTAATTAGTTTGTTGTCTTTGGGCGTACTTAAATCGATTGTAGTGCCCTGAACAATTTTGTGCGGCGCAATAACCACATTTGTTAGCGTACCCATAATGGTTGAAATGACCATCCTTACATCAACATTGTTAAAACTCCCGTCTTCAATTCCATCAATAATTATCCTGTCAAGAAGCAACATGTTTTGGCTCATGGCATTCTTAATTTTGTCATACATCTCCGGCCTTTGCGTAAGTGATAACTCTCTATGCATCATTTTATGAAAGGCGATATTTGAAAATATCCTGTTGGCATAACCTTCAATTACTTTGTGCAATTTTTCGAGGGATGAAATTTTATCTTCATTAATGATTTTTAATTGAGAAGCAAACCCAGCGATTCTGTTGTTCATAATCTCAATAAAAACCCCTTCTTTTGAACCAAAATAATAATTAATCATTGCCATATTGGCCCCTGATTCTTTCGAAATCTGCCGGGTAGAAGTACCTTCATAACCTGTTTCGCAAAACAACTTTTCAGCTGCATCCAAAATGGCTTGTTTTTTATCTACTTTTTCTGTCTTCATCTCTTTTTGATGGCACAAAATTAATCAATCGTTTGATTAATATCCAAATGTTTTCAATGTTCTTTTACATTAGCCTGATAATTGTGACAAAAAGGATAAAAAAGGACAGCATGTTTACATAAAACAGAGCATCAAAATAATGCTTAACCCTACTGATCTGTATTCGCATTGTCGAATTTTGCAATCATTAAAAACTAAAGGGCTTTAAAAAGCTTTACATTATTAACATTTAGCAATAAATTGAGTACCGATCACAAATTATAATTTAAAATAAATATTAACTTTGCCACCAAATAATTAAAAAATGAACTTACAAGAAAACAGCAGCAATAATTTCAACTGGTTATATTATGCATTAGGATTATTCTTCGGGATTTTAACCGGGGCAATTATCACTCAAAATTATATTTTCGCTTTGCTGGGTGGCGTACTGGGTTTATTAACTGCCGGCTTATTTTTGAATGCCATTGTTAAAGGCAGAAAATACTAAGTGGTAACTTTTGCTTTCCTTTTGAATTAAAATGAACTCAAAGCAGATGAGAAATATTTTTGTTATCGCCTTCGCTTTGTTGTGCTTTAGTGTAAAAGCCCAGGAAAGTTTACCCGCAGAAATAAAGTTTCCGATTGCGGATCCCAGTCCTGCAGATATTCTTTATTTTCCTCTGAATAGTCCAAAGGCAAAGGATGCTGAAAACGTAAAGCCGGTTATTAAAATCATTTATTCGCGTCCTCAGAAAAAAGGCCGGGATATTTTTGGCGTGCTGGAACAGTACGGTAAAGTTTGGCGTTTCGGTGCGAATGAAAGTACAGAAATTCATTTCTTTAAGAAAGTAACTGTTGGTGGTAAAAAAATTAAGGCTGGTACTTATAGTTTATTTGCCATCCCAAATAAGGATAAATGGACCATCATCATCAATAAACAAACTGATAAATGGGGTGCTTTCACCTATAATCAATCTATGGATATCGTTCGTGTTGATGTTCCGGTTAAAACCTTAAACAAGCCAATCGAATATTTCTCCTTAACGTTTAACCCACTTCCGCAAGGTGCTGCATTGTTTGCAGCCTGGGATAAAACGCAGGTTGAACTGCCTATAATTTTTTAATTTAGCAGGCAACTGCACTGTCAGGAGAAACAAAAAAGCAATTTTTCACAACTCTTCCCCAAAGATTTCCCTTTCGGATGAAAGTGCCGATAGTCGGATAGTGATTATTTAATAAGTGCTATTAATCACCGATCCTCCTGACGAACTAAAGCCAAGTAGTGAAATTTTGGCATGAAGCAATCTTTCACGCAATAAGCAATGCTACAGAGATAGCTTTGCCGGCTGAAATAACCTTCCCGCAATTGCGATTTCTCTATACCACATTCCCCATAAAAGGATCAGTAGTTGTTACATCCCCTGTTTCTATTTTCCCCGCATAACAATGTTTAAATATTCTATTCCCCGTTTGGATAATGCTGAAATCATACCAGTTTTGGGATTTTGATAAACCTAAATTGACAGTAACAAAAGAGTGTGGTTTGATTTGCAGGTTTCGGGCTGTTGAACCATATTTCTGATCTGTAATTTGAATATTAACCAGAGATGCACCTTTGTTTTCAATTGAAAAAATCAAATTGCCGGTAAGTTTTTTATTCACCAAACCACTTTGTTCCGGCTTTGCCTGTATAACAATTTGCGGATTATTTTTACTTCCTGTGAAATGCCTGAAAAAACCATTTGGTCCGGCAATACTGAAGTCGTAAATACCCTGATCGAAATCATCCAGGCTGATCTTTTCAGTAAGAATATCACCAGATTTTACAGCATAAGCCCATGTTTTCCCTACCACACCTTTAAATTTGGCAATGGTGTTCATAATAAAAGGTGCTCCGGCAGTTTCGGTTACGCTTCCAAACAGTGTTTTGGCAGATTGAAAACGCAGCTGTATTTCATTATTTATAACAGAAGCATCAACCATTAAGTGATAAGGTAATGCGCAGGCAGGTTTGGTCCCATTTTCCTGTTTTGGGGCATGCACAGATGTTTGATGCGAGAAAGCTTCAAACTTATTAATTTTATCAACCTCAACCCTATTTAACGCCGTCGGACCAGCCTGTGCAGGCTTGTTTTTCGCGTTTTCAATATTGGTTACAACAGTTTGCCTGTTTAAAGGTAAAGGCGACTTTATGTCTTCTCCGTTATAAGGCCTGAACACTGATGTCAGGTCGCCACAGATCGTTCTTCTCCAGTCACTGATATTATTGCTCTTAATTTTCTTCCCTGTTTTCTTGCTCAGCCATTTCTCCATAAACATCAATGAAGATGTATGATCAAATACCTGTGAATTTACAAAACCACCTTTGCTCCAGGGCGATGCAATGACCATAGGTACACGGTAGCCTAAACCAATCGGACTTCCCTTTCTCCGTTCAAAATCTGTAGCATAATCGATTCCTGCTGATACTTTTCCTGAAGATTTATCATTTGGATTTGGCACTATAAAAGGTGGCTGATGATCAAAATAACCATCATTTTCATCATAAGTTAAGACGAAGATGGTTTTCTTCCATACATCAGGGTTCTTCGTCAGAATATTTAAAGCTTCGCTTACATACCAGGTACCGTAAAGTGGGGAACTGGTATGATCAGAAAATCGCTGTGGCGCCACCAACCAGGAAACAGTTGGTAGTTTCCCCTGATCTACATCCTGCCTGAACTGATAGAAAATATCACCTTTTGGGATATTGATGGTTTCTGATTTCCCTTCATCATTAGTAAAGGTAAAAGGCGCGAGATCCAAATAATCTTTCTGACTGATGTTGGTTTGAAAAGCCTTATTGATCAGATTTTTTTCCCGTTGGGATAACCGATCATACTTTTCCTGAACTTCTTTTGCACTTAAAGCCGGTTTAACAGTATGATCACCATTCTTTCTGAAATATGCTGAAAGTTTAACCTGATGCCGGGAAACATATTCAACCGGATTATCGCCATAATTTCCCAGCCAATCATCAATTTCGCCTTCAGGCAACTTTGATGTCCACAGTTCATTCTGGTAAATGCGCCAATCGATTCCATTATCTTCTAAAGTTTCCTGAAAAGTAGGCCAGTCTACGAAAACATTGTTTTGAGATTCTGCCTGGTCATTATTAACTACCGCAATGTCATTCGCGCTGTTCTCGCCACGCACAGTTCCGGTGAAAAAGAAAAGCCTGTTTGGTGTGGTTCCGGTTAATGACGAGCAGAAATGCTGGTCACAAACAGTAAAGGCATCTGCCAAGGCATAATAGAAAGGAATATCATTCCGATCATAATAAGCTAATGACATGGCCGATTTTACGGGCACCCATTTATCATATCTTCCTCCATTTCTGGCAGCAACCTGGTCGTTCCAGGAATGTGGCAATCCGCCCTGCCAGGTAATTTTGGTCTTGTTTATATCAACATGAAAAGGCGCATAAGTATAACCCTGCCCATCTTTTTGCAGCCAAACTTTGTTACCATCTGGCTGAATATGCGGATGTGGATCATTGAAGCCCCGAACACCTTTCATTTTGCCAAACATATGGTCGAAAGAACGGTTTTCCTGCATCAGGAATACGATGTGCTCCGCATCCTGAAAAGTAGTACCAGGTTCAGCATTAATAGCCATTGCCTTCAAAACGGCGGCAGGTAAGGTATTAGCAGCACCTGTTGCGCCGGCTAACAGTGCTGCTTTTTTTAAAAATTCTCTCCTCGAATCCATAAATTGAGTTCACTATTTGTGGTCTAACATTATTTCTGGTAAACCCTTACATAATCCACTTTCATCGTTGCCGGGAAAATTGAATCATCAACACCCTTCTTACCGCCCCAGTTACCGCCAACAGCCATATTCAAGATGAGGTGAAAATTCTGATCAAACGGCCATTCAGGCGCACCTTTACCCGTGTTTTTAAAAGTCAGGTATTTTTGATCATCGACAAAAAAATCAATTCTGTCTTTGTACCATTCAATGGCATAAACATGGTAAGCATCATAAGGATTGATTTTAATGCCTTTCCCCACCTGTGTATAAATGGTATGGTTAAATTTTGCCGTATGAACGGTTCCATAAACACTATCCGGTTCATAGCCTACATGTTCCATGATATCAATTTCACCGCTTTTAGGCCAGTCACCGTATTTCCAGTCGGTAGGCAATGCCCAGATTGCCGGCCATAAGCCCCTGCCTTTGGGTAACATTGCCCTTACTTCTACCCTTCCGTATTTAAAATCAAATTTATTTTTACTCACCAGCCTTGCAGAGGTATAATGATTTCCATCTTTATCTGCTTTAACAGCCGTGATATTCAGGTTTCCCTTTTTTACCTTTGCATTTGTTGAGTCGGCTTCGGTATAGTATTGCAATTCATTATTACCCCAGCCTTTTCCGCCTACATCGTACGACCAGTTTTTGCTAAGCGGAAGGCCCGTATCATAAAACTCATCTGCCCATTTTAATTTCCATCCAAGTGCAGATGGTGTTTTCTTCAGTTCATCAAAAGCTAATTCAGGTTCGTTGGTGGTGATATAATCGACCTGATGGGCCAGTAACCACTGAATTTCTGGTACAGTATTTACGGTCCAGGCATTTACAGTCAGGCCTAGCTGGTGTGCATTTTCAATCCAGCCTTCTTTTTGGTAAATGCTGTAATAATAGTCTACACCGGTTAAACGATCTGTTTTCATTTGTGCTGCACTAACATCACCTTTCAGGTAAGCCACCTTTGCATCAGGCATCAGTTCTAAAATACGTTTGCAATAATCATAATCGAAGCTGATGTACTCGATCCATGCTACAGCACCAACTTTTTTCACCATATCCACACATCGACTGGTTACGTCGATTCCGCGTTCCTTACTAACTAAAGAAGGTTTGATTTCGAGAATCAGTTTGGTTCCGCGTTGTTTCATCCCCGCTTTCAGGTAATCTTCAAGCGTTGGAATCTTTTCTCCATTGCTCATGGTTTTAGTCAGCAGGTCTTCATATTTGACTTTTTCGATGGTTAAACCTTGAAATTCAGGATCATGGTTAATCACTAAAATGTTATCGGCTGTCATCCATACATCAAACTCAGAACCGTAACAGCCAAGTTTAATCGCTTCATTTAAAGATGCTATTGAATTTTGAGGGTAATTATTCTTTTTCCAGGCACCACGATGGGCAATGACCTGGTTTTTATTCCAATGAAACTTTTGTGCAAATGAGGTGGTAAATACCAATACCATAATTGTTGAAATAACGATTCGCTTCATATTCAGGCTTAATATACAAAATCCAAAAGTAGATTTTTACCTGTACACTCATTTAAAATTTATGTAAATTTTATATTAACTATCCGCATCAAAATCCTCAATATTCTTAAAAACCTTGCAAGTTTATATTAAATTGATGGGAACAATTTTTTACATTTACGTTGATATGGTAAGCAACAACTACAGCGATTTACTGAGAAAGATAGAAGAGTTTATCCATAAGTTTTATCTCAATAAGATTTTAAGGGGAAGCATCTATACTGCTGCAATACTCTTAGGCTTGTATTTGCTGTTATTTTTGTGTTTGTATTACTTCCACCCCTCTGTCGGCTTAAAAACTTTTTCATTCTTTGGCTATTTGCTCATTGGTATGATATTGATCGGTTATCTAATCATTCGGCCTTTGCTTTCCATGCTTAAATTAAATAAGCACCTTTCATTTGATGAGGCATCTGTAATTATCGGAAATCATTTTCACGACATTAAAGATAAACTTTTAAATACACTTCAACTTTACCAGCTATCTGCCAGCCATCCGGAAAATAATCAATTGATTCTGGCCAGTATTGATCAGAAAATAATGGAATTAAAACCTGTTCCCTTTTATACAGCTGTTCGCATAAACGATAATAAGAAATACTTAAAATATCTTTTTGTACCCCTGTCTATCATCTTCCTGATTGGACTTTTTGCACCTGCAATTCTTCGTGAAGGCACGAATAGTTTTTTTAAATATGATGAATATATTGCTCCAAAAGCGCCCTTCACCTTTACCATTCTAAACCACAATTTAACCGTTACCCAGGGCGATGATATTACCGTTGATTTAAAATTGGATGGGGATGAGTTGCCCGCTGAAGTATATGTGGAAGATGGCAAGAATACTTATAAATTGGAAAAAAACAATATCAGCAGATTTAAATACAGCATCAAAAATATACAAAGTGATAAAAGCCTAATTTTCAAAGGTGGCGGTTTTAGCTCCTCCGCATTTGCGCTTACCGTAAAACCCCGTCCTGAACTCCTCAGTGCAATAGCCACTTTAAATTTCCCATCCTATTTAGGCAAAAAAGCAGAGGTGGTCTCCAATGTTGGTGATTTACTTCTTCCCGAAGGCACGCATGTAACCTGGACCTTTAAAACCGGACAAAGCAATTCACTAATATTTAAATTGAATGATCAAGAGCATGTTTTAAAAGTGGAAAATAACCAGTCTACATATCACGCAACCCTAAAAAATAACGCCAGATACAGCATTACGCCGAAGAATGAATTTGTTACCTTAAGAGATTCCCTTTCCCATCAGGTTACCGTGGTGAAAGATCAATCACCTGCTATTCAGGTGGAACAGAAACAAGATTCGGTTAGTAATAAAGCTTTGTATTTCAGTGGACAAGTTACTGATGATTACGGATTTAGCCGTTTAAGTTTTAAATACAACATCAAAGAAAACAATAAAATAATCAGTACTGTAAGCAAAGATATTTCGATAAAGGCGAACATCACTGAAAATACATTTTTCTATTTCTGGGATCTAAAAGCAGTTGCTGCCAGGCCAGGACAACAAATTGAATATTATTTTGAAGTTGCTGATAATGACGGCGTAAATGGTTCAAAAATAACCCGCTCTGAAATCAAAACCTTTAAGCAAGCCACAAAAGGTGAAACTGCACAGCAGGTTAATGCAAGCAACCAGGCCTTGAAACAAAAAATGCAATCGGCCATTCGTTTAGCCAACACCATTGAAAAAGAAAGCAAAAAAGTTGCGGAAAGCCTGATCGATAAAAAGCAGATTTCCTTTGAAGATAAAAAGCAAATTGAAGCTTTGTTGGATAAACAGAAACAACTGGATGAAGCTGTAAAAGAGATTAAAGCCCAGAATGATCAAAACATTCAGCAACAGGAAGATCAAAAGCAAACTGAAGAATTACAGGAAAAGCAGAAACAAATTAAAGACCTGTTTGACAATGTACTTGATGATAAAACCAAAGAACTTTTGCAGAAACTGCAAAACCTGATGAATGAGAAAAATAAAGACCAAACGCAGAACGAACTTTCGAAAATGCAGCTGGACAATAAAACCCTTAAAAATGAACTGGACAGAATCCTGGAACTCTATAAACAACTGGAATTTGAACAAAACCTTCAAAATGATATCGACCGTTTAAATGAACTGGCTAAAGAGCAAAAAGATTTAGCGAAGCAAACTGCAGATAAAAAACAGGATCAGGAAGCCCTTAAACAAAAACAGGAAGCCTTGAATAAGGAAATGAAGGATTTAAAGGATGACTTGAAAAAACTGGAAGAAAAAAATCAAAGTTTAGAAAAGCCAAATCCTTTCGAAAACCCGGAGAAAGATGTACAGGAGATTCAGAAAGAACAGCAGGACAGCAAGGATGCTTTAGAGAAGAAAGATTCAAAAAGTGCCGGTCAGAAGCAACAAAAAGCCGGCGAGCAGATGGAAAAACTTTCTAAAAAAATGAAAGACATGCAGCAGCAGGGAGAAGAACAAGAAAATAACCTGAATGCAAAAGAGTTACGCCGCTTACTGGAAAATTTATTGCATACTTCTTTCGAGCAGGAAAAAGTGATGCTCACGCTGAAGAAAATGACAGCAGCGGATCCAGCTTACACCACCAATGTTCAGAAACAACGAAATATTAAGGATAACCTGAAGACCATTGCAGATAGTTTATATGCACTAAGCAAACGTGTTCCTCAAATTGAATCGACAGTGAATGAGGAAATGAATAAAATCAATTTTAACCTGGACAAAAGCTTAGATCGCCTGGGTGAACGAAGTACACCAGAAGCCAACCGCTACCAACAATTTACCATGACTTCTATCAATAATTTAAGTCTGATGTTGAGTGAAGCTTTGAATCAGTTGCAGAATATGCAGAAAAACTCAAAAGGCGGAAGTGGTAAAAAGCAAAAGCAAGGCATGAAACAACTTTCGCAGATGCAGGAACAGTTAAATAAAAGCATGCAGAAAGCCAGAGAACAGATGCAAAAGTCGGGCGGAAACCAAGGTACAGTTGGTAAAGGTCAGATGAGCCAGGAATTTGGAAAAATGGCTCAACAACAGCAGATGATTCGACAAGCGCTGGAAAAGATTAATCGCGAAGAAAATAAGGATGGTTCTGGTAAAATGGGTAATCTCAATGAAGCCATTAAGGAAATGAAACAAACGGAAAGCGATCTGGTTAATAAACGTCTACAACAGGAAACCCTGAACAGGCAGAAAGAACTGTTAACTAAGCTATTAAATGCAGAAAAAGCAGAACGCGATCAGGAAGAGGATTCCAAACGCGAAAGCAAAGCTGCAAAAGAGTTTCCACCTTCCTACCAGAAAATGTTCGATCAATATAAAAAGCAACAGCAAAACGGAAGCGATATGTTGCAAAAACTGCCACCAAGCTTGAACTACTACTATAGAAATAAAATCGCTGAATATTTAAAATCTTTAAATATGGTACAATAGATTTAGCCACAAATTCGCAGCTTATTTTTTATTATATTTGTTAAATGACAAGTACAGCCATAAGAAAAAGATTAATTACGTATTTATCTGATGCAGAGGATAATAAGATAAAAGCTATTTATACTTTGCTTGAAAATGAGATTGAGAATGAAAAATCTTTTGTGCTTACAAAAGACCATTTAGAAATACTTGATAAAGAAAGAGAATTACATTTAAATGGCGTTACAGATTCTTATAGTAAACAAGATGCCCTTGATATTATTAAGGGAATCAAAGTATTATAATGCTTAGGCTTCAAATCAAACCCAGGGCCATTTTAATGGCAAAGGCTGCATATGATTGGTATGAAGAGCAAAAGAAAGGTTTAGGAGATTTATTTCTTGCCGAATTAAGTCGGTGTTACACGAAAATTGAAAAGAATCCTCAATACTATCAAAAAATCGAAAAAGAATATCGGCATTTAGTTCTCAATAAATTTCCTTATGTTATCATTTTTGAAATAATGGAAGATGAAATCATAATCTTTGCCATTTTCCATACGACCCGAAATCCTAAATTGAAATTTAACAGATAATAATCTGCTAATATTAGTCCCCTCACTCCTACAATATTTTCTTAAATTTGCAGTCTTAAATAATTCAAAATGCCTGCAATTTCATTCTTTACAGAATCCATACGTTATAATTTACCGCAAAAACTTAAAGTAAAAAAATGGGTTAAAGAGACTATTGAAAAAGAAGGTTTTAAATTGCAGGAACTCAACTTCATTTTTTGTAGCGATGAATACTTACTGGGTATTAATCAGCAATATCTCAATCATGATACCTATACAGATATTATCACCTTTGATAACTCAGAGGAAGAAAAACTGATTGTAAGTGATATTTTTATCAGCATAGAACGGGTTAAAGAAAATGCCAAAACCTTTAAAACAAACGATTTTGATGAGGTTTGCCGTATCATGATTCACGGAACATTGCATTTACTGGGCTATAAAGATAAAGGCAAAGCTGCTAAAACCATAATGACACAAAAAGAAGATGAATATCTTAGTTACAGAAGCAAATCCGGAATTATCCTCTAATTAAATTTTTGCAAATGCAAGGGCTTCTTTAAATGCATCGAAAATTTTCTTATTATCTCTTCGCAACAATGTGGGATTCATTTTTACCTTCACAAAGCCATCCTCTTGAGGCTGACCAAAAATAATGTTGTGTTCAGCTCTTAACCTTCCATTAAGTTTTTGAGCATCAATGGTTTTGTCTACCGCAACATTAAACTGATTCGTACCATTTTCAAACGGAATAAATGTTAACCCTTTCAGTTGCTTCATTTGTAACATAAAATCACTTGCTTTAGTCATTACCTTATTCATCACTTCATCAATATTGTTTAAATGATGTAGTGCCATTGCCGCACTTGGCCAGTTGGTAAAAATCCCACCTCCATGTATTTTAATCAGATGGTGCATTTGATCAATAACCACTTTATCGCCACATAAAACAGCGCCACCTGTAGCGCCCAGATATTTATATAAGCACATGTAAACCGTGTCAAAATAAGAAGCGTATTCTTTAACTGTGGAATGGGTGAAAGCCGTAGCCATATGCAAGCGGGCACCATCTAAATGCATCTTATAGCCTTGCTCCTTACACCATGCTGAAATCCTCTTCATTTCACTCAAGGGAAAAGCTTGATTAAAGGTTCTTCTAACTGGTGTTTCTATTGAAACCGCTCCAATAGCACCAAAAAAAGCTTCGTTTTCTTTATGATACCTAACCGATTCCTTCAATTCTTCTAAAGTAAAGTAAGTTTTACCTGTTGCAAGCGGAATTAATCTTTTATTAAATAAGGTTTGTGCTGCATCTGCCTCATCACGGTACACATGGCTTGTTTCCTGAACAAAAGCTTTCGTATTATTTCCACATAAAACACTTATAGCCAATTGATTCGCTAATGTTCCGCTTGGAAGATAAACGGCGGATTCCTTCCCTGTTATATCCTTAAACTTATTTAATAGCTTTTCTACAGTAGCACCTTCACCATAACTATCTCTTTCTATAGGATTTAAGCTATTGATTTCCTGAAGTTTCTGTATAAAGTCTTCAGGACGATAAAAAATTCCATCATTAATGAAATATACTGCCTCACTGTCTTTTGAGACTTGACCGTTTTTTCCACTGAATGCATTCAAAGGCATTGACGATGCGATCAATGGCAATGTAGACAGTGTAGATAATTTCAGGAAATCACGTCGCTTAAATTCAGACATATCATTAGATTTAGAAGCTTTCAATTTCTACTTTTTCTTTTTAAAATCCAATAGTAACTATATAATCATCACCTAAATCAATCTATTCTTTCTTACCTGTTTGTCTATTACTTGGCGGCGTTCATCGATGATTAATATACACTTGTATAATAGAACGTTCATGCCTGCAACTTTTCAAGCATGTGTTAGTCTTATTTATAGAAAACATGCCGATGATTTGAAAATACTAATCAATCATCATAAAAATATAGTTTAGTTTTAGTTAATGATAGAAGCAGCGGCGGAGCGAGTCCAGCCGCTGTTTTCGTTCTAAGAGAAATTACTGGAACCGTTATGGCCAAGTAATTCCAATAACAATCAATAATTTGCCATTTTTAACTGATACATAGCTACTTTGAAACATCTATGTACCCTACCAATTATTTTATCCTTACTTTTGCACTAATTTTCCTTTATAAATCCGAAATACAAAAAAATTGAGCACACTAATTGCGGCAGAAGGCTTAGGTCATGGTTATCATGATGAATGGCTATTTAAAAATTTAACCTTGGGTATTAACTCTGGTCAGCGTGTAGCGTTGGTTGGTATAAATGGCGCTGGTAAGAGTACACTTTTAAAACTATTGGCAGAAAGATTCCCTCCGCTCGAAGGAAAAATTGTAAAAAACAAAGCTGTTAAAATTGGCTTTTTAGATCAGGAGCCTCAGTTTACTGAAGGTTATTCTATTAGCGATCATATTTTTTCTTTAGAAAACAAGCAGCAACAGTTGATCAAAGAATATGAGGAATTAATTGAAAATCCGGATCCAGACGAAAAAACGCTGAATCGGTTATATGAAGAACTCAGCGAGCACAATGCCTGGGAGTATGAGCATGAGATCAAAACCATTTTGAATAGAATGGGCATTACTCATTTGCAGCAAAAAATCGCTACGCTTTCGGGTGGACAAAAGAAACGATTGGCCTTAGCCAAGTTACTCATTGAAGATCCTGAGATTTTAGTTTTAGATGAGCCAACCAACCATTTGGATATTGACACCATCGAATGGCTGGAGAAACTGTTGACCACTGGTCAGAAAACAATCTTATTAGTTACTCACGATCGATACTTTTTAGATAATGTTTGTAATACCATCATCGAATTAGACAGAGGTAAGATTTTCAATTATAATGGAAACTACGCGTACTTTTTAGAAAAAAAATCTGAAAGAGAAGCTTTAGATGCGACTGTATTACACAAGAACCAGCAGCTATTAAAAAAAGAATTGGAGTGGATGAGACGCATGCCACAGGCTCGTGGAACAAAATCCAATGCCAGAATCAATGCTTTTTATGATCTAGAAGAGAAATCTAAGAAAAAGTCTGATAATCAGAGTATTAACCTTCAGATGAAGATGTCTCGCCAGGGTGGGAAGATTATTGAGGTTGAACACATTGCAAAATCCTTCGACGATCGTTCAATTATAAACGATTTTAGTTACACCTTTAAAAAAGGAGATCGAATTGGTTTAGCCGGTAAAAATGGTACAGGAAAATCTACTCTCTTAAATATTATTACCAGTCAATTAGCTCCTGATGCTGGAAAAGTTGATACTGGTGAAACTACCGTTTTCGGTTACTATAAACAAGGTGGTTTAACCTTCGATCCGAAAGAACGGGTAATTGATATCGTTAAATCAGATGCCGAATATATTAAGATGGCAGATGGTTCTGTGATCACAGCTTCTGCCCTATTAACGCTTTTCCTCTTCCCGCCAAAGAAACAACACGGCATGGTAGAAAAATTAAGTGGCGGTGAAAAAAAGCGACTAAACCTCATGAAAGTGTTGATGCAGAATCCTAATTTTTTAATTCTGGATGAGCCAACGAATGATTTAGATATAGACACCTTAAATGTACTTGAAGAATTTTTAGAAAACTTTCCGGGTATATTAATGCTTGTTTCCCATGATAGGTACTTACTCGATAAGATGAGTGATCAGTTATTTATTATGGAAGGCGAAGGTGTAGTAAAAATATATAATGGCAACTATTCTGAATATCGTTTAAGTTTAGATCAACCAAAAGTTAAAGAAACAAAAAAAGTTATTGTACCAATAGCAGAATCTACTCCAATTAAAGCTGTAAAGAAATTAAGTTTCAAAGAACAAAAGGAACTGGATGATAGTGAAAAGGCAATGAACGAAGCTGAACATAAAATCGCTGAATTAACTAAAATGCTCAACAATATTGATTCATCCGATTACGTTAAAATTCAAGAAATTTCCTCAGAGATTGAAACCTTAAAAATTAAATTAGATGATTTAACCTTACGTTGGTTAGAATTATCAGAGTAAAAAGTCATTTTCAAATATGTTTCACGTGAAACATATTTGAAATAATACTAAAAACATAATTGTTTCACGTGAAACAATTTAAATAAAGATTAAAATGTTTTCAAAATATGATTTGATTGTGGTTGGTGCAGGGCATGCAGGTTGTGAAGCTGCTGCTGCTGCTGCTAACTTAGGATCATCAGTTTTATTAATTACAATGAACATGGGTACTATTGCCCAAATGAGTTGTAACCCTGCAATGGGCGGTGTAGCAAAAGGACAGATTGTTCGTGAGGTAGACGCATTAGGAGGATATTCAGGTATAATCTCTGATAAATCTACTATTCAATTCAGAATGCTAAATAAATCTAAAGGCCCTGCGATGTGGAGCCCCAGAGCACAGATAGATCGGATGCGCTTTGCTGAAGAATGGCGACTGGCATTAGAAAGCACACCAAATGTTGATATGTGGCAAGACAATGTAGTTGGTCTATTGGTAAAAGATAATACTGTATATGGCATAAAAACATCTTTAGGAATTGAAGTAGAAAGCAAAGCAGTTGTATTAACCAATGGTACATTTCTTAATGGTGTAATGCATATCGGTGAGAAAAAATTCGGCGGAGGTAGAACAGCAGAAAGAGCATCAACCGGAATCACAGAACAATTGGTAGAGCTGGGCATGGAATCCGGAAGGATGAAGACCGGTACCCCACCCCGTGTTGATGGAAGAAGTTTGGATTATACCAAAATGGAAGAACAATGGGGAGATGAAAATCCAGGTAAATTTTCTTTCACAGATACAGAGGTTTCAAAAGATCAAAGATGTTGCTGGATTACCTATACCAATAGTGAAGTTCATGAAACCTTAAAAGAAGGTTTTGAAAAATCACCTATGTTTACTGGTAGAATCAAAGGTTTAGGACCAAGATATTGTCCATCTATAGAAGATAAAATAAACCGCTTTGCAGAACGTGACAGACACCAGATTTTTGTAGAACCTGAAGGGTGGAACACTTGTGAAATTTATGTAAATGGTTTTTCAACCTCTCTTCCGGAAGATGTTCAACAAAGAGCACTTAGATTAATTCCCGGATTTGAAAATGCCAAAATGTTCAGACCTGGTTATGCGATAGAATATGATTTCTTTCCACCTACACAATTATTACTCACCTTAGAAACCAAATTAATTAATAACTTATTTCTAGCCGGACAGATTAATGGAACTACCGGTTATGAGGAAGCGGCTTGCCAAGGATTCATGGCGGGGATTAATGCACATCAGAAAATTAACGATCAGCATGAATTAATCATGAAAAGATCAGATAGTTATATTGGTGTTTTAATTGATGACTTGGTTACTAAAGGGACAGAAGAACCTTATCGAATGTTTACTTCAAGAGCTGAACATCGTTTACTATTAAGACAAGATAATGCAGATATTCGTCTCTCTCCTATTGGCCATCAGTTGGGATTAATTTCAGATGAGCGTTTAGAAAAAGTTAATCAGAAAGTTGCTGCTGCAGACGCACTGGTAAAATTTACGAAAAGTCAGGGTATAGAAATGATTGATGCTAATCCAATGCTTGAAAGCCTGGGATCTAGTTTGCTTAACCAAAATGTAAAAATTCATAGTTTGGTTGGAAGACCGCATGTAGGTTTACAGGATATTATAAAAGTTAGTAAACTACTTGCAGAAAATACAAAGGATTTAGATCAAGAAACAATTGAACAAGCTGAAATCAAAATTAAATATGAAAGCTATTTCGAAAAGGAAAATGAAATCGTGGCTAAAATGTTGAAGATGGAAGATAAAGAAATCAAACCAGATTTCGACTATAATAAAATAGTTTCCATTTCAAAAGAAGCCCGTGAAAAGTTATTTAAGATTAAACCACGTACTTTAGGTCAGGCATCCCGAATTTCAGGTGTTTCACCGTCGGATATATCTGTTTTAATGGTTTATATCAATAAGTAGCTGATAATCAATGTTTTAAATAATAAAAAGCAGACGTTATATTAATTGATTTAAGCGAATAAAAAATATTTTTAATGATAATATTCAAAAACAATAGAAAATACATTATATCGATTAAAACATGCCAAATATAAAAGATCAATATTTGAACGTTAAAAATATCTTACTTGTAGCAGTGATGTTATTATTATTTGGCTGTGCAAGTATTCAAACTCCTCAGGGTGGTCCTAAAGATACAAAACCTCCAAAGGTTTTAAATATGACGCCCAAAGATCTGACCAGAAATTTCAATGCAAAAAAAATCGTTATTGAATTTGATGAATTTATTAAACTTAATAATGAGTTTAAAGAATTTTCAATTTCTCCCGATCAGGAACGTCCGCCAATTTTAAAGGCGAGAAAGAGAATCCTTCAAATTGAGTTACAAGATTCACTGGAGAAAAATACAACCTATACATTGAACTTTGGAAAATCAGTGGCCGATATTAATGAAAATAACATCATCAAAAATCTATCATATGTTTTTTCAACCGGTTCTAAAATTGATTCACTATCCATTAGTGGAAAAGTGGGTAATGCCTTAACAGGTGTATTAGAAAAAGAAGCCGTTGTTTTTATTTTACCTATTGAACGGGATACCTTATTTGGAAAAAAACGTGCACCTATTTATACGCTAACTGACAGCTCCGGAAATTATAAACTGAATAATTTACGTCAAGGTACTTATAAAGTATATGCCTTAAAAGAAAGTGAAAGTGGAGGCGATAAAATATATCAGCAACTTTCTGATGAAGTTGGGTATATTAAAGAACCGCTGGTTATTGATAAAAATATTGAAAATGTAAATTTACAGGTATTTAAGGAAGTGGCCCCTGAATTTAGAATATTGGATAGAAAACTGAATAATGATGGAAGTATATCTTTAATCTTTAATCAACAATTAAAGGCTCCAAAAATAACAGTTATGGAACCTCCGGCAGCTGACGTAGGAAAGAAAGTTTTTTTTAGCAAAATGAAGGATACCGCAAAAGTATGGCTAACTGATCTTAGTTTCGATTCTGTTAAACTGGCCATTCAAGATCAGGGAAAGGTTTTGCAAACGGTCAATTTTAACCGCGGGAAGAAAGATAACTACACAAGGGATCTAACAATAACTGACAATATCACCTCAGGAAAGCTTAATCCATATCAGCGATACACATTGACCTTTAACTTTCCCGTTAATAGTGCAGACCCTTCGAAAATTACCTTATTGGAAGATTCAGTTAAACGAACCAACTTTGAACTCATTAAGGATAGTGTAGACTTTTTAAAATATTATATCAAATATAGCTGGCGCAATAAGCGAACCTATGATATTAAGTTTGCACCTGGCGCCTTTACAGCCATATTTAATGCTAAAAATAAGGAAATCAATAAAAACTTCAAGCTGGAGACTATTGACAGCTATGGCACACTAGCTTTAAATATCACGGTACCTGACACTACGAAAAGCTATATTGTTGAATTTATTGATGAAAAAAAGAATCCGATTAAAGGATATACGGTGTCTAAAAACAGTATCATCAATTTTGCCAATTATCCCGCCGGAAAATACTTTATCCGGGTAATTTATGATGAAAATAAAAACGGCATCTGGGATACCGGAAATATAAAAGCAGGTACACAACCAGAAAAAATCTGGTATTCTCCTGATGAAAAATCACTCCGTGCAAATTGGGAAAGGGTAGATAATTTAACTATTCCACCCCCTCCAAAAGAGTAGTTATGGATGGGTAAACCAATTAGAATACATGATATAATTATCTGGTAATTTATTTAATAAAGCCTTTTGCTCTTCAGTAACAGGCTTTATTTTTTTAGCCGGTGTTCCTGCATACAGGTAACCACTTTCGCATATGGTATTTTCTAAAACAACAGAACCTGCTGCTATAATACAATACGATTCAACCACAGCATGATCCATTACAATAGCACCCATTCCGATTAAAACATGATCCTGAATGGTACAGCCATGTACAATGGCATTATGGCCTACGGATACCCTGTTACCAATATGTGTGGATGCTTTTAAATAAGTGGCATGGATGACCGCGCCATCCTGAATGTTGGATTCATTTCCGATTGTAATGGCATTTACATCACCCCTGATCACCGCATTAAACCATACAGAGCAATTATCCCCAAGTATTACATCGCCAACAATGGTGGCATTTTCTGCAATGAAATTATCCTTTCCTATTAATGGATATTTATCTTTTACCGGCAGTATTAAAGGCATAACATGATTTTAAGTCACCTGAATTCATTTCAGGGTATTTAAGCATTGTTTAATATATCAGACGCTGAATTGTTCAGCATGACGATACTATTTAAAAAACGGTATCAACTAAGTCATTGGCATGGTTTGGATAATCCGTTGTAAAATGTAATCCCCTACTCTCTTTGCGCTGCATAGCTGACTTAATAACGATATAAGCGGTTTGTATTACATTTCTCAATTCGCAAAGTTTAACCGAAACTTTATTTCTTTTATAAAATTCTTCTGTTTCTTGATATATCAGGAATAAACGACGGTGTGCACGTTCCAAACGAAAATCAGAACGGACAATACCAACGTAATCACCCATAATTTTTTGCAGCTCCCTTAAATTATGTGTTACCAGAATATCTTCATCTATTTGAATCACACCTTTAGAATCCCATTCCGGAATATGCTCCGGGATAACGTTATTTTTAAAATTTTCTATCGCATCCTGGAAAATGCGGTGTGCAAATACTGTTGCTTCTAATAAGGAATTAGAAGCAAGTCTGTTGGCACCATGTAAACCAGTTGATGAACATTCACCACAAGCATAAAGATTTTTGATAGATGATCTTCCATATTCATCAACCAGAATACCACCACACATATAATGCGACGCTGGTGTAACCGGAATATAGTCTTTAGTCATATCTATCCCAATGGATAAACATTTGGCATATATATTTGGAAAATGCTTCAGAATATCAGCTTTACTGCGCATGGTAATGTCCAGATAAACAAAATCATCACCAGACTTTTTCATTTCATTATCTACGGCTCTGGCTACAATATCGCGTGGTGCCAGTGATTTACGTTCATCATATTCATGCATAAATTCTTCGCCGTTTTTACGTCGCAATACACCGCCAAAACCCCGAACAGCTTCAGAAATTAAAAATGAAGGATATTCCCCAGGATGGTATAAAGCGGTTGGATGGAATTGAATAAACTCCATATTCCTCACTTTTCCTTTTGCACGGTAAACCATCGCCATCCCATCACCAGTTGCAATTACTGGATTTGTTGTGGCCGAATACACATGACCGGCACCACCGGATGCCATCACAGTTACATTTGCCACAATCTTTTCCACATCGTTAAGCTCTGTGTTAAAGGCATATACACCATAACAGTTAATATCTTCGGTACGTTTATCCACAAACTCACCTAAGTGATGCTGGGTAATTAACTCCAATGCAAAGTAATGTGTTAATATCTCTATGTTGGAATTGTCATGTATTTCATTTAGTAACACGCGCTCAATCTCATAACCAGTGATGTCTTTATAGTGCAAAACACGGTGTTCAGAGTGCCCACCCTCTTTAGCCAAATCATAAAAACCGGAGTTATCCTTATCGAAGTTGATACCATAGTCGATGATCTCCTGAATTCGCTGAGGACCCTCTTTTACAACGATTTCCACAATTTTTTCATCACATAAACCATCACCGGCAATAAGTGTATCCTGGATATGCTTATCAAAAGAATCACCTTTATCTACCACTACAGCTACTCCACCCTGAGCGTATTTTGTATTGGATTCATCCTCATTTGATTTGGTAATAATTAAAACCTTACCAAATTTCGCAGCCTTAAGTGCAAAACTTAAACCTGCTATGCCTGAACCAATTACCAGAAAATCTACTTTTCTCATTTAAAAAACATTTACTTTATCAACGGTGTTGATAACTATAGAACAACTGTTAGCTTTATGTATAAATAATGCTAACAAATAAATTTGAATGTTTAAAGCTACTCTAAAAAGGCAATTTGCCACAATCTTTTACCCAATTTTTGAGCATCTTTTAGTAAGTAATTAACTTTTCACACACTTATAAACAATTAACATTCCAATATTGATAAGATTTAAGTTGTTTTTTGATAGTGCTGAAAATCAATCTGATCATATTATAAATATGTAATCTAAATGTTAGTAAACGATTAACAACTTAGATAAACGAATGAATTTTCTAAACTTGCCAACAATACTAACACACTAATAAACAAACAAGATTTATTTATTTTAAATAACTTATTAATTATTGAGACGTGGAAAGCTTTATCTTTGACCAACGTCAAAATTCAAAAAAGGAAAATTTAAGATGAGCATAGATGTTTTAGAAGAAATCAACAAAAAAGGTTTTGTAGAGGAAGAAATTGATCCAACGCTAGATCTCTTTGTTGAAATTGAAAAATTAAAGAAGGAAAAAAATGTCATTATCCTGGCGCATTATTACCAAGAACCTGATATACAAGATATTGCGGATTATATTGGGGATAGTTTAGGTTTATCACAGGAAGCTGCTAAAACAGATGCAGAAGTGATTGTATTTGCCGGAGTACATTTTATGGCTGAAACAGCCAAGATATTATCACCATCAAAAAAAGTTTTATTGCCTGATGTTAAAGCAGGCTGCTCACTGGCCGACAGTTGCCCACCCCATTTATTCAAAAAATTTAAGGAAAAATATCCAGATCATTTAGTGATAACCTACGTGAATTGCACGGCAGAGTTAAAGGCACTAAGTGATATTGTTTGTACCTCTACGAATGCGGTTCAAATTGTAGAAAGTTTACCAAAAGATCAGAAAATCATTTTTGGTCCCGATCGTAATCTTGGTGCCTATGTAGCGAAGAAAACTGGAAGGGATTTGGTACTCTGGAATGGTGCCTGTATGGTTCATGAAATTTTCTCTCAGGAGAAAATTACCAAATTAAAAGAGCGCCATCCAAATGCGAAATTTATTGCTCATCCTGAATGTGAAGAGCCTGTTTTAAGAATGGCTGATTACATTGGATCCACTACTGGACTTTTAAAATATGCCATTGCCAATCCGGCAACAGAATTTATTGTGGCTACGGAGAGTGGAATTATTCACCAGATGGAAAAGGCTTGTCCGGACAAAACATTCATTCCGGCACCGCCAAATAACAGCTGTGCTTGTAATGATTGTCCATACATGAAAAGAAATACTTTAGAGAAACTGTACTTATGTTTAAAAAATGGTTCTCCGGAAGTAACTGTTCCAGCGCATATTATAGAAAAAGCGCGTAAACCGATTCAAAGAATGTTGGATATTTCAGCAGAATTAGGTCTTTAAAAAAATTGCTACCGAAACACGGATGAAATTGATTTGATTCATTCTGTGCTTCCGCTGTTAAAAGGATTATCAATGAAAATAAACAACATTATTAAAAATTATTCTGACTTATTATGGCTTTTGGCGGGGATTACCGTTGGAAGCATAGTTGGTTTAATTTTTGGGAAAGGTGTTGAAAGCATAAAACCTTTAGGTGACATATTTTTAAACCTGTTGTTTACAGCGGTAATTCCACTGGTATTTTTTGCCGTATCATCAGCGATAGCAAATATCGACCGAAGTAAAAAACTAGGAAAATTACTCATTATTATGGTGTTGGTTTTCTTATCTACCATTGTAATTTCTGCGGTGTTGACACTGGTAGCGACCAGAATTTTTCCTATAAATCAGGCTTTGGGAAATAACCCAATTTCAATAGAAAAAGAAAAAATTCAATCTTTTGGTGAACAAATGACCCAGCTGCTAACCGTTGGCGAATTTTTTGAGATCGGAAGCCGGAAAAATATGCTGGCACTGATTATTTTTTCAGTTTTAGTCGGATTTTCTACCCTTTATTCTGGTAAAGAAGGTGATGGATTTAAATTTTTTTTAGTATCAGGTAATGAGGTAATGAAAAAACTGATCATCCTGATTATGAAATTAGGGCCGGTTGGTTTAGGTGCTTATTTTGCTTACCAGGTTGGTGTCTTCGGACCTCAGCTGTTTGGTACTTATGCCAAAGCTTTGGGCTTATATTATGGTGTTGCTGCATTTTATTTCATTGTATTTTTTACTTTATATGCTTTTATAGCCGGGGGTCTTAAAGCCATAAAAATATTCTGGAAAAATAATATTGTGCCCTCATTAACCTCAATTGGTACCTGCAGCAGCATTGCCACCATCCCGGCAAATTTAAAAGGCACACTTGGAATGGGCGTTCCGGCTTATATTGCCAATGTGACGATTCCACTGGGTTCAACTTTACATAAAGATGGTTCCAGTATCAGTTCAATTATAAAAATAGCGGTTGTTTTTGCTATTTTTGGTAAAGATCTGGTTCATGTTGATACCATTATTTTGGCATTGGGCATTACTGTTTTAGTCAGTATTGTAGAAGGTGGAATTCCAAATGGCGGCTATATTGGTGAGCTATTAATGATTTCTGCTTATCAATTGCCACCTGAAGCACTTCCTCCTGCTATGATTATTGGTACTTTAGTAGATCCTATGGCCACTTTATTAAATGCTACCGGAGATAATGTTGCCGCTATGTTAATTGCCCGGTTTACTGAAGGAAAGAACTGGATGGAACATAAGCAAATAACTTAACAATTGTCATCCTGAGCTTGTTGAAGGAATTTTATAAAAACCCGGGGCTTGGCTCTGTTAATCATCATTTTAAAATTAAAGATTTTAGGTAAAAAATATGTTTGAAAATAAAGAACGCACAGATATAAATGAATTAGGTGAATTTGGTTTAATTAAACACCTGACTACAAATTTTAAAATCAGAAATGATTATTCGGTAAAAGGTGTTGGTGATGATGCTGCTGTATTAGATGCAAAAGGGAAACAAACTTTAGTTTCTACCGATTTACTTTTAGAGGGAATTCATTTTGATTTAGCTTATGTGCCTTTGATGCATTTAGGTTATAAAGCTGTTCAGGTAAACCTGAGTGATATTTATGCCATGAATGGTAAAGCCAGTCAGATTACAGTTTCACTGGGATTATCGAGCAAATTTCCATTGGAAGCCGTAGAGGAAATTTATAAAGGAATTGAGCTGGCCTGCAATAAGTTTAATATTGATTTAATTGGTGGAGATACTTCTTCAAGTAAACAAGGATTGGTTATTAGCATTACCAGTATAGGCTATGCTGATGCGGATAAAGTGACTTACAGAAACGGTGCGCAGGAAAATGACTTGCTATGTGTTTCTGGTGATTTAGGCGGAGCTTATGTAGGACTTCAAATACTGGAAAGAGAAAAATTGATTTACCTGGAGAATCCTCAAATTCAACCTGATCTGGAAGGGAAAGATTATATCATTGAAAGACAACTGAAACCTGAAGCCAGGATGGATATTGTTGCACTTTTGGAAGATATGAATATTAAACCCACTTCAATGATTGATATATCAGATGGTTTAGCTTCTGAAATTTTGCATTTGGCTACAGAAAGTGATAAGGGAATTACGATATATGAAGATAAAATTCCGCTAGATCCAATGACTTATGAGACAGCCCGCGAATTAGGTATTGATCCAACGGTTTGTGCGCTAAGTGGCGGTGAAGATTATGAATTGCTGTTTACGATTAGTCAGGAAGATTATAAAAAATTAAAGCATGATGTTGATATCACTGTAATTGGCCACGTAACAGATAAAAATTCAGGATGTAAAATGGTTTCTAAATCGAACAATGTTCACGAGCTGAAAGCGCAGGGCTGGAATGCTTTTAATAAGTAGAAAAAACGGTTGTCATTGTTTAAGATGAATAACGAAGCAATCTTTTAAAGTGTCTTTCACATGAAAGATTGCTTCATCCCCTTAATACAAAATTCTGGCCTTTGTTTGCGATCACGCTACCCGATTAGGTAATTTTTTATTCCTCCTCCAAGTACCTAATATCAATCTGCTTAGTTGCCTTTGCACCTAATTTCTTAATTTTTTCAGAAGTGTTTGTCAGATTTCCTGAACCCACAGAAAGTTTATTAAGTGCCTTTTCGTAAGCATCCTGCCCATTTTTAATGTGTTTACCAATGTTTTCCATGTCAGCAATAAAGCCTACAAACTTATCATACATGGTGCCGCTTAAACGGGCAATTTCCATCACATTTCGGTTCTGTCTTTCCTGCTTCCAGATACTGGCAATGGTGCGTAAAGTAGCCAGTAAAGTAGAAGGGCTTACAATAACCACCCGTCTATCCCAGGCAAAATTAAATAATTCGGCATCTTTTTGAACGGCAATACTAAAAGATGATTCAATCGGAACAAAGAGCAAAACAAAGTCAGGTGAATTAATTTGATACAAATCCTGATAGTTTTTAGAAGATAATTCCTGAATGTGATTCTTAATAGAGCCCAGGTGTGCTTTTACATAGCCTTCACGCGCTTCATCCGTCTCAGCAGATACAGAGCGCTCATAAGCTATCAGGCTAACCTTAGCATCAATAATAAGGTGTTTATTATCAGGAAGGTCAATTACCACATCAGGCTGGTATCGGACGCCTTCAGCAGAAGTATGCGAAGCCTGAATACGGTATTCCTGATCACGAACTAAACCCGAACGTTCCAATATCCTTTCCAAAATAACTTCACCCCAGTTTCCTTGCTTTTTATTATCACCTTTAAGCGCCTTGGTTAAGTTATTGGCATCTTCCTGAATCATTTTACTTTGAATCTGCAATTCTGATATTACACCTTTCAGAATGTTTCTTTCGTCAGATTCCGCTTTATACACCTTTTCCACTTTATCTTCAAAGGCCTTGATATTTTCTTTTAGTGGATTAAGAATTAAATCTAAATTGATTTTATTTTGCTCTACAAACCGGGTTGATTTCTCTTCCATAATTTTATTGGCAATGAGTTCAAAATCCTTATTAAGTTTCTGCTGAGATTGTTCATAGCTTGCCTTTTGCTCTACCAGTTTTTCTTTTTCTGCAATGTAAAAAGACCGGGTACTTTCCAGTTCTCTATTGGCATCAGCCAGGCGATCGCGTTCACTTTGCAATTCATCAATTAATCGCTGTTGCTCCATTTTCAATAAATTTGTGATGTGTTCCTTTTCTGAACTGGTATTGGAAACCCGCTCCTCTGCTTTTGCCAGACTAATTTTCAATGACTCATTCTCCGCTTTTATTTTCTCATAATCATCAGTAGAGATTAATGATAAAGATGATTTGGAGTTTTTAAAGAAAAGGGCAACCATTACGATTAAGATAATGAGTAGAAGGGCAATTGAAGCGTATTCCATAATGATAAAAATTTTAGTAAAAATGAATATTTTATATTTATTTACCAAAATAATTTGCTAAACAAGATCTCTTATCATCTGTTAAAAAGGATTAAGAAACATATTTATTAAGAATCTGCTTTCAAATTTCTTAATATTGAATATTAATTATTAAGATGAACAAATTAACAGTACTTATTTCTTGTCCCGATCAGGTAGGTTTAGTAACCAACATTACCCGTGTATTGGCATCACATCATCTTAACATTGTTGCCATGCGTGAATTTGTGGATGAGGCAAATAAAGCATTTTTTACACGTATTGCGTGTACAGGAAATTTTGAAGAGACAGTAAAATTAAAAGAAAAGCTACTGGAAAACCTGCCCAATAATGCTGAAGTGAATTTAATTACGGAGCAGGAAAAACAGGTAGCCATTTTAGTCACTAAAGAATATCATTGCTTATCTGAAATTCTGATTAAAAATCAATTTAAAACATTGGGTGCGAATGTTCAATGTGTGATTGGTAATTATGAAACACTTCGAAACTTTACAGAAAAGCTGGGTATTCCTTATTTCTATGTATCGCATGAAAATAAAGATAAAGAACAATTTGAATCAGAGATAAAGGGAATTATCAATCAATTTGATATTGATTATCTGGTTCTTGCAAAATTTATGCGTATTCTTTCTGCTGATTTTGTAAAAGATCATGCGGGTAAGATTGTCAATATTCATCATTCATTTTTGCCTGCATTTATTGGTGCAAATCCATATCGGCAAGCGTTTGAACGTGGTGTGAAAATAATAGGTGCAACAGCTCATTTTGTTACGGATAATCTGGATGAAGGGCCCATTATTACGCAGCACACTACACATGTAGACCATAACTTTGGTGTAAAGGAAATGATTCGGGCAGGAAAAGAAATAGAAAAAAAGGTACTTCTTGAAGCATTAGAATTAATTTTTGAAAACCGGGTATTTGTTAGCGGAAATAAAACAGTCGTTTTCAAATAACTTCATTTAATCATAGCGTTATGTAGATTAAACTTTGCTTACATCGGGTAGGATATAGATTCTTGATGTTCAATTTTTGATACAGGTAATTTCGACGGCTTAATTCTGTTAACACTAAATAATCATCACTTAAAAGTAAATATGAACATACTGTATCTCTCTCGTAGTTTAGCTTATTGAAAAAGCTTTTTTAAAATATTTTCCTGAAGGATATATTAACTATATACTCAATTATTTTAATTGAATAAATGTGCTTTTATATTCAGGAGAGCTATGTTTTAGTCACTAGCATGGAATAAAATTTACAATTTGCTAAAATATCAATGGTTGAGATTCATTGTTTCAAATCACATTAGGAAGACTTCAATAAAATCATATCTGATTTAAAAAATGAAATATTTTTCGGGTTATTAAAAGCATGCTTGATAAGCTATGTATTTAGTATTTATCGCATTAAATAAATGGGGAACGCTTTTTGATATACAGTTAAATGAAAAACATACAAAAAAATGGGAGTTTATTTAATATTAATCATCCCGGTATTATTGCTGAGCATGTTTGTACAATGGCGATTTAGAAATAAATTTTCTCAGTATGCCGAAATGCAAATCAGCTCTGGTTTATCGGGCAAGGAGGTAGCAGAAAGAATGCTGCATGATAATGGAATTTACGATGTGAAAGTGATGAGCACCGAAGGACAATTAACCGATCATTATAATCCATCAGATAGAACCGTAAATCTAAGTACAGATGTATATTACAGCCGCAGTGTTGCCGCGGCCGCTGTAGCCGCACATGAATGTGGACATGCGGTTCAACATGCCAAATCTTACTCCTGGCTTAACTTAAGAAGTACTATGGTACCTTTGGTTAGTATTTCATCTAATCTGTTGCAATGGGTTTTATTAATTGGTGTTATGCTATTGGTTGTTAATGTTACACCAATTGTTTTGGCCATTGGTGTTTTAGGACTGGCCTTGGTTACAGTATTCAGTATTATAACCCTTCCGGTAGAGTTTGATGCCAGTAACCGTGCATTGGCCTGGTTAAAAAATAATCAGGGTGTTATGCAAACGCAGGAAGAAAACAGGCAGGCTAAAGATGCATTGTGGTGGGCAGCCATGACTTATGTAGTGGCAGCAGTTGGTGCCTTAGCCAACCTTCTTTATTATGCGTCCATGTTATTTGGAAGAGGCAGGGATTAAAATATCAGATTATAAAAGTACATACGGTCGGGAATCAATTCCGGCCGTTTTTGTTTAATGATCTGAACCAAAGGGAACAGCCTTAACGTTTCTATAAAAAATAATGATATTTTATCTGTTGAAAATTAAATTAATTCAATTTGTAAGGGGCAACCAACTGGAATTCAGGAATATTCACTTCAAACTCTGAACCATCTACATCTCGTTTCATCAGATAGGCACCCTTCATGCTACCCATATCTGTTTTTAAATTACATCCTGAAACATATACGTGGGTATTCCCTGGCTGAATCACAGGCTGTAAACCTACAACGCCCTCGCCTTCAACTTCTCTTCGGCTACTATTGGAATCAAAAATAAACCATTGTCGACGTAATAATTGAACGGCATAATCAGAAAGATTAGCGATTTCTACCCGATAAGCAAACATAAAATGTTCATTAGCCGGATTGGAATATTCTGGCTGGTAAATCGTTTCTACTGAAACTTTAACTCCATCTGTAATTGCTGTAACCATGGTAATATACGAATGTATAAAAAACTTTTCAAAAATCAGGCCAGTACTTTAGTGGCATCATAACTGGCAAATTTTTCTGCCACTTCTTCCAAAATGCTATAAATGTTTTGAATATCAGGTTCTGCCACTAAACGCATGCGGTAAGGTTTAAAGTCAGGCAAGCCTTTAAAGTAATTGGCGTAATGCCTCCTCATTTCAAAAATTCCGGTTTTAGGACCTTTCCATTCCAACGATTTATCCAGATGTGTTCTGCATACTTCAATTCTTTCCTCAATGGTAGGGCCAGGTAAATGTTCTCCGGTTTTAAAAAAGTGCTTTACCTCTCTGAAAATCCATGGATAACCAATGGCAGCTCTGCCAATCATAATGCCATCTACCTCATATTCCATACGCCAGTTAGCGGCCTTTTCAGGGCTATCCACATCACCATTACCAAAAATCGGAATTTTAATTCTGGGATTACGCTTAATTTCCCGGATTAATGACCAGTCTGCTTCGCCCTTGTAAAGCTGTGCTCTTGTTCTGCCATGAATGGTTAAAGCTTGAATACCAACGTCCTGAAGTCGCTCAGCCACTTCATAAACATTTTTACTGTCATCATCCCAACCTAAGCGGGTTTTTACAGTAACTGGTAAATGTGAAGCCTTAACAACAGCCTCTGTCATTTTAACCATTTTATCAATATCCCGAAGCAAGCTTGAGCCGGCGCCTTTGCAAACCACATTTTTAACCGGGCAGCCATAGTTAATATCGACCAGATCTGGTCCTGCAGCCGACGCAATTTCCGAAGCTTCACGCATGTGGTCAATGTCACCTCCAAAAATCTGGATGCCTATCGGCCTTTCATACTCAAAAATGTCTAATTTCTGCCTGCTTTTTGCCGCATCACGAATTAAGCCTTCAGAAGAAATAAATTCAGTGTACATTAAATCCGCACCATTCTTTTTACATACATAACGAAATGGTGGATCACTCACATCCTCCATCGGGGCAAGCAATAATGGGAATTCACCTAAATCTATATTTCCTATCTTAACAGACATTTTCTATCTTCAACGATTAATAATACATACAAAAGTACAAATAATGAATTTTGTAACACCTAATAAGGAAGAAATCAATCCCTTTTTACAATTACTTTTACTTCTATTTTACGGAATTGCTGGCGGACTGGTTTTTGCGTTAATTGGATTAGTGATTGCCTTCTTAATGTATGGTACAAATTTGATTAGTAATGTAGATGCACTTTTAGCGGGTGAACCGTCATATCTGAATGGGTTGAAAGTCATGCAAATTTTTTCCTCAATAGGAACCTTTATTGTGCCAGGAATAGCCCTGGCCCTCACGGAGAAACAAAAGGTAGCTAAATTTTATGGGCTTGGTAAACCAAAATTTCCGCTGATTATTTTGGTTTTCCTGATTATGATCGCCAGTATGCCATTAATGGAATGGACAGTAATCTGGAACCAAAAGATGATCTTGCCTGAATTTTTAAAAGGAATTGAGCAATGGATGAAGGAGAAAGAAGATGCTGCGATGGGGATTACAATTAAACTCCTCACCGTAAGGAACAATTTCGATTTTGTAGTTAATTTAATCATGATTGCAGTTCTGCCTGCTATCGGTGAAGAACTGGTGTTTCGCGGAGGTGTGCAAAGATCACTAAACAGGGCTTTTAATAATCCGCACACTGCAATCTGGTTATCAGCCATTATTTTCAGTGCCATACATGTTCAGTTTTACGGCTTTATCCCACGGATGCTTTTAGGCGCAGGCTTTGGTTATTTATACTATTTTAGTGGTAGCCTTTGGTATGCTATGCTGGCGCATTTCATTAATAATGCATATGCTGTTTGCACTGCATTTTATATGCAAAAGCATAATATGCCAATGGATAAAGCAGATGAACCTATTGGATTTCCGTTGTATGGTTACTTAATTAGTGCAATAATTACCATAGCTTTGTTTAACTTTTTTAAAAACAAAGCAGAACGTGAGCGAAAACTGGATTAAAGTTTATACAACTTCCGATGCATTTGCAGCAGAGGTATTAAAACAAGGATTAACTGAGGCTGGTATTCCGGCGGTTACAATAAATAAGCAATTATCTGCCTACCATTTAGGTGAAATCCATGTGTTGGTGAGTAAGGACGATTTTAACAAGGCCATTGAATACATCGTTGAAAACGAAATTGAATAATAGTAATAAGACCTTAAGTTCTACACCTTTTACCCACTATCACAAATGAAAACAAGGGCAATAACCGCTTTCTTTTTTACTATTGTAATGTTAGGCTCCATCTTTTTAGGAAGTTATGCCTTCACCATATTTTATTTAGTATTAAGTATTTTATCTCTTTTTGAGTTTTATAAGCTAATTAAAAATTCAGGAATCCGGCCTCACCGTAATATTGGTTTAATTGCCGGAGCATTGATATTTTTGATGGCGGCTGGTTTGCATTATCTAAAATATGATGTTAAATATCTTCTGCTTTGTATTCCATTAGTTTTTTCTGTCTTTATCACAGAACTTTACAAGAAGAACAAAATTCCATTTGCCAATATCTCCTATACATTTGTAGGGTTTGTATATGTAACCATTCCTTTCTGTTTTTTCCACGCTTTAGGGTTTTTAAAAAACTGGAGTGAATACAATTTTCATTTTCCGCTGGCTTTTTTATTGATGCTTTGGGCTAATGATACGGGTGCCTATCTTTTTGGTGTAAAATATGGTAAGCGCAAATTATTTGAACGTCATTCCCCAAAGAAGAGTTGGGAAGGTTTTTTTGGGGGAATGTTTACCAGCGTTTTGGTAGCGTATGGTTTGTCATTTTTATTTACCGAAAATCCATCATGGGTTTGGGCTGGAATGGCCATATTAATAGCCAGCTTTGGCACACTCGGAGACCTGGTAGAATCTATGCTGAAGAGAAGTCTAGATACTAAAGATAGTGGTGGATTATTGCCCGGCCATGGTGGCTTGTTAGATCGTTTTGATGGGTTATTATTAGCCGCACCAGTGGTTTATGCTTATTTGTACCTGATTTTGTATTAAACCATTTGGATTTTATATAGTATAAACCATATAAGAAAAATATAAGGTTAATGGGTTTTACTATAGCACTTATATGGTAAAATAAAGCTTTATTTAATCACCTGAACTGGTTTTTTGTATTCATCAATCGCTACAAAGGTAAAATCGCCATGTACGGCCAACTCTCTTCCTTCTGCATACATTTGCTCAATGTAAATTTCTACATTCACCTTTAAACTGGTATTGCCTACATGATTTACTTTTCCTACCAATTCAATAATGGTTCCTGCCGGAATTGGTTTCTTAAAGTCGATTCTGTCGCTGCTTACGGTTACCATTATTTGCCTGCTGAATCTTGTAGCCGTGATAAATGCCACTTCGTCCATTAAATGCATGGCGGTACCACCAAAAAGGGTATCATAATGGTTTGTTGTATTTGGAAAAACGGCTTTAAAAATACTGGTTTTTGAATTTTCGATTCTTTCTTCTAAGGTCATGGGTTAAATATAAAGGGTGTAAAAAGCTTTGACAACTTTCTTTCTTAAAAAGTTGTCAAAGTAAGGTTTTATTTTAGAGAAAACGATCGTGTTTCTTTGCCTGATCGACCACACGGGTATGGTAAAAATGAATTAGTTTTGTGTGGCTGTGCTTAAAACATCTTCATTTTTACGCATTTCTTTAGCGGCTTCCACCATTTCGATCAGGGCTTTTTTGGTTTCAACCCACCACGGGTTTTTAATCCGCAATCTGGATTTACCCAAAGCTGATCTCCAGGAATAACAGCCTTCGCTTTTTTAAGTAAATGAACCATTTCTTCCCTTTTAGGTACGCGTGGAGAGTGAATATCATAAACTCCAGGGCCAATTTCATTCGGATATTTAAAGGTGGCAAAAGCATCTAAAAGCTCCATTTGGGATCTCGAAGTTTCAATAGTAATTACATCAGCATCCATATCTGCTATGTTTTGAATAATATCGTTAAATTCAGAGTAACACATGTGTGTATGAATTTGTGTTTCATCCTTAACACCGCTTGCAGAAATTTTAAAGGCATTTACAGCCCAGTTCAAATAAGTCTGCCAGTCTTTCTTCCTTAAAGGTAAACCTTCTCTGATAGCGGGCTCGTCAATCTGAATAATTTTAATCCCCGCATTTTCCAGGTCGACAACCTCATCCCTGATGGCCAATGCAATTTGCGTACAGGTTTCTGACCGTGGCTGATCATTACGCACAAAGGACCATTGTAAAATAGTTACTGGTCCGGTTAACATCCCTTTCATGTATTTGGATGTTAAAGTTTGCGCATACGATGTCCATTTCACTGTCATAGGCTCCGGGCGTGAAATATCACCATAAATTATGGGCGGTTTTACGCAACGGGAGCCATAGCTTTGTACCCAGCCATTTTTCGAGAAGGCAAAACCTTCCAGCTGCTCGCCAAAATATTCAACCATATCATTGCGTTCAAATTCACCATGTACCAGAACATCAAGGTCTATTTCCTCCTGCCATTTTACTGCCTTTGCAGTTTCTTCGGCTATAAGTGTATTGTATTCATCTTCCGTAAAAGTTCCATTTTTAAACTTAGCCCTCCAGCTTCTTACTTCTGCTGTTTGCGGAAATGAACCAATTGTTGTTGTAGAATACTTTGGTAAATTAAGTTGTTGCTGCTTAATTTTTCTCAGAGAAAAAGGACTTTTACGTTCTGAATCTTCAGTCTTTAAATTGGCTACGCGTTCTTTTACTATAGGATTGTGGATAGAGGTAGATGTTTTTCTGTTGTTTAAAGCCTTTTTGTTTTCCTCTAGTTTTTGCAGGGTAGATGCAGGGCCTTCGTTCAAGATCAGCTTTTTCAGGGTTACAATTTCGGTTACTTTCTGTTTAGCAAAAGCCAGCCATTGTTTTACTTCAGCAGTTAAATTTTCTTCATTGGTCTCATTTTCCAAATCAACCGGAGCATGGATTAAAGAACATGATGGTGCAATCCAGACACGTTCTGTGCCTATTTTCTCAATAGCTTGATTAATCACAGCGATGGAATGTTCAAAATCGTTTTTCCAGATGTTTCTACCATCTACAACACCTAATGAAAGGATGGTATTTTCTTTAAGTTGAGGCAATACCTCAGCCAGTTGATTTTCAGCCCTTACCAAATCTATGTGTAAAACATTTACCTGAAGTGATGTGGTTAACGCCAGGTTATTACCAAGACCTTCAAAGTATGTTGCAAGAACCAGCTTGATTCTTGGAAAGGCTTTCCGAATTTCCTTATAGGCATATTCATATGCTTTCTGTTCCTTTTCTGATAAATCTAAAGCCAGAAAAGGTTCATCAAATTGAATATATTCAACATCCAAAGCATCCAAACGGGCTAAAATTTCCAGATAAACAGGAAGCAGGTTTTTAATTAAATCAATCTTTTCGAAACCACTTTCTTTTTCTTTACCCAACAAAAGGTAAGTAACCGGGCCAATTAAAACCGGTTTTGTGATGATCCCCAGTTGCTTGGCCTCATAAAATTCATCAATTATTTTGGTGGAGAAAAGTTTGAAAGGTTGTTCTTTATGAAATTCAGGAACAATATAATGGTAGTTGGTGTCGAACCATTTGGTCATTTCCATAGCAACCACATCCAGCCCATCTTTCTGATAGCCCCTGGCCATGGCGAAATAGAGATCCAGCTCAGTGTTTCCCTTTTTTAAAATCACTTCGTTATACCTCTTCGGAATGGCACCAAAAGTTAACGAATGATCCAGCACATGATCATAGAAAGAGAAATCATTCGAAGGAATGAGGTTAATTCCGGTTTCCTGCTGAAGTTTCCAATTCTCGTGGCGGATGTTTTTTCCTACCTGAAGTACATTTTTGTAGCCCGTTTTACCTGCCCAGTAATTTTCGCAGATTTTCTTTAATTCGCGGTGGCTACCAATTCGCGGATAGCCTAGGTTTTGCGTTAGCATTTCTTTTAAAGATTAAGTAAATAAATCGTTTAAAAGTCCTCAAGCAATATTCTATAATGATTTCTGTAAAAAATGAAAAGGAAAGGCAGGGGCATATAAAACCCACTCATCAGCCAAAAGCTTAAAGCAAATTTTAATAATGGTTAATTTTATTGTGAACCTATCAGACCTGACCTGTTGCTTTTTTACGCGAAAGCACCGTCAATTTGATATCTGGCAGGTCTCCTGACTTATTCCCGGTTTTATCGCCTTCCCATCCCGAAAAACAGAACAGTGGCATTATTGATAAAACCGTTGTCTTTATTTTAAAAGACAGAATTTACAGTTGCGCGACAGCTCGTGATTTGCACACGATTCCCTTTTAATCTACAGCTAAGTAAAACCGATATCGGTTGATGAAAAATAAAGTTAAGAACTTGCATCAATACAAATGTATTTATTAACACGCAGTAATTGTAACAGGAAACAAATATTATTCTGTTTTCAAAATATAAAAGTCAAAAAAACTTAGCTATTTTTTGGTAAAAGATGTCGTGTAACAAATTTACGGCACTCTGTTTTTACATTCTTTTCGCTATTATATTTGAGCATCCAACAAACCAACCTAAACTATGATTAAAATGCAATTTAGAAAGCTATTCCTGGCTTTTCTAATCGTAAACGGCAGTGCTTTTGCGCAGGAAGTACCTTCTCCAAAATCACATTTTGGTTTTGATATCGGCGATAATTACCAGTTGGCTACCTATACGCAAACCGAGGCTTACTTTAAAAAATTAGCCGAAACATCTAAGCGTGTGAAACTGGTTGATATTGGCAAAACTGAAGAGGGAAGAAATCAGTATATGCTGATTGTTTCTTCACCTGAGAACCTTCAAAAGCTGGATCGTTACAAAGAAATTTCGCAACAGCTTGCCCATGCAGAAATTACAACTGAGCAGGCAAAAGCACTATCTCGGGAAGGAAAGGCAGTGGTTTGGATTGATGGTGGTTTACATGCAACTGAAACCGTTGGTGCACATCAGTTGATTCAAACTGCTTATGAATTTGCTTCTAAAACGGATCCTGAAACCACTAAAATTCTTGAAAATGTAATTATTTTATTTACCCATGCCAATCCTGATGGGCAGGAATTGGTGAGTAACTGGTACATGCGTGAAAAAGATCCTGCAAAGAGAGTGTTATCTGGTTTACCTGTTCTTTATGAAAAATATGCCGGGCACGATAATAACCGGGATTTTTTTATGCTGAATTTGAAGGAAAGCCAAAACATTGGTAGACAGCTTTTTGTAGAATGGATTCCGCAGATTATGTATAACCATCATCAGGCAGGCCCTGCCGGAACTGTTGTCGCTGGGCCACCCTATCGCGATCCTTTCAATTATGTTTTCGATGCTACACTCTTAACCAGTTTAGATGCGGTTGGGGCGGCCATGCATACCAGATTAAATGTAGAAGGAAAGCCTGGTTATACACAACGTGGAGGTTCAGTGTTTTCAACCTGGTATAATGGTGGGTTGAGGACAACCACTTATTTTCATAATATGGTTGGTTTACTGACGGAGATTGTTGGTAGTCCGACACCATCAGAAATCCCGTTAGTACCTTCAAGGTTATTGCCAAACAGTGATTCACCTAACCCGGTTACTCCCCGGAAATGGTTTTTTAAAAACTCCATTGACTATTCTGTTTCTCTAAATTACGCTGTATTAAATTATGCGCAGCGACATGCAGACGAATTGCTTTTTAATATTTATCAAATGGGCAGAAATTCAATTGAAAAAGGTAAGAAGGATACCTGGTCTTTTTCACCTAAAAAGATTGAAGCCATTAATGCGGCAGCAAAAAAAGGCGGATCGAATACTGCAGATGTTGGTGAGTATGATTTTGGCTCCAGACAAATGATGAGTGTAAAATATTTTGATACCGTGATGAAGGCACCGGCAAACAGAGATGCAAGAGGGTATATCCTATCTGCTGATCAGGCTGATTTTAATACGGCGATCAAATTTTTGAATGCGCTGATAAGAACAGGAATTATTGTGCACAAAGCAACTGCTCCATTTACTGTTGCCGGGAAAAAATATCCTACCGGGAGTTATGTGGTTAAAACTGACCAAGCTTTTAGGCCACATGTATTAGATATGTTTGAGCCACAAGATCACCCGAATGATTTCAAATATGAAGGTGGTGCCCCTATACCACCCTATGATGCTGCCGGATGGACATTGGCTTATTTAATGGACGTAAAATTCGACCGTATCCAGGATGATTTTAGCGGACCATTTGAAAAAAATCCATATGGTAAGTTACTGGTTCCTGAAAATAAGCTCACTGGAAAAAGTTATATATTAAGTGCTGCACAAAATGATTCTTATACCGCTGTTAATGATCTATTGAAAAATAAAGTAGAGGTTTACCGTTCGAAGGAAAACGGAGATTTTTATGTTTCTTCTGCCGGAAAATCTGTTTTGGAAAAGGCGAATGTGAAATTAAAATCTGCGACTATTCCAAAAGATAAAACGAAAATTTCTGCTTCAAGAATTGCCTTATGGGATAATTATGGTGGATCAATGGCATCCGGTTGGATGCGTTTTATTATGGAGCAGTATCATTACCATGCTACCGTTATTTATCCGCAGGATATTGATGCAGGAAGTTTAAAATCTAAATATGATGTAATTATTTTCGTTGGTGGCGCAATTCCGGCACTACAGGGTGGTGGCTTCGGCTCAAGAGCTTTCGGGCCTAAAGCAGAAGATATTCCTTTGGCATACAGAAATCGTTTAGGTAGGATTACCGCAGATAAATCTATACCTCAATTAAAGCAATTCTTAGAAGAAGGGGGAAATATTGTAACCATTGGCAGCAGTACAAATCTGGCTTATCATTTAAACTTACCAGTTCGCAACGCCATAATGGAGATTGTAAATGGCGAAGAAAAGAAACTCCCGGCAGAGAAATATTATGTACCTGGAAGTGTTCTGCAGGTTGAATTAGATCCCAAACAACCTGCTAACTGGGGAATGGAAAATGATGCGGATGTGTATTTTGATAATAGTCCGGTTTTTAAATTAACTGGAGATGCCATTACCGCTGGAAAAATTAAACCATTGATGTGGTTTAAATCTGCTGCACCTTTGCGCAGCGGTTGGGCCTGGGGTCAGGCTTATTTGCAGGATGGTGTAACAGCTTTTGAGGCAAATGTAGGAAAAGGAAAGTTACTGGCTTTTGGTCCGGAAATAGCCTTTAGGGCACAAACCCATGGAACCTTTAAATTGATTTTTAATCAGTTGTATAAATAGAAAATTGATTGAGCAGATCGGTATCCTTTATATTGTGGGCCTTTTTACTTTCTGCTTACTAAGCATTCTTATAAAGTAGTTATTTTTATTTCATGAAAGTAGAAATCTGGTCGGATGTAATGTGTCCGTTTTGCTATATTGGTAAGCGTCATTTTGAGCAGGCCATAGAAAAATTGCCTTTTAAAAATGAGATCACGGTAGATTGGAAAAGTTATCAGCTAAATCCTGAATATCACAATACAAACAATGAAACGGTGTACGATTACCTTTCTAGAAGTAAAGGAATGCCGATTGAACAGGCAAAGCAAATGACGAAACAAGTTGCTGATATGGCTGCAAATGCAGGTTTAAAACTCGATTTTGATGCAAATATTCCGGCTAATACTTTTAATGCACACAGACTAATTCATTTGGCCGCCAAACACGGTTTGCAAGATCAGGCTGAAGAAAAATTGTTTGAAGCTCATTTTATAAATAGTCAGAACATTGATGATTTATCAGTTTTGATAGATCTTGCTGAGGAAATAGGTTTAGAAAAGGCCGAGGTAGAAGAGGTTTTAAAAGGAGATCAATTTAGCGAAGCTGTTCGTTATGATATTTATGAAAGCCAGAATTTAGGCATTCGTGGTGTTCCTTATTTTGTGATGGATAGAAAATATGGGATTTCCGGAGCACAACCTGTGGAAGCTTTTACTGATGCGCTTACCCAAAGTTTTACAGAATGGAAAGCCACTCAGCCTAAAACTACGCTTACTTCATTAAATAAAAATGATGATGCCATTTGCGATGAAAATGGATGTGAAATATAGGTTTGTTTCCCGCAGATTACACTGATCAATGTAGATTTTTCTGCGTAAATCATTTTGATCTGCGGGAATATTATGAACCTCTTCATGTTGAATTTACTTCAGCATCTATTAATAAATTAGATTACGCTCAGGATGATGATTGATTAAGTAATTACGCTTAATTTACTGCTGCTGATTTTTCAAAGGCGTTAACAGATATTCCAAGCCATTCACCCGTATTTCGAACATGGTAGCCATTAAATCGCCTAATTTGCCTTTCGGAAAGCCTTTGTCTTTATACCAGAGCAGGTAGCTTTCGGGGATATTGCAGATTAGATAGCCTTTATACTTGCCATAAGGCATTTGCATTTTGACTAAATCGAGTAATAAGGTAGGATCCATTAAAGTATAAAATCTAAATAGTTTTCTTTGTTAATGATAGAAAATGAGGCGTGTGGATAGTTTTTAGCAAAAAAACCAGGTATTTTCTTTTTTTGATTACTCCATTTAAAGTCTACTGCCACCATCTCTCCATTTTTAGTTTCAATTAAATCAATTTCCTGCTGGTCATATGTTCTCCAGAAATAATACTGAGCACCCTGTTGTTCGTAGTTGGTTTTTTTAATCCGTTCACTAAACCCATAGTTTTCCCATAAAATACCCTGATCATTCCGAAGTGATAATAATCTAAAATCATTGATAATTGCATTCCGGATACCATTATCGTAAAAATACCATTTCGAAGATTTGGTAACCTCTTTACGGAGGTTGTTGCTATATCCGCCAATTTTATAAATAATAAATACCTTCGAAAGCAAATCAAGATAACGGTCAACAGTATTTTTGCTGATTCCTAATGATCTGGAAAGCTCATCTATTGAAACCTCTGAACCAATTTGCAGGGCAATAAGCTTTAACAGATCAAATAGTTTATTACTGTTTTGAATGTTTTCATAGATCAAAATATCCTTTAACAAATATGATTTTACTAATTCTGTTAGGTATTGAGATTTTTCTGCCAACGTTTCCAATTGAAATATTTCAGGATATGAACCAAAAATCAACCGCTCTTCCAGATTTTGAGCAGTTTGTAAGCCATTTTCACCTGGTGCTAATTCTAATTGCGCAATCGGATACAAATAGTAGGTTATACTTCTGCCTGTAAGCGGTTCACCGGTTTGATTAGAGAGGTCAAATGCTGATGAACCACTCGCTATAATCGTCAAATCTTTAAAGCTGTCAATTAGCAACTTTAAAATTTTGCCAATGTCAGGAATCACCTGTGCTTCATCAATGACCAATAATTTACTATTTCCTAAAATTCTTTTATAGTTAGCTGTAGTTCTGGTAGCAAGTAAGGTTTGAATATCCTGATCCTCTCCGTTTAAAAAAATATATTCAATATTTGCTTCAGCGGTGATTTGTTCAATCAGCCATGTTTTGCCAACCCTTCTTGTTCCGAAAAGTAAAATCACTTTATTCTTTCCTATTTTATGGAGAATTGTTGATTTTAAATATCTGGAAATTTGACTTTGCATAATCCAAATATAGGTAAATTTTGTTAATTCAGTCAGTCGGCTGACTGAATTAACGTTAATTCAGTCAGTCGGCTGACTGAATTAACGTTTTTAATCAATGAGTTCTAAAGTTTGAATGGCTTCTTCAACCGTACTTACGTTATCAAATGCAATGCGCAAAGTATTTTTAACTTCTTTCAAGTTGCACATTCTTGGGTGATTCTGAGCGAAAGTTAAAATTCTGGTAAAAGTATTGGAGTCAAAATACTTCGATTGTTTATCACTTAAGAAATACCCTCGCAGGCTATTTTTCTTAAAGCTAATTTTCTCGAAGCCAAGTTTCTTTCCAAACCATTGCAAACGCACCACACTTAACATGGTTTTTACCTGTGGCGGAACCGGACCAAAACGATCGGCTAAATGTTTTTCAAAAATGGCCAGTTCAGTTTCATTGCTTAATTTAGAAAGCTCTGTATATAGGTTATAACGTTCAGTAATATTGGTAATGTAGGCATCAGGAATATATAGCTCCAAGTCTGTATCTACCTGCGTAAAGCCAACAAATGGCCGTTCTGGCTCATTCTCAAACAAGCCTTTAAATTCTGCTTCTTTCAGTTCCTGAATGGCTTCATCTAAAATTTTATGGTACATTTCAAAACCAATTTCGGCGATAAAACCACTTTGTTCAGCCCCTAGTAAGTTTCCGCTACCGCGAATATCCAAATCGCGCATGGCAACATTAAATCCACTCCCCAGGTCAGAAAATTCTTCAATTGCGCTTAAGCGTTTTCTGGCTTCAGAAGTTAAGGTAGAAAGCGGTGGTGACAATAAGTAGCAGAAAGCCTTTTTATTGCTCCTGCCTACACGTCCACGCATCTGGTGTAAATCGCTCAGGCCAAACATGTGTGCATGATTGATGATGATGGTATTGGCATTCGGAATGTCCAACCCTGCCTCAATAATTGTGGTTGCAACCAAAACATCTTTTTCACCATTGATAAAATCAAGCATTACATCTTCCAGCGCATCGCCATCTAATTTTCCATGGGCAATACCAATTCTGGCTTTTGGTACAAGTTTTTGAATCATTCCGCCCAGTTGCATTAAATCATTTACACGATTGTGAATGAAGAAAACCTGTCCGCCGCGGTCTAATTCAAACTGAACAGCTTCCTGAATCAATTTATCATTAAAAACATGAAGCTCGGTACTTACCGGTTGGCGGTTTGGCGGTGGCGTGCTGATGATGGATAAATCCCTAGCGCCCATTAATGAAAAGTGTAGTGTTCTTGGAATTGGTGTAGCAGTTAGCGTTAAAGTATCTACATTTACACGAACGGCTTTTAAACGCTCTTTCGCAGTTACGCCAAATTTCTGTTCTTCATCAATAATCATGATGCCCAGGTCTTTGAACTTCACATCCTTACTCAGTAAACGATGGGTACCAATCAGAATATCAACCTTGCCGGCTGCGGCTTCTGCCAGTGTATCTTTGATCTGTTTATTGGTCTTAAAACGGTTAATATAATCTACCGTAACCGGAAAATCCTTCAACCTTGAAGAGAAAGTTTTAAAATGTTGCAACGCTAAAATGGTGGTAGGAACTAGGATAGCAGCCTGCTTCCCTTCTGCAACTGCTTTAAATGCTGCACGAACAGCAATTTCTGTTTTTCCAAAACCCACATCACCACAAACTAAACGATCCATCGGATGTGGTGCTTCCATATCCTTTTTCACATCCTGGGTAGCTTTGAGCTGATCGGGCGTATCTTCATAAATAAATGAAGCCTCTAGTTCAGTTTGTAAATAACCATCGGGAGAGAAAGCGGTTCCGGCCTGTGTTTTTCGCAATGCATAAAGCTTAATCAGATCGCGGGCAATGTCTTTAACTTTTTTTTTTGTGGTTTTTTTGAGCTTGTCCCAGGCGTCAGTACCGAGTTTATTCATTTTTGGTACACCACTCTCCTTTCCGCTGTATTTGGCAATACGGTTGAGTGAGTTAATGTTCACATAAAGCAAATCATTATCGGCATAGATTAAACGAATCATTTCCTGCGTTTTGCCATTTACTTCCACCTTTTCTAATCCGGCATATTTTCCAATACCATGATCAATATGGGTAACATAATCACCAGATTTTAACTCGCGTAAATCTTTAAGTGTAATGGCCTGACTTTTCTGATAACCCTTTTTAAGCTTGTATTTATAGTAACGGTCAAAAATCTGATGATCGGTATAAAAAGCCGTTTGAATTTGAGGATCAACAAAGCCTTCGCGCAACATGCTGTTAATCGGTGTGAATTTAGCCGATTTATCTATGTCATCCAAAATGGCATATAAACGTTCAATTTGTTTCGGAGAATCAGTAAAAATAAAATTGACAATCCCTTCTTTTTCATTTTCTTTGAGGTTATGAATCAGTAAGTTAAAATCCTTATTAAATGATGGCTGCGGTTTGGTTTCAAACTCAAACCGATCGTCTGTTTTATAAAAAAACTGCTTCCCAAATTCCACTAAAGGAAAGTCATGCAAATGATCGCCCAAAAGTTTTTCATCACTGAAAGCAAATTTTGGATCAATCCATTCGGGATTCTGATTTTTATCTGCCAGTGGAAGTGCCTTCCAAAGTTCTACGGCTTTTTTATAACCGGCTTTTACAATATCTAGGGTAAACTCTACATCTTTAAGCCAAAGCTGTGTATCCCGATCGATATAATCGAGGATGCTGATGTTACTTTCGGTTAAGAATTTAGCTTGTACATTTGGAACAATGGTAAGCGATTTAACACTATTTACCGAAAGCTGACTTTCAATTTCAAAGCTGCGGATACTTTCTACCTCATCGCCAAAAAACTCAATCCGGAAAGGTAAATCTGAAGAAAAAGAAAAGATATCTACAATACCACCACGGATAGAGAATTGCCCGGGCTCATAAACAAAATCACGCCTGTCGAAATCATAATCGATTAAAAATTCATTAATAAAATCAATGCCCAGTTTAGCACCGAGGCTAATTTCCAATGTGTTTTTCTCTAACGCAGAGCGATCAATCACCTTTTCGGCGATGGCTTCTGGATAGGAAACCACAATTTTTCCATACTCCGAATCGTGGTTAAGTTCATTTAGTACTTCCGCACGAGCCAATACATTGGCGGTATCTACCTGGGTAAAATCAAAAGATTTACGGTATGATGAAGGAAATAATAAAACCTGTTTATCCAAAACGCTCTCCAGGTCAGATTGAAAATAAGCTGCCTCCTCCCTATCCGGAAGAATAAAAAGTATGGGTTTATGAAGTAAAAAGTAAGAAGAAAGTGCTACAATGGCGTCGGCAGAACCTACCAATCCCTTTAATTGTATCTTCGGGCTTTTAGTACTATTTAACGCTTTGGTAAACGCTGTTACCCGATCGTCGGTTTTATATCTGTTTATTAAATCACGAATGTTCAAGGCACAAAAATAAGCTTAATCTTTAATATTAACCCGCAATTTTGTTAAAGGTTTTTTAAGTTTGTGCAAGTTTGTTCGGGTGCAGGTACGGATTCGTCGGATTATATCTGCAGTTTGTCGAATAGGCACCCATCCGTGTAACAAAGCAAGTTTCAAATCCTCTAAAATACATAAATTGAAAGCATGAAATACATTAAAAACTTCCCGTTAGAACTCATGTTCTGGGTGATGGCTTTAGTGTTACTGGCAACAGCAAATGGTCATGAGCATCACTTTACACTTTGTCCGTTGGCTAATTTAGGCTACCAGGGCTGGTGTCCGGGATGTGGATTGGGCAGGTCAATCAGCCATATTTTTCATGGCGATTTTGCCGAAAGTTTCGCTGAACATTGGTTCGGATTTCCGGCACTTTTAATTATAGTTTATAGAATATATATATTAATCAGAAATAAGAGAAAATTTAAAACTTTAACCTTAAATACATAGAAACCATGGATATATTTCAATCACCTTTAATGTCGTTACCAGGTATAACGCCAGAAGAATATGCCTATTTGCAACAAGCCACAACAGGCTTAAATGAACAACAGCTCCGCAATTTTTTAATGATTTACGGCAGCAGAAGAAAACAACCATCAGAAATTTTATTACTGGCCTTAATCGGTTTTGTAGGCTTCGCCGGAATACACAGATTCGTCATCGGACAAATCGGAATGGGTATTTTATACTTCTTTACTGGTGGTTTGTGTATGATTGGAACCATTGTAGATGTAATTAACCATAAAAGCCTGGCATTTGAATACAACCAGAAAGCGGTTTTCGAAAGTTTACAAATGGTAAGAATGGGTGGCGGATTTCAATAAACATCGAGAAATCCCGGCAGAAATTCAAAGTCCGCATCCGAAGAAAAATCGGTTTTGCGGACTTTTCGTTTTTTGTCAGGTTCTAAAATATTTTACTTTCAAACAGAAACCCTAAAATTTCTATATTTATACCATGAGATTATCAGAAATAACGAATTACCTGGAAAGCATTGCCCCTTTGAATTATCAGGAAGACTATGATAATGCGGGATTAATTGTTGGCGATCCTAAAATGGAGATTCGTGCTGCCCTGGTTGCTTTAGATTGCATCGAATCCATTGTAGATGAAGCTATTTCTACAGGCTGTAACCTGATCATTACCCATCATCCCATCATTTTTAAAGGCCTGAAAAAACTTAATGGTAAAAACTATGTAGAACGCGTTGTGCTTAAGGCCATCAAAAATAATATTGCCTTATATGCCATTCATACCAATCTTGACAGCATTCATACCGGCGTCAATGCCCGAATTTGTGAACGTTTAGGCCTAACGGGAACGAAGGTGCTTTCGCCTAAAACAGGCTTATTAAAAAAACTGGTGACTTATTGTCCACATGCACAGGCAGAGCAATTGCGGTCGGCATTGTTTTATGCCGGTGCGGGAAACATTGGAAACTATAGCGAGTGCAGCTTTAATGCCGATGGTTTTGGAACATTCAAAGGAAATGAAGATGCCGATCCGTTTGTTGGAGAAAAAGGTATTCGTCACCGCGAACCGGAAGTGCGGATTGAAATGGTTTATCCCACACAAGCGGAAAGAAAAATTTTAGTGGCGTTATTTGAAAATCACCCTTATGAAGAGGTGGCTTACGATATTTACCAGCTTGAGAACAAACATCAACTGGTTGGTTCTGGCATGATGGGCTGGCTGGAGTACGATATGGATGGCTATGATTTTTTGCATTTGGTAAAGGATCGTATGCAGGCTAAAGTAGTTAGGCACACGGAAGTAATTGGAAAAAGAATTAAAAAAGTGGCTGTATGCGGTGGTTCGGGGAGTTTCCTTTTAAAGGAGGCGATTGCTGCCGGGGCCGATGCTTTTATCACTGCAGATTTTAAATATCATGAGTTTTTTGATGCAGAAGAAAAAATCATCATTGCCGACATCGGACACTTTGAAACTGAACAATTTACATCCAATTTATTGCTTGAAATTATTCAGAAAAAATTTACTAACTTTGCAATCCGTTTAACGGAGCAAAATACAAACCCCATAAATTACTTGTTTTAATGGAACAAACCGTAGAACAAAAGCTAAAAGCTTTATACGAATTACAAAATATCCACACTAAAATTGATAAAATCCGTCAGGTACGTGGCGAGTTACCGATGGAAGTTGCCGACTTAGAAGATGATGTTCTAGGATTAGAAACCAGAATTTCAAAAATTAAGGCCGAACTTGATGACCTGGAAGATTCTATCGTAACGCGTAAAAACACAATAAAAGACGCCCAGTCTGCCATCAAAAAATACGATACTCAATTAAAAGAAGTTAAAAACAACCGTGAATACGATGCTTTAACCAAAGAGATTGAGATTCAAGGTTTAGATATTCAGGTTTCTGAGAAAAAAATTAAGGAACACGGTTTTGAAATTACTTCTAAAACAGAAATCTATGAAGCTGCAAAAGCAGAATTGGAAGGAAGGAAAAAAGATTTAGAAGTTAAAAAGAGCGAACTTGACGTAATCACTGCTGAAACTGAAAAAGAAGAACAGGATTTACAAAAGAAAGCGGATAAAGCAGAGCCTCAAATTGAGGAGCGTTTATTGGTGGCTTACAAACGTTTGCGCAAAAACGCAGTTAACGGTTTGGCTGTTGTAACCATCGATCGTGATTCATGCTCAGGATGCTTTAACCAGATTCCTCCTCAACGTCAGCTGGATATCCGTCAACGTAAGAAAATTATCGTTTGCGAGCACTGTGGCCGTATATTGGTTGATGAGGCTTTAACACATGAAGTTGCAGAAGGCTAATCAGCACCTTTAATAAAGATTATAAAAACGTCCCGAGAATATCGGGGCGTTTTTTATTTTATACGCAAAACAAGAATAACATTTCAACGTTTAGTTCTTATTTAAGTTTACACGATCCAAACATCAATTCATCCAAACGTATATCATATCAAATGACTAAGACACAGCGTTTCATTATTCTTTCTGCTCTGTTAATATTTCCGTCTACCTCTCTATTTGCGAACTTTGATTTTAACAGCAATTGTCTGAAGGCGTATAAAAGTATTTTTGAACTAAAACTGGGTAATGCCAGGGCTTACATCTCTACCGAAAAAAAACAGCACCCCAATAATTCCATTATTCCACTGCTGGAAAACTATGTTGATTATTTTACACTGGTTACATCAGAAAGCAAAGCTGATTTTGATCGGCTTAAGGGTAATAAATCTGTACGTTTAGATCAAATTAGTGACGATGACAAAAAATCACCATATTATCTTTATGCACAGGCTGAAATAAATTTACAATGGGCTTTAATTCGGGGCCGTTTTGGAGAGTTTTTTAATGCGGCGATGGAAGTGAAGAAAGCCAATAGCTACCTTCAGGAAAACGCCAGGAAATTCCCGGATTTTCAACTCAACTTTAAAGGTCTCGGTTTAATCAATGCCGTTTTAGGAAATCTGCCCGATGGTGCATTAAAGACAGCCTTATCTGCTTTTGGTATTAAAGGAAACCTTGAAACAGGGCTGAATATGTTTGAAAAACTTGCAGATAATCTGCCTAAATCTACCTATGAGCCATTTTATGATGAAGTGGTTTTTTATTATGCTTACGTACTTAGTGATGTGGCCCATAGTCCGTCTGCTTATGCCAAAACAATGAAATATACGGAGCGCATCGCAGATACCAGTCTTTTAAAAAGCTATCTACAAGGTTATGTTTGTTTGAAAAATGCACATAACGACGAAGCCATTCAAATTTTAGCTAAAAAGCCGGAAAGCGGGGTTTATCAGTCCTTTCCTTATCTTGATTATCTGGAGGGTCTCGCTCATCTCAATAAATTAGATCTTAATGCGGGTATTTATTTTAACCGCTTTTTACAGTCGAATAAGGGAGTGAATTATATTAAAGATGCCAATCTTCATCTTGCATGGATTTCGCTTTTAAAAGGTGATAAAGCCGGGTATAATACATTTGTGGCTAAAGCTATAAACAACGGTTACCTCTTTACGGAAAAAGATAAGCAAGCTAAAAATGAGGCAGCGGCACCTTTGCCACCTGTTGATCTCCTGAAAACCAGGTTATTATTTGATGGAGGATACTTAACCAAAGCCCTGCAGGTACTGGCTGACAGGCAAACCGCAGATTATGCAAGTGAAAAAGACAAAGCTGAATTTAATTATCGATTAGGCAGGGTTTATGATGGGTTAAATAAAGATGATCAGGCATTGGTTTATTACCAATCCGCCATTAACCAGGGTAAAGGCTTAAAGTATTATTTCGCGGCAAATTCTGCCGTGCAAATGGGCAAAATTTATGAGAAAAAGAAGAATGCTGTAAAAGCAAAAGAGGCTTTCAATACGGCCATAGCCATGAAAAATCACGAATATGAAAACAGCATTGAAAGCCAGGCGAAAGCAGGTTTAAAAAGGCTGGCTAATTAAAACCGATATACAAATGCATTAATGTGCATTCCTGCACCCACTGAAGCGAAAACGGCAACGTCTCCTGCTTTAACTTTATATCCTTTAACCTCCTCTTTTAAAACCAGATCCAGCAAGGTAGGCACGGTGGCAACGGAACTGTTGCCTAACCACGAAATGGTCATAGGTACCAGGTTTTCCGGAACGGTATCTTTGCCATAAAGTTTAAATAAACGTTTCATTATGGCGGTATCCATTTTGCCATTTGCCTGGTGAACAAATACAATGTTTACATCTTCTACACTTAATCCGGCCTTATCAATAGCCTTTTTGATGACTTGCGGAACCTGAACGACAGCAAATTCATATAATTTACGACCATTCATCTTCAAATAGTAATTGCCATTTGTTTCTTCCGGATGTGCGCCTTTGCCCATCGTGAGTAAATTACCATAGTTAACAGCATGGGTTTCTGTTTTATGTGCGATGATCCCTTTCTTTTGCGTCTCTTCTTCTTTTCCTTCAAAAATGACTGCACCTGCACCATCTGAAAAAATCATACTATCACGGTCGTGTGGATCAATGATTCTGCTCAACGTTTCTGCACCAATTACCATTACCTTTTTGGCATCTCCGCTTTTAATAAAATAATCGGCCTGTATAGCACCCTGTACCCAACCCGGACAGCCAAAGATGATGTCATAAGCAACACAATCTGGATTTAAAATCCCCAGCTGTTGTTTTACCTTTGCAGCGAGTGACGGCAAAATATCTGTTCTGTTGCTGCCTAATGGAATGTCTCCGAAGTTATGACAAAAGATAATGTAGTCTAATGTTTCCTTATCAATACCTGCATTTTCAATGGCCTTTTCTGCAGCTTTTGCGCCAATATGATTGCTTAACAGCTCTTCACCAACGTATCTTCGTTCTATGATTTCTGTAATCTCAGAGAACTTGTGAATAATCTCTGCAGGATCTTTATCAATACGATTTCCGTTCTCAAAAAAAGTCGAATTCAGGAATTCGTTACCAGAAATTATATGGTCAGGAATATAACTTCCCGTACCGGTTATTACTGTATTTATTACTTTGCTCATAAATTATAATACCGCATACTAAAACGGTATGTAGTATAAAAATATCAATTATATTCGAATTTGGAAAATAAATAAATTTTTAGCGTTGCTTATTTTCGAGTGCAAACTTTAATAATCCGCTTTTACCAGTCACATTTAACTTCTGGGCCATATTTTTACGGTGTGTATCAACAGTATTTAAACTAATAAATAATTTTTGGGCAATCTGCATGGAGGTGTAATCTTCACGGATGAGCTGGAGTATTTCCATCTCTCTGGAGGTAAGGTTATGCCTTTTTTGAAATTGATCATCAATGTTATAAACTGCGTTGGATTGTACAATGGTTTTTACTTTATTAAAGTGCTTTTCGCCATTCTGAATGCCCGTAAGAATTTTGAATAAGGTTTCGGCATCGGTATCCTTCTGAACAAAGGCCTTTACGCCTATTTCTTCGAGCTTAGTGGCCAGTTTTGTTGTATGATACATCGAGAGTACCATGATTTTAACAGCTGGAAATAATTGCCTGATCTTTTCAGAAGCCGTTTCGCCATCCATAACAGGCATATTTAAATCGATGATTAAAATATCCGGCAAATGGTGATTGAGCAGGTGCAGCATTTCCTTGCCGTTGGCAGCTGTACCGATGATTTTAAATTGAGCCTGTGTAGAAAGGATGGCCGATAATCCTTCGGCAAATAGTTTATGGTCATCGGCAATCATTAAGGTAATGTGGTCTTTTTCCATGCTTATTAGGAATTTAATGGAATATCAATGCTGGTGGTGGTGCCTTTTGGATTGCTGTCAATCTGTATTCTACCATTCAGATATTTGACCCGCGAGCGGATGTTTTGTAAACCAAGTCCGTTTTTATCGGTTTCCGGATTAAAACCGATGCCATTATCTTCTGCCATAATATTGATTCTGTCATCAAATGATAAGATTTGTATGGTCGCCATGGAAGCACAGGAATGCCTGATGATGTTGTTGATCAGTTCATTTACCATCCGGTAAATGGTAATTTCCATTGCACTATGGATAGGATGCTCCACCTGAAATATAAAATCAAAAACTATTTTACCAGAATGGTTAAGGCTTTTGAAATGTTCATTCAGGGTTTCAATTAAGCCTGCATGTTCAAAATTTTTAGGCATCAGGTTATGTGAAATGGCCCTGAGGTCTATACAGGCTTTTTCAATCATGCCAATGGTTTGATCATAGAAGGAACGTTCTGCTTCAGTGAGCTGAAGCGCTTTGCGCTGAAAAGCGGTGATGTTGAGTTTGATGATGGACAGCGTGCCACCCAGATCATCATGGAGATCTCTGGCCAAACGGCTTCGTTCATCTTCCTGCGCATTGAAAATACCATCTGCAAGTTCTATCTGGTGTTTGCTCTTTTCTTCCAGCAGTACCTCCTTTTCCTTTTTTAAAAAATTGTAGCGTTGTGTAAGGGCAAAGGATAAAAAAATAATCTCTGCCGTTAAACCCACCACAAGTCCGTTGGGCTTGAAAAGATTAAAATTGGTAATGCCTAAAGTGTTAAACACATAGTTAAACACCCCAAATAAAAGCATTATGGTAGCGGTGAGGTAATACCAGCCCAGTGTATAACCGGCCTTAATTCTTTCTGTTACGCAGATGACGATAATGATAACGGTGAGCAGTGCCAAAAGGTTGTTGATGTAAAAAACCGTTTTTTCAAGAAGTATAAACGATTTAAACAGCATGAACACCGGGATGACAGACATCATCCAGCAGAAGCGTTTATAGAGATTTGTAAACCTGAATAGGCGGCTGTTGGACTGGTTCTGATTGATGAAAAGCTGCATCACCTGGATTAATAAACCACAGCTCAGGGAAGCCATAATTAAGCGCATATAATCCTGCAGACCAGGCAAATCGGGGTAAAACCACTGAAAAGCCAGTCCTTCTTCTTCCAGGATAAAAATCAGCGTACAAAAAATATATAGCGCATAATATAAATGAATGCGATCTCTGACGGAGGCGAATAATAACAGGTTAAAAATGACAGCAAAAATGAAAACCCCGGTATAAAATCCAAATAAAGTATGTTGCGGGATTTCCGCCTGGATAATATTGATATCGCGGCCGATCGACATGGGCATATACATATTCTGCCCGCGTTTATCTGCCCACAGGAAAAAGGTAGCCTTTTCATGTGCAGTCAATATGATCGGATAAATGAAGCTGCGGTTTTGGTAAGGTCTTTTTTTAAACGGAAAATGATCTCCGGTTAAGCCAAGAGGATGAATTTTCCCGCTTTCATCCTGTTTATAAAGTTGTAACCTGTTGACGCTTGAGCTGTGTTCTTTAAACATCAGGTGAACGGCCTGATCTAAAGTATTTACGACATCAAAAGCAATCCAGAAATAGGATTGGGTATAGCCCTTGCTAAAAACTTTTCCCGGGGTAAGTGGCGTGAGCTTACGGGCATTCTTGTATCGCACAATAGAATCAATGGTCAGGTTCAAATGCTTGTCTTCATAAAAATAACCATGTTTGCTGATACTGAACTTAAGGGCAGTATCAATTAAAATTGGATTTCCTGTTTGGGCAGAACATAAGCGTAGGGAAAGAAAAAAAAGTAAAATCAGATTGAATAAATTTTTATTCATCGTTGGAGCGTTTGTTAGTAAAAATATAAAATTAAAAATGCATTTGCTCATCAGGCATAAAGTTTCCCTTATTTTATATCTAACCTCATATAAGTGTTAAACATTTAAATATAAATCGGTTATGAATATTTGAATATACCGGATAGCGGGTATATGCGGGATGGATGGCTTGGTATTACTTTTACTGAATCTCAAACAATCTAAAAAACGCAAATCATGAAAAAACGCTTAACCGTATTGTTTTATTGCCTGCTTATTGGTCAATCTTTCGGCCAGTCAAATGGCAAAAGCACCGATATTATCGGACAGTCCTTTGTAACCAAAACCAATATTTCAGTAAAAGTTTATGATCCGATAAACAATAAAATTGATACGAGCCTATCTTTTTTATTAAAAAACGACACAAAATTTCATATATACGAAATAGTAGAAAATGGTTATATAATATCAGTGTGGAATTATAGTATTGATTCAAACAAAGTAAAATTCTATAATCAGTTAACTGAAAATAGATCAAAAGACAGGAATGCGACGAAATCGTTTAATAGAAATAAAAATAACACAGGAGGTTCCAAGAATGTTGATTCGGCTTATAGAATATTCAAATCTGATATTGGAATTGACACGGCACAAATAAAAAATAAGTCCTTACATAATTTTAAATATAAAAATTTGGCCTATGTTGATTCTTGGGGGAATAACATGCAGTTTTTTATTTCGCTTAAAGACTTTAATGATAAATGTGAATCTATCTACCCGCATAAAAAAGGATTTACCTGGGGTTTTTTAACATTACCGATTAAGGCTAGATTTGGCAATTCGAAGGCACCATTTACTTTTGAAGAAAAGATAAATTTTGGAATATCTGCGGGTATAAGATGGCAGCATGTTAATAGGGTATATTCTGCCAGCAATTTGCTAGGAGGCGTATCAGTAGGTGGTGTTAAACTTGACAAAGACAATTCTGCTTCTGCGCTGTCTTTTTCCGCAGGATATATGTATCAATATGACAAGTTCCAGATAGGGCTGTTTACAGGCGTGGACTTTATTGATAAATCTGCTACTGAAGTCAGCTGGGGATACCAGGGAAAGCCATGGGTAGGTTTTGCCATTGGATTTAGCTTGTTTGGCCAGGGTAATCCAACCGTAGCTGGAGAACAAAGTCAGAAATAATCCATTGAAAACTATTTATCCGGTTATGAAAAAAATAACGCTTCTTATTCTATCACTATCTTGTTTTATACAAATTAAAGCACAAGATTCCACGCGCTATCTGAATCTTAGGTTCATAGACTTTTATCGTCAAAACCATCCATTATCTTATTTTGCGCCACTAGGAGAGTTAGGCTCGAAAAATAAGTATGTTTTTACAGCCAGGTTAACCACTTCATTTATGGCGTTAGGAACAAAAGGATCAAGATTAGCCATCGCAGTAGTGCCAGACTTTACAATCAGAATGCTTAATATCAAATCAAGTCCAGTTTACACACCGGATTTTCGGATTGGTGTTGCGGCATATTATCGGTTAAATACTGATGAAGTTAATTACAAATATGGTACCGCTGGTTTTATGCACCATTCCAATGGCCAAGATGTTACACCAAGGCCAATTGTTGGAACATTAAGTTATAAAAACTGGGATTTTTATACGAATTATGCTTATTTGAGATATAATTGGGGTAAAATAGACCATGATGATTTAGCCACCTGGACCTCTATAAATCATCAGCTTGAATTTAAAAATCAGATCTTTAATTATAATCCCATTTTAAAAGGTGATTATGGTTTTAGTAGAATCAGCTATAACTTTTCATATCGCACTTATGTTTATTTTAAAGATTTGTTCACCGAAAATGATATCTTGCTTACAGCAAAAAATAAAGGGAAACTTCAGGAAACAAATAGTGGATATCTTAACAAAGAACGATTTCGCTGGAATTTAGACATTTCTTACGCAGTTAATAAATATGATAATTATAATTTTTTTGCAACGAAAAGAAGGTTAAATGCAGAAGCTTCAGGATTTTATTCGCCATTTTTTATGCGACAAACGGCCTTTAGTCTCGCGGTTGGATATTATGGCGAAGATCCCTACAATATTTATTTTAAAGATCGTTACGCCTGGGTTAGAGCAGGAATAGCCGTAGGCTTTTTAAAGTATACAGCTAAGAGCAAGGGATATATGAGCAATTAAATTAACTCAAATCATCAATCATAAAAACAAAAAGCTCTTTCGGACCATGGGCGCCTAAAACCAGTGTTTTTTCGATGTCTGCGGTTCTGCTTGGGCCGGTAATGTTACTGATCATGGAAGGAATCTGATTACCGTATTTATTTTTTAATAACTGAAAACCATCTTTCAGGTCTAAAACCAACTGGCTGGTTTTCGCAATCACAATGTGATGGTGTGGAAAGATGCTTAATCTCCTGCCAGCGGCACCACTGTTGCTTACCATTACGCTTCCGTTGCGGGCAATCAGGGCTTCACACAATGTGATGCCCACCTCAGCCTGTTCAAAATCTTTATCCGTCTGATAAAAGGGAAACTCATATTTGGCTAAAAAATCCTGAAGTTCTGGTTCCCAGCAATAGATTTTACGCCATTTAAATCGATCAGCCAATTGAAGCATGTTTTCAAAAAAATCGATCCCATCTTCACAAAAAATAAAATTACCAGATATTGCTGTAAGTTGTTCAGCAAATAAAACTTCAAGTTCGGCTGTATTTTTCTTATACAACGGACTTTCCTCTAAATTTGGATATGGATTTTCACGTTTTTCTAAAAGTGCTTTTCTTATTTTTTTTAAGATCTGCTCTTTTGCTGTCGTATTATCTTTCATTGGAATAAAAAAATGAACCCTTGAACTTATCAAAGCTCAAGGGTTCAAACATATGTATAATTGTGTTGATATGCAATTTAACGCATAATAACCATTACTCTTTTTCTGCTGCCGGGTTTAATCCGTTCACTTCTTTATTGATATCGGTATCGCTTACACCATCATGAATAAGTCCTTCAGCGGCCGGACTTTGGTCTCCGGTTCCGTTTACAAATTCATCATAAGTTGTGCGGGTATCAAAAGGACGTTTGCCTAAAATTTCTTCCAGATCTGCCTGGAATAAAATCTCTTTTTCCAGGAGTTTTTGCGCCAGTTTTTCTAAGCCATCCTGTTTGTCAAGCAATAATTGTTTGGTTTTGATATACACATCGCCAATCAATTTACGAACCTCTACATCAATCAGTTCAGATGTTTTTTCAGAATAGGGTTTGTTAAAGTTGTATTCGTTCTGTGGATCATGGAAAGAAACATTTCCTACTGCTTCATTCATACCATAAATACTTACCATAGCATATGATAATTTAGTGATACGCTCCAAATCATTTTGTGCACCAGTTGAAATCTTGCCAAAAGTAATATCTTCAGCCACACGGCCACCCATAGTCATACACATACCATCAATTAATTGCTCAGTGGTGTATAGGAATTGCTCCTTCGGAAGATATTGCGCATAACCTAATGCCGCTACGCCACGCGGAACAATCGAAACTTTAACCAATGGATCGGCATGTTCTAAGAACCAGCCCGCAATGGCATGACCTGCTTCGTGATATGCAACTATTCGTTTTTCTTCAGGAGAGATGATTTTATTTTTCTTCTCCAAACCACCAATCACACGGTCAATGGCATCCTGAAAGTCTTGCATGTCAACCTGTTCCTTGTTTCTACGCGCAGCAATCAAAGCCGCTTCATTACAAACATTGGCAATTTCTGCACCGGCAAAGCCAGGGGTTTGTGCAGATAGTTTTTTAGCATCTACTTCTTCGGATGTTTTAATTGGTTTTAAGTGAACATTGAAAATATGCTCACGGCCAACTAAATCCGGCTTATCGATAGAAATCTGCCTGTCGAAACGACCTGGACGTAAAAGTGCTGAATCCAGTACATCCGGGCGGTTGGTTGCGGCCAGAATGATAATTCCTGAATCGGTTCCGAAACCATCCATTTCAACCAATAATTGGTTTAAGGTATTTTCACGCTCATCGTTTCCGCCCATCACACTGTTTTTACCACGTGCACGGCCAATGGCATCAACCTCATCAATAAAGATGATACATGGCGCCTTGTCTTTGGCTTGTTTAAACAAATCCCTTACACGTGATGCACCAACACCTACAAACATCTCTACGAAATCTGAACCAGATAAAGAGAAGAAAGGTACCTGCGCTTCACCTGCAACGGCTTTTGCCAATAAGGTTTTACCTGTGCCGGGAGAACCAACCAATAATGCGCCTTTAGGTATTTTACCACCCAGGTTAGTGTATTTTTTAGGGTTTTTAAGGAAATCTACAATTTCCATCACCTCTTGTTTCGCTTCTTCAAGACCAGCTACATCATTAAATGTGATGTTTACCTGGCTTTCTTTATCAAATAAAGTAGCTTTTGATTTACCGATACTGAAAATCTGACCTCCGCCAGCACCTCCGCCGCCCATACGGCGCATCATAAAAATCCAGAATCCAATTAAAAGCAATAAGGGAAGACCAATATTAACCAGTAAACCCATGAAAGGATTGCTGCGGCTATCTTTTTCTGCCAGAATTGGTTTTTGTCCGGGAGGCAGGTTTTTCTGAGATTCGGCTAATTGCTTATCCAGACCATCCATTGTACCCGCATTGAAATATACTGTAGGGCCGGTGTTTACTGCAGAAAAAGTACCCGTGCTTTTATATTTTTTATATTCAGGTTTATTTTTCAGGGCTTCAGGTTTGATGTAAACTTCAACCTTAACCAAATCTTCTGACCGGTAAGCCACTAAACGTTCAACATCTCCGGTTAAAAGCATTTTGCTTTCAAATTCCGGGTAATCTACTTTTTTGCCACCATCGCCAGAAAATAATAACTGGGCAGCGATAACTGCTATAATGATTGCTGCATAAATCCAGAAAACATTAAACTTTGGTCCTTTTTGTGGTTTTTTAGGAATGTTTGGTATTTTTCTTCCTATTTTTTTATTGTCGTTTATATTCTGATTATCGTTCATTGTCTTGTTCAAAATGGTTCTAACAGGTTATGCGCTTTGGTAATTTGTACTTTCAGCGTCTCCCCACAATTCTTCTATGCCATAAAAGTGGCGCTTTTCAGTTTTAAAAATGTGCACAACCACATCAAAATAATCAAGAATGATCCAATCTGCAGATTCCTGACCCTCTTTATGTCTCGGGTCGGCCTGAGTGGCCTTAAATATCTCTTTTTCTACACTATCTGCAATTGCTTTAACCTGAGTGCCGGAGTTGGCACTTGCAATTATAAAATAATCAGCTACTGAGGTGTGAATATTTCTAAGATCTAACCGCACTATATCTTCTCCTTTTTTTTCCTGTATGCCTTGTACAGCTAACTCAGAAAGGTAAGTAGAAAGGGCTACTATTTTCTTTTTTACCATTAAAATGCTTTAATTTTGGAATTATTATATTATAAATTCAACACTTGCAAAATAACACTTTTTCAACACTATTTGTTGGTCAAAATTTAATCAAATTAAAAGAGGTTGATTCTACCAATAACTTTTTAAAGGATCTGTTGTCAAAATCCGAGCCATTAGCTGAAGGTACTGTTATTATGGCAGATAATCAGGTTTCAGGCAGAGGACAGCAACAGCTGGTTTGGCAAACGGAACCCGGTAAGAATATCAGCATAAGCCTGTATCTGAAACCCGCATTCTTACCCCTTAATAAGCAGTTTTATTTAAATATGGCAGTTAGTTTAGCTGTAAGAGAAGCTTTAGGTGATTTTATAGCTGAGGGGTTAAAAATCAAATGGCCTAATGATATTTATTACAGCAATAAAAAAATGGGCGGAATATTAATTGAAAACACACTGACAGGTGCTGTAATTAAATCTTCTGTTATTGGCATTGGTTTGAACATCAACCAGGTAATTTTTGCAGAGAGTATCGGTAACAAGGCTACTTCGCTGATGCAGATCATACAAAAGGAAACTGATTTGATGAACATTTTACAAAAAATTTCCATCTTTATGGAAAAATATTACCTCCTGTTGAAATCCGGCAGTTATGATATTTTACATAAAAATTACCTAAGCCAATTATACCATTATGATGTTAAGGCATCTTACTTTGCAAACGGAGAAGTTTTTGAAGGCGTAATTAAGGGGGTAGATGAACGTGGCCGATTAATTATGCATACTGCGAAAGAACAGAAAACGTTCAATTTTAAAGAAATAGAATTTATACACACAAAATAAAACACACAATGAAAAAAATCACACTTGTACTATCTTTGGTATTATTTACCATTGCAGGAGCCTTTGCTCAAATTGAAAAACCGGTAACCTGGTCTTATGCCGCAAAAAAAATCAGTAAAACAGAGGCCGTTCTATATTTAAAGGCAACGATAGAAGACAGGTGGCATATTTATTCGCAGAATGTGAAAGATGGTGGTCCCGTAAAAACAACATTTACTTTTTCTCCTTCTAAAGATTTTTCATTAGTCGGAAAACCGGTTGAGCCGAAAGCCATTGTGAAATATGAAGATACTTTTAAAATGAATGTGAGCTATTTTGAAAAATCGGTGATTTTTCAACAAAAGATTAAACTAAATAAAGCTGCCACAACAGTTAAAGGTAAAGTAGAATTTATGGTTTGTAACGATAAGCAATGCCTTCCTCCCGAAGAGATTGAATTTAGTATTCCGGTTAAATAATTGATCATAAGAAACTTAGAAACAGTCCCGACAAAATCGGGACTGTTTCGTTTTAAAGTAAAATCTATCTGTCATCACCACTTCCCGGCTTATCATTTATAAAAATTATGCTTAATTTCACGGCCTAAACACACAAACACACAAATGAAAAAGTTTTTTATATTGTTTTTAACAGCTGCAATGTTTATGACATTGCCTGCCGTTAAGATTTATGCCAGCGTTAATCAAGATACAACGACTGTGGCACCACCAGATGATATGGTATTTACCGAGGTAGGCTCGGCACAGGATAGTGCTGTTAATAAAATTGTAAAAGATTCGGTTAAAAAGGATACTGTTAAATCTACTGTTGCAGTTAAAAAAGCTGGAGATGAAGAGAAACTAACGCTCTGGCAAACTTTCATCAAAGGATTGTTATTTGGATTTGCAGCGATCTTAATGCCATGTATCTTCCCAATGCTACCCCTAACGGTAAGTTTTTTTACTAAAAAGGCAGGAAGTAAAAGCAAGGCTGTCGGTCAGGCCATAATTTATGGCTTATCAATTATTGTTATTTATGTTGCCCTCGGCATGCTGGTAACTATTGCCTTTGGTTCTGATGCGCTCAATGCACTCTCTACTAACGGAATTTTTAATGCCTTTTTCTTTTTAATGCTGGTTGTTTTTGGCGCATCTTTTTTAGGCGCATTTGAAATTACTTTGCCAAGTGCATTTGTTAATAAAATTGATGCAAAATCTGATAAAGGCGGCCTAATGGGTATATTTTTTATGGCCTTTAGTTTAGCCCTGGTTTCATTCTCCTGTACCGGACCATTAATTGGTACCTTATTAGTAGATGCGGCATCAAAAGGTGATAGATTAGGCCCGGCGGTTGGTATGTTTGGGTTTTCATTTGCTTTAGCCATTCCATTTGCATTATTTGCCTTGTTCCCTTCATTATTGAAATCATTGCCAAAATCTGGCGGATGGTTGAACAGTGTAAAAGTAGTTTTGGGATTTATTGAACTGGCTTTTGCTTTTAAATTTTTATCAAATGTAGATCTGGCTTACCATTGGAATTTGTTAGATAGAGAGGTTTTCTTGGCCATATGGATTGCCATCTTTACCTTGATGGGGATTTATTTATTGGGTAAAATTAAATTTTCGCACGATAGTGATCTGCCGTATTTATCTGTTCCAAGAACGTTTTTGGCCATATTAGTCTTTGCCTGGGTCGTTTATTTGGTTCCGGGAATGTGGGGTGCACCATTAAAATCCATTAGTGCTTTTTTACCACCTACCGCAACGCAGGATTTCGATTTGAATAATTTAACAGCCGCACAACCCACTACAGAGACTAAAACATCAATCAAAGAGAAAAAGTATGCAGAACTCTTTCATCGTTTAACACCTAAAGGGTTTGATCCTTATTATGATTTTGAACAAGCTAAACAGGCATCTAAAGAACTTGGCAAACCAGTTTTAATAGATTTTACGGGTTGGAATTGTGTAAATTGCCGGAAAATGGAAAATAATGTCTGGTCAAATGCTGAAGTTGCCAAAAGACTTAAGAACGATTTTGTAATGGCTGAATTGGTAGTTGATGATAAAACGGAACTACCTGTTTCGGAACATTATGTTTCAACATTCAGCAAAAAAAAGATAAATACGATAGGTAAAAAATGGAGTGATTTTCAGGCAGCAACATTTAACAGCAATTCTCAGCCACAGTATGTGATTGTTGATGGCGATGGACATGTTCTTGTTCCACCACAGGGAGCTGATTATGAACCTGAAAATTACATTAAATTTTTAGACAGCGGAAAGGCAGCTTTCCAGAACAAAAACAAATGAGTAAGATAAAGAACATTGGTGTTTTAACCTCTGGCGGAGATTCGCCAGGCATGAATGCCGCAATCCGGGCTGTAATCAGGGCCTCCATTTATTATGATATAGAAGTAACCGGGTTTATCCGTGGATACGAGGGATTGATCAACAATGATTGTATTCCAATGGATAGAAAATCTGTGGCCAATATCATTCAACGTGGCGGAACAATGCTAAAAACAGCACGCAGTGAAGCTTTCAGAACAGTAGAGGGAAGAAAAAAAGCTTATCAGCACCTAAAAGAAAAAGAAATTGATGCTTTGGTTGTGATTGGTGGAGATGGAACATTTACAGGGGCAAATGTCTTTGCTAAAGAGTTTGATTTTCCTATTGTTGGCCTGCCCGGAACAATTGATAACGATTTAGCCGGAACTGATTTCACGATTGGTTATGATTCTGCCATTAACACTGTAATTGATGCGGTTGATCGGATCAGAGATACTGCAGAATCTCACGACAGACTTTTTATTGTGGAGGTAATGGGACGCGATTCGGGATTAATTGCCTTGAGGAGTGGTATTGGCGTAGGTGCCGAGGCCATCATGATCCCAGAAGCCAATATGAATGCCGATGATATTTTACATAAATTAGAACATAGCCGAAAAGATAAGGCTTCTAAAATTATTATTGTTGCTGAAGGTGATGATAATGGCGGTGCATTTAAAGTGGGCGAAATTCTGCAGGCCAAATACCCTCATTACGATACGAAAGTTTCTGTTTTAGGGCATATTCAACGTGGCGGAAAACCAACCTGTATGGATCGTGTATTGGCAAGCCAGTTAGGTGTGGCCGCAGTGGAAGGTTTAATAAACGGTGAAAGAAGTGTAATGGTTGGGCAAATGAACAGGGAGATTGTGTTTACACCTTTTGATCATGCCATTAAGCATATTGATGCAGAAAAAGTAAGTTCGAAGTGGCTAAAGCTGATTGATATTTTATCTTTCTAGTTTGCCTCATTATACCATAAAAGAAAAGTCTTTCCCGCACCGGAAAGACTTTCTGTTTTTGCTTAGTTTCGCTATAAGCAATCTCTTAATCTTCTAAAATAACGGCTGTACCATTGGCGCTTACCATTAGCATACTTCCGCCGCTGCCCACCGTTTCATAGTCTAAATCGACACCAACAATCGCATTTGCACCTAAAGCAGCAGCATATTGTTGCATCTCATTCACTGCGGTATCTTTTCCTTCACGCAAAACCCGTTCATATGAACTTGATCGTCCTCCAACAATATCTGTAATACCTGCAAATAAATCCTTGAAAATATTTGCGCCGATTATGGTTTCACCTGTAACCAGGCCGATATATTTAATAATTCTTCTGCCCTCCACTGTAGGCGTTGTGGTTACTAACATAGCTTGATTTTTTCTATATTAGAATATTTTACCATTAAAATGTTACATGTATTTTTAAATCAGTTATATTTTAGCAGTACTAATTAAAGAAGTAAGCCTGCTACTTCTTCCCAGGTGTTTACACGTTCATATTCCGTAACCAGTAAATTATGCGGAGAAGTAAACAATAAAGGACGGCCAGGGAAATTGATGAAGTTCTTGGTTCGGTCATCAATGATGATATCTGTACTTACGATTTTATTTCCGCAGAACATGATGTGTTGCCAGTCAATAAATGGAAAATGTTCAGCCAGCCAGTCATACTTATCCACTAGAGAATTTCTAAATTCCATGGCTGCGGAAACAATATAAACATCGTATTTTTCCTGCAATGCTTTAATTACACGCTGGCTATCTGCAATTACTTCTAAATCACGAAAAAAACCAGGCTCATTAATATATTCAAACCATTTTTGATTTACCTCTTGAGGAACATGATGGAAAATTTCGTTTCCGGCATCGATTTTCAAATCCAGCGGAACATTATAATCCCGGTTATATAGTTTAATGAATTTGCCAACAGCGTCAGCAATTACTTCATCCATGTCAATCGCAATTTTTTTCATATGGGATGTGCAAAAATTTTGAGCCAAATCTCCTGAAAATAAAGATATTAAACTATGTTTTTAATTTACAGTATTTTAGTTATCTTTGCAGCCCCGCAGTATGTAGCTCCGGGAACTATGTTGAATACATAAATACGAAAAGAAATGGCAACTAAAATCAGATTGCAAAGATTCGGTAAAAAAGGAAAGCCTTTTTTCCACGTTGTGGTAGCGGATTCCCGCTCTCCACGTGATGGTAAATTCATTGAGCGTTTAGGTTCTTATAACCCAAACACCAATCCTGCTACTATCGAAATTAACTTCGAAAAAACTTTAGCTTGGGTAAACAGTGGTGCACAACCAACTGATACAGCTCGTGCTATCCTATCTTACAAAGGTGTTTTATACAAAAAACACTTAGAAGGTGGTGTTAAAAAAGGTGCTTTAACACAAGAACAAGCAGACGAGAAATTTGCTGCCTGGGTTGATGCTAAAGCTGGCAAAATCTCCGGTAAAACTGAAGGTTTAGCTACTTCTAAAGCAGATGTGCGTAAAGCGGCATTAGCAGCAGAAGCTAAGAAAAAAGAAGACAGAGCAGCAGCAATTGCAGCTAAAAATGCACCAGTTGCAGAAGAGGTTGTTGAAGAAGAAGCACCAGCTGTTGAAGCTGAAGCAACTGAAGAAGCTCCTGCAGCAGAAGCTACTAAAGAAGAAGGAGCAGAATAATTTTAATTATTTTGTTTCAAAAAATAGCGTTCCGAATTTCGGAACGCTATTTTTATATAAGCTATTTTTTATTCAATATTATTATTGCGAAGTACGAAGCAATGACGATAATACAATGAGTTTAAGGAATGAAACACGAAGAAGCATTTTATGTAGGTTACGTTACGAAAACCAGGGGTTTAAAAGGAGAGGTACAAGTATTCTTTGAGTTTGATGAATACGAGCAGCTTGAATTTGATGTTGTTTTTGCAGACATGAATGGAAAGCTTGTCCCTTACTTTGTAGCGGAGTCGAAATTACAAGCAAATAAAACGGGTTATTTTAATTTTGATGATGTTGATCATATTGATAAGGCACAACCTTTGTTGAAGAAAAAATTATATCTGCCCTTAAGCCAAAAGCCCGAGCGTGATGAAAGTGAGTTTTTCTATACAGATTTAAGAGGTTTCATGGCCATTGATAAAACAATGGGCAAACTTGGCGAAATTTTAGAAGTAAATGAATATCCACAGCAATTCGTGGCAACGGTGATGTATCAGGAAACTGAGATTCTTTTTCCCTTAAATGAAGATTTTATCATAGAGATTGATGATGAAGAAAAAATCCTGACACTGGATTTGCCGGAGGGTTTGTTAGATATTTATTTAGAAAAGGTAAAATAATTCAAATTTCAAAGCTTCACATCTGTAGTTAGGCCTCTTTTTTTGCATAAAATATTTTTGGATGAAACTTATGATTAGTGATTAGTTAATGGTATTTTATTGCAACATATATTGCTTTACAGATAGCGTAAAATCAAAAAATTGCTTTTCCAATTCTAAATGCAAAATCACCTAAGTCAGTCAGATTCGTGTTAGACAGCATGATAATACTAACATTACGGTTTAGGTAATGAAACCAAGCGCAGTTAGCGCCTTGTATTCTTCCATATCTTTCCATTCTTTTATACTTATCGATAACTCCTTTGTAATCTCTTATCCAAACACCGTATCCGTAATCATCTAAACCTGGAGTTAATAATTGATTTAGCGTTTGTTTATTGATCAGTTGATGGCTAAAAAGAGCGTCATTAAACTTAATCAGATCTGTTGTGCAGGAATACATGGCGCCTGCGGCAGAAAAATCCTCAATATATAAAGGTATGTTTGGAATTAATTTAATGTTTTTACCCTCATAATATGCCGTGGCCAAGTTTGGTATTAATTTATAATGATTGATGATACCAGAATTACTCATGTGTAATGGAATTAGAATTTGCTCTTCTAAAATTTTTTCATAGGGTTTTTTGTATATTATTTCTAAAATCCTCCCTAAAATCATGTATTCCCCGTTGTTGTAATCAAATGTCTTTCCAGGTTCGTTAATAAGTGGATTTGAACAGAAATTATCTACAATTTCCTCTAAAGTATAAGGATTATGATAAAACCCAATTCCATACCTCATAAAATGAGCGTCTGTAGCAGTATCAGTATTTTTCATTCCGGATGTATGGTTTAACAATTGGTGGATGGACACCTTTGAACCGCCTTCTCCCTTGTAGGAAGGAAAGTAGCTGTTTATTTTTTTATTCAGATCTATCTTCCCTTGTTCCATTAGTTGGAGAATCAGAACCGCGGTAAATGTTTTTGTGATAGAACAAATCTGATATTTTGTATTGTTTTTAATTGGTGAATTAAAGGAGCGTTCTGCTAATCCGAAACTTTGGTGATAAATAATCTTTGCATCTTTTTTTATCAATATAGTTCCGTTAAATTGATGTTGGCTTGCATAGTCTGCAATGAATTTTTTAAGATTTTTAGATTGAGCATGCACATTATAGTTAATGATCAGAATATAAGCAAATAGTAAAAGATATTTCATTTAACAGTGGTATTAACTTCTAATATATGACGTTGGAGATTATGCTTACGTTACACTTTGAGGAAAATATCATTGTTATCAAAGGTTAAAATTTGCGATAAATAATAAATGCCTATTATTTCTTAATAGATAATTGGAATAATTTTATGAATAGGGGCGTACGAATACGCTTTCGATTAGAAAATTCGACTTCAGACTATAGACTTCAGACTAAAGACTTAACTTTGCACCATGCGTTTCGATATTATAACTGTTCTTCCGGCATTATTAGAAAGTCCTTTTGCCCATTCCATTTTACAGCGGGCACAAAAAAAGGGCATAGCCGAAATTGTTGTGCATAACCTGCGTGACTATTCTACAAGTAAACAGAAAAGCGTAGATGATTATCAATATGGCGGCGGCAGCGGAATGGTGATGAGTATTGAGCCTTTTGCGGCCTGTATTGAAAAGCTTCAGGCTGAACGCGAATATGATGAGGTCATTTTTATGAGTCCGGATGGTGTCACTTTAAATCAGAGCACCGCAAATGAACTTTCTATAAAGAAAAATATCATTATTTTATGCGGTCACTACAAAGGAATTGATCAAAGAATCCGTGATGTATTTGTTACCCGCGAGATCTCTGTAGGCGATTATGTTTTGAGTGGCGGGGAATTGCCTGCCGCAATAGTTGTTGATGCTGTGGTGCGCTTAATACCGGGTGTTTTGAACGATGAAACCTCTGCCCTCTCTGATAGTTTTCAGGGTGAGCTTTTAGATGCACCTGTTTACACCCGCCCGGCAGACTGGCGAGGCCATAAAGTACCTGATGTTTTGTTAAGCGGACATGAGGCAAAAGTAAACGAATGGCGGCATGAACAGGCGCTGGAACGAACAAGGCAGCGCCGGCCTGACCTTTTGGAATAGAAGAGTTTACACAGGATTAATGTGGAATTCTAAAAGATTGTGGAAAAAATAAAATTAGTTTTTTTAATTGAAAAAAAATCCCTAATATTGCAATCCGAATTTCACGGGTTGAAATATCGATTTAATAGCTTAAAATCATGGATTTAGTAAAATTTGTTGAAGAGCAGGCCATCGCGAAAAAAGATTTTCCTGCGTTCAAGTCTGGCGATACAGTGAGCGTACACTATAAAATTCGCGAAGGTAATAAAGAACGTGTTCAAATTTACCAAGGTGTTGTAATCCAACGTAACAGTGCGGGTGCTAACGAAACTTTCACCGTTCGTAAAATCAGCAACGGTGTTGGTGTTGAGCGTATTTTCCCTTTTAACTCTCCAAACATTGAGAAAGTTGAAGTGAATAGCTATGGTAAAGTTCGTAGAGCGAAATTATTCTACTTACGTGCTTTAACTGGTAAAGCTGCTCGTATCAAATCTTTGAGAAAATAATATTCTTTATTATAAGATATAGCCTCCACGATTCATTTCGTGGAGGTTTTTTTGTTTAGGATATTTTAACCATTAGGGTTAACATTAATAAAGGTGAATAACCATCATAAGGATTAAATTTGTGGATATGTTAGATGCAGCCTTTTTCGATCAGGTATTTTGGGGTAATACCGTAATGGCTTATTGCCTGTTTGGTGCAATATTATTTTTAGGGATTATCTTAAAAAGAATTATTTCAAAGCTGTTAAGCAAGCTTTTATTTAAGTTGTTTAGAAACTTTTCGCAGCAATCACACGATGATGCTTTTGTGGCTTTATTAATTAAGCCCATCTCCTTACTCATTCAACTGACCACACTTTACCTGGCGATCAATCAATTAAGGCATCCCCTTGAAGTGGCTATATTTCATTACCGTAAGCTTGTTGGAAAAATGAAAATAGCTGTGCCGGTAAGTTTAGGAGATTGTATTGACCGGATTTTTCTTTTTCTGATTATTCTCTCCATATTCTGGATTATTTTGAGAATTATCGATTTTATTAGCCATGTGTTGTTGTACAAAGCATCACTTACCAATAATAAATCGGATGACCAGTTAGTGCCCTTTCTTAAGGAATTGTTAAAGACACTTGTGATCTTTATAGGCTTCTTTACCCTCTTAGGCTTTGTTTTTGAAGTAAACGTACTCACGCTGATTACCGGTTTAGGCATTGGTGGTATAGCTATCGCATTAGCCGCAAAAGAAAGCCTGGAAAACCTGATCGGATCATTTACTATTTTTCTGGATAAACCTTTCGTGGTTGGTGATTTGGTGAAAGTAGACGGCGTGGAAGGAACGGTAGAAAAAGTAGGCTTCAGGAGCACCAGGATACGTACTTCAGAACGGACAATGGCTACAATACCTAATCGTGGTATGATTGATGGTGTTTTAGAAAACCTTTCACTCAGAAACTCCAGAAAAGTAGCCTTTACTATCGGTTTAACTTATGAAACAAAGGCGGAATCTGTCAGGCGGATTGTAACTGAAATTGAATCTTACATTAATGGACATGAAGGAACAAGCGGAGATGGAACAGCCTCTTTTAAAAGCTTTGGTGATTCTGGTTTAATTGTAGAAATCAACTACTTTGTTACCATACTGAATAATGATGCCTTTTTAGATATCCGCCAGGAAATTAACCTTGAAATTATGGACATTGTGATGCGCAATCAGTCAGATTTTGCTTATCCAACCCAACGTTTAATCAGCGACCACATTGTGCCGGTTGCCAGCGCAGAAAAGGAAGTGGGTAATGATACTACAGATTAAGATTAATTCCGCTGCCTGAATAAAAGAAAACCCCCGGTGTGGCATTAAGCCAGCCAGGGTTTTTATAGAAATGTATTATTTAATTAACTTAAAGTAGCCAGCGTAGTGATACCGCCTTTTACCACCTGGTTAAGTTCAACATTCACTTTGGTTCCAACAGGTAAGAAAACATCCACTCTTGATCCAAATTTAATAAATCCAAATTGTTCAGTCTGTACCACCTGATCACCCTCTTTTACATACCATACAATTCTACGGGCCAGCGCCCCTGCAATCTGACGAAATAAAACCGGTGTGCCATTTTTGTGTTCCACCACCGTAGTGGTGCGTTCGTTTTCCGTTGATGATTTAGGGTTCCAGGCGGCTAAATATTTCCCCGGGTGGTATTTAAAAAATTTCACCACACCCGAAATCGGGTTCCGATTAATGTGTACGTTTACCGGCGACATAAAAATGGAAACCTGTAAACGTTTATCCTTAAAGTATTCGTCTTCTTCAGTTTCCTCTATTACCACTACTTTCCCATCGGCAGGGCAGATCACCAGGTTTTCACCATTGGAAAAACTGCGGCTGGGATTGCGGAAAAACTGCAGGACAATCAGAAATAAGGCAGCGGAGAAAATATAAATGAACCAACGCAACCAGGTGATGTCGTAGTATTTATAATCAACAACAGCGTTGATCACAAAAATCAGTAAAATGGTCAGGGCAATAGTGGTATAGCCTTCCTTATGTATGGTCATAATCTTAAAATATTGCGCAAAGGTGCGAAAAATAAATTAATCCAATTAAAAATTATGCCCCGGTAGCCCTGTAAATATCGATCAGGTTTCTTCCCAATCCATTATAATCTAATCCGTAACCTACCACGAATTCATTTGGAATTTCAAAACCAATGTAGGCTAAATCTTCCATTTCGTACTTTAAAGCGGAAGGTTTAAGTAAAAGTGAGGCTACTTTTACTGATGCCGGATTTTTCTCTTTTATGGTTTTTAAAATATATGTGAGTGTTAAGCCTGTATCCACAATATCCTCTACGACAATTATATCCCTGCCTTCTATATTTTCTGGTAGGCCGATTAATTCTTTTACCTGACCGGAGCTTGAGGTACCTTCGTAAGATGCCACACGCATAAATGCCACCTCACAGGGGATGTCAACCTCCTTGATGAGATCTGCCAGGAATAAAAAACTTCCATTTAATACACCAATAAACAACGGACACTTTTTTTCATAATCGACATTCATTTGAATGCCCATTAAACGAATCCTTTTATTAATGGTCTCATTTTCTAAAAAGATTTCGAATTCTTTATCCTCTACCTGTATTTTGTGCATGCTCTTTGGTGATGTTTAATGTATTAAAGTTGAGTTGAATTGTGAATTGTCAGCTGATTTACAATCCTTTCTCCAGCTCTTTCTGCAGCCTGCGCTGCTCTCGGCGTTCCTGTCTCAACTGTTTTCTGGTTTTGGTGGTATCTGCAGGTTTAACGGTTGTGGTATCATTCTTACGCCCTCCAAAAATACGATCGAAAAGGTTTTTATTGTTATCCTGCATGATCACTGGCGGCATTCCCTCATCATCGTCGCCATCAAATGCTGAAGTATCCACAGCTGAAGTATCTGGTGCCAGGTACTGTCGTAAACCCTCTCTTAAACGAACATTGTAAAATCCATAACCAGAAGTGTCAGCGGGTGTTAAACCCCGCCTGGCCATAATGTTTCCCATGAACCTAAAATAGTTGAACATATAAGGTTTCAGACCGCCACCTGCCATAAACTTGTACATGGCTGCTTTTGGTTTCGGAACAATGCTGGCCAGGAATAACCCGTCACCAATCGTTAAGTCGGCTGGTTGCTTGCCAAAATAATACCTTGATGCTTCTCCAATGCCGTAAATGTTTTTTCCCAGTTCCATGATGTTGAAATAAACCTCCAGCATTCTGTTTTTACTTACCAGGTGATTATGTTCGATAAGCCATACAATGAGAATTTCTTCAGCTTTCCTTGCAAGTGTTTTCTGGCGACTGAGGTAAACATTTTTAACCAGCTGCATGCTGATGGTGCTTCCCCCTCTTTTAAATTTCTTTTCCTTATAATTTACGGCAATTGATTTCCGGATAGATTCTTCTACAAAACCATTGTGCGTAAAAAAGGATGGATCCTCTGCTGTTAACACGGCATTGATAAAGTTTTTTGAAATCTGATTTAATGGTGTAAAGTTGTGGTTAGCCGGGCCGATGGTAATATCACGCATGGGTTTGCCATATTCATAAGGCGTATAAACAAAAGGGCTGTTAATTTTTTGCAGGTCTGTTTTTCCCCATTTTGTAATTTTAAAATCAACAGGTGTTAATGTTGAATTAAAGCGAACACTATCCGGGATTTTGGTGTCCAGATAAAAATTAAGATTGTATTTTACCTTGCCCTGTACCTTTAAGCCTTCCAGAGATTCAAATAAACCTTGAGGAAAGGCGTTCAGAACCGCTTGTGCATCCTGTTCAGGAGCGTTAAGTTTGAGTTCGTAGATTTTGTTTTTTCCTAAAGTATATTTGATAAAGGGATGGATTTCAGCATTTTTTAAATAAGCCGTAGAGCTGCTATCTAATGCAATGTAATTCGGACCTACTAAAATATCAGCGTCTAATTTTGCGCTTTGAACAATAATATCGTTGGAGGCGATTCTTGGCTGGTTAATCAGCATATTTTTAACTGACCATGAACCGGAAATTTTATAATCATTACCACTGTATTTTGCGTTTTTTAGCTCCGTTTGAAGGGTGTCGAAACTCAACTTGGCATGAAGCTTATTATTCAGATAAGGCAATTCCAGCTTCTTCCCGTCAGCATAAGCGGTGAAGCTTAATTCTTTGCTGCCCGGATTTACATAACCATCAATATGCCAGGTAGATTCTCCATGGTTAACGTTAATGGTCGATTTTAAATCACCACCATCAATTACAGCAACCGTAGCAAAACTTAGTTTAGCTGTATCATGATCGTTAAACTTAAAAACCATGTTTTTTACATCCATATCATCAGGAATTTTGTATAAAACCTGGTTAAGGATATTATTGGCAATTTCTGACAGGTTGGATTTGCCTTTATTTTCTGTACTGTCCTTTTTCTTACGCTTTAAAATAAAATCGATATTGGTGGTGGAATCCTTCAGCACTACACTGACAAATCCATTACTCATTTTTACTTCTGATAGTTTGACATTACCAAATATTAAAGGAAGAAGCTTTACCCCAACGCTTAATTCGCCGATGTTGGAAAGCGTATCCCGCTCCTTAGGTACAATAGAAATCGCCGTCATTTTTACGGTACTCAAACCTGTAAATCCGGCAGAGCCGATTTTAATTTCCAGTCCATAATCCCGGTCAGCTTTGGCAATAGCTTTAGCCATCATTTTCTTTAACAGCGCTTCCCTTTTGCTATAGGCAACGGCACCTAAAGCCATGCAAACAATTAAAAAAACACCTAAAACCCAGGCTCCGATTTTTAAATATTTTTTAGGGATCTTGATTTTTGGTATTCGCATATAGTCGTTAAAATGGTTAATTGCTTAAACGTAACAATTAAATGTTTATTTCGTGTTAAAATTACAGTTTAAAAGCCTAAATAAAAGTATTTGTAGCGATGTTTTGTTAATTTTGAATTTAAATTAATACCATGCAAATTAGCCCGCAACAAGTTTTAGATGCCCTTAAGAATGTAGAGGATCCTGATCTGAAAAAAGATTTGGTCACCTTAAACATGATTAAGGATCTAAAAATTACTGATCAACATATAAGCTTTACACTGGAGCTCACCACACCGGCCTGCCCGATGAAAGAGATGCTCAAAAATGCCTGTACTAACGCGATTAAACATTTTGTGTCAGCAACTGCTGAAATCAGCATTAATGTTACTTCAAGGGTAACACAGCCTGTAAATTCATCCTCATTGGATAACATCAAAAACATTATTTTGGTTTCATCCGGCAAAGGAGGTGTAGGTAAATCAACGGTATCCAGCAACCTGGCTGTAGTGCTTGCCAGGGATGGTGCAAAGGTAGGTTTAATCGATGCCGATATTTATGGCCCGTCAGTGCCTACGATGTTTGATTTGGTTGATGCAAAACCAGGTGCTGAAGAAACGGCGGATGGAAAAACAAAAATTATCCCTGTTGAGAAATATGGCATCAAGATTTTATCTCTTGGTTTTTTTGCAGATCCTGGTCAGCCGGTGCCCTGGCGCGGACCAATGGCTTCAAATGCGGTAAAGCAACTTTTTAATGATACCAATTGGGGCGAACTGGATTATTTAATTGTAGATCTTCCTCCTGGTACCGGAGATATCCACATCACCATTACACAGAGTTTTCCTATATCAGGTGCTGTTGTGGTTACTACACCGCAGCAGGTTGCACTGGCTGATACGCATAAAGGGCTGGCCATGTTCCAGATGCCCGGGATCAATATTCCCATTTTAGGGGTTGTAGAAAACATGTCTTATTTTACGCCGGAAGAATTGCCGGAAAATAAATATTACATTTTTGGTAAGGGAGGCGGAACAAGACTGGCGGAAAGATTTGATGTGCCATTTTTAGGTGAAATTCCGATTATTCAAAGCATTTCAGAAGCCGGAGACCAGGGTAAGCCGGTTGCTTTAAACCAAAATCCTTTGCTGGATGTTATATTTGGAAACATTGCCAGTAAAATTGCACAGCAGATATCCATCAATAATGCGCAAATGGCGAATTGCTAAAAAATTACTATTTTTATATCTTTAAATAACCAATAATGAATTTAACAGAACAAGTAGAACAGGCATTGGAAACTATCAGGCCATATTTAAAGGCTGATGGAGGTGATGTTTCTGTTGAAGAAATTACAGCTGATGGTACAGTAAAGCTTAAGTTATTGGGCAACTGTGGCTCTTGTCCAATGAGTTTCATGACCATGAAATCGGGTATTGAACAGGCTATAATGAAAGCTGTACCGCAAATCACTTCAGTCGTTGCTGTAAACATGGCAGAGCAGGAATAGCTTTAACAATATTTAACAAGGAAGTTTTATTATTAAAATTACTTTTGTCTCAATGAGATATTGTGTTACCCTGATTTGCTTGTTTTTTTCCTTTGCTACTTTTGCACAGCAGAAGCCGGCCGGGGAAAAACTTATCCAATTTTCAGGAATTATTACCGATATCGATAGTTCAAATGTAATCCCATACGTAACCATTACCGATCTCTCCGCCAAAAGCAAACGGGTTGCCGCAGATTACCGTGGTTATTTTAGTTTTGTTGTGAATCCTGGCGACACTATTTTATTCACAGCCATTGGCTATAAAAAATTCTCTACTATAATTCCGGAGGGTACACCAGACAGTAAGTATACGATCATGGTGAAGTTAAAATCCAACGTAATTGATTTACCTTCTGTTCGTGTTTTTCCGTGGGCAACTACAGAAGAATTTACGCGGGAATTTCTATCGATGAAACTGGCTGATGATGATATGGCGATAGCCAAAAAGAATCTTTCGCGTTCATCGATAGATGGTTTGATCCAGACTTTACCACGTGATGGACAGGAAATCGGCAGTCAGAATTACCGGTACAACTTCGACAGGATGGTTAATAAAAACATGGTGCAAACCAACCCATTATTAAATCCTTTTGCCTGGGGTAAATTAATGCAGCAGATTTTTGACGGCGATAAGAAGCGAAGTGAGAATTAAGTCTTGAGTCTTAAGTTTGGAGTCTGTAGGCCTGGACATTCAAAATCGACAAATTTTCATGGCAAGGAGGCTTTTTCAGCTGACGAAGCAATCTGTTTTGCGATTGAGATTACCCCGTGCCTTGCAATGACGGAATGAATAAAAAAAGGGAAAACGTTTCCATTTTCCCTCTTCCATAACATTTATCTTTTTTTGCTCTTATTCAGGAACTTCATTTTGTAATCTGTTTTGATATTTCCTTTTGCAATGGCATCCAGTTTGCTTTTCAGCATGGTTTTACGCAGCACACTTATTTTATCGGTAAATAGTTTGCCTTCAATATGATCATATTCATGCTGAATCACACGGGCTGGCATTCCATCCACATCATCGGTATGTTCTACAAAATTTTCATCCAGGTAATTTATCTTGATATTAGGTTTACGTGAAATATTTTCACGAATATCCGGGATACTTAAACAGCCTTCATTGAACATCCATGGTTCGCCTGCTTCTTCCACGATTTTTGCGTTTATAAATACTTTTTTATAACCAGGTGTTCCATCTTCATCCTCCCCGATATCTACAATAAACAAACGGATTGGAAGACCAATTTGTGGCGCAGCAAGGCCAACACCATTTGCATAATACATGGTATCGAACATATCACTAATCAGCTTTTCCAGTTCTGGATAATCTTGATCAATATCGGTTGCGATCTTTTTTAAAATCGGATCCCCGTAAGCAACTATAGGTAATTTCATGATATAATATATTTCATTCAGACGATTAAGCCTGAGGCTATTAATTTCAACGGTTTGTCAGTCTGAGCCTGTCGAAGACCAGCTTGTTTGTATATCCTTCCACGAGTTTCAGGGTGACAGGCCAATAAAACTTAACGGTACAAAAATAACAATTATTCCGCTATCGGCGAGAAAGTAAAAATGTTAAGCCTTTCTATGTCTAAAACCTCATCAACGATTTCTGCAATCTGCCTTGTATTTACCGCGTTTATTTTTTCAAAAACGGTTTCAAGCGAATCAATTTTATCGTGGTCAATTAAGCTTTTGGCCATTGAAATGATTAATCCAATTCTGTTCTCTTCTCCTAAAGCAATCTGACCAATAAATTTGTTTTTGGCTTTTTGTAATTGAAGATCATTTAATGGCTTTTCTTTTAGTTTTTTAATTTCCTTAAAAATCAGGGCCAAAGCTTTTTCCTGTTTTTCTTTATCTGTTCCGAAATAAATAGAAAAGATTCCGGTATCGCTTAGGGGTGAAAAATTTGATTCAATAGTATATGCAATTCCATATTTCTCCCTGATTTGCAAATTTAAGACAGAACTCATGCCATTACCGCCAAAATAATTATTCAGGAGCATTAGGCCAACCTTGCTGTCCTGATAAGTAGAATAAGTTTGAGTGCCTACGATGCAATGTGCCTGCATAATGGGTTTGTAAATCGTAGTCGTTACTGGCTTTAAAAGAACTGGCTTTGCCCGATGTTTTGCCGGTGTGTTTTCTTCAACATCCGCAAAGTGCTTAATTCCTTTTTTAACCACATTGTTTAAGCTATAATTTCCAATCACTGCAACAACTATTTCATTGGTGCGGTAATTCGCCTTCCTGAAGGCAATCACATCTTCCCTGGTGAAATTTTGAACAGAATCAGTAGTGCCCAGGATATTATTGCCTAGCGGATGACCGGCAAAAAGCATATCTTCAAAATCATCGTTAATGGCTTCTTCAGGTTGATCCAGGTAAGATGCAATTTCATCCAGAATCACGCTTTTCTCCTTATCCATTTCCTCTTCCGGGAAGGTAGAATGAAAGATAATATCATTAAAAAGATCCAGCGTCCGGTCTAAATAGGGATTTAAAAAGGAAGCATGAACACAAGTGTATTCTTTAGTGGTATAGGCATTTAAATCAGCTCCAACGCTTTCCAGGCGGTTTAAAATCTGGTTGGTACTGCGTTTTTCTGTACGTTTAAAAATTAAATGCTCAATAAAATGTGCCAGGCCGGCCTTATGTTCAGCCTCATCACGTGAACCGGTGTTGATGATGATACAGGCATGTGAGATGGCTGAAGCCGATGGCACGTGCAACAAGCGAATGCCATTCGGTAAAGTGTGAACATTATATTCCATTGACCGGCAAAGATAGGGCTAATTGTTACAATATTTCCGTATCCGGATATTGCAATTGTAAAGCGGATATCAATTTATCTTTGGTAGGCCGATTGCGAATGAGGAAAATTAGGTTCACTGCGGCAAAAATTAAAAAGAATGCATTTTGTGATACAAATGTGCCTACAAGATTAAAAAGAGCACCTCCTTCTAATAATGCTGAACTCACAATAAAAGCCGTTTGATATTGATTTATTTTTGAATCAACAGCGGTAGCCTGATCTATTTTTGCAAGTAAGTTTTTAAATGCAATAATGCTCACGGAGAGCGAAATTAACCCTACAATTGGAAATATGGGGTTGAAAGGTGCAGTATTCGCCGGATTGGCATCAAAATACAATTGATTTCTGTTAATTAAAATAGTTACAATAGCAAATAGGAAGACAAAAAAGCATAATGCCAGGTGAATCATTTGAAGCGGTTTTAATTTAGCATTCATTAGGGAGTTTTTTATATTATATATGAAAAGGATAAGCTGAGCGAGTTAAAGAACCATTAATTTTTCAACTCACTCAACTTTTATATTGTTATTACTTCCTAATCCCTTCCAGTTTAAACAAGAAAGCATATCCCAATGCTTCTTCCTTTAAATAATCGAAACGGCCAGATGCACCACCATGTCCAAATTCCATATTGGTTTTAAGGAACAACACATTTTGATCTGTTTTCATTGCCCGCAATTTGGCTACCCATTTTGCAGGTTCAAAATATTGTACCTGACTGTCGTGCAAACCCGTAGTCACCAGCATATTTGGATAGACCTTTTTCGCTACATTTTCATAAGGAGAATAGCTTTTCATGTATGCATAGGCATCTTTTTTCTTTGGATTTCCCCATTCATCAAACTCATTCGTGGTTAATGGAATGCTTTCATCCAACATCGTGTTAACTACATCTACAAAAGGAACATCCGCAATGACACCATTCCATAAATCTGGTGCCATATTTACAACCGCTCCCATTAATAAGCCGCCAGCACTTCCTCCATTGGCATACAAATGTCCTTTGGAAGTGTATTTTTGATCAATCAGATATTCACCTGCAGCAATAAAGTCAGTAAAGGTGTTTTTCTTTTTCATCAGTTTACCATCCTCATACCATTGGCGGCCCATTTCTTGCCCGCCGCGAATGTTGGCGATCGCAAAAACAAAACCCCGATCTAAAAGGCTTAAGCGAACGGAAGAAAAATAGACATCAGAATTTGAGCCATATGAGCCATAACCATAAAGCAATAATGGCGATTGACCATTCTTCTCAAAACCTTTTTTGTAAACTAAGGCAACGGGAATTTTAGTGCCATCTTTTGCGGTTGCAAAAATTCGTTCTGTTACATAATCTTTAGGATTGTAACCACCTACAACCTCTTGCTGTTTCATCAGTCGCTGATCTTTTTTCTCCAAATCATAATCATAAACTGAACTTGGTGTAGTTAGGGAGGTGTAAGAATAACGCAAGGTTTTACTATTGTATTCCGGGTTTGCACCTACTCCAGCATCATAAGCCGGCTCGTCAAACTTGATGTAATAATCGCCACCATTTTTCTTCAACACACGCAATTCCGTTAATCCGTTTTTGCGTTCAGATAGCACGGTATAATCTTTAAATTCCTCAGCACTTTCGAGTAATACATCAGCACGATGTGGAATCACTTCCTTCCAGTTTTCTTTTTCCGTTTTATCCAGCGGACATTCCATCAGCCGGAAATTCTTTGCCTTCCAGTTAGTCAGGATTAAAAATTTTCCATCAACAGGCATGACATCATACAAAACATCTTTAGATCGGGCAGCGAAAACCTTGAAATCAGCTTCCGGATGATCCGCATCAATCATTTTATATTCTGAGGTTAAGGTACCCTGCGAGGCTACAAAAATGTATTTACCATTTTTAGACTTACCTACACCGATATAGTTGGTATTATCTTTCTCGTCATAAACCACTACATCGGCTTTTTCACTGGTACCAAGGGTGTGTTTTTTTATCTTTTCACTTAACAGTGTAACCGGGTTTTTAGCCGTATAAAACAAAGTTTTATTGTCATTTGCCCAGGCGCCCGGACCTTCGGTATTGGTAATGGCATCTTTATAAATTTCGCCTGTTTCGAGGTTTTTAACCTGAATGGTATATTGCCTGCGGGAAACCTGATCCACACCATAAGCCAGCAATTTATTATCCGGACTAACTTTAAAACCTGTTGCACTGAAATAAGCATGGCCTTTTGCCATTTCATCAACATCTAAAAGTACTTCTTCAGGAGCGGTTAAACTGCCTTTTTTTCTGCAGTATTTAAAGTATTGCTTACCATCTTCTGTTCGGGAATAATAAAAATATCCATTCCTGAAAACAGGAACAGACTCATCTTTTTCCTTAATCCTAGCTTTCATTTCCTTAAACAAATCAGCCTGGAAAGCATCCGTACTCTTCATCATCTCTTCCAGGTATTTATTCTCGGCTTTTAGGTAATTGACCACTTTCGTGCTATCCGGCCCTTTTTTAAAGTAATCAATCATCCAGTAATAACTATCTTCAACGGTATCGCCGTGAATTATTCTTTTGTGCGGAATGATTTCCGCCACTGGTGCCTTTACATCAGGCCATTTTATAGGTTCCATTTCTTTCTTTTGCGGGTGATTACAAGCTGAAATTGCACTAAGCAAAATCAGGGCGGGTAAAATACGTTTCATGTTTGGTTCAGGATTAGGTGATTGCAATTTAAGGAAATTGTTCATTAGTTCAATGGTCATTGGTTCGTTGGCGATATGGTAGTTCGTCGAATGCAAAAGCGCAACTTCAAGCTAATTATCGTTTTTGTAAAAATCCATCAAGCCTATAGATAATTATCTTGATTTAGAAAAATTGATGTTAAATTGCCAAACATAAGGCATTAATGTAGTCATGAAATTAGGGTACAAAAAAATAGTTGTTAAAGTCGGTTCGAATGTAATTACGAAAGAAAATGGATTACCTGATGAAGCGCGAATCAATCATTTGGTGGATCAGCTGGCAGCGATTAAACAGTTAGGCATTGAAGTTATTTTAGTTTCTTCAGGTGCTGTTGCAGCTGGAAGAAGCTTAATTAAAGTTTCTGAGAAGCAAGACGCCGTAACCACCCGGCAACTATTAGCGGCAATTGGTCAGGTAAAACTGATTAATACTTATTCTAATTTTTTGGCCATCCATCAAATAAAATGTGCCCAGGTTTTAGTAACAAAAGAAGATTTTCGTGACCGGGCGCATTACCTGAATATGAAAAACTGTATGCAAATTTTGCTGCAGAATGATGTTATTCCCGTTGTTAATGAAAATGATGTAGTGTCGGTAACCGAGTTAATGTTTACGGATAATGATGAACTGGCAGGTTTAATTGCTTCGATGTTAAGTGCTGATGCCTTGATTATCTTGTCGAATGTAGATGGAATTTACAATGGTGATCCGAAGCTGGAAGGTTCGCAGGTTATGGAAGAAATTTCGGGAACGGTTTCCAATCTGGCTTCGTTTATTCAAACCGGAAAATCACAATTTGGCAGGGGTGGAATGATTACCAAATCTACGATGGCACAAAAGGTAGCTAAGCTCGGGATTAACGTTCATATAGCCAATGGCACTAAAGATGATGTGCTGACTTCACTTTTAAATAACACTCTGATCCATACGCGGTTTGTGCCTGAAAAAAGTAAATCCGGCAAGAAGAAATGGATTGCACACTCAGAAACCGCTGCAACTGGAATTGTTAAGTTAAACGATGGTGCAAAAATGGTTCTGACCTCTGGGAAGGCTACAAGCTTATTACCTGTTGGAATCATAGAGATTCAAACTGATTTTTTAAAAGGCGATGTGATTAAAATTGTGGATGCGCAAAATGCCTTAATTGGATTGGGCATTGCAGAATACAGCTCGGATAAAGCAAGGGAAAGAATCGGACAGAAAAAACAAAAAGCCCTGGTGCATTATGATTATTTTTATTCGTTAATTTAAGCTGAAGGCTAAAGCAAAAACTTAGCGCACTTGGTCGTTAAATAAGTCTTTAGATTGCTGTTTTAAAGAAGCAAGTTTTAATACTGACTACTTGATACTAAAAAAATGAACTACTCCATATACTTCGAAAACGCTAAGAAAGCAGCCCGCCATCTTATTAATCTATCTAAAGAAAAAGTGAATGCGGTTCTTTCTGATGTAGCGGAGACGTTAATCGAAAACACATCAATCATCCTTCAGGAAAACGAAAAGGATTTGGCTAAAATGCCTATTGACGATCCTAAATATGACCGACTAAAGCTAACATCTCAACGGATTTTAGATATAGCCAACGATATTAAAAATGTGGTGAATCTGGTTAGTCCGCTAAATGAAGTATTATCAGAGAAAATTTTAGATAATGGCTTAAACCTCAAAAAAATCCGCGTTCCGTTAGGTGTGGTTGGTGTCATTTACGAAGCCCGACCGAACGTTACTGCTGATGTTTTTTCATTGTGTTTTAAAACGGGAAATGTTGCTGTTTTGAAAGGTGGAAGTGATGCTGAATCTTCAAATTTAGCCATGGCAAAAGTAATTCAGAAGGTGTTAAAAAAGCATGGAATTAATCCTGATGTACTTACCTTATTGCCTGCCGAGAGATCCGCCACTGAGGCTTTGCTTAATGCCAGAGGTTTTGTGGATGTATTAATTCCACGCGGGAGTCAGTCTTTAATTAATTATGTAAGGGAAAATAGTAAAATCCCTGTTATTGAAACCGGTGCTGGCATTGTACATACCTATTTTGATGAATCAGGAGATTTAGAGAAAGGAAAAGCTATTATTTTAAATGCCAAAACCAGACGAGTGAGTGTATGCAATGCGTTAGATTGTGTGTTGATTCACCAAAACAGACTAAATGATTTACCAGCACTTTTAATGCCACTGGCTGAAAAAAAAGTAGCGCTTTTTGCAGATGAAATAAGTTTTGAGATGCTACAATCTTCTTATCCATCAAACCTGCTAAACCGCGCTACGGAAGATCATTTTGGTACAGAATTTCTATCCTTAAAAATGGCGGTTAAAGTAGTGAATCATTTTGATGAAGCGATTAATCACATTGCTCAATATAGTTCTAAACATAGCGAAGCCATTATCTCTGAAAATGCAGAAAACATGACAAATTTCTTAAATCTGGTTGATGCAGCTGCCGTTTATGCAAATGCTTCTACCGGCTTTACCGATGGTGCCCAATTTGGATTAGGTGCAGAAATTGGCATTAGCACACAAAAACTCCATGCCCGCGGCCCGATGGGTTTGGAAGAATTAACAAGTTATAAATGGGTGGTCAGAGGCGATGGACAAGTGAGGAAATAGGATAAGACGGAAACGGTTAGCTGATGAGGATAGTCCGGAAGAATGGAAGCTGATCCCCAATGAACCATTGCGCCGGTTAAATCTCAAATACCGCTCCTCTTTCCGGTGCCACTACGTCAAAACCATCTTCCTGCAGGGCAGCAGACAGGCTCTTCAAACTTTTATCTTCACCATGCACCAGAAAAACCTTTTTTGGCTGACCAGTTTGCTTCACTGTTCGCATCAGATCGTCGTGATCTCCGTGGCCGCTTAGTAAATCGGTTTGACGAATAGTGGCATAAACCATCATTTCACGGTCTTTAATCCTGACGATTGGAGCGCCACTCAAAAGTTTATAACCGAGTGTTCCTTTGGCGCAATAGCCAATAAAAAGAATGGTACAGTAATAATTTTGAATATTATAGTACAAGTGATCCTGAATACGCCCGCCTTCTAACATTCCGGCAGAAGAAATAATGATGCAGGGATCGAAATAATTGGAAACATCCTTGCTTTCTTTCATCGTTTGAACGTAAGCCAAATGCTCAAATTCAAATTCATCGCCCATGGTTTTATAAAAATCTTTTGCCTCCTGATTCACCAGGTTATGGTGTTTACGGTAAACATCCGTTGCTTGTATCGCCATGGGGCTATCTACAAAAATCTGAACCGGGGGCAATAACTTTTTAGTGAAGATCTGATTTAAAGCAAAAACCAGTGATTGTGTCCTTCCGATACTAAAGGCAGGGATAATTAATCTGCCGGGTGTTTTGATGCAGGCTTCTTCAATTTCTTTTACCAACCTTTCTTCCAGTGTCTGGTCTTTGGTGTGGTAACGGCCACCATAAGTAGCTTCACACACAAAATAATCAACTGCCGGGATGGGTTCTGGCTTTACCAGTACCGGATAGTGTTCCCGGCCAATATCACCAGAGAAAGCGATTTTCTTTTCCTCTCCCTTGTCATTAATGGTTAAAATGGCTGCAGCGGCACCCAATAAATGCCCTACAGGGATAAATGTTAAACTGATATCGCCGTTAATTCTGAAAGGTTTGTTAAAAGCAATGGTTACGAATCGATCGATGGTATCCATCACATGTTTATGCAGGTATAAGGGTTTTGGTCCGCTGAAATTACCCCTTTTTGTGCGTGGTTTTCTACTCTGTTTCCTTAAAAAAAGTTCTACCGAATCGAATAATAATATAGCAGATAAATCAGCTGTTGGTGCTGTGCAAAGCACCTGACCATCGAAACCGAGGCGTACCAACGTCGGTAAATTACCAGAATGGTCGATGTGTGCATGGGTTAAAATCACAAGGTTGATACTGGCCGGGTCAAAAGGGAATTGTTGGTTGTCTTCCTGGTAAGTTTCCTTTTCATAATCCAATCCGCAATCTATCAATATCTTATAATGCCCAACTTCCAGCAGGTGCATACTTCCTGTTACCTGTTGCGCCGCACCCCAAAACGTTAACTTCATCTTCTAATCTTTCGGTATTTTGTTTGGTGTAAAGTAATACAAAAGCTGGAATTTTTAAGCAGTGAGAAGTAATTTTTTAAATCGAAGATTTGCAGACACTATAATTTTAACATAAGCACGAATACCGTGATTAATTTTTATGGCTTAAAAACCAGATAAGGCTTGAAAAATAGTGGAGCTGCATCCCTTGTTAAAATCTAATCTTCCTTTTCAAATCCTGAACAGAAGTCTGATATTCCTATTTAAACCTATATCTTTGTAGAAAAATTTCAGTAATGCAAGAACCATTTGATATCGAAATAGGCCCGGTAAATTATTCTGTTTTCCCCGAAGGAAATGACTCTTACACCATATTTAAAGATGGAAGAGAATATATTCAGATTCAAAAAGATACTTCTTCCATTTGGTTGAAAATGGATTATAAAACAGAACTTCCCATTTTTGAGGAAGATGAAGAGGTAAATGCCATTGGGCAGGCCATTGAAAAATATGTACCGGAAGAAGAAGATGAGGAAGAGGAATGATAAAGAGCTTGAATATTCTACTGGTTGCTAAGCCGGCAACCAGTAGAATAGCTATTTAGCTTTTAAATCATTTTTAATAATTCTTCTGCTACTTTTTCTGATGAAGCCGGATTCTGGCCTGTTATTAATAAACCATCTACAACAGCGTAGGGATTCCAATCCTCTATTTTAGAATAAATTCCGCCATTTTTAATCAACATATCCTCTATCAGAAAAGGTACCACATGAGTTAATTGTACACCTTCTTCTTCAGTATTGGTAAAGCCTGTTACTTTTTTACCTTTAACCAAATATTCACCATTCACTTTCACATCTTTCAATACACCAGGCGCATGACATACAAAGGCAACAGGTTTATTTGCGGTATAGAAATCAACAATTAGTTTTTGTGAAGTACTGCTTTCTGCCAGATCCCACAGCGGACCATGACCGCCAGGGTAAAATACGGCATCATAATCTTCCATTTTTACTTCATCCAATGGAATTGTATTTTTTAGTTTATCTAAAAGAACAGTATCGTTATCCATTCTTTTCGTATGATCAGTTTGAAACGAAGGTTCTTCACTTTTTGGATCAATTGGTGGCTGACCGCCTTTTGCTGAAGCCAATATAACTTCCACATCCTTGTCTGCTAATGCATAATATGGAGCTGCCAGTTCTTCTGACCAAAAACCTGTTTTTTTACCTGTATTTCCTAATTCGTCGTGACTCGTAAGCACGAATAAAACTTTTTTACTCATATCATTAATGTTTAATGTTATTCAAATTTAAGGCAAAGTTTATCCCTGGCACAGGACTTCAGTCACAATTTTTTTGTGCATTAAATCACACTTTTGAAGAAAGTCTGCTCAGGCTTTCTCTTGAAATGCCAAGGTATGCTGCAATTATCGTTTTAGATAAACGTTGCCCCAGCTGAGGATACTGGGAGGTAAATTGTTCAAAGCGTTCTTTCGGATTGGTGGTAAGCAAAGAAAGAATTCTTTGTTGCAGCGCTACATAACCAGAACTATTTTTTATTCTAAAAAAATGCTCCATTTTATGGTTCTCTTTACATATTTTATCCAGGTTTTCTTTGGAGATGTAAAGCAGTTCTACATTTTCAAGGCAACTGATATTGGTAATTGATTTAACGTTATTATAAAAAGCCTGAAAATCTGAAATCCACCAGTTTTCTGTTGCAAACTGAATAATGTATTCTTTGCCGCTTGCATCATTATATGTGGCTTTTAGAAGTCCGCTGATTACAAAATAGATATTATTTACCTGCTCGTCTTCCTGAATTAAATACTGATGTTTTTTTAGTTGTCTGAACCTAAAGTAGCTGTTAATCTGTTCAAATTCTTCATCAGTAAGCGATACAATTTCTTCAATATGTTTTCTTAATTCAACACTCATTTATAAATCTAAGTAAATTTAGAATCTGATTTGGTGTTATATCCGCATTTAAAATATTAAGACAAAGAAAAAGTCCCGATTTTTGTCGGGACTTGAATGCTTCTTTAAAATCTTACCGGGTACAGTTGGCCGTCCAGGTACCATTTGTATTGGAAACGCCAATTTTTAGGCTACTGGCATCAATGGTAATTCCAATTACACCGGTACCAATACTTACGTAGGTATTACCACTTTCCTGAAATTTAACACCTGTAATATCAGGAATGTTGTTTCCGAAAAAGAAGCTGTAAGTATCATTAACTTTTGTTACGGTAACTTTACCATCAGTACTGGTAATTTGGTTACCGTCTTTTGTGTAAGATACGCTGCCTCTGTAAGTACCTACAAAGAAATCTTTGTCTGCCGGGTCAGTATCTTTCTTACATGAAACCATCACGGTTAATGCTATTAATAGCATGCTGAAAATTTGGATTGTCTTTTTCATAAAATGTTTTTCAATTTGAATCTGGAAAAATAATTTACAGAATCTGTTTAAATGTAACAGGCTGTTTACAACCACTATGCCAAAAGATTTTTTTCAGGGTTAGTGTTATCTGTTAAAGCATTAAACTTAAATTTTATTTTTTATGTATAAATATCTGTTTATTAGGGTTTTAATTGATGTTTGTTTGCTTCTTTAAAATTTTCAAAATGAAATTTTTATTATGGTCAATGAATTGAATTAATTCGGCAAACTGTTTAGTTTTGTGTAGAGAAATCAGGAAACGAAGCCGCTATTTTAAAATGAGTAGAAATAAATTTACTGAAATGAGTGATAAGGAGTAACTTAAAAATGAAAAACATTTAAGTGCTGTGATTTATTTACTTGCTGGCTTCCGGTTTTGATCGTTAATTTTCAAAATATTAAAAAAATACACGCGGAGCGAAAATCAGGGGATTTATAATAATCAATTGGTTTATAAAAATGTTGCTTCGATTGAGATATTTTAACCCCCTGCTACCAGCAGTGAAGCCTTCCATTTTGGGATTGGTTGAAAAATTGATGTCATACAGTCATTTCATTTTGACAGGCATTTATATTCGTAATGCTTTGTTTGATCGTGACTAGCTAGAAAGATAAAGACCCAACCCCATTGATTATTTAACTTGTCTATCTGTAGTGCATTATTTTCACTTAATGCCAGTTGAAACTGGTTGTTTTTAAATTTCCCAAAAATAAATGGAATCGGGATAATGGTTCGCTTATGGACAGATACAAAGTAATTATTCTTGAGTTTGCCTTTTACAGCTAGTTCTGATTTTTGTTTGCCACCCAAGAATAATATTGCCTTTATTTTGTTTTTACCTATGGCCTGGAGCTCAATTCTCTCACCTTCGGCATTAAATGCGGGCATATGGTTTAAACTTAATTGATTCCATAGTGAGTTAGCTGAATCAGAAGAATTTATTTTATTGGAATAATTGCCATTAAAAGCGCTTAAGTCAGAAATTTTTCTGATTCCATCTTGTTTTGTTTGCTTTAATGAAACACAACTGGAAAGAAGAATTATACATGATACATATAGGCACCATTTCATAAGCGAGCGTTTGTTGAATGAAAATAGTCATTTATTGTTAATGTGAGCAATTATTGATTTCGTTAATGTCTGGATAGGCATTATCATACAGTTGTTATTCATCATCTAAGTTTCGGTAAAAATCGTTAACAAAAGTTTTTTGTCCATCATTAAAAATATTGACACAATTGAAATTTATGATCAATCCCTGGGGCGCTTCTAGTAACTTCATGTAGGTTAATACCTGGGCTTCAAAAATAGGTTCTATTGTTTTTGATGCTTTTACTTCAACCACCAGGCAGCCTTCTATTAATAAATCAGATCTTAAATAGGCAGCCACCTCTATTTCTTTATACCTTACGGGCATTGAAACTTCAGTTATAAAGTTTATATTTCTAAGCATCAGTTCGTGTTTCATACACTCATGATATACACTTTCTAATAGGCCAGGTCCAAGGGCTTTGTGAATTTCTATTGCTGCACCGATAACATTGTATGTTATTGCTCTTAAAGATGTTTTAGTCATGTGTATTTATATTCTCATTATAAGGTTAATCATATAGGGATTTTAGTTCATATAGCTTTTGTTTTAATCGATAGCTGGTTATATTTATGTGCAATATTTCTATATGGCGATCTCGTTTTCAGGTTAACCACATAGGCATTTAATTCATATAGATTATCTTAAATAATCATTTTTATAGATTTTGCTATATGTGCTATATTCCTATATGGTCCAAGTATGATTATTCTTTGCCATGAGGTCATACAGATTTGTTTTGTAAATGATAATATGTTCAGTTTATGGATTTACGATATCGGATGCTCACCATTTCAAGTTTAAACCATGTATATTGCGCTATTCATGATAATTGTTTACCCAGCCCATCCATCACGGTCTAAACTTCTGTAATTAATTGATTCTGCCAAATGCTCTAGCGCCACATTTTCGCTGCCATCTAGGTCTGCAATGGTTCTAGCTACTTTTAAAATCCGGTCGTATGCGCGGGCAGATAAACCCAAACTTTCCATGGCTGATTTTAGCAGCGCCGTTCCTGCTTCACTGATCTGACAAACTTTGCGCACCATTTTCGGGCTCATTTGTGCATTGTAATGCAAATCTGCTTTGCCAGCAAAGCGTTGATCCTGAATTTCTCTGGCCTGTATAACCCGTTTCCGGATGTGTTCGCTTTTTTCCGCTTCGCGGGATGAAGCCAGCTCAGAAAAATTGACAGGTGTAACTTCCACATGTAAATCGATGCGATCCAAAAGCGGACCTGATATTTTACTAAGGTATTTTTGTACAACACCCGGAGCGCAAACACAGTCTTTTTCCGGATGATTATAAAAACCGCAGGGGCATGGATTCATGGAAGCCACCAGCATAAAGCTTGCAGGATATTCAACTGAGAAGCGTGCCCTAGAAATGGCTACTTTACGGTCTTCCAGGGGTTGCCGCATTACTTCTAAAACAGTTCGTTTAAACTCAGGCAATTCATCTAAAAACAATACCCCGTTATGTGCCAGAGAAATTTCTCCCGGTTGAGGATTGATTCCGCCGCCAACCAGAGCAACATCAGAAATGGTATGGTGTGGCGACCGATAGGGACGAACAGTCATGAGTGCATCGGCTGCAGAAAGTTTCCCTGCTACAGAATGAATTTTAGTGGTTTCCAGCGCTTCTGGCAGGTTTAATGGAGGTAAGATAGTGGGTAAACGTTTTGCCAGCATGGTTTTTCCTGCTCCGGGAGGACCAATCAGAATTACATTATGTCCGCCAGCGGCGGCAATTTCCAAGGCCCTTTTAATATTTTCCTGCCCCTTAACATCTGCGAAATCATGTTCATAATTACCAATGTTTTTAAGGAATTCTTCTTGAGTATTAATCTTAACCGGTTCAAGAGGCATACTTTTATTGAAGAACGCGATTACCTGCGATAAGGTTTCAACACCATAGGCTATTAATCCATCAACAATGGCTGCTTCGCGTACGTTTTGTTTTGGCAAAATAAAACCTTTAAAACCGTCTTCCTGCGCCTGGATGGCAATAGGCAGAGCGCCCTTAATGGGTTGGATGGTGCCATCCAATGAAAGCTCACCCATGATGAAGTAGTTTTCCAGTTCTTCTGACGGAATCTGACCGGAAGCCGCTAAAATGCCAATAGCAATGGGTAAGTCATATGCCGAACCCTCTTTTCTAAGATCAGCGGGTGCAAGGTTAACCACTATCTTTTGTTTTGGCATCCGAAAACCAGCAACGTTGATGGCGCTTGCCACCCGTTGTAAACTTTCTTTTACGGCATTATCGGGCAAACCAACCATATAGTATTTGTTGCCTCCACTGATACTGACCTCAATGGTAATGGTGAGTGCATTTACGCCAAAAACAGCGCTTCCGTAAGTTTTTACAAGCATGAATTATCGTAAAAATAAAACGGGATGTTATGTTATTCGGGGATGAATTATTGGATTCTAATATAGAAATAAATATTTAATTTATAAATTTTCGGCGACTAATCAGCTGAGGCTATCTCCCCTTTAACAAAAAAATCCCAACCATTTCTGATCGGGATGTACATATTTAATATCCTGTAGTCGCTTTTTGCTTTAAACTTTCAGTTTATGCCTATCTTTTTCCAAACGGCATTTTCGGCATGCCTTTCATCATTGCGGCTGCGGCTGCGGGGTTAGAAAACTGCTTCATCATTTTGCGCATGTCTTCAAATTGCTTAATCAGTTTGGTCACCTCTTCTACCTTGTTTCCTGAACCTTTGGCAATGCGTAAACGGCGGCTTTGCTGAATGGCATCAGGATTTTCTTTCTCAAATGGTGTCATAGAGTTGATAATGGCTTCGATAGATTTAAATGCATCATCCTGGATATCTACATTTTTCATCATCTTGCCTACGCCCGGAATCATACCCATCAAATCTTTCATGTTACCCATTTTCTTGATTTGCTGAATCTGGCTGTAAAAATCGTTGAAATCAAATTTATTCTTACGGATTTTTTTCTGCAGTTCAGCTGCTTCCTTCTCATCAAACTGCATTTGTGCACGTTCAACAAGAGAAACCACATCACCCATACCTAAAATACGGGAGGCCATACGATCCGGATAAAACACATCAAGTGCTTCCATCTTCTCGCCGGTACCAATAAATTTAATGGGTTTATTTACAACAGATTTAATGGATAGTGCAGCACCCCCCCGGGTATCTCCATCCAGTTTGGTTAAAACAACGCCGGTAAAGTCTAATCTGTCATTAAATACTTTTGCAGTATTCACGGCATCTTGTCCAGTCATTGAATCCACTACAAATAAAATTTCGTGTGGTTGGGTTTTTGCCTTCACCTCCGAAATTTCATTCATCAGCGACTCATCAATCGCTAAACGACCGGCAGTATCAATAATGATCACATTATTGCCGTTTTGTTTACCATGTGCAATACCCTCCAAAGCAATACCAACAGGATCGTTAGATTCACGGTTGGCATAAACAGATACACCTACTGAAGTTCCCAAAACCTCCAATTGATCTACCGCTGCAGGACGATACATATCACCGGCCACCAATAGCGGTTTTTTTCCTTTTCCTTTTAAATGTAAAGCCAGTTTACCGGCGAAAGTAGTTTTACCTGCACCATTTAAACCAGCAATTAGTATAACGGTTGGATTTGCTTTAGTATCTAACTCTTTAACCTCCCCGCCCATTAAGGCAGCAAGTTCATCGTTCATGATTTTGGTAAGCAACTGACCCGGTGAAACGGCGGTAAGCACGTTCTGGCCCAATGCTTTTTGCCTTACATCATCAGTAAATGCTTTAGCGGTTTTATAGTTAACATCGGCATCTAATAAAGCTTTGCGGATCTCCTTCATGGTTTCTGCCACGTTGATTTCCGTAATGCTGCCTTGCCCTTTTAATACTTTAAATGCCCTGTCTAGCTTGTCCTGTAAATTATCAAACATCTTTTTATAAGCTAACAGCCTCTTACCTGAAGGTAGAGGCTACTTTTTTTAATGAAAAGCAAATGTATCAATTTTTGATTGTAAATCTCTGCAACTCAAAGTCAAAAATCTTTTTAAAAATGAATGTTTACATCTATCCTTGCATAGGTGAGGTACTTCCGTTGCCTGATTTATACCTTATAAAAATTGTATTTAAACAACTATTATCAGAACTGCTTTATACTCAATCCATGCTGATTCATTAATTAAATAGTCTGCAGTTTGATCGCTTAAGGGCTGATGAAGGCCTGCATCACTACAGATGGAGCTTTTATTCATTGTTTCGCCTTATTTAAGTTGCACTTTGCTCGGATCGAATTGTCATAAGTCCGACGAAACCCCGGCTTAAGTGCGTCGAAAGTCCGTAGAAACGGTTATACTGTTGTATGTCAGCTAAAATCAGTGTGGATCAGATCCGTTTCAATGCAGTTTAAATCCTTTTGATGTTGTACAGATTAATTAAAAGGAGCGGTTAGGCAATCATTCTTCGGTCTGAAACACCACCTAATTTTTTTTGATGCAACATTTTGTAATGGTGTTAGTCTTATGCTTAACTAAACTAAATCGATGAAACGCTGGTTCTCCCTTATTTTTATATTTCTTTATGCTTATTGTGCTGCCCAGAATCCTGCTAAACAAAAGGAACTTCAAGCGGTAAGAACCATTGAAACACCCAAAATTGATGGCATTTTAAATGATGCCTGCTGGAATAATGTACCTTTTGCTACAGATTTTTTTGAAATTCGCCCTGTTCCGGGGAGGGTTGAAGCGAAAGACCGGCGTACGGAAGTGAAAGTAGTTTATGATGATGTGGCCATTTATGTTTACGCCCGGATGTACGATCATCCGGATAGCGTATCACATGAACTGGTTTCAAGGGATCAGATTGGAAATGCCGATTTTATCTCGGTTATTTTAGATCCTTTTTATGATAAAATGAATGGAAACGGATTTTTCGTTACTGCTGCAGGTGTTCAGTTCGATGCCAAATACTCGCAGGTAGGCGATGAAGATTCCAACTGGAATGCAGTTTGGGAAAGTGCTGTTAAAATTGATCAGCAGGGCTGGACCTGCGAAATGAAGATCCCCTATTCAGCACTGCGCTTTTCAAGCCAGGACATTCAAAACTGGGGAATTAATTTTAGCCGGCGCATTCAGCGAACCAATACACAATCATTCTGGAATTTTGTAGATCCCAAAGTAAATGGCTTCATTAACCAGGAAGGGCTTTTTACAGGCATTAAAAACATCAAACCACCCCTGCGGCTTTCATTCTCACCATATGTTTCAGGCTATATCAATCACTACCCGGCCAATTTGCCAGGTGTTAAGAATACCACATCACGCTTTAATGGTGGCATGGATGTAAAGTATGGTATAAATAACAGTTTTACGCTGGATATGACATTGGTGCCTGATTTTGGTCAGGTGCAGTCTGATAACCGCATCTTAAACCTGACGCCCTTTGAAGTTAAATTTAATGAAAACCGGCAGTTCTTTACAGAAGGTACAGAATTGTTTAATAAGGGAGATTTATTTTATTCCAAGCGTATAGGCTCAATTCCGGCTTATCATGATTTTAGTGGAATTAATGGAACCGACAAAGTTGTAAAAGACCAGACCGAAGCAAAGGTTTTAAACGCCACTAAAATTTCAGGGCGTACGGCTAAAGGTTTAGGAATCGGAATTTTTAATGCAATCACCAACAGCATGCAAACAGAAGTGGAAGATGCACAAGGTAACCTTCGTCAGGTAGAAACACAACCCTTAACCAATTATAATATCCTGGTTTTTGATCAGTCATTAAAAAACAACAGCTCTGCAACATTTATCAATACCAATGTGCTACGGCAGGGAAGCGCATATGATGCGAATGTTACCGCTTTATTACTCAACTTAAATAGCAAAGGGAACAAATATTTTATCAATGGGAATGGTAAAATGAGTAATCTGAAAGGCGAAGAAGTACATACGGGCTATAGCTATACCCTTCGTTTTGGAAAGCAAAGCGGAAATTTTACCTGGAGTTATAATCAGGTATATGCGGATGATCAGTTTAATCCCTCAGACATGGGATTTTTTACCAACAATAACTTTCTGGATCAGCGGATTGGGCTGGGTTATAATGTTTTTAAACCTGGTAAATGGTATAATGAATGGCAAAACTGGTTCAATATGACCTATTCCAGGCGAGCTACTCCTGGCGATTATCAAAGCCTTGGCATAGAAACGGGATCTTATGTACGGTTTAAAAATTTATGGTCGGCAGAACTGAATGTAAATTATGATGCTAAGAGGAATGATTTCTATGAAGCCAGAAATGGTCAGGTTTATAAAGCACCGGAAAGTTTTGGCCTGGCGCTTTACATTAATCCAAATCGTGCAAAGGCCTATAATTTTGGCGGGAATATCCGCTACCAGGAACAGCAGCTTTTTGCAGGTAAATCTTACAACTTCTATCTGTTTCAAAACTTCAGGTTAAATGATCAGGTTGCATTTGGACTTGATTTAAGCTTCAATCCGAACTATAATTATGTAAATTGGGTAACTAATCAGAACAGTCAGGCCATCTTTTCTAAATATGACAGGAGAACCGTTGAGAATTCTTTTGATGCCAAATACACTTTTACCAACTTAATGGGGGTAACCGTTGTGCTCAGACATTATTGGAGCGACAGAAGAAACAAGGATTTTTACCTGCTGAAACCGGATGGACATTTAACTGATTACGAGGGGCCGGCTTTAAACGGTATGGATCGCAATTATAATGTATTTAATATCGATTTGATTTACATCTGGCAGTTTGCACCCGGAAGTACACTTTCCGTTTCTTATAAAGATGCTGCAGAAACTTCCGATAATTTTTACAGGCAGCGGTATAACAAAAACCTCAGCGGAATTTTAAATGCGCCCCAAAACAACAGCCTATCCGTTAAGGTGTTATATTTTGTGGATTATTTGGACCTGAAGAAGAAGAGGAAGAAGGCTTAAACTTTTTTCAGATGATCATCGTTTAAATATTTGCGACTAAAGACTTTGGATTTCCAACCAGCCTACCTCGCTTTGCCCGGACTCACCCCAAATTTTTTGTTAAATGCATGGCTAAAATGCTGAACGGACGAATAGCCTAATTGATCTGAAATATCTTTAATATTTAACTGATGATCAGCTAAGAGTGCCTTTGCTTTCATCAGTTTATAGTCGCTTAAATAACCAAAAACAGTATGGTTAAAGGTTTCTTTGAAGCCCCTTTTTAGTTTAAACTCATTAATCCCGGCAGCCTTCGCTAATTCGGTTAAAGATGGCGGATGATGGGCATGCTGAAGCAAATATTCTCTGGCATAATAAATCCTGTCCTTATCGTAATCTGATTTTAAAGTCTTTGTTACTGATCTTTTATTTGCATACTCAAATGCCTGTGCCTGCAGTGCCAGTAGCTCAACACACTTCGATTGCAGAAACAATAACTTCAGGCCACCTGTAAAGGTACAGTTCATGATATCATTGATACAGGCATACATGGCTATGCTGATGGGTAGATTATCAGCAGAAATTGCCATGGGTTTATTGTTCATGATGGTGTCGCCAAATCTCTTTAACAGGGAACTGCTATCACTGGTTAGATCCACAAATTTATCCCGGCGAAAATGAACCTCAAAAAATTTGTGTGATCTATCCGTATTGAACTTCGCAATTCCATCAAAATGTGGGGTGTAAATAATATTATGCTGATTGGCTTTCATGGCTATTTTCTTTTTGGTTAGAAAATTCTCTAAAATGCCCCCTCCCTTGATTGAAAAATGAAGCTCTACCAACTCCGCATCATCAAAAGACTTTATTCGCAACTGGTTTTCCTTTACCAAAACATCTCCATAAACAATAAAAATACCTGAGAAAGCAATCTGTACAAATTCTGCATCGCCAAAAGGAAAGCTAAATTTCTCTTTTCGCTCCGTAACCAATGGCTGGTTTATATCGGCCTGATCAATCATATGGTTAACAACATATTGCTGGTTTGATTTATCGTAAATACTTAAAGACATAAAATCCCTTTCATATAAGTTTTAATCCTTTTGATGTAAAATGCATTCAGTATTTGACCATTACTTTTGTTTAAAGTTACTAAACAATTTACACGATGCCGAAATTACCATCATGGCTGGCTGATACAATGGAAAAAATAATCAGCAACAAGATATTTGAAGTTGAAGTGGCTGATACCAGGATGCTCAGCAATAATATTAAAGCAATCACATTTAAGGGAGATTTTTTAGATATGGATTTCATCCCCGGAAAAGAGGTTTTGTTTAGGGTAAATGCAAACGAATACAGACATTATACCCTTTCTGACTTTGATCAGGAAACAGGGACCTGCCGGATTATCTTTTTTTTAAACCGGAAAGGTACAGGAAGCAACTGGGCGGAAAATATAAAAATGGGCGATCACGTTAAACTTATTGCAGATCAGGCTAAAGTAAAGTATCATTTCGATTCCAACCAGCATTTCTTTTTTGGTGATGAAACCAGCATCGGTTTGTATGAATCTTTTGGTAAAACCGCGCAGGATTTGGCACAGGAATACTTCGGTATTTTAGAAATGAACGAAGAAAATGATCAGGCTTTGGCACAGCTCGGGTTATTGATTGACGTAGTACCTTCAAATATGATTTCCCCGGCAGAACATGCCATAGAATGGATGAAAAACATGCATCCCAAATGCTGGGAAATGTGGAAAGGGGCAAGCTTTTATCTTACGGGAAGAGGTAAATCGGTTCAAAAATTTAAAAAGTATCTCAAAGAGATGGGGGTTCATCACAAGCAAATCCAAACCACCTGTTATTGGGAAAACGGCAAAACCGGAGGCTAGTTACCTCGGAAAAACAAAAGCAAAGCCTAATGCCAGGGTTTGACTGGCTTGTATCCTGTTGGTGCCGGTATCTTCATCAAACAGGGCAATGCCGGTTAAACTGGTGTTCATGAAACGGTTGATTTTGGCTGTTAAGGCAATATCAAGTCTATGGTCAATTCTACCCCATCTAAAATCTTCATAAGGAATAAGCATCGCATAACGGGCCTTCAGGTTGGTATTGGTGAAAATGTCTTTGTCAAATGCAGATACGATCTGGAAGGCAAGGTCATTTTTAAACGTTTTACCATAGTCAACCCCATATACCGATGTTTTAGGTGGTTTAGTGGGGTCCGGGTCATTAAAAAGCTCCTGGTCTAACACAAAGGTCTGACGCGCTGTACCGGTACCAAACCGGGTGGAAAAATATTTGGATGGTTTATATTCGAAACCGATAGATTCGGTTAAGTAACCCGGGCCCATAAATTTCGAAATCAGTGTAGCGGTTTCAGTCCCGTTTACGGTAGCATAAGAAAAACCGTTATCAAATTGCGATTCAAAGTTGATGGAACCGAAGAAATACCAGTTTTTAGATAATTGAAATGATGCCTTGTTGTCCCAGAAAATCCTGTCATTCGTTTTCTTTTGCAGCTGGTCTTTATTTTTGATTTTGCCATATTGCAAAATCACTTCACTTACATAACTATAATTATTTTTATTGTATTCTGCTTTCCAATTCAATAAACCTCCAACCGCAACTGAGTTTACACCACCACCTTTCCAGTTATCGCTGAACTGCGCCTGGTTAACGTTTATTCCTATTGATGTGGTGGTTTTCCAATAATTTACTTTTGCATTAACAATATAAGGGGGGATTTTTACCGGTTCAAAGTTTAAAGGCCCCTGCCTGTTCGGTAACGGACTCCGTTTTAATTTAATATTCAGGTCTTTCGTATTGATCGGAATAGTGTCAATTTCCTGTGCATATAAATCTATAGAGCAGATACTTAGAATAAGGATTAGGGCAGCTAAACAATTCTTCATGGGTTACAAAGAAAACGAAAAAAATTATAGATCAAAAGTTTTAAGAGAATGAATCACGGGTTAATGATGAATTTTGTACTTAAAAGCCAAACATCACAGCAGCTTTATCCATCCATACCAGTTCTGTTTTTTAAGATAGTTTATATCTGATTCATAATGGTAGGCTTCCTTTTCAAAAACAATGCTTAAATAGGCCTTACGGTGCTCCTGATACCGAATGAAATTAATTAAATAATTAACCAGGTATAAAATATAGAAAGGTAAAATCAATAATTCCAGCTGTTGCCGGAGGTGGATTTTTTCATGGTTAATGATATCCTGGTCCTGTTTAAGCCTTTCATTTTTGAGCAGTATGAACGGGAAAATAGCCATGCCTGCCGCGGGTAAGTTTTTTACAATCAAAATGGGTGCTTTCACAGTTTCTCGATTGTTATTTTTGGTAACTCGGGCAATTGTAAGGCTTTGGGATTCAGTCGGTAACTCCTGTAGGCATTTTTGATGAATATATTAAAGGAATAATCATCGGCATCCAGTACAAACTGGTACGTTGGCCTGTATTGCTGCATGAAATCAATCAGTTCTGTATCTTTTATGCCCAATACCTGCTGCACTAAGTTAGGGTTAAAACGATAGCTGATTAAATCTTCATGATAATCCTTTTCCAGTATCTTCTGAAGATGACGGGCATTTCTACCCTGTTTACTCAATAAATTATAAATGGCATCAATACCTAAGCCAACACCTCCGGTTCCCAGATTAATCAGATCTTTGCTGCTGCCTTTTTTGGTTTGATAACGGTATTCCTGAACCGATTTTTCGTAAAGCTGTTGTGGAGTTAACCTTTTTTGCTGAATAACCACATCCCTTAACCTGATGCCCAAAGATTTCAATTGAAAATAGGCTGTCGGCTGACCGTGAAAAACCAATGTATCTACACCATATCCTGAAAGAGCGGCTACCAGAGTATCACCGGGAATGGCTGCAGTGCTAAACTCCCCTTTTGTATTATTATACAGCCCATCACCGGTACGGAGGTTATAGATATAAACTTTTGCCAAACGCTGTTTGCTTTCTTTATCAATAACGAGGCCCTGCACAGGTTTGGTTTGTGCATGAGTAAGCATCGAAAAGAAGCTGAGTACTAAAAATGTTAAGGCAGCAAAAAGTTTCATGAGTTTACAAAACTACAAATATCCTGTGCGGAATGTTCTGGCTTAACATTATTTAACCTTAAGCACCTGGCCAAGTCTGATACTGTCAGTGGTTATTTCATTAAGCATTTTCAATTCATCCACAGTCAGGTTAAATCTTTTTGCAATATTATATAAAGTATCACCTTTAACCACCGTATAAGTGCCGTCTGCTATGATGGGTTTGGCGCCTGGCGGCGGGGTTTCAACCGGAGCAAACTTTTCTTTTTCTTTAGGGATGTTCTGATTGATTTCAGTAAAAACACGATCCTCCCTGGCAATTTTTTGTTTTTCGCTTTCCGGCTGATCGTATTGATACAACTGGTATTTTTCAATCACGCCGATTAATAAATCAGGATATTTTGGATTGGTGGCATAGCCGGCCGTTTTTAAACCCTGGGCCCAGCTTTTATAATCATTTCTATCCAGCTGAAATAAAAAACTGTAACGTTTCCGCTTCAAAAATTCAGAGTGATCCCTGAACGATTCGCGGGCATCTTTATATACCCGGAAGCAATCGTTTTTTTGGTCGTCATCACGGAAATAGTTTTTTCCCTTCCATTCCGAAGTGCATTTAATTCCGAAGTGATTATTGGCATATTTGGCTAAATCACTGTTTCCGCTGCCCGATTCCAGGATGCCCTGCGCCAGGGTTATACTTGCAGGGATTCCGTTAGCAGTCATTTCCTCTACGGCAACAGCTTTAAATTCGTCTATATAACTTAGGGTATTATAGCTTTTATAAGTATTATTATTGGCTTTGTTTGCCGCCTTTTCAATCTGTTTATTGTTTTTGGAATATTTACGTGTTCCGCAAGAACTTAAAATCAATACGGCAAAAGCAATATATACGAAGTTGAATTTCATGGTAATGATCAGGGATTAATTGATTTGGGCAATGCTATCTCGGGGGGATTATAACTTGATTTTTTGTCCGGGCTTTAGCTTAATACTTTTCAGGCCGTTTTTTTTCATAATGGTTTTAACCGTTGTATGTTTCTTTTTGGCAATCAGATTTAAATTGTCACCAGCTTTTACAATATATCTTCTTGAAGATACATGCCTTTTTTTGTGGTGGTAAAGGGGTTTGGCATGAACAGGTTCAATATAATCTGCAGGGCGGTCATCATACTGATAAAGCTCATATTTTTTAACTAGGTTAATGACTTGACTTGCCCAGGTGCGGCTTTGTGCATAACCAGATCTTTGAATACCCCTGGCCCAGCCCCTATAATCATATTGATCGTATTTGTCGAACAGGCTATTAAATGGTGCACGTGTTTCCATGATTTCTACAAAGTGATTGTAAGAATCCTCGTCACTTGCATAATCCCGGTAGGCCGAATGAATTTCGGCATTGTTGTTAGGGCCTTTAACCCCAAAATGATTGTTCAGGTGTTGCGCTACCCTGCTGTTTCCCGCTGCCGATTCATGAATAGCCACCGCCAGAATAATACTGGCCGGTATTTTATGGTCATGCATGAGTTCTTGTGCACATTCTACATGCTCGGAAATATACTCATCTGTATCCTGTGCTTTAATAATAATTACACTAAAAAGTAGGAGGCAAAATGTAAATATGATTTTCATGTTCTTCTGGTTAATCAGTTAACTGATATTTTGTGTAGTTAACCCGTTTTAAACAATTATATAGTTAATCCAGCTTTCTGATGACAAACAAGCCATCTCGTACGGGTAAAATTAATTTCTCCACGCGTTTGTCTGCAGCTATTTTGTCATTAAAGTCTGTAATGTTTTTCGTATCCTTATCCTGCTTATCCTGAAGTACTTTGCCGCTCCATAATACGTTATCCACAATGATAATCCCCCCCGGACGAACCTGGTCAAATATTAAATCATAATAAGTACCGTTATTTTTCTTGTCGGCATCTATAAATACAATGTCAAAAGTTTCGTCTAAATCAGTTACTGTTTTAGTGGCATCACCCAGGATATATTTAATCTGTTTATCATATGGCGATTGGGCGAAATGCTGCCGTACCATATCCTCCAGTTCAACATTAATATCCAAAGTATAAAGAATCCCATCTTTGGTTAAGCCTTCTGCGAGGCATAAGGTCGCATAGCCCGTAAAGGTGCCGATTTCCAAAATGCGCTTTGGTGCCATCATTTTACTCAGCATACTCAACACCCTGCCCTGGTAATGTCCGGATAGCATGCGTGGCATTAAAACCTTAAGGTTTGTTTCACGGTCTATTTGTTGCAGCAACTGGCTCTCAGGCTCGCAATAATGAATTAAAAGATCTTGTAAATCGTCGTTTATGAGGCTCATGTATTCGGTTATAAACGGTTGGTTTCCATAAAATATTGTAAAATGATGGTCGCGGCAATGGTATCTACGCGATCTTTATCCCTCCTGTCCATTTTTTTTAAGCCACTTTGCATAATGGCCTGATGCGCCATTTTTGAAGTAAAACGTTCATCAACCCAATGCTGCGGAATAGTAGGAAAAGCTTTTTTGAGCAGTGTAGCGAAACCCTTAACATGTTGTTTGGAATCTGAGTCCGTTCCATTCATTTGTTTTGGATCTCCAAGAACAAAGGCTTCTACCGGCTCTGCTACCAGGTATTTTTTAAGGTATTCAATCGCATCTTTTGGATGTACCGTATCCAAGCCGGTTGCAATAATCTGCAGCGGATCGGTAACAGCAATACCGATGCGTTTTGTTCCGTAATCAAAAGCCAGAATCCGGGCCATAAACTAGTTTTTACAGATGGCGGTTTGCATTGCGCATAAAGGCCATGTTAAAATTAAAAATCCAAAGGTAAGGTTTTTGAAATAATCACTAAACTTTGCATCTGATGTGTCTTTTTAATTTCAAAAAAGGGATGGTGAAACAAGTTCATCATGACAAATGTGTGATTCTCGTATCTATTTCTTATTTTGCCACCAAATGCAGTTTAAAGAAATTATTGGTCAGGAAAGAATAAAGCAACAGTTGGTACAAACGGTTAGGGAAAACCGGGTGAGCCATGCGCAGTTATTTTTATCGCCTGCAGGCGCTGGTGCCGTAGCGCTGGCCGTGGCCTATGCCCAATATATCAACTGCCATCATAAAAATGAACAGGACAGCTGCGGAGATTGTTCGAGTTGCAGAAAATATGAACGTCTCATTCACCCTGACTTACATTTCTCTTATCCTTTTTTCGCTTCAGCCAATACAAAAGTGGCTGTAGATGTGCTGGATGAGTGGCGGAATATGTTTCTGCATGATCCTTATTTTGATATGGATATCTGGCGCTCTAAACTGGATGCTGCAAACAAGCAAGCCAATATCCCCATTGCAGAATGCCATGATATCATCAAAAAACTGAGTTATAAAGCTTTCGAAGCCGAAACAAAGGTTTTAATTATGTGGCTGCCCGAATACCTGGATAAAGCAGGAAATGCCTTACTTAAATTAATTGAGGAGCCGCCTGCAAATACCCTCTTTATATTAATAGCACAAAGCCAGGATCAGATTTTGACCACTATTCTTTCCAGGACACAGATTGTCAAAATCCCGAAATTGAGTAATGAGGAGGTTTCAGGCTATCTGTTAGAAAACAGCGGTTTAACTGAACATCAGGCCATTGATTATGCCTTTTTAGCCGACGGAAATTTAATTGAGGCAAAAGCCCTGGCTGCAGATACTCAAAATGACAGTTCAGGTACCTTTACGGCCTGGTTAAGAATGGGCTTTGGCAATAAGGTTCCTGATTTAATAGATTTTACCGATGTGGCAGCAAAATGGGGAAGAGAGAACCAAAAGAATTTTTTAAGGTATGGCGTGAATTATTTACGTGAATGCTGTCTGATCATTAGTGGAGCAGAAGAACTGGTGAAATTACCTCCGCTTACACTGGATACCGCAAAAAAGTTAAGTACACATGTACTGAGTTTACCTATGGCAGAAGCCATCATTAGTGAATTGGAAAAGGCGCATTACCATATTGAAAGGAATGCAAACCCAAAAATTCTCTTTTTAGATGTATCTTTACAATTGGTAAAAATTATCAAGTTTAAAACGCTCCCTGCGGGGACTCAATATATATACAATTAGTTATGGGATGTGGAAGTTGTTCAACAGGTGGTGGTTGCACCCCTAATGGATGCAAGAGTAATGGCTCATGCGGTACCGGTGGGTGCCAGACAATGGAAGTGCACGATTGGCTGTCCAATTTGGATATGCCCTCCAATTATAAACCTTTTCAGGTTACAGAAGTAAAATTTAAGGGTTCTCGTAAAGAGTTTTTCTTAAATAATGATAACATCTACCTCGAAATCGGGGAGTTGGTTGCTGTTGAAGGACCAACGGGTGGTTTTGATGTAGGTCACGTTTCCCTTACGGGTGAACTGGTTCGCGTTCAAATGAAGCGTAGAAAGACGCCGATGGATCAGGTGGTAAAAAAGATTTACCGTAAAGCTACCGAAGCTGATGTAGAAAAATGGAATGCAGCGAAAGAAATGGAATGGGAAACCATGCATAAGGCTCGCAAACTTGCGTTAGACCTGCGTTTATCGATGAAAATCAGTGATGTGGATTATCAGGCAGATAAAACGAAAGCCACTTTCTTTTACACCGCCGATGGACGTGTGGATTTTCGGGAGCTGATTAAGAAAATGGCCGAAAGTTTCCGTATCCGCATTGAAATGCGCCAGATTGGAATGCGCCAGGAAGCTGGTCGTTTAGGTGGAATTGGCTCTTGCGGGCGTGAATTATGTTGCTCTACCTGGCTCACCAATTTCAAAACGGTTTCAACGGCTGCTGCCCGTTATCAGAACTTATCTTTAAATACCCTGAAACTCGCCGGCCAGTGCGGAAAGTTAAAATGCTGCCTGAATTATGAGCTGGATACTTATTTGGATGCGTTAAAGGATATTCCTGACCGTATTGAAAACTTAGATACCGAAGCAGGTTATGCACGTCATCAAAAGACGGATATTTTTAAAAAGATCATGTGGTTTAGTTACCAGGGTGATGAAAACTGGATTCCGGTTAAAGCAGCCCGCGTAAAAGAAATCATGGCCATGAACAAGGCAGGGAAAAAGGCACCTAATTTAAAAGAAGAAGCCGTTCAGATGGCTGCTCCTGTTGTGGTAGAGAAATCTTTTGACTACGAAAATGTTGTTGGGCAGGATAGCCTTACCCGATTGGATGAACGTTCAAAAGGTAAAAATAACCAGAACCGCAATCAGAAAAACAAAGGAAACAGCAACCAGAACAGAAGAGAAAGGATTCCTGCCGGGGATAAAAGCCCACAGGCCAATGCTAAACCTCAACAAGGAAATCCGAAACCACAGGCAAATAACAGACCTCAGCAAAACGGGCCTAAAGCACAGCAAAATGCAGGTATTAAGCCACAACAAGCTGTTCAGAAACCCCAGCAGGTTAACGGACCAAAGCCACAGGGCAACAATCCTAAACCACCAAAGCCAGTTGTAAAGGCCGAGGGCGAATCTATTGTGGATGGTACAAAACCAGAGCAAAGCAAAAATAAAAACAGGAACAACCGCCGGAAAAACAATAACCGCAGAAAAGATAATGGTTCAGAAAATAAACCTGCTGCTGAATAAAAAACAAGCTTATTTACTTGTTTTCCTGCTTGGTGCATCCCTTTTTCTGGGTTGTACTTCCAGTATTATCGATTCGAATGTTAAAGTTCCGGAAAGAAAGTGGACCTATAGAAACCATATTGTTAATGCCTTCGAAATAAAGGACAATGCCAAGCCTTATAATATCTATTTTAAGCTGAGACACACTGCTGATTACAAATATTCAAATATTTTTATTCTGGCTCATTTCAACACCGGAAAAAAGGTCATTACCAGGCGTTATCAATATAAACTAGCCAAAAATGACGGGGAATGGCTGGGGAGTGGGTCAGGAAATATTTTCAGCTATACACTTCCGATGCAAACCAATTTCCATTTTCCGACAAATGGAAAGTTTAGTATTGAAATTGAGCAGAACATGCGGGATAATCCCTTGTTGGAAGTAGTAGATTTGGGCATTTTAGTGGAAGAAAGCCAAAACTAAGCCAGAGCATAATCAGGTTCGTGAAGAAACGAACCTGATCAGATCATTGTTTATTTTACAAAAGCTGCAATAAGCTTTCAAGTTTCATACCCCTCGAGCCCTTTAGTAATACCAGGCTGTTTTTAATTTGCTTTTCCTGAAGATATGCGGCGGCTTCTGCAGGAGTTTGAAAAAAGGTAGCGGTAATTTCATTTTTAAAGGCATAAAAATCCTGCCCAATTAATATAATTTCGTCAATTCCACTTTCTGAAGCTTGTGTGGCAATAAGTTCATGCTGTTTTGCCGACTCTGGCCCTAATTCAAACATGTCGCCTAAAATTGCGATTTTATGATCAGCAGTTAGGGCTGAGAGGTTACCCAGTGCCGCAGACATGCTGCTTGGATTGGCATTATAAAAATCGCAAATCACCTTATTTTTTTCTGTTTTAGTAAGCTGGGAACGGTTGTTTTTAGGTTGATAACCTGCTAAACCTGTGTTGATTTGATCAGGACTCATATCAAAGAAGTCGCCGATGCAGATTGCTGCCAGGATATTTTCGAAATTGTAGCTTCCGGTTAAATTTGTTTTAACAGTTGAAGCGACGTCATGATTGGTCCAATCGATTTCAATGAAAGGATCACTGCTTTTTAAGCTTCCCTTAATGGTATTTCCATTTTCAGTACCGTAGTAAATGAGTTTGTTTAGGCCGGCTTTTGCACTCATTTCCCCCAGGTAAGCATTGTCACGGTTGATAAAAGTATAGCCGTTATGCACTTTAAGATAAGCATAAAGTTCTGCCTTGCCTTTTTTAACACCTTCAAATCCGCCAAAGCCATCTAAATGGGCCATGCCCACATTGGTAATGATGCCATGCGTAGGTTGGGTAATGGTACAAAGCAATTCTATTTCTTTCTGATGATTGGCGCCCATTTCAATCACCGCAATTTCCACATCCTTTGTAATGGATAAGATAGAAAGCGGTACGCCAATATGGTTATTCAGGTTACCGAAGGTGGCAAAAGTTTTGTATTGTTCTGATAGTACCGCATTAATCAGCTCCTTGCTGGTTGTTTTGCCATTGCTGCCGGTTAAACCAATTACGGGGATGTTTATTTGCTGCCGGTGATAGCGGGCCAGGTCCTGAAGTGCGGTAAGTACATCATCCACTAATAAACATTGGTCAGACGCAAATTTTTCTTCATCAATCACTGCATAAGCCGCACCTTTTTCAATCGCCTGGGTTGCAAATTCATTTGCGTTAAAGTTATCGCCTTTTAATGCAAAAAAGATGCAACCTGCAGTAATGTTTCTGGTATCTGTAGAAATAATGGGGTTTTTCTGGTAATGGCTGTATAACTTTTCAGTGGTAATCATGATTTTCATAAAAATTTACTGTAAAATTAAGCTTTCATCGCAACAAATAACAAATTAGTATATTAGATAAATTTATCTCCTCTATGAAGAAAGGCCTTATCCTCTTATTTTTTACTATTGCTTCCGTCTTTGTTGTTAAGGCTCAGGTAAAGTCGCCGGATGAATTTTTGGGTTATGAGCTGGGGTCACATTTTACCCCGCACTATAAGGTAGCCGAATACTTCAGGCAGACCGCAATTGCAGCACCTAAAAACGTAAAGCTGATTAATTATGGTAAAACCAATGAAGGCAGGCCTTTAATGGTTGCGGTAATTTCTTCTGCGGATAATATAGCCCGGATAGATGAGATCCAGAAAAATAATTTAAAGCTGTCATCTGGCGCAGCCAATAGTATTAATTTAAGCAGCCAGCCTGTAATTACCTGGCTGAGTTATAATGTGCATGGCAATGAGGCTAATTCTACCGAAACAGCAATGAGAATGCTTTATGCCCTGGCATCCGGCACCAATCAACAGGCTGCAAGCTGGCTGAAAAATACGGTAGTCGTGATTGACCCCTGCTTAAATCCGGATGGAAGGGATCGGTATGTAAATTATTTTAACAGTGTAGTTGGTAAAACACCTAATTCAGACCCTACGGCAAGGGAGCATATTGAGCCCTGGCCAGGAGGACGCTCCAATCATTATTATTTTGATTTAAACCGGGATTGGGCCTGGCAAACACAGGTTGAAAGTCAGCAGAGGCTGGCCTTGTATAATGAATGGTTGCCGCAGGTACATGTAGATTTTCATGAGCAGGGCTATAATGAGCCTTATTACTTTGCTCCGGCAGCAGAACCGGTGCATCAGGACATCACACCCTGGCAAAAAAGTTTTCAGGTCATTGTAGGAAAGAACAATGCTAAATATTTTGATGAGCAGGGCTGGCCATATTTTACAAAAGAGCGGTTCGACTTGTTATACCCTTCTTATGGTGACACTTATCCGCTATATAATGGCTCCATCGGAATGACCTATGAGCAGGGAGGGATCAGGGCTGGTTTATCTGTTGTTACCAATGATGGTGATACACTAACTTTAAAAGATAGGATTGCGCATCATTTTACCACCGGCATGTCTACCATAGAAGTTGCTTCTCAAAATCATAACAGGTTACTGGAAGAATATAAAAAATACTTTCAGCATGAAATAACCAGCAGCCCGGGGGTGTATAAAACCTTTGTCATTAAGGCCAGTAATTTATCTCGTCAAATGAAATTGGCTGAATTATTAAAAAAGAACAAAATTGAGTTTGCTTACGGGGGTGAAAAATCAGGGAAAGGATACGATTATGATACGCAGAAAGAAGAAAATTTTACGGTAAGCAGGAATGACTTAATTGTAAACCTGCAGCAGCAACGATCAGTACTGGCTAATGTTTTACTGGAACCACAGACGCTGGTGACGGATTCCAATACTTATGATATTACTGCCTGGGCTTTGCCATATGTTTATGCTTTAAAAGGCTATGCAAGTAAGGAAAACTTTAAGGGAAAATATCCTGATCCGGCCCTTGCTGAAGAGGTGGCAAATGATATAGAAAAACCTCTGGCCTGGTTATTTACCTGGGGAGCAGCAGAAGATGCGCAGCTTTTAAATGGTTTGCAGAAGGAAAATATTAAAGTCCGCCAGGCCGACCAACCTTTTACCGTTTCAGGCAAGGAATATCCTGCCGGGACATTAATCGTATTCCGGACAGAAAATGAAAGATCTGTGAAAGATTTAAGGGCAAAAATTGTACAGGTTGCCAGACAACTTAATAAGCCTGTGATGGGCATTACCAGTGGATTTGTAGAGAAAGGAAAAGATTTTGGATCGAACGTCTATCCTATCCTGAAGCAACCAAAAGTAGCTATTGTTTCAGGAAATGAAGTCTCTTCACTCGCTTTTGGTGAGGTTTGGTTTTACCTGGAACATGATCTCAATCTTGCTGCATGCATTATAACCGCTAAAGATATCAACAATTTAGATATCAATAAAGTGAATACCCTGATCCTGCCTGATGGTAGTTACAGTGCTTTTATTGGAGACGGCTTGACTTCCTGGTTGAATAAGGGGGGTAAACTGATTTTGATGGAAGATGCAATTGAAAGTGTATTGGATAAAAAAGGATTTGAGATTAAAAAGAAAGAAGTAATGGCTAAAAAAGATGAAAAGCCAGCACCAAATAAACTGCTTTTTAAGGATAAGGACAAAGATGATTATGAATTTGCAATTCCTGGTGCCATCTATAAGGTGAACTTTGATCCTACCCATCCTTTTGCGTATGGCTTGGGGAAAACCTATTATACCTTAAAAACCGATCGAAAAATATACGAACCATTTGCAGAAGGCTGGAATGTTGGTCTGTTAAATGATAAAAGCTTAATGGCCGGGGTAGTGGGTAAAAAAGTTAGGGAGGAGTTAAAATCAGGATTGCTGATCGGTGTACAGAATTTTGGCCGGGGAACAGTGGTTTACCTGGCTAATGATCCTTTATTCAGAAATTTTTGGGAAAGCGGAAAAACGCTTTTTAGTAATGTGGTATTTTGCAGATATTAAATAAATATCACATGGTTTAATTCAAACGAGTTTGCCCATAAAATTAAAATTGTAAAATATTCATTATTCTAATCACTTTTGCTTGTAATAATCTGTTTTTTATATTCAATAATTGAGTATTTTGTATTTTTAGCATGACTAAATATTAAAATTATTGAATATTTTTATGTTTTTTGATTATTTGGCTATTAAATCGCGTCTTTTCTTTAAAAATTTACTGATTTTTTAAGATTTTAATGAAAATTTAAAATTAAGACAGTGTTTGTATCATTTTTATTACTTTTCATAAATAACTGATATTTAGTGTTTTATGTTTTTTTACAGAGTTTTTGCGTGTGCTTTGTTAAAAATTGTTAAAAAATTGCCTTGAAAATTGGTTGCAAAACCTAAATTAGGCCGTCATTAACTAACATATTCTACTTAACTATGAAAAAACTTTTAAAAAGTTTGTTCTTTTTGATGTTCATTGCTGCGAATGCAATGGCTCAGGACAGAACAATCACAGGAACAGTTACTTCATCCGAAGATAAGCTGCCAATCCCTGGCGTAAGCGTAAAAATTCTCGGTGCCACAGGGGGTACCTCTACTGATGCAAATGGTAAATATGCCATCAAGGTCACATCAGATGCAAAAACATTAGAATTTTCTTCCATTGGCTTTGCCTCACAGCCTAAGCCCATCGGAAGTGCAGATGTTATCAATGTTGTATTATCACCTGATTCTAAAATTTTAGGAGAAGTGGTAGTTACTGCTTTAGGAATTCAGCGTAAAAGAAATGAAGTTGCTTATGCAGCCCAAACACTGGATGGAGCTTCTGTAAGTGAAAACAGGTCTCCGAATATCGGAAGTAGTTTGTCGGGGAAAGTATCCGGATTGGAAATTCGTCAAAATAATACAATGGGTGGCTCTACGAATATTGTTGTACGTGGTGTAAAATCCATTACTGGGAACAACCAGGCCCTTTTCGTAATCGATGGTGTTCCGGTAGCCAATAATAATATGAACACTGCCGGTCAGGCAAGTGGAGGTGGTGGTTATGATTATGGTAATCCGGCATCAGACATCAACCCTGATGATGTAGAAAATATTACTGTACTGAAAGGTGCTGCTGCATCTGCACTTTATGGTTCAAGAGGTAGCAACGGGGTAATTTTAATTACAACTAAAAAAGGAAAATCAGGCCTGAACATCACAGTGAATGCAGGCGTGAATTATTCTGTAATTGATAAAACAACCTTTCCGAAATATCAAAAACAATATGGAGGTGGGTATGGCCCCTATTATGGTCCAAATGGAGACGCCTACTTCAACTCTTCAGACATTAACGGCGATGGAACCCCTGATCTGGTTGCACCGTTAACCGAAGACGCTTCTTATGGAGGTAAATTTGATCCAAATTTATTGGTATACCAATGGGACGCCTTCGATCCATCTTCTCCAAATTATAGAAAAGCTAGACCATGGGTAGCTGCGGCCAATGATCCAACTACTTTTTTTGAAAGACCAGTTTCGAACAACCAAAGTATTATGTTAACCAATAGCTACGATAAGGGTAGTATTAAACTTGGTTTTAACAGAGATGATCAGAATGGGATACTTCCAAATTCAAGAATTCAAAAAAATGTATTCAACTTTGGCGCAACTTATAACATTACCGATAAATTAACAGCAGGAGCTGATGTAAATTACTTTAATGTTGATGGTAAAGGAAGATATGGAACGGGTTATAACGGAAATGGTGTTTATAATCCTGCCACTAACTTCAGGCAATGGTGGCAAACCAACGTAGATGTTAAAGAATTGGAGCAGGCTTACCAAAGAACCGGTAAAAATATAACCTGGAATTGGTCTGACTTAACAGGTTCTAAGCCGATATATTGGGATAACCCATATTTTGCCCGATATGAGAATTACGAAACTGATACCCGTAACCGCTATTTAGGAAATGTTAACTTAAATTATAAAGTAACAAGCTGGTTAAACTTATTAGGCCGGTATTCAATGGATACTTATAATCAGATACAGGAAGAAAGACAAGCCATAGGAAGTTTGGATGTACCTTTTTATTCTAAATATCTGGAAGATTATAAAGAAAGTAATGTTGATTTCTTAGCCAATTTTGATAAAGATATTTCTAAAGATTTAAATTTTAAAGGCTTATTAGGATTGAACATCAGAAAGCAAAGAACACAATCTACCTATGCCATAACTAATGGAGGTTTAGGTATTCCGGGCATTTATTCTCTAAGTAATTCATCTAACCCTATCGAAGCTCCGGTAGAGTTGGATCAAAATAGGGAAGTTCATGGTTTATTTGGAGGAGCATCTTTCACGTATAAAAATATGTTGACGGTGGATGCGACAATCAGAAGAGATGTTTCTTCTACATTGCCAAAAGCAAACAATGCATATTATTACCCTTCAGTTTCATTGGGCTACACGTTTTCAGAAATGCTGAAAGATTATAAATGGTTATCATACGGAAAGCTACGGGCCAATTATGCAGAAGTTGGATCTGATGCACCAGTTTATAGCTTATTGGATACCTATTCGCTGATTACACCAATTAACGGACGTGCACAAACCGGCGTGCCTACCACTAAAAATAATCCAAACCTGAAACCTGAAAAAACAAAAAGTAAGGAGGTTGGATTAGAGGCTTCATTTTTAAATAACAGAGTTGGTATTGACTTTACCTATTATAATACGAAAACAGTAAATCAGATCATTCCTGTTAGTCTCTCTACCTCAACAGGATATAATTCGCAATATTTAAACTCTGGAAGTGTAATTAATCAAGGTGTAGAATTATCATTAAATGGAACACCATTTAAAACAAGCGACTTTGAATGGAAGATTAATGTAAACTGGACCAAGAACAGCAATAAGGTTACTGAATTATTTAAGGATGCCACAGGCAACGAAGCGCAGAACTTGTTAATTCAAAGTTTTCAGGGTGGTGTAAGTGTTAATGCTACACTTGATCAACCTTATGGAACCATAAGAGGTAAAAACTTTGTCTATCTTAACGGAGAAAAGGTTGTATTAGCAAATGGCAGATATGCGCAGTCTGAAACTTCTAATGAAGTGATTGGAAATATGAATCCTAAATGGATTGGTGGGATCAACAATAGTTTCCGTTATAAAGATTTCAATTTAAGCTTCCTGATTGATATGAGACATGGTGGTAGTGTGTTCTCACTTGATCAATATTATGGATTGGCAACAGGTGGTTATGTAGAAACAGCAGGTTTGAATGATCTTGGTAACCCATCTCGTAATGAAATTAGCCAAGGTGGTGGTATTATTAATCCAGGTGTTAAAGCGGATGGAACACCTAACACCACAAGGGTTACCAATGCAGAATATGGTTCATACGGTTACAGGCGTTTGCCAGCTGCAGCTTTTGTGTATGATGCCAGTTTTATCAAACTAAGAGAGGTCGTTTTGGGCTATTCATTACCTAAAACTTTGGTGAGTAAATTCGGTCCGGTTAAAGGCGTTGATCTCTCTTTAATTGGAAGAAACCTGTGGATTATTCATAAAAACCTGCCAAATGCTGATCCGGAAGATGGATTAAGCTTTGGTAACGTTCAAGGGTACCAGGTAGGATCTTATCCAAGTGTGAGGAGTTTTGCCTTCAATTTAAAAGTTAGATTTTAACGAAGAACAATTATGAAAAAGATATTTTTAGCCTTTGTTGCTGTGTTGCTGATTGGAGCCTGCAAAAAGGATGTAACTAGTGTAAATATAGATCCGAAACGACCATTAACTGTATCTTCTGCTTCTCTATTTACAAATGCCCAGCGCAGATTGGTTAATACCGTAACCTCATCTAATGTGAATTTAAACATATTCAGGTTAATTGAACAGCAATGGCAGGAAACCACATATATAGACGAAAGTCAATATGATTTACAAACCAGAACAATACCTGATAATTTATGGAATGCATTTTACAGAGATGTATTAAAAAATTTCAGCGAATCCAGAACAGTGGCTGCTACAGAAGGAAAATCTGCAGTAGACCTTAAAAATCAACTGGCCATCACAGATATCATGGAAGTTTATACCTGGTACTACCTCTTGACCACATTTGGTGATGTTCCGTATACGGATGCATTAAAAATTGATAATACATTTCCAAAATACGATGATGGGCTTACCTCTTTCAAAGATCTGTTGAGGCGACTGGATGGAGATATTACGGCACTTGATATGTCGTCTACATCTTTAGGTGCTGCTGATGCCATTTATGCAGGAAATGCACAAAACTGGAAAAAAATGGCAAATTCCCTGAAATTAAAAATTGCCCTAACCATAGCAGATGCTGACAATGTTACGGCTAAAGCTGCTGCTGAAAGTGCAGTAGCTTCCGGCGTGTTTACTTTTACAACCGGCAACACCGATAATGCACGGTATCCTTACACTACGATTACACCCAACACGAATCCGATTTGGGTTGATTTAGTGCAAAGTGGCCGTTTAGACTTTGTGGCAAACAATACGCTAACTACTGAAATGAATAATCTGGCTGACCCAAGAAGACCTTTCTTTTTTACTTTAGATGCAAATGGCGTGTATTCAGGTGGAAATCCTGGAGAGAGTAGTCCTTATGCAAATTTTTCGGCACCTGCTGTTAACATTACCAAACCTGATTTTCCAGGGGCATTAATTGATGTTGCTGAAGTTCAGTTTTTATTGGCTGAAGCCGTAGAAAGAGGTTATAGTGTAAGCGGAACGGCTGCAACATTTTATGCTAACGCTGTTACAGCATCAATTTTAGATTGGGGAGGAACTCAGGCCAGTGCTGCAACTTATTTAGCTCAACCTGCTGTGGCCTATGCTACTGCAACAGGAACCTGGAAGCAAAAGATTGGCACACAGAAATGGATCGCTTTGTATAACCGGGGTATAGATGCCTGGGTGGAACAGAGAAGGTTAGATTTTCCACAACTGGAACCAGCAACCGATGCATTAACTGATTTTCCGGTGAGGTTTACCTATCCTGTAAAAGAGCAAAATGTAAATGATATTAATAGAGCAGCTGCGGCGGCGAAAATTGGTGGTGATAATGTAACAACCAAATTATTCTGGGATAAATTTTAATCGGTTCATTTTAAATATATAAAGGCGGGTGCTCAAAAAGTACCCGCCTTTTTTATGTACTCAAGACAATGAATAATTTCAATCTGATTTTCTATGGTATCTAATAGTAACGTTCAGGCAAATTGATTTTAATATGTTTTTTCGCTTAAATTCTGGAAAATAAGGGATAATTCATTACTTATACTCTTTATGATAATAGTCTGAGGTATTTCATTGTTTTTGGTTAAAGTGTGAATGATATTCAGGATTAAAGAGAATTAAACAATAGAAAAAAAATATTTTATACAATTAATGCTGTGTTAATGACTTATTTATGAGTCAATTTTTAAAAATGTCATCATATTTCTAAAGCTTTTTTACCTGTTATTTATTGATTACACATAAAAAGAGTGCTTATGATCATCTGATTTTATAATTTAAAACACTGTTTTTCAGTTTGTTATGATTTAGTATTAAAATGGTGTTAAAAAATGTTAAAAAAAACTTTCTTCCATGAATTTCAAAACTTAAATTAGGAGAATCATTAATCATTAACTAACCTATTATTAAATTATGAAAAAACTTCTACAAAGTTTGTTCATTCTTATGTTCGTTGCTTTTGGCGCAATGGCACAAGACAGAACAATTACTGGTACAGTTACTGCTTCGGATGACAATAATCCCCTTCCGGGAGTAAGTGTTAAAGTAAAAGGAACGCAGGGTGGAACTGTTACAGGTGCAGACGGAAAATATTCTATTAGAGTTTCCGCCCAGGCAACTGGTTTAACCTTTACTTATTTAGGCTATGTAGCCCAAACTGTTTCTATTTCTTCAAATTCTATCAACGTTGCTCTAACTCCGGATGCAACGACCTTGAGTGAGGTTACGGTTACTTCTGCATTAGGTATAAAAAGATCTGAAAGATCGATAGGTACCGCACAACAACAGATAACTGCAGAAAAAATTAGTCCAACAAAAATTGCCGATATCAATACCGCTATAGCTGGTAAGATTGCAGGTACTCAAATAAGTGGGGGTTCTGGTGCTAAATTTGGCACATCTACCATCCGTATCCGCGGGATAAATTCATTAGGAGGTGGAAACCCTATTTATGTTGTTGATGGCGTAATTACAAGCCCTGATGGTGTAAATCCAGATGATGTTGAAACTTTAAATGTTTTAAAAGGTCCTGGCGCAACAGCGCTTTATGGTCAGCGTGGTTCAGAAGGTGCTGTAGTTATTACAACAAAGAAAGCATCAAAAAAATCAGGGATTGGAGTGGATGTTAATCATTCTACAACTTTTGAAAATGTCTATATATTACCAAAATATCAAAATGAATATGGTGGGGGTAATGGACAAACCTGGCTTACTTATACTGCTCCGGCAGGTAGCGCCAATTCTGTATTAAATGGTGCCAGATATTACGATTTTTCAATTGATGAAAGCTGGGGGCCAAAATTTGATGGCCAACCTTATGCTCCTTGGTATGCATTTGACCCTACTGATCCTGAATTTGGAAAAACCAAGCCATGGGTTGCTCAACCAGATAATGTTAAAAACTTCTACGAAACGGGCATTGCAAATAACACATCAGTAGCTTTGTCTAAAGCAACTGAAACATCTACAACACGTTTCTCTTTTACAAATTTAACAAGAAGTGGCGTTTCTCCTAATACGAAGCAACAAAAAAATTGGGTAACGTTTAATAATACTACCAATTTGAGTGATCGATTATCTGTTAATGGTAATTTCAACTACGTTTACGAGAAAAGATTTAATATTCCAAGAGAAGGCTATGGTACTCAAACTGCAGGTTCATTTAACCAATGGTTTCATAGAGACATTGAAATGGAAAAATTAAAACGGTATGAACGTCCGGATGGTACCTTTACCACTTGGAACATCACCGGTCCTGATAATTTAACCCCAAAATTCTGGGATAACCCTTATGTAGAGGCATATAAGAATTTATCTGAAAGTTTTATTCAAAGAATTTATGGAAGTGCTAGTGCAACTTATGATATCGGCTCAGGCTTAAAGGCTTCAGTAATTGCAAGAACCAACGTCACAAATGTAAATTCTGATGGCAGAACGGCTTCATTCACACTAAATACACCAGCCTTTAATAGCGCATCAACAAAATTCTCTGAAACCAACTATTTAGGGAATCTGGCTTATACTAAAGAATTTGGTTCTTTCTCATTAGATGCCGCTTTATATGGTGAATTAATGACTCAGGATAATAATAATGTTGCCGGCAATACTAATGGTGGATTCATTGTGCCAAACGTTTATAATGTATCAAATTCACTTAACGAAAAAACAGCTACTAATTCATTTACAAGAAGGAAAGTAAACAGTTTATATGCTTATACTAACTTAGGATATAAAAATTATTTATTCTTGGATTTGAATATACGTAATGACGTGACGTCAACATTACCAACAGCAAATAACTCTTATTGGTATGGTGGTGCTTCCGGATCATTTATTTTCTCAGAATTTACTAAAGATTTTAAAGCCCTATCATTTGGTAAATTACGCGCTTCAGTTGCCCGCGTAGGTACTGATGTTGTCCCTTATTCAATTGATCCGACTTTCCCTTTAGCTACAACAAATTATACAAAAGGCAGTACGGTATATCCATCTCAAACTGTTTCTAATATTATTCCTAATGCTAACCTTAAACCAGCATTATCTACAGCTTATGAGATTGGTACGGAACTGAGATTCTTTAAAGATCGTTTAAGGGCTGATTTTAACTTTTATAGCAGACAGACTAAAGATCAGATCATTAATGTTACTACACCTGGTTCTTCGGGCTTTACCCAGCGAACAATCAATGCAGGTAATATTAAAAACTATGGATACGAAGTGACGCTAGGTGGTACTCCAATCAGAAGTAGAGATTTTACCTGGAATGCTGATTTTAATATTGGTATAAATAAAAATAAGGTAATCTCATTAGCACCAGGGGTTGATAATATTTTGGGTGGAATCGATGGATCAGCCGGATCTTTTGGGTTTGTAGGCTCTCCAACTGCATCATTAAACGCACAAGTTGGTCAAGCTTCAGGTTTTATCACTGGGCAGGGAATTGTCAAAGATGCTAATGGTAATAAATTAATTGATGATGATGGTTTTTATGTTTTACAAGATAACATGCCATTAGGTAGTATCCTTCCTAAATTTACTGGTGGTTTTGCTACTTCATTTACTTACAAACAATTTACTTTAGGTGGATCATTGGATTTCCAAAAAGGAGGTAGACTACTTTCTCTTACCAAAATGATTACTGCAGGATCAGGTTTGTCTGAAGAAACAATTGGACTTAATGATAAAGGTAATCCTGTGAGAAATGACCCGGCTAATGGCGGCGGTATCAGGTTAGAAGGCGTTAATGCAACCACTGGCCTACCTAATACTGTATATGTTGATACAAGAGAGCTTTATGAGACGAGATTGCAAAATGTTTTTGAAAACTGGATTTATGATGCTTCTTATGTGAAGCTAAGAGAAGTTTCATTAACCTATAGTCTTCCTAAAACTATGTATAAAAAATTACCATTTCAGAGAATCGACTTTTCGGTAATCGGACAAAACTTATGGTTAATCTATAGTAAAGTAAAAGGTATTGATCCAACAGAATTACAATCATCTTGGATTGATACTGCACAGCTTCCTGGAACCAGAACTGTTGGTTTTAATGTTAAATTTTCATTATAATATAAAGGATAAGAGAATGAAAAATCAGTTTAAAATATATGTATTAATGATGGCCGTTTCTGTGAGCCTTTTAACGGCTTGTAAAAAAGATTTCGGCGATCTAAATAGCAACCCCAATGTTCCCCTATCAGCTAATACTAAGTACCTGTTCTCTAGTGCAGTAATTGGTACTAGAGGGATTCCTAATGGAGCAGCAGGTTTATTATATGTTCAGCATATGGCTGAGTTTATATATACCAATGAATCTAGATATCAGCAGATTCAATATTCTTATGATGGAATATATGCCGGTCCGGTACAAGATTTACAGCGGATCATTAAACTTAATACCGATCCTGCTACTAAGTCTTTAAAAGAAGTTTTAGACAATGGCTCCAATGAAAATCAAATTGGATTTGCGAGGATTCTAAAGGCATTTGTTATGCTTCAGATCACAGATAGATGGGGAAATGTTCCATATAGGGAAGCAGGCCTAGGTGAAACGAACTCTCAACCCAAGTTTGATACTCAGAAATTTATCTATAATGATTTATTGAAAGAGCTTAAAGAAGCTCCACTGCAACTTGTTACTGCTCAACCTAACGACCCATTGTTTGGTGGAGATATTACCAAATGGAAAAAGTGGGCAAACTCGTTAAGGGCAATTGTCGCATTGAGAATGATGAAAACAGAAGATGTTGCAGTAGCTAAAGCGGCGTTTTCGGAAGCTGTAACTGCAGGTTTGATGGCATCAAATGCGGATAATGCTATTTTCAATTATCAGTCAAATGCTACTTACGAAAGTCCTTGGTATACCAATTATGTTAGAAATGGCCGTACTGATTATGGTGTTTCACAAACTGTAGTAGATAATAATATGAAGCCAAATGCTGACCCGCGGTTGCCTGTTTTTTCTAGAACAGTAGGTTCTCCTGCTGTTTATAAAGGTATCCCATATGGCGTTACCGATCAATATAGCGCAGGTGTAGATGGTGCTTTATTAGGAAGAGCTATTTATGCGCAAAACTTTCCGCTTCAATTAACTACCTATGCGCAAATGTGTTTCACTATGTCTGAAGCTGTTTTAGAAGGGTGGGTCGCTGGTAGTGATGCTGAAATGATTAGCTGGTATAATAAAGGAATTGAAGCTTCCATGGATCAATGGTCTGCTGTTTCAACCAATCCGATTGTATCAATTACTACTGCTCAGAAAACAGCATATGAGGCAATGCCAAACGTTTTGCTTACTGCAGGTCAAACACATGATCAGAAATTAGAAAAAATTCAGACACAAAAATGGCTTAATTTTTATATGAATAATGGATATGAAGCATGGGCAGAGTGGAGAAGGACGGGGTACCCAGTGTTGGTACCTGCTCGTGATGCTGCTAATGCAGATAAAAAGATTCCTAGAAGACAAGCTTATCCTAAAACCGAAAGCGATCTGAATAAAGTTAACTATGATGCTGCTGTAGCAGCACAGGGTCCTGATGCTTTAAGCACCCGTTTATGGTGGGATAGATCTTAGCATAAATAATACTTATATATTGAAGAGTGGCAGAAACAGCCACTCTTTTTTTTTGCTGAAACCGATAATGATTAGTGCTATTAAGTTTTAGAAAGAGTGATGTTTGCTTTGTAATATAGTAGTGAAATGCTAATTCCGCATGGCCTCATCATCCACACTACGATCTATTTAAAATATTAGCCATTTGAGGTTTTATCAAAATCTATTAGATCAGCTATCCATAATTTAAGTAAGTTTTGTCAGATAAACGTAATTTATTCTGCTCAGTTGTTAAATAATGTTAAATACTATTCCAACAATATTAGCTTTGCGGTCCTAAAAATTATATACCTATAACTTAAATTTCATGAAAAAACTTCTACAAAGTTTGTTTATCCTCATGTTTGTTGCATTTACCGCGATAGCTCAGGATAGAACAATTACTGGTACAGTGACTTCACAGGATGACAAATTACCTATTCCTGGTGTAACTGTAAAAGTTAAAGGCGCCTCAGCAGGTGCAGTAACGGATTCAAATGGTAAATATTCGGTAAGTGTTCCATCCGGATCTACGGCTTTAGAATTCAGCTACATTGGATATGTTACCAAAGAGCAGACTATTTCAGCCAACGCTACTTTAAATGTTGTTTTAGTAGCCGATTCAAAAACATTAACAGATGTTGTTGTTGTTGGTTATGGTACAACTACAAAGCAAGCCTTTACAGGTTCGGCAAAAACAATCAGTGCAGAACAACTGGGAAATAAAAGGGTGTCAAATTTATCCCAGGCATTAGCAGGTGAGGTTTCTGGTGTACGTGTAATTACTCAAAGTGGCCAGCCAGGTACAGAATCTAAAGTACGTATCAGAGGTATTGGTTCAGTGTCGGGTAACCGAGATCCATTATATGTTGTTGATGGTGTTCCATTTTATGGAAGCTTAAATTCAGTTAATATCAATGATATTGAATCAACTACTGTATTAAAAGATGCTGCTGCAACGGCTATTTATGGCTCAAGGGGTTCAAACGGGGTAATTTTAATTACTACAAGATCAGGAAAAGGAAAAAATTCTTTTATTGAAGGTGACATGAATTTTGGAACAAATATGGCATTGTTGCCTCGTTATGATGTTATCAAGTCTCCTGAAGAATTTATAGGTTTAGCATGGGAAGGTTTATATAACCAAGGCAGAGGTTTAGCAACGCCATTAAATGATGCTGCTGCTATAACATATGCCAACAACAGAATTTTTGGTCCAACAGCTGGAGGTTTACCTGCTGCATCAAACATTTGGAATTCTACTGGTGCAAATCTAATTGACCCTGCTACCAGACAGGTAAGATCTGGCGTAACCAGAAAATTTGATCCTGAAAACTGGGAAGATTATGCGTTTCAAAATTCAGCACGTAAAGAGGTAAATGTTAGAATTGGCGGTAGTTCAGAAAAAACAAGTTACTTTACCTCTTTAGGCTATTTAGATGATAAAGGATACTCAATTAAATCTAATTACAAACGCTTAAATGCAAGGTTAAATATAACACATGAAGTTAAACCTTGGTTGATTGGTGGTATGAACTTAGGTTATACCAATTCTAAACGAAATTTTGGTGGTCAAACCTCAGATTCAGGAAGTATTTTCTGGTTTGTAGATAACATTCCTCCTATTTACCCATTATTTTTGAGAAATGCTTCCGGAGCAATTGTTCAGGATCCTATTTTTGGCGGAAACCAATATGATTATGGTAATGCGGGTAGAAGATTTGGTTCATTAACAAATGCAATCGCAGATACTCAATATGATACTCAGCGGGATGACAGAAATGAATTAAACGGAAATGTGTCGTTAACGGCTAAAATTGTTCCGGGTTTAACTTTTGAAAATACTTTTGGTTTACAATATTATAATAATGAAAATGTAAACAGAAATAATAAATATTATGGATCTGCTGCTTCTCAAGGCGGTGCTATTTATTTAGAAAATACAAGCTTAATGTCTTATAATCTTTTAAATTTATTAAGATATAAGAAAACATTTGGCGATAATAGTTTCGAAGCATTAGCTGCTCATGAAGTTACAGATTGGAAATTAAAAACTTTACAGGCATCTAGATATAATCTTGTTTTAAACGATTCTGAAGATTTAAATAATGGTGCAGTAAGTAACCCGAGCAACTCTTATAGCGAGCAATACAAATTGGAAAGTTATTTTGGTCAGATCAATTACGATTATCAAAAGAAATATTTCTTATCAGGTAGTTTAAGAAGAGATGGATCTTCAAGATTTAAAACCGATAGATGGGGTACATTCGGATCTGTTGGTGCAGGATGGTTGGTATCTAGTGAAGAATTCATGAAATCACAAAACATCTTTAGTTCGCTAAAATTAAAAGCCAGTTATGGTTTAATAGGTGATCAAGGTGGTGTTGGATATTATCCTGGATATAATACTTTCAATATCGACAACGTAAATGATCAGCCTGGGCTTTCTATTGATCTCGTAGGTAATCCTGATTTAACTTGGGAAACTTCAAAAATGTTTCAAACCGGTATTGAATTTAACCTGGGTACTTATTTAACAGGTTCCGTTGATTATTATTTAAAAAACACAGATGATTTAATTTTCGACAGAAGAATTGGTCCTTCAAGTGGATATGCTATTGTTAAAGTAAATGGTGGTTCATTAAGAAACCAAGGTGTAGAATTTGATTTAACTGGACATATCTTTAAAAAGAAAGATTTTTATCTTGATTTAGGTATCAACGGTGAAATTTTCTCTAATAAAATGACAGCTATGCCAATTGATCCATCAACTGGTTTAGCAAAGCCAATTGATGTTCAGGGTAACTATGCTTGGTCAGTTGGTCATTCTATTTATGATTTTTATGTACGTAAATATACTGGAGTAGATGCTGCAGATGGTAAATCTACCTGGGAAGCTTATTATCTGGATGCCAACAATAATGGTGTACCAGATGGCGGACTATTAGAAAACCAGGCAGGTGAATATATCGGCTCTTTATCATCTTATTTAGCGGCTAATCCAGATAAAGCAGGTCAGTTAAAGAAAACAACTACTAAAACATATCAGAACGCTACTCAACAATACGATGGTCGTTCTGCTATTCCTGATGTTAGAGGAGCAATTAATTTGACTACAGGATATAAAGGATTTGATTTGAGTGTTCAAATGTTATATAGTTTAGGCGGTTATGTTTATGATGGAGCATATGCTGGGTTAATGGGTAATGGATTAATTGCAAATAATAACTGGCACAAAGATATTTTAAACAGATGGCAGTCTCCAAGTCAGCCAGGTGATGGTATTGTTCCAAGAATTTCAAACAATCAAGATGCAAATGTGAATTCAGCGTCATCTCGTTTCATTACAAAGGCAGATTATTTCTCGTTAAATAATGTACGTTTAGGTTACAATTTCACTAAAAAGATCACAGATAAATTAGGCCTGGCGGGTTTAAGCGTTTGGGTTTCTGGAGACAATCTATATTTAGGTACAGCCCGTGCAGGATTGAACCCTATGACTGCGGAGCCAGCTAACAGTACAGAAACAGGAGGTAGTGATACCTACAGATATTCTCCTTTATCAACAATTTCTGCTGGTTTAAGAGTTAAGCTTTAATATAAACTTACAACATGAAAAATATTAAATACATATATATCGCATTTGCTCTATTGGTATTAGCAAGTGGATGTAAAAAAAGTTACCTGGATGAAAAGCCAAGTGAAAAAGTTTCTCCTGAGCAAATTAGTGAAGAAGCATTAAGAGACCCTGCAGTATTAAATGCCTATACAAGAGGCTTGTATTCAAGCATGTATAATACCGGGACAGGTGGTACAACTGGTCATGATGATTTTGGTCAAAAAGGTTATGATATCTATTCAGATATGTTAGCTTCTGATATGGCACTGGGCTCGCTTAACTATGGATGGTACAGTACCGTGATCAGATATCAGGCCACAAAGGATTTTACTCAAAATGCGGCTTACATTCCATGGCGTTATTATTATCAAATTATTTTTGGTGCTAATTCATTAATTGACGTTTTAGGGGGTAATAATGCTACATTTACCAATAAAACGTTAGCCTATAGTATGGGGCAGGCAAAAGCGATGAGAGCTTATGCATATTTTTATTTAACACAATTTTACGCTCCTAAAGGTTATGGAACAGGGGCTGAAAAGATTCTTCCGCTTTATACAGATGCTAAAACAACTAATCAGCCATTAGTTACCTCTGCCGTAATTTTTGACCAAATGATCAAAGATTTGACAGATGCAACTACATTATTGGCTGATTATGGCAGAGGCAGTAAAGGTGAAATTAATGCTGATGTTGCTAAAGGTTTGTTGGCATATGTTTATGCTGCACGTGGTACTGCTGCTGACTTGGCCCAAGTGGTGACCTTGACAGACCAGGTAATCCCTAAATTTACTGTTTTACCTAAAGCAAACGTCACAACAGATGGCTTCAATAATTTGCCAAATAGTGCAAACTGGATGTGGGGTGCTGATCTTCAGGTTTCAAGTAAATTAGATTTAGTTTCATGGTGGGGCCAGATAGATATATTTACCTATAGCTATGCATGGGCTGGTGATCCTAAATTTATTGATGATAAACTATATGCTTCTATTCCTGCTACCGATGCCCGAAAAGGACAGTTTGATAATAACGCAGATTACGGAGGTCTTTTACCAACTGGAAAATTCTTTGATCCTGCAAGAGTTGAAGGTGGACAAAGAACAGTAATTACCGATTATGTATATATGCGTGTGGAAGAAATGATTCTTTTAAATGCAGAGGCAAAGGCCAGAATGAATCAAGATGCACAGGCAAGAGAAGAAATTAAAAAACTTTTAGTAGAGCGCGTTTCCAACCCTAACTTTGTTGATGCACTAAGTGGAAATGATTTGAAAGAAGAAATTTATAAGCAAACCAGAATCGAGCTTTGGGGAGAAGGAAAAGTTTATTTAGCTATGAAACGTAATAAACATTCTATTACAAGAGGAACAAATCATCTGTTTTTTGCTGGAGATACGTTTACCTATGATGCTGACGAATTAACATTTCCAATACCACAAGCGGAGGTGATTAATAATCCGAATCTTAATAAATAGAATTTAGAATATTCTTTTAAACACCAACTTTCAATAGAGAGTTGGTGTTTTTTTATGGAATTAACTATGATAACTAATTTTTTAGTCTTTATTATAATACAAATCCATTGTTTTTTATGTCATTTAAGGGTCAAATACTACCTTTATGATGGGCTAAATCCTTTTAATTGCTCAAAAAGTATTGCATTATATTTTTATATATTATATTTTGCGATTTAATTCAATTAATCAAACAAACTAATTAAAATTCATGAAAAAACTTTTACAAAGTTTGTTCGTGCTTCTGTTTTTTGCATTTAATGCAATGGCTCAAGACCGAACAATTAATGGGACAGTAACTTCAACCGAAGACGGATCCCCTCTTCCCGGGGTTAGCATTAAGGCTGCAGGCTCACAGGTTACTTCAACAACCGGAAATGATGGTAAATTTATTATTAAGGTTTCGTCAGCTACGAAAAGCCTTCAATTTTCATTTATCGGATTTTTAACAAGAACGGTTAATCTTACATCCTCAAATACGATTAAAATCGGACTTGAGACGGATGCAAAATCCTTACAAGAGGTTGTTATCACTACTGCATATGGCACTACTACAAAAGGTAAAAACACGGGGTCAATATCTACGGTTGGCGCAGAGGAGATGGCTAAGAGACCAGTTACTAACTTAAATAGCGCACTTGCAGGGGCAGCACCAGGTGTTCAGGTAAATGCCGGTAACGGGCAACCAGGTTCTGGCCCTACTATTCGTGTTCGTGGATTTGGATCGATTTCAGCTTCCAATGATCCCTTGTATATTGTTGATGGTATTCAGTATTCAGGTAACATCAGTAATATCAGTGTAGATGATATTGAAAGTATTTCCTTATTAAAAGATGCAGCATCATCCGCACTTTATGGATCAAGTGCAGGTAATGGTGTAATCTTAATCACAACAAAAAAAGGTAAAAAAGGTAAAGAACAATTAGATTTTAGAATAATACAAGGCCTTACTTCAAGAGGTATTCCGGAATATGAAACCGTTGATGCTTATCAATATTATCCCTTAGCATGGCAGGCTTATCGTAATAGCTTGGTTTATCCAGTAACTGGAACAGGTAGTACTTTATCGGCTGCTAATACGGCTGCAACAAACGGAATCAGAGGACTATTATTAAATAATCCTTTTAATGTTCCAAATAACGAAATTGTCGGTATTGATGGTAAATTAAATCCGAATGCTACCTTGCTATATCCTGACGATCTTAACTGGAGAGAACCTTTAGAGAGAACCGGCCAAAGAGGGGACTATTCAATGTCCTATAGTGGTGCCACAGAAAAATCTGATTATTATGCTTCCTTAGGCTATCTAAATGAAAAAGGATATATTATTAGGTCTGATTTCAATAGAATCAATGGTCGGGTAAATATCAATACTAAACCACTTTCATGGTTTAAAACTGGGTTAAATATTAATGCGAATATTAGCAAATCGAACCAGGCCGATGCAGATGGAAGTGGTAATATTGTTAATCCGTTTAATTTTTCGCGTTATATAGGGCCAATTTATCCACTTTATGCCCATAATCAAACTACTGGTGAATACTTATTAGACGCTAATGGAAATAAAATCTATGATACCGGTAATTTACAAGGTACTTTAGGGATTCCAAATCGTCCCTCAGGTGCGTATGCGGGAAGGCATATCTTACAAGAGACATTGTTAAATTCTACTTTAATCAAAAGAAATGCACTAAGTGCCAGAACTTATGGTGAAATTACTTTCTTAAAGGATTTTAAATTCACGCAAAATCTTGGCGTAGACATAAATAATTATTCATTTGGGGATTATCAGAATAAAATTGTTGGTGATGGTGCACCAAGCGGTAGGGCTAGAAATACAGCAACTACAACAACGACATACACAATTGAGCAGTTGTTAAATTATAACAAAAAATTAGGGGATCATACAATTACTGCATTAGTTGGACACAATAATTATGATTATTCTTATAAATATTTAACCGGAGCCCGTAACACCCAAATACTTGATGGGAATACAGAATTAGTGAATTTTGCCACCACTACGGATTTAACATCATACTTGCAGGATTACAGGAAGGAAGCTGTTTTTACAAGAGTGAATTATGATTACAAATCTAAATACTTCTTATCTGGATCTTATCGCCGCGATGGTTCTTCTAAGTGGGGACCAGGTCAACAATGGGGTAATTTTTACTCTGCAAGTTTAGGCTGGTTAATTAGTGAAGAAAACTTTTTAAAAGATGCAAGCTGGATTAATTATTTGAAATTCAGATCTTCTTATGGATCATTGGGAAATGATGATTTATTGAATCCAAATGGTACAAGAAGTTATAACCTAGATAGACCGCTATATAGCTTAGGTTATAATAATGCTGCGGAACCAGGAATCTTACTTCAAAGTTTAGCCAATCCAAATATTACTTGGGAAACCCAAACTCAAATAGATGCTGCATTAGAATTCGGATTATTTAAAAACAGAATACATGGTAGCTTTGAGGTATTTAGCAAGCAGTCATCAGATTTACTTTTTAATGTACCACTGCCTATATCAACAGGCTTAGGTATTGGAAACGGAACCGGTACTTTCGCAAAGAACATCGGTAAAATGTGGAATAGAGGTATTGAGGTTAACCTTGCCAGTGATATCATAAAGTCGCGTGACTTTAAATGGGATTTGAATATTAACTGGTCATTAATTCGAAACAGGATCACCAAAATGCCTGATGAAACTCCTACAATCATTGATGGAACAAAGCAATTGGCTGTAGGTCAATCAAGATACCAGTATTGGTTACGCCAATGGGCTGGTGTAGATCCTACAGATGGATCGGGTTTATATCAAATTAATCCACTAAATCCTGGATCCGCTGCAGATACTAGAACCATAAATGGACAAAGTTTTACAATTAATCCTAATAATGCTCTATATGCGTATTCAGGAAATTCAATTCCTGACTTTTTTGGAAGCTTTACGAATACTTTCACATATAAGGCATTCTCTCTATCCGTTATTATGAATTATCAGGTTGGGGGCAAAGCATATGATGCAACTTATCAGTCATTAATGTCATACGCAGGATATGGAGGATCATTGCATGTTGATGCATTAAATTCTTGGCAACAGATTGGAGATGCAGCATCTATTCCAAGACTTGATATAGGTAGATCTACCTTTAATAATGCTACTTCTTCAAGGTTTTTAATTGATGCCTCTTATTTAAATATGAGGTCTGCTATTCTAGCTTATAATCTTCCCACAGCATTTGTGAAAAAAGCAGGTTTAAGTCGAGTTAATGTATATGCATCTGGCGAAAACCTTTTCATGCTTTCAAAACGGAAAGGTTTAGATCCATCAGAAAGTTTTTCAGGTGTTAATACAAATAACTATACTCCAACACGTATCATGAGTTTGGGGCTTAATGCATCATTTTAAAAAGCGAAATTATGAAAATCATTAATAAACTTATTTTCCCATTAATAGCTTTAACGCTAATTATGGGCGCATGTAAAAAGGATTATCTATTGACAAATCCTACGGACTCTGTTGATAAAAATGCTGTTTTTACAACCACGGCTAATGCGTTAGCGGCTTTAAATGGGATTAACAGATCTTTATATATTCAGTATTCAAGACAGGAAGAAGGTGGTCAGGGTAATGTGAACCTTAATATTGATTATATGGGTGATGATATTGTCAATACAGTTAGTACAACTGCCTTTGGTGTTCACAAATGGGTAACGCATAGAAGTGCGGCTAATCCAAATAATTCATTTATCTATACTTTCTATTATCGTATTATCGCTAATGCTAATTTAATTATTGATAATATTGATAATGCAGAAGGAAGCTTGGCTGATAAAAAAATGATTATGGCAGAGGCTTTAACCTATAGAGCCTGGGCACACTTCATATTAGTTCAGGTATTTGGTAAACGTTATGATGCTGCAGGAAATAATACCCAGGCAGGTGTACCCATTATGAATTCATCAATAGTGGATGGTACTCCTGGAAAGCCAAGAGCATCTGTTGAAGCAGTTTATGGTCAAATTAATGCTGATCTTGATCTAGCTATCACAACTTTTTCAGGTGCGACGGCAAGACCAAACAAATCACACTTCAACATTAACACAGCCAAAGGTATCAAGGCTAGAGTAGCCCTTACGCAAGGAAGATGGGCCATAGCAGCTCAAAATGCACTTGAGGCTAGAACGGGTCTTACCTTGATGACCAATGCTGAATATTTAAGTGGATTTAATAACTATGATAATCAAGAATGGATGTGGGGTAGTAGGCAACAAGAAGATCAAACAACATATTTTTATTCTTTCTTTGCTTACTTGGGTACTTTTAATTCAACTGCAAACAGAACAGTTCCAAAAAGAATGAACTCAATGCTATACAACCAAATTGCAGCGTCTGATGTTCGTAAGTTGTTATGGGATCCAGCTGGAAATTCAACTAATTTCATTGCTTATAATCAACCAGCTGGTGTGGTTTCCAATTCAACAGCAAGTTATAAGCAAGGTAAGTTTAGAAATGCAGGGTCAACAAGTGTTGGAGATGTTGTAAACATGCGTGTTGGTGAAATGTTTTTAATTGAAGCAGAGGCAAGAGCTCGTCTTGGTATTGCTGGTTCAGCTAGTGAAACTACTTCAGCTCAGAATGTTTTATTTACATTTGCGAAAAATCGCAATCCTAATTATGTGTTAACAACAAATGTGGGCACGGCTTTATTAAATGAAATTCTAATACAACGTAGGATAGATTTATGGGGTGAAGGCTTTAGATTCTTTGACCTCAAACGCCAAAATCTTCCTTTGGATCGAACAGGTAGTAATCATACAATTGCATTATCTGGTGTATTGTCTGTACCATCTGGTGGGCCGGAGTGGCAATGGGCTATTCCTCAATCAGAAATTGATGCAAACCCTGCAATAGGGCCAGGCGGCCAAAACCCGTAAACACTAATTACACAAACTCGTTAAGAGGCTGTATCATTTCATTAATGATACAGCCTCTTTTTTTTGGAAGATTATCATTTCTAATAAATAGATATTGACATTAACAATAGGTGCTAAAAAACTAAAATTTTATTTTTATACGAGAAATTTATATAATAAAAAACAATTTTTCTTGCCATGTTAAGCTGTTAACACCGGAATGATTGGATATATTATTGTTAAAGAATATTTTAATCCCGCTTTAATGTATTTGTATCATCTTTGATAAAAAATATACGGGTTGAGGTAGATTTTTTTGATCTTTTATGGGGTAATATCCCTTTATTTTATCTGTTTTGTATTTTTTTTATTGTAGTTTTCTTTTCTTTAGTCAAATTATACATTTAAGATTTTTGCTTGTAAAATTTGCTTTACAGGATGTTAAATTTTATATTGTGCTCTTATTAACTAAACTAAACTAATTTATGAAAAAACTTCTACAAAGTTTGTTCATATTGCTTTTCGTTGCAGGTACTGCAATGGCGCAAGAAAGAACAATTACTGGTACGGTTACAGGAAAGGAAGACGGAATGCCACTTCCTGGTGTAAGTGTAAAAATCAAAGGCGCATCTGGAGGAACCACTACCGATGCAAATGGTAAATACAGTATTCGTGTATCTGCCAGTACGTCTACCTTAGAATTTACGTATATTGGATACACAAGCCAAACACGTAGCACTGGATCTGGAAGTACACTAAATGTGACTTTGGTAAGCGATTCAAGAACACTAACTGATGTTGTTGTAACCGGTTATGGTGTTACAAAAAAGAGAGATTTTACCGGGTCAGCAGCGAGTGTAAAGGGAGATGATTTAAAAGATAAACCCGTTCAGAGTTTCGTGCAAGGATTAACAGGCCAGGCAGCAGGGGTTAGTATTATCCAGCCAAATGGTTTGCTAAACAACCCACCTGTGATTAGGGTACGTGGGGTAAGCTCCATCTCTTTAAGTTCATTTCCTTTAGTGGTTGTTGATGGAATTCCATTTCCAACAACTGATGCATCTGCCAACTCAGCAACAAACAATCCGCTTGGTGATATCAACCCTGCTGATATTGAAACGATCGATATCTTGAAAGATGCGGCATCAACAGCACTTTATGGTTCAAGGGCTGCAGCAGGTGTATTGGTGATCACCACGAAAAAAGGAAAAAGCGGTGATGCTAAAATTACTTATGATGGCTGGTATGGCGTAAATAATGCCGTTCGTTTACCAGAACTTTTGAATGCGCAGCAATATATTGATAGTAAAAATACGGCAGTTGCAAATGCTTTGGTTTTAAATCCAAATGCAGTGCCTGCTACACAAAGAGATGCCAGTAACAGGAGTTTCTTCCCGAGTTATAATGCAGATGGATCACTTGTTGATACCAAATGGTACGATGAGGTATATAGAACCGCTCAATCACAAAACCATAATGTTACTTTAAGCGGAGGAACAGCTAAAACAACCTATTATTTATCTGGTGGATTATCAGATCAGGACGGTTTCCTTAAAAATAATACATTTAAAAGATACTCTGCTCGTTTGAATGCCACTCATAAAGCTACAGACTGGTTAAGTTTAAGCATGAATGTGAATTATAACAACAGCATTAACAGGGCACCCAACAGTGGTTCGGCTCCGGGTGCAGCCTTTAATTCATCAGGATTAGGACGTATTGCCATCGCCATTGCACCAAACGTTCCCGTTTATAATGCTAATGGTGGTTATAATATTTCTGCCAATAATGTCGGAAATGCAGCTAACCTCATTACCAGTACATGGGCACACCCTACCGTATTGGTAGATAAGGATGTAAACAGCTCAGAGAATAACAGGTTTTTAACCAATCTCGGTGCCGATTTTAAAATTCTGGAAGGCTTAAATTTCAGATCTAATTTTTCTTGGGAAAGAGCCAATACTGAAAATATTCAATTTTGGAATCCCCTTCAGGGCGACGGATATTCTTATAACGGTTATGCTTATAATAATACCGCCAGAAGAAATAACTGGAACTGGATTAACACCCTTCAATATGTTAAAACATTTGATGGTGTACATAATTTAAACTTAACTGTTGGTAACGACGTACAAAATACCAGAACAGTAAACTGGGGTGCTGTTCGCCAGGGATTAGGTGATCCAACTTTCTTCAATCAATTTCAGGGTACTTATACTACAAATGTACCCGGCGGAAATGGTATTAATGAAATTGCTTTTCAGGCATACCTGGCTAGCGCAAGTTATAACTATAAAGGAAAATACTACATCAGCGGTAACTTTAGAAGAGATGGTAATTCGGCCTTGTCTTCAGAAAATAAGTGGGGTAACTTTGGTGGAGGGTCAGTTGGCTGGACAATCTCCGAAGAAGAATTCTTCAAAAATTCATCACTGGCTAAAACGGTAAATTCGCTAAGAATCAGGGCAAGTTATGGTCGCGTAGGTAATGCGAATGTTCCGGCTTATAGTGAGTATACTACTTATAGTCCAGGCTTATATGGCGTTACACCTTTTGCATGGATCTTTGGACAGGCTGGTAATAAAGAGCTTAAGTGGGAAACTAGTAACCAGTTAGATTTTGGTTTAAACCTTGCCTTATTTAATAACAGGTTAACCTTCGAAGCAGATTACTTCAAAAAAGACATTAATAATTTATTGTTAAATGTTCCTCAGGCATTATCAAAAGGTATCCCGAATGATCCGCAAGGTACTATTCTTGCGAACGTTGGCTCGATGTATAATAAGGGCTTCGAATTTGCATTGGGCGGTACACCTGTTAAAACAGATAAATTCTCATGGACAGCCAATTTAAACTTCACAACTATTAAAAATGAAGTTACAGCTTTAGATCCCAACGTATCACAGATTATCGGTACTACGGGCGGTTTAGAATCTGCAAGTGTTACAAGGGTAGGTGAATCAATTGGTAGTATTTATGCCGTAAGAACAAACGGTGTAAATCCTGCAAATGGAAGAAGAATCTTTATTAATGCTGCAGGACGTGAGGTTCAATATCAACACTTTGGTGGTGCAAACGCATGGACATATCTGGATGGCACACAAGCGCCATCACCGGCAGGAGATGCACAGGTAATTGGCGGAACACTCCCTAAATGGTACGGTGGTTTCAACAATACGTTTAACTATGGTAATTTTGATCTTAACCTGATGTTTACATTTTCTGGCGGTAATTATATTTACAATGGCTCTCGTGCTGGTTTATTAGATCAGCGTGTTTGGAATAATTCAACAGAAGTGTTAAATGCCTGGACAACTCCAGGTCAGCAGACTAATATTCCAAGAGTAGTTTATGGAGATAATGTTTCAAATGGATCATCTTTCGCAATTGATGCCAACGTAGAAAAAGGCGACTTTTTACGCCTTCAGGCTGCAACTTTCGGTTATCGCATCCCTAAGAGCATTTTTGGTAAATCAGGCATCAGTAATGCGAGGGTTTATGCTTCAGTAAATAATGCATTTTTGATCACGAACTATACCGGGGTAGATCCGGAAATCTCGACCAATGGTAATAGTAATTTAGCAAGTGGTGTAGAGCGTAACTCCATCCCTCAAGGCAGATCATTTACATTTGGCATTAGTTTAGGTTTATAATCATTAATCATCATATTCATGAAATTATTTCATATCAAAACATATAAATTGAAGTTAGCTACTGCGGCTATACTTGCAATTCCTTTAGTTGGAAGCATCTCTTCCTGTAAAAAAGAGTTTCTGGAAAAGGCTCCGGAACTAACGCTTCCTGATCAGGATGCATTTGCTAATCCAACGAGAATATTAGGCCAAATTAACGGACTTTATTCCTCTTCCAAAAATGGTTCCTTATTTGGCGGAAGATACCTGATCTATAATGATATCAGAGCCGAAGAATTTGTTAACAGAACCGGTAATAGTGTAACGGGTTATGATGTATATCAGGGCACAAATAACGCTACGAACACTTATGTTGCCAGTTTCTTTTCACAAGCATACCTCACCATTAACAGGGCCAATCTTTTCCTGGATGGCTTAACTAAAAACAGTACTGTTTTAACCCCTGCATTAAACGCAAACTATGCAGGAGAGGCAAAATTTTTAAGGGCGTTGAATTATTTCGCACTGATCCAGATTTTTGCAAAACCCTATATTGTTGATAACGGTGCTTCAAGAGGCTTGCCATTGCGTTTAACTCCTGAAACTTCTTTGGCCAATAATGCCTTAAAAAGCAGTACTGTTGCAGTCATTTATACGCAGATTTTAAAAGATCTTGATGAAGCAGAAGCCGGTTTGCCAGATACTTATACCACTCCCTTATTGCGGACTACGCGTGCGCATAAAAATAGCGCCATAGCCTTAAAAACACGTGTATATTTAGCCATGGGTAATTATGCGAAAGTGATTGAGGAAGGCAATAAGCTGGTTCCGCAATCCGCGCCATTTACCAATTCAGCAAGAACTGCTCATGCACTGCAGGCAAGTGTAGTGAATGTTTTTGCTGCACCATTTACAACGTCTGAATCAATATTCTCTTTCCCTATGGCAGATACGAATGCGCCGGGAACACAAAATCAATTAGGATATTACTATAGCTGGGCTGGTAACGGAAATCTGGAGTTCTCTTTAAATAAAACCGGAGCGGGTATTTATGTAGATCCAGCCTGGCCAACAACAGATGCCCGTAAATCTCAGCTCACTCAGGATGCCACCATTTCCGGTGTACTTCATTCCTATCCTATTAAATATGGTGCTGTATCTCCGTTCATTGATTTTGTGCCGATTATCAGGTATGCAGAAGTGCTGTTAAATGTTGCTGAAGCAGAAGCACTGGCTCCGGGTGGTAATCTTGTTCGCTCAAAAGCATTGTTGCAAGCTGTACGTACACGTTCTGATGCTTCTTATGTTTACGGTGCATTAACTACGCCAACAGCTTTAGAAACTGCAATTCTTAAAGAAAGAAGAATTGAGCTTTTAGCTGAAGGATTCAGATACAACGATTTGGCCAGAAAAGCAGCTCCAATTCCATCTTTCGGTGCTGGTGCTTCCATTCCGGTTACCGATCAGCGTTACACTTTCCCGATCCCAATTGGTGAGTTAAACACTAATCCATTGGTAAATACACTTTAACAATAAAATCTAAAATAAATAAAGGGGGTGGAAACATTTGTTTCCACCCCTTTATCATTATATGCCCTACCATTGGTGTAATTACATAATTTACCAAAACTACAGGAAGAACGATGCATGTGGCTTTTTATATGTGCGCGCTGTTTAGATTTTAAACTCAATCCTCGGCGGCTTATTTATGATAACGGCGTGCCATTATTTCTTATCCACGCTATACTTTCCAGGGCCAATAAAAATTAAGCTGAAAAATACAATGCCTAACTCTATCGCATGGCTGGCACCACCCAATCCATCGCCTTTGCCAAAGTGAACCAGTGCAGCAATAATCATGGTAAAAACCAGGGCTATGCAAGCGGGGCGGAAAAATAGTCCTACTATTAATAAAAAGCCTCCGAAGGTTTCTGCAACAGCGGCCATGAATCCCCAGAAGGTGGGTAAAAAACTTACGCCTACTACTTTCATGCTGCCGCCCAGTTGCTCCCACCCGGAAGGGCCGCCAGCCAGTTTCGGAAAGCCGTGAACAATAAACATAATGCCAATGCCTATGCGCATAATCAATAAACCGGTATTGCGGTATTTACCTAAACCATCTAAAATTGCCATGTTATAAATATTTAAATTGAACGTTATTGTTTTTTATTTTCAAATTCACTTCAGTGCCCAGAACCATCGCCAGGTTGTGATCAATATGCCCGGTTGGAAAGTTAAAGCAAACCGGATAATCATATTCCTGAACAATATCCCAGATCACCTCCTCTACTGTTTGTCCGAATGGAATTTTTTCAGCTGCTATTTCATTAAAAGCTCCTATAACCAAGCCTTTTAAATGGGCCAGTTTGCCAGCTCTTTTAAGCATGCGCAACATCCGGTCAATGCTATATTCATGTTCACCAACATCCTCGAGAAATAATATTTTATGGTCGAAATCCATCTCCGAAACAGAGCCCTGTAACATGGCGAGTAAGGTTAAGTTTCCGCCAATTAACAAGCCGGTGGCTTCGCCGGTACGATTTGGAAATTCACTTTTGTATTGATAAGTCTGTTGCTCGCCAAATAAAGCTCTTTTTAATGAATCAATTGCTTCAGGTGTACTTTCTTCAAAAGTATAAGGCATCTGTCCATGGATGCACTGCACATCGCATTGCGAAATAATGTGTGACAATAAAACAGTGATGTCACTAAATCCGATAATCCATTTAGGATTTAAGTTAAATGGAGTAAAATCCAGCTCATCAATAATCCGAATGGTTCCATAGCCTCCCCTGCCTGCAATAATGGCTTTGATAGACGGATCATCCAGAAACTGCTGCATGTCTTTAGTCCTTAACTCATCCGTTCCGGCAAATTGATGGTGGCTGGCATACACACTCTCACCTATAATAACCTCCAATCCCCAGCTGCTTAAAATCGCTATAGCCTCATCAATGGACTTCGGTAATTTCTTGGCCGGGCATACCAGGGCAATCTTATCTCCTTTTTTTAAATATGGGGGCTGTTTAATCATCTTCAAAACACTTATCTTTGCCAAATTAATAAAAATTGTTTTGGATAATAGTAAAATAAAAAGATATACCGTAACTGCGGCACTTCCATATACCAACGGACCAGTTCATATCGGTCACCTGGCAGGTGTTTATATCCCTGCTGATATTTACGCCCGTTACCTGAGATCAAATAAACGCGATGTTAAGTTTATTTGCGGATCTGATGAAAACGGTGTGCCCATTACCTTAAAAGCCAAACGTGAGGGGATCACACCACAAGAAGTGGTAGATAAATACCATAAAATTATCGGAGATTCTTTTAAAGAATTTGGGGTTTCTTTTGATATTTACCACCGCACATCATCCCATACCCATCACCAAACTGCATCCGAATTCTTCAAAACGCTGTATGATAAGGGTGTTTTTACAGAAGAAGTTACCGAACAGTATTATGATCCTTCAGCCAAACAGTTTTTGGCCGATCGCTATATTACCGGTACCTGTCCGAAGTGTGGTAATGAAAATGCCTATGGTGATCAGTGTGAGAATTGTGGTTCCACACTTAATGCAACAGACCTGATTAATCCAAAATCTACACTTTCTGGTGATCAGCCCATTCTAAAAGAAACGAAAAACTGGTTCCTGCCTTTAGATCAATATGAAGAAAGGCTAAGGGCTTATATTGAAAGCCATAAAGAATGGCGTCCAAATGTATATGGGCAATGCCAAAGCTGGTTAAATGCTGGTTTGCAGCCGCGTGCCATGACCAGAGATTTGGACTGGGGTGTGCGTGTGCCGCTCCGAGACGCGGAAGGTAAAGTGTTATATGTTTGGTTTGATGCACCTATTGGCTACATATCAGCCACGAAGGAATTATGTAATTATGCCAAATTGGATGTCTGGAATCCGAAGGCTGAAGAGTATTACATTAGTAATTACGAAAGCGATAAATGTGGCTGGGAAGCGTACTGGAAGAGTGATGAAACCAAACTCGTTCATTTTATAGGAAAAGATAATATTGTTTTTCATTGTATTATTTTCCCGGCCATGTTAATGGCGCATGGTGAATATACCCTGGCAGATAATGTGCCGGCCAATGAATTTTTAAACCTGGAAGGCCAGAAAATATCGACCTCAAAAAACTGGGCGGTATGGTTAAATGAATATTTGCGTGAGTTTGAAGGTAAACAGGATGTTTTACGTTATGTGCTCACCGCAACGGCTCCTGAAACCAAAGACAATGATTTTACCTGGAAAGATTTTCAGGCCAGGAATAACAATGAATTGGTTGCCATCTTGGGCAATTTCGTTAACCGCGTGATGGTACTTACCCATAAATATTTCAATGGAAGCGTACCCACCTGTATGGAAATTTTGCCGGTAGATCAGGCTGTAATTGATGAGTTGGCAAGCTATCCGGCTAAAATTTCTGCGTCAATAGAAAATTATCGTTTCAGGGAGGCTTTATCAGAAGTGATGAACGTGGCCCGTTTGGGAAACAAATACCTGGCAGAAACTGAACCCTGGAAATTGATTAAGACGGATGAGGATCGGGTACGTACCATTTTACACCTTTCTATTCAAATTGCGGCTAACATTCAGGTTTTGATTGAACCCTTTTTGCCCTTTACGGCAGAGAAACTGATGAATATGCTAAAAAATGGCGGGAACGAATGGGATGATGCGGGTTCAGTAAATCTAATTAAACGCGGACATGATATCGGTGAGGCTGTACTGTTGTTCGAAAAAATTGAAGATGCGGAGATTGATTTTCAAATTGCAAAACTCAACCAGAGCAAATCAACAAATGCCGCCAACAACGCCGTAGCTACACCAGCAAAAGAAAATATTAATTTTGATGATTTCTCTGCTATGGATATTCGGGTAGCCACCATTGTTGCTGCAGAAAAAGTGGAGAAAACAAAGAAACTGTTAAAGTTAACGGTAAATACGGGTATAGATGAGCGCACCGTGGTATCAGGCATTGCAGAACATTACAAGCCAGAAGATATTATAGGCAAACAAGTGAGCATTATTGTCAATCTGGCCCCAAGAGAAATTAAAGGTATTTTATCACAAGGTATGATTTTGATGGCGGAAAATTCAGAAGGAAAACTTACTTTTGTGGCACCTGCTGAAAAATTTGAAGCAGGTAGTGTAATCAGATAATTGTTAATAATTGTGATTAGGTTTTGCATTTGTAAATCTAAAATCGTAATTCTGCAAATCTAAAATTACTTGGTCCCGTAGTTCAACGGATAGAATAGAAGTTTCCTAAACTTTAGATATGAGTTCGATTCTCGTCTGATTATCAATATATTACATGGTTTAATCTTAGCCTTGAGGCATCAAATGAGGTTAAACCATGTTTACAACACCAAAAATCTTTATTCCTAAAACGTCAAAAGGACGTGCGTATGTAATTTATAATTACGATGGTAAACGAGTACGCCATTACAATGGCAATTGCTTAAATCTAAACATTAATCCCAATCAGTACACCAATCCAAAAGATAGGGAAAGACTCACAAAACAGTTATTATTTGAAGTTAATACAGCTTTAAAAAGTGGTTGGAATCCCTTTGAAATGGAAACAGAAAAGCCAAGTTTGAAACAATCTCTAAAAATTATTCTTGATGAAAAACTTGGCTCAAATCTGTGTGATCTATACAAGCGAAATCTTAAGGCTGTATATCGCATGTTTGTTAACTTCTTACCATCCTCAGACTTAAATGGTAAATGTGACAGTCTAAAACTTGATAAGGTTGAAGCTTTCCTTAATAAATTTCAAACCAGTGAGCGTAATTATATCAATAGGCGAAGATGCTTAGGAATGTTCTTTAATGAAATGGTCAGAAAAGGATTTGCCACACAAAACGTTGTTAAAAATACTAAGCCTGCAAAAGCTAAAGCATCATTGCATGTTCCTTATTCGGATAAGCAGCTAAGAAATGTACTTGATTATTTAAAAACAAATCAACCAAATCTTCACTTATGTTGTCTGTTAACTTATGGGTGTTTACTTAGGCCACACCATGAAATACGGTTATTAAAGTTGAGGCATATTGTTAAAGATTTTACTCAAATTCAGTTGTCTGGTAGCGAGAATAAAAGTAAACGTGTCAGAACGGTTCATGTTCCAGAGTATATTCAATTAGAATTACGCTCAAGACTAGAACATGTTAGTGATCCAGAGGTTAATATATTTACCCTGACACACAATCCCTATAGTGTTGGATACTTCAACCTCATATGGGGTAAGGAGAAAATTAAGATGTTTAAAGAAAAATTACTTGAAGCAAACCAGACGATATATTCATTTCGGCATACAGCAGTAATAAATGTATATCAGAAAACTAAAGATCTGCACATCGTTCAGCAGCTTTTACAACATTCCAATATGATAGTTACACTTAACTATTTAAGAGGCTTAGGCGAAATGAATGATGACAAATTGAAGGATGTTTTGCCAACATTATAGACATTAATGATAATCATTTATAAAAGTATACTGATTGCCCTAGTTGATCTTCTCAACCAGGGCAATTATATTACATCATGCATTCATCAGCAAAACTGTAATAGCTATAATTGGTAACTATCAAATGGTCGCACACCTCAATATCCAATAGCTTTCCACCATCTATTAACTTTTGGGTTAGTTTCTTGTCGGCATCACTTGGTGTCGTAGTACTGCTAGGGTGGTTATGCGCCAATATTATTTTACTGCTATTGGTCTTTAAAGCAACTGAAAATATAATTTTCGGATCTGCTAATGTTCCCTGCACTCCACCTGTGGATATATCAACAATTCCCAATACTCGATTACTGGTATTTAGTAAAATCACTTTAAATTCTTCTAACAGTTCAATCTTGCCTAGATGCCAATGCTGCATTAATACTTTGTAAGCATCCCGAGAACTGTTGATTTTTGGTCGTTCTGTAATGTTGTAATTTGATTTGTAGCTTACTTCGACTTCAGCTACTCTTAAAGAGGTTTGTTCTTGTACCATAATGATTTATTAATTATGGAACTGAGCAAGCTTTCAGATCAACTAAGTCAAGAAGCAACGCAATAAATAAATAGTGCGGATGACACAGGAGCGTTTATGGCGGAATTTCTTGAAACGTGTTGAGTTGAGAAGGTTAAATTTGAGGAGTGATTAATCAAATCCTATTACTTTAGTTTCAGAGTTATTTGATTCAATTTAACTTAACCTTGTTCTTTTTACTCTAATATTAACTTATTTAAATACGCGTTAATCCTGTCTTGCCATTTACCAGTGGTAGTACTTTTAATAAATGCTGTTTTCGTTTACTTAATCAAAATCCCAATCCTTCCGACTCTTTTTGGAATTAGGCAATAAAGGAAATTTTCAGCATCATTGCAATTCTCAGATGAATCAATCCCGTTGAAATCAAATATTACTGATATAGAACTGTTCGACCATCCGACAGGAAGGAAATTTTCTATATCGTAAACACCAAATATGTTTGGCTCTTTCAAATATTGATAAGTTATTCTTTTATTAAACCGCTTGTAATCGTTCTTTAAACGTAATCCGTTTACAACCCAAACCATATTCTGGTAGAATCTCTCTCGACTCTCCCGCTCTTGTTGCATTATATTTGAGTGTTGAAATTCAATTACTAACCCTGCACTAGTCCGAACATCAGCAATATGGATTTCTCCCGATTCTTGATCTACTGAAAAGCTTTCTTGCCATTCAGCTGGATAATTATCTTTCCATAAGCGATGCCATTCGGTTTCAGATTCCCACCATTTATCACAATTCTTGCCATTCTTATGAGCCCAATGATGAACCCGTTGAGTTCCACATTTAGCAATAACTATTTGAGAACAACCAGGGCACAGACCTGTTAAGTTGGATTGGACTTTAATTCTATTGTTATCAACTAAGGCGTAATGCATAGTTTAATATTAAAAAAGACAATAATTTAACTACTTAGATATATAGTCAATTTATTGTCCTTATTAACTTAGTTTATTAATAAACTCTATTTTTTGATTTGGTCGGAAGTCTCTCCCTTTTCAATTCTATCTTGCGGAAACTGTGGAATCTCTGGTAAAGATAATTCAACCCGATCCTGTGGGAATTGTGGCGGTTGAGGCGGTTGCAACTCATTTTCTTCTGGTTGGCTCATAATTTGATATGGTTTAGTATTAATAATATATAATTTATTGCTGTTAAGATTAAAGAGATAACTAAATACGTCCTTGCCTTCTGTAAATCTTTACTTCTCTTATCGTTAAATATAATATGATCATCAGTTAAGTCTGCCAATTTTGCTATTATTGAATCATCAAAATCTATCTTAACAGAAACATTAGAGAGTGCATTATAGTCACTCACTTGCTTTTCATATTTAACTATATCTCCAATATACGCAAAATTCCTATATGCGAATCCTTTGAAATGATTGTTGAATGATCGCATGATGTAGAATATTGCAATAATAAGAGAAATGCCAATGGATAAAAGCAAAAGATGTTTAAAAGCAAGTTCTGACAAATTGTGAATATCTTTCTCATCTTTCACAGTATAAGAGTTAGCAGCAACAATAATTGTCAAAATCGTTACAGGTAAACTTACTGCATTATCCAAGTTTGTTCTTCTAGTCAGCTCTCGGTCGTAAAGACTTTTATAAAATGAATAGCTCTCCATATCAATTTAATTTTATTTTATGAAAGAATCAACTGGTTCTAACAACAGATAAAGCTTGTTTTATTGGGTTTATTTTTTATCATCATCTATTTCTCCAATGGTTAAAGAATCATTCAATTTAAATGTGATGCATTTCGAATTATATATATTTTCTTGTTGAACAACTAAGTACGATTCATATATTTTAACAAGCCTGAGCTCTTCTGATTCTATAATGAGTAAAGCTTCAATTTCCTTTTCGTCATTATCAAAAGAAGCAATTCTTATTGTTGCACTACTGGTACCAACTTTATAACTACCGGTTAAATCTTCGAATTTATAACCTCTTACTTCTTGTAAAATCGACTTGCCGTAATTCTCAGCCAAGAATCTGTTTAACCTTTCTAGCTCGCTGATGCCTAAACGATTAGATGAATGATGATGTGTTTCATAAAGGGTCTCCTTTATGTAATAGTTCAATCTGCTATTTCCTTTGTCGATTAAGCCACTTATTATTGCATCTTCCAGCCTTATTGCTTTTCTTAACTTCATTTTCTCTATTATTGAATAACTATTTTTAAGGGCAGTCCTTATTATTGAAATTAAAATCGTTTAAATGTAGACTTAGTTCTTGCAACTCTTTCTCTATTTATATTCAACATTTCAGTTATATGATCTGCTGTGTCATCCAAGTGATATTTAACCAATGAATTTGGAATCCTAAGTGTAAGATACCCCTTAAGAAAAGAGTGATATGTACGTTTTAAGTCCGATAGAGCTTGCTTATCACTATAATTATGGTGACCACCATCAACTTCAATATTAACTTTCGCTTGTGGAATGGCAATATCTATATGCTTGTAACCATCAAACTTTTCTAATTGCGCAGGAACACCACGTTCTTTCAAAGCAAAATATAGAGACATTGCAGAAACAGTGCTAGCTAATTCTTGTTGTTTAACCCACTTTTGATGAGGCATACAAAGTGGTATACCAAAGTAATCATATGAGTAATCGTGTACTTGTGGGCTAATTCCACAACCACACTCCAGACAATTGAATAGCATTATTTACTTTAATATATAATCAGAAAGAATTCTAAGTCTTTCTTTGATGTTGGACACGTCATTGGTACCATGCTGAGACAGCCTATCATATTCCAGTAAATCATAATCTGCATTTGCATAATCTAACTCTGCTTGCTCGCGATTCTGTTTAACAAAATCGCTGAATTCAAGAAGCTTAGACCTCTTTATTTTAAAATCGTTCTCTTTCGCCCATTTGAATAAAAGATAATAAACTACAATTACTCCTTGCGCTTTAAGGAGAATATCCTTTTCAGTGAAACAATCGCTCATCGTAGTGAGATGTTCATTGATTGTCTTTTCGAACTGAGATATAATTGCAATAGAACCGGATTTATATTGTTTGACCATATGATCGAGATAAACTTTTTTGGTATCAATCAGTTTACCGCTTTCATGTGAAGCAACTTCAACAAGTAATAGCTTTGCAGCAGATTCGTAATGTTGATATCGATTGTTTGGAAATTTAACGTTTTTAATAAAGAAAGAGTGCTTCGATATTTTACGAACCTCATTTACCATGTCTCCACCAAAAGCATTACGCTTTTCAGCAGAATTCAAAGGAACGGCTTCATTCAGTCTAGAAAACATATCCTCTATAAGATCAAGATCGTCAGTTTGAACTCCTATTATTGGCAAAACAAATGAATCAAATTTAATTCTAACTTTTGGGTATTCCTTTGCAAGATCTTCGTAGCTCAATCCAGCGAGCTTTAAATTTGGATTATCTTGATATTCGAAGTCATCAGATAAACAAAATTTACCTTCAACAAATGACCATATAGTCTCGATTCGCTGTTTACCGTCTATAATTGCGTATGTTTTTTGCTTTTCCTGCCTTTCTTCACGACTAAATTGGTGAAAATAGATTTTAGGTATATCGTAATTATTTAAAATTGAGTCAATTAACAACTGTTTTTTTTCTGGCGTCCAAACCCCACCGTTTCTTTGATATTCAGGGTCTACAACAATATCATCTTTATCAGAATATATCCTTATAATTGTTGAGTGTTGTACCGGAAAAGTCTCTATATAGCTCATATGTTTTTGTTCTTTAATATCTCTCCAATGCTAGACAGCTCTGGAAATAAGGTGAATTTCGTTATCCCTAACAATGATAGTTCATTTCTAATTTCTCCTTTGAACTCTTTTGGTACTTTGTAACCAATAGTTTCATTATTAGTGCAGAATTCTTCAATCGGACGATTATCTAGATGGTGAATTGTGAAAACTCCAAGTTGTGCCTGAATTCTTGTATTGTTCCTTGTTGCTATAGTTGCAAGAGGCGTTAGTTTCGTTCTGGGATTTGATCTTAATGAGGAAATAGTATAATTCATCAATTCTTCATCATCGAAACATAAAATAAAGTCCTTTTCCCCATCAACGTCAATTCCGGCCAACTTGTTAAGTTCCGTGGGCTTTAATTGCCATAAAACTCCATCTTCACCTTCTTGGGTTGTGTCGGAGGTTGCAAAATAAAGAGCAGTTAATGCGCTTTCGGTCCAATCCAAGAGTCTAGTAGGTGCTCCATAATGCTGCATTAAAAACATCCAATCGAAGTCATCTTTTGGGTGCCTATCCAATAACATGGCAGCTGACTGTTTGAATCGAGATAATAGACTCGATTCGCTCTTTCCGCTCGGTATTCTAAGCTGACCAGGAAGGAGTTTCCAATTTATATTGGCATGACCTCTAAACCATATATCACCTTCATAATCCGAATTATCAGACTTAAGGATATCTATTAAATCTTTAATCGTGGTAATCTCTTTCATTCAGCCATTAGGGATTTAAAAGTTGTTTTACCAATATTAAGTTGGTCTCAGACGTTTTATCTAATAGTCTAAGTTTGACTTCTGGCTTCAATTCACTGGCCTTCAAAGTCTCTGACAAACCATAACCACCCTTATAAATATGTCTATCGTATTCATGAAGTACTTGTCCATCATCATAGAGCGTATAGTCATCATCAAGTCCATTACGAGAGCTTGAAGAAAATGCTAATATTTTCTTTTCCATTTGATTCAATTAAATTTACTTGCGTTAAACTTTTACTCTGGTGTGGATAAGTTGGGTAGAGCGCTAAGGAATAACTTAGTTAAAAATAGAAAGAAAATATCAATTCCAATTACGGGAAACCTGAAATACTCACTTTTTGTAAGCTCACCGCCTGCGAACTGAGAAAATGTGTGAGAATCAGCAGTTGCATAGCAACGGGATTCGAACTATGTTTTACACAAGCGAAGCGCAGCATTTTCGACTACGCAGGTGAGCTGTAAAGTGGAGCCTGACTAGATTTATCCAGGATAAAGCGAAGCAAATCCTAGATAAAGATAGAGAAAGCATTCATGAAGCACGCCGCTTGCTCAAAAGAAAAACCATGACAGAGCACAGCGATGGCGTGCTGTTTTTCGTGAGCTTAGACAGTGCGTAATTCCTTTCTTCCTAATCGGGTTTGCAGTACCTTAACCGATGCACCACTGACTAAAATTAACGGCAGAAACTTAAAAGAAAGCAAAACCATTGCTGAACCACAAATCTAATGACTAAAGGAATCCATTCCTCACTTAAGCCACTTTTTGAGTGAATGGATTGCTTTTAGGAATGAAACTAAAAAGGATTTTGAGCCGTAGCTATTTTATGGTCTATATAATCTCTAAATAAAGGACTCGGTATAAGGTCATCGTTAAAATTCTTCAACACCTTATATTTCCTTATTAGGTATGCAAACTTCGGATAGCCATAAGAAGGAATTATTGAGTTAACTGCAATCGCATAAAGTTCATTCTGAGAAAGCCTAGCCCTTATTAGTCCGGCATAAAACTTACGCTGATCTGCCTTGATTAAATCAGATAAATGAACGTATTTATATAAGTGATAAAGTTGCCTGAAATAGTGATTTAATGTGTTCTCAAGTTGTAAATAATATGTTTGTTTATAATGTGCATCAAGAAATCCCTCTATGTCTTGATAATTCAGTAATATAGGACTTGGTAATGATATGGAGCCTCCTGCACCATCGCTCTCTGAATCAAGTGTATTACCATTTGCAATTAAATCAAGTAGTTCTTTCCAATAGTGAAAAACATCTGTTCCAGTCACTGTCCGAGTGCTTTTGAACGATAGTTCATTCACTGTACTACTATGTAATTGCAACAGCTGAAAGAATGTATTTTCGAATCGCTGCACTTTAAACGTGTCAGATTGTTCAGTAGAGACTTCTCTAGCTTCCCTTAATTCTTGTATTTGTAATTCAAGTGAGTGCTGATTTGTTTTAATATCTCGACGCTGTTCCTTCAATGCGAGCACAAAATAAATGATACTTGCTAATGACCAGAGTACTCCAACAGTTCCTGAAAGAAAGGAGCCGAATTCACCAAACGTAGTACTGTCTATAGAGAGACTTGTGTTAAATTTAGGTTTATTCCATAAGAATAGCGTTATTGCGATACTTGCAACGAATCCTCCAATAATTATTAGTGCGACTGCAAAATACTCTATTTTAGAGATTCTGTTTTCTGAGATAGATGAGAGCATTGTTGATTATTTAAATTCTATTCAAGTATAATAAAAAAGAGCCGCATCGACGCAGCTCTTTTGGTCTCCAATTAGTATTTAATTAAAAGATGCTTGCTAATGTATCCTTTTACTCCTTTGTAACAGACATAGCTAAAAGTTTCATCTTCTTTGGCTTCGTTTAAAACATTCATATGAGCCTTGGCAGGTAGCATCATCACCCTCTTATCACTGTCAGTATAAGTTTTCTCACTAAATAAATACATATACTTTGGTAATGTGCTTGTTAAATAAGCAGAGTAAACGTATTTATCACAGGGGATTTTTGTGACATCTATTTCTGGTTCCTTCACTTCTGCCACCCTTGTTTCTTCAACTGCTTCTTCTTCGGACGCTTCAATTGTAATATCTTCCTCTTTACCAGTAAGAATGGTTAATTTGCCTCCATCCAGTTGAATTTTACCAAGCTTACTTATAGCAGATTGACCTAAGAGTAAAGGTGCATTCATATTGTTTACTACTGAGGCTGCAACGTCTTTTAATACTAAACCTCCAAATCTCACTTCTCTAAGAACGATAGTCATTCCTTCTGATATGTTACCATCAGCAGTGGAAAACCTATTTTTTCCTAAGATATCCTTGGGGTTTAAATAATTGTTTTTCATCATAAATACCGCTTCAGCAAGTGATATAGATACGTCGCTTGCTCCAGTATCAAATATGAATCTTAAGTTAAGGCCATTTACTGTGCATGGGACAGTATAAACTCCACCTTTCTTTTCCATAGTTATGGTTGTTTGCGCATTTGCTTTAAATGCAAATAAAAATAGTAGTAGTAAAATTGATCTTGGTATCATAAATATTTAATTCTAAACGAGATTGATAAAGACAAGGCTGATCTAAAGTATTTATAGTAAATAGCATATAGTTACGGTAAACCGTAAAGGCGTATTCGGCTATTAATGCGTGATTAGTAGTTATGTGTAGTTATTCTTGGTTTGAGTAAATCCATAGCGAGAAAACTCCTGCTGCAATCGAAAGAACTGCGAAGACAGTTCTGCAAGTAGATGACCATTCGCTGATCATAATATTCCATTGGGTAAATGAACAAACAGCATAAAGGATCATTGTTGGTACAAACCAGAATAGGAATGTGAGCGTTTTGTTAGACATAGTATATAATTTTAAATATCGATAGTCCAACTCGATGTTATTTTATGCATAAAGCGCAGGACTGAGCTATGTCTGCGTCTAAGAGGCTCTGGAAAAACCCGACAACAACAAACAAGCCAGCACCTGCGCTTTATGCACAGGCGTGAACTTATCTGCTCTTGTTGTCTTTGTAATTTTCCAGATTTCTTAGACAAGAACTGATAGCTTACGCTAAATCTTAAATATGTATTTTACTTACTCTTTGTATTATTCTTTAAACCCTTTTATTGGTAACTGTAAAGGTAATAAGCAAAATTAAATAAAGCGCATTACTGCGCTCTATTTTTATGATTCTAGTTTATCAACTGTAGCAATTGACACGTAGTTGTTTTCTCCTTCTGCAACTCTCCGGTAAAAGAAGTTATGGTGCTGATTGGCTTCGCGGAAGTTTACCCTTAGTGCATATTCGATTCCGCTTGTGTTGTCATTAGATTGGGTAATCTCATATGCTTTTCGAAGAAAAATATTGGTTAATCCTGAGCCGAAGCGTTCTAGGGCTTCAGATCCAAGGTCTATAAATATAAATGACCTTCCGTCCTTACTATTAGATAAAGTGATGTTCCAGAAGTAATTTAGATGCTCTGAAATCATGTTACTTTTGTATTCGTTCTTTACATGGTCAACAGTGGCGTACGTTCTGTATTTCGCTAAATCGAACTTTCGTAGTTGCTCTGTTGCGGCATCAACTATGAGGTTGTATGCTTTCTGTACTTCTTGGTTTACCAATACCTGTTGTTCATTTATAACAACAAATTGTGTTTTCGGCTGACTAGCCTTTTGCGTTCTTGCTTGCGCTTTCATCTTAATAGAATTTTAAATGTGAAACTTGGATTAAATGAAAAATGCCTCCGTCTGGAAGCATTTGTTTGTAGATTGGTATATAATAGAAATACACCATATTTAGGCGGTGCATTGTGTTCGGTTCGATTTTAATGTAGTTGGATTGTCGAAGATTATTAATCGATTTTGAATAGTTTAAATCTTATTACATGGAAAATGTCGAGTCGGTTTAATAGTCTGTAATGGAAATCTAAAAAGTTGAACCTTGTTATTTCTGATTTAAAAGTGGTGGTTTCAGATAGGCTTCTTGTTTAATTTACAGAAAGGAATTTTCAGTTGGAGAGTTGGAAATCTTTGTATCTCCCACTAGAAATTGGTACGGGGGTATGAGGTAGATAGGGGGGGTGTTCAATACACACAGTTTGAATTTCATGTGGCTGTATGAAAATATAAAAATTTTATTTTTCAATCGATTTCGTGAGTTAATTAATAATATTTGATAAACAGATTTATGATTTTTTCTGGCAATTGCAGAGAGTTCCAGTTTAAATCCTTATCCTAAAAAACGGTCATTTTTTTTGGTTCTTTCTATTAAAGGAGATTTTAATCTAAAATTTGGTATTGAGGCTTAATGAGGCATTTCTTGAATTTATAAGATGTTATTCCATTTGTTTTAGTTGTTTTAGTTTTTATAAATAGCCTCTTAATTTCAGCAACCTTTGGAACTTCATAAATGTTTTTTGACTCATTAGGTTTCAAGACGCCATATTTAACATAGAGATCGTGCACTATAATATCAAATTCCTCTTTGTAAATTGCTCGGTCGCCAATGGTTTCCAAGAAATCTCGAACTATGAATTTCTTTACTCGCTCATTATTAGATTTCCGATAGGCTGTTCTAATTTTTATAGGGTCATAGCCTAATTCTCTCATCTTTTCTCCTCCTAACTCATCATAGTATTTTCTAATAGGATCGAGATCGATGGGAAGAGATTTCTCTAATATCTTGAAGTTATGATGTTCATCATTTGTATTTTTTTCAAGCATTTCAAGAAACTTCACTCCTTCTTGTATCTTATGGGATGTCTTTTTATTTTTAATACTTGGATCAAGATTTGGCACATAATAGTGCCTTAAGCACTTTACATTATACCAGCCATTCTCCCATGCAGATTTGATGTAGTTTATGTGATTGTATTCTTGAAAGCACATGAATCTATTAACTAATTGGTCAACCTTGAAATCATTGTACGTTGCTATCCCAGTAGTTTCTTCTATGTTTCCATAATCTAATAGTGCCTCTTTTAATCTTTTATTACTTACTTTGTTTCCAAAGGTGTCATTGTTATGCTCATTATAGCGGTTTACCAAACTGGTAGCTGTGTTAATGTGGTCTTCCTCAATTTTCTCAAATGAGTCAAACTCTAAGGTATTTCTATCAGTCGTCAGATGAATAATCCTTTCGCAGGTTACTCTGTTCCGACCCGCGGCTTGTATACATTTATTAGATACCCCCGTTTGTAATGAGATATTATGTGTATCTGAAACGATTATTATTGTTGCACCTGAGTCATGCATGTCCCATCCTTCGAAGTACTTAGAAGTATAAAAATTGAATTTTGAATATGTTGCATCATTGGGCACATCACGGAAGTTCCCCCTCAATTCATCCAACTTGTCCATGTTCTCCTCGCTATATTTGCAGTAGATGCTGCAATCAATAATTTCGGCCATCTTTACCGCATTTGCAATTTCATTAACTGAATTTAAAAAAACATGAACCCTTCCACTAAAATTTTCGTTTAGGAAGACCTGTAAGAGTGATAATACGTTTTCAGCGTGATGGATTTCAATATCATTTACAGTTTCACTAAAGCCGATGGTGTAGCGATCAAAACGTGCCAGCTTAGGGCTGGAAAATTTGTATGGTGTTGCGCTAATTAATGCTTTATTTTCAAAGTCAAAAAAGTAATCAAACGCACTAAGTATATTCTTTCTAAAGTTATCTGTGATTGTAGTGTGCGCCTCATCAAATAAGATAAACCAATCTGTATACAGTTCATTAAGGGGAAAGCCACATTTAGTAATTTTCCCTAAAGATTCAGGTGTACAGAATATAGTTTTATTAATATTCCGGTTAAGCATGAAGTTATTTAACGCAGCAAAATCTTTCTTTACAAACTTTCCTCTAACGGGATAATAATTTTCATGTAACATGCCATCTTCATCGAAGCATTTGTTGTCGATTATGGCATTCGTTGGTACGACAATAATCGAGTTACGTTCTGCTATTACTGCTTCTAGATAAGTTCCGCCAATACCACATCTCCCTTTATTGATTATTGAATTATTGGGGATTAAATTAAATATTTCACTTAACCTTGCATCGATATCAACTTCGAAAGTGTATTCAGTTCTTATGCCTGTTGTTAATACATCTGTTGGTTCTATAATGTGTTTTCCCTGTATCATCTGTTGCTATAATTATAATTTATATAGCAAAGATTCAGCTTTGGGGTATGGAATATTGAGTATAGGATTTAGTTCATTATATATAAAATTATATCGCTGATATAAAGATGTTTATAAACAAAAAAAGACTTCGGATTGAAGTCTTTAAAGTGATAAAAAAAGGTGTTTTTTAGATAAACTAATATAGCCAGAAGTATCAAAAGATATCGTCAAGCATAGTTGTGTCCGTATCCCCATCAATGGAAAGAAGCGTGTTTAAATGATCTATTTCTGTTTGCCTGATTTTGGAATCATCTGTTAAGTATCCTTCCAATTCTATTTGTTCTGATTCATACTGGATATTATCATCGATTAGAAATGAGTCTTCAAATGACTTTGCGTCATAAATCTGGTTTTGAAATTCTTGACTGAGTTCGATATCCCAATCAAAATGAAATGTCCGCTTTCCGATCTGCCCAATTACTGGTAACTCGATGATTTTGTTTATGACTAATACGTTCCCATTAATTAAGAGTCCAATTATCTTCAATTTCTCTTCCTCGTTACAAGTAACGCTGTCTAGAAATTTTCCAAGATTGTATTTTACTTCGGTTCGGGAATTAGAATTGCTTTGAAATCCTCGTCCGAAGCCACTCGCAACTATGAATGTTTTGTCATCATATTGTTCTTCAGTAATGGATTTAAAATTGTATTTACCAGCTCTAAAATTTAATGGTCTCATGAGTTATTTTGTTTAATTTGTACTTTATTGTACTTCACAAAACTCACAATTAACAGACTCAAGATTTGAGTACAGCAATTACACATCTTAGATTAAATTTATATCTCTGAAGTCCAGATGCTTGTAATTGTTGGTTTACTAACTTCCCATCCTTTATTTATTCCATTTCTAAGTACTGCTTTAATATAGTTGAGTTTATCAAAATCCATATGATCTTCATTTGGAATGATGACACGGTACATTATACATACATCATAAATTATCCTAGCCTCATCATTCGTGAGGAAAACACCAGATGGATTAAGCTCTGTTTGTTCATTCAGGTATTTTCTTAGGGTTTCACAAATCGTAAATACTAAACCACTATTGAAAGCCTTATCAGTTGTGTTTATAAGTTTGCTATCTAGGGAATTAAGTTTTTCTAAATCTGGTTCACTTATTGCCTTAAGTTCATCTAGTAATTCAAAGGGTATATTATTTTTATCTTCCTTTAGTTTCTTTAGTAATAAATTGGCAGATGCTTGCAAGGCGGCAGATAGTATATCTGGGTCGATGAGCTTGACATAATTCTCTTCATCCTTTTTTTTCTTAGGATGCGAAACTTCAAGAATAAGCCCCTGTGGTCTATCTCTGAGCTTCACAACGCTAATAAGCTGCTCAACTCTTGCCTTAGTGTATTTGTGTAGTGTAGAGTCTTCCTCAATAAAGGTTCCCTCTAGCCTTTGCCAATTTTGAATAATGTACGCAATATTAGATAAGTGATAAAAAATCCTGTGATTATTAAGCCTCATTGCGAAATCGATAAACTCCTGTTTAGCTGATTCAATATTGGCTGCTTTTATATCAATTTCATGAGTATAATCCACCTCGAAAGGCTGATTGCGCTTTAAACAATTCTCGTACGTCATTTTTGCGGAAAAATGATAATTACTAAGAACCTTATAACTTATTAAACCTGTAAACTCCTTGGTGTAAATATCCATACTGTAAATGATATGATGTTATAAAGGTATTGCTTCAGTGTTAATTTAGAAATTAATTTATCAGAATACGTCAAAATCATATGATTAAAGTATTCTCAACCGCAATTTTGCCTCATAAATTTGAGGCATCAGATGAGGCAAAATGGTAATAAACTTCTGATATAATTTGGTATATTTGCAGCAATTAATAAAATATAAACAAAGCCTCAATGGCTGAGATTTAACTATAATTAATTGATAGTCAAATGATTATTTCTATTTTTAGAAATAATCAGCAATTTGGTCCCGTAGTTCAACGGATAGAATAGAAGTTTCCTAAACTTTAGATATGAGTTCGATTCTCGTCGGGACCACTTCCTTAGATTCAAACCAGAACATTGTTGCGCAAATCGTTGATTTTCAAGACTTTGTTTTGGTTTTTATAACACATTAAGACCCGTTTTCGACCATTTTGAATGGTTAATTTTAGTGAGTCGAAAATTGACTATTTTTTGTAAAACACTGTAGGTCAGTGGATTGATTGAAACATCAAACCGGAATTATTCCGAAATGTTCGGGTGTTGCATTATTTTGTAAGATATTGATTTACAGCTAGTTCGGCTGACGAACATCTTGATGACTCACTGGCTCAAATGTACATTTGTTTAATTTTAAATGTATCATTATGAGTTACAATTTTCATCTTTTATTCTATCTGAAAAGACCAAAAAATTTTATCAAGGGCGAGATGATGCCCATCTATTTACGGATTACCGTGAAGGGAAAACATTCGGAATACTCTGTTGGCAGAGAAATTATTCCCAGCTTCTGGTCGGAGCTTAAAGGAAAAGGCACTGGTCTGCGCGAGGAGATCCGGGAACTTAATGATTATCTGGACACGCTGGCCTCAAAAGTTCGACGGTTTCATACCACTCTTGTTGAAAAGGAAGATGAGGTCACAGCGGTAGTCTTGAGGGATCATCTTACCGGAAAGAATACGTCTAACCATAGCCTGCTGAGAGTTTATCAGAAGCACAATGACAATATGGAAAAACTGATTGGTAAAGGATACAGTTATAGCACGTTTCAAACCTATCAAAGTTCCATCAGACATGTTAAACAATTTCTTCAGCTCAAATATGAGGTTCAGGACATCAACATCAAAAAGGTGGATTTTAAATTTATCACCGATTATGAGCTGTTTCTTAGAATAGATCGAGGAAATAATGCAATGTCTGCGCGGAAATATATTGTTCACCTGAAAAAAATCATGCTGTATTGTCTGGGTGCCGGGTGGATTGTTGGTAATCCATTTTTAAATTATCGCAATACTGCTAAAGCTAAGGCAAGGACTTTTTTAAATATGGAAGAGTTGGATCGGATCAAAAACAGGGAATTTCCACTTGAGCGATTAAACATCGTTCGTGACATTTTTATTTTCAGTTGCTACACAGGCCTTTCCTATATAGATGTGAAGCAGCTTCGCCCGGATCAGATTACGAGAGGCGATGACGGTAATTTATGGATATTCATCAAAAGGCAGAAAACGGAAACACCCTGTCACATCCCTCTGTTGGATGAGGCGAAAGTAATTCTTGACAGGTATAAAAATCACCGGATATGCAGATGGAGAAAAGTGGCATTGCCAGTGCTCACTAATCAACGCATGAATGGTTACCTGAAAGAAATCGCCGATCTTTGTACCATCACTAAGGTGCTTACGTATCATCTTGCCAGGCACACTTTTGCAACCACTATTACACTTTCAAATGGTGTTCCGATTGAGACTGTATCCCAGATGCTTGGGCACAATAGCCTGAAAACAACTCAACATTATGCGAAGGTGATCGATACGAAAGTTAGTACTGAGATGTCTGCATTACAGGAGAAACTTCTGGAACGAAATAAGGAAGAAGAGGGGGATAATGGTGATATGAAAGTTATGAAGCTTTTTAGATAAGTTGATATTCGAGAAACTGAAAAAATTTTGTTTAGCTATAGCATAGTCATGCTTCGTTCCACAGCATTTTCTTTAGGTACAATGAGGTCTAATGTTGAATTGGTAATTAAAAAGTAAGTGGTTTCGCTAATCTAGTTTGAGAAATTATGATCCAATATCTTATTTTTGTTTTTGCAGTTTTGTGGATTCGATTAAATCAGAACAAAATTTTGATCAAGTAAGGTTTTGGTTGGGAGAAATTTTTAAGACTATTCCAAATAACAATTTTGGGGATCAAAAGGTTTATTTCAGTTTTTTTACAAAATTTTAGACACATTTGATCAAAACCTTAAAATAAACCAATTTAATTAATAAGCTGAAGTCAAGTATCATAGCATGAGCATAGAGAAAGTAAGGACCCTATTGGGAAAACGAGAAAATATTAGGCTTGAGTTTAAAAAATCTCTGACCACAATCCCGTCGAACTTATTTGAGTCTGTAGCGGCAATGCTGAATCGTGAAGGGGGGGATATTCTGCTCGGCGTAGATGATGACGGCACCGTGATCGGTATTGATCCATCTAAAGTGGATGCGATGAAAACAGATTTGGTCAATATGAGTAACAATCCGCAGAAACTGGATCCGCCTTATATTCTTTTCCCAGTTATTCATAAGCTTGATGATAAATATATAATACATGTTCAGGTGCCGGAGAGTTCCCAAGTCCATAGCAGTAACAAAGTAATATACGATCGCAGCGATGATGGGGATTTTAGGATATTTCAGGCTAATCGTATCGCGGAAATGCATAATCGAAAAAGAACTCATTATACAGAAAGTAAGATTTATCCTTTTCTGAAATTTGAACATTTTGATAAAGCTATTTTTATAAAAGTGCGAAACCTAATCCGCAGTAACAATGCAAGTCATCCTTGGCTTTCCCTAGATGATAGACAGCTTTTGGAAAAGGCTGGGTTCTGGAGAAGGGATTTCCAGACTGGAGAGGAAGGATATACGCTGGCTGCTGCCCTCCTTTTTAGTACTGATCTTACGATCTTAAATATATTACCTCACTATAAAACAGATGCTTTGCTCAGGGTTAAAGAAGTTGATCGTTTTGACGATAGACTTTATATACAGGATAACCTTATCACCGCATACGAGAAATTGATGTCTTTTGTTGAGCAACACCTCCCCGACAAGTTTTTTATGGAGGGCGATCAACGAGTTAGTCTCAGAACGAAAATTTTTAGGGAGATAATTGCAAATATGCTTGCCCATAGGGAGTATATGAGTGCTTATCCTGCCTCACTTACCATATTTAAGGATTATGTTGAAACTGTTAATGCCAGTAACCCTCACGGCTCTGGACCGATTTCTCCGGATAGATTTGCCCCTTTTTCAAAAAATCCTACAATCTCAAAATTTTTTATGCAACTTGGTCTGGTCGATGAACTAGGCTCTGGCATATTGAATGTGAATAAGTATTTAAAATATTATTCATCTGGAAAACCTGAGTTTATAGAGGGGACTGTATTTAGAGTTCTTATTCCGTTAGGAGACCAAAAAGGTGAAGGTACAAATGCAACAGTAAATGCAACAGTAAATGCAACAGTAAATGCAACAGTAAATGATCTGATTGTTCATGCTTTTGGGAAAGAAATAAATACAAAAGTGAGAGAAAGGCTAGGCAGGATAGTAAGTTTTATTCAGAATGAGCCTGGAAGTAGAGCGAATGCTATTACAGAAGGAGTTGAGTTGAGTAAAAGTATTGTAAGAAGAGAGCTAACCAATTTAATTAATAATGATGTTATAGAGTTTGTAGGAGCACCGAAAACGGGAGGTTACAGGCTAAAAAATAACTCTAGCAAGAAATAAAAAATCATCTGAATGATATAAAGCGAAAGAGGTATGGCTGTATATTTCAACTAAACGGGTTCTTCCCCCAATTTTGCCGAAATACCCATTATCGTATCAAGAACGAGAAAATTGCTTTTTTGAGTCACCGGCCTGACATTAACTTAAGCCGGATGATGGTGTTATGAAAGTTATGAAGCTTTTTAGATAGATTGTTAGCTATGTAGCTGTTATAGGGGTTGAAGATTGAAGCAATGTTAATTTAGATTCCTTATTAACCTTAGTTGGGTAAAATCGTTAAAATATAGTTTATGGTGTAAACTTGCTAGGGAACATTTTATCCGTCAATGATGGGCCGTGACTTATCGGTTACATCATTTCATTTTTCTTTATTGCGCCAAAAAAGGGAGTATAAAGTGTCACAAATATTTCATGAATTTGTGACAAAATAATTCATTTTAATATAAGGTATTCAGCATACAATCAGATAGTTAATGAGATAATAAAAAATAAATCGTTCTTGACATTTTTATTTTCAGTTGCTATACAGGCTTTTTCCTATATTGATGTGAAGCAGCTTCGGTTGGATCAGATTACAAATGGCGATTACGGTAATTTATGGATATTCGTCAAACGACAGAAAACGGAAACACCCTGTCACATCCCCTTGTTGGATGAGGCGAAAGTAATTCTTGCCAGGTATAAGAATCACAGGATATGCAGATGGAGAAAAGTCGCGTTGCCAGTGCTCACTAATCAACGCACGAATGGTTACCTGAAAGAAATCGCCGATCTTTGTAACATCACTAAGGTACTTACTTATCATCTCGCCAGGCATACCTTTGCAACCACTATTACGCTTTCAAATGGTGTGCCGATTGAGACCGTTTCCCAAATGCTTGGCCACAATAGCTTAAAAACCACCCAGCATTATGCGAAGGTGATCGATACGAAAGTTAGTACTGAGATGTCTGCATTACAGGAGAAACTGTTAGACCGAGATAAGAAAGAAGAAGATACTGGTGATATGAAAGTTATGAAGCTCTTTAGATAGATTACTGGCAATGTAAACGGAAATCGATTGTAATTTGTCTTGTCAATCAGATTAAGAAAATTTTAAAATATTGGTATCACAACTGACCGACATCAATGTCGGTCAGTTCGATCAAGATTGAGATTTCGCTTGTTGAAGGGCAAGTGATTAGATTCTGATCCGATAGCAACACAAAAGTTTTTTGATTTTTGTATCGTATAGTTTTCAATATATGTGTATCCAATACTGATGAAACTCTTTTATATCAGTTTTATTGATTTTGTATTTGTTTTACTAAATTATATTGGTGTTTTATTTAATTTACTGAAATAATATACGTTTTACTGAAAAAGGGTAAAGAACAAAGTAGGTAACAAAACCTAATTGACATGCCTGAAGAAGATTAAACGAAGTTATCATCTTCTTACATCTAAATATGGATGTTTTCCCAAAACGCAGCAAGAAAAATTTTGAGAAATTCACTGAGCAAGAGTTTGCGGAAATGGAGAAAATCTATAACGACACCTTTGATAACAACTAAACTAGGAATGCTTTGAATTAGGCAGCATATAGTAAGTATTTCACGATCTTATCTCCAGCGTTCAATTTAAAAGATTTTCAATTCGCGAATCGCGAATATTCTTCTTGCCCGAATATGAACCTCTTTATATGAAGATGAAAGAAAGGTGGTAATATTTCTAGCGGAACAGTCTGCGGTTCCTCGCGTATAGTTTCTATGTGTTCTTATCTGATTGGAATTCGGAAATGTTTATCTTTTTTCGCTTCCTGCCGTTCCTGAGTAAGCTCTTCAATGTTATTTTTCAATGTTCACGTAAATAACTTAAAAAATGGACAGAGAAGAGCTTATTCTAAGAGCATTGTGAAGAACCAAATCACAATGGATGATTTATTATTACTTTAGCAAGATATTTAATGAACTACTTGGTTTTTAATTTACTAGTGTCTTTTAACGCGACTAAGAGTTTTATATCCTGAAGTTTTCTCCCAAATTCATCATCCTCAGCCAGCTTAAGGAAATCATCTTGTAGGTTCATCGTGCGGAGCACATTAAAATAAGCACCTATCGAAACATTAGGACTTCCTTTTCAATACTGGTTATGGTGTTACGGTTTAGGTTTGCCCTTTCTGCCATCTGCAAAATGGTAAGACTCCTGCGCTTTCGAGCAAGCTTAATGTTTTCTCCAAGGATCTCCATGATTTTTTTATGTTTTGGAAATAATATCGGTTTTCTAGATCTCATGCTTAATATTTTATGCGTTTATAACAAATATGCATAAAATATTAAGCAAAATAAGTCCAATGACCCCAGTCATTTATGGCTATATTATAATGTCTTCCATTGCTTAGAAAGAGGAGTCCTCGCTGATATGCTCCGCATGCACAATCAGTTTATTTATAGCTTGTCACCAAACTCTTAAGCAATGAGAATAATATTTAAGCGAAAAAATACTTTTGGAGAGATGATGTCAATTTAATCTAGTTCTAATAGTTAGATCTCGAATGAAACGAGCTGACCCTAGATTCCGAAATGAGTTGGTCTCCTAGCGAAATCTCCACTTGAACAAGTTGCTCATTTCTTTAAATATTTTGATAAGTTTGAACAAACGTATTCTCATAAAACCATGATTACAACTCTCAAAGAACAAGCCCGATGGAAAGTTATCAGAACAAAGCTTAACAAGAATTATCATTTTTCTACTTTCTGGGAGGATGCGATCCAGCTATTTCATGAGCGGATTGATGCAAAATACTTTGCCCCTATAAAGGCGATAATCGGTAAAAGGACATTGAAGGGTGAAGGTTTCGCCATCGTTACCGTACAATGCGCAATGATTGAAATGTTCGCGGCTTTTCGGTCGGGATTGATTTTTAATCATGATCGGGCAAACAAAGCCTCAAAATATGAATACCATAAAAGCCAGGTTTTGTTTACTGACTTTTTGAAAACCGCACCATTATTTGAAAATCATTTTTTCTCGAGGAACGCCAATGGGGTATGTTTAACTGATTATCCATTTAACGCTGCTAACTTTTACAGCGATGTACGCTGTGGACTCATGCATGAGGCGCGTACGAAAGGTAACTGGCATATCTCAGCGGCACCCAGGGGAACATCGGTCAAAACGGCAAAGCAGTTTATCATTTTCAGGGAGGGTAAGATAAAGCTTCTTCGAATGGTACTTCATTACCGTTTGCTAAATTATCTGACTGCTTACCAGGCGGAACTGAGGACACAGAACCGGAATGGTGAAATTTTGCGGAAGAAGTTTGCCCGTAAGATGGACCATCTTTTTGATTTTGCACCTGATCAGCTGTATGACTGGTGGAATTAAAAAAAAATATGGAAGAAAACAAAGGAGAACTTGCAGAGCAATATGTGGCGGAGTTAATTTACGCTTCTTATCTTAAGTACTGGTGCTACCCCAATCCAATGGATATTGAAGGAGATTATAAGGAAATCTGTGACCTGTTAATCTGTTTCAGGGAGGTGGCGATTATCATTTCTGTAAAAAATTACAGTTTCAACGGAAATTATGAGCGCTATAAAAAGAAGGTGGTTTCTAAATCAACTGATCAGCTCAATGGCGCCGAAAGAAAACTGTTTTTTTCTGACCGGGAAATTGTGATCCAGCATCCGGAGAGGGCGCCAGAGGTCTTTGATCGTAGGCGATACAGTAAGGCATTTAAAATAACGGTAAACGCCGGAGAACAGTTTGAAAATTACGCCCTTAGTGATGAAAAGTCTGGTAAAGGAATAGTTTCAATTGTCAATAAAGAAACTTTTGAGGTTATGGTAGCAGAACTGGATACCATGCCGGACTTGATTGAGTACCTGCTTGCTCGCGAGGAATTTCTTCTGGCGCATCCCAAAGCGATATTTAATTTTACCGAGAAAGATCTGATTGCTATTTTTTTAATGCACGCCAGAATTTTTCCGGACAAGTTGATAACCAGCATCAATGATACTGATGAATCGGCGATCAAGGGTCTATGGGAAAGGTACCATCATGGCAGACAGGCCCAGTCAAAGCGGGCAGCGAACCAGATCAGTTATTTGATTGATGGGCTGGTGGAGCATGAAGTTTTAAGAGTCCGCAATGGAGAGTCGATCGCTAGGGAATTGATGCAGCTTTCCAGAACTGAACGCCGGATGTTCAGCGAAACTCTAGTTGGATTGGTCCATCGGTATCAGTATATCCCAGATGCAGTAGCCAGGAGTTACTCAGAATTTAATGGCATAGGCTATCTGATGATGTATTATCCTTTGGGGCAGCGTAGTGAAAGTGTGGATTTCATTTTACAGAAAGCAATGGAAATATATGTCCATAAGTATGCGCCGGCAAGTGGGAAAGTCTTGCTTTTAGCAGTTAGCGCAGGGCTAACGGGTTGGAAATTTGGTCTTTTTGAAGCCGCTATTGGAGTAGATCCAATTGCCTTGGCGCAGCTGGAAACGCTGGCCCGCGCATATGGATGGTTTACTGATATGACAAGAACTGAATACACTGAAAAAGAGTATCCGTTGGAAGAATAGCCGGATGCTAGAGATTTAGTAACTGTTTTAAATATGCCTATTGGTTGTATTAAATGCGGTAAATTTGAGTTTCACAGGCTAGCATTGCTTAAATACTGGAATACTTCAGTCCAAATTCCGAAAAAATATCTTTGGTAAGTTTGGAAAAGGGGCGTCTGGACATTTCGTCTTTCGATGAATAGTTGTGCGTCAGTAAACGCAGCACATCTTCTCTGGAAGAGAATAGGCTACCCTGGAAGTCGTTGTAGAGCGTATTAATATAGGTATCGGTATAGACTGCCGCACCGGTGATCATTTCTTCAATCAGGTCCTTGTGCTCATTGTAGATCTTTTGAAGTTTGAACACCCGTGCATTGTTAGCGGCCTTTTTGATCATGGAAAAAGGAACGCCGGGCCTGAATTTAATTTTAACATCGAAACTATCTGTTTCCCCAGCAAAAAAAGCTGTACCGAAGGTGCTTCCAATCTCAGTTGATTTTATTTCTTTTTTGTTTTTGAATACGGCGCTGAATTTGAAAATTTCATGTAAGGAATGCTCATAAGGGTGGATAAAATCCTTAAAGTTCATCGGACTGGCATGTTTGAGGTTGGCATTGCAGAGATGGCAGGAAGGGATCAGGTTGTAAAACGATAGTGCCAAATAAGGGTATTTACTTTTGGGCACGTAGTGATCGAGTTCCGGGCGGATAAGCCCTTGACCGCGGTAGTAGACCGTCAGGGTGTAGTTGCGGTTGCAATATGGGCAGACGTCCATGCCCATGGGCTGACAAAAGTGGTAGGCGCTGTAGCGGGCACTTTTACCAGAAAAGTGCTTGTAGTCGAAAACCGTTTTAATCATTTTCGCAAAATCACTGGGTACCTCTTCCCCATTGATGATGGTGATCAAGGATGGATAGGTGCCGATAAGTACTCTCGCTTCGAAAAGATCAAGAACGTTCTGGAGCTCGGCTGGCGTTCCGGTGAGAATGGTTTTTAGCCATTTATAATCTTCAGCGAGCAGGTCAGCAAAAAATGTATGGTTGTTTCCGCCTTTATCAACAGCAGCATCATCAACCAGGCTAAGGATGGAACCGGCATAACGTGTGACGCTTTTTTTAAGCTGCCTTTCCATACGCAGGTTTTGGTAATGCTGATCGGCTAATGTGGTAAACCCGTCTTTTTTGCCTTTGGTGAAATGAAACATTTTTTATCCTTTGTTTTGTTGGGCCTTCAATTGATCGATTTCTGATTCTAATTTACGCAGACGCTCATCTACGTCCATCATGTTCATCTGTAGCTTCTCGGTAAACATCTGAACGAGTTTGGTACGGATCAAAGGTTCGCCAATCAGAGAGATGTTTTTTTCGATCATCGTCCTGTTTTTCATGACCTCTTCCCTACTGCCTTGAAGCATTTCGATGATGGAATTGATTTTTTGTTTGGCGAATTCGCCCATGAGTCCATGGCTGAGGAAAAAACCATCTGAAAGCAGGGTATGGATGTTGGCACCAAAGGTCTGTTTTTTATCTTCTAGGCTATTTTTGGCGAGGGTTTTTCCGTTTAATTTCTGCAGGAATATGATGTTGCCATTGGGCAGGTCAGAAACAGGTATAGGCGAATTGCTGGTGAATATCACCTGGATGGACCTGGTTTCACCGTTTTGGGATGTGTAGCATTTGGTCAGGAATTCGCAGAGCAAGAAGACGAAACGGCGCTGCCATTCGGGGTGGAGGTAGAGATCGCCTTCATCGATGAGAATAACGACGTTTTGGGCAAGCCGTCTGTCGTTAAATCTATTTTGGCGATCAGAGAGAGAAAAAAGCCTCGCATAGATGTTTAAAAAGGCTTTTTCACCAGAGCTGATGCTTCTCCAGTCAAAGCTCAGATAAGGCCTGTGCTTAAAGGTTTTCTTATAATAGGAATAAAACTTTTCAAACTGATCGTTATTAATCTCCAATTCGAACGAGCGCCCTTCTTTTAACATCTGAACCTCCTCGCCTGTTGCATGCATTTCGATGTAGCGGTGCATATCCTGAAGGGCAACCGCCATTTCATACAAAGTTCGGATGTCCTCTTGCTTGTTTGAAAGTTGCTCGAGTTGTGTGATCAAAAATGAATTAATAGATTTGAGATCGTATGCGGAAAAGTCTGTCTGTTGTAATTCAAACCGTATATTGGCTAAAGGATCTCTAACATGCAAGTCCATTTCCTGGAGAAAATTAAGCAGGGACTGCACGTAAAAAAAATCGATCATCCATACTCTAAAACCGTCTTCACTAATTTTGATTTCTTCCAGGCAATTTACTATTCTTTCAGCAATAGGTTTTAATCCGTTGTGTTCAAGTGCGCCTTTTTCCTTGCTATGGTTTAGATAATTGCGATAGGTATATTGCCGCTTGGAACTTACGGTCAGTTTATCTGGAAGCTTGAAAGGTATAATTTCTTTCAGTTTAAAAAAGTTAATAAAATCGATCTGCCGCTCGGTCTCATTGAACCTAAAAGTTTCCAGTTCACTTCCCTCCTCTCTGTGCTGTATCCGCATACTCGTTTCATAGTAACGCTCTGAGCTAAGCAGATAGTCAGTAGAGATATCCCGCAGACCTGAGCCGATGTTGTTGGATCTTCCATCAAAAACATTGGAAAATGAGATGAAACTGGTCTCAGTCAGAAAAGGCTGGTTTTCCTCATCCTGATAGCCTCGGGAAGCATACCCGTTTTGTTCCTCTAAGGATAATGTGGAGAGTTCCACTCCAAAGTTCTGGTAATTTCCGCCTGTTAAGGAAATGTCGCTGCAGCGAAAGAGGATGACCTGACCGTCTACGTGTCTGGTTGCCAGAAGAATTGGAGTGCGGAGTCCGCTAATTCCGCCACTGAGTTCTTCTTTGATAAAATTGAGCACGGATGTTTTTCCGGTTCCGTTCTGACCGATGATTGCGCTAACGTTATTAATGAGGGCATCTGCTGGGGCTGGAACAGAAGTCTGGAAAAAGCCCTCTACATGTTGTGGGTTTTCGCTAACCGTGAGTGTTGACTGCTGCTGGTCGTAGAAAAAACGAAGTGGTCCGCCAAAGTTGAGGTTCTGGCTAGATAAGGTATGGTGGTCCTGGATGTAAAGGTATAAGAGTTGCATAATTTTAGATGTTAAGGGCAAATATAACAGATAATGATACTTAACAAAAGGTGAATAACAGCCTGGGGTGTAAATTTTCGAGCTAAGTTGTTTCCCGGATTTAAAATCTTATTGATATTTCACAAGAACCGAAAGCGATATCGTGCTGATGGGAGTTTAGATTTTTAAGTTTCCCGAAAATAATGCAAATTCGAGCTTATATTTTTCACTAAATCTAACGCTCACCATGGAAGAAAATAACACTGCCCAGCAGGCTGCCGCTGATCAGCCGACCAGAACACTGGAATCAGATATCCAACTTTTTACTGCAAAACTGCCTTACTGGGCGCAGTTTATTTCCCAAAAAATACTCTCCGGCGAAAGCATTGATGATGAGATCTACGACCAGGCCTATCACCTGCTTTTGGAAGATGCGGGACTGAAGGAGAAATCTGCCGGCCGTGAAGATATCAATATCAGCTGTAGTACCAACGGAGGAGGCTTTAGAGAGAATTTATTACTGAGTAAAGTATCGGAGGTGGAAGGAATCAATGCACTTGTTGCTGGTCAGGCCATAGAATTCGGCAAGAACCTGACTATTATTTATGGTGCTAATGGTTCTGGTAAATCGGGATATATCCGGTTGCTCAATAATGTTTTTATTACCAAAGGTGAGAAGAAAATTCTTTCCAACATCCATATTGATAACCCGCTCGATAAAAAAGCAGTTTTTAGTTTTCAGGGAGACAGCAATTTTGAGCTGGAATATCCAAAGGACTGTGATAACCCGGCCTTTAAACAGTTTTCGGTATTTGATGAAAAAGCGGTTCATGCCCACCTGAACAACAAGAACCAGTTTGAGTTCCGCCCCGCAGGGCTGATGTATTTTGCTGAACTGTCAGAGGCATATAAGGCAATAGAAGAGCGGTTGAACGCAGCTATTCAGGACCATTCGGCAATTCATAATCTGGAAGGCTTATTTGATGGTGAATCCGAAGTTAAAAACGTCATTAATCAAATCTCTTCAAAAACCAAAGTTGAGCATTTTGACCGTTACAGGCCATTTACAGATGAGGATAAGGCATCCCGAAAGACGCTCGAAGAGCAGAAGGCTGCATTGGTAGCGCTTAAAAAAGATAAGGAAATCGAAGATTTGCGGCAACAGAAAAAATTTCTGGCCGACCTAAAGGCAGGTATCGTTAAAGCCAACCGTTTTTTCACGGTGGAACAACTCACCAAAGCACAGCAGGTCATTGTAAATGCGGTTGATAAGGCTAAGCTGGCAACACAAAATAGTGTTGAACAGTTTCAGAGCGAAAAAATTTCAGCTATAGGGGGCAAGGAATGGCGTGACTTTATTCTGGCTACTGACCAATTTGCCAAACTGCAGCATCCCCAGGTAGCGCCCTACCCTACGCCTGATGACGCCTGTTTACTCTGTAACCAGCCACTCAGCGAGGAGGCAAGAAAACTGGTATCCGCTTATTGGACTTTTATCAAGAGCAAAGCTGAGCAGGACACTGCTGATGCGCAGAAAGACTTGGAAAATGCACTCAAAGCGGTAAAAGATTTAAACCTGGATCTTCTTGCCGATACTACTGTTCTGTACAAATGGCTTTCCGACAAAAAGCCGGATGCGCTTGCGGCAATTCTAGCTGATCTATTGAAACTCGAAGATGCTAAAAAGGCTCTGGCTGCGCAGATTGAAAATAGGGGCACCAGTTTACTTACGGGATTTCAGGCTAACCTGGATCTCATCGAAGAGCTGGATTTAGATATTGATCAGCAGATAAAAGTCCTGGAAGAGTCGGACGCGACCAAGGAGATCAACGCGCTCTCCCAAAAGATTGTGCTAATCAATCACAAAGAGAAGCTAGAGGATCACTTTAGTAAAATAGAAAAAGCGATTGCAGATGCCCAGTGGGTGAGCATAGCAAGCAAGGGGAAAACCAGCATCAACAAAAGAGATGTAACAAACAAAGAAAAAGAACTCTCGGGAATATATTTTAACCAGGCCTATATCGATCATTTTAACGCTGAATGCAGTACGCTAGATGGCAATTTTGGAATCAGTATTACCCATTCCGGATCATCGGGCACATCATATAGACAGCTGAATTTAAAAGGCAAACAACCGGCAGAGGTACTCAGTGAAGGCGAACAGAAAGTCATTTCACTTGCCGACTTCCTTTCAGAGACAATCCTTTCAGGAATAAACAAAGGAGTGGTTTTTGATGATCCCGTGACTTCACTTGATGAGGGGCGCAAGGCACAGATCGCCGGCAGACTGGTAAATGAGTCTGATAAAAGGCAGGTCATTGTTTTCACCCACGATCTGGTATTTGTCTCGCAACTGATCGGCATTTGTAAGGACCATGGAAAAGAGCATATATGTCACTGGATTGAGCAGCGTGAGGGAAAACCGGGTTACATTTCGCTTAAAAATTCACCGTCTTATGAAAAAGAATACAAAACTGCAGAAAAGCCCCGGAATTTTTATCATCTGGCCAAGAAAGACGACTGCCCCGCAGCAATGCGAGAAATGTATATCCAGCAGGGTTTTACTGCCCTTCGGACCTGCTATGAAACCTTGGTGGTTTTTGGCTTCTTCAACGGGGTGGTACAACGTTTCATTGAGCGGGTAAGCGTGGACAGCATGGATAAGGTATTCATCGACCAGGACCTCAAGAAAGAAATGATGGAAAGCTTTGGACTGTGTTGCAGGTATATGGAGGGCCACAGCCACAGTGACCAATATGCCTACAAAAGACCCAATCTGGAAGACCTGGATGCTGAAATTAAACGTTATGATGAGATCCGTATCAAAATCAACAACTTCAAAAAAACTGTTGCTTAAATGTAGGACTGAAAGTTTTGCAGTTTATTGGCCAATTGACAACAGCAATGCTCCAGGATGCGGTGACCTATCGAATCGATTTCAAGCTTATCGAAAGAATTAATGCCCGGTACCAGGGGACCAATTACTCGCCAATGCCCACTACTAAAGGATAATACCGTTGAAATTGACCTTCCATCAATTGCTATAGAAATCTTAAACAGATCTGTGTCTGAAGCCGCGAGCGGAAAGACATGGATTTGTCTTTGGAGACCGTTGATAAACGATAAGATTTGAAATGGATGCATAGCGAGTGTAAATTTACTAATAATTTTAGTAAAAAATACATAAGGCATAGAGATATATCCTTTTCAGAAGGTGAGTTCTTTCAATTCACAAGAAGGTTTCGAAATTCTTTAAGTCTCTCATTAACAACTATCCATGCATTAGATTTATCTTTTTCACAGTTTTCTTTACCATGCTGGGCGTAACCCTGTTTCCCGGCACAGTGATAATCACAATCCCGCGTCGATCCTGAACTGCTGAAGTCGAGGCTATCTCAAGCTTAACCCTGGATTCAAATGATCCCATACCATTTGGCTTTTCAGTGAGATCGAGTACAAGCAAAATGCCGAGTTTAGCGGAAGTATTACCATATTCCATACTCTGGCCGAGATATTCGTTATCGAGGTGTTCAAAGCTGCAATCCTGAAGTTCCCGTTTTACCTCAGTGCAGATGTGATAGGAAATAAAATTGAACAGCAAATCAACCCGGACGCTGGCGATATCGGAAATCTCAATTTTCACATCTCCTATTCCCTGCTGGGTAGACATAAAGCTATAATAATCGTGTTGCAGCTGACTTTCCAAGGGTATCTTACATATTTTATTTGCATGTTTTTCTATTCAAGAACCGTATTTAAATAATCTAATAGCCACATTACCTCAGCCACAAGAACAGTTTGATGGATACTTCTATATGAGACAATTTTTTATGGTCCATCAAACTGGTGATCTTCCTTTTATCTTCATAGTCTCCTTTAAAAATACTTCATGTAAGTTGTTGTGATTATTGTAATTTATGTGCCACTTTGATTAAAGTAGATTCTTTGAACGTCTCTTCCAATAGTAAGTGTATTCCCGTCCAATGGGTTGCATTCCTAAAAAACAAATTCAGAAATGGCAATATCCGTAATTTGCCTACAGACCTGAATATTTGTATATTGCTATTAATTGTTAACAGTTCCCCGTCTGGTTACTGAAAGGGACGCCACTCATAATTTATCATGACTGAACGTTTTTTTAAATTTCGAAGGAGATTCGACTTTTCTCAGCATCCTTATGAGATTGGCAACCCGCTATTCTCCAACAGAAAATTAGAGGACAATTTCTTTGCACTGAAACTTTATAGTCTTCCTGAAAGTGAATACAAAGCGTTTTACGATTTTCATTTAAACCACTATCTGGTCCGGAATCCAGATGGGCGTGAGGCGTTTTTCCGTAAGGTAAACCGCAGCATTCAAAGAAGAATTACTTTTTATTCAGCTAAGGATCCGTTCAAATCCGTATATGAGATTCACTCGGCCAATCTTGATAAATTAGAAGCCTTCCAAGAATTCTTAATTACCATTGATGAATGGAATGTAAACACTTCGACAGAAAAGATGCTGAGTCAAAGGGATGCAGAAATTGCGCAGCTTAAAAGAAATCTGGCAGATTTACAGGCTCAGCTCGATGAAATCCAGCATTATGAGGCGAGTGAAAAAATAGTAATCAACAGTGGGAATTTAGCGTCATTTATGGATCTCATGCGTCAGCTTCAAAAACTGATGCTGCCAAATGGCAAAAGACTGGTAACCACTCAAGGTTATAGCCCATGGTATAAAATGGTTGCCAAGAATTTTGTGCATGGAGACAAGCCGATACCGCTGGCAACGGCCCAGAATTATTTTTCTTCTGAAGACTCCTCTAAATATATTTTTATTTCCGACAAGGATCGAGCTTTTAATATTGTTCCGGTTATACCCGCAAACCAACATTAGTTCATTTTAAAGCGCAGCTATGCCCAAACACCTCCATTGGGCATCTGATTGCATGTTACTGCCCCTACTTTTGATGTGAAATCTCCGTACAGATAGCTATTTGTCTGTAGCAAGTTGGAGAGCATTGATCATTAAATTTTAAGAGACATGAATTTAGACCTGGTAACCAAAAGTGATCTGCTTGAACTAAAAAGCGAGCTGATAGAAGAGATCAAAAAAATTGTTCCGCTCCAAACGGCAACGCCTGATGAATACCTGAAAAGTTCTGAGGTCAGGAAGCTGATGAAAATTTCAGCCGGCACCTTGCTGCATCTACGGGTAAGCGGCAAACTGCCTTTTACCAAGATTGGCCGTATCGTGTATTTTAGCCGCGAGGATGTCAGGCGGATCCTGGGTAACGGTACGCCTGAAAATGCGGTTGTCAAACGATTATTTCGGGGGGAGGCACATGGGGAGCATTGATAAAAACCTTGATTATCTCAAAGACCGGATTCAGGCGGATCAAAGGCTTTCGGCGTTTCACGTGAGCCTTTTGGCTGCGCTGATCTTTGCCTCGGAAAATTCTGGGTTGACTCACCCTTTTCAGGTCAGCCGGAGCAAGCTGATGCGCTCATCCAAGATCTATTCGACCTCAACTTATCACAAGTGTATTGGTGAGCTTCAGGCTTTTGGGTACATCTTTTATAGCCCTTCCTATAATCCTTTTCTTGGAAGCCGGGTATCCTGGAACTCGGAAGACCAAGCTGTGTTGAGCTGCAATTTATCTTAAGGACCACTACGGATTTTGTGGTGTAACATAATAATTTGAACATTTAAAAATAAGTTTTTTGAATAATTCTTATGGGAGATCTGTTTGGATCGGTCTCCCACTAAAAAACTTTGAGGGGGTTGAGGCAGTGTGCAAAAGGTCCTTTTTCATTTTCAGAAAAAGGAGCAAGCGGTGGTTGGGCAGAGCCTCACCATCTTAGCCTTTACGCTAGCGTAAAGGCTGTTTGGAGAACCCTCCAGGGGTTCTCTTGGCCGCTGACGGCGGCAGGATTAAAGAAAAAGGGACCCTAGACAGGGTTGTGGATATGCAGATATGTGCATGCTTATATAGCTGTATATCTATAGGGCAATATATATTGCGATATATAACAAGTTACTTAACGAACAATGAAGAGCTGAAATGGAAACATTAAGAACCATAAAATATAATACGCAGACTGCGATTAAAATGGATAAAATCGCACAAAAGCTTGGCCGTCCGAACCGGCTGGTATTTGCGCAGATGGTGGATTACTTCTTTCGCAGTAAGAAAGATCCGCTGGATATCAATGATGAACTATTAAAAAATACACTGCTCAGGCAGCACAAGGATTACATCGGTTTTATCAAGACCCAGGAAAATGACCTGCTTATTCCGATCAAAAGAGAGGTGGACCGCATGACCGGTAATCATCGGGATATCAATAACCTTTTAAGGGAATTGGATAAAAAGAACATTACCCTGGTCAATGGGCAAGGTGAAATTTTATCGGCTGGAAAGAATTACAGCAGCAGACTATCAAATACTGATGAGATACTGAAAAATATCATGGTGAAACTATCGACCAGAGAGCAGCTTAAAAAACAGTTCCACTACATACTTGGCACTTATATCAAAAGCAGGGACGCATTTAGCATGATGACTTCAGCCAAGGAGAAAGAGGAACTGATCAGGATAACCAGAAACCAGATTGATCTTTTATAGCCATGTATATCAATATTACGGACAATAAGGAAGCCAGTAACAAGGGCGGCAGCGGTGGGCTGGTAAATTACCTGGAAAAGGAGAATCGGACTGAGGATATTAAGCAGCCAGAACTATGGTTCAACGGAAAGCGGCAAGATGTCGAGGCGTATGAAGTACGTAGAGCACTGGATGGAAACAATGCCAAGCTCGGACGACATGAGGCCAAGTTTTTCCTGATCAACATCAGTCCAAGCCAGAAAGAACTAGAGTATTTAAGGAAATCGGTTGGGGATCCTGATATGAAAAATGTGCTGAAAGCATATACAGAGAAAGTAATGGATGAATATGCCAAGAATTTCAGACGTCCTGGGATAAACAGTAATAAGGATTTGCTCTGGTTTGGTAAGGTGGAGCATAACCGATATTATAGCCATAAGGATGCAGCGGTTAAAGATGGTAGCCGGAAGCGCGGTGAGAAAAAGAGTGGAAACCAGCTGCATATACAAGTGATCGTCAGCCGCAGGGATATCACCAATAAAATAAAACTTAGTCCCATGAACAGTTCGAAAGGTAAAAATGCTGAGCACTCCAAAAAAATGGGGCAGTTTGACCGGATGGCTTTTAAGCAATGTGGGGAACGTTTGTTTGATGAGCAGTTTGGCTTTGAGCGAAACCTGAAAGATACGCTGGCCTATGCCAATATTTTAAAGAACGGCACTTTACAGCAAAGGGAGCAGCTGGATGTTCTGCTGGAGGGGGCTGCAAAAAGCTATCAAAGTAGATCAGTAGCTAATGATCTTGCTCGTGATGTAGTTAAAGGATTGTTTTCTTCTGTCGGAGATATGTTGCAAGTAACAGGTAAATCAGTTGGAGAATTTTTAGAGGTATTGATAGCGCCTGTGTATGTTCCCGATATTGCGGCTGATACTATTGAGGAGGCTGAAAAGCGACGGCGTAAAAAGTCAAGGAAGCAGGGTCAGGGTATGCAGCGTTGATAGGGTATTGCAAAAGTGTCTGGGAAGCTAATTTAATAAGGGTTGGTTGGAGTGACCCCCGCACAATTGCGGCCTGCAAACCCCATCCGCTGGGCCTTCCCTTCGTTTGCTTTTTGCATCTACCGAAAAAACTGTCCGGGACTATCGCACCTTCTAAAGTGAAGACCTGCTATAATTGTTTTTTCTTAAGCTATACATTTCCTGGGTTTCCTGCAACCGGTATAAAGTTTACATCGGAATGCATTTGAACTTGGAGCAGATCTGTCCGAAACTTACTGGTTCAGCGTCACGTTGGTATCAGCGGAGATTATAAACCGCGCTATCATTTAATCGCTAATGATGCGCTACAGAAGGAATCAACGGCTTAAAGAAACAGTCAAACTTTATTTTACCATGCAGAAACATCGTTTCACCACGCAAAAGCCTATTTGGCCTAGGTCATTCGTTTTTTATTCTGGTGAATTTTATTTTTCTGTGAACGGAAATTTTAAAACGGCAAAATTAGCTGAAAAAATCGCCTAAAATGCCGACAAATGTGGGCATTTTATAAAATCTTCATTCGGAATTTTGGAAATGTGCTGGGAAGCTTTCGTCACGGTCAAAAGCCTACTCGTCCAACCAGAACTACTCCTGGTGTAAAATATTTGTATCTGGGTTAGGGATGATTTATGTTTCGGAAAAACAAGATAAAATTTGGGATTAATTCCCCATATAAAAAATATGGACAGCCTGACTCAAAGACTTATGGAACTTAAATATGCTGACCAGCAACTTGTAAAATTGCTGGAGCAGCTTTTTGTGTGCCAAAGATTTGAGAAAGGCATGTTCCTGAACACACCTTATAACCCTTCCTCATTTATCTGCTTCATGGAAAGTGGCCTGGTCTGCGGTTATTCTTTAGAGGATAGAAAGCGGCATATATCCTGGGCAGTTGAAAATGGATTTTTTCTTTCTTCCACCAGTTTTTTTAGTTCTGTTTCCAGCAGTGAATATATTTATTTCCTTAAGGACAGCACGGTGAGTTTGTTGAGTCTGCCCAGGGCAAAACACATTATAGAACAAAACCCCACTTTATTGTTCATGCTGATTGAAATTTACGAAGAACAACTGAATACGGTTAAAAACCGGGAGCAGTTACTAAAGATTGGGCATGCAGAAAAAAGATACCTGTTGTTCAGGGAAGAGCACCCTAGACTGATGGAAAAGCTAATCCATGATGTACTCGCTTCTATACTTAATATTGAGACTAAATACCTCTACAAGATCAAGAAAAAATTTTTCCGAAAATAAATCAGTTCTCTACCTGCTGTCTTACATTCCTGAAAGTCGGTAAATCATTCTCTTTTTCCACCCTGGAATACTCAAAAAGGACACTATAAATTCCCGAATTGTGCTGGGGTTCCCTAAATCTGATGGACCTAACTTTAATTATATCATAAAAAAATTGATGGGGAGTACCGACTTGGCTGCCATTAATTCCTGATGGTAAATATCAGAACCGATTTACAGGCCCCCGAGGTAATGCCTGTAAATCAGGTCAAAGCCCGCGGTACTGGAAAGAAAGGCCGGGCATCTGGTATATGGAACGTGGGTACAACGATAAAGTGCAAAATACAGGGCAGGCCAGCGCCAAGGTTGCGCCGCTTTTCAAAAGGAAAACAAAGTCAGTGTAAAGGGATGAAAGTTTTAGATACAGCAAAGATAACACAGGTGGCCAGGATCATGTCCTTTATTGCCACACTCGCCTATATGGTAATGCTGTTTATCAGATTTATCATTTACTGCATTACTGCAGTGACCAGGATTTACGTCCATCATGGCAGGTTGGACTTATGGTATCCTGATGCTCAAAAGAGGGTTCTTCACAGATTTGTTCACGACCGCAAACACAGCCTCTTCGCGGTTATCCCGGATGCTGCTGACAACGTCATCCGGGAAATGGGAACAAGATTCATCGTTAATGAAAATGTTCCCGGCGAGGTCCGCCTAAGGACAACCTTAACTAAACATAAAACATAAGTTTTTGGAACACTTTTTTGATTTTATAAAAAGTCGCATATCATGGTAAGAAACATGAAAAACAATAAAAAAACATGGCTGGGAGCTATGTTTACATTTGCTCTTGTAGCAATTATGGGTTTGACCTTTGCGTTTAAACCTTTTAACAAAGAAAACAAAAACATCAATGAAAAGGCGACCACTTACTACTATACCGGTAGTGATGTAGCCGGTGCGAATGACCCGGCAAACTGGTCAAGCGATCCAGGAGATGCATCACCTTGTGGTGGTCTTGCGCAGATTCCTTGTCAAGTTACAGTCCCAACGACTATCGATAGTTACCTGGAGGACAAAACGGATCAGGATGTAATGGAAGATACGAATGTTTCTAAACGTCCGTTCGAGTAATATTATCAGCTGTTGTCAGTGTTCTGCTGACAACAGCTTTTTTTATCTGGGGTTTTGCTGCATTCCGGTCAGACCAATAATCCCTTCTGGGATAGGTAAAGCATATCGCAGATCATTAGGTTTTAAGGTATAAATCCTGTTATTGACATTTCTTGAAACCAGAATATTTGCCCCGTCCCTATTCAGTCTTTTTAGCTCTGGCCACCTTAGGCCTCTAAACAACAGCTCTTTTCTCCTTTCTAATAATACCATACTTAGCATTTCATTTTTATTTTTTATCGAAACCGGGATAAATGCCTGTGATTTGCTCCATCTTGACTTAAGCAAAGTGTTAAGGTCATCAGTTGCTGCGTCTAGGTTTCCAAGCCGCGCATAACTCTCTGCCCTCATCAGAAAAACTTCATCTGTGGCAATCCCTGAAAAAAGGTAAAGACTTCCCTGGTAACTTCCCCTAAAGCCATAAGTACCGTTTTTGTTATCCCTGAAAAAGATAGTTTTTCTGAGGTCTCCATTTTGGTAAGTCCTAAAAAGCACTGTATCTACCTTTCCCCTTGAAACCCCAAGAGCCTGAGGTGTCGGCATGGCGCAGGCATAAGCTACCTCGCTGTTGAACTCCTGAACCGGGTAATTGGTAGCTGGATTTAAGGTATTGTAATCAATCAGGGTATTTTTAATCTTCAAATAACTATCTGCATACTCCAGACATTTATCATATTGCCCCATAAATAGATAGACCCTGGCTAATAATCCCAATGCAGCAGGTTTTGATGATCTAAAAACGTGCAGGGGATTTTGTTGCAGCAGTGGAATCGCTTCCTTGAGATCAGTAATAACCTGCTTATAGCTTTCCTCAAGAGTTGATCTTGTTGAAGGTACATTAAAATCTGTACCCAACCGGATTGGCACCCCAAGTTCGGTGGAAGAAGATCTTGGGTCATATGCAGATGTCCAGGTATTGACGACACCCAATAAAGCCCTGGCCCTTAAAAAATATGCCTGACCCTTTAAATTGTCCCATTCTGAGGCGTTGGAAGGTGTCCGCTGGATGCCATCAATGACTTCCAGAACAGTATTTGCCCTATAGATGTGCTGATAGGAAAAATACCATTCCGTTGCTGCCCCACTCCCGAAGAGATAGCTGGGTTCCCATGTATAGACCCGTCTGTTCTCTTCCCCGTTCAGGGCCAGGAAATCAGCAGTGGTGAGGTAGTAGTCATCAGCGCTCATTTCCATTGAGTAAGGTTCATTGATGATGTTTTCGTAATCGTCCAAAATTCCCTGGAGGTCGGCGAGGGTCCTGAGGATTACCAGGGATTTTTTAGGCTCTTTATCAAGAAATTTCTTGCAGGATGCTAGGGTACAGATCGCGCATACCGCTATCAAAATACTGAATGTTTTCATGTCTTATCATTTAAAGTGTGAGGTTTATTCCAAAAGCAAATGTTTTTGGTGGTGGGACCGCATTTAGCCGGTACTCGGGATCTATACCCTCTTTATTGGCAGCCCATAAGATGCCCAGGTTGCTGATGTTTGCATAAATCCGCAGGTTCTGGAAAGGAAGTTTTCTTAAGGCATTCCGCGTGAAATCATAGGAAAGATTGATATACTGTAACCTGACATGGTCGCCTTTTTCAATTGTAGCCTCAGAACCGGCATAATAACTGTCACGGCTACTGCTTGTGGGATATACCATCGACGGAACATTTGTACTTATCTCATCCCCGGGCTTTTTCCATCGGTTTTCCAGTTCAGGGTGCCCGCCCAGGTTTGAGGAAAATAGTGTGCTGTAGTTCACTGCTCCCCTTCGATAATAGTATCCCAGATTAAAGAGTACCCTGAGCGTAACCGAAAAGTTCTTGTAACTCACAGAATTTCCAACAGAGCCATAAACCGTGGGTAACGCTGATCCGCTATATATGAGGTCCGTGACTTTTGTCGAATCCCCTGTGATGGCATTGTAGTTTTTGCTTTTGTGCCCGTTGATAAAGCCGACCGGATCACCGTTCTGCGGGTCCAGCCCTTCCCAACGGTATGAATACATGGCATACAAAGGCTTTCCTGAAACTGCTGTTACACTGGGCGATGCCCCGGTCAGAAAATCACTTCCATTTACTGCGTTTTTGTAATATGCACCTACTTTGTCCCGGTAAATGCTAAAATTTATATTGGTTGTCCATTTAATGGGTCCACTTAAGTTTACCGAATTAAGCGCCAAGTCAAATCCTTTTCCATTGAGAGAAGCGATGTTGCGTGTGATTGTGGTCGATGTACCTGTAGTATAGTCCATCTGTGAAGGCCCGAACAGGTCACTGGAATGCTTCCAGAAAAAATCAATACTGCCAAAGATCCTGTTTCCTGTAGTTGCAAAATCAATGGCTACATTGGTCATCCTCACCTTTTCCCATCTGAGCTCAGGATTGGCAAACTGTGAGAAACGTCCTATAGGTGTAAGTGTGTAGGGAGAGGTGTTCAGAAACTGTACAGTGGTTACCGCCGACCGATTAAGGTCTACATTTCCGCTAAACCCGTATGTTGCCCTCAGCTTTAGATAGGAAAGCCATTGCACGTCGTAAAAAGATTCGCGGCTGATGCTCCATGCCCCACCCACGGACCACAAAAGGTTCCATTTATCGTTGGCGTTTACACCGAACAAGTTCGATGCATCCCTCCTCGCACTTCCTGAGATGACATATTTTCCATCATAAGTATATGCGCCGTTAAAAAACGCGGATACGAAGCGGTTGGTTGTCCCTATGAAACCGGACATATCCGGAATAAACGACCTTGCCCCGTTTACAATACTTGGATAGGATATGGTGAGGTCCGTATTCTGATAGGTGATCAGTTCGGGGTCATATCCAAAAGTTCTGTTGGTTGTTCCGTTGAGGCTCTGGTCCCTCAGTTCTGCTCCGGCCAATGCCGTAGCTTCATGTTTACCCCATGCCTTGTTAAAATTAAGCTGTGCACGGAAGGACTGGGCTATAAGCAGATTTGCTGACTGGTCCAGTATGCCACCCTTTGGAACAATATATTTTACCGTGCCAGCTGCCTGGTTGATCTGGCTATACTGATTGATCAGGTTTCGCGCGAAATAACTGTCCGCGCCATTTAAAAAATCGGAATTTGCATCCTGCTTCTCATATTGGTACTTGAGCTCTCCGGTTAACCATTTGGCCAGGCTGAGATCTGCACCGACGTTTAAGACAAGGTCACTAATCTTATTCACAGAGGAATTATTCTGGTAATCATCCATATAGTAATTCCAGTTCAATAGCTTTCCCTTTCCCACAGTATCGATATAATTCTGTCTATAGGTCCTCGCGATCGATAAAGCATTTCCGTTATCATCCATAAACCTTGTATATGGCGGAAGTTCCTGATTGGTCATCCTAATGCTTCCATAACTAGGCCTTCCTCCGGTGCTTTGGCTCTGGGTGTAGCGGATGGCCGTGTTGAGCTTTACGAATTTCGCCGGAGCATAAGAATTCTGGAAATTGAGATTTACCCGGTTGTAAACAGCATGAAGGTTACTGATATTTCTGTCATAGCCCGAAGAAAAATACCATGACGCTTTCGCCGATCCACCGCTCAAAGCTAATGCATACTGTTGGTTGATGGCTTTCCTATATGTAGCATTCTGGTACTCATCTCTTAGGTCAACGGCTGCAAGACCAGATAACTGCCGTTCCAAATCTGTCTTGCTTATTTTACCATTAAGCTGTTTGAACATCAGCTCATATGCCGGGCTGAATGGAAGGCGTCTGGTCGAAGATGTGTCTGAAAAGCGGTATTTATTTGCGAAGAGCATCTTCTCAATATCGATATAGACTGATGAAGAAAGCTGCGGTATGTAAGAAAGATCTGGCTCACCTGCTATTGTTAAATTGGTGTTGAATTCCGTTTTTAAAGCGGTATTCAACTTTCCCTTTTTGGTTGTGATCACAATAACTCCATTGCCTGCCCTGGTCCCCCAGATTGAAGATGCAGCCGCGTCTTTCAAAATAGAGATATTTTCTACATCATTTGGGTTCAGGTTATTCAGGTCGCCTTCATATGGGAAATTGTCAACAACGATAAGCGGTTGTTTTGGTCCACTGAGGGTACTTAGCCCTCTGATGATCAATCCTGAAGCTGATTGCGTGGTCCTATTAAAACTTACACCATTTGCAACAGCTTCAAGACGGCTCAGCACGTCAGTGCTGATTTGCTCGTTGAAGGTCTCTTTTTTGATGAAATCAAAAGCTCCGGTTGATCGTTCTTTAGGTACAAACTGATAACCTGTAGATACTGATACGTCTTCCAGTTGGCTTTCAGATGCATTAAGGTTAATCGTAAGTGGTAAATCCTGTGGTAGCTTTACTATTAGTTTTTCTGTATTAAAACCAATGTGCGAAATCAATAGCGTAATTTCTTTTTCAGATGTGCGGAACTCGAAGCGTCCGGCTGAATCACTGGTGATGTTTATTTTATTATCGGTTGATTTTACTGAGGCACCAGCAAGACTCATGTTGGCACCCGTTATTCTTCCCTTCACGATATATTGTCCATGGACAAATGTTGAAACCGATATAAATAATAATGTCAATAGGGCATTTCTCATAATCCTGCTTTTTGAATTTCCGTTGATTTTTGTTGAACTGTTTTCCCCTTTGATATCACAAGCATATCGATCGTTCTGTCCTGTGGGATAAGTGCCAGGCCATACTCTTTCAGTTCATTGTTTAGTCCCTTTAAATCTGATGGATCTGATTTAAGGCTGATATCGATACGCTCACTGATCCCGGTCTCATCAATGACAAGCGGCAGAGGGATATCAATATCATTCATTCTCGCGACCATCGCCTTAATTGTGCCGTTGAGGATGTAACTGGAATCTTTTTCGAAAAGCCCGTTAACCTTTTTGCCGCCTACTGAGGCCAATTTTTGAATTGAGCCAACTTTTGAAAGTATCATGCAGGCGATCTTTCTGTTCTCTATTCTGCCTAAAAATCCGGAAGAAAGATTTAGCTGCTCAAGCAATATGGAATCTGTGAGTTGGATTTGGTTAACGTCGAAAGAGTAATATTCTTCATCTCCCAATTCTCCATTATCTGATTGCAATGGGGTATGGTTATCATGCTCAACTATTATTCTCTTACGGTTGAAGCCAGGGATTAAGCCTTTTCCCAGATCTGCAAAGATTCTTAATAAAGATTGGTTAGCATACAGCACACCAGTTTTTTTATTTTCTATTGATCTTGTTTTCTTGATAGTGGGCAGTCCCTTAATGCGGCCTTTGATGAGTATTGTAGATTGACGAACTTCAACATTGGCCTGGATCTCTTTTGATAAATAAAGGGGACTATTTATATCCTGATCAATTTTTTTATCCAGTAAAACTGTTTTGCCCTTAGTTAATTTTCGGATATTTTCTTTTGTGAACATCTCATGTTCAGATGAAGCAAGCACTTCGCCCTCTTTACTTATCCATATATAATGGGGCAAGATCTGATGGGGGAAAAATTCTTTCAAGGTAACATCCGATACAATTGTTGGGAGCTTGACGTTCTTAACATGATCATTGTTTGAAAAAAAACTGAAGATTTTAGTATAAGGTTCCCTGGTGATGGGCACTAGCGAAAAAATACCATCTAATTCCGTTGAAATTTTTTCATTATCCGGCATATGTGCTACACAGCTACCGCACCATGTGGCCCAGAAGTCTAGGACAAGGAGTTTGCCCCTATATATGGATAGATCATGAACAGTAATTTTTCCTTGGCCGAAAAAAGTATGTTTTATCTTCCAGAAATTTTCCGGCACTTTTTCCCCAATCCGTAAAGATTGGATATTCGAATAACTTTCTTGTCCTTTTACGCGGCTGATAAAAGAAAACATTACTGCCGAGACTAATATTGTTAAGCTGTGGAATAATTTCTTTGGCCTAATTTCTCTAAATGCAAGTGTTGCAAGTGGTCTGATGGTAATTGGTCTTTGCTGTTTTCCTTTCTTGTATGGCCCTCCGCGATTGGAAAGAAAAGGGCATAGCATAGCCATTACGACTATTTTTATCGTTTTTTTCATGAATTCGGTTAGTTGGTTTTAGAAGAAATATTCTTTAAAAAGAAGTGAAAAAAATAAGGCAGGGAGCATTATAAAGAACCTATTTATCATTAACCATTAGGGTCCCCTGCCATATTTATAAAGCTATTCTGGAGCGCAGATCACCAAGGAGATAAGGTGATTGAAAAGATGTGTCGATTTAAAGTTCATACTCGTATAGGTTTATACGAGTCTCAGATATAAATGCACTATAGCAGGCTCTATATATCATCTTGCTAGGCTTCTGACGGCCTTTTGAAACGAATACAATAGAGCCCATAACGCTATAGTGTAAGACGAAATTACACATAATATTGTCATGGGCATTAATCTATTGTCTCGTTCAATCGCAATTGTCAGAATTTAGCAAGCGAGACTCTTATTAATACCAAAAATTAAATAACTTATTAACAATAAGTTATTATGTTTTCAAATATAATAATAAAAGGTAAAAAGGACAAATATGTCCTAACATTAATTCTTTTATATTTTGACTTTAGTTCTGTGGGAAAACAGTATAGAGATCAGAAGTATTTAGAAGCCGTAGGTCGAAAGTTAATTGAAATCAGAGAGAAGCAAGGTATCACTCAAGAAAAGCTTGCCGAACTTACTAAATTTGATACTAGGCAAATTGGACGAATAGAAAGGGCTGAAACAAATACCTCTATTAGTATGATTAAAGCAATAGCAGATAAACTTAATATAGGTGTTGATGAAATGCTAATCATAAAATAGGCTTTGTATCTTCATAAACGGGGTTCAAAAGAATATTCTTTAAGAATTATATGAAAATTTACGTTGATACCTAACTGTCGGCAACCCATTTTAGTGAGATTTTACTAGATAATAAGCCTTTCACGAGCATTACTTGTTATGATATCAATTACGAAATGTTAATTTATGGATGTTCAGAAAATGATATCTGCTGCACGTCACTTCTTGACCAGTTCACTGATCAGAAATTCATAATATCTTTCACTTGCCATATGCTTGAACAGGTATTGAAGACTATCCCTGTTTAAATCCAAAAATTTTATCAGTTCGTTCTGGATATTATCCGGCAGATAGGAAATAACACTTAGACCAATCATGGCATGGTTGATATTAGTGGCATCGAAAGTAAAACACATCAACTTGTGCTGTCCAATATAGCAAGATGCGATCCAAACATATTTTGGTAGGCTAGTGGTGAGCAGTTCTACCTTTTTTGCATTATCCAACCCTGAACCTTTTATAATAGTCTTATATTTTTCGCTGTACTCTATTTTAATATCCCAAACCAGATCTGCAACGATTACTCCATCGAAGAAGAATGTTAAAATAGTATCTAAACCGGCAACGATAACCTCAAGATCCTGAAAAGAAATCCGGACCTTTGGGTAGACAGGCAACACAATGTTTTTGACAAGTGTAGGTTCTTTTTGTTTATGCCCTTCTGTCCACGGTGTAATTAGATTAAAGTCTCCTTCGAAGTTTATCCTCACAAAAGGCCCCCATTGGTCGTCATGTGCATATATCTTGTCAATATTATCCGACATGTAACTCATCTTTTTTTGAGGAGCTATAGGCTGGGGAGTTAGGGTCTTAAATCCCGATACTGTTATTGCGTGAAGCCCATGCTGACCACCATTGGGAACCCTTATAACCAAGATGATAGGTATGCCTATTCCAGAATAAGCATTAATCATCTTTTTTAGGTAATGGTTACTTACCACTTTGAAAGGATGCGCAGCCGTCCTGTGGTCTGCTTCTTTAATTTCCGATACAAGTCCGGAGTTCAAAATGGCTTGTGAGATCTGTAAGATGCTCAATCCCTTGTTCGGGAACAAACGGCTTCCGTCAGGAGAAACGTTGTCCGCATCCAGGGTAATCTGACTAGGAGACTTCAGGATCGTATGGAAATCTACCGCGGCCTTGTTCAACATCGACCAGATGGCCGTTGTGGCACAGGCGGCGATGACGGAATCCTGTTCCTGGAAAGCCAAAGATTTTAGTTTTATTGCAGTTCCGTACAGATTAATCTTATAGGTTCTCAATCCCCAGAAATTGCGGTCGTTGAGTTTTTCGCCGTTAGAATACGTCTTTAGAACTGTATAACCAATCATCTTCACCGGAATTGGCTTTACCACTACAAAACCTACATAATGCGACCAGAACTCTTTCGCCTCTTCCTTAGGTTTCAGTATGTTCTCCATGAACATTTTTTTGGTAACCTTTATATCAAAAAAATGCACCCTTCGACAAACCTTTTCGTAGTTTTCGAAACAAAGTGCATAATAGGAGGCGTAATCATGAAGATAGTCGCGACTGATATAGCCCTCTTCTATCAAGATAGTTTTAGCCCCAAGTTCCGCACTGCTCAGGTATTTCAAGAAATATCTGTAATGCTGTTTGAGCTTTACCTGTTCAGGAGTTGTATGTTTATTTGAGAGTGAGGACGCTAAATTATCCTCATTGAAAGCGAGAATCTTCAAAACACTAGTTTATAACTGTACTACAAGTTTTAGCGTTTCTTGATCTACATCTTTTAATTTGAGGATTTCTTCCTGCAATTGGAAGGTTGCAGCGATAGCGTCTTTCACAGCTTTAGACTGTTTAAGTCTAATAGCCTTGATTTCAGCGCCTGGCATTAAAATCTGGGATGCTTGAAGTTTTTCCATAATAAAAATAATTCATGCCGTTTTTGGGACGGCAAAGATACGAACGTTAAATTGAAATTACTACTCTAATCTAAATATCAATATCTATAAAAACAAACAATCCAGAAAAAGTTTTTCTAGATTGTTGTTTTTTTTACTAAGCACATGCGAACTAGCACCAAATAATCTTTCCATGTGTGAGAAAAAAGTGGCTTTTGCAACCCACCAGCCTATCTATCGAAGGCTTGAGGGAAATTGTTTTTTCTTCAATGACATATTTCCAATATGGGTCGAAGTCATCCATCAGGTTGGTGTAGAGACTTTCCCCGCAGCCACAAGGACAGAGCATGACGCATTGCCAAATGTAGCCCTGGTTGCTTATAAGATAAACCGTTTTATCCCTCATCTTGTCAGGGACATCTTCAGCTATCTTATAGGTATACAGCGTTCTTTTCCCAAATAATGCCGTTATCCAATTAATGAACCTTTTGAACATGCTTGCTTAATTCTGGACTGTTTAATAATGGCTCGATATCTCCCCTCCCAATCCATTTGTTGAAAAACAGACAGGGTTCTTTCATTGACTCGGAATATGAAACACAGTCGGTATAATCGATTTTGATTATGTCAACCTCTGAGTTTGGCATGTTTCTGAAGGGGTGTATACGAGCTAAAAAATCATTGATAGCTGTCGCGGAAACCTGCATATTTATACTGATAACTGCCGGACTGCTTTCGCCGACATTGGCCAGATATTGGTTCCTCGCATGCTCCTCACCGTCCACCCTTTTTATGGACTCTGAAAGCAGACGGTCTAAACCGTACTGGTGCCTATTCAATAAACTTGACCCGCCTGGCTGAATGAAATGTACCTGTCCAAAAATGTTGTTGATGCCGCCCTTGCCATCTGCATTCAATTTTACGCCCATGTCGATTAACGGCAGGATATAGAACGATGATATCAGATTTAGCATGTGCCGACCTTCAGCGCCATCTACACAACTGAAGAGGAAATCGCAATCGGAAAGCTCCTTAACTACCTCTCTTTTGGAAATATCAGAGGTGAATGTCGTAACTTTTGTGCCGATTTCTAAGGCTAAGATTTCCCTTTTCATTACCTCTGTCTTAAACTCTTTGATATCGGCATCATGGCGTTTAGAGCCGATTATTCTATTTAGGTTAAGGCCGTCGATGTAATCTGGATCCACAAGTACCAGTTCGCCCACTCCCAATCTTTTCAATTGTTCTATAGTTATACTGCCAGTACCGGAACAACCAACAACACCAATCTTCATTTTATTGAGTTCAGATATGGTTTTTTCCCCAAATGCCTGTTTGTTCCTTATCTGGGCATCATCCGCAATTACGCAACCGCCGTCGAAATATCGCCAAACCTGCACGTCGCTTCCCGCAATCAATACCTTATGCAAGGGCTCAATCTGCATTTCTTCCCTGAATACCCGACCAAAGAGACGGCCATCAGGAAGCATAATGCAGCTGGCGTGACCATGCTCATTGTCAAGCCAGGATTGAATACTTTTAAACAGGGTCTGATCTGCAAAATCGTCCAGGTCTGAAAAATATTCATGTACTCCGGGACCTGGATGACAATGGAATTTAACAATTGCCAAATTACGTTTTGCAGCTTTTTCTAGAAAAGGATTGATGATATCTGTTGGCCAGGTAATGTAATCCTTTTCTCTGTCGCAAAGGTCATATGGGACTAGCAAAAGCTCTTGCACCAAAAATGCCTCATTATCTTTATGGACACTTCGCCCGCATAACGCCACTGCAACGGCTTCTTTATTATCGCCTGGAAATAAATGCTCTTTTAGCTGGCCATAGTGATGGCCGGAAATTCTCAGTGTATTCATAGCCTACCTCCCTAAATCTTTAATCAACCAATTTTCTACCAGACAAAGATGGCTGGCAATATTATCAACCCCTGGTCGCCATTGGCCAGGCGCACGGTGCCTTGACCAGCGCTGGTAGGTATTACCATCAATTGGTTGTGCAGCCAAGGCATTTATACCCCTTCCCGAAACCTTAGATAAAGCGGGGAAGAAATATGCCATATCTATTTCTGTGGCAGGATAAGATGGGGCAATCATCAAAGCAATAGTTGCTTGATCTTGGTTATATCCATCAGGCATCGGAAATTCATGGATCAACAACCACATTACAGATCCAGTAACAGGATTGCCAATGGCCTCCCAAGGGAGGCCAAGACTGTTCAAATGATCGATATCTTCTTCAGGCAGCTCAAATTCCCTGCGAAGAACAACTTCTTCCTTCTCCGACTGCAAGCCATCAGTCTGCTCTTTTGGTTGGATAGTAAACCTGACCAGGCATTTTTCGGTCAAATCTATCTGTTCCGAAGAATTCAATTTAATGGGCTTAGGGCTTGTGTTCACGAATTTGTAAACCTCAAATTGAGCCGAGCTGTTCGGATACTCCATCTTGATAAGTTCAGCAACGGTAATAAACCTTTTGTTCCAATCGTGGTAGCGTTTATCCACTTTGATCCTATAAATTCTAGCAGGCGGAACCTCCTTACATTGCTTACCATATGCTTCAACGTCTACGATGTCCAGCCATTTGCGCGTAACGAACCGCATGCCTTTGCAGTGCATCTTGATCGATTCGTCGGGAGAGTATGCATAATCAATTTCTTCTTCTTTGTCCAGCAACTGTACAAGGTAGAAATCTTTGGTGTCCACCGCATTCAGCTCCATTATCTGAAGAGGGGTCAAAGTTTTTTTGTCTGTTGTTTCTGGCTCTCCATCGACTAGATAATTGAATACCTCGGCATCTTTTGTGACAAAATGCTCTTCACCATGGTCACCAAGGTCAACAATTTCATCCATCGATATTTTTTTGAAGTCGCCGCCCTTCAACTTTTGATATAGCGTATGGCATTCTGGATCTTTTATTCCAGCTTCCTTCAATATTTCGGCACCAGTAATTTTAGGTGTTTTAACAGTTATCTTCTTATCGTTAACCGTTGCATTATAGACTTGGGGCTTTAGGCCCGGGAAAGATTTATCTTCCATTTTTTGAATAAATTAAATTTTAACTAGTAATACTATTAATTGTGCCTCAGATAAAGGCGATAGCAGATATAGACTGCTGCGGGATTAAAAATGTATTATAGCCTTGATTAAAATTTAATTAAACGGATTACCAATAGTGCTTCTCAATAGGTTTCATCCTATTTTGCTTGTAAAATTGAAAGATAGTCACTACCTTTGAAACAACCACGAATCAAAAGAGGTTTTTAACGAGGCGGGCTAAGCCTAATTGACTACCTGAAAAATTTACAAAGCTGAGAGCTGTGCTCTTGGCTTTTTTTATTTCTTTACAAATATAAGGTGAAATTTTACAAAAACAAATAAAATGTAAAATATTACAAAATTTATTAATTGTTAAATTTCGCAAAATTATTTGGATGTTTTCTAAATAATAATCATATTTGTATTATGATATTTAGAATCAACAAGTTATGAACGCGCTATCAGAAGAATCTTTTTATGAACAAATTGGAGAACGAATCCGTAATTTTCGATTAAGTGCCAACATCAGTCAGGAAGTATTCTCAGAATTATTAAACATGACAAGAGCCTCGGTTGTTAATATTGAAAAGGGTAGGCAACGGCCATCGATATTTCTTCTAGTAACCATTGCGCGCATTCTGAAAGTAGATTACATTGATCTAATCCCGATTGAGCTTAATATTGAAAAGCTAGAGGAAAACGTTGAAGTGCCAGATGTAGATTTCTCGGCAGTGGTAGCGGACTCTATGCTTGATTTGAACGAGCGCGTCAAAAGTTCAATGCAACAATTCTTAAGACAGATTAACAAATAAGCATGATTACTCGAAACCATAGTAGGTCAATACAGTTTATCAAAAAGCAAGTTGATGAGATTTTGCAGGGGATGAAATTAAGTAGCCTTCCCGTAAAGATTGAAGATGTTGCCAAAAAGACTGGGCTGACAGTATCCCCCTTCGATTTTGAAGATGACATCTCCGGAGTTTTGGTTATTCAAGATGGTAAGGGAGTCATAGGGTATAACCAAAGTGAGTCTCGGGTTAGGAGGCGTTTCACAATTGCCCATGAATTAGGCCACTTTGTTTTGCACCGAGAACTTTCCTCTATGTTTATGGACAAAGGTTTTAGTGCGATTTTTCGAAGTGCTAATTCTGGGCTATCTGAAGAAACGCAAATATTAGAGCGTGAGGCTAATACATTTGCGGCCTATATTCTTATGCCCGACCGCTTGCTTAAAGAAGCTATCGATAATATTGACTTCGATTTAGGTAGTGAGGACGAGATTAAGAATCTAGCGAAGATTTTTGACGTATCTTCGCAAGCTATGTACTATCGAATATTAAATTCTGGTCTGTTGAAATTTTAGTCGTTATAATCAGGTTGTTCAAGCCTAATTAATTTGAGCGAAGGATGTGACTGTTACTGTTCGTGGCAAAATACTAAGCTAATCTATTGCACGAGGGCATTGATAAATACTTATCTTGTCAATTATAAGTTGCACCTAAGCTTGAATTACATAAACAATCCGAGTTCTCTACAGATATCAGCGGTCATTTTCGATAACGGCCTTTTCTCAAAGTCTTTCTCTTCTGTATAATTGGATGAAACTAGTCTTTTAACGTCATTTAAATCCTTGAACAATGTTCCATTAAACTGATTAAACAATGCCTCAATATAAGCCTGATTATATATTCTGGATTTAATGATCAGCTCGTCTGAGTGGTCCTTGTGCCTGTTGTAGAGTTTTGAAAGCTGGAAGACTGAAATGTTTGAAAAGCATTTTCTTAGTTGGTCATGGGACAATCCGCCAGTATTTCTGAATCTAATACGATATGCGCTGCTTTTGCCGTTTATAAAATCCACATTCTTTGGGCGTATAGAAAAGCTTAACCCGCTAAAATCTTCAAGATAGGGGTGAATGTTTTCTTGCAGGGTGAATTTCGCAGAGCCTTTCAGGTCTGAATTGCAGATTGCGCAAGATGGAACCAGGTTGTAAAAGGACATGGATAGATAAGGATAGGTTGCCTTATCAAAGAAGTGGTCAAACTGCGGGCGTATATTCCCTATTGCATTTCCGCTAAGTGTAAATATATATTGCCTATTGCAATATGGGCATACGTTCGTACTCAAGTCCTCAGCGAGTTTGTAAGCCTCCCATTTCTTGTAGTTTGAATAAAAGAATACCTTTTCTAGTACCTCTTTCTTGAAATCATCGGTAAGCAATGCGGTGAAGTTGGTTTCATAATGATCAATCCTACCCTGAAGATATGCTGGCTTTCCAGTTATCAGGTTTTCCTGTGCCAATGGATCTAAGTCTAAAAGCAAAGAAGTATAGAACATTATTTTCATTGCCTCGTGAGGTGCAGTGTCATTTATTTTTCTGTTGATGATGGATGTTAGGCCTAGGGTTCTAACTCTGCTATCATTGCACACTCTACTATAATGGTCTTTAACTGCATTATTTTTTGTAATAAAGACTCTTATCATATCCCCAATCTTTTCTCAATGGTTGTAATTCGATTTTCTAAGTCCTGATTGAATTTGTCGTTAAACATTTCCAATAGTTTTCGCTTTAGAATAGGCTCTCCAATGGAAACTATTATTTTATTGATCTCAACCTTGCGTTCAGGAGAAATTTCTTTGGTGGTGTTCAAATCTCTGATTACCGTATCTAGCTTCTTCTTGGCAAATGTTCCTATAAATCCGTTGTCAAGAAAAAAGGAGTCTGATAACAATGTATGAATATTTGCTGCAAATGTCTGCTTGTGCTCCATTAGTTCGCTGGCAATAAAGCTCTTGTTGCCGGTAAAGAAACATACATTTCTTTTTGGTAGATCAGATATGATGAATGGCGAATGGGATGTGAGAATCACCTGAACGTTTATATTACTGAAGATTTGAGGTAACAGCTCGGTTAAATAATTAATAACGTTCTTTTGATAAATCGGGTGGAGATACAGTTCGGGCTCATCCATTAGAATAAGGATACTGTCGTAAATCTGAAGGTTTGCCATCCGTTGCTGTGAACTGGAAAGAGCGAATAATCTTGATAGCATACTTAATAGGGCTAGCTCTCCGGAACTGGATTCTCCAAAAATCATTTTCTGATGGGAAAGGCCTAACTGAATAAAGTTCGAATCATAGTTGCTGAGGCGTCTAAGTTGAGCTAGCAATCCCGGTATCTCACGCGGACTAGTTTTACGAATGTCAATCCAGGCAATATTCATGCCTGCTGAGACATCGTCCTCTCCAATTAAATTTCCGAGATAATCTACGAAATCAGTAATTTGGTTCGATTTTTTACTACCCCCATGAAGAATATCTGCTATTTCGACAGGATTTTTGAGCATCGACTGTATCAATGAGCTTTTTATTTCAAGAAGGTTGTGGAGCATAAGCTCGTCAAGCACCAAATTGCGCTCAACAATCAACAAAAACTTAGCCTTGAGTGTGGTTGTAATTTCTAATTTGTCGTTGTAGTACGTTACTATTTGATCATAAAGCTCTTTGTACCGCTGGGAGTTTTCGGGATTGATATAATAGTCTTCTGAATCTATTTCTGGCGAAAAAATGGTAGAAATCATTAAATAACTAGGAAGACTGATCTCTAGGTTTTTATCAATATTACTGTATAGAAACGCTATAGTTCTTGCGTACTCGCTAAACTTGAACCTCAGCGTAAAGCTATCCCCTGTTCTACGAGAATTGGTACTCTTTCCTGGGCTGGGCGCAAATAACATGTTGCTAAGAGATGCATTGTGAAGGCCTTGGAGATCTCTTTCAATTACCCTATCGTAAAAACTGTTTGTGTAATATATTACGTCTTGGTAATCGTATTGGTTTCTCAATGTGTTTACCAATTCGTAGTGGCGATCTGTCTGGACTTGTAATTTTTTAGCAACGGATTCATGGGCATAAATTATAAGTTTCTGGTATTGTGTGCTATAGTGGATTATTATAGCTACGGGATCCTGACTCTGTCCTTTCGGAAGGGAATTAATGAGAAACTCTAACGCTGTAGACTTTCCTGAGCCGTTACTCCCCACGAAGGCTGTTATATTACTTACGCCATGAGAAAAAAAATCCTTAATATGGTCGGGATCTTCTTCTCCTATTAGGATATTCAGGTCTGGGTCATAGGAAAATCTATCCTTCCATCCCATATTAAGTTCAAAATTGTTTAGTATTTTTTCTCCCTTTATCCAAGTGTATACAAGTTCCATATAATTATTTTGAGCAATTAATTCTAGATCATGAAAGCCATAGGTGCAAAGTATAAAATTATACTCAAAGTACAACTGATCTTTGCGACGGCTATCGTACTAAATAATTCAGTTGCTTCCAGTTTTTTAAACAAAGCCAATATATATCTACCCCATCCTTTTTTGTAGGTTACTAAAACAATGTCAACTATTTTTGTACGGTAAATTAAAAAATTAAAATAATACCGCACATTTATTGATATTTTAAATCATAATGCATATTTTTGATGTACTGTAATAACTTAAATGAAAAATAAACAGAACACCGATCTCTTTATAGCTGATATCGTAGCAGCAGGATTATCAGGCGACAAAACTCGAGTAGAAACGATTTCTTTGTCCCTCGCGAGGGTATTAAAAAAAGATAACCCCGAGCTGAGCGACGCCATTTATAATAAAATAAATACCATACAGCATGTAGGTGATGCAGGACTAAGGGGAATACCCGGAAATCCAGTTCCAACAGATTCCGAAACTCATTTGGAAATGGCACAAGTTTTTTCTCCACAAAGTGAGGACTCGCAAAGCCCAGTCTTTAACGTTATGTTACGAGAACAGATAGCAGGAATTTTGAATGAATGGACCAACAAAGAGACATTGCTTAGAAATGGTGTTAAGCCAATCAATAAGTTGATGCTTATTGGTAATCCCGGCACGGGAAAAACGATGCTAGCAAGAGATATTGCAGCAAAACTTGGCAAAAGCCTTGTGGTTTTGGATTTGTCTTCCTCGATTTCAAACTTACTAGGTAAGACTGGACACAACATCAAAAAAGTGCTGAATTACGCTAAGCAAAACAACTCAGTTCTTTTACTCGACGAATTCGATGCTATAGCAAAAAAGCGTGACGACAACTCTGATCTTGGAGAAATTAAGCGTGTAGTTAATGTACTCTTGATGGAACTTGAGGATTGGCCATCAAACTCTATGCTTATTGCTACAAGCAATCACCCCGAATTGCTTGATCGAGCAATATGGAGGAGGTTTGATATGGTAATTGAAATACCTATGCCTTCAGCAAATGAAGCGTCATCGATTTTTTCATTCAATCTTTTTCCTTTGGAAGAGGAAGATAAATTTGAAAATAATTTGCTTGAGATCATTTCTACACTATTGGAAGGGAGAAGTGCCTCTGATATTGTAAAGCTTGCCCATCGAGTAAAGAAAAGAATCATATTGAAACAAGAGAAGCTTTTACCAGCAACACTTAATGAGCTTGAGGCTGGAAGTTTGGATAAAAAAGTCAAAGGGAAATTTTGTCAACTTCTTAAACAAAGTTATGGCGCTAAAATCTCGGTAAGAAAGATCGCGGAGCTGACAGGATTGAGTGTCTCGGGAGTCCAACATCATTTAAAGAAATAAACTATGAGCACAAGAAAGCCAATTCTATACAAAGGAGAACTATACAGCATCCCTGTAACAAAGAGATCCGGTGGTGGTCCAAAATCATATCCCGTGAGCTTTGAAGAGGCCCGTGAGCGGCTGTCAAAAGATATTGACTTGGTCAAAGAGCAAATTCGTTCGTTGCCGCAATCTTCTAGGCTACCTAATGAAGTGGTAATGTGCATTAGAATGCACCCTGACTTTTCGGCCAAAAGCTACTATCCTGAAACCCTCTTCGACACAGATACTGAGCGCTTTGGGTTACAGGAAATTGGCTCTAGGATTTGGAGAAGCAAAGAAAATATATCGAAAGAGACTAAAAGAGAAACGTTGGAAGCTAAAATGTTTTTTGTTCGGGGCACCGACGAGAGTTTGGATAAATTTAAAAAACAACTTAATAAGTCAGCTTCATCACTGACCAAAGCTTTCGTGAATGATGTTCGAAAATTGGTGAGCATAGATTTACTTAAGGACGAAGAACAGGTAGTCGGAATTTCGAATGATTGGGAGCAAGGAAGGCTAGAAGCCGTTCTTCATCCTTTTAATGTTGACCAAAATCAGTCTTTATTGCGTTTTTTAGAGCTTTTAACTCTTGCAGGGGTTTCCGCAGAAAGTATAAATTATCACCAGTACGAAGACGGAATAACTTTTGTCAGCCTAATGGGTAATCGAGATGTAGTTTCATTACTTAGTGGGTATAATCCTCTGCGGACATTACATCCTTTGGAGTTCAAACATTTTGTGAGCACCCGCGCTTTTCCGGTGAATGGAGCACCAAAACCTCCAATTTTTACTTCCCGCCCTGACGTTACGGTCGGAGTTATTGACGGCGGCTACATAAACGGAAACCCAGCGCTTGACCAATATGTAACAACCGAAGACTGTATCAGTGGTGACCCGATACCTGATTGTGCTAGCCATGGTACACAGGTTACAAGCGCGGTATTATATGGAGCCCTAAACGAGTATCAGAACGCACAACAATTAGTTGAGCCATTGGTTTGTGTAAAAAACTTCAGGGTTATCTCACAATCTATGGCGGTAGATCCAGATTTATACCAGATTGTAGACGCCATTGAAAAAATTATTCCTGCTAATCCTGAAATCAAAGTTTATAACTTAAGTCTTGGGCCACGGGGACCTATTTACGATGATCATATCAGCCGCTTTACATTTGCATGTGACTTGTTAAGTGAGCAATATGATGTATTGTTTTGCGTAGCAGTCGGCAATGATGGTGGTCAAATAGGCTATAATAGAATCCAAGCTCCATCGGATATGGTAAATGGGTTGGCAATTGCTGCCTATTCGAAAGTCGATGGCAAAATTAATCGGGCAACTTATAGCTGCATAGGCCCAGGTAGGGAAGGGAATAAACTTAAACCTGACCTTTCGGCATTTGGCGGGTGTGATCAAAATCCTATTCATCTTTTAGGGAACTTACCAAACCAGCGGGCTTTGACACAGGGTACCAGTTTCTCAAGTCCATTGGTCACTTCTGCCGCTGGGAAAATCATTGGTTACAGTAATGCACAGCTTTCTAGCCTTGTCACTAGGGCTATGATTATTCATGGTATTTGTGAACATGGTGATGGACATAACACTGACTTTGGCCACGGAACTCTACCGTCAGATATCAGCACAATAACGACTTGCCCTGAGCAATCCTATACGTTAATCTATAGTGGGGAAATAAATTCGGGAAGCTTTGTGAAACTTCCTATCCCTTGGTCGGATGAAATTACCAAAGGTAAGGTTTCATTTCGCTGGACTTCAGCTGTGATGACCAAAATTGATCCCCAAAGTCCAGATGATTATTCGACATCATCCATCACAACTTCGTTTTATCCAAGTGAAACAAAGTTCAACTTTAAAAATGGTAATAAGATAAGAAAGCTAGATATTAATGCAGAACCCGAAGAAATGGAGAGACTGCTAAATGAAGGATGGACCTGCTCTTTTGAATACCCAGCCACAGACAATGCAAAATCATCGTTTAAAAAAGAACAAGATTTAAAGGCAGATTTGAAATGGGATAGTTTGGATACGCGAAATATTACAAAAAAAATCGAAGGAGTCAAAAATCCGATGTTTATTATCCACGCGCTAGAGAGGGGCAAAAGGCATGTAAATGCCAAAGTAAGGTACGCATTGATCTTAACTTTATCGACAACGAGTAAAGAAGTAGATATTTATTCAAAGGTTCGTGCTCGATATACCGAGCTTGTGCCTATTAAACTTGAATTAGAAAATCGCATATCTGCTATGCAAAATAATTCAAATGCAACAAACAGCAATTAATAAGTGTTTTGCAGAATCTCAATACGTCAGTATATTCAAATAAGCAGATGCTTTTCTGATATGATAACTATATGTCTCATCCAAAGGAGGAGCAAGTGGACCTGAAATAAACAACGGGAAGATTTTACGACTTTTGGGCTTGTGATAATTTGGGTGAATCTAGTGTATGCATTCATGCTTTGTATTGATAAATTCTGGTAAAGGATTAAATTTGAGCTCCTTTGCCAGTCGGGGAACGATTAAGTAATAAGTCTATATTTAGAATCTAGACCTATTATTTTCTTGCATTATATTCATTCATTCCGTAAATTTGAATGGTAACATTTGAGACCAAAAAAGGGTCATTTTGACAGTCGGTGAGTCGAAATCGTATTTTGCAAGTGTTTGATAGTCAGAAAGTTATTTAAATAAAACTTGTTCTGGTTTCGTCGGTACATCAATTCATTTTACCATGCTGGATGATAAAAGGCTAAGCTTTGACGGGCATGTTAAATCGCTCAGGATGACGGGAGATTCGGCGCTTATTAAGCTTTCATTACCTAAACAAAGTAATGATATTCATAATGGACTGAAAGCCAACCATCAGTATAGGTGTAAAGTTGAGATGGCTAAAGTAAGCATCATGACCGGGATACTTCGCAATACCCTGAATAGGTAAACGCGATGATTCAATTGGTGATCACAAACTGGTTCCTGATGATGGTAGGAATGTGTTGCAAGGTATTGATATGGAGCAGTGGATTCTCATCAAGAATCAAAATGTCGCCATCTTTGCCCTGGCTAATGCTTCCGCTCTTTTGCGCTTCACCCATTACTTCAGCGGGGATGATCGTTGCAGACCTGATCGCATTAAGGGGACTTATACCACATCGTATATAATTCTGAATCTCATTGGCAATAGTCCCCTCATTGTCTGTTCCGGCCACGATTGGGATATGGTTATCGGCAAAGAGCTTAACAAGCTTCTGGTAATAGGCCACTTTTTTATTTCCCGCCAACTGGTAAACATTTAATGTGGGATCCAGAAAGGTATGATGCGATCTCATGCTGTCCAGCAGACTTTGATTAGCTGTTTTCAGATCACTGGAAGACCAGTTTATACTGTTCATGAAATAATTGATGTGACTGATACTCCGCATTCCGTTATTAATAAAGTAGCTTACCGTATAGCCTGTTGGTAAATGCCCTACAACATCCATATGATACCGTTTGGCTTCTTCCACAATACTGTTAAAGTCTTTCTTTTTAACGCTGCTGTATACTTTTATCTGCCTAAAACCAGCATCATGGTAGGCACCTATATTTTTTTTGATTTCGTTTTCATTAGTGGCTAGCATGGTCCCCAGTGTGGCTGGTGACTTGCCATCCAAAAGCCCGGCGGCATAGTAGTTGGGGGCTGGTGTTGATTCCTTTCTAACCATATCCATCAGCTGTTTTGCAAAATCAAACTCATTACCCATATCTCTGATTGAAGTTACTCCTGAGCGTAGCTCCCGCTGAAGATAAGACGGGTGAAATATGTGTGCATGCATATCCCACAGACCAGGAAGCAAGAATTTGTTGGTTGCATCAATCAGGCGTGCTCCCGGTGGAATTAGCGACCTGTTAATGGTTCCTACATAGTCTATTTTTCCTTTGATGATCAGCACCATAGTGTTATTTTGCAGATCGCCATGGTGGGTAATATCAATAATGGTTCCACCTAAAATGGCAATTGCAGGATTTTTTTTGGCAGAGATGCCACTGTTATCTATATAGGCCTGTAGCAAATGGTGTGTTGATTGTTGATTGAGCTTGGTGAATGCCGATAGATACCGTTCATCAATCACCTCTCTCTTGTCACCTTCACTATCTATTGTGGTTAAAAAAACAGCTTTACCCTGCGCATCTGTCCAGAATATCTCATCCATGCCATTGTTGATCAGAAAGGTTTTCCATCCACTTACTTTATATGCATCTGTCATGTCAGTTATTTCACTGATTCGGATAGCGGATCCATCTAATGCAGATTTTACAAAGGCAGGACGTGCTGCTTTAATCCAATAATCAATCAGCATTTCTCTCAATTTTATAGAGCCGTTCTGGCTTAAAGGAAAACCCTGGCTGGCGGAATACAGTTGATCTATTTTTTCTTGCTTGAAACGCGACGTTTGTCCGATGGAGGTATATCTTGTGCCAGTAGCATTTGGCGTTAGTGCAGCGGTAAGCATTAAAGCCTGACCACGGTCTACGGTACGGATAGTGATATCAACAGCAGTGTTGTCAGTTCTTCCTGCAATGGAAACTTTTTCTGTGCCGATTTTATTTTCGAGTTTATACACCTGATAGTTCTGTGTTACCTGAGCTGCCGCGAAGGGTAAATAAACCGTGAAACTGAGCATGAAAACTATCAGTAAGCTGTAATTCCTTGTCTGTGTCATACTTGTAATAATACTTATAATGACTGACAACGGGAAAAAAAACTCATTTTTTGTACTCAGGCGAGTAAAACAGCTTCACCCCAGGAACGTTCGGTAGGCGAAAAGTAGTGGAGTAAAGTCAGACCTATGCCTGTATATCCATCAAGGATACTGTGTTCATTGTAAAGAGAATTATTTTATCCAGATACCTTTGCAAATCTAAATTCAAAGAAATGTAGCAGTATGAAGCGGATGAAGAGGTTGCCATAAATAATTCATTATTTGATTAGTCTTATCTAGCTTTAAAGGCTGTTTTTATTTGTTCCAGTCCCTGAAGAAAATAAAGGCCTACCCTAGCTTTAAATGTAATTCTTTCTTTGAGCGTTTGACTAGCTTACGTTGTGTTTTCACAAATATTGATAATGGATTACTTATGTTCATATCCTTAGGGGTAGGAGCATACAAAATACCAATTAATATGCCCGATCGGATATAGTCTGATATACCAGGAAACCAAACTATTCATCATCCGGAAACAGGCAAATAAAATGAACATCACCACATTTTTGAAAGCCGATGACAAACATCTGTGTAGCCGCAAAGGCTGGATTTAAAAAAATCAGGCCAGATAACCCATAACCGTTCGTCTATAAATTACAGGCGTTGGTCTAGCGGTTACTGATGCTGGTATAATACCGGGTTTTTGCCTGCAACGTTTGATGGACAGCTGCGTCTTAATCACAAAACAATAGCAAAAACTTAAAACATAAAGATATGAAAACCTTCACTAAAATAGTATTCGCAGCAGCATTAACAGCAGTCGTATTCACTTCATCAGTAATGGCCACTTTTGCCGCTGAGCCCGTTAAAGCAGAAACAAAAACTGCCTCATTATCAACATTTAACAGAATTTGGGTGAGCGGAAATGTAAAAATCATCTTAACCCAGGGTGATAAGCAAAATGTATCAGGCACCAATAATTATGACGCTGCAAAAACCTTTGTATCAACTGATGGAAAAACCTTGTTCATCAACTCCATGGAAACCAATCAGGTCATACTGAATATTACTGTAAAAGATTTAGAAAGAATTGAAGCATACGGTCAATCGGTGGTGGTAACCAGCAATAACTTCGATGTAAAATACCTTCAGTTGTTTTTGAATCAGAGTGCTACAGCGAAGATTAAAACGACCACAGGTAGTTTGTATACCATTGTTAAGGATGATGCGATACTAAAATTAAATGGTACTGCCGATCAAAGTACCATGATCGCCAGCAATATGAAAAATGTGAAATTAGCTGACTTTGCCAGTCTTAAATCTGCATCATATGCTTCTGAAGCGATGATGGAGGCAGCGCAAAATGCAATGGTGTTAGCCAAATAAAAAATATCAATCAAATAGCTAAAGCTGCCCATTGGGCGGCTTTTACGCTAACCCTATTTTCCGGGCAATGGCGCTTTTGATTTCCGCCATTCCCAGGGGGCTATGGCACTACTATCCTGCCATAAACCCACTTTGTTTTTCCTGGCTGTGATTTCTAACCGGGCATATAAAAGATCGGTTGAGTATTTTTTAAAATGCCAGGCCATGCCCAGCTTCAGCATTTCCTGGTTGATTATCTGTTTTTTATGGTTAATAACTACCGCGATTAATCTTTTGTAGCGGTCGTATTTTTGGCCGTGTATTTCCACCAGCTGTCCGAAACATAAATCTGACAGGGCTTTTTTTGCTTTTTGACCGTAAGGTTGTGAGCGTCTTTTTTCGGGGCAATCAATGTGGGCCAGCCGGATTTTAATGGGAAAATCCTGATATAAAACTTCCATGGTATCGCCATCTAAAATGTGGATTACTTTGGCTGTAAAAACAAGATTACTATAATTTATGCCTTTATTTCCTCCTGGCTGGATAAAGCAGGCCTGAAGCGTGAGCAACAACAGCAGCAGGCTTACTTTTCCCAGCCGCATAGTGTTTTGCCGTCTTTTTTGGCTTTTTCGATATCAATGGAAATAACCCTGTAAGTGCAATTGCGTAAGCCGCGGCATTTTGAATTATTATGGTATTTTTTGGCATTCGGACTGTTGCAGATGTACACCGTAAGGGTTTCTTTGCAGGTCATGTTAGCAAAGAAGAGGATAAGTAAAGAGAGTGTTTTCATGATGAAGGGATGATTGAGGGAAATTATGGGATAGTTTTTCTCTGTTAATGAAGATTTTTTTGAATGTGATAAATAGTTATAAATCGGATCATTGTTTATAGCCTCCCTGAATAAAATTATTAATTACAGGCGCTAAATTAGTAGCTAAATCAGTCGTCCGTAGTTCGAATTTCTTCACCTTCATTGCTTTAAACCAATCTGTCCAATATTGTTTAATGACATCCTCTTCATAAGGGTTTTTAACGGAGGGATTAATGCCTAACACCATAATTTCGAGTTCTTTTAAATTATATGGGAAGGAAATAAAACCAAGTTTGTTTTTCTGCATAATGGCAGGAAAATTGGCATTAACAAGTTTTTTTGACAGTAGAAATTGTGGAGTGATGTAAGAACTTTTTCCTGCTACTTCAATTTTACTGTCTTTATGGTACATATAACCATCGGTTAGTATGACTAAAATATTTCGATGTTGTGGTTTAATGCAATATTGCTGCACATTGCTTTTAAAAAATCTCCAGATATCGGAGCCTACATAGTTTCCATCTTTAATGGCACGCTGATAAATTTTAGTCGGGTTATCAGTATAAATCTTATCTATATTCAGGAAATCTTTTTTACTGGTTTTAGGATTAAAATCGACCTTTAAACTTTGGCTTAATTGATCGATATCTGTAATTTTAGGAATGGGATTAAAGAAAACCTGCATCTGGTCTTTTAACAGCAGCATCTTTTTTCCTCTTACATGATTAATAAAGGACTTTTGTACTGATTTAATATACTGAAGATCGCGTTGGTAAATCCCAGGATTCTTTTTAGGATCAATCCGATCAGATAAATCCAGTAAAAAGCTGATATTAAGGTTCTGTTTCGCAGGCTGGGCTTTAGCCTCGGTTGCAAAAACACTGGTCATTAAGATGCCCAGCAATATGTTTGATAATTTTAAATTCATGATCTTGGGCTTTATAACGTAGTAGTATAAACCGCATTTTGGGAATCTTCACTGGCCCCTACACGTTTAAGGTTTTCGTGATAGCAGGCAATACACTCACTTTCGAGCGTACTTTTTTCATATTGAGAAATATGCAGTTTTTGGTTAATAAAGGTGATCCATCCCTGCATGTATTCTGAAGCATATAAAACGTACTCCTTCGTTGGTATAATTACAGCATCGATTATCTGTTGCAATGCAGTAACCCTTCCCTGTGCCTCCAGCGAACTTTTCTTGATTTCACTAAGTTCCTCGAGCAATTTTGCCTTTTGAATTTCAATATCGGCTATCCTATCCTGATGAATCTGGATGTCTTTTTTTCTACGCAATTGCTCATGTTTGATTTTGTCTTTCTCCCGGTGTTCTTTCATGATAAAGTCGAATACTACGCCCCATATAAGATACACCACAAAACCGGCAAAAATGATTCCCCAGAACTGGATTTTCCCAAAGGCAACGAAAATTCCAAATTTGTCATCTTCTGCAGTTTTATTTAATTCATAAATCTTCTCTTCGATCTGGTAAGCTAGTATAGCATCGAATAAAAGCGATGTAATAAAAAGGATTCCGATTTTGAAATAGTTCCATTTGCTTTTAACCTCACCGAACATGTGGATCAAATAACCCAAACCCAGGAACACAAAAGGGATAAAGGTGACAAATAAACCTTCCAGCGAACCATCCTGCCACGCTTTTTCAAAAGCTTTTGCATCAAGAATGTTCATAACAACAGTGGCACTATTCGCATCCAACAGTTTAAAAAAAGCAGAATATGAGGTAGAAATATAAAAGGTAAATAGATATAAGCTTAAAGGTAAAAGGATGATCAAACCAATCCAGAACTTACTTGAAGCACCTTTTGAAGCACTGATGTGGTATTTCTCGGGATTCCGGGACAGGTCGTTAATTTCAAATTTTAACTCTTCAATATGATCTTTTACGGCCCTGATATCGCTTTCCACCTTGTTAATCTGCTGTTCTTTACTTTCTTTACTGATGACCAGTGTTTTAATTTCGGTTTCTTTAGTTTTCTGCTCACTGATATAGGGTTCTTTCGCCAGTTGCTGTTTTTCTACCAACTCCTTTTCTTCATTTTGAAACCTGGCATAAATGGCATTTAAGCATATCGAGAGTGCCAAAGGGCTGCCACTGTTTCTAGATGCGTCCCTAAAGCCAGCTTCGTGGTAAGTTCTCTTTCTTACCTCTTCTGTTTCATTGGTAACCGGATCCTTAATTTTTATATTTCCATCCTGAGGCAGATCAGCTGTTTTTGGGTTTAAAAATTCTTCTATTTGGGCAATCATAACATTAAGTTTTGGGTTGATTTATGATGTGATTATTGTATTTCTTTTTGCCGAAACAATGCGGTCTCTGGGGTATGTTTTTTGAACGGGTAAAATTTCAGCCGCTTTTTCCTCTTTTTTTTCAGGTTCACTTTTCTTATAAAAGGCAATAATTAAAAACAATAGTCCGGTGATGATATCCAATTGGATCCAGATGCTTTTTCTATGCAGGTAAATGGGGAACAGGGGATTAAAAAGGATAAGCACGAGAACAAAAATGATGGCTAAGGAATATTTTTTTTGCTTAATCCAGCTGTAAATAAGCAATGCCGCTCCCAATGAAACAATAGTTCTTAAAAAGGCATAATATTCTATGGGCAACTTTAGTATAGCGATGAAACATGCTATGGCACAGATGACACCTGTAAACCTTACTGTAATTATACCCTTATTATCTTCATTCATCTGTTTCACCAACGGTATTTTATTGTCGCTTGGTAATCCCTAAACGTTTGACTAAATGCTTCTGTAAATTCATAATTGCTAAATTCGTATTCTTCATTTAAGCCTGTATTTGTACGGAGGTTGATCTGTCCATATTTGGCGATCGGAATTTGATAGTTACCTTTAAACCTTTTATCCGGTGTGCCGTTTTTATTTACTTTTGCCCAAGTCTTGTCAATAACTTTTGAATCGCGGGGTACCGTTCCTGTTTCTGTAAACCGCACATAACTTTGCTGTACATTAATTTCATCAAGTCCGATGATGGCAAAATCTTTCTGGTTAGCGTACATTATGATAAAACTGGGGTAGAAGTATAAATCTGCGCCATTTGCATTTTCAAAATAAAGTGCTTCAACATCAGACCTGATCTCAGCAAGCGATTTAAAAGAGAACTTTACGTCTCTTTTGCTTACAATAGTGCTGGCCGATGAACGCGCAGCAACACGGTCTTGAAAGTGTGCACTGGTTACATCCCAAATTTTATGCGAGGTAGTTAAATTTTTAAATGCTTTAATTAGCTGTTCGTACTTTTCTCTGATTTCTGAATCGAATTCTACATCCAGTTTCACGTAACAGTGATCAATCAGATCTGTAGTTTGTTTTATAGCCTCTTTTTGTGCCTCAATATTGAGCTTCAAAGCTTTGGGTATTGTTTTATTTATCAACCCATAAAGGAATAGGTAACTTAAAATCAGTTTCATTTTTGAAGTGCCCAAAGCTGTCTGAATGTTTAGCAGATCACTTTTTAACTCTTTTCTTTGTTGCCGGGCCAAAAGGATGGCTTCTTTTACCCCTGTCATATTTTGACTGGTTATCTCCTGCACATCTGCGCTAAAAATATTCCCAAAAAGATGTAGGGGCGCGTCGTGATCGTAGCTATCGGGAGTAGTGTTTGAACCCGACAGTTTATGTCTGTTGTTAATATTTAAAAACGGAAGAGAAGTATTTAGATAAGTCCCCGATTTTCCGAAAGTCATACTTGCCCCTTTAACCCCAATGGACGTGGATATGCCACTTTTACTTAAGTTTAAATGAACACCTGGGATAATTTTAATTCGTTTATGAAAGCTCCAAGCCATTTTGATGTTTTTTAATTTTGATACTCCAAAACTATGTAGCTTAAAGAGGCTTTCCTTACGGAAAACCGTAAAATGATAAACTATTTTTTTAAAAGGTGTAGGCTGATTTATAGTGCATTAGCTATGCATTTAGACAGTAAGTATATTCAAAAGAAGGGTCATTTCTTTATCTATAAGATAAAGAAATGACCCTTTTTGGTAAGCTTAAATGGAAACTTTAATTTATGTGCGGTAAACCTTAACTTGTTAAATTCCATGAAATTTTGAGCCATATAGTAGCCAGGCGAAATCAATTACCTAAAGATGACAGATGGAAGAAGTGATTGTTTAAAAGGAGAGATTGCCCTGTCCATTCTCAACAGACAATGAAGCAAATACCTATGTTTTTTTAAGTATGGCAGTTATAACTTTTTAAAGGTTAAGGTATGAGTCATTGACTGATAATGCCCATCAGTTTTGACAGTACCTACATAGCTACAGTATTGATCTGAAATTGAAAAACATTATACAGAGATCAGGCTTTGACAGGATCCCTATTGCAGTGAAGGATCAGGTACTCTTTTTCAGAAGTGATGGATAATGGGCCATCCTTCTGGGTAAATGGAAATTGATTTTTTTCAAACATTGAAGGTAATGAGGTTTGAAAGAATCTAGAGATCAAAACTTCACGAATATTAAGGAGGCCCACCGGAAGGTGGCTAAGTTTAGATGATTTTATTGGCAATACAGTGGGCAATTAGCTGTCCGTTGTTTGAAATGTTTAAAGTTGTTTTAATCAGGTTGATACGCTTTTCGATACTGCTGAGGCCGGAAGGTTCAAGTTTTTTCTGTTTTAAAAGATCGGGCATTTCTTTTTGTGTTCTCCCTTCTAACAGCAAAGAAACAATAGCCTTATCATACTCGGTAAAGGTATGGGCATTTACCTGTTTTTGCCTAAGATTGGGTGAATAGTATTTTTTATTTTTATAAATACTTTCTATAGCCAGTTTCAGGTCCTTTGCATCATGTCTTGCTTTTGGAACAAAAGCATCGATATTCAATTCTTTAAAAAGTGCGCTTGCAATTAATGCCCGGTTTTCAATCGAGAAGACCAATATCTTTAAATCAGGTTGTATCGTCCTTACAGCTTTGATCAGCGCCCTTCCGTCAGCAATTTTTTGTTTGGGTGATTCTTCGTCAAAAGAAAGGTCAGTAATGATCAGTTCGTAAGGATTACCCTCATTAAAGGCTTTTGCTATACGTGTTAACGCATCATCACAATAAAATACATAATCTTGGTTTGAGATTGGAATATTCAGATCGGCAAGTGCATTACGAAGGGAAAGGTTAACAATTTCATGGTCTTCTGCTATCAATACTTTTTTGAACATGGCTATACTTTTTTAAATTGGAAATGAGAATTTAATGTCAAGTCCTTCATCAGGCTTGGTGTCAAAAGTAATACGGCCTGAAATATTTTCAATACGGGTTTCCGTATTGTTCAAGCCATTTTTTTTGACCACTCCCTTCATTCCTTTACCATTATCGAAATATGAAACCGTTATACATGCATCTTTCCGCTCAAACGTGATGCTCACGCGATCTGCTCCACTGTGTTTACCCATATTTGTCATGAGGTTTTGCAGGATCAGATATACCTCATCTTTTATAGTAGCTTTAACATTTTTCCATAGTTCTTCATCATTACCCGTTATTTCAATGTCAACATTGGCCGATGAATAGGCGTATAACATTTTCAATAGTTCTTTGGCAAAACCTTCTTTAGTATCAATGTCGCTGTTTTCGTAGGAAAGATCTCTGGATATTTTATAAATAACTTCAAGTTTGTCTGCTAGGATAGTTTTATTCATCTCATGATCATTTTCTACTTCCGACATCACTTGGTATATTTTATTTGCAACCCCGTCATGCACTTTTTTAACATATTTAAGTTCGGTTTTTTTAACCTCTATCTCTTTTTCCTGTTTTAAACTTTTTTGCCTCCTTCGGTAAAAAAGATAGCCTAATATTAAGCATATAACCAATGCACCTATGCCTATATTTCTTAAGAGGATGTCTTGTTGTTTCTCAATGTTCTCTGCCTGAGCTTTCAGAAAATCTGCTTTATTCTTTTCTGAGGCGTAACGAATAACTGCGAATTGATTTTTAGCCGCAGAACGGACAGTCTGTATACTATCACTAAGATTTTGATAGGTCTGAAAATATTGCTTGGTTGCTGCTGGCGGACTAAGTTTGATTAGTTTTTGCAGACCCTCTAAACGGTCATCAACCTGGTTTATCACCATAGCATTTTGATATCTTCTATTTGCATAGAATAAAGCAGAATCGGGTTTACGGTCGGTGTAGTAGTCGGCAAGGTGTGCATAACTCGCATTAATCCCAAGCAAATCATTATCTTTTTTCCTTATTCTTAACGCGCTTAATAATTCTGGAGCAGCTTTGTAACTGGGGTTTTGAAGCCATTTGGTTATGGCGATGTTGGATAATATTCTTGCAAAGATACCCCTGTCGAGTTTTTGATCTAAAACACTTTGATAGATGGCTATGGCTTTTTGATAAGCCTTTCTTTTTCTGTAAATATTTGCGATATTATTTTTGAGAATGGCTTCGGGATTGGCACCTGTGATATAATTTAATGCTTCTGTATAAAATACAATGGCTTGGTTATAATCTTTTAAATTTTCGGACGCAAAACCCAGGTTGTTTAAGTTCGACTTGATAAATATGTGCTGCTTCGAGATCCTTTTATCAAAGAAGGGGGATGCATTTATTGATAACTCTTGTCCACCAAAATAATCGCCACTATTTGTTGAGATAATGGCCATATTTAAAAGGCATTTAGCAACACCCAAACTATCATTTTGTTGAATAAACAGGTCTTTTGCTTTATCGAAATAGAAGAAGGCGCTGTCGTTTTCTTTCTCTTCTGAGTATTGATATGCCTTATCGTATAGGGGATTATTCTCTTTTGTTTTGGTTTTTGCATTGGGGCTTCTATCAAAACAAGAGAACAGGAGTAAAATAGGGATTATTGTAATATTGAGGCGCTTCACTTTTTAGATTTTAATCTAAATTAAAGAAATTTATGTTGGAATGCACCTATTGCTATCTATTAAAAATATTGAGCCTCAATTTAACTAAACTTTAAAAGATATTTTAAACTAAATAAGGCGGCAGTTTGCCGCCTTAACTTACTGTTATTATTTAGGCGGTTTAATTTGGCCACCTTCCCCACCAGTATCATCACCTGGAGGCTGATCACCAGGATCTCCATCTTCACTATTAGTTACATTTACAGTAGTAGATGTTCCGCCGGTGCATGATGTATTTGAAGGACTTACAAGTCCTAAGAAAAGAGCAATAAAATATGGTAAAAACATAATTCAAAAATTTAAAAAGTGATGTACACGTAGTTCCCCACGCCCCATGCGTGGGGGTTGCTACAAACTGTAAATCAGAAGGCCTTCTGAAATTTTTGGGAAGTGATGAGTGTCTGTCGCGGGAGCTAGTAACTGCTTCCCAAACCGGCTACTAACGACCGCGATTTCTACTCTTTTTATTAATCAGTTTTTTATTTAGCTTTGATAATGAATCGCCACCTGTGCTGATCAACGATACAAATATGGGGTGAGTCAAAAGATTAATTATCAATACATTCCGATGTTTCCCTTCTTTCCATTATAATTCCGGAAAACCGTAAAGTTTCCGGAAATTCCACCCCTATTTTTACGCTAAATTTTTAAAGAAATGTTTGAAGAGTATAAATCATCCCTACTAGATTTTTATCATGTAAAAAGAAAAAGCCAGCGGCTCACGCTTAATCTTGATCAACCCGGCAGAGAAAAGTTAAGGAAAGAATGTGTTGAGGTTTTTTTGAGAAAAAACACTCAAAAAGACAAAGACTTAATTAGGTCTATTTTCGATCCCCGAAACCAATTTGATGATCAGGTGAGAAGTATAGAAAGATTTAAGCTGGACAAATTCAGACCGCTGGTAAGTTTTATGGTAGAAGGAAGAAGTACAAGGGATGAAGGACTGGTTAAGCTTCTTGCCTGGTTAATAGATTTTCCATCCTACAATGAATGGAGAGAACTTAGCGAAGAAGAATTAAAATTTATTTTTGAGGAAGCAGCTAAAAAGCCAGAAGAAGATGCGAATGATGTTACAATTGATGAGGGAGAGCTTAAGAATGAAGAAGAAGCGATTCAAGTAGAAGATTCAAATGACGATCAGCCAAAAAAGGAAGAATTCAAGAAAGAAGGTCAAAGTGGTGGTGAACTAGAAAATGATAGAGACGGAGAGGAATCTAACCCTGAATCGGAATACATTCGTCTCTTCTCCCCCCGCTACATCACCATATCCTGTATCCTTCTACTTTTTATTGGCTCGACCTCTTTTGTTGCATGGGAAACTAGTCCCGCTTCAATTCGAATGCCAAAAGCAGATGAGGGATGTATGTACTGGAATGAAGATCATTATGAGCCCGTAAAATGCAATACACAAATGGCAAATGCTACAATAATCCCATTAAATCTTAAAAAGTTACAGCGTCAAAGGAAGATTAACCTATCAGATACCCTAACCAGCTACTCATTAGGTAGAGTATGGTACAAAGGTTTTGTAAAAAATCATGAATTTTTCACGGATAGCGGTGCATATCCTTTAGATACACAAAGAGTGCTCAAACCCCTTTCAAATACCATTTTAACCAAGTACACGTCTAATTACCGCTATTGGAATACCCGGTTAGCATGGTTTTTATGTGCCGCTTTTTTTATAAGCCTTTGCGGCTTTGCGGTGAGTAAGCTAGAGAAAGAAGTCATAACAAAAGATGATTCTGGAGCGCAGGATACGCAAGCAGTATTGCCATTAGCGGAAGAACCCATAGTTGAACAAACCGAAGGCTCTTTGGCCATGTAAATCATGATAGAAATGGTTTAGCGCATTACATATTGTGCTACACGACATGCAATTTTGTATCTAAATTATAGCTACTCAATTTAAGCAATGGCATGCGCTGGAATTAATGTGTGTAATCAATACAATTGGTGTTCTGCTAAATGGAAGTGCACAAGGATTTCTTAATCTTTGTTTTTTGATGTATGTGTATGATTGTTAGTACGAAAGTAATTCGAAAAACAACCTTGATTTTTCCATCCTAATGATTTTCCCCATCTCGTGAAATACGCTTTCTGCCAACATTTAATTGCTAAGATCGACAAAGTCATAAGAGGACATTAATATATGGCTGAACTTTAAATTTGTCTTTATTGAAAGGATTTTATAATAGCCCCTAACCAATGGAATATTTAGGATAAAATTGAGTATAAAAAACGGAGGATCAGCAATTTATTGCTGTCCTCCGTTTTCTATTTTTAGAAATATTGATAATCAGGTATGTAAGACCTGGTAATTACAATAGGGGTTTTATCGTACCCTGTTTTGGGTATTATAGTAACTGTTACCTTTACTACAAAGTTTTTATTAAAACCACCAACAGTTATAGTAGGCAAATCATTATCCTCATTTGGGTTGCCAGGCACCGGAATAGGGCCTCTGATGTTCTCTGTGAATGAACCATGCTGTACCTGGTAAAATTTATTTGCTTCGTCCTGGTAAGCTAAAATCCCGCCAGTAATTAGGCCTGTCATTACAGAATTATTCCAGTTACTGTTTCCTTTAAATTGATCATAATAAAACAAATCCGTACTAACTTCATAAGATTCAATCTCCGGTAATAGATCAGGGTTGATCTTCACTTTAATTGAACTGGGATCTAAGAAATAATGTCTTTGATAGAGGTCATCATCTGGTGGCAGGTGATTACCTCCGGTAGCTTGCTGGGAAGTTAATAAAACAGGTTTACTTTCCAGGTTCCAAACACCAAGCTGTTTATCAAAACAAGGAAGCAGGAAATTACTCAAGTCTGGGCGTGTACCGGGAGTATAAAGGCCTGCAATTGATGATACATTATTGGCCGATGTTGAACTTATTGTTCCAAGCAGGTTGATGGTACCATTGGTTTTAAATTCTATTTTTTGGGTAGTCGATGTTGTTTCTGATTTTTTGCCTATGAATGATCCAAATAATAAATTGATGCCGGCGTTTATAATCTCTTTTACTCCGCCACCGATCACAACACTTGCGGCACTGCCAAATATTTTTTTTATAAATGATGAACTATCAGATTTTACTTTGCTTTTGATGTAGTCTTTTGCTGCATCGCCACCAGATTTTGCTGCAGAATTAGCAGCGTCCTGTAAACCGTTCTTCGTCCCTACGCTAACGATTGTTCCGGCTGAGCTTAGCTGCACATCACCGGATAAGCTAACCTGAGAAATATTACTGGTGGTAGAAAATACACGCATTTTAATTATTTTGGCAACGGCATCTGGGTCATATGTGATTTCGGTATCAAATGCATTCCAGCCGCGTGAAATTCCTTTTGTAGTCGCATCTAAACTTAAATTGCTTGATATTGCCAATGGATCTTGGCTTAGTTCATTAATTGGGGTGGCAAAATAGCCCACATTATTAAGCAATGCATTCTGACTGGTAAAACTAAGTCCCCACATACCGTTACTTCCAGCTGTGACATCATCAGCTAAAAAGTAATAAGTACGAATGATACCGGTAAACTTATTATAAAAAAACAAATAATTCTGACCATTCTCGGTACCGCTTAAAAAATTATATAATAGCTCCCAACCCTCCTCTTTTTTGTAATCACTTAAGATGAAATCAGGTATTTGTGTGGTTGCACCATTATACCATGGAAGAATACGGGTTTGGCCATTTGTCAGGCTTACATAGGGATTGGTTTCCCAGTTGAAACAACTGTTTACACCAGTTATCGTGTTTATCGTTGCCTGCGAACCAGGTTTCGTTAATGCTTCGATATCTTTAGGAAGATCTTTTTTGCAAGATGTAAAAAAGCTTAATGTCAGTGTCAATGAATAAAGGTAGTTTTTTTTCATAAAAGGGTTTTTAGTTTAAAAATATGAGAAATGAATTTGCGAATAGATGAATAACAGTTTGTAGTTGTGATGACCAATAAAGATGCTTTTACAAAATTTTTAAGCAGGCAATATAATATTTTAGTAATGGTACTACAAATTGATTACATTAAAAAGGCGCTTTATAAGTATTTTAAAGTAATTATTAATGTATTTCTAATGTAGTTTTAATCTTAATCGTGTGTGCTTTGATTTAAAATAGAAATGGTGGTAAATGTTCAGGGGGTCATAGATTTTTGAAACGATCGAGAAATATATTTAAGTAGGGTTTCAGGCATGGGCCTTAAATGAAATAGCTGGCTATCCCTAAAAATAGAGGCTCTGCTATGGTATCAGAAATTCTCCATGATTTTTTAACTGCGAATATTTAAATTTGAGCATTTGCGGATGAAAAATCACCTTTTGTTAACATCATGAACAACGATTTACATTTTCAACTTGGCTATCCGGATCAGTCGCTCAGTGATTTTGTATATTGTTTCTCCTCTCTGCAAAATTTCTCCAATCAAGAGCAGGCCGTGATCATTCCCAATGGCAAAATTGACCTGATATTTTCAAAAATTGGTGAAGCTGATTTTCAGATTGCCTTGCTTGGACTGGAAACCAAGCCTAAACATGTTGATGCCGAGGTGAATAGCTTTTTTTCTGTAAGCTTTCATCCATTAGCAATAGAATACTTGTTTCACTTTCCCATTGCTGAACTATTGGATACCGGGAAAATATTGCCATCAGGTTTCTGGAATATCAACAGCAATGACCTGAACAATTTTGAAGTATTCTGTAAAAAGATAACAGCGAAAATCCATTCCATTTTACCTGAAAAAATAGATGAGCGGAAAAGAAAGTTGTTTCAACTGATCTTTTCTTCCAATGGGGAAATTTCCATCAGTGTGCTTGCCCAGGAAATTTTCTGGAGCCAACGGCAGATCAACCGTTATTTTAAACAGCAGTTTGGGCTCTCCTTAAAATCATATTGCAAGATACTTCGCTTTCAGGCTTCCCTTCGTGATATTAAAAATGGTGAACTTTATCCAAAACTTAATTTCACCGACCAGTCGCACTTCATTAAAGAAATTAAACAGTTTGCCGGGGTATCGCCTAAAGAACTCCATAAAAACAAAAACGACCGTTTTTTACAATTCCTGGTTTACAAGGAGGAGTAGTTTTGCTGTATAAATAACGATTATGCGGTTAGAAAACAAAAAAATAGCCATTATAGGGGGTGGTCCCGGCGGACTGACCCTGGCAAGACTTCTACAACAAAAGAATATTAATGTAAAAGTGTATGAAAGAGATGTTGATAGAAATGCCCGGGTGCAGGGATCTCCTCTGGATTTACATGAACATTCAGGGCTGGCCGCATTAAGGGAAGCAGGTTTACTGGATGAATTCAGGAAAAATTATATGGAAGGTGCGGATAAGACTACGATTACCAATGAACAGGCGGAGATTGTTTTCAGCGACGCCGAAAATAAACAGGAAGAAGCATTTGGAGAGGAGCATTTTCGGCCGGAGATTGATCGTGGCGTGTTGCGTAGCATCCTGATTGATGCCTTAGATGCAGCGTGCATCGTTTGGAACAGGCAATTTGTAGCCATGCAAAAACAAGGTGAGGGCTGGCTGTTAAATTTTAAAGATGGCACAAATGAATATGCGGATATCGTGATCGGTTCGGACGGTGCAAATTCAAAAATCCGTCCTTATCTAACCCATGTTCAACCTTTTTATTCGGGTATTACCATGCTTGAAGGCAATATCTACGATGCTGAAAAAAAAGTCCCGAAGATTTCGGCTATGCTGCGGGGCGGAAAGATCATGGCATTTGGAAATCAGCAGAATATCCTGATGGGACAAAAATCGAATGGAGAAATTGGTTTTTATGCCAGTTTTAAAGCCGAAGCAAACTGGGCGGAAAAGAGTGGTCTGGATTTTTCTGATAAATCAGAGATGCTTGAATGGTTTAAAACAGCATACAGCGAATGGAATGAAATCTGGCAGGAGTTATTTGAGCACGCAGCTATGCCTTATATTGTAAGACCAATCAACTGTATGCCATTGAACCAAAGTTGGGCTGCCATGCCCAATCTGACCATTATTGGTGATGCTGCACACCTTATGCCGCCATTTGCCGGAGAGGGCGCAAATATGGCCATGCTAGATGCGCTGGAATTGAGTCGGATGCTCTTATCAGAAGAGTATAATGATATTCGGCATGCAATCGCTCACTATGAAACAGAAATGCGGGAAAGAGCATCTTCAAAAGCAAAAGAATCTCTTGAAAATGGCGAAAGGATGCATAGTGAAAATGCACTGTCTGTTATGACCAGTTTCTTTAGCGGAACTTAGCGGAAACTTAAAAGGCCCTTTTAAATGCTATAAATTAATATTAAATGGCAGTTTCTTGTAAGTGATAATTCGTATTAGAATGTAATTTTAAAATTATTTAATTTGTAGTATAAATTTTATTAAAAATGTAACTTTTATAATTTTTTAACTCTTTTTTTGTAAGTCTTTTTAAGGCTAATGTTTTCCGGTTTTGATTAGGCTTATCATTCCAGTTGTAACCGTTTTCTTTTTGATATCATGGTTCTGCATTAATGTGCCTCATATGTGGCAGGATGATAAACTCAATCTTTTATAATGCATATACCATTTAACTGTCCTTTAGGATGTTTAAATGCACTATGCTATTTTTGAGAACAGGATCAAAAAAGTTAAATCAGGAATAATATTGTATTTTAAAATATAAAATTTAATAAAATAAATAAGTAATTAAAATTAGATTAATGTTGCTGTAATTCCATAAAACGAACACCGTTGAATGATTTATGAACATTTGTGTCATAAATTTGATGATTAATAGTGGTGCTGCGGTTGCAGATATATTTTCTTTGCATCTCTAACCAATATAATCATACATGAAAAAACAACACTCACTGACAAGTGTAACCAGGAAGGTTACCTTTGTTGCTGCAACTATTGCGCTGGCAAGCGCTGCATTGTTAACAGGCTGTAAAAAAGATGCAAGGATGGAACCCGAAGCAGTTGCAGTTACTGCCACTACGCCGCCGTCTGACAAATCCGCAGTTACTGAATCCTATCAATCTGGTACAAATAATGGCTTCTTTTGGTCGCTTTGGAAGAGTGATGGTGCTACAGGTACCGTTAATTACGCAAATGGCGCCGCCGGAAATTACAGCGTTAACTGGAATGGTTTCAATGGTAATTTTACCTGCGGTAAAGGTTATTCGGTAGGTTCGGCAAACTACAAGATCGGGTATAACCTTAGTGCTTATTCTAACTCCGGAGGTGGTACTTTTGGCTGGTACGGATGGAGCAGAAGCCCCTTTTATGAGTACTACGTAAACGAAACCTGGGGTGCAGTTTCACCTCACAGCGGTACTTTCCTGGGTACATTTGATAGTGATGGTACAGCTTATAACGTATGGACCCGCTGGATGACAGGTAAAAATATTGATGGTGGCGATGGCTTCAGACAGATTTACAGTTCAAGGGTTACAAAAGCTGCTCCCGGACAAAATCGTGTAATTACTTTTGCCAACCACTACAACAAATGGAAAAGCTACGGATATACGCTTGGTCAGCTAAATATTCCAGCAATTATGGTTTCGGAAACATGGGGCACGAATACCAATGGCAATATTAACTGTACCATTTGGGCACAGTAGACAGTATTTAATGCAATCACAACCGCATCCTGCCTGGCAATAGCCTGGCAGGATGTACTTCAGGTACTTTCTGATCATTTACCTGGATTAAAAATCTTTTAATGTTATTTAACAATTAGTTATCATGAGATCCATCTTTTATTTTCTTGCTTTTTTCATTTTTGCCATCTCTGCCTGTAATTCGTCAAAGCCTAAAAACACAGATGGAAATAAAAAATCGCTTATCGGTAAATGGTATAAATTTTCCATGGCAAATGGATATAGTGAATTTGATATTGATTCGCAATATGTAGTTTTCTATAACCAGAAGGTTGGCCGGTTCAAGCTTGCGTATAAAATAGAGAATGATTCATTAAGGTACCTGACCAAACCATATGTAGCCAAAATTGCAAACTATGGTGACTCTGTGCTTATGCAAGGTAACGACAGTACGGAAGCCGTTTTGCACAGGTTTAAAGAACCGAATATTCCTTTTGAAACCATCCCTGAACAAAAGGATTCTTTAAAATTTGCTTCATACATTGCAGGTTTTGATAAAAGATTAATCCGTGAATTTGAGAAAGCCGGAATCAAGATTTCTGATGGTATGGAAAGGCATGAGGAGCCTGCATATGAAGAACTGTTAAAAAAAAGCAAATAAAAGAGTAACTGATCTTTATCGCCCCGGATAGCTTTTGTTCGGTCGTATTGGGTGTTCAGCTTGAAAATTTTTTAATTCAGACGTATTGCATAAGAGGATTAAAAAGTTTAAGTGATGTTCTCCTAACCGTTCGTCTAGAAATTACGGGCGTTGGTCTAGTGGTTGCTGATACTGGTATAATATCGGGTTTTTGCCTGCAACGTTTGATGGACAGCTGCGTCTTAATCACAAACAATAGCAAAAACTTAAAATATAAAGATATGAAAACCTTCACTAAAATAGTATTCGCAGCAGCATTAACAGCAGTCGTATTCACTTCATCAGTAATGGCCACTTTTGCCGCTGAGCCCGTTAAAGCAGAAACAAAAACTGCTTCATTATCAACATTCAACAGGATTTGGGTGAGCGGGAATGTAAAAATCATCTTAACCCAGGGTGATAAGCAAAATGTATCGGGCACCAGCAACTACGACGCTGCAAAAACCTTTGTATCAACTGATGGAAAAACCTTGTTCATCAACTCCATGGAAACCAATCAGGTCATACTGAACATTACTGTAAAAGATTTGGAAAGAATTGAAGCATACGGGCAATCCGTGGTGGTAACCAGCAATAATTTCGATGTAAAATACCTTCAGTTGTTTTTGAATCAGAGTGCTACAGCTAAGATTAAAACGACCACAGGTAGTTTGTATACCATTGTTAAGGATGATGCGATACTAAAATTAAATGGTACTGCTGATCAGAGTACCATGATCGCCAGCAACATCAAAAATGTAAAATTAGGAGACTTTGTCAGTCTTAAATCTGCATCTTTTGTTTCCCAGGCCATCATGGAAGCAGAACAAAATGCAATGGTGTTAGCAAAATAGATCACTATATTTAATGTGAATTAAAGCTGTCCATCCGGGCAGCTTTTTTTATTATACCGCGCAAAAGGATTTACCGGTTATCCCAAACCGTATCTTGAGATCAATATTTTCCTTTTCTATTTTGACTGATTTTTGTTCTTAACTTTAAGCAAAAACATGTAACTGGCGAAACAGCATATCATTCCAAAACAGCCCATCAAACTATAAACAAAACCAACAGATAGTTTACCTGCGATCAGCGTAAAAAATAAGATGCCCAGAGATACGATTCCACTGTCTGAAATCAATACTGACATTGCTTTTCCCCTGATTTCTGTGGGTGTGTTGAGCTGAAAGATACTCCGACCTGTGCTTCTGAATAATTGACTCATTAATCCTAAAACAAAAATAATAAGTAAAACAGCTAATGAAGTATCCGCAAAGCCCAATAATAACAGGAAAAAACAGGAAAGCATTCCCATCCAGGGCCAAAACCGGAGCAATTGATCCTGAGTAATATATTTAAGTAAGAGTCCGCCAAGCACGGCCCCAAATGCTTCAGTGGCACTGATCATCCCGAATGATTTTGCATCTGACTGGAGTGTGTTTTTAACCAGCAGCGGAAGCATTGCGCCAAATGGGAAAAGAAAAAACATCAGGGTAACACTTAATATCAGGCTATTGCGCAAAACGGGAGATTGCCTGATGTAAGAAATTGCAAAAATATAGCCTTTTTTTGCCATACCCTTGCCAGCGGCATCTTGGTGGAGGGGTATGGCGGGAAGCAAAAAAAGAATCAGAAAAGAGGGGATCTGCAAACAAAAATCGGCAATTAACAAGGGGGTAATGGTCATGACAGATAGCAGGTATCCGGCTAAAACCGGTGCAAAAATAGCGGCCAGGTTTAAACTGGAAGCATAAAAGCCAACAGCTTTTGCAATGTTTTCTTTTTTTACAATGTCGGGCAATAGTGCATTTCTGATACTGGGCTCTGCACTGTCAAAAACATTTCGTAAAAAAACAACTGCTACAATATAAATCCAGTGCAAACCAGACAGGTTCCAGATCACCAGAATCTGCAAACCTGTTGTAATCATTAATCCGGAATATACCCCGATAATCAGCTTTTTACGATCCATCCGATCGGCAAAATAACCGCCCACAAAGCTCATGAAAAACCGGGGAACAGTTCTGGCAAAAAATACCCAACCCAGTACTTCTGCAGAACCTACTGAATCTACAATATACCATCCTAATGCAGAAAGGGTCATGTAATCTCCTAATGCGCCGATAAATGAACAAACCAGAAACTTATTATAAAATGTGCCTGACCGATTTTGCGCTGCCGGATTACTTTCTGTTGTTGTATTTTGAAACAGGGCCATCAGCTAATATTGAACATCGGGTTGGGAATGGCCTGGTATAGCGTTTTTTCTGCAATGCGCATTCTTAATAAGGGTTTTATCATCAGCGTCGGACTAAAAAGCAGCTGACATAAATCATCTTTTAGCTGGTTGGGTACGGTGCAGCTTTGGATAATACGTATACTGGTTTCTTTAACTTTGCTCCAAATCTGCGGTTCAGGTATGGCGTATGCGCTGGCTGTACAGCTGATGATGCCCCCGATAAGATTATTGAAAAGTGTGTGCATCAATTCACTAACGGTATCTTTATAGTTCATAAAAGTGGAGGCTTCTCCATAAAAAAGGTGTTTCTGTTCATTAAAGGAAGGCGATGTGTCTGCCACTTGTACACTCCCCAGATCACGGTAAGCCAGTGCGCATACCTGATGAGATTCATCAAAAACAATCATGGTATTTTGACCATGCAAATCCAGGGCAATACCTTTATACAAAAATACTTCCAGTGGCATAGTTAACAGGGTTTCGATCAATTGATCCAGGTAAATTTCTACTGATAATTTAGACTGATTGATGAACTGACAAAGAAGTGGAGTTGGGTGTAATTTAGTAGAATGGGTTAAAGCCGCAGCAACCACCATGGTTTCTCCCGGTAAACAATGGTTAACGGGATCATTTCTTAAAAGAAAAGACAGACCAGGATTTGTTTCTCCCTCGGTTTTAAAATGTGCCGCACACACATCACTAATTAATCGCCCACGTTTGTTCGCAATAGAGGGGATTTTCTGCATCATATCCGGAATCATTTTGCTGAATTCAATACCGTTATACAAATCCCGGAGGGTTAAGGATCTTTTAACACTGGTAGCCTGAATACTTATGGGAACCTTAATGTGATAAAACGGCTGGCCCGGAGTAGCTGGTAAAAATGCTGTTCTCATAGATAAAGTTGGCAGGGCATCTATCGCCTCATCTTCAAGTTTAAATAAAACACCACTGTTGATGTGTGCCTTATATGCCTGAGCAATAACATGCTTGTATTGCCATGGGTGAACCGGCATGATCAGGTAATCCTTCGCTTGTTTATGTGACAACAGGTTAGCACTGTATTTTGTCCAGATGTCAATTTCATCAGAACATACCAGATGTGACCGGTGTACGGCAAGCAGTTGCAGATTAACCTTCGGTGAAAATTCCGGACTGTAAGCCAATACATCCTGTCTGGAAAAGCCCATTTTGGTTTTGGCACACACGTGGATCGGATGTCCTTTAAAGGGTATGATTTCTGAATGTAAAAGTGTTTCCCTCTGCTGAAAAACAGATTTTTTTGCTAAAATTACTGCTTTAATGCATTGGCTGATCTGATCAGTATGTGCTGCCTCATGATCAAATGCCATAGCGAGGTGATCTAAACAGTTATTGATTTCTGCTCTTATTTTTTCGCTACAGGCCTCTTCCGTTTTCCATAAATCCAGTATGCAGTTCAATAGGGCCATCACATCAAGTTCCGTTAAATCACCATCATTTCTGAGCAATACCACTGATAAATAAACCGTAATATTCCTTTCATTGGTTTCTACGCAGGTTAAAATTCCCCCACTGGAAGGGAGAACAATCCGCCTTACTTTAAACTGATCATTGGTGGTGGTTAAAACAAGCTGCCGCTGATCTGAATGCTCATGAATCAGCGCATAGAGCAGTCTTTGCATCACTTCCTGGCAAGCCTGAGCGTATCCTGATGTCTCAGTTTGCGGTAAAACTGTTGAAGGTAATGGTTGGGCTAAGTGATTCATGATGGCTTATTTAAATAAATAATCAAGGTATTGTGAAACTACTCGTCTGGATTTCCCTTCGGTTGGATACTCATGATCGACCATACTGGGCCGGATGTTCACCTCAATCACTGCAAAGGCTGATTCCTGGTAAGATACTGCGATGTCATCGCATCTGATATCAATACCAATCACATCAATTTCAGCTATCGCTGCTATTTTTTTAGCAAGGAGAAGGTTATCGGGATGAATATTTTCTGTTTGATCAATCGCTAACGCACCAGCCCAGCCATTTCCGCAATAGCTGATGTAAATTTTTTCGCCATAGCCGGGAACATATTTAAAGTCTAGTCCCTGCAATGCCAGTGCCTGCCCTGCATCTTCCATGGGAACCGGAGAAAGCATTTTAAAATTCCGGTTATAAACAGGCGTACCTTCCGTTTCTCTTTTCTTATTTTCAGTTTCGATCAGCTGTTCCAGCTGATCTTTTCCATTGCCGGTTACATAAGCCCATTCGTTCCATAATACGCCGGCAAGTTCATCTCCAATAAGTAAAATCCGATAATCCTTACCTGCAGCCTGACGCTGAAGAATGGCATGGCTGCTTACCTTTCTAACCTTTAAAAAAGCCTGTTCCAGATCTTTTAGATTGGAGATATTCAGGTGGATTTCAACCCCCTTGTTGGTGTCAAACGGTTTAACTACCAAAGGCTGATATTGTTCCAGAAATGAGATGGCCTCTTGCTGAAGGTCAGCACAAAACATAAATTCAGGGATAGGAATTCCATGGTTTTGAAGTAAGGTATTGGTTGCTAACTTGTTTTCTGAAAGGGTAGCCGCCATATGACTGACATATGGAGATACGCCACGGTTGATGAAGATTTTACGGTCACCTTTTTGAAGTTCAAAAATTTCTTCATCTCCAGGTACCAGCAGTTCACAACTGATACCTTGTTCCTTACATCTTTCCTGTATGAGGACACTATGTATATTTTTAAATCGCATGTTAATCGGTAGATTGAGGTATAATTTGTCTTTTAAAATTTCATAGCGAGTGAACCTATAATCTGCCTCAGCATTTGTGGCTGTGCATCGCTGTTCCAATATTTTTGGTTAGATAGGTTATTCATTTTAACGGATGCTGTCCAGCTTGGCTGATGATAACTGATTGCGGCATTCAACACTGTGTACGAGGGTATGGTAATGGTATTCGCGGCATCCCAGTATACCTCGCTGACGTAATTGCCGCCAAAGCCACCGCCAAAATTTTTCAAAAAGCCACTCACACACTGATAATTCATCCAAAGGTTAAAGACCTCACCCGGCGCACCGGCAACTTTTTTCCCGATTAGTGAGGGGGTACCAGATATAAATTTATTGCTGTTCCTGGCATATCCGGATATAATATAAAAATGATCAACAGGCTCTGCATTCAGTTCTGCTTCGAAACCCTTGCTTCTTTGTGTGCCCCCTTGTAAGCTAAAATTATTGATGTCGGTATAAGTGGCATTGTTAACTTTGATATCGTAAAAACTTAAGGTAAAACCCAAATGCTTGTTTAACAGATCTGTTTTAACACCACCTTCCCATTGGTTGGCTTGCTTGGGTTTTAACCGGAGTGTACCGCCATCAGGCTGGGTAACCGGCCCCTGATTTAAAAAACCATTCATGTAATTTCCGAAAAGAGAAACTTTCTGATCTACAATTTGATAAATCAATCCGAATTTAGGGGATAATGCCGTTTGCTGATAATCATCTTTTACCGGAAGACTATTTTCGATACTGGCCTTGTTTACAAACTGGTCCAGTCGCAAACTTGCCATCACGAGCAGGCGATCGGTTAGGTTAATAACGTCAGAAGCATAAAGGCTGTAATTGGTTTGTGTGTTTTGATAATGACCTGGTGTTTTTGCGGCCATTAAGGCATTGGCACGCTGGGCAAATAACGGAGCGAAATTTTGATTCACATTAATGGTATCATAATTAAAATACGCATAGTTTAACCTGGTAATTGTACTGGTAAAATCTGCACCAATAACGGCCCTGTTACGCATTTTGCCTATTTTAAAGTCACCATTAAAATTCTGTTGAAACTGAATGAACGAAAGTGTACGTGCGCTGTACATTCCTATATTCCTGGTCATCGTAGAATCCGTCAGCCATCTTGGATAAAGCTGATTGGCATAATCTACATAACCATTACTAAAATTCAGGTTGGTAGAGGAAACCCATTGATCAGACAATTTGTAGGTTGCCTTGGTAAAGAAATTAGAAATGGTTGTTTTAGCATCCACATCATCACCACCAATATATTTTTTGTAACCAATTGGAATATCCCTGAAATTTTTAAAAGTTGTATTCGGGCCAAATGACGGGTAGGGTTGCTGTGTTCTGGTTACCGCTGCAAATTCAGCATCAACGAGGAAAGTAAGTCTGTCGTTTATTTTATAAAGAAAACTTGGCGCAGCACTGATACTCTTATAACGTCCGATATCCTGAAAACTATCTTCAGCGTGGTAAGCTGCATTTAGCCTGAATAAGGATGTTTTTGATGCATTTAAGGGGGTGTTCACATCGGCCGTTATTCTCATTAAGCTATTGCTGCCTGTAAAAACGGCTATTTCAGTTGCCGCAATGGGATTTGGGGTTTTGGTAATTTTATTAATTAAGCCACCAAATGATATGGCACTGGAACCGAAGAGCGTGCCGGCCGGTCCTTTGATCACCTCAACCCGCTCAATATTAATGGGATCAGACTCTGCCCGGTATTGGGTAACCATACCATTTCGGATCGCATTTCTGGTGTCAAATCCCCTTATCCAGGCGCTTACCGTACCAATCGGTGTATAATAAGCCACTACGCCAGTAGCATTATTGATTACATCCTTGCTGTTGAGCGATAACTGACTACTGATAAGCTCTTTCGGAATAACAGAATACACCTGTGGATTCTCCAAATTCTTTAATGGGATTTTGGCAACCTGATCACTTTCCTTATAAATGTATTTATGTGCCCTGAGTGCGCTAACCGCTACTTCTTCCAGCTCTTTTATGGTCTCACTGATTACAAAATCAATATTTGTGGTTTCACCAGGCTCAATTTTAACAGTCTTGGTTTGAGTTTGGATGCCTATAGCAGAGAGTTGGATCACTTGATTTCCTGAAGCAAGATTTTTGATCCTGTAAAGACCTTTGTCATCCGTCACGCTTCCGAGTGTAGTACCTGGAACGCTTACGGTAATACCGGTGGCGGCTTTGCCATCATTGGTGGTGATTTTTCCTGTAATGGTTGCTGGTTTCTGTGCCCTAACCATCAGTACTGGTATCAACATTAAAAAAAGTACGAGTTTAATTTTCATATAAATTTAACCTAAAATAAACACTACAGTTATTTAGACTGAATAAAAATAGTAGCCAAAGTTGTGTAATATTTTTGATAGATCAAAGCATAAGTTTTGTTGAATTAAAATAAATGGAGTTACTGGGTGCTGGCGATTGTTTTGAATGAATATGCTGTATATGGATATTCATTCAGGTTTACTACCTGTATGCCTGAGGAAACCAATTTGGATAACTGTCATGTTATTATGTGGTTTAAAGTAAGGGCTTCAGCAAGTGGATCTGGATTGACCCAGCCTTCTATTCTTATATGACGGGCGAAAAAGGCAATCTCATCGGCATATATAAGGTAATGCCGCTGGTATGGAATGCGGATGCAAAATGGAACGTAGTAAGCCAGTAGGATACCGAAACCTGGATATGTGGCAAGGAGGTAACTTATGTAGCGCTTCTCCCATTGGATGGTATCCCGCAGGGACCACAAAAAATGAGTCAACCAATCAATAAACCGGTGGGTAAAATTTTGTTAGCTAATAAACCAATAATGCTAATCTGTTCTGGACCTTGGCCTAAATGATAAACGGGATCAAGTTTTGGATTTGATTATGTTGGTTTTTTTAAATGCAGGGTGGTAGCGCAAGCCGGATCATTGTTAAATTAATTCTTCTTTTATCCCGCTATACGGTGTTTAAGGAAGTGCAATGCTTTACCATCAAATTTGAAAATCCAGGCCACGGCATATTCACTGCAAATTTCTTCTTCATCAGGGTGTGATTTTCGGTACTCATCATTTGAATTGGTACCATAGGTTAGTGTGACCTCGTCATGATGATCAACCGATATGCTGTAGAAATAATAACAACCATCGCCTTTAATTATATTGTCGTAATTGACACTGTCCTGGTTTTCCAGGTTATTTATTTTCAGGAATTTAATGAGATTTTTAAATTCGCTCATTTCTGTTTTCTGATAAATGGAAGCAAAAGAATTGTCAAACATTGCTTTTGTAATTCTGTCATTATTCGCTTTACGTGCAGCATCGAAAATGGGATCTACTCCAAAAAAGTTTACTGAACTATCTGCTAATGGAAAGTTGAAATAAGCTAAAATAGCAGGTTTATCCTTTTCGGCCATTGCCTGCATGAGTGTTTTAATTTCGCCAATCAATTTCTCCCGTTTGGTAAAGACATTAGTTTGCGCTGAAGGTGTAACTGTTTCGCTTTTTTTTTCTGTTGTATGTTTACGCTCATCAGTTTGATTACAGGCGCAAAAAAATAGAGACAGCAGCAATATGAGAATGTTTTTTTTCATTAGATTGTATCAGGATTAGATCAAATTAACAAACAGAGATCAATTTTGTTCTGTCCCGGCTTGCTCGAAGTAGTTTCACTTAATCTACCGGTAAACCTAGTTATAGGTAGATTAAGTGAACTGGAAGAAGATGATGTATAGAATGGAATTTAAGTCCAAAATATTTCAGGTATATGTTGAAAAATAGACCTCATTTAATAAAGCTTAAACGAGGCCATCTCTATATTTCTTGACAGCCCCATTTAAAATTCAGTTAATTGATAAAGTTCAATAGCGTGTTTTATAAATCTATCCTTTCAATTTGCTCTTCCTGCTTTGACAATAATTCAATCAGGCTTTTCGCCGTTGGTCCGGCGGAGAGTGGATTTTGCCCGGTGATGAGTAAGCCATCTGTTTCTACATGCGAAAGGAAGGGTACAAGGGCTGTTTTCACCTCAGCACCAAGTTCTTCAAGTTTGGTTTGCAGGAGATATGGTACATTGCCACTCCGTCCTACCATGGTTTCTTCAGTATTGCTGAATGCAGCGATTTTTTTACCCTTTAAAAAACCAGGTCTTTGCTGGTCTGCATTAATCAATGCTGCGGGTCCGTGGCAAACAGCGGCCACCGGTTTGCCTGCATCAAGGAAATCAAGGATCAGTATTCCACTATTATTATCAACAGCTAAATCCCAGATCGGACCGTGCCCACCCGGGTAAAACACAGCATCGTAATCGTTAGCATTCACCTGATTCAACACGGTAGTATGCGAAAATGCCGCTTTAGCATGCTCGTCATCCTGAAACCTGCGGTTAGACCCGGTAATATTTTCTGTAAGCTCACTCATGGGGTCAACAGGTGGTCTGCCGCCCTTCGGACTGGCAAGTGTTACCTGATAACCGGCATCAATAAATTCATAGTAAGGATCGGTAAATTCGCCGAGCCAAACGCCTGTTTTATGGTCTGTATTTTCCATCTCGCTGTGCGAGGTCAATACCATTAATATCTTTTTCATAGTGTTATTTATTTAATATCCTCTGCATCAATTTCATTGCCTTCCTCATCTATCTGCTGATGTTCATTCCAATTAGCGCCTTCTTGGGGCTTTACCTCAGGATTGACATTTTCAGCTGTTGCCTTTTCATCTTTTTCTCCGGGATCTCTCATGTTTTCCATTTTAAGTTTAAATCATAACAAAGCTTAACAGGCAATGGTTCGGGAATATTAAAAAGAACGAGTGTTTGAATATGGCCGTGCTTGCTTACTAAAAAAGGCTCCGGTAAGGGGACGACCTTTTTTGGCTGAAGGTTAATCATGTTCCAGCTGCCTTAACAGTGCGACTTCAGGTCTTGAAAAAGAGCATTTAACAAAAGCTACCCCTTGCATAATACCAGGGTCAGACAATCTTAATGCGGATAGGTCCTTTAATGTGATCTATATCAACAGGCATACCCTTTTGCGTGATCATTATTTTACCCTGTTGATGCAGGCCAATAGCTACCTCGCGTATATTTTTCATGTGCTTACGCCAGTCGTCAGGATATAACCTGCGGGCAATTTCAGATGGGCAGGTGCTCTTTTCAGGGCCTCTTTGCTCGGCCATAAGCAAAATGGTAGCTGATATGTCTGTATGATGTCGCATGTGGGTTTAACCAATAAAACCTGATGATTGCTTTGAAAAGTGTTTTATACTCCGCTTAACTTATTAAGCCAAAGAAATTATAAAGGCTATTTATGTTTAGCCTGTTAACCCATAACGTGTTTTTATTAACTAATATGTTGCAATATAGCTGTTATTGACTCGGAGGTAATGGTTACGGTGTGTGGCAGATTGAGTGGGATCTGCATGAAGTCGCCAGGTCCCATGTTAATGAAATGTTCACCAATATGACAAATGCAGGTTCCTTTTAAAATTAAGAAACTTTCATCCAGGCTTTCATGTACTTCTTCTTCCACATCGGTAGCGGAAATCACCAGCACCTGCATTACCCCATTTTCGTGGCGCAGTAGTTTTTCGAATCTTTCGCCCGAATAATTTTCCGGCAATAATGGTGTAACCAGCTCCAGCCAGGCATCGGCGTTTGATAAGGCACTAATAAGTGGTGTTGCTGAAAGCTGCATGTTTTGTTCAGCCTCCAGGTTGTTAAACATCAACGCCATTTTTTCATCCATTCGGGTATGGGGGCTTACCGCATTCCGGATGGCATCTTCTTCCAGAAAGGATTCAAGTTTGGCCAACTCTGCATGCACTTCGGGATATAATTTACGCATGCTTTCTACCAAAGAAACCTCTTCGGGATGGAGTGTGTTAATCAGATAAAGTTCCAGCATACCGCTGTTTAAAAATTCATTTAACTCCATCTGATGCATTATTCTTTTAGTTGTTGTCTTAAGCTGAAGATCGCCTCCTGCATACTGATTCCTAATATGCCGGCTGCCTCCTGAGTGCTGAAACCTTCTGAAAGTACCAGTCTTTTAATGCACCGGTTGTCATCGCTTTTTTTTACTGAATAATCTAAAAGATAATCTCTGGAAACCTTTCTGGCTATATTCAGCAGCCAGACCAGTAGCTTCCCCTTAATCAGTCTGTTATTTTCAAGTTCGGCTTTAGCGATTTCAAATACCTTTTCCGTTAATTCATATGCCTTTGCATGGTCTCTGCAGAAAGTTGAAAACTGGCCATAAACAAGTGGACAATAACTTTCATAAAGTGCTTTATGGCAGTCACTGTTTTTTAAAAGCATAAGCTTTCTGATCTCTTCCTCACAGTTTGGATGGTAACGGGGCATTTTCTTTTTGATAAATATAGGCAAAATTGATGTGTTGAGAAAACAGTTTGTTAAAATGGCGAATCTAAATTTTTCAACGCTATTCCATTCCCTGTTAAAATAGTTTAATCAGTGGCTGTTTAATCTGTTTTGAGGTCAAAACATTCTTCCAGACTTAACATTAAAGATATATAGTGTTAAAAGTACACCTCTAGCTTTGCGGCATTAAAGCACTCGAAATATCCTGGTTATTAATTAAGAGAATGCCTATGTGAATCAGCCTCGACATGCCTTTAAATATTACCATACTAGCAAACCAAACACAAATCATTACTAACGATTAAAAGATGACATCATTTTCTTTTATTGCAGGTTTAAAGCCAACCTGCAGAAAATTGCTCTTGCCTATAGGATTACTGGCTATGAGCAATTTGCCTGTTATGGCCAGCAGCCATTATAAGAACGATCTGACTGTGACCAGAAGCCAGGCTGCTTTTACGATCACTGGTACCATTACTGATGAACAGCATCAGCCCTTGCCAGGTGTAAGTATTTTCGATAAAAAAAATAAAAAAACAGCAGTAACTGATGGGAATGGAAAGTATACCATTTCTGTTCAGGAAGAGACCACACTGGTATTTGCTTTTGTGGGTTACACTACGCAGGAAGTGGCTGTGAGCAATGCAAGAACTTTAAATGTAATTTTAAGGGAAAGCAATAATACTTTGGATGAGGTGGTTGCCATTGGTTATCAGAAAGTAAGAAAATCTGACCTTACAGGCGCCATCAGTAGTGTAAAGGCTTCAGAAATGAACCTCACTTCACCAACAATAGGCCAGGCCCTGGTGGGTAAGGTAGCCGGCGTACAGGTTTCACAAACCAGTGGTGCGCCCTATTCCGGTACCAAAATCAGGGTTCGGGGTGTAGGGTCCATTAATGCCAGTTCAGATCCTTTATATGTCATCGACGGTTATCCTTCAGGAAATAATGTATCCATTAATCCTGAAGATATTGAAACGATTGACATCTTAAAAGATGCTGCATCTGCAGCCATTTATGGTTCAAGAGCTTCGGGTGGTGTGGTATTGATTACGACCAAAAGAGGCAAGGACGGGAAAGGTCATTTTGAATATGATGTGCAGGGCGGTGTTTCTCAGCTGGCTAAAAAAATTAAGCTGCTTGATGCCAATCAGTTTATTCAGTTACTCATCGACGGACGGAACAATGCCTATAAAGATTTATGGGTCAATTCTGGCAAGACATGGAATGATTCAATGTTTGGCGATGCCAATGCTACCCGTATTGCGAATGTGGGCAACGGGAGTAGTGTAAGTATCCCTTCTGATCTTTATAATTTTTCTACCCAGCAGGCCATTCCTGCACAATACAATACCGACTGGCAGGATGAATTGTATCGAAATGCAGCTTTCCAGCGTCATAATCTTTCTTTTAACGGTGGGAATAAAGATGTGAGGTATTTTATGAGCGGCGGTTATCAGGATAACAATGGTATCGTAACCAATACCAATCAGAAAGTCATCAACTTCAGGGCCAATATTGACGGAAATGTAAGTGAACGCCTGCATGTAGGAGCAAATGTGTCTTATACACAAAATAACAACCGTGAGGTGCAGGAAGGCCGGTACAATTTAAGTCCGATGATGTCTGCCCTGCTCTATCTGCCTTATCTCCCGGCACGTGATGGCAATGGCAATCCCATCCAGTTTGGCATGGCCTCACTGGCTTCTCAATATGGGATCCAAAATCCGGAAAACCCACTGGCTACTGTAGAACAGTTAAAAATTACCCGTAAGGGAAGCAGAAGCACCTATAATGCCAATGCCACCTATAAAATTTTAGACGGTCTTGATTTTAAAGCCAACCTGGGTACGCAAACCTATAATGAGAAATATGATTATTATCTGCCAACCAGCCTGAGTAGTGGCAATAACCCGCCGTACTCTACCGCATCGGTTACGGCAGCTAATGCCGTGGCCAGAACAGTGAGCCAGATAGATCAGCTGGCAGAATTTACGACGAACTATAGTAAAACAATAGGAAAACATAAATTAGATGTACTGGCAGGATATTCTGCACAGAAAACAACAAGTGATAGCATCCGTGTTTCGGCTAAAGGTTTTCAGAATGATTATATCGGGGAGATTTCAGATAAAGGTGCCGATCCAAGCTTTTTTGCCCTGGATAATGCCTCAAAAACCACCAATACCTTGCTTTCCTATTTTGGAAGGGTAAGTTACAATTATGCCGGTAAATACTTTTTGTCGGGAACTTTCCGTCGTGATGGCTCTTCCAGGTTCGGACCTTTAAATCAGTATGGTAACTTCCCTTCCATTTCTGCGGGCTGGAACCTTTCTGATGAAGAATTTTACCACAACTTCCTGGGCGAACATTCTACCGTAAAAATCAGGGCGAGCTGGGGTTTAAGCGGAAACAACAACATTCCAAATTACAGAACCCAGCAGCAAATGAGCGCACCCGGCGGCGTAGTGTTTGGCAATGCAATTGCTACGGCCATCTGGCCCAATTCAATCCAGGATGCGAGACTGGGGTGGGAATCTACCTCACAGTATAACTTTGGTACAGATATTAGTTTGTTCAGAAACCGTCTCTCTATCATGGCTAACTATTACCTCAGTAATTCTTATAACCTCTTATTTAATCAACCTATTTCAGCTGTTTCAGGCAGTGCTTCTATCCTTACGAATCTGGCAGACAGTAAAGTTCGCAATACCGGTTTCGATATTCAGCTGGATGGAAGGATCATCCAAACCCATGATTTCAGTTTAGGTTTGAGTGGAAACATTGCGCTGAACAAAAATAAAGTATTGGATATGGGCGGTGCGAGTACCATTTTAACCAATGGTGCCGAACGTTCTTACATGACCCACATTACACAGGAAGGTCAGCCAGTAGGTATGTTTTATGGTTTCAAGGTATTAGGTCGAATCACGGCAGACAACCTGGGTAAGGTAGCACCTTCAGCCTCTACCACCAATCCGGCTAAAATCGGTGATCTCTATTTTCAGGATACCAATGGTGATGGAATTGTAAATGATGCGGATAAAACAGTTATTGGTACGCCATATCCTAAATTTACTTATGGTTTCGCCTTAAATGCATCGTATAAAACGATCGATTTCAGGGCTTCATTTAATGGCTCCCAAGGCAACCAGGTGTTGGATGGGCAGGATTATTACCTGTACAATTTTGAAGGTTCGGGTAACCAGTATGCACAGGTGGCAGATCGCTACCGGAATGAAGCCAATCCGGGCAGCGGCTTAAATTACAGGGCCTCACGTGCCGGAACACAAAGTAACAATACCCGTTTATCCTCTTTCTATCTTCAGGATGGATCTTATTTCAGGTGTACCAACATTACTTTAGGCTATAGTTTCCCTAAAACCATTGCCAACACACTTAAAGTGAGTAACATTCGGGTTTATGCCAGTGTAGATAATGCCTTCACGGTTACCAATTATAAAGGTTATAATCCTGAGGTAGACTACAATGGCGGTGCGAACTTAACGCCTGGGGTAGATTATGGAAATTATCCGCTTGCAAGAAACTATAACCTTGGTATTAAACTGACCTTCTAGAATCTAATAAAATGAAAAAATATATTTTAATGGCTGCCCTGGGTGCTACAGTTTGCTTAAGTGCCTGTAAAAAAGAATTTCTGCAACAAAATAATCCCAATGCCGTAACGGTAGACAATTATTTTAAAACAGAAAGTGATGTTTCGCTTGCTGTTAATGGTGCCTACCAGGCCTTAAGAAACAGCAATACCATTGGTGAGAACAGTGGTTTGTTTACTGATGAACGCTCTGATGATACCGGAAGAAACGATAACCAGAGTAATGCAGGTGAACCCTTCCAGTTTAACGATTTTTCGGTGTTGCCCAGTAACTCTTACTTAAAAACACATTGGCTGGCCCTTTATAATTCGATTGCCAGAAGCAACGTTATTTTATCCAATATTGATAAGGTTTCTTTTTCCAATCCGGCCACCAAAGCCAATTATATTGCCGAAGCGAAGTTTTTAAGGGCCATCATGTACTTTGAACTGGTGCGCAAATGGGGCCCGGTTCCATTGGTCACCAAACAACTGGTCACTACCGAAGAGGTAACCGCTGCTACGTTCAGGGCTCCGGAAGCAGAGGTGTATAACCAGATTGTTGCCGATTTAAAAGACGGCTTGAGCAGTACCCTGCCTAATTTTCAGTCAACCGCTGGAATTGGCCGGGCTTCAAAAGCAGCCATTAATGCTTACCTGGGCAAAGTTTACCTCACTATGGCCGCAACGCTTACCAACAATAAAGCTGAAAATCTGGCCAATGCCAATACCTGCCTTTTGGCCGCCTATAATATGAAAACCTTCGGAAATTTATCCGAAATTCCATATGTGGATGTGTTTGATGTAAACAAAAAAACAACCTGTAAAGAATTGATTTTCCAGATCGCCAACAAACAAGGCGATGTAAATTACAGCTCAAGCATCGCCGCAAATAACCAGGCCAAAGGCGAAACCATCAACTCGATGAAGGTATCAACCGGTATTGGTGGAAACGTGACATTAGATTTAATTAATGAATACGAAGCTTCGGACCTTAGAAAAGATTTCTCCGTAAAATATGCCAATGATCCTATTGTGAAAGATTGGTTCATTACCAAATTCCGCGATGCCAGTTCATTGGCGACAGCGAACGGATATGGTGGCAACGACTGGATCCTGATGCGCTATGCAGATGTGATCCTGATGCTGGCCGAAGTAAATATGCTGCAGGGGAATGATGCTGCAGCCATTCAATACCTGGATATGGTGAGAACCCGTGCCGGAATGCCAAATTATGCGCTTTCTAAAACCAATGCTGCTTATGCCGCTGCTTTCCCTACTTTAAAATTAGCCATTCTCCATGAACGCAGGGTAGAGTTTGCTTTTGAACACCAGCGCTGGTTTGATCTGATCAGAAATTTTACGGCAACCGAACTGGCCGCCTATTTAAAGGCTAAACCACAATCTTCTTTTGGCATTGCCAAATTGGCGAACGTAACCATTAAAGATAGATTCTTCCCGATTCCTTTTGATGAAGTAAAGCTTGATCCGGTAAAAATGTACCAGAACCCCGGCTATTAATCGTTTACCTGTATTTTGATAATTAAATGGTGGCTGAAAAACAGCCGCCATTTATCAATCTCCATAGATTTATAAAAGATGACTTATAAAACCTGTTTTAAAAAAGGAAGCTGTTCACTGCTTTTATTAGGCATATTGATGCTATCCTCCCGGACTGCCGTTGCACAACACCCTGACCAGAAACTGGCTGCCGTATTCAGTAAAGGCCATAACCAAATACTGGTTGCCGCCCATCGTGGGGATTGGAGAAATGCACCTGAAAATTCGATGCAGGCGCTTTTAAACAGCATAGAAAAAGGCTTCGATATCATGGAACTCGATGTTAAAATGACGAAGGATAGCCAGATGGTAGTGATGCATGATCAAACCATCGACCGAAGTACAAACGGAAAAGGAAAGGTGAGTGATTATACGCTGGCCGAAATCCAACAGTTTAGGTTAAAAAATGGTCTGGGCAGAACAACCCCTCATCGGATTCCAACACTGAAAGAAATGATGCTGGCTGCAAAAGGTAAAATCATAATTAATGTGGATAAAGGAAATGACCACCTCAAAGAAGTATTCCGGATTCTTCAGGAAACGGAAACCCTTAACCAAACCATTGTAAATATAGGCGATAACCTGAGTTTTGATCAATTAAAAAGCCATGAAGTCATTCCGGCAGAAGCGTATCTGATGGTGGTGGTGAACATGAAAGGAACTGATGCCCTCCCGATTATGAAAAGCTACCAGCCCAATAAAAGAAGTATTATTCAGCCTGTTTTTGATACCGATACCTTGAAAAACCTGAAAATGCTGCCTGAAATTGCTACAAAACAAGTGCTTTGGCTAAATAGCTTGTGGCCTTCCTTAAATGGGGGGCATGATGATGACCTCGCCGTAGAAGAAAACAAAAAGAAAGAAAGCTGGGGCTGGCTTATTGAAAAGAAACCCGCTATTCTGCAAAGCGATCGCCCGGCAGAATTGATTCTTTATTTAAAAAAGGCTGGCTTACATTTTTAATATGTTCCTTCTGGATTTAATGATTCATAAGGGGTTCATTTGCTTATGATCATGTTGCCGGAACAATAAATGGGCAAAAATAATATGGCCGGATCTAATGATGCTCAGGAACAGGTATTCGATGAAAAATCATTCGAAGACCTTTACCGCCGGATGTACCCCACCTTAAAAAAGTATGCAGTTTACCTGGTAAAAGACAGAGAAGAAGCACAACTGATCTTAAATGATGTGTTCATCTCCATCTGGAAAAATAATCTTATCCCCGCCAACGAAAAGGCCTATCTTTTCCGGGCAGTCAAAAATGCCTCAACCAATTACCATAAAAAAGCCAGGGTAAAACTCTGGCATATAGATGGTGAAGATGAAACACCCGAAATAACAGATCTTAAAGAAACACCGGCGCAAAGCTTCCAGAATAAAGACCGGAACCGCATGCTCTATGCTTTAATCAATCAGATGCCAGAAAGGCGGCGACTGATTTTCTACCTGTACCGGATTGATGGTTTGAGTTACAAGGAAATAGCGGCTTTATTGGATATTTCAGTAAGAACTGTAGAAGACCACCTGGTAAAAGGTTTTCAGTTTCTTCAGCAAAAAGTATTAAATAACAAATCAGAATTTAGGTAGGCTGCTCCTTAACAATTTATTCATGTAACGTTAACAACTTGCGGCCCGTAGTGCAGCTCTGATTCTTGTCTTGTAGGTATAAAGGCATTAGAATGGATCAGGAAACCTGGAAATTAGTACTCGCATATGTAGCGGAAAAAGAGCGTAACGGTGGGCGTAATTTAGAAGTTGAATTGCTGGAGCAAGACCTTAAAGATTGGGCTGGTAATGATCCCGATCGGCTGGAGCAATTGGAGCAGGCACTGCACTTGTGGGAAGATACAGCAACTCTGCACGAGGATCATTCTTGGCAGGAAAGTTTTGCAAGTATTAAACAGCAGTTGGAGCCTGCAAAAACCAGAACAATCAAAAAATTAAACTGGTTGACCATGGCAAGTGCTGCCGCAATAACCGGTGCACTGGTATTCTTCGTTTTTAAGAATCAAAAACAACAACCTGTTTCAGAAAGCGCAATCACCTGGATAACCGAGAAAGCCGCTGAGGGCAAGATAATCAATATATTGCTTCCTGACAGTTCAGAAATATGGCTGAATGCCGGCAGTAGCATCAGCTTCCCTAAAAACCTTAAACATGCCGCCATCAGAACGGTAAAGTTAAACGGAGAAGCATTTTTTAAGGTAAAGCGAGATCCTGCACATCCTTTTGTTGTGAGGAGCCAGAATATTCAAACCAGGGTTCTGGGCACCAGCTTTAATATCCGTGCCTGGAAAAATAATCAGCCAGAAGTAACCGTACTAACGGGCAAGGTGGCAGTTTCGAGAGATTCAGCAGGTAAACAATCAGTTGCCGTTCATCTATTGCCCAATCAACAAGTAATTTATGACTTAAAATCCAACCGCTTGAGGTGTCTGAACGTAGAAGATGCACAGGCATCAGTTGATTGGAGGGTTGGCAAAATGTATTTTGATAGAACCCCAATGGAAGAGGTATTTCAAACCATCTCCAGAAAATATGCAGTGAAGATCATTTCCGATCAGTCATTCGACAGCTGTGAACTCACTGCAAAGTTTAACAATGTAAGCATCAGTGAAGTGTTGCGCACGCTGGCGCTCACATTTAATATTCACTATACCATTAACAAACAAACGATTTATATAAAAGGAGGTAAATGTAATTAAATACAAACGATAAGAAAGCTGCAGCATGTTGGCGCATGCCGCAGCTAAGAAATTTTAAATTTTATTTTAACCCATCAAGATTAAAACAAACAAAGTTATGAAAAAGTCAGCAGTGACTGGTCAATTAATTTTTAGCGTCATGCGTTTTTTTACCCTTATTTACATCATGCTCTCTGTTATGTTCTTTGTAGGACAGGCATCACCCGTAAATGCACAGCAACTAAACGTTAAAGTAAGCATCAACATTAAACAAGGAAACTTAACTACACTTTTCAAAACCATCGAAAAGAAAACCGGTCTCTATTTTGTCTATACCAATAAAGATAATATAGATCATTTGCAAATCAGTAGTTTAAAAGTTGATAATGAATCTGTAAGCAGTGTGCTCGGCAGGATATTGCCACCCTTGCAACTTACCTATCTGATCGAAAAAAACCAGATCATTATCAAAAAATCAGTACGGGTAAAAGGTAAGGTAACCGATGAAAAAGGTTTACAATTACCTGGCGTAAATGTAATAGAAAAGGCAGGTAACAACAATACCACCACCAACCTTAACGGCGATTACAGCCTGAATGTAACCGATAATTCAGCCACGCTGATCTTCCGGATGATGGGCTACCAGACCAAAGAAAGCCCAGTTCGTGGTGCAACCGAATTAAACATTAGCCTCATTCCTGATGAAACAGCGCTTTCTGAAGTAGTCGTTACTGCCCTGGGTATTAAACGTGCTGAAAAAGCATTGGGTTATTCTATTGCTACAGTAAAGGGCTGCGATGTGAATACCGTAAAAGAAGTAAATGTAGTGAACTCGTTGGCAGGAAAAGTGGCGGGTGTGAATGTAGTGAGTACAGGTTCAGATCCCGGGGCAAGCGCATTCATCACCATCAGAGGGCAATCATCTATCGCAACAGATAACCAGCCACTGTTTGTGGTGGATGGTGTTCCGGTAGCGCATTCACTCCGTGCCACAACAGAAGTTGGACGTTCATCGGTTGATTATGGAAGTCCGATTGCAGACATTAGTCCGGATGATGTAGAAAGCATTACGATCCTTAAAGGCGCCAGTGCTGCGGCACTCTATGGCAGCAGGGCCGGAAGTGGTGTGGTGCTCATTACCACTAAAAATGGTTCTGCCGGTAAAAAAGGATTGGGCATTAACTTCAACTCCAACGCCATGTACGATCAGGCCTGGATGTTTCCTCACTTTCAGCATACATTTGGTGGTGGCGAATATACCGATGATCCAGCTTCTTCTACCTCCTCTGCCTGGGGTCCAAGGCTTGATGTAGGGACCAAGCATCTGCAATGGAACAGTCCGCTTGATGCCAATGGAAAACCAATCGCTACAGATTGGGTATCCTATGGCAATAATCCACAGGATTTTTATGAAACCGGAAGCACCTACACCAATAATATGGCCATTAGTGGAAAAAATGCAGATGGTAATTACCGCCTATCCTACACCAACCTCACCAATAAAGGCATAGTGCCCAACACTGATTTAAAAAGGAATACCCTGAACCTCTCTGCAACCTATGTGTTGCATCCTAAGCTAAAAATCAGTTCCAATGTAGGCTATGTAAATAACCAGAGCGATAACAGGCCATCAGCCTACCGGGAAAGTGTTACCCAGATGTTGTACTCGCTTCCTCCAAACATGAATATCAACGACCTGAAGAATTACTGGAAACCGGGAAGGGAAAACATCGAACAGTTTTCTGCAGATGATTCAGATAACCCATACTTTGTTGCCTACGAACATACCAATGGGTACGACAGAAACCGTTTGACCGGGAATGTGCAGGCCGTTTATGATATCACCAAAGAGCTGAGTTTAATGGTGCGGACGGGTTTGGATTTGTACAATGAAATGCATGAAACCAAACGCCCTTTTAGTTCGAAAAGGTTTAAATATGGCGGGTACGGTGTAGACAATTCTTTTTTTAAGGAACAAAATACTGATTTTTTACTCAGCTATAAGAAACTGCTGAACCAGAATTGGTCATTCAGTCTTTCGGCGGGTGGCAACCAGATGAGCCAAACCAACCGGAGTACGGCACAGAAAACAGAAAGCCTCAGCATTCCGGGGGTATATAACATTAGCAACGCTCAGGCGGGTACCATTGTGAATTCGCAATACAATTCACATAAGCACATTAACAGTTTGTATGGCTTAGGTCAGGTCTCATTTAAGGATATGATTTTTCTGGATTTAACAGGAAGAAATGATTGGTCGAGCACTTTACCTGCCGAAAACAACTCTTACTTTTATCCATCTGCATCATTAAGTACCATTGTAACGGACCTGTTCAAAATTAAATCTGATGCAATTTCCTTTATTAAATTAAGGGCTAACTGGGCACAGGTGGGTAGTGATACCGATCCCTATCAGTTATACAATACCATTCCATTTAACCAGGACTGGGGCGATGTAAAAAGGGCCACCATTGAGTTTAACCTGAAGAATAACTTCCTGAAACCCGAAATTGCAACCTCATATGAATTTGGCGGCGATCTGCGCTTTTTTAAAAGTCGGGTAGGTATAGATGTAACCTGGTACAAAACCAATAAAAGAAACCAGATTATTAATATTCCAACAACCATTGCCTCCGGTGCTTCTAACCGCTTAATCAATGCCGGGAATATTCAAAACAGCGGTTGGGAAATTGGTTTAAATGCTGTGCCTTTTAATGGTGCCTTTAAGTGGGAAACCAATGTAAACTTTACGAAAAACGAAAATAAGGTGATTGAGCTTTCAGCAGGTTTGAAGGAGTACTCCATGGGTAGTGCCGATGGTGATAACATCCGTTACCTGATTAAAGAAGGAACCAAAATCGGCGACTTCTATACGCCAAGCTATACCAAAGTAACCAGCGGACCAAATGCCGGAGCAGCCTTATTGGATAAAACCGGGCATTATATCCGCAATAATTCAGAATACATTAAGGTAGGTAATTATAATCCTGATTTTACCGTAGGCTTTAACAATACCTTTAGCTATAAAAACTTCACTTTAAATGTGCTGTTAGACTGGCGCAAAGGTGGTAATTTTTACTCCTACGTGGTTAAAAGCCTGATTAACGCAGGCTTAACCGATAATACGCTCACGGGCAGGGATGCAGAAACAGGGGGCTTGCCGTGGACAGATTCGCAGGGTAGAAAGCGCAATGATGGGATGATCATTCCGGGTTATATCGCAGATGCCAATGGCAACCTGACCGAAAACAAAATCATTATTGCCGCTGCCGATTTTTATAACAATACATATAATAAATACTATGAAAGGTTGACCTATTCGGCGTCGTTCCTGAAAATCAGGGAAGCTTCATTAACCTATGTATTTCATCAAAAGCTTATCCGCAAACTCCCCATCAGTAACCTTTCCATATCCCTGATCGGAAGGAATCTGTACACCTGGACAGCCAATGGATTGGGTTATGATCCGGAAACAACCATGAGTGTTACCGAAGGCTTTAAGTTAGGGGTAGGCCACTGGACCTTGCCTGGCACCCGCTCCTTCGGCTGTAAACTAAGTTGTAATTTTTAATCTGTATAAAATGAAATTCAAATATATAACGCTTTTGTTCGCCATTACAGTGTTATTGGCAAGCTGCACTAAAGACTTTGAAAAGATCAATACCAACCCTAATGCGCCAGAAACCACCAGTACGGAGTTTTTAATGTCTGATGTATTGGTGTCAACAGCCTACGCTTACCAGGAAAATGCCGTTGACAGAAGACCCGCTTCGGCAGCAAGATACCTGACACTGGTGCGCAATACGGGTTATGACCTGCTTGATTGGGGTCCTGTTGACTGGGATGATATTTATGCCCGTTTAGCCGTGAATAAAACTTTTTTAGAAACCGCACAAAAACGATCAGAAAACCAGTATATCGCCATTAGTAAAATTATGAAAGCCTTTAATTTTGGCTATCTAACTGATTTATATGGAGATATTCCCTATTCGCAAGCACTTAAATCTAAAGAAGCCAATCTGATTTATCCGGAATATGATCAGCAGCAAACCATCTATCCCGATTTGTTAAGAGAACTTAAGGAAGCCAATAATTTGCTGAAAAGTAATGTACAGGAGATTAATGCCAAGGGAGATGTGATGTTTAAAGGAAATGCCCTCGCCTGGAGAAAGTTTGCCAATTCACTGCGTTTACGCATGTTATTGCGCATTTCTAAAAACTATGCGCCAGCCTTTACTGAAATGCAGGAGATCGTGAATGATAAAACAGCATTTCCCATTTTTGAAAGCAGTGCTGATAATGCAGAGATAGCCTACCTGGGGAACATGGCTACTTATAGCTGGCCTGGTGGTCCTTTAGCCATGATTGATTTCGACTATTTGAAAACTAAAGTGAGCAAGGAACTGGTAGATCGCCTGATGGAGCGAAATGACCCAAGGCTGGCCGTTTGGGTAGAGCCTGTAAAAAGTACGGTTGGATCAACTGTAGATTTTAATAAATATGTGGGCGTACCCAATGCCATTGATGCGCCATCGGCCTATAATGGTGGAGAAGATCATGTCTCTGTTTTTTCTTCCTCATTTTTCAGGAAAAATGGAGGTTCAGCCAATCCCTTATTAAAGGCCAGCCTGGTAACCTATACCGAACAGTGCTTTATTCTGGCAGAAGCGCTGCAAAAAGGTAAAATTACGCTCAATGGAGAAACAGCAGAATCCATGTACTACAAAGCGATTAAAGAATCGATGAGCAGTTATGGGGTAACAGCAGCCCAATCTTATTACAATCAGCCACTGGTAAAATACGACGGTACACTCGTGCAACTGGTTACCCAAAAATGGATGGCCATGTTGTTTAAAGGTTCTGAAGGATGGTTTGATCAACGCCGAACAGGTTATCCCGCTTTTGTTACTGGTCCGCTGGCTGCCGGAAGAGGAATCCCTAAACGTTACATCTATCCGGATTCGGAAAGCGCAAAGAACAAAACCAATTATCAGAAAGCTGTCTCCGCTTTCGGTACAGACAATCAGTACACCCTAATGTGGTACCTGAAATAATTTAAATTTTAATCAGAATCAACATGAAATCCTTTATAAAATCAATTTTAATTATCACCTTGCTTTCGAGCGGAGTGCTAACCAAACTATCAGCCCAGAACTTTAGTCCAACTCAATACCCTGACCGTGTAATTTTAACCTGGGCGGGAGATCCGGCAACCAGCCAAACGGTTAACTGGCGTACTGATACAACCATCATGGCTTCAAAGGCACAGATTAAAGCTGAGGATGCCAACCCTGCATTAGAAAAGGCCATAACAAGTTACGATGCCAGCTCTACCGTATTAAATGGCAGAAATAATTATGAAACGGCCAAGTATCACCATGTTACTTTTACTAACTTAAAACCAGCAACGGTGTATGCCTATCGGGTAGGTTCAGGTGAACACTGGAGCGAATGGTTTCAGTTTACTACAGCCTCAGCCAAAAATGAACCGTTTTCTTTTATATACCTGGGCGATGCGCAAAATGATATCCGTTCCAAATGGTCGCGGGTTATCCGCAAGGCTTTTTCTCACCAGCCTGATGCACGGTTCATTATTCATACCGGAGATTTAATCAACCGTTCTAATAATGATCAGGAATGGGGCGAATGGCATTATGGTGGTGGCTTTATTAATGGTATGATCCCAAGTATTCCATCACCGGGAAACCATGAATATGTACGGGACGATCAGCGAAAGCTCATTTTAGATCCACACTGGGGCGTACAGTACACCTTTGCCGGCAACGGACCAAGGGGGCTTGAATCATCGGTATATTATGTAGATTATCAGGACGTACGCATTATTTCCTTAGATTCGCAAATGATCATCCTAGATGAAGCTTCTGCCAAGGCTCAATATGAATGGCTAGAAAAAGTACTGAAAGAAAATAAGAAGTTGTGGACGGTGATCACCTTTCACCACCCTATTTTCTCTACGGCAAAAAGCCGTGACAATAAGGCGTTCAGAGAACGCTTTAAACCACTATTTGATCAATACCACATTGACCTGGTTTTGCAGGGGCATGACCATACTTATAGCCGGGGGCAGAACCTGCCCAGAGGTTTATCCGGACGGGATGTAAGTGGACCAGTTTACCTGGTTTCGGTAGCAGGGCCTAAAATGTACCAGGTAGATGGCGCCAAATGGATGGATGTATCCTTAGAGAATACCCAGCTTTTTCAGGTGATTCACGTAGATGGCGATAAACTTAAATTTGAAGCCTATAAAACTTCCGGTGAGCTTTTCGATGCTTTTTCATTGCAAAAGACAAGTAGAAACCGTGCAGCAGCATTTACAGATTTGAACCCGGCTTTAAAACCATAAAAGATGAACTCAAAAAAGAAACTGGCCTTATGCGCCATCTTAATGAGCTGTTTTTGTTTCACTTGTTTTTCGCAACAGGTAGCAAAGTCACTGCCTAAATCAAAACATGGTTTTATCGTTATTGCACACCGTGGAAGCCACCTCAACAAACCTGAAAATACGATAGCTGCTATTGAGGAAGCTATTTTACTGGGTGCAGATTATGTTGAGCTGGATCTCAGGACTACCCGTGACGGGCAACTGGTTCTTTTACACAACGACCGTGTAGATCAGGTGAGTGATGGAAAGGGGTTGATAAAGGACCTTGATTTTGAAACCATAAAAAAACTTACGCTAAAAGGGGTAGATGGTAGCCTGCACCAGATCGCCAGCTTTGCTGATGCATTAAAAACCTGCAAAGGTAGGATCAATATTTACCTTGATTTTAAAGCTGCGGATGTAGGTCTGGCTTACAAGGAAATTGAAAAAGCAGGGATGACAGATCAGGTATTGGTTTACATTAATGAGCTGAAACAATACTGTTCGTGGAAAAAGATTGCGCCGAAAATGCCCTTAATGTTCAGTTTAAATAAGACCATTAGAACAAGGGAAGCATTATTAGCAGCTTTGGACAAAATGCCTCTGGATGCTGTGGATAACATTCCGGCCGAAAATCTTTTACCGGTGATCAGATCTTTAGGAATTAGTGTATTTCTGGATGTTCAAAAAAGCAATGAAATGCCTGATGATTGGAAAAATGCCATCAATAAAGGCATACAGGGTGTACAGACCGATCATCCGAAGGCATTGATTGAATACCTGAAAGCAAACAAAATAAGGTAGCGATATAAGCAGTTGATTAATTGGTGGCATGATATATTTAATGGAATGTCATCACTTAATTTTAATGATATAGATAAAACCTATGTTCTTTTTAAAAACATATAGTTTTCTTTATCAGTTTTTCGTTACGGAAACCCGTAAGATTAGCTTGATGTGGTGTATTACATTTGAATCTTAACAAATCAATACGCAGTAAATCAACTAATATGGAATATAAAGTTATACCTTTTACCGCTACCATAGATCATAAAAAGCAGACTACTGTAGCAGTAGCAGAACAATTGGAGCAAACTATCAACCACTATCTTAACGAAGGCTGGATATACATCAGGTTGGAGAGTGTTTCTACTTATGTGCAACCAGATCCCGGATGCTTTGGGTTTGGTGCAAAACCAGGTTATCTTGCCTCATATCAGATGGTTGTATTTGGGAAAAATCTATAATGAGATTTCTGCTGCTATTCTTAATTAAAATATACTGGATGCTCAAGGCTAAAAACCAAGAGCCCCGGTGTATTTTTAGAATAAGCTGTTCCCGGCATGTTTATCAAATGGCTAAAACAGAGGGGTTATTTAAAGGACTAAAGGCATTTGCTTATCGATATCAAAATTGTAGGGGCGGTTATCAGGTAATCATAAATCCGGTTACTGATCAAAATTATATGATTTTGCCAAATGGTGATCAATTACAACAACATGAAATAGCCAAAAAATTTTCAGTCCCGTTTACTAAATAAAACAGAGTTTTAGAGGTAAACTATTCAATCGGGCTTTGCTAAAAACTAAATAAATGCATGAGTAAAACTTCTAAATTGGAAGATGTACAGTAAACACTGAGCCCTGATTCCGCTCGCTTTCCAATAAGATTTCACCCCCATGCCTCGATATGATATTATGCGCTAAAAATAATCCGATTCCAAAACCACTGAAATATTTCTCATTCTGACCCTCTACCCTGAAAAAGCGTTCAAAAATTTTGGTCTGGTCTTTTGCTTCAATACCAATTCCATAATCTTTGATGTCAATCAACACTTCATTTTCAGTTGTGGCAACAGCGATATCAACTTGGTTGCTTTTAGGAGAATACTTGATTGCATTGGCGATCAGGTTGATCAGTACCTGGCTGATCCGGTCGCGGTCGGCATGAACAAATACATTCGCAGCCGTTTCCAGGTGGAAAACATATTGCTGATGGCTCAGGCGAAAATCTTCTACCACTTCTTTTACCAATGTATCAATTGCAAAATGTTCTACCTTTAAATCCATCCTGCCGGCATCAATCCGGCTAAGGTCAAGCATATCCCTGATGAGTCCGGTTAATTGCAAAAGCAGTACATCAATACGTGATAATGAGGTGCTCAGTTTTTGTAATGATGGAGATAATGTTTCTCTTGACAATAACCGTAAGGCCAGTTGTACATGCCCCTTAATGGAGGTAACCGGCGTTTTAAGTTCATGGCTTAACATGCTTACGAAATCACTTTTACGCTGTTCTTCCTCTTTTATTGTTTGAATATCAGTTGTAGATCCCACCCACATCATTACCTTTCCTTCTTCATCTAAAATAGGCGATGAGATGTTTAAATGCCAGATATAGTTGCCATTTCTGTCTTTAAAGCGCATTTCTGCAACATGTGGAGTGCCATTAGCTGCTGCTACTTCCAGCCCTTTTTTAAAGGAGGCAATCTCATCAGGATGCATGATCTGGTAATAGCCAAAATCACGAAGATTTTCAAAACTCATTCCTGTAAAATCCAGCCAGTGCTGATTAGAGAAAGTAACCATGCCGTTTGGTAAAGCATTAGAAATCTTGGCGGGCACCAGGTCAGCAAGTTTCCGGAAATGCTGCTCACTTTGTTCAATCGATCTGCGCGCATGAACTTGTTCTGTCACATCTGTCGCAACGATCAATATATCAGATACGGCTCCATCCTGTCCAACTACAGGTTGATAAACTACATTAAAAAAGATTTCTTTTAATTCTCCTCCATGATTTAACATGGCGCTGATTTCATTGGCGTAAAAGGGTACGCCGGTCATAAATACATTATCCAGTATGCCTAGAAAAGGCTGACCACTTAATTCCGGTAGTGCCTGAGCAAGCGGTAATCCTATAATTTCAGGGCTTTTACCCCAAACTTCCAATATCTTCTGGTTGGCGGTTTCCACAATCAGCTCCCTGGCATGTAAAACTCCAATGGCCACAGGTGCCTCCTCAATAAAAAACTTAAATCGAGCCTCACTGGCTGCCAGTTTATTGTTCGCGATAGAAAGCGACTTATTTACCTGGGTAAGTTCGGCAGTGTATTTTTCGAGTAATCGTTTAGAAAGTATCCTTTCTGTAATTTCAAAAGACATCACCAGTACCCCGTTTCTGTTGCCAAAAGCATCTGCAAGGGGTTGGTAAGTATAGTCTACATAAGTTTCGCGGATGGTACCATCCGGCATAGTAAACAGTACAGGGCTTTCCTTTACATCAATGACTTCGCCGGTATCCATTACTTTGCGAAGCTGGCCGGCAAAAGGCTGATCGGCCAGATCCGGCAATATGTCCAGAAACCTTTTTCCTAAAACCTCTTCTTTGCTTTTGTTCCAGTATTTCAGGTTACTTTCATTAATCAATTCCACCACCAGGTCATAGCCACGGATGACGACCACGGAGGCCGGTAACATATTTAAAATCAGTTCCAGGTTCCTGTTGGCTTCGCTCAGCCTGTTCTGGGAAGTTTGAAGTTCTTCATTGGCCGCATTAAGTTCCTCGTTTGTTGCTTCAGCGGCTTCATTTAATAAAGCCAGTTCGGCAGACAACCTGAATTTTTCCTGCTCCTGTTGCTTGCGTTGTGTAACATCGCGGGTAATTCCTGAAATAGCTACCACCAGACCACTGGAATCAAATACGGGTGTCAGGATATAATCGTAAGTTCTGTTACCCAGTGCCGCATGAGGGAAATCGACCTCACCCCGAATGGGTTTTCCGGTGGTAATAATCTCATCAATTTCCCGCTCATGCATCTCTGCATGCCAGGGTTCATAACCATTCTCAAGCAGGGTTTTGCCCACGGCATCTTCCCAACGCTTCCCCCACATTTCAAGCAAAGCTTTATTGGCATAGGTAAAGCGGTAATCTAATCCAAATACATAAATCAGATCAGGTGTATTAGATGTTACCGTTTCATAAAGCCGCTGTTGCTGCTCTGCCAGCTCTTTCGCCTGCTGAAGTTCATGCTCTGTTTGCTTGCGAAGCGTAATGTCTTTGGCAGCACCAAACCATTCCAAAATATCTCCTGCATCATTTAATATGGGTACAGCCCTGGAAATGGTCCAGCCTGTACTTCCGTCTGCACGCAAAACACGGTGTTCCAGTTCAAACATTGATTTTGTGGCAATGGACCAGGATATTGCCTCATTTACCATTTGCAAATCAGCAGGATGCACGTTATGGTTCCGCCAGTTTGTAAGCGGTTCAGAAGTGCTTTTTAAAAAACCCCGGCCATCGAGTTCATACATCACCTCCCAATCCGGACTCATGCGATAAACAACATCTGACGTTGCGGCTACAAGGGCTCCGAAACGATCCTGATTCGCGGCTGTATTGCTCATATATTAAATGGTAATAATCTCAAAAAAACGAATGCAAATTAAGCAAATATCATCAATCCGGATCTTTTTCCGGAATACTTCTTAAAAACAATTCGGCAGTTGATTGCGATTTTCGTGAAGCGCATCGGTCATAATATAGCTACTTCAAGCTTTTTTAAAAGACAATAAAGCCAGATGAAAGATGAAGATTCTCCTTCGCACAAAAGCGAAAAGGGATCAATCCCCACAATGCCAATCTTCTCTTCAGCTGGTGATTGATTTTATAATCTTCAATCCAAAGAACCGTAAAAAAAAGAAAACGGGAATCATCATAAAGACGACTCCCGTTTAATCTAAATTAACGCTCTCCATATAAAGACGATCATTTTAATACATTATTGCCCGGTACTGAAAATAATTTTAAAATAATCTATTTTGAGGGGTATAACGGATCGTTAGGGTGAGAACAGGAGCTTAAATATTACTGAATCAGGAAATGCCTCAACAGCTCCTGTTCAAATTGAATCCAAAAGAAAACGGGAATCATCATAAAGACGACTCCCGTTTAATCTAAATTAACGCTCTCCATATAAAGACGATCATTTTAATACATTATTGCCTGGCATCGAAAATATTTTAATTTTTTTTAACGGTGTGGGATGCTGAAGAAAAATGCTGCGCATTAAAAAATGCAGAAAGATCAATTTAAAAGGCCTACAGGACATCTTATCTTGGTCATCATCTGTTTAAAATGAATGATTTTACCGATCTTTAAACAGTAATTTATGGAATATTTTAGACCCTTTGATTTATTTTTAAATAAATCAAAGGGCAGATGCAACATTATTTCCCCTATTGCGACTTCAGGATAGAATAGAAACTTCTTGAATTAAAAATTAACAGAAACGCTACTTGCTTCAAAAAGAAAACATATCTGATCAGGAATTGATTGCCATGTGCCTTCGGGGCAAGGATGCGGGTTATACCGGGCTCTATAACCGATATGCCAGGGGGATTTTTAATTCCATTAGCCGGCTGGTTGCGCACAGTGCGGAGGCAGAAGATATTTTGCAGGAAACTTTCTGCAATGTCTTTAGCGATCAGAAGCGGTTAATGCAAATCAATAGTTTTGAAGCCTGGGTAAGGAGAATGGCGATCAATAAATCGATCTCGCACCTCAGGCGAAAGAAACTGCTGTTTTCAGATCTGGACAACTATGAGTTCATGGCCGAGGCTGATTATGACATCAGGGAAGATGAAATTTTTGAAAGCCGTGTTGAGGATGTCAGGCGTTGTATTGACGAGCTTTCGGACGGGTACAGAACAATTTTAACCCTGTACCTTTTTGAAAAAATGCCACAGGATGAAATCGCACTTACACTAGGTCTGGCCCCGTCTACTGTCAGAACGCAGTACCATCGGGCAAAAAAAAGAATATTAGTATCACTAAAAGATAAAGCTTATTATGAATGATCCGATAAAAGATTTTGTGGAGCAGCACCGGGAAGATTTCGATCATCTGGAAGCTCCGCAGTTTAACCTGGCGGGATTTAAAGCCAGTCTGGCTCAAGAACCCATGGTAAAAAAGCACCGTATTTTAAATATCAAACCTGCAAGCTGGATGGCTGCAGCAGCAGTTTTACTGGTATGTACTATTGGATTATGGTTCTTCAATAGTACGCAACAGACTAAAAAAACTGAACAGCACCTGGCCCTGAATAAGCAGAATAAACACCCAAAAATTGCTGAGAAGCCATTAGTAAAGGCCGTTACCCAGAATGCAAAACAGACTCAGTTTGCTGCACATGAAACAACTTCTCATGTAAAAAAGCATCAAAGCAAAGAAGAAGTTCCGTTCATACCCTCACCCGATCAGATGCTTTATACAAAGTTAAACGACAGCGCTTCATCAAGTACCCGGTTGGCCGCTGTTTTAGCCATCAAAAAAAGTGAATTGATCAGTTATGATATGCTTGATCGTCTGGCTGCAACCATTCAGCATGACGGAAACAGCAATGTGCGTTTGGCTGCATTGAGTGTGTTGGAGAAATATAGGCAAGATGCACATGTTACCAATCTTTTGGTAAACGCCCTCAATCACCAGAATGATCCGATGTTACAACTCTCACTTGTTAATCTTTTGGGTAAAATGCAAAATGTCAAGATTGATGAGCGGCTTTACGCCCTTGTGAATGATCCATCTACACTGGAGGCAGTTAAAGATGAGGTTTACCAGATCCTGCTTAAAGAAAATAAATTTTAATCAACATAAACACTAAAGATATGAAACTACAATTGATCTTATTATTTGCCCTATTTACCACTGGCCTGTCGGCCTCGGCACAAAAACAATACAAGCTTGCTAAAAATAATGGAAAACTGAACCTCAACATCAGCGGGGTTACGGTAGAGGGTTACGATGGAAATGAAATTATTTTCTCTCTTCCTAAAAATGAAGATGAAGAAGTTGATGAGCGTGCTAAAGGACTAAAGGCATTTAACAGTTCTGGTTTTAAAGATAATAGCGGTTTGGGTTTTGATGTTACCGTAAGGGGAGATGATATTAATGTAAATCCGGTTAGCGTGGCTAACCAACCAAAATTAAGCATCAAATTACCAAGAAACGTCCGTGTTTCCTTTGCCAATAACAGCAATATGTATCAGGATACAGTTACACTTAAAAATTTGAAAACAGAGATTGATGTAGCGGTAACCGGAAATGATATTGTATTAACCAACAATGTCGGTCCTATGAATATCAAAACCTTACATGGCTCGGTTGATGCGTCATTTCCAGCTGATTTGAAAGGTCCCATTTCTATTATATCTGTGAATGGGCATGTTGATATTGCGCTTCCTGCTTCTGTAAAAGCAAATCTCGAAGTGATCAGTAACTATGGCAAAATCTATGCAGCTGATGACTTGAAAATTGCAATAAATCCCGCTTCTAACCCGAAAACGAATGCAACAGGGCAACCTGTAAAAACACTAACTATTGGAAAGGGCGTTCAGGCTTTAACCATCAAAAGTTTAGCTGCCAACAGTGAAAACCAGGATGAAAATGCTCCTGTATTTGGCTATGAGGGTGGGAATTATGCAGAATCACTTAATGGAAAAATAAATGGTGGTGGAGTAGATTTCATCCTTAAATCTAACCACAATAATATCTACATCAGAGAAAAGAAATAGATGATATAACAGGTTTGATTTAAATTCAAAAGGCCTTCTGTATTAAAATTTGTCATGTTGAGCTTGCCGAATACCGTTAAGCAATTCTTTTTAAGGCCCTTCGGCAGGCTCAAGATGACATTTCGAATGTATGATACTGTCTCTGGCAGTAAAATCTTCTACTTTACCACAGTGGCTTCCAGTTCTACCTTTAAGGTTTCAAAAAGACTTTTCACTTCCATTACTGTTGTGGCCTGTTTAATACCATGTTTCACCACCCAATCTTGAAGGATCTGAAAGTTATTAAAAAATTCATCAATATTGGTGTGGTAAACATTTAAGCGGACAATGTTTTTGCAATCATAATCTGCCGAGGTAATTAACTGTTCCAGGTTTGCAATGGCTTGCGTAAGTTGCGTAGCCATATCAGCATCACTAGATTTTCCATCAGCATCAATAGCAGTTTGTCCTGAACAATACAACGTTCCATTCGCTGCTTTCACTTCTACAGCTTGTACATAATTTCTTTGATCCTGCCAATTCCAGGGATTTATTGCTCGTTTTTCCATGTCAAATTGTTTCATTATAGCGAATTTGCTATACCACAAAATTGAGAGAATAATTGTTAAGATCAGTTGCGGGACATCACCATTTTTTTGTGATGTTTATCACACGCTAATCTGACAGCCTGCTCAATGTTTCTCTGGATACACCGAGATAAGCAGCGAGCAAGGATTTTGGAACCCGCTGAAATAAAGAAGGATATTGTCTTCGCAATTGTTCATAACGCTCTTTTGCGTTAGCAGTAAGTAACGATAAGATTCGCCTTTGTGCGGCGATATTACCGAAGTGTGCTTTCTCCAGAAAGAAAGATTCTACTTTTTGAAGTCGGGAGCACAGCTTTCTATAATTTACCAAAGAGATGCATAGCACCACCGTATCTTCAATACATTCCAGCGAAAGCATTGCTGGTGTTTGCGTGAGGTAAGCATGGAAATCACTTTCCCACCAATCTTCCATGGCAAAAGAAACAATATGTGCTTTACCACTTTCATCATGATGGACCAGTTTAGTTAATCCTGAAACTAGAAAATAAGAATACCGCACCATTTCACCTTCCTGAATAATAAATTGATGTTTTTTATATCGTTTAACTTCGAAATGCTGTTGCACAAAATCAAATTCTTCATCTGTTAAGGCAATTTGTTTTTCAATGTGTATGCGTAACGTTTCGTATATAAGCATGGTTAAATTTAATTAACGAAGATAAGCATTGCGACCTGTTCTTCGCCAGCGTATAGTTCGAATAATTTATGATAAACGAAAAACGTTGCAATTCTGGGTTCCCGTAAAAAAGAGCTTTAAGATTCCTATATTTTTGAGGCATAAATCAAAACAATCTCCATAGATTATGAAGATTGGTAAAACTTTAGGGTTTACATAAATTAAAGGATTATTAACGCGAATGAAGATGCGGTGGAATTTGGTCGCTTATTTCGTTCCGGAGACAGCTGGGAGTTTGAAGCGATGGGCCGTGCGCATACCGGAAGCCTGCAAACCTTAGTAGATATGCATACTTAAAATAAAAATTATGTCATTTGATTTAAATAAAAATGAGCCGTTGGCAAAAGCCAGAACTCAATTTGATCTTTCTAAAAACGAAACAGCAGAGACTCCAAAAAACAAAAACTGGACGATTGGTTTGCTTCTGGTATTGCTGATTGGTGGTGGCCTTTGGTATTACCTATCTCTTTCACCAGCAAATTTATCTGAAAGCATGGAAACAGTTAAAAATCCTGGAAAGGCTGCTACTGCAGACGAAAAGCCTTCTGGCAAAGCCTTGGCTGATGAAAATAATGTAGATTCTACCGGTCTGATTGTAAAACCGGAAGAATTAAATATTACGACAGTTGTGCGTCACCAGCATCAGTAGAATATTTTTATAATGCCACGCCATTCCCCCGTTTAATCATTTCCTGATGAAGTACCTTTTGTTGATTGGCGATGACGGTAATAAGTCATTTATATCGTTCGTGTTTTATTGGGGGATTTTATATAGAACTTCTGTTATATCACCATGCATAATGCGGATAACCTTTGTGCTAAATGCTGGTTTTTGAGGGTAAACATTTTGATGAGTAAATGACGTAGAGCTAAAGGCTAATCGATATATTTACGCTACAAAACAAAGGGATTTAGTGTTAAGATTTAACCAGTATTTTTATGAGTGACGATTTTTTCGGTTACCTGTTTAGAAAGCGAAATAGTGATAACCATCTGCCACCTAATGATGTTATTGCGCATTGGGCTATCAAAATTGTCGACTTGTTATATCCCGAGCATAGCATTATCCACTTTGAAAGTGAAACTGATTTAGTGATTTATACCCAGAGCTTAAAATCTGAGTTGTTTAACATCGCATCAGCTGGCCATCCGGAAAATCCTGGTGATGCCAATTTAATAACGGAACTTTTCTTTGCACAGCTTCCGGTGCTTTATCAAACACTCCATACTGATATCTCTGCAATTTATAAAGGTGACCCTGCGGCGGTGAGTGAATTTGAGGTCATCCGCACATACCCGGGATTTTATGCCATTTGCCTTTACCGCATTGCACATGCCTTGCATGTACTGGGGCTCAGGCTGATTCCAAGAATTTTAACTGAACATGCACATTCAAAAACCGGGATCGATATTCATCCGGCGGCAGAAATTGGCGAATACTTTTATATTGATCATGGAACCGGTATTGTGATTGGCGAAACCACCGTTATTGGTGAACATGTAAAATTATACCAGGGCGTAACGCTGGGTGCTATGAGTGTAAAAAAAGTATTTGCCGGCAGCAGCAGGCACCCAAAGGTAGAAGACCGGGTGGTGATTTATTCTGGAGCCACCATCCTGGGTGGAGATACCACCATCGGACATGACAGCATCATTGGCGGAAATGTATGGCTTACGGAAAGTGTGAATCCTTATTCATTGGTTTATCATTCACCAACCATCACCATCAGAAATATAAAAGAAAAGAATTAAACATTATGGCAGGAATTATAGATTTAATCGGGAACACACCCATGGTTGCATTGAGTAAACTCAGCCCTAACCCAAAAGTGAAAATTTATGCCAAGCTGGAAGGAAATAACCCAGGCGGAAGTGTAAAAGACAGGGCTTCTCTAAATATGATTCGCAGTGCAATAGAACGTGGTGAGATTAAGCCAGGAACGAAATTGGTGGAGGCAACCAGTGGAAACACAGGCATCGCACTGGCCATGATTGCCAAATTATATAACCTGGATATTGAGCTGGTGATGCCTGAAAATTCTACCCGCGAGCGTAAAGTAACCATGGAAGCTTTTGGTGCACGGGTGACCTTGCTCGAAAGTATAGAAGCCTGTCGTGATTATGCTGAAGAAAAAGGTGTTTCTAAGGGTTACTTTTTGCTGAACCAGTTTGCAAACCCTGATAATTACCTGGCGCACTATAAAACTACCGCGCCGGAGATGTGGAGAGATACTGAAGGAGAAATTACACATTTTATCAGTTCAATGGGTACAACCGGCACCATCATGGGATGTTCGCGATACCTTAAAGAACAAAACCCATCGGTTCAAATTGTGGGTTGCCAGCCAACAGAAGGTTCATCCATCCCCGGAATCCGCCGTTGGCCGAAAGAATACTTACCCCAAATTTTTGAGCCTGAACGTGTAGATCGTATAATGGATATCAGCCAGGAAGAAGCTGTGGAAATGTCGAGGAGATTAGCCAGGGAAGAAGGTATTTTTGCAGGAATGAGTTCTGGTGGTGCCTGTGCAGCGGCCATTCGTGTAGCTTCGGAATTGGAGTCTGGTGTATTGGTTTTTATTACCTGCGATCGGGGTGATCGATACCTCAGCAGTGACTTATTTGGGTAAGTCGCTTTTTATCCTTTTGCGGCTTAAGTATTTTCTAACGGGCAGATCATACCATACCATGGTAAGATAGGCGAGGCACAATAAGACCATTACCCCCGCAATAATTAACAGCGATAATTCTTTGCCCTGCGGTTTATAGGTGCTGTAATAATGGTTAAACATCCAGATCGCTGAATAATGGGTCATGTATAACGGATAGGAAATTTTGCCCGAAAAATGGCACAATCCTATCAGGCGCTCATGCACTTTAGTGCCCACGCCCAATGCAATGATTAAGGGGAAATAAAATAATACCACCGCTAATTCGGCTAGCCAGCTATAGCTAAAAAAAGGCATCAGGAACGCTAAGCTGAGCAATATGGAAAGGCCAAAAAAGCCTAAATTATTTTTAATTGTCCACTTGAAGCGATAAACCAGCAGGCCCGCGATGAAAGAGTAAAAAATTCGGGCTCCACCATCCCAAAAGTTATCGCCAGCCCATCCGCCCATTAATGAGCCAGCCCGGTAAGCCACTACGCCTAAAAGTATGGCCGCGATAATGGCTAAAATAACCAGGTACTTTCGATGCAGCCTGGCCAGTATAAAAGCATAAAATATATTCGCTACATATTCCCAGAATAACGACCATGATGGCGCGTTTAAACCAAATAAGTTAAAAGCCCTTTCTTCCATCGCCGGAAAAGGAATCAGTAAGGCAGAACTGATAAAAAGCAAAATGATCTTACCTGTACTGAAAATAAAGGGTTGACCGCCAAAGGGATCAAATAAAAAGGCAAATAAACCGAGTACGGAACCAAATAATACCAGCGGGTGAAGCCTGATGATCCGCGATTTAAAAAACTCCAGGATGCCCATTTCTTCTAAACGGTTGTCATAGGCATAGCCAATAACAAAGCCAGATAAACAGAAAAAGAAATCGACAGCCAGGAAACCATGGCCAATAATGTTTTGGGTGAAATCGGTAAAAACGATTTCCATAAAGTGAAAAATAACAATAGCCAGTGCTGCTACGCCCCGCAATCCATCAAGAACCGGAAAATGTTGTCTGCTTTGAAGTATGGGTAAGGTTAAGGATTTCATTTGTAGCTTTAAGGAAATAACTTAATCAGGCTCAATTGCAAGAATAACCAATTGGATGGTTTTATTCAAATCGGGAAGCATATAAAATTTTGATTTCAAAAAAATAAGGCTTCAAATTTGTATTAAAGCCTTATTGCTGGTCATGAACATGCCATCTATTCTAGAGTATATTGACTATAGAAGCATTCTATATTGCTTAAGTAAGAGAAATGGCACCAATTTGTTGCAGCACGCTTAATCCATCAACTAAAGACCAGTGCGCTGTTATTTTCTCGTTGGTAAATTTTAAAATATACACGATATCATATCTCACTTTGATACCTGTAGCCGGTACATTCATGAAAAGGTCTTTGTGCGTACCCTCCAGCGTGAAGTGACAGGTAACTTGATCTGCATCACCTAAAATGTGGTTAAAGCTGATTTTCAGATCAGGGAAAGCCAGTCCGTATATCTGGCTGATATCCCGAAATCCGTCAGCTCCTGTTCTTTGTCCGGGAAATGGATTTTGAATGCTGACATGATGATCCACAAACTGATCAATGGCATCTATATTTTTTTGGTTAAACAATTCATCCAAAAATACTTTACAAATCGCTTTATTTTTTTCTACCTGATTATCCATATTTAATTTTCTTGCTGAAACTTTTAAGTAAAACAGGATAGTTTTATGGTTGTTTCCGGAAATTCAAAATCATGTTAGGTAGCATTAGATGATATTCAAGTTGGCTTTTTAAACAGGCTGAGCAGAACATTCCGGCTCTGCTTAGCTTTTTAAAAACATTCTACTTCCCAGAATCGTTCCCACTGCTGGCCCTGCTTCAATTTTATAATTCCTTCTTTATGGGCAAGTTCCTGGTTATGCGCTACATCATCTGCTACACCACACCAGGGTTCAAGACAAACGAAAGGTGCATCCTTTGCAGCCCAGATGCCAAAGAAGGGGAAATCATCAAAATGAAAATGCAGGCCATAATCGTTTTTGGTGTTTAATAAGCTGATGCAATTGCTTTGCATGGCCTTAAATACCAAAGCATCCTGATAAAAAAGTTCATGTTTTAATTGGAGTTTATGTCCGTTAAGCGCAATGCTTCCGGTTTCTTTCGCAATCAAACCATTGTCCAGTTTCCAATAGGTAAGTTTCTTATCTGCATTAAAAGCCAGGTAATAATCCGTATAATCTGTTTTAGGACTGTTAGGGACAGCAAAAGCCGGGTGTGCACCAAGAGAGAAAAGAAGTTCATCATCACCTGTATTGATTACCTGATAAGTGAGGATTAATTTTCTGTCGATGAGCTGATATTTTAATCTCAGTTCAAAATGAAAAGGGTAAACCTTCAGGCTTTCTTCGCTTTGGGTCAACGTGAATATGGCTTCGGTATCACTGTTTTTCTGCTCATTAAAAATCTGGTCGCGGGCAAAGCCATGGCGGGGTAAATGGTAGGTGTTGTTTTTATAGGTAAAACTGTCGTTTTTTAAAGCGCCAACAATTGGAAATAAAACCGGACTATGTTTACCCCAGTACTGGTCGTCTCCGTTCCAGAGGTATTCCAGTTTGGTTTCTTTACTGTATAAGCGCTGGAGTTCTGCTCCTTTAGCTGCTAAATTTACGTTGAGGTATTCGTTTTCAAGAGTGATCATGGTGTGCTAAAGTAACAAATATGATGCTAAAAAATATCTTTTTTCTAAATTCCAGGTCCGTTTATATCACGACTGGTTACTATAGACTCCAGACTTTTGACTTCAGACTGCATTACCCTTTCTCTTCCCAGATGGAGGCAATGTTGATGATGGTTTGTACGGCCTTCTCCATATCCTGTACACTAACCCATTCCTGTTTACTGTGAAAAGCATGTTCACCGGCAAATATATTCGGGCAGGGTAAACCCATGAAAGATAAGCGTGAACCATCCGTGCCACCACGAATGCTTTGTTTTTTAGCTATAACACCTGCCCGCTCAATGGCTTCAATTCCGAACTGAACAATTTGCGGAAACTGATCCAGCACTTGCTTCATATTTCTGTATTGCGCCTTAATGTCTAAATCAAAAGTGGTATTTGGATACCTGGAGATCACATTTTTTACCGTTGCTTCCAGAAATTGACCATGTGCCGCAAGTTTTTCATCAGTAAAATCTCTGATGATAAAATGTGCTTCAGCCATTTCTACCTGGCCGGAGATGCTTACCGGATGGATAAAGCCTTCTTTCTGATGCGTAGCCTCAGGAGTTAAGGTGTCTTTTGGTAAGGCCGCAATGATATCCGCAAGAATTTTAATGGCACTTTCCATTTTTCCCTTAGCAAAACCAGGATGTGTACTTACCCCATGAATGACCAATGTGGCACCATCGGCAGAAAAGGTCTCATCTTCAATAGAACCCAGTGTTTCTCCATCTATGGTATACCCAAAGTCTGCCCCGAGTTTTTCCACATCCAACTGATCAACGCCACGGCCTATTTCTTCATCAGGCGTAAACAGGATTTTAATGGTGCCATGTTTTACTTCCTGATTTTTCATTAGAAAGCTGGCCGCTTCCATGATTTCGGTTACGCCTGCCTTATTGTCTGCACCCAGCAACGTTGTTCCACTGGCTGTAATGATATCATTACCAATTTGATGTTTTAAGTCCCTGTGCTCAGACATTTTAAGCACAATATGAGGGTCATCTGGTAAAATGATATCATCGCCCTGGTAATTGTGATGGATTATTGGCTTCACACCTTCACCGCTGCAATCCGGAGAGGTATCCATATGAGAACAAAAGAAAATTACAGGCAGTATTTTTTTGGTGTTGGATGGAATTGTTCCATAAACATATCCGTTTTTATCCATTTCTGCATCCGAAATGCCCAATGCTATTAATTCTTCAACCAATAAGGCACCTAAATTCTTCTGCTTTAATGTGGAAGGGCAGGAAGCTGAGTTCGGATCTGATTGTGTATCTATTTTTGCGTAATGTATAAAACGCTGTTGTAAAGATTGGTTTAAATTGATGTATTTGCTCATAATTCAAAGGTAAATGTTATAAATATTCAATAAACATATTATTTTTGTAAAAAAACACCATGATATTCAAGCTCTCCAGGTCTACAGCCCTGACTGTTTTATTTTTCCTGCTGATTAATTATTCCTTTGCGCAATCTAATTATTTTAAATGGTCTGTTGGTTTTGGTGCCGGACCAAACTATTCTAAAACAGATGTATTAAAGGGCAGCTGGGGCCATACAGTATATGGAGAAGTGAATCATTACCTTACTCCTTTTGTATCGCTTGGACTTGAGGGGCAATATGGTTTAGTGCAGGGTGGAGATATTCATACTGATCCGCATAACCGGCAATTTTTAAATGACTATACCAGTCTCAGCGTCAATTTTAAAATGGCACTTGGAGAGTTGATCGACTTTGAAAGAAGCACGCTCCTTGATAATATTAAGGGAATTTACGTTGGCATTGGTGTTGGCGCAATTAAGAATAATATCGCCGATATTGTTCGGCGCAAACCTATGTGGGCTGCTATTGATCCGGGATACGGACCCTTTCCCGGAGAAAATAAAACAACAAACCTCTGGGTGCCTTTAAATTTAGGATATAATTATTATTTCTATGATGGTTACGGTTATGCACGTTTTGCCATCAATCTCAATCTTCAAAGTAATTTCACGTTTGGTGAAGGCTTAGACGGATATGATGATTCATCTGTTAATTTTAAAAATTATTCACCAGATACGTACAATACCTACAGCATAGGGGTTAAGTGCTTCTTCGGAAACACAAGAGTTTATCGTAGAACTTTGTAGGTTTGTTTCACCACATTTTCAGCTTTTTTCCATGAAAAATATTTTTGTGTTTTACCTGCTGTTTTACACGTTATTTGCCCACGCACAAAAAACACCATTTGAACGAAGTCAGAAAACACAAACATCCACTTACCCGGAAGCCCTGGCATATTATAAGCACCTGGCAGATCAGTATCCACAGGCAAAACTTTTCAGCTACGGAAATACCGATTTTGGTCAGCCCTTACAGCTGCTGGTATTGTCAAAAGATCAGGTTTTTGATCCCGTAGACATTAAAAAAAGCAATAAAACGGTTCTCTTGATCAATAATGGCATTCATCCGGGTGAACCAGAAGGAATAGATGCTTCTATGATGCTGAGCAGGGATTTATTAAATGGGAACAAGCTCCCAAAAGATGTGGTTATTTGTATCATTCCACTTTATAATATTGATGGGAGTTTTAATAGAACCTCAACTTCTAGAGCCAACCAGAATGGTCCGTTGGCTTATGGTTTTCGCGGAAATGCGAAGAATCTGGATTTAAACCGTGATTTCATTAAAACAGATTCTAAAAATTCAGCTGCATTTCAACTGATTTTTAATACCTGGAAGCCGGAGGTTTTTGTAGATACCCACACCAGTAACGGAGCCGATTATCAATATGTAATGACCCTGATTCCGACGCAGAAAGATAAGCTGAATACCATTTTGTCGGGATACTTAACCAGTACTTTGGTTCCAGGTTTGTATGGAGCCATGGCCAAACAAGGTTATCCTATGATTCCCTATGTAAATTCAATTGGCGAAACGCCTGAAAGCGGAATTACCGGATTTATAGAATCCCCAAGATATTCTACCGGATATGCTGCACTGCATAATGTAATTGGTTTTATGCCAGAAACACATATGTTAAAATCTTATGATTTGCGTGTTGATGCTACCTATAAATTACTTCAAAGTTATATTGATATCATTCAGCGTGATGCAAAACTTATTCTGGAAAACAAGCAAAGGGCAGATGAGTTTGTAAGCAGGCAACTTGAATTTCCTTTAACCTGGCAGTTGAACAAAAGTGAAGTGAATAATATCACTTTTAAAGGTTTCGAAGCCGGGCAAAAACCAAGTGCAGTTAGTGGCTTTAACCGATTATTCTATGATAGAAGCAAACCTTACACCAAAACTATTCAGGAATGGAATAAGTATGAACCCGCAATTACTGTTCAGAAGCCACTGGCTTACATCATCCCTAAAGCCTGGGACAAAGTGATTGCACTTTTGAAACTGAACGGCGTGGAGATGCAGGAACTTAAAAGCGATGCCAAAGTAGAGGTAGAAAGTTATTACATTGAAGATGTTAAAACGAGTTCAAGGCCTTATGAAGGACATTATTTGCATACGGGAGTGAAAATAAACCCCAGGAAACAAACGCTTCAATACTATGCTGGTGATGTGGTGATATACGTCAATCAAAAAAATAACCGGTATATTGTAGAAACGCTGGAACCGCAGGCTACAGATTCTTTTTTTAACTGGAACTTCTTTGATTCCATTCTGGATATGAAGGAACATTATTCTGCTTATGTTTTTGAAGACACAGCTGAAGCACTTTTAAAAAGCAATCCATTATTAAAGGCTAAATTAGATGAAAAGAAATCTGCCGACACTGCTTTTTCAAAAAACGCTGCTGCCCAGCTTGATTTTGTCTATAAAAATTCTGATTATTACGAAAAAACACACAACCGGTATCCGGTAGCCAGGTTAATGGCAAATGAAAAATTCAATTTAAAATAATCCAAATGGAATACTTAAACATGGCTCCTGTAGCCTCCATCATTTTTGTCTTTACCCTTGTTACCAGCCTTTATGCTTTTTACGATCACAGTTTGTATGGAAAGTTTATGTTACATCCATATAGTGTTTCTAAGGGTCATAAGGTTTTCACTTTGTTAACAAGTGGCTTAATTCATGCCGATTGGATGCACTTGTTTTTTAATATGTTTACCTTTTATGCCTTTGCTTTTACGCTTGAACAAATGATGGGCAGCTGGCAGTTTGGCTTACTTTATTTTTTAGGTTTAGTGCTGAGTGATTTACCTACGGTTTTTAAACATAAAGATGATTTTCATTACAATAGCCTGGGTGCTTCGGGTGCAATTAGTGCGGTGCTTTTTAGTTATATCTTGTATAATCCGATGTCTAAAATTTACATTATGTTTATTCCGATTGGGATACCTGCAGTAATTTTTGGCGGATTGTATCTGGTTTATTGTATGTATGCCTCTAAAAACTCCAGAGATAACATTAACCATGATGCACACTTTTTTGGGGCCTTAACCGGATTGATCTTTACTGTAATTTTTGTGCCCGGCATCATTCAGCATTTTATTGCTGCGCTATCCGGCGGTAGGTAAACAAGGGTTTTCGAAAAAGCTCATGGGATTATTGGGGTCTTTGATAATTTCAAACTGCACATAACCCCAGGGTTTCCAGAAGTTTTCCAGCACTTGGGCATAAACCTTGTGCTGCCAAACATCAAACAAGGGTTTGCTCATGTTTCCGCGTAGTGGCATGGCTTCAAAGTAGGTGGTACCCTCCACCGGCATAATGGTGTATTCCGGCAAACGGTTAAAGAGATAAGCTGAATAATAAAAACGGGCGGTTAATTCTTCAAATTGTTCGGCCGTTAAAGCTTTGTCGCTGATTTCATTAATAATTTCCTGGTGGAAACGTTTGTTCGTGCCGTTATCCTGCAGGCAGGCCACAATGCCAAAATCTTTAAACTTTAGCGAGAAAGTAAGGGTATTGATCTCATCGCGGAAGCTAAAGGGGGTTTCTTTATTTTCAAGTTTTACCACGGTGATTGACCATGGCGTAAAATCTTCAAACGCTATGCTGGTGTATAGGTTTTGCAACATAAAATTGAGGTTGGCAAACTTCATCATCAGTGATTGCGACATATTTAAACCATCTGCAGTCATTTCCTTTCGCAAGGCAGCATGCATTTCGATGTATACAAAACCATATAAAAACTTACCAACCCAGTTGAATATTTCCAGCTCAGTTAAGGTGGAAACGCCGGCATAACCCTTTGCAAAAGCCTGTTCTATTTTATGTTCAAGCGGGATTAAGAATTGCTCATTCACTTCACTATTTGCCGGAATAACCAGTGTATTGTAAGAACGGATACTTTCATCCAAAAATTGAATCTGCTCCTCGCCGGTTAAGCCAGCCTGTGCCAGCAACCATTTTGGAATAAGGGGCAGCTGAATAACAGGTGAGTTGAAAGTGCTGCCACTTAAAAAGCATTTCTTGTATAAAAAATCAAAATGTTGGAAGGGATTGTATAAGCCAGTATTCATCGCTACAATATTAGACATTATATTTTTAGGGCTTATGGAAGATGTTTTATTTTAACGCTGCGATTACGAAGTGATTTGCTAACTATGGAATGGTCTTAACACGCTTTTGTGTAATTTGGAAAAGATGCTGAATCAAGTTTAGGAGGATGTGCGAGAGCATGACTAGTGTAATTCGAGCCATGCTGAGTTATGAAGCATCTGCATATGATGGAAAGCTGACCGGTGATTACAAATAGCCTTAATAATTATTGTAAAAATAACTGATATTCTCCACCAGTTGATTATAAATCGGTTTGGTAAATTCTAAAAATAAGGCTGCAGGTGGTGGTGGAAGAATCTCTTTTCTTCTGGTCATGGCCAATTGGTTTTTATTCAGTGCACGATCATCGCCCTGATAACTTGCCCAACTGTCTCTCCAGACAAAAGTGCCTGGAAATTTTTGCTGTTTAATAATTTTCCGGCTCTGCCAATCTGTAATGGTCATATCCAATAAGCCTGAAGAGGAAATACTTTTTTCAAAAATACTTAAGGTTGCAGTTACCGTTCCGTATACAGGTTTTTTATCTCTCGTTTCGCCAATGATCACACTGTCGCGTTTCAGTTTTTCTACCCTTTCTTTTACATAGGTTTGGCCTACCACAAAATCATCAAAATTTAAACTTAATACCTGATCAGGAACAATTTTTTCATTGGTAGCCTGCTCTTCAGGATAAAAGAGCACAAATTTATTGCGGGCATAACTGCTCATGAACTGATTGATTTGTTGCTGGAAATAATCTCCACTTAGCTGATATGGCCCCCTGTTCACGATGATTGGCTGAACGACCACACGGGTAACTGCCGCCCAATAAGCATCATCCAGTTTCGTTTTAACATCTTTATAACCGGGTTGAAGGTTTTGCACTTTCTCAAATTCGTAATAAGCTTTTTTAGCCGAGAGGCGATTGTTTTCATTCAGGTAACCCATACCAGAATTGTAACGGGCAGCCGCGGCATTATAACGGCTATCGGCAAGTTCTTTTACGTATTTTGCCGGTGCAGGAATAATAACCAAACAAGCAGGGCAGGTATAAATGTCATCTGACAGCTGGTTGATTTTCTGGTAATCATACATTACCGATTCCCATCTGAATAAATCATTGGATAGCTTAGCCTCATTAATTTTCCGGAGGTGATCCTGTAGTGCCAGCTCATAGGCTGTTTTTAATACCTGCATGGCTTCGCTGTTTTTGGGCGAATTTTGTAATCTGCCAACTGCTTTAGCAACTGATGCATCATAATCGCCCTTTTGCAAGGCATTTTTTCCAGTGGTACATCCACCCACAATGATGATGGATAAATAAATAAAATACCGTAATCTTGAAAGGTTTTTCATAAACAGCGCATTGAGTAGTTATTGGATGAATATAATCAAATGTTTATTCATCCTATGATTAGATTTTAATGATAAATTTCCAGTCATATATTAAGAAGACGATTGATCATGAAGATTAGTTACAAGCCTTTTGAATTAGAATTAAAATATCCTTTTTCGATCTCCAAATTTACACGTACCAGCACCCCCATCATGCTGTTGAAAATTAATTATGGTGAAATGGTGGGATATGGAGAAGCATCTATGGTGCCTTATATGGGCGAAAGTGATGAAACGGCACAGGCTTTTCTGAAAAAGGTAGATCTGAGCCAGTTTACACATCCTTTTAATTTTGAGGAGATTATTCATTATCTGGACCAAGTAGCACCTGGTCAGCCAGCTATTAAAGCCGCCATTGATATTGCCTTGAATGATATTAACGGGAAGATTTTAAATAAGCCCTGTTATGAAATATATGGTGCAGATCCATTAAAAATGCCGGTAACTTCTTACACCATCGGGATTGACACGCCCGAGGTCATTCGTGAAAAGTTAAAAGATGCTGCACGGTTTAAAGTCATTAAAGTAAAACTGGGACGGGATAATGACCGGGAAATTATTCAAACCATCAGGAGCATGACAGATGTTCCCCTTTACGTTGATGCCAACCAAGGCTGGACTGACCGGATTAAAGCCATTGATCTGATTTATTGGCTTCATCAACAGGGGGTGGTGTTAATTGAACAGCCTATGGATAAAAATGATCCTGATGGAAATGCCTGGTTAACAGCGCGCAGCCCGATTCCCTTACTTGCAGATGAAGCGGTACAGCGTTTAAGCGATATGGATAAACTGAAGGGAGCTTATCATGGCATCAATGTTAAACTGATGAAAAGTTGTGGGATGTATGAAGGCCATCAAATGATTTTGAAAGCCCGTACTTTCGGAATGAAAGTGTTAATTGGCTGCATGAGTGAAACCAGTTGCGCCACATTGGCCGCCGCTGCCCTGGCACCACTTTGTAACTGGGCAGATTTAGATGGCCCCTGGTTAACCAAAAATAATCCATTTACTGACCCAGATTTTGAAAAGGGAAAGTATACTTTAACGCATATGCCAGGCTTGGGCTTACAGGGGGTTACTTCGGATCTTTTTCTTTAAAAGATTTTCGAATGTCTTTGGTTAACTGATATTTAAAATAAAATAAACAGCAAACTACACCTACTAAAAATCCCGCAGGGAGGTATTTGGCATTATTGTAACACCATACTAAACCAAAAATGGAAAGGATGATGGCCAGATTATAAAATATATTTAGTGCGAATTTTTTACCCACAGTGTAAAGGATTGAATGAGGAAATGATTGAATTTTGAATGAGGAAATGAGTGAATTTTGAATGAAAGAATGATCGAGTTGCCCAGCGATTGCTTCATTCACTCATTCAAAATTCACTCATTATTTTAATATACAGGCATATTTGGATCAAAAGCCTCTTGCCAGGCCAAAATCCCACCTTTTAGGTTATACAAATTTTCATAACCGTATTGCGCTTCCAATTGCATCACTGCGGCTGCACTTCTTTTTCCGCTGCGGCATTGAATAATTACCGGTTTATCTTTCGAAACCTTATCAGCCTCAATTAAAATTCCGCCTAGTGGAATATTTTCACCATCCAGGTTGGAAACTTCATATTCGAATGTTTCACGAACATCGATTAATTGAAAATCTTCTTTATTGTCGATTTTCTCTTTTAGTTCTTGTACCGATATTTCTTTCATTTTGATTTTTGTGTTTATGCAAATATAGGGAATTCAATTTTACGGTTAACATCAAAAAAATACCACATAATCTGATGTTGGTCTGTAACAACTTTAACCCTTAGGCGTTTAACTATAAAATAAAATGGACAAGCTGAATCGTTTCTTTTGGTTTTGTTCTGGTGCGCATATCCCAACACTGGAAAAGTATCCATCTGAGCAAAATAAATATACAGGCATTGGTGCCACTATCTTTTTTACAGGATTATTTGCTGCCTTATCTGGTGGCTACGCCATGTACTTTGTTTTTAAAGGCGATGACTTAGCCGTTGTTTTTGCGCTGATATTTGGGTTTTTATGGGGTGCGGCTATTTTTAACATGGATCGGTATATCGTATCAAGCCTTAACAAAAGTGCCGGCACAGGCAAGCAGCTTTTACAGGCAACACCTCGTATTTTACTGGCGATCATGATCGGGGTGGTTATTTCCAGACCCATTGAGCTTAAAATTTTTGATAAGGAAATAAAAGAACGCTTAAAAGTTAGTTACCTGAATGGGCAACGATCTAAAATTGACACCTTAAATAAAGCTTTTGAAAATAAATACCAGGTTGAATTTGGACGGCTCAAGCAGCAGAAAGCCACACGTGATTCACTGGAAAAAGGAATCAAGGCTGACCGGCAGAAATTAAATTTCGAAATTTTTGGCAATAAAACAACAGAAACTTCTGGTGTGATGGGCTACGGACCTTATGCAAAACGTAAAGAGGCAGAAATTAAGCAGCGGGAGGTAGAGCTTGATTCATTACGGTCAAATATCAATAAATCGGAATCATTTGTAGATAAGCGCAAGGCATTTGACGGCTTGTTTACCGAAAAACTGTATACCAAAAAGCAACTGGATAGTTTGGCTAATCTGGCGGGTTTTGCTGATCGGAACTGGGCCCTGGGACAATTAAAATTTAATGTAGACGGCACGCGGGATAACAATACCGCCACCGCAGTAACTTTTATCGGCCTGCTTTTTGTCTTTTTTGAATGCCTGCCTGTTTTCGTAAAACTCATGAGTGCCCGCGGACCTTATGATTATGCCACGGCTGACGGCGATGATGTGTTCATTTATCAATCTAAAAAAGATAAGGATTTTCATTTTGAAGTAGCCGCTAACATTCATGAAACCCGGGTTGATGCAGAATCATCCAAACGAAAAGAAATCATTAAAGGAAAAGCGTACCGGGATCTGGAAAAGTACGATTGGGACCAGGATTAACCAACAGCTTAAATGTTATTAATTATTTTACATCTTAGCTCGCGCATTCTTAGTAATTTAAGCCCATCAAACCTCTTTTATGAAGAAATTTTTAGGCACAACCATATTTAGTGTGCTTTCGCTTTGCGTTTTCGCTCAAAATGAAATTAGTTATACCGTTTCGTTTCCAAATGCAATCCATCATGAAGCTGAAATTACCATGAGCATTCCTGATGTTCCTGCCGGAAACTTAATCGTGAGGATGAGCCGCTCATCTCCCGGGCGATATGCCACACATGAGTTTGGTAAAAACATCTATCATCTTAAAGCTTTTGATGCAAATGGGAAGGCATTAATCATCAAACAATCTGCCGGTGATGTGTATGAAATTCCATCGCATGGCAACCATGTAAAAGTTACTTATACCTTGTTTGGCAACTGGATTGACGGTACTTATGCCGGTTTCGATGAAACACATGCACACATGAACATTCCGGCAACTTTTGCTTTTCCGGTGGGAATGGATGATCGTCCGAGATTGGTAAAGTTTGATTATAAAGACAAACCGCAATGGAAAGTAGCCACTCAGCTCAAACCATTGGCTAACGATACTTATTTTGCGCCTAATTTCCAGTATTTCATGGATAGTCCGATAGAAATAGCGGATTATAAAACAGCCAAGTGGGAAGTTAAAAACAAGGATGGGAAAATACAGACCATTCACTTCATTGCACATGCTAACGATAGTCAGCAAACGATAGACCAGTATGCAGAAATGCTGAAGAAGATGGTGGATGAACATTTTGCCGTCTGGGGCGAATTTCCTAGCTATGATTATGGTAATTATTACTTCCTTGATGATGTATATCCGGATAATGCCGGTGATGGAATGGAGCATCGGAATTCTACTTCTATCGTGCAGCGCACGCCAAAAATTGAAGGTTATGAGGCCAATTTGCTGGGCACCTTTTCGCATGAATATTTTCACAGCTGGAACGTAGAGCGTCTTCGTCCGAAAACACTGGAGCCTTTCAATTTTGAACATTCTAATATGAGTGATGAACTTTGGCTGGCAGAAGGATTTACACAATATTACGGCGGTTTACTGCTCACCAGATCCGGATTAAAAACAGTAGATAATGCTATTCAAGCTTTCACCGGAATGGTGAATTCAGTTTTGAATACCCCGGGAGCAAAGAATTTTTCACCCATCCAGGCCAGTCGTTATGCCGTATTTGCTGATGCCGGTGTGGCAATTGATCAAACCAATGCAGCTAATACTTTTCTTTCTTACTATACTTATGGTGCAGCTACGGCCTTAGCCCTCGATCTCCGTTTACGTGCTGAATTTAAGCTCACACTTGATGATTACATGCGTGCACTTTGGAAAGCTTATGGGAAGCCTGAAATTGCTTATACTATTCCTGATTTGGAAAAAACGTTAAGCGAGCTGACCAAAAATCAAGCATTTGCAAAGGATTTTTTTAGTCAGTATGTTTATGGAACAGATAAAAATGACTATGCAAAGCTTTTGCTTCATGCTGGTTTTGTATTGCGTAAAGCTAATCCCGGAAAGGCATATGCGGGTTTCGGGCGGTTAAATTTTACAAACGGCAAAGTAGTTTTACCACAAACTTTAATCGGTTCTCCCGCTTACCAGGCAGGTTTAGATGTCGGGGATATTATTTTAACCATGGATGGAAAAGAAATTAAAACCATTGCCGATATGGATCATGTAACTGCAGCACACCAGCCTGGCGATAGCATTCCGGTGAGCTACCTTTATCGTGGTGAAGAAAAAACAACCCGGTTAATTTTTACAGAAAATCCCACTTTGGAAATCATCGCAATTGAAAAAACCGGAGGAACATTAACACCGGCTTTGCAAAAATTCAGGGATAATTGGTTAAACTCGCAGGTAAAATCTAAATAACAGCAAAATATATAGTTTATGAAGAAAATATTTTTTTTAGCGCTTGCTGGCCTGGCCAGTTTACAGCTCAACGCACAAAACATTGATAAAATCATCACCCGAGAATATACCGACCATCTGATCAAAACCTTAAGCAGTGATGAGATGCAGGGGCGTAAAACCTTTACCCCAGGTATAGATAAAGCAGCTACATTTATCGAGTCTGAATTTAAAAAGATAGGACTTCAACCCTTAACAGGAGAAAAAAATTTTAGACAGACATTTTATAAATATCAGGTTGCGAACGTAAGCAAAACGATTAAAATTGATGGGAAAGAGATTGCCCCCGAAAATTTAATGGTTACGGGCATCACCACAGAAAGTGTTACGCTTGATAAATCCAACACTACAATTGTTAAATTAGATCCTGAAAAACCATTTGTAGCTCAGTTTAGGGCTATGCTGAATACCAATAAAAATCAGATCGTATTGATAGACAGTAAATTTGCAGATCTTTTTAACCGCTATAGAGACCATTTTAGTAAGCCAACAACTGTTGATGAAAAAGATATAAAAGCAACGACTAGTGTTGTACAGGTTTTTGTGTTAGGTAAAGATGCCGCAACAGATTTTTCAGCAACTTTTAAAAGCAAGGTAACCCAAATGCCATTGTTCAATGTTGCAGGTGTAATTCCAGGTAAATCAAAAGCTAAAGAACTGGTTGTTTTCTCCGGGCATTATGATCACTTAGGCGTACTTAAAACAGTAGATGGGGATAGCATTGCGAATGGAGCTGATGATGATGCTTCAGGAACAACAGCTATGATTGCGTTGGCTAAATATTATAAAACACAAAAAAATAATGAACGTACCTTGATTTTTGTGGCCTTTACGGCTGAAGAAATCGGTGGTTTTGGCGCAAGGTATTTTTCAGAAAAATTAAATCCTGATGATGTGGTAGCCATGTTTAATATTGAAATGATTGGGAAAGATTCTAAATTCGGTAAAAACACCGCATTTATTACGGGTTATGATAAGTCGGATTTTGGAAAGATTTTACAGAAAAATTTAGCTGGCACAGAATTTACTTTCCATCCGGATCCCTACACCGAACAGAATCTTTTTTATAGAAGTGATAATGCAACTTTAGCTGCTTTGGGCGTGCCGGCACACACCATTAGTACGGATCAGATTGATGTCGATAAGTTTTATCATACCGTGAAAGATGAGTATAGCACACTGGATGTGGAAAATATTTTATCAACAATTAAGGCGATTGCCAAGAGTGCAACTTCCATTGTAAATGGCATAGATACGCCCACCCGAATACCAAAATTAAAATAGCATATTCGTTTTTAGTTTCAATAGCCTAACATAAAAAAGCCTCAAATTATCAGTTCAATACTATAATTTGAGGCTTTTAAATTTTAATGAAGATTAAAATTTGTATTCCATCACATAGTCATCCATCAGAAAGCCTTCACCAATATCAATTTTTACCGATTCTTTGATGGTAAAGCCCCCTTTCAGGTAGAAATCTTTTGCTTTATTATACTTGTTAACATTCAGTTGTAATGCTGATGCTCCGGCTTCTTTCGCCTGATTGAAAATTTCATTGATCAGCAGTTTGCCTACACCTTTACCATGGGCTGATGGCAGCACATAAAGCTTATGGAGTTTGTATATTTTTTCTTCAAGGTCAATAATGGAATAACCGGCAAATCCATATTGGGTTTCATTATCCTCAGCAATTAAGAAAATATGCCCTTCCATCAATTGCTTTAACAATTCCCCCTTACTGTACATTTTTTCAAGCATGTAATCAATCTGATGCTGGCCGATAATTTCAAGATAGGTGGATGGCCAGGTTGCTGCAGCAATATCCCGAATGATCTCAATATCTTGCTCTTTGGCCTTTCTTAATGTAATCATATGGGTTCACTGATAAAAATGGGTTGTCCGGAAAAAGTAAATTCTACGAAGCCATCTTTAACCACTACAAAAATTTCTTCTTCTGTTTGCGTCAGATTGGTGACTTCCAGGTATCGGTTTCCGTGGATCAGAAACTCACTTCCTGCGGGCTTCCATACAGAAAAACCAGATTTAATAGGGTAATGTTTCGCTTTTTCTGTGAATACAACGAGGTTAATCTGGTCTTCGAAACCAGCGAATTTTTCTAAATCAAATTTTTTGGCAATGACATTAACCGCCGGATATTTCTCTTCATATAAATAGTTGACGGCAACCATTAAGGCATCAACCGGGCCCTGAATAATTTTCGTGTCTTCCTGTACATCTTCTGTTTTTCCGTTTACCAGCACATCCACTTTCAGCCCAAGCGAGAAAATTTTATCATAGTTTTCACCATTAACCAACAGTGTTGGGCTCCACTCCAACAGTTGACCCAATAACTCCTCGTTAAAATTTCCAAGCTCATCTATATATAAAGCCGGCTCTTGTTTTTCTTTTACAATATGGTGTGATGACATAATGCGAAGATATAAATTTCGCATTAAGTACGGTACATTAAGAATCAGCTGCAGGTAAAATGATTAACGGTTATAAGGGTATTCACTTACCCAATGAAATCCCCTGTTAATGAGCCTGAAATCGTTAAGATCTTTCCTTTTAAAGCTTACCGATATAGCGTCTTGATCGCTCAAACCAGAGAAAACCAGCTTGTCTTTTCCAATAAGATGGTAGCTTAACACATATTTTGATGAATCTTTAGCGGTAGATTTTAATACCAGTTCTTTCTTTTTCTGATCAAAAACAGTAGTGAAATTGACTGTACTATCATTCATCTTTTTTATCCTCGCATAACCTGTGTAATTGATCACCATTTGTTTCCAACGGATGCTATCGGTAGTTAACGGAAGCAATGTTTTATCGTTAAGCCTCATGTCTTCTACATTATAAATACCATATAAAAAGGCTTTAGGTGCCACACTGCCATAAGTTTTGGTTTGTTGGATGAAAGTATACAGCAAAGTAATCATTGAGGCGGTGATATACAGATATTTCAAACTATAGGCCGAAATGTAAAACCAACGCTTTTTAAAAGCAGGGCGGTACATTTTATTGAGTTGCTGACTTTCATATTTGATGAAGAAACGGTACAGTGTTAAGAAATGAGGGGCCAGAATAAAAAGGCTCATGACTACAAGCGCGGTTGAAAGCAGTTTTACAGGTACGTCGAAAAAATAATTCATCGACATAACATGTACAGTTGCCGCCAGGGATAAAAAGGCACCTACCACTACCGTTCGGCGGAACAATAATAAAACAGCAGAAACTTCTACAACACCCATAAAGATATTGTATCCTTTCGAAAAGCCCAGAAATGTCCATGCAAGGCCCATAGGTGAGGCATCGCCAAAAGGTTGTAAAAGTCTGTTTAACGAAGGATCGGGAAATTGAAGTTTGATTACCTTTAATAAACCATATAATATCAGGGTAAAGGCCAGATAAAACCTCACCAGTACCACGAGCCAATAATAGGCCGCATTGTAGCCTTTACGTTTGCGGTCGAAAACTGACCAAATGATACAGCCGATTACTGAAACCAAAAATATAAAAAGCAATAATACCCAATCATATGAGGTATCACCACTGCCGTTGGTGGTGATTGTAAAATCGTAATTGTAATTGATGACATGTTTGGAAAACCACGGAATGAAATGATGTAGCACCAAGCTTGGTAGCTGCAATATGCCCGAGAGAAATGGGAAAGCTCCGTTATTGTTTAGGATGATAAAAAGCGGCAATAAGAGAAAGAAAAACCTGAAAGCGATTTTTGTATAGATATTCCAGGGGGGGCTGGTTTGAGAAACATTTTCTGACATGCTGGTTAGGATTTATCCCAAAACTAAAAAATATCCAACTGGCTTCAAATTATAAAATGTTAATTCACAGCAATTTATTTAACTAAGTTGTAAAAATCCTGATAAGCTTCAATAAAATCATCTGCAGAATAGATTGCTTCAGATACGGCGATTCCATAAATGCCTGTTTGCATTAAAGCTTCTGCATCGTAAGTTTTTATCCCGCCAACGGCCAGAATGGGTGTAGTGATTTTTAGAGATTCAAGCTGTGGCATGATGGTAGCATATCCTTCCACGCCTAAAAGGGAAAAATCATTGGGTTTAGTATTTGTGCTTGCGAAAGGACCAAGTCCGATATAATCTGCTCCTGCTTTAGTCAATCTGAGCATATTTTCAATGGTATGTGCAGTGCCTCCTAAAGTAATATCGTTTCCTACTAATTTGCGCAGGGCGATAAAATCTGCGTCCAGATCTTCCATATGAAATCCCTGAATATCAGCCTGGCCATTTAAATGAATATGGTTGGTCACGATTAATGTTGTACCCCAATCATCACAAATTTCGGCAATAACATTGATTTCTGCTAAAAGCTCTTCATCTGTTTTATTTAAACAGCGATACTGTATCCACTTCGCACCTGCCTCGCAAGCCATTTGGGCTTGTTCAATATGTGTTAATTGTGGAATGTCGTGCGTGATATATTGAAGTTTCTCAATGTATTTCATAATGATGTGATTCGGTTGGGCGAAAGTATAAACCCGAAGGTATGAATATATCGGATGAACTACATAAAAGTATTGTAAGGGCAATTACGCTGAACAGCTAATCTTTTCAAACAGCATTAACCGACAGGAGGATGTTTGCCAACTCATCTCTGCAAATGGATTAGATCAGTAATGTAAGAAAATATAAGTTGAGAGTCTATCTTATTTTTTCTTACATTACTGATGGGGCAAAGAATTAAAAAAATGATAAAGACTAAAATTTTACATTTAAATTCAACAGCAAGTTAGTGCCTGCCTGTGGGTAATAAAAATTTTCTGTAATCCTGCTTCCACCTGAAAGATAACCGTAAGTGTAGCCGTTGCTTTCGTATTTTTTGTCAAACAGATTATTCACCAATAAACCGAGATTGACATTTTTTACGCCTGCAAATTTAAAGTTATAGCCTAAACGTGCGTTACTCACCCAATAGCCATTAATTGTTCTATCATTGTTTTGCGTGTTATCCAGGTACTGTTTGCTGACATATTTACTTTGCAGGGCAATGGCAAAACCTGCTACCGGTTTGTAAACCAATTCGCCGAATAATACGGCTGCGGGTGAGAAGGAAATGTCAGTTAATGAATAATGATTAACCACCTGGCCACCGTTATCGTAGTCGTCATAATATTCCGTAAAATTTTTGATTTTGTTTCTGCTGAATGCTGCATTTGCATTCAGTGCGAAAGATTTATTAATGGTGTATGAACCATCCAGCTCCATCCCCAAACGGTAGCTTTTATCTACATTCTGACGGAAGTTACCACCAACATCATTGATTTTTCCGGTAACCACCAGCTGGTTTTTATAAAACATACCATAAGCATTGGCACCTAAGTTGAAGCGGCTGTTTTTGAAACGGTAACCAAGTTCAACATCATTTAAGCGCTCCGGTTTTGGGAAAACACCTGCCGCCGCATCTACATAATCATCACGGTTGGGCTCTTTATTGGCTACGCTGAATGATGCATATAAATTGCTTTCAGTATTGATGAAATACGTGGCACCTAATTTTGGATTGAAGAAATTTAACTGATCATTAATGGCCAGTGTATTTAGTTTATTCTCCGTTCCGGAAATATCATAATAAACCCTGCGGTATTGTAAATCGGCAAATAAGCTTAGCTGTTCAATAGGACTATAATTTACTTTTCCGTAAATATTAAAGTCAGTTTTAAAACCTTCGTTATCATAATAATGCCTGTCTATATTTCCGTTGGATGCATATTGCGCCCAGATAATCTGTCCGAAATGTGCTCCTTTATATTCATTGTATGCACCACCAACTGTAAAGTTTAAGTTTTTTTGTGGTACATAGTTGAAGGCATAGGTAACCCCATAAAAATCATTATCAAGCCAGCGGCGACGGATTAAATCTGTATTGGTTATGGTTGTCTGACCAACGATAACCGGGTTTAAACCATAATCACTTAGCTTATTATCTGTCCTGAATTCCTCATAATATCCTTCTCCCTTTGTATAGTGCAAAGCCCCGTTGAATGAGAATTGATCAGAAAATTGCCTTGCATACAGCAGTTGGTAATGATTTTGCCAGTAATTATCCGTTTGATTATGATAAGTAAAACTGTTATACCGGCGGCCGGAATTTAGTAAGTTCGCAGCATCATCAGCATTCAGACCATTCCTTTCTATATAAGCCTGCATTCCGGCAACATCATTGTTTAATCTTGATTCAGGTATTCCATTCCAGGATTGATAGGTTTTTTCCGATCCCGCAAATACGTTTACCCTTAACAAATCTTTATTGCCATGATAAGCACCTGAAAGAAAGTATGATTTTAAGAGTGAGGCTCCCCTATCAACATAGCCATCAGAACTGATTCTTGACAGGCGGCCATCAAAACTAAAACGATTATTGATTAAACCTGTCCCTACTTTTACCGTGTTTTTCCAGGTATCGAAACTGCCATAGGTATTATTTACCTCGGCGTAAGGCTCCATTTCACTGGCTGTGGTCTGAATATTTAAACTGGCACCAAAAGCACCTGCGCCATTGGTAGAGGTACCTACACCACGCTGAATCTGGATATTATCTACTGAAGAGGCAAAATCGGGCATGTTAACATAAAAAGTTCCCTGGCTTTCACTATCATTAACGGGGATACCATTTACGGTGACATTAATCCGGCTGTTGTCGCTTCCGCGGATGCGAATTCCGGTATAGCCTACACCTGCACCTGCATCCGAATTCACCACCACTCCTGGTGTGTTCTGCAGAATGAAGGGCAAATCCTGTCCGAAATTATTTTCTTCAATCTCGGCTTTGGTTACGTTTTTATAGGTGGTAGCTGATTTTTCATTCGCACGTGTGGCCCGAACAATTACCTCATCTGCCAGGAAATTTTGTTGAAGCAGCGTGAAATTTAATACGTTGTTTCCATTAAGCATGATCGGTTTTTCCTGCGTTTTATAACCCACATAACTGACCAGAATGATATAATTCCCGTTCGATAAATTACTTAAGGTATAATTGCCATCCGCATCGCTTAATACCGCAGTTCGCTGGTTTTTGATTTTGATGGTTGCACCCGGTAGGGTGTTTTGATTGTTATCCGTTACTCGTCCGGTAATGGCATTTTGTGCCGATGCCAGAAAAGGTAACATTGCAACAAGCGCGGTAAAAAGTAAATTCTTCAATGTTTTTTGTTTTAGTTAAACCCATCAGAAATAGGGGTACTCCCGATTTTAGTTAAACTTCCATAACTCCAATCCCTACGCCGGCATTATCCGGATCAGGTGCATCTCAGGTAGAGGGATGGAGGGTTTAAAGGCAGAGGGTTTACCTTCTTCCTTTTCAGCTTTAGCCTTCTACCTAAGAATGGGTATGATCTCAGCCCGTTTTTGTGTTCATAACAAACAAGGCACCCCCAATGATGGCGCAAATGTATAAAAATATGTTAACGATTATTTAATTATTTATAAAATAACCAGGTAAAATTAATCACTTCCGGTATTTTTTGTCAGTTGAAGTTCAAACTGAAAGCAGCACTTTAAATCTAACATTAGCATGGCATAAATTTTTTAGACCCTTTTTAATTTTATGCTTCAACTAATCTCGTGTGATCAATAAGTACGTTTCTCATTTGGGTATATTGCTGTTGGGTGTATTGTCTTTGCTCCCCCTATCCCTTTTATATGTCCTGGCTGATGGTGTTTATTTGCTGCTTTACCATATTATTGGTTATCGCAGAAAAGTTGTCCGAGAGAACCTGCAGAATGCCTTGCCGGAAAGAACACTTGAAGAAATCATCAATATTGAAAAGAAATATTACCGGTATCTGGCTTCATTGATTTTTGAAGTGGTAAAAATGAGCCGCATCTCGCGGTCAGAAATTGAAAAAAGGTTTGTCTTTAAAAATAAGGAACTTGCTCTATCTTATTTAAAGAGGGGAGAAAGTATCCTCATTTGTTCCGCACACTACGGAAACTGGGAATGGGGTACCTTAGGTCTTGGCCTGAATTTCCCCTGTGCGCATTATCCAATTTACAAGCCCCTGAGCAATCCGGTTTTTGACCGATGGTTTAAAGGAGTAAGAAGCCGCTTCGGGAATAAGCTCATCGCTATGCGCCAGACCATGCGGGCTTTGGCTGCTGGCAAAAATAAACCGAGCATGTTTAGTTTTGGGAACGACCAGGCACCATCCAGAGACGAGTCACATTACTGGACCACCTTTTTACACCAACAGGCCTCCATCCAGCTGGGGATTGAAAAGATTGCGAAAAGAACAAACCGGCCTATCTTTTATTTACAGGTAAAGGTTTTAAGACGTGGATATTATGAAGTAGACTGTGTTCCCTTATGCTTAAATCCTGCGGAAACAAATGAATTTGAGATTACTGAAATGCACACCCGTTTTTTAGAAAAAATCATCAGAGAAGAACCCGCTTACTGGTTATGGAGCCACCGCCGGTGGAAGTATAAGCCTGCCGCATAAACAGAAATTTTTTCAGGCAGAACAAAGGAACAGGCACTAATCTTTTATATTTGTTTGCCTAATGGATTATCCATGAAAACTTTTAAACGTACCCTCATTTATGTGTTTGGCTTTCTGCTGCTGTTTTTTGCCTGCCTGTTCATCTGGCAACCGTATCTGCTGAAAGTGCTGTGGTATCGTACCCCTGATGCAAGCACCTATAAAGTTTTTCCTCAGGAAGTGATTCATAAAAGCGATTCAGCCTTTCATTTTATTCGGGCAGAGAGAATGAGAAACGACATCGATACCCTTCAGGTTCGCGACGGCAGCCATCAATCCATTCCCTTTGGTGAATATTTTAAAAAGGGGAAGTTAAATGCTTTTATTGTCATCAGAAATGACAGCATCCTGTATGAAAAATATAGTGAAGGGTATGCTGATACTACCTTAACTACTGTATTTTCTGGTGCCAAAAGTATGGTTTCGGTTCTTGTGGGGCAGGCATTGAAAGATGGTAAGGTTCAGAATTTATCACAAAAGGTAACGGATTATATTCCGGAATTAAAGGCTAATCCGGCTTTTAAAAATATTACCTTGAAAAACCTGCTGGACATGAAATCCGGACTGGAATTTAAAGATGCTTATGGCGGAATAATTAAAGCTTTTTTCTCGGATGAAGCCAAATACTATTATACGAGTGATATGAAAGCGGAGCTGATGAAAGTGAAACTGGTAAATAAACCAGGCACGGTGTGGAAGTATAAAAGTATCGATCCGATTTTGCTGGGCTGGGTAATTGTTCGTGCAACAGGAAAAACACTGGCAAAATATACCGAAGAGAAACTGTGGAAGAAAATGGGGACGGAGCAGGATGCAAGCTGGGGATTGGATCAGAAAAATGGCCTGGTTAATACCGCCAGCAGGTTTCAGGTCTCGGCCATTGACTGGGCAAAGGTGGGCCGTTTATACCTGAACGGCGGAAGATACAAGGAAAATCAGATTGTGCCTCAAGATTGGGTGGAACAATCAATTGATATCGGGAAAGAAGTACCCGCATCTGCAAAAGGCTGGCAAAAATCAGCCCATCATCACTTATGGTGGATTCCGCAAACAGGAGAGAAAGGCGATTTTGCTGCGGAGGGCATGCTGGGACAGCGATTGTATGTAGATGCCAAAACCGGAACCATTATTGTCCAGTTTGCGGAGCATGGTGCCGGTGATTATCCTTACCGGAAAATCAGCAGATACTTAGCCGGTTTGCCATTTCATTATTCGAGAGGGAATTAACCACAGAGCGCACGGTGTTTCACGAAGAGAAAGAGGTAAAATTTACGCTGTTTTCTCTGTGGTAAAAAAAATTAAAATGCTACATTGTCTCTGAATGGAAAACGAAGACGTAAAAATCCTTAAAAAAAAACCAATTTTTCCGGTTACACCAGCTTTACAAAAGTATTTGCGCAAATACCAGCGTGAAGCCAAATTGCCCATTGGCTATCATGATTTAATGCAGTTTAATGAAGCTTTCCCTTTAATGGATAAGTTCGGAAAGGATTCGCTTTGGGAAGGTCCGATTTATGCGCAAGACCTGATTGAAACATTACACAATGGCTTAAAGGAGATTTATGCCAACCTGAAGGCATCAGGAAACCTGCGTATTGTAGAACATAAATACATTGATAAAATTGAATATTGCACTTTTGGAAATACCCATCCCTTCCGGATTAGAATCGTTAACCGCCTGAATGATGTTTACGATTATTTCTACATTAAAAAGGCCGATGCCTCCCGTATTTATGGTTTGGAAATGGAAGAAATTCTATCTCCAAACCAGGTCAATTACCTGGTTGATGGTGATACGCTGGTAGAAGAACATATCGCAGGCATTCCTGGAGATGTGTTTACAAAGGGTCAGTTATATACCCCGGAATTTAATCCAACACGTATTGCCAAAGAATTTGTAAAGTTTAATGAGCGTTGTTTGATTATGCTGCTGGGCGATATGAGGGCTTATAACTTCGTGGTGCAAATCACACCTGATTTTGATGATATTCAGTTTAGAATCCGTGCAATCGATTTTGATCAGCAGTTTTATGAAGGTAACCTGAAGGTATACTTACCGCAGTTTTTTAAAGAGAACCTACCTTATGTAAAAATGAGTATGGAACAGCTTACCGAAAAAACCGTATTGCAATATCAGCAGGAAGAACGGTCTTCTATTGTGCATCGGGTCAGGAGCGAACGACATCGCCTGACAGATCTTCGGGATGTATCTAATAAAGAAGAATTAACCACGCCCGAAAATATTGCCGTTTTGAAACAAGGTATGAGTGATTACTTTAAGGATGCCAATTATCTGAAGTGTACAAACATGACAGATATAATTGAACTGAATATCAAAAATATCATCAGGCAGGTAAAGCTATAAAACTAAAAACGGCTGGTAAAATTACCAACCGCTTTTTGAGTGAATCTAGAAAGAGCGTCTAAAAACGTTTAGGCATGCTGACCTTCATGTACTCCTTCTGCAAATTCCTCTACAATTTTATCGTTAAAAGCTGGTAAATCTTCAGGAGTTCTGCTGGTTACCAGACCCTGGTCTACCACAACCTCTTCGTCACTCCATAACGCGCCTGCATGAATTAAATCTTTAGAAATGTTTTTCACAGAGGTCAATTTTCTACCCTCTACTACTTCTGCATTAATTAATGTTTGCGGGCCATGGCAAATTGCTGCAACTGGCTTCCCATCTGAAAAAAATGATTTCACGAAAGCAATGGCATCTTCATTTACACGTAGCTGGTCAGGATTGATTACTCCTCCAGGCAATAATAATCCATGATAATCTTCAGCATTTGCTTCTGAAATGGTTTTATCTACATCCACTTCTATAGACCAGTGATCCTGATCCCATGCCCTGATTTTTCCACTTTTTGAGGAGATGATGTGAACGGTTGCGCCCTCTTCTTTTAACCTCTTTACTGGCTCGGTTAATTCAACTTCTTCAAATCCGCTTTCTGAAAGTACAGCAATAGTGCGGTTACTTAATTGTCCCATAATCTTTTCTGTTTTAAATAAGTGATGTATTTAAGACAACATTAATGGAATTTTTGTTTTTATAAATTTAAAGTTAGACGCTTTTTTTGTAGTCAGCTACAATGGCCATTACACAAAGTACAAAGGAATTGGATTTAATCTCAGTTATCTGGAAATTATCATTAAAAAACTTAAGAATTAGATATGTTTCAGATGTTAATCATTTGTTCGTCTGTGTTTTATAAAATAAAATGCTAAGTTCCCTGCAATGACAATATGATTTAAAACGTTTGGAATTAATCCATAATATTTCGTGAAAATTTCAAATCTTTCTTTCAGGCTTTCCCGATGCTTTTTCTTGCTCATGCCGCCAACTAAATATTTGGCTACATAACGGTGAACATTCACAATATTATAAGCCTTTTTGGTTGCTTTTATAATCCAGTCGATATCAGCGCTGTATTTGTATTTTAAGTCATAAGGTTCAGTAATGCTTCGTTTAATGTAAATAGCCTGGTGGCTGATATTCATACCAAACTGAAAACTTTTCCAGTTAAAAGTTTCCGGTGCTTCATGACGCCGGCGGCCTAAACTTTCCCAGTTGTCGTTATACATTTCCGTTTCTCCATAGTAGATATCTGCACCGGGTGCAGCGTCAAAAACATCTTCCACCGTTTGCTCATCATAAAGCTCATCGCCGGAATTCATGAATAAAACGTAATCACCGGTAGCGATTGCGAGGCCTTTATTCATGGCATCGTAGATTCCTTTATCTTTTTCTGATATGAGTTTAGCAATATTGATTTTATATTTTTCAATAACTGCTAAAGTGCCGTCAGTTGATTTTCCATCAATTACGATATATTCTATGTTTTTATAGGTTTGATTTAAAACAGAATTAATGGTGCGTTCAATATCCCGAACGTTATTAAATACAATGGTGATGATGGTTAATTTAGGCATACTAATCCATTAATTTTTTTAAGGTTTCCACATCAGGTAAAACACCTTTATATGCCGCAGGTAAAACGGTACTTGTTTTATAGGTTGCAACACCCATGGTTTTACTAAAATCTCTGAAAGAAAACTCTGCTACTTTGTTTTTCTTTTTCTTGCACAGAATAATCCCGATTGATGGCTGTTCATGGGGTTGTTTAATGTACTCATCCAAAGCTGATAAATAAAAATTCATTTTGCCTATATATTCAGGCTTAAACAGTTTTTTATTAACCAGTGCAGCTGCCCTATATTGACGCTGAATAATTGCCGATTTCAAGGCCTTGACATTATTGATATGGCTTTTAGATAGTTCCATAACTTATGATTACTTCGGCTGTAAATCAATTAATGTTTCATACAAATGAATGTGCTCAGCTGCAATTACCTCTTCTGAAAAATGAGTTAAAATGCTCAATCGCGCAGCTTTCTGAATCTCTTCTTTATTCGGGCGATGATACAGCCATTCAATTCCATTGGCTAAATCTTCAGCATTTTCATATTCTGCCAGGTAACCGTTTTGCATGTGCTTCACCATATCCGGGATTCCGCCTGTAGTAAAAGCGATTACAGGTGTGGCGCAAGCCAGGCTTTCCATGACCGTATTGGGTAAATTATCTTCGAGCGAAGGCGTAATAAAAGCATCCGCAGCAGAATAACATTTTGCCAAATGATCGTCATTGCTGATTGTGCCTAAAAAAGTAGTTTTAAAAGGAAATTCCGGCATTTCAGCATGATCTTTATTGCCAAATATCACCAGCTCAAAGTTATCTTTTTCAATTCCGGGGCGCCGGGATAAAATTTCTAAAGCTTCAATTAAATAAGGCGTGCCTTTATGCTTATCATTTTTAGAAGGCATAAAACCACTCATCAGCACAAATTTTTCAGGATCGATTTTTAGAATTTTCTTTGCTTCCGATTTAACATAGGGCTTAAATATCCTGGTTTCAATGGTATTGGGAATTACGGATGCTTTTCTTGTACCAAGTAAACTACTAAACTTAACTGATTTTGCCATCCAATTGCTTGGTGCCACAATATGGAAATTGAGTTTAGTGTAAGCTTTTTGTTTGCGCAACCAGGTTTTATGAGATATATCATCCTTATTGCTGATTTTTAAAACCGGACAATTGCCGCATTGCTGATGAAAGTTTTCGCACCCGTAACGAACATGACAGCCCCCTGTAAAGGCATTGCTGTCATGAAAAGTCCATACAATCGGTTTTTCCAGTTCATCAAGTTCTGTTAAAAACTTAGGTGTTAGAAAACCATGGTTAATCCAGTGTAAATGAATAATATCCGCATTTTTAACTGCCGGATGATTTTTAATTGATCGGCCAAACCACTGCACACTAAATGGTGTTTTTACAGATTTACTTAACCATTTTGCATAATACCTTTCGGATAAAATATTATAAACAGCTTTAGCCTTTTGTATAGGAGATTTAGAAAAAGTATCAATTTGCGGATTTTGGCCAAATTTATAATACACCAGAACTTGTGAGTCAATCCCATTAGCTTTTAAAGCATCGCTCAAACGCAAACAGGCTCTTCCTGCTCCGCCGTTTCCATCGTAGGTATTTAGGTGTAAAACTTTCAAATCAATCAAAAATACATTTTATTGTTTACGAATATAAAATCTGTTGCGTAATTTCAAATTTCTTAAGCCAACAAACAAAAATCATGATCAAAACCGTATTGAAATCACTTGCGGCAATGGCATTTTTGCTGCCCTGCCAAACATTTGCGCAAAATCAAACTTATTTCGCTTCATTTCCTGCTTTAACGCCCGATGCGCAAACAATAGTATTCAGTTACGATGGCGACATCTGGAAAGTTCCGGTAAAGGGTGGTGTAGCCGATCGGATTACAGCCATGCAGGGTGAGGAAATTAACCCCAAAATCTCTCCTGACGGCAAGTGGCTGGCTTTTTCGTCCAATCAGTTTGGTAACCATGATGTTTATGTAATGCCTTTGGCTGGCGGCGATATTAAGCAGCTTACTTTTAATGATGCTGCTGATGAAGTAGACAACTGGAGCTGGGATTCTAAAACCATTTACTTTACTTCAGGAAGGTATAATTCTTTTTCGAGTTATAAGGTAAGCATCAATGGTGGAACAGCAAACAGGTTGTTCGAAAATTATTTTAATACTACCCATCATATTGCCGAAGCTCCGGATGGGGCATTATTTTTTAATGATACCTGGGAGAGTTACCGTTTTCCAAACCGGAAGCATTACAAGGGTGCATATAATCCGGATATTCAATCTTACCATCCGAAAACAAAATCTTATCAGCGATATACGGATTATATCGGTAAAGATTTCTGGACCAGCATTGATCAGAAGGGGAACATCTTTTTTGTGTCTGATGAAGGGAATGACGAATATAACCTGTACACCTTCATCAACGGAAAGAAAACAGGATTAACCAGTTTCGCAACCTCCATTAAGCGGCCATTTGTTTCAGCAAATGGCACTACCGTGGTTTTTGAAAAGGATTACCAGCTATATACCTATGATGTAGCTTCGAAAAAGGTCGAAAAAGTAAATATCAGTACATCAAGAAATCAGGTGCTGAGTAAGGAACAGGAATATGATGTTAAAGGCAATATTTCCAATTTTGATGTTTCAACAGATGGTAAAAAGATTGCTTTTATTTCGCGTGGCGAAGTGTTTGTAAGCGATGTCGACGGAAAATTTATCCGCAAAATTACCAATAGCGGCGAGCGTGCAATGGAATGTAAATGGCTTGCCGATAACAAAACAATCTTGTTTAGTCAAACCTATAATGGTTATCAAAACTGGTTTAGCATGACCGGAGACGGAAAAGGAACAATCAAGCAGCTCACTAAAGATAAAGCAAATAACCGGGATATATGCCTCAATAAATCGAAAACGATGGCAGTGTATCTGAGCGGCAGGAACGAATTGAAATTAATGGACCTGAAAACTTTTGATAGTAGAACTTTGCTTACAGATGAGTTCTGGGCATTTCAAAATTCGGCTCCAAGTTTTTCACCGAATGATGAATATGTATTGTTCACTGTATACAGAAATTTTGAGCAGGACATTCTGGTGCACCACATTAAAAATAATAAAACCATTAACCTTACCAACACTGGTGTAACAGAAACGGCGCCTGCCTGGTCACCTGACGGGAAGTATATCTATTTTACCAGTGCCCGTACCAAACCAAATTATCCGATGGGCATGTTTGATGCGCATATATACCGCATGGCTTTAAACAATTACGACCAGCCTTACCGGTCTGATAAATTTGATGATTTGTTTAATGAAACGAAGCCTGCCGAAGTAAAACCATTGGAAAAAACAATTAAAAATGGAAAAGTTAAATCTGATTCCAGTAAATCTAAGCCAACGCCTAAACCTGCTAATGTAATCAGCATTAATACACAAAATATTTTAGACCGGATTGAACTGGTAGGGCCAGGTTTCGGAGGGCAGTTTGGAACGGATGTTTTTGCAAAAGGAGATAAAAACTATATCTTTTATCGTTCCAACCATGAAGGCGGTGCACCAGGTTTTTACCGCACTACTTTAGCGCCTTTTGAAGCCAATAAAACAGAAAAAATCACAGATGGTGGAGATAATTCAATTATGCAGTCAGGCGATAGTTTTTTTATATTATCACGTGGCGTCATCAATAAATACAATCTGGAATCCAACAAGCTGGATAAAATAGACCAGGCATACAAATTCACCCGCAATTTAAATGCAGAGTTTAACCAGATGTTTTATGAAACCTGGGTGGGTTTGGATGAAAATTTTTATGATGAAAAATTTCATGGTGTAGACTGGGATAAAATGAGAACCCGGTATGCTACATATTTGCCTTATGTAAATAACCGAAGTGATTTACGGATTCTGCTTAATGATATGTTGGGTGAATTAAATTCATCGCATATGGGTTTTAATAGTTCGGGAGCAGAAGAGCGCAAAAACCTGAATTATACCACCAATGAAACAGGAATTATCTTTGATCAGCAAAATCCATTTAAGGTGATGCGTATCGCCGCCAAAAGCAACGCAAACCGCTTTGGTGTGAATATATTACCCGGCGATATTTTAACTGCGGTAAACGGAATTAAAGTTGATGAAAAAATTGATCGTGATTATTATTTCAGTAAACCTTCTTTGGATCAGGAAATGACGCTAACCTTTGATAGAAAAGGCAAGCAGGTTTTTGTCAATCTGCATCCGGAGAGTGCCGGGACTTTAAGGGGAAATCTTTACGATGAATGGATCAGCAATAACCGGAAGAATGTGGATAAATGGGGGAATAACCGGATTGCCTATTCATACATGAAAAATATGAGTGGCGGAGAGTTGGAAAATTTCCTGCTAGATATGGTTGCGGAGGAAGAAAATAAAGAGGCCATTATTCTTGATCTCCGCTACAATACAGGAGGAAACGTGCACGATGAAGTATTAAAATTTCTCGCTCAACGGCCTTACCTGCAATGGAAATACCGTGGTGGAAAACTGGCCCCGCAAAGTAATTTCGGACCTGCAGCCAAACCTATTGTGTTGCTGGTTAATGAGCAGTCATTAAGTGATGCGGAGATGACCGCCGCAGGATTTAAACAATTAAAACTCGGAAAAATTATCGGTACCGAAACCTACCGATGGATTATTTTCACTTCTGCAAAAGGCTTGGTAGATGGTTCTTCTTATCGTTTACCCTCATGGGGCTGTTATACCATGGATGGTAAAAATCTGGAAAGTGAAGGTGTAAAACCTGATATTTTAGTGAGAAATACCTTTGAAGACAGGTTGGCTGATCAGGATCCACAACTGGAACGGGCAGTGGCAGAAATTTTAAAGGATTTGAAATAGATCAATATCGTGCTGCAGGATTGATTTATTGCACACAATAGCCTCATAACAATTGTGCAATAAATCAATTTGGCCATACTACCTTTCAGTTTTACTATTCTTTTCCGTTTCTTTGGAGCGGAATTGAATTATAATATGGCAAATTTATTAACCGACAGGGCTTTTTGGGTAAATTATTGGGAAAGTAAAAAAGGGCTTGCCGTTCAGCTACCTAAAAATTATTTGTTCCATCGCCAGCTTACAGAGATTGTTGAACAAAATCAGGTCAATTCTGCGATTGAACTGGGTGGTTTCCCAGGCTATTATGCTGTATTTTTAAAGAAATATTTAAACCTGGACGTCACACTTTTAGACTATTTTGTTCATCCCCCGGTAGTGAATGAATTACTGAAAAAAAATGAACTGGACGAAAAAGATATTCAGATCATTGAAACAGATTTGTTTAGCTACCAGCCTGCACAACAATATGACCTGGTATTAAGTTGTGGTTTAATTGAACATTTTAATGATACGGCTGATATTATTAACCGCCATATCAATTTTGTAAAGCCTGGTGGGATACTATTTATTACTTTACCAAATTTTAATGCTGTTAACGGCTGGTTTCAAAAGAATTTTGATAGGGAAAACTATGATAAACACAATATCAATAGTATGAATCCGCAATTATTAAAATCCATTTGCGAAAAAGCCGGACTAAAAGATATTGAATCAGGTTATTTCGGTCGTTTTAGCGTTTGGTTAGAAAATGAAAATCAGAAACCTGCTGCTGTAAGGCTGTTTAAAAAAGCAGTGTGGTTAACAGGTAAAGTGCTCACCAAAATCATCCCTTTCGAGAGCAAAAGTTTATCGCCTTATATTGTTGTTCAGGCTAAAAAGCCGCTATAAGGCTTTTTTATAGAAGCCCACTTCGCTTAATGTGATACAAACCGGCGACTTTGTGATATTGATTCTTACTTTATTTGAATGAACGGGTTGCTCAAGTTTAATTAATCGCTTTGCGCCAATACTGGTGCCGGTATAGATTTTTTTCCACGTTTTTTTTTCCAGGATTTCAATGTCATAACCCGCTATTCTCTGGCCTAGCGGAATATATTCCTGTAAACTGATGATATCAAAAGTTTTAGCCGTTTTAAGGTTAACCTCAATCGTAGCCTCATGTATCTGGTCATTGGTTGCCCAATAAGTATTTTTGTTGCCGTCTAATAGCTTTCCTGCAAAGTAATTTTTGCCCCTGCTGTTTGAAGCTTTGATTTGAGCGCCTTTTGCTAAATTATTGGCAAAGGTATTCCTGACCATATCGCCAAAAGTTTTCAAAGCCATTACATCATCATCATGAAGCTGTCCGCGGGGATCAGGAGCCAGGCCTAAATCCAGTCCTGCTCCCCGGCCAACACTTTTCAGGTATAAATCAAAAAGCATTTCGGGCGTTTTTGGTTTTTCTGCAGGATGGTAAAACCAACCCTTGCGTAAAGGTACATCACATTCGGCGGGCATCCAGAATTTCCCGTTTCTGATCCCTTCAGGGCTTTGGGGGTAATTGGCCTGGCCAGGAACGGCTTCACTTTTTCCATCTGGGGCCATAGGTGTAAAAGTTGCCCAGCTGGTTTCTGCGGCATGGCCTTCTTCATTTCCCACCCAGCGAACATCCAAACCTATATCGCTAAAAATATTGGCCATAGGTTGCATTTTCCTGGTGATGCCCCAGGTGTTTTTCCAATCGTAATAAGTGGTGTTGTCAATCGATCGTTTCTCTCTCGCACCTCCATAAAATCCATCTCCGCCATTTGCACCATCATGCCAGCTCATAAAAAGTTCGCCGTAGTTGGAATATAATTCTTTCAGCTGTGACTGATAGAGCGCTAAATATTGATCTGTTCCATAAAGCGCGCTATTTCTATCCCATGGTGAGCAATAAATGCCGAATTTTAAGCCACTTTTACGTACAGCCTGCGCTATTTCCCTAACCAGATCACCTTTGCCGTTTCGGAACGGACTTTTGGTAATGTTGTAAGCTGTTGTTTTGGTTGGCCATAATGCAAAACCATCATGATGCTTCGCGACTAAAACAATACCTTTCAATCCGCCTGCCTTTGCTGCTTTGATAATCTGTGCCGCGTTAAAGTCTGTCGGGTTAAAAATTTTGGGATCAGCATCTCCAAATCCCCATTCCTTATTTTCGAAAGTAGTTGGGGTAAAATGCATGATGCCATAAATTTCTACATCGTGCCAGGCCAGTTGCCTTTTTGATGGTAAGGCTCCGTAAGGTTGCGGTGGAGTTTGAGCCAAAGTATGTAAAGAGAGAAGTAAAAGTATAAAGAAAATAGATCTCATGATTTATCGTTTAACTATTCTAAAATACAAAAAATAGCTTACCGCCGGGGAAAATATTGTGCCAACTTCTCTGTTAAGAAGCGTTTTGCCCTGACTATGATACTTCCTTTACGTGTTGCCAGAAAATTTTTTATCGTTTCATAGGCATCCTGGTTTTCTTCAATTACATCCGGAAACTCAGAAATTGGTTTGGGGTTAATGATCACATTATAAATGTCGTTGATGCCGGAATGTACGCCCGTACCGTCATGGCCGATATTATTAACCAATGATTGTGAGGGGTTTAAGGTTAAGCCATTTCGCAGAAAAATAGAAGCATACCAGCGGATAGCCCAGCTGTTATTTTTGCCTTTCTTGAATTCCTGCATCTGTTTCCAGAAATTCATGGTATGATCAATAGAGAAAGCAGTCTTTTTTTGATGATCGAACTTGCTCATAAGGGTATCAATATCAGGTTCAAAATTTTTCCATGCGCGTTCCCAGGTGGCCCAGCCCCAACTGGTTGCTGCACGAAAGAAAAAAGACTCTGGAAGATGGTTGGTTTTTAAGGGATACATGTATGCCCCGATATGCATCACTTGTTCTTCCTTCCGATAACGATTTAAGGCTTCATTGAAATAAGTAAGGGTATGCGGAGAAGTGACCAGGTCATCTTCAAAAACAATCACCTGACCATACTCGGCGATCAATTTGCTTACACCGGAAATGATGGAGTTGGCGAGGCCAGCGTTTTCTTTTTTTTCAAAAATCTTAACCGATTTAAAACCATCAGTTTTTTTTATCATTGACCGCACTTCTGCTACCTTATCCTCGTCCTGGATGGTTTTCGCGCCATCAGAAAAGATAAATAACCGGCTTTCTGCAGCAAGTTCATTTTGTTGCAAAAACTTTAATGTCCGTTCGGTATGCTGTGGACGATTGTAAACAAAAAGGGCAATTGGGGCAAGATTTTGCATGCGTTGATTTTATCGGTACCTATATTAACACTTCAATGATAACCTTTATCCGATTAAATTTTGAATATCATATTGGTTTGATGCAAAAATATATTAATAAATTGATTCATATGTTTCGTTTACATATGTTTTTTGCCCATCAAAGATAGGTATACAATTGAAGTTTATCATCAGGCCCATTGGGGCGGATAATAGTTTCATTTAAATTAACAGTTGTGCTACTTGAAGTGCCTGAAAAATTTCAGGCTATAAAATAGGTTTCTTTATATTTCTCCCAATGTCTTATAGGGTAGAAAATGCCGATGTTCAGGTTGAATTCTAAAATATATGTAAATTCTGATCTGATTTTTTGGTAAGCACGGTATAAGCATTAGCGAACTGTTCCTGCTTTTTTCTGCCCAGTAAGTTGCCTAATGTTTTTTTGATCTTATATTCCAGTTCAATCTTGAGGTTTTTAGCAAATGTTTTTGGTGCTTTTCTATTAATAAATTCATTGAATTTAACTGTTTCAGGAGCTGTCATAGAGACCTTATCTTCCAGAATTTCCAGCCCCTCACTTTGTAGCAAAAACCTAAGCGATGTTGGTGTGTACATATTGATGTGGCCATAATCCAGAAAGTGTTTCATCCTCATATCTACACCAAAGCGATAGTCTTTCGGTACCTCAACCACAATATATTTAGCCACTCTTTTCAATTCGCGCAAGAGTATTCTTTCATGTTCCACATGTTCTAAAACGTGAGCCAGGATAATCAGATCAAAAGTATCATCTGCATAGGGGATTTTATAACCGTCAAAAGTTTGCGCTTCTTTAAGATGAACAAGTTTCCTGTCCTGAATGATGTCCACGCCACTTTGCGCGATTTCCAGGGCATAAAGTTCTGGGGCAAAGTTCCAGTCGTTCAGGAAATGCAGAATACTTCCATCACCCGCACCAACTTCAAGTACATTTTTTGGCTTGATGCTTTTACAAACCTCCACAATATTCTGTGCCTTATACTTCGCACCTAACATGCGCCAGGCAACATCGCTGTTGGTGTAAAAGTTATCGTATGCTGTTTTGACTTCCTCGCTTAACATATGATGGTGATTAAATACCTAAACAGTTATTGGATTTGTAAAAAACTGAAGTGGCTTTTTCGTAAAAAAGTCCCGGCGAAATTCCACTAAAACTAATTTCTTTAAAACCGTTTTCCTGAAGCAATTCTCGTGCGGGCTGGTAAACTTTACGTTCACTGTCATCGAGGATGATTACACCATCCGTAGATAAAGCGTCAAGGCTATATTTACAGCAATTGACGCGATCACGACCATCCACAATAATGATGTTGAATTTTTTGTCCAGCAACGTCGCTTTTCTGGCATATTCACCATCGCGATGCAACTCGCAAAAAATCATCTCAGCGTTAGCCGGACTGGTGCCTTTAACTTTATCAAACCAACCTTTATCATGTTCTACAGAGGTCACTTCTCCGGCCCTTTCTGCATAAAAAATAGTTGAACTCCCGGAGCCATACTCAAAAATATGCTGGCTTTTCGTTATTCGTCCCTTAATAAAATCGATGAAGGAATAGGTTACCCAGGGTAATGCCCGTCCTTTGCCGTCAACGGCCTGTTTCTGATCAAAAGCCGTAAACCAGCCAATGCTGTTTAGGTAGCCTTTATGTCCGTATGATAGTAATGCTTTCAGCCTGTTCGGCTTCGCCAATAGTACTGCTAATGCTTTTAAAGTGCTCAAGATTTAAATATTTTTTGAAATGCGGTGATCAAAAATAATGATTTTAACATCATTATCCCCTGTTGGCGCGTTTTAGGAATTAATAAAACATAAAAAGTTGAAATAAAACAGGCGATCAGTGTCGCTATTGAGGCTCCTACACCTGCAAATTTAGGGATAAGCCATAAATTTAACAGAATGTTTGCCGTTGCTCCGGCTGCGGTACGGTAAAAAGAGATTTTGGTATACCCTTCTGCAATAAGATATTGAGAGCTTGCCATCCCCAAAAATACAAATATACCTGACCAGATATGAATAGAAAGCATTGGTCCGGCACCATCGTATTTACCGCTATAGGCTATGTGAATAATATCCGCACCAAAAAAGCTGATGAATATTGCTATTGGAATATTGATATAAACTAATAAATCATATAAATTCCCCAGCCGTTTCTGGTAACGTGAAAAATCTGTTTTTCTGGCATTCAGCAGTGCTGGAAATACAGAAGTAACAATTGCACTTGGAATAAAGTACCATGCCTCACTTAGGTTTTGAGCACTACTATAAATCCCTACTGCTTTACTGCCCACACTTTTTAACATCACCACATCTATTTTCATATAAATGGTAACCATTACGGCTGAAAGTATTAATGGAGAAGATTGAATGAGCAATGATTTTGCCCTTTGCTTATTAAATTGCCAGTTTAATATTTTCAACCCGCGTTTCTGATAAGTCATGATTAATCCTATAGCCAAAATCACTGCATCTAAGATATAAGCAGAAACAATGTAAATTAAAGGTAAGCCCATCGTTACAATCAGGATTTTAAAAATTGAAGTCAGGATGAGACTTACATTCTGTACCTGAACTACATACTTGGATTGTACCTGCGATTGAAAATAAGAATCAATTACATTAAACGATTTGAAGAAAGAAGCGAAAGCAAGTAAGGCAATCAGCAAGGTTAAGGGTTCGCCCGGATTTTTAGAAAAATGGTGACTGAATAAATAAATACCAATGGCAACCGGAATTAATACACCATTGGTTATCATGCGTAATCCAAGTGAGGTACCTAAAATTTCATCTCTTCTGGACGGTTCCTGAATAATTTCGCGGATAATAAAGGTGTCTAGCCCTAATCCCCCTATGGCAGCCAGAATAGCAACTAAAGATAAACCGAAACTTAAATCTCCAAATAAAATTGGACCTAAATACCGGGCGATTAATAGATTTACAATCAAACTTAATGCTTTACCAAACATCAACCAACCCGTATTTTTTAAATACTTGTTAAACGCCTCTTCATCAAAACCTTTTATGCTAGGTAATTTCATTAGCGCAAAGATGTAAAAAAAAGCGTTAACTAGGTGAGTGGTGCACCAACGGCGATATCACATCGGTGACCGGGATCGCCATGTTTGGGATTAAGTTTAACATCGCTCTGGCTGGTTTCCATCATTTTACTTTCAGTTGGCTGAACTTCAGAAGTTTTTATTGCCGCCGGAGGCTGAACAACTTTTGAACTTAAAGGCGCACCAACGGCAATGTCACACCTGTGATTGGGCTGACCATGCGGTGGATTCATGCCTTTAGCTACTTTTGTTGGCGCTGACGAGCTTATTGTTGAGGTGGTATTTGTTGTCTTTGCAATTGAAAGCGTTAACTAGGTGAGTGGTGCACCAACGGCGATATCACATCGGTGACCGGGATCGCCATGTTTGGGATTTAATTTCTTTCCGGAAGTATTTACAGCTATAGGCGTCGAAATGGTTACAGGTGATGTATTGTTGATAGATTTTTGAGGCTGTGCCACTGCAGTTTGTTGAAGTGGAGCCCCGACAGCCAGTGTGCAGGTATGGCCGGGTTTGCCATGCGGTGGATTATAGATTAAGTTAGTTTTGGCAGACTGTACAGCAGGTGAAGAAACATTCTTTTGAAGGCCTTCCAGGCCATTAGGCGTTTGAACAATGGTGTGATTACTTTCTTTTTGCTTATTACTGCATGAGCAAAAAATAATAATTACTGATAGGTAAACAAAGTTCTTCATTGTGAGCGTTTTATGGTTAATCAAATATGCTAAAATATCTTAACCTTTAAAACTCTTTTCTATTCGTTCCAGTTGTTTGAGATGATGTTTAAGGTGTATTTCTATAAACCTAAACCATTGTTTTGCATTCAGATAACCTAAACGCGGGTGTTTGGTTTTCAGCTGTAAATCTGCAGTGGCTATTTTAGGGTAGTATTTCTCTAAAGCCGTCTCAAATTCCATAATGAAATCCAGGGCTTCAGTTTTACTGATTTTCCTTACCCTATCTGCCAGTATTTTGGGTGCTTCATATTTCTTCGCCGGTGGCAGTGAACCCAATAACAGAATTAATTTCACCATAAAATGGGTGGCTTGCTTTTTGCCCTTTCCTGTAATGCTATTGTCCATCGCAATTAAAGAAAGTAAGCTGGCATCGAAAATATGCGCATATACTTCGCTGTAACTCCAGCCGCTAATAGGTGGTGTAAGCTGAAAAATATCATCAGTATAGGAAGATAATTTAGATGTATAGGAGGCAATAATGTGATTTAAAGAAACCCTAACTTTTGCTGTATTCATATTTAATGTACTTTAATCGTCCTAAAATAGATGAACCAGGTCCTTTAAGTGCGTAATTTCTTTCTTTACATCTTCAGGTTTTTCCTTTGCCAAGGGATTAAAAAAGATAGCCTCCATACCAAAATTTAAAGCACCATAAATATCTGCTTCTATACTGTCGCCAATCATGATACTTTCTTCTTTTTTTGCTTTTGCCCTTTCTAATGCATATTCGAAAATGCGAGGGTTTGGTTTATTTACCCCAACATCCTCCGAAATAATAACGTTTTCAAAATAAGGATTAAGGTTAGAAAGCTTCATCTTCGTCAGCGTAGTTTCTTTGAACCCGTTTGAGATAATATGTAGCGTATACTTTTCTTTCAGGTAGGTTAAAACATCTGCTGCACCATCAAATAAATTGGTTTTAGTAGGTGAAATACTTACATAATCCTCTTCAAACTGATGCGGAACTACATCCGGACTGATTCCCAGTTGGATAAAAGTTTTACTAAAACGCTCAGCCCTCAGAAAATCTTTAGTGATTTTCCCCAGATGATAATCCGTCCAGAGTTTGTGGTTGTTTTCGGTATAGGTGAGGATGAAATCAGCACAGGAATGAAGGCCTAAACCTTTTAAATCATAAGTCTCGTACAATTCGTTCAGTGTTTCTTCGGCATTGCGGTCAAAATCCCAAATGGTATGGTCAAGGTCGAAGAAGATGTGTTTTTTGTGATGATGCATAATTATTAATAAAGGTAGGACTTATCATCTGGTTTATAAATAATCTGAAACTTTGCTGGTCAGTTCTTCAATTAAATCTTCATCCATATATTGATAGTCATCCGGGATCCTTAAAATGATTATTTCTTTTCCATCTGTTTCTTCGGGAAAACGTTCGCTCATCCTTTGTCGATGCTTTTTTTCCATCATAAAGATCAGATCTGCCCAAATAATCAGTTTTGCATTGATTTTAATTCTGGCTGAAGGTTCAGTTCCGGCAGATTTTATCTGGTGATCAGAATGGTTTTTAAAAATGGTTTCTGCAGTTAAGCTTCTCCATTTATTGCGACTGCAAACAAATAAGATATTCAATAGAATTTATTTAAAGCCGGAAACATTAAAAAATTAAATCTTTTCGCCATAAGCCAGGTCTCCTGCATCGCCCAGCCCCGGCACAATATAAGATTTACTGGTCATTTCTTCATCAATAGCACCGAGCCAGAGTCTGGCTTTCGGGAGGTGGGCACGTACATGCATCACTCCTTCTGCACTGGCAATGGCGGCCACAATATGTAGCTCCGAAATTTTATAGCGGTTGATCAGTTCCTTACAACACATCACCATACTCTGCCCGGTGGCTAACATAGGGTCAGCCATAACGAGTACCCGTCCATCTAAATCCGGAGAGGAAATATAGTCCATCTGGATGACAAAATCACCGCTTTTTTCAACTTTCCTGTAGGCAGATATAAAACAGCATTCTGCCTGGTCGAAGATATTTAACAAGCCCTGTTGCAAAGGTAGTCCAGCCCTTAAAATGGTAGCCAGTACAGGTTGTTGCGCTAAAACGTCGCATTGCGATACGCCTAGTGGGGTGGTCACTTCCCTGCTCACGTAATTCAGCGATTTGCTGATCTCATAAGCAAAAAATTCTCCGACACGCTCCAGGTTTTTCCGGAAACGCATGGAATCTTTCTGGATATTTTCGTCCCTTAGTTCGGCTATAAAGGTGTTGGCTACTGATTTAGTTTTACTGAGGTCAAAAATCATAGAAGGTTGTTTATTTAAGCGTGGGTAATCGCTGTCTAATTTATCAATTTCTCTTTTATAGATACCAACCAGGCGTTTGATTGTTTTTTGGAGTTGATTATTTATGATTTCTGCTGAAATAAAGCAGGAGCCTGATTGCCGGCAAATTCCAATAAATATCTGAAACCCTTGTTCAGTTTCTGATATTTCAGATGATTGGAAAGACTACGTAGCTTCCAGCTGCTTAAAAGTGTTCCTTTAACCAGTTTTACGGATTCGGCAAGGTTTCCGATGATTTCTTTAATCTCATCCGTGTTCAACTGATCAAGGGCCGTATCCGTAATGCAATATGACTTTACGTTTAAGGCGGTTACTTTTTCCAGTTGCAGATCGTACCAGCTAAAGGGTGTGCAGGTACCGGCCCTAAATCCTGGCGTTTCTGCATACCCCATAGAATAATCTGAAATGACGGCACTATTTAAGAGGTTCAGATAACATATCGGAAATTTGAGTACTTCCAGTTGCTGACTACTCAGGTTAATTTGCTCCGGTAGCATTTTTTTGAGCCTGGATACACCTGCCTTAACTTTGCTAACTTTCTGCTGATCATTGCTGCAGGGCCTTAATAAGCCCACTGTGCCTTTGTTCAGGATTTTGGAAAGATCACTTATCCCGATATAATCATCAGGGATATTGGGGAAACTGATAAAGTAAACAGGCGAAATATATTTTGACGCCAAATGCATGTCAATTTCTGGCAATACCTGCTTAATGTTAACATCTAGGCCGGTTAAACGATCAAATCCGGCACTTAGATACGTATTCTCCTTGTTGGAAATGCTATTGATAAAAAATCTGGTTTTGTTAATAAAGCCCCTGGGAATCTTCACTGGAACAGTAAAATTAATAGTGGGCTGTTGTATAAACTGCTTTTCAAAAAATTTAAACTGCGGATACCTGGTCTGGATAATATTTTTTAACATCAGCGACCATTCATCTATCACCGGACGTTCCAGCATTTTCCATTTAAACTGATAACTTTTGTTTGCCCCGAAATCATCTGTGGTTTTCTTTTGATAAAGGTATTCTTCATATCTGCTCAGGATAAAAAAGGAAGCAGCAAATACATCAAAGGGTAAAAGTGAATTTTCTACAGGAAAGGGTACCTGGTATGGACCAAACTGCACTGTCTTCATTTTAAATTCTTCTACTTTATTAGAAAAAAGTAAATGAGAACTACTGAAAAATAATTCGTCAGCAAGTGGTGCCTGGCCATAGCTGATTTTAGCATGGGCACTATCCAGAAAATGCTGACTGTTTCCGGTAAATTCAACCTCGGCCTTGAGGATATCCTTAAATATAAAATTAAAGATATATTTTATCCGGGGCGTCAGCACTGCAGAGAAAACGATTAAATGCATACTTATTTAAACAAATTGAATAATGTGTAATTAAGATTATTAATAGTGTTTCCCACAGTAACAAATCATGTAAACGGGATATTAAAGTTAACGTAATTTAACGTTTATTTAATATTGAATACAAAAAATACCATTAAAAGTTTACCTGAAAAGTCTTATCAGGGTATAATACTCTTGTGCTTTTACGTGTTTTTCCATTGATTATATGGATAATACTCATCTGATCATCAAACTGATCGTATAGGATAGTGTTGTTTACCTCGGCCGTTTTGAAAGATGAGAGATTGTTCACCTCCAGGTAAATATTAGTCGCTTCATGGTCAATTTCAAAACCAATATATTGCAAAGCTGCAAGTTTATTGTTCACCTTGATTTGAAGGTGGCTTAAAAGATATTTCTTCACCACATCATCCATTTTTGTTTTCATGGCAGGAGCGGAAAGATCTGTTTTCTGGTGGTAGAGTTTGGCTAAAACGGATTCAAAATCATCCGTAAAAATGCGGCAGCTAACTTCCAGTGATTTTTCTTTCGGGTTAAAATTCACTTCTGTTGTACTCACATGGAGCGGATGCTTCAACCCCGCCCCCATACTGATGCAAATACAGCATAACATGAACAAGTAGTATTTCAATTTGAGCATGAAAATGATCTTAAATTACAAATGATTAAAGCCAAAGTTACGGTATAATGTGTTTAATCAAATCATCGCTATTGTATTTGATGTGCCAAATCATGTTCGTAACAAATTTGGTATCTAAATTTCTGTATTTAATATGTATTTATGCCGTAAAAAAGATAATTTTATATTTTTAATGATACTGCTCCGATAATTAACCAATTATTCATGCCGTTACAGGATTTTATCTTTTACTTTAAGTTGGGCTGGGCGCATATTATAAGCCTTGATGCACTGGATCATCAGCTTTTTATTTTAGCCCTGGTAGCCATTTACAGTTATACCAATATTAAGCAGGTTTTAATTCTGGTTACGGCCTTTACCATTGGCCATTCTGCAACCCTGCTGTTAAGTGTATTGGATATGATCCGGTTTGAAAGCAAATGGGTAGAGTTTTTAATTCCCTGTACCATTGTGATTACTGCGTTAAGTAATTTATTCCGGAGGAATTTTAAAATGGAAGCGGTAAGGATCAATTATTTTCTGGCATTGGGTTTCGGTCTTGTGCATGGAATGGGTTTTGCCAATTCCATCAGGATGATGCTGGCTAAAGATCAGCAGATTGGCTGGGGTTTATTTGGCTTTAACGTCGGGTTGGAGGCTGGTCAGGTTTTTATGGTATTAATCATACTGGCCGCTACTTTTATCGTTTTTAATTATACCAAAATAAAGAGAATCAGCTGGGTTCTGTTTATATCAGCAGCCGTGTTTAGCCTGGCTTTAAAAATGGCTTTAGAGAGAATTCCCTTTTAACTAAAAAGAATGATTAATAAACTATTCACATTATCTGGCCTGTTGCTTTTTTCAGGAAGCCTGGCTATTGCTCAAAACATTCAGAACAATCCGGGAAGTAATCACGGAAATAAGTTTGAGCAATTGGGTACTATTTTACCCACACCGAATGAGCAGCGTACGGCAAGTGGTGCGCCTGGTGTAAAATACTGGCAACAACGTGCCGATTACAATATTAAATGTGAGTTGGATGAAAAAAACCTGTTGTTAACGGGCGCAGAGACGATTACTTATACGAATAATTCGCCTGATCCCCTCACCTATATCTGGTTGCAGTTGGATGAAAATGAGCATAGCACCAGTAAAAGTGCCAATTATCAGGATGCCACTAAAATGCCGGCTTACGGAACAATACAAACTTTAGACCGGCTGAGTAATCAGGCCGATAACGGCGATGGCATTAACATCACCAAACTGACTGATGCCCTGGGTAAAAATTTAAAATACACGGTCAATAAAACCATGATGCGGGTTGATTTGCCAGTGGCTTTAAAAACCGGACAAAAGTTTATTTTCAACATCAACTGGAATTATAAAATAACAGATAGAATGAGTGTTGGCGGTCGAGGTGGTTATGAATATTTTCCGGCAGATGGCAACTATTTGTTCACCATGACGCAATGGTACCCGCGTTTATGTGTATACAGCGATTTCCAGGGCTGGCAAAACCACCAGTTTACCGGCCGGGGTGAGTTTGCATTAACGTTCGGTGATTTTAAAGTGCAAATGACTGTTCCTGCAGATCACTTAGTAGGAGCTACTGGTGAATGTATCAATTACAGCGCGGTGTTATCTCCTGCGCAATTAAGCAGGTACAATGCCGCTAAAACGGCCACCGCTCCGGTAGAAATTCAAACACTTGCTGAAGCCAAAGCGGCCGAAACCAAAAAATCTACTGCTAAAAAAACCTGGGTGTTTAATGCAAATAATGTCCGTGATTTTGCCTGGACTGCTTCCCGTAAATTCATCTGGGATGCCATGCCGCAAAAAATTCAGGCCAATAATAATACTGTGATGTGTATGAGTTTCTATGGTAAGGAAGCCTACGGTTTATATAGTAAATTTTCAACGCGGGCCGTAGCGCATACCATAAAAACTTATTCTGATTTTACCATTCCATATCCATATCCCGTTGCACAAAGTATTGAAGCTGCAAACGGAATGGAATATCCGATGATTTGTTTTAATTACGGTCGCACAGATGCGGATGGAACCTATAGCGAAAGCACTAAAAATGGTATGCTTGGGGTAATTATCCATGAGGTTGGGCACAACTTCTTTCCAATGATTGTCAATAGTGATGAGCGCCAGTGGACCTGGATGGACGAAGGACTGAACTCTTTTGTGGAATACTTAACAGAAGAACTCTGGGATAACAAATTTCCAAGTAAAAAAGGTCCGGCATATACGATTGTAGATTACATGAAACTGCCTAAGGATGAGCTGGAACCCATTATGACGAATTCAGAGAACATCGCCCGTTTTGGTCCCAATGCTTATTCTAAGCCGGCCACGGGTTTAAATATCCTCCGTGAAACGATTATGGGCAGAGAATTATTTGATTATGCTTTTAAAGAATACGCCAGGAGATGGGCTTTTAAGCATCCTGAACCGGCTGATTTGTTCCGCACGATGGAAGATGCCAGTGGCGAAGACCTGGACTGGTTCTGGAGAGGCTGGTTCTACGGAACCGATCCTTGCGACATCTCACTGGATACGGTAAAATTTGCAAAGGCCGATTTTCCAAATGATGTTCCGGCGGCAAGGTCACGCATGTTGAAGATTGATAAACCTGCTGTAAATGCTTTTGAGGATATTTCCAAAATCAGAAACCGTGAAGAGAAAAAAAATAATTTCTATGTGGATAAAAACCCTGCGGCACAAGATTTTTATTATAAGTATGACAGGGGTTTGGTGAGTATAGATACCACAATTACCAACAAAGTAGAAACCGGAATGCCTTTGGCAACCGTACCGGAAGCCGAGCAGGATCAGTATAAAAACAAGTTTTTATACGAATTGAGTTTTAGTAATAAAGGTGGTTTGGTGATGCCGGTGATTGTAGAGTTTACGTACAAAGACGGTACAAAAGAAATCGATCGGATTCCTGCACAAATCTGGAGGCATAACGAATTGAAAACATCTAAATTTTATGTGAAAAATAAGGAGGTTGAGTCCATCCTCTTAGATCCGTTGCGTGAAACGGCAGATATTGATACCACCAATAATGCCTGGGGTGGAAAAGCAAAAGAAAGCAAATTTAAAACCTTTAAGGCGAAAGCTGGTGGTGCGGTAAGGGGCCAGTCTGTGGGCTTAAACCCAATGAAAGTGGCTGCGGGTAAGTAAATATTAACAGTTATTGCCTCGTAAAAAAAATCCTCGCTGAATAATTTCAGCGAGGATTTTTTGTGTACTGTTTATTTGTGTAGAGAAAGGTCTTTCTAGGATTGCACCTGATATTTACTTCTTCTCTGGTTTACATCATTTGGTTACTTCATCAATGCTCACGATTTCATAAAGAAACATTCCTGACTTTTGCCTGTTTAACTGTTAAGCCCTAAAATCGTACATTTGATTTACACATGAAATTTAAGATCACATCCGAATATCAACCTACAGGAGATCAGCCGGGCGCTATTAAACAGCTGGTTGATGGTGTAAATGCCAACGAACATTATCAAACTTTATTAGGCGTTACCGGTTCCGGAAAAACCTTTACTGTAGCTAATGTCATTGAGCAGACACAGAAGCCAACACTCATTTTAAGTCATAATAAAACCCTGGCTGCACAGCTTTACGGAGAATTTAAAAATTTCTTTCCGGAAAACTCTGTCAATTATTTTGTTTCCTACTATGATTATTACCAGCCTGAAGCTTTTATCGCCTCAAGCAATACTTATATTGAAAAGGATTTAAGTATTAACGAAGAGATTGAAAAACTACGTTTACGTACTACCTCCTCTTTAATGAGTGGTAGGAGAGATATCATCGTTGTTTCTTCCATTTCCTGTATTTATGGTATGGGTAACCCGGAAGATTTTTCCAGAATGGTGTTCCGTTTTGGTGTAGGCTTAAGGATTTCGCGTAATGCATTTTTACATAGCCTGGTCGAAATTTTATATTCCAGAACCACTACTGAATTTAAAAGGGGTACTTTCAGGGTGAAAGGTGATACGGTTGATATTTATCCGGCCTATCTGGATCATGCTTATCGCATTTCCTTTTTTGGCGATGATATTGAGGAGCTTTCAGCCATTGACCCGGTTTCGGGCAAAACGATTGAAAAACTGGAAGATATGGCCATTTATCCGGCAAATCTTTTCGTCACTCCAAAGGATCGTTTCAATCAGTCGATATGGGGCATACAGGAAGAACTGGAAATAAGAAAGAATCAGTTAATTGCTGATCGGCATTTACTGGAAGCAAAGCGTTTAGAGGAACGGACCAACTTCGACATTGAAATGATGAAGGAACTGGGCTATTGTTCAGGGATTGAGAATTACTCCCGTTTCTTCGATGGAAGAACGCCGGGAATGCGTCCGTTCTGCCTGCTTGATTATTTTCCTGATGATTATTTAATGGTAATTGATGAAAGTCATGTAACGGTTCCGCAAATCAGGGCCATGTATGGTGGTGATAGGTCGAGAAAGTTATCATTAGTAGAATACGGCTTTCGTTTACCGGCTGCACTAGATAATCGGCCACTCAACTTTAATGAATTTGAAGCCTTAGCCCCGCAAACGATTTACGTCAGTGCCACGCCGGCAGAATATGAGCTGGAAAAATCAGAAGGTGTGGTGGTAGAACAGGTGATCCGGCCAACAGGTTTATTGGATCCGGTGATTGAAATCAGGCCGGCCATCAACCAGGTGGATGACCTGCTGGATGAAATCGACATTACCATTAAGGATGGCGGACGTATTTTAGTCACTACTTTAACCAAGCGCATGGCTGAAGAACTCACAAAATACCTGGATCGGCTCAATATTAAAACGAGATATATCCACTCTGAAATTAAAACTCTAGAGCGTGTGGAAATTCTGCGTGGATTGCGGTTAGGAGAATTTGATGTATTGGTGGGAATTAACCTGCTTCGTGAAGGACTGGATTTACCGGAGGTTACTTTAGTTGCGATTTTGGATGCTGATAAGGAAGGTTTTCTTCGTTCAGAAAAATCTTTAATTCAAACCATTGGCCGTGCTGCCCGTAATGATCGGGGCAGGGTAATTATGTATGCCGACGGAATAACCGAGAGTATGGAAAAAACGATTTCTGAAACCAATCGTCGCCGGGATATTCAGATTGCCTATAACCTGGAGCATGGCATTACGCCAAAAACCGTAGGAAAATCCCGTGAAGCGATTCTGGAACAAACATCTGTTTTAGATTTCTCGCAAAAGGCCAGTGATAACAAAGCCAGGGCTTATGTGGAAAATGCAGAAATCAGCATTGCTGCCGATCCGATTGTACAATATATGGGTAAAAGCGAATTGCAAAAAGCCATTGATACCACTAAAAAGGACATGCAGAAAGCAGCAAAAGATATGGACTTTTTACAGGCAGCAAAACTTCGTGATGAAATGTTTGCGCTGGAAAAAATGTTTGCTGAGAAATTTGGGAAATAAGTTATATTGTTTGCTTTTCTGCTTTAACAATATAAGTGCTGGTTAAGCCATCATGCCAACCTCTGGAGGTAAAAATAAAGGAAAGCGGTTCAAATGGAACAAGGCGAAGGAAAGTTCGTCCTACCCGCTGACCAAAGCTTGGTTTTCCGGCCGTACTGTTTGTAATTACATTACCCAAAATTGTTTTTCCAATTGAAGTATTAAACAAGCCTTCATTGATCAGGTAATAGAGGGTAATGAATAAGTAAATCAAAACGTAGAGAAAATTTTTCGACTGGAATAACAAGGGTATGGTACTATTTGAACCTTCAAGAAGCTTTATTAAAAATCTTGCGATATAATCAAACGAGGGGCAAACCACTAATGCCACTGCAGATAAATCAAATATTCGGTGTAAAAATCGCTGCCATTTACTTACTTCATCAAAAGTGCTGTTTCCATCACCCAATGGAATGAGTTGAGGTTTAGTTGGAACCAGTTGCTGCAATACATAAACATAAAATGCACTAACCAGGAAGCTTGATATGTATGTGATAAAAAACAGGCTATCAAGCAGTGGTGGCTGATGGAGATCGGTTATAAAAAAACTTTTAATCGTCCATATGGGAAAAAAGATAAAAGAAGAAAACGTGCTGTACAATAAGAAAATTCTTAATAGAACGGTGCGCCTGAACTTACTGGTCACAAATTGAAGTATGGCAATTAAATTAAATATATAAATCAGTGGATTAAAATAGAAGGAAAATGAAAATGACATGTTTGATATGTCATTCCTCTTAATTAAATTATAATATCCATACATATTCCATGCAAACATGCAAAATTCGTATAAGAAAATAATAGAAAGAACCAGTGCGATAATTTTGTTTTTAGACATTGAGGGGTTAATTTTTATCTTTGCAGGATGCAAGATATCTTTTTTCTTGTAATTAATTATCAATACAGTAAATCCAATTAATGATTTATTAAAATGAACGGACAAAACAGAAAAGACATTTACGCAGGCTTAGAAGTAGGAATCATCTTAAAAAAAGATCAACGATCCGGTAATATTACATATGGCATAGTAAAGGATTTACTCACTTCATCCGCATTTCATTCACGCGGCATCAAGGTGAGACTAGATGACGGTCAGGTTGGCCGGGTGGCAGAGATTGTGGCAGAATAAAACTTTATTTAGCCGGTTTGCGTTAATTATTGTAATTGAAATGCAATCAAAGGCCTAAAAAGTAAAAATAAAGCCTTATACGTCTATATTTGTAATAACAGTAAATAAAGAATGGGATTAATAAAGTTCATTTTCATCGCTATATTGGTACTTTGGATCATCAGAATGCTGATCCGGTTGATATTGCCTATGCTCTTTAGTAACCTGGCCAGCAAAATGCAGCAACAAGCCAATGGCCAGGCACATCAGCAACAAAGACGATCGAAGCCTGAAGGATCGATCTCTATAGATTACATGCCGCCAAAGCAGACGGGTAAAACCGATAAACTTGGTGATTTTGTAGATTACGAAGAAGTTAAACAATAACATTAAACCCTGAACCTGCTTCAGGGTTTTTAGTTTAATGCACGTTCAGCCTCCAGGCGGATCATTTTATTTCGCTCCAATAATAATTTCCGCAGGTACTTTTTCAGAAATAGCCAATCGGCCAATCGCCCCCATAAGCCGAAAGGTGAAACAAATTCAAGCCTATCAGTCATTTCTGTTTTACCGCAGGCCGATTGGAAGCGGTGCTGGTGATGGAACTTACTGAAAGGGCCTGTAACCAGCTCATCTGTGAAATGATCAGGGTATTTCATCTCTGTTATTTTAACTTTCATCCGGAATAGGATTCTAAAATGTCTCGCCTTCCAGGTTACCGTTTCATGGAATCCGATTAATCCCGAAGTTCTGCCATCAATTGCCCTTTCATCCGTATGTTGCATCGACTTCAGGTGCAGGTCAATGCTTCGGGAAAGATCAAAGCATTTTTCTATAGGGGCTGCGATCTGTGTTTTAAGAATAATGACAGCCATATTTTATAGCCTTAAACTTAAAATATCGTGTATGGCTTCGTCAATTGTGCCATATTGAAATTCAAATCCATGTTCCAGTAAAATGGCTGGCTTAACCCATCTGCTTTTTAAAATGAGTTCTGTTTCTGTCCCGATAATTGCCGCACCAATAGATAGCAGCCAAGCCGGTGTGGGCAAACCAAATGGAATTCCGTAAGCCTTTCTAATGCTTTGCATCAATACTTCGTTGGTAACGGCATGGGGTGCCGTACAATTTACTATCCCATTGATTTGTTCCTGATTAAATAACCAAGCTATCGCACGGATGGCATCCTGCTCATGTACCCAGTTTACATACTGTTTTCCATCACCCTGTCTTCCGCCTAATCCAAATTTAACCAGGTTTAGTAACCTCGGAAAAGCACCATCAGTTTTGCCAAGTACTATGCCCATTCTTAAAGCTACTCTCCTGGTTTGAGGCAATTCTGTTTCGAAAAAAGAATTTTCCCAGGCTTTGCATACATCAATAGAAAATCCACTGCCGATTTCTCCGGTATATTCATCCTGCGGATGATCTTCAGCATGCCTGTAAATGGTGGAAGATGTCACATTGATCCAGAGTTTAGGAGGCTTTATTAGGTTTTTAATTGTATTTCCCAATAAACGGGTGGGTAGGACTCTTGAATTGATAATCTCCTGCTGGTTTTTTTGTGTGTAACGACAGTTTACGTTTTTTCCGCATAAATTAATCAGTAAGTCGGCTCCCTCCAGTTCTTCAACCCAGCTATCTGTAGTTTTTCCATCCCAAAGTACAGTGGTGATATTTCCATTTTGTGCCTGAGGTTTTCTGGCTAGAATAATTACCTTTTCAGCGATTTCACTGAAGTGTTTGGCGAGTAAACCTCCGAGGTACCCGTTTCCTCCTGCTAAAATAATTTTGTGATCATTCATCATTTCTAAATATAAAAGATTAATCCTAAAATAATCAGGCGATAAATCGCCCAGGTGATGCTCAATAACCAGCCAAGTTTTAACAATTTACTTCTTCTGATGTGTTCCAGAAACATTAGTCCGGCAACAAACAGAAAATAAAGTGTATAGATTACAGGGTGAAGGTCAACGAAATGACTGGCGAGGAGTACAGGGATGAGTAAGATTGATCACGCAAAGGATATCGTCATCATATTTCCGAGGTAGTCCCAAAGTTTAGCTCTCTTATAGAAAAATATTATTATGCCCTGAAAAACCATCTGACCGCCACAAATAAAATATTCCCGGTATTCTCCGCCTATAGGAACATAACCGGTAAGTAAATGCGCATAAGCGGTAAGGATATAAGCGGTAGCTAACCATGTAAACAGCAGGTATGCCATACGGTAAGCTATTTTAAAAGTGGGTTGGATGGTATTGGGCAGTATTGCTGCCGGAATAATCACCTTTCTGTTGTAGGAAATAAAAGCATACAATTTAGTCATCATATAGATGAAAGGTTTAAACGCAAACAGTGGCCTGAATATGGGCAGTGCATTTCCGATAACTTTAAACAAACTTTCTATTCCATAAGTCACTTCACCATTTTCTGTATTCACCATGGCGATTTCATTTGCCGCACGCTGACGGTCTACCAGCGGACAAATTGATTCAGGAATTTGCTGATAAGATGTTCTGCCGTTTTCTGGCAACATGCCGGTTTTAACAAATGCTTTGGTGTAAACCTGACACATGGGACATTCATCGTCAAATAAAATGATATGATTTTGAAGTGTTTTCATTTCTTTTGTATTTAAACTTTCAGTAATAAATGAAAATTATAGTTAAAAAATAAAGCCATATAAGATATAAGGCTTATGCTTTACGCTATAGGGTTTACCATCGGTGGTTTTGATGCTTAAATCTCGTCACTTGGTACTTCCTCCTCCTACTTAAATACTTTCAACACCGATCCCCAGAACCAGCTTTCTTCCGCCTTTAACATGGTCTCCAGCGTTTTATCAACATTACCGGCCAGTTTATTAATATCAGCCACTGATTTCTTAAATGTGATCAGTTCCGGGTCTTTCTCGTTGCCTGTAACAGCAGACAGTTCATTTAATACTTTAAGAACCGGCTCCAGTTCCCTTTTTTTCCTTTCTTTAGCTACCTGTCGGGCAATATTCCAAACATCTTTATCCGCAAAAAAATACTCTTTGCGTTCTCCTGCCTTATGTTGCTTTTCTATTAGTCCCCATCCGATCAGGTCCCTGAGCGTCATGTTGGCGTTTCCCCTGGAAATACTCAGGTTTTCCATAATTTCTTCAGTGGTCAATGCTTCAGGCGAGATCAGCAAAAGCGCGTGCACCTGTGCCATGGTACGGTTAATTCCCCATTCGGAACCCAATTTTCCCCAGGCTTCTATAAATTTTAGTTTTGCTGCTGCTAATTCCATAAACAAAGATAATAATATTATCAAACTTTCAAAAATTATTGAAAGTTTATTTATTTTATATTTCCCGCTTTAATTTTATCAGTTATTTGGTTTATATCCGATTGTCCATTCAATAGCTGATTTAATAAGTCTTGTTGGGCGTGATCAAAGTAAATCACTGATTTTAAAAGTGGTATAGCCAGTTGAGGTGCAAATAATGTTCCGGCTGCAAACCCCGGTTCATTATTTCTGGCTCGATCATGATCAAACTTTACGGTTGTATTCACATATTCCTCATGCTTCTTATCGCCCTTTATATACGGAATAAGCCAGTCTACAGACTTTTTAATGGAAGATCCATTTGGAGACAAATAAGTATAGAAGTTGGTGCCTTCTCCGCGGTTAATCATAATGGCGAGCTTAAGCAAGGGTTCCAGATCATAAAGGTGATAGTGCAGGGCATCCCTTTGCTTAAAATCCAGGCTGCTTCCGTCAGGATATAAATTAATACTAATGTGACTTTTTAACTGATCTATCGTCCAGCTAATGAATTCGTGGTTGTTTAAAGCATATCCAATCTCACCCACTACTTTTAACCGGTGCGCATTCCAGTTATTAATGGCCGTGGCTTTACCAGGTTTCATGCGTTTACTGTTAATTTCTGCACTGGCGGTTTCACTTAACCATTTGTCGATGATTTTTTTATCGCCCCTGGCCATATTGTTTTTGATCAGATCATAGGCTTCAATAGCCTTATCCAGATTGGTGTCATCAATCGGATCGCCACCGGAATGATTGATTTTAGCCCACGCGCTTAAGAATGAAGTACATTGACTCAGGAAAGTCTGATTGCCGGTAAGCCGGTACTGGAGTGCCAATGCATACATTTTAGGCATATCGGCCAGTGCCAGTTTTGACTTCTCCTTTTTTGGATTGCCTTTAAGTAAACCTTCAGTCCTGATGGTATCAATAGGATCAGGTTGTTCGTTTAAATACTGCTTTGCAGATTTCTGAAAGCCGGCATATATTTTCTTTGCCCCAGGCGCATTGGAAATCTGGGTTTTTAGAATGTTGATCTCCTCATTATTTAAACTCGCTATTTGCGCTTTGGTAATCGAATATGTGGCGAATAGCAATACGGTAAACACAAATTTTCTTCTCATAAGGTGGCTTCATTTGCAGTTTTGATTTCACAAAACTAATTTTTTATTCTGCTCACATTTAATTTATTCCTTTTTTATACGGACCAAATTTTTATTTTTGACATTCCTTTAAACATAAACAAACCTTAATGAATAACTGGTTTAACAAAAATGGCATCCATTTAGCCATCATAGCAATTTTTGTAGTCATCACTTTTGCCTACTTCAGTCCTGTTTTACAGGGTAAAGCACCACAGCAAGGTGATGTTTTGCAAGCGAAAGCCATGCAAAAAGAAATTATGGATGTAAAGGCGGCAACAGGTAAAGGGCCGCTATGGACAAACCAGATGTTTGGTGGTATGCCAGCTTATCAAATCTGGGTGCAATATCCATTAAACATTACTACTTATGGTATTGATGTCATTAAAGGTGTATTTCCTGATCCGGTTGGAACAGTCGTGTTATACTTATTGGGCGCTTATCTTCTTTTCTGCGTACTCAAAATCAATCCATGGCTTGCAGCAGCGGGAGCGATAGCTTTTGCTTTTACGTCATACAATTTTATCATTATAGCTGCCGGTCATAGTAATAAAGCATTAGCGATTGGATTCTTCGCTCCTATTTTAGCTGCAATCATTTTAACCTTAAGAGGACGATATTTGGTTGGAGGAAGTTTATTCGCATTGTTTATGGCTTTGGAGATCCGTTCAAACCATATCCAGATGACTTACTATTTATTTATTGCCTTGTTCATTTTGGCTTGTATTGAGTTTTACCATGCCTTTAAAGCGAAGCAATTGGCTACTTTCGGCAAGTCAATAGGTTTTATTGTTGCCGGAATGGTATTGGCCGTTTTAGTTAATGCCGGTACTTTATGGACAACATATGAGTATGGAAAAGAAACCATTCGTGGAAAATCAAACTTAACAACGGATAAGGCAGAGCCGGCAAATGGCCTTGATAAGGAATATGCTTATCAATGGAGCCAGGGTGTAGGAGAAAGCTTCTCCTTCCTGATTCCAAATATTTATGGTGGAGCGAGCAGTATTGATGAGATGATCAAACCTGAAAGCAATACCTATAAAGCAGTAGAGAAAAATCTTCAGGGCGTTGATCCAAAACAAGTAATCGGCTATGTTGCTCAAAATTTGGGCACAAACCAATACTGGGGAAATAAACCGGGTACTTCTGGTCCTTACTATTTTGGTGCCATTATTTGCCTGCTTTTTGTATTTGGCTTATTTATCGTTCAACACCGTTGGAAATGGTGGATTTTAGGCAGTAGTATCTTGTTATTGTTGCTATCATTCGGACAAAATTTCCCACTAGTCTCAGACATTTTCTTCGATTATCTGCCCATGTATAACAAATTCAGAGCAGTTGAATCAATCTTAGCCGTTGTAGGTTTGTTAGTTCCGTTACTGGCTATTTTAGCGATTAAGGAAGCACAGGAAGGTAAATATGATCAAAAGTATTTAGTCAAGCGATTAACATGGTCGGCCGGGATTACGGGCGGTTTATCATTAATCATTGCAATTATTCCAACTGCATTTTTCAGCTTTACCCAGGCAAACCAGCCTCAGGTTTTGGATGCGTTAACACAAGCACTGCAAAATAACAGAGGTGCTGCCATGGAAATTATCAATGGAGTTATTGCTGATCGTGTATCACTTGCCCGTGCTGATGCATGGCGTACATTGTTATTCATCGTGATCGGTTTCGGTTTAACATGGGCTTTCATCACTAAAAAAATGAACATGCAATTGGTTTTTGGCTTATTAGCATTATTTGTTTTAATCGATTTATGGCAAGTTGACCGTCGCTACCTGAATAGCCAGAATTTTGTGAGCAAAACCGATCTGGCAAACCACTATCAGGCGAGGGACGTAGATAATTTTATCTCTGCAGATAAAGATCCGAATTTCAGGGTTTTTGATTTGTCGCTTGGCGATCCGTTCAAAAGTGCCGAAACATCATACTTCCATAAAACGGTTGGTGGTTTCCATTCAGCAAGATTAAAGCGTTTTCAGGAATTGGTTGATCATCAAATGACTAAAAGTATCAATCAGGATGTGCTGGATATGTTGAATACGAAGTATATCATCACACAGGATCCTCAGAACGGATCATATAAAATGCAGCGTAATCCTACCGCTGCGGGCAATGCCTGGTTTGTAGAAAGCGTTCAGTTTGTAAAGAATGCCGATCAAGAAATGAAAGCCATCAGCAGTTTCGATGCGAAGAAAGAGGCTATTGTAGATGAAAGCTTTAAAGCTTTGATCGATAGTAAAATTTTAGGGAACGGGCAGGGAGGTTTTATCAAGCTCACTGATTATCATCCTGATCATCTCACTTATGAATATTCAACAGCTAAAGATGTCGTGGCTGTTTTTTCTGAAATTTATTACAATAAAGGCTGGAAAATGTATATTGATGGTGTAGAAAAACCCTATTTCAGGGCAGATTACGTTTTACGTGCGGCACAGCTGGAAGCAGGTAACCACAAGCTTGAATTCATTTTCCATCCAACTTCATACTATACTGGTGAGAAAATATCCTTGGCAGGATCAATCCTGTTATTGGCTGGCTTATGCTTTGGATTTTACACAGAAGAAAAAAAGAAAAAGAAAGCGGTTAAAGTTTAACATAGGCTCTGATAAAACTATACCCCCGCTTGATTCCAATCTTGCGGGGTTTTTTTATTGGTTTAAGTCTGGATAGCAAGTTGTTCTAACTTATTTCAATTTCCAGCCTGCTACCGCCTTCAGCGCAAAAGGCAAAGCTGTCTTAACTTGTATGGATCAGATCTCTTCCGCTGCTTCAGTTTATGTAGCATAAAAGGTTTAAGCCAGGTTAGCCAACTAATGGTCAAATAACATTGAATCACGCTTGTAATAAAATTTAACAATCACGTAACATTTGGTTGATAGACAGTGTCTTACATTTGTAATGTAAAACCAGATGATATGCTAGAATTATTCTTCGCCGTATGCCTGCTCATAATTGTACTTTATTTCTTTAGCCCTTTCGAGGTAAAGCTTGATGAGGAAGAAGACTGGTAGGGCAGTTTTTTTATATCTGAACTGCTTTTTTAAAGCGGTAATAGCATTTGTCCCCCCAAAATTTAGTTTATGAACAAAAGAAATGTTGATGTAGTCGTAATATCCGATGTGCATTTGGGCACCTATGGCTGCCATGCCAAAGAACTGTTAAAGTACTTAAAGAGTATTAAGCCCAAAACACTTATCTTAAATGGTGATATTATAGATATCTGGCAGTTCAGCAAACGCTACTGGCCGGAATCGCACATGAAAGTCGTTCGTAAATTAATGAAATTCGTTTCTGAAGGCGTGCAGGTTCATTACCTTACCGGAAATCATGATGAAATGCTGCGTAAATTTGACGGTATGGAAATGGGCACATTTCACCTGCAAAACAAACTCATTATGGAGCTGGATGGCAAGAAAGCCTGGTTTTTCCATGGTGATGTTTTTGATGTGACCATGCAGCACTCTAAATGGCTGGCGAAAATGGGCGCAGTTGGTTACGACAGTCTGATCCTGATCAACAGCTTTGTAAATTGGGTACTCACAGCCTTTGGACGAGAGAAAATGAGCTTTTCAAAAAAGATCAAGGCGAGATTTAAGGACGCCGTAAAGTTTATCAATAGCTTTGAACAAACTGCGGCCGAGCTGGCTATTGAAAAGGGTTATGAATATGTGGTTTGCGGTCATATCCATCAGGCTGAAAAGCGTAATATTACAATGGAAAACGGAACGGTAACTTATCTGAATAGTGGAGATTGGGTAGAAAGCCTCACCGCTTTAGAGTATCAGGATCAAAACTGGACGGTTTTTAAGTATGATCATAAAGAGTTTACAAAAGACGAAACAGATGATGGAATCCTCTCAGATTCAGAAGATTTGAAGAGCAAGCTGGATGTAAATATTCTTTTGCAACATATAAAATATGAAATTGCCCAATAATTTTGAGATATTAGGGCTTAAATGAAAATACTTTATGCCATACAGGGAACCGGTAACGGACATATTAGCCGTGCCAGGGAAATTATTCCATTGCTGCAACAATATGGCGAACTTGATATTCTGGTGAGTGGTACACAGGCAGATGTAAAGCTGAGTCAGCCGGTGAAATACCAGCTTCATGGTTTCAGTTTTATCTTTGGCAAAAAAGGTGGTGTAGACCATTTCAAAACCTGGCTGAGTATGAACCTTTTTCGTTTCAGAAAAGACATGAAGCAGCTGCCCTTAAAAGATTATAACCTGATTGTGAATGATTTTGAGCCTGTAAGCGCATGGGCCTGTAAACTTCAGGGAATTGATTGTGTGTCACTAAGCCATCAGGCGGCGTTTAAATCTAAAAAAGTTCCCCGCCCGAAAACATTGGATTGGGGTAAGTTAATTTTAAGCCGGTACGCACCCACAAAATACCACATTGGTTTTCATTTTGATCGGTATGACAGCTTTATTCATACACCGGTGATCCGGTCTGAAATCAGGGCCATGAAAACGGAGAACCTGGGCCATTATACTGTTTACCTGCCTGCTATAGATGATAAACGGCTGGTGAAGCTTTTTATGCAACTGCCAGAGGTAAAATGGGAAGTTTTTTCCAAGCATAGTAAAGTGGCCTATCAGGAAGGAAATGTATGTGTAGAACCGGTGAACAATGAAAAATTCAACAAGAGTCTGGCTACCTGTGAAGGTTTGTTTACCGGGGGCGGATTTGAAGGGCCTTCTGAAGCACTCTATTTAAAGAAAAAATTATTGGTGGCACCCATGCGCTTTCAGTTTGAGCAGCAGTGTAATGCTTATGCATTGAAACAATTTGGTCTGCCTGTAATCTGGGGGAGTTCTGATAACTGGTTGCCCATTATAAAGGATTGGGTGGCAAACCCTCAAAAACATGAATTTGATTTTCCGGATGAAACAGCCCGGATTATTGATGATATGGTAAAAAAATATGCAAGGGTTTAATTCAAATGGGATGTGTGTAAAGTCCTGAGTCTATCAGGTTCTTTTATAGTGAAATGCTGAGGTATTTCAGGTGGTTAAACATTTAGCTACTTAAACACTGCAGTCAATTCCTAATAGATAAATATTTTTTTATTCCAAAGCGAAAAGCTTTGAGCAGTTGTGATTAAGCTATAGTCTTATTTTTTGACCATATAATACACATAAGTTAATGTAAGCCGGAGTGTTATTAAACTGCAAAGCAAAGCTTAAGCTTTCTGCCTGGTCTTTAAGCTTTAGTCTTTTCGCTTTAACCTTTCTTAAATTATTTTCTTTACTTTGCATCTCTTTGAAAAAGGCATGATTAATCAGTTTAGAAAGCTAAATCCCATTAACCTCATCTTATTGCTAGCTTATACGTTTTTTATGCGTATAGCGATATTTTATGAGTTGCCGGGCCAGTTAAATTTTGATTTTCTGGAGCCTTTTGCAAGATTGCTGATTCATGTAGATCTAGATCAGGCACTTTCACCGGCTGCAAATATCTTTTTTGCCACAATGCTTGTTTTTATCCAGGCCTTAATATTTAACCGTGTTACGAATAACCATAACCTGCTTTCAAAGCCCAGTTTTTTGCCTGCTTTAATGTATGTTACAGGTACCAGTTTATTTATGCCATTTATGGTTTTGAGTCCGGCATTAATCACCAATTTTTTGCTGATCTGGCTAATTGATAAATTTCTGAAGCTGAATAAAAGCGCAAATTCAATCACAACCGTTTTTGATATTGGGATGATCATTGGTGTGGGCACCCTGATTTATTTTCCATTTATGGCCATGCTGCTGCTCATTTTTCTGGCACTTTTGCTTTTCAGATCATTTAACTGGCGCGAATGGGTATCCGGTTTGGTGGGCTTTATTACGATCTTTTTTTTCCTGGCCGTATTTTATTACTGGAACAATAACATTGGCTCTTTTTACCAGATCTGGAGGCCATTAGGCAGTAAATTTCCATCCGTGTTTAAAATTAATTATAACGATTACCTGGTGCTTATTCCCGTTACCATTATTATTATTCTGGCATCGTTACAACTTCGTGAAAATTTTTTCAGGAGTTTTATCAGCACCCGGAAGGCCTTCCAGTTATTGTTCTTCATGTTTATTGTTGCCGGGGCGAGTTTTTACCTTAAGCCTCATTTTCGTACCTGGCATTTTTTACTGGCTGTACCTCCAGGCGCAGTACTTTTGGCCTATTATTTTAGTAATGCCAAGGTAAGATGGTTTTATGAAACGCTGTTTGTTTTATTTATCCTTTCTGTACAGTACTTTCTTTTTGTTTAACCTTTTTTAACAAAAAACTAGAACAAAACTTAACAAAGATTAATAGCTTTGTGGCATGAAGTTTCGTATTAAAGCTTTTTTAGGTTTTAATCTGGTTGATAAGGCATGTTTTCAGGTCAGTAGATAAAGCATAATAAAATGACATGCATAGGTTAACTATTGATATCGGGAACTCATCAGCAAAAATAGGCGTTTTTGCCGATCGTGAAATGATTCATCATCTTCGTTTGCTTAAGGTAGGTATTATTGATCTGGCACACCTGATTGATAAGTTTTCACCTCGTAAAGCAATTATCAGTAGTGTAAATCAGGACATCACACCTTTAGAAGAATTTTTAAAAAAACGAACAAGCTATACCCGGTTTTCAACTTTATTAACGAATGGCGTGATCAACCGGTACCAAACACCCAATACCTTAGGTTTAGACAGGTGGGCAGCCATGTTGGGGGCCAATGGTTTATTTCCTGAAACGGCTTGTATGGTAATCGATGCCGGTACCTGCATCACTTATGACCTGCGCACAGGAAGTAACGAATATTTCGGCGGAAGTATAAGTCCGGGGATAAAAATGCGTTTCAAATCCATGCATGAGTATACAGGCCGCTTACCTGTAATTGATTGGGATGCGAATGAAGAGATTCCGCAAGGTGTTGATACCGTTTCTGCAATGAAAAATGGTGTTTTGCAAGGAATTATTAATGAAATTGAAGGTTATATAGCCTTAAATAATATAAAAGAAAGTGCTTTAAAGGTGATTATAACAGGTGGCGACGCTAATTTTTTGTTTAAGCAATTACAAAACAGCATCTTTGCCCCTCAAATTATAAAAGATCCGTACTTGGTATTAAAAGGATTAAATGAAGCTATTGCAGATTAAAATGTACAAAAGAATAAATTATATTGCAGCCATACTCGTTCTCGTTTGTGGTTTAGGTGCCCAGGCGCAGGTTACCACCTCATCACCATATTCAAGATTCGGACTTGGAAATATAAAGGGTTCATTACTCCCTCAGCTTAGGGCCATGGGTGGAATTTCAACTGCGGTAAATAAAGTAACCGGGTTTAATTACATCAACATGCAAAATCCGGCTTCGTATTCCGGCATTACCTTAACCACCATTGATATTGGGATGAGTGCCAGCTTAACAAGCTTATCCAAAAACAATTTAACTGAATCAAGTTTTAACTCTACGTTCAGTCACCTGGCTTTTGCTATTCCGGTAAGCAGAAAATCAGCAATCAGCTTTGGTATCATGCCTTATTCTGATCTCGGATATTCTTACCGAAACAATGTGAAAATAGATACCTTATCTGTTGATCAGCTTTACGAAGGTGAAGGTGGCCTGTCAAAGGCCTATTTTGGCTATGGCCATCGCTTTGGAGACCATTTAAGAATAGGCGGAAATGTTGAGTATATCTTTGGTAACCTACAAACCACCCGGGCTACGGAATACACGGCAACAGGTGCAATTAATGCGAAGCTTCAAAATAAAAATAGTGTTGGCGGCTTAAATTATTCTTACGGTATTCAGTATGATTTCAACCTGGGCAGCAAAACACTGCTTACTTTAGGTTATTCAGGAAGCACATCATCTACCATTAATTCTCAGCAAAATGCCTATGCTATTCAGTACACCAGGGCAGCAGACGGAACTGAAAATCTGGCTACAGATACTTTAAATGTAATTAATGGCGCAAAATCTAATCTGAAACTACCCTTATCACACAATTTCGGAATTTCGATACAGCAAAATGATAAATGGTTAATTGGCGCAGATTTCAGGATGAGTAAATGGGCGGCAACCACTATCAATAATGTTAATTCTGGCTTGCAAGATAGCTGGGGTGCTTCATTGGGGGGGCAGTGGACACCGGATTATACTTCCTATAACAGTTATCTGAAACGTGTTGATTACCGTTTAGGGGTTAGCTATGACAAAACTTACGTTAAAATCGGAAACCAGGACATTAAACAAATGGGTGCATCATTGGGCTTTGGCTTCCCGCTTCCAACGGCCAATGCAGGCTCGGCTTTTTATAAAATCAATTTTACTACAGAAGTAGGCCAGAGAGGGACTATGATGAATAACCTGGTTAAAGAACAATACATTAACTTTCACCTGGGTTTCACGCTTAATGATACCTGGTTCCGCAGATACAGGGTTGATTAATGAGATTGCAAACATTGCTTTATGGTTTGATGCTGGGGTTACCACTTTTTATGGTGGCCTGTGGAGAGGATGACCTGAAAAATGCAAATGCAGTTTCTGCTAAAAAAATAACGTTCACCCGTGACCGTACTTTAGGTGTGGAAATTATTTACAGTGACTCGGCCAGGGTGAAAGCAAGAGGCAAAGCGCCCATCATGGATAAAGTTACGCCCTCAGCCGGTGTGGCCTATGAAGAAATGATCAAAGGGGTGAATATCGATTTTTTTAATCCAAAAGGAACCATTGATGGTAATCTGGTATGTGATTATGCCATCAGAAAAGATGAAATAAAGCAAACCATCTTCAGAAAAAATGTAGTGGTAAAAAATAATAAAGGCGATACCTTTTCTTCTGAAGAATTAATCTGGGATGAAAATAAGAAGATTTTTTATTCTAACCAGAGGGTTTATGTTAAGGGTGCAGACGGCAGTATCGGAGACGGAATTAATTTTAAAGCCCCTCAGGATTTCAGTACATATGAAATGGAAACCGGAAGCGGACAGTTAAATATGCAGGAAGGTATTGCGCCGTAGGTAGCGATAGAATGCATGAATTTTGAATGAAAGAAACCTGTTTTCATTTGGCTTAAATTATGCGCTATTCTATCATTCTACCCCTCCCTCATCCCACTAATTAAAGCGTTCTATTTGCTTAAAGATTAAACACTTGATAAATAAAATTTTGTATTTTCTTTTTTAAGGCAAATTTGTATCTTGCGCCCTCTTAAAAAAAACTAAATAAATTATAATTACAATATGGGATTAATGACATTTTTGCGTAACCGTGCGGGCTATATCCTGGTCTTCGCCATCGGTTTTGCAATTGTTGCATTTTTAGTAGGTGATGCAATTAACGTGGGTAAACCTTTCTGGTCAGCAAATCAGAAGGTAGTGGGTTCTGTCGATGGAAATGATATCAGCATTGATGATTTTCAACCTAAAGTAGATCAAAGCCTGAATCAATTCAAACAACAATACGGCGGAAGCTTAAACCCACAGATGACTGCAATGGCAGTAGATCAGGCCTGGAATGCTGAATTGGGGAAAGTATTATTAACCAAAGAATACGATCGTTTAGGCCTTACCGTTTCTGAAGATGAGTTAGTAGACTTGTTACAGGGTCAAAATCCAAGCCCGCTGATTAAACAATATTTTGCCAATCCGCAGACAGGGCAGTTAGACCGCGCAACCTTAATGAACTTTCTGAAATCAAAAGAACCACAGGCTTTACAGCAGTCTACCCTTTTACAACAGGAAATTACAAATCAGGCTTTGCAGACTAAATATTCAAACCTGATCCGCAATTCTGTTTATGTAACCTCACTGGAAGCAACAGATGAATATACCAACCGGAATAAACTGGCTAACTTTAAATATGTAAGCCTGGATTATTCCAGTATCCCGGATGCCACTGTGAAATTAACGGATGCAGATTATAGTGCTTATTACGATCAAAATAAAGCGCGTTTCAATAATCCACAGGAAAGCCGCTCTTTTGATTATGTTTCTTTTGACATTAAACCTACTTCAGGTGATTCAGCAGCAGTTAAGTCACAAATAGACAAAATCGCAGCCGACTTTAAAACGGCTAAAAACGATTCTCTTTTTGCAGCAATCAATTCAGAAGTAAAAGTTCCGTTTACTTATTTAACAAAAGGTAAATTAGATCCGGCAGTAGATTCAGCAGTTTTTGCGCTTCCGGCAGGAAGTTTTTACGGTCCTGTTTTATCAAATAATTCATATAAACTGGTTAAGGTGGTGGATACCCGTTTCTCTCCTGATTCGGTAAAGGCCAGCCATATCTTAATTGATCCGGCTAAAGTTGGCGGAGAAGATAAAGCCATCAAGTTGGCAGATTCATTAAAAGGCCTGATTCAAAAAGGCGGTAACTTTGCCCAGTTGGCGAAAACCTATAGTGTAGATGGTTCTAAAGATAAAGGCGGCGAGCTGGGTACATTTGCACGTGGCGCTATGGTGCCGGAATTTGAGAATGCTGTATTTGATGGAAAAGCCGGTGATATCAAAGTGGTTAAATCGCAGTTTGGTGTGCATGTTATTAAAATTGAAAAACAAATCGGTTCATCTAAAGTGGCTAAGCTGGCTTATATAGAAAAAGCATTGGCTCCAAGCAGTAAAACTCAGGCGGTAGCATACAAAGCAGCCAGTAGTTTTCTAAACGATGTTAAAGGGAAAGATTTTTCAAAATACGCAAAAGACAAAGGGTTAAAAGTTGCAGTGGCTGATAAGGTTTCGGCCATTCAGGGGTTTGCGCCAGGATTAGATAATCCACGTAAATTAATTCAGGATGCCTATGCCGCCGATCAGGGTGATGTATTACCTGAAATCTACACCATGACCAATGCTTATGTGGTTGCCCACCTGACTGATGTTAAACCAAAAGGTACCTTAACTTTAGCGCAGGTTAAAAAAGAAATTGAACCGATGGTTCGCAATGCCGTGAAGGCCAAAATGCTGACAGATAAATTTAACAGTGCCGGCAAAGCAAGCCTGGCTCAGGTTGCTTCTAAAGTTGGGCGTACAGTTAATCCTGTACAAAACATTGTTTTTGCAAACCCTATTCTTCCGGGCATTGCGCAGGAAAATAAATTAGTGGGAAGTGTATTTGGTGCTCAGCCAGGTAAAGTTTCTGCTCCGGTAGATGGCGAACGCGGTGTTTATGTGTTTTCTGTTGATGGATTTACCAATCCTGCACCCATTGCCAACATGTTTAAGCAAAAGGAAAGCATGCTGTTGAGTTTAGGACAACGTTCTTTACAATCGGCTTTTCAGGCCTTACAGGATAATGCCAAGATAAAAGACAATCGCGTGAAATTCTATTAATCAGAAAATGCGTAATTTTGTAACCGTTCCGAAGCATATTCGGAACGGTTTTTTTATTTAAGGCCATGGACATCCAAGAAAATATCATCAATAAAGTAGCCAACAGTGGATTAATGACGTTAAACCTGGAAGATTTTTATCACCAGGGTGAACGGGTAATCTATGACATCAAAGAAAATCTTTTCCATGGGCTGATGCTAAGGGAAAAAGATTTCAGGGCATTTATAAAAGAACATGACTGGGCGCAATATCAGGATAAAAATATAGCCATTATCTGTTCTGCTGATGCCATTGTGCCTACCTGGGCATATATGCTGCTGGCCAATAAAATGAATCCTTATGCCAATGAGGTGGTTTTTGGGGGCATCGATACCTTAGAAGCTGTACTCATGACTAAGGCATTATCTAAAATCAATCCTGCAGATTATGCGAATGAGCGTGTGGTCATCAAAGGTTGCGGCGATATTGATATTCCGGTATCCGCCTATGTGGAAATTACCAACCTGTTAACACCCGTTGTAAAAAGCATAATGTTTGGCGAACCCTGCTCTACTGTTCCAGTATTTAAAAGAAAAGATTAAATTGGTTTGCTTTTTGTATACCTTTCAGGATTCAGCATTTTAGGTAAGTTCTCTTTGAATCTACATACTATACACAAAAGTAAATGAAACAAATATTTTTAACTTTTCTGGCCGTTAGTTTAACCTTAACAGGTATTGCACAACAATTGCCTTTAAAAAAGGAGCCTGTTTTTCAGGAAGGTGAAGAATTGCAATATAGGCTCCGTTATGGTTTTATTACCGCTGCAGAAGCTACAATAAAAGTGACCAATTCTGATTTGAAGTTTGATAACAAGCCTACATACAGGCTGTCAGTTGATGCGCATACATCCGGTACATTTGATGTGTTTTACAAAATCAGAGACCGGTATGATTCCTATATTGATAAAACAGATTTACTGCCCTACTTCTATCAGGAGAATATCAGGGAGTCGAGTTACAAAAGACAGGATAAGGCGCGGTTTAACCAGGATGGAAAAAAAGTTGTATCCAACCGGGGCACATTCAGCACACCGACCACGCAGACTTTTGATTTAGTATCTGCATATTATTTCGCCAGAAGCCTGGACATCAGTAAAATGAAAATAGGCGATACCTTTAAACTCAATTATTTTCTTCAGGATGAGATCTCTGCGCTGGAAGTAGCATATGTGGGTAAGGAAACCATCAAAAGTAAACTGGGCAATATAAGGTGCCTCAAATTTAGTCCGTCCATTAAACCCGGCCGGATCTTTAAAAAAGACAGCCGACTGTATCTCTGGGTAACAGATGATGGAAACCGGGTGCCGGTAAAGGCCCAGGTAGAAATATTGGTGGGTGCGGTCACCATGGAATTAAAATCAGCTGCAGGTTTAAAATATGCCTTGGCAAAAGAATAATGATGATAGAAGTTGAACAGGTGCTGGTGCACGAAGATGTATTAAAAGAGAATTTTGTTTGTAACCTGAGCAAATGTAAAGGGATTTGTTGTGTAGAGGGCGATTCCGGTGCGCCGCTTGATCAGGAAGAAACAGCAATTTTAACTGAAATTTACCCTAAAATCAAACACCTCTTAAATGAGAAGGGCATTAAAGCGATCGAAGAACAGGGTACTTACGTGGTCGATGAAGATGGTGATCTGACTACCCCATGTGTAGATAAAAATAAAGAATGTGCTTATGTGCTTTTTGAAAATGGCATCACCAAATGCGCCATTGAGAAAGCTTATGAAGAAGGCATCGTGGAGTGGCAGAAACCCATATCCTGCCACCTGTATCCTATCCGCATTACCAAATACCCCGAATTTGATGTATTAAATTATGATCGCTGGCATATCTGTCACGATGCCTGTACCTTTGGAAGAGAACTGAAAGTTCCTGTTTATAGTTTTTTGAAGGGGCCGCTCATCAGAAAATATGGTGAAGAGTGGTATAAGGAACTGGAAAGTTCGGTTGCTGCATTGTGATCAATGTACGTTAAGATGAGTCAGTTACTAAGGCTTAAATGTCCCTCAGGTAGTTGAGTTGTAATTTGCAAAGGTCAGCATCAAATTGTTTATTTGTAATAACTATGTTATTTTAGCCAATTGAAAATACTTAATATACTGTGAAAAAAATTCTAATCACTGGTGGGGCAGGCTTTATAGGCTCTCATGTAGTTCGTCGATTTGTTCAAAATTATCCTGATTACCAAATCGTAAACCTGGATAAGCTTACCTACGCAGGTAACCTGGCCAATTTAACCGATATCGAAAATGAGCCGAATTATCGTTTTGTAAAAGAAGATATTACTGATGCGGTTGCCATGAGCGATTTGTTTGCGAAAGAAAATTTTGATGCAGTAATTCACCTGGCTGCAGAAAGCCATGTAGACCGTTCCATTTCAGACCCGACAGCTTTTGTGATGACCAATGTTATCGGTACCGTTAATTTGCTTAACGCCGCACGCGAACACTGGAAAGGCCAATATGATCAAAAGCGCTTTTATCATGTGAGTACGGATGAGGTTTATGGCGCGCTGGGTGAGGAAGGTATGTTTACAGAAACGACTGCTTATGATCCGCATAGCCCTTATTCGGCATCAAAAGCCAGTTCTGATCACTTTGTCAGGGCTTATCATGATACTTACGGAATGGATTGTGTCATTTCCAATTGCTCTAATAATTATGGTTCGCACCACTTTCCGGAAAAATTAATTCCGCTGGCCATCAACAACATTAAAAATAATAAACCCGTTCCGGTATATGGTAAAGGTGAAAATGTGCGCGACTGGCTTTGGGTAGAAGACCATGCCAGGGCGATTGATGTAATTTTTCACCAGTCTAAAACAGGCGATACCTATAATATTGGTGGCCATAATGAATGGAAAAATATTGATCTCATCCATTTGCTTTGCGAAATTATGGATGAGAAATTAGGCCGTGAAAAGGGTGAATCAGCCAAACTGATTACCTATGTTACTGATCGTGCCGGCCATGATTTACGTTATGCCATCGATTCTACCAAACTGCAGAATCAGTTAGACTGGGTACCTAGTCTGCAATTCGAAGAAGGCTTAGCCAAAACCGTTGACTGGTACCTGCAGAACGAAGAATGGTTAAATAACGTCACCTCAGGAAATTATCAGTCTTATTACGAGAAGCAGTACAGCGAAAAATAATGGAAATTGAACAAACAGGATTAAAAGACTGCATCATTATCAAACCCAGGGTTTTTGAAGATCCAAGGGGATATTTCTTCGAAAGTTTTAACAAACAAACTTTTGAAGAAAAAACAGGTTTATCCGGCGATTTTGTGCAGGATAACCAATCTTATTCTGCTTACGGTGTTATCCGTGGCTTACATGCGCAGACTGGTGCTTTCGCACAAGCCAAACTGGTGCGGGTAACCAAGGGTGAGGTATTGGATGTGGCTGTAGATGCACGTCCGGGTTCACCCACTTATGGGCAGCATGTGGCTGTGCGTTTAAGTGCAGAAAATAAGTTACAATTGTATATTCCAAGGGGTTTTGTTCATGGTTTCTCCGTATTAAGTGAAACGGCCGAATTCCTTTATAAATGTGATAATTTCTTCAATAAAGCCTCAGAAACAGGCGTCATTTATAATGATGCGGATCTAAACATCGACTGGATGATTCCTCAGGATCAGCAGTCTGTTTCAGAAAAGGATCTTTTGTTAAAAACTTTTGCAGAACTGCATCATGGATAAGATTGTTGTAATTGGTGCCGGAGGCCAGCTGGGGCAATGCCTGAAAACTGTAGCTTCCAGACGCGGCATCACAGAAATTGTATTCCCCTCAGAAACTGATGCGAATATCCTGAATCTGGAAGGCCTTCAGAATTTGTTAGCTAAAGCACAACCCGCATTTGTCATCAACTGTGCGGCCTATACAGCCGTGGATAAAGCAGAAGATGAAGTGGAATTAGCGAAAGCGGTAAATGAAACCGGTGCCGCTAACCTGGCCATTGCCTGTGCTGATGCAGGAGCAACGTTGATTCATGTATCCACTGATTTTGTATTTGAAGGCCATGAGGTAAAACTTCTTTTGGAAAGTGATATTGCCAATCCGGTTAATGTATATGGACAGACTAAACTTGATGGGGAAAAGGCGGTAATCGCCTTACTAAAATCTCATTTTATTCTTCGTACAAGCTGGTTATATTCAGAGTATGCCAATAATTTTGTCAAAACCATGCTGAAGCTGGGGGCTGACCGTGATGAATTAAATATCATTGCCGATCAGGTTGGTACACCAACCTATGCCATTGATTTAGCGAATGCTATTTTTGATATTATTGAATCTGGTTCTGATGCGTATGGCATTTATCATTACAGCAATGAGGGCGTAACGTCCTGGTTTGATTTTGCAAAAGCAATTTTTGATATCAGCAATACAGCGGTTAAGGTAAACCCTATTCCGGGGTCTGCCTACCCCACAAAGGCCACCAGGCCGGCATTTTCAGTGATGGATAAAACAAAAATCAAAGAAACGTTTCATCTGGAGATCCCTTATTGGAGACACAGCCTGGTTGAATGTATCAAACAAATTAATAATAGTTAAACTAAAACAGGTATTGGCTGAGTATTCCTCAGATCTAATGTCTCAAATCTTGAATCTGATATGAAAGGTATAATTCTTGCCGGCGGAAGCGGAACCCGCTTACACCCACTTACACTTGCCTGCAGTAAACAAATGATGCCGGTTTATGATAAGCCCATGATCTATTATCCCTTGTCAACTTTAATGCTGGCCGGGATTAAAGAAATTCTCATCATTTCCACACCACATGATCTGCCTAACTTTGAAAAATTATTAGGTGATGGATCTGCCATTGGGTGTAAGCTGAGTTATGCGGTGCAGGCCGAGCCGAATGGTTTAGCGCAGGCTTTTGTCATTGGTGAGGAATTTATCGGTCAGGATAAAGTGGCGCTTGTATTGGGTGATAATATCTTCCATGGTGATGGAATGGCCAAATTACTGCAATCCAGTTCAGACCCGGATGGCGGTGTTGTATTTGCCTATCAGGTTTCTGATCCGGAACGTTATGGGGTAGTGGAATTTGATGCAGACAAAAAAGCGATTTCTATTGAAGAGAAACCGGTTTCTCCCAAATCAGATTATGCCGTTCCGGGTTTATACTTTTACGATAATGAAGTGGTTGAAATTGCTAAAAATATTAAACCTTCACCTCGTGGGGAATATGAAATTACGGATATTAACCGCATTTACCTCGAACGTGGAAAACTGAAAGTTGGTGTTTTAAGTCGTGGTACAGCCTGGTTAGATACCGGAACATTTACCTCTTTAATGCAGGCGGGGCAGTTTGTGCAGATCATCGAAGAACGCCAGGGCTTAAAGATTGGCTGTATTGAAGAAATCGCCTATCGCATGGGCTTTATAGATGCGGAGCAATTGAGAACGATTGCAACGCCATTGGTTAAAAGCGGATATGGTGCTTACCTGTTAAAACAGATTAAATAGCCTACTCGATTTCCTTTTAAATCCCAGATTAAGATAAATTCTTAACCTGGGATTTTTTTATGGGCAGATCAGCTAAGTTCATCGTCATTCCGATCGCCGTAGCGGAATCTTTGAACTGCACAGGTTGTTGAAGTCCAATCATCGCTCGCGCTGTCTTCGCAAACAGGTATGGCGCTTGTACAGGAATCTTTAAAAACAGCAAGCTTAGCCGGTTCAAAAATCCTCCCCATTGTTTTTTCTTCCCTTCATGCGTGCTTTGCCTTGTATCTTTTGGGGTGGTTGAAAGATCAACTTAAAGCATCCTTGATTTATCTTATCTTTGCCCAATCACCAAAATAAAAATGAATAAAAACAAACAGATGGCCATTATCGGCCTTGGGTATGTTGGCCTGCCTTTAGCCATCGAGTTTGCCAAACACTTTCGTGTAATTGGGTTTGATATTAATGAAAGCAGGGTCAGGAGTCTTGGTAATTTAATCGATCTTACCCATGAGGCCAATCTTCCTGATCTTGCGCAGGTATTGGCAACAGCCGAACAAGACCGGGGCCTGATGTTAAGTTCCAGCCGCGCTGATCTTGCCAATGCGCAGATTTATATCGTTACCGTACCTACACCTATTGATCACCTGAAGAGGCCGGATCTTCAGCCGCTATTGAAGGCCAGTGAAATGATTGGTTCTGTTTTAAAAAAAGGTGATATCGTTATTTATGAATCCACCGTATATCCAGGTTGTACAGAAGAAGACTGTGTGCCTGTGTTGGAGCGGGTTTCAGGGCTTCAATACAATCAGGATTTCTTTTGTGGTTATTCGCCTGAGCGGATCAATCCCGGCGATAAGGTGAACACCCTCACCAAAATTAAAAAAGTTACATCAGGTTCTACACCCCAGATTGCAGATGAAGTTGATGCACTTTATGCCACAATCATTACGGCCGGAACACACCTGGCACCCAGCATTAAAGTGGCAGAAGCATCCAAAGCCATTGAAAACGCACAACGTGATGTAAACATTTCCTTTGTAAATGAGCTGGCACTCATTTTCGACCGGATGGAGATTGATACCGCTGATGTACTCGCCGCGGCAGCCACCAAATGGAATTTTTTAAATTACAAGCCCGGTTTAGTCGGGGGGCACTGTATAGGCGTCGACCCTTATTACCTGGCGCACAAATCAGAAGCACTGGGCTATAAGCCGGAAGTGATTTTATCAGGAAGACGGGTGAATGATAATATGGGGATGTTTGTCGCCAATAAGATCATCAAAATGCTGGTGGCCCGAAACAAGCCTATCCAGGGTGCTAAAGTATTGATCCTCGGGTTTACCTTCAAAGAAAATTGCCCGGATACCAGGAATACCAAGGTAATTGATATTTATAAGGAACTACAGTCATTCAGTATCGAGGCCGATATTTATGATCCATGGGCGAGCCCGGCAGAGGTGAAGCTGGAATATGGAATTGACCTGATTGCTGCAGATGATTTTATGCCTTATGATGCGGTGATACTGGCCGTAGCACATGCCGCTTATCAGAAAATTGATTTCCAGTCATGGAAAGACAGCGGAACTATTATTTTTGATACAAAGGCCTTCATTGATCGTGCTGCGGTAGATGCCAGGTTGTAAGGATTTTTAATAAAATCATAAAACATTTCTTTTGATTTTTCGTTTCCAATTTAGTTTATCCCTTTATTATGATTACGAAAATTGAAATCCTTGGCATTGCTGCCGTAGTTTTTTCTAATTTAATCGCATACCTCGCCCTTAAACGTTTAAAAGAAAATGAAAAGCGTAAAGAACGCAATAGGTTTAACAGGCAAAATTCACTTACTTAATCTTTGTTTTTAAGGAAATCTTTAAATCATCTGACAGGAAATCTGATCAATGCTTAACCCCTGTTTTCTAAAATACAGCGTGCTTTATCAATCAAATGAATTATTCAGTATGTTTGCAGTTCGAGAATTAGAATAGTTTATGAAAGTTGCTTTAATTACAGGTGTAACTGGACAGGATGGTGCATACCTTGCAGAATTTTTACTTAAAAAAGGATATTTTGTGCATGGCATCAAAAGGCGTGCTTCGTCTTTTAATACCGACCGCATTGATCACCTGTACCAGGATCAGCATGAAAGCAATGTGCGTTTCAAACTGCATTATGGTGATTTAACTGATTCGACCAATCTGATCAGGATTGTTCAGGAAGTGCAACCCGATGAAATTTACAATCTTGCGGCCATGAGCCATGTGCAGGTGAGTTTTGAAATGCCGGAATATACAGCCAATGCAGATGGTCTCGGCACCTTACGCTTATTGGAGGCGGTCAGGATATTGGGTTTAACCCAAAAAACAAAAATCTATCAGGCTTCCACATCTGAGCTTTATGGATTGGTACAGGCGGTTCCGCAAAGCGAAACCACACCTTTTTATCCGCGTTCGCCCTATGCGGCAGCTAAAATGTATGCCTACTGGATCACGGTAAATTACCGTGAGGCCTACCAGATGTTTGCCTGCAATGGTATATTATTTAACCATGAAAGTCCGCTGCGTGGTGAAACCTTCGTTACCAGGAAAATTACCAGGGCCTCCTGTAAAATTGCCCTGGGTTTACAGCAGTGTTTATATTTAGGTAATCTTTCTGCCCAGAGAGATTGGGGGCATGCCAAAGATTACATCGAAGCCATGTGGTTAATTCTGCAGCAGGATCAGCCGGAAGATTTTGTAATTGCCACCGGGGTAACCACCACAGTTCGCGATTTTGTGCGCATGAGTTTTGCCGAACTGGGTATCGAAATTGAATTTTCCGGTAAGGATGAACACGAAAAAGGCGTGATTATTGATGTTGATCAGGATTGTATTGCACGTTTAGGGTTAAATGCTGAAAACCTTAAACCAGGGCAAACGGTTGTGCGGGTTGATCCAAAGTATTTCAGGCCTACCGAAGTTGATTTATTACTGGGCGATCCCACCAAATCCAAAACAAAACTGGGCTGGACACCTCAATATGACCTGCCTTTATTGGTAAAAGATATGATCTCATCTGATCTGAATTTAATGAAGAAGGATGAATACCTTAAACAAGGTGGTTACAGAACGCTGAATTATTTTGAATAAGAAGAAAAAGAATACTGAATATATGATGAGCCACTTTGGAATATTCCGGATTAAATATCTGATTTAAAATAGTATAGCGTAGTGGGTGTATAGAATTAAGTTCTTTTTATGTTGTGAATTAAAACAAATAAAAATAACTGTCAAGAATTTTAAAGAGTAGGGCGGCTAAATTTAATGATAAGGATAAGAGTCGCTTTTTAAATAATTATTTTAACAACTATTCAGTATTCTGATAAAAATGTTTAACTTTTTTAGTAAAAAAAATAAAATTACGGATATTTCCTGGTTAGGAATAGACATGCATTCGCACATTCTTCCTGGTATTGATGATGGTTCGCCCGATGTGGCCACTTCATTAAGATTTGTGAAGGCATTGGAGGATCTGGGTTTCGATCAATTGATTGCAACCCCCCATATCTTTAAGGAATTGTATCCGAATACCAAACTCAGCATAGATCAGGCCCGGTTTGCCTTGCAGCTGGCCATGGATCAGGCAAAGGTTTCATTAAAATTAGATTCCGGGGCGGAATATATGATCGATCAGGATTTTGACCTGGAAGCAGAAATGTGCCCTATTCAACAAAAGTTTCTGTTAATTGAAATGTCCTATCTGAATGAAAGTCCGAATATCAGTCAACGGGTTTTTGATGTAGAAATTAAAGGATACAGGCCTATTCTGGCGCATCCTGAGCGTTATACGTTCTATTTTAAAGATAGGACAAGACTCAACCGCTTTAAAGACAAAGGCTGCTTGTTGCAATTAAATCTGTTGTCAATTGTGGGTTATTATGGCAAAGAAGTAAAGCAATTTGCAGAATATCTGTTAAAAGAAAACATGTATGACCTTGCCGGAACAGACCTGCACCACGATAAACACCTCAATACCCTTACGGAAGCTGTTCAAAGCGGAAAGCTATATGATTTACTGGGTCATTATCCATTTAAAAATAAAGAGCTTTTCGGACAGGATATGACACAAACCATTTAAATGCGCTAAGCCTGACCCGCTATACCATGCGCAAGCGTAAAACATGTGTTCATGTTTGATATGCTTTCCTGTGCAATGAAATAATTTTGTATTTTTGGTGCAATATAGCATATCAATAAAATGAAAATTTGTGCATGCTCGTGATGGCATCAACACGATCCGCACTTTTTTCATAAAAAACCTACACATGAAGTTTAAAAATTTACTTAAGGCCCTGTTACTTTTCTTTGCCTTTTTTCTCTCCACATCCTTATCTGCGCAAACCAATTATGCTGATGTAAAGGTGGATGAACTGAGCGATGCCAAAATCAGGGAGCTGATGCAGCGGGCAGAATCTATCGGCTATAATGATGCCCAGCTGGAGCAGCTAGCACTGGCCCAGGGTATGCCACAAACTGAAATTGAGAAACTGCGTGTCAGGGTAGAGAAAATCAGAAAGCAGGATGGAACCGGTACAACCAATACCAGTACCAATACCGGTCAGGCGGCAAATAAGCCTTTTGTAGATGTAGAACGTTCAAGGGTCAATAGTGCACAAAGTAAAATAGATTCGCTCAAAAAGATCAATAACTCTCTCTCAGGACAGGCTCTGGCCAATGCCAATGCCTTAAATAACCTGAAAATATTTGGCGAGGAACTTTTCGGATCAGGTACACAAACCTTTGAGCCCAACCTGAGAATGGCTACGCCTAAGAGTTATGTGGTAGGTCCTGATGATGAGTTATTGATCGATATTACCGGTGATAACGAAGTCAGTTACAAATCAAAAGTGAGTCCGGATGGTACCATCAGGGTTCAATACGTGGGGCTTATTTCTGTAGCAGGGCTGAACATTGAGCAGGCCACTTCTAAAATCAGGTCTTCGCTTGCCGGTACCTATCCGGCCATTAAATCTGGCCGAACTTCCGTATCGATCACGCTGGGTAACATTAAAAGTATCACCATCATGGTGGTGGGTGAAGCAACCAGGCCGGGCGCCTATACGGTATCTTCCCTGTCTTCCTTATTCAATATCTTAAGTATTGCGGGTGGCCCGAATAAAAACGGTACTTACCGGAACATTCAGGTGATCCGGAACAATAAAGTCATTTATACGGTTGATATTTACGATTTCCTGCTTAACGGGCTTCAAAAAGGCAATATCCGCCTGCAGGATCAGGATGTCATCAATGTACCGGTATACCAAACCCGTATCACATTATCCGGTGAAGTGAAACGTCCGGCTTATTTCGAAATTAAAGCTACTGAAACACTGGCCGATGCCCTGCGTTTTGCAGGCGGCTTTTCTAATGATGCCTATTCCGCACAGATAAAAGTATTGCAGAATACGAACAGGGAACGTAAAATTACAGACATTCCGGAATCTGATTTTCAAACCTATCAACCTCAAAATGGCGATAAGTTTCTGGTCGAGAAAATTCTGGACCGCTTTGCCAACCGGGTGGAAATTGATGGGGCTGTTTTTCGTCCGGGACAATATGAACTTGATGATCAGCTGACGCTGAAAGGCCTGATTCAAAAAGCAGATGGGGTTAAAGAGGATGCCTTTTTAAACAGGGGTTATATTTCGAGGTTAAATGCCGATAACAGTTTGGCACTGGTTTCTTTTGATCTGGGCAAAATTTTAGCCGGTACTGAACCGGATATCAGGTTGCAGCGGGAAGACCGGGTCAGCATTAAATCAATATTTCAGTTACGGGAAGAATTCAGGGTGACCATTCAGGGAGAAGTGAGACAGCCGGGCACTTTTATGTATGCAGAAGGAATGAACCTGGAATCTTTAATCCAGATGGCGGGTGGCTTCAGGGAAAGCGCCACACCAAACAGAATTGAAATCTCCAGAAGAATTAAAAACAGCGATGCCACCTCGGTCTCGGCACAAACGGCAGAGGTATTTACAGTTAATGTAGATCCGGATTTAAAATTACAGGACCAGGATTTTTCCTTAAAGCCATTTGATATTGTGTCCATCAGAAGTTCGGAAAGTTACCATACGCAACGCCAGATTAAAATTGAAGGTGAAGTGTTATATCCGGGGATATACACCATCACCAAAAAAGACGAAAGGATTTCTGATATAATTAAAAGGGCTGGAGGATTAAGTCCGCTGGCTTATGTAGAAGGTGCATCTTTAAGGCGGACTGGTAAAGGCGATTTACGGATGGACAGCCTGGAAACCAGAAGAGAAGAACGCGAGAAATTGTTAAACCTGCAGCGTTTAAAGCAATCAGGCGCAAGGGATACCACCAGTTTAGATAAAGACCTTGAAATATTAAGAAGTGACCTGGTTGGGATCGACCTGAAAAAGATCATGAATAAGCCATTATCACGTAACGACCTGATTGTAGAAAACGGAGATGTGATCCGGGTACCCAAAGAGCTGCAAACCGTTCGGGTAACAGGCGAAGTTTTAAAACCCAACAGCATTGTGTATACCAAAGGCAAAAGCTTTACCGGTTACATCAGTGGCTCAGGCGGTTTCAGCTATAATGCATACCGAAAAGGTGCATTTATTGTATACTCCAACGGATCTGTTGCTGCCAACCGGAAATTTTTGTTCTTCAATAATTTTCCGCAGGTAAAACCGGGTGCTGAAATTTTTGTGCCGAAAAGGGCGGAGCGTGAGAAGCTCAATGCCGCTACGTTTATTGGAATATCAACAGGTATCGCCTCACTGGCTGCCATTATTGTGAGTTTATTACGTTAAGCCATGTCTGAAATCCATCATAAAGAAGTTACGCTGAAGGAACTGGCCATCAAAACAAATGAGTGGTTATCCTATCTCCGGTCGAAATGGCTGATCATGCTGATCGGCTGCCTATGCGGCATGGTATTGGGCTACCTCTATGCGACCTATAAAAAACCAAAGTATGTAGCGGCAAGTACTTTTGCTCTGGAAGATGCAAATGGCGGCGGAAGCCTCGGACAGATGGCGGGTTTGGCTTCTATGGTGGGTATTGACATTGGCGGTTCAGGAAACGGAGGAGTGTTTCAAGGTGATAATCTCATTGAATTGTATAAATCCAGGAACATGATCCAGAAGTCACTTTTAAATGAGGCTGATTTTAATGGCAAAAAACAGTTATTGATTGATCGGTACCTGGAATTTAATCACCTGAAGGAGAAATGGGCCAAACATCCGGTGCTGAAAAATATCAACTTTAAGCTAAAACAAAATGACCGTTTAACCAGGGCTCAGGACAGTGTTCTTGGTGAAGTCGTTAAAGAAATCGGGAAAAACAACCTGGTGGTCACCAAGCCTGATAAGAAATTAAGTATTTTAAAGGTTCAGGTGACTTCTAAAGACGAATTATTTTCCAAGGCATTTGATGATGAGATTGTCAAGAATGTGAATGAATTTTATGTGCAAACGAAGACAAAAAAATCATTGCAGAACGTGGCCATTCTGCAGCATCAAACCGATTCAGTGAAGCGGGAATTAAACGGCGCACTGGCTGGTATGGCTTCTTTAACGGATGCCAATCCCAATCCTAACCCGGCCAGGCAAATCCTGAAGGTACCCTCCCAACGGAGACAGGTGGATGCACAGGCCAATACAGCCATTCTGACGGAGCTGGTGAAAAACCTGGAAATGTCAAAAGTATCACAACGCAAGGAAATGCCCTTAATTCAGATGATCGATGCACCGGTTTTACCTTTAACCAAACTGGCGACCACCAAAACCCAGGGGATGGTGGTTGGCTTCTTCCTGGCCGGATTTTTAATGTCGGTACTGTTATTGGTAAGACGCGGATTTTTATTGATGATTAAATAATGCATGTCGGGCTTAAAGAAAAATATTGTCTTTAATACACTCTTATCCGTTTCTCAAATCTTATTTCCGTTGGTTACCTTCCCTTATGCTTCACGCATATTGGGGCCTGAAGGTATGGGTGCCGTAAACTTTGCCGATAATTTTATTACCTACTTTTTAATTTTTTCAGCACTGGGTATTCCCTTATATGGCGTAAGGGAAATTGCGAAGGTAAAACATGATTCCATCGCACTCGGACGTGTGTATTCCGAACTGATCTTCATCCACCTCGTTACTTCATTAATTTCCATTGTGGTATTGCTGGGCATCAGCTTATCCAGTGATAAGTTATTTGCGAATTTTCAGCTTTATCAAATCGGGATGGCCATTTTACTGGGTAATGTTTTTATTGCCGAATGGTTTTTTCAGGGCATAGAAAAATTCAAATACATTGCCATCCGCACGGTGCTGATCCGTTTATTCACCATCATATTGCTTTTTGCCCTGGTGCATACGGTGGCCGACCGGAATATCTATTATGCCCTAAATCTGGTGGCTACCCTGCTGGCTGCTGCTACCAATATGTATTCTGTCAGTAAGCTGGTCAAAATCTCTTTTAAAAACCTGACCCTCCGGCACCACCTGAAACCACTCTTCATTATCTTTTCCAATAGCATCATCACCACCATTTACCTGGTTTTTGATACCATCATATTGGGCTTTTTAACCAGTGATGTCTATGTAGGTTATTATTCTGCTTCCATGCGGATCAGTAAAATTTCGCTGGCCGTCATTGGCGTTTTATCAGCAGTGCTGTTACCCAGGCTGACCATTGCTTTTAAAGCCGAAAACTGGGCGGAGGCCCGATTACTGCTGCACAAATCCATCAACTTTGTGGTATTTTTAAGTATTCCCATTGCCATTGGTACGTATTGCCTGTCAGAAGAAATTATCCGCTTATTTGCCGGTCAGAAATATTTGCCGGCCGTAAGCTCCTTACAAATTCTATGTTTCATTGTGGTATTTGTGGGTATGGCACAGGTTTTTGCACATCAGATTCTTTTGCCCCTGCATCAGGAGCGTAAAATTCTGTATGCCTCATTGTTCGGCGTTTTTGTGAGTCTGGGTTTAAATTTCTTACTGATCCCCATCTATAAGCAAAATGGTGCAGCGATTAGTTCACTGGCTACAGAATGCAGTGTAACCATGCTTTTGTTCTTTTTTTCGTTTAAACTGTTTAAGGTAAAGTTTCCTGTGCTAGAAACATTACAGGCCTTATTTACTTCGGCTTTGTTTTTTCTGATTAAAATGCTGGTGCTGAAAATCAGCAGCCTGCCTATCGTGGTTGTCATCATTACCGTGCCCCTGTGCGGCCTGGTTTATCTGTTTATGCAGGTATGGGTTTGGAAAAACAGGAATGTTTTAGAAGTATTGGCAGGTTTTGGCCCCTTAAAGTTTTTACAAAAAATTTAATTATGAAAGCTTGTGTTGTAATTCCGGTGTATACAGATCAGATTGGTTCATTTGAGCAGATCTCCATGGATCAGTGTTTCCGGATACTGGCTAACCATGATATCTATTTTATCGCACCCAGAAGACTGGAAGGCTTTATCCGGAATCACAATTATGTGCTTAATCATCAGGCCGGTTATAAGCTTTATGACGATCAGTTTTTTGCCGATATTCCGGCTTATAACCGGTTAATGAAGTACCATGGTTTATATGCCAGCTTTTTAGCTTACGATTTTATGCTCATTCATCAACTGGATGCCTTTGTATTTAGGGACGAATTGATGGACTGGTGTAAAAAGGGATACGATAATATCGGAGCACCGCTGTTTGAAGGACATGATTTGGCCGGAACAGATAGTCCGCTGGTGAGTTTAGGCAATGGCGGCTTTTGCCTTCGGAAGGTGAGAAAGTGTTATGAAGTGGTCACGAAGTTTAAAAAACTGAAGTTTACCCGCACATTTGATGATACAAACCGGCCGTTTTACATCAATTTTTACCGTTATATCAAACACCAGATGGTTTATATTTATGCTGGTTATCCTTTTCAGCCCATCATCAATGAAGATCTGTTCTGGTCAGAAGTGATTCCTCATAATTTTCCTGATTTCAAATTACCCACAATCGGTGAAGCCATGAAATTCAGCTTTGAAGTGAACCCAGAGGTATTGTTTGAGCTGAATCACCACAAATTGCCTTTTGGCTGCCATGCCTGGTGGAAGTATAATTTAGCGTTCTGGCAAAAGCACATCAACGCATACGGGTATCATATTAAGGTTGATTAAAGTTTATAAAAATTTGCACATTTGTAATCTATGGGAATAAAACTGCGCCTGTTGCAATCCAATGATGGAGAATACTTTCTTGATTGTATTGATGAGTTATACCGTACAATAGAAAAGGCACCTGCAGGTTTTGACCCAGCGCGTAAAATGCTTAAACACTCCCGTTTTAAGTCTTTCGTTGTTAGAAAACTGACCCGGTATCCATCCTTATTTAAACTGCGGTTAAGATTTAAACAGGAACTTGCTGTTAATTTTGTTTCCATGATCAGCGGCGATTTCAGGTTGCTTATTCCCTATGCTTTTAAAACAAAACTGAACTTTGTGTACATGTACGATGTGTGGCCAAGGTTTCACCGCTGGATTTTCCCGCTTCTTGATTTTTTTAATGTATATTATGTATTCTTCTCCTCTAAACAGGTGATGGAGAATTTTAATCAGAATTATAGCCATATTAAATGCCGGGCCATCTGGCTTCCCGAAGCTTTATCTGCTCAGGATTATCATTTCAAGGCATACCATGACAAAGAAATTGATGTGCTTGAATTTGGCCGGATGTATGATGAATACCATCATCTGATCACCGGGCCGCTTCAGCTCAACGGAAAGCATCACGTCTACAGGAAACCGGGAATGAATTTACTTTTTCCTGATAAGCCTGCTTTTTCTGCGGCACTGGCGGCAGCTAAGATTGTCATTTGTGTACCCTCTAATATCACTCACCCTCACCGGGCAGAATATATTTCTTCCATGACGTTAAGGTATCTTCAGGCAATGGCTTCCAAATGTTTGATTGTCGGTGTTTTACCTTCGGATATGGCAGAATTATTCGGCTATAATCCGATCGTTGAGATTGACATGGACCATGCCGGAGACCAGATGCTCAATGTTCTGGCCAGTTATGAGGATTATCATGCACTGATTGAACGGAATTATAATCATGTGATTCGCCATCATCAATGGGAAAACCGCTGGCAGGTGATTCAGGAAAAAATACAGGAAGCTTTATGATGGAACCTTTGGTGAGTATTATTATTCCTGCTTTCAATTATGGTCATCTGATCGTAGAAACCCTGCAGAGCATCATCAAACAACGCTACCTTCACTGGGAGTGTATCATCATTGATGATGGTTCAACAGACCATACCGCCGAAGTGGTGGCCGGCTTTATCGCGGCGCATCCAACCTATCGCATCACTTTTCATCCGGTGAAAAACGGGGGCACATCCGCCGCAAAAAATGCGGGCATCCGGCTGGCGAAAGGCAAATACCTTCAGTTTTTAGATGCCGATGATCTCTTGAGTGCAGAGAAATTAAGCATTCAGGTGGCCCTGGCAGAAACATCAGGTGCTGGCCTGGTTTTTTCTAAAGCAGTCTTTTTTACCGGAGAAGCTACAGCACGAGAAGAAATTCAGAAATATCCTGCCGGCTTTTTAGCAGCGGAAACCTTAAGTGATGTTGAACTTTTAAAAAGGCAGGTGACCAATAATATCTTAACCATCAATAGTCCATTGGTAAAAAAAGAACTCATCATCGCAGCAGGCCTGTTTGATCAGGATTTGAAAAACAATGAAGACTGGTTGCTGTGGTTTAAGGTGGCCATGCACCATCCGCATTTTATTTTTGACGGGGATGACCGTTCCTGCGCGTTGATCAGGGTACATGGAAAAAGCGCCATCAACAATAAAAGAAACATGTTTTTAGGCGAAGTAGTGGTCCGGAACCATATGGATCAGGCACTTTCCACATTACAGGATCCAAAAGCAATGGCATGGTTAAAGAAACTGAACCTGGATTTACTGGCCCTTCATGAAGTACGTTCGCTCGGTGTTTTAAAGGCGTTTGGGTATATTTTCAGTAATTTTGTAAAAAATCCGCTTCAGGAGTGGCCCCTGCTCAAAAAGGGAATGTTAAAATTAGGCATCAGGATGTATAAAACGATCAGATAAATGGGTATTAAACCTTATATATTAGTACTCATTATTGGTGCATTGCTGTTTATAGATGTTTACCTGCTGGCAAGGTATGCGTCATGGGGTTGCAGCCTGGAAGAGCTCGTCCCCTTTGCCACCTTCCTGCTGGTAGCAGAGGGATTATCGGTCTTCTCCGTGATCAGGTTCGGGCAAATCATCAACCCTTTTACCATTTACAGCATTTTTGTATACATCGCCGGTTTCTCCTTCCTGATGGTTTCAGACAGGCAAATGGGGTACGAATGGCAGTTTGTTTTGGTATTGGCTTTTAGCGTAGCCTTTTTTATCATTGGCGGGCTGGTATCCATGAAAACATTTTCCTTTAGTCTTAAAAATTATATCCAGCCGTTAAGCCCCAGGTTAAGCCTGGCCTTTTTATTACTGGTTTTTATAGCGGGTATAGGCGTCTTTATCATGGAAGTAGGCCAGTTGGGTTATTTACCGGTACTAAATTTAGGAAATGCCGCCGTGTACCAGGATATCAATGAAAATGATGTTACCCCCCTGCATAACTTTATTGTACTCAATTCGGTATTGCCGGCCATGTTCTATATCCTGTATAAGAAAAAGACCTTACGTTTCTGGCAGTTTCTGGCACTCAGTTTTGTCTGCGTTTTTATTATCCTTAACTTTTTCAGCCGGCAAATCATCGTCCTGTTTTTCTTTTCGATGCTGATTGCCTACAGCTATTATAAAACCATTCCCTTACTCCGGCTTTTTTCTATCGGTGCGGCCTGTATCGTCCTGTTTGTTATATTGGGCCAGTTGCGGGGTGGCTCAGCAGAAGACGATAAAGAAATGTCCGTCAATGAATTTTTAAGGGATTACGGCGATATTACCAAGCCCACCAATATTATTGAAACCTACCTGTCCCTGTATGGGGCCGTTAATTTTTCTACCGGAAATGAAATTGTCAGTACGGCTTTACGGGATGATTATGTTAGTTATGGGGCCTATTCTGCCAGACCCCTTATTACCGTACTACCCATTGATAAAAATGCCATTTATCCGCCGCTATACAGTTCATATACCAAAATCGGGACTTATATGGTAGATCCATTTCTGGATTTCAGGTGGTTTGGTGTAATCGTCCTGAATTTTTTATATGGGTTTTTATCCATGAATGCCTTTAAAAATTACATGTCTAAAAATGGCGAATATTATATTGTAGAATGGTCCTTATTTATATTCTGCATCTTTATGAGTTCATTTACAAATTTTTACCACATGTTTTTTGTGGCTTTCTTTTTCATTGTCAACCGGATAGCCATTAAATAAACATGAAAGAAGCACCGGTATTAACAATCCTGATGGCCACTTATAATGGTGCCGAATACCTAGAGAAACAACTGGATAGTATTTTAAATCAATCCTATGAAGCCTGGGAGCTGATCATTCGTGATGACCGGTCTACCGATGCGACTCCTGAGATCATTCACAGCTATGTGCGAAAAGATGCACGCGTGACATGTATTCAGTATGGTTCGGTGCATGGTTCTGCCTGTCGCAATTTTTCCCAGCTTTTCGATTGGGCTTATGAAAACAATAAATCATATGTTTTATTTGCAGATCAGGATGACATCTGGCTGGTGAACAAGCTGGAGCGTTCACTTGCAGGTTTATTAAAAAATGAAGCGATTTATGGGTCAGATTATCCATTGCTTTGTTATGCCAACCTTACCTTTATTGATGAGCATGATCATCGGATCGATGCCCGCCTGCCATTGCCCGCTCAGCTCAGTTTACCGGTATTAATGAATGAAAACTATGCCTGGGGCTGCACCATGATCTTAAACCGGGCGGCCGTCCAAAAAATAAAACACATTCCGGCCGAGTCGGTTAACCATGATTATTATGCTGCATTGGTGATTGGTGCTTTTGGTAAAAATATCTTAATTGATGAAGACCTCATCCTTTACCGGCAGCATCAAAAAAATGTAAGTGGTAATGTAAACAAAATGACTTTCATGAGCCGGTTTAACCGGTACTTCAGCGACACAACCTATATGCTGAAGCCTTTGGTCCATAATTACGAATTGCTGCAGTCTTTTTTTGACCGTTACCAGAATGAATTGTCTGATCAACAGGTGAAGATGATCAGCAGTTTTCTTCACCAGTATCAGAAAAGCTTTATGGCATTGTTCAGGACCATGTGGAGATACCATATTTTTAAAATCGGTTTAGGCAAAAATGTCGTTTACCTGTATACTTTGTTCCTGTTGCGCAAAAAGGTGATGGCAAAGGTTAAGACTGGGGGATTTAAATGAAGATACACTTTGATAATATTATTTACAGCCTGCAAAGGGCAGGCGGCATTTCCACTTACTGGACGGAGCTGATTTACAGGCTGCTGCGTGATCAGTATGAAATGACGTTTACAGAATTGCCTCATCAGAATATTTCCCGTGCAGGCTTACATATTCCTGAACAAAGCCGAACCCTGACGCAGGGCGGACGACTTTTATTCAACCGTTTTAAGATACTGTCTTTAAGAGCAGAAAAAGATCCCTTTATTTTTCATTCCAGCTATAACCGCATTACTTCCAATCCTCATGCGCAGCAGGTGCTGACCATTCACGATTTTGTACACGAAAAGTTTTACAGCGGCTTACGCCGGTACCTGCACCTTCATCAGAAAAATAAGGCTATCGGCCTTGCTGAAAAAATTATTGTCGTGTCTGAGCATACCAAACAGGATTTACTTCACTTTCATCCCTATTTAAAGGAGGAAAACATTGCGGTAATCTATAATGGTGTCTCCGAAAGCTTCTATCCGCTTAATGATGTCTGTAATCAAAAGCTCAATCCCTATCTGCTTTTTATCGGATCAAGAGCCCATTATAAAAATTTTAATTTTGCCGTTGAACTTTTAGGCCGACTAACCGATTTTAACTTTTATATAGTAGGTTCGTCACTTTCGGAAAAAGAAATCCGTTTACTGAACCAAAAAATTCCTGGCAGGTGGAAGATGTTCACTAATATAGACAATGAGCAGTTAAACCGGGTGTACAATGCGGCTTATGCTTTAATTTATCCCTCTTCATATGAGGGTTTTGGAATTCCTTTACTCGAAGTGATGAAAACTGGAACTCCTTTTGTAGCCTTAAATCAATCTTCTATTCCGGAAGTAGCCGGAAATGCCGGGATTTTGGTAGATGAGCTCGATCTTGATGCTTTTGAACAGGCCATTCTACAGATTAATGGGAATGAGGCATTACTGAAAGAGAAAGGGCAAACACAGGCCGGTAAATTTTCATGGGAGAAATGTTTCCACGAAACCCTACAGGTATACCACGATTTAGGACAATGAAAATTTCAATCATTACTGTAGTCTACAACAACCATAAAACCATTCAAACAGCTATTGATTCTGTTTTAGGTCAAGATTATGACGATATAGAATATATGATCATTGATGGCAAATCAACAGACGGCACCATGGATGTGATCCGTCGTTATGGTAAAGCCATTAGCCAGGTCATTTCTGAACCTGATCAGGGCATTTATGATGCCATGAATAAGGGTATAGCACATTGTACAGGCGATGTCATCGGTATTCTGAATTCGGATGACGTATATGCAGACCCGAATGTGTTGAAGGAAGTGATGCAGGTGTTTGCGCAAGACCCTGAACTGGATATGCTCTATGGAGATTTGGTGTACGTTAAAAATAACGACCTGAACCAGGTGGTTCGCCGGTGGACTTCGAAAAGCTACTACCCTACGTTTTTTGAAGATGGCCATGTACCGCCGCATCCCTCACTTTTTGTGAAGCGTGAAGTGTATCAACAGGTTGGTTTATTTAACCTGGATATGCGGCTGGCTGCAGATTATGAGTTGATGCTGCGGGTTTTTAAACTTAACCGGTATAAGAGCCGGTATATCAATCGTTTATTTGTTAAAATGCGTTTGGGTGGTGCAACCAATGCCAGTATTAAAAATATCGTTCGGGGCAACCAGGAAATTTTAAGGGCATGGAAAATCAATAATTTTAAGGCTCCTTTTCTGCTGATGCCTAAAAGAATGGTTAAAAGATTAATTCAATTTGCCAGATGACCATTCTATTAACAGGTGCCAATGGTTTTCTGGGTAAGGCTATTGGCCATCATTTCGCTGCTGAAACCATGATCCGCCTGGGCAGAACAACAGGTGAGGTGAGGGCGGATCTGCAACAGGAACTTCCACTACTTCCTGTTGCAGACCTGGTTATCCATGCAGCAGGTAAGGCACACGCTGTTCCCGGAACAGCAGCAGAAAGTGCCGCCTTTGAACATGTAAACGTGGGGGGTACGCGCCGTTTGCTTCAGGCATTGAGTCAGGCAGCCCGTTTACCCAGGTATTTTGTCTTCATCAGTTCCATTGCCGTTTATGGCCTGGAACATGGGGTGCTAATTGATGAGAATCATCCTTTAGGTGCTACCGACCCTTATGGAAAGAGTAAAATTGAAGCGGAGCAGCTGGTAGAAAAATGGTGCCGGGACAATGATGTGGTTTGTACCATTCTCCGCCTGCCACTGCTGGCGGGTAAAAATCCTCCGGGTAATTTACAGGCCATGATCAAGGGCATCGCCAAAGGCTATTACTTTGACATCAAGGTTCCTCCTGTAAAAAAGAGCATGGTGCTCATTGAGGATGTGGCTGTTTTTATAGAAAAGATTTACCAGATTGGCGGCACTTACCACTTAACAGATGGATATCATCCGGGTTTCAGTGAAATTTCCCATCTGATGGCCAGACAGCTGGGTAAAAGAAAGCCAAAAGCTATACCATATGTTTTAATCAGGACCATGGCCTATGTAGGGAATTTTTTAGGCCCGCGATTCCCGATCAATATCCGGAAGCTGGAAAAAATGACCAATACTTTAACTTTTACAGATCAAAAGGCCAGAACAATAACCAACTGGCAATCCAGAGCTGTTCTGGAACATTTTAAGATATGATTGACTTTACCCTGATTTTATTTACGGTTGTGCTGTTTGGCATGATGTTGCTCTACCTTCGGATTGCAGATAAATATGATATTATCGACAAGCCAAATGCCCGGAGTTCTCATGCTGTTCATACCATCAGGGGCGGCGGAATTATTTTTCCCATGGCCTTGCTGCTTGAATTTGCCTTTTCTGGTTTCCAGTATGGCTGGTTCATATTGGGTTTGGTCCTGATCAGTGCGGTTAGCTTTCTGGATGACCTTAAACCACAAAAAGCCAGGTTACGTTTCAGTGTGCACCTCCTTGCAGTAGCCCTGCTGTTTTATGAGCTGCAGCTCTTTGTTTTGCCCTGGTATCTCGTGGTATTGGCCTTGTTTTTTGTCATCGGCAGCATCAATGCCGTAAATTTTATGGATGGCATCAACGGGATAACTGGTGGGTATGCGCTGGTTACTTTACTGACATTGTGTTACATCAATATTAAAATCGTATCCTTTACCGATCAACGGATGCTGCTGGCGGCCATTATTGCGCTACTGGTTTTCAATTGTTTCAACTTCCGGAGGGTAGCGAGGTGTTTTGCCGGAGATGTGGGCAGTGTAAGTATCGCTTTTATCATGCTTTTCTTTATGCTCCGGCTCATTATGGTAACTGAAAACTTCAATTATATTTTATTACTGCTGGTCTACGGTCTGGATGTGGTGAGCACCATAATTTTCAGGATGATCAGAAGGGAAAATATTGTGGAAGCCCATCGCACTCATTTTTATCAGTTTCTGGTGAATGAGAAAAAAAAGCCACATTTAATAGTGGCCACGGCTTATTGTATGGTACAATTGGCCGTTAATGCGGGGGTGATTTACTGGTCTGTAAACAAATTATCTTATCTTGCGCTGGTTTTGGTGATAACAGGTACGTTTATTGTAGTGTCCCGGTTGATCATTCAGGGCAAAAGGCAGTTGGTTGATCGCACCTACGCAGAAAATAGTTAAAAAAATCCGGTGTTTAGCAAAGTTAATATAGTACCCCGCTGGCTTATATTCATCATTGACCTGATGATTTGCCTCATCTCCCTTGGAGTTGCCTATTTTATTCGGTATAATTTTGATATCACCGATTTAGATGTCATCTTTTTTAGCCGCAGTGCTTTAGTGACTATTGGGATTAATATTGTCGTTTTTCTGGCCGTTAAATCATACAGTGGTATTATCCGGTATACCAGTGCTCAGGACACTTTACGTATTTTGTTTGCGGTGGTATTAAGTAGTGCCAGCTTATTTATTCTGAATGTGTCTATCCTGGCCTTCATGAACAAGATGCTGATTTCCAATATTATTGTGGTGGTATATGGTTTAGTCAGTTTTGTAACGTTGATCACCTACCGGGTACTGATCAAATATTTCTTTACCTATGTGAAAAACCTGAATTTGGATAAGATGCGGGTAGTGATATACGGTGCTGGTGAAGCGGGTGTGGCGACTAAAAGAACCTTTGATCATGATAACCGCATCAATAAAAATATTGTCGCCTTTGTGGATGATGATTTGCGAAAAGTAGGGAAAACTATTGATGGGGTTAGGATCCTGGATGCAAAGGATCTAAAATTATTAATATCAAACCGGGAAATTGATGAACTTATTTTTGCCTCCTTCAGTATTCCTATTGAGGTGAAAAATGAAATTGTTGATGCCTGCCTGGCCTATGATGTGGTGGTGCTGAATATTCCGCCTTCCAATGTATGGATCGATGGCAAGCTGCAGTCGTCTCAGATTCAAAACCTGAATATCGAAGATCTGCTGAACCGGAAAACCATAGAAATTGATGTGGAGGGGATCCGCAGCCAGATCCGAAACAAGCGGATTTTAATTACCGGGGCAGCCGGCTCCATCGGCAGTGAAATTGTTCGTCAGCTGCTCAAATTTGAGCCCAGCCTCATTATCCTGAATGATCAGTCGGAAACCGCTTTGCATGAGCTTTACCTGGAACTGGAAGAATCCAGCCAGAACGCCAATTACCATGCTGCAGTAGGTGATGTACGCGACGTGAAAAGAATGGAGTACCTGTTCGAAACCTATAAGCCACATTTTGTGTACCATGCGGCAGCCTACAAACACGTGCCTTTAATGGAAGATAACCCTTGTGAAGCCATTAAAACCAATGTGATGGGGACCAAAATCCTCGCAGACCTTTCTGTAAAATATGGTGTACGCAAGTTTGTGATGATTTCGACCGATAAGGCCGTAAATCCAACGAATATTATGGGGGCTTCCAAAAGAATTGCCGAAATATATGTACAGTCTTTAAATAATACCTTAATCAATCATAACCATATTTTCAGCAACGGACTAAGTTACATCAACGGGTTGAATGTAAAGCCGATTACTAAATTCATCACCACCAGATTTGGCAATGTGCTCGGTTCAAACGGCTCCGTGATCCCGAGGTTTAAACAGCAGATTGAAAAGGGCGGACCGGTTACGGTTACACATCCGGAAATTACCCGGTATTTCATGACCATTCCTGAAGCCTGCCGGCTGGTGCTCGAAGCCGGAAACATGGGTGTGGGTGGTGAAATTTATATCTTTGATATGGGTAAATCGGTTAAAATTGTGGAACTGGCCAAGAAAATGATCCGCTTAGCCGGATTAATTCCTAATCAGGATATTAAAATTCAGTACAGCGGTCTGCGTCCCGGGGAAAAACTCTTTGAGGAGCTCTTGAATGATAATGAAAATACCATGCCAACCCATCACCATAAAATTATGATCGGGCGGGTAAGGGAATATATCTTTAATGATGTAGAACAGCACATCTATAAACTCATTGACTGTGCCCGGTTAAACGATAGCCGTCAGGTGGTCGTGCTGATGAAGCAATTGGTACAGGAATATAAAAGCAATAATTCAATTTACGAAGAACTAGATCATGCGAATGAAAAAAACTAATACGCCATTTTTAATCTTATTGGTTACCCTTATCCTTTCCTGTGCCTTACATGAAGGATCTTTTGCACAAACCCCCAATCAGCAAATTCCATATTCCTACCAGTTCTATCAAAAGTTAAATTCTGCTGTTTACGATATCAATTCCAGCTTTCACAGTTCCATCAGGGGCTTTTATGCGGATGACAGCCTGTTAAATGGCCAATACCAGGCGCTAATGAAACTGGGTGTAGACAGTCTGAATAAAAGAAGCTGGTTAAGAAGAAAACTCACTGATGAACATCTGGTCAATTTCAATGGAGATGATTACCATGTTTACATCGATTTCCTACCTGATTTTCAGATCGGAAGAGAATTTAAGGAAAGTAAAACAACCTGGTTAAATACCAGGGGTTTCCAGATTGGCGGCGATATCGGGAAGCAATTCTCGTTTTATGCCAGTGCCTATGAAAACCAGGGTGTTTTTGCCAATTATGTGACGGATTTTATCAATACCAACAAAGTGGTGCCAAGTGAAATGACAGGCAAACTGGACGGGAAAACGAAAGACTGGTCTTATGCAACAGCCTTACTTTCTTTTACCGCCAATAAACATTTAAATATCGCGCTGGGTTACGACAAAAACTTTATTGGTGATGGTTACCGTTCCATGTTGCTGTCTGACGTGGCGGCAAACTATTCCTTCTTAAGGTTGAGGACTTCATTGGGTAATGTGCAATACCAAACCATCTTTGCTTATATGCTTGATCCGGGTGCGGAGCGCTTTACTGAAGACAGAAGATTGGGCGATCGTGGCAAATGGATGGCAGCGCACTACCTCGACTGGAATATCACCAAACGTTTCTCTGCCGGCTTTTTTCAGGCAGTTACCTGGGCTGATGCAGAGAAGGAAGGAAAAAGAGGCTTTGACTTTAATTATGTACATCCCTTTATTTTCCTGCGTTCTGTGGAGAGTGCCAATACCACTTCACCGGATAAAATGCGTTTAGGCATTAACCTGAAATATGAAATTCTAGACAAAACCACGCTTTATGGTCAGTTCATGTTTGATGAATTTACAGCCAAAGAAATCTTTGCCAATACGGGCTACTGGGCCAACAAACATGCCATTCAGCTGGGCTTCCGCGGATCCGATCTGTTTAAGGTGCCCCGCTTAAACTACCTGGCTGAATTTAATACAGCCAAACCTTATACCTATGCCCACTTTGACCGCGTTTCCAATTATGCCGCCATGAACCAGCCATTGGCCCATCCCTTTGGTGCAAATTTCAGGGAATTTTTAGGCTTGCTGAACTATAGCTACAAGCGGTTCGATTTTCAGGGACAAATGATTTATGCCAATTATGGTGAAGATCCGGAAGGCTTAAACTATGGTAAAAATATCTTTTTAAGTTATGAAACACGGGTGCAGGATTATGGCGTACACACGGGACAAGGCATTAAAACCAACCTGTTTTTTACGGAAGCAAAGGTTTCTTACCTGATTAATCCCAAATACAACCTGCGTGCAGAAGTTGGCGGCATTCTCAGAAGAGAATCTTCATCCCTGACGGCGCAAAATACAGGTTTAATTACCTTTGGGATCAGAAGTACCTTCAGAAACTTATACCGCGATTTTTAATCTGTTGCCTACACCCTTTTGCTTATTACACCTATCTAAATTAATGGATCATGCTGCTCATTGAAAAGACCTTTAATTATTTCAAGCAAAGATTTCTGCGGAAATTTTTTTACCGGTATGGTTTTGGAAGTCCTGTCAGCAAAAATATCTGGGAAGCGCAGTTTAAAGATGGAAAGTGGGATTATCTTTATGCAGACCAGGAAGCCCTGCATTACAAAAGTATAGCCAAATTCTACAGGCAATACGGGAAGGGAAGTATGCTGGATGTGGGCTGCGGACAAGGCGTTTTATACCATTATCTTCAGCAGGATATTCATCCGCCTGAAGCATACCTGGGTGTAGATATTTCAGATACTGCCATTATGCAGGCTAAAACCAGCTTTCCGGGTGCCAGATTTGAGCAAATGGACTTCGATAATAGTCGCCTGGAAGAACAATTTGATATCATTGTTTTCAATGAATGCCTTTACTATTTCAAAAAACCCTTTGATAAACTGGCTTCTGCTATCGCCAAAAACCTGAAGCCTGGTGGTGCTGTTATGGTTTCCATTTTCTACTATGCCGAGCATGCGGTATTATGGAAAAAATTAAATGAACAATATCAGTTCCTGGCAGTAGATGAGGTGACCAATGATAAAGGCCAAATGTGGAAAATAGGCATTTTTAAACCCTAATTCATCCTTTTTTTGTTAGGGCAAGACGGCAATTTTGGACGCAGGATGATCTGTCTATCTCCGCATATTGCGTTACGCTCTCCCTCAGGCCTTCCCTTTGCTTCGCCATAACGGGCTTTACGTGGTTTTCATGGCAGCGCACTTTTTTCAGCGGTTTCAGCACCTTGTATGGACACTGGTCGGCGTAAGCATATCCCTTTATACAATAGGAGAAATTAAAACAGGCGGTGCCTGACCAGCGTTAAGCGAGACTTGACTTATGCCCAGGGCATGAGCAGCGCCATATTTGTGGCTATCTTGATCAAGAGAAAATGAGGCTGAGGACATACCAAAAACCGGCGTTCCTGATTACACACCCACGGCCGTACAAAGCCCTTCTCTTCATACAAGCAGCGGAGGGAGTGCATTTTACGGATAGCTGTTGCAATACCCGTTAAAACTTAATATATTCATTCATCTAAATCTTATCTCATGCAAACACTTTCAATCGGCTCAGCAGGCAGCGAGGTTTTTATGCTGCAAAGAGGCCTCTCTTTTCTTAATTATTCACTGGTCATTGACGGCAACTTTGGCCCGGGTACCCAGGCAGCAGTCAGGCAATTTCAAACGGATCATCAATTAGTTGCTGATGGCATTGCCGGGCCCGCTACCTGGGCTATGCTGGATAATCTGGTACCGCAGGGCATGGATATCAGTCATTTTAACGGCCTTATCAACTTCGCCCAGTTATCACCGCATATTCAGTTTGTGTATTGCAAAGCCAGTCAGGGCGCAGGTTTTAAAGACCCTACGCTATCTTCTAACATGGCAAGCATCAGGCAGCAGGGGCTGATATTTGGTGCTTACCATTTCTTAACCTTTCAGGATTCTGCCGCTGTTCAGATGCAGAACTTTTTATCGTGCGGCATTGATTTCAGGGCCCCGGGCACCTTGCCACCGGTATTGGATATTGAATGGCAGGTCAGCTCAAATGATGCGCAGAGCCAGGCCATGAACCAGTACATCCTGAATAATAAAAATGCCTGCGTTCAGCTGATTCAGGATTGCCTTACGCAACTTTCCGCTGCAACAGGTCGCATCCCGATGATCTACACCGCAAAATCGTTCTGGACGGAATATTTTAGCGGAGTCACTTTCCCTGATTATCCTTTATGGGTGCCTTCTTACCAATCTAACCCACCGGGGTTATTTGGTTCATGGCAGGCATACACATTCTGGCAATATTCGGGAGCCGGAACGGTAACAGGTGTGGCTGGTCAGGTAGACCAGGATCTTTTCAATGGCAACAAGGCCGCTTTAAATGCACTGGCATTGATCAGCAGTAGTGAAGCGCAGGTATAAATAGCTCGGGGCTTGCCCTGCAAGTGTTTAACGTATACTGCTATAGTTAACATTCTAAAGTATATAAATATGAAAGCCCCATCAGTACCTGATAGGGCTTTCATAATAAATGATGGGGTTAGATTAACGAATTCCTGTCTGCTATCCCTTTTAGTCGCCACAATCTTTCAATTTACTATCCGTTTGGGTTTGCGCACGAAGATGGCTTTCAATTGATCGCATATCTTCTCGTTACGATTTGGCGCTGCTGTTATCGGAAGATTGATAAAAAAACACTTAACTGTTTTTCGGCAAGCTCACCTGACAAATCTTCGTGAATAATGATGGTATCAACTTTTGGGGTTAAGGGATTACCGAGATTAATTTAGGAAAAGCATTTTGTCAGGTACATGGATTACCTATTTAAAGGAGATAACCCACCTGCTGTCATTCCGGAGCAGCCTAATTCAAAACAAGCATGTTATCACTGTTTTAGCTGGCTGACAGGCATGACTGATGCCTTAATCCTTCACTACGCGGTTTTTCAATAATAAAATGGGGTCATATAAGGCCCGCATGAGGCGGTATCTTTTGCCGAGTTTCATCGTGATGATTTTCCAGTCATCCGTCTCATTAATGGCAAATCTCCGGAGCGTATATCGCGTTTCCACCGAAGTATAAATGGATAAGCCAAAAGTATACCCGGCCTTTACCAGCATTTTTTGATGTTTCGCCGGGATTTTGCCGTATGGATAGGCGAAGGAATAGACCGGGGACTGCAGTAAAGTTTCCAGGTTTTGTTTCGAACCGGCAATATCCTGGTAAGCCGTTGCTTCACTTACCTTGTTCAGCCGGATGTGGTTTTCGCCGTGGCTCCCTATTTCCATGCCGAGTGCCAATAAATGCCGGAGTTGATCAAGATTCATGAGCTTTACACTGCTCATGGCAAATTCTTCAATATCCCAGGTGTTTTCACCGTCAATATGATTGGAAGGCATATAAAACACCGCTTTCATGCCGCGTTTCAGCAATTCAGGGATGGCAAATTCAAAAAGCTCGGCTGCACAATCATCAAAGGTGATGATGATCCGGTTTTTTAAGTCTTTTGCGGTGAATTTCTGGCTGACGATTTCATGAAAGGTGGTGGTTTGCAATTGCTGTTCTTCAATGCAGTTTAAAAATTCCAGGAACTTACCATGACTGATACACCAGGTCTGCAAACTCGGGTGAGGCTGTTCTGCTACATGATGGAGCATGGCAATGGGGATATTCAAGGGGTTTTCCGGTTAAAGCGTCAGCGAAATTTTAATTCTCAAATAAACGGATTTAATCGGTTAAAAACTCAGATTCCATCAATTTTTTTAACGCTAAAACGAATAAAACGACTTAGCTGTCAAAGTTGTAAAAGTGACAAACTGGTAAAAAATTTCTCATCCGGCTAAACTTTACATACCTTTGCGAGCATTTTAGCGTTCTTGTAACAAAACCATATCATGACTATGCGGATATTCTATCCCTTTTTATTGCTGATTTTTCTGAGTAGCTGGGTATCTGCACAGACTTTACCAGTAGGTTTATTGGAAAATGTGGAAGATGCCTACAGAAGGCAGCAATTGCTGGGTAAAGACAGCTCCAATAGTTCTTATATGATCAGGCCAATGTTTATGTCAGACCGGAATGACCTGGCATTGGATCCGGACAGCAGCTACTCTTTACTTCATTTCAGGAAGCTACTGTATAGCAATCCCAAATTCAAAACCCAGATTTATGCCTTGCCCTTAGCCTGGCAGCAACAAGTCAATTCCCATCATCCCTATGGCATGAATGATGGTTCCATGGTACAGGCCAAAGGTTATGAAACGCAAATCTCCGCAGGCATTTATGCCAAGATCGGCCCCTTAAGTATTCAGTTCCGGCCAGAATATGTATATGCACAGAATCTGAAATTTCAACGTTTGGCTGATGCGCCAAATGGCGTCTATTGGAATACGCCTGTTACCGCCACATACTATAATAAAATTGATCTACCTGACCGGATGGGTAATAAAGCTTATTCCAAAATGAGTTTAGGACAAAGCAGTATCCGCTTGAATGTTGGTCCAGTGTCAGCAGGCTTCTCCAATGAAAATTTATGGTGGGGACCTGGCGTACGAAACTCTTTGTTGATGACGAACAATGCGTCTGGATTTAGACACCTAACTTTAAATACCACCAGACCCGTGAAAACTTATATTGGTTCTTTTGAAGCACAAATTATTGGTGGACGCTTGGAGCAATCCGGTTTCACTTTAAATCGTGATCCGACTGTTCCGCAAGCGATCAGAAATGAATTGGTTCAAAAGCCATATGATTGGCGTTACATATCTGGTATAACAGCAACCTATCAGCCTAAGTGGGTTCCTCAATTGTTTTTGGGCCTTGCACGCACTTTCGTCGTGAATAGATCAAGCATGGGCACTGGCTTTAGTAATTATTTTCCAATTTTTGGCGCCATAGAAAAAGCATCATTTAATGAGGCCGATGGTAATAATGCTGCTGATGCTGCAGAAAAAGATCAATATATCTCTTTTTTTGCCAGGTATATACTTCCAGAGAGTAAGGCAGAAGTTTATTTTGAATATGGACGGAATGATCATTCTAATGATTTGCGTGATGCAATTGTAGAACCGGAACATACCCGGGCTTATGTGGTAGGTTTTCGAAAATTAATTCCGGTGCGAAGCGCAGATGAATTTATTCAGGTTGGTGTCGAACTGACACAGTTAGAAAAGCCAGCTACAAGAGAAACCAGGGCAAGCGAGACCTGGTACAGTCATTATCAGGTATTAGATGGTTATACGAATAAAGGCCAGGTATTGGGTGCTGGTATTGGACCAGGAAGTAATTTACAAACACTTGATTTAAGTTGGGTTAAAGGGCTAAAAAGAATTGGAATTCAGTTGGAGAGACAAGTTAATAATAATGACCTTTTTTACCGCTTTGCATATGCATCAGCTGATAAAAATCAATATATCAACAGGCATTGGATTGACCTTTCTCTTGGAGGTAATGTAAGCTGGAATTATAAGAATTTCATATTGAATGGTCAATTGACTTATATTCGATCACTAAACTATCAATATCAATGGCAAGCGAAGCCAGATGGTGATTTTTGGAACTGGAACAAACAAGATGTGAATAATTTGCATGCCAAAGTTGGCTTGGTGTATCTATTTCAATAATGATTAGTTATTAATCTACATATTAAATGAATTGAAAAGCACCTATCAAACAAATCCATCTATTTGATATTGCATTAAAATGATTAAGTTTGCAAAATTGATAAAATGTTCTTTTGAACAGATAAATTACCTATGAATAAAATTATTTTCTTGAAAAGAAACAGCATTTATTGCTTGTTACTTCTATTAACATCGACAATATTACCATCTTGTATAAGTAATAAAAAAATCGCCTATTTCCAGGATATTCAAACGATAGATAAAGCTCAACTTGAGAATGCCACAAAGTTTACGGAGCCTATTATTCAGTCAGATGACATTCTAAGTATAAACATTTTTACGTTGAATCCTCAAAGTGGAGCTATCGTTAATCAAGCAGCATCCAATACTGTCTTAGGAGGCGGAGCTAGTACAGCTGTAGCGGCTCAGCAAGTATCAGGTTTTTTAGTAGATAGAAATGGAGATGTTGAGCTTTCACTTATTGGTAAAGTCAAAGTCGCAGGTTTAACAACATATGAAGCTAGAGAATTAATTCGTGAAAAAGCTGCTTCAGTCTATAAAGAACCAAATGTTCAGTTAAGATTTGCTAATTTCAAGGTTAGCGTGTTAGGAGAAGTAAATACCCCTTCGGCCTATACCTTACCTAACGAAAAGGTAACAGTTTTAGATGCATTGAGTTTGGCTGGAGATTTAACAATATATGGAAGAAGGGAAAACGTTTTAATTGTCAGAGATAATAATGGTAAAAAAGAGTTTGCTCGATTAAATTTAAATTCTTCTAAAATATTTGATAGTCCATATTATTATTTAAGACAAAATGATGTAGTATATGTTGAACCAAATAAGCGAAAGGTTTCTGCATCGAATTCTGCACAAGTCCAAACTATTAGCGTAATTGCATCTGTTTTGTCTGTTATTGTTGTAGCTATTACAAGTTTAAGATAATATTAGCATTATGAATAATCTGCCAGGAATTAATATGGAAAACAATCATACAGAAGAGGAAGAAACAATAGATTTAAAGAAAATACTAAATCAATTTTTAGTAAAATGGCACTGGTTTGTTATTAGTGCTTCAGTTTGCTTATTGGTTGCTTTTTTATACTTGAAATATACCGCACCAACTTACCAAATCAATGCTAGGGTATTAGTAAATGATGATCAAAAAGGCGGAGGTATAGGTAAGCAAGCAAGTGCATTAATGGATTTGGGTGGCCTTATGGGTGGTCATAATTCTGTGGATAATGAAGCAGAAATTTTAACCACTCGTTTCTTAATGGAACAAGTGGTAAGGAAAATGCAGCTCAATATTGTCTATTATAAAAAGATAAATTTGGTCAGTAGAGAGTTGTACAATACACCTTTTAAATTGACATTAGTTAGCGTATTGGATACCCTTAGACCAAGTAAGATTAATATTAAAATTGGTACTAATGATCAACTTGATGTTAAAAGTGATGGTTTCAAAGGAATGGTTAAATGGGGACAAACCTTTCTTATAAAAGGAATTGGTAAAATTAAAATTGACAAAATATCCACTATTTCTTCAAATGATATTGATTATTCGATAGTAATTAGCTCTATTGATGACAGGGTGGCCAGCCTGATGAATCAGCTTTCGGTCGCGGTCTCTAATAAGCAAGTTTCCATTATTGACTTGGGTTTATCATATCCAATACCACAAAAGGGGGAAGATATTTTAAACACTTTGATTAACCAGTATATCAAAGCAAATTTAACCGATAAAAATGCGATTGCTGATAGTACGGGTAAGTTCATCAAAGAGCGCTTATCTCTAATCGCTTCTGAATTGGGTGATGTTGAAAATAAAGTCGAATCTTTTAAACAAAGAAATAAACTCGCAGATATGAGTGAACAAGGCAAAGCGCTTGTTAAAAATACTAGTGAATTTGCTTCAGATTTGGCTAATGCTGAAACAAAAGTTACAGTCATTAATGATTTAGAGGCTTATATGAAAGATGAGTCCAAAAATAAAAAGATTTTTCCCACTTCGCTTTTCCCACAAGATATGGCTTTCTCAGCTTTAATGGGTCAGTACAATGCCTTACTTATTGAGCGTGAGAAACAATTATTAAGTGTGACAGAAGAAAGTCCATTCATTCAAAATATTGATAATCAAATTGCAGGTTTAAGAAAAGGAATTTTAGATAATATCGAAAGCACTAAAAATAGTTATATATTAACACGAAACCAACTTCGGAACCAATTAAATAAAGCTCAAGGAGAAATTTCAGGAGTGCCAGAGGTGGAAAAAAATTACCTAAAATTGGCTCGAAATCGAGATATTAAACAAGAGTTATATATATTTTTGATGCAGAAAGCAGAGGAAACTGCTATTTCCAAAACAGCTAATATGTCCGTTGCTAAAGTAATTGATCCACCAAAGGCACAATTCGCTCCTATAAGTCCTAAAACCAATGTAATTATTTTGGCTGGTTTATTCATTGGTTTTGTGTTGCCGGCAGCTATAATTTTTATACTAAATGCTCTGAAAACAACCGTTGCTACTAAAGAAGATATTGCTAATCATACCAATGTTCCAATAGTAGGAGAAATTAATCATAATCTAAGTAATGACAACATGATTGTGGCCAATAGTTCTCGATCTGCCATTTCAGAACAATTTAGGGCATTACGCACCAATTTATCTTTTTATCTTAAAAATGAAGGAGAGAAAGTAATTTTATTGACGTCCAGTATGAGTGGAGAAGGTAAGTCATTTACAGCGATTAATTTAGCCAATGTACTGGCACTATCGGGTAAAAAGGTACTATTAATGGAACTTGATTTACGCAAACCTGGCTTATCATCTAAATTAGGTGTCGACAATGGTATTGGTTACAGTAGTTATACTATCAATCCTGAGATTAAAATTGAAAACATTATTAAGCCTTTATCTCTTAATAATAATATGTTCATTATTTCTTCAGGCCCTTTGCCACCAAATCCTGCTGAAACCTTAATGAGTGAACAAATGCCCAATTTAATGTTAGAGCTCAAGAAACAGTTCGATTATATTATTCTCGATACTCCACCTGTTGGAATTATAACTGATGCACAACTTCTGGCTAATTATGCTGATATAACATTATATTTAGTACGCCAAAACGTAACCAAAAAAGATCAGCTAAAGATCGTTGAAGAGTTATATCGTTCAAAAAGAATGAAGCATTTAGGCATTGTAGTAAATGATATTAATAGTAAAAGCTATGGTTATGGTTATGGTTATGGGAACTATGGAGAGGATAAAAAGGAAAAGCAAAATATTTTCGATAAAATATTTAATAAAATTTAAAAATATTGATAGAATAAAATGAAAGTTGCATTAATTACTGGAATAACTGGACAGGATGGGGCCTATTTGGCCGAATTGTTATTGGAAAAAGGATATATGGTTCACGGAATTAAAAGAAGAAGTTCTCTTTTTAATACAGATCGAATAGACCATCTTTACCAAGATCCACATGATGAAAACTTACGCTTTAAATTGCATTATGGTGATTTAACAGATTCAACTAATTTAATTAGAATTGTTCAAGAAATTCAACCTGATGAAATTTATAATTTAGGTGCAATGAGTCATGTTAAGGTATCTTTCGATTCGCCTGAATACGTAGCCAATGTAGATGGTATCGGAACTTTACGTATTCTGGAAGCCGTAAGGATATTAGGCTTAGAAAAAAAGACCAGAATTTACCAAGCATCTACTTCTGAATTATATGGAGGCATGCCGGAAAATAAGAATGATAAAGGTTTTTATGATGAAAATTCACCGTTTTATCCGCGTTCGCCATATGGTGTAGCCAAGATTTACGGGTTTTGGATCACCAAGAATTACCGTGAGGCTTATAATATGTTTGCCTGTAACGGAATCTTATTTAACCATGAAAGCCCATTAAGAGGGGAAACTTTTGTAACCCGGAAAATCACACGTGCCGTAGCCAAAATAGCACAAGGTTTACAAGACAAATTATTTTTAGGAAATCTTGAAGCGGAACGAGACTGGGGGCATGCAAAAGACTATGTAGAAGCGATGTGGCGAATTTTACAACAAGATGCACCTGAGGATTATGTTATTGCGACAGGGGTAACGACTAAGGTTCGTGAATTTGTGCGGATGGCATTTGCTGAAGTGGGAATCACCATTGATTTTAAAGGTGAAGGTATAGCAGAAAAAGGCTTTGTAAGTGCTTGTGCCAATCCTGAATTCCAGGTGGCGATCGGTACCGAAGTGGTAGGTGTAGACCCTTCCTATTTCCGTCCTACTGAGGTTGATTTATTAATCGGTGATCCAACTAAATCCAAAACAAAATTAGGCTGGGAACCAAAATATGATTTGGCGGCTCTAGTTAAGGAAATGGTGGCTACAGATGTGGATCATTTCAGAAAAGAAACACTTTTAAAATCTCATGGCTATACCATTAAAAATCAATACGAATAATGTCAGAGTTATATCTGAAAGATAAGTCTTCAAAAATATATATAGCCGGCCATAAAGGCATGGTAGGCTCTGCAATCAAACGGAAACTGGAAAACGAGGGCTTTGAGAATATCCTGGTGGCAGATTCCAAAACCTTAGATTTACGTAATCAGCAGGCCGTTTCAGATTGGTTTGGTAAGAATCAACCTGAATATGTTTTTTTAGCCGCTGCCAAGGTTGGCGGGATTGTCGCCAATAATACTTACCGTGGAGAATTTTTGTATGATAACCTGATGATTCAAAGCAATATCATTGAGGCATCCAGAAAAGCCGGTGTTAAAAAGCTGATGTTTTTAGGTTCTTCCTGTATTTATCCGAAAATGGCACCACAGCCATTAAAAGAAGAATACTTATTAACGGGTGAATTGGAACCAACCAACGAACCTTATGCCATTGCGAAGATCGCAGGAATTAAAATGTGTGATGCTTACAGGGATCAATATGGATGTAATTATATCTCGGTCATGCCCACCAATCTTTATGGTTTGAATGACAATTACCATCCTCAGAATTCACACGTATTGCCCGCATTGATTAGGAGATTTCATGAAGCTAAGCAGCAAAATTTACCCAGCGTGACCATCTGGGGATCTGGTACACCAAAACGGGAGTTTTTGTTTGCTGATGATTTGGCGGAGGCCTGTGTTTTCTTGATGCAGCATTATAATGAGCCAGGATTAGTGAATGTGGGTTGTGGTACTGATTTGAGTATTGCGGAATTGGTAAATGAAGTTAAAAATGTTGTTGGCTATGAAGGTGAGATTGAATATGATTTAACTAAGCCCGATGGTACACCACGAAAATTAATGAATGTTGATAAGCTTAATGGCTTAGGATGGAAGTTCTCCACATCGCTGAAAGATGGCCTGCAAATTGCTTATACCGATTTCAAGAATAAAACATTGGAATAAATGAATTATACATTAAAGGTTGCTGAAATTCGAAAGGAAACTGAAGACACGGTAACCTTATGCTTTAAGCAACCCGGCTTAAAGAAAATAAAATATCAAGCTGGGCAATACTTAACCTTAATTTTTCGAATTAATGGCAGGCGTTATATCCGGCCCTATTCTTTTTCTTCTTGTCCTGGTGTAGATTCATTTCTGGAAGTCACGGTAAAACGTGTCGAAAATGGCTTAGTTTCCAATCATATTAATGATATGGTCAAAGTAGGGGATTCCATAGAGGTGATGCCCCCGATGGGAGACTTTGTGTTTGACCCAAATGATCATTTGACTGATGTCTACTTTTGGGGGGTGGGTAGTGGGATTACACCTTTAATCTCCATTATTAAGCATATTCTGAATTCAACGGAGCATATTACTGTCCATTTGAATTATGGCAATAGAAATCATGAAACGACCATTTTTAAAGATCAGATTGAAGCCTTAAAAAACCGGTATGCTGAGCGATTGATTACCAGGCATTTTCATACTAAATTAGTCATTGATGAAGCGAATCCATATCTGATTCAAGGACGAATTGACCAGGAAAAAGCCCTTTTCATTCTAAACGGACAAATGACTCCTGAACATTGTGCACACTATATCTGTGGACCAGCGGGTTTGAAAGAGTCTGTAAAGAATGCCATACAAATTAAGTATGGAACTTTAACCAACGTGTTTTCAGAAGACTTTGAACTGATTAAAGACCCAAAGGATTTTGAAGATGTGCACACACAGAAAATTTCATTAACCTTTGAAGGCACTGTTCATACATTAGAAGTAGCCAAGGGAAAAAGTATCCTGGATGCCGCCTTAAATGCAGATATAGAATTGCCTTATTCCTGTCAAACAGGAAATTGTAGTACCTGTAAAGGAAAATTGGTTACGGGTAATGCGAAGATGATCGGATTAAGCAAACAAAGAGATGATTTAGAACAAAACGAATTTTTGCTCTGCTGCACGCATCCGTTAACCGATAATGTACATATAGAAATATAAGATAAAAATATGAAAGTTGTAATACTTGCAGGGGGTTTAGGTACACGGCTGATGGAAGAAACAGAAGCCCGTCCAAAACCAATGGTTGAAATTGGTGGTAAGCCGATTTTATGGCACATTATGAAAATATATGAAGCCTATGGCTATAATGATTTCGTATTGTGTTTAGGATACAAAGCGCAAAGCATTAAAGAGTATTTTTTGAATTACTATCTCTATAATTCAGATGTATCTATTGATATTGAGAAGAATAAGGTCGACGTCCACTTTTCCAATTCTGAATCTTTTAAAGTTACCTTGGTTGATACGGGTTTAACCACCAATACCGCAGGCAGAATAAAAAAAATTCAAAAATATGTGCAGGATGAAACTTTCATGCTGACCTATGGAGATGGCGTTGCAGATATAGATATCACTAAATTAGCTGCGTTTCATAAAAGCCATGGTAAACTGGCCACATTGACCAGTATCCAGACACCCGGGCGTTTCGGTAATATTGAAATGGACGAGCATGGTGTCGTTAAACACTTCGTAGAAAAACCTCAGGGTGATGGCATGTGGATTAATGGTGGTTTTTTCGTTTTGGAACCAGGTATTTTCAAGTATCTGGAAGGTGACATGGACGAGATTCAGTGGGAGAATATACCTCTAAAAGAAATCGCAAATGACGGTCAATTGGCCGCATTTAAACATTCCGGTTTTTGGAAACCAATGGATGCATTGAGAGATCGCATTGAACTGGAGCAACTTTGGTCTACTGGTCAGGCAAAATGGAAAATCTGGTAAGATGAGTTTTCAGAATATATATCAAGGGAAAAAGGTACTTATAACCGGTCATACTGGTTTCAAAGGGTCCTGGATGGCGATCTGGCTTAAAGAATTGGGCGCAGATGTATATGGTTATGCACTGGCGCCACAGTCCGAAATGGATAATTTCGTTATCTGTAATCTAGAAAGTCAGATCAACCATTACGAAGGTGATGTACGGAATGGTAAAAAACTGAAGGGCTACTTTGAAGAGGTGCAACCTGATTTTGCTTTTCATTTGGCTGCGCAACCTCTGGTATTATTGTCTTATCAAGATCCCGTAGGCACATTTGATACCAATTTGATGGGTACAGTTAATTTCTGGGAAGCAGTAAGGGCTACCCCATCCGTAAAAGCTGCAGTTAACGTCACCACCGATAAATGTTATGATAATAAAGAATGGGTTTGGGGCTATCGCGAAAATGATCCGATGGGTGGAAAAGATCCTTACAGTGCCTCAAAGGGCTGCTCTGAGCTGATTACGAATTCGTATTTGGAATCATTTTTTAGTATTGAGGGTACCTGTAATATTGCCTCTGCCAGAGCGGGTAACGTGATAGGTGGTGGCGATTGGGCACTTGACCGTATTATTCCTGATTATTTCAGGGCGTTTAAAGTGGGCGAGAAACTCGAAGTTCGTAATCCTTATGCTACCAGGCCTTGGCAACATGTATTGGAGCCATTAAGTGGTTATTTAAATCTTGCTGCTGAACTTTCCTGTAAAGGAAAAGAATTTACAGGAGGATGGAATTTTGGACCAGAAGATGTGACCAACTATTCTGTAAAAGAACTTATTGATGAGATTTTACTGCTTGATAACCGAGGAGGATACGTAATTCCTGAAGGAACTAAAAAACTCCATGAAGCTGTTTTATTGAAATTAGATATATCAAAAGCTGCTAATTTTTTAAAGTGGAAGCCAGTGCTAAGTTTTAAGGAAACTGTAGACTTTACTCTAAAAGGGTACATAGATGATCTTAATGGCGGTAATAATATTTTAAAGGCGAGATCTGAACAAATTTATCAGTACACCAAAACCGCTATTGCAAAACAAATAAACTGGGCATTAGAATGGAAATAAAGGATACAGCTTTTCAGGATTTATATATTATGGAATACAATAATTTTCTTGATCAACGAGGGGAATTTGTTAAGACAATCCATAAGGAAACTTTTTTAATTAAAGGCTTGGACTATATCTTTAGCGAAAGTTTCTATTCTGTTTCCAATAAAAATGTGATTCGGGGAATGCATTTTCAAATTCCTCCTGAAGATCACGCTAAATTAGTTTATGTGGTAACTGGATCAATTATTGACGTCATTTTAGATATCAGAAATGATTCTCCAAACTTCGGCAAATTTTTTTCGATTGAATTATCCGCAAAAAATAGGAAAGGAGTATATATTGGAAAAGGATTTGCACACGGATTCTTAGCATTAGAGGATAATACTACAGTTGAGTATCATACAACCACCTCACAAAATCGCGAATGTGAAGCAGGAATTAAATTTGACTCTTTCGGATATGATTGGGCTGTTAAAGAACCAATTCTTTCCAATAGAGATTTAGCATTCCAAAATTTTTCTAGCATAGAAAGCCCGTTTTAAGATGATAGCATTTATTATCGGTGCATCGGGCTTAGTTGGCTCACACTGTCTATCTGTGTTTAAAAACAATGGATGGGATGTTATTGGTACTCACCTAAACTTCAAAACTGATTCAACAGTTTCATTTGATTTTTCAAAAGAGGATTTAGATGATTTCTTTCAAAAGTCAAACTTTAAACCAGATGTAATCATTCATTGTGCTGCTTTAACCAATGTTGACTTTTGTGAAAATAACGTTGAGGCTAGCTATGAAGGTACCGTATTACCCACAATAAAAATCGTTGATTATTGTGAAAGAAATAATGTAAAATTAGCATTTATATCTACAGACTATGTTTTTGATGGGAAAAATGGTCCCTATCATGAAGATGAAATGGTAAATCCACTAAATATATATGGAAAGCATAAATTAGCATGTGAAGATCTTGTATCTAAGCTGGATCAGCATTTGATTTTAAGAATTACTAATGTTTATGGAGAAGAAGGTAGATCTAAAAATTTTATAGCCAGACTAATAGATGATGCGAATAACAAAGTAGTAAAAGAATTAAAATTACCATACGACCAGTTTGCAACACCAATTTATGCCGGTGATATTGGCAGAATGACATTTCAGTTGATCAAAGATAACAAAAAGGGAATTTTTCACTTAGCTAGTACTGATTATTTTAATAGGTTTCAACTGGCAAAGAAGGTATTGTCTTATTTCAAAGATACTGAGGCTATAAAGATTTCACCGATTAAAACATCAAATGCAAAGCAAGCAGCATTAAGACCTTTGTATGGGGGCCTTTTAAACACAAAATTTATTGAAGAATATCCGGATTTTACATTTGAAAATGTAGATTCCTTTATGCTAAAAGTAACAAAACATGAATTATAAACATTTTAGCGGAACTTTAGAGGAGCAATTGTCCGAAATAGCCGCAAAGAACGCAAAAAGAGAAATCATTCCAGGACAGGACTATATTGCTGTAACAGGTAAAGTTATGGATCAAGATGACCTGTTATTAGGTGTTGACTCCATGTTAGACGGATGGTTAACTGCTGGAAGATTTGCAACTGAGTTTGAGTATGAGTTTGCGAAATATTTCGGTGCGACAAAAGCATTGTTGGTAAACTCTGGTTCTTCGGCTAATTTAGTTGCATTTTATACATTAACCTCTCCTAAACTTGGCGATAGAGCCATTAAGCCAGGTGATGAGGTCATTACTGTAGCCGCTGGTTTTCCTACTACAGTAAATCCAATTGTTCAAGCAGGAGCCATTCCAGTTTTTATTGACGTAGACATTGCAACACACAATGTAAAGGCAGATATGATAGAGGCCGCTGTTTCTCCGAAAACAAAAGCCATTATGATCGCCCATTCATTAGGTAACCCATTTGATTTAGACGAGGTGATGCGTGTGGCTAAAAAATATAATCTTTGGGTGATTGAAGATGACTGCGATTCATTAGGTGCAACCTATAAAGGCCAAAAAACAGGAACATTCGGAGATTTATCTACTTTTTCATTTTATCCTGCTCACCATATCACTATGGGTGAAGGTGGTGCTGTAGTAATAAATAACCCTGAATTAGCTAAGATTGCTGAAAGTTTCAGAGATTGGGGCAGAGATTGCTACTGTTTACCAGGCAAAGATGATACTTGCGGTTGCCGTTTTGGTCAACAGTTAGGATCACTTCCTTATGGCTATGATCACAAATATACCTACAGCCATGTTGGTTTTAATTTAAAAGTGACTGATATGCAAGCAGCTCTAGGGGTTTCTCAATTGAAAAAAGTTGATTACTTTATTCAAAGAAGAAAAGAAAATTTTGCTGCATTATATTCTCGTATGAAAGAATTTGAGGAAGTGTTTATTTTGCCTGAACCTACTGCAGATTCTGATCCATCTTGGTTTGGTTTCTTATTAACGCTAAGAGAAGGGGATTCAAATGATCGCCACATGCTCGTGCAATATTTGGAAGAGCATAAAATTGGAACTAGACTACTTTTTGCTGGGAATTTATTAAGACAACCTGCTTATGCTAATGTTGAACATAGAGTTGTTGGAGATTTAACTAATACTGATATTATTATGAACCAATCGTTTTGGTTAGGCGTTTGGCCAGGATTAAATGAATTCCATTATGATTACATTGCTAATGTAATTAGAAAGTATATAAACAATTAAATAATGATTTAGTTTTAGGTGCAGGATTAGTGGGGGGGGTTCATTATTTAAGTCGTGAGTTTTAGTTATAAAAAAAGTATCAGGTTGGAGGTGTCGTATTTATTCCCATTAAAATAATCGTCTTACATGAAATGAAGGGCTTTATGTTTCATTTTACGAATAATTTGAGTTAGTCCAATGATTAATGAATTTAATGTATTAAAAAAATGATGAATTCGAAATGGAAAAATATTTAAGTATATAATGAGCGATATTAGATTATCAAAAAAAGATGTTATTTGGGGGTACTTTGCCCAGTTTTTTTCAATTGCATCCGGAGTTTTGGTTTTGCCATTAATACTACATTTGCTTAGTCCAGAAGAGATTGGTATGAATTATTTGATGCTGACCGTTGGATCATTGGTGTCATTATTTGATTTTGGTTTTGGTCCTCAATTTGGGAGGAACATTACTTACATTTTTAGCGGAGCACAACAATTAAAAAAAGAAGGTATTCATAGCAGTCAAGAAGATATAAAACAAATTAACTATCGTCTATTAGCTACAATGATCTATACTGTTAGGTTTGTCTATCGAAGGTTGTCACTTGTAGTTTTGGTAGTTATGCTTTCGTTTGGTACATTTTATATTTATAAAGTCACTAATGGTTTTACAAATGTACATCAGTCCTTATTTATTTGGATAGTTTATTCTATATCAACTTTCTTTAATATGTATTATACCTATTATGCATCGTTATTAATAGGAAAGGGTATGATAATGGAATCGAAAAAGGCAATGGTCTATTCTAGGATTGTTTATATTATTATAAATGTCTCTTTGTTGTTATTGGGCGTCGGTTTGTTGTCTATTGCAATTGCTAATCTATTAGCACCTTTTGTAGAGAGATTTATTTCCCACTACTATTTCTTTACAAAGGAATTCAAAAGTAAAATTGATCAATTTGTAATCACTAGGAAAGAAAAATTGGATTTGTTTAATATCGTTTGGCATAATGCACGCAAACTCGGTTTAGTTTTTATAGGATCGTATGCAATAACTCGTTTTGCAATGTTTTTAGGAGGGTTGTATTTGAGTTTATCAGATATTGCTTCGTATGGCTTAATGGTGCAACTTGTTGGGATAATTTCGGGTATTTCAAGCACCTTGTTTATGATTAATAATCCACGTTTTGCTGAGTTAAATATTACAGGAAATATGAATGATCTAAAAAAAGAATTTGCTTTTGCTATGGGAATTTTTTATTTATTATTTCTAATTGGCGGTGTTTTTCTTGTGTTAGCAGTGCCTGAGTTATTAGTATTAATTAAAGCAAAAGCAGTATTACCTGTATCGAGTATCCTTATATTATATTTAATTGTAATGCTACTTGAAACGAATCATTCTTTTTTTGCAACGATGATCGTTATAGGCAATTCTGTTCCTTTTATGTGGGTTTCTTTAATTACAGGTGGATTTATAGCTTTGGGAAGCTATCTCTCCTTATCTTTTACTAATTATGGTTTATTAGGTTTAGTATTAGTTCAAGGGACTGTACAACTAGCGTATAATAATTGGAAATGGCCTTTTGTTATATTAAATAAATATAATATAAGTTTATTCGATTTTTTAGGATTAATCATTTCAGAAGTATTTTATAGACTAAAAGCGTATACTAATGCTAGATAAAAGTGCTGATTTTTTTAAAATCGAAGATAATTTTGCCAAGACTAAAAATATCACATCGATTTCCTTAATTCAATCAAAATTAAGCTTTGAACCCCAAATTACGATTGCAATACCTACATATAAAAGGGCAGATTTATTAAGGGATACCCTTGATAGCGCTATCAATCAAATTGAATTTATTGAATATGATATAGTAGTTGTAGATAATAACCCGGAACGTGGGTGTGAGACAGAAAAGTTAATGAATTTTTATAATAACCCGCGCTTAAGTTATTATAAAAATGAAGAAAACATTGGCATGTTTGGTAATTGGAATCGTTGTATAGAGCTTTCCTCTGGAAAATATTTGACAATTTTAAATGATGATGACATATTAGAACCAAATTATTTAAAATGCGTTTTGGAAATTGTTTCAGTTAAACAAAATTTGGATGCCATTATAGTTGGACATAAAGTAATTGATTCTGAAGGTAAGTTAATTTTAAAGCATAAAATTGCTGAACCCAAACTTAATAAAGTTATTCCGCTAGATTTACAACTGGGTAATGTGAATCCGGGGTCACTTGGTATACTATTTACGAAAGAAAGTCTATTAACAATAGGCGGCTATGATGAGAAATTTTATCCCTCGTCTGATTATATGTTTTTAGTGAAGTACCTAGCCCATTATGATAATGTATTTTACCTAAATGCTCAATTAACTAAATATCGTATTGGGTTTAATGAATCAAAAAAAATAGCTACTCTTCAGGGTTTTATTGAAATGGATACGAAAATCAGGCAGTCATTTAAAATTATTTATCCAATACTACGAAAAGTTATTGATTTAGCACAAAATGTAATAATACTGAAACAATATAAAGCGTTAAGTGCAGCTTCGGAAGAATTTGAAAATATAAATTCAAAGCATATAGAAAAATTGGAAAAGGATATAAATTTCTTTAATAAAATCGCATTCAAATCAATTCCAATTTTTTGTAAATTAATAAGGTTCAAAAATAAATTATAATTATAGTGGCTTTCGTGTATATTTTAAGTTTTACTAAAATAATTTTTAATTAAAATGAAAATTCTATGGTTTACAAATACTGCAGCGGGTTATAATTCGAATTCAAACGAATATAATGGAGGCGGGTGGATTGCTTCCTTGGAAAAGGAGATTAAAAAAGTATCTAATATTCAATTAGCAGTTTCGTTCTTTTATCAAGATGAACCATTCAAGGTTGAACAAGAAAATGTAACTTATTATCCAATTTCTATTGATAGAGGTATATTAAATAGATTAAAAAGAAAGTTTTCTAAAAGGGAACAAGAGTCTTTTCATGTAAGTGCTTTTAAGTCTGTTATAGATGATTTTAAACCTGATGTCATACATGTATTTGGTTCCGAACTAAGTTTTGGTCTCATAGCTCGGTATACTGATATTCCTACAATTATTCATTTACAAGGGATTCTTATTCCTTATTTGAATGCATTTGTTCCACCATTTTATTCTGAATGGGATATGTTTCGTTCCAATGGAATAAATCCTTTAAAAATACTTTCCAATTATAAGCAACTAAAAGGATGGAAAACTTCAGTTGAAAGGGAAAAAAGGATTTTTGCCGGTTGTAAATATTTTATGGGACGAACTGAATGGGACAAAAGGATTTCTAAAATTTATTCACCAAAATCTCAGTATTTTTATTGTAGTGAGATGCTTCGCGAATCTTTTTTTGATGCAAAGCCTTGGCAAGTTAAGACGAATAGAGATAAAATAGTAATTGTAACAACTATTTCAAGTCCGCTTTATAAAGGTGCGGATATGTTATTAAAGACAGCGCAAATAATCAAAAAAGAGTTGAAACTCAACTTTGAATGGCTGGTTTATGGAATCACAGATATGAATTTTGCGAGCTATAAAACGGGAATTCATCCTGACGCTGTTTCAGTGTACCCTAAAGGTATCGCTTCATCTAAGGAAATAACAGAAGCACTTATAAATTGTGATGTTTTTGTTCATCCTTCATATATTGACAATAGTCCCAATAGTGTTTGTGAGGCACAGCTTCTAGGCGTACCAGTTATTGCTTGTAATGTGGGGGGTGTTTCTACGCTAATAGAACATTTAACATCAGGCGTCTTGGTTCCTGCAAATGATCCTTATATGGCAGCATCCTATATTAAAGAAATAGTTAATGACAAAGCACTAGCATCAAAAATTGGAAATAGTGCCCAAATTCTTGCTTTGAAGAGGCATAATAAAAAAGAAATTATTAATGATCTGTCAGGGATCTATAAAACAATTCTGGGTTTACATAAATTTTAAATGTTATTTATCTACACCACTGTCAGATGGTGTTACTAATATAGAAGAGTAAAATAAAAATGTTAATTAATCCTAAAGTTACCGTTGCAATACCTGTTTATAATGTTGAAGCTTATGTTGCTAAATGTTTAACTTCAGTTATTAATCAAGATTATGACAATATAGAGATTCTAATTGTTTATGATGTTAGCGACGACAATAGTCTACAAGTGACTATAGATACTTTAGTAAGTAGCAAATTTCCATTTCGAATAATAAAAAAAAATGAAGTTGATAAGGGGATAGGGAAATCCAGAAATATTATTCTGGATAATTTAACAGGTGATTATCTTTTTTTTGTTGATAGTGACGATAGTATAGATTCACACACAATAAGTTTACTAGTAACAGAAGCAAAACTAAATAGTGCTGATATCGTAGCTGCTTCTCATCGGTTTGTAAATGAACAAGGTAGAGAAATTCAAGTATTTAAAAATAATGAAAAATTTCAATATGATAAAAAACAAATATTTGATAATAGCTCATTTAAAAAGTATGTCTATGTGCAAAATGGATACTTTTCTGTGTATTCATGGAATAAATTATATAGTACCATTTTCTTAAAAGACAATAATTTAAGATACGTTCATGATGTAGTTGAAGATGCTGTGTTTTCTTTTTTAGAAATTCGACATTTAACAAAGATTGTATTACTTCCTGATATTACATTAGATTATCTTACTCGAAACACATCTATTACAAATGCCATTATGTATAAAGACATGTCATTTGAAATTGCTAAAATATATATTTCGATTCGTGATTTCGAGTATTCTATTAATGATCCTGAAATATTTGAAGATGTATGCAGTAATATTGGTGTTTTCCACTTTTGTTACACCATGATTGTTAGGGATTCGTACAAAAGTAAAAAGATTACTAAACAGGATAAACTCGAACTTTGTAGAAAAGCTTTTGACACACCTTATATCAAATGGAAAAGCTTTTTCCCATTATTATTAGCAAAAAAGAAAAGTCTCATTTTATTATTGATGATAAAAATGTTTCCTTTCAAATTAAATATGATGATTGTTAATTTGTATCATAGATATTCGAAATATTTGAGGTCACTATAATTCGGTATGAATTCAATGATCAAATCTCCTTTCAGATCTATGATTATTGTATTAAATTTAAAATAATCTGGTTGATTTTTATATTGATTTCCTTGCCCTAATACAGCGTTTTTATTTAATCAAACAATTGGTTTTCTAACATAATTATTGCTTTTAAAAGCTAAAAAACTTTTGTTTACATTTACAAAAAATATATGTTAATTGAGATTTATAAAGTATATACCAAATTTACAACTCATATCGCCAATACAATCAATTGGAGATGGGGTAGATTTATTATGAAAGTATATGGTGTTTCATTTGGCAGAGACCTAATAATACAAGGAGTTTTAGATGTAACTATAGGAAAGAATACCAACATTACAATTGGTGATTCCTGCACTTTTAAAAGTGGAAGAGGTCTTAACCCTTTAAGCAGAAACATTAAAGGCTCAATAAGTGTTGAGGATAGTGCGGTTTTGCTTATTGGTAATAACTGTGGTTTTAGTTCAGTTTGTTTATGGTCTCATGAATCGATAAAAATTGGAAACTACGTGAATGTTGGTGCTGATACGATTATCATGGATTCTGATGCTCATTCTTTATCCTATCTTGATCGACGTAATAATCAATCTGATCTTAACCATAAAGTTAATAAACCAATCATTATAGATGATAACGTTTTGATAGGGACTCGATGCATAATTTTAAAAGGAGTTCATATTGGAGCACGTAGTATTATTGGAAGTGGAAGTGTTGTCGTGAAGGATATTCCAGAAGACTGTGTCGCCGCTGGAAATCCTGCTAGAATAATAAGAAAAATTAATTTTAATTAAATATGATATATGTTGTTTTTAGTGATAGGCTAGGAAATAATCTTTTTCAGATGGCCGCAGCGTTATCTCTAAGTAAAAATTTAACAATATGTGTACCATTAAAAGAAGAGTATCTAGCAACATTAAAATATAGCACTACCTTTTTTAAGGGTTTTGAAATTTTAGATTATATTCCTGCCGGAATACCAATTTATGAAGAACCATTTCATCATTACGCTACAATTCCATATACTGAAGGTGCGGATTTGATCATAAAAGGATACTTTCAATCCTATAAGTACATCAATAGAAGTAAAGCATTAGAGCAATTTTCAATTGATCAAGATACATATACTTTTATTAAGAGTCATTATCCTGTATTATTCAACAAAAAAATTACCAGTATACATGTTCGTAGAGGCGATTATCTTAGAATGTTGCACAAACACCCTTTTAGTGGTTTGTCTTATTATTTAAAGGCAATTGAACAAATAGGGAAAAATGAAAATTTTATTGTTGTCAGTGATGATATTGGCTGGTGCAAGAAAAATTTGAAGTTAGCTAACGTTATTTTTGTAGAAAATACATCGCCGATAATTGATCTGTATATCCAATCATTTTGTGTTAATAATATTATCAGTAATAGTTCTTTTAGTTGGTGGGGAGCGTTTTTAAATGAGCATAATGATAAAAAAGTTATAATGCCGAGTTTATGGTTTGGACATCAATTTAAAGTAGACATATCTGACTTAATACCTCCTTCATATATTGTTATTAAAAATAAATATAGTATGTTTTTATATTTAAAATCATTGATTCAGGTTATCAGTCAAAAAATATTTTCTTAAGTAATAAGGATGTTTAAAATAAAAATCGGGCAATTCAAAAGGTGCTTATCATTAGGAATTCTTTTTTTCTCTGGGACAGGATTTGATTTATTGAAAGTTAAGGGAGGTTTGATTATTTGGTTAATTTTATTGATTTTATTAAATTTTAGAAATTTACAAAAAATTGTTTTTCGAGATTTATTAATATTAGTAAGCTTGTTCTTTATTTTGCTCGTCTTCTTTTACTTTAAAGGAGCTGAAATACCATATTTTCTATTCGTCGCAATTACTTCATCTTATATTGTCTTACTGAATTATAGAACCTCAAATGCCAGTAGTAAATTCACAGGTGATATTTTTGCTCTACTAAGGTTTTATATGTATTTAACTTTAGTACATATATTATTTTTATTTATCGGTCAGTCATTATTCCAGCATACTTATGTTAATGTTTATTATCGACAGATTGGCTATATATTATGGTATATTGATTCTGGAGGGCCCTCTTTTTTCAATCGCTTTAGGTTATGTGCATTGGCATGGGAACCAGGTATTTGGCAGATGTATTTAAATATGAATCTTCTTTTAATGTTTTACTTCAAAAGAAAATTAAAAGAAATTTTGTTGTCTATAATAGCAATAATATTTACTTTTTCTACCACAGGCATCATTTTAATGTTGTTTGTAATAGTTGCGTATTTTTTATATATAAGGTCTATAAAAAATATTAAAGCTATGATTATTCCGGGTTTAATACTTCTTAGTTTGTCTACTTTAATTATTGATAATGTTAATGATAAGTTGAAGGGGCGCGGTGCTACTTCTTCTATGGTAAGATTCGGAGACTTTACACTAGGTCTTAAAATGCTTGAAAGGAGTCCATTGATAGGAGAAGATCCTAAAAGCACTTTAAATTCATCAGATAAATTGATTGCTAGTGTAAGGGAAAAAAATTGGGATGATTCATTAGAAGGTGATAAAATAGGATATTTGAATGCTGAAATACTAAATGGACTATTTATTTTTCTATTAGATTTCGGTTTAATTGTTGGGGGATATCTTTTATATAAAACTTATTGCTTTAACCTTTTTGTTGATAGTAAATTGAAAAACTTATTCATTTGTGTAATCATTATAACACTAATGTCGGAACCAATTTCACGCACAGGTTTCTTTTTCTTTTTCGTACTGGCCTCAATTATTATAAATAAGAAAGGTGAAAAAGAGTCTTCTTTTAGCGTAGGATATAAATAAATGAAAAATAATTTAATAACGATCATTGTAGCAACGTTCAATGCGGATTCTTGTCTTGAAAATTTAATTGAGAGCATAATTTCGCAAGATGCCAATTACGAATTCATACTAATTGATGGTGGATCGAAAGACAAGACGATTGAAATAATTAAAAAATATCAATCCTACATAAATTATTGGATCAGTGAATCCGATAAGGGGATTTATGATGCTTGGAATAAAGGGATTGCAAAAGCTACTGGGGACTGGATCATGTTTTTAGGGGCAGATGATTATCTTAAATCGAATGCTCTTAAAAAGTATTATAATTTCCTGAATGTACATCCAAGAATTGAAGATTTACTTTTTTTATCGTCCAAACGGGAAATGATTGACTTGAAAGGAAACTTGATAAGAACAACAGGATATTCTTGGGAATGGCCTCTCTTTAAAAAATTTATGACGGTTTCTCATCCCGGAGCCCTACATTCTAGCAGGCTTTTTGAAAAATATGGTATGTATAACATTGATTATAAGATTTCTGGGGATTACGAGCTTCTTTTAAGACCGAGAGAAAATCTAAACGCCGCATTCATGGCAGATGTTACTGTTATCATGAGTGAAGGCGGTACAAGTGATTCGATTAAGGCTATCACAGAATATTTCAAAGCAACTACACAAACTGGTGGCAGTTCAAAAGCCTCAGCGAGTATAAATGCAATAATTGTAGTGCTTAAGTTTATAGTAAAGAAATCACTCAGAAAGATTGGTCTCAATGTTTATTTAAAAAGGTAATCCATTTAGTAAATGAAAAAATATTTTGTTCCTTATGCCATTTCATTGTTATACATTATTTGTGGTACTATAGCGCTACTTCCATTTCACAATTTTAGGATTGCTTTGATGAAACTAATGGGAGCGAGAATAGGCAAAAAGGTTGGCCTTTACCGCGGTTTTGAAGTAAGAGATCCATGGAAATTATCAATTGGGGATAATACACTGATAGGGCACGGAGCACTATTAGATGCAAGAAAAGGTTTAGTGATTGGCTCAAATGTTAATCTCAGTAATGAGGTAATGGTCTGGTCTCTACACCACGATTATAATGATGAATTTTTCAAGATAATTGGTGATAAAGTAATTATTGAGGATTATGCGTGGATATGCTCAAGAGCCATAATACTACCTGGGATTACTATTGGCAAAGGTGCTGTTGTAGCTGCTGGATCAGTAGTTACAAAAAATGTACCTCCCTATTCTGTGGTAGGTGGTGTTCCAGCTAAAATTATCTCAAATAGGTCGAATAAATTATCATACAACTTAGGTGAAGGAATTTGTCCAATTATTTGAATTACTTACAAATTAAAAAATGTCAATTAAGCCTAGAGTTATTATTATACTAGATTCTTTGAAATATCTTGTGAAGGAAGATAAGTTAAAGCAAATAATATCGCAAGATTGTAATCCTGAATTTTATTATACATACTATGAAAATTCCATAGTGAAATTTTTTCATGGTTTACCAATTATTGGCAACTTCTTATCGCATCTTGCTTACTGGTCGATTTCATTGAAAGAAGCTTTAAGACTAATTGTTTTCAAAAAAAAGTATAATATAAAAATTTTTATAAACCCTATTGTAGCAATATTTTATTGCGGTATAACTAGGTTAGTGTTACGTAAAGAAGATATTAGTGTTGCAGGCTTCTTATTTGAAGATAAATCTAATAAGCTATATCTAAACCTGAGGAAATCATTTGTTAATTTTTGCTACAAGAAAGTTAAAAATATTATTGTATATTCTAATAACGAGGTTCTTCTTTATTCAGAGTTTTTCCCAGCCTTAGCAGGTAAATTTGTTTTTATAAGATATGGTAGAGATTTTGACATTTTTGAAGAAAATGAATATACCGATAGCGAACGATATATTTCAAGTGGTGGCGTTAGCAATCGCGACTTTGCCACTTTATTTAAAGCATTTAATATATTGTCGAATAGTAACCCACAACTAAAATGTAAGATTGCGACTAGGCCTCAGGCAATTGATGGATTTTCAGAAGCTAAAAATATTATTCCCTTGTATAATATAAGAATAGATACATTTGGCAGTTTTTTAGACAAATCTATTTTTGTAATTATACCTTTAGCAGATACTTTTATTTCTGCTGGCCACATGGCTTTATTGGAATCAATGTATCGTAAAAAAGTTATTTTGATAACCGATATTCCTGCAGTTAAAGACTATGTTGATGAGAGTGTTGCTTTCTTTTACAAAGCAAATGATGAATATAATTTGGCAAAAATGATTGAATATATTAATCTAAATATTGACCAGCCCGAAATACAACTTAAGGCAGATGCAGCATTTCAACGATATTCGTTAGATTTTGATTTTAGCTCGTTGCTTAAGCGAATTGTAACACACGCAGTTAATAAAGGTAATTTTAGTAACTAAATAACTCTGGTAATAAAAAATGAAAATTAAGATATTAGTAGACGCCCATACTTTTGATTATTCTTTCCAAGGATCTGCTACATTTATAAAAGGATTATATAATGGACTGGTTGAAAATGATCAAGTTGAGATCACTCTCGCTGCACAAAATCTTGAAAACCTTAAGGCTAATTTCCCAGATAAGAGATTTAGGTATTTACAATTAGAAAACAATTCCCGCTTTAAAAGATTGTTTTTTGAATGGCCTAAGCTTATAAAACTGGGTGGTTATGATTTTGCCCATTTCCAATATATCATACCATTTTTTCAAGAATGTATTTATATAACCTCTATACACGATTTAATATTTTTGGAACAGAAAGAGTATTTTCCCTGGAAATATCGATTCTTAAGAAGAATACTTTTTAATTACTCGGCAATTAGGTCTAAGGTTGTACTTACTATATCAAATTACTCGAAAAGATCTATCGTTAAAAAATTTAATATTGATAAAAAAAAGGTTTATATGATGCCTATAGGAGTAATTCAGGAACCTGCTAAAGCCAATTTGGACATTAAAGCAAAATATGGCCTAAGTAAATATATTCTTTACATAAGCCGATTTGAGCCAAGAAAAAATCAACGTGGTCTTCTTGATGTTTATAAAGAACTTAATTTGGCTGCAAATGGCTACCAGTTGGTTTTCATCGGTGCGAAAAAGGAAAAAATAGAATTGGATGAATATCAGAAGGTAGTAGATCAGGTACCAGACGAGCTAACTGATAAAGTGAAATTTCTTGAAAACATTCCCTATGACGAATTATCCCTTTTCTTGAGGCAGGCTGAATGTTTTGTATTCCCATCTTTTGCTGAGGGTTTTGGCATTCCTCCTATAGAAGCAGCTGTTAACAACTGTAAGGTTTTGTGTTCTAACTTAACGGCGATGGGTGATTTTGATTTTTTTAAATATCATTTTAATCCAAATGATAAGCAGTCTTTTAAGAATAATCTCTTATTGGCTTTAAACGATAATGAATATCCCTTTGATCAAATAAAAAACGAAGCCCAAAGAAGATATGATTGGAAAAACATTGCTAATGAATATTTCACTGTTTTGCAAAAGAACTTATCCCAGAAATAAAATCATAATATTGCAAATAAGTAATCGATTGGTTTTTCAATTAACTTATTGCTCAAGGCATTAAAAATAAAGAATGAAAGTTGCAATTATATCTGGCATAACCGGACAAGATGGTTCTTATTTAGCTAAGCTTTTAACCAGTAAAAATTATAGGGTAATTGGATTGTCTCGTAGTTACAGTTCACTAAATATAAAAAATTTAAAGTATTTAGGAATCAGTGAGAATGTAATAATTGAGGAGAGTGATTTATCTGATTTTTCCAGCATAATTAAGATTTTACTTAAATATAAGCCTGATGAGTTTTACAACTTAGCTGCACAAAGTTCAGTGGGCGTTTCTTTTGAACAACCCATTGGAACAATCAACTACAATACCCAATCTTTGCTAAATATTTTAGAAACAGTCAGGTTGTTAAAGCTTGATACAAAAGTTTATCAAGCATCTAGTAGTGAAATGTTTGGGCGGGTGCTAAACTTGCCGATAGAGGAAACTACCCCATTGCATCCACTTAGTCCATATGCCATATCTAAGGCGTCTGCTTATTGGATAGGAATTAATTATCGTGAGTCTTACAAGGTTTTCTGTGTTAATGGTATTTTATTCAATCATGAGTCTTATCTGCGCAGTCCAAACTTTTTTATAAAAAAGGTTATACGTACAGGGATTGAAATTAAGCGAGGTTTAGCGAATGAACTTAAAGTTGGGAATATCGATGTTAAAAGAGATTTTGGTTACGCCCCAGATTATGTTGAAGCAATGTGGTTATCATTGCAGCATAGCAAACCGGACGATTATTTAATTTGCTCTGGAACATCGATATATCTTCGTGATATTGTTAGTTACATATTCGATTATTTAAATCTTAGCCAAAATAAAATTATTGAAGATTCTTCATTGTTTAGGCCAACCGATATTGAAGATATATTTGGAAGTAATCAAAAGGCTAAGTCTATTTTAGGTTGGGAATATAATAAGTCTTTTTATCAAGTATTGGATATGTTGATCGAAGAGGAAAGCGTGAATATGATTTAAAAGAGCAATATAATAGAAGATGAAAATAGGAATAATAGGGACAAGGGGTGTGCCAAATCATTATGGAGGTTTTGAACAATTTGCTGAATATTTATCTCTGGGTTTGGTCGAACGTGGCCATGAAGTAATTGTTTATAATTCAAACGACCATCCCTATCAGGAATCTTTGTGGAACGGCGTAAAGATCATTCATTGTTATGATCCTGAAGATAAAATAGGTACTGCCGGGCAATTTATTTATGATTTTAATTGTATTTTGGATAGTAGAAAAAGAGGTTTTGACATTATTTTGCAATTAGGCTATACAAGTAGTTCGATTTGGGGTTGGTTGCTTCCTAGAAAAAAAACAGTTGTTACAACTAATGTTGATGGTTTGGAATGGAAGCGTACGAAGTTTTCACCAAAAGTAAAGCGGTTTTTAAAATACGCTGAGAAGCTAGGTGTTAAATGTAGTGATCATTTAATTTCAGATTCCATTGGTATCCAAGATTACTTAAAAAATACTTACCAAAAGGATTCACGTTACATTCCTTATGGAGCAGATCTCTTTACCGATCCAGATAAATCTTTTTTAGAAGATTATGGTTTGGAAGAACAGCAATTCAGTATGCTTATTGCAAGATTAGAACCAGAAAATAGTATTGAGATGATTTTGGATGGGGTTGTTGAAGCTGAGCATAATGAAAAATTCTTAGTTATAGGAAAGCATAAAACTAAGTTTGGGGAGTATTTAAAAGAGAAATTTAAAGCCCAAAATAATATAATTTTTATTGGTGGGGTTTATGATATAAATATCTTAAATAATCTAAGACATTTTTCAAGACTGTATTTTCACGGCCATACTGTAGGAGGAACTAATCCATCTCTATTAGAGGCAATGGCTTCACAAGCACTGATTGCGGCGAATAAAAATATATTTAACGAATCCATCCTTGAGGATAATGCATTTTATTTTGATAATGCGAAAGAGGTTTGCCAACTGTTAAAAACAATTGATAAAGCAGTATATAAAAATATCCTAGAAGCTAATAATAATAAAATTACTCAAACTTTTTCTTGGAATCTAATTGTTGATCAATATGAACAGCATTTTAAACAAATATTAATTTAAATACATTAAAGTGAACATAAGCAATCCAAATAGTTTCGTTTTAATCATGGCGGGCGGCGTTGGCTCCCGTTTCTGGCCAAAAAGCCGTAATCACTTCCCAAAACAGTTTATTGATATCCTGGGGACCGGAGAGTCTCTGCTGCAACTGACTTATAAGCGCTTTTTAAAGGTTTGCCCAAATGAGAATATCCTGATCTTAACGAATGCAGGTTACGCAGATTTGGTGAAGGCGCAATTGCCAGCGATATTAACTGATAACATTTTATTAGAACCCAGCCGCAACAATACGGCACCCTGTATTGCTTATGCCACCTATAAAATTTTACAAAAGAATCCGGATGCCAATATTGTAGTGGCCCCTTCTGATCATTTAATTTTGAAGGAGGACGTCTTTATCGAGAAGATTAACCTGGCATTGGATTTTACGGCCGACAATGATGCCTTGTTAACGCTGGGAATTAGTCCGACCAGGCCGGATACGGGATATGGGTATATTGAGTATTTGGAGGATGAAGGAATAGAAAAGGAGATAAAAAAAGTGGCTGCTTTTAAGGAAAAACCCGTATTGGAAAAAGCACAGGAATATGTGAACAGTGGGAATTACCTATGGAATGCAGGGATCTTTATCTGGAAAGCGGCCAACCTGCAGAAAGCATTTGAAAAATATGCCGTAGAGATTGATGCCTTATTTAAATCGGGAAATGCCTTTTACAATACGCCGGCGGAGGAGCAGTTTATCCTGGATCAATACCCGGGCAGTCCGGATATATCCATTGACTATGCCATTTTGGAAAAAGCCGATAACATTTATACTATTCCGGCAGATATTGGCTGGTCTGATTTAGGCACCTGGGCGTCTTTGCATGCCATTGCCCAACAAGACGAACACCACAATGTTTGTAATTCGGAACACCTTCATTTGCATGATACACATGACTGCATGATCAACTTACCTAAGGGGAAAGCTGCAGTGATCAGGGGGCTTGACAATTTTATTGTGGTGGATGATGAACAGGTATTGCTGATCTATCCCAAATCGGCAGAACAGGAAATCAAAGGGGTCTCTAAAGAAATGGTTTCCAGGTTTGGCGAGCAATATTCATAATCTTTTTACAGGAGAGCTTATCATAAAGATAGGCTCTTTTTCTACATAGCAGGCAGATAGCTCGACTAAATGATCGGTCAATCCTACTTTACATGTGATTCCAGGTAAAAAATTGTAACTTTGCTGTGAACTAAAAATATTCGTGAACGGGTTTTAAGTTAAAACTTAACATTGAATTTATATTAGGGCATTATTTTTGCTATGGGTAAAAACATTTGTAGCACTTCATTGTTAACGCACAAATTTTTATGCAAACACGTTACCTTTACATCCTGAAATACATCTTACCAGTCACCGACCTTCTGATGGTACTGGCCGTTTACTTCTTCTCTTATCAGTTCACCAGTTATTTAGGCAAAGTTGTTGATTCTGAATTGCAGTGGCATTACGTAGTGGTATGCAGCTTGCTTTGGATTGTTTCCACCACTTCTTTTGGTTTGTATACCGAATATGGTTCCAGGCGTATTGAACGCATTTACAGGGGGACCTGGAGAAGCGTGTTCCTGCACGCAATCCTGTTCTCCGTTTATTTATTTTTTTCTAAACAGAATGATTTTTCCAGGTCATTTCTCGTGGTATTCTATGGTGCCTTAGGTATTTTGTTCCTGGTTAATCGTTTTATCGGTACTTCTTTTCAGTTCCTGTTATTTAATCACCTCAGGGGGGTAAAGTCAGTAGCCATTATGGGAAACAATGCCACAGGGGAACAACTGGCTTCTTATTTTGAAAAACAGAAATACATTGAATTTCATGGTTTTATTCCGGATGTACCGGAGCATTACCTGGAACGGGATGGCCGGTTAAGTGATGCGGTAGGCAAGCAGTTTGAGCTGGCGATTGAAAAGGGGATCAAAGATATTTATGTCACGATAGCACCAGAGCGGATGAGCGATATGCTGATCCTGACCCAGGAAGCAGAACGCCAGTGTGTGCGCTTAAAGTTTATTCCGGATATCAGCGGGGCTTTATTGTCGCCTTATACGGTAAGTTATCTGGGAAATGAATTCCCAGTGATTTCGCTTCGCTCAGAACCTTTAGAAAAAATTCACAACCGTTTCAAAAAGCGACTGATTGATGTGGTTTTCAGCGGGCTGGTAATTTTGTTTGTATTGAGCTGGTTATATCCTATTATTGCACTGTTGATTAAATTACAAAGTAAAGGACCGGTATTGTTTAAGCAACTGAGAAGTGGCCGGGATGATGAACCTTTTTATTGCTTTAAATTCCGGAGCATGCGCATGAATGCAGACAGCGATAAAAAACAGGCCAGTAAAAATGATGACCGCATCACGCCCATTGGTAAGTTCTTAAGGAAATCAAGCCTGGATGAGTTGCCACAGTTTTTTAACGTATTTATGGGGCATATGAGTGTGGTTGGTCCACGCCCGCATATGTTAAGCCATACGGAGCAGTACAAAGGTATTGTAGACCAGTTTATGGTGCGCCATTTTCTAAAGCCAGGGATCACAGGATGGGCGCAGGTCAATGGTTACCGAGGCGAAACCAAAGAGGATTATAAAATGGTTAAAAGGGTAGAGCACGATATCTGGTACCTGGAACACTGGACGGCTGCACTGGATGTCAGGATCATTTTCATGACCGTGATTAACATGGTGAAGGGAGAAGAAAACGCTTTTTAATCTATAAAGATGTCAAAATTTAAAAAAGCTCGGTGTTGTAACAACCCGAGCTTTTTTATATTATTCATATCACCGGAATTTGTCTTTTATCCCGCCATCGTATTCGTGGTTCTTTTTACAGCAACCTTTCTTACGGCCTGAATAATGGCTTCTTTATCGTAACCACATTCTGCCCATAATTCAGGTTGTTCGCCATGGTCAATAAACTGATCCGGGATGCCCAGTCGAATGACAGTAGCGGTATATTGATGGTCTGCCATAAATTCTAAAATGGCCGCACCTGCTCCACCCGGTAATGAACCGTCTTCCACGGTGATGATGTATTTGTATTTAGAGAAAACCTCGTGCAGCATTTGAGCATCCAGGGGTTTTACAAAGCGTAAATCGTAATGCGCAGGATAAATGCCTTCGCTGTTTAATTCTGAACGTGCTTCAACGGCAAAATTACCTACATGCCCGATGGTTAGTAAAGCTACTTCTTCACCATCACATATTTTACGGCCTTTACCAATTTCCAAAGCTTTGAACGGGCGTTTCCAATCGGGCATGACGCCATTGCCACGCGGATAACGGATTACAAATGGCCCCATGTTTTCCTGCTGGGCAGTAAACATCAGGTTGCGCAATTCTTCTTCATTCATCGGGGATGAAATCACCAGGTTGGGGATGCAACGCATATAAGCGATATCATAAGCACCATGATGCGTGGCACCATCTGCCCCGGCTAAGCCCGCCCGGTCCAGGCAAAATACCACATTCAGTTTCTGAATGGCCACATCATGAATCACCTGGTCATAGGCCCTTTGCATAAAGCTGGAATAGATATTACAGAAAGGAATCAATCCCTGGGTAGCTAAACCTGCAGAGAAAGTGACCGCATGCTGTTCGGCAATGCCCACATCAAAAGCCCTTTTGGGCATGGCCTTCATCATGATGTTTAAGGAAGAGCCGGATGGCATAGCTGGTGTAATGCCCACAATTTTATCATTCGCCCCGGCCAGTTCAACCATGGTATGGCCAAATACATCCTGGTATTTTGGAGGCTGTGGTTTATCTGGTACGCTTTTTTTAATTTCGCCGGTAATTTTATCAAACAGGCCTGGTGCATGCCAGATGGTCTGGTCTTTTTCAGCAAGGGCAAAGCCCTTACCTTTTACGGTAATGCAATGCAATAATTTAGGGCCCGGAATGGCCGATAAATCTTTGATGGTTTGTGCTAAACGCGTAACATCATGCCCGTCAACCGGACCAAAGTACCGGAAGTTTAAAGCTTCAAACAGATTGCTTTGTTTCAGCAATGTTCCTTTGATGCTTTTTTCAATTTTCTTTACGTATTTATGTGCATTGGGACCAAGCTTGGATAGGCCGGCGAGCACATTTGAAATGTCGTCGCGAAAACGGTTATAAGATTTAGAAATGGTGATGCTGGTTAAATACTCTTTCAATGCGCCAACGTTGGGATCGATAGACATACAGTTGTCGTTTAAAATCACCAGTACATTGCTGTTTTCAATTCCGGCATGGTTTAAACCTTCAAAGGCCAAGCCGGCCGTCATGGCACCATCACCAATCACCGCAACATGCTGCCGGTCGGTTTCCCCTTTTAACTGTGAGGCCACAGCCATGCCTAAAGCGGCAGAAATAGAGGTAGAAGAGTGGCCAACACCAAAAGTATCATATTCACTTTCGGTAATTTTCGGGAAGCCGCTAATGCCTTTGTAAATTCTGTTGGTATGAAACAACTCCCGGCGGCCGGTCAGGATTTTATGTCCGTAAGCCTGGTGTCCAACATCCCATACCAGCTTGTCATAAGGGGTATTTAAGGCATAGTGCAGGGCTACTGTTAATTCAACAACACCTAAGCTGGAACCAAAGTGCCCGCCATTTACACTTACCACGTCAATAATATACTGACGTAATTCCTGGCTGATTTGTTCTAAGTCAGACTCACCATACTGCTTTAAATCAGCAGGATAGTTAATTTTAGATAATAGGGGGCCAGCTTTAACTTGCATTCAATTTTTTTAGTAGAAACAAGATACAAAGTAAGGTATTTTTGTTCTAATATTCATGTAAAAAATCAATCAATGCACTGAAAGCCAGATCAGCTTATTTTCAGAAACATGAAATACAGGGCTAAAGCTTTCATATAAAAATCATTATGTTTGTTTTTACAAATGCAATCTGAGATTTTTGAAATAAAACTTCCGGTATTCGAAGGACCCTTCGATCTGTTATTATTCTTTATCGAACGTGATGAATTGAACATCCAGGATGTTGAGATTGCAAAGATCACCAACGACTTTCTGGCTTATATCCATCAGCTGCTTGCCGTAAATGTAGAAGTGGCCAGTGAGTTTATTCTGGTGGCAGCCACCCTGATGCGCATTAAATCCAGGATGTTGTTGCCCAGGATGGATTTGAATGAATCGGGAGCGGAAATGAATCCTGAAGAAGATCTGATTGCACGATTGATTGCCTATAAGCAATTTAAATCTGCTGCGGAAGAAATGAAGCTTTTGGAAGATGCACGGATGAAACAGGAACGCAGGGGAAATATTGAGTATGACCTGCAACTTGCGGCAGAAAATGCTGCCCATCAGGATGAATTGTTATCACTTGATCTGTATAAATTGCTTACGGTATATCAGCGGCAGATGCAAAAATATGAGCTGCGTAGTGAAGAGGTTAAACATACAGTGGTACAGTATCCCTATACCATTGAACAGCAGAAACATTTTATGGCCAATTTATTAAACATCAATGAGCAAATCGATTTTGCCCTGGTGTTAAAGCATTCAGAAAATAAAGTTCATTTTGTTTATAATTTCCTGGCTATTCTGGAAATGCTGCAGCAACAACTCGTTGAGATTACGATAGGAAGTGGTTTTAATAATTTTAGCATCAGGTAAAAGGAAAGAGGCAATAGGATTTAGAAATCAAATAGCAAGACACAATCTGGCATGTGTTTTTAAGGATCGTTATGCTTTGCTTTACTGATGATGACAAGATTTTAATCAAAACCCTGTTTTTCCTGGTACCTGCCTCTATTTTCTCGGTGGTTAACTTTTTATGTCTACCGGCATTAGTACTACGTGCGGGCATGCTGCATGGATATGCTGTTGATTTTACTGTTTTTTTCGGTTAAACATTTATCCCCTAATTATCTCATATTCATCTCTGCGTTAAGGATTAATTTCTTACTTTTGCCAAAAAAACAGAAACCTATACAGGATGACACGCGACACCAAAATCTTTGAACTTATTGATAAGGAATTAAACCGCCAGGAACATGGTTTAGAACTTATTGCATCAGAAAACTTTGTGAGCAAGCAGGTAATGGAAGCTGCTGGTTCAGTACTCACCAATAAATATGCGGAAGGCCTGCCGGGGAAACGCTATTATGGCGGTTGCCAGGTGGTTGATGTAGTGGAGCAAATTGCGATTGATAGGGCAAAAGAATTGTTTGGTGCAGCGTGGGTTAACGTTCAGCCACACTCAGGTGCACAGGCCAATGCAGCAGTAATGCTGGCTGTATTGCAGGCAGGTGATAAAATTTTAGGTTTCGATCTGTCTCATGGAGGACATTTAACCCATGGTTCGCCTGTGAATTTCTCCGGTAAACTTTATCAGCCATTATTTTATGGTGTAGAAAAAGAGACCGGGTTAATCGATTATAAAAAATTAGAGGAAGTGGCCTTAGCTGAAAAGCCGAAATTGATTATTTGTGGCGCTTCTGCTTATTCTCGTGAATGGGATTATGCTTTCATCCGTTCGGTTGCTGATCAAATTGGGGCCCTGGTGTTGGCAGATATTTCTCATCCTGCTGGCTTAATTGCTAAAGGTTTATTGGCAAACCCATTGCCGCATTGTCATATTGTAACCACAACTACCCACAAAACATTACGTGGCCCCCGTGGTGGAATGATTATGATGGGTAAGGATTTCGAAAACCCATGGGGATTAAAAACACCAAAGGGCGAAACCCGCATGATGAGCAATTTGCTGGACATGGCCGTTTTCCCAGGTACACAAGGTGGGCCTTTAGAGCACATCATCGCAGCAAAGGCCATTGCATTTGGTGAGGCTTTGACTGATGAGTACGGGGCTTATATTAAACAGGTAGCAGCCAATGCGCAGGCCATGGCCAAAGCTTTTGTGGCTAAAGGTTATGGAATTATTTCTGGAGGTACCGATAACCACCTGATGTTAATCGATCTCAGAAATAAAAATATCACAGGTAAAGTTGCGGAAAACGCTTTAGAAAAAGCGGAAATCACGGTTAATAAAAACATGGTTCCCTTCGATGATAAATCTCCGTTTGTCACTTCAGGTATTCGCGTAGGTACAGCTGCGATCACTACCCGTGGGTTAAAAGAAGCTGAAATGGAAAAAATAGTAGATTTAATCGATCAGGTTTTAACTAACCCGGAAGATGCGTCTAATTTAAATGCGGTAAAGGAAGAAGTGATTAAATTGGTGAGTGCATTCCCGCTATATAAATAGGATAAGAATAAAGATTTTAAATAAAAAGCGCTTTGCATTCACTTGTAAAGCGCTTTTTATTTAAAGGATTTGGATAACCTGATTATGCTTGGCAATGGTCTTCTGAAAATTAGCGAAAAAGTAAAGGGCCGATATCCTAAAAGAAGTATCGACCCTTACCATCTAAATTAACGCTCTCAAATATATAAACGCAATTACAGGCTAAATGGTTTTAAAAAAATTAAAAAAGTTTATCTTTTTATGATTTAACCTATTTATATCCCTTTAATCAGGTATTAATGGTTTATCTAATTCTCTGATTAAGATGTGCTTACCTTTAATCACTCATATATATTGATAATTAAATTATTCAGCAAAAGCTATCGCCGCAATACTGATCTTTAGTGCGCCCTTATGAATTAAAGCATTTGCACAGGATTCTAAAGTAGCCCCGGTCGTGATCACATCGTCTACCAGTAAGATATGTTTACCCCTTATGGGTTCCTGCTCGGCGACTTTAAAAACAGCTTTCATATTTTCATACCTGCTGAAGCGGTTTTTCCTGGTCTGACTTTCTGTAGAAACAACGCGGACTAAAATCTGTTCATTCAGCGGAATGTTCATGGCTTGTGCGATCCCTGCTGCAATGAAATGGCTCTGGTTATAGCCTCTGGATCTTAATTTACGCTGATGCAGCGGAACAGGAACGATATAGTCAATATCTGCATAAGACGAACTTAAATTAAGTCTTTCTCCGATCATATTGCCCAGTAATATACCGACATCAGTTTTTTTATTGTACTTTAAGTGATGAATCAGCCGTTGTACTTTTGCGCCTTTTCTGAAATATAGCAAAGCCATGGCTGCGTGTATGGGCACTCTCCCCCACAATTGTTTCATTACCCTGTTTTCCTGGTATACATGATAATCGGTAAAGGGAAGGTCATACAGGCATTTGGTGCAAATCAGTTGCTCATTATGAAACAAACTTGTGCCGCAGGCATTACAAAGATTTGGGAACAGCAGGCTGATTAAGTCTCTTCCCCAGTGTGAGATCATTTGCATATCCCTAATTTATAAATTTATAGCGATAAGTTGTATGGGGGGGGCTGTGTTATTTAATGATGAGCCATTATTGATTACAGTATCCTTTATTATATTTTGCTCTTATTAATAGGATATCAGTCTTATTTTTCCTTTAATAATCACCATTACCGTCTCTATGTTCTCTATGCCTCTATGGTTTAATATAACTTGATCTGGTCTTTCTTCCTGAAAACCGCCCTTGCAAACACTGCTGATTTAAAAATGTTTTATTTATTTTAATTTTTTATGGATGATTTACAGCGGGTTATGTTTTTAGGGGAATGAAAGGGTTGGTATGGGTTTGCGGGGGTATGATTTTTTGCTACCTTTGCATCCCGCTTCGGAGGAAAGGGCTAGGGTTGAAAAGCGTGTTGATGATGAGTAGGGGGGATAAAAGGAGCAGAAATTATTTCAAATAAAATTTGCGGAAGTAGAAAAGATCATTACCTTTGCAGCCCGGTTCGGAAGGAACGGGGAGCTGGTTTTAAGGACTGGCAGATTGAAGGGTTGGAAAGAAAAGAAGGATGAAAAAATAAAATTATTTTATTTGGAAGTTCAGAAAAGATTTCTACCTTTGCACTCCCAACCGAAAGGGAAGGGAAAAAAGAATCAGGTGGCGGATGTCATGATGATTATCAAACGAGATTGAAACAGACGAAAAACAAGCTAAGACGAATACGACTTAAGCGAACTGAAGTCTGGAGATATATAAAAAGGGCGACCGTGAGGGATTAGCCTGATAAGTTCTTAAAAGAGATGTCAATGTAGCGAAAGCGGGTTTAATGAAGTACTGGTCGAAGTACATGATTAAGTAGCTTTATTTTAAAGGTGATGTCTAACAGACAAAACAAAAGAAGACTATTTTTAACAATAGTTAAAACTGGTCAGAATCAACAACATTTTACAATGGAGAGTTTGATCCTGGCTCAGGATGAACGCTAGCGGCAGGCCTAATACATGCAAGTCGAGGGGTAGAGGGAGCTTGCTTCCTTGAGACCGGCGCACGGGTGCGTAACGCGTATGCAACCTACCTTTATCTGGGGGATAGCCCGGAGAAATCCGGATTAATACCGCATAAAATCACAGAATGGCATTATTCAATGATCAAACATTAATGGGATAGAGATGGGCATGCGTGTCATTAGCTAGTTGGCGGGGTAACGGCCCACCAAGGCGACGATGACTAGGGGATCTGAGAGGATGACCCCCCACACTGGTACTGAGACACGGACCAGACTCCTACGGGAGGCAGCAGTAAGGAATATTGGTCAATGGAGGCAACTCTGAACCAGCCATGCCGCGTGCAGGAAGACTGCCCTATGGGTTGTAAACTGCTTTTATCCGGGAATAAACCTAAATACGTGTATTTAGCTGAATGTACCGGAAGAATAAGGATCGGCTAACTCCGTGCCAGCAGCCGCGGTAATACGGAGGATCCAAGCGTTATCCGGATTTATTGGGTTTAAAGGGTGCGTAGGCGGCCTGTTAAGTCAGGGGTGAAAGACGGTAGCTCAACTATCGCAGTGCCTTTGATACTGATGGGCTTGAATGAACTAGAGGTAGGCGGAATGAGACAAGTAGCGGTGAAATGCATAGATATGTCTCAGAACACCGATTGCGAAGGCAGCTTACTATGGTTTAATTGACGCTGAGGCACGAAAGCGTGGGGATCAAACAGGATTAGATACCCTGGTAGTCCACGCCCTAAACGATGAACACTCGCTGTTGGCGATACACAGTCAGCGGCTAAGCGAAAGCGTTAAGTGTTCCACCTGGGGAGTACGCTCGCAAGAGTGAAACTCAAAGGAATTGACGGGGGCCCGCACAAGCGGAGGAGCATGTGGTTTAATTCGATGATACGCGAGGAACCTTACCCGGGCTTGAAAGTTAGTGAATCATTTAGAGATAAATGAGTGAGCAATCACACGAAACTAGGTGCTGCATGGCTGTCGTCAGCTCGTGCCGTGAGGTGTTGGGTTAAGTCCCGCAACGAGCGCAACCCCTATGTTTAGTTGCCAGCACGTTAAGGTGGGGACTCTAAACAGACTGCCTGTGCAAACAGAGAGGAAGGAGGGGACGACGTCAAGTCATCATGGCCCTTACGTCCGGGGCTACACACGTGCTACAATGGATGGTACAGAGGGCAGCTAGCTGGCAACAGTATGCGAATCTCACAAAGCCATTCACAGTTCGGATTGGGGTCTGCAACTCGACCCCATGAAGTTGGATTCGCTAGTAATCGCGTATCAGCAATGACGCGGTGAATACGTTCCCGGGCCTTGTACACACCGCCCGTCAAGCCATGGAAGTTGGGGGTACCTAAAGTATGTAACCGTAAGGAGCGTCCTAGGGTAAAACCGATAACTGGGGCTAAGTCGTAACAAGGTAGCCGTACCGGAAGGTGCGGCTGGAATACCTCCTTTCTGGAGTAGCATCACCTACTCAGCTTTCGCAACATGATATTTCACATTAAGGTATATGATTAAAGCAAAAAGACTAAAGCTGAAAGGCTAAAGGCCTTGCTGCTTGATACTGATACTTTAAAAAAAACAAGAGAAAAAAAGAAACACCCAGAGGAAAACGGTGGGCTGCTATAGCGGTAAGCACAACGGAAGACAAGATGGGGAAAGCCAAAGGATAAGCAGTAGCGGTAAGATACTATATACTGCATACGGAAGCTGACCTTAAATCAAGAAGTCCCGTAGCTCAGCCTGGTTAGAGCACTACACTGATAATGTAGGGGTCTCCAGTTCAAATCTGGACGGGACTACCATTAAAGTTGGGAGTAAAGAGGATAGAGTTGGGAGTTATGAATACTCCAAACCAATGACTCCAAACTCAAGACTATAAATCTGGGGGATTAGCTCAGCTGGCTAGAGCGCCTGCCTTGCACGCAGGAGGTCAACGGTTCGACTCCGTTATTCTCCACTTTAGAGCTGTAAAGCTTAAAGACCAAAGCAGAAAGCTTTTAAAAAACAGGAATACCTTATTACCGGGATCGGTAATCTACATTGACATAAAGATTAAGACAAGAAGAAAACGCCATGGGGCACATACGAGAAAAAGTATGAAACGGTTCGAGACCGCAGTTTTTAACTAACGAAGCTGAAACGAGGCTTAGGTTGGGGCACATGACACCCTATACCTTTATACCTTCGTCCATCAGCCTCAGTAAAGTTCTTTGACATATTGGAAGAAGTTAAAAAAGAAGAGCAAACAACAATAGGCGACTGTTGTGTTTGTGCTCGCTTAACGAAGCGCAAGCAGAAATTAGGTATGAGACATCATAACAAGAGCAAAAAAGCATACTATACGGCGCAAAAGGCGTATAAGTAGAAGAAAGTAATAAAGAGTACACGGGGGATGCCTTGGCTCTCAGAGGCGATGAAGGACGTGATAAGCTGCGATAAGCTTCGGGTATTTGCAAATAGGAATAGATCCGAAGATTTCCGAATGGGGCAACCCGGCTGGTTGAAGACCAGTCACATATAATGAGCAAACCTGCCGAACTGAAACATCTAAGTAAGCAGAGGAAGAGAAAATAACAATGATTTCCTGAGTAGTGGCGAGCGAAAGGGAAAGAGCCCAAACCTACTTTGTTACGGCAAAGTGGGGGTTGTAGGACTACGATGTGGCATTGGTAAACAGAAGTGGAACGGGATGGGAAGCCCGGCGATACATGGTGATAGCCCAGTACACGTATAGAATACCAGTCTAGTAGTATCCTGAGTACCGCGAGGTCGGAGACGCCTTGTGGGAATCTGCCGGCACCATCCGGTAAGGCTAAATACTCCTGAGAGACCGATAGTGAACCAGTACCGTGAGGGAAAGGTGAAAAGAACCCCGAACAGGGGAGTGAAATAGAACCTGAAACCGTGTACTTACAAGCGGTCGGAGCGTCCAGGTGGCGTGACGGCGTGCCTTTTGCATAATGAGCCTACGAGTTACTCTTCTCTGGCAAGGTTAAGTGCTTCAGGCACGGATCCGAAGCGAAAGCGAGTCTGAATAGGGCGTATAGTCAGAGGAGGTAGACGCGAAACCTTGTGATCTACCCATGGACAGGTTGAAGGTGCGGTAACACGTACTGGAGGACCGAACCGATAAACGTTGAAAAGTTTCCGGATGATCTGTGGGTAGGGGTGAAAGGCTAATCAAACTGGGAAATAGCTCGTACTCCCCGAAATGTTTTTAGGAACAGCGTGGATATAAAGTTTAATAGAGGTAGAGCTACTGATTGGGTGCGGGGGAGTCAAATCCTACCAAATCCAGACAAACTCCGAATGCTATTAAATATGATCTGCAGTGAGGCGCGGGGTGCTAAGGTCACGCGCCGAGAGGGAAAGAACCCAGACCATCAGCTAAGGTCCCCAAGTTACAGTTAAGTTGAACTAACGAGGTCCGATTGCACAGACAGCTAGGATGTTGGCTTGGAAGCAGCCATTCATTTAAAGAGTGCGTAACAGCTCACTAGTCGAGCGATCGGGCATGGATAATAAACGGGCATTAAATTGTACACCGAAGCTATGGGATTGAAATATATCGGTAGGGGAGCATTCTATCGGCAGCGAAGGTATCTGGTAATGGGTGCTGGAGCTTATAGAAAAGCAAATGTAGGCATAAGTAACGATAAGCGGTGCGAGAAACACCGCCACCGAAAGGATAAGGTTTCCTGATCAACGCTAATCGGATCAGGGTTAGTCGGGACCTAAGGAGAACCCGAAGGGGAAATTCGATGGACAACGGGTTAATATTCCCGTACTTTTTATAACTGCGATGTGGGGACGGAGTAGTGACACTGCCGCGATCTGACGGAATAGATCGTTAAAGGCTGTAGGTATTAGAACGGTAGGCAAATCCGCCGATCTAGCTGAACGCTGATAGTACCGCAAGGCTTCGGCTGAGTGGATAGTGCAGGTAATCAGACTTCCAAGAAAAACCGCTAAGCTTCAGGTTATAAAAACCCGTACCGCAAACCGACACAGGTATCCGGGAAGAGGATTCTAAGGTGCTCGAGTGAATCATGGCTAAGGAACTCGGCAAAATGGCCCTGTAACTTCGGGAGAAGGGGCGCTTGCAGCAATGTAAGCCGCAGTGAAAAGGCCCAGGCGACTGTTTAACAAAAACACATGGCTTTGCAAAATCGAAAGATGAAGTATAAGGCCTGACACCTGCCCGGTGCTGGAAGGTTAAGAGGGGATGTCATCTGTAAGGAGAAGCATTGAATCGAAGCCCCAGTAAACGGCGGCCGTAACTATAACGGTCCTAAGGTAGCGAAATTCCTTGTCGGGTAAGTTCCGACCTGCACGAATGGTGTAACGATCTGGGCGCTGTCTCAGCCATGAGCTCGGTGAAATTGTGGTCCCGGTGAAGACGCCGGGTACCCGCAACGGGACGGAAAGACCCCATGCACCTTCACTACAATTTAACATTGACATTGGATACAGGATGTGTAGGATAGGTGGGAGGCTTTGAAGCGGCGTCGCTAGGCGTCGTGGAGCCAACGTTGAAATACCACCCTTTCTGTATTCGGTGTCTAATCCCGCCAAGCGGGAGACATTGTTTGATGGGTAGTTTGACTGGGGTGGTCGCCTCCAAAAAGGTAACGGAGGCTTTCAAAGGTAAGCTCAGTACGCTTGGTAACCGTACGCGGAGTGCAATAGCATAAGCTTGCTTGACTGTGAGACATACAGGTCGATCAGGGTCGAAAGACGGATATAGTGATCCGGTGGTTCTGCATGGAAGGGCCATCGCTCAAAGGATAAAAGGTACGCTGGGGATAACAGGCTGATCTCCCCCAAGAGCTCATATCGACGGGGAGGTTTGGCACCTCGATGTCGGCTCGTCACATCCTGGGGCTGGAGAAGGTCCCAAGGGTTCGGCTGTTCGCCGATTAAAGTGGCACGCGAGCTGGGTTCAGAACGTCGCGAGACAGTTCGGTCCCTATCTGTTGTGGGCGTAGGAATTTTGAGTGGGGCTGACCTTAGTACGAGAGGACCGGGTTGGACTAGCCTCTAGTGAATCTGTTGTTCCGCCAGGGGCATTGCAGAGTAGCTACGCTGGGAATAGATAAGCGCTGAAAGCATCTAAGTGCGAAACTAGCCACGAGATGAGAATTCCATATAGGACCGTAGCAGACTACTACGTTGATAGGCTACAGATGTAAAGCTGGTGACAGCACAGTCGAGTAGTACTAATCATCCGAAGCTTTCAAAGCAAACAGAACTGTTGTTTGTTCTTCAAAACTTAACTTCTTTCAATAATATGTCATTTAAGTTGTAAGTGATAAGTTGTATGTTGTAAGTAGAGATACTTATACCTTCATACTTAAAACCTGCCACTTATTTAAAAACATTTAGGTGCCTATATCGGTGGTGTCCACCTCTTCCCATTCCGAACAGAGAAGTTAAGCCCACCAGAGCCGATGGTACTGCGGTAACACGTGGGAGAGTAGGTCGGTGCCAAATCTTAAAAGCCTTAAGCAGGCATTTAATCAGAACCCTTGCAGTAACAACTGCAGGGGTTTCCTGGTTTATAAAGTTTAAAGAGCAAGGAGCAAAGAGCAAAGGCTGAATTGTTGTTTGAATATGGCTGAGACATGATTCTGGATCTTTTTATGGCTACTAATCCATAACGATAGAAAAACAACGAGATTAGAATCCATCTATAATGGTTCCCGCAGATTTCAGGGATTTCGCAGATTTAGGGTGATGAAACGTTGTGTCATTGAAATTCGGGATCTTTTTAAGGGTACTAATCCATAACGATAGAAGAACAATGAGATTAGCACCCATCTATAATGGTTCCCGCAGATTTCGGATATTTCGCAGATTTAAGGTGATGAAACGTTGTGTAGTCGCATTTGGAGTCTAAAGAAAAGCAGGTTTAAAAGTTATTCTCAATCAATGTTCTTCCAAACCCTTGTGTGATTCTTCTGAATGGGATTCAGGATCTGAAAAGAGTGGATTTAAACACCTCAACAGGCGCAGGCTTTCAAAAAAAGGCAACAGGCCTGTCTTTAATAAACCTGATGGTAACGAAAATCCTTTTTGTTAACGATAACGTTCTATTTTTAGAAATATCTCAACAAAAAGATTGCAGTGTACAGCAGAACTAAAATAGCCAATAGTTGCTGACTTTCGTTTACAAATTGTTCTAAGTATTCAGTGGATTTACTTTATTATCAAACGGCCTGGTTTTTCAACATATAGTTTAATCGATGGTAGATGATCAGGTATCAATTTCCCTCATTATGAGATTAGTAATAAAGATCATATTTAAAACTGATTCTATGCAAATGTGTTAATAAAATAAGGTTTGCCGTAATATTTGGTTACCTTTGTTTTTAACAAAATTTATATAAACGAGTAATGAGTTTTTTTGCAGAAAAAAGAAGGGAAGTAATGGTGCATATTGAGAAGTATATGCTCGACATGATGGATACATACCTTAAGCCTATTGATACCAATTGGCAACCATCTGATTTTCTACCTGATTCTACAAGTGATACTTTTTATCAGGATATTAGAATCTTGAGAGAAAATGCAAAAGATTTATCATATGACCTGGTAGCTGTTTTAATAGGCGATACCATTACTGAAGAAGCCTTACCTACCTACGAATCATGGCTGGCCATGGTGCAGGGACCAAGCATGAAAGAAGATGGTGGCTGGATGAAATGGAACAGACACTGGACAGCTGAAGAAAACCGTCATGGTGATTTGTTAAATAAGTATTTATATTTATCAGGTCGTGTAGATATGCGCCAGATGGAAATCTCTACACAATATTTAATTGCTGATGGTTTTGACATCGGAACCGGACATGATCCGTACCGTAACTTTATTTACACTTCCTTTCAGGAGTTGGCTACCAATATTTCGCACAGAAGGGTAGCTTCCCTAGCCAAAAGAGATGGCGATACCCTATTGTCTAAAATGTGTGGGGTTATTGCTTCTGATGAAGCGAGACATGCTAAAGCTTATAAGGATTTCATGAATCGTATTTTCGAAGTGGATCCTAATGAGGCCATGCTTGCTTTTGAGGATATGATGCGTAAAAAAATTGTAATGCCTGCACACTTTTTACGTGAAGTGGGTTTGAAAATTGGTCAGACATTTGGTCACTTTACCGATGCAGCACAACGCTTAGGTGTTTATACAGCGGTTGATTACGTAGAAATTATGCAACAGTTAATTGAAGACTGGAAAATTGACGGTATGCAGGATTTAAATGATGCCGGTGAAAAAGCCCGTGATTATATTATGGCACTGCCTTCCCGTTTATTGCGTGTGGCAGAACGGATGAAGACACCCACCATTGATTATAAATTTAGCTGGATTGCTGGTTAAAAGCCCTGAAATATTATTGAAAGTCCCGTTTTGAAAAAATCATAACGGGACTTTTTTGTGCTACATGTTTCGGCGGTATTGCCCGCCAACCTGATAAAGTGCATGGCTGATCTGACCAAGGGAGCAAACTTTACAAACTTCCATTAGCTGTTCGAATATATTTTCTCCATCAATGGCAGATTTCTGAAGTTTTTTGAGCAGGTGATCTGATTGAGCTGCATTTCTTTGCTGAAAATTTTGGAGTGCATTGATCTGGTATTGCTTTTCTTCTTCAGTAGCCCGTATCACCTCACCTGGAACTATAGTAGGCGAACCATTCTTATTTAAAAAAGTATTAACTCCTACTATCGGATAATCACCATTATGTTTAAGGGTCTCATAATATAAACTTTCTTCCTGAATTTTTCCACGCTGGTACATGGTTTCCATCGCACCTAAAACGCCACCGCGGTCGTTAATTCTTTTAAATTCCTGTAATACGGCATCTTCAACCAGATCGGTTAATTCTTCAATAATGAATGCGCCCTGCAGTGGGTTTTCATTCTTAGCCAATCCTAATTCCCTATTGATAATGAGTTGAATGGCCATGGCGCGACGAACAGATTCTTCTGTAGGTGTGGTAATGGCTTCATCATATGCATTGGTATGTAATGAATTACAGTTGTCATAGATGGCATAAAGTGCCTGTAAGGTTGTCCTGATATCATTAAAATCTATTTCCTGCGCATGCAGGGAGCGTCCGGAAGTTTGAATATGGTATTTTAATTTTTGCGATCGGTCATTTCCTTTATATTTATTTTTGATTGCTTTTGCCCAGATTCTCCGTGCCACCCTACCAATCACAGCATATTCGGGATCTATCCCATTGGAGAAAAAGAAAGAAAGATTGGGTGCAAAATCATCAATGTGCATGCCTCTGCTCAAGTAATATTCTACAAACGTAAAACCATTGCTTAAGGTAAAAGCAAGTTGGGAAATGGGGTTTGCCCCTGCCTCGGCAATATGGTATCCGGAAATTGATACAGAATAAAAATTACGGACTTTTTCATCAATAAAATACTTTTGAATGTCGCCCATCATTCTGAGTGCAAATTCTGTGGAGAAGATACAGGTGTTTTGTGCCTGATCTTCTTTTAAAATATCTGCTTGTACCGTTCCACGAACCGCACTGATGGCTTTTGCCTTGATGGTCTGGTAAACTTCCAAAGGTAAAACCTCCTCTCCGGTTACACCCAGAAGCATTAATCCCAGTCCATTATTTCCTTCAGGAAGTTCGCCATTGTAAGCGGGGCGCCGGATATTTTTTGCCTGGTAAATTTTATCTATCTTTTGCGCTGTTTCTTCCTGTAGATTGTTTTCGAGGATATACTTTTCACATTGCTGATCAATAGCGGCATTCATGAAAAAGCCCAGCAACATCGGCGCAGGCCCATTAATGGTCATGGAAACGGATGTGGAAGGTGCACAAAGATCGAAACCTGAATACAGTTTTTTGGCATCATCAAGAGTGGCAATACTTACCCCTGAGTTCCCGATTTTACCATAAATATCGGGGCGGATGTGCGGATCTTCGCCATATAGGGTCACGGAATCAAACGCGGTAGAAAGCCGATGTGCCGGCTGTCCGAGTGAAACATAATGAAAACGTTTATTTGTACGTTCGGGACCACCCTCACCTGCAAACATTCTGGTTGGATCTTCACCCTCCCGTTTTAACGGGAAAACGCCAGCGGCATACGGGAACTCCCCTGGTAGGTTCTCTGTAAGTAACCATCTTAAAATATCGCCCCAATCTTCATATCGGGGTAGGGAAACTTTAGGAATGTTAAGTTTGGATAGTGACTCGTAATATAGTGGTTGCTTAATTTCCTTATCACGTACTTTATAGATAAAAAACTTTTCCTTATAAGTCTTTTTGGTTTCCGGCCATTGACGAAGCAGGCGCTTACATTCACCATCCAATTGTTCCTCAAATAATATATATGCCTCCTGTAAACCTTCACTTAAAGAGAGCGATGGATGATCTTGTGCAAGATCGAGAACGCCTTTCAGCTGATACATTTTTCGGGCAATGCTGGCTTGTTTATCTACCCATTCATGATAGGCCTGGCTTCCTTCAGCTATTTCTGCCAGGTAACGGATGCGATCAGGTGGAATGATATAAATTTTTTCGGACTGATCTGAAGTGAGTTCCATTTTCGCCTGAAAATCTGTTCCGGTTTTAATGTTAATTTGTTCCATCAAGGCAACAAAGAGGTTATTCATGCCCGGATCATTAAACTGCGATGCCATGGTACCATAAACAGGAATTTTATCATCGCTCACCTCAAAAAGATTGTGATTACGTTTGTACTGCTTGCGTACATCGCGAAGTGCATCCAAAGCACCACGTTTATCAAATTTGTTTAAAGCAACCAGATCGGCAAAATCAAGCATGTCAATTTTTTCCAGTTGTGTAGCGGCACCAAATTCAGGTGTCATCACATACAATGAAACATCACAATGTTCGGTAATTTCGGTATCAGACTGGCCAATTCCGGAAGTTTCCACGATAATTAAATCGTAACCTGCCGCTTTACAGATATCGATACTTTCCTGTACATTTTTGGATAAAGCGAGATTCGCCTGCCGCGTAGCAAGTGATCGCATATAAACTCTAGGATTATTGATGGCATTCATGCGAATGCGATCGCCTAATAATGCCCCACCGGTTTTTCTTTTGGATGGATCAATGGAAATGATAGCCAATGTTTTGTCTGGCACTTCCACCAGGAAACGACGAACCAGTTCGTCTACCAATGATGATTTACCTGCTCCGCCTGTTCCTGTAATTCCCAAAATTGGAGCCGTGTTATTTTTTGAAAGTTTCTTTAATTCATCCACGAATTTCTGGGCACCTTCCGGATCATTTTCTGCAACCGTAATTGCTCCGGCAATGGCCTTTACGTCTTTTGTTGGGATGGTTTGCAATTCGTTTGTAATCCCGTCATTCGTCATGAAATCAGTTTGAATCAACATATCATTGATCATTCCCTGTAAACCCATTTTGCGACCATCATCCGGAGAGTAGATTTTAGAAATCCCGTAGGCCTCAAGTTCTTCAATTTCTGCAGGTAAAATCACCCCACCGCCACCGGCAAATATTTTGATATGCCCTGAACCCTTTTCCTGTAAAAGATCGTGCATGTATTTAAAATATTCTATATGTCCGCCTTGATAGGACGTCATAGCGATGCCCTGAACATCTTCCTGTATGGCACAATTTACCACTTCTTCGACTGATCGGTTATGACCAAGATGGATGACTTCTGCTCCGGATGACTGTAAAATCCGACGCATGATATTAATGGTGGCATCGTGGCCATCGAAAAGGGAGGCAGCGGTTACAAAACGGATTTTATTTTTTGGTTTGTATATTTCTACTGGTTGCATACAATAGGATTTAAAGGCGGCTGTACTTAAACGACTCATCCTTGTTCCCAAATATTTGGTATGCAAATGTACTAAAATAAGTAGCTCCGGCCAGGTATACCCTATACCGTTATGGCTTTTGGTTCAGCTATAAATCCTGTCCGAATTGCAACAAATAGCCATTATTGTCATAAATGGCAAACTCCCTCATGCCGTAATCGAAATCTTCCAGTGGGTAACAGATTTTACATTTACTTTTTAAATTTTCCCATAATGTTGCCACTTCATTTGTTTTGATATAAAGTGAGCCACTCATGATGGGTTTATGTATGTTACGGTGTTGATTAGGTGTGCAGAACATGATTTCTATTTCATCTTTGCTGAGGGTTAACCAGCAAACGTCATCGGACTTTTTACTACAGGTGAAGTTTAATATTTCAGTGTAAAATGTTAAGGTGGCCTGTATATCATGCGTTTCGAGCATGGGCGTGAGTTTGGTTGCTGTATATGTTGACATGATCCAAAAATAATAAAAATGGTTCAAAATAGAAGATCATCCTCGTGATTAGAAATAGTATACTTGATTTTTAACTATATAGGCATTTAAGTGCATATCAGGTATAGTTTCATATTGTACATTTATATCTGGGGGCATGCTAAACTGACTAAGGTGGTTCAATATTATTCTTTGCCATTATCATCGAAGATCATCCTTGGTGATTAGAAAATAGTATACTTGATTTTTAACCATATAGACATTTAAGTGCATATCAGGTATAAAAAAAACTATGCTGATGGGCATAGTTTTTTTGAATTATTTATTGGTAATTTCTGTGATGGGTTCTCCAACATTGCCATTTGGCATTTGAATATGCAGCAAGGCAGCGAGGGTAGGGGCAATATCAGTCATGTAATGTGTTTTATTTGATGCACCTGGCTGGATTCCCCAGCCCATAAAAACCAATGGAATGTGAGCATCATATGGATTCCAGTTGCCATGGGTAGTACCTGTGCTGCTACCGTTAAACCAGTTCGGATTTAAAATGTAATAAAGGTCTCCGCTTCTTCTGGCATTGTAACCATTGGTGATCATTTTCTTTTGAACCTCCGGTAAAGTTGCCTGAGAAATTTTTGAAATGTCTACCACATTGGCAAAGCCATCTATCTTTTTCAGAAATTCTATTGATGCCGATTTTATTACATCAAAGCTTACATTGAGCTGATCTGTTTTATCGTGGTCAAAAATAATCTGGTTATTCATCGACCTTAACACAATATTATTGAGCTTGAATTTCTCATTAAGATAAGTATTTAGTTTACTGGCAATATCTCTGTCACTTACTACCCCTGAAGGTAATTTATTGGCCTGCATAAAACCTGGTACATGGGCCGCACCATGGTCTGCAGTTAAAAATACGGTGTAATTTCCTTTGCCAACTTTCTTATCCAGATAATTGAAAAATTCTTCAATATCTTTATCCAAACGTAAATAAGTATCCTCAGCTTCTACTGAATTCGGGCCATAAGCATGACCAACATAATCGGTAGAAGAACAACTTACCGCTAAGAAATCAGTGATGTTATCCTGACCTAAATCTTCAGAAAGGATGGCTAATTTGGCAAGGTCAAGGGTAATGGTGTTGCCGTAAGGTGTGCTTCTGATGGCATCGTAATTTTTACCGGCAAACTGCGCAAGGCTATGGGGGAAGGTGTTTGACTTTCCTTCGTATGCCTGCTCATCAGTTGTGCTATTTACATAGGTATTGATTGGGTATAAGGTTTCCCAGTTTTTTGCATAAAACTTATTTGCGAGTTTAAGTTTGTTATAGTCTGCGATCCATGTCGGCACTTCTTTCATATAATAGCTACTAGTGATCCAGTTCCCTGTGGTTCCCTGGTACCAGTAGGCCGCATTTGCGGCATGACCTGCAGGAAGAATAGATCCCCTGTCTTTCAAAGAAATTCCGATGACTTTACCGCGGAAATTAGTGGCTAACCTTAACTCATCTGTAATGGTTGAAGTGAACATATTTTTTGGCGACATATTGCCTTCGGGTGATGGTGTACTGCCCACAGTTACGACACTGGTATCTTCAGTGCAATACACGCTTCTTTTTGTTTCAGGATCATACCAGTCGTTGCCGATAATGCCATGAATGGCCGGCACGGAGCCTGTATAAATACAGGTGTGGCCACAGGCCGTATAAGTTGGGGTATAAGGAATAAACGTATTTTCAACAGAAAAACCCTCGTTAATTAATCTCTTAAAGCCTCCATTGGTATAGCGGTTGTAATAACGGTATAAGTAATCCCAACGCATCTGATCAACCACCAGGCCTACCACCAGTTTAGGTCGTGCCACTTCAGCAGGAAATGTTTGGGATTGATTTTGTGGTGTTTTTTTGGTTTGTGCTGATGCGATTGAACCGGAGAGGAGCGCGAGTGAAAAGAGTAAATAAGAAATTTTCTTCATTCTGTTTTTTAGTAAAGGCCAAAATTAATCATTTTAAGATGAAGAACTTTTGAAGTTTTTGTAAAGTTTTTATATCGCTTCCGCTACTACGAACGTGCTTCCGCCGATATAAATCAGATCATTTACCGTTGCATTTTTTAACGCGGCTTCCTTTGCTGCTAATACTGAAGTGTATGTTTTACCCATAAGGTGATATGCAGATGCCTGTTCTGCCAGCTCAGCTTCAGGTAACCCTCTTTCCAAATCAGGCATACAGAAATAATAGGTAGCTTGCAGCGGCAGTAGTGATAAAACCTTCGAAATATCTTTGTCCTTCACCATTCCAAAAACGATGTGCAATTTTTCGTAGGGCGTTTGGTGAATGTTTTTCATCACTTCTGCAATACCGGCTTCATTGTGACCGGTATCACAAATTACCAGCGGACTGGTTTGCAAAGTTTGCCACCGGCCCTGCAAACCAGTGTATTTTTTTACGTTTTTGAGTCCTTTGTAAATACTTTTTTCTGCAATTTTGAATTCCGTTTCCTTTTCAAGAACATGCAATGCTTCCAAAACGGTCACGATGTTCTTTTGCTGATAGAAGCCAGTAAGGTCGCTCTGCAGATTTTTGTATTGTATTTTATCTTCCCGAAGGATAGATAAGGAAAGCAGGTTATCCTTTAATTCAAAATCGGCAGCCTTTAAAATCTCATCCGCAAATACGATCGGTGCATTTGCTTCTGTAGCTTTTGCAATGAAAACAGCCGATGATTTGTCTTGTGTTTCACCAATAATGACTGGTGTATTGGCTTTAATGATACCTGCTTTTTCACCGGCAATTTCTTCAATAGTATTTCCAAGCATATTCATGTGATCCAGGCTGATATTGGTAATCACAGAAATTTCAGGACTGATAATGTTGGTAGAATCTAAACGTCCGCCCAGGCCAACTTCAATAACGGCAATGTCTACTTTGTTTTTTGCGAAATGATCAAAAGCCATGGCTACCGTTACTTCAAAAAAAGAGGGTTGGATGTCTTCCATGAGTGTTCGCTGATCGGTAACAAAGTCGACCACATCCTGCTTCGGCATCATTTTTCCATTGATCCGGATGCGCTCTCGAAAATCTTTAAGGTGTGGTGAGGTATATAAACCTGTTTTATAGCCTTGTGCCTGTAACACTGCTGCCAGCATGTGCGACGTAGAACCTTTACCATTGGTGCCAGCCACATGAATACTTTTAAATTTTCTTTGCGGATGATCAATTGCTTCGCATAATAAAATGGTATTGGTTAAATCCTTTTTAAATGCTGACGCGCCAACACGGGTAAACATGGGAAGTTTACTGTATAAAAAATCAAGTGTCTGCTGGTAATTCATGGCGCAAATATACATCAAGGGGATTCAAAGTGAAATTGAAATCTTTTTAAAAAAAGCATCTAAACACAAAAGGGCACGGTATTTTATCCGTGCCCTTTTGTGTTAGTATTACAATATGTGAAATTTAAAGTGATGTAAAGCTAGTTTACGCCAAAATTAAAAGTAACTAAGCCAGTTTGATTATCTCCGCCTTCTTCGGCTTTAATGATTGAAGAATTTAACACCGCCTGAATACATTTATTCACCAATTCAGTGTCGGTTGTGGTAGATCCCTTAAGGTTTTGAGTGGCCTTAACAATTTTTCCATTCCGGTTAAAATACACCCTGATCACAATCCGGCCTGTCTTCTGACCATCATCTGTTGGTTTTTCTAAATTTGCAAAGCGCCTCAATGGGAGTGGTGTATTACCAAATCCCGAACCGCCTGCACCATAATTGTTGGCTAAAGGATCACCATTTACAGAACCCTGGTTACCCGGCGTATTTCCGGTTCCATCTCCTCCGCCCTGACCAGTACTTTTTTTGCCTTTATAGAGTGCATTTTGATTGACTACTGGTTTCGATGGTTTATCTTCAGTGGCTGTGGTTGGGGTAGCCGCCTTCGTTTTGGTTGGCTTGGTGTTTACAGCAATTGCTTCTTCGGTGTTTTGGGTCTGAATTTCTTTTTCTCCGGTTTCTACCGTTGTATTTTCCGTTACTTTTTCTTCTGGTACAACTTTATCAGGTGCTTTATTATTGGCATTTGGATCTGCAGAAGGTTCTTCAATACTGGTATAATCATCGCCCATCCCGGTTTCAGCCGTGCCATAGTTCACCACCATACCACCCATTCCGATCTCTTCGGGGGGCTCAAAAGAATTTATCACGATCAAAAAGCTAATCGCAAGCAAAACAGCCATGATTCCGCTGGAAATGGCAATGGCTTTTGGATAATTATTTTCTTCTGTAGTATTATTCATTATTTTTTAGGCTCTACAGCTAAAACGAGTTTTAATTTCAATTTGTTTGCTACATCATAAGCCACCATGATGTTTTCTGCCGGAACATTTTTTGCCACATATAAAACGATCGTCATATCAGGCGCAGCTTTCTGGTAAACCTCAATGGCAGATTGTAAGCCTTCAGCAGCTACTGGTTTCTTATCAACGAAATAATTGAACTTATCGTCTATACTCACCGTTACGGCTTTCTTTGCTGTTGATTGTTGTCCGCTGGAAGATTGTGGCAATAATAATTTAACCACCTGTGGATTTACGACAGCCGAGGCCAATAAGAAAAACAACATCAGAAAGAACATAATGTCGTTCAGTGCTGATGTATGTACTTCTACACTTCCTTTTGTTCTTTTGCGTAAATTCATTATTTGCTTGGTTCTTCTAATAAATCAATAAAATCAATAGCATCTGTCTCCATTTTAAGGATGATTTTTTCTACCATAATGTTTAAGATGTGGTACAACACATAAGCAATAATACCGATAATTAAACCGGATGCAGAGGTGATCATTTTAGTATATAAACCTCCTGAAATGGTACCAATTTCAATAGCGCCTTTAATGGATACCTGGTGAAAGATGGTAATTACCCCAACGATGGTTCCAACGAAACCAAGCATGGGTGCAATACCAGCAACAATACCGAGGATACTGATATTTTTTTCCAGTTTGGAAACCTCTAATTTACCCACGTTTTCAATGGCGCCTTCAATATCCTTAATCGGGCGACCGATGCGTTTTAAACCTTTCTGCAACATGCGTGAAAGTGGAGAGTTATTATTTTTTAGCAACGACATGGCCCCGTCTAAATTTCCGGAATGGATATATGACCTGATCTGTCCCATAAGGTTAGCTTCATCTTTTGTCGCTTTTTTAATAGTTAAGTAACGTTCTACAAATATAACAAGGGCTAAAAATGCCAGAAATGCCAGCGGAATCATTACCCAGCCGCCTTTAAAAAGAAGGTCGATAAAGTGAAGTTCTTGCGGAGCAGGTTGTGTTAACGCCTGGTTAACCGCATTGGCTGTGTCTTGAATCGCTTGCGTGGTGTCTTGAATTAATAAAGTAATCATTATGGTTGTGTGTTGGTAAATATTTGTTGTACAAAAAATCCTTTTCCTTTTAGTTTTTTCTGCAAAATCTCTTTTTGCACTTCAGCTTCTTTTTGCGTTTTAAAACTTGCAATGCTTACCTTTTTTAAACGGCCCGGAAGTTTTGCAATTTCTGCTTTCAAACCTATTTTTTCCATTTGTTTGATAAAAACCAAAGCTTTCTTTTCTGATTGGAAAGATGCCGCAATTACGTTAAAGGTAGACGGACCGGTATTAACCGGGATTTGACTTTCTTTAGGCGTTTCTACAGGAGGCTTAACCACTGGCTTTTCTGTCAGTTTACCAAGTGAATCTGTTTTTTTCTTTACCTGGTTTACTTTCAGAATGCTATCAGTTTTGGCAGCAGAGTCTTGTCTGGCTTTTGCCGGATCAACAGTAACCTGAGCTGTGTCTGTAACGGTTTTAATAGGTTGAGCAGGCGATATCTGGCCTGTAAATAGTTCTGGTTTAATCAGATAGGTGATGGCTACTGCGATAATTACAATCAATACAGCAATCGTTATTTTCAGCCAGGTTGACATGCCTTGCGGTGTTTCTTCCTCAGGTAGAATAGGATCGTGACCAAAGCGATTGGGATGTTCGGCATGCTGTGCTTTAATGAAAGAAGGCGCATCTATTACAGGTTCCGGCTCTGCTGTATTTTCGTCCAGATGAAGGTATGTTTTAGGTGTATCCGCATCAGCCCTCAATGAGAAGCGACCTGAGTGAGGTACCGGTTGAGGGATATCTGTTTCTGAAATTGCTGTTTCATCAGGAACCACAGTATTTATGGCAACAGGAGTTTCCAGCTGCGAAGTGTTTTTATTTGCCTGTTGAACGGCTTCTTTATATGCCTCTTCTGATTCAGGCGTATGGCCAAAACGATTCGGATGTGCTGCATGTTGTGCCTTTACCACCTCAGGAGTTTCCACAATGGATTCTTCTATTACACTATTTTCTGCTGAAGTAGCTGGTGTTTCATTTTCTTCAGGTTGTAAAACTGGTGGAGTTAAATTTGTATCGGCTTTTACTGCTGCTTCATCTTCAGGCGTATGGCCAAAACGATTCGGATGTGCAGCATGCTGCTCCTTTATAAATTCAGGTGTATCCTTCACCTCTTCAGCAGGAATGGTATGTTTTAAAGTATGCTTAAAATCATCCTTCACTTCATCAGGTTCAATATTTTCAATTGCGGGATGTTGATATGATGGATTTGCAAATGGGGAAGATGTAACCGTTTTATCAGGTATTTCGCTATTTACTTCCTCCTCTGGTTTGTCTACAGCTGGTTTTACTTCTTCAATGTTGTTTTCAGAAAGTGCAGGAAGACCAAAAAATTCAGAACCATAGGTAATGTTTTCAGCAGGGTCAAAACTTAAACCCGCATGCTCTGTAAAATAAAGTCTGCCAATACGGTCCAAAATGGCTTCATGTTCCTCTTCCAGACGAAGATTAGTCTCTTCTACAAATTTAGAAATGTAATACCCGGCACTTTCGACAGATATGTTTCTTTTAGCGGCAACATAGTCTTCCAGTATATTTTCTTCTTTAACTTCAGGAGTAAAGTGCAAAGTAAACCCCGGGGGTAAGAAAGATTGTTTTTCCTTATCGTATCTGCCAGGATATTTCTTTTTAAAGAAAGTTCCTAAACCGGCAATACCAACTTCTTTGCGTTGTTGCAAGAGTTCAAAAAGGTATGATAAGATATCCATTTTGTAAAATTATTATTTTAGAATTAAAAAAGATATTCATTTAAACTGCTTTGAAGGCTGTTTTCACAAAATGTGAGTTGAAAAAGCCCGGAAATAGGGGAGGAATGAATAATTTTTACCATGCAAATTTTACAGTTTAAGAGAATTGGTAGCTGCGTTCTTTCAAAGATAACGGTTACAAAGATAAAAATGGTATGTTACTACGCAAATGGCATATAAAATATAATACGATTGTGCTAATCAAAAGTAATCTAAAAGGATTTAGATAGTTGTAAATATATAAAAATAGTTAATCTACCGATTTTGTAGATTAACTATTTTTTTTTACGTTTGTCATTACGATGAATACCACACGAACAATTCTTACTCAGGTACTTAAGTTGTTAGTTCCGCCTTCCTATCCTCTGAAGATACCACGGATGAATCAGGAACCCTGTAAAAGTTAAAGCATTATGAATATCTGTCAATCCCTAACAAATCCAATCCCTTCATCCATGAGTTAACCGTTTATAAAAAAACCGGCAAGGAAGCCTCACCGGTTAGTTGGAATATCAGTTCTGTAACGCCAATCACTTACTGATATCCGCTCAGCTTTATTCAATGATAATCATTAACATAAAACCAGTTTAAATATGGAAATATTTCTCCATAAGAAAAAGTATATAGCGTATATTCTAAAAGCCAGCCTGATTTTTTCTTTTCTGCTGCTGTCTTTTTCCAGCAAGCTTTTTGCCCAGGTAGAACCACCGCCCCTGATTAATTCAAATTTACAGGGTATGGTTATTGATTCGGCCAGCAAACAACCTTTACCGGGGGTAGTGGTTCGTATAAAAGGGGTTACACATTCGGTATCAACCGATGGTGAGGGTAAATTTATTTTCGTTACCGGCCAAAAACTGCCTTATACCTTAATCTTAAGTTCGGTGGGTTACGAAACCAAAGAACTGGTGGTGTCCACGAGTCCGGTAACAATCCGGTTAAAGGAAACCAATAGTCAGCTAAATGATGTTGTAGTGGTTGGCTATGGCAAACAAACCCGGAAATCATTAACAGGCGCGGTATCTACTATTGCTGTAGATGAAGTAAGAACAAAACCTACAGCCACATTTGCCGAACAATTACAGGGGAAAGCACCCGGCTTACAGGTAAGTACATCCACCGGGGTTCCGGGTGACGGGATGTTTATCCGAATCAGGGGAACAACCTCTATTAATGCCAGTAATGATCCTCTATATTTAATTGACGGGGTTTATGTAAACAGCGGATCACTGCAACGCATTACCACTCAGGGCCAGGCAAATAATCCGTTGTCGGATATCAATCCGGATGATATTGAGAGTGTAACGGTGTTAAAAGATGCTGATGCGACGGCCATTTATGGTGCCAGGGCAGCCAACGGGGTAATTGTAATCACCACTAAACGTGGTAAATACAATACCGGGCCAAAGGTAAGCCTGAGCGCCTATGTAGGTACCGCAAAAACACCAAAATTATGGGATCTGGTTACGGGGCCGCAGCATGCAGAACTGGTAAACGAATTTTACCGAAATTCGAATGCAGATGCCATTGCAATTGCCGCCGCAAATGGAACAAACCCGGCTACCACTTATCGCTTTCAGCCTTTCAGAGCCTTAACGGATAACCCAACGGCATCTCCTGCACCACGCGGTTTGCCTCAGGATCAAAGTACTTACGATCGGTTAGGCAAAGCTTTCAGAACCGGATTTTTGCAAAATTATGATGTATCGGTGTCTGGCGGAAATGATAAGACCACTTATTATATTGGAGGTGGATTAAATAAGCAGGAGGCGACTTTAAAAACAAACGATTTTAGAAGGGGAAGTTTTAAAATTAACCTCGACCAGAAAATCGGCGATTTCATCACCATCGGTACCAGCAATATTTTAACGCAAACTTACCGTACCAATGCCCGTGTAGGCGATGGCCCACAGGGTGGAATTCTCCAGTCTGCATTGCATACCCCAACTTATTTACCTGAGGTTAACGCGGATGGAACTCCCGGAAAATGGGCCGGATTTGATAACCTGGATGTTTTGCTCGCAAATACCAATATGAATAGTACAAGTAACCGATTAATCAGCAATGTTTATGGAGAGGTAAAAATTTTAAAAGACCTTACCTTCAAAACCAGCTGGAGCGTTGATTATAATCAGTATGATGAATACCAATACTGGAATAGCTTAACCAATTTAGGGATTGCCAACAGAAACCTCGGCACAAACAGTGTAAGTAACAATACCATCTGGACGAATGAGCAGACCTTAAACTATACCCATACTTTTGGTGATCATAGTTTTGGTGCATTAATCGGAAATTCACTTCAAGGTGCGGTAAGCAAACAGGTTTTAGCTCAGGGAACCAATTTTCCAAACGATTCGTTTCAGCAGATTGCTTCTGCCGCAACTACCACTTCATCAGCCTCTGAATCTAAATATACCTTATCCTCATTTTTCGCCAGGTTAAATTATAATTATGCTGGTAAATATTACGCTGTTTTTAGTGTTCGCGGTGATGGTTCTTCCCGTTTCGGTACCAATCATCAATGGGGATATTTTCCTTCTGCAGGTGTTTCCTGGCGTATTAATAAAGAAAATTTCTTAAAAGATGTCGCGGTGATTTCTGATTTAAAATTAAGAGGAAGTATCGGAATTACCGGTAATCAGAATGGCATCAACGATTTCGCCTCACGCGGGTTATGGGGCGCTGGTGCGAACTACCAGGACAATCCTGGAACCATCGCCTCACAATTGGCTAACCCTGATTTAAAATGGGAAAGTACCCGCCAAACGAATATTGGTTTGGATTTAAGCTTATTTAAAGATCGTTTAACCATCAGCGGTGATGTTTATGAAAAGTACACCAGTAATTTATTGCTTAACCTCCCGCTGGCATCAAGCAAGGGATTCTCATCCATATTAACCAATGCCGGCGAAATGAGCAACAAAGGTTTTGAATTTAATGTAAGCAGTGTAAACCTTGATCAGGCTTTTAAGTGGAGCACCAACTTCAACATCTCCAGAAACATCAATAAAATTGAGCAACTACCAACACAGGTAGTTGCTGCCTATGCCGCACAACGCATGGTACAGGGTTTATCGATGTATACCTTTTTTGTGTACAACCAATTATACGTAGATCCGCAAACGGGAAGTGCGGTTTATGAAGATGCCGACAAAAACGGGGTAATCAATGCGAATGATATTGTTCCGGTAGGAAATGCGCTGCCAAAATTCAATGGAGGTTTAACCAATAATTTCAGTTATAAAGGCTTTGATTTATCGGTGTTCTTCAACTTCGTTTACGGCAATAAAGTTTACAATAATAACCACTACTTCCTGGAGGGTGGAGGAACCCGCGATGCCAACAGGGCAATGGATGTTTATCAGTTAGATCGCTGGCAACAGCCCGGCGATATCACAGATATGCCTCGACTTACTGCTTTTGGACAGAATTACACCATCAGCCCGACCAGCCGGAACATTGAAGATGGTTCATTTATCCGCTTAAGTAATGTTACGTTGGGCTACAACATTCCGAAAAGCATCACTAAAAAGGTAAAAATGTCTGCCGTTCGCATTTATGCCAGCGGATCAAACCTGGCCTTGTGGACTAAGTACAAGGGGCCCGATCCAGAAATCAATGTGTCATCATCCGCAACTGTTTTAGGTTACGATCTGGGAACACCTCCCGTGCCCAGAACTTTTCAAATCGGCGCAAACATTACATTTTAATCCATGGTAACAATTATGAAAAAAGTAATTTATATCTTATTTCTTGTGGTATTGTTTACTTCCTGCAAAAAGTTTCTGGAGGTAGAACCACAACTTCAGGTGGATCAGGATCAGGCGATTATTAACGCAGGTTCTGCCACTACCGCAGCTAATGGTCTTTTTAATCTATTGGCCAGCAATGGTTATTATGGCTCTAACTTTCTGGCACTTTCCTATCTTTCTGCCGGCGATATTCAATGGTCCGGATCGCAGGCTGATCCGAATGAAATTACCAAACATTTAACCTCCGCAACCAATGGCTACGTGCAATCTGCATGGACGGCCATTTACCGAACCATTTCTCAGGCCAATTACATTATAGACAAAGTACCGGGCGTGGCCGATCCACAGTTTTCAACGGCTTTAAGAAACCAGTACCTGGGTGAAGCCTATTTTGTTCGGGCGCTGGCCTATTTTGACCTGGCAAGGGGCTGGGGTGGCGTTCAGTTAATTCTGAGACCCACCAATACTTCTTCAGATAATTCCGACATTCCAAGAAGCAGCCTGGCGGATACTTATGCACAAGTACTGAAGGATTTAAATGCTGCAGAAACTTTAGTGCCTGCTGTGGTAAACCGGAACCGCGTTTCTTTACGCACCGTTCAGGCATTAAAAGCCAGATTTTATCTGTACCAGAAAAACTGGGCTTTGGCCGAACAATTTGCCACCTTGGTTATTGGCGATAATGCGAACTATTCTTTGGTTACGCCTTATAGTGCCTTCTTTGCAAACAATGTAGCCAGCACAAACGAATCAATTCTGGAACTGGCTTATACCACTTCAAATACCAATAACCACAGCAACTGGTGGCTGCCACCGGCGTTAGGCGGAAGAAGAGAATGGTCGCCAAATGATGCTTTGGTAGCACAATTAAATAATCCGGCTATAGGTGGCAACCGTAATGCTTTAATTGCCAGAACTGCTCCTCCTGGAAATTTATGGTATGGCAGATTATATTACCGCAACCCGTTGGGAACAGATCCTGCTTACCTGATCAGGGTTTCGGAACTTTATTTAATCCGCTCAGAAGCCCGAGTCTATCAGGGAAATTTTACCGGCGCAACAGCAGATTTGAATGCGGTGAGAAGCAGGGCAGGCCTGAGCGCCAGCATGGCTTCAACACTGGCAGAGATTTTACTGGCTTTGGAAAACGAGCGTCAGTTAGAATTTGCTTTTGAAGGCGACCGTTGGTTTAATCTTGTCCGCACCGATCGTGCACAAACGGTTCTGGCTTTGCCGGATAAGCACCTTTATCTTTTCCCGATTCCTTATAATGAAACATTGGTAGATCCCCAGCTTGGAGGAGCAAACCGTAACCCAGGTTATTAAGCTATGTTTATGAAAAAATTAACATTAACCGTTTTTGCTCTCGTTGCCACTGGTTTTTCGATCCTGGCACAGCCGTCGCCGATAACCATCAGAAAATCGGTTACCAGGCATGGGCCTGAAAAAGGAAGCCTGGTCATTATCGGAGGAAATGTAGGCTCACAGCGCGACATTTGGGAGAAGTTTACGGAACTGGCTGGCGGCAAGGATAAAGCGGTATTGGTAGTGGTTACCACAGCTACCGGCGATTCTGCGGCGTTTGACCAGAAAGGAGTTGAAGAGATAAAGCGACAAACCGGGATTAGAAATGTAACGCTTCTGCATACCAGCGATATTAAAGAGGCCAATAGTGAAAAGTTTATAGCGCCACTAAAAAAAGCCACTGCCGTTTATTTTGAAGGTGGCAGGCAATGGCGAATCGCCGATTCTTACCTCAATACCCTTACGCACCAGGCCTTTACAGATGTGCTGAGCCGTGGCGGCGTAATTGCAGGCAGTTCAGCGGGTGCAACCATTCTGGGCTCCTTTTTATGGCGGGGTGATACCAGGGGCGCACATATTTTAGTGGGCGATCATACGCAAGGTTTGGGTTTTCTTAAAAATTCTGCGATCGATCAGCATTTGCTGGTGAGAAACCGACAGTTTGACCTGGTAGATTTTATTCGTCAATCTCCTGAACTGATTGGTATAGGTTTAGATGAAGCCACTGCCGTATGGGTACAGCAAGATACCCTGCAGGTATTGGGCAAATCTTTCGTTGCCATTTATGATTATGCGCATATTATATATGATAGCAACCAGCATGTAGCAAACGGTCGTGAAAATTTCTCAGCTTCAAGTGGTCCTTTTTTCTTTCTAAAAAACGGACAGAAATATGATCTGGCTGCAAGAAAGGTGATTGTTGAATCTGCGAAAGCAAAAAAGTAGGATCAAAATGACGACTCAAACAAATAGCATTTCAGCAGGAAGGTGGACGGAAAGAGAAAAACTGATCTTCCGTTTCTTTTTTCTTTTCTTCATACTTCAGGCGCTGCCATTAAGCATTGATTTTTTCAAGATCGTATTTGGTTTCAACTGGCTGTATATCTCTTATGGAAATATCTTCGACCTCACCCGTTTATCGGCGAAGTTTATTCCGGGGTCAGACAGTCTGCTTAACTGGCTCATTGTTGCCATAATCTCCTTATCAGGTACTGCTTTCTGGTCGCGATCGAAATATAAAGATGCTAATTATAACGAACTTTATTACTGGCTCAGGGTAGTGGTGAGGTATCGCCTGGCCATCGGCATTATCGGTTATGGCTTCATAAAGTTCTTCCCGATGCAGGCACCTTTTCCATCCATCAGTAACCTGAATACCAGTTACGGTGATTTTACCAACTGGAAACTTTTTTCAATGAGTTTAGGCATTGTGCCCGGTTATGAAACTTTTTTAGGGAGCGTTGAAATACTGGCTGGTCTGCTGCTTTTCTTCCGCAAAACTGCTACCGTTGGTGCCATTATTATTCTGGTTTTTACCGGGAACGTATTCATCTCAAATCTGGCCTACAATGGCGGGGAATATGTTTATGCATTATACCTCATCAGCTTTGCGGTATTTGTGTTGTGGTTCGATGCCATCAGGATTTACAACCTCATTGCACTGGAGCGCCCCACCCAACCGAATGTTTTTAAACCATATTTCAACAACAACATTAAACCTATCCGCAAGGCAGTAAAAGGCTTTATCATTTTCTTCTTTATTTTTTTTTATGGATTTAAAACCTATTCCGGCTCACACCGAGACCCTTATCAATTCCCAAAAACGAAGGGTTTAGCCCGGGCTGCAGGTATTTATAATGTAACTGAGTTTAAAATCAATAACAAAGTTTTGCCTTACAACCCTGCCGATCCGGTGAGGTGGAAAGATGTGGTATTTGAAAAATGGGCCACAATCAGTATACGTTCCAACCGGCCGGTATTGATCGATTCTTTGAATGACGAGCGGATTTTTACACACGATAAGGAACGAAATTATGAGCTGGCCGGTAGTGGAGGCAGACATTATTATGCCTATCAGCTTGATACGATAAATCATTTGCTTCTGCTGGAGAATAAAAACTTTCATTACAAGGATGAGCAGTTAACATTTAAATACAGCCGGCCAGATACGGCAACGATTATTTTAAAAGGGGTTAATGAAAAAAGGGATTCTCTGTATGTAGTGTTGAACCGGATAAATAAAAAATATCCGTTAAAAATGAGCCGCCGGAAAGCACTTAAACTTTAAATGGAGTATACTGTAAAATCAAAAAATCATGTCTGACCTTAGTAAAAACGAAATTCAAGATACCGCGGATATTTCGCCTACAGCGCTGAAACCCTGGTCGGCACTGAAGAAATTCGGATTCCGTGTGTTGTTCATCTTCCTGCTGGCCATGTGTATTCCATTTTCACCCAACTGGTATAAAAATGTTTTGACGCTGGATTGGTCTCGTCCGCATTACCGCGACCTTTATGATATCGCACGTTTTCAGCCGGGTTTCCTTTCCCTTTTTGGCGGTCAGCGGAACCGGGATATTACAGACTCTCCGGATGGGAATGCAGCTTCCGGAAAAGATAAAAAGAACTCAGTCAAAATAGAAAATTCAGGAAAAAAAGCCACCGCAAACACGGTTGCACTACCCGCAAAGAAAAGTTTCCTGGCCGATTATGCCGATTGGGGTGTTGCATTGTTCATCGGGTTGCTGGGTGGTGCCATCTGGTCTGTATTGGACCGGAAGCGAAAATCTTATCACGAGCTTTATTACTGGATTCGGGTGGTGGTGCGCTACCGGGCCGGTATTGGAATTATTGGCTTCGGCTTCACCAAATTGTTTCCCACGCAAATGCCTTATCCATCTTTGGGTTTGCTGAACAGTAATTTTGGTGATTTTACCGCGCAGAAAATTTACTGGCTATCAGTTGGGATTGTGCCCTGGTACCAGGTTTTTGGCGGCGTAGTTGAAATTCTGGCGGGCGCACTGTTGTTCTTCAGGAAAACGACTACTTTCGGAGCCATTTTGCTCATTGCCGCATTGGGCGACATCACTTTTGTAAATTATGCCTATGATGGTGGTGTGCATGTATATGCTTTTTATTTTGTGGTTCTGGGATTGTTTCTGCTGGCAGATGATATTCCGAAGCTATACAACTTACTCATACTGGAACGTTATACCGTACCTTTTCGGGTATATCCAGACCTAAGAAAACCAGCATGGAAATACACGCGGATTGGTTTAAAGGTGTTAACCTTCTTAATTTTTTTCGGGGTGATGACTTATACCGAGATTATCAATTTTAAATATGATCCCTATAAGCAACCCGCTACGGCAGGCGTCAAAAACCTCCGCGGAAACTATCGGGTAACGGAATTTAAAATAAACGGACAGGTGGTTCCCTTTAATCCACTGGATTCTACCCGCTGGCAGGAAGCTACCTTCGAAAACTGGACTACACTTACTTTCAGGGTAAACCGGCCAGTGCTGATTGATCCTTCAAACGGAGGCGGTAGTCCGATGCGCGACATTCAGCGGACCTTCGAGATTAGTGGTGTGGCGGGCGGACAACGCGCCTTTCATTACTATGCCGATACTATCGATAAGGTGCTATATCTGCAGGATAAAAATGTGATGGCGCTTCGTGGTCAGGCTAAAAATAAAGCAGCGACAGCTGAAATTAAAAAACCGGATGAGTGGATTAGCAAAGCTGCCTGGGCACATATTGGGAATGAAAAAGAAATGATCGATCCGCGTGCATGGTCTACCCGGAGAGACCGGGAGTTTGCAGCGCAACCCAAGGAAATTAGAAGAAACAGAATGGTGCTTCATTATGAGACCAAAGATGGATCTAAAGTGCTATTAACCGGTTTAAATGAATACAATGATTCAGTTTCTATTGTTTTAAATCGCTACGACAGACCATATGTGTTACCCAAAAGTACCTTAAATGCAGGAAAGTATTAGGCAATGAAAAAGAGGTTACTATTCATATTTGGCTTTTTGTTTGGACTGATCCTGCTTTCTGTAAATGATACCTGTGTAGTTGCTCAAAAGCGGCAACCGTTTACAGATAGTGTAAAGAAGCCTGTAAAATTTGGTTTCGGCAGGCCGGCAACAGGTGCTGAGATTACCGCCTGGGATATTGATGTTCGTCCGGATGGAAAGGGATTGCCTGCCGGACAAGGTGATGTTAAAAAAGGGAAAGTAATTTATGATACGAAATGTGCGGTTTGCCATGGTTTAAACGGCCGCCAAACCGGAGCGGTAAAATTAGCAGGTGGTGCTTTGGTGGGTGATACTTTGGCAACTGCCAAACCAAAAACCATCGGCAATTACTGGCCCTATGCCACCACTTTATTTGATTACATCAGGCGGGCCATGCCGTACAATCTTCCGGGTTCCTTAACCAATAACGAAGTTTACAGCTTAAGTGCTTACCTGCTAAATGCCAATAAAATTGTAGGTGCTGATGTGGTGCTGGATGCTAAAAATCTTCCAAAAGTGGTGATGCCGGCTAAAAAACTTTTTATCATGGATGATCGCCGGGGAGGGGCAGAAATTAAATAATGGGAAAGAAACTAAAATTTGCTCCTGAAAAAAAACCGGGACACATGAGCAGGCGAACCCTGTTAGGTGGCATCCTGGCTGCTGCGGTATTGCCGGTTGATGGGTTGTTCGCCCTGGAAAAGGATCCCGTTAATATGCCTGAAGTAATCAATGACGACCCAACCAAAACACCCGGCCCGGGGCCAAGTCCTTTAGGTAAGCGATCGGGTTTCGAAAACCCTGTTCGGAAACCATCAGATATTTCTTCCCGTACACCCCTGCAGGATTTTCACAGTACCCTTACACCTTCCGATCTTCATTTTGAGCGGCACCATGCCGGTATTCCAACAATTGATCCGCTTAAGCATGAATTATTGATTCACGGCCTGGTGGATCAACCAATGAAGTTCACGCTGGCAGAATTAAAGCGGTTTCCATCGGTTACCCGCACCTGTTTTATTGAGTGTGCCGGAAATTTCAGAACCGGGAAAGCAGAGATGACCCCTCAGGATATTTTGGGCTTAACCAGCCAGAGTGAATGGACGGGCGTACTATTAGCAACAATCTTTAACGAAGTGGGAATCAAAGCCGAAGCCAAATGGTTTCTGGCAGAAGGGGCAGACGCGGCCGTGATGACGCGAACCATTCCGCTAGCCAAAGCCTGGGATGATGCGATGATTGTTTACGCCCAAAACGGAGAGGCCATCAGGCCGGAGCAAGGTTATCCGATTCGGTTGTTACTTCCCGGATTTGAAGGAAATATGAATATAAAATGGCTCAGAAGGATTGAATTATCCGAAGAACCTTACATGACTAGGGAAGAAACTTCAAAATATACGTATCCGGTACAGGATAAAATCAGAATGTTTAGCTTTGAGATGGATGCGCGCTCAATCATTACATATCCTTCTTATCCGCAGCAGATTACAAAAGGATATGTAGAAATTCGTGGCCTGGCCTGGAGCGGAAGGGGGAAAGTGACCCAGGTAGAAGTGAGTACCGATGCCGGGAAAACTTGGGAAATGGCAAAATTACAGGAGCCGGTTTTGAGCAAAGCCCATACTTATTTCAGATATTTATGGAACTGGAATGGCTCTCCGACAGCGATTTTAAGCCGGGTAACCGATGAAACAGGCTATTTACAGCCTACACTAAAACAATTGATTGAGGCAAGAGGGCCGAATATAAGTGGTTACCATATGAACCCGGTTACAGCCTGGCAGATTAGGGAAGATGGCTTTGTATTTTTTAAGCCGGAAAATTAGACGAAATAAAAATGAGTTTGGAAAAACGTGATTATGATGCAATAGTGGTGGGTTCTGGTCCGAATGGACTGGCTGCGGCTATTTTAATACAGCAGCAGGGTTTATCTGTATTGATCATTGAAGGGAAGGATAAAATTGGTGGCGGCCTCGCTTCTGAAGAATTGACACTGCCTGGCTTTGTACATGATGTTTGCTCAGCGATTCATCCAATGGCTGTGGCCTCGCCCTTCCTCAAAACCCTTCCTTTAGCTGCGCATGGCCTGGAGTTTATTTCCCCAACACTTGCCGCCGCCCATCCTTTTGATGATGGCACGGCAGCAATTCTGGATCACTCGATTTCACATACCGCCAGTTTTTTGGGTGATGATGCCCGCACTTACGAAAAACTGATGACGTCTGTAACTTCAGATTGGCCGCTCATTGACAAAGATACACTCGGGCCACTGCGTTTTCCTTCACACCCGCTGGCTTTGGCCAGTTTTGGTTTAAAAGCCCTCACCAGTGCTACCTATTTTGTCAATCATTTTAAAGGGCAGGCGGCGCGCGGATTATTTGGTGGGATGGCCGCCCACGCCATTCAGCCGTTAAACAATTTAAGTACAACGGCAATCGGTTTGGTGCTGATGGCTACGGGGCATTTGAAAGGCTGGCTAATTCCGAAAGGAGGTTCTGTATCCATTGCAAATGCTTTGGCCAGTTACTTTCTCAGCATTGGAGGCAAGATTGAAACCGGAAATTTTGTTACCGATCTCTCCAAACTGCCTTCTGCTCATGCTATTCTTTTCGATGTAACGCCAAAACAATTGCTGAAAATTGCCGGGCATAAATTCTCTAATATTTACAAATGGCAGCTGGAACGCTACAGGTACGGAATGGGGGTATTCAAAATTGACTGGGCATTAGCCGAACCTATTCCATTTACGGCCGAAGCCTGTAGAACGGCAGGTACAATTCACCTCGGCAATACTTTTGAAGAAATAGCAGAAGGAGAGTTAATGACCAGTAAAGGCAGGCAGGCTGAAAAACCTTTTGTACTGCTCTCCCAGCAAAGTCTTTTCGATTCATCCCGTGCGCCAGCGGGAAAACATACGGGCTGGGCGTATTGCCATGTTCCTAATGGTTCCAAGCAAGATATGACTAGCATTATCGAAAACCAGGTAGAACGTTTTGCACCGGGTTTCAGGGATGTTATTCTGGCCAGAAATACCATGAATACCGAACAGATGGAAGCCCATAATCCAAACTATATCGGTGGCGATATTAATGGAGGGATTTTGGACATCAGACAGTTGTTTACCCGGCCGGTGCTGAAATGGTCGCCCTATAAAACTTCTGCAAAGGGACTTTATATCTGTTCTTCCTCTACGCCACCTGGCGGAGGTGTGCATGGCATGTGCGGATACAATGCTGCGAAGGCCGCATTAAAAGATATTTTTAAAATCGAAATCAAATAAAATTCATAACAAAAAAATGATGTCAGTAGAGAATACAGCAACAGAAAACAGTGCTGCATTAACCGATGCAGGAATTACGCCAGATAAGAAGACCTTTCTACAATCTTTAACGGAAGACTGGTGGGCCGTAATTTTGGGTTCCATTATCATTGCCACGGTTTTATTTTTAACCAATAGCGGCACAATCATCGCCTTACCTGCTTATAAATGGAGTGGAAGTGAAGATTTATTTAATAAAATTTTATCTTCCGGAAACCTGCTTCTCATGCTGGAAACCGGGGTGATCTTTTTGGCACTGACCAGTATCGCCATTGCATTATCCGGCGGAAACGTTGCCAGGTTTGCCGCCGGCTTCAGTTTCATATATCTCCTCGCCAATATCGCTTTCATTATTGGTGGAAACAAGACCGTATCTTATTACGGATTGGAATATGTGGTTTTTGCATTGCTCATTGGAATTTTGCTAGGCAATCTGATTAAACTCCCAACATGGTTAAAGGAAGCCGTTCGCTCAGAGTTTTATATCAAAACCGGTCTGGTCATTTTAGGTACGACCATTTTATCTGCTGATTTAATTAAAGCAGGTTTACCCGGTATTATTCAGGCAGTGATTGTAGTGAGTGCCGTTTGGTTTTTCTCTTTATGGTTAAGCCGAAAATTAAAGGTAGACGATGAATTTGGAATTATCCTCGCATCTGCAGTGTCTATTTGTGGGGTATCTGCAGCCATTGTAGCAGCTGGTGCAATAAACGGAGATAAGAAGAAATTATCGTATGTCACCACGCTGGTCTTAATTATGGCGATCCCGATGATGGTGATTTTACCCTGGGCGGTTCGGTACTTTCAAATCCCGGAAGTGATTGGGGGTGCCTGGCTTGGCGGAACTTTAGATACCACCGCAACGGTAACCGCAGCTGGCGATTTAGTCGGCCCGATTGCTGTAAAAGCTGGTGTGATTGCTAAGTTTTCGCAAAATGTGTTCATCGGTTTAGCGGCCTTTTTTATTGCCATCTGGTGGGCTTACAGAAAGCCTGCTAACTTAACTGGTGAAATTTCGGCTGTTAAACCCAAAAGCCCGGGACTTAAAATTGTTTGGGAACGCTTTCCAAAATTTGTGCTGGGATTTGTCGGTGCATCCTTAGTATTTTCATTTCTGCTTTCACCAGCAACGGCTAAAGGTGTAGGGCCAACACTGAACGGTTTACGTACCATCTGGTTTGCGATTGCCTTTATTTCCATCGGGATGGAAGCTAAATTTTCTTCATTGGTTAAATTGCAGGGAGGCAAGCCGGCGTTGACGTTTGTGGTCGCACAAATTTTTAATATTTTCTGGACTTTACTTTGGTCGTATATTTTGTTTGGAGGGTATTTATTTCCGATCCCGGATTTTAAGTAGCTTATTCCTTCTTTTCTTATGCTCAATGAGGGATGCCCGCAGGGTATGGTGGTTAAATAAGGATTCATCTTTTTAAATCTGTTGGCTTGTTTTTTTGTCGTTTTTATTTGGTTGTCTGCTCTGGATTTTTGCTCTCTTATCCTTACGCCTTCCTCACGCTCAACCCCACAAAAAAAGGTAGGATAACCTCAGTCATCCTACCTTTAAACTATTATCAATTGAATTAAAAATTCCCCTTATCAACGTCCCACCATAATCTGGTACCGCCGTTATCAGGTCCGCCCAATAGGCCAACCGCTTTAACGACTTCTGCACTGTTACCATTTCCGAACTCGGTAGATGGATAAGGCAACCTTCTGATTTGCGTTTGGGTATTAATCGTTCCGTTGCTGAAATTATTCGCTACGGTGAACAATTTCGGGTAACCTGTACGTCTGAATTCAGACCAGGCTTCCTGTCCGTCAGGGAAGATAGCCAACCATTTTTGCGTAATAATTCTTTCCAGCTTTTGCTCATTCGAAGCTGCTGCATCCCACTTCACCGTAATGGTACTTACGGCTGCGGAATTGTTTGCCGGGTTTTTCGGATCAATATAGGCCATTGGTTTGCTTGTTGCATCCGCTAAATAATTTCCAGCACTTACATTCCACTGTTGAAGTGAAGTAGAAATTCCGGTTTCATAATTCGTTTGTGCATCTCCAGCACCTGCCCATCCACGAAGAGCAGCTTCTGCTTTCAAAAACCAAACTTCAGCCGCCGTCATCAAAATTTGAGGTGCTTTTTGTCCGGCAGGCGATTTTAAATTATCACTTGAATTTAAGCTGGAATAATTTCTGTATCCAGGTTTGCCTAAGCCATTAAACGAAGTATTGGCTCCCGCTCTGATGCCCACATACTGACCAGCAAACAGGGGATCTGTTGCAGGTGTAGCGTAAATGGGTAAGCGTGGATCATTATAACCCACTAAATACGATTGTAAAGCAGCACCCAAAGCATTATCGCCATCATAAGATACGGTAACTACCCATAAATCGTTATCTCTGGTTCCAGATTGGGCAACCGCAGCATTGTCTGTAACCGTAGATAATAAGCCACCCGGCGCACTTAATGCTTTTTCTCCCTGAATTTTTGCCGTAGCGGCATCAGCTTTCACAATTCGCGTGGCCAAACGTAAACGCAGTGAATTCGCCAGTTTCAGCCATTTTACCGGATCGCCGGAATAAATCAAATCTCCTTTATCATAAAAAGCAGTTTTGTTTGGATTGGCAGAAATAAAAGCCTGTAGGTTATTCGCTGCGGTATCAATTTGCTTAAAAAAGGCATTGTAAACCGTTTTCTGATCTTCATATGGCGTAGATATTAAAGATGATCCAGCCGTCGTATAAGGAATCGGACCGAATTTATCCGTCACCCTACTCATCGCCATCACCTGAACCAAAAGGGCGATAGCCCAGGCCTCAGGCGATTTCGTTTTCACCTCGCTCTGGCCAATTTTAGAAATCGGTGCCATTACGAAATTATACTGATCATTAAAGCCGGTACTGTTCCATCCGTTATTAAGCGAATAGTTCATGTTGTTAATACCGCCGTTAAATGGCGTTGGTGCCATCATGTAACCGCTAAATGCATCAGCACTTAAGTTCTGTGCGATTTGATAGTTGTGAAAAATTTCCTGCTCTATCGGACCAATTGCAGATTTTAAAAGGGCAGTAGTTTGCTCTGGTGAAAGTGCTGTAGGGTTGGTATTAAACTCTTCGAAGTTTTTGGTACATCCAAAATTCAGGGCCATTAAAGATGCCAGCAAAACAGCAGACCATCCTTTAATCCCTTTATCAGCAGATTTTTGATATATCGTTTTCATGTTGTTTTTCAATAGAATTAAAATGTTAAATTTAGATTGAAACCTAAAGTACGGGTGGCAGGCTGATTGAATACATCAATACCCGATAAACCATTTCCTGTCGACATCGTGAGCTCCGGATCAAATGGTGCTTTTTTATAGAAGTACACTAGGTTTCTGCCGGTAACTGAAAACTTCATGCTTTTGAAAGTTTTACCGGTTAACGGGAAAGTATAACCTAAAGCGGCTTCTCTTAAACGTACCACAGTTGCGCTGTAAATGTATTCGCCAGATACGCCTGATCTTCCACCAACGATAGAATAATAACTTTGTGGATTGATGCTTGCAGAAACTGCATTTCCTCTCGTATCCACACCATCAATTTTAACACCGCCTTGATTTCTGGCATTGCCAGTCGCTTCAGATGCGCCGGCTTCGTCCATTAATGCTTCTGTTAACGATAACACCTTTCCGCCGAATTTACCATCAACCAGGAAACTCAAACTGAAATCTTTATAACTGAAACTGTTGTTCCAACCCAATTGGAATTTCGGATTGGCATTGCCAATGTAATTGAAGTCTGCGCTTTTTAATGGTGTGTATGGCGAAGCGCTTGTTCCGTCTCCACCTAAAATGATTCTGTTTTGTGCATCACGCTGTAAGGTATAGCCATAAATATCACCATAAGAACCACCAACTTTTAACCTGGATATATAAGAATTATTACCGCCGCCCGTTAAGTCTATACTAAAAATTCTGTCTTCAGATGCAATATCAATAATTTTATTGCGGTTTGCAGAACCATTAATCGAGGTGTTCCAGTTGAATCCGTCACCTTTCACCACATCAGCGCCTAAAATGAATTGGATACCTTTGTTTTCTACATTTCCAGCATTTAAGTAACCGGTAGATACCAGTGAAGATGGTGGCGCAATTACCGGAATGTATTGGTTTCTGGTGTTGGTTTTGTAATAAGTGAAGCTAAAGTTGATTCGGTTAGCCAGGAAACGTAGATCTGTTCCAATCTCGAAAGATTTGGTACGTTCTGGCTGCAATTCTCTAAAAGCTGCATTGGTATTAAATAACAATGCACCATCTGCCTTTAAGGTATTTTGAATAAAGGTAAGGTATGGCGGAACCGTATTTCCAACCTCTGCATAGGTACCTCTCACTTTTGCATAGCTGATGGCCTCAGGCAATTTAAACATTTGCGAAACAATGAAAGACAAACCAAAAGAAGGATAGAAATAAGAATTATTTGGCGTGTACGATAAGTTCGATGACCAATCATTTCTTCCTGTAACGGTAAAAAATGCCCAGTCTTTATAAGATAAGTTGGCGTTACCAAAAACAGCCTGCAACTGATTGTGATTTGGAATAATCGCTGTGGTATTGGTCAACGTATTCCCGGTAAAGGTACCAGGTTGCGCCACGATGGTGTTTGATGGCGTAAAGAAATCAACTGCTGATAAATTTCCTGCAAGAGACAAACCAGAAGTTTTCTGATCGTTAATACTTCCACCAATTAACCCATTCAGTTTAAAATCTGATCCGGTTAATGGCACCGTAATGTTTGCAATTGCATCTACATACTTTTGTACAAAAGTCTGGTTGCTTTGTGAAAAATAACCTGTTCCGGTAGAATTAAAGTTTCCGTTGATTCCTGAGAACCTGTGGTTTTCATAATCATCAGTCGTTCTGTCCATATTTCCCCTTACCTGAACATTTAACCAGCTGGCTACATCATATTTTACGCTTCCGCTTAATAAGAAACGGTTACGGATAGCCGTATTCGGATTTAAATTGGTTAACCACCAAGGGTTTTGATTAATATCTGCCGAACCACCTAACCAGTTCTGGCGGGCAGTACCTGTATTATTAGAAAGCAAATACTGCTCTTTATAAGGATTAATATCTACACCACGAGGAAAAAGATATAAACCCACCAACGGATTTAAATATAAACCTAAAGTAGGACTGTTATTAATTCGCTGATTGATGTAGTTTACACTCGCATCAACCGTTAACTTGTTGTTTAAAAATTTAGCGGTTTCGCGTAAGTTGATGTTGTTTCTGTTTAACTTATTTCCTGGCTGAATACCACTTGCATAAGTGTTTGAGTAAGAAAAATAAGTTTGTGCAATTTCCGATCCGCCAGAAAGATTGATCGCGTTTGAAGTATTGATTCCGGTCCGGAAAAAATCACTTAGATTATCTGTAGTGTTATTAATTGCACTTCCCCAGCTATCTCTCGTAGTAGCAGATGCTGGTCCGTAGCTGTTTTGGAACTTCGGTTTGTAAGCGATGTTATCAATATTTACACCGGAAGAGAAACCAATTTCAGTTTTACCTGATTTACCTTGTTTGGTGGTGATTAAAATTACACCATTCTGCGCCTGGCTACCATATAATGCTGCCGCAGATGCACCTTCTAAAACTGTGATGCTTGCAATATCATCAGGATTTAAGTTGGAAATTCCGTCTCCGCCATCCTGACCACCTCCAAATACACTGTTTTGCTGGCCGTTTGCATTACCGTTATTGCTAATCGGAACCCCATCAATCACGTACAAAGGCTGGTTATTTCCGCTCACTGAACGGCTACCACGTAAAATTACCTTTGCAGAACCACCTACTCCGGAAGCACTCGGACTGATAGTTAAGCCTGCTACTTTTCCGTTAAGCGAGTTCATTAAGTTAGGGCTTTTAACCTTTGATAATTCATCTCCTGATACTTGCTGTGTATTGTAGGTTAACGATTTTTCTGACCTTTTAACACCCAATGCCGTTACCACAACGGTTTCCAGGTTTTTAGAATCAGCACCCATCGAAACATCAACAGTACTTTCTGTACCCACCGTTACCTCTTTGTTTTGATAACCAATAAAGGAGAAGACCAAAACATCACCGGCTTTAGCAGAAATGCTATACTGGCCAGAGGCATTCGTTTGTGTTCCGGTTTTTGTACCTTTTATCACAACAGTTACGCCGGGTAGGGTAATGCCCTTTTCATCTTTTACCGTTCCTTTAATCACATCCTGGTAAACCGAATGGAAGGAAACCGCGTGATTAAAATGATTAATTGGTGCAGCTGCGTACAAACCTGTTGATGCATAAAGCAATAAACAAGTGAGCTGTAAAGATTTTTTCATATTCATTAAGAATAATTTTGAATAATAATTATTTGGTTAATTGTTAGTCGCCATACAGAATCCATCTGGATGGTCTATCAGTTAAGAGCATTTATGGAGGATAAATTGCCTACAGAAAAACTGATGATTTTAATATTTATTTCTTCGGGCCTGATAATCATTTACTTAAAATACGGCTATTGGCATTAAATAAGGTTTGGCAGCCATTTGAGGAATCAGATTTTTCTATTAAACTGGCTGCCGACTAGATTTTTTTTGATTACTTTACGTTTGATTAACTAAACTAATCAATTTGAAAGCAGCAAAGCCAGATCTGGTCGTTTTATGGAGTAAGATTTGCCTGGAAAGTGATATGAACGCTTTTGAGCAGCTGTACCGGTTTTTGTATAGCCGGCTGATTAAGTTTTCCATTTATTATGTTGGTGATAAACAAGCTGCTGAAGATCTGGTTACAGAGGTTTTTGTGAAGTGCTGGGAAAATCGTAGCGCAAGTACACACGTTTTAAACCCTGAAAGCTATTTTTTTATCGCAGTTAAAAACCAATCGCTAAAACACCTTAAAAAAAAATCATCAGTTACGTTTATGGATTTAGCAGATGTTGATGAAGATGTTTCGGCAACAGCACAAACGCCGCAATATATTCTTGAAACAAAAGAACTTCATCAACAACTTCATCTCGCCATTGAAACTTTGGCACCCCAGGCCCGGGAGGTGTTCAGGTTGATTAAAGAAGGCGGACTGAAATATAAAGAGGTGGCCGAATTGCTTAATATTTCACCCCGAACCGTGCAAACGCAATTATTCAGAGCACTTGCCAAACTTCGGTTAATTTTAAAACCCTTAGCTGAAATGGAGTCTGGCGAAACCCCAAGCGGAACAATAATTTCGTTGTTGATGCTCTTGGGCTCCTTATCTTTTTTATCTTACTTGTAGGCAATTTTCAAAAAAACAGGAACCTTTAAATAGAACCACAACTAAAATGACAGATCAGAGATTTACAGAATTGCTAGGAAAACAATTGGCCGGAGATATTTCTGCGGATGAATCTATGGAACTGAAATCACTTTTAGAAAATCATGCAGCATTAAATAAAGAATATCAACTGTTGCAAAATTACCTGGAATCTGAAACGGAAGAAGAAGCAAATATCGAGGTGGTTTTCGATCGCATTAAAAGCCAGATTCAGGCTCCTGCTGAAACCCGATTAAAAGTTTTAAAAAGTAAAAGGTTCCTTTGGTTAAGAGTTGCTGCCATGGTTGCCATCGTATCAGGAGCCATTTTATTATACTATAGAGAAGTACTTTTTTCAGACGATTCCAGCCGTTTAGTCTTAGTGAAAGCGCAGACTAAAGCCGCTGATATTAGAACGATTACACTTGGAGATGGATCTGTTGTCAAAATTAATGCTGCAAGCCTGTTCAGGTATCCGAAAAAGTTTAGTGGCGATAATAGAAATGTTTATCTATCCGGAGAAGCATTTTTCGATGTAAAAAAAGACCCGCAACATCCTTTCATTGTGCATACTGAAAAAATGGACGTGCAAGTGTTGGGGACTGCTTTTAATGTTAAAAACTATCCTGATGATGATTTCGCCGAAACTACTTTAATCCGCGGTAAAGTTGAGATTGCACTTAAAAATGGCGATAAACAACCCTTTACTTTACGGCCAAATGATAAATTCACCTTGGTAGACGGCAAAGGCCAGGTAAGTCAAACTGAAAGTGGCGGTGTAGAAGAAACTGCATGGACGAGCCATGAACTCGTTTTTAAAAATAAAAATTTCGATCAGGTTTCCAGGCTTTTTGAAAGGCATTATGATGTCAAGATATATTTTAAAGATCCCGATTTGAAAAAGATGGAGTTTACCGCCCACTTTACCAAAGAAAATATTAATGAAGCGTTAGATGCATTAAAATTCATTGAAAACTTTAATTATTCAATAAAGGGTAAAAATGTCTATATCTTCCGCTAGTACAAAGCATTAGCCACGTATATTTGTGGCCATGGGTTTGCTGCAAAAAGTCGTATTATTTATCGGAATGCTTTTTCCGTTTTATGCAGCTGCGCAAACAAAGGTTACGCTCAACTTTAACAATGCAGATTTTGAGGAGGTGATCACCTCCATATCGCAACAAACCATTTATCACTTCGCTTACAGTGAAGCGCAAATTCCGAAACATCAGGTTTCCGTTAAAGTAGAAAAAGAGGAAGCACTCAAAGTAGTGGATCAACTGCTGCGCAATAGCGGTTATGCCTATTCGCTGTTGCCAAATAATTTAATTGTAATCAGAAAAACGGCTGAAGGGAAATTACCAGCAGATAGCGGTCGTGTATTGAAAGAAGTTGTAATTACCGCTCTGGGGATTGAAAAAGATAATGAAAAAGTAGGCTATGCTTTAACAACTATCAAAGGATCATCCATTTCAAAAGCAAGAGAAAGCAATTTAATCATGGCTTTGCAGGGCAGGGTTGCCGGCTTGAATATCACTGGTGTAAATGGCGGACCAGGATCTGCGGCGCGGGTATTGATTCGTGGTGTTTCGAGCATGACTGCCGCCTCACCTTTATTTGTGATCAACGGTGTACCCATCGATAATAGTATCAGGGGAAGTGCCAACGAATATGGTGGTGCCGATTACGGCGACGGTATCAGCAACATCAATCCTGATGATATTGAAACCATCACGATTCTGAAGGGTTCGGCCGCTTCGGCATTATATGGTGCAAGGGCCGCAAATGGTGTAATCCTGATTAATCTTAAAAGTGGTGGGGAAACTGCCGATCCGAAATTGGAATATAACGCAAATCTGGCTTTTGATGTTCCGGTGAACTCCACCGATTATCAATATTTGTATGGTCAGGGTGCGCAGAATAAACGTCCTTCAGATTTGTATAATGCCATTAACACGGGTTTGCTTAGTTGGGGAGAAATCATGGACGGACAATTAACCATGCAGGTTGATGGTTCCATGCGGCCATATAATCCGGCGAAAAATAACATCCAGACTTTTTATCGAACAGCACCTGCAGTTACCAATACCCTTTCACTTACGGGCAGAAATACCAGCAATAATTACCGGGTTTCAGTTTCTAACTTAGACTATAATTCCATTTTAACCAATGGTGCACTCAACCGAAAATCAATCAATTTTTACGGAAGTCTGGCACTAACCAAGAAGCTTTCATTAAGCCTGACCGGAAATTATATTGATGAACGGAATAAAAATAAAAGTTATTTAAGCGACGGACCTTTAAATGCTAACTATGGGATTTCAGCTTTAGCTACCAGCCTGGATCAGTCGATTCTCGCCCCTGGTTTTGATTCAGAAACCGGTTTCGAGCGGCGATGGAATGCCGATGAATATAAAACGAACCCTTATTTTTTAATGAATAAGCAAGCCGATTACGCCAACCGAAACCGCTACATTACTTCTGCTGTGATGAGGTATCAACTGGCAAGTTGGATGTCGCTTCAGGGACGGGTTGGCTATGATTTAAGTAAAGATAAAGTGGTGAGTATTTTACCTACCGGAACGGCATTTTCGATTAACAGGCAAGGTGGTATCAATGCTTACGATCAAAACAAAACTGCTGAATTTAACAGTGATGTTTTACTCAGCGCAAATAAAAAACTGAGCGATCAATTGAGCCTTGAACTCTCGCTGGGTGCAAATTACCGAGAAAGAAAGGGCAATGGCGAACAGTTGAAAGGCTCGCAATTTATCACACCTTATTTATACGTTCCGGAAAATCTAATCAGCAGTACCAGGATGTTCAATGTTTCCAGGATTGTCACGGAATCGGCCTATTACACAGCAGATTTGAGTTACTTACGTTTTCTCAATTTCTCCGTAACCGGCCGTTATGATATCTATTCTACCTTGCCAGTCAATAACCGTGGAATTTTCGTTCCCGGTGTATCAGGCAGTTTCATCTTTTCAGATCTGCTGAAATGGAAAGGCCTGGATTTCGGTAAACTAAGATTAGATTTTGCCAAAACCAGTGGCGAACCCATCATGCCTTATACCACGCAGATTTATTACAACATTGATCATCATGTAAATGGAACGCCAATAGGCGGCTTTTCCGGCGACCTGCCTAATTACAACCTGAAGCCTTTTACCCTGAATGAAATAGAAGCTGGTCTGGATCTCAAATTTTTTAATAGCCGTTTTAATATTGATTTTACCTATTTTAACCGCCTTACCCATAACGAAATCATCAATGCTAAGCAATCTGTAACTACAGGTTTTACCTCTGCTTATGTTAATCTTGGTGCTACCCGGAACAGGGGAATTGAACTGGCGCTCGGTTATACACCCCTCTTAACAACTAATAGTAAATGGCAGATTAACCTGAACATGACGAAGGTGAAAAATACGTTGCTTTCTATAGATGGGAATAGCAATTATACGCTCACCGGAACATACAGGCCATTAAATGCCAATACGGCACTGGTTGTTGGTAAACCAATTACGCAGATTATGGCTTACGATTACCTCCGCGATCCCAGTGGAAATGTTATCATCGGATCAGACGGGATTCCGAAGCGGGGTATTTTTATCCCGATGGGTGGTACCATGCCCACTTTATACGGAGGAATCACCAATAGCATCACTTACAAACAGTTTAATCTGTCATTTTTAATCGACTATCGTTTCGGCAATAAAATTTTATCTGCAACAGCATATTACAGTTATGTACAAGGACTTAATAAAGCAACACTCGTGGGTCGGGAAACCGGTATTATTGCAGATGGGGTAACCGAAAGTGGCCAAAGGAATACGGTAAATGTTCCGGCCTACGCTTACTATCCCGAACTGGCTACGAATGTTTCGGCATTATCAGTACTCAATGGCAGTTTCATAAAACTCCGTCAGGCCACGTTGGGTTATGCTTTTACGAATCAATTTCTCAAAAATACTCCTTTTAGCAGTGTCAACATAGATTTGGTTGCACGAAATATATTTACCTTGCTTAAATACAGTGATAATGTTGATCCTGAATCACAGTTTTCGCCAACACTTGGTTATGCAGGAATAGAGGGGGCTTCACTACCCGCCACCCGGACTTTTGGAATCAATTTTAACTTTAAATTCAGATAAACCATGAATTGGAAAAGGATAGGTGCAATAGGAATTTCATTTCTCGTTTTAATAAATGGTTGTTCAAAGTCGAAACTGGATAAGATAAATACTGACCCAACCAAACTTACCGAAGAGAATTTCGATCCTAACAATTTACTCTCGCAGGCGCAGTTGAAATATGCCAATCTCGGTTATTACCAGCTGTTGTATCAAAGTACGATGATGCAACTGTTTGCTTCTACTTACAATTATTATAACAACGGCGATAAATACATAAATGTCGGCAGTTTTACCGATTATCAGGGTAGGATTTTTGACGAAGGTTATAAAGATGCCTCCTATATCCGGGAGATGCAGCGACTGGCGAAATTGAAAAACCCGGGCGCCAATCAAAATTTAATAGCAATTGGCGATATCATGTTTGTATTGATTTTACAACGAATTACTGATACCTACGGAGATGTACCCTACACGCAAGCGGCAAAAGCGATCGAAGGAATCAAATTTCCGGTTTATGATCGGCAGGAAGCTATTTATAGCCAGATGCTGAATGATCTCGAAACTGCAACAGCTCAGCTTGATTCGAATAAACCCGGACCCACTGCCGATCTTTTTTACAAAGGCGATATCAATAAATGGAGAAAGTTTGGTTATTCTTTAATGCTCCGTATTGCCATGAGATTAACAAAAGTAAATCCGGAAAAGGCGAAAGTCTGGGCTGAAAAGGCAGCGGGTAAAACCTTTGCTAACATTAGTGATAATGCAATTTTAATTACTGATGCTTCTTCTTTTGAGAGCCAGAATGGAAGTTCACTTGCACTCAGAACTTATTCAGATTATCTCGAAGTGCGATGGAGCAAAACATTGATTGATCAGCTCCGCAAGACGAATGACCCCAGGCTCGGCGTAATAGGAGAAGTGCCTAATGATGGACTGGCAAAAAGTGCAGATCAAAACCTCACCGGAAATACTGACGCAAGTGTTCAGCTGGGGCTTCCGAATGGATATGATTTACAAGGCGGGGCTACGGATATCAGTCAGGCTCCAGATTATCCCGGCGGTACAGGGAGTGGAAGTGATTTTGCTCCGCTTGGAAAATATTCCAGGCCACGCACCAATGTATACCTCAAACTCGGCGGACCAATTTTTATATTAAGCTACGCAGAAACTGAGTTTCTATTGGCAGAAGCTAAAGTAAGGGGATGGAATATTGAAGGAACTGCACCAATTCACTATGCCAATGGACTAGCGGGTGCTATCCAGTCTCTTGCTCAATTAGATCCATTAGCTACAGTAAATGCAACCAGTATTAACCATTTCGTTAGCCAAAATTTCCTTGATGAAAGCAGTGCAGAAGCGTCACTAAATAATATAAATACACAATACTGGATTGCTACGGGCACTAACTTTAATTTTATTGAAGCCTGGTTAAACTGGAAGCGGAGTGATTGTCCTAAGCTGGTTCCGGTGAACTATAGAGGAAACGTAACGAATGCTACTATTCCGAGGCGAATGATCTACCTCTCAACAGAGATTCTGAATAATCCACAAAATTACAGAGATGCCGTAAGTAGGATGCCAGGCGGAGATGTACTGACTTCGAGGGTTTGGTGGGATCGTTAAAAATCATTCTCGTCTTTTGTCAGGATACAGCTAAAATAAAAAAGCGGCAGTACCATGATACTGCCGCTTTTTGATAAATTTTAACGCTTATTTAAAACGAATAAGTCAATCCGCCGAAAATGTTTAAACCGTTTACCTGGTAATACAAAAATCTGTTATACTTACTATTTAAAAGGTTATTAGCCTTTGCAAAAACAGAGAATTTATTATTGATTCTATAATCTGCACCAATACCTAAATCAACGAAACCTTTAACTGTTTCGATACGTTCGATCCCGGTATTCGGTACCAAATATTGCAAAGGATTTACCGGAGTTTGTACGTTTACTTTTGCTTTCACATCATCCTGAATTACTACAGCAGCGTTGAAACTTAATTTTTTATTGTAAGTATAAAGGAAGTTCGAACTAACCTTTAGTCCTGGCTTAAACCATGAGTAAGTTTCCTGAGCAGGTTTCCAATCGTCAACATTTAACTTTCCAGTCCATTTTAAAGCATCACTTACCTGTACCGAAAGCTCCCCTTCAATACCCGTTAACTTGGTTTTGCCGAAATCGTAGATCACGTCAAATTTGTTCAGGTTATCAAAGTTGTTAATGAACAACGGCATGTCATCAAATTGTTTAACATATACTCTTGCTTTATAACCAAAGCCTGGGCCGCCAGTTCCTTTAATCCCTGCACTGAAACTCAATTTTTCAACCGTGTTTTTAATCAGGATATTACTATTTAACCATGGGTTTTCTTCTGTAAAACCTCTTAAAGAGTTTCTGTTCACATCACCTTTTACTTCCCCAAAAACTTGTAAATAATCCGGAATTAAAGTGAAATCAGCTGTAACAGCAGGGAAGATCCTTGTGCTGCTGAAAGCACCAAACTCCTGAACGAAGTTTACCCCAGCGGTTACTTTTGCCCCCTTAACCTGCAAGCGGATGTATGGATTTAAACGAAGTAAGTTGTTACCAACACTGGTCAAAGCATCTTTAGTATTTCCAAATTCTGTAGACGCAGCCAAACCTAAGTTAAAAGAACTGATTCTTTTGTTTAGATAACCGTTTAAGGTTAAATAGTTTTCTTTTGCTTCAAATTTATCCGACCAGATATAACCATTGGCTTTCAGCGCATAACTTAAAGCATCCGGATCTTCAGTAAAGTTTTTTACCAACTCACCCTCCAGTTCCACAAATGTTAATGCCTGTTTCTGAGGGTCTGTATTAAAGGTTGGTCTGTCGGTATCAATTCCGTAAAAATTTGTTCCATGACGCTGAACATTAATGCGACCACTTACGGTGTGCTGATCTAAAATGCTGCGACCGAAAACACTCAATTGCTGGTCGCTGCTGTTTTGTTTGTTTAGTTTCCCTTCCTGACTAAAGTGTTTGAAATAACCACCAAACTGCAAACCTTCATCTTTTCCATTGTTAAAATAAGCTTCGCCAAAAATGGTACCCAGGTTACCTATACCACCTTTAACATAATTATTAATTAAGATACTTTCTTTTTCATCCGCTACAGCTTGTGCCTGTAATTTTTGGATATCGCTGTTAATTTCCAGCTTTCTGTCAGTAATGCTGTAATTCAGTTTTGCCTTATAGATTTTTACGTCATCCAGGTTCGGACTCCTTCTCAGTTTTACTGCTTCTGCCAAGATAGGCTTGTACGGACGAACTACTTCAATCTCTTCATTAACCACTGCTTTTTCCTCTGTCTTTTTTTCCTGCGCCTGCACAGTCATTAATCCGGCAGCTATAAAAAACAGTGAACTATATATATATTTAATTGACTTCATCATCTTACTTCTTCTGGTTTAGTTTTTCTAGTTTCTCTTTGGCTGTTGGGATGATATCATCCTTGCCTTCGTAATTATCAATGATACTTAAAAGCGTACTTTTTGCCTGCAAGTTATCTTTCAATGCAACATAATTATCTGATAACAGGATAAATGCTTTCGCTACCCAATAATCATAAGATGCCATATTGTTAACCAGGTCGAAACAGGTTTTCGAAGATGTTTTGTAATCGCCTTTGTTATATTCTACCAGCGCAAGATTGTATTTTGCCTCTGCTGCAGCAATGGTTTTGGTTTTAGCCACTACATTTTTAAATTCTTTTACCGCAGCGGTAGTATCACCTTTCAGTAAATAAGCTTTACCAGAGAATAAACCAGAACTGTTTTTTTCTTCTTCTGAAGCTTTTTCCGATTCTTTCGTCAGCTGTGCATATTTAATCATGTCATCTGGCATGTTCAGGGCCGTGTAAGCCTTTAACAGGTTGTTGATGGCGAAACCATAGTGAGATTTGTAATCAGTGGTGGTTTCTAAACGTTTTAAATAAACAATGGCTTCGTTATATTTTTTCTGATTCAGGAACAACTGGGAAATGCTCACGAGCGAACGTTCGGTATAATCGCTCGTCCAGTCGTTCAAAATAAATTCATAATCTGCAATGGCCTCATCCGGACGATTCAATTTTACTAAAGATTCTGCCCTGATGAATTTGGCTTCCTTAGTATGAATGGCTTTTGGGAATTTATCAAAGTAGGCGTTTACGGCTTGAAAAGCACCATTGGCATCGCCCTTTAAGTAAAGGTTGTTTGCTGCGGCAAAAATGATGTTGTCTTGCTCTGTGTTAGAATAATTTCCAAGTGGAGTGGTGTTTGCATAGTTGATGAATCCATTTGCATCGCCACGGTCTACATAAATATTTTTGATGGATTCCATCGCCTGTTTGGATTCATCTACGGCAGGATATTCTGTCACTACCTTTTTAAAGGATTCTAAAGCCGCATCATCCTGATCCTGGTTATATTGAACCAAACCAATCGTTACCAAAGCTTTTGGTACGTAGCTGCTTCGCGGGTATTTGGCTACTAAAGCCACTAAATCAGATTTAGATTTATCAAAATCACCTTTGTTAAAATAGGTATAAGCCGTTTCAAAACCCGCATCATCAGCATAGTTCGAATTTGGAAACTGCGATAACAAGCTTTGCATGGTGGCAATTTTTGCATCGTACTGCGTTTCCAATCCCTGGATCATTCCTTTCTGGAAGGTGGCATAATCTTCAGAAGAAGTATGTCTGTTGATGATTTTGTTATAATTTGTCATCGCCTGACCGTAACTCTTATTCACGAAGTATGAATCGGCTAAACGGATCGTGGCATCATCAATTGTTTTTTGATCTTTATCACTTCCAGCTAAAAACTTCTCGAAATAATTAGCGGCCTTGCTATACTTTTCATCTTCAAAAGCAGCATAGGCTAAAGCATAATTTGCGAAGTTATAAACACCGGTTTTGTCGGCGCCAGGCAGTTTAAGGAATTTTTCGAACGTAGATACTGCTTCACCGAACTTGCGTAATTCATACATCGACTCTGCTTTCCAATACGTGTTCAATGCATAAATTTCGTTATCTTCAGGATATTTATCCGAACGAAGGAACATCGATAATGCATTTGGAAAGGCACGCTCATTATAAAATTCTAAACCACGGAAATAGGTTACTTTCTGATAGGCTTCTTTAGCTTCTAATGTTTTATCCGGAATAGGTTCTAAAATATCTACCGCCGCCTGATAGTTTTTGGTGGTTAATAAAACTTCACCCAATAAGGTTTTAGCCTCATTTATTTTACGCGATTTAGGGAAAGCCTTTAGAAATCCTTGTGTAGCCTCTAAAGCTTGTTGGTGGAAATCTAATTCGTAACTCAGTTTCGCATAACTCAACCAGGCCTCTTCCTGTATGCCTTTGTCGAAATCTAAACGGGATGCCCTAAAGAATGCGCTTTGTGCTTTTTGTTTATTGCCCAACTGGATAAAGGCTTTACCCAAAGTATGCATTCCGTTTTGAAGGTAAACATCGTCCGAATTTAATTTCTCGAGTACCGCTACAGATTCTTTATATTTTTTATTTTGCAACAGGGAATAACCATACTGATAAATAAAAAGATTGTTTTTGGTGTCGTTTTTGTCTTTCGCATAAAATTCAGCGAAATATTTTTCAGTATTTTTAAAGTCTGATTTTGCGAAATAAGAAGCGGCAACCAGGCTCAGCATTTCCGGTTCGAACTGTTGCTTCGTTTTTTGAATCGATTCTAGCGCATAGCTGATCACATCATCATAGCGTTCATCCAAATAATACATCGAAGTGATGTAATAAGGATAACTCGCTTCATAAGTTGGAGAGCCCTTTAACTTTTCGAAGTTGGCCAATGCCGTTTTGTATTCCTTGTTCAGGTAATTGATGTAGGCGAAATAATAGGTGGCACTTTCCTGGAAATCGCCTTCCTCTTTTTTCACCTGCTCAAACAAAGGTTCGGCCTTATCATATTGTTTTAACTCGAAATAAGAATAACCCTGCTTAAACTGGTATTCGTTTCTCTGTTTGGCAGAAAGCGTTGAGGGATCAGTTTTTTCAAACCATTCTAAAGCTTTTTGATAGTTTTTTTGTCCGAAATAAGTTTTACCCACGTAAAAGTAGGCCAGTTTGGTATTTGGATTGAGTGGATAATCGCGTATAAATGCCTGAAACAAGCTTTCTGCATCGCTATTCGTTAATTCAAGTGCACAAACTGCAGCATAAAATTTTGCATTCTCTTTTAACAGGGATAATTCGGCATTACTCTCTGTCTGGGTAGAGGGTTTATAAAGATGCTGTTCTACCAGCTTAAACTGTTGTGCCGCAGCAGTATATTTTTCTTTATCTAATAATTCTAAGCCGGTTTGATAGTTTTTATTGAGGTTTTGGACGGCACTAACCTGTGCATACGAGCTAAAACTTCCTGCCAAAAGTAGCGGAATTAATAAGTATTTTTTTTTCATTATGCTATATCTTTTTCATGAGATGATGCCGTTATAATCCATAATTGCAGGAGATTAAGGCTTAAAGGTTCCATCGGTTTCAAATAGGGTTGGTACTAAATTAAAAATAGTATTGCTGTTTATCAACATAAGTAATTAACATCTGTTAATAACACACTTTAACGAAAGGTTTTTTAGTTTGGTATCAGGGTAGATCTGATTGTTGAAAAAGGAGGTTTATTTCGGCCAGGAGTTCAATGGTCATTCGTCATTGGTACAGTTGTTTATTTGTGCCGCCGCATCCGCCATTAGAGTAAAGAAGCTGAAGATTAATTATCTCTGTCAGGTCCGGAAACATGCTTTCAATTCCTGAATATTTTTTCCAACCCACTGCTAATAGACTAATACCGGCCACTAGACTTTGGACTCAAAACTCCAAACTTAACCCTGGCTTGCCAGTAAATAAAGCACTGCCATTCTTACCGCCACACCATTTTCTACCTGTTCCAGGATGATGGATTGTTTGCTGTCGGCTACATCACTGGTAATTTCTACGCCTCGGTTAATCGGGCCAGGGTGCATGACGATAATTTCTTTATCAAGGTTATCCAGAATCTGTTTGTTTAGACCGTACATCATCGCATATTCCCGTAATGACGGGAAATATTTAATGTCCTGACGCTCGAGTTGAATGCGGAGCATATTGGCTACATCACACCAGTTTAGCGCTTTGATCAGGTTATGTTCTACCTTCACGCCCAGTTGATGAATGTGTTTCGGTATCAATGTTGTCGGTCCGCATACCATCACTTCTGCACCTAAACGCTGCAGGCAAAGGATATTAGAGATGGCTACCCTGGAGTGGAGAATATCACCAACAATGACTACCTTTTTTCCGGAAACATCACCTAATTTCTGACGGATAGAGAAAGCATCAAGCAAAGCCTGTGTTGGATGTTCATGTGCCCCATCTCCGGCATTTACGATCTGCGCTTTAACGTGTTTACTCAAAAACTGACCTGCACCGGCATAAGGGTGACGCATCACTACCATATCCACTTTCATCGATAAGATGTTATTTACGGTGTCAATCAGTGTTTCGCCTTTACTTACAGAGGAGGAAGAGGCTGCAAAATTAACCACATCAGCCGAAAGTCTCTTTTCAGCAAGTTCAAATGAAAGTTTTGTTCGGGTAGAGTTTTCGAAAAAGATATTGGCAATGGTAATGTCACGAAGTGAAGGAACCTTTTTGATTGGTCTGTTAATTACTTCCTTAAAATTATCTGCAGTTTCGAAAATCAATTCGATATCATTCCGGTTAATATCTTTAATGCCTAAAAGATGTCGGGTTGATAGTTTGTCTGCTGCCATTTTCTATAGTATTGTTTTTTATCTGTTTATTATAATGTTATTAACTGTCAGATAGCGCTTCTATGCCAAAATACCCTCCGTAAAGCGTTTATGCTTATTTTGGCAAGGGTGGTTCAGATAATAAAATCACTTTGTCTTCTGCTCCTTCGCTTGCCCAGGTAACCTTCACCTGTTGTGAATTTAAGCTATCTACCACATGGCCCGTATAATCTGGTTCGATGGGTAAATGCCTGCTAAATCTGCGGTCTATTAACACCAGCAGTTCTACTTTTTCCGGACGGCCATATGCCAGCAAGGCATCAAGTGCTGCCCTGATGGTTCGGCCAGTCCATAATACATCATCAATTAGTACAACTTTTTTTCCTTCGATAATAAAGTCGATGGAATTGCTGCTTGCTGTTACCAAACCATCCTTTCGGCGGAAATCATCTCTGAAAAAGGTAATGTCGAGATTGCCCTTAAGGATTTTTTTATTTTTTAAAATGAGTTGCAGTTCCTGGTGAATCCGGTCAGCCAAAAAGATTCCTCTTGGCTGAATGCCAATTAGAACGGTATTTGCGAAATCGTCGTGATTTTCAATTAACTGATGGCAAAGCCGCTTAATTGTAATCTGAATTTTTTGTCCGTCAAAGATTGTTTTCTTTTGCATTGGAGAAGGATTGGGCAAATATAGAAAAATGTTTTAAGGTAGAAAAGTTAGATGTCTATTGTTTTGTAGTTTGTATGCTAAATTCTTCTGTAGCAACATTTAAAATTTAATTTTTGTTTTCGGTCGGTGTGACACCGGACCGATAGGCTAATTGATGTTTTAATAATTAATATGATGTCTGGCTTTGGCCCACAGATCAAAGTGATTTTGCAGGTTTACTATTCCCTTCTGTGAAAGTGCTCTAAATCTGGATAATTGTTTAAGCAATAGCGATTATTTCTTGGTTATTAATAAATACTGAATTAAATAAGCTAACTCGTGCGTTGTAAAATGGACATATGGTTATGTCTGGCTTTGGCCCGCAGATCAAAGTAATTTCGCAGATTTTTGCTGCTCGCTTCTGCGGAAGTCCTCTAAATCTGCGGGATAATTGTTTAAGCAATAGCGATTATTTCTTAGTTCGTTATAATAAATATTGAATTAAATAAGTTAAATCATGTGCTGTAAAACGACATAAGGTTATGCCTGGCTTTGGCCAGCAGATCAAAGTGATTCGTAGATTTTGCTGCTCGCTTCTGCGGAAGTCCTCTAAATCTGCGGGACAATTATTTAAGCAATAGCGATTATTTCTTGGTTATTAATAAATACTGAATTAAATAAGCTAACTCGTGCGCTGTAAAATGGACATAAGGTTATGCCTGGCTTTGGCCCGCAGATCAAAATGATTTCGCAGATTTTTACTATTCGCTTCTGCGGAAGTCCTCTAAATCTACGGGATAATTATTTGGGCAATAGCGATTATCTTAATCAATAAACTTCTGTCTTTCGTCCTACCTTTTTATTGATTTGCGTTGCACCAACAGAAATCTTAACGGGCTATAATGGCCAAGCTTGAAACTATAAATAAATTGGATTCTTTGTTTCGTTCGTCTGGACAAGGACCGATAGATTAATGCTTACTGTTCTGCATCTCGGTCCTTGTTTTTAGGCGACCATAACCAAAGACTTAAGATTAAAAACGGAATAAAGATGCTTAGCCAAATCACGATGAAAATTCCACGTTGTTTCACAATATCTGCTTCATCGGTAATAAAAACATTCACGGTTTCTTTTAAAAGAAATAAGGTGAGGATGGTGCAAGCAACTGCAAAAACTTTTCTCATGGTTATAATTTGATGCAAAGATTGTATTTATTTTCAATACCAATTGCCATAAAATAAAAAAGTCAGCCGGATTATGCCGAACTGACCTTAAAAGAAAAAATAGTATTTAATCTGCAGTTTTAACAGGTACCAGATTTTTAAGTTCCTCTTCAGTAAAAAGGCGATAATGGATTTTGAAAGTTTTTTGCAAAGGTGTTTCCAATGAAAATCCGCCAACGCCGAAACCATCCAAAACATCCAGCGTAAAGTGCGAAAATTTCCAATATTCAAAAAGATCTCTGTCCACCCAGAATTCACAACCTTCTACTTCTCCAAGGCAAACATCTCTCATGCGTAGATAATAGCCACCTTTTTCGAAGCATTGGGGTTGTGTGCCTTCGCAGCATCCTCCGGCTTGATAGAACATGAGCTCCCCATGTTTTTCTTTAAGAATTGCAATCAGCTCTTTAGCTTTCCCTGTACTGTCTATTCGCGCTATCATAATAGTGTATAGATGGTTTTATGTCGCTTCATATTTTGATAGTTATATGGTTCATGGTTTATAGCCGTGATATTCGTCTCATTTATCTCATGATTACGTTCTTAAGAAACACCAGGATATAAGCTAATTCACCATAAACCATGATCTAACTAAAAGAAACCTAATTTATTTTTATCGTAAGAGATTAACATATTTTTAGTCTGGCGATAATGACCGAGCATCATTTTATGATTTTCTCTTCCCACACCCGATTGTTTATACCCCCCAAATGGCGCACCTGCAGGATAGGAGTGATATTGATTTACCCAAACGCGACCAGCCTGAATGGCCCTCGGCACCTGGTAAAGCTCATGTGCATCTCTGGTCCAAACACCTGCACCCAAACCGTAAAGTGTGTCATTCGCGATCTCAATCGCTTCCTCAACTGTTTTAAAAGTGGTTACAGCCAGCACCGGACCAAAAATCTCCTCCTGGAAAATCCGCATTTTATTATGCCCTTTGAAAATGGTTGGTTTAATATAATATCCACCGCCAAGCTCACCAGGAAGTTCGTTTACTTCCCCTCCAGTTAATACTTCGGCACCTTCTTCTTTCCCTAATTTGATATATTGAGCAATCTTTTCGAACTGAATTTTTGAAGCTTGTGCACCCATCATTACGGTTTTATCCAAGGGACTACCGATCTTAATCGACTCCGTTCTTTCAATTACCCTGGCAATAAATTTCTCGTAAATGTCTTCCTGAATTAACAAACGCGACGGACAAGTACAAATTTCGCCCTGGTTTAAGGCAAACATCACCGCACCTTCTACTGCTTTATCTAAAAATGCATCATCTTCATCCATCACAGAACTGAAGAAAACGTTTGGCGATTTTCCACCCAACTCTAAAGTAACCGGGATAATATTTTCAGTTGCATATTGCATCACCAATCTACCTGTTGGTGTTGATCCGGTGAAAGCTGCCTTTGAAACTTTAGGATTGGTAACTAATGCACGTCCGAGTTCTGCGCCAAAACCGTTTACGACATTGATTACGCCCGGAGGCAATAAATCGCCAATGAGTTCCATCAAAACCATGATGGAAATTGGTGTGCTTTCTGCTGGTTTTAAGACCACACAATTACCTGCGGCTAAGGCAGGAGCCAGTTTCCAGATCCCCATTAACAGCGGGAAATTCCAGGGGATAATCTGTGCCACTACACCAATTGGTTCGTGTACAATCAGCGAAACCGTATTGGCGTCCAATTCTGAAAGTGAGCCTTCCTCCGCACGGATTACACCAGCAAAGTACCTGAAGTGATCAATGCCTAAAGGCAAATCTGCAGCTAATGTTTCACGAACGGCCTTACCATTATCAATCGTTTCTACAGTAGCAAGATATTCTAAATTATCTTCCATACGTTGAGCAATTTTATTCAAAATGATGCTCCGTTCGGTTGATGAAGTTTTGCTCCAAGTTTGGAAAGCATCATGTGCGGCATCTACAGCAAGTTCTAAATCTTCTTTGGTAGAATGAGCGGCTTTTGTAAAAACCTTTCCGTCAATCGGAGAGATGTTATCAAAGTAGGCACCTTTTACCGGCGCTACGAATTTTCCGCCGATATAGTTATCGTAATGGGATTTAAATGTTGGTTTCTCGATTAAATTTTCCATAATTATTATTGATTTTTTAATGATAAAAACACCAAAAGCATTTCACTAAATCAAGTTTAGATCGAATTGCTCATCATGATTTTTAGCGAATGAAGACCTGGTTAATACAAACCTAATGGTAAATCTGCCTGTAGAGGTAGTATAATTGCATCAAGTAATAGCATTATTGTTGCAGTCTGTATGGCCTTTGTGAAAATACTTATCTATATATTTGAGTAATCAGCAATGCGCTCTAACCAAAATCTTTATTGTTATGCCACATATATTAGACCAGGTCAGTTTAAGTAGAATCGAAAAATTACAAACATTAGTTGAAAACAGAACTTCATATACTTTATCACATTGCGAATTAAACGTTTTTGAAACTTATGCAGAATCTTACCTGGTGCCGCTAACTTTTAATGATTTCGTCATTACAAGTATGTTAAGAGGAAAAAAGGTCATGCATCTCTTTGATAAAAATGGATTTGATTATTTTCCAGGGCAAACGGTTATTGTTCCGCCTTCTGTAACCATGAAAATTGATTTTCCGGAAGCAAGCCACCGTAGTCCGACACAGTGTATAGCACTCGCTATAGATCAGGATCAGATTAAAAAAACAATAGCTTACCTGAACGAATTCTTTCCTAAAGAGGGAAGCAATGAAAAATGGTTGTTAAATTACGATGAATATCATTTTTACAACAATGAAGAAATTGCATACCTCATTAACAAAGTAATCAGGATTTGTTCAGAAGGCGCAAAAGAAAAGGATGTTCTGGCAGATTTAACCCTCAAAGAACTTTTAGTCAGGATTATGCAAATGCAAAACTTCAAAACCATCACTGATGAGGCCTATAACCTTAATCAAAATCCACTGGCCTTTGTATTGAATTATATTAAATCAAATTTAAGCGAGAAAATTAGTATCAAGAGTTTAAGTGATAAAGCCTGTATGAGCAAAGCAAGTTTTTACAGGTTATTTAAGCGGGAGTTAGGCATTAGTCCGAATGATTTTATCCTGACTGAGAAAATAAATAGGGCAAAGGTTTTACTGGCGCAATCTGGGGCAAAAGTAACTTCAATTAGTTATGAACTTGGATTTAATGATGCCAATTACTTCATCAGAATTTTTAAAAAGGTTGTTGGTATTACACCTGGTAACTATCAGTTACAAATGGCAAAACAGCTCATTCATTAATTTTCCAGATATTTTTTGGAATAGGTGATGCCCATCAAATCATAGCGTTTAAATTGAGTTGTCAAACGTTTTTTAAAATCCGGATAATTTCGTTTGTTTTTCGGACTCCACAAAATTTCACTCAGCGCATCTAACCTTGGGAAAAGCTGATATTGTACTTTTACGGGATTGGTGATGTATTCACTCCACAAACAACCCTGCCCGCCCCAAATGTATTTTGCTTGTTCGGTATTTAATTCGGCAGGAAGAGGGTCATACTGGTAAACATCAGCAAGGAGGGAAGCCTTGCCTGCCGTTAAACTATCTTCCTGGACAAATTGTGCATGGTTAAAATAAAACTTGTCTTCAGGAGTCATGATTACTTTATGGGTTTGCTTTGCGGCTTCAATGCCACCTTTTTCGCCCTGCCAGCTCATTACAACCGCGTTTGGGGCCAGGCCACCCTGTAAAATTTCATTCCAGCCAATAATGGTTTTGCCTTTGCTTTTTACAAATTTTTCAATCATTCTGATGAAATAACTTTGTAGCTCGCTTTCTGTTTTTAAGCCATTTGCTTTCATAATCTGTTGTGAAACGGCCGATTGTTTCCACCAAACTTTAGCAGCTTCATCACCACCAATGTGAATATATGGCGATGGAAATAAATCCATCACTTCAGTTAATACATTTTCCAGGAATTTGAATGTCGTGTCAGAAGCCTGTAGTACATTGTTGTATTTGTTCATCATGCCCCAGGTTTGGGCAACTTTGTATTTTTTATTTGGCTCGGTTCCTAACTCGGGGTAGGCGGCAAGTAAAGCCATGCTGTGTGCAGGCATTTCAATTTCCGGGATAATGGTAATGTAGCGCTTAGCCGCATAATCAATTACATCTTTAATCTGTTCATGGGTATAGTATCCGCCGTGTTTAATGCCGTCTGTTTTGACCACAGCGTCTTTTGGCGTAATTTTCACTTCCGTTGGCAATACCTGATATTTAATGTTTTCATTTCCTTTTCCAGGCCACAAACCAATAATACTGCCCTCTCTCCAGGCACCTATCTCTGTCAATTTTGGATATTTTTTTATTTCGATTCTCCAGCCATGGTCATCAGTTAAATGCCAGTGGAAATAATTCATTTTATGAAGAGCTAAATAATCAATGTATTGCTTTACAAAAGCTACATCAAAAAAATGGCGACTCACATCCAGGTGCATTCCCCTGTAATCGAAGCGTGGATAATCGACAATAGAAACCGAAGGAATTTGAACAGGAAAAGCTTTACGGGAATAGGGTAGCAGTTGAATTAACGTTTGGATGCCGTAGAAAATTCCTTTTGGAGATGAAGCACTGATTTGGATTTGCTTATCATCTGAAAAAAGCTCATACCGATCTGGATTTAAGGTTTTGATCGTATTTACTTGCAGCTTGATGACGTTGTCTTTTTTATTGAAAGTACTATCTCTGCCGATCACAATGCCATAATATTTCGAAAGATAATCTGTGAAAAACGAGATGCTGTTAATTAGAGAGTCAGGCGCAATAATCAGTGTGTTTTGATCGATGGTAAACGCTGCAGTTTTTTGCTTTATATCGAGTTGAACAGGTACCGGGATGATATTAACTTCCTGTGCAGAAAGTTTCAAAGTACTTAAGACTAGAAACAAAAAGATAAATTTCTTCATTATAAAAGGGATTTTCCTTTTCAAAAGTAATAATTATAGGCGGATGAAAGGAAATGGTTGGGCAGAACGAACTACTGATGTTACATAAACCCGATAGGATGAATGCCGTTTTTCACGGCAGCAAGTATAGCGGGGCAGGAGTTGCCGATGAGCTATTACTTTGGTTTTCTAATTATGATTGACGATATAAGGCATCTAAGAAAAATATAAGCTCATGTTGCAAATTTCTTTAATGTTCTTACATTTCTTATATAGTGAATGAAAATAAGATTGCTTGGTCGGCTGAAAAGCCTCCTCGCAATGACGAAAACTTTGAACACAAAAAAATCCCGATAACTTTCGCTATCGGGATGAATATATTCAGTTAAAAAGAACTAGCCTTTTTTAGCTTTGCTTTCTTCGCCTTCTAATTGCGATTTCAATTGAGCCAATACGTCTAAGTCTCCTAAAGTAGATTTCTCTACAGAATCTTTAACTTTTTTAACCGCAGTTACAGCAGCTTTAGCTTCTTTTTTCTTAGCATTTCTTTCTTCTGCTACCGCTTCAGCTTTAACCTCTTCCCAGATACGGGCGTGAGATACTACGATACGTTTTGCTTCTTTGTTGAATTCAATGATTTTGAAGTCATTGGTTTCCTCAGCTTTAACTGAAGTACCATCTTCTTTAACCATGTGTTTAGTTGGTACGAAACCTTCTACACCATATGGTAAAGCAATCACAGCACCTTTATCAGTTACTTTAACAACAGTACCCTGGTGAACCGAATCTAAAGTAAAGATCGTTTCGAAAGTATCCCAAGGGTTTTCTTCTAATTGTTTGTGACCTAAGCTTAATTTGCGGTTATCAACGTCTAATTCCAAAACAACTACGTCTAATACATCACCAACTTTAGTGAATTCGTTAGGGTGGTTTACTTTTTTAGACCAAGATAAGTCAGAGATGTGGATCAAACCATCAATACCTTCTTCGATTTCAACAAAAACACCGAAGTTAGTCATGTTTTTAACAGTAGCCTGGTGCTTGCTTCCAACAGGGAATTTAGCAGCTACTTCTTGCCATGGATCGTTAGATAATTGTTTAATACCTAAGCTCATTTTGCGCTCGTCTCTGTCTAAAGTTAACACTTCAGCTTCGATCTCATCACCAACTTTTAAGAACTCCTGTGGATTTCTTAAGTTTTGTGACCAGCTCATTTCAGACACGTGGATTAAACCTTCAACACCAGGGATGATTTCTAAGAAAGCACCGTAATCTGCAACAGTTACGATTTTTCCTTTTACTTTAGAACCAACAGCTAAGTTAGCATCTAAATTTTCCCAAGGGTGTGGCGTTAATTGTTTTAAGCCTAAAGCGATACGTTTTTTCTCATCATCGAAATCTAAAACAACCACGTTGATTTTTTCATCTAATGATAATACTTCTTTCGGATGCTCTATGCGGCCCCAAGAAATATCAGTAATGTGAAGTAAACCATCAACACCACCTAAATCGATGAACACACCGAAGTCAGTAATATTTTTAACAGTACCTTCTAATACTTGTCCTTTTTCTAATTTAGAAACGATTTCAACTTTTTGGCTTTCTAAATCGTCTTCAATTAACACTTTATGAGAAACAACTACGTTTTTAAACTCATGGTTAATTTTAACAACTTTAAATTCCATTGTTTTACCCACGTATACATCGTAATCGCGGATAGGTTTAATATCAATCTGAGATCCTGGTAAGAAAGCCTCAACGCCCATGATATCAACAATTAAACCACCTTTAGTACGGCTCTTAACGAAACCGTTGATGATTCTATCATTTTCAAGTGCCTCGTTAATCGCTTCCCATGATCTTTGGGTTTTTGCTCTTTTGCGAGAAAGGATCAATTGACCGTTAGCATCTTCTGGTGCTTCAACGAAAACGTCAACTGAATCGCCGATTTTAAGATCTGGTGTATCACGGAATTCTGAAGTAGAAACTAAACCGTCTGATTTAAAACCTACGTTTAATACGACGTCTTTGTTGTTAATAGAAACAACGATACCGCTAATGATTTCACCTTTAGTGATCTGATTGAATGTTCCGGCATACATATCTTCAAACTTTTTACGGTCTGCATCATTGTAATTACCAAAAACTTTTTCATCTGCATCCCAGTCGAAATCTTCGGTTGGTGTTGCTAATGATGATTTAATCGATTCGATCGAAACTGAATCAGCTTCTGATTCAATCGTTTCTTTTTCAGTCAGGCGTCCGCCTTCTCCCTGAAGTTCAGCTGTTTTAGCTGCTAATTCTTTTTCTGCTACTTGTTTTTTAGCCATTAATTAATTATCTCCTTTTTTCCCTATTTAGGGACTGCAAAGGTAAAAATATTTTAATTAATAGAAAAGATTTTTTTAATAAATGTTGCTGATTTTTAGGTTATTAAGATTCTACCACTCGTCATGCTGCATTTATTTCAGCATCTAAATTGTAAAATTCAAATAATATGAATGTGATTTTTATTATTTTTTTGTAAATGAAGGTGCAGTAATTCTTCGGATACAGTAGTCCCGTCATCGCTTATAGTCCTCGCTGCGCTGTGGGCTATCTGCTCTACCGGGTTTATAAACGAAGGCTTTGCAAAAAAAATACTCATTGTTATCAACAATAGCTTTTAAAGATAATTAATGTTATGATCCAGATTTATCTCTTCTTAAAAGTCCCCCTTGTAAAACCTTCTCCAACCAGCGTTTTTTCATCCCTGATCAACAGTAAAATCATATTTTGCTGATCATAAAGTTTGATCATATCGCCTTCAATCACATACTTTGCTTTAAAAGTAGAATCGGTATAGGTATCTTTTACCACAACAGAATCCTGCGTGCCAAAGTCGAAAGTTTTATATTGGGTGTCGCTATCGCTGATATAAGTTCCTGAAACTGTTTTGGGCTGTATAAATGTAACAAAGCAAAAATAAACCACTACCAGAACCACTATTGCAGAAATGCCGATCAGTATTTTATTCTGATTGGAATATTTAAAAATAAAATAAAGAATGGTGCCAAAAACCAGTGCAACAATGGCAAACAGAATGATGTTTGAATAATCTTTGGCAATCTGCGGTACTTCAACCGATACCGAAGGTTTTTTCGCAACCGGTTTATTTACGGGTGATACCCTGGCTAAAAACGCTTTGCTTACCCAACCCTCGCCATTTGACACTTTAATTTTGAAATAACTCGTGTTGGAGGAATCCAAAACGGCAACATTTTCATTTTCAGGTAGGTATCCGATTACTTTGCTTTTCGGGTCTGCACTTGATCTTACCCTTAGGTTATCTGTAGTGGCCTTGTAAATATCATTATTCGCGGACGTTGTCGTATCAACTGCAGCAGGTGCTGTTGTTCCGGTTTTTGCTGGTTCAGCCTGGGCCGGTGCAGCAATTTTTTCAATAAAATCTTTACTTACCCAGCCTTCTTTATTGCGAAGTTTGATCTTATAAAATTTGGCATCACTGGCATCTAAAACAGTCACTTTTTCATTTTGGATGATATTGGCAATTACTTTACTGTTTGCGTCTTTGGATTGTCTAACCCTCAGTTTATCCGCAGTTACACGGTATAAATCCTGAGCCATTACCTGGCTGGAAAAAATAAAAAGCGCAATAACTAAGAAGAAAATTCTGGTCATAATATTGGGATTCTGCAAATCTGTAAAGAATGATTTGGCAATTACGCTCAGCGCAGACATTGTGCCAAGCATGCCAAAATTATAAAATAGTTTTGATTAGCACAGAAAAGAATCTAAAAGTAAGCCTTTTACCAGCTTCCCCCGGTGCCGCCACCGCTACTGCTGCCACCGCCCCAGCTACTTGAAGAGGATGCTGAAGAACTGCTGCCTGATGAAGATGAACCCGATGATGAGCTGCTTGACTTAACCAACATGGGCAGTGTGATCCATCTGATAAACTCAGTTTTTTTGCAGAAGCTGCACTCATTAATGATTTTGGCTTGTCCTTCATGGCTATAGGTTGCAGATTTGGTTGTGATTTTTTTATTTAATTTGTAGGTTTTAAATCCACAGGCCGGGCACTCCAAATAATCGTCGAATTTTTCAGCAGGCCATTTTTTAATAACATGCTCTGTTTTCTCGGTATTTTCCCAAATGTCGTAATCGTATACTTTCTCCACTTCTTCTTTACGTTGCCCTGGTGTTAAATAAGGACTTCCCTCAACATTAATATCCCGGTCAATGCGAATCATTTCTTCATTTTTGCTATCCAAAACAGATTTAAAGCGATCGGTGGTTTGCACACGCATAATCAGCTGCCTGATTAAGGCTATCAGAATAAGTGGTGAAAGAAAGACCAGCCACCAGTTTTTCTGATTAAAAGTCTTTACTGCATTAAAGAAATTTTGATCGTCCTGATGCTTGTTTCTGATGGAAGCGATCAAAAACAAATACCTGAAGAAAAGTATGATGGACAGAATTGTAAATGTTATGTAGGGGATTTGTGCCAGTTTTATTTTTTCCAGAAAACCCAGGCCTCCGAAAAATACAATGGCAAATATCGAAAAGAAGCCAAAAATGATAAAACCGGCACAACCCTTTACAAGAACGGGATCATAACTGTCCTGCTTTGGCGATTTTGATTTCTTTTCATTTTTATCCTGCCTGTTTATGATTTTAAAAGTGATCCAAAAGCCTAAAATGATGAGTGACATGGGAATCCAAAAGTTCTCTAATGAACTATTGCTGTCCTTTTGTGTGAAAAATTGATTTAGTTCTGCGTGGTTATCTGGATTTAAAATGATTATGCCAATGGCATCAATGGTATTGATAATGCCGGTGCCGAAATTATTCTCCCTGAAAGCCGGAATTAAATTTTGTTCTGCCAGGTGTTTAAGCTTTACGTCGGGTAGAACACCTTCAATCCCCGTTCCGGTGATAAACCGGTACTTGCGGCGGTCTTTAGCTATAAATAAAAGTAAACCATTATTGCTGGTTTTTGATCCGATTCCCCATGTGTTAAAGAGGTGGTAAGCAAAATCGAAATCTTCCTGATTGTGGTCAAAATCTTTCACGATGACAATAGCTACCTGAACATTCGTTTTGCTTTCGAATGTAGAGATCGTGCTGTTAATCTGTAAAATATCGTCAGGTGTTAAAATCTGATCGGGATCACTGACCCAGCCTCCGCCATGTTTTTTAGGATCTGGAAGTTCTGCTACGGTATAAGCTTTTTGTCCGAAAGCAATTGTCGTTATAAATAAAAATATAACAGGTATAAAATTTTTGATGATAGAATGGGGTAGGCATATCATTTATCTATCGGAATTTAAGTTTTATGATGCTTATTATAGCAATAGATAACTAACGTTACTTTTCCAACAGTTGATTAATTACCTGATCAAGTTTTGTTTTGTTTTTCAGGTAAGGTTTCAGGTCAAAAAGTTTAACGGTTTTAAATTCAATGGGATGACTTTCACTTTGAAGTGAGATATAGCCGGATTTTAAAGGGGTGCCATCAATTTTTACTTTGGGATCGTAATTGGAAACATTATCACCGCCAATTTGGGGCTTGGTATATTCCAATACCACTTCTTTATTGATGATGTGTTTAATGACAGAATCTTCAAGAACCAGAAATTCTGCAGTAACCCACTGTTCTCCGGAATAAGTTTTCGACTTTGAATCCAGACAATGATCGGTAAAAAGTTTACCCTGATAATTGATTAGCGTACCGGGGGTGCAGACATTACTGGTATGTCGTAAATGTTCTCCGTCGCCACCTAAAATTTGTGCTTCAATAGAAATAGGGAAGTCCTGATCTTTCAGCATCGTTGCCGGATCCTGACAGTGTAGCATAGCGCCACTATTGCGCAGTGCCCAACCTTCACCACCCTTGGCCTGTTTGCCTACAAACCGATAGGTTACCTTTAATAAATAGGCCGAAAAAGGCTTTTTGTAAAAGATATGGCCATATTGCTGGTCAAATTCTTGGTAACCATCATAACTCACTTTCATTAAGCCATTTTCGACCCGAAAGGTATTGGCATAATTATCCTGATAATTGTGTTTGGCAATTTTAATGTTCCAGTCTTTCAAATCTTTTCCGTTGAAAAGATTAATCCAGCCTTTTTGCGCCAGGACATTAAAATTTAAACAAATAAAAAAAAGAAACAGGAGCGGGGAATATTTTAATTTCATAGCGGCTTAGTGGTTAGCTGCTAAAAATATGAATTTTTTTATTCTCCGGGAAATAGTGTTCACCTGGCAATTTCAGTTCAGCGTTGCTGGTACCGGTAAACGATTATTTGAAAAGCATTAAGTGCTACACCGCTAAATCCTAATCAGCTCCAGCATCTGGACAACGAATCCACTTCTCCGCCTTACCGATCCAGCAAAGGTTCTACCTTTCCTATGGCGAAAGCCAGCTGCTCGTCTTGTGTTAAATTGGTATTGTCTAAAATAATAGCATCATCAGCACGAACCAAAGGGCTTTCTTTACGGGTGGTATCTGCATAATCGCGATGGGCCAGGTTTTCAAAAACTTCCTCCAGTGTGGTGAGGTTATTACCCTTGCTCTCCAGCTCTCTAAACCTGCGTTCAGCCCGGATTTTTGGATCAGCTGTCATGAAAAACTTTAACGGGGAATTTGGGAAAACAGTGGTGCCGATATCGCGGCCATCCATTACAATACTTTTTGATTTCCCCATGCGCTGTTGCTGTTTCACCATTTCATGGCGTACCGTTTTGTGGGCAGATACTTCACTCACATTTTGGGAAACAGGCATTAAACGTATCTCATCAGAAACTTCTTCCCCATTTAAAGTGATGTGTGATTCATAATCCCTTGAATGAAAATTTAATTCTATGTGTTGTAGTGCATCTGCAACAGCATGATCATCACGCACATCAATATGATTCCGCAAAAAATATAAGGTAACTGCGCGGTACATTGCACCACTGTCTACATAAATAAAGCCTAATTTTTTAGCTAAGGCCTTTGCCAGTGTGCTTTTTCCGCAAGATGAATAGCCATCAATAGCTATAACCAGGTTCTTTTTCATTCTGCTACAAAGGTAAAAAAAGCCGATCGACTTACTAACTTTTTTTAGCCGACGATTCTTTTTACTTTTGTAAAATGTTACCCACCAGAGCAGAAATTTTAAAATCAGTAACCTTCAAAACCTCCAGAAGTGGGGGTAAAGGTGGGCAAAATGTAAATAAAGTTTCCAGTAAAGTTGAGTTGATCTTCGATTTATCAGCAAACGAATATTTAAGTGATGAAGAGAAAACGCTGCTAAAATCTCGCCTGGAAAATAGAATAGATAGTGAAGGCTTGCTTCATATTATAGCTCAGGAAGATAGAAGTCAGCTTTTGAACAAGGAAAAAACTATTGCCAAACTGATTGAGCTCCTTAAAAAATCGCTTCATGTGCAAAAAAAAAGAAAGCCAACAAAAATTCCGAAAGGTGTGGTAGAGAATAGATTGAAAAATAAAGCCGTTCATTCGGATAGAAAGAAAAACAGAAAACCTCCCAGGCTCCTAAAGGGGGAATAGAACCTAATTAAAAATGCTTCGGTATTGTAAAGGAGTGATGCAATTTAACAGGTAAGCAATTTACTTCCCAAACCTATAATACAAACTTAATCCGCCATAATTCTGTGCTTTGGCAACACTTTTAACTTCCTTTGTTTTAAAAATAACATTAAAATCTGCGGTAAATCTTTTTGAACTGTAGTTCACACCAAACTGCTGTTCGAAAACAATGGGTTTTACGTCAAATGTAACCGGGCTATTGTTATTAAATAAACTTCCCTGGATAGTCGCATCATAAGCCACAAAGTTAAGCTGTGGTTTTACATAAAGGAAAAGCTCAGATTTGTTTAAGCGCTTTGTTTTCGAATTTCCAATTACTGCATGATGGTAGGCACTGTTAAATAGTTGATTTAATTTTCCAGCCCTGAATAATACGGAAGCACCCAAACCGGAAAATGTAGTACCAAGGTTTGCATAACCCTGTCCGCTAATATCAATAATCGGATCTTCAGGCCTGAAAAGTAATTTACTATAATTTGCACCTAAATTTACAGCAAATTCATTTTTAATCTGGTATTCCCATCCTGCAGGTGTATAAAAGCCAACAGTTTTATGCAAAAACTTCTGGGCATCCTGTGCCAGTGAATTTGGTCCAACAGTTCCGATTTCTATACTGGTTTTCAATACACTTTCATTTTTGTAGAATATGGAATAAGCTGCACCAGCATATAAATAGCCGGCAAAGGGTCTGTCCTGATCTTCTTTTTTCGCCACCTGACCCCAGTATGGGGTATACATTTTCTGACCAGCAGAAATTTCATAGGTTTTCTTTTCTATTTTCTCTGAAAAATTTGTTGAATCTATGGCTCTGCGGAAATAAATAAATAAGCCATTGGTATAGTACCGGTCATTTAAGGTGGCCAGATAAGCATCATTTTCGGTTTTAAAACCAAATTCGTTTTTAAATGACTGCGCAAATCCTGTCATGCAGATGAAGCAAAAAATAGCTGTGGTGAAAATTGATTTCATAAAAAAGCCCGGATGATTATCCGGGCCATAAATGTATTTATTGTTATTGGATTTTCGAAAGGTCACCCCAAAGATTTCCCATTTAATTTACAATGGGTGCGGCTTTAATACTCAGATCCAAAGGTTTTTTAACTTTATTTTTAGTTAAAGCCAAATCTATGACTTCACTCATTTCATTTACGTAATGAAAGGTAAGGTCTTTGATATAGCTTTCTTTAATCTCTAAAATATCCTTGCGGTTACTTTTACAAAGGATAATCTCCTTAATATTGGCCCTTTTGGCTGCCAGGATTTTTTCTTTGATTCCACCCACAGGCAGCACTTTACCACGGAGGGTAATTTCACCGGTCATGGCCAAATGTTGTTTTACTTTTCGCTGCGTAAAGACAGAGGTTAAGGCCGTTAACATGGTTACACCAGCAGATGGACCATCCTTTGGTGTCGCGCCGGCAGGTACGTGTACGTGAACATCCCAGTTATCAAATAAGGTATAATCGATTCCAAATTCTGCAGCATGAGCACGTAAGTAAGCCAATGCAATTACGGCAGATTCTTTCATCACATCACCCAGATTACCGGTTAAGGTTAATTTTCCTTTTCCGGGGCTTAAGCTGGATTCGATAAATAAAATATCGCCACCAACACTTGTCCAGGCCAGACCGGTAACCACACCGGCTACTTCATTGCCTTCGTATAAATCTTTATCGTAAATTGGTGCACCTAGTATGCGTTCAACATCTTCATTTGTTAAAGTTGCACTGTATTCTTCTTCCATAGCCACCTTTGTAGCCACACCACGAACCAGAGAACCTATTCTTTTTTCCAGTCCCCTTACACCAGATTCACGGGTATAATCTTCAATTACCTTTTCAATCAGTGCTGGTTTAAGGGTAATATGCTTATTCTCTAAACCGTGATTTTCTTTCTGCTTAGGAAGCAGGTATTTCTTGGCAATCTCTATTTTTTCTTCAATGGTATAACCGTTAACTTCAATAATTTCCATACGATCCAGTAAAGCAGGCTGAATGGTACTAAGCGAGTTGGCGGTAGCTATGAACAATATATTAGATAAATCGTAATCCATCTCTACATAGTGGTCATAAAAAGCATTGTTTTGCTCCGGATCAAGTACCTCTAAGAGGGCCGAAGATGGGTCGCCACGGTGATCGGTTCCAACCTTATCTATCTCATCTAAAACAAATACGGGATTATCAGCACCGGCTTTTTTAATTGATGAAATGATCCGTCCGGGCATGGCACCAATGTATGTTTTACGGTGACCGCGGATTTCTGCTTCATCCCTGATTCCACCGAGGGCCATTCTGACATACTTGCGGCCTAAAGCTTTTGCAATTGATTTCCCCAGAGAAGTTTTACCTACTCCCGGAGGCCCCACTAAACAAAGAATAGGTGCTTTCATGTCGCGCTTAAGTTTTAGCACGGCAAGATATTCTATGATACGTTGTTTTACTTTTTCAAGGCCAAAGTGGTCTTTATCTAAAATACGTTGCGCTCTTTTTAAATCGAAATTATCTTTGGTAAACTCACGCCATGGTAAATCCAAAAGTAATTCAAGATAATTCAACTGTACAGAATAATCTGGTGCAGCCGGGTTCATTCGGCCTAATTTATCCAGTTCCTTATCAAAATGCGCATTAACTTCTTTCGACCATTTTTTCAGTTTTGCTTTCTCCTGTAAGGCATCAAATTCCAGGTCGGCAGAGTTGCCGCCTAATTCTTCCTGTATGGTTTTTAATTGCTGGTTCAGGAAATAATCACGTTGTTGTTTATCCAGATCGGTACGAACTTTAGATTGAATCTGGTTTCTCAACTCCAGCATCTGTAATTCTACCATCAACAATTCCATCACTTTTTGTGCGCGATCAAGCAATTTATTCATTTCCAGAATCTTTTGCTTGTCGGCCATTTCGGCATTCATGTTTGACGAAATAAAATTGATCAGAAATGAATTGCTTTCAATGTTTTTCAGCGCGATACTGGCCTCACTTGGTATATTTGGAGAAAGCTGAATAATCTGGGCCGACATTTCGCGTATAGACGCGATTAAGGTTTTGAACTCTTTGTCGCTCTTGTGTTTTTGCTCTTCAAATTTTTTAATAACAGCTTTGATATAAGGCTCATTCTGTACTTCTTCAATTAAGCTGAAGCGCTGTTTACCCTGAATAATTACAGTGGTGTTGCCATCAGGCATCTGCAGCAATTTGATGATGTTGGCCACAGTACCCACTGAGTTAAGTTGCTCAAAGGTAGGATCTTCGATGGAAACATCCTTTTGAGAAACCACACCAATGATTTTATTTCCCTTATAAGCTTCTTTAATTAATTTAATGGATTTATCCCGCCCAACTGTAATGGGAATAACCACTCCCGGAAACAAAACAGTATTCCTTAAGGGTAAAATAGCCAATGTTTCAGGCGTATCCTCGTTGTTCATTTCCTCCTCGTCTTGTTGAGACATTAAAGGGAAGAATTCGGTATCCTCATTTATAATTGGCATAGCAGAATGGAAATCAAATATATCTTGTTTACTCATTTTCACGTTTTCCTCTCACGACAAACTGGCAGTTTAATCGTATTCACATTGTTTAATTATGTTAGTAATATAATAAATTCAACTCTTGTGCCAAAGTAAAAACTATATTAATCTTATGTTAAAAAGGCAGAGAAATATAATTTTAAGTCAATATCATATTTCTTCTAATTGATCGTTTAAGCTAATATCTGGGCTTTCCGTTTTTTAGATAAAGAAAATTAAAAACTATTAAATTATCATAATAGGATTATATTGCAAAAAAAACACCCTGAAGGTGCTGGATTCATCTAAATTATTATTCATACATGAACTATTTTAAAAAAGCGATTTTAGGTTTAATCATTTTTTCTTCAACCACCAGTTTTGCTCAGAACAATTATGAGAAAAGCATGCAGGCCATGATGAAAGGCGATTATAAAACTGCAGTTACACAATTAGAAAAAGCCGATACCAAAACACCCGATAATGCCAATGTTTTAAAAATGCTGGGCTATTCTTATTTTCAAAATGGAGAATATGAAAAGTGTATTGCTACTTATAGTCGTTTGTTGACCATGAAGCCTAATGAGGTGTCTGCTTATTATTATCGTGGAAAAGCCAGGTTAAACATCGCAAATGATCCGAAAGAATCATTAAATACCATGCGTGAAAATTTTTATACAGCTGCCATTAAGGATTTTACCAAAGCCATTGAAATTAACGGGGATGAGGATACACAAATGTTTCAGAACCGTGGACTAGCCTATAAAGATTATGCAATTTTTAAATCCTATAAAGTAAAGAAAAACACCGAAAAGCTAGCCTGTGTTGCATTATTTAACAATTCTATCGCAGATTTTCAAAAAGTGCTTACCATGCAGCCTTTAAGGAAAGACATTATCGATTGGGTAGCTTACGATAAAGCGCAGATCGTCAGTTTAAAATAGAATTGGAAATCCATAAAAAAAGCAGATTCAAATCTGCTTTTTTTATGGATTAAAACTGGCTATTACGGCGTAATTTTTAGTTGAAAGAAATCTTATTTTCTGTTGTTTTTTAATTTGATATAACTGATCCGGGAGGTAGGTAAGTGTATCCTGTGATTGAAATAAAATATTCTTTTGGTTAATAATGATTTCAATCCTGCTAATTTTCGATGACTTTTCCGTTACCGAAATCTTTTTTACCGGGATTTTTTTATTGTCAGATGTGTAGGTGATTATGTCATCTTTCCGGTTAGTCTTAAAGCTACCTTTCCATGAATTTTTATTGATATCGGCATCTATAAAAATGGCCAGTTCCTTATCCCAGTCATTAATATGAAGGGATTTATTTTCTTTTACGCCATTTATACTAACTGTTTTATTTACTATGGGTTTAGCCTTCTTTAAACGCATGATCTCATTTCCGAAGTAACCTTTTAAATCGAAATAGGGTAATCCGGTATTTGCCTTAGGTTCTTCATGTGGGTTACACGAAAGAAATGCCAAAGCAAATACCAGTATACAAAGGTTTTTTATCATTATACTAAAACGTTTCCAGTCATTTCTGCAGGAATATCCACACCTAAAATCCTAAGCACAGTAGGCGCGATATCACCAAGCTTTCCATCAGCAATGGTTTTATAATCATGGTCAATCAGGATGCAGGGAACCAGGTTAGTCGTATGGGCTGTATTTGCAGATCCATCGCCATTAACCATAAATTCAGAGTTGCCATGATCTGCCAGTAAAATAAAGGAATAACCATTTTCTAAACCTTTCTTCACCACTATTTCCGCACATTGATCTGCAGTTTCTACAGCCTTTACCACTGCATCAAAAACACCGGTATGGCCCACCATATCCGGATTTGCAAAGTTCAGGCAAATAAAATCTGCCCATCCGGTTTCCATTTCTGCCGTAATGGCCTCGGTAATGCCGGCTGCACTCATTTCCGGTTGCAGATCGTAAGTGGCTACTTTAGGCGAAGGAATTAAAATACGTTTTTCATTTTCAAATTCGTTTTCTCTTCCACCTGAGAAGAAAAAGGTAACATGAGGATATTTTTCTGTTTCTGCAATGCGGATCTGATTTTTATGATTTTGGGCTAAAACCTCCCCAATGGTTTTGGTCAGGTCATCTTTAGTAAACATGACATTTACTTTTTCAAAGCTTTCATCGTATGTAGTCATGGTGACATAATACAATGGTAATTTATGCATCTGCTGCTCCGGAAAATCTTTTTGTGTTAATGCAGTAGTAATTTCACGTCCTCTGTCTGTACGGAAATTAAAGCAGATCACCACATCATCAGGCTGAATGGTAGCCACGGGTGCACCATTGGCCTGGGTAAGTACCACCGGGTTTAAAAACTCATCTGTTATGCCATTCTGATATGAATTTTGAATGGCGTTCAAGGCATCCTGAGTGGTTTCGCCAATGCCATTTACCATTACATCGTAGGCACGTTTTACACGTTCCCAGCGATTATCACGATCCATGGCATAGTAACGTCCAACCATTGAAGCCAGTTTTGCGTTACCGTGTTGAAGGTGATTTTGCAAGTCGGTAATGAAGCCTAAGCCAGCGTTCGGATCCGTATCTCTTCCATCCAAAAAGGCATGTACAAAAGTTTTTTCCACATGGGCTTCATTTGCCGCATCACAAAGTGCTTTCAGGTGCTCAATGTGCGCATGTACACCGCCATTTGAAACTAAACCAATAAAATGAACCGCCTTATTGTTTTGCTTTGCATAATTAAAAGCGTCAAGCAAAACAGGATTAACATGAAGTTCTCTATCGGTAATGGCTTTGTTTATTCGGCCAAGTTCCTGATAAACCACACGTCCTGCACCTAAATTCATATGTCCAACTTCAGAGTTCCCCATCTGTCCGGCTGGTAATCCTACTGCTTCGCCGGATGCTTCCAGCTTGGAATTTGGATAGTGCTGTAATAAAGAATCGAAAAAGGGTGTTTTTGCAGCATATGCTGCATCAGCATTATCCTGACGTCCGTAGCCCCAACCATCTAAAATAATAAGTGCGAGTTTTTTATTATTTACCATATTTATTCAAAATTATAATTATTACCAAAACCTTTTATTGTAAAACCTGTTTTAGTATTCTATTCATATGGCAAATATAGCTTTATTGAAGGTTATACAAATTAAGAAATCTGTTTTTTGATCAGCTAATGGCATAATTTTAGCTAACCATTCTGTATAAAATACAGAAATGATCCGGAGCTTATTTTTATTTATTATTGGTTTATCATCATTATATAGTTCTAATGCCATCCAGGCCGATATTATTGATGATTTATCGTCATATTTTAAAGCCGGCAATGCGAAAGAGATTGCGAAAAGTTTCGCTTCAACGATTGAATTAATTATTATTGATGAAGAAGATGTCTATTCTAAAGCACAGGGTGAACAAATTCTCAGAGATTTTTTCATTAAGCATCCTGCGGTCAAAACAAGTGTTTTTCATAAAATCAACAATAGTCCAAACTACCGCTTCGGAGTAGTTATCTTAAATACTTCAAAAGAAACATTCAGGGTATCCATCACCATGAAGAAATTTAACAACAGTTTTTTAATTACCGAATTAAGAATTGAACCTGCTAAAGACTAGGTGTCAGAGTCCTCCATATCAGCTGACTTAAGATCAGGAAATAGCAGAAATTCAGATTTCCAATCCATATATTTTCCTCAATCCGGTTGCTTTAAATCCATCTGTAAATTGCCCGCTCACAAATAATTCTTATTTTTGCTGCATAAAATCTATACTTTGGATATTCTACTTGTACATCAGTTTATAAAAAACGCACTTGCTGAAGATATTGGTGATGGTGATCATACCTCATTATCAACCATTCCGGCAGGAACTCAGGGAAAGGCAAAACTCATTATCAAAGAAGAAGGGATTCTGGCAGGAATGGAGTTGGCTGTAGAGATCTTCAAAATTGTTGATGCAGATTTAAACGTGACGGTGTTGTTACAGGATGGTGCCAAGGTAAATGTAGGTGATATTGGTTTAACGGTATCCGGAAGTACCCATTCTATTCTTGTTGCAGAACGTTTGGTTTTAAACTGCATGCAACGGATGAGTGGCATTGCAACCAAAACAAATCATATCGTTTCGCTTTTAAAAGATACGAAGACTAAAATTCTGGATACGCGTAAAACAACCCCGGGTTTGCGTTACCTTGAAAAATGGGCAGTAAGAATTGGTGGAGGTGTCAATCACCGGATAGGTTTGTACGATATGATCCTGATTAAAGACAATCATGTAGATTATGCAGGAGGAATTTCAAATGCCATTCATTCCACTAAAAAATATTTAGCTGATCATCAAAAAGCGTTACAAATAGAGATTGAAGTAAGAAATCTGGATGAGTTATCGCAGGTGTTGGCTATTGGAGGTATAGATCGGATTATGCTTGATAATTTTAATTTTGAGGAATTGAAAGCAGCTGTAGCATTAATCAACGGCCGGTTTACAACAGAGGCATCTGGCGGCATTACAGAAGAAAATGTGTTAGCATATGCTGCTTGCAGTGTAGATTTTATCTCAATGGGTGCACTTACACATTCTGTAAAAAGCCTGGACATCAGCTTAAAAGCGTACTAAATTGATGTGCTATAAAATTGAAAGTTTATTTTTTGTATCATTGTAGGCTATGGTTACGGTTTATTCGCTCAGCGCCTTATTGTTCGCGTATCTATTTGGGTCTATACCTACAGCTGTATGGCTCGGTCAGGCCTTTTATGGTATTGATGTAAGAGAGTATGGAAGTGGTAATGCAGGCGCAACCAATACCTTCAGGGTTTTAGGTAAAAAGGCGGGCATAGCCGTAATGATCATTGATATTGCGAAAGGGTATACGGCTACCAATTTAGCCTATCTTATAGGCATGTCTGTTACCGGACCACAAAATTCAGTAGTGTTTGTAAATTATCAGCTTGCCCTGGGTGTAACGGCGGTAATGGGGCATTTATTTCCCGTTTTTGCAGGTTTCAGGGGAGGAAAAGGAGTGGCTACACTTTTTGGAATGATTTTGGCAGTTAACTTTGAAGCATCTATGCTTTGCGTTCTGGTTTTTGTGATTGTGTTATTGTTAACAAAATATGTTTCATTAAGTTCAATTTGCGCGGGTTTTACATTTCCGCTCAGTGTTGTCTTCCTGTTTCAGGTTTCCATAAAATCAGAAGTGCTTTATGGCATGGTGGTTTGTGTGCTGATTCTGGTTACGCATCAAAAAAATCTCGAAAGGTTGCTGAAGGGCAAAGAATCCAAGGTGTATTTGTTTAGGAAAAAGGCGAACTAATTAACAAAAACACATTCATTAAAACTTATTTGCTGGCATGATGTTTAATCTCCGTTGTGCCCGAAGGGTTTATCAATCAACTAAAATCGCATTATGAAAAAGTTATTTTTAACGGCAGGTGTTGCTGGTATTTTATTATTTAATTCATGTTCAACCGTTCCGCTAACCGGACGTAGTCGATTTGATTTGGTAAGTAATGATCAGGTGTTGCCCATGGCATTTCAGGCCTATAATACATTTTTAACAGAAAATAAAAATACTGTTTTACCTGCATCAAATGCGCAGGCTTTAAAAGTTAAAACTGTTGGAAACAAATTGATCAATGCGGTAAAATCCTATATGAACAGCAATAATTATGGAAATTTAATTGCAGATTACCAGTGGGAAGTTAACGTAGTTCAAAACAAAGAGAAGAATGCCTGGTGTATGCCAGGAGGAAAAATTGTGGTGTATACCGGAATTTTACCCGTGACACAGGATGACGCGGGGCTGGCAACTGTAATGGGGCACGAAATTGCGCATGCTATTGCAGGTCATTCGGCCGAACGCATGTCGCAGGAAATGGTGGCTCAGGGCGTTGGTGCTGCAGCAGGGGTAGCTTTATCTAAAAATCCTAAAACACAGTCGATTTTCAATACCCTTTATGGTGTGGGTACACCGGTAGCCATGTTGAAATTCAGTCGTAACCAGGAGCTGGAGGCGGATCGTTTAGGTTTGATTTTTATGGCGATGGCCGGATACAATCCACAGAATGCCACCAGTTTCTGGAATAGAATGTCTGCTGCATCTGAAGGCGCGCAAAAACCAGCAGAATTTTTAAGTACGCACCCAAGTGATGCAACCCGTATTGCTCAGATTCAAAAATATTTACCTGAAGCACAACAGTACTATAAGAAGTAGGGTTGAAGATAAAAGATAAAAGATAAAAGATAAAAGGTGGAAGGTTCTTACATTGTGTAGAAGTTTCCACCTTTTTTTATAGTCGTCATCCTGATTATTAATTAAGTCATAGCTAAACATTACGACTGGCAAAGACTCATTTTTTGTTTTCTAATAATACTCCAATCAGGCCTAACCGCCAAACACCTTCAGCATTGCACTGGCCTTCAGCATACATTCTTCATATTCTTTTTCCGGATCACATTCATAGGTTATTGCTCCGCCTACCTGAAAGGATAGATATTGATTCGCTGAATTGTAAAGAATACTTCTGATGATTACATTGAAGTCGAAATCTCCAGCCGGATCTATGTAGCCAAAAGATCCTGAATAAACTCCCCGTTTGGTTTCTTCGTATTCCTCTATCAATCTCATGGCTTTTACCTTTGGTGCACCTGTCATAGAGCCCATTGGGAATGCATTTTTGATGGCATCAAGAAAATAAACATCTGAATTTAAATCGCAGCTGATGGTAGAAATCATCTGGTGAACCTGTGGAAAGCTATAGATTCCAAACAATTCATCAACTTTAACTGATCCCCTTACCGCTGATTTTGTAAGGTCGTGACGCACCAAATCAACAATCATTACATTTTCAGACTGCTCCTTGATATCATTTCTCAACTGTGATTTAATCAGCTTGTCTTCCAGCAGGTTTGCACTTCTTTTTGCCGTCCCTTTTATGGGTTGGGAAATGAGTTTTGCACCACGCTTGCACACAAAACGTTCAGGCGTAGCAGATAGTATATAATGTTGATCAATCTTAAAATAACCGGCAAATGGGGTCGGAGAAACTTCATTTAGTAAACTAAAGGTTTGCAACGGGTTAATTGCGGCATTTTCAGCAAAAAACTCCTGGCAAAAATTAACTTCATAAATATCGCCCCGGATAATATGGTTTTTTAAAGCCTCCACCTTTTCGATGTATGTCTTTTTTGAAAATTTTGAATGGATATTTATGGCCTTCGGAGGCATTTCATTTTCAAACTTGAAATTATTTATCTCCTCTAAAATAGCGTCATCTCCAACTAAGATCTCTGTTTTACCATCTTTGTGGGCAATCAGGTATTTTGGTACAAAGAAAAATAATTCCGGAAAATTCAAATGATCAGCATGGTTTGATTGAAGATCTTCTATTTCATTTTTAAGATCATAGCTCAAAAAGCCAAAGCTCCATTTTTTATGATTTTCATAGAAAATTTTGAGTTGCTCAAATGCTGTTCCGCTTGCACATTTTAATTGAGCCTGAACATCAGCAGCGATCAGAAAATCGTATTTACCGTAGGGGTCTGCGTATTGATTTGAATCTAATAAGCAACATACTTCAAACTGGTTGGCCCAGTGTAATGCTTTTTGTTTGAAATCAAAGATATTTTGTATGGTTTTCAATAATGCTTTTTTTATTCGGTATAAGGTTATTGTTTAGCTATTCCAGGTTTCTCATCCCTTTTTTATTTAAGCTCCTTAAAGCTTTGATTGCTCACTATCTTTTTACCTGATTATTGCGCTAAATCTTTTCGGGCTTTGCCCGCAACATTGCCACCTGCTTTTGCGGCGGTTAAAATGGCATATTCTTTATCTTTTTTAATGCTTCCTTATTTCCATATGTTAATGAGTTCATCGTGAACAAGAATACCGCGGATTCGTTTTTCAATCCGTTCATCGCTGTATCCTTTGGCTTTGTAAGGTACTGCCTTATCTTCAACTAATTTAAGTTCACTCATTTTATCTAAATTAAACTTAGTGTAATAATTATATAGATGAGATATATGTTATTGACAGGGAGTTCTAAGATAGATAAATGCTACTCAAAAACTAAAAAATGTTATATACAGCAAAAGCAACCTTTTTCTGGTTGCTTTTGCTGTATAATTATGAAAGATATCTAGCGTAATTCCAGAGTCTGTGCCCTATCTGGTCCTACAGAAAGGAATTTGATTGGCACCTCCAGTTCTTTTTCTAAGAATGCAATATAATCGTTTAGCTTCGCTGGAATTTCATCAACTGAAGTGATTTTAGTAACATCAGTAGCCCATCCGTCAATAGCTTTTAATACTGGTTTCGGTTCGATGGAAATGATATCGTAAGGCATATAGTCGATGGTTTCACCATTGTATTCGTAATGTGTACAGGCGTAAATGGTTTCGAAAGTATCCAACACATCGGCTTTCATCATAATCAATTCGGTTACACCGTTTAACATGATGGCATATTTTAATGCAGGCAAATCAATCCAGCCACAACGGCGGGCACGACCTGTAGTTGCACCAAATTCATGACCTAAAGCGCGTAAATTTTCACCAACTTCATTGTCCAATTCAGTAGGGAATGGACCACCTCCAACGCGGGTACAATAAGCCTTGAAAATACCATAAACAGCACCAACCTTGTTCGGTGCAATACCTAAACCTGTACAAGCACCGGCTGTAGTAGTGTTACTAGACGTTACGAAAGGATAAGACCCAAAGTCAACATCTAATAAAGTTCCTTGCGCACCTTCGGCTAAAACAGCTTTTCCTTCTTTTAAGAAACCGTTAACATAATGTTCGCTATCTACATGAGGGATTGATTTTAAAAATTCAATGGCTTCAAAGAATGAGGCTTCTTTTTCTGCCAGTTCATATTCAAAACCTTCGTAATGGGAGAGAATTTCCGTGTGCTTTTCTACTAATTTGTTGTAACGCTCTTTAAAATCAGGAAGTGTAGTATCGCCAACACGAAGACCATTCCTGCCTGTTTTATCCATATAAGTCGGGCCAATTCCTTTAAGTGTTGAGCCGATCTTATTTTTACCCATGCGTGCTTCATTAGCGGCATCCAATAACTGGTGGGTAGGTAAAATTAAGTGTGCCTTACGGGCAATTACCAGTTTGCCATCGGCAACAGGGTCATGACCAGCTTTTTTTAAGTTATCTAACTCTCTTTTTAAAATGATTGGGTCGATCACTACACCATTACCGATAAGGTTCATGGTTTTTTCATTAAAAATTCCTGATGGAATGGTATTTAAAACGAATTTTTTACCATCAAATTCAAGTGTGTGTCCGGCATTCGGGCCACCCTGAAAGCGGGCAATAAGATCATATTTTGGACTGAGTACATCAACGATTTTTCCCTTTCCTTCATCACCCCATTGCAGGCCGAGAAGTACATCTACTTGCGTCATTATTAAAAATTTAAGCTGGTTTTATTTTGTGGATTGATTTAATTTTCTTCAGGTTTGGCTGTCTTGGCCGACTCATTTACTTTTCTGGCCATGCTACAGTCTGAGCAGAATCCATACAGGTTTAATGAATGGTGTTTTACATCGAATTTTAAAAGATCGCCAACCATGGTTTGAATTTGGTGAATACGGGGATCGCAGAATTCTACTACCTTACCACATTCAATGCAGATCACATGGTCATGTTGACGGTAGCCGTAAGATTTCTCGAATTGTGCCATGTTCTTACCAAACTGGTGTTTGGTAACCAAATCACATGAAACCAATAATTCTAAAGTATTGTAAACCGTAGCCCGACTTACACGATACTTTTGATTTTTCATGTGAATATAGAGGGTTTCAACGTCGAAGTGATCGTTTCTAGAATATATTTCCTCCAGTATGGCGAAACGCTCAGGCGTTTTGCGCAGATTCTTGTTTTCTAAATAAGCTTCAAAAATCTTACGAACGAGCTCATTTGTTTTTTGTTCAGGCATAGTGTTTAAACTCCAATCAAAGGTAGGTAAATTGTTTTAAAAATGATTACCCCGGTGAAATGATTACAAAGATTTGGTAATTGTTTGATTATGATATTATTCTATTGTTGAAATGTTTTAAGATTAGTCTGAAGTCAAAAGTCTGGAATCCTAAGTCGGACTATACTACTTCAGGCTTCGGACTCCAGACTTTCAGGCTCTTTTAAGCATCAAATCTCGTCACCCCTGTCACCCCTCTTACCTTTAACAGGTTCTTGATTAAATTTTCAAGATGTTCGGTGTCATTGACGAAGATCATGATTGAGCCATCAAATATACCTTCATTGGTATCAACGGTAATGGAGCGCATATTCACCTTAAAGTCTGTTGAAATAACTCTGGTAATGTTATTGATTAAACCCACATCGTCAATACCCATAATGCGTAATCCCGTTAGGAAAGTTAGCTCCTGTTGTTTATTCCATTTTGCCTTCACCACGCGATAGCCATAGTTGGCCATCAGCTGCGCCGCATTGGGGCAATTTGTCCGGTGAATCTTTATCCCGTCACTAACGGTGATAAAGCCGAAAACATCATCACCCGGAATAGGGTTACAACAGGCCGCAAGCGTATAATCAATACGTTGCATATCTTCACCAATGAGCAAAATATCCGATTCACCGCCTTTTATTTTGCTTTTAACACCGTCTACAGATAAATTTTCAGGGCGCTCTGGTCCACGGGTTTCTACCTCCTTCTCGCTATTTAAATATTCCCTGATATCTTTAAGCTCAATTTTTCCGAGTGCCACATTTACAAAAAGCTCCTGGGTAGATGGCAGTTTAAAGAAATAGCTTAGTTTTTGTAAGTTATCGGTGTTGTAGGTGATTTTGAGCGATTTAAGTTTCCGTTCCAGAATCTCTTTACCATTATCGGCAATTTTTCTTTTTTCTTCTTTAAGGGATGATTTAATTTTGGATTTGGCTTTCGCCGTTACCACAATATTTAACCAATCCTCCTTAGGCGTTTGTTTGTTCGAGGTGATAATCTCCACCTGATCGCCATTTTGGAGCTTATAGGATATGGGCACCAGCTTATGGTTAACCTTTGCCCCAATACAGGTAGCCCCGACACCAGTATGGATTTCAAAGGCAAAATCTAAGGCTGTTGCTCCTAAAGGCAACTGCAGCAGGGCACCTTTTGGCGTAAAAATGAAGATCTCATCAGAGAAAAGGTTCATTTTGAAATCATCCAGGAAATCTAAAGCATTTGCTTCCGGATTGCTCAGCATCTCCCTCACTTTTTGGATCCATTGGTCAAGGCCATTATCATTGCTCGATTCTTTGTATTTCCAGTGCGCAGCGAAACCTTTTTCGGCAATTTCATTCATCCGTTGCGTACGGATCTGAACTTCTACCCATTGCCCCCTGGGGCCCATTACCGTAGTGTGTAAACTTTCATAACCATTTCCTTTCGGTGATGACACCCAGTCGCGCAGGCGGTCGGGATTTGGACGGTAAAGATCGGTTACAATAGAATAGGCTTTCCAGCAATCGGCTTTTTCATTTTCATAAGCACTATCCAGGATAATCCGGATGGCAAAAAGATCATAAACCTCTTCAAAAGGAATATTTTTCTTTTTCATCTTGTTCCATATGGAATGAATGGATTTTGGCCGGCCATATACATCAGCAACCAAGCCCTGCTCGTGAACAATTTCATCAATCGGTTCTACGAATTTTTTGATGAAAAGTGCACGTTCAGCTTTTTTCTCATTCAATTTTTTTGCGATAAATTTATAGGTATCAGGATCAAGATATTTCATGGAAAGATCTTCTAATTCTGATTTAATGGCATATAAACCTAATCGGTGAGCAAGTGGTGCATAAAGATAAATGGTTTCGGATGCAATTTTCAGCTGCTTGTGGCGCGGCATGAAATCCATCGTACGCATATTGTGCAGGCGATCGGCCAGTTTGATCAGGATCACCCTTACATCATCAGCGAGGGTAAGCAGCATTTTACGGAAATTCTCCGCCTGCAGGGAACTGTTCGTGTCGAAAACCCCTGATATTTTGGTTAATCCATCAATGATTTTAGCTGTTTTCTTGCCAAATTCACGTTCAATATCTTCCAGTGTGATTTCCGTATCTTCCACCACATCATGTAATAATGCGCAAACAATAGAAGTGGTGCCCAGGCCAATTTCTTCAGCGGCAATCTGTGCCACCGCTATAGGATGATAGATATAAGGTTCGCCAGATTTACGGCGCATATCTTTATGGCTTTCCAGTGCCATATCAAAAGCTTTTCTGATTTCTTTTTTATCCCCTTTCTGCAATGTAGATTTGCTGGCCCGTAGCAACGCCCTGTATCTTTTTAAAATCTCCTGCTTTTCCGCCTCTAAATCAATCACTAACTCTGTTTTCATTTGTTTTTTTTGCGTAAAAATTTGCGTCTTATTTATGAATAAAACTTATATTAGTTCTGTCACACGACTAATATATGAAATAACACCTAACTTTGTTAAAGTATAAATTTATGAATTTTAAAGGGTCAATCTTTCTGTTTATTGTCATGATTTTTGGTGTTACACTAAAAGCCCAGGACGTTACAGCTCCGGTTTTTCCTAAAATGAGCAAAGCAGATACGATCAGGGTGGCCTCTACCAATGATAACGGCGTGATGATTCCCTGGATGCAACTGCAGGATGTGAGTATTTTTGCCAATAGAATCTGGAAATCTCCTGCAGAACAAATGGCTTATAACAGGTTGAGGTATAATGTATTGAAAGTGATGCCGTATGCCTTATATGCCAAGCGCCGCTACCAGCAGCTGGAAGAAGATATCGCACGCACACCTGAAAAAAAAGATCAAAAGAAACTGGTTAAGCAATGTGATAAAGAAATTAAAGACATGTTTAACCGCGAAATTAAAGAACTCACCATTACACAAGGCCAGATTTTAACCAAACTCATTGACCGGGAAGTTGGAAGAACCACTTATGATATTGTGAAGCAAACCAAAGGTGGTTTTGCGGCTTTTTCTTATCAGATTGTTGCCCGCGTGGTTGGTCATAATTTAAAAAGTACTTACAACCCTAATGAAGATCGTGATATTGAATCGATCATCAGAACTTCAGGGTTTTATCAATAAATCAAATGCAGGAAAGCATTCCGAATATTTATTCTTTCAAGGTTAAGAAAATCAATGGGGAAGAGCAACCCCTTTCCGCATACCGGAATAAAGTTGTTTTAGTGGTGAATACTGCATCTGAATGTGGGTTTACCCCACAGCTAAAGGAACTGCAGCAACTGAAAGATGAAATTAACCACCCGGATTTCGAGATTTTAGGTTTTCCGACAAATGACTTTGGAAAACAGGAACCCTTAACTGGTAATGATATTGCCTCATTTTGCGAAATTAACCATGGTGTAAAATTCCCTGTTTTTGATAAGATCATGGTTCGTGGCGAACATGCACATCCGCTTTATCAATTCTTAAGTGATAAAAAAAAGAATGCAAAGTTAAGCTCCAAACCCAGGTGGAACTTTCATAAGTATTTGCTGAACAAAAAAGGTGAACTGGTTGATTTTTATCTGCCCTTTACCAAACCCCTGAGTTCAAAAATTAAAAAGAAAGTTCAGCAGTTGCTGAACGAAAATGCCAATCAATCATCATGAAATTAGATATTTTAGTTATCGCTGTACATCCTGATGATGCAGAACTTTGCTGTTCAGGAACAATTTTAAAACATATTGCACTTGGTAAGAAAGTAGGAATTGTAGATTTAACCCGTGGAGAGCTGGGTACCCGGGGAACGGCTGAAACCCGTGATGAGGAAGCTGCAGATTCAGCCAGGATATTAGGTTTGCACGCCCGGGAAAATCTTCGCCTGAGAGATGGTTTTTTTCAGAATGATGAGTTTCATCGCCTGGAAGTGATTAAGGTGATCAGGAAATATCAACCGGAAATTATTTTAAGTAACGCATTGGAAGACCGTCACCCAGACCATGGTCGGGCGGGAGATCTGGTTTACGATGCTGTTTTTCTTTCCGGATTACCTAAAATCGAAACAAAAATAGATGGTATCAATCAAGGTGCCCACCGACCAAGATTACTGCTGCAATATATTCAGGACCGTTATCTGAAACCTGATATCATCGTTGATATTTCGGAGCATATGGATCAAAAGATTGAATCAATCAAAGCTTTTAAAACACAATTCTACAATCCAGATGTAGATGGTTTGCAAACCTATATTTCCTCTCCGGAGTTTTTTGAAACCGTAATTGGCCGTTCCAGAGAGTTTGGTAAAAGTATTGGTGCAACCTTTGGTGAGGGATTTACTTCCAGAAAATTGCTGGGCGTAGATAACCTGTTTGATTTGAGGTAATCTCGTTTATTAACCGCAAAGGAAGCCGAGCTTTTAGATCACCGGATGCTCCAGGTTTTTACAGAGAATATTGAGCTAAATTATATTTAAGCTCAGTGTTCCTTTGTGCCTTCTCTTCGTGTTATGTGGTTGCTTAAATGGGAATCCCCAACAAAATTGCCCTTCATTTGTTACTCTCCAAACGAATAATCATGGCAAATATATTCTCTTCACTCAAAAACGCATACAACCTTTTCAAACATGTAGATTTCGATAAGTTAGAAGTGCTTTCTAAAAAAGTAGATCTGCCCAAAATGGTCGAAACGATTTCTAGCCTGGATGATAAACAAATCCAAGGCATGATGAAAATGATGGGTGGATCGGGCAAAAAAAGAGAATTACCATCAATTGAAGGTGATTTTTACCACCTGGGCGACGAAGCTTTGAAAGATGAAGACAGGCAACTCCAGCTGAAGGTTCGTGCATTTTTAGAGAAGGAAGTGAAGCCGATTGTGAACCACTATTGGAATAAGGCTGAATTCCCGTTTGAGATCATTCCGAAACTGGCGGAGCTGAACATCTGTGGATTAACCTATAAAGGTTATGGCTGCCCAGGAAAATCGAATTTGATGGAAGGGATTCTGGCGATGGAAATGGCCAGAATAGACACGTCAATCTCTACTTTTTTTGGTGTTCAAAGTGGGCTTGCCATGGGCTCCATCTACCTCTGCGGATCGGAAGCACAAAAACAGCAATGGCTGCCTTTAATGCAGCAGTTTAAAATTATTGGCTCGTTTGGATTAACAGAACCTGAAGTAGGCTCTGCAGCTGCGGGCGGTTTAACCACCACCTGTAAAAAGGTTGGCGATAAGTGGGTGTTAAATGGTCAGAAAAAATGGATTGGTAATGCCACTTTTGCTGATATTTTAATTATATGGGCACGTGATGAAGGTGATGGAGAAGTGAAAGGTTTCATTGTAAAAAAGGATAATCCGGGTTTTGCAGTAGAAAAGATGCAGGATAAAATGGCCTTGCGGATTGTTCAAAACGGATTAATTACATTAACCAATTGTGAGGTAGAGGAAGTAGACCGACTTCAACATGCCAATTCATTTAAAGATACGGCGAAGGTTTTACAAATGACCAGGGCAGGGGTGGCCTGGCAGGCTGTTGGCTGTGCTCGTGGTGCTTATGAAAATGCTTTAGAATATACCCGAACCCGGAAACAGTTTGGTAAACTCATTGCTTCTTTTCAGTTGATTCAGAATCACCTGGTAGAAATGCTATCCAATCTGACGGCTATGCAAACTTTATGTTTCAGGCTTTCTCAATTGCAGGATCAGGGTTTACTGAAAGATGAGCATGCATCTTTAGCCAAGGTGTTTTGTTCTTTACGTACCCGTGATGTAGTGAGCAAAGCCCGTGAAGTGATGGGCGGAAACGGTATTTTACTCGAATATAATGTGGCCCGTTTTGTGGCTGATGCAGAAGCCATTTACTCTTATGAAGGCACCAAAGAAATTAATACCCTGATTGTAGGTAGGGCAATTACTGGTTTTTCGGCATTTGTGTAATCTCTAAATTTCCAGCAGATCAAGATGATTTTCGCTAATTTTTCTGCGGTTATCTTGATCTGCTGGAAATTTTATAGAGGATATTTATTAAATGCCACCTGACTCATGGCACTTTTTTCATACAAGGCTATACAATCCTTATTAAATGAAGGATTGAAGTTTACCGTTCCGGGTTCTAACGTGTTAGGTACGTTTGCATTCGCCATAAAGAAATAAACCTTTGTACTGCCATATTTGGTATGTGGCATTAAATTACCATAATCTTCCATTTCCTTCCAAACAGAATCTTCAACCGTTACCACATAAATACGTTGTACCGGACCAGTATTGTTCGCATTTCTATATTTAGCAATTTCTTTAAAGCCTGCTTTCATATCTTCAGTTCCGGGTTGATTAAAGGTATCTTTAACCATAAAGAAAACTAAAATAATAACGATTGCCGTAATGACGTAAATAAGGGATTTTCTGCGCATGCTTACAATAAAGGCAATATTTTTTCCATAACCGTCAGGCCTTCGTCAATATGTTTTTGTTCGATACAAAGTGCGGGTCTGAAACGAATAGTCTTTTCTCCACAACCTAAAAACATCACATTGTGCTCCAATCCTTTGCTGATAAAAGTATTGCGCATATCTTTATTCGGGAAATCAAAGGAGCAGAGCAAACCTCGCCCGCGGACATTGGTCATCTTATCAAATTGCTGAGCAAGATTAGCCAGGTTGTCTTTTAAATATGTACCTACTTTCTCCGCATTTTCACAAAGCTGATCATCTGCTATAATTTGTAGAATCTGTGATGAACGCACCATATCTACCAGGTTACCACCCCAGGTAGAATTGATTCGGCTCGGAATTTTGAATACATTTTTCTCTACTTCATCAACTTTATTACCGACCAGTATTCCACAAACCTGCATCTTTTTACCAAAGGCAATAATATCAGGTCTCGCTTTTTCACTAAAATGTTGGTGGCACCAGAATTTACCGGTTAAACCTACACCAGTTTGTACCTCATCGTAAATCAGGAAAGCTTCGTTTTCATCAGCCAGTGTCTTTAGCTGAATCAAAAATTCTTCTCTCAGGTGATTATCGCCACCTTCTGATTGAATGGGTTCAATAATAATGGCACAGATATCATCTTTATTTTCTACGAAAGCCTTTTTAATCTGCGCTATAGATATTTCTTCCGTTTGGATCGCATGATCAAGACTTTCTCCGGCAAGCGGAAATTTCACTTCTGGCACTGAAACCCTTGGCCAATCAAATTTGGCAAACCATTTTGTTTTATCAGGAAGGGTGTTGGTCAGGCTCAAGGTATAGCCTGTTCTGCCATGAAAGGCCTTTTCGAAATGTAATACTTTAAATCCCTTTTCTTCGGTATAGCCTTTGGCAAAGTTTTTTTGAACTTTCCAATCCATAGCTACCTTAATGGCATTTTCTACTGCCAATCCTCCGCCTGCAATAAAGAAAGCATGTGGTAAATAATCCGGAATACCAATTTTGGAGAAGGTTGCTAAAAACTGGGCATATTGCTGGGTATAAACATCAGAATTAGATGGATTCGCCATCGCTGCCAGTAATAAGTTTTTCTTAAAGTTTTCATCATCTACCATTTTTGGGTGATTGTATCCCAAAGGAACGGATGCAAAGCAGGTGAAAAAATCAAGAAGTGTCCGGTTATATTTAGCATCATAGATATAGGCTCCATGACTCTTTTCCATATCATAGGTCAGGTCGAAACCATCCGCTAAAATATGCTTGCTTAATGATTCTTTAACTTGGTTGGCAGGTATGGTTAACTCGTACATAAACTTGGTTTTGGTATAATTCAAATTTAGTAAAATGTGCCTGGAATCAAAATTTAAGCACTTTTTGCAGGAATTAGTCAAAAAATAGGTTTAAACTGTTTAAAGTATGATTATAGACAAATTCGGATTTTAGACTTCAGAAATGTGGAAAACTTTTTTGGTTGAAAAATATCAACTCAATGAGAATACGATCAGATAAGAGGTCATATCTGTTTGAAAATTCACCAATCAGGAAAGATGCATCACTACAGGTATACTTACCACCCAACAGATTCTTTTAACTTATTTATACTTTGTTTGAGGATGATGCTAAATAAGTTTAAGCATCATTAAAGCTCAAAAATTGAGATTACACCTTGATTTTTAACAGATCGACTGGATCATGTTCTAAAAAAGTGCCTCCAGATTAATCAAAGCTATTTTGGAAACAAATTTACGCGAAACAAAAAAAAGTTTCTATAAAAAATGTTTCTGGTTGGAGAAACAATTTTACAGGAAACAAAAAAATGTTTCTCGTAAATTTGTTTCGGGATTTGGAAACGATGAGTCAGGAAGCAAAAAAATGTTTCCCCTCGCCGGTGCACCGCGATGTAGGATATAAAACGCACATGCGCCAGTAAGGTTAGCAAGTGGCTTGTGTATTTTGAAACAAACATTAACCTAGCTTGCAGCAGATATGGCTTATTTAATTAGCCTACTATGGAAAGTGAAATTTATCCTTCATCCCCAGTAAACCCAATAACCCACCGGTATGAATAGCCAGGATGCTATCCGTCGGCAGGATTTGATTTTGCTGATATAAATCCAGAATGGCATAAAACATTTTTGCGGTATAAACCGGATCGATCAGCACGCCAGTTTCTTGAGTGAATTTTTTAATAAAATCCAGAAGCGCTGGGGTAGTTTTGGCATAGCCAGCAAAATGATAATCGGTATGCAAAATGAGGTGGTTGGAAAGCGCAGTGTACCTGACGATTTCATCAGCAATGAAACTTCCTCCTTTTAAAACCGGAATAACATGCAGTTTTGTATTTAAACCCGCATCTTGAATCCCCTTTAATAAACCCGCTGCAGTGGTGCCCGTACCGGCAGCTACAAAAATATGATCGTATGTTTCTGTGAGTTCTGAGATAATTTCACTACAGCCCTGAACTGCTTCTGCTGATGCGCCCCCTTCATCAATAAAATAAGTGCTGTCATTGGAACCAAAATGCCGCTGATATAAACCAGCTTTATTTTTATAAGATTCCCTGTCTACAAAAATGAGATTCATTCCGTAGAGGGAACAGATTAAAAGCATTTCATTTTTTACTTCTTCTCCTCGTACAAAGGCTGTAGCCTGTAAGCCAGACCGGGCAGCTGCAGCAGCTGTAGCCACCAGGTGATTGGAATAGGCACCTCCAAAAGTAACCAGGTGATTTTTCCGTTCAGCTTTTGCTTTTTCCAGAATGTACTTTAGTTTGCGCCACTTATTTCCAGAAATATAGGGATCAATCAGGTCATCCCTTTTTACATATAAATTGCTGAGCGGATGAAAATCAATCTTTTGAACCGGACTATATATATTTTTGAACACGTGTAAAATTAAAAAACGCCTGATGATTTCAGGCGTTTTTTAGTGTTTATGTTTCGACGGACTTGTTATTGTCCGATACCAAAGCCTACACCCGCATTAACCATGCTATATTTTGCCTGGGTATAAGAGCCGTATAACTTAAAAAATCCAAATTGCAGTTGAAAACCTAAGCTGCCGCGGATGCCATCGATATCTGTCCGGCCAACTGAAACAGGATCTACATAAGTTGCCGTGGTTACAGGGCTGGTTTCAAAGCGATAAGTACCCAGGGCTTTTAAACTGGTTTTAGCGGTTTGGTAACCAATACTGGCGAAAGGTGTAAAAAACATAATTTTCTTCGAAATAATGGCATCAACATTAACACCATTGAATCTGGCATCAATGCGCTGATCCGAATTTGCTTCGTTATTGATATTTAAGTCGAGATTATACTTATATTGGGTAAAACCTCCGGCCAGGGCAATATCTACAGGGATTAACTTTTCTGTTTTTCCCAGAATTAAAGGTAACAATTCAATCTTTGCACCAACACCAATCATCGAAATACTGCCTAAATCGCTACCCAATTTAATTTTTGGCATTGCCCTTAAAGAGATATCGATGTTTTTGGGCAGACCTAAAGTGGCCTGAATTTGTGGTGAAGGCACAACATGGAAACCAACACCCCTTGGCAGGCTAAAGAATTTTCCGGTGGGAATGCCATCACTGGTGTAAACTTCCATCCGGCCGCCATCCTGATTTTGCCCGAAAGCAGTCGGACCGATTGATGAGGCTCCCGGGGCGGGTTTAATGTTATTTAAACCTAAGGTATTTACATCATAAGTGCGGGCTGATTGTGGCACGAATGCTGCGGAGGCAGAAACCCTGACTTCAAATTTTAGAAAACCTTTTGACCTGGCGGTGTTGCTCCAGCCATCATTCAGGCCCTGACCTAAGCCTTTGTACAATGGATCAAAGTAGGCATTAATAAGTTTTGTTGCATCTGCAGGACCGGAAACGAATAGGTTTCCAACATCTTTTTGCGCATTTGCCCGAGGTGCGAAAGCAAATAGCAAGAAAGCCAGAAGGGCTTTTACGTAGGGATTTTTCATGGTAGAATGGTTTAGAACGGTTTGTATCACTAAGATAGCCCAGTTTTTTTAATAATAAAATCATTTCGATAATCTTAGGGCTAAAAGTTTATTTTTGTAAGATGGAAAATGTGGTAGAATTGCAGGAATCAGAAGAGCAGGAATTATATGAACACTTAAAAATTATTGTAGATAAGGGGCAATCTCTGTTGCGCATCGATAAGTTTTTAATGGTTCGTGTGGAAAATGCTTCCAGAAACCGCATTCAGAATGCCATTGATGCCGGGAATGTTTTGGTGAACCAGAAGCAGATCAAACCAAGTTATAAGGTTAAGCCTTATGATGAAATTTCGATTGTTCTGCCACATCCGCCCCGCGATACCGAAGTTTACCCGGAAGATATTCCATTGGATATCATTTATGAAGACAGCGATTTATTGGTGGTTAATAAGCCAGCCGGAATGGTGGTACACCCCGGTTTCAATAATTATACCGGAACACTGGTCAATGCATTGGCTTTCCATTTTGAGCAATTGCCACAATTGCCTGGAAATGATGGCAGACCAGGTTTGGTGCACCGGATTGATAAAGATACCTCAGGTTTACTGTTGATCAGTAAGAATGAAAAATCAATTACACACCTGGCCAGACAGTTTTTTGACCACAGCATCACCCGTAAATATATTGCTTTGGCCTGGGGCGATATTGAAAACGATGGCACCGTAACAGGCTATATTGGCAGAAGTGTGAAAGACAGAAGGGTGATGGATATTTATGAGGAGGAAGAAAAAGGAAAATGGTCGGTTACGCACTACAAAGTTTTAAAACGCCTGGGATATGTGACTTTAATCAGTTGTGAACTGGAAACCGGCCGTACGCACCAGATTCGTGCGCACATGCAACACATTGGGCATCCGCTCTTTAACGATGCCATGTATGGTGGCGATAAGATTTTAAAAGGAACCACGTTTAATAAGTACAAACAATTTGTAGATAATTGTTTTGAATTGTTGCCCAGGCAGGCGTTACATGCACAAAGTCTGGGTTTTATTCATCCAACAACAAAAGAATACATGCACTTCGAATCGGCATTACCTGCAGATTTTAAAGCAGCTTTAACGAAATGGGAAAATTACATCACCACATCATAAAATATGTCTCAAGCGTACCTTCTATTTAATGATGAATTTCATGCGGATGATTTTCCTGTTTTAACGACTTCTAATCGTGGGTTTAAATTTGGCGACGGGCTTTTTGAAAGCATGCGGATGATTAATCATAAGCTTCAGTTTGCGGATTTGCATGCCGATAGGCTTACTGCAGGTATGAAAGCACTGAAGATTGATGGTCATGTTTTAATGGATGATTATTTTCTTCGGCAGAAAACTGCAGACCTGGTGAAGAAAAATAAGTGGAATGGCAATGTTCGATTCCGGCTTTCTGTTTACCGGCAGGGTGCAGGGGTGTACACGCCTGAAAGTAGCAAGTCTGGCTATGTTTTAGAAGGTATTCCGCTAAAGGCTACTGATTATGAATTAAATGCAAAAGGTTTAATTATTGATGTTTATGATGAAATGACCAAATCCATCAATAAGCTAGCTAATTTCAAAACCTCAAATGCCCTGCTATATGTAATGGCTGGTCTTTTTAAGACACAGAACCGGTTAGATGAAGCCATGATATTAAATCAGAATGGCTTTTTGTGTGAAAGCATCAGCTCAAACATTTTCATTGTATATGATAAGCAAATTTATACCCCTGCATTAACTGAAGGTTGTATTAGTGGTGTAATGCGCAGCACGGTGATGCAGATTTGTAAAATGAACGATATTCCCCTGGTTGAAGCGCAGATTAGTCCTGAAATTTTAAAAGAAGCTGAAGAAGTTTTTATTACCAATGCTACGCAGGGTATTCAATGGATTATGGGTTATGGCCGAAAAAGGTATTTTAATGAGTTTTCTAAATTTTTGAATGAGAAGTTGAATGCTTTGTAATTGAGATTTATTTCCATATTGAGAAATGATGACCACTCTTTATTGGCTTTAGGGCATCTAATTGTTTTTCTTTATAGTGGTATTGATTGTAATTAAAATACGGCATTTATCGATTTTAAATGTCATATCTATAATTATTTGAAATTTAAATGTAGTATTAGTTTGTAGTTTTAAATTTTCTTTCTATCTTCATTTACCTCTACTGTACTAACCAAATTCTACAACTATTTATGAAGACCACATGTTCTCTGTTAAAGCAGTATATGCTGCCTTTAATTTTATTATTGAGCACAACAATTTTTATTTATTCCTGTAAAAAGGATAAAGACAATCATTCCGTTTTAAGTGCCGACGAAATTAAAAAGTGGTACATCTCAAACGCTAATACCTTTAATACAGAAAGTAAGATCTTCGAACATAAAAATCCTGATTTTACAAAATCTTTCGGAGCCTTTAAAGACGGACAGCAGGTAACCGAATTTAATTTTGATAGTCCTAATAAACTGGTTTTTGATAACGGAACATCTACAGATGCTGAAAAAGAAATAGCATTAGCCAATACTGAAGTTAGACTACTGTTTTTTAGCCCTATTGATACAAAGACAATTTCTGCTGCGGCTTTTATGGTTATTATTGGCAAAGAAAAACAAGATTTAACCAAGGTGCATTATAAAGAATTTAGTAATTTTAATGGACGCCTGTTATTTTACAATAGCAATGGCACTTTAGAGAATGGTTATACCATTGAGAATGGAAAGGTGATGAAAAGCTTTGGAAAAGTTAAACTAAGTTCTATTGAATTATTGAATCTAAAAGCTAAGCTTCGAAACCATTCAGGAGCGTATAATTCTAAAAGCGGCTCGAAGTTAATGTTGTATGATATTAATAGTAATTGTGTTAGCTGGGTAACAACATCCGAGCAAACCTGCACTTCATTTGATCTGTATCAGTTTTCTAATAAAACAAAATTAAATAATTTACAACATGAAAAATTAATGGTTGGCAGCGATACCTATTGCCGATGGACTGTTAGTGGAGAATATGTAGGAAGTGAATGCCAAAGTAGCGGGAATGATGGAGGTTATAATGGAGGATCAGGAGGTGCTGGTGGTCAGCAAGGTGGAGGAACTGGAAGCGGTAATACAGTAAATAAAGATATTATTGATAGCTTACGCGGTTATCCTTGTGCTCAAGCTCTACTTGCTAAAATGAAAACTCCTTTAAATACTGATATTGGCAATTTGATTAAAAGTACATTTGCACAAAATGACGATATAAATGTAACTTTTAAAATAGACAAAACCCTTATTGGAACAACAATTGACGGTAATACATCAACGGGTAATTTTGTAACAGGATATACCAGTGAACAAACTGTTGGTCTTAATCCAGATGTCTTAAATAATTCCTCTCAGGAATATATATTAGTTACTATGTATCACGAGGCACTTCATGCTTTTTTTAATAAGAGAAGTGAGGATCTTAAAAATAGTCCAGGTGAATTTAGTAGATTGTATGAAGGTGTAACTGTGAACGGAGGAAGAATGCTTGGGGTTAATGATGACGACCATTTACCCATGGCATACAATAAATATGTCAGCGGTTTGAGGGACATTATACTTGCATTTAATCCAAACTTTGGGAGTGATAGAGCAATGTCATTGGCTAAGTTTGGGATAATAACATTACTACCAGAAGAGAAGAAAGATAATGCGCAGGAAAGGGATACAACTAAACCAGGATACAAAGGCACAAAATGCCCATAATAAAATCGTTATGAAAACAGGTTACATTTTTTTTATCATGCTTCTTTCTATAAACTTACTATATATAGATGTTGCAATTTCGCAAACAAAAAAAGAAGGTTTAAATTCTTTAAATCATAAAAATACCTCCATTGAAAAAAGCTTTTATAAGATTTTTACACAAAGCGATAATTTATGTTCTAGATTATTAAATGACAGTGTTGCAATTTATACTACAAATTTTAGAATAGAAGTTATTAGAAAAGGTAGTAAAACAACTGTGACAAAAATCGAAGCGGCTGATTCTCTTGCTTACAAGCTTTTTCCAAAATACCCTGGATTAAAGCAAATTAATTTTATTGAGCTTTTCAATAAGTCAGATCAAAAAATTACCATTATTATGCCTATAATGGTATATGGTGCGGATAAAAGGAGAATAAAATACAGAGATATACAAGGAAATCCGCTAACAAATATGAACGCAGCTATAAATGCTTTGAAAACATCTTACTTTAATTTCTTTTCAAATGAAGGTGTTTTTAATAGATTAGTCATAGCAAGACCATTAATATGTGAATATTCATATATTGAATAAATTAAGAGAAACTAGCAAATCAATATAAATTGGTGCGATGTGTCCATAAGAAAATTATAGTAAAATAAAATATGGAATCAAAATACAAAGTAAATATTCTAAGCCCCTGTTATTTATGTTATCTTATTTTCCAATTGCTTTTTCATAAAATCATCGTTGGAACAAATAAAAAAATGGTTAATCTTAATGCAATTAAGAGTACTATTATGGCAAATAAAGGTTTTTTTAAAAAGTATAAAAGTTGTGTTATTGTTGCTCCTGTCATGATAATTAATTTAAATGATCAATTTATAAGTTTTCAAAATGAATTAGTAAAGAAATGGAATTCACTATTTCCTGATGTTGCTAAATTTAAAATAGAAGAACTGTATTGTGTAAACCAATCAACAGATCATATATAATTGATTATAATTAAGTGCCATTTCTAAAACATCAGTGATCTGGAAGCTCGGTGACTTAGCTGGGGGAGGATTAGTAGAAACCAGTTTATGGGACGTTTTAACTGAATCTGATAAACAACAAATTATAGATATTAATAAGAACTACTCAAAAAGAGGATCACTTAAAAACGTGATTATTGTAATTAAAGATTATGAGAGCAACATTTATATTATTCTTAATCTTTTGTTTTTTTAGGTTAAAGGACAAAACAAAGATTCTGAACAATTTATAAATGATTTTTATAAAGGTAATGACACAATTGTTTATTTTCAAATCATTGATAAATTCACACTTTCGCAATTAGAGAAGATTGTCTCAAAGGATACTTTAAGAGGTGTTTTTGAAGATGATGATAAAAAAAATATTCTTAACAGGTTAGAAAGGTCTCAGGTAAAACAAGAATTAGATCAAATGCAAAAATATCACTAGTCTTCAAAACTATTTAAAAAAATAAAAGTAATCTCCTTTAATCCTGATTCTATTAACAATAATCCAGGTCAGCATAAAATCGTGACTTTTAGTAAACCAATTTTTCTTAGAGAAAAAAGATTTTGCCTTTTTTATAATGGTTGCACTTGCGGTTCGAAATGTGGCCAGGGAAGATTTGTTTTATATAAAAGAATAGCACACAAATGGGTGTCATATATGACATTATATAGATGGATAGCCTAATCCAACGTGTTATTCTACAACCGCATCCCCCTTAAAAAATCCTCAATCAGCATCCGTTTTTTACCCTCAAACTGAATATCCAGTAATTTGATAAATCCATCTTTCGTGGCAAATTTTAGATAAGTTTTGCCGTCTGTTAAAAAGCCACCAGCGGCAATACCTGGTTCTTTCTCTTCAGGCTCCGCTTTAAAAATTTTTAATGTTTTATCATTTAACAGGGTGAAAGCAGTTGGATAAGGACTCAACCCTCTGATGAGATTATGAATCAGTGCGGAAGAATTATTCCAGTCTATTTTACAATCCTCTTTGAATATTTTTGGCGCATGTTTTAATTCATCGCTTTGTGGCTGTAGTTGCTCGGTAAAATCTCCTTTTGAAATGGCTGTAACTGTTTTGACCAGCAGATTGGCTCCGATTACCATTAATTTATCATGTAGTTCACCAGCGGTTTCATCGTCACCAATAGGGGTACGGTCACTTAAAATGATATCACCAGTGTCAATTTCATGTGTTAAAAAGAAGGTCGTTACACCACTTTCCTTTTCGCCATTGATGATGGCGTGATTAATCGGGGCGGCGCCTCTGTATTGTGGCAGCAAAGATCCGTGGAGGTTAATGGTTCCTTTTGGCGGCATGTTCCACACCACTTCCGGAAGCATTCTGAAGGCAACCACCACTTGTAAGTCGGCTTTAAAAGCTTTTAACTCAGCCAAAAAATCAGGATTTTTAAGTTTTTCGGGTTGGAGTACCGGAATTGAGTTTGCTACAGCATATTTTTTTACGGCACTTTCGTTAATTTTCTGCCCACGCCCGGCAGGTTTATCAGGGGCCGTTACCACTGCAACAATGTCGAATTTGGCCTGAACCAGGGCATCAAGAGAAGCAACTGCAAAATCGGGCGTACCCATAAAAACTATTTTCATACGTGTGTGTTGTGTTCTAAAATAACGTGATCAGTCACCTTAAGTTTTACAAAATAACTAAAAATTAATTCATCCTGATAAGTAAAAATGGTACAAGGTGAAGATGTGGTTAAAGCAAGCGGATTGGTTTATGTAACCGATGCCATGCCTGGTATTTACCGAAAAGGCAAACCCGGTAAATTTTACTACGAAGATAAAAAAGGAAATAAAATTACGGAAGAAAGGCACCTCGGCCGCATTAAAGCGCTTGTTATTCCGCCGGCATGGCAAAATGTATGGATTGCCAATAAACCCAATGCGTACCTGCAGGTGACCGGAATTGATGCCGCAGGCCGAAAGCAATACCGGTATCATGCCAAGTGGACGAGCCGTCGGTCGGAAGATAAGTATTTCAGGCTTTTTGAATTTGGAAAAGTATTGCCCGAAGCCCGAAAACAGATTGCCAAAGACCTTAAACGTAAGGTACTGGACGAGCGTAAGGTACTTGCCATATCAGTAGATGTTCTTCAGAAATCTTTGATCAGGGTAGGTAATGAAAATTACAAGCAGCTATACGGCTCCTTTGGTTTAAGTACCCTGAGGGATAAGCATGTTAAAATTGAAGGCAGCAAAATTAATATTGATTTTATTGGCAAGAAAGGGGTAAGGCAAACGGTTGTATTGAACGACAGCAGCCTGGCCAAACTGGTTAAAAAATGCCGCGATATTCCCGGTCAGGATCTTTTTCAATATTATACCGATGGCAAGGAACACCGCGGAATCGATTCGGGTAAAATCAATAATTATATTAAGGAAATCACGCAGAACGATTTTACCGCCAAAGATTTCAGAACCTGGGGGGGTACATTAGAAGCCTTACGCCAGTTTGCGAAATGTTCAGTGGATGTTGATGTAGCATTGAATACCAAAAAAACTGTGATAAATGTTTTGGATTGTGTAGCCAAAAAACTGGGCAATACCCGGGCCGTTTGTAAAAGTTCATATGTATATCCGTTGCTGATCACGGCTTATGAAAATAATGAACTGGTGAAGTATATGAAAAAAATGAATAACCATAAAACTGTTGGTAAATTGGGATTGGAACACGATGAAAAGGTATTGCTTTCCTTTCTGAAATCGACAGGAAGCAAGTAAATTTTTATATTTGTTCTTCCATATGCAAGAAAAACCTACAGATCATTCAGATCTCTTTAACATTTTAATAGAAGAATCAAAAACGCCGATTGCCCTTTATGAAGGGGATCATCTGATCATTAATGTTGCCAATAAGGCGATTTTAAAGGCCTGGGGCAAGGATGATTCGGTTAAAGGAATGGAACTTGCCAAGGCACTTCCTGAACTTGCCAACCAGCCTTTCCTGCAGCTTCTCAGAGAGGTGATCCGGACCGGAATAGCCTATGAGGCGAAGGAAGATATGGTGCAATTGATGGTGGATGGCGATCTCAGAACATTTTACTTCGATTTTATTTATAAGCCACTCTTTGATCAAAACGGAAAGGTATGGGCCATACTGAACAATGCCACCGATGTGACTGAACTGGTGAAAGCCAGGTTAAAATATCAGGAAAAGGAAGCCTTGTTTCGGCAGATGATTTACGATGCACCCATTGCCATTGGCGTTTTACGCGGACAAGATTTCATTATTGAAGATGCAAATGTTGATTTATTAAAAATCTGGGGTAAAACGGAAAAGGTTATTGGTAAGAAGCTGCTGGATGGTTTACCTGAAATTGCCGATCAGCAATTCCCCCAAATATTGGCACAGGTATACCAAAGCGGGAAGCCATATTACGGCTATGAAACCCTGGCGCGTGTGGAACGTGACGGAGTGTTGGGTAATTATTATTTCAACTTTGTTTACGATCCCATTTTTGATCAGGATAAAAAAGTATCAGGCATTATGATTGTAGCCAGTGATGTTACCGCACAGGTAAATTCACAGCTTAATTTAAAGGAAAGCGAAGCGCGTTTCAGAACGCTGGTGCAGGATAATCCTATGCCTACTGCCTTCTATGAAACCGAAGATATTGTCATTAAGATAGCCAATAACGAAATGCTTAAGTTATGGGATAAAGATAAAAGCATTATTGGAAAACCTATGATTGAAGGTATTCCGGAGTTGGCTGGTCAGCCTTTTATCCCCATTTTAAAAGAAGTGTTCCGCTCAGGTGTTCCTTATCATGCAGATCAGCAGGAGGCAGTGTTGGTTATGGATGGTGTTCCCACCAAAAGCTGGTTTAATTTTACATATAAACCGCTTCGGAATGCTACAGGGAAAGTTTATGGCATTCTGCATGCCGCAATAGATGTAACCAGACAGGTTCAGCTGCAGCAGCAAAAGGATGAGTTTCTGGGAATTGCAAGTCATGAGCTGAAAACGCCGGTAACCAGTGTTAAGGCTTATACTCAGGTACTGGAACGCATGATCCGTTTGGAAGGGGATGAAAAGAAAGCCAATATGGTGCATAAAATGGATCAGCAATTAAACCGTTTAACCGGATTGATTGGTGATTTATTAGATGTAACTAAAATCCAGGCAGGTAAAATGGTCTTAAACCTTTCAACATTTGATTTCGATAACCTGGTGAAGGATATTGTGGAAGAAATGCAGCATACCACTTTAAAACACCAGCTAAATGCTACACTAAACAGTTTCGTGAAGGTAGAAACAGACCGCGAAAGGATTGGGCAGGTGATCACCAACTTTTTATCCAATGCCATTAAATATGCTGATGATGCGGACAATGTCGAAATTAAAAGTGAGGTGATAGGAAATGAAGTGATTTTAAGTGTGAAAGACTATGGAATCGGTATTTCAGAAGATTTGCAACAGTATGTCTTCGACCAGTTTTACCGTGTCAGCGGCCATCAGCAACATACGTATCCGGGCCTGGGTTTAGGGCTGTACATCTCTGCGGAAATTATAAAAAATACAGGTGGCAGAATCTGGCTGGAAAGCGAAGCTGGTACAGGTTCAACCTTTTATTTCGCTTTAAAAATTAAAGCATAGTGCAAAAAGGGGATTTTAATACCATCAAAATCCCCTGATCATTAATCCGCTTTAGGTGCTTTCTTTATCGGATGAACAGGTTGCTCTTCAGTTTCTCTTTGTGCTGCCGGATCATCTGTTTTAACAGGCTTATTCGGTGTACTGTCATTAGGTTTACGAACGGTTTGATGATCTACCGGCTTTCGTCCTTTAGGTACTTCCTCCTTATAGTTACTTCCTGGTTTGTCGCTCGTTTCTTTTGGTCCGCTCATAATTTTAATGATTGAATTTTGAATGATAATGTTTAAAATCGATTATTAAAGTAACAAAGCCCAAACCGGATTGTTTAGTTCGGTATGTCAGAATGCGAATTGTTTCTCAAATTTCATCATTCCATTACAGGCTCATTGACCATTCACTCATTCAAATTCCACTCATTACTTATAAAGCAGATATTTCAGGCGCATTTTTTTATAATTGCTTAATCCTGGTTCCCAGCTGGCTCTGATTTCTTTTTCGCTCTGACCTTCCATCACCTGTTTTCTGAAATCAGCAACGCCAACCAGCCGCTCGATAACCCCCATCTCTTTACTTAATTTTGTATTGAAAAAATCTTCTTTTTTAGGTGAGGCATTGTACAGTGCAATGAGCCATGAAATATTAATCTGTTTAGATTTTCTTAATTCAGCAGGATCATAATTCCTCAGGTCAAGTCCGTAACAAAGCTGATTTTGAAAGAGCGGCGTTTCAGACATTCCTTTTATACTTTTAGGGATAAAACTGAATTTGAATTTACCTTTTAGGTAAGGCGCACCGATGATGGTGAAAGGAAACATTGTCCCGCGACCATGATTTAAATAGGTGCCCTCAAATAAACAGGTAGATGGATAAAGCAATATAGCTTGTTGTGTATTTAAATTTGGAGAAGGCTTCACTGGTAAAGTATATTCCATATCATGATTGTAATGAAGGTTTTTAATTACCACGATATGACATTTAACCTTGTTTTTTAACCAGCCCTCGCCGTTCAGCATTTGTGCATATTCGCCAACCGTTAAGCCATGTGCAATGGGAATAGGTTGTACGCCGATACCTGACTTGAATTGAGGGTCTAAAATCGGTCCGTCTATCAGATATCCGTTTGGATTTGGGCGATCCAATATCAGCAGTGTTTTCCCATTCGCTGCGCAGGCTTCCATTACATTTTGTAAGGTGTTAATATAAGTATAGAAACGTACACCCACATCCTGAATGTCAAATATCATGATGTCTACATCAGCCAGATCTTCAGTAGTTGGTGTACTATGTTTACCATAAAGCGATACAGCTTTTATTCCTGTTTTGGCATCAACTGCATCATCTACTTTAACACCTGCACTCGCATCACCCCTAAAACCATGCTCAGGGCCAAAAATTTTCTGAATCTTCACACCCAGTTTCAGCAAACTATCCACAACAGTTTGTGTGCCGATAATAGATGTAGGGTTAACCACCATGCCCACACGTTTTCCTTTCAGCAAAGGCAAATATTTTTCTGTTTGCTCGGCTCCTGTTTTAATCCCCATAGTATCAGGTAAATTCATGCGCCTGATGGTGGATTTTTGATCTCCTTTCCCTGTGCCTGAATCTTCTTCTGTTGATTTGGGTTGACCACAGGCAGATAGTGCAAGTAAACTGGTAAAAGCAAGAAATAGATATCTTTTCATGTTGTTATATTTTTTGACCTTTCGGAATACCTTTTATAAGCATTTATACTAATGCATTTAATACAAGGTTAAATGATGCTTAATAGAGATAAAGGTAATTCATTAAAACAATCCCTCATCCATATTGATTTACTTATCATTATAAGGGCATAATATTCCAAATATATGCCATTTTTAAAAAGGATTTAAGCATTTTTGCTGTTAAAAATTATCAGAATTGAATTTCGAATATTTCATAGCCAGCCGTATAGCCATTAAATCGGAGCGAACTTTTTCAAAGTTAATTGTGCGCATTGCCATTGCAGGGGTGATGCTAAGCCTTGCTGTAATGATTCTGTCTATCGCGATCATTAAAGGATTTAAAACTGAAATTCAGGATAAAGTCAGGGGCTATCTGGGTGATATTCAGATTACGCGTTATGATTTGAATAATTCTTTTGAACATTCGCCTTTTATACTGGATGCTGAAACAAAAAAACAGCTGAAAAATAATCCGGATATTGATTTTTATTATCCCTTCGCAACCAAACCGGCCATTCTTTCTGCCAATGACGAAATTGAAGGGATCAATTTTAAGGGGGTAGATAAAAGTTATCACTGGAACTATATTAAACAGCATATCATTAGCGGTACCATCATCGATTTTTCTGACAGTACAGCTGCAATGCAGGAATTGCTGATCTCCAATTATACGGCTAACCGGTTAAAACTTAAAACCGGTGATGACTTTATCATGTATTTTGTGCAGAACCAGTTGAGGCCAAGAAAGTTTAAAATTGTAGGTATTTATGATATTGGCGTAGAAGATATAGATAAGGGTTTTGTACTGGGAAATCTGAATATTATTAAGCGGTTAAACAATTGGAAACCAGAAGAAATTGGCGGTGTCGAAATCAGAATTAAGGATTTTAACAAACTAAAGCCGGTTGCTGATCAAATTTTTGAAGATTTACCCCAAAACCTCAGGTCGTTTTCCATAAAAGAAAATTTCCCGAATATATTCACCTGGCTGGGTTTGCTGGATGTAAATACCAGGGTGCTGCTGATTTTAATGTTAATTGTTGGGGTAATTAATATGGTAACAGCCTTATTAATTATGATTCTGGAACGGACCAATATGATTGGCATGCTCAAATCGTTTGGTGCCAGCAACTGGTCTATAATGAAAATATTTTTGTTTAATTCGGCTTACTTAATCGGAATCGGCTTGTTACTGGGGAATATTTTAGGGCTTGGCCTGGGCTTTTTTCAGCAATCCACCCATCTCTTCAAGCTGAACCAGGCATCTTATTTTCTGGCCTATGCCCCGATAGAATTTCATTTTATTGATGTGGTAGCATTAAATGTTGTAACTGTAGTGGTGTGTTTGGCGGTATTGATCATTCCATCATTCTTAATCAGTAAAGTTTCGCCTTTAAAAGCCATCAGGTTTAAATAGCGAAATTAAATAAGGTGCTTAAAAAATTAATGCGGCAATCAGATCGCCGCATTAAGTGATCATTAATCATGTGCCGTTTAAGCTTATTTCCATCCAGAGACAAGACTTTTGGCATTAACTAACCCATTCCAAACCGGAACAGCATTAAGAATTAAGCTTTTCTATAAGATATAATAAGACCCGACTGATGCCAGTTCGGTCTGCGGTTTATCTTCATATATTTTATCATCATCAAGCATTTGTGAAAGATCGCGCTCAATATTTCTACAGATGGTGGTGGTGGGGGTATCTGTAGGTTTATTTTCAAAGGGATCCTGCAAATGAACAGCCATTTTTTCAACCAATAAAAAGAATGCGGCAATGGCCACTACCAGGGGTACTTCCATATATCCGAAATACTCAATCAGCCCGAATGGCAGGAGCACAATAAATAAATGAATAGACATGTTGATGTACTTGCTGTAAGTAACCGGAAAAACGGTGTTTTTGATCCGCTCTGAGCCACCCATGTGATTGCATAAAGCCGTAATGGATTTATCAATTTCGATTTGCTGGTATTTGTTAATCCAGCCTTCGCTGAGGGCTTTTTTTAAATCCATTCCGTGTAACTCCAGCAATGATGTGGTTACGTTTCTTCTTTTTTTTATAAAAGCAAGTTCTTCGGCGCACAGGTATTCTTCCAGTCCTTTACGGGCATTAAAGCCTCTTAGTGCCTGACTTAGGGCATAGCACCAGGCAATTTGCCTTTTAATAAAGCGTTCTTTGAATTCTTCCACCTCGTTCATTCCATATGGATTTTCAACAAAAGACAAAATTTGCCGGGAGATTGATCTTGAATCGTTTACAATTGCCCCCCAGAGTGTTCGGGCTTCCCACCAACGGTCGTAAGCCTGGTTTGACCTGAAAGCCAGCAGTAGCGATATGATCGTTCCTAAAAGCGCGGGCACGGCAACCGGTATTGAAATTCTGGTGACATGAAAATTCTGATAAAGCACAACAATACCTACCGAATAACTGATCACAAAAAGTAATTCCGATTTAATCTTTCCAAAAATGTAGGTGAGCGGGATGTTATTTCGTAGCAGCATAAATAAATGTCTTTAAGAGTAAGTGGTTAGGCATTAGATCCTTGTAAACGGGTTTCAGGAATGCGGGTTTCGATCAGGTTTTCCTGAACATGAAGTTTCATCATATTTAGATACATCACTTCACAGCCCGATCTTTCCGTTAAATATTTCGGATTGATGCTATATTTATTGATGGCCTGGAAATTATAATTTTTTGGATAGGCGATGTAGTCTACCTCAAAAGCTTCTATAAAATTCTTGAAGGCAGATACTGTGCTGCCATAAAAATATTCAATGCCTATATTATGGATCTGATTGGCATATTGCCTTTTATAAGTCTCCAGTTTCTGATAGAATTCATCGCTTACATTTTCATAATCGCGGCTGCGGCGACTTAGCATCAACATATCTGTAATTGAATCTGATAACTTAAAAGCATGCAGAAAGATAATATTCAGGCTTTCATTGGGCTGGGCTTCTACAAGGGCATCAATAATTTTTGTGCTTTCTAGGTTGAAGTCGGTGGGTACCAATACTGTTTTCATTGCTAACTTGTTTAAGTGAATTAATCAATTGATACAAGTTTAGGCCAATGACATTACAGCCAGTTAAGAATGAGATTAGAATACGATTAGATTTGTGTATAAAGGAAGGATAATAAGCAAATATAATCAATATAGGTTTATACACCAATTAACGGCAGCATGATTTTAATTTCGGTTCCAATGCCTTCCTGTGATTTAATGGCAATACTTCCCCTGTGCAGCCGGATAATATTCAGTGAAAGTGGTAAACCAACACCGTAACCCTTATAATCATTGGTGTTGGAAGCCCTGTAAAAAGGCTCGAAAATATGTTGAATATCCGTTTGTGGTATGCCTATTCCATGATCAGTTACGGCAATAGATAGTGTTTTGCCAGTACTTTCAATGCCGATAAGCACTACATTTTCATTTGAATATTTACAGGCATTACTTACCACATTGGATATGGCCAGTTTAATTAAATTCTTATTTACCTTCAAGGTCAGTAATGATTCCTCTTCCGGCAGTTTACTGAAATCAATCCGGATGCTGCTATTGGGGTATACCTGGTTAACTGAACCTTTAATTTCCCACAGCAATTCGTCCATCCTTACTTCTTCCCAGGGTTGATTTTTGCCGTTAAAACCAGATTGTGCCAGGCCGAGCAAACTGGTTAAAATATGCTCCAGCCGTTCCGCCTCATCTTTTATTCTGGATAATGCCTTCTGCTGGTATTCCTGATGCTGATCATGTTTCATGGCCAATTCCACTTCGGCACTGATTACGGTTAGCGGCGTACGCAGCTCATGCGATGCATTACTGATAAAGTTGTTTTGGGTTTCAAAGGCCGTTTCCAGGCGGTTTAGCATGTTATTGAAAGTTTGTGCCAGTTGCGACATTTCATCGCTTCCTTTTTTAACATCCAGGCGCATGTGCAAATTCTCTGCTTTTATTTTTTTTACACTTTTGATGATATTTCTCAGTGGGGTAAGCATATAATCAGAAAATTTCCAGCCCACCACAAAAGAGAGGATAATGGAAAGGAAAAAACCTATAATGAGGATTTTTTGTAAATCTTCCAGTTCCCTGAAACCAAACGGGTCGTTTGCAGAAATGATTACAATGTAGCCCCCCTTAGACGTTTTAAAATATTTGCCGGCATAAAAATGATTTTCGATGCGATAGCGGGCCATCATACCTGTATTAATCTTTTTATAAAAAGTTTTGGGCAACTCCCGGTCTATTGGTGAAGTGGCTTTTTTGGGATCGATGATAAACTCCTGCTCTGATGGCAGGCGCTCCAGGTATTGATTGCGCATTTTGGCATAAACAGCGTTATTATCGTCTTCATACAATTTAATTTGTGCCGCAATGTTCACCCTGGCTTCTAAACGCTTGTAAAAATCTTCAAACGCAAATTCATTTGAAAAATACCAGACAAAACCACTTAACAATGAAATAATTACGGCCGATAAAATGGCGAAAAGTAAAGTGATTTTCTGGGCAATTTTCATGATTTTTCTTTTAAAACATAGCCTAATCCAACAGCGGTATGAATGAGTTTCTGACTGGCGTTTTTATCTATTTTTTTACGCAGGTAATTCACATAAACATCCACCACATTGGTGCCAAGGTTGAAATCAATATCCCAAACATTTTCCAGGATATCGATCCTTGACAGGATTTTGCCTTTATTTTTTGCCATGTATTCCAGCAAGCGGTATTCTGTTGCCGTGAGTACAATATCAGTCTGGTTCCGGTTAACGGTTTTTGCACTGAGGTTAATTTTTAAATCAGCAATGCTGATGATCTGATCGAGATTAACAGTGCCTTGATAACGCCTTAAAAGCATTCTGATTCTGGCAAAAAGTTCCGCAAATTTAAAAGGTTTAATCAGGTAATCATCTGCGCCGTTATCCAATCCATTCACCACATTTTCGGTAGTACCTAAAGCCGTAAGCATAATGACCGGGATACCGGGTTTCTGTTCTTTAATCATTTTACAGAGCTCAAGACCATTAATGCCGGGGAGCATGATGTCCAGAATAATTAAATCGAAATGATTTTCGATGGCCATTTGTTTGCCAATCAGTCCGTCGGGAGCAATACTCACCGTAAAACCTTCATCGGTTAAACCTCTTGAAATGACCGAAACCACATTGGGTTCATCTTCTACAAGTAATAAATTCATCTAAGTACAAGTAATTAAAAAACGGGGAATTAACAAAATTTAATTTTTTGTAATTTCCCCAAGATAATCGTTTTTCCTGAAAGATGAGTATGGTTTTCAGTCGTGCAACAGGCACAAAGTGGGCGTATGGTATAGATGTCCGATAAAGCAATCTTACCAGACCAGTAAAAGCATTAGCTGTGCTTCATGCCCTGAAATAGTGATTGATTTTTAAATAATGTTAAGGTCTGTTTTGGGCGAATTGATTTTAAAATGCATTAGATCTGCAATTGATTGTGCTTTTTGTTTAATGGTTTCAGCATTTTCACCGGCAAATAATTCATCAACTGTTTGAATAAAAATCGCTTTCCAGATGCTAAATTCTGCTTCCTGTAGTGGTATCTTTTGGTTTAATGAAAAATGTGTAAGCATCGGGTTTCCTTTATAAATGGCTTTTCCAAAAAGAATACTTTCCCAGAAATCATACATTTTAGGTAAGTGGTGCACCCAGTTTACCTGCGCGATCTCAGTAAAAATCGGACCGATCTCTTGATTTTCTTCTACATGGTTGTAAAAGCGATCAACCAAAAGGATGATATCTGTTCTGTTTTCAATGTCATTCATCATGCAATTTTTATGGTAACAAAGATCATATAAAATGATTTGTAAAAAATGACCGGGATCATTATGCCAGCACTATCGGTAAAGCCTCATCAAAAGTTTACTGTAATGAATAACGGCATTGTGTTGCATTAAAATATCGCCTCCGATAATGGCTGCGACAGGAGGATGGCCAAATTGCTGGTATGTTGCACTAACCGATTGCAGGTCAAAGGCAACCGTTTCGTAATTTTTTATTTTTAGTGTGCCAATTTTAACTTCCGGAATAGTGGCTTGTATGGTAGTGGTGGTGGTAAATAATGTTGCGGCATTTATTTCTTCCGATACATGGAGGGTTTCGGAAAGGTGTTTTTCTATAATGGCTTTATCAAATACACTTCTGGATGCACCGGTATCCAATACTGCGAAATGCGTTTCCTTAAAAACAACAATTTCTACCAGGAGGTGGAAGCCGTCATCTTGCAGATTGATGAGTTTAAGTGGGATCGGTATTGATTTCATGCATGGTTTTTAACGCCTAAAATTTCAGCTTTTATAAGTCACTTTAGCCAATCCTTAGTTCATTGGCTTTAATTTTGCCACCTGAGACATTTGAGATTATTTAGGGAAATTGAACTTAGCTGTATTTGGGTAGCTCAGGTGGTTAACTTCATAGCTATACCAATTTCATTTCGGCCAGTACGCTATTCATATTTCTTACTGCATCAGCACTTTTATTAAATGCAGTCTGTTCCTCATCGGTTAATTTGAAATCAATAATCTTTTCCCATCCATCACGGCCAATAATTACCGGAACACCCAGGCAAATATCCTGTTGACCATATTCGCCTTCTAAAGAAACACAGCAGGTAAATAATTTTTTCTCATCGCGAACAATGGCTTCTACTAAAGCTGCACCGGCTGCACCAGGCGCATACCAGGCGGAAGTACCAATTAGTCCGGTTAGTGTTGCACCGCCTACCATGGTATCTGCCGCTACTTTATCAAGCGTAGCCTGATCCAGTAAATGGCTTACCGGTAAACTTTGGTAAGTAGCCAGACGGGTTAAAGGAATCATCGTTGTATCGCCATGGCCACCAATTACAAAACCCTGCAAATCATTCGGATTGCAATTTAAAGCCTGAGATAAATAAAATTTGAAACGGGAGCTGTCTAAAGTTCCACCCATGCCAATGATGCGGTTTTTGGGTAATCCTAAAGATTTTAAAGCCAAATAGGTCATGGTATCCATCGGATTACTGATCACGATTATAATGGCTTCCGGCGAAAATTCAAGGATGTTTTCGGCCACGCCTTTCACAATGCCGGCATTAATTCCGATGAGGTCTTCGCGGGTCATCCCAGGTTTACGTGGCAAACCTGATGTAATGACCACAACATCCGAGCCCGCGGTTTTACTGTAATCATTGGTTACTCCGCTGATTTTTGTATCAAAACCCAATAGCGTAGCCGTTTGCATCATGTCGATTGCTTTACCTTCGGCAAAACCCTCTTTAATATCCAGTAAAACGAGTTCGTTAGCCAATTCCCTCCGGGCAATATTATCTGCACAGGTAGCACCGACAGCGCCTGCACCTACAACCGTTACTTTCATATATCTATAATTTTAATGGTTTGCTTCACTAATATAAGTCGAAGGTAGAAATAAATATAAGGTTAAAAAATCCTTATTGGAAAACTTTACATCGATAAACCGTTCCTGTTTTAATAAACCTATGGCGTTTGTTTCGTTATTTTTTTTATTTCTTCCAGCGTATAGGCTTTATAACTAAAGCCAAATCTTTTGGTATTCTCTTCAACAGTGGTGTCAAAACCTGCTTTTTTGCGTCTTTTGTTTACGTTTTTGGCATCTTTAATCGGGACTACATACCGAAAGAAATCCTTCTTGCCGGTTATTTTATTCAGAATTTTTACACCATATATCTGTGTGCCATAAAATTGTTCTTTCCCTTCGTTACTTAACTTTCTATCTAACATCATTGCCGTGTATTTAAATGGTAACTCACCTGCTTTTCCAGCTTTTTTAATAAGTGGATAATATGTTGGAATAAGGTTAGGGCTATGTTGGATGACAAAAAAAGCGGCTGTATTTGTCGGTTCACCCACCATGCTTTTTCCCGGGTAACCGTATTTTGATATTATGGCCTCTATTTTGATTAAATTAACAGAATCTATTTCATTCATGACCTTCCATAGGTTTTCAGTCAGGGTTTTCTTCGGGTATTTAAACATTGCTGCAAGTGTATCTTTTCTTATTTCCGTGGTTTCTGTATCACCAAATTCCCTGATTCCCTGATCAAGTTGCAGAATGGTATCCAGTTGCTTCTTCAATTCCAGATTAAATTGCTTCTGCGCAAACAGACCGGAGAAGGGCGCAGAAAGAAATAATATAGCTAAAATAGTTTTCATCATGGCAATGAAGTTTTTTTCTTGAAATAAATTTTTACAAAAAGTAATGTTTTTAACTGAATTTTCGTTTTATATCATGTTAAATGATGTAGTTGATCATCTTAGTCGTTTCAAAATGGAGTGGTTTGTTGATAATTTGCTGACAACATCCGCATTCAAATTTCCTATTTTTGAAAAACCGTTATGATTCCCGAACGGTTAATTCTTGACCATACCATATGTACTTAATTTTTGATACAGAAACCACAGGTTTGCCACGCAATTACAATGCGCCCATTACCGATACCGATAACTGGCCGCGTTGTATTCAGATTGCCTGGCAATTGCACGATGAAATGGGGAGGATGGTGGAGCATCAGGATTACCTGGTTAAGCCTGAGGGTTTTAACATCCCTTATGATGCCGAGCGTATTCACGGAATTTCTACTGAACTGGCCGATGAACAAGGGATTACTTTAGCAGAAGTACTGGAAAAATTTAATGCTGTCCTTGCTAAATCAAAATTCATAGTCGGGCAGAATGTTGGTTTCGATATCAACATTATGGGCTGCGAATTTTACCGTTTTGGTATAGAAAACTGCATGGCCGAAATGCCCGTACTGGATACCTGTACGGAAGTAACTGCCGAATTATTGAAGTTACCAGGGGGAAGGGGGGGTAAATTTAAACTGCCAACCTTAACCGAACTGCATTCCTATTTATTTGGCGTACCTTTTAATGAGGCACACAATGCCACTGCCGACGTGGAAGCAACAACACGTTGTTTTCTGGAACTGATCAAGAAAGAAGTTTTTAAAAAGGAAGAATTACTGGTTGATGCAGAATATTTTCCACGTTTCAGGGAAATAAATCCGGCGTCTATCCCAAGCTTTGGGATTCCGCATGTGAATTTAAAATCGGCTTCCGATGAAATTCGCAAGCGCCTGCAGAAAGCAGAGGGTGGTGGGGTATCCAGGCAGGAACTTGAACAGAATAAGCAGGAACTGGCTTCGGCGAATTTTGTACACCTGCACAATCACACCCAGTTTTCTGTTTTACAAAGTACCATCAGTATTCCGGCATTGATTAAGGCGGCAGCATCGTTGAAAATGCCTGCAGTAGCCATGACCGATCATGCCAATATGATGGGAGCCTTTCATTTTGTAAATCATGTTTTAAATCATAATAAAGCTGCCGAGGCCAAAAACGCTGCTGCTATAGAAGCCGGAGAAAGACCAACAGAAGTGGTGATGACACCAATTGTTGGCGTAGAGTTTTTCGTATGTAACAACCACTTAGACCGCACCACAAAAGACAATGGCTACCAAATGGTACTGTTGGCTAAAAATAAAGCAGGATACCACAACCTGGCTAAAATGTCATCCATTGCTTATACCAAGGGATTTTATTATGTGCCCAGAATTGACAGGGAGGTAATTGAGCAATATAAAGATAATATCATTGTACTTTCCGGAAATCTGTCTGGCGAAATTTCAAATAAAATCTTAAACATGGGTGAAAACCAGGCAGAGGAAGCTTTGCTGTGGTGGAAAGCACAGTTCGGAGATGATTTTTATATTGAGGTGATGCGACACAGTCAGGAAGATGAAGATCGGGTAAATGCATCTTTAATTTCACTGGCTAAAAAACATGATGTTAAGCTTGTAGCCACCAATAATACCTATTATATCAATAAAAAGGATGCGAATGCGCATGATATTTTATTGTGTGTAAAGGATGGTGAAAAGCAGGCTACACCAATTGGTCGTGGACGTGGTTACCGTTATGGCTTACCTAACCAGGAATACTATTTTAAATCGGGCGAGGAGATGAAAGCGCTTTTTGCCGATTTACCTGAAGCCATTTTGAACATACAGGAAATTGTTGATAAGATTGAAACTTACAAGCTTGCCCGGGAGGTATTACTGCCAAAATTTGATATCCCCGAACAATTTTTAGTCGCAGAAGATGAGGAAGACGGTGGAAAACGTGGTGAGAATAAGTTTTTAAGGCACCTTACTTATGAAGGCGCGAAAATCAGATATGGAGAACTTACACCGCCAATTATTGAGCGTTTAGATTTTGAGCTGGCTACCATTGAGAAAACAGGTTATCCGGGTTACTTCCTGATTGTACAGGATTTTATTGCTGAAGCACGCCGAAGAGATGTGTCAGTTGGACCCGGGCGTGGTTCGGCAGCAGGCTCTGTAGTGGCTTATTGCTTATGGATTACGAATATCGATCCGATTAAATATGATCTGCTTTTTGAGCGTTTCCTGAATCCAGACCGGGTTTCCATGCCCGATATTGATATCGATTTTGATGACGAGGGGCGTGGTCGTGTAATGGAATACGTAATTAATAAATACGGTTCCAGCCAGGTTGCGCAAATCATCACTTATGGTACCATGGCAGCTAAGTCATCTATTCGTGATACGGCCAGGGTGTTAGATTTGCCACTGTTTGAGGCCGATAAAATTGCGAAGCTGATTCCGAATATGAAGCTCGCTAAAATCTTTAATCTCGACGAAAAGAGTTTAAAGGATGCTTTACGACCTGATGAATATGAACGTGTTCAGGAGTTGAAGGCAATGGGACTTTTAAAAGACCTAAGTGCCGAAACCATTCAACAGGCACAGGTTTTAGAAGGCTCATTGCGAAATACGGGAATTCACGCCTGCGGAGTAATCATTACGCCAAGCGATATCACCAATTTCGTTCCGGTAGCTACAGCAAAGGATTCTGATTTATATGTTACCCAGTTTGATAACTCCGTAGTAGAAAGTGCCGGTTTATTAAAAATGGACTTCCTGGGGTTAAAAACATTAACCCTGATTAAAGATACCGTTAAACTGGTGAAGAAAAGGCATGGCATCGATCTTAATCCGGATAATTTTCCGATTGATGATGTGATGACTTATGAACTTTTCCAGCGCGGTGAAACCATTGGTATTTTCCAGTACGAGAGTCCGGGTATGCAAAAGTACATGAAGGAACTGAAGCCGACCGTTTTCGACGATTTAATTGCCATGAATGCATTATACCGTCCTGGTCCAATGGAATATATTCCAAGTTTTGTTCGGCGTAAAAATGGAGAAGAAGAAATTCAATACGATTTAGATGCCTGTGAAGAATATTTAAAAGAAACCTACGGGATTACCGTATACCAGGAGCAGGTGATGCTTTTATCGCAAAAACTGGCTGGTTTTACCAAAGGTGAAGCCGACGTTCTGCGGAAGGCAATGGGTAAAAAGCAAAAGGATGTTCTGGATAAGATGAAACCTAAATTTGTAAAGCAGGCGGCAGAAAAGGGCCACAATGCGGCAACTTTAGAAAAAATCTGGAAAGATTGGGAAGCATTCGCCTCTTATGCCTTTAATAAATCACACTCCACTTGTTATGCCTGGATTGCCTATCAAACGGCTTATTTAAAAGCCCATTACCCGGCAGAATATATGGCTGCGGTGCTTTCCAACAACATGAGCGATATTAAACAAGTAGCATTTTTTATGGAAGAATGTCGCCAGATGGGAGTAGTGGTGTTAGGACCTGATGTGAATGAGTCTGACCTTAAATTTTCCGTAAATGGCAGAGGTGAGGTGCGTTTTGGAATGTCGGCAGTGAAAGGTGTAGGAGAGAAGGCCGTGGAGAGTATTATCGAGGAAAGGGTTTCGAACGGGGCCTATGCATCCGTTTATGATTTTGCCAAACGGTCTAATACCCGCATCGTGAATAAAAAGGCTTACGAAAGTTTTGTGTATAGCGGTGCTTTTGATGCCTTTGGCGGGCACCGTGCGCAATACTTTTACATCGGACCTAATGATAAAATGAATGGCATTGAAAAAATTATCAAGTTTGCCAATGATTTTCAGAATAATGAAAATACCTCGCAGGGATCGTTATTTGGCGGATCGAAAGCAGATCTGATTCTGGAGCCTTCATTACCTGTTTCACCGGAATGGGCACTCATGGACCGGTTGAAATATGAAAAAGATGCCATCGGAATTTTCCTTTCTGGGCATCCTCTGGATAATTATAAACTGGAACTGGATAGATTCTGTACGCATGGTGTCAGGCAGTTGAGCATCATCAATAAGGTGAGAATGGGCGATACCAATGAAGAGATTTTGGCTGAATTTTCAAAGCTGCAAAACCGCGAACTTTGCGTGGGTGGATTAGTGGTGGCGGCTTCTCAGCGGATAACCAAAACCGGCAAACCCTTTGGCACATTTGTATTTGAAGATTATGAAGATGCCTGTGAAATGGCTTTGTTCGGCGAAGATTTTCTCAAATTTAAATCTTTTTTAACAGAAGGATATTTCCTTCAAATCAGAGGCAGGGTGGGTGAAAGATTTGGAAAGGCAGGTGACTGGGAGTTTAAAATCACAGCCATTAACCTGATGTCAGAATTAAGGGATAAGCTTACCAAAAGTTTAACCATACAAGTGCCGATTGAGCGGGTTAATGATGAGCTGATGAAGGAAATTGAACTGATCTTAGCAGACAATAAGGCAAATTCTGATCAGCAGAACTGCCAGCTTAATTTCGCTGTTTTCGATAGTGAAAAACAAATTATGCTGGATCTATCATCCAAAAATTTAAAAATAAACCCTAACAATAAGTTTCTAGAACAATTACTGGGGCTTAATGTTGTTAATTACAAGCTGAACTAGCGGTTAGTGTTTAGCGCAGGGCATTTTCGACTACGAATGCCACACGCCAACCGCCCCACGCTTTACCAAAATAATGTCAAATTGACATTACAGAGTAGTTGGCATTGCAATTGAATACATATATTTGAACATAAAAAAAATAATTATGGCATTAGAAATCACAGATGCAAACTTTGAGGAGCTTGTATTAAAATCAGATAAACCCGTATTAGTAGATTTTTGGGCAGAATGGTGTGGCCCTTGTCGCATGGTTGGTCCTGTTGTAGAAGAAATCGCTAAAGAATACGATGGCAAGGCAATAGTTGGAAAAGTAAATGTTGATAACAACCCTCAAATTTCAATGCAGTTTGGTATCCGTAACATTCCGGCCTTATTATATTTCAAAAACGGTCAGATCGTAGATAAACAAGTTGGTGCAGTTCCAAAATCTGTATTAGCAGATAAACTGAACAAGCAATTGGCATAGGAAGGTTGAAGGTATACAGGTCTAATAATTTAGGTCTTGATCCTGGATACTAACTATTTTATCCGCGCTGTGTGTAACATATTTAAAACCCGAAACCATTTTAAGGTATTCGGGTTTTTTATTGCGATATTTTTTTGTTTATTTAATAAAAATATAGAATCATGTCTGTCAATCTATTCAACAGCAAAACAGTAGGGATTATTATAGCAGGCTTCGCCTTAAACTGCCTAAATACGGCCTGTGCTTTCGCTCAAAATCCAGTGGAAACGGAGAAGCCTACCGCAGATTATAAGCCAGCTTTTACCGGACAAACCAGGATTGCCGGAATAAAAACAGAAACGCCTTTGTCTGTTTCAATCATCAATGAAAAATTAGAAAATCCGTGGGGAATAGCCGTTCTTCCAAATGGTGGATTTTTAATCACCCAGAAACAGGGATCGATGGTTATCTTAGGTGCTGATGGAAAGCTGTTAAAGAAAATTGAAGGCTTGCCGAAGGTTGATGCCTCGGGTCAGGGTGGTTTACTGGATGTCACTTTAGATCCTGACTTTGCAAAAAACAGGATGGTTTACTGGGCTTTCGCCGAACCTCAGGCTAAAGGCTCCTTATTAGCCATTGCGAAGGGGAAATTGTCTGCAAGCGAAACAAAAATAGAAAATCAGAAAATTATTTATCGGGCTACACCTGCACATACCGGGAAACTTCAGTACGGTTCAAGAATCGTTTTTGATAAAGATGGAAATCTTTTTGTAAGTACCGGAGAACGATCAGATAAAGAAATCAGGGTTCAGGCGCAACAGTTAAATTCCTCACTCGGAAAAATTCTGCATTTAACACCTGAAGGTAAACCTGTGCCGAACGGGCCCTTTGCCGGTAAAGCGGGTGCCAAACCAGAGATTTACGCTTACGGACTTCGGAACCCTGACGGACTGGCAATTAATCCGCAAACCGGCGATTTATGGGAGGCTGAGTTTGGCCCTCGCGGTGGTGATGAAATTAATTTAATCAGGCCGGGTAAAAATTATGGCTGGCCGGTAATTACATATGGAATTGAATACAGTGGCAAAGCTGTAGGTGATGGTATTCAGCAAAAAGAAGGTATGGAACAACCAGTTTATTACTGGAATCCGGTAATTTCGCCGGGCTCGATTGCTTTTTATAACAGTGATAAAATTCCGGCATGGAAAGGTAATTTATTTGTTGGTGCATTGAGTGGCTCGCATATTATCCGTCTGGTAATTAAAGACAATAAAATTGTTGGAGAAGAAAGACTGCTGGAAGGAAAAGGCGAGCGTTTCAGAGATTTAGTAGAAAAAGACGGTGCTTTATATGCCGTAACCGATAATGGAAAACTTTATAAAATAGCTGTAAAATAGCGAGTATATTAACATATTGGCTGGTGTTTCACCAGCCAATATGTTAATATCTGTTTCGGGGTGTAACAAACGGGCCATCATTTCATAAAATCTTTTTATTAGCTTTACGATATGCAGGCCGTAAATGATGAACAAGAAACCAGTTTTGGAAACCTGGAATTGCTGGCGAGCCAGGTTGTAGAAGGTTTTATCACTGGATTACATAAAAGTCCGTTTCATGGTTTTTCTGTAGAATTTGCCGAACACCGTCAGTACAATAATGGTGATAATGTTAAAAACATTGATTGGAAATTATACGCCAAAACAGATAAGCTGTATAGCAAGCGTTTCGAAGAAGAAACCAATCTTCGCTGTCAGTTCGTAGTGGATGTTTCTTCATCCATGTATTTCCCTGAAGCCCAAAACAATAAGCTTACTTTTTCCATTCAGGCAGCTGCAGCACTCATGTACCTGCTCAAAAAGCAAAGAGATGCCTTTGGACTAAGCCTTTTTTCAGATGAAATCTTATTAAATACCCCTGCTAAATCAACAACGGTTCATCAGAAATTCTTGTTTACCAAGCTTGAAGAATTATTAAACACGCCAAAGGTGAATGCACAAACGAATTTAAGTGAATCGCTTCACCAGGTGGCAGACCTCATCCACAAACGGTCGCTGGTGGTTGTTTTTAGTGATTTATTCAACACCCAAAGCAGCCCTGAACAAACCGATCAGTTTTTTGATGCATTGCAGCACCTCAAATTCAATAAGCATGAAATTGTGGTTTTCAATGTAGTGGATCAGTCTAAGGAAGTCAACTTTGAATTTGAGAACCGCCCGCATCAGTTTATCGATATGGAAACAGGTGATACCATTAAAGTGCATACCAATCAGGTAAAGGATAATTATAAGGACGCCATAACAACATACAGACAGCAAATTGCCTTAAAGTGCGCGCAATACAAAATTGACCTGATAGATGCTGATATTAAAGCAGGTTTTTATCCTATACTTCAGGCTTATCTCATCAAAAGGCAAAAAATAGGTTAGTTTTTTAACTCAACCAGATCAAAAATTACAAAACATTGTAAATCCATGCAAACAATAGCCTCATTTTTAAAGTATAAATAGTAATCATATTTAACAGAGGTTAATAACCTCCACTTTAAGAATAACTATATGGCTAAAAATGTTGCAGAACAACTGGTAGAAATGCTTGTGGAGGCTGGCGTAAAAAGAGTTTATGCGGTTACAGGCGATAGCTTGAATTATTTTAATGATGCTGTACGCCGAAACGGAAAAATCAAATGGATTCATGTTCGCAATGAAGAAGTGGGTGCCTTCGCTGCCGCAGCTGAAGCGGAACTGGATGGATTGGCCTGCTGTGCGGGAAGCTGCGGACCCGGACACGTTCACCTGATTAATGGTTTGTACGATGCACATAAATCTCATGTTCCGGTGATCGCCATCGCTTCTACCATTGATACCGGGCAGTTTGGTATGGATTATTTCCAGGAAACCAATACCACTAAATTATTTGACGATTGCAGTTCTTATAACCAGATTGCTACAACTGCTGCGCAGGTACCCAGAATGTTTCAGGCTGCTATTCAACATGCTGTTCATCAAAAAGGTGTAGCTGTATTTGGTTTACCAGGTGATGTTGCCCAAATGGACGCGGTAGAAAGTGAAACATCTATGCAGCTTTTTAAAAGCAGACCTGTCATCAGGCCCCAAGACAGCGATCTTCACTTACTGGCTAATTGTTTAAATGAAGGTAAAAAAATCACCATTTACTGTGGTATCGGCGCGGCTGAAGCGCATGATGAAGTTGTTGCACTGGCCGAAAAACTGAAGGCCCCGGTAGGTTTTTCCTTCCGTGGAAAAATGGGCATCCAATACAATAACCCTTACGAAATTGGCATGACCGGCTTACTTGGTCAGCCATCTGCATACCATAGCATGCATGAGTCGGATGTAGTGTTACTGCTTGGAACGGATTTCCCCTACCAGAATTTTATGCCTGAAAAAAATAAAATCATTCAGATAGATGAAAGTCCGGAGAGAATAGGCAGAAGGGCAAAACTGCACATGGGTTTGTGCGGTGATATCAAAGATTCAATAGCTGCTCTGCTGCCATTAATTTCCACTAAAACCGATGATAGTTTCTTAAAAGCACAACTGGAGTTTTACGGAAAAGTAAAAGAAAATCAATTGAGTTATGTGAAAGACCGCGGAGAGGAAAATAAAATTCAACCTGAATTTGTAGCAGATACCATCAACCGGTTAAGCGATCAGGATGCAATTTATACGGTAGATACCGGGATGTGCTGCGTTTGGGGCGCCAGGTTTATAGATGGCACAGGTCAAAGGAAAATGCTGGGATCTTTTAACCATGGTTCAATGGCCAATGCCATGCCCATGGCAATAGGGGCTGCACTTGCGCATCCTGAAAGACAAGTAATCGCACTTTGCGGAGATGGTGGTTTATCAATGCTGCTGGGTGATCTGGCCACCATTAAACAATATAATCTACCTATTAAAATTATCGTTTTTAATAATCGTGCCTTAGGCATGGTGAAGCTCGAAATGGAAGTTGATGGTTTGCCTGATAATGAAACGGACATGATTAATCCTGATTTTGCTTTGGTGGCACAGGCCATGGGTTTTAAAGGCATTACGATTAACCAGCCTGACGATGTAGAAGTTGCCATCGCCAATGCCTTTGCTGAAGATGGTCCCGTTTTATTGAATATCATGACCAACCCGAATGCTTTAGCAATGCCACCAAAAATAGAATGGGAGCAAGTAAAGGGAATGACCATTTCCATGACCAAATTAATGCTTGGCGGTAAAATGAGTGAGGTATTTGATACCATAAAATCTAATTACAAACATTTGGGCGAAGTATTATAGTCCGGAATAAAAAAATATAAAATGATACTCGAAAAAGGAAAAGTAGCACCAGATTTTGAATTGAATGCCACACCGGATCAGAAAATTAAGCTGAACGATTTCAAAGGTAAAAATGTGATCCTGGCTTTTTACCCTGCCGACTGGAGTCCGGTATGTGGCGACCAGATGGCCTTATATAATGAAATGCTGAAATATTTCAGTAAACATGATGCGCAGATGATCGGGATATCAGTAGATAGCACCTGGTGCCATAATGCTTTTCAGAAAGATAGAAAATTACATTTTCCGCTTCTGGCAGATTTTGAGCCTAAAGGGGAAGTTTCAAAAGCTTATGGCGTATATGATGATGAAGTAGGAGAGAGTAAGCGGGCACTTTTTGTGATTGATAAGGAAGGAAAAATTGCCTGGAGTTATTTATCACCAACAGCAGTGAATCCTGGTGCTGATGGCATACTGGATGCTTTGGAAAGTTTAGAACAAAAATAATATATCATGAGCACATTAAAACCAGCAATAGGAAGCAGCGATCATTCCGAAGGATCTGATTCAGCAGCAATTACCATCGTGGAATTTGGCGATTATCAATGTCCGCATTGTGCCCACGCTTATCCGATTATAAAAGAAATTCAGCAGGCTTTTGGTGATCAGATCCGGTTTGTGTTCAGGCACTTTCCGCTACAGGAATCTCATGCGTTTGCATTTCAGGCAGCTTTGGCTGCAGAAGCAGCAGCACTTCAGGGTAAATTCTGGGAAATGCACGAGGCCATCTATGATAACCAGTACCGTTTAAATGATGAACTCTTTCAGGAACTTGCAGAGACCATTGGCTTAGACATCGAGCAATTTGATGAGGATATAAATACTGAAGCGGTAAAGCAAAAAGTGGAAGATGATTTTGAGAGCGGTGTGAGAAGCGGGGTAAATGGAACGCCATCATTTTATGTAAATGAAACTAAATTTGATGGCGGTCCTGAAGATTTATTTGAGATGTTGAAAGAGAATGCTGAATAAAAATAAAAAACCTCATGTATTTTGCAATACATGAGGTATCAGATAAGGGTAACCGGAAAACTAAAAAACTAATTATGAAGTTTTTAGAATTTAACAAAACGGAAATCGCTTCTGGTGTTTTGTTATATCAAAGGTGCACTTCATTTATGAAGTTTTAGTGAAGAAGTGATTTTACTATTTACAAATTCCCTCTTAATTCCTGTTCACGCTCTAATGACTCAAATAAAGCCTTAAAATTTCCTGCACCAAAGCTTTGTGCGCCCTTACGTTGAATAATTTCAAAAAATAAGGTAGGCCTGTCTTCAACAGGTTTGGTGAAGATCTGGAGTAAGTAACCTTCTTCATCACAGTCAACCAAAATCCCCAGGCTTTCCAATAAAGCAATTTCTTCATCTATTTTGCCCACCCGTTGTGGCATCATATCATAATAAGCTTCTGGTGGGGCACTTAAAAACTCCACGCCACGTGATTTTAACTCTTTAACAGTTTTTACAATATCTTTGGTGGCCACGGCAATATGCTGAACGCCTTCGCCTTCATAATACTCTAAATATTCTTCTATCTGCGATTTCTTTTTACCTTCCGCGGGCTCATTAATCGGGAATTTTGAGAAACCATTTCCATTGCTCATTACCTTACTCATCAATGCAGAATATTCCGTGTTGATTTGTTTATCATCAAAGGAAAGGATATTTACAAATCCCATCACATCTTCGTACCATTGTACGGCCTCGTTCATCCTGTTCCAGCCCACGTTACCTACACAATGGTCAATATATAAAAGGCCGGCATCAGCAGGTTGATAATCGCTTTCCCAAACGCGGTAACCCGGCATAAAAGTACCTTTGTAATTTTTTCTTTCAATGAACATGTGGATGGTTTCGCCATAGGTATAAATCCCGCTCATTTTTACTTCACCTTGATCATCTGTTAGTGTTTTAGGCTCCATATAAGGCTTAGCACCTCGTTTTGTTGTTTCTTCAAATGCACTGTAGGCATCATCTACCCAAAGGGCCAGTACTTTAACACCATCTCCGTGTTTTTTTACATGTTCAGAAATCGGATGATCTGATTTTAATGCAGTGGTTAAAATTAACCTGATTTTTCCCTGTTGTAAAACATAAGAGGCGCGGTCACGTATGCCTGTTTCCGGACCGGCATAAGCCAAACTCTGAAAGCCAAATGCGGTTTTGTAATAATGCGCGGCCTGTTTGGCGTTGCCTACATAAAATTCAATATAATCTGTTCCGTTAATAGGCAGAAAATCTGGTGCCTTAGCGATCTTTTCTGCAAATGTCTGTGTTTCCATTTTGATGTTGTTGTAATGTTTTTTAATATTATAATATTTCGAATATGTTGGATATCTCATTATCCCGACTCCGGACTCAAGACTTTCGACTCCAAACGCTCAACTCCAAACTCAGCCTACCCTTCCTGCCAGCTTTTGTGGTAATTTTCATCTTCTATTGCAATGGCTTCTTCTGTCAGCATCAGCGGTTTAAAAGGATCAATCATCACAGCCAGTTCATCAGTTTTGTCTTTACCGATTGATTTTTCTACTGTGCCTGGATGAGGGCCATGAGGAATTCCTCCTGGATGTAAGGTAATTTGACCTTTAACCACGCTTTTACGGCTCATAAAATCGCCATCAACATAATACAACACTTCATCACTATCTACGTTGCTATGGTTATAGGGCGCAGGAATCGAATCAGGATGGTAATCATATTTACGCGGTACGAAAGAACAAACAACGAAATTATGCCCCTCAAAGGTTTGGTGTACAGGTGGTGGCTGATGTAAACGCCCGGTTATCGGTTCAAAATCATGAATGGAGAAGGCATATGGATAATGATAGCCGTCCCATCCGATATAATCGAAAGGATGCGTGCCATAGGTATAGGGATAAATTAATCCTTGTTTTTTAATAAGCACTTTGAAATCACCATATTCATCATGTGTTTGCAGGTTTTCAGGTAAACGTAAATCGCGTTCGCAATAAGGCGAATGTTCCATCAACTGCCCGTATTGATTTAAATAACGTTTAGGCGGGCGTAATGGGCTGAAGCTTTCTACGATAAACAATCTGTTCTGCTCCTGGTCAAACTCCATTTGATAAATGGTTCCTCTCGGGATAATCAGGTAATCGCCATAGCCAAACTTAATTTCCCCGAAGCCTGTTTTAAGTTTTCCGGAACCCTCGTGGATGAAGATCATTTCATCCGCCTGACTGTTTTTATAAAAATAATCGGTCATGGATTTCCTGGGTGCCGCCAAAACAATATGTAAATCACTATTCACTAAAACCGGCTTCCTGCTTTTCAGGTAGTCGTCTTCCGGTTGAATGTTAAAACCAATTAAGCTGGTGTGTTTCAGGTGTTTTTCTCTGGCAATTTTAGGCTCAACGCTGTAAGGTTCGCCCAAATGCTTCACCATGGTTGGTGGATGGGCATGATAAACAAGCGAATATAAACTCGAAAAACCTTCTGTAGAAACCAATTCTTCGGCATAAAGGTTTCCATCAGGTTTGCGGAAAACCGTATGGCGTTTTGCGGGTATCTGCCCCAATTTATGATAAACAGGCATATAATTAATGTTAGGTTAGAAATAAAATCTACTGGAAAAATTAATTAAAAACGTGAAGCGTCTAATTAAGAAGAAGGATGCTGGATTTTACAAAGAATACTGGGCCATGATTAGTTTAGATAGCATTTTATAGCGACGTGCAGCGATGGCATCGTTTACTAAATTGATATGTAATGCTTTTAAAATCATGTTTTGATACGGCTAAAATAAGTATATTCTTTAAGAGGAAGAAATTTTTAACCATTTTAATTTAACCGGATTTTACGATGATAATCAATTACTTAAAATTAATTGCAGTTGCTTTATCCAGGTTGGGTTGATTTTGAACGCTATTCCTTTTTACTATATTTACCCCGTAATTTAACCAAATCATATATGAAATTCGTATCCTATAAAACAGAAGATGTTATACACTTAGGCCTGTTTATCGACGGACATATCTATAATTTAAATAGCTGCGATAAATTGCTGCCAGACAATATGAATGAATTTTTGCAGGGAGGAGAGGTACTGATGGAACGTGCAAAAAAGGTTGATGCACAGATAAAAGATGGAAGCCTGGAAGCCAAAGAAGAAATTTTCTATGAAATTCTCGCACCGGTACCAAATCCAACCAGTTGTAGGGATGGATACGCATTCAGACAACATGTGGCTGCAGCTCGGCGAAACCGTAAAGTAGATATGATTCCGCAGTTTGATGAATATCCGATTTTTTACTTCACCAACCACAACGCCATTCAGGGTACAGGAGAAATTGAATGTATGCCTGATCATTTCGAAAAGCTTGATTTTGAACTGGAACTGGCCATTGTCATCGGTAAGAAAGGAAGAAATATTAAAGCTGCAGAAGCGGATGAGTATATTGCCGGTTATATGGTGATGAACGATATGAGTGCCAGGACCCTGCAGATGGAAGAAATGTTGTTAAATTTAGGTCCGGCAAAAGGAAAAGATTTTTCTACAGTGATTGGCCCCTGGCTGGTTACACCAGATGAACTGGAACCCTACAAAGTTGCGGCGAAAGATGGCCACACCGGAAATGCCTATAATTTAAAAATGACTTGTCGCGTAAATGGTATTGAAGTATCAAAGGGTAATGCCGCAGATATGGACTGGACCTTTGCCGAAATTATTGAGCGTTGTGCCTATGGTGTGGATATCCTGCCTGGCGATGTCATCGGATCAGGTACGGTTGGAACCGGATGTTTCCTGGAACTTAATGGTACAGGTTTACTAAACGATCCAAATTATCAGACACAATGGTTACAGCCCGGCGATGTGGTAGAAATGGAAATTACAGGTTTAGGTGCTTTAACCAATACCATAACCAAAGCTGATACTGATTTTTCTATTTTAGCTTTGAAGAAATAGTGGTGCAGGCGGTAAGTTGGTTAGGCGTTTAGTAAGTGAAATCCACAGGTGCCGATATGTAAGAAAGGAGGGGGGATGTGCCGATTTCCAAAATTTAAACTTATTGCGAGATTGATTATTCAACTGCACAACTTACTATGCCCCAACTTACCAACTGTAAAAAAACAATTTTACCAATTCATCAGCTCATGCTAACCTTAAAAACTGAAGATTTATCTGCGATGCAGCTGCAGGATTATCTGCAATATGCCATTGCACCAAGGCCAATCTGTTTTGCATCAACCATTGATGATGATGGAAACATCAATCTGAGTCCGTTCAGCTTTTTCAATATGTTTAGTACCAAGCCGCCGATTTGTGTTTTTTCACCAGCCCGGCGGGTGCGGGATAATACGACTAAGCATACGCTGGAGAATGTACTCCAGGTAAAAGAGTGCGTCATCAATATTGTAAATTATGAGATGGTACAGCAAATGAGTCTGGCCAGTACCGAATATGCAAAAGGAGTAAATGAGTTTGAAAAAGCGGGTTTTACCATGCTTAAATCTGATTTGGTTAAACCACCAAGAGTAGCAGAAGCCCCGGTGCAGTTTGAATGTGTGGTGAATCAAGTAATTCCATTAGGTGATCAGCATGGTGCCGGAAACTTAATTTTAGCAGAGGTTAAGCTCATCCATATTAATGAAGATATTCTAAATAGCGAAGGAAAAATAGATCAGGAGAAAATAGATTTGGTGGCCCGTTTAGGTGGCGACTGGTACTGCAGGGTAACTGCAGAAAATTTATTTAAAGTAGCCAAACCACTGGCTAAATTAGGGATCGGTGTAGATGCCTTGCCAAAATCTGTACGCTTATCTAAAGTATTAACCGGAAACGATTTGGGAATGTTAGGGAATGTGGAACATTTGCCAACTGATCATGAAGTTGATTTGGTTACTTTAAATCCAGATGTAAAAGAAGTTTTAGATGCCACCATTGGTGATGCCATGAACAGGGAACGTGAATTACATGAGCTTGCCCGGCAATACCTCAGGCAGGGGAATGTAGCATTAGCATTGAAGGTTGTTTTGCTTTAAATTTAATTTAAAAAATCCAGGCTTATGCATACTTCTGTACAAGTTGATCAATACATCATCAAATCTGCTCCATTTGCCATTCCGATATTGGAGCGCTTAAGAATACTTGTACATCATGCAGATGCCAGGATAGAGGAGAAGATAAAATGGGGAATGCCTTTTTTTGAATATAAAGGTGCGGTATGCCATATGGCGGCTTTTAAAAACCATTGTACTTTTGGTTTCTGGAAAGGCGCTTTAATCACAGACGAGTTTAATATTTTTGAAGATCGCAGCAGTGTAATGGGGATGTTGGGTAAAATCAAAAGCCTAAGAGATCTGCCTGACGATGAAATACTGATCGCTTATATTCAGGAAGGCATTCCCTTAAATGAAGATGGGATTAAGCTTCCTGCAAAGCCTAAGGCAGGCACACAAAACCTGATTATTCCGGCATATTTTATGGAAGCACTACAAAAAGATCCTGTAGCCATGCATATATTTCAAGACTTTAGCCCTTCCAATAAAAAAGACTATGTGCTGTGGCTGGAAGAAGCCAAAACTGAAGGTACAAGAGCAAGGCGGCTGGCCACAGCTATTGAATGGATTGGTGAAGGTAAAACCAGAATGTGGAAATACAAATAATAAGCTAGATGATGCTTACGATTTTCATAAAGCGATTTCTATAATGGCCATTAAGTTCAGTAATGGTAACGCTGTGTGCTTTTCCTGATGAGGCATGAATAAATTTAATTCCGTTTTCATCAATGGAATACACAATACCAACATGGCCGATTTTCCTGATTTTTGAATTGCTTCCGGTAAAAATTAACACGTCACCTACTTTCGCGTTTTCTAAAGTGGTTTCAGTTCCTGCCCCGCTAAATTCTCTTGATGAACGCGGCACTTTAAAACCGAAATTACTGAATACATAGCTCACAAAGCCTGAACAGTCAAAACCAATTTTAGGATTGCTAGTGGCATAGCGATAACGTATGCCCAGCATGCTTTTGGCAAAATCGATTAAAGATTCAGAATCTGTAGATGAACCATCTTTAAATGTTGCAGTAGTATTCTTTGGTAAGGTAGCAACTAATTTTTTAACCAGTTCCTGATATTGGGCAGGTATGATGTTTTGAGCTTTCACTGCACTTGCAGACAAAATGAAAAACAGAAAGGCAAATGTTATTTTCTTCATATGTTGACTGGCAAGATATAAAAAAAATATAAAGCAGGTTAAAAATGTGGAAAACTCGTTAAAACAAAAGGCCCGGATTGAATGTCCGGGCCTGATTAAATATTAGTACTGATTAGATACTTGGGAAAAAGCCCTGAGCTTTATCTCCGATTACCGGAAGTGGCTTTAACTGACTATTGTTTGCACTAACTGCACCTAAAATGATGAAGATAATGTACACAATGTAAATCAGATAACTCAAATAGCCTAAAAATGCTACCGGGAAAATCGCCACCAGAATGGTGAGTAAGATATTAACCACAATGATAGCCAAGTGCAGCAGCAGCGACTGCCTTAAATGATAACTGGATAAAGCCGTTTTATTGTCTTTATACATGGCGAAGTAAGAAATAAGCCAGCCAATCAGGAAGATGTAGCTAACAATTGCAGCATTTTTGCCGCTGTCTGGAGTAGTAGTGAATTTTGAGTTTTCCATATGATTAATTTAAAGGTATGCAATTCATATTAAATCATAGACTTTAATTAAACCAATAAAGTTTATCAGTTTTTAAAGTCTTAATGATTAAGGTGTTGACACTGCAACAGGCAAAATTTTTCCATTAAAAAACTTATGCCCTGTTTTTGCGAAATCTGCTACGTATTTCCCCATTTCAAAAGCCATTACAGGGCTTTGATAGCCGGGAAAAGCAGCTTCCAGCATTTCCGTTTGTGCCGAACCTAAGGCTAAACAATTAATTTTGATTTCTGTTTGCGCTAATTCAAAAGCGAGGCATTCGGTTAAGGCATGAAGCGCAGCTTTACTTGCAGAGTAAGCAGAAAGTCCGGAGAATTTAACACTCCCCTGAAAACCACCCATGCTTCCGACATTGACAATATGGCTGCCCTTTTGCATTAAAGGTAATGTAGCCTGGATCATTCTGAAATGACTAATTACGTTGCTTTGCAGCATTTCGCCTAAGTCTTGTTCAGTTGTTTCTAAAAAAGGTTTATTAATTAATGCGCCTGCATTGTTAATCAGGATATCGATATGGCCGAGGCGCTCTTTTAAAAATGGAATCAGTGCGGCATAATCGTCATTTACGATATCAAATTCAACAGGCAGCAGTGTGCAATCCGGGTTGATCCCTTTGGCAATTTCCAGCAGTTTACGTAGTTTATCCGCAGAACGGGCTATGGCAACAATTTTATTTTCTTTCTGCAAGCTAAACTCTAAGGCAGTTTCAAATCCGATTCCGCTGCTTGCTCCGGTAATGATAATGTTCATGGGTAAGGTATATTTGCGATGAATATCCTTCATCTATTGATTTAAGTTTTAAATAGCTTTAAGCTTAGTAATCTTCAAAATTCTGGCGTAAGTTAAATTAAAATTAATTCAATATCATCGATAAATTAGAATCCTGTATCAGAAGTGACTAAAGGTATTTGCAAAAAAAACTTGAACAGCTGCTATAATTGCATCGGGAGCTTTTACTTTAAAGCGTTGCCCTGAACATTAATAAGGAAGTTTGTATCCGCTACAAAACTAAATGAACTCATTTCTTATTTTTTTCTGGTAATCTACTTCATCCAAACCACGTTGCAATTTTCTAAAATGCTTATGCAAGGTTTTTTACACCCGTTTCTGATAATTTTTTATGGCATCTTGAACTTTTTCTTTCGTGATAGGTTGTTGGATTTCAATGATCATGCTCAAATTTACTTAATTAATATCAAATTTCACAGGTTAGGTTTTTGTGTTAATCTATTAATAATTGACTCACCGGATTTTTAATCACATGTAAACCATCATTAATAAGTTTTTTATGATCTAACTCTTTGCCCGCCTTAATTTCTAGATAAACCTGAATTTCCTTTTCCAGCTGGTGATAAATTTTTTGATGAAAGATGATTTCTAAAATCTCCAATGAACAAAGCCAGTCCTGCCGATGGTTCCGTTTCAGCTGATCAAAAATTCCAGCGAGTGCATCCAGGTTTTGACCACTTTCCCTGATCTCTCTAACCTGTTGATACAGCTGATGCAATGCTACTGTTTTTTCTTCATAAATAATCTGATGTGTACTTTCCTTGCTGATCAGGGCAATCTCTTCAAAGGCATCCTTATCTGCCGCACCATTAAAAACAGAAATAATTTTTTCACCCACAGCCATATCATAATTGCCCCATTCGGGTTTAAAAAGGATATTACCATTGCGCTCGTTTACGGTACAGTCTACAAATGTGATTAAGATAACCTTTCCATTTTCTCTCAAAATATCTGTCACCCTGCCATCAACACAGATGCCACTGCTGAAAATCATCTGGGTTCTGTTACCCTGATGATTTCCTGATGTTCTGATTTCTTCATCACTGTAATCTTCCAACGGTTTTGTAACATCCTTCAGCTTTCCAACAGGAGATGAGAACCCATCAGCGTGATATTGTTTTCCATGACCCGGAAGTTGCTTGTCATTAAAAGCAAGGGCAGAAACCCCGGTAGTTTTAATAAAGGTAAGCTCATCTGCCAGGCCAATCCCGATATCGGTAAATACACCACTCACCTGTAATCCTGAAGAATAAACTGCTGTTGCCACGTTTTTACAGGCAATCGCTTTCATGATGCTTTCTGTTCCGCCACGGCGAAAGGCCATGGTATCTGCAAATTGTTCCAGTACATCAATTAGATTTTGAAAAGTTTCTGTTACAAAAAGCTGGGGCTGAGGCTTGGTGATATCATATTGGTAATTGATGGTATCGATGTTGTACCACAATTTTTTAACTTCTTTATTCATACAGGAAGCGCTTTCTCCAATGGATGAAAGCAAACCTGCACCATAAATTTTCGGATCTTCCAACGTTCCGATTAGGCCATATTCAACTGTCCACCAGTGCAGGCGGCCAAGTAGTGCCATTTCGGAAGGCTCTCCCATATTTTCACTAATAGTGCGCAATGCTTTTTCTGCTTTCGCAATTTGTTCTTCATTAGTATTAACCGCTTCTTTTAATATGGATAATTTTCTGATGGCTTCATAGAGCTCAAAATCCTTGGCTGAAAACATCGCTTTGGCACCAATAGCACCAAAATAACTCAAATAATTATTATAATCTGTATCTGCTATAATAGGGGCATGGCCGGCACTTTCATGAATAATATCTGGTGCTGGTGTATATTCAATATGGTTGATCTGGCGAATATCTGCAGCAATGACCAAGACCCGATAGGCCTGGTATTCCATAAAAGCAGCTGGTGGAATAAAACCATCAACCGTAACGGCACCCCAGCCAATTTTGCCGAGGTTATCATTCATGGTCTGTAAATCTGGAATATGTTCAATACTTAAGCCGGCCCGTTGTAAACCTTTAATGTAAGGATAATAAGCAACATCCTTTAAATAGCTATAATTCTGACGCATGACATAACGCCAAACCGCCTGATCAATAGGGGTGTATTTTTCGTAATTCTGGTTAACTATAAATTGTTTTAAATGATTAGGTAATTTTGCTACCTGCGCGTTATTAAAATCATTAAAATGGCTCATGGTTGAAATGAAAATAAGTTGGTCGAGGGCTAAGTTATGATGTTAGCCTTACCTAAACAAGAAAGCCATCCTATAAATTAATAGCCATAGGTAATAAATGGTTAAAGCAGAATCGAAGAATCAGTATTTAGTGCCGGTTTTATTGATTTTTGCTATTGCTGCCTAGTTTCTTTACACTAAAGGTAAAGTAATGTTGATAAAGGTAACTGAAGCCAGCGATTAGGAATTGTACAACCAGGCGGGATATGGTGGGATAAATACCTAAAATTTCTGAAAAGAACTTGAGCAAAATATAGTTAAGCGGCATATTAATCAGTTGCAGATTTAAAAATCTAAATAACTGAACATGTGATTTTACTTCGCTGTGCGTAAAAATTACATATTTATTTAAAATGAAACTATAGGGAATGACAATGGCAAACTCCACGGCAAGCGCAACGGTATTTCTTTTCAAAGTCATGAATAAAATATGATATTCTTCCTTCATGAAGACATCATTATACGCAACATAGAAAACCACCAGCCCAAGAACGAAAGTACTGCCACCTGTAGCCAGATATCGAAAATTATGCAGTGAGATGTATTTTTTAAATGGTGGATAGAAAAAATCGATAATGGCTAAAATAAATTTCCGCATGAATTTTGATATGGTTCAGTCGCAAAGGTAGTTTTTTTAACAAAAATTACTTTCAAATTTTTGCTGAGGTTAAACGGTTAAATGAATTGAATAGGTCATTATGGCGTTTAACGGTCTGATTTAGGGAGTGCAACAAAATCTATCACCGCACACCATATATAGGAGGGATGTGGCTGTATGCTTAAACCAACGATATTAAACCTGTTTCTTTGGTCCAGTATGGTGAGGCGGTGACCAAGAGATTGCACACCACAATCCAGAAGCAGGTGGCATACAATATCCAATCCCTTATCATTCCCGAAATCGATGTTTTCACTCATCGTTCTATTTGGGTAATATGTAGCAATTCTTTTTGAAAACTTATCGCCATTACTGCTCTCATGTGTGTCCAGATTATTTTTGCTTAAATCCAATGCATGATTACGACTCACTATTGATAATTTATCGTCCGGATAAAACATTGGCAGGTCTTTTATCTTGCGCAAATGTATGAGTAGTGATAAATAATAAGGGTTGTTTTTAGCAATTTTCAGATCATTGTAATTGCGGTATTTACGAACTTTTGCATTGTAATCATTGATGTATTCTTCCAGTAGGGTGTGATAAAATTTCTCGCCATCCATACGCGCCAAATTCATGTACAGCACCATGTTTTTTTCTTCATTGCTGAGATATGATGCGTTGGCTGCTGTATTGGCACGTTGATACTCCGCATCTGTCCATTTTTGTGCCTGAGCAATAACGGCTAAAGAAAGAATTAAGAGTGTGAATAAAAAATATCTGATCATTCAAGATGGGATTTGTAATGAAAACGCCCGGAAGAATGCTTTATTTTAATTGGGTGATTATTGGTCGATAGGGCATTAATCAAAGTTTGTCGAAGTACCCAATGGCCTTCGACAAACTGAACTTTCAGCCATTCTATAATCTATAAGAACATGCCGCCTGAAGCCTCAATGCGTTGCGCATTAATCCATCTGGCTTCTTCTGTACAAAGAAATGCCACTACACCACCAATATCATCAGGTAAGCCTACACGGCCTAAAGCAGTTTGTGAGGCTATTCCTGCGTTCATTTGTTCATTATCACGTACCACACCACCACCAAAGTCAGTTTCTATCGCTCCAGGGGCAATGATGTTTGATCTTATACCTCTTGCACCCAATTCTTTTGCCTGGTACCTGGTTAAAGTTTCCATAGCTCCTTTCATCGCACCATAAGCCGCATATCCTGGTAAAGAGAAACGGGCCAGGCCTGATGAAATATTAATAATCGCGCCACCATCATTCAGAATAGGTAAAACTTTTTGCGTCAGAAAAAACGGACCTTTAAACTGGATGTTTACCAAAGTATCAAATTGATCTTCTGTGGTTTCTGCAAATGATGCATGGATACCAATACCTGCATTATTTACGATAAAATCCATTTTATCAGCACTGAAAACCGTGTTTAAAGTGGATTGCACTTCAGTAATAAAAGCATCGAAATTTCCACTATTGGCAACATCAAGCTGAAGTGCTGCGGCATTTACACCTAATTTTTTAATTTCATTAACCGTATTTTCAGCTTCTTCTTTTTTTGATTGATAGGTAACAATAACATCAATACCTTTTTCGGCGATTTTAATCGCTGCATTTTTTCCTAAGCCACGGCTACCACCGGTAACTAATGCAATTTTATGTTGTTTTTCCATGTTCTTTTAATTTGATAAACAAAGTTAAATGGAAAGTGATGGGAAAAATGGTGACTACTTAAGTTAAAATGGTGAGAGATTAAGTATTATGCGGTAGTAAGGGCTTTATTTGCTAAAGAAATTAAATATGCTTCACGATATTGCTTTGGCGTTTTGCCAGCAAAATGTTTAAAAAACTTGGTGAAGTTTGAAGGATCGTAAGTTAAAATTCTGGCAATTTCTGAAATGGGCATATTGGTATTTTCCAACATGGATTTTGAAATATCCATCAAACGCTTTTCAAAGAAATAACATGGCGCATAGCCGGTAGCGGCTTTAATGGTATTGCTTAAATGAACCGGGTGGACATGGATTAAATCGGCAAAGTCCCTGACTTCAAACATTTCTGTTGCCCGGCCGGATACAATATCATCAAGATGTTTATCTAACTCTTTTATATAATCGGCTGCAATTTCATGGCGACGGGCAAAAAATTTTTGAGGAAGTTTCATCAGGTGATATGATTAGGACCAAGACAAATATAATCTACAAACGATAAAACCAGGATCCTTATAGATTAAATCATTCTTTTTTGACTTTCGCATTATCTCGAAACCTGCTTTGTTTATAAATCAAACTCGTGTAGTTTTTTCACGAATTTTTTGCGTTGATACCAGTCATTGTAAACTAACTCCATGTTGTGTACTTCAAAGGTGCCGAAATCAAAGTCTCTGTATTTTTCTACCAGTTTCAATAATTGATCTTTGTTTTTTAGCACTTGCCTGAACCTGATAACGGTTGAATGTGCTGTTTGAATGGCATAACGTTTATCTATACTTTGTTGAAGATCAGTATTTTTAAAGCCAATGCGCAAATCATCCCTGATTTCGTTTAGCGTATCAGTTAAAAATCCCTGAAGCAAAATGCAGGAAGGAGAGGCCGTAATTCCTTTAAATTGAATTTTGAAATTTCGGTGTTTGGCTATTATCGGTTCAATTACTTTAACATAATCCGCTACATTGATGTGCCGGAGATCGAAACCAACATAGCAGGATATGATGGACATCACCGTAATGTGAAGATCGCTATTTTGATAATAATACTGGTGTGGATCAATGGCTTTAACTTCATTCAAAAATTGTTGGATGTTAGTCTTGGTGCTTTCGTCCGGCCTGATTACCAAGGTAATTCCGAAACGATAATCATCTTTCGAATCAATCAGTTCATCAACCTCATAATGGCCATTGGCTATTTTGGTTTTCGATTCCTGATATAGTTTGTCGTAATGTGCTGATAAATTCATTTTTCCAAAAAAAAGTCGCAGGTTAAAACCTGCGACTAAATATGATAACCAAACTAAAATGTTCTTAGGTGATCAATTAGGCAAGTAGTGTTTTCCAACTCACTGCTTTGCCAATAATATCGGCTAAATCAGCAATAGCAACACGTTCTTGTTCCATGCTGTCGCGATGGCGGATGGTTACGGTATTGTCTTCTAAACTCTGGTGATCGATAGTTAAACAAAAAGGTGTACCAACCGCATCCTGACGGCGGTAACGTTTGCCAATGGCATCTTTCTCTTCATATATGCAATTGAAATCGAACTTCAGGGTATCCATAATTTCGCGGGCTTTTTCCGGTAAACCATCTTTTTTAGTCAATGGGAAAACTGCAACTTTATAAGGTGCCAAAGCAGGGTGCAGGCGTAACAATGTACGACTGTCCTGTTTTTCTGCTGTACTTAAGTCCTGCTCTTCAAAAGCATTAATCATGGTTAACAGAAACATACGGTCTAAACCGATTGAAGTTTCAATCACATATGGCACATAGTTTCCGTAAGGCTTGCCATCTTCATTTAAATCATTGTCGAAATATTGCATTTTCTTGCCGGAAAATTCCTGGTGTTGCGTTAAATCGAAATCTGTACGGCTATGAATTCCTTCCACTTCCTTAAATCCGAATGGGAATTCAAATTCAATATCTGTGGCTGCATTGGCATAATGCGCCAGTTTTACGTGGTCATGGTAACGGTATTTTTCAGGCGATGTTCCTAAAGCTTTATGCCATTTCAAGCGGGCTTCTTTCCAGTATTCAAACCATTTTTTGTCATCACCAGGGCGAACGAAAAACTGCATTTCCATCTGCTCAAATTCGCGCATGCGCATAATGAACTGACGGGCAATTACTTCATTTCTGAAGGCTTTACCAATTTGGGCAATTCCGAAAGGAATTTTCATCCTTCCTGATTTTTGAACGTTCAAAAAGTTTACAAAAATACCTTGAGCCGTTTCCGGACGAAGATAGACTTCATCACTGCCCTCTGCCATAGCACCAAACTGAGTGCTGAACATCAGGTTAAACTGGCGTACATCTGTCCAGTTGGAGGTTTTAGAGATCGGGCAAATCACTTTATAATCAACAATTAAATCCTTTAGCTGTGCTAAATTTTCAGATTTAAGTGCCAGGTTCATTTCAACCTCAAGTGCTAAGCCTTTTTTTACAAATCTCCAGCTGGCTTCATTAATAAAAGGATATTTCTCATGCTCTAAAATGTCATTTTCATCTTTAAAACCAGGAATCCACGCGGCCTGACCTTCATCACTCAGACCTAAAATTTCATGTTGAAACTCCTGAAACTTAGCTTTGTTTTCAACACTGAAATTGGCCAGTTCAGAATATAATTCATCAATTTTATTTTCCAGTAGCTGGTCGGCACGGTAACGTTTTTTCGAATCTTTATTGTCGATCATCGGGTCGTTAAAACCATCCACGTGACCACTGGCTTTCCAAACTTTAGGATGCATAAAAATCGCAGAATCAATTCCTACAATATTTTCATGCATTTGTACCATGGCTTTCCACCAGTATGATTTGATGTTGTTTTTTAACTCGGCACCCAATTGCCCGTAGTCGTAAACGGCACTTAAGCCATCATATATTTCGCTGCTTTGAAATACAAAACCGTATTCCTTTGCATGTGAGATTACATTTTTAAATTGTTCGTCGTTATTCTTTTGAGCCATAATGCAGCAAAGATAATAAAAAGGCGGAGGGTTTAAAGGTATAAGGCTGAAGGTTTTTGAACGAAACCATTATGCGGTTTACAGGGTCTCCCTTTAGGCGATTTAGTGGTAAAGCAATGGTAATGCTGATCGGTTGCTCCAGTCCCGCTGTACGCTTTACTTCGTGCTCGCTGCCATCGGGTTTAGTTTGCAAAAGTGGTGTAATAATGAAAGTTTGTCTCCCCTGCTTCCATTTTTCTTATAACCCTATACATCATCCATTTTTTACTATTTTTGCCTTATGAAATTTTATCATCTCATTTTATTGAGTTTTCTGACCATTTTCGCCGCATGCGGCCAGGAGGAAGCTCATCAATATATTAAGTTTAATAATATTCAGGAACTCTATCAATTCTTAAAATGGAGCCCGGAAAACCGTTTTCCATTAATCAGTGCACACAGAGGTGGCCCGATGCCCGGTTTTCCTGAAAATTGTATTGAAACCTTTAATAATGCAACCACTTATAATCCCATGGTCATCGAATTTGATATTGCTTACAGCAAAGATTCGGTGATGGTGATTATGCATGATGATAATTTAGACCGGACCTCAACTGGAAAAGGCCCGATTGGAAATTACAAGTACGAAGAACTTCAATCATTTAACCTGAAAGATAATGAAGGGAAAGAAACCAGTTTTAAGATCCCCACGCTTGATAGTGTTTTAAGCTGGAGTAAAGGAAAGGTATTGTTAACAATCGATTTGAAAAAGGGCGTTTCTTATGCGAAAGTGATTGAAAAAGTGCGACAATACCAGGTAGAAAGTAATGCTATCCTCATTACCTATAATGCAAATCAGGCAGAAGAGGTTCATCGCCTGGCGCCGGATTTAATGATTTCTGCATCGGTACAGAAACAATCAGAGTTGAAACGGCTCAATGCTCTGGGTATTCCCGACAATAGAATTGTGGCTTTTGTTGGCGTTTCGGCACCTGATAAGGAATTATATCAATTTCTTCACGCCAGGGGCATTACCACCATTTTAGGAACCATGGGTAACATTGATAAAAGTGCGATTGCCAGTCCGGCCAGAAATATTTATTACCACCTGGTAAACAATGGAGCGGACATCTTATCTGGCGATAATATCCCCCAAGCAGCTGAGCAGCTTGATAAATTCAGGTACAATAAAAAGTTGAAATCAGCACGCATTAATTAGAAACGTCTTACTTGGCTAACTTTACAGCCTTTGCGAAAAACTTAGTGTTCTTTGCGGTTATATAAAACAAAATGAGCATTTCAGTAAGAAATATTTCCAAACATTACGATGCACAAAAGGCTGTTGATTCAATTAGTTTTGAAGCCAGGGCGGGGCGTATTTTAGGGTTTTTGGGACCAAATGGTGCGGGGAAGTCAACAACTATGCGCATGTTAACCGGTTACCTGGAACCAACATCCGGCAGTGCGGAGATTTCAAATAAAAATATCGTTACGCAATCTCTTGAGGCTAAAAAACACATCGGTTATTTGCCCGAAAATACACCGCTTTATCCGGAAATGTATGTAAGGGAGTATCTGGGCTATGTGGGGCATACTTATAAGTTAAAAGATATACCGGGTCGTGTGGATGAAGTGATTAAGCTGGTGGGTTTAACACCAGAGCAACACAAGAAAATTGCGATGTTATCAAAAGGTTACCGCCAGCGGGTAGGACTGGCACAGGCTATTATTCATAATCCCGATGTTTTGATTCTGGATGAACCTACTTCAGGTTTAGATCCTAACCAATTAATAGATATTCGTGCTTTAATTAAGGAGCTGGGTAAAAATAAAACGGTTATTATTTCTACACATATTATGCAAGAGGTAGAAGCCATTTGTGATGACATCATCATCGTCAATAAAGGTAAAATTGTAGCGAACGATACGCTTGAAGGCCTGAAAAAAGTGCATCATCAGATCTCACTGGAGGATATTTTCAGAAAACTTACGGCCTGATTGCTTTATTAATCCCTATTTCGGGAAGATGAAAGTGCTGGTATTTATATTAGTATAGAAATATTTTCATGCTAAATCTTACAGCCAGCTATTAGTTAAATAATGGAGTAACTTCATGAAAGATCTGATTTGGGTTAAAATGATACCTTGGCTAAGTGTTAGATTTAACTAATGAAAAGATAAAGTGTGTGCTGTTAACGTTAGCTTTTATTTTAATCAATGATAAGGTAATATATTTCATTAAAGCGGAATAGCAACAACGCTTTCTGAACGAATTAGCCGTTTTGTACCTTTAATATGCCCGAATATTTAATTAACTTCGGCATTTTAACGTGGTATGTACGCAGTTTTTAAACGCGAGTTATTCAGTTTCTTAAGTTCAATGGTGGCTTATATCACCATTGGCATTTTCCTGCTTATTTCTGGCTTGTTGCTCTGGTTTTTTCCTGACACATCAATTCTGGATTATGGCTATGCCGAAATGGATGGCTTTTTTAGTCTGGTGCCTTACTTATTTATGTTTCTGATTCCGGCCATCACCATGAGGTCTTTTGCCGAAGAACGCAGGGAGGGAACTTACGAACTCTTAATCACCCGGCCCGTTTCCCTGTGGCAGATAATCATTGCGAAGTTTCTGGCCTGCCTGGTGCTGGTATTTTTTGCGTTAATTCCAACACTCGTTTATTCTTACTCCATTTCAAAACTGGGATTTCCGGAAGGAAATATTGATTCAGGAGCGGTAACCGGATCATACATCGGTTTATTTTTTCTCGGCGCCATTTTTACATCAATAGGCATTTTTGCTTCTGCATTAACGAAAAATCAGGTCATTGCTTTTGTGATTTGCGCCGCATTATGTGCCTTTGTCTTTTTAGGATTTGAATATACCAGTCAGGTGGCTTTTTTACAGCACTTCCAAAGTACCATTTCAAGTTTCGGTATCAGTGCACATTATAGCTCAATGAGCAGAGGTGTGCTGGATACCAGGGATTTACTGTACTTTATCAGTTTTACGCTGCTTTTTTTATTGTTTACCAGATTAATAATAGGAGGGAAGCGATAATGGAAAAAGGGAAAAAATGGCTGTATATGATCTTGTTTTTTATCGCAATCATTGCCATCAATATTATTGGAAACTATATTTTTTACCGCTTTGATTTTACTATAGATAAGCGGTTTACTTTAAGTAATAAAACAAAAGATATTCTGGCTAAAAATACGAAGCCCATTACCGTCACTGTTTTTTTAGATGGTGAATTGCCTCCTGCATTTAAACGTCTTCAGGCCGCGGTAAATGATATTTTGTCAGATTATAAAGCTTATTCTAATGCCGATCTGAAAATTGTTTTTGTTGATCCGCTGGCCGGATTAAATCAATCCGATCAGGACACCGTGATCAATAACTTATATGAAAGAGGGATTGAGGCAACCAATTTAAGTGTTAAAACAGAAGCCGGACTGACACAGAAATTAGTGTATCCAATGGCCATGATTGAAACGGACAATAAGGAATTTCCGGTAAAGCTTTTTCAGAATTTAGATACCCGCGGCAGTTATGAAGATAATATAAACCGGGCCATTGAAAACCTGGAATATGTTTTTACAGCAAGCTTAAAAAAAGTAATTACCGGAAAAAATCCCAGGATTGGATTTACCGAATCAAATGGAGAACTTAACGATTTACAGATTGGAGATGCCATCCGAACGCTTTCGAGTAGTTATGAAGTAGGACGCGTGGATTTGAACACCATTGATAAGGCCGGGCTGGATAAGTTGAACATGATGATTATTGCCAAGCCGGTTAAGCCGTTTTCGGAAACGGAAAAATACAAAATCAATTATTTTGTGATGAATGGCGGGCGTATACTCTGGAGCATTGATCAGGTAAATGCAGAACTGGATAGTTTGAGACAGAGGAGCGGGCAGATGGCGACCAGCCGCAACCTGAACCTGGATGATATGCTTTTTATGTATGGGGCGAGACTTAATTATAATCTGATTGCTGATCCGGCAAATTGTGCCGAAATTCCAGTTTCAACAGGGCCTGTTGGCGGACAAAGCCAGATGCAACTCTTGCCATGGATCTATTACCCTATCTTACTTCCGGATACGAGCCAAAGTGTGGTGAAAAAACTAGATGGTATAAAGTCGGAGTTTCCTGGTACGGTAGATAGCATAGCGGTTAAGGGTGTTACGAAATCATTCATTCTCAATACTTCAGCATTTAATAAGGTTTACAATACCCCTAAGCCTTTCAGTTTACAGATGATTAGTGAACAGCTGGACCCCCGTGCATTTCAAGGCGTACCACAGCACGTAGGTTTAATGATGGAAGGGCATTTTCCTTCTGTATTTGCGGGCAGACCATTGCCGACTGGAATTTCAGTACCTTATACCCAGGATTTAAACAGTAAAACTACAAAAATGATCGTCATCGGCGATGGGGATGTCTTCAGGAATCAGGTTTCTGAAAGAGACCATTCACCTTTTCCTTTGGGTTTTGACCGGTTTAGCCAGCGCACTTATGGCAATAAAGCACTACTGTTAAATATTGTTGATTATTTTACCGACGATGATAACCTGATTATACTCAGAAACAAAGAAGTGAAAATCAGGTTGCTGGATAAAACCAAAATAAAACTCGAAAAAGCCCGATGGCAGTTTATAAATATTGCAGTTCCTTTGTTATTGTTAATATTCTTTGCGATTTTTCAACATTATTACCGCAAATACAAGTACGCTAAATAATTTTTATATTTTTGAAGAAGACTAAATAATATCATGAGATTTATTGTATCCACATCAACCTTATTAAAACACCTGCAAACTGTAAATGGTGCATCAAGCAGCAGTACAGTTCTACCTATACTAGAAAATTTTCTTTTTGAAATTAAAGAGGGAAACCTCACGATCTCAGCTACCGATTTACAAACCAGCATGACCACCTCATTAGCTGTAGAGTCAAAGGAAGAAGGTAAAGTAGCTGTTCCATCTAAAATTTTATTAGATACCCTCAAAACATTACCAGATCAACCCATTGCGTTCAATATTGACGACAGTACCTTTGCAATAGAAATCAGTGCTGGTGATGGTAAATATAAATTAAGTGGTGAAAACGGGGATGATTTCCCTAAAATTCCGGTGGTAGAAAATGCTTCTTCGGTAAATTTACCGGCGTCTGTTTTAACAGAAGCTATTACCAAAACCATATTTGCGGTAAGTAATGATGAGTTGCGCCCTGCAATGACTGGTGTATTTTGCCAGCTATCGCCTCAGCACATCACATTCGTAGCAACTGATGCCCACAAGCTGGTGCGTTACCGTCGCATGGATAGTAAGGCCGATAAAGCCACTTCATTTATTCTTCCTAAAAAAGCACTGACACTTTTAAAAGCAGCTTTACCATCAACAGATATTAATGTGTCAGTTGATTATAATGCCACAAGCGCATTCTTTAAATTTGATAACATCAACCTGGTGTGTCGTTTAATAGACGAACGTTATCCAGATTATGAGGCGGTGATTCCTCAGAACAATCCAAATAAACTGGTAATTGACAGGGGATTATTTTTAAATACCCTTCGTAGGGTAGTGATTTTTGCAAATAAAACCACTCACCAGGTGAGGTTAAAAATCAATGGAAGTGAACTTAATATCTCTTCTGAAGATTTGGATTTTGCCAATGAAGCACATGAACGTTTAAGCTGTCAATACGATGGAGAAGATCTTGAAATTGGCTTTAATGCCCGTTTTCTGATTGAAATGCTCACCAACCTTAGTGGTGATGAAGTTACCTTAGAACTTTCAACACCAAACAGGGCCGGCTTACTCATTCCTCAAACCAATGATGAAAACGAAGATGTTTTGATGTTGGTGATGCCGGTTATGCTGAATAACAGCTATTAATCTGTTTCATTAAATATAAAAAATGGCTTGGTTTTTGACCAAGCCATTTTTGTTATAACCAAACCCTGCTATGAAACGCCATTCCGCTCTTTTCTTTATTCTTTTCGCATGTTTAATCCTTACTTCTTTATTTTCTTGTAAAAAAGCGGATCCAAATGTCGAGGTGAAAGGCGAATCAAAAGTGAAGTTAGTGAATGCTATTCAGGCCAATGCAGTTCAGGATATCTTTATTGATGACGAAAAGCTTTCTAATTCCGCACTGGCTTTCTCTGAATCAACAGATTATATGAAGCTGGTTTCCGGAAGCAGGGATATTAAATTTATAGGGGATAATCACGTTGAAACAAAAGCTTCTATTAAATATACACCTTCCATTACCTATACTACTTTTTTGATCAGTAACCGTTCAGGAGCAAAAGAAATTGTATCCTATGAAGATAATTTAAGCAATACCGAATCAGGAAAAGCTAAAATTAAACTGATCAGCCTTACGCCTTATTTTACAACAGGAATTAATGTGAGTGTACAGGCAGGAACATTATTCGTAAACGGATTACAATACAAAGAGTCGTCAACCTATTTTTCTGTAGATGCCGATTTAAACCTCAGGTATAATGTTGTAGGCTCCGGAACAGTTAAAACCATTGATAATTCTAATTTTCAGGCAGGTAAGATTTATACCATTTGGTTCAGTGGCAATACCGCTGCCAGCTTAACGGCACATGTGATTACAGATAATTAATTATCAGTTTTAATATGCTTTCTGCTATCTTTACGTTTTAATTGTGTTATACCTGTTTATGAAGAATAAATTATTTCTAATTCCTAAATTACTGTTTTTAACTCTGGGCACTATCTGTATCAGTGCCTGCATTAAAAATGATAATTTCATTAAGGGAGATGCAAAAATCAGGATATTTCAAACTTCGGCTTTGGATACCACGCAAAATTTTTTTCTTAGTGGCCGGCAGCTTGGTTCTGCTACAACTTACGGAACCAATAGCAGTTATATTGTAATTGCAGGAGACTCTTCCTACAAAGTAAGCTCCAGGAACATTACCTCATCTGACGATTTAACCAGTTTGGATAATCAGCGATTTGGAATAGGAAAAAATTATTCTGTATTTTTCACCAGAAAGACGATAACCTCACCACCAAATTTAATGATGTATGAGGATGATGTGAAAATAGATACGGCAACTGCTAAAGTTGTATTTTTAAATCTGGGTTATACCCTTCAGTCTCCGGTTATTGTAACAGATACAGGTGCCAGTTTTAATAAATTCTCCATGAGTTACGGCGATCGGGTTGAAAAGAAAATAAAGGTAAGCAGGTTAACCAAAATTTCATTTGTGCTCACTACACCAACTACCACTAATCCACAGCCAGTAGTTACGGTATTGGATTCTACAACAATAATTAAAGGTAGAGTTTATACGGTGCTGATTGACGGTTCTAAAACAGGAGATCTTCAGAAACGTTTGGTAACCAGTAACTGATTAATCAGATTTATTTAATTAATCGCTCCTAAATCCTTTTCATATTCATACTTTTGTCCAAAATTAGATCAATTGGAATTACTACATCAACTTCTGGATTTTATCCTTCATATCGACGTACATCTCGCACAAATTGTTAATGATTATCAAACCTGGACATATCTGATCCTGTTTCTGATTATTTTTGCAGAAACCGGTTTGGTGGTTTTACCTTTTTTACCTGGTGATTCCCTGCTTTTTGCCATGGGGGCCCTAATTGCCGGTGAGCATGAAACCGGACTCAGCATTTGGTTAATGCTATTTATCCTGATCATTGCAGCCATTCTAGGTAATACGGTAAACTTTAAACTAGGTAGTGTGCTCGGAGCTGGTGTGTTCAAGGAGAATAATAAAATTTTAAAATTAAAATATTACGAACAATCACACGAGTTTTTTGAAAAACACGGCGGAAAGGCCATTATTTTTAGTCGCTTTTTGCCTATTTTCAGAACCATTGCGCCATTTGTGGCCGGAATTGCGAAGATGCCATTCGGCCGGTTTACCTATTTCAATGTTATAGGCGGTGTGGCATGGATCGTCGCGCTACTATTGGGTGGCTTTGTATTGGGCCAGATTCCTGTGATCAAAAATAATTTCGAACTTGTAATTGTATTCATTGGGGTGGTAACTTTTGTTCCGGCGATATGGGCTGCGGTAAAAAGCCGTCTTCAACCAAAAAAAATAGAAGAAATTATAGAAGGTGAGGACGCCAAGAAATAATATAAATACTGATAAAGAATTTAAAGCGGCGGGCATTTGATGTTCGCCGCTTTGTTTTACTCATATTTCTCGTCCGATGATGATGCCTTTTTGATATTTCTGCTCTGTTTCAGATTCTTCCTTTTTTAAGTCTGGTTCGGGCTCAATCTTCACTAGATTTTTAAGTTCCGGCTGTCCGGCATCAACCCAGGCTGAAAACCAAAAATTACCGGTTTCCAATATAGCCAACCGCATTTGTTTTTCCACCATATTATTCATCCGGTCATGATAAGCCTTTGCATAGGCAATAGAATACTGTTTTAAAACCACATTGTTCCGTTCAGAAAAGCTATATTTCTGGTCAGATGGAAAAGATGCGGCCAGCTGTGCTTCAAAAATTAACACGGTATCCACTAAGCGATGGGTATGCTTCACTATTTTCCATGCCTCCTTTAATGGGTTTTCAATGTAACTGGCTTTGCCTACAACAAAATTATATTGCGTTGAAAATAATTCAGGCAAACGGCTTTCCCAAAACGCATGAATTCCTACCTGTTTAGTGAGTTGTCCGTTATGGTTAGCGGTAGTATGGAGCGGTACATGTGCATCTCCGATGTAATGTCCAAGGTCTGCCGAATACTTCAGTATTTTTACAGAATCCATGATTTTAAAAGCATTAACCAGGCTATAGTATGTTCGCTGGATTTGCCAGGGAAGAATACCATTTGCATTTAATGACTTTGATCCGTATCTGGCCAATGCATCATTCCACTTTTCAGGAATGCTATCTATATTTGATGTGTAATTTTCAACATCCAAATAGTGCCGAGGTGGCTCGAGCGTATCCGCATACCTTCGTTTGTCTGGGTCTACGGCATGTTCGGTAATGTACTTGACGTTTTTTTTGTAAAAACCAATCATGCCGGAAGGCAGGGTAAAAACAGCAAGTTGGTTAATTCTTTGATGTGCAAAGAAACCCCAGGATGTACAAATTAGAAAAGGGATGATTAACGCCATTGTTATCGTTAATCTTTTCATATCCTAAGATAAAAAATATATATTATTTGTGCTGATTTTAACTTAAATTAATTTCATCACGGTGAATATTGAAAATTTCTGATCCGATGTTATTTAACTTTTCACTGAAGGGCTCAAATCCATGATCTGTAATATAATTTCTCTCCTTTTCGGTAATGGGTACCATCCATAATATATTCACCTGACTATCACGGTAATTTTCAAGCGGGATATCAGGTAAGTTATTTAAATGTTTCACCAGTACTACTGACGTCATTTTTGTGTGCTCAAAAATATTAAAAGTGATGGTGTGCCCGTTACCAAGCCAGGAAATTCTCTTCCACGGAATGCCCGCCTGACCGCTGATCCAACCGCCAATAAGGTTAAGCTCTGCCTGCGTCAAGCCAGCATTTAAGAGTAAGCCCAATTCTATTCTGTTTACCGCATTAGGGTCTTCGCTATACATTTCAGCCACTGGCATAGGTAGCAACGATAGTCCAACGGTTACAAATACATCCTTAACTTCTCCTTTCTTTAAGAATAAGCCCCTTGGTGGCCATTCGTTTCCATCTATCGCAAAATATTGATCACTTTTACCTAAATGATCTTCATATTGTTGAAGTAACTGAGGCTGAATCATTTGAAATGGATTAATTTCCTGATCCCACAATTGCCAGTAATCTTTCGCTTTTTTAACCCTTTCTAATAAGATATTAGAAGATTTGAGTTCCCAGCAATATTCTCCTTCACCAACACAGTCTCTGGCATAGCCTGAAAAACCATTCATACCAGCCCAGGATGGGATAAGGGCAATAACTTCTCCCTTTTCTATTAAAGCAGCACCATCACCTTCCTCAAGCCAAACAATTTCCAAATCATCTGCTTGCAAAGGTGTTTGTCCTTCTGGAAACCTGCAGTATGCTTTGGTTAACATTGGCGGAATTCCTTCTTCCATTTGTTTCAAATCTGCATTTAAGGGGGCTTCATCCAGGTTTCTGATCCAGCAGGCTTTAACTCCAAAATCGGAATCTTCATCACCCCACAAATAAAAATAAGCAACTTGATTATCCTGCTCCACAATAGCGGTAATCGGACAAGCCGGACTTCTCAATTCCATGAGTACTTCTGGTTCTTCCCTTTCAGGAGCATCTGAACCAAATAATTTTTTTAAAAAACTCATCTGATCATCTTAATTTTAAAAGTTTAAAAACAATTTATAGATATAATAATCCATTCAGTTTAGAATTAAAGCCAAACCTTAAGCAATATGCATAACTGTTCTGTTTCAAGTTTTATGCCAATTCCCAAGATTATCTGACCTCATTTATGGCTGCAGGGCTTTTCTAATGGCAGGCGCAATCTGATTTCCGAAGAGCTCTATTGATTTCATCATGGCCGCATGAGATGGCCCGCCAACATCCATATGCGCTGAAAAACGGGTTAAGCCAAATGTGGCTTCCATGGCTAAAATTTTATCAACGGATTCATTGACATCACCAATAATTAAAGCACCCTCGGGGCTCCGGCCGGCTTCAAACTGGTTTCTCTGAAAAGGTGCCCAGCCACGTGATTTTCCAATTCTATTCATTTGAGCTGAATACAAGGGGAAGTAATAATCTGAAATGTCCCGGCTGTTCGCTCCAAACAGGGAATGCATGTGTACGCCCACTTCAAATTTAGCCATATCATGACCATGGGCCTGATAAACTTTTTTATAGTAATCAAAAAGGGGTTTAAATTGATTTGGCTGACCACCGATAATTGCAAACATGACAGGTAAGCCTAATCTGCCTGCCCGTTCAACAGATTGTGGCGTACCACCTACGGCAACCCAAATCTTGAGGTTATTATTTACCGCACGTGGCAAAACTTCCTGATTCACCAAACCGGCCCTGAATTTGCCCTTCCAGTTAACTTTGGATTCACGGTTTATTTTTAAAAGCAATTCGAGTTTTTCTTCGTAAAGCTCATCGTAATCCTGAAGGTCATAGCCAAACAAAGGAAATGATTCGATGAAACTTCCGCGACCGGCCATAAGCTCGGCACGGCCGTTTGAGATTAAGTCTATAGTTGCGAAATTCTGGTATAACTTTACGGGATCTGAGGAGCTTAAAACGGAAACTGCACTGCTTAGTTTAATTTTTTTAGTAACTGTTGCTGCCGCGGCTAAAATAATCTCCGGACTGGAAACTGCATAATCAGGGCGATGGTGCTCACCAATACCATAAAAATCAAGACCAACCTGGTCCATCAATTTAATTTCTTCTATAATTTCCTGAAGCCTTTGTTGTGCGGGTTGAATATCTCCTTTTGCATTAATTTGCAAATCGCCGAACATGCCAATACCTAATTCCATAATGCTAAAATTTATTTAACAAAGATAGGGGATTAAGGTTTAGCGGTTTTTGATGTATGGTAAGAAAGCGGGAATTACCATATAAGAAAATACTCACAGGATAATCGCCCTTCATTTTCTTATATGGCAAATGCTTAATAAGAAATTTGGAATCTCATTCAGAACGATACCTTATGCCTTAAATTTACACATTGACTCTGAACTAACGACGTTGAACTCGGGACTTACTACTCAATCTTCTTCCCCTTCATCGCCGTAGAAACCGCCGCATCCATTACACGTTCTGCAAATGGGCGGGTAAATTCATTCAGTTCATCTGCTTTCTTCAAAATGGTATCTTTTTCTTGTGAGGCTAAAGCTGTTTTTAACGCTTCGATATGTGCCACAGTTTCTGCAATTTCGGTCTCGCTTAAATGTTCTGCATGTTTTTTGATAAAACCTTCGGCCGTGTAAACCAATTGCTCACCTTCACTTCTTGCTTCGATCAGCATCCGTTGCTCAACGTCACTTTTGGCGTGGGTGATGCTATCAATCAGCATTTTTTCTACAGTGTCATCACTTAAACCATAGCTTGGTGTAATTTCGATTTCCTGTTTCACGCCAGAACGCAGTTCAATTGCCTGAACAGTTAAAATGCCATCGGCGTTCAATAAAAAGTTAATATCAACTTTAGGTAATCCGGCAGGCATAGCCGGAATGCCTCTTAATTCAAATTCAGCCAGTTTACGATTTTCTTTTACCAGATCGCGTTCACCCTGATAAACAGAAATTTTCATATTTACCTGCCCATCAATGGATGTCGTATACTGGCGACCTGCTTTAGTCGGCACCTTACTGTTGCGGGCAATAATCACATCCATTAATCCACCCATGGTTTCGATGCCCAAAGAAAGAGGGGTTACATCTAACAATAAGATATCAGAACGGTTGCCGGCCAATACATCTGCCTGAATGGCTGCACCCAATGCCACCACTTCATCCGGATTAATATTATCTTGAGGTGTTTTGCCAAAGAAATTTTCTACCTGTTGTTTAACAAATGGGGTACGGGTGGAGCCACCAACTAAAATCACCTCATCAATATCATCAGCCTTAAGTTCAGCATCCTTTAAAGCATTTTTACAAGCGCTAATGGTTTCTTCAACCTTCGGCGCAATGAGCTGTTCAAAAGTTTGCTGATCTAATGTACACCAGATTTCGCCAACTTTTTCATTGTATAAATTTTGCGAAGACAATGCTTTTTTTGCTGCTTCAGCTTGTAAACGCAAGGTTTGCATCAGGATATTATCTTCAGCCAATACCTTAATGTCTAAATTATTTTTTTCTATCCAATGGTTTAAAATGGCATTATCAAAATCATCACCACCTAAATAAGTATTTCCATTTGTAGCAAGTACTTCAAAAATTCCATTCTGAATTTGAAGAATAGAAACATCAAATGTTCCACCACCTAAATCATAAACGGCAATGGTTTTTTGTTGCGTAGGATCTAAACCAATTCCATAAGCTAAACTAGCAGCGGTAGGTTCATTTACAATGCGCATTACGTCTAAACCGGCGAGTTTACCTGCATCGCGTGTGGCCTGGCGCTGACTATCATTAAAATAGGCTGGAACAGTAATTACAGCCCGGTTAACAGGTGTCTTTAAAGCATGTTCTGCCCTGGCTTTCAGTTCTTTTAAAATTTCTGCAGATAGTTCAATAGGGGTATAAAAACGATCACCTGCCTGAATTTTTACCAGGGCATCGCTATCATCATCAATAATTTTATAAGAGAAAATAGCAGCATGTTCAGCAACATCCTTATAGGAGCGGCCTAATAATCTTTTAACTGAAAATATAGTGTTGGCCGGATCAGTAGTTAAATATTCCTTAGCTTCATTCCCCACAATAGCTTCATTCTGGCTGTTAAAATAAACCACAGATGGCACCAATAATCCCTTTCCGGCATCGTTAATCACCTGCGGATTTTTATCTGGATTAATAAAAGCGACTAAACTATTGGTTGTGCCTAAATCGATTCCGACTATGATTTCTTCCTTTTGAAATGAACCTGTAGCAAGGTTGATTGATATTTTTGCCATAGCAACAAAAATATGCTTTTTAAATAAAGGTTATGTCATTCATTTGTTAGCAAGAATGCATAAGTTTTAGTCTTTTTATTTGAATGATTTTTATTCAATTTCTACAGAAAATCTATAAATCTGTTGTATTAAATATACGTTTTGGGTTTAATTGAAGTTAATTCGTTTGTTTGTGGTTTTTATTTTGTTTTATTAATTTATTTTTTAACAAAATGAATGGTTTTTTAATTTATATTGCTTGTATCTAGCAAAATAAATATGAAAAAACGATTACTTTATGTGTTAATGGTGGCTTTTGTGCTTCCGATTACTGCCTTAGCCCAGAATTTGGTTAAGGGAAAGGTTTTAACTACGAAAGGAGAAGGAATTATTGCCGCTTCTGTTAAAGAAAAGGGGACTGGTAAGGGTGCGGTTACGGATCAAAATGGAGACTTTCAGATTTCAGTTTCCAATCAGGCTATTTTAGTGATTAGTGCAATTGGTTATGAAACCAAAGAAGTGACTGCCGCTATGGCTTCATCAATTACGCTGTCTGAAGGTTCACAAAATCTTGGTGATTTTGTGGTGGTTGGAACACGTGGAAAAGGTCGCTCATCCATGTTAACACCAGTTCCTGTTGATGTGATTAAAATTAACCAGGTAAATATGCCTACTGCAAAAATGGATTTAACCTCTATTTTAAATGCGGCTTCTCCATCTTTTAATTTTAATAAACAAAGTGGGTCAGATGGTGCCGATCAGATAGATTTGGCTACGCTTAGAGGTTTGGGGCCAGATCAGACATTGGTTTTAGTGAATGGTAAACGCCGTCACCAAACGGCCTTTGTTGCCGTATTCGGAACCCGTGGAAGGGGAAATTCAGGAACGGATTTAAATGCCATTCCCGAATCTTCAATAGATCGGGTGGAGATTTTAAGAGACGGGGCCTCAGCCCAATACGGCTCTGATGCCATTGCGGGCGTAATCAACCTGATCTTAAAAAAGGATGTTGGTGTTTTAAGTGTCAATACCGGCTACTCGGGCTATTATGATCCGAGAAATAATACTTATTATGCTAAAGAGCTGGGTCAGTATCGCCATGGTGGCGCAATAGATGGCAATGCTTTTTCATTAGGCACTAATTATGGTCTGGCATTGGGGAAAAATAATGGTTTTATCAATTTCTCCGGTAACTTTTTTGCCAATGGAAAGACATTCAGGCAAAACCTGAATACAGATTTAAGTACCAAAGATGGTTTGCCTATTAATACGGTGAGGAGATCTACAGGAGATGGGTCAGTAACCTCCGGTGGTTTAATGTACAATATGGAATTGCCGATTGCACACACTAAAACAACTATTTACTCTTTTGGAGGTGGTAATATAAAGGCCTCTGATGCCTATGCTTACACCCGAAATTTATCAGACAGGCCGGAGCGTTTTCCTGATGGAGTTGCCGGAAACCCTATTTTACAAACTACAATAGACGGAGAAACTTATTTTGATCCGATCATTCAGACTAAAATTCAGGATCTTTCTTTTGCGGCGGGAGTAAAAGGCATTTGGGGTAACGATTGGAACTGGGATTTAAGCAACACATTGGGACGTAATAATTTCCATTTTTATGGTGATCAGACTTTCAATGCTTCTTTGGGTGCCGGAAAAACGCATTTTGACGATGGCGGTTTCTCATTTTTGCAGAACACGGTTAACTTCAATTTAAGTAAAGCAATACCTGATGTTGCATCAGGATTAAATTTAGCATTTGGCCTGGAACATCGATATGAAAATTATCAGATTTATGCTGGTGAAAAAGACTCCTATGCCAACTATAACCCTGATAAAGCTACCGGGGCACAAGGTTTCCCTGGTTATCAGCCAGGTGATGAAGTGAATGCCAGCCGATCAAACGTGGCGGCTTATGTTGATGCTGAATTAGATGCAACTGATAAATGGCTGATTGGTGTTGCGGTGAGAGCCGAAAACTATAACGATTTTGGTTTCACCAGCAATTACAAATTCGCTACCCGTTACAAGCTAACGAATAATTTTAATATTCGGGGATCATTAAGTACGGGTTTCCGGGCACCATCGCTACAGCAAATCAATTTTAGCAATACCTTTACCAATGTACAGGGAGGTAATGTTTTCGAGGTTAAAATTGCACCAAACTATAGTCCAATTACCAAAGCTGCAGGAATTCCTGATTTAAAACAGGAAAAATCTATGAATGCCAGTTTAGGATTTTCATGGAAGCCTATACCGGAGATTAACGTTACCTTAGATGGTTATCGCATCAATATTAAAGATAGGGTAGTTTTGTCAGGTCAGTTTGATGAAAGTATTCCGGCGTTGAAGCCGATATTAAATCAATTGAATGTATCACAGGCACAGTTCTTTGCAAATGCGGTTAACACCACAAATTATGGTTTGGATTTAGTGGTAGATTATAACAAACGATTCGATAATAAGAGCATCAGGGTTTTATTTACCGGAAACTTAAATCACCTAAATATTGATAAAATCAATATTCCAAATGCACTAAGTGGTTCTTATGAAAATCAACAGGCATTTTTTAGCGATCGTGAACAGGCTTACATTAAAGCGTCTGCACCTCCTGTAAAACTAGGCTTAAACTTAGATTATGGTTTTGGCAATTGGATGGTGGGAACACGCTTTTTGTACTATGGTAAAATTTCGATTTTGGGTTATGGCTATGAAAATACTTACCCACCCTTGGTTGCGCTGGATAACGATCCGGCCACAACCGTATTGGAGCAATTCAATTATTCTGGTAAAATGGTTACTGATCTTTATGGTTCTTATAAAGTATCAAAAAGGATGACCGTGTTTTTTGGTGTAGATAATGTATTCAATATTCACCCGGATTATGGCTATGTTCAAGGTGCTAAACTCTCGGCTTATGATGGCGAGACAGGCGGTGCATGGGATGCTGTTCAAATGGGCTTTAATGGTCGCAGGCTCTTTACCAAATTGGCTTTTAACTTTTAAAATTAGCTGAATATCAATGTTAAAGAGGCTTTTGATCAGATCAGAAGCCTCTTTTTTTCTTTTTCCCCCACCAGATTAAAAATCCGGTAGTGGGCAAGGTTGCAATAATTAAGGCAGCCAGAAATGCCAGTATCTTAGTAGGCCAGCCCAATAAGCCACCATCATGGATATCGAGATTGGAATTGCGCCATTTTAAACCCAACGGCTTATGCTGATGTAACATTTGATCCGTAAGTAAACCCGTATTTGGATTGAAGTAGAAATAACTTAATCCCCGCCAGGCATCTCCTGAATGAATGATCTGAACGGTAGCCATCATGCTTGCCTTTTTTTCTTCAGGATAATTTAGCAGGATCGCTTCGTAATTCCCTTTATTCAACCTGATCAGGGTATTTAAGGCCAGGTTACTGGCTAATCTGGTTTTATGTTCAGCCGGAAATTGTACGTATTCTCTTAATAAATTTGGCTTTTTAGGTGTGCCCAATGACTTATAAATGCCCAGTTCCCACCATTTAAACGACCACACCAGGCCAGTGATAACTATTACCAGTGCAAATGGAATCACATAAAAACCAAACGTACTGTGCAAATCCCAGTTAAGTCGTTTAAACCTTGCATTCCACTTTACTGTTAAGCGTTGCCTGATGTTTTTTAACTTTTTGGGAAGCCAGATGATAAAGCCTGTAATAATGATCACCAGAAACAGGAGTACTGAAGAGCCTACGATAAGACTTCCAATAGGCTTCTTAAATAGCAAATATTGATGAATCAGTCTGACAATACTGAAAAATTCATGTTTAAGATCAATAACCCCGAGAACCTTACCGCTAAACTGATCGATATACACCTCTTTACTATATGCTACCTGACCAAGATAAAAAATTGATTTAGTCTTTTTATTGACTTTAGAAGCTGAAAATATATAAGCGTACCGATCTGATTTTACTTCCACACGATTAAATTTTTCGTCAGCAGGAAGTGCCTTCTGTGCCTTGTCTTCTAAGATGTACAAAGGCAATGGTTTGCCCGCTGCCTTTGTATAAACAATATCCTGATGGAAAAAATTAAACAACTCCTCTTCAAAAACGTATATACAGCCGGTAATGGCTACAATGGTAATGACAACACCACTAATCAGTCCAAGCCAGAGGTGTATTAAAGCAGCTGTTTTTTTAAATTTTTTCAAGATTTTAATTGAATGTGTAACCCAAAGTAAATAAATAATTTGAAGGTGTACCCGGGAAAAGTCTTAGGTAATCGTACCCGCCAACCCAATGCACTTTATTCGTAATATTATTCATGTTAAACTGTACTTGTACCTTACCAACGTTATAATAAAGTGCAGCATTGAATAAAGTATAGCTTGGAATGGTTTGATTAAAATTCAAAGATAAGATTCTGGAATCTACATAATTTGAACCAGCACCAATGCCAAGTCCTTTCAAGATACCATCACTAAAGTTATATTTTGCCCAGATGTTGGCGGTATGATGAGGTGCATTTGGTTTCTGTATACCAACTTCTGATGCAACAGGACTATCCGTAATCATGGCCTGATTATAAGAATATGATGCTAATATGCTCAATTGAGGAATAATGCGCCCAATAATGTCGAATTCAATGCCTCTTGAACGTTCTTCGCCTACCGCACGCAAAAGATCTGGTTGGCCGGAAACATTTGCAGGATAAAGCACATTGGTTTGTTTAATCTGGTAAATGGCAGCAGAAGCTGTTAAGCGATCATCCAGCCAACTCGTTTTTGCACCAAATTCAATCATATTGCTTTTTAAAGGATCAAATGGTCCGCCGGCATTTGGGTTGGAAATGGCCGAAGCTGTTTGTGGCGTATAACCCATTACATAAGTTCCGTAAAGGTTAATGTTTGGTGTAGCTGAGTACACTAAACCAAATCTTGGTAGTAATGCTTTAGAATGTGCTTTTGCTTCAGTTGGTTTAAGGTAATTGGCAAAATCGGTATAATATTCGTAGCGAAGTCCAAGCAAGGCCTGCAGTTTTCCAAATTTGATATTGTCCTGTACGTAACCAGCATGTAGAAAATAATAGGTTGGATCATAGGCGGCCTGGGTAAAAAAGTTTTTGCTATCGTCTTGCATACGCTGAGACCCCATTACATCATTCAGGTTGAACGATGGTACATTCGGTACCAGCAAATTATTTACCACAAGGAAGCGCTTGATATAGTTGGTAGGATCCTTATCATAATCTGATTTTACAAAGCTGATTGCGCCGGTATTGGCTGCATTGCGATAGTTATTAGCCGTCAGTTGGGAAGCGCCAACCGGAAGTTTTTCGCTGGCAAAATCATATCCGGCTACAATGGTTTGCTCAATTTTTCCCGTTTTTATTTTATAATTAATAAAGCCGGAGAAGTTATCAATATACCTTTTACGGATACGGTTAAAAATTTGCATGGCGATTAGATTATCCACAGGTTTTCCGGTAGCATCTAAGGCATAGGCGTTGGCACTTCTATGTTCATACAAATCTTCGCTGTATCCTGTCTTCATGTAAGAAGCTGTAAAATTCAGGTTATCATTAAAACGGTGATTTAAGGAAAGCGCAACATTATAAGTTTTCTCATTCAGCCGGTCGTTCCCTGTATTTAGTGAAGTTGATTGCGGCGTGGAATACAGGTTTCCATTCCCAAAAACAGATTGTCCACGATCTAAACGGCTTTTGGAATCATTGTACACCAGGTCGAAATTTAAACTGGTGTTTTTCGAAGGTAAAAACGTAAGTGATGGTGCAATAACCACATTTTTATCAAATTGTAAATCGCGGAATGAATTTGCATCCTCGTAACCAAAGTTCACGCGGTATAGCAAAGTACTATCTTTATTTGCTGGTCCGGTTACATCGGCAAGGGCACGGAAAGTATTGTAACTTCCCATAGAAAGGCTCAGTGATTTACGCGTTTCTGCCAAAGGTTTTTTGGTTACGCGGTTAATTACACCACCCGGACTCGCATTGCCATAAAGTGCTGAAGAGGGTCCTTTTAATACCTCAACACGCTCCAGGTAATTGGCCAGGGGCTGTTTCCAGAAACCGGTGCTGGTACGCATGCCATTAATTAACTGGGTATTGCTACCACCATTAATTCTGAAACCACGGATCGTGATGTCATCATAAAAAGTGAACTGATTTACGCCGCTGAAGTTTTTGACCACTTCACCAACCCGTACAGCACCCTGATCTGCAATCAATTCCTTACTGGCATAAGAAACCGATTGTGGCAAATCTTTCAACAGGATTTCTGATTTGCTACCAATGAAAGTAGCTGTATTTTTGTAGGTTTTCTCTTTTCTCCCGGTAATCTCAACTTGCTGTAAATCTGATTTTGTTGGAGATAAGCTCACATTCAAAGTGATTTTATCACGATTCATGTTAATATTTCTGCTGGTGGTGATATAGCCGACATAGCTGAATTTAATTGTTAATGTGGTTTTGCTCACAGATAAATTGAAATTTCCCTGTTGATCGGTAGTTGTTTTTTCGTTTCCATGATCAGCATATACATTAACGCCAGGGATCACTTCACCGGATTCATTGGTTACTTTACCATTGATGGTTACCAATTCCTGGGCCGGGGCAAGGGCATAAATACCCGTAAAAACAATTAAAAATAACAGTTTCTTATAAAGATTAGACATTGAAATTTGTTTGGATTTTATTTAGACTTATTTTAAATAATGCGCAAATCTAATATATTTCTGAAATGTTACAAAAGGAAAATAAATAATCGGAGTTTTAGGTGAGTTGGGAAGAATGATGTGAGGTAAGATGGAGAAATAGACTATTTCTTGTTTTTTTCTTCAATCCAAAGTGACATGTATCTTGTACTTTGTGTGGTATGGTGGTTTAAAATCTGACCGAAGAAGTTATTTTGCCGGTGTGTAGTTAAACCTGAAAATAGTCTCTCAACTTCTTGTATGAATGGGTCAGCAAAATGTTTTGCCGAATATCTTTGGTTAATGATCTGGATACCGTTCTGCTGCGCGACTTGCCAGGAATTTTTATCCTGATAAAGTTTTACGGCTTCCTCTATAAAAAGTTCCAGATCATTTTCAATGCTACCATTCCAATCTAAATCACCTTTCATGGCTTCTGCGCCTACAGATGTAGTTATAGACGGCGTGCCAACCTGCATGGCATCAATAAATTTACCTTTTGCACCTGCGCCAAATTGAATAGGGGCAAGTAATATTCGATGTTTAGCAATGGTTTCCTTCGCATTTGCAGCTCTTCCTTTAATTAAGAATTTTTCGTTTTTATTATCCAGTTGCAGCACTTTTTGCGAGGCATAAGATCCGAATATATTCAAATTTGTGTTTGGGAGCCTTTTTCTGAGCAGAGGCCAGATCCTGGTTTTTAAAACCTGAACAGTATTCCAGTTGGGCTCATGAAGGAAATTGCCAATGAAAACAAAATCTGCTCGGTCTTCAAAGGGAATCCATTTTTCGATCACTTGCTGATTGATTTCTTCTTCCAGAAATGATAAATAATAAATCAGTGAAGGATCAACTTTGAATTGATTTTTCAGGATATCCATCTCCACTTCTGAAATGATTAAAGATAAATCGCAACGTAAAATTGAAGCCATTTCGCGCTTTGCAGTATCAGAAAACAAATTGATTTCGGTTTGCTTTTTATCGCTTTGCTGGCGGGCACTTCGCAGGAAATGTAAATCTTCCGTATCTAAAATCCTCAATGCATCAGGGCATTCCTGTTGAACCCTCCAGCCATATTGTTCTTCTACCATGAAACGGTCGAACATGACAATTTCAGGACTTAGTGTTTTTAAAAATGAATTAAAGCTTTCATCATTCAGCCTTATTTGCTGCTCAATAACAGGAGTTTGTGTGAAATCATAACTGAAATCACTTTTTGATGCTGCAGAGGCAAAAGTGATTTCGTAATTTTTGTTCAAAAATAAATCGACCAGTTGAATCATCCGTGTTCCCGCTGCCGAAGAGGTTGGTTCGGGCCAGACTAATCCAATAATCAATAATTTTTTTACGCTTCTACTCATTTCTACAAAATAAGCTCTTTTTTTTTGCTCCTGCAGATAAATGTGATTTTCTCAGATTAAAATCTGGATCTGCGATTATCGATTAAACCTGCGGGATATATAAACGTATCTTAAATATTCTTAATTTTGCGGCTCAATTACATCACCACATGTTAGGATTAAAATTGTTGACAGACCCACGCTGGGCAAATATCGCGGAATCTAATTTAGAAGAAATTTTATCTGACCATGCCTGGTGCGAACAAAAAGCAGCATCCAATGCGATTACATTAATTACTCAAAATTCAGAACACCAGGATCTGGTTGATGAATTAACGGCCATTGCCATTGAAGAGATGCAGCATTTCCAAATGGTAATTGAGATTATTAAACAGCGTGGTTATACCTTAAGCCGTGAACGTAAGGATGATTATGTTGGACGTTTGGTAAAATTCAGTAAAAAGGATGGTAGCCGTAATCAGGCTTTTATCGACAGGCTTTTGTTTGCAGCGATGATTGAGGCCAGAAGTTGTGAACGTTTTCGCGTACTTTCATTAAATATTAAGGACGCAGAACTGGCTAAATTCTACCATGAGCTAATGGTTTCAGAGGCGGGGCATTATACTACATTCTTAAATTTTGCCCGTAAATACAGTACGGATGTCGATGTAGATAAACGCTGGAAGGAATGGCTGGATTTTGAAGGCGAATTGATTCAAAGTTTTGGAACGAAAGAGGCGATACATGGGTAAAAGTTGTAGGGTAAAAGTTGTAGGTGGTAAGTTGGATACCTTTCCATCCATGCAGGTTATATGCGCCTAGGCTTTCAATTCTTAACTTTCAACTCATTTTTATGTATATTCCATAGCCAAATCACAATATCCTGGTAACTGTCGATTCCTTTTTTCTGGTTGTTGAGTTTCAGAAAGCGGTCAAAAGCAGCATCCATATAGGCGAACATTTCGCCATTATATTTACGCCAGAATTCTTTTTCAGTTTTAAAATCAGCTAAAACTAAGGGTGATAATGTATCATGGAGCCGCTTGTAATCTTCAGGTGATTTCATTCTGATTTCGAATAAGATATACCTGAGCATTTCATAGTTCGCTGAATATTGATAATTCACATCAGGACTATTGCTGGCTGTTAAATAACCTAAAAGGTTTGCTTCATCTTCATAAGCAATGCCTAGCTGATGTGCAATCTCGTGACAGGAAACATAAGGTTTAACAAAGTCAGGTAGGTTCATGTTCATATTGGCTTCGCCAGAAAGCGGTGCGTAATAGCCTTCAATACCAGCTTTACTCAACATCCATGGAATTAAAACTGATTTTAAGCAGGGGCTTTGGTATGCAAATAATGGATTTTTTTTCTCCATCAGATCGTAAGCTTTTGCGGAATTAGTTTCTAAATCAGTTATAGCGTAGGCAACGTTCTTGTTTTGCTCTACTTTTAAAGCATTCGTTTTTTTTATGAAATATTCTCCAAGCGAAACAAGCTCCTTAACATTATACTTTTCATTTCCTATCCCTAACTCGTCACTTACGCTCGGTCTGCTATAATTTAATCCCCAAACCAGTTTGAAAACAATGTAAAGAATTAAAAAAAAGTTTAAAATCTGTAAGGGGACAAGAGTTCTATCCTGCTTTTTTAGTGATTTACGTCTTTTGTAAAATCTAACAATTTTATAAAGTACAAAGCCAATTAATAAGGCATAAATGATATCGCTAACGGCGAAAGGAAAAATAGATGATATAAACCTTAGTGCTGAAGAAATGTAAGGATAAAAACCTGTTGAATAATATTTTTGGACCAGGGTAGGGAAGAAGCCAAAGAAAAAAATTAAGAAAGCAAGGCCAAGTAAAACAATTAATTTGATTAGTATTAGGCGCGCTATCATTATTTATTTATAATGACCTCTTAATGAATGGATGTGTAAAGCATCGTTTAATATTTGATAGATGATTCTGTGCTCTCCATCTATTCTTCTAGACCATAGACTGGATAAATCATATTTTAAAGGTTCTGGTTTGCCGATGCCTGTGTATGGATGTTTCAAAATATCTACAATCAACTGTTCAATTTTCTTCTGAACGGTTTTATTTCCTGATTTCTTCCAAAATTTGATGTCAGCTAATGCTTCATTATAAATATATGATTTCCATAGTATTGAAAGCGTAATGGATTTTTAAATCACGGCTTATACATAATGTAACAAATAACTCATTTCCATAAATCTTCTACAGCAATTTTGACCCCTTTTCCTTCTTTCATTTGCTCCTGACTTCTTTTTATTTTAGCAACAAAATCAGGCTTGTATGGGCTTTTTTCTGTAGTAAACTCAATTTTTAAAGCTTTTACAAATGCCTTTAAAGCTGAGAGTTGCTCTTTGTCTTTTGGATGTATGATTAGTGTTTCCATATTATAATCATTGTGGTAGACAAATATAACAAATCTATCGTGCAAAAGTTAGGCGTTTCCCAATCTGATCAGTCGTGAATTTGCCATTTTGATAAGCCAGATTTCCTGATACGAAAGTGTGGGTAATACTGGCCTGGAAGGTATCTCCGTCAAACGGACTCCAGCCACATTTGTAGAAATTATTCAATTTGGTTACTTTCCAGGAATCTTTCAGGTCAACCAAAACCAGGTCAGCCCAATATCCCTCGCGGATGAACCCACGTTTTTCAATATCGAAACAGATCGCCAGGTTATGTGCCGTTTTTTCTGCAATTTTTTCTAAAGAAATTTTGCCCTGCAGATGCATTTCCAATAAGGCAGGCAAAGCATGCTGAACCAATGGTCCGCCCGATGGAGCCTGCGCGTAAGGTTGATTTTTTTCTTCCAGGGTGTGAGGCGCATGGTCCGTTGCAATTACATCAATATAGTCATTGAGTACGCCCTGTAATACACCTTTTTGATCATCTTCGGTTTTTACTGCAGGATTCCATTTAATGAAATTTCCTTTTGAAGCATAATCTTTATCGTTAAACCAGAGGTGATGTATGCAAGCTTCAGCCGTGATTTTTTTATCTTTTAATGGAGTTGTATGATCAAATAAAGCTATTTCTTTAGCCGTTGAAATATGAAGAATATGCAAACGCGTTTGGTAGCGTTTCGCTAGTTCAACGGCTAATGACGATGAGGTATAACATGCTTCTGCGCTGCGAATCAGCGGATGCATATCAATGGTTAAATCATCACCGTATTTTGCTTTAAATGCGGCCAGATTATGGCGGATCGTTGCTTCATCTTCACAGTGTGTGGCCACTAAAATGGGGGCTTTGCTGAAAATATTTTCCAGCGTTTTTTCATTATCCACCAGCATATTGCCGGTTGATGAACCCATAAAAACTTTTATGCCACATACATTTTTAGGGTCAGTTTTTAACACTTCATCAATGTTGTCATTGCTGGCACCCATGTAAAAAGAGTAATTGGCTAAAGAAGTTTCTGCTGCAATGGCATATTTGTCAGCCAGTAATTCCTGAGTTAAAGTATTTGGAACTGTATTCGGCATCTCCATAAAAGAGGTAATTCCTCCTGCAACAGCGGCCATACTCTCCGTAAATATATCTGCTTTATGTGTTAAACCTGGCTCACGGAAATGAACCTGATCATCAATCATTCCCGGTAAAAGGTATTGTCCTTCAGCGTTAATTTCCTGTGCTTCGGGTGCAGAAAGATTTTGACCAATTTTTTCAATTAATCCATCTTTAATTAATACATCAGCAACAATTTTTTGTCCCTCGTTTACAATTGTGGCGGCTTTTATCAGGTAAGCATTCATGCTTCAAAGGTAAAAATAGATTTGAGAAGTCAGATATGGGATTTGAGAAATAGGAGGTAAAATTTGGACGGATGAAAGGAAGAAACTGGGTTTAGCATTGCTGTTTTAAGTTAAACAAACCCGACAGCAGTGTGCACGAGTGTAACGAAGTAAAGCGAATGGCAGGACTACCATAGCCAAAAAATTACCGGAATTGCTTTACGCCTAATCTCTTTAATGAAGCTTTGACTTTATGTTTGAATTTAAGACTCAAGACTTCAGACTCCGAACTTCAGACTACCTCAAGCCTTTCGGCTTAAAAAACCTATCTTTGTGCGCTATGGCAAAATCGTTCGAAGAATTTAAGTTAAACAGGCAAATATTAAATGCAGTTGCCGATGCAGGTTATACTGTTGCCACACCAATACAAGAAAAAGCAATTGCTCCGGTGTTATCCGGGCAGGATATTTTTGGAATTGCAGAAACTGGAACGGGTAAAACAGCCGCCTTTGTTTTGCCAATTTTAATGCAGTTGAAATACGCTCAGGGGGATAATCCACGGGCTTTGATTTTATCTCCTACACGTGAGCTGGCCATGCAAATTGCTGAGCAGGTAAAATTATTTTCCACTTATACAGATTTGCGTTCGTTGGTGATTTTTGGCGGAATTGGTCCGAAAACACAAAAAGAAGAAATTGCAAAAGGGATAGATATTTTGATTGCTACGCCCGGAAGGTTTTTGGATTTATATCTTGCAGGAGACATTAATACACAAAGTTTAAAATTTCTGGTACTGGATGAAGCCGATAAAATGATGGATATGGGCTTTATTGGTTCAATCCACAGGATATTGGAAATTGTGCCGCGCAAACGCCAGAACTTGCTTTTCTCGGCAACGATGAGCGAGTTAGTCCAAAAAATTGCAGGTGATTTTTTAAATAATCCGCTTGTTATTGAAGCTTCAGCACAGGCTACACCAGCAGCTAATGTCACGCAGGCATTATACTATGTTCCGAATTTTAAAACGAAAATAAATTTGTTACAGCATTTGCTAAAAAATGATGAAGCTTTTTCACGCCTGATTATTTTCTGCAAAACCAAAATGGTTGCAGACAATATTTTCAGTTTTATTGAGCGTAGATATGGTGCCGATAATGTTCGTGTAATTCATGCCAATAAGGGACAAAATACCCGTATTAATTCTATCAACAGCTTTAAGGAAGGTAATATCAGGGTGCTTGTTGCTACCGATGTTGCCAGTAGAGGAATTGATGTGAGTGATGTGAGCCATGTGATTAATTTCGATGTTCCGATTATTATTGAAGATTACGTGCACAGAATCGGGCGGACGGGTAGGGCCTTTGCTAAAGGAGACGCCATTACTTTTGCTACCGATGCGGAAAAATATTATATCCGTAAAATTGAGAAATTAATTCGCCAATATATTCCTGTTGCTGAAATCCCTGAAGGGGTTTATATTGATGAAACGCCTTATGAGGAACGCCAGCAGATTGCCAAGGAAATTGATATGCAGAAACGCAAGGAAGATCCTGATTTTAAAGGTGCTTTCCATGAGAAAAAGCATGCTGCCGCCATAGAGAAGAAAGTTCGCGAAAAGGCCAAGGCAAAAGCTGGAAAAGAAGTAAAATCATTTAAAAAGGGTAAACGTTTCGATAAGAAAAAGTAGGGAACATGAAGCTGAGGATTACGCCCCTGAATATTATTGGTGCTATTGGATTAGGATTGGTAGCCTTTACTATTTTAAGTCCGGAAAAGCATGCGCCAAGACAGGTAGATTTTAGTGGTTTTTATCTTTTAATACTGGGATGTTTAATTTTAGTCACCTTTATTACTGATTTGATCTTCCGTTTTACACTTAAGGATTTAAAAAAAATCTGGATGGTGGAATCCATTTTTATTGTCATTACCGCAGTGTTGATGCTGATCATCCAAAGGATCTCGTAATTAAACCGTAAAAAATATTCTCGCAGGCTTTTCAAGCGTATAATCAAAATAAAAATTCAGCATCTTTGCGCCATAAATTAAAACTGTGGAATCTCCACAATCAGTGAAATCATTTTATGAAGACAGCAGAAATAAAATTAACAGTTGAGTTAGACGAAGGTAATAATCCAGATAACATTCTTTGGGAAAGTACAGATTCTGGAAATGCAGATAAAGTACCGGCAAAAGCAATGTTCTTATCTGTTTGGGACCATAACTATAAAAACACGCTCAAAATTGACCTCTGGACCAAGGATATGCCTGTTGATGAAATGAAACGTTTCTTTTACGAAACTTTACAAACCATGGGCGACAGCTTTTTAAAAGCCACCAATGAAACGCTGATTGTGGAAGACCTGCGTGATTATTGTGCGCACTTCGCAGAGAAAATGGGGATTGTAGAAGGGCAGTAGTTTAGTCATTAGTCATTAAAAATACCAGGTAAGTTAGCGATTTAACCATTAACTTCCGTTACAAACAATTACCAATCAATGGAATCGTTAAAATCAATGTAATCATTTTTAACTATGTTAATATTAAATAAATTCAGGGCTTTTATAGGTGTTTTACTTTGTATCATTGCAGGTTTTTGTCCGATGTTGAAAGTGCCGATTAAAGGAAACTGGAATCTATATCAATCGGATGCCCGCTTGTTTATGATCACTTATGCCATCATTGTTATTTCAGTACTTTTTCTCTTTATCAGAAAGGCTGGTGCATTCAGGTTCATGAGTTTTGTAATGGCTATCTGGTATGTATTGGCAGTGATAGCCGTTTATTTTACAGCTAACAATTATACCAAATATGGCTTCGCCAATAAATTAATCGGTAAGGTTGTTCATTTCCAATGGGGATGGATTGTTCTTTTGGTAGGTGTTCTATTTATGCTTTTTAGCACCAAACGTGGCGATAAGATAACTGCCACAAGTAATCCTGACGTATTGAAGTAAGGTTAATGCATTGGATGATGCGGTCCTTCATTTGTATTGCCTGATCATGCATTGCAATCTATAAAGTTTGATGGCAACGCATGATCGAGATTCAGGGTTAGATTGCGCTTCGAAATAGATTCGGATAAATTAGTCGGCAATAAATAAATCGGCTGTATCCTCTTCTAGTGGAATATAAATTCTTTCCCATTCCTCGCCTTCGATAATTTCCCAGGTATGCCCGATGCCTTTTGTGTCGTTCGCAATTAAAATAATTCCAGGCTCAATGATAAAAGTTTCGCCGTTGGTTACGCTAAATTTTAATTTTCCTTTTAAGGTAATTACATATTGCCGCCGAGGTGCCGGATGCGGAATGCCTTCCAGGGTGGAAACATCCGTTTTGGCGAAAAAATAGCTGGCATTGATGTGTTGTTGTACCGGAATTTTTCCGCTTTCAAAGCTGCAATCATCGTTATCCAGGTTGATCAATCTAATGGCTTTTAAATATTTATTCGTTCCGGCTTTTTGTAATGATGTCATCTTCAATTGATATAATTAAAATTTAATTGTGGTTTGTCCCCTTTGCGCTATTTCCCTTTCATGTTCCAGGAGCCATTGCTTTCTCCATAAACCACCGGCATAACCAACCAGTTTGCCATTGCTGCCAATCACTCTGTGACATGGAACAGCAATGGCGATGTTGTTTTTGCCATTAGCTGCTGCGATAGCCCGGATGGCCAGCGGATGATGTGCAGAAAACTTCGCATAAGAAACCGTTTCTCCATAAGGAATATTCAGTAAGTTTTGCCAAACCTGTTGTTGAAAATCAGTGCCTTTTTGTTTAATGGGGAAATCGAACTTTTTTAAGTTACCGTTAAAATAGTTTTTTAACTGATTGGCAACATTTCTGGTCAATTCGTTTTCAGTTAATCCATCATTTTCCGTTGCTGAAAAAGTTATGGCGCACACAAAATCATCATCAGCTAAGATGGTTAATTTGCCAATCGGCGATGCTATTACTGATGCATAATTCATAGATTTATTTTTTGCCACTGAAACGCATCGCCCGGGGAATAAAAAGAATCAATTCCTTTACATCCAACAGAAAAGTTTACGGTATAATTTTCAGTGCATTTTATAGCTAAATTCTTTAATCTTAATGAGATAATAATTATTTATTTAAATGTGTCGGCAGCAACCTAATCTTTAAACAATATTACAACAATCCAACAAAATTACGCACCGATAATTTCTCAATAAAAGTATCTTTGCGGTTATGCAACTGGCCAAAGAGGTTAAATATTTAATCCATAAGGAAGTACTGTTAGAGTGGCGCTCCAAATATACCATCAATGGAATCCTATTGTATGTCGTTTCCACTATTTTTACCTGTTATTTATCTTTTGTAAGTCTTGGTGATAAGCTTGCCTGGAATGCATTGTTCTGGATTATTATACTTTTTGCCTCCATAAACGGTGTTTCCAAAAGCTTTCTGCAGGAAACGAAAGGTCAGCAATTGTATAACTATATTCTGGCAAGTCCGGCAGCAATATTAATTTCAAAAACGGTATATAACACAATATTAATGCTGGTTTTAACCACCATAGCACTGGGGTTTTATACACTGGTGTTTGATTCTTTTACACCTCCCGATTTACTTTTATATTATGTAGCTGTAATGATGGGCAGTATCAGTTTTTCTACTGTTTTTACGATGGTTTCGGCCATCGCGAGTAAGGCGGGTAACGGCGGAATGCTGATGGCGATTCTCAGTTTTCCAATCATCATTCCTGTATTAATTCTGTTAATAAAACTGGCTAAAAATGCAGTAGATGGTCTGCCATGGGAAAATAGTTACGATGAAATTGGGATGTTATTGTTGGTAAATGTACTAACCGTTGCCACCTCTTTATTGTTATTTCCTTACCTTTGGCGGGATTAAAAAAATGATTGAATGATTGAATGATTGAATGAAAGAATGATTGAATTATAGAATGAGAAATTCGCAAGTATAAATCCTTGATGATTTTTAAGGCGTAATAAAAGAATATTCTCCCATTCAAAACTTGATCATTCAAAATTATATATGTATGAATAAAACTTGGTGGAAAATCTTAGGTTCAGTGCTGGTTATTTACACGGCAATAGCAGGTTTGTTAATGGGTGTGCCGCGTTTGCCTATCATTAATGAATCAATCCGGAATTTATATTTCCATGTACCGATGTGGTTTGCCATGATTGTTTTGTTCTCTATTTCTGTTTTTTACAGCATCAAATCACTGAGCACCAAAAGTGAAATTGATGATATTAAAGCCGTAGAAAGTGTAAATGCAGGAATTGTTTTCGGCCTTTTAGGCTTAGTTACGGGGGCCATCTGGGCGAAATATACCTGGGGGCAATTCTGGAGTTTTGATCCTAAGCAAAATTTTGCTGCCATTTCGGTATTACTTTATTTTGCTTACCTCATTCTTCGTAATGCCATAGATGAAGAGCAAAAGCGAGCTAAAATTTCAGCCATTTATAACATTTTTGCTTTTCCGATGATGGTGGTTTTACTTTTTGTATTGCCTCGTTTAAAAGATTCATTACATCCTGGTAACGGTGGTAATCCTGGTTTTAACAGCTATGATTTGGATAGCCGCATGCGCATGGTATTCTACCCAGCCTGTTTGGGTTGGATTTTGATCGGCTACTGGGTCTATACCATTCGTTTCAGAATACGTTCCATCGAAACTAAACAGCAACAGAATTAATAGCAAAGAGCAAAGAGCAAGGAACAAAGAGCAAAGATTGAAGTGCAGAAAGTAAGATGCAGAACTGCCTTTTTTATCTTTTACCTCTCAAAATTAAAATTTTTAACAGCACAATATTTCAATAACACCAACATGAAGAAGATATTTTTATCACTGATATTAATGCTAACTGCGGTACAATTATTTGCGCAGGATAATGGCGTGGAAATGGCAGATCGACTGCGCAGCGATGGTAAAATCTATGTAGTGGTTACCTGTATTGTGATCATTTTAGTCGGTTTACTGGCTTATCTTTTCTCAATTGATAAAAGATTAAAAAAAATAGAAAAAGAAAATTCGGACAAAAAGTAAGCTTAAACGTTTTAAAGCCATTTTTTCAGTCATTTTCAATTGGTGTTTCCTTTACACTAAGTATTTTTTCATTTGGATATATGCTGTTTTTTTAGCCAATTTTGCGGCATACTTAATTCATAAAAGATAAATAAATGGCTAATCTAGCAGACGAGAACAAGTTTTTTGCAGATGTTTGTAAGAACTTTGACAGTGCGGCTCAATTCACCAATCACCCTGAAGGTTTATTGAACCAGATTAAAGCATGTAATAGTGTGTATCGTTTCCAATTCCCTATTCGCAGAGGAAACGGTTTTGAAGTAATTGATGCCTGGCGAGTAGAGCACTCGCATCACATGAGTCCAACCAAAGGTGGTATCCGTTACAGTGAAATGGTTAATGAGGATGAAGTAATGGCACTTGCAGCCTTGATGACATATAAATGTGCCATCGTAAATGTACCTTTCGGAGGTGCAAAAGGTGGTATTAAAATCAACACCAAACAATATAGTGTAGCTGAACTGGAAACCATCACCCGCCGATATACAACTGAATTAATCAAAAAGAATTTTATTGGCCCTGGTATTGATGTCCCGGCTCCGGATTATGGATCTGGTGAACGCGAAATGAGCTGGATTGCAGATACTTACATGACCATGAATCCTGGTCAGCTGGATGCATTGGGTTGTGTAACCGGTAAACCAATTGCCTTACATGGTATCCGCGGACGTAAAGAAGCTACCGGTCGTGGTGTGGCTTATGCCGTTCGTGAATGTGTTGATGTGGCTGAGGATATGGCTAAAATCGGTTTCAAGGCTGGTTTAGGTGATAAAAGGGTAATTGTTCAGGGCTTAGGTAATGTAGGTTATCACTCTGCAAAATTCCTGGCCGAATTTGGGGCAACCATCGTTGGTTTATGTGAGTATGAAGGTGCCATCTACAATCCAAATGGTTTGAATGTAGATGAGGTTTTTGCGCACCGTAAAAATACAGGTTCGATTTTAGGATTCCCTGGTGCAACAGATTTCAGAAATTCAATGGAAGGTTTAGAGCAGGATTGTGATATCATTGTACCTGCTGCGCTGGAAAATCAATTTACTGAACTGAATATCCGCAACATCAAAGCAAAAATTATTGCTGAAGGTGCGAACGGACCAACTACACCTGAGGCTGAATTGATTTTCACTGAAATGGGTGGGATCATCATTCCGGATATGTATTGCAATGCCGGTGGTGTAACCGTTTCTTACTTCGAATGGTTGAAGAACCTTTCTCACGTAGCTTTTGGTCGTATGGAAAACCGTTATGCGGCAAATTCAAACGCTAACCTGATTGCAACTTTAGAAAACTTAACAGGAAAAACCATTCTTCCGGAACACCGTTTAATGATTGTGAAAGGTGCTTCAGAAATGGAATTGGTCAATTCCGGGCTGGAAGATACCATGATCCATTCTTACCATGAGATCCGTGAAACCCTGAAAGTAAAACCGGGTACACAAACATTAAGAACTGCTGCTTTTGTAAATTCTATTGATAAAATTGCAGTTTCTTATATGAACTTGGGCGTTTGGCCATAGGGAGTTGAAAGTTAAAGCTTAAACGAAAATCCTTGCAAATGATACTTGCAAGGATTTTTTGTGTTGGAAGGGTATGGTTCTGAGTAATTTTGGACAAGAGTTAGTCCTCCATTTTTTGCTTTTCAGGATAGAAAAAAACCGGCATCTACCGCAATCTGGTTGAGATACATCAATTTTGTTTAGCCAATGGTATAGCAGATGTTGCCTGATCAAACCAACTAAGAAGTAATGCTTAATTCTTCCAGATCCAACCGCCATTCTTCTTTTCTGATAATGTCATCATCATAATTTTTATTGCGCTTTAAATGGTGCAGTTCGTCACGCTGAACCTGAATTAATGCAATTACAATTTCATTATAGGCCTTTAAATCATGCTTGTTAATTTCACCTTTTTTATAAGCCTGAAGTGTATCTTTTTTCTCATTTAAAGAATGCTGCAATTCAGCCTTCAGATTCACCATCAGTTCATTGTGGGTACATTGATACTGGTAATCAGCCACTAACTTTTCCAGTGAAAGATCAATCAACCTCAGCTTAATCTGGCTGATTTGTTCCTGCTCAGAAAGCTTATGCTTTGGTTCAGGTATGTTTAACAGTTTAATAAAAAGCGGAAGTGTTAAGCCCTGAACCACCAGTGTAAAAAAGATCACTACGAAAGTGATAAATAAAATCAAATTCCTCAACGGAAAGGCCGTCTGATCAGCAATCATGACCGGAATGGAAAGCGCAGCAGCCAACGATACCACTCCTCTCATGCCCGCATAAACAATGACCATTGAGGAATGCCAGGTTAAATCCTGATAACGTACCCGTGTTCTTTTATTAAAAAAACTGGTAATTCTTGCGGTGGAAAAAAGCCAGATGAAACGAACCACAAGTGCCAGTATACTAATGCCAATGCCATAACCAATTGCCCTTGCAATGGGATAATCCGGACCTAAGCCTGCTACAATATCAGGTAATGCCAAGCCAATCAGGATAAATACCACGCCATTCAGTAAAAAAATCAGGGCTGACCAAACCGAAACCGTTTTAATTCTGGAGTTTGAGGTGAGGATTAAGTGTGACTGACTGGAAAGTAGCAGGCCTCCTGAAACCACAGCCATGACGCCTGAAGCTTCAAAATGTTCCGCAACGATGTACATAAAGTAAGGCGTAAGCAAGGTCAGAACGGTATCGATGTTTTCTGTAGTGGGCAGCCAGCGGTGAATGGCGTAAAATATACCGCCTATGGCTAAACCAATTATAATACCTAACCCTGCAACAGAAATAAAATTTACGGCTGCATCCTGTAAAATGAAAGTTCCGGTAGTTACTGTAGCCAGTGCAAATTTGAATACGATTAAACTGGATGCATCATTTACCAGACTTTCGCCCTCTAAAAGTGCCGTAACAGTTTTAGGAAGTTTCATTTCTTTAAGTACAGCTGCTGCGGCAACAGCATCAGGTGGAGATACAATTCCACCCAGTAAAAAGCCAAGTGCCAGTGTAAAGCCTGGTATGAAGGCAACAGATGCATAAGCTACCGCTACTGAAGTGATAAATACCAGCCCTACCGCCATCAGAAAAATGGCGCCTTTATATTCCCAGAAAGCCTTCCAGGAGGTAAACCAGGCAGCTTCGTATAATAGTGGTGGTAAAAACAACAGAAAAACAAGATCAGGATCTATTTTGATATGTGGCATACCTGGAATAAAGCCAATAAATAAACCGGCCACCACTAAAAAAATGGGATAAGAAATTTTAAGCTTTTGCCCCATCATTACCAGAAGGGTTACGCCAAGCAATAAAACCAGAATGAGAATTAAATTATCGTGTAGCATTTAATGAGATGTAAATCTATATCCCTAAATATATCAGAATTTGAAACTAAAAGCAGCAGGCAGATTAAAAATCTTTGACAATCTGATACAAAGCATTCACTTGATCATTCACGAAAGTGATTTTTCCATCCAGCCTGATCTGCCTGTCATGCATTGACCTTCCTTTTATATCCATGTATTTCAGGAGTTTCAAGTGTTGTGTTAAACCTGGAATACGCATTGATTGATTGATTTTCACTAAATCAACATTTAGTGAAAAGAACGCATTCGAGGGGATTAGCATATTATCTGCTTTATTCTTTTTTTGAGTCGTTAGCTGAAGCTGATTTTGATGGCCACCCAGAAAAACTTTATAAAGTGGAAATACTGTATTGCGTATTGTTCCACTATCGAGATTAATCACCTGTTTTTCATTAAGATAATTAATCAATAGATTTCGATCAGCTTTAATATTAAGCATCAGGTTTGGTACGCTACGTTTCTGTAAGGTTACTTTAGCCGTTTTTTCAAAGTCATCATTGTATTCATACGTAACAATAGAATCAGTTTGTGTGGTGGTATTGGTCCATTCAAAATCCAGATAACCTTTATAATATTTCAACAAGCTATCACGATCTAAAGTGCTGCTTTTTAGTTGAATTTTTTTATTTGGTAATTTAGCAAAATCAGCATTGAGCCAGGCACTTGCTGTACTTTCCTGATTAAACTTCCGATGAAAGGGTTTAACTGCCGGAATAATAGAATGATTAGCAAAATCAGCAGAGATATTTATTTCCCCACTATTGAAGTCGATTGTAACATCATTTTTAGCATCAGAATAGGCGATGTGACGGGTTGATTCTTTTATGGATTTAAATTTACCCACACCAATTTGTTGAAAGTTTTTTGCTTTCAAAATATCCAGGAGTACTGCATCAAAATTTCTGGCTTCACCAGATACAACAACAGCAACATGGTTCGCATCGTAGCAAAAAAACACATTTCCTGATCCAGCAAAGGTAATTTCATTTTGTTTCTTGAGGATTTTAAACCCAAACTTGTTATGAATAAATGTTTGAAAATTGCGGAGTTGCTTAATTTCAAATCGGGAAAACAGTGCCGTTTCCGGCTGATTTTTCATGGTATAAAAATATACACTCGCCGGGATTTTTAAGCCATGGCGAAAGTCTCCGGTAATGCTGTCAGTTTTTTTATCAGGATCAGATTTTAAATAATAGTCCGGATTGAAAAGCATATTCAGCGCCAGACTTTTATATATTTCATCGATACTAAGCTTAATTACTGCAGTAGCCGCTTTCGGAACAGCAATCTGATTGGCATGATATTGCCTGTATTTAAAGATCCCCACAAAAAAAATAAGCAGTGATAGGATGATCACTGCTATTGTTTTAAAAAATTTCTTCATAATTTATTTCAAAATGATCTTGCTACGGAATCATGAAAGCGCAGAAGCACTTTCCGTGGCTTCTGTGTTTTCTTAACAAATGTTATTTCGATGCATTTTCAATTAAAGTAAACAAATATTTCAATGCATTTTCATGCCCGTTAGGAATTTCTGCACTGATGTCTGCAGAAACCAGGTTACCCTTAATTGGATTTGATTTCATGTACACATTACCCATTTTGCCCAGTGTTTCGTTAAACTTTTTTGCTGTTTCTTCGCCACCTATTTCTTCGTTCGGCACTTTACCTACCAGGTTTTTTGCATTAAATAAGAAACTAAAATTGTTCTGGCTCAATAGTTTTTGATGTGCTTTATTAATTCTCGCATTAAATGTATTGTTGCTAATGCTTTGCATTTCTGGTAATGAATTTCCAAAAAATACAATGCCATCCTTAATCATGAAGTAAATATCTATCGGACTTTTCTTTTCTTCAATCTTATAGATATTATTGCTTACACTAACCTTGTTTTTATTTATTCCGTATTTAATGAGCTTATTCATTAAACGCTGGTCTTCTGATGAGAACATAAAAAGGAAGTCGGGAAGGGTTTCTTTTTTGGTTTTAGTTACCTCTGTTTGATTATAGTCTTCGTCATAATCATATGTGGTATAACTCACATCACGGCTGTTTAAACCATTGATGATAAATAAGGCATCGCCTTTTACTACTTTGCTTACAGCCTCTTCATCCAGCAGGAGTGAAAATAACTCTGAACCCAAAGCAATTTCTTCATCCATTTTATTGCTGCCTAAAAATGAACCATAGGTTTGCTGCATCAATTTAGGTAATTCCTCCAAATAAGCCTTCGTATCAATGGCATATCCCATAAAGCCAATTGCCTTTTCACTGTCAACATATTTCAGGAATTTTTTATTCAATTTCCGGTTCATGACTTTTTTATATGAATCGGCCTGTTCTTTTGCCAATTCCAGACCCGTAGAAATGCGGAAACTTTTTTTATCCATAAATAATTTCGAGGTTAAACTTCCGTAACCCTTCATTATTCCTGCTTTTCCGTAGCGGCCAAATTCAGGGGAGATGGAATTATAAACATCCTGCAAGCTTGAAATCCAAACTTCTGCAATGGCATTTTTATCCAGACTGGCACTGTAAGATTTATTGCTTTCAATTGATTCGTAATTGGTACTGAAGATTTTATCTGCCTGTTCGCTGATCCACATATAGGTCAGTGCTTTTATTTTTGCATCTTGTTCAACTTTTTCTTTTTGGTAGTTATCATACTGGTCCGAATCACTTACTGATCCTGCAGCATCCGTAGCAGCATCGTCAGTAGTTTCCAGCATTTTCACTTCTTCAGCCTCTGGCGCTTTTTTAATTTTGCCGGACTTTTTCCTTTTCCCCGTTTTTTTCTTGGTCACCGGTTTTTTCTTACCCGTTGTTTTGTGATTTTTCTTCGGTAGAACAGGTGGCGCAATTTCTGTTTCAACCATTGGCTCTGCCGCATAGGTAGAATCTACCGCAACTGTGGCACTATCTGTAAGCACATCATCGCTTTGATAGCGGATATCTTTAATGCCGTATTTTGCAGACTTCAGAGAATCAGCAAAGAAAGAACTTTTAATGCTACCCGTAACATAGTACATCATGGTATTGTTCCATTTAATCAAGCTGGTGCTGTCAGGCAGAAACATTGTTCTGATTTCGCCCTCAACCTTTAATTTTTTGTCTTTGTCGGTGATGAGGTTTTCAAATTTTGAAGCATCTTTAAGCGGAATCAGGAAGCAGTTATAAGTGATACTGTCGCTCAGCTGATTAAAATAATACATATTTTTCTCCAGGTTAATCCCAAAGTCTTCTATGCTGCTGAAATTTTTATCCAGGGATTTTGAGGTCTCTGTTAATAATTTTTTACCGACAAAAGATTCATTAAAATCTTTCACAAACATGAGTTTAAATACATTATCACCTTTTATGGTAGCCACAGTAAAGGCATTTTTAGGGATTTTCTTTACCAAATCCTGAGCATAGGTCAAACTGGAAAAGAATAGAAAGGAGAGTGCAACGAGAAGTTTTTTCATTTTTATAAATTTGTTTTCAAAGGTGGGTAGCTGGTTATGATCGTGTACTTTCTTCTGAATACGATTTCGTGATCATTGTAATCTTAGGTTATTTTAGGAGTTGTATTTGATTGGAAACGTTAACTTTTCCGTTGATTAAATTCATGATATTACTTTTTAGCATTACCGCCTTTTTTGATTTTGACAGGTTTGATGCCGGATTGGTCACATTTGTTACAGGAGATTCAAAACGATAGATACTGGTGTAGGTGGCACCGTTGAAAACGGCTTTATCCTGATTTTTAAGTTTGTTGAATTCAGACTTTGCATTGGCTACGGGCTGGTATTTCCTCGAAAATACTTTGGTAGCTTTATTGAAACTGTAGGAAGAGGTGTTGGTGGCTTTTATTTTTTGTTTGGCCAGGATGTTTTTAGTGATATTATTGATGTTAGATACATCTTTAAAGGTAAAGCCAATGGTGGCAATATAATGATTAAAATCGCTGCTGCTCTTTACATTTGAAATGCCATCACATTTTTTGAGATAAGCAACGGCTTCTGCCAGTTCTGACTGGATTTTTTGCTTGCTGGGAACTTTATATCCCTGAACGCTATCCAATAGCATCACAGAAGCCACTTTAGTTTTACTTTGGCTAAGGTTAATGGTCAGCGTTACATCGCCGGTTCCATCATTCCGCATGTTTATTTCTTCTACAATTTCAAAACAGGAGCTTAATGCAGGAATGAATAGGATAAATAAAATAAGCTTATAAAGTTGCCGGAGTTTCATAGGAGGTGATAATTAGGATTTCCACGATTAAAATAACAATGATCTGATTGTCAAACATACTCATTTAACTGAATTTAATGCATATCTAATCTGATGTTATAGATAATTGTCCCATACCGCAAGTATTTTAGAAATATCATATTAAAATCATCATTGATTTGATAAATTCTAAAATTTTTAATGATCTAATCCTATCATCAGTTAATTGTCAATATAACGACACGAAAACGGTAAAAGAAGGTTCGCTATGGCTATTTTTCTATCTTTGTTGCCAGCTTTTACTACAATAACACAACATGAAAAAAAGTGCAATCATTGGATTAATTACTATTGCAATTTCTGTAGGGATTCTTTTTAGCTTAAATGCCAATACGGATACTTACTCGAATTTTAAAGAGGCCGCTACTTCTCAAAAAGAAGAACATGTAATGGGCTATTGGGAAAAATCCAAAGGGATGTATTATGATGCCGTTAAAGATGCCAATCATTTTGCTTTTCACATGAAAGATGAAAAAGGTGAAATCAGAGAAGTTGTTTACAATGGTACGAAGCCTCAGGATTTCGAAAAATCAGAAAAGTTAGTGTTGATTGGTAAAATGGATGGCGATAAGTTTTATGCTTCAAAAATTCTGATGAAGTGTCCATCTAAATATAATGATAACCTGGTCGAAATAAATCAGGATGGCAAGGTTAAAGAAGTGGGTAAGTACGGCGAAAAAAAATATAATTAATTTTAATGGATATTCAATTTGTAGGTGAGAACCTGCTGCCGGGTAAAATCGGACAGTTTTTTATTGTGCTGGCTTTTAGTGCATCATTACTTTCAACCATATCATATTTTTTTGCTACCCGTGATAAAAATCTAACAGATCGTTCATGGCTTAATTTAGGTAGAATTGGTTTCCTCATCAATTGGGCCAGTATCATCGGTATTGGTGCAACATTGTTTTACCTGATTTTAGGTCACTATAACGAATACAGCTACGTTTATTGGCATTCATCTAAAGAATTACCCGTTTATTATATTGTATCTGCCTTTTGGGAAGGTCAGGAAGGAAGTTTCTGGCTTTGGGCTTTCTGGCAATCGTTTTTAGGCGCTTTGCTGATTTGGAAAGCAAAAACCTGGGAGCGTCCGGTTATGACGGTAGTTGCATTTTCTCAAGTTTTTCTAACATCCATGCTGTTGGGTGTCGAAATTTTAGGTGAGCGGATCGGAAGTTCGCCATTTATCCTGTTAAGAGATTCCCTTGATTTGAAATCAATGGCTCCTGTGGTTTTTGCCAATCCGGAGAATTTTGCCAATTATTTAAAATTTATTACCGATGGAAGAGGATTAAATCCATTGCTGCAAAACTATTGGATGGTGATTCACCCGCCAACGCTGTTTTTAGGTTTTGCAAGTATGGTGGTTCCTTTTGCTTATGGTATTGCTGCCCTTTGGCAAAAGAGATATAAAGAATGGATTAAACCTGCAATGCCATGGACGCTTTTTGCTGTCATGATTTTGGGAACGGGTATCATCATGGGTTCGTTCTGGGCTTATGAAGCTTTAAACTTTGGTGGTTTCTGGGCCTGGGATCCGGTAGAAAATGCTTCTATAATTCCATGGTTAACCCTAATTGGTGCAGTACACGTAATGATCGCGTATAAAAATACCGGTCATGCTTATTTCACTGCCATTGCATTGGTGTTCTTAAGTTTCTTGCTGGTGCTTTATGCATCGTTCTTAACCAGAAGTGGTATTTTAGGTGATACCTCCGTACACTCATTTACAGATATGGGCATGTTTGGTCACCTGATTCTGTATAATGTGGTATTTGCCGTAATTGCGATAGCCCTTATTATCGTGAGGTGGAAAGAATTACCGATCACGACTAAAGATGAAGAGACCTATTCCAGAGAATTCTGGATGTTTATTGGTGCCTTAGTGGTTACGGTTGCCTGTATCCAGATCATTTTTTCTACTTCAGTTCCGGTATTTAATAAAGCTTTCGGAACCAACTTTTCACCACCCATTGATGCAGTAAAATACTATAACCAGTGGCAGGCACCATTCGCCGTATTGATCACTTTAATTTCTGGTTTTTCACAATATTTAAAATACAAACGGACTGATCCGCGTAAATTCTACAGTAGCCTGATTTCGGCTATTTTGTTTTCATTGGTACTGACTGCTGGTTTGGTTTGGGTAGCAGATATCTACACCAACACCATGTATATTCTGATTACCTTCAGTTGTTTATTTGCGGTGTTGTCTAATTCAGCGATCTTATACCAGGCATTTGGAGGTAAGGTGAAACTGGCCGGTTCTGCCGTAGCCCACATCGGTTTCGCATTTTTAATTCTGGGCGCATTGATTTCAGCGGCAACCAATAAGCCGCTATCCATCAATGCCAATAACTTTATCCCGGTAAAGGATTTTGAAAAAACTGAAAAGCCGGGTGAAAACATCATGTTGTATAAAAATGAGCCTAAAGAAATGGGCAAGTATACGGTAACATATGTTAGCGATACCACTGAAGCACCGAATACGATTTATACCCTTAATTTTAAGGTTCTCGATAAGGAAACAGGTAAAGTTAAAGAAGATTTTAATTTGCATCCGCACGTGCAAGAAAATGAAAAGATGGGGCTGATTGCTTCGCCTGATACCAAGCATTATTTAACTTACGATGTGTATACACACATCACCAGTGCGGCGATTAAACAGGCCGATCATGGCGATCATGAAGGTCATTCTGATGATGAAAATTATAAAGAACCACGAATTGTAAAGGTTGCCGTGGGTGATACGATTCATACCTCTAGCGGTGTGGTAACTGTAAAAGCTTTAAATAACAAACCAGTGGCTAAAGACCTGGTATTGGCACAAGGAGATTATGCCGTAGGTTTGCCTTTGGAAATTAACTCAGCCGGAAAAATTTATACCGCTGAACCGATGTTTTTAATCAAGGGGAACAATACTTTCGATTTTGCCCGTAAAGTAGAAGGATTAGACCTTAAGTTCCGCTTCTCTAAGGTTTTACCTGATGAGAAAAAGGTAGAATTACAAATTTTCGAAAAACCTCAGCAGGCGAAGGACTGGGTAGTTTTTAAAGCCATTGAATTTCCATTTATCAACTTATACTGGGCAGGTACCATTGTAATGGTGATTGGTTTCTTATTATCTATTTTCAGGAGAAGAAAAGAGGCTAAAATCGCATAGCTGATGAAGATTGTTTTAATAGGTGCTGGAAATGTAGCGACTCATCTTGCACAAGCTTTAAAAAGTAGGGGTGAAGAACTCCTTCAGATTTATAGTCAGGATCTGAATCATGCTAAATTTTTGGCCGATGGCATTCCCTGTGAACCTGTTAATGATTGGAAGTTACTTAAAACCAATGCTGATTTATACATTATAGCGGTTAAAGATGATGCGATTGAAAGCATAGCTGATCAGTTGAAAACGGTTAATGGTCTTGTTGTTCATACTTCAGGCACTACAGATATTCAGGTGTTATCCTCGAAAGTTAAACATCCGGGCGTTTTATATCCGCTGCAAACTTTTTCTAAATCGAAAGCAATTTCATTTGAAGACATTCCCTTATGTATTGAAGCTGCAAATGAAGCTGATTTAAGCATTTTACAAAGCCTGGCTTCTAAATTAAGTCAAAAGGTATATCACCTGGGTGGATATCAAAGGAAGGTGCTGCATCTCTCAGCCGTTTTTGCCTGTAATTTTACCAATCATCTGTACGCATTAGCCCATCAGTTGCTTCAGGTAAACCACCTGGATTTCGAAATCATCAGACCCTTAATTAAAGAAACTGCAGATAAGGTGATGATGAATTTACCAGAAAATGTACAAACCGGGCCGGCAGTGAGGGTAGATGAAACCACATTAAACAAGCATTTGAGCATGTTAAACCACATGCCCGAACTACAGCATATTTATCAAACTTTAAGCGATAGTATAAAATTAATGCACAAATAGCATATTTACCGCTTTAGCTTACTATTTTTGCAATATAATTATGAGCATTTTTAAATTAAAAATAAATTTTGAAGAAGCTGATCACGAATCTATAGAATTACCTATAGCTGCCGGAGAATCGGTTTTAGATGTTTGCCTGGATAATGGAATAGACCTTCAGCACAATTGCGGAGGCGTTTGCGGATGCAGTACATGCCATGTTTACGTAACAAAGGGTATGGATAATTTGGAGGAAATTTCTGATAAAGAGGAAGACTTTATCGATAGAGCCGTTCGCCCAAAAATTACATCCCGTTTGGGTTGCCAGTGTGTAGTCATCAATGGAGATATTGAAGTAACCATTCCGGATCAGTCTGGCTTTATGGGACATTAGATTAGTCTGGAGTCAATAGTCTTTAGTCTCGAGTCTGCAGCATTCTTTCGAAAATGATGAAGCTATAGATGTAGTACGCCAGACCGGTAACTTTTAACTCATAACTTTCAACCTTTAACTTTTAACCTTCAACTTTACAACAACATGAACAACGATAAATTTGCCTTGCCTTTTTACTGGAATGATTATGAAGATATCGCCATGTCTTTATACGAGAAATTTGGTGATGACTTTACCGAAGCCAAAATCTATCGCATCCGTTTCACGGAGCTTTTAGAGTGGGTTTTGGAATTACCGAACTTTAAAGGAACCCGTGAAGAAAGCAGCGAAGGGCATTTAGAGCAAATACAATCTGCCTGGGTTTACGAATGGAGAGATAATCAGTAAAGTAAGTCATGAGTTCGGAGTCCTTAGTCTTGAATCGGTTCCGAACGCCTAACGCTAAACATCATACGCACAAATGTTTCTTCAAAAACTAAAGGAAATCACCACCTTCATCTTTGATGTTGATGGTGTATTAACAGATGGATCTGTTCAGGTAACAGAGAGCGGGGAATCACTGCGTACTTTTAATATTAAAGATGGCTATGCCATGCAACTGGCCGTAAAGAAGGGATATCATTTTTGCATCATATCGGGTGGAGATGGTATTGCCTTACGGAAACGTTTTCTCAATCTGGGCATAAGCGATATTTTTTTAGCCGCTGGTGATAAGGTTTCGATCTTTAACCAATATTTAAAAGAAAAAGGCATTACCGCGAGTGAAGTACTTTATATGGGTGATGACATTCCGGATTTAAAAGTGATGAAACTGGTTGGGCTTCCCACTTGTCCGGCTGATGCGGCTGAGGAGATTAAGGCCATATCTACATTTATATCTCCCTACAACGGTGGTAAAATGGCTGCACGAGACATTATTGAGAAGGTAATGAAAGTACAGGGCAGATGGCACGATGAAAATCCAAATGCTGCTGATTCGGGTAAGTAAGTTGGATCATTAGGGAAATTCGTCCTTGCGAACTGAAGGGCAGGCTCCGTAATGGCGTGAGGCAATCTTTCTTCGCAAAATAAATTGCTTCGTCGTTCCTCCTCGCAATGACGAAAATGTAATCTTATCCATTGTCTGTGGCAGAATTGCACTTAAAAGATTGATCTGTTTTAATTTGCAACATTGAAGTTACAGTATGCCATTAAACTTTGTTTCCTGCTAATACTCCAACTTGTCTAAATTTCAAAAAACAACAAGATGAAAAAATTATTAATGATCTGCGGATTAATGCTGGGCATAGCTGGTTTCGCTCAGGCACAACAGGGGGGCGGAAGAGGTATGATGATGAAACCTGAAGAACGTGTAAAACTATTGGATGAAAAGCTAAAGCTGAGTGATGACCAGAAAACGAAGCTAACCACTGTTTTTACGGAACAAGCTGAAGCCATGAAAAAGATGCGTGAAGAAATGCAGGGAGCTGATCGGGATGCGATGAGGGAGAAGATGCAAAAATTCCGTGCGGAAAATGATACAAAGGTTTCTGCAGTGCTAAATGATGATCAGAAAAAAACTTATGAGGCCTGGCAGAAAGAGCAACGCGCTGAAATGCAGAAGCGTATGCAGGGTGGAAGTAATTAATCTGTTAAAACATTCGATAATAAAAGCGGCTTTTGGTCGCTTTTATTATTTTAGCAAAAATTTACGTTATGGCAATTACATTCCCACCCATCATACTGGCATCAAAATCACCGCGCAGACAGGAACTTTTAACCCTGATAGGCTTAAATTTTAAAGTGGTACTGAAAGATGTCGATGAAAGTTATCCTGATGGATTGTCTCCTGCCGAAATTGCTGTTTACATTTCAGAACAAAAAGCAAAAGCATTTAAGGCTGATGATGAAATCGTCATCACGGCTGATACCATCGTGGCCTTAAATGGCGAAATATTAGGCAAGCCAGCAGATCGTGCACACGCTCAGGAAATGCTGGCAAAATTATCTGGTCGTAAACATGAAGTTTATACGGGTGTGACATTAGCTAAAGGCAATAAAATCTATTCTTTTTATGACCGGACTGAAGTTTATTGTAAGTCAGTTACCAGTGAGGAGATTGATTTCTATATTGATCACTATCAGCCATATGATAAGGCCGGGAGTTATGGTGTGCAAGACTGGTGGGGATTGGTAGTGGTACAGCGAATTGAAGGCTCTTACACCAATGTAATGGGGCTGCCTACTGAAAAGTTATATCAAGAGCTCAAAAACTTCTTAGGTTGATAAGTAGCTAATCCTGAATTTGAATACAGATTCAATCAAGTTAAACCTACTAAGTTCTTTATGTTGTTAATTCAGCCCACAACATTGCTTTTATGGTTTACTGAAGAGTCTTCAAACGTAATAAGATCATTTATGCCTACAATTTTTCCGAAGAATACCTCACAATATTTTTTGGAAGAGGCTTATGCAAACTTATGATATCTTTATTTTTATCAGCAAATTTTCTTCTCGAGCCACCTGTTTTTCCTGCTGACAATTCTTCGAAACCATAAAACCTAAGTACCGTAATTAATTTCCCCCAGGTTAAATCTTTGGGCTTTGATAAGAATCTATTAATAAGTTTTTCGATTCTACTCAACATTGTAACTGAATTGTAGTTGTACAACATCTGCTATGTTTTTTCTATTGCAAAACAATTAAATCATTTTAAATAACTTATGGAATCCTGATTTCTTTTTCATCATGTTAACAAATCTAAAAGATGAAAAATTCGCCAGCACAAGTGACCATTGCAGAACCCTGTACTCAGCATTGGGATGAGATGGAAAAAGAATCAGGTTTTGCTTTCTGTACAGCCTGTTCAAAAAACGTGATTGACTTTACGAATTATACCAACGCAGAAATCATTTCTGTATTAACTCAAGCCAGCACTTCGATATGTGGCCGTTTAACAGTTACGCAGCTCAATCAGTTGAATTATTACTTATTAGTTAAACCAGCGAATAGAAACTGGATGAAATACCTAGGTGTACTGGCCATTGGCGTAGCCATTTTTACTCAGGATGCCAGGGCTGCTATTCCTCGCGTGGCTACAGAAATTACAGCGCAGTCTACAGTTAAAGAGGACGATAAAAAGCCAGATACTGTGACCAGGATATCAGGAGTGATTTTAGGTTTAGATAAAAAGCCCAGGTCCGGAATTCGTGTGGTCATTTTGAACACCAAATATCATACAATAACAGATGAAGCTGGTCGGTATGAATTTGTTTTTAAATATGGTTTAGATCTTAAAAGCAATGTACTTTCTGTGGAGAGCGCACGCTTTGCCGCAACAATGATACTCGATTACAGCAAGGTCAAGCAAAAAGATTTAGCTTTGCAAAGCAGCCCAATCATTATGGGAAGAGTGATTATGCCAGCTAAAAAATTAACCCTCGAATAAATTTTGCGACAGCATGCCCATTTTTAAATCATAGGTTGATAGTTTTAGCTGGTTAATCTGAAGTCTGCCCAGAACGTAGTTGGTGATGAGGGCTGCAATTACAATTAAATCTACCCGAAGAGGAATGATACCCGGCATTTCTGATCGCTGTTGATGCGTAGAGTTAATCAACTTAACAGAGAGGGTAATATATTCATCAAAATCGAAATGATAGGATTGGAGTGTATCTAAATTAATGACCGATTTTTTCGCGCTGCTCACCAATTCGGCAAAGGTTTCAAAAGCACCCGCTGATCCGATTAATGTTTTTGGCTGATACGGTGCACATACGGTAAATAAGTCTGTCAGTTCCTCTTGAATGTGTGCTAAAATATTATTTTTATCCCCATCCGAAATGGGATCTGACTTAAAAAATCTTTGCATTAAACGGGCTGCACCAATATTGTAGCTCTTCTTCCAGATTAATTTTTCTGTATTACATAGGATAAATTCCACGCTACCGCCACCAATATCCATAATTAAGGATAAATCTTCTACTGCGCCGCTTAATTTTACGCCTTCATAAATTAATGCAGCTTCTTCATCACCAGATAAAATCTCGATCTCTATTCCTGTCTGTTCCTTAACGATATATACGAAATCTTTCCCGTTGCCGGCGCTGCGCACCGCTGATGTAGCAGTGGCCCTGATCTTCTCTACCCTGAACTTTAAGATAGTTTCCTTAAAGTTTTTAAGACAGTTAATTCCCCTTTCAAATGCCTCCGGAATGATGATGTTGTCATTGATGCGTCCTTCACCCAGTTTAACAGGGACATTCGTTTTATAAAGTATTTCAAAATTTTGCCCGCTGACCTCCGCAATCAAGAGGTGAAAGGTATTGGTGCCCAGATCAATAACCGCTATACGCATAGCTGATAATAAGTTAAAGTGTTTAGCATTTAATTTCAGACCAGATTTTTCAAGCCATCAAATATGCTCTCAAAAAATGTAGAGATATTTAAGCCGGAACTGTGGTTAAAATACACAAAAACGAGGAAGGCAATCACCACAAAAATGATGAGTTTCCTAAAGGCAAAGGCAATAATCACGAGTGCAATTGGAATGATGAACAGCCATAAACTATTAATGGTGTATGGATTCAGGTCATTGTCTTTTTTGTATACATAAACAAGTTTACTATGTGTACCGAAATCGTTTTGATGTTTGATATAAACAAAAGTAGATTTATCTATGGGCAAGGGCAATACTGCGATGCCATCATTGAATTTAAGAATCTGGGTAAAACCACTTACGCTAAAGGTATATGTCCCATTAATATTTTCATTCGGAACATTCAGCGAATCGGCGGCAATAATGGCGAGCTTATTATTTTTAATTAAATTTTCCTTCACCAGGAAATTGTTAATGGTTGCGGTTTGTGCCGAGCTGATGAAAGCCACCAAACAAAGTGAGCAAAATAAGATTAATTGTTTCATTCGATAGAACGTTTATTGTAAATTAAATAACCGATATGCAATAATACACCATTTCTTTTAACTGCATCATTATATAAATTATAACTCAGGCTTACGGGGCCAAGCGGTGTATGATAAACCACTCCGGCTGTTGCCGCATAGCGAATTTTTGTAATAGCCTTTGCATAATCAACATCCTGCAGGCCAACACGTTCAAATTCCTTATGCGGTAAAAATAAATAAGCTTCAGCCCTTAAATCAATATTTTTTTTAAGGCTATAAATATTTTTAATCCCTCCGGCAGCATAAGTAGTGGCCCTGAATTTATCGAGAAAGAGCGAACGGCTATCCTGAATAGGGTAGAAGGCAGGAGCAACCAGCAACGTAGAGTAATAATTGTTGAATAAAGGCTGATTGGAAATCACGCCTTCCACAATATAGCCGAGCGTATACTTCTTCAGGTGCAGAAAATAGTTCTCCTGAGTGATTTTAATACTGCCCCAATGGTGCAATCTGCTCACTTCCGGTGATTTAACATAACCAAGTGTATTGCGAAAGATGTTGCCCGGCGTATAATTTTCCCTGCCGGTGGTATAGTTGAAGCTGAGAGAGAAATTTTGACCATTGGTGGCATATTGTTTCCTGTTTAAAGAGTTTTTTTCGAGATTAAGTGAACCCCTGAAGCCATTAAAAATGGTTTGATCCAGTAAGTCGCCCACCGCAAAGGTATTATTCGGGCTATATCGATCCGTATTATTGATGAAGCTGGAGTGCAGGACTATTTTAGTGTTGTAATTTAATGGAACACCCATCATCAGGTCAATCTTGCGGTCAGATTGCTCGATATAAATAGGGCGTGGATTTTCAATAAAAATCTGGCTGGTATTGTAAAAGTTCCAGTGGTTATAAGTCATTTCTGCAGCCAGAAAAAGCGGTAATTTTGTAGGATAATCTATCCGGCCGTTCAACTGAACCGATTCGTAAAAGCGACCGGAATAAAAGCTCGTTCCAAAGGTGTATGCCTTGCGGTTTAAATAATTGTATTCGGCACCCAGAAAAACATTACTGATGGGGCGGGTGGATATATTGCCACCCAAATCCAGTTTAAAGCTTTTTTTGGGCTGAGCCACCACTTCAAAAGTATAGCTATCGGTAACAGACTGATAAGATATTTTGGGATAAACGGTTTCAAAAGTCTGATCGGCAACCAGTTTATAGTAGCCGCGCTTAATATCCTGCAGGTTAAATGTAGGCTGGTCACTTTTGAATAAGCGCTCGATATATTTTTTCTGCTGGTCGTTTACGCCGGATACAGAAACTGTACGGAACTTGAAATCAGGTTTTTTGGAATTAAAAATGGCTCTTTTTTTTGCCAGTTCCTCATCACTGACCCTTCTGCTGATCAATAGTTTAATCCTGGGCATATCTGCCATCGTTGCATCATATCCTCTTTTAATCAGTTCTTTTACGGGGGCAAAGTTGGTTGCGGTATATTCAGCCAGATCAGGCTGGATGTAAACGCCGTTTTTTCCAATCATGGTGGAGTCTGATTTGGACAAAAACATGTACACCAGGAAACGGTTCATTAAACGGTCATCGGTATTTTTAGGATATTCATTATAGGTTTTGGAAGAAACATTGGCACCGATCATATAATCAGGCTTAAATTCCCTTTCCATTACATCTGCAGGGAAGTTATTATACAAACCACCATCAAAAACATATTTTCCATCCAGCTTAATCGGACGGTAAATAATCGGAACCGTCATTGTTGCCCGCACTGCTTCTGCTAAACTTCCTTTGCTCACCGTAATACTTTTCTGAGAAAGCACATCGGCCACCATACAGCGGTAGGGGATAAAAAGCTTATTAAAATCATCCTTAGATACAGCTGATGCCTGTGAGAAAAGTTCCAGAAAGGCAAAATTTAAAGGAATATCATTAATCAGGTTGGAACGGAAACTAAAATGGAACCCTGTATCTATGGCCACTTTAGCTGTAAGCATAGAAGCATTGGGTGCATTCTTTTGGAAATAGTAAGTATAATCGCTTGTATAGCGCCCGTTTACCCAGTTTTGAAAATCATCACTTAATGCTATTTTCTCAATCTCTGCCGGTGAATAGCCTGCGGCATACATGGCACCAACAATGCCGCCCATTGATGTTCCGGTAATATAATCTATGGGGATGTGATTTTCTTCAAGCGCCTTTAAAGTGCCAATATGTGCCAGGCCCTTTGCACCGCCACCGCTAAAAACAAGACCCACCTTTTGCGCATGCAACTGGGTATAGCATAAAACGAAGAGTATCAGCAAAATTCTTTTAAAAGCTACCACTCTCCTAAAATAAGATTTTCTTTTAAAATTAATTCAATATGAATAGGTTATAAGTTAAAAATGATGCAAAACTAACCCAAAGTATGTAGGGGATGAATAGTAGCCCTGCCCATTTATCTATTTTATAAAACATCATTGCGTTAAGAATGATAACCGCCAGGAGTACAATAATCTCTGCCAGGGCAAAACCAATTTCATGCAGGTAAAAGAAAATAAAAGACCAGGCCAGGTTTAAAATAAGCTGGATGAAATAAACGGCTACCGTTCTGGGGAAGTGAACAATGCGATCGCGTTTAACCCAAACCAGATAAGCAGCTATTCCGATTAATACATACAGGCTTGTCCAAACCGGCGCAAAAAGCCAGTTAGGTGGATTAAAAGCGGGCTTATTTAATAAAGGATACCAGGTTCTGACCGATTGCGCTGTAGCATAACCGCCCAATGCCCCAATACTCAGGGTGATCAGTATGCTTAAAATGAATGCTAAAGGCTTAAATTTCATGGCCTAAAAATAAGCTTAAACTTTGGTAAAGCTTAATGTTTTCTATCTGCCAATGCCGGGAACAACCGCAAGGCTTTCATTCTCTTCATTGCCAACACTTTGTACAGCAAATAAATAATTGTCTTTACTATAGGGTAGCGTTATCTTAGTGGCTGAAGTAAAAAATTTCTTTTCCCAAACGGGGCTGCTGGTTTCGCGCATGAGCACATAATAACCCTTCACATTGCCGCTTAACGGTGCTTTCCAATATAATTGTGAAGCATTGCTCAGGTTTTTAACATCTATTTTAACTTCTATGGGTGCTGAAGGTGCTTTGGCTAAATTGGCCAAGACGGCGATATTAACACCCGTATTTTTTCTGAGGTATTCAAAATCCATAAATTCTTGTAAATCGCCATATTTAATGCCATTTTCCGTTCTTAAATCCTGATGCTGATGATCAAAATTTTCATTCATTTCAGTGATTCTTACTGCGGTAAAGCCATTTTCAACAAAAGGCGTGTGGTCGCCACCCCTTAAAAAGCGGTCATTTCTGTAAATGAGTTTAATCTCCAGCTGATCGACATAACGTTCGCCAACTTCCTTTACGTATCTTGCCAGCTGACGGCTTTTACCATCATTTTCCAATCCAAACTGGCGGATGCTTTTAGCGTTTTTATCCAGCTCATACGCCGGTAGGCCTTCACTAAACACACGTAACCGGGTATTGTCTATAATTTGTGTTTCACTGCTGTTATTGCTGCCAATCATATCATTGTTAAGCATCGCATCAACATTCCAGCCTTCTTTTTTAGCTTTATCCGCCATAAAACCCGAACCTAATAACGATTGTTCCTCACCGCTAACGGCAACGAAAATAATGGTGGTAGGAAATTTATACCGGCTCATAATCCTTGCGGCTTCTATTACGCCGGCTACCCCGCTGCCATCATCGTTTGCTCCGGGTGCATTACTGGTTCTGTTCATTACATCTGTAACGCGACTATCCAAATGCCCGCTGACCACATAAACCCTTTTATCATTTGGATCAGTTCCTTTTAATATGGCCACTGCATTTCCCAATAGGGTAGGTTGGTCTACCCGTTTACCGTCTGGTTTAAAAGTAGTGGTATCTAAATATGCCGAGAGCCGGCCATCACCTTGTTTTGCAAATTGATTAAACTTTCCAACCACCCAATTTCTGGCTGCCCCAATTCCTTTGGTTTTGCTTTTCATATCACTTAACGTATTTCTGGTGCCAAAGGAAACCATTTGAGCAATATATGACTTCAATGAATCCTGGCTCACAGCTTTAACCATTTGATCAATATCCTGATTTCGGTTTACTACAGTTTGTGCATGAAGTGAGGTGATCAAAAAAGAAAAGAGTATGATAGCGGTCTTTTTCATAGCGGGATAATTGATGCGCTAAGATATTGAATGTTTAATTAATCTGATCCGGAGCCGGACAAAATCATGTAACATTTTAAGCATAAAAAGCTTCCTGATTTTAATCAGAAAGCTTTTTATTTAAAGTAGGATAACATTATTTTGCTATTGAAGAAATTTCTTCTTTATTCGCTTTTTTCCAGTTTCCAAATGCCTTTTTTACGGCTGCTTTTGCCGTATTCATTTCAACATTACCCGCAACGGTTAAAAATGTTTTTTCAGGTGAGATTTCATTATAAAAAGCCTGAAGATCTCCAAGCGATATAGCATTTATCGTATTTTCATTTACCGTTTGGTCGTAATCGTAATCCTGTTTTTTTAAGCTGGCAAGTAATGTCGCTTTGCCGCTATCGAATGCTTTTTGGTTGATGTCAGTATGTTGAATGATGGAGGCCATTTCTGTTAATCCTTTTTCCAGCTGGGCATTATTGGTAGCCAACCTGCCACTGTTATCTTTAAACAGGATCTGATCATTTTTTGAGGCACGCTCATTTAATGTCGCATTAAGCAATTCTACAATGCCATCCTTCTTATTTTGAAATGCTCTGGTATCTAAGGTAAAACTCGAAAATGCACCCTGGGACTTTTGATTTTCTGAAACGATAATTTTCATACCATTTTTTAACGAATAATTGATAGGTTCACGCATACCATTTTGTGCATTACTGGCCGATGCAGAAAAGATAATTAACGAGAAAACGAAGATTTTTTTGATAGTGTTCATGTGTGTTATTTTTTTATGATGATAAATTATAGTTATCCATTCAGTTTATTCATGCCCAAAAGCGCCAGAGGAGCATAAATAATAAATGATTTTGGCTTATATACGGGTTTATATTTTGTCTGGTTTTTGAAATGAACAGATTTATTCATTTTGTTCATTATATTGATGATCATATCATTCATTTTGAATGTCGTTGCTTTTGTTACAAATAATATGCCAACAAGTGCGGTATTATATCGGAAGAATATGATTATTCGAAAATGCTATAATAATGATTGAACCTTATAATTTTTATCTCTCCTTTAAAAATTATATATCACATTTGAGAAGGAGGCGTCGTTGTTATCATTCAACCTATTTTACATGGCATTTTAACAGCTATTTTTGGAAAACAGGAAAATTAAAAATCTCATGACTACAAAGCTTGATTATTTTGGAGTGATCAAGCTTTGTGGCTAATTAAGATTATTCGTGCAGGTGTTGCTATGGAAGAGGCGGGAATTAGGGCACTAAATCCTGATGTCTGAACAATATATTCAACAATTTCTTCAGAGCATAAGTAAAGAAGATATTATTATGATTTAGCACATGTGTTCATCCATAATAAATTTTTTGATTTCTTTCACGGTTTCTTCCGGTTCACAAATCTGTGGGAAGTGACCGGTGGCCTTCATCACAACTAAAAAATTATTGGGTGTATACTCCCTGATGTATTCGCCTATATGCAGTGGAACCAGCGGATCATTGGCCATGGCTAAAGTCAGGCTTGGAACGGATAGTTCTTTTAATTTTTCCCGGCAATCTGTTTTAAAGGTAGCCATGGCAAAGGCCAATGCAATACTGGGATTGGTTTCTTCGAAGCATTCAATTAAAAATTCTGTTAATTCAGGTTTATGAGGACAATCCAGCACAGCTGGTGAAATCGCTTTGGCCCATCCGGAATAATCGTCCACAATATGGTTAAAAAGGGCTGCTATATCTTCAGTTTTAAATCCGCCAATATAATGTTGATCATTCAGGTATTTAGGGGAAGGCCCGATAAAGATCAATTTCTTAAAACATCTGGTTTTTGTATTGCGGCAATCATCCCGATCATGGCGCTAACCGAGTGGCCGACAAAAATAATTTCCTGAAGCTGAAGTGCAGCTATAATATCAAGAACATCGCAGGCATAACCTTCTAAAGTAGCATATTTGTGGTAATCATACTGACTGATGTCGGTGTTTCCAGATCCTACATAGTCAAACAAAATCACCTTATAATCTTTCAGAAAAGAGTGGGTAATGTATTTCCAGGTGCTTTGTGTACAGCCAAAACCATGTGCAAAAACAATGATCTGGCTACCTTCACCAAGAATTTTAATATTATTTCTAACTAAAACGGGATGCACAATATTCGGGTTTAATTCAGCTCAATGTGGGGATATTCAATGAAATTAAATATTGTTGATCGGAAACAGAAATAAAATAAAATAATGAATGAAAAGAAAAAACATGCAATGAACTGCGGTTGGGCATACCGGGTATGCTATTCAGTTATTGCATGTTCAGGTTAATATTTACTATGGAAGGATGCGATTAATTTTTAATCTTAATCTCCGTTCTTCTGTTTAAGGTTCTTCCTTCTTCGGTATTATTGGTGCTGATGGGTTCTTTTTCCCCATGGCCTACAATGGTAAAACGATCGGCACTTAAACCTGCATTTACAAAATATGATTTAACAGCATTTGCACGATCTACTGAAAGCGACATGTTATGCTCCGGACTACCTTCTGCAGAAGAGTGACCATTCAATACAAACTGGGTATTTGGCGATTTTTTCATTTCTGCTACCGCTTTGTCTAAAATAGAAAAGGAAGAGGTTTTGAGCACAAAGGAATTAAACTCAAACTGAATATTATCCAGATTGAAGTTTGGCTGATCTGATGGCGCTGCTTCAGGTTCTTTTTCAGGCTCAGGTGCCGGTTTTTTGGCTTCTGCAGGTGGAGCTGGTTGAGCTACCGGTGCAGGTGCTGGTTTGGCTGCCAGTTTTTTGGTTTTGCATGAATACATGCTTAGTGTTGATAATGCGATAAGTGAGGTGAATAAAATGTTTTTACTGATGTTCATTTTTTTTGGTGTTAAGGTTTTGTTCAAATCAAACATACAAAATTCCGATTATAGCTATAACGATTCTTTTTAAAAGAACTTATGTTGAGGAAGGCCGGAGATGAAAACGGATGGTGCAATTCTATTGGAAAAGCTGATCATCAGGTAAAAACCAAAGGCTGGTTTCTGTCGTATATGAAAATACCAGAAACATAGAACCTATGAAAGATTTTACAATTGCCGCATTATTGGGCGGCCCGGAAATGATTATCCTTGGCATAGCCATATTATTATTGTTTGGAGGAAAGAAAATTCCGGAACTGATGAAAGGCCTAGGTAAAGGAATTAAAGAATTTAAGCAAGGCCAGCAGGATGAACCCGTTCCCGCCCCGGTTAATGAAAAAACGAAATAAATTTTTTATGATAACCAACAAACCTTACTAGTTTAAAACCGGTAAGGTTTGCTGCTGTATTATTTAAGAAATTAATTTATCTGATTTAATACCGTGCACCGTTTTCCTTTTGTTTTACAAGAATTTACCCATTCATTAGCATTAGAAAACCAATTATAAAGCTTTTTATAAGCCGAAATAATCTCATTGGCAGAGGTTAAAAATTCCCCTCCAAATCCTCTTCCTGAAAGATATAAGCATGTGATCCAAAACTTATGTGGTTGGCGAGGTACTAATTATTAATTTAGTCTGACTGTATGATTAGTACTACTATTCAAATATCCCGAAATTTTTAATTTAATCATGATTATTGACTATTATTCAGGCGTGTTTTTTTCAAAAAAGTCCATTTATTGTATGTAATGCGAATGTTGAAACGTTTTTTAGCGAAACAAATTTTTGTTTCCAGAAAAAACGTTTCGGATTTTGGAAACAAATTTTCCCGAAACAAAAAAATGTTTCGGCTTTTTTTGTTTCGGGAATTCATCATTTTATTATTGGCATTATCTGCTATCGCTTGTTTCCGGTTTATAAATTTCCGGTTATTGCAATATTAATTTTTAAAACTCATCAAGTCTAAATTCGCAGCCATGCCATCGATGATTTGAGTTTATGATCTCAATGTGCCGTGTATAAAAGCACTACACATTGCCCTGAAAACCCACAACATTTTGATTTATATGAAGTATGATAAGTGATACGAAAATTATTTTAAAATAAATACAAGCATCTTTTCCTGATAAAATCTATGTTTAAATGCTTTACATTAAACCTTTTCAAAAATCGGGAAGATTGAACAGCTGTAAATGAGCAACATAGATCATTCATTGGCTCAATATTTGGTAAAAGCATATATCGTTTAACCAAATTAACCATCATTAAATTTTACGCCAACGCACTCATTTTCAATAAACAGATTCATCAGCAATATTGGGTGCAGGTTTAAATTAAAATGGTGAACAGCTTAGCCCTATGGAAAACAAACTCATCACCGAAATCAATATAGAAGACCAGGCGATACCTCATTTTGCCTCATTTAGTTTACAACAGGAATTTAACAGCCACCATTATTTTGAACTCCGGTTTAACCACGACCAGATGGGTGCCCCCGGCCTGATTAACCTGGATGACAGCCGCGATTTTGTAGGTAAAACCCTAACCGCCTCCTTTGGCTACGCAACCGAACAGATGCAGCAATTTGCTGGCCTGGTTACCCGGGTAGAGCTGGCCCAAAGCCATGGCTACCATGGGGTGTTGATTGTGAGTGGTTACAGCCCCACTATTTTGATTGATCGCGGGGAAGACCTCGGTTCTTACCTGGATAAAGATTTAAATGAAATTGTAAAACTGGCCACCATTGATACCCCGGCAAACGATTTAAAAATTGTAGCCAATGCCAGCCGCCAGGCCAGTATTGATTACCTGATCCAGTACAAGGAAAGCGACTGGGAATTTTTAAACCGCCTTTCTGGCGAATACCATGAATGGCTGTATTATGATGGTAAGCAGCTGAATTTCGGGAAGCCTGACACCCAAAAGGACATTGGCCTGTTTTATGGCCGGGATGTCCACAACCTGCAATACGCCATGGAACTGGCACCCCTTAAAAACAAACGTTTCGCCTATAACCCCAAACAGGATACCATACTGGAAAGTGAAAGCAGCGGCCAGGCCGGCGGCCATCCTGATCTGGATTATGCCATCAAAGCATCGAACCTGATGTACAGCAAAACCTTTAACCAACCCTCCATGATCAGGGTGGATAATGATGGCGATATTAAAAGTCATGTAGAGAATGAAGAAAAAGCGCACATCAGCGAGTTGTTAAAGGTAAACGCCAGTGGCGATAATGCAGCACTGGGTATTGGTACCCTGGCCGAAATTACCATGAGCATCAGGCAGGAAATCGCCTTTGCTACCGAAAGCCTGGGACGGTTTTTAATTACCAGCATTACCCATAACCTGGATGGTACAGGGAAATACCACAATACTTTTGAAGGCGTGGTGGCCAGTTCTGAACGGATACTGGTGAAAAATTATACTAAACCCAGCCCGGATATGCAGCTGGCTGACGTGATTGACAATGACGATCCGCAGGGGCAGGGCCGCATTAAAGTAAAATTTAAGTGGAAATGCCACAGCAATGATGTAACCGAATGGCTGCGCGTGGTCAGCCCAAATGCGGGCACGGGCGATACCGGGAAAAACCGCGGCTTTCACGTCATCCCCGAAAAAGGCGACCAGGTGATGATCGCCTTTGAAGAAGGCAACGTGGCGCGGCCCGTGGTAATGGGCAGTGTGTACCATGGCAAAAGTGGTGACAGCAGCGGTTTTAAGAACAGCAACACCAAGGGTTTGACCTCCAGAAAAGGCAGTGCTTTAACATTTGATGATTTAAACCATGCCTTAAATATGGGTACCAATGCGGCTAATTTTGTGAACATTAAAAATGGCCCGGGTTTAATTACAGCACAGGCAGCCAGCAAGATTGTGATTCATAGCGGTAAAAGTACCATTACCATGGATAAGGAAGGGAATATTGATATCAGTGGCGAGCATATCAGTATTAACGGACGAGCAAGCATCGATATTCAATCGCCGAAAATTACCATGGGTAACCTGGCCCCGGCAGAAGGTGCTACACCAGAACAAACGGCGGCCGCTACCAAAACTTTAGATATTAAAGGCGAACTGATTACGGTGGAAGGGAAAGACCTGGTAGATGCAAAAGCCAGGGCCATGAACCTTGCCGCCACTGAAAATGATTTTACCATTGATGGCCAAAAAAACTTAACCATAGGCGTTACCGCAACAGCTTCTTTAAATGGTGGCAAGGTAGAAATTAATAAAAGCTAAGTTATGTTGTACGAAGATAACTATCCGATCAATTTTGGATTAACAGAAGGTACAAGCAAGGCTTACCAGATTGAGCAGCAAATTAGCTATACGGTTGACGATTATCAGTACCACAATGAAATCAAAACGGAAGTAAGGGTTACGGTAGAGCAAAAAACTCCCTTAAATTATGTGTTTTCCATCCAGCTATTAAATCAGTGGCAGCTTAAAAATGATGGTGTGGATGCGGTAGATATGAGCATGGCCGAGTTGCGTAAGAAACTCCTGATTGAAACGGATTTGCAAGGCAAGATTCAACAAGTGGTCAATCTATCTGAAATCAAAGATCACTGGCTTGAAATTAGGCCTGCGATAGCTAGAAAATATGCAAATCACGGGCAGCTTAAAGAAATGATCAATGATGCGGTATTACTGCTATATACAGATGGTGGGTTAAACAGGGCTATACAATCATCCTATCTATACCAAGCTATATTGCCTGGGCTACTGGAACAAAATTTCAGCAAAGAAAGACAGTATGCTTTTAACGGTCACCGCGAAATACCCAATGCCATCGGACAAACTGCATTACCCTTTAAAACAAAAGTTTCGTTGGCAGATTGCGATGAGGTACAACATAGCTGCACGATCAAAATAGAGGGTGAGATTGATCGGGACAATTTTGATCAGGATAGTGTAACTGAAATGTTTAGCGAGCTACTGGAGGTCTATAATCTCAATGCTCATGTAGAAGGTTTTCATTTAGAAAGCTATGAATACGGCAGCGATGGCATGCCTTTGCAGTCATCCCAATTGACCCAATACGCAATTGAAAGCGTATTGATGTACCGTAATAGTTGTATCCTAATACCTTTAAACAATTAGCCATGGCAAAGAAATATGTTCCGAATGGTGTCTATCTGGTTTGCGATAAAGGGCTTGGGTTTGGAAAACTTAAGGTAACCAACCATAAAAATGTTCGCCTTTATGGCAAACAAATGGCTACCGAGGGTGATAAAGTACCTATGGTCAACATTCCTTGCCTAGGCATCTGTTCCATCACCAAAACCAAGTGTCAGCCCATCCCCTTGCTGTGGCAGGGTGTACAGCAAGGCATTACGATAGGCCCTTACCACAAACTGCTCGAAGATTCGAAATTGCCATGCAGTCTGGGCGGTAAAATTGGTATTCATTTTAGTATGCCAGCAGCCATGGCAGCTATTGAGGCCAATGTTACGGCAATGCGGCAGCGTGAGATGAAAAGCCTTGGTGCTAAGGTGGATGACTGGTTTCAAAAGGGTTTTGACGAGCAGGAAAAAGCCAACAACAAGGTTGGTGGTCTTTACGGTAAATATTCCAATTTTAAACTGGGCATAAATGAAGGGATATATGGCGGGGTAAAGGGTATTGGTGAAGGGCTGGTGTTTTTAAAAGACCTGGGGGATAAGGCCAGGGGGGCTGCCTTACATGCGGTAACCCACCCTACTGAAACTGCGGGCAAAATAAAAGATGCGGCTGTGGCAACCAAGAACGCAGTAAGTGGTGCTGCTGATTGGGTAAGCACACCTGGCAATGTAAAGAAAGTAGCGAGTGATTTTGGGCAGGCGCACATAAATGCCTATAATTGGGCAACCACACCCGGCAACCTGGAAAGTGCGGGTAAGGCTGCCATCACTAAAACGGGTGAAGGCCTGAAACAGGCCAAAGATTGGGCGGCGAAACAAAGCCCCCGCGATTGGGGCCGGTACACGGGACGTACCGGGTTCGAAGTGGGTCTAATGTTTACGGGCGTTGGAGAAGCCAAAGCTGTGGTAAGTGGTGCAGAACTTGCGAATGTTGCGGCTAAAACTGGTGAGGGTGCCAACATTTTAGCTAAAACTGCCGAAGCGGCAAGGGCAGCAAAAATAGCAGAAGAAGCTAACGCAACGGCAAAAGCATTGGAGGTAGCCAAAGCAGCAGAAGAAGCTAAAAAGGCAAGGACATTGGGGGAGGTGGTATCAGCAAAAGCAGATGATGTTATAGAATTAGCACCTGGTACTAAAGGTAACTGGAATAAAATTTTAAATAATAAGTTAAAACCAAATTCAACATATAAGGTCGGCAATAAACTTTATGAGACTGATGAGTTTGGAAGGATAAAAAGAGTCAAAGGAGAAATAGAGCTTGGCAAACTTGGCAGAAATGGATACCAACAAGGAAAATCTGTTATTTTAAAAGATGGAACTAAAGGTATTGATGAGGGTGGGCATTTAATTGGGCACCAATTTAAAGGGGCAGGTGAACAAATTAATTATGTGCCTATGAAAGGTACGCTTAATCAGGGTGCATGGAAAAAGATGGAAAGCGATTGGGCAAAAGCTTTGAAGGAGGTTCCTCCTAAAAAAGTTGAAGTTGATATAAAAAATATATACGATGGAGTTAGTAAGAGACCGTCGAAATTTAAGGTTATTTACAAAATTGACGGAAAAACAAACATAAAAATATTTCCTAATAACTAAAAAAGATAGAATATGACAGTTGATGAAATTTATGAGGCTATTGCCAAAGAAATCCTAAACGTAATTAATGATGACTGGGATAAAGCTTGCTTGGAATTTGAATTTGTTGGAGAGGGAGTTGTAGGGTATACTGGTGATTACGTTAATGATAATAATAAAAAAGATATTGAAGTTGAAAACATCGATGACGATGTTACTGATTGGTTAAGCCAACTTCATGAGATTACAACCGAAGGCGGTAACAACAAATGGAACCGAGCGATATTCACATTATTTTCAACAGGCAAATTCGATATGGAATTTATTTGGGATCAAGAACTAAACGATGAAATTGAGCGTTTAAGTAAGGAATAAAATTCATGGATATCACAAATAATCTAATAAACGAAATAATTCAAATTTCAAATTCTAATATCCCATCAGATGATTGGGATAATTTTACCTTGAACATTTATGCGATAAATAAAATGATTTCAGTTAAATCATTTTATGAGAAAAATGGGGAAATAATTTCTTTTGATCCAGAAGAAAATGGCGAGGATGTAACGTTAAAAATTAAAAAATTGCGCGAAGAATTATACAAGTTATCTCCTAATAAGGGAGCTTGGTATACATGTATAATAACTGTAACTAGCGACGGAAAATTTAACATAGATTTTGATTATGATGAAAAGCCCGAATTTAAATATGATCCCAGCCCGGATAAGTTTATTGATGATTTGAAAGTTTTCCCAAGAGATAAGGATTTGGTACCCGAATGGTTGAATGATATTCTATTAAAAAATTAAACTTTTTTAGCTTTGAAATATTCAGTAAACACCATTTTTCACGGAGGCTATGAATAGATGAAAATTTACAAATTAGCATGATGAGTGATTTTAGATTTTTAGAACAGTTTAAAGTAGTTGATGTCAATCAGTATAGTGCATTGGATCATAAATTATATTCAGAAAATTTGTCAGATATTGCAATTTCCGAGGATAAATTAGGTTTTTCGCTTCCAAAAGAACTAAAAGATTTTTATACCCAAATTGGATACGGTTTTTTTGGCAGCTAAATAAAAGCAGTTTTGATAGGTTTCCAGCCGCAAATCAGGTTGCACAAATAAACCTCAAGGAAGATTTTTACGAGTTCGATCCTGATTTGGAATTATATGACCAACTATATCATGGTGATAAATTACTATTTTTCGAAGTAAACGAGGGCATTTATTTAGCCATTGATAAAAAAGATGAAAAAGGCAAGAATGCAATTTATTATTTTAAAGATAAAATAGCAAATTCGCTTGAGTCGTTTATAAAAGATTTTATTAATAACGAGAATTTATTGAAGGATTTTAGCCACTAAATAAGAGAACATCACAGATTTAAATTATACACAAAAGCCCTCGAAAAGAGGGCTTTGTGTATAATCGTTTTATAACCAACATAAAAAATTCTGCGAAGGCCAGCATCTTTCTTAATAGGCAAATCGATATGAAATTTATTTGGGATCAGGAACTAAACGATGAAATTGAACGTTTGAGCAAAGAATAAAATAGGTAGCTGGTAGAACCGAAGGTGGAAATAACAAATGGAACCGAGCGATATTCACATTATTTTCAACTGGAAATTTCGATATAGAATTTATTTGGGATCAGGAATTAAACGATGAAGTTGAACGTTTGAGTAAGGAATAAAATAGGTGGCTGGTATATAAAATAATAAATTGATTTCAACAAAGAAATAGTTTAATCATGAAAAATTTAAATCGCCTGATAGAAGAAATTGCGCAGGCATGTTATAAAATTTGAAAACCCGACCAGGTTGTTAAATCAGGAAGGTAAAATATAATACTTTATAAAAGGTTTTAATCTACTGATCATGCTGCCAGCAATAACCCGTTCCATTTGTATTTCTTTTGCAGCGGCTTCTTTTTTTAGTTAAGGCTTTACATTGCCCGGTATAACTGGTGGTTTTATTTTTAGCGCGATTAACTGCTGAAAAAGTATTCATTATCCCGGATGTTTTAGCTGCACATACACCACAGCTACCACCGGCACCACAGCGTTTACATGCACTGCAATTGGAACATGCTGTACAAGGGTCATACCCATAGCAGGTAGAAACTACAGCTTTTACTTTACTTTTAGTGGGAGCGGTGTGAAAGAGTGTTAGGCTTAACACCATCAGGATAATTAATTTCAAAATAGAGCGTCGTTTTAGTATGGTAAGTAAATTAAAGGTGATAAGTTAGCGGCAATTTTTTAAAACTACAATACTGATAGCTGTGTATTGTAGGTTGGAATAAATTTACAGCTGAAAGATGATTTAATTTTATGGAAATCCGTAAATGGCATCATTAGGTATGCAAGGCGCAAATGAAGTAGCTGCTACAGGAAATAGGGGTTCTGCCTCTTCAAAACCTGCTGAGTTGGGTAGAAATTTTATCAGGATACATGATCTCTACCGGATGGAAAAACTGCTTCCGGTCTGATGCGTATTTTTTTCTAAACAACTCATTCACATCATAAAGGATATAGATATTGATGCCTTTCAAATGCGAATTTTCCATTTTTAATTGTTTGTAAAGGGAAACGTGGCGGGCCATTTTCACCACAAGCTCCTGCCGGTCACGGCTTAAATAGAGGATGGTGCCGGATGGCAGACTGCCCGGCGACTCCAGCATAAAACTATTATTGGCAGAAATTACGCGTGGACTTAAAAATTTTGAATAATACTTTAATGCACCTGCTATCGCATAATTGTTTGTAAGTATGGCATTGGGTTTTTGACTCAGGCTTTTAAGCGATGCGCTGTCAATTTCACCGGAAAGTGTTTGCCAACCAGACATATCTGCAAAAAATTGCGGAATCGATCCGCTTGTGCCATCTTCCCAAACCATTGGTCTGGAAAAGTTAGTATAGGTCACCATTTTTTTAATGTAATTTCGGCATACATCGACCGGCAAAACCGGAATAACCAGTGGCAGGCTCAGTAAGCCAAAAAGATAAAGAGAAGCTACAAATATGTATTTTGGAAATATCCGCATTCGGAAAAGCATTTCCCAGCAGCAACCTCCGGCAGCAAAAAGAATGGGGAACATACCCAAACCATAATATAATTTTCCTTTTAGCAAAGCCAGTGAAATTACAAGAATGATGAAAGTGACTGGCCAGGTGAGATTAAGTTTATCTCTGGTTTGTTTCATGAGCAGGAAGCAAAAACCAGCTGTCCATACGGCAACACCGGCACCATGAAAGAAAAAAAGCTGGAAAAGATAGTCGGAAATATCAATTGAAAATGCTTTGCTTCCTACAATATTCAAATATCCGAAAATGGGAAAACCATATGCCCATTGCCAGATCAGGTTGGGGATGATGAGGAGGAAAAAAAGAAGAAAGGAACCTGTTACGCTATGCCAATTGATTTTTATATGGCGTTTGCCAGTTATAAACCAGCCCAATATCATGGCTGCCAGGTACATGGCAATGGTATATTTGTTTAACATCCCCAATCCTAAGGCGAGGGCTGTCAGATACAGGAAGATTGGTTTTTGTGTTTGCTGAAACCTTAATGCCGAAAAGGCCAGAAGTGCCCAGAAAAATTCATCAAACACAACTGGTTGTAAAAGATATGAAGTGGCTAAAAATGCAGGTGAACAAATGATGGCAGAGCAGGCAATGGTAATGCCCAGTTTTCTGCCACCCAGATGGTGCGCCATTAAACCGGTAAGCATCACGGTTAATGCACTGAACAGGCAGGGGATGATTCTCCATGCCATCACAGCAGTACCAAATAGTGTAGAAGATACTTTTGCCATCCAGGTAACAAAAGGCGAAATGTCTAAAAATCCCCAGGCAAAGTGCTCACTGAGCGAGATGTAATAAAGCTCATCCGCATGAAGGCCATAGTTGGAAATACCAGTTAAGTGAATACAGAATTTCAGCAAACCAAAAAAGGCGATGAGCAGCCAGCCGCTACGGTCTAATCTTAATTCAGAATTCCACGTTTTAATTGTTGCTGTTTTTTCTGCCAGATCTGTTTTTTCAAACTTTGCTGGCAAACCAGGGTTCTTGCTTAAAATATCCATTATCAGCACTCAACAATTACAACTGAGGTGGTTGTGTATAAGAAAAGGGTAGGTATATTTTTGTATTGAAGCATGCTGAAAATTTGGATGGTCCGGCTTTGTAATGAAAGGTTAATAAAACCCTTCATCTGAATAACAGCAATTGCCCCGGATTGATTTGTAAATTAAATATTTTATGTTCATTTCAGCCATATGGCCTGTTTATGCAGTAAATGATTAGTGATTGCTTGTGATAACAATCACTAACCATGTATTTTAGGTTGGCTGAACCAATGGGATTTCAAACCAAAATTCAGACCCGGTATTGATATCACTGTTTACACCTATTTTGCCATGGTGCCGTTCTATAATCTGTGCTGAAATGTAAAGCCCGAGGCCAAGTCCGGAGAAATGGTTAGACGATTCATCCACCCTGAAAAAGCGGTCGAAAATTAATTCGGCCTTATCTTTCGGAATGCCAATACCCTGGTCTTTAACAGCCAGTCTGAGGGTTTTGCCATTTGATTTTGCCGAAATTCTGATCTCTTTTCCTTCAGGCGAATATTTTAATGCATTGGAAAGGAAATTGGAAATCACCTGTTCTATCCTGTTTTTATCAGCAGAAATGGGTACGTCATCTACATCTTTTATGATTTTCTGTTTGCCCAGATTTCCCTGCACGCCATCAACTGCCTCGGCAATAATCTCTTCCACATTAAAGTTAGAGATGGTGAAAGTGAGTTTTCCTGCCTGGATTTTAGTTACATCCAGTAAATCATCAACTAACCGGGTCAGTTTCCCGATCTGGCGGTTAGCCTTGCTTACAAACTCCAACGTATGACCAAATTTTTCTTCCCTGGCCATTTTCATGGCAAATTGAAGATAGCCTTTAATGCTGGTAATTGGCGTTTTTAATTCATGGCTGGCAATGCTCATAAATTCATCTTTCTTATTCATCAGTGCCCTGGTGGCACGCTGAGCGATCATTAAATCGGTTACTTCAAAACCAAAGAAAGAAATTCCATCAATCAGGCCATCTGCAGAAAATACAGGATTCAGGATCAGATCGAACCAGCTGTCTGTTATTTGTCCTGTTTCCTTATCCTTTAGCTGGAGTAAATAGGAATTGGCCAGAAAAGTTTTACCCGTTTTCATTACCTGCTGTTCCATGGCTTTAAGTTCCGGATTGGCAAATAAAGAATCGGCTCTCATGGTTTCACCAACATAATGATCGCCACCATCAAATTTCGCAAAAGACTCATTTACAAATTCGAACAAGAGGTTGCTGCCCCTGCGAATACTGATCAATGCCGGCGCCTTCTTGAAAATGCTGTAAAATTCATCCTGCTGTTTTCTGATGAGGTGCTGAAGTTCATTCCGCCTCTTTTCATTGTGTTTCTGCTTGCTGATGTCGATGATATAGGTTACCGCATCACTCCTGTTTTCATCATCCAGGATGGCAGAACCTATCAGTACATCTAGCTTTTTACCGCTTTTGGTGTAATATTGTTTTTCAAATGGGGGACAAAAACCCTTTGATTTTAACAATTCGGCAGAAATATTACTGATGGGCATAAACTCATCCGGAGTAAGTTTTCTCCAGTTGATATTGCCTTGTTCAAAATCTTCAGGTGTATACCCCAGCATTTCTAAAAAGCTTCGGTTGGCTGTTTCAATTTTACCGGAATCAACATTGGAGAACATCATTCCGATTACATTGGAATCAAATATTTTTCTGAATTTACGCTCCGTTGAACTGAGTTTTGTTTCAGTATCTGCCAGCACCGAAATGTCGAGTATGGAGCCTACCATGCGGTAAGGTACCTGGTTTTCGTCGAGCAGAATACTTCCCCTGTCTAAAATGGTCGCAAAGCTGCCATCGGCCTTTTTTAAACGGTATTGGGAAGTCCATTGCTCACTACCCTGATTAATGGCATCGTAAACGCTTTTTTTCACCCTCTGCCTGTCGTCAGGATGGACGATTTCAAAATAGAAAGAAATGTTCTGGTTATCAGGTATATTCTCATAACCAAACATGGTAGTGAAATTCTGGCTCCGCCACATGGTATTATCGGCCAGGTTCCAATCCCAGATGGTATCGTTGGTGGCCTGTGCAACCAGGTTAAACCGGGTTTCGCTTTCTGATAAGCGCATGGTTCGCTCCTGTACCTTTTGCTCCAGTGCTGCATTTAAATGCTTCAGGTTTTCACGGGTACCAAGCAATTCATTATAGTTTTTTTTCAGTTTTTCTTCTGCAACTTTTTGTTTGGTAATATCGGTTACGGTTGCAGCAAAGCCATCAGACATTTTAACCGCCACCAATTCAATCCAAAGGTGATCATTTAACCTGAATTGGATCTGGAAGGTATTTCCTTTTTCAACCACTTCAATATATTTCTCCATGAGGTTGCTGCCCGAGAGTTCAGGCAAGCCGTCTGTGAGTTTGGATTTATCCAGCGATTCATGGGTCTTTTTCAGGATGCGGAGTGCGGCTTCATTAAAAGAAATGCATTCAAAATCGGTGATAAAATGTTGTTTATTCCTGACCGCTTTGAAAGCCAGAACGCCGTTTAAGCTGGCATTAAATACCCCACTGATGATGTTATTTAACTCTGTTAATTTAGAAATATCTACAAAGGTAATCACCACGCCATCGGTTTTCCTGTCTTTCCTGATGTAAGGCATAATGCGCATCAAACAGCTCTGCCCGTTGCGGATTTGCACTTCCTTTTCAATAATGTGCCCGTTATTTAATACCTGCTGTATATCGGCGTTGAGGTTTTGTGCCTTAATATTATTGGAAATGTGTTCTATAGACCGGCCAATATCTGCTTCAATGAGGTTGACCATACTAATGGCTGCACCATTGAACTTTCTGATAAACATGCCGGCGTCTACAAAAATCTGCCCGATATCCGTACTTCTGAAATAGTTGTCAAGGTCGTCATTCAAATCTACCAGATCTTTTATTTTAAGCTGGTGTTCGGTATTCAGCGTATGCAGCTCTTCATTCAGTGATTGTAACTCCTCATTACTGGATTGCAGCTCTTCATTGGCAGAAAGCAACTCTTCGTTGGTAGACTGGAGTTCCTCATTAGTGGTTTCCATTTCTTCTACCGCCAGCTGAAGATTGCTCCTGGTTTCATTCAGTTCGGCCTCAAGCTCAAAAATATATTCATTCTGATTGCCATCATGGATCTCAAACATACCCATATCATCCTTTTCCTGGATGGTTTCTACGGTGCTTTCCCCAAAAATAATCAGCGTGAAACCTATTCCGCTGTCCTGCTCGGGAGGCTGCACCGAAATGTTTAAATAAGTTGCCTGATCTTTTGTATTAAAATAAACTCTTTTTAAATGTGTAGCCTCCTGGTTTTTCCAGGCTTTGCGAAGTGCCGAATTCAGCATAATAGATACCGCTTTTGGTACCATTTTCAGCACGTTTAATTCTATTTTTTCTTCGGGCAGGGAAAGATATTTGCGGTAATCGCCAATGGCATCCTGCATGATATAGGATTTATCGACATATATACCGGCATAACCCAGGTCTTTCGTTAAGAAGTTACTAAAACTCTTCTCAATTGGACTTATTACAAAATCTGCGGCAACTGTTTTCTTTTTATCTTTTACCAGCTGAGACCTGGCACCCGTATTATAAGTATTATAACTGGCATAATTGATGCTTCCTGTTTTTTCGTAAATTTTCCATTTGCCTGGTATTTCAGTAAAACCATCTTTTAAGGATGAAGCGGTTTCACTTGAACCTAAAAACAAATAGCCCCCTTTTACCAGGGAAAAGTGGAATACGGAGAGTATTTTTTCCTGAAGCACATTATTCATATAAATCAGCATGTTCCGGCAGGTTACCATATCATTTTTGATAAATGGCGGCGATTTTATGACATCATGTTTGGCAAAAACCACCATTTTCCGTATGGCGGGGAGTACATTATAAAAAACGCCATCCTGAACAAAATACTTTTTAAAATACGGTTTGGGAATTTCCTTTTTTATACTTTCAGGATATTGATTTTTAGCAGCAATTTCTATGCTCTTTTCGTCAATATCAGTCGCGAAAATTTTAATGTCTATTTTTTTTCCTGATTTTTCTACATATTCATTGGCCAGGATGGCTACAGAATAGGCTTCCTGACCGGTACTGCAGGCACAAACCCAGATTTTAATGTTATCGCCATTTTGCTTGCTGCTAACCACCTGCTCCAACTGTTCGCCAAAGGCTTCAAAAGCTTTATCATCCCTGAAAAATTTGGTGACACCAATCAGGAAATCCTGTGCCAGGATGCCGGGTTCACGTTTATTTGTTTTTAAAAATTCAACATAATCATCCAGGGATTTAATGCCGTTTTCATTCATTCTTCGCCCAATTCTACGGATGATGGTTGGGGTTTTGTACAAATTGAAATCATTGCCGCTTTGAAGATGAACAATTTTAAAAACCTCTTCCAGTAGCGGCTCATTTATTTTGCCGTTCTCCAGCACTTTTACCGGTTCTTCATTCACATAAATAAACAACTCATGGCTCATTTCAGGAGGAGGGAGGATAAAATCTGCGTTTCCTGAAGCAATGGCACTATTGGGCATGCCATCAAATTTGGCTGTAGCCGGATCCTGAACGATGACCATGCCGCCGTTTTCTTTGATGGCCTGAATACCTTTGGTGCCATCAGTGCCTGTACCGGAAAGAATAATGGCGATGGCTTTTTCTTTTTTATCTTTTGCCAGGGTATAAAGAAAGTGGTCAATCGCGGTATTTGGTGCTTTTACAAGTGATTTTTCTGCCAGTCTTAAACGGCCATGACTCATCGTCATCAGCTTATTGTTCGGGATAATGTAAACACAATCCTGCTGGATAGTCATATCATTGGCCGCCTCAAACACTTTCATGTGTGTATGTTTGCCCACCAGTTCTACCAGCAGGCTCTTGTAATCGGATGATAAATGCTGGATCACCACGAAAGAAAAGCTTGCATTGGCAGGCATATGATCAAAAAACTCATGAATGGCTTCCAGTCCACCGGCCGATGCACCTATGGCAACAATGTATTTATCGTATCTTTTTATACCTTCTTTTGTTTTCTTGTCAGTCATTGTACACTAATTGTATAGTGATGTGGTACTAAATTCAAAAAGGAAGTTCCTTAATGATTCTGCCGTTTCCATTTCCTGTTCCGACCATGCTTCAGATTGTCCGTGAACGGTTTCCAGCCAAAGCTTAAATGAGTTTCTGGGATGGTAACTTTTGCCGTCTTTTTCAAAATTGATGGCCTGATTGGGATCACCGCCCCACTTAATTTGCTTCACTACTTCAGGCCTGAAACAAACTATAAAATCACCCAGACCCGGATTGATCGGGATAACAAGCATTCCGCTGGCCACATCTGCATAATCATCTGCATCTTCAAACACATCACTCAGGTTATTGGTATGGAATACATTTACGAGAGATTTGCTCTTGATCCATAATATGATGTTATCCAGCACCTCATTTTCAGGTACCGTTCCGCCGCTGGATACTATTCCGTCAGCATGAACTAAAAATCCTGTAGCGTTAAACAAAGAGCGCAGGTTTTGGTTTTGATCTTCCGTTATTCCGTTAAGGATATTTCCTTTTGAATAGATATTTTCTATAATCAAGGTTTTTTTCTGAAGCAGTGCGGCAGAACGGCTTAACGATTCCTGTATAATAACAGCGGAAATGCGATGAGAAATTTCCATGCTTAACCATTCAAATATAGACCTGTTTTCCACAGTCAGGTATTTAGGTGTTTCATGGTGGCAGGAAATAAGTCCCCAGAGTTTCCCCTCCGCCATCACACGGATAGACATGGAAGCCGTTACACCCATATTTTTCATGTATTCCAGGTGCACGCCTGCAATACTGCGGAGGTTACAGTCTGATAAATCTAAAAAGCCGTTAAATATGGGGTTGATTACCGGATATAAGCGGTATGACTGATAAAGTCTGTTTGGAATTAACCGGTAAGGATTTTGGATATAAAGTGCACGGGCCTGTTTTGGTACATCAGATGCAGGAAAGGTTTGTCCGAGGTAACTTTCCAGCTTTCCGGTAATTTCTTCGGCAATAACGGTACCATTCCATTGCTCATCAAAACTGTACATCCGGATGCCATCGAAGCCGGAGATGCGCCTGATTTCGCGGATGCTGGCCTCACAAATTTCTATAACGCTGCTGGTTTTCTCAATGGTAGAGATAAAAGAGCGAACCTCCTGGAAAACATCCGTAAAGCTTCTTTCTGTAGTATCTGCCTCTTTTTCTATCTCCAGGATAATAAAATCTTTTTTTACATGTGCCAGTATATTCACCGGCACAGTACCAGAAGGGAAATTTAAAGTAAAGTTAAAGGGCAGGCGGCTACGTTCACCTTTGCTGATCTCCGTTTTGAGGTAGATAAGGTCTTCCGCATGAAGGAATGTAGCGATGTTGGTGCCGATGAGCGCCTGGATTGTATTTTCGAAAATTTGATCGATGTTTTCACTGCCTTGTATGATTTCGAGGTTTTCCTGCGCTAATACCAGTAAATAGCCATAATCCTGTATGGAATTGGTTTGGTGTATGGCCAGGTTTCCACAAAATTGTGCGTCGTAATTTTTATTTTCAGGCATTTGCTATCAGGGGTTATGTATCTTTTTCCAATTGAACTGATATCATGTTGTTTTGTATATATCAGTTATTTTAATCCAATCACGTTTCAATATTAACATTGAAGCCAGTAAAAATATTGAAATATCTCGGTTATGACGAACGGGAGTATAGATAAGTGGTGAACATTTACTGAATTTAACTTAAATAACGAATTGAAGGGCTTGATCAGTATTCCTTCATACCCGATCTATCCTTTTTTAACTGTGCAGTGTTGCTTTATATAGAAATGATTTAACAACTGAAATAACCAGGAATGGCAGATTAAATCATATGGCGAAAAGATTGTTAGACGCCGGTAGCAGAAATATATTCTACTATTTTTTTAAAAATACGTCAAATTTGGATGGCAAGTTATATATTTGCCGCTCAAAGTTCCCATAGTTCAATGGATAGAATTGTGGTTTCCGGTACCACCGATGGGGGTTCGAATCCCTCTGGGAACACTTGGTTGGAGTCAGTTATCTAGGTATAACTGACTCCATTTTTTTAAGCCTCTAATTTTTGGAACTGGGTAATAGCGAAAGGCCGTTCATTTAACCACATGGTTGTAGTTACAAAAGGCATTAAGCGACTCCAACACGCGGAGCCGCCCTAAGCATTATTCTTCCTTTTTGTGTTTCATTAATACCGGAATCAGCAATTTTATCTCTGCAAGGAGTGCTGCTGCTCCCTTTTGAAGTGAGATATGATCTGCCACATCAACCTTTTGTAATTCCCTGCTTATCCCGGCTAAATTCTCAAGTCCGGCAGAGGTAGACATGCCGTACAACTTATGTGATATTGAAAGTACCATCTCGGCATCTTCAGGTAATATATTCTTATCCAGCTGTTGTTGTGCCTGATGAAGCTGATTAAGTGTGATCCCAATGATTTTTTGCAATTTAACGGCATCTTCACTAAAGTAGGATGCCAGTTTTTTAATATTAAAATGAACCAGATCCTGATCAGTTTCATTTTCAATTTCATCATGTTCAGGCGTTTCGGGCTGAACCAGCCACTTGCTTAATATGGCTTCAATATTTTCTTCCAGAACGGGTTTAGTCATAAAATCATCCATATCGGCAGCAACGCTTTTTTCTCTTTCTCCTTTTACATTGGCAGCGGTTAAAGCAATTATTGGCGTTCTTTTACCTTTTTCTAGTGATCTTATTTTTTTTGTACATGCATAACCGTTCATTTCCGGCATTTGTATGTCCATAAAAACAAGGCTAAATGGCATTTTTTCGAATTCTTTGATACCTACCAGGCCATTTTCCGCTTCTACAATTATGCTTTGCGGATAAAGTTTTTCAATATATGAGCGTGTGAGGAATCTGTTTACTTCATTGTCTTCAACAATCAAAAAACTGTATTCATGGTTTTTATGCGATACTGTTGGTGCTGAAATTTCCAGATTTCTCGGTACTGGTTCCTTTGTTTTGAGTCTCACCAAAGCATGATAAAGCTTATCTATTTTTATTGGCTTTAGTAACCTGTTTTCAATTTCAAGTTCGTTGCAGGCTTTGATAATTGTGCCGTCATCTGAAGAGCTGTGGAGCAGAATTACAGGAAGCTTTTCATCTCCATGTGTAAAATTATCCCTGATTTTCTTTGTGGTTTCTATCCCATCCATATATTGCATGTGATAATCCATCAAAATTGCATCGTAGTTTCTGCCTTCAGCCAGAAATTGTAGTGCTTCGAAGCCATTTCGTGCATGATCAGACTTGATGTTTTTCAACAGCAGCATGTCTGTTAAGATATTCCTGTTGTTGTCGTTATCATCTACGATGAGCACATTAGTGACGTTTTCCAGACCAAGCCATTCCACCGGATCGCCCTCTTCCGACTTCAGATTTAAGTCGAAGTAAAAAATACTGCCTTGTCCGGGAGAACTTTCCAGATAGAGGCGGCTATCCATCATCTTTAATAATTTATTTGAAATTGTAAGTCCTAAGCCGGTACCACCATATTTTTTTGTGGTGGAAGAATCTTCCTGCGAAAATGCGTTAAAAATTTTTGCCTGCGTTCCCTTTGCGATTCCGATACCGGTATCACGAACGCTAAACCGAAGTAAGTGATGGTTTTGACTTTCGCTCAGGGATTCTATCTTAAGTTCAATTTCTCCTTTGGCCGTAAATTTTGCTGCATTCCCCAATAAATTAATCAGTACCTGTTTTAATCGAAGTGCGTCAGTCCAGATAAATCTTGGAAGATTTGGCTGAACATTTAACAGCATTTCTAATTTCTTAGTTTGAATCTGGTAGTTGGTGATATCGCTCGCTTGTCCTGCAATTTCATAAAGATCACACCTTTCAATATCAAGCTCAAATTTTCCGGCCTCAATTTTTGAGAAATCTAAAATATCATTGATAATGCTCAACAGTGCATTGGCAGATTGATTGACAATCTTTAAGTATTGCTTTTGGGTATGATTCAACTGGGTTTTTAATACCAGATCTGTGAAACCAATCACGCCATTTAATGGCGTTCTGATTTCGTGACTCATATTGGCGAGAAATTCAGACTTTGCCATGTTAGCCAGGTCGGCGCGTAATCGCGCTACAGTTAACTCTTGCCGGTGGTGAACACTTGCTGAAATGTTGTGTGTAAAGATCATCATGCCACCAATAGAGTTGTCTGCTTTAAACCAGGGTCTCATTTCCCAGGAAATATGATTTGGTGTATTGGTTTTGACGTCAACATATACATCTTCCTCTTTTTTAACAACCCTACCATTGAGCACCTCTTGATGCACAGCCTTGCGTTCATCGGATAAATTAGGGAAAACATCATAATACGATAATCCCTTGATATTTCCCTCAATCTGGGTGTAGTCTTTTAACCAGGTTTTGCTTGTCATCAGAAAACGCATATCTGCATCAATCATGGCTACAGATGCAGGTGCATTTTCAATGAAAGCCAGTAATAATGCTTTTTCTGTTGCCAGTTCTTTTTCTGTGGCTTCTTTCTGCGTAATATCAATCGAAATGCCTAAATAACCTATGATATTGCCGTTGCTATCTTTTATAGACGTGATGGATAATGATACCCTTAGCCGTTTGCCTGATTTGGTAATAAAAGTAAATGTTCTTTCTTTCTGAAGATGATCTGCACACTGTTTATAAAAGCCAAATCCTGAAACTTCGAAATCTAATGAAGAACTGAAATCGGTACAAAGTTCTTCTATTTCTTTCGGGTCGTGAAAGATGACTGGTGTTTGCTTGCCTATTATTTCTTCGGCAGTATAGCCTAATAATTGTACTGAACCCTCGTTAAACACGGTGATGGTACCCTCTAAATCTGTAGCGATTATACTTACTCCGGTAGCTGCTGAAAGGACATCATCCAGCAGTTTTTTAGAAGCGGTTACTTCCAGCTGTGCACGCTTCTGATCATCAATATTTTGAAAGGTGCCATACAGACGAATTGGTTCTTCCTTTACAATATGTACATTGCCTTTTGTGCGTACCCAGATTTCCTTACCATTAAAGTCGATAATCTGAAGTTCCAGGTCCCAGTCTTTACCTGTAAGCAAGCATTCCTGTACCGTTTGCATGATTTTTTCTCTGCTTTCTCCACTTTTGTAGAATTGAATTGCATTTTCTTTAGTCGGAATAAACCCATCTGGTACGGAATGGATTTCACGTGTGATACTGGACCAATAAAGCTGATGATCAACTAAGTTAAGCTCCCAGCCACCAATTTTTGACAGGGCACTGGTTTCCTCCAGTAAATTTTTCGTATGAAGAAGATCTTTTTCTAATTTCTTTTGGTCAGTTATATCTACAGCATTTCCAATAATATAGGGTTCACCATTAAGGTCACCTTCCAGTATGTTTGAATATAACCACAACCGTTCTTCACCCGATTTGCGTTTAATAACCATATAGCCCTTAGAAAAGCCGTTTGATAAGATATCTGCAAGATATTGATGTAGATCATCGTGCTGTTCTATCGGAACGATGTCAAAAAGCGTTTTATCAATAAGCTCCGCCCTGGAATAGCCTAATGTTCTGGCGCCGATAGGATTAATGGAAATTAATTTACCATGGATATCATGCGTACACATTAGTCCTTGTGAACTTTCAAAAAATGCCTTTAACTTTTGCTCACTAACTTTTAACGCCTGGTTTTTTTCTATTTCAGCTGTAACATCCCTTCCAATTGCAAATATATTTTTATCTGTTTTTTCAGCAGTAGCACTCCATTCAATTATCCGGTGACCACCTGTCTTTATTGCTATCTGATGTGTATTTTGCTCATCTGCCTGGCCCTTTTTAATGTTAGACCAAAATGCCTTTGCCTTATCTTGATCTTCTTCCGGAACAATATCAAAAATAGTTTTGAATTGCAGCTCTTCTTCACTCCATCCCAGGCATTCATTGAAGCATGGGTTGGCCATCTTAAAAGTCCAATCCTGAGCCAAAATGCAGATCAGATCCTCAGAGTTATTGATCAGGTGACTGAAGTTTTTGTATTCCTGCTTTTTCCGACGGTCTACAATAACGGTGATGGCTTCCTCTGCGAGAAGTGAAAGCTGTTTTTGCTGTGATAGCGATATCTTATTTGGTTTTGTACTGATTACACAAAATGAGCCGAGTGTAAATCCATTAGGATCAATAAGTGGAAAACCGGCATAGAAACGTACTTTAATTCCCTCCTGTACCATTGGATGCGTACACCAGTGCGCATCTTCCAGTGTATCTTCTACAATGAAAGGCTTATCAGATAGTAAGGCGCATTCACACATGGTAAATCCTCTGGGCTCCTCCTCTACAGAAAGCCCTTTAGCTGATTTATACCATACCCTGTTTTTATCAATAAAGGAAATTAATGAAATTTCGCAATCGGCGATCAAAGAGGCAATTTCTGTGAGCCTATCAAAATCACGCTCTTTATCGGAGTCTATGATATCGTAACTATACAGTGCACGCAGGCGGGCTAATTCTTTTTCTTGCATTTCAATTTGTTTTGCATAGTGGTAATCACTATAAGCCGGTTTACTTAAGCCATTTTCTATATCTGCATGCAGCTGTTATCAGGCTACCTGCAGATATTAATATATTCTAATACTGTTTGATTTTTGCGCTATTGGAAGAAAATAGTTGGTTAGTTTGTTTTGGTTTTGAAGATATGGTTTTATAAGCAGTTCTGAAATAAATTCTTCTGAATAAGAAAGTCTAAATAATGGTATTCTATTGCTGATCAGCTTATATTTAAACACTCTCTTTCTGGAAAATGGCAGGTATTGTTCTTAAAATCAGTTTAATATCGTTTTTAAAACTTTGATTTTTTGCATAGGTATTATCCAGCATCAATCGTTCTTCTTCACTCATTTTTCCTTTACCACGTTTCTCAACCTGCCATAAACCGGTTAATCCAGCTGGTGCGGCAAATCTCAGAACAGACTTATCGGTCGTTAGTTTTTCTGCTTCATAAATGGGTAATGGCCGGTTACCAACAATGCTCATGTCGCCTTTTATAACATTCCACAGCTGCGGCAATTCATCAATGCTCGTATTTCTGATGAAATTACCCACCTTGGTAATTCTTGGATCGTTGGTAATCTTAAAAAAAGCAGATCCGTTTTTCATTGAATTAACGTAAGCATCATCTTTTTCACACCATTTTGCCCCATCTGCATAAATAGGATATTGGCATTTACCTGTTTGCATACAAGTATCGCAAAGCACCTGATTTTCCTGCGTAAGCTTTTCTTCCTTCTTTTCGTCAATATTGTATTGGTTGAGGTGCATCAGGTCTTTAACTTTCTGATCAGCGTTGATGTACATTGATCTGAATTTATAAAATCTGAAGATCTTAAATCCTGTTCCTGTGCGTAAAGAATAATAAAATACAGGCCCTTTAGATTCCAGACGTATGGAAATCGCAACCAAAATGAATAGGGGAAACAGCATAATCAGTGCCATGCCGGCAAAAAAAACATCAAATATGCGTTTGGCCAATCCGGTATGATATACCGGCCTGCTGTGAGCAGGCAGTTCTTTAATTAACGAAGCCCCATTCCGGATGAAGAAAAGTACACGTTTTTCCAAACGGTCTTTTTGCAAAGGAAGTCTGAAAACATCAGAGATACCTGCAGTAAGTGCTAATATCCTCAGATTTGAATTAAAATACCTTACAACTAAAAAGAAAGGCACGGCTGGCATCTTCCTGTTTTTAATTGTTTCCATCAGCGAAAGGCCTCCGCTGGATAATATTTCGCTATGAGAAATAATTGCCACTATAGGCAGCTTTTTAGCTTCCCATTCTTGAACAAGCACCATTCCATTCTCGAAATGCACCAGCTGTATGCCATTGAAGTCACAACTTTCAAGAAAAGAATGTAAAAAATCATCAACGAAGCCAACAAAGGCTATGATCTGCGTATTGGCTCTATCAGTACTTTCCATTAGATCACACTTTTTCCGGCCCGTCTTAACACCATCTTAATTCTAGCTTCCAATTCTGCAGGGTTAAAAGGTTTCACCACGAAATCATCGGCACCGGCATCAAGACATTTAATACGTTTATCGGAGCTTTCTTCACCTGATAAAATCATGATAGGAAGTGAACTGAAAAAATCGCTCACTTTAAGTTGCTCTATTAATTCGAGCCCATTCATGTTTGGTGTATTCAGATCTGAAATAATCAGGTCAGGAATGTTCCCGCTTTGTAAAAAAGCTAACGCACCCAAGCCATCTGGTCTGATATCTATGCGATAATTTACATTCAAAATCTCATCAAGTATGGCTTGCATGAATTCATCATCCTCAACTAGGAGTATGTGTATTTTGGGATTGTTAGTTTTACTCATTTGGAAAGACGTATGATAGAGCTTATTACAGGTATTACCAGGGATAGTTTAGTGAAAAATAGCAATTAACATTAAGTAATCACCAAACTGACTTTAATTTTCATTGCCCGGATCATTAAATAAGTAATGTATATAAATACATTTATCATCCGGAAAATCATATTAAATCTTTACTGGTAACACACAATAATAAGAAAAAATTAATCGTTGCTATCTGTTTTACTCCTTTAGGGTGTAGATATTTTAATTGTTTTTATTATCATGACAAATCTACATACATAGCCTACAATTACAAAACTTATAGTGGTATACTGACCACATTTTCTACAAAATATTTAAACCCGGTATTTTTGTACAGACACAAAAGCATCGTCTTTTAGAGATTCTTAATATTGGCCTAAAGTTAAAAAACAGTTTCAAGCATATAAAACTCAGAATGGACAAAATGGTTATTGATCTTAGTTTTAATAAACAGTTTAAATTGCAGGGGCAGCATTATCTCACGATTCCGGTCACACATTATTTTTAGTATGTCTATTTAAATTCTGATTTTATCGGTATTTTCATAAATTTAGGCATCTTATAACCATCTGATTAATGGAAACCAATTTTTTACAACTCAATTTCGCTCAATTAAACAGACTTTATCCTTACTTTTTGTTATTAGATGAAAATCTGAACATCGTTCAGATGGGTGAGGTATTAAAAACACTATATGGAGATTATATTGGAGAAAATTTCACAGATCATTTTGAGCGGTTTGATCAGGAAGATATGGACAATCTGATTTTTTTGGGCAGAGATACAGCGCTCCAGGCAAAAAATGTTGATGGAAGAGTTTTAGGAAAATGGGAGGAAATCAGTGCCCAGAAATCATTTTTATTTGCCGGAGAAAAATTTTTGCGCAACAATAACCAGGAACTGATGACGGCAAATACAGTTAATGAAAAACCTTCCGACATCAAAGAACTGTTTCTGGCCAATATGAGCCATGAGATCAGAACGCCTATGAATGCCATCATCACCATGGCTGGTCAGCTTTCTAAAACCAAGCTTACTGAAGAACAGGATTATTATCTTCAAACCATACAAACAGCATCAACCAACCTGTTGGGAATTATTGACGATATTCTGGATCTTTCCAAAATAGAGGGCGGTAAAGTTGAACTGGAGCATATAGGTTTTAATCTTCCGGTAGTTCTTTCAAAGGTTACGCAGTTAATGCGGGATCAGGCAGAAAAGAAGGGATTGGAAATAGACTTTATCCTTCCGGAAGACATTGATATTGCACCAGTATTAATAGGAGATCCCTTGAGGATCAATCAGGTAGTCATGAATCTGCTGAGTAACGCTATAAAATTTACCGAGAAAGGTTTTGTATCATTAACCGCCGCAGTTTTGAAAGAGGATCAGGGAAGCCAGGAAATTAAAATTCTGGTGAAGGACTCCGGAATTGGAATGGCCCCGGAATTCGTGAACCGGCTTTTCGACAATTTCAGTCAGGAAAATGAATCTGTATCGCGTAAACATGGCGGAACAGGGTTGGGGATGAGTATTTCTCAGAAATTGGTGAAACAGATGGGTGGGCATTTCGATGTGAAAAGCGAAAGAGGAGCAGGTTCTGAAATTTCTTTTATTATCAAACTTCAGAAAGGCACTGATATCCACCTTCCGGATGATGTTATCGTAACCCAGAACGAAGAATTGTTTGCGGGTAGAAAAATTCTGGTTGTTGACGATAATGAAACCAACAGACTGGTGGCCAGTGCAATTTTATTGAATTATGGCGCTCAGGTATTGAATGCCGAGCATGGTGAGATGGCACTTGACATGGTTAAGGATGAAGTTTACGATATTATCCTGATGGATATTCAAATGCCTGTAATGGATGGGTATGAAACAACCAGCATTTTGAGGCAGCAGGGATACCCCGGCACGATCATCGCCCTTACGGCTTCTGTGGTTGCGGGAGAAAGGGAAAGGTGTATTGCTGCGGGGATGGATGATTACCTTACCAAGCCCATTAATGAAGAACTCCTGATCAAGGTGATAGATGGCTGGATGAAGAAGAAACCAATTCATATTCCAGAGCCGGAGCTTACGCAACCTTTATATAGTTTAGAAGGCCTCAGAATAATCAGCAAGGGGAGGGAAGATTTTGTAACTAAAATGATTGAGTTGTTTTGTGGACAGGTACCTGATACATTAAATCATCTTAATGCCTGTTTCCGGGAAAATGATCTTCCTCAGGTTTCTAAACTGGCGCATAAGTTAAAATCCACTATTGATCATCTGGAAATCAAATCAATTCAGCGCACCATCAGAAGCATCGAAGCATTGAATGAAGATGGAAGTGGAGCGGAGCTGCATTCCATGATTGAGGAGGTTAATCGTGTGCTCAACCAGGTAATGGATGAGCTTCAGGTGGAAATTCAAAAAAGAAACGGTTGATATTGAGCTTTGCTATCCACTACCTGATCTGAAAATTGGATGTTTTTAAAAGATGATTATGATCCCTTAAGCTTTCGGTAATGTTTGGATAAAAAATCCGAAATTCTTTTTCCCAATAACAGGTTAGCCAGTTTGCCGAGCGTGCTATAGTTGGAATGCTGAAGCCATGAAGCCGCAAAATGATGAATGCTGTAAGTATTTCCGGTGATATTTATCTTTAGCGTTTTCCAACTTTTCGGGCTGAAATAGTCACTTGGGTAGATGGTGCAATAGTTTGACAAGACTTGTAAAGTATTATCCGTTTTGAGGGATTTTTTTTCTTTCATGAATGCCGTTATACTCTCCGTATTTGGATTAAGATCTAATGCTCCATTCGCCAGGTAAAAACTTCTGTTGTGATAATAAGATAATAATTCATTGATCCATTGGCCCTCCTTCATACTTCCCATTATTGCCGAAGACAGTAAAAAATTCCCTTCAAATCCGGTAAAGGCAACATCCCGAAGCATGGCGTCATCCAGCGGCCTGAGAAATTCTACGTCAGTATCGAGGTAAATCCCCCCCACTGTTTTAAGGGCATATAACCGGCAAATATCAGATACGAAGGCAAACTTACGTTCATCATAGGCTTCCTTTGAATATTGATATAGGTTCACGTCAAAGTTTTCTTCGTTCCAAACCATAATTTCGTATGCCGGAAGATAACGGTTCCAGGAGGCAATGCATTGTAAAACGAGGTCTGGCATTTCTCCTTTTCCAAACCAGCAGTAGTGTATAATTTTTGGTATCATCGTATCACTTTCCTTTTTATTTTTTGATAGCCTTCATATAATTCGGTACGCTCAAACTTGATCAGCAGGGAAATTAGAAAAAGTATGGTGCCAATGATCAAGCCATTGGTTAAAAAGGTAATCCAGGAGTCAATGGTAAACAGATTGAGTTTTTTCCAGCCATATGCAATTAATAACAGCAGCATAAATCCTGCAAGGCCCTTGATCATTTTGATAAAAAAATACCATCGCTTTTCTTCCAGGCAATAGGCTGCATATAATGGGGTAAAGGTAAGGTGACTAAATACACCACTGATCAGTGCTGCAACGGGTATGGCATATACACCCAGATTACTGTATAAACATAGGAGTATTACTAAAACGTAATTTAGTATAGAGATAAAAATTCCCCATATGGAAGCCATTCTTAATTTATTAGTAATAACAAAGACATGATATACCGTTTCTACCGTTCCATGAACGATAAAGGGAATAAGTGTAATAATAGAAAGAATGTGCAGCCCTTTTGCATCCTGCGTGGGTAACCACAGATGAAAAAAATCTTCTCCATAAACAAAAAATACCGCCAGGGGTACTAAAACCACCAGGAATATGGCTTTAAAAGACTGATTTAAGGTATGCTTAAGTTTCTCCATATCGTTTCGGGCATAGGCCTTAAACATTTCCGGTAAAAATATGGGAACGATGATCCCCAGCAGGATATAAATGGCGTTCGGAATAAATTTGGTGAGGGATAAAAAGCCCATGCCTGATGCGCCAAAAAAATGATTGGCAATCAATAAATCCAATTGGGTGTTAATCACATTAGATAGTGCCATGATGGAATTCCAGATTCCGGCGCCAACAACTACAGACAGTGTACCTTTAGCGAAGAAAGCCCAATCGATAACAATTTCTGGCAGTAGTTTTTTGGTAAGCCTGTAGTTCGCGATGAGGGTGTAAAGCGACAGTATGGCCGTAACTAAACCTAAAAAGTAAATCTTCGGCGTGAAAAAATAAAACAGTAATATGATGGTACCCAGTTTTATGATGTTAGAAGCAATATTGATATAGGCTAAGCGGTCAAATCTGTTTAGCGCAAAAGCCGTTACAGAAAAAACTGCTGATGATACATTGATAACCAGGCTGATAAACATGAAGACGAAGAGTAACCTTACATCTTCAAAGAGTCGGGTAGGAATATCAAGTATATTGCTGATGAAATAGCAGAACAATGCACTTAAAATGATAAAAAAGAACGAAATCAACAGGTTTCCAAATAATATGGAATTGAAATAGGTATTTACCTCCCTGATTTCCTTTTTCTCTAAACTTATAGTGATGTACCGGCTGGACATGGAGTTTAATGCAGTGGTGATAATACCTGCATACATGATAAAGTTATTGGTTAACGGAAAAAAACCATAAGCCTCCTTACCTAAATGCGCTACGATGTATGGCGTTAAAAAGAAAGAGATTCCGATGCCGGAAAGGGCACTAAAAAGATTGGAAACCAGGTTAATTACGAAGCGTCTTCTATCCATAAATAAAGGATGACTAAAGTAGTGGTTTTTTATTTAATTTATACAAGCACTTAAAAGGTTTGCAATAATTCTCTATTTTAGTCCTCAAACGCAAGATTTTAATTTTTTAATCAATTGGAACCACTCGTATCGATAATTGTACCCTGCCATAATTCTGCTAAGTTTATTACGGCAACCTTAAATTCAGTGATTGCCCAGAATTATACCTCATGGGAATTAATTATCATCGATGACAAATCATCAGATGATACCTGCACCATTGTAGAAAAGTTTGCTAATCAGCACAATAACATACAATTGATTCGTTTACCGGAAAACAAAGGTGTTTCACACGCGAGAAACCTTGGGATGGCAAAAGCCGGCGGTAAATATATTGCGTTTCTGGACAGTGATGATATCTGGCTGGAAAATAAGCTAGGCCGCCAGGTGGCTTATATGGAAAAAGAAATGCTCAGCTTAACCTTCTGTGCCTACAATAGAATTAATGAAGATGGCGATATCATTTCAGGGGTAATTCCGGCGCCGTTTCATGTGAGCTACACTCAATTATTGTCGCATAATGTCATCATATTTTCAACTTCCATGATGCTGAAGAGCACTATCGGAGATTTACAATTTTCGAAGGCGGGCCATGAAGACTGGATTTTCTTCCTGCAGTTGCTTAAAAAGTGTAAACTGGGATACGGAATCAATGAACCATTGGCCTTGTATAGAATCAGGAAACATTCCCAGTCATCAAATAAAATGAAGGCCATTGTCAAAACCTGGAAAATTTTTAGGGAAAGCGAAAAACTTGGTCTTGTAAAGTCTGTATATCACTTCAGCAATTATGCTGTGTTAACGGTCTTGAAAAGGCTGAGATAGATTAATTGAAAACTTACTTCTGCAGATCGAATCCTAAATTTTTGCTGTCCTTACGATGGGTATAATTCCATAACAGGCCTTTTAATACCCATTTTGCCAGGTGCGATTGCTGATTAAATAAATATTTAAACACCGCCTTCGGGCAGGCTATTAGAGTATAGTACACAGAAAAGAGAACGGTATTCATTAAGCCTGTATTCTTCCTGATAAAGAGCATCCTGTTGCGCGTGTGGAAATAAATTTTTAGCGGGCTGTCTATGCCAACACTTATTGATTCCTTGTGGTAAACATGGGTTTTGCCAGTAAACCAAACTTGTTTGCCAATTGCTTTGAATTTTTCACACCAGTCCAGCTCTTCATAATACAGAAAATAATTTTCTTCCATTAAGCCTGCTCTGAGCAGGTCTTCCTTACGGCACATCATTGCGGCACCATGGCAATACCCGGTTTGATGGCTTTTATTGGCATATTGCCCTTCATTTCGATCCAGTTCGCCAATGGTGGCATTTCTGCCTGTGAGGTGATTTACAGGCGTGAAACCTGCATACTGAATTACATCCTTTCGGTCGTAATACAATAATAACGGCGACAAAAGTCCTATGTTTTTATGTTGTTCAAATTCTGCGCAAAGGGTTTCGATACATCCGGCAGGCAATTCGGTGTCGTTATTTAATAAAAAGATATAATCGCCAATGGCTTGCTTAATTCCTAAATTATTTCCGCCAGCGAAGCCCAGATTCTCCTTCGATTGAATATATTTAATGTTTTCAAAGTAAGGTTGAAAAACATTTTCCTGGTTTTGCTTAGCCCCGTTGTCTACAATGATCACTTCAACATCTTTTCCATCATAATGTTTACCGATTGACTGGAGTAGTGCGATGGTTACGGCTTCCTGGTGAAAATTGACGGTAATGATGGAGGTGGTGGACATGGCGTTTTATTAATATTGATGTTAATCTGCCTGGCAAAAATAATCTAAATGCTTTTGATAATCGATTTCATGGATGCAATCTAACTTTTATTTGCTGAGACATCATTTATAGCCTGGTAAATTTCTTCGGCATTTTTGGCCCATGTATGGGTATGTGCAAAGTTAATTCGTGCAGTAGCCAAAGTTTCGCTGTGCTCAACCAATGCTTTTTCTGCCAATGTCACGTAATCTTCTTTCGTTTCAGCCAGGTAAACATGCTGTTCAAAAATGCTCATGGCTGCTGTATTGGTGGCGATAGTGGGTTTGCCCATGGCCAGATATTCGTCAATTTTACGAGGATAATTGCCTATGGTAAGCGGGTTTATCGCCTGCGGATTTAAGCAAACATCAAATCCTTTAATGTACGCAGCCAGTGTCTCCGTTTTTTTGCTTCCTAAAAAGTGTACATTGTCTAATTGATGAAGTTCACTTCTTTTAAAATCATCATCCTCTGGTCCAACCAATATGATACTCCAGTCTGGTCGTGTTTTTGCCAGGTGTAAAAGAATGGCTTCATCAAGCCTTAATGATAATATGGCACCTACATACCCCAATCTCGGACCTCTGATTGCAGAAAGATCATCTGGTAAAGAAATAGGGCCATCATGTTTGAACAACTTAAAATCACAACCCTGTCCAACATAAAAAGAATTCGGATTGTATTTTTTACAATAGTTGGCCAGGAAAACTGAATTTGCCACGCATAAATCACTTTTTTCAATCAGTTGTGGCTCCATGTATTTTCCATGATACTGCCAATAGGGGGTAGCAATGATATAGTCTCTGGAGTAATAAACACTTATCCCAGGTTTTAAAAATTCCTTTAAATGAAAGCTCCTGAAAATATCATTGTCATTAAACAGAACGAAATTTTCAAAATTCAATCTTTTTGATGCGACATGAATGTCCCGGGCAAATTTCCTGTTATTTAATTTATTTAACCAGCGGAATACCGGCATGATTTTGATCCAGTTAATGGATTCGACTATGACTTTAGGATAATACACCCACAGATTTGGCGATACCTGTTCGAGGCCTTCTTCCTTACCGGCAATAATGCGCAACCTTTTCTTTACCAATTCAACATTTCTTTGTTGCAAGCTCGTCCTTCGGTCTAAAGGTGCATTCACGTACAGTACCCGGTTATTTTTGCTAAATTCAAGCGCCAGATCTTTGCAATTACTGCCAATTGCGGTGTCCCAGGGTTGCTGACCAACGATAATAATGTCTCTGTTCTTTAAAATCGACATTTTCTTACTTTTTTGTATGTTCTGATGTGTTTAGTCCTCTGATGAAACCCACTATTCCAAACAGGGTGCCTATGATGGCCAACAATTCTATCGGCATGATTAATGATTATCTTTAACAGGTTTATTGTGATGCGGCGTGACCATAAAAGATTTTTTGGCCTTGCCAATACTAAATAATGCGATCACCATTCCAATCATTGCTCTCGGAATTTGTAAGATAGCCAGATAAAGCCTTTTATCTACATAGAATTTTCTGGGTACGGCGATGAACAAGGTAATGCAAAGACTAAGGAATAATGTGATCCAGAATTCCCTGCCCGGTCCGATAGGATTAAAAAATGATTGTGCAGCCATGATGAATAGCAATGCCAGTAGCAAGATCCTGGGTACTAAAAAAGTTTGAAATGTTTTATTGAAAAACGCTATGTTTCCCTTAAATAACATCAAGATGCCTTCTAAAGCATATTCTTTCAGGAATTCTATTTGAGATGCAATCCATCTTGTTCGCTGATTGGTAAACACCTGTGCATTTTCTACTTTTTCATCATAAACAAATACATCATTTAGGTAAGCCACTTTAACTTTATCACTGGCCATCATAAAATCCAGTTTTTTATCTTCGCCCACTGTTTCTCCAATATAACCTAATTTGCTATGGAAATATGAAAAATCGAAAGCCACTCCCGACCCAATTAGTGTGGCCGATAAACCCAAAACAGCGTGACCTTTGCGGTAGATCTGGTTATTCACCTCTTCATTACAAGCGTCTAAGAAAGCAAAACTGGTATCTACATTTTTAGCTGTTCGGTGTACCTGAATGACTTTGTTCCCCTGTTGAAAGGCATAATTGATGTAATGCAAACAATCTGCTCCCAATACATTATCAACATCCAATACCATTGCAATATCGAAACCCTTATCTTTTAGCTCTTCCATGGCAAAGTGCATGGCTTTCCCTTTGGTGCTTTTTTCAAAAAAAACCTCGATAACATTTGCACCCATTTCTTTCAAAATGGCAATGGTTTGGGGCTGTAAGCCGTCTGCAATAACGACAACTTCAAAGTCTCCGTTATAATGATGGTTTAATGCAGATTTTACACTTTCGATAATAACACTATTTTCCCTGTAGGTAGGAAAAAGCAAGGCAATCTTTTTATAAGTGATGGCATGTTTTTGTGATTTAGGTAAATTAAAAAGGCCGGCAATCGCAAAAAAAGCCAGATACAAGCAATTGATAAGCAGGTAAATGCCTAAAATCCAAAGTGCTATGTGTAAGAGATTAATGATGATTATTTCCATCAGGTTCAGTTTGGTTTAACTTTTTATCAAGCCATGGTGCAATATATACAAAAGACCATGACATGAACATGATTACAGATGATGGCATTCCATTCATCACTTCATTGCCGTAACTACAGATAAAACAGGCCACTGTTCCGGCCGTAAGGGCAATCATCTTTGCCTTTAACCCCGGGTCTTGAATTTTCCAAACAATGCCGCTGCATTTCCCAATAATATAGGAGGTAATGGCAAACCAGAAGATGAGGCCAACAACGCCATACATTACCCATACCTTTACCCAGTAGCTGTCTGGTGGTATATTGGCAATGACTTTATCAGAGTTGTAGGTTATTCCATTCATCCCGCTCATTCCTAAACCTGCGCCAAAAGGCAAGTCTTTTAATATGGATTTTAGCTTTTTCTGGTTATCCAGCCTTACTTTGAAAGAAGCATCTTCCGGATTTAATGCGCTGCGTAAACGACTGATCTGAAATATATTTTCGCCAATGGTTGTGTATTTTAAGATAAAAAATCCGCTTCCACATAACAAGATACCTACAAATAATACCTTAAAATTTTTACTTAGAAATAAGGCGCTTGCTACGCCGGCTGCCAGCGCAAATAGTGCACCCCTGGTACCTGAAATGGCCATGCCATATAGAAATACAAAGGTGAATAATGCGATAATTATTTTTTTTCCAAAGCTAAACGGGCCAATAAGGAGTGCCAGCGAGATCACAGCCATAATGGCCTGCGAGGCACCAAATTGCCCCGCATCCGAGTAAATGGAAAATACCCGGAGCTTACCTTTTATAATATGCGTCATCTCGTTACCCATGCCCATCCATTGCTGTTCGCCGCTGGTGAGGCCAAAATAAAGTTGTTTTACACCATATAAACAGGCGAGAAAAGAAAATAAGAAAATGAATATAATAAACTTATTTAAGTCTGACCGGCTGTTAAATATTAAAAATACCAGTGGTGAAATGAGCAACCAGTTTAAAGCCACAAACCTTAATTCATTGAACCAGGCAACAATGCTGCCACCGTAGGGATTTAATATTTGAAGGAAACTGATGCCAAACCAAATTAATGATAATATTACGTGTTCATTTTTTATGTTTTGCCAGTTGAATTTATCCATATTGATCAGGATACTACACCAGGTGAGCAGCAATAGCGCTTCTAAAGCAAGTCCGACCGGAACCTGTAAAAAGGATTTAACCAGAAATCCCAGACAAAAACAATAGGCAAAATAGGCCCAAAAGGCAAGGCGTGGATTTTTGACAGCATACACCAGAAAAGTACCTGAGGCCGCAATGGCTATTGCACACAGGGGACCAAGCAATCCAAATTTGCTGATGGAACCAGCAACTAATATGGAAAGGCACATGGCGATAATAAAAAAAATAATCTTTTTTTTATTATCCGTGATATAGGTGTTCAGTTTATCAAGCATTAGCCTGCTGATTAAGCTTTAACGCCGCTGATGATCCATCCTGCAAACTTTTTGTCCGCATTCAGTTGTGTAACCTTTTCCTTTTCATGGTTGGCAATGGAGTCGCCTGCCATAAATAAAGCGATGTATTGATCTGTAAAGAAGATCCACTCTTTAATGGCCGACAAACTGTTTACCGGATCTAAATACACCAGGATTAAATCAAACTGTGCATTAAATGTATTGAATATTTGCTGGATGCCTTCCTGATTTCCCTTTTCCAGCAGCGACTTACCTCCTAAATCATTGCTTAAAAAAGTAATGGACTGATCAGCTACAATGGTTGCTCCTGATAAAATATTGCCGATAGATTGGTTGGTTGGAATTTTCAATTTTTCCAGTTCCAGGGCTATTTCAGCATGACCAATGATTAAAATCTTTTTGCCCAATGAATCAAAAGCATAAGTTAAGCCAACAAGTGTAAAAATTGGAGATCTGGCAGATTTCAGACTTGTAATTCCCAAAACTTTCTGGTTTTCTGTGGCAAGCAAACGGTCAATTTCAAAACGGAGTGCACGCATTTGGTCCTTAAATAAAGAAATTTCTTGGTCTGTATATTCCTCCTCCCAGATTTTGGTGATATCCCTGTTTCTAGGTTTGATGAAATTTAACTCACCGATTACCTTGCTATTGGTAGCTGCTTTTAGTTCCTGCGCATTGTTAATAGAATGATCTAAAAAGTAAATGATAAATAGCAGGAAAAAACAGATAGCGAAGCTGGCGATAACACTTAATGCCATGTAAATCGGTTTTTTTGACGATTCCGCAACGGTAGGCACACCTTCCTGTACGAGTTGCAAGCGCAGACCAATATTTTTATCCAGACTGGTTTGGTTGTAGCGGCTTAGTATTTCCAGGTATTCTTTAGTTGCTACATCGGCATTGCGTTCATAATCCTGAACGCCTGCATCAAAGGGAACCATTCCGGTGAATTTTGCATTTAACTTGTCTAACTCCCTGTCGATATCTTTAATACCCGCCGTTGTTTTTTCTAAATCGATTCCTATAGCTATGCGTCTTTGAACTAAAGTTTGCTTGGCAACGAGCGGATCGCTTACGTAACGGTCATTTGACTTTAATAACTTTGCACTCAACAGCAGTTGCAATGAATCAACTTTCTTTTTATCAAGGGCTTTATAGCCACCATCCAGGTATATATTCTCTGCAGTTTCGATTTTGTTTTTTAAATTGATGATATCCTGATTATCAGCCACTACTTCAGCTCCAAGATATTTATCTGTATTCCGGCCATCTAACTTATCGTTTACATTTTTTAAGGCGGCCAGGGCAGCTTGCCTGTCAATTAAGGCCTGACTTTTTTTATTCTCGTTATCAGTAATTTGCTGATAGATGATTTGTGATTGCTTATCCAGATTTAATACGCCGTTTTTAATTTTATAATCTTTCAACTGGCGTATGCGGTCATTCATCACAGTTTCTTTTTTCTTCAGGAGCGAATCCAACACCAGTATGGATGTGTTTTTATTGCTGATCTGATCTAAACTGTAATTATTGATAAAATCGTTGGCGAGGGTATTCACCACAAAAACAGAAAGCAAGGTATTCTGAGAAATAAATTCTACGGATATAAAATCACTGTTCTGTTCATGCGTAATATTCAGCTTTTTATTCAGCTGTACCGTACCATAGCCCATAGATTCAACAAGGTTGAACAGCATTAACCTGCCATTATCAAGGGGGGTTAGTACCTCTCTTTTCATCAAGCGGCTCTCGAACAAATTAATAGCCTCTTGTTTTTGGGCAGCATTCAGATTTTTGAGATCGGTACTTAGCGGCTTAAAAGGTGCCTGCGGGTTTTTGAGGTCGTGCAATATTAATCTGTAAGACAGCAGACTCATATTTTTCGGCATCCGCATCACATCAATAATGGTGGTAAACTGTTGGTTCAGTTTTATAATGATATCAGGACCCGAATAACCTTGTACTTCCGATGCCACCTGCCGGGATGGATCTAGTAAACCAGTAGAAATCTGTGCCACAGATTTATATTCTTTCGGTAGATTCCTCACAAAGAGAAACGTGATGATGAGTGTCAGTACAGGGATTGAAATGATCAGCCACCTGTACTTACGTGTAAGATTTAAAAATTCTTGAATGTTCATACTTCTTTATTTCACGTCCTCTAATGCCTCACCAATCAATGCTTCGAGTGAATCTTTAGCTTTGAGCAGATTAAGTTCTGCCAGCAAGCGTTCAGAATTGGCATATGATGTTATCGTTTTCGCCTTGGTATAATCATCCAGACTGGTTTCGCCTTTCTCAAATTTATATCGAAGTGCGTCACTGGCCGCTTTATTATCGGTGTAGGTTTGCGCCTTAACTTTCAGATCTGCAGCTTCACGCAAATATTCGTAATAGGTTTTCTTCACTTCCGAGGCCAATAATATATCGTACTCCTGTGCCTGGTAAATCTTTTCATTATGTTCTTCTTTCGCCTGCCTTACATAAGCAGGAGTTCTGAATAAAATACCTACGTTAAAAAAAATACCAAGCTGCAAGCCGTTTAATGTATAGTTATTGGTCGTGTTAATTTTTGAAGCATTGGTTGGACTATAATTATAAGAAGCTGTAAAAGCATCAAAATAAGTAGCCCTTGCTACGCCAACTTTAGCCTTTGCGCTCAACTCACTGGCCTTATACATTTTCCTTTTAGGGTAGTTTTGCTTGGCCAAATCAACATACTTTTCCAGAAGCATGTAGTTAATATTTCCAATAAAGCTCTCCTGGGCATAGGTATTTATAGAAAATAGAATAATAATAATGAATAGAAAAATTTTGGTCATTGGTTTGGTAATCTACCGTTTTGTTTGGGGATTTAAGTTATTGAGATAAATCAAATGTCAAAATTAGTGAATTAGTATATTCTTTTCTGTAAACTAAATCCTTTTTTTTCATCAAGTTGTAAGCTTTTAAATACCTGAGTGGAATTAATTTCATAACCGTGGTGATCCAGATGCTGCTACATCACCTGCTATTTTTTTATTTTTTAGTGAAAAAGTGTTTCTATTGTTTATTAAATAGGATTTTTATGCAGTGAATAAATCCTGATTTACGGTATTTCAGATATGATTAAGTGCTTATTACTAATGGCTTTTTAATTGTTTTGGAAACTGATCAGTGGGAAGATCGTGCAAAAATTTACTGTTTTTTACTGAGTTTATGTTCAAAATGGTTGGCCTGTCTGTTTTCTCTTCTTAAAATCGCGCTGTTTTCCATATCAGTTGTAGCCTGTTAACTACTTTCAGAATGAACATGAAGAGATCAGATAATCCTCAAAACAGCTGGTATAAAAAAGAGGCTGATCATTTTATCAATGATGCAACCTCCTTTGTAAAATGGTTGAAAATATTTTCTAATTATTATCCCACCAAAGGCGATCGGTAATTTTCGCTTTTTGCTGCGGTTGAGGATTAGAGATCATTTCTGAATTTGGATATAAAACCCTTCTCGGAATTTCTGATAATGCATTTTTTACTTTGTTTAAAACCGGAAACCCGGTGCGGCGCCAGTCGGTGTAGTTTTCTGGGTTAAGGAAGTTAGACACCGATTTTTCCTCCATAATTAATTGTATGGCATTAGTTGCACGAAGTGGCCCCCTTGCAGCAAGGTAATTATTAATGTCGGTTGTACTTACTCCTAATTTTTCCATATGGCGTTGAACACCTTCGGCATAAAATGGCTGTGCAGCATCAGCACCGGAAATAATAAAAGTAGCCTCAGCTTTTAAGAAAGCAGCTTCAGTGTAATTAACGAGGTAGTTATTTGCACTGGCACCTGCATAAAAATCTGCCGGAATAGAATAGGATTCCAGGCTACCGATTTCTTCCAGTCCAATCTGCCTGCCGGTATACAAACCCGTTTCAGTAGCTGGTTTCACCATCTTACTGAGTCTGGGATCATTTCTTAATTTCAGCTGATCCACAAAAGTATTTGCCAGCACGAATGTACTGCCGGGTAAAAAGTTCTGTTGCCATGGGTTTTCAGCTCCTGCAGAACCGCTAAATGAGATTTTAAAATCATCATCATTATTTTGCATACCATTGCTTAGTGCTGTTAAGGCCAGTTGTGCCTGTGCTGCTGCAGAAGTACCTGGTGCCTTGGTCAGATGCATGTAGAAGCGTGCTTTTAGGGTATAGGCAAGCTTTTTCCATTTTGCCATGTTACCAAGATAGATAAGATCATCTGCACCCGGTGTTAAACCCGTCTTCTTATCAATATCTGCAATGCTTTCATCCAGTAAGCGCTGCAATTGTATGTAAATCTGCTGTTGCGAGTCATACACAGGCGTAAGCATTTCTTTTCCCTTAAAAGCCTGGCTGTAAGGGATATCGCCAAAAGCATCTGTGGCATAACCCAAAGTATAAGCACTGAGTATTTTCGAAATCGCGGCATAATTTAAATTGCCATTGGTTGTCGCTTTTATATTCAGCAAGTTCAGGTTATTTAATGTGCGCACGTAGATGCTATTCCAATCACCATCCATGTCTATGTGATACATTTGATACGTGCCGAAATTGGGTGCTACCTGGTTCAGGGCCATTACCTGCAGGTACTGCTGAAGAATCACACTCAGGTTTCCATCCCCTGAAGCATTTATATTTTGCGAGATGAGCATTTGAATAGGCGGAAGCATCAACGATTCCTTCACATCTATTGGTCTGTTAGGATCATTGTTCACATCTATATATTTTTTGCAGCCGGCAAAAGCTGTGATCAGTGTAAAACTTAAAATATAATATATCTTTTTCATGTTGATTATTGCTATGTGGTGCTTACAATGTTAACTTCAGACTAAAATCTACAGATCTTGAGGTAGGAATAGAGAAGGAATAAATTCCCTGTGAACCATTGGAAGAGCCAAATGAACTTACTTCAGGGTCCCCACCAGTAAAGTGTGGTGCGTAAATCCATAAATTTCTACCCGTAACCTGGATTCCTAATGTTTTGAAAGGCGTTTTTTGCAGCCAGGTTGGTTTTAAGTTATAGCCGAAACTTACATTTCTCAATTTTACATAAGTACCATCCTGAATAACGGATTCAAGTATACTGTTGATTCGCTGGTAATAAGCCTGACCTGAAACTGAAACCGTATTGGGTAATCCGGTAGTGGCATTAACACCTTCCACTACTCGGTTTTCCCGGTTTTCGGTTACTTTTGGTGTACCATAAAAATAGCCATAGCCATCAACATTGTTCTGGATATCGCCACCTTTTTTCATATCAAAGGAGAAACTTAAGGTAAACTGCTTGTATTTGAAGTTATTGATAATGCCGCCCATCCAATCCGGATTGATGTTTCCGATAATGCCCTGTTCATCTGCGGCGAATGGCAATCCATCATCACCGATGGATAATTTGCCCTCACTGTTTTTGGCATATCGTGTTCCATAAATGACGCCATAAGGTTGATTGGCCAAAATAAAAGTAAAGCCATTACCAATCTGGTTAAGGTTATTGTAAATAGACAATACTTTATTTCTGATTCTGCTATAATTCAGTGTCAAATCCCAGCTAAAGTTTTCTGTTTTAATGGGTTTAGCATTTAAAAGTACTTCGATACCTCTGTTACGCATGGATGCAGTATTTACACTGGTAGAATTAAACCCGGTTGAAGGTGCAAGTGCTACATTGGGAATAATTCCGTTTACGGTCTTTTTATCGAAATATGTTACTTCCAAACCTATACGGTTTTTAAAGAAACCGGTTTCCAGGCCTACCTCAAATTCATTAATCCGCTCATTTTTTAAGTTGGGATCACTTAATACCGTACTGATCAGAAAGCCGGATTGACCTTGATATGGAAAGGCGATGTTTCTTACTGTTTGTGATTCATAAGGTGTAAGCAGGCTGTATGGACCAATACTGGCATTTCCAACGGTACTGTATGATACCCTTAACTTTCCGAAGCTCATGATGTCAGAAACTTCTTTTGAAAAGAAGTTAGAGAAAATAAAACTTGTAGCAGCAGAGCCATAAGGATAAAAGCTATTGTTTCTGGCCAGTACGGAAGTTCCGTCATATCGTCCGGTGAGGGAGAGGATCAGGAATTTTTTATAGTCGATATTTGATTGCAGGTAAAACCCTATTTTTCTGCTTAAGTAGCTGGTTTCCGTAAATTTAACCGTAGAAGTAGATCCTATGTTATCAAATCCCGGAACGGTAATCCCAAGCCCGTTGGCATATGCATTTTCAGAATAGGTAGAGATGATGTTATTACCTAAGATAGCATCAATGTTAAAATCACCAAAACTTTGATTGGCTCCGATAATTAAGTCATTGTTGTATTGTCTGAAATTGGTGTTACTATTTACGATCCGACCATTGGGATTAGATACGGAGAGTGAAGATTCATGATACTTTCCTTGTTCGGTGTATACATCAGCACCAAAGCGTTCTGTTACGGTTAACCAGCTCAGGGGCTTATAACTGGCGTTAAAAGTGGGTAAAAACCGGTTAACTACTGATGTGTTGCTGATATTATCCAATACCCAGTACGGATTGTTTCTTGAAAAGCGGTAAAGTCTTTGTGTTCCGTCTGGATTAAGGGCAGGTTGAAGATTGTAAGAAACCGGTGCCGTAAAGATTGTCCACACCGGACTCTCTAAAGCATAACCTTCAGGTAACCTGTTGTTTTTAGTGTTGGCATAATTAAGGGAGAAGGTAACGTCAAGATTTTTAAGTATTTGCGTGCTGAATTTTCCAAAAACCGTGTTTCTGTCAAAGGAGGTTTGTGGTACCGTACCATCTTGCGAAAGATTGGTATAGGATAGGAAATAAGTACCTGAAGCACCACCACCATTTATACCAATGGTATTGGTATAGGTTTTACCGGTTTTAAAGAATAAATCTGATTGATCGTAAACCTTTGCTGGTTGTCCGTTTATTTTTAGGGTGTCCATTCTTGCTCCCCAGGAAGTACTTGTTTTTTGGTTTACGCCATCAAAGTATACACCATTTGATCCTAATGAGTATTTATTCTGAATCTCCGGCAGTAAAGGGGTTTCTAAAGACAGGGAAGATGAAAAACTCAATGTTGGTTTCTTGTTTTGCATTCCGGTTTTAGTGGTGATGATAATTACTCCCTTTGCACCGTCAGAACCATAAAGGGCCGTTGCTGCTCCTCCTTTTAAAACGTTGATACTTTCGATAATATTAGGGTCCAAATCTGCTATTCTATTCGTTCCCGGGCCAGAATTCAGGTTTCCGGTTTCATCGTTATTGACCGGAATCCCATCAATTACCATTAAAGCTTCATTATTTCCATAAAGGGAATTGGCACCCCTGATTACTATTCTGGATGAGCTACCCGGCGAACCTGATGAACTGGTGATCTGTACACCTGAAACTTTACCCGCCAGTGCATTTACCAGATTGGGCTCTTTGGTTTGAGTTAACTGTTCACCTTTTACCTCCTGCGAACTGTAGGTAAGGTTGCGTTTTTCACGCTTAACGCCCAATGCGGTAACCACTACTTCGCTCAGGTTCTGCTGATCTTCCTGAAGCACAATAGACACTGCAGGCTGCCCGTTGAACGTAAATTCCCGGGTCTGGTAGCCTATTCCGCTGATGACCAGTACAGAAGGATTTGCGCCGCTGATGGAAAATTTCCCTTGAGCATCTGTAGATACGCCCTGGGATGTACCTTTTACCTTTACTGAAATGCCAGGTATGGGCATTCCATCTTTAGTCGTAATTTTACCACTAATGAGAGACGTTTGGGCTTGCAGCTGTATAAAACAGAGCATGACTACTGCCAGAAAAGCAGTTTTGAGTTTAGTTATCATGTGGTTTGGTTGTTAGTCTGCCCAAATTTAGGTGACTTGCAAACCAGATCATTAGAGGATTTTATCAGGTATTAACCATAATTTAACAAAAATATTACGCAAATGTTAAATGCATTGGAGGGAAGTATGAAATGCTGACAATGATGAACTTAAGGTATAATTTTATATTTTTTGAGCATAACCCGAATGCAGTTTACACTTTAAACATGATAATACGATAGGTTATTTTAGTTGCATGAAAAATGAAAACGATATTTTAATGAAGGAGTAGAAAATAAAAATACTTCCAATTTTTTTAAAGCATCCAATTGGTATATCCATAATATTAAAGAATTATTAAATCATCATGATTGATGATGAATATCATTTCATTTAAAGGCTCGTAGCGATTATTTAAGCCACATTATAAATGAATTAACAGGTGCACAGTTGGCTTTTTAAAAAATAAAAATGCACCTTTGCGAACCGCTAGCAGAGGTTTTGGCATGTATTAAATTAAATAGTTGTTTATGGAAGAAATGGTTGTAGAAGAGGTTCAGGAACTACTTGAAAAACAAGATGATATTGCCTTAAAGAAATATCTCGACGGACTGAATATCTCTGATGTAGAAGAATTAATTGATGAACTTCCACAATGTGCAGCCAAATTCATCGAAACCATTTCCCTCAACAGAGCTGTAAACGTATTTCGTATTCTCGATTTTCCTACCCAGGAACGGATCATTAAAAAGCTTTCAGGTAATAAGTTAAATCAAATTATAAAGGATTTACCACCTGATGATCGTACCGCGCTTTTTGGTGAAATGAAAGGCGATGTGGTAAAGAAAATGATTTCCCTTTTACCTTCGGAAGAACGTAAGGAATCACTGGCACTTTTAGGCTATAACGAATATAGTATCGGTCGTTTAATGACGCCCGATTATATTGCTGTAAAGCCAGAATGGTCGGTAGCGAGAGTGCTGTCCCATATCCGTCGGTATGGAAAAAACTCTGAAACGATTGATGTGGTTTATGTGATCGATAAAGATGGCGTATTGCTGGATGATATCAGGATTCGGGAAGTTTTGTTGGCCGATCCGGATTCTATCATCGGAGAATTAACAGACAAACGCTTTATCGCTTTAAAGGCAAATGATCCGCAGGAAGATGCCATCAACATTTTCAGGATGAATAACCGGGTAGCTTTACCTGTTGTAGATGAAAACAATATTCTGCTGGGGATTGTGACGGTAGATGATATCCTCTGGATTGCCAATGAAGAATATACAGAAGATATGCATAAAATAGGGGGTACAGAAGCTTTAGATGAGCCCTACCTGGATATTCCGATTTTAAAATTGGTGAAGAAACGTGCAGGCTGGTTAATTGTACTCTTTTTAGGGGAAATGTTAACGGCAACGGCCATGCAGCACTTCGAAATTGAACTCGAAAAGGCTGTGGTACTTTCCCTGTTTATTCCTTTAATTATGAGTAGTGGTGGTAACAGTGGCTCGCAGGCTTCAACCCTGATTATTCAGGCGATGGCACTTGGTGAAGTTACCATTGCAGAATGGTGGCGCGTAATGCGTCGCGAATTGGTGTCTGGCTCAATGCTGGGGATTATATTGGGAACCATTGGCTTTGTGCGCATTGTGATCTGGCAGGAACTGCATCTGTATGATTATGGACCTCACTTTTTCCTGATCGCCACCACTATATTTTTTACGCTGGTAGGCATTGTATTATGGGGAAGTTTAATCGGCTCTATGATGCCCATTATCCTCAAAAAGCTGAAGCTCGATCCGGCAACTTCATCAGCACCATTTGTGGCCACAATGGTGGATGTGACCGGTATTGTCATTTACTTTAGCGTAGCCGTATTGATTTTAAAAGGAGTTTTATTATAAAATAAATGATGGAAAAGAAAATAACCACACTTTTTACAGACATTGGCGGCGTGTTGCTTACCAATGGTTGGGACAGGCATGCCAGGGGAGAAGCCTCTGTACTTTTTGATCTGGATTCGGTTGATTTAGAAGAACGCCACCATTTAACCTTCGACACTTACGAAGTTGGAAAATTAACTCTCGATGAATATCTTGAGCGGATCGTGTTCTTCAAGCCTCGTCAGTTTACTTACAATGATTTTAAAGAATTTATGTTCAAAAAATCATTGCCTTACCCGGAAATGATCCAATTAATCTGTGATTTGAAAAAGAAGTATCAGCTTAAGGTAGCGGTTATCAGTAATGAAGGCAGAGAGCTTAACCAGTACCGGATCAATACTTTTAAACTGAATGAATTTGTAGATTTCTTTGTCTCATCCAGTTTTGTACACTTCCGTAAACCTGATGCAGATATTTTCAAAGTTGCGATAGATATTTCACAAAGCGATGTAGCTACCAGTTTATATATTGATGACCGGATGCTTTTTGTGCAGGTAGCTGAAGGTTTGGGATTGCAAGGGATCTACCACACCAGTTATGAAGATACCAAGGCGCAGCTTGCGGCTTATGGATTGGAGGTTTAAAACAGTATTTGAACTGTTAATGTTGTGGATATTTAAATATTAGAGTTACTAACTTTCCCAGTCGGTTGACAGTAAAAGTTAGTAACTCTTGATTATTAAACATTAAATCTGAAGTGCATAATGTCTCCATCTTCTACCACGTAAGTTTTGCCTTCAACACCCAGTTTACCAGCATCTTTACAGGCATTTTCCGAACCTAAAGTGACGAAATCGTTGTATTTGATTACTTCTGCACGGATAAAGCCCTTTTCGAAATCAGTGTGGATTACACCTGCCGCCTGAGGAGCGGTAAAACCTTTGGTAATGGTCCATGCACGTACTTCCTGAACCCCGGCAGTGAAATAAGTATAAAGGTTTAATAATTTATAGGCCGCACGGATCAATTTATTTACACCAGACTCATCCAGACCTAAATCAGCTAAAAATTCCTGACGCTCTTCATAGCTTTCTAATTCTGCTATTTCAGATTCTATTTTAGCAGAAATAACCAGCACCTCTGCACGTTCATCAGCTACGCTTGCTTTTACCAGATCAACATATTTGTTGCCGCTTACGACAGAAGCCTCATCCACATTACAAACGTACATTACAGGTTTTTGGGTTAATAAACCCAAATCTTCGATGAAATCGAAATCTTCTTGCGCAAGAGGAGCTGTACGGATAGATTTGCCATTTTCTAAGTGTGTTTTTACAACCGATAATATTTCATAAGTGCGTTTGGCATCTTTATCACCACCGGTTTTAGCCATTTTTTCTACCTTCTGGATGCGCTTATCAACCGTATCCAAATCCTTTAGCTGTAATTCTGTATCGATAATTTCTTTATCACGGATCGGATCAACAGAGCCATCAACATGGATCACATTACCATCATCAAAACACCGTAAAACATGAATGATTGCATTTGTAGCCCGTATGTTGCCTAAAAACTGGTTACCTAAACCCTCACCTTTTGATGCGCCCTTAACTAAACCTGCAATATCTACAATTTCAATAGTATTAGGCTGTACTTTGTTAGGCTTAACCAGCTCAGCCAGTTTGGTTAGTCTGTCATCCGGTACCGTAATTACACCAACATTAGGCTCTATAGTACAAAAAGGGAAGTTTGCAGCTTGCGCCTTTGCATTGGATAAACAGTTAAAAAGCGTTGATTTACCTACGTTTGGTAGACCAACTATACCACATTGTAATGCCATTTATATTTTTTAATTTACGATTTACGATTTACGATTTCACCTTTCACCTTTCACCTTTCACCTTTCACCTTTCACCTTTCACCTTTCACCTTTCACCTTTTTCAGGCGGCAAAGATAAGCTTTTAAACTCTTTAATTAAAGCTGGTTATTTGTTACAGCTAGATATTTTATCTAAGTTTATCCAAAATTACAGTGATTAATATGGAAGATTTAGCGGAGGGTGTACCTCAGGAAGTGAAATTAGTGGTAACAGAAGAAATGCGTAGTTACCTTTACGATATTACCAAATGGGCGAAATTTCTATCAATTGTTGGATTTGTATTTTCAGCGATGATGGTTTTAATTTCGTTTTCAATCCCATCAATGATTGCGGGCAATCCAATGCTGGCCAAACAATTGGGTACATTGGGGCAGGGCAGTTCAACTGCAATCACGATCGTTTATTTATTTCTGGGCCTGTTTTATTTTTACCCGAGTTTGTTATTGTTTAGGATTTCAAATCAAGGAAAACAAGGCGTGTTGTTTGGAAATCAGGAAAGTTTAAACAGCGCTATGCAACATGTAAAGTCACTTTTTAAATTTTGGGGAATTATTACAATCACCGTAATTGTCGGCTACTTTCTATTGATCTTTTTAATGGGAGCAGGATTGGCCGTAGCATAGCCACTATTGATCAAATCTGTATACAGTAAATATTTAAAGCATAAAAAAGCCTTTGTTTTCGCAAAGGCTTTTCTTATATGATTAGATTAAAACGAAAAATCGTCAGATGTTTTAGCACTATGTTCTCCGTTTTCAGAATATTCATAGCGTTTTTCAATAACATCCTGATGAGATTTAATATAATCAACCGTTTCGTTTAAGCCTTCCGTAAATTTTTCAAAGTCTTCTTTGTATAAGAAAATTTTGTGTTTTACAAACACACCGTCTTCTAATCTTTTCTTGCTCTCGGTAACTGTTAAATAATAATCACCTGAGCGAGTAGCCTTCACATCGAAGAAATAAGTTCTCTTGCCTGCTCTTACTTTCTTTGAAAAAACTTCTTCTCTTTCCTTGTTGTCGAATTCTCCCATGGTTGGTATTGATGTTGGTTTTTGGTTTCGGTAAATATAAAGCAAATATTTAAAGTTCAAAATAAAATTAAATACTTCGTGATTCTTCCTCTAAAAGCTGGTTATTGTAAAGTTCTGTATAACTCCCGTTTTGGCTAAGTAATTCGCTGTGTGTGCCTTGCTCAATGATTTCTCCGCGATCAAGCACCAGAATCTTATCTGCATTCTTAATGGTAGAAATGCGGTGCGCAATTAAAATACTGGTTTTTCCGCTCATCATTTTACCCAGATTATTTAAAATTTCTTCTTCCGTTTTCGTATCAACAGCTGAAAGACAATCATCAAATATTAAAATTCCAGGCGATTTGATTAAAGCTCTGGCAATAGATACACGTTGTTTTTGTCCGCCAGACAATGTTATGCCACGTTCACCAAGCATCGTTTCAAATTTTTCATCAAAATTAATAATGTTGTGGTAAACGGAAGCATTTTTGGCGGCAGTGTAAATTTCTTCATCTGTAACCTGGTCTAAACCAAAGGCAATATTATTTCTTATCGTATCAGAAAACAAGAAAACCTCTTGTGGTACAAAGCCAATCTGGCTGCGGTAGTTTTTCAGATTGAGAGATTTTAAATCATTACCATCAACCAAAATAGCTCCATTTTGAACATCATACATGCGCATGATTAAATTGGCCAATGTAGATTTTCCAGAACCTGTTTTGCCAATAATGGCCACAAACGCTCCTGCTTTAATCTCAAAATTTAAATTTTTCAATGCTTCAATACCGGTATCGGGATAAGTGAAACTTACATTGTTGAATTTGATATGTCCATTAATTGTTTTAGCATTAAGTTCTGTCGACTGGATATCAGATGGAATATCTAAAAATTCATTAATCCTTTTTTGCGAAGCTGCTGCACGTTGAATCAATGAAGTGACCCAGCCCAGCATGGTTACCGGAAATGTAAGCTGATTAATGTAGATGATAAATTCTGCAATGTTTCCGGCCGTGATGCTTCCGTTCATCACCTGTATGCCGCCAATGTAAATGGTTAAAATGGTGCTTAATCCGATTAATAGCATCATGGTAGGGTAGAACAGCGCCGAAACCTTTACCAAACTCATGGAATCCTTTTTATAATCATTACTTTGAATCTCAAACATGTTCCGGGTGTAATCTTCCCTGACATAGGACTTGATAATGCGTATGCCTGAAAAACGCTCCTGTACAAAACTTGACAATTCAGAAAGCCTTTCCTGAATTTTTCCGCTTTTCTTGAAAATAAGCGTATTCACATAATAAATAATAACCACAAGGAAGGGGAGCGGCAGAAGGCAATAAATGGCCAGTTTGGAGTTTACATCAAACATTGACCATACAATTAATACCGATAAAACAAAGGTATTGATGGTATACATAATGGCCGGACCAACATACATCCGGACCCGGTTTACATCTTCCGTAGCACGGTTCATAAGGTCACCGGTATTGTTTCTGCGGTAAAACCCAAGGCTTAACTCCTGATAATGCTGATAGATATCATTCTTCATATCAAATTCAATATGCCTCGACATCAGGATTATGGTTTGACGCATAAAAAACAGAAACAGGCCTCTAAGTATATATAGTGCTATGACCAATAGCCCAAAATACAGAAGGTTACTGCTGAATATGCTATAAATGATCTCCTGTCGGTCAAAGCCATTAAAAAGGTTATAGATCTGTATGTTTTCTGTGATCAGATCAACCGCATAACCAATTACCTGGGCAGGAACAACACCGAAAATATTGGAGATGACTACAAAAATACTTCCGGGTATAATCCACCATTTATATTTCAGAAAATACTTATTTAATCTGCGCAGATGTTTCATGTGGTACAAACTTAGGCAATTTCACGATTTCAAACTCAATAATTATATTGTTAATCCTCATCAGTTTTCAAAATGCAAAACGATTGTGAGGTGATCAGAACGAAATATATTTTGTTATAGTTAAGTTAAATGCATGTATTAATGGTTTTTTTATTTTAATTTTGCAGGAAGTTAGCCGATCGTTAAATATGCCAGCAAATTCTCCGTCCGATTCATCCATATTAGCTCAATTAAGTGCCTACGGGCATAAGAAATTGGTTTTTTGCAATGATCCGGATACTGGCTTGAAAGCAATTATTGCCATTCATGATACCACTTTAGGTCCGGCTTTGGGCGGAACCCGGATGTGGAGCTATGCCACCGAAGGAGAAGCTTTAGAAGATGCCTTGCGTTTATCAAGAGGAATGACGTATAAAGCTTCCATTACAGGTTTAAACCTGGGTGGTGGAAAAGGCGTAATTATCGGCGATTCCAGGAAGGATAAAACGGAGACGCTGATGCGCAGCTATGGAAGGTTTATTAAAAATCTGAATGGCGAGTTCATTACTGCGGAAGAAATGGGAACCAATACCAGGGATATGGAGTATATCCGCATGGAAACGAATTATGTTACGGGCGTTCCTGAATCCATCGGCGGGGCAGGAAATCCGGCACCTTTTACTGCTCAGGGTGTTTATCTCGGTATTAAAGCCAGTGTAAAAGAAGTTTTTGGTACCGATATGCTTGCCGGCAGAACCATTGTAGTACAGGGAATTGGTAATGTTGGCGAACACCTGGTGGCCTTGTTAAGAAAGGAAAATGCAGAGGTGCTGATCAGTGACATTAACCAGGAACAACTCACTTACGTTGCCCGTAAATACAAAGCAAAGCCCATTGAAGCTGATAAAATCTTCGGTATTGATGCCGATGTTTATGCGCCATGTGCCATGGGAGCTACAGTAAATAACAAAACCATTGAGCGCATGAAATTTGCCATTATTGCCGGCTCTGCAAATAATCAGCTTAAGGATGAGGTTTTGGATAGTGAACTGCTTTCTAAAAAAGGAATTTTATTTGCTCCTGATTACCTGATTAATGCAGGTGGATTAATTGCCTGCTATTCTGAATGGACTGGTTTTGGAAAAAAACGCACTGTTCAGCTCACCGAAAATATTTATGATGCCACAAGAAGTGTCATCAAACTGAGTAAATCAGAAAAAATATCAACCAACATCGCTGCAAACCGGATTGCTGAAAAACGGATTGCCGATATTAAAAAAATTAAATCGTCATATTAATAATTATTAAAAAAAGGTTTTAAAAAACCCACTCGTTCTTACATTCATGTTAAACAGAAGGCACTTAAGGATCAAAGCTTTGCAAAATATTTTTGCATGGCACATGGCAGACAAAAAAGACATTAAAGGAGATTTAAAACTCCTGATGCAAAGCATCGACAGCGTGTACGAAATGTACATCTGGATGTTATCACTTATGGTAGAAGTGACCGAGTTTACGGCCAATGACGCTGCAGAGCGTGCAAATAAACACCTGAAAACTGCAGATGATCTTAATCCCAATTTAAAACTGCTTCACAATAAGTTTAGTGTTTTAATGCAGCAAAACCCTGAATATGTATCAGCAGTCAAAAAATACAAGGTAGACTGGGGATTTGATCCGGAAATTCGTAAAACCGTATTCAATTCTTTAAAGGCTTCAAAAGAATATGCAGAATATCTGGCTGATCCCAATGAAAGTTTAGAATCATCCAAAGACATCATCAAGTACATTTTTAGAAAAATTATCTTAAAGAATCAGGCTATTTTACAGGTTTTTGAAGAAAAATTTATCAACTGGCAGGTAGATCATGAAGTGATGAAAGGCATGGTGGCTAAAACGCTCAAGAATTTTACCTTCGATGATCCATTCAAAAATAAGTTAACTGAAATCAGTGCAGACTGGACGGAAGACAGCAAATTTGTACAGGATCTTTTTGTGCATACCTTGCAAAATGATGCAAAGTACCAGGAAATGATTGCTGAAAGGACAAAAAACTGGGAGTCTGAACGTATTGCCCTAATGGATACGATTTTAATGAAAATGGCCATTTGCGAATTGTTAAATTTCCCATCTATCCCTGTGAAAGTGACCATTAACGAATATTTAGAGCTTTCAAAAGATTACAGTACGCCGAAAAGTAATTCGTTCATAAATGGTATTTTAGACAAAATTTTAGGCGACCTTAAGAAAAATAATACCATTAAAAAGATCGGTCGCGGATTAATCGAAGAGTAATTATGAAGAAGGTATTCATTCTGGCTATTGCCGCATTGTCTTTTACAGCATGCCGCAATGCTAATAATTCCACCACAGAAACGGCGCCATCATCAGGTAGCACTAAAGTGTCGGCAGACGCACCCGTAATTGTTTTTGAAAGAGAAATTTTTGATTTTGGAAAGATCGTACAAGGTGATAAGGTTAATCATGAATTTAAATTTAAAAATGCAGGTAAAAGTCCGCTGATTATCTCAAATGCCACAGCCACTTGTGGTTGTACGGTTCCTGAAGTACCAAAGGACCCCATTTTGCCGGGTAAAGAAGGTAGTCTTAAAGTGGTTTTTAATAGCACAGGAAAACAAGGGATGCAGGATAAAGTGATTACCATTAACTCTAATGCTAACCCTTCCATCTCAACTGTTCACCTGGTGGGTGATGTAAGGGAGAAAAAATAAGCAGCCAGCTAACTTTGGCTGAACCAATATTAACATACAAATCAAATCAATAAAAAAATGACATCAACAGTAATTTTACAGGCAGCAGGTGGCGGTAACATGCTCACTACCATTGTACCTATGGTATTAATTATGGTAGTTTTCTACTTTTTCATGATCCGCCCGCAGGTTAAAAAAGCTAAGGAGCATAAAAAATTAGTGGCAGAGCTGAAAAAAGGTGATAAAATCATTACCACTGCAGGTATTCACGGACGTATTGCAGACATGAACGACACTACTTTTTTAATCGAAGTGGAAGGCGGCGTAAAAATCCGTTTCGATAAATCTGCTGTATCATTAGATGCGACGAAAGCAGTAACCGCACCAACTAAGGCTTAAGATCATCATTATTTAAGAAAACCGTCGTTCAGCAGATCGACGGTTTTTTTATTTTCGCGAATTTAGAAATATGCAACCAGCAGCTATTTGGGTTCTTTATACCATTTCTATTTGAGCACCTGTTTACTTTTGCTACATTTGGCGGTATTGTTGTAATTGGTTCATCATCCATTGAGATTAAGATAATTAATATGCCTTTTATTAGATTAACCCAAATAGAGAAAAGACGTGTTTTTACACTCTTGGCCTGTTTGTTTCTGGCAATTGCGGCATGGCTTTTTATGGCGCTGAACAACAAGTATATCTATACGGCTAAAACAGTTCTCGTTTTTAAAAATACACCTACCCGCCGGGCATTTTATCCGCTTCAATCAGATACGGTTGACTTACAGGTAGAAGGAACAGGCTGGCAATTAATATTCGCCAGGCTACGGATTAGTCCGCCATCCATATCCGTGAGCTTAAGCCAGTTAAATACCAAAGATTTTATTACGTTTTCAGATCAGTTGTACAATGTAAACAGGCAACTGGAAAGCACCCAAAAAGTGATTTCTGTAAAGCCTGATACTTTATATTTTGATTTCACCAAGCGAACGGTAAAAAAGGTTTCCATTAAACTGGTCAGCAAGCTGGACTTCATCAGCCAGTATGGGATTTCCAGCGACATCATTTTAAACCCGCAATACGTAAAAGTGGCCGGTCCGGCAGAAGAATTAAGCAAAATTTCGATCTGGCCGACAGATACCTTAAAGCTGAGTAAAATTCAGGGGAGTACAACCGTGAGGATCGGCCTGCAGCATAGTCCTCAAAAAAATGTCAGCATTTATCCGTCATCCGTAGAAGTGAAACTTCCGGTGGATGAGTTTACAGAAAAGACTGTTGAGGTGCCATTAAAAATCATTAATAATAAAAATTACAACAGCATCAAGCTTTATCCAAAGAAAATTAAGGTAACTTTTTTAGTTGCTTTGGGTAATTATAGTCAGGTAAATGATAACTTCATTACTGCAACCGTTGATGTGAATGAATGGCAGGATTTAGCGCACAAGCAGTTTACTGTAAAGATTACGGAGTTCCCGGATTATTGTAAACTGATCAATATCAATCCTTCAAAAGTAGATTTTGTAGTAGAAAAATAATGTATAAAGTAGGAATTACAGGTGGAATTGGCAGTGGTAAAACAACCATTTGTAAGGTTTTTGAAGTTTTAGGCATCCCGGTGTTTTATGCAGATACGGTGGCAAAAGAAATTATGGTAACGGATCAATTACTGATTGCTGGCATTAAATCTGCCTTCGGTGAGGAAAGTTATACTGCAGAGGGCAAACTCAACAATAAACACCTGGCGGCAATAGTTTTCAGTCATGAAACTGAACTGGCCAGACTGAACGCTTTGGTTCATCCGGCGGTATTCAGGGCTTTTGACGATTGGGAGAAGCAGATTGATGAGCGTGTACCTTATACTATGAAGGAGGCTGCGCTGCTTTTTGAGAGCGGTTCATATAAAATGTGCGATACATCTGTTCTGGTAACTGCTCCTCTGTCGTTGAAACTAGCGCGCGTGATGCAGCGTGATCAGGTTTCTGCTGAACAGGTGAAGGCCAGAATGGATAAACAGTTTACTGATGAGCAAAAGGCTAAATTATCCGGTCATTTTATGGTTAATGATGAGGAACATTCCATTATTGAACAGGTGCTGGCTTTGCATAAACAATTTCTGAAAAAAGCAGCTGATGCATCAAGTTTAGCCTGATCATTCATTTATCCATCCCATCATGAATTTTAAAAATACGACCTGCAAATCTGTCGCATATTCTACATGTATTAATCCCGATTATGATTTTAGATGATTTTATTACCATTACGCCAACAGGATTGTATTGTGTTTACGGAGACTTTTATTTAGATCCGCAGCAACCTGTAAAAGAGGCAGTAGTTTCTCATGCCCATGGCGATCATGCCATTGGTGGCAGTGAGCATGTATATTGTACGGCTGCTACAGAATCGTTCATGAAACACCGTTACCGTAAGTTTGCTGCTGTAGATTTTTATATCAAAGCTTATCATCAATCCTTTAAGATAAAGGAGGTTACCATCACCTTTTATTCAGCCGGACATATCCTGGGCTCTGCACAGGTTTTAATGGAATATCAGGGAATTAAATATCTTTATACGGGAGATTATAAGATAGAACCTGATGCAACCTGCGAACCCTTCGAATTTGTACAGGCTGATGTGTTGATTACAGAAAGTACCTTTGCCAATCCTGATACCAAACATCCGTCTCCAGTTACGGAAATAGAAAAGTTGAATGATACAAATGCAAACATTATGCTGGGTGCTTATGCTTTAGGTAAAAGCCAAAGGATTATTCAATTGCTCAATCATCACTGCCCAACTAAAAATATAATGGTGCATCACAGCATCATGCCTTTTGTGAACATTTACGAAGATTATGGCATTAACCTGGGTAAATATAAAATGTATGATCGTAAAGTAATGAAGAATAACCAGCAGCATCAGGTTTATATTGTGCCACCAATGGTCTTTCATAGTTATCATAAAGCGATTAATGTGGTCAGGGCTTTTGCTTCAGGGTGGAAAAATCTGCAGCAGCAAAACGGAATTTCACTATATATATCTGATCACGCCGATTGGGAAGCCATATTGGAAACCATCGAAAAAGTAAAACCGAAACAGATATGGACATTACATGGTGACGGTAAGCAGCTGAAAGACTATTTTAAGGGGAACTTAGAAGTTAAAATACTGAACAGTAAAAATGATTGATTGAAGGAATCAGATAATAATTGAATGAAGGCATTGTGACTTGAAAAATCTCATTCTCTCATTCATTCATTCTCTCATTCATTCATTCCCTCATTCTCTCATTCGAAATTTAAAATATGAAAGAAGGCGAAGACTTTTATTTTAATGAAGATGGTTTGATGGTTTTTACCGAAGCTTATCATTTAAAGCGGGGTTATTGCTGTAAAAATAAATGTAAGCATTGCCCCTGGGGCTACGGGAAAAAGAAGGTGAAGAAATAGCTGATTTATGATTTCAGTTATCTTTTTCTGCTGACCTAAAATTTAACATGTTGATAAATGTCCTTCAGCTGTATATTAAAACCAAGGCTATGGAAATCCAGATTTTCATCTATATTTTTATATTCCTTTAACTCGCAGTTCTGATGCGCATTAATGTAAAAAGCTTCAACTGAAATCGCTGTGGGATCGATCATGATATATTCTTTTAAAGACGGAATATCTCTATACAGTTTAAATTTATTGTCCCTGTCATAATCTTCTGTAGAAGGAGAAAGATTTTCAATGATAACAGTCGGAAGGAGAGTCGTATTTTCATCTTCCTCCAGGTGCTTGATTTTATTGCAGTAGATTGATATATCAGGATAGGTGAATAAAGTGTTTTCGGGAATGTTCATTCTCATATCACTTCCAAAAGGAATACACTTTGATCCGTATAATTTTTGGCTAGGAAAACCGAAAGTATTCGAGAATATAAAGTTATGATTAAGCGTCACACCAGACATGGAGGTTACACCTAACGCACTATCTTCCTGATGAAGCGGGAAGATTTCACCCTCAAAATATTCGTGTTTTATTGGTGATACCTATTCCATCGTAAGGTATTCCTTAACAGTATAACGTCTTTTTTGATAGACTACTGCTGGTTCATTTACAATTTCATCCATAAAGCAAGATAATCAAAATTGTAGATTTTTTATTGTTACTTTTTCCAGCTGATGGTATGATTTTAATGATGCCCGGCAAAGAAGCCTATTAAAGCAACACCGATTCCTAATAAAACAGCGATCATTTTGCGGAGGTTGATTTTATGGTCGGCACTGGATTCAAATAAGATAGTGGTCGATATATGAAGGAAGATTCCGATCACCACCCCCATAATTTTATTAAAATAAGCCTCTACACCGCCAATGCTGCCGTTACTTAAGCCCATACTGACATAAAAGCCCAATGGAGCCATAATTGCAAAAATGATCAGATAGAGAATTATACTTCCTTTTTTGAAATGATTTTGCATTAAAATGCTCCCTAAAGCAAATGCAGCAGGGATATGGTGTAAGGAAATGCCAAAAATTAGTTCATTATGCTGTTCTTTTGCCAAAGGCATACCTTCTAAAAATGCATGTAAACACAAACTAATCATAATGCCGAATGGAAATACATGCCCATCATGGTGTTTGTGGATATGACCATGTTCAACACCTTCAGAGAATTGTTCCAGAAATACCTGTAAAAGAAAGCCTACCAGAATGAAAATCCCGATTTCGCTTTTATCCGGTCCGCCAAAAGCATCTGGTATGAGATGTAATACGGTAATGGCAAACAAATAGGCACCACTAAAAGATAAGATCAGTTTCAGTAACTTAGATTTATCGCTTTTAACCAAAAATATAGCTGTTCCGCCTAAAAAGGCGCAGAAGAAAAGTACGCAGAGTTTCCAGATTTCCATCGCTTAAAAATCAGGTTGTAATTTTTTAAACATTTTTGAACAGATGAAGCCGATTAATGCTCCGAGCAATGCGCCTGCTGTAACATCAATAGGATAATGAACGCCAACATACACTTGTGCAAAACTAATGATAAAGGCCCAAAACAATCCGATGGGTAAAATGGGCTTCCACCGGCTATAAAAAACAAAAATTAAAAATACAGCAATGGCAAAATGGTTAGTGGCATGTGCCGAAGGAAAGCTTAAACCGCTTCCGCAGGGCACACGGTGAATAATGTCATTGGCTATCGTTAAATCATTGCATGGACGAACCCTCGAAACCCAGGGTTTGATCACACGTGAAGAAATTAAATCAGCAGAAGCAAAGGTAAACAGGATCATGCCAATAATATAGTAGCCCTGTTTTTTATATTGTTTAATGCAGAAAACAATGATGAAAACATAAAGTGGCGACCAGAAAAACCGGTTCCGCATGAGTGGCATGAGCCAATCGAAAAAGCCATTGGAAAGCCCCCGGTGGATTTTGATAAATAAGGCCAGATCAAACTGCTGTATGCTTTCTATCATGCTTTTTTACAGATTAAAATTAACCGGTCTGATGTGTTTTGATCAAAATCATCCAGTTCATAGTTACCGAAGGTTTGATGGATTACCATCCCGGCTGATGATATCATCCGCTCAAAATCTTCAAAACTAAATGCCTGAACACGCTCTTCAAAATGATACGTCTTCCCTTTATCTTCAAAATTGATTTTCTTGATGATCTTTCCGTCTGTTACGTGTTTTGAAATGTTGAAAGCAATCCCGTCCAGTGATTTTACTTCGCAGGTGTTCAGATTCCGGATAATTTTTTCGGTGTTAAAGTAATCAAGAATCAATACCCCATCCGCTTTAAGGCATTTTCTGAATGTCTTCAGGGCATTAACATGTTCCTTTTCTGTATCAAAATAACCGAAACTGGTAAACAGGTTTAGCGCAATATCAAAATAATTGATGTAGAAAAGCTTTCGCATATCATGCACCAGAAAATGCAGTTTGTTGTTTTCGAACCGCCGGGCATACTTAATGCTTTGTTCAGATAAGTCAATTCCGGTAACATCAAATCCCTTTTTATTGAGGTAAATGGCATGCCTGCCTTTGCCACATGCAATATCAAGTGTTCTGGAATCGGGTTTTGGCTGAAGAAAAAGCGTTAACCTGTCAATGAAGAATTCAGCTTCAGCGTTATTTCTTTGTTGGTAAAGAATATGATAATATGGCGAATTAAACCAATATTGAAACCATTTGCGCTGCATAAAAAGCTGTTTGTATTTTTTAAAAGGATGCAAACTTAGATAAAATTCGATTAAACGCAGCAGATTAATTTTAAGCCGAAGCATCTATATCATTCCCTGTGTAATCATTAAATTACTAAATTTTCTGCAAATATAAGATTTTACTATTGCCAGATGGCTAATGTGGATTTTTTTGCAACAATATTGCATAATTATTTTTTAAGTAAGGCCTTAGCGCATTTCTTGAGGCGCAAATGCTTTGTCTTTTTTGTCAGGAAAGTGGTTGTATCCCTACTAAATACATCGTATAAATAGATATAAACTAAATGTAAATTAACTTCTGTAACACAGTTAGGATATCTGCTATCTTGTTTTTTTTCTTATTTTTGATGCTCAACATTAGATAGAATAAGTGACTTTAATAAAATCGATTTCGGGAATAAGAGGAACGATAGGCGGACAGGCTGGAAATGGCTTAACACCGATTGACATAGTGAAATTTACCGCTGCTTTTGGAAGCTGGGTAGTCCAAAAAACAGGAGTTAAAAGAATTGTTTTAGGTCGTGATGCCCGGATTTCGGGCGAAATGGTTAATCATCTGGTGATCGGTACCTTGCAGGGACTGGGGATTGAGGTGATCGATTTAGGTTTATCAACCACACCAACGGTTGAAATTGCCGTACCTGATGAGCATGCGGGTGGTGGTATCATTTTAACCGCAAGTCATAACCCCAAACAATGGAATGCACTGAAGTTATTAAATGCGGATGGTGAGTTTATCAGCGATGCCGATGGTATTGAAGTTTTAGAACTGGCTGAAAGCGCGGCGTTTGAATTTGCAGAGGTGGATAAATTAGGCAAGGTTATTCAAAATGACACTTATCTTCAAAAACATATCGATAAGGTTTTGGCTTTGCCGCTTGTTGATGTAGAAGCAATAAAAAAGGCTGATTTTAAGGTTGTCATTGATGCTGTAAACTCTACGGGTGGTATTTTTGTACCGGCTTTATTAAAGGCTTTGGGCGTGGCCAGGGTTACAGAATTATATTGCGAACCCAACGGACATTTTCCGCATAACCCAGAACCACTTCCGGAAAACCTGACGGAGATTTCAAAAGAAGTTCAAAAACAAAATGCAGATTTAGGTATTGTGGTAGATCCGGATGTTGACCGTTTGTGTTTTGTTAATGAAGATGGAAGTATGTTTGGTGAAGAATATACTTTGGTTGCCGTAGCCGATTACGTGTTGAGAAACACCCCTGGAAATACGGTTTCCAATCTTTCATCAACCAGGGCACTTCGTGATGTAACGGAAAAAGCAGGCGCTGAATATCATGCTTCAGCGGTTGGTGAAGTGAACGTGGTGAATAAAATGAAAGAAAGCAACGCCATCATTGGTGGTGAAGGCAATGGTGGAATCATTTATCCAGCTTCTCATTATGGCAGAGATGCTTTGGTAGGGATCGCTTTATTTTTAACTCATTTGGCAAAATTTGGTAAATCTATTTCCGTATTAAGAGGTAGCTACCCGCAATATTACATCTCTAAAAATAAAATAACACTCACTGCAGAAATGGATATCGACAATTTGTTGAAGCAAGTGGAAGAGAAATATAAAAAGCAGCCTTACAGCACTATTGATGGTTTAAAAATAGAGTTCGATAAGACGTGGGTGCACTTGCGCCGTTCTAATACCGAACCGATTATCCGCATTTATAGCGAAGCAGAAAATGAAACCATTGCAGAAAGTCTGGCAAATAAAATTATTTCTGATATCAAGGAAATATTGCATTTGTAACTGGAATTAAAGGCAATAATTAAAAGAACAACATTAATTCGTGATTTCATCTCTATAGATGAAATCATTTAAAAGGTGACAATCACAATATGAAAAGGATTTATTTAGATAACGCGGCTACCACACCATTAGATAAACAAGTAATTGCCGAAATGAGTAATGTGATGGAAAACTACTATGGTAATCCATCAGCCATTCATGCGCTGGGACGTGAGGTAAGAACTTTGGTGGAAAAGGCCCGGAAAACTGTCGCTAACCTTTTGGGTGCATCACCTTCTGAAATATTTTTTACTTCAGGTGGAACAGAAGCAGATAATACAGCCATTCGTTGCGGTATTTTTGCGTATGGAATTAAGCATGCCATTACCTCTAAAATTGAACACCATGCGGTAGAACATACTTTAAATATCATGCTGAAAAATGGCGAGATTGATAAGCTGAGTTTTGTAAATATAGATGAAAAAGGCAATATTGATTACGCGCATTTAGAAGAATTATTGGAAAATAACGGACGCACTTTTGTTTCCCTCATGCATGCCAATAATGAATTGGGTACCCTTACAGATATGGTCAAAGTGGGTGATATCTGCGAAAAATATAATGCCATTTATCATGCCGATACCGTTCAAACCATGGGGCATTACGTTCATAATGTGCGTGAACTGAAAGCACATTTTATTGTATGTGCCGCACATAAACTCCACGGACCAAAAGGTGTGGGTTTCTTGTATGTAAATAGCAGCATTAAAATTCCACCAATGATTTATGGTGGCGCACAAGAACGTAACATGCGTGGAGGAACTGAAAATGTGTATGGTATAGTAGGTTTGGCAAAGGCTTTGGAAATGGCCTATGCTGAAATGGAAGCACATCAAAGTCATATTCAAGGTTTAAAAGATTATCTGAAATCGCAGTTAATTGCAGAAATTCCAGGTATTGGTTTTAATGGAGAAACTGATGCGGATAAAAGTCTGTATACAGTACTGAATGTTTCTTTTCCTGAAATGGATATGGGAGATATGCTGCTGTTTAATTTAGATATTAACGGCATTTGCGCTTCCGGTGGCAGTGCCTGTTCATCAGGTTCTAACATTGGTTCACATGTACTAAACGCTATTAAAGCCGATCCCAATCGTCCGTCTGTACGTTTTTCTTTCAGTAAATATACTACAAAAGAAGAACTGGACTATGTGATAGAGAAAGTAAAAATGGTAGTAAAGCAGAATGCTTTAGCCTAAAATATCATTAACCAAATAGGAACTGTCCCGGAGTAATCCGGGACTTTTTTGTTTAATCATTTCTTGCCATTAGTTGTTAACTCACCAGCTTTAATAAATTAATTCCCTGTCCCTGTAAGTCACAGATTGCAAAGACTACTGTTAAAACAATATTATTTCTCATGTGTTCCTATAATACATCAATTTAAAATCACTATGGAAACGAATAAAGAAAAAGGCAAAGTTATTGAGAATGAATTGCTGGATAAGACAGCCGAAGATGTTAAAGAAAATAGAAATCTGGATGATAACAAGTCATCTAAAGTAGCAACAAACTTATTTGATAAAGATAAAGGGCGCAAAAACAATTCATTTGGTCCGGGCCACGAGCCGGGAACCACTCCAGGTTCAGGGATTTAACCTTTAATTTCTGAAAGAATTATTAAATTTAAGCCACAGCAAAAATGTTGTGGCTTTTTAAATATGACTTAAAATGGAAAGAAGAAATTTTATCAAAAATTCTGCATTAGCCATGGCTTTGCTTTCAGTTTACAAGACAGATGTGTTTGCACAATCTCCGGTATTAGGCTACAACTTTAAAACAATTAGAAATAATGTAGGGATTTTTACGGAACAGGGTGGAACAATCGGCTGGTTAAATTCTTCAAGCGGATTTGTAGTCGTTGATGCGCAGTTTCCAGCTTCGGCGCCACATGTGATTGCAGAATTAAAAAAAATGGGCGAAAAGCCATTTAAATACCTTCTTAATACGCACCATCATGGCGATCACACCGCAGGGAACATTGCTTTTAAAGGCCTGGCAGAAAAAGTTGTGGCGCACCAGAATTCCCTGGTAAATCAAAAGAGCGCAGCGGAGAAGGCGAATAATTTAGATCAGCAATTGTTGCCGGATACCACCTTTGGTACAGGATGGAAAGCACCGGTGGGTGGTGAAAAAATCAGTGCTTATTATTATGGTTCAGGGCATACCAATGGCGATGCCATCTATCATTTTGAAAATGCCAATATAGTTCACGTTGGAGATTTGGTTTCTAATAGGAAATATCCGTACATCGATCGTGAAAATGGTGCGCATATCGGAAATTGGATAAGCGCTCTGGATAAAATTTACCAACAGTTTGACCAGGATACATTATTTATATTCGGACATAGCCGAGATCCTGAAAAGGTAACTGGCAACAAAGCGGATGTGAAAGCTTTTCAGAATTACCTTCAACAGCTGCTCAGTTTTGTAAGTGCAGAAATCAGGGCAGGCAAATCAAAAGAAGAAATTTTAAAGGCCACGGCAATTCCAAATGCACCGGAATGGCAGGGAGAGGGAATTCAAAGGAGTTTGACAGCTGCATATGAAGAATTAAAAGGGGCTTAACTTTGACTGCTGATTATCCTTTCATGAATTTGCAATACCTGTCCAAATCTATTTTCAATTTATAAACGTTCTATATTTAAAATAAATCTGAACAGCGTATCTAAATTAACACCAACTCAATCCATATCTTTTATATTTGCGATACACCAATCGGATATCAGATATGGATGATTTCTTAGCTGCCCGCTCCCAAATGGCCTTATCACTAGGCTTCCACATTATTTTTTCCTGCATTGGTATGGTCATGCCATTTTTTATGGCTGTATCGCACTATAAATGGTTAAAAACAAATGATGAGGTTTATAAAAATCTTACGAAGGCCTGGAGTAAAGGTGTTGCCATTTTTTTTGCTACCGGTGCAGTGTCTGGCACGATGTTATCTTTTGAACTGGGCTTATTATGGCCAAAATTTATGGAACATGCAGGTCCGATTTTTGGGATGCCCTTTTCACTGGAAGGAACCGCTTTTTTTATCGAAGCTATAGCCTTAGGGTTTTTTCTGTATGGATGGGACAAATTAAATAAATGGTTTCACTGGTTTACCGGAATGGTGGTAGGCGTGAGTGGATTGGCATCCGGAATTCTGGTTGTGGCGGCCAATTCCTGGATGAATAGTCCGGCGGGCTTTGATTTTGTAAATGGTCAATACCTCCATGTTGATCCTATTCAGGCCATGTTTAATAAGGCCTGGTTTTCACAGGCTTTGCATATGTGTCTGGCTGCATTTACGGCTACTGGTTTTGCTGTAGCAGGTGTTCATGCTTTGATGATTTTAAGAAATCAAAATAAGCACTTTCATTTGCAGGCGTTTAAGATTGCTGCAGTGTTTGCGTGCATCGGTGCATTGTTACAGCCCTTAAGTGGTGATATTTCTGCTAAAGATGTAGCTAAACGGCAACCGGCAAAGCTTGCTGCCATGGAAGCGCTATATAAAACCGAAAAGCCTGCTCCATTATTAATAGGGGGGATTGTAAATGAAAAAGACCAAACTGTAAAGGGTGCGATTAAAATCCCGGGTGCTTTGAGTTTCCTGGCTCACGGTGATTTTAAGGCCGAAGTAAAGGGCCTTGATCAAATACCTAAAGATCAGCAACCACCAGTCGCTGTTACGCATTATGCTTTTCAAATCATGGTTGGAATAGGAACCTTGCTGGCCTTAATTTCACTTGTATATTTTATTCATCTCATTAGAAAGAAAGCACTTTTAGAGAAGCGCTGGTTGCTTAAATTGTTTGTGCTTGCTATTCCTTTAGGTTATGTAGCGCTGGAAGCCGGCTGGATAGTGACAGAAGTGGGGCGTCAACCCTGGATTATTTATGGCATTATGCGTACCAAAGATGCCGTAACGCCAATGCCGGGAATTGCTTATTCATTTTACATCTTTTCAGCGATTTATTTCTCTCTGAGTGTTATTGTAACCTTTCTGCTTTACCGGCAGATTAAAATGGTTCCGGTGTTATACAACAATCCTATATCCGAAACCCCTAATCATTAAATTATGGAATATGTTGTAATTACCTTTTTATGTTTGGGCATACTTTTATACTTTTTACTTGGAGGAGCGGATTTTGGCGCGGGAATTATTGAGCTGTTTACTTCTACAAAAAACAGAAGCAGAACCCGTAAAACCATGTATCAAGCCATTGGTCCGGTTTGGGAAGCCAATCACATGTGGCTGATTATAGCCATTGTGATTTTGTTTGTTGGCTTTCCGCACATCTACACCACGATGTCGGTTTACCTGCATATCCCTTTACTCATTATGCTTATTGGCATTATTGCCCGTGGAACAGCTTTCGTTTTCAGGCATTATGATGCCATAAAAGATGATATGCAATGGCTTTACAATCGAATTTTCAGGTATTCCAGTTTTATAACTCCCTTATTTTTGGGGATCATTGCGGGCAGTGTCATATCCGGACATATTGATACCGAAGCAAATGATTTTCTTTCAGCCTATATCTGGAGCTGGCTAAATTGGTTTTCGGTTTCTGTTGGTCTTTTTACAGTGGCTTTGTGTGGATTTCTGGCCGCCATCTACCTTATTGGTGAAACGGAAGACGTACACGATCAGCGTCGCTTTATTCAGAAGGCCGAATACATGAACATTGCTGCAGTTATATTTGGAGCAATGGTTTTTATAGCAGCACAGCTGGATAAAATTCCGCTTATGGATTGGGTTTTTAAAAATCCGGTTGGTTTAACGGCAATTATTCTGGCCAGTTTATCATTGGTTTTATTGTGGTACCTTTTAATTAAAGGTAAAACACAGATTTTACGTGTTCTGGCAGGTTTTCAGGTAACCATGATTCTGGTAGCCATCAGTTATGCGCACTTTCCTAATTTTATCCGATTAAAGAACGGAGATGCGATTTCGCTCTTTGAGACGATAGGTCCGCAGAAAACCATTTATAGTTTAGGTTTGGCTTTGCTATTGGGTAGTATCTTGATCTTGCCTTTCTTAGGGTATTTATTTTATAAGTTCAAAAAGAAAGAGGAATAACCATCAGAAATTCGTCATTGCGAGGAGGTACGACAAAGCAATCTTTTAAGTATATATTCTTTTTAGAGAGATTGCTTCACTCCATCGCTTGACCCAACCCTACAGTTCGCAATGACGACACCTCTTAACCTCGTTGCGAAACAAGAAATAGTCTTCTAACAAGACAAATTAAAAAAATAGGTTCAAGATGTTTGTTTATGATAAATAATACATTAAATCTAAAATCTGATGCATAAAAAAATGAGCATCTGTTTACAGATGCTCATTTCTTATTTAGGTTTAGTCATGATCTATAATCCACCTTTTCTGGTTGCTTTTCTTTGTTCCGGCCAAGTGGCAGGTTTTCCGGTACGTTCATTCACCGGTAAATCTGTCGCTTTTTCTGTTGATGTCTTTTCAGCATCTTCACAAGCCATGTAAACCATAATTGCTGCTAAAATGACATTGCTTCGAATTTCATCGAAAACTAACTTATCGTAGCTATCACGATTGGTGTGCCAGGTATAGGTTCCGTAATCCCAACTGGTAGAACTTAATGAATAACCCAAAGCACCTGCCGCCACGAAAGAGGCAAAGTCTGATCCGCCCGCACCAGGCATGCCAGGGAAACTGGTTTTGATCTGATTTTTAATGGTATCCGGTACTGCATTTAGCCAACGGGTGATGTAATCTTTGGATTTGGCAAATCCCTGGCCGCCAATATTGACTACCCTGCCTGTTCCGTTATCCTGGTTAAATAAAGCCTGGAGATTGTTAACAATTTCCGGATGATCTTCAACAAAAGCCCTGGAACCATTTAATCCTTGTTCTTCACTTCCCCAATGTCCAACTAAAATCGTGCGTTTTGGGTTAGGATAAAACTTTTTCAGAATACGCATAGCTTCCATCATCATGATGGTTCCTGAACCATTATCTGTTGCGCCGCTTGCCCCATCCCAGGAATCAAAATGTGCAGATAACATCACATATTCTTTTGGTTTCTGCTTTCCTTTGATTTCAGCAATCGTATTAAAGGTTGGTACAGTACCTAATTTTTTCGATTCAGATTCTATTTTAAGCATTGGCTTATTACCGCTTAAAGCCAAACGATAAACCAATCCGTAATCTTCCACGGATAAATCTAAAGTGGGTACTTTTGTAGTATTGGCAGCAAAGATCTTATCTACACCAAAACCCTGCGACCAGTTATTGATGATCACAGCCACTGCTCCAGCATTTTCCAAAGCTACGGGAAGTGTTTTGGTATTGTAACCTGTTTTTGCCATACTGGCCGTCCAGGATTTCAATGCTTCGGTTTTTTCTTTTTTAAACTTATCAAACAAGTCTTTGGTAGCAAATTCTTCCCAATTTTTTTCAGGCCTGCCTGAAAGTTGGTTCATCGAAATTAACACAATTTTACCTTTAACGCTTGGCAGCCATTTTTGGAAGGCCACCGAATCGGTGATCGCAGGAAGAATAATTGCTTCAGCATTAATCGCTTGTCCATTTGTTGAAGGACTCCAGGCCAATTGCGTTCCTTCCAGTGTTCTCAACCTTGGGCTTACCATATCAATATGCGTAATGCCGCGTTCCCAGCCAGCCCATTCACCCCATTTTTCGTTCTTTGCAGAGATGCCCCAGTCGCTGTATTTTTTTACTGCCCAGTCGTTGGCTTGCTTCATTTGTGGAGACCCGACTAAACGTGGTCCAACAACATCTAAAAGTTCATGAGCAAGTTTTTCTAATTGTGAGTTTTCATTTACCTCTTTTACAATCTTATCGATCACTTTTTTGTCTTGCGCAAAAGCAAAAGAAGAGGTAAACAGGAGTAAAGTAGGTAAGAGTAGTTTTTTATTCATAATAGGATTAGTTAATGATCCGCTAATTTAATGAATAAGGGCTGTGGAAACAGATGTTAATGGAAATGTTGCAGATTGTAGCTTTCGCCGCCCTGAAGTAATTCCTTTTTAATTGGAATTGCCTAAACGGCAGGATGTTTTTTAGGCTATGGAAAGGAAGCTGCCAATCCTAAGTATTACTGAACCACTGCAAGATAAACCTGATTGAAGTGGAAAGCCCGCAGCGCAGCGAGGACTTGAAACAAAAAGCAGGACTGAATTCACCGATTTATTCAAGCCCTGCTTTTCTTATTATAGTTATGGTCATTTTGGCATTTATTTATCAGGCGATTTACGCTAATAAACCAATGACTATTGAACCAATTTAATTATTCATCATCTTGATAAAAGCGCCTAATTTAGCTTTCATCGCCCTTCTGTCTACAATAAAATCAAGGAAACCATGTTCGAGCACAAATTCTGAAGTTTGAAAGCCTTTTGGTAAATCCTTTTTAATGGTTTCTTTGATTACCCTTGGGCCGGCAAAGCCGATTAAAGCACCTGGTTCTGCAATATTGATATCGCCAAGCATGGCATATGAGGCTGTTACGCCACCAGTAGTTGGGTCTGTCAATAAAGAAATGTATGGAATTTTTGCCTGGCTTAACAAGGCCAGTTTTGCGGATGTTTTGGCCATCTGCATCAATGAAAATGCAGCTTCCATCATTCGGGCACCACCAGACTTTGAAATCATCAGGAAGGGAACCTTATGTTTGATCGAGTAATCAATTGAACGAGCAATTTTTTCACCCACTACCGAGCCCATCGATCCGCCAATGAAAGCAAAGTCCATGCAGGCAATTACTAATTCCTGACCTTCAATTTTGCCCACACCTGCACGAATGGCATCTTTAAGTCCGGTTTTTGCCTGGCTTTCTACGATTCTATCCGTATAAGGTTTATTATCATTGAAATTCAAAGGATCGCCAGAAGTTAAGTTGGCAAAAAGTTCTTTAAACTCATTATTGTCGAACAATACTTCGAAATATTCTTTTGAACCTACCCTCAAATGGTAATTGCAGTAATGGCAAACATATTTGTTTTCCTGCAATTCTGTTTGATGTAGCGGTTTTTTACAGTTCGGACACTTATTCCACACACCATCCGGTGCCTCTTTCTTCTCTTCTGTTGTGGTAATAATACCTTTATTTTCTCTCTTAAACCAGGCCATATAATTTTTTAAAGAATTGGACTGCAAAGAAACGAAAAATTATTTTAACTCAAGTATTTCTATTTAGTGTGTTTTCTACACTAAGGATAATGTGTTTTATACACTAAATAGCCCTTATTCTATTGTAAGGCAAATAATTCTGTTGTTACAAAAGCTTGTAATGTTATTTTTTTTTATAACTTCGGACTTAATAAAATTAACAAGAGATGAGTTTAAAAGGCTACAAAGGCGTAATTTACGGAGATGCCGTTCAAGAATTGTTTGAGCAGGCTAAAAAACATCAGTTTGCTTTACCAGCGGTAAATGTAACCGGTACAAATACGGTTAACGCGGTATTGGAAACTGCTAAGGCAGTAAATTCGCCTGTTATGATTCAACTGTCTAATGGTGGTGCGCAATTTTACGCAGGTAAATCTTTAGATAATGAGAAATTACAGGCATGTATTTTAGGTGCAGTATCTGCAGCTAAGCATGTACATTTATTGGCAGAACATTATGGTGTTGCCGTGGTTTTACATACTGACCATGCCGCTAAAAAATTGTTGCCTTGGATTGACGGCCTTTTAGATCACGGTGAAAAATTCTTCGCTGAAACAGGTAAACCTTTATTTTCTTCACATATGTTGGATCTTTCTGAAGAATCTATCGAAGAAAACATGGAAATCTCTGCAAAATATTTAGCGCGCATGTCTAAAATGAACATGACGATTGAAATTGAATTAGGAGTTACCGGTGGTGAAGAAGACGGTGTGGATAACAGTGATGTAGATAGTTCAAAATTATATACTCAGCCAAGTGAAGTGGCTTATGCTTATGAAGAATTAAGCAAAGTATCACCACGTTTTACAGTAGCTGCAGCTTTTGGTAACGTTCATGGTGTGTACAAACCAGGTAACGTAAAATTACAGCCGGTTATTTTGAAAAACTCTCAGGATTTCGTTAAAGAGAAATTCAGTTTATCTGCTGAGAAACCAATTAACTTTGTGTTTCACGGTGGCTCTGGTTCTTCTCAGGAAGAAATCAGAGAAGCCATTTCTTATGGTGCCATTAAAATGAATATCGATACCGATATGCAATGGGCATTTTGGGAGGGTATTTTAGAATATTACAAAAAGAATGAAGCTTTTCTTCAAGGTCAGATTGGTAATCCTGATGGTGATGATAAACCAAATAAAAAATATTACGATCCACGTGTTTGGTTACGTAAAGGTGAGGAAACATTCGTTAAGCGTTTAACTGCTGCATTTGAAGATTTGAATTGCATTAATGCAAATGATAAGTTGTAAACAAATTGGATTTTTAATATTGAATACCTATTCAGTCATTTAAGAATCATTCATTCAATAATCAAACAAAAGCGCCATTGGTTTAAAAACTGATGGCGCTTTTGTTTGTTTTTATAGTTACTTTTAAGCAAACATTATCTGATGAAAAAATCTAAAAACGATAATAACTTTTTTGAGCAGTTTGCCAATGCCGCAACGAAATTTACAGGCAGCTCGGTTGCTTTTATCGCAGCAACAGCCATTGTAATTTTATGGGCGGTGACAGGTCCGGTTTTTCATTATTCTGAAACCTGGCAGCTGGTGATTAATACCGGAACAACCATCATCACTTTTTTAATGGTATTTCTGATTCAGAAAGCGCAGAACAAAGATGGGAAGGCGATCCAATTAAAATTAAATGAACTGATAGCTGCCCAGCAGGGCGCCAGCAACCGGATGGTAGATATTGAAGATTTAAGTGAAAAAGAGCTTGATCAACTGCATAAATTTTACGTTACAATTGCTGCACTTGCCAAAAAAGAGGCCGATATTCACTGTTCGCACTCTATTGATGTGGCTGAAGCATTAAATGAGTTGAAGTTAGAAAAGAATAAACATTTTAAACACCAGAAATAATGAGTTTGCAGGTTCAGAAAGTTATCCATCCTGAGGAATTGGATAAAGTATTTGCGATACGTAAAATTGTATTCGTAGATGAGCAGAATTGCCCGCCGGAATTGGAATGGGAATATGAAGAGGAATCAATACATTTTCTAGCCACACATAATGGTCAGCCTTGTGGTGCCTGTCGCTGGAGAAAAACTGATGCGGGATATAAATTAGAGCGGTTTGCAGTACTGAAAGATTTTAGAGGACAGGGCGTAGGACGTGCATTAATTGCCGAAGCCTTATCTGATTTACCGGAAGATGCCCATTATATTTACCTGAACTCACAGTTAGATGCCATGAGTTTATATGCGAAATTTGGTTTCGTGGCCGAGGGAGAGCAATTTGAGGAGGCTGGAATTCAGCACTTTAAAATGGTGAAGAAGGTTTAAAATTAGAAAGATAAATCGTCTTTGCGAGGCACGAAGCAATCTTAATGCGATCGCTATCATATAAATTTATTTCCCTACCCGCAGTTGTAGGATTGCTTCGTGCCTCGCAATGACGTGAAGCTGAAAACTACCCAAATATTTTTCCGGATAAAACCATCGCCTCCTTCCACTTATCCATATTTAGATTCAAATTTTCTCCTTTGTCATTTAAATAGGCAATTACATCTTCTGTAGCTATGTTACCTGTAAGGTCATCAGCAGCCATTGGGCAGCCACCGAAGCCTTTCAATGCTGAATCAATTCTTTTTACGCCCGAATGATAGGCTGCTTCAATTTTTTCAAACCTTTCAGCAGGAGTGGAGTGTAGATGGATACCAATTTCTATATTGCTAAACCTGGAAATTAACTTCGGTAAGATATGATTTATCTTTTCGGGAGTTGAAATGCCAACTGTATCCGCTAAGGAAATAATTCCTACACCTTTATCCACTAAAATATCCGTCCATTTTTCTACAATTTCATCGTTCCATTCATCACCATAAGGGTTTCCAAAACCCATTGATAGATATACAACTGCTTTTTTATTATTTTTGGCACATAAAGCCAGCATATCTTCAACGGTGCTTAGTGATTGCTCAATACTTGAATTGGTATTTCGCTGTTGAAAGGTTTCTGAGATAGAAAAAGGAAAACCCAGATAATCAATTGCTTGATGTTGTACAGCACTTTCTACCCCCCTTAAATTGGCTACAATAGCCAGAAGTTTGGTTGAAGTAAGCGATAAATCTAAGTTTTCTAATACCTGCTGCGTATCTGCCATTTGCGGAATGGCTTTGGGCGAAACAAAACTACCAAAATCTAATGTGTCAAACCCAACCTGAAGCAGTAGGTTTAAATATGCTGATTTCAGTTCGGTTGGAACGAAATGATGCAAACCCTGCATCGCATCACGCGGACATTCCACTAATTTAATATTTTTTAGGCTCATGGTTTTACAGGTTATTTAACCGCAAAGTGCATAAAGTTTATCGCAAAGAAAAGAAGTAAAGCAAACCGTTTCTGATACTAAAAGTTTTCACTAATGACTAATGACTAATGACTAATGACTAACTTCATCTTTCACCTGAGCATTTTCTGTTCTATAATCCACACTTCTGTCTTTAGCAAAAGTTCTAATGATTAACCGGGTTCCTCTATCGTAACTAAAATAACTCCATAGCCAATTCACAAAAACAATAATTTTATTTCTAAAGCCTACGAGAGTCATCAGGTGGACAAACATCCAGGTAAACCATGCAAAAACGCCCTGAAAACGAATTTTTCCTATGTCTACAACAGCTTTGTTTCTACCTACAGTAGCCATTGAACCCTTATCAAAATACTTAAATTTTTCTAGGGGTTTGTTTTCAATGATATTAACCAGGTTTTTTGCTAAATGATGACCTTGTTGAATGGCAACCGGTGCAACGCCCGGATGTCCGTTTGGCGTTTCCTCATCAATAATGGAGGCTACATCGCCAATAGCATAGATATTTTGATAGCCTACAATCAGGTTTTGTGCATCCGTTTTTAATCTGCCTCCTCTAACAACTTCTGCCAGATCAAGGCCTGGAATCAGCTGACCCTTAACACCTGCGCTCCAGATTACGGTAGAACTTAAAACTGGGGCCTTATCCTGTAAAGTAAGCGTAAATCCATCATAGCCCAATACCCTGGTTTCATTCATCACCCGCACACCCATTTCAGTTAAAAACTCTTTTGATTTAGCCTGGGCCTGAGGCGACATGGGTCCCAATAGTTCGGGTGAATTTTCAATCAGATAAATGTTTACCTGATTCAAATCCATTTCAGGATAATCATTTGGGATAACATGTTTTTTAAGCTCTGCAATTGCACCGGAAGTCTCCACGCCTGTTGGTCCACCACCTACTACAACAAAGTTAAGTAGTGCACTTTTCTTATCAAAATCAGTTTCTATCAACGACTTTTCAAAATTCTGCAAAATTAAACTTCTTAAATCCAGTGCCTCTGGAATGGATTTCATTGGCATCGAATTTTGTTCAATTTCGGTGTTGCCAAAAAAATTACTGGTAGATCCGGTAGCCAAAACCAGATAATCGTAACTGATTTCACCGATATCGGTTTTAAGGCAATTTTTTACGGCATTTATTTCGGTAACTTTTGCTACCCTGAAAATCAGGTTTTTCTGTCCTTTAAATATTTTTCGGAGTGGAAAAGCAATAGACTCAGCTTCAAGTCCGCCGGTAGCTACCTGATAAAGCAATGGCTGAAAGGTGTGGTAATTATGTTTATCCAACATCACCACTTGAAAAGGTTTGTTTTTCAGTCGTTTAGCCAGCTCAATTCCGCCAAATCCACCACCAATAATTACTACTCTCGGGTATTCACTTTTAGGAAGTTGTAAATCCATTCTCTATGCTTTTTTGTTTGCTAATCTAACAAAAAGAGACCCAAAAGGTTTAAGTATTGAAGTTTTGACAGGGATATCAATGAATATGATATTGAGAAGATGATACAAAAAAAAAGCGCTCCGATTATCGGAGCGCTCGTATATTCAAGATATTAAAATCTTATTTTTTTTCTGCAGAACTACCCAAGTCAATTACGATAGGAGTAGAGATACATAATGATGAATAAGTACCAATGATACGGCCAATCAATAAGGCGAAGATAAATCCACGGATGCTATCACCGCCAAAAATAAAGATCACCAATAACACAAAGAATACCGTTAATGAAGTCAAAATGGTACGACTTAATGTACTGTTTAATGCGAAATTAATTAATTGATTACGTTCTTCACCATGTAAATCCTCTTTACCAGATTCTTTTAGTTTCTCGCGGATACGATCAAATACAACAACAGTTTCTGTCATGGTATAACCCATTACGGTTAAAATGGCTGCAATAAAATCCTGGCCGATTTCTAATGAGAATGGCATCACACCATCTAGAATCGTGTAGAAAGATAATACCATTAAAACATCATGCGCCAATGCAAGTACAGCACCTAAACCATACTGCCATTTTTTGAATCGCACTACGATGTAGATAAACATGAAGATACAAGAGATCAATACGGCATAAAATGCGCCATTTACAATATCACTGGCAATAATAGGTGTTACCTTTTGTGAGCTTACCACCTCATACTTAGATCCAGCTAAACCTTTATTTAAAGCATCTTCAACCACTTTATCAGTTTTGATATCCTGATCTTCAATGTGGAAAGTAGTAGTGATTTTTACTTGGTTATCTTCACCAGCAGTTTTAACCTCTGGTGTTTCATTTCCAAAAACAGGCGTTAATTTTGATTTTAAGTCTTCTGTATTTACTGCATTATCAAAGTGAACTAAATAAGTTCTGCCACCTTTAAAGTCTACACCAAGGTTTAAACCACCATTTTTGAAATACATGCCAATACCAGCCACAATGATGATGGTAGAGATTACATAATATATTTTACGGCGACCTACGAAATTAAAAGCCAGATTTTTGAATGCATTACGGGTGAAGTTATTATCGAAGCTGATTTCAATTTTACGATCCAACATCGACTCAAATACCACTCTTGAAATCGCAACAGCGGCAAATAACGAAGAAAGAATACCAATACACAATGTTGTGGCGAAACCCTGAACAGGTCCGCTACCGAATGCATAAAGAATGGCACCCAAAATGAATACGGTAATGTTCGCATCCAAGATAGACGGCATAGCATGTTTGAAACCTTCTTTAATTGCAGTAGGAATATTTTTGCCTAAAGCTAGTTCTTCACGTACCCGTTCGAAAATCAGGATGTTTGCATCTACTGACAAACCAATGGTGAGTACGATACCGGCGATACCAGGTAAGGTTAACACTGCACCAAGTGATACCAGGATACCGATGATAAAGAATAAGTTGATTAACAACGCAAAGTTAGCTACCCAACCTGCACGGTGATAATATAACGCCATGAAGATTAAGATCACAATAAAGGCAATCACGAAAGAGATTAAACCATCATGAATAGCTTGTGCACCCAAAGTAGGACCCACTACGTAGCTACCTGCAATACGTGCCGGAGCTGGTAATTTACCTGCTTTTAAGATATTTGATAAATCTTTAGTATCTGCTTGTGTAAAGTTACCTGTAATGGAAGAAACACCACCTGCAATTTCATTCTGAACGGTAGGGGCAGAATAAACCTGGTTATCTAATACAATGGCAATGGATTTTTTATTATTTGGATCAGCAGCAGCTTCAGCCGTAATTTTTTTCCATTTTGCAGCACCTTCGCTGGTCATGTACATGGTTACTTCTGGTTTACCTTTTTGATCGAAATCATCTTTCGAATCACTGATGGCTTCACCACCTAAATCAGGTTTACCATCCGCGCTAACCGCTTTGATAGCATAAAGTTCGAAAACTTTTGAGCCTTCTCTAGGTTTAACGCTCCACATAAACTTCATGGTAGAAGGAATAGCAGCAGCAACCTCAGGTATTCTTAAATATGAATTAACTTTAGCCGTATCTTTTTGAAGAGACATCCCAACAACAGCACCAGGCATTAATTGTTGTTGTCCGTTTTCTCCCTGATAAACAGGAAGGCTAAGCACAGCATATAATGGATTTGATTTGGCCAGTTCTGCTTTTGCAGCAGTTGAATCTTTTTTACCTAAACCGGCAAGTTTTCCACCTTTGGCTGTGGTATCTTTAGCAGCAGCTTTTTCTAAACCAGCTAATTTACCACCTGCAGGAGCAGCTGTAGTATCTTTAGCTGTTGCCGGAGCATCAGCCTTTAATGTTACAGCCAATGTTTTGTTAATGTTTTCAAGCAAAGGAACAACTTCCTGTACCTGATATACCTGCCAGAATTGCAATTCAGCAGATCCTTGTAAAAGCTTAGCGATACGTTCTTTATCCTGAACACCTGGCATCTCGATTAAGATACGATTGCTGCCTTCTTGTTTTTGCATGTTCGGACTCACCACACCAAAACCATCAATACGTGAACGTAAAACGGTAAATGAGCGGTCAATAGCGCTGGTTGCTTCCTTTTCAAGGAAAGATTCAACTTCGTTATTGCTTGCGCTAGGTTTTAACTGAGAGGCATTATCCTGGTTAGAAAAATAATCTGCAAGTTTAACACCCGGGCTTAATTTTTCGAATTCATCAACAAAAATTTTGATGTAATCTTTACCACCGGCGTTTAATTGAATTTGTGCATTTTGAACGGCTTTGTTAAAGTTAGCATCAGTAGGGTTGCCCGCTAATGATTTAACCAATTCAGCTAACGATATCTCCATCGTTACGTTCATACCACCTTTTAAGTCTAAACCTAAATTAATCTCTTTAGCTTTAACTTCACCATAAGTAAATCCAACAACGGGATAAACTTTTTCGGTGCTCATTGAATCTAAATAAGCTTTTTCTTTAGCCAGATCACCCTTCGCATAGTCTTTGGCGGCTTTTTCTACATTGGATGCTACCAAAGTAAAAGAGAGCGCATACGCACAAACGATAGCTAAAACTATCGCTATAAACTTAATAAAACCTTTTCCTTGCATTGTTTGTTTAAAATAATTTGTCTTTCGCTGTTTTTTAACAAGTCGGCAAATCTAATTAAATTTTTAATTTATAGAACCCCTTAATTGATAATTTATTAAGATTAATTTTTAAGAGGGAGTAATACGGATGCAATCGTTACGTTGAATCCATTTTAATGTTCAATTATTCCGGCTGAATCGTTTGGAAAGCAAGAACAGCAGCATTTGTTTTGGGTTCGGCCCCGCCAAACGCTGTAGCCCGGTAGAAAAAACCGGGGCTGCCGCTGATGTCGGGTTTAGCTTGGCTGGGAAAGTATTTCTGTTTCCGGCTAAGTGGAATACAACATCATCATTGCCAGGCACAGCTATTTCCAACTTTTCAGGAAAGAAGTTTGTCTTACCTCATTAAATGCTCAGCGTTTTCTGTGAAAATCTCTGTAGCTGATAAAACTATTTCCTTTTTAAAACCTCGAAAGTATAATCGTATTTGTTTTTTTCATCCGCCTGATGGGGCTCTCTGCTTACCACTTCCCATTCGCTTCGGTTAATTTCAGGGAAAAAAGTGTCTGCATCGAAAGTATGATGAATCGTGGTTAAATAAAGCGTATCTGTTTTCGGTAAAGCCTGGCGATAAATTTCAGCACCACCTACGATGAAAACCGGCTTTTCTTCATTTTGGGTAATTTTTAGGGCTTCATCTAAGCTGTTCACTACTTCGGCACCATCAATTTTTAGCAACGCATCTCTGGTAATCACAATGTTTCTGCGGTTAGGTAACGGTTTACCAACAGAATCGAATGTTTTGCGGCCCATTACTATGGTATGTCCGGATGTTGTTTGTTTAAAAAACTTTAAATCTGCCGGCATGTGCCATAAGAGTTGATTGTTTTTGCCAATTTCGAGGTTTTCGCCTATGGCAACAGCGATTGCAATGGTCATTGTTGATAATGATTAAAATAAGTCTGAATGAGTACCAAGCCTGTCAAGGTAAATTTCTTTTTTAATATCATCCTGGAGCCAGGTCATTAACCAATCTCCCTTGATATGGCATTCCCAAAAACCAGCATAATTTCCACTTAAAATGTGCGGCTTATAGTTTGATGGTAGCTTGCCAGTTTCTCTCAATATTTTCAGAGTTACCTCTAAAAGAGAAATATCATAATTTCTTTTGATGCAACGTTTATAATCTTTTTTAAATTGATTTGAAAAAGATATTTCGTACATACTATGAATTTAACTTCAGCATTAAATCTTCATGGCTCGAAGATTTTGTAAGACCTTCACCCTTGCTTGTTTTTGCCATAGATGTGCGTGTGGTTTTATTCGGGCTTTTAGCTGATTCAGTATTAATTACTACACCTAATTCCTTTAAAAGCTGTTTCACTAAACTGCTTTTTTTATCGGGTACACTAATTGAAAAAGTTTCCATATACAAATATAATAATTCTTTTAACCATTAATTGTTTGTATTGATTATACCGCCACAATTCCTTTAATATGAGGATGTGCTTCGTAATTTTCCAATGTAAAATCTTCAAATTTAAAATCGAAGATACTTTTTACGTCAGGATTAATTTTCATCCTAGGTAACGGCTTTGGTGCTCTGCTCAATTGAAGATTGGCTTGTTCAATATGATTATTGTATAAATGTGCATCACCTAGGGTATGCACGAAATCGCCTGCTTCCAAGCCGCAAACCTGTGCCACCATCATGGTTAATAAAGCATACGATGCAATATTAAAAGGAACGCCAAGAAAGATATCAGCACTGCGTTGGTATAACTGACAACTTAACTTCCCGTCAGCTACGTAAAATTGAAAGAAGGCATGGCAAGGCGGAAGGGCCATATTTTCAATCTCTGCTACATTCCAGGCCGACACAATAATCCTGCGTGAATCAGGATTGTTTTTAATGGTATTGATGATATTGGTGATCTGATCAATGTGTTGTCCATCAGGCGTTGGCCAGCTTCTCCATTGCGAACCGTAAACCGGCCCCAGGTTTCCATCTGCATCTGCCCATTCATCCCAGATGCGAACACCATTGTCTTTCAAATATTTAATATTGGTATCTCCCGTTAAAAACCAGATCAATTCATGGATAATCGATTTTAAGTGCAGCTTTTTTGTGGTAACCATCGGAAAACCCTCCTGCAGGTTAAAACGCATCTGATAACCAAAAACACTGATGGTTCCAGTTCCTGTACGATCATGCTTTTGAGCACCGTTATCCAGCACATGCTGCATTAAATCTAAATATTGTTTCATATACCCTAAACCCAAGTAGGCTTTTAATCGTGAATAAATTATCAGGTACAAATATGTGAAATTTATCAAAAGAAGAAGGGTTTAGTTGCTGACAATATGCGCTTTTTAACATTTTCATTACCTGTTTACTTTTGAATACTTTGTTATCAAAACGTAACCATGTATGTTTGCATTGGGGATCGTTGCTGCTTTCTGTAATTAGGGACTCCAGGCTTACGACTAAAGACTCCAGACTAAAATGTTATCCTTTCCAAACGCAAAAATTAACTTAGGTTTAAATATCACCGAGAAACGGGCCGATGGTTATCATAATCTCGAAACTGTTTTTTATCCGATTGATATTAAAGACGCTGTAGAAATTGTAGATGCCACAGAAACATCATGCAAAATTTATGGTATAGATATTCCCGGAGAGGCGAATGATAACCTGTGTTTTAGCGCGTACCAATTGATTAAGAATGACTATAATATTCCTGCGCAGCAGATTAACCTCCTGAAAAACATCCCCGTGGGTGCTGGTTTGGGCGGTGGATCAGCAGATTGCGCCTTCGTCATTAAACTGATCAACGAAAAGTTTAATTTGGGTTTATCTGTGAATCAAATGGAAGATTATGCCCGCAGGTTAGGTGCTGATTGCGCTTTTTTTATAGAAAATAAACCTGTCTACGCTTTTAACAAGGGAGATGAATTTGAAAAATGCGAAGTTGACTTATCAGGCTGGTTTAAAGTTCTGGTAAAGCCGCCTATACATGTTAGCACCGCTGATGCTTATGCTCTGGTAAAACCTCAAAAGCCTTTGCAATCTTTAAAAGAAATCATACATTTGTCGCCAACAACATGGAAAGATAAGGTTATCAACGATTTCGAACCATCGGTATTCGCGAGGTATCCCCAAATTCATCAAATAAAAACCAGTTTATACGATGCAGGCGCAACATTCGCTTTAATGAGTGGCAGCGGCTCGTCGGTTTTTGCCATTTTTAACAAACCTGTTAAACTGCAGGAACTGGAAAAAAACAACTTAGTATTTTATGGTATTTAAGCTGAGCGCATGGCGCATGGTGTTCGAATAGCAAAACATTAGGGTATTAAATAATAAATTTAAATTAAGGTAGAAGGTTGGAAGATAGATGGTTTAAGGCGTTTGAAATGTCTCATATCTAATATCTCAAATCTGACATCTCGATACTATTAATATGAACATAAATCTCATCCGCAAAAGCGGTAAATTTAATTTTGAGGCAGAAAATGAAAGCGGTTTCACTGTAGAATTGGACGCAAAGACTGCCATTGGTGGTGAGGGTAAAGGTTTCAGGCCAATGGAAATGCTTTTAGTGGGACTTGGAGGATGCAGCGGCATTGACATGGTGAATGTGCTAACGAAACAAAAAGAGCCTCTGGATGATATTAAAATTGCCATCAACGCCACCAGAAAAGATGAAGAGATGCCACCGATTTTTGATCAAATCGATATTCACTTCGACTTATATGGCGATTTAAGTACAACAAAAGTAGAACGCGCCCTGGCCATGACTTTCGATAAATATTGTTCCGTATCAAATATTTTAGGCCGCTCAGCAAAAATTAATTTTACTTATAAAATAAATAAGGTGTAGGATGGAGGTTTAAGGTATAGGGTTTACGGAGTAAATGTCCTATCTCAAATCTAGCAGCCCACATCTCAATACTCATATCTCAGCATAAAATGAAATCCGAAAATTTTGAAACCATAGCCATTCGCACGCAAACCGAACGAAGTTTACATAAGGAGCATTCTGCGCCAATTTATCTTACCTCCAGTTATAAGTTTGATGATGCTGAAGAAATGCGGGCGTTATTCGCCAATGAAAAAGAAGGGAATGTTTACAGTCGTTATTCCAATCCTAATACCTCAGAATTTATAGAAAAAATGTGTCTGCTGGAAGGTGCAGAAGATGGTTTTGCTACGGCAACTGGCATGGCGGCTATTTTCACCACATTTGGTGCTTTCTTAAAAGCCGGCGATCATATTGTCTCCAGTCGTTCTGTTTTTGGATCTACACACCAGTTGTTAACCAATGTTTTTTCTAAATGGGGGGTAACCTTTGATTACGCCGATTTAGATAAACCAGAAGACTGGGAGGCTTTGATTAAGCCGAACACCAAAATGATTTTCGTTGAAACACCGTCTAATCCAGGTATTGATATTATTGATCTGGCTTTCCTGGGCAATTTAGCCAAAAAACACCATCAACTTTTAGTAGTCGATAATTGTTTTGCAACGCCATATTTGCAACAGCCAATTGCGTTAGGTGCACACATTTCTATCCATTCGGCTACAAAGTACATTGATGGACAAGGACGCGTATTGGGTGGTATCATCTTAGGTAATAAGGAACTGATAGCAGAGGTTATAGGGTTTGCCCGCCACAGTGGTCCGGCTTTATCTCCATTTAATGCCTGGATTTTGTCTAAAAGTTTAGAAACCCTGGCTGTGCGGATGGATCGCCATTGTGAAAGTGCTTTAAAAGTTGCTGAATATTTAGAAAAGCATCCTAAAATCAAACTGGTTAAATATCCCTTTTTACCCTCTCACCCACAATATGAAATTGCTAAAAAGCAAATGAAACAGGGTGGTGGTATCGTAACCATCGTTGTTGAAGGCGGTGTAGAAGGTGCCCGTAAGTTTATGGATGGCCTGAAAATGTTTTCCATCTCTGCAAACCTTGCAGATACACGGTCTATTGCCACGCATCCTGCAACCAGTACGCATAGCAAATTGACTGAAGAAGAACGGAATATCGTTGGTATTGAGCAGGGATCTATTCGCTTGTCAATAGGTTTGGAGCACATCAATGATATTTTAGCTGATATTGAACAGGCATTGAAAGCATAATAGCGAATTAAAATAATCAAAGCGGTATGAAATTCATTTTTATGCCGCTTTTTTTGTTATTGAATTTTAAAAAGACTCCAGGCTTCAGACTGAAGACTTTCTTACCCTACATCAATGTACAGTGGTTAAACCTGAAGTAAATTTGTATCATAAACAAGAAAGGAAATTTATGTCACAGTTTATTTTGTACAAAGAAAACACCAGGGGCCATGCCAATCATGGATGGTTAGACGCTCACCACTCATTCAGCTTTGCGAACTATTACAATCCTGAAAGAATGCACTTTGGCGTTTTAAGAGTTTTAAATGATGACTTAATTGACGGTGGAATGGGGTTCGGCGCACATCCACATGATAACATGGAGATCATTACCATTCCATTAGCTGGTGCCATTGCGCATCAAGATAGTATGGGTAATACCGCAGAAATCAAAGCAGGTGAAATTCAGGTGATGAGTGCCGGTACAGGGGTGAGTCATAGTGAATTTAATGCTTTGCCTGATGTGCAGTTGAATTTATTACAGATCTGGTTATTTCCGAATAAGAAAAATGTAACACCACGTTATGATCAAAGGGCTTTAGATGTTACTGCACGTCAAAACAACTTCCAGCAGATTTTATCTCCGAATAGTGAAGATGATAATGTCTGGATTCATCAGGATGCCTGGTTTTCATTAGGTAAATTTGATGAAGGCTTTGAAACAGAATATAAAATCAAAAAAGAGGGGAATGGTGTTTATGCTTTCGTCATTAGTGGGGAAGTAACCATTAACGGGCAAACATTAAGCAGAAGAGATGCCATCGGTATTTGGGATACAGACGGAATCAACTTCAAAGCAATTTCTGCAGATGCAGAAGTATTGTTAATGGATGTTCCGATGGAATTATAATTTAAGTGATCAGTTGAAAGTTGCAGGTCGATAGGCTAAGCCTGCAACTTTTAACATATAGCTTTTAACTTGAAAAATATGCAAACGACCATACTTTATATCGGCAGAGATCCTGAAATTACCATTGTAATGAACCGCCTTTTGAACGCTCGACCAGAATGGAAAGGGATTTGTGTTTGTACGGATGAAGAAGCCATTTTAGTTTTTAAAAAGGAAGCTGTTGATCTGGTATTACTTGGTAATGGCATCAATCAGGAATGTGAACAGGCTTTAAGATCAGAATTAGAGGCGATTAAACCTGATGTCAAAATCATTCAGCATTATGGCGGAGGCAGTGGGCTGTTGTATGGTGAAATCATGTCGGCCCTTTAACTGAGGCCATGGATCAATAGTAAACTCCTAGAAATCGTCATTGTCGATGAATAAACTTTGACGGCTTTAATAAGGGCCATAGAAAGAAAGTTGTCGAAGCTAAAACCCAACGAGCCTCAGGTGTTAGAAATTCTGTTCAGCACAAAGATTCAGCGAAAAGCCCGGCCGAAGATTAACTGCAATCCAGACTGAACTTTTCGAAAATCAATTATCCAAAGATATTAAGAGATATAATCTCTATCTTCATCACTCAATTCCTTTTTAGTTGAAACCGGTTGATTCCTTTCAATTTCATTGTCGTAACTGCTCACGGTTTTTTTAGGTCGGCCAACAATAAAGCCAATGATAAAACCGATGATGACACAGACACCTATCACCAGTAATTTGGAGACGAAGATACCATCCACCACAATAAAATTAAATGCTACTTCATCGCTGTTTAAAAATAAAAATGCAGTAAGTAGTGCTGTCAGGATGATAATGAATATGGTTTTTCCGCTCATGGGTTAAAAGCTATAATTAAATGAAAACTCTAATATCGGATTTTGATGGTAAATCTTATTAACAAAAACCAATCTCGCTCCAACATCAACAACAGGTTGATACCTCAAAATGTTTAAACTACTATTCAATTCTATGCCATAAGTTTTTGGTTCGCCAATATTTGTGTCTTTCCCTATATTTTCATAATGGGAAAATATACCTGCCCTGAAATTTCTGATGTATGCCAGTGGACCCAATTCCCAATCTGGAAAGGCAAAAGGAAAACGGTAGTTAAAAAGCATACTGTTCTGCAGTTTACTTTTTGCCAGGATGTTATTGTAGCCGTAAACTGTTGCAATTTCTGTTGCATACTGATTTACGCCAGTTGCTTTCTGGTAATTAAAACTAGCGAGGAAGGAATGATTTTTTGCAAAGCCCGGAAAATAGAAGAAACTTTCAAGTGCCACAATTTCACCGCCAAGATTTTTATCAAAAGGTTGATGATTGTATGTTGCCCTTAAAATTTGTGCCCACTTTGGAGCGATGTCTCTTTCGGTGGTTCGCAAACTATGATTGAAGGTAAAGTTATATTCCATTGGAAATTTTAATGCTGTTATAAAATTGGAAGGCATATTTTCCGGTAGATAACGTTGCGTAAAGCTGGTGGCTGCATTGAGCGTGAAAGAATAGTTTTGATTTCGTGCATTAAATGATAAAGGAACCGAGGCATTAAGCTTAATATAATTCTCTCTCCAATCGCCTTGCTGAATAGTGTTTTTAGATCGATAGAACGTTCTTTTTGGTCGATTGCGGTAGAGAATACTAAATACAGGATAAAGTGCCTTATAGCTAATATCTGCTGTATATTCAAAACGCTTTAAATCCCGGTGGTATTTTGCACCTGTATAGAAGTCCATCGTGTTTAATAAATTATTTGATTGTAATTCTAAGCCAAAAATATATTCGTTATCAATAACCGGAATCACACTGTGGAAACTGAAAAAATTTAAGCCTTGCCGGTAGCGTTTGGCCTGGAAGGTGGTATCCGGAATATGGGTAAATACATTGCCAACGTTTTCCTGTTTTTCGGCTTCACTGGAGAAATCTACAAATGTATTTTCCCCAACGGTTTTTTCAGTAAGCATTTGTTCTGCAATTTCATATCCATTTACTTTATAATCATTGAAAATAATTTTTCCGTCTCCACTTTCTGTTGGATTAAAGGCACCATATTTAGATGCGCTTAACGCATTAATTTTTTTAGTAGAAGTGTCTATTGTGTAAATATTATCAATGCCATTAAAGTGTGCATTAAAGGCAATTTTATGATCAATAAAAACTGGTCTGCTCAACTGCTGTCTGCTGTTTAAAATGAGGGATCTCTTTTTTTCGCCATCTACTACCCAAAGGCTTTTCCCTTTTTCAGTAACACTGATGTAAGCAATCTGATTTCCGGTTTGGTCAAAGCAAGGTGTCTGCAGAATTTCGTTATCCGGGTTCGGAATTGATTTTAAAATCTTTCCTGAACGGGCATCAATTTCAACCAGATTGAATTGATTATTCAGTTCCACTTTTACGACTATGATTTTCTTTCCGTCATCAGAAAGGGTGGGAGAGAAGAGGCGACTTTGACTGCTCAGTTTTTTAAACTTTCCGGTCATCAAATTGTAGGTGCAAATCACACTATAACTTCTCTGTTTATATCTTGGGTCGTATCGGATTTCATCCCATACCAGAATGTTGTTTTTTAAGCTAAACCAGGGTTGTTCCTGATAGCCTATTCCAAATAATTTTTGTTCAGACTGATCTTGATTAATGAGCACAAAATGTCTTGCTTCCTGCTTACTTTCTTTAAGTGCTAAAATCTGTTTTTTGTTTAATCTTGCAGGAAGAAAATAATGGGTAGCCAGTGATGTTTTTTGATTAAGTGATACATAATTTTCTGTTGATAAAGACTCTTGCTGATTGGTCCATTTTTTCTCTAGTTTTTCCTGAGTATCCTCAAAGTATTTTTTCGTGTTTTTACCGGTATATTTTTTTAAACTTTTTGAGAAAGGATAGAGCCTTATTGGACGCCTTCTGATATCTGAAAGTAAGCTGTCAGAAATGAACTGACCAAATTTTTCCTTCATGTCTGCTACCATCAAATACCCGGTTTGATAATATCCGGGAGTGAGGTCTTTATTGGAACCAAAATAGGCTTTGCTGTAAGAGAATTTTTTTCCTTCTAAAATTGATGCCCGGTAAGGCATGATCCAGTTGGGCTGTCTGCCCCGGCCTGATTCTGTTAATGCGGTTTCATTCACCACCGCATCACCTTCAAAAAACCAGATAGGTATGCCAGCCCCGAAGTAAGCAAAGTAAACCAGTTCAGGAAAAGGATGATTTTTATTTCCTGTCAATTTGTCAAACTGTGCAACGTGACGAAGTTCATGAACCGCCAGGTTATTCAGCCAATCCTGGCTATCAAAATATTGAGGTGGTGTTGCATAGAATTCAGATTTCTTTGGACCGAGCTGAACAAAGCCATTGGCAATGGTTCCCTGGTTTTGAAGCAGGAGTGGGGTGGAGGTCTGCTGCTGCCTTAACCCGAGTCCAACTTTTAGGTAAATGAAAGGTAACGTCCTTGCCATTCGCTGGGCTTCATTTTCAAGTTCCTTTGGGTAGATGATTTTAAAACCGCCAGACTCAATGTAGTTCCAATGTACACTAAGTGGGTTCTGTGCGGTGCTGAATATCTGTCCGAAAACAGGATGTGAAATAATACTTAATGAAATTGATGTTAAGTAACTGATAATTAGTTTTATGTTTCGTTTATTTAACTTCATTTACTGGGTATGCTAAAATTGTTAGTTTTTTAAAATTTAAATTGTGGTTAATGTGTGTTTTTTTGATTTAATAATTGATGTTTTAAAATTTGATAATCAATTGTTTATGTTTTTGATTTAAATTAGTTTTTAATGTCGTGATAACTAATATTGAAATCTATTTTGTATGTTGGAATGCTTCGGTTTGCGTTTTTTTAAGGAATTAAAATCAGCGCTTTAAATTACACTTATTAATCGATTTTAAGCAAAAATTTTTCGCTGTTTCTAAAATAATGATGGCAATAGCCATGTTAAATGTTCTCACATTTATGTAGAGATTTAGTTTAAATTGCAACAGCTCGACATCGAAACAATGGTGATGACAATTGGAAATTTAAAACCTGGCATAAGAATATCTAATACATCTGAATAGTTGGAACAGATAATAATTACCTGGGAACTTCTTCTTAAGTCGAAAATTTTTTAAAAAGGATCCAACCTGTGATTGCTATGTTTTGAAAATTTTCTGGTCTTGTAGATAAATAGTAATATGACTTTATGTCATTTGACTGAAATCTGTATCGTAAAATTGAAAGTCAGCATACAGGGGTCAATAGGAAAAGGAATTTGTTTATCAAATTTTTAGCGAAGGTTAAAGGCATGCTATAGGACTTTTTTTCGGTTATTCCATACTATTTAACTGCATTCTATAGGTTCGTTTTCTATCAAATTCGAGTAGTATTTTCAGAAATTATGTATGAATTTCAGATGTGTCAGCATGATAAATATGTATAATTTAGCCTTCCTAATGGCAGTTCTTTGGAATATTTGGTAGCCACTGCCGGTTTTTTCATTTTTAACCTTAATTCTAAATAGTGGTGTTTTTATTTATTTAAAAGACTTTAAATGAGTTCTTTATATGGTTGTTTTAGCTGTTTTTTTTGATTTCTTAAAAATGGTAAGGCAGCAGCTAAAAGTTAGCTGACACAACCAAAATTAGCCACACAATTTTTGAAATTTTGATTTAACATGCAAAATTTTTGAATCTTTTGCGTACTCGAAATGCGTACAATTACTACACTTTTTGCATTAGGTGAGTCTAAAATTAATAGCCAGTTTTATTAATATTTATGGAATACTGGATATGTTAACAGGTGATATTTTGCTGGTATTTTAGAGGTTCTAAAAAGGTATAAAAATCATTTAGCATATACACTAATTCAAGCTAGAAACATAAAGATTTTAGGGGAAATTATATCTTTTTTTGATGGGTATAAATGTGTTAGATTAGGATGTTTAATAGCGGTTATTTCAGACATTAATGGCCTTGGAAATTATTCGATTGTATAGGGTTTAATGTTGAAAATTGGGCATTAAAATGTGTTCTAAAAGGAGTAGTTTATTAGTGCTTGTTTCTTCTTTTTTTATAGATGGGATAGAAGAAAATAGTACTTAAAATAATGGCTGCCCCGATATAAAATCCAGCTGTCATTTGCTCCTTATCTTTGAAGAAAATAAAGGCTAATAAGATCCCGTAAACAGGCTCCAGATTTGTGATCAAAGCCACTCGGAATGCTGATAAAGTTCGCATCACAGATACCCCTGCAACGTAGGCGACTGAAGTACAAAGTGTACCTAAAAGGCTAATGTAAAACCAGTCATTCAGGCTCAGGTTGAACGAGGAATGAATTAAAGATCCGTCATATAGACGGTACAATGTAATCCAAAAAAGCCCGCCTACCAATTCATAAAAACCAATGATAGAAGGTTCGCTTTTTTGAACAAGAGTAGAATTTATCGTTGAAAAAAGACTTGAAGCTACCGCAGCAAGAAGCCCGAAAATAATGCCTGATGTATATTGACCTTCAAATTTAAAGATCATGTAGATGCCCAGAATAATGATCAATCCAACCAAAATATCTCCAATCTGAATGGGCTTTTTTTTGATCAGGGGCTCCAGAATGGCCGTGAATAATGTGAAAGAAGAAAGGCAAACTAAAGTCACTGAAACGGTAGAAACTTTAATCGCGTGAAAGAAAAATATCCAGTGAATGGCCACAATGGCTCCGGTTAAAAAGAACTGAATAAATTGTTTTTTTGAAATTTTGATGTTCTTTTTCGTGATGAGAAACCACGCAAAAAGAGTTGATGTTGCAATCAAAACCCGATACCAAACCAATGGTACTGCATCGATAGAAATTACCTTACCAAGCACGCCGGTAAAGCCCCAGATGAGTACGGTAAAATGGAGAATCAGTAAGTTTTTTTTTGTGCTGTCCATTCCTACTTTGGCGCCCGTTTTAGCAAATAGATCCCGAGTAAACCGAATGCAATAGTAGGTGAAATAACGGCAACCACTGGTGGTAATCCGCCTTTGGTAGAAAACATCTGTGTAAACTGATTAAACACGATATACGTGAAGCTGATTAAAATACCAATGCCCAATGAAACTCCTACTCCGCCCCGCACTTTACGAGAGGAGAGGGCCACACCAATTAGCGTTAAAATGTATGCAGATAGCGGATGCAGGTAACGTTTAAACTGTTCAAACTCCAGGTCGTTCATAATGCCTGTTCCCCTGACTTTTTCTTTTCTGATTTTATCTGCCAGCTCGCTTGTTGAGAGGTTTTGAATCACATTGGCGTAGGCCGAGAAGTCGTCAGGACGCATATCTAAAATGGTATCTTTAAGCTTTCCGTTTCCATAAATCATGGATTCTTTTAAGCCATCAATTTTTCGAATAGAGTAGTTGCTAAGTTGCCATTTTCTCTTGGTAGAATCCCATTTGATATTATCTGCAACAATCTTTTTAACCAACACATCCCCGTTAAAATTGTCTAACGAAAACCGATATCCGTAATTGGTTTTGTTATCAAAACTTTCAATGTAAATATAAGTTTTATCATCCAGCTTCATGTGGATATTCGTTTTCGTAGAAGGGTCGTTGCGCTTTACGTAGGTATTCTCGAAGCTGTTTTTGAGCGTATTGGTATAAGGTAAAATATAAAGATTAGACCCTAAATTGGCTGCAAATATAACCGTTGCAGAAACGAAATAAGGCAATAAAAACCTGTTAAAGCTAACACCCCCACTTAGGATGGGTACAATCTCTGTTTGATCAGCCATTTTAGCCGTAAAGAAAATAACGGCAATAAAGTTAATCAATGGTGATAGCATGTTTACATAAAAGGGAATGGAACCGGCATAATATTTAGAAAGAATGCCCCAAAAACTGAGACCGCTTTTCATAAAATCATCCATTTTTTCGGACAGATCAAATACGACAATGATGATTACGAAAATGGCCAGGGTATATATAAATGTACCCAGGTATTTACCGATAATATATTGGTCAATAATTTTTATCCTCCCTTTTAACAAACTCATTCTTATAGCTTATTTCCTAAAACTTTAACCATTTTGTTCTTCCATTCGTAAAATTCACCTGAAATAATTTTTTCTCTGGCTTGTTTTACCAGCCATAAATAGAAATGTAGGTTGTGTAACGTTGCAATTTGTGCGCCAAGCATTTCTTTACTATGTACCAGGTGCCTTAAATAAGCTTTACTGGTGACCAGATCAGCATGTAGATCACTTTCATCATCCAGCGGAGAAAAATCATTTTCCCACTTCTTATTTCTGATGTTGATAATACCATTTCTGGTGAAAAGCATCCCATTTCTTGCATTTCTGGTAGGCATTACACAATCAAACATATCCACACCCAGGGCAATGTTTTCGAGGATATTAATTGGTGTTCCAACTCCCATTAAATAACGTGGTTTTTCATATGGAAGGATATCGCAAACCACTTCCGTCATGGCATACATTTCTTCAGCGGGCTCACCTACAGATAAGCCTCCAATGGCATTTCCTTCACGGTTCATACTGGCTATAAACTCTGCAGATTTGATCCTCAGGTCCTTGTATACCGAACCTTGCACAATAGGGAACAAGGTTTGGTCAAAACCATATTTAGGTTCAGTATTGTCGAAATGAGTACAGCAACGTTTCAACCAACGGTGTGTCATTTTAATAGACTGTGCCGCATAGGTATAATCGCATGGATAAGGCGTACACTCATCAAAAGCCATAATAATATCTGCTCCGATGGTACGCTGGATGTCCATTGCGTATTCAGGCGTAAAAAGATGTTTCGATCCGTCGATATGCGAATGAAAAGTCACCCCCTCTTCTTTAATTTTACGCACTTTACTTAAAGAATACACCTGATAACCACCACTATCAGTTAAAATCGGCCGATCCCATCCGATAAATTTATGCAAACCACCGGCTGCTTCCAATATATCCAAACCTGGTCTCAGGTATAAATGATAGGTGTTCCCTAAAATAATTTTGGCATCTATATCATCCTTAAGCTCGCGCTGATGAACAGCTTTTACTGTTCCGGCCGTGCCAACCGGCATAAAGATAGGCGTTTGTATTTCGCCATGGGCAGTAGTAACGGTCCCGGCTCTGGCTTTTGATAAAGGATCGTTTGCCTGTAAAGTAAATTTCATATAGAATGCAAAAGTAACAAATTTACCACAGCTACATATACTGTTGGTTAGTTTAATGGCTTAAATCAATAATAAAAATGACCAGGTTTTCAGCTTCAGCAAGCTAAAAGGATGCATTGTTAAATACAGCTTCTTTTTAGCTGAAATAATATTTAGGATGTTTTTTTCAACATCAGGGATATTGCAGATTTAAAATAGGAAATTTGCGCCTATTTATTTTATCATCGTGATCTTAACTTTACCTGAAATTATTCTGCTTTCCATATTGGCTTTTTGCCTTTTAGTTCAGCTTTATTTTGTTTTATTTGTGCACTTAAAGCTGGCTAATGCTACGGTAGAAGCAATACCGTCTACAGCCAGAAAGCCGCTCAGCTTAATTGTGTGTGCCAGAAATGAAATTAAAAATCTACGCGAGTACCTCTCCACCTTAATGACTCAAAACTATCCTGAATATGAAGTGGTAGTGGTGAACGATCGCTCCTGGGATGGAACAGAAGAGTTTCTGGAGGAAATGGAAAAAGTATATCCCAACCTGAAAGTGGTTAAAGTTTTGGATAACGATAAGTTTTTAGCCGGTAAAAAGTTCGCAGTGACCATGGGAATAAAGGCAGCAAAATATGAATGGCTTGTTTTTACAGATGCGGATTGCACCCCGGGATCAGATCAATGGTTGATGGATATGCAACAACCGGAAGATGATAACACTGAAATTGTTCTAGGCTATTCACCATACATAAAAAAGCGTGGTTTATTAAATGTCCTGATTCGTTTCGAGACATTCTTTACTGCTGTAAATTATCTTTCATTCGCTTTAAAAGGTATGCCTTATATGGGCGTTGGCCGGAATATGGCTTACAAAAAGTCGTTGTTTTTTAGAAGCAAAGGATTTGCGGCACACATGCATATCCCGTCTGGTGATGATGACTTGTTTGTAAATGCGAATGCTAAGCGACATAATACAGAGATTCGCATCCATCCAGATAGCCATGTATGGAGTGAACCCAATCGTACCTGGGGCGGATACCTTAGACAGAAAAAGCGCCACTTTGGAGCAGGTAAAATGTACAAGTCGAAACATAAGTTTATTTTAAGCCTGCAAATTATTTTTCAGTTTCTATTTTATGGCTTTTTTGTAGCGGGTATGTTTTTAAGCCGGGAAGCACAATATATAGCAGGGGGTATACTTTTACTGAGCATTATGATCAGGAGTTTAATTTATCCAAAGTTGTTGAAGCGGTTAAACTATAGCGATTTGCGTTGGTGGTTCCCGATATTAGATATACTTTTGTTCCTGTTTTTAACATTAAACGGATTTTTAGCCATGTTTGGCCGGAAAAAAGTGAATTGGAAATAGATTTAACTTATAAAAATTATCATATGGCTGACGTAAAACCAGATCTTGTTTTAAAATATTTTCCTGATTTGACAGCGAAACAAATTGATCAGTTTTCACAATTATTTGATCTGTATGTTTATTGGAACGCTCAAATTAATGTGATCTCCAGAAAGGATATTGAAGCGCTTTATGAACGTCACGTTTTGCATTCTCTGGGAATAGCAAAGGTTTGCACTTTTAGAGCCGGCGAATCTGTTTTAGATGTAGGCACCGGGGGAGGCTTTCCAGGCATTCCACTAGCCATTCTGTTTCCTGATACGCAGTTTTATCTGGTCGATTCTATTGGCAAGAAGATTAAAGTGGTGAAAGAAGTGGCTTCTGCTTTGGGGCTGGAAAACTTAAGGGCAGACCATCTAAGGGCAGAGCAAATCAAGGAAAAGTTCAACTTCGTGGTTTCTAGGGCAGTTACCCGTTTAGGTGAATTTTATCCATGGATTCAGGGAAAATTTAAAAAGGACGCTGTAAACGCCATTCCAAATGGAATTTTGTACTTAAAAGGTGGTGATTTGGATGAAGAGATCAAGGAGTCAAAACTGAAAGCAGAATTGTACCCGCTTTCAGCTTATTTTGAAGAAGATTTTTTTGAAACCAAATATGTGGTTTACATACCGCAATAAGGATTAAAGCCTTTCTTTCTTTTTAGGGTTATCCATCATCATCATTTTATCTTTTAATGATTGTTGAAGGCCTGACTGTGCATCTATATTTTTGACGACTTCTAATACCGTGTTTGCGGCATCGCTAAAGAACTGCCTTGTAATGGTTGAATACTCATCCGTAGCCTTGTGATAGTCTTTATGATCTTCTACACCGAAATAAAGAAATGGGATGTTTTTGGCATTGAATGCACCCTGATCACTTTGATTTGTCCAGTCATCGTGGCCAAGTTTCGGGTCATCATGACCTAAAATAACTTTAATGTCTTTTCTGGTTGTATCAACATATTTTTTTAGTGCGGGATACCTAAATGTACCGCAAACATAAAGTTCAGCTTTTTCACTATGGCCAATCATATCCATATTTAAATTTACAGCAATTGATGCGAGTGGTACAGGTGGATTGGCCACGAAGGCTTTGGCGCCTTGCAAGCCCATTTCCTCAGCATCAAATGAGGCAAAAATAATGGTACTATTGGGTTTGTTTTTTGAAAAATATGCTGCAATCTTAAGCAATCCTGCAGTTCCCGAAGCATTATCATCAGCACCATTAAAGACTTCATCCTTAAGCACACCCAAATGATCATAATGAGCAGAAACCACAATTATGTTTTTGCCTTTTCCAGGAATATAGCCAATTACATTGGTACCGTTGATCTTCGCCCCATTTCTGGAATTAAAGGTAAATTCCTGTGCGTAGTTCACATTTTGGGGATATGATTTTAATCCCAGTTTCTGAAAACGCTCAATGATATAGGCTCTTGCCATTTCCGCACCTTTGGTGCCGGTTTTTCTACCCTGATAGGCATCAGATGACAGGATTTCTACATCTTTAAGCAGTTGCACATCTAATTTTCCTGAGCCGGTTGTCGTTTGATTTTTAACCGATGAACAGCAGCTGAGCATCATGGCTAAAGGAATAATATAAAGGATTTTCATAGTTTATAATCATGAATTATTGCCAAAGCAACTTTAAAATGGATGGATACAACTTGAATTTTTCATCAGCGGATAACAAGGTAGCATTTTGCTGTATTGATGATGAAATAATTAATCTATCGAATGGATCTCTATGCTCATTTAATAATGGAATGTTGTTATAGTTAAAAATTGATGGGTTATCTATGGGTAAATAGGTAAAGCCATCTAATAATGCCTGATAGTAGATATCTTCTGCGGTTACAATGAAATGAGGAAGTTTACCTAGTGATTGTTTGATAGAAATTTCAAATAGACTAATTTGACTAAAGTAAATGAGGTTTTCTATGTTTTGAATAATATCTAGAATCTTTTTAGGGATTTTCGGATTGTTTTCCTGAAACCATAATAAACAATGTGTATCTAAAAGATAGTGATTAGATGCCATTACATATACTCTTTTAAATCTTCTAAAGGATCATTGAAATTATCCGGTATTGATATTTTACCTTTAAGTGCACCAGGAACTCTTTTCAAAAGCTGAGGTTTTTCATCCGTTAGAAAAGTTACTATAACATCAGTTTTAGACTGTACTGGTGCGGTTTCTTCTAAAATGATTTTCCCTTTTTCGTAATATCCTTTAATTGTAGCTAACATGTCCTTGTTGTTATTAAACAAATATACATTTTCGTTATTGCTATTCAAAAATCGATTGGCATATTGCTTCATCAGCTAGAAAGCTATCTTGCACAGACAGAAATATCAGGTTTTGCTTTAGTCTTTAACCTTAAGCTGCAACTTCCCTCAAATCTACCGCTACAACCCTGGAAACCCCTTGTTCAACCATGGTTACCCCATAAATGATATCTGTGCTGGCAATGGTACGCTTGTTATGTGAAACAATAATGAACTGCGACTGATCTGAGAATTTTCGGATTATATTGTTGAATTTATCAATGTTCGTATCATCTAACGGCGCATCAACCTCATCGAAAATACAGAAGGGAGCTGGTTTTAAAAGATATAATGAAAATAAAAGTGCCGTTGCAGTAAGTGTTTTTTCTCCGCCTGATAACTGGTTAATGGATAGCGGTCTTTTGCCTTTTGGACGGGCAATAATATCAATATCGGCCTCTAATGGATTATTGATATCAGATAAAATCAAATCGCAACTGTCTTCTTCATTAAAGAGTGAACGAAAAACAACTATAAAATGCTCCCGGGCCTGGGTAAAGGCCTGCATAAATTTTTCTTTGGCCGTATCGTCAATTTCTTTAATGGTTTGTAGCAGATCTGCTTTAGCCGTATTTAAGTCTTTTTTCTGATTTTGGATAAAGACATAACGTTCTTCCATTTCTTTAAATGCCTCCATTGCCATTGAATTTATGGCTCCAAATTCATCCAGCTGGCGTTTCATTTTTTCTACCTTCTGCCTGATTTCAAACTCACTTTCCAATGTTTCTATGGCAATTTCCGTTTCCAGGAGATCATTAATGTCGATGTTAAATTCTACCGCCAATCGCTCCTTTAATGAATTTAGATCTATCTTCAGGCTATTTTTTTTATCCTTGATTTCTGTTAATAAAAAATCTGTTTCTTCACGGTTTTTACGAATAACCGAAATGTTTCCTTCTAAATCATTGATGGTTCCTTTGCTTTCAAAATACTCTTTCTCAATGTCAGCAAGGCCTTTTTCCAGATCTTCACGTTGTTGATACATCTCTAAAAGCGTATCGTCACTTAAATCCGTATGCTGTAAAGTAGCGGTAATTTGCGTTAAGGTTTCCTGCAGTTCTTTGTCGTTTTGCGCTATTCTTTTATCCAGCGCTTCTTCCTGCACAAAGCGGTAATCCAAATCTTTTTCCAGGCCAGCCAGCTTGTTTTGCTGTTGGTGAAAGCGGATATTATCCTGGTTATATTTGCCGGCAGAATCATTGACCTGATCGGCAAGTTCCTGATAATTTAATTGCTGTTCCTGCAAGTTAAGGTGTTCCTGTTGTTGTTTTTGCTGCAATTCAACTAGCGTAGGTAACTTTTCCTGAAGCGATTTTTCAATAGACGCAATTTTTTGGGCAATATCTGTTTTCCGGTTTTCGCTGGTAGTAATAAATTCCTGGTATTGGTCGCGCCGGGTTTGAACTGAAATCTGCTCATTGCTTAAACGATTCAATTCCTGCTGTAAAGTATTAATTACATTAACTTTTGAAGCTTCTTTCAGACTGAAAATCTGATCATTTTCTGCCTTAATGACCGCAGTGTACTGATTAATTAAAGATTCGGAGACCTTAATTTCTTTGGCTAAATTCTCCAGGTTTTTAACACGTCCGATACGCTTTCCTTCAAATAAACCGACAGATCCACCAGATAACATAAATCTGCTTTGTGCATATTTTCCGTTTTTTGCGAGAATAGTCAGGCTTTCAGCTGGGCTTTCTCTGAAAATTTGGTCCTGCGCTGCAACAGCCAGATATACATTTTGTAACAGCAGGTTGCACAGGTTTTGGTACTTTTTATCAACATCGATAACTGAAAGTGCCGGAACTAATCCTTCCTGTGGTATTAAAACCGGGTTTTTGTCGGGGACATTTTCCAATATGAAAAAGTTTGCACGGCCGCGGCTGGAATCAGTCAGCAAATTAATAGCCTGAACCGCATCCGCATATTCATCAACCACATAATGGTTCATTACCGGTTCCAGATAATTTTCTATGGCGATCCGATAATCTTCATGACAAAACAAGATATCAGAGAGGAGTAGGGCACTTTTTGAAAAGCTGTTGTTTTTTTTAAGAAAACGAATCGATTCAGGATAACCTTCTAAACTCTCTACAAGAGATTTGGTTAGGTTATATTCATTTTGTTTAGCGTCTTTTTTACGGTTCTCGGCATTGAGTTTTTCTTTGTTTGACGCTAAGGTAATTTCTGATGCCGCTAATTTTTCTTTAAGGATTTCTTCAGCTTCTTTAAGCTGTTTGATGTTGCGCTGCTTTTCCAAAACCTGGATGTCGAGTTCTGCCAGGGCATGGTCAAAGGCTTTCAACTCCAGTGTTTTAGTTTCTGCATCCCCCTCATTTCTGTTGGTTTCCTGCACCAAAGCATCTTTTTGAATGTTAAGGATGTCGATTTCTTTTTGCGACTGGTAAACCTGATTTTGCAAATCATTTAGCGATTTGATTAGACGATCAGTCCTGTTTTTTTCGGTTTGTTGCTGCTCCCTTAGCGTGTCAAGTGTTGATTTTAATAATTTTAAATCAGCTTCTAAACGATTGAAAACCTCTGTTTCTGTTAAAACCTCTTCATTTAAACGCTTAATATTGTATTTGATATGGCTAAGTTGATTTTTGTCTTTTTCTAGCTCACCTGCTAAACGGGTTTCTTTTTCCTGCAAAAACCGCATTTGCTCATTCTTTATCTTCTTTTCACTTTCATAAGTACGGATTTTAGAGACCAGTTCATTGGTGGCCTTTTGTTGTACTGAAAGATTTCTCTCCTGATTGATACTGCCTAATTTAAGTTTTTGCAATTCGGCTTCCTGCTGATCGATTCTGGTGCTCAGTTCTGATCTGTTTACCTGCTGATTTTGTTCCTGAGTTTCTAATGCATCAAGGTCTGTGCGGAAAAAAGCAATTCTATGGGTGGCCAATTGAATGCTCAGTTCACGATACTGTTCTTTTAACTTATAATAACGCTCTGCTTTTCTGGCCTGACTTTCTAGTGTTTTTAAGTTCTTTTCAATTTCGAAAAGCAAATCTTCCACGCGTTCTAAATCTGCTTCAGTATCTTTTAATTTATTGAACGTTTGCTTCTTACGTAACTTGTATTTGGAAATGCCAGATGCCTCTTCGAATAAAGAACGGCGGCTATGCTCCTTATTGGTAATGATCTCATCTACCATTTTCAGCTCAATAATCGAATAGCTGTCTGATCCGATTCCCGTATCCAGAAATAAATCGGTAATATCTTTTAAACGGCATTGCACATCATTCAAGCGATACTCACTATCACCGTTTCGGTACAATTTTCGGGTAACAGTCACTTGAGAATAAGCTGTAGGAAGGATATTTTTTGTATTGTCAAAACTTAATGAAACCTCGGCCAGTTGTGCCTGTTTACGGTTTTTTGTACCATTAAAGATGATGTTTTCCATCTTTTCAGAACGTAAAGCTTTAGTGCTTTGCTCGCCCAAAACCCAGCGCATAGCATCAATTACGTTGGATTTTCCACAACCATTCGGACCAACAATAGCGGTAACACCCTCATTAAAATTGATGGTCACTTTGTCGCCAAAGCTCTTGAAACCCTTAATTTCTAATCTGGTAAGTTGCATGGTTTGTATTCGGGAGAACTCAACTCAATAATAAGGATAAATTTTGAAAATTTAGGATGGAAGTATAAAGTTTACAATGTGTTTTGATTATTTCAAAGGTAATTGTACAACTCAACATCCTCAATAAAATGTAAAAAGTCCTACAGTTAAAACATTCCAATCCAATTCTGAGTACTATTGATAGTTAAATTACAGTTTTGTATAAATTTTAATAATATACTGATATGGAATATAGAAGATTAGGTAAGTCTGGCCTACAGGTAAGTTCATTAGGTTTAGGAAGTTGGCTAACTTTTGGTGCTCAAATTAGCGATAAGGTGGCTGATGAACTGATGGGGATTGCTTACGATGCTGGTGTAAACTTTTTCGATAATGCTGAAGGTTATGCAGAAGGAAAATCTGAAATGGTGATGGGTAAAATTTTTAAAAGCCAGGGTTGGGAAAGAGATTCTTTTGTAGTATCGAGTAAAGTTTTCTTTGGGGCTGAAAATAAGGGACCAAATCAAATGGGCTTATCTCGTAAGCATGTAACAGAGGCTTGTCATGGCGCACTAAAGCGTTTGCAGGTTGATTATTTGGACTTATATTTTTGCCATAGACCGGATAAAAATACCCCAATTGAAGAAACAGTTTTAACCATGAATACCTTAATAGAACAAGGTAAGATTTTGTATTGGGGAACATCTGAGTGGAGCAGTGCTGAAATTACTGAAGCTATAGCTGTTGCAAAAGACTATAGAATAATTGGCCCTACAATGGAACAGCCACAATATAATTTGTTCGAAAGAAAGAAAATGGAAGATGACTTTTTGCTTCTTTTTCGCGATCATGGACTAGGAACAACGATTTGGTCTCCCCTAACATCCGGTTTACTATCCGGTAAATATACCAAAGGAGATGTAAAAGATACTCGTTTGGCTGATGTAAAATTAGGTTGGCTTAAAGAGAATGTGATGCAAGCCGATAGACTTCATAAAGTGGAGAAATTGCAAGAAGTTGCCGATAATCTTAATGTATCGTTAGCTAAATTCGCTCTGGCCTGGTGCTTAAAAAATCCAAATGTTAGTTCTGTCATTTTGGGTGCATCAAAAAGCGCACAGCTTAAAGAAAATTTAACCGCACTAGAAGTGGTTCCATTGTTAACCGATAAGGTAATGGAAAAAGTAGAAGAAATTATGGGCACGAAGCCAGTGTTGAGTCAGTTTTAAAAAAATGGGAGTAGTGATTTTTTAGTAAAACTACTACTCCCACTTTGGCGATTGTTAGTAAAGTGTATAACCCATGTTGCCAAGTATGCCTTAGAAGATTATTATTTGTCCTTTTCCATCATAGTTAAAAGACCAAGTTGTTGTACTTGCTGAACCCAAAATTTCATTGTAATAATGAATTTCAGTATATTTTCTATAATTATTTTTTGAAAGCGAACGGTAAAAAAACTCATCCAATAACTGTAATCTCTTAAAAGGATTAATAGAATTGTCATAGTCTTCAAAAGTTCTAATAATTCTTTCTCCTTTATTTATCCCATTTTGTTGTCTGAAATATTCTGACCTAATTAAATTTCCATTTATATCGTAATAAAATTTTTCTACGTATGTTAATATAAAGCTGTTCAGATCAGTTGAGACGTAAGGTAGATTAGGAAAAAAAGTTTTTATTTCAGTAATATGTTTATCCGAATAATTAAATGTCTGTTTTTTGAGCAAATAATTATTTTCATTAGGGATCTCTTTCTTTTCAATTTGATTCAGATCGTTTAGCGTAAAATATTTTGTATTTAATACTGCACTAAAATCAGCTGATGAAGAAAAGTCTTCTACAGTAACATTTTGGCCTGAATAAACTAATGTAGTGTATATTTTATCCGTAAACACTTTAACGTTACCTGATGAAATAGGGATTGTTAAATCACCTCCAATTTTTTTAATAAGTCTTGAATACGTATCATATTCAAAGTTAAATGTGAAGTCTGGATTATTATTGTATAGTGATGAACCCGGATAAAATACATTCGTCCTCATTTTCTTTATCAATGGCTCATTAAAGGGATCTTTTTGGATCGAATTCTCAGTTTTAGCGCAAGAAACTAGAAAAATTCCAATAAATAAAAATTTTATTATGTGTTTCACGTCTTTTATTTCATACTAACAGTTAGTTGTTAGGGTTTAAGAAGTATCTGGAAAAAGGGGCTAAATTTTAAACTATACATCTTTATATTTAAGAACTTTATTATTAATTTCTCACAATCATCAGCTTAGCGAACTTCAACAATAATTGTTTGTTTCCCAATCCCTGAAAAAATACCGTAGCCTTCACATCGGGTAAAGTACCTTCCAGACTGATGATTTTTCCGAAACCAAATTTCTCATGCTCCACTTCCATACCACCTTGAAATTCATGTGGCTGAGAAGGTGCAAATCCAGGCGTAGGTACGTGAGCTTTAGCCAACAGCGAGGTTGTTTTCGGGCGCGGCGGTGGGGCAGAGGTGGTACTTGCTGGCTTCGGTTTACTGTAAAAATCACGCGGTTGCGAAGTCCAGGTTTTACGCTCATCATCAAAATTACCTTCCAGAACATTGCTTTTGGCAGGTTTAACATCCAATTCTAAAAATCTTGGATTAATTTCATTAATAAAACGACTTGGCTCGCAATTGGTGAGGGTTCCCCATCGGTACCTGGATGTTGCGTAAGTGATGGTCAGTTTTACCTCTGCACGTGTGATGGCTACATAAAATAAGCGTCGCTCTTCTTCCAGGTCAGAACGGGAATTTACCGACATTTGAGATGGGAAAAGGTTTTCCTCCAAACCCACAATAAATACATTTTTGAACTCCAGCCCCTTTGCTGAGTGAATCGTCATTAATGAAACGGTGTCCTTGTTTTTATCGCCATCCTTATCATCATTGGTTAAGAGGGCCACATCCTGCATAAAAATATCCAGGCCTTTTTCCTCAATATCTTCCCGTTCTGCAAACTCTTTTATACCATTTAATAGCTCCTGGATATTTTCATATCTCGAACGGCCTTCTACACTATCATCCGTATACAGTTCCTTTAAAATCCCGGCATGTTGTGCAATAAACAAGGCAGAATCATAAGCGTCTAATTTTTTGGCTTCAGCCTGAAAGCTTTGAATCATCATAGAGAAATCATTCAGCTGGTTGGCTAAACGTCCGTCTACATATTGATGTGCATTGGAAATGACATCCCACATGGTAATATTATGTTGAGCAGCGGCTACGATAATTTTATCAATAGAGGTATCTCCAATTCCACGTTTTGGATAGTTGATGACCCTTTTAATGGCTTCTTCGTCCTTCGGATTAAAGGTTAAGCGGAAATAGGCAATTAAATCTTTAACCTCCTTGCGTTGATAGAAAGATTGTCCGCCATAAATTTTATAAGGGATGTTGAGCTTGCGTAAACCTTCCTCCATCGCCCTGCTTTGCGCATTTGTGCGGTATAAAATGGCAAAATCACTATGTTTATAGCCTTTTAAACCACGTTCCTGGATGATGGATTCTGCCACCAGTTTACCTTCTTCATTATCCGTAAAAGCACGCGAAACTTTAATTCTGTCGCCCTCAGCATTTTCAGAGAAAACATTTTTTTCCAGCTGATTTTTATTATTGGCGATGATGCTACTCGCGGCATCTACAATATTTTGAGTAGAGCGGTAGTTTTGCTCTAATTTATAAACTTTTAAATCCGGATAATCACGTTCAAAATTTAGAATATTCTGAATGTTTGCGCCACGGAAAGCATAAATACTCTGTGCATCGTCACCAACCACACAGATATTCTGATAAGCTGCAGCCAGTTTTTTTACAATGGTATATTGCGAAAAGTTTGTATCCTGGTACTCATCTACCATTAAATACCTGAATTTTTGCTGGTATTTGTTCAAAACTTCAGGATGTTCTTTCAATAGAATATTAGTCTTGAAGAGTAAATCGTCAAAATCCATGGCACCGGCACGGAAGCAACGTTTGGCATACTGCTCATAAATCTGACCAATCAGCGGACGTTTATTTTGAATGTCTTCTGCCTGAATCTGATCATTGGCCTGGTATTCGCCCCAGGAGATGAGGTTGTTTTTTGCAGAGGAAATTCTGCCGAAAACAAAGTTGGCAGCATATAATTTATCATCCAGCTGCATTTCTTTCAAAATGGCACGGATAACGCTTTTACTATCGTCGGTATCGTAAATGGTGAAGTTATTGGGATAGCCTATTTTTTCAGCCTCCACACGTAAAATCTTGGCGAAAACAGAGTGAAAGGTTCCCATCCAAATGTTTTTTGCCTCTGCGCCAACCACTTTCGAAATACGCTCACGCATATCCTTACTGGCTTTATTGGTAAAGGTTAGTACCAGGATGTTAAAAGGATCAGTTCCGGTTTGAATGAGGTGAGCAACCCTAAAGGTAATTACCCTGGTTTTGCCCGATCCGGCACCAGCAACAATCATTACCGGTCCTTTAGTGTTCTCTACTGCTGCTCTTTGCTGTGGGTTTAATCCTTCTAAATAATCCAAATCGGCTCCTGTATTTTTAAGGTTCAAAAATAACAATTTCATTTCTTTTTTGGATAGGTGTTGGTAATTATTAAAAAGTTCCACATCAGTAATGTAAGCTCATATTGAATATGAAATCTAAATCGTTAAATAAATTTTACTAATGATTTTCTTAATTATTTAGCCTGCTACTGTCAAGAAATTCCAACCATATGGAGATTCAAGCTCATATAGTTAAAAATGTTGTCAAGTACGCACCCTTATATGCTTCTTAGGGCTGGTTAGTATTGATAATGAATATTTTAATTTTCCAAAATGGATTGACGTTATGCCAAAATTACAGATCTCCCATTTGGGAATAGAATTTGATATGTTTTCGCTATGAACGAGAAGAAAATTAATAAAAACGTTGAGTTTACTGATGTGCCAGAAGGAGAGTCTACAGATATTTATGCCAATTTAAAAGAGAAACTGGAAAGTGTAGAACAGTTTCCGGGTGTTTACAATTTTAAATTTATTATAACAGGCGGATTGGATAAAGTAGATGAATTGCGCAAGATACTACCTGATGATGAATTTATTGAACAACCTTCGAAAACAGGTAAATATGTATCCATCACTGTAAAAAAACAAATGCAAAATGCAGATGAAGTTATTTCAATTTATAAACAATCGGCAACTATTAAAGGGATTATGGTACTTTAATGTATTTATTAGGAATGAGTGTACTTAATTAGTGGAATTTAACGAGCAACGATAAATTTTTTAGCCACATTATACTGGCCTGAATCAGATGTAATTTTGAAGATATAAATCCCCGGAACGAATGAAGTTGTATTAATTTCAAGTGTATGTTTCCCTGTATTTAAATATTCATTTATAACTGTTTTAACCAAACGACCCATTAGGTCAAAAACCTGAAGGTTGATCTTATCGGTTTCAGGTAAAACAATATCCAAATATGTTTGGGAAGCAGCAGGATTCGGGTAGTTTTGTGAAACCACAAACATTAAAAACTTATCAAATATCGCTTTGTTAATAGCATCAAATATCACATAACTGATCAACCTGTATCCTCTTGCGTTAGGGTGAAAGGCATCCTGATAAAGTGTAAAATCTCGTCTCATCGCGGCGTTTACATCAGCCAGATAAATTTTGTATTCAGTAGCCAAACGCCTGTAAATGGCATTTAATGCCCTGATGTTTGAATTGGATGTAGCTAAAGTGGGGTTATTACGGTCATCTACATTTTGCAGGGTACATAAAATAGGTACCAGCTTTTGCTTTAAGCTAATGGCAATTAACTGCCGCATATTTGCTTCTGTTTCTGCCAAGCTTCCTTTACCGCTGGTAATCGCAAGGGCATCATTGATACCCATTGAAATGACAATAAAACCTGTACGGTCTTTTACTGCATTATCTATCCGGAGCAATCCTTGTATAGTTGTTTGGCCACCAATACCGTGATTGGTAATGTCTACCACCTTATTGGTATAACAGTTTTCAAAATTACTCTTCAGCATCGCCTGAAAGCCAACTCCTTTTACCCCCTCTACAGTACTGGCCCCAAAAGTGACAATATTAATACTGTCTTTAGCATAAAACTGGGCCGCTTCAGGACAGCTTATACGAGATGGGTTTTGAGAATATGCAACTACGGAGATACCTAAAGAAAAAAGCAATAGCAGAAGGAAGATTAATCTTGTGCTAAATTTCATTACAAATGGCCATTCTGGTTGATTTTTAGATATCTAAATAATGGCGCAATTTACAAAAAAATGAATTAAAACGATTTTCTGAAGTAAAATTTTATCTGCCTGAAAATTCTAATTTTCAACAAGTTTAGCCTAAATAAATAAGATCAATATGTTTTAAAAAAAGCAGTACCAGAGGTGTATTGCCTAGTCCAATTTTTATATTCTCAGATTGCTTTTGGGTTAAAACCCTATATTTGTCTAAATTCATTTTGTTATGCAAGAGATTAAAAAATATGTAGAAACGCACAAGGAACGCTTTTTAGACGAGTTGTTTGAACTGTTGCGTTTCCCATCGGTTAGTGCAGATCCGAAGTATAAAGGCGATGTACTCAAAACGGCAGATTACGTGGCGCAAAAATTAAGAGATGCCGGTGCAGATCAAGTAGAAGTTTGTCCTACCGCTGGTTATCCGATTGTTTATGGCGAAAAAATAATTGACCCTTCATTGCCTACAGTTTTAATTTATGGCCATTATGATGTTCAACCTGCAGATCCGCTGGAACTTTGGCATACACCACCATTTGAACCTACTGTACGCGATGGCAAAATTTATGCTCGCGGTGCCTGCGATGATAAGGGTCAATTCTATATGCATGTAAAAGCTTTTGAATTGATGATGGAGACCAATACCCTGGCCTGCAATGTTAAATTTATGATTGAAGGTGAAGAGGAAGTTGGTTCTGCAAACCTTGGTATTTTTGTTAAAGAGAATGCTGATCGTTTAAAGGCAGATGTCGTTTTGATTTCGGATACTTCAATGATCAGCATGGAACATCCATCTATTGAGACTGGTTTGCGTGGTTTAGCTTACATGGAAGTGGAAGTTGTTGGTCCGAACCGTGATTTACACTCTGGTGTTTACGGAGGTGCTGTAGCTAACCCGGCCACTATTCTTTGTAAAATGATCGCTTCCCTGCATGATGAAAATAATCATATTACCATTCCTGCATTCTATGATCAGGTGGTAGAGTTGTCTGATGAAGAAAAGAAAGCATTAAATTCGGCCCCTTACGATGAAGCTGAATATACAAAGGATCTTGATATTGAAGAAGTTTGGGGTGAAAAAGGTTATTCTACTTTAGAACGGACAGGCACACGTCCAACTTTAGAAGTAAATGGAATATGGAGTGGTTATATTGGTGAAGGTGCAAAAACAGTATTACCAAGCAAGGCCAATGCTAAAATTTCTATGCGTTTGGTGCCTAATCAAAGTTCAGAAGAGATTGCAGATATTTTTACTAAACACTTTGAAAGCATTGCCCCTAAAAATGTAAAGGTAAAAGTAACACCTCACCATGGTGGCGAACCTGTAGTTACGCCAACAGACAGCATCGCTTACCAGGCTGCTGAAAAAGCGATAGAAGATAGCTTCGGTAAAAAAGCCATTCCAACACGTGGAGGTGGAAGCATTCCGATTGTGGCTTTATTCGAGGATGTGTTAGGCATTAAATCAGTGCTTTTTGGTTTTGGCCTGGATAGTGATGCTTTACACTCACCTAATGAAAAATACGACATTTACAACTACTATAAAGGCATAGAGACGCTACCTTTATTTCATAAATATTTTGCTGAGTTGAGTAAATAGGCTTAGCTATTTCAAAAATAATTTAATCCTTGTTTGGTAATTTCCAGACAGGGATTTTTTTTGGGAATATGAAAAATCAGTTTTTCATTTGGGCTGCAGTCCTGCTATTGCTCATAGTCCTCAGTTCATTGCACCTCATTCCGGGCTATTTAACGCTGTCAGTTTTATTATGTGCGGGCAAACTTTCATCAACACCAGGCTGCCGGTATTTACCACACTGACTTTGGATCAGAACTCATTATCAATGAAACGTTACAATTGCTTTTTAAAAAAAGAGAATTTATTAAGCTGTTTTTTTATAAATTGTAGCCATGAAATATTCAATCTCTTCTCTTTTACTTTTAGCAGGCTTGGCTTCTTTTGCTCAGTCTACTAAAACGATTAAGCAATCAGGTAATCCTATATTCAAAGGCTGGTATGCAGATCCTGATGCAGCCATTTTCGATAATAAATATTGGATATATCCAACTTATTCTGCCAAGTATAAAGAACAGGTTTTTCTGGATGCATTTTCATCAGATGACTTAATTACCTGGAAGAAACATGACCATGTTTTAGATACTTCGGCAGTGAAGTGGGCAAACAAGGCCATGTGGGCACCGGCCATTATTAAGAAAGATAAAAAATATTATTTGTTTTTTGGAGCCAATGATATCCAGAGCGATCAGGAAATTGGAGGCATTGGTGTAGCCGTAGCTGATCGGCCGGAAGGACCGTACAAAGATCATCTTGGAAAACCTCTGGTAGATAAATTTCACAATGGTGCACAACCCATTGATCAATTTGTATTTAAAGATAAAGACGGTCAGTATTACCTCATTTATGGTGGCTGGAAACATTGCAATATTGCCAGACTTAATAAAGATTTCACAGGATTTCTGCCATTTGAAGACGGAACCATTTTTAAAGAAATTACACCAGATAAATATGTAGAAGGACCATATATGTTCATCAGAAACGGAAAATATTATTTTATGTGGAGTGAAGGCGGATGGACTGGCCCTGATTATTCAGTAGCCTATGCTGTTGGCGATTCTCCTTTTGGCCCGTTTAAAAGAGTAGGTGAGATTTTAAAACAAGATCCTGCTATTGCAACAGGAGCCGGACACCATTCTGTGATTATTAACGAGAAAAAAGGCACCTACCATATTGTATATCACCGCCGTCCATTAACAGAAACTGACGGAAATCATCGTGTTACTTGCATTGATGAAATGAAATTTGATGACAATGGAATGATTCTGCCGGTGAGGATCACCAACGAAGGTGTTCATGCTCAAAAGGTAAAATAGTTTTCATCAGCTGGAAGTTCAGTAAAACTTCCAGCTAATTTGTTTTTTCTTCCAGCATAACTTCGCCTTTCTTATTGTTCAGCATGTTGAACCCCCAGGCACATAACAATAACAGGCAGGTCAACCCGAACCAGAGCCAGTTATAACCAAAATTTTTGGCAACAAAAAAGCCAAACAAAGGCCCGATAACCTGGGCAAATGACCAACTCAAAGTGTAGCCAGCCGCATATAGCCCTCTGTTATGTTCATTACTTCTGCTAATTACAATTGTATTAATGAAGGGTAATGAGAACATTTCCCCACCGGTAAATATGATAATGATAACCACTGCCGCAACCAGATGATAGCCAACAGGAGCACCCAGCAAGATATATGAAATCGAAAATAATATGGCACCAATGATAATGAAAAACATCGGCGATCTTTTGGCTTCTATTTTATTAATCATAATCATCTCAAACAAGGCGATAACCGATCCGTTAATGCCGATAATGATGCCTATGGCAAATTCATCGATGTGCCATTGCTCTTTAAAAAATACAGGTACAACCCTGAACATCAGGAATGCGCAGGTGATAAAAACAGTGGTAAGCAAAATGAATTTCACATAAAAAATATCTTTCCAGGGTTTCATAATAACCATATTGATGGCATTTTCTTTTGCCTTCTGGATAAAACCTTTCACCTGTGGCAAAAACGATAAGATTAAAATACCAACGATAATACTTACGCCGCCTTCTACAATGAACAGCAGCTTGTAATTGATAGAGGCAATGATACCTGCCATGCTGATTCCTATTGACCAGCCGATATTTACAGCCAACCTGTTAAGTGAATATGACCTGGTAATAGTGCCTTCGGTAGCATAATGGGCAACCGCTGTAAAATTTGCAGGTCTGAAGGCTTCTGAAAAAAAGCTGATAACAACTGCCAAAACGCAAAGTGTGGAGAAATGTGTAATGGTTGAGAAAAAGATGAAAAGCAGTCCGCCGATAATCGATGATAAAATTTGTACGGGCCGAAAGCCAATCATGTCGGTGAGTTTACCCCCAGTTGCAGAACCGAGAATCGAGCCTACGCCAAATAAAGTAATGATTAATCCAGCATCCATTTCGGAGCGATGAAGACTTTGCGTAACATAAAGGCCCATAAATGGGACAGCCATACTGCCGCAACGATTAAACATCATGACAATACTCAGTAACCAGGTTTCACGGCTTAGTCCGCTAAAAGATGATTTATAGGTATTTAAAATGAGTTTGAACATAATAATTTTTCCGGCGCACAAAAGTAATAAAGCCTTGCCGATTTAATATTAAAATAAAAAGATAGTTGTACTTATTAAATCGGGCATCAATTTTATCAGAAAATCTTTCAGATAAGATGCAAGTAATTGTATTCTTTTTTATCTTTCAGTATTCTTTATTTAACGATCTAATCTCCTTAAATTAATGTTTCCATCTCAAAACCTGAAAGAAAAACTGGTTAACATCAGTAATGATTTGCTTCTACCTCAAGATTTTCATGAAAAACTAGTACGTGCCATTACCACTTATACTCAACTTCTATTTGAACTTGGTGAAATAAAGCCTGATGAAATATCAGACAGAACAAATATTCAATCAAAATTTGGTCGTGCCATTGGTACATTTTGGGCAGCTAACTGTGTGAAAGAGGTATTAAGAACCCAACGTTTTGTGAGGGGATTATACTTAGCCATTAAAGATAAGTTGCTGCAAGGAGATGGTCCCATACATATTCTTTATGCGGGTACAGGTCCCTTTGCCACGCTGGCACTTCCGGTAATGGTACAGTTTAGTCCTGCCGAAGTACAGTTTACCTTGCTTGAAATTAATGAGAACAGTTATAATAAGTTGGTGGATGTGATTACTGCTTTTGATTTAAACAGTTACGTGAAAGCTATTGAAATTGCCGATGCAACCAATTATGTTTTGCAAGATATTGATGTAGATATTGTAATCAGTGAAACATTAAATAGGGCGCTTATTACAGAGCCACAGGTTTTTATCATGTTAAATCTGGCCAGTCAGTTAGGCAGGGACGTAGTTTATTTACCAGAGGAAATTACGGTAAACCTGTGTGCAAAAAAGAGAAGTGAAAATAAGCCAGCAAAGCTTAAAACACTGATCAATTTTAATGTGGATAAAATGAAAGAGATTATTGATCAATCTGAAGGACAGGAATGGGCCTTTGATGAGATAAAAGTGAACATTAATAATATTGACCCTGCTGAGCTTTACTATTCTACTGAGTTAAAGATATATCGGGATAATGTTTTAGGTTATGAAGATTCTTCCCTGAATTTATTAGAAAAAGTAAAATTGGGGCATCAGATCGGGGATGACCTTATTTTTAAATATAACGCAGCCGAAAAGCCTGGCTTCATTGTTTATGCTAGGGAAAAGATAAGTTCATAGTTTATTGATAATTAATTAAATACATCGTCGACAATCTATTCACCCAAATATACCATTGTCGATTTAAGAATCATTTAGTAAGAATATGGATTAATCTAATCCGGCAATCCCTTTTTTATTTCACTACATTTTCCTCAACTTAGCGACATAAAATATTTATGCCGCCAGAAAAACGAAAGCCCTTTGCCAGAAAGCAAACTACCAGAAAGCCTGCGCTAAAGAAGAAAAAGCCAGCTGTGTTTTCTAAGCAGATGAAAATGGCGTTGGTAGGCTTACTATTGATTTTGCTCTCACCACTTTACTATGGTTATGTATTAAGTGGTTTTGTTGCCACCTGGCGATGGATAAAAGATTGGGGGCAAGACCCCAATTACCGCACTTACAAAAGCTTTAATATTAAAATTCCCAAAAAATATACCGTACACGGCATCGATGTTTCCTATTACCAGGGTAAAATAAACTGGTCAAAAGTGAAAGCCATGAAGGAAGATGAAGTGAAAGTCAGCTTTGCTTTTATTAAAGCTACCGAAGGTATTTTGCAGGTTGATCCGTATTTTCAGCGCAACTGGCGTGAAGCACCAAAGGCCGGAATTGTTTGTGGAGCCTATCACTTTTTCAGACCTAAAAAAAGCGGACGGGCACAGGCAAAATTTTTCTTACAGGTGGTAAATATCGAAAAAGGCGATTTACCACCTGTTGTGGATATTGAAACATTAGATGGTGTTTCTCCGCTTAGGATGCGGTTGGAGCTTTCAGATTTTCTGACCTACGTTGAAATGAAAACAGGTGTTAGGCCGATCATCTACACTGGTTTAAAGTTTTATGAGGATAATCTCGAAGGAAAGTTAGATGAATATCCCTTATGGATTGCCCATTATTACCAACCCAAATTGAAATTAGATAAAAGCCGCTGGAAGTTTTGGCAACATTCAGATAAGGCCAAAATAAATGGAATCGGTCATGTAGTTGATTTTAATGCGTTTAACGGGGACAGTACCGCACTTGCGAATATGTTGGTTCACTAAGTAAAATATTCATTGGCTTAATTGTCATTAGTTGTTGGTTCACCGAATTAAAATCATAGATAAATACAGATTTAAGGGAATTTTATTTATTATTACTTATTGCCATCTGACTAATTTTCTAATGAACCAATGGACAATGAACTAAACTACCCAGCTTTCACATTTTTCAAGAAAAAATTCATCGGCCTCTGCGCCAATGCCAACTTCATCAGGTACCTCAAGGAAATAACCATTATAGGTCAATCCTCCTACAACGGGATCCACCAGATGACCAAGTAATGCGGTGTCTAAATCAAAGAAATCTACATTCGGACTGGCCAAAGCAAAGTGCAGGTTTGCGCTTAAAGCGATCCGGCTTTCCAACATGCTTCCAATCATGCATTTAATCCCTTTTTTTAAAGCTTCCTCATGAATTTTTTGTGCTTCTAAAATTCCGCCGGATTTCGAAAATTTGATGTTCAAGTAAGTAGTAGATTGACTGTTGATTAGTTTTCTGGCATCGTGATGGTTATAACAGCTTTCGTCAGCCATGAGTTTAATAGGAGAGTTGATGTTCAGTTCCGGAAGCCGGTCATCATACCAGGTACGCATGGGTTGTTCACAAAATTCAATATTGTATTGTTCCAGTTCACCAAGCGCAAATAAAGCCTCATCAAAACCCCAGCCTTGATTGGCATCCAAACGTAAGGACATTTCAGTACCAACCACTTCACGGATTTGTTTTACCCGCTCAATATCATCTTCAACATTCTTCCCGAGTTTGATTTTTAAAATCCGGCAACCTTTATTTTGGTAATTCAATGCTGTTTTCGCCATTCCCTCGGGGGAATCAATACCGATGGTCATATCGGTTTCGATGGTTCTTTTTGTTCCGCCCAGAAATTTATAGAGTGGCAAACCTGCATGTTTGGCCGCAATATCAAACAAAGCCATGTCGAATGCACTTTTTATGGTACTGTTATGATCGGCATAAGCCAGGAGGTCATTCATTCTTTCAGGAATTTCCAAAGGATCTTTACCTTTTAAAATCGCGGCAAAGTCTTTGGCCATGGCAATGCAGGTTTCCTGTGTTTCTCCCACAATCATCGGGAAAGCCGAGCATTCGCCAATGCCGTGGATGCCCGCATCCGTAAAAATTCTAATCAATACATTCTGTGCGAAATGCATGGTTCCGGTGGCAATGACAAAGGGTTCCATCGGGATACTAAAGCGATATATTTCGGTATGCGTAATTTTCATTTTTTTAAGTTTGAAGGTGTAAGATTTGCTATTTGGGATAAAAGTCGTTAATGTATCCAACTCAATTCAGTACGCAATGCGTTACAAATTGGAAAAGCCTTAAAGAAACTTCTGATATTTCTCAAATTACTTTCATCAAATCCTTTTCCAAACTCAAGCGTAAGCTGTTGCGATAAATTCTTTAATGTACTTTTGCCATAATCTGCCCTGGCTTTATCTTCCTGCTCATCCTCAACAATCAACTTACCAATTTGCCAGTATGATTCAGGTAATTCAGCATTTGCTGCCCGGTAAACTTTCAGACGAGACTGAATAATAATTTTCTTAACAATGCTGAATAAATCGCTTTTAGCTAATTCCATAAACACAAATTGATCGACATCTAAAATAGAAAAACAAAACTAAAAGGGAGCAGCATTGTAGATAATTTATAGCTTTACCTGTTTAATATCGTAATCATTATTTCATGTCGAATACACATTCAGAACCCAATAGTTTAATTAGCGCATCTTCGCCCTACCTGTTACAACATGCTTATAACCCGGTGCATTGGTATGAATGGGGTACCGAAGCTTTGGAAAAGGCAAAGGCAGAAAACAAATTGATTTTAGTCAGTATTGGCTATTCGGCCTGCCATTGGTGCCATGTGATGGAGCGGGAATGTTTTGAAAACCATGAGGTGGCAGAAGTGATGAACCAGCATTTTATATGCATCAAGGTAGATCGCGAGGAGCGTCCGGATATTGATCAGATCTACATGTATGCCATTCAACTGATGACAGGGAGTGGCGGCTGGCCATTAAATTGCATCTGTTTACCAGATCAGCGCCCGATTTATGGCGGTACTTATTTCCGTAAAACCGACTGGATTAATGTATTGGAAAATGTAGCTGCGCTGTGGGCAAATGAACCAGATAAGGCAATTGAATATGCAGCAAGACTAACTGCCGGTATAAAAGATAGTGAAAAAATCATTGCTGTTGAACGTAAAGAAGCGTATACTCAAGATCATCTAACAGAAATTATTGATCCATGGAAACGCCATTTCGATATGGGCTACGGCGGCTATAATCGTGCTCCTAAGTTTCCATTACCTAATAATTGGGTTTTCCTCCTGCGCTATGGTTTTCTGAACGATGATGAATCTGTTTTTACAGCAGTTTGCCATACATTGGAAGAAATGAGCCGGGGTGGAATTTACGATCAGCTGGCCGGAGGCTTCGCCCGTTATTCGGTTGATGATAAGTGGCATGTACCACACTTCGAAAAGATGCTTTATGATAATGCACAACTCATCAGTTTATATATTGAAGCTTATCAATGTACTAAGTTTGATTCTTTCAGGCGGACTGCTGTTGAAAGTATAGACTGGGTTTTTAATGAAATGACTTCACCAGAAGGGTTGTTTTATTCAGCTTTAGATGCAGATAGCGAAGGGGTTGAAGGTAAATTTTATGTTTGGGATAAAACCGAATTTAATCAAATCTTAGGAGATGATGCAGCACTGCTGGCAGAATATTATAATGTTACCGAAGAGGGCAACTGGGAAGAAGAGCATACCAATATTTTAAGAAAAACCATTGAGGATAATGCCCTTTTGGAAAAATACGGGATAAATGCTGAAGATTTATTTGAAAAAGTAAGCGATGCAAAAGCAAGGTTACTCGAAGTAAGAGGTAAGAGAGTTAGGCCAGGATTGGATGATAAATGTTTAACCGCCTGGAATGGCATGATGATTAAAGCACTGGCAGATGCTTCACAGGTATTAGGACACGATCTCTATTATCAAAAAGCTTCTGCAGCTGCAAATTTCATCCTGACCAATATGAAATCAGAAACAGGTGGCTTGTATCGTAATTATAAAAACGGTAAAGCATCTATCACTGCTTTTTTAGATGACTATGCCTTTATAATCGAGGCTTTACTTGCTCTTTACGAATGTGATTTTAATGAGCAATGGCTGATTGAAGCAAAATCTTTCGCGGATTATGTTTTAAATAACTTTAGTGATGATCATTCACCGATGTTATTTTACACCTCAGCAGAAGGTGAAGATCTGATTGCCCGCAAACATGAGGTAATGGATAATGTGATTCCTGCAGCAAATTCAGCCATGGCCTTAAATTTGAAAAAACTGGGTTTGTTGTTTGACTTAAAAAATTACAGTGAAAAGGCGTCGGAAATGCTTGCTGCGGTACATCCCAAAATCAAAACATATGGTTCAGCTTATTCCAACTGGGCCATTTTACTGCTGAATGAAATATATGGCATCAATGAAATTGCGATTACAGGATTGGAAACAGCTATGGTTAAACTGGAGTTCAGTAATCATTATATTCCCAATAAAATTACTTTAGGCGGAACAAAAAGTAACCTGCCGCTGTTAAAAGGGAAGCAAAGCAACGAAACAAAAGTTTATATTTGCCGAAATAATGTGTGCCAGTTACCGGTTAATACTGTTGAGGAAGCATTAGTGTATTTACAATAAAAAAAATCTGAATGAATATTTCACCAAACTCAGTAGTCGCAGTAACTTATGAATTGCACACTACAAACGAAGAAGGACAACAAGTTTTTGTTGAAAAAGCTGATGAGCAAAATCCTTTAGTATTTTTATATGGCGTAGGCATGATGTTGCCTAAATTTGAAGAGCACTTAGCCGGCTTGAAAACTGGTGATGAGTATAGTTTTGAACTATCTGCAGCTGATGGTTACGGAGAACTTGATCCGGGTGCTTTTGCTGATTTGCCAAAAACCATGTTTACTGAAGCAGGTGGCGAAGTTCCGGCTGTTGGTGATGTAATTCCTTTGCAAGATAACAATGGCAATCAATTCAGGGCAGGTGTAACCGCTGTTCATGAAGAAACGGTTGCGGTAGATTTGAACCACCCGATGGCTGGTAAAAATTTATTGTTTGCAGGTACTATTTTAAATGTTCGCGAAGCCACTCAGGATGAATTGGCTCATGGTCACGCACATGGTGCGGACGGACATGCCGATCACTAGATCGATCGTAAATTCAATTGATAAAACTAAAAAATCCCGATATTCATCGGGATTTTTTTTATAATAACTTAGCCGTAATCAGTTCAACCGGAGGGTTATTCATCGCATTTCCCTTATTCAGTTTCAAAACTCCTTTCACGGTAATTGGCTGATAGGTAAATTTAATGGGTTCAGCCATTTCTACCAATACCATAATTGGAATTCCGTTCTTTCCGCAGTAAAAACATTGGTTAATGGGTAAAGTAGAAAGCATAAACTTGGTTTGCTTCATGCCATCTTTTATCGGTACGATATAGCCCGATAGCTCAAATGGCTTGCTTTCATATTTTTGAATGCCTGCATGATAAATGGCATAGGTTTCAGTAGGTTTTACTGTTTTAATTTTAACCTCACCAATAATGTCCCAATTGGGCGAATCCATCTGGTCGCTGGGGTCATGCTGTGCACTTGCCGAATAACCAATAAAAAGGAATAATAAAATAGTTAATAATCTCATCTGAATTTTATCTGAAAGGCAAATATACAAAAGAGATAACCTTCAGGGTTAAATGAATCAATACAATTCCTAAAAATCTACCTTTAAACGTAAGCCCCCATTGGTGAGGTTGAGGTTTTCGCGGGAGAAGGTTTTCATTGGAAGTCTTAGGAAAGGTTCAATAGCAATGTTGTTCTTTTTGGAGATTTTTTGTTTATAGCCCAGGGAGAAATTATAAAAGCCGATGTATTTATCCGGATCAATGGTAGATGTTGGCTGCGGCTCGCTTTGTTTCTCTGCCACGATAAAACTTTTAGAATCCATCATGCCATTGGCTAATGGAGCTGACAGTGTTTGAACCTGATTGACCAGATAAGTATTTTGTTGTGAATTGCTTAAAATGGCCAGCGCAGAAACACCAACGCCGGTGTATAACTTTTCCGAAATGTTATAACGTAACTCTAAAGGCACGTTAATGCCCTGAACTTTTGCATTGATAGACTCCAGATTTTTACCGGATAACGATTGGGGTGCGGTAGCATTTTGTGATTCTGTTGAACTGATGGAAGCATATGAAACCCCAGAGCTAATGGATAATTTATTGGCAATGGCATAAGATAAGGAGAATCCATAATTCATGTTTAACTTGTTGTCGTTACCCATTGAAGGCGCTACATACACGTCTGGCTGCCATTTGGAATGCTGTTCAGTTTTACTGTTGGTTGGATGTTGCTGATCAGTCTTGCTATCAACCGCTAACAGATCTTCAAAAGATAACTTTTTATTGGCTTCTGGTTTTTGCTTTTCTGACTGAGCATCTGCAACGCTTTGATTGTTATCAATGCTTTTGATATGAGATGATTGAGTAGCAAAATTATCGTTATTTAATGCTATCAATGCCTCCACAGGATGCTTCTCGGGAGTGATCAAATCAAGCTTATGATTTAGGTTGCTGTCTGATGGTTGAGAAGAGGATGGAAGATAGGCCTGCTTTTCATCCTGATTGATGCCTGCTGATTTTGTACCCTGAACAAATGGCTCATGAGAGTTGGTGTTTTCTCCTGTTTTTGTGCTTATTGGTGATTCTGTATTTTGAACTTTTGATTTTACCACACTAGGTTGTTTTGATTCTTCGCTTTGATGAATCAAAAATATGCCTGAAATCATGAAGATAATGGCTGCAGCTGTCCATAATGGCCATAAAACAAAACCCCTGCGCTTATTTTTCTCTTTTTCAGAGAAGCGCTCCCAGGCACCAGGAACATATTGTTCCTCGTGATTTTGTAATTGGGTGGTGATATGTTCTATTAATTCCTTATCCATTTTTTTTATATGAACCAACTAGCGTGTTGGTGTAAAGTGTACGCAACTTATTTTTTGATCGGGTTAAGTAAACACGGCTCGAACTTTCGGGGATGTTGAGCAACTTTGAAATTTCCTCGTGTGCAAAGCCTTCAATCTCATATAAGTTAAATACCAGCCTTTGCGTTTCCGGTAAATGATTTAACAGGTTCATAATATCACTGACATGAAGTTCTGATGCTATTGAAACCTGTGTAATGGGATGTTGATCTTCATTTAATTCATCCACATAAAAATGCGCTTTCGAGCTTCTGATTTTATCTATTGCCGTTCTTGATGCAATCTGAGCAATCCAGCCCCGAAATGATTTTTGCAATTCTTCAGGGTTTGCTGGCGGCTTGAAACCCGCAACATGCTTAAATATCTTGATAAAGGTGTCATTTACAAGTTCTTCACTGTCAGAAGTGTTCTTGGTATACCTTAAAATAATACCCATTAAGTAGCCATAAAATGATTTATACATCATTTCCTTACAGCTATTGTCGTTTTTTACACAGCCCTTTAAAATCTCCTCAAATCTGAGTATTTTTTTGATCACGCTGTAAAGGCCGGTTTAGGGTTTGATTCGTTTTAATGCTTAAAGCTTATTTATTACAAAATTAAAAAATAACACCATCCATTTTACCGAATGGCGTTAAATTCAATTGGTAGATGTTATTTATTGGTCATGATGGCTAAACCAAATTTAGTGCTATCTGTTTTACTGCTTAATCCTTTAGCCCAAATGGTGTAAATTTTGCCTTTTTCTATTTTTACAGCAGGTAGCGTTGCTGTTACCGTTCCAGCCTGCTTCACCTGAAAAGTATAATTATCCGATGGATTGATGGACGTAAATGGAGTAAACTCTTTAAACGCTTTTGAAGTAAATAATGCGGTGGCATTTCCTTCCACTGCCAAATCTAAAGGAGAAGAACCAGGACTTAAATTAATGAACCTAACTTTTGCCTTATCTGTTTCGGGAGCTTTTAAATCATCTTCAACCAGTAAAAGTTTAGTTGATTTTAAAGTATCGACCACAAATACGGAATAAAATGAACCACCTTTTAAAGCAGCTGTTCCGTTGGTTAAATATTTAAGCGAATCTTTTTTAGAAACCCCTACCAGCCTGGTGCCAGGGTAGGCCGCAAAATATCCACGGTCATTGGTATAGCTGAAACTCCCGATTTTTTGATTGTCCAGGATGTAATCTAAGGCAGCTGTGCCAGGAGAGGCATGTACAAAGCCTATACCAGCCGCCTCAATAGGATCATTGTTCCAATCTTTTTTACAAGCAGAAAAAGTGAGTGTGATCGCAAATAATGCGCATATTATTTTAGTGCTTAAGCCTAAGTAGTTTTTAGTTTTCATAATGTATTTAAATCAATCTTTTTCACAAAATTGGTTAATGGCCATTAACGCTTTTGATGATAAAACGATTAAGCAAATGAAAACGCTACAATAGCAAAAATTTAATTTACTGTTAAGTGATGAGAAATGGTTATCGTGCTTTTTACCGGCTTACCATTCACATAACCAGGATTACAGGCCAGTTCTTCAGGTCTGAATAAATTTTGGTCAATGCTTTTGGTTTCATTGAGATCAGAACCAACTACTTTTCGTTCCAGTTTCATAATCCTGCCCAGTTCATCTAAGAAATAGGTATAACTTACCATATAAGTTCCGTTTCTTGTTCTGAGATCCATGTCAGGATAAAGGATTCTATTTATCACTAAAATAGCACTGAAATTGCCACCAATTTTAACCGGACGAATAATTTCATCTCCTTCTTTTGCATTTTCTAAATGATAGGTAGTGGATTTATCCTCCATTTCAAACTCTACTTTTTTAGTGCTATTATTATAAACCTGTTCCAGCACACCATTTGATAAATAAAATTTCCATTGATTCACCCTTTCATTATTTTGATAATCACCTGAAGCAATTTGTTTTTGGTTAAACAATACTTCGGCAAATCCATTTTTAATGTTCTTATTTGATTTTAGTACGGTGTAACGTTCCATAAATCTTTTCCGGATATTGGTAGAACGGAAAGTTGTTGAATCACTTTTCTGAGCAAAGGCAGTTAAACTGAAAGTTAAAAACAGAGCGGTTAATAAGGTCTTCATAGCTATATAAAGAAAAAGAGTTTTGACGGGATATCAAAACTCTTTCAATATTATATTTTTATTAAGGATTATGCATACATTTCCTCACGAAGTTTGGCAACATCGGCACTGTTAATGTATTCATCATAAGTCATTAGCTTATCAATGGTACCCTTAGGTGTAATTTCTATAATTCTGTTGGCTACGGTTTCCGTTAACTGGTGATCCCTTGAAGTAAATAATATGGCCCCTTTAAAATCTTTCATGCCATTGTTTAATGCTTCGATAGATTCCAGATCCAGGTGATTGGTCGGTTCATCAAACATTAAAAGATTGGCCTGCTGTAACATCATTCTGGAGAACATGCAACGCATTTTTTCACCTCCTGAAAGCACTTTTACATTCTTTAAAACCTCTTCACCAGAGAATAGCATCCGGCCTAAAAAGCTTCTTACAAATTGCTCATCTGCATCTGTTCCTGAATATTCACGTAACCAGTCAACCAGGTTTTCATCTTTACCTGCAAAATATTCAGAGTTATCATTAGGGATATCTGCTGTGCTGATGGTTACACCCCACTTAAATTCACCTTGATGATCAGTATCTCTACCCGTTAAAACATCGTAGAATGCCGCAGTAGCTAAACTATTTTGCGAGAGTACAGCAATTTTATCACCTTTATTCACCATGAAAGTGATTTTATCAAACAAAATGCCATCGTTTCCGGATTTGCTTAAATTCTCTACCTGTAAAATCTGATCACCCGCCTCACGACCGGTGTTATTGAAAATAATAGCCGGATATTTACGGCTGGAAGCTTTAATTTCGGTGATGTCAATTTTATCAAGGGCCTTTTTACGTGAAGTGGCCTGCTTGGATTTTGATGCGTTGGCACTGAATCTCCGGATAAATTCCTGCAGTTCCTTCACCTTATCCTCCATCTTTTTGTTCTGGTCGCTACGTTGTTTTAAAGCCAGCTGACTTGATTCATACCAGAAAGTATAGTTACCCGTGTAGATACTCATTTTAGCAAAATCAATATCTACAATGTGTGTACAAACTGCATCTAAAAAATGCCTGTCGTGACTCACCACTAAAACAATATTCTGATAGTCAGCTAAGAAGTTTTCCAGCCAGGCGATGGTTTCAATGTCCAAATCGTTGGTTGGCTCATCCAGTAGTAAAATATCAGGATTACCAAATAAGGCCTGTGCCAGTAAAACCCTTACTTTTTGGGTATTGTCTAACTCTTTTAATAATTTATAATGGTTGTCTTCTGTAATACCAAGGTTGCTCAACATGGTTGCTGCATTACTTTCCATGTTCCAACCGTCCATTTCAGCAAAGATGTTTTCCAGCTCCCCGGCACGTTCACCATCTTTCTCAGAGAAATCTTCCTTCATGTAAATGGCATCCTTCTCTTTCATAATGGCGTAAAGCTCTTTATGACCAATCATTACAGTTTCAAGTACGGAAACTTCATCAAATTCATAATGATTTTGTTTTAAAACCGCCATTCTTTCGCCTGGAGTAAAGGCAACACTACCAGAAGTCTGGTTCACTTCTCCCGATAAAATTTTCAGGAAAGTGGATTTACCTGCGCCGTTAGCCCCAATCACACCATAGCAGTTACCATGCGTGAATTTTAGGTTAACATCTTCAAATAATGTGCGTTTGCCGTATCGTAAAGATAAATTAGAAACTGAAATCATAAACAAATAAAATAAGCCGCAAAGATAGGGAAAAAGGTTGAGGGTAAAAAGGTGGAAGGTTTAAGTTTAGTAATTTCAAAATGAATATTAATCCTCTTTTTATTTGTTTTTTGCTATTTTAGAACACACACAAATGAAACAAGATGAAAACATTAACATTAGGCATCCTCATGTCTGGCGTTTCGGCTATTGGATATAGTCAGACCAATCAGTACCAGTATAAACTAGACTTCTTTGGCGATACCATTCTGGTTGACGCCAATAACAAAACAATCGGCAAGCAAAAAAAAGACTTTTTCGGGAATACCATCATCGTGGACCAGGCAGGGAAAAAAATTGCTGAACAGAAAAAAGATTTTTTCCATCAGACCATACTGGAAGATGAGTCTGGACGGAAATTGGGCCAAAAAACCGTTGATTTTTTCGGAAATACCGTTATCAAAACTGAAAGCGGGCTGACACCGGGCGCGCAGGAAACCGGTCATGACAATGATTTATTTTCAGGAGATGGAAGAAAAAGAAATATCATTAAACAAAGACAGGATATTTTTGGAAACACAGTCGTGGAGGACGAGTATGGACAAGCCATGCGTATCTATAAAAAAGATATTTTTGGAAATGATGTTGTTGAAGACGGGAATGGCCATACCATACGTGTTTATAAAAAGGATATTTTCGGGAATGATGTCATTGAAGACGGAAATGGCCATACCATACGTATTTATAAAAAGGATATTTTCGGGAATGATGTTGTTGAAGACGGAAAAGGTCAGGCCATACGTATTTATAAAAAGGATATTTTTGGAAACGATGTTGTTGAAGACGGAAAAGGCCAGACCATACGTATTTATAAAAAGGATATTTTTGGTCATGATGTAATTGAAGATGGAAATGGAAAAAAAAATGCGGAATTTAAAACAGACGTTTTTGGAGATAAAATTTTCGAACGCGAAAATTAACAACAAGGAATGAGTTGATGAATCGTTAATCAGTCCGTTCTGATCGTTGATTTGCAGGATAACTTTTCAGTTAACAAAACGTCAAATCTTTCTGTTTTATCATTTAGATCTTCTCTTTAATCGCTAGTCTTTTTGCTTTTTACTATTTTTACCAAATGAGTACAGTATATGAAACCATCTCAAAAGTAATTAAAGAACGCCGTAGTATTTTTCCGGCGAGTTATATTAAGAAAGAAATTCCTGTAGCGGTAATTAATCAAATATTGGAAACTGCCAATTATGCACCAACACATAAGTTAACGCAGCCCTGGCGCTTCACCGTCATCAGAAAAGCTGGATTAGCAAAGTTGGGCATGGAACTGGGGCGGTTATATAAGACATTGGTAACTCCTGAACAGTTCCTGCAGAAAAAGTTCGATAGCTTTGCGGAAAAAACCGGCCAGGCAGATTGCATTATAGCTATTAATATGGCCGTAAGTGGCAAAATTCCGGAATGGGAAGAACTGGCTGCAGTATCCTGCGCAGTTCAAAATATGGCATTAACCGCCGAAAGTTTAAATGTTGGTGCTTATTGGAGTTCGCCACCATTGATTGATGATCTAGGCGAATTTTTAGGATTGGATGATAATGAAAAATGCATCGGACTTTTTTACATGGGCTATCACAATGAAAAACCTTGGCAACCAAACCGTACTTCGATGGCAGAAAAAGTAAAATGGATGGAGGATTAAGGCTCTGTTACAGCAAATTTATTGTCTATATTATATTTTCCATTACCCATCTCAGATTTCCATCAAAATATGCTTACTTTAAAATCGCAACTGTATCAGCTGTGCTTAACTTTTATTCAAAACCGGATAGAAAATATTGAATATTCCTTACAGCAGGCTCGCCAGGCATCAAATGATGATACCAAAAGCAGTGCTGGTGATAAGTACGAAACTACACGTGAAATGATGCAGCAGGAAATGGACCGGAACAGTAAACTGTTGTATGAAGCCGGGCAGCAGAAAATTTCCCTGCAACAGATTGAAAGTGTTGATGTTTCAACAGAGGTTAAAAATGGCAGTTTAGTCTTTACTTCAGAAGGGAATTTTTACATCAGCATCAGTGCCGGAGAACTTCATTTAGATGGGCAACAGTTCTTTGCTGTTTCTCAGGCCGCGCCTATTGGTAAACTTTTTATCGGAAAGAAAGTAGGAGATGAACTGGGTTTTAATGGTAAAAAATATGTGTTGATAAAAATACTTTAGTGACCTGACTTACCATATTCACTCGGCTATCCGGTTGTAGGTTTGTCAATTTTAAAATGACTTTATTGAACCACTAAAATTTTCTTTTACTATAGTCCTCTTAAACTTCGCCTGTTGATTATTTTACACCAATCCTTTCTGCAAATGACGGCACCAAATATGTTTTTAATTCATTAAAAGGAATAAAAACAACAATTTGTCCTTGTGCGTAACTGGCTACTTCATAAGGATTATACATAAATGCCAGGCCTTTTGAGTTGAAATAAAAGTTTTTATTTGGTTTGAGATAATCGTCAAATAGAACAGTGCTGATTGCATCATTTGGTTTGATATTATACAGTTTTCTGAGGCTTTTTTCCAACAGCTTTTGGAGATTATTGGAATCAATTTTAACGATGTCACCTAATACCAGTTGTTTTTTGTTTTTAACGTCCAGGCAATACATGGTGCTACTGTAGTTTCCATGCGCTCCCCCGGTGTAGGCGTCAGCCAGGAAATCAATCACCACATAGCCGTTCTCATTATATAACACCGTTTGCTGACTACTGTTGGTATAATTCATCCAGCCTTCAAAGTCATCATTTTTGCTTTCTTTTTGCTGTTCAGCTATTTGAGACTTATAATCTTTAAAATATGCTGCAGCAATAGATTTAAAACTGACTTCCCGATCGGCAGATGCTTTTAAGCCATCTATTTTTTTCAACTCACTATTGATCCAATTTCCTGAATCATCTGTAGCAGTAGCTTTTAGGTATTCAAAAGTAATTTCAGCTGTTGGAGAATTTGATTTATTGGGATACGCTATTACGGAATCCTGGTAAATACCAGTAGTAAACTGATAACTGCCTTCAGGATATTTCTCTTCTAGCAGGATGGGAAAGCTTTTACTTTCATCACCACTTTTCCAGGTCCCTTTAAAGCCGTTACCAGTCCATTTTAAATGCAGATGAGGCTCCTTAGAATTTTGATCAAAATATGAAGTGTAAAAACTGTATTCTGATAAGATCAGGCTATCCTGAGAGATTACGGTATCAGTTGATAAATTTAACCACGAACCATCGTAATAATAACTTCCATCTAGATCACCATCTAATCGCTGCAGATTCATCACCACGGGTTTCCCCGCAATTGTACCTTCCAGTCGTTTGTAAAAGTTTCCTTTAAATTCGCGTTTTACATTTTGGGCAGTATCTGCGGTTTCCTGATGATTCGATTTGCTTTTATTGTTATTACATGCAGAAATAATGACAGATACTAAAAGGTAAAATAATAAGTGCTTTTTCATAAGTCCGGTTAGTCAGGATTTATAGTTGACAGTTGAACTTATGATTTTGTTTTGTTGAAGCTCTTATTAATACTATAATAAAGGTTTTTTGCGGTATATCTTCCCGGATCTATAATTCTGCGAATGGTATATAGGGGGTAATTTTCATCCCTGGCGGTAGAAAGGATAAAAGCAGCTTTAAAGCCATATTCCTTCAGTTTGTGTAAATTCGAAGCTTTATAAACACCATATGGGTAGGCAAAATATTCTACTTTTTTTCCGGTGATCTGTTCGAGCTTCTTTGTTGGTTCGTCAATTTGGATTTTCCAGTCTTCATCCGTAAACTGCGCGAAATTTTTATGATCGTAAGTGTGGCTGGCAATGGTATTTCCTTCGTCTGATAACTGTTTAATATTTTCTTTAGTCATATAACTGATCCGCCCTTTGCGCCCTATGGAAACTGTCATGATAAAATACACACCCTTAAAGCCATATTTTTTCAGTGTAGCATTTCCCACAGTGAATTGATCCATATCCGTATCATCAAAAGTAATCATGATGGGTTTTTCAGGAAGTTTGCCATTAAACACCAGGTAATTGTACAATTGATCTGGTAAAATAGTATGGTAGCCACTATCTGCAAGCATTTTGATGTGCTCACGGAATTTATCCGGTGAAATAATATCATCGTGTGCCCTTTTGCTGTCGCTAGCCAGGTTATTCCTGATCTGGTGGTAACATAAAACAGGAACCTCGCGCTTAGCCATAATGGCTTTGGCATCTGCCGGCTTTTGTTTAGGATCTTCTTTAACTTCAGCGGTAGAGGTCGTTTTAATGATTTTTTCCCTATTCTGCGAATTGCTGCAAGCAGTAGAAAGTAAGGTTATAAATAAGGCTAAAATTAAGGGGGAAAGCCCTGATGCTGGTTTTAATCTCTTTTTCAAGGTAACATGATTTTATTAAAGATACTGCGTTTTCAGATAAACTAAAGTTTTTAATTGTTTCCTGCTCTTTTTTAGGATGCCTAAATTTAATGCGTTATGCTTCATATAGGTTTAGTCTGTCGCTTCGTTTTTAGCCTTTAAACAAGGATGTTGAGAATTTAAACATTCGCTTTTTCCCGGCTAATGCCGAGGTTAAAAAATTAAAAACTGTTTTTAATGCTGTTACTTAATGTTTTCGGACTCCAGTAACCACTGGCAATAATTCTCCGGATGGTAAATAAAGGATCTTTTTCATCACGCTTGGTTGATAGTTGAAAAGCCATTCTGAAACCACGTTTTTTCAATTCAGGAATACCTTCAGCATTCCATAGCCCGAACGGATAAGCAAACTCCGTCATTTTTTTGCCTGTAATTTCTTCCAGTCTTTTCGTTGGTTTATCTAACTGCTCCTCCCAATCTTTACCGGCATATTTTTTAAAATTTTTATGGTCATAAGTATGTGAGCCAATGATGTTTCCTTCATCTGAAAGTTGCTTAATCTGATCGCTGCTCATATAATCAACAAATTTTCCTTTTCTGCCAATAGAAACGGTCATGATGAAATACACCGCTTTGTAGCCCAGCTTTTTCAAGGTTGGATTTACAATCGTAAACTGATCGAGGTCCGTATCATCAAAGGTTAGCATAATGGGTTTGCTCGGAAGTGCTGCGCCAGTGTTTAAATAGGCATAAAGCTGATCGGGCAGGATGGTATGGTACCCACTATCGGCGAGCATTTTCATCTGGTCTTTAAAGTTTTGAACTTCAACAATGTAGTCCTTTCCAACCTTACCATCTGTAGGTTTCCAGTTTCTTACCTGGTGGTAGCACAAAATAGGTACCTGTTTCCGGGCCAGAATGGTTTTAGCATCAGCTACTTTGATTTTGGATACATCAACGGGTGTAGCTGTTGTAGCAACGTTAGCATTTGTATTTTCGGTAGAATCTGCAGTTTTTGCAGTTTCTGCTGTAGATTTGGATTGGCAGCTTGCCAGCAAAATTACGCCAGCTGTTATTGCGGTTAGTACGCCGTTTTTCATAGTTATAATATATAAATGCAAAACTATAAATTCTACCAAGTATTTACCTATCAAATAATCGCTTGTTAATAAAATATTTGCAGCCTGAATTTCTTTATCAATAACGCTTTTATTACAAATCTCGACCATTATAATTGGCTTTTATTAAATAATTTAGCCGTTCCAAACCTTTATTAATGAATAAAATTTACAAATTACTTTTTTGTGCACAATTTCTGTCGCTAACTGTCTTCGCACAAACCAAAACTTTTACCATCACGGAGAATATTCAGTCACAACCCAAAGCAAATTACCAGCTTGCTTCACGTTTTTCGCCAAACAAGTTAAAAAAAATGGTGTATTCAACTGCTGTTGATCCACATTGGTTAAAATTAAGCAATCGTTTTTGGTACACTTTTGAAAGTCCGAAGGGGAAATTCTGGTATCTGGTAGATCCTGCCTCTAAAACTAAAAAGCAGTTGTTTGATAATGCAAAGCTGGCTGCAGAGATTACGCTAATTGTGCGCGATCCGTTTGATGCGGAACATTTACCGCTGGAAAATCTAAAATTTGCCGCAGATGAGAAAAGCATTTCATTCGAGGTGAAAAGTTCTGTTGATGAATTAAAAAAAGATCGTAAAGATAAGAAGGCTGCTGATTCTATGCAGAAGAAGGTCTACTCCTTTAAGTATGAACTGGCTTCATCAAAACTAACAGAAGTGCCGAACTTTAGTAAGCCTAAGCCAAAGCCAGATTGGGGTTCAGTCGCACCGGATTCATCAGCCATTATATTTTCGCGTAACTATAACCTCTACTGGATGGATAAAGAAAATTATAAAAAAGCTGTTAAAAATGATGAGGACAGCACCATTGTAGAGCATCAGCTAACAAAGGATGGCGTTAAGTTTTATTCTTATGGAAGTGATGGCGATGGCGAAAACAATGTAGAAAACGAAAAGAATAACAAAAAAAGAAGAGCAGCTTATGTGCTTTGGTCGCCAAATTCAAAATATTTTGTTTTAGACAGGACTGATTCCCGAAAGGTAAAAGATCTTTGGGTGATTAATAGTGTTACTCCGGGGCGGCCAACACTCGAAACTTATAAATATCAGATGCCGGGAGAAACAGAGGCCCCGCAGGATGAAGTATTGCTTTTTGATTTCGTGGCAAAAAGTTATAAAAAGTTAAATGTTTCGGCTTTTAAAGATCAGAGTGTATCCGTATGGAGCAAGCCGGTTTTAGCCAAAGACCGTGATAATGAGTTCCGGCCTTCCATTTGGCTGGGAAATAACAGTCGCTTCTATTTTTCACGCACCAGTCGTGATTTAAAAAGAATTGATATCGGAACCATTGATATTGCTACAGGAAAGGTAACGCCAATAATAGATGAGCGTTTCAATACCTATGTGGAAGTGAACCGTCCGGGTCTGGTAAATGATGGTAAAGAACTTATCCACTGGAGTGAGCGTGATGGCTGGGCGCATTTCTATCTTTTTGATGAGAATGGAAAGCTTAAAAACCAAATTACCAAGGGTGCCTTCCATTGCGAAAGCATCGTAAATGTAGATGAAAAGAACCGTGTGTTGTATTTTACAGCCAATGGGAGAGAAGGGAAAGAAGATCCGTACTATCTGCATTTGTATCGTATCAATTTCGATGGTTCAAATATGAAGCTGCTTAATGCCGGTGATTTTGACCATGCGGCATTTATGAATGATAACAATACCTTTTTTGTAGATAACTATTCCAGGGTAAATACGGCGCCAAAATCTACGCTTTACGATCGGAATGGCAAAAAAGTAATGGACCTGGAAACCGCTGATCTTTCTTTATTAATGGCTGCGGGCTATCAATACCCTGAGCCATTTAAGGTAAAGGCTGATGATGGCATCACTGATTTATATGGTGTAATGTACAAGCCATTTGATTTCGATCCGAAGAAGAAATATCCGATCATTGAATATGTTTATCCGGGGCCACAAACCGAAGCCGTAAATAAGGCATTTAGCAAAAGCATGGATCGTACGGAGCGCCTGGCACAATTTGGATATATCGTCATTACTGTGGGCAACCGCGGTGGCAATCCATCGCGTTCCAAATGGTACCACACTTATGGTTATGGCAACCTTCGTGATTATGGATTGGCAGATAAGAAAACCGCTATTGAACAACTGGCAGCTAAATATGCTTTTATTGATGAATCAAAAGTAGGTATTACAGGGCATTCTGGTGGTGGTTTCATGTCTACAGCAGCCATGTTGGTTTATCCTGATTTCTTTAAAGCCGCGGTTTCGAATGCAGGTAACCATGATAACAGCATTTATAACCGTTGGTGGAGTGAAAAACACCACGGCGTAAAAGAAACCATTTCTTTAAAAGGAGATACTTCCTTTAAATATAATATTGATAAAAATCCTGATTTAGCTAAAAATTTGAAAGGCCATTTATTATTGATGCATGGCGATGTAGATAACAACGTGCACCCGGCCAATTCAATCCGTGTGGCCAATGCCTTGATGAAAGCTGGTAAACGGTTTGATTTTCTGATTATTCCTGGTCAGCGACACGGTTTTGGAGACATGACCGAATATGCTTTCTGGAAATTAGCCGATCACTTTAATAAATACCTGATAGGCGATTTCTCTGAACCGGGAGATGTTGACCTGGTAGAAATGGACCGGGATATTGAACAAACCGGAAAATAAAATATAATACGAATACATTTTAATGGCCTGTAGATACTGCAGGCCATTTTTTTTATAAAAATCCTGGCTTAATTTCTCCCAGAAAACGATATGAGGATGAGTTTTAATTGCCCGCGGTACCAATTCAAGCGCGAAACAATTACTATTTTCTCATGTTATTTTAATATGAATAATAAAGGTATTACAATGGCAGTGTTTCTTCTGGTTGGAGGAATAGCCAATAGTCTAGCCCAGGATATAGATAGTAAAAATGTTCCGGCAGCTGTGAAAACCGCTTTTGCAAAAGCATATCCAAAAGCTACCGATGTAGATTGGGAAAAGAAAGGTGCAGATTATAAAGTAGATTTTGATTTAGGTAAAACCGATCACAGTGCAACATACGCTGCTACGGGGAAAATTATTTCATTCGAAAAAGATATTCCGAACAACCAGCTTCCGGCGGCCATTGCTAAAAGTATTAAGGCGAAATATCCTCAGGGAAGAATAGATGATGTGGATTGGATTAGCACAGGAGGTAAAATAACCTATAAGGTCGATATAGAAGGTACGCCAGATGTTAACGTTTGGTACAGTGCTGATGGTAAATTTATTAAAGAACTTGCTGATTAAGCCGTTCACAGATCGCTTAGCACCAGGTTTTACTAAAATAAAAAGAGCTCCGGATTTATCCGGAGCTCTAAATGAGGTAATTCGCAATGGTTTTTTTAGTAAATGTAGTTTAAGGCAACAACATCATTAGAGTTAAATGTGCGGTTACCGCCATTTGAACAAGCCAACATGAAAGATGCTGCATCAGGACTGGATGGTGTTCCCGGAATTAATACCGCGCCAACGTTTGATGCACCTTCGTTTCCTGCACCACTTGCACCACAGCTAAATGCACGGTTCATGTAATCGGTATGACGGAAGCCGATGCAATGACCTACTTCGTGCTGGATCACAGAAGCAAGATATAATAAATTTGGATTTGAACCATAAGCAGCAGAATTGGTGTTCATTCTGATTTGGTTATAAGGATTGCCTGAAGAGGTAGGAAAACCAGCTGAACCCAGGGTGATAAAGCCTCCACTTGGACCTTCATTAAAACCAACCACATTAATATTTCCGGTGGTACCTGCATTTGCCCTTTGGAAAGTGATTCTTAAGCCTAATGAATTATATCTGGAAATCATGGTATTTACAGCATCACTGTATACCTGAGGTAAATTTGTAACTGATACCGTGATTACTCGAGGTAATGACGTTACTACATTGGTGGTTCGGTACTGCTCAGTTTCAGCAATACTCAATTTAGCGCCTGAAGATGCTTCAGTTAAATTCTCTTCTGTTAAAAGGATGTCGCCTTCTACCAAATAACCTTCGCTGGTTTTGCGAATGTTTTCGGTACTAAATCCTAGAGATTTGACTTTTTCTAAAGTGCTGGTGGAAATATCAGTTTTGTTTTCTACTGCATTTTCTGTATTACTATTCTTACAAGAATATAAACTTGAGAGCAGTAAACATGCCGCTGCAACTGATAAAAATTTGGTTCTTTTCATTTTAGTTTAGTTTTAATTTGGGACTATTAGATAAGTTAGTTAATATAATTTGCAAATTACCTTATAAATGCTAATTTAGGGAACTATTATGATGTAAACAAAATTTTACAATAAAATATTTCTTGAAAGTCAATACTGTATATTTAATAATATGTTTTTTTCTCTGTGTATTTAATTTAAATGCATATGGACAACCTGGTGGTGTAGAAAAAAAAGTTCAAAAATTTATTTCTTCCAACAGAAATAAGAACGAATTTTGGGTAAATGAGGCTTTGGTCGTCAGGTTTGATCACCCTTTAAGCACCAGAGAGATTCAGAAAATGCGGCCTGAAAAACAGCTCACTGCAGATTGTTTTATTGTGCGCAGAAGTGATATTTCCTCCTTCACTGAAGGGGTTGTTTTTCAGGCGCCGGCAAATGGTTTATGGAAAGCCAGCGACGGTTTGATGAGTCTCCTTCAAAAAAATAATAGAAAAGGCGATTCAATAACCGTGAGGCTTGCGCTTAAAAGTACCGGTATGATTCAGGAAGTATTAAAACAGTTAAGTATAATTTCTGTAGATCAGCAGCATGCCATTTATATCATTAAGATTCTGCCTGATGATTTGCTTGAAGTATTGGCCCTTGACGAGATATTATATGCTGATATTATCCCAACTGCCAGGCCTGAAGTGGTGATTAATGGATTGGATCTGGGCCTGAATCAGATCAGCAATGTCCGAGATCTTTTTCCTGGTCTTAACGGAACCGGAATCAATATTTCTTTTAAAGAAGACATGTATGATATAACGGATTTAGATCTTTTAGGAAAAACAGTTTCAGGAGCTGCTACCGGAGGTACAGCAACTACACATGCTACCACAATGGCCACACTTGCCCTGGGGAATGGCAATTCATTTATCCGCGGACTTGGTGCAGCACCAGCAGCTAAACTGGCATTTTCCAGTTTTGACCGCTTATTGCCTGATCAATTGACTGAACTAAGTCGCCTTCAGATCCGAGTGCAAAATCATTCCTACGGAACGGGAATCGATAATAATTATGGCATTGAAGCAGCGGCGTACGATCAGCAGGTTTTTGAAACTGATACTTTAATGCATGTTTTTTCTGCTGGTAACAGTGGTACGCTAACCCCGGCTAGTGGTTTTTATCAGGGCTTAACGGCCCGCGCCAATTTAACCGGGAATTTTAAACAGGCCAAAAATATACTGGTCATCGGGGGGATTAACCGGGAGAATGTTTCTGAAAATCTAAGTAGTAAAGGCCCGGCGTATGATGGACGGGTAAAGCCTGAGCTAGTTGCATTAGGCGAGGATGGTACCTCAGGTTCTGCTGCCATAAGCAGTGGATCAGTAGCCTTGCTGGAGCAGTTTTATCATCAGAAATTTGGTAAAGCACCTTCCGCTGCCTTAATCAGGGCAGCCCTGATAAACTCAGCTGATGATTTGGGTGCGCCACAGGTTGATTATGTTTTTGGTTACGGGAAATTGAACGTAGCTCAATCGTTAAAAACCATTGATGAAAATCGTGTGGCATTATATAGTGTTGCCAGGGGGCAAGATTTAATTGTTCCGCTTACTATTCCTGCAAATGTTGCTGAGATCAAACTTACCATCACCTGGAATGACCCTGCGGCAGCAGTAAATGCGGTACAAAGCCTGGTTAATGGTTTGGATTTAAGTATGGAAAGTCCTTCGGGAGAAATCACGCTTCCCTGGGTATTAAGCAGTGCGTCTAATCTGGATTCGATTGCGTTACCTGCAACAAGAAAAGCAGATCTGATTAATACTATTCAGCAGCTGAGTATTGATCATCCACAGGAAGGAAACTTCAGCATTCATGTAAAAGGTGACCGCATTACGCAAGGTGCCCAGCAAAATTTTGCCCTGGCTTATCAATATAAATTTAAAAACACTTTTTCTTTTATCACACCAGGAAAAGATGTTTTCTTTTTTGCCAATGAAGATAATTATATCCGGTGGGAAAATACCTATTCTGAGAAAACAGGTAAACTTTCGGTGAGTTACGATGATGGTTTGAGTTGGAAATTGATAGGTGCGGACGTTAATTTAGCAAAAGGATTTTATAAGTGGGGCACACCAGATTTATTTTCGAAGGCCATCGTTAAAATGGAAATAGGCAGTGAGGTGGTTTCTAGTCAAAGTTTTGTGATATCTTCTCCCAAAGTATTAAATGTAGGTTATGTATGCGCCGATGGGGTAGTTTTAAATTGGAATCCTCAAGCTGGTGCCAAAGATTATACAATTTATAGTATCATCAATAATATTTTATCGCCGGTTTTAACTGTTGCTGATACTTTAGTTAAGCTAAATACCGGCAGTATTCCTGGTAAATACTTTGCAGTTGCAGCAAATGGATCGGGTTTTACCGGTTTGAAGAGTTATACAATAGATTATACACAGCAAGGTGTAGCCTGTTATGTGAGAAGTTTATTTGCATCCACTACTGCAGATAATAAAATAAGACTTGACCTCAGTATTGGAACCACTCTGGGTATTAAAAATATTATTTGGGAGAAACAAACAGGCGTGAATACTTATACCGCTCTCCAACAAACAAAGCCAGGAAATAATGTTTTGAACTACTTTTTTTTTGATGATAAACCTAAGTCTGGAATACAATTTTACCGTGTAACCTTTGAAACAGCAGCTGGAAATGTTGCTAGTGATCTGGTTGCTGTCACCTTTCTTAAGGAAGATGAATTTTCTTTCTATCCAAACCCGGTAACAGACTACTTAACAGTTTTAAGTGGCTCTTTTGAAGATTATAGTCTTTCAGTATTTAATATTTTAGGGCAGAAAGTTTTTGAAGAAAGGGCAGCAAGTACGAACCGCTTTAATTTATCTGCACTGGCTACCGGCGTTTATGTAGGCGTAATTAATAAAAATGGAGAGCAGGTAAAGAAAATTAAACTGATTAAAAGATAAATGCTTAAATAGTTAAGGATAAGTTTTTATCCCCGCTTTTGCTAATTTCTTTGTAATTTCAAAACATGATTAAGATAAAAAAAGCGATATTCTTATTAGGTTGTGCACTTCTTTTGCTCACATCATGCAAGCAAGGAAGCGAAAAAAGCAGCACTTCTCCTGATTCACTTTCCGTAAAAGCGATTAACGATTCCAGCCTGACCCACTACCTTTCTGTTATTGCCGCAGATAGTTTAGAAGGTAGGAAGCCCTTTACCAATGGTGAAACCAAAACCATAAGCTACTTAAAAACTCAATTCGAAAAATTAGGTCTCGAACCTGGAAACGGGGATAGTTATTTTCAGGAAGTACCCATGGTAGAGATAAAATCGGTGCCGGAAGATCAGATGTTGATTAAAGGTAAACCTGGTTCGTTAAGCTTAAATTACCTGACTGATTTTGTTGCGGGATCGCGAAGGCTACAAGAGAAGGTAAGTATCGCTAATTCTCCTTTGGTATTTGCAGGCTTTGGAATCGTGGCACCAGAATATGGCTGGAATGATTACAAAGGTTTGGATGTAAAAGGTAAAACTGTGGTGGTGATGATTAACGATCCAGGTTTTGCAGATTCTACCTTATTTAAAGGCAAAAATATGACTTATTACGGTCGGTGGACCTATAAATTTGAAGAGGCATCCAGACAGGGCGCAGCTGGAGTACTGATCATTCATGATACTGAGCCTGCTGCATATCCCTGGAGTGTGGTAAGAAGTGGATGGTCTAAATCAAAGCTCAACCTGCAATCGGCAGATAATGGCATGAACAGAACGGTGATTGAGGGCTGGATCAGTTTAGACAAGGCAAAATCACTCTTTAAAATGTCAGGGCAAAGTGATGACTTAATGGCTAGGGCAAAGGAGAAAGGCTTTAAGGCTGTTGATTTAGGTTTAACCACTTCGCTGACTGTTAAAAATAAGATCAAAAAATCGGTGTCCTACAATGTGCTGGCAAAAGTAACGGGAGGTAAGCGTCAGGATGAGGCCATTATATATTCTGCCCATTGGGATCATTTAGGTATTGGTGAAAAGGTAAAGGGCGACTCCATTTATAACGGTGCGGTAGATAATGCCACAGGAGTTGCTTCTTTATTAGAACTGGCAACAGCATTTAAAAAGTTGCCAAATAAACCAGGACGAAGCATTTTATTTATTTCTTATACTGCTGAAGAGCAGGGACTTTTGGGATCTGAGTACTATGCCAAACATCCGGTTTTCCCATTGGCTAAAACAGTGGCGAATATTAATATGGATATGATGGGCATTGCTGGCAAAACGAAAGATATTGTGGTGTATGGTTTTGGTCAGTCAGAACTGGAAGATTATGCCGCAACTTCAGCGAAAAAGCAGGGTAGGGTAGTCGTTCCTGATCCCGTTCCATCTTCAGGATTGTATTACCGATCTGATCATTTTAACCTGGCTAAAGTGGGGGTACCATCTCTATTTACGGGTTCTGGTGTAGATAATATGAAAAATGGAAGAGAATGGGGCTTAAAACAGGTAGCAGACTTTACCAAGTTCAGATATCATTCTCCTCAGGATAATTTCGATGCAAAAACCTGGGATTTATCCGGAATTGTGGAAGATGTAAGATTGGTTTTTGATTTAGGTTATCGCCTGAGCAATGAAGACGTTTATCCAAAATGGAAAGCAGGTTCAGAATTTAAAGCCATAAGAGAAAAGAAATAAAAAAGCGCATCCCGACTTTAAATCGGGATGCGCTATAAAAAAAGTTAATTATTTTAGTGTTAAGCAAAATACTAAAAGTGAAATTGTACGCCTAATTTTGGTGCTAAGGTACTTGCCTCTAAGCCAAAAGAATTAGTTGTGATTTCATTGCCTGTAACTTCATTTTTAACTTTCAGGTTAGTGTAGCCTAAACCGTTAACAGAAACTTCGATACCAATTCTTTTGGTTGGGAAGAAAGCAAAACCTGGTGCAAGGTTAACACCAATTTCTGTCGTTTTTCCAATTTTAGCTCCGGTATCACCATTGTTATCTACAAATTTGTTGTTTCCAAATTCCATTGGTACAGATAACTGACCGAAGAATTTAAACTGATCTGATAAGTTAACATAGTAACGACCGAAGGGGGCTACTTTAAATGCCTGATTGATATTGTTTCTGCTTACTTCTTTATCAGATGTATAACCAACACCTGTACCAATAGCAAAGTTATCACTTACGAAATAACCAACATTTGGTACAATGTTAAAGCTCACATCAGATTTTGCAGCGCCTTCTACTTTTGTAGAATTGAAACCTACACTTCCGCCCAACATCACTTTTCCTTTTTCAGTTTGTGCATTTGCACCATAAACTAAACCTGCAACTGCAACTAATGATAATAATAATTTTTTCATCGTTTTATTATTTATTTGTTATTAAAAATATAGTCAATTTTACTTTTTTAATTTCTGACTATATTTGGTTAAAAGTCAATATCGATGCCAATAAAATATCATATCGTCATCAAAAAATCAGTTTTATATTAACTGCTTAATTGATAACGATATATAAAATAGGGGTTAAATCATTATTATTTTTGTGTGACTAAAAATTAATCAATTGATTGATTTTTTGCTTTAAAAAAGTTGACAATCTGACTTTTTTGGCATAAATGTCAGCTTTTTTAACTGTTATTATGGCAGCACTTTTAGGAATGTCGGCGTTATTATTATACTTTGCTGGCGGAAACCAGATGTGCTAGTTTCTTTTTAATTAAGTCTACTGCCATGTCATCGTTTAAGTTTCCGGCTTCATCAAATTTATTTTGAGCCTGGGCAATTAATACTTCTGGCTGTAAAACCGGATTCATATTCAAAAAGGTAAATACCGGAAGAAATGCAGCTTGCATTCTTACTGTACCCCAAAGACCTTGTGTAGCCCCCATAACGGCAACAGGTTTATGCATGAGCGGACTATCCTTTCCACGACTGGCCCAGTCAATGGCATTTTTCAATCCGCCAGGAATAGAATAATTATATTCTGGCGATGCGATGATAAATGCATCAGCAGTACTGAGCAATTCCCTGAATTTAGCTACGCTTGCCGGTCGTTCATTTGCTTTCGGTGTATCATGATCTTCATTGTAAACAGGGATATCATCATATTTTACAATTTCAAAGTCAACACCTTCAGGTAACAAGCCACCCGCTACTTTTAACAACATGTGGTTAAAGGAACCTTTTCGAAGGCTTCCGCACAGGCCGATTATTTTTTTATTTTTTTCCATATTTATTAAACGGAGGTTGCGTATAAAAGTTTTTTTCTTTATTATGTAGCTACACTATGATTAAAGATTAATAATAGTTGTTGCAATTCATTTATTAAATATATATGTCAGAAAATAATAGCGTTTCTCCTCTTATAGAAAAAACTGTTTTCCCTATTTTGTTTGCCCTGAGTTTTTCTCATTTGTTAAACGACACCATTCAATCCTTAATTCCTGCGATTTATCCCGTTATCAAAACAAGTTATCGTTTAAGCTTCTCTCAGATTGGATTAATAACGCTAACCTTTCAAATGGCGGCATCATTGCTGCAACCTTTTGTGGGCTTGTATACCGATAAAAAGCCTCAGCCTTATTCTTTAGCCGTGGGGATGGGTTTCACGCTGATTGGATTGATTACACTTTCTCAATCAGCTCATTTTTATAACATGCTCATTTCTGTTGCCTTTATTGGTATTGGCTCGTCCATATTTCACCCAGAGGCTTCCCGAATGGCGCATGCAGCGTCGGGAGGGAAAAGAGGTTTAGCACAATCTGTTTTTCAATTGGGAGGAAATGCCGGTAGTTCTTTTGGCCCACTGCTGGCTGCATGGATCATCGTGCCGTATGGTCAGTTTAGTGTGATCTGGTTTTCGGCAATTGCACTTTTGGCTATTGTTATATTAAGTTACGTAGGCAATTGGTATAAAGGTTTTATGATTGCCAGAAGTAAGAAAGTTGTCATTCAAACTGAAGTGAGCCGATTCTCACGGAACAAAGTGATTTTTTCTGTTGCTATTTTATTGCTTTTAATCTTTTCGAAATATTTCTATATGGCAAGTTTGACCAATTATTTTACTTTTTATCTGATCAATAAATTTCAGGTATCTGTTCAAACCTCTCAGATATATTTGTTTATGTTTCTATTTTCTGTAGCTGCAGGAACTTTGCTGGGTGGGCCGATAGGGGATAAGGTAGGACGGAAATATGTAATATGGGCTTCCATTTTAGGGACAGCACCTTTTGCACTGTTACTTCCACATGCCAATTTGTTTTGGATAGGAGTGTTGATCGTTCCAATTGGGATGATCTTAGCTTCAGCATTTTCTGCCATTTTAGTCTATGCACAGGAATTGATTCCGGGAAAAGTGGGCCTGGTGGCGGGCTTATTCTTTGGCTTTGCTTTCGGGATGGGTGGAATAGGTTCTGCCTTATTGGGTAAATTGGCAGATTCGAAAGGAATAGCCTATGTATTTAGTATTTGTGCTTTTCTCCCGCTGATTGGTTTACTGACCGGCTTTTTGCCGAATATTGAGACTAAGAAAAAGTAATATAAAATAGGAATAATTAGTATTGTAATAGGAAATAAGTGTTTTAATAATACTTTTTTACTACTCGTTGATGAGACATTAACGAGTAGTAAAAAACTCCGACCTTTCAGCAAGACGGAGCTTTTTATATTAAAAGTGATAATTCAATCCTATACTGGGATTAAATGAATCGAATCCAAACTGAAAGCTTTCATTTTTATAAGCCTGAGAATTTATATTATTTCCGTCATCTTTCATCTTGTACTTGTTATAGGAGAGTAAAGGGAGAGATAACTCGAATGCCCAATGCCTTGTCGGGAAAAATGCAAAACCCGGGCTAACCGCTGCCAAATACGCTGTAGTTTTGTATTTGGTACTCCGCGGAATAACCGTAAGGGATCCACCATCTTGCGAGACAGACTTTCCAAAAGCAACTAATGCATTACCCTGACCAAAAAATTTAAATTTATCGATTATATTGATATAATACCTTACAAAAGGGCCGACATTGAAGTTGTTGCTTTTATTTTCAGAATTGGTGATTAGTGTATTATTACCTGTATAAAAGATTGATTCATTGAGATTTTTATTTCTGTTAAAACCAACGCTCAAACCTATTGCCAGATTTTTACTTACGAAATGGCCAAAACGGGGAGTGATGCCATAGTTCGTCGAATTTAGTGAATTTAAGGCCGTAAGATTGTCCGGGGTTCGTTTATCCTTGCTATACCAGATGCTTCCGCCAATTAAATTGTTTCCCTTTTCTGTTTGTGCATTTGAGGCAAATGCAACAGCGCATAGCATAGCCAGCGATAGTAGTTGTTTTTTCATTTTCATTTGTGTTTTTGTGTCCTACAAAATACAATAAAAAAATTAAAAAACTACACTAATAGCTGGTTTTATTTACATGCTTAAAACCTATAGGTATGATACTTTGTACCTATCAAACAAGTATCTCACCAAATAAAAATCATAAGAGAAAAATCAAATTAAAAATATAATAAATTGACCGAGCAAACTTAGTCTATTGGGTAAGGCACCACCAGTAGGTTAAGAGATCATCCATTGGTTGGTGTCTCACCAGCCAAAAAATTATTAGATATAAAACGAAACAGCCTGTTCATCATTGATGAACAGGCTGTCTAATATAATGATGCTAAATATAACCTAGCTTTTTGCTTTCGTCATTTAGCTTTTAACTTTACTTTTAATTATGCTTTTTCAGCCAATACTTTGGTCACTAAATCTGCAGCTTCTTTCAATGCAATTGCTGAGTAAACCTGTAAGCCAGACTCGTCAATTAATTTTTTAGCTTCTTCTGCATTTGTACCTTGTAAGCGACAGATAATTGGCACAGGAATATTTCCGATTTCCTGATAAGCATCAATCACACCTTGCGCAACACGGTCACAACGAACGATACCTCCAAAAATGTTAATCAGGATGGCTTTAACGTTAGGGTCCTTCAAGATGATGTTAAAAGCAGCTTTAACGGTTTGTGCGTTTGCAGTTCCACCAACATCTAGGAAGTTAGCAGGCTCACCACCGGCCAATTTAATAATATCCATAGTGGCCATAGCCAAACCAGCACCATTTACCATACAGCCAACGTTACCGTCAAGGTTAACAAAGTTCAGGTTAGAAGCACTGGCTTCCACTTCCATCGGATCTTCTTCAGTTACATCACGCATTGCTGCATAATCCGCATGGCGGAATAATGCGTTTTCATCTAAATTAACTTTAGCATCAACAGCAATTACTTTATCATCAGAAGTTTTTAATACCGGATTAATTTCGAACATCGAAGAATCAGTTGCTTCATAAGCTTTATATAAAGCGGTTACAAATTTAACCATCTCCTTAAAAGCAGCACCGCTAACACCTAAGTTAAAAGCAATTTTACGTGCCTGAAAACCTTGTAAACCAACTTTAGGATCTATTTCTTCTTTGAAGATTAAGTGTGGTGTATGTTCAGCAACTTCTTCAATATCCATACCACCTTCAGTACTGTACATGATGATGTTACGGCCGGCCGCACGATCTAACAATACAGAGATATAGAATTCTTTAGTTTCTGAAGCACCCGGATAATAAACATCCTGAGCAACCAAAATCTTACTCACCAATTTACCTTCTGGTCCGGTTTGAGGGGTAACCAATTGCATACCAATAATATCGGTAGCACGTTGTTTAACTTCATCAAGGTTTTTAGCTAATTTAACACCGCCACCTTTACCGCGACCACCAGCGTGGATTTGCGCCTTAATTACCACCCAATCAGAGTTGTAATCGATCTTCAATTGCTTGGCCGCTTCAACAGCTTGCTCCGGAGTATCGGCAACAATTCCTTCTTGAACGTTAACACCGAAACTTTTTAATATTTGTTTACCCTGGTATTCGTGAATATTCATCTGTTTATATTTTTGTCTTTATCTGTCAGATGGAGCCTATTACTATTAAAATAATTATTTTAATAGTATCGGGTTCATTTGCTACAAAATTTGCCCAAAGCTACAATTCTAAAGCCTTTAAACAAATAGAATTTACTGATTTTTTAAAGAAAATGAAGGTTTTATGTGAATCCGAGAAAGTAGTTCTTTCCATCTTCATTTTTTTGTGTAAACATTGTAGGTTTTAAATTAGCAGCAGTCTGGCTAACTAACTTCCGGCAAAAGGTGTTCCGAAAATTCCTACGGCTAATTCTACCCATGTGAGAAACAAAAGCAAGAGTATAACCACTAATAATATTGTTTTTGGGAGATTGGGTTTAACATACCTGATCACCAGTTCTATTGCTAAGCCTGTGCCCAACAGTAATCCTGCTGCGATTATGAAGTCTGAAACTGTCCATTTTACCTCTTTAGTAAACTGCATGGCTACCAATGGAATACTTAAAATTAAACCAGTGATAATAAAAATAATCCTTATTCTTATTTTTGCTGATCGGAGTGTTTGTTGAGTTGTCATGATGTATTAAATTTAATGTTTTATAATTATGAATGCTACAGTGATTTAATTGGAATGCCTTATTCCAAAGTAGTTGGCTACTTTCCAATCCTGCAAATTCCATGACAGCCAGCCTTCCTCCCCATAACGTGTCTTAAAATAGCCAATTCGTTCATCCAGTTGGTTCCTGTAGTCATCTGCAGTTTGGGGTTGGGCAATTTCCCTTTCATCATACACTTTCGATGGCATGTAGTGCAGTTTCGATCTGTTTTTATCCAAAACAGGTAAGGTTTTATCAGAAAGGGAAAGGAGATAATCTGCATCAAGAGAAATGTTATCACTTTGTGCCAGGTTGTATTTTGCAATGGCAACATCCCAGTTTATTACACTAAAGGCCAGAAGCAAGAAAAACCATACGCTGCCGTTAATTCTAAAGAGATAAAATAAAGTTTTCTGCCGGGCTACCTTTAGGTAAACTGTGCACAGGCCGATAATGCAGAGCAGCGCAAATACTAAAACGCCAATTCTTTTGTGTGTGAGGCCATAAAACTCAATGTAATATCCATCTCTGATGAAGACTGAAATAATAAGGATTACATTTTGAAACATCCAGGCATAGGCCAGGGACTTAAGGATTTTGCTTTTACGGTAAAAATTTAAATTTCCCCGGAAGAAATAAGCGATCACAGCCATGGCCATCACAATGCTGAAAATCAAAGAATTGGTGCCTTCATGAAGTGCACTCGAGAAATTCCCTGCTGGTTTATAGCCAAACCAAAGGGTGCTGATATCAATAGTGTTGAGTAAAAACAATAAAATATTAAGTGCTGCAAACATAATTACACCAGTAACATATTCGGTTTTAAGTGCCATTTTGCGTGATAACAAATTGCCGGAAAACGTTTCCATAACCTGGTACCATAGCGTCTTTTGGTTCGATTCTCTTCTGGTTCTTTTTAATTGTTCAGGGGCCTTTAATTCTGCGTTTTCCAGGGCTTTATTAAAAAATGGTAACAATAAACCACCTGTCAGTAATAATCCGAAGCAGAAATAAAAGAAGCGCTCTATGTCCAGGTCTTCAAAAAAGAATTGAAGAATACTTTCAAAGAAATTAAAAATGCTGCTTAAAATGGTATTTACATAGTGTGCAAATAATTCGTTAGCGGCAGCATATAAACAAGTAAAAAAGATCACTACAATCGTTGGTATGATAATATACTTGATTAATCTAAAAACAGGTTTCAGTTTAAAATTGCCAATACTTATTTTACTCAGGTTATTAATGGCATTGTAAGGAGTTGTGATCATTTGAAGAATAGCTGCCAACCCTGCCGCAAATACCGTTCTGATTTGTTGGTTGTGACTGAAGCCAATAAATACCAATAAGCTGATGTAATAAGTTGCGATAGATAAATCTGTATTGTTAATTACCACTAAAATGGCTGACGAAAGATGTGCTAAGCCATAAATTTTAAATTTATTGCTTTTGGTTACGTCAGGATTAAAGTAGGTGACCGCTAAAATATAAATACTGTAGATGAATAAATTAAGTGCCAGTCTTTCTTTCCAGAATAAAAAGTTAAACAGCAGGCCACCAAATAAGGCGGCAAGGAGCAAGAGGTTGGATTTATTTTTCATAATAGAATGTTAACAGGTGATTTTAATGTGCTATAATGGTCAGGTAGAAGATTGTTAGCGGAATATTGAGCAAAACACAAATGATGGTTGCCACAATATTTTTCCAGTGTGCCTCATGTAAAAAAAGGGCTATAAATAATACCAGTAGAATGAAAATATTTACCAGAATAGCAAATAGAATATAAGTAAAACCTATTTTGATTAATAAATTATCCTTGCTGATGAGGTAAGAGACGAGAAGTAATGTTCCAATCACGGCTGAGTAAAGGGCGACCTTTTTTCCAATGGGTATAATCTGTGGTTCCATATCATTTTATTTTTTAAAAGTGCTTTGTATTTCAAAGTGATTGATCAAAAAAAATAGTTTATAGCTTTTTGATCATTTTTTCAAGTGCATCCAAATGTGCTTTAAAAGCTTGCGTGCCCAAAGTTGTAATAGAGTAGGTAGTACTGGTTTTTCTGCCGATGAAACCTTTATGTACCTTGATAAATTCTGCCTGCTCCAGCGTATTTAGATGTGAAGCTAAATTGCCATCAGTAAGTTCTAGCATTTGTTTCAGGTCGTTAAAACTAATTTCATTGTTTACCACAAGCATAGACATTACGCCCAGCCTGATCCTGCTGTCGAAAATTTTATTTAAATCTGCTATCGGATTTTTCATCTTAAGCACCTCTCTCGTATTTGAAGTACATGACCAGGCCATAAATAATATGGAGCACACCAAAGCCAAATGCCCAGAAGAATAAGCCATATCCAACATAAAACATGCAGATTAAACCCAGTATCACTTCAAGATAGCCTAAATACCGGATGTCGCTAAGGGTGTATTTGCTCGCATTAATGAGTGCAAGACCATAAAAGATTAAACAAGTTGGGGCAATAATGCTGTAGGTATCCGGATGATTAATCAGTAAACCGATAATAAATAAACCACCGGCAACCAGGGGAGTCATCAAATTAAATAATAAAGCTTTAGATGTTTTATCCCAGATGGGTAGGTTATTTTGCTGGCTTTTTCTATAAGTAAATAAAATACCACCAGCCAATGCCACAAATAGTACGATTAAGCCAAGTTTGATTAAATTAAACTCAAGGTCCATTTCGCCTTCCACACCATAACTGTAACCTCGCTTTGCAAAGAATTTTTCAATTTCCTCATGTGCGAAATAAGCACCGATTAAAGCTATTCCACCGGCAAAAACACCAGATAAACCACTTAAAGAAATGAAACGTGACGACCTGTCCATCATTTGTCTGATATCCTTAAGGGCATTTAATTGTTCTTCTTGATTACTCATTTGAAAGTGCTTTGTTTTTCAAAGTTAAGTAATAAAATGATAACTGCAAATTTATTTTGGTTTGATTATACCTATCATTTTTGCCATTACTTCACCGCCACACGCTTACCACCACACGTTTTCCGCTCTTACCTTCGGGATGATTACACAGATGGAAGGATTACTGTGATTATTTTCCATGCTCATCGCTCACCGCCACACGCTTTCCGCTCTTACCTTCGGGATGACTACACAGATGAAAGGATTATTGTGATTATTTCTATGCTCATCGCTCACCGCCACACGCTTTCCGCTCTTACCTTAGGGATAATTACGCAGATGGAAGGATTATTTCCATGCTCATCGCTTACCGCCACACGCTTTCCGCTCTTACCTTCGGGATGATTACACAGATGGAAGGATTATTGTGATTATTTTCCATGCTCATCGCTTACCACCACACGTTTTCCGCTCTTACCTTCGGGATGATTACACAGATGAAAGGATTACACCGATTAGTTTTTTGCTCTCCGCCACACACTTCCCGCTTACCGCCCACCGCTTTAACCTTTCCGCTTAAACTTTTCCAAAAACTTGCAACTTTTAACTATTTTTACGGCATGCTAAAAGCCACCGGAGTAAAAAAATCGTATGGGAATCTTCAAATCCTTAAAGGGGTAAATTTTGAAGTGCAAAAAGGAGAGATCGTGAGTATCATAGGGCCATCTGGTGCAGGGAAAAGTACTTTACTGCACATTCTGGGCACTTTGGATAAACCAGATGAGGGTGATGTAGAATTAAAAGGATCGATTATCAGCAAACTTCATGGCGATTTACTGAGCACTTTTAGAAACCAGAATATTGGTTTTGTGTTTCAATTTCATCACCTGTTACCAGAGTTTAGCGCCATTGAGAATATTTGTATTCCGGCATTTATTGCCAAAACCAATAAAAAACAGGCAGAAACCAGGGCATTGGAACTGTTAGATTTATTTGGTCTTAAAGATAGGGCCAATCACAAGCCTAATCAATTATCAGGTGGTGAGCAACAGCGTATTGCAATTGCCCGGGCTTTGATTAATAATCCGTCTATTATTCTGGCAGACGAGCCGTCCGGGAACCTGGATTCTGAAAATGCATCAGCCTTGCATCAGCTCTTTGTGAGTTTGAGAGATAATTTTCAGCAGACTTTTGTTATTGTTACCCATAATGAACATTTGGCTAAAACCAGTGATCGTGTGGTAACCATGAAAGATGGATTAATTGTATAAGACAAATTCAATTGTAGATTACAAAGAAGTAAATTCAATTTTTACAACTCTACCATTCAATCATTCATTCAATCATTCATTCAATCATTTTTTCACTCACTCACTTATTCAATCTTATTTATAAATTTTGAAAATACTGATAACAGGCGGAAACAGTGCAAAAGCATTAAAGCTTTTAAAAGCCTTCCCAAATCATTTTGTATTACTGGCCGATTATGGCGATGTACCGGGCATCATCACCGAAAATTATGCTTTTACCACGCTGGGCTTACTTAATCGGGATAGTATCGCACATCTCTTACTTAATTTTTGCATTACAGAATCAATTGATAGTATTATTCCGTTGCATGATTATGAGGTGGAGCCACTGGCCAAATCTGCGGTGTTATTTGGCGAATATGGCATTCAGGTTTTAACACCACAACCGGAGTTGATCGATTTGTTCCGCTCTGCCGAAAAAAGTACCTTTAAAAACTTTACCGTATTTATTCATGGTGAATGTGTTTTTTCAAGCGGGGGAGAAATTTTTATCCGTCGTGAAGATGAATTGAATGGTGTGTTTGGCTACAACGCTCCGGATGATGAATTAAAACTTTTTACGGTTTAGCAATGATGGATATCGCAGAAATTTTAAAAAACAAACAAGTAGTCATTTTTGAATTGGATGATGTTTTGTTTCCGGAAAAAGATTACCTGTTGCAGGTTTATTATTTGTTTGCTCAATTTATAGAATATACCGAGCAAAAGGATGCAGGGGCCACTTTAGCCTTTTTACGAGGAGAATTTGAACAAAATGGCGTGAAAGACCTTTTTGATAAAACAGCCAATCAATTTGGACTTGATTCAAAATACAAGTATAATTTTGAGCTGTTGCACCAAAATGCCCGTTTACCTTTAAAATTATTATTATATCAAACGATATTAGATTTGATGCAGGAACTGGTGGTAAACAGGAAAAAAATCTTTATTGTTACAGCCGGCGATCCAGAGCAGCAACTGAATAAAATTAAGCAAATCGAATGGAACGGACTGGAGCAATACCTTACCGTTTATTTTACTGATGAATTGAAACAGCAGAAATCAGAAATTTTTCAGAACATCCTAAACGACAATAATTTATTAGCTGATGATGCGTTAGTTATCGGTGCAAATAATTTTGATGCGCAACAATCTAAAATTGTTAATTTGCCGTATATTAGGTCACTTGAAATTTTCAAATAAGTATGCTGAAAAAAGTTTATTCGCAAAAAAATATTTTGTGTTTTCTGATGATGTCCTTCGGGTTAATCACCTCTTGTAAAAAAAACAACCCTGCAGATGAATCTCCAGGTCAAACCAAAGAAGCCAATACCCTCCAGACGCCGACAGCCAACCGGGAGGCGTTAACAAAAGATTCAATTTTTTTATATGCGAAGCAAACCTATTTCTGGAACATCGGGATGCCCTCTTATGATGGGTTCAATCCTAGAAAGTACAGCAGCAATGAGCAGGTTTTAGCAGCCTTGAAGGCCTTACCCAGCACAGGTGGAAAGGATAAATATTCTTTTATTGATGATGGTACAGTTGCCGGAGAACTGGGCGGAGTGAGCGGCGATTACGGATTTTCTGTGAATTATGACGGAGCCAACATTTTACGGGTAAAATATGTTTATGCAACCTCTCCGGCAGCAGTTGCAGGCTTAAAAAGAGGCGATGTCGTTACAAAAGTGAATGGTCGAACTACTTTAAGAACAAGCCAATCTGATATTGATAATATTAATGATGGCGTTTTCGGTGATAATGCATCGGTTTCTCTAACCATCACAAAGGCAGACCAAACGGTTCAAAATCTGGTTATTAACCGGGGTTCTTACAACATCAACCCCATATTGTTTAGCAATACTTATACCGTTGGTGCAAAAAAGATAGGCTATGTGGTGTTTAATAGTTTTACCACAAACTCCGTTCCTTTGCTTGATGCGGTGTTCAGTAAATTCGCTACTGATGGAATTAATGAACTGGTTGTTGATTTGCGTTATAATGGTGGCGGATCTGTGGCTACCTCTGAAGCATTTACCAATTTAATTGCTCCGTCTGCACAAAATGGAAAAATCATGTACACTACATATTGGACCAAAACCATGCAGGATAAAGAGGCGACCATACTTCAGAATCAAAAGTTTTATCAAACGACTTCAGATGGTGTAAAACGTTTGTATTCCATGTTTGATTATGATTATAAGCCTATTGCAGCTTCGGGCAATCAGGAGTTTTTCAAAAAGCGCGGAACGCTTAATGGTATCTCCAGGGTATATTTTCTGGTCACCGGTGGAACAGCCTCTGCCAGTGAATTATTAATTAATAATTTGAAACCTGTAATGGATGTTAAGTTAATTGGCCGTAAAACCTATGGCAAGCCTGTAGGGTTCTTTTCACTTCGCATAGATAAAAATGATTTGTACATTCCGCAGTTCCAGACTAAAAATCAGGCAGACTTTGGCGATTATTTCGATGGAATGGTTGTAGATAAGGACATTGCTGATGATTTAACGAAGGATTTTGGTGATGCATCTGAAAGTTTACTGGCGCAGGCCCTTAATTATTCAGCTACAGGAAGTTTTACTTCAATCTTAAAAGAAAATACATTGAGTAGTACATCTGGTGTTTCCAGGACATCGATTGATCATAACAATGAGCAGTTAAACCATGAGTTTAAAGGTATGGTGGAAACCAGAAAGTTGACGTTGAAATAAATATCAAAATAAGAATAGCTGGCTGAGAATAATTTCCGGATTTTCTTAAATATGATATTAAATGCACTTTTAGGCTTGTTTTTTCTGCTAAAATTTAATAAGCTTGTTTAATATTATTAGTTAGCAGCAATTATGTCAATAGAGATTATAGCGAAAGAACATATAGGTTATTTAAACATTATCGAAGCAAAAGAAGATCAAACCACAACCCTGAAAACAAGACTTAATGAAGCTCAGCGGCTGGGGAATGAATTTAAATCAAAAGCGATCATTACATTTAACACGACAATAGGGCCAAAAAGGGTAGATACCACTGTCTGGTCTGTAACAGAAAAATATATTCAACTTAAAAATAATATTCACATTCCACTCAAAAGCCTGATTGATATCGAATTTTAGGTTAAATCTTAAGGCCAATAAATCATCCCGCATTTATTTACCTTAACCTGAAATGAAATGAGTACGATTCATAAAATCGCCTTAACTTTTATCAAATCTATAGGTCCGGTAATGGCTAAAAACCTACTGGCCTATTGTGGCAGTGCTGAGGCCGTATTTTCAGCAAGCCGGAAACAGCTGCTTCAGATACCTGGGATTGGAGAGAAAACTGTTGATGCAATCTTAAATACTGATGCCCTGAAAAGAGCTGAGCAGGAATTACTGTTTGTGGAGCGTCATGGCATAGAAGTTTTATTTTTTACGGATGAAAATTATCCTAGAAGATTAAAAAACTGTTTCGATGCTCCCATCCTGATTTACTTTAAAGGCAAGGCAGATCTTAATCATCCACGTATTATCAGCATAGTAGGCGCGAGAAATGCCACCGACTACGGAAAGGCTTTATGCAGGCAGCTTTGTGAAGTGCTGGCTCCTTATCAGGTTCTAATTGTGAGTGGATTGGCTTATGGTATTGATGTAACGGCACATAAAGAATGTATTTCCAATAAAATGGCAACCATAGGGGTGTTGGGGCATGGCCTTGACAGACTTTATCCGCAGATACATAAAAGCATTGCGCAGAAAATGGTTTTGAATGGTGGTTTGCTTTCAGAATTTCCAACATTAACCAATCCGGATCGGCCCAATTTTCCGCAGCGTAACCGGATTATTGCCGGTATTGCTGATGCAACCATTGTGGTTGAAGCATCCATTAAAGGCGGCGCTTTGATAACTGCTGAAATTGCAAATTCTTATAACAAGGATGTTTATGCCTTTCCCGGACGAACAAATGATGTTTTTTCAGAAGGATGTAACTTCCTGATCAAAACTAACCGCGCCGGATTGATTAATAGTGCAAATGATTTAATCTATTACCTGGGCTGGGATAATGAGGTAAAGGAAAAGAAAAAAAATGCCCAGACTACTTTGCAAATTAACCTTACGGCAAATGAGCAGAAAGTGGTTGATCTGCTGCAAAATGGTCAGATGGCAATTGACGAAATTTCAATTGTTACCAACCTTCAGCAGAGCAAGCTCGCGATTGTAATGCTCACGCTGGAAATGCAGGGAATTATCATTTCATTACCCGGGAAGGTTTATAAGTTGGCATAATTTTTAATGTTTTCGAACGGTGATCATCGAAAATTCGCGGCCAAAAAATATTATCTGATGATTTATATAAACTCACGCAAACTCAGATGATTAACGCAGAACCATAACTGTCAGACGATGTTATAAAATTTACCGGTGGACTAAAACAAACACATATAATCTATAGCGAATAAAAGTTGCAATTGTATTTTACCCAATATTCAATCTATAAAGCCCATGTAAATTGTAGTTTTTAGAATTTAATTCTATTTATTCATTATTTTTAAAATTATGTTTCAAATAAAATATAGATGGTAAAATCCTTAATGCCTTTGCTTAAATTTGTTGCATGTGGTACAATAATATTTTAGAAACCATTGGCAATACGCCTTTGGTAAAATTAAATACAATAACAAAGAATGTTCCGGGTACAATTTTAGCCAAAATAGAAACGACTAATCCAGGCAACTCAATCAAAGATCGTATGGCGGTTAAGATGATTGAAGATGCAGAGCGTAGTGGTAAATTAAAACCAGGTGGAACCATTATCGAAGGTACTTCAGGTAATACCGGAATGGGCTTGGCCATGGCCGCCATTATTAAGGGCTATAAATGTATTTTCACTACCACAGATAAGCAATCAAAAGAAAAGGTTGATGCTTTGCGTGCTTTTGGTGCTGAGGTAATTGTTTGCCCTACCAATGTTGAGCCTGAAGATCCGCGTTCTTATTATTCGGTATCGTCTCGTCTGGAGCGTGAAGTACCCAATTCATGGAAACCCAATCAGTATGATAATTTGGCCAATTCTCAGGCGCATTATGAGCAAACGGGTCCGGAAATTTGGGAGCAGACAGAAGGTAAAATTACCCATCTCGTAGTTGGTGTAGGTACCGGTGGCACCATTTCCGGTACGGGTAAATATTTAAAGGAAAAGAATCCAAATATACAAATCTGGGGAATAGATACGTATGGTTCGGTTTTTAAAAAATACAAGGAAACCGGCATTTTCGATAAGGATGAAATTTATCCTTATATCACCGAAGGAATTGGAGAGGATTTTCTGCCGGCAAACGTAAATTTTGATGTCATCGACTTATTTGAAAAGGTTACGGATAAGGATGCGGCTTTAATGACCCGCGATATTGCCCGCAAAGAGGGGATTTTTGTAGGAAACTCAGCAGGAGCAGCCATCGGTGGTTTAATTCAGTTAAAGGATAAATTAAAACCAGAAGATGTGGTAGTCGTGATTTTTCATGATCATGGCAGTCGTTATATGGGTAAAATGTATAATGAAGACTGGCTGCGTGAACGTGGGTTTTTACAGGATGAAAAACTGACGGCAAAATCAATCATCGCAAAGAAAGAATCTACAGAGATTGTGACGCTTGATACACAGAAATCTGTTTTAGAAGCGATCAATACCATTAAATCAATGAATATCTCTCAGATTCCGGTAACACAGCAGGGCATGATTGTAGGTAAAATTGCAGAGAGTGATATTTTAACCGCATTACTCGAAAATCCAGGTTTGAAATCGGCACCGATTTCAGAAATTATGACCGCTACTTTTCCTTTTGTTGATTTGAATACTTCAATTGATAAAATTTCATCATTAATTAATAAAGAAAACTCTGCTGTTTTGGTTGAAGATGCATCCGGTAAGATTGAGATTATTACACAATATGATATTATCAATGCGATTTCTGGGTAGAACAGAAAAAAAACGTTATTCCGAGTTACGGAAGGGATCTTAGTGCTTTAGGCTTCGAATAGCGATCATTGTAAGATTGCTTCGTCGTCCCTTCTCGCAATGACGAGAACAAAAAAAAGCCCAAGTAAAATTTCTACCTGGGCTTTTTTTTAATCGATGCTTTAGCGGTGGGTTTTACCTCAAATCCTCGGCTTTCTAATGACTTGGCGCATCCGCATTTACGCGTTTAATTTGTGCACCTAAGGCACGTAAACGCGTATCAATATCCTGGTAACCACGTTCAATCTGCTCGATGTTGTAAATGGTTGATTTACCTTCTGCAGAAAGCGCTGCAATCAGTAAGGAAACACCTGCCCTGATGTCAGGAGAGGTCATACTGATTCCACGAAGTTTATATTTTTTATCAATACCATTAACAGTAGCACGGTGCGGATCACAAAGAATAATTTGTGCACCCATATCAATCAGTTTATCCACAAAGAATAAACGGCTTTCGAACATTTTCTGGTGAATAAGCACATTTCCTTTCGCTTGCGTAGCCACCACCAAAACGATACTTAATAAATCTGGCGTAAAACCTGGCCACGGGGAATCGGCAATGGTTAAAATCGAACCATCTATAAAGGTGTCAATTTCATAGTGTTTTTGAGACGGAATATAAATATCATCACCGCGGCGCTCTAATTTAATACCTAATTTCTTAAATACTTCAGGAATAACGCCAAGCTCATCATAACACACATTTTTGATCGTGATTTCTGATTCTGTCATCGCTGCCATACCGATGAAAGATCCGATTTCAATCATATCAGGTAACATCCGGTGTTCCGTTCCACCTAAAACTTTAACACCTTCAATGGTTAATAAATTGGAACCAATACCCGAAATTTTAGCACCCATGCGGTTCAGCATTTTGCACAATTGCTGCAAATAAGGTTCGCAGGCTGCATTATAAATGGTGGTTGTTCCTTTGGCCAAAACTGCGGCCATCACAATGTTTGCCGTTCCGGTTACTGATGCTTCATCCAATAAAATATAGGCGCCTTGCAGGTTGGTGGCATCAACGTTAAAAAAGGCTTTTTTGCTGTCGTAAACAAATTTGGCACCCAATTTTTCGAAACCGATAAAGTGTGTGTCCAATCTTCTCCGGCCAATTTTATCACCTCCGGGCTTAGGTATGGCGGCCTTGCCAAAGCGGGCCAATAGCGGACCTACAATCATGATGGAACCACGTAAACCACCACCTTTAGCTTTAAAAGTGTCAGATTCAAAGAAGTTTAAATTAATATTTTTAGCTTCAAAGGTATAAGTGTCTTTATTAATCCGTTCCACTAAAACACCTAAATCGCCTAGTAATTCAATTAATTTATTTACGTCTTTAATATCTGGAATATTGCTGATGGTTACCTTTTGTTCGGTAAGCAATACGGCCGATAAAATCTGCAAAGCTTCATTTTTAGCGCCTTGTGGGGTAATTTCGCCTTTTAATTTAATTCCGCCTGTTATTTCAAATGCGTTCATATATTTTTATAGTATTTTGTATCGATTCTCAAGCAATCAGTGTGGGCATAGATCTATAACCTTTTTCCTTTCACTTTCCGCCTTTTACCTTTCCTTTAATATTTTGGTTTATTGTTGTTGTTTGTCCTTCCGCGATTATTGTTATTATTGGTATTGTTCTGGCGGTTTTTTCCGTTGTTGTTATTTGTTCTTCCGCGGTTGTTATTATTGTTGTTATTCTGGCGTGGATTCTGTGCCCTGAATTCAACTTTTGCCAGATTTACACCTTCATCCAGCGATAATAATCCTCCTGAAAGGTATTTTAAATCTTTAATAATGGTATCATCACTCACATTATCCTTATTCCAGGTAACATACGCCATTTTCATAAAGTTGGCAATTCCCTGAACCATGGCTTTTTTATTTTCAGGGTTTTCTTCGCGCATGGCTTTCTCAATCAGGTTTTCTACCGTTTTACCATAATGTTTATAGGTAATGCGTTGCTGCGGATAAGGAAGCGGCTCTGGTTTTTTAAAAGCATTTTCAGGAAGCGGCTTTGGGTACGGACTTTCTACGTCAATCTGATAGCCAGAGATGATATGCAGGTGATCCCAGAGTTTATGCTTAAAATCGGCCACATCACGCAGGTGTGGTTGTAAGAATCCCATCAGGTCAATAACTGCCTGGGCATATTTATTGCGTTCTTCAATGGTGGGTAATTCGCAAATGTACTTTACCATATTCTGAACGTTGCGGCCATATTCTGATAAAATCAGGTGACTGCGCGTCGTATTATAATCAAAATTCATGTATAGATAATTTAATGGATCAATCTTCCGGCGATACGAATTATGAAATAACCAGGAGGAGATGAGGTTATGAATTCACCGAAATGTCTATTGCCGGACTTTCGTTATTTATATTCAAAGATAGCAAAATATAACAATTGTAGTAAAATTAATGGGATTTCTTATTTTTTTGTAAATGTAGGCTCAGTAGTGCTTTTGATTTTTTAGTCCTGCTTTTAATTACAAGCCCAATGAAAAATTGGGGCTTTCCATTGCAATCAGGTTTATTTAACAAAGATATTGGTTCTTTTGAACCTGTTGCATCGCCCTTTCGACAGGAGCACAGCGAGATGTAAAGATCATTGAAAATGAACGGTTTATGTCAGCGAACTAGAAAAGTTTCTTCAATACGAAGATCAAAGTAACAACTTCTTTAATTTTTCCATGTACGCCGTGTTTCAGTGGCAATCAGGAATTACATTTCATCACTATTCTTTGGGTAATCAAAAAACACCAGGTCTCCGGTGCCTTTGCTCACCATTGCCCATGAATCAAAAGGAAAAGAAATCAGCACCATTCCGGCAGTTGGAATATTATAAATATCAGCATCGCTTAATGCATTTGCCAAATCGGTAAAACCTGGGTTGTGTCCAAACATGATAACCGTATTTGCATCATCATCTAAACTGTTAATCACCTTTAAAAGTGCCTGGGTATTGGCTTCATAAATGGACGCTTCAAACTGAACCTGATCAAACTGATAGGCTTCAGCGAAAAACTTGGCAGTAGATTTCGCCCGTTTAGCAGGACTGCTTACCATCAAATCAAATTTGAACCCCTTTTTTAACAAGCGTTCTGCCATTTCAGGTGCATTCTCTTTACCACGTTTATTGAGTGGGCGATCGAAGTCTTTTAAATCTAAATTCCCCCAATCGGATTTCCCATGCCGAACCAACAATAATTGCTTAGCCATTTAAGTTTTCTTTAATTTTGTTTACAATGCTTTGTGACTCAATCATGTCCATACAACTTTCAACACCGCACATGCAGGGTTTGTTTCCGTAAATCGAATTTGGCCGCATCGGATGATCAACCTGCACACAATTGTTTATAGACTGCCCATAGCCTAAGAAACCGGCATATGGATGTGTCGGGCCCCATACCGAAACGACTGGAACACCAGCCAGCGATGCCATGTGCATACCTGACGAATCCATACTTAACATTAAATCCAGATTTGAAATGATCGCAAGTTCTTCCGTCAGGCTGAAATTTCCGATTAAATTATGTGTGTTTGCATTATGTTTTGCCCAATTTTCTGCAATGGCTTGTTCAGATTTTCCTCCGCCAAAAATGAAAAGTTCATGGCCTGATGCGCTTAACAGCGCAATCACTTTCTCCATTTTTTTTAAAGGATAAACCTTGTAAATGTGCTGTGCAAAAGGGGAGATGCCTATCTTTTTTTGCAGTGGATTACGAAACAAGTATTCCGCATTTGCAGGTAATAACTGCGGTTTGCGATTTATCTTATGCGTTAATTCAATCGGATAGCCCAGTTCACAAAAAACATCTGCATAACGTTCTACCGTTTGGCGGAGTGGCTTAAAAATTTTATTAACTGAACGTGTTAGTGCTTTTTTTTCAGCCCTTCCTTTATCAATCCTCTTAATTTTTATTCCTGTAAAACGAAAACATGCTGATATGAATCTGCTCCTTAAATTGTCGTGCAAATCGGCTATAGCAGCAGGCTTATATTTTTGAAGTTCTTTAAAAAGTTTGAACAAGCCCAAAAGGCCCTTGTGGGTATTTTCAGGTTGAATGGTATGGAAAGTGAGGTTTTTTATTTCATTAAAAAATGGTTTAAATGCCGCTCGACTAACCATGATGATTTCAACCGCAGGGTTTTGTGCAGCAAATTCTTTCAATACCGAAGCCACCATTGCCACATCGCCCATGGCTGAAAAGCGTAAAACGATAATTTTTTCCATTGATGACATTGGCTTTTATTGATACCTCGCAATGACGATTTGGAACTACGCTTTATTATACAACACCGGATTTAAACTCGGATCATTATACATTTTCATCTGCTTATATACTTTCATGTATTTCTTTCCAGCTTCAATATCGGCCAGTAACTGATCAATACTGGTCGATAAATCTTCACGTTGAGATAATAGAATATTCAGCTTGGCCTGGCATTGTTCACGGTGTTTAGCAGATGCCGTTTCTCGTTCTGCCTCTTCCTGCATGTGGTAAATTTTCAGCGCCAGGATCGAAAGCCTGTCGATGGCCCATGCCGGGCTTTCCGTGTTGATTTTCGCATCAGGCAAAGCTGTAATTCCGCGGTAAAGATTCAGAAAATAGCCATCTATAAATTCAACCATATCCGTACGTACCTGATTTTGTGCATCAATCCGTCTTTTCCAGCTTAAGCCTTCAGCAGGATTAATATTAGGGTTGCGCACTACGTCTTCCATATGCCATTGTGCGGTATCAATCCAGTTTTTAACATATAAAAGATGTTCAAGGCTTTCAGCATCGTAAGGATTTTCAACTGGGTAGTCGATATCGTCAAATTGATGGTAATCGGTAATAACCTGATTAAATATGCGGTTGGCAATTTCACTGATCATGTAGCAAAGATATTAAATTTAGGATGATTACCTACGGAGTGATTATACAGATCCCTTCGGCATGATGACACAAATTTAATTTGAAAAGATTAAAACATATTAAGGAGGTTTATCTTTTTTCTAAAGACTAAAGACTAAAGACTAAAGACTAAAGACTAAAGACTAAAGACGGTTATCTTTTTTTCCATCAAAATATGCGATTATTTCTTCCAAAGAAAAAGCGTTCAGGCATTTGTCTGCGCTCAGTCCGCCTTTTCGGGCAACCAGAATTCCATAACGTGTATCATGGAAACCATCTGTTCGGTGTGCATCGGGATTTACCGAAAGTAGCACACCTTTCTCCAGGGCATAGCGATGCCAGCGCCAATCTAAATCCAGGCGAAGCGGATTTGCATTAATTTCAATCACCACCTGGTTGGCTGCACAGGCATCAATGATTTTTTTATAGTCGATGGGATAACCTGCACGACTTAATAACAAACGTCCGGTGGGGTGCCCCAAAATGGTGGTATATGGATTTTCAATAGCTTTCAACAAACGAGTTGTTGCCTTCGCTTCATCCATCCGCAGGTTACTGTGAACCGATGCCACCACAAAATCGAATGTTTTTAAAATATCGTCTGAATAATCTAAAGAACCATCACTTAAAATATCACTCTCAATGCCTTTAAATATTTTAAACGGAGCCAGTCTTTGATTCAATTCGTCTATTTCCTGATGCTGGCCAAATACCCTTTGTTCATTTAAGCCCTTCGCATAAACCGCCGTTTTGGAGTGATCGCAGATACCAAGGTATTGAAGATTTAATACATCCTTGCAATACACAGCCATTTGTTCCAAAGTATGAACACCATCACTCCAGGTAGAGTGATTATGCAGGCTGCCTTTCAAATCCTTGTCGGTGATTAAAACAGGCAGCTGATCAGTTTTAGCCAGTTCAATTTCATCAAAACCTTCTCGAAGTTCGGGTTCGATATAAGAGAGTCCGGCTTTGCTGTAAATTTCATTCTCGTTTGCAAAAGGACCATCACCAGCAAGTGTAAGTACTTTTTTTGCATGCTCATGATTTCCTGTAAGTTTAAACCATTCCAGATAAAAATCAGCTTTATTTACCAGGAAGATTTTAATTCTTAAACCAGCTTCAGTAGTGGCAATAAAAGCTTCATCACCAGCAATAAGCGATAGTGGCCCAAAAGATGTTAATTGTTCGGCTACAATTTCCATGTTTTCAGCTCCAATTACCAATTCCAGCTCATCAATAATTTCACAGGCCCGGCGGTATTGCCCTGCAAATCCCAGTAACGAATGGTTATCTATGTTAATCAGCCATTCAGAAATCTGTGTAAACAGCGTGTTGGCAAAGCCTTCTACCTGAGCATAAAGAAATCTGCCGTTCGCTGCCAGTTTAAACGCTATGGCATTTTTGATTTCTTCCTGGGTTTTCAAACCAAAACCTTTAGCCTCAATTAAGCGGTTTTCGTTACAAGCATAATACAACTCACCAATGCTTTCAATGCCAAGTATTCTCCAGATAATCAGAATTTTTTTTGGTCCGATACCTTTAATACTCAACATTTCTATCACGCCTTCAGGTGTTTGCTGTATCAGCTCATTTAGTTCCCTTAATTCACCTGTTTGCAGCAGCTCGGTTATTTTTGATGCCAGTCCTTTACCAATCCCTTCAATCTGATCAATTTCTTCCAATGGTTTGTCTTTTAAAGCAAAAGGCAATTTATCTACTTTAAAATAAGCATTGGCTATTGATTTTATTTTGAAAGGATTCTCTTCATGCAGCTCCATCAACTGCGATAAAAAGCGTAGCGTGCGGGCAATGGTTTTATTTTCCATAAGGGGTAAAATTAGAAAATATTGCGCTAAAACTCATGGGGGCGGCAATTTTTCAAACAGAATTTGTAAGGCATTGTTCTTCAGTGATGAAACTTTATAAAATGATCTTCCTGGGTTTAAGCCTAAGCCTGTTTGCCTGTAAATCCAACCGCAAAGCGGAGGTAAGTGCTGTGGCCGAAACTGTAAAAGATGAAGGAACGGTTAAAATTGCAGAAAAATTCTTGATTGTTCCGGGCCGTTCAGCAGGAGAAATTTCTTTGGGTGATGATGTGCAGGTGGTGGCTAAACTTTTAGGAAAAGCCGATCTAAGCGATGCTGCAATGGGCAAAGCCTGGGGTATCTGGTACAGTCGGGATTCAACGCGTGGAAAGCGCAATGAAGTAGCCATCTATTCTGCTTATCGTGATACCAGTATGCGGATAAAGGAGGTAAAGCAAATCCGGATTACTGCCAGCCAGTTTAAAACAAAGGACGGATTTTCGACAGGTAGAAGTCTAAATGATACGCAACTGAAATTTTCGGGCATGAAGCAAATGGCTTCGTACCTCAATGAAAAGCAGGATACCGTTGTGATATATGATTCCATGCAGGATGGCATCAGTTTCGAGTTCCTGAACGGAAAAAGTATTGCGCTAACGATTCATCCGGCTAATCAGCCCCTGAACAATACCTATTTGACTTTACATCCGCATTGGAAGCCGATCAATTAGGGGATTGAAAAATATTAATGGTTGTTTTATTTGCAGGCATCAAAATTAATCTGCTCTTTGCAGCCTCAATATGATGTTATGAAAAAGTTTTATTTAATCCTCTTAGTTACAACCGTTATTTATTCCTCGGCAGTTGCGCAGACCACCCGCCCTATTTTGGTACAGGATAGTTTAAAGTTGATTTCGGCACAGTTTAAGTTTACCGAGGGTGCCTCAGTCGACCGGCAGGGTAATGTTTTTTTTACTGATCAACCCAATGATCACATCTGGAAATATGACACCAATGGAAAGCTGAGTCTGTTTATGGAAAAATCAGGCCGGGCAAACGGAACTTATTTTGATCAAAAAGGCAACCTGATTGTTTGTGCCGATGAAGATAACCAGATCTGGTCAGTTGACCGGAATAAAAAGGTGAAGGTTTTATTCTCTGATTTTGAAGGGAAAAAAGTGAACGGTCCGAATGACCTCTGGATTGATGCCAAAGGTGGAATTTATTTTACCGATCCTTATTATCAGCGTGATTACTGGACGAGAAAATCATCAGCACTGGATGGCGAGAAAGTGTATTATCTGGCTAAGGGTAAAAAGACCGCTCAGATAGCTGCCGCAGGATTTGAGCGTCCGAATGGTATTGTAGGCACACCTGACGGCAGGTTTCTTTATATTGCTGATATAAAAGCCGGTGTTACCTATCGCTATGAGATTAATCCTGATGCATCATTAGCTAACCGGAAACTGGTTTTTAAACAAGGCTCAGACGGAATGACTTTAGATAATACCGGAAATATTTACATTACAGGAAAAGGGGTTGATGTTTACCAACCGGATGGTGAAAAAATCGGACATATTGATGTTCCGGAAGACTGGTGCGGCAACATTTGTTTTGGAGGAAAAGATCGCAACATACTTTTTATTACCGCATCAAAGTCGCTTTATATGATAAAAACAAATATGAAAGGCGTTGAATAACAGGATGTTATTTTGTTGTTTCAGCCTTATTCAGTTGAAGTGCCAAAAATGAACTGAATTTATTCCTGTTCAGTTTATTCAGACCCCTTAAATATTAAAGTGATTATTTAGTTTTGGGTTCCTACTTATAGGGATAGACAACTAAAAAAAGCCCTTTCAGGATTGAAGGGCTTTTTTATTTTCATTTCCCGTCTTGAAAATTCTTATTTAAGGTGATTGGCCACTGTACCAACAGGTCATGCCGGAATGGATGTAAACAATATTAAAATAAGGGGCTTAAAGGTGTGTAATTCTGTAGAATTCTGTGAAGCAGGTTATACTATTTTTGATCATAATGGGTAAGAGTTGTTTGATTGCACTTCACCTTAGGTAGTTTCGTATGAAATGATCTGATTATGAAACCATTATTGTCTTTATTTATCTTCCTGTTCCTGATTACAAGGGTTAATGCTCAACAAAAGCATAAAGCATTAACGGCTAAGGTGGTATACGATGCGGTTTATCATGCGGAAAAAGGAATGAAAATATATCCTAAATTTCATTGGCGGAAAAATAATGCCGGAGATCTGTTATTTAATACCTGTTTTTATCTAGAAAATGGAAAGGAACTGACACGTTTTACTAACTTTTATTGCTGTGATAACGGAAAAATTTCAACAGCCAATCAAGCTACTTCAATAAGCCCCAATATTAATGATGGATTATTTATTTTTATCCCTTACACTAAACTGAATCTAAGCCGGAAGAAAGTGCATAAAGTAAAATTTGCATTAATGGCCTTTGAACAAGACCAGCCCGCCCAGTCAAGTGCTTACTACCACAGTATCATCAATATGCTGTAAAGTATCCTTAGCCGTTACAGGTTGGCACAGGATGGTTTAATGTATGAGTTTTGGGATATTTGAGTGTTAAGCTTTGGCTTAAGCCAGAACCAATCTGTTTCATTAATGGTCATCTATGTGTATATCCGCAGGCAATTTTATGAGCAATAAATGTTTTGGCATTCATTTTAAAATATTCTGATTTCCTATGAATACAAAGTCTGCCTTTCTAAAAATGGTTCTGTTCACACTGCTTTCGGGCACTTCTTTTGCACAGCAAACGCATTGGAGATTTGACTTTGGAGCCGAAAAAGGCCTAAAAGGTTATGTGCATGTTTTACCTGAAACCAGCTTTGAAAGTAATGGACAATATGGCTTTGATTTTGGCTCGGTGGTTCAAGCTGTAAAGTATAGTGGTAAAAAAGCTTTTCCAGGCAGCGGTATAAAAAGCAAAAAACCTTTCTATTTTTCAGCAGCAGTGCCTGAGGGTAATTACCGGGTAACCTTAACCATGGGAGATGCAAATGATGCTACTGCCAGCACAGTTAAGGCTGAATCGCGCAGGTTAATGCTGGCGGAAGTGAAAACAAAGCAGGGGGAGTTCGTCACCAAGACTTTTATCGTGAATATTAAAAACAGGAATATTGCAGCAGGGCAGATGGTTGCTTTAAAACCTCGTGAACTTACTAAACTGGATTGGGATGATAAGCTTACACTGGAATTTGACGGGCATACGGTGCTGAAGACCATGGAACTTACCAAAGTGGATGATCAGATCACGGTATTTTTGGCGGGAAATTCTACTGTAGTAAACCAGGATGATGAACCCTGGGCCTCCTGGGGTCAGATGATTCCGCGGTTTTTTAAACCCGGCGTAGCCATTGCCAATCATGCAGAATCTGGTTTAACTTTGGGCTCATTTATCGGCAGCAGGCGGCTAAGCAAAATCTTGAGTATAATGAAACCGGGCGATTATTTATTTATCGAATTCGGGCATAATGACCAAAAAGAGAAGGGTGCTCACGATGGTGCTTATCAATCTTATACCGAAAGGCTTAAAACGTTTGTTGCGGAAACCAGAAAGAAAGGTGGGATTCCGGTAATTGTAACGTCAACCAGCAGAAGATCATTTGATCAGGAAGGTAAAATTCAAAATACTTTGGGCGATTTTCCGGATGCCGCCAGAAAAGTAGCAGCAGCTGAAAATGTGGCCTTAATTGATTTAAATGCCATGACCACCAGTTTATTTAATGCCATGGGAGAAGTACAATCTAAAAAAGCCTTTGTGCATTACCCGGCAAACCGTTATCCCGGACAAGATAAAGCCTTGGCTGACAATACCCATTTTAACCCCTTCGGGGCTTATGAAATTGCCAGATGTGTGGTGCTTGGCATTCAACAGCAAAAATTAGGATTAGTGAAATATCTGATAAATGATTTGCCAACTTTTGATCCAGCTCAGCCAGATGATCCGATGAGCTGGAGGTGGCCTGAAAGTCCGAAAAGCAGCTTGATTAAGCCTGACGGAAACTAAATACCGGCTTGCGAATTGAGGTAGTCATTTGAAGGGAGGAACGCTGTCAGTTTAAATGTAGAACAACAATCGGTTTTAGAATTAGCAAAGTTCTGCCAATTTATAGGCTTTTAAAATTGAAGTTACTGTTTCAGCAATCTGTTAAGTTCATTTTGTTTGATGGTTAAAATCGTTCCATGTCTTAATCCTTTTGGTAAAGCAATCTGATCGGAAACATCCTTCCAGTTTTTTAAATCAGATGATAAGACAGCGCCATACTGATGATCGCGGTATTTATCAAAATACACCAGCCAATTTTTTCCCAGCTTTAGTGCGGTAGGCCCTTCGGCCCAGTAATTTCCGGTAATTGCCTCGCCCGCCCTTGAATAGGGGCCTGTAAGCTGATCTGCATAAGCCACTTTAATGTTTTTCTGCACCGGTTCAGGCGTTTCATCTTTTAAAAACATTACAAATCTTCCCTGATCATTTATAATGGATGCATCAATGACATTAAACCCAGGATCATAAAGCAGTTTGGTTTCAGAAAAAGTTTTAAAATCTTTCGTGGTGGTATAATATATTCTATGGTTATAGGCATCTTCCCTGGCAGAAGCCGTCTCCGTAAATTTTCCGGTTACAGTAGATGCCCAGTAGATCATATAGTTTTTCGTGTCGCTGTCATACGTAATTTCTGGTGCCCAGGTATTTCTGGCACCTTCTTCTTTCATCATGACCGGGATAAATTGTTGTTCACTCCAATGGATAAGATCTTTTGAACTGGCATAACCAATTCCCTTATCTTTCCAGCTTACCGTCCACACCATATGGAATAATCCATCTGCACCACGAATGATACAAGGGTCTCTCATTAACTTATCTTTACTTACGGCAGGTTTTAAAAAAGATGAATCATTCTTCAAAGCGGTCCATTGATAGGCATTATGGCTATAGGCCAGGTGCAAACCATCCTGGCCGTTATTTTTAAAATAGGCGAACAGGTAAACCTCTTTTTTTGATTGTGCCTGAACATTATAAAGTGTGCAGAAGAGTAGTATTGTGATATAAAATAATCTTCTCATCTGTTAAAACAGCTGCTGGTTATTTAAAATAACATTGACTTTTAGTGTTTGGTCAGATCTGCTCGTATCATAAATAGTTTGGACCTCAACCTGGTGAGGAATGGCGAATATAGAAAAGGTAATCGTGATGCTATTGTCATTCATTTTTGATTATTTTAATTCAAGAACCACTACCGATTTTGCAGGCAATTCTACTTTAAGCATATTTCCTGATTTTTTAGCACCGTTAAATTTTGCATTTATAACTTTATCGGCCGCCGTAAAGGTATTCACATCCGTTAGCTGCGCTGAAGTTAGGATTTGTCCGGTTACAGTTTTCCATTTCAAATTACCCAGATTGGTGTTTAACGAGATTTTATTTTTTGGATCCAGGTTAACCAGTGAAATATGAACGGCGCCGGTAGAATCCTGCGAAGCAGAAACATTCAAGGCCGCCATTTTTTTATCGCCTAAGGTATAATCTGGACTAGTAAATTGAATTGGCAGGTACTTTGCATCCATATGTACTTTATATAAATCAAATACATGGTAGGTAGGCGTGAGCAGCATTTTGTCTTTTTCGGTTAGAATCAGTGCCTGCAATACATTTACAGTTTGGGCCAGGTTAGCCATCTTCACCCGGTCTGAATGGTTGTTGAAAATGTTCAGGGTGGTACCCGCTACGAGGGCATCGCGCAAGCTATTTTGCTGGTAGAGAAATCCAGGGTTTGTACCGGGTTCTACATCCGTCCAGATTCCCCATTCGTCTACCACCAGGGCCACCTTCTTTTTCGGATCGTACTTATCCATAATGGCGGCATGTTTACTGACAATTTCTTCCATGCGTAAACAATTTTTCATGGTATTGAAGTATTGTTCCTCATCAAATTTTGTTGCAGAGCCTTTGGCATTCCAGTTTCCTGTAGGTAGGGTATAGTAGTGAAGGGTAAGTCCCCACATTCTGCCCGCACCTATATTTTTCATGCAGGTTTCTGTCCAGTTGTAATCTTCAGCATTGGCGCCACTGGCGATGCGCTTTAAGGGCGCCCCGGGATAATCCCTGGCATAGGTTGCATATCTTTTATATAAATCACTGTAATAATCCGCTGTCATGTTACCACCGCATCCCCAGCTTTCATTTCCAACGCCCCAGAAGGCTACTTTCCAGGGTTTTTCCATTCCATTTTGTTTGCGGATGGCTGTCATCGGGCTCACGCCGTCAAAATTTAAATATTCAACCCATTTGGCCATTTCTTCTACCGTTCCGCTGCCTACATTACCGGCGATATAAGGTTCACAATTTAGCATTTTGCAGAGATCCAGAAACTCATGGGTACCGAAACTATTGTCTTCCGTTACGCCACCCCAGTTGGTATTGACCATTTTCGGGCGTTGATTTCTGGGGCCAATGCCATCTCTCCAATGGTATTCATCGGCAAAGCAGCCACCAGGCCACCGCAAATTAGGCACTTTAATTTTTTTTAAAGCTTCAACCACATCCAGTCTGATTCTGCCTTTATTCGGAATGGTAGAATTCTCATCCACCCAGAAACCATCATAAATACACCGGCCTAAATGTTCAGAGAAATGACCGTAAATATGCCTGCTCACGGTTTGATCACCCGCCGGCTTAATGCTGAGCAGGGTTTCTGTTTGTGCACCGGAAAACATAGCACTGCAAAGCAATGCTATGGAGAGAAGTGTCTTTTTCATATGATATTTGGTTAGGATGATTAATTAAACGGAATCTTGAAAACGTTGAATGAGTAGGGTTTCAGGTTGGTAATGAGTTTCTTATCTCTAATTTTTATCGCTGATATTTTAGGGCTAACGGCTTCAGGATCAGTGAAAGAATTGAGCTGGTTTAGATTGGTACTGGCCATTTCTTCTACGGTACCTTTATTTTTCAAATTTCTTTTTCCTTCCAGATCAAAATCTATCATCTTTGGCTGACCAGAGCTATTTGAAACTTTAATGATCAGTTCTTTTTTCTTTGAGTCTATCACAGATGAAGCGTAAAGTCCGTCCTGGCCGGTGATGTTTTTTCCATCCAGGGTAATGGCAACTACATCCGTACCTTTGTTGGTGGAAAAAAGCTTCTGCACATAATAATCCGGTGTGCCGTAAGACCTGAGATTATCCACCCAAATCATGTCAGGTGCCCATTGCCAGGCATCAATATGCGCAAAAAGTGGGGCATAAGAGGCCATCTGAACCACATCGGCATTTCTTTCCAGGCCAGTCATCAATGATGCAGATGCCAGTGCACTTTGCCAGTTATTGCGGTTGCTGCCCACATAATCCTGATTGGCGTGAACAGCGTATTCTCCTACAAAAACTTTGGTTTCGTTTCTTGGATAATTGTCATAGCGGCCTGCATTTTTCAAAAACCAATCTGCCGGGCGATAATAGTGTTCATCAATAAAATCAGCTTTGTTTTTTCTTAAGGTTGTATTGAGCAAATCAAAACGATCACCTTCAGGATCTGTTCCTGAACTGTTAATGATTTTGAAATCAGGGTATTTTGCTTTGATGGCTTTGGTGAAGATGGCTAATCGCTCCAGGTACTGTGGCCCCCAGTTTTCGTTTCCAACGCCCATCATTTTAAGGTTAAAAGGTTTCGGGTGACCCAGGTCAGCTCTTTTCTTTCCCCATTTGGTATTTACATCACCATTGGCAAATTCAATCAGGTCTAGCGCGTCCTGTACATAAGGATCCAGCTCATCCAGCGCTGCCACCTCGCCCGAATTAAACTGGCAGGCCATACCACAATTTAAAATGGGCAGGGCATCTGAGCCAATATCTTCTGCCAGCTGGAAATATTCAAAGAAACCCAAACCAAAACTCTGAAAATAGTCAGGAGCGGCACGGTTTGCAAATTCAGTGTTCCAGCGGTTGATGATCATTTTCCGGTCTTCGATGGGGCCGATGGTATTTTTCCATTGATAGCGGTTAGTAAGGTCTGTTCCTTCTACAATACAGCCTCCCGGAAAGCGGATAAATCCAGGCTTCATATCGGCCAAAAGCTGTACCATATCCGAGCGCAAACCTTGCGGACGGCTTTTCCAGGTATCATCCGGAAACAGGGAAATCATATCTAAATCGATCTTACCTTTTCCTTCAAAAGTAATGGCGAATTTTCCTTTTGGATCTGTTTGGGTGGCGGTAAAACTTGCAGCTTGTTTTTGCCATTCGGCACCACTATTTGCCGGAGTCATTTCGCCTTCGCCAATGACTTCATTATTAGCGCCTAAAAGCTGCAGGCGCAACTTTACACCAGGTGTCATTTGGCGATACATCACAGAGAAATGATACTTAAGCCCCTTCTTCACGCCTATGCCTTTAAAACCTTCATTCGTGATTCCAAAAACACCACCCTCATTGTTGATTTGAATATACCGTGGATTGGCGGAATTAACTTCTTTCCGGTTGACAACCAGAATCTCTCCTTCGTTCGCTTTTTTGCGTTGAACGGTCCAGCCCATTAGTGGTTTGGTAAATTCAAATGATCTGTTCTTAATGAGTTCGGCATAAATACCCCCATCAGCACCAAAATTGATGTCTTCGAAAAAGACACCCCACATATTAGGCTGAACTTTTGCTATAGGCTGATCAACCTTAACTTTAACCATGGTGGTGGTTTGTGCTTTTGAGGTTTGCGGAATGGTTATGATACTGAATGACGCGGAAATGCAGGTATATAGAATGCTTTTTAATGTGATACTTAATTTCATTGGGTTTAATATCTGGTCTGTTCTAAATGTAAAAGTAAAATATTTAGGATAATAAACGTTATGTATACGATTATTTTCTGTAATAATTGTACTGGATAATGATTCAAACAGGCATGATTTCGGGACGGGTATTGCAGCCAAAGCTATTGTAAAGTTTTTAAACTGCAGCAATCGGCCAGATGGTTTGCCTTCAGGTATCCCGGAATAAACAGGATACCACAGGATACGAATGATGAATGAATGCTTTAAGTTTGAAAAAGAAGGTGCTCAAATGATTTGCATCAGGAATTCTAGGTTATCAACATGTAAATTTGGGTATATTTTTTACTGATGTTTATATTAAAGCCTGCTGCGAAAACCGATAACCTAAATATAAGAATCATTATGCTTAATAAAACAGGTTGCTTTTTACTGGCCTTTATCTTCTTTTTTACCGTGAATACGCTTGCACAACGCCAGATGGAAAATTTAGGACGTGGATTAGTTGCGGTGAGGAAAAGTGCCAATGCTGTTTTCGTCAGCTGGCGGATTTTAGGAACCGATCCGGATGACATTGCCTTTAATCTTTATGCCAAATCAGGAAATGAAACAGAGCAAAAACTAAATCCCCATCCATTAAGCCAGGGCACCAACTTTACTGATATGAATGTGAATACCGGTTCAGACCGACATTATGTTGTAAAACCGATCATTAAAGGACTTGAACAAAGCGCAAGCCAGGCATTTACCCTGGCTGCTAACACACCTGTTCGGCAATATTTAACTGTCCCGTTAAAAACCCCTGCAGGTTATACGCCTAATGATGCATCTGTTGGCGACCTGGATGGTGATGGTGAATATGAAATCATCTTGCACCAAACAGGTCGTAGCCGCGACAATGCTTCGGATGGATTTACAGACCCCCCGATTTTTCAGGCCTATAAATTAGACGGTACATTTTTATGGGAAATTAACCTGGGTAAAAACATTCGCGAAGGTGCACATTATACCCAGTTTATGGTCTACGATTTAGATGGCGATGGCCTTGCAGAATTTGCCTGTAAAACTGCAGATGGAACAGTAGACGGAAAAGGAAGAGTAATTGGTGATGCCAACAAAGATTACCGCAACCCTGAGGGTAAAATACTGGATGGTCCCGAATATTTCACCATCTTCAGCGGCAAAACAGGAGCAGCTTTGGCTACAACTCCCTACATTCCTGGGCGGGGCAATATTGGTGCCTGGGGTGGCAAAGGCGGAAATGGAAAAAATGATCACTCCGGTAACAGGGTAGACCGGTTTACGGCTTGCATTGCCTATTTAGATGGTATTCATCCCAGTGTGGTGATGGGGCGTGGTTATTATGGCAGAATAGTATTGGCAGCATGGGACTGGCGAAATGGAAAATTAAGCTCAAGGTGGGTTTTTGATACGAAAAACGGAGCAAATCCTTATTCTGGAATGGGAAATCACAACCTGACAGTTGCAGACGTAGATCATGATGGAAAAGATGAAATCGTATTCGGTGCTATGTGTGTTGATGACAATGGCAAAGGTTTATATACCACTGGTTTAAGACATGGGGATGCGATGCATGTTACTGATCTTGACCCTGAACGGCCCGGACTGGAGGTTTTTGGTGTGCATGAAATTGAAGAAGGTACAAAAGGTCCGGGGGCCGCACTTTATGATGCCCAAACTGGCGAAATTTTATGGCATGGAGCTGATGATGAGGATGTGGGCAGAGGCGTGGCCGATAACATTGACAATAGCCGTACGGGTGCACAAATGTGGTGGACGGGTTCAAACGGCTTGTTTGATATTAAGGGAAACAGGATTGGTGAGGAACCAAAATCAGCCAATTTTTTAATTTATTGGGATGCCGATCTTTCGCGCGAACTTTTAGATGGAAACCACATTGATAAGTATAACTATGGAAGGCTTTTAACTGCTGATGGTGCACTGGCCAATAACGGCACTAAGGCTACGCCGGTACTGAGTGCAGATATCCTCGGCGACTGGCGTGAGGAACTGATCCTTCGCGCTGCCGACAATCAAAGCCTTCGGATTTACACCACAATCATTCCAACTGAATACCGGAATTATACCTTAATGCATGATCCACAATACCGTTTGAGTATTGCCTGGCAAAATGTAGGCTATAACCAGCCACCACATACAGGGTTTTATTTCGGTCATGGAATGAAAATGGCGCCAAAACCTCATGTCGTATTGGTAGATCCTAAAAAGTAATATGCGTTTATTTTTACTTTTAGAATGGCTTAACCTGAATAAATAAGATCAAATGAAATTAACAACCTTAAAATTACTTTTTACGGCTGCCATTCTAATGGTTTCAGCTGCTTTTATCAAACCAGTTGAGCCTAGCTTGCATATGATCGGCGATTCTACCGTTCGGAATCTGAACCGGGAAACCTGGGGTTGGGGCACACCAATCGCCGCACTTTTCGATACCATAAAAATCCATGTGGAAAATAATGCCATGGCCGGAAGAAGTACCAGGACTTATTTATCTGAAGGAAGATGGGATAAGGTTTTAGAGAGCCTGAAGCCGGGAGATTTTGTAACCATGCAATTTGGTCACAACGATGGAAGCATCCCCGATACTACAAAAGCAGGTAGAAGAGGTGTTTTAAAAGGCACAGGCGAAGAGACAAAAATATTGACCTGGCCAGATGGAAAGGCAGAAACTGTGCACACCTATGGCTGGTACATTCGCAAATTTATTCGCGATACAAAAGCCAAAGGAGCAATACCCATTGTGGTTTCCATGATCCCCAGAAATGAATTTAAAAACGGAAAGGTGCTTCGTGCCGATCAGGATTTTGGGAAATGGGCCGCAACAGTGGCACAAGAGGAAAACGCTTACTTTATAGATCTGAATAAAATCGTGGCAGATCAATATGATGCCCTGGGACCGGAAAAAGTAAAATCTTTTTTTCCTGGCGACCATACCCATACCAATCTGGAAGGGGCTAAATTAAATGCGCAATCAGTAGTAAAAGGGATTAAAGCATTAAAAAAATGTACATTGAAAAATTATCTTTTATAGCAAGCAGCACGCTTATAAATCTGCACCCTTATAAAACAAAACTCTATCATCATTCCAGAAAAGAAAAATTACATCAATGAAATCAAACAAAACATCCTCATGCTTCATCTTATTGGCTGCCAGCATCATCATTTCTTCCTGTATCACGTTAAAACAACCGGAAAAGCCAACGCTATTTTTAATTGGTGATTCTACTGTGAAAAACGGAAAGGGGAAAGGAGATGGTGATTTGTGGGGCTGGGGAAGTTTTATCAGTGATTTTTTTGATACGGATAAAATTAATGTAGAAAATGATGCCCTTGGCGGAACAAGCAGCAGAACCTTCCAAACCAATGGTTTATGGGCACCTGTGCTAGCCAAAATTAAGAAAGGTGATGTTGTGATGATGCAGTTTGGGCACAATGACAGCAGTCCGCTTGACGATACGGCACGAGCCCGCGGAACCATTAAAGGGATTGGAATGGAAAGCAAAAATATCTACAATCCCATAAAGCAAAAGCAAGAAGTGGTGTATACTTATGGGTGGTACCTGCGTAAATTTATTGATGATATTAAGGCAAAAGGGGCTATCGCAATAATATGTTCTGCTATCCCAAGGAATCCGTTAAGAGATGGAAAAGTGGTATTGGTTAATGATCTATATGCGGATTGGGCACAAGAGGTGGCTCATGCAGAAAAGATCGGTTTTATTCCTTTAAATCAATTGATCAAGGATAAATACGCAAAATTATCAGCAACGCAAGTGCAAATGTTTTTCACAGAAAAAGACCATACCCATACCAATGAGGAAGGCGCAAAATTAAATGCATCCCTGGTTGCTGAAGGTGTTGGGACGCTCAAATTAAATCAGTTAAAAAGGTATTTGAAATGATTCGTTTTGTTGAGCCACCAAACCTGATAGATAAAATGAAAACCATATTAAAACTGGCAAAGCTCTGAGCTGCTTCTAACCTTATTCATCGCATCGCAAATATTTTACAGAAGCCATAAACCCAATTTAAACGTTTCTAACAGGATCATTCTTCTTAAGCAGGACACTACAGGTTGCCCGGTTGTATTTTTAATCCTATAATAGTGGCTTTAACCAGATATACCGAATGCTTTTGCATTTATTTCGCTTAAAAATTATGCAAATAAAAAGATTTTTATCCTTGAAGTGGTTTATTGCAGCATTTTGCTTCATCTCTATATATTCAATAGCGGCTTCTGCGCAAACCATTTCACTACAGGGAAAGTGGAGGTTTAAAACAGATGCCGGTGATGAAGGCATCCTGGCAAAATGGTATTCATCAACCTTACCGGAATCGATTAATTTGCCTGGTTCGATGGCCGAAAACCTTAAAGGAGATGATATTACTTTAAAAACAAAATGGACAGGAAGTATTTACGACAGCTCTTATTTTTTCCATCCCCGGTTGGAGAAATATCGCCAACCCGGAAACATCAAAATTCCATTTTGGCTTACACCGGCTAAGCATTATACCGGTGCTGCCTGGTACCAAAAAGATGTAGACATTCCGGCAAACTGGAAAGGTAAACGAGTGATTTTATCACTGGAATATCCACACTCAGAAACCCATGTATGGCTGGATGATGAGGAAATCGGCACACAATATACTTTTGTGGTGGCGCAAAATTTTGAACTTCCGGCTCACCTTAAGCCAGGCAAACATACCCTTACACTTTTAATTGATAATCGAATCAAAGCCATTAACGTAGGGCAGGACTCGCATAGCCTCACGGATCATACACAGGGTAACTGGAATGGCGTAGTAGGCAAAATGTTTCTGCAGGCTGGCTCACCGGTTTATTTTGAGGACATCCAGGTTTATCCTGATCTGAAGAACAAAGCTGTAAAAGTTAAGATCGAGCTAAAATCCGGAAATAAGCTTGCTTCAAATGGTCAAATCACCTTATCAGCCAAAAGTTTCAACACTAAAAATATCCTTAAGGTAAAGTCGGTTACGGTGCCTTATCATCTCAAAAACGGAACTGAGTTACTGGAAATTGACTTACCCATGGGCAATAAAATCGCAACATGGGATGAATTTGATCCTGCACTATACCGCTTGACTGCGACATTGCTCGCTGATGACGGTAAAAGAGATGAAAAACAAATTCAATTCGGGATGCGTGAATTCAAAGCTGTAGGTAGAAATTTTGAAATCAATGGTCGCCCGGTTTTTTTGCGTGGAACCGTAAACAACTGCGAATTTCCGCTCACGGGTTACCCATCCATGGATGTGGCAGCCTGGGAGAGAATTTTTAAAATTTCGAAAGCACATGGATTAAACCATATGCGTTTTCATTCCTGGTGCCCGCCCGAAGCTGCTTTTATTGCGGCAGATTTAACAGGCTTTTATTTGCAGCCTGAAGGGCCAAGCTGGGCCAATCATGGTACCGCTATTGGTGAAGGAAAGCCTATTGATCAGTTCATTTATGATGAAACCAACCGGATGACCAAGAACTATGGCAATTATGCTTCTTTTTGTATGATGGCTTACGGCAACGAACCTCGGGGCCGGCAGGTAGAATACTTAACTAAATTCAATAACTACTGGAAGGCGAAAGATTCACGCCGACTATATACCGGTGCTTCGGTTGGCGGAAGCTGGCCCATCATTCCAAACAATGAATTTATGGTTAGGGCGGGGGCAAGGGGTTTAGACTGGGCTAAAAAGCCGGAAAGCATGGCTACTTATGCCAAACAGATTGAACAATTTACCGTTCCGTTTGTGGCACATGAAATGGGACAGTACTGTGCGTTCCCGAATTTTGAAGAAATAAAAAAATATACCGGCGTTTACCGGGCGAAGAACTTTGAAATGTTTCAGGAAGATTTAGCCGATCATGATATGGCCAATCAGGCAAAGGATTTCTTAATGGCTTCGGGCAAATTGCAGGCACTGTGTTATAAAAATGAAATCGAGAAAGCGTTGAGAACCCCTAATTACAACGGCTACCAATTATTATCATTAAATGATTATCCCGGACAGGGAACGGCTTTAGTTGGAGTATTGGATGCTTTTTGGGATGAAAAGGGATACATTACGGCAAAAGCTTTTAAACGTTTTTCAAACAGTACGGTTCCGTTACTGAAGGTTCCGCAGTTCGTCTATACCAATGCAGAAAGTTTGGATGCGGCCGTAGAAGTGGCTCATTTCGGCAAGGTACCTTTGGTAAATACAAACATTTTATGGACCATTAAAAACGACGCGGGTGCTGTTTTGGACAAAGGGAAATTTGGCAGAAAGACATTAGCCATTGGCAACTGCATTCAGGTAGGCGATATCCATTTTCCATTAAAAGCCATTCAAAAGGCCACGCATATTAACCTGGAGGTATCTATTGAAGGTACTGAATTTGCCAACGACTGGAATTTCTGGATTTATCCGGTCACACTTCCGCAATTGAAAACCAATGTCTATTATACAGACGAATTGGATGAAAAGGCCAGGGAAATACTGGACGAAGGCGGAAATGTATTTTTAAATGCGGCAGGCAAAGTGGTAAAAGGGAAGGAAGTGGTTCAAACTTTCCTGCCAGTTTTCTGGAATACTTCCTGGTTTAAGATGCGTCCACCGCATACTTTGGGTATTCTTTGCGATCCTAAACATCCGGCTTTTGAAAACTTCCCTACTGAAAATCACAGTGATATGCAATGGTGGGAAATTGTAAATAAGGCACAGGTGATGAACCTTGAAGATTTTCCTTCAGGATTCAGGCCGATTATCCAGCCAATCGATACTTGGTTTTTAAACCGGAGGTTAGCCTTAGTAATGGAAGCGAAAGTAGGCAAGGGGAAGCTTATGGTTTCCAGTGCAAACCTATCACCTGATTTAAAAGATGTACCTGCAGCCCAACAATTGTATTTTAGCTTGCAGCAATACATGATGTCAGATAAATTTAACCCAAAATATGAAGTTGCCTTTGAGAAGGTGAAAGACATTTTTGAAAGTCCATCCAAAATTCAGTTTGATACTTTTACAAAGGATAGTCCCGATGAATTAAAGCCAAAATCAAAAACAAATTAAAATAAGAAATGACATTGCAGAAAATGAATCAGCCTTAAGCCTGAAGTAAAAAGGCGCGAAAGATTCCATTGCATTGAAAACACTAACCAATATATTGACATGAAGAAATTTATATGCTGCTTTGCCTTACTGATGGGCTTATCCTGTCAGCTCATTTTTGCGCAGAAACTGCCCAAAAAGAAAGCCATTTTGAAAGCCCTGAAATCTACCAATGCTTACTTTATGCATAAGTGGCCTGATGCCGGTAAATCAATCATCACCAATAAGGAAAGACCCAGTAATCTATGGACAAGGGCGGTTTATTACGAAGGTTTAATGGCTTTGTATCAGATTTATCCTGATCAAATTTATTATGATTATGCCGTTCAATGGGGTGATAAACATCAATGGGGATTGAGGGATGGCGTTAAAACCCGCGATGCCGATAACCAGGCCTGCGGACAAACCTATATTGATCTGTACAACATCGATAAAAAACCGGAACGCATCAGAGACATTAAAGCCTCAATGGATTTGATGATTTTATCAAATAAGGTGAAAGACTGGACCTGGATTGATGCTTTGCAAATGGCCATGCCGGTATTTGCAAAATTAGGTAAAGTTTATAATGACACGGCTTACTATGAACACATGTACAAAATGTATCTCCACAGCAAAAACGTAGAAGGTGGTGGTTTGTACCATGCAAAAGATGGACTCTGGTGGCGGGATAAGGATTTTGTCCCACCGTATAAAGAACCAAATGGGGCAAACTGCTACTGGTCGCGTGGAAACGGCTGGGTAGTGGCAGCCCTGGTTCGGGTGTTGGAAACGATGCCTAAAGATGCCATTGGCTATGCGGAATATTTAAAAACCTATCACGAAATGATTAAAGCTTTGGTGCCTTTGCAACGTGCTGATGGTTTCTGGAATGTAAGTCTGCATGATCCCAATCATTTTGGCGGAAAGGAAACATCTGGCACAGCTTTATTTACTTATGGCATGGCCTGGGGGGTAAATCAGGGTATTTTAGATCAAGAAACTTATCTGCCCGTGATTACCAAAGCCTGGAATGCCATGGCGAAAGATGCCGTTCATCCAAATGGAGTTTTGGGCTATGTACAGGGAACAGGAAAAGAACCAAAAGACGGACAACCGGTAAACTTCACCCATACACCTGATTTTGAGGATTACGGTTTAGGTTGCTTCCTGTTGGCGGGCACCGAAGTTTATAAAATAAAAAAATAAAGTAAGCCTGTAAAATTCCAAAATAATCACCATGTTGAATAAATTTTTTACCCTTTTATTGATGTTTTTGTCGACTGTTGTTTTTGGACAAACCATCGGCGATTACAAAAATGCATTTAAAAGGCAGGGTAATTCGATATCCATGAACATGACCAATGGTGTGGTTAAACTTGATTTATGTACACCAGGAATGTTCAGGATCAGAACCAGCTGGAATGGAAAGTTTGAGCCTAATGAAAACCTGATGGTCATTAAATACGATTGGGAAAATGTGAGCACTAAAGTAGTAGAGCAGAAAGATCATTTCTTATTGACTACTGCCAAGTTGAAAATCAGGATCAATAAAAGTCCGTTTAAGATAGATGTTTCTGATTTAAAAGGAAAAATACTTATAGCTGAAAGTGGTGGTTCAATGGTTAAAAACAATACGGAGGTTGGTGTAACCAAAAACCTTCAGGCTGATGAGCATTTCTTTGGTTTTGGGGAACGCATGGATTTCATGGATCACCGCTTCAAAAAACTGACCTTAAATGTTGGGCGTGGAAAAGGTTTGCCACATGCCATCGGGGCCTATAATATTTTAGAAGCCAACTATTGCCCGATACCATTTTTGATGAGTACCAAGGGTTATGGCATTTTTATGCACAATTCTTTTGCCACCACCTGGGATATGGGCGCCACAAATAAAAATCAATATACATTTAACGCAGCTGATGGCGAACTGGATTATTACTTTATTTATGGACCAACCTTTCCGGCTATCTTAAATGCTTATACCGCCATAACCGGAAAATCACCGATGTTGCCGCAGTTTGCCTTAGGCCTGCATGCTGGTACATATAGTGGTGGTACTTGGGGGCATGAAGAAAAAACATCCGATCAATATGTGATTGAACTGGCCAAAAAGTACAGGTTATTAGGTATTCCGGTCGATTTACTCTGGCTGGATTCTACCTGGAGGTTGTTCGGGGAAACCGGCGGTAAAGGAGCTACTTCTTTTGAGTGGAGGGAAACTTTTAAAAATCCCAAAGGAATGTTCGACAGCCTCTATGCCATGAATTATAAAATGGTAGGCTTACACCTTCGTCCGCGGTTTGATAATGCAAAAAAGTTAAATTTACTTGATCAGGCCCGGGCCAAAGGTTATACCTATCCGGAGCATGGAAAGCCCGGGGAGTTTGTGAACTTCTTTGATGAAAAGGCAACGCAATGGTGGTGGGAAAACGGCGTGATGCGTGTGGCTAATTTAGGTGCAAAATTTCTTAAAACAGATGAAGGGAGTGCTTTTGGCGCTTTGGCCAATGAAAGCGAAAAGGTTGGGCCTGTAGGACAGGATGCTGAACGCTTGCATAATGTTTTTCCGATAGCTTATGCTAAGGCACCCTTTTTGGAATTTGAAAAATTTAATGGTTTCAGGGGGCTAAACCAAACCCGCGAAGGTTATTCCGGTATCCAGCGTTACCCTTACATTTTTGCCGGCGACTGGCCAAGTGAGTGGCAGTATTTTGCGCCTGTAATTAAAGCCGGTTTAAATGTTGGTCTTTCAGGCGTAGGTTTATGGGCACATTGTATGGGTGGATTTGAGCACCAGGCCGATCCAGAGCTATATATCCGCTGGGTACAGTTTGGCATGTTTAGTCCGATTGCATTGGTTTTTGGAATGGATCATCCGGGTTATAAAGAACCCTGGAATTATGGTGAAGATGCCCTGAGGAATTTTAAAAAGTATGATCTTTTGCGTTACCGTTTATTCCCGTACTTGTACACCAGCATGCACCAGCAATACGAAACAGGTTTACCCATGATGCGGGCTTTGGTGCTGAGTGACCAGGATGATGAAAATGTATATGAAATCGGCGATCAGTATATGTTGGGCGATCACTTGATGGTGGCACCGGTAACTACCAAAGGTGCCATTACCAGATCCGTATACCTGCCGGAAGGAACATGGTTTAATTATTGGACAGGAGAAAAGTATGAAGGCAAAAGCTATCATCACGTAGTGGCACCATTAGATACCATACCGCTTTTTGTGAAGGCAGGCGCTATTATTCCCATGCAGCCGGAAATGATTTATACTGGTGAAAAGCCTGTTGATGTGATGACTCTAGATGTTTTTCCTCATGGCGAATCGAACTATAAATTTTACGAGGATGATAACCTAAGCGCAAAATATAAAACCGGAAATTTTGCCCTAACCAAAATTACTTCTTCATTAAATGATAATGCTTTGGTTTTGAAAATAGCAAAGCCCTCCGGAACATTTAAATCTGCAGCACACCGTTACCTGGCCAAAATCCACTGGAATAATAATATGGCCCCAAAGGCAGTTTCTGAAAATGCCAGGAATGTGGATGCGGTAAAAAACGCAGGTCAGCTGGATGAAAGCGCAGGATGGTATTATGATCAAAAAAATAAAATCCTTTGGATCAAATCAATTGGCAATAATGAAGAGGATATTGTCCTGAAGATAAATTAAGTTAAACCTTTTAGATAGAGGATTCACCTTACGGAATTTAGATAAATAGAAATGAAAATTGCATTCAAAATGAAACTGAAATCCGGTTTTGCGGATGAATATAAAAAACGCCATGATGAAATCTGGCCTGAATTGTCTGCATTATTAAAAGAAAACGGAGTAAGTGATTATTCTATCTTTTTAGATGAAGAAACCAATACCTTATTTGCAGTACAGCGGCAGAACGGAAATTCATCACAAGACCTTGGAAGCACGGCTATTGTTCAGAAATGGTGGGCTTACATGGCAGATATCATGGAAACGAATCCGGATCACTCGCCCATATCGCAGCCCTTAACCATGGTATTTCACCTCGACTAAGTCTGATAAAATGAAAAGATTCTTTACATTACTTTTGGCTGCCATTACCTTTTTAACAAATGTGAAAGCACAATTGCCTGCAAAAAAAATGGTGGGCTGGCCTAAAGTGGAAAAGCAGATGAAGCCATGGACCAGGTGGTGGTGGATGGGAAATGCCGTTGATAACCAGAATCTTGATGATGTTTTAAAAGCATATGCTGCAGCTGGTTTAGGCGGGGTAGAAATCACGCCCATTTACGGTGCCGTGGGTTTCGAAAAAAAGTACCTCCAATTTCTTTCACCCGCCTGGATAGATGCCTTGCATTACACAGTAAAACAAGCAAATCTGCTTGGAATGGGCGTAGATATGAATACCGGAACAGGATGGCCCTTTGGCGGACCCCAAATTAAACCGGAATATGCCGCAAGCAAACTGATTATTCAGGATTATAAACTGAATGCTGGTGAGCAACTGCCTGGACCCATAAAGGTAAAGGAAGAAAAGCAGAATTTTGCCCGCTTACAAGCCTTAACAGCTTATGGTCCCAATGGTGAAACAGAAAACCTGCTTCCTTTTCTTCAAAAAGATAATACGTTATCCTGGTCGCCAAAGTCAGGCGTGTGGAATATTGATGCTGCTTTTTCTGGAAAAACAAGGCAATTGGTTAAGCGTGCTGCTCCGGGCGGAGAGGGTTTTACACTCGATCACCTGGATCGGAAATCTGTTGATGTATATCTGAAGCGATTCACGGAAGCTTTCCATCATCAACCACAAGGCATCAGGTCTTTTTTCAATGATAGCTATGAAGTGTATGGCGCCAACTGGACCCTGGATTTTTTTAGTGAATTTAAAAAAAACAGGGGTTACGCACTTGAAAAACACCTTAAGGAGCTTGCAGGCAAGGATAGTACAGATGAAAATATCGCCCGTTTAAAATCAGATTACCGGGAAACAATGGACGAGCTGTTGCTCAATAACTTTACTAAAAACTGGACCAATTGGGCACATGGCTTAAAATCAATGACTAAAAATCAATCGCACGGTTCACCGGGTAATCTGCTTGATCTTTATGGTGCCGTGGATATTCCTGAAACGGAAACCTTTGGTTCAAGTCACTTCGATATTCCGGGTTTGCGCAGAGATGCTGCCGATATCAGAAATGTAGATCCTGACCCGGTGATGAGTAAATTTGCGGCCTCAGCAGCGCATACCAATGGCAAAACACTGGTGTCTTCTGAAACGTTTACCTGGCTGACTGAGCATTTTAAAACCTCCTATTCACAGTGTAAACCCGAGGCCGAGCAACTATTTTTATCAGGTGTTAATCATATCTTCTACCATGGTACCACGAACTCTCCAAAAGATATAGCCTGGCCGGGATGGTTGTTTTATGCCTCTGTGGAAATGAATCCCAATAATAGTTTGTGGCCGCATGCCAATGGGCTTAATCAATACATTGCCCGGTGTCAATCCATCCTGCAATCTGGAAAACCCGATAATGAATTATTGATTTACTGGCCAGTTTATGATGTATGGAATAAGGCGAAGGGTTTGGATATGCCACTGAAAGTACACGATGTAGATGAATGGTTGCATCCAACCGCTTTTTACCAACTGGCTAAAGACCTCTCGAAAACTGGTTATGCATACGATTTTGCTTCTGACCGGGTGTTAATTCGAACAAAGGCCACTGGCCACTTGCTGCAAACTTCAGAAAATGCATCCCCTTATAAAGTACTCATCATTCCGGAAAGTAAACTGATGAACCTCGAAACTTTGAATCATATTATTCAATTGGCAAATAAAGGTGCAACGGTTATTTTTCAGCAATTGCCAACAGATGTTCCGGGGTTGAATGACCTGGAAAACAGAAGAGCGAAGCTGAAATTGGCATTGGCCAGCTTGAACTTTCAAGCAGATGGAAATGGCCTTTCAAGCTTTAAAACCGGAAAAGGAGAAATGATTTTAGCTCAGGATGTGAAGCGGGCACTGTTACAATGCCACATTAACCGTGAAACACTGACAGATACAGGTTTGAAATTCATCCGGCGAAAAAATAACAGCGATACTTATTATTACCTGGTGAACCATACGGCAAAAGACATAGACACTGATTTGCGAGTTAATACAGTGGGTGAGGTGGTGATCATGGATCCGCAAAGCGGATCAATTGGTTCGGGTACCATGAAAGGCAATCAGGTTCGGGTGCAGATCAAATCGGGGCAATCGCTTTTCCTGAATATTTCAGCCAGGCATACTCAAAATTTAACCTGGAACTATCTTGATCAAGCGGGGAAACCTATTTTGATCACCCAGCCATGGACACTGCATTTTACGACGGGTGGACCAGTACTTCCGGAAGATCAAACATTGAATAAATTAATCTCCTGGACAGACTTAAAAGACCCTGAACTTGCCGTGTTCTCCGGAACAGGTTTGTACACCAGTCATTTTAATTTATCATCGAAAACGGCTAAAGAATATGTGCTCAGCCTTGGGCAGGTAAATGAAAGTGCAAAAGTATGGATCAATGAAAAGGAAGTCGGGATATTGTGGAGCATTCCATTTGAAGCCCGTATTGGTCAGTATTTAAAAGCAGGAAATAATACCATTAAAATTGAAGTGGTAAACCTGATGGCTAACCGGATAAGGGATATGGATATCAGGAAAATTCCATGGCGCAATTATCATGAAATCAACTTCGTAAACATTGATTACAAACCTTTTGACGCTTCGAACTGGTCTGTAATGCCTTCCGGTTTAATCGGTCCGGTGATGATTACACCCTATCCATAAGTTAAGGTTATTTTTTAAATATGATGAAATCTTTATACATACTTGCCTTGCTTACTGCTTTTTTACGTCCGGTAAAGGCGCAGCAATATAATATTTTGCATTACGGTGTAAGGTCAGATAGTACGGTCATTCAAACCCGGGCGATTCAAAAAGTAATTGATAAAGCCTTTGCAAAAGGTGGTGGGGTGATTGTTATCCCCAAAGGAACTTATTTAACCGGGGCATTGTTTTTTAAGCAAAAAACCAGTTTAGTGTTGCAGGAAGGGGCGGTGTTAAAAGGTTCGGATGAGATAAAGGATTATCCATTTATTCCTTCCCGAATGGAAGGGCAGAGTTTGGATTATTATGCAGCCCTGATCAATGCCTATGGTGTAGATGGATTTAGCATAAAAGGGCCCGGTACCATCAATGGCAATGGATTGAAGTTTTGGAAAACCTTTTGGGCACATCGGGAGGAAATGAAAAAATTGGGTAAAACGTCAAATAATCTCGAAGTCAGCCGACCAAGGTTAATCTTTATCTGGAAGAGCGATCATGTTAAAATTCAACAGGTACAGTTGCGCAATTCGGGTTTCTGGACAACCCATCTGTACCAGTGCAATGACGTATTGGTGGAAGATACCAACATTCAATCGCCTTTTAAACCCGTTCCTGCACCCAGTTCTGATGGTATAGATCTCGATGTTTGTAAGCGTGTTACAATCAGGAATTGCTACATCTCCGTAAATGATGATGCCATTGTGATTAAGGGTGGAAAAGGTCCTACGGCACATCAGTTGCCACAAAATGGAATAGTAGAGGATGTGCTGATTGAAAACTGCAGGTTTGGTCCTTCACATGCCACGCTGACCATTGGGAGCGAGTGCATCCATGCCAAAAACATTACAATGAAAAATTGTGTGGTGGAAAATAATTGTCCCATCTTAAAATTTAAAATGCGTGGAGATACCTTCCAGGTATTTGAAAATATCACTATCGATCACATCACAGGAACTTGTGGTTCAGTGATTGATTTAAACTCCTGGAGTCAGTTTTTTGATTTAGGAGCAACTGAAGCAAAACCCTTTGGCATTATTAAAAACATTAAAGTCTCCAATATCAAAGTGAAGAGCACAAAGTTTGGAGTAATGCAGGGTAATCCACTGGATCAGGTATCGGATTTTAGCTTCATAAATGTTGAGGTCACCACTTCAAATCCGGTGCTTAAGAATAAGTATGAAGACGTGCAATTTGAAAATGTGATGGTGAATGGAAAAGCGATAGTTCATTAAATGCGAAGTATCTAATAGTCAGAGCGTATCAAGAATGCTATCGGTTGATGTCTCACCAACCGAAAAAAAATGATTAACACATTCAAACTGGTTGGTGAGACACCAACCAGTAGATGAAAAATAGTCATGGCGTATCAAGAATGCTATCGTTTGGTGTCTCACTAACCGAAAAAATTGATTAATACATTTAAACTGGTTGGTGAGACACCAACCAGTAGATGAAAAATAGTCAGAGCGTATCAAGAATGCTATCGGTTGATGTCTCACTAACCGAAAAAAAATGATTAATACATTTAAACTGGTTGGCGAGACACCAACCAGTAGATGAAAAATAGTCAGAGCGTATCAAGAATGCTATCGGTTGATGTCTCACCAACCGAAAAAAAATGATTAATACATTCAAACTGGTTGGTGAGACACCAACCAGTAGATGAAGTCTGAGTATTAACCCGCATTTCAAATCAATAATACTCCCTATCAACTAAACAAAGTGTATTTGAATTACCAGCCCGGATTTTGCATGGCCTGCTTTTCCGCAGGGCTTAGTGCACTTCCGTTGTTTTTAATCACATCCAGAAACGACTGCGGAACCGGCCTTAAATAATGTTTACCTTCAATCGGTTTCGCTTCACTGTTAAATGCAGCTGTTCGGGCCACCAATGTTTTGGTACGGGCCAGATCTTCCCATCGCTGAAGCTCACCCATTAATTCTCTCGATCGTTCATTTAATACGAAGGCAATAAATTTATCGCTCTGAGCAATTGCCCCGATTTTATCAAAAAAATCTCTGTTAGAATTAAAGATATCTCCATCACTGTTTAAGTGCATGGAAGTTAAGGTACTGGCAGAGGTAACCGGAATGTTATTCGATTCAAAATAGGTGTTTTTATCTGAATAGGATGAAAGGGCTGTAGCATTTGTAGCCGGATTTGTTTTATATGAAATGCCTCCGTCAACATAACTCTCCCGGTTTTCACCATCTTTATAAGCAGCGCGGTCTCTTACTTTATTTAAATAAGGAAGGGCTTGTGCATACTGGCCCAACCGTCCGTAAGCTTCCGCTGCAATGAGATAGGTTTCGGCTAAACGGGCCAGAATACCATCCCGCTGTCCAAATTGAGAAGCCACCAGATTCCTGGATCCATCCATAAATTTAGATAAAGCTACAAACTGGCTCACACCGTAGTTGCCATGTGCATTTAAATAGCTCTGTGGCTGGCCCGCAAAATACCGCACAAACATACTTGGTTTGCGTCGACCAATGTCAGTTGGAAGCGGGTTATTGGCATTGGCAACAAGTGGAGTGTATCGTGTATCACCAGCATCATTCACAATATACAAAACAGCTTCTTCTCCTCCGGCAAATTTAGCCTGGCCCACCTGGGCAGGCGTAGGTGCTGTTGCAGCGGTCCATTTTGGTGCACTCGCCGGATTATTGGATACATATCTTGTTTTAAAGCTTTTCCAGAATCTGGAATCATTTACCCGGTCAAAAACATCCAAAGCATAATCTGTAGATTTTAATCGCTGAAATTCACGTCCACCAGCAAGGTCACGTACCATGCCCGGAAGTGTTTGATACACGGACGGATAATATAAATGGATCTGATTGCCATAACGGCCCTGCGTGGTAATGTTATTGGAAAATTGCGCAGCCAAAATCACTTCCCTGTTGGTTTCATTGGCTCCATCCACCGTAGTGAAGTTCCATAAATCACTGAAATTCGTGGCAAGTGTATAACTACCACTGTTGATCACCAGGTCGGCATATTTAATGGCATTTTGTAAATCGGCTGTTTTGGTGTCGCTGTTCCAGGCATTGTTAATTTCACTGGCACGGAAAAGGTATGCTTTTGCTAAAAAATGTGCGGCTGCCCCTTTTGAAATTCTGCCGGTTTCCGTAACGGTGGCAGGCAACAGATCATAGGCTTTTGTAAAATCCAGTATAATCTGGGCATAAACATCTTTTGCCGGGCTTCTAGTAAATTCTTCCTGAATAACTTCAGAAGGTTCAAGTTTTAAGGGCACTGCACCAAACTGTTTAACAAGTTTGAAATAATCAAAGGCACGCATAAAATAGCCTTCACCCAAACGGGTATTTTTATTGGCACCGTCGTAGTAAACCGGCACATTTTTAATAACAATATTAGCCGAGTTGATGCTGCCATACATATTATCCCAAACGGCTGCCACATCGCCGGAAAGGGAGTTGAAATTTCCATCGTAAGAGTTAAACATTTGTTCTGTGCGGTCTCCGCCAACCGTAAATTCATCTACACCATAATTGGTGGTGGTGTAAGCCCAGGTATAGTTGAAATGAAACTTTAAACTCTGGTACATCCCGATCACTAAGCCATCAAGGCCTAATGCGGTTTGAAAATCGGAGGTATTGTGTGAATTGATGACCTCTTCATCTAAAAAGCTTTTTTTGCAGGAGGTTGGTAAAATCATTAACCCGCTTAACAGGGCCATTCCTGATAATATATTGATAATCTTTTTCATGTTATTTTGGTTAGAAGCTAGCATTAATGCCGAAAACAAATCCTCTGTTAAAAGTAGAACCCCCTAAATCCGGATCAATCCATTTCACTTTTGAATAAATTAAACCCGGATTAATGGCCTGTGCATAAATCCTTAACCGGGATAAGGTTAATTTTTTAGCCATCTCTGATGCAAAGTTATAACCCAGCGAGATATTCCTGATTTTAATAAAGGAAGCATCCTGATAGTTTAAGGCACTTACATATTGATCTCCGCTGGCACTGGCATAATTGGGTGCCGGATAAGCATTTGTGGGGTTAGTTGGCGTCCAGTAATCTACAACCCTTTGTGCGAAACGGCCCTGAAGTGCTTCTGCTCCGGTTTGAATCAGGAAATTATAACGTGCAACAATAAAAATGGATAGGTCAAATTGCTTGTAGCCAAAGGTATTGGTTAAACCACCCGTCCAGCTTGGATTGTAATGGCCCAAAATCTGACGGTCATTGTTGGCATCTATTTTATAATCGCCATTTAAATCTTTAACCTTAATGCTTCCGGGACTAAACGTAACTCCATTTTGTTTATATTTCGCAATTTCGGCCAAATCTTCCGGCGTATTCTGCCAGATGCCTTCTTTCACAAAATCATAGGCCACGCCATTTCTTTGCCCGATAAAGAAACGATCAATAACCATATCGCCATTGTCTAACTTAACAATTTCATCTTTACTGGTAGAGAAATTCAGTGTAGATTCCCAGGTGAAATCTTTGGTTTTGATATTCACGGTATTTAAGGTCAAATCAAGACCTTTGTTTTTGGTTGAACCAATATTATCGTAAGAAGTAGTATAACCATTAACAGAGGCGATTTTTTTGAGTAGGATAAGGTCTGTGGTTTTAGATTTATAAATATCCAATGATCCGCTGATTCTTCCTTTTAAGATATCAAAATCCAAACCTAAATTGTATTGTAAGGTTTTTTCCCAGCTTAACAATTTATTTGGTAATGGAATCGGGTTGGCCAATGAGGCATCTGATGAAACGTAGCCGGTTTGGGCTGAACTGCCATAAGTATAAGTTAAGGGTTGTAACAATCCGAGGGTGCTGCCAATATCTACTGATGAGTTGCCGGTGCTACCTACGCCCAATCTCAGTTTTAATTGATCTACCCATTTAATATTTTTCATGAAATCTTCCTGCTCCAGTCTCCAGGCCAATGCCGCTGAAGGGAAGAAATCCCATTTGTTTCCTGCCGCGAGTTGCGATGCGCCATCCCAGCGTGCTGATGCCGTTAACAGGTATTTGCTGTTGAAACTGTAGTTGGCTCTGGCCATGTATGAAACCAGAGTTGATTTTCTTAAGTTGGTGTCAAAGGCATCTAAGCCTGTAATGTTTCCGGTATTTAAACCATACCAAAGTGAATTGGGTAAGGAGATCTTGCTTCCGGTTAAAGAGGAAGATTCTTCACGGAAGGAGGAGGAACTTTGTAATAAGGTTACGCCGAAATTGTGCTTATTAATGGTTTTATCATAATATAACAAGTGATCCAAGGTGTAGGCAAACCGATTGCTCTGATTTAGCTGCGCATAGTTGTTGATGGATCCCGGTACACCAGCATCACGATTAACCGACTTGGCGTCCTGAAACCTGCCATTGTAAAAATTCGAAAAATCAGGACCAAAATTGATGCGGTATTTTAAGCCCTTCAATAAATTAACCTCAGCAAAAACAGAGCCCAGCGTTCTTAAAGTTTTACGAAGGTTGATGTTGTAATCGGCTTCTAAAACTGGATTCTGGATGTTAATGTCTCCGCCAGGCAAATTAATTCTGTTGCCATTGGCATCAAATGGAATAGTTAATGGAAGCATGCCGCGTGCGGCGGCATAAATATTTCCTGCCCCTGATGCACTGGCGGCCTGGAAGCCATAGTTTTGTAAACCATAGGTTGCAGTAAGATTTGCACCCATTCTAAACCACTTTATCGGGTTTATTTCGACACTTAGTTTGCCGCTGTATCTTTCAAAATCCTGCCCCAGTTGCGTACCAGTTTGATTTAAGTAACCAAAAGATCCATAAGCTTTAATTTTATCTGTGCCACCACTTACACTCAATACATGATCTTGTGTAACGCCAGTTCGGGTTACCAGATCGCCCCAATCGGTTGTGGGCACTAAACTGCCATCAAACACGCCATTTACCCAGCCTTTATCCAGATTGGTCAGCATATTGGGATCTTGTTTGAAAATCTCTCTATCGGCAGCCTGGGTTGCAATCACCGGATAGGCATAAATGGGTTGTATATTGGTGCCGTTTATGGAGTTTAAATATGCCGTGCGGCGATAAGCATCGCGGCGAAATTCAATGTACTCACCAGAATTCATCATGTCCATTCGGTCATTCAGGGTTTCGATGGTTGCGGTACCTACATAATCCAATGTTAACCTTCCGGCTTTACCTTTTTTGGTCGTCACTAAAACTACACCGTTGGCACCACGCGATCCATAAATTGCTGTTGCTGATGCATCCTTCAGGATATCAATCGTTTCAATATCATTCGGATTAATTGCATCTATGCCACCTGCTTGTAAAGGAATTCCATCCACCACATATAAAGGAGAATTGCTGGCCGTTAGTGATCTCACACCACGAATCAGGATGCTTCCCAATTGCCCCGGACGCTCATTCGAAGTAATATCAACACCTGCAGCCTTACCTTGAATGGCTTGCAAAGCGTTGGTTACCGGTCTGGATCTGATTTCTTCTGCGCCAACACTTACCACCGCTCCGGTTAAATCACTTTTCTTCACCGTGTTGTAACCTACCACTACAATTTCTTCCAGGTCATTAATAGCACTTTTAATCTGAATGGTCATATTTGCCTGGCCGTTTACCGGAACTTCCTGAGTGGTATATCCCACATATGATATCACCAGAACAGGGTTGGAAGTGCCTGAAGGGATGGTAATGGAGAATGCACCATTTGCATCGGTTGTGGTAACTAAAGTGGTATTTTTGAGCTTAACGATTACGCCTACCAGCGTGGCACCCTTATCATCAGTGATTTTTCCTTTTACTGGATCATCGAAATTCTTCCCTTTTTTAATGGTGAGCGATTCCGTTTTATAGGTGATGGCTGCCTGCGCCGAATTGCCCGTTATCATCAGCGAAAGGGCAGAGATTCCCATAATCAGGAATTTTTTACTTCCAGACATATTTTGCCGGTAATGTGGCTTTGAATGTAAAGTGAAATACATAATTTTTAATTATTGGTTAGATATATTTAGTTAGTATGGTATTTTTTTTTCTGGCTAGGCTAAGTTTAAGCCTGCCTGAATCATGTAGTGAAAATTATTTCAGCCATAAAACCATTAAGAATCATGGCTATCCCTGATCAATTTTTCTTTGTAAATTAATTGTGATAAAAGATTTCCGATACTGATTTTTAAGGCAGGAAATAGTCTTGGTCTGGTTGTTTTTCTTTTTTTGAGATCAGGCAACTCATTTTGAATTGATTTCAATACAAAATTGTTTCATAACCACTTATCATTGGTTTTTTTAGCGTTTAGAATATATCTGGTTAATTGTAGTTACGAGGTTATGACTTTTATTTTGTTAACCCATCCTGATCTATCCTGCTAACGGTGAAATATAAACAAATGAATTTTTTCAAAGCCTTTGCTTTCAAGTTTAATGATGCCAATTTGAGGATAGGATTAACCACCTCACACTTTAGGCAAACCTCCAAAGGAGGGGAATTGCGATCGCCATAGAATTTCGAGAAATGGTTTTTTTAGGCCTTTCGCTTCAAGGGGAAAAGTGGGCTATAGGCGGATAGGGGGCATATCACCCCTCACCAAAAGCAAAAAGTCGTAGTGGAAGGCTACGACTTGTATTTTCTATTCAGGAAAATCAATTCCTATGCTGTGTTTTTGATATGTGATTATGCAAAATCAAGCCATAAACTGTCCATATGGTAATCACTAACCTCTACCACCTTATTGTTAAATCGGAGGGAAGTGATTAAACTCGCCACTTCCTGTTGCAGCATGATGATGCAATTCTCTACCAGTTCTTTTCTGAATCCTTTTTCTGCAAGCTCAATAACATAGCCTACACAAATGATTCTGGCTACGATTCTGCCGAGGTCAACCAGTTTTCTTTGCGCCAGTTGTTCATCTGGTGAGAACGAAAGTTCTGCTTTGAAATAATCAGTAGATTTTACTGTTAGTGGAAATTCTTTCAGGTACTGATAAAGCTGAGGCTGTTTTTGCTTTTTCATGCCTTTGATAATCATTTCGCCAATTTGTGCGTAAAGCATTTCATTGGAACCTTCAAAGATCTGGAAAGGGCGGCTATCCATAATTCCTCTTCCACCGATGTGGCTGGTGCGATAACCTTTTGCACCGGATAACTGCACCAATAATTGTGCACTTTCCTGCATCAAATCGGTTACTACAGTTTTCATGGTATTGGCTTCTAATCCTTCGGTAGCTAAATTGTTTTCTATACCACTAATGGCTGAACTCTTAGCACACATGGCAGAACAAATGGTATAAGCTGCCTGCAACCTGGAAATCTGAAACTTCACATTATCCATGCCAAGCAAATTACCCACACCAACCTTTCGGTTATCACATTGGTGATAAGCTTCATCCAGCATGCGTTTAATAAAGCCCATTCCCATTCCTGGAAACTGCATTCTGCTTCGGTGCAGAATATCCAGCATCATTTTAATGCCTGTCGTTTCAGGTTTAAGCCTTTGGTTTTTAGGTACGGTAAGGTCCAGTTGGTTCAATCCATAAGGAATCAGATATAAACCGGCATTATCATAATATTCTTCTACATGAATCTGTTGTGCTGCAATAGCATCCTCACATACAAAAAAATCGATATCCCGTGCTAATGAACCGTCGGCACCTTCGTTTCTGGCTGCTACAATCCAGTAATTGGCCATTCCGGTAAGTCCCTGCCAATGTTTTGTCCCTTTAATTTTATAACCGCTTTCAGTTTCTTTACTCGTAGTGCGCATATTCAATGCATCACTTCCAAAATTAGGTTCAGTGATCATTAAACCACCCATGTTTTGTGCTTTCAAAAACTTATCGAATATTCCCTTTTTTATCTCATCATCCCCATATTTGGCCACAGGTTCTAAAAATAAGGCGATATTGATTCCAAAAGTTAAAGAAAGTGATAGTGATTCATAGGAAGCTGCAGACAGGATGCCGAGACATTCTTTAACCTTACATCCTCTGCCTCCAAATGCTGATGGAACGGCTACTGATAAAGGAACATGATCCATGATTTCTGTCAGCAATTCCGGAGGAAGGCCTCTTTGCAGACTTAGCTGATCAATATTATGTTTTTCCTGAAAGAGATGTTTTAGATTTTGTTCAAATGTTTTTAAAAATTCCGGAAACTCCTGGTTAAAATTATTCATTATTTATGCTTCGTTAAGCTCATTTATAGATGTTATAACAGATTTACTCTTATTAATATATCCGTTATCTTTCAGGTTCATTATTATTTGCTAATCATTACTTAGCCCGGGCTTAGCCATTGAAGGGCAATGTAGTTAAATAAGTTTTACATATCTTAATATAATTGAAGTAAAAATCTATCAAAAATGCTGATAATTATTTAGAATCTTTCTAATTAAATAGGTTTTTATCAAATTATAAATGTCTGTAAGATTAATGATATACGTTCGCACGGTACAAATAGTTTTAATTTTTAACCATGCTGCCTTTGTGGTAACCTTTGAAGGGGGGAAATGCCAATCTGATTTCGCTGCTTAAGCATGTTGGCCGAATACCTGTAATGAAGAAAATCAATCATCATCTAACGCATGTTATTTCCAGCTTTCTATCTTAAGTTCATCGCCAACATGAATGATGCCGGTACCTTTATGGAGGAGGTTTTGGCCAAACATGATTTTTTGATTGAATGTTCGATAACCAGCCAATGTTTTTAATGGTTCTTTTCCCTGAATTCCGGTTTCCTGGTTGACGGTAATCAACACACACCTGGCACAGGGTTTTACGGCTGTGAAAAGCACATTACCCAAAGAAAAAGTTTTAAAATCATCTTCTATATGCGCTTTGCCACCTGAAAAAACCAGGTTTGGTCTGAAGCGATTCATCTTGACCGGTTCCGTTAATTTTTCATTCAGTGCATCCAATGAAGACTGGCCAATAAGGAGGCTAGGGTAACCATCTGAAAAACTTTTAACCTCTCCGTTTGCAGCATACCTTGGATCTACCAGGATCTTATCATCTTCAGACATCCGCACCAATCTGACCTCAAATTGCAGGTACGCCGTAAACCAGTCATTAACAGATTTGCTCACCTCTAAACCAACTGCAGCGTCATCCCAAACCCTTACTTCGATACGCTTACCGGTAGTTTCATCCAGTTGAAAAGAGATCTTAAGGTTCTCCTTCAGTTTATGGCTGACATATAGCCGATCATCTTCGATATGCACCTGCAACAGCGATAGCAGTGTATGTTTGCGTTGGGTAACAAAGGTTCCTTCATGATCAACTAACATCCAGCGCCTGTCGTACTGAAGCCCCTCATCTTCCATTAAAGCTTGTGCCACCCTGATTCCGCCAAGTGATTTTATGGGGTAAATATAGATGTCGGTCAGCTGAAATGGATTCATCCGATAAATATAATGAAATAACCTGCCTGCTTTTTAAACTGGGATAAAAAAAATCCGCTCATCGTTTCTAATGCTTGATGCAGAAGTTTTTTATCCTTTTACCACAGGTTAATTTAAGCGGACATCCTGCCTGGTTCCGGCCTTATAATAAAGTTCTGCAAGCGTTTTCTGATAACCCGAAATCATACTTTCCTGTTTAATTTTCATGTCGATTAACTTCGTTTCTCGGCTGTTGATTAAAAAAAGTGTACTTTCTCCAAGGTTAAATTTTTGGTTTTCACCTGTTACGAGTATTTGCTGATTCTGCACACTTTTAATCTGAACAGCCAGTTGCGCAGCATAGGCTGATAAATCATTATATGCTGCATTGATGTCATTTCTGATGGTTCTTCCATATTGCTGAATATCATAGTTGAGTTCCTGCTGTTTAATTTTTACTTCCCTGAGCTTACCCCGTTCAGACCGGAGGAAAAGCGGAAAGGAAAATTCTATCCCAACTTTGTAATTGCTCCAGTTAAAATCATAATCGCCAGGAATAAAACTGTTAAAATCAGTCCTGTTCGAAAGCAGATTCCCGGTAACATTTAGTTTGGGCTTTAAAAGTTCCTGCCGGTAGCTCCGTTCAACTGCCAGTTGCTCGCCTTTGCTTCTTAGTTTTAACAGTTCGGGGTGCTGGCTGGCGGCCTGACCAAGCAGTGTATCCAAAACCAGCGGGTTAGGTTTCGCTGCAGCCGGATTAACCTGTTGGGGTACTGCATCAGCAGGCAGTTCCAGTGGATTGCTATCTTCACTCCAGAGGTGATTGGATAACACCAGCTGTGCATTTTGCAGCTCAATTTTCATTTTTTCCTTTTGAATAATCCTTTCCTGTACGGTAATATAAGCCTCCACCGAATCAATTGCCGGTTTATCACCAATGATGGTTTGCCTGCTCATGGCCGTAAATCTTCGCTGAGCCAGTTCTACGCCTTCGGTAATTAAATTAAATTGCTTATAGGTATAATACCAGTTCCAGTAATCTTTTACTGCACTATACCATACGGCGTTAATCTGTTTCAGCTGTTCTGCTTCTGCATATTGCACCATAATTTTTGATTGACGGAGGGTATTTCTGCGGGCATCAATCACCAATCCCTGTCCTAAAGGAATACTCAGCCCTATGGCAGATAAACCCTGCGAATTGGTACGGCCTTCCGAATTCACATAGGTGCCCACATTGCGATCATAGCCAATTTTTAAATCGGCACCAGCCAGCCAGAGCGGTATTTTCAGTTCACTGTTCCATTTATTATAATATTCAGTGTTACCAAAAAGTTTCCTGGCGAAACCGGCTTTAAGTGCAGGATCAAAATAGCCAAGCGACTGTAATACATTCGCCCGTGCCGATTCGCTAAGCAAAGCAGCTTGCTTAACAATGGGATGATACCTGAACACCAGCATCTGGAGGTCGTCAACTGAAAAAACTTTGGTGCTGTCTGCTTCAGCCCTAACTATAGCGGCACTTTGTGCCAGTGCAGGTTGTGCTGTAAACAGTGAGCGCAAGAGCATTAAAATAATCAGGCATGCTTTAAAATCATTTTTCATATTAGTCTTCACCGTTATGTTTTTTCTTTACTACTTGCTGAAGGCTCTTTTTCCAGACTTGGCGGGAAACCGTTAAGCTGCCGCCAGATCTCGTACCACAGCGGTACTGATCTTAAAATAATACGTCCATAAACGCCAGAACCCTGGCGAAGTTGTACCGGCCATGGTTCATCTTTTGACGGAACGGGATTGGTTTGACTAATCAATAAGCGATATTTTCCGCCGGTGCTGCTCACCCGGTCAATGGAAGAAACTTTTCCGGCAAAGGTACCTACGGCAACTGATGGCCAGCCAGAAAACTGAACCGATGGCCAGCCTTCAAATTGTAAACGGACATCGCTGGTGTCTAAAATCAGAGGTACATCCATGGCACTCACATAAAGTTCTGCCGCCACTAAAGGTGATTTTGGTTGTAATGTGGCTACAGATTCACCTTCTTTAATGTTTTCCCCAATCCCTGCTTTAAGGGTTTTTACCACAAAGCCACTCTGTGGCGCCCTTACCACGTATAAGCCACGGCGAATGCTGATGTTGGAAATGTCGTTTCTTAATTTTGCAATATCGCCCTGTGCACTGGCCCTGCTGGAAACGGCAGAGCTCATATCAGACTGTGCTTTTGCCATTGATTCCTGATATTTTGCCCGGATATTATCCAATTCGATGCTGGCATTAAGCAGGTTTTGAGTGGAATTGCTCAGTTTATTTTGCTGACCGATTACTTTTGCATTATCCTCCTGCAGCTTCAGTCTGCGGGTTTCGATATCAGTAAGCGAAAAAAGTCCGTTTTTGTAACCGGTTTCGTAGCGTTCCAGCCTGGTTCTGGTGGTTTCATAAAATTTCTGAACGGCCAATAATTCTGCGCTGTCAATGCTGACGTAATTTCTGGCCTGGCGTACTTTATTTTCTGCAGCCTTCATTTGAAATTGTAAACCATCATTCATGGCCCGCATCTGGCTCTTGGTGGCGTCTATCTTTTGCAATGCAGCGGTTTCACTTCCACGTTTCGCATCCAGCTGCTCATTTAAGCGGGTAGGAAGTTCAGGATCAAAATATGATTGGCTGGTTTCTGAAATCACCAGGATGGTATCACCTTTTTGTACTTCCTGTCCTTCACGTACAGCCCAGTGTTCTATCCTTCCACCAATCTGGTTTTGAACAGTTTGCGGCCGGTCTTCCGGACGGAGCGCAGTAACCGTACCCCGGCCCGGAATGGTTTGCCGAAAAGGCAGGAAAAGTAAAATGGCGAAGAAAATAAATATAAAGAGGAGTACCCTGCCCAGTAGTTTTGGCCCTTTCGCATCCAGAATTTTACGGTTGGTATGAACGGATAATTTCTGCCAGTTTTTAAGTTGTGCAAGGTTGTTGCTCATTTTACCCATGACTTAAATCTCCTTCCTCCAGTTCAAGATCAGTAACCACGGCAAGCTTTTCACTGCCGGTTACCATATCAAACACGGTGTTTAAATTGGTCATTAACTTTTCTATGGCATAGCTGATCTGAACGATAATTACTTCTGCCGCAACAAACTGGCCGAAAGTCATTTGCCTTTCAACTACAAAATATGATCCCAAAAGCAGCAATGAACCCATTAAAATGGTACGCATGGCTACTGCACTGATGAAAAACTTCTTTAAAACACTAAAGTGATCATTTCTGGCCTGGATATAATTGGCTGTAATCTCATCTGTTCTGTTGATGATTTCTTTCCTTTTATCAGCACTGTTTCTGTAGGTATCTAAATCAGCAGCAATCTCTTCCAGGTAACCGGCTACTTCATATTTATATTCTGACTCCTCAATGCTGGTTTGAACACCCCGGCGATAATACAAAATGAGTACGAGGATGATTACAATGAGGACGAACATGCCAAATGCCATAAAAACCGGATGATAGAAAGATAGCAGAATGACGCTAAAAAAAATCTGTACGGCAGCAGCAACTACATCAACCAGTAATTTGGTAAGCCCTTTTTGAATGGTTAAAATGTCGAAAAAACGGTTAATCAGTTCTGAAGGATTTTCACCTTCCAGTGCTTTCTTTTTAATGCGGGGTAAGCGAAAGGCAAATTCTATCGCCGTTCTGGCAAAAATTTTCTGCTCAATCACCTCCACTAATGTTAGCTGACCAATGAGCAGGAGCCCTCCCACCACTATACCCGCTAAAATAACAGCAATGAGAATATAGGTGGAACTGTACATGGCCCCATTTGATAACAAATTGAAAACGGCACTGGTGCCCAGTGGCAGAGACAGGCCAATGAGGCCAATCAACATGGCATATATGTAAATATAATTGATGGTACTGCGTTCGTAGTACAACAGGCGTATAAGTCTTTGCCAGGGCGTAGGCATACCGGCAACATGATGATTTTTCATGGATATTTTACTTAAAGGATAAACTATGGGAGATTGCAGGTAAATCATACCGGCGATAAAAGCACATCATCCTGATCTGACAATCGAAAATGCATAAACTTACGCGTTAAATCAGTCTGGCTGATTTTCAGATCAAAGTAATGACGTTACCTAAGAAAAATGATCAGGCGGAGGCGTAGGCACGGTTTTGGGCGGATGGGTACCCATTTGTAAATAATAAGCTTGTTCAGGCTGCGGAGTATGAAGGCTCAGAAACAAATGACCTGTATCCAGCATGGAAGATTCGTAAATCAGAAGTTTCTTCTTGTTTTTCTCGAAAGCTTCACCCTCTTTGTCTTTATTCTCTTCTGCATTTTTTTCTATTGAGTAGGCATCCGCAGAGACTGAGAAGCAGGAAATGGAGAACGCACAAACTTTAAGCAGCAAAACACTTAATAGCGTTAAGGCAAAAAATCGTTTGAGCAAGTTATTTCTTAATCCTTCCATTTTTAGAGATGCAAATATATGTGCTTTCTAATTTTATGAAGTCAGCAGGTTATTATTTTTGCTCATAATAACGTCAAATTAATGAAAATCCAGATGAGATCGGAGCAATTTTTTTTTGTCATTTCAATTCATTAGGTCATAATGATGTGCTTATTTAAGTTATGATCTGCATGCGGTAATTAAATATCATGCATTTAACTTTATATTCGTAAATTATTTGATGGCTCTTATTTTACATTAAAATTTTAGATTTTAGATTATCACAATGAAATTGATAAGAACAGTCATCTTATGCTGCTTTCTTTTTTCCAACTATAATAGTGCTTTCGCTCAGTATATGAATGCTTCGGCCATCACGAAGCAAAATAAGAGCGAGATGAAAACCTATGGTACAAATGATGGCCTGCCTTCAAAAAATACCACGGCAACCCTTCGTGATCGACGTGGATTTATCTGGGTAGGTACCGAAAACGGATTGTGCCGCTTTGATGGTTACACTTTTAAAGTGTTTGCCAACCATGCCGGCGATAGTACATCTATTTCTAATAATTTTATCAATGCCATTGTAGAAGATCATCAGGGCAAAATCTGGGTAGCCACGATGGATGGCCTGAACTTGTTAGATCCACTTAATGAAACTTTTACGCGTTTTCTGCACCATGATCATAATATCCGTTCTTTAAGCCATAATAAAGTATGGTCCATATTATGTGATAAAAAGGGCCAGATGTGGTTCGGTACAGATGATGGTTTCAATCAGTATGTGGCTTCGAAAAAGGATTTTATCGTTTATAAGCCCAATCCGGCATCTGAAAAAAGTATGAAGGGAAAATCTGTAAACGCCATCATAGAAGATATAAATGGTGATTTATGGCTGGGCAACTGGAGTGCAGGCTTGAATCGATTTGATAAAAAAAAGAAAGCATTCACCAATTATGCTCAAAATCAGAAGTCCGGAGCTAAAAATCCGAACGATGTTTGGGCCTTAGCTTATGCAACCGACGGTCATATCTGGGTGGGTACCTATTGGGACGGTCTTTTTAATTTCAATCCGGAAACAGGTCAGTTTACTAAAGTACAAATCCCGGATCGGGATAATTATTCCGTTTTCAGCGTGATGCCTCTTGGTCAGGACCTCTTGCTGGTGGGTGGAAATAATGGATTCTACTGGTATCATACCCTGTCGAAACGCTGGGAGAAAATTAATGATGTACCAAATTATTCTTATGGCGATTCTTATCAGGATCGTGATGGCATCATCTGGCTCAATGGGCGCAACGGCCTTAGAAAAATAGATCATCAGCAATATAAATTTAAAATTAATTTACTTCCTCTGGGGAATCGTGATGTTAAGAGTATTGCTATCCGTGATGGTGTGATGTGGCTGGGCACCAATAACGGGCTTTTCGCAGTTGATCAGCAAACTGGGGGGATTAAAACCTTTGTAAAAAGTGACCATCCCAATAGTCTCACCAGCAACGAAATCCTGAAGCTATACTTTGATGGCAAAGGGATTTTATGGGTACTGACTGAAAATGGTTTCGACAGTTATGATCCGAAGCACAATACTTTTACGCATCATTTTCATCATTCAGCGATTGGGAATTTGTTTAATGAAGATGTATTCAGAGATATTCTGGAAGTGGAAGACGGGGTTTATATTTTGGCTACCGATGCCGGAATCAAGATTTATGATCGTCGTAAAAACACATTTGAACATTATTACAATCAGCCTAAAAATCCTTATTCCATCAACAATAATCATACCTATACGCTTTGTAAGGCACCTGATGGCGAAATCTGGATTGGAACCTATGGTGGTGGCGTTAATGTTTTTAACCTGCGTACCAAGCATTTTCGCGCACTGGAAACCTTAAACGGCAATGGTAAGGGGTTAAGCAGCAACATCATCAAAGCCATCCATGCCGATTCCAGAAAAAACATGTGGGTGTGTACGCAGGATGGTTTGAATAAGTTTTCGCCAAAGCGCAATGGTATTGAAGTGTACACCAAAGCCAATGGATTTGCGAGCAATGTTTTTAATGACATTACAGAAGATACGGATGGTAAAATTTGGGTGCTTACCGAAAATGGAATTTCGAGTTTAGATCCTTTGAGCAAAAAAGTAAGGAACTTTGATGAGGCGGATGGCGTTTTGGTAAATTCCACCATTAAAAACCAGGGTTCTTCTATTTTTGTTGCCGGTAACAAAGGCTATTTTTCCTTTAACCCGAAGCAAATCCGATTCAACCATGTGGCTCCACCCGTTTACCTCACCGATTTCCAGATATTTAATAAATCGGTGCTTCCGGGCGCAGAAAGTCCTTTAAACGAGAACCTGAATGTGGCAAAAGAAATTACCCTCAACTATGATCAGAGTGTTTTTTCTTTAGAATTTGTTGCCCTTAACTATGCCTATTCCTGGAAAAATGAATACGCATATCGATTGGTGGGTTTTGATCAAAAATGGAATTATGTAGGTCACCAGCGAAAAGCCACCTATACCAACCTAAACCCGGGCACATACCGTTTTGAGGTGAAAGCATCTAACAATGACGGGGTTTGGAATAATAAAGGTTATTCCATTACGATTAAGATTAATCCGCCCTGGTACCTTACCTGGTGGGCTTTTTTGCTGTATGCCGGACTAATCGGATTGAGTGTGTATGGCTTTATTGCTTACCGGAAAAAACAGGAAAAACTGAGGTATGAAATCAAAATTGCACATATTGAAAGTGAAAAGGAAAAGGAGCTGAATGAGCGTAAATTGTCTTTTTTTACCAATATATCACACGAATTTAGAACGCCGCTAACCTTAATCATTAACCCGGTGAAAGAATTGCTTTATCAGGATAACCAAAATATTGATACCAGCAGCATGAATATTGTGTACAGAAATGCCAAGCGTTTATTAAGCCTGGTTGATCAGTTATTGCTGTTTAGAAAGGCTGATGCGCAGGGTGATACTTTAAAAGTATCTCATTTAAACCTCACAGGCCTGCTGAAAGAAGTTTTTCTATGTTTTTCTCATCAGGCACGTACAAAAAATATTCAGTATGAATTTATAGCAGCTTCTGAAATAACAGAAATTTTTGCTGACCGGGAAAAACTGGAAATTGCCATTTTCAACTTATTATCAAATGCCTTCAAATTTACGCCTGATGGCGGACGTATCACAGTATCACTGTATGAAGCAGATCAGCATGTTGATATTTTAATTATGGATTCTGGTTGTGGCATCGCAGAAGATTCAACAGAGAAAATTTTTAACAGGTTTTACCAGGAGCCTGATAAAAAACACTCTTTAGGAAGCGGATTTGGAATTGGCTTGTACCTGGTTAAGAATTTTATAGACATGCATGGCGGAACCATTTCCTGTCAGAATAATGAAGGGGAGGGCACTTCATTTCACCTGAAATTATTAAAAGGGAATGAACATATTAATCCTGTGTCCATTGTTCCGGACCGGCAGGAAAGCTCTCTGATCCTGAAAGAACTTAGTCAGGATGATCTGATCCCGGAGCCGGTCAGAAAGAAAGATGTGGTTTTAAGTGATATGATTATACAGGAGAAGAAATCTATTCTGATTGTAGACGATAATGAAGAAATCGCGCATTACCTCAGCCAGGTTTTTTCAGAACAATATCAAATTTATCAGGCCCATGATGGCGAAAGCGGTTTAGCTATTATCCGTGGGTTTCTTCCGGATATCGTAATCAGTGATGTGATGATGCAGGGTATGGGTGGAATAGAACTCTGTAGTATTGTAAAGGAAGATGAATCTATTTGCCATATCCCCATTATCTTACTCACCGCCAGTACATCGGCAGAAATTAAACTGAAGGGTGTAGAGATTGGTGCTGATGATTATATCAGTAAACCTTTTGATAAGGAATTGCTCATGGCCAGGGTTGCCGGGATTCTAAAAAGTAAAAATAGTTTGCAAAAATACTTTTATAGCGAGATTACACTAAACCCAAGCAGTTCCAAGATCTCTGCCGAATACAAGGATTTTCTAAAAAACTGCATCAGTATCGTGGAACGTCATATAGAAGATCCGAACTTTAACATCAAGATGCTGGCAGATGAAATTGGCATGTCGAGGGCTAACCTGTTCAATAAGATTAAATCTGTTTCAGGGCATTCATCCAGTAGTTTTATTCGTTTCATCCGGTTAAGGAAGGCTGCTGAAATTTTCATCAGTACAGATAAAACCATACTTGAAACGATGTATACCGTTGGGATGAGTGATATCAAATATTTCAGGGAACAGTTTAAAAAAGTATTCGAAATGAATCCATCAGATTACATTAAAAAATACCGGAAGAATTTTTCCAATAATAAGTCCATCAGCCCGGGTTTAAAAAAAATAAAAACCTAGTATTCAGGAATGTTGAGCATTTTGGAAGCGCCAATTACCAAAACGCTTCGTCAAGCTAACACTATTCCATAAGATGTATCATACGATAGTTTAAAGGAGGGGAATGGCGGTAGTAATTCCTCTCTTTTAGATAGGTAGCACAGACTGGTGGTGTAAAAATCAATTTATAATTATCGGATTTTGGTTAGTAAAAGATTCTGGTTTCTACATCTTAATACGCACCGCATTTCAAAAAAATGGCAGATACAAAAGCGTTCAATTTATATTCCCTAAACTAATTTTGCGTCAAAAGGGCTGTTTCCTCTCTATCGGTTGTTTTTTCCCCCTCTAATATTAGCTGTTTACCCCCTTTGTGTTCGCTTGATTTGGTAGAATTTAGCAGCGTTTTCAAATGAATTCCCAACTCGCAAAACAATTATGCGAAGTGAACGAAAGCGTTCGAAAGAAAGTGGTAATTATAAATAACCAAATTAAACCAACATGAGAAAAGTTTTACGGCGCAAAGCTGTTCTGTTTTGTCGTAGTGCAAAACAAACGCTATTCATTGTATCCCTCAGTAGTGTGTCCTTGCTGTCTGCACAAATGGCAATGGCAACCTCACTTTCAGGCACTACAAATCCAGTATCAGTTAGAGATGAAATTACAGTAAGTGGTACTGTTTACGATGAAAAAGGTGGGGTATTACCCGGAGTAAGTGTATCCGTTAAGGGCACCTCAATTGTTACTGTCAGTAATGCCGATGGTAAATATTCCATAAAAGTTCCAAATGATAATGCAGTACTGGTATTCACTTATGTAGGGTATAACAAACAGGAAGTGCTTACAAAAGGCAAAACCACCGTAAATACACAACTTACGGCCAATGCACAATCACTTAATGAGTTGGTCGTGGTAGGTTATGGTACACAAAAAAAATCAACACTTGCCGGCTCAGTTGCTGTAGTTAAAGGTAGTGATCTGGTAAAAAGTCCACAGCCCAATCTTTCCAACTCATTGGCAGGTCGGGTTTCAGGCGTGGTGATCAATAACCGCGGTGGTGAACCAGGTTATGATGGATCGAAGATTTTAATCCGTGGTTTAGGAACCACCACCAACTCCGATGTATTGGTTGTGGTAGATGGAATTCCAGGCCAGTTAGGCGGTTTGGAAAGGATTGACCCTAATGATGTGGAAAGTATTTCGGTACTGAAAGATGCATCGGCAGCGGTTTATGGTAACCGTGCAGCGAATGGTGTAATCTTAATTACCACCAAGAAAGGTAAAATTGGTAAGCCCACAGTAAACTATAGTTTCAATCAGGGTTTCAGTATGCCTACACGCCTGCCGAAAATGGCTGATGCAGCAACGTATGCACAGATCATGAATGAAATCAATTATGATTCCAATCCGGGTGGTGGTCTTAATCAGTCTTACACGGCTGATCAGATTCAGAAATTCAGAGATGGTTCCGATCCATTGTTATATCCAAATACCGACTGGACCAAACAAACATTGAAAAGTGTAGCACTTCAAAATCAGCACAGCCTTTCGGTTAGCGGTGGTACCGAAGATGTAAAATATTTCGTTTCCCTGGGGAAAATTTACCAGGATGCGATTTATAAAGATGGTGCAACCAAATATCAGCAATACAACTTCAGAACAAATATTGATGCCAATATTTCCAAAAGGTTAAAAATCGGATTAGGCGTTTCAGGAAGGGAAGAAGATCGTGTGTTCCCGATTTCAGGTGCAGGTGATATTTTCAGATCAGTGTATCGTGCAAAACCAATTGTAGCCGCTTACTATCCAAATGGTTTGCCTACAACAGGAATTGAAAATAGCAACCCTGCCGTTCAGGTGACTGATTTAGGTGGAATAGCCAAAAACCCAACACAGGTAATCAATGCCATTTTAAGAGGTAGCTACCAGATTCCGGGTGTGGAAGGACTTTCGGTAGATGGTTTTTTCTCGGTTGACAAAACATTTAGCTTTAAAAAAAATTTCAATAAACCTTACAACCTGTATTCCTACGATCAATCTACCGGAATTTATAATACGGTAGTGGTAGGTGGAAGCGGCGGCAAGGCTACTTTATATGAGTCGCAGGCCAATACCAGCCTCATTACATCCAACGTTAAATTAAATTACGATAAGAAATTTGGGAAACATTCAATCAATGCTTTTGTAGCTTATGAACAGAGCAGACAGCGTTTTGAAACCTTTGATGCACAACGCTTAAATTACATTTCAACCAGTTTGCCTGAACTTTCACAAGGTGGTGCAGCTGCAACGGATTTAAGAAATTCGGGTAGCAGTACCGACTATCCAAGACAAAGTTATATTGGAAAAGTGACCTACAATTATGATGAAAAGTATATCATAGAAGGCCAGATGCGTGCTGATGGTTCTTCGCTCTTTCCGCAAAGTAAACGTTTCGGATATTTTCCGTCCATTTTAGGAGCCTGGAGAGTAAGCAAAGAAAAATGGTTCAGTGATAACGTTTCTTTTATTAATGATTTAAAAATCAGGGGTTCATATGGCTCATTGGGTAGTGATTTAATTTCACCATACCAATACTTTGATAATTACACATTAATCGGAAACGGCTTTGTTGCTTCAAACCCGGGTAGCGGTGTAAATGTCATTCAGCCAAATGTTAATTTGGTGAAACTGGCCAACCCGATAGTGGGCTGGGAGCGGGCCAATAAACTCGACATTGGTATTAATGCAACCTTCCTTAAAAATTTCACTTTAGAAGCCATTTATTTTAATCAGAAACGCAGTGATATTTTGTTAACCAGAAATGCTTCCATCCCGGGTACTTCAGGGATTGTGAATCCTTTTCCAGAGCCAAATAATAGTGCAGTATTTCCGTTAGTGCCATCAGAAAACATTGGTAAAATCAACAGTTCAGGTGTAGAGGCTTCATTGGGTTATAACCATTCAAGCGAAAACTTTAGCTGGGGAGCGACCGGAAATATTACCTATGCGAAAAGCAAAATCATCTTCATTGATGAAGCTTCAGGAACATTAGATTACCAACGTCAAACAGGTCGCCCGATTGGTAGTTACCTGTTGTTTAACTCACTTGGCATTTTCCGCACACAACAGGAATTAGATGCTTATCCACATGTTACAGGTGCCAAAGTAGGTGATTTAAAATATGAAGATTATAACGGTGATGGCGTAATCGATTTTAAAGACAGAACCAGAACTAAATACGGTAATGTACCGGAAATTACTTATGGATTAAACTTAACAGCATCTTATAAAAATTTCGACGTAGCCGTACTTTTTGCAGGGCAGTCTCGTGTAAGCCAGTATGTGTTGCCAGAATCAGGTAGCGTTGGAAACTTTTACAGCAGCTGGGCCGATAACCGTTTTAGCCCAAGTAATCCGAACGGAACTTTCCCAAGGGTAACCGAACGTGCTTCGAATGCCATTAGTGGTGGTGCTTTTCAAAATAATTTCTGGTTAAACAATGCATCATTTCTCAGATTAAAAAATATTGAACTGGGTTATAATTTCAATTCCAGCCTCTTATCTAAAATTAAAATCTCTGGTGTGAGGTTATATGCCAGTGCTTTCAACTTGTTCACCATCTCGAAAGTGAAAGATTATGATCCGGAAGGAGATAACGAAAGCGGACAATTTTATCCTCAGCAAAAAATTATTAACATAGGTGCAAACGTTAAATTTTAACATCATGAAATTATATAAACCATTATATTTTACCCTTGGTGCAGCATTACTGTTTGCATCATGCAAAAAAGATTTTTTAGAGATAACCCCAACTGCGGTTGTTGCCCCCGAAGTAGTTGAAAAGGACAGTACTATATTTGAAGCTTTCGTTCTTAACCGTTATGTAAGTCCAAGGCTTCAGGAAAAAGAAGGTGAAGGTTCCGGACCAGGTTTTGGCCGCGGTTTCGAATACAGTTTAATGAGTTCCAATACTGATGAATCACTCTATACCAATGATGATGGAACCTGGGCCATGCAACGCGGGCAGATCTCACCAGATAACCTGGGCAGCACAGCCTCCTTCTGGGCCAGAAGTTACCGCAGTATCCGCGAATGTAATTATGCGCTACAGATCTTATCAACCATTACGATGAGTGCAGGTCACAAAAGATTGTTAGAGGGTGAACTTAAATTTATCCGGGCTTACCGTTACCATGATATCATCCGTAATTATGGCAGAGCAGTTTTAATAGGTGATAAAGTAACGCAGTTGCAAGATAATTTACAGGATGATGCACTATTTAAAAGGGCTACCTTAAAAGAAAGCATCGACTATACAACGGCACAATTGGATCAGGCTGCTGCTTTACTCCCGGTTGATAATTCCGGAAACTGGTTACTGGGGCGTGCTACGAAAGGCGCAGCATTGGCCTTAAAATCAAGGTTAACCCTTTATGCTGCCAGTCCATTATACAATGCAGGCACCTGGGCTTCAGCTGTTACAGCTGCACAAGCGGTAATTAGCCTGAACAAATATGGCATTTACACCGGGGGCTATAATAAAATGTTCCTGCAAAATGAGACCAATGAAATGATTTTTGAAAGGCTCTATACCACTAACGCCAGACACGTGTGTTTAGAAATTGCAAACGGACCAAACGGGTACAATGCCTGGGGCGGCAATACTCCGATGCAAAACCTGGTTGATGATTATCAAACAACGAGTGGTAAAGCCATTACAGAAACAGGTTCGGGTTACGATCCAGCTAAACCTTACGCAAACAGAGATCCTAGATTTGGCTATACGGTTATTTATGATGGCGCAAGTTACCGCGGAAGAAACATGGAAGCTTTTGTTCCGGGTGGAAAAGACAGTAAAGATGGAAACTCCAACTGGAATACTTCTAAAACAGGCTATTACCTTAAAAAATTCATGAATGATGCCTTCCCGATTGATAACCCATGGGATGTAGCAGGTTTGCAACCCTGGATTTACATGCGCTATTCGGAAATCCTGTTAAATTTTGCAGAAGCGGCGAATGAAGCTTATGGCCCTGATGCGGTTCCTGCCGGATCATCAATGTCAGCCAGAGATGCGGTAAATATGATCAGATCCAGACCAGATGTAAACATGCCGGCACTGGCCAATGGTTTAAGTCAATCGCAAATGAGGGATGCTGTTCGTTATGAGCGCAGGGTAGAACTGGCTTTTGAAGAACACCGCTATTATGATGTGCGCCGTTGGAAAATTGCAAACATTGTAGAGAACAAAGCTGCCAATGGTATCATCATCACTAAAAATGGAAGCAGTTTAAGCTATGCGACTAAGGTGGCTTTAGATGGCAAAACTTTTCAGGATAAACAATACTGGTTACCTATTCCAAGAGCAGAAATTTTGTCTTCAAACGGAAAACTCGAACAAAACCCTGGTTACTAAAATTTTACACAGCGATCAATGTATCGCTGTGTTTTTCCATACTATTATAATAAATTGGAAGTGTAGATGGCAGCATTGTATAAAATCACTTTTGCTGCCATCTATACTCTTATTCAAATCTACCCATCATCATGAACTTGCTCCTCCAACAAAAGGCATTTGCTTTCCTACTGCTGCTGGGCATTACCGCTCCGGTAGTAAGCAGCGCCCAAAATCAACGTATCGTTAAAGCTAAATTTAATTTTAATCAGCCTGCCCAAATCATGGAAGGCTTCGGTGCCTCTGATGCCTGGACCTGCCAGTTTGCAGGTTTATGGCCCGATACCGAAAAAAATAAAATGGCTGATTTGCTTTTTAGTACACAAACAGATCAGGAAGGGAATCCGCGGGGAATAGGACTGAATTTCTGGCGTTTCGCCATAGGTGGGGGAAGTGCTGAACAAGGTCAGGCCAGCGGAATAAAAGATGAATGGAGAAGACAGGCTTCCTTTTTAACTTTAAATAAAACCTATAATGAAGATGCCATGCCCGGCCAGGTTTGGTTTATGAATGCTGCAAAAACAAGAGGCGTAAAACACTTTATTGGTTTTGTAAATAGTCCTCATGTTAATTTTACACGCAATCAAAAGGCATTTTCTGGTGATGGAAATAGTAACCTTGATTTCAGCAAAGCGGATGCTTTTACGCATGACCTTTCTAAAACCATTCAAATCCTCAAAAAGAAAACAGGTATCGAGCTGGATTACTTAAGTCCGATTAACGAACCGCAATGGAAATGGAATGAAGGTAACCAGGAGGGTTGTCCATATACCAACCGTGAAATATCTGTATTGGTTAAGAAACTGAGCAACACATTGGATCAGGCACATTTGAAAACAAAAATTCAGATTGCCGAAGCCGGTCAGCTGAATTACCTCACCAATCATCCTGATACAGCAAAAAGTAAACAGATCGAATATTTTTTTAATCGCAATTCTCCTGGCTACCTGGGAAATCTGAATCACCTGGACCAGAGTATTTCCGGACATAGCTATTTCACCACCAGCCCGGAACAAAAGGCTATAGCCCTCAGAAATTCAGTGAAGGATGAAGTCGCAAAATATGATCAGCTCAGATTCTGGATGTCAGAATATTGTGTACTAGGCGATAGTTCTTTAAAAGGAGAGGGGCGCGACCTGGGCATGACTACAGCTTTGTTTATTGCCAAACTGATCCATCATGATTTAACTTATGCCAACGCCACTTCATGGCAATGGTGGCTCGCCGTTTCAACAGGTGATTATAAAGATGGCCTTGTATATATAGACAAAAGCAAAACCGGCGGAAAGGTTTATGACAGCCAGACGCTTTGGGCATTAGGGAACTATAGCCGTTTTATAGCACCAGGTAGCTTAAGGGTAAATATGGATGTTTCGAATGATCAGGATTTTTATATTTCCGCTTATCTTAAAGATAATAAACTTATTACTGTAGCTGTAAATAATAGCGAGGAAGCCATTCACCTGGAGCTTTCAGGAATCCATCCGAAACAGAAAAACATCACCCTATATACCACTGCTGATGGGAAACACCTGAAGCGGTCAGTAGCGGATGCAGATCATTTAGATCTTCTTCCGAAATCCGTTACCACCATTATTGTCAACAAATAGAAACAAGAATATTCAGTGAGCTGATCCTAAATTTAAATACCATGATAAAACACAAGATACTTTTTTTTAATGCCATCATGCTGGCCATGATGCTTTTCGGATGTGGAAAGGCAAGTAATGAGCACTCTTTTACACTGGGAGACAGCACATTTATGCTGGATAATAAGCCCTTTCAAATCATCTCAGGAGAAATTCATTATCCCCGGGTACCACGTGAAGCCTGGCGTGCCAGGATGAAAATGGCCAAGGCAATGGGTTTAAATACCATTGGAACATATGTTTTCTGGAATTTACATGAGCCTGAAAAGGGCAAATTTGATTTTACAGGCAATCATGACATTGCAGAATTTGTAAAAATTGCAAAGGAAGAAGGGTTGTGGGTAATCCTCAGGCCAAGCCCTTATGTATGTGCCGAGTGGGAATTTGGCGGTTATCCATACTGGTTACAAAATGAAAAAGGACTTGAAGTAAGAAGCCGTGAAAAACAATACCTGGCAGAATACAAGAAATACATAGATGAAGTAGGTAAGCAGCTGGCACCACTTCAGATTAACCACGGTGGAAACATCATTATGGTTCAGGTAGAAAATGAATACGGTTCGTACGGAGCGGATAAGGTCTACCTGGAAATGAACCGGAAAATGTTTGTGGATGCAGGTTTTGATGGACTTTTATACACTTGTGATCCGGAAAAGGATATTGTAAAAGGACATTTAAAAGGTTTAATGCCGGCCATTAATGGTCAGGATAATCCGGTAAAAGTAAAACAAGCCATCCGCAGTCTGAATGATGGGAAAGGCCCGTTTTTCATAGCCGAATGGTACCCGGCATGGTTCGATTGGTGGGGCACACCGCACCATAAAGTTCCTGCAGAACAATATACCGGGAAGTTAGATACGGTATTATCCAATGGAATGTCAATCAACATGTATATGTTTCATGGTGGAAGTACGCGCGGTTTCATGAATGGCGCAAACTTCAGGGATACCATTCCGTTTGAACCGCAAATCAGCAGTTATGATTATGATGCACCACTGGATGAAGCTGGAAATGCCACGGATAAATTTATGAAGTTCAGGGCGGTGATTGAAAAGCATTTGCCAAAGGGACAAAAGTTGCCGGAAGTACCAAAAGCAAAACCTGCTGCGGCAATGGAGCCTATTCAGTTCACTAAAGAAATCAGTATTTTTGATTATATCGGAAAAGGAAAGCAAAGCCAGAATCCATTAACATTTGAAGACATGAATCAGGCATATGGCTACATGCTTTATAAAACTGAAATCAATGGAGGTAAAAAAGGTGAACTGAAAATTGATGGCCTCCGGGATTACGGCATCATCTTCATTGACGGCGTGCGCAAAGGTACGTTAGACAGAAGATTAGGACAGGAAAGCCTTACGCTGGATGTACCAGCCGGAAAACATCAGCTGGAAATATTTGTAGAAAATATGGGCAGAATTAACTTTGGCCCGAATTTGTTGAAAAACAAAAAAGGTATTGTTGGTCAGGTTTCTTTTGCTGGCACAGCACTTAAATCATGGACCATGTATTCATTACCTTTTGATCAGGTGGAAACCTCAAAAATGAATGCCGCAAAGGCCAGAAGCAATACGCCGGTATTAAAAACAGGATCATTTAAGGTTACAAGCCCTGAAGATACCTATCTTGATTTAAGGAAGTGGGGTAAAGGAGTGATTTGGGTAAACGGACATAACCTGGGTAAATACTGGGGTATTGGCCCTCAGCAAACCATTTATCTTCCGGCAGAATGGTTAAAGAAAGGAGATAATGAAATCATTATACTGGAGTTGAATAAACCTGAAAATAATCTGCTGACCAGTTTAGCGAAGCCCATCCTGGATCAGGTAAACGAGATAAAATAAATATTATTGATTGTATATAGCAATGCCCCCAAAAGTTAAACTCTTGATGGGGGCATTTTTATGATTAATCTTGAATGCACTCCACTTATAGCAAGTTATATTCCCATGGATTCTTCCGGATCTCAACCTTAAAATCATTTTCATTTCTTCTGCTATTGAAGACACTCTTCTTGCAGGGTTTCTTAAATCTGATTAGTTGATAGCACCAATGGATTGGTAACCAGGTATACTGTACAATTTGATGTAGCATAAAGCCACACATTGTCCATAAATTCTACAGTCCAGCTACTATCATGATAGGAATACAATAATAATTTTCGTTTACATACAATTTCTGTCTGGCTAAAAATGTGCGTTTTAAAAGGCACAGACCCCATTTTACGGGACAGGTGCTACTGCTTATCTGTTAAAAATGAGTGATATACACAATAATTGGCTTAATTTTTGGTTTATATTAAGTGTGGCGGATGCTACAAATAAACCTATTATTTAACCTTAAATTTAAAACTTATGGCTTTCAAAGCTAGATTGAATTTTTCGGGCAAGGAGTACGATGTGCTTCATTGCGCCTATGCGTTAAACCGCGATGTAGATGCTAAAGGAAGACCCTCTTCCGGAGTTTACGGCGGTACCATTGATATTGAGATCGAGTCGACCGAAGACACCTCTATTATCGAAGCAATGGTAAACAACCAGTACAAACCCATTACCGGAACCCTTCTGATTAAGAAATCTGAGGAAGATGCCAAAATGAAAGAAGTTGATTTTGAAGATGGCTACATTGTTAAGTATTCCGAAGGAATCAACATTGTGGGCGATCACCCGATGACACTGAAATTCCAGATCTCAGCCAGAAAGCTGAAACTCGGAAACGCAGAGCATTTAAACGATTGGCCTAAAGCGTAAAAGAGGTAGAGGGTAAAAGGTTGAAGGGATAAGGTTAATTAGATACCAGATGCCCAAGACCATGCTCTTCACCACACGCCAACCGCTAACTACAATTCATCTTTTCAAAACATTTAACACTTAAAAAATGGCATTTAAAACCAGATTAACATTAGGTTCAAAGGAATTTGATGTTTTACAGTGCAGCTTTTCATTAAACAGGGATGTAGACGCTAAGGGTCGTCCGTCATCAGGGGTATACGGTGGAACCATCAACATTGAAATCGAATCAACTGAAGATACTTCGGTCATCGAATCAATGGTGAACAACCAGTACAAGCCGCAGTCAGGAACCATCGTCTTCAAAAAAGGTGAAGAAGATGCAAAAATGAAGGAATTAACTTTTGAAGATGGCTACATTATCCAATACAGCGAGGGTATCGCCGTAAATGATAATACGCCAATGACACTTACTTTCGTAGTATCAGCCAGAAAACTCAAACTGGGTAATGCTGAACACGAAAATGACTGGCCAAAGGCATAGTTCTCCACTTGATATCGCCAAAAGTAACGGGTTTTACCTGTTGCTTTTGGTGTATCAAACCCTTTCACTAACAGTGCAAATCTATATTAATTTGCCACTCATGCTCCATTTTTCAAATAGCTTAGCATTTATTTTTTAAAATCATAACTGGAGTTTAGCATATAAAAAATTAACACCTGCCACCTGAAATCAATCTTCACATTTCACCTGGGTAGAAGTTGCAGCGGCAATGAAATTTTAGGGTTTCCCTACCCGTTGCCACTAAGCTTGACATGCATATGGAAAAGAAACTCATCACCGAAATCAATATAGAAGATAAGGCCATTACCCATTTTGCCTCCTTCAGCCTTCAACAAGAATTTAACAGTCACCATTATTTTGAATTGCGGTTTAACCACGACCAGATGGGTGCACCAGGTTTGATTAATTTAAATGATAGTCGGGATTTTGTGGGTAAAACCTTGACGGCATCTTTCGGATATTCACAAGACCAACTCCAACACTTTTCAGGTTTGGTTACCCGGGTAGAGCTGGCGCAAAGCCATGGCTATCATGGCGTATTAATTGTAAGTGGTTACAGTCCCACCATATTGATTGATCGTGGCCAGGATCTGGGCTCTTATCTGGATAAAGATTTGAACGATATTGTAAAACTGGCCACCAGCGATACACCGGCCAACGACCTCAAAATAGTAGCGAATGCCAGCAGGCAATCCACTATAGATTATCTCATTCAGTATAAAGAGAGCGACTGGGAGTTTTTAAACCGCCTATCGGGAGAATATTATGAATGGTTGTACTATGATGGTCAGCAATTGAATTTTGGTAAACCTGATGTGCAGAAAGATGTTGCCTTATTTTACGGCCGGGATGTACATAACCTGCAATATGCGATGGAAGTTGCCCCCATCAAGAATAAACGCTTTGCGTATAACCCTAAACAGGATGAAATGCTGCAAAGCGAAAGCAGTGGTCAGGCCGATGGTAATCCTGATCTGGCACATGCCATCAAGGCTTCTAACCTGATGTACAGCAAAACCTTTAATCAGCCTTCGCTCATCAGGGTAGATAACAATAGTGACATCAAAAGCCATGTAGATAATGAAGAAAAGGCACACATCAGTGACCTTTTAAAAGTGAATGCCAGTGGCGATAATGCCGCATTGGGCATTGGTACCATCGCCGAAATTACCATGAGCATCAGGCAGGAAGTTGCTTTTTTAACAGAAAGCCTGGGCCAGTTTTTAATTACCAGTATCACCCATAACCTGGATGGAACAGGAAAATACCACAATACCTTCGAAGGTGTGGTATCCAATACCGAACGCATCCTGGTGAAAAATTATGATAAACCCAACCCGGATATGCAACTGGCTGATGTGATCGACAATGCCGATCCACAGGGAAATGGCCGGATTAAAGTGAAGTTTAAATGGGCCTGTAAAACTAACGATGTTACTGAATGGCTGAGGGTAATCACCCCAGATGCCGGAAGCAGCGAAAAGGTAAGCAAAAACAGGGGCTTTGTATTTATTCCTGAAATTGGTGACCAGGTTGCGATAGGTTTTGAAGAAGGTAATATTGCCCGGCCAATTGTACTGGGCTCCGTTTTCCATGGTAAAAGCGGAAGTGGTGGTAGTGCAAGCAATAACAGCAAAAGTTTGACTTCTAAAAGTGGGCATACTGTTCAGTTAAATGATGGTGGAGGCATTACGATTAAAGATAAAACAGGCGGCAATCACATTGTTGTCGATGGCGAAAATAAGGTCACGGTAACTTCAAGTCAAACGGTTGTGTTAACCAATGGTGCAGCAGCAATCACACTCGAAGGGGATAAAATTACAATCCACGCATCAGAAATAGAGATTGCAAAAAAAGGAGGCAACTCCGCAAAAATTGATATTAAAGGCGATGCCACAAATATTAATGCTAAAGACACTGTTATTACATCAACCAATAATACCATTTCTGGATCAAACAATAAGATTATAGGAACGAATCATGTAACAGGTGGCAATACTAAAATTGATGGTGGCGATGTATTTATAAATTAATTTATTCATGGGAAATAAAATTATCACAGAAGAAGATTTTTGGATATGTTCGGAAGGTGCAATGCCTTCTCCTTTTCAAGGCACCAGAAAAAGTCTGCATGATAGTTCTGGTCATTTATATATTACAAAATCCGATACCAGTACGATAAGTTGGATTGATTTTGGATGCAAAAAGTATATGCTTCTAATGGCAATAATTGCTGCAATAGCTGTAGTTGTTGCAGTAGCCGTGGGTGTACTAACAGTTGCAACTGGCGGTGCAGGATTGATTTTGTTAGGTGCAGTAGCTGGACTCGTTGGAGGTGCTATTGGTGCTGTTATTGGCGGTTTGCTTTGCGGTCATAAAATGGGGCCAGCCAGAGAATGGGATAGTAAAAAGCCAGATATGATTTTACAAGGTATGCCCGTAATAACGGGGGGATGTACCATGACCTGTAAGGCTGGTGGAACAGTTCAATATGCACCAAATATTAAAAGTTGGATGGGCGCTATTGCCTATGCTGGTCTTAGTTATGGAAGTGAATTGGTTAAATGTGCTTTTGCTGGTGCTGCAGTAGGAACTGTTGGCTCTTTGCTTGGAGTTGGTAGTGTTGCTGTAGCAGGCTCTGGAGGAACGGTTGGAACAGGTATAAGCCTTACCAGAGCTAGCATGGTACTAGCGCGGCCAACGGTTGCGAGCGTTATGAGTAATATTGGTGCAAGTTTTGGTATTGGTGGAGGATGGACTGGAGCTGGTGTAGCTTTAGGATCTAGGGGAATCTTTGGTGCCGAATCTGCCGCCACAACTTATGCCAAAGATGCAGTAGGGGAAAATGGAGAGTCAATAAGTGTTGTAGATAGTTTTGCAAAAGGTGCTTTGCCAGAATACGAATTTGGTAGTCGTATTGCAAATGAGGGGATAAGCGGATTACAGTGGTCTGATGCATTATTGGGATTATATTTGCTTAATCTTAAAGTAGATCCACCAGGTACTTTTAGAGATGCCAATGGAACGCTCAAAAATTCCAGAGGGAATCCCAATGGGTTAAAGACGGGTACAATTGCCAGCGATCCAAGAAAGGTTAAAAGCGGTGGAACAGGCAAAGCTTATGAAGATCATAGACCCTCTCATACTAATGATGCAATTAATGATACTTGGAATAATAACAAAAATAAGAGAACTGGAAAAGTTAAAGATCCTGTATCTAAAGAGGAAATTAATTGGAAACCAGGCGAACCACGAGAAGGTGTCTGGAGCATGGGACATAAACCTGGATATGAATATAGACATCTTCGTAAAGCATATATGGAAGGAAGAATTACTAAAGATCAATTTTTAGAGTATTTTAATGATCCTAAATATTATCGGCCAGAAACACCAGCAACAAGTAGTAAACATGCTCACGAAAGTGATATCTCATTATATGATTTTGACAACTAATAAGTTTAATATATTTAATATAACTATGGAATACGAATTACACAAACTGGCTATTAAAGGTGATAAACAAAAATTGGAAGAGTTACTTCTAGCAGGAGATAAAGATGTAAATGAGAAAAATAATATTGGTTATAGCCCCTTAGCTTTTGCCGTTATAAACGGGCATATTGATGTTGTAAACCTTCTAATCAAATTTGGAGCTGATGTTAACATACAAGATATAGATGGGAAAAGTCCATTACATTATCTAGGTGATGATAATCCAGATAGTGAAGGTAACCAATTAGAGATAGCCAAGTCATTAATTGAAAATGGCGCAAGCATATCGCTATTAGATAACTATAAAAATAATCCATTAATAGCAATCGTATCATACCCAGGTGAAGATGAAGTCAGGATACCTTTAGTAAAACTTTTACTAGAAAATGGTGCAGATATTAACCACCAGAATAAATCAGGTATTAGTGCTCTTGGAATCGCAAAAGATGATAATGACGAGAATTTGATTCTTCTTTTTCAGAAATATGCTAAATAATAATTAAATTTCAATGGAGGGTTTTATTTTTTAAATGATATGTTCTCTATCTTGAAAATCCAATTCTTAGGCAAGTAAAATAAACTCATATGAAAACGAAAAAAGTAACCTACGAGGATTATGAAAAATTGAGTGGAACATCTGATCTTTATTTAAACCAGCTTTTGGATCTTTTTGGTTCGATGAACTGGAAAGAAGGTACATTTCTTTATTTTGAAATAAACAATATCAACGTATTACAATTGTCTTATGAGAATGATAACAGGTTCCTGATAGAAATCACAAATGATGGGGATGAAATGATTTATCTTCAAAAATATGCAACCTATGAGGAAGCTGTGGAATTAATTGAATATTATTTTGAAAATGAAGAAATCGGTTCAACTATTGGCTTCTATGAAGTACCCATTAATACCAAAACTTTAGATGATATTCTTGAAGAAAATAAATAGCTATCCATTTTATAGCTATCCATTTTTAAGTTTCCTAAGCAGCAAGTAAAATGAGTATTCAAAAAATATTGATAAGCGAAAAATTCCATAGGCAATACAAATTGTTGATAGAGACGGAATCGATGATGGTCACTGCCTTAATGAAATCTAAAACAGAGATTAGATACGATTTTTCTGTATTAAATATTGATTCTGAGGGCATTGAGTGCAGGCTTGTACAACTGGATATTTTCATTAAGGAGGCTAATAGTAACCTCATACATGAAGTGGCTGAACTTACAGGTGCTTTTAATCGAATGTTCAATGAGCTTCATTTAAAATTGGATCATAATGGAAGAGTTATTAAAGTTTTAAATATAGAATTGATTTTATCAAAATGGAAGCAAACAAAGATCTTGATGCAACAGGCTGCAAATAAGAGCGACGATTTAAAAGATCTAATTGCACTTAGTGATAGTATGTTTGAGAGTCCTGAAAAAATTCAACACGCTATACAAGCTAACGAATTTTTACAAACCTATTTTGGTCATATTTATGGTGAGAATATACCATCTTCTAAGTCTGATCCTAATAGGACAAATTTTCTTAATACATCATATTTGCCTTTTAAGGTTAGTTTGACAATTGATCAGCAGACATTGAACGATCAAAATATTAAAGTATTAACGAGCTCGGTACCCTATGTTATGCTAGACATGAGTTACAAAAAAAATGCATATAAAAGCTTTGAAGATAAGCTAGATTTAACGAGTCTTAATCCAGTTATCTCCGAAAATAGCATTCATATTATTAATCAAATTTCTGGTATGTTAATCCATTCAGAGATAATTAAAAAGGAGATTGTACATCCTGAGAAGCTTTTTACTAAAATGAATTTTACAATGAGTATAGAAGGTAATTCTAATGAAGCCAAAGAAGAATCTATTCAGAAAAAAAAATCAGAAACAAGATTTAAATTCTTTTAATAATTCGGTTTCATTAACAATGATTCTATTAAATATTTAGCCTTTTTATTATTACTTAAGATGTACACTAATTCAGATTGTGATATAGATTCAAAAGAAACATTGCACCGATGCACATTAAACATTGGAATTTGTTTATTTATTTTTCAACTGGAAAAACATAAATTTGGTGAATTAAAAAGTGATAGTATAGTGATTATGCTAACTGGTAGGAAACCAAAAATACCAGGTAAATGCTTTAATGTTTTTACGTTAGGATTGAAAAGAATAATCTATAGAAAAAGCATTAGAATAGGCATATTTAAAAGCAAACAAATATTAGAAAAGATTTAATATTAATATAATTATCTCGGTTAATCAATATACTAAAATTAGTTAAAATCTTCAAAAAATCGAATCTCTTTCAGCGCGGAAGCTGACACCAATCAAATCACCTTTATGCAAGAAGTGAAAATATCATCAAGATTTCTCTTTAGGAATATAAAAGGGAAATTTAATTCATTTCAGTCTTAGATAAACTAGAGATTTTTGATGGTGAAAAGATAACCTTCAAGAATATTGGTTTCATCAGCAAAAGTGTTATTGTATACAATTTTGACGTAATGGATAACTAAAATTATCTTTGTTACCTCCTCTTAAAAATTATAAAAAGAAATATGATCTATTTCTCTATCTTTCAAAATCCCCTTCATTAACCTTCCGATCTTGACTGCATGCAAAGCCCAGTTCTAAGGCATAACGGTTACATGTTATTGCATGTTTAGTGAAATGGATATTTATGAAATTTAGCTCAAATAAATACAGCCAATTTTCAATCAAAATTCAAAGTATATACGGTCATTTTTTTTAACCGAACCCCTTAATTTACCACTCCAGAGAATAAAATCGCTTTTTATTGTTTGTATACGATAATTAAATCTTTATCACAAAACATTATTATAAAAATGATGTTACGTTCTAGATTTATGAAAAAGCACCACCTCTCCAACAGCCCAACACCCTGGCAGCGGCTCGTCGAAATGCTTCATGCAGAGCGTTCCACGATCAACTATATTTTTATCTATGCCGGGTTCATTGGGATGATCGGTCTTTCGCTTCCACTTGGAACAGCGGCCGTTTTTAATCTCCTGTCTAATGGCTCCATGTATGGCTCTACCTACATTTTAATCACGGCGATTTTAATCGGAATTATTGTTGGTGGCATCTTGTTGCTGGGGCAGCTTAGCCTGGTAGAATTTCTGGAGCAAAAGATTTTTATTAAGGCCGCACTCGATTTTGCTTACCGGTTACCCCGAATCAAGAAAAAGGAGCTCGAAGGCGAAAATCCACAAGAACTGGTGAACCGTTTCTTCGATGTGTTAACCATACAAAAAGGCCTTACGAAGCTCTTAATCGATATTGTAGCTGCTGCGGTATTGATTTTTTTCAGTGCCATACTGCTTTCATTTTATCACCCGGTATTTATTGGATTTGGCTTGTTTACCATCATTTGTATTGCTATTATCATTTTCATTTATTACCGCAGGGGTGTGAATACCAGTATAGAAGAATCAGAATATAAATATGAAGTGGTGGCTTACCTGGAAAATGTAGCTGCTGATTTAGACGCTTACCGTGGTCGATCAGAAAAAATGGATCAGGTGATGACCATTACAGACGAGATTACATCCAAATATATTGGTGCCAGAAATGATCACTTCAGCATTTTAAAAAGGCTGTTTGCCAGTGCAGTCGTTTTGCGCACCATTTTAATGGGTGGTTTGTTGCTGATGGGTTCCTATTTCGTGGTGCAACGGCAAATGACTTTCGGTCAGTTTGTAGCTGCCGAGGTAATCATTGTACAGATTTCTTATGCGGTAGAAAAACTCATGACCAGCTTAAATACCGTATTTGATATGGTTACCGGAAGTGAAAAACTGGCTGTGGTCACTGATCTGGAAATAGAGGAAGGAGCGCAGGAAAATGGTTAATAGAACAAAGAAAATTATCGAAAAAAAGATAGAGGAACATGCTTTATTATCCAAAGCAAAACTCATTTCCTCTAATGGCCCCAGGTTATTTGGCAGGGTGATGATCGGTGTACTAATCCTTTTCATTATCATCTTGCTTTTGCCCTGGAGACAAACCATATCCGGACGTGGAATCGTTACGGCACTCAGACCGGAGGATAGACCACAAACCATTCAAAATCAAATTGGTGGTAGAATTGAGCACTGGGCTGTTCGTGAAGGACAAGAGGTGAAAGAGGGAGACACCATTTTAATTCTTTCAGAAACGAACCAATCCTATTTTAATCCGGATCTTCCAGACAGGTTGAATGAACAACTGGCCGCCAAAAAAGGAAGTGAAATGGCTGCTGAACAAAAAATCTCAGCAACAGACGCACAGATTAATGCCCTAACTAATGGTTTGAGGATTCAGTTATCTGCCGCTGAAAATAATGTGGTGCAGGCGCGTAACACAGTAAGAATAGACAGTGCAGAGCTGGTTGCGGTGAAAAACTATTATCAAACCAGTAAAGCCAGGTTAGAACGTTATGAGGTAGGGTATAAAAACGGACTTTTTTCACTCACCGATATTGAAACACGTCGGTTGAAACTTCAGGAAGACAAAGCTAAAGAAGTCAGTCAGGAAAATAAGCTTAACAGTTCGAGGCAGAGTTTAGCCAATGCCTATATCGAGTTGGATAACATCCGTGCAAAATACAGCCAGTCGCTGGCATCAGCACAATCAGATAAAAGTTCCGCCCTTTCCGGGAAAGCTTCCGTAAGGGAAGAGATCGCGAAGTTGAGAAACGAGATGTCGAACATAAACATCAGGCGTGGATTGTACGTAGTCAGGGCACCTCAGGATGGTTACATTGTGAAAACCCTCAAAGCCGGAATCGGAGAGAACATCAAGGAAGGAGAATCGGTTGCAACCCTTCAGCCGCGCTCACCTTTAGTGGCTGCAGAAATATATGTTGATGCCATGGACGTTCCGCTTATTCTGGATAGCAGTAATGTGCGCCTGCAGTTCGAAGGTTGGCCGTCGGTACAATTTTCCGGCTGGCCATCAGTTGCCATCGGTACTTTTGCCGGGAAGGTTTCTGTAATTGATCGGGTAAGTACAGATGGTAAATACCGCGTGTTGGTGAGGCAGCCTAATCAAACCCCCAAAAACGACGAACCCTGGCCAATCCAGCTCCGTCAGGGTTCAGGAGTATACGGAAGGGTAATTTTAAGAACAGTTCCGGTTTGGTATGAAATCTGGCGACAGCTAAATGGCTTTCCTCCAAGCTTGGATAAGGCACCTACACCAGAAAATATCAATAACAAATAATTGTGGTTTTATTTCAGCCATTACTTAAATCTATGTGGGTTAAACAAAGAACCATTTACAAAATTTGCTTACCAATTTTCCTGTTATGGACTGTATTCAGTTCAGCTTTTGCACAGGAAAAGCTTGATCTCACCCATCAAAAAACTTTCCTGTTAAAGGATTTGCAGGCATTTGTTTTATTCAACCATCCGATAGTGAAGCAGGCTGCATTACTGAGTAGGGAAGCCCAGGCAAGGGTATTTCAATCACTCGGTAAATTTGATCCGGCTTTGATGGCCTCATTCGGAAGGAAAACTTTTGGTGGTACAGATTATTATAATCATTGGGATAGTGAATTAAAAGTACCACTGTGGCTCGCTGGTGCAGATTTGAATGTGGGTTATGACCGACACGTTGGCGTGTATAATAATCCCGAAACCCGAACCAGTAGCACCGGCCTTTCAGGAGTTGGCCTAACCATTCCATTGGGGCAGGGTTTGTTCATTGATGCCCGCCGAAATACCCTCCGCCAGGCTAAAATTATGGTGGGTTATGCTGATGCCGAAAAAGTGGCACAGATTAATGGTGTCTGGTTTGATGTGCAGAAGGATTACTGGAATTGGTACTATGCCTTTCAACAAAGTAGATTTACTCATGAAGGGGTAGAACTGGCACAAAAACGCTTTCAGGCCATTCGGGCACAGGTAATGATAGGAGACAAGCCACCAATTGATTCAGTAGAAGCCGCTATTACGCTTCAGGATAGAAAAATTCAGTTTCAGGAAGCTACCGTAAAACTAATCAACTCCAGGCTTTTATTATCCAATCACTTATGGAGTTCGAATGCACAACCTCAGGAACTTCCTGCTGAAGCAGTTCCTGAAGATATAGCAGAAGCAGAAATGGCCCTGGAAAAATTACGTGTAGATACTTTGCTTCAGCAGGCGACTGAAACACATCCCGAAGTATTAAAAATCAAGAGTCAAACGGCTAAACTTGATATTGAACAAAAATATCGGCTGGAGATGTTAAAGCCTAAGCTTAATATAAAAGGTGCATTCCTCGCCGGGCGAAGAGATTTTTCTGATGTACCCAATGATTATGATTTTCGGTTAGCCAATTATAAGGTGGGCATAGATTTTTCTTTTCCCTTATTTCTTCGGGAAGAACGTGGTAAACTTCGTGAAGTTAAGATTCAGCAAGCTGAAATGGCCTATGGTCTTCAGCAAACCACGCGTGAAATTCAAACGGGCGTAATCACTGCATTTACAGAACTTAAAGCCGTACAGGCTCAGGTAAATTTACTATCCAAAAATGTGGAGAATCAGCGTACATTGGTCAAAGCCGAAGTACAAAAATTTGAACTCGGAGAAAGTAATTTATTCCTCATTAATACCCGGGAAACTAAATTAATGGATATGCAGGTGAAGCGTGCTGAACTGATTTCCAGTTTTCAGAAAGTGATGGCAGATTTATATTATCGTGCCGGAAAACAAAAGCAGTATTAGATCCTGAAAATGAGATGGATATTGTTCATTAAATTAATTCATACCATTAAAACCTGCTTCTTTGTAATGTAGACAATGTTCCGAGCATGAACACGGCATCATCTTTGCTTATGCTCCAACTCAAATTTAAAGCAATAATATTTTAAAAAGATGAAGAACCTACACGTATTTTTCCCGAAACGATCATTATCCTTTTTAGCCCTGGGGCTCCTGTTTTTATCTTCCTGCTCGGAATCACCTACAAAATTTTTCGAGATTACGATTCTGAATACCAATACGATTAAAGACTTTGCCAGTCCGGTGTTGGCTCAACGTCTTGATGCTGAAGCAAAGGAATTTCCAAATATTCCATCAAGTAAGAAAAAGGGTGATGAGGCCGTAAACAGTATAAAATTGAATACTCAATTTCTGGAACAATCCTTAGAAAAAATTAAAAAAGTATCCGCCTCCGGAGATGACCAGAAAGAAATTCAAAAATTAGCTGTTGATTTATATGAATATGTGATTCCGGTTTATAAAAACGAATATCTGGCTTACGCGAAACTTTGCGATACAAAAGGTGATCAAAGTGCCAAAGAGGAGATCATTAAAAATATCGATACCAAATACGGGCCAACTTTTATGCAAAAGCACGATGCTTTAATGGCTAAAGGTAAAGCTTATGCAGAAAAGCACAACATCCAGGTAAGTTGGGGAGAATAGTATAAACATTGGTTTTCACCGGATAAATATTTATCCGGTGACTGGATTATAAACTCTTGCTACTTCCTTACAAAAAGTTGCCTTAATCAAAAAATTCATTTAGGAAGGCAGCAATTTATCAGGTGTAATGGGTAAAGACCTGATTCTTTTACCCGTTGCATTAAAAACGGCATTGGCTATTGCTGCTGCAACGCCCACAATCCCCACTTCACCAATACCTTTTACACCCATTTTATTTGGGATCATGTCAACTTCATTGATAAACATGGCATCTAACTGTCCAACATCCAGATTAGCCGGCACATGGTAATCTGCAAAAGAGCGGATGGCGAAATTTCCGTACCGTGGGTCAATAACTGATTCTTCGGTGAGTGCCATTCCAATGCCCCAGATGTTTCCACCTATAATTTGCGACCGGGCTGTTTTCGGATTCAGAATTTTTCCTGCACCCGTTACGGCAAGAAAACGGGTTACTTTAACCATTCCGGTTAATTTGTTGATGCTTACTTCAGCAAAATTGGCATTAAAGCTATGTGCTGAATATTGTTCGGCTTCTGCAGGGGCTTTAGAACTAGATTGGGTTTCAAAGGCAGCTATCTTTTCTGAGATCATTAAATCATTTGCCGTTGGCCTAACAAAAAATTGTTTATTTGATTTAGCCAGCAGCTCATCCGTAATTTTGGTACAGGCATCATTTACTGCATTGGCAAAACTGGAGGCACCCACTGAACCTACTGATCCGGCAGCAGGTGGAAGGTCTGAATCGCCAATTTTCATGGTAATCAGGGATAGGGGAATGCCCAATCCATCGGCAGCGGTTTGCGCCAGAATGGTATTGGTGCCCGTTCCAAGATCAGATGCTGCAATCTCTATTATGGCATACACCTGGCCAGCCTTTAAGGTAAGTTTAATATTTGCCGAACTGTCTCGCTGGCGGGCCGGATAGGTACCGCAAGCTACACCGTAACCAATTAAATTTTCTCCGGAAAAATGAGTGCCCGGAATGGCTTTACGTTTTTCCCAGCCAAAAGCCTTAGCACCCTCTTCCAAGCATTTTACGGTAGTCCTGGAACTCCATGGTTTGCCATTTGAAGGATCTTTTTTAGGTTCGTTTTTAATCCGCAAAGCAATAGGATCCATCTTTAATTGATGTGCCAGTTCATCCATCGCACATTCCAGCGCAAAGCTACCGGTTGATTTGCCTGGGCCGCGGGTGTAGGTTGGCAGAATCAGATTCATGGGTACTACCCGGTAAGAAATCAAGGAATTGGGTACCTCATACATGATTTTAGAACAATCACCACAGGGTTCGATATATTCTGAATCAACAGCCGTATGTGAAATGGTTTCATGTGCTAAAGTGGTCAGTATCCCATCTTTTGTGGCACCCAAACTAATCTTCTGTATATTTCTTTGCCTTAGCCCAACAGAATTGAACATTTGCTGGCGGGTGAGTACTAGTTTCACGGGTCTATTTACCATTTTAGCGGCAACTGCCGCTAGCACTACATTGGCCCACTGTCCGCCCTTCGAACCAAAACCACCTCCAATATAGGGTGAAACAATCCTTACCTGTTCAGGCCTTAAGTTTAACGTAGCTGCGGCGGCCGTTTGTGCGCCATTGATTATCTGCGAACCATTATAAAGAATCAGGTTTTCGCCTTCCCAAACGGCCACCGTAGCATGCGGTTCCATGGGATGGTGGTGTTCAATAGGTGTTTCGTATGCCTCTTCAATTTTAATTTCAGCCTGTGACAGGGCTGATTTTCCTGCACCCCTCACCAGGTCGGCCAGTTCTTTTCCCTTGGGCATCTCCGGTTTTTTGGCCAGTTCATCAAAATCAATTTTCTCTGTTTTATCCTGCTGATATTTAACCTGAATGAGGTGTGAGGCAGCAGTGGCTTGTTCAAATGTTTCGGCAACCACCATCCCAATATGCTGGCCATGGAAAGTAATTTCGGGCCCTTGTAATAAGGCACCCCCCCTTAATCCACCTTTAACATTTAATTTTGGCGCATTTTTATGAGTAATCACCTGAATTACGCCCGGAGATTTTTCAGCATCGGCAGTATCCATCTCTACAATTTTTCCGGAGGCGATGGTACTTTTAAAAAGCACGGCATAAGCCATATTTTTAGCTGGGTAATCCGTTGCATAAGTGGCTTTACCTGTAATCTTCATGATGCCATCGATCCGGTCTATGCCTTTGCCAATAATTTTGTTCGTATTTTCCATAATGTTCCCGATCTCTTAACCTTTTAAAGCCACTTCAAACGCATGGATTAAAGTCTGTTTACCCATTTCTATTTTAAATTTATTATGAGCAAGTGGTTTGGCCGCACTCATTTCCAAGTTTGCAGCTTTGGTAAAATTCGCCAGCGTAGCCGCTTTATCCTTTAAAAAGGCTTCTGCTTTTAATGCCCTCCAGGGTTTATGCGCCACACCACCCATGGCAATATGTGCTGTTTTAATGGTGCTACCTTGTAACTCAAAACCTGCCGCTACTGAAACCAGCGCAAATGCATATGAATGGCGGTCGCGAACTTTGATATAGGCAGAATGGCCAGCGAAATTATTTTTAGGAAGCTCAATGGAGGTAATTAGTTCTCCGTGTTTTAAACTATTGTCTTTTTCAGGATGATCTTTTGGAAGGAGGTGAAAATCAATAAAAGGAATGCTTCTTTCGCCGCCATTTTGCTGCATCACTGTAACATTTGCGTTTAAAGCCGAGAGCGCGATAGCCATATCTGAGGGATAAACTGCCACGCATTGATCTGACCATCCAAAAATGGCATGCATCCTGTTAAAGCCTTTCATGGCCGCACATCCACTTCCCGGAACCCTTTTGTTACAAGGCATATTGATTTCATAAAAATAACTGCATCGGGTACGTTGCAACAAATTACCACCATTGCTGGCCATATTTCTGATCTGTGCAGATGCACCCGCTAAAATAGCTTTACTCAACATGGGATAATCTTTTCTGATCAGCTGATGATTGGCCGTTTCTGTATTTTTAGCCAGCGCACCAAGGCTTATGCCTGTAGCAGTCGGCTTGATGGTATTTAAAGGTAAGCGACCCAGATCAATGATTTCAGTGGGCTGGGCCACATGTTCCTTCATAAGATCAAGAATATTGGTACCGCCTGCTAAAAACGCTGCATGCGGATGAATTAAACCCAAAGCTTCTGATGGATTTTTTGCTATTGAAAACTTAAATGGTATCATAATCTGATGGGTTGATGTTAGCCTGCAAAAAGCCAGTTCTGTTCGATATTTTTCCCGGTTTGGGCCTCCTTAATGGCGGCAACAATATTAGGATAGGCGCCACAACGGCAAATATTGCCCGACATGCGCTCGGCAATCTCCTCATCTGAAAGCATTACTGCACCGGCCTGTTCCCTGATGTTTGATGTAACAAAACTGGCCTGACCTTCCCTCGCTTCTTTCATCAATGCCACTGCAGAACAGATTTGCCCTGGTGTACAAAAGCCACATTGAAAGCCATCATGTTTTAAAAAAGCCTGTTGCATGGGGTTCAGTTCATTATCTTTTGCCAGCCCTTCAATGGTAATAATTGATTTTCCCTCGCAACTTGCCGCAAGTGTCAGGCAGGAGAGTACCCGGTTGCCATCAACAATCACCGTGCAGGCACCGCACTGGCCATGGTCACAACCTTTTTTTGAACCCGTAAGTCCGATCCGTTCGCGTAACGTATCCAGCAAGGTCATTCGGGAATCAATAAGTACTTTTTTGTTATTTGAATTCACTTTGAAGCTCACATTGATGCCATTTTCTATCGCAGCAGGAATAAGATCCGGAATCTCATCAAACTCAACCGAGCGGGCAAAAAGCTGCTCGGCACCAACCATATGGCTGACCAGCAAACCGGCGGAGGCAAGGCCCATTAATTTTAAAAAATGTCGGCGCTGAAGGCCCGAACGCAATACTTCATTAAGCTCTTCAGGCATAAGGTCGCCGAAAAGCTTTTTTTCTTCAGGGCTAAGTGGTGATGTGTTTTGTTTCATATAGCTGTTTTTGAGATGACAGGAGTGCAGGAGCTGGCTTAAAAGTTATTACCTGTAGAACAACAATAAAAACGCCTGGTTTTGATCAAAATAAAAATGATACGATTGCACCTGAAACAGAATCAGGCCATTACGGATGTTTTATAGAATTGCTAAGTGGCTAAACATTAAGAATTTTTGCCCAACCCCTGAATATAAGCAGTAGGCGTAACACCAAATTCCTTTTTAAAGGCTTTGGTAAAATAAGATTGCGTTTGGATCCCGATTCTGTACATCACCTCAGTCATCAATACATCTTCATTTTTCATAATTTCTATCGCTTTACGAAGTCTGGCTGAACGCACAAACTCACCAATCGATTGCCCTGTAATTGATTTTAGTTTCTGGTAAAGTTTCGTTCTGCTCATGCCAATTTCCTTACATAAGAAATCAATATCCAGTTCAGGGTTAATCATTTGGGCATCAATAATAGCCAGCAATTTATTCATGAAAAGTTTATCCTTTTCAGAACTGACCAGTTCTCTGGGTTGAATTTCCCTGTTTTTTAAATAATGCTCTTTTAATTTTTGTCGCTGTTCAAAAATATTACGGATGGTAATGTGCAACAGATTTGTATTTATCGGCTTAGTGAAATAAAGATCTGCACCAGATGCGGCACCCTCAATTTCAGCTTCTATACTATTTTTTGCCGTGAGCATTAAAAATGGAATGTGGCTGGTTTCTATATTTTCTTTAATGAGGCTGCAAAATTCCGTTCCACTCATACCCGGCATCATCACATCACTAATAATGAGGTCGGGAAGGTTTTGCCGGGCTACTTCCATACCTTTAATGCCATCTACAGCCTCCAGAATGTGATATTGATTGGCTAATGCATGCTTTAAAAAATTGCGCAACTCATCATTATCATCTACAATTAATATCCTTTGTTTTTCATTTTGATTGTTTGCCACGACAGGAATGGTTGTTTTGTGATCAGCTTCCACCTGGTACATGATGCTTTCGAGTCGTGTTCCGCCAGCTGTATCACTTCGGGTAAACAACTCATCCATTTGGTAATCGCCTTTAAGCACCGGAATCCCGATCATGATTTCCGTTCCTTCATTTCTTTCGCTTGATACTTTAATCAAACCCTTGTGAAGTAAGGTCAAACTTTTAACAAAGGCCAGACCAACGCCAGAACCCAGATGTGATTCTGTTATCCGGTAATAGCGTTCAAACAAGTGCTGGATAGAAGCCTTTGAAATACCAATTCCGTTATCAATGACCCTGAAATAAACATATTCCGTTCCCTTATAATCACTTTCAATATTGAGTTGATTGGCAAATAATGGCATAACATCCTCTATAGAATGAAGGATCTGAATTTTTAATGTACCATTAGCTTTCGTATACTTCAATGAATTATTAACCAGGTTAAGGATAATTTTTTCGATAATCTGTCGGTCGAACCATATTTCTGTTGGTAAAGGATCTTTCTCAACGGAAAATATTATGTTTTTATCAGCGGCCATTTCCTTAAACTCTTCTGCAATTTCATCAATAAAAAGGTTAAGGTTTCCGGCTGTAACGTTTAGTTTTAGCGCACCGGCAGCCGTTTTTCTAAAATCCATCAGCTCATTAATTAACCTGAGCAGGCGGTTGGCGTTGCGGTGGATGGTGTTGTAATAGCTTTGAAAAGATTCCTGTTTATCTTCATTCAGCAAACGCTCAATCGGACCCAGGATGAGGGAAAGTGGTGTTCGGAACTCGTGAGAAATATTAGTGAAAAACTGAAGTTGGGTCTGGTGGATTTCTTCCCGCTTTTCTTCCTCAATTTTTCTCAGTTCCAGTCTGCGCCTGAAGCTTAAGGCCAGATAGGTGAAGTAAACAGCTGTACCAATGACCAGTAACCTGAACCACCAGGTGGCCCAGAAGGGTGGAGCAATGCGCACTTCAATGGCTACGCCAACGTTGTTCCAAATGCCATCATTATTGGATGCCCGAACTTTAAAAATATAGGTGCCCGGATCAAGATTGGTATATACCGCCTGTCGGCTATTGCCAATATTAATCCATTCTTTGTCTTCACCTTCCAACTGGTAGGCGTATTGGTTATTTTCACTTGATACGTAATTCAGTGCTGCAAACTGAAAGGTAATTGTTGCCTGATCGTAGTCCAGCTTGAGCTTTCTAGTATAGCTGATATCACTTTTCAGGATGTTTTCATCGCTTTTCGGGGAGATCACCTTATTAAATATTTTCAGCTCGGTGAGGTATACCGGAGGCACAAAGGCATTGGTTTTAATATCCTTCGGGAAAAAGGAATTAAACCCATTGATGCCGCCAAAAAACATTTCACCGCTTTTAGTTTTAAGATAGGCATTGGATTCAAACTCCTGTCCCTGCAAGCCATCTGCCATGTTGTATTGCTTAAAGGTCTGTTTCTGGGGATGATATTTAGTCAGGCCATTTGCGGTAGAAATCCATAAATTTCCCTGTTCATCTTCTGTAATCCCCTTAATGAAAGCGGTGCTAAGTCCAGCTTTTTGAGTAGCCGGTACAAATTTATTTTTGCTTGCATTAAAGTGATAGAGTCCGGCCTGGCCGATCCATAAATTACCTTTAGCATCAACAAAGATTACCCGTAAATCAGGTTTTTTGCCACCTTCAGTAAAATAGTGACTAAATACTTTGGTCTTGAGGTTGTACCGGTTTAAACCACCATCATCTGTACCAATCCAGAGGTTTTTATTTAAATCTTCGTTAATGGAAACGATGTTATTGCCGGTTAAATGTGTACCATTTGCACCATCTGTAAACCTTTTAAATCTATTCGTCGCGGGATCAAACAAGTTCAGTCCACCGTAATAGGTTCCAATCCAGATATTGTGTTCACTATCTTCAAAAGATCTTTGAACATAATCTGAAGAAATGGAATTAGGGTCGCTGTCCTGGTGCTGGTACCGGGTAAAGGTTCCATTTGCATTCATCCGGTTTAATCCTCCGGCCCAGGTACCAATCAGTAATCCGCCTTTGGTTTTGGTAATGTCTAAGATGGCATCGGCACCTATTGTTTTAGCATCAAAAGGGCTAAATTTAAAATGCTTAAAAACCTTACTTTTTTTATTGTAAATATCCAGTCCGCCGCCATCCGTACCAATATAGATCTCTCCGTTATCTGCTTCATAAAAAGCTCTGACATCATTATAGCTTAAGCTGTTTTTATCGGGTTCCTGCCTGAACAAGTTAAATTTTTCCGCCTGTGGGCTATAAAGATTTACACCTCCACGATGTGTACCCACCCAAAGATTACCTTGTTTATCTACAAAAAGAGCCGAAACGGTTCTTTGAGAAAGGCTGAAAGCATTACCTGCCTGATTCTGATTATGGGTAAAATTTCCTGTCTCTGGATCAAAGTGATTTAGCCCGCCGTTAACGCCACCTATCCATACCTTGTTTTGATGATCGAATGCAATGGCCCTGACTAAATTGCTGCCAATGCTATTGCGGTTTTTCTCTTCATGCAGGTAGGTTTTAAATGAATTATTAGCTATGTTAAAATGAATCAGGCCATTTTCTTCAGTCGCCATCCAAAAGGAATCGTCTTTGGCTTTTTTAATCGTCCTGATTTTATAGTTATTTAATTTAGGTAGAGCAATACCATTTGTTGTATTTAAAAGTTCAACACCAGCGTCGCTGGCAATCCAGAGTTGACTACCTGGATCGGTATAAATATCATTGATAAAATCTTTTCTCGTACCTATATGTTGCGTATTTCCGAAGGCATATTGCTTGAGGTTTTGCTGCTGGTTAACCTTAAAAAGACCACCACCATAAGTACCCACCCAGATGCCTTGTTTATTTTGCGCAATTGCAGTGATGATATTGCTATTCTGCCCGGAACCTGGGTAATGGGCGAACTTGTTTTGCTCCGGATTAAATTTATTCAGACCGTTTGAAGTTCCGATCCAGAGATTTTTGTCCTGATCTTCTAAAATACACCTGATGAAGTTATCGCTGAGACTTCCGGCTTTCCCCGTGCTTTTAAAGGCGGTAATCTCATTGCCATCATAACGGTTCAGGCCATCTCTTGTACCGAACCAGATAAAGCCACGGCTATCTTGAAAAATGCACTCGATGGTGCTGTTTGATAAACCATTTTCTACATGAATGTGCTTAAACTTTAAATTTTGTCCGTAGCTGTTTAGGGCAAGCGTAACGCAGAGAAAAGAGAAAATAAATTTAACTATACGGATCATTCTTGTGCTTCGCCAGACGCAATTTTTTTGAAATCAAATGTAATTCATTTTTCAGCAGCTTACGTATACTTTACATGGTTTATAGGTAAATAGGGCGATATTATGACGATTAGCACAAAAAAAATGGACGATAGCACAAATCAAAAACAGGGATAAAGGCTTTATTTGTGGCCATAATTCTAACCGATATTTCTATGCAGATGATTACAATTTTCTTCAAGAGTAACAAGCGAATGTTTATGCTATTACTATTGATTTTTACCCATGGATATCTTTTCGCTCAACAGGCCACCATTACCGGCGTGGTGAAAACTGCTCCAGATAATTTGGGGATGCCTGGGGTAAGCGTTCGATTAAAAGGAACGGCTACCGCAACTTCAACTGATGGAAACGGAAATTTCACCCTTAAAATTCCATCGAATGGAATTTTAGTATTTACCGCTGTAGGTTACAAAGTGCAGGAAGTTCCGGTTTCTAAATCAATCAGTTTAACCATTACCCTGATTGAAGATGCTTCCACTTTAAATGATGTGGTTGTAGTGGGCTATGGTACCACCAGAAAACAAGATTTAACGGGTTCGGTTGCTGTAGTTGGCGTGAAGGACTTTCAGAAGGGAAGCATTACTACGCCAGAGCAAATGCTTTCGGGCAAGGTTTCAGGGGTGGCCATTACTTCCAATAGCGGTCAGCCAGGTGCAGGAAGTACCATCCGGATTCGCGGAGGTTCATCCTTAAATGCCAGTAATGATCCTTTATTCGTGATTGATGGCGTACCCTTAGAAAATGGTGGCGTTTCTGGTGCTTCCAATCCCTTAAGTTTCATCAATCCAAATGATATTGAAAGCTTTACGGTATTAAAAGACGCGTCGGCAGCAGCTATTTATGGTGCCAGGGCATCTAACGGGGTCATCATCATCACCACCAAAAAAGGATTAAGCAATAAGTTGAAAGTGAGTTTCAATTCAGTTAATTCCATTTCTAAAATTGTAAAACAATTGGAGGTATTGAGTGCTGATGAAATCCGTTCCATTGTAAATTCAAAAGGAACTGCTGCACAAAAAGCACAATTGGGTAGTTTTAATACCAATTGGCAGGACCTGATTTACCAGGATGGTTTCTCTACTGATAACAACTTAAGCATAAGTGGCGGAATCAAGAAATTGCCTTATCGCATCTCTGTAGGGTACCAGAGTCAAACAGGTTTATTAAGAACCGATCAGCTGGAAAAAACTTCTGCGGCACTGGTACTCAACCCACGCTTTTTTGATAATCACTTAAAGGTAGATTTAAACTTAAAGGGCAGCATGCAAAAAACAAGATTTGCCAACACCGCTGCCATTGGTGGCGCGGTAAGTTTTGATCCTACGCAAGCCACTTATACCAACCGATCAGCATACAATGGCTATTGGGAATGGTTAGATCCAACCAGTCCTACGGGTTTGGTTAATCTGGTGGGCCGCAATCCGGTTGGTTTGCTGGAGCAGAGAGCAGATCGGGCTAAACCCATGAGAAGTATTGGTAATTTACAACTGGATTATCAGTTTCCATTTCTCCCGGAACTACATGCTAATTTCAATGCTGCTTATGATGTGGCTACCGGAAAAGGAACTGTTTATGTTGACCCGAATGCAGCCGAATCTATTTTAAGCAATGGGGTAAGCAATCAATATAAAACCAACAGGCAAAATACCGTAGTTGATTTTTACCTGAACTATGTGAAAGATTTTAAATCAATCAAGAGCAGGATTGATGCTACAGCTGGTTATTCTTATAATGATTATTTAACTACGCAATATTTCTATCCGGTTTTTGATGCCCGGGGAAATAAAGTAGCCAATTCAGATCCGGCCTTTCCATTTAATAAACCTCAATATCGCCTCATCTCTTATTTTGGCAGGTTTAACTACAATTATGATGAACGCTTTTTGTTAACAGCAACAGTTCGCCGTGATGGATCATCCCGTTTTGGCCCGGCCTACAAATATGGTACTTTCCCATCTGTTGCCTTAGCCTGGACCGCTAAAAATGAAGCGTTCTTAAAAGATGTTAAAGCCATATCCAACCTGAAAGTTCGTGCCAGTTATGGTATTACTGGTCAGCAGGATGGAATTGATAACTATGGCTACCTTTCCACTTATGGTTTAAGTTCGCTGAATGCACAATATCAGTTTGGCGATACCTTTTACCAGATGTACCGCCCAAGTGCTTACATTTCCAATATTAAATGGGAAGAAACTGCAACTGCCAATGTCGGGCTTGATTTTGGTTTATTTGATAACCGCATTAGTGGTAGCCTGGATGTCTATCAGAAGAAAACCAGTGATCTGTTAAACCGGATTCCGCAACCTGCAGGAACCAATTTCGCCGCTACGGCAATTGTAAATGTAGGTGATATGAAGAATGAAGGAGTGGAGATGACGCTGAACTTTAATCCGGTAAAAGAAAAAGATTTCAACTGGGATTTCAGCGTAAATGCCACATACAATAAAAATACCATTACCAATTTAACCGTAGTTCCGAACGATTCTAACTATGCAGGCTTTCCAAGCGGTTCAATAGCAGGTGGTGTAGGCGGACAATTCGTATTTATAAATGCCGTTGGCGGACCGAAAAACACCTTTAACCTTTTTGAACAGGTGTATGACCAGGCTGGAAATCCGATTGAAGGTGTCTATGTTGATCAAAATGGCGATGGTGCCATTACCGCCAGCGATTTAAAGAAAGGTAAACAGGCAGACCCGAAATTGTTCCTCGGTTTCAGTAATAACTTAAGCTATAAAAAATGGAACCTCTCCTTTACCCTGAGGGCGAATTTAGGTGGTTACGTATACAATAATAATTACAGCCAAAGCGGTAACCTGGCACAAATTACGGGTACATCAGTTATCCTGAATGCATCACCAAACTACCTCACTACCAATTTCAAGACACAGCAATTGTTAAGTGATTATTATGTTCAGAATGCATCATTCCTGCGGATGGATAATATTAACCTGGGTTATGCCTTTGGAAAATTATTTAAAAGCAAAGCCAATTTGCAGCTAACCGCCAGCGTGCAGAATGTATTTGTAATCACCAAATATAAAGGCCTTGATCCTGAGGTAGCTTCAGGAATAGATAACAACATCTATCCACGGCCTCGTGTGTATTCTATAGGCCTAAACCTCAATTACTAACGATTTATATTGAAATATGATGAACCGTTTTAATCCAAAATATATGAAACTACGTGTTTTAAAAATGTTCCTGCTGGTTTGCATCACCTCATTCTTGATGGTTTCCTGCACCAAACTGGATCTTACACCAACCAATGATTTAATTGCCGATAATGTATACACCAGCGTAAGCGGTTATAAACAGTCATTGGCCAAGGTTTATGGTGCCTTTGCACTTACCGGAAATGCCTCTGTTGGCCAGCCCGATATCCCCACTGAAATTATTAAGGATGAGGGTAACTCTGATTTCCTTCGTTTATACTGGAACTTGCAGGAGCTCACCACAGATGAGGCTGTTTGGTCATGGCAAAGTGATGCCGGGATTCAGGGTTTACATGAAATGAGCTGGTCATCAACCAATGCAATCATCAACGGGTTGTATTACCGTTCCTACTTTCAGATTACCTTGTGTAATGATTTCATTAACCAATCATCAGATGATAATTTAAGCAAACGAGGAATTACAGGAGCAGATGCTGTAGCGGTGCGGAAGTTCAGGGCAGAAGCACGTTTCATCAGGGCATTTCAGTATTCGGTTTTAATGGATCTTTATGGAAACGTACCAATGGTAACGGAGCAAACGCAGATTGGTGGTAAAGATTTGCCATTACAGATGCAGCGTAAAGAAGTGTTCAACTACGTAGAGTCAGAACTTAAAGCCATAGAAACCGAACTGGCTCCGGCCAAAACCAACGAATATGGTCGTGCAGATCAGGCGGCTGACTGGGCACTGTTGAGCCGGATTTATTTAAATGCTGAAGTATACACTGGCACGCCGAGATATACTGATGCCATTACCTATTGTAATAAAATTACGGGTGCAGGTTATGCCTTGCATAACAATTACCGCGAATTAACCATTGCTGATAATCATTTGAATAGAGATGAATTTATTTTAACCATTAACTACGATGGTACCAGTACACAGAATTATGGCGGTACCACTTACCTGATGCATGGTCCGGCTGGTGTACCTGCTGAGGTTTCTGGTTCTAGCGGAACCTGGGGCGGGTTGCGCATTACGCAGCAGTTTGTGAATCTTTTTGCAGATAAAACAGGGGCGACAGATAGCAGGGCACAGTTTTATATGAGCGGACAAAATCTGGAAGTGAATGATCTGTATACCTCTACTGATGGCTATTCGAGTACCAAATACCGAAACAAAACCCGTTCAGGTGGACCGGCACCTCATCAGGATGTAGCGAAAGATTTCTCTGATATCGATTTCCCGCTTTTCCGTTTAGGCGAAATTTATCTCACTTATGCAGAATCTGTTTTAAGAGGGGGTACTGGCGGAAGTTTAAGTACTGCTTTAGGTTATGTGAACCAATTGCGCACAAGAGCTTACAATGGAAGTACCGCAGGAAATATTAGTTCTGGCGCTTTAACTACTGATTTTATTCTGGATGAACGCGGAAGAGAACTTTGGTACGAAGCCTTCAGGAGAACCGATTTGATTCGCTTTGGTAAATTTACCTCGGCTAACTATTTATGGGCATGGAAAGGTGGTACCCGAAACGGAACGGCGGTAAATACCAGATTTTCATTGTATCCACTGCCTCCGACAGATCTATCTGCCAATCCAAACCTTCGTCAAAATCCTGGTTATTAATTAACGTTTCAGCAAAATGAAAAAAATATTCAACGCCTTATTTACCCTTCTGCTATTAAGCATTTTCATGCCGGGTTGCAAAAAGGATGAAAGTAATAACGTGGTCGTCAATCCATCAGCTTCAGCTTTAGCATTTAAAACTTCATCTGCTGCGGTAGTATTAAGTCCTGGCAATGATGCAGCCAATGTGGTAACCTTTAGTTTTAATGCAGCAAATTTTGGGGCAAATGTAGTAACGGCTTATTCTTTGGAATTTGATCTGCCTGCAGATACCAGTGGCACCAATGCCTGGGCAAATGCAGTGGTGGTGAAAATTCCTGCAGGCACCTTACAGAAAACATATACCGGTGCTGATTTTAATGCATTAAGCGGTGTGCAACTCACATTGCCAACAGGTACGGCCAGCACAATCGCTGTAAGGTTAAAAGCAGAAGTAAACCAAAATACGGGAGTGGCCTCTGCCATTAAGCCAGTATACTCCACCCTAACCATGACGGTAAACCCTTACAAAGCCATTGTAGAATATCCGGCATTGCTGGTTAAAGGAGGCAATTCATGGAAAACACCAGCCACTAGAACCAATGGTTTTTTACTGGCATCTTCCAAGTTTAACAGTAAATACGAAGGTTATCTGAACCTGCCCAACGCAGATGGTTATGGTGGTGATGCTTTTCAACTGGCATCAACCCTGGATGCGAGTAAAGTATATGGCTGGGGCGGAACGGCAACAACCATGAGCTTGAACAGTGGTAATTTATACCTTTCGCCATCACCAGCATATATGAAAGTTAATGCTGATGTAGCGGCTTTAACCATCACTTATACACCGGTTAAATTTTTCATCTCTGGAGATGATAACGGTTGGAGTACCTCTGCTACACCATTGAATTACAATGCCACAACCGGAAAACTGGAAGCCGCAAACGTAGCACTAACCGCCGGAAAATCATTTGTATTTACCTGTAATGGTGGTTATGACATTAGCTACAAGGTTGATGCCTCTGGCAATTTGGTCTTTGCAGGTGCTCCAGTGTGGGGTGGAATCAATATCCCGGTTACCAAAACCGGCGTGTTTACTGTTACTTTAGATTTAAGCGCGGGCGATGGAAATTATACGTATACCATTAAGTAAAATGAATATGTTCGCAAAATATATAAAAGGCATCAAATGGTTTACTTTAGTAGTGATCATAATTTTAACAGGTGCTGGTTGCAAGAAAACCATTAAAGGTGAAACGCAATTTTACCCTGAGGCTGATGCGGTAGGTACCTACGCTAAAGGTGCCGATGTAAGCTGGGTAACCGAAATGGAAGCTGTAGGGCGGAAGTTTTTCAACAGCGCCGGCGTGCAACAGGATTTGTTTAAAATTCTAAAAGATAAAGGTATTAACACCATCCGCTTAAGGGTTTGGGTTAATCCGGCTTCGGGATATTGTAATACCGCCGATGTATTGACCAAGGCAAAACGGGCGAAGGCTGCGAACATGCGTGTGCTGATCGATTTTCATTATAGCGATACGTGGGCAGATCCTGCGCAGCAGAACAAACCAGCGGCCTGGGCCAATCAGGATTTCACGACCTTAATAGCTTCCGTTCGCAGTCATACTGTTGCCGTTTTAACGGCTTTGAAAACAGAGAACATTATCCCGGAATGGGTGCAGGTAGGTAATGAAACCAACGATGGTATGTTGTGGAATGATGGAAAGGCATCTGTAAGCATGAAAAATTTTGCGGAATTGATTCAGGCAGGTTATGAAGGCGTGAAGGCTGTAGATCCAGCTTCTAAAGTGGTGGTGCATATAGCCAATGGATATGATAATAGTTTATTCAGGTGGATTTTTGACGGATTAAAAGCCAATGGCGCCAAATGGGACGTAGTGGGCATGTCGCTTTATCCAACTGCGGCAGATTGGTCTGCAAAAAATACCCAATGTTTAGCCAATATGAATGATATGGTTACACGTTATGGTTCTGAAGTGATGATTTGTGAAGTGGGGATGCCGGTTACGGATGCTTCTGCTTGCAGAGACTTTATTAAAGATATTATGGCGAAAAATAAATCGCTTGCCAATAACAAAGGTTTAGGCGTTTTTTACTGGGAACCACAAGCATACAACAGCTGGAATGGCTACAAGTTAGGCGCATTTGACGATTCGGGCAAACCCACCGTTGCGATGGATGCCTTTTTGCCTTAATCTGCAAGCTGTATAAGTCGTAAACATTCCCTCTTGACGGGTACCCAAAGGGAAGGAGTAGTGACAAAAAACACATTTGATCAAAAACTTCTTACATGATTTTAAATAAACAATATTTATTTATTCTGGCCTTTATTTTGATGTCCGGCTTTGTCCGGGCACAAAATAAGCAAGGCATTTATGTAGATGCGAAAGGGGTGATCCGCTGGGAAAAGAATCATCAGGAAGCTGCCTTTTTCGGTACCAATTACACAGCGCCCTTTGCCTATGGCAATCGGGCTATCTTGAAAACGGGAATTACTGCAGAACAGGCTATTAAAGATGATGTTTATCATTTCTCCCGTTTAGGTTTAGATGCCTTCAGGGTACATGTATGGGATACGGAAATTTCAGATTCATTGGGGAATCTATTGAATAATGAACATTTACGCCTGTTCGATTTTTTACTGGCAGAACTGAAAAAGAGAAAAATCAAAACATTAGTCACACCCATTGCTTTTTGGGGCAATGGATACCCGGAAAAAGATGAACGTACCGGAAGTTTCTCCAGTAAATACGGTAAACACGATGCGTTAATGAATGAAGCAGCTTTTAAGGCTCAGGAAAACTACCTGAAACAGTTCTTCAAGCATAAAAATCCATATACAGGGTTAACCTATCAGCAAGATGCGGATATTCTGGCAACTGAAGTGAACAATGAACCCCAGCATAGTGGTACACCTGAACGCACAACAGAATACATCAACAGAATGGTGAGTGCCATCAAAAGTACCGGGTGGAGCAAACCCATTTTTTACAACATCAGCGAATCGCCTAAGTACGCGGCAGCCATTGTTCAAGCAGATGTGCAGGGACATAGTTTTCAGTGGTACCCAACTGGTTTAGTAGCAGGCCATACCTTAAAAGGCAATTTCCTGCCGAATGTAGCTGCGTATAAAATTCCATTTGATACCATTCCTGCCTTTGCCAACCGTGCAAAAGTGGTGTATGAATTTGATGCAGGCGATGTGATGACCCCCATTATGTATCCCGCCATGGCGAAAAGTTTCAGGGCAGCTGGTTTTCAATGGGCCACACAATTTGCCTATGATCCAATGGCTACAGCCTATGCCAATACCGAGTACCAAACCCATTATTTAAACCTGGCTTACACGCCTTCAAAAGCCATTAGCTTATTAATTGCCTCCAAAGCATTCCATCAGCTTCCAAGGTTATTTAAATCCGATAGTGAAACCAGTTTTGGTGCTTTTAAACTTGATTACAAAAAGGCACTCAGCGAAATGAATACTGAAGAAGCTTTTTATTATACCAATTCAACCATTTCTAAACCAGTTAACAGCCAAAAAATCAAACATATTGCAGGAGTAGGCAGTTCTCCTGTAGTTCAATATCAGGGCAATGGCGCTTATTTTATTGATCAGGTGGCAAAGGGAATCTGGCGTTTAGAAGTGATGCCTGATGCCATTCCAGTCAGTGATCCTTTTGCAAAAGCTTCGCCTCAAAAAACGGTCACACAAATTGATTGGAAAAATTCAATGATGGAAGTTCAACTGAATGATTTGGGCGCAGCATTTGAAATTAAAGGCCTAAATGCTGGTAATCAGTATGCTGCTCAAACAAAGACTGGTCGATTCAATATTTCGCCCGGAAGTTATTTGCTCGTAAAGAAAGGGCTGAAGGCGTTATGGAAAGCTAAAGATGCCTATGAAAATATCGTCCTTGGCGATTTCGTTGCACCAAAGGCCAGTTTAAAGGGGGTTTTTGTTAAATATCAACCTTTAAAAACCGCGAGTGAAAATGTAGATCTGGCAATTAAAATGGAAATTTTTGGTCTTGATCAAAAAGATTCTGCTTACATAGAATTGAACAATGCGCTTGGCCAATGGAAAAGCATGGGCTTAAATAAAATAGATCCGTACCATTTCACGGCAATTGTTCCTGCCGAAATGTTAAAGCCTGGAGTATTAAATTACCGGGTTATGGTTCACCAGGCCAATGGAAAATACCATACTTTTCCAGGGAATGTTCCGGGCAATCCTTATGTTTGGGATAGGCCGGAAACCGAAAGTTACCAAACCTATGTCGCGGCGAAAAATGCGCATCTGGAAGTTTTCAATCCCGAATCAGACCGGAATAACATCAATATTTATAATCCGGATTGGAAGAATAATAAAATGGAATTTACCTCCTCTGAAAATCCGCTAAACCTGGAATTAAAGCTTTCAATGAATGCACCAGAAAAGGCAGCGATAATGGGTTTCCAAAGTTTTATTGCAGATTACCTGTCGGGAAGAATGACTGACTTATCCGGCATGAGTACATTGGTGATCCGGATGAAATCGAACCTTAAAAACACAAAAGTAAAAGTGGGTTTAATTGATGCCGATGCACATTTCTTTTCAAAAGAAATTTCGGCTGAACGCGATTTTCAGGAAATAGAGATTCCGTTAAACCAGTTGAAGGCAGACCAGCAATTGTTATTGCCACGACCATATCCTGGTTTCCTGCCCTTATATTATCAATCGCAAACAAAAGCCCGTTTTGATTTAAACCTAATCGAAAAACTGGAAGTTACCTTTGGTTACAGCGACAAAATTCAACCCGTTAACTTAACCATATCATCCGTTTACTTTAAATAAGTGATTACCTTCATTTTAGCTAATACCATATTCAATTACATTGATCCTTTATGAAAATTTATTCCTTAAAAAGCACGCTGATTATCCTTTTCCTGCTTACAGTTACATCTACTTCATTTGCACAAAATAGAACAGAGCAATTGCTTACCGATGGATGGAAGTTTTTTAAAGGTAAAAATGAAGCCTCATTTGCAAAAGATTTTAATGACAGGGCCTGGAGAAATGTCACCGTTCCGCATGACTGGGCAATAGAAGGGCCTTTTGATAAGGAAATTGATAAGCAAATGGTGGCCATTGTGCAAAATGGAGAATCAAAGCCGAGTGAGAAAACTGGTCGCACGGGTGCATTGCCTTATATCGGTGAAGCCTGGTACCGAAATACATTTAGCCTGCCAGCCAGTGCAAAAAACAAGCAGGTAATTTTGCAGTTTGATGGTGCAATGAGTGAACCCAAAGTGTATTTAAATGGTGTTAAAGTGGGCGAATGGAATTACGGTTATAACTACTTTTATATGGATATTACCGATCACATACTTGCCGGCCAAAAGAATGTATTGGCGGTTCACCTGAGTAATCAGCCAAAGTCATCCAGGTGGTATCCTGGTGCAGGTTTGTACCGCAATGTTCGGTTGATTACTAAAAATAAAGAAAACATTGAACAGTGGGGTGTAAGCATTACTACACCAGAAGTAAGCAAGGATTTCGCCAAGGTGAACATCAAAACCAAACTTTCTGCTGCGGGGGCTAAACTGATCACCAGAATTTTAGATGGCCAGGGAAAGTTGGTTGCTACAGATACGGCCAAAACATACTTTGGCAATGAAGCCGATCAAAATATTAAAGTATTACATCCAAATTTATGGAGCCCTGAAACACCTTATCTGTATACCGCTGTTTCTAGCTTATATGATGGGGACAAACTTTTAGATGAAGTAACGACCCGTTTTGGTGTCAGATCAATCAGCTACCTTGCCGGAACCGGCTTCAGTTTAAATGGAAAGGTTCGGAAGTTTAAGGGCGTTTGCCTGCACCATGATTTAGGGCCGCTGGGCACGGCGGTAAATGTTGCTGCATTGCGCAGACAATTGATGATTTTAAAAGATATGGGTTGTGATGCCATTCGCAGTTCGCACAATATGCCATCTTTAGAGCAACTGGAATTGTGTGATGAACTTGGTTTTATGTTCCTGTCCGAAACTTTTGATGAATGGGCAAAGCCAAAAGTAGAAAATGGTTATCACCGCTTCTTCCAGCAGGATGCGGAAAAAGATGTCGTGAATTTAGTTAAAGCCACGAAAAACCATCCCTGCATTGTCATGTGGAGTTCGGGTAATGAAGTACCGGATCAGTTTGGGGCAGAAGGCGTGAAAAGAGCGAAATGGTTACAGGAAATTTTCCATCGGGAAGATCCAACACGTCCGGTAACGGTAGGCATGGATCAGGTAAAAGCCACCATGGCTTCTGGTTTTGGTGCCTTGCTGGATATTCCGGGCTTAAACTATAGGGTGCATTTATACGATGAAGCTTATAAAGCTTTTCCTCAAGGCATGTTATTGGGTTCTGAAACGGCTTCAACGGTAAGTTCAAGAGGGATCTATAAATTCCCGGTTGTAAAAGCTAAGAATAAAACTTATCCTGATTTCCAGAGTTCATCTTACGATCTGGAATGTTGTGATTGGTCTAACGTGCCGGATGATGACTTCGTGATGCAGGACGATAAGCCCTGGGTAATTGGTGAGTTTGTATGGACCGGTTTTGATTACCTGGGTGAGCCTACACCATATGATGAAAGCTGGCCTTCACGAAGTTCTTATTTTGGTATGTGTGATTTAGCCGGGATTCCAAAAGACCGTTATTATCTATACAGAAGCAGATGGAATACAGAAAAGCCAACCTTACACTTACTTCCACACTGGAATTGGGAGGGTAGAGAAGGACAAACTACACCCGTTTTTGTTTACACAAATTATGAAAGCGCAGAGCTTTTTTTAAATGGTAAAAGCTTAGGGGTGCAAAAGAAGAACAAGGCCACGCCTCAAAACCGTTACCGTTTAATGTGGATGGATGTAAAATACGAGCCAGGTACGTTGAAAGTGGTAGCCTATGATCAAAATGGCAAGGCTGTTGCAGAGGAAACGAAAACTACCGCGGGTAAACCTTACCGCATTGTACTTGATCCTGACCGGAAACAGATCGTTGCTGATGGAAAAGATATCTCATTCGTTACCGCAACAGTAGTGGATCAAAATGGAAACCCTTGTCCGACCACTAGCGAGAGATTGAATTTTGAAGTGAAGGGTGAAGGCAAATTCAAAGCCGTTTGTAATGGAGATGCCACCTCATTGGAAATGTTCGATCAACCGACCATGAAACTGTTTAGCGGTAAACTGGTCATCCTGGTACAGTCTACAGGCAAGCCGGGCAATATGATCTTAAAAGTGAAAGGTAAGTCACTGATCAGCGGATCTGTAGAAATTGCTGCCCTAAAGCAACAATAAATGAGAGAGGCTGCTTGAAAAATGAATTGATGTTCAATAAAATCTGGATTTATTGAACATCAATCAAAAAGCTTAATGGCTTACTGATCAGAATTGGCAGATTTTATTTCCTCTTCTTTTCTTAAACTTTCTTTGTGAATGGCATTGAAAACTTCAGTTACAAAATCAGGCGATAAATCATGCTTTTTACCTGCTGCTATATTTTTCTCCAGCACCTGCTGAAAACGTGCGGCCTGTAGGGGTGGGATATGGTTCTTTGCTTTATAAATCCCTATTTCTTTCACTACAAGTTCGCGCTGACCCAATAGCTCAATGAGTTGCCGATCTAGGGAATCTATTTTCTTTCTATTACTTTCCAATGGGTTTATGGTAGAGGATGGAGAAGTTGATTGTGCAAACAGACGGTCGCTGCCAATGATTAATAAAGTAACGAATAAAAATTTTTGAAGTTTCATAACCCATTAACGTCAATTGAAACAGAATTGATATTAAAACTGTAGTTATTATTTTTTAGAAAGCAGATTATAATACATTTTAATATTAAATAAAGAATGGCTTTGCAATGATTTAACATTAACGATAATTTTCATTTGTTTATCTACTTATATCAGTAGTATATCTATATTCTTATTTTACTTTCCAGCGAGATGGTATGTTTGCATAATAGTTCTCTATTCCAATAAACCCCAAACAAATTGATTGCTGTTTCGCATAAATGCCCTAAATGTAAGAACCCTGAAACTTATAGGGTGAAAAGAGGATTTCTTTTCAGTTCAGTATTCACGTTTATTCCGGTAAGGCGGTTTAAATGTTACCGCTGCTTCAATAAATTCTATATTTTTTAAGTTATAATTTTTAGTTTTTAATTCAGCCGATTGTTTAACAACATCGGTTTTTTTGTGAAAGATTAAAACTAAAATTCTCATTTGATTCTATGATTGCGATCTTTCATTGAGGGGCAATAGTGTGAAAATAAAGGTTTTGTTTTGGTGAACGATATTTGAAATTTTAGTAATAATAATACTACAAATCACATTCATTTTGATCAGTTGGTGATGGTCGCTTTTTTATAAATAATAATTTCTGCAGTATTTAGCGGTTATTTGTTTAAAATAACGGCTATCGGCGTCTTTTTTGACGTGACTAACGCCAGAAATGAGGAATGAGAATAAAATTATTCCCTATATTTAGAGTTCAAATAATATATTCCTGATTTTTTCAAATAAATTCTATTTCGCAAAATGCCTGCTTTTTACGCTTCAATTACTGATGAAAAGTTGTTAGCGATGATTAAAACCGCTGATAAGGATGCTTTTGCAGAAATTTACAATCGCTATTGGCCCATACTATACCGGCATGCCTTAAAAATGTTGAAAAATCACGACGAGAGTGAAGATGTTGTTCAGGATGTTTTTGTGAAATTATGGAAAATAGCGAATCAACTGGATGAAAATATATCCATTGGAGCCTATCTGTATGCTGCCACAAGAAATGGTATATTAAATATATTCAGCAGAAGTACGGTAAAGGATAATTACCTGGCTGAAATCCGAAGTTTTATGAAAGAAGGATATGAAATAGCAGACCACAGGGTAAGGGAAAATATTTTAGCCCATCTCATTGAATCTGAAATTCAGAAACTTCCGTCGAGAATGCGTGAAGTATTCGAATTAAAACGCAAGCATAACCTTTCTTATAAAGAAATAGCCGAAAAAATGGATATTTCCGAACTCACCGTGAAAACCCAAATGAATAAAGCCATTTCCACCTTAAGAACTAAATTTGGAAATCACCTCGGCATTTTTATTGCCTTTTTATAATCTCCTCAAAAAAATAACAAAAAAATAACTTTTTTTTAATACGGCATACAACATTGTGTAGAGCTGCCTGTCATGCTAATATACCACCTATGATAGCGCATGAATAATAATAGCAAAAGTCAACCCGTCAATGATTACCTGAGCAATAAGTTATCCGCTCAGGAAAGCGCAAGACTGGAGACCTGGTACTTGCAAAATGCTGAAGCAGCAGCAGATCAGGAAATAGAAATTAATTACCCGGAGGTTGGAAACAACATTTGGACAAGAATCAACCAAAACATTGAATTAGATCAAAGTGCTTTCAAAGGAAAAGAAAAAAGATCCTTTATTGCATCATTATCAACCTTCACTAAGCTTGGAATTGCAGCATCATTGCTTGTAATGATGGGTTTGGCCGTTATTTTAACTAAAAATAGCCGTGAAGATCAGGATCACTTTGTGGTTGCTAAAGAAAAAGACATTGCTCCAGGTAAAAATATTGCCCTGTTAACATTGTCAAATGGAAGAAAAATAGATCTTGCTCAAATGGTTAATGGCCAGATGATTAAGGAGAATGGTTTAGAAATTATTAAAACAGCAGATGGTCAGTTAATTTATAATGTAACAGCCGATGCGAAAGGTCATTCAGGTCTTAATACCGTTTCAACGCCTGCCGGGGGGCAATACAAGATCGTTTTACCTGATGGATCAACCGTTTGGTTAAATGCGAGCTCGTCATTAACGTATCCGACTAAATTTGCTTCCAATGAGCGGAACGTTACCCTTACCGGAGAAGGTTATTTTGAAATCAAACACATAGAAGGCAAAAGTGGCAGATTACCATTTTCCGTTTCAGTGAAAAAAAATAATGCTGAATATGAAAGTGTTCAGGTTTTGGGTACACATTTTAACATTAATGCTTATTTGGATGAGCCTGCAATAAAAACGACCCTGCTTCAGGGAAGTGTGCGGATTGAAGGAATGGAAGGCCAGACTGCCTTAATGAAACCCGGACAACAAGCTGAGGTTTACAAGGGGAAAATGCAGTTGCGGAATGCGGATACAGAGGAAGCGGTGGCATGGAAAAACGGCGAGTTTATTTTTAGGGAGGACTTACAAAGTGCGATGCGTAAGATAGCCAGGTGGTATGATGTAGAAGTATTTTATGACGAATCTGCACCAAGACAGCTCATGCTGGGCGGATGGATGTCGAGAGCAACTAATATATCTGAAGTATTGAACCATATTCAATTAACCGGAAAAGTTCATTTTAAATTAGAAGGAAGGAGGATCACCGTTTCCAAATAATCATCCAGTATCTAAAAAAAACCAGAAGTGCTTGGCGGCACCTCTGGAAGAAATTTGGATGCTGACAATAACTATCAACTATTAACCACATCATGCAAAGCCTTCGAAACGTAAGCATGGTGCTAAACCAAACAAACAAATGTATAAAAATTTTACTTCACTCGGGTTGCTCCACAGGCAGCTCAGCAAACTGCTGCTTGTTATGCGACTTACAGCCATGATCTTAATGATTGCTTTTATGCAACTGAGCGCAGCAACCAAGGCGCAGAAAGTTTCTATTGTGGAAAAAAATGCACCACTGGAACGCATCCTGAAAGAGATTCGTAAGCAAAGTGGTTACGACATTATTTATGATCTCAGCATTGTGCTGGATGCCAAGCCTGTATCTATCAATGTTAACCAGGTTAGCGTATTCGAGGCTATTCAAAAATCATTAAATAACCAGGCCCTTTCTTTTTCGCTGGATGGTAAAACCATTGTAATTAAAGAAAAGAGCGTGACGGATAAACTGGTTGATATTATAAAGGCCGTTGATGTAAAGGTTTCAGTAAGGGATTCTTCAGGCAGACCACTTCCGGGAGCCAATGTGTACAACAAAACCATCAATAAGGTGTACACCACCGACAAAAACGGAGACTTGGTGATTAATGATGTGCCTGCCAATGGTTATGTCTTGCAAATTAATTATCTGGGCTTTAAGGGCGAGGAGATTTTCGTTGACCGGAAGACCATTACTTATTACATCATACTCCGACAGTCTTCAGCTGTGCTGGAGGAAGTGTCGGTAGTTTCAAACGGATATCAGAAAATAAGTAAGGAGCGTGCCGCAGGTGCCTATTCGGTTATTACCGGTAAAGAACTGGCAGCTAACCCGGCTGTAAATATTCTGGAACGCCTGGAAGGGCAGGTAGCGGGTGTTAAATTTGACATTAAAAACAACGCTGTACAAATTCGCGGTGTAAATAATTATGGAGCCGGCAACGGCATCCCGCTCATCGTAGTAGATGGATTTCCTTTAATGAATCCGAGTGACCGTGCAACCTTAACCTCACCCGTAAGCGGCAATACCTTTGGTAACTCAATTATCAGTAACATTAATATGGCAGATATTGAACAGATTACCTTTCTTAAAGATGCTTCAGCTACATCCATATGGGGTTCAAGAGCAGCAAACGGGGTAATTGTTATAGAAACTAAGAAAGGAAAAAAGATTGCCCCGTCCTTGAACGTTGGTTATATTTTTGGCATATCAAAAAATCCTTCCATTGCCGATTTGCATTGGATGACCAGTGCGCAATACATCAATTTGGAGCAGGAGATGGTGGATAAAGGGATACTTGTAGACCCTTTAACAGCAGGGCAGGGGAATGAAATTTACGCGCCCAACAACAGTGAAGCTACCGAATGGATGTTCCGGGTTAAAAGGGGTACAGCAACTGTGGCACAGCGCGATGCCGCACTGGCTGAAATTGCATCGAGAGATGGCATGAAGCAGATTGAAAAATATTTACTTCAGAATGCGATTAATCATCAGTATAATCTTTCTTATTCAGGCGGTTCTGAAAGCAGTACCTATTATATTTCTGGAAATTACACCAAAGATACCCCAATATTTAGAAGCAATTATGGCGAAAATGCTTTTGTAAATGCCAATACCTCAACCGATTTTTTTAATAAAAAAGTAACCCTGAGGGCATTGTTTAATTACCAGTATTCCAGGTCCCAGTTTAACCAGGCTGCAGTAAATGCACTTTCGGTAAGTACTACAGCGCTCCGTCCTTATGATTTATTGCAGGATGCAAATGGCAATAGTATTGGCAGAAATATTATCATTACCGATGCTTACGCAAACAAATTGGTAGGCCAGGGTTATCTGCCATTTACTTACAATACATTGGATGAGTTAAATTATTCAAATTCTATTGCTAAAAATAATGTACTCAGGATGAGTGCAGGTTTAAATGGTAAAATTGCGAAATGGCTAAATGCTGATGTTTCCATATCTAATCAGCGGCAGTTTGGTAGCTCCTATACACTGGATGATGCAAATAGTTATGCAGGCAGACTGCTTACAAATAACTTTACCCCGCTTGTTAATGGCCGGGCAGTTCCACCATCTTTTGCGGGTGGACGCTACATTACCTATGGAAACACGTCATCAGAAACATCTCTAAGAGGTCAGCTAAACTCTGACTTTAATATCGGCGGTAAACACCAGTTCAATGCCATTGCTGGAGCCGAAATCAGAGAAACCAATTCGGATAATACATCTGAAACCAGGTACGGATTTAACGCAGATACACGTACAACTGCAACAGTTAATCCTACACAAATATATCCGGATATTTATGGTTATGGCCAGTCTTTAGGTGCTAATTTAAGTAGTCTAATTGCTTACCGTAAGAGGTATTTATCCTATTATGGTAATGCATCATACAGTTATGAGGAAAAATATTTTGTTACTGGTAGTTTAAGGTTTGACGATGCCACGCTACTGGGAGTTGACAGGCGTAAAAGAGCCGTACCATTTTGGTCAGTTGGTTTGAGGTGGAATGCGAACAAAGAAGAATTTTTACAGAATACAGAATGGCTGAATGCACTTAGCGTTCGTGCAACTTTAGGTACGGCTGGTGTAGCTCCACTGACTGGCACAAATGTGCCTATATTAACAATAACAGGTACCGATCCACGCACCAACCAGCCAGTAGGCAATATCGATTTACCTGCCAATTCTGATCTGGGTTGGGAAACCACAAAAATGGCCAACCTGGGAGTTGATTTTGGATTTTTTAAGGGCAGATTAAATGGAAGCTTTGATGTATATTTAAAAAGAACAACAGGCATTTTAGGGAACTTTGCCTATAACCCGACATATGGATGGTCGAACCTTAATTTCAATAGTGGCACCTTAAACGGCAGTGGTTATGAATTCACTTTAAACGGTGAAATTATCAGGGCTGGCAAGTTCAGCTGGAAGTCGATATTGAATTTTGGCTATAACACCAATAAGGTCACTGATCAGCGATATGCCAATAACGCCAGTAGTATCGCAGGGACAGCGGCGACAATTGAGGGCATGCCATTAGGGGCTACCTATGTTTATCGCTGGGCAGGACTTGATAATAAAGGTCAATCGCAGATTTATGACCGCAACAACAACATCATCAACAATACAACCAATCTTACCAATGCATTTACCAAAGATGATTTAGTTTACGTGGGTAGACGCTTTGCGCCTTATACGGCCGGTTTCAACCACAACTTCAGCTATGGTCAGTTGGAGTTGGGAGTAAGATTTGTAGGTTATTTTGGCCATATTTTCTTAAAAAATGCCGTGACCAATTATCCAAATTTTGCAGGCACATATTCAGGCGTGCTTGGTCGTCAGGGAGAACTGGATAATCGCTGGAGAAAACCAGGTGATGAAGCCAATCCTGATGTTATTCCTGGATTGACAGATTTGAACTTTAACAGCATTAACCGTTACCGTTTTTCAGATGCTTTGGTTCGAAATGCAGATAACATCCGTTTACAACAGATTTCTCTAGCGTATATCGTTCCACAGCGCTTCCTGCCCCGCAACTTTGTGAAATCTTTGTCGCTATCGGCAAATGTGCGAAACCTGGGGATTGTCTGGCGGGCAAATAAAGATGGTATCGATCCAGAATTTATCAATACAGGAAATTTTGGTAGCGTAACACCTACGCCAAGTTATGTTTTTGGAATTAATGCAACGCTTTAATCACATGAAAAATAGATATTCAATTATATTGTTTGCCTTAGCAATTACTTTGGCAAGCTGCAGAAAATATGTGGAGATTGATCAGCTTTCAGTCAGGACACTAAAATATACTTCCGATTTCAGGAATACCATGAATAATAATAGTGTTCTGGAACCGACCTATTCTTATCCGATTCTTTCAGGTGATGATATAGAAATAACAGATGCAACAAGGCAAAACGCACTTGGCGATATTTTAGGCAATGTGTACACCTGGGCACCAAAGTATACTTCAGAAAGTCAAAGCGATGCCGATTGGGACAAGCTGTATAAAACCATTTATGTATGCAACCAAGTGTTAGACGGTGTCTTAACATCTCAGGACGGGACGGAAGCAGAAAAGCAGCAGATTTATGCAGAGGCTTTGGTACACCGGGCATATACTTATCTGGTGTTGGTAAATACGTACGGCAAGCAATATAATGCAGCCTCAGCATCAACTGACCTGGGCGTTCCGCTGCTGACCACACCAAATTTATTTGCTAAACTCAACAGAGCCTCTGTTGCCGATGTGTATAAGCAGATATTAAATGATTTAAGAATATCAATAAGTCGTTTGCCCGCGGTTGCAGCGTATAATGTACGCCCGGCGAAAGTATCAGGCTATGCCATATTTGCCAAAACATACCTCAACATGCGTGATTTTAATAATGCAGCGTTATACGCGGATAGCGCCCTGGCATTGCAAAGTGGCTTACTCGACTTAAAAACCTACGAAAATACACCTGTAGCCATTCCTGTTAGGCTATTGAATCCTGAAATCCTGTTTTCCAAGATTTCAAATGTAGTTTACCCTGCTACTTCCCTAAGTAGTGACTTACTGACTTCCTTAGGAACGACAGACTTGCGCTATAAGTTGTTTTCAGATGTTAGAAGCAAGTTTGGCAATCAGTTTAACACCTCCTTTACCGGAAGGGCATCCACCAAATACCTGATTAATGAATTTGTAATCAACAATGGCCCTACTGTGCCTGAAATGATGCTGATTAAAGCAGAATGTTTAGCCAGGGCTGGAAAAACTGCAGATGCAATGAGTTTGGTCAATAATTTGAGAATTAAGCGCTTTACAACGGCCAATTATGTTCCATTAACAGCGGGAAGTGCCGGTGATGCGCTTCGTATCGTTGTTGAAGAGAAAAGAAGGGAATTTTTTGGAACAGGGATGCGCTGGTTTGACCAGAAACGTCTGAATCTTGATAACGATTTCGCGATAACAAAGAATCGCAGTTTCAAGGGGGTTAATTATACTTTACAACCCAATAGCAACCTTTACTTATATCCTGTCGGAGATAAATACATTCTTCTGAACCCCGAATTGCAACAAAACCCTAGATAGAAAATCAATCCATGAAAAAACATTTTTTTAGAAAATGTATGCTACTGCTTTGCCCGTTTTTCGGGCAGCAGTTAGCTGCACAAACGGTAACCTGGCAGCCCGAAATACTAAAGCAAAATCAGAAAATCAGCTTTCAATACCAACCGAAAGGTGGCGATCTTGAATTTAGTGACGGACCTAAATCACTCGCGGCAGTATACAACGGTAACAAATGGACTACTGTCCCTGTTCAGTTAGCGAAAAAGAGCGACATCTGGACAGGAAACTATCAGCTTCCGGATCATGCCCTATTAATCGCTTTGAAATTTTATCAGGGTGATCTTCAAAATCCTGAAGCAGTTGACAATCAAAACGGCAAGGGTTATTACCATCAGGTTATGGATACTAAGGGAAAAATAATTCCTGGTACCTACCTGGCAGAAGCCGGTTTGAAAGCAGGCGCAACCGGCGATTGGACACTGAATAGCTTTGTTAGTCCTTCCAAGGACCAAAAGATGATTGATTCTTTACTGCAAAAGGAAGAAAAGCTGTCTAAACGTATACCAAGGTCACTTCTGTTCAATTATCTCGATTTGAAGCAACTCACCATGCCCGCTGCTGAATTCAGCGTAATGGCAGATAACCTGTTAAAGGGCGAACTAAAAAATGGGAAACTTAACGAACAGTTTTTAGCACAGGCACAACGCTATTACGATAAATTAAAAGATAAAAATGGTTCAGCAGCAGTAAAATCAATTATTTTGAAAGATTACCCAAAAAGCAGCACGGCCAGGTTTTTAAGCTTCAGAAAAAATACGCAGGGAAAATACGGAAAAGATTTTGAAACAGGTGCTGAAGATTTTCTTAAGGCTTTTCCATACAGCGACTGGAAGAAATCGCCAGACAATCAGGGATATATTTACTATACGATATTCAGAAACCTGGCGACACAATACTTTGACGACGGGCAAAATGAAAAATTTTTAGGCTTATTTAAGGATATTGATTTCAAAACTGCCAACGAAATCTACCGCTGGAACATCACCCGAAATCAAATGGCGGGAAAAAGCGATCAGAAATTACTTTATAACGATAGCCGCATAATTATTCCTTATCTGCTGGAAAGACAAAAGGACAAATCTTATTCAGGCGATTTCGATGATGCCGAAAAAGCTCAGGAAAATGCGAATAATCAAATGGATGATCGCTTATTTACGCACATTGCTCTTGCAAATGCCCAGGGTGATTATGCCGGGGCAAACCAGTACTTCAAATATTTATCTGAAAAAGGCACTTTCGGAAATGCGGATTTAAATGAAATGCATGTTAATGTGTTAGAAAAACTGAACGATACCAAAGCCATTAAGCCCTTATTGGAATCGAGCGTGGCTGCCAATGCCGTAACGCCGGTTATGTTTACCAAACTTAAGGAATTGTATAAAAGCGAACATGGCGGTAAGGAAGAAGGCTATGAGCAGTACCTTGCCAGTTTAACACCATCAGACAAGAAAAATGAAATGAAGGTGCATGTAATGGCGAACATGGTTAACTACCCGCTTACGCCATTTAGTTTAGAAAATGCCGACGGTAAAATGGTTAATTCTAAAGATTGGGCAGACCAGATTGTGGTGATTGACTTCTGGGCAACATGGTGCAGGCCATGCATTGAGGCTTTCCCGGGTATGCAGCTTCTGATAGACCAATATGCTAAAGATCCGAAGGTTGCCGTATATATGATTGGTACCATGCAGTTTGGCGATTATAAAGCCAAATCTGTAAACTATGTAAAAAGTCAGGGCTTTCGTTTCAATCTTTTGCATGATGCTATTAGTCAGACAGGGACACAGGATCAAGTATTTAAGAGCCTTTTACCATTGTTTAAACAGTCCTCTATCCCACGCAAAATCATCGTAAAAAACGGTGTTGTACGCTACAGTTCAGAAGGATATTCCGGTAGTCCGAGCCAGTTACGCGATGAATTATCTACCGCGATTGAGATTTTAAGAGCAGAGAAATGATGATAAGAAAAACGATAATTACAGCCTTTTTTTCCTTTTGGATTGGGCTTTCTGTTCAGGCACAGATGAATCCGAAGATTAAGCTGCAGGATGCCTTAAAACTGATCCAGGATAACTATGTAGATCCGGTAAATGATGAGCAGGTTGTTGATGCGGCCATTAAAGCGATGTTAAGCAGCCTCGATCCGCATTCCAGTTACATCAGCCGGGAAGAAATTGAAGCCATGAATGAGCAAATGACCGGTAGTTTTGCCGGTATTGGGATCTCATTTGCCATGGTGGCTGATAGCACCTTTATAACGGGTATTAATCCTGATGGCCCGGCGGCAAGGGCAGGTTTTCAGGTAGGCGACCGGATTAGTACGGTTGATGGCGCCTCCATTTTCGGCAAAGGTTTAAGAAACCAGGATGTGATGCGACTGCTGCGGGGTGAAAAAGGAAAGGCTGTTAAGTTAGGCATTATGCGCAAGTTGCAAACCGCACCGCTTGAATTTAATGTGATGAGGGAACAGATTGCTGATCTCTCCATCAATACCAGTTACATGGTCAGCAAAAATATAGGCTATATTTCGTTGGCTATATTCAGCCAGTCAACCAGGAGAGAAATGGATGCAGCACTAAAGAAGTTAAAGGCTCTAGGCATGACCAAATTAATCCTGGACTTACAATCTAATGGTGGCGGACTTGTTGAAGCTGCTATTGGTGTAGCGGATGAATTCCTTCCGAAAGAGAAACTGGTTTTCTATTCGGTAACCAACTCCGGTGTAAAAGATAACTATATGACGGGTGGTTTTGGCCAGTTTATGACAGGCGATCTGGTGGTTTTGATTGATGAGTCAACAGCTTCATCAAGCGAAATATTAACAGGCGCTTTACAGGATTGGGACAGGGCAGTGGTCATCGGTAGAAGAAGCTTTGGTAAAGGCATCATGCAAAAAGGCCTTGAGTTAAGCGATGGTTCTGTAATCAAACTGACAGCTGCACGCTACTACACGCCATCGGGCAGATCAATTCAAAAGTCTTATGCTAAAGGTAAAACAGATTACTTTGAAGATTTTAACAGGCGTATGGCCTCTGGTGAACTGACTGAAGGCGGGCACATCAACTTTCCGGATTCTTTAAAACATACCACCCTCTTAAATAAAAGAACGGTTTATGGCGGAGGCGGGATTATGCCCGATAAGTTCATACCAATTGATACGGCGATTTACAGCGCATGGTTAAATAAATTGATGAACAGCGGGCGGGTAACACAGGCGGCTTTCAATTATGTACAACAAAACCGAAAAAGTTTAACCGATAAATATGCTGACTTTGATGCTTTTGATCATTCCTTTAATATAGAGGAGCAAATGATTGATCAGATCATGACCAGTGCGATTAAGCAGGGGCTTAAACTTCCGCCAGTAAGCGATAAGGTAGCAAGAAAAACCATTGCTGTAGAATTAAAGGCAGAGATGGCCGATATGCTCTATCTGGGTAAAGGCTATGCGCTTCGTGTTCGGAATGAAGCGAGTACGGCCTTTAGTACAGCATTAGATATCCTAAATAACCAAAAGATTTATAATCAATTCCTGGAAGCAAAACCTTCTAAAAATACAACTGCTCCATCCAAAATCACGAAAAAATAATCTATAAACCATGAAAAAAACAGTATTGGCAGCAACATTAGTGATAAGTGCTTTTGTTGCCTCTGCACAAACAGGCTATGTGATCAAAGGCCAGATTGGCAAACTGGGCAAACCCGCAAAAGCCTTTCTCTTAACTAAACTGGAAGGGAAAGAAAAACTAGATTCAGTAGAACTGGTTAACGGGGCTTTCACCTTTAAAGGTTCAGTGCCTTCACCAATGGAGGCTACGCTTCGCTTAAAACATGACAAATCCATCGATACACCCGGACGACGGATTAAAATTGATGGCATGGCCATCATTTTAGGAAACGAAAATATTACCATTACCGGGAAAGATTCCATTAAAAAAGCTACAATCAAAGGTTCAACTTTAACCGATGAAAGTAAAAAAGTTGATGCCTTTTTAAGTCCTATTTATGGAAAACTGAAAGCCCTGGATAAAGAATTTGCTGATCAACCAGAAGCTAAAAAACAGGATAGAACCTATATCATGGACCTGGAAAAACGGGCAAAAGTGATCGAGAAAGAGATTTTTGATGCCAAAATTAATTATGTGAAGCAAAATCCCAATAAGTATATGGCTTTGATGGCGCTTAACTCCACATTAGGTCCGGGTTTCGACGCCGTAGAGATGGAGAAAATCTTCGCCAATATTTCTCCTGAACTCAGGACTTCTTTTTTAGGAAAGCAGGTTGCTGAACGTATTGCTAGCTTTAAAAAAACGCAGGAAGGTGTGGAGGCACAGGATTTCTCCCAACCTGATGTGGACGGTAAAATGGTTAAGCTTTCTGACTACAGAGGTAAATATGTGCTGATTGACTTCTGGGCATCATGGTGTGCACCATGCAGAAGGGAAAACCCGAACCTCGTTAAAGTATATGAGCAATATAAATCAAAAGGATTTGAAATTTTAGGCGTTTCACTTGATAAGGCTGCCGATAAAGCAAAATGGCTTAAAGCCATTGCTGATGATAAATTGACCTGGAAACAGGTTGGAGATTTAAAAGGCTGGGAAAATTCAGCTGCAGCTCAATATGATGTTAAGGCTATTCCGATGAATTTTCTGATCGATCCAAGTGGAAAAATTATTGCCAAGGAACTTCGCGGCCCTGCACTCGAAGCGAAAATAAAAGAGATTTATGAAAATAAATCTAAGTGAAATTTTTTTTAGTTAATGATGACGGATGCAGGTTGATGGATGTCGCCTGCATTTTTTTGTTCTATTGGTTTAAATATTCCGGAACAGACCAGACCAGGTGGTTTACCTTGTTATTAATGGCTAAAATTAGAAAATCTACTTTTTTCCGCTGATTTGTATAAAAGGCCTCACCATCTTTTGGCCGTCTGCAGCTATCAATTCTTCCGTCATTTGCTTCACTTCGATGGTTTCAAAGCCAGATATTCTGAAGAATGTTTTCAGCTCGTTAAGTTCATAAAATTTAAAATCCGCTTGCGTCCAGGGCAAATCTCTTCCAAATTCTTTTTCGATAAAAGTCAGATTGAATAATCCGCCAGTACGCAAAACCCGGTAAATCTCTTTAAAAATGAGTACCGGTTGTGCCCAGAAATAAACGGTATTGGCCATAAAACAACAATCAAAAAAGCGATCCTCAAAATTTAATTTTCCGTCATTTGGTAAGGTTATCAATTCGCCGTAGCCATCATCTTTTTTAAAAAATTCAACGGATTTGGTTTGTTCCTTCACTTCTTCAGAAAACTGTATGCCATAATAACCAATCCCCTTGGCCTGTTGTAAGAGGAATGGCAGGTGGTGGTTGTTTTGCCGGTCAATCTCAAGTACAAAAGAATGGTCAGACAGGTTAAGCGCTTCTATCGTTTTATAAATGGCAGTTTGAGGTTTTGTTGATATGTCCTGTTTGGTTTTTCTGGCTGGTTTATGCGCAATAGCTGCTATTCGTTGGCTCTTCTTTTTATAATCAGTTGACTTTTCCATACGGCATTGTGAATCTCTTTCCATCAAAAAATTACTTTGTGCTTTAATTATTGAATTATAAATTGATTTGCAAAAGTGAGTATTGACAGCTTAAACGATTTACATAAAAAGGATTCTTTTTTGCAAGAAATGTAAATTTTAAAAATCATTAGGGTATAGTTCCGTTTTTTTTATCATTATTGCCCATATGGGGATTAATGTTGGTAAAGATTATGGCGCCTGGAAAAACGTGGGTGGGCGTTTTGAGCAGTTTCCAGATGAGAAACAGGTTATCAAGGAGCGCAGAAATCAATATAGTTTTTCTTTTAGTGAGGCTGAACTGGTACAGATGAGCACGCCAGACCTTTATATTGTATATGGTGATATTCGGTTCAAGCAAAATCAGATCTATTTTAGCCCGGGCCGTGATGTTCCGGATATGGTTAAATTGCGCTTCACCTTATCAGGAAGTGCAAGGATATACAACCAGGTGAATAAAAAACAATATGATTTTAACGCGAACCAGCAAAACATTATTTATATGCCTGAACTGGATGGTACCGGTGTGTATGATACCAACCAGAATTACCGTTTCTTTGAAGTGCATTTTGCTAAAGAAAAGTTCCTGCAGCTCGCTGAAAACTCCAATCAGGCCCTTCAGGTTTTAGCTGAGCATCTGGATAGCGGGCGTTATGCGCAAATTGCTGAACAGGATCTTCCGGTTTCCTGGGCCATGCAAAACTGTATGCAGGAAATTCTGCACTGTCAATACACCGGCGGATTAAAACTTCTTTTCATTGAATCAAAATGCACAGAATTACTGGTGCTCCAGGCCGAATCTTTTGAAAGGGCAGTGGCTAAAAAAAATAATTTACCATTGCCGTCTGCATACGATAAGGACTGTATCTATTTTGCCAGGGATTATTTAATTAAACATATTCATCAACCGCCATCTGTTGCAGCTTTAGCCAGGATCTGTGGTATAAACGAGTATAAACTGAAACAGGGATTTAAAGGCCTTTTTGATAAAAGCATATTCGGTTATCTAAATGATCACAAACTGCAGCAGGCCAGGGAAATGCTGCTGGAGGGTACACCCATAAAATCTGTTGCATTTCAATTGGGCTATTCATCCGTCCAGCATTTCAGCAATGCATTCAAGCAAAAGTTTGCCGTTTCACCTGGAAAGGTGAGGAATTAACGATTAAATCATTGATGACCAGTTAATGTCTTCATTTTGGCAGGCAGAAAGACTGAAGTATTTGTGGAAGAAACTTGCACCCCTTTAACTTTATCCCGATCTCATAACGCCACTCACCAGGGTTAAAAGCATGGTTGCCATTTTGATGGCTGCGGTATTTTAGCGTGAATAAACTTACTTGCCTGATTTTCGTTTCTTCGGCTGACTTTTATTATACCACATGATGAATCCCGTTACCGGCATCGTGGCGCAAATAAGAGAAATGATAAAAGCCAGTATTTTAGAAGGCATTCCGGCATAGGCACCAGTATGTAAGTCGTAATTCATGCTTCTGAATTTCTCTCCGCCAATAACCGTTTTATCATTATACTGCATTAGCAATTTTCCGGTATTCCGGTCAAAATAGTACCACTCAAAAAGGTGTGTTCGGTTTTTGGCCAGCCTCACCTGCACATCAAGCGGGTCGGTTACTTTTTCCCTGAAACGGATGGAAAAAAGATCCGCAGTATGGTGTTTGGTCAGTAAACTCTCCACTACACGATCTGTTGGCAGGGCAGGGTAAGCACTATTGGCTGTGGATGCCGGAACACTTCGCTTTTTGACCGTTTTAGCACCGTTTGCCAGGTATTGTACCGACTGATCTGCCCATGAAAAAGCGAAAACAAGTCCTGTAATACAGATCAGCATGGCTGGGATCAGGATATAAAATCCCATTACATTATGCAAATCATAATTAAAGCGCTTTTTTCCAACTCCTGATTGCAGCAATAAGCCCTTTTTGAAACCTTTTTTTGTCCATTTCCTGGGAAACCATAACACCAGGCCACTCAATAATAAAATAAAAAAACATGCCGCGGCTATTCCCGTAATCATGGTGCCGATGGAATCACCAAGCAGTAAATTCATATGCAGATTCAGCACCAGTTGAAAGAATTCATTTTTGGTGTTTTCCACATACATCACCTTGCCAGTATAGGGGTTAACGTAAACACGATAATAATATTTGTACTGCTTCCAGTAACCGAAAGCCTTTTTATTGGTCGCGGATGCGCGAAATACCCAGCTGCGGTTTTTGCCCGGATAAATTTCTGCCCGGGAAATCTTAACGCCTGGTTTCAGCGCATCCTGTGCAGCACCACGCAGTTGAGTAAAACTTAAAAAACGATCCTTTGGCCTGTTTTCAACATATAATCTGTCCTGGTAAAAAAATGCTTTAAGTTCATCTGAAAAAACATTGATACAGCCCGTTATACTTACGATGAAAACAACCAGACCAGTAATTAGGCCCATCCATTTATGTAACCAGAAAAACGATTTCCGAAACATTACTAAAAAGAATAATTTAAGTTTAAACTCATGGTTGCGCCAATGCCACGCACATATTCTGCATCGATGGCGCGGTACTGGCTGACTACTGGATAATATGAGTTATTCAGTAAGTTTTCTACACCTAAACCAGCAGACCATTTCTGACTGAAGCGGTAGCCTGCAGAAAGGTTAAAAAGACTGACCTCTTTTACATCACCCTCACTGTTGGCAAACAAGCCATTGGCACGTACATCAAAGCGGTCGCGGCTTCCGGTATATACCCAGAATAATTTCAGGTCAAGTGCTGATACCGGACGATAAGTCAGGTAAGCCGTTGCTTTAGGCGGAGCAATACGTAACCCATTCATGTAAACTTTGGTACCATTGGCTTGTTCTGCTTTTCCTTCTGTATAAGCATAACTGCCTCCAAGCGCCCATTGCGGACTGAAGTTTAAGTCTGCCGTAATTTCATAGCCCTTTATTTTTTCCGGCTCACGCTGTGGTACCAGAAAGCCACCCACATCTACCAGGTTTGCGCCTAGTTTTGAGGTGCTGATGAAATAGGCGGCTGTTACATTTAAAATTCCTAACCTGCTACTGAAACCAGCTTCATAATTATTGGTGATGATCGGATCTGTTGCAATACTTTCCAGCGTGCTGCTGGTAGCTGTTCGCAGGATCCGGCCCAGTTCGTTGATGGCAAAGCCTTGTGAAAAACTAACAAAGGGGTTAAAAATGTCATATTTGTTGTATCTTAAACCAGCATTAAAGGTGGTGGCACGATAAGGAATTTTTCCACCACTTACCGGGATACTTCCCTGCCCGTTAGGTCCGCGGGCAATGGTATTAAAATCTTTTACTTTAACAGTCGCATTTTCATATCGGATGCCTGCTTTCAGGATGAAATTGGTGAGGATATCAAATTTCATCTGGGCATAAGGTGCTATATTGAGCATGTTCATATCAGGGATGTAAACCCTTCCATCCGTTAATACCTGGTTGGTGCGGTCATTTAATACATCCAGGCCATAGGTTAATTCACCATTGCCCAAACTTCCGGCTTTCCATGGCGTATTTAATGTCAGCCTGACGCCTTTTTTGAAGGATTGTATTTTGGTTTGACCGGGGCCATACCAGGCTGTTCCCTGCGCAACATATCGGTTCATGGAAACAAATCCATTATAATAGGCGGAAAGGTCCAGGCTGCTCGATAGGGGTAAGGCCGTGTTGCGATAAGCCACCAGTACATTATGATTATAAGGGGTGCCTGCCGCCTCGCCTGGATCATCACCTTTTTGCCCTACTGACGGGGTAATGCCATATTTGCCAACTACATTTACATAATCACTGTTTTGTACACTTCTGAAAAGGTTATAGGAAGCCACCATTTCGCTATGAGCATTGGGCTTGTAGGCCAGTTTGATAAAGGCATTATACAATGAATTTTCTCCAAGTCCGTCAGGCTGGGCAATGACATTGCCATCTGCGTCTTTCTGTACACCGGTGTAATTGTAAGTGCCGTTAACTACATATGAAAACTTGTTTATTGTGCCTGAAAAACCTTGTGAAAAACGGTATCCCAAAGTATTGGATGGATGGGCTAAATTACCACTTATTCCCATGCTCGAAGTACCGCTTAAAGTTTGATCAGTATTTGGTTTTTTAGTGATGAAGTTAATGATACCGCCTGCAGAGCCATTCCCGTATATGGAGGTTGCCCCCTTGATTACCTCAATTCTTTCAATTACGGATGGATCAAGCGTTCTGATATCACGACTACCATTCATCAAAGGAGTGGATTGCGGAATACCATCAATTAAAACCAATACCTGCCTGCCCCTTAGGGTTTGCCCCGAATTGGTTGCTTTATTATTTGAAGTTCCAAGGCCGGGAACGGTATTACCAAGTATGGCGGTAACAGATGGGTTAACGTTTAATTGTTCTTTCACATCACGTGCGTTCAAAATGGTTACAGAAGATGGTACATCTTTCAAACTTTCAGCTTTCCTTCCTGCTGTTACAATAACTTCATTTAGGGCGTTTGCTGGTTGAAGTACGAAAGCGATATTAAGAGTGGAATCACTGATCAGTGCAACATCCTGTTTTAAAGTTTCGTAGCCGATCAAGCTGATGGATAAACTGTATTTGCCAGATGATAATGTCTTTAAAATAAATTTTCCGTAGGTATCGGTCTGGCTCTTTTTTCCACTACTGAGGCTTATCGTTGCATTTGGCAAGGGTTGTCCTTCTGTATCTTTTACCGTACCGGATATAGAGGCATTGATCAAATCATTCTGCTGTGCCGTGGAATTTAACGGAATAAGCAAAAATAATATAAAAGAAAATAGGAGTGTAGATGGACTAAAAGGTAATAAGTAGGAATAGTTTCTGCTAAACATTATCAGTAATGGCTTAAATAGGGAATATTGATATTAAATGTAATTTTTGCAAATATATCCTTATTTAGACTGAATACAAACTGTTTAAGGAAATCACTGGCAGACTTTAATTAAAAACCACTTCTAAACCGCTTAGAAGATAAGAATGGGACTCAGCAACATAATTTTTCTATTGAGGTTTTCCTTTTAAGAGAAAGTTTCCTACTGGCGGACAGGATGCGTTGTAACAAAACTGTTCGGCAATGAATACTTAACATTAGGTTAATACACGGTGTGGTAATTTTGTGACGGCCAATGGTAAGTAAATGTAGAACCAACAAACAAGCTCTGAAAGCTTTATCTGCCTTTCTCAGCAGAATGATGAGAGAAGATGAAAAACATAGACAATGCTCTGAGTTCATCTATTTTGCAGGATGTCCATACTTACCACTGGTACAGCGCTCCATTAAAAAAACCAAGATATTGATTCTGCGAATTGAAAAATAGATGTCTGAAGGTGAGTTACACCTTAAACCCTGCAGTTGGTTACCCGTTTTGATCGGGCTAAAAAACAATATGAATACCGAGTAAGTGAAAATGTTGACGATAAGCAGGCAGTGGGTACACCGTACCAGATACCACTTGCCACAGATACTCGTTTTAAGATCATAAATAAATATAATGGATACCCGTAGAGATTTTATAAAAAAGGCAGCCCTGTTATCAGGCGGTGCTGCCTTATCCGGCATGTTGCCACCAGCCATACAAAAGGCGCTTGCCATCGACCCTGCCATTGGAAGTACCTTTTATGATGCAGAGCATATTGTTTTCCTGATGCAGGAAAACCGCTCTTTTGATCATGCTTTTGGCATGATGCAGGGGGTGAGGGGCTTTAACGATCCACGAGCCATTACTTTGGCCAATCAGAATAAAGTCTGGCTTCAATCCAATAAAGAAGGTGAAACCTATGCACCATGGCACTTAAATATCAAAGAAACCAAAATTGCCTGGATGGGTTCAACGCGACATAACTGGACCGATCAGACTGATGCAAGAAATGGTGGCAAATATGACCGGTGGCTGGATGTAAAAAAGGCATATATAGCAACTTACGCCCATATGCCGCTTACCATAGGCTACTGCAAACGGGAAGACTTTCCCTTCTACTATGCGCTGGCCGATGCCTTTACCGTTTGCGATCAGAATTTTTGTTCTGTTATTGCAGGAACACACCCCAACCGTTTTTACTGGATGACAGGAACTGTAAGGGAAAGCAATAAGCCAGAAGGCGTAGCGCACTTATGGAATAACAGCAATTATGATAAGCCAACATTAAACTGGAAAACCTTTCCGGAGCGCCTCGAAGAAAATGATGTATCATGGAAAATTTACCAGAATGAATTAACCATGGGCTTTGGTCTTAATGGAGAGGAAAGCTCCTGGTTGAGCAATTTCGGTACCAATGTGATGGAATATTTTCAGCAATATAATGTTCGTTTGCATCCGGGAGCAATTGCTAACCTGACAGAAAAGAAAGCCTTGCTGCTGAAACAAATTGCAGAAGCTGCGAAACAGCCACTTACTGAAGAGGAGCGAAATAAAGTAGAGGCCATCAGAAAATTGCTGGCAAAAACAGAAGAGGAAATGAAAAGTTATACCATGGAAAATCATGCTGACTTATCTGATCTGTCTAAAAACTTAAACGCAAAAGCCTTTGGAATTAATTCAAATGATCCTGATTTTCACCAGTTAAGTCCTTTAAAGTATGATGAAAATGGCGTGGAAAGAGTGTTGAATATTCCTAAGGGAGATATTCTTCACCAGTTTCGTCAGGATGTGGATAATGGAACCTTGCCTACGGTTTCCTGGTTAATGACCCCGGCTAATTTCTCTGATCATCCGGGCGTGCCATGGTTTGGTTCATGGTTTGTAAGTGAAGTAATGGAAATCCTGACCAAAAATCCGGAACAATGGAAAAAAACCATTTTTATCATGACTTACGATGAAAATGATGGTTATTTTGATCATGTACCGCCTTTTGTGCCGCCACATCCGTTTAAAGAAGACGCGGGAAAAGTATCGGATGGAATTGATACCTTATTGGATTATGCAGCGAAAGATCAGCAAACCAATCCCTCTACAAAAGAAAGTAATATCAGGGAAAGCCAGATTGGCCTGGGCTACCGCGTGCCAATGGTAATTGTTTCGCCATGGACCAGAGGCGGTTTGGTATGTTCGGAAGTGTTTGATCATACTTCTTCACTTCAGTTTCTCGAAAACTTTATTCAGAAAAAGTATAATAAAAAAATCGTGGAAGAGAATATCAGTCCATGGCGGAGAACGATTTGCGGAGATTTAAGCTCGGTTTTCAGGCCCTATAACGGTGAAAAGATTACCCATCCCACCTTAATGGAGAAAGAGCCTTTTATGCAAACCATTTATTCTGCTAAATTCAAAGAGCTTCCTGATAATTACCGTAAATTAAGTCAGGAAGAAATTAAGGTAATTAATACGGATCATCGCCTTTCACCATATTTTCCGCAGCAGGAAAAAGGAATCCGGGCGGCCTGTGCATTACCCTACGAACTTTATGTTAGTGGAAGGCTAAAAGGTGATCATTTCCAGCTTCAATTAAGTGCCGGCAATACCGCATTTGCTAAAAAGGCTGCAGGTTCGGCTTTTACGGTATATGGTATGAAGCCATTTAAGGGAGAACAATTAAAAGTATGGGATTATACCGTGAAAGCTGGTGATAAGTTAACCGACGAATTTGCCCTGGCAGATTTTGAAAATGGCCATTATCATTTAAAAGTTCATGGCGCTAACGGATTCATGAGAGAGTTTGCCGGTGATCAGCATAATCCTGCCCTGTCAGTAGCTTGTACTTACGAAAATCAGGCAGGAAAATTAACGGGTAATATCATGTTGTTGATCAGAAATACCAGCCGGCAGGCAGTAGTTGTAACTTTGAATGATTTAAGTTATAAGACTGGAAATAAAGTGATTAAAGTTGCTGCAGAAAGTACAGTAAATTATCTGGTTGATTTGACTAAAAGTTATAATTGGTATGATTTCAGTATCAGCGTAGCTGGAAAAGAGCAATACATCGAGCGTTATGCAGGCAGGGTAGAAACCGGCCGTGTGGGCAAAACCGATCCCTTAATGGGTGGTGTAGTATAGCATTTAAATAAATACTGCTGTAATGATGGAAATTTAATGTTAAGGAATAGCTGTTCATTATCGCCAAACGATTTTCGCTGGCAGGTGTTATACTATAAAAGTAGATCAATTGGAAAATTCACGCCCTCAGGACCTGGCCGTCCTGGTACATGATAAGCTCAGGCTCACGAAGCAAAAATTCCCTCTTCCTGATTTTCAGGTGCTTTCTGATTTTTTTGACTGCTTGTTTTATTCAAGCATGTGTAAGGAAGAAAGTGATCTGATCAGGGTTACGGTAACTTTTATTGATCCATCCAACCCGGATCCGGCACCTCCGACACATATTGTTCCCGAAAGATGGAGTTGCATTGCTTTCGAGCATCCATTAAGTATGGATACCAAAACCCTGGCCAAGCTTTCAAAGGCTGCCGACCCTGCAAGTTCATCCCTTGCGGTTTATTATGATGAAAATGGCAAGCTTTATATTTGGGGAATGATTGATCAGGCCATGCATTATCAGAACTTCCTGAATTATGAATCCGATACCGGTTCCGAACAGCCGGGATTATTCCAGGTGGCAGTAAGTGATATCGGAACCTTGCATGTGCTTTTTGATTATGAACTGCTGGCTACATTAAAGCAAAATGTTTTGGTTAAGCGCTACCTGGATGTGCTGACCATTGGGCCGATATCAAAGATACTGAGAAAGAATGCGGAATTTTTAAAGGTTAACCTTCGTGAATATCTTGAAAAACAACATCCGGAGGAACAATATGCCGAGTGGGAAGATTTTTTGGACGGGCTGTGGATACAAACTTTTTCCAGGCTCCTCCTCAAGATTCAGAACTATCAGCATGGCGGTGCGATATTGCTGGCGGATGACAGTGCCGACCTGGATGTAAAGTACCGGATACATTATGAACGGCTGACGCTGGCCATGGTTGCACATGCCAAGGCTGCTGTAGATAATTATGTTTCTGAAAATATCATTGAGGGAGGCATGCATACCGGCAAAAGAACCATCAGCAAGGATCTGTACCTGCGCGAGTCGGCATCTTTTTATCATAAGAAAGGAACAGCCGATGAAATCAAGGGAGCCATAGATTTTATTGCTTCGCAGAGTTGTGTGGATGGGGTTGTGCTTTTTAACAGAAGCATGGTAACTAATGGCTTTGGTGCGGTATTACGGGCCAAGAAGATGCCGCGCAAAATTTATGTTTCTTCTACCGCTACGGCTACACCTAAGTCGCTGGAAGCACATGATCCGCGTTACTATGGAACCAGACACCGCTCTATGATTGCATATTGCTGGAACCATCCCACAGCTTTGGGCCTGGTGATTTCACAGGATGGTGATATCCGTGCGTTTTCAAAGATTGAAGATAAATTAATCATGTGGGAAAACATCAAAACGCAGCAATACCTCACTACCAGATCTCAGGGTAGAAAGAAGTAGTCCGTTGATTCAGGTAAAATCCTGCGGAGATCAATCTATTTAAGCAAGGCTTATGGTTTTAACTTTTCCGCTTATCAGTGTACTCCATATCGTATAAATGGTTTGGCTGCATATAGATGACATCATGCTGAAAATCAAGAAAAGTATTAAAGCGTTTTAACACTTCATTGCCCAGGATGTGAACATTGATGCCGCGCATGGGTTTATTTTGCGTCAATAACTGTGCAGGTACGTTATTCAATTCAAATGCGCCGATTTTTAAAGTATTTAAGTTTGCCGTTACAACCGGGATTTCATTCTGACGGGTACCATGGATCATCACTTTTTTAATCACCTCCATTTTTTCTATCGGGAACCGAGCCGCTTTTAACAGGTCATTATCCAGCATAACTGTTCGCTGATAGCCCAAATCAAATAAAAACCAGTTTTTGTGGCTGATACCATTTTGGATGATTTTGCTTTCTATAAAAGGCCTGTCATTAATGTAGCGGATATTGAATTTGGAGAATCTGTTATTTTTAATTACCGTTTTGGGTAGCCTGGAATGCACGATTATGAGGTTAAGGTCGTAATTCAGTTCTACAACCATCCCATCAAAAAGATCCCATCCCAGTAATCCATCTGCTTCATTGCCAACCACCTGTGTGTCGTAAATCTTGCTTTTGTAAATCTTCTGACCTACTTTGATTTCGTGGAAAGTATCATAAAGTTTTGGCTTTGACCTGACCTTTTGCCGTAGTACATCGGTAGTGAGTGACATTTCAGTTGCGCCACTGTCAAAATTCATCACTAATGAATCCGTTTTATTTAATACAATGTGAACCAGATTCGTATTATAGGCATTAACGAAAAAAGGTATAGAATCATGCACTTCAGGTGTTAGATTACTGAAGTTTTGAAGTGGACGTGCCTGAATTCGGGTCAGGCAGGAATCTTTACCCTTCAGCAATACCACAAAATCATGATGCCCTCCCGGTTTAAGACGAAAAGTAATGGAATCAACATCGGTTTTAAACTTTACTGTTTTGCTTTTGCTAAACTTGTTGGTGGTATAGGTATCGCGTGCAATTTTCGGGTTAATGCCCCAACCTGATACCGAATTGCCATCTTCATAAATTTTGGCACTTTTGGCACCCGCCAGAACAATGGGTAATTTTTTTTGAGCTAAGCTGGATAAAGTAATGGAGGCAAGCAGTAAGGTGAGAATTGTTTTCATTGGAGAGCAGGTTGACAGAAGATGATCAACTAAAATAGGAAAATTAAAATAATATTGAAATTAATTTTGCTTGACACCTTAAGGAAGATTATCATAGTAGAAGTGATAAACTTTTTTAGACATTTTAACCAAAAAAAGCCTGAAAATATTGAAATTCTCAGACTTTTTGAGGCCAAAGGTTGGCGAATATGCTTGAATACGCTGTTTAGTTTGTAGTATTTTTTGTCTTTTACCGGGCGCATTGCATTGCAGGCCAATTGGCTGATACGTTATTTTCCAACAATTACAGCACCACCATCCGGTAACAATCTGATCTTCATCGTTTTTGATTTACCTAGCGTGTGGGTCAGTTTTTCAGGCTTTCTGTCTTCCTGGTCAGCGTACAGGGTAACCGTTTTTTCTGTCAGCATGGGCAAGGAGAGATTTAAGGTTTTCGTCGTTTTTTCGGCGTTAATGGCGGTGATATACCACTGGCCTTTATGACGACGGGCAAGCACACAATATTTTCCCGGATAGCCATCTATCAAAACAGTTTCATCCCAGGTAGTGGGTACATGCTTCATAAAATCGATCGCATGAGCAGGCACATCCGTTAAATTATTTGGTGTAATTCCGAAGTTTTGAATCGGACTTTGAAACAATATAGCAGTAGCCAGCTGAAAGGTTTCGGTAGTTTTTCTGATGGTACCACCAGAATTGGTTTTGTTATGGCGTTTGTTAAGTAAAACGGGTCCGAATTCCATGGCACCCACAGCATTACGGATAAAGGGATGTAAACTGGCATTAAAAGCTTCCATATCATTGGCATGCTGTCCGAAAATTAAGTTTTCGGAAGCCAGTACGGCTTCACTTCCCGCGTAGTTAGGATACATTTTTTCCCAGCCCCTTGGAAGTGTACAACCGTGAAAAATCACCGTAATACCATAACTATTTGCATCAGCAAGAATATCCTCATATAATTTCATCGTTTCCTGTTTGTCGCCACCAAAGAAATCTACCTTAATTCCTTTAACTCCAATGCGCTGCATCCAGGCCATTTCTTCCTTACGTGCTACGGCGGTATTCATTCTGTTCTTAGGGCCCTGTGGTGCATCATTCCAAAAACCGTTTGAATTATACCAGAGTGCTACCGAAACATTTTTTTCACGGGCATAAGCTGCGAGCTCTTCCATTTTTTTCCGTCCGATCTGCTTATCCCATAAACCATCAATTAAGGTAAATTCATAACCCATGGAAGCGGCCAGATCAATAAATTTTTTCTGATCTTCAAAATTCACACTATTGTCTTGCCAAAGCAGCCAGCTCCAGGTAGAGCGGCCAAAAGTATATGGTTTACTTGCCGCATATTGAGGTTCAACTACATCAAATGGGATAGTGGTTTCCACAATCGGCTTCAAAGTCCTGCCCACAGTAATGGTGCGCCATGGTGTAGCGCCGGGTAATGAAATGGTAGGATTGGCACGACCCATACCGTTATTTTCACCCGTTTCCGGGAATGCAATTTTATAATTTCCGTCTTTTGTGCCTTCGCTGAGTTTTGACCCGCAATAAGCACCGTTTACGCCGGTTTCTGAAAGTAAAACCCAGCCCTGGGTACCCACACGAAATAAAGCAGGAAAGGTATAACCTACACCATACTTAGAAGGCACACCCATTGGCGCATCTACTGTATATTCTTCTTCATAACTGGGTTTCGTTTTCATCCAGCCAATCATTGGCGTAGCCTGAGGGGTAAGAAAGGTGGTGGTAACAGATGGAAAATGATAACCACTGAGTTCCTCTTCAATGATCATGGTGGCAGTCTCTCCGGTTTGAGGAAGACCATAACGGAAAGCAATATCATGATTACTTACCCTGAAAATCACGTTCAGCTGGTTCTTGCCCGCATTCTTAAATGTACAGGTCAGCTCATTTGCCTGGTAATGAACACTGCTTTTTTTTATTTTAGGTTCCTGGTATGTTTGATCTATTTGGCGCGATGCTTTGCTTTCTAACTGAAGCTGCTGAGATAAGTCTGCTCCGGCTCCCCTGATACCTAATGGAGAATCGGCAAGCATTTGCTGCCCGTCTAGTGAAACCTGATAGAACAACTTGCCTTGATTTAACTTCAGTTGCACAGTTAACTTGCCATCAGGACTGGAAACCTGAAGATCCTGTGCATGGGTGTTAAACCAAAATAATAACAAAATGCACGCTGAAGAAATGTTTTTAATGATGGTCATATTAGGAGGTTGATAAATTTTTTATAAAAACAGATAGGGTAGGGATACTTGTTGCCTGGAATACTTTTTAATGGAATAAGTTTGCTGCAATACATCAATTGGATATATACAGCACTTCAACATTGTAAAAATGGGAAAGTAGACGTTGGGCTTTTGAAGCATGGCGATCATATCTGGTTATCCTTGGCAGCGAAAATTCAAACATCGGCTCATGGAAATGAACGGATTGAAACGCTGCTTAAGAAATGTAAATATATTACTTTTTTATAAATGTCCTAATAACGTTTATAATGATACTTCAAAATCAGAATGTTCTGCCTGCCTGTGGAAAATAAAATATGCTTTACTAAAACATTTTCATCATCTGGATTGTATTGCAGTACGATTAAGATTATTAACCCGAAATTTAAGATGAAGTTACTGTTACGAAGGTATTTCCTATTTCTTATGTTAGCTGCTGCTGCTGTCAATGTACAGGCTCAGACTACTCCGGATTCGCTCGGGCGGCGACCGGATTCTACGGCGAAAACACAAATTCCGCCAGATCCGGTTCCAAAAGTACCAGCTACATCAGTACCGCCAATTAACGTTCCTCCAACTTCCAGCCCGGTCAAATCTGCTGTCCCGGCTTCCGCTAGTCAAAATACACTAACTAAAACTTCCCGGCCAAATGTTTCCGATACCACTTCAAGAGTATTGAAAGGTATTGTAAAAGATGAAAAAGGAAATCCTGTTCCTGGTGCCATTATACAGGTAGTAGGAAAACCAAATAAAGTAAATACTGATGCTGATGGCCGCTTTAGCATAAACCTTCCTGACCGTAATTCATCCATTCGGGTGTTGTTTATTGGCTATAATACCAAAATCTTGCGACCAGGTAATCAAATGGAAATAGTCGTTTCTTTAATGCCGGTAAGCAAGACGTTAGATGATGTTGTAATTACCGGCTATTCATCCCAGCAAAAAAAGGATCTTACCGGAGCCGTTTCCCAGGTCAGGTCTACCGATATAGATAATATGCCTGTAGGCGGGGTAGATCAGGTATTACAGGGAAAAGCTGCCGGCGTATCCGTAACGCAAGGCACCGGTGCTCCGGGTGAGGGCATTGCCGTAAGGATTCGCGGTGTAGGAACCATTAACAATAATAATCCGCTATATGTGATTGATGGTGTACCCAGTACTTCAGGCATCAATCAGATTTCTCCGACAGATATTGAAAGCATCAGCATTTTAAAAGATGCTTCTTCTGCTTCCATTTATGGCGCAAGGGCATCGAACGGAGTTGTGGTAGTTACCACTAAAAAAGGGAAATCTGGTAAATCAATAGTTAATCTTTCACAATATACCGGCGTTCAGGTTCATGGCGATTTAATCAAGATGGCCAATACGCCGCAATATGTTGCAGCCTTTAATGCTGCCGCCGTTGCTGATGGACGGACACCAATTCCTGCTTCCCTTGCTGCAAGCTTGCCTGATGTAAATTGGCAGAAAGAAGTGTTGCAACCGGCACTGATTAATAACAGCAACCTTTCCGTAAGTGGTGGCAATGAAACCGGGAATTACCTGGTGGCTGCCAATTATTACAAACAAGATGGATTGATCAATAATAGCGCTTATGACCGGTTTAACCTGCGCACAGCGGTAAACAGCACCCTGTCCAAAGTCTTTTCTACGGGAATAAACCTGAATCTTTCTTATGCAAAAACCAAACAGGTAGGTGCTTCGGGTGATGGTTTTGGAAACGGCAATCAAGGAGCCAGCGTCATGCGCTATGCTCTTTTCCGTACGCCGGCTACTCCGGTGTTTAAAGCCAATGGCGATTATGTAGATCTGCCTGAAAATTCAAATTTCTTTGGTGATGGGTTAAATCCAGTGGGTTATGCAGATAACTTCGACCGGAACAATAATGCTTATAGCGCGTTAGGTAATGTATTTGTAGAGGCTAAAATTATCGACGGACTAAAATTCCGTACGACTTTGGGTGGAACATTGGTTATCACTGATTTTAAACAGTTCTTTAAAATTTGGGGAGACCGTGCACAAAACTCCCCTGGCAGTCTGGCCCGTGCTAATGCGAACCAGTTAGATTATAACTGGACCAATACATTAACCTATAACCTGAAGTTTGGTGAAAAGCATGATTTAACTATTCTTGCCGGAACAGAAAATATCAAAAGCCGCACGAACGGCCTTTCTGCATCCAGATCAATTTTCCCAAACCAATCTGAAGATTTTCAATATCTTGATAACGGAATTGGCATACAGCAAAATGGCGAGAACGAATCGAGATGGGCACTTTTCTCCCTTTTTGGTCGTGCTGATTATCAGTATGCCGATAAATACCTGGCCAGCTTTACTGTACGCAGGGATGGATCGTCCAGGTTAAATCCGGCTAACCGTTATGGTAATTTCTATGCCGGATCAATAGGGTGGAGGCTGGATCAGGAAGCGTTTCTGAAAAATTTCAAGTCGCTTTCCATGCTAAAATTAAGGGCTAGTATCGGTCAAACCGGCAACCAGGAAATCAGCAATTATGCGTATACCTCATTGAATTCTTTTGTCGGGTTTTATCCCTTCGGTGGTACACCTGTAATAGGTAATTCGCTTACCTCAAGAGGGAATGCAAACATCACCTGGGAAACCAGTACGCAAAGTAACTTTGGTTTAGATGCCGGATTTTTTGATAATAAGCTTCAGTTCAGTGCCGATTATTTCATTAGAGATAATTCCGATATTCTTTTTGCCAATCCTTTGCCACCAAGTGCAGGCGGGGGCGGAAGTCCTTATGTGAATGCCGGTAAAGTGCGTAACCAGGGGCTTGAACTTCAAATCTCTTACCGTGATCAGATTTCTGAAAACTGGAGTTACGATGTATCAGGAAATATGGCTACGCTTCAAAATAAAGTGCGTTCGCTGGCTGGATCACCGATTGTTGGTGGAAGGATAGACAATGAATATTATGCTACGCTTACTGCAGTAGGGCAACCAATAGGGGCATTTTATTTGCTTCCTATGGAAGGAATTTTCCAGAACAACCTGGATATCTTTACACATGCTTATCAGGGTAATGGCATTCAGCCAGGCGACGTGAAGTATAAGGATAGCAATGGAGATGGGATTATTGATGAGAAAGACCGGCAGTTTGCCGGAAGTCCTATTCCAAAACTCACTTACGGCTTTACCGGGAACCTGAAGTTTAAACAGTTTGATCTTAGTGTATTTTTTCAGGGGGCATATGGCAATAAGTTGTATAACCAGGTGGCCACAGATATTGAAGGTTTTTATCGTGCCTTTAACATTACCGAACGTGTAGCCACGGGCAGCTGGAATGGGGCGGGCAGTACCGATCAGTTTCCACGCCTTACCTGGAGCTCTGCTTCTTCCACAAACAATAAAAGACCATCAACCCGTTTTCTAGAAGATGGGTCTTATTTGAGATTAAAAAATCTGCAGATTGGCTATAGTTTGAGCCCGAAAGTGCTCTCTGCCTTGAAAATAGCATCAATGCGCATTTATATGAGCGGACAAAATCTTTTAACCTTTACAAAATATACCGGCCTTGATCCGGAGATTTATACCAGTAGTAATAGTCAGGGCGATGGTGTAAGGGCTGTTGGTATTGACTGGGGAACTTATCCATCTGCAAGAGTTTATACACTTGGCTTGAACCTTAACTTCTAATCTGATGAAAAAAATATATATACTTTCTTTTGCCTTGTGCCTGATTTCTATAACGGGTTGCAAGAAATTTTTAGATCAGCCTGCACTGGGTTACTATTCTGATGCAGATCTGTTCAGCAATGAGTCTACGGCCAGAACGGCTGTGAATGCAGCTTATATCCCGCTTACTTTTACGGATGCTTCCAGTAATCCTGTTTGGGTATTAGGTGATGTGGCTACGGATGATGTTGTTATCGGAGGAAACGCGGGTGAACAGGCAGATTATACCGCTATTGATCTGTACAATATCCTGCCGGGAAATGCTGCCGTACAATCTTTATGGGCCAGGTATTATGATGGTATTAACCGCTGTAATGTGATCACTGATGGGCTTAAGACCGATAATACAGCAATCACTGAACCTGCTAAAACGCAATTGCTTGCCCAGGCGAAATTTCTGCGGGCATATTATTATTTCCTGCTGACTAATTTTTATGGAAACATTCCGCTGCGCTTAAAAGTGAGTACGCTTGAGGACGCTGCCGTAGCTGCATCTCCGCAGGCACAAGTATACACCCAGATTGAAAAAGACCTCACGGAAGCCGCCGCCGGTTTACCCCAAAAATGGGAATCAAACAACGATCTGGGTCGGGCAACCAAAGGTGCCGCACTGGCTTTATTGGCCAAGGCCTCTCTATTTCAACAAAAATATACGCAGGCCATTCAATACAGCGAACAGGTAGAAGCCTTAGGTTATGCATTAACAGACCGCTTTGCCGATAATTTTAATGCATCTGCCAAAACCAATAGTGAAGTCATATTTTCAGTATGGCACAGCCGCGGGGCACAACCTTCACAGGGAAATTCCTTGAATTACTGGTTTGCACCCCGGGCTTTAAATGGAGCAGGTACTTATTTTCCAACACAAAGTCTGGTCAATAATTTTGAAGCGAATGATCCCCGGCTTGATCTGACTATTGCAAGGACAGGGAAATCCTATTATGATAATACTTTTGACCCTTCATGGAGCAGCACAGGTTATCTCTCCAAAAAACATGTTCAACCATTGAGTGAGGTACCTACTACCACTAAAAACGATGGAAACCTGAATTATGAGGCGTTGCGTTTTGCAGATCTATTGCTTATCAAGGCTGAGGCACTGAACGAATCAGGTCAATCTGCTGCTGCGCTAGTGCCGCTAAATAAAGTGCGTGAAAGGGCAAGAAAAAATTATGACGGTACGCCTCCGGCCGATCTGCTAGCTGCGGTAACAGTGATTAATCAATCCGATTTAAGGGAAGTAATCCGCAGGGAAAGACGCTCAGAACTTGCATTGGAGTTTCAACGCTTCTTTGATGTGATCCGTTATGGCGAGGCATATGCCAATGCTGCAATAAAGCCTGGTGCGCCAAACTTTAATTATACAAACAACCGGTTTTTTCCAATTCCTCAAACGGAATTAAACGCCAACGGTAAACTTTAATACCATTAAAATGAATATTAAAAATTATAAACCATCATTGAAATACCCGTTTTATTTGCTGCTGGCTATTGCTGTTTTTGCATCCTGTAAAAATGAAGCCAATCTGCCAGATTATGCTTCCAATAAATCAAGCCTTACCCAACTTACTGATTCTGTTAAGCAACTGTATAATCAAAGTGTGGAAGGCCACGATATCGGTCAGTACCCTAAACAAGCCAGGCTGCAGTTTAAATCTGCTATTGATCTGTCCGCAACAGTTGTTACAGGAGCTTACACTCAGGAGGAAGTGAATAATGCCTTAGCCAATTTGAGGCGTGCCGCCACTGACTTTGGCGCAAGAAAAATTGAAGAAGTAGCTGCAGCCAACCTGGTGGCGAAATGGCTTTTTAATGGTAATGCAGCGGATGCTACCGGCAATGGCCATAATGGAACTTTAATGACAGGGATTATCGGAACAGCTGATAATCACCAGGATGGCGGAGTTTTACCAGTGGCCACTACTGATCGCTTTGGTCAGGCTAACAATGCCTATGCTTTCGAGCAGGGCGCTTATATTGAAGTTCCTTACAGCCCAGCACTTAACCCGCAGGTATTGAGTATCAGCCTCTGGATTAACGTTAAAGAAGCTTTTGCTGATAATTATCTCCTTTCTTTAAATAAATGGAACGGTTTTAAATTCCAGCTTCAGTCTGATAATTTTTTATTCATGACACTGAAAACCCCAGCTGCTACTTATGATAGGGATAGTAATCCTGGGAAAATGGCAGTGGGAACATGGCACCACGCTGTAGTTACGGCAGGGAATGGTACCATAAGCTTTTATGTAGATGGTGTGCAAACACGATCTGAAAGTGCTGCCGGTAACGCATCTGTCCTTACCACACCTGTAAATTTAGCCATTGGCCAGATTCTGCCCAAAGGCATATTAAGCTTTACAGATAAAAGCAGTCCGTTTTATTTTTCCAATGCTGCTTTTTTTAAAGGATCTATGGATGATATCAGGTACTATAATAAAGCTTTGAGTGCCGATGAAGTGCTGAAAATCTACAACAACGAAAAGCCGGATTAGAGTTATTCCGATACGTAAGTTAAGGAACTCCCGTAAACAGGGAATCCTGATAACAAATGCGACGAAAAACGAGGCTGTATCATAAATTCGAAATGTCACCCTGTCTAAGGACTTTAGAAAAATACCCGGATGGTGTTTATACAGGCTCAACATGACAAATCTGGAAATATGATACAGCCTCTTATTTTATTAACAATTGATATTAAGATGTCTCTAGCGGATTCCACTGTACAATGGCTAAATAAATTTTACGCCACATTAGCTTTCATTCAAAAAAATGAGCATTTCCGCTATCAGGCATGACACTATTTAGGCAATCCATTTAAAAAGTTTAGCACATCCCGGCCAATTTCTTTAGCGTTTGTTTCAAGGGCGAAGTGGCCCGTGTGATAGAATTTAACCGTTGCATTAGGATTATCGCGTTATAGGCTTCGGCACCAGCAGGTAAAAAGTAAGGGTCTTTATTCCCCCAAGCGGCTAAAAGTTGTGGATGATAAGCCCTGAAATAGGCATGAAATTTGGATACATGGCTCCGTTAGTGCTATAATCTTTTACGAAATCGAGTTGTATTTCAATATTTCCAGGGCGATCCAAAAAGTGTTGATCCAAAGTGTAGGTTTCTGGCGCAATCAGTGTTGGATCAGATACTCCCTCATGGTACTGATATCATGTTGCTTCTTTAGATATAAAATCCTTGACCAACTTGGGCGAAGATTGTTTTAAGGAAATTAAACCTAATGATGCAAGATCACCGGCCTTATTTTTCCTATTTACCTATAATTTTAAAATGACGTCGTCATTCATAGATTTTTTTAAGAAAAAAACTAAAAAAACTTTTCTCATGTAAATTTAAAGTACAGAAATAATTTAAAAGCCTCAATAAAAGATATTTAAAACAAATCAAAACTCAAAAAACAAACAAATTGAATTATTTTTATGCTGATTCGCGTATCAATAGAAATACAGCCAATTTTAGTTGTGTGTTAATTGATTTAAAACCGCTTTAAAATGCATTAAAATTAATATTTAGGGTGTTTTTTAGTGCAAAATAATTCTTTAAATTGGCCTGTAAAATCCCCAAAAACCATACATTTTTCATTTACGTAAATAGGTGATCCGCTTAAAAGGTGATTAACCTGATTGTGTAAAATTTATTAAGATGTATCCATACATTTTAATAAATCTCAGAACCATGTTAGGCACATAAGGGGCTTTATAAGGTTGGTGTATGGTTAAAGGGTTACTACTGTTTTTATTTAATAGGTTAGCAGGGTTAATATTGCTTATTGCGGTAAGTAATACTGCTGTGCAATGTAAAACCAAAACACACATCAGCTTAGCTGCTTTTTCCTATTCGGCAACCATACATGCCGGAAAACTGTTATCTCCACCTCCTTATTCTGTACATTATATTGCCCCAGCACCCTGGCAATACTGGAGCAAGGCCAATGAGATTGTGATTGCATCAGAAAGTGGAACCGTTACCGGAACCATATCTAAAAGCGATGGTACTGTATTATTTAATTTTACCTGCACGCAGGGTACTCCTTATGTACAACGCTTTAGCGGGTTACCTAAAGACGCGCCCGCATACCCACTGAATACCGTAATTAACGCAGCAGGTTTAATAGTAAACGCGACAGGCACAATTTCGGTGAACTTAAGAAATGTAGCTTCTGATAATTTAGGGACTGATGGTACTGATGAAGATATTAAAGGAAATGCTTCACTCTTTAGTTTTGGTGATGCGGCAATAGGAACATCTTTTAGGGTAGGCTATTATCGGGATGGAAATCTTGCAAGTTCTGCACACCCGCCAATCTATAGCATTATGGCCATCCAAAATAATACTATTGTTAAGATAGGCGGAGTGGCTACAGCTACATTAAATGCCGGACAGAGTTATTTATTCAATGCACCTATCGGAACATTGGTTGAATCTTCACAATCTACCGTAATGAACACTTCTGCAGATCTGGATGCGCCGGGTGGCTGCGGTGATGGTGCCTACAATCCTATTCCGCCAATTGCTTCCTTGGGTAAGGAGTATGTAGTGGTTAGGGGCGAAGGTAATATGATTGCAGAGCAAACTACAATAATTGCAACGGAGGCAAACACCAGCATAAGGGTGATCAATTTTGATCAAAACGGAGTTCAGAAAGGATCAACAACATACACCTTAGCACAGCCCGGAGATAAGCAAACCTTTAACCATGGTTATCTGAACGGAGATTATGATCCGGCAAAAAATACCGGTAGATATTCCTCTACCTATATCTCTTCGACTAAAAATATTGAAGTGTTTTCGGGTACGGCAGGTGCTTCTGGCGGCAAAGGTTGTGAGGTGGATGTGGCTACATTAGTCCCGATATCCAGTTGTTCTGGTTCTAAAAAGGTAGAAACCACTAAATTTACAGCCTATAACCAAAATACTAACCTGGATTATTTCGGTTATATTATTACAAGTAGTACAGATAGAATTTTTTTGACTTCAAATGGCAACCCGCCTTATAACAATAAAGACATTGAAACTATAGCGGGCATAAACAGTCGCAAACCGCTGGGCAATACGGGCTTATCTTTGGTGAGTTTTACGCGTACTAATATCGGAGAGCCCGCTACCATTATACTCACTAGTGCAAGCAGGCTTACGGTTTCGATGGTGCAGCAAAGTAATGCCTTTTCGATGTCTAATTTTATTTCCCGTTTCCCTGAAAAGGCAGAACAACCTGCTGTCAGTCAAACAGATTGTACTACTGCAACACTAACTGTTAAGCCAAATGCAGGCCCGTACCAATGGTATCTGAATGGTGAGCCGATAAACGGCGCTACGAACAATACGTACGTGGCCACATTATCTGGAAATTACAGTGTGACTACGCAGTTAGAATGTGGTATCAGCGCCCCTTCATTACCTTTAAACATCTCCCTTTGTAATATCGACCGCTCCATTACTAAAACGGTTAATGTAGCCTACCCGGAATTAAACAGCAATGTCGTATTTACCCTAAAGGCCGAAAATTTAGGTAATGGCAATGCAGTAGGGGTGTCAGTTACGGATTTGTTGCCTAACGGGTTTACCTATGTATCAAACGTAGCACCACAGGGCACCAGTTATGATCCAGCTTCTGGAGTATGGACCATTGGCGATTTAGCCAGTAATACTAGCATAAGTTTAACGATTACGGCCCAGGTGGTAAAAACAGGCCAGAATGTAAATACTGCGACCATTACGGGTACTCAATCTGATCAGGTATCCAATAATGATCAGAGCTCGGTTACCACCAATACAGGTTCTGGCGATCGAATAGTTTGTGTAGGTACAACGATGGATGATATTATTTATGACATCCCGTCAGGTACGACTAACGTTAGCGTTGCGGGATTACCGGTTGGCATAACTTCAGCCTATAATCGTTCAACAAAAAAATTAACCATTAGTGGTACACCCACTACCGCAGGTTCAGCAAAAACTTACACCGTAACTGGTACTGCCGGAAATGCATTAAGCATAACCGGAAATATTACAGTAAACGGAAAGGTTAGCACCCCCGTTTTTAACGGTGGATTAACTGATAAACGCTGTATTGGTGCCGGCACAGACACTTATAGGGCAACTGCAAGCAACACTACAGAAATAGTGTATTCGCTATTGCCTTTAGCGGCAGGTATTGTTGATGCCACCAGTGGTCAGGTAACCTGGAATGATACCTTTTCAGGTACGGCAACGATAACTGCTACTGCTAGAGGTTGCGAAGAGAAAAAAACAGATTTTATCGTAGTGATAAGTGGCCTGCCCGGTTTAACGCTTGGTACTGAACCTGAAATTTGTCAGGGCTTTACGGCATCATCATTAAGTTATACCAACCCGGTAAATAACCCTGTAACATATAGCATTAATTGGAATACAGCTGGTTTTGATCCTGTGATTAACCAGACTTTACCAGTAGGAAGTATTCCTTTTAACATCCCTGTTAATGCCCCGGTAGGTATGCATACGGGCATACTAACCTTAAAAAATGCAGCAGGCTGCAGTGCTCAAATTAATTTTAACCTTAAAATAAATCCAAAACCATCAGCGCCGCATGTGCTGGTGCAAACTACATCTCAATATTAATTAAACAAAAAAATCAGTCCCCATGAAAAATTCTACTACAAAAACCATCCTCGCAGTTATTTTCGTTATCATCTGCACATTTTCAAAAGTATCTGCACAGGTACTTCCAAACACCCCTGGGGTGAGTTTATTCTGTAAGGGTTCAGACCTTACTTTGCCATCTCCTCCTTCCGGAGAAGACTGGATTGTGAAGTATAGTGCAACGCAAACTACTACGCCAGGTACAGGTATTACTTTAGTGTCAGGAAATAAAATTGCAGCAGCTGATTTAAATACCGGCTATTATTATTTAAGTTCCAAATCAACCATAGCAGGTGCCTGTGAGTCTGAATTGCAGGAAATACCGGTATATGTACTTAAACCTTTGGTAGTTGATTTTACACCTGCCAATTTCTGTTTGGAAAGTCCGTTGGCACAGGTTGGTTCAGTTACCAATCCGGAAGATCCTACCATCACTACATTGGCCTATCAATGGTATACTGTTGAAGGTACTGTAGAAACTGCAATAGCAGGTGCAACAGCAAAAGATTATACACCATCTGCGCCTGCTACAGTTGGAACAAAAAAACACAGGTTAAAAGTAGGTTATGTAATTGGTAGCAAAAACTATTGTGCGCAAACTGCAGATCATGATATTACGGTTACAGCTAAGCCAACAAAACCAACCATTACGCCAGGAACCATTACAGGTACTGCCACCGCAGTTACTTTCTAGGTAGAAGGTTACATTTTCTGAAATATAAGGTATAAATGAAACGAAGGGTATTCTCCTTTCTGTCATTGGCTTTGATGTTGTTTTTTATTCAAACAGCAATGGGCCAGATTGCTTCCGAAGGGCGGCAAACGATTGCGATCTCACCAGGATCGTCAGTGGTTTTGCGTGCAAATTCGGCGGGGGCAGCTTCGTATATCTGGTATAAGGATAATGTATTGGTGAACGGGCAAAATAAACAGACACTGATTACCGCAACTGCAGGAATTTATAGAGTGGCTACATGGAATGCGCTGGGCTGCTTCTCAGATTTCTCTGATGAAATGGAAGTCGTTGTGCCACATAGATCTGTTGCCGATGTAGCCATCACAAAGCGGTCAGAATCAAAAATTGTAGTCGTTGACCAGGTCTTTGATTATTATCTAAACGTCATTAATAATGGTTCACATGATGCCTCCCAGCTGGAAATTAAAGATGCGCTTCCAAATAACTTATTATTGGAACGCCTTGAACAGCCTACAGATGGCTTAGCCACCTTCGATCAATCTAAACAAACCATCAACTGGAATATTCCTTTACTGGCCAACGGTAAGTTTGCTGAACTGGTGGTTAAAGTGAGAGCGAAACAATCTGGTATAGTGAGTAATACAGCCGTGGTTACGGTTAAAGAGTTTGATCCGAATTTGGCCAATAATACATCAACCGATCAAAAAGAGATTTCAGGTTTAAGAATACCAAATGTTTTTACGCCTAATGGGGACGGCAAAAACGACACTTTTTATATCCAACTTCTGGAATCATTTGAATCAAATGAAGTAACCATTATTAACCGTTGGGGAAGTACGGTTTACCAATCCGATCATTACCAAAATGATTGGACTGCTCAGGGACTGGCAGACGGAACCTATTTCTATATAGTTAAAGTGAAGAACGGAACATCAGCCTGGCAGGATTACAAAGGTTACATAACCGTAATACGGTAAATATGATAAAATATATAAGCATGAACATTTGGAGAGGGATATTTTTTGTTTTAATCATGATTACATCTGCTTTTAAGCTTTTGGCGCAACAGGATGCCCAGTTTGGACAGTATGTATTTAATGGCATGTATATCAACCCGGCATATGCAGGTTATAAGGAAGAACTTTATCTTCAGGCTTTTGCCAGGGCACAATGGACCGGCGTTCGAGGTGCACCGCAAACTCTTTCCATATCTGCAGATGAAGCAGTTAATGATGAAAGTTTAGGCCTCGGCATGATCATCACCAAAGATAAAATTGGTGCACAAAGTAGTTTAAATGCATCTGCAAACTTTGCCTACCGGATAAAACTGGATCGTACCGAAACCAATATCCTTGCCTTTGGTTTGGGCGTAGGTGTAATTCAATCATCCTTAAACGGTAATTTGCTGGAGGCTATTGAAGAAGGTGATAACCGTATCGTTACGGGAGTGGTCAGTCAAACCACACCTGATGTAAGAGCCGGTGTTCATTATTCCAACGAAAAGTTTTTTATTGGCTTTTCTGCCAACAATCTTCTGGCCAAATCACTATCAGTATTTAGCGATTACAATGCGCTTAATGTAAAAGTTCAACCACATTTTTACCTCACCGCAGGCATGGCATTTCCTGTAAGTGAGGATTTCGTTTTTAAACCTACCTTTTTAATTAAGGATGATTTACATGGACCAACTTCTCTAGATTTAAATGCCTTTATATTAATCAAAGAGCGTTTCTGGCTTGGCGCAGTTTACCGGACTTCAGTAGAACTTTATCCCAAAGGCAATCTGCAGCGCGGTCTGAACAGTAAGGCTGCTGCTGGTTTCATCAGTGAATTTTTTATCCGGTCCAACCTGCGTATTGGTTATGGTTATGATTATAGCCTGAACAAGCTAAATAATTATGATTACGGCTCGCATGAAATATCGGTTGGATATTATATTGAAACTAAAAAGAGCCGGAGACCGAAGTGTTATTTTTAAGTTTTGTGAAACCTATTAACTTCAATTGTCTTCGATTTACAGGTCATTAAAATGGTAGATAATCCCACCTCCGGAACCTTAATCATAAAAACGACCGCCAGTTAATGAAACTTCATATTCATATTATTGATAAAAAGTTTTTCGGTAGCATCAAATCATCATTAAAGGTATGTTTTAAATATAGGGTTATACCTTCTGCCAGAATTAGGGTGAATATGGTTTTCAGATCTGTACCAGACTTAAAAACCATAAAAAAAAGAAAATCCGCGAGATTATTGAAATTTCGCGGATTCTTTTGAAGATTTGTGGAGCCGAAGGGAGTCGAACCCTTGTCCAGTTGTGAGATAAATTATACCTTCTACATGCTTATTTTTCAATTAATTTTCGAATGATAAACGGGCTGAAAACCGACCTTGTTCATCACCTTAGATACTTGATCTCACTTTAAGTCGTATCTCCTTAAAGCCAGCTTTGTTGTTTCGATGCCCCGGATTCTAACCCAACAATGCAACAGTCAGAGGGACAAAAGCTATCTAATTCTAAATTAGGCAGCTAAGGCGTAAGTGTTTTCGCCAACTAAAATGTGATCGTTCACTTTAAGTGCTCTCCGAACAACGCACTGCATGCTAACATAACCTTCGCCACCCTGTCAAATCCAAGAACGGCCCCGGTTTAGGTCTAAAGTCTAAAGTCTAAAGTCTAAAGTCTAAAGTCTAAAGTCTAAAGTCTAAAGTCTAAAGTTGAAAACCTGGTTGCAAATGTACAAAAAAAATGCCAAATACAGCTGTAAACTGCTTATCTGGCATTTATTATAAAAACTGTAAACAGAAATCGTAAACTAGATTGTCCTTCCTGGATATTCCTTTAAGGCTATTTCCAGACAATCCATTGCGGCATTTAAATCACTTGTATTTAATACATAAGCCATGCGAACTTCCTGTTTTCCAGAACCCTTGGTAGAATAGAAACCAGTTGCTGGCGCCATCATTACCGTTTGGTTTTCATGTGTAAAATCTTCTAAAATCCATTGGCAAAATAGATCCGCATCATCAATAGGAAATTTGGCCACCACATAGAAGGCGCCACCCGGATTCGGACAAAAAACACCGTCAATTTGATTTAGACGGCTTACTAAAGTATCACGACGTAATGTATATTCGGTATTTACCTTTTCGAAATAACTATCAGGCGTATTCACAGCGGCCGCACCGGCAATTTGTTCCACCATACCAGGACTTAATCTGGCTTGTGCAAATTTTAAGCCCGAAGCAATCACAGCCTTGTTTTTGGTGATTAAACAACCCAAACGCGCACCACAGGCACTATATCTTTTAGAAACGGTATCCATAATTACCACGTTTTCTTCGAGCCCACCCAGGTGCATCGGTGAAATAAATTCACGCCCGTCATAGCAAAATTCCCGGTAAGCTTCATCTGAAAATAAAAACAGGTCATATTTTTTGCAAAGCATTTTTAAGGCTTCCAGTTCTTCCCTGGAATACAAATAGCCTGTAGGATTATTGGGGTTGCATATAATAATGGCCTTCGTTTTTTCTGTAATGAGTTTTTCAAATTCAGCAATTGGAGGCAAGGCAAATCCATTTTCAATAAAAGATAAAATGGGTTTTACCACCACATTACTCATACAGGCAAAACCATTATAGTTCGCGTAGAAAGGTTCAGGAATAATAATTTCATCACCTTCATTCACGCAGGTTTGCATTGCAATCGTAATGGCTTCTGATCCGCCTACCGTTACCAGGATGTCTTCCGGTGTAATGCCATATCCCAGTTTGTTATAATATTCCGCAAGCTTTAAACGATAGGCTAGTGTTCCCTCTGAAGGTGTATAAGCCCAAACATTGAAATCAATATTCTTAATGGCATTCAGCATGCCTTCCGGCGTTTCAATATCCGGCTGACCGATATTTAAGTGATAAACTTTCTTACCATCTCTTTTTGCTTGATCAGCATATGGTGTTAACTTTCTGATTGGTGAAGCAGGCATCTGCGCCCCCTTAAGTGAAATCTTTGGCATGGCACAAAAATAAAAAAGTCCCGATGATTATCGGGACTTTAATTACAATATTTATTGAAAAATTATTTCGAACTGGCCGCAACGGTTTCACCTTTAATATAAAGTACTTTTATAGGTGTTTTTGCATTTGAAGTTAAAGTTACCGCTTTTGAAAATGCAGATGGACCCGCGGCAGCATTAAAAGTTACTGAAATTACACCGGTTTCACCTTTTTTGATAGGTGTTGAAGTGTATTTAGGAACAGTACAACCACAACTTGCCTCAGCTTTACTAATGATTAATGGTTCTTCTCCAACATTCGTGTATTTAAAATCGAAAGTTACCGGTTTACCCATCGGAATTTTACCAAAATCATGGGTTTCTGATTCAAATTTAAAATCTGCAGGTTTTGATTGCGCATTAGCAACCAAACCAAAACCTAAAATGAAGGCGAATAATACTAAGATTTTTTTCATGTTATATTTGAAATTATTTTTTTAAAATTCTTAAAACAAATTTAATAATTTCAATCTAAAACAAAAACTATTCCAATTATATTTTACTCTTCCATATATAATTTTACAATCGAACTTTAAGGCAAGCTTTTAATTTTGCATATATTTGCCAGAACCAATATTTGATTATGATGCAGAATGAAAAATTTATAACCAATTCTATTGATAATTCTGAGCTGACATTTGGAGATTTTAAAACCATCGTATTGAATGATTATAAGATCGCCTATGAAAGCAGGCAAGCTAGTGTATTAGGTCGCAGGGAAGTGTTAACAGGAAAGGCTAAATTTGGCATTTTTGGTGATGGTAAAGAGGTGCCACAAGTGGCCATGGCAAAGGTTTTCAAAAAAGGAGACTGGCGCTCAGGTTATTACAGGGATCAGACTTTCGCCTTTGCAACAGGTATATCTACCATCAAAGAGTTTTTCGCACAACTATATGCAAATCCGACAAATGGTGCCGATCCTTTTTCAGGTGGAAGGCAAATGAACTGTCATTTTGCAACTAAATCCATAAATGAAGACGGATCATGGAATGACCTAACACAGATCAAAAACTGTTCTTCAGATATTTCGCCAACAGGCGGACAAATGGCTCGTTTGGTTGGCCTGGGATATGCTTCCAAGCTCTTCAGAAACAATAAGGAACTCGATTATTTAAAGCATTTTTCCGTGAATGGTAATGAGGTTGCCTTCGGTACAATCGGTAATGCATCCACCTCTGAAGGTGTTTTTTTTGAAGCAATAAATGCGGCTGGTGTACTGCAGATACCAATGGCCATATCCATCTGGGATGATGCTTACGGAATTTCGGTGCCGGCAAAATACCAGACCACTAAAGAAGATATTTCTGAAGTCCTTAAGGGTTTCCAGCGTAATGCTCATCAACCCGGATATGAAATTTATAAAGTAAAAGGCTGGGATTACCCTGCTCTATGCGAAGTTTACGAAAAAGCCATCCAGGTTTGCCGGGATGAGCATGTGCCGGTAATGATCCATGTTACAGAACTCACGCAGCCTCAGGGGCATTCTACATCTGGTTCTCATGAAAGGTATAAATCAAAAGATCGCCTGATCTGGGAAAGCGAACATGATTGCCTCTTAAAGATGCGGGAATGGATGCTCGATTCTGCCATTGCAACGGATGAAGAAATATCAGACATTGAGAAAAAAGCAAAAATATTTGTCCGTGATGCGCAAAAAGAAGCTTGGAATGAGTTCTTGGACAGCATTAAACCGGAACAGAAGACAGTGATCGATCTCATTGGCGGCCTGGCCAAACACCAGCCGGAATTAGCCAGGATAGGTGCGCAATTGGCGGCAACGGCTGATGCACAGCGAAGGGAAGTATTCAGTGCTGCACGTAAGGCCATTCGTTTATCAGCTAAATTTAATACCAGAGAACGTGAAGACATACTGGCCTGGTATAAAGACCAGGAAGCTTTGAGTTTCGAGCGGTATAATTCTAAACTGCATACCAATGGATTGGAAAGTCCGGATAAGATTACTGTAGTTGATGCGGTATATGATGAGCTTTCTAAAATGGTAGATGGAAGAGAAGTGCTTAATGCCTGTTTTAATGAAAACTTCGCACGTGATCAGCGATTGGTGGCGTTTGGAGAAGATTTAGGGAATATTGGTGACGTAAACCAGGGTTTTGCAGGATTACAGGCCCGTTTTGGTGAACTCAGGATAACTGATACAGGCATTAGGGAAATGACGATCATGGGGCAAGGCATTGGGCTTGCCATGCGTGGTTTAAAACCGGTTGCCGAAATACAATATTTAGATTATCTGATTTTTGCCTTAAATGTTTTAAGCGATGATCTGGCCTCACTTTCTTACCGGACTAAAGGAGGGCAAAAGGCACCGGTTATTGTAAGAACACGGGGCCATCGCTTAGAAGGTGTATGGCATTCAGGGTCACCAATCAGCATGTTACTGGGTTCATTAAGGGGGATGCATTTGTGTGTGCCAAGAAATATGACTCAGGCGGCCGGCATGTACAATACTTTATTCAGGGCTGATGAGCCCGCTGTGGTGATTGAGTGCCTGAACGGCTATCGGCTGAAGGAAAAATTACCCAGCAATGTTGGCGATTTTACGGTGCCGCTAGGCAAGGCAGAAGTGCTGGAAAAAGGTTCTGATATTACAGTAGTATCATACGGATCAACTTTAAGGTTGGTACAGGAAGCCGCAGAAGAACTGGCCAATTTTGGCATTTCCGTAGAAATTGTTGATCCTCAAACTTTATTGCCATTCGATTTGGATAAAGTATGTGCTACGTCACTGGCTAAAACCAATAAACTTCTGGTGGTTGATGAAGATGTTCCGGGAGGTGCTTCAGCTTATATCTTGCAAAAAGTACTGGAAGATCAGAATGGTTATTTTACTTTAGATGGAAAACCAAGAACATTATCTGCCAAGGCACACCGTCCGCCTTTCGGATCAGATGGCGATTACTTCAGCAAACCATCTGTAGATGATATTATCGAAACCATTTACGAAATGATGCATGAAACCCATCCGGACCAGTTTCCTGCGATGTATTAATGCTGTGATCCGTAAAGATGGATAGTTGAATAGCGTAATAAAAGTTGCTATTTAAATTCTAATAATTGATGTAATTTAGGGTAAAATAGATACCTTAGACGAGGTTATCTATCATTATCATTCCATTTGTATGTCTCATGTTATTGCCATTAAAAGCATAAAACGATCAGTTACCCCCAATTTTAAACTTTTTTAATTTTAGCACATTTTAGAAGTTGAAAAATATATTCGTTGATGTATTGTATTCCTGCTCAAAATTCTGGAAACAATGGCTTTTACTGTTTTTGCTGATTGTATTGCTTTTTAAGCTGGAAGGACATGCACAAAAGAAAAGTAATATTCAAAAGTTAGATAGCCTGTTGGTGCTGAATCAATCGCATTCACAGCTTGATTCAGTGAAAGTAAAACTCCTGGAACAGATTTCTAAAGTTTATCTTGGATTAAAGGATGCTGGTAAGTTTGAAGAATATACCGACAAAACTGTTGCCCTTGCACAAAAGTTAAAATTACGGAACATCTCTGGTTTCGCTTTGTATCGCCGTGGAAAATTTTATCACGGAAAAAGTATTTTTATAAAATCCGAAGAATATTATCGTCAGGCAATTGTTGAATTTGAACTGGCAAAAAACCTGGATATGGTTGGCGGAACCTATTTAAACTTAGGCGCTTTGTATGCTACAATTCCTGATTATGCAAAATGCCTGGAAGTTAATCAAAAAGCAATTGCCATTTATGAACAGCTGGGCAATGAATCCGATCTGGCGAGTTGCTATACCAATATTTCCAGTGTTTATCAGGATCTCGGCAACCAAAGTCAATCGCTGGTTTATCTGAAAATGGCACTTAAAATCTTTACGCGTGAAAATGAAGAGTCGAGGGGAGTAGCAGTCGTTAATGAATTAATAGGGACAGCATATTATGAGGCTAATCCTTTTGAACTGGAAAAAATGGGCATCCTTCCAAAGGATCGCTTAAACATAGCATTACAATACTATCAAAAGTCATTAAGGGTGGCCGATCTCTTAAATGATGAAAACATTATGTCATCCATAAGGAAAAGTATAGCTGATGTTTACAATGAAATGGGTAAAAAAGACCTGGCCTTAATCACCTATCAGAAAGCCATTCAAATTGGTAAAAATCTGGATGATAAACTAGGCTATGTAGATTGTCTCTATGCTTTAGGAAAGTTTTATCAGCAACAGAACGATGATGCCAATGCGTTAGCCCAATTTACGGAAAGCTATAAAATGGCTGATGAAAATAACTTTACAGACCAGAAAAAAAATGCGGCACTTGGTTTAAGTGATACCTACTATCAATTAAAAGACTATAACCAGTCGCTTAGCTTTTATAAACAATATGTTATGCTGAGGGATCAGATTTTTAATGAAGATAAAGAGAAAGAAATTACCAGGCGACAAATGCAAATTGATTTTGACTTCAAAGAAAAAGACTATCGCTATACGCAAAAGATAACAGGAATAGAATTGCAGAAACAGATGCTCCTGGCCAGGCAGCAGCAACAAGAACTCTATGTAAAAAAGCAACAGCTGGCCTTAAGTGATCAGGAAAAAAGTCTGCAGCGACTTACTTTTTTAAAAAGACAGTTAGACCTGCAAATTGCCCAAAAAAATCAAACGGAGAAATTTGAACGAGCCAAACTCCAGGCGAAGTATGAAACCTCCCTTAGAGACAAGCAAATATCAAAACAGGAGCAACAGATCCGGTTCGACTGGCGAATCAAGATTTACCTTAGCATTGGGATTGCGCTCGTTCTGTTTATTGCAGCCATTATCTATTATAATCAGCGTAAAACCGCCCGTTTAAATAAGGTTATTAATCTGCAGACACTGGAGCTTCAGCAATTAAACAGGGTAAAAGATAAAATTTTTAGTGTGGTCAGCCATGATATGCGTACGCCGGTAAATGCCTTAATTTCATTTATTCAGCTATTGGAAGGAGGAGCTATTGATCAGGATAAACTCACCAGATATGCCGCAACTTTAAAAACCAATCTGAGTTATACTTCAACCATGATGGAGAATCTTTTAAATTGGGCAGCCAGCCAGATGCAGGGATTTCATCCTGATATGGAAACTTTGAATATCCATCAATTAATTAGTAGGATAATAGATGCTGTGCTACACCATGCGGATGCCAAAAATATAAAAATAGAAAATAATACTTCCCCGGATATAAAGTTTAAAGCTGATGCCAATATGCTTTCGCTGATCGTTCGGAACCTCGTAAGCAATGCCATTAAGTTTACACCCAGATACGGAATGATCAGCATATCAGTTAAAAGTTCAGACGATGAAGTGTATCTCCGTATAGCTGACAATGGCACCGGTCTTAGTGACCATCAATTGGAACATTTTAATAAAATGGGTTATCAGGGAGCTGGAATCAGCACTCCGGGTACAGAAAAAGAAAAGGGTACAGGCCTGGGATTAATACTTTGCAGAACATTTACTGAACTGATGGGCGGAAAAATTAGTGCCGCTAAAAATAATCCAGCAGGTACAATTTTCACCATCACCATGCCTAAATAAATTAGATTCCGATGTCATGCAGTTTCCGGTTTTTCGGATTGTATTTCGTTTTTATTTTATAAACCTGGACAGGATTTTTTGGTCTATCGCATTTTCAAGTAAATGTTGGCGGTTGGCTGCGCTAATCGGAACCACGAAATCATGAGTCAGATGTACTTCATGATTGGTTAAAGTAGTGATGTGATTTTTATTGATCATAAACTGCTTATGAACCCTTGCAAAATAATGTTCAGGAAGTTGTTTCTCGAGATTTTTCAAACTCACCAGTATGATATGCATCTCATTTTTAGTAAATATTTTGGAAAAATCGCCCATACTTTCCATATAAATCACCTCATCATATTTTAGCTTGGTGATGCCTTTGGTCTCTTTAAAAAAGAAATGATCATCTTGATTAGCCGGGGCGTTGTAAACATTTTCGTTTACATGACTTACTTGTTTTTTTAATTCGAGGTATTCTATGGCTTTGTTCGCTGCCTTTAATACCCTTTCAAATGTAGCAGGTTTTACCACAAAATCGATTGCATCCACCTCATAGCTTTCAGCCGCATACTGGCCATGGGCAGTAATAAATATGAATAGAGGTTGTTTTTTGATGCTTTTTAATAAACCAATTCCTGAAAGCTCAGGCATATCAATATCCGAAAAAACAATGTCTATGCTGGTTTGTGATAAGATACCAGCGGCTTCCATGCCATCTTTACAAACTGCTAAAATTTCCAGTTGTGAAATTTTTCGGAGGTGCATTTCCAGGGCATCTCTTTCAATCTCATGATCATCAACTACAAGGCATTTATACCGCATTTGGATAGATTTATTTAAATATCAGAATAATACTTTAGTGTATATCTGTTAAATATAAATCAAATTAATGGATCAAAGTCATTGTAATCATACGTTTTCGGTACACTGATTAATTTTTATGCTTTTTATCACCGGTATATTGTTTCTCGCCAGCTTTTATTTCTACCGGAAGATCATTTTCTTCCGGTGGTACCGGACAACGATAACCATCGCTATAAGCGCAATATGGATTATAAGCTTTGTTAAAATCAATCTCGATTTGATGATTTTTAATTTCTTTTTCGCTTAAATCAATATACCTGCCACCGCCATAAGTCTCCTTTTGATTGGTTTGATCTGTAAAAGGCAGAAAAAGTAAATACCTATAAGCCGGATTAGCAGCCAGTGCTATATTTTTATAGAGCGTTAACGTTATTGGCGTTCCGTTTAAATTAAAGCTGACTTTAGCAAAACGATAAAATTCTTTACTGGTACCATCATAAGTAGGCATTTTGAAAATCTTTTCATTTTTTAAGATATCTACTTTGGCCATGACTTTATACATACTGTCTGCCTCATAAAAATGAAGATGCTGCAAATCACTTTCTTTTAAAGGTGAATTTGATTCTGTGATAAAATCCTGTTTGTAGTTATCGCGATGTTTGGCAATGTGCCCGGAGTAGGATTGAGCAAGTGTGTTTAAGCTAATAAAGAGCAGTAGGATAGGGAGGATTTTCATACTTTGTTAATTACAAATTAAAATTGCCATCATTGCGATGCACAAAGCGACCTCTCTTGCTAAATAGATTGCTTCTTGCATCGCAATAACAACATAATATTAGATAATACTCATTTTATTCCTTAAAAACTGATCAGCTAAAACCAAAGCGGCCATGGCCTCGACAATCACCACCGCTCTAGGTACCACACAAGGGTCGTGGCGGCCTTTTCCTTTAATTTCTGATGCTTCACCGGCAGCATTAATGGTTTGCTGACTATGCATAATCGTAGCTACAGGTTTAAAAGCAACTTTGAAGGTAATGTCCATCCCGTTTGAAATGCCGCCCAGAATACCTCCGGCAAAATTGGTAGTTGTGATGAAGCCCTTTCCATCAGGGGAAGGGTTTGGGATGGGGCGGTCGTTATGTTGTGAACCTCTTAATTCACTTCCGGCAAAGCCTGAACCGTATTCAAAACCATGAACTGCATTGATGCTTAACATTGCTTTGCCCAAATCAGCATGTAATTTATCAAAAACCGGCTCACCCAAACCAGCCGGACAACCCTTAATTACACAGCCGATTTTACCGCCTACGGTATCACCATCTTTCCGGATGGCGTCAATAAATTCAATCATTTCATGTGCAGTTGCCGGGTCGGCACAACGTACAATATTCTCTTCCCTGACTTCCAGTAAGGCGGATAAGTCGTTGCTTTCTAAATTTGGTGCTTCAATGTTTCCTACTGCGGTAACATGTGCAAAAATTTCAATGCCTTGCTGTTTTAAAAATAATTTGGCAATCGCACCAGCTGCTACGCGTGCAGCTGTTTCCCGTGCTGAGGAACGCCCGCCACCACGGTGGTCGCGAATACCATATTTGGCATCATACACATAATCGGCATGGCTGGGACGATAAACATCCACATTGTGCCCGTAATCTTTTGATCGCTGATCTTCATTCGGAATTAACAATGCTATTGGTGTTCCGGTACTTTTCCCCTCAAAAACGCCTGATAGAACCTGAACCGTATCGCTTTCCTTTCTTTGTGTGGTAATTTTCGATTGACCGGGCTTTCTTTTATCCAGTTCCGACTGAATAAAATCCATGTCAATACCCAATTGCGCCGGACAGCCATCAATAATTACCCCAATCGCTACGCCATGAGATTCGCCAAAAGTGGTGATGCGAAAAAGTTGTCCGAATGAGTTGCCTGCCATATTATTTTAAATTGATGATTTAGATTTGAGAAGTTAGACAGGAGATATGAGATTTTCTGTCCAAATTTCATTCAAATCTGATTAAATTTTAATTGTTTATTACCACTTTTATATGCGTAAAGTTAGACTTAAAGGTGTTGCGAGGTTCTCATTTCTCAAATATCTTTTCTTATATTTCCTTTACGTCAAAGCCTGCCTTTTTCAAATCTTCCCAGAAATGAGGATATGATTTTTCTACCACCTGCATGTCTTCAATCTCCACTTCGCTGATTAATAAAGCAAGGGGAGCAAAAGCCATAGCCATCCGGTGATCTTCGTAAGTAGCTACTGTAATTTTTTCAGGGAAATGAAGTTCATCCGTATTCAGTGTATAAACTAAATTATCTTCCGTTAACATTACCCCAATCTTGGCCAGTTCATTTTGTAAGGCAGCAATGCGATCCGTTTCTTTAATTTTTAAGGTTTCCAAGCCTGTAAAAGACATGTTTTTTCCTAGGGCAGCTGCAATAACAATGACGGTTTGAGCCAAATCAGGGCAGGTTTTCAAGTCCAGCACCTGATCGGTTTCCAGGGATAAGCCCAGGTTGCTGATGGAAATTCCTTTTTCAGTTTTTTCCGTGGCAATACCAAAAATCTTCATGATTTTTTGAATCTGGCTATCGCCCTGCAAACTTTTATCTTTCAAGGCCGGTAAAGAAATTTCAGCCTCATCAGCCAAGGCGGCAATGCTGTACCAATAAGAAGCAGCACTCCAGTCTGGCTCCACAATAAGGGTTCCTGCCTTAAAAGCTTGCGGTTCAATGGTAATTGAATTTCCAGTCCATGAATGTTGAATCCCCACTTCTGCAAGCATATCCAAAGTCATGTCTACATAAGGTCTTGATGTTAGTTCACCTTCAATTTCTAACGTTAAGCCTTGCGGAAGGATTGGGGCAATCATCAATAGTGCAGAAATATACTGACTGCTGATATCACCTTTGATTTTCACTTCTGCCGTTTTCTGGTTTAATGGACCATTGATATTTAAAGGCGGAAAACCATCAGATTCAGCATAAGAAATATCAGCACCAATGGTTTTAAGTGCCTCTGCTAAAATACCAATCGGACGTTTTTTCATACGTTCGGTTCCGGTTAACAGAAAATTTCCGTTTTTTGCCGATAGATAAGCAGATAGAAAACGCATTGCTGTTCCTGCTGGGCCAACGTCTACCAGTCTTGAGTCTTCAGTTTTGAGTTCTGAGTCTTCCCTTAATGCGGTTAAGATTCCATCAAGCGTAACGGTATCTGCCGCATTGGATAAATTATCAACCTTAACCAGTTTGTTGCTTAAAGCGCTAATAATCAGCGCTCTGTTGCATTCGCTTTTCGAACCTGTTAACTGGATTTCCGTATTAATATTCTTGGTTCCTTTAAAAGAAACTAAGGCGTTTTTCGACATTTTATTCTGTTTTATTCTCAACAGGTTGTTTTTGGATCATCGTCATGTTGAGCCCGTCGAAAACACCTGCTAAAAAGTTCTTCGACAAACTCAAAATGACAATTCGCAAGATACAACGCCATTATTTTATTAAATCATCATTGTGATCTGCCTCACAATGATATGGTACTTTAGACTTTGGTCTTTAAGCTTTGGACTTGACACCCTCCACCTTTAACCTCCAAGCCTTTGCCATCATTAAGCTTTTATCTCGTTATGTTGTTCAGCAGCAATACCTTTCTCTGCTTTACCAGCATTCATAATTTCAGTTTGCTTGCGGATCGATTCACCGTGCATCAATTCTAAGAATTTTTCAGTGAAATTTAAGTCTAATTTTAAAGCTTTTGCAAAAGCATGGCCTTTTTTAATGATGGCATCCCAACGGTTCACCTGTAAAATGGTTACCTGGTTATCGCGTTTAAACTCACCGATTTTCTCCACGATGGACATCCGTTCTGCTAATTTTTGTAATAAAATATCATCAATTTTATCAATTGATTTACGTAGATCCGCTAATTTATCTGCAAAGGCTTCGTTCGGTGCTTCTGGTTCACGTACAGTTAAACGATCAACCAATTCTGCTAATGCAGCCGGCGTAACCTGTTGTTTGGCATCTGTCCAGGCTACTGATGGATCAACGTGAGATTCGATCATTAACCCCTGCATATCTAAATCCAACGCTTTCTGAGCAATGTATGGGATTAATTCACGGTTACCACAAATGTGACTTGGATCATTGATGATAGGCAATTCAGGGCATAAAGTTTTCAATTGAATTGCCATTTCCCACATTGGTTCGTTACGGAAAGAGCTTTTCTCGAAAGAAGAGAAACCACGGTGAATGGCTCCGATTTTGGTAATACCTGCGCCATTAATCCGCTCGATAGCACCAATCCAAAGCTGTAAATCAGGGTTAACCGGATTCTTAATTAATACAGGTACATCATGACCTTTTAAAGCATCCGCAATTTCCTGAACTGTGAAAGGATTTACAGTGGAACGTGCGCCGATCCAGAGGATATCTACACCAGCAGCCAAGGCTTCTTCCACATGTTTTGCATTTGCTACTTCTACAGCTGTTGGTAAGCCCGTTTCTGCTTTAGCGCGTTTTAACCATTCTAAACCAATGCTTCCGATACCTTCGAATTCTCCCGGACGGGTGCGTGGTTTCCAGATACCAGCTCTCAATACCGATACTTTGCCGGTTGCAGCCAATAAGTGTGCCGTAGTTAATAATTGCTCTTCCGTTTCTGCACTGCATGGTCCAGAAATAATAAGTGGCTCGTTGTTTACGTTTAACCAGGTGTTTAAGGGTTGGATGTTTAAATTAAGTTTCATGATTTGGGGCTTGTAATATTTTATAATTCGATTGTTTAATTGTTGTATTGATTTATTATTGAGTCGTAATTCGTAAATCTAAAATCGTAACGCTGTCAGACTTTATCGTTCTTTTGATATTCGCCGAGAATATTAAAGTTCGATGTATATTTTAGGGCTTTTCTGATTGCCTTATCATATTTTTCTGTGCTTGGCCATTCCAGGTCAACGTAAAAGTAATATTCATTTCGTTTACCCAATACCGGCATAGATTGTATTTTTGTTAAGCTTACCTCTTGCTCTGCAAAAATATTTAAAACGGTTGCCAGAGAACCTGCTTTGTGACCCACCTGAAAACAGATGGATGCTTTATTGATTTTTTTACCTTCGTCTGTTTTGTCCTTTTTAAGGATCAGGAAACGGGTGTAATTTTTCTTGTTTGATTCTACACGGCGCTCTAATATGTTTAAGCCGTAAAGTTCAGCAGCTAAACTATTAGCAATCGCCATGGTATCCGTCAGTTTTTCTTCCTGAATCCGTTTGGCACAGGCAGCGGTATCATTGCTTTCTACAATTTTAATATGCGGATAATCGTAAAAGAAATCGATGCACTGGCGGATGGCAATAGGGTGAGAGGTTACGACTTTAATGTCCTCAAATTTTACACCAGGCAAAGCCATTAAGTGCAATTGAATGGGCAAATAAACCTCACCAACTACAGAAAAGCCGTAATCACGAATCAAGGTGTAGTTTGGTAATAAGCTCCCGGCAATGGAATTTTCGATAGCCATAACCACGAAATCTGCTTCGTTTTTCTCCAGCTTATCACAGGTTTCTTTAAATGAGTTGCATTCTACAGTTCCGATGTTTTTACCAAAGAATTTGTAGGCGGCTTCTTCATGAAAAGATGCTTTAATACCTTGAATTGCTACTTTTTTTGTCGTTTCCATTTTTGCATAAAACAAAAAAGTCCCGGCTTTTTGCCGGGACTTTTTTATACATTTTAATATTGTTATCTATCATTTTGCATATTAGCCCCGGCTCTCACTAAAATAGTAAAAGTAACCAAAGTAATATGTGTTGAATAATTTCATTTCCTTTTTGAATGAGCCAAATGTAATAACAAAATTTAATTTGTCAATAGTAAATTGAAAATAATTTGAATAAAATTTAATTTTGTTTAAAAAACATCTGCCTATCCCGTTGAACTTAACGTTCGTTGCTTTTCATTGAAGTCTTTAATGTTATCATTTTTCTGATTTTGATTTTCCTTCGCTTCAGCCTCATGTAATTCCTGCTGCATGATTTTAGCGATCTTGGTACTGCCATCATGGCTCCATCCTGGTGGATTAAAGATATATTTCAACTTATCCATAAAGGTTGGGGCCTTCTTTACATCGGCGGATAAAGCAATAAATTCGTGGAAAATAATATTAACCGGTCCCATGTCTTCTGGCTGAGAAGTTAAGCCGTATTTAATTTTATCTTCAGGTAATTCTGCCTGGAAGGTACCAAACCACCTGTCCCAGAGAATTAAAACCATCCCCATGTTCTTATCCAGGTAACGTACATTGCTGGCATGATGAACGCGGTGGTGTGAAGGCGTTACAAAAATATATTCATACCATTTAGGGAAATTGATTTGATATTGCGTATGAACAAGATTTCCGTAAATCTGCGTTACGAGGTAAGCGAAAAGGATATCCATCGCCGTGAAACCCATAAATGCCAAAGGCAAATAGAAAAATACGCGGTATAAAGGCTCAAAAACGGTTGAACGAAAACCTGTGGTTAAATTAAAATGCTCTGATGAGTGGTGCGTAACATGCATGGCCCAGAAAAAACGGACATAATGACCCACTGTATGCAGGAACCAATACAGAAAATCCTGGGCTAAAATCAGAATCAGCCAGTAAATCCAGAAATTTGATATCTGAAACAAACGGAACTGGTAGCAATATTCAAGCAAAAAGAATGTTGCAGTTTTCATACCCAAATTAATGATTACAGCTGCTGTCATCAGGTATATATTGTTCCAGGTGTCGCGTTTCGTATATAATTTTTTGTCGTGCGCATAGCTAAAATACATTTCAACCAATGTCAAAATGATTACAAAGCCAAATAATCCGCCTACAGAAATATCACTTCCGGTAAATGTCATTTTTATAAACTGTTATAATAATCCAAACTGCTTAAAATATCGGCATTGCTTACACGGCAGTTAAACGCGCATTTGCCTGTTGTTTCTAAAAGTGAAAATAAAATGTTTCCATCTTCATTCTTTTTATCACTTTGCATTAATTCCAGAAGTGTTTCAAAGCTTTCCTTTTTAATAAGATATTTTGGATATAATGATAAAATGTACTCGCTGATATCTTTCAGTTCTTCTTTGGATAATCGACTGTTTTTGATGGACAAAGCCGCCTCGCAAACAAATCCAATAGCAATGGCTTCACCATGTGTTAGTGGATTTTCATCATTTGCCAGCGAATAACTTTCCACCGCATGGCCAATGGTATGACCGAAATTTAAAATCTTACGCAGATTTCTTTCATGCGGATCAATGGTTACCACTTCATTTTTAATTTCCACCGAACGATAAATGTCTTCAGCCGAAGGATTTAAATAATCAGTTTTTTTTAACTTTTCATAGTAAGCTTTATCATAAATCAAACCATGTTTGATCATTTCGGCAAAACCCGATAATAGTTCACGCTTCGGCAGTGTTTCCAGAAATTTCGTTTCAATGAAAACCATCTGCGGCAGGGTAAAAGTGCCCACCATGTTCTTCACGTTATCGATATCAATGCCGGTTTTGCCACCAACTGATGCATCTACCTGTGATAGCAGGGTAGTAGGAACATTGATAAAATCAATACCACGTTTATAGGTCGAGGCGATAAAACCTCCCATATCGGTGATGACACCACCACCCAGGTTAATCAGCAGGCTCTTACGGTCGGCCTCAAAATCTAGCAGGGTTTTCCAGATGCCAATACAAAAATCGATGTTTTTGTTTTCCTCTCCTGCGGAGGTTTCAATCAGGTCAAAGTCTGAAAAATCATCCATCATCGATTGAAAAACCGGTAAACAAATTTCACTGGTATGTTCATCAGCAAGAATAAATACCTTGCTGTATTTGTTGCTTTCTAAAAGATTTTTTAAGGCATCTAAATTACTTTCGAAATAAAGTGAATGGCCTGCGCTGCTTAAAGTTTCCATCATACGACTTCGATTTTATCTTGTTCAAAAGTGATGATATCGCCAACCCTGACTTTATAACGCTTGCGAAACTCTACTTCACCATTGCATTTTACTAATCCATCCATTACGGCAGCCTGCGCATCTCCGCCGGTACCCACCAATCCTGTCGCCTTTAACAACTGGATTAATGGAATAAATTCCCCATCTAATTTGAATTGTATCATTTTGTTACAAAAATACGATTATTTACAGGTTTTTAGTTTTAACAACGGATGCTTTTTATAATTTTGCATCCAACTGACTTATTACATAACTAAGAATGGATTTATCCCCCAATAAACAGCCTAATTTCGACAATACGGAAGTGGCGTTCCGTCAAAAAACAAATGCTGAGCTCAAAAAAGCTTTTTGGCTTTTCAAAATGATTGGCAGCAACTTTTTGACGAAGGTTGGCCCACCGATTACCAATTTCTTTCTAAACATAGGCTTGCCTGTTCAGGGTGCCATAAAAGCTACAATTTTTCAGCAATTTTGTGGTGGTGAAACCATTGCGGAATGCGATCATGCTATCGTGCAACTGGCTAAAGGTGGTGTTGGAACCATTCTGGATTACTCTGTTGAGGGTGAAGAAGAAGAAACGGTATTTGACGAAACTTGCCAGGAAATCATCCGCACCATTCTCCGTGCAGATGGTGATCCTAATATTCCCATCACGGTATTTAAGATTACCGGGATAGGGCGTTTTGCGTTATTGGAGAAATTAGATGCTAAGAGAACATTATCAGCAGATGAGCAGGCAGAATTTGATAAGGTAAAATTGCGTTGTGAAATGATTTGCCGCACTGCTTTTGAAAAGGGGGTACCGGTTATGATTGATGCTGAGGAAACCTGGATCCAGCAAACAATTGATGAACTGGCATTAGATATGATGCGTAAATTTAACCAGGAACGCATTATTGTATATAATACCTATCAAATGTATCGTCAGGATAAACTGGCTGATATGAAGGCGGATCACCTCATTGCAAAAGCTGCAGGATTTATTTTAGGTGTAAAAATGGTTCGTGGTGCGTATATGGAGAAAGAGCGCAAGCGTGCTGCAGAAATGGGCTATCCATCCCCAATTCAATTAAATAAAGAAGCAACCGATGAAGATTATAATGCGTCATTACGGTATTGTATTGATCATATTGATGAAATAGCCATCGTTTGCGGAACCCATAATGAAGATAGCAGTCGATTATTAACCTATCTTTTGGATGAGAAAAAAATCATGCATAACCATCCGCATGTTTATTTTTCACAGCTTTTGGGTATGAGTGATAATTTGAGTTTTAATCTTGCTGATGCGAATTATAATGTAGCAAAGTATGTTCCTTACGGACCGATTAAGGCGGTAATGCCCTATTTATTCAGAAGGGCTCAGGAAAATACTTCAGTGGCAGGGCAAACCGGCCGTGAGTTAGGTTTGATTGAAAGGGAATTGAAGCGAAGAAAAATTTAATTTTCCATTGGCAATCAACAGCTTTCAGTGATCACTGCTCATAAGATTGCCAATGGTATTACTTTTTTACGGTAAAGTCTTGCTTGCCATTGAGGAGATCATAGAAAAATATAAAATCACTCGCTAAACTATAAAGCGGGTATTGAAAAGTAGCAGGTTTATTTTTCTCGAAAAAAAAGTGACCTATCCAGGCAAAGCCATAACCCAGCAGGGGGATGGCTAAAAAGAAAAGCCACTGGTGAAACAGAAATCCGGCGAAGAATGTTAAAGCAACTAAGCCCGTTCCGATAAAGTGGAGGATACGCGAAGTGGTATTGGTGTGCTGAGATAAATAAAAAGGATAGAAATCTTTTAATGATTTAAACTTTTTTTCTTCCATGCTATATAATTCCGTTAGCTTTTAAAAAGGATTCCAATTGTGCTGGTTTTTCAGTCATTAAAAGTGTATTTAACCCAACCTTCTTTGCGCCTTCAATGTGTTGCGGACTATCATCTATAAACAAAGTTTCTGTAGGGTTAAGATGGTTTTCACTCAAAACCTGTTCAAAAATATTGGTATTGGGTTTACGTAATTTCATGTGCTGAGAGAAATAAGCCTTTTCAAAAAACGCATCATAATTGTTTAAATTGAAAGTGGTTTTCAAGTAATTGATGATCCAGTCGTAATGGATTTCATTATTGTTACTTAATAAAAATGTACGGTAGTTATTTTTTACTTTTAAAAGTACGTCATGATTTTCCTGGTGTGTACCAATCAGCAAACTATTCCAGGCCTCATCTATTTGGGCATCAGTAAGCCCGGGCTTGTTTGCCGCTTTTCTAATGCCTTCACGAAATTCTACAGGAGAAATTGCGCCGGTTTCAAAATCATCAAACAATGGATTATGGCTTTTATGTGCAAAGAAATTTTCTATATCTGTAATGCCAATTTTTTGAAATGATGCCTGGGCAATTTTAAAATCGATATCGAAAATTACATTGCCATAATCGAAAATGATGTTTTTAATATGTTGCATACGTGTGTAAACTTTTTGCAAATATCATCATTAAATAGTGTGCCCTACAATTTTCTGAATCAATAAAAAGCCATAAAATGAAATTTATTCATGGCGGTATGATTCTTTAATCCGGATGCTGCTATAAGTTAACAATTCATTCCACCTTAAAATTCATTCATCTTTTTTGATCAAGTTATTTAATAACTAAAACAGTACCATTGTTTTTGGTTTTATAATAATACTGTGTTTCCATTTTCCGGTTAATTACTTCTACTTCCACAACCTCTCCAATCTTGCCGGTTTCATCCCTGATAATATCACCAGGTTTAATTTCATCAAGCAAGTGTGAAGGTGTTTTTTTATTCACATTTTTCATATTTCATGATTTATAGATGTATACTTATTTATAAGAACACTATGTAATATAAATTAGTTTTATAAAGATAGGACAAGATGAATAGTATAAAAAGAAATTACTTTCAATTTAGACTGAATTGATCATAGATAAGCTGTAATTCAAATATAAAAAACTATCAATTTGGATATGCACTTATTTAAGCCAATCGAATATTTTTGCTGCGCTGTTTTGAATATAAGTTTTGCTTTTACTCATCAGGTGAAGCTGCGCAGGTGAGAGCCTATCGTTTTACCTTCGGGAAAACCGTTTAAAAGCATGAGAATTATTATAAATCCAATTTGTACTGCCATCAGTTAATCTGTTCACGGGATTAAATTATTTTTTGCTTGATCAATTTTCAGCAATCTTGTTTAAGTGTATTAAGTTTGTATTTTGTGGTGACTATTAGCCAGATTAAAATTACAATTTAATGGTTTATTGATGATAAGTTTTTATGTTTACATGCTGTTTTTCCATTTGCTGGATATGATGAGTATGCCTTTTTTTTATTCATTTTGAGCTTAATACTATACAATTATTCTAATTTTTGTCTTTTTATTGTTTACACATAAATAATATGTAACCAAACAACGGGAAGTTAATCTAATGCAAAAACAGCTCATTTAAAGATGATGGTTAAACTGAAACTTATAAAAGGTACTTTTAAAAGAGAATTCGCATTAGCCGCAACGCATCCAATGAGAATTTTGGTGATCAAAGAAGGCAATGGTTTACTTTGTATGAATTCTGGTGATTATGAATTGAAAAACGGCAGGATATTTTTCATCCCTGAAGAAGGTTTGGTTCGGCTGGAAGGTGAAATTACTACCGGCTACTGGTTAAATTTCTGTAGTTCGCTGTATGCCGAATTTCTAAAACAACATTTAGATCCCTTAGCTAAAAATCTTTTCCTTAATTTGTCTTTTAGAGACCTTAGCGGCAACAGGCTTGAGAAAGCATTCAATTTACTGGATCAGTTGAAAAAGGAAATTGAAGTAAATAGGGATTTAGCACTTCTTTCGCAATGTTTGTCGCTTTTTTTAGGGTTTACAGCCGGATTTGACGGATATCTGGCTGCACTGACACTTGATGAATTACAGCAGACCATAAGATTTAAAGCAATTCTGGAAAATTTTTATAAAAAAGAAAAGGCTATCCGGTTTTATGCCAGAGAGATGGGGATGAGTCCTAGAAAATTAAATGCTTTCCTTGATCATGTGCTGGGAAAAAGCTTATTTGTCTTAATCAAAGACCGGATCATGAGAGAAGCTGAAGTATTGTTGCTGGATAGTGAATATACTGTAGATGAGATTGCTATCATTCTGGGTTTTTCAAATGCGGCAAACTTTGGTATCGCTTTCAGAAGGTATAAAGGTATTTCCTTATCGCAGTTCAGCAATACTGAAAATGAAAATTGATGCTGCTGTTAAAGAAACGCTGATCACGTAGATTTTGTCCCTTCTCAATAACAGGTTTTCCTGACCTCACCACATCATTTGCTGGGCGCCTGACGCGTAAGGCTTTGCTTACTGTTACCTACTACCAGCAGCATCAATTTCGAAAGGCTAAATTAAAAAAAACTTGGCATGAATTTATACAATATTTTTATAACTATTTAAAATAGCGTAACATTTTTATGCTCCTGATCAGGTTACGCTACGGGATTCAAAATACCGCATTGTTAATAAATAAAATGTAAAACGCTTCGCCCGGATGATGTATTTTAGATGCAAATATTATTGATGTACGCGATCAGGTTTGATTAGGGAATAAATACTATATTAAACAAAGGTGAACGCAAAAAAGAGCACAGATTTTATCTTTGAGCTTTACTACTATGAAATGCAGCATTATGAATCTCTAATTTATGAAAAAAATTATTTTCTTTCTTTTACTATTTGTTTCAGCTGAGTTATTTGCCCAGCATGAAAAATCACCACGATCAACCTATCCGGGTTTATTTGAGACTGTTCAGCTTTCCAGGATCTATGCTGACGGGAAATCTTTTCCTGATGCGATTCCTAAAGCTGAGCCTTCGGTAATTATGAAAGCTTACCTTGCTCAAAGAAACAGCAAAGATTTTAACCTGAAAAGCTTTGTGGACGCACATTTTAATTTACCTGAAAGTCATACTGCTTTATACCAGTCGGATATCAAAGCGGGCATTGAAAAACATCTGGATACTTTGTGGACTGTGCTGCAGCGGAATCCTGATACCGTTTCTGCCTATCAAACCTCATTACTGCCATTGCCAAAGCCCTATCTGGTGCCGGGAGGACGATTCCGTGAAGTGTATTACTGGGATTCTTACTTTACCATGCTGGGATTAAAAGAGGCCGGTAAAACGAAACTGATCAAAGATATGGTTGATAACTTTGCTTACCTGATCAATACCTATGGTTTTATCCCCAATGGAAACCGGAGTTATTACCTTACCCGTTCGCAGCCACCTTTTTTTGCGGCTATGGTGCAACTGCTTTGTCAGGACAATCCGCAAGTGAAATTGAGCGAATACAAAAATGCTTTGGAAAAGGAGTACCAGTTCTGGATGAAGGGTGCTGACCAGCTGAAACCGGGAAAAGCAATTAATCATGTAGTCAGACTTAATGATGGAACGCTATTAAACCGTTATTATGACGCTGATGATCAGCCCAGGGAAGAATCATACCTGGAAGATGCTGAAGCAGCCAGGTCAACCAAACAAAACCCAGCCACCTTTCTACGGCACGTGCGATCTGCGGCAGAGTCTGGATGGGATTTCAGCAGCCGCTGGTTTGCTGATGGCTTAAGTTTTAGCCAGATCATCACTACCGATCTTTTACCGGTTGATTTAAATACATTGATGTATCATTTAGAAAGTACAATTGCAGCAGCCAATAAAGAGGCGGGGGATACAAAAAAAGCTAATTTGTTTTCTGCCAGCGCCAAGAAGCGTAAAGCCGCAATATTGAAATATTTTTGGAATGCACAACAAAACTTCTTTACAGATTATAACTGGAAAAATAAAAGCTTCTCTAAGCAGTTAACTTTAGCAGCTGCCTTTCCATTGTATTTTAAGCTTGCTACAGCTACTCAGGCCAAAGCGGTATCAGAAAAACTGGAAAAGGATTTCCTGAAGCCTGGTGGCTTAATCACTACATTAAAAACCACCAGGCAGCAATGGGATGCACCGAACGCCTGGGCACCCCTGCAATGGGTGAGTATACAAGGTTTACATCATTATGGTTATCATAAACTAGCTGATACAATAAGCAATAGATGGGTGAATCTGAATATTTCGGTTTTTAAGGAAACCGGTAAACTGATGGAAAAATATAATGTGGTCGAATCAAAAAGTAAAGGTGGTGGTGGAGAATATCCCTTACAGGATGGATTCGGCTGGACCAATGGTGTGTTGCTTAAACTTTTAAAAAGATAATATTATCGGATAAACATTTTAATGCTTTTGCCCTTTATTCACGTTAAAAAGATGTAGAATTTGGGGAAAAAGCGCATCCATATATTCTTCCACGCCATTTTTAGATCCTGGAAAAGTTAATACTAAAGTGTTACCGATAAAGCCGGCCACGCCCCGTGATAACATGGCATAAGGCATGCGTTCCTGCCCATACTTTCTGGCAGTTTCCATAATTCCATCAATTTTGCGTTCAATGAGCGGACTAATGGCCTCAGGAGTCACATCCCGAGGTGATAAGCCTGTTCCTCCGGTAAAGATAAGTAAGCTAATGTTATTGTCTGTCAGTTTTTTAGCCGTATTTTGGATATCTTCCAATACATCGGGCACAATGGTATAGGTTTCTGTATCAATGCCCAATTGCGCCAGTCGGTTAATAATGGCCTTGCCGGAAGCATCTTCAGCAGTTTTTTCAAAAACGGAATCGGAACACACCACTACTGCAGCCTTAATTTCAGGGAACTTCAGTTTTTTTAAATCTGACTTGCCTCCCAACTTTTTAAGCAGACGGATATTTTGAATCTCTACGCCCTTGTCAATCGGCTTCAGCATATCGTACATGGTTAATGCGGTAACCGAAGCACCATGCATGGCTTCAACTTCTACCCCGGTTTTATAAACGGTATGGACTTCTACTGTAATCAGGATGGTTAAATCTACCACTTCATAGGTAATAGACGTAAATTCAATCGGAAGGGGATGGCAGTCCGGAATCACATCACTGGTTTTTTTTACGCCAAATAATCCGGCAGCGCGGGCAAATTCAAAAACATCTCCTTTAGGGATTTTTCTTTGCACAACGGCATCAATTGTTTCTTGTTTTGAAACTTTTACCGTAGCCGTGGCTATGGCAATCCTTAAGGAATTTGATTTTTTAGTAATATTTACCATCTTAAATGTTTTCTTTCCATTGGTGGGTTTCGTCTTCGAATATTTCTTTGCCCCAGATCGGGAGTTCAGCCTTAATGCGCTCTACCAATTCATTGCAAGCTTCCATAGCAGGTTTACGGTGAGCGGAAGAGGTAAAGACAAATAAACAGATTTCGCCTGCCTGTATTGAACCTAAACTGTGGTGCACATGCATGCAGTTGAGCGGGTACTTAGCAAAAATATCTTCTCTAATCTCATCCATTTTGGTAAGTGCCAATTCTTCGTAGGCCGTGTAATCAATAGCGGCTACAAATTTGCCATTTATTTCATCCTTTCTTACCTGTCCCATAAAAATGTTATGGCCGCCAATAGCTGTTTTAGTGGCATGTTTTGCAATACTATCGGCTATAAAACCCGGACTTATTGCACCTTTAACAAAGATGTTTTTTAGTTTCTTTTCACTCATTTTGTTTTGTTAGAAAATGATTTCTCCATTTAGAAATGCCACCCTTTAAGCTGTAAATCTTCTTTGTATGACCATATTTTTCCTGAAGCAGTTCAGCAGCAGCAACACTTCTGATGCCATGCTGGCAAAGCAATACAATGCTTTCTGCGGCAATATTGTTTTGCACAAAGGTGTTAAATTCAGACATGGGTACTTGAAGGAAGATTTCTTTATTCAGCAAAGGAAATTCATGTTTTTCACGCACATCAATCACCAAAGCAGATGCTTCTTCCTGTAAAAGTTGCATTGTGGCAAGATCTATTTCCTCAAAAACAGGTGTTTTAGGGCATAATTGTTCTTCATTACTAAGCAGAAAATCTGCTTTACTTTCAGGTAAAAAATAGTCATTGCCTGGAGAAATATTTAAGGTATAAGTGGCCTGGTTAAGCAGATTATAATGTAGCATTTTACTGATCAGGGGCTGCCCGATTCCGGTGACCAGTTTAATGGTTTCCGCTGCCGCCATGCTCCCGATGATTCCGGGTAAAACACCCAATACGCCATTTTCCGCACAGTTTGAAACTTCTCCGGGCAGTGGGGAAATAGGGAAGAGGTCGCGATAATTGGTGGCGATACCCTGTTCATTTTTCACATTAAAAATGGCCAGCTGCCCTTCAAAGCCAGCTACTGCTGCGAAAATTAATGGCTTTTGAAGTATTGCACAGACATCGTTAATCATGTATCTCGAATCGAAATTATCTGTACCATCCACTATGATGTCATAACTTTCTATTGTATTGAATATGTTGCTTTTATCCAGTCGAAGTTCATGTTCCACAATGTGAGTTTCAGGGTTCATCAGTCGCAACCTTTTAGCCGCTACTTTTACTTTAGGCTGGTCAATGTCATTAGTCGCGTAAAGAATTTGCCTGTGCAGGTTAGAAAGTGAAATGGTGTCATCATCTACTATTCCAATTGTCCCGATGCCAGCTGTAACCAGGTATTGTAAAATTGGACAGCCCAGGCCACCGGCACCAATCACCAGTATGCGCGAGTTGATGAGTTTGTTTTGTGCTTCAACTCCAAAGCCCTTTAAAATCAGTTGTCTGCTGTAGCGTTCATTATCCATTGCTATTAACCTCCAGAAAATGGCGGCATAATGGCCACTTTATCTTCGTTTTTAAGGGATTGATTGGACTGTATCACATTTTGATTAATGGCCAGTTTGTATTTCATTCCTGCTAACTGCGGAAATGATGTTTCCAGGTAGCTTTTAAGCTGATCAGTGTTTATAACATCCGAAATTTCGATTTGCTGTTGCCTGATAAATTCAGAAATTTTACCAAAACTAATGATCTCTAATTTCATATCAATTTACTTTATGAATACTTATTTTATTCAGGCCTTTTACAAACCTTCTGCCCGTTGCTACATCAGTTGTCGCAATCATGGCAATATTACCTTTCTCAGCTTTTTCAGGATCAGCAACGAAATCGGTTAAAATTAAAATGTTGTTTTCTGATTTTGCGTTGAAAACCTCATTCCATGAAAAAACCACTTTATAGTTATCGGTAGCAGAACAAACCAGGTAATACTCACTTAATTTTTTAGGCGATGATTCATTAATCTCCACCTGACTTAAAATCTCTTTCAAAGGTACGCCTTTAATATTTTTAATGCTGCTTTTTCGCTGCAAGAGGTGATTTAAAATAGTTATGCTGTCAATACTAACTTTTTTATAATTGGAAAGTGAAGCCAGATTGATGGTTAGCTTTTGCTTTACATCGCCTTCAATTGTAAATTGTTTGCTTTCCTGTGCCTGGCTATTCATGCCACATAAAATAAAAATGGCAAATAAGTATTTAATCATTTTTGTAAAAATATTGGTTTAAGGTGAGTTATTCGGTAGCAACAGTACGGTGACTTTTTCTCCAGCCATGAAATGCTGCTGATCTTCCTTCAGACGAATGAGGCAATTTGAATGCGCAAATGAACTCAATCGAAATGACTCTTGTGCATTTAGCGGCTTTGCTTTACCATTTGCATAAATTCCTTTTAAAAAATGGGTTAAACCAGGGGGCTTTTCGTAATCAGTTTCCAATTCCGATTCTACTTCAGCGACACTGTTTGGTAAATTTGATAAGGTCTTAATGGCAGGTAAAACATAATTGTAATAACAACTTAATACAGATGATGGATTTCCGGGCAAGCCAAAAACAAGTTTACGGTTTTGCGTACCGAAAAAAAGGGGTTTGCCTGGCTTCTGTTTAATTTTATGGAATTTTGGTGTTATCCCACATTTTTCGGCAGCAGCAATGACAAAATCATAATCACCAACACTTACGCCTCCGGTTAAAAGCACAACATCACTTTGATGTAGTGCTACCTGCAGTGTTTCTGTAAGTGATTCCAGGTTATCATTAACCCAAAGCACTTCAATGCGCTGAATGCCTTCCAGTTTTAACGCTGCAGATAAGGAATAAGAATTAGATTCGTAAACCTGACCAAATGCCAGTGGTTTTCCGGGTTGTTGTAACTCATTTCCAGTAAGCACAATGGTTACTTTTGGCATAGGAAAAACTTCAACCGCACTGATGCCAATTCCGGCCAGAAAGCCTATTGCAGCAGGTGTGAGTAAACTTCCAATCTGCATGGCTAATGCTCCGGCTTTAATTTCAGCACCTTTTTCCCGCACATTTAAACCTTTAGCCATTTTAGGATCTTCCACAGTGATCTGCTTTGCAGTTCGGCTTACTTTTTCCTGCATCACCACAGTATCTGCACCTTCGGGTAATGGGGCGCCAGTAAAAATCCGGCTGGTTTCACCACTGGTAATAATGATGGATTGTGTGGCTCCGGCAGCCATTTCTCCAACTAGCGTATAGGTTTTTAATGCTGAATCAAACTTTATCGCATAGCCATCCATTGATGACTGCTTGAATGCAGGAATATCAACCGAGGCATAAACATCTGCAGCTAGAATATGCCCCAGGGTATCTTGTAATGGGATTTCTTGTGGATCTAAAATGGTAATATTATCAAGAATAATTTGTTTTGCCTGGTCTACCGTAATCATTTTACCCTCCAATTGTGATCATACTTCGATTATTAATGGTCTCTGCATCTAACGATTCAAAATGTGAAATGAGTTGACCACCTAGCGCTTCCTTCTTATCCCAAATGGAGGCCATAATTAAAGGAAGCACGTCTTCATCGTTTCTCAGGGCCGTTAGTAAATCCGTTTCACCGTTAGAGAACAAGCAATTCTTTAATTTTCCATCGGCAGTTAGTCGCATTCTATTGCAGGTACTGCAGAAGGGAGCCGTCATGGTGCTGATAATGGCGAAAGAACCTTCATGGCCAGGAATCATAAAATGTTTAGCCGTATCATGTGGAGCACCTTCAACAGGTAATACCGTAAAGTCTTTTTCTACCGTTGTTAAAATTTCCTGAAGGGAGAACATTTTATTGCTGGTCCATTTGTTGCCAGTAAAGGGCATAAATTCAATAAACCGAATCTGTATGGGATTGTGTTTTGTCCAGGCAATAAAATCTTTAATTTCGCCATCGTTGAGTCCTTTCATCACTACCATGTTAATTTTAACGGCAATTTTTTCCTGTAAAAGTAACTCAATATTGCTGCGTACCTGGTGAAAAACATCACGGCGGGTAATCATGAAAAATTTCTCTGCCTGAAGCGTATCCAGGCTAATATTGACGGTTTTTATTCCGGCTTCTTTTAATACGGGAAGCATTTCAGCAATCCGGGTTCCATTGGTGGTGATAACCAGCTCAACAGGGAGTTTGCCTAATGCCGAAATAATGGCAGCAGCATCCTTTCTTACCAATGGCTCGCCACCGGTGAGCCTGATTTTTTTTACGCCCTGATTAACAAAGATGGTGGCCAGTCTGATAATTTCATCCGTTTGCATCAACCTGGAAGCAGGTGTAAAATCATACTCTTCTTCCGGCATGCAATAAAAGCAGCGGAAGTTACAGTTATCCGTTAAAGATATCCGCAAGTAATCATGTACTCTTCCAAACGAATCTGCTATCATTATTTTTTAATTAAATTATCATAATCGGTTTCGGTATCAATATCTACATTACCCATCGCAAATGCAATTGTTTCTACATCATTATCGTGTAATTTTAACATTGATTTAGCACCATTATTTCCGGTTAAGGATAAAAGCTGAGGGAAGTATTGTTTATTGAACAGCACAGGTGTACCAGTTGTTTTGGCATAAGTGCTTGCAACGATACCTTTTTTTGTGCTGATTTGTTTCTGTTTTAATGCGCTGAAAATCTCAGCTGTGATAAATGCCTGATCCGAAACGGCTATAATTATGTTTTCGATCAGTGGCGATTTTTTGATGAGTGCTGCTACTCCAGCAGCAATGCTGGATGACATCCCTGCTGACCAGTTTTCATTAATCACAAAGTTCACTTCAGCAGATAATTTTTCCTGAATTTCATTTGCATAAGCGCCAAGCACTACAATGATCGGTTGAAAAGAAGTTTGCAACGCGGCATTAATAGTCTGTTCAATAAGTGTTTTTTGTTTAAATACCAATAACTGCTTCGGTCGGCCTAATCGGCTTGAATTTCCTGCTGCCAGGATCATGATACCTGTATGCATCAATTGTTTTTATTTTCATAAACGTGAATAGGAGCGGTTTTCTCTTTCAGTCTGCCTGCCGAGGCACCCGATAAAACAGCCTTGATTTCAGCTACAATCGAAATGGCAATTTCTTCAGCTGTTTCTGCACCAATATCCAGACCAACCGGGCCATGAACCCTGGATTGATTTTCAGTGGTATTCTGGTTAAGTTCATCCAGCATTCTGACTAATTTCTTTTTAGGACCTAAGGAACCAATATATGGCGCATTGGTTGATAGAAGGAGGTGTAACAACTCCAGGTCGTAATTGTAATTGTGGGTCATTAAAACAAAAGCGGTATGATCGTCTATCGTAATCTGCGATAAAAGTTGCCCAGGTTTGGTGACTAAAATCTGATTGGCTTTGGGAAAGCGCTGACTCGTGGCATGGGTGGGGCGTCCATCGGCAATGGTGACGTTCCAGCCCAGTACATCTGCAATATTGGCGAGTGGTTGTGCATCATTCCCTGCACCCGCAATAATTAGCGCAATGGGTGGACTGATAAATTCCAGAAATGCAGTAATTAGTTCTTGATCTACTTTATAATCTAAAAATGTTGATTTTCTTTCAGTCAAAACTTGTTGAAGATCACCAGAAAGTGAAGGGAAATGACCATTTTCATTATGCCTAAATTGACCATGCCGTGTATGGAGCGAGTGCGTGCCAATTTGTTTTTGACCTTCAAGAGAAAATAATACAGCCAAGGCTGCATTTTCGCGTTTGCTTTCCAGTTCAGTTAAGATGCTGATCGGATTTGCTTGTCTATTATTAAAAATAGGCTCAAAAAGGATGTAGACAATGCCATTGCAACCCAGCTGTACCCCGAATTTTGCATCATCTTCATCCATAGAATCGTAAGTAACCAGTTTATTTTCCTGCTGATGGATGGCTGTGAGTGCCTTTCTCAAAGCATCACCTTCCAGGCAGCCACCACTAATGGCACCGGTTAACACGCCATCTTCCGTGATCAACATTCTGGCACCAGGCCGGCGATAAGATGATCCTTCTACCTTAACTACTGTTGCCAGCGCTGTTTTTTTTCCATCTTTCCTGGCCTGAGCATGCGCTTTAATAATGTCTGCGATTTCTTTCATCGGGTAATTTTCAGATTAAGCAATTTAACCACTATATTTTGAAATGGATTATTTGCTATAAATTAAAAACAATGTTTAGCATCAATGTTTTGATATTTTGAAGAAATTTAATTTTTAGACGATATTTCAACTGCTTTTTAATCATCACCAAAACCCTTGACCCGATTACCTGTTAATTTAGCTAAATTAGCCGCTCAAAATGGCGTCATTTATTTTGATTCATGAAAAAGACTTTTGCATTCAGAATTTTAATCTTAACCCTATTGGTTTGCCTAACTGCTGCTGCACAACTTTCTGCACAGGTATTGCGGATTGCGGTGGCAGCAAATGCGCAGCAACTGATTAAAAGGCTGCAAAAAGATTTTGAGCGTAAAACCGGGATAAAATCGGAGGCTATAGTGGGTGCATCAGGAAAATTAACTGCCCAAATCATGAATGGCGCACCCTACGATATCTTTCTTTCAGCAGATACAGCGTTTCCGGAGCAATTATATGCAAAACAATTCGGATTGCAAGCCCCAAAAATTTATTCATTAGGAAGTTTGATTATTTGCGGCAAAACCGATCTTGATTTAAAAAACTGGCCAAAAATACTATCTGCTCATAAGGCCGGACGAATTGCCATTGCCAATCCAAAAACTGCACCCTATGGAAAAGCTGCGGAAGAGGCACTGGAATATTATCAATTAAAGAGCAAGATCAGCTCCAATTTGGTTTATGCCGAAAGTATTTCACAAGTAAATACCTATATCCTAACGGGAGCGGTAGAATTAGGTTTTACTACAGAATCCTTTCTATATGAAAACAGTGATCAATCAAAATTGAAATGGGCCAGGGTAGACGCTGAAAGTTATCGCACGATTTCTCAAGGTGCCATTTTACTGGCCTATGCGAAAAAAGGAAAGCTTGTGGAAGCGACAAAATTTTTTAATTATCTTTCTTCTGCTTCTGCACAACAAATTATCAGGAAAAGTGGCTATCATTTACCTGTAGTAAAAAAAAGTTAAATGGATTTTGAACCGATTTACCTCAGTTTAAAACTTGCCTTGATTACCACGGCAATACTTCTGTTAATCGGAATTCCGGTTGCTTACTGGCTTTCCGGAAAGAGTACCATGGCGAAAATTATTTTGGAAGCCTTTATCACAATGCCCCTGGTACTGCCACCTTCTGTTTTAGGTTTTTACCTGCTGCTGGCCTTTAGTCCGAATAACGGTTTTGGGAAGTGGCTGTATGAGCATTTAAACCTTCACCTGGTTTTTTCTTTTCAGGGATTGGTCTTTGCATCTGTTATTTATAGCCTTCCCTTTATGATTAGTCCGGTGAAATCCGCATTCGGACATCTACCTGAAACACTGGCGCAGGCTTCTTATACCATGGGTAAAAGCAAATGGCAAACCTTTATTTATGTACTGCTGCCCAATATAAAGGCATCCATCTATACGGCTGCGGTACTTACATTTGCCCATACACTTGGTGAGTTTGGCGTGGTACTGATGATTGGAGGAAACATCCCTGGTGTAACAAAAGTTGCTTCCATTGCCATTTATGATGCGGTGGAAACCATGGATTATGAGGCTGCCAATCAGTATGCGCTGATATTGTTTGCCATTACTTTTGCGATCGTACTGGCTGTTTTCATCTTTAATAAAAAAGCAGTCAAAAATCCATTTGAATGATAGAAGTCGATATTAATAAGCGTATAAAAACCTATAAAGGCTGGGAAGATTTAAGGGTGAAAGCCCAATTCGATATTGGAAAAGTTACCCAGATTACCGGACCATCGGGTGCAGGAAAAACAACTTTGCTGAAGATGATTGCCGGATTAATTACCCCTGAAAAAGGAATGATTAAATTTAAGGATACCCTTTGGTTTGATGCTGAAAGAAAGTTTTCGAAAAGAATTCAGGAAAGAAATGTTGGGTTTGTTTTTCAGGATTATGCCTTGTTTCCGAACATGACGGTTGAAAAACAGTTGGCCTATGGTACGTCCGATCAGGCATATATCGGTCAGTTACTGGAGTTGGGTGAGATGGAAGTTTTTCGTCAGCACCTGCCTGCTCAGCTATCAGGTGGTCAACAGCAAAGGCTGGCCATTTTAAGAGCTTTGTCCACAAAACCTGATCTGTTAATGATGGATGAATCTTTTTCAGCGCTTGACAAGGAACTGAAAAGTAAACTGCTCGCTAAACTCCAGGCCTTATTCTTAGTTCAGGGCACAACGGTATTGCTGGTGACACATGACGATGAAATACTTGATCCATCGCCGGCAGTATTTAAAATGGAAGCATAAACTTACCTCAAAGGATCAGAAACTGGTGGTGATCATCAACTGCCAAACATTGGTTTTAGCAGAATTGTCCTCTTCCTTTTGTGCCCATAAGAGGTAGCCGAATTCCATATCTATTTTTTTGTTCCACCGGTAGCCCATAGAAACAGCAGAGCGATTTTGATCAAATATGCTGCCGTTTACATTTTTCTTGTTGATGACATTCAGAAATAATTCATTCTGAAAGCCTGTATAAAAACCTTTACTGAAATCTTCATTTGCCAGAAGCGGAACCTGCACCGCAGTAAAAAAACGGCTCCGTTGTGAAAAATCTGTCTGATCTTGCTGCGTCATGAAACGTTGTTCCAGCCTAAATCTTAGCGTCCATTCTGTACGTCCGGTATTGGCATTAAAAAGATATTGCTGGTAAATCCGGTTTTCGGGATGAAGTATCTTGATTGCTGATTCATCATTTTCCCATTTTCCTAAAAAAGCATAGCCAGCAGCAATAGAATGGTGTTTATTAAAATTATAATTTAAAGCTGTGCGAAGAAGCAATGCTGAAAAGCCATTCAGCTGATCAGCCGACCGGACTTGCACATCAGCCATGATGTCAAATTTCTGGCTTACTTGCTGACTGTGGGAAATGAACAGCCACCCGGTATTTTCAGTCTGGGCAGCTGTTTGAAATGCGATCAACAATGGAATGACCATTATCCATAATTTATTAAGGTTCATTTTCTACTATCGGCAAGGCCGCTGATAAAAGTTATATCAGCTCATCAAAATGAATAGGTAATTTATTAATGCGCTTTCCGGTGGCATGATAAATGGCATTTGAAATGGCAGCAGGCATACCTACAAGGCCAATTTCACCAACACCCTTCACGCCAAGTTCATTAATTAGCTCATCATTTTCCTCGGCAAAAATAACCTCAAGCTGGCGGATATCAGCATGAACCGGAAGGTGGTATTCGCCCAGGTTGGCATTGATATATTTACCCAGGTTTTCATCCATAATGGTTTCTTCATGAAGCGCTTTGCTGATTCCCCAAACCATCGATCCATAAACCTGACTTTTAGCTGTCTTAGGATTAATGATCTTTCCTGCCGCAACAGCGGTTACTGCCCGGGTTACGGTAACAGTGCCCAGATCTTTATCCACTTCCACTTCCACAAAAGAGGCACTATGTGTAGCCAGACTGTATTTTTTTAGTTTAAGCAGATGTGGCTTTCCCATATTGGTTGTTTTGATTACCTTGCCTTTATTAAAGGCGATGATATCTTTAAATGATACGGAAATATTCGGATCGTTATTTAAAATAATGTTACCATTGCTGAAAGTCAGCTCCGCGTCTTCAACCTTTTTAAAAGGAGAGTGGGGCATTTCCCTGGCTTTCTTGGCTAATTTTTTTCTGAGTTCCTTTGCTGCGATTACAATGGCTACGCCGGTAGAGGAGGTCATCGCTGAACCACCCTGAAACATCGAAAATGGCTTTTTGCTATCCCCATAGCGGAAATCCACTTCTTCCAGCGGAAGTCCGAGTTCATCTGCTGCAATCTGCGTCATTACCGTAAACGTACCGGTACCAATATCCGTTACTGCATTATTCAGTATCATTTTTCCATCTGCGGTAATCATGGCTTCCACACGCGATGGAAACTGAAAGGCATCCCATATTCCGGTAGCCATGCCATAACCAATCAACTTATTGCCACGTTCCATGCTTCTTGGTTTTGGCGTTCGTTTTTCCCAGCCAAATTGGTCAGCAGCTTCCAGGTAGCAGGCTTTCAGGGCTTTACTGGTATAGGGTTTGCCGGCAGATGGGTCCATTTCTGTATAATTGATTAAGCGTAATTCCAACGGATCGATATTAAGCTTATAGGAAAGTTCATCCATGGTGCACTCAATAGCATGTAGGGCTGTACTTCCGCCAGGTGCACGCATATCCATTGGCGTATAAACATCCAGTGGCACAAGTTCCTGTTCAAATAAGGTATGAGGTGCCGGATAAAGCCGGTGACTCCAGGAGGCAATCGGTTCAAAGTAATCCTCAAATGAAGAGGTTTCGCTCTTCGATGAATGATTCATCGCCGTAAGTTTGCCATCAGTATCGGTTGCAAAGCGCAGGTTTTGTACGGTTGGCGGGCGGTGGGTAAATGAAAACATCTGTTTCCGGTCTAATACCACCCGAACATTCCGTTTGAGGTGCAGTGCCGCCATTACACATAAAAATAACTGGTATTGGGGGCGAAGGCCTGAGCCAAATCCACCACCTACAAATGGTGCCAGTACCCTTACATTTTTATATTTGAGTCCGAAAATGTTGGCTACATACAACTGATTATTAATGGTGCCCTGTGTTTTATCGTAAATGGTGAGTTTACCGTTGCCCTGATAAACGGTTGTGGTGGCGAAAAGTTCAATAGGGTTATGGTGTTCGGTACCATGGGTGTAGGTCGCATCTACTTTCACCTCAGCCTGTTGATAGGCTTTTTCAAAATCGCCTGTTGGCGGTGGTGGAGGTGGTTTCAATGCGGTAGCAAATCCTTTTTTTGCTACTCTTGATTGATCCAGGTGATGCTCCAGACTGGTTTGAAAAGGTTCTTCTTTATATTTAAAAATAACCTGTGTAGCTGCAAAGCGTGCCATTTCAAAACTTTCGGCCACCACTAAGGCAATTGGCTGGCCATTGTATAAAATATTTTCATCATAAAGCGGTTTAAAAACCGTTCCCGGAGGGGCATCCATATCAGTATACTGCAAATCAAACCAAGCCAGCCTGGTCCGGTTTTCATGGGTAAGTACTTCAATCACACCAGGCAGTGCCATTGCTTTACTTACATCAATACTTAAAATTTTTCCTTTGGTGATCATGCTGTTTACTACATAACCATAAAGTAAATTGTCAACCTCATATTCAGCGGCATATTTGGCTATTCCGGTTACTTTGAGTTTACCTTCTAAACGACTAACTGGCTTACCTACCGTTTTATTTGTATCCATTTCCATGTGTTCTCGTAAAATTATTATGCTGATGGTTGAGCACCAGGCAACTGACTGGACGGGTTTAATGCCATAAGTCCGTTTCTGATAATGGCCTTTTTAGCAAGGCTGATTTTAAAATCATTATGACCAAATCCTTTTGCACCTTTTAATATCATATCAGCTGCTGCAGAAAAGTTTTCAGCATTTGCTTCCTTATTTTTTAAGAATTCTTCCGCTTCAATATTGCGCCAGGGTTTGTGGGCTACACCACCTAAAGCAATTCTGGCTAATTCAATGGTATTTCCATTCAGCTTAAATGCTGTAGCTACTGATACCAATGCAAAAGCATAGGAGTGGCGGTCTCTTAGTTTCAGATAAGAATAATTTTCGGAAAAATCATCTTGAGGCAGATCAATGGAAGTGATGATTTCTCCCTGCTCTAAAGTGTTGTCCAGGTCAGGGCGGTTATCTGGTAGCCGATGAAAGGATGCGAAAGGAATGCTGCGGTTGCCATTTGGTCCGCTCACGTTTACAGTAGCATCAAGTGCGGCGAGGGCGATGCACATATCTGAAGGAAAAACCGCAATACATGCATCACTCGTACCCAGAATGGCATGGATTCTATTGTACCCGGCTTTGGCCGGGCAACCAGATCCCGGATTGCGTTTATTGCATGGTACATCCGGGTCATAAAAGTAATAACACCTGGTGCGCTGCAGCAGGTTACCGCCATTACTGGCCATGTTTCGGATCTGCGCCGAAGCGCCAGCCAGAATAGCTCTGGAAAGCAGGGGATATTTTTGTTCAATTAAAGGATGATATGCAGTGTCTGCATTTTTTACTGCAGCCCCGAGACGGATTTTACCATCTTTTTGTATAGAAATCTCATCGTTTTCAGGGATATGATTGATATCGATGAGTTGGGAAGGATGTGTAAGGTCATATTTCCACAAGTCGATTAAATTGGTTCCCCCGGCAATAAATACGGCATCAGGTTTCTGGTTAACCAGATCTAAAGCATCGTGAATATTGGTAGCTTGTTTATATTCAAAATTATTCATGTGTACCTCCGTCTTTAACCTGCATAATCGCATCAATAATACCCACATTTGCACCGCAACGGCAGATGTTGCCACTCATGAGTTCCTGAACTTCTTCACGCGTATGGGCATGACCTTCTTTCAACATTCCAATAGCGCTGCAAATTTGTCCGGGAGTACAATAACCGCATTGAAATGCATCGTGATCAATAAAAGCTTGCTGAATGGGATGAAGGGATTCACCATCAGAAATACCTTCTATAGTGGTGATTTCTGAATCATTTTTCATTACCGCCAGGGTCATACAGCTTAATATTCGCTTGCCATCACAGATAATGGTACAGGCACCACACTGACCATGGTCGCAACCTTTTTTAGTCCCGGTAAGTTTAAGGTGTTCACGCAAGGCATCAAGTAACGAAACCCATGGAAGCAGGTTAAGCTCATAACGTTGCTGGTTAACGTTTAGTGTTGTTTTTGTCATTGTAAATCTGTTTTGTAGTTCGGAGATCCCCAATTACACAACTTTAAACATTTGAAAAAAGTTTTAGACAAATGACCTGATGCTAAAATTCTCTCTGATAAATATAAAATACACGCATCAGCCACTACATGATTTTAACGCTGGCATCCTTTAATTTTTTAACCAGCTGTTGAAGGAAATCACTCTTAAATTCTGCTTCCACATAAATATTGTTAATCCAGAGCAGGACCTTAATTTCTAAACTGTCGGCTGTAATGTTATTCAGTAAAACTTCAGGAGGTAGTTTTTTTACGGTATTTTCCGCTTCATTTAACATGCCCGAGATAATTTTTTTGATGTCTTCAAAATCACTTTCTGCACTTACTTTAAAAACGAGTTCGGTTTTAATGAAATCATTCCCTAAGGTCCAGTTTACCAAACGTCCTGAAAGTAAATCACCATTGGGAATGATGACTTCAGAACCCTGAGGGGTAAGGAGTTTACTGGAGCGGATTCCGATATCCCGAACCTTGCCTTTTTTATCGGCGAGTTCAACATAATCGCCTATACGGAAGGGTTTTTCGAAAATCAGAATAATTCCGGAAACAAAATTATTAACGATATTCTGCATCCCTAAACCAATACCTACACCAAATGCACCTAAAACAACCGTAAGCTTATCCATTGGTAAACCTGAAGCCATTACGGCCAGTAATACGCCCAAAACAATGATCACCAGGCGAACCAATGCCACTTTTGACCCCTTATGACCACTATCTTCATTAAAGGTAATGCGCTCCTCACCAAACAATAAGGGAACATGTTTCTGTAGTTTATTGGCGATGTAGATAATGACAATAAAAAATACGATGTTACCAAGGCTGAAGTGAATGCTGCCGAATACCCTCGGTTTTGACAGTATTTCGCTGATCCATTGCCAGAGGCCTCCAATCAGACTCAGGTTGATAAGCAATACGATTACCCATAATAAAACACAAAGTACAGAAAGCCCCTTTTTAAATTTGGCTTTTGTTTTCATGTGGTTGATTCTCGAAAAAAGACCATTATTGCAGGAACTGATTTTCATCTGCAGATCCAGTGCATCAAGCATAATCTGCATAAACACACTCAAACCAATTAACTGAATGAGGCCAATCACTCCGGTAACACTGGTTACTTTGGCCATATCAACCCTGCCAAAAAGATTCAGCAATACGGAGAGCGCATTCATTAAAATGAGGATTATCAGTACAGTGCGGATATATTTTTTGGAAAATTCCTTAAAAGTTACCTTATTAAATAGCTGAATGCCAATCCATATAAAGAAAATGTTAATGGCAATCAGCACCACACGAAGTGGAAGCGTATCATCTACTCCGGCATTTCCGATAATCATGATGGTATATAAAGCCATGAGCATCAGCCAGAAACGCAACTGTTTTTTTTCTAAAGTGTTCCAGAGGTGAACCGACATCACAGCCAGTAGTAAAAGCTGAATCAATTCAATGTATAGTGCTGGTGCATCGGGTTCGAAAAGCGGCGTAATGTTTAACAATACAATCAGCGTTGAAAAAATCGGGAAGGGTTTGAGGTATTCGAATTTCAGGTCACCAAGCTGGCGCCTGATTGCCGCACGCCTGGAACTTTTGAAGTTTCGGTGCACCCAGATAAAAAAGACAACGGAAATTAAGATGGCCAGAAAACGGTTATCCCAGGTAGAATGAATAAAGTATTTGAGAATTTGTTGCTGCCCCTGATATGATGATGCAATTAAATTACCAGTGGTTTTGCTGGCCGGGTTTTGGAGCGTGGCATGCCAAAGGTATGGATTCCGTTTGCGCAAAGCGAGTTTGCCTGAAAGCGCCAGTTTTTCAGCAGTTTGTGCACGCAAATCATTTACCACTACATTTAATGCAGAAGTATTGGCCAGAAGTACATTGACCTGACTTAGGTTTTCACCTGTTAATTTTCCAGCCTCCTGTAATCGCGATTTAATTTCACTGATCTGTTGATGATATAGTTTCCGGCCATCCTCGCCATTGTTGTTTTGCAGTAGGGTATCGCTGCTCAGGCTAACTACCTGGTCAGACATTTTTTGAAGAGCATTGCTGTTTTGTACTAAAATAGCCGTAATATTTTTTAATCTGGTATCTGCATCTCGCAAAATAAGATCAAAACTCAACAGGTTTTTGGTATCAAGTTCCTCCTTAGCCTTAAAAGATATAACCAATGGGTTTACATTTTCTTTTACCGTATTAAACTGGCGCTGAATGGCATCCAGGTCATATCCCTTTTTGTTGGCCGCGTTGATTTCCGTAATGGCAGACTGGGCCGTTTGAATTTTAAAAAGGAGTGTATCAGGAATGGTATTAACAGAATCAGTTGGTTTGGTTTTTGCCTGCTGTGCCTGACACCAGATGCTGGTGGATACAAGCATCAGCAAAATAAAGAAAATACATTTTGGTTTTACAGCAAATTTCATTGTAATAATGGTATTCGTTTTTAATATAGATAATAGCCTTGATCTCCCTTTAAGTTGCTTTACTCAGGATCCAACGGGTTATGATATCCATCGTTTTTATTTCCTTTGGTCAATAAAAATTTCCGGATGGTAAAATTAATAATGATGGCTTCTATAAAGTTTGCCTTTTTGATTGTCGCTATGGCAACTAATAGGTAGAATAAGGTAAGTCCGCCAAAGCCCAATGTGTAACTGTTTAATAAATCTGAAAATAGAAAACCTAATGTAACGGTACCGAACAGAAAAGCTAAAATGGCGCAAATTAAGGTAAATATATTCGTGATCAGATTGGCGCTAAGTTTGGCAATATAATGTATGGCATCTAACCTCAATAATTCCAGTTGTAAAGTTGCACTATCTTTTAATTCTTCATAAAGGATTTCCGCTTCTCTTATTTTTTTATCTATCATAGGCTAATTCATCAGGAGCGTTATAGTACAACAAATGTTTGTTGAAGACACAAGTTTATCCATTGGAATATTATCTATAGCAACCGATGTGATCTTTACATTGTTTTATAATTATCGAATTAGTGTAAACTGATAGATCGATCAGGCAATGGATTTTCGAATTATTAAATGGATCTCGGTTTCTGAAACTAATTCCTAATGTCAGGTGGCATTTCATGTAAAAGTCCATTGCAAATGCTTAACCGCTGATGCAATGGACAATAGGAATACCGCTTTTGTCTTTTCAGACCTCAGACCAGACCGGATGAGATTAATTGAAGCTATTAAGCATTATGATCTGTAATGGCTTTGCCCAAATCGTTAACCAGATCGGTATCGAGATCATCAAGCGTTTTCCATTGCGGCCCCTCATCACCAGGTTCCGCATAAATGACACCAATTTTTTCTTCGCCATCCATAATCCGGTAAGTACCGTTATCCTGGGGAAGAACATCATAGTTCAGTCCATTCAGGTTCAATTCAAATTTTTCCATTAGTTTTTCGTTTTTGAGACATTTAATAATTTCCTGGTCGTTTAACCGCAAGCTGCCCAGACTGATACAGAACCGGCATCACAACGGAACTCGCCCCATCCATGTTCATCAAGGGTTACTTCACCCTCAACATGACCTAAACAATCCGTAAAGGTTTGCCCGGCAAATGCCTCGCCCATTTCCATATGTTTTGTGCCTGCTTCACCATTGGACATGATTACGGCGACACCCGAACCCTGGTGTTCCTCATCACCGGCCCTGGTCCATCCAATGCAACTCGCATGATCGAAATAATCTCGCTGAAAACCGTAGGCTTTGTTTTTTCTTAAGTGTAATAACTGCGCCAGTTGCGGAAGCGATTGCATGGTTACTTCATGGTCTTTTCCGTCTGTTCCTTTATCTGTATAGGAAGATCCGTAAACATCAGAATAAAATACACATGGATAACCCGCCTCGCGTAGCAGAATAATGGCATAAGCATGTGCCCTGAACCAGGGTTCTACCGTTTGTTCTAAGGATTGAAGCGGTTGTGTATCGTGGTTTTCAACCAGTGTAACTGCGAGTTCCGGACGTACCTGAACTAAACTTCCGTTTAAGATGGTAGAAAGATCAAATTCTTCCCCTGCTTTGGAAGCCCTGGAAAAATTTGCCTGAAGACAGGCATCAAAAAGCGACATGCGTCCTTCTGTGGCCTCAATATAATCCAGCATCGATTGTAAATCATATGGCGACCAGTATTCACCTACGGTAAACAGTTCTGCATTCAATTCTGCACGGAGATAATCCAGCCACTCATTAAAGAAAGCATGCGGCATATGTTTGATGGCATCCAGTCTGAAACCATCAAAACCCACCGTTTCATAAAACCATTTCCCCCATCTTTTCAGTTCCGCTCTTACCGCCGGGTTTCTGAAATCTATGTCGGTTAACATGAGGTAATCGTAGTTGCCATTTTCGTTATCTATTACTTCTTCCCAACCCTCGCCATATTGATTTTGAATGCTATAAATAGCTGTTTCCTGTGTTCTGGCATCATAATCTACACCGGTAAAACACTGGTAATCCCATTTAAATTCAGAATATTTGCCATTTCTGCCGGGGTAGGTAAACCTGGTATAGGCATCAATCTCAAAAGGTTCTGAAATAAATTCGTTGCGGTTTTCGGGATTTACCTTTCTTACCATTACCGGTTCAAAGTCGTCGGCACCACCAAGGTGGTTGAGCACAATATCTACATAAACCTGAAGCCCGGCCGCTTTTGCTGTTTTTACGGCCTCAATATATTCTTCTTTTGTTCCGTATTTGGTAGCAATACTTCCTTTTTGGTCAAATTCACCCAGATCGTATAGATCATAAGAGTCATAACCTGTAGATTCAGTACCATCCATCCCTTTATGGGCAGGCGGCAACCAAACTGAATCTATTCCCATTTCCTTTAATTCTTTTGCATCCTGACTTACTTTTCTCCAAAGGCTACCATCTTTAGGGTAATACCATTCGAAATATTGAAGCATTGTATGATTTTCCATTCATTTTATTTTTGAATACAACTCTAAAAGTTAGGCTTTGTTTGAATGATAAAGCAAATCTCTTTCGGGAGTTGAAAAAAGATTTCAGATAGCCGTTAAAGGCAATTAAATCTATTGTGGGGCTGTATCATTTATCTTATTAAACATTTATGCTATATGTTAGAAGAAGATTCATCTCGAAATATGGTGAAACCAGATATAGTTGTTGATAAAAATCAAATCAAAATCAATTGAGTTAATAATTGTTTTTATATAAGCATTTGTATTTTAGTTATTTATAATTTTTTTTGTTGGATTATATTTTTTGATTGTATTTTTTAGGATACTTTAACAGTATTTTATGATTGTATGATAATCTTAAAAATACTACATTCGTATTATCATTAACTAAAACAGAAACAGCAATGCTCTCAACTAAACATCGCTAGTATGTTTCCGCGATGCGATAAGCAAGTCTTATCGCATTTGCATTTTAAATGCATCAATACTTACGATTGTATTTCCTCATGCTGCAGGTGACTCACTTCCAATTTATCTCTTCTTCAAAATTGTCATAATAAGAGTAATCCCGGGTAATTTTCTATTTTCAATGGTATAGATAGGAAGTGAAAAAGCAGCCCTTTCAGCTGTTGTTCCGGAAGATACAAATTCAACAATCAGCCGCAATACTTTTACTTAAATCCATTTATTATATATGTTAATCATGAAATGCTTTATAAGACCAGATTATTAATGCCCAAAGGCATTTTTTTTGCTTGATTTTTAAACTGAACAAAAGGAATACCGCTAAAGAATTGATCTGTTTGAAGAAAATATTTTTATTAAAATCTAATGATTTTTTTAATGGAAAAGCAGATTTAAACAAAAATGATCGAACATTTTGATGGATTCGTATGGCGCGATTAAATAAAAAAATCCTTCCCGCAATGTTCTCTTTATGGGCACATTGCGAGAGAAGGAAGGCTTGCAGCCAGAGCGTGAAGCATTCTGCTTCATATCGTAGAATGTTTACCTCTTCGGATTCCTAATTTTATCCAATTTTTGGGCCGGAGAAATATACAGTGGTATCATTCTTTTATCATTCGGTATTAGGCCAGCCGTCTGGAGAGCATTCTGAAGCCTAATACGCCCAGTCCACAACCAAAGTAAACCAGGTAATCATCTAACGGACAGTAAGCAACATTGTAATATACCTCATTTCCGGCGCCAAGTATGTTAATATTGCAACCCCGGTTAGGCCTTATTCTAACATTTGCCGCATATTGCGTGGTAATAGTTGAAGTAGGACCACAGGTTGGTAGTAAAGGTGTTCCACCCCAAATACCCAAAACATTAGATGTATAGATTTCGGTAGAATTTAAAGGCTGACAACCTATAGGTTGTGTATAACCATAATGTGATAACAGGAGAAAAAAAACAATTAAAAAACTCGTTTTAGATATTGATTTCATAAGTAAGAAGACATATAATAGTGATCTGAATACTTACAAAACTATCGAGCGTACCCACCTGATAAGCCATTCCTTTCATTCATTTTGCCTTTTACAGGCCTGCTGTGGCATGTTTAGGTTATTCAAACTCAAAAAAGCAGCTGATGATTTTGAAAAGCGTACAATAATGATATAGCGAAAACTTAAGGCGTGTAAACCTATTGAATAAGGGATTTGAAAATTGGTTTTTTAAAATCAAATTATAGCAAATACAAAAAACTTAAATATAGATCTGGACTTATGGGCATGATTGCTGATCTTACAACTTATTTTTACTCATCCTATTTAGTTTTCATTAATATGAACTGACTCTTTAAGGAATCAATGCCACGTTTGAATAGGGGGGATGTAGCAAATAATCATTTAATTGCAACATTGTTGCTTTTTTTTTTGGATGTCTGTTATCTTGTGTTTAATTTTAAACAGTTTAGTTTAGTTGATGATAGCAGGGGAGAGTGGTTCCTTCCCTGTTTTTTTGTGCCTGTTCAGGCATTACTGTATGCTTTATTATATGTCCGCCTATAAATTTCTTGTCACATATATTTTTATTAAAAACAGCATATCATTCATCTTTTACCGCTAGCGTCATAAAAAATGGCTGTTTTGGCTACTATTTCGTTTTAGTAATGCTCTTATTCACTTTAAGGTATTTGGCACATCATTTTTGATTATTAGTGATTTTCATGGTAAAGTCATTACGTACAACACTGACTACTATTTGTATGTTTAATAAGTCCAAAATGGTTAATCTTGTATAGATTTGTCCAATATCCTTTTCCTTTTAGCCGATCAGCAGAATATTTCTTTATCTCCCATTTTTTTATTTAAACATTGCTAATACATACCGTTTTAGGTATTTTATGAAAAAAAATATTTTATTTTTGTTAATTAACATTTGGTGTGCAAACGTGATGTTTGCGCAAACGAGGGGCTGTCTGGTTGGTAATGTGCTTTACACGGAACAATCGGGCAAAGGCCTTAATTACTTTCTCCGGTCGCCAGGTAATCGCACCTCAGCATGCGGTTTTCAAAGGGTAGGCAACACCAGCAATTGCAGGCTCTACAATAGCGGTGATGTAGACATGGAGAGCAGTTATACCTTATATCCTGATGCGGCCAGTAGCGGATGGATCGAGATTGCAAACTGTCCCATTGATAATGATGTATGGATTTTTTTTATTCCTGTTTCATTATTCGGTACACTTACCCTAACGAAAAAGGAACTTTCTGACAAAACGATTAATAGTAACGCTGAATCAACAAAACTTAAAACTTAATATGCCGCTGGCAAAAAATTAATTAAGAAAAGCCACATCAATAAGCTGAATTTATATGAGCGCTCAGATTAATCCGGCGCATGACTTTATGCTTTGGATAATTTTTACTGAATAACCAGTAGTAATTTAGCTAAAACGATTTAAACAAACTTTGCAATAACCAAAATATCGAACAACAAAATATGAGAAATTCAAATTACCCATCACAAACTGAAGCCGATAGGCTGAAAGCACTTAACCGTTATCAAATTTTGGGCACATCAGCTGAATCCACTTTTGACCAGTTGGCAGAAGTGACTACCCGGATTTTTGATCTTCCGATTTGCCTAATCTCTTTTGTAGATAAAGATGAGGTATTTTTCAAGGCAAATATTGGATTTGATCATGATGTTTCATCTTATAAACGAGATAGTCTTTGCAATGAGGTAATTAAAAGTAAAGATATAACTGTTATTGAGGATGTTTTTGATATACCGGAACTGGCGAATAACCCATATAAGGTACGCTTTTATGCAGGTGCACCATTGATTACCAATGATGGATACCGAATTGGTGCGTTGTGTGTGATGGGGTATGAACCAATGAAATTTGATGAAAAAAAGCAGGAGATTTTAGCCGGATTGGCAAAGTTGGTAATGAATCAGACTGCATTAAGGGAGCAAGCCGGTCATCTGATTTCTGAAAACGAAAATATTGCAGCTCAAAATGCCGGATTGATAGATTACCAGCAACAAATTGCGAAAGCTAACCGTGATCTGGAAAGTCTTCAGGATAATTTCGAAATACTTTTTCAGCAGGCTCCGGTAGCCATTGGTATTATTTCTGAAGAAAATCATGTTTTTGAACAGGCTAACCAGACTTTGCTGAATATTTTGGGTCGAGATTCAGCACTAATAGGTGAGCCGCTTTCTTTGGTCATTCCAGATCTGGAAGATCAGGATTTTCTACGGTTAATAGACAACGTAAAAGAGACCGGAAAACTCGTACACGGCCATGAAGTACGGCTATTGGTATGGAATGAAAACCAGCTTAGGAGTTTATACATTAATATAACCCTGCAGTTTACCAAAAACTTGGAAACAGGCGGAAACAGCATCATGTTTATACTGGCAGATATTACTGAGCAGGTTATTGCAAAGCAATTGAACGAAGAAGCCAATGTTGTATTGATGAGTGCCATTGATGCCGGTGAAATGGGATATACTGTAGTAGAATTCGCTACAGGAAAAATGACTTCCAATGATCAGTTTAAGCGGAATTATGGTTATCATATTGATGAACAATTTAATTATCCTGATCTTTTCGAAGCCATGTTACCGAAATACAGGCAAAAAATTAAAAAATCTGTTGAACATGCCATAGAAAATAATGGTGTATATCGGGCAGAATATGAAGTGAAATGGAAAGATGGATCGGTACACTGGATCAGTGCATTTGGCAAGCCAAGATATGATATGCATGGAAGAGCCTCACACATTATCGGTATCAATAAAATTATAGAAAACCGTTAACGTCATTTTGTATCAAATAGCAGAAAGGGGGGACTTCGCAATTCACTGTATGAAACTTGCGAAGTCTTTCAGTTAAAATGATCTTTAAGACTTCGCAAGGTGGGTTACGATATTTTCGATTGGTCAATCAGTTCATGAATGGTCTTGCGTTCTTCCACACGATCTGTTGAATCAGCATCGCTAGATATACCTTGATTACTATTATATGTTCTTTTCATGAACCTGTTCCGGTCAAAATGATGGTGGTCATAAAAAGACTTACGATCCAGCTCAGTCATTTTTTCTTCCATTCTCAACGCTGCAGGGCTACCGATAACATCCCTGATGGTATCTTCCAGTTGATGGGTAACTTCGTCTTTAATATACAATGGCATGGCATGAAGTTGATCGGTATGAAAATCAGGTACAATGACTACATTTTCATGATCATGCAGATTTCCTAAACCTATCGGAATCAGAATAGGTTTTTCATCAAGTTCGTTGCCCATATTTTTAAGGGTAACTAAGATATAACGCACCACATTGTTTTCGGGATCAAATAAAAGATCATTTACTTCACCAATTATGCTGCCGCTTTCACCTCTTACTTTCCATCCTTTGATGTTTTGTTCACCTTCAGTTAAACGATAATCGCTCGTAGATAGTTCAAGTAAATTGCTGTTGATTGTTTTATTTTCTTCCATCATAAATTGCTGTTATTTTAGCTTTGTATACTCAAACAACATCTCGAAAGAAGCAAAGGTTTTACGAGCAGAACGACTAATTTTTTGGTAATGTCTGCAGTAATGTTTTATAAAGTTATCTGAAGGTTATTCACTTCAAAACCCTTATAACTTAACATTTCCGCATTGTGAGAAACCTCAAGGTTGAGCTCCAGCATTTCAATAATCTCTTTTGCATGAGTAATATTTCGGTGTATATCGTTAATCCCGCGGATTTCTATGCCTTTAGACATGACCTTAAATTTAGAAGGCTCAAATTTGTTGATGAAGGCCTGAAGATCGGCACTGATTTTTGAAGACGTATTTTGCATATTCAGATTCTATTTAAATCATCGCAAAGCACGTAAAGTCTCTTTAACTTATTACGCAGTTGATGTTATCTTATCAATAACTATTAATCGCATTTATAATGGATTTGAAAGCATTTGTGCGTATCCTTTAACTTGAAAGGTTTATATCCATTAATAAAAACCTGCTATTTGATCAGCTAAAAGGATTTACAATGAGCAAAATTTTAATATTATGTTAAAATAGCGCGCTATATGTTAACAATAACATAACCCTGACTAACCAAATTCCTAATGCTATGATTCCATCTTTGTGGCACCTAACAAGCACCTGATTTAGGTAGCCTGATGGGTTAAAAACCAACAAATCATAACTATTCATTCATTCATGAAATCAAATTACAAATTCATTTCTTTGCTTTTTTCCGTGAGGTGGCAGTGTTTTGCAATGTTAATGCTACTTTTCAACTTAAATAGCTTTTCCCAAAGTAATAAACTGATTACAGGTAAGGTTATAGACGAAACCAATCAACCCATCCCTGGTGTTACCATCAGAATTAAAGGTGGTAACACAGGCACATCTACTAATTCTGACGGACTTTACAATATCCAGGCTAAAAGTACTGATATGCTGGTTTTTTCCATGCTTGGCGGCATCACCAGGGAAGTAAATGTTGGTAATCAAACCAAGATTAATGTAACCATTATGCCGGATAACCAGAGCCTGAAAGATGTAGTGGTGATCGGTTACGGCACGGCAAATAAAAAAGATGTAACCGGGGCAGTAACCACCATTAAATCTGAAGAGTTTAACCAGGGGGTAATGGTAAATCCCGCCCAGTTACTCCAGGGAAAAGTTGCCGGCTTAAATATAACTAAAAGTGGCGATCCAAATACCAAGCCTTCTACCATTCTCCGAGGTCCATCTACATTAAGAGAAGGTGCCGCACTAGAACCATTTTATGTTATAGATGGCGTGCCTGGAGCATCAATTGATTTATTGGCCCCATCTGATATCGAAAATATCGACATTTTGAAAGATGCTTCTTCCACGGCGATTTATGGCTCAAGGGCAGCAAACGGCGTAATCATCGTGACAACGAAGAGGTCTAAAAATGGTCAGGCAAGACTTTCTTATAATGGCTACGCTGCGGTAGAAAAGGTATCCAAAAAATATGACATGCTTTCTGCACCTGAATTGAGACAATATCTGGCAGATAATAAGCAGACCTTAAACCCGATTGATGATGATGGTTCTGATACCAACTGGCAATCCTTATTGGAAAGAACTGGTTATTCTCAAAATCATAATGTTTCCTTTGGTGGTTCGGGTCAGGCTTCAGATTATGGCGCCAGCGTAAATTACCTGGACAATCAGGGGATTTTAAAAAACTCTTCATTAAAGCGGACAATTGTAAGGGGATACCTGAATCAGAAATTTTTTAATGACAGGCTGAAACTCGGTTTAACCATTACCAATAGCAATTCAAAAAGTTCAGATATCTACCAATCGCAGGCCTTGTCTAACATGCTGTTTTATCTGCCAACGGTGAGTCCCTTTAGTACCGACGGTACTTATAAAGAAAATTATAACCGTACCGGAAGTGGTACCCGTAATCCGCTCTCTATTGTAGATAATAATGAAATTGATAACCTGAACAACAAAACGCTGATTAATGGAATGGCACAGCTAAACATTATCGATGGATTAAAGTTTACAGCAAGTGTATCATCGCAAAGAGATCAGAACAATTCTAGTACTTATCTGAACAGCCAGTCTGGTTTGGCCAGGGGTGTAAATGGTCAGGCAATAAAACTTGATGTTTTAAATAAAAGTCAGGTATTGGAAGGTTATTTTAATTATGATAAAACTTTTGGAAAACACAGTCTGAAATTACTCGGTGGTTATTCATGGCAGGAAGACAGAACCAATGATGGTTTTGGCGTAACTACGCAGAACTTCTCTAATGATAATTTGCGTTATAATAATTTGTTTCTTTCCAATCCCAGTACATTATCGCAGATTACTTTTGCCAATGTTCCAATTTCTACTTTGAGGTTAATTTCTTACTATGGAAGGGTTCAATACAATTACAACGAAAAATATTTGTTGCAGGCTTCATTAAGAAATGATGGCTCATCAGGCTTTGGCAGAAACAACCGTTGGGGATTATTCCCGGCTGTTTCTGCAGGATGGAGGATTATCAGCGAAGACTTTATGAAGGCTGTTCCTGTAATCAGTGATTTAAAACTGCGTGCCGGTTATGGTGTTTCCGGTAACAGTTTAGGCTTTGATGCCTTCACTGCGTTACTTATTTATGGAACACCATCTGGAAGTAATAAATTTTTAAACAATGGCAACGTTAGTAATGCCATCGGCCCGGTGAGAAATGAAAATCCTGATTTAAAATGGGAAAGTACAGCCACCACCAATATTGGTTTAGATTTTGGCTTGTTTAAAGACCGGATTTCAGGTTCGGTTGATTTTTACATCAAGGAAACTTCGGATTTAATTTACAACGATTATTCAGTCTCAACGACTCAGTTTTTTCTACCTACCATTACCGCAAATGCAGGTAAAATCAAAAACACAGGGGTAGAGTTAACATTGAACGCAGTGGCGGTTAAAACAAACAATTTTAAGTGGACCACCTCACCAAACCTTGCCACCAATAAAAACAGAATCGTCACCTTATCAGATGATTTTTATAAAATATCTTCCATACCAACAGCACAGTTGGGCGGTAAGGGTCAATCCGGAAATTTCAGTCAGCTCATTCAGCCAGGTTATGCCCTGGGTACCTTTAACTTATGGAATTACGCCGGTAAAAATGCTGCTGGTGTAAGTACTTATATTAATGCTGCCGGACAAACCATTGCCACCCAGCCTTTAACCACTGATGCAAAAATAGCCGGTGATGCACAACCTAAATTAATTTATGGCTGGGCAAATAGTTTCAACTATAAGAACTGGGATCTGAATTTCCTTGTTCGCGGCGTGTTGGGAAATAAAATTTTAAATGCTACAGCAGCGTCTTTAAATAACCCGGCTGATGCAAAATTGCAGAATATCCCACGCAGTACCTTAGGCGAATCTTTCAACGATATCAATGCCTACCTCATTTCCGATCGTTACCTGGAAAGTGGTTCTTACCTGCGTTTGGATAACGCCACAGTGGGATATACCATAAAGCCAAAAACGCCTGTTGTTAAAGCCATCAGGTTATATGTGACCGCAAACAATCTTTTTGTCATTACCAATTACACTGGAATAGATCCTGAAATTAACATCGGAGGATTAACGCCGGGCATAGACAATAACAATTATTATCCAAAAACAAGAACCTATAGTTTTGGTGTAAGTGCATCATTCTAAAAATTATAAAAATGAAAAAGTTTATCATCCTATTTAATATTTTTGCCTGCCTAGTGGTGCTGGAATCATGTAGCAAACTAGATGTCGATGTAGAGTCGCAATATGTGAAGGATAATTTTCCGGTTACCAATTCTGATTATGCAGCACTTTTTGGTACCATGTATTCTAATTTATCCTCTCAGTATGGTGTGCCTTACTGGAGGATGCAGGAGCTTTCTACTGACGCAGCTATTCTCCCGGCACGTGATGGGAATTTTGATGACGGTGGTCAGTATCGCCAGTTGCATTATCACACCTGGACCATCGATCATCCAAATGTTCGCGACATTTGGCAATGGGGTTTCGGTGGCATTAACAATTGCAACCGTTTAATTAACCTTACCAATGAATCTGTCGTTTCTGCGGCTTCAAAAACGGCAAGTTTAGCTGAAGTGAAAGCCATGAGGGCTTTATATTATTACTTCATGATGGATTTATATGGGAATATACCCATTATTGATACTTTCCCGGTGAGTACACTTCCTGGAAATCAGAGCCGTGAAAAGGTATTTGAATTTATTGAAAAGGAACTTTTAGCCGTTGTGGCACAATTGCCGGTAAAAGACAATAATAACCGTGTGGTGGTTTATGGCCGGCCAACGCAGGCGATGGTTTATGCCTTACTGGAAAAAATGTACCTGAATGCAGAAGTATATACCGGAAAGGCAAGATACAATGATGCCGTAACCATGGCCGATCAAATCTTGAAAAACAACAATTATGCACTTGATGCGAAGTACAGTGATATTTTTGACGTCAATAATGGGCCACAGGTAAACGAAACCATTTTCGCCATTCCTTACGACCAGCAGATTCCGGGCAACCAGATGACACGGTTTGGTTTCTATCCGGCATTGGCCGCAGCTTATGGTATTAATGTAGGGTTCAGTATTTCCATGAGCACCACGCCGGAATACTACAAACGGTTTAATTTAACCAATGATATCCGCAATAGCTTCTGGTTAATTGGTAAACAATATGCACCTGATGCCAACCGTAAGCCAGATTTGTCAAAACCAATCTTTGTGGCAGGTACCACTACCCAAATTGAAATTACACCAGATTTAATTCTTAAGCCAGGTAAACCAATGGATTTGGGCAATACCGTGGCCGATCAGGCAAAAGGCGTGCGTTCTGTAAAATACTGGCCGGATGTAAATGCCATTCAGGCTACCCGTTTAAACGGAAACGATATGCCGGTTTTACGTTTAGCTGATGTGATGCTGATGAAGGCAGAGGCTATTTTAAGAGGCGCAACAGCCACCACCGTAAATGGCGAATTGCAAACGCCCTTGTTACTGGTGAATAAAATAAGAAGTCGTGCCGGCGCTTCAGCAGCTACGGATGTAACCTTAAGCACTTTGCTTGATGAAAGGGCACGCGAGTTTAGCTGGGAAGCCTGGAGAAGGAACGATTTAATCCGTTTCGGACAATTTGAAACCGAATATCCGCTCCCGAATGATGTGCTTTTTATGAATAAAGACATCACCAGGAGGATTTATCCCATTCCTGCAAATGAGCTAAAGCTAAATACCAATTTGAAACAAAATCCTGGTTATTAATTAATATATAATTTTATAAATATGAGACTGGTTACCTGTGTTGGTTTATTGATGGTGTTGCCTGCAATAGGCCTGATGACTAAAAAAGAAGATTTACCGATTAATCAGATTCAGGTAATCGGTTCTCATAACAGTTATAAACAAGCCATTAATCCGGCATTGTTTAAAGTGTTTAAATCTCAGGATACTACTGCGGCCAATGCGTTGGATTACGAACATATCCCAATGCCGGCACAGTTGGATCTGGGTTTAAGAAACTTAGAGATTGATGTGTATGCTGATGAAAAGGGCGGTAAGTACGCACATCCAAAAGGTTTTGAGCAAGTAAAAGGTCAGCCAGCTTTTGATCAGCAAGGGGAAATGAATGCACCTGGTTTTAAAGTTTTACATGTTCCGGATTTAGATTTCAGGTCATCTGCGCTTACCTTCAAAACCGCGTTACAGCAATTAAAAAAATGGTCGCTGGCACATCCAGGGCATACACCGGTTTTTATCACTTTAGAAGCAAAGGATGATACCATCAGGAGTAAAGGATTTACTATTCCTGAAGTATTTACAAGTAAAACTTTTGATCAGCTGGATGCGGCTATTCTCGAAAATTTAGGTCCTGATAAGGTAATTACACCTGCAGATGTGAGAGGGAAATACAAAACTTTAGAAGCGGCTGTGTTACACCAGAACTGGCCTTTGTTGAGCAAGGCAACAGGTAAATTCATGTTTGTTTTAGATGCTGCCGGAAGAAAGCGGTCAACCTATATCGCTAACCATGCTTCCTTAACCGGGCGGGTGATGTTTGCCAATGCAGACCCCGGAACACCTGAAGCCGCAATGATGATTAGAAATAACCCGAAGGATAAACAAATTCCTGAATTGGTGAAGAAAGGATACATCATCAGAACCAGGGCAGATGCGGATACGAAGCAGGCCAGAAAAAATGATTACAGTGATTTTGAAGCGGCCTGCCAGTCAGGTGCACAAATTATCACGACAGATTATTATCAAAAAAGTACACATTTCACATCTACATACGCAATCAGCTTTCCGGGCGGAAAGTACTTTAGAAGAAATCCCTTGTTTTAAAAGGCCAGAAAAGATATGAACAGAAGATCATTATTAAAAGGAGGTTTGCTCACCGGTTTGGGCTTACCTTTTGTAGGATTAAAAGATGTGGTAGCCAAACCACTGATTGGCGGTAAAAAAGCGAAGAACATCATTATGATGGTCAGTGATGGCATGAGTATAGGTACCCTGAATATGGCAGATTTATATGCCAGTCGTGCCTTTGGTAAAAGCAGCAAATGGCTGGGTTTGTATCGCGACAATAAGGCGGTAAGGGCTTTAATGGATACGGCTTCTGCCAGCTCAATGGTTACCGATTCAGCCGCGGCAAGCTCCTCATGGGGCGGGGGAATGCGGGTGAAAAATGGTTCCCTTAATGTGGGGATGAATGGTGAAAAACCACAGCCCATTCTGCAAAAATTTAAAGAGCAGGGTAAAAAGGTAGGCTGTGTAACAACGGTGCCCATTACCCATGCCACGCCAGCGGGGTTTTGCATTAATATTAATAACCGTGGCGGACAGGATATTATTGCTGAAATGTACCTGGGGCTGAAATTCGATGTGATGATGGGCGGCGGGCATAAATATTTTAGTGAGAAAAGGGAAGGTGGTAACCTGATTCCTAAATACCTTACCCAGGGATATCAGGTTGCAGAAAACCGTGCTGAAATGTTGGCTTTAGGGTCGGACAAGCCAGTTCTGGGCCTGTTTGCTGAAGATGGAATGCCATACGAAGTCGATCGCAAACACGACCAGGAACTGATTAACAGTACCCCTACATTAGCAGAGATGACGGTTAAGGCCATTGAACTGATGAAAAATAATAAAGCTGGTTTTGCACTACAGGTAGAAGGTGGTAAGGTAGACTGGGCTGCTCATGCCAATGATTTGAGTGGATTGATTTTTGACCAGCTGGCTTTTGATGAAGCCGTTGGAAAGGTAATTGAATTTGCTGAAAAGGATGGCGAAACCTTGGTGATCATCACCACAGATCATGGCAACGCGAATCCGGGTCTATTCTATGCCGATGAAGCCAATAAGAAATTCGATACCCTGCAGCACTTTAAACACAGCAACACCTGGCTTTTAGCACAGCTGAATCAATCTTTTAGCGAGCAAAAAATTATCGATTTAATTAAAGAAAACCAGGGTTTCGAGATGAAAGCTGATGATGTGAAATCGCTGCTGGTGCATTTTAAAGATATTGTTCCGGGGCAGCTTTATAACGAATCAAACCTTCCGTTCTATGAATATGGAAAAATTCTAAGCAAATATACGGATGTACAGTGGGCGGGAATGAACCATACCGGAGATTATGTGGAGTTAACCATGTTTGGTCCCGGATCTGAAAACCTGAAACCCTTTGTTAAAAATTATGAACTTCATAATTTCATGCTTAAAGCAGCAGAAATGCCGGAAACATTTTTAGTAAAAGCTTAAAAATATAATACATTCAAATATCAGGAGACTGTATCATAATCCATAATTTCCATTAAGATCTGTGATGTTAAGCTTGTCAAAACATCATAAGGGACATTTTTTATAAGTCCTTCGGCAAGCTCAGGATGACATTTCGGATTTATGATACAGGCTCTTTTTGCTATTACTTACCCTTAAATTTATCATGATCTATAATTTAAAGCACACCTTGTCAATTGGCTTTGTTATGCTGTTGCTAAACTTTAATGATGCAAGCGGGCAAGAAAACAATAAATCGAAATTAATTGATTCGGGTGCCGGCGTTTGGTTAAAAGGTGATTTGCATGTCCATTCCAGGCACAGTACAGAATCTTCCAATAACGCAGTAGCGAAAATTATCAACTTTTCGAAAGCTGTAAAAATGGATTATGTATGCATCACGGATCATGATAACCATGTCAATGGCGATGTAGCGCACCATACCTGGACCGATCCGGAATTTAAATCAGATACTTTGTTATTGCTGTATGGTGCCGAATGGACCACCACCAGGGGCCATGGAAATGTATTTTCAGCAAAGCCATATGATCATCAGCGACTGTTTGATGTAAGAGATCAACGTGATGTCAATATCGGCAAGGTTAAAAAATCTTTAAATATCCATTTATCAGCCAACCACCCGAGCGGTAAAGATAATTTTGGATTTTCTTACGATTTGGTGCAATCAATTGAAGTATGGAACTCGGCCATGTGGACTAAAAATGCAAATGCCATGATGATCTGGGATGATATGCTTTCTTCAGGGAGGATGATGACGGGTAGAGGAGGAAGTGATGCACACCACGGAACGCCAACCGCTTCAGAAAAACCAAGCCAAAATACCTATCAGGCAGCCTATAATTATATTGGAACGCCAACTACCTGGGTATATGCAAAGACACGAAGTTTGAGTGCCGTTGTTGATGCCTTAAACCATGGAAGGGTAGCTGTGAGTGCAAATCCAAATTCGCCACATATAGCTTTTTATGCCGATGTTACTGGAACCGGTAAATTCGACATGATGATGGGAGACAACACCGTTTCAACGGGCAAGCCAGTAAAATTTCAGATTCAGTTGATGGGAAACACTATACCTGGTGAAACCTATTCGGTTACGGTGATCAAAAATGGAAAGACATTTAATACCTATCAAATAAAGGGGGACGCTCCGGTTACTACCTTTACAGATGTTCCTGATTTAAAGGGAAGAACGTATTATCGGGTAACTGTAGAAGGTAAAGTAAATGATTATCCTGAGGTTCCAAAATCAATGGCATTAAGCGAGAAGATGGTAAGCTTGTCTAATCCAATTTACTTTAATTTTGATCCCAAATTCTAAAGTCTGATCAGAAAGCGCATAAGTTTATCCATAAACTGATAAGGTAAAAAAAAGATTTCGAAAAATAATAACAGATAAAAAGACTGACTTATTGATATGGGCACACTGGCTCAATGAAGATCAATTGATCGACCTAATGAGGCCGCCTGGCTCCTCATTCTTCACTATATTATATTTCGCTTGCAAATAAATTAACCGGCATCAAATATAATGATCAATCTAAAAGCCCGTTATATCATTGCGCTTTCCCGTTAATGAAAACAATAAATATTCAGTTTTGAAATGTAATTACTCAAAGCTTAAATAAATTTTTGTAAGCTTAATTTTTATTTTATGTATTTATTTTTCAGTAATTAAATGTATGATTAATATTTGCTTTTGAAGCTTCAAGCCTGGCGTGCTATGAGGATGGGAATTTGCCTCTTATGATGATATAATGAATTTATTTAGTCATTTACTCATTAGAAATGTACAAAATTGTAAGCCGAACAACCTTTAGGAGGTAAACATATTTGCTAGAAAATTAGTTAATCGATCCATTTATGAAATAGTGGATTGGCTAATTTTATATGAATTAAATGTTTATCTAACCAAAAAAAATTACATGAAAAAAAAACTATTCAGTGTATTTGCCATTGCACTTATCATGGCAGGTTGTTCAAAAAATGATATTGACAACGTAAAGCCACAAGATCTATCGGATAAGAACGTCAATGTTCAGGCAGATTCCTCAAAAAAGGCTACGGCAGAAGGAAACGCATCTATTGATGCATCAGCAGTACAGCAAACCATTAAGGGTTTTGGCGGGGCAAATATTGTGGCCTGGACAGGAGATCTGACCAGTGCGCAGAGAACTACTGCGTTTTCACCAACAAACGGTATCGGTTTAAGTATTGTTCGTGTACGTGTGCCTAATTCCAGTTCAGAGTTTGCTGCTGAAAAAGCAACTATCGATGCCTGTAAATCATTTGGCGGATCGGCTATTGCATCAGCATGGTCTGCACCCGCTTCCATGAAAACAAATGGCAGCATTGTTGGTGGTAAAATTAATACCGGTTCTTATGGTGCTTATGCGGCACATTTAAGTGCTTTTAACAGTGCCGTTGGCGGTCTCGCAGCCATTAGTCCTACCAATGAGCCAGATTATAAGGTCAACTATGAATCAATGGAACTTACTGCGTCAGAAGTTGCCGATTTCGTAGCTGCACAAGGTAGCAATTGTGGTGCCCCTATTATGGCACCAGAACCTTTTCAAATGAATCAAAGCTACATCAATACCTATCTCAGCAATGCCACTGCAAAATCGAAAACCAGTTTTGTATGCGGCCACATCTATGGTAAAACGCCTTACAACTTAGGGAATGTGGGCAAACCGGTTTGGATGACAGAACATTATACCAATTCCAGCATCAGCGGTGATGACTGGGCGAATGCCATGAATGCGGCCAAAGAAATACACGATTGTATGAATGCCGGCTGGAGCGCCTATGTATGGTGGTACATCAGAAGAAGTTACGGGCCAATGAGTGAGAGCGGAAATATCCAGAAAGTAGGTTATGTGATGGCACATTATGCCCGTTATGTGCGTCCGGGATACAGCAAAATTTCCTGCACTTCTAATCCAACACCAGGGGTTTACGTAACGGCCTACAAAAGCGGATCTAAACTGGTTATTGTAATCGTAAACCAAAATAACGCCGTCACCTACCAGACATTTGGTTACAGCGGAATAAGCGTTAGCGGATTTAACCGTTATGTTACCACCAGTACTTCTAATCTAGCTTCTAACAGCCTCACTGTTTCAGGTGGAAATTTTGGGATTAACCTGGCTGCTTCAAGCGTAACTACACTGGTATCTAATTAGTATAAAATCTATATTTAGTTTATTTCATTTTTTGCAACCCCGCCCTTTAGGTATCTTTCTTTTTAGAAAGGTACCTAAGCTGGTGCATGCGTTTCGCGAGGGAGAGATAAATAAAATTGTAGTAAGGCCAGGCAGAGATGTCGGGCCTTACTATTTATTTAGTGAAAGCTCACCGCTGTTCAATGATGTGTTTGGTCGGTTTGCTGGTGCCAGCCTGTGACTGGTGTTTAAATTTCTTATCAATTTAGACCCAGCTCATTAGCAGAATAAGAAGTAATTAGACCATAAACAAAATAGCGTATTATTCAGAGATAACAAATCAATAACATGTTGCAAAAAATCACTATTATTACGCCATTATTTTATGACTAATTTTATGCTTAGACATTGCTTCAATCGTATTTTAATGGCTTTTTGTTTACTCTTCAGTTTTATTCTGGTAAAGGCACAAGAAGTGGAAGAACCTAAAAATATCCCTGCAGAATGGTCCGAACCTTACCAGCCTTTCCGCATTGCAGGTAATTTATATTATGTGGGGACAGCCGATCTGGCTTGCTACCTGATTACTACACCAAATGGTAATATCCTTATCAATACCGGGCTAGCGGCTTCACTGCCTTTAATTCAATCGAATGTAGAAACGCTGGGGTTTAAATTTAAGGATATTAAAATCCTGCTGACCACGCAGGCGCATTATGACCATATGGGAGCCATGGCCAGGATTAAAAAAATTACGGGTGCTCAATTTATGGTGGATGAAAAAGATGCTTCTGTTGCTGCAGATGGCGGACGTTCGGATTATGCATTGGGAGGTCATGGCACAGCCTTTCAGCCCATTAAAGCCGATCGCTTGTTGCATAATGGTGATGTCGTGCGTCTGGGTGGCATGCAACTGGTAATGCTGCATCACCCCGGACATACCAAGGGTTCATGCAGTTTTTTATTTGATGTTAAAGATAAAGACAGGAGTTATAAGGTATTAATTGCCAATATGCCGACCATTGTTACTGAAAAGAAATTTTCTGAAATTACGGATTACCCAGACATTACTCAGGACTATGTTTATACCCTGGCCGCAATGAAAAAACTGAATTTCGATATCTGGCTTGCTTCTCATGCCAGTCAGTTCGAACTTCATAAAAAGCATCAGCCCGGGGATGCCTATCGCCCGGCATCATTTTTTGATAGAAAAGGTTATGATGAATTAATCAAAGAACTGGAAGAGGAATTAAATCAGAAAATCCATTAATAAGGCTTTTAATTGATCTGAGGATGACAAAAGCGCACAGGATTGTTATTCTTGTGCGCTTTTTGTTTTAAGGAACTGGTTAGAATCCTTTTATTAATTAAAGATTAATTTCTGTCAATCCGGTATAACCTTCCGCCATCCGTTACCGCATATAAGGCATTATCTGTACCTTGCGTAATGTCTCTGAAACGCTGTCCTTCGCTGGCAAGCAACCTTTCCTCACCGGTAACTACATTATCTTTAATAACAAGCCTTGCAATATGTGTAGCAGAAAGGGAGCAGATAAACAGGTTATTTTGCCATTCGGCGATGCGGCTGCCGGTATAAAAAACCATTCCACTTGGCGAAATGACCGGATCCCAGTAATACACGGGCTGTTCCAATCCGTTTTGTTGCTGGATGGCAGCACCAATGGCAGCACCGCTGTATTCAATACCATAGGTGATGGTTGGCCAGCCATAGTTTCGTCCACCTTGTAACCTGTTGAGTTCATCCCCGCCACGCGGGCCGTGCTCGCTCTGCCAGATGTCTCCCGTAACCGGATGAACTGCCAATCCCTGAGGGTTCCGGTGACCGATACTATACAGTTCAGGAAGTGCTCCACCCGTTGAAAAAACAGGGTTTCCTGTTGCTGCTTGTCCATTGGTATTAATGCGGATTATTTTTCCGAGTCCGGCAGTAACAGATTGTGCCAGTGGCCTGGTAGCCAGGTCTGAGCGTTCGCCGGTACTGACAATCAGGTTGCCTGTTCGATCAAAAAGAATACGTCCACCATAATGAAGTGTACCGTTATAGGCTGGCCCCGCACGGTATATAACGGTTGCATTTTCAATGCTTTGTTCATTTTGTGCTAATCTGCCCTTGGCTACTGAAGTTTGGTTACCCCCTGCAACATTTTCGGAGAATACCCAATAAACCATCCTGTTGGTGCTGAACTGGGGGTCGATGCAAAGCCCTAAAAGCCCTCCTTGTCCGTTGGCATTTACCGCCGGAAGTCCGGTGATGGCACTACTTAATGTTCCGCTTGTGGTGGCGATACGCAAGGTACCTGCCTTTTGGGTAATTAATAACCTTCCATCAGGTAGTGCGGTGATGCCCCATGGTGCAGTGAGCGCCGTGGATATAGCCGTACCCTGAATGGAAGTACCGGTACTTACAGCTGTGATTCTGGTTTGGCCTGCAAAAGCTGGTGTGTAACTGGTATTGGGCGGGTTGGTTTCTACACCAGGGCCAATTACGGAGCCTGTTTCCGGATCCTTTGAACAGGCAGCGGCCATCAGCATGCATCCTGCTAAGGCAATCAGGTTAAATTTTGTTTTCATGGTAGTGATTTTAGGTTTTCTGTTAATGATGATCTGATACCTGTTACAACCGATAGGAGGGTGGATTGGTTTTTCAGAATGACCTAAAAAATAAAAACAATTACGGATGCTTACGTTTTGAGCATCAGTGGCTTGCTGGCTGGGAAATGAAAAGGTTTGTCGTGCTAATATTGCTGAGCAGGTAAACATCAGTTCCCCGTCTAAAGTACGACAGGGAACTAAAATTTAAAAGGTTGATGATATTTAAAATGTTGCTGGATCAGGCAAGAGATTAGATTTTAACAAGTATTTGCTAGAGGTTACCTTATTGAAAAAGTTGAGGAGCAAAAAGTACCAGGTAATCGCGCCAGTTCGACCAGGTATGACCGCCTTCGCTTTCTACATAGGTATATTTTGCATTTATTCCGTCGAGTTTTTTTCTGTAATCACTTACCGCCTGATACAGGAAATCAGTTTTACCAATACCGATCCAATACAATTTTACACCGTTTTTAAACTGGTTCTGTAGTGTTGCATCCACATTGGCATAAACAGGTGATTCTGTTTTACCAAATGGCATGATGGCCGGAGAAAACAGGCCAACATAATCGAAGGTTTTTGGGTAAAACCTGGAGGTATGCAGGGAATGAAATCCACCCATTGATAAGCCTGCGATTGCCCGTTGTGATGGCTTTGCATTTACGCGGTAATTGCTTTCTACAAATTTGATAATATCGGGAAATGTTTCTTCCATTTTGCCATCCATGGTATGAGGCAATTGCATCGTAGGTTTATAGAAACCCTTTATATCTTCGCCTGGTGCAGCCTGCTGGGCTACATTGCCATTTGGCATCACTACAATCATGGGCTTTGCTTTACCTGCTGCAATCAGGTTATCTAAAATCTGAGGGGTACGGCCAAGTGCGGCCCAGGCTTCTTCATCGCCGCCCATGCCATGCAATAAATACAGTACCGGATATTTGGTTTTACCGGTTTCATATCCTGGCGGGGTGTAGATCGTCACTCGTCTTTCTATTCCGTTGCCAGGAGAATTGTACCACCTTTTGGCCACAGTACCATGTGGCACATCAGCCACTAAATAATTATCGGCCTTGCCACCGCCCACAATTAAAACATTTACTACTGAAGCTACATCCCTGATCTGGTATACATTGCTGGCATCTCTGATTTTTAAGCCATCTACTATAAAAGAATAGCTGTATAATTCCGGCTTAAGTGGCGAAGTGGTGTAGGTCCACAGGCCATCTGCCTGTTTTTTCATCGTAGCAATTCCAGGTGCAGCCAATAAATCGCCCTGTAATTCAACTTTTTTTGCCTGAGGCGCTGAGAGTCTGAATGTCACACTTTTATCTGCATGGATTTCTGGTGATGTAATTTCTTTCTGGTTGTTGAAGTTTAAATTCTCCTGGGCATAAGCGCCGAGAGAGGTGAAGAGGAGGAAATTCAATATTATTTTTTTCATATCCGGTAGGTTTATAGATGAGGCTATATCTTTTTTCGTTACACCGTCAATATACGAATCAGAATTGAAATAACAGTGTACTGCTTCGTTAGCACAATTAAAACTTAATTCATAAAACAAAGAACCCCTGCAAGTCTTTTCTTGCAGGGGTTCTTAAAATTTTATGGAGAGAAAATATAATTAGTAAACTTTCTTTACCCTGCTTTCGCCTGAACCGTAGTAAAAGTTAATGATCTTTTTATCACCCTTGTTAGGCAACGAGTAGTTTAAGCCCGTAATCAAATTTGAAGCGAAATTTAAATTTGAACTGTAATTTAAAATATATGAGTTTTGGCTAACATCATATACCGCGGCTTTTGAAAATAAACCTTTGGCATTTGCTACTAACTTCCCGGTAGCATCTCTTCTTAAATGCACAGACCCATATCCGCCTTCTGCAGAACTGGTCATTGCAATTTTTCCGGCACTGTTGGTGGTGGCGCTTAGCAGTGGCTGACTTTTGATAATATTACCGATAATATCAACCATTGTAACATCTAATTTTGTATTGGCATCAAACGTGCTTTGATTCAGGTCGTAATACACTCCATTATAGTAGTTGTAAGCATTTACGTTAAGGCGTTCCACCTGAAAGCCATCTGTAACAGCACTTAAATAAACAGTACTGTTTGTATATCCGTTTACCGGTATATAAAGTTCCCTTCCCAGCTTATCTTTTGGAAATTTCAGAAAGACAGGGCCAACAACACTAGGAATATTCACATTGGAAGCATTAACATTAAAATAGGTTTTAACAGTGGCTAAATAAGGTAATTGATAAGGAACTGCGACGGTACTGTCTTCTGTGCCATAGATGTATAATTTCTGATCAGCTTCAACCTGTGCAAAACTAAAGGTATATGCGCCTGGCGCAGCTGGTAATTTTAAGGAATAAGCACCCGTTGCTGTGGTATAAGTTGGAAATTGTACACTATAGGAACCATTAAAGCCGTTAGGAACAGATGTGGAAGCTGTAACCAATACATTTCCGCCAACCTTTTCAGGTGTGGTATTGGTTAAATCGGTTTCGATGTATAATGTCCCTGAAATTTCGTTTGAAAGTTCTGCAGTATTCCACAATTTTGCTGTCCCTAAAGTGATGTCCTTGCGCATAATTTGCGTGGCAGCATAGCCGGTTTTGGTAATTAAGAATGTACTGGTAGGAAACAAATACAAAGAAGAAAACGTTGCGATACCCTGTGCATTGGTTTTGCTGGAAAAGAGTTTGCCTTCTGATGAGACAATCACCTCAGCATCAACAACTGGTGCATTGGTTACTACATCAGTAACAGCTACGCTATAATCCTGTTTAGCAGCGGCAACGGCACTTGCACGGGCCAGACTGTCGTTCATTTTAAGTTGTTGAAGCGCAGCGGTATTTATAAGTTGTTGCAATGCGCTTGCACCTTTTTGTTTTAGGGTTTCTAAATCCAGCTCATGCTGATACTTCAGGTTTAATAATTCTTTCTGTGCAGCAATGGCATCTGCTTCTGAAAACTCATCTTTTGAACAGCCTGTAGCATAAAGCGCCAGGACAACTAAAAATAGTCTGGTAAATTTTAATTTCATATAATTGGTTCTTGATTAAGAATTTTTGGCTACTGTACCGGAATGATCAGGCCTAGTTTGGATATAAAAGAGTTGGATCTGATGTTGCTTCCGAAACCTACCTTCTCCATGTAAGAATAATTTTCTCTTGCAGGAGTTGCACCGGCTTCATATCTAAAGTCGAAGAGTAATTTCACCTTGCTAAACAGGGGTAAACGCAAATCTGCCCCAATAATCAGGTTTAGCCTATCCCGCTTATACCTGCCGGTAACATGCTCTGAATCTGTAACAGTGGTGATGACATCTTCCCCGGGAAGCAAGTTGCCGGTTTTTTGATAATGCTCCGTGACATTAAAGTTATAGGCATAACTTCCACCAGCATATAGGGCCGGTTGCCAGTCTTTGTTTAATGGAATCGTGTACTTTAACAATAAGGGAAAATTCAGGCTGTTTAAATATGCTGAACTGTTCTTTACATTTTTGGTACTAAAATCCTCGGGTAAACCATATCTGGTATCATCTTTAAAGCTCAATAGCTGGCCACCTTGTTGGATAAAGTTTGTCTCCAGCTGGATACTCCATTGCTGATAAACATTATAGGTGAACAAAAGGCCGGCAGTATAACCGGTATGGGTTCCGGTGTGAGGCTGACCATTGCTAAATTTATTTACTGTTAATCCACCAGCCACACCGATCTCAAATTTGGATGTATTGGTCTGAACTTTAGTGGTATCAATTTTATTTTGGGCGTAAACAGTATTGAATGATGCAAAAAGAATAGCTATACCTATAATGATAGCATGTAATTTACCAATTGCAGAAAACTGCAATTTAGAGGTGAGAGGGCGCATGAATTATTTTGTTTGGTCGCCAAAAATGGAAATTTATATGATAATCTACAAAATTTTTCTGAAAAAATTATTTGGTTTTGATTTAAATGACTGATTAGTAATACGATTTTGTTATTGGTATGCCTTGTTTTTTACTCATTGGTATGAAATATGCCGGCACTTTTGTGCACGAAAACACCATGAACCAATGTATCATGGTATTTAATTCCATGTTAGGCCTACTGATGTTGGTCATTTCTCTAGTGAACTTCCTTAAAAGGTTACACTTTTATCGAGTATTTACGGATGCATTTAAAAGATACATCACATTTCTGATCTGCATGTTAATACCACGCACGTTCACCTTTATGATAGGGCACACAACCCTCATAGCGGGTAGGAACCGAAACAAACCGCAGTGCTTCAGTTGCGCCAATCTCTGAATTGAAATAAGCCCAGAGGATCAGTTGTTTTAAACCGGTAAAGTAATGGTTTGGGGTGGCAACAAACTTCTCATTATCTTTTTTGCTTTCCCTGTCTTTCTGCTGTTTCTCTTTTTGAAAATTATAGGCCTGCTGATCCAATACTGTTAAAAAATTGTGTTTTTCTGCTTTACTGGCACTTAAAAATGGCTTTTTAAGGCTTTTTAAAATATCAGCATTAACTTGTGTCAGGCTTGTTAAAAATGTGGTTTGTTGTGCTTTGGTATAACAATCAGATACGATGGTATTAATTAAGGCACCCACATTAGCAGCCCTGGCACCCTGAGATTTAGCAGTTCCAGGTAAAATGGTTTCACCAAGTTCATTGAGCAAACTGATCTGGTTTTGGGATAATATGCCAATGGCTTTACTGTTTGGATAAGTAAAGCTACTAAGCAAGGCATCTGCACCGATCAAAGTTCCGCCGGTTAATATGGCGATTGATTTTAATAAATCTCTTCTGTCCATGTTCGTTTCCTTAAAGGTTTCCTTTTTTCAATTCCCTTACCGCAAAATCTGCAGCCCTTGCGGTAAGGGCCATATAAGTTAACGATGGATTCTGGCAGGCAGATGATGTCATACAAGCGCCATCGGTTACAAATACGTTCTTGCAATCCCATACCTGGTTCTGACTGTTCAATACGGATGTCTTTTCCGAAAGGCCCATTCTTGCCGTACCCATTTCATGTATACCATGCCCCATGGCGTGGCCGCTATCCCAGCTGCTGATGTTTTTAATACCGGCAGCTTCGAACATGGCTTTGAGCTCTTTCAAAATATCTTTACGCATTTTAATCTCATTTTCCTGCAGTTCGGCATCCATGTTTAAAACGGGAAGTCCCCATTTATCTTTTACCTGCTGGTCCAAAGATATTTTATTGCGGTGGTCGGGTAAAATTTCACCAAAGCCGGTGGCACCAATCGACCATCCTCCGGGTTCGGTAAGGGCCTCTTTGAAGGCACTGCCTATGCCCAGCTCGGGTATGTTGCTGCTCCAGCCAGTTCTGCTTGCACTGCCCTGAAAACCAAAACCCCTCAGGTAATCCCGTTTATCATCACCCATATTCACAAACCGGGGGATGTAAAATCCATTGGCTCGGTTTCCGTAATAATATTTATCCTCAAAACCCTCAACGGTTCCTGAACAACCAAGGTTATAGTGATGGTCCATTACATTATGGCCAAGCTCATTACTGCTGCTGCCCAGGCCGCCCGGCCAAATGTCCTTTGCCGAATTCATTAATACCCAGGCACTGTTTAATGCGGAAGCACAGAGAAATACAATTTTAGAATTAAACGTATAGGTTTGATTGGTTTCGGCATCAAGCACCTCTACACCCCTGGCTTTTTTAGTGTCTTGATCATAGAGGATCTGCGTAACAATCGAAAATGGCCTGATGGTTAAATTACCGGTTTTTAAAGCTGCAGGCAAAGTAGAAGATTGCGTACTGAAATAGCCGCCAAAAATGCATCCTTCCCAGCAACGGTTTCTGAACTGGCATTTGGTTCTGCCCGGAATGGCTGCGGTAAGGTTTGCCACGCGGCCGATAATTAAATGCCGTTCATCTTTATAATGTGCTTTTAGTCGTGCTGCTACGTCCTTTTCCACACAATTCAAATCCATAGGCGGGAGGAACATGCCATCCGGTAAATGTGCGAGGCCTTCTTTGGAACCGCTTATTCCTGCAAACTTTTCTACATAATCATACCATGGGGCTATATCTTTATAACGGATGGGCCAGTCGACAGCGATACCGTCTTTTTGATTGGCTTCAAAGTCGAGATCACTCAAACGATAGCTCTGGCGGCCCCAAAGCACGGAGCGGCCACCCATCTGATAACTGCGCCACCAGGTAAAGGGCTTGGTTTCTACATAAGGACTATCTTTTTCATTTGCCCAATAATCCATGATCGGCTCATGTGCTGCCCATCCACGATGGATAACAGGATAATTTTTTTGTTGTGCTACAGTTGTTTTACCGCGATGCGGAAATGAAAAAGGATCACCTTGCGCAGACTTGTAGTCTTTGATGTGTTCGAAATTCCTTCCACGTTCCAAAAGCAATACTTTCATTCCCTTTTCAGTTAGCTCTTTCGCAGCCCATCCACCACTAATGCCGGAGCCAACAACTATCGCATCATAAACCGTTTTGTTATTCATCATAGATATTTGGTTAACTATCAAATATAATATTCCTGAATAAAATACTGGTATAAAGGAAAAACTTTTTGTAAAGATTTAATTGTAAATAATAGGCTTCAGGTTAGTAAAACAAAACTGAAAATACAATATATTTAGTTTGTATAATTAAAGCTACAATTGGGTTCGGGTAAAAATTTAATCTGTGATAGAAAGTGATTTTAGTTCGATCCAATATTTTCCTTTTCTTTTTAAATTGATGTAAATATGCTTTTATGCGCAATTTGAAACGTTTTTGCTGAAACAAAAAAAAGTTTCCGTGAAAAATGTTTCAAGTTTTCGAAACAATTTTTCCCGAAACAAAAAAATGTTTCCAATAATTTTGTTTCGAAAATGGCGATTGGTATCAAAAATTTGATTGACATAGAAAAAATCAGGAAGCCATCAGGTTTATTGCAGACCTACATGGCTAAACTTACCAGCACAATAATATCATCGTAATTTTATGTCAAAAGGTTTCCGTCCACTCAATGCTAAAACGTGAGGTGTGTTAAATATCCTCGAACTTTGATGCAGTATGGAGGGGAAACCCAGGCAACTGAAAAATCAACTTAAATGATCAAAAAAATGGTTTTCAGTTCATCTGCAGCCTTTTCCTGAGGTACTTATCCGGAATTAAGATGTTAAGCAAGTGTATTTTAATTTGGGATGTTTACGTGATAATTTTTCCTAATCAGCAGCCGATAGATGGCAATACAACCAGGAATCATGGGAAGGATTGCGGTCCACATTCCAGGAAAATAATAATGTCCTGTGGTTTTGAAATAGAAATTAGGCATTTGCGGGATTGAGTTTCCATTAATGACAGTCGTAATGGAATGAGGATCATGCGGCAGTATTTCCGGTGAAAGGAGTGGAAAGATAAAATGAGTAAATTCTGCAACGCCGGGACCGATAAAGATAAACCAGGCCACAAATCCCGCGATATGAACTTTATAGTACAATCCGAGTGATGTAAGGGTATAAATGACTGGACCCACCAGTGCAAAGACCATCAAAAAGCTTTTTTCACTCCAGGAAATACCAAATAGGCGGCTCATGGCCGGTGCAAAGCCCATCAGGTACTCTTCTACAATGTGGATCTGTAAACCGGCTACGGTAAGAATGAAAAGCGGAAGGATCACCCCAGGTTCAACAGGGTTTTTCAGATAGGTTTTGTACCAGCAGATTAGTCCTATGAGGGCGGAGCCTCCCACAATTATTACGGGAGCCAGACCAATGGATAGATAACCCATAACCGGAGCAACAACTGTAAAAAGACATGCTGCTAAAAGGCTTATTGTCTGAGGAAAGGAAAGTGGAGTTTTCATCGCGATGTTTAATATGCGTGAAAGGTACATTGCTAAGCTAGCTCTGCATTTATCAAATGATAAAAACTACTTTATTCCCCTGATTCTGCTTAACGAAACCTGCGTAATTCCCAGATAGGAGGCAAGGTCTGCCAGGCTGATCCTTTGCAGTAATCTTCCGTGTTCCTTTAGGAAGTTATGATAAGCGCCCTGTGCTTTTTCTTCCAGGGTGCTGCTGATCCTGTCCATCATATTTACGGCGGCCAACGACACCAGTTTTCTGAAAAATGTTTCCACCGAATGGTAGCGGGCACAAAGTGCTTCCATATCATCGTGGTTCAGGCAGGTAAGTGTTGTAGCTTCTAGGCTTAAGATAGAATAGGAGGAAGGTTGCCGGGTCAGGAAACTATCCAACACGGTAAACATATTTCCTTCAGGAAAAAAGCGCATGATAAATTCGCGCGTTTCCGTATAAAAAAAGGTCTTGAGCAGGCCGCTGTCTACAAAGTAAATTCGGTTGCAGACAGTTCCTTTTTCCAGGATCAATTCTCCTTTGTCATATTGCTTTTTATACAATCTGCAAGCCAGGGCAGCTTTTGCATCCTCTTCCAGGTTGGCCAGCGACGCTGCGAAATCCAGGAAACTGGTGTTAATAGTATATTTGTTGGTATCCATGGCTTCAAATTACAGAATCTTTATGGCGCATAATAGGGGGTAATGATGAAATTCCATAGTCAGGCATTTATTTGGCCGTGTTTGTATCATTTCAAGAGGACTATGATTTTAAGGTGGTGGAAATACTCAATTTATAATCAAGCTGCAGTTAAAAGAAGAAAAAAAATATGAGTATTGCATCGCGGTTGCAACCTATAGCTTATTAAGCCGTAATCGTGCTCTGATTTCCCTTATCCAAGCTATTTTATCTGCGAGACTATCCTCTTTCCAGGTGATTGACCATAGAATAACTTGAATGCCCGGATAAATGAGGAATCGGATGTGTAACCCAAAATGGCAGCGATCTCCCCGATATTAAGCTTAGCATCCCTGATTAAGGAATCAGCATGCTGCATCCTTAATTCATGGATATAGCTGAACACCGTTAACCCGAAAATTTGTTTGAAGCCTTTCTTTAACTTAAATTCATTCAGAAGGAATTCCCTACTGATGCCTTCCAGGGTCAAAGCAGATAAGTAATTTATGGACAGGTAGTTTTTCACAGCTTTCAACTTATCAATGTCTATGTTGTTTAGTGATTTAACAGGTTGGTTGCTGTTTGTGGAGTAGGCATTCATGCAAAGTAAAATCAACTCCTTCACTTTCGATTTCAGATAGTTTTCTTTCAGGTTATTGGCTATTGGCGGGTTTTGTAAAAGTCGTAAGGCCGAAAATTGGAAAGCATTGGTATGCATAGGTGAATCAAAAACCGCAAAGCTTTTCATGTCCTCGCCCCGGGCTATTAATTCCTGGTATGGAGTACCGCATTCATGCAATACTTCATTAAAAAAAGAAGTTTTTAATCCAATGCACATATATTCGTACTGCTGTTGTTTAGGGAAAATAAAGGAACTGGTTGGGTTTATACAATTTAAAACATTGAATTGTCCTTGACGCATGGACTGATCCTTTGGCATGCCTGAAATGAAGGCACCAGAACTACCTGCGAGTTGAAAGTGCAGGCTTACATGTGTGTTATCCTGAAAATGGTTTACCCGGGTATCTTCATTAAAAGTACCATAGAAATTTAATAGGTCGAAATCTGTGGTCCTCAAACTTTTCGTTTGACAGCTAAAAACATCAGGCAGCGTTACTGATGAATCAGTTGTCATGATATCTGTAGTAAATTCTCTTTTAACTAAGTTTTTAAACTCATTTCCTGATAATTGGTACATAATCCGTTTTGGTATATTCTTAATCCTTTTTGGTATATCGCATTAAAATCATAAGCCGCAAATTGCTGACATGGAAATACCTACCAAAGATATAATAGATATCAGTACCTGGAAACGCAAGGCGCATTATAATTTTTTCAGCACGTTTGATCAGCCTTTTTTTGGCGTAACGAGTTTGATAAATTGTACAGAAGCATACCACTTTTGTAAAGCATACCAAATACCATTCTTTTTGTACTATCTGCATAAATCACTTTTGGCCGCAAACCACATTAAAGAGTTTCGGTACAGAATTGAGGCTGACGAAGTTGTTGAGTATAGCTTGATTTCAGGCTCCATTACCGTGTTAAGAAATGATGAAACATTTGGTTTTGCTTATTTTAATTACCACCGGGATTTTAAAATTTTTAGTCAGGAGACCAGGAATGTGATCATGCTGGAAAAAGCTGCGGTTGGATTAACCTTAAAGCCGGATGTGATGAATATGATACATTACTCTATTCTGCCATGCATAAATTTCACCAGCATGCAACATGCACAAATGCTTAAAGCGGGTGATCATGTTCCTAAAATCGTATTTGGTAAACTCTTATTTAAAGACGGGCAAGTGCTGTTGCCTGTTTCTGTACATGTACACCACGCACTTTGCGATGGCGTACATGTCAGCAAATTTTTATCAGCATTTGAACAAAGCATGCAAGTTACCGGTACCTGAATGTTTGATGAAATATGATAAGAAATTTATTATCATCAGTGTTTGAGAGCTTAGTTTAAGGATAGTTTCAATTGGTCCATTCGCACTTTCAAATGCCATCTGGGTATATTTTCTATTGCTGCCCGGCTGGCTGAATGGTGTTCAACATAATTGCTATTAATGATCACCATTTCTAATTTTAACGCCATATTGATAGAGTTCGTTGTAGATACCAAAGAATTGGGCCTCCTCTGTTTCCAGCAATGAGGTATTGATGAACATGATCACCGCCACTTCCTTTTTAAGATCAGAAAGCATGAAAGTCCTTACACCAAAGTCGGAGCCGTTGTGCCCGATCCTTTTTCCACCCATCTTGGTAGACCAGAAAATACCGGAGTTAAGTTGAGCTGGTGCTATATTTTCAGGCTTATGCGCGTCATCAAACTGAAACCGGAGCATCTCCTGCACCGTTTTCTCCCTGAGCACCTGTCTGTTTTGAAATTTTCCGCCATTTAACAAGCAGATAAAGAAGTGGGACAGGTCATTGACCGATGTACGTACGCCACCATCGGGATAAGTGGTCAGTCCGTAAAGTGGTATTCTTTTAATACTGCTATCCACCTGTTTCTGGTAAAGCCTGGCGTGCTTTTTCAGGTTGATCTCAGACAGGAACCATCCTGTATCATTCATTTTCAATGGCTTGAATAGATATTCCCGGCTGTAGTCGTTCAGCTTTTTACCTGTCTGCACTTCGATAATGTAACCTGCCAGGGCGGTCGCGATATTGGAATACTCCCGAAATGTACCCGGCCTGTGATTGATAAAATTTTCTTTAGCATAATGTGTTCCGCCAGGCAAAAAATAATTGCGCAGAAAATCTGCCAGCGTCTCCGGCGAATCTTTTCCGTTAACATATAAACTGTCGGAGTTATAAAAAGGGAACCTGTCATTCAGACCGGAGGTGTGGGTAGCCAGGTGACGCAAAGTGATTTTCTCTTTTGGAAAGAAAGGGTGATGAATCTTAAAGGGGAGGTAGGTATTGATATCTTCATCAAGGGAAAGTTTTCCCTGCTCCACGGCTTTCATCAGGCAGGCCCCGGTAATGGTTTTGGATACAGAGGCTATATTCATGACGGTTGATGTGGTGAATGGTATCTTGTTCTCCCGGTCGGCATAACCGTAGCCTTTAGACCAGGCGAGTTTTTTATCGATGATAATGGCTGCACCCAGGCCTACGAGCTGTGCATCACTCATTTTTTTCAGGATAACACTATCAATTGCATCGGTGGATTTTAAGGGTAATTGCTCAATCTGCTGCCCGCGGGCGGTTGCACTTATGAGCATGCCTAGCAGCAGGGAAATAATATAAATTTGTGATCTCATTCTGATGATTTTTGAAAATTTAGCTGAAAATCGAACAAAATAATTGGTCTGAAACATGGCCCTGCCGCAAAAGCCAAAATGATGTATAGAAACTGTTATTTAGCGAAATATTCCATTTCATCTGTGTATTTGCCGTTTTCAGGCTGGTTTTCGGTTATTCCGTCATGTTTATTCAGGATAAGCGGCCTATGTGTTATCTTTGGTTATGCCATTGATTGAAAGAATTGTTAAGTTCAGCCTGACTCACCGTTTTCAAACTCATGTCATCTTTTGGCTGATCGTCGCATTGCTTTTTATGAACCGGTATGATATGGAAGAATATAAGCAATTCGACAACATTATGTACCGTCAGATTTATTATATCTCCGTGACCATGCTGGCCTCTTATTTTCTGGCCTACCTGATCATTCCAAAATTAATGCGCTCAAAAAACTATTTTGAGGTGGTCGTCTTTTTTATTGCAGGTGCTTACCTCATTTCTGCCTGCTCACGGGCTGCGGTAATATATCTCCTGGAACCACTCATCAGAACACCACCTTTCGCACAGGAATCACTATGGCAGATCCTATCTGATATCCCCAAATTAGTAACACATTACTTTACCCTGTCATTCTCTGCGGCATGGGTATTCGCTTTTGTCAAACTGATCCGTGACCAGTACGTGGTTCAGCAACGTTCATTGATGTTGGAGAAAGAAAAGGCAGAAACGGAACTTAAAGCTTTGAGAAGTCAGCTCAATCCGCATTTTTTATTCAATACCTTAAACAACATTTATTCGCTGTCGCTCATGAATGCTCCGGTTGTTTCAAAATCGATTGCCGGATTATCCGAGATACTGGATCATGTACTTTACAGGTGTAATACGGCTTATGTTCCGCTGTTATCAGAAATTAAACTGATTGAGAATTATCTTGCATTGGAAAAGCTCAGATATGATGAACGGCTAAGGATAAGTTTTGATTATGTTACCGACAAAGCGGCCACTATCGCACCATTGATTTTATTATCATTTGTGGAAAATGCATTTAAACATGGTGCGGGTATGGATGCCGGCAATCCCTTTATTGATATTGATCTCCACCTGAAAAATAACCGCCTCCGTTTTAAGGTGACTAACAGTATTGTGGAAGAGAAGCCCGCAACAGGTGGGAATGGTCTCGGCCTGAACAATGTTACGCGGCAGCTTGGTCTGCTTTATCCTTCGCGGTATAAATTAAATATAAAAATGATCAACCATACTTATGATGTGGAATTGGAAATTGATCTTGTGGATGTATAACCTAATTGCTTTAACGCTATGAAAATAAAATGTCTTTTGGTTGACGATGAACCGCTGGCGATTAAGTTGTTACAGAATCACCTTGCGCAACTGGATGCTTTTGAAGTGGTGGCTACCTGTTCTACGGCAGTAAAGGCCCTGGAGCTGCTGAGAACTCTTGCGGTAGATCTGATGTTTCTGGATATTGAAATGCCCCAAATAAAAGGTATTGACTTTTTAAAAGGCTTAAAGGATCCGCCAGCAGTGATCATCACAACCGCATATCGCGAATACGCCATTGATGGTTATGACCTGGACATCATCGACTATCTGCTAAAACCCATTACGTTCGAGCGGTTTTTTAAGGCTGTTGACCGGTATCTGCGGTCGCGGAATGCTGAAAATCCTGTAACTGCTGTCGCAACACAAAATTCTTATTTATTTTTAAAATCAGGATTGAGAAGTCACCGATTAAATATGGCTGATATTTTATATATTGAAAGTATTAAGGATGATATACGGGTGGTTTATGAGAACAGTTCGATCAACATTAAATATAAGATCAGCGATCTGGAAACGGATATCAGGTTATTTTCGCTGTTGCGCGTTCACCGGTCGTTTATTGTCAATATGGCTAAGATGACCTCTTTTACCGCCAATGATATTGCGATCGGTAACAAAACGATACCCATTGGCCCGAACTATAAAGCGTATGTGCTCAGGAAGTTGCAGGAACTTCGGTTGAATTTGTAAACTTCAAAACCCAGAGTGAGTTCATTTAACATCGTTCCCAATATCTTGTCAGTTGTTCAGTTAAGATATGATCAACAGCTGTGCTAATGAATGCTGTTAATTATCGTTAAATATCTTCATATGTTTTTCTATTTAGCTATTTTGAACAAGTTTCAGTTTTAAATGATATACATGTATAAATTAATTTTTCTCTTGTTTTTTTTGATCCTGTCGAAGGATGGTTTTTCCCAGCATCTTACCTATAATAAAGGTGGAACAAAAGCAACAAATTACTTCGAAGAAATTCCTTATCAAGATATCAATGGCAAAATAATAGTAAAAGTAAGGATCAATCAGGTCGATTATAATTTTCTGTTCGATACAGGGGCTCCGACTTGCATCAGTCCGAAGATCCTGAATGCGATAGGTATTGAGAAAGGTAAGCGTGATCAGGTAAACGATGTAAATGGAAAGCGGGTATCTAGCCAGGCCGTAATTATTAAGGATATTGCTTTAGGCCATCTTAACTTCAATGATATACCCGCTGTTACAGGGGTGCCGGATTTTTTTCGATGCTGGAATGTTGATGGCATTATAGGGAGCAATTTGCTCAGGCATTCGATCATTGAAATGAACAGCCAGAAAAAAACCATCGTCATTACTGATCAGATTGGTAAACTTCAACTTGGTCAAAGGACCGGAATCAGCCTTTCTTTGGATACCATCCAAAGTTATCCTGTATTTAATGTGCAGCTATCAGACAAATCAACCATGCCGGTCCATTTTGATACAGGAGATAACGGCTTGCTTTCTCTTTCTGAAACATCAATGGAGCAGTTTAAAAAAGCAAAAGTTTATAAATCAATAACAAAGGGCTACGGCGCCAATCAGATAGGAGCATTTGGCATGGAAAAAAATAATCAAAAATTTTTATTGAAATTTCCGGTCCTTGACATCGATGAAATACATTTAAGAAATGTATTCACTGTAACCGGTAGAGGTTCAGGAGCAAGAATGGGCTCCAAAATACTCAATTATGGCATTGTGACGATTGACTTTATCAACCGGAGGTTTTATTATAAAGGTGACGACAAAGAAATAGACCTGGCCGAAAAGCAATGGCCTTTTCAGCCGGCATTTAGTAACAACAAAATGGTTGTAGGTATCGTTTGGCAGGAAGCAGGGGAGAGCGTAGCACCTGGGGAACAAATTGTCGAAATTGACGGTATTTCCTTTAAAGATGTTGATCTATGTAATCTGCTTATTAACAAGCCAATTCTTGAGGGGAAAGAACACGCAACGGTAACTATAAAATCTAAAAAAGGCGACCAGCGAAAATTAAAAATCGAAAAAAAATATTTTTAAGTGAAGAGATGCACAAAACCTGCACATATCAAGTTCTACTTATTTACTTTTAATACAAAGCGGCTATATCATCATTCATGTAGATTAAATTTGATGTTGAGCTTATCGAAACACTGTTAACGAGATGGTTTTACAAGTCTTTCGACAAGCTCAGGATGATATTTCAAATTTAGCATCCCGACCAAACTCCAGCCTGGTGATACCAATTTTATATACAATTATTGCTCAGCTTCTTTGCCCTTAAAGTGCGTAATTGATTTTTGCTGTCCGTCAGGCAGGCTGGGATCATAACGGTACACCCCCTTCAAACCGCCAAACCAGATATTGCCATCCTTAGCTTCTAAAATTCCGAAAAGCATTTTATCATTTGTTTTAATTTCGGTGACCATCGGTTTTTTATTTAATAAAGACTTTTCATCATAACGTGAAAGTACCCAATTCTGGCTCTTCGCACTTTCTGAACTGGTCCATATATTACCTTTTCTATCTTCGTAAATATAACCCACAAATTTTTGGGTAAAATTGGTAAATGTTTTGCCGTCATAGCGCCAAAGCCCATCGGCACCACCAAGCCAAATATGGCCTTTTTGATCTTTGATAATCGAACGAACATTTGAAAAGGGTTTGCCCTCGTTATTGTTGATCTTAGTGAATGTTTTCCCATCATACCAGTAGCTATGGCCCCTCGTAGCCAGCCAAAATTTTCCGGTATTGTCTTCAATGACCGCATTCACATCATGATTCATCCAGCTCACTTCAGGAAGTGACTTTTGGTAAACAGAAACATGGACAGAATCAGCCGCTTTAAAGGGAGGAGCCTCATTCATTTTAAAATTGCGAAAGGATTTTCCATTATAAAGACTTGCACCACCTTCAGTACCAAACCAGATCTGACCGGTTTTATCTTCATAAATATTAGTTACCCGATCATTGGCAAGCCCGTCTCTGGTGGTGTAATTTCGAAAAGATTTTCCATCATAGTGATAAACTCCTGAACCAATAGAAGCAAACCAAAAATTTCCCATTCTATCTTCGAGGATAGAAAAAAAGCGGGCCGGGCTAACCTTACCGGTGATATTGCTGAAAGATTTTCCATCGTATTTAATAACACCCGCCCATGAGGCCATCCAGATGTTTCCATGGCGATCTTGTTTGATGGTACGAACGATGCTGTTTGGGGCATGAGAAATGTTTAGCACTTTGGTTTCAATGACATCCTGAGCATCTTTTTTTTGCTGGGCCTGTACAGGTAAATAAATTCCGCCTGCCAGAATGATCAGCAGGCTGTAACAAAAGTTTCTGTTATTTTTCATCTTGATATAATTTTTTTTGCGGGATGAAGCCATCACTGGCAATCTTTATGATTATTTGTAGATGATGGTTTATTCCCTGTTAAAATTGATTCAGCGAAATTACTTTGGTATCTTTCCGTCGGCAGCATCAGGATTGTAAATAAAAATGTAAACTTTGTAAATAAAGGCTTGACAATATGCAACTTAGTCTAAAACCCCATTCCGGAAAACGCAAATACCTGTTCGCAGGAATATTTATATCATTTATTGCTGTGCTCTGTGCCGCTTTAAGTGTAACGGGGAATGATAGCTTCGACTTCGCCAGAAGGGAAATTTTACTCCGCAAAATCGGACATGAACTGCTTCTGCAGTCAGGCGACAGTACATCCAGGGTGCTTCCGGTAAAGCGAACCGGAGAAAATAATTACCAGATCAGGTTTGAACATGCGCTTAGTTTTCAAACAGATGCTCTGGTGAATATCAGCCGGCGTTGGCTGGATAAAGATCCGCTGGCCGGTGATTATGTGGTGAATGTACTGAATCGTGGCAACTCCAGCGTGGCCTATGGATATGCGATATCCAAAAATAAAAAAGATGATATAGTAGCCTGTATCGGAAGAAGGCAACCCAAAGCATATTATATGATCAATATTACATTCAAACCGGAAGGAATACGTACAACAAGGCATGTATACCTGCTCAGCAGTCTGCCATTTTTAGCCTTTTTTGGGTTTATCTTTTTGAGCGCCGTTAAGCCGCTTCGGGTTTTAACTCACCGTGAGCATGATGAAATGATCACTTTAGGCACCATGTTATTTGATGCGAAAAACCGGAAGCTCGTGATACATGGAAACACCATAGACCTGACCGGAACAGAAAACCGTCTATTGCGCATTTTTGCCTTGTCTCCGAACGAGACCATAGAGAGAAGCCGGTTGCAGAAAGAGATCTGGGAAGATGAAGGTATTATAGTAGGCCGAAGTCTGGATATGTTCATTTCAAAACTCAGAAAAAAACTGGAATCAGATCCTGATCTCAAAATTGTGGTGATACGCGGAAAGGGATATCGGCTTGAAGTTGATTCCCGGTACAGTTGAAGAATTATTTAAGCAGTAAAATATCAAATCACTTTAAATATGAATACTTCTCTCACGGGAGCATTGGAAGATGATCCGAATGAATTATCTTTAAACTATTTAGACTTATTAAATATAATGGTTTATATTTGCCATTCTGTATAAGCAACAAGCGCATTTGTGAAAATTTTTAAGGGTAATAAAAATGGTCAATTACTGAATCAAATTGATGATTCAAGTTTTCGCACCTTATTTGAACAGTTCTGGAAACCCTTACTTGCATTTTGTCAGCACCATATCCATCATGATGAAGTGGCGATGGATATTGTTCAGGATATCTTTTGTTCTCTCTGGCGGCGTAAAGATGCTCTTCATGTGGAAACCCGGATGGAATACTATTTATTTCGGGCAGCACGGATTAAAATCAGTGACTATTACCGTGAAAAATTTAAAAGGGAAAGCCAGAACCAGTGTCTGTTAGAAAATTTCTGCGAAAGCATCAACAATACAGAAGAAACTATTCTTTTTAAGGATCTGGATCATTTTGTTGATGGACTCGTGAACAGGCTGCCCTGCCGGTGCAAACAGGTGTACACGTTAAGTCGCAACAGTGGTTTGACTATACCAGAAATTGCAGAACAGCTTGAGCTTTCAGAAAAAACGGTAGAAGCACATTTAACCAAAGCATTGCGTTTTCTCAAAACTCATTTACATTAAGTGCCTATTTTAATTTTTTGTAACAGGAATAAATAGCCTTTTGTTGTCACAGGAGGGATAATTTATTGTGTAAAAATCAATATCAATGACAGTAGAATTTAATCGAAATATCTCCTGGAGGGATCGTCATTGAGGGAAGACTTTTTCAGCCGACAAAGTAATCTATCATGCTGGTAATCCTTGCTATAAAGATTGCTTCCTCGTTCCTCCTGGAAATGACGAGTTTTTTTTGGGAGTCTGTCAATGGTAGCCTTGGTCGATTGCTTTATTAATGCATTGAAATGGTCTTTGAATACACTCATACTGACATACGAAATAAGCTTTATTTTAAACAGGCTTTAACCAATAGCAAAAATTTTTTTTTTTAACTAAGGGTAAATCTCCCGATCTCCGACTTGTATTCTAAAAGCAGTTCATGTCGGTAGATCATCATTTGTTAGAAAAATATTGGGCGGGTTTATGTAACCCTGTGGAAAGGAAGATCGTAGAACAATGGATGCTGGATGGAAGTCCCGAAAAGCCGTATGAACTTCGTTCCTCAGAAGAAGAATTAAAAATAAAGGAGCAGTTGTGGCAACGTATTGCAGGAGCGCATCCGGAAGTAAAAGGCTATGATGAACCGGACAAGGTTATTCGAATGCCGGTATGGTATAAAAGAATATCGATAGCGGCAATATTTATTTTACTGGCAGGCTTGGGCTTATATCTGTCAAACAAACAATCACCTGCCGGTGCTTCATTCACTTATAGGGAAGTAATGCTTCCATATGGAAAAAAAGCCAGGATTACCTTAGCTGATGGCACCCTGGTGTACCTTAATGCAGGAAGCAGGTTGAAATATCCCGATCATTTTTCAAAAACGGAGCGAAGAGTGTTTCTGAAAGGAGAAGCCTTTTTTGAGGTGACTAAAAATCCAGACAAACCGTTCTACGTTCAAACTCAACATACCACTACACGCGTGCTGGGCACCCGTTTCAATCTTCAGAGCTGGGAAGGCTCTTTTGATCAATTGGCTGTAGAAGAGGGCAGGGTACAGTTAACAGCTGCCGGATGTATGGATACGCTGATTTTATATCCCAATATGCAGGGCACATTTAATGGTCATTCACTAAAGCAAACCACGATTAACAGTGCGCATATCGTGGCCTGGACCAAAGGTATCATGATTTTTAATGATCGTAAATTAAGCGAAGTTGCGGCTGAGCTGGAACGCTGGTATGGCGTTAAAGTTCACCTTCATGATCCGGCTTTGCTTCATTATAGGGTAAAGGCCCGATTTGATAATCCCTCACTGACTGATGTACTTCAGGATATCAGTTTTGCACTTAATATAAAATACAACATAAAAGATAAGGAGGTCACATTGTCCAGATAAGTAGATATTTAACATAAATACCCGGTGTACGCGTCGCTAAAGTTGTTCACCGGGTATAAGCAATGCACTATAATCAATCACATTACTTCAAATCAAAAATATGAACTTTTTGCTATTTAGCACAAGATTGTTTTCACGCATGGGGAAAACAATCATTTTAATTTTACTCACCATTTTAATTACCAAATCAGCTATGGCACAAACCACAGCTTTGAAAAAAAGAATCAGCATTCAGCTTAACAATGTCTCTATCGCCCAGGCTTTGCAAGAAATAGAAACCAAGGCAGGTTGCAGTTTTATTTATAGTCCGGATTTGTTGAATGCAAATAGAAAAGTGAACTTAACTTATCAAAATGCCACTGTAGAATCTATTCTTCATGGAATTTTTGGAGAAGAGATCAGGAGAATAGAGGTAAAAGGAAACCAGATTAACCTTCAGCCTTCAAATGGTAAGGGAACGATTAAAGGGCGGGTGATTACGAGCGACGGCCTAGCTGCGGCATATGTTAACATCGATATGGGCGGCAGCAAAATTCAGGCAGATGAAAATGGTCTATTTAGTTTTAATAACGTAGAAGTTGGAAGCTATATCATCACAGCCAGGTATGTTGGGTTAAAGGAGCAGGAACAGCGCGTTCAGGTTACTGCAAATGCTACAGTGGAAGTTTTATTCACTTTATATGAGGATATGCGGGCACTGCAAGAAGTGGTTGTGAATGGCGAGCGCGTAAATAGATTTGCAAACAAAACGACTGAATATGTTTCCCGTTTACCCTTAACAAACCTGGAAAATCCACAGGTGTATAGCGTAATAACCAAACAGCTGATGCAGGAACAGGTGGTGGTAACCGTGGCAGATGCCATACGCAATGCCGGGGGTGCCGTTTCTATCACCAACCCTTCTGGCGGTGTCAGCGCATATTTCAGGGGATTTGGAACCGGAATTAATGCCCGTAACGGCATGGAATCTACTTCAGACCGTTCTGCTGTAGATTTAGCGAACATCGAACGCATTGAAGTGATGAAGGGACCTTCAGGTACTTTATTTGGTGCGTCGGTTTCGTCCTTTGGCGGGGTTGTGAATGTGGTGACAAAAAAACCGATAGAAGCAAAACGTACGGAATTTAGCTATACTTCGGGGAGTTTTGGCTTAAACCGCCTTACACTAGATATTAATACACCGCTTGATCAGGAAAAAAAAGTGCTTTTCCGGGTAAATTCTGCCCTGAATCGGGAGAGGAGTTTTTTGGATTATGGTTTTAACAACACTTTTTTACTGGCACCAAGCATTACCTATCACGTCAATGAAAGGCTGTCATTAAATGTTGATGCAGAGTTGTTGCAGGTACATAATACGCAGCCGATGAACTATGTATTCCGATCTGCAGCCATTAAACAACCGAGCGATTTATTACTGGACTACCGGAAAACATTGTTTCATGACAATGTTGATGTTCAAAATTATGCGACACGTATATTTGCTGAAGGGGTGTATAAACTATCAGATAACTTTAAGTCGACTACACTGTTTTCTTTTGTTTCTGAAAATGTAGATCACAGTTATCAGCGTTTGGTGATTTGGTCTTCTCCCAGTAATGTAACCCGGGCTTCCTATGTGTATGGTCCGGTTTATAACGGATACACAAATATCCAGCAGAATTTTAATGGCAAGTTTAAAACAGGGAGTTTCACCCATAATCTTTTAATTGGTGCAAATTACCGTCATTATACTTCAAGTTTTCTATTTGCGGATATCCAGCCCATTGATCAGATTGACGTTACAAAAGCCTTCAAGCCAATTGTTAGCCAGCAAATTGATAAACTGGTAAGCTTTGCACCTTTTCCTTCCCCAACGCAGCAAACGGCCAGTGTTTATGCATCAGACATGATTAACCTGTTACCGCGTCTTTCGGCCATGTTATCACTGCGTTTGGATCGTTATAAAAGGCAGGCCGTTGAAGGTGATGAAGATGGTTATAATCAAACTTCTTATGCACCTAAATTTGGTCTGGTTTATGAATTGCTGCCTAAATCAGTTTCACTTTTTGCCAATTACATGAGTGGTTTCCAGAATGTTGCTCCGGTATCGCAGCCGAATGGCAGCCGGCAGGTTTTAGATCCCTTATTCGCTACCCAGGCAGAAGGTGGGATCAAAACAGAGCTTTTCGAAAAGAAACTCAGCTTTACCGCCAGTTATTACCGGATCAATATTGATAATGCTACCCGTTTGAATGAGGAGTTATTTACCATACAAGATGGGAAGCAATTAAGTAAGGGCTTAGATCTGGAACTGATTACGCAACCCGTTGCCGGTCTGAACATTTTGGCGGGATATGCTTATAATGATAATCGTATTGTTAAAGCAGCTCTGGATGCTAATATTGATGGAAATAAAGCTGCAAATGCACCTGAAAATGTAGCGAATTTCTGGGCTTCATATGTTTTTCAGAATCAATTTAAGGGACTGGGATTTGGTGCAGGAATGAATTATGTAGATAAAATGTACAAAGCTTCAGATAACAAATTTTTTATTCCGTCATACACCCTGGTTAATGCCGTAGTATTTTACAATAGGCAGGCCTGGGGCATACAGGTTAAAGCCAACAACGTTTTTAATAAAAAATATTGGGACAGTTGGGCAAATGCGCAGGCACCGGCAAATTTAGCGGCGAACCTTTCCTTCCGATTTTAAATGCGTGAATAGGCAACCAGGGTTTAATTCCCTGGTTGCCTGATTAGTATATGGACTTAAGAAAAAGACTAATTGCCATCCACTTATGGATCGGGCTGCTATCAGGGCTGGTTGTGATGATATTGGGATTAACGGGCTGTATCCTTGTTTTTGTCGATGAAATCAAGCCCCTGGTTTATGCAGACCGAATGCAGGTTTCACCAGCATCCGGCGAACCATTATCCATAACTGTAATGATGCAGAAGGCGCAGGAGATCTGGGGTAAAGATAAGCCGGTATCGGCCTTAGAGATTGATAATGATCCCATGCAAACATGGCATTTCAGGGCTTACCGGGAAAACAATACCAACGCTGGAAATTGGTATTGGCATGAGAAAAAGTTCTATGAATCCCTGTTTATGAACCCTTATACCGGTGAATTGGTTTTTCATGAACAGTCTGAATTTGAATTTTTCAGGATTATCTTGTATTTACACTGGAGTTTGTTATTAAAAACAGAACTGGGTCAGCCTGTTGTTGGCGTGGTAACCCTGCTGTATGTTATTTCCTTGCTCACCGGCCTTTATTTGTGGTGGCCAAAAAATAAAAAGGCCCGGCGGGTTCGGTTTTGGTTTAAGTGGAAGAAGAATACCGGTTTAAAACGCAGGAACTATGATCTCCACAATATTCTTGGTTTCTACGTGATGAGCCTGGGGCTGGTCATTGCCCTCACCGGAATGATGTGGGCATTTCCGATGCTGGATAGGGGACTGCAGAAGGTACTCAATTTGAGTGAAAGTTCGAACAAGACAAAAGTAGCGATGGTACATCGATTGCCTGAAAAGGCTGAAAGTAAGGGTTTAGATCTTATTTTTAAGGAGATCAAAAAGAAATATCCTACAGCAAAGGCCTACCATTTTTATTTTCCGGCTAGGCAGCTGTCAACAGTAATGGTGCTTGCCAGCTATGCTCAGACTTTTAAAACAGTTACGAACCGTTACGACGTGCTTTCAGGGCAATTGTTAGAAACCAGTAGGTTTGAAGACGAACGTATCGGTGAGCGATTCAGCGCAATGAATTATGATATCCATACCGGAAATATTCTGGGTTTACCCGGTAAAATACTTGCTTTCCTGGGATCACTGATTTCTGCATCTTTACCCTTAACTGGTTTTTTGATCTGGTACAACAAAAAGAAAGGCAAAAGCACTTAGCTGCTGTTTCAGGTGGGGGAAAGCAGTGCTTCTTTTTTTAGGAAAACAAATGCTATGGGTTTTTGATCCAAGCCATGTACTGCTCTAATCCTTTCCTTTGCGATTTCGCTTCAATCGCAGATCGAGCAAAAAAATATAGAGACCTTGCTAAGGGTAATCTTGCGTATCGTGATGCCAGGTTAGGCCTATGTAATTTAAAAGCCTTCAAATGCACCAATAGCTTTAGGAACAACTTGCTCTTTTTTCAGGATGGTTGCCTTTCTTTCGTCTGAAAGCAAAAATTTTCTGGCATTAACGTTTATTTAGGCAATCTTTTATGGAAGTTAAGGGGTTCCATTGTGTTAAGGCAGCCGGTTTGCCATCTTTGGTCTAACCTTCAGACTGTTAAATTCAATTCCAATTCACCGCCGTTTTAAGTGCTTTTGGATCCAAGAACGGAGCAAGCCATGATCAGCCCGCAGGGTGCCGGTTATGTTGAAAATTATATCAAATTCCTGAAAGCCGGATTATAGGCGTACCGGAAAGTTAAACTGGCGTTTTGTAGAAGTTAAGCCAGCATTTTTAGTTAGTTAATGATGAATAAGGGGGCAAGCTGGATGGCTTGCCACTTATTAACGTCGAAGCCTGCTGATATGAAGAATGTTCAGGATATAAATCTTTGATACAGGTGAGATCGATATTCAATTCAATGATTTACCTGCCAGCTTTTAAGTTTTTTCAGCTAATCAGGTACAGGCGCAAACATCCATTCATATGGCGTAGTCAATAGGGTAAAGCCAGTTATATTCGAGGTAAATCCGATCGTTTATGAGATCGGATAGGCGGTATCGCTTTTGGCTTCAGAGAGTACGAAAAAACTTTGTACAGTGGTTATATTAGGCAATGTTGCCAGTTTTTGACGATAGAAGTCGTGATAGGCATCCATATCACGGGTGGCAATTTTCAATACAAAATCGAAGCTTCCGGTCATTTGAAGACACTCCATTACTTCCGGAAATTTTACGACTTCATCTTCGAAGCCTTTAAGTGTTTCCGCGGCATGGTCATTTAACAGTACCTGACTGTATGCGATCAGGTTCCTTTCGATCTTTCGTCTATCCAGAATCACGACCGTCCGCTTGATGTAGCCTAACTTCTTTAGCCTTCTGATTCTTTCATGAATAGTGGCTACTGATTTATACAGCTGGCCTGAAAGCTGCTTGTGTGTGATGCTCGCATCCACCTGGAGAATTCTTAGAATTTCTTTATCTGTTACATCTAGCTCTGTCATATGATTATTGATCTGTTTAAAAGGATAAATGCCGGATTATTTTTGCAATGATCGAATGGCACGGAATCTCCGGTACATTTTATGCTTCTGTTGTATCCGGCCCAATTCATTATTAACATGAAACGTATGAACCGTTATCCATCACCGCAATATACCAAATACTCTTCGGATGAATCAACTATCTATTGAATTTCAAAATTTTACCGGCTGGATGTTTTTTTGATCCTTTTAATGTCATCATTCGCCAGCACTGACGCATTCCTGTTATGGATGAATTGCCTGTATCCATATCTATTATAAGATGACAGCCTGATCCTTAGGTAACAACATACTGCTGATGAATTCAAGCGTGAAGTCGATAGCCTCCACACTGGTCATTTTACTAAATGAAAACCGGATGGTTGCACCTGGAAGATCCTTCTTTAAGGCGGTGATCACGTGACTTCCACCATCATCACCGCTACTGCAGGCACTCCCGCCAGATGCGTAGATTCCTTTCCTGTCCATCAATGCCAACATTAAATCGGTATGAGTTCCGGCAGGAAAATTGACACTCAGAACCGTATAAAGTGAATTTTCTGAACTGTTGAAGCTGATATTTTTCGAGATAGCTTTAAGTCCAAGCCTCATTCTTTTGTTAAGAGATTTGATGTATGAATGATCATGTAAAAAGTTATCCATAGCCAAGGCAAGTGCTTTTGTAAAACCTATAATTCCATGAACATTTTCTGTGCCAGCCCGTTTCTTACGCTCCTGGCTTCCGCCATGGATAAGCGCACCGAACTTTGTTCCATCGCTAACATAAAGAATGCCTGTCCCCTTAGGGCCATGAAACTTATGCCCTGATGCCGAAGCAAAATGAACGCCATAGTCAATCAGGTTGATGGGGTAATGTCCTATGGTTTGTACGCAGTCTGAATGAAAAATTGCACCATGCCGGCGGGCAATAACGCCAACCGCCTCAATTTCCAGCAAAACACCTATCTCATTGTTCGCATGCATCAGGCTAACCAGGCATTTATGACCTTGTTTGGTATATGCTGCCAGTTGATTTTCCAGATCCGGGAGGTCAACTTCTCCCATCGCATTGAGCTTAACCAAAGAACAGCTGAGTTTATTGTACTGACAGTAGTGTTCAACAGTATGGAGCACAGCATGATGTTCTATCGGTGACGTAATGATGTGTGTGCAGCCCAGTTCATTAACTGCAGCCGCAATTGCTGTATTATTGCTTTCTGTTCCTCCGCTTGTAAAATAAATAGAAGTGGCTTTAACACCAAGCATTTCTGCAACCTGTTTTCTTGAGGATTCAATTGCCAGCCTGCTCTGTCTGCCCAAAGCATATATGGATGATGGATTTCCGTAATATTCCTCCATATAAGGGATCATCGATTCGAGAACCTTTGGGTCAAGCTGAGTCGTAGCCGCGTTATCTAGGTATGCAATTTGGTTCATTATGGGAAGTTTATGTTAAACTTATTTTAGCTTCACAAAATTGATGTTGTTGGCGTTCACAATCAATCACCTGTGAATTTTCCATGATTATTCCGGAAATCTGGGGTGATTTGACCCTTATGCCAGAATTTTATGAGGTTTGCCGGGCTGGAAGCATAAATTTTTCAGAATTATTTTTGATTTCAGCGGCATTTAAACAGGAAGTTGAGGCGAAGGCAAATCACCGTATGCCTGAAGCCAATAATACAGAAAGATATAGTTTAGAGCACGGCAGTGTCTAAGGGGCGTTCAAAATACTTTTCTACCTATCAGGGAAAAGACGACTAATTTTGTTCTGCCCAGCTGTAAAAACTTATTCGATAAAATTCGGTATTGGATGCTTTAAAATAGAGCATATGGGATACGGAAATAATCATATCTATGATTTGACTTTGCAATAGCCGTGGCGAAGAGGATGGTTTTACGTTCCACCAGAACCCAGTGGTGATTTGATAAAGAAGAAGATGACCTGTCAAAGTCGGGTAGGATGCTATTTAAATGGGTGTAGAAGAATATAATTTTAATTGAACATAGACCAAACCTAAACCTGTAACTTTTATCTGCAATTTCTATCTAAAAGGAAATTCATTCAACAATTTCATGAGATACTTTTTGCCGATTCTTTTCCTTTTCAGCAGCACCCTTAGCAAATCCCAAACTTTACCACAAAAAATAGATACCCTCATCAGTACTTATGCAAAGCTCAATAAGTTCAACGGCACCATTTTAATTACGAAATCCGGACACACTATTTTTGAAAAGGCATATGGATACCGCAATGCGGAAAAACATATTAAGGCAACAACAAATGATATCTTCCAGTTAGGTTCGCTGACAAAAAGCTTTACTGCTGTTTTGATTATGAAGCTTGTGGAAGAAAAGAAACTTAGTTTAAACACCAGGATTATCACATTTTTTCCCGCAGTCCATCCCGAAAAGGAAATCACCATAGCACAACTGCTGAACCATACATCGGGGATCCGCGAAGAGCTGCGGAATGCAGAATTCCGTGCTAAAGTATTATCCGGCCAGCGTGTAAGCAAACGGGAAATGCTCGGCCTGTATGCGGCCGAACCGCTGGATTTTGAACCTGGAACTGAATTCTCTTATAGCAATTCAGGTTATAATCTTTTAGGAATGGTTATTGAAAAGCTAACGGGAATGTCATACGGAGCAGCCATGTACCAATCTGTTTTTAAGCCATTGGGCATGAGCCATAGTGGTTTTGATTATGCTCAACTAAAAAGCAGCTTAAAAACAAAAGGTTATGCCTACATTTCTTCCACCCGCATTGTCCCTGCAAAAGTATGGGATGCCAGTACAACCTATTCTTCTGGCGGATTGTATAGCAACGCCAGAGATTTAGCGGTATGGAATAGGGCACTCAAAGAAAATAAACTGATTTCTGCCGCCAGCCTCAACAAATCTTACACGTCAGTAAAAGGAGATTATGGATATGGATGGTTTATAGATAGCGTGGCACATCGGAAGATGGCCTATCATGCAGGTAATGTGGAAGGTTCAACAAGCTACTTTTGCCGGATCCCGGAAGATGATATTTGTATTATCATGTTGATTAACCAAACCAGTACGACTATAGAAAGCATTGGTTCAAAAGTTATCGCCTTGTTATATGGCCAAAAATATAGCCTACCCAAACCAAAACAGGCGATCGCACTTACTACTGACCAGGTAGCGAAGTACGTCGGGAAGTATGATATTTCTGATGAGTATATCACTACCATTAGTTTAAAAGACAATCAGCTTTTCATTGCAACCAACCATAAGCCGCCGGTAAAGATGCTTGCCGAAAGTGCCAGCAGGTTTTTTATTGAGGATGCTAATATGAGTTTGATATTCAGCACTACTGCTGAAGGGAAAATTCAGCTGAGTATTCGTGACGGTTTGTGGAGTGGTGCGGGCGATAAGAAAGGAAATGATTGATTACAATTCGAATAGTTGCAGATGTAAATAAACAGCGCCACCGTGCCGTTGACTACATCAATAACCTTAAGGCATTTAATTATATTTTCACCATTTTTTATAAAAACGCCATTGACTGTTCCATCGCTATTTTTTGTAGAGAAAACTGTTGCATCCAAATCCATCAGGAAAAAATTATCTTCAGTTTTTGCCAGCAAATGAAGAAGAGGTATTCCAGACATTCTCAGAACCAATCCATTATCATATGATCTTTAGCCTTAGTGTCTATAGCATAGCAATTATAGACAGGAATTAGTGAAACCTGTATTGCCAGATAAATTTCCAGAAAATGGTTATTTGCGGAGATGGTCATGTAATCTTTCGAACACACTTGAATTTTGTAAAAGACGTCCGAAAACATGCCAGAGCTAATATCTCATTTATCAAAGTTGACCAGCATTGTGCCGATCTGATTATCCTCAATTGTGATGATTCTATAGCCAAATATCCGGTCATTAATCATAATGGATGGAACCGTCTTTTCTATTTGATAGGCGCATGCAGGAGTTGAATACTGGATAATATTTTGTTCGGCACATCTATCTTCCATATGATAGTGCCCGCAAAAGATAGTTACCTCATTTTTAAAGGCCAGCAACACCTGTTTTAATTCGTCACGTCTGCCCAGTGCTGCGCCAAGATGATCTATGGGCGTGGTGATTCCCAAAATTGGATGATGAATGAAGATAATCACTTTTTTCTCTGTCCTCAATTCGTTTTTAAACCAGGCCAATTGTGTACCGCTAATGGAATTTGAAGAAGTATCCAGATAGATGTACTTGTAATGTTCATCTTCCTGTGCATATTTTAGTTCTTGTGTATCATCTGTATCCTCATGGCGATAATATGTTGAAACTATTGCATAAGTATCATGGTTTCCCAGAATAATCCTGGGTTTAAGCCTATATGTATTCATGAGATCAAAGAAGTGCTGATTGGATTTTTCGGAACCAATATCGCCACCGAATACCACTTCAGAGATTCCTTTTTTTACAATGTCCTTCAGAACAGTCCGTAAATTTTCCTGATGCGCATCAGCCGCTTCACGGTAAACCATTTTTTCTGAACCAGACCCTTCATTTATCAGGAAAACCTGTTGCCCCAAATGTGTATCCGTTAAAAATGCTATCTTCTTCATGGTATTGTATCTCACTGAATAAACAAAAATAGGAGTTTCCCTATAAACGCTGATATGGAATAACTGAGGTGTTTTGATTTGGCAATTAACACAACATTAATTTCAATCCCTGGTTATACCAGGAAGTTTTATTTGTAGCTTAATTTACAAAAATGTAATAAAAGTTTAGGAAAAATTATTCACTCAATAACTGTTTTTTTTGCAAAAAAAATTCATAAAATAAAAAATACAGCTTCAACTATATGGACGAACGGATTATAAAAATGCAAAAAGATTTGAGGCTGCTAAAGTGGTATGCTTTAGGTATTACACTACTTTTTATCGGTGCATTGTTTTTTCTTTTACGCCTTCAGGAGTTAAACATTTTGAAGAGATATCAGTAGAAAGAATCAATATACTTGAAAAAGAAGGTAAGTTAAGGATGGTGCTTTCCAATAAAAGCCGGTCACCAGAGTTTCTTGCTTGTGGAAAAGGTTTGACGCCTCCTATACCAGGTGGATTAAGACCGGGCTTAATTTTTTTTAATGATGAGGGTACGGAGAATGGCGGGTTAGTATTTATGGGTGGTAAGGATAGTATTGGAAATTACAATGCTACAGGCCATTTGTCATTTGATCAATATAACCAGAATCAGGTAATTTACCTTCAATACTCAGATACGAATGGTAGTCAAAATACTGGGCTGCATATCGATGATTGGCAAAATTCACCTGATTTTTGGGATTGGCGAACGGCGTACAAGAAGGCTCAAAAACTTCCGGAGGGTAAGGAAAAGGAAGCACTGCTTAAAAAATTGATTGAGCCCAAAGCAGGCCACAGGTCAAATGCAGGTTGATTCAAATGGTAATGCACAGTTGAATTTTTTAGATCAGAAAGGAAAGGTAACATATCGTTTGCCAAGATAATCAATTTATCATATCAGCACATTTTGGAACGACACTTTTTTGCCAATATCATGATGATCGGTGCTGCAATGGCATTTCAGCAGAGGCATGCATAGGAAAGCAAAACTAGGCTGTATTTAAATCATGAAATAAGAGGCATGGTTTAACGGTTTGTGTATAGTTAGGTGGCGGATTTATAAGTACTTTACTTTTTGTTTAACGAGAAGATTATTAGATGTTAAAAACCTTTAATTAGCACAAAACCGCCGTTAACTATACACACTGTACCGCTTTTCTATTATTCAATTGGTATGCAAAAGTCAACAATTGCCTTTCTTTCCGGATGGTCATTAAAGTTGTTGTGATAAATCTCAAAAGGCTTTTTATCCGCTTTTTTATATCCATTTTCGTTCATCCATAAAAACAATCCCGTCCATGATTTCTCAAATTCATTCAGGCCAATTTCAAAACTACCTACAATAAATTTTCCTTTTTGAATTGAAGTTAATCCAATTTCGCCCTTTACTTCAACCGGTTTATTTAGCAAAATTGAAGCACTCCTTCTTACTTTGCTGGCTTCTGTAACCTTAAAACTGTTGTGGTAAATCGTAACCATTTTAGTTTGCGCATTTATCAAACCTTGAGGTGTAGCCCATTTCATTAATGTTTGATAGGCAGATTCAAGGTTCTGTGTTCCAATACTTGACACATAAGCCAAATCCATTTTTGGCATTTCTTTAATTTCAATTTTTGCATTCATGTTGATCCATTTTTTAAGGTTATCAATGATGCAAATGTATTTTTCATAGCTGGGATAGGCTTGTCCGTCCTTGCTTTCAAGTTGACAAATCTTGCTATGTCTATTCGGATTTTGCAGTTTAAATTCTGTTGGACTTATTCCGAAATACTTTTTAAAAGCTCTTGAAAATGAAGAATTATCACTAAATCCGTATCGATATGCTATCTCAGATGTTGTTATATTTTTATGCAACAGGGCCAAAGTTGATTTTTCTATCTTCTGTCTGTTTACGTATTCGTTCAATGTCTCACCTGTAATAAATTTGAAAATCCTATGAAAGTGGAAAGGAGAGAAAAAAGCAATTGCTGCAATTTTATTTAATGACAAATCAGCATCCAGGTTTTCATCAATAAATTCAAACACCCGGTTAATTCGATTTTGATAATCAGCTTGTATTTCTTGATCTGTGATGGTCATTTTTTTAAATGCTGTACAACTTATGCCGATAGTCTATAATATGAGGTATTTTCTATATGCCAAATCTAGAAATAAATCCTGCAACATTAAATTTAGGCGGCTTTTTATCACATTGTCCCATGGTGGATAGGCGCTAATTCTATGTTTTTCCTGTTTATTACTTCTAGTCATTATTCCCTTTTCTGCCAAAACAAATTTTGGAAAAATAGATTGCCCAAAGTCATTTTCGCTGCAATACTTATAAATCCAGATCATCTGATGTAATAAAAGGTTTAGTTATTCTTTCTTAAAGTAATGCCCCATTTATGCCTGTGGATTTCCTTCAAATAATACTTAATTTCGTGATATGAGTAACCTTAACCTACATTCGTCATTTTGGGAACTATTGCCGCTTAAAGGCCTAGGGCCGATACGGTTTTTGACGGATAAATCAATGCTGCAGACACATCACGAAGAACTCGGTTCGATCACGGCAGAAAAAAACGAAAATTTGCAGGAGCAGCAACAGCAACTATATGATACCTTTAATCAGTTCAGTGAATTTTTCAGTCAGGAGGATTTAAATAATGTACTTGAAGCAATGCAGGTGGTCGGAGATAGCCGGGATGATATCTCGAGGGTGTTCATGGATTCAGGAATATCACTGGAATATAAAGGCAATCAATTGGTGGAGGTTTTTGCTGACGACAGGGCGAAACGGCTTCATTTTCAGGGTATGCCCCTTTTTGCTTCAGACCCGACGCAATTGGTGATGTACATCAGCAAGCAATTAAAGGAAGTCCCTTGTATCAAGGACGAGGAAATTGCTTTCCCTGAGCACCATCTTTTTTTATTTTCATTCCTGAGTGAGCAGCCAGGTGGTGCATACCAGGAGGGGAAAAAAAAGGGTAGAACGGTTAGCTGGTGGAATACTGCAAGGCCATATGGTGAGGATCTATCTGCTTACCGTACTTTAGAACTGATTTGAGATCAGGTATTGGCGCAAGCAAAATGAGCTTCTTCCACAACAGGAGGTACATCCCCCTGAGTGTTTGAATACATGCACATCACTTGTTCAATTTTCTACTATTTTCAACGTACTGTTTTATGTCTACGAATTAGGGATAAAATCTTCCCTGTCAGTCGCTATGAGTATTCTCATCAATATAAAATAACCGATACTCAGTGAAAATGTTATCCGAATGGATATGGCCGGGCACTAATTTTCAAACGTATAACAGGATATATAAAAATAATGTTGAAGTGGCTGCTTTACGTTACCTTATTCACGGAGGATTTCTTTTTAAATGTGATTGTTCAGAGTCGATATTTAACAGTTCTTGTTTCTGAATGCAACTGATCGAAAACTCATCATCAAAAACCAAAATTTTGATTTGAACAATGGCATAAGTTTATGACAATAGGTTATGAAGAAATATTTTTTAGGAATGCATGTGACAATTATAGCCCAAACAGATTCAACCCTACCTTAATTATAATATTTTCTTTCTGGCCGCCCGTTCGGCATAATCATCATCACCAACAGCATCCAACCATACCGTGGCTCCTTTTTCCCTGCCTGTAAGGGCAACCTGAACAAATGCCGTATCCGGGCTGGCACCATGCCAGTGAGGAATGTTTGGCGGGCATTTTACTACATCACCCTTGCGAAGGATAATTTTTGATTTACCTTTTTCCTGATAATAGCCCACGCCATCCGTCGCTAATAGAATTTGTCCGGCTGGATGGATGTGCCATTTACTCCTTGCTCCCGGAGCAAAGGTCACATTACCAACTGCTGTTTGATTTATGCTGTCTGCATCTACAAGGGATTTTACCCATACATCTCCTTCAAAATTATAAGTTGTATTTTTATCGCCCCGGGGAAAGAGAAGTTCATTTTTCTGACTTATGCTTTCTGCTTTTTTATTGCCGTTACAAGCTACCAGAAAGATGACCACCAATGGCAGGATGTATTTCAGATGATGTTTCATATTCATTCTATTTAAAGGTTGGCCTGGTAAAATTCAGTCAATTTATTTACGGCCTGTGATACATATTGCGGTTTCCAATAGCTTTGTATGTGAGTAGCGCCTTCGATAACAAAAAGCTCCTTGTTTTTCGCTTTTGTTGCTTTAGGAAATGCCTCATCTGTCATGTACTTTGTATCTGCCTTGCTTCCAACGATCATGAGTAGGGGCTGCTCAATCAGATCCATATTGGATGTAGCATCCCAGGTCATTAAGTCAAGCAGACTGCTCGTGGTATACAAAAAGGTAGAATTTGGATGTGCATGCGTGCGATAATAATATTCATATCCTTCCCGGTAGAGGTCAGTAGGTATTTTGGCGATTTCTTCGTCTGTGATGCTTGCTACTCCGGCATAAGTTATTTTTTTTCCGGCAGCTTCCGCTGCACGTGCATGTGAAGCTTTCAACAAACGCTCCTGGATAGTGGCAACCTGAGAGTTCTGAAAGCCATTACGCCTTACTTCACCCGAATTAAACATACTTAGAGTCGCCACCGCCCTGAATCGTTTGTCAGACTGGACAGCCTTCAGCGTATAGCCGCCACCTCCACAGATCCCCAAAACACCCAGGCGGCTCGCATCAACACCTGGATACCGGGTGATAAAATCTGCCATGCCATGAATGTCTTCCATCCTGGAAGCTGGTTTATCTGTATGACGTGGTTCGCCACCACTTGCACCCTGGTAAGCGGCGTCGGCCGCAATGGTGATATAGCCTGCCTCTGCCAATTGCTGCGCATATAAACCTGCCGTTTGTTCTTTAATCCCACCATTTGGATGAGCCACCGCAACTGCCGGATATTTTTTTGATGCATCATAATTGGCAGGTGTATAAACGTTCGCAGCTATTTCAATACCGTTCAATTTATATTTCACCGGATGAACATTTACTTTTCCCTTTTCATTTTTTGTAATCGCTCCCTCGTATACCAGCATGTAGGGGTTTTGCTGTTTTCCCTTTTGACCGGATTGAGCACATACTACATCCGTAGCGCCCACTGAAATGGCCATTGCGATTATTGATGTTATTTTTTTCATCGTCTTCCTACTCAGTTTAGTTCTTACTTTTTAGCACTTCGCTCAATACCTGTTGTACCTCGGTGGCTTCATTTTTACCCAATTCTTTCTTGATGACTTCAGTAAAATGCTGTAGCTGACCGTCGCTTAGTCCCATATTGAGACAAATTTTCAGGTGCGACTGCAGCATTGGTTCAACACCTCCGATACCAGCTAGTACAGAAATTGTCGCTAACTCCCGCTGCATATAGTTGATGACATCCCTTTCAAAAATATCTGAAAACAGATGTTCTTTCAGAAATACCTCTATGATAGGGGCAAATGCAGCATAACCGGATTGGGTGGAGCCTTTCGGGGCGCCTAAAAGTGTATCTAAAATGGCTTTGCCCCGGTCATATTTGCTGCGCCCGTCTTTGATCGCTGAAGCTTCTCTGCCAGGTACATCATGAATTCCTTTGGCTTTACGCTCATCCAGCACAGTCATGAATGTTTGTAATCCCCTGATACTTCTGGGAAATCCGGCATATGCATAAACATGAACAATTATCTCTCTGATCTCCTTGATCGTCAATCCCTGATCCAGCCCTGCATTCAGTGCCGGTTTAAGTTTCTCTAACTCCCCCTTGCCGGTGAGTGCCGAAATACGGACAATTGCCTGCTGTTGACCGTTTAAAGTCTGCCCGGCTTTTGTTTGGGCATTTACAGCAGTGGATATAAGTACCGAGATCATCAGTGAGGTTAATGCCGGTATTATTTTAAATAGCTTCATAGGTAAATTATTATTTCATAATCAATCCTTTAATGATGTAAAGATCCGAAAGATTGATCAGATAGGAGTAGACGGGTTACGGAGATGATGACCAATATTACTGATCCAATTTCTTATCCTTTAGCCATTTGGACAGCTCATCCGCTACTTGCACATTATTAAGATCAGAAAATGGGAAATGGGTATTGCCTTTAATTTCAATTTCAGGTAGATGTATGACCTGCGCATCACCTCCATGCTTGTTTATGGCCGCTGCCCAGCGTTTTGCCATTTCCAATCCTGAACGCCAATGATCCATGTTCCAAACTGGAGTTGGCTCAGCGGCGATGTTATCACCATAGTACATTACAATCGATATTTTAGTCAGTTTATCAAAGTCTGACTTCGGTATTTCTACTCCCTTCAGTTCCCCAAAAAGTCCTGCAGATTTGATGGGATCTGGCAGTTCTCCTGCCGGAAACACAAAACCGCTATAGGGTTCGTAGGCTATGATGGCCTTAACTTTATCATTTTTAATGGCTGTTGTCCAACCGGGGCCACCTCCCTGGGAATGGGTGACTAAAATCCCATCGCCGATTTTGTTAAATAATTGTGAAACCGCATTAGCAACAACATTGCCATCGAAAGCGCCGGTGTTCGGGGTCATCTGCCTGTAAAACTGCTCCAGCGAGCCATTGTCCTTAGGGAATTGAACGCCGGGAAAATAATCCGGATAGTTGCCTATTCTGAACTGGGTAAACCAGAACTGCTCATCAGCGGTTGGCTTTACCTCAGCAGCGACAGTGCTTTTACCGGCTTCTCCGCGCCGGGGCTGATCCAATAAGTAAACACCATAGCCTCTGCGCAGGAAAATATTTTGAAAACCCTCCCTTCCGTCGGGGGTGGTTTCCCATGTTCTCTTAGACTGACCCGCACCATGCAGAAATACCAGGGGATATTTGTGTGCCTTCACAGGAATTTGATAAAAAACATAAGCATGGTCTCCATGAAAAGTTTGTCCCTGCGGCTTTAGTGCATTAGCTAACTCAAACTCACCAGGCTGTGAAACCTTTATGCCGCCAATGGCAAAACTTCCTTGTTGGCGAATGACTAACTCATTATGATCAACTCCGGCATTTATAATAGTACATGCTGACAATATTACCGATGTTATCACCACTGTTAATCCGACCTTTATCCTGATATTTCCTGCCTTCATTTTCATCGTTGATTGATTTTTATTTTTTATCGTGTTTACAACTATTTTTTTTCTTTGTACACCACATCAGATACCCGTTCAAGCCAAGTGGTTTTCCCTTTTTCAGTAGGTGAGGTGGCAATATAGGTTACCCCGGTTTCAGAAGTTGCTCCATGCCAGTGTTCAACTCCGGGCATACAACGGATGACCTGTCCTTTGCGCACTGTTTGTTTGGTTTTGCCTCTTTCCATGTAATAACCCACTCCTTCAGTAATAATTAAAATCTGTCCTCCGGGGTGGGTATGCCAATCCAATCTGGCACCGGGATCAAATATGGCCACAGAAGTACCATAGCTGAAAACGCTGTCTGCCGGCTGAAGCTCCGTAAGCCAGACATTACCTACATGATGGACATTTGGCGCCTTTTCTCCTTTCGGAAATATCGGCGTTTGCTGTGCTTTAACTGTAATACCTGCTAATGCCAGCATAATCAGTACATATAATTTTTTATTCATTTTCTTATTTTAAAGTCTACGCATAATTTGTTCTGTTTATTGAAATTACCCACCTACCATTTTTTGACTCTGCGCCGGGTAGCGATGTCCATGTATTTCAATCTGATTCAAAGCAGCCTGTATTTCAGTTAGTTCGATTTCAGTAAGACTGATGGCTGCCGCAGCAAGATTCTCTTCCAGTCGGGGTAATTTGGTTGTTCCGGGAATTGGCACTATCCATGGCTTTTGTGCCAGTAACCAGGCAAGTGAGATTTGTGCCGGACTGGCGTTTTGTTTTGATGCGATACTTCCCAGCAGGTTTACCAATGCCTGATTGGCTTTGCGGTTTTCCTCAGAAAAACGTGGTACGGTGTTTCGGAAGTCAGTGGTATCGAACCTGGTGTTTTCATCAATCCTGCCAGTTAAAAATCCTTTGCCAAGCGGACTAAACGGAACAAAGCCAATTCCAAGTTCTTCCAGAAGAGGGATTATCTCTTTTTCGGGTTCACGCCACCATAATGAATATTCACTTTGCAATGCCGCTATTGGCTGAACAGCATGTGCCTTACGAATTGACCCCTCACCAGCTTCAGAAAGTCCGAAGTGTTTTACTTTGCCCTCAGCAATCAGCTCTTTAACTGTTCCCGCCACCTCTTCAATGGGTACGTTCAGATCTACGCGATGCTGGTAAAATAAATCAATACGATCTGTTTTTAGCCGGGTTAAGGACGCTTCTGCTACCGCTCTTATTGTTTCTGGACGACTATCCAATCCTTCGCTGGTGCTGGCATTTTTAAAACCAAATTTAGTCGCGATAACCACTTCATCACGAAAGGGTGCAAGTGCTTCACCTAGAAGTTCTTCATTGGTATATGGTCCGTAAACTTCTGCGGTATCAAAAAAGGTCACTCCAAGCTGAAATGCCTTTTGGATCAATTCGATCGCCTTACTTTTATCGGCAGCCGGGCCGTAGCCAAAGCTCAATCCCATGCAACCTAATCCTAATGCTGATACTTCCAATCCACTTCCACCTAATATTCTCTTTTGCATAATCTCTAATGATTAAATTTTATTCACCTACTTTTCTTTCACCAAGCCATTTAACCATAGCGGGATCGCGATGGTCAAAAAACAAACTTTTCCCGGTATCCAGCGTAGCGATTTCTTGCATATCCTCTTCGCTTAACCTGAAATTAAAAACATCAAAATTTTCATTGATCCTTTCCTTTCGAACTGATTTCGGAATAACAACAATGTCGCGCTGAATCATCCAGCGAAGTATGACCTGGGCGACACTTTTGTTATGTTTACCTGCAATGGAGGATAGCAACGGATGGCTGAATATTGCGTTCTTGCCTTCTGCAAACGGTCCCCAGGACTCAATCTGCACGCCGTTTTCTTTTAAAAAAGCTTGTGTATCTGTTTGCTGGTTAAAGGGATGTGTTTCTACCTGGTTCACTGCCGGTACCACTTTGTTGTGTATAATTAAATCCATAACCCGGTCAGGATGGAAGTTACTTACACCAATAGCCTTTATTTTTCCAGACCCATAAATTCCTTCCATTGCCCGCCATGCCCCATGCACATCGCCGTAAGGCTGATGGATCAGGTAAAGATCGAGGTAATCCAGCTGAAGTTTTTTTAGTGATCTTTCAAAGGCCAGCTTAGCTTTTTCATAACCCGCATCTGAAACCCATAATTTAGTGGTGATAAAAAGTTCTTCCCTGGCAATTCCGCTTTCCTTTATGGCCTTGCCTACAGCTTCTTCATTTCCATAGATGGCCGCAGTATCAATTAAACGGTATCCTGCCTCAATTGCCTGTAAAACACTTCTCTCACATTCATTCAGGTCAGTTACCTGAAATACGCCAAATCCTAAAACAGGCATTTGCAGTCCATTATTTAATTTTACATGATTCATAACATTCATTATTAATGACAATACATCATAAGTTGTTTTTAATAACTAAACCCATTATCAGGTACAAAGTTCGTGTCTTAGAAACCCCAAACAGGTAGATAAATTACTGCTTATACTACCAATATTACTGATCGGGCTGCTGATGGTAAATTAACGTGGCAGTAATGATTAACTTTGATCAACAAATTTGAAAAATGTATGGAAAGAGAATTTAACTTTCAGACGGTCAGCGAATACAATGATTTCAATAATCATGAAACCGGTCATCCTTTGGTGAGTGTTATTGATTTTTCACAGGCAGCGAAAAGAACAGGATCAAAAATGCACTTTGAACTGTATTGCATTTTTTTGAAAGACGTAAAATGCGGCGATTTGAAATATGGTCGTCAGCATTACGATTACCAGGAAGGAACGCTGGTGTTCATCTCGCCCGGCCAGGTGGTTGACGTTGAAAACAAGGTAGACGAATACCAGCCAATGGGACACGGCTTAGTTTTCCATCCTGATCTGCTGCTGGGCACTTCATTGGGGAAAAGCATCAGTGATTACAATTTTTTTAGTTACTACACCAATGAAGCACTGCATCTTTCAGCAAAGGAGCGTAAACTGGTGCTTGATTTATTTGCTAAGCTACACAGCGAATTGCATCAAACCATCGACAAGCATAGTAAAAAAGTGATTGCCTCGGGGATTGAATTACTTTTGAGTTATTGTGAGCGATTTTACGACAGGCAGTTTATTACCAGGGATACGGTGAATAAAGGAATGCTCGAAAAATTCGAAGGATTGCTGAATGGCTATTTCAATTCAGAAAAGCCTTACACTATCGGACTACCCAGTGTGGCTTATTGCGCCGATGAACTACACCTTTCTGCCAATTATTTTGGGGATCTTATCAAAAAAGAAACAGGTAAGTCTGCCCAGGAATTTATCCAGGCCAAGATCATTGAAGTGGCTAAAAATAAAATCTTTGACAGCAGTAAGACGGTAAATGAAATCGCTTACGATTTAGGATTCAAGTATCCGCAGCACTTCATCAGATTGTTTAAAAAGCGCGTGGGCAGTACCCCGGCTGAATATAGAACCCTCAATTAAAGCACAGATCATGAAAAAACTAGTTTATGCATTGTTTATCCTCTTCGGAGGTGTTCAGTACGCTCATGCACAAGCGTCAACCGCAAATGTAGCTACGCCCACAAAAGTTGAACAGGAACTACTGGACCTTTCCAGAAAGAAATGGCTTTGGATGGCAGATAAAAATGTAGATTCACTTGCACTGTTATTTGATCCAAAAGCCATGTTCGTACACATGGGAGGCAGTTGGGGAACAACTCAGGAACTGAATATCATTAAATCAGGAGGCATTCACTACAAAAAAGCAGAGGTCTATTCGGCTTCGGTTAAAATCATCGACAATACTGCCATTCTATTAAACGACATCGATTTGATAGCTGCCTTGGGTAATAATGAGGTGATCAATCCTTTCATGGTAACAGAAGTATACATCAGAAAAAATGGCAAGTGGATTATGGGTTCTCTCACATTTTCTAAACTCTCCAGACCTGTGAAACTTAAACAATAAACTTCCACAGAAGAAGATGGAAAAAAACTGATTTTTTAACGTTTCCTTGCGTCTCCTGCTTTTTCTGACAATACTCTTCTTTGCTTCAAGAATTGCTATTCATCTATCAGTTGGCCGCTCATCAACCTAAAAATTCATGGCTATACATCAATGGATATGAACAGATTGACGAGATAAAACTTAGGTTGATGGGTGAGAAATCAAACAGCAAATTAATCTTTTTAAAAATACTTTCCATATTCGCCGGACAGAAAGCGAAACGTTTTTTCCCGAAACAAAAAAAGTTTCGGAAAAGAACGTTTCGGGTAGGAGAAACAATTTTACGAGAAACAAAAAAAAGTTTCTCCTGAATTTGTTTCTCTTCGAAATTGGCCGCTTCAGTCTAAAATTGTCTGCATAGAAAATTCCGCACTTCTCAAAAACCAGTATTATTGAAGATTTTATGTGCTAGCCGGGCTCGAACCAGCGTCCAAAAGAAAAGTATTCAAGTCTATTCCTCAACAATCAAAGAGGTCATCAGAAAGGCAATTTTAAATTCCTCAATAATAATTTAGTGTAGTGATCCATAGGTACAGGTGTTCGGAATCAACTGGCCGGCACAAACAATGCTACTTGAACAGGGTAAAATCACCTGCTTTATTTACGTATAATCACCTGTTTTTTAAATATTTAATAGGAATTTAAAACTATATGAATAGATTTAATTAACCACCTTTACAACCCCCTTGTGTAAACATTAAATGTAAACCGACAAAGGATAAGACAGAGGGGGTGGGAATGCATTTTAATCGTATAAACCTTAAACAAACAAGATATGACAGAGAAATTAAACCGTTTCGGCATGGGTGCACAATTTGTGCCTGCTGAAGCACTCGGGCTTGCAGAACTTGGCCCTTTAAAACAATTGGTAGGCGAATGGGAAAGCGTAGTCATAAATGGAACCGGCGGCGTTACACCAAGTGGATGGAATGTAATATCCGTACCGCACCCTGACGGATTTATTTTTGAGGTGATACCTTATAAAGAAAACCTGAAATTCTCCACCGTGGCTGTTAGCGCAGGGAACAGGGGGCCTGTTCTGAATGGAAAGGAATTTGATCAGCAGATATTCGGCCTGTTTTATGAGCAGCAGATCATCAGCGTATGCGATACCGACTTTTGCAACACCAGGGGCTTTGGCAATGGCCAGATCATACATGCTGAAACAGGTTTAATGCTTTTTATAACAAATTTTAACGGCGGCTTTGATATTGCCCGCTTAGGTACCATCCCTCATGGTAACGCGGTATTGGCGCTTGGTAAAGCTTTAACAGTACCTGCGCCGGATACGAATTTCTTCGAAGTGGCCTCTGCAGAATGCACGCATCTTGATGGCAGCCCGATTACGGCGCTTGGGTATAATGATAAGATCATCGGTGTTCCTCAGTTCCCTGGCTTTGCACAATCTGATCCGAATAGCTTCCTGAAAACAACACTTGATGGCATCGTAGGAAAAGGCTCCATTACCGATATGACGGTTCTTCCGATGTCTACCAAACACCCTGATGCCACGGGTGGAATTCTGAACATCCCGTTTATTCAAACCAATGTTACAGCAACATCCATGGATGCAATTTTTTGGATTGAAAACATCACCGGCGGCAGCGAAACGGAACTTCTGCAATACACTCAAACCATTAACCTGGTATTTCCGGCCACCGGCACGGTTGAACCTATCATTTGGCCGCATATCACCGTGAGTACCCTGAAGCGCATGCAGGGCGTATCCGAATTAGGAGCTGTGGAAAGCCTGAAAGCTTCTGCCGCTGAGAATGTAATAGACACTCCGGGCGTTCCGCAATTATAAGTTTGACAATTTGCAGCTATACAGATCAATTGTATTACCAAACTGATAATCCTACTGTTATTATGAAAGATCAACCTCAATACAGGTTATGGAAAGATGCGGATCCGGATGTAGCCATAGTAGGGGCGGGTATGTCCGGCCTCTATTCGGCTTACCGTTTATGCACCGGCACCACTACAGGCGAAATCCAGGTTGGTAGCTCACCAACTGCAAAACTCAAGGCTGTACATTTCAAAAAACAGCATTTAAACTAATATTAAAGCAGATTAATTTTTTAACTAAAAAACAAAACCCTCTTTACGGATTGTAAAGAGGGTTTGTGGGCCCAGCTGGGCTCGAACCAGCGACCAAAAGATTATGAGTCTTCTACTCTAACCAACTGAGCTATAGGCCCCGAAAAAACATTTGTTTTTTGCGAGTGCAATGTTACAAATTTGCATCCGCTTTTAAAAAACTTTTTTTCAAAAAATAACGTAAATGTGTCATCAATCTAATTTTCAGGTGATTGTATTGATAACTTTCAGGACGCACCTGATTGAGTAAGAAACAGGGAGCATAATCCACCAGGTCCGGATTTTGTTAAATGTTTAAAGGCTTGATTTTATTTAAATTTAACGTAGTTTTATATCCGGTATCACCCGTCATTTTTTTTTGTTTTCAAGAAGCAGAAAACTGCGTGAGTGAACCATAAAAAAAGATCACATTAGAGCACTATGTCCCAAGACTATAAACAATTGCAACTTGAGGTAGAAAAACAGGTTAGTAATTATTTTCATACCCATCATGATCCACGCCTGGTTTATCATAACCTGGAACACACCCGTGAAGTGGTCAATGCTGCGCAGCAAATTGCCAATCACTACCAGTTAAATGAAGCGGATTTTTTCACCATTACTGTTGCGGCTTATTTTCATGATACCGGCTATTTCGATGATGCATTGAAACATGAGGAAAAAGGAGCAGAGCTGGCCGAAAAATTCTTAAGCGAACACCAGGTGGGGGAAGACATCAAAGAAAAGGTTAAAAATGCGATTTTAGCCACCAGGATTCCACAAAAGCCTAAAAGTCAGCTCGACAAAATCATTTGCGATGCTGATTTATTTCACCTGGGCCTGCCCGATTTCCGCAAGAAAGGAAAGCTGATGCACAAAGAAGTTGAACTGATATACAAAAAAAAAATCAGCAAACTGGATTGGCGCAAAAGAGACATCCAGTTTATGGAGTCGCACCATTACCAAACCGACTATGCCGCCCTGTTGCTCAACGATCAGAAACAGGCGAATATCAGTAAGCTTAAAAGCAAGCTGACTGCACAGGAAGAAATCGCCACCGAACAGGAGGAACCTAAAAATTTTGCACCTTCATTGGTGCTGGATGATAAAGAGGGTAAAAAGAAAGGCAAAGGCGACCGGCCGGATAAAGGAATTGAAACCATGTTCAGGATTACCTCGGCCAACAACCAACGCTTAAGCGATATGGCAGATAATAAAGCACACATCCTGATAACGGTAAATTCCATCATGCTTTCACTGATTGTAAGTTTGTTGCTCAGAAGACTGGAAGACCACGGAAACCTGATTATTCCCACGTTTATCCTGCTCATGGTGAGTTTAACCTGTGTGGTGGTATCTATCTTATCTACCCGCCCGTCAATTCCACAGGGAGAGTTTACCCAGGAAGACATGGACAATAAGAAAGTTAACCTCTTGTTTTTCGGTAATTTTTATAAAATGAGCTTACCCCGCTATACTGATGGCATGATTCAGGTCATGAATGATAAGGACTTTTTGTATGGCACATTGATCACAGATGTCTATTCTCAGGGGGTCGTTTTAGGTCGGAAATATAAACTGATCCGCCTGGCTTATAATATTTTTATGTTTGGGTTAATTGCGGCGGTATTGGCTTTTGTTATTGCATACGCAGCTTACGGTAAACTTTAATGGCGCAAACTACAGAAACTGCTTTTTTCAACAGAGATCTAAGCTGGCTGAAATTTAATGAACGAATTTTAACAGAAGCAGGACGCAGCACGGTTCCATTACTGGAGCGGATTAAATTTCTTTCCATTTTTTCCTCCAATCTGGACGAGTTTTATCGCGTCAGGATGCCTGTATTACTGGCACTCGAAAAATTAAGCAATAAGGAAAATAATGATATTCATATTGAAGAAGACCTGCTGAGAAGTGCCAATCATTTAATTACCCGTCAGCAGCAGCAATATGGCAGAATCCTGCAGCTGGAGATTATTCCGCAGTTAAAAGAAAAGCAGATTAACCTGCTTTACGGACAGCCATTTCCACCGGAGATTCAAAAACCAGTTACCAGATATTTTTTGAGCCAGGTGATGGCCTTTCTTCAACCGGTTTACCTGGATCAGGAGACCAATTTTTTTCCTGCAAATAATGAGCTGTATTTCCTCATTACTTTAAAAAATGAGCATGAAACCAAGTCGGTAATTTTAAATATCCCATCCAATGAGTTGCCGCGGTTTTATAAAACAGAAGGGGAAAATGAAACTTTCGTGGTGTTTCTTGATGATATCGTACGGTTTCACCTGGATCGGGTATTTCCGTTGGATGAGGTACTGGGTTGTTTTAGTTTTAAAATTACAAGAGATGCGGAGATTGACCTGAAGGATGAGTATTCCGGAAATTTATCCGATCAGCTGGAAAAGCAGCTGATGAAGCGGGATTTGGGTTTAGCCACCCGTTTTCTGCATCAGCCGGGCATTCCTCCAAATGTTTTTGAGGAGATGACAAAGCTCTTCAACCTTAAAAAAGCAAACAGGGTAGAGGGTGGTCAGTACCATAACCTGAAAGACCTGATGGCTTTTCCGGTGAAAAATGATCAGCTTTTAAATGCATCATGGCGCAAAATCTGCAATACTGATTTCGTAGAAAAGACACTTACAGCAGCCATTACCAAAAAGGATATCATCATTCATACACCCTTTCAAAGTTATGATAGCGTGCTGCGGTTCTTCAATGAAGCCGCTATAGATGAAAATGTCAAGGAGATTTATGTAACACTTTACCGGGTAGCGAGCGATTCAAAAATTGTGAATGCCTTAATCAGTGCCGCTAAAAACGGGAAGAAAGTAACCGTTCTGGTGGAGTTGAAGGCCCGGTTTGATGAAGCGAATAACATCAAGTGGGCTAAAAAAATGAAATCAGTTGGAGTCGACATTATTTACAGCGTAACAGCCCTTAAGGTGCATGCAAAGGTAGCATTGGTAAAACGTGAAATAGCGGGCCGGATGCATTATCTGGGATTGTTTGCTACCGGAAATTTTAATGAAAGCACGGCTTCTTTTTATACAGACCATATCTTAATGACCGCCCATAAAGAAATGCTGCGCGAAGTGGAGTTATTGTTTATTTTTCTGGCAAAACGCATAAAGCCTGCTTCTGCTGATCTTATTCCTTTTCAGCATTTGCTGGTGGCCCAGTTTAACCTGCAGCAGGCTTTTCTTCAGTTGATTGAGCGGGAAATTGAACATGCCAGGCAAGGTAAACCGGCAACCATCACCATTAAAATGAATAACCTCGAAGAAAAGGTTTTAATCAATAAACTATACGAGGCATCGCAAAGTGGGGTAAAGATAGACATGTTTGTGCGGAGCATCTGCAGGTTGATTCCGGGGGTGAAGGGAATGAGCGAAAATATTACAGTTACCAGAATTGTAGACCGTTACCTGGAGCACGGACGGATTTTTATCTTCCATAACGAAGGTAAAAACGATGTTTATCTAGGGTCTGCCGACTGGATGAACCGGAATATTTACCGCAGGATAGAAGTTTGCTTTCCTATTTATGACGAGCAAATTAAAAAGGAAATCCTGGAAATTATCGAGATTCAAAAACAGGATAAGATGCAGGCTGTTATAATAAATGATCAAATGGAAAATGTTCCCGTTCAAACTGGTGAACCTGCCATTGCTTCACAACTGGCCATCTATCAATTTTTAAAAAACAAGTATTAAATTTTCATTTTATGAATAAGAATAAAACAAAACTAACCGCTATTATTACACTTTTCACCGTAGCATTTATCGGGGTTTCATGTGTAAACGGAAAGCATGATGATGAGGGAAAGAAGAAGGATAAAATGACAACAGAAAATGCTGTTTCCACTATTGAAAAAGCAGATTTTCCTTATGATCTGGCTAATCCGGTAAAATATAATATGCCACAGAATTTATTTGAAATTTCGGGCATTACTTTTCATCATGGAGATCCGAAACAGGTTTTTGCCATTCAGGATGAAGATGGTGATTTATTTCATTTGGGCTTAAATGATAAAGATGCACAATTTACCAAATTTGGAGGGAAAGGTGATTATGAAGACCTGGCGATCATTAATGATCAGGTAATTGTGCTTAAGAGTAATGGAGAACTGCATACTTTTCCCATTTCAAAAATTAATACTCCGGAAGTAGCTGACGTTATTAAAACAAAAGACCTGGTGCCAAAAGCTGAATATGAAGGTTTGGCTTCAGATGAGAAGGCTGGTATGGTTTATCTTTTAACCAAAGAAGTGAAAAAAGGTAAAAAGTCGGATACCGAAATATTTGCTTTTAAATTTAATGAAGGCACTTTTACGCCTGCAGGAACTTTTAAACTTTCTCATCAGGAAATTGCTGCTGCAGCAGGTACATCTAAAATGAATTTCCGCCCTTCGGCATTGGCCAAAAACCCGAAAACAGGAGAGTGGTATATCCTTTCTTCCATGAATAAGTTATTGGTGATAACTGACACCGACTTTAAGATAAAATCAACTCAAGCCTTAAAGGGAGATGCTTTTAACCAACCTGAAGGCATTGCGTTTGATCGGGACAATAATCTTTATATTTCAAATGAAGGTGGGTCTTTAGCTGCAGGAAATATTTTAATGTTTAAGGTCAGATAGCCTTTATTAAAATTAATTATCTTTATCTGAAATAACCCCTAAGCGATGATCAAAACGTTTACCCTATTTATTGCCTTCTTTCTTTTATTTGTTTTTAATTCTTTCGCTCAGGATGATGTTAAATACCGTGTAATTCTTTTCGGTGATGCCGGAGAAATGAATGCTGCCCAGATGCAGGATTTAAAAAATGCCGCCAAGCAGATTATTCCAAAAAAAACCACTGTGGTTTATCTTGGCGATAACATTTATCCCACAGGAATGGGTTTGCCTGGAAGTATTGAAGAAGAGGAGACAAAAAAAATATTACGGTCACAATTTGAACCCATGCGCAGTATGGGCGCAACCGTTTATTTCATCCCGGGCAATCATGACTGGGATAAATCCGGACCAGATGGTTTGGCGAAAATCAAAGCACAGGATGATTATTTAAAAGCGCAGAACGATCCATTGCTTAAATTAATTCCTGCGAACGGGTGTCCTGATCCGGTAGCCATCAACCTCACCGATAAACTCACCATCATTGCTTATGACAGTGAGTGGTGGCTATTTCCATATAAAAAATCAAATCCGGCAGGTGAATGTGATTGCAATACCAAAGATGAAGTGCTGGTACGCATGGAAGAACTGCTGGAACAGAATAAAAACAAGGTGATCTTATTGGCTTCACACCATCCATTTCAGAGTTATGGGCCACATGGCGGCTATTTTAATTTAAGAAATCACCTTTTTCCATTGACTTCCCTAAATAAGAATTTATATATCCCGATGCCGGTTTTGGGCTCGGTTTATCCTTTGTTAAGATCTACGCTTTTAAGTCCTGAAGATTTAAATCATCCGGCATACAAAGACATGATCAAATCTGTAAATGGTGTTTTTGGCGATTATCCGAATGTAACTTATGTGGCGGGTCATGAGCATGGTTTACAAATGATTAAAGGGAAACAACTGCAGATCATCAGTGGTTCCGGATCAAAGGTTTCGCCGAATAAAAAGGGCAAAAATTCCTTATTTCAGGAAATGCAGCAGGGCTATGTTATTGCTGATCAGTTGAAAAATAATGATATGCGCTATGCGTATTACATTTATTCGGATACCAGCGTTAAACAGGTTTACAGCTATATTAAAAAGTTTGCCGAAATTCCTTCAAAAATTAGAAATAGGGATAAGCCGCTTACAGCCGATAGTATTTTTGTACGCATTAAACCGGAGTACGATAGCGTAGGGCGTTTTCATCGGTATGTTTTTGGTGAAAATTACCGGAAGGAATATGCCGAAAGAACTAAAGTTCCGGTGTTGCATGTCTCAAAAATGAAAGGTGGCCTTAAAGCCACTCAACGCGGAGGAGGTAACCAGTCGCGCTCTTTAAGACTGGAAGATAAAGACGGTAAGGAATATGTGTTGCGTAGCATAGAAAAATACCCGGAGGTTCTGCTGCCTGAGGCCTTGCGGAATACCTTTGCAAAAGACGTAATTAAGGATAACATGTCTGCCCAGCATCCCTTCTCAGCTTTGGTTGTTCCTGACCTGGCAGATGCAGCTAAAATTCCACATACCAATCCGGTTATCGGCTGGGTTTCTCCTGATGATGGTCTAGGCGAGTTTGAATCTGCTTTTGCCAATACACTATGCTTATTCGAGGAGCGCGAGCCTGTAGGAGAATCAGACAGTTCACCGAAAATGGATAAAAAATTAACGGATGACAACGATAATAAATTAGATGGCCCGGCCTGGGTAAAGGCAAGATCACTTGATGTATTGCTTGGCGATTGGGACAGGCATGAAGACCAGTGGCGCTGGAAAGAAACCAAAACCAAAGATGGTTCAAATTATACACCTGTACCAAGAGACCGCGACCAGGTTTTTTTCCGTTCAGATGGTTTTTTACAACGTTTTACACAATCATCCTCTTTGCTCCCAATGATGCAGGGCTACGAACGCCCCATACAAAATATTAACTGGTTTTTATGGGAAGGCAGGGAAATCAGCAGCCGCTGGACCGCAAATATAACGGAAGATGAATTTAATCAGATAGTGAAAGATTTCTGCGCCAATTACAATGATGCCGTTTTTGAAAAGGCCTTGCGGAAACTTCCTGAGCCAAGCTATTCATTACATCATGACGAATTTTTAAAAAGGTTGCGTGAGCGGGTAGCCAGTTTGCCTAAACTGATGAATGATTACTATCATTTCTTTAACCGCATCGTTGATATAGAAGTAACCAATAAAAATGAGCGCATTAAAATCAGCGATACCAAAGAAAATGGTTTGCGGGTGAAGATTAATAAAATATCAAAAGAAGGCAATATAAAAGATGAATTGTTTGACCGGAAGTTCGATCCCAAAGTGACGAAGGAAATTCGGGTGTATATGCACAACGGGAATGACAGCTTAATCCTCGACAATAAAAATTCTGCCATTAAAATCCGGATAATTGGAGGCAAGGGGGAGAAATATTACGATTTTGCAAATAGCAATGGCAGGGTAAAATTATACGGTCGTACAGATAAGGCAACTTACGCTGGTAATGATCAGAATAAAATCAACAAAATTATTTCCAATGATACGGCAAACTTCAGTTACATCCCTAAAGATATGTATGTGCGGAGATCATATAATTTAAACGCAGGTTACAACAGGGATGATGGGATTTTACTGGGTTTAATTTACAAGCAAACCAATCCGGGGTTCCGTAAGCAACCCTGGGGCAATTCACAAACGGTTTCATTTTTGCATTCTTTCTCTACCAGGGCATTCCGTTTTAATTATAAGGGCGAATGGTTAAAAGCATTGGGTAAGGGAGATTTATTGGTAAACGGTTATGCTTTTGCCCCCAATAATAACCAGAATTTCTTCGGTTTAGGTAATGATACTCATTTTGATGAACATGGTGATGATATCCGCTACTACAGGGCCAGGTTTAACCTGTACCAGGTAGATGCAGCCATCAGGTGGCGTAAACCCAAATCAACCTTTTCTGTAGGACCCTCTTATCAGTATTATAAGTTCAACCGCGAAGATAACGAAGGCCGTTTTATCCTCAATGCTGATCAGTTGCACTCTGCAGATAGCTTAACGGTGCGTAACGAAAAAATGTTTGCCGGGGCGATTGTAAACTTCACCAATAACACCAGGGATAATGACCTCCTACCTACCTTGGGAAGTTTTGTAGATTTTAAATTGCTTGGCTATAAGGGTGTTAACCAATATTCAAATTCTTTCGGGCAGTTAACAGCAAGTATTGCCTTATATAAAAATTTAGACGGCAGGAAAAATTTTATTCTGGCCGATCGTTTTGGTGGTGGTGTAACGGTTGGAAAACCGGCATTTTATCAGGCCTTATACCTTGGTGGGCAGGGTAATCTTCAGGGTTACCGGCAGTTCAGGTTTGCCGGTGAACATATTTTTTACAATAATTTAGAGTTAAGGGCGAAACTGGGTGATTTGGTCAGTTATGTTTTACCCGGACAAATTGGCTTGCTGGGCTTCTATGATGTTGGCCGGGTTTGGCAACGGAATGAAGTGTCTACCACCTGGCATCACGGTGTAGGTGGTGGCTTGTATTTTGCACCGGCATCACTCACAGTTGTACGATTTGTAATGGGACATTCTTCAGAAGGATGGTACCCATACGTTTCTTTAAACTTTAGGTATTAAATTTGTAAAGCTTTAGTCAGGGGACCATCTCCAAGTATTACGTTATAAAGACCTATTATTAAAGGAAGAGGTAATATCTTTGTACTGAATAAGATAACTGTAAATATTCCAAGAAAGGAAATCCGTCATGAATACCAACGTAATTCAAATACATAAAAACGAATGTTTTAAGCATCAGATAGATTCGTCGCTTTCCTTTCGCCCGCTGGTGGAGTATTTAAAAGGAAGGTTGAAAACGGAGAAATCCGTAAAATCTGAGTTTTACAGGTTTCTGCTGGAAAAAATTGAGAAAGAGAAGTTACTCCTAAATAATATCAAGGCAAAAGATCTGGTTCAATATAAAGATACTTTAGAACTTATTTTTACCATCCTTACACCATTGATGGATAATGAGGATGATTTGTTCTGGGCCTTGAGTACCCCGGTTCCGGATGAAATTTTCTTCAGTACAAATGCATTTTACAATTTTTTTAAGGATCACGATCCTAAAAATAAGATTACCAAGGATAGCGAACCGGTTGAAAAGAAACAGCTTAAGTTTATTTATAATATTATTTTATTGCGCTTTTATAACTTTACCTCTGTAATTAAAAATGAAGTTATTTATGGACATGTAAATGAGAAAACCAAGCTTACGCAATATTACAACATTCAAACGGATACCAAGTTTGTAGACATCCAGTATAAAGGAGAACTTCCTGAACTTAATTTTGAAGAACTCGGAAAATATTTTCAGGAGGATAATGAACTGGAATACCTGCTGAAGCATTTGCCACTAAATGATTTTTCTTTCGATGGATTCAGTATCATTTCCATCACCGATGTAACGCTACAGCATGCTATTGATGGTATTCGTGATGCCCTCGTTAATCATGATTATCAGAATGATGCTTATACGCACGTTATCCAGGCACTGAAAAGCTTAAGTGGCGATGGCAACCTGGAATTTGGATTAATGCCATTTTTAACGGTAAATAACAAACTGGTTTTTGATCACCTGGAATTTTCTCAAAGCAAGCTGATCAATTCGGCAAAAGCTTCCTATGTAGAAGAAGAGGTGTTCTACTCCCTGGTTGATAAATATATGGAAAACCCCAAAGCCATTTTTGTAAGTTCCATTAATGATGAGCTGATTTTGAAAGATCCTTTCTTAAAGGTATTGAAAGAGGCGGGGGTATGTTCTTATTCTGTATTACCGGTTTATTATAATACCCAGCTGGCCGGTGTACTGGAGGTTTATTCTGATAATGAAGTAATTATTGATGATAGGTTATTGTCGAGATTGCGCCCGGCTATGCCTTTGATCGGGCAACTTTTCCAATATAATATCGAGGATTTTAATGCTAAAATGGATGAAGTGCTAATGGATAAATTCACGGCCTTACAACCTTCTGTACAGTGGAAATTTAATGAGGCCGTATGGCACTTTCTTCAAAAGAACAGCAGTAAAAACAAGATTAAAGAAATTGAAACGGTTACATTTAAACACATGTATCCATTATTTGGTGCCATTGATATCCGTAACTCCACCATTGAGCGGAATAAAGCTTTAAAGGATGATTTGAGTGTGCTGCTGGAGAGTTTAATACAGGCATTGAAAGCAATCAGGAAAGTTGTTTCCCTTGAAATTACAGAGAAAATTTTGTTTAACTGTAAAGACTGGACTAAAAGGATAGATCATTTGACTTCTTCAAATGAAGAGAGTCAGCTCAACGAATTCCTTGCTGCTGAGGTTTACCCTTTCCTTTCCATTATCAAGGCCAACTATCCGCAAACGGCTGAAATTGTAGATGATTATTTTAAGGTCATTATTCCTGAAACCGGGAGTGCTTATTCTAACCGCAGAAAGCTGGAAGTTTCCATGCAGATGATCAATACCGAGGTAAGCCAGTACCTGGAAAAATCGCAAGCCAACCTGCAGGAATCTTATCCTTGTTATTTTGCCAAGTTTAGAACAGACGGGGTGGAGTATGACATTTATATCGGGCAGGAAATTGCGCCGCAGAAACCTTTTGATTTATTATACTTAAAAAATATCCGCTTATGGCAGCTGACTTCAATGGTGGAGATTGCCAGGCTGTCCAAGGGTTTAATCGGAGAAATCCCTTTTCCGCTGGAAACGACTCAGTTAATTTTTATTCATTCAAACCCCATCGACATTAGTTTCAGGAACGATGAGCGAAGATTCGATGTAGAAGGTGCCTATAATATCCGTTATGAAGTGGTGAAGAAACGGATTGATAAAGTATTAATCAAAGGAAAGAATGAACGCCTGACCCAGCCGGATAAAATTTCAATGGTTTATTTTAATCCGGATGAAGCCAAAGAATATATGGAGTACATCAAATACATGCAGGTTCAGGGCTATTTTAATGATGATTTAGAACAACTTGAACTCGAAGAGTTGCAAGGTGTTTCCGGTTTAAGGGCATTGCGTGTGGGGGTTAAATACGTTGAACCTAAAAAGGAAACCGTAAAAAAATTAAAGGCGAAAGAACTGGAATCTATGGAGAAAGAGATTGCTTCCATAATGGAAAGCTAAATTCTTACTGTTTACCTTTTATTATAGTTTCAATTTACCATCTTTGAACAAATCAAAAGCTGTTTGATAATTGGCAATGCCTTCATTTATCATTTGTTTAGATAGCTGATGCGGTTTTTGTGTATTTTTCAATGGATTATACAAATAGGTATCAATCTTTCGGTGCGGACTGAGTAAAAGCAAACTATCGCCCTTCAGGTAGGCGAGTTTTTGGTAAGTACCTAAAAATGCCCTGGGCTGATAATGATCCGCCAGGACATTCTGACCATAAAATTCACTATCATAACTCCAGCCTAATAAATACCAGAGTGTTGGGAATAAATCAATCTGCGAAGTCATTTTACTGATATTCCTATTCGGCTGGTGGCTTAAATTTAAAATCATACAGGGAATCTGATATTTAGAAATATCAACCTCGTTTTTTCCGGCACTGCTGGCGCAATGATCTGCAACAATAATGATCACCGTATTTTTAAAATAAGGTCGTGTTTTTATCTTGTCGATGAATTTTCCAATGGCATAATCTGTATACCGTACGGCGGCTTCTCTTGTTCCTACGGGTAGGTTAATTTTATTTGCCGGAAAAGTAAAAGGCCTGTGGTTGGAGGTGGTCATGATGAAATCATTAAATAGCTGGTGCTGCTTATATTTTTCGTCGGCGTCCTTTATCGCCACATTAAAGATATCTTCATCACAAATCCCCCAGGCATTTTCAAAGGTTACTTCCTGGTCGGCAATTAATGTCCGGCTGCCCTGATAGGTTTCATCCAGTAATTTTCTTCCGCGGTCTACAATATTATAACCATTGTTGCCAAAGAAATGGTTCATATTGTCAAAATAACCATCTCCACCATAAAAGAAGGTATTGATATAACCTTTATCTTTAAAGACATGGCCAACAGTAAACAAGTTTTCGTTGTCATTTCGCCTGATAATGCTGCTGCCGGGAGTTGGTGGGATGGATAAGGTAAGTGCTTCCATTCCCCTCACTGTCCTGGTTCCGGTTGCATACATATTGCTGAAGAAAATGCTGCTGTCTGCCAGGGCATCTATGCGGGGAGTAAGTTGCTGTTTGTTACCATAGTGCGCTAAAAATTCAGCACTCAGGCTTTCCACCGTAATCATGATTACATTTGGACGGTAAGTGGAATCTGTACCCTTAATATTTCTTGAAATCGTCAGTCCGTTTTTAAAGCTTGTACCATTTTGTGCCAGTTGGTTTCTGACGATGGCAAAAGCCTTTTGGCCATCAATAAGCTGATAAAATTCATGGTAATTTAATTCATTATTTTTAAATGCCGCAAAAAAGGAATAAATACCAGCTTTACCGAGTTCATTGGCATAGCGGTTATTGCCCTGTTCTGCAGCACTGTTTTTTACAAAGAGTGAGAACAATATAGCTGTCAGCATCAGCGAAACAGTATAAACAAGGCGTTTTTTGAAAGGCATTTTACTTTCAGCATTTAAGCTGAAAATTTTTAACCTGTTAAACAGGTAGGTAATGATTAAGGCAATAGCGAGAATACCAGAAATTAAATAGGGAAGTGGGTAAGATTCATTAATGTTATGGACCACCTCATAGGTATAGATGAGGTAATCAACAGCGATAAAATTAAATCTGCTTTCAAATTCCTGCCAAAAGGTGATCTCGGCGAAGAACGAAAAAAGTGTTAGTATGACGAAGATAAAAAATATGGAATGCGTTAAAATGCTATTCCATTTCTGCCTGTAAAGGCGATCTGGAAGAAGCAATAAATATAAGGCATAGCATGAGGTCATGATCAAGGCTGTTCCGGCATCAAAAAATAAACCAACAGCATAGCACCTCAGGATTTCGAAAAAACTGAAATCAGCATGTGAAAAAGATAAGATAAGCAGGATGGTGCGGATAACAAAAGAGCAGGTTAAAAAATAGGCAATAAAGCTTAACAGAATTGAATACCGGCCTTTGATTAAATGGTTCATTGGGTTAATAATTTGCACAAGATACCCTTCAATTCTGAAGATTGTCTGAATGTTCAAAAAAAATGGCTTTCTGGAAAGTCAGAAAGCCATTTTTATGTGGGTATTTTTTGGTTAATATACAGCGGCAATTTCTTTACCTGTAGCCGTAATTTCAGTAGGTTTGATATTGGTTTTTAGTGCAGCAAATTTATCAATGGTAAGTTTTTGTGTGTTGCCCATCACTAAAGTATGAGTATCTGTTGAGCCACTTAATTTTAAATCGGCATCATCCTGAATTACGGTGTATAAGCCTTTTGAAATGGTATTGATTTCAGCATGTGCGTTTCCTTTTAAAAAGATTTGAAGATACAGTGAATTTAACTTGCCTTCAGTTTTAACTACTGCATTATCTGTAGCTTCAATTCTATAAATATCTGTTACATATACAATTAATTTTGCAAAAGTTCCATCAGTTGAAGTGATGCGGAGCATATCGCCGCTTTGTAAAATTTTTGCAGTGCCGGTATTATCTTCTGCATAAGCCACGCCGCTGTTTGCCCTTTGAATTAAGATAACTTCAACATTTCCTTTCACAGAAACTTTTTTAAAGCCATTAACAGCCGAAACTTTTAAAGGATGAGTTTCTGAAGCAGAAACGCTTGTTGAAAATACAGCTGTTGATAAAACGATGGCTGTTAATGTTGTTGCAATCAGGGTTTTGATTGAAGTTTTCATAATATCTTTTGTTTAATAATTTAATGTTAATTAATTGTTATTGAATTATTTAAGTAATTTATTTGTTTGTAGATAAGACGTAACGGACACCAAAACGTTGCAGACCATTTCTCGCTTTTATACCATTGCTGTAAAATTCTCGACGAACGGGCTTTAATTCAAGACGAAATTTTGGTGCTTCCTTTTACGGATTGTAAAAAAACGGGCAATTGGATTTTGAATACTTCCTTTTTCCTATATTTAAAAAAATATTCTTACAATCAATATGAAGAAAAAGGTTGTGCTTATTCAGGATAATAAAGAAATTCTTGAAATAATGGACCAGGTGCTGGAGGAGGAGGGATTTGATGTTACGGCATCATTAACGACCGATCCGGTTGAAAAAATAGATGAGATTGACCCTGATGTAGTAGTAGTGGATGACCACATTAAAGGTGAAAAGAAAGGGTCAGAAGTTATTAAGGACTTAAAATCTGACCCGGAAACAGAAGATGTATCTGCAGTGCTTACTTCCACATCCAATAAATTGCCAGAAGAAGCAAAGGAATGCAAAGCGGATGATTATATTGAAAAACCATTTGACATTGATCACATGATCAATGTGGTGAAAAAAAACTGCTAATTACCGGTTTAAGGTTGGCTCATAAGTGTCTGTATTCACCATTGCTTTTAATTCGTGTAAAATTTGATATAAACCAAAGTTTGTACGGTTCACATAAATAAAATGTTTTACACCTCTGGCCTGTTTAAATTCAGGCATTTTTGAAATCTTCTCACCATAAAGATATAGTTGCTCAAAAAATTCTGTTTTACTGAAATCAAACACCTTGCTGATATAAGGTTTTGCAAAGAGACTGATCATTTCCTTATATGCTTTATAGTAGAATTCTACCTGCTCTTCAGTATCATCGGTATGAATCATGTCTAGTTTTCTAAAGGCATCAATCGTTTTGGTTTTATCGTTGATTACATCTGTAGAAATGAGCGAGAAGAAAGGGTAATAGAAATCATTGGGCAATTCTTTAATGCATCCAAAATCAATGACACCCAGGTCTTCATCTGGCGTGATCATAAAGTTGCCGGGATGCGGATCTGCATGCACAGCACGAAGCTCATGTTGCTGGAAGTTATAGAAATCCCAAAGAGCTTGGCCAATTTTATTTCTCAGTTCCTGAGAAGGATTAGTTTTTAAAAACTCTTTTAAATGTAATCCATCCAGCCAATCCATGGTAATGATTCGCTTACCAGATAACTCAGGATAGTATTTAGGAAAAATTACGTGATCAAGGTTTTTGCAGTCTTCAGAGAACTGGATAGACCTCCTTACCTCAAGCTCATAATCAGTTTCTTCCAGTAAGCGTTCTTCAACCTCTTTAATATAAATATTTAATTCCCGCTCAGACATTCCCAATAGGCGGAAAGCAAATGGCTTTACCAGTTTTAAATCTGATGAAATACTGTCGCCAACACCCGGGTATTGAATTTTAACGGCAAGTTTTTTGCCATTGAGCGTAGCCTGATGTACTTGTCCGATAGATGCAGCATTGCTGGAATTCAGATTAAAGGTGTCAAAAATCTGCTCAGGTGTTTTGCCAAAGTTTTTGGTAAATGTACGCACAATTAAAGGCCCTGAAAGGGGAGGTGCATTGTATTGCGACTGGGTAAATTTATCTACATATGATTTTGGCAGGATATTTTTATCCATACTTAACATCTGCGCTATTTTTAAGGCACTACCCTTAAGTTCGCTCAGCGATTTATAAATATCAGTTGCATTATCTTCATTTAACTGATCTCTATCCATATCCGGATTAAACAATTTCTTTGAATAATGCTTGATATAGTTTCCGCCAATCTGAAAACCTGTTTTCACAAATTTTGCCGAGCGCTCTACTTTAGTAGTTGGAATACTCTGTTGTGTCTTCATTAATGATTATAATCCCATTTTTTCTTTAAACTTCCCGTTTCTGGAAAGAAACTTTCCATAATCAATCAGGTTATCAATAGGTGAATGCTGAAAAAGATCGAACGTAACGTTGATTCCCTTTTCAATGGCCTCATCGCTTTTCTCAAAGCCGTCACTGTCATCATTAATCCAAAAATTAAGGATAAATGAAAACTGAATCCAAAGGGCATCCTTATAACGTTTAGTTAAAAATTTACGTTCAGCCAATTCGCCACTTTCCAAGCCGTCATCAATAATTTCATGTGCAAAGTTCTCAAAAATTGGCTTTACACCCGCCAATATATCAGGTGTGGAAAATTTACCCCTATAATTTTTTAAACTATAAATAACAAAGCTTCGTTCGCTTTTCAGATTTTCCAGAAAGCTGTAAAAAAAAGAAAGCATTTTCTCACGCGAAGTATATTGTAGCCAAACTTCCTGCTCCTTTATTTTACGAATGGTTTCAAAAGTGAATTCAAACCAAATGGTTTTCTCTATACTTTCAAAAGAAGAAAAAAACTGATAAAATTCAGCTTCGGTAATTTTAATCTTCTTTGCAAAAGAATAAACCGTTTTTGGTTTTTCATCATGGGTTAAAACATAATCTATATATGCTTTTCTAATCTGTTGAGCAGTTGCCATATTATCGTTTATTTACAATAATAACGTTTTATTAATTTGCTTGTTTTATATCTTTTTAATTGTAGATCATTATTTTGTAATAATAGCTTTCAAAATATTTGAAAGTTGTTTTTTGACTAATTTAAATAGCAAATTAAAAATCAAAAGAAAATATTTTTAGTTTATATGCTAAATAAATTAGTATAATTGTGCTTTGGTATTTATTCTCATCAATATGATTCAGCTGAATGATTTTTTATACGGAAATATGGAATTTCCAAAGGTATTTGAAGCGCTTTTGCAAACAGATGCTTTAAAGCGTTTAGCTGGCATACACCAGAGCGGAGCAATTTTCCTGGTTAATCCATCTATTTGCCATTCACGTTTAGAACATGCAATAGGAGTAGCCATGCTGATCAAGAAAATGGGAGGAACTGAACTTGAACAAATTGCCGGATTGCTACATGATGTTTCGCATACGGCTTTTTCCCATGTAGGTGATTATGTATTTGAGTATGTTGAAGAGGATTACCATGAGCAGATTTTTGCTGAGGTGATCTATAAATCTGAAATTCCGGATGTGCTGCTTAAATATGGCTATACTGCTAATCAGATTATTCATGGTGTTTTTAATATTTTAGAACAGCCGATGCCATCGCTTTGTGCAGATCGTTTGGATTATACGTTGCGTGATGGCATTCATGGGGAAATCATTACCCGCCAGCGGGCCAAGCAGTTTTTAAATGCGGTGGTGCTGAGTAATGGTATAATTGCCGTAAATAATGATGCTGAAGTGCAATGGATCAATGAGACATTTAAAAAATTAAATGATGATGTATTTAAACTCCCGGTTCATCTCTATGCAAATGGAAAAATGACTGAACTGATTAAACTCTTCTTAAAAAAAGGATTACTTACCGAAAGTGATATGTTTAAAACGGATACACTATTGCTGAATAAAATCAGAACAACATATGAAGGGTATGAAGCCATAAAATCCATCAAACAATTGCGTGGACTTGCAGAATTTATCAGGCATGGCAAAGTTCCTGTGATTAAAGATAGGGCATTAAAAGCGTTATTGGTTTAGTATAAGTCATATTTCAAAAACAATATTACTTATTTTAGCGTATCTTGTTTAAAAATAATTTATGTCGACTATAGAAATCATATTAATTGGTGTTATAATCCTGTTACTTTTTGGCGGTAAAAAGTTGCCGGAACTGATGCGCGGAATCGGCAGAAGTATGAAAGCATTTAAAAATGCGAAGGATGAGCCTGCTCACAAATAATCAGCACGAAATAAACTTTTCTACTATTGGGGTGTTCTGAATGTAAACTCACCGCAATGGAAAATCAAAACAAAGATCAGGAAAAATCAACATTTTTTAAGCAAGCCCAGGAAAATCCTTCTACAGGTTTAAATGACTGGAATGACCGCCTGGATGAAAACTTAGAACCAGAAAAACAGGGCGATACTGCTGCAGATGATCGGGCAAAAGATTTCTCAGAAAAACTGGGCAGTGGTGACCAGTCAGATCAAGCCGGTAACTAATAATTTACCTATCGATTATTCACTTAACATGGAAAAATCATGTCTATATTCCTGTATATGACAGATTGATGAATAAAGTGCAGCTGCCTGGCAAGATACCAACCAGGATGAGAATGATGAGTCAATAACAATTATTTATCAGTTGGGTGTCTCGCCAATCGAAATAATGATGTCTGTATTTTATTAGTATTTGCCTGGAAAAAAATCGTCTCTAACCAATACCCAAATAAACAACTATAATTCTTTCCTTAACCTGGCCACCGGAATGTTCATCTGTTCCCGGTATTTGGCTACAGTTCTTCTGGCAATATTATAACCCCTTTCTTTTAAGATCTCAGTCAGCTTTTCATCGGCCAGGGGCTTGCGTTTATCCTCATTCCCAATACAATCTTCCAGAATTTTTTTAACTTCCTTATTGGAAACTTCTTCACCATTTTCAGTCTGAATGGCTTCAGAGAAAAATGATTTTAATAAAAATGTACCAAATTCGGTTTGAACATATTTAGAGTTTGCTACCCTGGATACCGTAGAGATATCCATGTCGATTTTATCGGCAATATCTTTTAAAATCATCGGACGCATTTTACGTTCATCAGCAGTTAAAAAGTATTCATACTGATAGTGCATAATGGCATTCATGGTTTTAAGCAGCGTCTGTTGTCTTTGCTTAATGGCATCAATAAACCATTTGGCAGAATCTAATTTTTGCTTTACAAACTGAACCGCTTCTTTTAGCTTTTTATCTTTTGAAGATGCTTTATCATAATGCTCAAACATTTCCTGGTAGGAGCGGCTTACTTTAAGTTCGGGTGCATTTTTGGAGTTCAGGGTTAAAATAAGGACGCCATCATTATTGCTGATGTGAAAATCAGGAATGATTTGCATTTGCTTAGTGGTTACCTGGTTGGCATCTCCAGGTTTTGGATTTAAGCGGAGAATTTCATTAACAACTTCTTTTAATTCCTCACTATCCAAACCCAGGCTTTTCTCCAGTTTGTCATAATGTTTGCGTGTAAATTCATCCAGGTAATTTTCAACCACATTCATTGCCTTTATGATGATCGGATTTGCCGGATCTTTCCTTTTTAACTGGATCAGCAGGCATTCTTTTAAATCGCGTGCACCAATGCCCGGAGGATCAAAGCTTTGAATCAGCTTCAGCATTTCCAGTACATCTTCCTCTTCCACCATTACGTTTTGTGAAAATGCAAGATCATCAATCATCGAGCCTAAGGGACGGCGTAAATAACCATCATCATCCAAACTTCCAATAATCTGTTTTCCGATAATAAAATCCTGATCTGAAAGGGGAACCAGGTCTAATTGTTCCTGAAGACTTTCGAAAAAAGTACTTTCTATTGCAATAGGTGTTTCCTTTTTCTCCTCATCATCATCGCCATTATTGTAATTGGTGCTGTAGTCATTGGTATTGTCATCCTGCAGATAATCATCTACATTAAACTCATCCGTATTATTATCTTCAGCCTGACTTTCAAATTCTTCCGGACCATCATTCAGGTCATCATATTCACCTTTTGGTTCTTCCTGCGTCATTAAACTCGGATCTTCCAATGCAGGATTTTCTTCCAATTCTTCCTTAATCCTGGTATCTAAAGCAACAGTTGGTACTTGCAACAATTTTATAAACTGGATTTGTTGTGGTGATAACTTTTGTAATAATTTTTGTTGTAAGTGTTGCTTTAGCATATGATATAGTAGAATGGCGTCAAAAATAAACAAATCATTTCAGATTTTTTTGGAATTACACCAAATGACTTGGTTACGGATTAAATTATTCGCTAAACGTTTGTATTGAGTTTAATGTTTGCTACTTTAGTAAATAAATTAAAACAGATATAATGGGCTTTGTAAAAGAATTTAAAGAATTTGCAATCAAAGGCAATGTTATGGATCTGGCTGTTGGTGTAATTATTGGAGGCGCTTTCGGAAAGATTATTGACAGTGTGGTTAATGATTTAATTATGCCGCTGGTTGCCGGAATCATCGGGAAACCAGATTTCAGCAATTTATACCTGGTATTAAGGGGGGCTGTACCAGAGGGTACTGCTTTAGCAGATGCGAAAAAAATTGAAGGGGCAGCAATTTTTGCCTATGGTAATTTTATAACAGTAGCAATCAATTTCATATTACTGGCTTTAGTTATATTTATGATGATTAAGGCTATTAATAAAATGAAACGTAAGGAAGAGGCTGTTGCTGCTGCACCAGTAGCTCCACCAAAAGAAGAAATGCTGTTAACTGAAATCAGAGACTTGCTTAAAGCAAAGTCTTAACATACATAGGGCTATATCATAAATTTGAAATGTTACCCTGAGCTCATCGCCAGCATATAATACCCCGCTTTCATAAAGGGGGATAAATAGCAGTAAATAATTATTGAACTTCAGGTTAATAGCTTCTTTTCAATTTTGGATCAGTGATGATGATGTAATCGCCTAAGTTGTTAAATTTTTCCCAATCTGGTTTTTCAAATGCAGGGTCTGAAAAGGCTGATATATTCAGGATCTTAATTTTTGGCGAATATTGCTGTAGTTTCGCCAGTGTTCCCAATTTTTCGTCACTGTGGAAACGGCCGTTAATGTGAAAGACTTTGATGCCTTTATTGGCATTGATAAATTTTGAAACAGACCAGGCCATGGTAGCGTCCCAGAAATTCTGCGTTTGATAAACTTTCATTGTGCCCATGCCGTGGCCACCCAATAATTGGTTAAATTTCTGATAATATCTGCCTGTTGCAGTATCTATTGGTAAGGGCGGCAAAAAGCTTAATGATGTTGCAGGAAATTTTTCAAGCACAACCAAGCCTTCTTTAGTAACGGCATTACTGTATCGGGCTGCAGCATTTCCTGTAATAACCTGTAATTTATTTGCTTTTGAATATTCAATTAAAGGCTTATAATCCTTATAATTCTCCCAGGCCCTGCCTTCTTTAATAAAGTTTTTTTCAGAAATTAAGCCAGCCAGAAATTCGTTCATGATCGGCTGAACATCAGTATGGAACATTTCCATACTAAGTGCTACTTGTTGTGGGTAGGTTTTGTTGAGCTTTTCAAAAATCTTTGCTTCCAGATCATGACCAACTGAATCATTATGCTCTTCGCCGAAAAATAATACATCCGTATTTTTCATGTCAGCAATAATATCATCAACAGAGATTACCTTTTGTTTTCTTACATCATATATTTTATAAGGCAAATTAAGGTTTTGTGCCTTCAATCCAATAGCAGCAGTTAGAAAAAGTAAGCTAAGTAAATATTTCATGGGCTCAAATTAAGAAATATTTTTTACCGATAGAATAAGGCTGTTCACCGCTGTTTAGCCATTTTTTATGGTGCAGGTATATTGAAGGACTTAATTTATCAACATCTTTGGTGTATAAATAGTAAGTAATCGAAATGGAAAACATCAATCATAATAATCGTCAGAATACTTCGGGTAGGGTTGTTGGCGGCCTCGTCATCGCGGCAATTGGCTTCATTTTTTTATTAAATAACCTTGGCTTGGATTTTCCGAGGTGGATATTCAGCATCTGGAGTCTGCTTATCGTATTGGGGATATATTTAGGTATTCGCCGGAATTTTAAAGGTATAGGCTGGCTGATTCTAGTTTTGATAGGTACGTATAATACCATTGATAGGATGGATTTTGATTTTGACCTTTCAAAATATGCACTGGGGTTTGGTTTGGTGATTATTGGTGCTTTTTTAATCATGAGACCTAATGATCGCGTTAAAGTAAAACGAAAAATGAAAGCTAAATTCAAAGATCAGTTCAATACTGCCGATACAAATGAAGAAGAATTTAAAACAGCTGATCAGCATGCTTTTGATCATGATGTTATAGATGTTGTGGCTGTGTTTGGAGGGAACAATCAAACGGTTTATTCTAAAAATTTTAAGGGTGGCGATATTTCAGCTGTATTTGGCGGCGCAGATATCATCATGACTCAGGCAGATTTTGCTGAAACGGCCAGTTTAGATGTTACGGCAATTTTTGGTGGGATAAAATTAATCGTTCCACAAAACTGGGCCATTAAATCAAATGTTACAGCAATTTTTGGCAGTGTAGAAGATAAAAGATCGCATTTAACGCCTACAGGTGATATTCAAAAAACCTTGATCTTAGATGGAACAGCAATGTTTGGCGGGATAGAAATTAAAAGTTTTTAAGGGATTCAAGGTATTGAAGCATAACATCTGATGGTGAACCAAGGATAAGTGATTTACCACCATTTACCATAAACGCATACTTTCGGCTTTTTACCAGGGCCGACTGCATTAAACTAATCATTACTAAACTAAACCAAACTGTTTTGACAACCAGACCTTTATCTATTCCGCAGATACAAAAGATCTCCTTCAGCTTTGCTATAGCGTGGACTATATTGTGTGCCATAGGGTTGCATTATGTAATTCACTTTTCATGGATAATCGCCTTTACTGATAGCGCTGTCAGTAATGTGCTTTTAGCAGCGGCCTGTATCGGAATCAGCAATATGCTGGGTTATTATCAGCCTAAAAATGAACGTATTCTTTATGTGCTCATTGTCAGTCTGGCTTTAACATTTGTGGTTATTTTCACGGCAAAGTATATCTTGTTTTATTTGTTCGCCGAATTTAAGGAATACAAGGAATTTTATAATTTTTCTTTTGCTTTCCGCGGACTGATTACATTTATGTGCCTCGGATGGTGCGCCATAGCCAATATTCTATGGTACCGGCTGGAAGAGCAAACAGAAACCCACGAACGCCTTACGGCTGCCAAAAGCCTCGCCAAAGAAGCTGAATTAAATAAGCTAAGGCATCAGCTGCAGCCACACTTTCTTTTTAATAGCCTGAATTCTGTTTTCGCTTTAACGATGATTAATCCTAAGGAAGCAGGTGTAATGATTACGAAACTGGCTTCATTCCTCAGGGGTACGCTTAAGCGTGATGATGAATTATGGGTTACGGTGGAGGAGGAGATGGAATATATTCAACTTTATCTTGATATAGAGAAAGTGAGATTCAGCCACCGTTTGAATATAGAAGTTAATGTTGCCGAGGATACGTTAAACTTAAGCCTGCCCGGAACATTGTTACAGCCTATTGTAGAAAATGCCATAAAATTTGGATTGTACAATACATCAGCCGGAATCACCATTAAGGTAGATGTTACTTTAGCGAATCATGTTTTATCCTTAAGGGTGCAAAATCCATTCGATCCGGAAATGAAGGCCGCTGGCGGAACGGGTTTTGGCTTAAGTGCCATCAAGCGGAGGCTTTATCTTTTATTTGCTAATCCGCACTTATTGCAAACAGAAATTGAGGCAAATAATTTATATATTACCACCTTAAAAATTCCACAAAAAAATGATCAGAGCGATACTCATTGATGATGAACCTTTAGCCAGAGATATTGTTAAGTTTTATCTTTCTGATCATACTGAAATAGAGGTGGTTGCAGAGTGTTGCGATGGATTTGAAGGATTAAAAGCCATTACGCTGCACCAGCCGGATCTTATTTTTCTGGATATCCAAATGCCTAAAATAAGTGGCTTTGAAATGCTGGAACTAGTAGATGATAAACCTGCAGTAATTTTTACCACTGCCTTTGATGAATTTGCAATTAAAGCTTTTGAGGTAAATGCTGTTGATTATCTGCTTAAACCTATTGATAAGGGCAGGTTTGAAGCAGCCATGAAAAAACTTCCCGGCCGGTTGAATCAACAGCAAAATACAGAAGCTGTTTTAGATGCGGCAGCTTTGAGCCCTGCGCAAAACAACAGGGTGGTGATTAAAAAAGATGGTGTAATCAAAATTATTCCAACAGCTGATATTAATTACCTGGAAGCCGATGATGATTATGTGAAAATGAATACGGTGGATGGAATTTTCTATAAAAATAAAACCATGGCCTATTTTGAGCAGACTTTAGATGCCGGTCAATTCATTCGTATACACCGTTCTTATATTATTAACCTGGCGCAAGTGACTAAGATAGAACTGAAAGAAAAGGATAGTTACGTGGTCTTGCTGAAATCGGATATCTGGCTGCCGGTAAGTAAAACGGGTTATGTGAAGCTGAAAGCAGCTTTGGGATTATAATTAGCGTATATTAAATCTTAAATGTTTTTAAAAACGGTAAGATTTAAACGGAATTAAAAATAAAAACTAAACACGCTTGCATTTGTAGAGAAATCACTTTATATTTGCACCTCTTAATTTTGAAATTAATAAGATAATATACAGTCATGAAAAGAACATACCAACCTTCGCAAAGAAAGAGAAGAAACAAACACGGCTTCCGCGAAAGAATGGCAACAGCTAACGGCAGACGAGTATTAGCATCACGTCGTGCTAAAGGAAGAAAAAGATTAACAGTTTCTGACGAACGCAAGCATAAAGCATAGTTTTTGATTGCTTTTCCGGATTCGGAATCGGCAGAGCAAAATCTGCAATTATCAATCAAAAATATATGTACACATTCAGGAAAGAAGAACGGTTATGCAGCAGAAAACATTTAGATCTGCTGTTTAAAAACGGTTCTTCTTTTTTATTATACCCCTTTCGCATTTCTTATCTTTTTTTGGATGAACCAGCAGGCATTCCTGCGCAGGTGGTTATCAATGTTCCTAAGAAAAGATATAAACGGGCGGTAGACCGTAACCTGCTTAATCGACGCATCCGCGAAGCTTATCGCCTGAATAAACAGGAATATTTTTATAATCAATTGTCAGCCGATAAAGGGTTGTTATTGTTTTCTATTCAATATGTAGGAAAACAGAAATATGAGTTTACCTTCATCCAAAAGAAATTAATTGCTACTTTCAAGCGTTTTAAAACTTTAATTCAGCCAAATGAAGTTGTTGAATAAAGCTTTTGCCTGGCTATTCTTAGGCCTGATTAGGATTTATCAATATGCCATATCCCCAATGCTTGGGGCAAACTGCAGGTTTACGCCAACTTGCTCGCAATATGGAATTGAAGCAATTCGCAAACATGGGCCATTTAAAGGCGGCTGGATGGCTCTGAAGCGAATTGGCCGGTGCCATCCCTGGGGAGAACATGGCCATGATCCGGTTCCTTAGCTGAGTTTATTGGTCAATGGTTAGTTGTTTATTCATTCACAAACTTCTGACTTAGGACTTCAGACTTTGGACTCCAAATTCCAAACTCAACACCTTCTTACATTTTTTAATACCTTTGCGATATGGCTAAAATACTCCAGATAGAAACTGCTACGCAGGTTTGTTCAGTGGCTTTATCAATTGATGGAAAAACAATTATACTGAAAGAGGAAAGCGGACAAAACCTACATGCCGCTAATCTGACGCTCTTTATTGAAGAAGTAATCAGGAAAGCTGGTTTAACTTATCAGGATGTGGATGCCGTGGCTGTTAGTAAAGGACCCGGATCATATACCGGATTAAGAATTGGCGTTTCCACTGCAAAAGGTCTATGCTATGCCCTCGAAAAACCTTTAATTGCCATTGAAACATTGGAAATGATGGCTGCCGGCTTTATGATGGAAAATCCTGCATACGAGGCGCTGATTTGTCCCATGATTGATGCCAGAAGAATGGAAGTTTATGCGGCCACATTTGATGCATCTTTAAAATTGCTGGAGCCTACTTCCGCAAAAATTATTGATGAAACCAGTTTTGCTGATTTACTGGCACAACATCAGGTTAGCTTTTTGGGTGATGGTGCAGCGAAATGTGCTGAAGCACTGAATCATCCAAATGCAGTCTTTCATCCATCCAACTTTAATTCTGCCCAATATATGTCGGCCTTAGCCTTTAATGCCTTTAATCAGAGTTGCTTTGAGGATGTAGCTTACTTCGAGCCTTTTTATTTAAAAGATTTTGTGGTGACCCAGCCTAAACCAAAAGTTTAATTATTTTCTTTTAAAGATAGAAAACAGGTTTTTAAAGAAACTTCCTTCTTGCTGATCATTGATTCCGGGTATTACATCACTAAATTGAGGATGGTTAACAACATTGCCAAACTTAATGCCTACCCCCATATAAACCGAAGCACCGTTAGGGCCTGTGCCTACATCTGCCGTTTTGTTGTAAATTCCTCTGGCCTGGTTAAAGGTTGAAAATAAATTATCGGTACCAGCAAAAAGTTCAAAGTTTGGGGTTTGATACTTCCCTTGCAGCCCGATCATTAGGATGTTGTTCAGGTTATAAACCGGGGTTACGCTGGCGGAGAAATTATTATAGATAATGGTGTTGACAAATGCAATATCACCCCCTTTATAAAATAGATTTTTTGAAACAACCAATGCCGGCTTATAAAAGCCATATCGCCGGGAAACATAGACGTCAAATTTGGCATTGGTAGCTGCTAAAAACTTTCCGCTTGGTCCGCCTAAAAATATATCTCTTATTTCCTGATTGTTGTTAGATGATTCATCATTCAGCTCATTAAGCGTTGTTGTCCGGTTGTTAATGGAATTATTGATGGTGCCGCTCCTCCACCAGATAAATCCTAAATCTTTAACATTAGCCATTAGGAACAAGCCCTTTTTTGTGGTATAATTTGTGCCGAAGCTTAATGATAAACCGGGGTTTTTGAAATTTGGGAAAAAAGTATTTTTGTTTATTTCATCAGTGTCTGAAAAGTTACTCGCATAGTTCCCATTAAAAGTAATGTCGAGTGAGTTTAATGCCGGATTTACGCGTAAGCTTGAACTGGTGATATCCAGTTTGTTGTATAAAATGCCACTCAATACACTCGCTTTTAATCCAAAGGCTAACCGTTTATTATAATTTTCTCTGTAGGTAAAACTGAATTGATGATAAGATTGCTGATAACCTTTTGTATTAAAAATTCCATTTAGCGGTGTAGCTGTAGGAAATCGATCATAATTATCAAATATGGCCAGTGTTTCGTTAGTGTAATCAATATGTGAATCTGTTCTTACCTGCCATGCTAAGCCTATTTCTTTCTGATATTTGTAAGATTTGAAAAGGCGAAAAGTTGCGACATAAACGTTGCTATTTAAGTAGAAGTGATTGATAGCGCCTGTACCTAGCGGAAGATTTCTGGTATCATTAACACCTTCCTGCGTTAACTTTCTGATGGAATACGCTGCTTCGCCAATATTGGCTGAATTGGCACCAAAATTTGGAAGAAAGAAATTTGATGAAAATTTTCGCGAAGAATCCAATGTGAAAGATTTTTGAGAAACGTTTTCGAAAGCATCAAACATGGTTCTGGTTCCAAATAAGGCATATTGTTGCGCGTTAGCAAAATAGCCACAGCCCATTAATGTGATGGTAAGTAGAAATTTCTTCATTTAAATTGGTTTTAGCTATCGCTTATTTAACGGGTACTTGCCGAATCTGACGGGTTCGGCTTGATGTATTTATTTAAAAGCATGTTTGTGATGAATTTGTTTTGATCAGCACTCATTTGATAATAAAAGCTGTCGAATTCTTTCCATCCGCTATCTGCTTGTAAATGTTGATAATACTTTAACAGAAGCTGACTTCTGAAGATATTCTTTGCGTTTTTCAGGTTAATATAAAAACCAATATTTGAAGTATTTGGTAACTGATTCAAGGCGTCCAGATAGGCTGGTTCCTGAATCAGTAATTTATTGTTTTTATAACTATTTAAAAAAGACTGAACGGTACTTGCATTATTGGCAATAACAAATTGATTATCAATAATAACATAATAAGGCTTTACAAAATTTTTAAAAGGTTCACCCAGGTAAGTAAAAAGAATATCAGCTGTTTTAAAATGTTTAATCTCTTCACTATAATCCTCACTTACATCAAATAAAAGTTGCTTTACCTTTTCGCCGTTAATCAATGAGATTGCAGCTAATTTTTCTCCGGTATTTAACTGAAAGGTGATAAATTGATTTTTTAGATATAACGGAAATATAGCGTTTAAATCTGTGCGGTATTCTGTTTTAACCTTCTTGATCAATACATTTCTTTTATCGGTTAAGTTTTTAAGTGTTTGCCAGCGGGCTAATTTTTGCTGCCAGGATTGGTAATTATCATAGGCATATATGGTGTAGCTTGCTGTACGATCGGGAATAATATTCTGAATATTGATGCTTTGAACAGGTATCTGCTCAAACAATTTTAAGTAGTTATCTGCCGACTTAATTTCTGTATTGCCATTAAACAAAATTTTCTCTTTGCTGAAATTATAATTCAAGGTAGCAAAGCTGTTTTGTGTTTTAAATAAGGCCATTTCGCCATTAATACTTCCGGCAATAATATTCTTTAATAGTAACGGTGCCTGATTGAAATTAATGTACAGTTGTGCCAGAATGTTTTTGTTTAGCAGCCTGGATTCTTTAATATAGGCTGTAAAAGGGTTATCATTAAGCCTGATTGCCGCATTTTTGATTAACTTTAAGGAAGTTGATACGGTTAAAACCTGATGTTGCATGCCCAAAAATACATTCAGGCTATCATTCACTTGGAGCGTATAAATATTTTTTTCTTTTACTACAGGCTTAACGATCGATTGAAGTTTGTTTTGAAAATTGATGAGCTCCTGATCTGACCTGATCTGTACAGTAATTAGAAAGTTGAGGGTTTGATTTGTATCGGGCAGTAGACTGATGTAAATCTCCTGGTCCTGCACAAAATTATTGATCAGCTTTTTATTAATAAAACTTTCTTTCAGTTGTTTAAGTAAGTTTGTCTTTTCTTCACCAATAGCTTGCTGTAAAAGGCTTTGTCCTGCCATAATTTCATAAAAGGCTTTATCATTCTGAAAGGAAAAAAGGATGGCCGCATTGTTGGTTGCAGATTGGAGGGCCAGGTCTTTGGCATCATTTTCAATCCCTAATTTAGAAAAGTATAAATAGGACATTGATGCCACACCCAATAACAATACGCTTACTAAAATTATGATTTTTCTCATCTGCTAGGCAACAAATTTAATTTATTACATTGATTAGTGAGAAGTTCTTGACCAATTTATTAATTTAGCCACTGCTTAGGGCAAAATACCTATGAATAAACGAATAATACTTACTGCGTCTTTTTTTGGACTAGTTGCTGTTTTGCTAGGGGCATTCGGTGCGCATGCATTAAAAGCTTTGGTTGATGCGTCAGCTCTGGAAATCTGGCAGAAAGGTGTGAGTTACCAGTTCTATCATACCTTTGCACTGTTATATTTATCAACCTTCGCCCGCTACAGGAATAAGCTCATCAACATTGCTTATTTTTGTTTTACCTTCGGCATTATCCTGTTTTCGGGTTCGCTTTATTTACTCGCTACGCGAAGTATTTTACAACTGGATTTTGTAAATTTAATTGGCCCTTTAACACCCATCGGAGGATTATTATTTGTACTCGGTTGGATCATGCTGTTTTTTGCTGCCTTTAAAGATAAATAATGGAAATTTTTGAGAACGATATTTTTACAGAGAGAGAAACACTTTTTGTGGAAGTGATTTTGCCTTTATCTTTGGCGATAAACTACACCTACAGAATTCCTTTCGATTTGAATGATCAGGTGGCGATAGGAAAAAGGGTAGTGGTTCAGTTCGGGAAGCACAAAATTTATTCTGCATTAATTTGCGCCGTATCTAAAAATCCACCTGCAGCTTACGAAGCTAAATATATCATTGATGTGATTGATGCAGAACCGGTTGTAACGCCCACGCAACTCAAGTTCTGGACCTGGATGACCAACTATTACATGTGTAATGAGGGCGATGTTATGACCGCGGCATTGCCAGCCAGCTTAAAGCTGGCCAGTGAAACCATCCTGATGCTTACGGAAGGTTTTAGTGAGGACGTAGTGCTCAATGAAAAAGAAGAAATGATCATTACTGCGCTTAAAGGGCAGGGAAAGTTAACCGTTAATGAAGTTTCCAAACTGCTGGGGCAGAAAACAATTTACCCCATTATTAATAATTTGTTGGAAAAAGACCTGATACTGGTGGCAGAAGAAGTGGTACAGAAATATAAACCATTACTTAAATCGTTCATTCAGTTAAACGATTTTTACAGCGACCAGGAAAATTTAAAACAACTTTTTAATGTTTTGGAGCGTGCGCCTAAACAACTGGATGCCTTGCTGGCTTATCTGAAGCTTCAAAAAACAAATCTGCCAATTTCAAAGGAGCAACTTTTAGAAGAGAGCAATTGCGGAGCAGGCGCTTTAAAAGCACTCACCGATAAAGATATTTTCGTGATTACTAAACGACCAGTAAGTCGTTTGGCTGCACATGATGAGGAATTTAGCGTAAATTTTAAGCTTAACGAAGCCCAAGAACATGCACTTTCGAAGATTAACGGCCACTTTAAGGAAAAAGATGTGGTATTGCTGCATGGCGTTACGGCATCTGGCAAAACCCAGGTTTATATTAAACTGATTGAAAAAATTATTCAGAATACAAATGGTCAGGTACTATTTCTATTGCCGGAAATTGCCCTTACCACACAGATTGTTGAGCGAATTAAGCGTTATTTTGGAAATGCTATTGGCGTTTACCACTCAAAATTTAATAATAGTGAAAGAGTAGAAATCTGGAATAAGGTTAGAACAGGTGCTTATAAGGTTGTTCTTGGCGCACGTTCTGCCGTTTTTCTTCCCTTTCAAAACTTGAAATTGATAGTCGTGGATGAAGAGCATGAGCCTTCATACAAGCAATATGATCCGGCACCGAGATACCAGGCGAGGGATGCTTCTATTTACCTGGCACACCTGCATCAGGCCAAGGTTATCCTTGGGTCAGCTACTCCATCTCTTGAAAGTTATTATAATGCTTTGCAAGGCAAATATGGCCTGGTAGAAATGAAGGAGCGGTTTGGTGGTGTGCAATTGCCTAACCAACAGGTGGTGAGTATTTCTGAAGAAACCAAGAAAAAAACTATGGTTTCCTATTTCTCCAGTGTGTTAATTAAAGATATTGACCTGGCACTTTCTAAAAAGGAGCAAATTGTTCTCTTCCAAAACAGAAGAGGATATGCAACCATTCTGATTTGTGCAACGTGCGGATATACACCAAAGTGTGTGAATTGCGATGTGAGTTTAACTTATCATAAAAGCAGTGGCAAACTACATTGCCATTATTGTGGCTACCAGCAAAGCAGTGTAAATATTTGTCCGGCTTGTGGCTCAGTACATGTTGAGCAAAAGGGTTTCGGTACCGAAAGGATAGAAGAGGAGTTAAAATTATTATATCCCGATATTTCTATTGCCAGGCTGGATATGGATAGTACCAGAACAAAAAACGGATTGCAACAAATTTTGAACGATTTTCAGGATAAGAAAACAGATATCTTAATTGGCACTCAAATGGTAGCCAAAGGATTAGACTTTGATAATTTAAACCTGATTGGCGTAATTAATGCAGACACATTGTTAGGTTATCCTGATTTCAGGGCTTATGAAAGAAGCTACCAGTTACTCGCGCAGGTAGCAGGTAGGGCCGGCAGGAGAGCTGACCAGGGAAGTGTATGTATCCAAACCTACGATGCCGGAAACCGGATTATTAAACAGGTGGTGGAGAATGATTATGAGGGTATGTATCATGATGAAATTGCAGAACGGGAGAGGTTCCTGTACCCACCGTTTTCAAGAATGATATTTCTCTACATCAAACATAAAGATGCACATGTGCTTGATCATGCCGCTCTTTCGCTGGCCAATATTTTAAAAGCAAAATTTGGAAAACGTGTACTTGGTCCGGAGCAACCATTGGTAAGCCGGGTGCGGAATCTCTATATCAGGCAAATCATTATAAAGGCAGATAAACATACCGCCATTCAAAAGGTTAAAGATGCCTTACGCGAGACCCTTACACAATTTAATGCCACGAAAGAATTTAAAGGTATTTTTATGCAGATTGATGTAGATCCTTATTAGTTTTTCCCATTTAAACTAAACTGTAAGCCTAGGGAAACCGGATTTAATAAAAACTCCCATTTTTTATAGGTGGTAACTGTTCTGGCTACACCACCGGTTCCAGTAATATCCTGCTTTTCGTAAGAATAATAAAAATCCAGATTGCTTTCTGCAAAGAAGTTTAGCTGTGAAATGATGTTTACTTTTAAACCGATTAATGGGGTAAGAACCAAACCATTTTTACTGGCATCAGCCGTTTGTGTAGCACTGTTTGTTTGTTGGTTTCGCTGTGCTATGGTTCCGGTAAAGCGGTTTGAACGATAACCTAGATCGAATCCAAAATAAGGCTGAACCCTGGAATAGTTAAAGTTTTTTTCAAAACCAACTTTAAAAGAATAATCGGTTACCTTTCCATAAGCGATTTCACAGGTTGCACAGGTATTATCAAACTGAATATCATTGCGGTAATAGGAACCGCTCACCCGGTAACTGATCTGGTTATCATTGAACTTAAGCATGGCACCATTTGCATAAGCCTTGGTGTAATCCTGTGTATTGGTTTGATTTAATATTTTAGGCAGTTGCATTAAACTAAAGGCACGGAAGCCTATGGTATAATTATAATCTGCTCCTGTTTGTGCAAATGAGGTGATGGAGATAAACAGTGCAAATAAACTAAGTAAGATTTTCTTCATATATGATATAATGATACTGATTTTCTTTAAAATTTGTTGATTCCAAAAGTAGAAATAATTCCGCACTTCAGTATGATGATTCAAGCAAACTTATCAATGGCATATTTAGCTTTTGATTTTCTGCAACTTAGGCTAATGTGGATTTCTTTATCTTGCATCACCATATAAAAAAGTTAATTTTGAGACTTCATGGCCTATAAATTTGTTGATAATTACCGAGAGCGTGGTGCGAGAAAGAAACTGGTAGAACTGTTAAGATCTCGCGGAATAGAGGATGAGCATGTATTAAAAGCAATGGGCAAGGTTCCCCGTCATTTCTTTTTTGATGAAACGTTCTGGAACCAGGCTTATAAAGATATTGCCTTTCCGATAGGAGATGGGCAGACCATTTCACAGCCTTACACCGTGGCTTATCAAAGTGAATTGCTACACATTAAAAAAGGCGATCAGGTATTAGAAATAGGAACAGGTTCTGGCTACCAAACTTGTGTTTTAATGGAACTTGGGGCCAATGTAGTTACGATAGAAAGGCAACAAAACATATATAACCGTACCATTAGGGTTTTGCCGGGCATGGGCTATAAACCAGTTTTTTGTTGTGGCGACGGCTCAAAAGGAGTGGCAGAACATGCGCCTTATGATAAGATTATTGTAACCGCAGGAGCGCCACTGGTTCCTGAAATTTTGTTAAAGCAGCTTAAGATCGGCGGGATTCTGGTTATTCCGGTAGGTGATGAAAAAACCCAAAAAATGGTTACGGTAATCAGGGTAAGCGAAACAGATTACGAAAAAATAGTACTGGATACCTTCAGGTTTGTACCTTTAGTAGGCGACCAGGCGTGGTAGTAGTTGAGTATTTAGTCCAAAGCCCTCAGTCTTAAGTCAATTTGGACTCAGGACTAAAGACTCCAGACTGGAAACTAACTATCTTTTCATCGCCCGGTCCAGCTCACGTTTGGTATCTCTGTCTTTAATGCTGTCACGTTTGTCAAATTCTTTTTTGCCCTGTGCCAAAGCGATTTCGATTTTCGCGAAGCCCCGTTCATTAACAAAAATACGAAGGGGTACAATCGTGTAGCCTTTTTCTTCGCCCTTTAATTTTAGCTTCCGGATTTCCTTTTTTTGCAGCAGCAAAGCACGGTCTCTTTTAATGTCGTGATGATAAAATGAGCTGTGGCTATATTCAGAAACATGGAGGTTTCGTACATAAAGGTTTCCACCAATAAACATGCAAAATGCATCAGTCATATTGGCTTTACCTTGCCTGATGGCTTTTATTTCAGTTCCAAGAAGTGCAATTCCGGCTACATATTTATCCAGTAAATTGTAATCGAAATAGGCTCTTTTATTTTTTATATTAATGTCGTTTTTCAAAGCTGATATTGTTATTAATTTTTGCAGCAAATGGCGCTACATTTATCCAGACTCATTTGCCGGGTTGCAAATATCTTAAAAATTGATGTGATATTTTGATATTATTCCATTTCGTCAACGGCTAAATTAACAATTAGAATGTTCATCTGTTTGTAAAAGCTGAAAGGAATTTGATTATCTTGCTCATAAATCAATTAAGTTTGGATTTAAATGTTAAAAATGAAAGTTAAAAGCTTCCTCCTAGTTCTTCTTATAGCCATTACCTATCAGGTTAAAGCGCAACAGCCTACTTTACTGCCTCAGTTTACCTTCTTTAAATTAGATGGTAAATCATTTTCTAATAAAGATTTAAAACAGGGCAAGCAAAATTTATTTATTCTTTTTGATTGTACATGTGAGCATTGCCAGCGGGAAATAAAGTCATTAAATGCCAATTATAAACTGTTCCAGAAGGCTAACATTTATCTCATTACCCTAGATGAAGCCTATATTATTCCTCAGTTTTTTGATACTTATGCAAAAGGATTAAACAAGAAACCCAATGTTACCGTGATGCAGGATAAAAACCATATGTTTATTCCGGCATTTCTTCCTAAGATGTATCCTGCCATGTACCTGTATTCACCTACCAATAAATTATTGGTTTATAACGCTGGTGACGGTGGCATTAAAAAAATCATGAAAGAAATTAATAAATGACCTTATCTGATGATAAGTACAGGGATGTTGACTTTATGTCTGACTGAATCAACCGTGGTTCCGAAAATCAGGTCTTTCAGGCCCTTGTGTCCATGAGCACCCATTACTAAAAGCTCCAGCTCATTTTTATTGCTGATTTCTGCAATGGCTTTTGCTGTGCTTCCAAAGCCAATAAACGGTGTGGAATCAAATCCCAAATCTTCCAGATTGACCCTGTATTTTTCCAGATTTCTGGCATCACTCTCTGTTTCATGATCCATCACATCCTGGCCATGATAACGGGCAGCAGCAGTTTCCACCACATGGATCAGGTAATAATGTGCATCTTTACCACCCTGAATAAGTGCATGCCTGATCGTATTGCCATCATTTTTAGAAAAATCTACGGCGATACCAATTCTGTTATAACTGATTTTTTCAATTTTACCAATGTCAAGGGCATTGCCATGAGGCACCATTTGCCTGTCGCGATTTTTCTTTTCAATCAGAGGATGGAAGAATACATACAAAAGCAGAAATACGATAAAAATTAATGCAGGTACGACAATAACATAAATCCACCAGTTGTTTGCGTCCTTTGCCCAACCACTTATTTCTTCTATAACTAATTTTACGTTTAATGCAATAATGGTTATCGCACTGGCCCAGGCTAGAACTTTTACCCAGGTTTTGATCGCGAAATCCTTCATCAGCTTTTTATCTGAATTGAAATGGATTAAAGGAATAACGGCAAAACCTAATTGTAAACTCAGCACCACCTGACTTAATACGAGTAAGCCTCCAAGTGCATCATCGCCATAATGTAAAATGGTAAAAAATGCCGGAATGATAGCCAATAAACGGGTAATCAATCTGCGTAACCAGGGCTGAATACGAAGATTAATGTGGCCTTCCATAATGATCTGACCTGCCAGTGTACCTGTAACAGTTGAGCTTTGTCCGGCGGCAATTAGTGCAATTGCAAATAGGGTTGGGGCTATATTTCCGAAGATATTGGAAAGCAGTTTATGTGCATCCTGAATCTCTGCCACCTCATGTAATCCATTTTTATAGAAGGCGGCGGCTGCCAGTATTAAGATGGCTGCATTTACAAAGAACGCCAGATTTAGGGCAACGGTCGTGTCAATCAGGTTAAATTTCAAAGCTTCTTTAATGCCCTTATTACTGCGCTCAATTTTTCTGGTTTGAACCAGTGAGGAATGTAAATAAAGATTATGTGGCATAACGGTTGCCCCGATAATGCCGATGGCGATATAGAGTGCATCTCCGTTGAGGACAGAAGGTTCAAATCCTTTTGCAATTTCTTTTAAAGAAGGCTCTACAATAAACATTTCCACCAGGAAAGAGATGCCTACAATAAAAACCATGGATACGATAAAACCTTCCATGGCCCGCATGCCTTTATTTAGTAAGAATAATAGTAGTATGGTGTCAAAAATTGTGATTGAAATTCCCCAGATTAAAGGCAGACCGAAGAGCAATTGTAAACCGATAGCCATGCCGATGATTTCTGCTAAATCACACGCAATGATGGCCGTTTGTGCCAAACCAAATAGCGGAATATTTGCCCAGCGGGGATAAGCCTGTTTAGAGGCCTGTGCCAGATCCAAACCCCTAACAATGCCTAATCTTGCACTGAGTGACTGAAGCAATAGCGCAATCAGATTAGACATCAGTAATACCCAGATCAGTTGGTAACCAAATTTACTTCCTCCGGCCAGATCGGTTGCCCAGTTTCCAGGATCCATGTAACCAACACTAATTAGATAGGCAGGACCAATAAATGCTAAAATTCGCCGCCAACCTTTTCTTTTACTGGTATTTACACTCTGATGTACTTCGCTAAGCGATTCAGTTTTTGCCATTACTGCTTGTTAAAATGTGTTTTGCTACTTCTCTACTGATGTTGATTTGCTTCCCGGCGATCAGGATTTCTACTGAACCATCGAAATCGGTAACATCACTGATCTCAATTTGTTTGCCGAGGGTTAAGCCCAATTTTTCCAGGTGCTTTAAAAAAGCAGAACTGTGCTGACTTACGCCGGTAATCGTGCCTTGATCACCAACTTTTAAATCGATCAGTTTGATAAATTGTGTTATCGCAAAGCGTCCGTTCTTATCTGGAATAGGATCGCCATGTGGATCTGACTTTGGAAAACCTAAAAATTCATCAAGCCTTTCTATCAGCGCAGTAGATTTAATATGTTCAAGTTCTTCAGCAACATCATGTACTTCATCCCATTTAAAATTAAGCTTATCCACTAAAAAAACTTCCCATAAACGGTGTTTGCGCACAATCTCGATGGCAGCATTTTTTCCTTTTTCGGTAAGGGTAACCCCCTGATACTTGATGTAATCTACAAAGCCTTTTTCAGCTAATTTCTTAATCATATCAGTTACAGATGCAGGTTTGGTTTGCATCTGCTCTGCAATGGCATTGGTTTGAACATTACCGGTTTTTTCTGCTAAGTGGTAAATTATCTTTAAGTAATTCTCCTCAGTGAAACTTTGCATTTATATTTATCTAATTATATTTTTAGGTAAATCTAAAAATAATTTATTAAAATTTATTAGATAAATTATGTTAAAATTTAGAATTTAATTTGGTTATGTTTGTGTTCTCAATACCTTTGAATTTATATGGCATCAGAATTAGATAAAATTGATTTTAAAATTTTAAGAATTTTACAAGAGAACGGCCGCATTACGAATTTGCTACTATCTCAGGAAATCGGATTGTCTCCAGCGCCAACACTAGAACGCGTTCGTAAATTGGAAACGGCTGGTTTTATCAAAAGCTATCATGCCCTGGTAGATGAAGAGAAACTTGGTTTAGGTATTAAAACTTTTATCCAGATCCAACTGGATTTTCATAAAAATAATACGATTCAAATCTTTTTGGATGAAGTGAATCAGATTAAGGAAATTACGGAATGCCATCACGTTACCGGGCAGGCAGATTTTCTTTTGAAAGTTTATGTGAAGGATATTAAATCGTATGAGCGTTTAATTATGGAGAAGATTAGTAAAATTTCTGTAGTTAAAACTTTTCAAACAATGATGATCATGTCGACTACAAAGAAGGAACCTATTGTGCCTTTGGAATATTAACTCCAAAAACTTAATTGCCAATCATTAAGCGAAGCAACTTAATAATACGGCTGGTCGTCATTGCGAACCGAAGGGTATGGCTTAGCAAATGGAGTGAAGCAATCTGATTCGTGAAAAGAGATTGCTTCCCCGAGATGTCGGGTCAGGCTGTCGTTCCTCCCCACAAAGACGATCATCTCGTGGATTCATCATTGCGAACCGAAGGGTAGGACTTAGTAAGGGAGTGAAGCAATATAATTCTTGAAAACAGATATCTTCGTCGTTCCTCCTCTTATTGACAAAATCAATTAAAGGAACTCCGAGATTAATTCATCAATAATTTCTGAAATTTCCCTTGCGTTTTGATAAACCATAAAATGTGTTCCATATTCAATTGTGAAATCAACCGTGGCACTTTTAGAATACAAAATTCGATCATGATTACCATGAATTTGAATCAGATTATCTGGTCTAATATTGTTTTTCCAGGTTATAATACTGGCGATTGCCCATTTTAAAAATACAGGGTCGGTATCTTGTATAATTTTGGTTAATAAGTTTTTTTCTTCAGTAGATTTAATACCAAAAAAGAAGTTTTGACTGAACTTGTTTGACGACTTCATTAGGTTTGGTGGAATTAATCTTATCAAATGGAGTTTGCCAGCCAATCTGTAAAGAAAAGGTAATTCGTTACTTAATATTGTACTTGATATGGCTATTGTCATTAAAGGTTTTAAAATCTTTGAAATTTCAACAGCGATCATTCCTCCAAATGAAACGCCAACCAATATAAATGGTGATGAGACGTCTATAATTTCACTCAATCGTTTTGCATAATCTGGAAGTGATTCTCTTTTTAATGGCACGATCCAATCTACATGAATGATACGAATCCGTTCATCAAGTTTAATTTTGGAGAAAATTCTTTTATCGGCACCTAAACCACTAATAAAATAAGCGTTCATTAAGCGGGCAATTTCCAGTCAATAGGTGTTAAGTTATTCTGGATCAGCAACTGATTTGCCTTTGAAAAATGTTTTGATCCAAAGAAACCATTATAAGCAGAAAAAGGAGAAGGGTGAGCCGCAGTGAGCACATAGTGTTTTTTCTGATCGATTAAGGAAGCTTTTTGCTGCGCATATTTTCCCCAAAGTAAAAAAACAAGGTGTTCACGCTTTTCAGAAAGGGATTTTATAATCTCATCGGTAAAGATCTCCCATCCGCGATTCTGATGTGAACCGGCTTCGGCGGCACGAACAGTCAGTGTGGCATTTAAGAGCAATACACCTTGTTCTGCCCAATGCATTAAGTTTCCGTGTGGTGGTGATTTAAAACCTTCAATATCAGTTTCTAATTCTTTGTAAATGTTTTTTAGGGAAGGTGGGATGGTCATGCCGCGTTGTACAGAAAATGAGAGGCCGTGCGCCTGACCAACTCCATGATAGGGATCCTGACCTAAGATAACCACTTTAACCTGGTCAAAAGGAGTGGTATTCATGGCCCTAAAAATATCCTGACCTTTCGGATAAACCGTTGCACCTTTTTCCTTTTCTTCCTTTAAAAAAGATTTTAGATTTTTCATGTAATCTTTCTCAAACTCTTGATCTAAAACGGCTAACCAACCGGTTTCTAATGCAGCAGACATAATGTATATATTAATTAAATTTAGGCTGATCTAAGTAAGATATTAACTCCAATCAGATTGAAATAGTTTATGATTTCTTTTTGTAAATAGCCAATAAATCTCCTTCGAGTGTTGTTTTCGGACCTTCAACAATTCTGCCCAATTCTATTCCTTTTTGATCATAAATAATAAATGTAGGAACCATTTTAATATCCAAACCATCTATGATTCCATTTTCAGCTTTCTTATTTCCGTCAACCGCAATAAATTCAATATTCTTTTCTTTAACATGTAACGCATCCATGATCTTCAAAAAGTTTGGAACATTTACCTTACTGTCTCCACACCAGGTACCAAAAACGATTTTTATTTTTTCCTTTTTAACCAGCTTTTTTAATTCAATCATGGTAGCAGCGTCTGGGGTATATGCTGCATACAATGGTTCGTACATCTCTTTAAATTCCGGAAAGGTAACCATGCCATCCCGGGTGCAGGCATTAATCAGAATATCTTTATTGTGAACCTGATCATGTATTTTTTTATTTATTTCTTGTGCGGAAACATTCATTGCGGATATGATTAATATAATAGTGAAGAGTTTTTTCATGTTAAAGAGGAGAATTGTTGTATGAGTGAAATTTTTAATGAAATTATTATTTTAAAAACTAATTTCTGCCATTTAAAAACGATATTTGCAAAAAAAAAATAATTAGAATAAAATTTATGCCAAATATTATCAGATTAATTGCGGGGTTTGCTTTACTGGGTGGCGCAGTAGCTTTATTTGTTTTTGGTTTCTGGCCTTGGGGCATCGTTTCTATTTTATTAGGCCTAATCGTATTGGTAACTTATTTCTTTAATGAAAACATGTTATTGGCACAATGGTTTTTAAGAAAAGACAATATGCCTAAAGCAAAAATGTTTTTGGACCGGATTACCAATTATGAAAGGCAGTTAATTAAAGTTCAGCATGGATATTACAATTTATTGGTGGGTTTAATTGAAAGCAGAACATCGCCAATGAAATCTGAAAAATACTTTAAAACAGCTTTAAGCTTAGGGATGCAGATGGATCACAACATTGCATTGGCTAAATTGAGCCTGGCCGGAATTGCGATGGCTAAACGTAATAAACGTGAAGCAACACTTTATCTTGCTGAAGCTAAAAAGGCCGATAAGAATAAGTTATTGGCCGATCAGATTAAACAAATGAAAGATCAGATGGGCATGATGGACAAACAGCAACAAGTTCGTTATCGTTAATTGATATTATATCAAGATTAAGGGAGCCAAATGTATTTGGCTCCTTTTTTTATGTTTATAAACGGCTTATTGATGTCATAATCTAAAAATAATTTTAGACGAGTCGAAATTATTTAATATTTTGGGGTTTTACCGGTACTCAATCAAATTATGGAATTATATTACTCCTTTTCGGTGCTTATTGTTTTAGCATCATTTTTTTCTTATCTAAATCTCCGATACCTCAAACTTCCATCTACCATCGGAATTATGATCATTGCGATGATCAGTTCAATTGTATTGGTTTTAACGGGTAGTTTATTTCCGAAAACTTTCGATCATTTTTCTACATTGCTTCAGGATGTTGACTTCACGGAGGTGTTAATGGGGGCAATGTTAAACTTTTTGTTATTTGCCGGTGCCATTCATATTAACCTGGTTGATTTAAGGGAGCAAAGGGCACCGGTGATTATATTCTCAACGGTAAGTGTTGTGATTTCAACCTTTGCTGTCGGTGCATTGGTTTTTTATATTGCGCCGTTCTTCGGTTTTAAAATTCCTTTCATTTATTCCTTATTGTTTGGTGCGCTTATTTCCCCAACTGATCCTATTGCCGTAATGGGTGTGCTTAAAGATGCCAATGTGCGTAAGTCACTGGAAACAAAAGTTGCTGGAGAATCTTTATTTAATGACGGGGTGGCTGTAGTAATTTTTGCTGTAATCCTTCAACTGGCACAGGGCAGTGATATTGATATCAGCGCGACCAATATTTCATGGTTATTAATTAAGGAAGCCTTGGGCGGCTTTGCTTTAGGAACTATTTTAGGTTTAGGGGCTTCCAATGCCATGCGGAAAATTGATGATTATAAAGTTTCGGTATTAATCACCCTTTCAGTGGTGATGGGTGGTTACCTCATTGCCCATTCCATTCATATTTCAGGGCCTTTAACCATGGTTGCCGCTGGGATTGTAATTGGTAACTATGGAAAGAGAACCGCCATGTCTGCCGTTACAAAAGATTACCTTAACAAATTCTGGGAACTGATCGATGAGATTTTGAATGCCATTTTATTCCTGTTTATCGGATTCGAACTGCTGATTATTCATAACATTACCGACTATTGGTTAATTGGTTTATGTTGTATCATCATTGTGTTGTTTTCCAGGTTCTTATCTATTTATATTCCGGTGGTGCTTATTCCGTTTAAAAATAAATTTAGCAGCGGTACCATTAAGGTTTTGGTTTGGGGAGGTTTGCGAGGAGGGGTTTCCATTGCTTTGGTTTTATCTATGGATGAAGGCCCGTATAAGCCTTTGTTGGTAGGGATAACTTATTTTGTAGTGGTATTCTCTATCATTGTGCAAGGTTTAACGGTGGGTAAACTGGCTAAGAGAGTGCTTTCTGTGGAAGAGGTTTAGTGTGTTTGATGTTAAGGATTTGGGATTCTATTTGCAATTTCATATCATAAAGCTTGTTAGCACAAGTTTGCTGTTATGAAGTATCTCTAACCTGTGGAATTTGGATGCTCGTTCACTCACGGCACTAAATCCCCGGATTGCTGCAATTACTTGTTCTTTAAAAGGAGTATACATACCCTTCGGATAAAAGATTCTGAATCCAGATGAGGAGGACGGGCGAGGGATATAAAAGATTTTGATTCAAGTTCATTTCTGAAATAGTTAAAACCAAATCAAAAAATATTTTGTAGTCTATAGAAAATATATATCTATGGCAACATCACAAGAAGGAAGTACTAATCATACTCAGGAAGAAGATAACATTCAGGATTTAGGGGGAAAAGAAGCTGTTGAAAAACTTAGAAACCTCGCAGAGAAGGCAGAGAGTTGTTTTTTCTGTACCAATATCAAAACGGGGGTGCCTCTATCAGTAAGGCCTATGGCCATTCAGCAGGTTGACGACGAAGGCAACCTTTGGTTCATGAGTTTAAAGGATAGTCATAAAAATGATGAAATTTCATCTGATCCGTTTACGCACCTTTTATTTCAGGCTGGCGCACATTCTGGCTTCGTGAATATTTACGGAATTTCAGAGATCAGCAGAGACCAGGCGAAAATAGATGAGTTATGGACTCCGCTACTTAAAACCTGGTTTCAGGGTGGAAAAGAAGATCCAAATATTACCCTGATCAAAGTTATTCCTTCTGAAGGTTATTATTGGGATACGAAAAACGGTGCTGCTGTTGCTTTCTTAAAAATGGCAGCCTCTGTAGTAACCGGAAAAACAATGGATGATTCAGTAGAAGGATCTTTAGATATCGACTAAAACTAAAATCATTCAAAGTTAAAGGTTAAAAGGTGCACGTTTAGGTTCAGCTCATATTTTAAGATTTTAACCAGAACTTGTAACCCGAAACCTTTAACTTATTTATCATCTAGGTTATCATAGCCTTCCAGCTCTTCTCTCTGAGATCTTTTGCTTAAGATATCGTCATCGTCATGCTGTGTTCTGGAGAAAAATAAGGCTTCAGCCTGGATTCTCTTGATCAGTTGGCGTACCAAAGTTAGATCAAATGCATCTTTACTTAGTTTGATGCAATATTCTCTTTCGTTAATTTCTAAACTTGAAGTATTCATATGGCAGTGATTTAGTTATCAATTGCCGTAAATATATAAAAGGCCTGCTAAACAGTTGTTAGCAAGCCTTTTAATTTTATGTTATGTTTTTGTTAAGATGCATTACCTCATGGTATACGTTTATTTATGTGAAAGGAATAAACCATCATCTGTTTTAGTTACTTTTAAAATACCTTTTGAAGTTAATGCTTTTAAAGTAGTATCCCATTTCTTGTTGCTCCAGTCGGCTAACTTACTTTTAATATCTGTTAAAAGATGTTGCTCATCTTCATTGATCAGTGAGTAAAGTTCTGTTTCCTCAGCAGTCATCTCAATTTTCTTTTTCTCCGGGCGCATTTGCGGGAAGAACAATACTTCCTGAATGGTACTCTGATTGGTCATTAACATCACAATACGATCGATACCAAAACCTAAACCTGAGGTAGGGGGCATCCCATATTCCAGTGCACGAACAAAATCATCATCCATGGCCATGGCTTCAGCATCACCACGATCAGCAAGTGTTAACTGATCCTCAAAACGTTCTCTCTGATCAATGGGATCATTTAATTCTGAATAGGCATTGCCAATTTCTTTACCATTTACAAATATCTCAAAACGCTCTACCAAACCTTCAGCTGAACGGTGTTTTTTAGCCAACGGGGTCATCTCAATAGGATAATCAGTAATGAAGGTTGGCTGAATTAAATTGGCCTCAACCTTAGCACTGAAAATTTCATCGACTAACTTGCCTCTACCCATAGTAGAATCAGTTTCAATGTCTAAATCTTTGCAGGTTTGAATAAGTTCATGTTCCGTCATGGCAGAAACATCTATACCGGTATATTTCTGAATGGATTCATACATGGTAAGCTTCTCGTATGGGCCTTCAAAGTTGATGTCATTTTCGCCCACTTTAACCACAGCAGATCCATTGGTAGCAATAGCTACTTTTTCTAAACATTCTTCTACCATAGCCATCATCCAGATATAATCCTTATAGGCTACATAAATTTCCATAGAAGTATACTCTGGATTATGTGTGCGGTCCATTCCTTCATTACGGAACATTTTCCCGAATTCATAAACACCATCAAAACCAGCAACAATTAATCTCTTTAAATACAATTCATTTGCAATACGCAAATAGAGCGGCATATCCAAAGTATTGTGGTGTGTGGCAAAAGGACGTGCGGCAGCACCACCGTGAATGGGCTGTAAAATAGGTGTTTCCACTTCCATCCAGCCTTGATTATCGAAATAATTACGCATCGAGTTAATCACCTTACTGCGCTTGATGAAGATTTGTTTGTAATCCGGGTTTACCGTTAAATCGACGTAGCGCATGCGGTAACGCAATTCAGGATTGGTGAAACCATCGTATACGTTTCCGGCATCATCACGTTTTACAATCGGTAATGGGCGCAAGGATTTAGCTAAAACCTTAAATTCGGTTACGTGTATAGAAATTTCTCCGGTTTGGGTGGTAAACACATAGCCTTTTACACCGATAAAATCTCCAATATCCAATAACTTTTTAAATACGGTATTATATAAGGTTTTATCCTCATCCGGACAAAGTTCGTCTCTTTTTAAATAAACCTGGATACGGCCCGTTGAATCCTGTATTTCAGCGAAGGATGCAGCACCCATGATATTACGGCCCATAATCCGGCCCGCTAAACTTACCGTCTTATAAGCAGTTTTATCTTTTTCGTAGTTTGCTAAAATATCTGCGGCAGTTACATTAATGTCGTAAGCCTCTGCCGGATAAGGCTCTATACCTAACTGACGTAATTGTTTTAATGATTCACGTCGTAATATTTCTTGTTCTGATAATCCTATACTCATTTCGGGTATTTTTTGCAAAAGTAATGATTTTGGAAATATAATCGCACCTGATCAAAATATTTCATTCACCTGATTCCATAAATAATACTGATCCGTTATTTTGACAATGTTGGCTTTTCCCGGAGGTAAAAAGTCAGGAAACCTCCACTTACTAATTGTTGATGCGTGATCTCATTTTTGCGCATGATTTTTCCATTTAACATAATCTTCGAAATGTAAATGGCATTTTGGGTTGATCTTACCGTTTTAATATTTAATTTTTTACCTGTATCGAAGGAAATGATCATTTGATTAAAAGAAGGACTGGTGATTTGATACATCCCGGAAACCGGATCCACAGGGTAAAATCCCAATGATGCAAATACATACCATGCTGACATTTGTCCTGCATCATCATTTCCACTTAAACCGCCTGCACCTTCATCATATTCTTCATCCAAAATTCTGGACACCTGTTTCTGTGTTTTCCAGGGACTAGAGGTATAGTTATATAAAAACGGAATCTGATGTCCGGGTTCATTTCCGTGCCAGTATTCTTTCTTTAAAAAAATAGAATCCAGTTCGTTTTCTAAACTTTTTTTGCCACCCATCAGCGAGATTAATCCGGGCATATCATGAGGTACATAAAAGGTGTATTGCCTGGGTGTTCCTTCTGTAATATAAGGTTCACGGTGATCGGGAAGATAGGGTTTGTACCAATTGCCATCGCTGTATTTACCTCTCACCATTCCAACTTCATTATCAAAAATATTTTGATAGTTTAATGATCTTTTGGCCAGTAAATTATAATCATTTACCTTTCCTAAGTCTTTCGCTATTGTGGCAAGTGCATAATCATCATAAGCATATTCCAGTGTTCTGCTTACCTGCTCCTTTTTGTGAAAAGCATGGGGAATACTGTCTTCCATTGGAATGTAGCCATATTTTAGATAGCTGTTGATACCGCGTCGGCCTTTACCATTCAGGTAATCTGCAGAATCCGGCATTTCAAAAGCATTTTGCCGCATTAAACGATAGGCTTCTTTTACATCATAATCCCTGATCCCTTTTTGATAAGCCGAAGCAATAAAGGCCGTGCTATGATCGCCGATCATGGCGGCAGTATAGCTATTCCAACAGGGGAAAATAGGAAGCCATCCGCCTTGACTTCCCTTCAATATTAATGAATTGACAAAAGAACTGGCCAGTTCGGGATGGAGCAATTCAACCAGCGGTAATTGTGCCCGGTAAATATCCCACATGGAAAAGTCATCGTAGTAGCTGCCTTTATTTAGCTGTTCTGTCTGATAGTTGCCTGCAAAGCGGGGATAGGTGCCATCAACATCATTAAAAAGCCTTGGATGTTGCTGGGCATGATACAAAGCCGTATAAAAGATTCTCTTCTTTTTTTCATTGCTGTCATTGATTTTAACTTGCGCTAAAGATTTTTCCCAAACTGCTTTGGTGTTTTTTCTTACCGCTTCAAAACCAGCAGAATTGATTTCTTTTTGGAGGTTTGCCTTTGCCGCTGCAATGCCGGTAAATGAGGTTCCTGAGTAAATTACGAGTTCTTCGCCCTTTTGAAGTTTAAACCCGGCGAATACGCCAATATCTTTTTTATTGCCGATGGATGGCTGATTTGAAACCGCTCCTTCAGTATAGGTGCCACTTACTGTGAATGTCCTTTTAATCTGAATAAAGAAATATCCACTGAAGCCGGCGGGTTGTCCCCAACCCTGATAAATCCGGTGCACCGGATTATAACCTGAGATTTCACCTTTTTTCTGATCAATTTTAATAAATCCTTTATGTTGATCACTGTTCGGGCTGATTAAAATATAAACACTGTCAGTTTTTAGTGCGGTAATCCTCATTACGCCACTGCGAAGGGTAGCTGTAATTTCGGTTTTAAGCTGATGTTTTGGCAAAATAATGCTGTAATAATCAGGCCTAGCCACTTCATTTTGATGGCTGTAATTATCAGCCACCTCATTCCACCTGGTTTTTAGTCGGCCTGAGGTGGGCATGATCGTGAAACTTCCATAATCTTGCGTACAGGAACCACTAATCCAGTGTGTAGCCCTGAATCCGTAAATTTTCCTGTTGTTATAATAATAGGGTGCAAGGCATTTTGTTTCTGTAAGCTGTGTTTGCGGCGTCCACTGGGTCATGGCGAATGGAGGCGCAACCGCGGGTATGGTATTCGCTAACCTTTCCGTTTTATCTTCGATATGTTGACTGGCCAATGTGGTACTGGCTGAAGTACCTGAAAATGGTTGTACATACTTTACAAGAGATGGCGTTTGGCTATAAGAGAAATAGCTCAAAAAGATAACCTGTAAGAAAACTATTAAAAGGATATTGATACCGTATTTAGTGCGATGTTTTTTTATCATGGTATTCAATACGGTATCTTTTTTTAATGGGTTAAATTACAAAGGAAAATGAGGTTATTGATGTGCTATAGCCATTAACTTACGGTATTTCTGGTACATTTCAATTGAAGTATTTACCGGGTTACCGATAGGTTGAACGGAATAATCTTTTCTCTGGTTTACCCATTTCCATTCCCAATCACTTACCTCTTCGTTAAATTTTTTAAGGTCTAAAGTTGTTTTTTCATTTAATGATTTTACTGCACGGTTAAAGAAAAGTTCCCATCGTGGTTTATAGAAATCATTTAATAATCCGCTCCATTGCCTGCAGGCGTATTCATTAAGCGGACTTTTCTTATCGCCCCAAAGCGTGATCAAGTCTTTAGCGTTGAATTCATACCGTGCCCTTTCTTCCGGATTCGTACCCCATTTTCTGGCTTCGCTTACCCATGGTCCAAGCAGGAAATCCTTTCTGGTGGCGAGTAGTTTATCCATATCTGTAATAAGCTGAAGAAAGTTTTGGCTTTCCGCATTAAACTTTTTAAGGTCTTTGTTCAGGTAAGCATCAACCACTTTTCTTTGAACTGAAAGTGCATAATTGGCCATTACCTGGCGGGTTACATCCACAATATCATATTGAAAACCATCGCTTTGTTTACATGTTGGTGCTGCTTTTACAAACTCATCCCAGGCTGGTAATAAATCACGCTCATTATAATTGAGTGTTGTTTTGGCCCAGCGCGTAAGTGAATCAAAAGTCGGCCTGGCCTGGATAATGGATTCCGCACCATCCCTTATGTATTTATTTTCAGGAACGGTATATACTGTTTTTCTTAAAATTCCCCAGGCTTTTAAGGCATTGGGGTTTTTGTTTCCGTATCTATTGAACACGAATTTTGGTAACCAGGTATTCAAATCAATAGGAGTGGATTGCCAGGTATTTTCCATCATCAGTTCATACAGGACAGGGTTTTGCTCAATGCCTTCCATCGTTAGGCCAATTCCCTTCATCTTCCCACTCTTTGGATCATTTAGGGCCTGGGCCGGAGCAGTGGCCACTACATCCATTCTACCAAACAGGTTAGTGTTTCCACCAAAATTATGGAGCATATTCCAGATCCAGGGCTTGCCATAAAACCCTGCTGTGCGTTTCCAAACCGGTTCTATTTCTGTTGCCAGATCAAGCAGAATCATCTTGTCATTTGGAACAGCTTTTAAGAGTGCTTCTGTTTGTGCCTCTTTCCAAAATTTTCTATCACTGTAAAAAAGCCATCCCTGCATTACCCAAACAGCTTTCGGATCTGCTGCCGACATGCCATCATATATTCTGGCGCTTAACTTACTCAAAAATTCAGGTTCGGCAGATGGCGGTTCATTTTCGTTGAAAGTATCTGCAGAGTAGAGGTGATCGGTACCTAACATTTCTGTTTGTTTTTGCAGGAATTTTTTTCCAATCATCGCAAACATCGGATCTTCTGAATCCAGAATGTACGTGTCAGCAAATCCATTGGTCCAGTTGGTAGCCTTTAGTTTAGCATTAGGGAACTTATTTTTAAATGCCGCTGGTACATGACCGGTAAATGCCGGTAATACAGGTTTCATTCCCAATGAACGTTCTCTGTTTAAAATTTTCTTTTGCAATTCGAAGTGGCTCTTCATCCATGATACCGGAAGCGGACCGCCCCAGCCATCTATATTACCCATCCAAAACCACGAAAAATAAGCTGGCCCGGTGAAAAAGCCTTTAAGCTCTTCATCCGAAAATCCCATTTCTTTGTAAAGTAAATACCAGGTGTATTCCTCACCAGTAATCGCCAATGGCATATTAATGCCATGTAAGGCCATCCAGTCGATTTCTTTTTCCCATCGTTCCCAATCCCACCAGCTCATACTGTAATTAAAAGTGCAGTAGTTCAAATAATACCGATATTCGTAAGGCGTTTCTTTTCTTACTTTTTTTGCAACCATCGGAAGCGTTTTAGGCATATTCATATTGGTGCCATTCCAGGTAATCTGGCAATGTGCATATTCGGTGAGGTAATAATAAAAGGCAGAAGCCAGGGCTACACCACTGCTTCCCCTTAAAATAATCTTCTTATTTCTGCTTTCTATTTCGAAAACATCCATTCCGTTCTTAGCAGCTATACTTTCAGTAATAAAGGAATTTTGTAATTTAGGTAGTACCCGTTGAATTAAGTGCTTAGCAGATTCAACATCATTTTGCGACCAACCTTGGCGGGAAGTCAGAATGAAAAGTAAGGCAGCGAATATAAATTTTAATTTCATGTTAGATTTTTAGGAACCACTTTTTATCGTAAAGAAATTTTAACAGTAATAATTGTACAAGCAAAACACCTGTCCATAAGCCCACTTGTTGCCAGGCCATTGGCATATCGCTGATGAGTCCTCCGAAAAGAAATTGTGATGTAGATTCAAAATTGAAAAGGCCATGTGCACAGATATAAATGAGAATGGAATTGGTACCTATCCAAACAAAAGGCATACTCCATTTTTTTAGTGACTTTACATCAATGATGTAATAGAAGATGGTGAAAAGTAAAATACTCCAACCGCCTGCAAAAAGGACAAAAGAACTGGTCCACATGGTTTTGTTAACAGGGAAGAATAATCCCCAGACTAAGCCAGCAATTAAGCATAAAGTACCGGCAATAAATAAACCTGCCAGCTTTTTGGAGGTATTTAAAAGAGGAGAGGCAGACTTGATAAAAGTACCAACAAAAATACCCATCATTGCAGAACAGATTGCAGGGATGGTACTGAGCAAACCTTCTGGATCATAAACCACCCGGTGCAATTTACCTGGTAATAACAACCTGTCTATATAGGCGGAGAGATTACCTTCTGGGGTTAAAATGCCACCGCCAAAATGCGGTACAGGCACGTAAACCATAATCAAATAGTAGGCTATAAGAATAGAAAAAAACCAGATGATTTGCTTAGGTAGTGAAAAATTGAGGTAAATTAATGCTGCAAAAAATGTTGATAGGCCAATTCTGGCCAGTACACTGGCAAACCTGGTATTTTCATATCCATTCCATTTAAATAAGCCATTTACAATGATACCCAATAAAATTAAGATCAGTGTTCGCTTTATTAAAGCTTTGTAGATGGCTTTTGATGAATGATTTCCTGCTTTCTTCTGGTCAAAATATTTCTGATAAGAGAATGGCATGGATACCCCCGAGATAAAAATAAAAAGCGGGAAAATAAGGTCGTAAAAGGTAAAGCCATTCCAGGGTGAATGGTGTAACTGATTGCTGATATTAATTAAGATCCGCTCCAACATAGATAGGTGCTCATTTGTAGCGATGGTCCAATCTTTAGGGTTTTGCACCAATGCGTATTTTTCTTTTACACCATTTGCCAATCCATGAAAAATGCCTTCGCCACTTACAATCCAGAACATGTCAAAACCCCTTAATGCATCCAGTGAAATTAACCGTTTGCTTTTCTGATCAGGTAATACTGCTGTGGTGATTGGTAAAGTGTCCATTTATTATTTTTTGATGAGGGTATTGTAGATGATATAACCTTCATCGTTAATTACTTGTACCCGTAATTGGTTATTGGTAACCGAAAATAACATGAAGCCATATTCTGAAGCCACCATTTGTGCATCGGGAATTAGTTTTACCGGAGTTTTTTCAGATGCTGCACCAGATATAAAGTGATGTGTTTTGCCTTCTGGTTTAAGGTATTGCAAGCTATGTTCATGACCGGTAAGATAAACATCTACGCCATAACGATCCAACATCGGTTTAAGCGAACTTCTAATGGCTTTGGTGTCATATCCATCTGTTCTGCTACCACCGGTATACATGGGGTGATGGCCAACCACAATTTTCCATTTAATAGAAGGATCTTTATCTTCCAGGGTTTTAGCCAGCCAGCGTTTTTGCGCAGTGGTATCCTGACCTTTTACATTAGGACCATACTCAGCATTTTTATAAAATTCCGGAATAAGGGGATTGGTATCTATAAACGCAACTAAAACCTGACTGTTGAGGTCGCCATTAATTGGGAATTTTTTGGCAAAGTAACGGGCGGGCATTTTCCATCTCCGGCTGATTTTTGAATAAGCTACCTGTGCGTCCGGATTAGATTTATAATCATGATTACCTAAAATTACATACCAGTCCCACTGTAATGAAAAATCAGTATAAATATCCTCAAATGAATACTTAAAAGATGGATCCTGCGGACTAATCACACCACTGGGATAGAAATTATCACCTGTAGAGATGATAAACTGTGCTTTTACATCAGCCGCAGTCATACCCATCTGTTTAGCAACCTGTTTTTGATGATCGGCGCCATTACGACCCCAATCGCCCATGGCAATAAAGTTTAAGGCAGCAGGTTCTTTAATTAATGATTTGGTTGTGATATTGATTTCTGCCGGAGATTTTGTTAAAACCTGTGCCTGTAATAAGGCAGAGGCAAATAGTGGGAAAAAGAAAAGTAATCGTTTAATCATAGAGATGAATTTGGGTAATTTTTCTGAGATAAGCTGTAATGAAGAAGAACTTTCTCTAAATAGTTTTCAGAGAAAGTTCTTTATCAAAAATTAAATTTAGTTGTAACCAGGATTTTGTTTAAGTTTAGGGTTTAAGATCATAGCTGATGCTGGAATGGGCATCAAACGATGGAAGGTTTGTGCATCGGTTTTAAAGCCCCATTTATCTTCATATTTCCCAAAGCGAATCATATCGTTCCGGTGCCAGCATTCCCACGACATTTCTCTGCAGCGTTCTTTATATAAATCTTCCAGCGTTAATGATGTCCAGGCTGGTGATGTGGTACGAACCGCTCTTAGTTGATTAACCAAAGATAATGCAGTCTGACCTAATGTAGGTGATGCACCTCTAAGTATCGCTTCAGCTTTCATTAGCAAAATATCAGAATATCTGAAAACCGGTACATCATTATTCTGGTTTCTGCTGGATGAGGTGCTGTCACAGTAAAATTTATTATTTCTGTATCCCATATTCCAGGCAATTTCATCATTTCCTGCGTCAAAAGGCCTCGATGCATCTCTTAGGGTAACATCAGGTGTGATATTCACCTGATAGGTAAGTGCAGCTGAACCATCAGAACCTGCATAAAATTGGTCATATCCTTTTTTTGTGGTAGGTACTGTTACCGGTGAGCCATCATAATAAGTCTGCAATCCCTTTATCCATTGTCCATTTCTTTTATCATTAGGATCATTGAAATTAGCATAATATTCAGGCAAGGTACTCATTGGTGCACTTGGCGTAAATTTTAAGCTGTATTTTTTCTGTAGGGAACGAGGCATGGAGTAACGCGAAAAAATCATGGTACCATTACTAAAACCCGGATCGAAAGGGATTGCGAATATAAATTCTTTGATTTGCGGCCCATTATCAATAAAGAACATCTTTTTAAAATCGCTTTCTAAACTATAAGGAGAACCTGAAGCACCAATAATGGCATCGCACATGGCTACCGCTTCATTGTATTTTGGTGTATTAATATAAACTTCTGCATTCAGGTACATTTTGGCCAGAATAGCATAGGCTGTATATTTATTCGGGCGGCCATAGGTAGCAGCTCCAACAACATTACTTAAATTAGGCAATACTTCTTTGAGTTCTGTTTCAATAAAGTTGAAAACTTCCAGGCGAGATTTGGTTTCAGGCGGCGTTGTTTGCCCGAAAGTGGTTACAACAGGAATATTGCCCCATAAATCCATCATCATGAAAAATGCCAGGGCTCTGGTAGCCCTAACTTCTGCTACTGCTGCTGTTTTTCCCTGAGATTCAGGCGCGTCTTTCAGTAAGAACAAGCTTTGATTTGCTTTACTGATGGTTGCGGAAAGCCACGACCAGCCACTATTCACATGGCCGTTATCCTTATTCCAGGTATGCTTATGATGGTTTTCAAATACGCCACCATCGTACCAGTTACCGCCCCTGGCCGGCATAATCGCTTCATCAGTACTTAAGGACTGCATAAAGAAATAATCGGTACTCCAGTTTTGGCGAAGCTGTACATATACCTGACCGGTTAGCTGTATAAAGTGTTGGTCTGTTTGAGGAAATGTTTCAGGCGTTAGCTGTGTTTCCACTTTCAAATCCAGTTTATGGCAAGATGTTAACAGGCTTAGAGATAAAGCTGTACCTGCTATGTATTTAATAAGATTTTTCATCTTTTGTATTTTTTAATTAAATGATACGTTTAACCCGAATAAAAATGTTCTGGTTTTAGGATAAAAGTTATTGGTATCTACCCCTGGAGCAGTACCGCCCTGGTTGATCTCCGGGTCGATGCCTTTATAGCCCGTAATTACAAACAAGTTATTAGCTGTAGTATACAAACGGATAGAATTTACACCAGGAATAACTCCCTTCTTAAAAGTGTAACCTAGTGTAGCATTATCCAGACGCAGGTAGCTTCCGTTTTCGATAAATCTGCTTGAATATTTATAAGAGTTGAAATCAGCTGTTGACTCATTTTCAACCTCTACAGGAATATTGGTGAATTGGGCAGTGCTCGGTCTGAATAAATCAGCACGTGTAACGTTCATAATTTTAACGCCTAATGCCGCTCTCATAAATACACTTAAATCAAAATTCTTATATCTGATATTGTTTGACCAACCCAATAAAGCTTTCGGTTGTGCATTTCCAAGAATATAATAGTCTGTTTTATTAAGCAGGTTCTGTGTTTTTATGTTTCCTGCAGCATCATAATACTGTGAAACACCATTGGCATTTTTACCTGCATATTTATAAGTGAAAAAAGTTCCGATTGGTTGGCCTGGCTTAAGTATTTGCAAGGTAGCACCACTTTGTCCTGCGCCGTCAGGAGAAACGGTAAGCCGATCTTCGATATTGAATCTACTATCATCAGATAAGGTGATGATTTTATTTTGATTATGTGCCAGATTAAATCCGGTAGTCCAGCTGAAGTTATCAGTGCTTACTGGTGTACCGTTTAAAACCACTTCAATCCCTTTATTACTCAGTTTACCCACATTGGCAGTATAAAGTGGCCCTGGATACAAGTTATTATCTACAGGAAATGTCAAAATCAGGTCTGTTGTTTTTTTATCATACACGTCTACTGATCCGGTTAATCTGCCATTAAATAGTCCGAAATCTAAGCCAAGATTGGTTGTAGCGGTTCTTTCCCATCTTAAATCAGGGTTTTCATTTTGGATTGCACCATAGGCACCTTCTCTTGGCGAACCGTTATAATAAAATTGTCCTACCTGTCCATAAATGAGTTTAGTAGTCAACGGGGCAAAACCAAGCGAGTTACCGGCAATACCATAACTACCTCTCAATTTAAGGGTTTTGATAACGCCTGCGTTTTTAAAGAAATTTTCCTGATCAATGTTCCATGCTGCACCAACAGAGGGATAATAGCCCCAAGTTTCATTTATTCCGAATACATTAGACCCATCTCTTCTGATCGATCCCTGAATGAGGTATTTGTTTTTATAATTATAATTTACCCTTGCAAAATCAGAAATCATCAAAATTTCCTGATACGTTACATTTGGATTAAAATCGACTCTAAAATCAGTTACCGCATACGGGTTTCCCAAACTTAAATTATTATAACTAACCTGGTTAATTGGAAAATTTGTAGAGGTAGCCTGAAAACCATCATTATTTAACGATTGCTGATAAGAATACCCAACCACGGCATTAATGTCATGGTCGCCAAATTTTTTATTCCAGGTTAAATACGTTTCTATAATTTTATTGGTGTTTTGATAGGCATTTCTTACTGCCAAACCATCTTTACCCACCAAGGTTACAAAGGATGGAGTTGCAGGTGGCTCTGGCGTATTTCTAACATTGTTATACCTGGAAGTATAAATGCTATTATAAAATGCACCGTAAACGTTTTGGCTATTCTGGTATGATGCTGAAACATCGTAAGAGAAGCCGAATGGTAATTTTAAGTTAACAGTTAAATTCCCTAAGATATTTTTATTCTTTAAGTTCTCTCTACCGTTTTCAAGCATAGAAACCGGATTGTAATAACTGGTCTGGATTAAGTTATCGAAATAAGACCCATCTGCATTCTTTACCGGCGATGTTGGCAGGTAGGTAAGCATTTGCGAAAGTACCGTATTGCGATACGGAACCAGATTAGCGTTGGTTATAGAATTGCTAATGTTCAATCCAATTTTTAACTTATCATTTAATGCTTTTTGTTCAATTCCGATGCGGCCGATAAATCTATTTAAATCACTAGTTTTAATAATTCCATCTTGTTTAAAATAATTTAAGCTGGCATTGTAAGTAGTCTTGTCGGTACCTCCACTTAAAGAGATATTATGATTATATGATAAAGCATCGCTTCTTTGAACCTCATTTTGCCAATTGGTATTGGCACCTTTATCATTTGCTGGGGTAAGGGCAGAATTGTTCTTTGCCAGAAATGCCTTCAATTGATCAGCATTCATCATGTCATATCGATTAGATACGTTTTCAATACCAAAGTACCCATTGTAAGTAATTTGTGTTGCACCTGCAACACCTCTTTTGGTGGTGACCATAATTACACCATTTGCAGCCCTGTTACCATAAATAGCGGCAGCGGCAGCATCTTTCAGTACATCGATTGAAGCAATATCATCTGGCGCAAGAATAGAAATATCTGCACCAACTACGCCGTCAATAACAAATAATGGCGATTGCGCACCTTCACGAAGGGTTGATGCACCACGCATAATGATTGCTGCATTTTGACTTGGATCTCCACTTCTGGTAATGTTTAATCCCGGTACTTTACCTTGTAACATCTGGCCAATATCACTAATTGCACCTTTATTTAAATCATCACCTTTAACCGTAGAGATAGAGCTGGTTAATGCTTTTCTTGAACTTTTACCATAACCTACTACCACCACATCAGTTAATGAAGCGGTTGATTCGGTAATCATTACCTGATAGGTTGACGGTGCACCTACGGTAAGTTCTTTTGTTTGGTAACCTAAAAAACTAAAAAGGATTTTATCGCCGGTTTTAGCAGAAATGCTAAATGAACCGCCGGCTCCTGTAGAGGTAACTTTTTCCGTTCCTTTTACGGAAACTGAAGCGCCAATAATCGGTTGGTTAGTGTTGTCTAATAAATTTCCAGAGATTTTTCGCTCTGATTGAGCATATGCAATATTAAAAGACTGCCCAATGAAAAATAGCAACAAAAATATGCTACTACGTTTTAAGCTGATCATTTTAATGCGCATGGTAGGGTAAAATTAAGTTCATAAATGGTTTGTTTTATTTGTTTATATTGTTTTTTACTTAAAATTTAATGGTAGCAGGCAGGTATTTTGCCACCAATGCCTGATAATACGGCTTTAACTCTTCCCAGCTTTTTTGGTTCGGGTTTTTGGAATACAAATCATATGGATTAAATAACCTTACCCATTTAAATAGCTCATGGTCTTTTTCATTCATCAGATGATCATAGGCATTTTCGCGGTGCTGCGCATAAAAGGAGTGGTAACGAAGCATATATAATCCCTGTTCCGGAAGGTATGGTTTCATCATGTGGTATACATATTCATCATGGCCCCACGACATATGCACCTGATCCAAACCACAGTTTTGGGTATATACACCCAGTTTGGTTTGATAAACGGGATTGTTAAAATCCGGATTTGCACTGAAAAATTCTGAATAAACAATTTTATCTGAATAGGCACAGCCCACCGGAAAGGTATCTCCAACCACTGCCCACTGTGGTTCACCATATAAGCAAAGTACTTTTCCCATATCGTGGATCAATCCCACTAAAACCATCCAGTCCGGGTGCCCATCATTGCGTATGGCTTCAGAAGTTTGTAAAAGATGCTGCATCTGATCTAAATCTGTATCCGGATCAGAATCATCAACGAGTTTATTTAAGAAATCAAAAGCACTCCAGATGGGCATTTCTTCTTTATCAAACTTCAAATAATCAGCTTTTTTCTGCTGCACAAAATCATAGGTTTGGTAAGTATGGTTCAACCGGTAAAATTCTCTTACACCATCTTTTTCAGTTTCTTCATAATTTCTGAACTGATCTTCCTTTTTATCTGCATTAATGCTGGTTGGATCAGGATAACGGACTAATAAATCTTCTTCCCATTGATCAAGGTTTTTTAAAGGATTGTGATCATCCTTCGAAACTATATTTTCGTTTCCCATAAGATTAGAAATGATTTGGTTAAATTTTTTATGGTATAAAATTGAGTTTTTGAATGCTTAAATTTTCATGATCAAGGGTTTTTATTTACTTAAACGATTACGTAAAATCAGATCAAACCTACTAGTAAGGAAATTAATTGTTAGATAAATATTGTTGAATTTATGGTTAGTTTGCTTATAGTCAGTGGGTTTTAATAATGTCTTTCCTGTTTTGGTTGAAGTATTATTGTGACAATTATTTTATATTTTCGTAATTGAAATCAGATAAGGTTAAGGGAATTAGTATTTTTATGAAGTTCAGCCGGTTATCGCTGATAAGTTCATTTCATATTCGGCACTTCAAGAATGGATTTTGGAACTATCTGAATAATAAATCAAACAAAACATAAATAATAAAGAATGTCTGGAGAGGTTAATATTAAGCGATTGGCACAGGAACTCAATATTTCTATTGCAACTGTTTCAAAGGCACTTAATGATAGCTACGAAATCAGTTTAAAAACAAAAAACAGGGTTTGGGATCTGGCCAAGCAGCTCAACTATACGCCAAATCCTGCAGCCAGTAATTTAAGAAGTAATAAAACTAAAACCATTGCCGTAATCATTCCGTTTGTGGCGAATAATTTCTTTTCGCGCGCCATCAAGGGGATTGAAGAAATTGTCAGAAAATATGGCCATCATGTACTGATTTATCAAACCCACGAAGACATTGAAATGGAAATGTCTTTCATTAATAGTTTGCTGAATGGGAGGGTAGATGGGATTTTAACATCAGTATCAAGCAGCGAATACAATGGCGATTACTACAAAAACCTGGTTAAGAAAGTACCTTTGGTTTTTTTTGACCGGGTTTATAAAAATCTTGATGCCTACAATGTGACCACTGATGATTATGAAATTTCATTCGACGCAACCGTTCATTTAATTGAGTGCGGTTGTAAAAAAATAGCTTATCTGTATGGTTTAGAAAATTTGCCTGCCGGTAAAGCCAGGTTTTCAGGTTTCAAAGATGCCCTTGAAGCCAAGGGATTAACGGTAGATACGAATTTGATTATTAAATATGTAAATGATGAGGAACAAAATCTGCATCAGATCAGGGCATTATTAAGTCTGCATCAGCCAGATGCCCTTTTTTCATCAATAGAAGAGTTTGTCATTCCTGCCTACACGGCATGTAAGGCACTCCGGTTCCGGATTCCGGAAGATATTAAAATTATCAGTTTTTCTAACCAGGCTACGGCGCACTTGCTCAACCCCGCATTGACAACGATTACACAACCCGCCTTTGAGATTGGGCGTGAAGCTGCCATTTGTTTGTTTAAAATTTTAAATAAAAAAGGCCATGGTGATAACCAGGATATTATCCTTAAATCAACATTGATTAAAAGGGAATCTACCAGTTGCTGAATACCTGAATAGTAAAATTTATCATCGCTTAACCGAAAACGTTTAAGTAATTAAATAAAAGCATTCGGCAGTTAACATTCAATTTTTTTCTGATTTTTAGAAAAAACCAAATATATAAGGATCTAATATGAATCACCTTTCTGCACTTGATTGTGCCGTATTTTTTATATACTTTATTATCGTATCGGCCTACGGTTATTGGGTTTACAGAAGTAAGAAAAAGAAGCAGACAGATACGAAAGATTATTTTTTGGCAGAAGGTTCATTAACCTGGTGGGCAATCGGTGCTTCCATTATCGCTTCCAATATTTCGGCTGAACATTTTATCGGGATGTCTGGTTCTGGTTTTGCTATGGGGCTGGCTATAGCCAGTTACGAATGGATGGCTGCAGCAACATTGATTATTGTTGCGGTATTTTTTCTGCCCATATACCTGAAGAACAAGATTTATACCATGCCGCAGTTTTTGTCTCAGCGCTATAACAATACCGTAAGTACGCTAATGGCTGTTTTCTGGCTTTTGGTTTATGTATTTGTTAATCTAACATCTATCTTTTTTCTGGGTGCAATTGCCATTGAAACCATTACCGGAATCCCTTTTAGTACCTGCATCATATTTCTGGCGATTTTTTCTGCCATCATCACCCTTGGCGGAATGAAGGTGATAGGATACACAGATGTGATACAGGTGATTGTTTTGGTGGCTGGCGGATTGATTACCTGTTACATGGCATTGAAACTCGTTGCTGAAAAACTGGATACGCAAACGGTGCTGGGTGCACTTCCGCTTTTGCGATCAGAAGCTTCAGATCACTTTCACATGATTTTTTCTAAAGGAGATAAGTTTTATCATGAATTGCCAGGCATTGCAGTATTAGTTGGTGGACTTTGGATCAATAACCTGAACTACTGGGGATGCAACCAATATATTGTACAACGGGCATTGGGTGCAGATTTAAAAACCGGCCGGAGTGGATTAATTTTTGCCGCATTCTTAAAACTTCTGATTCCTGTAATTGTGGTTATTCCAGGTATTGCTGCTTTTGTACTCTATCAGCGCGGCTATTTTCAACAGGAAATGCTTGATGCGAGTGGCATTGTCAAGCCAGACCATGCTTACCCTGTATTAATGAATTTATTGCCGGTGGGTATAAAAGGTCTGGCTTTCGCGGCGTTAACGGCCGCTATTGTAGCTTCACTTGCCGGAAAATCAAATAGTATAGCGACTATCTTTACGCTTGATATCTATAAAAAATTTATTAAACCAGATGCTTCTGAGAGAAGATTGGTTGCCATCGGACGGTGGTCGGTTGTGGTGGCTTCCTTAATTGCAATAGTTGTGGCACCGGCATTACGTAGTTTTGATCAGGTTTATCAGTTTATTCAGGAGTACGTAGGGTTTATTTCTCCAGGCATCTTTGCGATTTTTCTATTTGGCTTTTTTTGGAAAAAAACCACTTCACGTGCCGCATTATCAGCAGCACTTGTCACCATTCCATTGTCAATGCTATTTAAATTTTTACCCGTATTAACTGAAGGATGGATCGCTCCGATTCCATTTCTGAACAGAATGTCATGGGTATTTGTCATTATTATGATACTAATGGTACTGGTAACCTTAACTGATCCCAAAAGTAAAGACAATCCACAGGGTCTTGAGATTGATCGCAGCATGTTCAAAGTAACACCTGCTTTTACAGTTGCTGCGGTAATCATTTGTGGTATTTTGGCTGCACTTTATACCGTGTTCTGGTAGTCTTTCTCATAATGATAATCTTTAAAAATGAACCAACTTTAACTAAAATGAAATTTAAGATCCTGATTATTTTTTCGCTGTTGATTTCCTTCTATGCCACTGCCCAACAAAAGTTTAATATCAAAAATTATGGTGCTATCGGCGATGGCAAAACGAATGATGCCAAAGCCATTCAAAAAGCTATAGATGCCTGTTCTGCTGCTGGTGGTGGTCAGGTATTGGTTCCCGCCGGTCATGTTTTCCTTGCTGGCCCCTTCGATCTAAAATCGTTTGTGGATTTAAAAATTGAAGGTGGAGCAAAAATTCTTGCCAGTCCGGATGAGAAATTATATACCAAAAGTGCGTTCAGGGAAAATAAAGGAGAAGGAACCATTTGGATAGGAGGCGAAAAACTACAACAAGCGAGTATTACCGGGACCGGAATTTTGGATGGTAATGGCATATCCTTTATGGGAACAGAAATTGAAGACTCTTATGTATTAAAGCCTTTTGAAATCGTAGACCCGAGGCCACATCTGCTTACGCTTACTGATTGTAAAAAGCTAAATATTGATGGCGTTACCTTTCAAAATTCAGCCTACTGGACCGTTCACCTCATTGGTTGTAATGATGTTTCGATCTCTAATATTACCTTATTGAACAGCATCAAAATCAGAAATAGCGATGGGATAGACTTAGATCATAGTAAAAATGTAAGAATCACAAATTGTTACATCGAATCAGGTGATGATTGCATTTGTCTTAAAAACAGGCGTGAGTTTGAGGAATATGGTGCTTGTGAAAATATTGTAATCAGTAATTGCACCATGACTTCCAGTTCTTGTGCCATTAAAATTGGCTCAGAGAATATGGATCGGATCAGTAAGGTTCTGATCAATAACTGTAATATTGTAAACAGTAATCGGGGTGTGGGTATCCAAAACAGAGATGAAGGAACGGTAAGTGACGTTATTTTTTCAAACTTAATTATTGAATCAAGGCTTTTTACAGATGTTTGGTGGGGGAAATCTGAACCCATTTATATTACTGCTTACCCGAGAGCAACCACCAATAACAAAGATGCGGGCTGGCGTTTACCTAAGGGACAAACCAAAGGAAATGTTGGAGCGGTAAGTAATATTTATTTCAGCAATATCCGTTGTACAGGAGAAAGCGGCGTTTATATCAGTGCTGAAAGTCAGGATAAAGTGTCCAATATTCATTTCGACCAGGTGAGTGTGAAGATAAATAAAACCACGAAAGAAACAGGTGGTATTTATGACCGCCGGCCAAGTAATGTGGAAGGTTTGGTGAAAAGTGCAATTGCTGGCTTTTACTTTGAAAATACCGGAAACATCAGTTTGAATAACAGTGAAGTTATTTGGGGACCAAACAAACCATCTTACGCTGGAAAAGCACTGGTGCAGAAAAACGTAAAAAGGATTGTTTTATCAAACTTTCAGGAAAATACAGCTGCTCAATAAACAGATTTGAAGTTTTTCCTATCTCTGATTATCGGGTATTTGCATAATTTAATCATTAAGACCATCCAAAACTCTGCTTTTATTTTTTAAAGCAATTTTGTTGCATTTGTTTGGAATAACCAATTGTGATCTTTATTTTTGATGAGTTTATTAGGTTAATTAGTTGATTAATAGTGGAGGGGTAGTGGTTCACCCCTCCTTATTTTAATTTTTGACAAGCAGTTTCTTTCACATTATTTCTTATTTCGTGAGACTACTCATTAAGCCATAGGAGAGCAGATTTCAATTAGAAATCCATTAATATCCTGAACATAAGCTACAGCTTGCCCCCAGGGTTTTATTTTCATTTTTTCCAGTGGAGTCGCGCCCATTTTCACTGCCTGATTAAAAACAATTTCTACATTTTCCGTTGTGAAACCCAGTTCTATGCCAAATGGTTTTTGGTTTCTTTTACTTAAGTTAAAGCCACTTGATAGGTTTGAAGTGGCAAGTTGCACATCAGCAAATGAAATAATTGTATCACCACTTAATAATTCACCATAATTATTTTCGGGAGTAATCAATTTTCTTTTAAAACCGAATGCTTTTTCATAAAACTCAATCGATTCGGATACGTTTTTAACGTAAAGTATTGTGTAGCTAAATTTTACCATAGTTATTTTTATCAAATATACGGCGTGGTCAAGGATTTCACTTTGTAAAAAAGCGACAAAATCTATAGTTGTGAAGGAACCGATCCGGTAAATCTTTTGATTTCTTTTGTAAGATGCGCATGATCGTAGTAACCAGATTCGAATGCGAGTTCGGCTAAACACTTGCCTGAAGTATTGGTTTTAATTTTCGAGCTGACAAACCGGTAGCGCACCAGGCTGATAAAGTCTTTTGGACTTACGCCAACTGAATTTTTAAAGTGTCTTTCCAATTGCCTTGGTGTGGTAAAGTGTTTCTTAGCAATATCACCTACTCTTGACTGGCCATTTTGATTCTGTATTTCTTTAATGATGTGGATAATTGAATATTTAGGTGGAGATAATTTATGAAGAAGAAATTGATCAAGATATGCAGGCGTATATTCGTCGATGCGATGAATTACAGGAAGTGCAATATTTTTAAGTTCAATGCTTTGATCTGTAAATTCGTGTAATGAAGAAAGGTTAAAAAAATAAGAAAACGCTCCGGGTTTAAAACGGATACCTAATAGTTTGGCTTTACCTATCGTTTTGTATTCTTTGAAGCGCATCATGGTGCCTATAAGGTAAATGGCTTCACTTTTCATTAATATACGGCCTGCTTCGGTTCGGTATTCATTTTCAATATTAAAAATGATGTCCACACAGCCATCAGGAAGGATTTTGGTTTGGTTAAGTGTATATTCTGTAATTTCAGAGATCCAATAGGCATCGATATAAGGTTGCAATGCCGGGTGGGGCTGTATTTCTAAATATGCCAATGAAATAAAATTCCTGTTTTTTTATGATTCGACTTCAATACCTTCCTCATACATTTCGTTAATGGCTTCAGCATATTTTTTTTCTACCACGCGGCGTTTCACTTTCATGGTAGGGGTAATTTCACCTTCATCAATATTAAATGGATTACGTTTGATTTTGAAGTTTTTAATCCGTTCAAACTTTGCCAACTCACCTGAAATTTTCTTGATATCAAGTTCCATCCAGTCGATAATTTCCTTCTCACTGATGAAAGCTTCGGGCTGTTCAAAAAACGTTGGCTTTAGTTTAAATGTTTCTTCCAGTGTTTCCTTGTTGGGAATAATGATTGCCGTAATGAATTCACGTTTATCGCCTATTAAAAATAGCTGATCAATTTTCGGACTTTTTAAATAAATATTTTCAACTGGAGTAGGATAAACGTTTTTTCCATAGGCATTAACAATCATGTTTTTTAGGCGATCAGTAATTTGAAGATTTCCTTTATAAAACCGGCCAATATCTCCGGTATGGAACCACATGTCTTTATCTATAGCTTCGGCTGTTTCTGCAGGTTTATTAAAATAACCTTTCATCACACAGTGGCCCCGAACAATCACTTCTCCCTCTTCACAATCAAATGTTTCATCAAACGTATCATGCGTTTGGATATTGATAATTTCTTTCGTTTCTACATCCTGTATGCCAACTTCAATGCCAGGGATCACACGGCCAACAGTGCCATAAACCTGCCGGTGATATTCGGTAACCGACATAACGGGTGAAGTTTCTGTTAAGCCAAAACCCTCTAAAATTTTAATACCTAAATCGCCAAAAAATTCACCTACATTTTTAGGCAATGCTGCGCCACCCGAAATCATAAACTTTAAGCGGCCACCGGTTTTCTCTTTGATTTTACTAAAAACCAGTTTTTCTGCAAGGGCTTTTTTCCCGGATAAAATTAAGCCCGGGCTTTTACCTGCTTCTTTGATCACACGGTAGTTTTTTCCTGTTTCTAATGCCCATGTAAATATTTTAGCTTTAGTACCACCTGCTGCAGTTCCGGATTTTATGGCCTTATCATGAATGCGTTCCAATAGTCTGGGTACGCAACTCATCACGGTCGGGCGAACTTCACCCATATTTTTAGCCAGCAATTCTAAACTTTGCGCAAAAGCAATTTTACATCCTTGAGCGCAACATACGTGATAGGTAGCCGTACGTTCAAACACATGAGATAGGGGCAGGAAAGAAAGAAAAGTTTCTGTTTGATCGATTACAGGAATCTGCTGCAAGCAAACTTCAACATTCTTAACAAAATTATAATGGGTGAGCATAACTCCTTTAGGCGTGCCGGTTGTACCGGAAGTATAGATGAGTGAGGAAATGTCATCCGGCTCGACCAAATTTCGGCATTGTTCAATCTCTGCTTTTTCAGCGGCGGTAAGCTGGTGCTTAAGTGCAAGAATATCTGAAAATGCAATCACCTCAACATTCACATCTGCCGGGATGGTCACTTTTTCAAAATCTTTAAATACCGGAATGATATATTTTAAGGCTTTGCAGTTCGAAGCTACCTTAAGCACCTTTCGATATAAAAAATTATTCCCTACAAGAATTCCTTTTATTCCTGAATCGTTAATAATATAGGCAACTTCCTGTTCAGAAAGCGTTGGATAAATGGAAACATTAACAACACCTATTTGCTGAATGCCCTGATCGTAATAAACATATTCTGGCGAATTTTCAATCATCAAACCTAAGCAATCACCTTTTTTGATACCCTTGCTTAAAAAGTATGCAGATACGGCATCAGCGCGTTTGAGGGTATCTTCATACGAAATTTCAACCCATTCAGTTCCCTGTTTGTGGATTAAAAAAGTATCCGCAGGTTTATGAATGTTTTTTACAACATTTCTCAACAGGGTAGGGACTGTTGAAAATTCATTAATTAATGGCATTGCTCGTTATTTGGTGTTCGTTATAATTAACAATAATAATACTTTTAGCTTTAATAATGGCAACAGTATGATAAACCTATTCTAAAATTAAATAAAAAAATGTAAAATTTATGGCGACTACAAAAAGACCATAAGAAAAAAGGACAGCAGTTTTGTTTAAAAATTAATGGAAATACCTGATTTTAGGTAGATCTATATAGTAGTTTATAGTTGTTTTTAATCTATTTGAGACAGATTATGGCTATTGGCACTACAGTTGCAATTGGGCATTTTAATAAACTTAGAATTAAAAATTGCATAATGAAAACAACAACAAACTTAACAATGGTAGCCAAGGGATGTGCATTTGCTTTAATAGTAGGTGTAGTGCTGCAATTTGCAGCTTGCTCCAAAAACAAAGATATTAATCCAAGCGATGAAGATATCTTGACTAAGAAAATAGAAGATATTATTCCTCAACAGTATGTAGATAGCTTAACCAAACTGGGTTTTACTATCAATAAGGGTACTACGCCCCCAAATATTGATGGCTCTTACTTATTTAAGCCTTTCACCATAAAAAATAGTAATATACCCAACGACTCTTATACGCCTGGTTATGTACTTATGGATGGCGTAGTTAAATTTTATGAGCAAAGTACTAGCGATTTCAGTATTAAAATGTTGGGCAAAAACTTTATTGGTGCAGCAGATACCAGTGTCGTAACCGCCATTAGCGGAAGTGGAAATAAATTTACCGTTTACGGAAAGGTAAAAGCGTACAGAAATGGTGGTTATAATTTTTACGCTTTTTTAATGTCTGGAGAAAAAGATGGAAGTAATATTAAAAACGGAATTGGTGGCATCATAAACATCGACGATTCTCACAGCGGACCTTTTACCATTGGAGAGGGACAAGGCAGAGTTGCCTTTGATGGCGATTATACTTCTGAACCTACAGATTTTAATAGCAAAACCACTGCGATTATCGAAAGAAACACGATGAGCAGTAAGCCATCCCAACTCAAATAACAAAGAAAGCGGCCTGAAAAATCTCTCAAGCCGCTTTTTTCTTTTTGCTGTTAAATTTATACTGAAAAACTTTCACCACAACCACAGGTGCGGCTGGCATTGGGATTTACAAAATTAAATCCTTTTCCATTTAAGCCATCAGTGAAATCTAATTCCGTTCCGGCCAGATAAAGGAATGATTTCATATCCAATGCAATTTTGATTCCTCTATCTTCAAAAAACTGATCACCTTTTTGTTCTTCGTTATCGAAATCCAAATTATAAGATAAACCAGAACAACCACCACCTTTTACAGAAACGCGTAAAAAGTAATCAGAACCCATTTCAGAATCCTGCATTAAGTGGTCGATTTTATCTTTTGCTTTATCGGTTATCGTAATCATAATGATATAGATTTGAGATATGAGATATGAGATTTGAGACTTGTGAAGTCATACTCACATCTCAAATCTGAATTCTCACATCTATTTTAATGATGTGATTTTTCTAAAACAATTGCCTCTAAGCCATTTTTTACACGGTAATCGTTAATGGCCGATTTAATTGCATCTTCTGCCAATACAGAGCAGTGAATTTTTACCGGAGGTAAAGCCAATTCTTCAACAATATCCATGTTGTCGATAGATAAAGCCTCATCAATGGTTTTACCTTTTAACCATTCTGTTGCCAGAGATGAAGATGCAATAGCAGAACCACAACCAAATGTTTTAAATTTAGCGTCAGTGATAACATTATCTTCACTTACTTCAATCTGCAAACGCATTACGTCGCCACACTCAGGTGCGCCAACTAATCCTGTTCCGACAAATTTACTGTCTTTATTTAGTGTACCTACGTTACGTGGGTTATTGTAATGGTCAATTACTTTTTCTGAATATGCCATGATATTTTAGATTTTAGATTTACGATTTTAGATTGCCCCTCCACCGTAAATTATTAAATTTTTTATTTTATTGGATTGTAGCTTTCAAATCGCAATTCGTCAATCTACAATCGTAAATTAATTTAGTGTTCAGCCCATTCAATTTTACTCAAATCGATTCCTTCTTTAAACATTTCCCAAAGTGGAGAAAGTTCTCTTAAGTGATTTACCGCTTTTTCAGTAACTGCAATCGCCTGATCTATTTCTTCTTCAGTGGTAAAGCGTCCTAATCCGTAACGGATAGAAGAGTGTGCTAAATCATCTGATAAACCTAAGCTCTTTAATACATACGATGGTTCTAAAGAAGCAGATGTACAGGCTGAGCCTGATGATACCGCTAAATCGCTCATGGCCATCATTAAGCCTTCACCTTCCACGTATTTGAAAGAAATATTAGCCACATGTGGTAAACGGTGTTGTGTATTACCATTCACATAACTTTCTTCCATTTTATTTAAAGTCGACTCTAAACGATCACGCATGCCAGATAAACGAATGGCTTCGCTTTCCATTTCCAAGCGGCAAAGTTCACAGGCTTTACCTAAACCCACAATACCTGGAACATTTAAGGTACCGGAACGCATGCCACGCTCATGGCCACCGCCGTCCATTTGTGAAGTTACTTTAACTCTTGGGTTTTTTCTACGAACGTAAAGTGCACCAACGCCTTTCGGACCATACATTTTATGCGCAGAAAAAGCCATTAAATCTATTCCATCTGCATTTACATCAACCGGAATTTTACCTACCGCTTGAGTCGCATCAGTCATGAATAATGCACCAAACTTATGTGCAATAGCAGAAATTTCTTTAACCGGCTGAATAACGCCAATTTCATTATTTCCATACATGATCGAAACTAAAATAGTTTCAGGAGTCATCGCTGCTTCCAATTCAGCTAAGTCGATTAAACCATCTTCTTTAACGCCTAAATAAGTTACTCTTGCACCGTTTTTCTCCAGGTGCTTACAGGTATCCAATACGGCTTTATGTTCAGTAACTGCAGTAATGATGTGGTTACCTTTTTCTTTATACATTTCGAACACACCTTTAATCGCCAGGTTATCGGCTTCAGTAGCGCCTGATGTAAAAATGACTTCTTTTTCAGTACAGCCGATTAATTTGGCTACCTGCTCACGAGCATAATCTACTCCTTCTTCAGCCACCCAACCAAAAGCGTGATTACGGCTTGCGGCATTTCCAAATTTCTCAGTAAAGTAAGGTAGCATCGCTTCCAACACTCTTGGATCTAAAGGTGTTGTGGCGTTATTATCTAAATATATCGGCTGTTTCATCTCTATTCTGTTAATTATAATACAAAGATACAAAAAAACTTTCCTAAGAATTATAAATAATAGCTATGAGGTTATAGAGAAAAGCCGCATTTTTACATTCAACCAACCTTTGTAAACGATGAATAAGATAGAACATATCGGAATAGCGGTAAATAACCTTTCCAGGTCCGTTCCACACTATGAGTTATTGTTGAATACTTCCTGCTATAAAACGGAAATAGTTGATTCAGAGCAGGTGAAAACCGCATTTTTTAAAACCGGAGAGAATAAAGTAGAACTACTTGAGGCAACAGATGATGATTGTGCAATTGCCAGATTTCTGGAGAAAAAAGGAGAAGGAATTCATCACATTGCTTTCGCAGTAGATAATATTCTGGAAGAGATGGAAAGGTTAAAATCCTTAGGTTTTGTGCTTCTAAACGATGTTCCGAAAAAAGGTGCGGATAATAAGATGGTCTGCTTTATTCATCCAAAAAGTACCAATGGCGTTTTGATCGAGCTTTGCCAGGAAATTAAATGGGTGTAGTGGGTAAGGAGTGAGAGGTAAAGATAAGGGAACAAAGATTAAGGAGCAAAGAGAAGTAATGACTATCGGTTAGAAAGAAAGACAATAAACAGTTAGCTAAAACAACAATCAACTAATACGAAAAAACGATCAAAAAAAAATGTCTATTCTTAAAATCATCAGCAAAGATTTTGATATCGAAGAGCGTTTATCTGAAGAGGAATTGCGCAATGTGCTGATTGATGCATTCGCTTACCTGATCGATAACGATTTTCCAAAACTGATTCAAATCCTTTATAAAGCAGATGTAGATCAGTATAAATTAAAAGAATTGCTGGAAACGGTTGAAGGTTCAAGTGCTGCAGAGGTAATAGCGGACACCTACATGGCGAGGCAAAAAGCCAAGGTAGAAACCTGGGAAAAATATAGCCGAAAGAATTAGCTTAAGTATTACTCCTGTACAGGATTAAATCGGTTGTACATATCCATATCAAAAAATGAAACGGAATTGATTTTATCCGCTTTAAGTACAAGATCAGTTTTCAGTTCATTGGTGTTGGCAACAGAACCATCTTCAATATAACTGGCGTAAACGGTTAAATACTGAGTGGTAAAAACGAGTTCTTTATCATTGTTTCTGTAACCACTAAAGGCGGGCGTAATGCGGATATAACTGGTAGTAAAGGGTTTTGGTAACTCTTTCACCCAGCCAATATAAAATTTACCACTATCCATCGTAAATTGTAAAAGGTGTGCATCAAAAAAGGATGAACTCAATAAAAGTTCAAACTCATTGCCTGAGGTAAATATGGCCTTTTTGATCGCGTCAAGCCGGTTAATAAACAGGTTGGCAAACTCAGTTGCACCTACCGCAACAAACAATGACATACTGGTGGTACCAAAATATGGTGTGCGAATGGGTAATAATGTGCTTAAATAAGCAACTGTTTCAGGAAATATTGCGATGAATAGTGTTCTTAACAGAAAACACACAGCTAATAGCATGATGCCGGCAATAGCAGAATTTAGTAATACACGCTGACTCTCAAGCCGGTATTGAATATAACGGAGGTATCTAAACCTGATTAGAATATAGTAGCCACCCACAAGCGGAAACAAAAGCAGGTTAAAAGGCATCTACAGGTTATTTCTTATTTTTATCTTTTTCTATTTTTTTAAAAATACTGGATTCCATTAATGCGCCAACCATTTCTTTAATGCGTGGCTGTGCAAAAAAATCAGGACTTTTAATATAAAGCTTCCCACTACTATTTGAGTGGATAATGCCATCAAATGCGCCGTCTTTTCTCATATTTCAAATTTAGTTATATTTTTTAAATATCGGATAAACAATTTTGAATTCAAAAAAGTTTAAGTTTGTAGCCTGATGAGTTAATAGTTAAGGAGTTGGCATTGCTTCTATCAAAGATAATTATCGTGTTCTCTGTAAGGGATGGGCCTATAAATTAAAATTCTCAATTTTGGCTTGTAAATCAAAAATAAAATTAGGATATTTGCATCCTCTAAAATAGAAGTAGAAAGATTAATAGAAATTGTCATAAGCGTTGTTGCCAGCAAATTGCAAAAATGTTCTTGATGCTTTCACACAAATAACTTAAAATAATATTCAAATGAAAAAAGATTTGCACCCAACAAGCTACAGACCAGTTGTTTTTAAAGACATGTCTAACGAATATGCCTTCTTAACAAAATCTTGCGTAGATACTAAAGAAACAATTAAATGGGAAGATGGTAACGAGTATCCTCTTTATAAATTAGAGATTTCTCATACTTCACACCCTTTCTATACCGGTAAAATGAAATTGGTTGATACAGCAGGACGTATCGATAAATTCAAAAACCGTTACGCTAAGAAATAATTTTAGCAACAAAAAGCATTTTTTGAAGTCCCTTTGCCAAAAGCATCGGGACTTTTTTTATTTTTGCTGCTTATGACAATCAATTTATTTGATGATGCCAGCTGGATGTCTTTACGTCCGCTAACCTTTACCCGGCCCGTGGCCGATTTGCGCATTGGTATTTTAACCATTGCCGAAAAATGGGGAAAGTACCTGAAAGCCGATTATGGTTTTATCACTCAAAACTATTTAACTGCAAAATTTGCTTCGGTTGAAGCTTCTTTATATATCAATGGTGCCTTATGTCCGGATGAAGATTTACTTCAATCTATAGCAGCACTTAAAAACGGTGAGGTCCTTTTAGCTGGTGATATCGTTCTTGCTTTTAATTCCAGTGATGTCTTCACTTATCAGCAGGCCCGACATCAGTTAAAACCTATCGAATTTAATTCGAAATTTTTAAAAATGACCTATCCGGAACAGATTTTTTCAAATAATCCAACGGAGATCAGAAAAGACTTTGAGTTGTTAACTAAAGGACGGAGTTCAGCGGCAATCAGCAGTACCAATCAATTAATAGGCCATGATATCTTTTTAGAAGAAGGGGCGAAAGTTGAATGCAGTGTGCTGAATACCACTTATGGCCCGATTTACATGGGCAAGAATGCTGAAATCTGGGAAGGTAGCCTTATCCGCGGTTCTTTTGCACTTTGTGAAAATTCATCCATCAAAATGGGCGCGAAGATCTATTCAGGAACAACGATCGGCCCCAATAGCCGTGCAGGTGGTGAAATTAATAATTCAGTGATTTGGGGGAACTCGGCAAAAGGCCATGAGGGCTATTTAGGTAATTCTGTATTGGGCGAATGGTGCAATATCGGTGCTGATACCAATAACTCCAACCTCAAAAATAATTACGCAGAAGTGAAACTTTATGATTATGAAAGCCAATCTATGCGAAATACACAGCTTCAATTTTGCGGTTTAATCATGGCCGATCATTCCAAGAGTGGCATCAACACCATGTTTAATACAGGAACCGTAGTTGGCGTAAGTGCCAATGTTTTCGGAGCCGGCCTTCCTCCAAATCATATCCCTGATTTTAGCTGGGGTGGCGGAAATTGCTTCGAATCTTATAAATTAGAAAAAATGTTCGAAACGGCAGAAAAAGTGTTTGCAAGGAAATCTTTGCCGTTTGGTAGCCTAGAAAAAGATATTTTAACGAAAGTTTTTGAATTAACATCCGCTCATAGAAACTATTAATATTAATAAGATCTTTTTAATGGGATCTTCAAACCAATAAATTAAATAAAATGAGAAAACAAATAGTAGCCGGTAACTGGAAAATGAATTTAGACTATAATGAAGGTGTTTCGTTATTTAGTGAAATTGTAAATATGGTTAAAGATGAACGCAAAGGCGATCAAATTGCTATTATTTGCTCACCTTTTATTCATTTAAACAGCCTGGTAAAGTTGGGTGGAAATGATGTTAAAATTGGGGCTCAAAATATCAGTGATAAGGAAAATGGTGCTTATACCGGCGAAACATCCGCTAAGATGGTAAAGTCTGTTGGTGCAGAATATGTTATTTTAGGCCACTCAGAGCGCAGGCAGTATTTTGCAGAAAGTGATGCTTTACTGGCTGAAAAAACTAAGGTGGCTTTAGCCAATGGCTTAACACCAATTTTCTGTATCGGCGAAACTTTAGATGAACGTAACAACGGAAGTTATTACGAAGTATTGAAAAAGCAATTAGTTGAAGGTATATTTAGTTTAAGCGATACTGATTTCGCTAAAATTGTTATTGCTTATGAACCGGTTTGGGCCATTGGTACAGGTTTAACCGCTTCACCAGAACAAGCACAGGATATTCATGCATTTATCCGTTCAGAAATTGAAGCCAACTATGGTTTTAACACTGCAGATGATACGACCATTCTTTACGGAGGAAGTTGCAACCCGGGTAATGCTGCAAGTTTATTTTCACAAAAGGATATCGATGGTGGTTTGATAGGTGGTGCATCTTTGAAATCACGCGATTTTACAGACATTATTAAAGCATTAAACAGCTAGATGCAATATATAAAAGCAATATTTAAATTCAACAGTATTGAAGAATTTCAGCAAGATCTACTCATCAGTGATCTTGCTGATTTAGGTTTTGATACTTTCGAAGACAGTGAGGGTGGTTTTACGGCCTTCGTCATTAAAGATAACTTCAACGAGCAAGAATTAAAAGATTTGCTTGGCGGGTATGCTGACGATTTTGCGACCACATACATTTTAGAAGATGTGGCAGATGAGAATTGGAATGCCGAATGGGAAAAAAACTTCAGTCCGCTGATTATTGATGACGTTTGTTATGTGCGGGCAACTTTTCATGAGCCGAAACCATCCTATCCGTATGAGATAATCATTGATCCGAAAATGGCTTTTGGAACTGGTCACCATCAAACTACAACCATGATGATACAGTATATTTTATCTGCCGATCTGCTCGACAAAAATATTCTTGATATGGGTTGTGGTACAGGAATTTTAGCTATCCTGGCAGGTAAGCTTGGTGCTAAAAGTTTAATGGCCATTGATTATGATGACATTTGCTATGAAAGCACCATAGAAAACGCTACTTTGAATAACGTCATCAACTTAAAAGCACTTTGCGGCAGTAAGGAAGTGATTCCGGATGAAACATATGATCTCATTTTTGCAAATATCAATAGAAATATTTTGCTTGATCAGATCCATCGTTATGCAGAAGTATTGAAAGCTGAAGGAAAAATTTTCTTTAGTGGCTTTTACCTGGAACCCGACTTAAGCATGATTACCGCTGAATGTGCCAAGTATGGCATTAAATATCTTGATCACAAACAAAATGACGATTGGGTTGCGGCTCAGTTTGAAAAGAAATAATGATTGAATTTTTGAATGAGTTATTGATAGAATGTTTTAGTTTATGACGCACTACCATTCAATCATTCACTAATTCCCTCATTCAATAATTAATTAATATGCGTATACATTTCATAGCAATTGGTGGCAGTGCGATGCACAACCTGGCCATTGCCTTACATAAAAAAGGATATCAGATTTCAGGTGCTGATGATGTGATTTTCGAACCTGCTAAATCACGTTTGGATCAATATGGTTTACTACCTGCTGAAATGGGCTGGGAGGAAAGCCGGATTTCTGCAGATTTAGATGCCGTTATTTTAGGAATGCACGCCAGAATTGATAACCCGGAGTTGTTAAAAGCTCAGGAACTTGGCGTAAAAATTTACTCATACCCCGAATATATTTACGAGCAAAGCAAAAATAAGTTGCGCGTAGTAATTGGCGGCAGTCATGGTAAAACCACCATTACCAGTATGATTCTGCATGTGCTGAATTATTATAATCGTGATTTTGATTACCTGGTTGGCGCCCAATTGGCTGGTTTTGAAACCATGGTGAAAGTGACCGAAGAGGCACCTGTTATGATCATAGAAGGCGATGAATATTTATCTTCGCCAATTGACAGAAGACCAAAATTCCATCTTTACAAGGCCAATGTGGCTGTAATTAGTGGTATAGCCTGGGATCATATTAATGTTTTCCCTACCTATGCTGATTATACTTCTCAGTTTGATAAATTTATAGATACCATTGAAGAAAATGGTACTTTGATTTATTGCAAAGCTGATCAGGATTTGAACAATATTGTAGATCAATCGAAAGCAAAAGTCAAAAAGATCGGTTATGCTATTCCTGATCACAAAATTAACAATGGAATTACTTATTTATTGCCAGAGCAAACGGCTTTAAAAATATTTGGTGATCATAACCTGATGAATTTAAATGCTGCCAAACTGGTTTGTGCAGAACTGAATATCAGCCAGGCCGACTTTGATACTGCGATAGCATCTTTTACTGGTGCAGCTAAAAGATTAGAGGTCATTTCTGCTGATGAATCAACAAATGTTTATAAAGACTTTGCACATTCACCATCTAAACTGAAAGCCACTATTGATGCGGTTAAAGCTCAGTTTGAAGCCAGAAAATTAGTTGCTTGCATAGAATTACATACTTTCAGCAGCCTGAATAAAGATTTCCTGAAAGAGTATGCTGGTGCGATGAATCAGGCGGATGAAGCCATTGTTTTTATCGATTTAAAAAGTTTTGAACAGAAGAGGATGGAGCCATTTTCTGAAGAAGACGTACAGCAAGCTTTTGCTAACCCAAAGCTTAAATTTTTTAATGATGCAAAAAAACTAAAAGATTATTTGTTGAGCCTGAATTATAGAAATAGTAATTTATTGATGATGAGTTCAGGAAATTATGCGGGTTTCGATCTGCCTGAATTGGCTGCTGCTTTAGAGAAATAGATAGAAGACGTGAGATATTAGACGGATCAGGTTCTCTTATTTCACCTCTAATTTGAAAAACATGAATAGCATTGGAGATCGGATTAAAAAGAGCAGGGTAGCACTTGGTTTAAGTCAGGCAGAAGCTGCCAAACAGCTGAATATTTCAACTCCTGCTTTTTGCAAAATTGAAACTGGCCAAACGGATCTTAATATTTCCAGGTTACTGCAAATCGCCAAAACATTTAAAGTGCCTGTAATGATGTTATTGACTGGTGAAACCGTAGATCAGGGTTCATCTGTCAATTCAAATGAATTACGCGAGCAACTGACAGCAAAAGACGAGGAAATCAATAAACTTCGCAAGAAGGTCATCGACTTGTATGATAAATTGGGAATGTGAATTGAAGCATAAGGAACAATGAGCAAGGAGTGAAGATATTATGGTTTAATTTGCTCCTTGCTCATTGTTCCTTGATCTTTAATCCTGTTTATTAAAAACCTTTTGCATGGTTAAATGCTTCTTGCCAAAAGTAGCACCTGTAGCTTTATGGATGGCAATCATTTGCGCGTTGAAATCTCCCACCCAGCTTAATTCTAGTTCTTTATATTGGTTTTTAGGCAGTACGTATTCTCCTAATCTGATGAATAAAACCGATTCTAAGCCATGTTTCTGAAATTTGGGTTTGGTTCCCATTACAATGGCACGCATCCTGGTTACCCCAACCCATCTGCGGTAAGCAAATTTTAGTTTTTCAATCAAACCCAGTTTCCCGTCAAAACCCTTAATCATTTGGTTTGCATCCGGAATTAATACCACAAAAGAAGCAGGCTCCCCATTAAAATAGGCGAACTGGATCAAATGTTCATCCATGATAGGTTCCATGCTTTTAAAACTCGCCTCTAATGTTTCTTTTTTAATGGGGACAAAATTTTCAAAGTCTTGCCAGCCGTCATTATAGATTTCCATCAGATCATTAATGTATTTCTCAGCATTTGCCTTACTGAAATATTCAAAAGTGTAACCTGGTTTATTTCTTACCCAATTTGCAATTTTGGTGAATCGCTCCGGAAAAGGAACGGTTAAATTGATGTGATTGGTCAGTTGTTCGTATGCCGTTGTAAAACCATAGGCATCAAAAAACTTTTTATAATATGGGAAATTATAATTCATTCCAAAAGAAGGAGGAGTAAAACCTTCCACCAGTAAGCCCCAGAAAGAATCATTTTCTCCGAAGTTAATTGGTCCGTCCATGGCTTTCATCCCATTTTCCATTAACCAGGCTTTTGCGGTATCAAATAACAAAAAAGCAGCCTGCTGATCATCAATGCATTCAAAGAAGCCCATTCCACCTGTTGGCTGGTCATATTGAAATGCTTTTTTTTCATTGATAAAGGCAGCCACTCGACCAATCAGTTTTCCTGACTCATCCTTTAAAACCCATCTGGTACATTTACCATGGGTGAAAAAAACATTTTTCTGCGGATCAAAAACATTTTCAACTTCACTATCTAAAGGACAGATCCAATTCTTATCATTTTTGTAAAGCACTTTCGGAACGTCTAAGAAATCTTTTTTAAGGGCTGAATTATTTACCTGTATAATTTGCATGAAATGTTTTTAAAATTAAAAAGCATCCAACCAACAGGCAGGATGCTTTTTCAAATATATCATTTTTTAAATATTAATAATCGTCATCATCATCATCAAAGTTGTCAAAATTGTCCAGGTCATCTAATGGAACATCAAAATCATCTTCATCATCATCATGAGACTTTACTTTCTTTGTTTGAATGTCGTCATCTTCAAGATCGTCATCTTCGTCTACCTGTTTTTTGGTAGTTGGCTTGTTTGGGAGTTTCTTTGGCGCTTTCATAACACAAAAATAAAGATTGATTTTATAGTTTAAAAATACAAAAAAAAACTTTTTTAATAACAATCTGACAGCAAAGAAATTAAATTATTTTACTCTATGTTTTCACCGACTGCATTTTCATCTTTTGCGATATCTTTTAACTGTGGAAGTTGGTTTAAATGGTTTAAACCAAAATAATCCATGAATAATGAACTGGTCCGGTAAAGAATTGGACGGCCGGGCGTTTCCGCTTTTCCTTCCATGCTGATGAGTTCTTTTTCCAGCAAACGCTGCACAGAATAATCTGAATTTACACCTCTGATTTGTTCGATTTCCAGCTTGGTAATGGGTTGGCGATAAGCAATAATTGCCAGGGTTTCCATAGCGGCCTGACTTAATTTTTTCTTGGAACGGTGTAACTGAAGCTGATTAACGGTTTCATGAAAATCCTTTTTAGTGAGAAACTGGTATCCATTGTTTAAATTTACCAGTTCAATCGCAAATTCATCCTGCTTATATTTTTCCTCAATCATCATTATACACTCCAGGATATACGTTTCAGTATATTCCTCTTGTAATACCGAATTTAAAGCCAGATTAATCTCCTGGATGCTGATACTCTGAACAGAAGAAAAAATAAGGGCTTCAATGTGTTTGCTAATGTCTTGCTGGAGCATATACAAAAATATAATTTTCAGGCATAAAAAAAGCGGTCTCGCTTTTTAAAAAACAAGACCGCTTTCAACACACAAATGAAACCTGAATTAAGATATAGCTTTAGGTTAGGTTATTAAATATCTATATCAATCCTATAAGAACGTCTTTGATAAACACTATCGTTTATTTCTAACACAAGTTTAAGGCTAAACCATGATCCCGGGAAGTTCTATTTAGTGAGTGGTATTAATAATTGAGTAAACGGTAAATTATTATTTTAACGATATGGAAATTGACACGGTTGTACCATTTATAGCATTTTGGTGCACATTTAAGTGTATAGGTTTTGCTTCAATCTGCGCCAACAGGTTCAGTCGTTCTTTCGTCAGTTGCATACCTTTACTGATATGGGTATCCTTTTTATTTTTTAAAGAGTTTTCGATTCCAATACCATCATCTATAATTTCGATGTTCAGATAAAAGGAATCAAGCATTTTAATGTTGATCTGGATTTGGCCTTCCGTTTCCTTTGGCATAATACCATGCCAGATGGCATTTTCTACATAAGGCTGCAACAGCATGGAGGGAATAAAAGTATCGCCAAGGTCTATTTCCGGGTCAATTGAAAAAATATAATGTAGTTTATCCCCAAAACGGTTTTTTTCCAGTTTCAGGTAAAGATTAAGGTATTCGAGCTCTTCTTCCAGTGAGATATAGCTTTTGGTACAAATTTCCAGATTTTTTCTGATCAGGCGTGCAAAACCAGTTAGCACTTTATTTGCCGATGCCGTATTTTGCGTATTGATGTAATGCTGGATGGAGTTCATTACATTGAAAACAAAATGCGGATTCATCATGGCCTGAAGTGCCTGTTGTTCGAGCATCAGCACTTTATTTTTCAGGAGTAATTGTTCCTGTTCTTTATCTTTCTGCTTGCGGGTAATGTAAACAGCCACCTTATAAAAGATATATGCCACTAATAAAATCAGAACTGACAGGAACCATAGGCTTTGCCAGAATTGCTTTTTAATCGTAAAAGCGATCTTGGCTGACGGGCCCCAGTTTCCGTTTTGGCTTTTTGCACATACTTCGAAAACATAATCTCCGGATTGCAGGGATGAAAAATCTAACCTTCTGGTTCTGGTTTCCAACCAGGCAGAATGATCGTTTAAGCGATAGCGATAGGTAATATCGCTGGTGGTAAAATCTACAGCGCTAAAGGTAAATAGGATAGTGCTGTTTCCGGTTTCGAAGGTGAAGTTTTCCTTATCAATAGGTAAGCGTTCATTATCTTTGATTACAGAGGTAACGTAAACCTTTGGTAAATTCCTGCTAATATTTTTATTGTTGTATTTAAATAATATCAGCCCTTTATTCGTAGCGAAATAGGCGGTACTATCATCAATAAATAAGCTATTGATGTCATCACTCAGCAAATCTTTCCCATAATCGAAATTGGCTACTGCCGGGGCCTGCGGGTAATTGGTAATCTTGTTTACGCCTTTATTCGTAAGTACCCAGATTTCGTTGTTTTTAATAAAAAGTTTGGTACAGATGTTATTGGTTAACCCATTTTCCTGGGTAATCTGTTTGGTTATTTTGCCTTCGTGATAGAAGATTAAGCCATAGCCATCTGTTGCCAGAATCAGCGTGCCGTCAGCCAGTTGCTGGATATCATTAATCCGTTTGGTTAAAAGCGGTTCATGTTCATAATGTTTAATCAGGCGGCCATTCGAAAATTCAGATAAACCATTAATATTCGAAAACCATAAATTTCCTTTATGGTCATAAAAAACGTGGTAAGACCTGTCTTTAAAAAAATCTTCTTTTTCTTTATATTTCAGTGAATTAAATTCAAATTTTCGTGCTTTATCGGATAAGAAAACAACACCGGATGATAATGCCAAAGCCAGGTGATTATTATTTCCACTTAAACTAAAATGCTTAATCACAAACATGGAATTATTTGCTTCTTTCAGGTAGCTGACATCATCTGTATTTTTATAAATGTTTTTAAAAACACCCATTCCGTAATCAGATGCAAAATAAATCGATTCATTCTGTGCATCGAAGGAGAGTTGCTTGATGGTTTTGTACTTTTTAAAATCATCTAAACCTACTTCCATAATCTGGTAATTATGAATATTCAGAATATCAATAACAGCGTCATCAGTGCCCAGCCATAAGCGGTTTTTCGCATCTTTGGTAATGCTCTTGATGACATTGCTGCTCAGGCCGGATTCTGCATCTATAATGGAAAGTCTGTTACTGGCATTCGGCAACATATAAATTCCTGTGGTTGTGGCAAACCACATATTCTGGTTACTATCCTTCATTACCTGATTTACCGCAATATCCTGAAGGTATTGTATTGTTTTTCCGCTTTTATTCAAAGCAAAAGTGCCATTCGCATTGGCCAACCATACTTCTTTTAATGACTGATCATAATAAAAATAGCCTGACATGTTTTTAATCAGGTTCTGTGGAATGGAAATCAGGTTATTTATTTTGCCCGATTTTAACACTTTAAGTCCTTCCTGATCAAGATAAATGAGAGATTGGTCAGGCATGTTACAGGCCGTCATATATGAAATGGGGCGTACTTTTGACCGGAGGATTGAAAATGTTTTGCCATTAAACCGTTGAACGCTTAAATCACTATAGGCCAGGATATTTCCCTGTTCGTCTTCATGAATAAAAGCATTGATAAATTTATCATCAGGGTTAGGAGAAATGTACTTTCTGATCATTTTTCCATCCCAGCAAACAATTAAATTGGAGTTGGTACCCAGCCATATTTTTCCGCTTTTGTCAATCAGAAAAGATACAATTACGGTATTGAAATTAAGTTTTCTGAGCAGCTGGTCATTATTTTTATTATAAAATTTACCATCCTTTAAATAACTGAGTTGCCCGTTTAGTGAAAAGAACCATAGCCGGCCACTTTTGTCTTCCTTCATCTGCAGGATCTGTGTATCAGGCAAGCCGTCTTCAATGGTGAAATTTTGAAAGTTGGTTCCATCAAAGCGACTAACCCCATTGTCGGTAGCAATCCAGATGAAGCCTTTTTTGTCTTGCAGAATATAATAGCAATTATTACTGGCCAGGCCGTTTTTCGAAGTATAATGTGGCAGGTAGGTTGTTTGAGAAAATAGGTCAGCAGGCTGCAAAAGCAATAACAGCAAGGCGAAAATGAAAGAATAATGATGAAAAACCTGCATTTTCTTAACCATTTGATCTGCTTTTAATAGTGTTGAAAGGAAATTAGTGGTCACTTCCAGCCTTGATAAAAAGTTTAATTTTCTCAAAAAAATCGCTTGCTCTTCTTCTTGATATATTAATGCTCTCTCCGTTTTTTAAGAAAACCTGCAATCCGTTTTTAGAATTATATTCTTTTAAATGATTGAGGTTAATAATACTCGATTTATGGATGCGTACAAACTGATCAGAAGGAAGAAGTTCTTCAAACTCCCTTAAAACTTTCGAAACGGTAATTTTATCCTGATCGGCAAAATGAAGTACAGAATAGTTGCTGTCTGCCTCAATATAAATGATATCATCAACATCAACCATTTTAAAGCCCTGTCCGTAGGGTAGGGTTAACTTTTTAATTTCCGATTTATTGTTGAGGGTTGAGGCCAGATTAGAAATCCGTTCATCAATTTCATTCTGGTTTTGAAAACGTTTGAGGTATTCGGCAACTTTATCAACAGCTATTTTTAATTCATCAATGTCGATGGGCTTCAACAGGTAATCCAGTGCATTTGCCTTAATAGCCTTTAAGGCATACTGATCATATGCGGTGGTGAAAATTACTACAGCATGGTGTTTTTGGGCATCAGGAATGAGTTCAAAACCATTACCACCCGGCATCGCAATATCCAGAAAAATGAGATTGATGGGATGATGGGCTAAAAATTCCCTGGCCTCGGCTACCGATTTAGCGATTCCTGTGATTTCTACCTGCGGACAATTTTGTTGTAATAAAAAAAATAACGACGATCGCGCGAACTCTTCATCATCAACAATAATGGCTTTTAGTGTAATCATAGCTATAGGTTGGTGAATGTATTAAAATCACTTAATAAAAAAAAATCAAAAATGAAAAACCAGCGGATTAATTGTCACGTATGTATCATCAAACGAATTCAAAAACCTAAAACATAGATGACTATGAAAAACAATGAACTAGAAACAAAAAGTGAACTTCAGGAAGAAAGTTTATTTAAAGGCTCACTAGGCAGAAGATCTTTTCTTCAGTATGCCGGAGCAAGTGCAGCTGGTATTGCCTTGGTTGCGGCCGGTTGTAGAAAAGACCGTGGTGTTGAAAACGTAATGACTGGGGCGACCTTAGATTTTAAAAATGAAATTGGTGTTTTAAATTATGCTTATGCATTAGAACAACTAGAAGCTGCATTTTATGTTAAAGTGGCATCTGCACCACCATCGTCATTCACTACTGCTCAAAAAGCTTATTTCCAGGATATTCAATTCCACGAAATTGCACACAGAGAGTTTTTGAAAAATGTATTAAGTACAGCTGCGATTGGAAGCCTTGAAGTAGATTTCTCTTCTATTGATTTCACAAGTGCTAGCAGCGTTTTGGGTGCAGCAATGACATTTGAAGATTTAGGTGTAGCCGCATATAATGGTGCTGGTGTACGGATTACAACAGACGCTTACCTGGTAGCGGCAGGTAAAATCGTATCAGTAGAAGCACGTCACGCCGCTTATATCAGAGACATCATTTCTAATGGAAGTTTTGCAAATTTAAATGAATTGACTTCATTAGGTGCTAACGTTGCTGGTGGATTAGACGGGGCACTTACGCCAGATAAAGTGTTAGCCGCGGCCGGAAAATATATCAAAACAAAAATTAACGTAATTAACCTTTAATCTTTAAAACTCAGCAATCATGAATATCTTAAATATATTAGACCAAATAGAAAAAGTGGATGGAGAGATCTATGAAAGATTAAGTCCGCGACGCAGTGCAATGAAAGATTTTTTCAATGTTGGAAAGAAAATTTCTATGGCTGCATTACCATTAGCAATGGGTTCATTATTTCAAAAAGCTTATGGACAAACTAATCCATCTTCTGTTAATGATGTACTAAATTTTGCTTTAGCATTAGAATACCTGGAATATAATTATTATAACCATGCCTTAACATTGGCCAATTCTACTTATATCCCTGACGGACCTGCAAGACAAGCAATCACAACCATTCGTAACCATGAACGTGCACACGTAGATTTATTGAAAGGTGCTTTGAACATCAGTGGTGCTGATCAATATGTATATGCTGATTTTGATTTCACAGCCGGTGGTGGTTTTGCAGACGTAGATACCAATTATCAAACATTTTTAAAAGTAGCATTGGCTTTTGAAGATACAGGTGTTAGGGCTTACAAAGGTCAGGCACCAATTTTGAAAGGTATGCCAGTATTAACAACTGCTTTACAAATTCACTCTGTAGAGGCTCGTCACGCATCACATATCCGCCAAATGGTGGCTGCGAATGTATCAGGTGCATCTGCGTTAAAGCCTTGGATCGCTTACACTTCAAATGGTAATGATACTGGTGTTTCGGCAGTAGACGCAGTTTATGCAGGAGAGCAAAATACAACTCAGGCTGGCGTTCAGATTACAGGTATTAATGGTACAGCAGTTACACAATCTCACGCAGCAGAATGTTTCGATGAATTCTTAACAGGTTCTGATGTGAAGAAAATAGCGAATTTATTTATCAAGGCGGGTAAGAAATTAGCATAATAAAAACATTTACATTATTGATTAGGTAATGTTTAGTTTGAGGTAGAGAGGCAGAACGGAGTTCTGTCTCTTTTTTTTGGAACAGGATTTTTAGGATTGGTTATACACAATTGCAATAGGGAATCTAAACCTGCAGTTGGCCATATTACGGCAGGAATAAAAGCACATTGATCATTCAGTACCTTAAACGGACATTAGTTATGCTCTTATGAAGAATGATGATGGGCATTATTAAATAAAGTTCTTTTCATTTTGATTCCTTTACAAATGACAGTCATTCTGTAATTTATTTCTGTGATTATTCCCCCAATCAGCTAGTGTATTTACAATGGAAATAACTGTCTTAGCATATTCAATTGGCTCGTAAGTAACAATAACAATCAATAGTATTTCAGCTGCCCATTCTGATAGCTGGTTTAGAGCTACATTGTGAGGGTAAATAATAGCTGATTTGATTTGGAAATCCGGTCAGAATTTGGCTATATTAGTGGCTATGGTAATGTAGGATGCTTTTATCTTTCTACAATTGTCAGACGCTAAATTAAGGACTCTTCATCATTAACATAAATGGAACTATCCATAATCGACGTTACCGGTGCCGGTGAACGGATCCCGTTTTCAAATCCTGGATACAACGGTACCATGCAGCTAGATAAGTTGGGTGACGAATATCAAAAACAGTTAAACCTTAATGACCAGCAGGTACATATCCTGAACCAGTTATGGTATCCCAGCAACAATTTCAGCAGCATTCCTTTCTGCAGGAAAGAAATCGTTAAGCTTTTCGTGCTCATTTTGGAAGATCTGTCCTATAAATACAGGAAACAGGGGACGGCCATCGAAGTTGAATTCAACACGGTAGCCGACCTGATGACCCGGAATCGTTTTAAAACCGGACTGAATGATTATAGCTATAAACTTACGATGCTATCTTCCCTATTGGATATCCACTATAATATTTTCAAGCATGCCGAGAATGCACTGCGTGCTCATTACGGGCACACCCGCAAGATCAATACCGATCTGGATATCAATGATGAAGAGGTCTTGCGTGAATACAATTCCCGGATAAGCGATAAGCTCTCGCAGGTCCTGCAGGTATGGATTCCCCGGGTCGATATGCCCGATCGGAAAACAGAGCGGTTACTGTATGCCCAGAGCCCCGGAAGATGGAAGCAGGCTTTTGAGGTGATCAGCAGGGATTTTAAAAAAGATACGCAGCGTTATATTGACATGGTACTGGACCTGGCGGAATTGAACAGCTCCAATCCATCTAAAGAGATGATCTATTATGAGGCGTCCAAGGACATCGCTACCATAGACCCACAGGCGGCATTGAGGTTATATGTGCATTATATCCATTGCGATCTGTTATCAGAAACTTTTGATAACAGGCCATTGAACAAAACCAATATCAAAAAGCTGTTTAAAACCGATGAGCAATTGCATGATTTCCAGGTGGTGATCGAAAACCTTATTGCAAACAGGGATTTAGCACAGGCCCTTTCTGCAGTATCAACGGTATTGCTTCCCAAACGCAGGAAAATCTCACTCAACGCTGATGCAATCGAGGCGATCAAGCAAAAGCATTCCGGTACAGTAAAACTGCTGGAAAAATATCTACAGGATGAAGATGAACAGGTTGTCATGCCGGTTTTGACCGTGCCTGATCTGCCGGACCTTGTGCTGGTATCTGTTGCCCAGGACAAAACCAAGGTGTTTACAGATGAGGTTAAACTCTCTGCTATTCAAAGTGAAATTCTTATTCATTTTGAAAGGAATAATTTTGCGGTACCGCAGGATGAGATCGAAGAGATAGCCAGGAAAAAAGGTGTTTTTAAAAACCAGCTTATAGACAGTATCAATGAAAGCTGTTATGATTTTATCGATGATGTCCTGATTGAGGAAGAGGAGGACAATTACGTGATTTACAAAAATTATTATCAAAATATTTTAGCAAAATGATAGAAAATTTAAAGCCAAAAGAGGCTACAGCGATCATCAATTCACTTATTGGCGGTGTAGTCCCAAAGATCGGGATACAGCATATTACTGTGGGAAGGTCCGAAGAGATCGATGCAGTTGTTGCTGCACTTGAAGATGTAAAGAATGGACACAGTATGGTAAAGTTCTGGATTGGGGATTTCGGTTCGGGGAAATCCTTTATCCTGCACCTGCTCAATACGGTCGCCTTGAAGCAAAAATTTGTGGTAGCAAAAGCCGATTTTACCCCAGATAACAGGCTGTATGCCAATGATGGGAAGGGACTTGCACTTTATGCTGCCATCATGGATAACATCGCCATCCAGACCAAACCCGAAGGGGGCGCATTGCCGACATTGCTTGAGAAATGGATTGAGCAGGTGGTGAGCAGAACGGCAGAAGAAAACCAGCTACCGATCCATTCGATGCGTGAGGAGGCCAACCTGCCGCTTGTGCAGAATGCGATTATGAAAACGATCAATGAACTTTCGGATAGCGGTGGATTTGATTTTGGGACAGTAGTGCTAAAGTATTACCAGGCCTATATTTCAGGCGATGATATGCTCAGGAGAAATGCGTTAAAATGGCTAAAGGGTGAATATAGCACCAGGACCGAGGCCAGACAAGACCTGGGTGTGCGCGAGATCATCAATGACCTGAACTATTATGATATGCTCAAGAACTTTACCAGACTTTTTGTGAGCATAGGTTATAGCGGCTTTATGATCAATCTTGATGAGGCGATTAACCTTTATAAGATTTCCACTGCTGCCATGAGGGAGAAAAACTATGAAAAGATATTAAGTATTTATAACGACTGTTTTCAGGGAAAGGTTTCCCACCTGTTTTTCAACTTTGCCGGCACTTTTGAATTCCTTCAGAACGAGCGCCGGGGACTATTCAGCTATAATGCGCTGAAAACAAGGCTTGAAACCAATAAGTTCGAGACTGTAGGGATCAGGGATTTTGCCCAACCGGTGATCAGGCTATTGCCGCTGGATAACAATGAGATATTTGTGCTTTTAAAGAAGCTCAAGCTGATCTTTGATTTTAACTATAAATCGGAAATAGCGATCACTGATGAGGACATTTTAAGTTTTATGGAAGAGCTGTTCAATAAGCCCGGGGCAGATGAATTTTTGACGCCAAGGGAGGTAATCCGCGATTTCCTGAATATCCTCAATATACTGCGGCAGAACCCGGGACTGGATAAAAACCGCCTGTTCTCCCAGGTGCAGATTTCCGATGAGAGGCCTGATGACCTGATCCTGGACGGGATCGAAGAGCTGTGACAGCATTCGACCTGTTATCTCCTGCGGTAAGAAAATTTGTCAGGGATAAACGCTGGGAAAGCTTCCGTGATATCCAGTCAGTCGCGATCAAAAAGATCATGGGCGATGACCGACATTATATCCTTGCATCCAGGACTGCTTCAGGGAAAACCGAAGCGGCTTTTCTGCCGATATTGTCCAAGTTGGATTTCAACCAGGGCGGGGTTGCCGTGCTTTACATTTCCCCGCTCATCGCGCTCATCAACGATCAGTTCATGAGGGTGGAAGACCTCTGCTCTGATATGGAGATTACAGTGACCAAATGGCACGGAGAAGCAAACAAATCGCTCAAAAACAAATTGCTCAAGGCTCCGCAGGGTATAGTGCTGATTACGCCCGAATCACTGGAGGCCATGTTTGTCAATAAACCATACGATGTTAAGAATCTCTTCTCGCAGCTGAAATATGTGGTGATCGATGAGATCCATTCGTTCATTGGTTCGGACAGGGGTGTTCATTTGAAATCGTTGCTCTCCAGGATTCAGGATATCAATTCGGGCAGCTTTTCGGTTGTTGGTCTATCGGCCACATTGGGCGATTTCGCCGAGGCCAAAAAGTTTACCGGTGAAGCCGAAAGAACGGTTGTGCTGAAGGATCCGGCCGCAAAGGACCTGGATACCGTTTTTAAATATTTTGAGCAGACTGGTAATACCCTGCCGCTGGAACTGCTAAAGGATCTTTATAGGGAAAGCAGGGATTCCAAAGTATTGGTTTTTCCCAATAGCAGGGGAAGGGCCGAAGAGGTCGCGGTCAGCCTGATGAAAATAGCGGAGCGGGTAGGCGGACATGCGAATTATTTTTCTCACCATTCTTCCGTTGATAAACAGGTAAGGGAATATGTGGAGGAATTTGCGAAGAGCAAGTTACGGAGGAATTTTACCATTGCCTGTACCTCAACGCTTGAACTTGGAATTGATATCGGATCGGTTGACCAGGTGGTGCAGCTAGATGCGGCGCATAGTATTGCGTCGCTCATACAGCGTGTAGGCAGAAGTGGGCGTAGGGAAGGGGCGAAAAGCAGGCTTTTATTATATGCAACGAATCCCTGGAGCCTGTTGCAATCACTTGCAGGCTGGCTTTTATACCTGGAAGGCTTTATCGAACCTCCTGAAATCATTGACTACCCCTATGATATCCTGCTCCACCAAGCGCTTTCGATCACCAAGGAGCATTCAGGAAACACAAAAAAAGAGCTGGTCGGGAGTTTAAAATCCAATTATGCTTTTAAATTAATAGCGGAGGTTGAAATTGTAGAGATTGTAGATTACCTGATTTCGATAGATTTTTTAGAAGAACTCGGAAGGGAGCTGATTATTGGGGTAGAGGGGGAGAAGATTGTGAACGGACGTGATTTTTATACCGTTTTCAATGCGCAGACCTATTATAAGGTCGTCAGTTCCGGTACCGGGATCGGCCAGATCCCGTTTACTGCCCAGGTGAGGGAAAATGAGAACATTTTACTGGCGGCTAAAATCTGGAAGATCAGGTTTGTGGACCATGATGCCAAAAAGATCGAGGTAGTTCCGGCAAATGATGGCAGAAGACCTTTGTTTTTTGGTGAAGGAGGAGATGTACATCCGCGGATCCGTGAAAAAATGATGGAGATCCTTTACAGCAAGGAAATATATCCGATGCTCGATGAAAACAGTGCAAAAGAGATCGAAAAATTAAGAACAGAATTTAGTGTTTTTCTTATCGTGGATCCCAATTTACAGCGTCCTATGCTTATTGAAGCAAAAGAAATCAGCCTGTATTCATTCAGTGGATCACGTATCAATAGGACGCTTTCTTTCTTTTGGAATCTGAGCGGTATTGATGTTAGTCTCAATGATGATCAGAGCCGTTTTAAAATTGAAAGTGAGGTGCTGGATACCGGAGAATTTGACAAGCTTCTCATTCCCTCATCAGACGATCTGGATTTTCACCTGGAGAATTTTCTTTATGCAAATCCCGGAGCATTGACAGCATCGAAATGGGCAGTTTATCTCCCAGTCAAATATAGATTGCGGTTATTAAAACAGCGGTATTTTGATTTTGAGGGAGCCGGGCACTTTAAGAATATGACTTGGGTAAGCAACCTGACTTTGGATATACAATAATCTCATTGGCTTTTTCACTTTGCGGGTATACGGGGCTTTGGGTAATGTAAGATAATAAAAGGGCTACTGATCAACCATCGGTAGCCCTTTTATTTAATCGTTATTTACACTGCGGTAAACTTAAAAGGTTATCCTTTTGGGTTCTGTCCGGAACTGTTCTGATGTAAGCCCTTCTGCCCGCAGGGCGTTCGACTTTAACATAAGCAGTACCCTGGGGAGTGCTGACATAAAATTCATATGAATTTCCATCAATACGCTTGATAGCATCCTCCACGCTGATGATAACTTTCAGTCGTAATGCCGATTCCTTGTATCCAACCAGCCCACTATGGTCGAGCGAGACTGGATGACCTATTTCTTTAAAGCGCCTGTTGTAGATAGTTCACCCTGTTCAATCTCGAAAACAATCTGATGTTTAAAGGATAAGAATAGTCTTTTTGGGTATGCTTTTGGTATCCCAATTTGTAATAATTGTCATAACGATGCGTTTTTGCATCGCTATTTCAGGACTAGACAATGAAGTGAAATAAAACGCTTGTAATTTTACAGGCGTTTTAACTTTAATGAAGTTCTATTTAAAGGCTGCTTTCAATTGTTCTGCAGCATATGCCTGGGCCGCTTTAGCTTCCGGTACAACAGCTGCCATTCCAAAAAATTCATGTGTTACGCCCTCATAATTTCTGCTATTTATATTTACGCCTGCCTCAGCCAGTTTATTGGCCAACATGGTGCCATCATCATGCAAAGGATCTATTTCTGCAGTAATAATAGTGGTTGGTGGCAATCCTTTTAATTTGGCATTTACCAAGGAAATTTTAGGGTTTTGTGCTTCAATCATTGTGGTCAGGTATTTTTCCGTAAACCAGGCCATCATGGCTTTATTTAGTGGTTTGGCATTGGCGTACATTTTATAAGATTCCGTATTCATATTGGCTTGTGCAATAGGATATACCAAAACTTCGTGTACCGGAACCATAATATTTTTATCTCTGGCCATAATGGAAACGTTTGCAGCCAGGTTTCCACCAGCACTTTCTCCAACAACAGCAATTTTAGCCGGGTCTCCTTTCAGGCTCACTGCATTTTTAATCGCCCATTCATATGCGGCAAAGGCATCGTTATGTGCGGTGGGGAATTTGTTTTCTGGTGCCAAACGATAGGCTACTGACACCACAACTGCATTAACCTGTTCTGCAAGGCCTTGAGCAGAAGCATTGTAAACATCAAGATTTGCAATAACGAAACCACCGCCATGATAATAAACAATTACAGGAAAGGGACCATTGCCTGATTTCGGTGTATAAATGCGTAAATGAACTTTTCCACCTGGAACATCAATGTCTTTTCCGGTAGTATCAACCATTGGAGCAGGTAATTTTATGTGATTTACTTTGATCAGATCCATAACGGCATCAGTAGGCGTATGATTTTTTCTGGCATCTGCAGCACTAAGTGTTTCTATGGGTTTATCACCATAGCTTGCTAATTTTTCAATCACTGACTGCATTTCCGGCTTAATGCTTTGTCCCCATTCTGGTGGCGGACCAGCAGGTTTTAAACCGGTACTCGCTGTTGAATCTGCAGTTAAAGAATCAGTAGAAGTGTTGGTCTTGGTCGTGTTTGTACAGGCGGAAACTGTAATGGCTACAGACAGTGCGGCTATCAGTAGCCTATTTAAATTGCTTTTCATAGTTTTAATTTATTGTTTTTATTAAAGTTGTTTTAATAACGTTATCAGGAAGATAAGAGTTTTAAATGCTTTACAACTTTCCAGATTTTTAATATTATTCAAACTTCTTAAGTGTTCGTGCTGTTCTAAGTAAAACCATTTTATATGTTAACTGAAATTACGGGATTACCCGATCATATTTTTGGCGTTCGGGCTACTGGTGTGGTAAGTGCCGATGATTTGAAAGACGTTCTGCTTCCTGGCCTGGCCAGAACATCAGATCGTTTCGGAGAAATCAGGTATTTACTGGTACTGGATACTGAAGTTAAAAATTTCACTACAGGCGCATGGATTCAGGATGCTAAAGCAGGTTTGCAAAACTTTACCAAGTGGAAGAAAATTGCTGTGATAAGTGCTGAAAAAAGTGTAGAATGGTTTTCTGATTTTTTTACTTTTTTAACACCAGGCAACTCCAGGGGATTTAAACCTGATGAAATAGATGAAGCCAAAGCCTGGATTGCCACTGAAGATTAAATTACATTAATTAAAATATTATTATGAAAGATTCAAAAACAGCAGCAGAAAAAAATAAAGCAACAGCACCCAAAAATGGGAAAGCTAAAAGTGCAGATGAAAAGGTAACTTCAGCAAAAGATGCCAAGAAAGTTGATGTAGCTAAAAAGAAGGATTAATCTGTAAAATTGTAATTATGCAGGCAGGAAATAAATGATTATTGCAAGGTTTATTTCTTGCCGATAACTGAACACCTAAACTAAAAGGAGTAAATTACGCCTTTTTGGAATAAAATTTATGTGCTAAGCTTTTAATAATGCGTAAATTTTATCCATTAACTCATCAATATTAAATGGCTTTGCCATGAAATCGTCCGCAGAAACATTATCGAGAATATAATTATTTGAGTGATAACGTGCAGAAATCATCAATACAGGTATATGACTTGTAGCCTTTGCTTTTTTTAATTCTTTAAGGAGCACCCGACCATCAATATCAGGAAGCATAATGTCCATTATGATCACGTCAGGTTTGAATTCCTGTACATGATTTAGAAAATTTGTTCCATTATTTAAGCCTTCAACATGGAAAGCTTCACTTTCTAGAATGAGCGTAATTACATCTAAAATAGCATGGTTATCTTCAACAACCAGAATGTTTTTTTTTGCCAAGTTTTGCAATTGATTTTTTAAAATTTTAACAAATATAAAATAAAAAATAAATGTTAAGCTCAATCATTTAAATTGCACTACTGCTAAACCTATGCTTCATACTTATTAATTGAAAAATTCTAATATTTTTGTAGCATCTAAATTTAATATGAATCAATTTTCTGTAGATCTTACAAATTGCGATAAAGAGCCCATTCATATCCCTGGAAAAATTCAGGCACATGGTTTTTTAATTGCCGTACATAAAAACGATTTTCACATTACCTATGTAAGTGAGAATATTAATTATTTTTTGAGCAAACAGGCGAGTGGTCTTCTTGATCAGCCGCTTTCGGCACTGGACCATCTTTTAACGCAGCAGGAACCAGAATTCAACATAGAGGATTTACTTAAACTAGGTATAATCAGGAAAAATTTTGATGCCATTAATCCTCATCCGATAAATATTGATAAAAAGCCGTATTATATTACAATTTCCGAATCTGAAAATAACTGGTTGATAGAATTTGAACCTGTAACCTTACAATATGACATTCAAGGCATAATCGGACGTTCGGCATCTGCCATGTTGCAGGGCAGGAGTGTTTCCTCTTTATTAAAAGGTGCAGCGCTTGAAGTTAAAAAACTCATCAATTATGATCGTGTCATGATTTATAAGTTCTTAAATGATGGTCATGGAGAAGTAGTTGCAGAAGAAAAAAATGATGAGCTTGAACCTTTTTTCGGGCTTCATTATCCGGCATCCGATATTCCAAAACAGGCAAGGGAATTATATAAACTAAATTTAACCAGGTTAATAGCTGATGTTAATGAGCAGGATTCCGATATCTTAACTTATTTAACCGATCAGCCATTAGATTTAACAAAATCTAATTTAAGGGCAGTTTCACCGATTCATATCCAATATCTAAAAAATATGGGTGTGTATTCCAGTTTCAGTATTTCGCTGATCTCTCATGGTGAACTATGGGGATTAATTGCCTGCCATAATTATTCACCTAAATTTATTGATTATAAAGCAAGGGAAGGTGCGAAACTGATTGGTCAGATCTTGTCATCCGCATTGGAATATCGCCAGGACGAAGAAGATTCTGAAATGGTTGAACAGTTTAAAAGCACTGCAGCCATACTTTCTGAATACCTCAGCCAGGATAAGTATTTGATTGATGCCCTTACCGATCATCAAAGAAATATTTTATCTATTACCAATGCAACGGGTGCAGCTATAATTTTTGAAAAGAGACTAAAAACAATTGGGCAGGTTCCGGTTGATGAAGATATTTTAGAATTGGCAGAATGGTTGAAAACCAGCAACGATGAATCCATCTACTATACCCATCGTTTATCAGAAATACATTCGCCGGCAAAGAAATATAAAGACATTGCTTCAGGAATCTTGGCCTGTAATATCAGTAAAGATCTTGGCGAAATGATTATTTGGTTTAAGCCTGAACTCATAACAACCATAAACTGGGCTGGAAATCCAGATAAAGAAGTTGTATTGTCTGAAAATGGTTTACTTAATCTATCACCCAGAAAATCTTTTGAAGCCTGGTCGGAAGTGGTCAGCAATACCTCTGAAAAATGGATGGCAGAAGAAATTGCCTCCGTTTTAAGGATTCGTGAAATTATCATTACGGATGTAAATAAAAAGGCCAATGAAATCAGGTTATTGAATGAAAAATTGCAATCTGCTTATGAAGAGCTTGATACTTTCAGTTATACCATCTCTCATGACTTAAGAACACCATTAACTTCTATCAAAACATATGCAGAATTAATGCTGAAAAACAAAAGTCTTGATGATCATGCAATCAAGATGTTGAGCAGGATTTTAATTGGTGCTGATAAAATGAATTTCCTCATTAAGGAAATCTTAAATTTAGCAAGGGTAGGGCGTTCTGAAATTAATTTTGAAACCATTGATATGCCATCCTTGATACAAGAAATCAAATCTGAAGTATGGGCGGCTTTCAAAGCAGACAAATCCGAATTGATTTTAGGCCATTTGCCAAATATAAAGGGAGATAGGACCATGATTGCGCAAGTATTTACCAATCTGATGAGTAATGGGGTCAAATACTCTTTAATGGTAGAAAAACCTGTCATAGAGATTTCTGCGTATATTGAGGGAGGAGAAACGGTTTATGCCATTAAAGATAATGGTATAGGAATTGATAACAGGTATTACGACAGGGTTTTTGAACTGTTTAAGCGCATGGATAATGTTAAGGAAATTGAAGGGACTGGTGTTGGTTTAGCCATTGTTAAACGAGTGGTTGAGCGGCATCACGGCCGCGTTTGGTTTGAAAGCAAGCTGAATGCCGGGTCTACGTTTTACGTAGCTTTTAAAAATTTACAATAATGAGTACACCAGATATATTTTACGTTGAGGATGATGAAGATTATGCTTTTTTTATGCAGAGTGCCATCAAGGAGGTAGGAGATACATTGAATATTGCAATTGTTGAAGACGGCGCCAAAGCTTTGGCCAAACTGCAACAGTTTGCAGAAAGTAAAATCAAACCCAAATTAATTTTATTGGATTTAAACCTGCCGGGATTGTCCGGATTGGATTTGCTGAAATTTATACGCGATATTCCTTATTTAAAATCTATACCAGTAATTTTATTTTCTACTTCGGATAATCCGGATGATGTAAAAGCATCTATTGAATTTGGTGCCAATGCATATCTTACTAAGCCTGATGGCTATGATAACCTGGTGAAATGTGTACATTCGGTACACGATTTCTGGTTTAACAAGCACCTGAGAATGAATTAATTCAATATAATAAAATAAAAATAAAAGATTCGGATGGTTTATTCGAATCTTTTATTTTTATATCCATTTTAATTTAAAAATAACGAATAGAATGATTGCCGATATATTAAGAACAGAAACAGCAGAAAAACATAAAAAACTGGAATCGTTAATGTTTGTTCACGACATTATGAATCACACGCTAAGTGTAAATGATTATAAGAAACTCCTTACCATCAATTATATTATCCATCAAAGGCTGGAAAATAAGCTGGCCAACATGCTTGAAACCAATCTCGCGCAGGAATTGGATATGAATAGCCGATTAAAACTTAATGCACTGGAAAAAGATTTAGCATATTGGAATATTGACAGCTTAACCTTACCGGCTTTAGATTTTGACTTATTTATTCCTGACCAGAACAATGCAGCGATTTTGGGTGCATTATATGTTTTAGAAGGAGCTACATTAGGCGGAAACGTAATTAAGAAACATATCTTAGCTAATCCAAATTTTAAAGATAATGGGGATGGTTTGCATTATTACGGTGTTTATGGGGCAGAATTAGGTGCTAAATGGAAAAAATTTGTAAGTATAATAAATGAAAAGGTTGAGGAAGCTGATTATGAAGTTTGTGTAAATAGCGCTAATCAAACTTTTGATAATCTGATCAGGCTTTCGAAACAAATAAATTAAGTGAACATATTTTCTCACATTATTAAATAAAATACTTGTATAATACGCCAGGGGCATTTTTAGATTGTGAATATGTGTAAAACTTATTTTAAATTAAAATATGCTTTCTCTTGTTAATTCAAGGTAAATATGTATTATTGGAAAAAAATAAATTTTTTAAACCTTAAAAACATCAATTAGCGATGGAAAAATTCTCAAAAGTTAAAGCTGCTGTTGCTGCTATCGAAGCAGATGTGGAAAAATTTTATAATGCTGGCAATGCAGCTGCTGGTACTCGTGTACGTAAAGCGATGCAAGATCTTAAAGTATTAGCACAAGAAATCCGTGCAGAAGTAACTGAAAAGAAAAACTCTGAAAAATAATATTTCGTGAGTATGAAACAAAAAGGGTCTTGGTTAATGCTGAGACCCTTTTTGCTTGAAGCTATAATTCTAACTGTTGGTTTAAAAAAACACTCAAATTTTTATAGATATGCATGAATTTGCAAACTTAATTCTTTGAAGCACTTATTTTTTGCAAACAACAAACATGTTCGTTATATGTTCTGACCATTGGTCGTAATTTGCTTGAATGCTGCCGAACTGCTGATATTTACAATAACTGCAATACCGTGCTTTCCGGTTGGTCCTTGGTAGCGATTTGCTTTCATTCTTTGAACTACTGATATTTACAACAACGATCTGCTGGTGCGGATATTAAAGTAACTTGTTGTGATTTGCTTTCATTCTTTGAACTACTGATATTTACAACAACTCGCCACCGTGCGGACAATTGGTTTTTCCAGTTGTGATTTGCTTTCATTCTTTGAACTACTGATATTTACAACAACATACATGGTTTCAAATAACTATCCGTCAGTAGGTTAGTTCAAAAATTAGAATTAAAAAAATCCTGGTGCAATTGCGCCAGGATTTTTATTCTAAGTATTTATTAAATTGTAATGTGCTTTTTTTAGAATAGTTCGAGCTGTTGAGGTGTATCGGGGAGCTCCTTTTCTTTCCGACCGTAAAATAATTCCATCATTCCAAATTGTTTATCGGTAACGGTCATGATGCCAATGTGGCCCTTTTCCGGTAATAATTTTTTAACTCGTTTAATATGAACATCTGCATTTTCTCTGCTGCTGCAGTGCCTCAGGTAGATGGAAAATTGAAACATTGCAAACCCATCACGCATAATGTCTTTACGAAACCTGCTTGCAACACTTCGTTCCTTTTTGGTTTCAGTAGGAAGATCAAAAAATACTAATACCCACAAAATTCGATATTCATTTAAACGCATGCATTAAAAAGGTAATTTGTCTTCGCTAGTATTTTGACCGGTAGCTTCCAAATTTTCACTATTCATGATGGAAAGCTCATTAGAAAAATTATAATTATATGGCCGCCTGGTATCGAAGTTTTTCATCATTGGATAGATGATTTTTCGAGTCGTTCCTTCATAACATCTCGCCAGAGAAGAAGTTGTGCTCTGTAATCCAACCATCAGCGGACTTTTGCTTTTCTGAAATTGTACATCAGCGGTAGCAATCCCCAAAAGCTGCATTTTAATAGAAGTTCCCAATTCTAAAAAGTTTTCGCCTCTATCTATAATTCCTAAAACGATCTCATCAACATAAGGCCTATAAGGTTCCATAATATCATCCGCCAGACAATAGGCGTTGTATTTATTCCGGTGGTGTATGCCCAGAGTAGGGAGCAGGCCCGAACAAACCAATCCACGGGCAACAATAGCTCTTAAAATTGCATAGCCATAATTAAGTAGATTATTAGGTGGATCGCCCTCCCGGCCACGAAAGAAGTCTAACTTTTTAGGAAATACATTTTTCCAGTAATAGGCTGCGGCCCGGCCTTCATAATTATCAGGGTCTCCAGAACGAACTGATTTGGCCAAATGCACCATATTGTCGCAGGCAATGCCTCGATTGAAAAGTACAGCTGCCTGATTTAGAATTTTAGCTTGAACGGTTTGTTGCCACAGTTGTTTTTTAAGCGGTTGCGAAGCGTCAATCTGATAGCGGAACCGTTCACTTTGGGTGTTATGACCGTCTATAGGCAGCATCATCCCGGTAGGATGACGACTTTGATTACAGGTGATGATGGCCGCATTATTTTCCAATAAAGCCGCAATGCATCCGTGGGTAATGGTTATTTGCTGATTGTCTAAAATGATAATGCCAATGTCTTCTATCGGAATAGATTTTTTTGATTCCTGCTCTCCAAGCGATTTTAAGTGTGGTAAATCGATAGCTAGCTGATTTTTTTGCAGACTTAAATAGGCCGGATTGCTAAAATGAAGTGTCCTTTTGATCATCTTATAATTCTTTTATCAGTGTTAATGCTTTGCTGACACTAAATGTGCCATCTACCTGATTATTTTCGAAAACCATGAAATAGTTAAACCTTTCTCCGGCCAGCTCAGCCCATTTATTTCCTAATCTACATTTAGATTGACTGTCAGAATTATCCCTGTCATCGCCTTTAGTTTCTAATAAAATGATTTGTCCGGATTGTGTATATAAAATATAGTCAGGATAGTGATTTGATTTGTATAAAACATTGAAAGGTACATCATGATGATGGTTGATGACCTTTTCTTTTCCAATCCAGTGTAGTGAGGGCATGAGCGTTGGGGTTTAATGTTTTAAATTAAACACCCAGAAAAAGGTGGCCCTTTGCTTAAACATACGACAGATGGTACCGCGAAGAACCGAGCGTATTAAAAAGCATAGGAAACACCTCTTTCCAGGTGCAACCATTCTGATTAAATCTTCCCTCGTCGAAATTCGCGGTTTTTTTGTGGAAGAAGTTTTAGGAGTGGCTTGTTATTTGTTTAGCAATATTTTCTGATTAATATTCTCCTATTTTTACAATTTCACCGATATGGTTTATACGAACCTTAATAATTTTACCAATTCCTCCTAAACCTTCTCTTCTCCAGGTTGTCCCTTTTAATTTTGAGTTATCTTCAACATTAGTTTCAAGATGGTGTCTGAAAAAATAATCTTTTGTGGCAATTTTCTGTACTCTAAATAAGTTAAGGCTAATTTCCTTATTGTTTTTAGGGTCTAATAAATCAATACTTTTAGGATCGAAACCAGTTTGTTCATTAGGGAAAATAAAGTATTCATTTTGTTTCATGGTAAATAAAAATTGCCATCCTAAACCTTGGTTATAATCTTTAGATATAACTGGTTCTCTATCGTTTACTAATTGAATGGCATCAAAAAGCGAAACTACTCTTTCCTGTAAATTGCCCTTTTCGTCTTTGTAAATTGCTACATGATGATTATTACCAGTACTTACAAAGTCAACAGGTATTCGTTTGTTATTCTCATCTAAAATCTCATTACCTAAATGATCTTTTTTATAATGTAAAGCTTCTGCATTGTTAACGCCACTAATCTTAACCTTTTTAATTGAAATACCCTTTTCCTTATTCAGCCAAATTGGATTTTTATCTAAATCAGAAAAAGCATCTTTCGTGTTATTATTGTATTCTTCTAATCTTTGTTTTAAAATGCGCTTTATATCCTCATCTAAAATCTTCTCAATAATTTTAGTATCCTTGAAATTATCAGGAGTGATGTCTTTTCTTATTGAGTAATCATCTTTTAACCAGATTAGCTTTACCGTTTCGGGTAAGATTTCCGTTTTATTATTGTCTAAATAAATAGGGTTTTTGACTAATGTATTTTTTCCAGTAAAAGCCTTTTTAGGATCGTTACTATGTTCTGCTAAACGTTGTGATAAAAGCTTTTTATAAGTTGGATTCGACACTTTATTAATTGTGTCCTGATCAAATTTAATGCTTACTTTCTCTTCTTTGCTAACATAGTATTGATACTTCCCATAAACCGTTTCTTTATGTAATTGCCCTCTTGGAGTAAGTTCAATTTTTGTTTTTTCGCCTTTGGCAGATTTAGTTTTGTTCTTGTTTTTGGTGACTACCTTATTTTTTGCTTTGAACGAAACCAATACATTTTCTAAATGCCTTTTGGCTTCTTCTCTGAAATTTTGTAATGGCAAATTAAATACACGCTTTTTGTTTCCCTCATCATCGTATCTCCAAGTAGTTTCTTTGCCTTCAATACCAATAATGGCGTTATGTTCTTTGTGATTTTCATTTTTTCTGGCATTTAAAAAGTTGAGGTATTGAATATGGCTTTGTTTCGTAAAAGCAATGGTTAAGGCATCCATGGCATGGTGCCGATGGTCGTTTCGTTTACTCCAATCGATAATACGTTCTTTAAAACTGCCATCTTTTTTCTCTACCTGTTCAGTTAAACCTAATTTCTTAAACTTATCGAAATTGAGTTCTTGCATAATATTGATTAAATCCCAGTCTGATCGAAGTTTATCAGTTATACTTCCGGTTGTGGGTGTAACAACTCTACAGATTTCATAAAGCATGTTTCTTGCTTTCTTTGCAATGTACTGGCTATCTCTTAAATCACGTTCAACAAAGCCATCACCAATTTCAGCTTCCATTTTTAATAATTTCTGATATTTAGCTTTTGAAATTCCCTCTTCTTTATTTTTTTTACCTTGCTCAAAAAGAAATTCTATCCTCTGCTCAAAATCAGCTAGTTTATCTTTTCCAAATTTGCTATCTACATAATCATAAGCAGTTTTATTTCCTTTATCTAAATTATTTTTTCTAAAAATTACCGTTTTATTAGAAAAGCTATCATCAAATACTTTGGATTGAGGAATAATGTGATCAATATCTATTTGTTTACTAAATAAGATTTCTCTTGCGATATAGGTATTTGTATATAAATCCTTGTATCCATTGTTTTTTAATTCTTCGTAAAGCTTGTATCTAATTATATCATTTCTGGTTGGATTTTTTACGCCGAATTCTGTTTGCAATAGTTTGAAAATCTTTTCATGAGCAATTTTTGCCGAATTGATATTTGTGGTCATTTCTGCCCGCTCTTTTGCATTTTTCTTTAAATCTCTAGCCAGCTCAATTCTTATTTCATCAAATTTGAAGTGTTTAATAATTTTGCCATCTGCATCTTTTTCACTGTTCGTTTCAATTAAAGTATTTACTACATTAACTACCTGATTAAGGATTTTCTCAACAACAGGATTACGTAAGCTATTTTTCTTTAGTAAATCTAACTTGTCTTTTAATGGTCGATTGGCAATTTCTTCTTTAGTTAATGATGAGGCAGAATGTTTATAGCCAGCCTGAAAGCAAGCCTTATCATATTGTAATTCTCTTATATATGGATAGATTTTTCGTATCGCTTTAGCACTTAAGTTCCCATAATCATCAGATAAACTTACGTTAGCTAAAATTTTAGCATGCTCTTTTTTAAAACAGAACTTTTTTACGAGTAAATCGTGCAATTTATCATTACCACTTGCAGAATTATCTCCCTCATAAGCATATAGTAAGTGCCACAACTGATAAGATGGCTGTTGTTCAAAATCCTTACCATCTAACTCTGCATCGAATTCTAAAACATTTTGGTCGATTTCTAAAACTTCAAAAATACGCTTAATCATATCTTTGATTTCTGCCACGGGTGTGCTTAATTCGGTAATATTAATTTCATCTTTGTCAGATAGTTTTAATAAATCTTCATTATAACCTTCTGTTTCCAATATTTTAAGATATGCATCATAAAAAGCTTTATTGGTTCGATTGCCTTCAATCTCACTATAATTGATCTCCCATTCTTTGGTATCCCGGCCCAGTAATTCGATAATCTTATTGGCTTTTAAATTTCCTTTGATGTTTAATTCGTTGAACAAAGCTTGTTTATCTTCTAAGCTTAAGCTGAAAATTTCTTCTTGATTGGCATCTTTAAGTACACGCTTTTTGCTGCCTTTTTTTCTGATGAGCACATTGTTAAGTACCTGCCAAATCTTAAATTCCTGAAATAGGGGAGAAGATTTCGGCGCAACTTTTAAACCAATAGTTTTTTTAACTTTTTGTCCATTTCTATCAATCTCAATCTCTTTATTTTCAAATTCGCAAAAACTAACCAGACCTTTCTGTGATTTTAATTTTCGTTGATAAAAAATAATAATATCCCGAATTTCTTTTTTTAATTCTTCCGTTAACTCGGGATGAAACTTTGATTGCGTTTCCCAAATGGTTTCAAACTCATCAAAATAATCCTGGCGATAGAACACTTGATTTTTTAATCTTGCATGTGGATTATCCTGAATTTGTTTATACAAGTACTGACCAACAGTCTGTTTATTAAAATATAATTCTTTACTTCTGTCGCTAATTGCACCAAGATAACCACTAGAATTATTTAAATTATTGTTGATCTCCGTAATTACATAGGCAACTTCTTCTTTATCTAATTGTTGACTGATCGCGTTATTTCGCCATTCGTAAGCTTTTAATTTTTTTTCTTCTCTACTGCCTTTTATATCTGAAGTATTGAAATTGTATGTTTTCCAAAAAATAGCAGATGTTGCTCGTTGCCCTTTTCCAATCAATTCTTTTTTAAATTGATCTGTTAAAATTTCAGGATGAAATTGTTTCTGAAATTCCCACACTTTATCAAGTTCTGCCTGTAAATCAGATCGATAAAAGTCTGGTAATTGTTTCTTTCCTTCTATTAGTAATTGATAGGAGAGTTGACCAGGAGTTAAATTTTCATCATATAATTTTTTAGCATTTAACATTCCATCAATCGCCTGGCCCTCATCTTCATTATTAGCCTTACGACTACTTTTGTAACCTCTCTTTTTATTTATGGCTAATAGAATCCTTGCAAACTCATCTTTTTCTACTTTCTCAACAGCAGATTTTGCCCTTAGTGCAAAAGTAGAATGAGTAGTATTTTTTCCATCTTCTGCCAGGATGGTATCATTAGTAATGATATTTGCTTTGGCTAATGCATAAATTAAATTAGAACGCCTGAGTTGGTAACGGTCTAGTGTTCTCCTTGCTCCTCGTTTTAATGTTCTGTCTGCATTAATAGTAATAGGCTTGCCCTTTTCAAAGTTGGTTTGCTCATCTGTAATTAGTGGATTTACTCGAACACCAATTTTTTCAATAGAAGAATTTGATAAATCATCACTTTCTTTTACATATGCAAAACCAATAGATGTTGTTCCTAAATCAAGTCCTAATATTTTCTTCATGAGCGATTATTTTAAATATCTTAACAATATCTGGTTTAATTTTTTCAATCCCAACAAACCAACATCGTTAATATCATAATCAAACTTAAATTCATTTAATTCTAATTCATTACGGTTTCCCGTATATGGTATATTAAAATTAATTATATCTTTGACTTGAAAGCAAATCACAATAAGGATTATTCCGTTGTGAAAACATTTAGCGCCTCGCCTATCTGCGGGGCTTTTTTATTTCCTTTTTACATTTCCAAAACACAATCTAGTTTTAGAAATCAACTTATTTATCTTATCTTTGCCTGGCAAATAATAAATCGTAATTTATTTGCTATGCAACTCGACTCCACAAAATTTATTGCAACAGGTTTAACTTATGACGACGTACTTCTGGTACCCGCATATTCTGAAATTCTTCCCCGCGATGTAAATACAGCCACTTTCTTAACTAAAAAAATTAAGCTTAACGTCCCATTGATTTCTGCTGCAATGGATACGGTAACAGAAGCTGAACTAGCCATTGCCATTGCGCAAAATGGTGGTATCGGGATGTTGCACAAAAACATGACGATCGACAGACAAGCCGAAGAAGTTCGTAAGGTTAAACGTTCAGAAAGCGGAATGATTCAGGATCCGGTTACTTTGTTAGAAACCGCGGTAGTTGCCGATGCTTTCAAAATTATGAAAGAACACAAAATTGGTGGCATTCCGGTAGTGAGTAGCGATAATAAATTGGTTGGCATTATCACCAACCGTGATTTGCGGTTCCAGAAAAATATGGCGAGGCCAATTGCTGAAGTCATGACAAAAGAAAATCTGATCACTGCCCCGGAAGGAACAAACCTGGTACAGGCAGAAGAAATTCTTCAAAATTATAAAATCGAGAAATTGCCAGTTGTTTCTAAAGATGGTTATTTAAGTGGTTTAATCACTTTCAAAGATATTTCAAAAGTAAAAAATTACCCTGCTGCCTGTAAAGATGAACGTGGTCGCTTACGTGTTGGTGCCGCGGTTGGCGTAACTGCCGATACCCTTCAGCGAGTTGATGCTTTGGTTAGTGCGGGTGTTGATGTCATTACTATTGATACCGCTCACGGGCATTCGAAAGGTGTTGTTGATAAATTAAAAGAAGTAAAAGCAAAATATCCTGATTTGCAGGTAATTGTTGGTAATATTGCTACCGGTGCAGCAGCTAAGTTTTTAGCAGATGCTGGTGCTGATGCCGTTAAAGTGGGTATTGGTCCGGGCTCAATTTGTACCACCAGAATTATTGCTGGTGTAGGTGTGCCACAATTATATGCCGTTTACGAATGTGCTAAGGCATTAAAAGGAACAGGTGTTCCGGTAATTGCCGATGGTGGTATTAAACACACTGGCGATATCGCAAAAGCAATTGCTTCTGGTGCAGATACGGTAATGGCTGGTTCGTTATTCGCCGGAGTAGAAGAGTCTCCAGGTGAAACCATTATCTACGAAGGACGTAAATTTAAATCTTACCGTGGAATGGGTTCTATTGAGGCCATGGAGCAAGGTTCTAAAGACCGTTATTTCCAGGATGTGGAAGATGATATTAAGAAATTAGTTCCGGAAGGAATTGTTGGTCGTGTTCCTTTTAAAGGTACTTTGGCAGAGGTGATGTATCAGTACATCGGCGGACTTCGCGCAAGCATGGGCTACTGCGGTGCAGCTACGATTGAGGCATTACAGGAAGCACAATTTGTTCAGATTACAGCAGCCGGGATGCGTGAAAGTCATCCACACGACATCACCATTACCAAAGAAGCACCTAATTATACGAGATAAGCTGAAAGCCAAAAGCGTTAAAGCTTTCCATTCAATTGCATATTCAGCGGCATTGGGAAATCTTCTAAACGAACAATATTACTACGTGGGGCATCCTAAAAGATAGCCCCACTTTTTTATACTTTTTTCTCCCATCAATAAGTCAAATCTGCATAGAATTCATCACGTACTGAAATGATGAGTTATCTAAATCTGCGGCCATTACATGCAAATTAATTCATTATCTAGCTACAAAATTGTTTACGTTACTACATGTTTATGAAACATAGCTTTTTCTGCAGCAAAACGTCAAATCACAATTTTTGCAGCATAAAATTTGAAGAATGCTTTTTTTTAATATATTTGTCTACTAAATCTATAGATTTAATATAAAATGTATAATGAATTGCGCTAATTATTATTGTTGTTTAAACACTCTTGGAAATTTTTCCCACGGCACGGCAATTAAAAATATAAACCAAACACCACTAAATTAATCATGAAGAAAAGTTTACTTATTTTATTTACCATCATCATTTCCACAAGTACAATATTCGCTCAAAATACGGTAAAGGGTATTGTCAAAGGCGCCAATAATATGACCATTCCTGGAGCTACCATTACCATCAGGGGGACCAAAACTGCCACCCTAACCGATGCAAACGGTGCCTTTACTATTGATGCCAGGCAACAACCGCCATTTTATCTCAGAATCAGTTATGTGGGCTACAAACCGCAGGATTTTCAGATTTTAAATTTCCAGGAAACACCTATTGAACTGATTTTGGTAGAAGATACTCAGCTAGACGAGATTGTGGTAACTTCCAGAAGACGATCTGAGGTTCTGCAGGATGTACCTATCCCCATTACGGTGATTGGCGGTCAGGCTGCAGAAAACGCCGGCGCTTTTAACGTAAACCGTTTAAAGGAACTGGTGCCATCTGTACAGCTATATGCTTCAAACGCCCGAAATACGACGTTAAATATCAGAGGCTTGGGTTCTACCTTTGGTTTAACCAATGATGGGATTGACCCAGGAGTGGGTTTTTATGTTGATGGCGTTTATCATGCCCGTCCAGCTGCCACGTCGACAGATTTTCTTGATATTGAACAAATAGAAGTTATCCGCGGACCTCAGGGGACGCTTTTTGGCAAAAACACTACTGCGGGTGCCTTCAATATCACCACAACAAAACCAATGCAAACACCTACCGCTAAAGTGGAAATGAGTGTAGGTAACTATAATTTCATACAAGCTAAAACATCAGTTTCCGGAGGTGTGGCAAAAAATCTCGCTGCAAAAATCTCCATCTCCGGTACACAGCGAGATGGTACCATTTACAATACGAGAGAGGAGCGAAGATACAGCGGGCAGAATAACCTTGGTTTTAAAGGACAATTGTATTTCACACCGTCAGATAAATTGAAAATTTTGTTGAGTGGTGATGTCAGTATTCAGCATCCTGCAGGTTATCCGCTAGTAATTGCCGGGGTAAGCCCCACTGAAAGAAGTGCATATCGCCAATATGCCAGGATCGTATCAGACCTGGGTTATCAGCAACCTAAAATTGATCCTTTTTCCAGAGAAATTAATACCAATACGCCTTGGCGACACAATCAATCTATAGGAGGAATATCTTTAAACGTTGATTATAAAATAGGAAATGGAACATTAACATCAACAACAGCCTGGAGATTCTGGAACTGGGATCCAACCAATGACAGAGATTTCTCTGAACTTTCAGCGTTAACAAAATCGCAGGGAAATTCGCGACACGATCAGTATTCTCAAGAAATCAGGTATGCAGGTAACATCACAGAAAAGCTGAGTGGTGTTATTGGAGTTTTCGCGTTAAGTCAAAATCTTCAGGGTTTAGGGCAGACGGAAGAAGTGGGTAAAGATCAGTGGAGGTTTGTACAAACAGGTAACACAGGTGCTCAGGCACTATACTCGACACCAGGTTTGTTGGATGGTTATGGAATCAGAACCAATTCAACCATTAAATCATTAAGCACCGCCGTTTTTGGTCAGGTAGATTGGGAAGTGATTGATCATTTACATGTGCTCCCAGGGTTAAGGTTTACCTATGATAAAAAAGACGTTGACTATGACAGAAATACTTACGGTGGTTTACAAACTACTGATGCTGCACTGCTGGCGCTGAAAGCAGCTGTTTACAGCAACCAGCAATTTAATACCAGTACGGAAAATAATAATTTATCAGGTAACATCACAGTATCCTACAGACCAAACCCTAAATTAAATGTATATGGAACCTTTTCTACTGCTTACAAACCAGTTGGCGTAAATGTAGGTGGTTTGCCAACCACACCTAACGGACAAGCCGATTTATCATTAGCGGTAGTAAAACCTGAATATGTGGAGCACTATGAACTTGGCGTTAAAACGAAACCTTTCAAAGGCGCAATCCTGAATGTAACCGCTTTCAATACCGATATTAAAGATTATCAAACCAATGTGCAATCGCCGCAATTGGGTGTAAACAGGGGGTACCTGGCCAATGCGGAGAAAGTGAACGTTAAAGGTTTGGAGATTGATGGAACCTATCAGCTGGAACGTTTCTTAACATTAAATGCGGCATTGGCTTATCTTGACGGAAAATATGTAACGTTTACCAATGCACCGCTTCCGCTGGAAGAAACCGGTCATACCGAATTAGTGAATGGCGTGGCTACTCAAGTAGCTTTTAAAGATGCATCTGGTGGAAGGTTGCCCGGGATCTCAAAATGGAATGTTTCTGGTGGTGCAGAGTTTAGCACACCCGGAAATTTGGCTACTAAAGCAGGTCGCTATTTTATTGCCGGTGACGCCAGCTACCGTTCTACTTATTCTTCTAATCCAACACCATCAAGCGTACTAAATGTACAGGGCTATTCACTTTTGAATGCGAGACTTGGCTTTAAATCGGATAAGTTTTCGGTTTTTGTTTGGAGCAGAAACTTAGCCAATAAAAACTATTACGAGCAGTTACAGGCTGCAGCAGGTAATTCAGGTTTATACGCCGGGGTATTAGGTGATCCAAGAACATACGGTGCTACTTTCCGATACAGTTTTTAATTTTCTCTTTTTGCACTTGCTAGAAGCGCCAATTTTTTGGCGCTTTTTTATTGATTTCACTTCAGGTATGTGCTAATTAAATTTATAAGATAAAACTAAATTTTCTATAATTACTGTTGCTACAATTGACATGCGTAGGCTTAAATATACCTGCAACAGTTTTTTGCAGAATAAAAATTTACAGAGCGCCCGGAAAATATTAACTTCGGTAAATTTTTAGAATCAAATGAATAAGCTTAAAGCAGTTTGCGTATACTGTGGTTCAAACTTTAATGGTGATGCACAGTTACGTAATGCCATTAAACAGTTAGCAGAGATATTAGTTAAAGAAGAAATCAGACTCGTTTATGGCGGAGGAAGTGTAGGTGTGATGGGGCTTTTAGCCAATGATGTATTGGATTTAGGTGGGCTGGTTACAGGGGTAATTCCTCAGTTTCTGATGGATAAAGAAGTAGGACATAAAGGCGTTACCGAAATGATCCTGACTGAAAACATGCATCAGCGGAAGCAGAAAATGGCCGACTTAAGTGATGGTTTTATGATTTTACCTGGCGGTTTTGGTACCCTCGAAGAATTTTTTGAAGTACTTACCTGGCTGCAGTTAGGCTTACACAATAAACCTATCGGGGTATTGAATGTCAATGGATTTTATGATCCACTGTTTGCTCAGATGGAAATAATGGTCCAACGTAAATTTTTAAAACCTGCAAATCGTGATTTGGTTTTCAATGAATCGGATGCCACCGTATTAATTGAAAAAATGGATCATTTTTCGGCTGTTCCGGATGAAGTTTGGTTTAAAGAAAAAGACCTCATATAAGATGGTTTTATTTTAAGGTTTAAAATGTTATCAATTAAAATTTAGTAATAAAATAATTCATAAAAATGCAAATTATTACATCTCACGCAGAATTTGAACAACATTTGGGTAAAGAACTTGGTGTTTCTTCGTGGCATACGATCACTCAGGAACAGATCAACAAGTTTGCAGACGCCACGCTTGATTTTCAATGGATTCATACCGATGAAGATAAAGCCAAAAATGAGGGGCCTTTCGGCTCTACTATTGCTCATGGCTACCTGACACTTTCACTTATTCCATATTTATGGAAAGAGATTGTAGATATTCAGAATCTGAAAATGGAGATCAATTATGGTATCGAAAGTTTAAGATTTGCACAACCTGTACTCGTAAATGCAAAAATCAGGCTTAAAGCTAAACTGGCTTCTATTGTCAACTTAAGAGGAGTAACAAAGGTACACATGGCGATTGAAATGGAAATTGAAGGTCAGAAAAAACCTGCTTTTACAGGTGAAGTGGTTTTCTTGTATCACTTTATTGCGGAATAGAATAGTAAGTTGATTTAAAATCTAAAATTCAGATCGTTTTTCGCTAAGGTGGGTGTGTAAATTTTTAACCACCGAGTTTACCGAAGAGCACAGAGATTCTAACCTTTATCTCTGTGTTTACTTGGAGCTTTTTTCGCTGTTTCATCAGTGGTTATTTTTATTTCTAATCGCAATTAAGACATTAGGTTTTACCACAAAGAAGGCTGAGATTTATAGATCACATAAAGTAGATGCAAGAATCTAATGCGCTGTGTTAACACCAACTTGGTGTTCCTTGTATCTTCCTCTCTGCTTTCTTAGCGATTAAAATCGGGTATAGACCAGAAACCAATTTGGTCGCTATGTTTAATTCCAAAATAAGATTTAAATTGCCTCCATGGATATCGAATTCAACAAGAACGAAGATGTAAACAAACAGTTGGTTTACGAACTGAAAACCAGACTCAAAAAAATCTATCAGGGTGGCGGTGAAAAAAATGCTGCCAAACAAAAAGAGAAAGGGAAGTTATTGGCTCGTGAACGAATTGCCTATCTCATTGATAAAGATTCAGAATTTCTGGAAGTTGGTGCCTTTACTGCCGACGGCATGTATGCAGAACAAGGTGGCTGTCCATCTGCTGGTGTAGTTTGTGGAATTGGTTATGTGAAAGGTAGACAATGCATGATTGTGGCCAATGATGCAACCGTAAAAGCTGGTGCCTGGTTCCCATTAACCGCCAAGAAAAATCTTCGGGCGCAGGAAATCGCGATGGAAAATCGACTTCCAGTAATCTATTTAGTGGATAGTGCTGGCGTTTATTTGCCCATGCAGGATGAGATTTTTCCGGATAAAGAACACTTTGGAAGGATGTTTCGCAACAATGCGATGATGTCTGCAGATGGAATTGTACAAATTTCGGCCATTATGGGGGCTTGTGTAGCTGGAGGGGCCTACCTTCCCATCATGAGTGATGAAGCCATGATTGTTGATCAAACAGGTTCGGTGTTTTTAGCCGGTTCTTATCTGGTAAAATCAGCAATAGGAGAGGACGTTGATAATGAAACCTTAGGTGGAGCCACCACACATTGCGAAATTTCCGGTGTTACCGATTATAAGCATCCAAATGACCAGGCTTGTTTGGATAGCATCAGGAACATCATGAGTATGTTAGGCGCACCACAAAATGCGGGTTTCGATCGCATTCAGCCTGCAAAACCTAAAGAAAATGAAGCAGAACTTTATGGAATTATTCCGGAAAACCGGGATAAGCAATACGAAATAATGGACATCATCAACCGCTTGGTTGATCATTCGGAATTTGAAGAATATAAAAAAGGATACGGGCAAAGCATTGTTTGTGGTTTAGCTCGCATTGATGGATGGGCTGTCGGAATCGTTGCTAACCAACGGAAGGTAGTGAAATCTAAAAAAGGAGAGATGCAATTTGGCGGTGTGATTTATTCTGATAGTGCAGATAAAGCGACCCGATTTATTATGAACTGCAATCAAAAAAAGATTCCGCTAGTATTTTTACAGGATGTTACTGGATTTATGGTAGGAAGTCGCTCAGAACATGGTGGCATTATTAAAGATGGTGCTAAAATGGTGAATGCAGTAGCCAATTCCGTCGTACCTAAATTTACCATTGTGATTGGCAATTCTTACGGTGCTGGTAATTATGCCATGTGTGGAAAAGCTTACGATCCACGACTAATCTATGCCTGGCCAACTGCTAAAATTGCAGTGATGGGTGGTTCACAGGCGGCAAAAACGCTGTTGCAGATACAACAGGCATCTTTAAAGGCAAAAGGTGAGGTAATCACACCAGAAAAAGAAACTGAATTGCTGAAAGAAATTACAGATAAATACGATAGCCAGACTACGCCTTATTATGCTGCTGCCAGACTTTGGGTTGATGGAATTATCGATCCACTGGAAACCAGGAAGGTAATTTCCATGGGGATTGAAGCGGCGAATCAATCACCAATTACCAGGAAATTTACTGTTGGGGTTATACAAACTTGAGCTAGAGCATCAGTGGTATAATCTTTGTTGATTGGGAAAGCTAAAATGACTAAATATGAAAAACTTTAAAAAAACGATTGTAGGCTTAGCTCTTGCCCTTTTATTCACCACGCCGCTGTTGACCAAAGCCCAAAAAGTAAGCACAGGAACACAGGAGACAGGCGAAACCATCAACGTTACAGGTAGTAGTCTTAACAAGAATATAGAAGCTACAGGAAAGGAAAATATCAATATCGTGGGCAGTAGCATTAATGTGGTAATTACCGGAAACTGTAATAGCATTAAGGTAACCGGGGCAGGTATAAAGGTTAAAGCGCAGGGCGTCAAAGTAATCCATGTACAGGGAGCTGATTCTGGTGTTACCTATACGTCAAGCCCAAATAAAAATGGTAAGGCCATTTCAAGAGTTTCCGGAGCGGCAAGTTATGTCACTAAAATAAAATAAAAATTAAACAGGTTTAGTGTAATGGTTTGTCTTTGATTTAATCTACCTGATTATTGCAATGTTAATAAGTAAACTATGTTGACAATGTATATTTGTTAACAAATGTTTAAAGCATTAAATTTGTTCCTCAGTTTAAGAATTTCAAAAACACACTATAATGTCACAAGAAAACGAGCACGTTCAGTGTTTAATCATTGGTTCTGGTCCTGCAGGATATACAGCAGCAATATACGCCGCCAGAGCTGATTTAAAGCCTATAATGTACACTGGCATGCAAGCTGGTGGTCAGTTAACCCAAACTACAGATGTAGAAAATTTCCCTGGATACCCACAAGGCATCATGGGGCCGGAAATGATGGAAGATTTCCGTAAACAAGCAGAACGTTTTGGTACAGATATCCGTTTCGGTTTTATCAGTTCTGTAGATTTTTCTTCAACGCCGCACAAGGTAGTGGTTGATGAAATTAAAACCATGACGGCTGATACTGTTATTATCGCAACAGGTGCCACAGCAAAATGGCTGGGCCTACCAAGCGAACAACAGTATAATGGCTTTGGCGTATCCGCTTGCGCAGTTTGTGATGGTTTCTTTTTTAAGGGGCAGGACGTAGCCATTGTTGGTGCCGGTGATACTGCTGCAGAAGAAGCCACCTATCTGGCTAAACTTTGTAAAACGGTTCACTTATTGGTTCGCCGGGATGAATTCAGGGCCTCAAAAGCCATGGTAGCCCGTGTATTGGCCACACCAAATATTATAGTACATTATAATACCGAAACACAGGAAATTCTGGGTAACGGTAAAAATGTGACCGCAGTTAAGGTGGTTAATAACCAATCTAATGAAGTTTCAGAAATTGCTGTAGAAGGTTTCTTCGTAGCTATAGGTCATAAACCAAATACTGATATTTTTCAAGGTCAGCTGGATATGGATGAAACCGGTTATTTGTTAACCAAGCCAGGTTCAACTTTGACTAATATTGAAGGGGTTTTTGCTTGTGGAGATGTGCAGGATATGTATTACAGGCAAGCCGTTACTGCTGCAGGATCTGGTTGTATGGCTGCTTTGGATGCAGAAAGATACCTGGCCGCTAAGGAACACCCTGTTGAAGCCTAAAATTATTTAGCAATATTTATGCAGAGAAGCCCTTTCAGGTTTCTCTTTTTTTTTGCGTAACAAAAAAGTGTGATGGAGATTCTTTAGGTAATTTCTATATTAGATAAATTTAATATAAACCTTAAAATTAAACCTGAATATGAACAAAGCATTACACGTTTTTATTGGTGTATTAATGAGCATAAGTGTATTTGCACAAAGTGATCCAAACCTGGGCATCATTCCGGCACCGGTGTCCATTACCAGGGCCAATGGAAATTTCATCCTGGACAAAACAACAGTATTGGTCAACCAGAGCATTGATGGCCCCAGGATGAATGATTTATTAAATGCCTTTATTGTTAACAAAGCAGGTTTTGCTTTAAGAGAAAGTAAAATTATTCAGCCCAATCAAAAAAGTATTCTGTTAACTTCTGTTGGAGCAGATCAGTTACCAAATGAAGGATACACCATTAAAGTTAATTCTAATCAGATTGTTATCACAGGCAGAGGTGCAGGTTTATTTTATGCTGTTCAATCTGTGATGCAAATGATGCCTGAAAAAACCGGTGATAAAATTACGATTCCGGCAGTTACCATTAATGATTATCCACGTTTTAGCTATCGTGGAACGATGCTGGACGTTTGTCGTCATTTCTTTCCGATTTCTTTCATCAAAAAATATATTGATCAGCTTGCTTATTATAAAATCAATACTTTCCACTGGCATTTAACGGATGACCAGGGCTGGAGGATAGAGATTAAAAAATATCCAAAATTAACATCCGTGGGTTCAGTAAGAAATGGATCTATTATTGGTCGTTATCCCGGAACGGGAAATTATCTTACAGAAGTAAAAGGTTTTTATACGCAGGATGAAGCAAAGGAACTTGTGAAGTATGCAGCTGAACGTTATATCACCATTATTCCTGAAATTGAATTGCCCGGACATGCATCAGCAGCAATTGCCGCTTACCCTGCTTTAAGCTGTTTTCCAGACCGTGATACTTTTGTAAGTGATAAAACTGCCTGGGCCGGATCAAGAAAAGGCAAACAGGTACAGCAAACCTGGGGCGTTTTTGACGATATTTTTGTGCCATCAGAAAATACATTTAAAATGCTGAATGACGTTCTGGACGAAGTAATTGCCATTTTTCCATCTAAATACATTCACATCGGCGGCGATGAAGCACCCAAAACCTATTGGAAAGAATCTCCATTTTGCAAGGCCTTAATGAAAGAGAAGGGCTTAAAGGATGAGCATGAACTGCAGAGTTATTTCATTCAGACTATTGAGAAACATGTGAATGAAAAAGGTCGATCCATTATTGGATGGGATGAAATTCTGGAAGGTGGCCTCGCGCCAAATGCAACGGTAATGAGCTGGAGAGGCGAGGCTGGTGGAATTGCAGCTGCACAACAAAACCACGATGTAATTATGACGCCGGGTTCTATGGGATTATATATCGATCATCAGCAATCCGAATCGCCTGATGAACCTGTAACCATCGGTGGTTTGGCACCTTACCAAAAAATTTACGCTTATGATCCTGTTCCAAAAGTGCTGACTGCTGATCAAAAAAAATACATAAAAGGTGTTCAGGCAAATATGTGGACCGAATACATCAAAACCACTAATAAAATAGAAAATCACGCTTTCCCACGTTTGATGGCGCTTGCTGAAATTGCATGGAGCCCGGTTGAGCGTAAAGATTTAAAAAACTTCTCTGAAGACCGTTTGCCCGTTCACCTGGCCCGCCTGGATAAAATGGGTGTTAACTTCTGGGTGCCTACACCAATTGGTCAGCGTGACAAAGCCTTAAATGGCGACGATTTTATGATCGATCTGAAAGTGCCTGTTCAGGGTGGTAAAATTTATTACTCTTTGGATTCATCGCGGCCATCAGAAAATGCATTTTTGTATAGCGTTCCATTTAAAGTAGTGGTACCAAAAGGAGAGAAAAGAGTATTGAAAACCATCGTGATTGCACCAAGTGGAAAAAGAAGTGTCACCACGGAAACACTTTTAAATAATGGCGCGCCTGAAATAAAGACAGAAGCGAAGAAATAAAATATAGCTTGTAATAAAATGCTAAATTTATTATTTTGGAAGGGTTAAATATAACCTGATAAAATGAAACCATATCGATATACGTTACAGCATCTCTTGCTCACTGCAGGGATGCTGTTTTGTTTTGCCTGTACGGATGAACAGTCCGTTACTGCTAAAATTGAGCCTGTAAAAGTGGAAAAAAGTCCTTTCAGATTCTATAAAGACATCGAAGTAAAGCCAGGTTTGAATTTCGAAGTATTAAGCTGGGGTAAAGGCATAGATTCAGTTGGTGGCTACCAGATTCTAATGTCGGATTCAGTTCGAAATAATTACAAATCTCAATCTGTTGAAAGAAATGGCATTTTAAACGATGCCTGGAATATGGATCTTGATAATGATGGCAGCCCGGAGATTTATGTGCAACTGCAGCGGAAAAAGAATATGCTGGATTTAAATGTGTTTGAGTATGCTGGTGGTGGTTTTAATAAAATCAGTTTCCCATCGCTGACTTCAAACCAGAAAAAGGGATATTCCGGGAATGATAAGTTTTTCATAAAGAATGGAGATCTATTCAGGTCATTTCCTGTTAAAGATGCAGCGGATTCAACGAAAATTGCGACGAAAACCTATCAATATAAATTGAGTGGCAATAGCTTCTCTGCGAATGAAGTGAAAAAATAGTACCAGAAAATATGATAACTTTATTGGCTGAAAGAGCCATCCTGCACTGATGGGTGATGGAATAAGGTAATTGAAAATACAATAAAAATTATTCCTGGACTTCTCCGAGCTAATCGATAAATATGAAATGAACGAAAATCAGAAATTCTCCATTATTGATCGGGCTAAAAGTTTTAAATATGCGTTCAATGGATTGAAATTATTCTTTATAAACGAGCACAATGGCAGGATTCATTTATTTGCAGCCATTGTGGCCATTGCATTATCTTTCTGTTTAAGGCTATCTGCTTATGAATGGATTGCTGTTCTGCTGGTTATCGCTATGGTTATCATTGCTGAAATCATTAATTCAGCAATAGAAAAGCTGGCAGATGTCGTTTCTCCCGAATATCATCCTAAAATTAAAACTGTAAAAGATTTGGCTGCTGCAGGCGTATTGGTTGCAGCTTTTGTGGCCGTTGCGGTCGGATTGATTATTTTTTTACCAAAATTATTTGCCTGCATCGGCTAAAGTGGCCGCTCTTGATTCTTCCATTTTATCTTGAATAATCTGATCCCAGCGGGCCTGCATTTTGTGGTTGCTACCATGCTCGGTTTCATCATCGTAATTGCGCTGCATGGTGTCAAAGTAAGTACTTACTTCATTTGCCAATTGTGAAATTTGTGCCTTATAATTATTTACAGAATAAGTTCTGTTCTTTAAAACCCTTTCAGCTTCAGAAAGCAAAATATATTGAATGTTTACATGGCCCTGCTCATGGTGAAGCAAATCAGCATTGACCTGCGGATTTCTGATTCTATCCCATTTTACCCAAGAACGATCTTTGTCAATCCTGACTTCGTTTTTCAGCTTAATAGTAACGCGGTTTCTGTAAACAACAGATTCATAACTGTATTCCCAGGTCATTGCAGTTAATGCAAAAAAAGGAGAATTCATATCGGCTTGGCCCTTGAAATGCGTTTCCCAGTTAATCTGAACAGGTTCAGTAAAATCTGTTTTAAACCCAAAGTTAAAGGGGAGCACAAGCAAAAAAAGAATAGGTATAATCAGTTTTTTCATTCTGCTTTTATTATGAAAAAACCGTGCCTAAATTTTATGGTGTAGCTATCTGCTGGCTAATCCGTTCAAATTTTTCAATCAATAAGGATATTCTTTCTTTTTCCCGCTCCATCACTGCCTTACGCAGAATGGTTGAGCAAAACAAAATCCATATAAAAGTGAAGCCAATTGCACCTACTTTTTGAATCATATTCAGGTAACTCAGTATCTCAATAAAATAGAAGATAATACCTGTAGAAAGTGCTATTGTATAGAACCAATATAATGAATTGTAAAGTTTAAAACGGTTTAACTGGTAAGTTTTTAAATTATTCAGATACTCCTGCGGATGAGCCGTAAAATCTGCTTTAGCAATCAGCCTGTAATCCCTGTACAGAATTAGTGTATAAACTCCGATGGTAATAATAGTGATACTGATTCCTAAATGGGTTGTCCAGGAATCAAAGTGGAAGAATAACCATAAAGCTGCAATGGCAATACATGAAACTGCCATACCTATAATATTGAGCGCAGATTTGAACTTCAAACCATTTACCTCCTTTTTAGCCTGTTGCAGCATTTCATCAGCAGAAAACTTAACTTCTACCTCGTGCTTTTGCCACAACTCCTGTATTTGATCAAACGCTTGCATATTGGTTGTATAGTTCTGTTAATTTTTGTTTAATACGGTGAATTTTAACCCTTAAATTGCCTTCGCTAATGCCTGATATATCGGCAATTTCATGATAGGGTAGCTCGTCAAGTACCATGGTGATGATGAGACGATCGTTTTCTTCGAGTTTAGAAATACATTTATATAAAAGGGCAACCTGCTCATTTTTTTCAGAAAACTCTTCGATTTTATTTTCAATAATATTTTCCGTTAACTCATCCTTAGCCTGTCTTTTTTCTGATCTTAAGTAGGTCAGGCAGGTATTTACCGCAATTCTGTAAATCCAGGTTGAGATTAAAGACTTGTTTCTGAACTTATCTAAATTCTGCCATACTTTTAAGAATGTTTCCTGCAACAGATCATTTGCGGCATCGGTATCACCGGTATAACCATAACATAAATGGAATATCTTTTTGGAATTGGCATCAAAGATTTCTTTAAATAATTTGTCTTTTTGTTCCATTTAAGGGCGTGTAACGGTATTTAGATATAATTTAGATATTAATGTTACAGCGAAGATAAAATTAAAGTATTTAGGATTGCAGTAGAAAATCAAATTTGTTACACCACGTAATTATCGTAGTTTTACCAAATTAACAGGGCTACAAACTTTTTTATTCATGAAGAAAAACAAACTCACGCTTTTTATTTTCATTGCGCTGATTGCCGGTATTGCCTTAGGCTACATTTTAAACGTTAATTCAATTGATGTTTACAATCAGAATATATTGAATGCTGATGCGAAAGTTAAAAACATTGAAGTCAGTATTGCCAAAACTACTGATACTACATCTGCTGTTTATAGTCAGCTCAAGGCCCAAAGGAAATTGAATGCAGGTATCAAAAGAGAGAATGAGGATATCAGGGAAAAGAAACTGGAGTATTTCACGCTGTTAAGTGATATTTTTCTCCGGTTGATTAAAATGATTGTAGCACCACTCGTATTTACCACATTGGTAGTAGGGGTTGCAAAAGTTGGCGATATAAAGGCTGTGGGCCGTATTGGCGGGAAAACATTAGGTTGGTTTATGGCAATGTCTTTAATGTCGCTCGTGCTCGGTTTAATTTTGGTGAACTTATTTGAGCCGGGAAAACACATGCAGTTAACCCTGCCGGATCAATTGGTAAACACCGGAATCCAGAAGGCTTCTATGAGTGTAAAGGATTTCATTGCGCATGTGTTTCCTAAAAGTATTGCCGAATCCATGGCCACCAATGAGATTTTACAAATCGTGGTATTCTCCTTATTCTTTGGGGTAGCTACTGCTGCTATTGGTGATTTAGGTCAGGTGGTGATTAAAGCTTTTGATGCCATTGCACATGTGATCCTGAAAATGACGGGCTATGTGATGAACTTTGCACCATTAGCGGTTTTCGGTGCCATGACGGCTATTGTAGCCAAGCAGGGCTTAAATGTGTTAAATACTTATGCCATATTTATTGGTGAATTTTACCTCGGTTTAGCCATTTTATGGGTTTTCTTGATCTTTATAGGATTCTTAATCTTAAAAAAGCCGGTGTTCCGTTTAGTGAACGACATGAAGGAGCCTGCAATTCTAGCTTTCAGTACGGCAAGCAGTGAAGCGGCTTATCCGAAAACGATGATGCTTTTGGAACGTTTCGGCTGTAAGGATAAAATTGTAAGTTTTGTACTTCCCCTGGGCTACTCCTTCAACCTGGATGGCTCGATGATGTACATGACATTTGCTTCATTATTTATTGCACAAGCTTATGGGATTCACCTGGGTTTCGAACAACAAATTTCCATGTTACTTATTCTGATGCTCACCAGTAAAGGAATCGCAGGTGTACCTCGTGCATCGCTGGTCGTTATCGCAGGTACCATTGCCAGTTTTAATATTCCAGAGGCTGGTTTGGCCTTGTTAATCGGGATTGATCCTTTGCTGGATATGGGGCGTTCTGCCACTAATGTGGTGGGTAACTCCATTGCAACTGCAGTAGTAAGTAAATGGGAAGGGGAGTTGAAGGAGTCCTGAGTCTGGAGTCCTGAGTCAAGCATCTGTATTTCTATAGCTTATTAGGCCATTAAATGATTTTGGGATGAGAAGATTTTTCAGGAAAAATGCAAACTTTGCAGCGTTTTAAAACCAACTGTTTATTTACTCCATCTGTCCATTTATAATTCAATAATTCATTCATTCAACAATTCATTCATTCAATAATTCAAATTGTGTCAACCAGAGGAAAAAAAATATTCTTAGCCATTACCATCATCGTGCCGATGATCATCTATTGTTACATCTATTATAAACCCATTATTCAGAATGCACCTTTCAGGAAGGATGATTTTGTGTCGATGCAGTTTAGCTATGGTTTGAAAGATACGTTGGAAAATAGTTATGATTCAAAAACAGGCGTATACCATTATGTAAATACCAAGGATTCTGTGATCACTAAAAAGTTTTTTTTAAAAAGCGATGATATATTATACATGCACAGAAAAGCAAATGAAATAGGCTTATGGAATTTTCCGGATACAATTGGTAAGAAAAGCGATAAATCTAAATTGGTTCCACGATATGATATTACCTTTAATTATAAAGAGAAATCAAAACATGTAACCATTTATGGCGATTTTGATGGCAATCCGAAATTGCTGGATGCAGCTGTTCAGATGAGAAAGATTATTCAGGAAACATTGGTACAGGCAGAAAGAAGATCAGGTAAGTAGATAGATAAAATAATAATGTTAAGAGACTTAATAAAAGGCTAATTATTTGACCTTTGTTAAGTCTCTTTTTTTTAGGATGATTTCGTATATTTACGATATATTCGTAATAAATGGAAAAGTTAACATTACAGGAAGAAGAAGCGATGCTTGCCGTTTGGCAGATCGGCAGTGGGTTTATAAAGGATTTTATGGATGCCATGCCAGAGCCAAAACCACCATACACAACTTTGGCATCCACTATCAAAAACCTGGAGCGCAAAGGTTATTTAGTGAGCGAGCGTTTTGCCAATGCAAACCGATACAGTGCCAAGGTGAAGGAGATAGAATACAAAAAACGCTTTATGAGTGGTTTTGTGAATAACTATTTTCAAAGCTCATATAAAGAATTGGTAGCCTTTTTTGCGAAGGATAAAAAGATCAGTGCAGCAGAATTAAAAGAGATTATCAACCTGATTGAAAACCCTGATAAGTAAATGCCATGCCTCATTTCTTTCTCATTTTATTTAAGATCAACATCGTTCTTATACTTTTTGCAATGGCGTATTACCTTGTTTTACGCCGATTAACGTTTTATGTCATCAACCGGTTATTTTTAATTTTCGGGATTATATTTTCCTCCGCATATCCTTTTATAAACCTCACTGAACTTTTTGCCAATAACCAGTCATTGCCAGCTTTTGTGCCACAACTCAATCAGGGTGTAAGGCAGATCGTTCAGCAAGATGATATCTCTATGTGCTGGCAAGTTTTAACCATTCTGTTTTATTTGGGTGTAATTTTAATGGCATTCAGGTTAATCTTACAGTTTGTTTCGCTAAACAGCATGCACCAGAAATCGAAACCCGGTCAGTTGAAAAATATCAAAGTTCGGCTTTTGGATGATCAGGTAAGTCCCTTTAGTTTCTGGCAAACGATTTATATCAATCCAGGTCTGCACAAACCACAGGACTTAAGCAATATTCTCGAGCACGAAAAGATACATATTGAAGAATGGCATACGCTTGACATTATTCTGGCTGAAATATGCGTGGTTTTTTACTGGTTTAATCCTGGTGTTTGGTTGATGAAAAAAGCGGTAAGGGAAAATATTGAGTTTATGACAGATGCGAAAATACTGAACAAGGGAATCGATAAAAAAGCCTATCAGTATAGTCTGCTTGATGTTGGTGCTTTGCAAGCCTCGGTTTCGATCGTAAACAACTTCAACTTATCAGATCTTAAAAAAAGAATAAAGATGATGAATGCCAAACGCTCATCAAAAATAAACTTAACCAGATATGTGTTTGTGTTGCCAGTTTTGCTGATGGTAACACTCGCTTTTACGATCAATAAAAAAGATGTTCAATCAGGTTTGATGCCAATTAAAGATATCGTTAAAAATGTTTTGCCACAAAGCAAGTCGCAGCCTGTAATTGACAAACCATTAATGAAAAAAATCACTGTAAACAGGAAAGCTAAAACAGGCATAAAGTTATCTACAGATGCTATAAAACACTTTACATTTGTCTTTAAAACCAATTTAGAAACTGAAGATACTACCCGCCAATCCATTGCAGACGGATTAAATAAGCTTGCTGGGAAAGTTAAAATATTAAGTTTTAAAATGAATGGTAATGTTGGTGAAAAAGAGACCATGCGTCATTTCATTTTAAAAGATAGCTTAAAGTTCGATTCAAATCTGAATAATGTGGTGGTAACATCTTTTCAGAATACAGATTTATCTTCATCTGAAGAACCGAAAAAAGGTACCATAAAACAGATTGTTATCGTAAGAACAACTGATCAGAAGCCGGATGTAAAAAATGGAATTGTGAAGGAACTGGCTGGAAAACGTCTTGTTGCAAATGCCCGGTATAACTTTGTGCTTAATGGTAATCAATTATCTAAGGAAGAAATAGATAAGATTGATCCTGGTAAAATTTCGGATATTAAAGTGAGTAAAAACGATATAACGTCATTTCAGTTTACCACTAAACAGTAATTGTAAAATACATAAGGTCTCAAGAGTAATTCTGATGAGACCTTATGGTTAAAAGTTAAAGGTTGCCTTCAACATGGCCACTCTTCCTGGAATTTCATAAGTTCCGGTGGTAAGTGAATTGGAAGAAAGATAAACCGCATCAAACCTTTTAATGTTGGTCAGGTTGGTTATGCCGAATTCCAAATCGGTTTTCATCTTTAAAATCCTATACTTTACATTCAGATCTGCAAAAAGATATTTTAAGTTAGGCTGGGTAGATTGATGTGTAAATAAATGTTCTGCCAATATATTAAGATATACATTTTTAACCGTGGTTATCGCCAAAGCCGATTGCTGCCTCAATTGCTGAAAATTAGTTTGAATGGCATCTGCAATTTTAGCTTTATTATTCGTGACGGAATAAGTTGCCGTATAAGACCAATTGATGAAATTGTTCAGCTTTGCCTCAATTCCTGTGTTATAAGAAATGCTTAAGGTATTAAAAGGAAGCAAGTCGCCATTTTGTAACTGATTATATTTACTTTGAGAAATGTTCAGGCCTGCATTAACAGTACTCTTCCATGCAAAAAGATATTTACTGGCATTTACATTAAAAGACAGGGTTTTAAAATGATTTTGTAGTGGAAGCACCATTCGCTCTTGAATGTTATTGCTTAAACGATAAGATGATATGGTATTCAGTTCCATGTCATTATAGTTCGCAAAAATGTTAAAGAAAAACATCTGCATGGCTTTTCTAAAGTTAAAGCCAGCACCGACATTATGTGTTTCTGATTCTGAAATTGGCGCATTATTTGAAAAAAGAGATCGATAGTTTTTTAAGACTGTTCCACGATAAACATCATCAATTCCACCCAAATCATTCTTAAAAGTGTAATTCGCCACAACATAGTTTTCGGTTCCGGTTTGGTATTTTACATTGACTGATGGATTCAGAAATACTTTATTCAGGTTTTTATTTAAATGATTTGACGGATCATGATAAGCAATATAATTATAACTTAAAGGAAGACTTAAGCCCGCTTTCCATTTTTCGTTGGAGTACTCATAGGTGGCATCTGCATAAATCCTGGTTTTAAGCCAGTTGAGGTTATTTACCGTACTATCAGATACAATTTCTTGGGTTTGGTTATTTTGTGTGCGGTAAAGCGCAGAATTAAGTTCCTGAAGCTGAATGTTGAAGCCCGTTTTGTAAGTTTGCACAAAACTTCCGTTAACAAAAGCAAATGATGCATAATTATTTGTATACCAGGATGGTAGTCTGATATGCTGTGTTAAACCCGAATACGGATTTCCATTATTTAAGATATCAGCATTTAAACCCGGATTAATATTTAGTGTTTCAGGCTGCGTTGTTCTGTTTAAATAAGAATATAAGTTGATTATGTTTTCAGATTTAAGTTTCTTACGGTAATTGAATTCATTAGAAATATCCAGCGTTTGCTGCCTCAGCATTTGGTTTGCAGCAATATTGTTGATAGAAAAAGCCGATTCAGTTTTAAATGGAATATAATCTAAAATAAAATTATTATTCAGGTAATATGCTTCGGCATTACCATTCAGGTTAAACTGGGTTCTCAACTTTTGGGGGTTGATTTTATTATTCTGATATTCAGTGTAACTGATGGTTTGATCTGATAAATAGGTTTGCGAAAATTTATTATACTGCTGTTTGCGTTGATCGTATAAGTAAGAAATATTGGCCCTGAGTTGTAAATCTTTGTTGAACTTGTACAGATTATTCAGGTTAATTAAACCTGCTTGGTTAAATAAATACCGGCTTTGTGGTAAAGATGGAACGCCTGCTGCACCTATGGATAGTAATCCATTAGGTTTATTGTTACCTATCTTTTGGAGGTAATCTGATAAGTTATGCGAGGTTAAATCAATACCAGGATCGTTGCCAATATTATTTGCCTTCACATTATTAATAAATTTCAGTTTTTTGTTGAAGAGCATGGCTGAAAGATTTTCATCGAAGCGATCGGGCATGCCGGCACCAACAGTTGCATCACCCATAACTTTAAGTTTAGCATCGTCTTTAATAACTAAATTCAAGGCAACATCGTCGCTCATGTTATTCTTCCGCATCATCTTTATCGGCTGATCATTCTGAATAACCTGCACTTTATCTACTGCACCTTGCGGAATGCTTTTCGTTCCGATGTTGTATTTATCATCCAACAAGTTATCGCCATCAACATATAAATTCGAAATCGATTTTCCATTGTAACTGATTTTTCCATCTTCGGCAACTTCAATTCCAGGCATTTTTTTAAGTACATCGCCAATACTGCGGTCTTGCTTGTCGGCAAAATCAGCAGTGCTGTAGTTAAGGGTGTCGCCTTTTGCCGTTAATGATGGCCTATTTTTGACCGTTACGGTTTCCAGACTGGTTTCACTTGGCTGAAGCATCAAATCCTGACTTTTGCTTACATCTGCAATCGAAACAGTTTGTTTTTTATAGCCTATACTTGATGCCTCGATTTGATAACCAATAAGCTGATCGTTATTTATGGCAATGGTAAAATCACCATTTTTGTTGGTCCGCGTATAGCCGATGATATTGCCTTCAGGATCTTTCAGGCTTACATTCACAGATTCCACACCTTTACCAAGATCATCTTTTACCGTTCCCTTAATTGATTTTTGAGCAAATGAGGCACATAAGCCGGTAAAGAAAACTAATGCGAATAAAAGGAACCTGCTCATTTTTTCTGGAGAATTTCAATGGGATTATTTTCTGTTGCCTTTACTGTTGTTGAAGTTCCGCCTGGGCGAGGAGTATTGTTATTCATTTTAAAAGAGCCTTGCATGCCATTTGCAGCCATTTGTGCTTGCAGAAAGCCTTGTGGATCTTTATCTCGGGCAGCTCTTAATTTATCAAGTTCTTTGCGGGTGGTTTTAATGGCATCGGCAGGCAGTTTTATTTCCGGACCCAAATAAGCAGTGCTTGTTTCGATCCCCATGATTTTGACTGTGCCAACAGCACCATTTCCCATCGTTATTTTGGCATCTTCTTCAGCATTTTTTTGTTCATCCTTTACCTTTTCCAATCCTGCAAATTCAAACTTTACTTCTTTCTTTGTGTCGTACGCTTCTATAATCAATCCGGGTAAACCATTTAACTTCCATGGACCACTTTGAAAAGGCAATTCGGTTGCGAACCATGCCACCCAGTTTCTGCCTTTAAAGTTAGCCGTTGCTTTTTGGCAGGAAATACCTGAAAAGCTCAAGGTATCTTTTAAAATTTTCCAATCGATTTGTGATGCAGGTTCCTCCACCAGGTAATTGTTGAATAATTTTTCTTTGGTTATCATTTTATGTTCATTGGCAAAGAAGAAATAATCGACCTGGGTAAGCGGCACTTTCGTTTCACTCTTAATGTTGAATCTGACGTTATTATTACCGGTCTGGTTTTTCATCTGCTCCTGAATCTGCTTTTGTGTATTGATTGCCTGGTTCAGTTTGTCATAGCTGGTGTAAACGGATGCATTTTTTCCGGTAATGAGCAACATATTTTCTATATGGGGCTTATCCCGCTGAGTAGTATCCCAAACATGTGTAAAGGTATATCTTACTCTGGCCAGCGCTTTATCAGGGTTTTGCGCATACGAAGAAATAGCAGCCAATAAGGCGATTGAAGTCATTAAAATTTTTTTCATAAAAGTTTTATTAATCAGGTTAACTATTTAATTTTCGTAAATCTACGAATTATTCGTAATAAAGAAATGTTTTAACATTTTTTAACCAATTGGTTTGTCGTTCTGCTTTTCTTGAATGCTTTTAAAAAGAAATATAGCTGAATGAAAATTTAGGCATGTAATGAAGGTCTGGCACACAATAGGGCAGAAGTTGTCTCTGTAGTGCCTGAATTATTTCAAGATGTTTAAGGAGATTATATCTTGAACTGAATTAATCTGGAGAAACCTAATACTTTAAAATTTGGTTCCTGCGGATTTTATAAAAATATTTTTGATATGTGTTTGTGTGTTAATTGAATTTGTTCTATATTTGCACCTCGTTAAATAAAAAATTAAAAAACTAATATTTAAACAATGTACGCAATAGTAAATATAGCAGGGCAGCAATTTAAAGTTGCGAAAGACCAGCACCTTTTTGTACACAGATTGCAAGGAGATGAAGGCGCTAGTATTGAATTTGATAATGTATTGTTGGTTGATAATGGTGGTGCAATCACTGTAGGTGCTCCTGCAGTTAAAGGTGCTATAGTTTCAGCTAAGATCGTATCTCATTTAAAAGGTGATAAAGTAATCATTTTCCACAAGAAACGTAGAAAAGGTTACAAAAAGAAAAATGGTCACCGCCAGTTTTTCACTAAGATTCAGATCTCTGACATCACGTTATAATTAATTGTTAACCCAATAATTCGCTTTTAGCGAGTTACAAAATATAAAATCATGGCACACAAAAAAGGAGCCGGTAGTTCGAAAAACGGACGTGAATCGCATAGTAAGCGTTTAGGTATTAAAATTTTCGGAGGTCAGTTAGCTATCGCTGGAAACATTTTAGTACGTCAACGTGGTACAAAACACCATCCAGATAAAAATGTTGGCTTAGGAAAAGACCATACATTATTTGCTTTGATTGATGGTACAGTAGTTTTTAGAAAGAAACAGGATAACAAATCTTATGTATCTGTACTTCCGATCTCTGATGCTGAAATTGAAGAAGCATTAGCTAAAAAACCAGCTGTTAAAAAAGAAGCAGAAGCGAAAGAAGTTGTTGCTGAGGCACCAGTAAAAAAAGCACCTGCTAAAAAAGCAGCTAAACAAGACGAAGCTGCTGAAGAAGCTGCAGTTGCAGAATAATCAATAAAAAAATAACGCAAAAAGTCCTGGTGAAAACCGGGACTTTTTGCGTTAAGCTGATTTTTTAACATCGTTAAATTCTGTTAAATAACATATTTTAACCAATCAACCGTATAAATTCGCCTGTAAATATATCAAGATGAATTTTAAGTTGATTGCCTTGTCCCTTTTCGCTATCATCTCCTGCAGTTATTCTTTGAGTGCCCAGGAAGTGGAAAAAAATATCCGGATGGATAAATCCTTTAAAGCTGATGGCATCTCAAACGAATGGAATGAGCCCCTTAACCAGTACAACGATGCCACCAAACTGGCTTTTGCATTGGCCAATGATGATCAGCATCTGTATATCATTATTGAATCGTTAGATCCCCAAACTACGTTTAGTGTTCTGCGTGGCGGAATTACGCTGAATATCAATACCCAGGGTAAAAAGAAGGACGGAGTAAAACTGTTATTTCCTCTAATGGAACAATCGCCGATACCAGCAACAGCTGAATTAAAAGACCGGCCCCGACCAGGTGAAAGCTCTGAAATGCATGATCCAAATGCCATGACTAAAAGCATTAAGGTTTCCGGATTTAAAAATATTACAGATGGGAATTTGCCAGCCATCAATCCTTACGGGATTACAACGGGTATGCATATTCATCCCAACAAAGATCTGATTTATGAATTAAGTATTCCTCTCGCTCAATTGCAGGTAAATCTTGATTTTAAAAAAACACTTGTGTATAATATTAAAATTAATCAACCTGGTCCGTCAGCTTTCAGAAAAGACGGCAACCGATCAATGAGTGAGGGCATGCCTGGTGGAAAAGGAGGTAGAAGCAGGATGGGTGGGAATCACGTTGGTATGAGTGGCGGCGGAATGGGCGGTAACCGGGGTGCTGGACGGCAACGTCTTCCTGAAGGAGCTGGAGAAAATACGGCCGGTATGAAATCTTCAGATTTCTGGATCAAATATAAACTCGCAAAAGCCTGAGGGGGCAAAAATTAAAGTAGGATAAAAATGGGAGAAATGAAGTACAGAATTGTTTTCCTGCTGATTAATCATGATGATTATTTCCCTTTTACTTTTGTCCTTTAATGTGTTTGGAAATATAGCTTAGTGCCTGATGCTCCAGTTCCATCTGTGGCAGGATACTGCTTTCAAACTCAATAAACATGTAATAATCACCTTCATTAAAGGCATAAGCCACTCCCTTGAATTGAACGCCAGCCTGGATAATGCTGTAGGAAACCAGTTTTGTATTTTTGCTAAGTTTAAGAAAATCTCTGTATTTTTTTATTTTATTCCCTGATTTTAATTTTTTAAATGTAGTGTTTACAGCGAACTTACTTTCAAAATCATGTACAAACACATTTAAATTTTTAGGTGTTTTAAAAGCAAATTTTAATGAATCATCATGCGTGTTTTGGAAAAGGGAACCCTTGCTATTTTTAACCAGGTATTTACATTCAGGCCCACCAATGAATCCTTTATGAGTTTAGTTATATAGGATGCCTTTAGCTGCGATGGACTAAGCTGGTTGAGTAATTGATAGTCTTGATAAAGCCGTTTATTAAAAGCTTTTTTAGAAATGGTTGATGACTGAGGAGGCATAGCCTGAAAATCAGATTCATTAAAATTAATTTTTACACCATCATTAGCAGGCCTCGAATTCATTTTATGGCATAAAATGCCAAAACGGACAATGGCAAACAGGCCGAAAGCGAAGGCTAAAATCGTTCGCCAAACTGGTCTTTCCTTATATTCTTCGTCTTCCATTTCTACTGTTGAATATCGGCAGCTGTTAAACGCACTTCATTCAGTTTTTTTCCCTTCAGATCGTAGTATACATATTTAATGGCTGATATATTAAACCTGCTGAACTCATGCATGATTTTTTGAAGGTTACCGTATCTCAGCATTTCACTTCTCATTAATTCTATTCCGGCCTTTGTTTTAACCGGTGCTTCAAGTGCTTTTGGGGTATGTACATGGTAAACCAGATCACCCGTGCTGTTCTGGTCGACTTTGAAAATTATCATCCCTGAAGATTTATCTGTAAAAGGCAGACTTTTGTTTAATGTGACGAGCATCATATCCAGCTGACTTGCTGGTTCATTTTTTCCAGGATTGTTAAAACCAGGTTCATTAAGTGAGTTTGATTTAACTTTGTCCAGTTCCTCCAGTTTCTTTTTATCGATCGTAACAACAGAAATTTCAGACAACGATTGTGTAAAATAGGTGATTTCGAATTTGATGCCGGCTTCTATCAGTTTTTTAGCTAAGGGTTGCGACTTTAATAAGTCCATCATCATGCCTGGCATTACCTGTTTAATGAATTCATTTTCAGTATCATTCAGGTTATAAGTGGTGACCACCCTGATCTGGATAATCCGTTGCCGGTAATCTGCCTTAGCGGATGTGCTCCTTACAAACTGACTGCTGACGTATGCTGCCTCTTTATTGTAAGCCGTTACGAAATCAGTCATCCTGCTTTTTGTATCCTGACATCCCGTTGCAAGGAGAAAGGCCGAAGATAAAAAAGCTATTATTTTTAAAAATCGTTTCACCTGGAAGGATATTTCCGGGTTTGGTAAGTTGACGTACATGAGGGTTAATTTAGATGAATGCTGAAGTTAATTATTTCGTTTTAAAATTTGTTCTGCCAATTGATGTAAATCTTGTTTATATATAGGAGATGCGCTAATCTCATTCAGGTTTTTAAACGCAATTGCGGCATATTTTTTCATTTCCTTTTCAGCTTCATCCGGTATACCCAACTCATTATAGATCTCGGTTACGGCCTGAATTTTCTCCTGATTCTCGAAGTCTTTTCTGTTGATCCAGTTTTGAAGTACGAAAGAATCAGTTTTAGATAAGGCTTTCAACAATAAAAATGTCTTTTTATTGGCAATGATATCGCCACCTACCTGTTTGCCAAATTTTTCTGGATCAGCGTAAACATCTAAAATATCATCCTGCAGCTGAAATGCAATCCCGATATTTTCACCAAACTGATAAATGAGATCAGCATCTTTTTCTGATGCACCAGCGATAATGGCACCTAATTTTAATGCACCACCCAATAAAACAGCCGTTTTCAATCGGATCATATTGATGTAATCCTCAATACTGACATCATCACGATTTTCAAATTCCATATCCAGTTGCTGCCCTTCGCAAACGCCCTGAGCTGTCGCATTGAAAGTATCCAGAACGTCTTTCAAGAAGATAGGATTAACCTTCGCCAGGTTTTTATTCGCCTCAACCATCATCACGTCACCGCTGAGAATGGCTGTATTGGTGCTCCATTTTTCATGTACGGTTGCTTTTCCCCTGCGTAGGGGTGCATTATCCATAATGTCATCATGAACAAGTGTAAAATTATGAAAAACTTCAATAGCCATGGCGGCATGGATAGCATCATGTGCATCCTTACCAAATAGTTCGGTAGCCATTAAGACCAATAATGGGCGTATACGTTTCCCGCCAAGATTAATGATATAGGTGATGGGATCGTAAAGCTGTCTGGGCTGATCCGGAAACCTTAAATTTTGTATTGCTGTATCTAAAATTTGTTGTAATTGCTCTGTTGTATGCATGCACTGTTTATTATTGAGGTTTCTTTCAAATCTATAACCTCTTCTTCTCGTTGTTTATGGTTGGATTCTATTTCAAAAATCAACATTATTAATCATATTTTATGTTGTTTTTACGTCAATCATTTCATACAATAATGCGCGATGATAGAAGATATAAAGTATTTTCTATTCATCAGACAGTTAGTCTGCAATAAGCGTAAAGTCAATCTGACGTTTAGCCAGGTCGACTTTTTTTACACGGATCATCACTTCATCACCAAGCTGATATTTTTTCTTTTTACGCTGGCCTACAATGCAATAATTTTTCTCGTCAAGCACATAGAAATCATCAGAAATATCACGCAGACGGATCATCCCTTCACATTTGTTCTCTTCAATTTCAACATACATGCCCCATTCGGTCACTCCAGAAATAATGCCTTTGTATTCTGTACCAATATTTTCCTCAAGGTATTCAGCTTGTTTATACTTGATAGAAGCTCTTTCCGCATCAGCGGCTCTTTTTTCCATGGCAGATGAATGTACGCAGGCTACTTCATAAAATTCTGCATCTGCTGATTTACCACCATCCAGATAGGTTTGTAAAAGTCTGTGTGCCATCACATCAGGGTATCGACGGATAGGTGAGGTAAAATGGGTATAGTATTCGAAAGCCAATCCGTAGTGACTGGTTTTTTTTGTGGAGTAAATGGCTTTGGCCATTGAACGGATAGCCAGTGAAGTCAGGATATTCTGTTCTTTTTTGCCTTCTACATCCGCCATGAGGTGGTTAAGTGATTTTGCAATTTCCTTGTCTGATTTTGTATTGATTTTATATCCGAAACGGGAAGCAAAAGTGGCGAAGGTATTCAGGGTTTCCATATTAGGGGAATCGTGTACGCGGTAAACATAAGTGAGTTTTTTTTCTCCCTTTTGTTTCTTGGCTACATATTCGGCCACTTTCCGGTTGGCTAAAAGCATGTAATCTTCAATGAGTTTATGTGCATCCTTACGTTCCTTCACATAAACACCAATAGGTTTTCCAGATTCGTCCAATTTAAATTTAACTTCTGTACTTTCAAAACTGATGGCACCGTTTTTAAATTTTCGGTCGCGTAAGATATATGCCAGCTCATTAAGTTTAAGGATTTCTTCTGCATGATCGCCAGCTTTGTTTTCTATCACTTCCTGCGCTTCTTCATAGCTGAATCTTCTGTCGGAATGAATTACGGTGCGGCCATACCATTCGTTCTGGATATTGGCCTGCTCATCTAATTCAAATACCGCAGCAAAACACAATTTATCTTCATGCGGACGAAGGGAACACACGCCATTGCTCAACCGTTCAGGTAACATCGGAATCACACGATCTACCAGATAAACAGAAGTAGCACGACTATAAGCCTCTTTATCTAAATCAGTTCCCTGGATTACATAATGTGAAACATCAGCAATGTGTACGCCAATCTCGTGGTTGCCATTGGGCAGTTTCTGATAAGAAATGGCGTCATCAAAATCTTTGGCATCTGCCGGATCAATGGTGAAGGTGAGTATATTTCTAAAGTCTTTACGTTTAGCTATTTCAGCTGCCGGAATTTCTTCCGGAATGGCATTGGCTTCTTTTTCTACCTGCGGTGGAAACTCCAGCGGAAAACCATATTGTGCCAGGATGGCGTTCATTTCGGTATTGTTTTCGCCCTGATTGCCCAATACATGTTTTACCATACCGATTGGATTTTTTGCACTTTCCGGCCAGTCGGAAAGGGTTACTAAAACCCGCTGGCCATTTTTAGCTTCAAGGGTATCTGCCAGCGGCACAAAAATATCGTGCATCATTTTCTTATCATCAGCAATGACGAAGGCAAAGCGATCGGAGATTTTGATTACGCCGGTGAAATCAGATTTTGCCCTTTTGATGATTTCAACCACCTCGCCTTCATTTTTACGTCCGCTTTTTTTGGCGAAAACATAAGCCTTTACAGTATCGCCATGCAAAGCATTTTTGAGCTTCTTTGGTGCCACAAAAATATCTTTTTCAAACTCATCTTCCGGAATAATGTAGGCCGAACCATCAGCAGTCATGTCCACCGTACCGATGATGAAATTTTGTAGCTCTTTAAGTTTAAATTTTCCCTTTTCAGGTTCCAGAAAAACACCGGTGCCTTTTCCTTCTTTCAGAATTTCCAAAATCGTTTCTCTCGATTCCTGATCATTAAGATTTAATTTGGCTGAAACCTGTTTATAATTTAGCAGTTGATTGTTGTTTTTTTCGAACACATCACTAACCAATTGATTCAGAACGAATTTTATATTTGCCGATTTTTTCTTTGCCATAGTTTAAAACTGAATTTACCGAAGATACAGAAAAGATGCTGAAGCGGCCATTTTTGAACGTCAAAAAAAGCAATTCTTACTGCCTCAGTCTTACTGGATTTAAATGATTAGTCTGCTATCTTTAGCATGACATATTTAATTTTTGTACGTAACGCTGTGTAGCTTAAATGTACATTCCCTTGCTGATCCTGAATAATTGCCGGATAGCTATATTCCCCAGTGTCATGGTTTTCCAATGTATAAATGTCCTTCCAGGTTTTACCATCTTTTGATATGGCGAGTTTTAATACCGATCGGCCTTCCCACCAGTTTTTTCTGGCCCTTAAAGGGTTATAAATGAGTAACTGCCGACCATCTTTTAAAGTGACAGCATCGCTGCCGGAATTGGGATTGGGGAGTTGAGTGGCTTTAATTTTAGACCATGTTTCACCCTGATCGGCTGACCAGCTGTCTGCAATTACATTTTGCCGGCTTCGGCAAAGGAGTTGCATGCGGCCATCCGCATAAGTAAGTATGAATGGTTGGATAACACCAAAAGTATCACAATCTATTTCAATCCTTCTCCAGTTGTTATTTTTTGCATCTGTTTTTTCAAGGTGAACCTTCCATGATTTCTCATCTAAACTCTCCGTGCTGGAGGGGTAAAGAATCGTGCCATTATTCAGTTGTATGGGTTTGTTTTTAATCGGCCCCAGAAATCCGTCAGGTAACCTCATGGCAGCAGACCATGTTTTTCCATTGTCTTTAGAAGTTTTGTACATGGCCCACCATTCCCTTGGGTTTGGCCCAACCTTGTAGTGCAAAGTTAACATTCCATTATTTGATTTGAAAAGTACCGGATTCCAACAGGCAAACCTCATGGTATCCTGCAGTATTCCGTTTGCGATTTCAATAGGCGCAGTCCATTTATTGCGGGTTTTAAGTGCTGACCAGATCACAACATCTTTACTGCCTTCATGTTTTCCGCCAAACCATGCGGCCATTATGTTTCCGTTACCCAAATCTACAAGGGTAGAGGCATGGCAGGCAGCAAATGGTGCATTTTCGAAAAGATAGGTAGATTGAATGATTTTGACGCTTTGTGCTTTAGTTACAGTCGTAGCAATGCACAACATAATAAGAATATGACGTAGCATGTATTTGTTAACTTCCTGGGATGGCTTCTATTAATTTTCGGGTATAAACTGCTTTTGGTGCATGGAAAATTTGTTCAGGAAATCCTTCTTCTTCAATTTTGCCTTTATTCATCACCAGAATGCGGTCGGAGATGTGTTTAACCACAGCCAGATCATGAGAAATGAAAATATAGGTCAACCCGAATTCATGTTGCAGGTCTCTGATTAAATTTAACACCTGTGCCTGTACCGAAACATCCAGTGCAGAAACAGATTCATCACAAACAATAAATTTAGGTTCCAGTGCCAGTGCTCTGGCGATGACTACACGCTGTCGCTGACCTCCACTAAATTCATGTGGATAGCGGTTAAAGTGTTCAGGTTTCAGGCCAACTTTAGCCAATAAGTCCATCACTTTTTGTTTCCTTTCCGTGTCATTCCGGTAAAGCTGATGAACCTGTAAAGGTTCCATTATAGACTGTCCAATGCTGAGTTTTGGGTTCAATGAGGCGTAAGGATCTTGAAAAATGATCTGAATGTCTTTTCTCAGTTTCCGTAATTCAGATTTGCTGATATTCGTAATATCCAACCCATTAAAGCTAATGCTACCGGATGTTGGCTGAATTAACCTTAAAATTGTTCGGCCCAGTGTGGTTTTGCCGCAACCAGATTCGCCAACCAGGCCTAGGGTTTCTCCTGGAAAAACCTGGAAACTGATTTTATCTACAGCCTTTACATAATCAGTAACTTTGCCAAACAATCCATTGTAAATCGGATACCAGGTAGACAGTTCTTTTACCTCGAGTAAAGGTTGGCTGGCATAAAGTAGTGCTCTTCTGGATGCAATTTCCTCATCCGTTAATTGATTAGATACCTGCAAATGTGTATTTAAATCCGCTGTTTTTCCGGTGAGGAAATCAGCAACTACAGGAAGTTTTTTTAACTGCAGGGCAGGTGATGGACGGCAAGCCAGCAATCCTTTTGTATATGGGTGCTGTGGATGTTCGAAAATCGTTTTGGCAGGGCCCTGCTCCACAATTTCGCCTTTATACATAACAGCTACTTCATCTGCAATTTCATTAACTACGCCTAAATCATGCGAAATGAAAATCATGGCCATATCGCGTTCTTCTTTTAGTTTTAAAAGCAGCTGCAGGATGGTCTTCTGAACGGTAACATCCAGTGCAGTTGTTGGTTCATCTGCAATCAGCAATTTAGGATTGCAGCTCAAAGCCATTGCAATCATCACCCTTTGTTTTTGCCCACCGGAGATTTGATGCGGATAACTGTCAAATATTTTTTCAGGGCGTGGAAGCTGAACTTCGTTAAACAGTTTAATGGTTCGTTCCTTAGCGGTGAGCTTATTTACTTTTTGATGCAGTATGATGGCTTCTGCTACCTGTTCTCCACAGGTAAATACAGGGTTCAGGGAAGTCATCGGTTCCTGGAAAATCATAGAAATCTGATTTCCTCTGATCTGGCGAATTTCATTCGAACTTAAATGAAGCAGGCTGATGTCTTCAAAATCTATTTTCCCGGAGATATGGGCTGTACGTTCGTCATGCAGGCGCATAATGGAAAATGAAGTAACGGATTTTCCAGAGCCTGATTCACCCACAATTCCTAAAACCGTTCCCTTCTTAACATTAAAATTAATAGTTTTTACAGCTTTGAACCAGGTCTTTTCATCCCGGTTGTAAAAATCGATCGTTAAGTTTTCAACATTTAGCATCAGTTTACAATGGTAATGTTTTCTGCTGAAATTATATCCATGCCTTTAAATTTTAACAATACCTGGGCCGTGGTGACAACATCCTTCTGGCAATAGGTTACAATGCGCTCCAGATTTTTCTCTTCATAATATACTTGTCGCACCTGGCTACCGTCAATATCATCTTTCGGTGTCGGAATATCCAGAATAGCAGCCAGCAAGCTTAAGGAGGTATAATGCTTGTAGTCGCCGAATTTCCACATTTCCATCGTATCCAGGTGCTTTACTTCCCATGGTTTTTTACCTGAAATATCCAGATGTGCCGGAATTTCCAGTCCGTTTATCAATAATCGCCTGCAGATATAGGGGTAATCAAATTCTTTTCCATTGTGTGCACAAAAGAGGAGTGAAGGTGACTGTTTTTCAATCAGGCCTGCAAATTGATTTAATATTTCCTTCTCGTTATCGCCGGCAAAAGACTTCAGCCGCAAGGAATAAGATTGGTTTTGAAAACTGAAAATCCCGAGACTGATGCAAATTATTTTACCGAATTCTGCTAAGATGCCGGCACGCTCATAAAATTCATGGGCACTTTGCTCAGGTTTGCGCTGATGACTGGTTTTATGATCCCAAAGCTCCTGCAGATGGGCGGGAACATCCTCATAAGATTGGTATTGCGGAACAGTTTCTATGTCTAGTACAATTACCTGACTTAAATCTAGGTTTTTTAGCATAAAACAAGATAGAAAAATAATTTTCAGTTATCAATTTTCAGGTTGAATTTTATATTCATCTCGTAGAAATAATGCTATTATATTTTTTAAATTTGAGTATGGCAAAAGGTAAATTTGAGCAATCAATGGAGGACGGCGCTCACCAAAAGATTAAAAGTTTAGCAGGCAACTGGAAAGGAACTTCAAAAACCTGGTTCGAAAAAGATGTTTTAGCTGATGAATCTCCTTCAATTGCAGAAATTACATCGATTTTAGATGGTCGGTTCATTTCTTATGATTACCAAAGCAGTTTAGGGGGGAAACCATTAACAGGCAAAATGATCATTGGCTTTGACATTCCTTACCAAAAATTTACATTGAGCTGGATTGACACATTCCATATGGGGACGCAGATGATGCAGGCAACCGGTGAGGCTACAGAAAAGGGATTTTCGATCTTAGGTTCGTGGGGAAATCCTGAATATGGCGATCAGTTATTTGGATGGCGTACAGCACTCGAAATCATTAGTGATGATGAAATCATTTTTAGTGCCTATAACATCATGCCCGGAGAAGCAGAAACAATAGCCATAGAAAGTAGCTATAAGCGTATTTAGGTAGTTTATTAGTGTGTTTTTCAAGCGAAGTTTTTACCGAAAGTCATCCCTGATCTTTTATAAGTATTATTTGTATAATTTTAAACAAATTTGCAGCTGCAATACACATTTTATGCAAGCTGAAAGCCAAAATACGACCAGGCAAAATATTAACTTAACCATTATTAGTTATGTTACTTTTACTTTTTTAGGCTATTTTACCATTGGCCTTACGCTAGCCGTATTGCCTGAATATCTGCATGGTCCTTTGGGATTCAATACTATGGTGGCAGGCATTGTGATCAGCCTGCAATATGCAGCCACTTTCTTGTTCCGTGGTTTTGGAGGGAAAATAGTAGATAAAAGCGGACCGAAGCCTGCGGTAATGATGAGCATGGCAGGTTTTATCGTAAGTGGAATCATATTGTTTGCGGTGGCTTTCCTGCAGGATTTCCGGATGATCAGCTTAGGCTTAATGATGGTGATGCGCTTAATAACCGGTTTTTCTGAAGGGCTGGTTGGTACAAGCCCGATCAACTGGGCTATCTTGAAATTAGGTCGTCAGCACACTGCAAAAGCAATCAGTTATAATGGCATTGGTAATTATGGCGCTCTTGCCGCAGGCGCGCCGCTTGGTGTGATTATCAGCAATACTTTCGGTATTGTCTACATTGCCGTTTTTATCATCCTCATTGGTATCGGAGGATTGATTTATGCCCATAGTAAAATTAACCTGATGGGAACGAGCAAGGAGGCACCACAATCCTTTTTGCATGTGCTTAAAAAAGTAACACCATACGGACTTTGCCTGGCTGCAGGAGGTGTCGGCTTTGGTGCCATTTCAACTTTTATCACCTTATATTATAATTATTTACACTGGACAGGTGCCGTGCTTTGCCTTTCATTGTTCAGTGTGATGTTCGTTTTAGGCAGGTTGATCTTTGCAGGGGCAATTAATCAATATGGAGGGATGAAAACTGCTATTGCCTGCCTGGCGATGGAATTGGTCGGCTTGAGTATTATTGCACTGGCCGCAGATCCGGTGATTACGCTCTTTGGAGCCGGTGTTGCGGGCTTAGGGTTTTCACTGGTGTTTCCGGCACTTGGAGTAGAAGCGGTTCGCTTAATTCCCGCATCCAGTCAGGGTTCAGCATTAGGTAGTTATGGCTTGTTTATCGATCTTTCCTTAGGTATCACCGGACCTTTACTGGGTACTGTTTCTACTGGATTTGGCATGGATTATCTTTTTCCAGTTAGTTTATGTATTGTAGCTCTGGGGCTGATTCTGGCTATTGCCATCGCCTGTAAAAGAGAGAAACTGCAGTTGGTGAACTAGAAAAGTCTTGCAGGTTTTTATGCTGCAAGATGCTTCGTATATTTAGAATAAGGTAGCGGGTTTTGAATTGGCCATAAACGGAATTTTAAGATCAGTTCCTGCAGCTTTGTTTAACTGCTCAGTAAAGTAAGCTGAGAATAATGGTGAGGAAAGTTCTACATTCTGGTGAACGAAAAAGTACAGGTTTTCCAAACCTTGTTTCTTCCATTCTACAATTCTTTCCACCCAATCATCCAGGCGTTTTTTATCAATATGATCATCATTGGCTCCAACAAACCGGATAAAAGCAGTTGGTGTGGTTAAGCGCATATGAAGCATATCTCTTCGTCCGGCGGTATCAACAATAATATTCGTAATGCTATTATCTTCAAATAACTTGGCAAACTCATTTCCAATAGCCGGATTGGAAAACCATTCAGCATTTCTGACCTCAACAGCCAGCGGAATTACTTTTGGAAACTCCTTGACCACTATTTTCAGCCGCTCCAGGTCTTTGGGTTTAAAATTATCATGAAGCTGAAGAAAAGCCATTCCGAGTTTATTTTCAAAATTACTGATGGCATCGCAATATTGCGCTACAGGCTCCTTCACATTAATTAACCTTTTAAAATGGCTAATGGTATTGGTTAGTTTTGGAAAGAATTTAAAATCATCCGGAGTTTTTTGCGTCCAGGTGATTACCTGTTCACTACTTGGCATTCCGTAAAATGTGGCGTTTAATTCAATGGAATTAAACTGAGTAGAATAGTAGGTGAGTTCGTCTTTTGTGCCCTTTGGATAAAAACCTTTTAGGTCTGCTTTATTCCATTTCGCACAACCTACGTATGCCTTGAAATCCTGCCTGGCTTTATTTGCTTTCAGGATAGCTTCCGTTTCCGGCGCATCAGCAGGAAGTGTGAAATCTATAATTGATGGGTCATCTACTTTACCGAATTGCATAATGTGTTATGGGTTAAAAGTTTTGAGTTACCAGTCTGGCAATTTTATAAAATTAGAATATCCTTTGTAAATAAAAAAACTCGAAGCACATTTACCTCGAGTTTTTGATTTTCTTATTTAAGAACTGTTGCGCATCATCCGTAAGAGACAACTGATCTAGTAACCCAGAATCTTCAATACCTGCTTACTGTTTTGTTCCTCACCAAAAACTTCAAAATTGAAGCTTTCATCCCGGTTTCTGCGAATCAGTACATGTTTCGGACTAGGTAATAAGCAATGGTGAATACCGCCATAACCACTCAACACTTCCTGGTAAGCACCAGTGTGGAAGAAACCTAAGTATTGCACTTTACGTGTTTTTGGCATAAACACACTGTTCATATGTGCTTCCTGGTTGTAATAATCCTGACCATCGCAGGTGATGCCACCTAAATTCACCCGTTCGTATTCTGCATCCCAGTTGTTGATGGGCAAAAGAATATATTTTTGATTTAATGCCCAAACATCCGGCAGGTTGGTAATGAAAGAACCATCCAGCATTAACCAACGTTCACGGTCGTTCTGTTGCTTACGGCCTAAAACTTTATATAAAATACCAGATGCTTCAGCGACTGTATATTTGCCGAATTCGGTAATGATATCCGGCTCCATTACTTCATGGATGGCGCAGATTTCTTTAATCCGTTTAACAATTTCGTTTACCATATATTCGTAATCGAAATCGAAAACCAACGAGTCTTTAAATGGCATGCCACCACCAATATCCAAAGTGTCTAAATCAGGATTGATCTTTTTGAACTTGCAGTAAAGCGTGACATATTTCTCCAACTCATTCCAGTAATACGGTGAATCGGTAATGCCAGAGTTGATGAAAAAGTGTAATAATTTAACGCGAAAATTCGGGTTATGAACGATTTTATTGTTGTAGAAATCGATAATATCCTCCATACGCACACCTAAGCGCGAAGTATAAAATTGCGAATCAGGCTGCTCCTCAGCTGCTATACGAATACCCAGGTTACAAGGTGTATCAATATCTACTTCATCATCAAAAAGGTTAAATTCCTCTTTGTTATCCAACACCGGAATGATGTTTTTATAACCGTCATGCAGCATATCAATGATGTATTGCTTATACTGATAAGTTTTAAATCCGTTGCAAATGATCGTCGTATCCTTAGTTAAGTGTCCTTTTTTCTCCAAAGCATCAACCATAGGCATATCAAAAGCCGAAGAAGTTTCCAGGTGGATATTGTTCTTCAAAGCTTCTTCAACAATGTGGCGGAAATGTGAACTTTTTGTACAATAGCAATACTTGTAATCACCACGGTAATTGTTCTTTAAAATGGCAGTCTGGAAAAGAATCTTCGCTTGCTGAATTTTCTTAGTTACCATTGGTAAGTACGTGAAACGCAGGGGTGTACCGTATGTTTCAATCATTTCCATCAGGTTTAAATCCTGAAAATATAATTCATCATCTATCACATCAAAGCCTTCTTGTGGAAAGCCAACGCTTAGATCGAGAAATTCTGAGTAACTCTGCATTTACTTTAAATAATTTTTGCAAAAATGTAATTTTAAATCGAGAATTAATCGGTATTGAAAATATTTTTACGGTAGAGCAACGCAATAGTTTTTCTCAACACATGTTCACATTATGTTTATAAACAGGAACAGGCAGTATGTGTTTAAATTATAATGAAAAGGAAGGTCTCCATTACTACAGATTTTATTGTTCTGCGTAAATCAATTATATCTGCGGGAGTATATTGAGCACCCTCAAATTTAGCATTTATACTCATCGTAATCAGGTTTCCCGCGGATTAGGATGATTACCGCAGATTTTATTGTTCTGCGTAAATCAATTATATCTGCGGGAACATATTTAGTAACCTCAAATTTAGCATTTATACTCACCGTAATCAGGTTTCCCGCAAATGAGGATGATTAACGCAGATTTTATTGTTCTGCGTAAATCAAATTATATCCTCGGGAGTATATTTAGTACCCTTAAAATCAGCATTTATACTCACCGTAATCAGGTTTCTCGTAGATCAGGATGATTACCTCGGATTTTATTATTCTGCGCAAATCAGTTATATCTGCGGGAGTATATTTAGCAACCTCAAATTTAGCATTTATACTCACCGTAATCAGGTTTCCCGCAAATGAGGATGATTAATGCAGATTTTATTGTTCTGCGTAAATCAATTATATCTGCGGGAACATATTTAGTACCTCAAATTTAGCATTTATACTCACCGGAATCAGGTTTCCCGCAGATCAGGATGATTACCTCAGATTTTATTGTTATGCTGCACAAATCAATTATATCCACGGGGGCATAGTTATTATTCAATTAAACGATAAATCTGATTTAAGTGTCTTAATTAAAATATTGGTTAATAAAGCTTTATGTTTAATCTAAAAATTTTTAAAGTAATTTTAAAGTTCATTCGTCTTTATGTAATAAAACCTTACAGATTATTAAAAAATGCGCTATGATCTCGATTTTTAAAACCAATATTCAAACAGGAGTTGAGTTAAATAAAATTGCTCAACATTTAAATAACTTACTCTCAGGAGCTACCTGGAGTGTAGACCTATCAGATTCAGATAAAATTTTGAGAATAGATTCGAGTGTGGACAAAATTGGTGATGCCGTATCTTTGATTACCAGGTTTGGCTATGATTGTGAGAATCTGCAGAATTTCTATGCACCACCGGTGTGGTAAATTATATATCCTGTCAAATGCAGCTTGTCGAAACACCTTTCTGTGAATGTTCTTCGACAAGCTCAGCATAACAATTAAATTTATCCCTTTCTCAGGTATTTTGTCAGAATGACGATGGTTTGGCCTTCTACTTTACCTTCAATTTGTTCGGTATTGTCGTGAACCAGGCGAATATTTTTAACTACGGTCCCTAATTTAGCACTTATTGTTGATCCCTTTACATCCAGCGTTTTAACCAATACCACCGTATCACCTTCATGTAAGCGGGTACCGTTGCTGTCCTGATGAAATGCTACCGTTCCATCTGATTCGTGATCGCCTGTTTTCTTTGCCCATTCCAGGGTCTCTTCATCAAGATATAGGATATCTAAACTATCTGATGCCCAGCCTTCATTTCTCAATCGGCTTAACATCCTCCAGGCCATTACCTGTACAGGAGGAAACTCAGACCACATGGTTTCAGTTAGTATTTTCCAGTGATTGGCATCAAGTTGCTCTGTTTTTTCAATCTGATCCAGACAGGTTTTACAAACTAAAATGCTATTATCGCTATTTGCATTGCTCGTTGGGGGCACTTCGTAAATGTTTAAAGCATTTTCCTGATTGCACAATTCACATTTGTTACCTGATCGCGCTTGTAATTCTTGTACTAAAGACATATTGATATTAGATTTTTCGCGAAAATACTAAAACTATTCGGAATAAATAATGACGTAGCTATCGTGAATGTGATTCGTGAATTAATTTGATCACAAAGAACGTTAAGTTCTATGCAAAGGAAAGAATAGCCCATAAATTCAAGATTTACGCAGATAAGAGAGCGGTTTCTCTGCGTAAATCTCCGAAATCAGCAGGAGCAAATAATAAAGTCTTTTAAAACGTGTTATATAGTTTGTTTAGATGGAATGACCTGAAGCTGCCTGATTTCCAAAAAAGTTTTACCTTTCGGGCAAGTGAATCTCTGCCAGCATACACCTTGCACTGCCGCCTCCATTTTTTTCGATGGTATAAAGTGGGGCGCAAATTATTCTGGCATATTTTTCTAAAATATTGATTTGATCTGCAGTTAAAGATAAATAAGCTTGCTCGGACATCACCAATAAACTTTCTCCGCTTTGGTTAGCAACTTGCAGCATATTGCCGGCGAAGTGATTCATCTGATCTAAAGTTATTTCAATTATTTGTTTTCCTGTGCTGTTCAGGCTCAAGGTAACAGCTAATCTTTCTTCTTGATTTGGAATAGCATCTAAACAAATTACAGCAAACTGATCTCCAATACACATCATCACATTGGTATGGTAAATCGGAAAATTGGTACTGTCAACCGCCTGGAAAGAAACGGATTCATATCCTGTTAACAGGCAGAAGTTATCTAGTACTTCCTGGTCGGTACGTACACTTAAACAGGCATAGGCTATTTTATTTACGCGATCCAGTACCATGCTTCCTGTACCTTCTAAAAAGGCATATTGGGTTTCATAAAAGCTTAAATCGCTCACATGATTCACTTCGAATTTCTCTTTCAATCCGTCCAGTATTTCCTTTCTACGCTCCAGTCTGCGGTTTTCTGAAAACATAGGGTAGAGGTATACCGAACCATCATCATGAAAAGACACCCAGTTATTCGGGAAAATGGAATCAGGTGTTTCCGGTTGTAAAGTGTCGTCAACTACAGTAACATCTACGTCGTTTTTCCTCAACAGATCCACAAATCCATCAAATTCATTCAAAGCCAGACTTTGTACATCACTTTGGCCTGATGCTACCTGAAATTTATTATTGCCTGCCGTTTGCTCGTTAAATTTGAAATCAACCGGTCGGATCATTAAAAGATGCTTGGTTATTTGGTTCATTAGTCAATAGTTAATGGTTCAGCAGTTCATTAGTCAATAGTTTATTGTTAAAGCAAATCACTAATAAACTTTTTATAAATCGTACTAAGCTCAAGCTTGTATCTCTGCGAACAACGATTTGCTTTGCTGCTTTTGATAGACAAAGCGAAGCCAGCATTTCGTTCTGGCCTTATTGCTTTATCCTCGCTCTTTGCTCCTTTATCTTAAAGATTATCTCTCCATATTGGTAAACTCATACAATGAAAACCTCCACGGGCACGGGATAGTTCTGCCGATGGCATTAAAATTAACGTATCGGTAATGGTTTCTGCATTTGCCTTACCACTTTCCAAATCCTGAATCAGATCTTTCACATCTATCACATCAAATCCTGCAGCTTTAAATGCTTCAACAGTTTTATCATTTCTGTCATAGCCCAAAACCACGCCTTCCTTAATGGCCAGGAGGTTACAGGAGTCGGTCCATTGCTCTCTTGAATCATAAGGAAACTGGTTATTTCCACTATAAATGATTTTGGTAGGTTCCGTGCTTTTTAAATCATTCTGACTGATGTCGTTAAGCAAAGCTTCCACGTGCTCAAAATGTTTGGGTGCCTGTGGATTAGCTTTGGTAAACTGAATGGCAGTTGTCGCTTCTGATTTTTCAGGTTCCTTTAAGAAGTTGATCGGCTCGTAAGGATTGTATTTTGGTGAATGGGCAATAGAATTTAAAATCACCCAGGTATTGCGTTTAACCTGCGTAAAAACCGTATCCAGGTGCATATAGTCACGCTTGCTCGGGATTTTAACTACCGTCACTTTCTCTACCACATCATTGTCGAATAATAATTTTATGGCTTCATTGGCGCCATGCTCTGAAGTTCTTTCGCTGCAACCAATTAACACATGGTTCGGACTCACCATCATCACATCTCCACCTTCTAAAGTGGTGCTAAACGCAGGTTCATCACCCGGACGCAGGAAGTGCATGGTTACATCCGGGATTTCCAATACATTGTTCTGATAATCAGTAAACAGTGGATGGTTGAAGAAAATATAACGCATTAAAAGCGTTTCGCGAACACGTGCCTTTTTTGCCGGCTTATTTAATAAAATGTAATTGTTAATGGTAGTACCCACATCCCTGGTAAAAATTAAGTTGGGAATAGGTGCAAAAATCATGGTATCATTGGCCAGTGTTCCCGAAATAAGAATTTCGGCAAGTTCTTTGGGATCAGTATTACTCAACTCGATCTGAACTTTATACGTACATCCTTCAATGGCACATACAGCAGCAACTAATTTTTTACGGATAGATTCATTTTCCAGCATTTCGCTCAGCAAGTTCTGAATTTCTATTACCGAGTCTGAATGGTGAAAATCAGCGTGATTGGGCTTGTAGAAATTTCGGTTTCCTTCCTCCGAATCAATCTGGGCGAGTTTTCCTTTGATTTTTTCAGGATCAAGGAAGTACATCAATAGCTTAATATAGTAGTCGTATTCACCCTTACGGATGGTATCCAGGTGTACAATATCTTCAAAAAGCCAGTCTTGTGCTTTTGAAGGCACCACTTTGCCAAGGCCACTATCCGGACTATGGATTAATAATTTGCGTAACCGACCGATTTCGGTAGTTACATTTACTTTAAAATTCAGATGCTGCTCGCTCATAAAATAAGTTAGTTATTGCAAATCTATTTAATTTTAGAATAGTATCAAGTTTTAGAGCAGTATCAAGTAGTAAGTATCGGGTATCAGGATGATGGCTCGCTTTAGCTTTATTTTAATCGCCCGGGTGTTTCTGTCTGGGTCTCTCCGCGACAATTTAATCTGCAATTGAACTTCAGACTTCTCACTCCCGACTTCGGACTTTTTTCTTATTTTTACGCCATGAATTTTATTATTACCGAAACACAGAAAGCTATTCTTGCACTTTATCAGGAAGAAGTTGCTGAAAGTGTGATCAATATACAGGAAACGCGTAAAGAATTTGAAGGACAGGTTACGATTGTGGTTTTTCCGATAACCAAACTTTCTAAAAAATCGCCGGAGCAAACGGCTAATGAAATTGGCGAATATCTAGTAACTAATGTTGAAAATGTCACTACATTCAATGTGGTTAAAGGCTTTCTAAATTTAAGTATTGCAGAAAGCTATTTTTTAAACCAGTTTAATGAAGAAATTTTAGCGGCTGATTTTGGTGTATTTCCGTCGAATGGGAAAAAAGTAATGGTGGAGTATTCTTCGCCAAATACCAATAAACCACTTCACCTGGGGCATGTACGTAATAATTTATTGGGTTATTCAGTTTCTGAATTACTCAAGGCTTATGGTTATGATGTGGTAAAAGTTAACCTGGTCAATGACCGTGGAATTCACATCTGTAAATCAATGCTGGCCTGGCAAAAATGGGGCAATGGTGAAACACCAGAAAGTTCAGGCTTAAAAGGTGATCACCTGGTGGGCAAATACTATGTGATTTTTGATCAGGAGTTTAAAAAGGAAATCGAAGCTTTAAAGGCTGAAGGCGAAACCGAAGAAGTAGCAAAGAAAAATGCGCCTTTAATTAAAGAAGCGCAGCGAATGTTGCTGGCCTGGGAGCAGGGGGATGAGGCTGTCGTTTCACTCTGGAAAACCATGAATGAGTGGGTTTATGCCGGCTTTAATGTCACTTATCAAAACCTGGGCGTTGATTTTGATAAGTTCTATTATGAAAGTAACACGTATTTGTTGGGTAAAGATACAGTTGATGAAGGCCTGGCGAAAGGTGTTTTCTTTAAAAAAGAAGATGGTTCGGTTTGGATTGATTTAACTGCAGACGGCCTGGATGAAAAACTGGTCTTGCGTGCTGACGGCACTTCAGTTTACATCACCCAGGATTTAGGTACTGCCGAAATGAAGCATGACGATTTCAATATGGATGAGTCGATTTATGTGGTGGGGAATGAGCAGGATTACCATTTTAAAGTATTGTTTTTAATTCTCGAAAAATTAGGGAAAAGCTGGGCGAAGGGTTTATACCATTTATCTTACGGGATGGTGGATTTGCCAAACGGAAAGATGAAAAGCCGGGAAGGAACAGTGGTGGATGCAGATGAGTTAATTGAGAGTATGATTACCACAGCCCGTGAAAAAACAGAAGAACTGGGTAAAACCAGTGATTTTCCGGAAGAAGATAAGGCAGAACTGTATAAAAATATTGGTTTAGGCGCACTGAAATACTTTTTGCTAAAGGTAGAACCCAAAAAACGCTTGTTGTTTAATCCTGCAGAGAGTATTGACTTTCAGGGGAATACCGGGCCTTTTATCCAATATACACATGCCAGGATTAAGTCTTTATTGAGCAAAGCGGAATATCAGTCTGAAATCAGCAATTTAAGACCAGGCGATTTATTGCCTATAGAACTGGAAATGATTTTACAACTGGCTAAATATCCTTCAGAAATTGCCATTGCAGCCAAAGCATACAGTCCGGCGAGTTTAGCGAATTACTTATACGAGTTGGCTAAACTTTTCAATAAGTTCTACCATGATGTTCCGCCGATTGTAAAAACGGAAGCGGGCGATACCAAACAGTTCCGATTAAACCTTTGCAAAAAAACGGCCGATGTGATTTTTGCCGGAATGCTTATTTTAGGCATTACCTCACCGGAGCGGATGTAGGGCGAGTATTGAATTGGGAATCCTGAATAGGAAGTGAAGAATCGCAAAACGGGAGATCGCAAAATAGATAACAAGGAGTAGAGAAAGGGAGAACAGAACATAAAGGTGTTGATCAAAAAAAAGATATTTCTTGATAAATGAACTGATTTTACTTTGCCTCGTTGCTTTTGCCGCAGGTTTTATAGATGCTATTGTAGGTGGCGGAGGCTTATTGCAAACCCCTGCCACCTTACTCATTTTACCACATTATCCTGTTGCCACCTTATTAGGAACCACTAAAATTCCTTCCCTCGCTGGTACCACCTTAGCGGCCTTCAAATATTCCAAACACGTTAAATTCAATTTTAAAGTATTGGCAATATGTGCGATCATGGCATTTATTGCAGCGCTTTACGGTGCTTTTCTGGTGAGCCGTATTGATAATGCGGTGATCAAGCCTGTCATTCTGGTCGTGCTGATAATGGTTGCGCTTTACACTTATTTCAATAAGCAATTTGGCATTCATCAGGAAAAAAATCATGCTGTAAAAAAGCAGGTATTCATGGCTGCGCTATTCGGCTTGGTTATTGGCTTTTACGATGGTTTAATTGGTCCGGGTACAGGCTCTTTTTTGATTTTGGTTTTTATTGCTACATTAGGATTTGACTTTGTCGGTGCCAGTGCACATGCCAAGATTGTAAATATGGCTACCAATTTAGCGGCGATTATTTATTTCAGTTATTCCGGACATATCCTTTACGAATATGCATTGCCCATGGCACTTTTTAACGTGTCAGGTGCATATTTCGGCACGCGTTTGGCCTTACTTAAAGGCAATAAGTTTGTTAGGGTCTTTTTTCTCATCGTTGTTTTCGGAACAATCCTGAGATTTGCTTATGATATTTTATTAAAGTAAATGCCCGGATTTAAAGTTTTTGACATCGACAACTATCATGCGCTTTGCAATACATTAGCGGCACAAGATCCTGATCTTAATCATGTTCTGATGAAATATGGCTATCCACCATTCTGGTCTAGGGCTAATACTTTCGAATCACTGGTTCATATTATTCTGGAACAACAGGTTTCACTGGCATCGGCACTTGCCGCCCTGAATAAACTGAAGGCTAAAATCGGAGAAATCGATCCTGTGGCCTTCCTCAGGCTTACTGATGAAGAACTCAAAGCTTGCTATTTCAGTCGACAGAAAACCGTTTACGTTCGGGATCTGGCACAAAAGATCATTAACGGAGAACTCTCCTTAGCGATATTGGCATCACTTTCTGCAGATGAAATCCGACTGCAGCTTAAAAGGGTGAAGGGTGTGGGAGATTGGACAGTAGATATTTACTTATTATTTATCTTACACCATAGTGATATTTTTCCATTGGGTGACCTTGCTGCCGTGAATGCCCTTAAAAACCTGAAGAACTTACCAAAAGATACGAGTAAGGAGGAACTTTCTGCTATAGCCACACAGTGGAAGCCCTACCGAACCATAGCCGTCATGATATTGTGGCACTTTTACCTGGAAGAACGAAAGATCAAGGGTGCGATAGCTAAACGCTAAATCAAAAAGCACCGCTAGTATTCAACAACGATGCTTTTTGATTGCATTCAATAAAATCAGGTTAATGTCCTACATAAATTTTTAAACTGTCAGTCATTACAATTCCACTCACAGTAGCTGAATTGTATTTAATGGTATAATTTCCGGCTTTGGTGATGTGATAAGCATCTGCCAGGTTAAAATCTGCACTGGTACTGTCGCCGGCATTTAATTTCCGGTAACTGTCTGCCGGTGGTGGCATCATTCGTTTTGCCATGGCACCCTTATAATCAACAGGAGTATAGTCTTCTAAGTTCACATCCAGGTATTTACTGGATAATTTTTCAAAAGGTGTATGCCAGATGCAAAATTTGGCAACAGTATCCGAGTTATTGTACACTGAAAAACGCATATTTATCGGTCCGCCAAGTTTAGGTTCACCAATTACCGATAATTTTCCTGTAATAGGATCGGTCTTTTTCTGCACTGCGGCTTCAGGCACCAATGTGGTGTCTTGCTGGCCGCCGGCCGCTTCTTTCTTTTTGTCGCTGTTACAGGCAGAAAATAAAATGCTGCAGCACGCGATGATCAGGCTTATTTTTTTCATAAAGTTATCATAAAGGATGTTATTTTTCTGTACCGGACCGGGTTTCTATATTTTTCTTTTTTCTAAAAGCAGGGAATGTCATCGGGCTTCTCGAAGGGCGTTCATCACCTAATAGTACACCCCATTGTTTGAAAGATTCGGTACGGTCGAACACGATTTTCAATACCGCTACAATCGGGAGTGCGAGGAACATTCCGGACACGCCGGCAATGCTTCCACCGATAAATACCCCGAGAATGGCAAAGAGTGCATTGATCTTTACTTTCGATCCTACAATTCTTGGCATCAGGATATTATTATCAAGGAACTGAACAAAAGCAATAACACCTAAGACCGTGATAACCGGCCATAATTCCTGAGATGAAGTCAGCGTTAACAATACACCAATCAGGTTTCCGAGCAAGGCACCCACATATGGGATCAGGTTCAGAATGGCAAATATTACCCCGATTAACAAAGCGTGCTTAATACCGATCAACATTAATATTCCGCCCAATAATACGGTCATATAGGTAATCTGGATCAATAGCCCGATCAGGTAACTCTTGATGATGGATTCCGTTTCATAAATGGCTTCCTTCACTTTAGGGTGGTCATCATTTTTGAACCACATGAAAATAAATCTCAGTAAAATATCCTTGTAAAAAAGCATTAAATAAATATAAATCGGCAATAGCCCGATGAAAACAAAGACCCCACTTAAGGTAACAGCTGCACCACCTGCCAAAGAGGTACCCATGTTCATCAGGTCATCGCTTTTATCCTGAATAAAAGCCTTTTGCTGTTTATCATTATAGTGCGTGATTCTGCTCACCCAATCGCTTAACGAATTGATGTGCTGTGTTACATTGGCTTTAATCTGCGGGAAATCTTTCGCCAAAATTCCAATCTGGTTGGAGAAAAACCATACAATCAGGGCTACAAACAGGGCCACCAGAAGGATAGGTAAAACAATAGCTAAAGTTTCAGGTACCTTTTTTCTTTTCAGGAAACGGTATACAGGAAGCAGCATAATGCTGATGAAAAATGCCATGAGCATGGGCATAATAATATCTTTTGCAATGACCATCACAGTCACTACGGCCATCAATCCGAGGAGTTCTATTGATCGCTTTACAGTTAGGGGAAAATTATTTATCATATACGGTTTATCTGATTGATGTGTAAACACGCACCTGTAGAAAATGTTTTATTAATGGAAAAGTGGGGCAGAGGGTGAGCTAGGTTAGGCACTTAAGTTTTATCTAGCATTTATACCTTTACAGTTTTTCCTTGTGAAAAATTACTTCTCGAAAACGATAAAGCCGTTAATAAGCCTTAATTTTACATTTTTTAAATTGAACATGAACGATCAGGATACCATCATTGCTTTATCTACCCCTTCAGGGTCTGGCGCTATTGGCGTAATCCGCCTGTCAGGCCCGGATGCCATTTCGTTGACCAACGAGGTCTTTGCAGGGAAGGATTTAGCAAAGCAAGCTTCTCATACCTTACATTTTGGATTAATTAAAGATGGTAATCATATTATAGATGAGGTAGTTGCAGGGTTATTTGTTGCCCCCAAATCATACACCAAAGAGCATGTGGTGGAGATTTCCTGTCATGGGTCAAATTATATCATTCAGCAGATTATTAACCTGCTGATCAGCAAGGGTGCACGTGCAGCAAAGCCTGGCGAATTTACCTTAAGGGCATTTTTAAATGGGGCATTTGATTTAAGTCAGGCAGAAGCAGTGGCCGATTTAATTGCTTCCAATTCCAAGGCATCACACGATGTAGCCATGCAGCAGATGCGTGGTGGCTTTGCAAATGAACTCAAAGCTTTAAGAGAGCAGCTGATCCATTTTGCTTCGATGATTGAACTGGAGCTGGATTTTGCAGAAGAGGATGTCGAATTTGCCAACCGCGAACAGCTTACGAATTTAGTGAACAAAATCAACCATGTGCTGCGCAGATTAATTTCTTCATTCGAAATGGGAAACGTCATTAAAAATGGTGTTCCGATTGTGATTGCGGGAAAACCGAATGTAGGCAAATCGACTCTTTTAAATGCCTTATTGAATGAAGAGCGGGCAATTGTTTCTGATATCGCCGGAACCACCCGTGATACCATTGAGGATGAGCTTACTATCGGTGGCGTGGTGTTTCGCTTTATCGATACTGCGGGTATCCGCGATACTGCCGATATTATTGAGGCCCTTGGGGTAGAGCGGACGCTTGAAAAAATGAAACAGGCCAAGCTGATCATTTATATGGCTGATGTGGCACAAACCACTGCCGAAATTGAAGAGCAGGTAAGGGGCTTAAAGCAACTTGAAATTCCTTATCTCATTTTACTCAACAAGGCAGATCTGATTTCTTCCGAACAACGCAAGGCTTTCGAGGCTTTAGATGTTGTTTTCTTATCAGCGAAAGAAAAGGTTGGCATAGATGAATTGAAAACCACCTTACTGGAACAGGTGAATCTGCATCATATTAATACAAGTGAAACGTTGGTGACCAATATCCGCCATGTGGAAGCACTTAAACAAACTGAAAATGCCTTACAGCGGGTACTGGATAATGTAGATAACCCGGTAACTTCTGATTTCCTGGCGATGGATATCAAACAGGCTTTACATTACCTGGGCGAAATCACCGGAACGGTTACCACTGATGATTTGCTGGAGAATATTTTTACGAAGTTTTGTATCGGGAAATAATAAGGCTAAATAAAATAAACTGATCGTAATTGTCTGTCTATTTTTCGTTTTGTAAAAAAATGATCTCTGATTGTCTAAATGATAAGTTGTACAGCCAAATAAATTTTTTGCACCCCGTAAGTATTTGAGCTGCTGACTAAAACTTTTAAATACCAATCGCCAAAAAAAAAGCCCTGCAGCTCTGCAAGGCTTTAATTTCATGTTATGCTTTTTTTGGAGGCAGATCAAAAGCGATGGCTTCATGTTCGAAATGTCCTTTATGTGCACCATCGCAAAATGGTTTATTCTGCGATAGACCGCAACGGCAAATAGACAGAACTTCTCTACCCTGTAAGCCATAAGCATTGCCGTTTTTATCTACAATTTCGAAATCTCCCTCAATTTTTACTGATCCGTTGTTGTTAATGGTAAGTTTTGTTTTAGACATGATGTTTTGTTTGTATGCGGCAAAACTAAAATAATTCTGATGATTTGGCAGATACGGATTGTAGTTTAGAAACATTCCGCTTTAAGTTGGGCAGGGAGCTGCTGAACTGAAACTTCAATGCTATCATAACGTGGATTTTACAGTGCTTATCTCTAACAGCTGTTCTTCTGCAGGCTTGTAAGTGATTAAAATGAGATATAATGGCTCAGGTGCGTTTATTCGTGCTTAAAATATAAATTTACCCCCCTTTAAATATCATATTGCCCCCATATTATGTGCAATATTTATAGTTACTTTGGTATAACCAAATATACATATTATGACAAAGAACTACTAGCTCTAATCATGGCCTCCGTTGCCTGAAAAAATACCTGTTTAATAACAGGTGAAACGAAAGTCGGTTTCAATATCGATTCATTCCAAAAAAACTAACCAAATTTATGATGCAAAAAAAATTACTAATCCCTTCAAGATGTATTGCTGTGCTATTGTCTATACTTCTTTTTTTAAGTATCAATGGCAATAGCTTGTATGCGCAAAACAGTAATACAGAAATTTCAGGTGTCATCCTGGATGTAAAAGGTATGCCCATTCCCGGTGCAACCATTAAAAATGAAAAAACAGCTAAGGTGGCCATATCAGATGGAAACGGGCGATATAAAATTGCAGCCCTTAAAGGAGAAACTTTAGTGGTTAGCTTTGTTGGTTACGCGCCAAAAACTGTTGTGTTAGACAACCAGACTCAACTTAATTTTTCATTAACAGAAGAATCTGATAAAACACTTAACGAGGTGGTGGTAGTGGGCTATGGTACACAGAAAAGATCTGATGTAACCGGTTCGGTGGTATCTGTACCGAAATCCAGATTGTCGCAGCTTCCGGTAACCAACATCCTGCAGTCTATTCAGGGTGCTGTAGCCGGTGTTAACATTACTTCATCTTCATCTGTTCCGGGCAGTCAGCCTACTGCGCTGGTGAGGGGACAAAACTCTATCACTGCCGGAACCAGTCCTTACGTGGTGGTGGATGGTGTGCCTTTAACCAAAACAGGCGGTTCTTTAAATGACATCAACCCGAATGATATTGCATCAGTAGAGATCCTGAAAGATGCCAGTGCCACGGCCATTTATGGTACGAACGGTTCAAACGGTGTTATTTTAATCACCACAAAAAGGGGAACCACGGGTAAACCGGTCATCCGTTACAATGGATATGCTGGTATCGATAACATTGCGCATATTCTGGAACCTCGAAGTGGGGCAGAATACGTACAGAAATATGCCGACTTCCTTAAACAAACCAATCAGACCCAAACGCGGCCCGTTCCAAACCTCGGCGAATTAGCAGCCTATAATGCCGGTACCACAACCGACTGGGTGGATGAAGCGACCCAGCAGGGGGTGATTCAGGATCATAACGTCAGTATTTCAGGCGGAACACCTGATGTGAAGTATTTTATTTCAGGAGATTATCTTGACCAGCAAGGTGTAATTAAAGGTTACCAGTTTAACCGCATCGGTTTACGCTCCAATTTAGATTTAAATGTGACCAGTTTTTTAACGGTTGGTACATCCTTATTTTTAACCAGCAATAATTTTGATGGCGGCAGGGCCAATCTGCTGCTGGCTACAGCCATGAGTCCTTACGGACAGGAGTATAATGCCAATGGTACTTACAAGATTTTTCCAATGGAGCCTGAACTATTGTATACCAATCCGTTGTTGGGTTTAAAAACTACACAGATCAGCAGAACCACCAATATCAATGGAAATGGTTATGCAGAGATCAAGTTTCCGGGGGTATTAACCGGATTAAAGTTCCGGTTAAATGCAGGTTATACCTATTTTCCTGAAAGACGTGGCAGTTATGTTGGTCGTTTAGCCAATGATAATAATGGTACGGCCAGTAGTTTCAATGCATCGACCAACAGTTACACCATCGAGAACATCCTGACCTATTCAAAGGATATTAAAAAACATCATGTTGATTTTACAGCATTGTACAGTGCGCAGGAACGCAAATACAATTCGACCACTGCCGGTGCAGTGGGTTTTATCAATGATGAGCTGGGGCTTGATAATATTGGTGCCGGAGCAACGCAAACCAGTGGCTCATACCGTGATCGGTATGGATTAAACTCGCAAATGGGCCGTTTATTTTATTCTTACAACAGCCGCTACCTCTTAACCTTAACAGCCAGGAGAGATGGTTCATCGGTATTTGGCGTCAATACCACCAAGTATGGTGTTTTCCCATCAGCAGCACTGGGATGGAACGTCATTAACGAAAGCTTCATGAAAGACATCAAAGCCATCAGTAACCTAAAGTTAAGGCTTTCCTATGGTAAAACAGGTAATGAGGCCGTTGGTGTTTACAATACCATCACCACTGAAGGGTCTGTACGCTCGCCATTTAACGGTATCAGTACCATTGGTGTCATTCCAAATAACCTGGGCAATATATTATTGCAGTGGGAAACCACTAAAACAGCCAATGTTGGTTTAGATTTTGGTCTCTTTAATAACAGAATTACAGGTAGTGTAGAGGCATATCAGAATAAAACGAGTGGCTTATTATTAAACAGGAGCCTTCCCATCATTACAGGGTATTCAAGGGTGCTGGAAAATATCGGTAAAACCACGAACAACGGTTTAGAGCTGACCCTGAATACTCAAAATTTTGCCGGAAAGAATTTCCGTTGGGAAACCATGGTTGTTTTTGCCACCAACAAGAATAAAATCAACGATTTATATGGCGATGGAAAGGACGATTTAGGAAACAGGTGGTTCATTGGTCAACCTATTAATGTGGTGTACGATTACAAAATGACGGGTGTCTGGCAAACGGGTGAAGATGTGTCTAAACAGGATCCGACAGCTAAACCCGGCAGCTTAAAATTCGCGGATTTAAATGGTGATGGTAAAATTACGGCTGACGACAGAACGATTTTAGGACAAACGGCTCCAAAATGGACCGGAGGTATTACCAATACTTTTCATTATAAAAACATCAATTTAAGTGTGTTTATCCAAACAGCACAGGGCATGACCAGGAATAATCCTGACCTAACCTACGGGGATGAAACAGGCCGGAGAAACACACCGGCAGAAGTGGGCTACTGGACGCCGGAAAACCAAAGTCAAACCCGCCCGGCCTTATCCTATAACAATACCTTAGGATACGGGTATGCCTCTGATGCCAGTTATACCCGAATTAAGGATGTTACCCTGAGTTATGTATTTGCCCAACGCCTGCTTGATAAACTGCACCTGGGTAGTTTAACCATTTATGCCAGCGGCCGTAACCTGGCTACATTTACCAACTGGATAGGCTGGGACCCTGAGCAAACCACATATGGCCGGGGTACTGGTAATTCAAATGCCAACCAACAGGCATTCGCTGCTGACTGGACCAACAACTATCCGGTTACCCGGACATTTGTTTTAGGTTTAAATGTTTCACTACGTTAATCTTATCATCATGAAAAAAAATATCATCATACTCACTTCCTTATCCATATTGTTTTTTGCCTTTTCCTCCTGTAAAAAAGCTTTCCTGGATGAGAAACCATTTTCGGCCTATACACCATTAACGCTTACGGATTCATTGGGCTTTGAGGCATCCTTAATTGGATTATATAACCATACCAGCACCATTTTTTCATGGAGCGATCAGCAGGGTTGGCCGAGTGTGTGGCAAGTCGGAACCGATGTGGCCAATGCCACCAATAACCAGCAGGGCGTAGAAATTCCTTATTACAATTATGAAACGTTAACGCCTACAGATAATGGTGCGGCCCGTACCTGGAACAGAAACTACATTATGGTGAATTTAACCAATATCATTGTAGACGGGATTGAAAACCCTGCCACCAGCACCATCAGTGCGAGAGGCAAAAACCAGATCAGTGCCGAAGCTAAATTTTTCAGGGCTTATGCCTATAATAACCTGGCAACACTATTCGGAGGGGTACCTTTAATTACACATGCTTTATCCGGTCCGAAAATCGATTTTGTCCGCGCACCCATCACCGATGTAAATAATTTCATCGTGTCAGATTTAGTGTTTGCCGCGGCCAATCTTCCTGATATTGAATCTGTAAAAACCAATACCAAAGGTAAAATGTATGGCAGGGCCAATAAATTTATGGCCATGCAGCTTTTAGCAGAGGTTTATTTAAGAATTGGAAAACCAGATTTAGCCGAGCAGCAGGCCCAGGCGATCATCAGCAGTGGCAGGTTTAGCCTGATCAGGAATCGCTACGGTGTTAAAACCAGCCAGCCCGGAGATTATTATGCTGATATGTTTCAGTATGGTAATCAAAGAAGATCGCAGGGCAATACCGAAGCCATCTGGGTATTGGAGCAGGAAAATCCGGCTTCCGTAGTGGGTGGTATTACCGACAGCCCGCAGCAAAGGCGGGTTTGGGGTGCAGCTTATTACAACATTGCCGGCATGACCGTGGCAGATTCCCTGGGTGGCCGTTCCATTGGTCGTTTACGTTTGAGCAACTGGGTTTTGTACCGCCTGTATAAAGGCAATGATATCCGCAATTCACAGTATAACATCCGCCGTAAATACTATTACAATGATCCTAATCCGATTTATGCCGCAAGGTATGGTAAACAGGTGCCTTTTACCGGTCCGGATACTTTAATTAACATTTGCCCGAGCACCACCAAATGGGGCGCATTCGATCCGAATGATACCTTTGGTTATGCCATGGTGAAGGATTTTATTTTAATGCGCCTTGGCGAAACTTATCTGCTGCTGGCTGAAGCACAGGTGGCGCAAGGTAAAACCACAGAAGCCGCTGCCAGCATTAATGTGCTGAGAACAAGGGCAAACGCTGTACAGGTAACGGCAGCGGAGATGACCAAAGATTTTATCCTGGACGAGCGTGCCAGGGAGCTGATCGGAGAAGAAAACAGGAGAATGACGTTGATGAGAACCGGCACACTGGTAGAGCGGGCGCTCCGTCTGAATGCAAATGATGCGGTCAAACCCATTACAGGTTTAACGTCAAAGGCTTTGCTATTGCCTATTCCTTTAAATGAAATTCAACTGAACAAGGATGCGGTGTTAACACAGAATCCTGGTTATTAACATACATTGGTTAGTTTATGGGTCGTCTCCGGATGGCCCGTAACTAACCTTCTTTAAAAATAGCAGGTCGCGAGGAGCGACAGTCCTTTTCCCTGGCTGTTCTTCTTTTTATTGCTTTTCAAATTCCACCCAGTCTTTCCGGATATAAAGCGAAGTCTCTACTTTTTCTGCCTGGATCAGGTTGGCTTTGATAAAATTACCGGCATCACCGATATATTTGATGGTGGTTTGTGGCATATCCGATGTGGCATAATAAGCACCATAGGGGCATTGGTATGGGTTTTTCTCCACATCCGTGGTAAACACAGAAAAAAATATAAGTTTCCTGGAATTGGTATCGGGTTGTTCATACCCGAAGATCCGGTAATCAGCCCTGATGTTTCCATATACCCGCAACAGGCTGTCGCGAAGGCTAACAGTTGCCTTCTGAAAAGCCGCTTCAGTCATCCTGGTGGTTTCCATATTTCTGATGGTATCCGGTTGAGGCATTGCTTTCGGCACTTCAACTGCTTTTTCCGCTGGCCTGATGCGATCCGGAATGCTGCTTTCCGCGGGCGTTTTGGTTGCTGTTTTTTGGGTTGAGGTATCGTGGCAGGCGAGGGCGCACATCAGCGGGATGATCAGTAAATAACTTTTAAAAACCGGTAAGGTATCTGGTATGCGGATTTTAATCATATCGGGTTTTTGCTTACAGTACATGCGCAGGTATTGCTTGCCGCTAAAATATAAAAATATGGCGTATAACCGGCAGCCATTGCTTTTGCTCACCTGAAAGGCGATGGATAAACTTAATGCTGTAGTTGTAATTTTCATGATCAAAGTATATATTTAGCCCTGCTTTAATCTGTATTAATGGAGATTCCTGACCAAATTTTATTAAAAGACCTCCAAAATGGCAATCAATCGGCTTATGAACTGGTGTTCAAAAAATATTATAAGGCGCTGGCTTTAAAAGCATACCTCATGCTCGAGAATGAAATGGAGGCGGAAGATCTGGTGCAGAACCTTTTCATCTCCATGTGGGAAAAATCACAGTTTCTTTCTGTCAATACGGCGCTGAAGGCTTATCTGTTTAAGGCGGTGCATAACCAATGCCTCATGTGTATCAGAAAAAGAAAAACGGATCAGCAGCGGCTGCATGATTACAGCCATACCCTCGATCTGGCTGCAGCCGAAGAAGTTTCAGCAGATGACGGGCACGAACAACTGATTCAGCATGCTTTGGAAAATCTGCCTGCACAACGCCAGAAAGCTTTTCAACTGGTGTATCTGGAAGATAAGAAATATAAAGAAGCCGCCAATGAAATGGGCTTATCGGTCAACTCTGTGAAAACACACCTGAAACTCGCCGTTAAAATGTTGCAGGAAAAATTGATTTCATTCAGATAAACATTCACCTAATTTACACATTAATGCATCTATCAATTAGCGATGGAATATAAAGAGGAATATATTAAAGGGCTTCTGTTTGAAAAAATGGCGGGAACGATCAGTGATGGCGATGATACAATTGCAGAAAAAGCAATCGCTGATATTCCTGAAATTAAAGCATACTGGCTGAAGCTGAAAGCGAAAATGGAGGAGCCTGATGCCGCAACATTTTTATCATTATTGGATGAAAAAGCAGCGTGGCAAAAGCTAAGTCCAAAACTGGAGGATCAAAAAACAAAACCACTTTTTTACCGGAATTTAAAATACATTGCTGTTGCTGCCACACTCTTGATCGGTATGCCGCTGGTATGGCGTTTTTATGCAGATAAAGGCAGTAGTCATGGTCCTTCGCCATCAGCTATCCAAACCAATCAGGTATACCTCAAAACCAGTGATGGCCGAGCTATTGAACTCAACACTGACCGTCACATTAACCAGGATGGTTTAAGCGGACAAGCCAAAGAAAATGAACTGACTTATCAGGCCGATCAGGCAAATGATACGGATCAGGCCACCTTATATGTGCCAGCTACCAAAGAGTATAAGATCAGATTACCCGATGGTACACAAGTGTGGCTGAATTCGGCTTCTACTTTGAAATTTCCCTATAACTTTAATCAGCAGATCAGGGAAGTTTATTTAACCGGTGAGGCTTATTTTGAAGTGGCACATGAACAAAAACGGAAATTTGTGGTGCACACGGCTTTTGCCGATGTTCAGGTTCATGGTACTTCCTTTAACGTCAATGCTTATGATCAGCGAAGCTTTTCTACTGCACTGGTGGCAGGATCAGTATCGGCGGTAAAAGACAGGAAGGTCATTGATTTAAAACCCGGTGAACAGGTGAATGCCACCCCGGATGGCTTAACCAAACAACCTTTTGATGCCCAGGAACTGTTATCCTGGCGCAAGGGCCTTTATAATTTCCACAACCGCTCCTTAGGCGACATTGCTCAGGTGCTTGGGCGTTGGTTTGATGTGAAGGTGGTTTTCCTGCAGCCTGATCTGGCCGGACAAACCTTTACGGGCGAGATCAATAAAAGCTTGCCGCTGGAGGTGGTCATCTCCAACCTGGAGCTCAGTTCGGGCATTCAGGCCACCCTTAAAAATGGTGTGCTGACTTTTAAATAAATTTTTTGTCCCGCCCTTCACCCGTTTCAGTTAAAGTTGCATCTTATGCAAAACCACTTATAAACTTTTAACTGTTATGAAAAAAAATCTTACCCGAAGGGGTCGGCTTTGCCTGCCAATTATTTTGATGCTGCTTTTTACCCTGGCCACGGGCGCACAATCGCAGGCCATCGGGAAAATCAGCATTGAAGGCAAAAACATCACCTTTGCCTCAGTATTTAAAAGCATAAAAGCACAAACCGGGCTGACGGTTTTCTACAGCAATAAAATTCTTGACGATGCAGAGAAAATCACCATCAGCTTTAAGCAGGCCGAATTAAATGAGGTTCTGCATGTCAGCCTGAAGGGAAAGGGGCTCGACTGGACAATTAAAGAACAGTATATTATTCTGCAAAAGACCACTCCAAAGCCAGGCCCTGAACCGCGCAAACCGGCAGCCTTGAGCAGCCCCAAAGTGGAAGATAAAACTGGTGTGATCACAGATGAAAACGGATCACCTATTCCAGGTGCAGGCATTAAGATCAAGGGAAGTAGCAGCGGCGGAACGGTTAGTGATCAGAATGGCCGCTATAAGATCAATGCCAATGCCGGCGATATCCTGATTTTTTCCTATGTGGGCTATACCCCACAGGAAATACCGGTAGGAACGAATAACCAGATCAACGTGAAATTACTTCCCCTGAATGAGAATTTAAATGAGGTGGTTGTGGTAGGTTATGGTGTTCAAAAGAAAGTGAATTTAACGGGGGCCGTTTCGCAGGTTTCAGGTAAAGACTTGGCTGCGCGACCTGTCGGACAAACTTCAGCAGCACTGCAAGGTATGGCACCAGGGGTTACGGTAAGGCAAAGTTCGGGCCGGCCGGGTGGCGATGCCGGTACCATCAGGATCAGGGGGATCGGAACACTCAGCGATCCTAACCCGCTGGTGATGATTGACGGGATTGAGGGCAGTATGAATAATATTGATCCAAACCTGATCGAATCCATCTCCATTTTAAAAGATGCTGCGTCGGCCTCTATTTATGGTTCAAGGGCAGCAAATGGTGTGATCCTCGTGACCACAAAAAGAGCCGCTGCTGATCAGGTCAGCATTTCCTATAATAATTACATCGGCTGGCAGGAGCCGACCAATATGCCCGATCTGGTGGATGCGCTTGACCATATGCTCTTAACCAATGAGGCCTACGTCAATACCGGGCGTACACCCTTATATTCGGATGCACTGATCCAGAAATACCGGGAGCAGAATGGCGCCAGTTCTGATCTTTACCCGAATACCGACTGGCAGAAGGAAACCTTAACCGGTTCAGGTTTGCAGCAAAGTCATTTTTTAACCATACAGGGCGGCACCCAAAAGGTAAAGCTGCTGGGTTCATTCGGGTTGCTCGACCAGAAAGGCATCATCGAAAATTCAGGCTTCAAAAGATATACCATCAGGAGCAATGCGGATATTGCTTTTTCAGATAAGTTGAAGGCCAGGATAGATCTTCAGTACGTCAATGCCATCACCACTGATCCTTCTGCAACTTCTGATGCCATTTTCCAGTGGATGAACAGCATTCCAGCCAATCAGATCGGGGTGAACCAAAGTGGCCAGTGGGGGGTGGGATGGAATGGATTCAATCCCATTTCAGCCGGTAAAGAAGGGGGAGCTAACCGTACCAATGCACCTTTTGGCAGCATTAACGCAGCATTGAATTATAAACCTGTGGAATGGCTGGAGATGGAAGCCGTTTATTCACCCAAATATGCCTTATCTTCATCTAAAAATTTCCGGAAAGCCATTCAGTCTTACCTGCCCAATGGGGCCACCAGCTATTTAACGCCTGCACTCAGTTCATTAACGCAATATAACAGTCAGTCTTTTTTTAACAATATGCGTGCAACGGTAACGGCTTCCAAGACTTTTGGAGACCATAACCTTAAATTACTGGCCGGTGCATCAAGGGAAGACTATTTTAATCAATGGACCAATGCCTACCGCGATACCTATATTTTACCAGATTACCCGGTATTAAATGCGGGCTCTGCCCAAAACCAGCAGGCTACCGGCAGTGAAGAAGAATGGGCCCTGCAATCGCTGTTCAGCAGGTTTAACTATGTATACAAGGATAAATACCTCCTGGAAATCAATGCCCGTTATGATGGTTCCTCCCGTTTCTCTGCCGGTCATAAATATGGGTTTTTCCCTTCTGCTTCTGCAGGCTGGCGCATATCGGAAGAAAATTTCATGGCCGGTTTAAAAAATGTAATCAGTGAGGCTAAACTCCGTGTATCATGGGGTAAACTGGGTAACCAGAACATCGGTACCTATCCCTCCATTACCACCATTTTACTGGAATCTTATACACTTGGAAAGCAGATTGTGAATACGGCGGCCTTAAATACCCTGGCCAACAAGCTCATTTCATGGGAAAGTACCGAAGAAAAAAATATTGGTTTGGACCTGACCCTTTTTAAGAACCTGAACATCACGGCCGACTATTACCGGAGAAGAACGAGCGACATCCTGTTACCGCTGGATATCCCCTTAATTGTGGGCTTTGAAAAGCCTTACCAGAATGCAGGGGTGGTGGATAATATCGGCTGGGAGCTGGGACTTGCTTACCGGGGAAAGCTGAACGAATTTAATTACAATGTGAGTGTCAATATCTCCGATGTGAAAAATAAGATTATCGACATGCGGGGAATTAATCAGACTGGTTTAACCGTTAACCGGGAAGGTTATCCCATTGCTTCCCTGTTTGGTTACCAGGCAGATGGATTGTTTGCTTCTGATGCCGAGGTGGCTGCTCATGCCAAGCAATTCGGATCAGTTAAGGCAGGTGATATCCGATATGTTGATCAAAACGGAGACAATATCATTAACGAATCAGATAAGATTGTGATGGGCAGCACCATTCCACGCTACACCTTTGCAACCAATCTGGGCGGTTCATACAAAGGCTTTGATTTTTCAGTGGTGATCCAGGGCGTGGGCAAGGCCAATGGTTACCTGGCGGGGCCTGGTATCTTGCCTTTTAATGTGGGCGGAGCCATCGGTGGAACCATCCGCGAGGACAATAAAGACCGCTGGACACCCGGCAATCCAAATGCCGCATACCCAAGGCTGGCCTTTGGTGAAACCAATAACGAACAGGTGTCTACCTATTTCCTGAAAGATGCATCATATGTGCGGGTAAAGAATGTTCAGATCGGTTATACCCTTCCGGTGAGCATCGCGCAGAAGGTGGCCTTGAAAAGGATCAGGGTCTTTGCCAATGGATCAAACCTGGGCTCTTTCGATCGCTTTTGGCAGGGATATGACGTAGAGGCCCCTGTGGGTGCCGGAAATATCTATCCGCAGGTAAAGGTTTACAGTTTTGGTTTAGAAGCATCTTTTTAATTTTAACACACATGAAAAATAAAATATACTGTTCGATCATTGTTTTTTTACTGCTCGGATTATCATCCTGCCAGAAAAATTATCTGGATAAAACACCGTTGAGTGGCCCCTCTGATGAAACCTATTTCAGCAATCAGGACGAACTCGTACTGGCGGTGAATGGTTTATATCGTTATGCCAATTACGCTCCGCTGGATAACATGCCGTTGAACCTGCTCCTGGATAATGGTACGGATATCGGTTGGGACCGTAACAATAGCCCATTGCAAAGCCTGGGCAAAGGAAACCAGGACAGCAATAACGGTCTGGCGATCAGCGTATGGACAGAAGCCTACAAGGTCATTGCAAAATGCAATTTCATCCTCGATAATATTGACAAGGTTAAGGACAAATCCACGGTGGCCATCTACAACCGCTCAAAGGCTGAAGCACGTTTTATAAGGGCTTATACCTACCAGTACCTGACCGATTATTTCGGCAGTGTGCCCCTGATCACCAATGTGCTCACACTCGAAACTGCCCAGGTAGCCAAAACAGAAAAGGCAGCTATTGTGGAATTTATATTAAAAGAGTTTACAGAAGCCGCTGCAGATTTGCCACTTAACTATTCAGGTGCTGATGCAGGGCGGGCGACAAGGGGTACGGCCCTGGCTTTTAAAGCCAGAACGGCATTAAACAATGCCAGGTGGGCAGAAGCTGCAGAAGCGGCAAAGGCCGTCATGGATTTGAAAATATATAGCCTGCACAATAACTACGGCACACTGTTTTCTTATGCCGGGCAAAGCTCTCCTGAAATCATCTGGGCTTTCCAGTACCTCAAGGCATCCAGAACGAAAACACATTCCACCCCAAATGCGCTGCTTTCCAGAAACGGACTGGGTTTTACCAATAAAGTGCCCTCGCAATCGCTGGTTGATGTGTATCCCTGCACCGATGGTCTTAACATCGACCAGTCGCCCCTGTTTGATCCGAAAGCACCATACAAGAACAGAGATCCGAGGCTTACCTTTACCATTGCGGTGCCGGGTTCTGTTTTTTACAACTACCAATTTGAAACCCATCGCGATAGCGTAAAATGCTGGAATTACAATACTACTCCGGCCACGCGCGTGGATAACCAGGATGCGCTAAATGCCTTTGCTACCTTTACCGGCTATTGCTGGAAAAAATATGTCGACCTGGATGATAAGGCCGACCGCAGTAATTCAGAGATCAATGTGATCCAGATCCGGTATGCCGAAGTACTGTTAATTTATGCCGAAGCCAAAAATGAGCTTGGCCAGCTTGACCAGTCGGCCTATGATGCCATTAACCTGGTAAGGGCCAGACCCAGTGTGAACATGCCCCTTATCCCGGCCGGACAAAGCACGGCATCATTCAGAAGCCTGGTGCGTAAGGAACGTTTGTATGAACTGGCGATGGAAGGGCTCAGGTTGTCTGACCTGAGAAGATGGCGCATTGCCGATAAAGCCATGACCGGTAATTTTTATGGACGGGTACAAAGAGGGCTGCTGGCCGGTCCGCCACAGATCGATGAAAACGGCCTCGCCAGTTATAATAACGTGGCCAACCGGGCAGATATGCGGGTGATTGAAACCCGGGTGTTTGATACCGGCAGAGATTACCTTTGGCCGATTCCAAACATTGAAACCGTCACCAACCCCAAACTGATTCAAAACCCTAAATATTAAAGATGAGCAATAAAATCAAATTGACCGTTTTAGGTCTGCTGATCACTTTGAACAGCCTGAAGGCGCAGCAGACATCAAATAAAAGTTATGATGTTTGTATTTACGGTGCTACCTCAGCAGGGGTAGTGGCCGCCTATACCGCCGCTAAATACGGAAAATCGGTATTGCTCATTGAACCCGGAAAACACGTGGGTGGAATGAGTTCCGGCGGACTGGGCTTAACTGATATCGGGAATAAATACGCCATTAGTGGAATCGCGCTTGATTTCTACAGGCGGGTAGGGCAGCATTATGGTCAATTTGAGCAATGGATTTTTGAACCTCATGTGGCTGAAGATATCTTCCATACTTACCTTGAAAAGGCAAAGGTGCCCGTATTGTACCAGCACCGGATAACCGCAGTGAAAAAACAGGGTAATGTGATTACTGAAATCCTGCTCGAATCAACTGGTCCCCGTTCGGTTGGCCGCGTGAAAGCGAAAATGTTTATTGATTGTTCTTATGAAGGCGATGTAATGGCGAGGGCAGGTGTTTCCTACGTGGTGGGAAGGGAAGCCAATACCGCCTACGGTGAAACCTTTAACGGCGTTCAGCTCACCAATGGTCACCAGCTTCCTGATGGGATTGATCCTTACAAAGTTAAAGGCGATGCGAAAAGCGGTTTGCTCTGGGGTATCACCAAGGGTCAGTTGGCCGAAAAGGGAAGTGGCGATAATAAGGTACAAGCCTACAATTTTAGGATTTGCCTCAGTAACGACCCCAAAAACCGGATCCCGATCACCAAACCGGCCCATTATCAGCCCGAGCGCTACGAACTGCTGATCCGCCAGATGGAAAAAAGAACCTGGAAATCATTACAGGATGTGTTTATCTGGAGCAGGATGCCCAACCAAAAAACGGATATCAATAACCGCAACGGATTTTCGACGGATATGATCGGCATGAACTGGGATTATCCGGATGCAGATTACCGGAAGCGGCAGGAAATATGGTCTGCCCACACCGATTATACCAAGGGTTTACTTTACTTTGTGGGCCATGATCCGCGCATTCCGGAACACATCCGGGCGGAGATGAACGAGTGGGGATATCCCAAGGATGAGTATATGGATAATGAAAACTGGACACATCAGCTTTACGTGCGCGAAGCCAGGCGAATGAAAGGTGCGCTGGTGATGACCCAGCACCATTGTGAAGGCCGGGAAATGGTACAGGACGGCATCGGCATGGCGGCGTACACCATGGATTCTCATAACTGCGAGCGGCTGGTGGTAAATGGCATGGTTAAAAATGAAGGCAATGTAGAAGAAGGTGGTTTTGGCCCTTATCCCATTGCTTACCGGGCTATTACGCCTAAAGAAACGGAGGCAGCTAACCTGTTGGTGCCGGTTTGTCTTTCTGCCACCCATATTGCCTATGGTTCCATTCGCATGGAGCCGGTATTTATGGTATTGGGACAATCTGCTGCCCTTGCCGCAGTAAAGGCAATTGACGGAAAATCAGCGGTTCAGGAGGTTGATGTGGCCGCTCTTCAGCGCCAGCTGAAGGAAAATCCGCTGGCTGATGGCAGTGCACCGGATGTATTGATCGACAACAGTGATTCTTTCAGGGTAAAAGTATCCGGGAAGTGGTCAGTACAAAAAAGGGGTGGTTACGGCCCGGATTATTTCCTGTCTGACGGCCATACCGACAGCAGCAGCTTCATTCGCTATTATCCCGATCCGAATATTAAAGGCCGTTACGAAATCTACACCTATTATGCCAAGCTTCCGGAACGAAAGGCGGTCACCGCTGTAAAAGTATTTGATGGAAAAAGGCTTCAGGAAGTGGTCATAAAGGATGAGGAAGTGAAGGTAGTGGGGCAGACCTCCGGCGAATGGGTAAAGCTGGGCGACTACATTTTTTCCGGAAATGGAAAACCCTACGTGGAAATTACCGGTAACGGGGAAAAAGTGGCGGCAGATGCGGTGTTGCTTGTTGCGGCTTCCAAATAAAGCCTGATTACATATGAATAACAGGAGCCATACGATCGCGGCTCCTGTTATTGACTATCTGAAGCATAGTTTCCGGATCAGGTTGCCACTAACGATGAACATTTGGGGTCATGGATGGGGTGGCGGGTGGAATCAGCATCATATCATAGTGTTCCATATAAGATCGCATCGCTTCAGAAAGCTTCAGCTTTCCCTGCTTTGCATCATTTCTTAACCGGTTTAAATCGATCAGGCTCCAGCTAGCTGCAGTGGTATATTTGAGCAGTTCTGCATCTGCTTCTTCCAGTAAATCCACCAGTTTACCTTGGGCATCAATGCGGTACCGCGCAAATGAAATCACAGAAAAAACTTTCTTTTTATTCTTTTTGGCTAATTCATCAATCAGCTGTCCCACTTCCTCAAATCCGCTGGAACTGGTTCCACGCGCCAGGTGCACAGCCCCCATTTTAACAAATACTTTTGGATTTTTATTCGTCTCCAGTGCCCGGTTATAGTGCAGCATGAAATTATCTCTCATATTTTTAACCCTGGCATACCAGTTCTTCCGGCTTTGCGCATCGTATATGTACCACGAGCGCAGTTGCTGACTAATGATGTACCTGGCTTGGGGTGTGGTGGCTACCCGCTTAAAAAAAGCTTGTACAGTTGCGGCATGCAGCAGATTCCCGGGAAGATTGTATGTCTGATCCTTTCTATCCTTTGCATATTCTGCAATCACGATGTGTCGGGCAGCTTGATACGAGCGATCCAGTTCGCTGCTTTTTTTTGATAAGCTGTAGAGCTCATCCAGGATAAAGAGTGCTGCATTATAATTTTCAAAATCCAGGCCCCAGAGCCTGAATCCGTTTCTAAAGGCCTGGTTGCTGAATTGTTCTTCTTCCTTCCCTTCAAAAAAGCCAAAAGGTGATCCTTTGACATCAGAATCATATCTGGTATTAAAATCGGTGATGGTTTGTTTGTTTTGATACATCGCCCTTATTTTTTCTGCGGAAAACGGCCCGATTTCGAGCGCAAGGTTTTGATATCCGCTGCTTTTAAGAAAGGGGATGATGGCCGTTGTAAAATCCTGTAATGCTTTCATGTTATGTTCTTCTCCAATGAGGAAGAACTGGGCTTGTTGAATATACTTCTTAAGCGTATCTGATCCGTTGCCGGTGAATAGGCTCTCTTTAACCTGGAAATGATAAGTAGCTGCTTGAATGGGATCGTCCTGCCCGAAAGCCGTATTAAAAAAACATAAAAATATAAAAATCAACAATGAAGATCTCTCCATAATACAACCTGAAATGAATACAGTTTAAGATAGGACAACTTATTGTATTTATCGTTGCACCATAATAAAAAATGTCTCCGCATTCTTTTTAAGAAAAAGTCTGTTTGGCCAGGTTAATTGCACAACGCCTACCGGAATCTTCTTTATTCCTTAAAATAATAACTTTTGTCTATTAACCCAATTCAGTCAATTTAGCCACCAACTTACTGGCATGTGCTTCAGCTTTTCCTCTTACCTCATCCGCTGTGTAACCAGCGGCTAAAGATGTTCCATGGAAATAAATGGGATTGATATAGTTCATCTGTGCATAGTAAGCTGTCTGTTCCAGGTTTTTGCAAAATTCATAAACCCTAAAATGATGGTCGCCCAGTGTATGGTATTCATTTTCAGGTGCGCCAACGGTAAAGCTGGGCAGGAAGTTTTTGTTTTTGAGTTTGTCGCCCTTGGAGCCGTAGGCAAACTGATAGTCGAAAACCACATCAAACCATTGTTTTAAAATAGCCGGCATGTTATACCAATAAATGGGATATTGGAAAACGATAGTCTGGTGTCGCAATAATGCCTCTTGTTCTGCTATTGCATCTATATTGTAATCTGGATACAAATCATGTATATTCCTGATTTCCAATTCCAGGTTACTGTTCTTCAATACCGCTATAATTGCGCTATTGGCAAAAGATTTTTCGAAATTAGGGTGTGCTAAAATGATTAATGCCATACTATCATAATTATAGTTGCAAAACTATCTGTAGTAGATTAGATTTGCAATAACTATCCAAAACGATAGGTTAAAAATAATCCATGAAAACAGAATGTATTGCTGATGCGATTAAATTAGAAGGAAAAATTTATCCCTGTACGGTAAGCCTGGCGATGGATTTAATAGGGGGTAAATGGAAAGCCGTTATTCTGTATCACCTGAAAGATGGCGAAAAACGTTATCATGAACTTCGGAAAGCGGTACCCTACATTACTGAAATGACTTTAAGTTTGCAGTTAAAACAGCTGGAGAAAGATGGCCTGGTCGGCAGACAAGTATATGGCGAAAAGCCGCCCGTTAAAGTGATTTACAGCCTGACCGGTTTTGGAAAAACATTCCTGCCGGTATTAGACACCATTACGACATGGGGAAATCAGATTGCATCCGAAAAAGGGGAATTTGTGACATCTGCCAGATAGCTTTCAGCCATCTGCATCACCTTAAGTTTTAACTGTTTTCATCTCCATGGCCTAAGCAGGGGGAGATTGAAGATTTTCGTTCCAATGAACTTAGGCTGGTTTGACTATACCGGCTACCGGTTCAAGAAGCATTCACGCGGGATTCCTTTTCAAATGACTTTATTTCTGCTATACTTAAAATCTGTTGTTCACCATATGATGGCAGGGTGAAGGTAAAAGACAGATCTTTTAATACCCCAGAGGCACCGGGCAATGTCGGGAATTGTCCTGATTTGTCTGGTTGAATGGCCCTTGTTCGACAGTTGTTCGAGGTTTGTTCGGCTCATGGTGCTTTAAAGGCCATTTTCCCGAAGGAAAGTCGAAGCAATATCGAAGAAAAGCATCGTTCATGCTAATACTTCAGAAAATTAGGCTAATGTTATTGCTTCTAGGTAGCATCAGTTTAATTCGAAAATATTTTTTTAATATATCTCTTTTATTGGATAAATTTGTATATTTAAAATAGTATAAATTATCTATAAAATAATACATAAAAATTATTAAAATCCATTAAAAAACCGTTTTAATCAATCTATACAAATTAACAACTCATCATGAAAAATCAATTATTACCAATTTTTATAGTCTGCATTTTCCTTGTTTCGTGTAAGGATAGTTTGCTGACAGAGTCGAATTTATTGTCACGTAAAACCAGTGCATCTAGTATGTCTAATAGGCTCCTAAGTCCAAAAGCATTAAATGGAAGAGCTTATTTTGAAACTAAAACTTTGCTTCAGGAGACTTTCGATGACCTCAAGGATGCCAAAGATCAGACAGTGGCTGATTATATCGATGCCCTAGGCATCACTTCATTGAGACCAATAGTGACTGAAAAAAACGAGCAGAATATTTACAATAAGACTAAAGATCGTATCGCTCAATTAAGAAAAAATGCCAGATATATGAATTCTTTCAGGGCTAAGGCGTCAATAGACAATATAGAGGTTATGGTTGATCAGATTAACGGTTTGGAAGAAATCATGGGGGACGATACATTTTCTGCCCTGCTCAACAGCAATGGAGAAATTCAGGTCGGTGATGATATTTATAAATATACAGATGTCGGTATTTTTATCGTGAAAGATAAAAATTACGAAGCCTTAAACAGATACCTTGAAAAAAACAGGATAGCAGATAACCTGTTATACCTTACTGATGATGGACTGAGAACCAGTTATGTTTCCTCTAGATATCTACCTATGATTTATGTAGTGTCAGTAGATGATGGAATTAGTTATTACCCTGTGACTTTACCCTCTGCGGGCGGGGGATACTCCGGCGGATCATCAACAAATTCTCCTCCAGTTACTGACCCGAATATACAAATGGCTAATTTCATTAATTCCCTACCGTCTTGCAGTACCTATACTACATTTCTTCAAAGCCTGTTCGGAGATTCAGATATGTGTGTTGATCAATACGAAAGTAAGAGAAGGGTGAAGTCAAAGGCTTATAATTATAATTACTACCTGGCCTATAACCTTGGGGTAAAGGTGAAGCATCAGTATAAGGGATGGACTGGCTTTTGGAGAAAAGAAGATGTCGATGAAATCAGATTAGGGGTCATTGCAGGCACATTCTATTATGATTATTCTTCCTACTTTAACCCAGCACCTTCACAGAATAGAATTACGACCATCTATAATAATAATAACAGAACGATTTTCGATGCTAACACCTTCTGGACGCCTAGCTATTATCCTGGTGTTTATTCCATGTCAGGTTTTAGTACACAAGGTTATCCAACCATTTTCAAGGATGACATTTACATCGAAGATATACTTCCCTTTAATTATCCTGTAACCAATAATGTGGCAGATTATGGCCTTTATGGCGCATTACAGGCCGGAAATGGGCAATTAAAACATGAAAACCTCAATAAGTTGTTCTGGAATGAAACCATAAAGCGTGTAGGCAACTTTTGGCAATCCCTGGGCAAATCAAAACCTGATAATAATATTACGTACTCTTATAATGCTGCGCCGTTGGGCAAATTAATGGTTGCTAAAACTTTTTATAATCATCAATATGGTACATCTGATGTTCATAAGACCTTTGACTGGGGCTTTCAGATCGGATTTACTATTAATTCTAATGGTGGTATCAATCCCAGTGCTTCGCCAGGTGCACTAAAAAAGCCTCAGGAATTTAAGACCCTGATGTATGGTATTGTTAAACGTAATGGTCAGTGGCATGGAAGTAAGATTGCAACAGCGAACTATTAATAAAATATTAAAGTTTTTGTCGACCATTTATAGCCCAAGTAGGGTTTCGCACTGAAGTTCAGTTTGGCTGGACCAACGCCATTTTCAAATAAAGGTATGGGTTAGTGAATAAAAGTTGATGAAAAGGATTTTGAACGACTCATTTTGAATAAAATGAGTCGTTTATTATATCAAAAATTAGTATCGAGCTTTTTGTCCATTTCTTTCTGTACCAAATTAAATGTAGGCAGCATTTATCAATAAGGGTTTAAGACCCGCATTCGTTGGCATTTACCATTCTGGCGGACATTTGTTAAAGACTGAATTGGCATACTTTGAGATTGAAAGTCGGCATATGTTTTGTATCGTGAGGTTGCCATAGGTATATTGCGGCACTTCCATTTTGATCTTGTATTTTCCGTCTTTAACGACAATAGAAAGCAAAGCATTGAAGTAATATTGATCAGTACTTGGGTTTCAACCGAAGGCACTTAAAGCAGTTATATCACTGATATCGTAGAAATTGTTTATACTGCATATTCCTGCTTCTGGATCATAATTAGATGTACACATTGATATTATAGCATATTCTAAAAGAGTTAAATTTAGTTTATTCTGAAAATAGATGTGTCTTACAAATCTATTTTAGATCGTCCTAATCATTAAAATTTCCAAAAGCTTATATAAACCTATAAACAGATAGTAAGCCTTCCATTATTGAGAATCATAATCTGTTAGAAAGCATATATTTATGCTAAATTAATGAATAAATACATCACCTTTTTTGGAACTGTACGCATAGCCATTGTTGTAGCGGAAAACACTTTAAAACCATCAGGATCAGTCATCATAAATAAAACGATAAAAGGAATTTTCTGACTCCCGGGTTACTGCGGCTGCTATTGAACCTTTAGAAAAGTAATCACACAAAACCCGCTCTCAGAGCGGGTTTTGTGTGTGATGGACCGTACATTTCTTTAGGTACGCGCCATGCTAAACGCCTATTATGGCCTCCGCAGTTTGTAAACCTCCGGTACAGATACTGGCCACTACCATGATGCCGATGGCAATGGCTTTCGAATCAGGGTCTTCATCATTTACGGCTACGGTATAGGAAATGCGGCTGATGTAACCAGTCATGTTGGACGTTTCTCCGATAATGGCATTGGAACGTACATCTCCGCTGGTATCTTGCGACAATTCGTAGAAGTGCCAGCAGGTGCAGAATAGCGCAGGTATGATCAGCACACTATTTATAATAGCACCTGTTGATCGACCATCATTGACAGACAGGTATTTCATGTTGCTGGCAGATGCTGCGAATTTTCGCTGTGCCGGACCGCTGAATATGATTTTCGAAAGAATGGTTACACCGGTTGTAAAGTTACTGATCCAGCTGACTGCCGAATTTTGGATGGCATCCTGAGGGACCAGGAAATTGGCGATTCCATTAGTGCCTGCACTCAGTACGCCCAGTATAGCAGAAGGCGTAGAGAATGGATTATCACCGGTTTCTGAAGCGGCTTCAAAGCTGGTGATAAAGCACGACACAAAAGTAAAGAAACCTGAACCACCATGTAACATAACAAAAACCGCATTTTTTGTGTCCTGCGACATGCTTACCGGGCCGGTTGATGTATTCACAGCCGCAAAATCAACAGTGGCCAGGGATGTTGTTTCCATTGCATTTACCGGGTTTGATGCTGCGGGCGGTGTAGTCGCCGTTCCGCTAAAGGCACTCATCAAGCTGTTGAAGTCAGTTGTATTTATCAGATAGGTGGTTTCTGCATTGTCAGGAAATGGTGCTGCGCCTTCCGCTACCTTATACGCTATGGTAACAGGTACCGCAGTGATCCAGCAAAACAAATCAATAAATGAAACACTGGGTACGCCAAAGGCACTCAATATATCGCTGACCACAGGAATGTATATCGGTGTATCCAGGATATTCAATATTGTTTGCGACACCTGTTGTATGACGTCCAGCAAGGCATCGAGAATATTCTCTACACTTTCAAGCACCGTATCTGCTAACAGGGCAATGATCTGTTTTAGTATATCCACTAGCGACATGCTTTTATAATTGCTTGCCAGTTTTTCCAGCTGATCGATAGTGGCATCCAGAAGGGTGCCTTCGTTTTGGATGGCTTGTATCAGGATATCAATGTACGATTGCCCGGGAATAGGCGGAGCGGGAGGATTGGTGAGTGTCAGGTTATTGGCATTATACTGAAAATGATGCGACAATAACGTGCCGGGAGAACTCTGCCCCAATGAGGCGCTGGAACTGGCGCTGACAGATGACGTACCGGCGGTTCCCAGTCCCGACCAGTCGGTGATGTCCGCCCATCCGTTAATGGCAGCCACCAGATTTTGAATACCTGTATTGATTCCCTGTTGGTACACACTGATCTGATCTACCTCATATTGGAGGAAAGAGGTAACCAGGTTTTTAAAAACTTCCTTTGTGCGGGTGATATCAGCCCATTCAAACAAGAATTCCAGGAATTTAATCAGGTCTTCAATGGCTGTTTTAATGGCATTGAATATCCATTTTAGCGCGCCCACCACTTTCTCTACCGCATCGAGCACGGCATGGTACACCGTATCGGCAATCTTTACCACAAAATTCCATGCATCTGTAGCGTCATCTTTTATTACCTGGACAATACTTTCAACCCCGGATTCGAGCCAGCTGAACAAATCGCCGATATCTGTTTCAATAGCACCTGCAAGACTGACGGGGGAAGGCATCGCTATCATCACCATTGCTGACGGATTTCCCTGCCCTGGCGATGATAAACTGGTATAGGCCTGTGATAAATTGCCTAACGATGTAGCCGCTGCCTGCAGGTCGCTTTGCGAATTACCGGAGGGTACAAGCGGATAGGTGCTCCCATCGGGATTGGTCACCACGGCACTTTGCAAGCTGGAAACGGTATTCAGTTGTGTGGCTTGATTAAATGGCTTTTCCATGGGATTAATATTCGTAGGCGTACCATTTTGTGTCGCCACCTGTATTTGTGTGCCTGTTATATCATCTACTGTTTCGATCAGTATAATAAAGCCCTGGGCATCTGTTTCCACCGGAATCGGATTGGTATCCAGCACATAGTATAGGTTATTGATGTAGAATGTTGCCCTGGTTTTGGCACTTAACATCAGGGTGGCCTGGGGTACAGCCGTATTGGTATCGTCAACCAACTGGATACGTGTGGTATAAGAACTGAAACTTTGTGCCGGCGATTGCGGTCCCGGAGCGGGTAATGTGATCTGCTGTGTGGTCCATAAACCACTTACTGGCGATTTGATCATTTTGTATAAAAAATTACCGCCTACGCCAAAGAAAGTATTACCGCCATCTGCCACATTCAGATACGGCGAAATCAGGTCCACCTGACTGAGTACAGGAAGTGGCGTGCTCCAGGCGGAACCGGTGCCTGCCTGAGCCAATGGACAAGTGGTATAAAACACCTGATTCGCCTGGTTTAGTCCCCACACGACTACAGTGGCGCTATTGCTTGCCGCGAATACATGTGTCACGCCCGTCAGCAGGCTATTATTAAATAACAATGCACCCACGGCCTGGTCTTGCTGATTGCTGCTGTCAAAGTAATAGAGTCCGCCGCCGGCAGCACAGTATAAATCAGTTGACTGGTCTGCATTGCGGCAGGATGCGATAGCATCTGGCTGCAGGTTCTGTGGCAATGCCAGTCGGGCAGGATTTGCTGGTAATGCAGGATTCCAGATATTGTACAGAGGTTGATAGATAAACTGTGGGCTGCCGTTTATATTTCCTGCCGTATAAACACCATCAATGGTTTGCCCGGCCTGGCGGCCAAGGCAGCTTTGGTAGCCGGTTGTTTGGAGGTCAATGGTAATGCTGTGTACATTCCATGCAGTACCTCCGGCATTAGCCGTATGGATATAATATCTCGAAACCAATTGATTGGCGCTGGCCGGATCCTGGACAATATCCACCAATATATACTGGCCCTGTGTTGTTTCGCTGATGAAAATATTTACAATCTGAACAGGTGAGGGAGGAGGTGACGGGGCTGCAGCATCATAAGGATAATAGACCCACTGCGGATTGGCCAGCCAACTGGTATCCGAATTGGAATTGCCTAAACAAAGGTATAAGTGATCGTTCGTGCCATCGCTGATGGCCATAGCCATTCCAATGGTTCCATCGGTAATGTTTTGTGCCACATCAAACGTTTTACAGAACATGCCTGATTTGCCGGCAAAGTCTTTGGCTATCTGCGCTGAACTTAAGTCGAGTTTCTGCCAGCCGCTTGCTGAAGCCCCTTGTGTTTCTTCCGTTACATAAAATACGTTGTCCGTACCCGTCGAAAACAACAGCGATAAGCCGGTACTGGTTTGTAATGCTTCGAATTTTGACTGTGGAGACATGATCTCTGCCTGCACATAATTCTGCATGAATTCCGAAGTAATATGAATTGTATTTGCCATTGTTGGTGGATTTTGAGATGAATGACTAATCCGATACAGGGAACAGGCCTTTGTCTTTGATGCTTCAACAAGTTCAGTAATGGTGTAAAAAAATAAGGCCGGTGTTTCAGGTATCGGATAATCAGATTAAGATAGAAGGAATATGTTGTTGTTTACACCTGTACATAAGTGATGTGCGAAACCAGGTCCCGGTTTTCAGAGAACGATACATCATCAAATGTGAATGTATTGCCACCCGGAAATACAAAACTCTGGACTGTATTCAGCGGAATATCCGTAAAATTGGTGGCTGCGAAATCTTGGACCCAGGTGGCGATATCATTCATGAGGCTATTCACATCGCTGCCCCAGAAATTGCTCCATCCGTTGGTGCTTGGGTCAACCGAATTATCCGTTTTTACAGAATTTAAGGTAGCCGTAAGTGATCCGCTGGCATCTACACCCAAAGTATAGGTGTCTGTATAGGTAATATCCACTACATTGCCACTCAGGGTAACACCGAATGTTCCGGTAATTTCCACGTATATAACCAGATGTTGTGTAATCACAATGGTTTTTCCGGTGAATACCACAGTGGCATTCATAGACGGTGTAAGCGTCATCGATCCCATATCTCCGTTTAATCCGGCCTGATCAGAAGCATTTCCACTATAGGTAAACGTGGCAACTGTTGATCCGGTGGATGGCATGTTTACCGTAGGTGTCTGATTGCCTGAAAGGCCCCACTGGTAATTTACGGTGGTATCGAACGTTCCTGAAAGCCAGACTCTTACTAATGGAGAAAAACAACACTTTGATACGGTCGGATATAACTGGGTCTCGAAGAAATTTGCAAATGTATTCCTGTTAATAGCCACTACGCCATTATAACTGGATTCTTCTGAAGGGTCAATCCAGTTCCATGAAAATTCGTTCGCTACCGGCAATTGTACGCCGTTGGCTGCACAGAGATAACATAAGGAGCTCAGCCCTTGCTGATCTGTTGTCGGCGAAGATACCGGTTGTCCGTTGGTACCCATATATGGGTTTACTTCAAAATTCAGATCGGTGAGGGTGATGGAAGCCGGAGGCGTGGTGGATTGCTGTATAGAATAACCTAACACAGGTTGACCGTTGGTTTTCAATTGTGTCATGTAAGGGCCCAGGAATGCACTTTGCAATCCATTATATAAGGGAGTGCCCGGTACCACACCTGTAATAGTCGGAGTTGACTGCAATGCTGCATTGTCCAGATCAAACAACAACTGCTGTACACTGAAAGCATTGCCACCCAGGTTTTTTATTTGTGCCTGTACGGCAGGAGGCAGGTTTGCGTAATCACTGTTCGGTGTTAACTGCATATCCACTAAAGATGAAAATATCCATGCTTGTCCGGCGGGTTGCGATTGATTTAACCAATTCGCAATGCCACGTGGCCCGTATGTGGCTTCGGTTACCTGAAATTCACTGCATGTCAGATTGAATTGAACAGTTGCCGTGCTGCTGCCTAACACAACAATGTTGGGCAATGCAGGCCCTCCGGGTGTAAGCGGCGCATAACCTGCCGGTAATCCGATTTGTGCCTTGAAAGCATACATGAAGTAGGCCTTTGACAGGTTTTGAATGCGCGGATCAGTGACAGGTGTTCCATCCGGCACAGAAAAAGGATCTGTTCCATTAGCCTGGGTAATTAATGTCTGATAATCAATGGACTGCGGATTACCGTTCTGGTCCATGATATAACACATCATGATTTCGGGGGCTTTAATACCATTCATGTATTGCTGCATCGATGCATTGATACTTTCCTGTGTGGTGGCTACCACAAAGCTGTAGCCATATGCCGCAGCCGAAAGATTTGAAGATGAAAATCCCATTGTTTGTTTTTTAAGAGGTTAATAATGATATTAAGGTACAAAATTTCAGAAAAAAAAACATGAAAATTGAACATTTTAATAGGTGTATTAAAATGATACTTTTTTAGACATGCTGCAGCTATCGATTTTGATCTGGCCTTTCAAATCAAAAAAACATCAATCAAGCCATGCATAGAAGAATTAGGAAATTGGAAAGATTCAGTTCAGCTTGAATTTCACATCAAAGACTTTAAACCTGGAAAATTAGCATTTTAACGGATAAAATTTATGCTAAATAAACAAGAAAAATAACAATCAATGCGTATCATGAAGCAGCAGGACGCAGAAAAAAAGGTAACCATGAAGAGACGTTAAATCATGACTATGCTGATCTATGTATACGCTTAACAGGCGATTTTAGGGATGAACAATTGCCCAGCCTTCTGCCGAAAGGATGATTATTTCTCCATTACCACTGGGTACATAGTTTATAAAATCAAACAAACCCGATTTATCAATTTTGCGCTCACGAATGGTATTCTCACATTGTGCTAAGCGCACACCTTTGTTCCTGAGCAAATTAAGCTGATCAAGAAATTTTCCATCTTTGAGGTAAACCGCCACGCCATCTCCAAAAGCAATCAATTCTAATGCTAATTTTCCCTTTAATCTTGGATCTTCCAGGGCATTATTCATATTCCTAAGTGTCGCGGAGATGTGTTTTTCATCGGCACTATTGAGTACATAAAGGGCACTATACGTTTTCTTTTTTGCGATGGCGCCCACATAGTTATTAGCTTTTTCTTGTGCATACAGGCCCGAAGAAATGGCTGTAATTAAAATAAAGGAAACGAAGATTAATAATTTTTTCATGTTATCTTTTTGTTTTTAAATGGGTGTTGTTTTGCTATTTCACTAAAAGGCCCATATTTGTGTTGTTTCTCACTAAAAGCATCTGCATATGGCCCAAAAGGATAATCGATAGGTTTTGTTGAGATATCTTTATAATCATTTTTCGGGTTAAGATGAGGCCTAGGCTGCGCATTTACATATGCCGCCACATTCCAGGCCTCTTCGTCGCTTAAATTCGGATCTAGATAAGTTGAACCATAAGGCATATTGTTCTTGACAAAACCAGCAAAATTTCCAAGCCTGAACATTCCCGCACCATCATTATAACTGTCAGGCCCCCAAAGGGGTGGGTAAATATAACCTTTTCCGCCTGGAGCTGCCATTCCTTTACCTTCGCTACCATGGCAGCTCATGCATTTGGAAGTATACACAATTTTTCCTTTGATCGGATCTGCAGGAATATTTAAATAGGGAACTTTTTTTACCGAATGATCAGCAAGTGGCGTTTCTGAACTTACTTTTTCTCCAACCCATTTTAAATAGGCCAACATGGCCTGCATTTCTTTTGAATTTCTTTTTGGTGCCATCCCGTTCATGCTTCTCTCAAAGCACTCATCAATTCGTTCAAAAGCTTCTTCTTTTCTGCCGCTTCTTACGCTCCATTTTGGATAGTTTACATAAAAAACGGAAAAATTATTTGCGAAAGGTTTGGTTCCTGCATCCATATGGCAATTTTGACAATTCATACCATTTGCGAGCTTTCCTACTGTACCTTGCGGCCCTAAATAAGATGCCGTATTCACCATTAAATTTCTCCCATATCTGATCAGGTCTGCATCGGGTTTATCCTGTATTTTAATGGTGTCAGGCGCCATCCAATAGCCAGGCCCTGCAACTCGGCCAGTTTCAGGCTTTAATTGGTTTTTTGAAGATACCTGATCGTTTGTATTCGTGTAAAGCGTTTTCGGAAAATGAAAGCCTGTTAACAAAAGAACCAGGCAACACATCATGCCAACGGATATCAATCCGATCCATGACAGATATTTTCCAAGACTTGAAAAGGCCTTAAGCTTTTCTTCAGCGTTTATTTCAGGTTTCATCTGGTAAATCCTATTTCTCACCAATTGATATAACGTGACTTGGCTCGTTCTGGTCTATTATTATAGTAAGCTTTGTCATCGGGTGATGTTTAATCATTAATGTGGCAGCTTGTTTTTCATCACACCGTATAAATATGTTCCGAGGAGGGCACCCAGGATAACCACTGCCATCCCGGCATATCCGCTACCGAGGTTAACAAACATTGGCCCCGGACATGCGCCAGTTAGTGCCCAGCCTAAACCAAAAATGGTTCCTCCCATCAGGTATTTGCGGTACGCTTGATCTTTATCATGAAAGCGGATTGGATTTCCGCAGATATCCCTGATTTTGAATTTTTTAATGAGCAATACAGCGATTACACCAAGTACGATTGCAGTACCGATAATTCCATACATGTGGAAGGACTGGAAACGAAACATTTCCTGTATTCTATACCAGGAAACAGCTTCAGATTTGGTCATGATGATGCCGAAAAGTGTTCCGGCCAGAATATATTTGATAAATTTCATTGTTGTGGGTTTAGAAGATGAATGGCATGATCAGGAAAGTCATGATCAGGCCTCCTATAAAAAAACCAATTACCGCAACGAGTGAAGGTAGCTGCAGGTTGGAGAGCCCGGATATGGCGTGGCCTGATGTACATCCGCCTGCATAGCGGGAGCCAAAACCTACAAGCAGTCCTCCAATGAGTAAGATGCCGAGTGTTTTTAAATCTTTCATGGCTTCGAGAGAGAAGAGATCAGCTGGATTCAGGCCACCATCAAATTTTACCCCCAATTGTTTTAAATCGGCAATGGTTGCTGCAGAGAGCTTGATTGGCGCTGGTTCGCTCAGGTAATGCGTAGCGATAAACCCGCCTAAAATAGAACCGGCTAAGAACATCAGGTTCCAAACCTGGTCTTTCCACTTAAAATCGAAGAACTTTACTTTTTTTCCTGCTCCTGCTATACTGCAAATGGTGCGTAGGTTAGCAGAGAAGCCAAATGACTTGCCAAAAAAAAGCAATATCAGCATGATCAACACGATCATTATACCCGAAAAATACCAGGGCCAGGGTTGTTTAATAAAATCAATCATCATATTTTAAATTAAATATTATAAGGGTATTTTCGAGTTTGCCCATTAAAGGGATAAGGTCAGCACTGGTATAAACCTGAGCAGACCATTGATTTATTTTAGGGTATCTGGGCATACAAATGCAGTGGTAGGGATAGGACTATTTTCTTTAATGGCTTTAAACCCACCGGCCACATCGATCAGGTTATGGTACCCTCTTGCCCTCATGATGGAGTTGAAAATTACAGATCGGTAACCGCCGGCATAATGAACAAAGTAAGTCTGGTTCTTATCCAGATCCTCAAAGTTTTCATTGAACGCATGTTCTGCCCGGTCTGCATCAACATATCTCCTCCCTGAAAATCTTTAAGCAAGGCATTTTCAATAAGGATATCCCTTAGTGCAGGTTCAAATTGTGGGAAGAGACGGTTAATGTATACGGCTACTGTGGTATCTTTCATTTTGGTGTTTTGGATTTTAAAGATAGGTATACTAAAGTATCCCATCAAAATTTCTGTTCATCTTCACCAATACTATTCTTTGTGATCTCAGTGCTCTTCCACCGAACCTTTATTTTTACTAATTGCCGTAAAACAGTTATGATCATTGACTAACAAATAGGTCAATTATGTATAACTTGTTGTTAATATACGATCAGCATAATCGCCTTTTGTGGTGTATATTTAAAAATTAAATATTTTTTATACAACACTGTAATCAACCATAGAATCAAGTGGGCCCACGCCTTACCACTTTTATTCTGCATATGGACGTGTATGGTAAAATCTGTTATTTTAAGCATTAACCCGTCATAAAAATATTTTTCGCGAAAAGCCTGTTTATCTTCTGAGGAATCAACAACCTAAAGATGAGCATGCTGTGTGATGAAATTTAATCAATCTATAAACCTAATCAAACAAAAACCAAAATGAAAAAACAAATTTTATTATTCCTGATCATTGTGATATTATCAGGCTGTAAGGATGAATTTAAATCCATTCAGCCCTCTCCGCTAACTAAACCGCAAAAGCAGGCCACAACAGCAGCACTTGCAGCTGCAGCTCCGGATGTCTATATTCCGATGGAACTACGCTCAAATGATTTTAATAATTCGGCTAGCACATGGAGTTGGTCAAGATCCCGTTCTTCCGATCACTTTATTGTTTTCTGGGCCAAAGGCTATGGCAGTAACGATCCGAATTCAACGGCCGTGCCAGCCGCATACCGGGTAAATATTACCGACCTGCTGAGCAAAGCGGAAGGCTTTTTTCAATTAAATGTAACTGAATTAGGATTTGCTAATTTAGCTACATCCAAGCTGAATAAATATAAGATGATGATCTTTATCAATTATCAAACGGAATGGCTGGCTACTGGTTCAGGCTATGATAACGTTATTGGTGCCCTGTGGGTTAGTCCAGCTACCATGCAGCCGGTTGGCCATGTCATCGGTCATGAGATTGGACATAGTTTCCAATACCAGGTTTTTGCTGACCAGGGTGTTGGTGGGTTTCGCTATGGGTTTGGTGGCAATGGCGGTAACGGCTTCTGGGAACAAACGGCTAATTTCCAGGGGTTCCAGAGCTATCCTTCAACGGTTTTTACCGCATATGATTTCACTGTTTACAAGGATAATTATCACCGCCATGTTCACCATGAATGGTACCGTTATGCCAGTTACTTTATCCTCTACTATTGGGAATTTAAAAGAGGGCGCAATTTTGTCGGAAGATTATGGCGTGAGTCTCGCCAACCGGAAGATCCTATCCAGGCATATATGCGGCTCAATGGTATTGATGTGGCTACTTTTAATGGAGAAATTTACGATCAGGCGGTAAGATTTGTGACCTGGGATATTCCTTCACTCCGGTCTTATGGTGCCAATTACCATGGCGCCCAAACGTGGAATTATACCAGGCTGACGGACGGAAGCTATCAGGTAGCCTATAATCGTGCCCCGGGTACTACTGGTTACAATGTTATTCCTTTAACCGTTCCGGCCGCAGGTACGGTAGTATCAACCGTGTTTACCGGTATGGTTAATGCGCTCGGGTATAACCAGGTGGCAAATCCGGCAAGAGCCGGTTGGCGCCATGGATATGTTGCGATTTTAAGTACAGGAGAACGCCGGTATAGCGGCATGTGGACCAACAATGCCACCAGCAGCTTTACTGTGCCGGCTGGAACAGTAAAATTATGGTATGTTGTAACCGGAGCGCCGACTACCTATGCACCACATCCATGGGATGAAAATGAAGCCAATGATGACCAATGGCCTTATAAGGTAAAATTCACCAATAGCTCCGTGTTGTAAGACACTGCTCAATTATCCATTTTATGTAAATGAAGATGAGGCCGTCTCCAGCTTGTGGAGACGGCTTTTTTTCCATCACGTGGGTAACTTATTTAAGAAGGCTTAAAGGAATCAATTTGGTTAAGCGTTTTCTTAAAAGTAGAATGCCCTAATGTACCATAATTGAGCAGAAAGGCCGATTTTAGTTCGATTTCCTGCTGAAGGTAAAACCTTTCTTGAAAGCATTAGATCGGGTTTTTTATTTTTCTTCTTATCCTGTGCGTATGGTCACCATAAATTGGACCTAACGATAACAACGAACAATAAGATGAATTTCCATACCTGCTGGCTTAATATATGATTTCCAAAACTCATTATCCCATAAATCAGTTTCAAACCCCATTTCTTCCGCTTCGGGTAAATAATCAAATCAGCCGCCCTTACTTATAGCCACATTTGCACCATTATTTAGTGCAATCATATGGCTGGTTTAAAAAATTATGTTGTTTTTATTGGAATAGCAGTTTGTTCTTTCCTGGTAAGCTGTGGGAGCAAAAAGGATAGCGAAAAGCAAGCGGCGATAAAAAAGTTACCTGTTTTAACTCTTCAACGATCAGACGCGAATATTGATACCGATTATCCGGCGCGGATAGAAGGTAAGGTGATGGTTGATATTCGTTCGCAGGCCGATGGCTATATCGAAAAAATATTTGTTGATGAAGGTGCTTATGTTAAAGCCGGACAGCCCTTGTTCAAAATTAACGACCACGCGCTGAAAGAACAGCTCAATACGGCGAAAGCAAGTTTCAATGCGGCTAAAGCTACACTTACTAATGCAACTTTAGAACTCGAAAAAAATAAGGAGCTCAGCACAAGTAATGTGGTTTCTGATTATCAGCTTAAAGCTGCTCAGGCTAATTTTGAGCATGCAAAAGCGCAGTTAGCTCAAAATGCTTCTTTAGTTGAAGTAGCTAAAGTAAATCTGGCTTTTGCTATAATTAAAGCACCTATTTCTGGCTATATCGGAAGTATTCCCAAACGTATCGGGAACTTAGTATCAAAAGGAGATGCACTTCCGCTCACCACTTTATCTGATGTGAGTGAGGTATATGCCTACTTCTCAATGACCGAAAAAGATTACTTGCGCTTCATTTCACGGAGTGAAGCAAAATCTTTTCAGGATAAAGTTTCGGCTATGCCTAAAGTGAAGCTCATGCTGGCTGATGGAAATGCATTTGCCAATCAGGGAAGAATACAGATGATTGACGGACAGTTTGACAAGGCAACTGGTGCCATCAGTGTAAGGGCAATTTTCAGCAACAAGGAAAATATTTTACGCTCCGGCAATACCGGAAGGGTTGTGTTGCCCGAAAATTATAAGGATGTGATTTTGGTACCGGTTTTGGCAACGCTGGATGTACAAAATAAAATTTTTGTTTACCGCTTAAGCCAAGACAATAAAGCCGAGCGTGTAGCGGTAACTGTAAACGGTAAAAGTGGAGATAATTACCTGGTTTCCGGCGGGCTACATGCCGGCGATAGAATTGTGACCAAAGATTTAACCCTCATTCAGGAAGGCGAACAAATCACGCCTGAAAAATAACAATTCCTTATCTCATTCAAGATGCTGAAAAAAATAATTACAAGGCCGGTTTTGGCTACCGTAATCTCGATCATGTTGGTTTTACTGGGTTTGGTGAGTATGCAACGCATTCCGGTTACCATGTTCCCGGATATTGCACCACCAACGGTTACGGTATCAGGTTCTTATCCGGGCGGTAACAGCGAAAGTGTAATCCGTTCGGTAATTACGCCCCTGGAAGAAGCCATTAATGGTGTCGAAAATATGCAGTATATCTCTTCTTCTGCAGGTAGTGATGGTGCTTTTTCTTTGCGAATTGTATTTAAGCAGGGTGTTGATCCTGACCAGGCTTCTGTAAATGTTCAAAATCGTGTAGCGCAGGTAAACAGTCTTATTCCGGCTGAAGTAATACGGGCCGGGATTACCACCACCAAGCAACAGAACAGCAACATCATGTTCTTCAATATTTCGAGTAAATACAAGGCTAAATATGATGAGCTTTTTTTACAGAACTATGCTAAAATTAACCTCATTACCAGCCTGAAACGCATTCCGGGAATTGGTAACGTACAGCTATTTGGCTCGAAGGATTACGCGATGCGCATTTGGCTCGACCCACAAAAAATGACGGTTAACAACCTTGTACCGCAAGATATAGACAATGCTATTGCCAATAGCAGCCTGGAAGCCTCACCCGGAAAATTGGGTGAAGAGTCGGATGCACCAATGCAATATACCATCAAGTATAAAGGGAAACTGAACACTGCCCAGGCTTTTGAAAAGATTGTCGTTAAAGCCAATCCTAATGGTGCGATGCTTCGCCTGAAAGATGTGGCAAGAATTGAATTTGGAGCCTCATTTTATGGTAGTGATAATAAAGAGAATGGCTTCCCGGCAGTAACCATTGGGATTCAACAGGCAAGCGGATCTAACGCCAACGAAATAGAAACTGCCGTGAGGGCACAGCTGGAAACCTTTAGCAAGCGTTTTCCCAAAGGCGTTGAATACCATATAATCCAAAGTGTGAAAGAACGGTTAGATCAATCTATTAAACAGGTTCGCAACACTTTTATCGAAGCTTTTATGCTGGTGTTTATAGTGGTTTTCTTGTTTTTGCAGGATTTCCGATCTACCCTTATTCCGGCCATTGCTGTGCCTGTAGCCATTATTGGTACCTTCTTTTTCCTGCAATTGCTGGGTTTCACAATGAATGTGCTTACGCTTTTTGCGCTGGTACTGGCGATTGGCATTGTGGTAGATGATGCCATTGTGGTGGTTGAAGCGGTTCACGCCAAGATGCAAAAAACAGGTTTGCCTGCAAAGGAAGCAACTATTGCCACCATGGGAGAAATTACCAGCGCCATTGTTTCCATTACCTTAGTGATGTCGGCAGTATTTTTACCCATTGGTTTTATGGATGGCCCGGCCGGGATTTTTTATAAACAATTTGCCTTTACCTTAGCAATTGCCATCCTTATTTCGGCATTGAATGCCTTAACCTTAAGCCCTGCACTTTGTGCGCTTTTGCTCAAAAATACGACGCACCATAACACTGAAAAAGAGGTAAACCAGAATTTTAAGCAACGCTTTTTTACGGCCTTTAATGCTGGTTTTGATACAATGACCGGGCGTTATATCCAATCAGTTAAATGGCTGATTAAAAAGAAATGGCTGGCTTTGGCAGGATTGAGCCTGATGACTGTTCTTTCTGTCTGGATGATGAATAGCAGTCCGAAATCATTTATTCCTGAAGAAGATGACCGATTTGTGATGTACGCTTTAACATTAAAGTCGGGTACGAATATCGATTACACAACTAGAGTGATTGACCGGATTGACAGTGCTTTTGAAAAAATGCCCGAGGTAGAACTGGTGACGAGCGTATCGGGATTTGATATGATTAGTGGTAGTTCAGGCCCATCGTATGGCATTGGTTTTATCCGTTTAAAAGAAAGCAAAAACCGGGGCGAGATTAAAGATATGAACCAGGTGGTGATGGCCATGAATGAAAGGCTTAGCACCATAAAAGAAGGTGAATTGAGTATTTTTCGTTCGCCCCCTGTGGAGGGTTTTGGCAGTATAAGCGGTGCAGAACTGGTGCTTCAGGATAAGATGGGCGGCAACATTGATGACTTTTCAAAAGTGGCGCAAAAGCTGGTTGCCGAACTGAATCAATCGCCTGAAATTGGTTCGGCATTTACGATGTTCAGAAGTGATTTTCCACAATTGGAAATGGAACTGGATGAAGATAAAACCTATCAGCTTGGTACCACGCCAAAAGATGTTATGAATACGCTTGGTCTTTTTTACGGCGGTAGCCAGGCAAGTGATTTTATCCGCTTCGGAAGGTTTTACCGGGTAAATATTAAAGCTGAAGGAAAATACCGGGCTGATGAAAACTCACTCAGCCAGGTTTTTGTGAAAAGCAATAACGGCAAAATGATCCCCATCAGTACCTTGGTCACGCTGAAAAAAGTATATGGCCCTGAACTCATTAACAGGTACAATTTGTACAACAATATTTCCGTAAATATTATTCCTGCCGATGGCTTTAGCAACAGCCAGGCGATGGCGGCGGCAGAAAAAATGATGAAAAAGAAGCTGCCTGAATCTTACGTTTATGAGTGGACAGGCTTAAGCAAGGAAGAAAAAGAATCAGGCAACCAGATGATTTTTGTTTTTTCACTGTGTGTGCTTTTTACCTACTTTCTTTTGGCTGCACAATATGAAAGTTACCTGCTTCCTTTGGCAGTTATTTTTTCTATTCCTACTGGTTTGCTGGGTGTGTATTTGGCTATAGGAATGGTGGGTTTAACCAACAGCATTTATGTACAGGTAGGTTTAATTATGCTCATTGGCCTGCTTGCTAAAAATGCCATTCTGATTGTGGAATTTGCCTTGCAGGCGCGTAAGAACGGGATGGGGTTAGTTCGTTCTGCTTTATCCGGTTCAAGGCACCGGTTGCGTCCAATCCTGATGACTTCTATTGCCTTTGTGGCTGGAATTACGCCATTGATGTTTGCAAGAGGTTCTTCAGCCATTGGCAATAAATCAATCAGTATCAGTACCGCTGGCGGAATGATTTCCGGCGTTTTGCTTGGATTATTTATTATTCCGGTTTTGTTTGTGCTGTTCCAAAGTATGCAGGAATATTTTAGTCCGGTCAAAAAGCAAGATATGAAAGTACATTTTAATGATGAAAACGAATAAACTCCCGGTTATGAAACGATACAAAAGCAGCCTTCCTGTTTTATTCATGATGCTGATGCTGGGCGCTTGCAGTGTAACCAAAGATTATACGAAACCAGCTTTAGCAATGCCGGTTCAATTTGGTACAACCGAAAATGGCAGGAACGACACGACTGTGCTCGATAGAAAAGACTTTTTCAAAAACGAAAAATTAGTTAAGCTAATTGATCAGGCCATTGAAAAAAACAGCGAAATACAATTGGCAATACAAAATATAGAAAGTGCAGGAGCTATTTTTAAAAAAGTAAAACTTAATTATTTACCTGAGTTGAACGCACAAATGAATGCGAACAGAAGTACTGCATCAAAAAACAGCTTGGCCGGGATATCTGCACAACAATTTACTTCCAGTACCACCACACAAGATTTTACCACTTCTTTAGGCCTTACCTGGGAAATTGATATCTGGGGAAAAATCAAAAGGCAAAAAGAAGCGGCACAGGCTGATTATTTACAAAGCCAGGCGGTAAAAAAAGCCGTACAAACCAAGCTGGTTGCCGATGTGGCCAATGGCTATTATAATTTACTGATGTTGGATAACCAGCTTTTTGTAGCCAAAAGGAATATAGAATTGGGTGAAAATACCTTGCAAATATTACGCATTCAGTTCAAATATGGTGATGCCAATGCTTTGGGTATCCAACAGGCGACGGCGCAATTAGCACAAGTAAAGGTGTTACTATCACAGATAGGACAGGATATCGCACAGCAAGAAATTGCGCTGAGTATTTTGTGTGGAAACTATCCATCGTCAATAGACCGACAAGAAAACATAAATGATGAACTCAATACCACTCATATGGATTATGGGGTTTCGGTGCTGGCAAATCGTCCGGATGTTTCTGCTTCAGCACTCAGCTTGCGCTCAGCAAATGCAAAAGTGGGTGTGGCACAGGCTTCATTATACCCAACCATCAGTTTATCCGCACAGTCCGGACTTAATTCACTAAAAGTAAGCAACTGGTTCACTGTTCCTGCATCATTATTCAGTACTTTTGCCGGTGGGATTACCCAGCCTGTTTTCAATCGGGGTGCTTTAAAATTACAACAAAAACAGGCAAAAATAGATTATGAAAAAGCCGTTATTAATTTCCGTCAATCGGTTCTGACGGCTTATGGCGAAGTTTCTATTGCACTGATTAAAGAAGAAAAATTAAAAGAACAAGCCATACATACCAGGTTGCGGGCGCAGGAATTGGAAAAAGGAATGGTAACTGCTAAAAAGTTATTTAAAAATGGAATGGTTAATTATCTGGAAGTGATCATTGCAGAAAATAACTACCTGCAGGCAAGCCTGGCAAGCGCACAACTGCAACGGGACCAAATTGCCAATAAAATAGAACTTTACCGTGCCGTAGGTGGCGGTTGGAATTGATGTATGTATCTTTACCATCTTAATATTTCACACCAAAAAATATGAAACCCATAAAGTGGCCCGTTAAGCTCATTTCCATATTGGTAGTATTCGTATTGGTTTATTTATTTTCCTATTTAATAAATCCATTTGTCGATTTTATGAAGACGTATCGGCAGATGAGTGTATATGAAATACTGGAAGAAGTAGTTTTTGTTTTCTTACAGTCTTGGGCAATTATAGAAACCAGTGTGTTTATTGCCAAATTTTTGGATAAAAAATTGCCATGGAACAATGCACCAATGCAACGTGTGCTGGTACAATTGGTTTTGGTTATCTTTGTGGTCACGCTTATGCTCTACCTGCAACATCTGTATTACCAGGCAGAATATGATGAGCCTGAAAATACCGAGCAAGCCATCAGTATCTGGCAGTTTTTTCTGGTTGGTGTGATTGTTTCTATTTTTGTAAGCACTTTTCACACCGGATATGCTTTACTCGAATATTGGAAAAAATCGATGTCGGAAACCGCAGCACTGAAAATAAAAACCCTGGAACTCAAAGAAGTGGCCATGCAATCTGAATTGCAATCCCTCAAACTGCAACTGGATCCGCATTTTATGTTCAATAATTTCAGCACGCTATCTGCCCTGATTAATGAAGACCAAGAACTTGCCAGTCTTTTTTTGGATAATCTTTCGCAGGTGAACCGATATATGATGATCAACCTAAAAAAGAATTTGGTTACCCTGCAGGAGGAAATCAATTTTGTGAAATCGTATAGTTACCTCATCCACATCCGCCATGGTGAGAATGTTAAGATTGAAATGGATATTCCTGACGAATTTATAAACAGGTATATCCCACCTATAAGCTTGCAGCTGTTAGTTGAAAATGCCATTAAACACAATAGGGCAACAGGGGCGATGCCGCTACTCATTTGTATTAATATTGACAAGGAAACTGATTTTTTATGGGTGAGAAATAATTTACAACGCATAGCAAACCCTTTACCAACAACCGGATTTGGGCTGAACAATATCATCAACCGTTATGAAATTTTATCTGATAAAATTCCTGTAATTAAAGAAACCAGCAACAGTTTTGAAGTGGGCTTGCCTTTGTTGAACTAATATTTTAATAAATGAACATTCTGATTGTAGAAGATGAAAAACACAATGCCATACGCCTGCAACAGTTGGTTGCAGAAATATCGGATGCCTATCATATTGTTGGTACGGTAAGCTCGGTTGAGGAAACAGTGCAGTGGATAAAAAACAATGCCAAACCAGATGTTGCACTGATGGATATTCGCCTGTCTGACGGCTTGAGCTTTGATATTTTTCAGCAAACTACCGTTAGCTTTTCTGTGATATTCACCACAGCTTATGATGAATATGCGATAAGGGCTTTTAAAGTGAATAGTCTGGATTATTTGCTCAAACCCATCCAGAAAGAGGAGCTCGCCATAGCTTTAAAAAAAACTAATCCTGCCGCTTCACAGCCTGATATGGAAAAGTTGCTGGACCTGATCAACAGTAAAGCAAAAATATACCGCAAGCGTTTTCTATTGCCAGCTTTCGATGGTTTCAAAACCATAAATGCAGATGATATAGCGTTTGTGTATTTCGAATATAAATCTACACGGCTGATGTTAAAATCTGGGCAGGAAGAGATGGTATCATATTCTTTAGACGATCTGGAAGACGAATTGAACCCGGATGATTTCTTTAGGGCTAACCGTCAGTTTATCATTTCTATCAATAGCATCGAGCGTATTCTGAACAGTTTTAATGGCAAGCTGAAGGTTGTGCTTAAAGCGCATCCTGAAAAAGAAGTGTTGGTGAGCAAAGAAAAAGCAACGAAATTTAAAGAGTGGTTAAATCAATAAAATCGACCCATTATAAAAAGACTGAAAAACAAATAAGATGAATAAAATTTCAAGTACATTAAAGCCAGATCTTGGCATCCTGTTATTGCGTATCGCTACTGGTGGCTTAATGATCTTTCACGGCATAGCCAAACTGTTCCATGGATTTGATTTTATCAAACAGAGCCTTATCGAAAAGGGCTTGCCGGCTTTTGTTTGGGTTGGTGTTCCAGTGGGTGAAGTACTGGCACCGCTGATGTTGATTTTGGGTATCTTTTCACGCCTTTCCGGGCTGATGATTGCTATTGTAATGTTATTTGCAATATACCTGGCCCACGGGATGTCAGCATTTACAATTAATGAAAACGGCGGACTAGATGGAGAACTTGCACTAATCTATATGTTTGCAGGCATTGGTATATTTTTTACAGGGGGAGGGAAGTACGTTTTGTATAAAGCCGGAAATGAATGGACTAAGTAGTAAATTGTATAATGTGCAAAACCTTGTGCAAGGTATATAGCCTAAGTTATTGTTAAACGATTTATAAATAGATCTCAGTTGGCAATGCCATAACGAATTGGGAGAGGGTTTGTGCACGTTAAAGTAAGCTCGGATAAAATAATTTCAAATGACTACTTTTATCAGCTCTATTGGATCGCTGTGGATAGTTTGCTGGCAAAGAGAGAGGTCAAATGCACCGATGGCTTAACTCTGCATTTAAATAGTGTATGAAATACATTAACAATGAAGACCTTTAAATTTCTGAAAAATAAGTATGATGTTGAGCTCCTGATTGATATCGGTGCTTATAAAGATATTCCGAATTATTTTTTCGAAAGTAAGCTTCATGACGCTGATTTTTATGAAATCATATTTTTTGCTAAAGGGAACGGCTATTTAGCACTTGATCAGCAGCGCATTGAAATTACTGATCATACCATTGTTTTTATCTCTCCATTTCAAAAAAGAAGGTGGTTTTTAGACAAAACTAAGGTGGATTGTTATTTCCTGTTTTTTCAGGATAGCTTTTTGTCTGATTTCTTCTCGGATAAATTATTTGCTTTCAGGCTGCAGTTTTTCTATAACAAAACAAAACCACTCTACCTGAAGGTTAATGAGGGCTTCTTTTCACAGCTGGCGAATATTATTCAGGAGCTGCTCATGGAGATCAAAACATTTAAGTCAGATAGCGAACATATGATCAGGGCGTTGTTATACCTGGTATTAATTAAACTCAATCGCGCCTATGCACAGCATTACCTGTTGTCTTCAGAAACAGAAAATAATAGCCTGGCATTCAGGTTTAAGGAGGTTTTACAAAATGACGTATGTAAAACCAGAAATATCGATTATTATGCACAGCAGTTAGGCATTAGCAGGGTAACACTCAATAAATGCATCAAAAGGCAATTCGGGCTTACCGTTTCTGAAATGGTCAATGAATTTATCCTGTTTGAAATTAAGTCGCTTTTATCTTATACGCAGCTGAATATCAACGAAATTTCGTATCAGTTGCAATTCTCACAGGCCAATCATTTAACACGTTTCTTCAAGTCGCAAACCGGGATCTCCCCGAAAGCATTCAGAAATGCTTATCAAAAGGGTAGTTCTGTTATCTGATTGGTCTTGATTATTTTTTTATGCATGGTATTTTTGTGCAGGTGCCTGTTCACCACTAACTTTTATACAAAAAACAGGCAGACGTTCTTCACATAAAAGAAAAACCGATAAACGATCACACCATTAAAACAGCATTTAAATGAAAAAGCGAATCAGATTTATCTTCGTATTTACCCTGATTTTACTTCCCTGCTTACTCTTCGGACAGCAACAGCAAACCATCGAACTTGCTAAACTGTACAAAAAAGGAAAGCTTAAAGCCGTAAACAGAACGATCAAAATTATTTCAAGTGATAGTGGAGCTTACCTGAAAATATCGGAAAGTAAAAAGGAAGGTATTGTTTGGCTACCGGTGAAGGACTTTAAAAACGGAACCATTGAGATTGAAATGCGGGGAAAAGACGTTTTTCAGCGCAGTTTTATCGGGATTGCCTTTCATGGTGCCGATGATCTTCATTATGATGCGGTGTATTGCCGTCCTTTTAATTTTTTTGCTAAAGATGCTGTCCGGCGAGTTCATGCGGTGCAATACATTTCACAACCCGATTTTACCTGGGAAAAACTGCGAAAGGAGCGGAATGGGGTTTTTGAGAAAGAAATCATTGATCCACCAAATCCTGATGATTGGTTTAGTATGAAATTAGTAATGGAGGGCACTACTGTTAAAGCGTACATCAACCACGCCAGCCAGCCTTCACTGGTGGTCGAAAAACTCAACCATCGAACAGCTGGAAAAATAGGACTTTTTACAGCAGATAGCAGCGGAGGCGACTTTAAAACCATGAAGATAAATAATCGGTAGTGTCTTGAATTTTTTGTAAAAAAAGATGTGGGTCATTCCTGTTGTAATTAAAGAAATTCAGAACTTTATTACAAGATAATTTAGTTGATCCAGATTTTTCAATGAATTTAGTTAGGTTAGGGAATTAAATTAACAGTATTAAATCTATAATTCATTAAATCAAAACCTTGCATTAACCAAAAATAATGTCAACATCCAGACCATTAAAAATAACAGTTTTCTTTGTATTGAGCCTGCTTGCCTTATTTGGTTTAGTCATTTCATCTGTTATTATGATCAACCAGCTTGGGATGGATCAGCGGTTACAGGGGTGGGTAAATTTGCTGTGGTTACCTCTTCCCGTATTGATTTTAATTGTAGACAGGATCTGTGTAAGGAAATTTGGCGCCAAAAGCGTAAATAAAACTCAATGGTATATTTTCGTTATACTTATTTTACTCGTTATTCTAAATTATGTGAGGCTACTAATTGAATAAGAATAAAATCACAAAATCCGCAATAACTATTTGCATCTATCTATTGTTATTTAGATGATATGGATACTGCATTTAATAACTATTACGCCGGAACAAGTGGTCTTTTGCTGCCTGTTCCCAATAAACTTCATTATCCGGAAGCATTTAAAGATAAATCCAGGCTTTGCTACTATGCTTCTTTAATGAATACCATTGAAATTAATAGTTCATTCTATAAAATTCCACAAGCCTCAACAGTTAAAAAATGGGCCTTAGATGTAAACGAGGATTTTCGTTTTACCTTTAAGCTTTTTAAAGAAATTACGCATAATAAAGATCTGGCCTTTGATCCTGATGTAGTTTCCCGTTTTTTTGAAGTCATCTCGCATATAGAAGAAAAGAAAGCTTGTATTTTAGTTCAGTTTCCGCCAAGTATTAAACTCAATCATTTTAAACAGTTGAAGTATTTGATGTCTGTCCTTCGGGAAAATGATCCGGGTATGGCGTGGAAAATTGCCCTGGAATTCAGACATCCATCACTTTACATCGATGAAATATATGAGCTTCTGGATGAGTATAAGCTGGGCATGGTGATCCATGATAAGTCGCCGGCAAATTCGCCTGTCAGAGATTCAGATACTGATTTTGTTTACCTTCGTTTTCATGGTCCCGGAGGCAATTATAGGGGAAGTTACCCGGATGATATACTTGATGAATATGCAGACTATATTTCAGAATGGCTGGCGGAAGGTAAAGTGGTATTTGTTTACTTCAATAACACCATGGGTGAGGCCTATGCTAATCTGACTACCCTTCGGGAATTGGTCAGGAATAGGTGCTAAGCAGTAACTCTTGAAGACCATAAAATAAATAATTTCCATCACCACGTAATGGATTTTTGACCAGCCCGTCATTTGTAAGGCTGGCCACACATCGAAGTGTAAAATACACTAATCATTATCTCAAATTTCCTGCTAATCGCTTCCCATGTCTTATGGAGTGGCATAATTCCACATTTTTTATAGCATTGGATTCAATTTTTATATCGCCATGATTGGCAAAGCACTAACATTGTTCTGTTAAATTTTCTCCAGGATTAACGAATTGCTAACCGATATAAATCCATCATTGTCCATGAAAAAAAGCCAAATACATCCGCTTTTAAACTGTCCTTTAAGGTACAGAACCAATCGAACTTCTTTTCAACAAAACCAAATGTAACTATTATGAAAAAAAGAAATTTACGCAGTTTATTTCACGTACACCAGGTTAGTAACCTTAAAGGAATGCTCGCTTTGCCATTGCTGATGGCAGCCGCTATTGCTCCGGGTTATGCTGCCGATGTCCACCGTATGGCTTACGAAATCAACGCTTTTCAACGTGATGTGCAGATCACCGGAACCGTGCGGGCAGCTTCTGGCGAAACCTTGCCAGGTGTTTCCGTAAGTGTAAAGGGGGGCAGCAGGGTAGTGGCCACCGATGCCAATGGAAAGTATAGCATCTCTGTCCCGGAGAATGCCACTTTAGTCTTCAATTATATTGGCTTCCAATCCAAAGAAATTGTTGTAGGCAGCAATCCCGTAATGGATGTGACCTTAACTTCAGCTGATACCTCATTGGATGATGTGGTCGTAATCGGCTATCAAACCATTCGCCGGAGAGATTTAACCGGAGCTACCGGCTCGGTAAATACCACTAACACCGAAAAACTGGTCTCACGTTCTTTACCAGAAGCATTGCAAGGGCAAACCCCAGGCGTAGCCGTTAGAAATGGTGGTGCTCCAGGTCAGGAAGCGGTGGTAAATATCCGTGGTCTGGCTACTTTTGGTAACGCCAGTCCTTTGTATGTGATCGATGGGATGATTGCCGATCCGAATACCACGGTGAGTCCGAATGATATTGAAGACGTACAAATCCTGAAAGATGCTTCAGCTGCTGCCATTTATGGATCAAGAGCCGGGAATGGGGTGATCCTCATCACCACGAAAAAGGGTAAGGATGGCCCCGCAAAAATAGCGGTAACCTCCAGGTACAGTATTTCTCAGGTACCAAAAACTTACGACATGATGAATGCTGCGGAATATGCAGCCACCAATACCCGTGCTTATCAGGCTTCAGGAATGGCCATTCAGCCGGGTGTTGCCAACTATAATGGCAGTACCAATACGAATTGGGTAGATGAAACGCTTCGTACCGGATCGGTTCAGGATTATAATGCCAGTATTTCCGGTGGAGGCAATGGTTCAAAATACCTGATCTCCGGGGGTTATTTCAAAGATAAAGGCGTACTGATTGCCAGGGAATTTGAACGGGCTTCGTTCCGGGTAAATACTGAAACCACCAAAGGCAGGTTCAAATTCGGAGAAAACCTGGCTTTTTCTTCTTCCACTTCAAAATCGCCTTTTCAGGGTGGTGCTTTTGCCGGAAATCCATGGTATGATATGTTTACCAGCGTGCCTTTAATCCCGGTTCAGGATAATGCTTTAATCAGTACCAATAACCCTGGAGGATGGGGCTACGGATCAAATGCCAGTATCAATACTTTTTCCCGTAACCAAACGGCTATTGCCAATATTACTTCGGTCAAATCAAATTTCGCCAAGCTTCTGGGTAACGCTTTCGTCGATTTTAAAATCATTGAAGGCTTAACTTATCGCTTTAATGCCGGTATCGAAACCAGCTTTGATAAGAGCAAATCGCTCCGGAAAGATGGTTCGTGGTACCAGAACCAATCGCCTGATTTTAGTCAGTTAAGTGATAACCGTTCCCAGTTCCTCAGCTATTTACTGGAGCATACCTTAAACTATAACTATGTAATCGGTAAACACAGCATCAACGGGGTGGTGGGTTACACCGAGCAGACTACGCAAACGGATAATACTTTTGGCAGCGGGATTAAGCTGGCACAATTTGGAGGTGATTATTTCAATACCTTAACTTCTACAGCCGGTGAGGGGCGTACTTCTTCCGGCACGATCTATAAAAGCCTGTTAGATTCTTATCTGGGAAGGGTAAATTATACGTATAACGATAAATACCTGGTTACCTTTACCTTCCGGGCAGATAAAGATTCCCGTTTCTCTCCTCAGTTCCGAACAGGTTATTTCCCGTCAGGTGCTTTAGGATGGAGAATTTCGAAAGAAGATTTCTTTAAAGTGGATTGGGTATCTGATTTAAAACTAAGAGGTTCATATGGTTCTCTTGGTGTGAATACTTTAAGTCCCTACCAATACATCGGTTTCTTAAACCAGGCACCAGATGTAGTTTTGGGCAGCGGACAAACCACCAATGCAGGTGCTATTCAGGCTAAACTGGCTTCGGGTGATTTAAGATGGGAAAAGAAAAAGACAACCAATTTAGGTTTTGATGCCTCCTTGTTTAAGGATCAGTTCACCGTAAACTTTGATGTGTTCCGGTCAGTTTCTGAAGATGTTTTACTTGCTCAGCCTTTGCCGGGTTATCTGGGGAATTTACAGGGCGATCCAATTGTGAATATCGGCTCCATCCAAAACAAGGGGATTGAGTTAAATTTAGGCTACCGCCCAAAACTGGATGGCGATTTTAAATGGGACATCGCAGGGAATATAAGTGTAATAAGAAATAAAGTATTATCACTGGGTAACCTAGGGATTGATACAGAAACCGGTCAGCCGAAAGATTATATCCAGTCGGGCAATACCCGTACGCAGGTGGGCCGTTCCATCGGTGAGTATTATGTGTTAAAAACAGATGGTATTTTCCAGAACCAGGCAGAAATTGATGCACATAAAGCCCAGAGTGCTTATGCCAAACCGGGTGATATCCGTTATGTCAATACTGTTGATGGTGGTACCAATGATGATATCAACGATAAAGACCGTGTTTTTGCAGGTTCTGCTTTCCCTAAATTCACCACAGGTTTACAGTTCAACTCCAGATATAAAGATTTTAGTCTTTCTATTCAACTTTATGGTGCCTTCGGACAAAAACTCTATAACGATGTACTCCGGGAACTGGATAGTTACGGAAACTCCAACTACAGAAGGGCAATTAACCCGTGGACCCCAACCAATACTGCTACCACATTTCCAAGATTGGGTTACCAGTTTGCGGCGAACGACAGGGGCATTAATGAAAATGCAAGGGGCAACACCGATCGCTGGATTGAAGATGGTTCTTTCCTAAGATTGCGTAATGTAGAACTGGGTTATAACCTGCCGGTTAAATTCATTTCTAAGGCCAATATCAGCAGTGCCAGGTTATATGTAAGCGGTCAAAACTTGTTTACCATCACCAAATACAGCGGATTGGATCCGGATGTGGTAGGCGCAAATGCAAACCTGGAGCCGGGCGTAGACAATGGAAATTATCCATCATCCAGAATTATCTCATTTGGTTTAAGCGTAGGATTCTAATTTATAAACAGATCATGAAAAAATATATATTCATCTTAACGGCATCACTTATGGCCTTCTTAGGTTGCAAAAGAGATTTTGATGCCGTTAATCCAAATGCACCAACTATTTCCAGCTTCTGGAAAACAGGTGATGATGCAACAAAAGGCATTAATGCGGTTTACAGTACGTTTTACCGTACCGCCAGTTTATATTCGAGATGGATGTTCTACCATGGCATCCTGAAATCGGATGAAGGTTTTGGTTCAGGTGGCGATGGCGGATTGAATAACCTGATGCGCTTCAATCAAACCAATTATAATGATGGCTTAACCGCTCAAACCTGGTCTACTTTATACGTAGGCGTGTTCAGGGCCAATCAGGTGATTGCAAATGTACCAGCCATACCGATGGATGAAACCAATAAGAAAAGGATCATTGCCGAAGCCAAATTTTTAAGGGCCTTATTTTATTTCAACCTAACGCTTTATTATGGCCGTCCGCCTTTAATGTTAACGCCCTCGCAACCGAAAGATGTACCTGCAAATGCCACTACACAACAGGCTTATGCACAGGTGGCCAAAGATTTAACCGAGGCTTTGGTCGATTTACCGGTAAGTTATTCGGCAACAGATTTGGGCCGTGCAACAAAAGGAGCCGCTTATGCGCTTCTGGGTAAAACCTATCTGCAACAGCGCATGTATCAGGAAGCAGCCAATGCTTTTGGCTATCTGGTTACGGGTGCCGGAAGTTCAATCTACTCCCTAACAGCTGATTACCGGGATAACTTTATCATCAGCAAGGAAAATAACAGTGAATCTATCTTTGAAATTCAGTTCAGTGAAAACCAGTCTGAAAGTACAGATGATGATGTGGATGAAGCCCGAATTAACAATACTGGTTCATCTATCGCTCAGTTTTTCGCACCTCCGGGTGTTGGGTATTCAGATGGAGCAGCCCGCAGGTGGGTTGTTGACGAATTTTTACAGGAAAAAACCACCACTGGAGTGCAGGACTCGCGTTTGGCTGCTTCCTTTATTTTTAATAATGCAAATCCGGCCGGACCAACTACCACCATCGTTTACGGACAAACTTTCGCCAGTCGCTATGGCAACGGACCAGATGCCAATGGCGTATGGTTCCGGAAATTGCTAAACGATCACTGGAGAAACCAGGAAGGTTTTCGTTCGCCGAATAACTACCGTTTAATCCGCTATGCAGATGTGCTCTTAATGTATGCAGAAGCACTTAATGGTCTAAACAGAACGGCAGAAGCTTATCCATTTGTTGATCGGGTAAGGCAAAGAGCAGGTTTGGCTACGCTTACTTCAACTAAACCAGGTTTAAGCCAGGCACAATTCTTAACTCAGCTCAAACATGAGCGGGTAACGGAACTGGCAGGAGAAGGCTGGCGTTGGGCTGATTTGTTGCGTTGGGGTGATTTAACTCCGGCTTTGGCCAGCAGAGATGCAGATTTTACCGGATTTATTGTTGGAAAGCATGAGTTGTATCCGATCCCGCAAAGCGATATTGATTTGAATTCAAATTTAACGCAGAATCCGAGGTATTAATTGATTCGTTATTGCTAAAGTAATTTTTAGTCTGTGGGATTAGCGAAAATCAGCGGAGAGTATACTGTGCCACATTTAGTTTCCCGCAGATTAAGAAGATTTACGCAGATCAATTTTCATCAGCGGGATCAGCGAAAATCAGCGGGAGATATACTGTATCATGTTTTAGTTTCCCGCAGATTAAGAAGATTTACGCAGATCAATTTTCATCAGCGGGATTAGCGAAAATCAGCGGAGAGTATACTGTATCATGTTTTAGTTTCCTGCAGATTAAGAAGATTTACGCAGGAGCAATTTTATTAAGCAAAATTGATGAAAAAAACTTTGCAATGAAGATCAATAGAAAAAAAACATATTTAATCATATCCTATGAAAAACAACCCCATATTAATAAACTTAAAACTCCATTCCATCGGACTGGCGATTTTAATTTCTGTAGGTCTTTCCTGCGGGAAGACAGACAACCCCATTCCGGTTGATCCCGTCATTCCACCTCCAGCAGCAGGTACTTTTTCCAACCCTTTGATGAACGGAGCTGATCCATCGGTATTCCAGAAAGACGGGGTGTATTATTACCTGCAAACCAATGGAACTTCCATCAGTTTATGGGCCACCACTGCGATGTCTAAACTGAGTGCAGCCATTCCTAAAACCGTATTTGTTCCGATAGTAGGTGCAGCCAATTCCAGGAATGTTTGGGCACCGGAATTGTACTTTTTCGATGGCAAATGGTACATTTATTACACCGCCGGCAATGGTACTGATATCAGTCAGCGGACATGGGTACTCGAAAACAGCAGTGCCGACCCCACTACAGGAACCTGGGTAGATAAAGGTCGTATTTTTACTGCCGATACCGATTTCTGGGCGATTGATGGTTCCATCCTCGAGCTAAATGGCAGCCGCTATTTCATGTGGTGCGGAAGACCCGATGTGACCAATGTAAATCTGACACAAAATATTTACATCGCTAAAATGACAAATCCATTTACCTTAGCAGGATCAGCAACTAAGTTGACAGAACCGGAATTGAATTGGGAAAAGAATGGATTTGGTGTAAATGAAGGTCCGCAGGCATTAATATCTCCGGATAATAAGGCATTTTTAATTTATTCAGCAAGCTACTGTGGAACGGACGATTATGCTTTAGGCATGTTAAGCCTTAAAACCGGGGGTGATCCTTTGGTGAAAGCCGACTGGCAAAAGTCTGCCCAACCCGTGTTTAGCAAACAGCCACAAAGCAATGCTTATGGGCCGGGGCACAATTCGTTTTTTAAATCGCCAGATGGCAAAGAAAACTGGATGATTTATCATGCCAACTCAGAAACCAACCAGGGCTGTGCAGACAAAAGAAACGTGAGGATGCAGAAATTTACATTTAAAACCGATGGCAGTCCGGATTTTGGTGTGCCAGTAGCTACAGGATTGCAGGTGAACAAACCTTCCGGAGAACAATAATATGAATAAACACATTAAAAGATACCGCATTGTACTGAGTTTGCTGCTGATGTTCATCGTACAGGTGGGCCTGGCGCAGACTTTTAAAAACCCATTGCTACCATCAGGAGCCGATCCCTGGAGCATTTATAAAGATGGTTATTATTACTATACCCAAACCATGCAAAATAAGCTGGTGATCTGGAAAACCAAAAACCTGGCCGATCTTAAAACAGCCGAGCAGAAAACCATTTTCATTCCACCGGCAGGTAAAGCCTATTCAAAAGAACTCTGGGCCCCTGAAATTCATTTTATCGGTGGCAAATGGTATGTATATTTCGCTGCAGATGATGGTCATAACAACAATCACCGCATGTATGTACTGGAAAATGCCGCTAAAAATCCTTTGCAGGGTGAATGGGTATTTAAAGGCAAAGTGGGCGATGCCACGAACAAATGGGCCATTGATGGTTCAGTTTTTATCTACCAGAAGCAGCTTTATATGATCTGGGCCGGATGGGAGGGAGACATCAACCAGAAGCAGGAAATCTATATTGCCAAAATGAAAAACCCCTGGACGGTTGAGGGTGCACGTTACAAAATTTCCAGCCCTCAGTTTGAGTGGGAAAAACATGGCGACCTGAATGATCCCAATAATCCACCCCATGTAGATGTAAATGAAGGTCCTCAGGTACTTGTGAATAAAGGCAAAGTTTTCCTGATTTATTCGGCCAGTGGCTGCTGGACAGATTTTTATGCCCTGGGGATGTTAAGCCTGAAAGGAAAAAATCTTCTGGATGCGGGTTCATGGGTAAAAAGCCCCCAACCTGTATTTAAACAATCGCCCGAAAATAGGGTATATGCACCTGGTCACAATTCCTTTTTTAAATCGCCCGACGGGAAAGAAGACTGGATTTTATACCATGCCAATGCTGGTCCGGGGCAAGGCTGCGGCGGACAACGCTCTCCAAGGGCGCAAAAATTTACCTGGAATGCTGATGGATCGCCAAATTTTGGTGTTCCCCTAAAAACCGATCAGGAGCTAAACATTCCCTCACAAAATAAATAAGCTGGTTCGGCAAAAGCCGGACAACACCTAAAATTAATATGATGAAAAAATATGTTAACCTTTTATTGCTCGCACTGTTAAGTATCAGCACAGTGACAAGTGCACAGGAAGCCACGCCCGTTGTAGGCAAGGTATGGTCAATTGAAAAGGCCAACGCCTGGTATAAACAATACAAATGGATTAATGGTGCCGATTTCTTACCCAGTACCGCCATTAACCAGCTGGAAATGTGGCAGGCTGATACATTCGATCCTGCTACAATAGATAAAGAGTTGGGTTGGGCAGAAGGCATTGGTTTCAATACCATGCGGGTTTACCTGCACAGCCTGGCCTGGAAACAAGATCAGGAAGGTTTCAAAAAGAGAATGGATCAATACCTCACCATCGCCAATAAACATAAAATTAAAACTGTCTTTGTGTTTTTTGATGATTGCTGGAACAAGCAGGCTAAAATTGGCAAACAACCTGCACCGAAACCCGGTATCCACAATTCTGGATGGGTACAGGACCCGGGCGATCCGGATTCGAAAAATGCCGCTAATTTTCCTGCACTTGAAAAATATGTGAAGGATGTAATGACCCGTTTCAAAACGGACAAACGCATTTTATTATGGGATTTATACAACGAACCTGGAAATTCGGGCAAGTTGACCACATCTTACCCCTTGCTGAAAAGTGTGTTTACCTGGGCCAGGGCGGTTAATCCTGAGCAACCCATCAGTGCCGGCCTTTGGGCATGGGATTATAAAGAACTGAATGCTTTTCAGGCGTTAAATTCGGATGTGATCACTTACCACGACTACGAAGAGCCACAATGGCACCAACGCGTCATTGACATGTTGCGTTCACACGGAAGGCCGATGATTTGTACAGAATATATGGCCCGTACCCGAGGCAGTCGCTTTGAAAATGTGATGCCTTTGCTGAAAAAGGAAAACATCGGTGCCATTAACTGGGGGTTGGTAGATGGAAAATCAAATACCAAATACGCCTGGGATACACCACTTCCAAACGGAGACGAACCAAAAGAATGGTTTCATGAAGTGTTCAGAAAAGATGGAACACCTTATAAAAAGGAAGAGGTTGAGTTGATTAAAAAATTGAACGACATAAAATAACAGCCACGAAAGGCAATTTCACTAACTTGTGAAACCTATCTAACCATTTATGATGTACAAAAAGATAAGCAGGGCGGTAGTCCTGCTCCTTTTTTTTAGCCTTTTTATTTTAAATTCTGTCACTGCTCAGAAAATTTTCTTTAGGCACTATACCGTATCTGATGGTTTGTGTGCCAATACCGTTTGGGATATTGAGCAGGATGATCAGGGTTACATGTGGTTCGGCACTAAATATGGCCTCAGCCGTTTTGATGGCTATGATTTTAAATCCTTTCAGTTTCAGAAAGGCATTCCCGGAAGTTTAGGCAACAACTTTATCCGCAAAATTTTTAAGTACGATGCAAAAACCTTTTGGATCGGTACCGATGAGGGGATTTATATCTTCAACCTGGAAACCGAAAAGTTTAGCCTTTTTAAACCGCTTCAGCATTTTTTTATCAATGATGTCATTCGTGCTCGAAATGGCGACATCTGGATCGCGACTAAAGAGAAAGGGGTTTTCGTTTACGCAGCAAAAAGCCGGCAAATCAAGCGTTTCAATACTACATCTTCACCAGCACTAGCATCAAACGAGGTGTCTAAAATCCTCCAGGATGACGCAGGAGAGATCTGGATGGGCACTTATGGCAAAGGTATTGATGTGCTTAACCCCAAAACCAATCAAATCAGACAATACAACACGTTATCGCCAGGGGCGAAACTTTCGAGTAATGTCATCCTCGATTTGTACAAAGATAGTCATGGCGATATCTGGATTGGCACCATGGCGGGTGGCTTAAACCTCTGGAATAAACGTACAAACCAATTCACCATTTACCAGAAATCGTCGGGAAATTCCATTAGCGATAATATTGTAAGGGCCATTTATGAGCCCAAACCCGGATACATTTGCTTAGGCACGGAAAAAGGTTTAAACATTTTCGACCGGAAAAATAACCGATTCACCGCTTATCAGAAAAAGAACCACGATCCTTTCAGCATTAATGATGATGCGGTTTATAATGTGTTTAAAGACCGGGAAGGGGGCATCTGGATCGGCACCTATTTCGGCGGACTCAATTATTACCATGAAGGAAGCTCGGGCTTTGAATTTTACTATCCTTCGGGCGTGAAAAATTCCCTTTCCGGGAATGCGGTAAGTGCCTTTTTAGAAACCAAACCCGGTCAGATGTGGATTGGTACAGAAGATGGCGGACTCAACTATTTCAATACCACGGATAAATCCTTCCGCAAATTTCCCTTTTCAGCCGGGCAGGATAGCCTTTCTTACCATAATATTCATGCGCTTTATCAGGACAAGGCCGGCAACATCTGGATCGGCATGTACACCGGTGGAGTGAATATCCTAAATCCGCGTACCGGAAAGATCAGGCGTTATAAAAGTGACCCAGCCAATCCGGCTTCACTGAGTGACAACAGCGTTTACTCCATTGATGAAGACCGGCAGGGACGCATCTGGGTATCCACCATTTCAGGCTTGAATTTGTACGATCAGCAAAACGATCGCTTTATTCGTATTAAAGGTAAAAACCTGGACAAAAGCTGTATCTACCAGGTCTATCAGGATGAAGATCAGGTCATCTGGATTGCCACCTATGATAATGGCCTGATCAGAATGGATCGAAATAACCACCTCACACAGTATGCCTATTCGCAAAAAACCGGTTCCATCAGTTCCAATAAGGTGATCTGTATGCTGGATGACGGGGAAGGAAATTTATGGCTGGGAACGGATGGCAGCGGACTGAATGTACTCAACAAAAAGACCGGGAAATTTAGGGCCTTTGATCATGAAAACTGGATCAGGAGTGCTGTAATTTACGGCATTGTAAAAGATCAGGCCGGGAAATTATGGTTTTCGACCAACAACGGCATCTTTGAATATCATCCAAAAACGAAAACCAAAAGAAGTTTTGGAAAATGGGATAACCTGCAAAGCCAGCAATACAATTATAAGGCCTATTATAAAGATTCATCAGGCAAACTCTATTTTGGTGGCATTAACGGGTTCAATGCATTTTCACCAGCGGAGGTAAAAAGCAGTCCGGCTATACCAAAGGTAAGTTTCACTAATTTTCAGCTGTTCAATAAAGATCTGGATGGGAACGACAATAATAGTCCTTTGAAGCAATCCATCAACTACAGCAGTGAAATTGTTTTAAAGCATCATCAATCGGTATTGAGCATAGAATATGCCTCACTCAGTTTTATTGCACCCAACAAACTCCAATATGCCTTTAAAATGGAAGGTTTTGATAAAGGATGGAACAATGTGGGCAGCCAGCGCAAGGCCACTTACACCAATCTGCCTCCGGGAGATTATCATTTTCAGGTGAAGGTGATTGACGATTTAGGGATGGGTGTCGGCGAAGTGTCCGGTATTAAAATTAAAATCCTGCCGCCATTTTACAAAACCGTTACGGCGTATATTCTTTACCTGATCGCATTGGTTTCAGCCGCCATGTGGCTCCGAAGGTATGTGTATGAAAAAGAACGTAAACGAAATGAAATCAAGCTGGAACGGCTTAAAAATAAAAGTGAGCAGGATTTTTATAAGCAAAAGATAGAGTTTTTTACGGCTATGGCGCATGAAGTGCGTACCCCGCTCTCGCTCATTATTGCTCCTTTGGAACACCTCCTGACTCAAAAGAAGAAAGATCCGGAAAGTATGGAGCAGTTGCTGGTGATGGAAGAAAACTCAGACCGCTTGCTTACACTGGTCAACCAATTACTGGATTTCAGGCGGATTGAAAGTGATATTTTTGAAATTCATCCCGAACCTTTAGAACTGATTTATTTAATCAATAGCATCAGGGATCGTTTCTCGCCAATCGCCACTAAAAAGGGATTGGAGTTTAGTGTAGTCACTGCATTTGAAAAACTGGATATTCATGCTGATCCGGAAGCCCTGATGAAGATTCTGAGTAATTTGTTGATCAACGCATTTAAATTTGCCAGGAGAAAATTGGAAATTAAAATCAATGATATGCAGGTGGCTGTCAATGGTGAAGAAATGATTTCCATCAGCGTAGAAGATGATGGCATTGGTATCCCGAAAGCACAATTGGATTCGATCTTTAAAAAGTTCTTTAAGGTGTCAACCGAAGAGCATCAGTACACCAATCTGGGTGGCACCGGCATCGGCCTGGCGCTGGCCAAATCCCTGACAGAAAAACATGGCGGACGGCTTGAGGTGCAAAGCGAAGAAGGACTAAAAACCATTTTTACGGTGCTCATTCCATTTCGCCAGTATGAACTTGCACCAGCACTTGAGCTGGAAGAAGCCAACGAAGAATATGAAGGAAAGCAAACAGTCCTGGTGGTGGAAGATGACCCTTCGCTGTTGGATTTCCTTTCCAAAAGTTTTATTGCCGAAGGTTATCATACTTTAAGGGCAAAAAATGGCAAGGAAGGATTGAAACAATTGGATAATCATCAGGTTGACCTGGTCATTTCTGATGTGATGATGCCCGTAATGGATGGGATTGAATTGTGTAAAATCATCAAGAACGATATTGATTACAGTCATTTGCCTGTGGTTTTGCTTACGGCTAAAACGAATACCGAAGCGGAGATCCAGGGATTGGAAAGTGGTGCCGATGCTTATATTTCGAAACCGTTTAAATGGAAACAGCTGTCGCTGATGATTAAAAACCTACTCGAACGCCAGTCTAATTTAAAACAGCGGTTCGCCCAAAACCCGCTGGAAGGAACGGAAATACTGAATACCGGAAACCGGGATAAAAAGTTTCTGGCGAAAATCACACAGATTATTGAAGCCAGAATTGCCGATCCGCAACTTTCAGTAGAAGACCTGGGCAGGGAAGTAGGGCTGAGCAGATCGAGTTTATACAAAAAGATCAAAGCCAAAACCGGGCATGTGCCGAATGAATTTGTGCGGATTATTCGTTTGAAGATGGCTGCAAAATTACTGGTTGAACAGGAATATACCATTGCCGAAATCGGCTATATGGTGGGTTTCAATTCGCATTCCTATTTCAGTAAATGTTTTTATACCCAGTTCGAATTAACGCCGACTGAATTTGTGGAGAAGCACAAACGGCGCACGGAGGCGGATTAGGCGAATCAATTCTTTACGGATTAAACAATATGCTGAATTTTTAATATTATAAGTTTTGTTTCATTTTTGAAATCTGTATTCCATATCTTTGCCGCTGAATGTTGAACAGGTTTATTGCCATATCTTTATTAGTTGCACTGATCGGATCTAACTGTTCGCGTTTTTTCATTTATGCCGGTTTTGAGTTAAACCAGAAGTATATTTCAGAAAAACTATGCGAAAACAGAGACCGGCCCTGGATGCATTGTAATGGCAAGTGTTTTTTAATGAAGAAACTCAAGCTTGCTGAAGAAAAAGAAAAAAAGCAGGAAAGGGAAAATCAGCGGAGCCATCACATGGAAGCACTGCCTGTAGCTGCAGCATCTTTTACTTTTAAGAAATCAAACATCAGGGTTATCTATCCACAACGTCCGGTGCTTAACACAGTACACCGAACTTTTACCATTTTCCAACCGCCCAAAGCTGCTATTCTACAGGCTTAATGTTATGCTTTATCGCTTTTGATTATATCTTACAGCCTTAAAGCTCTCACGATATTTCTTTATGCCGCTAAATGTTCCTGCTTTATGATTAGGAGTGTTCTGGCAATGGCCTGTATTCTTTTTTCGAAGATAAATATGCTGTTTGCTAAAGATTTACTGCCCACCGTAGAAAGCTTTAGTAAATATGAATTCGTATTAAAAATGCTAACATCATGAAAAGATTTTTTAAAATAGCTGCTGCAGTCAGGATACTGTTTATTCTCTGTATTTCAATATTTTTGGGTTGTAGCAATGAGCCTGACTACAAAGTGATTCGCCAGGAAGTGGTCGATCTGCACAATAAGGTAATGGAGGATGGCGAAATGGCCTCAAAATACAGGCTCATGTTGGATACTTTATCCAGAACAGGATTGAAGGGAATCAGGATAACTCAGCCAGGTATTGATACCACAGCTGAACAAAAAAACATCGCCATACTAAATACAAAGCTTAATCAGGTAGATCAGGATATGATGAAATGGATGCAGGATTTTGTACCAGATATAGAAGGAAAGCGTAATGCGGAGGCTGTTAAGTACTTTGAAGGAGAGCGAATTAAGATTAAAAAACTGGATAGCCAATACAATCAAATCCTTAATGAATCGCATGCTTACCTGAAAAAATTTAATCTGATAACTCCATCAAATCAAGCGGATCATCATCACGATAAAAATTAAGTAGCAACGCGCAAGATCACTCAGGTCATATTGCAAATAAATTTATTCACAATTAATTTTTTGGGCGATGATCCAGCTATGGATCATCGTTTCCACCATTAGCGGTAGTTAGAAAACTACTCATAAAAAAATAATGAAAAAAATCATATTTACCGGACTCTGTCTGGTACTACAAATATTCCTGGCATTCGCTCAGGAAAAGCCATCAATAAACAAAGATTCGACAAGCAAGGTGAGGGATACTTCGGCAAAAACACTCCGCGAAGTGAAAATCAGTTCGCGTTACTATCGCCGTTACAACATCAATAAGTCGTCAGCCAGTCTGAAACTTAAAACGCCCTTACTCCAGTTGCCGCAAAATATTCAGGAGATTGATCAAAGCATCATTGCTGATCAGCAGGCCATTTCAGTAAATGAAAGTGTAACCAGAAATGTCAGCGGTGCCACACGGAATAACAATGCTGATCTTTACACCTCTTATGTATTTATGCGTGGTGCTCAGATTAGCCCGATGCGCAATGGTTTGGATCTTTCAATGATCTATGCCGGTCCAAGTGCGGAGGATGCCGCCATCATCAGCCGGGTAGAATTTATTAAAGGCCCTTCCAGCTATATCAATGGCCTTTTTGATCCGGCAGGTTCCTATAACATAGTAACCAAACAACCCATGGGTACCCATACCCGTGAGCTTGGTTTTTCTGTTGGTTCCTTCAACCTGTACAGGGCAAATGTTGATTTTGACGGCAACCTGGACAAAGCCGGAAAATGGCAGTATCGCCTGAATGCAGCCGCGCAGAAAGCTAAATCCTTTCAGCAATATAATTTTAACGATAAGGTGGTGGTAGATCCGGTGCTGAAATACAACATTAACAACCATTCATACCTTTCAGCTGAATATATTTTTCAGTCGCAACGCTTTCAGCAATACTTTGCCACCGTTTTTGCGCCAGATGGATTTGCAAGTTTGCCGACTGATTTCACCATCAATGACCCCAACAAGGCACCCATGAAATCTGTTGAGCACAATGGTTTTTTAAGCTATCACAATGCCTTCAATGCCAACTGGCAGTTAACGGTAAATGCGGCCTATGCCCATGACCACCTGGAAGGAACTTACTTTTTTGTGTCCAGGTACAATGCTGCTCAGCCAAATCTGATCATGCGGAGGGCAACTTATGAAAGACTCAATACCGATGTATTGGCTATCCAGCCCTATATTAATGGGGTATTTAATACGGGCAACATCCAACATAATTTTATAGGAGGTTTCGACATTAATCACAAAAGTTTCCTTTCTTATTCAGGGTCTAACGATCCAACGGCAAATCAAACGCTTTATCCGCTTGATGCTTCAAACCCGGTTTATGGGATTGCTTTTGATGCCAATGTAAGGACAGGCGCACTTGCAGATATTGCAACAGACCAGCAATCTATTGCTTATCAGGCTGCCTATGTGCAGGATGAACTCGGACTGCTGAAGGGAAAACTCCGCTTAACACTTGGTGCCAGGTTTACTTTTAGTGAAACAGGCGTGCAAAAAAGTGCTTCAAAAACCAGTTTGGGTACCACCAAGAACAAAGTATTTACACCTAAGATAGGCATGAGTTATTCATTGCTTTCTGAATTTTCTGTCTATGGTCTTTACGACGAAACTTTTACGCCACAAAGCGGCGTAAACACCACCACAGGTGAAGCATTTAAACCATTGAAAGGACAAAACCTGGAATTTGGATTGAAAAAAGACTGGATGAACGGCAAGTGGAATACTACCGTTTCTGTATACCGGATTATCCGCGATAATGTGAAAGTGAGCGATCCTACCATTAATGTACAGACACAACTTGGGCAAACCCTTTCAAAGGGTATAGAATTTGATTTGAAAGGTGAGGTTTTTAAAGGACTGAATGCGGTGATCAACTATGCCTATACTGATAGTCATATTTCAAAAGACACCAATCCTGCCCGGGTAGGGCTGGTTACACCATTTCGGGTAAAGCACATACAGAATACCTGGCTGAATTATGCTATTCCATTTACAGGCTTAAAAGGTTTTTCAGTTTCCGGTGGATATCAATGGCAGGTAGGCAGGGCAGGGAGATATGAACTTCAACAATTATCATTGGCCCCCATATTCCGCCTGGATGGTGGTGTAGGCTGGTCTAACAGCCGTTTTTCTGTCAACGGAATTATCAACAACCTCCTGAATAGGTTTAACTATGGCAGCGGATGGATTACGCCATCTTCAGCCAATATTGGTGCCTATGCTTATGTACCCTATCCGCCACGCGAATTCAGGCTAAACCTCGGGTATAAATTTTAAAGCAGTATGAAGATGAAACGGTTGACAAAAATATCTTTTAAGGTGCATGGCTGGCTGGGGCTCGCTTTGGGGCTGTTCTTTCTGCTTTATGGAATCAGTGGTTCATTGCTTGTTTTCAGGCATGATCTTGACCGTTACTTTAATCCCGGACTTCATCATCTGAAGCCCGGGAATACAAAAGTTCCGGCTGATGATATTTACAGGATGATTCTTCGCACGCACCCTAACCTGAAAAAGCTGGTGCTGCATGATTTTCCGAGTGACCGTTTCGACTGTTATGAATTTATGCTTTATAAGCGGCAAGAGCAACTCACCACCAGTTACCTGTATTATGTTTTTGTAAATCCCTACACCGGAAAAATTATTAAAGAAGGTGATCATGGTCAGCTTTCGCCTTCTTTTTTGCGTTGGCTTTACACCTTGCATTACAGCCTGCAGATGGGCATCCCGGGCATGCTGATCACAGCCATTATGGGATTGTTGATGTTGCTTTCACTGCTCACCGGCATCATTATTTACCGCAGGCGTTTTTGGCAGGTAGTAACATTCAGATCAGGTTTTCGCTTTAACAACTGGCGTACCGGCGCGTCATCTCTTCACCGCATTATTGGGGTATGGTCGCTGGTCTTTAATGTGTTGCTTTTTTTTACTGGTTTCTGGATGCTCAGGGAATATTTCAGTCCTTCTATGTGGGTACTACCAAAACAGCAGAAAAATTACGAGGTATCTGCAAATATTGATCACATTGTAGCAAAAGCGAAAGTGCATGTTCCGGGCTTTGTGCCGATTGCAGTGAATATCCCGACAGTTAAGAATGGTGAAATACTGGTAAGGGGGCATATGCCATCAACGACTAATGTACTGCTCCAGGGAAAGGCGAGTAGCATGACCTTTGATGCAGAAACCGGAAAATTGAAAAAGCAGACTGTAATTGATAAGCAAAGTATGGAAGATCGTTTTGAATATATGGCTTATCAACTACATATAGGTGCCTTTGGCGGTCATGTACTTCAATGGATTTATGTTTTATTTGGACTTACACCTGCATTTTTATCCATCACCGGAAGCCTGTTATGGATGAAAAGAAAATATCCGCAGCGCAGCAAGGAATAGCATCCAAATGTTACTTATTATTTTCATATAAAGAATACTTTCCGGCAAGTCAGATTGATCTGCTTTAAAGCACAAATGAAATTAATTTGTTGATTTTCAATTCATTTTCAACAAAATTTAGAAGCCTGTGCAACATTCGCTAAACTTCTGCATCTAGTAAATAACCGGGCAAATTATTTTGCAGACCAAATCCATTTTCTATGAGCAGATACTTAACGATCTTATGCATGGCCTTGCTGTGTAGTTTTACCTTTTTCACTCTCCAGGCACAAGAAAAAAAACATCAACTGAGTGGTGTTATTGTCGATAGCCTTACCCAAAAACCGGGCGAATATTTTACCGTTGCATTAAAAAAAGATTCGTTGGTTATTAAAAGTGCTGTTTCCAATGAACAGGGAAAATTCTCTTTCGAAGGAATTAGTCAGGGTAAATATAAAATCATTATCGGATCGCTTGGATATCGGTCAAAAATGCTTGATCTCAACCTTAAAGAGGATATTAACATCGGTAAAATTTTGGTTATTTCATCAGGTAATGAACTTAATGAAGTATCTGTTGCAGGAAGTAAACCTATCATTAAACAAGAACCAGACCGGATTACCTATGATATCCAGTCTGACCCTGAAAGTAAGGTGCTATCTGTAATGGATATGATGCGTAAAGTGCCGCTTCTATCTGTAGATGCAGATGACAATGTTAAACTAAAAGGAACCGGCAATTACCGCATCCTGATTAATGGAAAGCCTTCAGGAATCTTAACACGTGATCCTAAAGAATTTCTAAAAAGCATGCCTGCCGCAGGTGTGCAGAAGATAGAGGTAATTACCACGCCACCATCCAAATATGAAAGCGAGGGTTTGGCCGGGATTATCAATATCATCACTTCAAAAAAAATGGAGAATGGCTACAGCGGGAATGTGAATGTACGCAACCAGTTTCCAGGCGGGCCGAGTGGTAATCTAAACATGACGATCAAGCAGGGAAACTTTGGTGCCAGCCTTTACGGTGGTACGGGTGTGTGGCAGATAGATGGCATAAAAATTACAGAATTGAGAAACAGCCGTGGCACCGCCATTCCGTCTAGCATGTATTCCTTCGGTACGCAAAAAACAGATAATAAATGGGGTTGGGGTGGCGGCGAGTTTAGCTATGAAATTGATTCCCTAAATCTGGTAACCCTTGAAGTGAACCCGTACGGTGGTTACAATGAACAAAACTTAAATCAGCATTTTGATATTAAAGATGGCTCGGTATCATCAGGTTATGATCTGGATAGCAAGACCAGGTATGAATGGGGTGGAACGGACTATACACTAAACTTTCAGAAAGGATTTAAAGATAAAAAAGACCATCTCCTAACTTTCTCTTATAAGTTTTTTGACAGTTCTGAACCACAGTTGAATGATGTGATGTTTAGCAACAGGTTCAATTACATGGGACTGAACTATAAGCAAGATAATACGAGCAAATCGAAGGAACAAACCGCTCAGATCGATTACATTAATCCATTTAAAAAGCTAACGATAGAAGCAGGTGTAAAAGCAATTTTGAGAAATGGTGAAAGCAATTTTCAGTACCTGAATTTTAATGAGGCCCAGCAGATCTATATCAATGATCCAACACAAAGTAACGTTTATACCAATGATCAGAATATTTTTGGAGTATACAATACCTACACCTTAAAATTAGAAGACTGGACTTTTAAAGGAGGTGCCCGTTTGGAGCGTACGGATGTGAAAGGCAATTTCGAAAGCACCAACTCAACGGTTAAGTCTGATTATTTTAACCTGATTCCATCGGTTTCCTTAAACAGGACTTTGAAAAACAGTCAGAGTATTAGTTTAGGCTTCACTCAACGCATTCAGCGTCCGGGTATTTGGGATCTGAATCCATTTGTAGATAAATCAAGGCCAAATTTTGAATATTTTGGAAACCCTGACCTGAAAGCTGCTTTAAGCAATAACTTCGAAATGACCTATAGCAACTTTAAGAAAGGATCTTTAAACATCAGTTTAACCTATAATTTCGCCAACAACACTCAACAGCAAGTATATGAATATTTTGCAGCCGAAAACCTGACACGAATTACCTCTTATAATATTGGTAAAAACAAACTTCTGGGTACCAATGCCAATTTTAATTATCCGATTACAGGGAAGTGGAACCTTAACGTGAGTGCGAATATGAATTATATCTGGCTGGAAGGGATGATTGCAGGTGTGCTCACCAAAAATAGTGGCATTACCGGTTATGCTAATTTTAATACCAGTTATAAGTTTGAAAAAAACTGGAAGTCCAGCGTTTCAGTAAATTATGGTGCGCCGGATGTAATGTTACAGGGCAAGTCAAATGATAATTATTACATCGCCTTCAGCGGAAGTAAAGATATTATCAAGGATAAGCTGATTTTTTCGGCCATGGTGGCTAATCCTTTTCAAAAATACAGGGCGTATAGAAGTGATAATGAAGGGGTGAATTTTACACAGGAACGAATTCGTGAAAACGCCTTCAGGCGTATTAACCTGAGCATGAACTGGAAATTCGGAAAACTGAAAGGCTCCATTAAAAAGAGTGAACGCAGCATTTCCAACGACGATACTAAAAAATCTGCTAATTAATAATGCCTGCAGCTGTTAGGTGAATAATGATTGATTTGTATTTTTATAATAATTAATTATTGTTTTACGATAATTAATTATTATTTTTGGTGAATAATTTATTTGCCAGCTATATGAAGTTAGTTCGCCATATTTCAATCATCGCCTTTTACCTGACCAGGGTAATGGCTGCCGGATATATTTTAACGGCTCTTTACATTATTCTTTGTGTGCTATTCCAGCCGTCTACCCTTCAGCACCTGCCCGGTAACCGCTTCGCCATTTGTTATCCCTTTACTTCCGAGCATTTTTTATTGGGTGCTGAATATACTGTGGGCTACATTACAGAAATGATTCTGGTTATCTTTCTGTACGGCGCGTTTTTTGCCTTGCTCAGTAATGTTTTCCAATCATTCAGGCCTCAAAAAATATTTACGATGAGGGGCATTCGCCATCTCCGGTTTTTCTACCTGATCAATCTCTTTCTTTTTCCGCTGGTATTCCTCATTCTGGGCATTTATTCTATTGAAGATTATCCCTACGTAGCCATGATTACAGCCCATTGCATCATGGGTATATTTGCGCTTTTTCTCGCTGCCATATTTGAGCAGGGTTTGAATTTACAGAACGACCAGGACCTAATTATTTAACCATGCCAATTGTAGTAAATGTAGATGTGATGCTGGCCAAACGTAAAATGCAGAGTAAGGAACTGGCCGACCGGTTAGGGATCACCCCAGCTAATTTATCCATACTTAAAACCGGGAAGGCAAAAGGAGTAAGGTTTGATACACTGGAATCCATTTGCAAAATCCTGAATTGCCAGCCAGGCGATATTCTGGAGTATATAGAAGTATAAATAACGGCTTTTATCTTTTCATTTAAAAAAGCACTTTCCTCAGTGCACGGAAATCGTATTGCCTAAAAATTAATAAAAATGAATCACTTATCCATTAAAAACCTTCGAAAAACTTACGCCAATGGTGTGGAAGCCATCAATAATATTTCCCTTGAAATCGGGAATGGCATGTTTGGTTTATTGGGCCCAAATGGCGCAGGAAAATCATCCTTAATGAAAACCATTGTTGGTCTTCAGGCTGCGGATAGCGGCGAAATCATGTTCAATGGTGCAGATGTATTGGCAGATCCGGCCTTGATTAAAAAACACCTGGGTTTTCTGCCACAGGATTTTGGTGTCTACCCCAAAATATCAGCCTATGACCTGCTTTCGCACCTGGCTGTTTTAAAGGGCGTAACAAATGCCGCTGAAAGAAAAGCACAAATTCTGGCTTTGCTGGATAAAGTAAACCTTTTTCAGCACCGGAATAAAGAAGTGCATACATTCTCGGGCGGTATGCGTCAGCGATTCGGTGTGGCACAGGCCCTGCTGGGGCAACCTCAGCTGGTCATTGTGGATGAGCCTACTGCTGGTCTTGACCCTGAAGAACGCAACCGTTTTAATAATTTGTTAAGCAGCATCAGTGAGGAAGTGATTGTGATTCTTTCCACGCACCTGGTGGAGGACGTACATCATTTATGTGCAAAAATGGCCATTATGAATAAAGGCACCCTACTAGCCCATGGTAACCCAAGTGATCTTATTCAGGAACTGGAGGGCAGAATCTGGCAGAAACAAGTAAGCAGCAGTGAACTGGAACAATACAAAAATGAACTGCAGATCTTGTCTTCACAGTTTATAGCCGGTAAAATGAGTATCCGAATAAGGGCAGATAAAGCACCTGAAAATTTCAGGCCGGTAATGCCAATCCTGGAGGATGTATATTTTTCAGTTCTTAAACCTGCAAAAGCCTGATCATGAAAGCCATATTTCTTTTTGATCTTCAGGGATATTTTAAAAGGCCAGGTTTTTACGCCCTTTTATTGCTCCTTACTATACTGGCTGTTCTGGGTGGTGCCCATGCCAGGTTTTCGGTTGGGGAAGATGTTTTTGATAATTCACCTTACCAGATTAGTTTAATCACTAACCTGGTTAGTTTGGTGACGATTTTTTTTAGTACTTTGTTTGCCTCGCAATTGCTTTTCAGGGAAGCTGATGCCCGTTTTGAACTCCTGCTCTTTAGCACACCCATAAAGAAGAATGCATTTTTTGCAGGCAGGTATGCCGCACTTTTATCGCTGAGCTTGTCATGTATGCTATTGCTGATTATGAGTTTTTTTATCGGATATGCATTTGGAGAATCTTCAGCACAACATACCGGATTTGTATTCAACTGGTATTGGTATCCGATGGTGGTTTTCACGCTGATCAATACTTTATTTACCACTTCGGTATTAAGCACTATAGCGTGGTTTAGCCGGAATAAATTACTGGTGTATGTAAGCGGCCTGCTGTTGTATATCTTGTATATGGTGGCCCTGATCTATTCTGGTTCACCCTTGATGGCGCAAAGTATGCCACAATCCGATCAGGCGCAGTTTATTGCTGCATTATTCGATCCCTTTGGCTTTTCTGCCTTTTTTTACCAGACAGCGCACTGGTCGGTAGCACAGCGAAATTCAGAAATAGTAGAATTAAGTGGCTTGTTTTTATTCAACAGATTTGCCGTACTTGTTCTCTCTGCGGGTTCAATATGGTTAGGCATTAAAAAGACTTCGCTAATTAAAATCCAAAAATATAAGCGAACTGCAGCTCGCGTGGAGAGTACGGAACACATTACTTTGGCTGCTTATCAACCCGTTAAAACAAGTGATCATCTTAAGGCGCAATTCAACGCACTGGTTTCATTTGTCAGGATGGATCTGGTTTATATTTTTAAAAGTATACCATTTATCATTACCGCAATGGCCCTGCTATTTTATGTAGGGATGGAAATGTATGGGGAGATAGAAAAAGGCATCAGGATCCCGCAACAATATGCCAGTTCAGGTTTAATGGTAAGTACCATCATCCAGGATTTTCATGCCTTATGTATGATTGCGGTATTATATTATGCGCATGAAATTTACTGGAAAAGCAAAAATGCCAACTTTAATCTGATTGAAGATACCGCGGGCAATGTTAAATTCCATTTTTTTGCCCAATGCCTGTCACTGGCCATTTTGATCTTTTTGTTTAGCGGACTGATCATACTGGAAGGTATTCTTTTTCAGTTGCTGTATCATTATCCTTTTATAGAATGGTGGGTTTACGCGCATGTATTCCTGTTTAATAGTTTTCCACTGGTATTATTGGGGATGCTTATTTTGTTGATCCAGAAGGTGATCAGGCAAAAGTATGCCGGCCTTGGTTTAACTGCTCTTTTTGCGCTGATCATGGCCACTTCCTTAGGCAAAAAGGTTTTCAGTCATCCTTTGGTGAAGTTTTTACAACCTTTTCAAGGGGTGTTTAGTGATATGAATGGCTTTGGTGCTTATACTGCTTTTTATGTAGAAAGATTATGTTTTGGGATTGGGATAGTGGCCCTATTGCTCATTATGTTCAACCTGCCCAAAGGGAAGTTGTTAAAATGGCCTGGCATGATTGCTTTACTGTTTGCTGTAGTCCTGAGTTTTAGTATGGGAAGTATTTTGATGCAGGGTTACCGGCCTAAAAATGAACAATATGATTTGCAACGGCAGGCTGCTTATGAAATTGCTTACAGGAAATACGAGCACCTGCCACAGCCTACTGTTACTGAAGTAACTACACAAGTAGATTTGTTCCCGGAAAAAAATGCTTATCATATCCGTGGTAACTATAAGCTCGTCAATAAAACAAAACAGCGCATCAATGGGCTGCTTGTCAACCTGGGTAATGAAATGGATGTGGAGTATGCTGTTTACATAAATGGTGCAGAAAAGATCCGGATCAAAAAGCCATACGAATTCATTCGATTGCGAAAAGCCTTGTTGCCAAATCAGGAAGCCAGCTTTGAGTTTAGTATCCGCTATTCATGGAAAGCTGTGAACGGACACCAGTCGTTTAATGCCATTTTACAAAATGGCTCATTTATGCGCATCAGCAGGTTTTATCCGCAGTTTGGTTATTTGTCAACTAAGGAAATAACAGGTAAAAGCCGCAGGAAGCCATTCGGACTAGGTCCGGTTACGGCTGTAAAGGCTTTTGATGCGCCTAAAGTGCCCAATGATGATTTCATCAATTTGAATATGGTAATCTCCACACCGTTGAAGCAAACTGCTATTGGTGTTGGTGAACTCAACAGGCAATGGAAAGATGCAGATAGAAATTACTTTCAATACCAAACAAGCTCACCAATTCCTTTTCGATTTGCTATCTCAGCTGCAAAGTATGCCATTAAAAAGGCGTTTTATAAGGGGAAAAACTTTGAAATTTATTACCATCCTGCTCATGCTGAAAATGTAGCGCATTTGCTTAAAAATGCAGAAATAACACTGGATTATTGCGAAAACAATTTTGGTCCTTATCCCTTTAAAACCATTCGTTTTGCCGAGGTTTCCGGCTTTACCAAAGGTTTTGCCGCAACGGCCTATCCTGCAACAATTTTTATGACCGAAGATATGTTGTTTCATGCGAATATTAAGGGGGATAGGCAGCAGGACGTCATTAATGAACTGGCAGGCCATGAATTGTCGCACATGTGGTGGGGGAATAATCAGATCTCGCCCGATGATAGGGATGGTGCAGCCATGCTTACAGAAACGCTGGCGATGTATACAGAGATGATGCTATTGAAAAAGATGCACGGCAAGGCAAAACTGCTGGAGAAAATAAAAATGCACCTGGGGATTTATCTGGATGAAAAAGGCTTTACTACTGAACAACCCTTATACCGGGTGAAAAATGAAGACATTCACATTTCCTATTCCAAAGGTGCGGTAATCATGTACAGGTTAAGCGAACTGATTGGCGAAGAGAAGGTAAATCTGGCACTCAGAAATTTCCTGGCCAGGCATAAGTACCCGAATCCAAAACCGGTTTCCGTTGATTTTTTGAAGGAGCTTTACCAGGTAAGCGATCCAAAGTACCATGCCGAAATTGAAAACATGTTTATGAAAACTGGTGGATTAGAGGAAGGAATGAAATGATAGGAATGAATTTTTCCTATCATTTCAGGATCTGTTAGTTTGATGAAGAAAAATTGAGTCTGCGGATCAGCAGTTCATTGTGTTTTTCAAGTAGTTGAATGTACTTCAATTTCCAGTGATCGCGGTCTTTCAGCAGTTCATCATAGTTCATTACTTCAATGTTAAAGGTCTCTTTTGCTGTCAGGCTTTTCATTTCGGGAAAATCAACGGAGAAATCATATTTTAAAACTTCACCATAGGCAAGCAGGAGTTTAAAATCGAGTGTTTCCATTTCAATGTGGTGGTGAATGGCATCTATGGAGTATTCCAGGGCTTTTGATAAATCGAATATAGATATATCGCTTTTCTGAATGATTGATTTGAGCAGTTTCCCCCTATGTATTGGCATCTTGATGTTAATTAATAAAATTCTAATCCAAAACGGTAATTTATTCAAAAAAGTTTTTTTAAAAAGTTAAAACTTGAAAGTGAGAGCTATCTGAACGTTTAAAGGAAGATGGAAGAATGATCTGCTGTCTGGTCGCCGGGACAAAAATAAATAAGGCTGCCTGTTTAAAGGGCAGCCTTATCTTTGATCGGTCAACTAACCAAAGTATACGATCAGTTTTTTAGGTAGATGTAGTATAAAAACCACTTAAATTGAGTTTTGTTTTAAAATTTTAAATTATTTTTTTGATGGAAGGGAAGCTATGATTAATCAATCTGATAAATATAAAAGATGTCAAATCTCAGGTTCAAAACAGCATCCGTTGCATCTGATTTATTTTATACTTCATCTACCTTGTCGAATAATGTCCATTCATTATTCCTTACCTTCAGATTTTGCTTTTTTGCGGTCAAAAGAAAATCTCCTGGAAATGCTGAAACCCCAGCGGTACTGCCCCTTCAACCAAGAGCTTGTGGTTTCCGGAATAAACTGCATTTCCTGAATGGCAGTTGCATTGGTAAAATTGATATGAAATACATGGCCACCGGTTTCCATTTCTAAGCCTACACCAAGCGGATTATAGAATTTTGTTGCCCTTTGTGCTTCTACGTATTCTTTATCAGCTTTATTTCGAAAAGGAAGAAAATAATCAATTACCAGGGCCATGCGTTTGGTAAATTTGAATCTTCCGCCGGCACCAATTGCAAACAAGTCATTCGGATCTCTGAAGGTGGTTAGGTTTCGGTGTACATAACTTGGCGTTAAACTAAAGGACAAATTAGAACTGAATTTCCTGGCCAGGATAATTTGTGCCACCCAGTTCATTCTTTCACCGAAATTCCGGTACGAAGTAGCTGCGGTAGGATCATCTTTATTGGCTTCCACTGCGGCAATGGTATTACTCCCGAAAAGCGTGACCGCCAAGGGTACCTTATTGTCTACTGTTTGTTCCAATAAACGATACTTGAGGCTTCCTTCATAAAGCTGTTGCACAGCGGTTGCACCTTTTGCACGGGCAAGTCCGACGGTTAATTTATCGGTTAACCCATATTCAAAACCAATCCGTACATCAGTTGAATTATCCAGTCCGAAAAACTTTTTTATCCCGCCGTTACTTCCTGCTATATCACCAAAGCGGTGATCTACTTTGAAATCCAGTTCATGTTTATAAAGTGTTTCATTGGTATGGCCATTAATGAGTTTGGTGGATTTAAATGTAGCTATCACCTTTTCACTCTTTCCGCCTGACGTAGCCATGGCCTTTTCCAGATCATCCTGCCCATAGCCTTTAAATGAAATCATAATGGCCAGGATTGACAGACAGATACTTAGTTTGTTTGTGTATTTTTTCATGATTTCTTTTCTGAATAGGTAGCCTGAACTCGCACATCAATTTCCTCAGCGATTTTCTTGAAAACGATTGTCGGAATATCTATTTTATGATCTGCTATCTTAATTTTGAAAGTTGAAGTTGCGGTAACTATACCTTTTGAAACAAGGATATCTACTTTTGCTTTACATGGTTTAGTTACACCATGAACATTAAGCGTTCCATCTACATCCATTTTAGTAAGCCCGTCTTTTGCCAGATTAATAGGCGCAGAAAGTGTCCCTTTAAATTCAGATGTAGGATATTTGTCAGACTCCATATAATTCTCATTAAAATGTTCCTGCATCAGTTTTTTAGGGAAGTCAAATGAGCGGTTATTTAACCTGAAGATAATCTTCCCAGATTTTACATCGATGACAGAATTACCGGTCACACTTTTAGCCTCAATATCTTCTAAAGGTGTTTTGGAATAAAAAGAAACCTGAGCTTTGTTGGTACTGATGATCTGGGCAAAAGCAGGGAGGCAGAAAAACCCCATTACTGCTAAAAAAAGTATTTTTTTCATAATTAATTAGGCATTTTGTGATCAAACCATTCTTGTAGTGATGAGAGCTCTGCAGCAGTTAATGAACCTCCAACGGGCATTGATTTGGTTTCCAGTACAACCCGTCTGATTCTGGTTTCATTACTTGTAATTGATGCCAGGCCATTGAAAGTCCATACAGATGCTACAGACCTTCCGGGCGCATGGCAACCAGCGCATTTTGTTTGAATAAGTGCTTGCGTAAAATTGGTATAAGTAACCGTTGATGTTCCGCCACCCGGATTTGTGGGTTTCGGAACCATTTCATCGGCCTGTCTTTTAGAGCAACTGATGCTCATTAAGATGTATACGACAACCAGGGCAGCGTATATTAGTTTCTGATTTTTTTTCATCGTTATGGGTTTAAGGCAATGGTAGATTTTGTCAGAATTGGCCAAACACCAGGATTTGGTACACTCACACCTTTTGTTTCGCCACGTTTAGCATCTGGTCCAAAATAATATAGTGGATGTCCTTTGTAGGTCAGCTGTTTTTTTCCTGCGGCTGTAATCTGGCTGAACACATTTTTTGAAAGTACAGAAGGCACATTTAATACATCCGATTCATAAATCGGCCAGATGTTGTTATTGCTTAAATCGGCCTTGGTGTAAGTATTTACATTATAAGTATCCGGAGCGAATGCATAGAGTGTACGGCCCGATGCATCGGTGAGGTACTGGGTAATGCCATCGCCAGCGGTAGCATTTTCAAGATAGTTTTTTCCATCGTTTCCAACCAGTTGCGTATTCGCCAGCATTACTGAATAGTCTGGCTTGGCCACAAACCAGGTGCCTCCGGAAGCATCACCTTTAATATCCAAAGCCGCTACATCACCAGCATAATAATATAATGGCCAGCCTTTGTAGGTGGTTTGTTTCTTTCCGTCTGTCCTGGTAATCGTTGAAACATCTGCTGCGTTTAAACCGGGCATGCTGCTTAGATCGTCAGCTAGAAATACCGGCCAGGCTGTTTCGCAACCACCGGTACAGCCTGAACTGCCATTGGCATCCATAGAAAAGAAATACAATGTTCTGCCATCTCCATCAGTGATGACTGTTCCAAAGTTTGCATTTGAAACTGTTTTCAATGTTTTTTTCCCTGTTGCAGTTGCTGGATCGGGGCTGGCCACATTGTTTTTTGAACAGGAAGAAATTACGGTAACGAATAAAAGAGCGAACAGAGACCAGTTTTTCTTGAATTTAAGTTTCATAAAAGATAATTTTAAAATTGTTTAATTATTAGGGTTACGGCGCTGTCAGGCAAAAGGTTGCCTGCATGGATTCAAATTGTTTTAGTTTTTTTTTAAACGGCTATTAAACAGTTGCTTAAATTCTTCTAAAGTATTTTTGCTAGCTTTGGCAACCTTTTGAGTGCTTGTCCCGTATACCGTGTATAAAGAAGAACAAAACAATAACATAGACTTGTTAGTGAACGAAATTATTAGTGGATGTATCAGGAAGGATAGAGCCAGTCAGCATCTGCTATACAAAGAATTTTACAGTTACTGCATGGGGATATGTAAAAGATATTCCATCAGTGATTTTGAAGCGGCAGATGTACTGAACAACGGATTTTTAAAGATTTTCAATAATATAAATAAGTATGATCCTGCCAAACCCATTAAAGCATGGATAGGTAAGATTATGGTGAATACAGCGATCGATCATTATCGGGCAAACCTGCGCTTTACCACCTATGATGATATCAGTGAATATGAACAAAACAGTACGGAGGCCATTGTGTACGAACAAATGGCTTACAAAGAGTTATTAATGTTAGTACAAAGTCTTTCACCAAGCTATAGGGTTGTTTTTAATATGTATGCCATTGATGGCTATTCGCATGATGAGATTGCAAAAACCTTAAATATTTCAGTGGGTACTTCCAAATCAAACCTCTTTAAAGCCAGGCAAAGGCTTCAGGAGATGATCAGGGATATGGAACCCCTGAATGCGAGAATGAAAGTTGTTTCTAACCAAGAAAAAATCAGGATTAATAATGAAAGACGAGCATAATCTGGATAAGTTGTTTAAAGAGGGGCTGGATGAGATTGATATTCCCTTTCATGAGCCAGACTGGGCGGAAATGTCCAAAAAACTTGATCAACAGGATAAAAGAACGAATTTTCCACTTTGGTGGAGTCTTTGCGCTACGGCAGCAGCTGCAGTTTTAGTATTTTTTATTTTTTTTAACACACCTAAAAACAACCATACGGCAAGCCGGATAGAAAAACACCAGCCTTTAATATCGCCTGAAAACACCACTGCTGATACGCTGATTCATCCTGAAGGGAAAAAACCGTCAATAGAGAAGCAAGCCCCTGTTATGGCTGAGCAACATGCTTTAGCCAGTATACCTGCCGCTGCGATCAGAAACCTGCAACCTGTTTTATCAAAGGTTGTTATAGATGAAAAAGATGTTAATAATGCATCACTGGCACAGCTGAAAACGGATGGGCTACTGCCCTTGACCTTAAGTGCAGGCAAACCAATGCCTTCAGGAAAAGATTTGCAGAAGATTGTTACGCCAAACCGGTTTTCTTTAACGGTAATGGCGGCACCAGATATCTCATCTACCAGTTCGAGTGTGGGTAATAAAGTCAGTACTAATTTTGGTCTAATGATGAACTATGCATTAACCCAAAAAATAGGAATTACAACAGGTGTTATTTATGCAAAAAAAATATACGATTATAATGGTTCAGGTGCATCCTTACCTGGTTATAGCGCCGGCCCGTGGCAGGTAAATGCAGATTGTAGAGTGCTTGATATACCTGTTAATATCAATTACCGGGTTTTCAAGAAAAGAAGCATCACTGTTAATGCGAGTGCCGGACTTTCCAGCTACATCATGTTGAATGAAAAATACCAGTTAACCAGCGGCCCCGATTTAACAGTGACCAATGAAGAGGTTACCGGTAACAAGCATTTTATGGGCATTGCCAATTTTTCAATAGGGGTGGAGCGTAAAGTAAATTCACGTTTAAGTCTTGGATTACAGCCATTTTTAAAAGTTCCCTTAACCGGTATTGGAAAATATGAAGGTAACCTCAGTTCTGCCGGTGTATCTATATTGTTTAATATCAAAGGTTTAAGTAATAACTAACTTCTTTTAGATAAGTGGCTTGGCTTTTTATCATCGTAAATGATCTGCCCTGCAATATGATCTATTTTCCTGAAAGGTTCTGGATGACAGGCTTTCTGAAATTACCATCGCGCTAAATTCAGCTATACGATAACTGCCTGGCTTTACGCATAATCTTCCTCCTGGCGAAATCCCGCCAAACTTTTGAATCAAAAGATTTGTTCCTATATCAAACTAATGATAAAAGGTAATGATAAACAAAGACGAGCAACCGATAGCAGGCGGAAAAGACCAAACGGAAGAAATTAACAACCATCAGGCAAAAGGATCCAATACCATCAAAGATCCGGATGAGTGGACTACAGGTGACGAACCTATGACGGGCGCACAGCAATCTTATCTTAAAACACTTTCTGATGAAGCGGGTGAAGCATTTGATGATACTTTAAGTAAATCTGAAGCTTCAAAACGGATTGATGAACTGCAGCATAAAACCGGCAGAGGCCTGGAAGAATAATCACCATTGACCATTTCGGATGCTTTAAAATTAATTTGAAAGATAAACATGTGGATATTATGGGCAGTGCTTGCTGCCATATCAGCGGCGCTGGTAATCGTATTAACCAAAGCCGGCTTGAAAAATGTAGATTCTAGCCTGGCCTTCGCCATACAGGCGGTATTGATTTTGCTCATTACCTGGAGCGTTGTACTTTATCAGGGGAATATTGGCGATTGGAAGGGTATAGAAAAAAATGCATGGATGTTCTTACTGGCAGCGGGTGTTTTTACCTCTCTATCTACCTTATTTTCTTATAAAGCACTGTCTATGGGGCCAGCATCCTATGTTTCAGCCATAGAACGCTCTTCGCTGGTATTTGCCATCTTGTTATCCATCATTTTCTTAAGGGAGAAAATCACCTGGCAAATCATCGTAGGCGGAATTGCCATTATTGGTGGTGCCATGTTAATTGCATTGTCAGATCCCGGAGAGTAGTGCTGAAATCAAATTTTATCCGCAGGATATTCAAAATGTATAAAAATCATTAGCCGGTCATTAAAAAATGACTGGCTTTTTGGGTATATATCCCTCTCAGAAAGATGAAATTCCAGAAATATATTGGAGGCGATATGCTTGGTGCCAATCTTGATTTATCAGGGCTGATACGATCAAAAATGCAAAGCGTTTGGATAAATGGCTTTAAAAATCATACTCCTTTAAACTATATTATCCATTTGGTAAAACCATCTCGGCAGTTGGCTGTTAAGCTATCTAATTTAACCAATATTAAATGGAATGATGGCAGATTAAGATATGATTCATCCATCTGCCATGGGCCAGTAACAAATTTATTTAGCACCATATATTTTTGATTGATCACCAGTTTTAACTTGCAGATTAACTATCCGTTCAGCCAACAAACCTAAATTTATACACTTGACTACACCACAACAAGCCGTTAACGGGACAAAATCTTTTGTGCCCAGAATCCTGCTGATTCTCTTCCTCGCCATTTTACTTAGCGTTGAGGGGTTTTTTGCCTATAGATTACACATTCTTTCAAGTGAACAGGAACATCTTAAGAAAGATTATGCTGATATCAACAACATCACCTATGGTCTTTTCTCGGTAGCGCAATGGCATGATAAGGTTGCTGCGATTATCCACCACCAGGTACGGAATTTTAACATGACCAAGAGTCAAAAAAAGGAACTGCAAACGGAAGTGGAACAGGTCATTGTAGCCTTGGTCGATAAGGCTGAGGCTTTGGTAAATAAGCCAAAGAAAACGGTGGATGGAAAGATCAAAAAGTTCGTGATCAATACATTTGTAGATGTAGATAAGATTAAAGCGCAGGCCCCTGCCTTTGCCAGAACCATTATTGCCCAGGTTGATAATGCAGCGAATAAGAAAAAGATGAGTAAAATGGCCATGGGTAAATTTACAGAAATGGAACGTACCGGAACCATTGACAGTACTTTGACTGCTATTGAAACCACCACAAAGGGCATGTACAAAAAGTACCAGGTATCATCAACGGAAGAATTGAATCAAAAATTTACGACCAGCCTGGCTGACATCCGGAAATCTACCTATGGTTATTCTTTTGGAATGCTGGGCTGCATTGTGGTCGTACTATCGCTTTGGTGGGCTTTCAGAAAACGCACTGAACTGCATACCACACTGTTTATAATGTCATTACTTTTTGCTTTTATCTTACTGGCAGTTGGATTAACCGCTTCTATGATTGAGGTAGATGCACGGATTAAATCTCTTGATTTCACCTTGCTGGGCGAACATGTGGTATTTAAAGATCAGGTACTGTTTTTCCAGAGTAAAAGTATTATGGATGTGGTACTGGTTTTAATCGGCCAATCAGCCATTGACTCAATTTTAGTAGGTATTTTGATCCTGGTATTTAGTGTGTTGTTTCCAATTATGAAATTGAGTTCGACCGGTATTCACCTGTTGGGCAACAAGAAGTTTGCCGAAAATAAATTTATTAAATATTTTGCTTTTCAATCAGGCAAGTGGAGCATGGCAGATGTAATTGTAATTGCGATATTAATGACTTACATCGGCCTGAATGGTCTGCTGGAGGCTCAACTGAAAAGTCTGCACATCAATAGTGATCTTTTAACCATCATCACGACCAATAATACTGCACTTCAGCCCGGCTACATCATCTTTATCAGCTTTGTACTGTACGGATTAACGTTGTCTACCATTTTAAAGTTTATTACGCCGCACGATTCGCACTAACTCACTTAAAAGTATTTTTCACCATCATATACAATCAGCATTGACAAATCATATTCAACAACCAGCCAAAAGAAAAACCACCGTGGCCAATATGCTGCTTATTGCAGGCCTGGGGATTTTGCTTTGCGGGGAAAGCTATTTTGGCTATCGCCTGCATACCATTTCTGCGGAGCAGGAGCAGATAAAAGAAGATTACAGCGTGGTGAACAGCATTACCTTTGGTATTTTTTCTGTTGACCAATGGCGCGAGAAAATTTCTGCCGTGGTAGGGCAGCAAGTGAATGGTTTCAGTATGACAGCCAAACAGAAAGCAGCCTTACAGGCTCAGGTTACTGATCAGCTGAATGGCTTAATCAATAAAACAGTAGCACAAATTAATAAACCGCAAAAAAGCCTTGGTGGTAAACTCAAAAAACTGGCTTTTAACAGTTTTGTAGACGAAGATGAACTCCACGCGCTGGTTCCTGTTTTCTCCAAAACGATTATCACCAAGATTAATAGTCCGGCAAGTAAAAGAAGGCTTAAGCGCATTGCGAACAGTAAAATGGATCAGCTGGAAGATCAAACTTATGATAAAACTGAAATTGCTAAAAATGCCATGACGCGCCAGATGTTTGCCAAGTATCAGGTCTCAAATGCGTCTGCCTTTGATCAGTCAGTTAAAAATAAGCTGAGGGCCATCAATAACCTCACTTACCATTATGCTTATGCCATGATGGCTTGTGTACTTTGTGCACTGGTATTGTGGTTCATCTTAAGAAAAAAGACCGGACTGCAAACTACACTTTTTATCATGTCGCTTTTGTTTGCCCTGGTATTATTGGCCTCGGGTATTACCACTACCATTATTGAAGTAGATGCCAGAATCCAAACCCTGAACTTTAAGCTTTTTGATGAAAATATCGCATTTACCAATCAGGTGTTATTTTTTCAAAGCAAAAGTATTCTGGGGATTATTGAAACCTTAATGAAGCAGCCCAAACCTGATTCGATTTTGGTTGGCGCGCTGTTAATGCTTTTTGTTATTGCACTGCCTGTTTTGAGGCTGTTGGGGAAGGGGCTGCATGTATGGGGCAGCGATCGTTTTGCTGAAAGTAAGGTAGTGCGCTACCTGGCTTTTGAATCTGGCAAATGGGATATGTCTGATGTGATGGTGGTAGGTGTCGCCATGACTTATATCGGTTTAAATGGCATTTTAAAAAGTCAGCTTTCTAACCTCAATATGGATACCGGACCATTGAAAACCGTCACTGAGAATAACAGCAGTTTACAACCCGGATATTTAATTTTTGTGGGTTACGTCATTTTCGCTATGGTTTTATCGTATATATTAAAACGCATTGCCAAACCGGAAGAGAAAAAGCCACAGGTATTGGATGAAGAAAATGTTCCCACTTAAAAACAACAATGCTAATCAGCTTACCAATATAAACCCTTACAACATATAGTTATGGATCTTCAATTTTCGCAACGCCCTTTTTATGTCAAAACCATGTGCGTGCTGGTTAGCCTGATTGCCTTTGGTTACCTGGTCATCATCGCGAAAGAAATTCTCTCGCCATTGATTTTTTCATGCTTGTTTTCCATTTTGCTGTTGCCGATGGCTTCTTTTTTTGAAAGGCGATTTAACCTGCCCAGAAGTGCGGCTTCGATGTTATCTGTAATTCTGATGCTGGGCATCATCTGCCTCGTGCTTTATGTGATTGGGTCACAGCTGAGTAACCTTGCTTCAGACTGGCCTCAGTTTAAAGAGCAATTAAACGTTTCAATATCAAATCTTCAACAGTGGATTGATGCCCGCTTTAATATTGATGCGGCACACCAACTTAATTATGTACATAGTGCTACCACTAAAGCACTGGCTTCCAGTACAACGGTAGTGAGTGCCACCGTGCTGTCACTCTCATCCATTTTACTTTTTCTGGTCTTTACTTTTATTTATACCTTTTTCTTTCTCTTATACCGTAGCTTAATTATGAAGTTTTTGGTTTCGGTTTTTCTGGAAGAGAATAAAAAACTGGTTTATGACATCATTGAGCAAGTGCAATACATTATCAGGAAATATATTATTGGCCTCCTGATTGAAATGGGCATTGTAGCCACAGCGTTAAGTATTATTTTCTGGGCGCTGGGCATCAAATATGCCATCCTGCTTGGGTTAATCACAGGAATTCTAAATGTTATTCCGTACATCGGGATTTTTGTGGCCCTTTTATTAAGCACCTTAATCACTTTTGCTACTGCAGCCGTGTTAACCAAAGTAATATTGGTGGTGGTTACCCTGGTGGTTATCCACCTGATTGACAGTAATGTACTGTTGCCGATTGTAGTGGGATCTAAAGTGAGAATTAATGCTTTAATCACCGTATTGGGCGTAATTGTGGGTGAAATGCTCTGGGGTATATCCGGAATGTTTCTGTCCATCCCGGTGATTGCCGTACTTAAAATTATATTCGACCGGATTGAAAGTTTGAAACCCTGGGGAATAATTTTGGGTGATGAAGAAAAGAAACAGAACAGATTGGCTAAACGCATGACCGTTAAGCGAAGTAAAAGTTAATCAATTCTTTTTGCGAAATTTGTTACTTAAATTAGTGGAATCATTTACAGGTTCCACTTTTCTGTTTCTGGATTTGTGGTTCACCATTTAAAATATACCTAATGATTTTAAATACCTTATCAGCATTAGTTTTACCAGAAACGTTTAGTCCTTATTTTAAGCCTAAAACGGTAGCGGCAAAAACAATTTTGTTAGAAGAGGGGGCGGTCGCTAGACATGCTTTTCTAATCAAAAATGGTTGCTTAAGGCTTTGGTTCAATGATCATGGCAGAGATATTACCTTTCAGTTTTTCTTTGAGGGGGAATTTGTATCTTCTTTGGAAAGTTTTAGATCTGGCCTTCCTAGCAATTTCTTTTTAGAAAGTATAGAACCTTCAGTGCTTGAATATATTACCAAAAAAGATTTCCAATCCATCATAGAAAAATCTGGTCAGGTTAAAAATGAAGTTGAAGAACATATCTTTCAGAGGTTGGTTTTTTATCAGCAACTGTTTCTATCCCGTATCAGAGATAATCCTGAACAGCGATATAAAAATATGCTGACACAATATCCAAAAATATTACAGCGTGTACCTCAACACTACATCGCCTCTTATCTCGGCATTACATCTGTTTCCTTAGCAGGATCAGAAACCGGAAATAATATTACTTAACAATTGTTATCGTCCTCCATTTTGTAAAGAATCACTTTTGTGCTATATCATTTAAAAGCACAAATATGAAAGTATTAATCGTTTTCAACCACCCATATGAAGGAAGTTATTGTAACGCTATCCTTCAATCTGTCACAGCAGGACTAAAAAAAGCCGAATATGAAGTTGATTTAATTCATCTTGATCGGGATGGGTTTAACCCGGTGATGACAGCTGATGACCTAAACGCATTCCGTAGAAAAATGCCCGTTGACCCGGTTGTAATCGATTACAAGGCACGGTTAATTGATGCTGATCACATCATTTTTATATTCCCGATATGGTGGGAGTTGATGCCCGCCATGATGAAGGGTTTTATCGACAAAGTAATTTTTCCTGGCATTGCATATGATTATAAGGATGCCTCAAATACGTTGATGAAGCCACTGCTCACCAAATTAAAAAGTGTAACCATGATTACCACAATGAACACGCCCGGCTGGCTTTATGCCTTAATTTTTGGCAATGCTATAAAAAAGGCAATGCTGCTCGGTACATTTTGGAAAATGGGTTATAAAAACAGAAAATGGATGAGTTTCAATCGAGTTAAAATGGTTACGCCCGAAAAAAGAGAAAAATGGCTAAACAAATTAGAAAGCAGATTTGCATCCTTAAATTAGCTGATGATTACTATTTAAATGTGTTGAGTCCGATGAAGTTTTCCTGGTACGCAATGCTATGAAATCTTCTTAAGAAAAGAGATCCTGATCAAGCGATCTGCTTAACCTTAATTTAACATGCAAGCGCTTACTTTGCTGAAAAACCAGCTTTTAGCATGATGAAGTATTTTTGGATTTGTTTATTTTTCATATTTCCCATCTCGACCGTTTACAGCCAGAAAGCCGGACCATTATCTTTTTTTGATCAGGACGCTAAAAAACCAATTGAATCGCTTACCAAGCTGAAAAAAATATATGCGCAAGCTATAGAAGATGGCAATGTAATTTTGGAAGGAAAATGCCTGCAGCAAATGGGGAAGGTGTGTTACGTTCAGGGGCATTTCAGGCAGTCTTTAGAGTTTTATCTTAAAGCCGATAAAATTTTTGATGTTTCAAATAAACCACTGATGCTGGCGGCTACCCAGTGTGATATTGGCGTGCTCTATTTTTATATTAAACAACCGGATAAAGCACTGAAGTGTTATCGCTCTGCACTCAAAACATATCAGCGGTTACACCATTTACGCGGACAATCAGCTGTATATGGGCATATCGGGCAGCTTTATGAAAAGCGGCAGAATTATGAACAGGCCTTTAATTATCAGAAAACTGCTTTAAAATTAAGTGAGAAAAATAACGATCTGGCCGGTGCAGCCAAAATTTATGAAAATATAGGAAGCATTTATGAAGATTTAGAAAAGTATGATTTGGCTGATCTCAATTTTAAAAAATCACTCCGTTTATATCAGCAGAATAGAAACCAGGTTGCCAGTATTGAAGTGATTAATAACCTGGGTGATATTTTACGTAAAACAGGGCATTACCAGGAAAGTATAGTACAAACAAAGGCTGCTATGAACCTGGCAGATAAACTGGGTAATATTTACCAGCTGGCATCATGTTACAGGGATTTGGGTAAGGCTTATGAATTGACTAACCAGATGGATAGTGCCTATCACTATGTTAAGCTGGGCTATAAATATACGCTGGATTTATACTCTGAAGACGGGGCCAGGCAGGTGGCTTTTTTGCAGGTGCTTTATGATATTAATAAAAAATCTGATGAAATCAATAAGCTGCAAAATGATAAAAAACTTAACCGCATTATCATCGCTTCGGCTACTATTGTGACCTTACTGCTGGTGGTATTGGGATTTGTGGTTTTCAGCAGGCAGCGATTGAGACTTCGGGATCAGCAGATGTTGGCTAAGCAAAAGGAAATTGAACATGATTTAACGAGTCTGGAGTTGAAGAATCTTCAACTGGAAGAGCAGCACCTGAAACAACAGCTGGAAGTGAAAAGCAGGGAATTATCCAACCATACCTTAAACCTGATCAAGCATAATCAGTTCCTGGAAAATTTGCGCAACACCTTGCAGGCGATGGTGAAGGATGATAAGCGGGATCAGAAAAAGCAAATGAATCAAATCCTGACAGAGATAAACCAGAGCTTTAACCATGAACGCAACTGGAAAGAGTTTACCCAAGCCTTTGAACAGGTACACCATCAGTTTCTGGAAAACCTGAAAAAATTTAGTAATGCGCTTACCTCGGCAGATATGCGACTGATTGCGCTGCTCAAAATGAACCTCGATTCTGCTGATATTGCCACTTTGCTGGGCATATCTACAGATAGCTTAAGGGTATCGCGTTACAGGCTGCGGCGAAAACTCAACCTGGCCCAGGGTGATAACCTTTCTGCATTTATACAGGCACTCTAAGCGTTACATCGCTGCTGAATTTCGTGTGCTATTTCAGTTGTTTTTGAGGCTTAACAATTAGTTAATGTAACGATAATAAAAGCATAACGGCGTTTCTATTAATAGTTAAGGTGTTGTCATTCAGTTTTTTATTTATTGTTGTTGCCTTTTCGTTGATGCCTGTTGTAACGCTGTTGCCTTTATGTAACCCTATTAATTTTTTGTTGTGAACCGGGGTATACACCTTTGTTCCGTCGATCATAACAGACATACCAAACACAATGAATAAACTATTACAAATTCTGTTTTTTGTTCTCTTTTGTGTGGGCACAGCCCATGCCACTAAAATAAAGGGACACGTTTACGATAAGCAAACCGGGGAAGCCATTGTTGGTGCTACGGTAGTGATGGAAAACCCCAGGCGGGTAACCAATACCGGCCTTGATGGAACTTTCGAATTTAAAGCGGTAGCTACGGGATCAGCCTCTATCAGTGTAAGTTATATCACCTATAAAACCATTACCAAAACCTTTACAGTGGCAAAGGAAGATAATGAACACTTAAAATTTTATATGGAAAGTGATTCGAAGCGGCTGGATGATATCACGATCAAATCAAATCCGGTAAGTTCAACAGACCAGGGTGCCCGCAGACTGGAGAAAAATGCCACTCAGGTAATGAATATTGTTTCGGGCAAAGCCATTGAAATTTCACCCGATTTAACGGTAGCGAATGTGATGCAGCGTGTATCTGGTGTATCCATTGAGCGGAACAGCAATGGCGACGGGCAATACGCTATTCTAAGGGGCATGGATAAAAGATACAATTATACGCTGGTGAACGGGGTAAAGATCCCAAGTCCGGATAATAAATACCGATACGTGCCGCTTGATCTTTTTCCGGCTGATTTGCTGGATCGTTTAGAAGTTTATAAAACGTTAACACCAAATTTGGAGGGTGATGCCATAGGCGGTGGAATCAACATGGTGATGAAAAATGCGCCGGGCAAGTTCCAGGTAAATGCCAATCTTTCTACCGGCTATAACCAGTTGTTTTTCGACCGCAAATTTGCCAGCTATAATGCTTCTGATATTCAACACAAATCACCTTATGAACGTAATGGTAAAAGCTATAGTGCCACCCAAAACGATTTCACTAAAGGAACGCTTGATTATCAATATAAAAATCCGGCACCAAACCTTATCGGGAGTTTATCTTTAAGTCAGCGGTTTTTAGATAATAAGTTAGGCGTAGTTTTGGCCGGTAGTTATCAGAATACTTATCGCGGCAGCAACAGTACTTTTTATAATAATGCCGTTACCGGAACAGATGCCTATGCTGTGATTACCAGCAAAAGTTATCGTGAATTTTCAGAGCAACAGCAACGTACAGGTTTACATGGAAAGGTAGATTATGTTTTCAATAAAAATCACCAGTTAACGCTTTACAATGTTTACGTTAATTTAAAAAATCAGCAGCTCAGAGATGCGGTGACCACAACATACAATAGTGTTTACAATCCAACGGCTGGTAATGCTGAACTGGTTTACAATACCCGGAGCCGTTTAACTGAACAACAGATTTACAACAGCACACTTCATGGCGATCATCAATTCTTTGATAAATTTAAGGTACAATGGTCGGCGGTTTATTCTTCAGCCAAAAACGAGGTGCCGGATAATACCAGCATCAGCCTGAATGGCTTACAGCAGCACTTTCAAAGCAGCAGAACAACTTTGGTAAATACTTCTCCTGTAAACCACAGGTGGGAGCGCAATACCGATGAAGATTTAGCAGGCTATTTAGATCTCACTTACCGTTTCGCCATTGGAAATAACAAGGTGGATGTAATGGCTGGTGGGTTATACCGCAATAAACAGCGCAGCAGCTTTTTCAATAATTATACACTCTCACCGGGCGCTGCCGATGCAGGCCGTGTTTATGGGGTAGATTTTCAGAACTATACTGATTTGAATTTAATTGTAACCAACCCAACAGGTGCGGTGGCTAATCCCTTAACCTATGATGCATCGGAAAAAATCAGTGCAGGTTATGGGATGTTTAAATATAGCGTATCAAAATTGGAAGTAGTAGGTGGTGCCAGAATTGAGCACACCAACCAGGGCTATAACCTGCTTTTTTCTGCCGGAGAAACATTTCCAAAGGGATCACAAGTATATACTGATGTATTACCGAGCCTAACGGCAAAATACTTTTTAACCGAAAAAGCACAATTGCACGCTTCGTATTATAAGGCACTTAATCGCCCAGGGTTTTATGAAATTGTACCTGGAAAGGTTGTTAATGAAGAGTTTCAGGAACGAGGTAATCCAAATTTGAAGCGTGCCCTGGCCGATAATTATGATTTACGCTACGAGCTTTTTCCAGGTGCATCAGAACAGTTAATGGTTGGTGCTTTTTATAAAAAGATTAAAGATCCTATTGAATATACTTTTCAGGCTGATGCGACTCGCGGACAGGATATTTACTATACTCCGGGAAATTTCGGTACAGCTCATAACTATGGTGCAGAGGTAGATTATATCAAGTATTTCAGCAAGATAGGGGTAAAGGCGAATTATACCTATACGCACTCCCGCATTACTACGCCTAAAACAACCCGAATCATTAATGCAATTACAGGAGATATTCAGGCGCTTTCAGTAGATCAGGAACGTCCACTTTTCGGACAGTCTGAACATATCGGAAACCTTTCTTTATTATTTAAGGATACTAAAAAGGGCTGGGATGCCCAGCTGGCCGGTGCTTACACAGGTCCGCGGATCAATACCGTTTCACAATTCCTCAATAATGATTTATGGCAGGAAGGTTTTATTCAGATGGATGCCTCGGCCGAGAAACGTTTCAAAGGCGGGATCAGTGTTTTTATCAAGGCAAACAACATCTTAAATACCCCTACTAAATTATTTATTAAAGGTACCAACCCTGAGAATGATAAAATCAATGAAGATCTGGTTAAAGATGGGCACACACTGATCAGAAGTGATTACTACGGACAGAGCTATTTGCTGGGTTTCAGGTATAAGTTTAACTAATCGACAATTTAAAATATAAAAAGATGAAATCGAATCAGATTTTTAAATTACTCATCCTGTTGGTGTTGGCCCTTGCCGGATGCGAAAAAGCCAATATTGATGTAGATACGAGCGAGGTGAATGGCTCAGCCATCGGAGAAGTATCCGGTGTTTGGGCAAAAGGAAGTACGCAGGTAATAAAAGGCGATATCATTATCCCGGAAGGTAAGTCACTCACCATTGAAGAAGGCGTAACCATTTTAATGGATACTGTAGCTAAACCTGAAATTGTGGTAAAAGGCAATTTATATGCTCTGGGCACGGTAGATAACCCGATTAAATTTACGGTAAATGAATTTTATAAAACCACCCAAAAGAAATTTGGTAAGCTTTGGGGTGGCATACTGGCCGGTCCAACTTGCGAAGAACTGGTTTTGGATCACGCCATTATTGAGTATGCCGGCTCCACTACCTCAGATGCTTCCACTTCGGTAAAAATGGGCCTTTACAAAGCCGTTGCAGGTGAAAATTTGCCAGCACTTTGGTTTGCCAATGCCAAAGGTAAATTGGTGGTGCAAAATAGTATTTTTAGAAACCTGCAGGAAGATTGTACCTATATTGAAGGTGGAAAAATCATTTTTGCCAACAATATTTTCTACACTACAGGGGTAAGCGGTGGTGAGGCCATGAACTTTAAATCGGGCTGTTTGGCAGATATTGCTTATAACCTGATTTACAGTACCAACACCAATGCTTTAAAACTTTCCAATACCGGCGATAAGGTACCGCAAGCCTATATTATTGCCTATAATAATACTATGGTGAATACCGGCTGGAGAAGACCAACGGCAAAAGGTGGTTCAGTATGGCTGGAAAGTACTGTACGGGCTGATTTGTATAATAATCTCTTTGCCAATACCCGTTTTGGTGTTAAAAGAGATCCTAAAAAACCGGAAGATTCACGCTCTGTATACAGCAACAACTGGTATTATGGTTTTGACCAGGTTACGGTGAATCAGTTTCAGCCTAAAGGCGATATTATTGGGGGTAAAAATGATGTGATCAGTAGTGCTGCAGGTGCGAATGATCCTAAATTTGTAAATTATCCTTTAAATACCGCTGTAAACAATGCAGATTTTAATACTGCCTGGGATTTTCATTTGCAGGGGAATTCACCAGCTTTAAACAAAGGGATTACCAACTTTACACGTCATCATCAGGCAGAAATTGTCATGAAAAACGGAATAACTTACACCTCACCAGCACCAGCTGCGTTTATTGGCGCATATGGCACAAAATAATCAAATGAAGCACAGAAACCTCATATACATCGCATCAGTTGTGGTGTTAAGCCTAAGCCTTTCCTGTAATGGCGGCGCACAGCAAATGAATAATAATGAAGTAAAACCTTTATATGTATCCGATCCGGTTGATTTTGATAGCGATGACCCGGCCATCTGGGTTAACAAGGCCAATCCGGCAAAATCATTGGTGATTGGTACGGATAAAGATACCAATGGCGGATTATATGTTTTTGACCTGAAAGGAAAGATCATCAAATCGAAAACAGTTAAGGGTTTAAAGCGGCCCAATAATGTGGATATTGCTTATGGTTTAAATCTGAACGGTAAAAAGACTGATATTGCCGTAACTACCGAACGCTATACGCACAAACTGCGGATGTACAGCTTGCCTGATATGACACCTGTTGATAATGGTGGCATCCCGGTTTTTGTCGGGGAAACCGGAGCAGAATACCGCGACCTGATGGGGATTTCGATGTATACTGATCCTAAAGGGCAAATTTATGCCATAGTTGGTCGGAAATCCGGGCCGAATGAAGGCGGATATTTGTGGCAATACCTTTTAAAGGATGATGGCCATGGGCATGTAAAGGCAGATTTAGTGCGGAGGTTTGGCAGCTACAGCGGTAAAAAGGAAATTGAGGCTATTGCAGTAGATAATGAATTGGGTTTTGTGTATTACTGTGACGAACAGTTTGGCGTTCGGAAATATTATGCAGACCCGGCAAAAGGCAATCAACAGCTGGCATTGTTTGGGCAGGGTGATTTTGCCGTAGATAATGAAGGGATTGCTATTTATAAAATCCATGGTAATAAGGGATATATTTTGGTTTCAGATCAGGGGGGCAGGCAGTTAAAGGTATATGGCAGAACAGGCAAAGATGGTAAGCCAAACCAGCACCCGCTGTTAAGCACCTTAAAATATGCGGCTAACCAAACCGACGGAATTGATGTGGTTTCAATACCTTTAAATGCTGATTTTAAACATGGTTTGCTGGTGGCCATGAGTGATGATAAGACCTTTCATTTTTACCGTTGGGAAGACCTTGCCGGGAAAAGGCTTGACGTGAATCGCTAGTTCAGGATGAGCATTTGTAGATAAGCCTATAAAAAATCATCGGTTAGGCCATCGTTGCTTTGCCGGCTTTTTCAGCCGGCAGCCTGTCCCGACCTTTCGGGAAAGCAATCTTTGCCGTAATTACTGGCAGGAGTTGTTTTCGGCTGGCTGCCGATGGACTCTTTCTTTTGGCTTAGCCCAAAAGAAACAAAAATCCAAGGCTTGCATCCTTTCTTGTAAAAAGCTACGAAAATCTTTATTGCGGCAGCCTCTAGGCTTCTTACCCCTTTCTTATCCCAGCGCACAAGCTTGATTCTGCCTTGGGTTGTGGGTTAATGAGCGGAAGTGCGTAGATTTTCGTGCTTTTTTCTGCGAAAATCTGCCAGGCCGGTAGCAGAGGAATGTTACGCATAATTTCATTCAATCGTCATCTCGACCGCAGTGGAGAGATCTTTGTATGTTACCTTTTAAAAATTTTTCTAATGCGATCGTCATTCCCGTGCAGGCTGAAACCTTAATGCTTTCACTATTCTGCTGTACTTTTTTATTTTGCCCCATGCTCTGGCTTGCCTCGGCTCACCGCCGCCGAGGGGCTCTTTCTTTTGGCTTAGTCCAAAAGAAACAAAAATCCAAGGCTTGCATCCTTTCTTGTAAAAAGCTACGAAAATCTTGATTGCGGCAGCCTCTAGGCTTCTTACCCCTTTCTTATCCCAGCACACAAGCTTGATTCTGCCTTGGGTTGTGGGTTAATGAGCGGAAGTGCATAGATTTTCGTGCTTTTTTCTGCGAAAATCTGCCAGGCCGGTAGCAGGGAGCAGAGGAATGTTACGAATAATTTCATTCAGGATCAATCGTCGTCTCGACCGCAGTGGAGAGATCTTTGTACTTAACCTTTAAAAATATTTCTGACACGTCCTTCATTCCCACGCAGGCGGGAACCTTAATGCTTTCACTATTCCGCTGTACTTTTTTATTTTGCCCCATGCTCTGGCTTGCCTCGGCTCACCGCCGCCGATGGGCTCTTTCTTTTGGCTTAGCCCAAAAGAAACAAAAACCCAAGGCTTGCATCCTTTCTTGTAAAAAGCT
>NZ_NHOT01000002.1 GCF_002197755.1 Pedobacter sp. AJM | reverse complement strand
GTGTATCAATCTTGATTTTATCACCCTGATTCACAAATAATGGAACCCTCACTTCGGCGCCGGTTTCTACTATGGCCAGTTTTAAAGCATTGGTTGCAGTATCACCTTTAACTGCAGGTTCGGAATAGGTTACCTCCAGCTCAACACTGTTCGGGAGGCGCGCAATAATGGGCTCATCGCTTTCGAAAGCCACGGTTAAAGTCATACTTTCCTTTAAAAATCTGATGGAATCGCCAAAAAGGAATTTCGGGATGTTGTGCTGTTCGAAAGTTTCATTGTCCATCACGACTAAATAGTCGCCATCTTCATAAAGATATTGGTAGTCGTTGGTTTCTACGCGGGCAAAGGTAACCTCCTCATCCGGGCGGAAACGGTACTCTACAATTTTTCCTGTTTTGATGTTGCGCATGCGGGCCTGATAAAAAGCCCTTAAATTTCCTGGGGTGCGATGGATGAACTCTTCTACTGCTACCAGTTCGCCGTTGATGCGGAGAACAGCTCCCGACCATATTTCTGATGCTTTTGCCATTTTATAATGAAATGTTGTTTTGACTAAAAACCAAAGTTAAAAAAATGGATGATGATTCGGAAGCCTATCGTCTTTTGAATATGGGTTAAGGCGGCAAAATATACATATAAAAGAAATGCCTTTGGGAACCACTCCAAAGGCATAATCAACCTAAACCTCAAACTAAACTATGAAAAACTCTTTTGCCTTTTTACGGCTATATTTTTAATGCTGTTAAAACAGAAATCGCTTCATTTCCAGGAAGAGAATAATTAATATTTGTTTCTCTTTTTGGTGGTGCAAAGGTACTAACTATTTCTTAATTGCAAAATATTTTATTGAAAATATTTTTATAATACAAATGGATGACAAAAGAGGTCAGTTAAATAGGAGTAAAATTTGGATTATATTACTTGTAATCAGCGATTTGAATCTGAGTATTGCAAAATTCATATTCGCGAAATTGATTAGAGCCAACAATAGTCAGCCTGTCTTGAGCGAAGTTTTTAATTAACTCACGATACCAATCTTCACCCTGAATATCTAAATTACTGGTGGGTTCATCTAAAAAAAGGATAGGAGAATCGGCACAGCAGGCCAGGGCCAGCTTGGTTCTTTGTTTCATGCCAGAAGAGAAATACTTAATTTCCTTATGGGCAGACTTCTCTAAGCCAAGAATAGCGATGAGTAATTTGCGGTTAAGTCCGGGAGCAAAATTTTTAAACTTAAAATGAAAATCAATAATTTCTGTTAAGGTAAAAGTTTCCACCAGCTCCAAATAAGGAGCTGCGAAACTGATGTACCGGTAGATATCTTCAACCGGAATATCTTTGGAATCTGAAAAAGATATCTGCCCTTCAGATGGGGATAAACTTCCGGTTAATACGCTTAACAAAGTCGATTTTCCTGAACCATTAGGGCCCAGTACAGCATAGCTGTTTCCGGAGGAAAGTTCAGTAGTTAAGCCTCTGAAAATCCATTCTTTGTTAAACCTTCTGCCAACATTATTTAAAGTGATCTTCATTAATCGTTGTGCGTTGGATTAATGTTGAGCGGTTTTGTCATGCAAACGCTGTTATCTACACCAATGTACTGGCCATAATTTGGCGTAATCTGATAACCCACCTTTTGGTAAAGTGCAATTGCTTCAGGTTGCTTTTTGCCGGTTTCCAGTATACATTCTTTAAAGCCAAGTTCTTCGGCCCAATGCTCCAGTTCCGTTAATATCTTCGCTGAAATACCTTGTCTCCTGAAATCAGGATGAACAAACATGCGTTTAATTTCGGCAGCGTTACCTGAAAATGGTTTTATGGCACCACAGCCTGCGGGGATGTCATTTTGGTAAGCTACCACGACTTCTTTAATCATGTCTATTTTATTAAACTGTGAATAAAAAGCATGATCATCTCCATCTCTAACGGCCAGGTCATTATCCAACAAAGTAACCAGCTGCCTGAAATCGGTATTTTCTGAATTGGTTTTGATTAACGTTAAATTATTCATAACTCTGAAATGTATTCACCACCTTAGCAACCCAAGATTAAAGAAGAAATAAATGGTTTAGGGATAATGTAGATACCGGTATTTTTTTTAAAATACACTAAAACAGTGCTTTATGGAATAAATTTATCCTAAACCCTAAACCCTAAACCCTAAACCCTAAACCCTAAACCCTAAACCCTAAACCCTAAACCCTAAACCCTAAACCTAGCTGCCCATACCGAATCCCTTCATTACCCCACGATTAGAATTACGGATGAAATCAACAATCTCATCACGGATCTCCGTAGGTTTGAACTCTGCTTCAATCATGTCTAAAGCTTTGGTTACGTTATTGTGCTTTACAAAAAGTACCCGGTAAATTTCCTGGATTTCGTCAATCTGTTCATTGGTAAAACCTCTTCTGCGCAAACCTACAGAATTGATTCCGGCATAAGAAAGGGGTTCGCGTGCAGCCTTAACGTATGGAGGTACATCTTTACGAACCAATGATCCACCGGTTACAAATGCATAAGAACCTACTTTAACGAATTGATGGATGGCCACTAATCCAGCCAGCACCACATTGTTTCCAATAGTAATGTGGCCCGCTAATGTCGTACTGTTTGAAAAGATACAGTTATTGCCCACCTCACAATCATGTGCGATGTGAGAATAAGCCTGAATTAAGCAATTACTCCCGATCACAGTTTTCCATTTATCTTTGGTGCCACGGTTAATGGTTACGCATTCACGAATTGTGGTGTTATCGCCAATTTCCGCTGTAGTCACTTCACCGGCAAATTTTAAATCCTGAGGCTCACCTGAAATGACTGCTCCTGGAAAAATGCGACAGTTTTTACCGATCCGCGCACCATCCATAATGGTTACATTAGAACCAATCCAAGTTCCTTCGCCAATCACAACATCTTTATGTATCACGACAAAGGGTTCGATCACTACGTTTTCGGCAATTTTAGCCTGCGGGTGTATATATGCTAAAGGTTGTATCATGATTCGGCTGGTTCTGCTTGTTTAATTTTTGAAATTTGTGCCATCATTTCGGCTTCGACAACAATTTTCTCGCCTACCATGCCTACGCCTTTCATTTGGGCAATACCCCTTCTGATCGGTTCAAGCAAGTCGCAACGGAAAACAATCGTATCGCCGGGAAGAACCTGAGCCCTAAAGCGAACGTTATCTATTTTTAAAAAATAAGTAAGGTAGTTTCTGGGGTCTGGTACCGTGCTCAGCACTAAAATACCGCCTACCTGAGCCATGGCTTCAATCTGAATAACCCCGGGAAAAACAGGTGCACCAGGGAAGTGGCCCTTGAAAAATTCTTCATTCATGGTGACGTTTTTCACGCCAACCACATGGTTTTTAGAAAGTTCTAAAATTTTATCTACAAATAAAAATGGCTGACGGTGCGGCAAAATGTCCATTACCTGATTGATATCATACAATGGTTTTGAACTTGGATCGTACACCTTCTGTATTTTTTTGTTTTTTTCTTTTTTGATGGCAGCTTTGATTTTCTTTGCAAAGGCCACATTTGCCGCATGACCAGGGCGTGCTGCCATAATATGGCCTTTTAAGTGCATGCCTACCAAAGCTAAATCGCCAATCATATCTAATAATTTATGACGGGCAGGCTCATTCTGGTAACGCAGCTCCATGTTGTTTAAAATTCCCTGAGGAGCCACATCGATATCGGCACGGTTAAAGAGTTTGGCAAGATGACTTAACTCATCTTTCGTGACTTCCTTATCTACAATAACGATTGCATTATTTAAATCGCCACCTTTAATTAAGTTGTGTGATAATTGGTATTCCAGTTCATGTAAAAAGCAGAAAGTGCGGCAGGATGCGATTTCTTTTTTAAACTCTGCAATGGTATTAATACCTGCGTGTTGACTGCCTAAAACCGGAGAATTATAGTCAATCATACAGGTAAAACGGTAATCATCAAGCGGCATCGCTACAATTTCTACCTTCCTGTCTTCTTCAGTATAAGTAATGTTGTGCGGAATAGTAAAATACTCCCGGTCAGCATTTTGTTCTATTGTTCCAACTTCTTCCAATAGATCAATGAACTGGATCGAACTTCCATCCATGATTGGTGTTTCAGGGCCATCAAGTTTAATCAGGATATTATCTAAATCCATTCCTACCAGGGCAGCCATTACATGCTCAACCGTACTGACACTCGCCCCGTTCTGTGTGATAGTAGTGCCGCGGGAAGTATCAGTTACATTATCTGCATCAGCATCAATGATGGGAAGGCCATCTAAATCAATACGTTGAAATTTAAACCCGTGATTTTCAGGGGCGGGGCAAAATGTTAAAGTCACATTAGCACCTGTGTGTAAACCAACACCAGATGCCGATACTTCTTGTCTAATCGTTCTTTGTCTAACGTTCATTGTGTATTGTATTCTTTTCCAGTTCAGCCGTAAGCTTTTTCAATTCGTCTTCAAGTATATTTATTCTTTTCTCCACATCTGGCAGGTGTTTGAAAATTACGGATGCCCGCATCCAGTTACGCAAAGGTTGCGCCGGACTACCATGCCATTGTTTGTTTTCTTCATTGATGTTAAAGTTGATTCCGGCCTGTGCGCCGATCTGGGTGCCTTTTGCCAAAGTTAAATGACCGGCAATACCTACCTGTCCGCCAACAACACTGTTCGGGCCGATTTTTGTGCTCCCAGAAATGCCGGATTGTGCCGCCAAAACGGTGTTTTCACCAATTTCAACATTGTGTGCAATTTGGATAAGGTTATCAATTTTGGCACCTTTTTTAATGACCGTAGAACCCATTGTTGCGCGGTCTACCGTAGTATTTGCGCCAATTTCCACATCATCTTCAATTACTACATTTCCTATTTGAGGAATCTTATTATAGGTCCCGTCTTTTTGTGGGGCAAAGCCAAAGCCATCACTGCCAATTACAGTATTGGCATGTATGATTACGCGGTTTCCGATCACCGCATTGTGATAAATCTTTACGCCGGGAAAAATAATACTATTTTCACCTATGTTCGTATTCGCACCTACGAAAGTCTGGGCATTGAGCCTGCAACCATTACCAATCACCGCATTTTCAGCAACATAGGCAAAAGCGTCAATAAAAACATTCGATCCGATTTTTGCTGTAGGATGTACAAATGCGAGTTTATCTATTCCAGACGATGCCGCTTGTGCATTCATCGCCTCGTTATATTTATCCAGTAAAACGGTAAATGAACTATATGGATTATCTACCCGGATGAGGGTACTTGTAAAGGGTTGGCTAGGCGTAAAATCTTTTGAAACGATCACGACTGATGCCTGCGTGGAATACAAAAAGTTCTCGTACTTAGGGTTTGAAAGAAAAGACAATGAGCCTTCTTTCCCGTCTTCTATTTTGGAAAGTTCAGTAATGGCTACATCAGGGTTGCCATCAATGGAACCTTCTAAAAACTCGCTTATCTGCTTTGCAGTAAATTGCATCGTACAAAGGTATATGTTAAATTGATATGAACAAAAAAACCTGTAAGGGTTAAGCCGCGTATATTTTACACAATAGTAAGACTTAAAACGGCAGCAAAAGTCAAATATTTTGTTAATTAATCTTAAATCCCTCGTGGGTAGCAGAGAATGTACTTCTCTACAGTTTTTTGTAGTGATTCCAGATTGGATAAATCTGAAGCTTTTGCAATATCAACAATATCGTTATTTTTCATTAGAATTTTGATGTTTCCAACGCCAGCATTATAGGCCCTGTTTTGAATGGCGCTGGTGAATACAAAGTACCGGGCCTCTTCCGGACTGATGTCCAGCAAATGAATGGCTGCGTCTTTTAAAAAGGCAACCCGATCGGTTTCTGCCATTGCATTACCCATCTCTACCTTATACAGGTTTCTTGAGGTTAGCATCCGGCAAAGTGTTGATAATATTTTATCGGGATGTTTTACCCACACTTTTACCGCAGCATAAATATCCTGATCATCCAGATTGGTAAAGTGTTCCAGATTGATATGGTTGGAAAAGAAATTAAGTTCGCTGATGTTATTGCTTAGGAAGTAGCTTAAGGATGGCGATGCAAAAAGGCTTTCTCCGGCTGCAGAAAGTTCTTTAGCCCTTTCCAGTAATTTTACCAGGATCATTTCACCCGAAATCACGGTTTTATGCAGGTAAACTTGCCAGTACATCAACCTTCTGGCAATCAGGAATTTTTCAATTGAATAAATGCCTTTCTCTTCAATCACCAGGTTATCATCAAAAATGTTGAACATTTTAATGATGCGATCGAAACTGATTACGCCCTCGCTTACGCCTGTGAAAAAGCTGTCGCGGTTTAAATAATCCATCCTGTCTAAATCCAGCTGACCAGAAATGAGCTGATAAAGGAATTTTTTAGGGTAGGTGCCGTTAAAAATTTCAATGGCGTGCGTTAATTTTCCATCGAAATGATGGTTCAGGTCATCCATCAGCTTTGCCGATATATCTTCATGCCTGATACCGGTTACCAAAGAATGCTCTAAGGCATGTGAGAAAGGACCATGACCAATATCGTGTAGTAAAATAGCCAGCATAGCAGCTTCTTCTTCACCTTCGGTAATGATATGATCCTTACTTCTTAAAACTTCAATGGCCAGCCCCATTAAATGCATGGCACCCAGGGCATGGTGAAAACGCGTGTGTAAAGCACCCGGATAAACCAGATGGGTCATCCCAAGTTGCTTAATGTAACGCAGCCGCTGGAAATACGGATGCGAAATGACATCATATACCAATTCGGATGGAATACTAATGAAGCCGTAAACGGGATCATTTATGATTTTCTTCTTATTCAATCGTTAAAAATAGTTAAATAGATAGATACGGTACAAAAATTGCTATTTTTATTTGTAGTTTGATTTACCCGCCGAAATTAAAAGGCAATACATATCTATTTTTACAAAAACATGCAAGAAACGAAAATATTGTGGGCCGATGATGAAATCGACTTACTAAAACCCCATATTTTATTACTCAATGATAAGGGTTATGATGTAACCACTTTTACCAATGGAAATGATGCGTTGGAAGCTTTTGGAAAGGCACATTTTGATCTGGTTTTCCTTGATGAAAACATGCCCGGAATGAGCGGCATTGAAACCCTCTCGGCCATTAAAAATTTAAATCCCGATGTCCCTGTTGTATTAATTACCAAAAGTGAAGAAGAAAACCTGATGGAGGATGCCATCGGCAGTAAAATTGATGACTATCTGATTAAACCTGTTAATCCAAAACAGGTGTTGCTCACCATTAAAAAGCTGATTGATAACAAAAGGCTGGTGAGTGAAAAAACTTCCATGGCTTATCAGCAGGATTTCCGTCGTTTGGGCATGACCCTGGGCGATCGCCTGAATTATGAGGAATGGATTGATGTCTATAAGAAAATTGTTTTCTGGGAATTAGAGCTCGAAAAACTTGATGACCCACAGATGCATGAGATTTTAACCATGCAAAAGCAGGAAGCCAATACACAATTTACCAAATTTATTGAGGAAAACTACCTGGACTGGATCAAAAACAAAGATACAGCACCATTGTTATCGAATGAACTGCTGAAGAAAAAAGCCTTCCCGCATATTAATGATACCACTCCTGTATTTTTCATTTTAATTGATAACCTGCGTTATGATCAGTGGAAAATTATAAATCCGTTAATTTCTGAATATTTCAGGATTGATGAAGAAGATATGTATACCAGTATTCTTCCAACGGCAACGCAATATGCAAGAAATGCCATCTTCTCCGGCCTGATGCCATTGGAAATGGAAAAACGCTTCCCACAGTTGTGGCAGAATGATGATGATGAGGGTGGAAAAAACATGCATGAAGAGGCTTTTTTAGCGGATAACATTAAGCGGAATCTTCGCAAGGATTGTAAGTTTAGCTACAATAAAATTTTAACTTTTGAGCAGGGTAAAGATCTGGTTGATCAAACCAATAACCTATTACAAAATGATTTCAATTCCATTGTATTCAACTTTGTTGATATGCTGAGCCATGCCCGTACGGATATGCAAATGATTCGTGAACTGGCAAATGATGATGCAGCTTATCGCTCACTAACATTATCTTGGTTTGAACATTCACCACTGTGGGATTTATTAAAGAAAATTTCTCAAAAACAAGTAAAAGTGGTGATCACAACCGATCATGGAACCATTCGCGTTAAAAAACCAGTAAAAGTAATCGGTGATCGCGCTACCAATACAAATCTCAGATACAAGCAAGGCCGGAATTTAAACTTCAATGCAAAAGAGGTCTTTTTAATTAAAAACCCTCATGATGCTTTATTGCCTAAGATCAACATCAGCAGCAGTTATATTTTTGCACGTGAGGATAGCTATTTTGTTTACCCGAATAACTACAACCAGTTTGTAAATTATTATAATGAAACCTTCCAGCACGGAGGGATTTCTCTGGAAGAAATGATCATTCCGGTGGTGACCTATTCACCGCGGTAGTTTGAGCGCGCTGAGATACCAGATTTGAGACATGAAAACGACTAAAAGGCAAAAGCGATGCAATTATGTATTACTTTTGCCTTTATTTATTTAAGATGGAAATAGCCGTTAACAATTTATCAGATTTACCTCTTGTAGCGCAGCAACTTTTAAAATTTGCAGGCAACGAAAAGATTTTAATTTTTGATGGTGATATGGGTGCTGGTAAAACCACTTTTATCAAAACTTTTTGTCAGGTTTTAGGTGTTCATGATGTGGTATCAAGTCCAACTTATTCCATTGTAAATGAATATGATAGTCCCACAGGCCAAGTATATCATTTCGATTTTTACCGCATCAAGGATATTCAGGAAGCATTTGACTTAGGCTATGAAGAGTATTTTTACGGTGGTGGAATGTGTTTAATTGAGTGGCCGGAAAAGGTAGCTGAATTATTGCCTGATCATTTCATTAAAACAGAAATTACCATTATGGATGAAAACCGGAGGGTGTTCAATTTCAGTAAGGTATAACATTTGATCTGAATTAATTACCAGAATTTCCGTACCTTGAACAACCTTAAACAGAAACAATTTTTTTAAAAGCAGCATGGCTACAGGAATACGCGAAGGAATGGCCGATATCGCCCGTCAGGGTTTATTGCAAACCCAGGAGGCAACACTGGAAACCAGAAACAGGAAGAACAGCCTGAACATTGGGATACCAAAAGAAATTTCGTTTCAGGAAAACAGGATCGCTTTAACACCATTATCTGTTGCCTTATTGGTTAACAATGGCCACCATGTTATTTTAGAAAGCGGTGCGGGTATTGCCGCCAACTTTTCTGATTCGGAATATGCAGAGCAGGGAGCCAAAATTGTTTACGATAAAAAAGAAGTTTTTGATGCTGATATCATTGTGAAAATTGCCCCGCCCATGCTGGAAGAAATTGCCATGATGCATAAGGGGCAGACTTTAATTTCTTCTTTACAAACCGGCACGCTGAAGCAGGACTACCTGAAAGCTTTGATGCATAAAAAGATTAATGCTTTGTGCTTTGAAAACCTCCGTGATGAAGGGAATGTACTAAGTGTAGTAAGAGCAATGAGTGAAATTGTAGGTTCTACTTCCATATTAATTGCTGCAGAGTATTTAAGCAATGTAACCGGCGGAAAAGGGTTAATGCTTGGTGGTTTTACTGGTGTGCCACCTACCGAGATTGTAATTTTAGGTGCCGGAACAGTTGGCGAATATGCGGCCAGAACAGCATTGGCTCTTGGAGCTGAAGTAAAGGTTTTTGATAGCTCTATTTACCGCTTACGCAGATTACAAAATAATTTGGGAAGCCGGGTTTTTACTTCTGTAATGCAGCCGATTGTGCTAAATAAAGCAATTGTTACCTGCGATGTCGTGATTGGTGCCATCAGGGCAAGCCACGGGCGTAGTCCTTGCATTGTAATGGAAGAAACGGTGGCGAGAATGAAACCCCATTCAGTGGTGATTGATGTCAGCATTGATCAGGGTGGTTGTTTTGAAACATCAGAAGTAACCAATCATACCAACCCCATTTTTAGAAAATATGATGTGATTCATTATTGCGTGCCCAATATCGCATCCCGGGTTCCGCGTACGGCATCTTATGCGCTTACCAATATTTTCGCACCTATTTTATTGGATATTGGTGAATTTGGTGGTTTAATGAATATGGTTTGGAATAATCCCGGTATTCGGGAGGCACTTTACATGTATCAGGGAAATTGTACCAATAAGGATTTGTCAGATATGTTTAACCTGCCTTTTAAAGACCTGGAATTGTTGGTGGTATCTAATCAGTAAATTTATTTTTCGCTATGCTGAGGTACGAAATAATTATTTTCATGAATGAGTTGCTTTGTACTTTGAAATGGTGACCTGTTTATAGAAACGACACTATGAAAACTAAACTCCTCATCTTATTCCTATTTGTTTCTTTCTCTGCTTCTGCTCAAAACGGCAAGAGGCCAAAGTTAGTTGTCGTTAACTCTTACAATCAATATTTAGCTTCTGTTAAAACCAATCCGGATAATGAGTTAGTGGAGATTAAGAAAGCTATTCCGAACATTACGCTGGATATTCGCTATGCCACGAAGAATAACTTCATGAAGCAGGTGATGTATAGGCAGGCGAGGGCATTTGCCCGTAAACCAGTTGTCGCTTCATTGAAGAAAATCCAGCGGGAATTAAATAAAAAAGGCTACGGATTGAAAATTTTTGATGGCTATCGCCCTTATGCCACTACAGTTGAGTTTTATAAAAAGGCAAGTGATAAAAACTTCGTGGCTGATCCTGCAAAGGGATCAAAACATAACCGGGGATGTGCTGTTGATTTAACATTGATTAACCTGAAAACCGGTAAAGAAATTGCAATGGCTACGCCTTATGATAGTTTCTCCGCTGCTGCTGCAGCAAACTATGAGCCGGTGAACCAAGAGGTAAGAAAGAACCGCAACTTTTTAATCAGGATCATGAAAAAGTACGGACTCAATGTACTTAAAAATGAATGGTGGCACTATGATTTTAGCGGATGGCAAAACTATCCGCTAATGAATATTCCTTTTGAAAAACTTTAAGTTGGTTGAATAGTCATTGGTCAATAGTTCATTTGTTTGGGCAGTTAAACAAGCGAGAAGCATGATAACTCCAAACTGATCACTCCGAACTAAAGGTGATGTGGCCTGCCAAACTGATCCATTTTCACCTTAGCCTTCTCATCTTTCAGGGTTAGGTGAAAAATATAGTCATAATCATCCTCCGTAAGCATTTCCATAGGTCTTTTGGCACCAAAAGCTTCAATAATTTCCAGCAGGGTATTGGAATGACCCGCTATGATAACTTTCTTGCCTGCATAATTTTTTTTAACAGAATCAACCAGTGATTTTGGGTCATTATAGTTAATCACCTTTGGGATGATCAGTGAATCTAAAGTTTGATGCGTTCTTTTGTAGGGTGTAGAAAAGGCAACATCAAAGTTTGTCTTTTGGAGAAAGGTGGCTAAATCACCTGCCCTGATTTTACCTTCATCGGATAGGTTAGGGTCCTTATCTTCAGGATTGGTTTTATCTTTTTCAGCATGTCTTACAATCCATATTTCTGTTGTTTGAGCAAAGGTAGCGATAGAAAAAAGTAAACTTAAGGAGCAGAATAGAATGATCTTTTTCATTTTATAAAGATTGAAAAATTTATCGGTTAAGAAAACAAGCCAATGGTATTGCATAATCGGTTAATATCAGAATGTTCGTGCCAGCTGCATAAAATAACCCGATTAATGGGTTTGCTTGCGGGCGTAGGGTAAGGAAAAGATGAAATTAAAATGTTGTGTTTCCATAATTGCTGGTCAATTGTAGCATCATCAATTAAAAATGCGGGGAAACCAGGTGCATATTTCCATGATTGATTCAGGTTCCTGGTTAATAAGTTTATGTTGTCCTGAAGTTTTAGCCACTGTTTTTTATATATACTTTCTGCATGCATAAAAGCATAAATACCAGCTGCGGCAGGAGGAGATGCGCCAACAAAGGTACTGGTAGATTTGAGCTGCATAATTATTTTTTCTGAACCCAATATCAATCCGGCGTCTACGCCAAGGGCTTTGGCCATTGAAGCCACCACCACATGACTGATGTTTTCTCTTTCAGGTAAGGAGGAGAATGCACTTAAACCCTGATTGTTTATTCCGATCCCATGAGAATCATCTACAATTAAAGTGATGTTTTTATCCGGTTCAATATTATTCAGGAAGCTGAAATCATAAACTTCAGGAACCAGGTTGTTCATCGCATTACTGATCAATATCCAGTTTTTTTCTGTTGAAGTATTGATTAACTGCAGGGTTTCTTTGCTCCAGTTTTTGAAAGTACCGTTAGCTTCGGGTTGTTCATCTATCCAAATTGAAGGATGGGTATTGGAATTGATAGCCAACTAACGTTTACTAGTTTTTCCAATTCAAGACCGATATCATTTGAATATCTATTTTGATCAAATAAACTTCTACTAATAAGAAAATCTTTTTGATATCTATAGAAATTATCTTCTTCAAGGTCCTCTAAATTAAAATTTTTAAACTTTGATGATTCATAGCTTTTGAGTGAAAACTCTATTTTTGGGTAGGGCGAGAAATCTCGTTCTATTTTCTCAACTTTTATTATAGCGTTTTCAAGCTTTTTTTTTGAATTCAATTTTGGAACAAGCTCAACCTCAATTTTGCCAAACTGAATGCTGTCCAACGCTTTAAAATTAGCCGTGAGTGTTGCGGCTATTAAATTAATAATTGTAGTCTTACCTGAACCGTTGACGCCAACTAAGAAATTAACGTCTTCATCAAAGTCAATTTTGACAGTTTTATCTCCCCAAAATTTTGTAATTACAACATTTTGTATTTTGTTCATCTGAGTAGTAATCTAAATGGATTATATTGTATTTAATTGGAAACATTTGTACTATATTATTATTCTAAATTATTCCATTAATCGGAACCAATCTTTTACAGTTAATTCAAGTCTTACAACTTCATCATCAGCCAATGCACAACAATGAGCAATTGGACCTCTAAGTTGATTAAGATTATTTGTGATTCTTTGAAAAGCTCTTTGACCACGTTTAAATAATGTTTCGAAGGCAGTCCAATTTTTTGTTACAATTTGAGTTAATTCACCGAATGTGGTGTAATCGATTTTTTCTTCTGAACGAATCGTAAAACCTGAATCTTCTTCTCTATGAATATTTTTTTCCACATTTTTTCTAATTTCTTCATCAACTTTCTCAAGCCACCAATTATCCCCATATTTTTCAAGCATTAATTGAACAACTAAACTTCTTATTGAACGTTCAAGACAGTAGAATACCTCGTAATGCTCAGCCATTAATTGCGCTTCAAGTCTGAACCTTGAATCAAATTGCAAATAATATTCACGACGTTTAGCTTGTAAGGGGGCTTTACGTCCTAGGTCGACTTGGAAATCTCTTTCAACTTTATCAAGCTGATTTTCTGCAAGCGAATTAGCCAACGCAAATAATTTAATCTTGGATTCAGTATTTAAACTAGTCATTTAAAAGATTTTCTTTTAAGGATTTGAAAATCGCATTATATATAGATGGATCATCTGTTTTTGGTAAAACAAGATTGATAGTATAGTTTAATCCTAACTTTATATCACTACTTACTTTTTTTTCTCTCTTATCTATGTTTTTTTCAATACCACTACTAACTACGCTATCTGATGCTTCTGTTTTCAAAGGAGTTGATTGACTTTCGAAGTCTGCTAGTTCTTTAGCATTGAAAAAAGTGGATACTATTCTATCAACTTTTGCTGAATCATGAGCCTCTCCAGTTGCCTCCATAACCAACCCCTTAAAGTTTTTCTTATCTAATTCATGACAATATTCATTGCGAGCATATAATTCAGAATATCCAACTTTTAAAGCGGAAGCCAAACTTGCACCAGACGTTGAAGGATTTCGAAATTGCTTATAAAGCATTGTTGGAGAGCCATCGCTATTTAACAATCCGCATTTTTTGGACCATGAAATAAATGTTAGGTAATTACCTCCTTTAAATCCTAACTTTGTACTTAGAAAATCGCCGCTAAATGTCTCAGGTGTTGCAGCATTTTTAATTTTATCTAAAATTTTGGCGATAGCACCGGGTGCGGCCATGTATGGGATTTCTGAAGCCATATCTTAAAGTTTGTTTTTTACCAAACCTATCCAGTGCTATTGGGCTTTGAAAGCAAAGAAGTAATTCACTTATTATTAAAAATGAGAAGAACAACAATACTAACTTAAAGAAGCATGATGAGGTTAATTTTTACTAATGTATGCAGATAATTGTAATTCACAAAATGTAAATTTGGATTTAGTAATTTTAATGCGAACCGAAATGCGAATGTTTCGAGGGTCGTTACAAAGAAGTTCATAGAACGATGTAACGATATGTTTTATGTAATAAAACGCGAGGCTTGGCGGTATTGTTGCCTAATTTGGCCTGAGCGAAGATTCGCAACGATAGTGACAAGCTGATGCCAGAGAAACCACGCAGGTTCGCCAAACTAAGAATGCGCTTAGATTTATCCAGGATGAAGCGAAGCAAATCCTAGATAAAGATAGAGAAAGCATTCACGAGGCAACCGCTTCACCAAAATTAAAACCATGACAGAAACATAGTGGATGGCGTGTGTTTTAAGTGGTGTTAGACTTGCCGAATACCGATCTCCCTTATCGGGTTTGCTATGCAGCTACCGAAGTACTACTGCAATGAAAGTAACTTTGCAAACCGTTGTAAATAGCTATAAATTGCCTTAGCACTACTAAATAAAGACTAAACCATTCCTTTCTCCGCTTAAGCCACCTTTGGGAGAGAGGAATGGTATTAGGATTAAAATGGCAAATCATCATCTTCACTAAGCACTGCAGGAGGAATAATTTTCTTTTCTTCATTAATGCCTACCACATCCTGTTTTGATATTTCATTGAGAAGATGCTCCATTTTCTCCTCTACTTTATAGTAAGAATCCCGTGCGGCTTTATGGAATGACCACAGTAATTTGGAACTATCATCATCTTGTTCATTTTCAGTGTCATATCTTTCTACCATATCTCCATTCTTATTGAATATACTGATAGTTATATTCGCTATCATAGTTACCATAGTCAAAAGAAACTACAATGGAACTTCCTTCACCAATCTGAAGTTTATATTCATCTTGACCACTAGTCTTGTTCCAAATTGCTTTTTTCTCTGAAGTCTTATCTCTTAAGAGTGTTACTATTTTCTTGCACTCGAATAATCTCGAACTTTTAAGAAACTTGGAACTTTTGGGAAACTGCAAACATTAAAAAAGCAAACCTGTTTGATCGGTCTGCTAATTTAAATCCCATTGAATATCTTGATAATAAACTTCGATTGAAGTATTACAATCGATAAGAAAAAAAAGCGAATGTTAATAACTTTATTGATAATCAATTAATTAAACAGCATTGCTTCTAGTTAATTTAAACCAATTATTGTTAATAATGTATCTTTGTTTTATGCAAATGGGAAACTATCTGCTTTATTCTTTGACATATTGAAAGTAAAACATGGCTAAACAGAGCCATAGTTTAAGTTAAAAATTAATTTGATGCGTCTCACTTACAAGATAGCTGTTAATAGTAAGGCTTAAGACATCAATTACTTAATATTATTATTAAAATGGCAAAGCGCATTTTATCAACAGGTAGTTCAGCAACTACCGTGAGCAAGTTCTTGAGTGAGTTATCATTCGGACAAAAAACAAGGTTTAATTACCTATCTTCAATATTTGAAGATGAAGCTACTGTAATCAATATAGTAAAGAATATTAAACCTCGTGGCCAAAATAGTTGGACTCAATTAAATGAAAAACTGAGCATAGTTGCTAATGCAGACTCTCAAGGTAGAGTTTATCATAATGCTATAAATCAAGCTTTTTGAGATTGATGTAGAATATACTTCGGACGATATTATTAAAATTATTGGAGACATACGTAGAGGTTTAAATATGCCAACTCACGTTGGAAGGTTAAAACGTTACTGTGAAGATGATTTCTTTACTATATTTATGATGTAGTAACCACTACTTCAATTGGAAACAAGCGAGCACCCAAATCTGATGTTATCGCATTTAAACCAATAATTAGCTTAATGCAAGCAGATTAATTAATTTACTTTCAATACGTTTTAGAATAACAAAGCCCACTCACGTGGGCTTTCGTGTTTACTCTTGTGTTTGTATCAATTTATTAGTTGTTCCCCAATTAATCTTATTATCTGGAAACTTCTCAGTTATAATATCAGCAACTTGTTGCAGTATCGCTTTAGTTGCCCAACTCTTACTAGATAATTGGTTAATCCATTCGGAATCTCCATCATCCATTACTTCATCTAATAAATCCTCACGAATAAAGTATATATCATGTCCAGTCTCATCATAAAAAACCAATGAGCCATCATCAAATCTAATCTCTTTTACTTCCATTTATTTATTGTCAAAATTTAGCGTAATAGCTTTATTGCTACTCCGCCTTAAAGATATTGAAGTTATTCTAATATTCATTTGGCATGCGCCAACTAACGCGCCAAAAGAATCAAGATTTCGATTGTTGGAGCTTGATATTTTAGTGTTTGAAAGTTATATTTGGATAAGCGATTACTTGTAGTATTATCTGCGAAATCACACTCAATAACCCTTTAAACAAAAAAAGCCCATCTTTCGATGAGCTTTTAATAAGTAGAGTCAATCGGCGGAAAATCGAACTTTTATGAACATTGTGAGGCCATAGTAAATTTTGAAAAAGTGGTCAATAACAAGATGGAGGGACAGTATAGGAAAAAGAAATTATCGTAAAATTTGTATTAGGTGCAAAATTGGCAACAATGGTATCTGGATTCGAAAAGAAATTGTCTGTTCTAACGAACCATAGGTGTGATTTCTTATTTATTTCCTGTTGATTAAATTCGCCAAAAAAAGTTAGATTTTGCTTAAAAGCACATTGCTGTAATCCTAAAATAACTATAACGTAAAATTTGCCGATAATAGGTTATTTGCTTTTAGGAACTCAAAGGATCTAAAAATTTGGCTTTGGGTGAAACGTTTTTTCTTGTCATGCCATTCATAAAAAGTTTTCAAAAGATTAGTCTTATCAAGGCTATTGTTTTTGGTTAGCTCAATACTGCATGCCAAAACAGTTGCTGCAAGTTCAGTTTCATCGGTTTTTTTTTCCCGAAACAACTCTATAATAAATTGAATGTGCTCATTATGTTCTGCATAGTAGCGCTGATAGTAGCTTTTATAAGAATCCAATTTTTCTGCAGGAAAATACCTCTTTACTCTATAATCTGGGGATCTCGGCATTAGTATCCACCTGTTTTCGCGCATAGTGGCCAGCTTTTTCGGTCTGTATTGTTCACTCTATTTCGCTTAAAAATGGCCACCCAGCTCATTTTAAGCGGTTTTAAGCTTTCCGGAAGTCCGACCGGACTCATTGATTGTTTTGCATGGAGAAATTAAATTGTCGATGCGCTAAAGACCTTAAAAACGAAACTTATAAATCTTTTGTTGGAGTATTTTTTATCGACGGTAATTTTCTGTTAGTCCAAGTCTAAAATGTCCTTTTAGAGGCTGAATATTACCTTCTAAGGAATCAGGAGGAGTGTCAGTGGACCAACAATTACGAATACTGTTTGAAAAATGACCAAGTCAGATTGGCCGGATTGAATATATTTGGGTCAGTCTTTGGGATACCATCAAAACCAGATGGTAAAAACGGGGTGTACAGTTTGGAATGAGAATCACTGCACAGTTTTAGCGAAATCCCCACTCTTTGGTAACGTTTTTCCTTAGAAAGGATGATTTTAGGTATAGTCAAGATAAAAAACCTGGGTGAATTATCATGATATCCAACAAGCATTTGACAATTGGGGATCAGAGTTCCCTCTCAGTGCATATCATCAAACCCATAAATAGTAACCAGGGCTAAATTGCCTAGCTTTACTAAACGCATCCAACTTTGTCCCAGCTCAGTCTTGGCTAAAAAAATGCCCTTCCAAGCCCACTGCTAAAATTTACCTTTCCCCGCAATAGCTGTCTATAGTCTAAATCCATCCTCAGCCAGCAGAGATAAGCTTGCTTGCGTATTTCCGCATAAACAAGGCTAGACTCCAAAATAAGCAATCAAACTGCATGCCCAGGTCGCTAGGGGCAAATTTTCCCCGAAAGATAGGCTTTCAGATAGGGGGCAGTTCGGCTTGTAGCATTTCTGCTTACCTCGGCAGGGCTCCCGGTTGCTACAATCTTTCCTCCCTGGGATCCCGCGCCCGGGCCGATATCGATGATATGATCGCTTCCTGCCACCACGTGCATATCGTGCTCTACCAGCACAACCGTATTGCCGGCATCAACCAGGCGATTAAGTTGGGCCATCAGCCGCTCAACATCGCTCGGGTGAAGGCCCGTCGTTGGCTCATCGAGGATATAAAGCGTGCTTCCGTTCTGCGCGCGCTGGAGTTCAGTGGCCAGTTTAATCCGCTGCGCCTCGCCCCCAGAGAGTTCTGTGGCAGATTGCCCAAGCCTAAGGTAGCCAAGGCCGACCTCCCTTACCGTTTCAAGCGCCCTTGAAATGCCAGGTTCTTCATCAAAGAAATCGGCGGCCTCATCCACGGTGAGCTGCAGCACATCGGCAATATTTTTATCCTTATAGAAGATCTTCAGGGTATCCGCGTTGTAGCGTGTTCCCATGCAGACAGGGCAGGGGGTATACACGCTGGGCAGGAACAGGAGCTCTACCATTACCTGTCCTTCGCCCTGGCAGTTGGCGCACCTTCCCTTGGCCACGTTAAAAGAGAACTGCCCGGCATCATAGCGCTTTTTCCTGGCCCCAGGCGTGCTGGCGAACAGCTTCCTCACCGGATCGAAAAGACCTGTATAAGTGGCCAGATTGCTCCTCGGCGTTCGGCCGATGGGTTTCTGGTCTACCACCACCAAACGGCGGATCCCCTTGAGCCCTCCGGCAATCGCGCCCTTTACCATGTCTTCAGGCTGCTGCTCCAAAAGGTCCGTTCCGCTTTCCGCTTCAGCTGCTTCTGGCTTTTGCCCCAGCGCAGCCCCCACCAGTTCAACCAAAACCTGGGAGATCAGACTACTCTTACCCGATCCCGAAATGCCCGTTACGCTGGTCATTATCCCAATCGGGATGGCAACATCTAAATCCTTTAGGTTATTCTTGTGTACCCCTTCTAGTTCCAGCCACTGTTCCGGTTTCCTTTCTGCCTGTGCATTGGCTTTAGCAGATGGTGTTTTAGGATAGAGATAACCCGCCGTGATGGACGCTTTGCAGTCCTTGATCTTTGCCGCCGGGCCGTTATAGATCACCCTGCCACCATTTTCGCCCGCACCGGGACCAATGTCCACGATCCAGTCGGCATGGCGGATGACCTCAATCTCATGCTCGACAACAAAGATCGAGTTGCCATCCTGTTTTAGCCGGTCAAGGATATTGAGGAGCGCCCGGGTATCCGCAGGATGTAGTCCTGCTGATGGTTCGTCCAATACGTAGACAACCCCGAAAAGATTAGAGTGTACCTGCGTAGCAAGCCTAAGCCGCTGCAGCTCTCCCGGAGACAGCGTCGGCGTACTCCGTTCCAGACTGAGATAACCCAGACCTAGTTCCAGCATCACCGCTATGCGTGAATATAGGTCAGCTGCGATCCGCTGGGTAACCAGTTGTTTTTCCAGGTGATGCCTATTTGAATTATCCCCCTTCGTTGATTGCCGTGCATAAGGACCGAAAAGATCTTGCAGCACCTGGAGCGGTTGTCGGCTCATCTGGGCAATATCCAATCCCTCGAATTTTACCGAAAGCGCCTGTTTTTTCAGCCTCTTTCCCCCGCAGACCGGGCATTCCCTTCCGGTCATAAACGAAAGCGCGCGTTTTTTCATCAACTGGCTCTGACTGGTCGCAAAGGTCTGCAGTACATACCGCCGTGCGCCAATAAAGGTACCCATATAATCGAACTGTTTTTTTGCCATGATTGCCCTTTTCACCTCTTGCAGGGTATACCCTGGGTAGACAGGAACCGAAGGCGATTCTTCAGTATACAAGATAAAGTCACGGTTTTTTTTAGAAAGCTGTTTCCAGGGAATGTCAACATCAATACCCATAGAGGTTAAGATATCCCGCAGGTTCTGGCCCTGCCACGCAGTGGGCCAACTGGCAACCGCGCGCTCGCGGATAGTTTTTGTTTCGTCGGGAACCATGCTCCTTTCGCTCACCTCATATACTTTACCCAGTCCATGGCAGTGCCCACAAGCACCTTCCGGTGTATTGGGCGAAAAGCCTTCTGCATAGATGATACCCTGTCCGCCTGGATAATCCCCTGCCCTGGAATAGAGCATTCGCAGCAAGTTGGAAAGGGTCGTCACGCTCCCCACTGTAGAGCGCGTCGAGGCTCCTCCGCGCTGCTGCTGCAGCGCAACCGCCGGTGGAAGTCCGGTGATGCTGTCTACCTCAGGGATCGACATCTGATTAAATAGCCGCCTCGCATAAGGAGATACGGATTCCAGATACCTGCGCTGTGCCTCTGCGTAGAGGGTACCAAAGGCTAGCGAAGATTTTCCAGATCCAGAGACTCCGGTGAATACTACCAACTGGTCCCTTGGTATTTCCAAATCGATATTCTTTAGGTTATGTTCCCTGGCACCTCTGATAACGATGCTGGGTAATTTTTTTTGTGAAGGCATATCTTGTTAAACAAAGCAAAGGGGATGCTAGTTTTTTTCGATTTCATCTAAGGGCAGAAACGTAAACATAAATTTAACTGAGACAAGATCCCCTGATGTTATCCATAGGGGATCTAGCCTTTTTATTTTTCACTTATTTAACTGCCAGCAAGGCAACCTTTTCGATTACCGGCGGCGTAGCCAGCAGTTCATCCGCATGGGCCATCAAAGCCTTGGCAATTTCTCCACCCAGATGAGCATCCCGCCCAGCTTCATCCGCAAAGGTATCGAATATACCGAAGGTAGACGGCGAGATCTGCAGCGCATACCAACGGATAGTTCCGGGTTCAGCTTCGGCCAAAGGCAGGGCACTTTTGATAAAATCTGCAACTTGTTGCTCTTTACCAGCTTTGGCCTCCAGGCGGGCCAGTAATGCTAATTTTTCCATTTCGTTTATAATTTAAGGATTATCGGCGGCAAAAATTCCACCGCCAAGAAAGCCCCACGAATAGTGCCACGTTATAATATTAACTACCAAATAATCAGATTATTAAAGATTAAAATAATAAAGTGCCCTAGGAAAGCTGAAAGGGTTAAACCTTTAAAGAAAATAAACATTTAATTTCACACCAGATACCCAAGCAGAGATGAGATGCTCCCAAAAGCGGCCACATATCCCCGCGCCAAACCGGACATTCTTGCCCAGAAGCCTACAACCAGCTAAAAGAAAAGCAACATGATCATACTTTATTTGCCCGTGATTTCTTTCCGGTGCTGCCTGCCCCAATCGGCAAGATTATCTATGATAGTTTTTAAAGTAAGTCCATATTCGGTAAGTTGATACAAAACGGTTACCGGTTGGGTACTTAAAACAGTTCTTTTAATCAATTTATTTACTTCAAGATCCTTAAGTTCCTTACTTAGCATCTTGTTGGAAATGCCACTCACGTCATTTAAAATGTCCGAAAATCTACGTTGGTTGAAATAACAGACAGAGGAAATTATAGATATTTTCCATTTTCCACTTAATACATCCATAGCATCATGGACAGCCAGGATCTGTTTTTTATTGTGCTCATTATCCGCCGGACAACAAATATTTTCCATAATTAGTTACCTAGTTACCCAAATGTTACTGTTACTTTTAGTTACAAAGTTACAATAATATATAAAGCTATTCTAAATTTGCATCATAAATTAAATCTATTAAAAATGAATTTTACAGGAAAAAACATAGTAATTACCGGAGGAACAACAGGAATAGGATTTGCAACCGCAACTGCCTTCATCGAAGCGGGCGCAAATGTATGGATTACAGGAAGAAACATCGAAAACCTCGACAAAGCCGCCGCTTTACTCAAAAGCGATCACCTTAAGACCGTTAAATCAGATACCTCAAACCTCGCTGGCATTGAAACTTTGGCCACAGCTATAGCAGAAAGCGGTCAAAAATTAGACGTAGTATTCTTAAATGCAGGAATAGCTACTTTTGCACCCATTGCAGAGGCTACTGAAGCCGATTTCGACGCACAGTTCAATACAAACGTAAAAGGACCTTATTTCACCTTACAGAAACTGCTTCCATATATGAATGACGGTGGTGCAGTAGTCTTCAATTCATCTACGGTGGCAACCGCCGCCCAAATGTACGGTAGTGTCTATTCCGCAACCAAAGGAGCCCTCAACAAGATTGCCCAAATTGCAGCAAATGAACTTGCCGGAAGAAACATCAGGGTAAACATGATCAGTCCTGGTCCCACACAGACGGAAGGTTTCGACAAGGCTGTGCCAGATGAGACCGTAAAAAAACAGTTTGCTTCAACAACAGCCCTGCAAAGAATGGGTAAACCTTCGGAAATTGCCAAAGCCGTTTTATTTCTAGCTTCTCAGGATGCAAGTTTTATTACAGGCGCTGAGCTATTGGCTGATGGCGGGTACATCGGATATGCACTGAAATAAAACCAATCTTTAAATAAATATCTTCAACAAAAGCTACTCTGGGTTAATCTTAGAACGGTCAGGCTTATTTCGGAGCAAAACGGCCGCACCGACTTTAATAATTAGATTCTCCAGGGGTAGTTTTTGCCTGTGACTTCAATACTGAAAACACCAGTTCTCCATTTATAAATCTCAAGCCGTTTTAGCAGTTTCTAGCCATAGGGATACGCCTCTTTGTAGTACCAATTGGAATCCGGAGCTCCACCCGGCTGAATACGCAAACAAAACGTTTAGACGTTATTCATTTACGGACGGTTTGAAGTTTTGTGAATATTAGCCGATCACCAAGAGTGAGGATGAGTCTAAAAGTACTATGTATGCTTGATGAAAACTATGCAAACCAAACAAAAGCAGAACTATTGCTGACAAGGTTAAGTTTTTAGAATGTATGTTGTCAATAAATTCAGTACGGCAACCTAATGCTATAATTTTTATTTCGTGCATAATCTCAGAAGTCTTGAAAAAACAACTGATATAACTAATTAATTCATCGAAGATTTACACCTGCATAAAGCATTGATGTTTTGCGATTTTTGAATACCCCCAATCGATCTTTTTCGTTAGATACTGAAATTTAAATAGTTAAATCTATGAAATCAGCTTATCTGTACGTCCGTGTCAGCACCGACGAGCAAAAAAGAAAGGGCTATTCATTGCCCGACCAAGAAGATAGATTGTTGAAGTATTGTGCGTCGAATGATATTATCGTGGAAGATATTTATCGAGAGGACTATTCAGCTAAAAACTTCAATCGGCCAGAATGGAAAAAACTTGTTACTGTTATAAAAAAAAAGCCTAAGAAAGAAGAAAAAAATATTCTATTTATTAAATGGGATAGATTTAGCCGAAACATACATAATGCCTATGAGATGATTGGCATTCTTAGGAAAAATAATGCATATGCTATAGCAATAGATCAGCCAATTGACCTTGATGTGCCTGAAAGTGTGATTATGCTCGCCGTTTATCTTTCTGTACCAGAAGCTGAAAATACCCGTCGAGCCCTAAATACTGCAAATGGTATGCGCCGTGCAAGACAGATGGGTAGGCATCCAAATAAGGCTCCGATAGGTTTCGTAAATTTAACCGATTCGGATGGCAAAAAAAGTATAGAGCCAAAGCAACCCGAAGCACGCATCATAAAGTGGATATTTCATCAGCTGCTCAAAAATATTTATCGGATGTCAGATGTTTGGAGAATGGCTTTGGACAAGGGTTTGCTGTGTTCAAAATCGAACTTTTCAAAGCTCATTCGTAATCCAGTTTATTGTGGTTTAATTCCGGTGAAACTTGACTCTTCTGATTGGCAGGTTGTCAAAGGCAGCCATAATGCATTAGTCTCCCCGTCTGTTTTTTACGAGGTGCAAAATATTATTAATACAAAGAGAAAGGTTTCAACCAGGAGAGAACTGCTTAGATCCACATTCTTTCTCAGAGGTTTTTTAAAATGTCCATTGTGTGATAAAAAGCTTACAGGCAGTTTTTCGCGTGGCTCAAAAAGTAAATACCCATATTATCATTGCTATAAGGGATGTAATAATCGAATAAGTGCAGTGTTGTTAAACTTTAATTATGAGAGAGAATTACAAAAGCTTTTACTTTCTCCTGGAGCGATAGAACTTTTTGATCTTGTTTTGGACGATTCTAATTTAAGGACAAATAAAGCAGAATATATAAGAGAGAGAAGAGAGTTGTTAAGGCAGTTGGCCCATCATCAGAATACACTCTCTAAGGCACGCAATTTGTTTGTAGATGATATGCTTAAGTTCGATGATTATAGCGAATTTAAAAATGAGTTCCTGATAAGGACTTCTTGCCTTAAAAAAGAATTAGGGGATAATATTGACAAACTGAATAATATTGACTTCCAGAGGAAGTTGGATCACGGAGAAATTGTAAGGGTTTTTAGAAAGTATGACACTTTTGATATAGCTGATAGGAGACACTTGCTAAATTTTCTGCCATTAAATACCGTTAACTTTCAAACTGGGGATATTTCTCTTAAACTGGACAGTGCATTATCAAAAATATTGATTTCTGAACTCAAAAGCTGATACAAATGAATTTCACCGAGCGTAAGATCTCTGTTAAACGGGCTATTGTTGTTTTAGCCAAGAATGGCATCTATGTGGATGATAGTGAAGCTGGTATTATTTTGGATTTCTTATATCTAATTTCTAAGAATTATTCAGGAAATCAAGATGGAAGAACCTATAATATCCCGAAAGAGACTTCGAACAAGTCAAAATCTGCATCAAAATCTTCCAATGATGTTTTTTAGACTATTCTTGTTTTAAGTCTAAGGACTTAAAAAGTAATTTTCGAACTGATACTGGTTTAAGCGTAAAGTTTTGACTAGTAGAATTTTATTGTCAAAAAAAAAGGAAACAACCATAATGTGGTGTTTCCTTATGTAGGTCAATCCGCGGAAGTTCGAACTTTTATGAGCATTGCGAAGCGATAGTTGATTTTGAGAATTTGTTAAACAATAAGGTGGAAAGGCAGTATCGTAAAAAGAAATTACTATAAGTTTTACCAAGGAATTTATCATTTTGAAATCTATTCCAATAGCCTCTTCAATGAATTGTTTCGCCCATTTTTGTATTATCAAGAAACGACCGTTTTTTGATAATTGGAAGAAGAGAAATAATGATCGCAATATTTCTCTTGCTCTGCCGTGTATTAGAACCCCTAGCTGAACTATCATAGATAGCTTAAACCTTGGTCTTGCAGCTTTGAATTGGTGCTTGCTCTAAAAAACTGTTAAATAGCAAATTAAATTGTTCAGAGAAATCCAAAAGGCGTACCAGTTAATGCAATAACGTGATCGTAAATTTGAGGTATTCCCTTTTATAAGTCCAGCAACTTCTAAGGCTTTAAGATGCTTTGCAACTGAAGATTCTTCAATTGGCAGATCGTTTATTACTCCTTCAGTACAACTTTCTTTCCTTGCAAGCCGGATCATTATAGCCATCCGGGCTGGGTGTGCCAAGACCCGCATGAACTTTGCAAGCTGCTTTTCTATTGGCGCATAGTCTCTGGTGTTGACCTCCATTTGGTTAGTGTTATTTGGCTAGTCGCAATGCATCTGCAAATTCACTTTGCAACAAACTATTTTCAATAGCTCTTGCTGAGGCTTCTACGTCATATTCAAACCTTATAAACTCTACCTGTATGCTGTTTTTATCTGATAGGGAGCTGTCTGCAGCAATGGTAAGTATCACATAGCAGCCCCTGGGATCTCCGTCTTTAGGCTTTCCTACCGACCCGAGGTTAACTACGTGCTTAAACTTATTATCATTATCCTCTAAAATACGATGGTAAGGCTTGTGAGAATGACCAACAAAGAGCATGTCTGCACCTGCTTCCTGCATCATATCTAAAACATACTTTTCATCCGTATCTATTAAAATATATTCATCTATACTTCTGGTGCTGCCGTGGGCAAAAACAAGATTGAGTGTTTCGGATTGTAGTTTGTATTCCAATTTAATGTGCGCAGGCAGTGTCTTCAGGTAATCTCTATTATCCTGGCTGATTAAATGATACGCATAATTCTTCCCTGGCTCCTGGAGACTATTCGGGGTTGTAATTAATTTTTCAACCTTCTGGTCATGATTACCTTTCAAAGTTCCGATTCCACGCTTACGGATCTCCTGGATAATTTCGTTTGGATAGATGTGGTATCCCACCAGATCACCGAGACAATAAACGGCATCGGGTTTTTGGTCATCCATATCGTCTAACATTGATTTAAATGCAGGTAGATTGGCATGAATATCTGAAAATAGTGCTATTCTCATACCTTATCCTCTACGCAACATGTCTGCATATTCATTCGGAAGAGGACTATCCTCTACGGCTTTAGCTGCCTTTTCTATATCATACTCAAAGCGAATAAATTCGACTTTAACACTGTCCTTATTGTTTACTGTACTATCAGGGTTGATGGTTAAAATAACATAACCACCCCTTGGGTCGCTGTCTTTTGGTTTACCTACTGAGCCAATATTAATGGCATGCCTGAAATGATCCGCACCTTCATTCCCTGAGTTTAAAATTCTATGATAAGGCTTGTGGGTATGGCCAAAACACATAATATCTGCATCTGCCTGTTCCATGATCCGAAGCATGCTTTTTTCATCACGGTCTTCAAAAAGGTATTCATTGACCTTACGGGGGCTACCATGTACAAACAGAATATTGCGTTTATCGTGGTTCAACTGGTATTCTAGTCTAATGTGAGCAGGAAGGGTTCTTAGATAAGCACGCTGTTCGTCCCTTACCACTTCGTTTGTGTAGGAGATAGAAACCTTACCTAATGCTTTTTCTTCTTCTGTTTTATAGGCACAACCGCAATCATCACTAGACCTGCCAATGCCCCAGTCATAATTTCCTGCGATAGTTGGTATGCCTCGTTTGCGAATTTCATCTATTACTTCGTTTGGCCAGATGTTATATCCAACTAAATCTCCAAGGCAATAAATTGCATCAGTGTTTCTGGTTTCAACGTGTTTAAAAAAGGCTTCCAGGGCAGGAAGATTAGCATGGATATCTGAAAAAAGTGCAATTCTCATTAATGTATGGTGTTTAATTTTTTTGACGGATAGTATTTCTTGCGGAAGTAAAAAGCAAGGTTGACCAGGGCAATCAGTGCCGGGACTTCAACCAAAGGGCCAATAACGCCCGCAAATGCTTGTCCCGAATTGATTCCAAAAACACCAATAGCAACTGCTATGGCCAGTTCGAAATTATTTCCTGTGGCCGTAAAAGCAATTGATGTACTTCTTGAATAGTCTGCACCGAAGTAACGGCCAGCAAAAAAGCTGATCACAAACATGATAGAAAAATAAATAACAAGGGGTATAGCAATTCTCACTACATCCATTGGAATTTGTACAATCAGTTCGCCCTTCAGGCTAAACATAATTACGATAGTAAAAAGTAGCGCTATCAAAGTAATTGGGGAAATCAGCGGGATAAACTTGTTTTGAAACCAGTCTTCACCTTTCAGTTTAATAAGGCCGTACCGACTGATTATACCCATTGCAAAGGGAAGCCCCAGGTAGATTCCTACGCTTTTAGCAATCTCGGAAATGGTGATGTTTACTTCAAGGCTCTCCAGACCAAAAAAAGGTGGCAAAACGGTAATAAAGATATAAGCAAACACACTGTAGAGCAATACCTGAAAAATGCTGTTCAGTGCAATCAAGCCTGCTGCATATTCCCTGTTACCCTCTGCAAGCTCGTTCCAGACCACCACCATAGCAATACACCTTGCCAGGCCAATAAGGATCAGCCCAACCATATATTCCGGATAATCTCTTAAAAAAGTGATTGCTAAAAAAAACATTAGAAGTGGACCAATTACCCAATTCAGAACCAGGGATACGCTTAAGACTTTAGTGTCTTTAAAAACTTCTCCCATCTTTTCATATTTCACCTTAGCAAGTGGCGGATACATCATTAAGATCAGTCCGATAGCTAATGGGATGTTTGTGGTTCCACTGGAAAACGAGTTTATAAATCCGGAGGAAGATGGTAGAAAATAGCCGGTAGCTACACCGATACCCATCGCTAGAAAAATCCATAGTGTAAGGTACCGGTCTAAAAAGCTTAATTTTCTTCTTTCGGCAGCAGGTGCACAGTTGTTTGCAGACATAGTTTATGATTGATTATTTAGCAGCAACCGCCACCTGGTGTACACGCTGATCCTGAAGCAGCAAGATTCTGAAATTGTACTTTTTGTTTTACTTCAGGAACACCACATAGTTCCGGAGCAAGGCACGCTGTTGTCTTAGCAATAAGCAGGAAGTTTTTACCATCGTAACCAAGGTCGTATTTACCAATAGTTTGAGCCTGGTATTCTACCTCAATTTCCAGATCTTCCATCGCCAATACTTCTTCAGAAAGAGATATGATGTTTAGCAACTTGCCTGCTTTCAAACGATGCTCAAAATCGTTGGCATCCCAAAGTTGGAAGTTGGCTACTTTTTCATGACGTACCGTACCGCCACAATCAATAAAATCTTTAGTAACAACACCAACTTCGGTCACATGGAAATGTTCAGGAACTGGTGTACCGTTTTCTAATTGAAAGTTTACGCTTTCAGCCTGCGCCAAGTGGGCTTTTATTTCTGATAGTTTCATAATTAAAGATTTAAGTATTTTTATATTGCAATTAAACGATTGATTTGATTAAAAAAAGCTAGCAGCAGCTAGCTTCTAGCTTATATGATCCAAGGAAGGCACCGATTTGGGCTTCCAGTAATTTCCATGTTTCAGGGTTTATGCAATAGCAAACGCTAACCCCTTCGATGGTACCCTGGATAATCCCGACAGACTTTAATTCCCTTAAATGCTGGGAGATTGTAGCTTGGGCAAGACCCAGCTCCTCTACAAGATCTCCACAAATACAAGTATTGAAAACTAGTATTCTTTGCAGAATAGCAATACGTGCAGGGTGAGCCATTGCTTTTAATAGCTGAGCAAGCTGGTTCTGCTCGGAGGTAAACATTTCGGTTTTTGTAAGTCCCATATAATATTGCAATATTACGATTTATTAATGAAACAACAAATTTATCAGAATATTAATTTTAATTCTTCTGATCTCTCTTTTTGCTGCTAAGGTTTAAAATCAAATAACCTAATAGTCCTGATATTACGGAGCCGACAAGAATTGAAAACTTTGCTTCCTGAACAAGCAGCGGGTCAGCGAAGGATAAGATTGATATAAATATGGACATGGTAAACCCGATACCTGCAAGTAGGCCAACACCAAGGATATGAACCCATTTTGCATTTTCAGGTAGCTCACTTAGCTTAAGCTTTACGCTGAGCCATGATATAAATAATATACCCAAAGATTTACCAATAACCAGACCTAGCACAATGCCCATTCCCAGACCTGTAAAAAGCCCTTCTACCATGCCGTTTTCAAAACGGATGTTGGTGTTGGCCAGTGCAAATATTGGAATGATCAGAAAATTAACGGGTTTAGTAAGTGCATGCTCTAGTTTTTCCAGTGGAGACTCTTTATGATCTGCTGTTGTGGGTAGTGTAAGCGCTATCAAAACTCCTGCAATAGTTGCATGAATGCCTGAGTGATGAACAAAGTACCAGATAAAAATACCTGGAATTAGGTAAAAGGCAAGGTTCTTTAACCCGAAGCGATTAAAGAGGAACAGTAGTATCAATATAGCCCCGGAATAAACCATATTCATATAGTGGAGATCCGAAGAGTAAAATACCGCGATTACTAATATTGCAAGCAGATCATCAACAATAGCCAGGGCAGCTAGAAAGATCTTTAGGGAAAGTGGAACCTTTACTCAGGAGCGATAGAATGGCTAGTGCAAAAGCAATGTCTGTAGCCATTGGTATACCCCATCCGCTAGCAGTTGGCGTATCACGGTTAAATATGGTATAGATTATTGCCGGCACAATGGCACCACCAATCGCACATATAATCGGAAGTATTGCCTTTTTAGGTGAGGAAAGTTCACCTTCCACAATTTCCCTTTTAATTTCAAGTCCCACCAAAAGAAAGAAAATGGCCATCAGGCCATCATTGATCCATAGCGCAACAGAATACTTTAAATGTAAACTGGTGGTTTCATATCCAATTTGATTCGCTAAAAAGTTATCAAAGCCTTCACCCAGTGGCGAGTTTGCTATTATTAAAGACAAAATTAAACAGGAAAATAAGATAATCCCACTTGATGTTGTAGAGTTGAAAAAGTCTTTAAAAACCTTTTTGTTGATCGACATTGGCATATTTTTCAAATATAACATTTTCATTTTTACGGTCTAAATCTGCCTCCTGTTAATTCAGACACCAGAGCAAAACCATAGGTAATGACAGATTTTAAAAATATTTTTCTATTTTTGCATCAATCGAAATGAGAAAAGTTAAACAAGTTTCATATAACCCTGTGACAAAGCCCTGAATTCTTTCAGTGACTCTTTTCTCCCTTAGCATAATCCCTTGCTAGGGCAATGCCCCTTATTTTATAATTTTTGACCTTTAATTTTATTGGTATGTTCTTACGTACACGTTTTTTTGACTTATCTCAAAAAGTCAACTACAAAACCGAAATTTTGGCTGGCATCACTGTGGCCATGACCATGATGCCTGAATCGCTCTCCTTCGCTATCCTTGCGGGTTTCCCCCCCTTGGTCGGTCTTTATGCAGCTTTTATTATGGGGCTTGTAACCTCAGTTCTGGGCGGTCGTCCAGGTCTGATCTCAGGCGGTGCAGGAGCAGTCGTAGTTGTGCTGATTGCTTTGATGCAGGCGCATGGAATTGAATATGTATTCGCCGCTGTAGCCCTCGCCGGCGCCTTTCAGATCCTGGTAGGTCTTTTCAAGCTTGGGAAATTTATCAGACTTGTTCCCCAACCGGTAATGTATGGCTTTGTTAATGGACTGGCAGTTATTATATTCATGGCCCAGATTGAACAGTTCAAAACCATCATCAATGGAAAAGAGGCCTGGTTGACCGGTAGCCCACTTTTAATCATGGCCGGGTTGGTTGCGCTTACCATTGCTATCGTACTATTCTTTCCAAAGATAACAAAGGCGGTACCACCATCCCTGGTTGCTATTATTGTTGTTTTTCTTGTCGTCCTCGGGTTCGGTATCGATACTAAAACAGTAAGCGATATTGCCTCTGTCAGCGGAGGGTTTCCACCATTTCACATTCCTCAGATTCCATTGACATTTGAAACCTTTCAAATTATATTGCCCTATGCCGCGATCATGGCAGGAGTTGGGCTTACCGAGGGGCTGTTAACACTTAACCTAGTAGACGAAATTACTGCAACCAGGGGGAATGGTAACCGTGAATCAATAGCTCAGGGTATTGCCAATATTCTGAATGGCTTTTTCTATGGTATGGGAGGATGTCCAATGATTGCTCAGACTTTGGTAAATCTTTCAGCAGGGGCGAGAGCCCGCCTGTCGGGCATAGTGGCAGCACTCACTATTTTGCTTATCATTCTGTTTGGCGCACCGATAATTGGTTTAGTTCCAATGGCTGCCCTTACAGGCGTGATGATCATGGTGGCCGTAGGAACCTTTGAGTGGATCAGTTTACGGATCATCAATAAAATGCCAAAACAAGATATATTTATTGGCATACTGGTGGCTGCGATCACCATTTGGCTTCATAACCTCGCCCTTGCAGTTTTAATTGGTGTAATTATATCGGCACTTGTTTTTGCCTGGGAGAGTGCAAAAAGGATTCGTGCAAGAAAATTCGTGGATGGAAGTGGCACCAAGCACTACGAAATTTATGGGCCATTGTTTTTTGGTTCAGTTACAGCGTTCACTGAAAAGTTCGATGTTAATGAAGACCCATCTGAAGTAATTGTTGATTTTAAGGACAGTCGAGTGTCGGATATGTCTGCTATTGAAGCATTAAACAAGTTAACAGAACGATACCATCTCGCGGGTAAAAAACTTCATTTAAAACATTTAAGCGAAGATTGTAGGCTACTACTTAAAAACGCTGAAAGTGTTATTGATGTTAATATATATGAAGATCCGACATATCGTGTCGCTATTGACAAATCTTAAGTATAAATTAGAAATTTGGATGGAGCTTTTTATATAGCTCCTCCAGTATTTCCGTTATCATTATTCCCTCGTTTTTTGAAAGATGACTGCTAGTCCTATCACTATTCCACCGTTTTTTGATAGAAATTGAGATGAGTATTTGATAAACAGTTATAGAACTATTGTGTCTTTTCTAGCAGGCCAGCGATGAAGTAAAGTCTACAGTTGTTTCCTTTCAACCATCAAGAAAAAGGAAGAATACAAGTTATCCTATGAGAGATTTTTGGCTATATTGTAATCACCTACATTTATTGAAATGAAAAACGACAAAACATCACAAAACTACACGTTAAACAGACGTAATTTTGTTACTGGAATTATCCCGGTGATAGCTGGCGCAACAATACCATCCTGGGCTTCGGCGAAGGAGATTCAACAAACCAGAGAAGACAATGACTTTCCAGGACTTATTACGCGAGAGAAAAAGCCATTAAATATGGAGTTTCCATTTCCTACGTTAAAAAACAGGATTACTCCAAATAACCAGTTCTTCATCAGGAGTCATTTTAATATTCCCAATATTGATGCTACAAATTGGGAATTAGAGATTGGCGGCAACACCAATCATGTCATAAAGATCAATCTGAGCGAACTTAAAAAGCTTCCTGCAAAAAAGGTAATGGCTACTATAGAATGTGCCGGAAACGGACGTGCTAACCTCGCCCCAAAAGTGAAGGGTTTAGGATGGGAACAAGGTGGGATCAGCAATGCTGAATGGACAGGAGTACCTTTATCCGTATTGTTAAAGAAGGCTGGCATAAAGGTGGGTACGGTAGACATTATTTTGGAAGGGAATGATGAGGGGATGATTACAGAAGAGCCGAAATCACCAGGAAAAATCAAATTCGCCCGAAGCATTCCGTTAAATATAGCAATGCAGGATCACATCATCATCGCCTATGAAATGAATGGAAAACCATTGAGTGCTGAACATGGTTTCCCGGCAAGGGCAATTATTCCAGGATGGTATGGTATGGCATCTGTGAAATGGCTGATGAAAATTACTGCATCTGAAAAGCCGTTTGATGGCTATTGGCAGACGATTGAATATGCTTACTGGAAGCGTGTTGAAGGACTACCTACCTTGACGCCCGTAACCACTACATTGGTTAAGTCTGAAATATCAAGGCCGGTATTGTTTGAAGCGGTGCCGGCTGGAAAACCTTATCAAGTAAGGGGTGCAGGATGGTCAGGTGATAGTAACCTATCGAAAGTAGAAATAAGCACGGATAAAGGAAATTCATGGCAACCAGCAAAATTAATTGGTCCTGCTATCCCTTTCGCCTGGCAGCTATTTGAATTTGAATGGGTGGTTCCTGCTAAGACTGGAAGATATAGTTTAATGGCTAGAGCGACAGATCAAAATGGCAAAACGCAACCCATGGAGCATGATTTAGACAGAAGAACTTACATGGTTAATTTTATCTCGCCAATTGATGTAGATGTAATATAGCTCAATAAGAACAAATTTCAGGATCTTGCGGTTATCGCATAAGGCTTGTTTGGCATAAACAGTTTATCACAATTAATATTCTACATCAAACCATGATCAGATTCACGTCTATACTTCTACTATTTGCTAGTTTCTCTGCACGAGCACAACATGAACACATGCAAATGGCAACTAAAAAAAATGTCTTCCTTGGGCAAATGGCTCATATGATGATGAAGATGGATGAAATATCAGCTACCACATCTGCAGACAGAGATTTCATACAAATGATGATCCCACATCACCAGGGTGCTATTGATATGGCAGAAGAAGAGATTAAGACCGGAAAAAATAAAGAAATGATTCAGCTAGCTAAAAGTATCAAAGCTGAGCAACAAACCCAGATTCAGCAAATGCGACTCCTGCTCAGCCATCCTGAAGGATTTATCGCTACAGGCAACCAACATCAAAACGCCAACCAGAAGATGATGAAAGTGATGATGGAACAAATGCCTGAAGAAAAACAATTGTCTGATACTGATCTGTCCTTTGCAAGGATAATGCTTCCTCACCATCAGGCTGCCATCGACATGGCTAAAGTTGAGTTGCGGTATGGAAAAAATAAAAATGTAAAAAGACTGGCCGAGAATATTATCTCAGATGAACAGATAGAAATCCAACAAATGAAGACATTTACAAACTCCCATTAACATATGAAAAAGATATCCTTGTTTACGCTATTAATATTCAGTTTTGCCCTACAATCAAAAGCACAATCAATCTATGCCCAAGACAGGGTTTATACAGGCAATCAGATATCTAATACGGTTTCTGTCTTAGATCCCTCAACACAAACGCTATTAGGAAATATTGTTCTTGGTAAACCCCAACCTGATATCTTAAGTCCTCTATATAAGGGACAGGCCCTGGTTCATGGCCTGGGTTATTCCCCTAAAAGGCAATTACTAGCAGCGGTTTCCATTGGATCAAATTCAGTAACCTTTATTTCAACAGCAAAAAATAAAGTTTTAAAAACTGTTTATATCGGACGTTCACCGCATGAGGCAACCTTTAACCCTTCAGGATCACAGGCATGGATATCGGTAAGAGGAGAATCGTATATCAGCGTAATTGATGCAAATAAACTGATTGAAATCAAGCAAATTCCAGTAGCCGACGGCCCGGGAATGGTTGCTTTTACTCCAGATGGAAAATGGGCTTATATTTGTTCCAGCTTTACTGCAGAAGTGGATGTAGTGAATGCAACTTCTTATGCTATTGTAAAGCGTATTCCAGTAGTTAGTCCATTTTCTCCAAATATATTCTGTAGTCCTGATGGGAAATGGATTGCATTGACACATAAGGATGTAGGGAAGATCACTGTCATCAGCACGGAGACAAATACGATACATACAGTACTAAATACAGGTCCAATTACCAACCATGTCACTTTTACTTTAGTTAATGATTCACCTGTGATGCTGGCAACCATTGGCGGAGAAAACAGCTTAAAAGTATTTAGTGTTTCACAAGATTTCAAGCTTACTGATAGCGTTGCGACAGGATCATTGCCACATGGCGTCTGGACTTCGGCAGATGGTAAATTTGCATATGTCGGATTAGAAAATGATGACCAGGTACAAGTGGTTGATCTGGTAAAAATGGCCGTTGTAAAAACCATTGCTATTGGACAATGTCCGCAAGCATTGTTGTACGCCGCTAATGCCAGCCCTGCAAATGCCTCAAAAGAAAATTTAACCCCGCTTAATCTTGCAGACAAAAGTCAGGTGATTAAATTGATGAATAAGGATAATTCAATGTCATCAGGCATGCTAAACGTAAGAAGCGTAGGCTTGACTGATCTTGTCCAACAGGACTTTAAAAAACTCGAGCCAAATACTTCGTATACTTTAGCGTTAACCAACTCCTCAAATGATACGTTTAACGCAGATTATGTCATCAATTCTTTTAAGACCGATGAAAAAGGAGCTTTTAGCGGTCAATCCTCGGGGATAATTAAGAGTGTAGGAACAGGTGGCGCCGATTATAAACATGTGGTTCTTATTGATGATCTTTCAAAAAAGCTGGTGATGATCAGTAACTAATGTATTTTAAACCAAAGATATAACTGCCCATAATGCAGCACTTGAAATTACTATCCATAAAATTACGCCTTGTAACAGTGGCATTATCCCCACTGCTTTCAAGATAGTAAATGAGAGTCCGCTTCCTATCAGGAACAAGGTTAAAGTTAAGCCTGCTTTTGCTAATGCTACAAAGTAGGGCGCAAAAGGCTTAATAAAAGGTAAGTAGGTGTTGGCGATCATTGCCAGGATAAATAGCCCTATAAAATAGGGTATACTAACTTTGCTATTGTTGCTTTTGAACAGGAAAGATGTACCAAACGCTACGGGAACAATCCATAGTGCTCTGGCTAACTTAACAGTTGTGGCTATCTGTAGTGCTTGTTCACCATATTTACTGGCTGCCCCAACAACAGAACTGGTATCGTGAATAGCAATGGCACACCACATACCAAATTGTGACTGTGACAAGTTAAGCGCATGTCCGATAGCGGGGAAAAGAAATAAGGCCACCGAGTTGAGTATAAAAACAGTACCCATTGCAACGGAGATCTGTTTTTCTTCTGCGTTCATTACAGGCGACAATGCAGCAATAGCACTTCCACCACAGATCGCCGTTCCAGCTGATATCAAAAAAGATGTTTTACGTTCTATTTTAAATACTTTTCCCAGGATAAAACCAATGATAAGCACTCCGAAAATAGAAACTACGGTAAACAGTACGCCTTCTTTTCCTGCTTTCATTGCACTGAATACATTCATTCCAAATCCTAGCCCGACAACAGAAATTTTTAGCAGCAGGTTTGTGGCCTTGTGATTTAAATGCAGATAGGGATGTTCCATTAGTTGCGCCAATACTAATCCTAGCAATAAGGCTAAAGGAGGCGACATAAATGGAAAGAGGCACAGCAAAACTGCCAGGATGAAGATAATTTTACGGGTGTTTAAATTTAAGTTTAGCAGGTTACCCGCCTTTATTTTAGAAGAATTTGAATTGTCTTTGATTTGTGTCATAATTTTGATTGTCTTTATTTTCTAATTCAAAGATCCATAACTAATAAACCCCGATCAAATCATTAAAACTTATCTTCCATAACTTCATGTTATAGAAGATAAGTTTTTAGACATTATTTATTCCCAACCCCATTTTTTGAAAATGAGATGTCCTTTATCGGATTGCATAAACTTGATAAAATCCTCAGTTTCCGACTTATGCGTACCAGTGCTACCCCTCACTACAGGTGTACCTCTATAGACTGTTTGTGTAACAGGAATCCTAACCATTGAGGTGAGGTCTGGTAAACGGTTATGCCAGGAGCCAAATGTTATCCAGGCATCATATTGAGGATCATTTTTCCATGCAGCAATACCCAATGCCGAATTTGCAAATGTACCTGCTATACGCTGCTGTATGTTTGCAATCAGATCTTGTCGACCTGCCAAATCTTCCCAAAGCCCCATTTGCCCAGCCCCATTCACATCAAGAATTTTCACACCTGGTTTACAGAGATCGCCCAGATTTTTGATGTTTTTAGGATTGCCGGGCCGTACCAGGATCGCTGCCGCACGTTTATATAACTCTGTCCGAGAGTTCGCCACTATCATGTTTGGGTGGTCAGACATGAATTTTGAAAGCATGTATTCTGCTCCTCCAAAGAACAGATCTGCATGTTTCATTGCATCCGGCATCCATTCATTATCTGGCCCGGCAGTGACTTTAATTACGATATCATGCTGCTTTCCAAAAACCTTCGCACATTCATTGATCGGTCCGAGCGGCCCACCGGGACCATAGACATATAAAGTATCGTTTGGGATTTGTGCATTCCCAATGGTCACTACAGCAACGACTGACAATATGGTTAAAAATATATTTTTCATTGTGTTTATGTTTAAGGTAAATCAAAACCAAACTTTTTGTAGATGGCAGCAGCCTGCGGACTGATCAAAAAATCCATAAAATCTTTTGCAGCGGCCGGATGTGGCGCATCTTTTAACTGTCCCGCTATATATTGCGCATGGATATTCTCTTTTTCAGGAATTTCAATGAGCTCAACAGGATGGCCAATCATTTTCTGATAGTAGGCCTCAGTATACCATACTGGAGCGGCGTCACTTTCGTTGTATAGGATCCTCATTGGTGATTGGCGATGATGGATCATGGTAAGATAAGTAGTCTTATCTTTAACTTTATCTTCCATGATGGTAGATTTTAATGTTTCCCCTCCAGCTTTCACATAGGCTTCTTCAATACGTTTACCGATCCCTTCATTCTCTGGATTGGGCATACTGATCCTCAGCTCTTTATTTGCTAAATCTTTGAGTGACTTCAATGCCTTCGGATTTCCCTTTTGGACCATGATTGCCAACCTGTTTCTAGCATATAAAGTCGTTTTGCTAAACCATTCAGGGGTCATGTCTATCCGGTTCTTACCAGCTGTATAAACATCCGGCTTTAAGGTAATTCTCATGTTGCCCACCACAATGCTACCGGTTTTTATTTGTTGGGCTAAAATGCCTGGGGGAAGCGTTTCGGCAAATACCCGCTGATAATGTGGATATGACTTTTTAAAGGCTGCAATTAATTCGTCAATGCACATAAACTGGTTACCGGCAAAGAAAACCACCAGTTGGGGATCATTAATGTCTCCAAAAAGATCAGGCACATTGTCTACTCCAGGTACTGTGAACTGAACTTTACTTTCAGGTGGAGTATTCCAGGGCGGATCAAAGCGATGATCCTGGGCCTTAACATTTCCACAAAGCAATAAAAATGCAACTGTGGCTAAAAAGGTGTGATTTATATATTTCATGATTTTCTAATTATTTGGTTTAAGGATGTACAACTGCCCATCCCTGATATTGACGGATGATGATTTCACCATTGCCGCTGGGTACATAACTGATAAAATCAAATAAGGTATTTTTTTCGATTTTCCTTTCTCTGACGGTATTTTCACATTGTGCAAGAATTACTCCTCTGGATTGCAGTTCTAACAATGTTTTTTCAAAAGATCCGTTCTTCTGGTAAACAGCTACGCCATCTCCAAAGGCAATAAGTTCTGCATTGATTTTCCCTTTTAACCTGGGATCGTCGAGTGCATTTTTTAGGTTTCGAAGTGTTCCTGCAATCTTTTTCTCATCACCGTTATTGATTACATACAGTGCCTTATAATTTTTCAGGGTGGCTTTTGCCCCTGTAAAATTAGCAGGTGTAGCTTGGGCAAAAGTGGCCGAGGTTGCTGCGATCAGCAAAAATAATGTACAGATTAAGGTTATTTTTTTCATGATTTTAGATTTTGATGATTTATTTAGTTGTTAGTTTTACTTGTTTTTCGGAGGTTACAATTGGTGCAAATGGACCATACTTATGTTGATTTTCAGAAAATTTGTCGGCATATGGTCCGTATGGCGCATCAAAAGGTTTTTTTAACAAATCAGGGTAATCTTTTCCCTGATCTTTATGTGGTCTTGGCTGTGAGTTCACAAAAGCAGCGAGATCCCAGGCCTCCTCATCACTTAACTGCGCATCTCCATATCTGGCACCATATGGCATATTGTTCTTTACGAACCCCGCAAAGTTACTGAGTCTATACATCCCTGCGCCATCATTGTAGCTGTGTTTGCCCCATAATGGCGGATAAACATAAGTTAGTTTGTCTTCATCGAGTATTCCCTCACCATTTGCACCATGACAACTTTGACATTTACTGGTATATAAAATCGCTCCATGTTTGACATTCGCTGCCCTATCCAGGAATTTTAATTTTTCGGTTCCCGTTCCAAACACTTTCTCCCCTTTTTTTACACCTGTTCCAAGCCATTTCATATAAGCCAGCATTGCCTGTATCTCTTTACTAGATTCGTCTGGTACTTTGCCTGCAAGACTTCGATTGAAGCACTCTGCAATACGTGCCGATGCAGGTTCAACCTTTCCTGATCTGCCACTCATTTTAGGAAAACTGGAAATAAAACCAGCATAATTATTTCCGAACAGTTTGGTTCCACCCTCGAGGTGACAATTCTGACAATTCATACCATTTGTAATACGGGCTATGGATCCATTTGGCCCAAAATATTTGCTCGTATGTGCTATTAATTCTTTGCCATACCTGATCATCTGGCCGTACTTGGTGTCCGCCGGAATCGTATTTTCATCAGGCGCTTTCCAGGCATCAGCAGGTACAACCTGGCTTTTGACGTTAACAGCAGCTATACCGGTTTCCACATCCTGTTTGGTTTTTGCTGTCACTACATCTGGCTGCCCATTAAAAAATAAAGTGCAGATGAAAATGGTTCCACAAGCAACAAATAGAAACGCAATGATAGCCGTTGTCCTGGCTGTATATATAAGTGCTTGTCTGATTTCTTTTTCTGTTGATTCCTTATTCATAACCAATATTTTTCTGTTACAAATGTGCATTTATTCTACTCATCAGAAAAAGCATAAAAAGTTATTGATGATAACGTAAGGTTATGATGTCAGTACCCGTTGAAACAAATTGTTTGTATCTTAGGTTATCTACTAAAACCGTGTATGATAGATTTCCGTTTGCAAGTATTTTATGCTGTCGCTAAAAGGCTGAATTTTACAAAGGCCTCGGCAGAGTTATTTATCAGTCAGCCTGCTGTAACCAAACACATTAAAGAATTAGAGCAGGAGTTCAAAATGTCATTATTTGAACGCAGTGGAAACAAAAAAATCAGCCTCACCCCAGCCGGCGAATTATTGTTGCATTACGCAGAACAGATTTTTGGAACTTACCGGGAACTGGAATATGATATGAATCTACTTACTAAACAGCATAAAGGAATATTGAGGATTGGTGCCAGCAGTACTGTGGCACAATATATCATTCCACCTGTATTGGCACAGTTTCACAATAAGTTTAAGGATATACAAATTCAACTGGTTACCGGAAACACAGAAGATGTAGAGCAGCGTTTGATTGCTAAGGAAATAGATTTTGGAATCATTGAAGGCATCTCCCGGAACCCACAGATTAAATACGAACAATATCTAAAAGACGAGCTGGTGCTGGTGTGTTCTGGTCACAATTATGCCATGAAAAAGGAAATGATCAAACCGAATGAGTTGAAGGATTATGATTTATTACTTCGTGAACCTGGTTCTGGTACACTAGATGTTATTGCATATGCTTTAAAAGCACACCAGATAAAGGTGGGGGACTTAAATATAGAAATGCAGTTAGGTAGTACCGAAAGCATTAAATCCTATTTGATTCACAGCAAATGCCTGGCTTTTTTATCTATCCACTCCATATTGAAAGAGCTCAAGAATAATGAATGCCGCATCATAGATATCAAGGATATGGTTATCGAAAGGCCGTTTCATTTCATTCAGCTTCATGGTCAGCAGGACGCTCTGGCGGAACTATTTATGCGCTTCGCTAAAAGCTACAACTATAATGTATAGTGTTACCGAAATTTCGAGGCAATATCAGCCAGCTAAAGTGCTGCTGCTCTTTGTTTCTGAAGCTCCTGGAGGTGACGATAAACATTTTTACCTGGGAAATACTAATCTGTTTCGAACAATTTATCTTGCATTTAGTGAGGTATTTGGCGATTTTAAATCTGTAGAAGATTTTTTGCAGTTCTTTAAAGGCACGGGATGCTTTTTGGAACATCTAACTTGTACACCTATTGATAAATCGTCAGTTAAAATCAGAAAAAACCAGAGGCAGGGGGGAATAGAGCAATTAGCTCATAAAATCAGAACATATCAACCCCGATTAATCATGATCCTAATGAAAAGCATTGAACAAGAGGTTAAAGAATCTATTGACCTATCAGGCTTATCGTTTATCGAAGAAATTGCAGTTACCTGCTATCCTGCCGGCACTGAATCAAACAGGCTTACTTGCATCCGGGATACCAGGGTTATCATCTCCAAACTGGCATCGATATTGACATAACATGCAAATATATTGCTGTAATATACCGATACAGAACAAGATGAAAATTCAAGATCAGGAAAACACCAAACAGCATGCAGGAGACCATTTGGCTAATGAAAGAACATTTTTGGCCTGGATCAGAACCAGTATTGGTATCATGGGATTTGGCTTCGTGGTGATGAAATTCTCGCTATTTATCAAGCAGATCAGTGCCGCACTGGGGAGTAAAGTGCCCCTGCACCAAACCGGAGATTCCCGCATTATCGGGATTTTTCTAGTTGCCCTGGGAGCAATTACTATCATTTGTTCTTACTTAAGATATAATTCAACGAAAGAACAACTGAATCAGGGGGTGTATTACCATTCAACACTTTTTGTTAAAGTTTTAACCGCTTTAGTTTTCATCGCCAGTATACTTTTACTGCTCTACCTTATTAAAACAACATAGGCAGTTAAATCATCTGTACTTGATGCTTTAGAAAAGAGAGGAAGGAAAGCGGTCGATATAGCGTTGTTTTTTGATATAAATTGCTGATTGCATTGGTCAAGGATCTTATAAAAATTTCACCTCTTTATGATAATCCACAGGAACAGGATAAGTCAATATTTTATGTTCCCGTAAATATTTTGGGTACCGCAATACGCTGTGAAGAATATATACCTGAATGGCCACTGAAAAAATAGGCTGTAAAACAGGCTACCGCAAAAAACATGGTGTATTCACTACCAAAAAGTTCTATACCCATAATCGTACAGGCAAGGGGTGTATTCGTTGCACCAGCAAAAACAGCAATAAATCCAAGGGCAGCAAACAAACTAACTGGAGCATTTAATAAGGTCGAAAGTGCATTGCCTAATGTTGCGCCAATATAAAACAAAGGCGTTACCTCACCACCTTTAAATCCAGTTCCTAATGTTAAAGTTGTGTAAATGGTCTTCCATAACCAGCTCCAAGTATCTGCTCCACCAGGCTGAAAAGCAGAGGGAATTGTAACGGCTCCTTGGTATTCGCTATCCACGCCCAAACTTAAGTAATCCGGTTTCCCGATGGCGTAAGTCAAGCCTATAATAATCAGACCACCGATAACAGGAATAAGCCACTGGATCTTACATACTTTAGAAAAAAAGGCCTTGATCTCATGCACCATTACAGCAAACAGGTAGCTGGCCAGACCAAACAATGTGGATGCTAGAATAACCTTACTAAGCAGGAGTAGGTTTACCGGCAGGTATTCAGATAGAAAGTAGGCACTTTTCTCTATGAGATCGATGTGATAAGCGGTATGATGGATGCCCCAGGCAGAGACAGTAAGATCACCAAGCACGCTGGCAATTAATGCGGGAAGTAAAGCCTTGTACTCTATTCTTCCAATGGCCAGAACTTCCATTGCAAATATGGCACCGGTGAGCGGTGTTCCGAACACCGCCCCAAACCCGGCTGCAATTCCCGCGGTAAGGAGCATCTTGGTGTCTACCTCATTTAGCTTAAACCAGCGGCTAAACATTCCTGCGATGCTTCCTCCGATTTGTACCGCGGTTCCCTCTCTTCCAGCCGATCCGCCAAACAAATGGGTAATCACTGTAGTTATTAAGATTACTGGCGCCATCTGCCTGGGCACTCCACCACCCGGCCTATGGATTTCATCCATGATCAGGTTATTTCCTTTTTCTGAGGACCTACCAACTGACTGATAAATCAGGTGGATCACAATACCTGCTAAAGGTAGCAGAAAAATGAGACAGGTATGCTGAAAGCGAAAGTGAATGGCCCAGCCTAGCAGCCAAAGGAACAAGGCAACCATACTTCCTATTGCAATGGCAACAGGAAGTATAAGCAGCGTCCATCGAACCGCATATTTAAAAACCGAAAGGTGTTCAAATAAAAATTTATTATGTTTCATTGTAGGTTAGCGGCTGATTTATAATTTTTTATAAAAAGTATTGATTCCTGCAAATGATGCCCTATCACCAAGTTCTTCTTCTATCCGAAGCAACTGGTTAAATTTAGATACCCTTTCAGAGCGGCAGCCACTTCCTGTTTTGATGTGCCCCGCACCGGTAGCGACAACCAGATCCGCAATTGTCGTGTCTTCAGTTTCACCACTGCGGTGAGAAATAAAGCAATTGTAACCGTTTTTTTGGGCTAGTTCTACGGCCTTTAGCGTTTCGGAAACTGTACCGATCTGGTTCAATTTAATCAGTACGCTGTTTGCAATGCCCTGGTCGATTCCCTGCTGGATAATACTCGGGTTGGTGCAGAATATATCATCTCCAACCAATTCCACTTTGTCTCCCAAAAGGCTGGTCAGCTTTTTCCATCCCTCCCAATCGTTTTCGCCCAACCCGTCTTCCAACAGGATAATTGGGTACTCTTTTAACCATCCTTCCCAAAAGCCAATCATTTCATCTGTTGTGATCCGTTCTTTAGAACTTTTATAAAATTCATATTTTCCATTATTCCACATTTCGCTGGTCGCTGGGTCAAGACAAAGGGAAATATCCTTGCCTGGAGCAAAACCGGCAATATGTATCGCTTCCATGATGATTTGGACGGCTTCCTCATTAGAACTCAGATTTGGCGCAAACCCACCTTCGTCACCAACTCCGGTATAATAGCCTTTCGCTTTTAGCAGACTTCTCAGGGAATGAAAAACAGCTTCGCCCATACGGATACTTTCCTTAAACGAGGGGGCGTTATGAGGGGCAATCATAAATTCCTGAAAATCGATGTTGTTATCAGAATGCCTTCCCCCATTAATGACATTCATGCACGGTACGGGCATTACGTAACCTTCCCTTTCCACTAGCTGCCTATACAAGGGAATCCCTTTTGCAACGGCCGAAGCCCGGGCGAAGGCGATTGAGGCCGCAAGCATCGCATTTGCGCCGAGCCTTGATTTATTCTCGGTTCCATCCAGACCAATTATATGATCATCGAAGGCCTGCTGACCCTCAAAGGATAAGCCGGTGACTGATTTGCCGACTTCGACGTTAATCCCTTTTACTGCTTTTTCCACGCCTTTACCATTATAGCGCTCTGGATCACCATCTCTAAGCTCTACGGCTTCTTTTTCACCCGTACTTGCCCCGGATGGAGAAATACCCCTTGCTGTTGTTCCGTTAAGAGTGACTTCTACTTCTACTGTCGGATTGCCCCTGGAATCCAAAATTTCACGGGCATGAATTTTAGTTAATTTCATAGTTTTTTGTTTTATATTGATTTTTAGTATTTCGGTTGCTTACAAATAATTGAGTTTCTCAAAAGATCAAAACCAGTGTTCCCCCAATGATCAGCAGGGCACCAAAGAATACTTTCAGGGTAAGAGCTTCTTTCAGGAACACCATTGCAAGTATAATAGTTAGGGCAACACTCAACTTATCAACAGGGGCGACCTGGGACACTTTCCCGATCTGCAAAGCCTTGTAGTAGAATATCCAGGACAAGCCGGTGGCAAGGCCAGATAAAAAAAGAAATAGCAGGTTATGCTTTGACAGTTCCGTAATTCCTTTAAGTTCGCCTCTGGCCATTACGATCCCCCAGGCTACAATCAGTATTACCACCGTTCGTATGGCAGTAGCCAAATCAGAATTGACATTGGTTACGCCGACTTTTGCAAAGATGGCCGTAAGGGAAGCAAAGAAAGCTGATAATAGCGCGTAGATCCACCACATAGTTTTATGTTAATTTTCCGTTATTGAATAATTCCAAAGTAAATGAGTACAAGAACCGTTGCTCCGGCAATGATCCGGTAAATGCCGAACCAGCGGAAAGAATGCTTTTGAAGATAGGTGATGAAAGAGCGGATGGCCATCCATACATCCCACCCGCACCTGCTTTACTTAAATGAATGATCGTAGTTAGATTCGGTTCATGGGAAGGGCGTAGACGCTTAACGGTGTTTTTAATCAGTCCTGAAGCAATCTGATCTGCACTAGCAACTAGTAGCGCAATGGTAATAAGAACCTGCCAAATTTTTTTGCAGAAATTCTGGAAGAGGCAATAAATAATGAAGGCATAAAAAGGAAGCCAAAAACGCTTATCACTGGCCCAGTACATGATCGTATCCCAGAATGCATTATGGTGCTGATTTATCCACAAGAACCATTCAGTTTCAACCGGCAGGACCATTGCTAACACTGATCTCACTTTGGCAGACAGACAAAGTAAGACAAGCGCAATTAAGATAGCTGCCAGCAATAAGAGTTGAGAATTTATTTTTAATTTTTTCACCTACAATACTTTGACCGGCAGATTTTATTACCTGCTGGAATTTCTATTGTAGGCGCCATCAGCTTTTGAAAAAAGCGGTTGAATCGGAAGGACACCATTTCCGTATTGCAAATATAATACTAATAAAATGATGTGCAAAATCTTAAAGTAGGTGTTGAGAATTTAATTTATCACTATTCCTCCTTATTTGAATACGAGAACCAGTTTCTTATTCTTCTACCGTTTAAACAAGCATCATATCACGGGATTAAAGCTTTTCTTAAACAAAATGAAACCGCCTGGAAATAACCATGTTATCTATATAGGAATTTTTTTTATAACCCTAAAAAATTAAAGTTATGGGATACCATGAATGGAAAAACTGTATTGATGCATGCTTAAAGTGTGCTTCAATTTGCAATCATTGTGCAAGTTCATGCACTCAGGAAGAAGACGTGAAAATGATGGCGCGGTGTATTGAGCTTGATATGCAATGTGCAGCCATCTGCTACTCTGCCGCTCAATTGATGAGTATGGGTAGCTCTTTTGCTCAAGACATTTGCCGTATTTGCGCAGATATTTGCCAGCAATGCGGAGATGAGTGTAGTAATCATCATACCCAGCATTGTCAGGAATGTGCAGATGCTTGTAAGGCTTGTGCGGAAGAATGCAGAAGAATGACAGGAGTAGCTGCTTAAGATGCCAATCACCGTGAGCATTAATTGATTAAGGGCAGCATTCTAGTTGCCCTTTCATTTTTATAAATAGGCAAATTTATTCCATTCATTTTATTTTCATTATTCCCTCATTATTTGATATTTACCAAGGTTTGAGGTTGTTCTTGGTATGTCCTTTCTCTAGCCTTAAAAAAATGGGTTTTTTAGGATATGATTCTCATAAACTCATTCCATTATTCAAATAAGAATTTCAGTTTTTGATGATGAGTACTTGATAATTCGAATTCTATGAAAATGAAGGCTAGATGCGAGTTGAGGAATGCATTAAATAATGCATGAACTTTCAATTCCCGCTTCATCAAATTATTTCAAAAAACAAAAAATACAAATTTCATTTCAATGGCGGTGTTAAATCAATCACGTTGTTAAACCGAGGGTATGTACCTTCTAAATTAAATGCAAGCTACATGGCATTTGCGCATAATTGTAAAAAAATTTAGACCAAACGGATTTCCCCCCGTTTATCCTATAATTGAATAATATTCAAGCTGATCGATGTTCGCAATTGAAACTAATCCACATGCTTATTTGGCTAATTAGATAGCAGTTTATGGAGTTCAACACTGATGTCTAGACAATTGGTGTTTTATAAATAGTTGCGGTATATCTTAATTTTAGGGAAAATTCTAAAAAGTTCGAACCGAAAAATTCAATTTAATCTATTGTAAGTGACTTATTTTCAAGTTCTTAATGTTTAAAAAATAAGAGGCATACTTTTTAGATGCCTCATATTGCCACTTAGTAGCGGGGAGCAGGATCGAACTGCCGACCTCAGGGTTATGAATCCTGCGCTCTAACCATCTGAGCTACCCCGCCGGGTATAAATATTTGTGTATAATATCAAATATTTAGCTGGTTATTTTTTGGAGTTGCAAATATAGAATAATTTACCTTTCTTTAGAAAAATAAAATAAAAAAAATACATCCAGATTTATTCTGGTAATGAATGAACATGGCAGAAAAGAAAAAATTTACGCTTGAGTACGAGGTTAAATCGTCACCACGAATTTTGTATAGCTTTATCAGTGAGCCAAATGGCTTATCACAATGGTTTGCCGACGATGTAAATTTTCGCGATCAGGTTTATACCTTTACCTGGGATGATGAGCAACTGAAAGCCAAACTGGTTTCGATCAAAGAAAACAAACTGGTTAAGTTTAAGTGGTTGGATGACGAACCACAATGCTATTTTGAAATGGAAATTGTGCAGGACGAACTCACCAATGATGTAGCACTGGCCATTACCGATTTTACCACCGATGACTTACTGGCAGAGAAAAAATTGATCTGGGATAATCAAATTGATTATTTGATTAGCGTTTTAGGTGCCTAGTTTAATACCGTATTGCTTACCTTTGTAGGGTGAAAAAAATACACCTTCTTCTTATTAAAGCATTCATCAAGCCATTCCTTGCCACTTTTTTTGTGGTAATGTTTATCCTTTTGATGTTTTTCCTGTTTAAGTGGATTGATGATTTAATCGGCAAAGGCTTTGAGTGGTATACCATTTTAGAGCTGATGTATTATGCCTCGGCCGCTAACGTAGCCATGGCATTACCGCTGTCTGTCTTGCTTTCTTCCATCATGACATTTGGTACGCTGGGTGAAAATTATGAACTGGTAGCCATCAAATCTGCCGGTATTTCATTGCAGAAAGCCATGAGACCTTTGTTCGTGGTGATCATCATGCTCACCATCAGTTCCTTTCTTTTTTCCAATTACATGCTACCTAAGGCGAACCTGAAATTCAGTTCATTGCTTTACGACATCCGCAATAAAAAACTATCTTTTCTGATCAAACCCGGCGTATTCAATAATAGTATTCCGAATTTCTCCATCCGGGTAGATGCCAAAGATGAAAATGGAAAATTAAGCGGCATCCTCATATACGACCACAGGGGCAACAATGGGATTCCGAAAGTGATCATGGCCAAAGAAGGTGAAATGAATAAAACTTCTGATGGTAAATACCTGCTGCTTAAGTTAAAAGACGGCGTACAATATGAGGAGCAGGCCAGTACCAGTGGGGCGTACAATCCACGGCAGATTTTAAACCGCACCCGCTTTAAAGAAACAGAGCCGAGGTTTAGCCTCGAATCATTTGATATGAACAGAACAGACCCTAATGCTTTCGGAAACAGTACACCGATGCTGAATTTAAGGGGGATAGCTAAAAAAGGCGATTCATTAACCAGGGTACTGGATACCTTGGGGCGATACTCCGTAAGAATGGCCTCTGGTAACCTGAAACAATATACCACCACCAAGGGATACTCCAGTTTAAAGGTTACGCCGAAAAAAATCAGCGATAACATTATTAAAGATATTCCGAACGGGTCAAAACAGGCAAGCCTTGACAATGCCGTGAACATCGTGGCCGGAATGATGCAGAATTTATCTAACACGGCACCGCGACATGCCGATTTAGTAGGCGAATTTATCTTTACCCGGATAGAATACCAGCGAAAATTTACCCTGGCAGCTTCCTGTATCCTATTGTTTTTTATTGGTGCGCCTCTGGGTGCCATTATCCGCAAAGGGGGTATGGGCCTGCCGGTGGTGATTGCCATCTCGTTTTTCCTGGTGTACCACATCATCACCACAGTTGCTGAAAAATCAGCCCGTGAAGGTTCAACCAATCCAATCGTAGCCATGTGGATTGCCGTGATTGTATTGTCTCCGCTGGCAGCATTTTTAACTTATAAAGCTACGGTTGATTCGGCCTTGTTTGATGTCAATTATTATAAGCAGTTCTTCATTAAACTATTCCGGATTAAGCAAAAACAATAGCCGTTTTCCTTTACTTATAAATGATATTTTAAAGATTTTTTTGTCTGTTAAGGTTGTACCTTTGTATCGGCAAATTAGTTGTATGTTATTTAGCACCTTGTAAATAACCTGATCAGTCTAGATAAATATGCCTTGAACAAATGCAAACAAAATTAAACACCATAGAGGAAGCCATTGCTGATATTAAAGCAGGTAAAGTAATTATTGTTGTTGATGACGAAAACAGGGAGAATGAGGGCGATTTTCTTACCGCCGCAGAAAATGCAACGCCCGAAGTCATTAACTTTATGGCCACCTATGGGCGGGGTTTGATTTGCGCACCACTTACTGAAGAGCGTTGTAAGGAATTAAATCTGGATTTAATGGTGGGGAAAAACACAGCAGCCTACGAAACCAATTTTACGGTTTCAGTTGATTTAGTAGGCCATGGTTGTACCACGGGGATTTCGGCAAGCGACAGGTCAAAAACCATGCTAGCGCTGGTCAATCCTCAAACCAAACCGGAAGAACTGGGAAGACCAGGGCATATTTTTCCTTTAATTGCGAAGGATGGCGGCGTGATTCGTCGTGCTGGTCATACTGAGGCCGGGGTAGATTTGGCCCGTTTGGCGGGGATGAAACCTGCTGGCCTTTTGGTGGAAATCTTGAAAGAGGATGGCGAAATGGCCAGGCTCCCGGATCTGTTTAAAATTGCAGAACAACACCAGTTAAAGATCATTTCTATTGAAGACCTGATTGCTTACCGCTTAAACATAGACAGTTTAATTAAAAGGGAAGTAACCATTGATTTGCCGACAGAATGGGGCGATTTTAAAATGACAGCTTACACACAGCTGGATAACAATGCCACACACCTAGCCATTTCGAAAGGGGAATGGAAAGAGGATGAACCTGTACTGACCAGGGTACACAGCTCATGTGTTACTGGTGATATTTTTGGCTCCTGCCGCTGCGATTGCGGTCCGCAGTTGCATAAATCATTAGAAATGATTCAGAAAGAAGGCAAAGGCATTGTGGTGTACATGAACCAGGAGGGCAGGGGCATCGGACTGATTAATAAACTGCGCTCATATAATCTTCAGGATGCGGGTTTTGATACCGTTGAAGCCAATATTAAACTGGGTTTTAAAGGAGATGAACGCGATTATGGCGTGGGCGCACAGATACTCAGGTCAGAAGGTATTACCAAGATGCGTTTAATGAGCAATAATCCAACTAAAAGAGCCGGTTTGATTGGCTATGGTTTAGAGGTTATCGAAAATATTCCCATTGAAATTGAAAGCAACGTACATAATGAGCGTTACCTGAGAACCAAACGCGATAAAATGGGGCATTCCATTATGAAAGGATAGATGCTGTTTATGATTCAATCCGCAATCAGGCGTTCAGAATAATTAAGACCAGTGGTTTAACCACTGGTTTTTTTATTTACTGTATTTATGATTAGAGAAGTGTCGATCAAATAGAGATTGCTTTTTTCCAAGAGCCCTTTCCCTTCTGGGGTACATGCCGATTTTATATCGGTAACCGTGCCGATAGGTGGATAGGGGCTGTATAAATGGTAGTAATCTCATTTGTAAAAAAGCCTTCTCTTAATGACGAATTTGTTGGTAAGGCGCTCTTCCTTAAAAAGAGCGGGCTCCAGCTATCAACAGATAACTAAAATTTACTTCCGCTGATTTCCCTTGCTTTGATTGATAATCGCCTCTTTACTGATTGATTTATTAACTTTAACCGGCGCCTCACTTTGTCTGCGTTTCAGGTTTCTGCGGTAAGAACCCGAAATTTTTTGAATAAACTCCTTAAAAGTATCAAACTGCTGGGTGTATACCAATCCAAATGAAGTTACGTTTGCAGTCGGACTGATTCCGCTATTCAGGAAGATACTCTGTTGCGTAGGCGGCTTGTTGGCAGCCTTTACTGTCAGGCTACCATCTTTCCGGATTAAAAAGAGGGCTTCAACCTCCCGGCCAACATTATCATTGTTGAAATTAATGACATTAAAATCGTTCACACTGTTTCGGTCAACAATACCGGCATTAATGATCAACCTGTTGTTAAAGAATTTAAATGAAGCATTGGCTTCGTTCAATGAACGTACGTTCAGATCCACAAAGTTCAGGTTTAGTGAAGAGAGTACATTGTTAAACTGGTTGAATACAAGCTCCGTAGCCGTACTCGTTGCGGTAGAACTCAATTGATTCCCGATTGATTCCCCGCCGTTTCCTGAAGCAAAACTCCTTCTGATGATTAAACTGAAAGCTTGTAAATTTAGGTTATTCTGGTCGCTCAGATAAGTTTGCAGTTGCTCTTTGATGGAAGGTTGTGAGGGAAAGTTGATGTCCAGTTTAATTTCCGGCTGGAGCAGTAATCCTGTTAATCCCATTTCAACTTCGGTATCTACCCGCTGGTTGGCATTACTGCTGGCATCCCTGTTGGCGGCCTTAAACAGTTCATTTAAATTTGCACGTAAGGCATAAACGGCTTTCAGGTTGATCTGAGCAGCCGTCGGATTACCTGTCCACCTGATGGTTCCACCCTGCCTGATCTCGAATTTTTTATTGATCACCTCTTGTGCCGTAAAATCGAAGCTACCGGTTTCGATGATATAATCGCCGGACATTTCAAAATCGCCCAGGCTGTTGATATTCAGGTTCAGCTCGGCGTTTCCTTTTCCACTCAGATTACCCAGCGTAGTGAAAATATTAGCGGTGGTGTTGGGATCGATGGTGAGTTTGAAGGTTAGTGTAAGACCATCAAAACTGGTGGTTTTTTTCACCACCTTACTCGAATCGCGGCTGATAAAGTTGATGAAGTCTTTATCTGAAACGGTTTCAGAACTGTTTAAAGGAAGATTGAACACTGTTCCTTTTTCGGTTTTGGCCTTAATATCAATCTTCATCCTGCTGGTTGGCCCGCTAAACTTAAATTCGCCTGTACCATAAGCCTTTCCGAAATAAACAGCATTATCTTTAGCCGTCGTATTTAAGGAAATGAAGTTATTTGCCTTAACCAGGATATTTAGCGTAGGATCATCAAGTTTATTCAAATCAATGGATCCATCTGCAACTGCTTCATTATTTTCTAAATCGTGGATTTTGAATTTATCCAGATTAATGATACTGTTTTCAATATTTACCTTATCCGTAATTACATAGGTTGTTTTGAGGTAATTTACCATTAACTGTCCCTCATCTAATGACAGGTCTCCATTAATGGCAGGTTTATCTAAACTTCCTTTTACGCTTAAATCAGCCGATATATTTCCTTTCAGGTTGGAGACCAGTTGTTTTACAAATGGCTCTAAAATGGTTAGTTTACTTTCATTCATTTTAACATTCATGTCGATGAATTTCTCATTTAAATCCAGGTTACCTGTGAGTTTAAAAGTTTCCGTATCATCGGCTGTTATTCTGGTGAAAATATTCACTTTACTGTTTTCGCCATTAAATGAAGAGGTATCCTGAAGTGTTCCGATGTAGATGTCATTAAAATTAAGCGAGTCTACCTTCAGGTTATCAGTTGCTCTTGGTGATTTTAATATGCCGTACAGTTTGGTATCGCCATTTACATTTCCACTTAATTTTACCCCAAAGCCTTTTGTAAATGGATTAAGCGTTTTCAGACTGAAATCTTTAAAACCCACCTGAAGCAAATCTTTTGGATCAGCAGATAATAAGCCATCAACGGTAAGCTGCTGGTTCCCGTTGGTTAAATCAAAATTGCTGATGAGTGTTTTACCATTATTCAGGATAATTCTTACCTTTTCCTGTATTCTCCATTCTTCACTGTTAATTTTTAAAATGGAAGGTAAAAGGCTTAGCCGGGCTGTGGTATCCTGATTTTTGGTAAATTCCACCAATCCGTTTAAATCCAGTTGGTTGGCTTCATCAGCGTTAGACATTTTAATGTTAAAAGCGAGACTGTCATTTCGGAGAATATTGGAAATGTTCACATCCTTAATGAATAAGCTGTCATTTAGCTGTACCCGATCTGAAGTAACAATTAGCTGAAGCTGCTCTTTTGTGGTGTTTTCATCCAGTATAATATTGTTCACCACAATGCCATTGTACTTCATTTTCTTGACAAAGCCAGACAGTGTTGCCGTATTGTTCCTGGAATCAAAATCGCCAATTATGGTGGCGCCTTCTTCCATTTCAAGACCCGGAGAGATAAATTGTGCCAGTGGTTCAAACTTTTTAACCACCAGATTAAACTTGAAGATCTGATTATTGTATTTGATGATATCCGCCTTAAGCGATGGGATGTAAGTTTTGGCTATGGCCTTATAATAGGAAACAATAGAATTGAGATCATATTGTCCGCTGATGCTGGCATCTAAAATATCTGATTTGATGTTCAGGTTCCTGTTAATGCCCGTTCCTTCTGCCATTAACTGTACCGAGTCAATATGGTAAATGCCTTTGGGGTTCTGAAGCCTGATTGCTTCAACCAGTAAACTGCCTTCAATATTATTCAGATTGGTTCCTGAAAAATTGGTGCTGAATTTGGCATCAACCGTTAAAGAGTCTTTCATTAATTTTAAAGTCTTTAACCTGGCTTTTGAAATGGTTGCATTAAAGTTAAATACAGGAAGTTTTGGATTCAGGTTTACACCGCCATCAAAAACAAGCTTAACATTCCGGTCATTAATACTGAGTTTTCCGTCGAAATATTTTTTATCAAATGTACCATCAATTTTAACGTTGCGGTATCTATATTTATTGAAATCGATATAATCAACATCCCCGTTAATTTTCTCGGTCAGGTTTTTAAGTTCAGTGCCGCGGCCTTTCACGTATAATGAAGAAGTGATTTTGCCTAAAGATTTTTCATCGATCAGGTTCCCCAGGTTAAAATCATAGGTTTTTACGTTGCCGGTATAAGAAGGGACATCATTTTTGTCAATCTTCATATTTACATCCGAAACGATTCTGCCTAATTTAGTCTTAAACTCACCGTATGCGATAAAATCATTTTGAAAACCAGTAAAGCTGCCATTAAAATTGATATTCCCAAACTTATTTACAATGACAGGGATAATTTTCTTTTTGCTGTTGGTAATGCCCGCCAGAACTTGGTCCAGATCTGTTTTATTGGTTCCGGCCATTTCAATTTTAAGGTCCATAAAAGTTTCCCGCCATTTAGGAAGTCCGCGAAGTACGAAATCTCCTTTAATATAAGTGGCCTTACCCGCTTTGATGGATAATTTTTTAGCCCTGAGGTTATTCACCAGGCCTGTAATTTGCCCATCGATATCCAGGTCCAGTTTCATATCATTTAATTCCGGGGCAAAAAATGCCACATCTCTGGATGACATGTGGCTGTCTTTAAAAACGGCCTTCATCCTGATGTTATCGATGTAATGGTTAAAATCCTTAAAAGATTTAAACTTCATTTGGTAATAATTCGTCAGCCGGCTATGATCAGTCACCAATAAAAGGTTTCTTAGCTCTATGGCATTGCTGTCAACGGTTGTTTGGGCAGTCAGATTTTTAAGGTAAAAGCCACTCTTTTCTTTTAGAGTCAGGTTTTTAATCTGTGTTTTAAATAAGTGGTTTTTAGTATCTAAGCCTTCAAAAATGCCACTTAAAGCTTTCACATCAACATTATCAAAGTTTACACTTGTGCCTTGTTTAAGATCTTTTGCCGCAAAATTAGTATAGCGGAAGGCAAATTCGTTTAAAATGAGCCGGCACAGCTTCACATCAAAAGGCTTTGTTTTCTTTTTCTTTACAGTAGGTTTACCGGAATCGAAGTAGTCTATGATGAAATCGAGGTTAGATGACTTATCTTTGAATTCCTTTAGGAAAAATTGTCCGTTATTGATTTGAACGGTACTGATATCAATTATTTTTTTCTCCAGTGAGAGGTAATTGATATCTACCATAAACTGTGGCGTGCGCAGTAAAGTATCTTTTTGTAAGTCAAGAACCAGCAGATCTTCCAGTACGACTGATTTGAAAGGCTTGATATAAAGGCTTTTAATGGATATAGTGGTGTTCAGCTCTTTAGATAAATATGCCGCGGCTTTTTGAGCAACATAAGTCTGAACTGGTTTAAATTGTAGTGAGAAAATAATAAGCGCAAGCAGCAAAATTATTGATGCAATTACCCAAAGGAGTATTTTAAATAGTTTTTTAATAATTTTGCAGCTTAAAATTTAAATAATTTGTCTGTTATACTTGCTATCGAGTCCTCTTGCGATGATACTTCAGTCGCCATATGTAACAACGGCAAAATTACGGCCAATGTTATTGCGAACCAAACAATTCATGAAAATTATGGTGGTGTAATCCCTGAATTGGCATCCAGGGTACATCAGCAAAATATAGTCCCAACTGTTGAGCAGGCATTAAAGAACGCGAAGGTTACAAAACAGGACATTAATGCCGTGGCTTTTACCCGGGGCCCAGGTTTACTTGGCTCTCTTTTAGTGGGTGTTTCCTTCGCAAAATCTTTTGCACTCGCCTTAAATATACCTTTAATTTCTGTCAATCACATGCATGCGCACATATTGGCGCATTTTATTGATGATCCTAAACCCAACTTTCCTTTTTTATGCCTGACCGTTTCAGGCGGGCATACCCAGATTGTTTTGGTGAAAGATTATTTTGACATGGAAATTGTTGGTGAAACCCTTGATGATGCCGCGGGAGAAGCCTTTGATAAAACGGCTAAAATATTGCAGCTGCCTTATCCCGGTGGTCCATTAATTGACAAACATGCTCAAATGGGTAATCCTAAAGCATTTAAATTTGCCGAACCACAGATTGCTGAACTTAATTTTAGCTTCAGCGGATTTAAAACCTCTATCCTTTATTTCATCAGGAAACAGGAAAAAGAGAATCCAAACTTTATTGCCGAAAATTTAAATGATATTTGTGCATCTGTACAGCATAGTATCGTTCAAATTTTATTAAACAAGTTTAAAAAGGCGGCTAAGCAATATCATATTAAGGAAATAGCCATTGCAGGTGGCGTATCGGCCAACTCGGGCTTAAGAAAGGGATTGCAGGAAGCTGCTGATGAACTGGGCTGGAAAATTTATATTCCTGCTTTTCAGTATTGTACAGATAATGCCGGAATGATTGCCATTGCAGGTTATCAAAAGTTTTTGGCGAAAGATTTTGCCGGACAGGAAGTGTCGCCAATGGCACGGATGGAGTTTTAGGTTAAAGTTGGTTAGGTATTGAGTTGGCTGAAGAAAGAGTAATTACAAAAAAGAAATAGTAAAATCTTATATATGACTGGAGCATCATTGGTATTTTGGATTGTTTGTGCAATACCACTTGTCGGAATTTTATATTACCTGATCCGGAAGGATAAAAATAAACTGAAAGGAAGCTGGGGAGTAATTATTTTAGGTGCTTTGGTTATCGCAGCACTTTTGGTGATTGTCTATGTCACGAAAGATTTCAATGCTGTATTCAGTCAGAATTAAATTACTGACTTAATTTTTATTTAGATCTAATCTAGATAGGTATGATTCACTATATTTGGCGAAAAAATTCAAATATAGATGAAAAAAAGCCTACTCATCATTGTACTCATCTCGCTAAATATTCTTCGTTTACATGCACAAAATGTAAAGGTTGAGGGATATGTTAAAGATAATAAAAGCGAAATCCCTTATGTAACCATTTCTTTTTCAGGGCAAAAAGTTCAGGCTGATAGCAAGGGCTATTATGCTGTGTATATTAAAAGTGGTATTCCATTTATACTGAGTGCACAGGCAGTAGGTTACAAAGCATTTACCAAAAACGTTTTATCCATTAGCGGTGATACCGTTATTAATATTGGTTTAGATCCAGTTCCTAACAAACTGGATGACGTTGTGATTTCTACTTCCAGAAAGCCAGAGGATGTCAAAAACATTACTACTTCAGTCAGTATCGTAAATAAGGAAAAACTCGCGAGGGAGATGGCGATCAACCCGGATTTAAGCACCATATTGGCCAATCAGGTACCTGGTTTTGCACCAACCGCACAAACCGGTAATAATGTGGGGCAGAATCTGCGTGGCCGCCCCATGTTGGTGATGATTGATGGTGTTTCACAATCTTCGCCGCTCAGGAATGCGGAAGTAGATTTAAGGTCTATTGATCCGTCAGTGCTCGAACGAATTGAGGTAGTAAAAGGGGCAACGGCAATTTATGGCAATGGTGCTGCCGGAGGTTTGGTTAATTACATCACTATGGTTCCGGATACGGCTGTAAAATTTGCAGGTAAAACTCAGGTCAACCTCAACGGATCAATGGTGAAAGTTAAAAATTCAGCAGGTGGGAGGATCAACCAGATGTTTTACGGAAAACTGGGCAAGTTCGATTATGTGGTGAGTGGGATGTATGAACAAACCGGTGAATATAAAGATGCTAAAGGCGATGTGGTAGGGCCAAATTACAGTTTAGGTGAAACAGATAGCTATAATGCTTTTGCAAAAATCGGCTATGTGCCGGCAATGAACCAGCGTATCCAGTTTACCTATAACACTTACAGCAGTTTGCAAAACAGCAATTTTACCCTTGTTAATGGTAATCTGGCAACCGGGCAGAAAGCAACGGGTGTGCTGGGTAAACCCTTGGGTATTCCAACTGGTGTAGATTATAACCACAACCTGCACTTATCATATAAGATTGACAGCATTTTTCTTCAGTCCAGTTTAAATGCAGATGTATATTATGAAACAAGAAAAGATGTGTTCTACGTTTCTTTAGGTCGTTTTGATGGGGGAGATGGACAGTCTCTGGCAAGAAATGATAAAAAAGGTGCGCGTTTATTTCTGGAAACACCATTACTCAACTTTAACTTTTTAAAAGCCAGTATTGCCTATGGTGCTGATTTTATGAAAGATAAGACAGCACAGCCATTGGTAGATGGCAGGATATGGGTGCCGACAATGGACATGACCAATGTAGCCCCTTTTGCACAAGTAGATTTTAATATCCTGCATAATCTTGTATTTAAAACCGGCCTGCGTTATGAAAATGTTGCTATAGCTGTTGATGATTACCGTACTTTAAGAACTACTGGTGCCAACAATACCACCATTACGCCATCTTTTGATGTAAAAGGAGGGAATCTAAAGTACAGTACATATCTTTTTAATGCAGGGTTAAGGTATAATAAGTTCAATATCTTCAGCCCTTTTGTTGGGTTTTCACAAGGGTTTTCGGTAATGGATATTGGTCTTGCCCTGCGTGATGCAAAAGTAAACAGCATAGATAAAATCAATACTGATGCCGTAAAGGTTAACAATTATGAAGCAGGTTTTGAAAGTAGAATAGGAGGCTTGATCTTCTCTGCTTCTGCTCACATCAGTACTTCCAAATTGGGCATTGAAGTCGTTTATGATCCGGCTACTGGTTTGTTTAATACAGCGAGAAGTCCGGAAAAAATATACGGTTTTGAACTCGCTGTAAATTACCGTTTGTTTGAGAGTCTTGGTTTATCAGCAAGTTATAGTTATACAGAAGGCAAACGCGATATCGACAAAAACGGTCAATATAACGATGCTGCAGACCTTTACCTTAATGGCCGCCGTATTGCTGCACCAAAAGTTACCGCTTCCCTAACCTATAGCCCGTTAAAGGTATTGGATTTAACCATGAATTTTACCGGAATCGGTTCCCGTAACAGATTTGAGAAAAACAGCAATGGTGTATACAATGGAAACGAAGGTGAAGTAAGGGCATATAACTTATTTAGCTTTGCCGGAATTTATCAGGTTAAAAAGAATACAAAACTTTCACTGGGTGTGGATAATATTTTTAACCAGGATTATTTTCCTGCCAGGGCACAGTGGTTTATGCAGCCAGGTTTCTATTCGAAGGGTAGAGGTACTTCTGTCAATTTTGGTATTTCAGTAAGCTATTAAATGCCAGGTTAATGAAAGCAAAAAAGCGTCCCGGGTTTTACATCGGGACGCTTTTTTATGTATGAAAGTACTTTAATTATTTCTCTTGCAAGTGTTCACCTGTTACTTCAGCTTTAATTTTTACTTCCAGTTCTTCAGCCAGTTCAGGATTATCGCTTAATAATTGTTTTACGGCATCTCTACCCTGACCCAATTTGGTATCTCCGTAAGAATACCATGAGCCTGCCTTTTTGATAATGCCGAAATCAACACCTAAATCTACAATCTCACCATTTTTAGAAATTCCTTCCCCAAACATTACATCGAATTCTGCAATCCGGAACGGCGGAGCCACTTTATTTTTAACAATCTTAACCTTAACACGGTTACCGGAAACCTCATCAGAATCTTTAATTTGAGAGATCCTACGAATATCTAAACGTACCGAAGCATAGAATTTTAATGCGTTACCACCCGTTGTCGTTTCCGGATTACCGAACATCACCCCAATTTTATCTCGTAACTGGTTGATGAAAATACAGCAGCATCCGGTTTTCGAAATGGTTCCGGTTAATTTACGAAGTGCCTGACTCATTAAACGGGCATGTAAACCCATTTTACTGTCGCCCATTTCGCCTTCAATCTCACTTTTAGGAACCAATGCTGCAACAGAGTCAATCACAATAACATCAATGGCACCGGAGCGGATTAAGTTATCAGCAATTTCCAATGCCTGTTCACCGTTATCCGGTTGAGAAATTAACAGGTTATCAGTATCAACACCCAATTTTTTGGCATAAAACTGATCAAAGGCATGTTCCGCATCAATAAATGCAGCGATACCACCTTTTTTTTGTGCTTCTGCAATAATGTGTGTAGCCAGAGTTGTCTTACCAGAAGATTCCGGTCCATAAATTTCAATAACCCTTCCTTTTGGAATACCACCAATGCCCAGAGCAATATCTAAACTAATGGAACCTGTAGAAATAAAATCAATAGGTTCAATAGCGGTATCGCCAAGTTTCATGATGGTTCCTTTACCGTAAGATTTTTCTAATTTATCTAGGGTTAACTGTAATGCTTTTAATTTATCTGGATTTGCGCTTGCCATTTTTTTAAGATTTGATTCCGTAAATATAATTGAATTGTCGGCTAAATATACTGATGTTAATAATTTGTAATGCTAAAATATTTAGCTAAGTTAATTGTTTTTTAGCTAATGTCAATAGTAAAATTAAATTATTTTCATTTTTAGTTGATCACGTTCTGTTTGTGCGGTTAATCTTTCAAAATAGCGGCACATATATGTAATCTCACACACTTTGCATTTCGGATTTCTAGCTAAACAAACATATCGGCCATGTAAAATCAGCCAATGATGCGCAATGTGAATATCCTGTTCAGGCAGATTTTTAACCAAATCTTTTTCAACTGCCAATGGTGTTTTGCCATTGGTTAAACCTAAACGGTTTGCTACACGAAATACATGTGTATCCACAGCCATCGCTGGTGCATTATAAATCACTGAAGCAATGACGTTTGCCGTTTTCCGACCCACACCCGGCATTTTTTGTAAATCATCAATTCCTGAAGGAACAACATCATTAAATTCATTCACCAGGATATTCGCCATTCCGACCAGGTGTTTAGCCTTGTTATTCGGATAGCTGATACTTTTAATATAATCAAACACAATATCCGGAGTGACTTCAGCTAAGGCCTTTGCATTCGGAAAACGCTGAAATAGGGCTGGCGTAACCATGTTCACCCGTTTATCAGTACATTGTGCCGAAAGAATTACTGCAACCAGCAGCTGATAAGGATTATGATAATGTAACTCTGTTTCCGCATCAGGCTGCTTAGCCGAAAAATGTTCTACAAAAAGTTTATAACGTTCTTTTTTAAGCATGGACAAATATAATAAGCAAATTGCTGATAAGCCATTAATGTTGGCTATCCATTACAATAATTAATGCATCACGGCATATTTTTGTTTGGGTTCGGCAATGTTATTATTTGATTTGCTTTTAATCAACCAGAAGGCAAAGAAAGCGCCAATTAAAGCCATCGCTGCACCAACATAAGCAGGTGAGGTGTAGTCGAAACCATAAACCAGCGGAAGTCCGCCGAAAAATGCGCCTAATGCATTGCCAATATTAAAACTGGCCTGGCTGGCAGATGCTGCCAGCATTTCTGAGCCTTTGGCCGACTGGATCATGAGCATTTGAATGGGGGCGGCCAGGGAAAAAGCCACGGCACCTGTAATAAAGGTCATCACCAGCGCCAGCACCTGGTTTGCAGAAACAAAATGTACAATGGTTAGGGCAACCATCATGGCCAGCAACAATACGGCCGATGCTTTGGCTGGTGAGTATTTATCCGCCAGTAAGCCACCAATAAAATTTCCGGCCATCATGCCTAAGCCTGCCAGCATCAGGATATAGGTAACTGCTCCTGGCGAAAAACCGGCAACCTCTGTCATTAGTGGTGCAATGTAACTGTACCAGGTAAACAAACCACCGGTACCGATGGAGATCATTAAAATAATAATCCAGGCTTCTTTCTTTTTGAAGAAGCCAAGTTCAGCTTTCAGATCACGGTTTTTAGCCGCCTCTAAAGCAGGTAACCATAATTTAAGACTCAACAAAGTAATTAATCCAACAGCTACCACTACCGCAAAAGAGATCCTCCAGGAGAAATTATGCCCAATATATGTACCTAGCGGAACGCCAATTATATTCGCAATGGTTAAACCCATAAACATCATCGAAACGGCTTGTGCTTCTTTTCCTTTTTGTGCAATGCGGCTGGCGACTACTGAACCTACACCAAAAAAGGCACCATGCGGTAAGCCAGAAAGTAACCTGGCAATAAATAAGGTATTAAATGTAGGTGCAAACGCAGAAAAAGCATTAAATGCTGTAAACATGACCATCAAGGCGATTAGTATCTTTTTAGGTGGATATTTCCCGGCAATGATGATTAACAAAGGTGCACCAATTACCACACCCAATGCGTAAGCAGAAATCAGGTGTCCGGCTTTTGGAATTGATACCGTTAAACCCTTAGCTATATCAGGGAGTAATCCCATCATTACAAATTCTGTAATTCCGATGCCTAAACCACCCAAAGTAAGCGGAAGAAGATTTTTATTCATTGCTCTTAGTGTTAAAATTACACTATGCAAAGGTATGGGTTTTTGTTTTTCCAATTGTAAAAATCGGGACATCTTAAAAAGGAAGATGGGTTGAGAATTTTCTATAATTAAAATGTTAGCTCAACCAAAAAGCAAAAAAAAGGCTGCCCTACACCTGTAGAACAGCCTTCCTTAGCTCTTGTAAATTCTTATTTTTTTCTGCTGTAGGCTAAAATCTTCCTGATGGTTTCATCCTGAGGATCTTTAGCTAACCGATCTAACTTACCTTTTATTTGATCATAAAATAAGTCGATCTCTGTGTCAGATTCTATGTCAGTTTTTGGCTGAAACATGTTTTGAATTGGTGAATTTACACTTGAGTTTGATGTAGAGGTTTTTGTCATAAGCACTGAATGTGATAAGTTTATAAACTTAACGGTACTTCAGATACTTTATTTTAAACCCCGGAATAATTTCTGTAACTTTTATGCTACCCCTTGTATGTCATTTCCTTTGTTTTAAGCATTTTCCGAAGATTGCTTAGTGCATAGCGCATACGGCCTAAAGCGGTATTAATGCTCACGTCAGTCAAATCAGCAATTTCCTTGAAACTTAAATCGGCGTAATGGCGCATTAACAATACTTCTTTCTGTTCATCAGGCAACAAATGAATCATGGCTTTTAAATCTTTATGGGTTTGATCGCGAAGCATTTTTTCTTCTGCACTCTCATCATAAAAGTGTAGCATATTGAATACATCCATTCCATCAGCACTGGTGATAATGGGTGTTCGTTTTTCTTTTCTGAAATAATCAATGACAAGGTTATGCGCAATACGCATTACCCATGGTAAAAACTTACCTTCTTCGTTATATCTTCCTGATCGAAGGGTATTGATCACCTTAATAAAAGCATCCTGAAAAATATCTTCCGCCAGATATTGGTCTTTAACCAATAAATAAATGGATGTATAAATCTTGCTTTTATGTCTTCGTAAAAGTTCCTGCAATCCATTCTCGTCTCCGGCAATATATACCTTTACAAGGTCCTGATCGTTATATGATTGTAAATTCATAGGTTTACCTACACTAAATCCCGTACTGTTTGCTAAAAATTAATTTGTAGATGTTTAATTTCTATAGCTGATCTCCTATGTTTTTTTTGATTGAGTTAGTTTGGTTCTGAGGTCGTTAATGTTCAAAGAAAGTTATTTTTTACCAAAATGCAAAAAATAAAATGTTAAAAAATAAATTAACCATCTCAGTACCCTATTTTTGTATCATCTTAAAACCCTAATTACTTTCTGGGGTTTTCATTATATATTCTTAACCATACATGAGCAAAAAAGAGGCCGAAAAAGATCCGCATAAAAATATAATCATAAAAGGTGCCCGTGTGCACAACCTTAAAAATATCGATGTTGCTATTCCGAAAAATAAATTGGTGGTGGTTACGGGAATGTCGGGTTCGGGAAAATCTTCGCTTGCATTTGATACTTTATATGCTGAAGGACAACGTCGCTACGTCGAAAGTCTGTCTTCTTACGCCCGTCAGTTTATGGGTAGGATGAATAAACCTGATGTAGATTACATTAAAGGAATTGCGCCTGCCATTGCCATCGAACAAAAGGTAATAACCTCTAATCCCCGTTCAACGGTAGGCACATCTACCGAAATTTATGATTATTTGAAGTTATTGTTTTCCCGTATCGGAAAAACCATCTCCCCGGTATCCGGGAAGGAGGTAAAAAAAGATTCTGTAAGTACGGTTGTTGATTATGTGGGTGCGCTGCCCGAGGATACTACCGTTACTATATTTTGTCCGCTTTATCCACATAACAACAGGACCATTAAAGAAGAACTTGCCATTTTATTGCAAAAGGGATTTTTAAGGGTATTGATTAATCATAAAATATTAAAAATTGAATCGGTGCTGGATGATCCAGACTTTAAGGATGCAGAATTGACTGACGATAAAACGGTACAGATCCTGATTGATCGCCTGGTTACCAATCAGGAAGAAGAAACTTTAAGCCGGCTGGCTGATTCCGTACAAACGGCTTTCTTTGAAGGTAAAGGCGATTGTTATGTAGAGGCTGAAGGAAAAACCAAACATTTTAGCGATCGTTTTGAACTGGATGGAATTCGCTTTGAAGAACCAACGCCAAACTTTTTCTCTTTCAATAATCCATATGGTGCTTGCAAACGTTGCGAAGGCTATGGAAATGTAATTGGTATTGATGAAGATTTAGTGATACCTGATAAGAGTAAAAGTATTTATGATAATGCCATTGCGCCATGGCGTGGTGAAAAAATGAGTATCTGGCTGCAGAATTTCATTAAGGCTGCACCAAAATTTGAATTTCCGATTCACCGGGCTTACAGCCAGTTAACGGCCAAAGAACAACGCTTGTTGTGGACGGGAAATAAACACTTTTCAGGACTTGATGCTTTTTTTAAGGAACTGGAAGAGCAAACGTATAAAATCCAATATCGGGTAATGTTATCCCGTTACCGTGGCAAAACCACCTGTCCGGATTGTAAAGGATCGCGTTTGCGTAAAGATGCTTCTTATGTAAAAATTGCTGAAAAGTCCATTATCGATATCGTGCTGATGCCCTTGTCAAAAGCACTGGTATTTTTCAATGACCTGAAGTTAAGTGCAAATGATGCGAAAATTGCCAAACGTTTACTGGCAGAGATTGATAATCGTTTCCTCTATTTAAATAATGTAGGTTTAGGTTATCTGACGCTTAATCGTTTATCAAATACCTTATCTGGTGGTGAGTCGCAAAGGATTAACCTGGCAACTTCTTTAGGAAGCAGTTTGGTAGGCTCGATTTACGTTCTGGATGAACCCAGTATCGGTCTGCATCCGCGAGATACCAACAAACTTATTGAAGTTTTAATTTCACTAAGAAATGTTGGGAATACCGTAATTGTTGTAGAGCATGAAGAGGAGATGATGCGTGCTGCCGATTACATCATTGATATTGGTCCTGAAGCTGGTACGCATGGGGGGAACCTGGTTTTCAGTGGCAATTATGAAGAAATTCTAAAAGATCAGAACAGTTTAACCGGCCGCTACCTGGCAGGAATTGAAAAAATTGCCATTCCGCAGAAGCGTCGTAAGTGGAAGGATCACATCCTGATTAAAGGTGCCAGAGAAAATAATCTACAGAACATTGATGTTAAATTCCCGCTTGGTGTTTTCACTGCCGTAAGTGGTGTTTCAGGATCTGGTAAAACCAGTTTGGTGAAAAAAATACTTTATCCGGCCTTACAAAAGGCCATCGGTAATTATGCAGGTGAGCAAACAGGTGCATACGATGGGATTTTTGGGAACGTAGATTTGGTCAGTGCTGTAGAAATGGTAGATCAAAATCCAATAGGTCGATCAAGCCGTTCCAATCCGGTTACTTACGTGAAGGCCTGGGATGATGTTCGTGCGTTATTTTCAGGACAGGCTGCAGCCAAAGCGGCAGGACTAAAACCGGCTGCATTTTCTTTTAATGTAGAAGGTGGCCGTTGTGATGTTTGTCAGGGTGAGGGTGAAGTTAAAATCGAAATGCAGTTCATGGCGGATATTTATTTGCCTTGCGAGGCTTGCGGCGGAAAGCGGTTTAAGCAACAAGTTTTAGATGTAACCTATAAAGAAAAAAATGTTTCTGAAATCCTGGATATGACCATTGATGAGGCCGTTGATTTCTTTAAAGATGAACAGAAGATATTAAATAAATTAAATCCACTGGTAGATGTGGGTTTAGGCTATGTGCATTTAGGGCAGTCTTCAAACACCTTATCAGGTGGAGAAGCGCAGCGGATTAAGCTGGCCTCATTTTTAATTAAGGGGAATAATGCCAATAAAACATTATTTATTTTTGATGAGCCAACTACCGGATTGCATTTTCACGATATCAAAAAATTATTGAAGGCACTGAATACATTAATAGAACAAGGTAATACAATATTGGTTATTGAGCACAATATGGATATGATCAAATGTGCTGATTGGGTGATTGATATTGGTCCGGAAGGTGGTGATGGCGGTGGAAAATTAGTATTCGAAGGTATACCTGAAGACTTGGTAAAAGAGAAAAGTTCTTACACAGGTAAATATTTAGCATCGCATTTAAATTTAAATCCATAATTTCGGCAATGCTTTTTCTAACCTTTATTATAGGCATCCTCCTCAACGCCATGGGTTATATTCCCCCTGGTAACATTAATTTGACGGTTGCACAGCTGACTATTAATAAAGGCATGCGGCAGGTATGGTACTTTATCTTCTCATTTTCCTGTGTAGAAGTATTTTTTACTTTCGGGATGATGCGTTTTGCCCGTTGGGCGATGAGTGATATCAATCCCAATGAGGCGGTAAGTGAAGTGCGGTTGGGAACACTGGTTGATTGTTTCATGATTCTCATGTTTATTGTCATGGGAACCATCACTTGGGTAAATCGTAAAAAAGTTCCGAAAACCAGTAGTAAAAAAGATGATAAGCGAAGTGGGAGTGTACTGTATGGCTTAATATTAGGGGTATTAAATCCGGTTCAGATCCCTTTTTGGCTATTTTTTGGTAATTATGTCATCCTGCATGAATGGATTAAAACGGATTATTTATCATTAATTGTCTTTGCTATCGGATCAGGCTTTGGCTCTGCGGGAGCTTTATATGTATATGCTCATTTTGCCACTTTTATTCAGGAGAAATTTGCGTTGAGCAGCCTGATTATCAATAAATCTATTGCCATATTTTTGTATGTGCTGGCAGCTTATTTAGTAGTGAAGCAATTGATTATTTTATTGTAGGCATTATAATGCTATTAAGCTAGTTGTTACTTTTATTGGTTTTCTATGATTTGGATAAAATCTTTTTCACTAGGCAATACGGTAAGGTATTTACTGGCAAAAATTTGCTCATTATTCTCTGGTAACGTATATCTGACTACAGATTCGCTTTTATCCTGGCAAAGAATAATTCCAATAGTTTTGTTTTCATCATCAAGTTTTACTTCCCTATCAAAATAGTTTACATACATCTGCATCTGGCCTATATCCTGATGCTTCAATTCGCCAATTTTTAAGTCTATTAATACGAAGCACTTAAGTATCCTATTATAAAAAACCAAATCTACTTTGAAGTGACGTTCACCAAAGGTTATTCTTTTTTGGCGGGCTACAAAGGTAAAACCATTACCTAACTCTAATAGAAAGTGTTCTAATTTATCAATCAGTTTTTGCTCTAAATCGCTTTCAGAGTAGAAACTTTTATCTGGCAGGCCTAAAAATTCTAAAATATAAGGGTCTTTTATTAAATCTTTGTTTTTCTCAATGATCTGACCTTTTTGTCCAAGAGAAATCACTTCTTTCTTATTCTTACTTAAGGCTAAACGCGTATATAATGCAGAATCATATTGGCGTTGTAATTCTCGTAAGCTCCAATTATTTTTTATGGCTTCTATTTCGTAAAAATTACGCTCATTCAAATCAGCTATCCTCATGAGTTTAAGATAGTGAGACCAGGTAAGTTTGAATTGGTCAGACACCGTCTGACGAATTGAATAATTGATATAAAATTGCCGCATTTGCTTTAAATTAGTTTCCGAAAAGCCCTTGCCAAATTCATTGACTAACTTTTCTGAAAGTTCCTTTAAAACTTGTTTTCCATATTCAGATTTTTCTTTACCATGCTGCTCTTCTTCTACAATCATTTTACCAATTTCGAAGTAGGTCATGGCCATTGTATTGTTAATAGTTTGTACTATGCTTTGTCTGGCTTGGTTGAGTAGTTCAATTACCTTTTTGTACAAATTTTGATTGTCGATTTTCATAATACAGCTGGCTAAATCTTTCAATAAATTAATACAAAGAAAGACTTACTTTAAAAATTCTACATTCCATATTTTCTCTGCTTTTCTGCCGATCAGCCAAAATGAAGCGGCCAATACCGAAAAGAAAAGCGCCTTGTGCCAGCTATCCCAAAAATATTCAAAATAACGGGTATAGAGGTTGATAAACAAAAATGTAATCCCAAATTCCCTTGCGATGTCATCACGGTATTTTAACCCAAATAAGGTACTGAGTACGCAGACCGCCGCAGAAATTAGAGCCCAGTAAAATAAACTTAACTGTCGCACTGCATACCATTTTTCTAAACTGGCGAAATTGCCAAAAACCGATAAGGCCCATAATGAGATGAATAGATAAACCATTCCTGCAATGTAGGTGACTTGAAAAAATTGCCTGGTTTTAGGTAAGGCCTTCATGATAAAGGAACCAGCGGTTAAAACGGCTCCAAAAACGACAAACCGGAGCGGGTAATTCATACCCAGGAAATAATAATTCCAGCGGCTGAGATAACCTGTCTCCGTACCAAACCATGCACCTAAAGATATTAATGCAAATATCCAGATCAATCTTGAGTTGAAGAAGTAACCAAGTCCGCCGTAAATAAATACAGAAATTAATATCAGAATGGTGAAATTTCCAGAACCGTTATCCAGTGATTTGCCAAAATAGGCAATGGCATTCGCCGTAAGTAAAATGGCTGAAAATACAATGGCCTCATTGCTAAATCTGAGATTAGGCAATTTTTTCTTCCTTCGGAAACCCAATATATAAAGCCATCCGGCAATCCCGGCAGATACCAGTGCAATAACAATATTTGGAGTATTGTAAACGCGTTTAAGATAATTGAGTATAGCGTTATCAATTAAGAGCGATCCTAAAGCGATAAAACCACAGGCCAATGCTACCCAAAAGGCATACTGGGCAAGTCTTAACCAGTCGAAATTTTTAGCTTCATAGCTTTGTCGAAGTTTGTAGCCTGTTTCTTCGTTAATTAAGCCATCGTTTTGCCATTGCTCAATCATTTCATTAAGAAACTCACTTTTTTCTATATCAACTTTCATAGGTTAGGTTCTATCACGAAGATATAAAAATAAGTCTGAAGTCAGGAGGTTATATAGACTTCAGACTACTGACTAAAAACTCTGGACTACCTATATCACCTCTTTAATTTTCTTATTATTCCCTACAATCCAGATGATATCCCCATTATCAAATGTGAAGTCTGATGAGGGGTTTAAAATGCGTTCTGATCCGCGTTCAATGCCAACAATTAATGCCTGTGCTTTTTCTCTTATTCCTGCATTCCGGATGCTCAGTCCATAAACCGGAGATTCCATATTTACCACCACTTTCTGTAAGGTCATTTCCTTATCAGGGAAGTTTTTCTCACTTTCTGTTTCCGGTATATCCACCTCTAAAATCGCCTTTACTGCTGCCAATTGATCGTCTGCACCGATGAGCAGCAATTTGTCATTGGGGTAAAGTCTTTCATCTCTTCCAGGTGTGGGGATGCTGTTTCTGCCACGTTCAATCATGGCAATGTTTACACCAAATTTTTCACGGATCATCAGGCTTGCGAGTGTTTGTCCTACCACCTCAGATTCTGGCGAAACCGTTAATTCTGTCAGGTGGGTATCCCAGGGTAAAATATCTGGTTTCTGATTTTCTCGTGCGTTCAGGTTTAAAATGAAACGTTTTTCCAGCTGGTTGTAAAAAGCCTGGAGTTTCCTGGAGAAAATAAACATCATCAGCACAATCAAAGCTAAAGCAATTCCGGCGGCAATCCAGGTATCAAAAAATTCGTACATTAAAAATCCAACGAAAAAGATGCCTAGTGCGATTCTGAATACTTCTATCGCGATTAATGGTCCTCGGGTATATTTTTTATTCAGCCACAAGTGTGAATAAGCCGTTTTTTGAATCCTTCTGATGGATAATGCCCATAAAAAAGGCGCCATGATAATAAATGAAACCACCAGGCTGATTATGGTCGATTTAATTCCATTTACAAAATTTTTGGCAATGAAAGGCTGAATATAGCGCGATGCCAGAAAAATAACTGCCACAATAATAACGGAATGGATAACTGTATTAAAGGCATAACTCCGCAAAAGAATTTTCCAGTCGCTCAAGGTGGTCATTCCTGCCGTACTGGAACTGTATCTTGAAATCCCATCCAGCCATTTTTTAGGCAGAATCCGGTTAAGGAAATTATAAAATGCCTCAGAATGTTTTATGAGGTAGGGAGTAGTGAAAGTAGTGATGGCTGATGCCGCCACGGCAATCGGGTAGAGAAAATCACTGGTTACCTTTAAGGTTAATCCTAATGTGGCAATAATGAACGAAAATTCACCAATTTGTGCCAGGCTCATTCCAGATTGAACAGAAGTTTTGAGCGGCTGGCCGGAAAGGAGTGCGCCTAGACTTGAACTCAAAAACTTTCCAAAAATAGTGGCTAGTGTTACAATTACAATCGGGATGCTGTAATCTATCAGTATTTTTGGATCAATGAGCATGCCTACTGAAACAAAAAATACTGCTGCAAATAAATCTTTTACAGATTTGGTTAAATGTTCTATTTTTTCGGCCTGTGTAGTTTCGGCAAGGATGGAGCCCATAATAAAGGCACCTAATGCAGGAGAAAATCCAACCTTTACAGCCAGGAGCACCATTAACAGGCATAAGGCCAGAGAAACCACGAGCATGGTTTCGTCATTCATCAGCTTTCTGGTAGCTTTCAGGAAAGACGGAATCAGAAATATTCCACCTAAAAACCAGAGTACTAAAAAAAATGCCAGTTTTAAGATTGATATCAGCATTTCGCTACCGGCAAACTGCTGACTCACCGCAAGGGTAGAGAGGAGAACGAGTAGCAAGATGGCCACTAAATCTTCTACAATGAGCACACCAAAAACCAGACCTGCGAATTTTTTATGTTTTACGCCAAGTTCTTCAAAAGCCCTGATAATAATAGTGGTAGAAGAAACAGATAAAATTCCACCAAGAAAAATACTGTCCATGGTTTTCCAGCCCATTAGTTTACCTGCTGAGAAACCGATTAAAAGCATAAAAACAACTTCGACAATGGCCGTCACCGAAGCGGAACCGCCAACCTTAACCAGTTTTTTAAAACTAAATTCCAATCCTAAACTGAATAGGAGGAAGATCACACCAATTTCGCCCCAGATATTAATATTTTTGGTGTCGGTAACGGAGGGAAAAAAATCTAAATGCGGGCCAACCAATAAGCCTGCTAAAATATAACCTAAAACAAGTGGCTGTTTAATTTTTTTAAATATGAGTGTGGTAATTCCCGCTGCGGCGAGGATTAATCCTAAATCGGCAATTAAATCTGGTAAGTGCATTGGTGGTAATCGGTATAATGGTAAAATGATTTCCGGCTAAACCGGTTGTTGTATTCCACCTGATGGTGGTGGGCTTTGTAAATTACCAGAAAACGTGTTTCGGGTAAAGCATTTTAAGTAGAAACCAATATTTATATCTAGGTCGACTTAATACCAACTCATCTATCTTCAAATAGAAAAAGAAAGGCAAAGCAATCAGTACAACAATAAGTAGATCTAAACGGATTTTAGCTAAGGTATGATCGATCAGGTCTTTTTGAAGACTTTCCTGATTATTACCAAAGTGTAATTTAAAAATGCTTTTTTTTAAGGTAGGAGCGCACTGCACCAATTGAATTTTTAAGGCATTATCTTTTTTTGGAGCAGCAAAGTTTGCGAAACTCACCAGCGTACTAAAAAAAAATAGGATATAAAAAAGCCTCATTGCTGCTAATATAGCGAAAATGAGGCTTTTTTGAAAGTTAAATTTCGATTAAGATTAACTATTTAAGAGATGAAAAGAAAGCCAGTGTATCTTCTTTATCTTTTTGAAGTTGAACTTTTAAAGCTTCTAAACCAGTGAATTTTACATCATGGCGTAGAAATTTTAAGAAATTCATTTTGATATCTTGCCCATAAATTTCCTGATTAAAATCGAAGATATTTACTTCAATGTTTCTCGTCATGCCATTGATGGTTGGCCTTTGACCGATATAAGCCATACCTTTAAAGGTTGAGGGTTGAGGAGCTGAGGCATTAACTCCCGACTTCTGACTCTCGACTTCTGACTTCTGACTCCTGACATTCATTTCAACCGTTACCGCATAAATGCCATCGCCTGGAATCAGTTTATAGGTTTCTTCTACAAAAATGTTGGCCGTTGGGAAACCAATGGTTCTGCCGATTTTATCACCCTTAATTACGCGCCCGAAAATAGAAAAGGCATAGCCTAAATAATCTGATGCAAGGCCGACATCACCAGCTAGAAGTGCCTGCCGGATTTTAGTTGAACTCACCGCAACATCGTGGATATCCTGCTCCATAATTTCTTCAACGGTAAAACCAAAATGAATACCTGCTGCCTTTAAATCAGCAAGGTTTCCGGTACGGTCTTTTCCAAAACGATGGTCGTATCCAATAATGATATGTTTGGTCCCGATGTTATTAACCAATGTATTCTTGATATAATCATCCGGAAGCTGGTTTGAAAAATCGCGGGTAAAGGGGGTGATGATTAAATGATCAACACCAAGGCTTTTTAAGATTTCAGCTTTTTCGTTGATGGTATTGATCATTTTAAGGTCCTGATTTTCAGGATCAATGATCAGCCGTGGATGAGGGAAGAAAGTTAAAATAACACTTTCACCATGATCTGCTTTTGCTTTTGCAACTAACTGTTTGATGATTTTCTGGTGTCCGTAATGAACACCATCAAAAGTACCTATGGTTACGATTGCGTTGCTAAGCCTGGTAAATTCGGATAGGTTATGGTATATTTTCAATGGGATAATCTTTTTAAACTATGGGGTTTGCGTGAGGGATGGAAGCGGTATACCTTTTCGTTCTAACGGATAATATCAGTACATAAAAACGAAAAGTATATTGCGTACAGCCCGACCCCTTGCATAGCTTGGGGGCACGCCCAAATTTCTATAATTATATTTATTAATGCAAAGCATGGCGTTTTACAACACCACCCTTTAAGTCTGCAATTTGTTGTTGTATCACAAATGCATCAGCATCTATGTTTCTGATGGCTGTTTGCAATTTGCTCATTTCTAACTTGGTGACTACTGTAAAAAGGATGTCAATATCTTTTCTTTCTCCATAACCACCCTCTCCTTTATAAATGGTTACACCACGTTTCATCTCTGTAATAATATAATCTTTTATTTCTTCCTGATGTTCTGAAATAACGGTTACGCCGGTGTATTGCTCTATACCGTTGATAATAAAATCTATGGTATACGAGGCTGAGAGGTAGGTTAATATGGCGTAAAGTGCCGTTTCGATATTTAAAAAGTATGCTGCAAAGGCAAAGATGATGATGTTTAATATCAGGATAATATTGCCCACTGTAAGGATACTGTTTTTACTGATATAAAGTGCCAGTACTTCTGTTCCATCAATCACACAACCGCCGCGCATGGCCATGCCAATTCCTCCTCCCAAAAACAAACCACCGAAGAAGGCGATAAGGAGTTTGTCATGGGTAATGGGTTGAAACGGCAAAAAAATTAAGGCCATGGATAAGGCTGCTATGGCTATTGCCGTTTTAATGGCAAAGCCCTTTCCAATTTGCCTGAAACCGAGGATAACGAAAGGTATATTGATAATGACGATCAGGTAGGAGAGGTTCCATCCGGTTAATGTGCTTAAAAGCAGGGATATACCCGTCACGCCACCATCAATGAAATGACTGGGCATCAGGAAACTCTTTAAACCAAAACAAGCTGAAGTAACGCCCGCCACAATTAAGAGAATTTCTTTTGCAAACCGGGCATTCTTGTTTTTTATTCGGTTCATTTTTTACTCCTGGATTTTAGTTTCCTCTTTCCTGCTACGAATATAATTAACGAGCTCCAGAACCTCAAACGAATTTGAAAGCAAAAAGTTTCCACTTCTTGTTCGGGTGAGTTTAGATAGATAGGCACCATTATTTAATGCTTTCCCAAAATCAGACACTAAAGAACGAATATAAGTGCCTTTACTGCAAACAATGCGGAAGTCTATTTCGGGCAGTTCAACTCTGGTAATTTCAAATTCCGGGACACTTACGAAACGTTTACGTAATTCTACGGCCTCACCCAAACGGGCTTTGACATATAAACGTTCGCCGTTGATTTTTACAGCTGAATGTGCAGGCGGATATTGCTCAATATCACCAATAAATGGTGCTGTAGCATTGTATATCTGTTCAGGAGTGATGGTTGAAATGTCGAAGGTCTGATCAACTTCTGTCTCCATATCAAATGATGGGGTAGTGGCACCAAGCATCATGGTTCCGGTATACTCCTTTTCTTCTGCCTGAAAAGTATCTATTTGCTTGGTGAGTTTCCCTGTACAAATGATCAATAAGCCGGTAGCGAGCGGATCTAATGTGCCCGCATGACCAACCTTTAGTTTTAATGGTTTTAGAGCGTTACGGATTTTGCCCACCACATCAAATGAAGTCCATTTGTAAGGTTTGTTAATTAAAAGCAGTTCGCCCTCGGCAAAATTGAAATCTTTAAACTTAGAATTTTCTGTACTCACAAATCTTTTTTCCGCAAAGATACGGATTATATCACTTGCAAGTTATGTCCGGTGTACAATAGAATAATGAGGATTAAACCTGCAATAATACGATACCAGCCAAATACCCTGAAGCCATGCTTATTCAAAAAACCGATAAAGCTTTTAATGGCTAAAAGTGCGACAATGAAAGCGATTACATTTCCAATAATTAAAAGATTAGCCTGATCATGCGTAATGGTATTTCCTTCTTTATAAAAATCAAATAGTTTTTTGCCTGTTGCCGCAAACATGGTTGGCACGGCTAAAAAGAATGAAAATTCTGCCGCTAATTTTCGGCTTAATTTTTGGCTCATGCCACCAACAATCGTGGCTCCGGAGCGTGAAACACCTGGAATCATGGCAATACATTGAAAAAAACCAATTTTCAGGGCCGTTAAATAATTTATTTCTTCTTCTTCATGAATGGTAGGTTGATTAAACCATTTATCTACAAATAAAAGGATTACTCCGCCAACGAGTAAAGAGATGCCAACTGCCATCGGGCTTTCTAAAAGCTCATCAATTTTTTTACTTAAAAGCAATCCGAAAACCGCTGCCGGGATAAAAGCTACCAAAAGTTTAATATAAAAGTTGATCGATTTGAAAAACCTTTTGAAATACAATACAATCACGGAGAGTATGGCCCCCAGTTGAATGGCAATTGTAAAGAGCTTTACGAAGGGGTCGCTAGCAATGCCCATAAATGATGACGCAATAATCATGTGACCGGTGCTTGATACAGGCAAAAACTCCGTCAGTCCTTCAATAATGGCAAGGATAATGGCTTGGAAATAGTTCATAGTACGTAAATGTGGGTTAGTCCCAAAGTAATTTTATCTTATAATTTTTGAGTTTTTTGTCTCTTGAAATGAGAGTTAAATCTTCTGATAGTGCTTGAGATACAATAATTCTATCGAACGGGTCATGGGTGATCAAGGCAATAGTTAGTAAAGTTGTTAGATGGGTTTCATTAATTGAAACGATTTCAATTTGATTTCTTTCTGCAAATCTAAATAATTCATCAAAACCTACATTTAATACTAATTTTCCAATCTGCTTTTTGATGGCAATCTCCCAAAGTGATGCAATGCTTAGGAAACAAGATTCATTAAGGTTTAATATTTTTTTTCTTATCAATTCAGACAATTGATTATCGCCGGCAACAAACCAAAAGAAAGTATGTGTATCTAACAAAAAAGCCATTAAATGTAATCTGAAAACATTTCCAATGGTTCATCAAAGTCATCAGCTAACTTGATTTTACCTTTTGCGTAACCAAATTCTCGTGACTTTAATTTTGGTTTATTTGCTTTTTTCGTTTTTAAGAATTCTACAAAATCTGCCACCTCCTGTCTCAGATCCAAGGGCAAAGAATTTATTTCTATTTGCAGATTTGTAGTCGTCATATCATAAGTTAAAAAAGACTTTATTTAAAGCAAAGTTATTTTTTAAGAATTGCATAAATGCCGAAGACAAAGCCAAAAAGCACAACGAGGGGTGCGAGTAAGGTCCTTCTAAAATCATAAATATCCCCAGTGGTGCCCATCATTAATATGAAGCCCAGTGCTACAATACCCATGCTGATTAACAATAGCTGATAATTTTTTTTGGTAAAAACCAATTCACTTTTTACGTCCTTCGTTACCGGACTTGTCTTTTTTTCTAATGCCATTATCTATAAAGATTGTAAGATTTTAAACGTAAATACCTGCTTACCGCAAACCAGGTGCTAATGCCCGTAATAAAAATGCCCATAATAATTAAGCCAACGAATACAAAGCCAAACTCTTTATAGTTGTTTAAAATAATAATTTCAGGAACTTCTTTCCGTGCATATATTAATGTAGCCAGTAAGATAATAATCGCGATGAAAGCTGCGATTAAACCATGTAAGGCTGCGTATAATAGAAAAGGACGTCGGATAAAATTTTTCGTTGCACCAACGAGCTGCATACTTTTAATTAAAAATCTTTGTGAGTAGATGGCTAAGCGTATGGTGTTGTTAATTAGTGCAATGGCAATAATTAAAAGCAATGCCGCAAATGCCAGGATAATTAAGCCAATGGTATTGATATTTTTATTCACCATATCAATTAAAGAACTCTGATATACCACTTCTTTCACAACAGGGTTTTTAGCAATGTTGGCTTTTAAAGTTTCAATACTTTTATTATTGGCATATTCCGCTTTCAGATAAACATCAAAAGTAGAAGTAAGCGGGTTGTAGCCTAGAAAATTAACAAAATCTTCACCTAAATCCTGGGTCAGGTTTCTCGCTGCCAGTTCTTTATTTACATATTGTGTTTGCTTTACGGCACGGTTGGCATTTAATTCTTTTTGAAAAGCCAGCACATCCGTTTCTTTTGCACCTTCATCAACAATAATATTTAAAACAATATTTTCCTTAACGTAATTGGACAGGTTTTTGGCGTGTACAAGTACCAACCCAAGCAGGCCCAGCATCAATAAAACCAGCGCAATACTAATAATGGTAGAGATATATACGGTTTTGGTTTTCTTAGATGCGTCACTTACTTCGAATTCTTCCATGTATTTCAATTTTGTTTTTGCGAAAATATAAATTATACCTGATAAACACCAATATAAAGCTATTCTAAATGAATATAACGGCCCTGCCCGTGATTTAGTTCACTTGAAAATATTGCAGCGCAGTACCCAAATTTTTGAAACCGGTACGAAATCCGGAGATCAGGCGTTTATAATGCTAGTAAAAACCTAAAATCTATTCTGAATGAAAAAACAAATTACCGTAATTGGCTTATTATTTATTGCAACAACAGCATTATTATCCTGTAAAAAAGATACTGTTTCTTTAAAAGCCCGGATCATGGGGAAATGGACCGTCAATAAAATCGAAGTTTCCGGGAATACAAACCCATCTCTTAACGGAACATTTAATTATACCATTAATGATTATCTGGATTTCAAAGCTGATAATGATGACCAGGTGGAATTGAGTTTAAATAATCAGCGTACCATAGGTACGTACACAACCTCCCTTGGAGACGATTTCGTGATGTCTTTTCCCGAAGGTGTTTCAAATGCAACCGTTAAAAGCCTGACACAGTCGCAATTTCAGTTTACTGCTAAAATAGATAAAACCAACATTGTAAAGGTATATTACCTCACCAGATAAAATCTAATTCCCTAGTGTTTGCTTGCGCCATTGGTTATTGATAGCCAATGGCGCTTTTTTATATTTCAATCCTTATGGGTTTTTAAAAACCTAAAGGATTTTGAATAGTCATCTATTCTGTTTTTTTAAGCTTTTTATTTCCGTATTTTCGCTCCTTTAAAAATTTAAAACTTGCAATGGATTACCAATTCAAAGAAATAGAACAAAAGTGGCAGAAATTTTGGGCAGATCATGAAACCTTTAAAGCCGAAAGCAATTCTGAAAAACCAAAATATTATGTGCTAGATATGTTTCCTTATCCATCAGGAGCAGGTTTACACGTTGGTCACCCACTGGGTTACATTGCATCTGATATTTTTTCAAGATACAAACGCCTTAAAGGGTTTAATGTTTTGCATCCAATGGGCTATGATTCTTTCGGTTTGCCTGCAGAACAGTATGCCATACAAACTGGTCAGCATCCGGCCATTACCACTGAGGCAAACATTGCCACTTACCGTCGCCAGTTAGATCAGATTGGTTTTTCTTTTGACTGGAGCAGAGAAGTGCGTACCAGCGAGCCATCATACTATAAATGGACACAGTGGATTTTTATGCAATTGTTCAATTCCTGGTACAACCTTGAAAATGATCGTGCAGAAGACATCACCACTTTAATTGAGAAATTTAATGCTTCAGGGTCGGCTGATGTAAAAGCCGCTTGCGACGAAGACGTAAAAATATTCCTGCCAAGTGATTGGGCAACCTTTACGGAAGAAGAAAAGCAAACTGAATTGTTGAAATACCGCTTAACCTATTTACGGGAAAGTACAGTGAACTGGTGCCCGGCTTTAGGAACAGTTCTGGCCAATGATGAAGTTAAAGATGGTTTCTCTGAACGTGGCGGTTTTCCGGTGGAACAGAAAAAAATGATGCAATGGAGCATGAGAATCACTGCTTATGCTGACAGACTTTTACAAGGTTTAGATACCATCGACTGGCCGGAACCCGTGAAGGAAATGCAACGCAACTGGATTGGAAAGAGTGTAGGCGCATCAGTTAAATTTAAGATTGAAGATTTACGATCTACAAATCAGACTTCTGATGCTGTACTCCGTACTTCAGACTACATTGAGGTTTTCACCACCCGCGTAGATACCATTTTCGGGGTTTCTTACCTGGTTTTAGCGCCTGAACACGAATGGGTTGCTGAATTAACTAGACCTGAGCAAAAAGCTGAAGTAGAAAATTATATAGCCCAAACCAAAAAGAAATCTGAATTAGACCGCATGGCGGACACTAAAACAGTTTCAGGTGCTTTTACCGGTACCTATGTCATTAATCCGGTGAGTGGTGAACGTGTTCCATTATACATTGCAGATTATGTACTTGCAGGTTATGGAACAGGCGCGGTGATGGGTGTGCCGAGCGGCGATCAGCGTGACTGGTTATTTGCGACGCATTTTAATCTGCCGGTTATTCAAATTTTAGACGCACAGAAAGACATTGATGTGCAGGCCGACCCAACCAAAGAGGGGAAATATATTAATTCAGCTTTCATCAATGGATTAACCTATAGAGAAGCGGTTCCACTTTTAAATAACTGGTTAGAAGAAGAAAATGTTGGAAAAGCAAAAGTAAATTTCCGTCAACGTGATGCTATTTTTGGCCGTCAGCGTTATTGGGGTGAGCCGATTCCGGTTTATTTTAAGGATGGATTACCATATTTAATAAAAGAAGAGGAATTACCCCTCATATTACCAGAAATTAATAAATATTTGCCTACTGAAACGGGTGAGCCACCTTTGGCGAGGGCAAGCAACTGGACGCCTTCTGCCGGTGATCATTACGAGCTAAGCACCATGCCAGGCTGGGCTGGAAGCAGCTGGTACTGGTACCGCTATATGGATGCCAATAATGATACTGATTTTGCAGCTAAAGAAGCGATTGACTACTGGCAGGCTGTTGATTTATACATCGGCGGTTCTGAACATGCAACGGGCCACTTACTATACAGTCGTTTCTGGAATAAATTTTTGAAAGATTTAGGTTATACCAAGGAAGAAGAGCCTTTCAAAAAACTGATTAACCAGGGGATGATTCAGGGTAGGAGTAATTTTGTTTACCGCATCAATGACGAGAATGGAAAGCCAACTAGTACTTTTGTTTCCGCAGGATTAAGGAGGGAATACAAAACTTCAGCATTGCATGTTGATGTTAACATTGTGGAGAACGATACCTTAGATTTGAATAAATTTAAGTCGTGGAGAGAAGAATATGCCAATGCCGAATTCATTCTGGAAAACGGCAAATACATTTGCGGTGTTGAAGTCGAAAAAATGTCGAAATCAAAATTCAATGTGGTGAATCCGGATGATTTGATTGAACGTTATGGCGCTGATACCTTGCGGATGTATGAAATGTTCTTAGGTCCGTTGGAGCAAAGTAAACCCTGGAATACCAATGGGATTGAAGGCGTATTTAAGTTCCTGCGGAAATTCTGGAGATTATTCCACAATGAAGCCTGGGAATTTACGGTTTCTGATGCGGAGCCAACCAAGGCAGAACTGAAAGCTTTACACAAAATCATTAAAAAAGTGCAGGACGACATTGAGCGTTTCTCTTTCAATACTTCTGTATCCAGTTTTATGATTGCGGTAAATGAGCTGACCGATTTAAAATGTAACAAACGTGCTGTTTTGCAGGATCTGGTGGTGATCTTATCGCCATATGCACCGCACATTTGTGAAGAACTTTGGGTACAGTTGGGGAATGAAGCAGGAAGTTTATCTTATACAGCTTTCCCAACCTTTAATCCGGATCACCTAGTGGAGGATGAGTTTGCTTATCCCGTTTCAGTGAACGGTAAAATGAAAATGAACCTGAATTTGAGTTTAACCCTGGCACAACCAGAAGTAGAAGCCATTCTATTTGCGAATGAACAATTCCAGAAATTTTTGGATGGCAAAACACCGAAAAAAATCATTTTTGTTAAGGGAAAGATTATTAATGTAGTTGTTTAAGGTTGAGGATGGAAAGTTTAAGGCATAGGGTCTTTCTTTCTATTCTTTAATAAAAAGCAAATCCCGGATTGAGCAATCAATTCGGGATTTGCTTCTTTAGGCTATCCTCATTCCCAATTTTATGGGGAATCGTTATTCAGCATCTAAATCATATTGGATACTGAATCAAGTTCAGAACGACGGACAGGGTTTAAGCTTTCGCCTTATTTCTATTTCCACCTGATCTTCTATTATTGCTGGCGTTACGCGGTTTGCCACTCATATTTCCATCACCGCTTCTTTTACCGCCACCACCACCTTTGGATTGTGCCTGAGGTTTACGTTTAACCTGGTTTTTAGCCAGCATGCTTTCCCAGCTAAGCGGATAAGGATGATCGTCAACAACAGGTAGTGTGATTTTAATTAGTTTCTGAATATCTAACAAATATTCATTTTCTTCTGCATCGCAAAAAGAAATGGCAATACCATTTGCACCTGCACGACCTGTACGACCAATTCTGTGTACATATGATTCAGGTATGTTAGGTAACTCATAGTTAAAAACGTGAGATAACTGGTCGATATCAATACCACGGGCTGCAATATCTGTTGCCACCAACACACGAATTTTCCGATCTTTAAAATCAGTTAAAGCCCTTTGTCTGGCATTTTGCGATTTATTGCCATGAATGGCGGCTGCTTTGATTCCGGCATGAGCTAAATCTTTCACAATCCGGTCAGCGCCATGCTTGGTACGTGTAAACACTAAAGCGGTCTCGATTTTTTTATCTTCCAGCAGATGGATTAATAATTTCTTTTTATCAGGCTTATCCACAAAATAAACAGATTGCACAATGGTTTCAGCTGTAGAAGAAATTGGTGTAACTTCTACTTTTGTCGGACTGGATAAAATGGTATTGGCCAATTTCTGAATTTCATCAGGCATCGTGGCCGAGAAAAATAAAGTCTGGCGTTTTGCCGGTAATTTGGCCACCACCTTCTTTACATCGTGAATGAAACCCATATCCAGCATCCGGTCGGCTTCATCCAGCACAAAAAGTTCAATGGTACTTAGGCTAATGAATCCCTGGTTCATTAAATCCAGTAAACGGCCGGGAGTTGCCACTAAAATATCAACACCTTTTCTAAGTGCTTCTACCTGTGAGTGTTGGTTTACGCCACCAAAAATAACCAGCCTGCGCAAGTTAAGGTTACTGCCATAAGCCTTAAAGCTTTCTTCAATTTGAATAGCAAGCTCGCGGGTTGGTGTTAAAACCAGGGCCTTAATATTTTTATTTGCCTTGGTATTGATGTGTTTTTCGTGTAATAGCTGCAACATCGGGATGGCAAAGGCAGCAGTTTTTCCGGTTCCGGTTTGCGCACAGCCTAATAAATCTTTTCCTTTTAATATGGTTGGGATGGATTGCTCCTGAATAGGGGTAGGTTGTGTATAACCTTCTTTCTCCAGTGCCTGTAAAATAGGCGCTATGAGGTTTAATTCTTTGAATAACATGTATGAATTTTTGTAATATTTATTGAAGAAGCTAGAACAATCATTTGTTGAAGGACTAACTTGCGGAGAGAATATGCCATTCAGAATGGCAAGCCCTTATTCCTGCTTCGGCAACAAAGATAGGGAAATAATCGGAGAGACGAGAAAAATTATTTTTACAAAAGATCAGGGATGAAAATAATGCTCCCCATTATAAACGGCTGTATTAATCCGATTAAAAAAAATATTATTTGGCTTGTAATGATTTTATGATTAATTTGTAATCAGTTTATAATCAGAAATATACACAATTTGTTTGTAAAGTATGATTTAAACTACGAATAAACTTATTAACTAACCAAATAAAATTCTACGTATGGCATTACCTGTACTTTATCCACAAATTGGTTCCTTAACCTATCTCGTAACACCTTTAAATCCTCACATCGGGCGAACAACCATTCTCCGTTACTAACAGATCTATGATAGGGCCAATAGCTTCGAACTCCTTTATAAGTAGGTGAGTCGGATCTAAAAACGAATACTAACCAAAATATAAATTATGAAACAAAATCTATCCTTTTTCAGGAGGGGATTCCTTCTTCTGTGCTTGGGTTTGTTGTATGCCGTTGGCGCAACTGCCCAAACTAAAGTTACTGGTAAGGTTATTGCCAGTGATGATCAACTTCCTATTATAGGTGCAACAATCAAACTTAAAAATGCGGCAGGAGGTACAACAACTGATGCTAATGGCGCATTTTCAATCAGTGCAAAGCCATCAGATGTATTGGTAATTTCATTTATCGGATTTACAAATAAAGAAGTAACAGTTGGCAACCAGACCAATATTTCAATAATACTACAGGCGGAGAATAACAATTTAACCGAGGTGGTGGTAACCGGTTATTCTTCGCAACGTAAAAAAGATTTAACCGGTGCCGTAGCCGTAGTGGATATGGGTGTTTTAAAAGCTCAGCCTGCAGCAAGTGCGGTGGAAGCATTGCAGGGAAAGGCTACTGGTGTACAGATTATTAATGATGGTGCACCAGGTTCAACACCGCAGATCCGAATCAGGGGAACAAGTACCATTAATAATAATGAGCCGCTATATGTTATTGATGGTGTGCCGTTTGAAGGTAAACTCTCCTGGCTTAATCAGAATGATATCGAAAGTATGCAGGTGCTGAAGGATGCATCATCAGCATCAATTTATGGCTCCAGGGCAAATAACGGGGTTGTAATTATCACTACCAGGAAAGGAACCTCCGGCAAACCAAAAATCACCGTCGATTCTTATTATGGCACGCAGGTACCCCGGAAAGGCAGTTTTCCAGAAATGATGAATCCGCAACAATATGCGCAATATGTATTTGACAGCTATACCAATGCCGGGAAAGCAATTGCTGCAGGTAGAAATTATGGTTCTGGAACAACGCCGGTACTACCAGAATATTTGGTCGCAGGATCTGTTTTAGGGCAGGATGTTACTTCGGCAGATGCTGATCCGTCAAGATACAATTACAGCCGGGATCCTTCGCTTTTTTACCAGATAACCAAGGCCAACAAACAAGGAACAAACTGGTTTGATGAGATTACCCGTTCGGCTCCGGTACAAAATTATCAGCTGGGCGCAACAGGCGGTTCTGAAAATTCAACCTATGCCTTGTCTGCAGGCTATCTTAATCAGAAGGGAACAATTGAATATACAGGTTTTAAACGTTATAACCTTCGATCAAATACAACCGTTAGTGCATTCAACAAACACGTTCGTTTTGGTGAAAACGCGCAATACAGTTATTCTGAAGGATATGGTTTTGGTGTAAATCCAAATACGCCAGGTGGTTACCAGGATCAGGGTAGTGCATTAAGCTGGGCCTACAGGATTCCGACAATTATTCCGGTTTATGACATTAACGGAAATTTTGCCGGAAGCCGTGGAAGTCAGCTCGGAAATGCTGAAAATCCTGTTGCTTTTCTTTACAGGGCAAAGGATAACTTAAACAAAAGCAATTTCTTTTTCGGTAATATGTTTGCCGAAGGCGATATTCTGAAAGGTTTGGTATTGAGAACCAATTTCGGTATCCGTTATGAAAATTATAACGGGATGTCTATGCGTTATCCAAACCTCGAATTCTCGGAAGGAAATAACTCTAATAATTTAAGCGAATACCAGGGTTATAATACAGAATGGACCTGGTCTAATACTTTAAATTATAGTGCTACCTTTAATGAAAAGCATAAATTAAATGTATTGGTTGGTACTGAAGCCATACGTTCAAGATCCAGACAATTAAATGGATCAAGAAATGATTTCTTTTTACTAGGCGATCTGGATTATTATTACCTCAACACCGGATCTTCCAATATCAGTAATTCCAGCACAGGCGCTATCGGTTCCCTATTCTCCATATTTGGAAAAGTAGATTATTCATTTAATGACCGCTACCTGGCCAGCGTAACCGTTCGGAGGGATGGATCATCTAACTTCGGTCCGGCAAACAAATACGGTGTTTATCCCGCAGGGAGTATAGCCTGGAGATTATCGGAAGAGGAGTTTTTGAAGAGTGTTAAATGGGTAAGTGACTTAAAACTTCGTGTAGGTTACGGTCAAACGGGTAACCAGCGGATTCCGCCATATCAGTATATCAACAGGTACCAAAGTTCGATCACGAATGCAGCTTATGCCGTTGGAGGTGGAAATACGCTCACCACTGGTGTATGGCAAAATGCTTATCTAAATTCCGATGTGAAATGGGAATCATTAAAAGCCCTGAATGTGGGTATAGATTTTACCTTATTTGAGGGGGCTTTTGATGGATCAGTAGACTGGTACAATAAGAAAACTACTGATATGCTTTATAACCTGCCTTTACCTTCAAGTGCAGTTGGAGGCGGAAGTTCTCCATTTGTGAATATTGGTGACATGAGCAATAAAGGGATCGAATTTAATGTAGCCTATCACTATGGCAGAAAAGCCGATAATCCATTTAAGTTTGATATTGGTGTTAACTTTTCAAGAAACGTAAATAAAATCGATCAGCTTGCTCCCGGAATTTTCAACCAGGTGTATGGTAATTACAGAAGTTTGCAAACCAGTGTTCTACAGCAAGGTGCCCCATTCGGATCTTTCTATGGATATAAAACCAATGGAATTTACCAGAGTGCAGCAGATATCCAGAACAGCCCATCTTATACTGGTGCCCGTGTAGGTGGCTTAAAATACATGGATATTAACGGAGATGGTGTGATTGACCCGAAAGACCGTACCATTATTGGAAATCCAAATCCTGATTTTACTTATGGTATTAATCTGAACGCCTCTTATCATAATTTTGATATTACAGCATTCTTATATGGTGTACAAGGTAATGATATCTTCGAAGCTACCCGTTACTTTACCGATTTCCCATCATTTGATGGGGCCAAAAGTACCCGTTTGCTAAATGCCTGGAGTCCAAGCAACCCTACCAGTACTATCCCTTCTGCCTATACAGGTGCATCTGATGTAGAATTTGCTTCTTCCAGTTACTATATTCAGAATGGTAGTTTTCTAAGGCTTAAAAATCTTCAGATCGGATATTCCATCCCTACTGATAAAGTTTTTGGATCTAAAGCAGGTATCAGCAAATTCAGGGTATATGTTGCAGCGAGTAACTTATTTACCATCACCAAATATACAGGCGTAGATCCGGAAGTTAGTCAGATTACGGATGGCTTCACTGCTCCGGGGGTTGATCAGGGGGTATATCCATCACCTCGACAGTTTTTATTAGGTATAAATGTTGGATTTTAATTAAAAGATTTCAAGATGAAACATATAAAATATATTTTCTTATCCATATTCATTTTAAGTAGCGTATCGTGCAAAAAGGACTTTCTTTCGCTAAACCCGCAGGCTGAGCTTACAGCAGAGCAATTGACCACACAGGATGGGGTAGAGGGTTTACTTGTAGGTGCATACGGTCTGCTCAATGGTAATATTAATGGCACATGGGGTAATTATGGTGCAGCACCGAGCCAATGGTTATTTGGTGAAGTAGCTTCTGATAATGCGCACAAAGGCAGTAGTAATGGAGATCAGCCTAATATGAATGCCATAGAGCAACACTCGCCTACCAGCACAAATGATAACCTCGCTAACTTGTACGATAGATGCTTTGAAGGTGTTCAACGTTGTAACAATACTTTAAAGGTACTTGCAACGCTACAATCTGGAAGTGGGGCTACAAAGTTTTCAGATAGCAGGGCGAAAGAAATCCAGGGCGAAGCCAGGCTGCTCAGGGCACATTATTATTTCTTTCTCGTGAGGGTTTTTAAAATGGTGCCTTATGTTACCGAAGCCTCAAACGGAGCCATTATTCCCAACGACAAGGATATCTACCCGAATATCATTGAGGATCTTCAGGCTGCAGTAGCCAACCTTGGAACCACTAAACCTAAAGGTCAAAAGGGTCGTATGGATAAATATGCTGCTCAGGCTTACCTTGGAAAGGTTTTATTGTACCAAAAACGCTATGCTGAAGCTTATGCTCAACTTAATGCCGTCATTACGGCAAAAGGAAGTTTGGTAGATATGCCTTATGGTGATAATTTTGATATTACCAAAGAAGACGGACCAGAATCTATCGTAGCTGTACAGCATTCGGTAGGTACAGACGGAACAGGTGGTGATAATGGCAATGTGGGTGATATGTTAAATTTCCCTTATGGAGGGGTAACACCAATTAACTGCTGCGGATTTTTTCAGCCAACTATTGATTTAGCAAATGCCTTTAAAGTAGATGCTTCAGGCTTACCACTGTTAGATGGTAGCTACCGAACCAATGCTTATACTTCTGATTTAAATTTATCAGCTGCTGAGAAAGCGAGTTATCAGTTAGATCGTTCAATAGCATTTGATCCAAGAATAGAATCCACCATCGGACGCCGCGGTGTACCTTATCGTGATTGGGGAATTATGGCTGGCGATAGCTGGATCAGGGATGCCAGTAATGGTGGCCCGTTTGTAGCGGTAAAAAATTCAATTGAGTCTTCTCAGATTGCGTCGGGTACTGGTCCGGGTATGACTAACGTCACCGGTTTGAATGTTAATCTTATCCGTTTAAGTGATGTTTATCTAATGGCTGCAGAATGTGCTGTTGAAACAAATGACCTTTCTACAGCATTAACATTAGTGAACGCTGTTCGACTTCGGGCAGCTAAAATAACCCCGACAACAATTAACGGTACGCCGGCGGCAGCTTACAAAGTTAGCCCATATCCATCATTTCCAAATGCTACTTATGCCAGGAATGCGGTTCGTTTTGAGCGCAGACTGGAATTGGCGATGGAAGGACACCGCTTTTTTGACCTGGTGCGCTGGGGGATTGCCAAGCAGACACTGGAGAGTTATTTTACTTTTGAAGGAAAATACTTCAACTATCTGAATGGTATAACGATTGAATCAAGAGACGAATATTTTCCATTACCTCAGGATCAGATTGACAGAAGTAACGGAACCTTGAAACAAAGTCCAGGGTACTAATAGCCTTAATTTTAAAAAACGCATGAAGCGAACTGTTTCATGCGTTTTTTTTATGCCAGCCCGTTTAATGGATTTATTTTTCTTCCTTAAACCTGCTAAAAAATAAAAGTGCCAGTAAACAAAGTCCGAATCCTACAATTCCATTCAGGCGGAGGCCAAAATCATTTCCCGGATCTTTCCCGTAAATCGTGAGCATGGCAAAAATAGCGATGCCTAAAGTCTGCCCTAATTTTACAAAAAGGTATTTCACTGCAAAAAACATTCCTTCGTGGTTTTCACCGGTTTCTAAAGTATCCTTTTGAGCTATATCTGCTAAGATCGCTGTGGGCAAAATACCCAGGGCCGCCAAAGGAAAAGAGGCTGAGAGTACCAGAAGATAAATTTGTGTGTAAGGACCGAACGGGAGTTTGCCCAAGAAATAAATGGTTACAAATATCAGGCACAGGATGCCGAATCCCAGTAATACAAAAGGCTTCTTGCCAATTTTAGCCGATCCGAAAGTAATCAGCGGATAAAATAATAAAGAAGCGATTACCATGGTACCCATAAATTTCCCGCCCTCTGATTCCGGTAAACCCAGTAAAACGGTGCAGAAAAATAATAATCCGCTTGAAATGATACTTAACGCGGTATAAAAGGCAAAATCTGAAATCAGGTAATACTTAAAGTTTTTGTTTTTAAAGGTGTTTTTTATGGCGGGCCATAGGGGTACATGTGTTGGCCTGGCTACAGAAAAGTCTTTTTCCTTAATGGTGAATATGGGCATCACCATCATCAAGCCTGATAATAAACACAAAGCCCAAATGGCGATTTGTATGGCTTCACTCCGGTTTGCCACTGTACAGTAGTCCTGAACGAGATCGGCGAAATTATTGGTGCAAGCTGAAAAGATAATGCCAATTACAAATCCAACCTGCTGATAACTGGATAATTTAACTTTTTGCTGCGGGGTGTTGGTTACTTCTGCCAATAAGGCATTATAGGGGATAATATAAGTGGTTACAGATATAAAAAACAAGCACAGGGTGATGGTCAGCCACCAGGCATTTTGTAAGCTCTCTGTTTTTTGAAGAGGATAAAACACCAATCCGCAAAACAGTATGGCCGGTACAATCGCCCATTTCATAAATGGCATCCTCCGGCCATTCGGATTTTTACTGGCATCGCTTCTGCCTGCAATGAAGGGATCAAACAAGGCATCAACCAATCTTCCAGATGCGGCAATAATGGATAAAATATTGAACGCGCCTAAAAAAACAAGTTGCGGAACCAAAGCAGGTAAGCCGGAATGATTTGGAGGCAAATAAAAAAAAGGCAGCATTACAATGATAATATTTGTCATTGTACTCCAGCCAATCATGCCTGCTGCATAAGTAATTTCTTGTTTTAAAGTGAGCGTTTTATTCATTAAATTTTTTCCATTTGATTTATTCTTTTGGTAACGAACCTGTGCGCTTCTAATTAGTTTCAAGTAACAACTTTATTTGCAGAAAGTGGTTGAAAACTATATGCTTTTGATTAGTTTTTATTAGAAAAATTACGTTTCTTTTGAAATAATTTGGTCGCAAAATAAATAACCAGAAAACCTGTAAAAATAAATAAACCATTGAGCGCTGCGCCAGGATCGTCTGCATAAATGCTAAACGCAACAAAAGTATAAGCCGCAATGAATATAATGGGCAATATAGGATATAAAGGGACGGTATAAATGCTTTTCTGATCAAGATGTGCTGTCCGCTTTCTTAAAATAAAGATGGTGGCGGCAGAACTGGCCATACTGATGCTTTCCAGAAAAATGGTGTAGTTTAAAATTTTGTCGAAAGTTTTGGCATAAAAGATAATGACCACAGCAATTAAAGTGAAAACGGTTAAACTGATGGTAATCACTTCCGTTTTCTGATTCATTTTGCTGAAAATCTTTGGAAGTGCCCCTTCTTCACCCATGGCAAACATGGCCCTTGGATTGCTCAATAAATTCACATTTACATAACCCATTACAGAAACAAAAATAATGACTGAAAGCATCTTAAAACCAGCAGGTCCAAATATCCTGGAAGCTAAAATGGCTGCGATACTTTCGGCAGATTTAAGTTCTTCGAAACCGATTACCCGAACATAAACGTAGTTGATAATCAGGTAAAGTGCAACAATAATGGATAGGCCAATGATGATTGAACGTGGAATCACTTTTTTGGCTTCTTTCACTTCACCCCCGAAATTAATGGTTTGTGCGTATCCGGCGTAAGAAAAAGACACGGCAATTAAACATAATCCCAAAGCTTTTCCATAATCTGTCCACCCTGGTCGTGTGCCCGTATGCGTTTTAAATACAGGCATGATGGTTTCGGTTTGTGAACCAAAAAATACCGCCGAGATGAGCAGTAAAATCAAGCCGATTTTCACTATGGTTAATATATTTTGCGTTTTTGAACTTGCTTTTAAACCGAGTAAATTGATGAAATAAAAGACTAAAATGGTGGTAATGGCAATGGCTACCCGGTAAACATCAGTTTGCATATGGGCTGGTAAAACAATTTTGCCTAAATATTCTGCCCCAATAATAGAAATAGCTGCTACAGATGCCGCGCTTGAAATGATGACGATGCAATTGATTGCAAAAGCAATTGAAGGATGATAAGCGGCAGAAAAGATTTTATAGTATCCTCCTGTTACAGGGTATCTGGAACCAATTTCTGCATACGTAAGTGCCCCGCAAAATGCCACAAAGCCACCAATAAACCATGCCAAATAGAAAAGTTCAGGTATCTGAGCTTTTGCAGCCACATTTACCGGCGTACGAAAAATTCCCATTCCAATCACCAAACTCACTACGATCATGGATAAATCAAAGAGTGAGAGCTGCTTTTTAGGTTGCATTAAATCAGGTTTAAATAAAAGAGAACGAAGATAGGGAAATTATGGAAGAAGTTTCCGGTTGGCCGCTTTCAGCTGGTAATTTGACCATTAAACATTTCAACAATTCCCACTTTTCCATCTCTCATTTTCCGTGCTCCTCAATCCCCAAAACAATTGTTGAAATTTTCATTTGCGAGCTTCAAAGATTAAAACTATTATTGTATAATAATTTTGCTATCCGGCTTTTGAACCGTCATCACAGATGATGGCTCATTTAAGCGATATCAAATCATCCCAAACTTATTGTCATGTTGAGTGTTAAGGCTTGTTCCGAACATCCCTCGGTAAGGCTCCTTTGTGTAATCGTAAAGTTCAACCAACCTGATAACAATTAAAAAATTTATGGCAGAAGTAATTTATAACGACGACAGCATTCGCTCATTAGATTGGAAAGAACACATTCGATTACGGCCCGGTATGTACATTGGTAAACTGGGTGATGGTTCTGCACAAGATGATGGAATTTATGTTTTGTTGAAAGAAATTGTAGATAATTCTATTGATGAGTTTGTGATGGGAACCGGAAAAACCATTGAAATCACTGTTTCTGAGCAGAAAATAAATGTTCGTGATTATGGTCGTGGTATCCCATTAGGAAAAGTGATTGATTGTGTAAGTAAGATCAATACGGGGGGGAAATATGACAGCAATGCCTTTCAGAAATCTGTTGGGTTAAATGGCGTTGGTACCAAGGCTGTAAATGCCTTATCTACCATATTTACCGTACAATCATACCGTGATGGTAAAACCAAAAAAGTAGAGTTTTCTAAAGGGGAAATGGTAAATGAACAACCCGTAATTGATACTACCCAGCGCAATGGAACGGCCATTACCTTTTATCCTGATGAAACCATTTTCAGAAATTACCATTATATCCCTGATTTTGTAGAAAGTATGGTATGGAATTACGTGTTTCTGAACACGGGTTTGACCATCAATTTCAATAATCAGAAATATTTTTCAGAAAGGGGCTTGTATGATTTGCTTTCCAAATTCAATAAGCCTGAAGAAATTCGCTATCCGATTATACATATGGTAGGGCATGATATCGAAATTGCCATGACCCACGGACAGCAATATGGTGAGGATTACCATTCTTTTGTCAACGGGCAGCACACCACACAAGGCGGAACACACCAGGCGGCCTTTCGCGCGGCAGTAGTAAAAACCGTTCGTGAATTTTTCAAGAAGGAATTTGATGCAGCTGATGTCCGTTCATCTATTATAGCGGCCATTTCCATCCGGGTACAGGAACCTGTTTTCGAATCGCAGACCAAAACGAAGCTGGGTTCTCAGAATATGGGGCCTGAAGGACCATCTGTAGCTACATTTATTAACGACTTTGTTAAAAAAGAACTGGATGATTATCTGCACAAAAATCCGGATGTGGCAGATGCCCTTTTGAAGCGTATTAATCAATCTGAACGGGAACGTAAAGACATTGCAGGAATTAAAAAGTTAGCAAACGACAGGGCTAAAAAAGCTTCGCTACACAATAAAAAACTGCGTGACTGTAAGGTTCATTTTAACAGTACACATGAAAAACGCTATGAAACGACCTTGTTTATTACTGAAGGTGATTCTGCATCAGGGTCCATTACAAAATCAAGGGATGTGGATTGCCAGGCCGTTTTCAGCTTAAAAGGTAAACCACTTAACTGCTATGAGCTGACTAAAAAAGTGGTTTATGAAAATGAAGAGTTTAATTTACTGCAACATGCGCTTAATATTGAAGATGGCCTGGATGGTTTGCATTACAACAATATCGTAATTGCGACTGATGCAGATGTGGACGGCATGCACATCCGTTTACTCATGATGACCTTTTTTCTTCAGTTTTTTCCTGATTTAGTAAAAGCAGGCCATGTTTATATATTACAGACACCCTTGTTTAGGGTTAGAAATAAGAAAGAAACCATTTATTGTTATAGTGATGAAGAGCGTCGAAATGCTATTGCAAAATTAGGTAGCAAGCCCGAAATCACCCGTTTTAAAGGATTGGGAGAGATTTCTCCTGATGAGTTTGGTTTGTTTATTGGTAAAGATATCAGGCTTGATCCTGTTATTTTAAAAGATCAGACCATTAAAAGCCTGTTAGAATATTATATGGGAAAAAATACCCCTGATAGGCAACAACATATCATCAGAAATCTTCGTGTGGAGAAAGACGAGGTGGAGGAAGAACCTAAGATAATTGATGAAGTAGCATAAATTCGGCGTTGATATAATCACAAAATTAAATCGACGCATTTGAAATCCACTAAAAGTTTAGCAAACAAATACCTGATCATTGTCTCTTCAATTTTGATCATTTTCGGAATAACAGCCGTTATTTTTGTGAATTTTTCAAACCTGCCGCTTCTCCAATCGGTTGATAAAATTGCTCAGGTAGAATATGATTACGCTAAACTTGATAGTTGTATTTTAAAGTTATATCATGCAGAAAACAACTGCAGAATGTTCATGGTGAATAGAAAGCATTGTTATCACCACGAATTTATGAAGGAGATTAAGGAAATCTCCTTCATTCTTAATGCCATCAGCCGGAAAAAGCAAAATGATTTTATATCTAAAGGTCAACCTGCTTTAATCAGTCAAAACCAACCGGCTATAAACGAGTTTATCAGGCTGAAAATTTTGTGTGACAGTCTGATCAGTTTTTCAATAAAGCTTGATCAGGTACTTGAACGGCAATCTCTTCCGGAAACTAATCTTTTTAAAATTAAAGACCAGAATGGTATTACTACATCCGCACTGGTTCAAACAACTGATTCTGTCCGCTTAGCCCGTAATGAGTTGCAGCTTAAAGCCATTAATGATTATTTAAGACTTGATCTTATCAATGAAGAAAAACAATTGTTTAACATTGATTATCAATTAATTTCTGGCATCATTCAAGGATTAAAAAGATATCAATCCATTGAAAAAGAATACTATTACAACTTATCGCAAATCACTCATAAAAGCACCTTGAATGCGGTTATTAATTTAGATAAATTTACCAAAGTATTGCTTACGCTCACTGTTGGTTTATTGGCTTTTATCTTTTACATGATCTACCATTGTTATAAGGATGAAAAAGCTTTAATTGATTACAGCAATGAACTGGTATCTTATGCGCGCACCAAAAGCTGCTTCCTGGCAAACATGAGTCATGAAATTCGCACACCTCTAAGCTCCATTATCGGATTCTCGGAACAGTTGATTCAGATTGACTTTACGCCTGTACAAAAGGAACAGGTTGCCGCCATCAGCGAATCATCCATGATGCTTCTGAATGTTGTCAATGATATTCTTGATTTTTCAAAATATGAAACAGGTAAGGTGACTTTAGCTCAAGTTCCTTTCTTACCTTATACTACCATTAAAAATGTTTTTGAAAGCATGCGTATTCAGGCTTTACAAAAGGAAATTGGTTTCTATCTGGATATGTCTGTAAACGAGGATATCTATTTTCTTGGTGATCCTTTGAGGCTAAAGCAGGTGCTGATGAATTTGTTAGGCAATGCCATCAAATTTACGTCAAGTGGAAGCGTCACATTGGAAGCATTGCTCACTTTAACTAATAGAAACCAGGCAAAACTTAAAGTAAATATTATTGATACAGGTATAGGCATTAAGCTTGCTGATCAGGAAATTATTTTCGAAGAATTTGCCCAGGTTTATGGTACTTCAACAAAAGAAAGACAACATGGTACAGGCCTGGGCCTGGCCATTTGTAAAAAAATAGTTGAATTTCAAGGCGGAACCATTTATGTAAGGAGTGAGGAAGGGGAGGGCGCTGTGTTTTCTTTCGAAATACCTTATCAAATTACTCACCATACTTTTACAGAAAGGGGAAACACAGAATTATATGATAAAGCCACATTACTGGAAGGAAAAAGAATTTTAATGGCTGATGATAACAAGTTGAATATTATGCTGGCTGGTACCATTCTCAAAAAATATAAAATTTCTTATGATGCGGTATATAACGGAGAAGAAGCCTATAAATTATTTTGCGAAAATGAATATGATCTTATCTTAACTGATATACAAATGCTCAAAATGGGCGGGATAGAACTTGCTGGTAAGATTAGAAATGAAAACGATGCTAAAAAGCGAAGCACCCCGATATTGGGGATCACTGCCAATGTTTTACTAGAAGACCGGCTGAAATACCTGGCCTCCGGAATGGATGAATTAGTACTGAAACCGTTCCTGGAACATGAGCTACTGGAGAAAATTTTAAAATATATCCGATAGCGGGAAACGATCTCCTAAAATAAGGATTTGCTTCAGTTAGTTGACTGGTGCATGAACGGTTTCTTCCGGATGTTGAGGAGGAAGAACGTCCACGTTTTTCTCTACAATGGTAATTTTCGTAAATACGGCATATTTACTTGGTGCAATTCCGCCATCGTACTTTTCTGCATAAGCTTGTGTAAACTCAGCACCGAAATAAAGAATTATTGAAGTATAATAAATCCACAGCAGGATTACAATGATAGAACTTGCCGCACCAAATGCAGAACCCGGATTGCCTTTCTCAATATAAATTCCGATTAAATACTTACCTAAACTAAAAAGTACAGCGGTGAATAAAGCACCAATAATGGCTGATTTCCATTTAATAACAACGTCGGGCAGCACTTTAAAGATGACTGTAAAAACAGCTGTTACTGCTGCGAGTGTAATCACATTATTTAAAATATAAATGATCAGGGCCATGGTATCATCCGCCACTGGAATCACCTCATCAATTTCACTCTTGGAAAGTAAAGCAATCAGCTTATCGCCAAGGCCCACCACCACACTGTTAATCACGAGCGATACCAACAGCAAAAAACCCATGGAAACAATCAGTGAGAAAGAAAGAAGCCGGTTCGTTAGCATTTTCAGCCAGCCCTTTTTTGGAATGGCCTTTACCTTCCAGATCATGTTGATGCTGTCCTGAATTTCAATGAAAATGGCCGTAGAACCAATAATTAGTGTGGCGATACCAATAATTAAGCCAATGGTAGACTGACCCGATTTGGTGGAATGTTCCACAAAACCCTGAATCTGAACGGCAGCATCCGGACCAACCATATCTGTAACCTGAGCAAAAAACCTGTTTCGTGTATCGGTATTGCTTTTATTTCCTAAAAACAAGGTGGCGGCAGATAAAACGATAATAATTAAAGGTGTTAGCGAAAATATTGTATAATAAGCAAGGGATGCGCTCAGTTTCGTAATCCTGTCTTCCACAAAACCCTTACCTGCTGCTATAAAAAGATGGTACAGTGCTATAAAAAAATGTCTGATTTTGCTAACTAACTTCATGATGCTTAAAACGGATATCCAATTCCAATGTTAAAGATTAAATTCTCTCTTCTCCAGTCCTTGTCACCAAAGGCGATATTATCAAATACCCAGCGCTGTCCTTCTGCTAAATAAGGTTTACGCACCGGGAATGCCACATCTAAACGAACGACAAAGATGGTTGCATCAACACGTAACCCCGCTCCGGTACCAACAGCCAATTCATTTAACGCGTTTTTGAGTTTAAATTCAGAACCAGGCCTACCGGTATTTTCCGTTCCAGGAATACCCACATCCTCTTTTCTGAGCCAGATATTACCTGCATCTACAAATAATGCACCATATAATACACTGACGAGTTTAAATCTTAATTCTGAATTCAGCATCAGTTTGATATCTCCACCCTGATCGGCAAAAATAGCATTATCTGGTACTTTGTATGTTCCAGGACCTAAAGTTCTGGCGGGGAAAGCGCGGATATCGTTGCTGCCCCCAGCAAAGAATTGCCGTACAAAGGGTAAAGAAGTGCTGTTCCCATACGCATAACCATAACCAACATTTAACCGGTTGGCCCAGGTTAAATTTCTGTTGATTTTATAATAATCCCTTAAGTCGGCTTCTAATCTCACAAATTGAGATAAAGGAACATTAAAAATGGAGCGCTTGCCTTCTTCATCCTTCGGAACAAATGTACCCCATAGGTTCCCACCGGTTTCTATACTACCAAAGAAAAATGTATTGTTTCTTCGGTTGGTTTCCATTTGGTTAGTGTAGGTGAAGTTATAATTACTTCCAATGATGAATTGGTTTTCTAGGGTAGTTCTTAAAAGAGGATTTTCTGTATATAATCTTAATTTTGTAGTGTCTGAAGGGAAACTAGTTGAAACGTAACTTACTGATATTGGATTAAAATTATGTTCCTTATACTGGTTTTCTTTAAAGTTATACCCGAATTCACCTTTAAAAGCATTCAGCGTATATTCACTACCCCGGTTCAGCATTTGATATGAGAGCGAGGCAATGGTTTTGGGAATAAAGGCGGTGGTGCTGTTCGGCTTATAAAAGGGAACAATAAATCTGGGGAAAGTTAACTTAGCTTCGGTAGTAAGGGAGAGTGAATTCCGGCCAAGTGAAGTTCCCCTGGTTTGGGTTTCAAAACCACCACCTACACTTAAGTCTAACTGTTCTGCGCCCCTGAAAAGGTTTCTGGTGGTTTGTGTCACCTTCACTTCCGAACCCACAAAGTTGTTGGATTTGCTGGTTCCGGTCACCGAAAACGTCAGTGAGTTTTTCTTTAATGGTGTCAGGTAAATATTAAGGTCCAGCTGGTTGTTTTTAAAACTGTCTACCGGCAAAAATTCTGCTCTTACATCCTGAAAGGCACCAATATTAACCATCCTGTTTAATGATTGGTTATGATCTTTACGGTTATATGGTTCCCCTTTCTGGAAGAAAACCAAACGATCAAACAAGCGTGGCTTAAAGGTATTTCGATCATCATAAATATTAAAATCCTTGTACTCCAGGGGTTTTAAACGTCTTAAAATCGTATCTCTTCTTAAGGAATAGTTTGGATAGATATTGATGTTTTTAATGGTGTATGGCTTTAATGCAGCATCCGGAGCAATATCCTTCACCTTTATTGAAACATTAACCAGGTTTTTGCCAATGGTACTATCCACCTGCATAATTAAATAATCAGGACTAAAGTAGAAATAACCATTTTCTTTTAAATCGTTGTCGATTCTGATCCGCTCGTTTTTATAATTGTCAAGGTCGTAAAAATCCCCTGCTTTTAATAAGGTTTTGGCTTTATTGGCATTGATAATTTTAGTCAGCACACCAGAATCCGGCGGAAAATTTACCTGATTAATTTTATACCGCTGACCAGTATTAGCAGTGTAAATGGCTTTTCCTTTTCTATTTTTAACCACTGTATCACCTGTTACTTCGGCCTGCAGGTAACCTTCGCTCAACAGATAACTGGTTAGTACATCATTATTGTATTTAAGTTTAACCTCACTTAAAAGCACAGGAGCCTGCCCTTTTTTTCGAATCCAGTTTCTTAATCCACCTTTTGCCTTTTTAGGTTCGCCGGCAAAATTATAAATGGCCAGTTTCAATTTATTATTAGGCTTAGGTCGTGTCTTACCTTTTAAGTCCGCCTTTATCTGTTTTTCGTCGTCAATTTTACCTGTAGAATCAGGATTAATTTTTACTTCAGCGCCGGTATATAAAATCTGCCCTGGTTTTAAAGATTTGGTACTGCTACAGCCCGCGTAAACTAAACAAGCCAATAGAAATAGGATAGGTCTAGTTAGTTTTCTCATTTTGTGCTTTCTGTTCAATGTTTCTTGTTCTTCTGTTTCTTTTCTTCTGGAATATTTCTCTGAATTTATTGTAATCCACAACAAGGGTAAATCCTAAACCTGTCTCGATAATCTGTCCCTGCACAATTACATCGTTTTGATTTCTTCTGTAAGCTCTTAACCTATATCTTCCATCTGCCGATAAGGCATATTCTACATTTACATTTCCTGCAATGTCTGTTGATTTTTCACCTGGCGCCTGCGGACCTTCTAATGCAAATGAGCTTCCTACGGTAACCGTTAACCGATCATTAAGCAACTTCTTGGATAAGCCCACTTCAAGGTCAGTTTTTTGCTGCATGGAACCGGTAGAATAATCTTCAGATGAATTCACTCCAAAATTAAGATCTACCCCCTGAATTAAATCAGAAGTCAGGTTATTTAACTGCTCTGTCAAAAGTTTGCTCACACTAGAGCGGGCAAGTGTAGAAACACCACCACCGCCACCGGCTAAACTTTCAAAAGGATTATTGGCGATAAATCTATTCAATGCCAGTAAGGCGAATACCTGTTTATTCAACTCGCTTTCATTCCGGTTAACGTTAATCAATCTGGTATATACCTGTCCGCCTAATGCATTACGCTCATTTTCCGGCAGGTCTAACCTGAAGGAAATAATCGGCTTCAACAGTTCACCTTTCATCATCAGATAAACCTGAAAAGGCAACTTGGTTCTTGCTTCGTATAAATCTGGCTGGTTCAGTAAATCAATAGGTGCTGCATTTACCTCATAAAGTGCCGTTAAGTTTACATTTGCTGATGTCGGTTCGCCTGTCCATACGATGGTACTGCCTTTAACCAGCTTAAATTCTTTTTTGCCTAAAGGGCCAACAGATAAATTATAAGAACCATCAATAACTTCATAACGGCCGGTCATGCTTATTTTTCCACTTGGGTCCATGGTGGCATTCAGGTTGGCATCACCCTTAATATTCAAGGCGTCACCATTTGAAGGATCTACCACCACATTAAGTTCAGCTTCAGGATCAATGGTAATGGCTGCGACCAGGTTAATACCTTTCATGGAAGATTTATTGATGCTATCCACTTTAAGTGCTTTTTGCCCGTTAAATGGTGGTGCATCTGCATCAATAAATTGTACAATGCCATCCTGATCTATAATGGATGGATCGCTTGAAGGCAGGGCGAAGAAGAATCTGGTATCTTTATTCACTTTAATATTCATCTTCACATCTGGCTGATTCATATCTCCTCTAACCTGAATATCACTGGTTAAGAAAACCTTTCCATAAATCATGTCATTATCAGCTGCAGTAGAATTAATGGCCCTGAAGTTATTCATCTTAATATCTAAACCAAAACGATAACTTCTGTAATCTGTAGTCATGACCTTTCCATTGATGGTTGCTTTCTGGTTTAGAGAATCTATCAGCGTAAAGTTATTAAAGCTAATGCCTTCATTAGTGAAGGAAATCTTTTCATTAGGCATTCTGAAATAAGAGTTAACATAGGCCACATTAATCCCGGCGTTATTAAAAGTAAGGTCGCCTAAAATTTTAGGTGCAGTTAATTCACCCTTAACACTTAAAGCACCAGTAATGGTTCCGGTTCCGTTTTTTAATTGTCCGGCAGATAAACTCTCTATATTTTTTAATTCTATTTTATCAATGTTTACAGTTAAATCCAATGCACTTTTCGGAGCCGTGTAATAGAATCCGTTTACCCTTAAATCGTGCACGCCGCTTAAGGCCACATTTACTTCATAGGCATTTTGTGTGTCATTATTAACGGCTAAACGCAATGTGCCTAACTGATCTTTTTGATAACGCAATTGATCGATAGTTAAGTTTGCCTCAAATTTAGCTGATGAAGCCAGATCTTTCACATTTGCTGTTCCATTTAAACGCCCGCCTACCAAAGTGGTATCTGTTTCTGCAAATTTAGTCAGGGTTTCTAACTGGAAATCTTTAAACTCAACGGATAGCGGTGCATTGGGTTGTGTAGGGTTACTGTTAATCGATAATGACTGACCGCTGTTGCTGATCTGAAATTGATTCACCAATATGCCGGATGCACCAAACTGGATATAATTATCTTGTGATACCACCCATTTTTGATAGTCGAGCAATAATTTTAGCGGATCTAAAGTAAATTTGAAGTCTTTATTAATAGATTGAAAATTTCCACCGATTACATATTTATCTTTACGTTGTCTGTCGCGAAGAAAAATATTAACACCTAAGATATTACTTGCCGCTTCACCACTTACTTCTGTATTAAAAAGTGAAACTGATGGACTTTGCAAAGCTTTAACGGTTAAGGCATAATCCAGTTTATTGTTATCGTTATTGATGTTTATCAGTGTGGTATCGATTTTAAAATCACCATATACCACCTGTGGGAAGCTCCCTTTAATCAGCAGGCTGTCTTTTTGGGTATCAATTAACCCGTAAAATTGCGAGGGTTTAAAAACGGTCAACTCCGGAACAAACTGCTTCAATAATTTTGAATCATAAACCTTAACAAAGAAACGCATCCGTTGATCTGGGATTTTGGTCACTTCTCCAAAAGCATAATATTTATTAATTTCATTAATAATGGCATTGCTCACTTTCGTCAGTTGATATTTACCATCGATTTTTGCTGATAAAACTTCTGATTTGAGGGTCAGCTCATTTTCAGTTGCTGTGCTTTTAGCTCTGACAGATATGGTATCTACATTAATTCTTTGCTGATCTTTTACCAGCTGTAAACCTGTAACATCAACACTGCCATTTAAGTAATCTGCATCGGCGGTGGCCAAATCAACCTTAACAAGGCCTGCAGCACTTAATACTGTCGGACTAAAATTCAAGGCTTGTAGATTTAACTGCTTTAAGTTTAAATCTGCCTTCACCGCCGGATATTTTCCCGCCAGGTTAACATTGGCATTCAATGCAAAATTGGCATTGCTATCCGGCATGCTACTTTTAATGGCTATTTTCTGATTGGCATATGTACCGGCAAGATTCAGGTTGCGATAGGTGTATTTATTATAATAGGCATTTAAAACCCGTGCGTTAAATTTTGCATTAATTTTTTTAGGATCAAGGCCGGTACCTGCAACATCAGCCTTCACCGTAACACGACCTAATTTAGGCTGCATTTTTAGCAATCGACCAACATTGAAATTATTCAGACTAATATCTGCTTTATAGCTTTCTCTCCCTTTTGGTCCCTTCATTCCTGCAACTACTATTGCACCACCCATATCCGTTTGAATATTCATATTGGTGTTGAAATCAGTCATTGATCCGGTAAACTTTCCTCTGGCATTGATTACATTTGGAAGTTCAATAGATGGTGGAAGTGATTTTTTAGGTACGGCCACCAGAATGTCGCTTTTTGTGATATAAAGTTTTTTAATATTCAGATCAAGAAAGGTTTTGTTTATGTCAGGTAAGCCTTTGGCCGTACCACTAATGTCTATCTGTGTATTCTTTAATCCGCTGACTTGTAAAAGTGGGATGTTCAGGTTATTAAGATAGCCATTTACCTTTGCATTCAGTTTAATTTTTTCATTGCGGTAATTCGCCGGAATGGCATCACTGAAATAACCGGCATCTTTTAACCCTATAGTCGTATTTTTGAAACTTAGTGCCAGTTTCACTTTTTCAGGATGTTTAGTTAAGTCATCCATTGAAGTAAAGTTAAGTTCCGTCGCGTTTTCAACGGTTGTGTTTGGCGTTTTTAAAATGAAGTTGCTTAACTTAATCTGCTTATCATTATATATGGCATTTCCTTTTAACTCATTTAAGGCAAAACCACTCTTTTCTTTCAATGATCCATTTTTAACATTGGCTTTAATACCATCAGCACTGTAACTTACATCGCTGGCACCAAAAGTAAGTCTGCTGATTTTAAGGTGATTAAAGTCCATTCCTTTAGGTGCGGCTTTTGCACCAAGGTTATCAAACTGAAAATTGTTATCTGTTAGGCTGATATTTTTAATCATTAAGCCCAAAGGCGATTTTTCCGGAACAACCGTATCTTTAACTTTTTTTAAATTGTTGCTTGGTGCAGGTTTAAAGGCGAAGAGAATATTGGATTTATTTAATTTAGCATCCTCTACAGTGTATTTACTGTTAGTGAGATCTACCTTTAAATGGACCAGACCCAATTCATTTACGGTAGCAATGGCTTTCGTTGTGGAGATCTGATCATCATAATTTACCTTCACATTGTTGAAGGCAAAATTTTCCACTTCAATTAAAGGTAGTTTCCCTGTTTCTTTCTGGCTACTATCTACACTATTGGTAATGTGCTGTACCAATTGGGTTAAAGGTTTTTGCTGAAGATATTTAAGCGAAGTATTATTTAAGTTAAGCGCTTTAATCACATAGTGCTGGTTGGCTAAATCAAATGTTTTTAACTTAGTTTTAAATGCCCCTAAATAGAGTTTCACATCATTTCCGGCCACATCATCCCGATAGGTAATGCCAATATCTTCAAAAGAAACCTTATCTACAGAAAATTTGAGGGTTGAAGTCGTATCCTGATCCACTTTTTTTTCTGGTTTTTTCTGGTCACTCATAAAAGCATCGACCAGGAAAGAAAAATTAAATGTGGTATCGGGGTTAATGCGCTTCACATTCGCACGGATATTTTTTAACTCAATATTATTAATCTCAACCGTATTCTTTAATAATTTAAACAGACTGATATCTACGGCTAACTTTTCAGCATATAGCAGTGTATCGCCTTTTCGGTCTTCGATGTAAAATTTATTTAAAACCACATCTTTAGGTAAAGCAATTTTAATGCTTTCCAAACTGACTTCAGTTTTAGTTTTGGTTTTGAGATAGTTAATCGCCTTTCCTTTTACAAAATTTTGTACGGCAGGAATATTTAGTGAAAGGGCTATACCGACAACCAGGATGATAATTGAAGCAATTACCCAGAGTAAAATTTTTAAACTTTTACGTACGTATTTATTCAAAGCTGATAATGTTTGATGGTTTCTTTAAATGCTAAAAGCGTACCCCTAAATAAATTTTAGGGCATATTTATAAATAATACAAAAAATAAACTAAATTGTTCGCCCGCCGCAAAAATTTAACATTGGCGGCATAATAATCAACAATAAATGAAATTATTAAATCTGAATATTAGTTTTGAGCAGTATGCTGGCCTTAATGAACTGAACACAAAAGACAAGCTGCTTTGTGAAAATGCAGAACTGGCCTTAAAGGGTTCATATTCACCTTATTCAAAGTTCAGGGTGGGTACGGCCATCCGTTTGGCATCCGGTGAAACCATTCTTGGGAGCAACCAGGAAAATTTAGCCTATCCATCCGGATTGTGTGCAGAGCGTGTAGCATTATTCTCTATCGGATCCAATCAGCCCAATGCCATTATTGAAAGCATGGCCATTACTGCGCAAACTGATCATTTCCAGATCACAAAACCTGTTACCTCATGCGGAGGCTGTTTGCAGGTGATGGCAGAATTTGAACGTAAACAAACAACACCAATTGAAGTAATTTTTTATTGCCTCAATGGTGAAATCTTAAAAGTACCCAGTGTAAAAAGCTTACTGCCTTTTTCTTTTGTAGAAGACAGGCTGGAAAGATAGCGTTTTATTAAAGCTAAAAATCCGGTATTATGTAGAATAACCACTTCAATAAAAGGGCAAGATTTAATTATTCAAGTCATTCCATCAAAATTTGAACTTTGAATGTGCATAACCTCTGTTCATTCGATGAGATCATTTTTATTATATTTACGGCTGCCAATTTTGTAAATAGATGAGTGAAGAATTAGACCAAAACATAAACGAAGAACACAAGCATACCGTAACGCCAATTAATGGTTTATATGAAAACTGGTTTCTCGATTATGCGTCTTATGTAATTCTGGATCGTGCCGTTCCGCATATTCATGATGGTTTAAAACCTGTTCAGCGCCGTATTATGCATTCGTTGAAAGAAATGGATGATGGGCGTTTCAATAAGGCAGCCAATGTAATTGGAAATACCATGAAGTATCACCCACATGGTGATGCCTCCATTGGTGATGCAATGGTACAAATTGGTCAGAAAGATTTGCTGATTGATATGCAGGGCAACTGGGGAGATCCCATTACCGGCGATAGTGCTGCGGCACCGCGTTATATTGAAGCCCGCTTGTCGAAATTCGCAAATGAAGTGGTCTTCAATCCCGATACTACCGAATGGCAATTGAGTTATGATGGACGAAATAATGAACCCATCACTTTACCGGTTAAATTTCCGTTGTTATTGGCACAGGGAGCAGAAGGTATTGCCGTTGGTTTGGCAACCAAGGTAATGCCACACAATTTTAACGAATTGCTGGATGCTTCGATTGATGTGTTAAAAGGAGAAAGGCCGAATATTGTACCTGACTTTTTTACCGGTGGAATGGCTGATTTTTCGAATTATAATGAAGGACAGCGCGGCGGCAAAATCAGGGTTAGGGCAAAAATCACCGAAAAGGATAAGAAAACCCTTGTGATTACGGAAGTTCCTTACAGTACCACAACCAGCTCTGTCATCGACAGTATTCTGGCTGCCAATGATAAGGGCAAAATCAAAATCAAAAAAATTGAAGACAGTACAGCAGCGCATGTAGAAATTATTGTGCACCTGGCTCCCGGAATTTCGCCTGATGTAACCATTGATGCATTATATGCTTTTACGGCTTGCGAGGTTTCGATCTCACCCAATACCTGTATTATCCAGGATGATAAGCCACACTTTTTAAGTGTAAACGACATCCTGATTCAAAATACCAAACACACCAAAAGTTTATTAAAAAAAGAACTGGAGATTCGCCTGCATGAGCTGCAGGAAAAAATCTTTTTTAGTTCACTACTTAAGATATTTATTCAGGAGGGGATGTATAAAAACCCTGAATATGAAAATTCCAGTAATTTCGATACCGTTGTTGAAGTATTGCATTTACTTTTTGATCCTTTCAAACCTTCGCTTTACCGGGAAATTTTACCCGAAGATTTTAAAAAGCTGATCGATAAACCAATGAGTAGCATCACCCGTTTTGATGTGAAAAAGGCAGATGAGCAAATGAAAAATCTGGAAGATGAAATCAAGGTGGTTAAAAATCACTTAAAACACCTGACCGATTACACCATCGCCTGGTTTCAGAAATTAAAAGATAAATACGGGAAAGGTAGAGAACGGAAAACTGAAATCCGTTTGTTTGATCGGGTAGAAGCTTCAAAAGTGGCTTTAGCAAATGTGAAACTGTATGTAAACCGTGAGGATGGTTTCATTGGTACGGGCTTACGTAAAGATGAGTTTATTGCAGATTGCTCAGACATTGATGAAGTGATTGTTTTCCGTGAAGATGGAAAGTGTATGATCACCAAAGTGGCCGATAAAACCTTTGTTGGAAAGGGAATTATTCATGCCCAGGTTTTTAAAAAAAACGACGAGCGCACCATCTACAATATGATTTACAAAGATGGCGGTACAGGAGTAGCTTACATTAAGCGTTTTGCAGTTGTCGGTGTAACAAGAGATAAGGAATACGATTTAACCAAAGGATCAAAAGGCTCGAAAGTTTTATATTTTACTGCCAATCCGAATGGTGAAGCTGAAATTATAAATGTTGCCCTGAAGCCGCACTCTAAATTGCGTAAGCTTCAATTTGATCAGGATTTTGCTGAAGTAGCCATTAAAGGTCGTGGATCGCAGGGGAATATCATTTCTAAATATCCCGTTAAAAAAATCACCTTAAAAAGTAAAGGGGTTTCTACCTTATCAGGGTTAAAAATTTGGTATGATGATTTGTTAAAGCGCCTAAACGTTGATGGAAGAGGGAAGTATCTCGGTGAGTTTGATGGCGATGACCGGATTTTACAGGTACATAAAGACGGTTATTATGAATTAAGCTCATTTGAACTAAGTAACCACTTTGATGACGGCTTGATTTTGATCGAAAAGTTTGATCCTGAAAAGGTATTTGCTGCGGTTCATTTTGAAGGCAAAGCACAAAATTATTTCATCAAGCGTTTTGTTTTTGAACTGCAATCCATTGGTAGAAAAACCATTTTTATCAGTGAGGAACAAAAATCTAAATTGTTGTTTTTAACGGCGCACCCTGCCGCAAGGATTATTGTTGATGTGCTTAAAGGTAAAACGCAAATTCCGGAGACGTTAGATTTGATGCTTGCAGAATTAATTGATGTAAAAGGCTTAAAGGCAAATGGCAACCGCTTATCGCCACATGATGTGCAAAAAGTAGTGTTGGAAGAACCCGCCATTGAAGTGGAAGATGCTGATGAAAATGAAGAGAGTGGAAGTAATGATGAGCCAGGTGAAGGTATTGAAGGGGCGGTAGTAGAAACAGAAACAGTTAATGATATGGCCGAGCCTGAAACCAATGAAGAAATTTCTAAACCAGAAGTAGTTGAGGAGGTTGCCGAAACAGCAATAAAAGAGCAGCCAAAGCCTAAATTTGAACGGAAAATAGTGCCTGCTGTTGAAGAGAAAATAGTACAGGAAGAAAAGCCGGTAATCAAACAACCAGCTCAGGAACCAACTGGGATTAAAGAGGAAGAAACCGAGACTGAAGAAAAAGCTGTTGAAGAAGTAGAAAAACCTGCACCGGCGAAAAAAGAAGAACCTAAAATTAAGGATAAGCCGAAAGCTGAAGAAAAGCCGGCTAAAAAGGTAGATTTCGAAATTACCAATCCCAATGATATTGAAATTGATGACAAAGGTCAATTGGGACTTTTTTAAACAATAAGTCGTTATTGCTAAGGTACGCAGCAATCTTAATGTAATCGCTATACAAGGACCTAATGGTTGATGTGACACCAACCATTAGGTTGAAATATAAACGCTGATTTCCTTTGTAGCATAAATACTGATGGTAAAGTCGACTATTTCACATTTAAAGAATTGGTGGGTCGGGCAATCCTCCACCTGTTGAGGGTTTAAAAGAATAGTATCTTTCGATTACGTATCTTAAAATTTAAATCTATATTTGCCTTACTCAAAGGGGTGCTTTTGAATTGTGCAACAGCTGTTGCAATCGGAGGCTGAGATTACACCCGTTTTAATTGGAAAGTTAAAAGTCCAAAGTCGAAAGTTTAAGCTTTTAACTTTGAACCCAAAACTTTGAACTTAAATGCACCTGATCCGGATAATGCCGGCGTAGGGAAGAGGTTAATTCAACATACTGTTTCGCCCTGAAAGCAGTTTCAATTATTTTTATCTGCCGTGAGGCAAAATTATTGTAAATGAATTTTCAGGAGTGGTTCAGGCTTTTTCAACAACAAATTCTACATACTTCAATCATAGAATGGCTGGCCGTTGGTTTCGGTGTTTCTGAGGTTTTACTGGCTAAAAAAAACAACATCTGGTTATATCCTACCGGGATTATTTCCATTCTATTATCCATGTTTCTTTTACTTAATGTTAAGCTCTATGCAGAAATGTTGCTTAGCATTTACTATCTGGTGATGAGTGTTTATGGGTGGATGATTTGGAAAAAGCGCAAAATTGACGGTGAAAACCAGGTATCATGGAGTACCAGCCAGGAGTTGTTAATTGCAGTATTAATTGCTGTAGTTGGTTTCTTTGTGTTATATTTTGCATTAAGACACCACACTGATTCTGACGTACCACTTCTGGATGCCTTTGTGTCATCAACCGCATGGGCCGGAATGTGGCTGCTCGCAAAACGTAAAATTGAGAATTGGATTTTCCTCAACATCTCCAATATAGTGGCTATACCTTTATTATTTCATAAAAAGCTACCGCTTATGGCCTGCCTAACTACTTTCCTTTTTATAGTCGCCATATTTGGCTTTCTAGATTGGAAGAAAATTATCGGCAAGAGGAAATTTAGGGTGGCTTAACACTACCAATATGGAAAAGGCAGTATTTGCTTTGAATAGAATACCTTCCATGCTCATTAGATAAAAAAACATGCAAAATACGTTAACATCAACCTGGCAAAATAAGGTAAGGGAATTTGCAGCGCAATCTGAAGCGTTGGGAGAGTTGCATCCGGAAATTTTGGACCTTGCCTACAAGGAAAACTGGTTTAAACTTTTTGTGCCTCAAATTTATGGTGGTGCAGGGAAGAAACTTCCTGAAATTCTACATCTTGAAGAGGAGTTGGCTGAAGCCGATGGGAGCTTAGGGTGGACTGTAACCCTTTGTGCTGGTGCCGCCTGGTTTGCGGGTTTTTTAGATCAGGAACTTGCGAAGGAAATTTTTTCAGAGAGGGAAGTTTGTTTTGCGGGCAGTGGTGCAGTTGGAGGAACGGCAGTTCAAATGGAAAGTGGTTACCTGATTAATGGTCATTGGAAATATGCCAGTGGTGCCTTACATGCTACTGTTTTTACAGCCAATTGTACGATAAAAAAAGTAGATGGTACTGATCTTCTAGATGAAGATGGAAATCCTGAAGTCATCTCTTTTATCCTTAAGAAAAATGAAGTGGAAATTCTTTCCGGCTGGTCATATTTTGGGTTGATTGCAACCGGAAGTCATGCATTTGAAGTAAAAGACCTGCTTGTTCCAGTAAACAGAACCTTTAAAATCAATAGCGATATTAAAGTGGCAGATCAAGGCTTTGATTATCCTTTTTTACAACTGGCTGAAACTACGCTGGCTGTGAATAGCCTAGGGATGGGCAGGCATTTTATCCGGTTGGTAGAAGATTCTTTTTTTGCACGTTCGGGGCTAAGCAGATACAATGATGAACAGGTTGCTTTTTTTACTTCTGAATTAAATGGTTGCAAAACCGAAGTTGAATCGTTGAGAAATCAATTTTATACCACCTTTGATCAATCATGGGATCAACTTATTCAAAATGGTTCGATACAAGAAGATCAATTGCAAATGGTGAGTCGCATAAGCAGGAAACTTGCTCATGCCTGTAGAAGAGCTGCTGATACGCTTTTCCCTTATGGTGGGTTGGAAGCCGCTAAAAAGGAATCAGAAATTAACCGGGTTTGGCGAGATATTCATACCGCAAGTCAGCATGCATTGCTCACTTTTGAAAATTAGTGGTGGGTATAATTTCCAGTTTAATTTAGACCCTAAAATGAAATAAAAAAAGCCCATGATCATCATGGGCTTTTTTTTACTGATACTGAATGTAGATCGGTTTCGGTGTAAGTTTTAATAACTCTTCCGGAGTCATTAAACGTTTAGGTTCTTTTTTCAAATCATTTTTATAAAAAAGCTTGAAACCTGTAAACTGCACAGGCTCACCATAAACGAAATGGCGATAGGTACCTTTCTTCAGTTCTGGCTCACCCCATCCATCCATGTGTACAACTACCTGTACTTCCGGACGTAATTTAATGTTTGCGGCATTGGTTACCATTTTCTTCGTAAAACGGTGTAAAACAAATACTTTCGGAGGCAAGTTATATTTTTTAACGATATCTGCAAGGTATCCTGTTACATAGTTGACATCAGCAGCATCATAAGTTCCGATTTTTTTGCCTGGAAGAGAACCATCTTTCATTGAAAATTCAGGATCGATTCCTAAATGCACGTATGGCAATTGAAGATATTTGGCAATATGCGGAAGCTCATCCTTTATAGTGCTTAATGCCACCTGTAAATCCAGAAAAACAATGGTATTAGGTTGCATTTTTGCAATGGTTAATACAGAATCAATCTGTTTGTTACCCATCCGGTTGATATATTTTTTGTCCTTTCCAGGTGTTCCGCTTGCTACTGCAGCAATGTAATGCAAACCCGGTTGAACAGGTGTAGAAGGGTCAGCCTTTTCCCAATGTTTAACTTCAGCATTCAGGCGTTGCCACATCTCTTTTGGTGCGTACTCACCCAAAGCCCCCATTTTTTTAGAGTGAAGGTTTCCGTAATAAACCACAATCCTTTTAAAAGGTAAAATGGCGCCAGCAAGTGGAACAGGTTGATTTTTAACCGGCCATTTGCCTGTGGTATCACCGTTAGCAAGTTTTTTTATAAGAGAATCATATAGTTTTGGATCAACAGGCTTCATCACGTTTGCGGTTGAATCTCCTTTCTTTTTAGTGGTGTCAGATGTGTTCTGGCCGGTACCACTTTTGCTCTTGCCATCTGAGTTACAGTTTGCAAATAAACTGATTGCAGCAAAGCCAAGTATAATTGTGCCTGCTAATTTGGGGAATTTCATAGATAATATAATGGGTTATTTAGTGTTGCAGTTTTTACAACTGGCTTTTAATCGGAAAAGATATGGAAATTTGCTGAATTAAAACAAATAAATTATACGTTACAGAATTTACCAAAAACACCTAAAGGTAGTTTTATACCTGCAGTAGCTTGTAAGTATAACTCACCTGTTTCTAAGTTCTGAACACTTGGATAAGAGGTCCGGATTAAATTTTCGACAATCACAGATGAAAATCCTAATGAATAGGTATTTAAAATTAAGAAATGTTCCTCTTCATCCAAAAGCTGAACTACATCTTGCATCATTTCCTGGATATGATCTTCCAGCTTCCACTTTTCGCCATTCGGTCCATGGCCATATGCTGGTGGATCTAAAATAATACCATTGTATTTTTTACCTCTCTTCAGTTCTTTTTTTACAAACTTTAAAGCATCTTCCACCATCCAACGGGTATTTTTCAAACGCGATAATTCTTGATTTTCATTTGCCCAGGTTACCACCTGTTTAATAGAATCGACGTGCGTGGTTTCTGCTCCGGCAGCATTTGCAATTAAAGAGGCAGCACCTGTATAGGCAAAAAGGTTGAGCACCTTTGGTTGGGGCGTTTTAAATTTTTTAATAGAAGAAGAAATAAAATCCCAGTTAACCGCTTGCTCAGGGAACACACCAACATGTTTAAAGGAAGTTAGTCCTAAGCGGAGTTTAATAGCCACTTCGTCATTTTTATATTCTACATGCCAGCGATCTGGTATGGATTGATTTTTTTTAACCCACTCTCCTGAAGTTGCAGACCGACCTCTGAATGTAATGTTAGCTGTTTTTTTCCACTCTGATTCTGATAATGTTTTTTTCCAAACGGCCTGTGGTTCAGGACGGATTAAAATCACATTTCCAAAACGTTCTAATTTTTCAAAATCCCCGCAGTCAATCAGTTCATAATCTTTCCAGTGCGTTGGGGTCAATAATTGTATCATGTATTAATATGTGTAGTTCGTTATTGCTTCGTACCTCGCAATGATAGTTGTATTTAAAACTTGTCTTTTGCAGCTTTCATAAAGCGACTTGCGAACACAAAGTCGTTCAACTCTTTAATGTCTGTATGCGCAATTTCCTTATTACTACCTTCCCAAAATTTCTTACCTTCATGCAGGAATAAAATATAATCACCAATCCCCATTACGGAGTTCATATCATGGGTAACTACAATGGTAGTGGTTTTGAATTCTTCGGTTAACTCCTGAATTAATTCATCAATAACGATGGAAGTTTTTGGATCCAATCCAGAATTAGGCTCATCACAAAATAAGTATTTAGGATTCATTGAAATGGCACGGGCGATACCCACACGTTTCTTCATTCCGCCTGAAAGTTCTGCCGGGAACAATTTGTTTTTGCCAGCCAGATTAACGCGTTCCAGACAAAAATTTACCCGTTCCAGCTTTTCTTTTCTGGTTTGATCAGTAAACATATTCAGCGGAAACATAATATTATCCTCTACCGTCATACTGTCAAATAGGGCAGATCCCTGAAAAAGCATTCCGATTTCTTTACGCACTTCGATCCTTTGTTCGTAAGTCATAGGGGTAAAGTCGCGGCCATCATATAAAACAGAACCGGAATCTGGCTGATGTAAACCAACCATACATTTCAGCAAGGTTGTTTTACCAGAGCCCGAACCTCCAATAATCAAGTTCGTAACACCCTCTTCAAATTTACCGGAAATGCCTTTTAAAACGTCATTGCCCGAAAATGATTTATATATATCTTTAACTTCGATCATTACAATAACAATTGGGTAACTAAATAATCGCAAACAAGAATAGAGATACAGCTAATTACAACTGCCCTGGTACTGGCCTGAGAAACTTCTAAAGCTCCGCCACGAACATAAAAACCTTCATATGCCGGCACTGAAGTAATGATGAAACCAAAAACAAAAGCTTTTACCAAAGCAACCACAATGGTATAAGGGTTAAAATCTGTCGTGATTCCCTGAAGATATTCTGCCGGAGTAACTGCACCTGATAGTGAACCGCCAAGATAACCACCAGAGATACTTAAAAACATAGAGATGATTACCAGCATAGGTACCATGGTAATGCCTGAGATGATTTTTGGAAGAATTAAATAACCCGGCGCATTAATGCCCATAATTTCCAGTGCATCAATTTGTTCGGTTACCCGCATAGAGCCAATTTCAGATGAAATAGCAGAGCCGATTTTTCCAGCCAGCACAATTGCGCTGATGGTTGGACTTAACTCCAGAATACTCGAATCTCTGTTCACTGAACCGATAATGGTTTTAGGTATAAAATCACTCACCAGCTGGAAAGCAATCTGGAGGGTCATTACTGCACCAATAAATGTAGAGATGATGGCGATAAGGCCCAGTGAGCCCACACCTACATAATCCATTTGCTTGGCAATTTCCTTCAAATATATTTTAAGTTTTTCCGGCCTTCTGAATACAGATTTGAGTAGCAGGATGTATCTCCCGAAATTGGTAAAATTCATTCCGTATGTATTGCTTAATTTAAATGATCATTTATATTACTACAAAGAAACGATAAAAAAGTTGTCGGTCTTTGATAATTGCAAAAATATTCGTGGTTTTGATTATTAATATGGTTTTTTGTCAACAAAATTAAATAACGGGAAATGAAAGCGGTAATCACGGGCGCAACAAAAGGCATTGGTCGGGCAATAGCAGTTAAACTTTATAATGAAGGGTATGATTTGGCATTGGTAGCCAGAAGTTCGCATGATTTAGATGAACTGTGTGAAAAACTTGCGCAGCCAGACCGAATGATTAAAACTTATCTGGTAGATTGTTCTATTAAGGAAGAGGTTTATCAATTTCTTCACCAGGTAAAAAATGAATTTGGTGATATAGATGTTCTTGTTAATAATGTAGGTGTTTATATGCCAGGCAGTTTGTTAGATGAAACGGATGAAGTTTTCGAAGCGCAACAAGCGCTAAACGTTAATGCAGCTTATTACATTAGTAAATTTTTGGGGAAAGAAATGCGTTCAAGGCGCTGTGGACATATTTTTAACATCTGTTCGGTCGCGAGCAAAATCCCTGTCGAAAATGGTGGAAGTTATAGTGTAACAAAATCAGCGATGTTAAGTCTTAATTATGTATTGCGGCAAGAGTTAGCACCACACCATGTTAAAGTAACAGCCTTTTTGCCGGGTTCAACAAAAACAGCTTCTTGGGAAGGAACAACTATACCAGATGAGAAATTTGTACAACCCGCCGATATTGCTGAAACGCTTTATGCCATTTTAAACTTAAGTAAAGGGGCAAATGTTGATGAGGTTTTAATCACACCGCTGGATTTTTAAACGCTAAATAAACAGCATTATGGAAAAGAAGCTTTTTAGAAACGAACATGATAAGATGATTGCCGGGGTAGCTTCAGGACTTGCAGACTATATGCAGGTTGAGGTTACCATAATCAGATTGTTATTTGTATTGTCAACCATTTTTATGGCTGGGGCCGGTTTGATCGCCTATGTGATCATGTGGATCATCGTTCCGGTTAACAATGATCCGGCATCCAGGTTCTCAAAATTTAACGATTATTTTAATCAAAAAAATACCAGTCCATTTGGTAATCCATCTCCATTTACCGGACCTGCAGGAAGTGGAAATCCAAACTGGACGCAGCCTGTAAATGAAGGTGCTTCAAAAACGGCTTTTGAAACCCAGCCCGATTTCAATAAGTTTAATAAGCCTAATGATACCGGGCGTACAGTTGCTGGCTTGGTGATGCTGGTGATTGGTTGTTTCTTTTTAATGCGGGAAATGGATTTCATCCCCGATTGGTTTACCATCAGAAACCTGTTTAAGTTTATGTGGCCATTAATCTTTATTGCCTTAGGAATCAGTATTATCGCTAAATCAAAAAGAAAAAACGATTGGCAGGCTTTTCAGCAGCAACAGAAAGCTGCTGAAGAAGATAAAAAGGCAGATTTTTCAGATACTGTTGCAACACCGGACGATCCAACATCTCAAGAGTCTAAAGAAACTATAACAACTCACCCTCCTCAATTATAAATTTTATGAAATTAGATAGATTAATTTGGGGTATTTTACTGCTTTTTATAGGTGGTGTACTTCTACTCGAAAACTTTGGAATAATCAACTTTTACTGGCGTAATGTCTGGGGCTTCTGGCCAATATTCTTAATCATTGGCGGACTGAATATTCTGTTCAACAGAAATAATTCTCAAACCGGCAGTATTATATCTATAGCTGTATTGGTAGTGGCATTGTCATTTCTCTTTATCAGAGGACAACAAATTCCTGAGCGTGGTTCATGGTGGGGCAGTCATTTTAAAAAAGGCGTGGATATTGATATCGATGACAATGATGATGACAGTGATAATGATGGAGATACATCATCCGTGAGAGAATTTAAACTTTCAGAACCCTTTGTATCTACAGATAATGCAAAGAAAACAATATTGAACATTGCTGGAGGCGGAATATCTTTCAATTTAAATGGAGAAACTTCTGAATTGATTGATGCGAATGTTAAAGGGAAAAATGGTAATTTTTCATTGAAAAAAGCAGTAACGGATAGTGCCACTATTCTTACTTTCCAGCTGGATGATAAAAGAAAAAAATGGAACTTTAATAATGGTTCTAATGATGTCGACTTTCATTTAAATAAAACTGCGAACTGGGAAATTTTCATGAAACTAGGTGCAGGTTCAGCTGATCTCGATTTTCAGGATTATAAAGTGCGCACATTCCGTTTTGATGGTGGCGCTGCAGCTTTAGATATTAAACTTGGTGAATTGTTGCCCATTACTGATGTAATTGTGAAATCAGGCGTGGCAGATGTGAAGATTAAAGTTCCCGTTAATTCTGGTTGCAGAATAAAAACGCAAACCGGCTTATCGGCAAAGGATTTCGCAGGATTTGAAAAAATAAGTGACGGACTTTATGAAACTTCAAATTATAAAGCATCAACAAACAAAATTTTCATCAATTTAGACGGCGGATTAAGTAACTTTGAAGTAAGTAGATACTAAAAAGGTTGAAGGTTTGAGGGTGGAAAGTTGAAGGCTATACATGGTCCTGGCCTTTAAAAACTTTGATCTTAAAATCTAAAAATCCAATGAATCCTGATCAATATACAGTTGTAATTAATGGTAAGCCACAAGGCCCTTACGTTTTATCAGATCTGGAGGGGTTAAACATAACGCCCAATACCTTCATTCGCACACCCGGAATGGACGATTATAAAGAAGCTCATGCAATTCCCGAATTGCGTGAGCTTTTAGGCTTTAAATATCAAAAAACTGCTCCTCAATATTTTGCCGCGTTTGACCAGCGGTTACTTGCTTCAGTGATCGATCACTTTATTATATTTGGAATTTATACGGTTATCATCCTCACCAGTTATATTTTTATACAAGGAAAGGATGAAAGAATTATGGCTTTTATAGTGCCATTTCCTGTCATTTTTATCGTTAAATTAATTTATGGTGTATTTGCAGAATCATCATCAAGGCAAGCTACCATTGGTAAAAGGATGCTGAATATTAAGGTGACAGATTTGGAAGGAAGCAGGATAACCACAGGTCGTTCCATGGCACGCAATTTTTCTAAAATCTTATCTATAATTCCTGTTTTTTTTGGCTATCTGTATTGCTTTCTCAATAAAAAAAATCAATGCTGGCACGACATTACTGCTGATACTTTAGTAATTAAAGATAGGTTGATATAGAAAAGCTTGATATACTTTTGCGATTTAGGACAAGCCAAATAGCAGAAATCAATATTCCGGCTTTGATAATATTACTTCTATTTTGATTATTTTCTAAATTATAATAAATTAATAAAGTAGACCAAACATCCATAAAGGAATTTTATTGCCTATACCCGCTTCCATGTCATCAACGGCAAAGAAAGAATTGTCAATCCCGGTTAATTGTTTAGTTGATTTTCCCTTACCTCCGATTTCAAAAGTGAATTGATCATTAACATAAAAATCGCCTTTAAGAGGTAAATTAATAGCATGCCCGGCATTTGTAAGCTGATTCATAAAAAAGGCTTCACGTAAAGAACCTTTCTCTGTGTTATTTGGACTTAATGCAAATGATAGATTTGTATTTTCTAAAAAAATTTTATCAGGTTTTTGTAAGGTACTAATGCTTTTACCAGCCGCCGAAAGCGTGTTTATTAATTTTGCATTGTATAAGTAATACAAATACTCTACAATTTTTTATAGCATGCCCGGCATTTGTAAGCTGATTCATAAAAAAGGCTTCACGTAAAGAACCTTTCTCTGTGTTATTTGGACTTAATGCAAATGATAGATTTGTATTTTCTAAAAAAATTTTATCAGGTTTTTGTAAGGTACTAATGCTTTTACCAGCCGCCGAAAGCGTGTTTATTAATTTTGCATTGTATAAGTAATACAAATACTCTACAATTGCATTTCTACTAATTCCTGTTTTTTTTGGCTATCTGTATTGCTTTCTCAATAAAAAAAATCAATGCTGGCACGACATTACTGCTGATACTTTAGTAATTAAAGATAGGTTGATATAGAAAAGCTTGATATACTTTTGCGATTTAGGACAAGCCAAATAGCAGAAATCAATATTCCGGCTTTGATAATATTACTTCTATTTTGATTATTTTCTAAATTATAATAAATTAATAAAGTAGACCAAACATCCATAAAGGAATTTTATTGCCTATACCCGCTTCCATGTCATCAACGGCAAAGAAAGAATTGTCAATCCCGGTTAATTGTTTAGTTGATTTTCCCTTACCTCCGATTTCAAAAGTGAATTGATCATTAACATAAAAATCGCCTTTAAGAGGTAAATTAATAGCATGCCCGGCATTTGTAAGCTGATTCATAAAAAAGGCTTCACGTAAAGAACCTTTCTCTGTGTTATTTGGACTTAATGCAAATGATTTTTTTAATAGCATGCCCGGCATTTGTAAGCTGATTCATAAAAAAGGCTTCACGTAAAGAACCTTTCTCTGTGTTATTTGGACTTAATGCAAATGATAGATATGTATTTTCTAAAAAAATTTTATCAGGTTTTTGTAAGGTACTAATGCTTTTACCAGCCGCCGAAAGCGTGTTTATTAATTTTGCATTGTATAAGTAATACAAATACTCTACAATTGCATTTCTACTAATTCCTGTTTTTTCGCTTAAATTGCTAATGTTAGGTTTAAAAGGGACATTAGTTGATAAAATATAAAGTAATTGATAGATTTTTCTGGAATGATGTGGGTTAAAACCTGCTATAAACTGTAAATCTTCTTCTATAATTAATCTAACAACCTTTTCCAGTCGTAGGTGATAGGTATTGATATTTTCTACAAAAAAAGGATAGTAACCATGTTTTAAGTATTCATTAAAGTACTGTAATGGCTTAAATTTTGAAATTAAATCATGTGCAATTTGAATATGATTTTGAAGCAAATCCTCTAATGAAATAGCATCAAGATTTATAATATTACTAAAACTTAAAAATTCTCTGTAAGATAATCCTGTTAATTCGTATTGTACTGCCCTACGGCTCAAATCTATTTTTTGTCTGGAGATATCAATAATAGATGAACCTGTAAATACGATTTTTAAGTCTTTGTAAAAATCGTATATATTTTTTATTTCTTTTGCCCAATCCGGGTATTTGTGTACTTCATCAATAAATAATATTTTTCCTCCATTTTGTCTAAATTCTTCTGCAAAGTCTGATAATTTGTTATTGGAGAAATAAATATCATCCATAGAAACATATAACGCTTCATCACTTAAACCATAATTAGCTTTAATGTGCTGTAAAATCAAGGTAGTCTTGCCAGTCCCTCTGGCGCCCAAAATGCTAATAAGTCTATCGCTCCAGTCTATCTTTTTTGATAATGGCCTCACAATATTCATTGTTTGTTGCTGTACAATTAAATTTGATTTAAGCCGTAACTTTTCCATTTTGATAGTATTTAGAAGCAAAAATAGTAAAAATTGCTATAAAATAATAGCAAAATAAGGAAATATTGCTTTTAATTATTAGCAAAATAAATTTTTACTATCTTAAAATTTTAACAATCCATCAATTTAACAATTAAACATTTAGCCTATCTTTGCCGTAGCATGGAAAATTTATCGGTAAAGCATGAGTTAGGTGGAGGGTATTGCAACAGTTTAACGCAGTATTCCAGGTTTTTAACCCGCGAAGTTAAGATTGGAGACATCGCTTTAGGTGGTCATAACCCCATTCGTATCCAATCGATGACAACAACCGATACCATGGATACCATTGGAACAGTAGAGCAAACCATTCGCATGGTAGAATCTGGCTGTGAATATGTTCGTATCACCGCACCCAGCATAAGAGAAGCTGAAAATTTAGCTAATATTAAAAAGGAATTACGTTTCCGAGGCTATGATGTCCCACTGATTGCTGATATTCACTTCACACCAAATGCAGCTGAAATGGCTGCAAGAATTGTTGAGAAGGTAAGAGTAAATCCGGGGAATTATGCTGATAAAAAGAAGTTTGAAAATCTGGAATACACGCATGATGCCTATACTGCTGAACTGGAAAGAATTAATAAAAAATTTATTCCACTGATAAAAATCTGTAAGGAATATGGTACTGCCATGCGTATTGGAACCAATCATGGTTCACTTTCAGACCGGATCATGAGTCATTATGGCGATACACCAAGAGGAATGGTGGAATCTGCTATGGAATTTATCCGCATGTGTGAGGCCGAAAATTATTATAACCTGGTGATCTCTATGAAGGCTAGCAATACACAGGTAATGGTTCAGGCTTATCGTTTATTGGTTGAAACCATGGTGAAAGAAGGCATGAATTATCCTTTACACCTGGGCGTAACAGAAGCAGGAGATGGCGAAGATGGACGAATTAAATCTGCTGTAGGCATTGGTACTCTGCTGGAAGATGGTTTAGGTGATACCATTCGTGTTTCCTTAACCGAAGATCCCGAATTTGAAGCACCGGTAGCAAAAGCTTTGGCTGATCGGTATGTGAAAAGGAGTTTGGAGTTTGAAGTTCGGAGTGCGGAGTCGCCGATTATACTCCCAACTCCTAATAATCAACTTCCAACTTACTCTCCATACGCCTATTCAAGAAGAATTACCCAGTCTGTTCAGCACATTGGTGATCATCACCACCCTTTGGTCATGATTGATGTTTCAAAAGAAAACCTGAAAGATCCTTACTTTTTGAGTTCGGTTGGCTATAATTACAGTGCGGGATTAGATAAATATAACCTGGCCGATCAGGCATGTGACCTGGCTTTTCTTGGTGATAACCTGCCTTCCTTTTCTTTTCCTGGAAATTTAAAGCAGGTTTATAACTATCATACATGGCTAAATCTTCGTGATAAAAACAACTGTCATCCTCTATTTTCCCTAGAAGAATTTAGCAGGACTGAAGTGAAGGATGAGTTTTTGAATTTCGTCAGAATTGATGCGAGCCAACTAACCACTTTAACAACTGTATCACTAGATAATGTTGTGCTCGTTCTCGAAACATCCGCTAAACACGGAATGGCAGAACAAAGAGCATTTTTTATTGCTTTGCAAAGCCTGAACATGCAAATTCCGGTGATCATCAGAAGAAGTTATGAAAATCTGGATGCAGATACCTTAATGCTTTATGCTGCAACAGATTTTGGTGCACTATTTACGGATGGTTTTGGTGACGGAATCTGGATAGATGCACCAGGCCTGGATCTTGCATTAATTAACTCCACCAGCTTTGGTATTTTGCAGGCCACACGTACACGTATCAGTAAAACTGAATACATTTCTTGCCCAAGTTGCGGCAGAACACTTTTTGATCTGCAGGAAACCACACAACTTATCCGCTCAAGGACCGATCATTTGAAAGGGCTTAAGATCGGAATCATGGGCTGTATTGTAAACGGTCCGGGTGAAATGGCCGATGCTGATTATGGATATGTAGGTACAGGTCCAGACAAAATTACGCTATATCGCGGTCAGGAAGTGGTGAAGAAGAATGTTAATACGGCTTTTGCTTTAGATGAACTGATTGAAATCATTAAGAATGACGGCAATTGGATAGAGAAGATTTAATCACCTCCTTAAGTCGTCTAACTTTCCAAGAATAAACCTAAATTGCGCTCATGAACCTATTCGAGTTTGAATCCATTTTTAATGAATTAAGAAAACTCTTAATCGAACAGGGATTAACAGGCGGAGCATTAATTTACAGCTATTTTCTACTTGGATCAATTGGTGTTACACTTTTTCTGTTCATCACGATTTTTGTTACGAGACAAGTTTTTATTGGTGTAGTCAAAAGTGCAAAAACTAAATCAGACTGGCAGCTAGCCTTATACGAATTTCGTGTTTTCAGGGCTTTTGCCTTAATATTCGGTGCCTACATCATTTATAATGCCGTTCCATATGTTTTTATTGATTTTAAAAACTGGTATTTCTACGCCATTATTTTTTCTAAAATTTATGTGGTGCTGGCAACCATGTTCGCCATTAATGCCTTTTTAAATGCGTTGGTTTCTGTGATGGAATCGTCACGAAAATATGCTGATAAACCCATCAGGAGTTACAAGCAGGTAGCTAAAATTATCATTTATATCTTTGGTTTTGTGTTGATTTTATCCATCATACTTAACCAGTCGCTTTTGTATATTTTTGGAGGATTTGGAGCCGTTACCGCTGTTTTTATTCTAGTATTTCGCGATCCAATTTTAGGCTTTGTGGCTTCAGTGCAAATGAGTGCCATCGATTTGGTTCGTGTTGGTGATTGGATTACCGTAGAAAAATATGGCGCCGATGGAGAAGTTACCGAGATTAATCTAACCACCATTAAGGTGAGAAACTGGGATAAAACGGTTACTATTGTGCCTAGTTATGCCATTGTGAGTGAATCTTTTAAAAATTGGCGGGCGATGGAAGAAAGTGAGGGGAGGAGGATTAAACGCCACATTAATATTAAAATATCGAGCATAAAATTTTGTGATGATGATTTAATCAGCCGTTTGCAAAGCATTGATTTTTTAAAGGATTACCTCAAAGAAACGCAATTACAAATTGAGCAGTTCAACGCTGAAAATACGGTGAATCCCAATAACCTGGTAAACGGGCGTCACATGACGAATATTGGCACTTTTAGGGTTTACGCTGAGAAATATCTGGAAAGTAATCCTTCCATTAATACCGATTTAACTTTTATGGTTCGCCAGTTACAGGCCACTGAAAACGGACTCCCAATAGAAATATACGTTTTCTCGAAAGAAAAGGCATTGAAAAAATTTGAAGAGGTTGCTGCAGATATTTTCGATCACCTGCTGGCTGCCGTACCTTACTTCGATCTGGAGATTTTTCAAAGTCCTAGTGGAAGTGACATGAGAAAATTTGTTGAAAAAGGGAATGATTAAACATCCCCGCTTTGCTATCAATTTACTCATCTAAAAAAGTTAAACACCGTTCACAAACCTTCAATAAAAGTGGTGGTAAGGTTTCGGTTTCATAAGGATGAGATGCGCCATATACATGATTGGCACCTTCAATTTTCGCCAGTCTGCTATTCGGATTGGCATCTGCTAATTTTTGTGCATGCTCAAAAGGGACATTTACATCATCATCACCCTGAACAATTAACCACGGAATGTTAATGCGTTTAGCTGCATCAATGATGTTGAATGTCTGAGTATTTTGCTCAAAATCTTCCAGTAAAGTAACGTTTAAGGGCATTTGTTCTTTCGTCCTTGCATTGGTTACGAAGATTTTGCCTGTTTTTTTCCATTCCGCTTCCTGTTCCTTTTTCCAAAGACTATTGAAGCTCGAAATAGCGCTCCAGGTGATGAGCTTATTAATTCTCACATCATTTGCGGCCTCAATGATGGCTAATCCACCACCTCGACTATGGCCAATTAAATTTACTCGGGTTTCACTACCATAAGCTTTGGTTATAAAATCGAGTACTGCATTTACATCAAAAAGCTCTTTAGAAATGGTATTGCTGGCAAAAGCTTCCATATCAGTAACATCTACAGGATGATCTGCAGGTACGCCACCATGTGATAAATTGAATTTAATATACCTGTATCCATTGCTGGCGAAATATCTGGCCACCAGATGATGTGCGCCCCAATCTTTAAACCCTTTAAAGCCATGCACGAAAAGTACAATTGGGGTATTAGGGTTTTTATCATCAAAAGTAATATCTCCAATAATTAGTTTTCCATCTAAACCACTTAAGCTAAAATCATTTTGTACAATCATCATTTAAGGAATTGGTGTATAAGATAAACTTACTAAAACTGATTTTGTTGTAAATTTGTGTGCGCTTATCATATCCTTTCGCTGGTGTTATGAAAAATAGGAGGAGTAAATTCTCATTATCTTATCCTATTTTCGATAATAATACCAGGCCCAGCCGATCAATAATAGTTGAAATGGTAATCTCACCCAAGCAATAAGGGGTGTTACCAAAATTTTGCCAAGCTGAAAGGGTGCGATCTGAATCATGTATATATGTGCAGGTAGGAATGCAACTAACATCAGAATAATAAATAAAGCAGCCAGTTTTTTTGTTCTTGAAAAAAGCAGCATTATTCCTGAAACAATTTCCATCATACCAGATAGATAAATTAAAAATGCATGAGCCGGCAACCATTTTGGCATAATGGCGTGATATGCGGGTGTTGATATAAAATGATTAATCCCTCCCAGGATATACAAAAGGCCATATATCCCTAGGAAAGTTTTGTAAATAATGTTTCGATTGTCAGTGTTTTGCATCTATTTAAAACCGTTCTAAATTAACCTAAATTACAGATGAATGACGGTGACATGCATCATCCATGCTACTTTTGTATCCCGATAATAGTTAACAACGGAAGCACTTGGAATATTTAAAAGTAATAGCTTTTACGCATCACCACATCGACCTGAAATCTTTAGGGAAATTAGTTATTTGTGACCAGAGTTTGGATAGCAGGTTGAAGAATATTCAAACTGAGCTTCCTGTTAGCGAAATTTTTTACGTTGGAACCTGCAACCGTGTAGAGTTTGTTTTTTTGACTAAAGAGAAAACAGATAAAGAATTTGTTACCCGGTTTCTTACGGTATTGGACATGGGTTTGCCTCCGGAGTTTATGGAGCGTTTCCTTGATAATGTTACCGTTTTCGAAAACGAAGAAGCTTTCAACCATCTTTTAAGAACGTCTTGTTCTTTGGAAAGTTTGGTGGTTGGCGAAAAAGAAATTCTTGCACAGATACGTAAAGCTTATGAAAACTGCCGTGATGCAGGTTTTACCGGCGATTATATGCGTATGATTATGGAGCGGGTGGTTAAAACTGCGAAAGAGGTTTATACGCATACGAACATTTCAAAAAATCCGGTTTCTGTAGTTTCTCTTGCTTATCGCAAGCTTAAAGAATTAAACATGTGCGGCAATTCACGTGTATTAATCATTGGAGCAGGTGAAACCAACCAGAATATTGCAAAATATCTTAACAAACATAAATACTCAAACTTTTCTATTTTTAACCGTACCCTATCTAAAGCAGAATCTTTAGCGGGAGAGTTGAATGGTAAAGCTTATCCTTTGGAAGCTTTAGAAGATTTTACGGAAGGCTTTGATGTGATTATTACCTGTACAGGTTCTACTGAGGCCATTATCAATGAAGCCCTTTATGCTAAGCTATTAAATGGCGATACGGGGAAAAAGGTAATTGTTGATTTAGCGATCCCGAACGATGTGGCCCCCGCTGTTATTCATAACAACCCGGTTCATTACATTGAAGTAGAATCTTTAAAAGAAGTTGCCCGTAAAAATATCCAGGAACGTTATAATGAATTGGTTCACGCTGAGGATATCATCAATGCCAATATTGCTGAGTTTTTTACCGTACTGAAACAACGCCGGATTGAACTGGCCATGCAGGATGTTCCACGGAAGATTAAAGAAATCAAAAATACGGCATTGAATGGCGTATTTGCAGATGAAATTAGCCAGATGGACGAAGCCTCCCGCGAAGTTCTGGAACGCGTAATGAATTATATGGAGAAAAAGTGCATCAGTGTACCGATGATTATGGCCAAAGAAATTCTGGTTAAAGAATCTTAATTTAACTGCAAAGAACGCTTAAGGTACGCCCAAAGTACGTAAGTTAGGCTTTATCTCTTTTGGGTTTAATCAGGGTGAACAAATTCTAGATGTAATGCTCTTCGATTAAAGCTTATACTTTTTTACCCTCCTGATCTGGTCAAACGAATTCATTTCACTTACAATTTAGCATTTTAAATTACTGTTCCCTAAAGGGTTTTTAGCCTAATTAATAAATAACTATCCAGCTACGGGAGCTTCTCATTGTGATTTAAATTACGCTACTTTCATCTCAATCTCCCTTCTCTGTAACCTCACTGTCTCATTTTTAAACAATTTATAGTTTCAAGCACTATTTACCTTAAATTTGCTACTCATCAAATGTTTATAGTGAAGAAATTAACCATCGGAACACGCGGTAGCGACCTCGCTTTATGGCAGGCTAATCATATTCAAAGTGAGTTAGCTGCAATTGGAATAGAAGCTGATATTAAAATCATCAAAACACAGGGCGATAAAATCCTGAATTTGAGATTGGATAAATTAGAAGGAAAAGGTTTTTTTACCAAAGAACTGGAAGAAGAGCTCCTGGCTGGTACAATTGACCTGGCCGTTCACTGCCTGAAAGATTTGCCAACCAATCATCCTGTAGGCTTAACTATTGCCGCTATTCCTCCACGTGAGGAAGCCACTGAATATCTATTGATTTTAAAAGATTGCGTAGATGTATCCCAGAAACTTTCATTGAAAAAGGGTGCCATGGTGGGTACTTCTTCAAACAGGAGAAAAGCGCAATTATTGGGCTTACGGTCTGATTTGGAAATTGAAGATTTACGGGGAAATGTACCTACACGTATCCAGAAATTGAGGGATGAAAGCTATGATGCCATTATGCTCGCCAAAGCTGGTATTAAACGGTTGGGTTTAGATGTTAGTGAGTTTCATGTAGAGGAATTAGCACCTACTACATTTGTTCCGGCTCCGGCTCAGGGTGCTTTAGCCATACAAATCAGAGAAAATGATCATGAACTATTTGAAGCACTTCAAACACTACACGATCCCTTAACTGCTAAAGAAGTGGGTGTGGAACGTAAAGTTTTGAACTTGTTTGAGGGAGGGTGCCATATGCCGTTAGGCTGTTACTGCAAAGAAGAAGATGGTGTCTTTGAAGTATGGACATCAAAAGCTGAAACCGCAGATGATTTTCCTGAACGCTTGTTTTTGCGCTCAGAAACGACGGAAGGTTTGGCCGAAAAAATCGTTGCCAAGTTTAGTCAGGAAAGAAAGAAGCCGGCTAAAGTTTTTATCTCACGCGAAATTGGAGAACATAGCTATTTTCGTAAAGCACTGGAAAGCAAAGGAATTGAAATTGAAGGCCGTTCTTTAATTCGTACTTTTCCTATCGTAACGGTTTTAGATCAGTTTATTTTAAAAAATATTGATTGGATTTTCTTTAGCAGCCGAAATAGTGTGGAGTATTTTTTCAATCTTAAACCGCATTTACCTAAGAAAACACAATTTGGCGTAGTAGGTAGGGGGTCGGAGGATGCCTTGCGTAAGTTTGGTCATGTTGCCAATTTTGTAGGTGAAAGTGGTGATATTACAGAAGTTGCTGAAGATTTTGCAAAGCTGGTTTCAGGAAAAAATATCCTGTTTCCAAGGGCACAGGATTCATTGCAGTCTATCCAAAAATCTTTGCCAGCTGATGCTAAAATTATTGATTTACCCATTTACGAAACGGTAATTGAAGAAAACATCGACCAGAGTTATGCTGATGTGTTAATTTTTACCAGTCCATCCAATGTAGATGCCTATTTTGCTGATAATTTGCTAGAACCTGGGCAACAAGTAATTGCCATCGGTAATTCAACAGGGAAAAAGTTTGATGAGATGGGCGTAAAATATGCCTTGCCATATTCTCCTGATGAAATCGGATTAGCAGAGGCCGTTTTTGGAATAGAAATTAAATAGAGGTTGAGGGTTTGGAAGCTAAAAGATTAGTGCTGAAAGCAAAACGACTTACTCATAACAGTGCTATTAAATAAGGAATCGGTGAAATCACTTCCAAGGAAAAATGAATACTCAAGTCTCGATACTTGATACTAAATACTAATTATATGTTAAATCGTCCGCGAAGATTACGGAAAAATCCGTTAGTGAGAGAGATGGTAGCCGAAACCCGACTATCGAAAGATATGTTTGTGTACCCGTATTTTGTAGTGCCTGGAACAAATGTTACACATGCGATTGATGCCATGCCTGGTGTAAACCATTATTCGGTTAATGCTTTGGTTAAGGATGTGGAAGCCGGAATGAAAAAGGGCTTGAATAAAATCATGCTTTTTGGTGTCGGAGATGAAAAGTCAGCTGATGCAAAGTCTGCCTATCATGATCATTCCCTGGTGCCAACAGCCGTTCGTGAATTAAAGAAACAATTTGGCGATGATTTATATGTGGTGACCGATGTATGCGTTTGTTCTTATACCACTCATGGGCACTGCGGTATTTTGGAAAATGATTATGTTCAAAACGATAAAACGGTTGATGTAATTGCCAAAATGGCTTTAACACATGCGCAAGCCGGAGCTGATATGTTTGCGCCATCAGATATGATGGATGGCAGAATTGAAGCGATGCGAAATCTGTTGGATGATAATGGTTTTGTAAATGCAGCTATTATGAGTCATGCGACGAAATTTGCCTCGGCTTATTATGGCCCGTTTAGAGAGGCTGCAGACTGTGCCCCGGGCAAAGGTGACCGGAAAGCTTATCAGATGGATTTTAGAAATCCTTTAGAAGCTTTACGTGAAGCGCAGCTGGATGAACAGGAAGGTGCAGATGTACTGATGGTGAAACCCGGATTAGCTTACCTGGATATTATCCAACGGTTAAAACAAGATACCAATCTACCTATAGCGGTTTACAATGTATCAGGTGAATACTCCATGGTTAAGGCTGCTGCAGAACGTGGCTGGATTGACGAACAAAAGGTGGTAATGGAAACGATGCATGCCTTTGCAAGAGCCGGTGCAAGTATCATTACTACTTATCATATTAAAGATATTTTAAATAACGATTGGATTTAAAGTTGTAAGTTCTACGTTTAGGTAGAGACTTAAAACTTAATATATAGGTTTGAGAAAAGGAAGATTGTAAGTTTAGGTTTTAGGTTCTGCGTTTTGGCGAATACTTAAAACTTAATACGTACAACTTAAAAACTAAAAAAATGTTAGATTCATTAAAGAAAATATTTTCAGGCAATGAGGCCGATATTCCGGTTAACACAGGAAGTAAACCTGATATTTCAAGGGTAAAATCAGCGGAGTTATATGAGAAGTCTAAAACGTATTTCCCGGGCGGTGTAAATTCGCCTGTAAGGGCTTTTAAATCGGTGTATGGTACACCACTTTTTATTGAAAAAGGTGATGGCTGTTATATCTGGGATGCAGACGGTAATCAATTTATTGATTTTTGTGGAAGCTGGGGGCCACTGATTTTAGGCCATAACCATCCAAAAATCCGTGAGAAGGTTACCGAAGTGATGCAGAACGGAATGAGTTTTGGTGCACCAACTGCTTTAGAAAATGAATTGGCAGAACTGATTATTAAAAATAACCGGTTTGTAGAAAAAATTCGTTTCACGAGTTCTGGTACTGAGGCTGTGATGTCGGCGATTCGTTTGGCCAGGGGATTTACCGGCAGAGATAAAATCATCAAATTTGAAGGCTGTTACCACGGTCATAGCGATTCATTATTAGTAAAGGCAGGTTCCGGTTTAGTTACTTTTGGTGAAACGTCATCAGCAGGGGTTCCAAAATCTTTCGCTGAAGAAACCATCGTAATACCTTTAAATGATACAAATGCCATTGAACAAGCTTTCAATCAGTTTAAAGATCAGGTAGCGGCTGTAATTATCGAAGGTATTCCGGCAAATAATGGCTTGATCATGCAGGATGAAGAATATATCAAATTCTTACGTAAAATCTGTACAGATAACAAGTCTCTGCTCATTTTTGATGAAGTCATCACTGGTTTCAGGGTTGGCTTTGAAGGTGCAGCTGCGCATTATGGTATCACACCAGATATTGTAACTTATGGAAAAATCATCGGTGGAGGCTTACCTGTGGGGATGTATGGTGCCTCTGCTGAAATTATGGGGCATATTTCTCCTGATGGAGGTGTTTATCAGGCAGGTACTTTATCGGGCAATCCGGTTGCGATGGCTGCAGGAATTGCGACATTAACAGAACTCAGCAGATCTGGTTTTTATAAAGATCTAAATGCTAAAACACAAGATTTCGTAGCCAGCATTCAACGATTTGCTACAGCCAGAAATTATAAATTTAAAGTTTTTACGATAGGTTCTATTTTTTGGTTTGCCTTTACAGAGAAAGATAAAATTCAATCTGCTGATGATATTGATGCCGGAAGCATGGATAAATTTAAGATCATGCACCGTGAATTGCTCAATAGAGGAATTTATTTAGGCCCATCGGGTTATGAAGTTGGTTTCGTATCTGCGGCCCATACCAAAATAGAATTGGAGAAAGCAAAACGTGCTATTTTTGAAGCATTGGATTTGGTGTTTAAGAAGTAAAAGTTTTACCACAGAGAGCAAGGAGATTTCACAGAGAACAGAGAGTTTTGTATTAGAAGTTGTCATTGCTTCATGTCTCGAAATAAAGAAAAGCGTTAAATAAATCTGTGTAATCAAACAATCTGTGCAATCAACCCGAAGGAACAAATGAAGAAATCTATAATTATATTTTACGCATTATTGCTTTACGCATTAATCCAGTTAGTTTCATGGGGAACTTTGGTTGTGCGTTTGCAGCCAAGCCGCATGACAATGATTATGGGGGAAGGGTCCGTCTTTCTTTTTTTGCTTTGTATCGGCGGTTATTTTCTGCATCAGTCGCTTAAACGTGAAGATAAACTTCGTGAACAACAGCAGAATTTCCTAATGTCGATTACGCATGAATTAAAATCGCCACTGGCGGCCATAAAACTTTCTATCCAAACCATTGTTAAAAGAGATCTGGATAAAGCCCGTCAGGTTTCTTTGTTAAATAATTCATTAAAAGATATTGAACGTTTGGATGATCTGGTTGAAAACATGTTATTGGCTACTAAAATTGAAAATCGTTCCTATAGTTTTCCAAAGGAAGAATTTAATTTTTCTGAATTGGTTTATAAGATCACAGATAGGTTGCAAGTTCACTCCTGCGGTAATGAGCAATTGATTAATGCGCAAATTCAGCCAAATCTGCAGATTGTAGGTGACAAATTTGCCTTATCGTCAGTCGTGACGAATTTGATAGAAAATGCAGTAAAGTATTCGAGCCCTTGTGATGAGATAAATGTGCTTTTGCATCAGGTTGAAGGGCATATTCAATTCAGTGTAATTGATAAAGGGCCGGGTATTTCAGATGCAGAAAAAATGTTGATATTTGATAAGTTTTACCGGGTTGGTAATGAGAATGTCAGGAAAGCGAAAGGAACAGGTTTAGGCTTGTTTATTGTGAAAGAGGTTTTACAATACCATGATGCAGATATTACAGTAAAAGATAATCTGCCTCAAGGAAGTATTTTTGAAGTAACATTTAGTTAATCTCAATTATGTCACAAAAATTAAGAATTCTATTGGTAGAAGACGAGGATCACTTGTTAGATGCTATCAAATTAAACCTCGAACTGGAAGGTTATAAAGTTCACGCCGTTAAAGATGGCAAAACAGCTCTTAAAGTTTTTAAAGAGGAGCGTTTTAATCTTATTGTATTAGATGTTATGCTTCCCGAAATGGATGGTTTCCAGGTGTGTGAAACGATTCGTCTGGAAAATGCAGAAGTTCCGATTATGTTCCTGACAGCCAAAAACACTTCTGAAGACCGTGTTTTAGGTTTAAAAAAAGGAGCAGATGATTATTTAGTTAAGCCTTTCAACTTAGAAGAATTGATTCTTCGTGTGGGTATTTTAGTTAAACGCAGCTTAAAATCTGATGATCTGAAGGAGTTAAACTCTTATAAAATCGGTGATAAAACAATCTATTTTAATTCTTTTGAATTGAAAAATGATGATGGTACCATTACACCATTGACCAAAAAAGAAACGATGTTGTTAAAGCTTTTAATTGAGCGTAAGAATGATGCCGTTTCTCGTGAGCAAATTTTAGAAACCGTTTGGAATTATGATGTTTATCCATCAACCAGAACAATTGATAACTTTATTTTAACGTTCCGAAAGTATTTTGAGCCAGACCAGAAAAATCCGGTTTATTTTCATTCGATTCGGGGGGTAGGCTATAAATTCACTGATATCCATTAATGTATAACAGTCTTGGCAGGTATGTATTGATGGCTGTTTTTTTACTGGCAGCATTGGTTTGTATCTTTTATACTCAGTATGAGCTGGCGGCTGTCGCTGGTTTTCTTTTTCTTTTTATCATTTGGAGTCACTTTAGGCATAGTTCTGTTTTAATGGCATCCAAATATTTTAAAAATAATGATTTTGTAAAAGCTAAACTAATGTTGGCTGAAGTACCTAATCCAGAAAGATTATCAAGAAACCGGAGGGGCTATTATGAATTTATGCAGGGCAATATGGCCTTGAAAGAAGAAGATTATGATAAGGCCGAATACCATTTTCAACTGGCCAGCCGGTTCCCGGTGGGCGGTAAGAACCAGAAAGGTTATGTGCTGATTCATCTTGCCAATCTTGCCTTAAGAAAGAAAGATAAAGAAAAAGCAGAAGCCTATACAAAACTGGCTAAAGAACTGGCAGAATCGACCCGATCAAAAGAAATTATTGCGAAGGTTGAAAGGGAAATCAGCAAATTATAATATTAATATTGTCATTTTGAATAACGAAGCATCAGTTTAGGAATAAAAAGGTACTTCGTTTTTTTTTTATTTATAGCTTTGCATCATTATTTTTTTTCCGTTCGTCATCCTGAATTTAGTTCAGGTTTTAATTATAAAGAAAGATGCTGAAATAAATTCAGTATGGCGATTTAATGGAATAGCAACTACAAATCATGAAGAATAACTTATTTTTAGACGCTGCATTCTCAAAACAAACAGAACGTCCGCCAGTATGGATGATGCGTCAGGCTGGTCGTTTTATGCCGCAATATTGGGAGATCAAAAACAAATACTCTTTTTTAGAGATGTGTAAAACGCCTGAAATTGCAGCCGATGTTACCATGTTGCCTGTAGATTTATTAGGAATTGATGCCGCGATTTTATTCTGCGATATTTTAGTAACGGGCGAAGCAATGGGTGGCGATTTGAGTTTCACTCAAGGCGTTGGTCCTAAATTTGCCAATCCGGTACGTACTGCTCAGGACATTGAAAATTTAAATGTGGATTGTTTGGATGAGTTACAATATGTAGCTGATGCGATTAAAGTAATTCAACAACGTTTAGATGGAAATATACCACTAATTGGTTTTGCTGGCGCACCTTTTACGGTAATGAGCTATTTAATTGAAGGTGGATCGTCTAAAGATTTCAAATTAACAAAGCTTTTTATACATAACCAACCAGAGTTAGCGCACAAACTTTTGGGTAAAATTGCAAAGGTAACCGCAGATTATCTGAACCTGCAGATTGCTGCTGGCGTAAATGCTGTTCAGATTTTCGATAGTTGGGCGCTTGCCTTATCATGGAATGATTACCAAGAGTTTTCGCATCGTTACATTCAGGAAATTATTGCCAACCTAAATAGAAAAGATATTCCGGTAATTTCTTTCTGTAAAGGAAGTTCGGTTTTTGCGCCGATTATGGCAGAAGCTAAACCAGACGTAATTTCGGTTGACTGGAATGCTGATTTATTAAATATCAAGAATGCTTTGCCTGCGGGTATTGCCGTTCAGGGAAATTTAGATCCACATATTTTATATGCAGATCAATCCGTAATTAAAGCACAGATTCATAAGTTATTCGAGCGCATGCGTGGAACTGAAGGTTTTATCTTCAATTTAGGACATGGTATTATGCCGGATATTCCTTTCGACAACGTAAAGTATGCAATTGAGGTGGTAAAGGAATTTAGGTATTAAAGCCCTAAATTCCCTAAGGTAGGCTTTGAACGGCGGATATAAATTGTTATATTTAAATATGGAAACACTTATTATAAATATTCCTGAAAAAAAAAGTGAGTTAGTTAAACAGCTACTAAAAGAGCTTGGTGTTACTTTTAAAAGAGAAAATTCTAATAATTCTAATCCTGTTCCTAATTCAATCACATTAAAAACGATTAACGATGCTCATAATGGTATTGGAATAGGTGAACCAATTACAGATATAAAAACCTATATCGACTTATTATAATGTTTGTTTTAAAACCAACTAATCAATTTAATAAGGATGTTAGGTTAATGAAAAAGCATTCAACAAAGAATGCTGATTTCATTAAAGATTTTTTGTTTAAATTAGAAATTGATGGAGCTGTTGGAATTGAAAAGAAATATCGCCCTCATAAATTAATTGGAAATTATAACAATAATTGGGAGGCTCATATTAAACCTGATTTGTTAATCATTTGGTTTGAAGTAACGGAAGAAAGAGAAAAAATCTTATTAAGAGTTGGAACACATTCTGATTTATTTTAAATCAAACATTTATTTCTTCAACGTCTAATGATAGAAACCCTGCAGCCCTATTATCCATACTTTCTTGCGGTACATATTGTATTTGTCATCAGCTGGATGGCTGGGTTATTTTATATTTTGAGTCTTTTCATTTACCATACCGAGGCAACTGAAAAGCCGGAGCCTGAAAAAAGTATTCTTCTCCAGCAATTCACTAAAATGGAAGCTACTTTGTGGAAAATTATTGCTGTTCCGGCAATGGTTATTTCTGTTATGGCAGGTGTTTCCATGCTGACATTACATCCTATGCTGTTACAGATGCCCTGGATGCATGTTAAACTTGGTTTTGTAATCGGTTTGCTAATCTATCATTTCATCTGCCAGAATATTGTGAAGCAACTTAAAAACAATCAATTTAAAATGAGCAGTTTTCAGTTGCGCCTGTGGCGGGAATTGGCAACAATCTTTATGATTGCTATCGTTTTTGTGGTTATTCTTAAAGATGCGATTAATTGGATTTATGGTTTAATTGGCATCATGGGGGTAGCAATGGCGATTATGATTGCAGTTAAGCTGTACAAGAATTACCGGCTGAAGAAATAAGCTTTTAAGAATAGAACTGAAAGATTAAATCAGAAAGTCAAAATCCAATGAAGTGCTTTGTTTGCTTTTCGTAAACTTGTATTCAATTCTAGGTACTTTGATCCTCACGCCTTTATACTTTACGAAAAACTATTCTAAATTTGAGCGATAAAATCCAAGCACATGTTCATAAACACAGGTTTGAAAAAGGCCTTACTCTTCCTAACTTTTTCATTCACATCCTATTTCGCAGCAGCACAATTCAATCAATCGGCTTTTGAAAACAGAATCCGTCCTGACAGCAGTTTAATCAATGAAGTTCATTTTAACTTTTACAATTTAAACTATGTTCGGAACTACGAATATACTAACGATTTTCATGATGGTTATACCCTTTACGGGACACAGTTACAGCCACAGATCGTTTATTATGCACATCCAAATCTGGCCATCACCGCAGGTGCATTTATAAGAAAAGATTTTGGCAGAAATGGGGTTACAGATGCCAAACCATTGTTTAGCTTAAAATACCATAAAAGAAATTTAACCCTTGTTTTCGGAAGTTTGGAAGGAGGAATTCAGCATAAATACATAGAACCACTTTATGATTTTGAAAGAATAATTACTACGCCAATTGAATATGGAACACAGCTATTGATAGAGCGGAAGAAATTTAGTTTAGATGCCTGGATTGCCTGGCAGAAAATGATTTACACCGGAGAGGCTGCGAAAGAGGAAATAATAGGTGGTTTATCAACCGAAACTACTATTGCTGAAAATAATGGATGGAAGTTTAGTTTTCCTGCACAATTCCTGGCTTTCCACCAGGGCGGACAAATTGATGTGTTAAAGGAAATTCCGATTAGTACGGTTTTTAACGGCGCTGCGGGTTTAAAACTGCATAAAGATATTAGTGCGAATATCAAACAGGTTTATACCGATAACTATATTGCGGTTTACAAAGATTTTTCGCCTGATAAAAGACGAGCCTATCAAGGTGGTTTTGGTATGTGGCTGAATGCTGGCGTGGAAAGTAAATGGGGCAGCTTAGTGGCATCTTACTGGAAAGGGAATAATTTTATTTCGATAAAAGGTATGCCTTTGTATGAATCTGTTTCGAGTAATTTATATACCAATGGTTTAAAGCAAAGTGGAAGAAATATCATTTCGCTGCGTTATGCCTATCAGAAGGAACTTATTCCACATTTATATCTGGATGTTCGGTTCGAACCACATATTGATCTGGATCATACCGATAAACAATTGCAGTTTAACCACTCTTTTTTCTTAACGTATAAACAGGATTTTAAATTGTTTAAGGTGAAGAAAGCCGAAAGGTAAAAGTGTAAGGTTTAGGGTGATTCAGCTGATCCATTTCAAACCTCGTAGGTTTTCAAAACCTACGAGGTTTCTTGTTTTTAAACTGTTCCCTGATTTCTAAACCCGATAGCAGCGAAAAACATGAAGGTGAGGAACGAGCCAAGGCTTTGAAGCAAATAGCGGGACGAACACTTAAAAAATGCTCTGCCTTTGCTTTTCAAATCAAAAAACTATAACTTTCTAAAAATTAAACATCAGATATCCATCTGAAAATCAATATCTATCTGATAATTTTAACTTTATTTAACTTTTTTTTGCCTCCCATGCAACCAATGTGTGTTATCTGCCATCTTCTATATACAAACACACAATGAAATTGACGCGAAGCTATACAATAAACGATTTGATGGAAGGCTGCAAAACCGGTGACCGGAAAATGCAGGAATTGCTTTACAGGCAAACTGCACCGAAAATGTTGGCTGTTTGTATGCGTTACGCAAAAGATAAAATGGAAGCTGAAGATGTATTGCAAATGGGTTACATCAAGATTTTTCAAAAGATAAAGGAATACAGGGGTGATGGTTCTTTTGAAGGTTGGATCAGAAGGGTAATGGTAAATACTGCCATTGAAAGTTACCGGAAAAATTTACGGAGTCTGAATGTAGTTGATATTGATGAAGCATACGAACAACCTTCAACCGGATTTGATTTTGGTACACTGGGTATGCAGGATCTAATGAAGGTAATACAAAAATTAGCAGATGGTTACCGGATGGTTTTTAATATGTATGTAATTGAAGGTTATTCGCACAAGGAAATCGGTGAAACACTTGGTATTTCTGAGGGTGCAAGTAAATCGCAATTATCAAGGGCAAGGGCGATATTAAAAGAAGAAATTATAAAAATGGAGGGATTTGGTTATGCAACCTATACAGGATAAAGATTTTGATCAGTTATTTAAAAATGCTTTTGAAGATGCAGAAATCGCACCCGCTAAAGATTTATGGGGCAGCATTGAAAGTAAAATAGAACCAAAGAGTAAAAGAATTATACCCATTTACTGGTTATCGGCAGCAGCAGTGCTATTAATCGCTACTGTGAGTGTTTTGGTTTATCAGCAGCAGGATGTTAAACCGAAACAGTTTGCAAATCATATAACACCTAAAGTAGCTAAACCAGCAATTGAAAAATTACCAGTTACAGATACTGCTAAGGCTGTAATCACTCCAGCTGAAAAAATAGAACGGGTTTTACCTGAGGCTTCAAAACCCGTTGAAATGATTGCAAAAAGTTCAGAAAAAGAAAAGACTGCTCCTGCTGGAAGTCAGAAGCCAATTACTTCGCCTGAAATACCAAAGCAGGAAACCTTAATGGCTAAAACTGAAACACCTCAGAAGGATCTTAAAACTAAAATTGAGGAAGCGATATTAAAACCTCAGGAAGAAGTTATTCTGGCTGCAAATACCAGCACTATTTTACCGGATGAGGTGGCAGGAGAAAATGATCAACCTGAAAAAAGAGGAATCCGTAATGTGGGTGATGTAGTTAACCTGATCGTAAATAAAATGGATAAAAGGAAAGATAAATTAATCCAGTTCAGAACAGATGATGATGATTCTTCCATATCTGCAGTAAACATCGGGCCTTTTAGAATTGGTAAGAAAAACAGGAAATAAACCAAATTAGAGGGTGATAAGACTTGGTAGGTTCAACCATTCTTTCATTCAACTGATCAATCATTTAATTAAAAACAACTCATTCATTTTATAATTCTCTCATTCAATAATTCTCATTTAAAAAAACACACAACATATGAAACATCTCATTTTTACAACACTTTTGGTAAGCGGGCTTACCGGTGTTATGGCTCCAGGTGCTTTTGCACAACAAGATACCGTAGTGAAAGATACGGTGATGAAAAAGAAAGCAAAATATACGATAAATATTGGGGGGGGAAGCCTGATCACAAAAAATACAGATTCTTTAGATAAAGTTAAGAAAGGTCGTTTTGTTGGTGGTATTACTTTTACCAGAGTTGATCTGGGCTTTTCGAGGTTAGTTGATAATGGTAGTTTTAATTTATCACCTACCAATGAATTTTTAGATTATAAAGGTGGTAAAACCAGTACGTTCTCTTTCGATGTTTTACAATTTGGTTATCGTTTTAATTCGAACTTTAAGGTTTATGTAGCGGGCGGTTTCGACTGGACATTAATTCGTTTAAGGGATAACATTACCATTCAGAAAAATCAACCTACATTAGCCTATGTAAATGAAAATATCGCTTTCTCCAAAAATCGTTTTTCCAGTAGCTATGTTCACATTCCTTTAAACTTTGAATTGCGCACCAAAGAAAACGACAAAGGCAAAAGGTTCTATTTTATTTTAGGCCCCGAAGTGAGCTTCCTTTTAAATGGAAAAATAAAACAGATTAGCGATGAACGTGGAAAAGAAAAACAATATGATAATTACCACTTCCAGTCGGTGCGTTATGGTGGTACATTCAGGTTAGGGTATGGTGGTTTTGGTTTATTTACCAAATACTATTTCAACGATATGTTTAATACAACAGCACAGGCAGGTTTGAAAAACATGAGCTTCGGCGTAACCTTTGGACTAAATTGATTTTAAACCCTGAAAAGGGTATTTGATCAAAACAACACACAGTAAATCCTGTTTCGGTTAGGCGAGGCAGGATTTTTTGTTTTATAATATTTCTAAAAACATAGTTGGTGTAAGTACGCTAAGCTTACTTTTCTTATAATCATTAATATTACGAGTGATGATGGCATTAATGATGCCATTACTTTCGGCTGAAAAATTTTGAAGGGCATCTTCAAAATCAGAAAATTCAGAATCAATAGCTTTTAAAATAGTATTTTTTTCAATCGTTAATACATCTAAGAAAACTAATAACTGTTTAAAGTCATTCATAATCAATTTATGTTGAAAATGTTTCCTTAACAAATAATAAGTATTACTTATTATTAAACCTGTAATAAATCCTTTAACCTTTCCTCTTTCACAGAGTGCTAAAACCTTTGAAGAGTGATCAAAAAATAGTTGTCTTTGAAGAAGAAAGTCTAATAAAATATCAGAATCGATAACAATGTTATTCATTATCCCAGTATTTTTTATATTTTTCATCCCTAATTTTCTCTAATTCTTTTTTATAATCATAATCTGCAGGCAAATTAATTTTAGGACGATTAGCTAATAATGATTTTAACAGTGGAGAAAGTTCTTCTTCAACAGGCTTAATTTCTTCTCTTGTAGTTACAGCTTTAAGGTAGTTTTCTACAACAGCAGATAAACTTCTCCCTTGCTCTTGTGCATAAGCCTTCGCCCGTTTAATAACAGACTCATCTATGGTTAAGGTTAGCTTGGTATTCATAATCTTCTTATTATTGACGTCAAGATGTATTGATGTAAAGATACATGGATGTGTTTACACGTGCAAATTTTAATAAGAATACACGTGTGATATTTTTAAGCTATGAGCTTTAGTCTCTTAGTTTATTTAATTGTGTAATATTCTTTTGCTTTAAACTTTAGTCTTTCTGCTTTAAGCTTTATCTTTACCTCTGTGAGCGATACCATTATCAGCGTAAGAAATTTAACCAAACAATACCAGGCTGATCAGGCTGGTGGAATTAAAAACATTAGTTTTGATATTAATAAGGGGGATGTGGTAGCCATTATTGGCGAAAGCGGAAGCGGTAAATCAACCTTGTTAAAATCCATTTATGGTCTATTAAAAACAGATTCAGGCGAAATCTTTTTTGAAAACGAACGTATTAAAGGACCAGATGAACAACTAATCCCTGGGCATAAACAGATGAAAATGGTAACGCAGGATTTTTCACTGAATATCTATGCAAAGGTTTATGATAATATTGCCTCACAATTATCCAATACTGATCTTAAAACCAAGGCTGAAAAAACTTTGGCCATAATGGAACACCTTCGGATTCTTCCCTTAAAAAACAAGAAGATTATTGAACTAAGTGGTGGTGAGCAACAACGTGTGGCGATTGCTAAAGCCATGGTTTCTGATACAAAGGTATTGTTGTTAGATGAACCTTTTAGTCAGGTGGATGCCTTATTGAAAAACCAGTTAAGGGCGGATATCAAACGTGTTGCCGCCGAAACCGGTGTTACTGTAATCCTGGTTTCTCATGATCCGGCTGATGGTTTATTTCTCGCCGATCAACTATTGATTGTTCGTGAGGGAGAACTTTTGCAAACCGGTAAGCCATCAGAAATTTATCAAAAACCTAAACACATTTATACGGCCCAGATTTTGGGCAATGCTGTGGTGCTATCCCGTGGTGACGCTGAAAAAATCGGACTAAAAACATTTTCAGCTCATGTGGTTTTTTATCCGGAATGGGCAGAAATCTCTAACAATTGGAGTAGCAGGCGTTTTGAAGTGAAAGACGTTTATTACAAAGGTTTTTATGATGAACTGCTATTGGAACGCAACGGTGTAACCATTCGTGCTTTACAGCTGAATAGGGGTGAACATAAAAAAAACGACTACGTTCAGTTGAACATTAGTCGTTTTTTGGAGTTTTAAGAAAATATTAAGTTACATTTTCTGCTGCGACTAAAGTAATTTTAATTCTTACTTTGGTGCTAGGTCTTATCGGATCAACAGTTTGAGTATCTGAATTTTGTACTTCTATAAGTATTCCTCCTGAATAAACTGTATAGCTATAAGATTGTAAATTATATACGAACGGTAAAGCCGAATAATTCGTGAAATTCCCGCTTGAATTAGGATAAGATATTGCAACAATAGTTCCTTCGTTATCAATATGAAAGTCATCTATTTCTTTTAAGTTTGTTATTTTATCAAGCTGAACGGTATAAGTATTTCTGTCAGCTGATAATTGCCAATCGCTCGGAAGAACATCCACTATAATAGTTTTATTAGTTGGGTTCTGAACGAGTGTATCTTTCTTGCAAGATGCCAAACCTAGTGTGGCGATGCAAAGCATGAGGATAGTAAGTTTTTTCATGTTGATTTTGTTTATTTGTGTGTGTTTAACTTCATATTACAAAACAACTGCCAAAAATGCTGAATCACACAATGTGGATTAATAATTGTTTAACCGGTATCACACAACAAAGAAATTTAGATTAATTCCTGCATCATGAAAATATTTTTTAGGGTTTTACCGTGGTTAATTTTACTGATAGCCGGCTATTTTTTTATCTCCAAAAAGTTCAGCATCAGTACATCTGTTGAAAGTAAACATCAACTTCTGGTAGAGAAAATAGAGGCTATAGGCAAATTGGAGCTGGTTCGCTATCAGATTAGTGATGTACTGGAACACAAAAATAAAACAGATTTTTTACCGGAGGCCAGCGTTTTACTCATTGTAAAAGCAGAAGCTGTAGGTTGTATTGATCTCACAAAAGTTACAAGAGACCATATCCAGGTCAATGCTGATTCTGCTGTAGTAAATTTACCACAGCCAGAGATTTGCTATGTAAAAATTGACCACAAAAACTCCAGGGTTTACGATACTAAAATGGCTTATTTCAGGGAGGCTAAGCTGGTAGATGAAGCTTATAAGGCCGCTGAACAAAAGATAACCTCTGAAGTGAAAAAATCAGATATTTTAGCACAGACCAAAACTAATGCAGCAAGTGTACTGAAACCTATAATTGAAGGCCTGGGCTATAAAAATGTACGTTTGACTTTTGAGTAGCAATACATATACCACCTCAGACACCTGATAACGTTTGAGTAGTTTTGGGTTGCTGAGGTGGTTAAATTTATTATAAAAAATCTTCCCGGTGAGGATTGAAAATATCAATTAACAATCCTGCTTCTAAACAAACTACACCATGGTACACGCGTGTTGGCGCAAAAAAGATATCCCCTTCGTTAAGAATCTTTTTATCATCGCCCATGGTCACTTCAAAGCTTCCTTTGGCTACATAACTCAATTGCAAATGCGGATGGTTGTGAATGGTACCAATTGCACCTTTCTGAAAGCTGACCTTTACCAACATCAGGTGCTCATCAAATGGCATTACTTTACGCTTTACACCAGCACCTAAATCGTCCCAATCGATATCGTTATCTTCTATTAATGTTTTGTTGGGTAAATCTTTAAAATTCATGATGCGTTTTATTTACCATGTAAGAAATGTAAGTTAAGATCTATTGTTTTCCCTGCGAATAGATTGGCATCCTTTTCGGTTAACTCCTTTAAACTAAATACTCAAATAAAGTCTGATCCTGGTTCAACTCAATAATCTCGAATTTAAAATCTTTCATGCGCTGCAATAAACTGGCATAATCGTTTTTATTTGAAAGTTCAATTCCAACTAAGGCTGGCCCATTTTCTTTATTGGTTTTTTTGATAAACTCAAAGCGGGTAATGTCATCCTGCGGACCTAAAACTTCATTCACAAATAATTTTAGGGCACCTGGTCGCTGTGGGAAACGAACAATGAAATAATGTTTCAGGCCTTCAAAAAGTAAAGATTTCTCTTTAATTTCCTGCATGCGCTCAATGTCGTTATTGCCACCACTAATCACACATACCACGTTTTTGCCTGCAATCTGATCTTTTACCTGTTCTAATGCAGCAACAGATAAAGCACCGGCAGGTTCTACAACAATCGCATCTTCATTATAAAGCTTTAAAATGGTGGTGCAAATTTGTCCTTCAGGGATTAAATAAGTAGAACTTAGCAATTCTTTACAATACTGATAGGTGATCCATCCCATTCTTTTTACCGCTGCACCGTCTACAAAACGCTCTATATTTTCAACAGTTATTGGTCCGCCATTTTTTAATGCTTCGCTTAATGATGGTGCGCCCATTGGTTCTACACCGAAAATTTTTACAGCAGGCTTTACGGTTTGCAGGTAGGCAATCACGCCTGAAGCTAAACCACCACCACCAACCGGAACGATTATGGCATCTAACTCTGGCAGATCTTCATAAATTTCCATCGCAACGGTAGCCTGGCCTTCAATTACTTTATCGTCATCAAAGGGAGGGATAAAGGTTGAGGCTTTTTCTTCAGCATAAATCAGGGCTTCCTTTAAACAATCATCGAAGGTATCGCCAACTAAAATGATTTCAATATTATCGCCCCCAAACATATTAACCTGTTTAATCTTTTGCTTTGGCGTAATCTCAGGCATAAATATCACACCCTTAATCCCTAGCTTCTTGCATGAATAAGCTACACCCTGGGCATGATTTCCGGCACTTGCACAAACCACGCCATTTATTAAGGCCTCTTGCGGCAATGAACTGATTTTGTTGTATGCACCACGCAGTTTATAGGAACGAACAATCTGCAAATCTTCCCTTTTTAAATAAATATTTGCATTATAACGAGCAGAAAGACCGGCGTTAAATTCTAAAGGCGTACGTTTTACCACGCCTTTAAGTTGTTGCGATGCAGCATTAAAATCCAATGTATTCAGTATTGTTGTGTTCATTGTTGTCATATCAGGTAAAGAGAACTCAGTATAAGACCATTATTCTCTTCTATTTTTGTAAAGCAGGTTACTGTACTTTTTGGTTATTGCAGTCCTGCTATTCGTTCCAATCTTTTTAAAACTCCTGTCCTGCAGAAGAATGAAGATCCATTTTCATCGGTTCCAGATGCTTCGTGCCTCAGCATCACATGATATTTAAGGTTGCTGCAATTAAAAAGTATTTCCACTGCTATCAGGTTTAGGAAGCTTAAGTCAGTGCATTAAATTGAAAATGCTAACTGTTTAATGCAAAACCCTTAACTTTTCACGCCATTCGCGGCTCACTTTTAGTTTAGTCTTTAACCTTTCAAGTTCTATGCTAAATGCAGGGCAACCAGCTGGTTTAAATCATGATCATTAATGCCTTGTTTGCCATCTGCTAAAACCAAAAACTGTTTATAAACCATATCCAGATTGTCTTTTTCCAATCTATGGCCTAAGCGATCCAGATGGTGTTTCAATGCATGTCGACCGCTCCTCGCTGTCAATACAATTGTTGCATCCGGGAAACCTACATCTTCAGGTTTAATAATTTCGTAGTTTTCACGGTTTTTCAAGAAACCATCCTGGTGAATGCCGGAACTGTGCGAGAACGCATTTCCACCAACAATCGCTTTATTTGGTTGAACAGGCATATTCATTTGGTTTCTGATCATGTGGCTCATTTCGTAAAAGCGGGTAGCATCAATCTGGGTGTTTAATCCCAAAATTTTATGGGTTTTTAAAATCATCACTACTTCTTCCATCGACGTATTTCCTGCACGTTCACCGATACCGTTAATGGTACATTCTACCTGCCGGGCACCATGCTGTAAGCCTGAAATTGAATTTGCCGTAGCCAGGCCTAAATCATTGTGGCAGTGAACTGAAATAATTGCGTTGTCAATATTTTTTACGTTTTCTTTTAGATAAAGAATTTTAGAACCGTATTGGTCTGGAAGGCAATAACCATTTGTATCCGGAATATTGACTACAGTAGCACCAGCTGCAATTACCGCTTCAACCATTTTAGCTAAAAATTCAATATCTGCACGGCCGGCATCTTCTGCGTAGAACTCTACATCCTCTACAAATTTTTTCGAATATTTTACCGCTTCTACAGCACGTTCTAAAATTTCTTCGCGGGTACTGTTAAATTTATGTTTGATATGGAAATCAGAAGAACCAATCCCGGTATGAATCCGTGGTCTTTTTGCATAACGTAAAGCATCAGCTGCTACATCAATATCATTTTTATTGGCACGTGTTAACGCACAAATAATAGGGTTGGTTACAGCTTTTGATAATTCGATTACGCTGTTAAAGTCTCCCGGACTGGATACGGGAAAACCAGCTTCAATAACATCAACGCCTAGTCGTTCAAGAGATTTTGCGATTTCTACCTTCTGGTTTGTATCTAACTGGCAGCCCGGAACCTGCTCACCATCACGTAAGGTTGTGTCGAATATATAAACTTTGTTTGGGTCGTGAATCATAATCTTAAATTTAAGAGTGAGTAATTTTTTGAGATAAGAATTTTAATACCAATTTGCCCATTTCGGCAGTGCCTAAAACTTTAAATCGGTTAGTGCTTTGATCAGCAATGTCGTGCGTTCTGAAACCTTCTTTCAAAACCTCATCAACCGTGTCTACCAATAATTTAGCTTCTTCTTTGAGCCCGAAGCCAATTTCAAGCATTAATGCTGCTGATAGGATAGAGGCCAATGGATTTGCTAAATCTTTACCTGTAATATCGTGTGCAGAGCCATGAATAGGCTCGAAGAAACCGGTGCTTTCTCCAACAGATGCGGAGGCTAACATGCCCATTGATCCCGCAATTTGAGAAGCTTCATCAGTTAAGATATCGCCAAATAAATTTGCAGTTAAAACCACATCAAATTTCTTTGGATTTTTGATTAATTGCATGGCCGCATTATCAATAAACATGTGCTCCGTTTCTACATCTGGGTATTGTTTTGCAATCTCCTGAATGGTTTCGCGCCATAGGCGTGAACTCTCTAAAACGTTTGCTTTATCTACCGAACATAATCTCTTATTGCGTTGCTGCGCCGCCTGATAGGCTTTATGTGCAATACGCTCCACTTCGTAACGGTGATAGATCATTAAATCGGAAGCCGTGTTCCTATCTTCTGAACGGGTTTTTTCTCCGAAATAAACATCTCCTGTCAATTCGCGGAAGAACAAAATATCGGTTCCCCTTAAAATTTCCGGTTTAATGCTTGAGGCTTCCAGAAGTTCATCAAATAGTAATATCGGACGGAGATTGGCAAAAAGACCCAGTTCTTTGCGGATTTTTAGCAGGCCCTGTTCAGGTCTTACTTTTAAGCTTGGGTCGTTATCGTATTTGGCGTGACCAATGGCACCAAAGAGGATGGCATCACTTTTTCTTGCTTTATCTAAAGTTTCGTCAGGCAGTGGCTCGCCTGTAACTTCAATTGCTGCATGTCCCATTAAAGCTTCATCAAAAACAAACTCATGTCCGAAAATTTCTGCAATTTTCTCTAATGCTGCTTTTCCCCATGTGGTTACTTCAGGTCCGATACCGTCTCCAGGTATTACTAAAATGTTCTTCTTCATTGTATGATATATTATCGTCTTTGCCAGTTACGAAGCAATTTTTTGCACTATATTTTCTAGATGGAATTGCTTTGTACCTCGTAATGACGAGTTTTGGTATTTAAACTTTCGACGACTTTTACCTCGCCTTTTTCTAATAATATTCTTTTTTCTATGCAGGTTGGCAACTGCGATTCAAAATGGCCAACGTAAATTAAGGTCATGCCATTGCTACACAGTTCATCAACCAGTTGGTTAAAATGTTGTGTTTGCTGCTGATCCAATCCCTGGCAGGGTTCATCGAGAATTAACAGCTCCGGATTTTTGATAATGGTTCTGGCCAGTAAAACCAATCGTTGTTGACCCAATGGGAGCGTACTTAATAACTCATTTCGGCTTTCTGTTAATCCAAAATAGTTGATCAGTTCATTTACCTGTTCACTTTTTGAATAGGGCAGTTGCTGAAATAAACCTACGGAATCATAAAAGCCCGAGGCGATGCTTTGCCAAACAGTAGCGGTTGGATCAAAATACCAGTGAAACTCGGGAGAGATTAAGCCTATATGCTGTTTAATGTCCCAGATGCTTTCACCACTTCCACGCCTGTTGCCGAATAAATAAAGTTCGTTGGCATAAGATTGTGGATGATCACCATTTACCAAGCTTAACAAGGTCGATTTTCCAGAACCATTATGCCCTTGTAAAAGCCATTTTTCGCCAGCCTTAACTTCCCAGTTGATATTTTTCAATACCTGTTTTTCGCCATAGCTAATGTTCACATTAACCATTTTTACAATATTCTGCGAACTATAAACCGGCGATTCTTTTAAGAAATCCGGAATTTCTCTTAAATGGATTTCGGAACTGACAGAGGGTTCTAAAGCATCTACTTGAACTAATTGTCCATCTCTTATTTCGGCAAAAGAATTGATACAGGTTGGTAATTCACTTTCATTACAGATCAAAATCAATTGAACCCCTTCTTCAGCAACCCGGTCCAATAAAATGTTAAGGTTCTTGCGCGAAGCCGCATCTAAACCTGTATATGGTTGGTCGACAATTAATAACTGTGGTTTTAACCAAAGTGCTTTAACCAGTTGCAGTTTTTTATGTTCGCCGCTGGATAATTCAATTAATTGTGAACTTGCAAATGTCGCAAAACCTAAAGCTTCTAATATCGGTTCTACCTGATCGAAGTGAAGCCCTTTTTCTTTACCATAACTGACCAACTCTGCATGAACGGTTAAAGTTTCTTTAGCCTGCTGACTGGTATAACGTTGCTGGTAATAAAAATTGGCAACACCTTCTAAGTTTTTAAACTGGTACCAGCTTTCTACATAAAGTACTTCTTTTGGTAGTGTGCTCAATTCATCAAAATCAATCTCAATACTTCCCTGAGCTGGAATTAAACCTGCAATTGCTTTTGCTAACGAAGTTTTTCCAGTTCCGCTTTTACCACCAATTACATAATTTTCGCAAACATTCATTGCCCAATACAGATCCTTTAGCACCACTTTGTTGTGGTAACTCAGATTTAAATTCTGTATGTGAACGAATGGTTTAAACATTATCTTGCTTGCTCGAATTCTTCAATTAATTGTTTTTGGTTTAAGATGAAATCGATATCATCATAACCGTTAATCAGGCATGATTTTTTGTAAGGATTGATCTCAAAAGATTCCTGAGCACCGGTTTCAATAATGGTTACCGTTTGATTTTCCAAATCAACTTCCAGTGGCGATTTAGCATTCTGACCCACCGCTTTAAAAATCTGGGACAGGAATTCTTCACTCACCTGAATGGGCAATAAACCATTATTTAGCGCATTGCCTTTAAAGATATCAGCAAAGAAGCTGCTGATCACAGCATCAAAACCTGCATCCTGAATAGCCCAGGCTGCATGTTCACGACTACTTCCGCAACCAAAGTTTTTACCGGCAACCAAAATTTTACCGCTATAAGTCGGGTCGTTTAAAACGAAATCAGCTTTAGGTTGATTATCATTTTCGTAACGCCAGTCGCGGAACAAGTTTTCGCCAAAACCTTCACGCGTAGTCGCTTTTAAAAACCTCGCCGGAATAATCTGATCGGTATCGATGTTTTCTATATTTAAGGGCACTACGGCCGATGTTAATGTTGTGAACTTCTTCATTTTAATATGATTTCACTGGTTTAAAAGATTTCACCGATTAAAGTGATTTCATTGATTAATTATTGTTTATTTGCAGCAAAGACTACAAAATTGTAATACTGATAATAACAGTTTGCATTTTGCAATCCTGCTTCTTCCAACCATTTTAACTGGTTGTTTAATGATGCCATCATATCAACTTTAATTCGATCGAAGGCACTTTGCTTTTCATCTTCTGTTAAATTTGGATGTTGCTTTACGTGGTTTTTCCAGTTTTCAGTATAAATCTTTTCTGCTAAATCGGTTTCACCTAAAACCTGGTCGGCGTTAATCAACCAGCCATCAGATTTTAGTGTTTTTGCGATTTTCCCAAATAACTGTTGTTTCAATTCATCTGGTAAATGATGTATGGCTAAGCCGGAAACTACCAAATCGTAATGATTTTCAGGTAAATCAATGGTTGCAAAATCCGCATTCAAAAAGCTGATGTTCTCATTTCCTACGAAGCGTTCTTTTGCTTTTTTAAGCATATCCTGAGAAATATCTACAAGTGTGATTTTAGCGTCGGGATATTTTTCTTGAAAAAAAGCACTCATTAATCCTGTTCCGGCACCAACGTCCAAAATGTTCTTTACAGTTGAAACTTGTTCAGATAAGGCTAAAGCTGTTCCATAAAAATCATCAAAACAAGGAATCAGAAAACGCCTTTGCCTATCGTACTTTTCCGATACGGCATTAAACTGATTTTGTATTTCTTGTAATTTTTCCATTTTTATTTTATAGCCTTCGTATTTTACAACCTATGTACATTTAAGATTTTGTTACCTTAAACCTCAGTATAATGTTCAACTGTTGGAAAAGGATCATAAAAGTGATGTAATAAATTTTTCCAATCCTGATAGGCAGCTGAACCCCTAAAGCCTTCAGTATGATCTTCCAATGTTTCCCAATTGACCAGCAGAATATATTTACCAGTTTCTTCAAGGCATTTTTTTAATTGGTGCGAAATGTAGCCATTCATTGATGAAATGATTTTTTGAGCTTCGCTAAAGGCCTTTTCAAAATCAGCAGATAAACCTGCTTTTACATGTAATATCGCAACCTCTAAAATCATGTTTTATGTTTCTGTTATCGCAATTACTAATGAATAGGTATTTTACAATCTTTAATCTTTCTTTATTATCCTTGCTCTTGCAAAAGCATTTCCCTCACATCAGTAATTACACCAGTAACAGCGGCGGCGGCAGCCGTTAACGGACTAGCCAAGAGTGTACGGGCATTTTGTCCTTGTCTACCTTCAAAGTTTCTGTTCGATGTAGACACACAATATTTACCAGCAGGGATTTTATCTTCATTCATACCTAAACATGCGCTGCAACCTGGTTCGCGTAACTGGAAACCTGCTGCTTCAAAAATCCGATCTAAACCTTCATTCTTAGCCTGTTGTTCCACTTGTTTTGAGCCTGGAACAATCCAAACCGTTACGTTATCTGCCTTGCGTTTGTCTTTAACGAAATCTGCTACTTCGCGTAAATCTTCAATGCGTGAATTGGTACAACTGCCAATGAAAACATAATCGACCGGTTTGCCGATTAAGGATGCATCATCATCGAAGCCCATATAATCCAGTGCCTTTTGATAAGAAAGCTTTTCTTTCTCTGGTTGTGCATTGGTTGCGGGGATATGTTCCTGGATGCCCATACCCATTCCAGGGTTGGTTCCATAAGTAATCATTGGCGCAATATCCGCTGCATCAAAAGTGAGTACGCTATCAAATTTTGCATCAGCATCGCTGTATAAAGTTTTCCAGTAGGCTAATGATTTGTCCCATTCTTCACCTGCGGGCGCAAACTCTCTTCCTTTAATATAATCGAAAGTGGTTTGATCTGGTGCAATTAATCCTCCTCTGGCACCCATTTCAATGCTCATGTTACAGATCGTCATCCGGGCTTCCATACTTAAAGCCTCTATTGCCGAACCTGCATATTCAATAAAGTATCCGGTACCACCTGCTGCAGAGATTTGTGAAATGATATAAAGAATAATATCTTTTGCGCCAACGCCTTTACCAAGTTCACCATTTACCTCAATTTTCATGGTTTTGGGTTTCGATTGCAATAAACATTGCGTGGCGAAAACCTGTTCTACCTGCGAGGTGCCGATACCGAAAGCAATTGCACCAAAAGCACCATGTGTAGAGGTGTGACTATCGCCGCAAACCATTGTTTTTCCTGGTAAGGTTATACCTAATTCAGGACCGATGACGTGAACAATTCCCTGGAATGGATGTCCTAAACCATAAAGTTCAATGCCGAATTCTGCACAATTTTTAGTCAGCATATCCACCTGATAGCGGGAAAGTTCCTCTTTAATGGGTAACGACTGGTTTAAAGTAGGCACATTATGGTCGGCTGTTGCCACCGTTTGTTTCGGACGCAAGACAGGCAAATCTCTTTTGCGCAAACCATCAAAAGCCTGAGGAGAAGTTACCTCGTGAATGAGGTGTGTATCGATGTATAAAATGTCAGGAAATCCTTCTTCACTTTTTACAACGTGAGCATCCCAAATTTTTTCTACTAATGTTTTTGACATTTTTACCCCCTAGCCCCCTAATGGGGGAATTTAAGTTTGTAATTATTATTTTTCTAAGACCTGTCCTAAATCCCCTCTACTAAAAGAGAGGGGATTTAGGGGTGAGGTTATGCAGTTTTAATGGCTTTCATTGCAGTCATTGCTTTGCGTAAAGTAGCACCAATTTGTTCTACTTCATGTGAGCGGATGGCCTCATTCACCTCAATTAATTTTCTATTGTCTACAGCGCCATCCTTGCCTTCATTAAAGTTTTTACCAACCAAATCAGTGTCTACCTTTTTCATGAAGTCAGCCAATAATGGTTTACAAGCCTGATCAAATAAGTAACAACCATATTCAGCGGTATCAGAAATTACACGGTTCATTTCGAACAATTTCTTACGGGCGATGGTGTTTGCAATAAGAGGTGTTTCATGCAGTGATTCATAGTAAGCAGATTCTGGTTTAATACCAGCCTGTACCATCGTTTCAAAAGCCAGTTCTACACCGGCACGTACAAATGCCACCATAAGTGTATAGTTGTCAAAATATTCCTGCTCACCAATTTTAACATCGCCGGCGGGTGTTTTTTCGAAAGCAGTTTCACCTGTTTCAGCTCTCCATTTTAACAAGTTTTTGTCTCCGGCAGCCCAGTCTTCCATCATGGTGCGGCTAAACTCGCCACTCATGATATCATCCTGGTGTTTTTGAAACAACGGACGCATGATGTCTTTTAGTTCTTCAGAGATTTCAAAAGCTTTGATTTTGGCAACGTTACTTAACCTGTCCATCATGGCTGTAATACCGCCTTGCTTTAAAGCTTCAGTAATTACCTCAACACCATACTGAACCAGTTTGGAAGCGTATCCTGCATCGATTCCTTTTTCGACCATTTTATCGAATGATAGGATAGAACCTGTTTGCAATAAACCACAAAGGATGGTTTGCTCGCCCATTAAATCAGATTTAACCTCTGCAACAAAAGATGATTTTAATACACCAGCCCTGTGACCGCCTGTACCTACGCAATAGGCTTTAGCTTGTGCCAAGCCTTTACCTTGAGGATCGTTTTCAGGGTGTACAGCAATTAAAGTAGGTACACCAAAACCACGAACATATTCGGCTCTCACCTCACTGCCCGGGCATTTAGGAGCCACCATAATCACCGTTAAATCTTTACGGATTTGCATGCCTTCTTCCACGATATTAAAACCGTGAGAATATAATAAAGTAGCACCATCTTTCATCAATGGCATAATGGCATTCACCACAGCTGTATGTTGTTTATCAGGCGTAAGGTTGATTACTACATCTGCAGTTGGGATTAATTCTTCGTAGGTACCAACCTTAAAGTTGTTTTCAGTTGCGTTTCTCCATGAATCTCTCTTGCCTTCAATCGCCTCTTTGCGCAACGTATAGCTTACATCTAAACCACTATCTCTTAAATTTAAACCCTGGTTTAAGCCCTGCGCGCCGCAACCAACAATTACCAGTTTTTTGCCTTTTAAAGCGCTAACGCCATCTAAAAATTCGTTGCTATCCATGAAATCGCAAACACCAAGTTGGTTTAATTTTTCTCTGAGAGGTAATGTGTTAAAATAATTTGACATCGTTTTATTGGTTTATTTCTATTTAATTATCGGTTTATATATTTTTTTTCCTTCGGTTTGATTACACAGATATAGTGATTATGCAGATTTTTTATCCATTTTACATCTGATATCTTCCAATTTTTTCCTTCGGTTTGATTACACAGATGGGTTGATTTCACAGATCATATCATTCATCTTCAATCTTTAAATTTTATTTTTTTGTGCCCATGCATAGCCATAATGCAAGTTATCATGACCAATCGTGGTGATCAGTACATCTTCTATACTGTTCATCTGCACGCCATAGGTAGCTGTTGTGAAAGGAGTAATGATGGAAAATTTTCCATTTGCATAATCTTCCTTAATTTTTTCAATGCTCTGTAATGCAGTAGCTTTTAATTCTGCTACTTCTTCTTTAGTTACTGTATAAGATGGCTTTGTATCTTTTTTATAATATTCGTTAAATTTTACCGAAGCAGCATCTTGTAATATACCGGTACGAACATAACAAAGCGTTTGCGTGCTCACTACAATATGGCCAAAGTTCCAGATGATGTTGTTGTTAAATCCATCGGGAATTTTATTCAATTCTTCGATTGTTAAGCCATCTATTAACTTAATAAATGCCTTACGTGAGTTTATTATGAAATCAAATACTTCGTTCATATTTTTTCTTTAATCTTTGTATTTTCAGCTTAGTTTCGCTCTTCGTTAAAAGTGATCCGGTTAAAGAATGGGTCATTTATGGTTACTGCCCAGGTTCCATGAAAAGTTTCCTCTAAGCCTGGACTATTATATTTGTAATTCTTTGCTGTTATTTCTTTATGGAATTCCTTTAAACCTACACAGTCAACATAAACGTGCGCACCAGGGGCGCTATCTCCATGGTGTTCGCTTAAATGAAGTTCAAGACCGTTTAATGAAACCTGGATATAAACCGGGGAATTCTTTTCCAAGGGGTATTCCCAGTCTATTTTAAATCCAAGCCAGTTTACATAAAACTCGATTGCTTTATCATAATCGAATATTCTTAAAATCGGTATGGTTTTATTGCATTTCATATTTCTTTAATTTTTAACCGCAAAGAGCGCTAAGCATCGTGTTGTTTACCTTCACCTTATGCCTTTCTACCTTTCACCTTTGTATTACATCGTAAAAATCTTCTCTCCCTTATCTAAAAATTCATTCTCTACTAATTCTTCCCCTGGTTCAAAGGCTTCAAATTCTTTCAGCTTTTCGTGGAAGCCTGCACTGTCTTTTATAATGGCAACTCTTGCAGAACGAACAAATTCAATTAACTCATATGGCTCCAGGGCCTTTACCAGAGCATCTGTTTCCTCTCTGTGTCCGGTTACAGCAAAAACCGTATAATCTTTCCGGATTACCACGGCACTTGCGCCATATTGCCTAAGCAAACGCTCTACCGTTACTTTTTCTGCAATTTCATCAGTAGAAACTTTATATAGTGCCAGTTCCTGCCAGATGATTTCCTCATTAGTGTTGAAATAGACTTTCAATACCTCAATTTGCTTTTCAATCTGGCGTGCAAGTTTTCTCACTACTTCGTAACTTTCCGTAATTACAATGTTAAAACGGTGAATCCCATCTATTTCTGATGGCGAAGTGTTTAAACTTTCGATATTTATTTTTCTTTTAGAGAAAATGATCGCAATCCTGTTTAACAGACCAATACGGTTTTCTGCATATACGGTGATGGTGTATTCCTGCTTTCCGTCTAAATCAGCCTTGTCTATTTTATGTTGTATTGTATTTTCAGTACTCATGTCCAAAATTTTTACCACCAAGGCACAAAGGCCATGAAGGTTTTGTTTATGCTATTTTTCGCTTTAGTCTTTCAGCTTACTTCAACCTGATTTCGCTTACACTCATTCCTTGAGGAACCATAGGGAAAACGTTATTTTCTCTTCCTACCATCACCTCTAACAGATAAGAACCCTCGTGGCTGATCATCGTTTCCAAAGCTTTTCTGAGGTTAGCACGATCATCAACTTTATCAGCTTCGATGTAATAAGATTTAGCTAAAGCCACAAAATCAGGACTGGTAATGTTCACAAATGAATAACGTTTATCATGAAATAATTGTTGCCATTGACGAACCATCCCTAAAAAACGATTGTTTAAAATCAGGATTTTAACAGCTGCCCCGAATTGCATAATGGTACCCAGTTCCTGTGGGGTCATCTGGAAACCACCATCTCCAATAATGGCGATTACCGTTTTATCAGGAGCACCGTATTTAGCACCAATTGCTGCAGGTAAGCCAAAGCCCATGGTACCTAAACCACCAGATGTAATATTACTACGGGTATTATTAAACTTGGCATAACGGCAGGCCACCATCTGGTGCTGACCAACGTCAGTCACAATTACGGCATCGCCACCACAAATTTCATTGATGTTGCGCAATACCTCGCCCATAGTCATTTCCTCACTGGTTGGATACAGTTCAGGAGTAATTACCTGATCAATTTCCTGTTGGTTATATTCTCTGAATTTGGCCAGCCAGTCTTCATGTTTGTTTTCATGCACCAGTTTGGTTAACTGGGGTAAAGTTTCCTTACAATCGCCCCAAACCCCTACATCAGCTTTAACATTTTTATCAATTTCAGCTGGGTCTATATCCAAATGAATGATTTTGGCTTGTTTTGCATATTTATCTAAACGCCCGGTTACCCGATCATCAAAACGCATCCCGATTGCGATTAAAACATCACATTCATTGGTTAAAACATTAGGGCCATAGTTGCCATGCATTCCTAACATCCCTACATTTAAAGGATGGGCGGTGGGGATCGCGCTTTCGCCCAAAATAGTCCAGGCCGCTGGAATGCCAGTTTTCTCTATAAAAGCTTTAAATTCTGTTTCAGCTTTGCCTAAAACAATACCCTGTCCGAAAAGAACAAATGGTTTTTTTGCTTCGTTGATTAGTGCAGCTGCTTGCTCAATATATTCTACACGAACTTTGGGCTTAGGGCGGTAAGAGCGGATATGATTGCATTTTACATATTCAGGAAATTCCTCTACCTGTAATTGTGCATTCTTGGTAATATCAATTAAAACCGGTCCTGGTCTGCCGCTTTTAGCGATATAAAAAGCTTTGGCCAAAACTTCAGGAATTTCTTTTGCATCAGTAACCTGATAGTTCCATTTGGTAACTGGCGTAGTAATGTTAATGACATCTGTTTCTTGGAAAGCATCAGTTCCCAAAAGATGAGCAAAAACTTGTCCGGTAATACAAACTAGCGGCGTGCTATCAATCTGGGCATCGGCTAAGCCAGTAACTAAATTTGTAGCACCAGGGCCGCTGGTGGCAAACACTACACCAACTTCACCACTTGCCCTTGCAAAACCTTGTGCGGCATGGATACCACCTTGCTCATGGCGGACCAAAATATGTTCTAATTTGTCAGCATAGTCATAAAGTGCATCATAAATTGGCATGATGGCACCGCCGGGATAGCCAAAGATGGTGGTTACACCCTCTTCAATTAATCCATTCAACAAAACCTGAGATCCTGTTCCTTTAAAGAGGGTTTTTGAGGCTTCTGCCTTAGTCTCGGTTTGTTGTAGTGTATCTTGTGCAGTTTCCATAATTATATTTTTACGGTTCTATTATTCTTTGATTTTAAACCCAATCCGCTCTCTATCTTTCCATTTCAACTGAGTGATTTTTTCGTCTATTAAATTTTCCATTGCATCATATAGTTCATTCAATTGAACATCGTGTTCACCAATCCGTTCTTTAATTGCTGTTAGTTGTTCATTCATATTACTTTGTTTTAGCAAAATTTTTCGAACATCAACAAAAACTCTCATGATGGCAATATTCATATTAATTGCCTTTTCACTCTTCAATACGCCACTTAGCATGGCTACGCCTTGCTCTGTGAAAGCATATGGCATTTTTCTGGTGCCTCCCCAACTTGAAGTCACAAATTGTGACTTCAAGTTGGGGTTATTAGTCAACTCAATTTTTAATGGGTTAACTTTTTCACATCCGGTTACCATTTGTGATCGGATACTTTCCCATTCTTTTGAAGTAAGTTGAAACATAAAATCTTCAGGAAAGCGTGTGATGTTTCGTTTCACTGCCTGATTCAATACTTTTGTCTCTACTTCGTAAAGTGATGCCAGATCAAAATCTAACATTACCCTTTCATCCCTGATTGTATAAATTCTACTTTCAATGCTTTTAATAATTTGCATATCTTTTTCATTTAAATATTAATTTATAGTCGGGATGACTTTTTGTTATTTCCTTCTCCCTTCAAAGGGGATAGGGTTTAGTATTCGTCAGTTACACAGCCACTTGCTGCGTCTGATACTGTTTTAGCATATTTGTATAAAACACCTTTTGTAACTTTTAATTCTGGTTGAACATATTTTGCTCTTCGTGCTGCGATAATTTCTTCGCTTACTTGCAAACTGATGATGTTATTTACGGCATCAATCAAAATTGGGTCGTTATCTTCCACCAAGCCGATTAAGCCACCTTTGTATGATTCCGGAGTGATGTGCCCAACTACAAAACCGTGTGTACCACCTGAAAAACGTCCATCAGTAATCAAAGCAACTGATTTACCTAAACCAGCACCAATGATAGCAGAAGTAGGTTTCAACATTTCAGGCATGCCCGGTGCACCTACCGGACCAGAATTTTTAATCACAATTACATCACCAGGCTGAACACGACCACTTGAAATACCTGCAATTAAATCATGCTCACCATCAAATACACGCGCCGGACCTTCGAACTTTTCACCTTCTTTACCGGAGATTTTTGCAACTGAACCTTTTTCGGCTAAGTTGCCGTAAAGGATTTGCAAGTGACCAGTTGGTTTGATGGGTTCGCTTAATTTCTGAACAATTTTCTGATCATAATCCATAATTGATTTTACATCAGCCAGGTTTTCAGCCATTGTTTTGCCGGTTACGGTTAAGCAATCGCCGTGTAATAAACCCTCGTTTAGCAAGTATTTCAATACTGCAGGGATGCCGCCATACTGGTGTAAATCTTGCATTAAGTATTTACCACTTGGTTTAAAATCGGCCAGTACAGGGGTTATATCGCTCATTCTCTGGAAATCATCCTGTGTAATGTCGATGCCGATGGCTTTGCCCATTGCGATAAAGTGCAATACGGCATTGGTACTTCCGCCTAATATGATGATGGAACGAATGGCATTTTCAAATGCCTTTCTCGTCATGATATCAGATGGCTTAATATCTTTTTCCAATAAAACTTTAATGTATTTCCCGGCATCTAAGCACTCTTGTTTTTTTTCCGGACTAATGGCCGGGTTCGAAGAGGAGTAAGGCAAACTCATTCCTAAAGCCTCAATTGCCGAGGCCATCGTATTGGCCGTATACATGCCACCGCAGGCACCTGCACCCGGACAAGTATGTTTGATGATGCCCTGATAATCTTCTTCCGATAAATTACCGCAAATTTTTTGTCCTAAAGCTTCAAAGGCAGAAACGATATTCAATTCCTCTCCTTTGTAATGTCCTGGTGCAATTGTACCACCATAAACCATGATAGACGGGCGATCTAAACGGGCCATTGCCATAATTGCTCCCGGCATATTTTTATCACATCCCGGAATAGAAATAATACCATCATAATACTGCCCCCCGCAAATGGTTTCAATACTATCTGCAATCACATCACGGCTCACCAATGAATAACGCATACCATCAGTACCATTACTCATTCCATCACTTACACCAATGGTATTAAAAACCAAACCCACTAAATCATTTTTCCAAACCCCGGCTTTAACATCTTTTGCAAGGTCATTTAAGTGCATATTGCAGGTATTGCCATCGTAACCCATGCTTGCAATGCCAACCTGTGCCTTTGACATATCCGCATCGGTTAATCCGATTCCATAAAGCATGGCTTGCGCCGCCGGTTGTGTGGGATCTTGTGTAAATGTTTTACTGTATTTGTTTAATTCGCTCATGGTTTAAAATGTATATACTGGTTCTGTTAGTTTGTTGTTTTTTTTACGCCGATTACAATGCCTGAGGCCCATACCTGTTTAGTTATTTGCAAATCATTGCGCGATTCTAAATCTGCTATTAACTTGATTGCTTTTTCCTGATGACCGTCAGGCCAATTTAATTGAGGAAGCATATCATCTATAATATAAAGTCCTCCTGGATTCAACATGGCAATGACTTCATCCAAAAGCAAATACTTTCCATTCCAGGTATCTGCAAAGATGTAATTAAACTTTTTGTGTTTATTTTTTTTAATCCAATCGCCTCCATCCGTTAAAATTATATTTGCCCGGGTATCATTTCCCAAGAAATCCTTCGCAATGCTTAAAAATTTTTCATCATTGTCAATAGATGTCAGCGTAGATGATGCATCCATTCCATCCAATATCCATGAAGTTGATAAACCTGTTCCTGTACCTAATTCCAGAAAAGTGCTGCCAGGTTTTGAACTTGCAAGTGTTCTTAATAAGGAACAAGTCAGCACATCAGATGCCATATCAAATCCTGATGCTTTAGTCGCACGTAAAATTTGCTGGTAGGTATTCGGAAATTGCTGGTTGATCTCTTGATTCATTATTTTTAGATAATTACCTCATAGTTTACTTTTTCCAATACCAGATTTTTGTAAGCACGCTGAATGGTATAACCAATAGACTCCCTCCAAAGGTTGCGGAAAACAATGTCATCAATGGAAGCAATGCCCGCAATTTCTGTGGCCGTTCCACATAAAAAAGCACTATCGGCATTTTTTAAATCTTCTACCGTTATTTTTTTCTCCATACATTCAATATCTAATATGGTACAAAGTTCTTTCACTGTTGCCCTGGTAATTCCGGGTAAAATATTCCCTAATGACGGCGTATAAATTTTGCCATCTTTTTCAATGAAGATATTTGCACCAGATGCTTCAGCAACAAATCCATGCATATCTAAAAGCAAAGCCTCATCGTAGCCTTTAATATTCGCTGCGGTAGTTGCCAGGATGGAGTTTATGTAATTTCCACTCAACTTTGCTTCCATAGGAGTTGATTTCGGGTTTGGTCGTTCGTAATCCGAAATGGTTAATTTCAACAGTTTATTACCTGAGTAAGCATCCCAATCCCAGGCACAAATTAAAATAGAAACCCCGCTCGGGCCATTCAATTTCATGTTTGGGTGGCAAAAAACCAAAGGGCGGATATAAGCGTCTTTTAATTTATTCAGGGTTAATAGCTTATAAGTTTCTTTGATTAATTCTTGCTTATCCCAGGGGAAAGGAATATTAGCTAATTGGCAGGAGCGCTCCAAACGATCGAAATGTGCTGCTGCCTTAAAAATACGGTTGCCGTTATGGGTTTTGTAAGCCCTGATGCCCTCAAAAGCTGCATAACCATAATGTAGCGATTGACCATAAAGATCAGTACTGCTATCTACAGCTTTTTCAAACCGTCCGTCAAGGTAAATAATCGTATTAGAATTATAATATTTCATAATACTGCGTTTTGTTATTTAAAAAAAGCGTCCTGTTTGTGTCAGGACGCTTTAAGTATCATTTTTTTTGAAAAATCTATTTAATCTGCGCCTGCTTACTGCTCCATAAAATATTCAGTAGGAGTAGGTTCGGCGTAATGACAGGTAACAATACAACATTTACTGCAGAAATTGCTGTAGTATAATGTGAAAAAGTATTGCTTTGAATTGCCATGGTTTTCTGTTTCTTTATAAATACCAATTTAGTTTTTGGTATATTAATAAACAAGAGAAATAGAAAAAAAAAGAAATCAGAATATAATTCTTTAATAACTTGATAATTTGAAATATAATTCCATTTTTAATAAGAATTACTGATATACCATGGGTGATGGTAGACTAAATATCAAAACGGTATACAGTCTGTTTGTTATGCTTGCATTGCAATTTTTATGGTTTTCTTCTTAAAATGGGTTTTTAACTAAAGAAAATTGAAAATAAGAACAGTTTAAAAACTAGATTTTTTAGGCGTTTTCAGGGAATGTAAATTTTAATACATTCAATTTTATCAGGCATTGCTTTATTGTATTCAGTTCTAAAGAAAAAAGCCTTCCCGAAATTAATCGAAAAGGCTTTTCTTTGAGATGCTGAAATAAAATCAGCATGACGAATTTTATTAAGCAATACCTTCTGCCAGAACGACAATTTTATTATGAATGGCTTCAACTACGCCACCTTTAATAAAAAAACGTTGTTCATCAGTTTTACCTGCTTTTATAATAACTTCTCCATCTTCCAAAGTTGAGATGATCGGAGCATGGTCTTTTAAGATCTGAAAAGAACCTAAAGTACCAGGAACAGTAACTGCTGTTACTTCACCTTCGAATACTTTTTTATCTGGAGTTAATATTTCTAAATTCATTTTGAATAGATTTGAGATTTGAGACATGAGCTTTGAGACCAGGTCTCTCTCATATCTCCTATCTAGTGTCTCACGTCTCTCTTAGTTTGCTTCTGCTAATAATTTTTTACCTTTTTCGATGGCATCTTCAATGCTACCAACTAAGTTAAATGCAGCTTCAGGATACTCATCCACTTCACCATCCATAATCATGTTGAAACCTTTAATGGTATCTTTAATGTCAACCAATACACCTTTTAAGCCTGTAAATTGTTCAGCTACGTGGAAAGGTTGTGACAAGAAACGTTGAACACGACGTGCTCTTGATACGACTAATTTATCTTCTTCAGATAACTCATCCATACCTAAAATCGCGATGATATCCTGTAATTCTTTATAACGTTGTAAAGTTTCTTTCACACGTTGAGCCGTGTTGTAGTGCTCATCACCTAAAACAGCAGGAGAGAGGATACGTGAAGTAGAATCCAAAGGATCTACCGCAGGGTAAATACCTAGCTCAGCAATTTTACGTGAAAGTACCGTAGTGGCATCCAAGTGGGCAAATGTTGTTGCCGGTGCAGGGTCAGTTAAATCATCCGCAGGCACATATACCGCTTGTACTGATGTAATTGATCCGCGTTTAGTTGATGTAATACGCTCCTGCATTAAACCCATTTCAGTTGCCAATGTTGGTTGGTAACCTACTGCTGATGGCATACGACCTAATAAAGCTGAAACTTCAGAACCTGCCTGAGTGAAACGGAAGATGTTATCAACGAAGAAAAGGATATCTTTTCCGGCACCTTCGCCATCACCATCACGGAAATATTCTGCAACCGTTAATCCTGATAATGCTACACGAGCACGTGCACCAGGAGGCTCGTTCATCTGACCGAAAACCAATGTTGCTTTAGATTCTTTTAATTTTTCAGTGTCAACAGATTTCAAATCCCATCCACCTTTTTCCATAGAGTGTAAGAAATCATCACCATAGTTGATTACGCCTGATTCAATGAACTCGCGAAGTAAATCGTTCCCTTCACGGGTACGCTCACCAACACCTGCGAATACTGATAAACCCGCATAAGCTTTAGCGATGTTATTTACCAGCTCCATAATCAATACGGTTTTACCTACACCTGCACCACCGAATAAACCAATTTTACCACCTTTAGCATAAGGCTCTAATAAATCGATTACTTTAATACCTGTAAAAAGTACTTCAGTTTCAGTAGATAAATCCTCGAACTTAGGAGGAGTAGCGTGAATAGGACGGCCACCAGTTTTATCAACAGCAGTAATACCATCAATGGCTTCTCCAACCACATTAAATAAACGGCCTTTAATCTGGTCGCCAACTGGCATTTGAATCGCTGAACCCGTATCAACCACACTCATTCCACGAACTAAACCATCAGTAGAGTCCATTGAGATTGCACGAACACGATCTTCACCTAAGTGCTGTTGAACTTCTAAAACAATTTTTTGTCCATTTTCTTTCGTTATCTCTAACGCATCAAAAATTTTAGGTAGATGGGCATCATCAGCAAAGCTAACGTCAACCACTGGGCCGATAATTTGTGCTATTTTTCCTAAGTTAGGCATATCTGTTGTGAGTAAATTTATTACAGTCAATGAATTAAAGCTGTTTACAAGGGCTCGAATTCGGTTGGCAAAGTTAAGTTATTATTAGTAAATTTTAAATATATATTAGAAATTTTTCTAACAGGGTTTTAATAGGTAATTTAGGGCTTTAAAAAATCGAATGAAAACCATTTTAGTCACCGGAAGCAATGGTCTTTTAGGCCAGAAAATAACGGAAAAAATTTTAAAGGAAGGAAGAGTAAACCTAATTGCAACTTCAAAGGGCGCAAACCGGTATCCTGCTGTTCGAGGTTATCAATATGTTGAAATGGATATTTTAGATTTTGATCAGGTGAAACAAATTCTAAAAATTCATCAACCTGATGCGGTTGTTCATACTGCTGCAATGACGAATGTTGATACCAGTGAAGAAAATAAAGCTTTATGTGATCAGTTAAATGTTCAGGCTACTAAAAATCTGGTATCCATTTGTGAAGCATACCGTATCCATTTTATACATTTAAGTACTGATTTTATATTTGACGGGTCGGCCGGCCCTTACAGGGAGGAGGATGTACCCAGACCACTTAGTTATTATGGCGAAACTAAACTTAAAGCAGAAGATGCCGTTAAAGCATCGAAAGTAAGCTGGGCTATTTTGCGCACCATACTGGTTTACGGAATTAATTCTGATATGAGCAGAAGCAATATCGTGCTATGGGCAAAGAATGCATTAGAAAAAGGCCAGCCCATTCAGGTGGTTAACGACCAGTGGCGCACACCAACACTGGCGGAAGATTTAGCCGAGGTCTGTTTGCTGGCGGTAGAAAATAATGCGAAGGGCATATACCATATTTCAGGCAAAGATTACATGAGTATTGCAGATTTAGTAAAAAAAGTTGCCGATTATTGGATGCTGGATCAATCGTTGATTTCGCAGATCAGTTCTGAAAGCTTAAACCAAACAGCTAAACGCCCTGCTAAAACAGGTTTTATTTTGGATAAAGCGATGAATGATTTAAATTACCAACCGCATAGCTTTGAAGAAGGGTTGAAAATCTTGGACGAGCAGATGAAAAAAAATAATTAGTTCACTTGTCACTAGTTCATTAGGCAGGCAAGCTTAATAATAAAAATAAAACATTTAACAATAAAACAATTAAATATGTCACTACAAATAGGCGATCAGGCCCCGGATTTTAAATTATACAGCTCTGATTTAACAGAGGTTTCATTATCAGCTTTTAAAGGGAAAAAGGTCATCATTCATTTTTTTCCGATGGCTTTCACCGGAGTTTGTACAGAACAATTATGTGCCATGCGTGATAACTTTAGCTTTTATGAAGGTATTAATGCGCAGGTATTGGGTATTTCTGTAGATTCTCCATTTTCTTTAGCCAAGTTTAAAGAAGTGCAGGGTTATCAGTTTCCTTTATTGTCTGATTTTAATAAAGATGTATCAGAAGCATATAGTGCTTTTTATCCTGAATTTGCATTTGGTTTGAAAGGTGTTTCAAAAAGAGCAGCTTTTGTGGTAGATGAAGAAGGTAAGATCGCTTATGCTGAAGTTTTAGAGAATGCCGGAGAATTGCCTGATTTTAAAGCAATTGATGATGTTTTGAAGGCTTAATCAAAAAAATGGTGAATATAATTTGAGATTTTTTTAAAAATTAATTGGAAATTAAAATCTCAAATTATACCTTTGCAGTCCGTTAACGATACGGAAAATGCATTTGTAGCTCAATTGGATAGAGCATCTCACTACGGATGAGAAGGTTTGGGGTTCGAATCCCTACAAGTGCACAAAAAGCGGCTGATGATCATCAGCCGCTTTTTTTATACCCCCCCCCAAAAAAAAAAATGGCCTGTTCTCATAAAGTTGTTGGTTGCATAATGTCGCAAGAGCAGTGAAAAGTTTTCAGTTGATGAGCGGATTAATTTTGTAATACAGAGTTAACTTCGAGATAAAAGTGTGTTTACATATTTGATTGATAATTAATTATTTAATCTTAAGTATAAAAAACATCGCCATTCAAATGAAGTCATCTCAAAAATTAATTGGGCTTACCATGTCAGCACTGCTTGCCTTAGCCAGCTGTAATAAACAGCAGGAGCAGCCTGTAGCTTTATCAGGTGCTAAATCCAAGCTATCACTTGCCAGTAACCGGGTAATTACGGCCACAGGTGGTACATTTTCGGTATTAACTTATAATGTTGCGGGTTTGCCAGAAATAGCCTCCAGTGCACAAACACCCCGGGCAGCCAGTACTGCGTTAATAGGTAAAATGGCGAATGCCTATGATATTGTGCATGTACAGGAAGATTTTAACTACCATGCAGAATTATATGATAAAGGGAATGCCCACCCTTATCGTTCATCTACAAGTGGCGGAGTGCCTTTTGGAGATGGTTTAAATTCCCTGTCTTATTTTCCTATGACAGATTTTGCGCGTATTACCTGGAACAAACGCATTAATGAGAATGCACTTATTCCGAAGGGATTTACATATTGCCGTTACAGAATAGCCGGTGGCGTGTATATAGATGTTTATAATATGCATACCAATGCGGAGTCTGATCAGGCTTCTATAGATGCACGTGCCGATAACCTATTGCAATTGAGTAATTATATTGCTGCCAATTCTAAAGGAAATGCTGTCATTGTAATGGGTGATTCTAACGGCAGGTATACCCGCGATAATAACCTGCATTTATTTCTGAATGTAAATGGAATGACTGATCCCTGGATTGAACTGATCCGTGGTGGTAATATTCCGGTATTGGGCAGTGCGGCTATTGTGTGCGATTTTCCTAATATCAGTAACACTTGTGAAATTGTAGATAAAATATATTATCGCAGCAGCAAATTTATAAAGCTGCAGGCCTCTGGTTATAATGTGGTAAAAAGTTTTGTAAATGATGCCGGTCAGCAGTTATCAGACCATATGCCATTAACAACTAATTTTACCTATACGCTTCAGTCTGCTTTTGGAGCAAGTGATTTATTTGGAGGTCCGCATGGTAATCCATTTAATGATCTGGAAACCCTTACCTCAGCACATAACGCTAAAGTGTTTACCTTGCAAGGAGCCAATCGTGTTGATGGTATAGGAGTGACTTTTGCAGATGGAACCATTCTAAAACATGGTGGTAACGGTGGTACTGCACAATCACTTACCTTGCAGAACGGCGAAACTGTTACATCGGCAATGTTATGTTCAGGTGAATACTCAGGTCGCACACGAATATTTTACGTTAAACTTACCACCAGTTCAGGCCGAACACTGGCAGTTGGTACAGCAACTTCAAATGTAGTAACCTATACTGCTCCGACTGGTTATAAAATTACCGGTTTTTATGGTAATGCAGGCGACGAGATAGATAAATTAGGTGTTATTTACACTAAAAACTAATCATATTAAACATAAGCATAAGCGGTTGCATCATTATCATGGTCAGCCGCTTATTGTTTTATATGCGTAAGATTTGCATTAAATTTGTCCGGCTTTTTTACTTAAATGCACTGTTTTTTAAGAAACTATTCTAAAATGGTGGTGATATTTGGTTTATGTTAAATAATCTTCAGGATTATTCATGTAAATACTTCGAATTGAGTTTGCAGAACCTTGTTTTTTAAATAAATTCTGAATAATAAATGCCTTATAAATTAATAATTATATATTTGCAGCCTTGAAAGGCAACACTTTGTGTTTCGCTTTCTGATAGTATAGCCATAGGAATAAGGCTTTTTAATTTTAAAGATAACCTAAACCACGTTAATGCTTAATTTAGTTCTCTTTGGCCCTCCAGGGGCGGGTAAAGGCACCCAATCTGAAAAACTGATTGCAAAATATCAGTTGGTACATGTTTCAACAGGCGATCTTTTTAGGGCACACGTAAAAGGTGAAACAGAATTAGGAATAAAAGTAAGTCAATTGTTGGCAGATGGCGAATTGGTTCCGGATGCGATTACAATAGCGATGCTTGAAGAAGAAGTGGATAAAAATCCAGATGCAAAAGGATTTGTTTTTGATGGATTTCCACGTACTGTGCCACAAGCAAAAGAACTCGACTTATTTCTAGAGCGTAAAGGCAGTAAAATTGCTGGTGTTATTGCTTTAGATGTTGATCAGGTTGAATTAACCAAACGTATCGCCGAACGCCATAAGGTGAGTGGCAGACCTGATGACGATGCAGAAAAATTGAAAAAACGGATTTCAGAATACTTTGATAAAACCATTCATGTATTACCTTATTATGAGGAGCAGGGAAAATTGAAAAAAGTAAATGGAATTGGTGATATAGAAAAAGTTTATAGTGATCTTTGCGCTGTAATTGATCAGTTCTAATATTAAAAAATTAAATAAATCTCATCCGCAAAAGATAATCAGTTATTTTTTGCGGATGTTTGTTTTTTAGCGATTTTGGTGATCTGAAATCGTAAATCTAAAATTGTAAAGCAATATGTCGCAGGGTTCGAATTTCGTGGATTATGTAAAAATTTGTTGCCGTTCGGGTAAGGGCGGGGCAGGTTCAGCACATTTGCATCGTGATATTTTAACATCAATGGGTGGTCCTGATGGTGGTGATGGTGGTCGTGGTGGCCATATCATCGTGGTCGGGAACAGCAATATCTGGACATTATTGCACCTTAAATACCGTAAACATATTATTGCCGAAGACGGACTGGCCGGCGGGAGTTCACATAAATTCGGTCGTCAGGGTAAAGATGAAATTCTGGAGGTGCCACTCGGAACCATTGCCAAAGATGCAGAAACCGGTGAGGTGCTTTTTGAGATCACCAAACATGGCGAAACAAAAATTTTAACTCCAGGTGGCCGTGGCGGTTTGGGAAATGCCCACTTTAAAAATGCTGTTCAGCAGACCCCCCGTTTCGCACAACCAGGTGAACAGGGAAAAGAAGTTTGGAATATTCTTGAACTGAAGGTTTTAGCTGATGTGGGTTTAGTTGGTTTCCCTAATGCAGGTAAATCTACTTTATTGTCTGTAGTTTCAGCAGCCAAACCAGAAATCGCCGATTATCCTTTTACGACTATCGTACCTAATCTCGGAATTGTAAGTTACCGTGGCGGAAAATCTTTCGTTATGGCTGATATTCCGGGAATTATAGAAGGCGCATCAAAAGGAAAGGGCTTAGGCTATCGCTTCCTGCGTCACATTGAACGTAATTCTGTGCTTTTATTCATGGTTCCGGCAGATACCAGCAGATCAATAAAGGAAGAATACGAGATTTTAAAACGTGAGCTTGAATCTTATAATCCTGAATTAATGCAGAAACCACATATTCTGGCCATTACAAAATCTGATATGCTGGATGATGAATTGGTTGCTGAAATGAAACAGGATTTGCCAGGTATTCCATCCATATTTATCTCCTCTGTTGCGGAGAAAAACATACTGGAATTAAAAGATTTGCTCTGGAAAGCGATTGAAGGCTGAACCTTTTAACTAAATAGGGTCAACAGTATATTTTGCTTCGTAATAATCTGGGTAGTTAAACTGGCTGACAATCAGGAGTTAAGCTCTTGTCCTGTCTACCAGGCAGCCTACCCATTCTTTTAATAATACATCCCAAATGGAAAATGCTGCTGCATCCGGAATGATAAAATCAGTCAGTTCGAACGCAGATTTTCCAATAAAATTTGTGGGGTAATAATCCAGTTTTTGCTTCGCAATTTTATCAAATATAATTCGTGATCTGGGGATGTGCCAGGCGCTGGTAATCACCAGGATACTTGCATTTGGTTGTTTGCGGTGGATCATATCAATACTCCGCTGCGCATTTTCTACTGTATTCCTGCTCAAATTTTCAACCCATATGGAAGAGTCGGGGATTCCGATTTGTCTTAAAAAATTATAGGTCAGATCAGACTCTTTGGTTGTGGTATCTAATAAATTTGCACTGCCCCCGCTTAGCAAGATTTTTTTGAGATTTCCCGCTTTTAAAAGTTTAACTGCCTGAAATAACCTGTCGCTGCTGGGCCCAAAAGCGATGTCGTTTGTCCTTAAGTTAAGGGATGAATAACCGCCTAAAACGATACCAATATCATGATGATTGCGTAACGGATAGCTGGATTCGTATGCATGTGCAACCTGCCCTGCAATAAAGTTATTAGAAAAGAATAACAGTGATAATATTGCGGCGATTAACAATTGCTTTTTTCTTCGTTTAGACAATAATGCAACCAACAGTAGGATAGAAATCCATACTAGTGGCCGGAGAAGAAATAAAAAAACTTTAGAAAAAATAAAAATCATAGTCAGGCAATTACACCTTAAAACTATGATTTTTATTTTGATCTAACTGGTTGGTTAGCCTTGTCCTTCCTGAACCTGAACATTTTCATGTGCGTTGTCCATCAATTCCCTGATGTCGGATTTTGGTTTCTTCTCCACCTTATGCTTAAAATGAGGTATTTCATGTTCTACAATGTCTTCTTCAATGGCTTCAACTCCAAATACTTTTTCTTTCAATAAATTATATTTATCCTGAAAGCCATAACGCAGGTTTTTTGCGCCACCGGCAATTTTATCTCTTGTTCCGGCTCCGCTATCAGGTGCAAATAAGATGCTTACAATTGCTCCTGCTGCCAAACCTGCAACCAATGCCAATGCAACCTGGCTGTTGTTATTTGATTTGTGGTCTAAATATTTTCCGATTAATTTTCTGTACTTCATCTGTTTATGTTTTAGGTATAGATTATATGATGGAACCCGGTATTAAAAATAAGCCAATTGTGCTTATAAAATGTTAATGACCTCGGATTCATCACGATGCGTTTTTAAAAGGAACAATCGCTAAAGTATAATGTTTCAATAAATCTAAATCAGCTGCAGATGCGCAAAAGATTTGGTAAGTTTAAGCTTAACATAAATGCAGAAAATGGTAAAGGCAACAATAAACAGGGAACATTATGCTTGTTCGGTTACAAATGGTTCACACGATATTATAGTGGATGAACCTTTCGACTTGGGCGGAACAAATAAGGGGTTTGCACCAAAGGGATTATTAATGGCATCATTGGCTTCGTGTGTGGCCATTACCTTAAGGATGTATGCCGACCGGAAAGAATGGCCTGTTGATAAAATAGAAGTGGAGGTAAATGTTGATACGGAGAATGGTGAAATGGTATTCTTCGAAGAAATAACCTGTACCGGGGAGTTAACTGATGAACAAAAAAGCCGTTTGGAAGATATCGCAGCCAAATGCCCGGTGAGTAAAATGCTGACTGTTGGACATGAGGTCAGATCAAAGGTGCTTTAAAAGGTGTAAAACTCATTTACACATTCCTGAAAAGCTTTAATATCTTTGTATCACTCAGTTTTATCTGGAGTAAATAACTATGGCTACTGAAATTAAATGTCCGAATTGTGCCCATGTTTTTCCGATGGAAGAAGCCATGGCCGAAGATTATAAGAAAGAGCTGCGTGAAAAAATGGTCACTTTTACCCGGCAAAAGGACGAGGAATTTCAGCGGAAGCTTGCCGCAATGGAGCATGATAAGCAACTTCAGCAAAAAGCTTTTGAATTAAAGTTGGCTGAAGAAAAAACCAAATTAAAAGATGATTTGGAAGGCAATCTGCGTAAAAGTATTGCTGCGGATTTTGAAACCAAATTACAGATGCTGGAAGGCAATGCGAAGGATAATGAAGAAAAATTGAAACTAGCCCGCGAAAAGGAGCTGGAATTTTTACGCCGTGAGCAAAGTTTGAAGGTAAAGGAAGAGGAGATGGAGCTGGCCTTTCAACGTAAAATGCAAGAGCAGCGCAATGAACTTGTAGAACAGATCCGTAAGCAGGAGGCAGAAAAAAATAGCATTAAAGATACTGAACACCAGTTGCGTTTAAGAGAGCTGGAAAAACAGCTTGATGATCAGAAAAAACTGGCTGAAGAAATGAAGCGTAAAGCCGAGCAAGGCAGTATGCAGTTGCAGGGTGAAGTGCAGGAACTGATTCTGGAAGAACTGTTGCGCAGCAATTTTCCTTTCGACTTAATTGAAGAAGTAGGTAAAGGCGTTCGTGGGGCAGATTGTGTGCAGGTGGTGCGCAACCAGTTTGGGCAGGAATGCGGCAAAATTATCTATGAAAGTAAGCGTACTAAAGATTTTGGTGGCGACTGGATTGAAAAATTAAAAAAAGACATGCGGAGTATGGGCGTTGATGTGGCGGTGATTGTCAGTCAGTGTTATCCAAAAGGCATGAGCAGTTTCGGTCAGCGCGATGGGGTATGGATCTGTTCTTTTGAAGAGGTAAATGCTGTGGCTTATGTGCTGCGCGATGGAATTTTGCGTTTGTCAACTGCCATTAAATCACAGGAAAACCGGGGTGATAAAATGCACATGCTTTATGATTATCTCACGGGTACAGAATTTTCAGAGCAATGGAAAGCCATTCGCGAAGGTTTTATGAGTATGAAACTTTCCATTCAGCGCGAACGGGATGCTATGGAACGTTTATGGAAAGCCCGTGAGAAGCAGCTTGAAAAAGTATTGTTGAACGCCACGCATATCCGAGGCTCCATTGAAGGCATTGCGGGTAATGACAGTATTCAGTTAAGTTTGACAGATGACGATGATGAAACGTTGTTGCTGGATTAAAATGATCACACATATGATGTCCGACAATAAAAAATAGCTATTAGTAATACAGTCTTATGTTTTCTTAAATGCCTGAAATCTGCATCCCTTTGGATAAGAAAATGGCATCTGGTTCAAACAAAAAGAATGATAAACAAAATATATACAGTGAATAAGAACAAAAAAAATAAAGCGCTCAACCGCTCAGAATTTCTGGCATTTATTTGCATTTTGCTATTTTCCGGGAACGTTTCCGGACAGGAACTAAAATCGCCGGATGCCAACTTAACTGCATATTTTTCTTTAGCTGAAGGTGGTGTGCCCACATACAGTTTAAAATATAAAGGTAAGAATGTCATTAAAACCAGTAAGCTGGGTTTGGAGCTGAAGGATGGTAAAAACTTAACGAATGGTTTTACCATCACCGATACGAAAACAAGTACCTTCAATGAAACATGGAAGCCTGTTTGGGGTGAAGTGAAAGAAATAACCAATCATTATAATGAGTTAGCGCTAACCCTTACTCAAAAGGAAACCAACAGGTATATGATGATTCGTTTGAGGTTGTTTAATGATGGTTTAGGCTTCAGGTATGAATTTCCAGAGCAGAAAAATCTTGACTATTTCGTCATTAAAGAAGAAAAAACACAATTTGCATTGGCTGGCGATCATAAAGCTTTTTGGTTGCCGGGGGATTATGACACACAAGAGTATAGCACGGTGACTTCAAATTTATCAGAAGTTCGTGGTAAAATGAAAGCTGCGGTAACACCAAATGCATCGCAAACTACCTTTTCGCCAACAGGATTGCAAACCCCTTTAATGATGAAGAGCAAGGATGGTTTATATATTAATATTCACGAAGCTGCGCTCATCAATTATTCATTGATGTCGTTAAATCTTGATGATCAAAGCATGGTTTTAGAATCATGGTTAACACCCGATGCCATTGGCGATAAAGGATATATGCAGGCGCCATGTGTATCACCGTGGAGAACCATCATTGTAAGCGATCAAGCCGGAAATATCCTCACTTCAAAATTAACCTACAACCTGAATGAGCCTACAAAATTCAACGATGTATCCTGGATTAAACCAACCAAATATGTAGGGGTTTGGTGGGAAATGATCACGGGCAAAAGCACCTGGGCTTACAATAATTTAACCAGCGTACAATTGGGCGTAACTGATTATTCGAAAACTCAGCCAAATGGCAAACATGCTGCAAATACGGCGCACGTAAAAGAATATATCGATTTCGCGGCTAAAAACGGTTTAGATGCTGTATTGGTTGAAGGCTGGAATGAAGGTTGGGAAGACTGGTTTGGCAAAACCAAAGATTACGTTTTCGATTTCGTTACACCTTATCCGGATTTTGATGTGAAAGAATTACATCGTTATGCGGCAAGTAAAGGTATCAAAATGATCATGCACCATGAAACTTCCTCATCAGTTCGTAACTACGAAAGACATTTGGATACCGCTTATAAATTTATGAAAGCCAATGGTTATGATGCGGTAAAAAGTGGTTATGTAGGCAATATGATTCCACGTGGCGAACATCACTACGGACAATGGTTAAACAATCATTATTTATATGCCATTCAGAAAGCTGCTGAATATAAAATCATGGTTAATGCACATGAGGCCGTTCGTCCGACAGGTTTGGCCCGTACTTATCCCAATCTGATTGGAAATGAATCTGCCCGGGGAACGGAATATGAGGCTTTTGGTGGTAATAATGCCGATCATACCACTATATTACCTTTCACGCGTTTAATTGGCGGTCCGATGGATTATACACCCGGTATTTTTGAAACCAAAGTGAGTGCTTATAATCCAGAAAACAATTCATTTGTACACAGCACACTTGCCCGTCAGCTGGCGCTTTACGTAACAATGTATAGCCCGTTGCAAATGGCTGCAGATTTACCGGAAACCTATAATAAGTATATGGATGCTTTCCAGTTTATTAAAGATGTGGCAGTGGATTGGGATGATTCCAAAGTTTTAGAGGCAGAACCTGGCGATTACATTACTTTCGCCCGTAAGGCAAAAGGTAAAAATAACTGGTTTGTCGGTCGTACAAATGATGAAATCGCCCGCACTTCAAAAATCAATTTAGCCTTTTTAGATGCAGGCAAAAAATATATAGCAACCATTTATGCTGATGCGAAGGATGCACATTACGAAAAAAATCCTAAGGCCTACACTATTCGTAAAATGGAAGTAACCAATAAAACGAAGTTAACGCAGTATTGTGCACCGGGTGGTGGCTATGCGATCAGTATTATGGCAAAATAAGTTTTGTGTTTAATGGCCGGGAAGGCTGAGTTTTATTGCAAATGATGTAAAGATTAAGTCGTAGTGCTTAACTACGACTTTTTTGTTTATGATTACCTGTTTAAAATGCGCCTGCTGATTTAAAATAATATACGCAGATTTGGTTTTATCAGCGGTTATCTGTGTGATCAGCGGGAAATATTATATTGTCTCGAAGCTATTTGGTTAATTAAGTTCAGTAATAAAAAAACTCCCGCAGATTTAAAATGATATATGCAGATTTGGTTTTATCAGCGGTTATCTGTGTGATCAGCTGGAAATATTATATTGTCTCGAAGCTATTTGGTTAATTAAGTTCAGTAATAAAAAAACTCCCGCAGATTTAAAATGATATATGCAGATTTTTTTGTAAAATGGAAGTAACCAATAAAACGAAGTTAACGCAGTATTGTGCACCGGGTGGTGGCTATGCGATCAGTATTATGGCAAAATAAGTTTTGTGTTTAATGGCCGGGAAGGCTGAGTTTTATTGCAAATGATGTAAAGATTAAGTCGTAGTGCTTAACTACGACTTTTTTGTTTATGATTACCTGTTTAAAATGCGCCTGCTGATTTAAAATAATATACGCAGATTTGGTTTTATCAGCAGAAATTCTTTAGTACTGTTTCTTAGATACCATAATTTTCGCATATTGCTGTCAACAAGTATCTGTATAAATTATTTCAATCTGCGGGAGCTAAGAATCATGGCCAGAACAAAAAATCACATCGAACTTCAGTTTTTAAGCGAACCATCAGATGTAAACTATGGCGGTAAAGTACATGGGGGAATGATGATGAAATGGATTGACCAGGCTGCTTTTGCCTGTGCCTTACAATGGAGTCAAACATATTGTGTAACTGTTTATGTTGGTGGAATCCGTTTTTTTCATCCGGTTCATATCGGACATTTGGTTAAAATGGAAGCACGGATTATTTACACCGGTAAAACCAGTATGCATATTGCTGTAGATGCCTTTTCAAAACCTGTTGATCAGGCTGATTTTGTTAAAAATACACATTGTATCATTGTTTTTGTTGCTGTTGACCATGAAGGGCAGCCTAAAGCCGTTCCTGCCTTTAAACCAAAAACGGAAAAAGAAATTGCCATGCATGGTTATGCCATTAAACTGATGGAGCTCCGTAAAAGCATTGATAAGGAGATGGAACCCTATATAGTTTAGTCTATAACAGGTAAGGCAAAGCTAAATTTACTTCCTTCGCCAATAGCACTCTCTACCCAGATTTTTCCATCTTCTGCTTCAATGAAGTCTTTCGAAATGGCTAAGCCCAAGCCGGAGCCTGATTTGTTCTGCCCATCAGTCGGCACCTGGAAATAGCGTTCAAACAGGCGTTTCTGATATTTTTCATCAATGCCTTTTCCATAGTCTTTTACTGAGAACTGAACAAATTTATCCTTTTGCAAAATATCAATTACCACTTTGGATTTCTCCGAACTGTAACGCAAAGCATTTGATAAAAAATTAACCAGTACCCAGGCTGTTTTCTGGATGTCGGCATTCACTTTCGGTAAGTTCGCGTCGCAGTTTAATTCCAGTTTAATTGATTTTTGTTCGGCCTGAAATTTTACCGCATCAATGGCATATTGTACAATATCCTCAGGTTTGGTTATCGCAAAGGTTAGTTTTAAGTTTCCGGTTTCTACCTGCGATAAATCCAGAAGCTCGCTTGTGATTTTTAACAGCCGGTCGCTATCTTCTTTGATATGGGTTAAAAGCTGGTTTTGTTCTTCATTCATCAGGCCAACACGTTCATCGCCAAGCAACTTTAAACTCATTTTTATGGATGCAAGGGGTGTTTTCAGTTCATGAGATACTGTTGCAATGAAATTGGTTTTGGCCTCATCCAATTCTTTGAATTGAGTAATGTTTTTCAGTACGTAAACACTGCCTGCCGATTTTGAAGATGCGATTAATGTCTTTTCATCCTGATCTTCATAATTCGGAATTACAATTTCGCGATGCTCCAGTAAGAAATAAGATTCTTTTTCATCCACATAAATTTTTAAGGTTTTGTCTTTGGTTTCCGGTTTAATGATGCGCTTTAATAGTTCGTTCTTTTTTATCAGTTCTGTAGCATTCTGGCCGATGACTTTTCCTTCATTCAGATTCATCAGCTTTGCTGCCAGGTGATTTAAAAACAGGATTTCACCCTTTTCATTTAAGCCGATGATGGCATCCTGCATCTGTGCGATGATGGCCTCAATCCGCGATTTTTCAGATTTGATTTTTGAAAGATTGCTGTTTTCCCATTCATTCAGCTTCACCACCATCCCATTAAAGGCATCAGCAAGTTCGGTGAACTCATCGTGGTTTTTAAAATGAAGCCGCTGTTTGTAATTCTTTCTGCTGATTTGTTTGATAGCGGCACTAAATTCAGCTAGTGGATTGGCAACAAAACCAGGGAAGTTGACAATAAACGTAAACAGAATGAGAAAACTCAGCACGGCCGCAATTGAAATGTATAAATTGGCCCTTGCTGATGCCGCATTTGCCTGGTCGTTCTTTTTGTAAATGGCCTTCATATTTACCTCTTCAATGCTTTGCAGGGCGGTACGCATGTTTTTTATATTGTTCGTACTGGAAGAAACCTGTAAAGATTTGTAAGTTGATAAAAGTTTCTGAAAGGCTATTTTCTCACCTTGTTCTGTAATATTCCGGCCTTCGTTTTTTAAATTTTCTTCAAATATTTTTGCTTTTGCGGATGATAAAGGAAAATTGCTTTCATCTACAACATTCCGCATGGCACTGACATATTTGAGCGATTTATAATTGTCTTTCAGGATTACTTTGGATTTATCAGACAATTCATTCAGAAAGAATAAGGCGATCAGACCAAAAGATAAAACGATGATGAAGAGGAAGCCGAATCCGAGACGGAGCTTGGTTTTTATTTTCATGGTGAAGTTGTTTATTACCACCTAAGAAGCCTTAGTATATTTAAGTTTAGATGTGCTTAGGTGGTAAAATTTATTAGATTAGATTTTAAGAAAGTATAACCAAATCAATTTCTTTTGCAGCTAAATTACGTAACAACTGATTAAAAATAGCCGTTCGCATGATCACCTGAAAAATATTTAAATGAGGCTTACCAATGCAAATGGTGGAAATTTCTTTTTCGGTTGCCATATTAATGATGGTTTGTGTAACCTGATTGCTTTTTACCTTGATCACTTCGGCACCCAGCTCAGTGGCCAGTTTAAAATGGTTAATTAAGTGCCGTTGTTTATCCAGTTTGATTTTATCAAAGCTTTCGGCATCACTTTGTACATACAACGCAATCCATGGAGAATGATAATAGGAAGCCAGCCGGGCTGTTTTCCGGATGACGACACCTGCCGTTGCTGCGTTTGAGGAAATACAGGCCAGAAAACGTTCCGAACGTAGTTTTACTGATTTCGGAATTTCAATCTGAATTTTTCTTTCCACCTGGTGTACCACTTCTTTTAATGCAAATTCCCTGAGCTGCAATATCTTATCTGCCTGAAAAAAGTTACCTAGTGCCTTGTCTATTTTACTTTGATCATAAATCTTCCCTTCTTTTAAACGTGTAATCAGTTCATCTGCAGTTAAATCAATGTTCACGATTTCATCTGCCAGTTCCAGTATTTTGTCGGGAATCCGCTCGGTTACGCTGATACCCGTGATCTGTTCAATCTCTTCGTTGATGCTTTCCAGGTGCTGGATATTCACTGCTGAAATAACATTAATACCAGCTTCAAGTAAATCGAAAACATCCTGCCAGCGTTTGCTGTTCTTACTGCCTTCGGCATTGGTATGGGCCAATTCATCTACCACCACAATTTCAGGATGACGGTTTAGAATACCCTGTAAATCCATTTCTTCGATTTCTTTACCGCGATAAAAGATTTTCTTTCGGGCAATCATTGGCAAACCATCAACCAAAGCTGCTGACTCTTTTCTTCGGTGTGTTTCTACGTAGCCAATACAAAGATCAACACCATTTCGCAACAGGGCATGAGATTCCTGCAGCATCCGGTAGGTTTTGCCTACACCGGCACTCATCCCAATATAAATTTTGAGCTTTCCCCGCCTGGATTTCTGAATCAGTTCAAGGAAATGTTGTACAGAATCTTCTTTATTTTGCATTGTCTTCTTTAACCACGGAAATACAGTTTCATAAGGTAAATCTTCCTTTATCACTGCATTTCCGTGGCAATATTTAAATATTGCATTTGTTACGCGGCAATTTAAAAGGCCACGGCTATACTGGCTGTTAATGTGGTACTGGCATTTATGGAATTCGTTCCACGATTAAAAATTTTATCCTTGCTGTCGTAAGTTTTTCCTTCCAAGCGAACAACTGCATTCGGGATTGGTGAATAATCTAAATTTAAGGAATAGCCTTTTGTTCTAAATCCGTTTGGCGTTCCCGTTGAGATAAAAATACCATTTTTATCTTCGTAATATTCAAATCTTCCTGCCATAGCCCATTTATCTGCAAATTTATATTGCACAATGGCTACCGGTGAAATGACTTCATTAACGCTGCTGCTACCTTTAGCTTTTTGTTGGGTACCATAATCCAAGCCAAGGGTTAATCCAAATTGATCTGTTAACTGGAAAATACCATACAGATTATGATAGAAACGGTTCACCCGAACAGAATCAACACCCTCTGTTCCCAGATAATTGCTGTAATTAACTGTGATTTTTGGTGTGGGTTTCCAACTTAACTGCAAGCCGCCCGCAGGTTTGTCATTTCCATTCTGGCGGGTAATTCTTTGCCATCCGTTCAAATAAAGGAGCGTGGCGGTAAGTTTTCCATCCTGGGTACCATAGGTTAGTTTTGCCCCTGATTCATAATAGGGTGTGTTTTCTGAAGCAATATTTCTGGTTAAAACCCAACAATCTTTCGATATGGCGCCTTCAAAACCAATGTGCGATGAAAAGATACCGGCATCAATCCATAAGTTTGCTGATTTAGAGAGTTTAACGCCTGCATTGGCTTCGAAAATATTTTTAAGTACACCTGGCTCGGCAGCTAAGTTGGCATTAGCATACGTTCCAGCCATTACAGCCAGGTTGGCACGGATGGCACCATCGTCATAAGCAGCCTTGATAAAGCCTAAATTGAGGTTAACTTCATTAGTGCGGTTATGAGAGTAAATAAATGCAGGTCGGTTATGGTCGGCAGGTTTATTGAAGTCGTAGCCATAGTAAGCTTCAATATAACCTGAAAATTTTACTTTAGGTGCTTCTTGTGCGAAAGCGGTAATTGATGCGGTTAAAGTGGTAATAAGGATAACGAGTTTTTTCATTTTTGTATGGTGATTACACCTGTTAAAGGTGATTTTAAACATGATCAATTGATGGTCTTTTCAACCTGGAGGGGAGAAAGCGTTGAAGTATAACAACTAAATTTCAAGGACCTCCTCCATTTTCCTTTGCTCCGGTAGAAATGACGATGTGTTACAGATTGTCTAGTGCCAGGTTCAGTTTTAATACATTTACTGATGACGGGCCGAATAAACCCATTAAAGGTTTGATGGTATTAAGGGCAACCAGTTCTTTAACTTTCTGTTCACTGATATGCCTTGTTTTAGCTACTCTGGCAATTTGAATGGTAGCGCCTTGTTCAGAAATATTTGGGTCTAAGCCACTTCCTGATGCCGTAACCATATCAGCAGGAATCTCCGATTTTTTTAATCCGGGATTATATTTTAGCAAGGTGTCTATTCTTGATTGTACTTCTTTCAGATAATCAGGATTAGAAGGTCCTTTGTTTGAACCTGCAGAGCCTGCGGCGTTGTAGTTTACTGCTGATGGTCTTCCCCAGAAATATGCTGGTTTAGTAAATGATTGACCTAATAAGGCATAGCCAATTGTTTTTCCATTTTTAGTGATTTTCTCACCAGCACCATTTCCTTTAGAAAACCGGCCTGCCAATGCAATACTGATGGGATAGATGATACATAACAATACGATTAAAACTAATGTTAAGCGTATGGATGGAATGATGTATTTTTTCATGATATTATGTGATTACACAGATTTTAAATGATGATGAAGATTTAGTTTTGTCATCCTGAGCTTGCCGAAGAAATTAATCTTCTTTTCGACAAGCTCAACTTGACAGTATGTTTATACAAATAACCCAACTACTAAATCAATTAATTTGATGCCGATGAACGGAGCGACAACCCCTCCAATGCCATAAATGAATAAGTTCCTGCGCAGCAATGCCGTTGCACCGATAGGTTTATAGGCCACACCTTTTAAGGCGAGCGGAATTAATATCGGGATGATAATCGCATTAAAAATCACAGCCGACATAATTGCACTTTCTGGTGAATGTAAGGCCATAATGTTGAGGCTTTGCAATGCCGGTATAGCGGCAATAAATAGTGCCGGAACAATGGCGAAATATTTCGCCACATCATTGGCAATGGAAAAAGTGGTCAGTGTTCCGCGTGTAATGAGGAGCTGTTTCCCGATTTCTACAATCTCAATTAATTTCGTAGGATCGTTATCTAAATCGACCATATTACCTGCTTCTTTCGCGGCCTGGGTACCACTGTTCATGGCCACACCAACATCAGCCTGGGCAAGTGCCGGAGCATCATTGGTACCATCACCCATCATGGCCACAAGCTTTCCTAGTGCCTGCTCATCCTTAATGTAGTTCATTTTATCTTCTGGCTTAGCCTCTGCAATAAAATCATCTACACCAGCCTTTTCTGCAATATATTTGGCTGTTAAAGGATTATCTCCTGTAACCATTACAGTTTTAACACCCATTTTGCGCAAGCGTTCAAAACGTTCACTGATACCTGGTTTAATGATGTCCTGCAACTCAATTACGCCAAGTGCTTTCTCATTTTCTGACACCACTAAAGGGGTTCCGCCATTGGTGGCAATATTTTTTACATGACTTTCAATATCAGATGGAAAAATATTCCCTGCTTTTTCCACGATATTTCTGATGGAATCGAAAGCCCCCTTTCTGATGCGTCTACCATCGGCAGTATCCAATCCGCTGGAGCGGGTTTCGGCTGTGAATTTGATAAAGGTAGAACCTTGTGGTGTTCCGGCAGTTTTAAAGCCCTGTTCATTAGCCAATTCAATAATCGATTTGCCTTCAGGTGTTTCATCTGCCAGCGAACTTAATACGCAGGCATCCGTAAAATCTTTAATTACAACACCTGCAGTAGGATAGAAGTGGGTTGCCTTGCGGTTACCAATGGTGATGGTTCCGGTTTTATCCAACAAGAGCACGTCTATATCTCCTGCGGTTTCTACTGCTTTACCTGATTTGGTAATCACGTTTGCCCGTAGCGCCCGGTCCATTCCGGCAATACCGATGGCTGATAATAAACCACCTATAGTTGTTGGGATCAGGCAAACAAAAAGCGATATTAATGCTGCAATCGTAATTGGTGTATTGGCGTAATCGGCAAATGGTTTCAAGGTAACGCAAACGATAATAAATACCAGCGTAAAGCTTGCCAAGAGTATCGTTAATGCAATTTCATTTGGTGTTTTCTGGCGTGAAGCACCTTCTACCAGGGCAATCATTTTATCCAGAAAGCTTTCACCAGGCGCTGTGCTCACCTGTACTTTGATTTCATCAGATAATACTTTTGTACCACCGGTAACTGATGATTTATCACCACCTGATTCCCGGATTACCGGCGCAGATTCTCCTGTAATGGCTGATTCATCGATAGTTGCAATACCTTCAATGATTTCTCCATCGGTTGGAATGGTATCGCCGGTTTCGCAAACAAATACGTCGCCTTTTTGCAATTGGTTTGAAGAACGGATTTCAATTGTACCATTTTCTAAAAGGACTTTTGCAGGTGTTTCTTCACGGGTTTTCCGCAAACTGTCTGCCTGGGCTTTTCCTCTGGCCTCCGCAATAGCTTCTGCAAAGTTGGCAAATACTACGGTAAGCAGAAGTACCAAAAAGATGCAGAAGTTATACAATGGCGATCCCTGCCCGCTGTGACTAAAGGAGTATACAGTAACATAAGCCATTACCAAAGTGCCTACTTCAACGGTAAACATGACCGGGTTGCGCACCATTACCCTGGGATCGAGTTTGATGAATGATTCTTTCAATGCTGTTTTGACCAAAGCTGGTTCAAACAATTTATTATTGGGTTTCATTTTATTTATTTTAAATTGATTTCACAGATTAAAGTGATTTCGCAGATTTATTTAAGCATGGTAAAATATTCAGCCAGCGGGCCTAAGGCCAGTGCCGGGAAATAAGAAAGGGCATTCAACACTAAAATCACGGCTAAAGTCATCAGCGCAAATGTTTTGGTGTCAGTTTTTAAGGTTCCTGCAGATTCAGGAATGAATTTTTTAGCACCTAATAAACCAGCAATCGCTACCGGGCCGATAATGGGCAGGAAACGACCGAGAAAGATGATCACCCCGGTTAATACGTTCCAGAAAACATTGTTATCTCCCAAACCTTCGAAGCCTGAACCATTGTTGGCGTTAGATGAAGTTACCTCGTACAGCATTTCAGAGAAACCATGAAAACCAGGATTATTTAACCATGCTTTAGGCTGAACAGCCCAGGCGGCATCGGCATGATTGGTAAAAACATAACTTGCAATTGCGGTACCTGCAAGAATTAGAAAAGGACTTAACAAAGTAATTAACGCAGCAATTTTGATTTCCCTGGCTTCCACTTTGTGTCCCAGAAATTCAGGGGTTCTGCCTACCATCAAACCTGAAATAAATACAGCAATAATCAGATAGATGAAATAATTCAATATACCTACACCGCAGCCTCCATAAAAGCCATTAATCATCATGGCTAACAGTTGCCATAAACCAGTGAGTGGCATAGTACTGTCGTGCATTCCGTTTACCGAACCAGTTGAAATAACAGTGGTTAAGGTACTCCAATAAGCTGTAGCGGCTGGTCCGAAGCGAACTTCTTTCCCTTCCATAGCGCCTGTGGCCTGAGAAATTCCCATTTTGGCTAATGCCGGATTTCCACCTAATTCTGAAGTAATGGTTGGAATCAGCAACATAAATAAACCAATGGTCATCACTCCAAAAATAGTCCAGGCCAGTTTACGCCTGCGAATAAAGTAACCGAAAGCAATGACCATCGCCAATGGAATAATCGTTTGCGAAATTGCTTCCACCATGTTGGTTAAATAGCTTGGGTTTTCGAATGGGTGAGCAGAATTTGCACCAAAATACCCACCTCCATTCGTTCCCAAGTGTTTAATAGCGATAAACTGAGCGGCTGGTCCACGAGAAACATTTACGGTATCGCCCTGAACCGATATAAACTGATCCTTTGCATCGTAACTGGCAGGTGTACCATTGAAGGTTAAGATTAAAGCAACAATTACCGATAACGGAAGCAATAGCCGGGTGATGGCTTTTACAAAAAATTCCCAGAAGTTACCCAGTTGTGTAGTAGTTTTGTCTCTGAATGCTTTAAAAAAGACCACTGCAGCAGCAATACCCGTTGCAGCGCTTACAAACTGAAGAAACATCAATACAAATTGCTGCGTTAAATAACTTACGCCGCTTTCGCCAGAATAATGCTGCAGGTTACAGTTGGCCACAAAGCTAATGATGGTATTAAAGGCCAGATCAGGTGTCATGCCTGGATTTCCATCCGGATTTAATGGAAGGTGATTCTGGAAAATCAGTACGAAAAAGCCATATACCAGCCACAATACATTAATGGCTAATAAAGCTTTCAGTTGCTGTTTCCAGTCCATCTGTACTTTAATATTGATGCCCGAAAGTTTATAGATTAAGTTTTCAAGCGGTTTTAAAAAGTCTGTCCAGACCTTTTCTCCTGCAAAAACCTTGGCCAGATATTTCCCTAAGGGAATGGCGATGACCAAAGTAAGCAGGAATGTGGCAATAATGCCGGTTAATTCAGTGTTCATTTTTTTTGTTTTTTGGAGAATAGGAATTAGTCAATAGGGAATAGATTTGAGATGGATTTATCAATTTTCTTTTACCGATTTTCTATTTCCTCCATTAAAATTTTTCGGGTTTGATCAGCACGTAAATCATATAGATAAATACGGCGATGGCGATGATGAATAATGCTAACATGGCTTTAAATTTTTTCGAACCAATCAATTGATTTATAAGTTGCCCAGCAGAGCAAAAGGATAATTAAAAACAGGATTATGGTCATAACTTTATTAATTTTTGAAAGCTATTGCCAACTGTTGTGCCGCAGATAGATGTGTTTTTATAAGTTGCTGATTTGTATTGATTTATGTTTTATTTTAGTCGGGATTAAATTTTTAGGCATAAAAAAACCCTTCCGTTTTGGAAGGGTTTTTATCGTTATGGAAGGATGGTTTATTTTTCAGAAGAGGATTTTCGCATTCGTTTATAGGCTTCGGCCTTCAGACTCCAAACTAAAACTTCCCCTGTTGGTTCAGCAAGCTGAAATATTTATCCAGATTAACACCCAATGATTTTTCCATAGAGATTTTAAAATCTAATGGTTGCGGATGTTTATTTTTCCATTCACTGAAATAATTTTTAAAGGCCTGATCAAATTTTTCTTTTCCCACCTGCGATTCCAAAATATAAAGCCAGAGGGCCGTCTTGGCATATGAGATTAAACTATATTCTTCAGAAGTTTTGAAATCAGCTGCGGGTGTTTCAATGGCTGATTGCATAGGTACATTTGACAAGGCACCATAAACACTGGCCAGAAACCGATCAGCAGGTAGTTCCTTAATCTTTGCCGGAATGGCATCGCCAAAAATAGAATTCGATCTGTATTTCTCGGCTTCATAACGGAACTGGAAAAAGGTATTAAAACCCTCGTCTTGCCAGGTATGTATTCTTTCGTTATTGCCCAGCATACTCATAAACCAGTTGTGGCCCACTTCATGGGTAATTACCCCATCAAGGGTTTCTTTTTTCGCATCCGGACTGGTTATCAGGGTAATAGTAGGGTATTCCATTCCGCCGCTGGCATTGTTTTTGGGCCCCTCAATGGCTTGTACCACCGGGTATTCATATTCGCCAATCCATTGACTGTACTTTTTAGTTGCATCTTTAATGTAGTCAATACTATTTACCCAAAGTGTATTTTCCTTATTATGGTAATAGCTGAAAGCATCCACAACTTTTCCTGAAGCAAGTTTTATGGTATCGTATTGAATGACCAGGTCCTGATCAGCAAACCAGGCAAAATCAGGCACATCATTTATCAGGTAAGTCAGGGTTTTGGTGCCTGAACTGCTTTTAGCACGGTATAATGCAGGCTTGTTGTTTCTGGCCGCTGTATTTTTTGCACCTATACTTTTATAAGCAGCAAGTTCATCTGCATTCTGCAGAACGCCCGTAGCACCAACTACATAATTGGTGGGAAGGGTGATGTTTACCTTATAGTCTGCATATTCGCTGTAAAATTCACCCATATCCAGGTAAGGGAACTCATGCCATCCATCTCTGTCAAACACGGCGGGTTTCGGGTACCATTGTGTTGCCATAAATTCGGTACCGGCATAGCCGGACCGGGAGAAATAGCTGGGTAATTTCACATTAAAACCAGTTGTAATAGTTACAGAATCACCGGATTTTAAGGGGGCAGGAAGCATGACTTTCACAATATCAATGTACTGTGGGTTAGGGTGTGCTTTTGTTTCAGCCAATTTTCCATTTACCTTGAAACCTAAGCCATCAATACTGCCGTAGCTTACGTTTTTAAGTTTTTCCTTGCGGGAAGTATCATTCCTGATTTGCTGAAAAAGTGCAGTTGATTCGTTTTTATAGGCATTTGGCCAGATGTGAAACCAGATAAAATCAAGTGTGGATGGTGAATTGTTTTTATAAACAATGGTTTCGAATCCTTTGAGTGATTTTTCTTTATCGTTTAAAGTAACATCAATGTTATAGGTTAATTTTTGCTGAAAATAATTTTCCTGTGCGAAGATGGAAAAAGATAGTGTTGATAATAATAATATTAGAATATATTTCTGCATGCTGATGAATTAATGGTAATGTATTTAAAATGAATAATGTAATTGATTGAATATTTTTAATGTTTCTGCCAGGGCTTGCATTAAGGTCTATCTTAAATGATTTGCGAAACTATCTATTTCTATTGTACTGAAGTGCCGGATTCCTGGCTTGATGTAAAATGCCGATAATTACGATCCGGCTAAGTTCATCATCAATGATAAAATAAATGGAATACGGAAAAACAGCTGTAAAGGCTGACCAGATGTTTTTTATACCTGATTTCGATCAAGCTCCTCCATTAATGCGGATAGCGGCACTATTTTATTTGAATCCTTGGACAGGGATTGCAATCTGGTATCCAGAACTTCCTTATGCCATTCTGGTAAAGAAGCATCAATCGATTCTACTTCTGGGTGCAGGTCTTTAATCTTTTCCCAATCTTCAATAGTAAGTTGAACCGCAGTGATTTGTCCATGCTCATTTGATAAATATTGAATGCTCATATACCAAATTTAATGATTTTTTTTAAATGACCTTTTGCCTTCCCCTGTTTATATTTCCAAAATTCCGTATTCTTCAATTTTTCTATACAAGGTTGTCAGGCCAATCCCCAGTAACCTGGAAGTTTCCGTTTTATTGCCTTTGGTATGAATCAGCACCTTCTGGATATGCTGTTTTTCTATCTGATGAAGATTGAAATGATTCTGAACAGGCACAAATTCAAAAAATTCTGGTGGTAAGGCTGATAAATTAAGTTCGGCGCCGTCAGATAGGATCACCAGCCGCTCCATCACATTTTTGAGCTCCCGGATGTTACCACGCCATTGATGTTTCTCCAATATTTCCAGCAGTTTATCGTCTGCTTTAAGCTGAGCCCGATTGGATTTAACAGCAAATTCTGCCAAATAATGTTTTGCCAGCAAAGGGATATCTATTTTGCGTTCGCGCAAAGGCGGCAGCATGATCGTGAAAACCGAAAGGCGGTAATATAAATCAGAACGGAACTTTCCAGATTCAGCATCTGCTTTAAGATCTTTATTGGTGGCGGCCAATATGCGTACATTTACCTGTTGTGTGTGCGTATCCCCAACTTTAATAAAACTTTGATTTTCCAGCACCCGCAAAAGCTTGGCTTGTAAATCGAGGTTCATTTCACCTATTTCATCCAGGAATAGGGTGCCGCCATTGGCTTCTTCCAGTAAGCCTTTTTTATCTTTATTCGCACCGGTAAAAGCACCTGCTTTGTAACCAAATAGTTCGCTTTCTAATAAATCAGGACTAAAGCCACTACAGTTTAAGGCTACAAAAGGCTTTGCTGCCCTCGGACTTTCATAATGAATGGATTGTGCGAAAACTTCCTTCCCGGTTCCGGTTTCACCTAAAAGCAAAACGGTTGTATCGGTCTGGCTTACTCTTTTCGCCAAATCAACTGCTTCGGTGAGTTTTTTGGAATGACCGATCATCGTGCTGAAGTGATGTTTGCCGGCAATTTTTTGTGCTAGTTCGGCAACACGTTGCTGCAGATTTGCTTTCTCAATTGCTTTATAAAGTAAAGGGATTATTTTATCATTGTCATCTCCTTTAACCAGGTAATCGAAAGCACCATTTTTAATCGCCAAAACACCGTCTGATATCGTTCCGTATGCGGTAAGGTTGATTACCTCCACAAAAGGTTTGATCAGTTTAATGTCCTTCACCATGGCCACGCCGTTTACGTCGGGCAATTTTACATCGCTAATTACAATACTTACATCATTGTTTTTTAAAAGTTTTAAGCCCTCTTTGCCTGTAGCGGCCTGCAAAGTTCTAAAACCTTCCAGTTCTATAATTCTGGACAGTAAACTGCTGATTTTTTTTTCATCATCAATGATGAGGATGATCCCGTTCATAGGTTTGAAATAAGCTACAATATTAAGGATAAAAAAGGCGAATCAACAGAAATTAAAATATAATCTATCCTGCATTTTTTCCATTCGAAGCAATCATTTTGGAATGGTTAAGCTGCAATCTTTTCATATTGGGAAAAAGCTTTCCATTTTGGTGTGTTTCGTTTTGCCGGTAATGCTTAGTAATCCTTTTTTTGAAAGTTTTTATGCAGACAATCAGATAGATATGGGTTTGTTGTTTGCAGGGCACCAGGTTTGTCCTGGTGGATGATGAAATTTTAGAAAAATGAACAATCAAATAATATTTGTCCGCCTTGCCACAAAAGAAGATGCCATTTATGCAGGTGAAATTGTAGATGAAACGCTGAACTCGGCCATCATCAGAGGATCTGGAATCTCCAGAAGAACACCCGCATCCATCATTGAAAAGATGGAAACCGGCAAAGCGATTATTGCGGTAACCAGTGGTGGTGAATGGGTAGGCTTTTCCTACTTCGAAAACTGGGAACATGGCAAATTCATCTCCAATTCCGGATTAATTGTGAAGCCAAAGTTCCGGAATTCAGGCGTGGCGAAATGCATTAAAAACAGAATTTTCAACTTGTCAAGGCGTCATTTTCCGCAGGCCAGGATATTCAGCATTACCTCGGGCGCAGCCATTATGAAAATGAATAGCCAGCTGGGTTTTGAGCCGGTAACTTTTGATCAGATTACCCAAGATGAAGCCTTTTGGGCGGGTTGCGCAAGTTGTACCAACTTCGATATTCTGAAAAGAAAAAAACGGCGTAACTGCTTATGCACTGCCATGCTGTTTACTCCTGAGCACATTGAACAAATCGTCACCCAAGCCGCTTTAGCAGATAAAAAACAACAATCATTAGCCATCCATTAATCAAACCGAACCATGAATATTTCAGATAAACGGGCAACAGCACATCCAGATTTAAACAGGCTTTATAACGAAGCGATCGCTCTTTTAACCACCTTGATCAGTATGCCATCTTATAGCGGTGCTGAAGATAAAACAGCTGATGAAATTGAATTGCATTTGACGAAACATCATATCAATACCATCCGCAAGCGGAATAATGTATGGTGTTACAATAAATTCTTTAACCCGCAGAAGCCTACTATTTTACTCAATTCACATCACGATACGGTAAGGCCAAATGAACAATATACGCGTGATCCATTTGCAGCGGTTGTTTACGATGACAAGCTGTATGGTTTAGGAAGCAACGATGCCGGTGCTGCACTGGTATCGCTGATCTCTGCTTTCATTTATTTCTATGAAGACGAAAATTTGCCTTTCAACCTTTGTTTAGCCGCAACGGCGGAAGAAGAAACTTCAGGTGGAAACGGCATCAAATGTATTCTGGATGAATTGGAACCGATTTCTTTCGCTATTGTTGGTGAACCTACAAACATGCAAATGGCAATTGCAGAAAAAGGCTCGATGGTGATTGATTGTACGGCGAAAGGTCGATCTGGTCATGCCGCGAGAGAGGAGGGCGATAACGCCATTTACAAAGCCATGAGGGATATTGCCTGGTTTTCCAGCTATCAGTTCCCGATTGAGGATGGTGCCCCGCAACCTGTAAAAATGAGCGTAACGCAAATTGATGCGGGCATGCAACATAATATTGTTCCGGGCTGTTGCCACTTTACCGTGGATATCAGGTTCGATCACAATTATACATCCAGAGAAATTCTGAACACCATCATCAACCATACCATTTCAAGCTTCAATGTCAGGCCAAATATTTTACAGCCATCCCACATCAGCTTGTTGCATCCTATTGTGGTGGCGGGTTTGGGTTTAGGCAGAAAAACCTATTTATCACCTACCAGCTCAGATCAGGGATGGTTGGATATGCCTTCCATAAAAATGGGACCGGGAGAGTCTGCACGATCACATACAGCTGATGAATTTGTTTACATCGATGAAATTGAAGAAGGAATAACGATCTATATTCGTCTGCTGGAATCGCTTTTTAAGCAAGGTGCATAAGCTTTATGTACTTTTTCGTTTACGACCGCCTGAAATAAATCCTTTTTAAGCATATTTGACCTCGTAAACCAAATGCTATGTTTAAAAAATTAAGCCCAGTAATCGTCCTCAGTTTCTTTGTCAGTTTTTGCGCTGCCCAGCAAGTGCGGCCGGCGAAATCTTCAGCAATTTACCGGGAACTGAAAACGCTTAAGCATCTTCCAAAGGTACTTTATCTGGCGGCCCACCCTGATGATGAAAATACAGGCTTACTTTCCTGGTTAATTAATGAGCAGAACGTGGAAACCGGCTATCTGTCGCTTACCCGGGGAGATGGCGGTCAGAACCTTTTAGGTACCGAGCAGGGTGCAGCCCTGGGATTAATCAGAACACATGAATTACTGGAAGCAAGGAAACTGGATGGTGCGCAGCAGTTTTTTACACGGGCCATTGATTTTGGTTTTTCCAAAAATACAGAAGATACCTTTAAACAATGGGATGCCGACAGCCTTACGGCTGATGTAGTTTGGGTAATCCGCAAATTCAGACCTGATGTCATTATTTGTCGTTTTCCGCCAACAGCAGCAGCAGGCCACGGACAACATGCGGCTTCTGCAGTGATAGCTGAAAAGGCTTTTAAATTGGCAGGAGATCAAACGGCATTCCCCAATCAATTGAAATATGTAAGTGTTTGGCAACCCAAACGCATCCTTTGGAATACTTTCAGATTTGGATCAACCAATACCACAGCCGAAAACCAGTTGAAGGCAACTGTTGGGCAGTATGATGCCCAGCTCGGATTGGGTTATGGTGAGCTGGCAGGACTCAGCAGAAGTTTACACAAAAGCCAGGGTGCAGGCACACAAGCCGTGGCTGGCGTACGAACGGAATATTTTTCGCCGGTTTTAGGTGATCAGGCCAAAGCAAATTTGTTTGAAAGAATCCCGATGAACTGGTCTGACAGGGGAATCAATGACATTGATGAGTTAATTGATATTACCCTCTTGTCTTTTGATTATAACCATCCCGATAAGAGTTTACATGGTTTATTGATGTTGCGCAAGAAGATTGCTGAACTGCAGGATGCGAATCTTCGGAAAGATAAACTAGTTGCTATCGACCACATTATTTTAAGCTGTACCGGTTTTATGGGTGAAGTGGTTACCGACCAGGCAGAAGCCATTGCAGGCAACAGTTACAGCTTTCGTTTAAATGTAATTGCCCGGTCCTCGGTTCCGGTATTGTTAGAACAGGTAAATTGGATCAACCAAACAGATAATTTAAACCGCAGGGTTTCGGGCGATTCCCTGCTGACCATTGAGCGTAAGATTCAAATCCCGGCAGGAGCAGGGTTAACTGAACCCTACTGGTTAGAAAAACCTGCAAAAAATGCAGCTACTTTTAGTGTGGCCAATGATACCTTAATCGGTTTGGCTGAGAATGAAGCTGCACTGAATGTTGTTTTGTCGCTTAAAATCGGTACGGAACAATTTAAAGTAAAACTGCCTTTATCGTTCAAAAAGTTAGACCCGGTTAAAGGTGATGTGGTCGAGCAATTAAGGATTGTTCCGGCACTTGGTTTAAGTTTTGCCGAGCCGGTATATTTTGCCAGGGAAAAAGAAGGATTAGCCGTTACCCTGAGGTTGAAGGCTAATAAATCCATCAATTATGGTAAGGTTGATTTTAAGATTGGAAATGTGATCGTCAAAACCTTTAACGGAATCAATTTACCTGAAAATACCGTTACCATTAAAGACTTTTTAATTCCTGCTGAAGATTTATCAAAAATTAAAAGCAGTCAGAATAAACTTGAAGCTGTTTTTTCAGCAGAGCAAAATACTTTTACAAAAGGACAGGTATTGATTCAGTATCCGCACCTGCCTTCCCTGCAATATTTTGTACCGGCAACAACCTGGTTATTAAAAGGCGATATCAAGGTGCTGGCAAAAAGAATAGGGTATATTCAAGGTGCAGGAGATCTGATTCCGGAGTTTTTACGTCAGGCTGGTTTGCAGGTGGATGTATTAACGGAAGCTGATATTTTGAACCCTGCAAAACTGGCTACATACGATGCCATTGTAACAGGGGTAAGGGTGATCAATACCGAAAAGAGAATCAAGAACTGGCAGCCGGCTTTGAAAAACTATGTAGAAAACGGTGGTACCATGGTAATGCAATACAATACTACCCAGGATATGGCCTTACAGGATTTTGGTGTTTATCCTTTTAGCATAAGCGGAAAAAGAGTTACTGAAGAAAATGCTTCAGTTAAATTCCTGGTTCCAAATCATAAGCTTTTAAACTATCCGAATAAGATTACAGCAGCAGATTTTAACGGCTGGGTGCAGGAGCGTGGTGCCTATTTTCCAGATAAATGGGATGATAAATATGAACCGCTTTTTGAAATGAACGATACCGGAGAAGAGCCTTTAAGAGGAGCCACATTGTATGCGAAATACGGTAAGGGGAATTTCATTTATTCACCACTGGCATTTTTCAGGCAATTGCCGGCAGGTAATGTAGGTGCAGCAAGGCTGTTTTTTAATTTTATATCAGCAGGGAAGTAAGCCATTATGGAATAATTGCTATCTTATGTTTTCAGACACCTAAATTATGAATTCACATCTAAATTAAATGAAAAATCAGTTCAAAAACTGGAATACCTGGTATATTTTACTAGCGCTGGCCCTGGTGTTTCAGGTGGTATTTTATTATTTTTTCACTAAATTCTGGGCATGAGTAATATCGATTGGTGTGTACTCATTTTCACGTTATTAGCCGTTGTGGTTTACGGTGTTTTCATCGGTCGCGGACAAAAAAGTAACGAATCATATTTAAAGGCCGATAGTAAGATGCCCTGGTACATCGTGCTGCTGGGGATCATGGCTACGCAGGCAAGTGCAATTACCTTTTTGTCGGCGCCGGGGCAAGCTTATACCGATGGCATGCGTTTCGTGCAATACTATTTCGGTTTGCCATTGGCCATGATTGTAATTTGTGTAACCTTTATTCCAATATTTCAACGGTTAAATGTATACACTGCTTACGAGTATCTGGAGAACCGTTTCGATAAAAAAACAAGGGTTTTAACTTCTCTGCTTTTCCTGTTTTCCCGAGGCTTATCAACCGGGATCAGTATATATGCGCCAAGCATTATTTTATCCAGCGTATTAAACTGGAACATCTACCTCACCAATGTGCTAACTGGTGGCATCCTTTTAATTTACACCTACGTTGGCGGGGCAAAAGCCATTGCACATACCCAAAAACTGCAATTCCTGATCATTTTAGGAACCATGGCTTTTGCCGGTTATTTACTGGTGCAAAATATGCCAAATGGAATTGGCTTCAGTGATGCCCTATACCTGGCCGGAAAATCCGGAAAACTGAATGTGATCACTACTGATTTCAACTGGAAAGATAAATACAACATCTGGAGTGGATTGATTGGCGGGTTTTTCCTGGCACTATCCTATTTCGGCACCGATCAAAGTCAGGTGGGGCGATACATTACCGCAAAGGATAACACCAATGCCAAAATGGGTTTGCTGCTGAATGGTTTGGTCAAAATACCCATGCAGTTTGCCATCCTTTTAATTGGAGCCTTATTATTTGCTTTCTTTTCCCTAAAACCGGCACCCATCTATTTCAATGAAAGGTCATATCAATATTTAAAAGAAACTCAACCCAAACAAGCGGCCATATTTGAAAAAGAGCATCAGGCTTTAGCGGCAAAATTTAATCAGGAATCCAAAATTATTCTCCTGCAGAAGGAAAGCCAATCACCGGAATTAAATGCTTCTGTTGCGAAATTTAAATCTACCCAAATTGAGGTTAAAGATTTGCATGGCAGGGTAGAAGAAGCCATTAACCAATCCAACTTTAATGCCGAGAAAACAGATACCAATTATATCTTTCTATACTTTGTTAAAAACACTTTGCCTGTCGGGATGATCGGATTATTATTTGCCGTCATTTTCCTGGCCAGCTGGGGGTCTATTTCTGCGGCATTAAATTCATTGGCAGCCTGCTCATTAAAAGATATACATCTTCTTTTTAGCAATAAAAAAATTGATGACACTACGGAGTTGAAATATAGCCGACTACATACTTTAGGCTGGGGTATATTTTCTATTGCAGTGGCGATGTTCGCTACCCAGATGGGTTCGCTAATTGAGGCAGTAAATGTTTTGGGATCACTTTTTTACGGACCAATTCTCGGTATTTTCCTGGTGGCTTTTTATTTTAAAAAAATCGATGGCCCGCTGGTATTTATTTCCGCTATCCTTTCTGAAATTGCCGTAATTGCTGTTTATAAATTCGATGTGGTGTCATTCCTCTGGTTAAATGTAATTGGTGCCGCAACCGTAATCATTTTTTCGACTTTAGGATTATGGTTTTATCGGCTTAAAAACTTATTTTCGTAAATCTCAAAACAACAAAACAAATATATACCATATGAAAAAGATGATTAAATCAATCACCCTGCTTTTTGCAGCCATTACATTCTCTGTAAGTGCAATGGCTCAGGATGCCCAGCCTAAACCGAGTCCTGCGGCAACGGTTACCGGAAAAGTAAAAGGTGCCACCATTACCATTAACTATAGCAGCCCGGCTGTAAAAGGCCGTAAAATCTGGGGAGGTTTGGAAGCTTATGATAAAGTTTGGCGCGCCGGTGCAAACGAAGCCACTACTTTTGAAACGGATAAAGACATTATGGTGGAAGGAAAACCATTGGCTGCTGGAAAATATAGCTTCTTTTTAATCCCTAAAGAAAGCGGAACATGGACGGCAATTTTTAACAAAGAACCAAAGCAATGGGGTGCATATAAATATGAAGAAGGCAAAGATGCTTTACGTGTTGATGTTAAAACCAAAGTATTGAAAGCCACTCAGGAACGTTTGGTTTATAAAATTACTAAAACTGGCTTCTCTTTAGATTGGGATAAGGTTTCCGTACCGGTATCTATTAAATAGAAACAGAAAATTAATATTATTTCAAAGGCCATTTCACTGATTTGAAATGGCCTTATTTATTTCCAGCTGTTATGTAAAGAAATGGTAACATAACAGCAACTTCATGCTAAAATATTATTTTGGCCAGATATTAATAACACATAATGAAATTTTTTATCCGGTTAACTTATTGCTTTTTGTTTTTTAAATTAAACGTTTTAGCACAATCAAATCATCATTCTTTTTCTGTAAAAGGAAAACAGCCTGTGGATCTGGTCAATGTCTTTCTGGGATCTTCTGGCGATCACGGACAAATGTCGCCGGCTGCATCTTATCCTTTTAGCATGTTAAGCATCGGGCCACAAACCTATCCTAAAACCCATACCGGTTACGAATACCTGGCGAAGAAATTTGAAGGTTTTACGCATAACCGTTTTGAAGGCGTAGGTTGCCAGGGCTCAGGAGGGAATATTTTAATCAAGCCTTTTTTAGGCACTGATCCCATGAAAACTGATCTGATCAAGACTTCAGAAAAGGCCAGACCGGGTTATTATGCGGTTGGCTTTGGCAATAAAATAAGCGTACAGCTAAGTGTTTTAAAAAATGCAGGGAAACATGTTTATCAGTTTCCGAAAGGTAAAAAGGGATTATATCTTGATTTGAGTTATGCTTTTAACGGTGCTTTTGTTGATGAGCAGCATCAGGTAAAAGGAGATACAATTTCAGGCTGGATTACTTCCAGAACGACCTGCGGTGTAGGAAAATATAAAATTTATTATTGCCTGGTGGCAAAAGGTACAAAAAGCTGGAAAGACAATGGCAATCACCGTTTGGTTTTGTCGCTTCCGGAAGCTGCAGTTACCACAGAAATCAATGTAGCCTTATCCTCTGTGAGTGCAGAAGCAGCTTCAGCAACGATTAGTAACGATTCATTTGAACATGTCAAAATGCTGAGTGCTTCGGATTGGAATCGTCATTTAAGTCAGATTGAAGTAAATGGAAATGAAGAAAACTCAGCATTATTTTATTCACTACTGTATCGCACCCTGCAGTCGCCTTATGTCATTTCTGAACAAGATGGTACTTACCGGAACACCAGAGGAGAATTGCAGAAAGATAAGCAAATTCATTACAACGGATGGGCCATCTGGGACAATTACCGGACGCAACTGCCCTTACTTTCTCTCATTAATCAAAGCGAATATGCAGGGATGATCACTTCTATTGCAGAGTTGTATCAATCTGGTAAAAAGGATTATGCAAGTCAGCATGAGCCATCAAATACCGTCCGTTCTGAGCATGCCATTGTGGTCTTGCTGGATGCTTACCGGAAAGGATATCTGGTAGATTTTGCAAAAATTGCAGATTCCCTGGCGAAAGAAGTAGACGGATTGGATTATAAATCGCCGGATAAAGCATTGGAATCCAGTTATGATCACTGGGCACTGGGACAAATATTTGCCATTCTGAAGAATAAGGATAAATCTCAATCCTATAAAAATAAAGCCCTGGAATATAAAAAATACTGGAATAAGGATTTTAGAGATTTAACCAGAAATGATGTAGACCGCATGCAGGCAAGAGGTCTGTACCAGGGAACCATCTGGCAATACAGGTGGTTTGTACCTTATGATGTGCAGGGATTAATTGAACTGGATGGAGGAACAGAAGCCTACCTGGCCAATCTGGATCAATTTTTTGCAAAAGATTTATATAACCATGCCAATGAACCCGATTTGCAGGTACCATTGATGTATAATGCCACCACATCAGGATATAAATCTCAATACTGGATGCACCAGCTGGCTGCAGATACGGTGATTCAGAATTATTTTAACGACAATAGCCGGGGCATAGGATCCTACATTGGCAAAATTTATAAAAATGAACCACAGGCTTATTTAAGAACCATGGATGATGATGCCGGCGCCATGAGTGCCTGGTATGTTTTTGCGGCCAGTGGTTTTTCTCCCGCTTGTGTAGGCTGGCCGGTCTATTACTTGAATGTCCCTTTATTTCCTTCATTAACTTACCATTTGCCAAAAGGGAAGACTTTTAAAATTGAAACCGGGAATTTTAGCCTTAAAAATAAGTATATCAAAGCAGTCTTTTTAAATGATAAGCCTTTTAGAAAAAACTATATCACTCAGGCTGAGATTAATGCGGGTGGTGTGTTGAAGATTATAGCTTCTGCAGATCCGGTCAAGATTTCGGATACGGAAAACTGGATTTCTTCGGTAGAAAAATAATTTATAAAAATATGCCAGGTTTTCAAACTTATTTCTGAGAAACATGTTAATCTGATATAAATAATTATTAATATGGCTCCTTTAAAAATCAGCGAAGAACAGCATGCTACATTAAGCAATAAAAGCACATCCGATTCAGTAAATGATCAATCCTTAGAATTACATCCTGAAGCCTACAAGGTAAAGGGACCGTCGCCAGAAAAGATGCAGAGTGTATCTGCTTCCCTGCGTACCTACGCACATGGCTTATATGGATTGTTATAAAATACCATTCAATTGAAATAGAAAAAGTCTGTCTCTTAACTGAAACAGACTTTTTTTGTAGTACCAGTGTGGTTCGTTTTTACCGGCAGTCATACACCTTGCATTATATTTAAACATGAGACAAAGCGCAGGAATATTACTTTACAGGAAAACAGGTACGGAACCGGAATTTTTTCTCATTCATCCCGGCGGACCAATTTTTGCCAAAAAAGATTTAGGGGTATGGTCTGTACCAAAGGGTGAACTGGATGAAAATGAGGAACCGCTGCATGCAGCCATCCGCGAATTTGAAGAGGAAGTAGGAACGAGAATTGATGGCGATTTCATCGAACTGCAACCCATTATTCAAAAAGGCGGCAAGAAGGTATTGTGCTGGGCCGTTGAAGGTGATCTTGATCCGGCAACACTGCATAGTAACACTTTTGAAATGCAATGGCCACCAAAATCGGGCAAAATACAAAGCTTTGTAGAGGTAGACAGAGGCGACTGGTTTACTTATGAAAATGCCATCCTGGCGATTAAAGACCGGCAGATTCCCTTATTAGATGAATTGGTTTCTATACTGACTAAGCGTGTAAATTAAAATCAGATGCCTGTTTTTCTGCTCCATTAATGATCACAGCAATCCGGTGGTTACCCAAATGAAACCTTCGTGTCGTGATCAGGACAAACTTTTGCTTACGTAAAATATTCACCTTCATGCCGGCAGGATAAATCCTTTCAGAAATCTTGAACACTTTTTTATGATGCTGCCCGTTCTGCTTTTTGTAATAAATGGCATATTCCAGCCTCACCTTCTGTTTAGTAAGAAGTTCATTTTGAATGGTGAATGAAAAGGCCAGGCTTTCACCCATGCGGATGTCTGGTGTTAAAAGATGGAAGTCTTTCAAGATCATTCCATGATCATTTAATCCATAATGTTTGAGGATTTCAGGATGGCCCTGTTTTAAGAGGGTTCTGCAACCATGTTTGATTAGCGCATCTGTTTCCGGGCTGATTCCCGACCATTTTTTAGCGATTTCTAATACAATGCCCGGATGGTCTTTAGCGATATCATTCAGGTTGTTGGCCACACTTCTCCGCACATATTCAGCAGGATCGTGCTTCAGGTTTTCCAGAATAGGTAGTACAGCACCAGGATCTTTTTTCAAAAATGGAATACCCATGGCCCAGGGTAGCCTGGGCCGGCTGCCCTCGCTTGCCAATCTCCTCACTTTATGGCTTTCATGTAATGACCATTGCTGCATGCGGCGCATCATTTTATCGCCGTACTTTAAAATAAAAGGGCGAACGGCAAATTCACAACTCACAAACTGGGTTACAAATTCCAATGCTTCAACAGAGGTGTCAAAATCATCCATTCCGTAAGTTTCGATGTAATCCGGCAGGAACATAAAGGCCAGTCCATCTTCACCAATGCCTATTTTTCTTAATTCCACGATGGTCTTTTTAATGATTTCAATCGTATCATTATAGTTTTCAGGAAAGAATCGATGAATCACATTTGTGGTATGTTTCATTCTTTCCTTCAGTTCCTTTGATTCAAATTCGGCAATAAAAATCTCTTTTAAAAACTTGTCCCGGTCGAAAGCCGGAACAGTCAAAAGTAGGGCATTCGTTAGTTTCCCATAAAATGCCGGTGAATAAAGGTCTTTAAGCAAATAACTCATCTGATGGTGGATTTTGTGCTAAAGTTATGTGATACAAATTTATTTCCAGCTATTGTTTTACACATTCAACAAGTTTCTTATTCAGAAAATTTGTTTAAAAAATGATATCGGCTATGCCATATTCAATCATTTATTCATCAACTTTGTTGTTGATCAGAACATAACTTGAACATGAAAAAAATAGGATGGATTGGATTAGGAAACATGGGTATTCCAATGGCTGCACAGCTTTTAAAAGCATCATATCCGGTTACCGTATACAACAGAAGTAAAGAAAAAGAATCTGCTTTAACTGCTATAGGTGCAGCAGTAGCGGAGAGCCCTGAAGCACTTAGCCGGGAATCTGATGTGGTTATTGTAATGGTAACCGATGATCAGGCCATAACCGCTGTTTTTGAAGGTGAAAAGGGATTGATTCGCGGTCAGATAGATGGGAAAGTCATTATCAATATGAGTACGGTGTCTCCTGCCATTTCTAAAAAAATGGATGAACTGTGTAAATTACAAAATTGCCGGTACCTTGATGCCCCGGTATCAGGGAGCGTGAAGCAGGCAGAAACTGGTCAGTTGGTGATTATGGCCGGGGGCGCAAAGTCTGCTTTTGAAGAAGTAAAACCCATTTTTGATGTGTTGGGGAAATTAAGCAAGTGGGTAGGTGATACTGGAGCGGGAAATATAGCTAAGCTGGCCATCAATTCGCTATTGGCACTATACACACAAGGCCTGGCAGAAACCATTTTGTTTGCCAGTGAAAAGGGAATTCAACCGGCAGATTTATTAGAACTCATCGGAAATGCAGCCATCGGCAATGTATACACCAAGATAAAAGGCGAGGCCATTCTGAACGATGATTATAAAGCTGCTTTTGCTTTAAAACACATTGTAAAAGATTTGAGGCTCGCCAGGGATGAAGGCATCTCATCTCCCTTAGCTAAAACCGCATTATCAACTTATGAAAGAGCGCAGGCACAGTATGGGGAAGAAGATCTGGTTGCAATTATAAAAGCGCTCAAATCACTTAATGGATAAATTTATTCGTATTCAGAAATGGTGTGTATGTTTTATAAAAACTGATTTAAAAGAAGTACTCCAACTAATCCGAGTACGGAAACAATACTTTCCATCATGGTCCAGGTTCCAAATGTTTCTTTAAGGCTGAGGTTAAAATACTCTTTAAACATCCAGAAACCGGTATCGTTAACATGAGAAAGCATCAGGCTACCTGCCCCTACAGATAACACCATTAATTCGGGAGGGGCATGTTGACCGATCAGAGGTAGCACCATCCCGGAGGCGGTTACGGCTGCAACAGTGGCGGAGCCGAGGGTTATGCGCAGTGAGGCCGTAATTAACCAGGCCAGTAACAACGGAGAAAGATTTAAATTACCCGTTAATTGTTTGACGGTTTCGCCCACGCCGCTGTCAATTAAAATTTGTTTAAAAGCCCCACCGGCAGCAATGATCAATATAATCATGGCAATGCTTTTTACCCCTTCTGTACAGGATTCCATGGCTTTTTCAATGCTGTTGTTTTGGAGGAGGAGTGTCAGGATCACCGAGATCAGTAAGGCTGCTGTAGGATCGGCAAGAAAAATAAATATCGATTTGCCCGGGTACACTGTATTCAGGCCACTTCCGATGGTTCCGGCAATGATCAGAAATACCGGCAGCAATGCCACCATAAAACTCTTTGCCGTGCCGGGTAAGCCTTCACCTTCTTCCAGTACAAAATCCTTTATGAGGGCAGGCTGAATCTTCTTCATGATTAACCGCGGGAAATAAATTCCTGCAATGACGGCAATGGGCAGGCTCAGCACGAGTCCATATATCAGCGTTTGGCCAATATCTGCATGGAAAATACCTGCAAGTGCAACTGGTCCGGGATGGGGAGGTAAGAAACCATGGGTTACTGAAAGTGCGGTAGCCATAGGCAGGCCGATATATAGTTTGGATAGTCCTGTAGCTGCAGAAATGGCAAACACCAGCGGAATCAAAACCACAAAGCCTGCATTATAAAACAGGGGAATGCCAACCAACAAACCTGTAAGCAAAACAGCCCACTGGATGTGCTGCTTTCCGAAAGCCTTGATTAAAATAAAAACGATTTTCCGTGCTGCCCCGCTATCTTCAATCAGTTTTCCCATCATGGCACCAAAGGCAAGCACCATGACCATACTACCTAAAGTGCTGCCAATTCCGTTGCTCACCGCACCAATTACCTTCGAAACCGGCATTCCGAGTAATAATCCGGTTGCAATGGCCACTGCCATGAGCGCAATCATGGGGTTGATCTTTTTAAGGATCATCAGAAAGAGCAGTAAAATGCCAGTAAATAAAATCAACAATGACATAGGGCAATCAGGGTTTGAAAGGCAATTTACCTTTTTATCTTGATTGTTCTTCCGGTTACGAGGTGAAATTCGTAAATTCTATATAAACCATCATCATTCACTTCAATACTTTCCACCAGGCCGGTTTTACTAAAGGTATCAGTTACCATGTCGCCAATTTTAACCTCTTGAAGTACATCATTAGGTGTTTCACTATTTAATCTGATCATTCATCAAAAGTAAGGATATCAGGTATCTTTTAAAGCTATTTATGCCAGTGTCTCTTTATTTACAATGACTTCGAGCAGACTATGCAGTATGGATATGGTTAATGTGTAGCTTTCTTCTTCTTTAATGGTATCGTCAATGTGCATATCCGTACCTTCCCAGCTGATGCTGATATTTTTAGCGGGAATGGAGGCAATCGGGAACGGAATGTTCTTTCCTTTTGCGATATCGGTAATATAATTTTCCATTGCCATCCGGTTTTCTTCCCCAACAATAACCACATCAAAAAAACCGTCTCCGGGATCAGCCTTTTCACTTAGTTTCAAATTAGGACCGAGGCGTGAAATGTTCATAATTTCTACCATAATACAATGCTTTTCGATCTTTTCTCCGTCAATGCTGATCTGGCATTTTCTGGCCGGATAGGCCCTGGTGATCTCAAGCAATTTGTTCAGCGCCAGCTCAAATTCTTCTTCAGCGGTTTCGATATTTTTAGTATCAGTATCTTCTAGGGTTTGAATAAGCTGCGGGAAAAGTCCAAATCCAAGTGATTCTATAAAATAGGCAGCCTTTTTTAAACCGAGTGCCTGGCCCACATCAAAATTTCTGAGCTTATAATCATCCCATGTGGATACATTTTGACCTACATCTTCACTGATGCCAAGCGAGGTGGCAATGTTGTTTGCTGTGCCAAATGGCAACAGTGCTATGGGGCGTTTAAACTTCAGTTTTTTGCTCAACAGGCCCATAATGGTTTTCCGGATGGTACCATCGCCGCCGGCGATGGCAATAAATTTGGTTTCGGGTTCAATGTTTTTTAAAGCCGACTTCTTTTTGGAAGATACATAATCACATTCATAACCGTGAGTATCCATCATTTTAACGATTTCTTTTTTTGAATACTTTCCTTCTCCGGCCCCTGGGTTATGGATCAGTCTCACCAGTTTATCTGCATTTTTCATATTGTTATGAACAATAACAGGCCGTTTCGGTTTTAATTCTATACCTAATTTTGAAAGATATGAATATTCTGATTACGAACGACGATGGTATTTACAGCCCCGGAATTGCAGCATTATCCAAAATGGCCTTACAATTTGGGACAGTCAGGATTGTAGCACCGGATGTGGAACAATCTTCCATGGGCCATGCCATTACCCATTCCAGACCACTTTCCATTAAATCATCTCCTATTACTTTTGAAAATATAGATGCACACCGGGTGAACGGAACGCCGGCAGATTGTGTGGCTTTAGGCCTGCACATGTATCCTGATACAGATGTGGTACTCTCTGGAATAAATATGGGACCGAATCTGGGCAATTCCATGTGGCATTCAGGAACCCTAGCAGCAGCAAAGCAAGCGGTATTACTGGGCGTAAAAGGTGTGGCATTGAGTACACCTGTTGGAAAAACAGAACCTGATTTTGAAGCGCTTGATGCTTATGTGGCGGAGGTATTAAATACGGTATTTAAAGATGATGAACTGGGCCTGTACAATGTGAATTTTCCACCCTTACCCAAAGGGATAAAATGGACGCGTCAATCGGTAAGGCTTTATGACGGACATGTGGTGCCGGGAACAGATCCCATGGAGCGAAAGCATTACTGGATTACCGTATCTGCTTTGGAACCTGCGGAAGAAGATACAGACCGCTGGGCAGTAGAAAATGATTATGTATCCATCACACCATTGCGCCTGGATTTAACCGATGAGGTTGAACTTGAAAAAAGAAAGCACGATCAGTAATTATTGATCGTGCTTTGTCCACACAAGTTCTGCTGTTTTATAACCAATATCTTTTGCTTTTTTCAGATAAGCCGCTTTAATTTCTTCCGGTATGGTTGGCTTTCTTGATAAAATCCACAGGTAATCTAAACTGTTTCCAGCCACAAGGGCATATTGATAATCTGCATCAATTTCAATAACGTTATAGCCTGCGTAAAACGGCCCGAAGAAAGAAACTTTAAGTCTGGCCTCATTTTCATCATTCACAAACTTGGCTTTGCCAATGCTTTGCTTCCATTCTTTTTTTACATCGTTATAGCCACGGTTATCTACCTTAATTGCCCCGTCTTCCAAAGTATAGGTGGCAGTAACATTGTTTAAATCTTTTTCAAATTTAAAATCCATCCGGGCTATTTCATACCATTTACCCAGGTATTTATCTTTTTTAAAAGGTTTTATGGCTTTTGCACCTTTGGGTATTGATACCCCGCAACCGGCATAACTTACCACGATTATGCCTAAGGTAGCCAGGAGAAGGATGTTTCTAAGCTTATTGTTCATGCTATAATTCAATTTGCTTAAAAACATCCCCGCTTTCAAAATGTTTCCGGTGGGTGAATATTTAACATGGGATTTTTATTAATGTAATCATCCCTCCGGAATTAACTTCCAGACCGTAATATTTTAAGTGGCGGTTGGTTTAAAATGCTTCTTGTACTGAGTATGCCTGTAACCACAACCAGCAGGATGACCGAAGCAAAAAGTAATAATGTGGCCGGGAAAGGTGGAACAAATGCCGCATCAAAAGTGAATTTTGCCATCGCCCAGCTTCCCCCGATGGCCAGGATTAATCCGGCGCCGGCAGCAAAGGCTCCCAGAAAAAAGTACTCTATGGCATTAATGGCCAGGATTTGTTTTTTGCTGGCGCCCATCGTTCGCAGTAAAATGCTTTCCCTTGTTCTTTGGTTTTTGCTGGTCAGCACGGCAGAAATCAATACCATCCAGCCGGTAACCATGCTGAAACCTGCCATAAATTGAATCACAAAACCAATTTTTCCCAGCAACTCATCCAGCAGTTTTAGTACCAGGTCTAAATCAATTACAGACACGTTGGGGAAATGCTGAACCACTTCGCCCTGAAATTTAGCAGATAGCTCATTCGTGGGTACGCGTGTCATCAATACATGAAACTGTGGTGCCCGCTCCAGCACCCCGGCCGGGAAGACTACCCTGAAATTGGTCTGCATCCTGCTCCAGTTCACTTCCCGGAGACTTCCAACTACAGTGGAAATCATCATGCCCTGTACGTTAAAAACGATTTTATCATTCAGGCCAACATGGATTTGACTGGCATAACGCTGATCAAGTGAAATATAAATGGTTTCGTCCGGCTTTACCGTACCGATCCATTTGCCGGCTACAATCTGCTCTGCTGCAGTGAGGCTATCCTGATAGGTGGCCCGGATTTCGTTGCGGTATGCACGGCGGTTACTGGTGTCTGCGCTGGAAGTTTTTCCGTTAATTTCTTCTATCCGCATCGTGATCACGGGAACCTGGTTCATCAATGGCAGGTTAAAAGACTTTGTCAGGCTATCCAAGCCTTTTTTTTGCGTATTCTGAATATCAAACATCACCAGGTTCGGCTGATTACTGCCTGAAGAAAGTGTGACCCTGCTCATCAGGATACCCTGAATAAAAAATAAAGTACAGATAAATGCAGTGGAAAGGCCAATGGAAACCGTCAGCATCAGGGTTTGGTTGTTTGGGCGATAGAGATTTGCGAAACCCTGCCGCCACAAATAACTGATGGAATTGGGCAAGAGCTTTCTAACCATGAACATCAAAACCCTGGAAAGCAAAATTAAGAGTAGAAAGGCAATACCAATGCTTAGCGTAAATACCAGTGTCTGTATCCAGTTTTTCATTTGCAGGTGGGTAAAGCCAACTACAAATGCTGTCATTAACAGGTAAACCAGCCATATAAATGGGTCTTGTTTTTGACTTGTCCGCTCAAATGAAATCCGGATGGCATTTAAAGGCGAAATTTTTCTCACCGACAATAGTGAGGGAAGGGCAAAAAGGATAGAAATGATCAGTCCTAGTAAAATGCCCTGTGCTACAGCTGCCCATGAAACCCGCATGGTTATTTCTACAGGTAAAAAATCTTTGAGCACTACAGGCAGTAGAAACTGTATGCCCGTACCAATAACTGCCCCGAGCACAGCGGCAACCAGGCCAATAAAAAATATCTGAATGAGGTAAATGAAAAAAGCATGCCGGGCCTTTAAGCCCAAACAGCGTAAAGTGGCGATGGCACTGAGCTTTTCCTGAATGTAAACATGAATGGCACTCCCCACACCCACACAACCCAAAAGCAAAGCAATAAAACCAGATAAAGCCAGGAAGCGGTTTACATCTTTAAATGATCTTCCGGTTTGTTCCTTGCGTGATTCAACCGTGTCAGCGTCGAAGCCTTCACTTTCAAGTTTAGATTCATTTTTCTTCACCCATTCATCCACACCTGATGGATCATTATACTTGTAATAAAATTTATTGTTGATCCTGCTTCCGGTTTTAATGAGATTGGTTTTGGCCAAAAACTGCATGGGAATATAAACGGTAGGTGCTACCGTAGCTGCTATTCCGGTTTGTCCGGGTGCCTTCACCAGCGTCCCTAGTATTTTGAAACTGATGTCGCCCACCTTAAGCGAATCGCCCACTTTGGCTCCGAATTGCAGCATAAGGGTCTGGTCTACTAAAGCATCCTGACCGGATTGAAAGTTTTCAGCAGCTTCTAAGGGAATGGTTTCGAGGGTGCCGTAATAAGGATAATCACCTTTCAGGGCCTTCATCTGCACCAATCTGCTACCGCCACCTTTCTTAAAATAAATCATGGAGGCAAAAGTCTTTTCGTGCGAACGTTCGTTTCCGAGGGTATCAAGCATCTTTTGCATGGCCTTGGTTACACCCTTTCGGCTATCCAAAACCAGATCGGCACCGGTAAGCTCCTTTGCCTGTGCATCAATATCATGCTGTAAATTATCTTTAAAGGAATATACCGCTACCAGTGCTGCAATGCCCAGTACAATGGAAGAGATAAATAAGAGCAATCGCGAGCGGTTCTTGCGGCTATCGCGCCAGGCCATTTTAAACAGCCATGAAAATTGAATGCGCTGCCTGGGGATCTTATTCTGCATAACTATGGTTTTCATCAGAAATGATGGTTCCGCCTTTAATTTTAATGGTTCTGCTGGTTCGGGCAGCAAGTTCAAGATCATGGGTAACGATCACTAAGGTAGTACCGGCATCCTGGTTCAGATCAAACAGCAGTTTAATCACTTTTTCGCTGGTTTCTGCATCCAGATTTCCGGTAGGCTCGTCGGCGAAAAGAATGGCTGGCTGGTTGGAAAAAGCCCTTGCCAGCGAAACCCTTTGCTGTTCACCTCCCGACAATTGAACCGGATAATGATGAGACCGGTCTGCCAGTCCAACCCTGTCAAGCAGATCGAGTGCCTGGGCCCTGATGTTTTTGGCACCCCGTAATTCGAGCGGCACCATGACGTTTTCTAAAGCGGTCAGGGTGGGCAGGAGCTGAAAATTCTGAAAGATGAAACCTACATATTGATTCCTCACTGCAGCACGTTCATCTTCATTCAGTTTTTCCAATGCGATGCCATTGAGTTCAACGGTGCCACTGCTTGCGCGGTCAAGGCCGGCGCACAAACCGAGTAAAGTGGTTTTTCCACTCCCTGATGGACCGGTGATGGCTACAGTGGAGCCGCTTTCGATCGCAAAATTGATCTGATTCAACACCTTCAGCTCACGTCCGGCACTTTGATAAATTTTATTAACGTTTCTGATATTTAAAATACTTTCCAATCGATTCTTTTTAGAGGTGTATACGGATATTGACCAAACATAACTGAGACTGATCTGTTATTGGTTTTTGATTAGAGATTTAATTGCATATGATGTTACGAAAACGCTTGACAGGCCTATTTGTTTTGGCTTTGCTATTTGCAGCCTGCGGGAACAAACAAAATAAAGAAAACCAGGATCAACAGTCGGATACCGTCCGTCAAACCTCAAAAGTTAATGATCAGAAGCTTAAGAATATTCTTTTTTTCGGTACGAGCCTAACGGCAGGTTATGGGCTTGACCCCACGGAAGCTTATCCGGCGCTGATTCAAAACCGGATTGATTCATTAAAAATGCCTTATAAAGTGATTAATGGCGGGCTTAGCGGTGAAACCTCAGCTGCAGGAAAAAGCAGGATTTCATGGCTATTGAAACAGCCCATTGATGTATTTGTGCTAGAACTGGGCGCCAATGATGGCTTGCGCGGATTGCCGGTTGCCCAAACTACTAAAAATCTTCAAAGCATTATAGACAGTGTAAGACTAAAATATCCTGAAGTGAAAATGGTAATGGCCGGTATGCAGGTACCCCCAAATATGGGTGCTCAATATGCGGAAGATTTTAAGAACATATTCCCCAGCCTGGCCAGGAAAAATAACATGGCTCTGGTGCCTTTTCTTTTAGATAAGGTAGGAGGGGTGCCAAAACTGAATCAGGAAGATGGTATTCACCCTACTGCTGAAGGGGATAAAATTCTCGCCGAAAATGTTTGGGCGGTATTAAAAGATGTGCTGGTGGCCAAATAATATCCGGCACTGCAGTACAAAAAATTGTCATATTAACAGAATGGAAGAGATAAGCCTGCGTTATGTATACTCTCTGTTACAATTATTCGTTTTTAGAATTTATTGGTAAATTTAGTTATCAGAATCTTAAGCGTATGGAAGATCTAAGAAACGATACAAAAATTAATGCATTTTTAAACAGGATAAAATCTGAATGGCCGGGAGTGGTAGAACGTTTTGAATTTAAAACTGCTTCTGTCATTTATGTACATTTAAAAGAGGGCATTTCCAGTGGAGAATTTTTAAGTAAACTCGCTAAAAAAGTAGAGCGACTGGTCGATTTCAGCAATCCGATTATTCTTTATCACATTGAGAGCGATGGCATGAAACTGAGGTCGCATCCCATTAACTGGTATTCTTCTTTAAGACCCTCTTCATCGGTTGATTAATTTAAAAATGGTGCTTGTACATTGCTGTTTAATTTCATACAGATATTAAGCTGAACATCTTATACTTGCTTCAGGAAGCTGGTATCATGGTCATTTCTTCAAGCATCATCAAAATATCGGCTGTTAAAAGCAGAAGGTATATCTTTGCTGATTTTAATTTTTTTGGCAGAAAGCCATAATATTTAAAAAAATTAACGCTAAAATTCGAAGAATTTTTATAGCCCAGATCTGCTGCAACCTGGCTAACCGGCATCCTTTCTTTGGTGAGCATCAGTTTCGCCAGTTGCATTTTATGCGCATTCAGGAAAGCAAAAACAGTTTGTCCGAAAACCTGTTTAAAATATTTTTTCAGGTAGTTCTCATTGGTTCCTGCCTGTCGGGCAAGGCTGGTTAAAGAAACAGGGGCCTTCAGGTCATGAATTAAAATATCTCGCGCCAGCTGGATTGCATCAAGCATATGTGCCGGAACATCAAATGTTTCCATATTACCCTGTACCACTTTAATCTGATGTTGAATGTGACAAAGCAATTCGATAGTTTTGGCTTCCAGGTAAGTTGTTTTGAGTGGATCAGCATAGTCGCAGTTGAACATATTACCCAAAATATTAATAATTTCAACATCCATGGCCAGCTGCCTGTTTAAAGCGATAGCTTCCTGAAAAGATTTGAATTTTTTACAGTTTAAACGGATGAAATAAATATCATCCTGATGTTCCAGGTAATTGATAAAAAAACGGTAACTGCCCGCCGTTCTTTCATTCAGTATTAAATACTGATTGGGAAGCAACAGCACCTTATGGTGTAAACCATCGATTTTAATGGTGGCCGAATGACTAAAAATAAGATAAAATTCCTCCGGAACGATGCTCAATCTATGCAGGTAAAAGCCACCGGCATTTATCTTCACCCTGCGTAAAAGAGCTCCGTCAATATTCAGTTCTGAACTTTTCGATTTCTGACTCATTTTATACACCGGAAAGGGCTGGTAAATCAGGTTATGATTATTTCCGTTTCTGGTTATAAAATTTCCCTTATCTGGCATTTTGAGGTCGAGGTTAATGATACTTTTGCCAAAGTTACTATTTATTAAGACTATTTATAAATAACAAACTGCAAAATCATTAACTCATTAATTTATATGAAAAAAAGTTTACTCATTTTTTTCTGTGCAATGATGTTCTCCTGGCATTTAAAAGCACAAAAAATCACCATAACCGGAAAGGTTACCGATACGGAGCAGCGACCTCTGGTTGGCGCAAGCATTTTTGTGGCAGGTCAGAACGAAAGTGTTTATACCGATCAACTGGGCGGATTTGCCATCCAGGCAAATAGCGGCGATCAGCTATCCGTTGCTTATGTGGGTTTCAAAAGGCAAACCATTATTTTAAGTGGTTCAACGGGGATGTTGCACATTACATTGGAAAGCGAAGAAAACCAGCTGGCAGACCTGGTGGTGACGGGCGCACTGGGCATTAAAAGGTCTGCAAGAGAACTTGGAACCAGTACGCAAACCATAAAGGATGATTACCTGAATCAAGGTAAAACCATTAACCCGTTAAACGGATTAACCAGTAAGGTTTCGGGTTTAAGGGTAAACATGTTTGATAGTAAGGTAGATCCGCAGATTCAGATCGTGATGCGTGGATCAAGATCATTAAACCGGACCAAAAACGAGCCTATTTATGTACTGGATGGTGTTCCTGTGCCTAGTATTGGCCGGATCAATCCAAATGATATTGAAGAAATTACGGTACTGAAAGGCGCGAATGCTGCAGCTTTATATGGTTCAGAAGGTGTAAACGGAGCCATTATGATCAGCACCAGGCAAGGTGCAAAAGGCCGTGGCAGGGTTACCTTTTCTAATACAACCACTTTTTCAAAAGTGATGATGTTGCCGCCTGCTCAGCAAGCCTTTGGTCAGGGCGTAAATGGTGTTTACGTACCTACGCAATATGAAAGCTGGGGTCCGGCTTTTGATGGAACCATGAAAAATTTTGGTCCTGCTTTACCGAATGGGACACAGCCGCAGGCCTTGTATGCCGCCCCAGATCAGGATAAGCGGCTTGAACTTTTTGATACCGGACTAAACATGCAGAATGATGTCTCTTTTTCGGGCGGAGATGATAAGTCGACTTATTTTTTATCGGTTCAGGATGTGAAAATTAAAGGAATTATTCCGGAAGATGAAAGCAGGAGAACAGGTGCCAGGTTTAACGGAGCAAGAAAATTCGGCAAGTTAAATACTTCCTACAATGTAAATTATGTGCTTTTTAATAAAAATACCACACCTGACGGACCATGGATTACCGCTTACCAGTTACCTGCCAATTTTGATTTCACTTCCATGAGGAACTGGCAGGACAGGGGATCAAATGCCAATCCGGCAAACTTTTTCACCGATCAGCAGAAAAATCCTTACTTCCAGATCGACAACTATCGTGATGATACCAAACAGCAAACCCTTAATGGAAAAGTAGAATTGGATTACCAGTTTACGCCATGGTTTAAAGCACTCTATCGTTTTGGTTATTATGCTACGGTTGCCGAAACGAGAAGTACTGTAGGGAAATTTGAAGGTAGCGGACAGCGAAATGTAAATGGATCGGTTAACGATGGTTCAGACAATTTCAGGAAGATGAACAATGATTTAATCCTCAGTTTTAACAAGGATTTTGGAAAGTTCACCACCCGTTTATTAATTGGTCAGAATTTAAGAAGCGATTACACCAAAGCCCAAACACTAAGTTCGGCAAACCTGTTGTTCCCCGATTTATTCAATCAGGGAAGTGCCCTCGGACAAGTGTCTGGAAGAAGTACAATTACCCAATTCCGTTCTTTGGCAAGCTATGGAGAATTTACTGCAGGTTACCATAACTATTTGTTCCTTACCTTAACCGGAAGAAACGATTGGGTTTCAACCCTGAGCAAAGAAAACCGGTCTTATTTTTACCCTGGATTAAGTACCTCATTTGTTTTCTCGGAGGCCATAACACCTTTGAAAAACAGCAAACCACTTTCATTTGGTAAAATATATGCATCATATAATAAAACAGGTAATAATACGCTCAATCCATATTCACTCAACAACCCTTATAGCCAGGCCAACGGTTTTCCATTTGGTAACCTGGTTGGTTTCCTGCCGGGAGCAACTTTCCCTAACCCCGATATTGAGCCTGAATTTGTGACCTCTTACGAGGCAGGTATTCAGCTGGGTTTGTTCAATAACCGTTTGAATTTTGAAGGCGCTTATGTTTTCTCGGATTCGAAAGGACAGATTTTTAATGCCACCACATCCCGTGCAACGGGTTATGCCAGTGCAAGGGTAAATGCAGGCCGGTTAACCAATAGTGTAATCGAGCTCAATTTAAATGGAGACATCATCCGCAATGCCAATTTCAAATGGAACTTAGGCTTCAACTATACCTATATTAATAACCAGGTGAAGGAACTTTTTGAAGGCCTGGAATCATTTAATATTTTCCGCCAGTCTTATGCCAATATTGGCCAGGCTTACCCCAGTTTGCAGGTGAGCGATTATAAAAGGGATCCAAATGGAAATGTGGTGATTAATGCAACCAATGGCAATCCGGTGGTGGCAACCGATGCCGTACATTTAGGGACGATGGTTCCGCCGCACCAAATGGGGTTAAATACCATGGTCACTTACAGGAACATCAGCCTGGGGGCACAGTTTGACTGGAGAATGGGGGGCTGGTTGTATTCTGAAATTGTACCCCGGATGTATACCGCAGGAACGCATCCTGCAACAATAGAATTTAACCGTCGGCCATTTATTTATCCAAACTCAGTGATCGAAACATCTCCAGGTGTATTTGCGCCCAATACTACTGTATTGTCAAAAGGTGATAAGGCATTCTGGCAGGCACAGGGTGCGGTACAAAGCAATACGGCCGCCAAATCTGATTTTTTCAAAATGCGTGAGCTGAACATCAGCTATAATTTTCCTGCAAAACTACTGGCTAGGCAAAATGTAATTAAAGAAGCCAGGCTGAGTTTTATAGCCAATAACCTCTTTCTGATCAGACACCAGGATAATACCTATGGAGATCCGGAATATTTATACAATGATACTGATGGTTATATCAGTTTCAGGCAGGTGCCTCCATACAGAACATTTGGTTTCAATATTAACGTGGTATTTTAAAGATTTTAATAAAATGAAAAGACATTTAAGTTTATATCTGTTCACAGGGTTGATCATGATGGTTTTTAGTGCCTGTGAAAAATTTCTGGATGTGAATAACGATCCAAATAATCCGGTTAATCAGAATCTCCCTTTAAGTGCGAAACTACCCGCTGCCCTTTTGAGTACAGTAAACCAGGAAGCCATTCAGCTCAATCAGCTTGGTGCTTTCTGGGGTGGCTACTGGGGAACCAATAGTGAAGGTATTAATCAATATTTTAAAGAAAAAAGTTATGATGGTCCATCCATCAGGCACCAGCGGGATGGGATTCCAATTTGGGAAAATGGTTTCCAGAATTTGCTTTATTACCAGTTAATTAAAGAACAGGGGCAGCAGGAAGGTGCAGGCTACTATTCCGGCATTGCTAAAATGATGCAAGGATGGCATTTTTTAAGGTTGGTTGATATTTACAACAATATCCCTTTTGATGATGCCTTGCAGGGTACCAGATTTCCGACCCCGCGTTATGAAAGTGGCCAGGCGGTTTATCAGAAATCCATTAACCTCATTACTGAAGGGATAAATGAAATTAAAGGAGCAGCTGCTGATGCGAGCATTGCCCGTGCAGATATCATCTTCAATGGATCAAAGCCTTTATGGGCGAAATTTGGCAATACCATTAAACTCAGGGCACTGATCCGCCAGAGTGAAAAAAATAATCAGGCTTACATTACGGCAGAAATTCAGAAAATCCAGGCGGAAGGAAGTGGTTACCTGGAACTGAACCAGCATGTAACACTTAAACCCGGATATGAAAATACAGCAGGAAAGATTAATCCTTTTTGGGAAACGTATTACCGCAATGTTCAGGGGGCTACTACGGCTGCTTACGATAACTTAAGGCCTACTACATTCTTAATTGATCAGTATAAACAACGGAATGATCCAAGAATGGCCAAAATTTATCAGGCCATTGCCGGAGATTATAAGGGAGTACTTTTCGGAAATCCGAATGCCGCGGCAGAATATAACCGGGCATTCACTTCAGCCCTCCGCGGACCGCAGGAAAATGCAAATGCTGCTGCGGGTTTACTGAAAAGTGCCTTACAGCCATTGGTTTTAATGGGTGCTTACGAAAGTCTTTTCTTACAAGCCGAAGCGGCACAAAGAGGATGGATTGCCGGGAGTGCAAAAAACTTTTATGAGCAGGGCATTCAAGCATCTTTCGCTTACAATGAAGTTCCGGCGTCGGCTTTCACGGCCTATAATGCACAAACTGCGGTTAATTTTGATCAGGCAGCCAATAAAATCAGTGCCATCATTACACAAAAATGGTTGTCAATGAATGGCACAAACGGCATTGAAGCCTGGAGTGATTATAGAAGACTGGGTTTGCCGGCCATACCTAATTCGCTACAAGCACCTTCAGCAGATGCCAGACCCCTTCGTTTGATGTACCCGGAATCGGAAAGACAAACCAATAACGCAGAAGCCTCCAAACAGGGCGGCGATCAGGTTACTATTGATAAAGTTTGGTGGGATAACTAATGTTAATTTCAAGCCGCAGAAACATAAGCTGCGGCTTTTCTGTAACAGAAAATTTATCTGTAATTAATTTAAATAAATTCAATACAATCCATTATTTAGAACGATTCTTGTTAACTTAGCCGGAATTCTTGTGGTTCGCCCGGAGAATTGAAATCAAAAACTATTCAGCTTCAAAATGAAAAAAATCTTCTTTGCTGTTCTTGCCATGGCTGCTCTTGGGGCACAGGCTCAAAAAAATACCTTTCTGGAGCAATCCTTCTGGAAAGGAAATACAGACCTGGCCACCATTAAATCAGAAATTGAGAAGGGAAATAGTCCTTCGCAGTTGAATCAAATGTCTTTTGATGCCACCGTTTATGCCATTAACAATGGAGCACCAGAGGAATCTATTTTATACCTGCTGGCTCAAAAAGGGAACGATGTCAATAAATTAACCCACGACAGCAGAACCTATTTGTTCTGGGCTGCATCAAAAGGAAATATCCCGGTGATGGAATACCTTTTGAAAAATGGTGCAAAGGTGGATCTTCAGGATAGTCATGGTTTTACACCATTAACATTCGCGGCAGTTGGTGGCCAGGCCAATACTAAAGTTTATGACTTATTACTTTCAAAAGGTGCTGATCTCAAAAAAGACCTGAATCATGACGGCGCAAATGCACTTTTAATTGCCATTTCAAATGATAAGAATTTTGCCCTGACGGATTATTTTGTATCGAAAGGCTTAAGCCTGAATAGTGTGGATGCGAACGGAAATACTGCTTTTAATTACGTAGCCAGAAGCGGAAACATAGAACTGATGAATAAGCTCATCGCAAAAGGGGTAAAATACAATGATCATGCGTTCATCATGGCGGCTCAGGGCGGTCGCGGATCTTCCAATGGTTTAGCTGTGTTTCAATACCTGGAAGGATTAAAATTGAAACCAACGGTTACCGGAAGTAATGGTGAAAATGCACTATTTTATATTGTCCGCAAACCTAAACAGGAAGAAGTGATCAATTATTTTCTCTCAAAAGGAGTAGATATAAATCAGGCTGATAAAGACGGAAATACAGCATTTATTAATGCTGCCGGTTTTACGAGAGACCTGGCCACACTTGAATTGCTTTCGGCAAAGGTAAAAAACATCAATCAAACAAATGCCAAAGGCGTATCGGCACTGGCCATGGCGGTTCGCAGCAACTCCGGTGAGGTAGTGAAATTCCTGCTTGACAAAGGAGCAGATATGAACATAGCCGATAAAGAGGGTAATAACCTGGCTTATTATCTTTTCCAATCTTACGGTACAAGGAGTATGGACGATTTCAACGCCAAGTTGAAGGTGTTAACCGATAAAGGTTTCAATGTGGCTGCAATCCAGCCAAACGGAAATTCTTTATATCACCTGGCTGTGGCTAAAAATGACCTGGCATTGGCTAAGATTGTGGCTGGTTATCAGGTTGATGTGAATCTTAAAAATAAAGAAGGTTACACGGCATTGCATAAAGCGGCGATGACCGCAAAGGATACAGAACTGATGCACTATTTAATTTCAGCAGGTGCTAAAAAAGATGTGGCTACAGATTTTAAGGAAACACCTTATGATTTGGCATCAGAAAATGAATTTTTAACTAAAAACAAAGTATCAATCGACTTTTTAAAATAATCAAATGAATAACTTTTTTAAACTGTGCCTGGCATTAACATTAATTTATTCCGTTCCTGCAGTCAGTGTTGCCCAAAAAACTACAAAGTATAAATGTATGGTGCAAATGACCAATTATGTTGGCGAAGGCGCTTACATCGCGGTGTCTTTAATAGATGCGAAAGGGGCCTATGAAAAAACACTTTATGTGATGGGATCTGATAAAAAATGGTATCCCGACCTTAAAGAGTGGCACAAAGCATACAAGAAAAAACCAACCAATATCAGTGCCATAACCGGTGCTTCGGTTACGGGCGGCGATCGCAGCGTTACGGTTCTGGATATTGAAACCGATAAAATAAACAAAGGTTACAAGCTGCGTTTTGAAACCGCTGTTGAAGATAATAAATACTATTTAAAAGATATTGAAATTCCGTTAACCACCGAAGGTTTGGCCGCTAAAACTGAAGGCACAGGTTACATCAGGTATGTACGCCTAAGTGCAAACTAAACAGCTTTATTAATGACAATTTCCATATGGAGATACAGCCATTTAGCCCTGGCGGTATCTTCTTTTCTTTTTATAACCCTTGCTTCCGTTACGGGGGTCATCCTGTCTTTTAAGCCTGTTACGGAGAAAAATCAACCTTACCGGTCAGAAAAATTCGGTCAGCTTACCGTTGCTGAACTCATTCCACGTCTTCAAAAGTCGTATACTGATATTGGCGATGTTACCATAGATGTCAATCAGTTCGTGAAGATAAACGGAACTGACTTCGCAGCTAATTCCGGGAATTTTTATGTGGATCCGGCAACAGGAAAATCATTGGGGAAGGTAGAAAAGGAAAATGTATTTTTTCAGTGGGTAACCACCTTACACCGTTCCTTGTTTTTACATGAAACCGGTCGGATTTTTATCGGGCTAACGGCTTTTTTCTTGTTCTTAATTGCCACTTCAGGTACAATCCTGATCATCAAACGCCAGCGAAGCATTAAAAAATTCTTTGGAAAAATTGTCAAAGATGGTTTTGCTGCATATTATCATGTGGTGCTGGGCAGACTGATGCTGATTCCGGTTATCATCATTTCCTTAAGTGGTACATTTTTGTCGCTGCAAAGATTTGGGCTCGTTAAAACACAAAAGATTACGCATAAGATTGATTTTGATGCACTTCAAACGGAGCCGAAAAAAAAAGTGGCGGATTTCGAAGTATTCAGAAATATTCCACTGACTAAAGTTCAATCCATTGAATTTCCTTTCTCTGAGGATGTAGAAGATTATTTTACACTGAAACTGGATAATAAAGAAATTACTGTAAACCAGATAACCGGCGATATCCTGACGGAACAAGCCTATTCAAAAGCTACACTTTTCAATAACCTTAGTCTGGATTTACATACTGGTAGAGGAAGTGTCCTCTGGGCAATGGTTTTGGCTATTGCTTCGGTAAATATCCTTTTTTTTATTTATTCAGGCTTTGTGATCTGGTGGAAACGCAGTTCAGGCAGGATTAAAAATAAGTTTCGATCAGATCAGGCAGAATTTATCCTATTGGTTGGATCAGAAAACGGAACCACCTTCCGCTTTGCCAGTGCGATACATCAGGAACTGTTAAAGAATGGTAAAACATCGTTTATGGCTGAGCTAAACGATTATCAGGTTTTTGCAAAGGCCAGGCAATTGCTGGTTTTTACGGCGACATACGGTCAGGGTGAATCGCCTGTAAACGCTAAAAAGTTCAGTGCACTATTGGAAAAATATCCACAAAGCAATTCCGTCGATTTTTCCGTAATTGCTTTTGGTTCTCATGCTTATCCTGATTTCTGCAAGTTTGGTTACGAAGTGAATAACGCATTATCGCATCAGAAGTGGGCCAGGCCATTACTTGATATTCATACCATTAATGACCGATCTCCGGATGATTTTACCAGATGGGCGAATTTATGGGCGCAACATGCGGATATAACGCTGTCTCTCTTGTCGAAATTGCTGGATACGAAACGTCCAAAAACGCAGCCTTTTGAAGTGGTAAAGAAAACCATTTCCACTCATGCCGAAACCTCATTTATTATTCGCTTGCGCCCGAAGCGCAGAAAAAGATTTACTTCAGGAGATTTGCTTGCCATTTATCCGGCCGGTGATCATCGCGAAAGACAATATTCAATTGGTAAAATTGGAAGAGAAATTCAGTTAAGCGTTAAACTGCATGAGGGTGGTTTGGGTTCAGGTTATTTACATCAGCTTAAAATCGGCCAAACCATAAATGCCATCATTGTTAAAAATAAGCACTTCCACTTTCCTGAAAAAGCCCGTACTGTAATTATGGTATCAAACGGTACCGGTATCGCCCCGTTTCTGGGCATGTTAAGCCAGCATGGCGAGGGCAGAAATGTTCATCTTTATTGCGGTTTTAAGAATAAGGAATCCTTTTCGCTCTATGAAAATACCTTGCAAAATGAACTTTCCAAACTGGCCAAATTAAATGTGGCTTATTCCAGAGAAGGAAACAAACAATATGTTAAAGATTTACTGGCTGAAGATGCTGCTTTTGTTGGTGAAGCACTCAATGATGGCGGGGTATTGATGCTGTGCGGTTCACTGGGCATGCAAAAGGATGTGATCGACTGGCTGGAAGATGCATGTCAGCAATCATCAAATCAAAGTGTCAGTTTTTACCAGTCGAGGGGACAGATTTTAATGGATTGCTATTAAGCAGTTTCGATTTGTTCATGGATTATGAAGAAGTTATTTTTCAGGATGCAGTTTTCCTGATTTTGATCAATAGAATATCCTAAAATATTATCAATGCGGGGAATAAATTGAAGATGTTATAAGCCTTTTTTCCATTGTTTAATTGTTTTCTGGCTCAAATTATCAGAATGATACACCTGGCCATCATCACTAAACATGATGCAGCTAAATTTTGGAAACTGACTGATGAACTTTAAACCTGCATCCTTTCCCAAAACCATAATAGATGTACTGAAACCGTTTGCCAGTTCTGCATCTGGCCCAAATACCGTTACACTGGTTAAACCTGTTGCCGGGTAACCCGTAACCGGATTGATAATATGGGCATATCTTTTTCCATTAAAGACTACAAATTTTTCATAGCTTCCGGAAGTTACTACGGCACCGTTTTTAATGGGAACTATAGCATATAAACTATCTTTGTGAAAAGGATTGGTAATTCCGATGGTCCAATAATGGCCTTTAGGATGTCTTCCCCAGGTACTCATGTCTCCTGAGCCATTAACAATACCTGCTTTGATGCCTTTCCTGAGCATCATATTGCGAGACCGGTCGGCTGCATAACCTTCCCCCAGTGCGCCAAAACCAATTTTCATTCCTTTTAATTTCAGGAAGATGGTGGAATTGACGCTATCCAGAATAATGTTTTTGTAACCTACTTTTTCTACTGATTTTTTAATGGCTTCGGCAGTAGGCATCTCTTTCATGGAACCATCAAACTTCCAGATTCTATCCATGGCTGCAAAACTAATGTCAAAAGCACCTCCGGTAATTTCAGACAGGTTCAATGCCCTTTTGGTTAAATCAAAAACTTCTTTATCTACCTTAATGGGTTTAATACCCGCATGGCTGTTTACCTGTGAAATTTGTGAGCTGGGTTTCCAGTCGGATATCAGGTATTCAATTCTGCTGATTTCCTGAATCACCGTATCAATATTGTCCGAAGCAGTTTGTGCATCTTTTGCAACGATGGTAATTTCAAATTTACTTCCCATTAAAAGGGTCGTTCTCTTTTTCATTGTCTGTCCGAAGACAGCACAATTTAACAACAGGAGGAAGGTAGCCAGCTTAATTTTTAAAAGGTGTTTCATTTGGTGGTTGATCGTCAAATTTAAGAAAGCAATTCCGGAAACCAGTAATCCAAGCCATAAAAAGGCCTCAAAGTATTTTACACACTTTGAGGCCTTCGGCATGACTGATTTATCGGTTAAAATTTATAAGATAATGTGGTCATGAACTGACGTGGCGGAATAGGATTCACACTGTAGTTTTCATGAACGAAATAATTTAGCTCGTTGGTTATATTGGCAATTTTTGCCAGCAATGAAAGTTTTTTCCAGTTGTAGCCCGCAGAGAAATCGAATGTGGTAAAGGCGCTTAATGGAATGAGCCTGCTGTAAGCCTGAATTTTAGAATCATTGTACCCACCGTTTCTTGCTCCTGTGTAATAAGCTGAAGCACCCAGTTTTAATCCTTTCACACGGCCATCCTGAAAGGTATAAAATAAGGTGCCATTTGCAGTATTTTTCGTAGAGCCTACTAAACGCTGACCTTCAATAATGCCACCTAATGTAACCGTTCTGGTGGCGTTAGGCTGCGCTGTAGTGGGTTCAGGAACGGTATAAACTGTTTTGTCTCGTGTTTGCGTATAGCGAATATAATTGTAACTGTAGCCTGCAATAAAGTTTAAGCCTTTTACAATTGTACCGGTAATATCAAGTTCCAGACCATCACTTAATGTTTTTCCATTAAGTTCTTTAATGTTGGTGTCACCATTAGGTGCGCCTTTTGCATTTAGAAGTGCCTGCTGGGCAAATTTATCGTTTGAAATTCTGTAAGCAGTTAAATTAACAGAAAGTTTGCCCTGGAAAAGGTCGTTTTTAACACCGGCTTCATATTGATCAACGGTAGATGGATCAAGAGGTGCTAGATTAACATCTGTACCCGTATTCTGAATGAAGTTGCTGGCATAACTGGCATAAATAGAGGTTGTTTTTAAGGGCTGATAAATCAATCCAAATTTTGGTGTGAAAGCACTTTCTACTTTCGACCTGTCTAAACTGTTTACGCTGAGCGTTTGCACACCGGTGGCCAGATTGGTCGCCACGGTTCTCGGTGTTTTCTGAAAGGTATAACGTACTCCGGCAAGCACTTTAAACTGATCAGTGATGGAAACTAAATCTTGTACAAAAGCACCCATACGATACAATGGTGCGAAGGTCTGGGTAATCATGTTTGCGGTTGGCTCAATTCCCGATCCGAAATAAGTGGCTGGATCCAGTAGGTTGACATTTCCATAATTGAATGTAGTGAGGTTATTATTAAAATTGAAGCCACCGCTTGTGGTACGCGATTGATCTGCATCTGCACCAACTAACAAGGTATGGGTAATACTTCCGGTTTGAAAGAAGCCATTCAGGTTGATCTGCTCATTGTAAGTAAATTCTTTTGTTTTAGAACGGGTAACATTTCGGGCCGCGAAACCATATGGAAGAGGGTTAGTTGCCACCTTGGTATCGGCAAATGGTCGCTCAGCACTGAAGTAATTGCGGTTGTAAGACTGGAAATTAGCCAAAACATTTAATTTCCAGCTATCATTAAATTTATGATTAAGGTTTAATTGTGAGGTTGCGGTGTTTGTTTTGTTGTAAGCCCAGGGTGCATTTACGAATGCACCGCGACCAATATCAACAATCTGATTTTCAACAGTGCCAATCCCGAAATCAGGAGTCATGTCACTTTTTAAATAATCCCCCTGAAGCAAAAGATCTGTTTGATCACTTATTTTGTAAAGCAAGGAAGGATTTACATAGATCCGGTTTGATTTTACAGAATTTCTGAAACTTGCTGCATCTTCATAAGTACCGATTAAACGGAATGCTACTTTTTTAGAGATTGGTCCGTAAATATCTGCCATGGGTTTATACATGTCGTAACTTCCGGCGCGCATAGATACTTCTCCGCCATACTCAAATTTAGGTTTTTTAGTGACCATGTTTACCACTGCGCCTCCTGTTACGCCGCCATAAAGTAAGGCTGCACTTCCTTTTAAAATTTCTACTGATTCTAAGGTACTGGTTTCAGGCATGCCTCCGCTACTGGCACGTGATCCGTTTTTAAACACATTGTTGGTACCTAAGCTATAACCTCGGGCGAAAAATGTTTCACCACTTACTGATCCACGGTTTTCACCAAAAGCCACACCGTTAACATTTTTTAGTACATCGCTTAAGCGATTGGCCTGTTGATCAGTAATGACCTGGTTGCCAATAATCTGTACCGATTGTGGAAGATCCATCGGGGCGATGGCAATTTTGCCGAGGTTCACCGGTTTTTTATTAGGTGTTTTATAACCTGTGATGGCTACTTCATCCAATTGTGACGAGGATTCCGCGATGGATAATAAAACTTCTGCATTTTCGCCAGCTACAACCAAAACATTTTTCTCCTGTACCGAAACACCAATTGCTGAAATCTTTAATACATAGTTTCCAGGTGAAACATTTTTTAAAGTGAAGTTTCCTTTTTCATCACTTTGTGTTGTTTTAGCCGTGTTTTTCAAGCCAACACTTACAAATGGAGCAGGGTTACCATCGCTGGTTTTAATGGAACCGGATACTGATCCGTTTCTGGATTGTGCATAAGTGATGCCCGTGAGAAAAATAGAAAGCAGGATTATGTTAAAAAAATAGGTAAAGATTTTCTTCATTTTATTTAGATTAATTCTTAGTTGTCGCAAAAGAAAGAAATTAAAACGGGATTAGAAACTTATTTTTAATTATTCTAAATAATAATATCTGTTTGAATATTTTGCTGCTTTAGAAATCAGATTTGTTCTGCCCATGAGCTAATGACTTTAAGCATAAATCAGAATAGATATGGTGTAAGTTTTTGATATATAGGGATTAATACAAATAGTTTAACAAATGCAAAACGGTGTGTTTAATGATTAAGAATACCTATCTTACATTTTATCAATCCTTAGAAATATTTTGAATCACAAAGCACAATCACTAATGCATGATACTAATTTGCCCTCAAAAGGATTGGAATTAAAAAAACTTTATCTAATCGCTGGTATGATGATCCTGCTGATCAGTGTTGGAATCATTTTTCCGATTGAAAGCAGTAAAACGTATCTCATTACAGAACTTCCTTACACTTACTTAACACTTGCCATTTCACTTTTTTTGATGATGTTTGGTTTGATGGGCAAACATTTTTTTAAAGGGTTGTTATTACTCTTTTCAAGTGCCTTATTAGGGTTTGCTTCTATCTATGCTTTCTATTTTAAAGACCCCTGGAATGCTTTATCTGCCGCATGGCTGGGCATTCCATCAGGTATTATTTCTGCATTAATCTTTTTGGTCATAAACTTTTTTTTCCTGAAGGATAAAAACAATGATAAAAGGCTCAAACAAGTGATTACCTATGTTATTATTTTAGTGACGGTTTGCATTTTGTTTGTTTATGGAGGCGATTGGCTTTTTGAATTAACGCAATATATGGAGCGTGAGTCTAAACACTAAACGATGTTTGATCATTGATATTGGACCCTTAATTCTTTTTACGCATTTTTTCCTGAGCTGCATTCACTGATAAGTCCTGATCCCAGATCACTTCCGATTGATAGGTTTTTTTCAATAGCGCCATGTATGCACCCATTGGTATGAGTCCCATTTCTTTACGGCGTGCATCGAGGCCTTGCGGATCATCTACCGGCCAGATGGTCACGATATTGCCTTCTTTCAGGGTTTGGGTACCAAAGAATTGTTTTTTCCCACTTCTCAAAAGCATTCTATCCTGCAGTGTCGCCAAATCACGCCTGGCCACTTTGCCCTGGTCTGCCTGTGATTTCAACAAAGGAAAGTACCTGATCATAAACGCTGTATCTGCATGATCAATAACCAGGAAAATGGTATTGTTTTCCGCTGCACTGAGCCCTTTTGGCCAGCCACACCTATCCAGAAGTGATCCGACAACAAGCTGGTTTTGTTTGTCGCTGGCTTTCATTTCCAGTGCAATTTTTTTCATGGCCTGCGGATCTTTCGTGGCCATTTCTTTAATCAGCCTGCTCCTGATTCCCTGATCCGTTTCGCGGATCATTTCAAGTTTCTCACTAATGGCCTTTCGGTCATCGCATAACAGATCCTGAGCGTGTAGTGTATAAATGAAGAAGAGAAATAAAAGCGTGATCAGGGGTTTCATTTTTTTATATTGATTGATATTGCTGGTACTTCATAATATCTCAACAGCGCTATCATTTACTTATAGTTTTTTTAAATCTACTTAGTTTTACTAAAACCCTTGATCATGATATTGCTTACCATCACCTTGGCTCCGTTTGTATAATCCCAGGGTGCAGTGATGTAAAAGTTTTTAGCAGCAGCAGGGGTAAACAGTTCCGTGTCTACAAGCTTGGTTTTATCCAGGTATACAATCATTCTTTCTTCATCAACGTGTATAGATACCTTTAGGGGGCGATTTAAGCTTTCAGTCAGATCAAAGGTTGTATTGACATATTTTTTGGGATTGCTATTGCCAACATTCACCTGATCGGTATCATAATACTGAAGCTCAACATAAGCACCCGCGTTGCTGGTATAATCCTGTACACTATTATCTGTTGTAAAGCCAAATGATAAAGGTGAGATATCATTTGCCTGATCGGCGGAGGCCAGTATATCAAATTCAATTGTAAATTGCTTTGGATACCTGATGAGTTTAGTCAGCTTGTAAGTAGCTTTATCCCTTAACAGCATCCACTTACCTTTTTCATCTTCTACTGTTGTCACTATTGCTGCTCCATTGGTTTTGATGCTGGCAGCAGTTGCTCCTTTTGCATATTTTGAAAAATTCTCTGCAAAGATCAACGAGTCTCCAGGAGTAAAATCAAAGCCCATATCCGTACCGCTATTTTTAGATTTGCGGGAAGCATCTTTATGGGTTACTTTTTTTTCTAAGGCCTTTTCTGCCTTATCTTTTGCTTTTTGCAGCAGGTTTTCCAGTTGGGCATGTACTTTATTTCCTGATAGCAGGAGGAAGGCGACCAAAGAAAACGATAAAAAATTTTTCATCATAATTATTAAATTAGATCCTGATTTAAATGATTGATCTTCCGTTAATAGGCTGTATAAAGAATAAACAAACCCTTTGTGATGCATCATTAATTACACCATTCGCATTGCAGATCGCTTGTGCTTCTCATTACATTTTACTTATTCAGGCAACTCATACAAAATTATCAGAAGTCATTCCCAAAAGAAATACCATGATTCATCGTTTTTTTTCTACTGGTTTTTAGGTATTTTTCGCAGCAAATGGCTGAAATTATGGTTGCTTACAAATTATGACTGATATTTACACCTGAGCTTTGTGTCTTTTAAGTAGTTATTATTTCCTGTGTATCATGCTCAGCTCCAGTTTATACTGTTTTTAATCAATGAAAAAATTATCTTTATTTATTCTTTGTCTGTTAAGTGTGCATTATGTGTTCTGTCAGCAGCAGATTCCGATTAATGAAAAACATTATCTGGATAGTCTGCAAAATATCCTGAAGACATCCGGTGCAGATAGTTCAAAAGCCAATGCTAATTTCTTGCTGGTAGATTATTGGAAATTTAAAGATACCCTGAAGAGTAAAGCTTATCTATTAGCTGGGAAAAAAATCGCGAAAAAGGATCCCTATTCTATTGCCGTTTCCTGTTTTTATGAGGGGGAATACTATTTTAACTGGAACAAAGCCAGAGCATCGGTAGCATTTAGGAAGGCAGCAGATGCACTCTCCTATTTTACTACTAAAAAGGCTTATGTCATGCGGGCAGCCGCATGGTACAATTATGCCATCATGAATATAGAAAAGGAGGGGTATAGTTTTATTACAAAAATTACGCTCGAAAAGGCTATTCCAGATGCTGAAAAATCTGGTGATTCGACTCTGGTGGCGCAATATTATACTCGGCTTTCTACCATCTTAATGAACAATTCACAATTTGCCAAGGCTACTTTCTATAATCAGAAAGCAATCAGTCTGCTTGAAAGCGCTAAACATGATAAGACCAGCCTGTTATTTGCTTACCTGAGTGGTGTGAGTATTTATTGTTATGAAAATCATGCGGAAAAGGCTAAAACACTATTAAATAAGGCAAATGCACTTTTAAAACCATTTCCTGAATCCGTAAATTATACGCTGTATTTTTATAACGAGGTACTTTATTTTTCGACTATTCAGGCCTTTGATCGGGCACTGTCCAGCATTAATAAAGGCATCGTATTGGCTAAAAAGTATCACCAAAATCAACTCTATCAGCAGTTTTTATTCCGTCAGTATGATATTTTCGGGCAGCAAAAAGAATATCGAAAGGCCAGGCAAATTCTACTGGATATTATTAAGGAAGGTACGCTAACGGCCAGTATGATTGATAAGGCTACCATTTATGGAGAGGTGGCTAAAACCAGTGCGAAGCTGAACGATTATAAAGAAGCTTACAAGTGGTTAAGCAAGTACCGTAGCGTGAGTGATAGCATTAATAATGATCAAATAAAAGTGAAGGTTAATGAGCTGGAAACCAAATACAGGAGCGTTCAGAATCAACATAAAATAGCATCATTGGAAGTGCAAAATAAACAGGCATTGCTGAATGCCCGGAATAACCGGCTATATAATCTGGTTCTTGGTCTTGGTTGCCTTTTTCTGCTGGCATCATTGGTTTTTGTTGCCGTAATTGCCCGGAACAAATCAAAACTGGCAGAGCAGAAAGAAATCAATTACCGTCAGCAGCTAAGTGAAATGGAGCAGAAGCAACAGCTTAAAGTAACTAAAGCTATGCTTGATGGTGAAGAGCATGAAAGAGAGCGTGTCGCCAGAGATTTGCATGATGGTTTGGGCGGAATGCTGGCAGGTGTAAAAATCGGCTTATCCGGCTGGACCGATACCCGGCCGGGTGCTTCTCAGGATAAAGATCTGCACCGAATTATTGGCCAGTTGGATACTTCTGTAAGTGAGTTACGAAGGATTGCCCGGAATATGGTGCCCGAAACGCTGCTTGATTTTGGACTTGAAGTAGCCTTGAAGGATCTTTGTGAATTTCACATGCGTGACAATTTGCAAATTGCCTTCGAAGCTTTTAACATTCAAACCAATATCCCGATTGCCATTCAGCTGCATATTTACAGGATTGCACAGGAGCTGCTTTCCAACGCGATTAAACATGCACAAGCTTCCAGTATCATTTTACAATGTACACAGGACGCCAAAGTTTTTTTGATTACACTGGAGGATAACGGCATTGGTTTTGATCATTTGCGTGAAGAAAAAAGTAAGGGAATGGGCTTAAAGAGTATCAGAAACAGGGTGGATTTTTTTAACGGACAAATGGAAATTCTTTCAGCTGAAGGGGAAGGTACAACTATAAATATAGAACTGAATATTGATGCAACCAAATAAATTAAAAACGGCTATAGTTGATGATCACCCGATTGTGATTGAAGGGCTGAAAAATCTTTTAAAAAATGAATCAAATATTGAACTGATTGGTGGATTTCAGGATGGTGAAACCATTATGAAGTATCTCGAATCAGAAAAGGTGGATCTCATCCTGCTTGATATTACGCTTCCGGATGTGAATGGAATGGATCTCTGCCTGAAGATTAAGAAAAAATACAGATCTGTTATTGTCTTAATTCTAAGTAACAGAACGGAGCGAAGTATCGTGGTGCAAACCATACAGAACGGGGCCAGTGGATACCTGTTGAAAAACAGTTCGCTTGATGAACTCCGTCTTTGTATTGCGGAAGCTGTAAAAGGAAGCATTTGTTACAGCAAAGAAGTTACGGAAATTCTGAGCCGGCCATCCAGAAATGAATTGCTTGCCGCACCCCGGTTAACCAAACGCGAAAAGCAAATCCTGGAACTCATTGCCCAGGGCAAAACCAGTCAGGCCATTGGTGAGGAATTATTTCTTAGTCCGCTGACGATTGATACCCACCGAAAAAACCTTTTACAAAAGTTTCAGGTAAAAAACGTAGCAGAGTTAATCATGTCTGCCAACCAGCAACACTTGTTTTAGGCTTAAAAAGCTGTCAAGCTCATAAAGTTAATTTAAAATGGCTTGATCAATCGCGAAGCCATCTGTTTTACCGGGAAACCAATATAATAATATCACGATGTCGTTTGATAAACCTTCAGCTGGCTGTTAAAATAAATATTGGTAAACCAAAGGACAATAGGCTTTCCTCTATCAAATGCCAATTGCATCGTTTATTAAACCAATAGAATTCGCTATTTTTGACCTGACGCCAGCAGGCGGTATGTCCATGCTAATGATAACAAAAAAAACTTTTTCCTTTAAGGTTGCTAGCCTCATCATATTCCTCATCATCATTGGTTTAAGCCATGCATTTGCTCAAAAAGGGCGAATGATAGAAAAGGATCAGGATGTCTCTATTCTTTCTGATTCTGCAACCTTAACCAAGGGCGATTATCTCATGCACCTGGAAAAAGTTTTTGAAGCCATCAATAAAGTTCCGGTAACCATAGGTTCTTTTAAAAAGTTAAAGCCGATGGAAGCGCACTTAACCCAGGATGAGGCTGCCCTGGCCTTGCTGAAGAGCAGGCTTACTATGGCAGACCGGAGTTTAAATCTTCAGAACCTTCAGATGGATCAGACTTTGCTGGATGAGCTGCAAAGCAATAACAGGGACTGTTTAGCAGATCTTGATGAATATGAAAAGGAATTAAGGTCATTAAAAACGGAACTCCTGAATCTCAGGAAGGATACCGTACTGGTCAAAGTATTTACATTGCCTGCCCTGCGTATCCTGTTTAAGGACCAGTTTGCAGAATTGAAAAAGAAACGTTTCGTCACAGATAGTTTAATAAAAGCAGGTACCTTATCCATCAATAACCTTCATGCCAGAACCTCATCGAATCTGATTAACATCAAAGAGTTAATGTATATTACAGATAGTCAGCTTGATGCTGTAAGTATTAAAGCCTTTGGTAAAGAGCGCCGGTATCTTTGGGAATCAGTAAACCGGTCAGCAAATAAGAGCCTGGGTTTCCGAAGGTTTATTCAGGGAGAGCAGGAAATATCAGGTTATTATTTTGTGTATACCAGAAGCAGCAGGCTCCTTTTGCTCTTTACCTGTGCCATATTCTTTTTCTGGGTATTCTTTAATTTCCGGAGTGTAAAACAGCATGACCGCTTAGAAACCCTTGATGATTTTTCACTAATCAGTCCGCAGCCTTTTTTAATTACACTAATTATGCTTTTTGCGCTGGCACCCATTTTCGATCTCAGGGCGCCGGCACTTTATATAGAAGCTGTTCAGGTACTGCTGGCTATTGTGCTTTCCTTTTATCTGCGAAAAAAACTGGGTTCAAGAATATTCTATTACTGGTGCTTGTTTGTTGTACTCCTGCTGGCGCCTGTTTTTTTGCGTCTTTTAGGTATGCCACCCAGATACCAGCGCTGGATGCTCCTCTTGTTAAGCTTATGTTCAGTGGCTTATGGTATAATGGTGTGGAAAATGCTTGATGAAAATATTAAGAGATACAGGATGATCCTTGTAACAGGTTTTATTTATACCGGATTTGCCATTATCGCTGTTTTCTGTAACCTGTTTGGCCGCTTTACGCTTACACAAATATTTTATTCAACCGGAGTAAGCTCGTTGCTGAATGCAATATCACTTACCATTTTAGCCAAAGTTTTGGTAGAAGCTTTTTTATTGCAGATGAAAAGCAGCAGGATCCGTAAAGGATATCCCGAGTATTTCGATTGGCAACCGGTTATTTCCGGACTTAAAAAATTAACCGGTATTGGTGCTACGATCATCTGGTTTGTGATTTTTGCCACTAATCTTAATGTCTTTAACGGGCTTTATGAATCAGTAATGGAGGTGTTAACCGAAAAAAGAACTATAGGGAGTTTCTCTTTTACTTTTGGAGGCATTGTTTTATTTCTGGGTATTATCTGGATTGCGAATTTCTTACAAAAGTATATTGCTTACTTCTTTGGTGATACGGGAGATGACAGTTTTGATGACAATAAAGGTGAGCGATCCAAACTGTTGGTAACCAGGTTAGTCCTGCTCATTGGGGGCTTTTTAATCGCTGTAGCCGCATCCGGGTTGCCTATTGATAAAATCACAGTGATTCTTGGTGCCCTGGGTGTAGGTATTGGTTTAGGTTTACAAAATATCGTCAGTAATTTTGTTTCAGGCATTATTCTCATCTTTGATAAAACCATCCGAATAGGCGATATTGTTGAGTTAAGCAATAAAAAGGGGAGAGTGAAGGAAATAGGTGTGCGTGCAAGTACTTTGCTAAGCGATGAGGGGGCTGAGATTATCATCCCTAACGGTTCCATTTTATCAAATAACATCATCAACTGGACACTCAGCAACAATCAAATGCGTGTGGATTTAACCCTTTCGATTGCCAAGCCTTTTAATTCAACTGAAGTAGTGAGTCTGATCAGGGATATTATCGTGGAAAACAATAATGTCTTTACCAGTAAAGAACCCATCATCATGATTAGTCCGGTGAGTAAGCTGAACAGTAACGTCAACATCTATTTTTGGTGTAAAGATATTTCCAAAGCGGATTTAACCAGAAGCATGATTAATGCACAGGTCTTTGAAGCATTTGAAGAGAAAGGAATTGAAATTTTGTAATCATTTGCCTGCTCACTGGAATCTCTGCTTATAAAGAGCCATCTAATAATTAAAATGGAACAGTAAATCATTTTAATCTGCGGGCAACCACCTTGGCCGATTATTATTAATCTGTGGTGATCTTACTATTTCTTCCAGCAGATCAGAACGACAATTAAAAAATAATGATTCATCATCTTATTCCAATCCGCGTACATCATTTTAATCTGCGGGCAACTACCTTGGCCGGTTATGATTAATCTGTGCTTATCTTACTATTTCTTCCAGCGGATCAGAAACGACGATTAAAGAATAATGATTCATCATCTTATTCCAATCCGCGTACATCATTTTAATCTGCAGGCAAAACTAGATTGACAGTAGCTTGCCACCAATTCGCAACCCCTTTAATTACAAGTAGAGTTAATGAAAATGGTACGTTTTAACCTTTCATTTTGTGTCTGCACACCATTGCTAACTGTTACGGTATGGGAATCTTCTACAATTTTGGTAATGATGCCACTACTATTTCTGGTATAAGTATAAGTTTTTGTCAGGTCTGTACGAAAGTTTTCGGCTGTATAAGTATATAAACTTCCTGATAAAAGATTTCTGGAGGTTGATCCGGTAAGAAACAGGGGTGTGTAAAAGTCTAGCGGACCAAATATTAAATGACGTGTATCATTGTCAGCTTTTGAGGCAATTTCAGATAAATAGCTATACGTGGTAAATCTTTTCACCGCAGGCGCATCAGGATAGGTTTGGGTAAGGGAAGCAAGATTACCATTGCTGTATGTCAGGATTTTGGTGTCTGTTAAACTATTATTCTGATAGGCTTCTATTTTAATGAGATTTCGGTTACCATCATAAGACATACGCTCTTCTGTCTGACTTTTTAGATCAGTAGATCTTGTGGCTAATTTATTTACAATATCGATCTGATAAAATGGAACACCCGAAGCCGATAAAACTGCTTTGTCTGTTGCATATTCGATGCTAAAATTTGAACTGCCAGAGCTGATTGATTTAAGCTGACCATTTTCGTAAGTCGCGGAGGCATTTTCATTAATTGGTCCCGATTCCCCTAACATCACTTCGTATTTTGTACCACAATTGCTTGGCGAAGTTGGTTCATCAGCTGGTTTTTTCTTGCAAGCTGTTGTGAATACAGAAATGGTAATGAGCATGAATAATGCAAAAGGCAGCTTTTTTTTCATAGCGTTATTGATTCAATGATATGGAGTTTATTTTATGAAGTGATCAGATCTAAAAGAAGATGTCAATATAGTCTGTGGTTTCACCGTCACAGTTAAGCATTTGTTGTAACCTCCAGTATTTTCTGGAGCCACTGGCTTTAAAAATGGAAAGCCCGTTCAGTGTGCAAGGTTGGCCACCGTTAATCGAATTGATTTTTGAAACAATATCACCATTGAATTTTAAGGTACGTCCCTGGTTCAGGAATGTCCCTTTGATAGTTACATATTCATTCGTTTTTTTATCCCTTTGTTCCCCTTCAATACTATATTCCTCATCGCCAATACTCTTAATATATACCTTACCTGGATTGGTCTTATTAAAACTTATCCATTGAATAGTGAAAGAATGCCACCCTTTTCGAACTGGTTTTATCTGTGAATGCGCCTGTGAGCTGAGGATAAGAAAAGAAGCGATAATTAGAATGTATTTCATTATAATTTAAGTAATTAAATTCTTTAGTTAGTTTTTACGAGTTACCCATCTACTTAAAGGCATCTGTTCAGATCCGGTTTGCTGTAATCTCAATTATTCCGGATTATATTGCCCTGATTTGACTTATTTCCATAAGGTTTTTTGTGGTGAATAATTCATCAAGACTTTCAATTTTGTAACTATAAACACTTCGGGCCTATTTTGGTTTTAAAGCAAGATTAATTAGCCAGAAATATGATCTGGAATGGTTGTGGATGAACAGGTGCGGGACCTTAAGCAGCGCTATTCCTTTCTTTAGTTATTTTTTCTGTTAGCCCGCCTTTTATCATCATCACTTTCAATTAACAATAGGTTTCATCATTAATTTAAAATTCCAAATGGTATATCCATGTTTTTTTCCAGCCGGTATGGATGGTTGTTCATTGTGTTTATGTTGTGTATTATTTACAATTTTATAGTTGTTTATTTATATTATAAATACTACATTAGATACTAACTTACAAAACGCTCTCACGTATGCTCTCCATTCATATTACTCCATCCTTAAGTGGTGGACGCTATAGGTTTATCTTATTTCACTGTCAGTCACTGATAAAAAAATCTTTTTACAAGCTTTATACCTTCAATATATTTATACGCGGTTCCAGTAGTTGAGTTTTCATATGGCTCAGTAAGTGTAAACCGATCGGTAAGTGTAATACAGCGGCGGCCTGTAGATCCGGATTTTATGTATTTCTTAAAATACAAATAGGCGTACCGCTTATAACGTGTTGAGGATACGTCATCCATAGTATCATTCAAAGAATAAATATTAAAATTTTAACCTCTAAAAACCATACTATGCTAAGCAATTTTGAACGATTTTTAAAGCCTGTTTTTCAGTTGGCGGAAAGCAACAGAGCAGAGGCTTTAATGAAAGCCGAAGGAATCAAAAATTTCCACGCTATTGAAACCGGCGGGGCTTCCGGTCCTCCGGATCCTAAAGACCTGAAAGTCGAAATCCCATATGAATTTAATGCTAAAGATTATCTTTCCTTTTTGCTCTACATTAATGCAGAAATAGAGCATGGACTGATGCTCCAGTACCTGTATGCGGGTTACAGTATCGGTGGTTCAAAAATCCCTGAAGAGTATCAGCAAAAGGTTAAAGGCTGGCAAGATATTATTCTTGGCATAGCAAAAGAAGAAATGGGGCATTTTATCTCTGTACAGAATGTACTCAAGCTTATTGGTGCTCCGTTAAACTTTGGACGGATGGACTACCCTTGGGATACCCCTTTTTATCCCTTTCCCTTTAAACTAGAACGGCTTACCTTAGAATCGCTTGCCAAGTATGTATACGCTGAATCCCCTGAAGAATGGATCAATAGTGATGATCCAATCGCTATCGAGGTCAAAGAAAAAGTATATAAAGATACCACAGATCCTCACCGGGTAGGTGCGCTTTTTACAGTGATTCTCAGCCTTATCAATGATGATAAACAGATTCCTGATGAACTTTTTCATGCCAATACCTATCCCTTTCAGGCTAAATTTGATGAATGGGGACGCGGATATACGGGAGGACAGCGCGGCAGTGCGCAAACAGGACCTAAAGGAGGTCCGGATGTGCTGGTTGCCCCACTTACCTGTAGGGATGATGCTTACGCTGCCTTACTTGAAATTTCCGAACAGGGCGAGGCGCCGACAAATGAAGAAAATGCTGGTAAGCCTTCACATTTCGAACGGTTTCTGTTTGTTTACAAAGAGCTGCGTGAACTGGAAAAAGAAATAGGCGGATCATGGGAGCCATCAAGAAATGTAGCCACTAATCCATTTATTGCCGAAAGGGAGGCTGACGGTAGCCTGGAACCTTCAAAAAAGGTTGGGACGGATTACCAGAAGGATGCAATAACCAATCCCGAGGCCAGAGCATGGGCCCATCTCTTTAATGTTCGCTACCGGATGTTGCTGAATTACCTTGCGCATAGTTTCCTGTTAGATAATGGTTTTAACAATAACGGTGCTACCTCACCAAGAGCTACCATTATCAATGCCACATTTGGAGAAATGTACAATTTAAGAAGTATTTCTAATGTACTCGTTCAAACACCACTTAACCCGCCCGGGATAGATGATAAGATGGCAGGGCCACCTTTCAGCATTCCTTATACGCTGGATCTCCCGATGGGAGAGGGAAACCGCTGGCGTGAACATCAGGATCTGATAGATGCCAGTGAAACCATCATAGAAAGCCTGGTGCCTTTTGTATCACCTACCAACCTCAAATACCTTTATGTGCTAAGGGAAGCCGATCAGGGACTTTCAGCAATTATAAAAGAACTTATTTCTACCTCTAAATAATAACCTAAATTTTATTGTTATGAAAATTTTAGCGCTTCGCATTCTTCCCCCTATTGCCATCGGCCGTTTGGGCTCCTCTGCAGTTCCCCTGTCCGCCTACGATCTTGGTCTGTCCCCGGAAAGACCGCTTGACTTCAGGAATATAATACCAAAACAGACTTTTAGTGTTGATCCTGTTTCGGGAAAGATTACCGGTGAACTGCCAAAGCAGATCAATTTTAAGGATGCACCTTCTGTAGAATCCAGAGATGGCAAGATACATCCTGTAGCGCCTTTTCTTGAAGTATTTGCACTTACCGATGAAGATGGAGACAGGCTTGTTCCCTTAACTGAAGCATTATTGATAATGGCTGGCTATAGTCTAAAAGACATCAGCTGGGACGTAGAGGTTGGAAATATCAAGATATTCCGGAGAACAGGTAAGGAAGGTGATAAGATTTATGCTAAGGTTTTAGGCCTCAATAGCCATGCTGTCGCGCCTTTACTAGGCGAGAGCGAAAACTTCCTCCCTGGAAAGACATTGCCGTTGGGATCAGTACAGTTTATTTCGCCAACGGCCGAATTTCCTGAAGTTCGCTTCCGCTTTACTCCAGGGGCGGGAAAGGTTTATGGTTCGAGCAGGTTTAGGAATGAGAGTCCAAACAAGCTCAATCAGCCTGATCCGATCATCAATTCGGAAGATCTTGTGATCTACGACAAAGAAAAAGGCTGGTGGGGTTACTGTGAAAAGGGAGTTGGAGAACCCACCTACACCAATCCGGCACAGATATTTGCAGGTTACTACCTGGAGAACAATGATAGAATCAGCTGGGGTTATCTGGATGATGAGTGTGATGGTTTTGTTTCTGTACATCTTAAGGGTAAGGATGATAAGCTTACAGCAAGGGCACATATCAGCGCCGGACCTCCGGCATTTGCACCCGATACGCTTCCAGTCAGGGTAGTTTCGGATGAGCTCGAACAAATCCTGCTTGGACCAGAGGTTACTGGCGAAGTAGATATTGAAGAAGCAGAGGAAATTGTACGAAGGGCACTGGAAACGATTAGGTTGATGAATACCAGCGTAATGAACGGCAATTCTTTTGAAGGCATACAGAATGCGGCCAGTACAATGGTTAGACAGAATACCAATGATTTTGGCCGTCTTTATGAACCGATAATGGCAACCTCAATTGTAGATAATCTGGCTTTGCGCGCGCTTCATGAACGGGTGTTCGGAGGTCTCAGCACAGGTGCAGCTGCATGGTTTGCCGATGCGCTCCGCCATCCGAATGAAATTGGCGATCTTTCCAGCCCAATGCTCCGCAAAATGCCGGCACTTATGCGCGGTGCAGATGGGCGATCGCTTACCCTGACGCATCGCCAGATTAATTTGGTAATCCAGGCAGCTGCCGGTGCAATTTTCAAGGATAGCCAGGCGGCAGGAGCACTTGATAAATCCTCTTTAAGTGATAAGGCCCTAAAGGCCTCGAACCTTACCGCCCAGCTACATTATCTGGGTGAGGGAAATCCTTTTTCCATCTTGCCGAGGGCAGCGATTTCCAACTGTTTTCCAGGACTCGAATTCGATTTTAGGAACCTTTGGCGGCGTGCATTTGAAGGCATCTTGCTCATCGAAAATAACAATTATGTGGTTAGCGCTGATCCAGAGTTCGAGCATTTGAAAGGCTGTCGCCTGGTTGCGATAGGGTATAAGCCAACCATGGTTGCTACCTCTGGTCCTGTGTTTCCGGGCGGCGACAGTATTCCTTTGATTACTGCTGCCAATCCAAATGGAGTTTCCTTTATGGAATGGTCAAATTCTATGGCGCAGGTATTACAGAAACAGGGAGAGGAAGTAATATGCCATTTTACCATTGGACCTTCAATAACAGAGGTTGTTGCTTTGGCAAAAGATCTTGATAATGAAAAATTGTACCAAAAAGTGCCCCTAAAAGTAAACCACTTTTTTGAAGCTGACACAAGTGTTTTTTCTGAAGAAATCATTAAGCCGGGCGAAATGACCCAAGGGCTATGTGCGCCATGGCAGAACGATTATCGTGAATGTGCCTGCTATTATTGGGCAGCCAGCCGTCCGGATTTTGTAAATGTAGTGCCGGACGAAAAAGGACTTAGTTCCGGCGATAACTGGATGGCAAAGAAAAGAACAGGTGAATATATTCTCGACAATAGGACAGATTCACGTCTGTTGAGTTATGATGACTTGTTCAGAAACTGGGAGGGTGAACTAAGTTTTATCATCAAGGGTAATGATGCTACCGGAACAGATCAGGAAAAGTAGAATTTATAAAAAAGGAGATAACTTATGTTAACGCTTAAACAGACAGATTCCCCGGCAGGCAATATAGCTGGCAGGATGGCGATAAAAATTGCAGCCGAATCCAAACCGGTCTCTCCGCAGGTACACTTAGTTAGAGGTGGACAGGATACACAGTTACTGGTTACCAACGGCACTATGCTTTACCGGATTTCTCCCCAGACTGAGGCAGAGTTTCGAGTGCTCCTGGGATCAAAAGATGAAAACGGGCTTAAAAACAAGCTGATGGATATGGGCCTTGATGCACCGCTGAAAATAAATGATGTGCCATTAAAAAGCCCCGCGGTCTATGCGCTTTCATTGGCTATAGCTCAAAAATGCAATATGGGGTGTACCTATTGTTATGCAGATCAGGGAGGCTTTGGCGGCGCAATGAAAAGCATGTCATTAGATGTGGCCACCAGATCGATCGACCTACTGCTTAAAGACTGTCCTGAAAACGGGAGTGTACAGCTTACTTTCCTTGGTGGAGAACCTTTGCTTAACCGGAAAGCGATAAGGATAGCAACTGCATACGCAGCCGAAAAGGCACTGGAAAAAAATATTAACATCGGTTTTTCCATTACTACGAACGGAACATTGCTGACCGAAGATGATGCCATTTTTTTTGAAAAATATGCTTTTTCCGTTACAGTCAGCCTTGATGGATTAAGGGAAGAACATGATGCACAACGGCCACTGAAAAGCGGTTCTGGTACCTATGATCAGATTATGGAAAATATTAAGCCGCTGCTGCAGATTCAGCGGAAAATGCAGGTATCAGCCCGTGTAACGGTTACTCCTGCAAACCTTAATCTGCTTGAGGTTCTTGAGGGTTTTATCGAAATGGGTTTCCATAGTGTAGGTTTTTCCCCGTTATTAAACTCCAGTAACGGAAAAGGTGAAATGGATGAAAAAGACCTAGAGCAATTGTTAGGGGCAATGATCGCCTGTGGTTTGCACTTTGAAAAGAAAGTGCTGCAGGGTGAACGTTATCCTTACCTGAATATGGTCAATGCCCTTAAAGAAATCAATAAAGGAACACACCGGCCCTACCCATGTGGCGCCGGTGCAGGCTACATGGGGGTATCTGCCGATGGAGAAATTGCTGCTTGCCACAGGTTTGTTAATGAACCGGCCGGGCGCATGGGTGATATTTTAAATGGCATTGATGTAGAGTTGCAGAATGGTTGGCTGGAGTCAAGACATGTGCATCAACAGTCTCCCTGCAACCAGTGCTGGGCCCGCTATCTCTGTGGAGGCGGTTGTCATCATGAAGTGATTGATAAAGGAAGAAATGCCTGTGATTATATACGAGGCTGGCTCCATTATACCATTCAGGCACACGAGCGGATTTCGAGATTGGCACCTGGCTGGTTCAATTAAGTTTGTTTCAATGGGAAATCCTGAAGTATTCGACGTAGTAATCATTGGCGGAGGGCCTGCTGGAACCTCTGCTGCAATCAGGCTTCTTGATCTTGGTCACCGCGTAGCATTGGTTGAACAGCATGTTTTTCCACGTCCGCAGATCGGGGAATCCTTATCTGCAGGTATTCGGAATATTTTCGATTACTTGGGTGCAGGACATCTGCTGAAGGAGCGTGGCTATATCGATGAGCTCCCAGCCCGGGTAATCTGGGAGAATGCCAAAGAGGGAAATATTGAGCTAAGGAACCATAACGGCGGTATTATGGTAGATAGAGGGAAACTGGACCATGATCTGATCCAGTTGGCAGTTTCAAAGGGGCTGGTGTTGTTTCAGCCTGCAAAGCCGGAAATTTTTCGCAGAGAAAGCGATCATTGGAAGGTGCTGATCAGGATAAAAAATCAGTGTATGGAGCTCAAAACGATTTTTGTGCTTGACTCCAGAGGTAGGAGCAGTAGCAGGATGATCGATAAAATCATTACTGCGCCACCGATGGTTGCGCTTTACGCAAATACCAGCAGCGTTTCGATGCCAGCCTGTACCCTGATAGAGGCACAGGAAAATGGTTGGTTATGGGGCTCCCCCTTACCAGGTGATAAGTTATTTAGGATGATGGCTTTTTTTGCGCTGGCAGATCTTCGCAAAGAGCATCCGGAAAAGCTTTTTCAACACAGCGTATCTTCTTCCTTATTGTTTCGTAAGGGGCTTACTGGTCTCTCAAATTCCGGAATCAAAAGCTGTGTGGTATTGAATTATTGTCATAATAACCCCTGGGACAACAACTATGTCAGGATTGGAGAGGCCGCATTTACACTCGATCCCTTATCCTCTTCAGGAGTGGAAAAAGCGATGCGTTTTTCGCTACAGACGGTAATTGCTGTAAATAATATACTTAACTCCGGAGATGTGGAAATTTCGCAGGCCTTTTTTGAGAATCACATGGCAGATTCAATTAGTCAGCATATAAAATGGACAGGCGGATATTACCATAGTGCTTGGCCCGGTAGCAACAACGGCTTCTGGAAAGAAAGATCTCAAGTAGGTATATCGGCACAGGCTAACGAAACTGCATTCTACACTAAATTGAAGCTAAAGTTACAGGAAAGCCCCATCAATAAAAAAGACAATACTGTCGGTGCCCGTATAAAGCCGGCAGATGCGATAGACCAATTATGGCATAAAAAGGTAAGGATTTCTCCACAGGTTACTTTTACCAAAGCAGTCTGTGTCGAAAACGATCGGCTACAGTTAAAGGATACTATTCGGCATCCTATGTTGGAGAGGGAAGTTGCTTATATCGGCAATGTCGCGATTTTCCCCCTTATCAGCTCGGTTAAAGGAGGTGAAACCATTGGAGAGCTGATCTATTTCTGGAGCCGGCAGATACCATTTGAAATGGCCGGGGATATCCTAGTCCGTTTGTGTCATCTCGGACTGTTGGAAGTAATTTGAGCGTAGCTATTACTTTTTTAGGGCTTAAGTGAATATTTTGTTGTCCAAAACCAAAACGCAGGCAATGGGGACATAATAGTTTAATGAGAAATTACCATGAAAAAGAATCTGGAACGGATAATTTTAATGAGCAGACTCATGGAAGAATAGGCTGTAAAAGTAAAAAACGAGTTAACTACAAGTTCATTAGACTTTCCGAGATATGGATTTAGAAGCAATAATCTTAATTTCACCTTCCGTCAAATACTGTCTTTTCACAGGTTTAACGCTATGCTTATAATTTAGGAAATGATTCCTTGGTCATCCATCCATTTGCCAAACAGATCCTGATAATCTTTCCGAAATTTTTAAGGTACTTCACCACAAAGTTATTATTGCTTCTCCGAACCGCCTCAAACAGAAATCATATTCGCCGGTAAAATCATGCCTTATATTTTTTACCAAAAAGCAAAAAGCCTGTCTATCATACGATAAACAGGCTTTTAATTTTATGCTGCGGAGAGCGAGGGATTCGAACCCCCGGACCTATTACAGTCAACAGTTTTCAAGACTGCCGCATTCGACCACTCTGCCAGCTCTCCGCTGCAAAAGTACAAAGTTGATCGTAATCTGCAAATCATTTTAGCTTTAATATTCAATAAAAAACATTACTTCTTGTTAACCATTAAGTTAGCATTTGATTTTTAAAGAAAAATCAAGCTCAATTTGCGGAAATAGTGGCATCCCTGGCTTTTTAGCCAGAATTAAAGTCCCGATTAAACGTCAATTATTGAGGAACAGGCTGCGTTTTGTCTACAGCCAGCACCCCGTTTCCTTCGACAATAAAACAAATGAGTCCAATCAATACCAGCGATGAAAACCAGAATTCTGAATAGGGTTTAAATATCCCGGCAGAAATATTGATGAAAAAGACAGCTCCGATTAGTATGGGCAGGTTAACCAGGCAAAATAACCTGGTATGTGTGCCCAGGGCAATAGCAATACCGCCAATAATATGGACTAAAATAATAAAATGAGCTGCTATGCTAATACTGAATGCCGTACTGAGCATTGCGCCTCGCATTAAATGATTAAAGGCTTCTATGTTAATGTAAAAACCAACACCCTTCCAGATGAGAATGATGCCTAATAATATTCTGAAATAATCAATCCATTGAGGATGATGCTGATCTCCCCATTTTTTAATTTTCTTGAGTAGTTTCATGATTTCTATATTTGGTATACCCAATTTACAGAAAGTCGGTATCAATAACAAAGTTTACCTGCTTTATTTTCAGTAATTTAAATCATGTGATCATCATATTTACACATGTTAAAAAGGGTAGGTCTTTAATCAGGATGCTGTTGTTAAAGCACTGTACCCGGATCAACTTCATATGGGGTTTTATGTTGTTCGAAAATTCTTGTCTGCTCCTTACCTTCCGTAGTAATCCGGTCGCCAATTCTTCTGATCCAGTTGCCCTCTCTTAAACCAATCACCTTAATGTTGTTTTGGGTTAAGAATTCCATTATTCTTGTTTCCCGGGTTTCTCCGTTATGTTTCAGGTCAGGGTTTGCGTCCAGGTAATGCGGATTAATGTTAAAAGGAACCAGTTCCATACAGTTAAAGGAAGGCGGGTAAACAATCGGCATGTCATTCGTGGTTTTCATATTAATGCCGCCAATATTGCTTCCGGCGCTGCAGCCAAGATAAGCTTTGCCATTTCCGATATTGCTTTTTAAAACATCCATTAAGCCGTTTTCATGAAGGGTTTTGACCAGCATAAACGTATTTCCGCCACCGGTAAAATATCCCCTGGCGTCGTTTATAGCCTTAATATGATCTTCAAATTCGTGCAAACCACGTACCTTAATCTCCAGGGCGGCGAAAAAATCCCTGGCTTTATCGGTATACTCATCGTGCGAAATGCCGCCTGGTCTGGCAAATGGAATAAAGATAATTTCATCAATGCCTTTGTAAAGGTCTATAATTTCATCTTTAAGATAGTGGAGATAAGTGCCGCCGAAGAGCGTCGAAGTAGAAGCGAGAATAATATTCATGATGTAGTTGGATTATAAAAAGCATAGTTGTTAAACTTTACTTCTGATGCGGCTAAGTGTTTCTAAACGCATGCTGATAAAGGAGGCAATATATTTTAGCGGTACCCTGTTCATCAGGTGCGGGTAAGAAATTAATAATCTTTGATAGCGTTTTAAAGCTGTAGGTAACCGCACAATAAATGCCCTTTCGGATGCACCCTTGATATACATTTCGGTCATCTTTCTGCCTACATAGTTGGCGACAGGATAATTTTCATATAGCAATTTAGACATGCTGTGTGGAATGGCAATGGCGAACACATTTTCAATGGTTTCAATATATTCATCAGTAATGACATCTTCCCACAGGTTTCTGATTGTTCCTGCAAGTTCATTTTCCGCAGCAATCCACGTGGTGATTTTTTTATTGCCCATTTTAATGTAACCATGAACAGCGCCCTGCAGGATCAGATAGATATACTTGTTTCTTTTTAAAGGCGATGCAATGTGTTTATTTTTCGGAAAGTTTACCGGAAAAGTATAGGCATTGATCACTGCCTCAATTTCTGGATTAAGTTGATGAAATGATTTAAAGACAGCAATTAAGGGTGATTGCCCGCCAGATGAGGCCCACTTTTGATCGCCATAGACATTTTCGATGTTCATTTAAAAATTACTTTTCAGCAAAATTCGCAATTAAAAATATAAAAATAGCAGAATAGTAAAGTTAGTTATGCTTTTATGGTGTTTTAGTTAGATAATGGGATAAGCCACATACCTACAACTAAATTCATTTAGTCTTGCTGCCCTTAGTATGCTGAATATAAATGATGTGAATAACATCAACAGTTTACAGATTCAGAAATATTCTGATATATTTGCTAATTAATTTAGTAATAGATGTCTGAGAAAGTTAATATTACCTCCAAGGGAATTCAAAGGGTATTAAAAAATTATAATGAAAAGCAAGCGATAGCAGAATATATCTGGAATGGTTTTGACGCCAATGCTGATACCATTCACATCGATTATGTGAGCAATGAACTTGGCTGGCTGGATAGTCTTCAAATTGCAGACAATGGTTATGGCATTAACTTTGAAAAATTACAGCAGAAGTTTGATCCCTTTTTCGAATCAGAAAAGGCTGTTCAAATTGCAGCTCCCAAGCATACTTCCAAAATGCACGGACGGAACGGTGTTGGCCGGCTTACTTTTTTCACTTTTGCCCACAATGCCAGCTGGAATACCACTTACCAGGATGATAAAGGCTTTCATCAGGGAGTCATCCAAATCAATACCGGAAGGTTGAATAGTTATGAAGCCTTTGAGCAGCCTCATGCGGCTAAAACGACGGGAACAGTGGTTACCTTTACCAACCTGCGTATTGGTGAATTGGATTTTAAGCAAACCGTAATCCCTTTCTTAGTTCAGGAATTTTGTTGGTTTATTGAACTAAACCGACATCAGAAACTGCAAGTGCTGGTGAATGGAAATGCGCTGGATTTCTCAGCCAATGTTAAAAGTATGGAAGAGTTTGAGCTTTACTATGCGGATACAGCCTTTAGGTTTAAAATCAAATATGTACACTGGAAGGAGAGTCTGCATAAAGAACTCTCTAAATATTACTTTCTGGCAGGTGGCGAAGAAATTTATAAGGATTACACTACCCTGAATAAAAAAAGTGATGATTACTTTCACAGCGTTTATATAGATAGCGACTTTTTCAGGGATTTTGATTTTAAAAGTTTTGAAAATGAAGAACAAGTGGCTTTGTTTGGGTCAGCTAAATCTTCTCCGGAATATCGTTTTCTAATTAAGGAACTAAATGATTACCTGAAAAATAAACGAAAGCCATTTTTACGGGAATATGCAGATCGCTTAATAGAAAGTCTGGAGCAGGATGGGATTTTTCCGAATTACACAACTGCACACGAAAAGGAACTGGTTAAACCAAAATTAATCCGGCTGATTAAAATATTATATGAAGTAGAACCTAAATTATTTAGCAGTTTAAACATTGATCAAAAGAAAATGGTGATCCGTTTATTTGATCTGATGCTAAAAACTAATGAAAAGGAGGGAATCTTTAATCTGCTGAGTGAAATTATTTCACTGGAGGAAGAAGATTGTCAGGAATTAAAAGAGGCTTTAGGGCCACCTGTATAAATGCTTCTTTTACAGAAATAAAAAATGCCGGTATCTGATCGATACCGGCATTTTTTGTAATATTTATTCGTTATTAATTACGGATATCGCCTTTTACTTTGTTAGCCGTTCTTTGTCCAGGTAAATAAACCTGGAAACCAAAAGAAAGGTTTAAGCTGTTTTGAGCTGTAGTATTACCAAATCCTACTAAACCATTGTATTTTAACAAGGTTTCTAAACCAATGTTTGGTGTAATGAAATAAGCAAAACCCGGACCAACACTTAGGTTTAAGCCGTTTGTATTAGCACCACCTCTGCTTACACTGGTACCACCAACACCAACTGTTGCCTCTGCAAAGAAACGTCCGTGGTTTAATACTTCAACGTCTTTACCAGCATAATAACGACCTAATGCACCTACACCATAATTAGTTGTAGTTGGTGCATTTTTTGTCGTACTTAAACCAAAGTTTACATATCCACCCAATGCCAGGTTATCCTGGATAAACCAGGCTGCTTTAGGTGTAATGTCTACACTGAAAACTTTAGGGTTATCCAAACCTAACTTGATATTGGCCAGGTTTCCACCAACCATTACATTGCCTTTTTGAATTTGTGCCTGAGCAACACCCATAAATAATGCTACTGAGAATAAACTAGAGATAAAAATTTTTTTCATGATAAATGATTTAATAATAAATATAATAACCGAGATTATTTTCGATTTAAAGAGCCAACATTTATAATTAAATAATGTTTAAATTATTTTATTTCCTTTTGAAAATCAGTATTTTAGGTTTTATTGATGTACTAATTACTTAATACAGATACTAATTTGAAACAAGTCCTTCATGAAAGAGCAGTTAATGCATCACTCTTTATAAAGAATTAATATGAAGTGAATATTGGCTTGCTAGCTTTGCTGCAGCAAACTAAAAGCATTGAACGACTTATTAATTGCATCATTAAAAAACGATGATCCTTTTGCAATGGAGCAAATATTCCATATCCATTGGGAAAAGGTATTTGATTTAGCCTTTAAAAAGCTGGGCGACGAAACACTTGCGCAAGACATCACGCAGGAGATTTTTATCTCTTTATGGGAAAAACGAAAGAAACTTGATTTAACGGGCCACCTTTCCGGCTACTTATGTGGTGCGGTAAAAAATAGGGTAATCGATTATTACAGATCCAGTTCCATTAAAGATATTCACCAGGTTGAATACGCCAACCTGATGAATCAGCGGAGGGAAATTGCCCCGGATGAACACCTCATACGCCAGGATACTGCAAAAGAGGTAGAGGCTGTACTGCAACTTCTACCTGAGCGGATGCGTTTGGTGATTTCGATGAGCAGGGAACAGGATAAAACCGTTAAGGAGATTGCAGCTGAACTTAACATTTCTGTACAGACGGTAAAAAACCAGATTACCACAGCAATGAAAATACTCCGCGAAAACTTATCCTACTTGCTGCTTATCGCATTTTTATGGTTTTGATTCATTTGAGACCTGGTCTTTTCTTCATTTTATTGGTCTTAACCAAAACTTAACTTACTGATAACATTTTTGGTTAGTACCCTTTTCCTTTTGAAACGACATCTATACAAATGAGCGAAGAAAAGGCAAAACAACTGTTGGAGAAATATCTGGACGGAGCGGCAAGTTCTGAAGAATGTGATCAGGTAACAGATTGGTACAATGCCTTAGGCACCAACCAGGAAGCACCTGCAGGCAAGCAAAAAGCTGCCATCAGTGAAGAGATGTTTCAAAAACTGCGATTGGCTATTAATCATCAGGAAACCAGGAAGCCTTTCTTATTGGAACACTGGATCAACATTGCCGCTGCCATCGCAATTGTTGTTTCTGTTACGTTCTGGCTTTGGCAACAGCATACAGGGCATGAAATCCCTAATACACAAATCACAGCCTCAACCCAGGCAGGCGAGCGTAAAAAGATTATACTGAGCGATGGTTCGGAAATTACTTTAGCCCCTTTAGCCAAAATCACTTACCCTGAGAAATTCCTGAAAAATTCCCGAAAGGTTTCCATCATAGAAGGAGAAGCATTTTTTTCCATTGCGCATGATGAAAAAAGACCTTTTCAGGTAAAGCTTCCCCAGCATTTAAATGTTTCCGTATTAGGAACTTCGTTTCTCATACGTGCCTATCATGCCAGAAAAGAAGTGGAAGTCATCGTTTCAACAGGTAAGGTGGCCATTAAAAATGAAGATAAACTGCTGGGAACGCTAACCAGAAATCAGAAACTTTCATTTAATAAAACTAGCGGCAAATCTATCCTCAATACTGTTCGTGATGTCCGCCCAGTTGAAATCAATTTCAATGGAACCACACTAATGCAGGTTGTCCGGCGGATGGAATACCTCTATCATATTAAAATTCAGCTGCATCAAACTTCCTTAGTGAACTTAAAAACAACGGCAACATTTAACAGTGCACAGCGGCCTGAAGAAATTCTTGATATCATTTGCACACTGCACCACCTCAAATTTAGTTCACATCAAAATCACCAAACATTTAAAATCTATCAATAATGTACAATTAAATCATTCATAAACTATCTGTGGCTATTCAAACAGACTATTCACAACTATTTTAATTCTTATAAGCAAACAAACAAATGAAAACAACCTCGTCCAGGAGGACCTTATCCCTTTATCAGATCATGAAATATTCATGCTTAACATTTTCAATCATCTGCATATTCTGCAGCTCACTTTTGGCTTCGCCCGGTATGGCCCAGCGATTGGCGAAAAGCAAAGTGAACATTAAAATCAGCAAGGGCCGTAAACTCAATGAAATTATCCGGGAGATCGAAAGCGTTTCAGGTTTAAGCTTTGTTTACAATCCCGATCTTCTTCAAAAAACAAATACACAGCTCAGCGGCGATTTCCAGATGGAGCCTGTTCGTTCTTTGCTGGATAAATTAGGCCTTCGCGTAGAAGAAAAGGGCGACTACGTCATTTTGAATAATGCTACTTTTAATCAACCCGACCGGATTGTAACAGGTGTAGTGAAAGATTCAACCGGTTTGGTTTTACCTGGTGTATCCGTTAAAGTAGTGGGCACCCAAAGCGGTACCACTACTGATGCCAATGGTGCATACCGCATTGAAGTAAGTGCACAAACGGTGCTTTCCTTTTCCATGATCGGTTACCGCACCAAAGAGGTAACCGTGGGTGATCACCTCACCATTAACGTTATAATGAACGAGGAAAGGTCTATGTTGGCAGATGTGGTGGTGGTAGGTTACGGAACCCAGAAGAAAGAAACATTAACAGGAGCGGTGAGTTTGGTTTCACTGGATAAACTGTCATCGAGGTCTGTAAATAGTGTTGGAGAAGTGTTGGCTGGTAAATCGCCAGGAGTAATCGTAACCAATGAAGGCGGCGACCCGACATCAGCACCCAGAATCAATATCAGAGGAGCGGGTGGAATTAATGGCGAAAGTGTTCTTTACGTCATTGATGGATCAATTTTTCTGGGGACGCCAAACCTGAACCCTAACGATATCGAATCAATATCGGTATTGAAAGATGCTTCCGCGGCAATTTATGGTGCGCGTGCTTCTGGTGGTGTGGTTTTAATCACCACTAAAAAAGGAAAGAAAGGCAAAATGCAAATCAGTTTTGATGCCAAGGTTGGAGAACAAAGTGCCTGGAAAAAGCTGGAAACCTTAAATGCCCAGCAACGTGCACAGGTGGCAGCAACGGCAGCTAAAAACGGCGGAACAACCATTTTGCCTGCATTTGATCTCTCCAAATATCCTGACGGACAAACCACCAGAACCAACTGGATGGATGAGGTGTTTAGAAATGCCTTACTGCAGGACTATAATACGGCTATTAACGGGGGAAGTGAAAAATCAACCTTTTATTTAAGTTTCAATTACCGCAATGCTGAAGGCATCGTACTGAACACCAAAACCAAACGCTATAATTTCAGGGTCAATTCTGAACATGAACTTACACCCTGGTTAAAAGTGGGTGAAAACCTTTCTTATAGCAGTACCAATGGTAATGGTGCCAATACCAGCAGTGATTATACGGGTGCACTTTTGTCGGCCATTTATTACCCTACAAACGGTACACCTTACAATGCTGATGGCAGTTTTGCAGGTTTACCTGGCGGACAATATGCCGGTGATTACGGAGATATTATTAATCCGGTTGCCGAATTAAAAAGAATTGACATCAATAACCCTGTCAACGTGTTGGTGGTGAATCCTTATGCTACCCTTCAGCTGGCCAAAGGTTTAAGTTTTCGGTCAAACCTGAGTATCACCAAATCAGATGCCCAATTTAAAAGTTTTACACCAAAACGCCCGGAAGTTGGAAAGCCGGTGTTAAGCAATAGTTTGGTACAAAGAGCAGATGCGGTAAATGATTTTTTAGCAGAACAGGTACTAAACTACAAAACCACCATTGGATCTAATCAAATTGATTTAACAGGTGGCTATACCTTTCAGAAAACCAAAAGCAATGGCTTGTATACCTCCGGATCTGGCTTTGATGATGAGTCTAACCAGTACCGTTATTTAACCAATGCCACCATTATTCAACCTTCTACCAGTTATTATGATGCCAAAGCCATTTCATCACTGTTTTTAAGGGCCAATTATAATTATAAGGAAAAATATTTACTGTCATTTATTGGCAGGAGAGATGGTTCATCTATGCTTGCCAAAGAAAACAGGTTTAGAAATTATGGTTCTGTTTCAGCAGGCTGGTCTATCAACAAAGAGGCGTTTTTAAAATCAGCCAACTGGTTAAATGAACTAAAGCTAAGAGGAAGCTATGGTATTTTAGGTAACCTGGGGAGTTTATCTTCATCAGCGGTTAATCCGTTACTGGCTGCAACACAAAGTTATTTCGGTCAAACACCAACCCTGCAAAACGGTTATGTTCAAACCATTCTTGCCAACAAAAATTTAACATGGGCGGAAAGTAAACAAACCAATATAGGTTTGGATGTAACGGTGCTTGATCGCTTAAGTTTGGTGGCAGATTATTTTATTAAGAAAACGGATAAAATGATTCTGACCCGTTCTTTGCCAGGCACCGCAGGATTAACTTCTCAAACCATCAATGCAGGATTAGTGAAAGATAAAGGTATTGAACTTGGTTTAACTTATAACAGTGCTAAAAATACGGCATTTACTTATTCCGTGAACGCTACGTTAACCAAAGTTAACAACAAGGTAGAGGAATTGGCACCAGGATTAACCAATATTGCTGTGGGTACCAATTTCAGAAATGAGCTTGCGCCCCTGTCTATTACAGTAGGCCAACCGCTGTATAGCTATTACGTTTTAAAAACGGAAGGTATTTTCCAAAGCCAGGCAGAAGCCGATCATTATAAAAATGCAAATGGACAGAAAATTCAGCCAAATGCTAAAGCCGGCGATTTCAAATTTGCAGATCTTAACGGCGATGGATCAATTGATAGCAAAGACCGTTACTTCGCAGGGAGCGCCTATCCTGATTTCTCTTATGGCTTAAGCTTTAATGCCAGTTATAAAAACTTCGATTTCAATATCTTCGCACAGGGCGTGCAAGGAAATAAACTTTTCAATGCGGTAAAGAGAACGACTTATAGTGCCAGCGGACCTTCTTACAATAAGCTGGTGGGCATTTTAGATGCTTGGTCTCCCGAAAATCCGGGTGGAAAAGTACCTGTCATTTCTACCAGTGATAACAATGGAAACTTTAATGCTTCCGATTTTTATATTGAAGATGGCTCTTATCTGCGTATCCGCAATGTAACACTCGGATATAGTTTGCCAAAATCACTCACCGGCAAACTTAAAACCGGGGCGGTAAGGGTTTATGTCACTGCCAACAATTTATTTACCATTACCAAGTACTCAGGCTTCGACCCGGAAATCGGGATGGATAATAATGGCCTTGATGTGGGCCGTTACCCGCAAGCCAGAAGTTTCATCTTGGGTTTGAGTGTTAACCTTTAATTTATAATTTAATGAAAACGAATATAAAATACCTGGCACTGATTGTTATGGCAGCTTTCGCCTCGTGCACCAAGCAACTGGATATCACACCAGAGGGATCTCCGTCGGCGCAAAATTTCTGGAAAACAAAGGAAGATGCCATGAAGGCCGAAGCCGGAATGTATGAAAATTATAATGCAGAAGATTTTTATGGTCGTGGCATGTTCTGGTTTATCAATGCCAGCGATGATATGGTTACGGGTAGAAATAAGCCAGAAGCAGATAATATCAAAAACTTTAACCGGAGTTATGTAGGCGGTGGTTATACCGAATCGCAATGGAGCATGCGTTATGCCATTATTAAAAGGGCAAATGACATCATTACGCATGTACCAGCCATCGCCATGGATGAAACATTAAAAAAACAGATTATTGGTGATGCTTATTTTAATGCCGGACTGGTTTATTTTCAACTGGCGGCTAATTATGGTAATGATAAAGCTGGCGTACCCATTGTAACTCCGGATGCTGATGCATCTGTGGCCATCCCAAGGGCAAAAAATGTAACAGAGAACTATGACTACATCATTTCATTATTATTGAAAGCCGCAGATAATTTGCCTAATTTTTCAGCAATGAAATCCGCTGATTATGGCAAAGCACACAAAACGGCTGCCTGGGCATATTTATCAAAAGTATATCTGTTTAAGAAAGATTATGCAAACGCAGCAAAATATGCTGATATGGTCATTGGCTCTGGTCAGCATGATTTGCTGTCTAACTTTGCTGATGTATTTAAAGCTTCAAATAATTGGTCTAAAGAATACATTTGGTCGGTAGTATGTACGCCAAACGGTGGTGGCACAGGCTGGGGTAGTAAATTGCCAGGTGTAATGCTGACTAACAAAGCCTGGGGAATTTATAATGGCTGGGGCTATTACCTGCCTACAAAAGAACTTTATGATTCTTTTGAAACAGGAGATCAGCGTCGTGAAGCTACAATTTTAAAACCAGGTGATAAATTTATGTTTTTTGGTGCCGAGCGGAGTTTTACCAAAGATGGTGGTGCCACTTCAAATTACCAGTTTAAAAAGTATATGGAGCCTTTTAGTTATGCCAATCCCATTCCTACCCACGTTAACCCAAATGGCGATAATGGAACAACAGATTTAAATGTGCCTTTAATGCGTTTTGCTGAAGTCCTTTTGATTAAAGCTGAGGCAGCGATTAATTTAAATGGCGCTGGTGCAGGCGATACCGAACTAAACAGAATCAGGGTAAGGGCCGGTCTGGCATCCAAAACCGGAATGACCATGAATGATTTAAAGCGTGAGCGCCGGAATGAATTGGCCGGCGAATGGGCCGATCGCCACCGCGATTTGGTGCGTTGGGGAGATGCACAAGCCACCTATGCCAAACCACTTCATGACTATGATGGTTCGGTTATCTGGCCGGCCAGAACATTTAACCCACAGGTTCATGATGTTTGGGCCGTTCCGCAAAGAGAAATTGATAACAGTTCAGGCGTAATTAAACAAAACCCGGGATGGTAAAGAGCACTCAACTCATTTGTTTATTGTTCATCATTTTTGGTATTCAGTCAGTTTCTGCACAGCGGAAACTGACCGCCAATAATGGACATAGCCACAATGATTATAAACAACAGATACCCTTGCTTCAGGCTTATTATGCGGGTATGGGTTCCATAGAAGCAGATGTTTTCTATCGCGATGGTGAACTTTATGTAGCGCATGAAAGCAACGAGATTAAGCCAGGTAAAACGCTGAAAAAGATTTACCTTGATCCGCTGGTAGCCTTGTTTAAGCAAAACGGAAATCAACCCTATGCCAGTGCCTCGCAAAAACTTCAGCTGGTAATTGATATTAAGGAAGATTACCCGCATGTGCTTGCTACCTTGATCAAACAGCTGAAAGGTTATGCGTCTGTTTTTGATCAGTCTAAAAACCCATCTGCCATTAAAATTGTAATGAGTGGTGATGTGCCGCCAGCTGATCAGTTTAGCCAATATCCGCAAATGATTTTTTTTGACGGTCGTCCGGGGATGAATTATACTGATGAACAGTTGAAGCATATCGGGATGATCAGTGATGATCTTTCGCATTTTTCCGTATGGAATGGAAAGGGTACACCAACACCACCTGATTTGCAGAAGATGAAAAATGTGATTGCTGAAGCACACCGGATGGGCAAGCCCTTTCGTTTTTGGGCCACAAAAGATAGTCCGAATAGCTGGAAAGAATTGGAACAAATGGGAGCAGACTGGATTGGAACAGATCGGCCGACTGTTTTAGGCGAGTTTTATAAAAACAGAGATAAGCTGGAGTACACCAATGCCAAAAAGTATCAGCCCTATCAACCCACATATAAAAATGACGGTTTGCCTAAAAAGGTTAAAAATGTGATTCTTTTAATCGGAGATGGCATGGGACTGGCTCAAATTCAGGCGGGTTTAAGTGCCAATTTCGGACAACTCAATATGATGAATATCCAGCATATTGGCCTTTCCCGTACAGAGGCTTCCAATTCTGATTTTACTGATTCTGCGGCGGGTGCTACGGCGATGGCCACCGGGCAAAAAACCAATAATCGTTACATCAGTATGGATGTAAATGGTAAGCCTTTATCATCTATTCCTGAAATTTTAGCACCACTTGGCATGAAAACGGCTATCATCACCAGTGGAGATATCACTGATGCCACTCCGGCAGCATTTTATGCGCATCAGATCGAACGAACCATGTCGCAGGATATTGCAGCCGATTTTCAGAACAGTCCGGTTGATGTGTTAATTGGTTCAAATCGTAAAAGCTTTTTAGAAAATAAGGATGCCAGTTTAATGCAGAAACTAAAAACCAAAGGTTACCAGTTGCAAAATAACCTGAGTGAATTTAGGACAGCAACATCGGGCAGGCAATTGGTGTTGTTAGATGATTCCGTTACCCGAAGTGTTTTAAAGGGTAGGGGAGAAATGCTTAAAACATCACTGGTAAAAAGTATGGAATTGCTATCTAAAAATAAAAAGGGTTTCTTTATTATGGCTGAAGGGGCACAAATTGATCATGGCGGACATGCAAACGATTTACCTTATGTGGTTACCGAGCTGCATGATTTTGACCGGATGGTTGGCGAAGCCATGCGATTTGCTGATCAGGATGGGGAAACACTGGTTATCGTGACGGCAGATCATGAAACTGGCGGGCTCTCCATGCTGGATGCTTCTTACAGAAAAGGTACCGTTAGGGGGAACTTCAGCAGTGATGACCATACCAACATCATGGTTCCTGTTTTTGCCTACGGCCCGGGATCGCAAAAATTTACTGGCGTTTATCCGAACACTGAGATTTGTAAGCGAATTTTACAGGCATTTGGTGTAAAATAATTAATGATTGTAGCATCAACTCCCCTCCTTATTTTATGGGGGGGAGTTGACAACGCTGTTGGTTAATTCTTTAACTTTTTCTCCAATATCTCCGTTATTGCGAGAAGGCTTTTTCTGCCGACGACGCAATCTTTTTTATCGATAAATAATGTATTAATCGTCACCGTGCCGCTTATCTGATGACGTAAATAACGACCATTACTCGTCATGCTGAACCTGATTCAGCACCTTTAAAATTAACAATGATGAAGATCCTGAATTAAATTCAGGATGAGGTTAGGATGCATTTAACAATTTTAGTCCTTCTTCATTCCTTTGCATGGCAGCCAGATCTGCTGCGGTTTGCCCGCGAAAATCAGTTATGTCTACATTGGCTCCGCTGGAAAGTAATAATTGCAAGATGTCGTTCCGTCCGAACATGCTGGCAAACATCAGTGCTGTTCCACCATTACCATGCTGGAGGTCGAGCTTTGCACCACGTTCAATTAATAACCTGGCAATTTCAATATAACCTTTAAAGCTTACACCCATGAGCGCTGTATTGCCACCATCATCGGCGGCATTAATATCTGCTCCGGCATCAAGCAGTGCCTTCGCGGCAGCTAGCTGGTTATTGTAACAGGCAATAATTAGCGGCGTATATCCTTTTTCATCGCGTGCATTTACATTGGCATTTCTGCGAATCAGTTCTGCTAAAACTTCCATTTCGCCTTTCCTTGCGGCGGGTATCATCAACTGGTCGATATTTTCCATGCAATCAAAACCATATTATCCTGTCAAAGTTTGGATAATGAACAGTTTATTTGATGCTTTTGATCAGCATCGCGTTTTAGCGTGGAGAATCGAGATTTTAACTTGGTATCCCTGAGAAAGAAAAGCATTTATTGCTTAAAACTCTTAAAACTATTTCGTGTTGGCATGGGTTCTCTTAAAACGACTTGTTGCAGAAACGGAACGAAAGATAAATTCTGATCTATCTATGCAGTATAGTCACCAATATCAACTTAAACAAAACATCAATATGAAAAAACAGGAAAGCGGTACTGAACCAAAGTTGAGTACTAAAACCACTAAAGATTCTTCTTCAGCACTTCAGGAACTTTTTACCGACGGTATCCGCGACCTATATTGGGCAGAAAATCACCTGGTGAAAGCGTTACCAAAAATGATTTCTGCCGCTACTGCCCCGGAACTTGTTTCTGCACTTGAATCTCACCTGGAAGAAACAAAAACACATGTAGCCAGATTAGAACAGGTTTTTGAATTGCTGGGAGAAAAGGCCATTGCAAAGAAATGTGATGCCATGGAAGGGATTACCAAAGAAGGTGAAGGCATTGTGGAAGAAACAGAACCAGGTACGGCCACCCGTGATGTAGGCATTATTCTGGCCTCACAAAAAGTAGAACACTATGAAATTGCATCTTATAGTGGTTTAATTCAACTGGCTAACACTTTGGGTTTAACAGAAGTTGGCGATCTTTTGGAAGAAACACTTTCTGAAGAGAAAAATGCGGATTCGAAACTTTCGGATATCGCAGGCAATGAAATCAATTATAAAGCAGCTGAGGAAGCTTAAAAGAAAATAGGATGGCGAAGAAATCAGTAAATAATAATAGCACTAAACCTGCTCAGGTTGAAAACGATAAAACCACTAAGCTGGAAGAATTTGTGGCCGATAGTACCGGACAGCAGATGACCACCAATCATGGGGTGAAAATCAGTGACGATCAGAATTCGTTAAAGGCAGGCGATAGGGGCGCAACCCTGCTGGAAGATTTTATCCTTCGGGAAAAAATTACGCATTTTGATCATGAGCGTATTCCAGAACGTGTCGTTCATGCGAGGGGATCAGCCGCCCATGGTGTATTTAAAGTGTATGAAGACATGTCTGAAGTAACACGGGCAGCATTTCTTTGTGATCCGGGTGCAGAAACACCTGTATTTGTAAGGTTTTCTACGGTAGCCGGATCAAGAGGATCAACGGATCTTGCCCGGGATGTAAGGGGATTTGCCGTTAAGTTTTATACCCAGGAGGGAAATTTTGACCTGGTTGGAAACAACATGCCAGTCTTCTTTATTCAGGATGCCATTAAATTTCCGGATCTGATCCATGCGGTAAAACCTGAACCCGATAATGAAATGCCTCAGGCCGCATCTGCCCATGATACTTTTTGGGATTTTATTTCCCAACTTCCTGAATCCGCACATATGATTATGTGGGCCATGAGCGATCGCGCTTTACCCAGAAGTTACCGTATGATGGAAGGCTTTGGCGTGCATACTTTCAGGTTCGTGAATGCTTCCGGCGTAGCGAGTTTTGTTAAATTTCATTGGAAACCTCTCTTGGGCGTGCATGCAGTAGCCTGGGATGAAGCCCAGAATATCTCCGGAAAAGATCCTGATTTTCATAGAAGAGATCTTTGGGATGCCATTGAAGCCGGTGCTTTTCCGGAATGGGAATTGGGTGTTCAGATTATACCGGAAGAAGATGAATTTAAATTTGAATTTGACCTGTTAGATTCTACGAAATTGATACCGGAAGAGTTGGTTCCTGTGCAAAGAATCGGTAAAATGACATTGAACCGCAATCCCGATAATTTCTTTTCAGAAACAGAACAGGTGGCCTATCATATTGGTCACGTCGTTCCCGGAATTGATTTTACCAATGATCCCCTGTTGCAAGGCAGATTATTTTCTTATACCGATACGCAATTGATCCGCTTGGGCGGACCAAATTTTCATGAAATCCCGATTAACCGTCCGGTGATAGCAGTACATAATAACCAGCGTGATGGCTACATGCGCCAGACCATTAATCGTGGCAAAACCAGTTACGGACCAAATGCCATTGCGGCAAATGATCCACAGCAAACTGCTGCTGCAAATGGAGGTTTTACCAGTTATAATGAACGCATCGATGCCAGAAAGATACGGGCCAGAAGCAAAAGTTTCTTCGATCATTTTTCTCAGGCAAAATTATTTTTCGATAGCCAGTCTGACCCTGAAAAAAATCACTTGATTGACGCCCTTTGTTTTGAGTTGGGTAAGGTGAAAATGGTACCTATCCGTGAGCGTATGCTGGGGGTTTTAGCACACATTGATAAAGGTCTGGCTGCTGCAGTTGCCTATTCGCTAGGTTTACATGTGCCTGAGATTCCAATTGCCGAAATCAATGGAAGTGTTCCTGCAGATGCTGATCCTGAAGATTATGCATCTGAGAAAAAAGAAGGTTCATTGGCTAAGTCAGAAGCTTTAAGCATGGCCAATACCATCAAGGATTCTATTGTAACCAGAAAAATTGCTATCCTGGCTGCAGATGGAGTTGATGGAAAATCATTAAGTACCGTGAAAGATGCACTGGTTGCTAAGGGCGCAGTGGTTCATATTATTGGGCCTAAATTGGGTGACATTATTTCAGCAGAAGATCAGCATATCCAGGTAGATGAAAGTTTTCTAACTGCTGCATCTGTACTTTATGATGCCGTGTATGTTCCGGGAGGAACCAACAGTGTAGCCAGTTTAGAAGCTGAAGCCAATGCGGTACATTTCCTGAATGAAGCCTTTAAGCATTGCAAGGCGATTGCTGCTGATGCTGCTGCCATTCAAGTATTGGAGGCTGGTTATTTCCATAAAAAACTTCCGGCAGAATATTCCGCTGAAACCGTACTTAGGGAAGGTATTATCGTATCCGATGATCTTTATGCTTTAACAGATCTGTTTGCGCAAATGATTGCGATGCACAGATTCTGGGATAGGGAAGTGCCTAGAAAAATTCCGGCTTAATTTATAAGCCAGGTATTAAAATACTAAGACCGGCACAAAGCCGGTCTTTTTTTGTCTTATGCATTTCGCAGAAGATTTATTAATTAAATAATTAACAGTATATGGATAATCAAAACCATGTTCCTCAATTGACTGAAGAACAACAGAAAAAATTTGAAGAAGGATTGGTAGAGACCCGCTGGACAGAAGCTGGAGAGCCTTATTTTGTAATCGAAGATGGCTTAAACCTGGATGAGTTTGCCCTTTTAGCTAAAGTAGTTTTAGAAAGTAAAAAGGAAATCGCACATGATTTTACTTCAAAGGTAATTCGTAAATCTGGAGAAGAGGAAGTAACATTTAAATACCATTCAGGATGGTTTTTGGAAGGCTTGGGTGAGCTGCCGTTAAATTAGGTCACAACTATTTAAATCACAAAGGGGCTGCCTTAAAGTTCAAGGCAACCCCTTTGTAGGTTTCATTTGTGATTGGTATTAGTTTTTAGCTTCAGCTTTTTTAGCCTCAGCTTTTTTTGCGGCATGTTTACCATGTGCTTTTTTTACTTTTTTAACCTGTGTTGTATCAGCTTTTGCTTTTGCAGGAGTTTTAGTTTGTGCGCTAACTGTATTTACAGTAAAAGCTGCTACTAGGGCGATCATTAAAATTTTAATTGCTTTCATGTTGTTTTTAATTATGGATGAATAAATCTGATTAATTGCAGATTAAATATTAATTACTATTTTTTTACTTCAGCTTTTTTGGCTTTGTGTTTGCCATGCTCTTTTTTTACTTTTTTAACCTGTGCTGTATCAGCTTTTGCTTTTGCAGGAGTTTTTGTTTGTGCGCTAACTGTATTTACAGTAAAGGCAGCTACAAGGGCGATCATTAAAATTTTTATTGCTTTCATTTTGCTTGTTGAATTATCGATTTATAAACGTTGTTAATTGTTCCATAAAATTCTACATATCAAATGAAGATTTAATGAACTTCTGACTAAATAAGCTTTTTGAAAAGAAAACTTCGTCAATTTGGTAAAATGCATTATATCCTTTGGCTATTTTATACTTCATGGATATCATAATTAATGCAATGATTTAGTCATCAGTCAGATAAGAAATTGATAAAACAAATCGCCTGAAAATCAGATTATATAGGCTATGTATTTATTGAAATTTAGAAGGCCCGGGCCGTTGGGCATATTCCTGCTGATTATATTCAGTTTAACTATATTACAAAGTTGCAAGAAAAATAAATCACAAATTGGTGCGCAGCTGGCTAAAGAAACCGGTAATAAGATTTTCAGTCAGGTAGATATGGAGCAATTCGGTCAGAAGCTAAAATCAGCCATAGCCAGTCGTGCGAAAACACTTCAAAACCCTAAATTTACTGAAGCTATATACGCAGCCAACAATTATGAACCGGTTTTAGTGACGAAATATTTCCCGGATAGCGGATTGTTAAAGGCTACTGAAATCATTTCCCAGGCTGGAGATCATGGTTTATCCCCGGAAACATTTAAGGTTTCGGAATTTAAATCAACACTCGCAAAAATCCACCAGAAAACCAATATAAATAACCTGGATGCAGCCTATCAGGCGTTGATAGAACTGGAACTTGCCGCCAGCCATTCCATTACAGCTTATAGTCAGGCGATAGAATTTGGAAAGGTAAGTCCGCGTCGCATTTATGCGCAATATTATACCAAAACAAAAAGACCAGATTCATTAAGTTTTATCAAACCTTATCAAACTAAAAATCTGGCCTTCTTTCTGGACAACATCCAGCCGGCAGGAGCAGATTATAAAATGCTGCAGCAGGCGCTGAAACAAGAGGTGCTTGCTCCGGGGTGCTCTGCTGAAGAAAGTAAACGCCTCATTGCGGTAAATCTTGAACGTTTACGCTGGAAGAATATCCCGGCCGAGGATAAGTACGTTTGGGTAAACATTCCTGAGTTTAAGCTTCATGTCATCGAAAATGGAAAAGCTGCTTTAACCATGAAAGTATGTGTAGGAGAGGGGCGGAACCAGAATATTGCCCCATCATTAACAGAATTTGATGATAATGACCTTGAAAAAGACAGGCCTTTCAACCGTGAAACACCACAGCTAAAAAGTATGATCCATAGCGTTCAGGTAAATCCGGTTTGGAATATTCCGGAAAGTATTGCGACCAATGAAATTGTTAAATACGCAGCAAAAGATCGTTATTATTTAGGTAATAAAAATATTGATGTGTTTTATAAGGGAAAACTGGTAGAAGACCCGGAAACTATTGACTGGTCTGCTGCCGATGTTGGAAAAACCTATACTTTTAAACAACGTCCGGGGGATGATAATTCATTGGGTAAAATCAAATTCCTGTTTAATAACCAAAGTAGTGTGTATTTGCATGACACGCCCGCAAAAGCGGCTTTTAATCAGCCTGTAAGGGCGGTGAGCCATGGCTGTGTTCGGGTAGAACAGCCTCTTGAACTGGCAAGAGCACTTTTTGGTACAGGAAAAAAATTCGACAGAATCAGTACAGGTATGGTCAGTAAAGACCCAAAAGCCGAAAATATCTCACTTCCAAAGCAAATTCCAGTGTATCTCAGCTATTATACCTGCTGGCAGGATACTGAAGGAAAACTGAAATTTGCAAAGGATATTTATGGATTGGATGCCGTGTTATATACGCATCTTATTAAAATTTAATCCATATTGGAAAGGTTGCCATAAAGCGGCGTATCATTAATTTCAGGCATCATCGCCAGATAGGCACTTTCTTCATTAAGAAAGGTAGAAGCATACCGCTCAGAAGATTTATTGATGAAAAGTACACTACCTTCACCAAGGGAAGAAATAAGCGGATCAGCCAGCTCGGGAGCCACAGCAGGGCAACCCTGGCTTCTGCCCAATCGTCCTAAAGCCGCTATAGTACCTTCACTAACATATGGCGCACCATGAATCACGATAGAACGCAGCCTGGCATTATCATTAAAACCCGGGTCCATGCCATCCAGTTTTAAGGATCGGCCATGTGTACCATGATATTCTTCGCCGGTAACGAAAAAACCAATGCTGCTCGCAAATGAATCATTCTGGTTGGAAAAAGTTACAGCCTGATTTTCACCACTTCGCTGTCCGTGCGCTACCCAGGTATTGAGCACCACATCCCTTTGATCAACATTTAATACATACAATCTTTTACTGGTGCTTGGCTGATCAAAATCAGCGATGCTTAAAAGGGCATGATCAGAAAGCAAGCCAGCTTTTTTCAAATTATAGTAACCAGTTAAGGCTTTTTCAAATACAGGAAAAGAAAGTCCTGAATCTTTTAAATGTGCAGATTGATAAAGTGATCTTGCATGATGAATATAGGCTGTCTCCAAAGTGTTTTCGGATGAAAACCGCTTACCTGCTTGATTGGCATCATCATTTTTCCATGCGGTAAACAATGAGCAAGTGGCAATTAACAAAAGACCGGAGACTCCCAAAACATAATTTCTCATAGGCTATACGATTATAATAATGATTTAAGTAGGTCTTGATGAATAGGCTTTTTCTTTTTGGTTAAACATAAAGATACAAAAATGTTACGTTAAATGCAAATTAACAGCAAACATTTAATGTGTATCAAGTGTATGAATTTGTTTGAAAGATCGCTTTTTAAATCATCAATGAAGCATTAATTCATTTCTTTAGTGCCGGCAGCTTCCAGCCTTTAAATTTAACCTGAACCTTTTGCTGTTCTTCCTGTTATTTCTACAAAACAAAATTAAAATGATAGAAAAGAAAGAACTCTTATCCGAGAATCTGAAGGATTTTATGGATTATTCTGTGGATGTACTCAATGCCATGGATGGCGCTCCTGAACATTCTGTTGAACAGCAGGATGCGGTAAATGTGAAGATTCAGAATTTAAAAATATACCTGAATCACCTGGAGGCTTCTTACAATGAAAATACACCCAGGGGAAATGCGGATGCTTCAGCTGCTGAAATAGCTGATATTGTGCTTTAAAAGTTCTAACACCCGGAAATAAAACCGGTCATCCTGAAATTTTCAGGATGACCGGTTAGGTTTGAGTTAAACAGGCTCAGTTGTTTTTATACTGCTTAAGCAATTTTTTTAACCTTAACCTGGCATGATGGATATAAGTTTTAACGGTTCCGAGTGGTAAATTCAGTTCATCGGCAATTTCCTGATATTTATAGCCTTCAAAATACCGTATAAATGGCACGGAATACATGGCCGGAAGGCTGTTCAATGCTTTTTTAATATCATCCATTGCAAAACTGGTTTCAGCACCATTGGTAGTTGCACTGTAAGCCATCTGATTTGAGGATATCTCATCTTCCCGAACAATTCTACTTCTGTGCCTAACACCTTTGTGGTAATTGTTAATGAAGGTATTTCGCATGATTACAAAAAGCCAGACTTTAGTATTGGTTTCATAATCGCACCGGTAAGCAAACCGGGTGGCTTTAACGAGTGTATCCTGAACAAGGTCATTCGCATCATCGAGGTCCTTGGTAAATTTTAACGCATGCGAGATCAGCGATTTAGCATGTGTTTTAACGCTGATGGAAAATTCATTTTCTGTCATAGGTAAACAGTTAAGGTTTAACAAGGGTGATTGTGGAAACAACACTAAAGCTTTCAGGAGGGTTTTTAAATAACGGGCAGAATTGCCTTAATGAGGTAAAAACGGGTAGATATACTCAGCTTGTACAGGTACTTTTTCAGCAACAGTAATATATCTGTTCGTATTCTGTATCAGATTTTTATCAGTATAGGTTAACTTTTCTTCGAATCGGTGCTTCAGGTAGCTAAAATACCGGATGAATTAAAACACCTGAAAGATGATCACCAACAAAAAAAGCCACAAAGTGGCTTAAGAAATTTAATAAATAATTCATATTTAAAGAATTATCCGGTCTCTTATTTTTACAGCAGGATTTCCCTGATAAATGCCATAAGCGTCAAGATTGCTTACAGCCACACCAGCCATACTTAATATGGAATGGCTATGTAATTTCAAACCCGGACATACTGTCGCCCTTGCACCAATCCATACCCCATCTTCTAATATGATGGGCGATATCATTAAATCAAAAGTTGTTTTTTTATAATTATGGTTACCGGTCATGAGCATGGCCTGCTGTGAAATGCAACAATGGTTACCAATCTTTACCCAATCCAGGTTTTCTATATAACAATCTGCCAGCCAGGAATAATCACCAATTTCCAGTTTCCAGGGATATTTGATTTGTATGCCTGGTTTAATGCGGACCTCCCTGCCAATTTTTGCACCAAATGCCCTTAATAAAAAAACGAGCACAGTGCTGAATGGAATAAGCTTACTTCTAAAGAAAAACACATCCGTAAAATACCATAGCAATTGCTTCAAAACTGAAGCACCAATCTGAAAATGACCGGTATCAAAATCTTTCTGTAACTGTGTTTTTAGCAATTTTTTATGGTTAATGATAATTTTTCCTAAAGCCTAACTTTTGTAGTGTTCTTTTTGATCCAGATGTAAAGCATCACAAATATGATGATATAAACGATAACATTGAAGATTTCATGGTGATACTCAAAATAATTGCGCTGGCTTTGAAATAAACCAAATAATAGCCCTAGTCCTGCAATTCTCAAGATATTCAGTATATAAATGGTTATTATACCTAAAAAAAGCATTTTAAAGGTAGCTTTCCAAGATGCCGGATAGGCGAGTACAAAAGCAGTCAGAAAACTCATTACTCCTAAACCCAGGCAAGAATAGTTTATTCTTAAATACGGACCGTTAATGATTAAAACATCCATTTCATTATGAATGGCATAAAAGCCAAATAACTTGATTATCCATACGGCTGGATTAATCAATGCAGTTTTCAGACCCTGAATATAATCAAAATGTTCAGCAATGTATGGATTGTAATAACGCCCGGTAGGTGTCATCACGCTAAACATGAACAGGTTACCCTGACTGAAAAAAATATACAGTACAAATAAGGTAATAATAAACTGGATGGCTTTTTTATTAGCCGCTTTTTTATCTGTTGTAATTTTTTGGCTTTGCATCTTGAGCTATAACTAGGTGAGAATATGATACTATTGTGAAAGATTTTTTTTTTGGAGTAGAATATTGATTTTTTTATCCACTAACTTTCTAAACCAGAGTCCTTGAAGGTAATGGAAGCGTCTGGCCGTTTTATTATCGAATAAACCGAATTGAAAAAACATCCGGAAGCCATAATATAAATAGGGCCTGAAGCCCAGGGGTAGTTTCCACCACAGGCGCCTGAGCCATGCCTTTTGCTCATCAGGATTCCCCAATAAATTTGGCTTTAAGGTTTGTGTTCTTTTGTTTTGCATTCTTTCCACTTCTTCAAGCGCAATAAGATCACTATATCGCTCATGTTTTTTAAACCAGAAATCAATATCGTTTTCTTTCAGATTTTCTTCTACCAGGTGACCCTTTTTCCAGATCATTGTTTTTCCGCAGGTAATAAAGCGGTGATCCATGTTTTCATTTAGGTCTGAATATCCAATTCCCGTTCGAAACATTTTTAGGAGGTAAATCGGATAGTAGCCTCCAAATCGAATCCAGTTTCCCTGAAAATAATTTTTACGGTTAAAGTAAATTCCGTTAACGCCGGTATATTCTTCCGCTTTAAATTGATCAAGCAGGTGATAAAGTTCAGGTGTTACGATTTGATCTGCATCCAAGCCAATAGTCCAGGGCGTTTGAATATCAAAGTTTTTTAAAGCAAAATCCCACTGTTTAGGGTGGTTTTCAAAGAAATGCAGTTTAACTATAGCACCATATTTTTCTGCAATCCCGATGGTGGCATCAATACTTCCACTGTCTAAAATATAGGTTGCTGCATGGAGACCTTTGATAGATTCCAAAAGCCTGGGCAAGTGCATTTCTTCGTTGAAGGTGAGTATAATAAAACTATAATTCTTATTCATTATTATAATCCCCAACTATACCCGTCTGATCAACTTCACAACGCATCGCTTCCTTATACATTTCCAAATATCTTCTTGCCAGTAATGCTGCATTAAAATCCTGTCTCACCAGATCTGGTGCTGTCAGTCTGATCCTTTCTCTTTTATTTTGATCATTTGAAGAAATGAGTTTATTTACGATATCGTTTACTGTTAAACGGCAAATCCATCCTAAATCTTTATCCTCGACATAGTCTGCCAATCCAACCTGATCAGAAATTAAAACGGCGGTGCCAACACTAAGGCTCTCGAGCACAACATTAGCAAAGTTTTCATTGTAAGAGGTTAAAACCAGTACATCATGTGCGGACATCAATTCAAACTTATCCTGATCACTCACTTGTCCGTACCATTTAATCTGATCGTCAATCTTCAAGTCATTGGCCCGATCTTTTAAATTTTTCACATAATTTGCTGATCCGGATCCCACTATAGTTAAATGCCACGAAAAATTAAGCCTTGCAAGCGCATCGAATAATAAATCCAGTCCTTTCTTTTCTTCGATTCTGGAAAGGAAAATCAGATTCAACGTGGATCCGGTTGAAATCGGCTGCGGCTGATGTGTTGCTGGTGCCAAATTGATCAGATTGGGGATGACGGTAATGGATTTATGACGAATTATTTGCAGAATATCTGCCTTTTCCTGCAAACTGGTTGCATGAATATGGCAGTAGCTTAACAGGTGCCTGCCCATAATGGAATGAATGAAACGCTTCGCAAAGGAGTGTCGGTTATGTTGACTATAACGGGTAAGCATGCCTCTTGGGGAAAGTACTACCTGGAAATTATACCATTTGGCAATCAGACAACCCAATACAGAAACCAGGTTCCACCATGCATGGATATGAATAATGAGTTGTTCATCGTTCTGCTGAGCCTGTTTAAGTACTTTTCTTAATCTTAATAGTAAGCCTGGCGAAAAATGACTGTGGTCTTTTGTCCATCTTTTAAAATAGGTTACCTGAACCCCATCAACCACCTGCGGTTGCTGCGTCTCTACCGCAAGTTCAGCAGCGCCATTGGCGGTGGTGGTGAAAACTTCAAGATGGATCGGGTGCTTATGATCGGCAGCAAGGGCTTCACAAAGTTTGCCCACACTCTGAATAGGGCCACCATAAATGTATGCAGGTTTATAGGAAGCGGTAACGTGAATAACTTTCAACTGGCTTGATATAAGATTCCCCTGGCTTTAAATACCTTTTGAAAGATCAGCATGGTGATCAAACTCCAGAAAACAGCATTTGCAACAAATTCAAAACTGTTTCCCCGCCACAGAATTTGAAACAAACCTGCAAACATCACGGCCGTTCCCATAAAATAACCGCCGAACATCCTTTCTGCAAGTGCTGAAAGGTTCTGGGCGACATATCCATATAAAAACAGGCCTATCCAGATGCCTATTCCACCATAAGAGAGGTAACAGTCTACAATAAATGCAGGCTTGGCCGATACAATACTTTCCCTGTCAACCACTCTCGCAGCATAAACCCGATTCATAACCAATTCTTCAACATTTGGCTTTCCAGGCCATAATACACGTGGAACGATAGTTTGCAAGGCACTTTTAAGCAGATTGGTTTTGTAGTAGGGGATATAATATGGGGTAGATTGTGTATAGGTAATAAACATACTGATTTCGGATAAACGACCGGTTAAAAATGCCCAGTTATCTTCCTGTAAATCATTGCTCAGGTGATCATTGTTGAAAATGCTGTCGAAACTTTTGTTCCTAGCGGTGATGGCGTCCGTCCCTTGTGAAGATATTTTTCTAAAGTTTCCGATAAAGGTGGGGAGCACAAAAAATAATAAAACTAGTACTGGAATCAGTACGGGTAATACTTTTTTCCCGTAAACGGGCAGGAGAAAAACACCCAGCAGTAATACACAAATGATGATGGGTTCTTTAAATCCGGAACTTAAGGCCGACATCATATTTAAAACAAAGAGTCCTGCTGATGCCCAAAGATTAACGCTTTTATTTTCCCGGATGGCAAAGGCCAGTGCAATGCTGCCTGCCACAAAACTGAGGCCGCTTAACTGCACACTAAACTGGTTTAAGCTGCCAATTTTAGAGAATACATAGCCTAACGGCAAACATGCCACTGAAATACCCAATAATAAGTTACTCATGGATGGTGCATAAACCCGGTACTTTTTTTCCTGCGGATCATTCATCCCGGCAATAATCCCATGCGCGAGTGCAGCATGCCCTAAAACATAATAACGCTGACAAAGCGCAATGGACTTATAAATATCTCCTGATAAAAAATCCCTGTTTCCCACATAACTGAAATATTCATAACCTAAAGCATTCACATAATAAAAAATAGAAGTACAGGCCATATAGCCTGCAAAGATGACATGCAGAAAAAAGACAGGTCTTAATAATTGTTCAAAGAGGGGCAGATCATTTGGGAGTTTTTTAATGATCCCTTTGAAACACACCCAAAAGATAAAGAATGAGCCAAACCAGGCAATTAAATAAGAACTATGGGGTAAAGATCGTACAGCCACGCTGAGCAAGTACGGTATATACAATAGGATATAGTAAACGTGCTTAGTGCCCTTCATGTAATGTTTTAATCAATGCGTTAACCTGATGTTTGAATGTCCAGTTTTGAATCATCTCTTTACTTACCTGCCCCATGGCCGATAGCTGTTCACGGTCTGCAGTTAAGATCAATAGTTTATTTTTCAGGTCGGTTAAATCACCTGAAATAAATATGTTGCCATTTATTCCTTCTGAAATTAAATCTTTTGCACTACCTACCCGATCAGAAACCAAAATCGCTTTGCCTGCAGCCATGGCTTCATTAACAGCCAGCCCCCAGGTTTCACCAGGACCCTGTGAAGGTAGGCAGAATAGATCACATGCCTGGTAAACTACAGGCATATCCGTCTGATTCTGGAAATCTATAAAATGAATCTTCGTGTGTAAGGGTGAGTTGATTGTATCAGTGTTATCCGTTTCCAGTCCTTCAATGCTTTGCTTTAAAACAGCTTCCAGTTCGCCATTCCCGACAAAGAGCAGATGAACGTTATCTATATTCATATCGATAAAAGCATGCAATAATAATTCAGGATTTTTCTTTTTCTCCAGCTTCCCGGCAAATAGAATGACTAATGCGTCCTGATCAATACCCAGTTTTTTCCTGAGCAAAAGGGCCTCATCTGATCTGTCTGCCGCAAAACGGCTATTGTCTATTGCATGCGGTGCAAGAATGAGTTGCCTGTTTTGCAGGCCAAATCTTAAAAAATATGCCTGGTTTGCACTGCCGACAAAAAACGCCCGGTCTACATGACGGTAAACCCATTTTAAAAATAAATTCCGCAACAACTGTTTAAGGCCGGTACCTTTATCCAGCAGGGTAGAATCACCACGGAACCATAGTGGAATTTTTCCTTTAAAGTAGCGCAACACCGCAAGATGACTTTGATAAGCCCAGCCGTAAATGAGTATTGCATCTGGCTGAAAGGCTTTGATGCTTCCAATTAATTGAGGATTAATGATGCCTTTATAATGGTGTGATCCGGGATTTTTGGATGTATTTTTTAAAAACTCAAAATCATAACCATCCAGTAGTGGAATATCCCATTGAACATGTTTTTTAAAACCAGGATCATATTTTGATGTGGCACCCTGCTCTCCCCAGGTATAGAAAACTTTCAAATGGCAGGCTTTAGCAAGTTGCTGATAAACAGGTACGTAATACTGGATGGGATGGGTAACAATGATGGCGAGTTTTTTCATGTTAATTTGCAAGTGCTATGATTTCAGCACCCTGTACATGCTCATTATATGTAAAAGGCTTTCGTACACCATAACCATCAACACAGTAAAAATTATATTTTAGCTCTTTTAAGAAATCAAAAATAACCCTGGCATCTGCGTTCATCTTGAGCTGGTAATTCCGGTCATATTCAAAAATTATAGTGGGGCGAAAACGTAGTATCGTTTGTTTCAAACCTTTCAATACTTCATATTCATAACCTTCAACATCAATTTTTATAAAATTGATGTTTTTAAGTGCTATACTCGAAAGATAATCATCACCCTTCAGGCAGGTTATAAAGGTGTTTTTTTCTCCTTCGCTAAGGAGGTTATATGCTCCTGGATTTTTCGCTGATGGATCGATATGTATATCCATTTCCCTGTTTTCATTTCCTAAGGCAGCATTAACAGTGCGTATTTGAGTGAAGCTATTTAATGATAAATTATCCAATAAAGCATCGTAGTTGAATTGGATGGGTTCAAAGGCAAATACCATTCCATCAGGTCCGCAAAGTTCAGCAAAATACATCGTGTGGAAGCCAATATTGGCACCAATATCCATGACATAGTCTCCAGGGTTGATCAGTTTTTGATATTGTTTTTTTAAATAGGGTTCGTAATCACCAGTAAAATATATAGCTGCATCAATAAAGTTACCGGTATTTACATTTAAGCGAAAATTTCCAGACAATGGCCGGGTAATGGTGATTATTCCATGAAGGATATGACGTTTGAACAGTGACAGGAAAATTCTGAATTGGCCTTTAAATAGCTTCCTCCTTAAAATGAAGCGCAACAAACGATGTATAGATTTTTTAACCATTTTTTCTTTCCGCATTTGCTATTACTTCATTAAAAACTTCACACTGCTTACGGCACATGTTAAACGCTTCATAATTTTCAAAGGCTTTCCAATCGGTTTTCGCAGGTTTTTGTCTGCCTAGCAGTGCCCGATGCAAATATTCATACACTATCTTCTGTAAATGGATAGCATCTTCTTCCAATGGAATCACCGTGCCCGCCTGGCATTCACTAATAATTTGTGCGGCACTGCTTTCAGAGTGAAAAAAGGCCAGTATGGGTTTGTCAGATAAAATATAAGGAAAGATTTTAGACGCGGTATAGCTTTTATCTTCAGATCCCAGTATCAGTAAATGATCAGCATTATCGAGTGTGAACAGGCTTTGATAAAAAGGTAAACGATCGGTTTGTTCATTTACATATGTTGAGATATTCATTTGTCGGGCAATGGGTTGAATAGTGGCAACTCCTTCTCCTTTGGGGGCGTAACTGGTGCCGATAAAGTGAAAGCGGGCATGTTTAAATAACCCGGGATGTGCTTTAAGCCCGGTTTGAAATGCCGAAAATAAAATTTCCGCTGCCTGTTTAAGATCGTGGCCGCCGCGGCCGACATATACAAAATTATAATTCGATGCGGTTTTTAGATAGGGTAGGTTGAATTCTGCGCGGTGTTTCCTTACCGTCTCGAAATCTGGAGGAAATGCGGCAAATGTGATTATGCGTTTTGGTAAATCATTTAATTGGGGATACCGTTCGGTCAGTGTATCTAAATAGCCTTTTGAAACACTGATCAACCCATCAACTTTTTGCATGGCAATGGGCTCTAAAAACTTGTTCAATCGATATGAAAACCAGTGCTTTTTCGGGCGTTCGCTCTTCGGTTTGTCCTGGTAGTATTCAGAACGCCAGGGATCCTGCATATCGATTATATACGGAACCCCGAATTTTTTTTTCCAGTACGGGCCCAGAATTAATACGGGGAATTGTGTAGTGCTAAAATAAATGAGGTCAAATTTTTCACTTTTGAGCAATTGATTCACCTTTCTCTTATAGAACCATAAAGCACGTAAAGCAATACTGCCTAAACCCATCTTACTCGTCCATTTTTTTTGTAATGCCTTTACCTGGTGGATGGTTAAGCTGGCAGGAATATTTTCATTCAAAAGGGTATCAGTCGGCAGGTCGGTATATTCCGGATCTACCACTACCACCGCAGGTTCCCATCCATGGGAGGAAAAATAGGGCAGGCTCATTCTGATGCGTTGCATATCTGCCGAATTTACTGGAGGAAAATAGGGGGAAATGATGAGGATCTTTTTCAAACTTCGAATGTACTTCTAATCAATGCTAACAGTTTTTTGCCCTCTACCTCCCAGTTAAGCGCTGATTGTCCCAAATCAAATGCAGCTGTTTTTTGAACCAATAGCAGGTTGCGATCATTCTGATATTGATCTAATACTGCTGCCAACTGACTGGCATTGCCAATTCTGTAGAGTGAGCCAATATTCGGGTATTTTGTTAATAATTCTTTTTGAGCTGGCGTATCACTTGCTATGGTTACTAAACCAGTTTGGATATAAGTAAAAATTTTATTGCTTAGTGCATATTTATTGTTTTTTGAAAACCCTGTTTCTGAGGCTATTCCAATGTCAAATTGGCTTGCAAAAGCTGGTAGCTTTTCGGGTGTTATTGGAGAATGAAAATGAATTTGACTCTTATTTATTGCAAGTTGATTCTTTAGTGTTTCGGCATATTGCAGATCCACGCTGCCAAGTAAGTGTAGTTCAAACTTATTATCAGAGATGTTAAGGGCTTCAATTATTGTTTCTATACCTCTATTATCTCCTATAGTTTGTGAAAACCAAAAGATTCTCAGTATTGCGTTATTGCTAAAAAACTGTTTGTTTTTAGTTTTTGGGAGGACGTTTAATATTACGGGACATCCCCTGTTGAATATTTGTGAGTAAGCGGCCGAGGTAAGCGGGCTTGATGCGGTTAAATAATCAATTTGTGGAATGTATGTATTTTCGATGAGTGTATTTAGCTTTACAATAGGATGATTTTGATTATCCGCATTCTCATACCTGTGAAAATCTTCAGCATCGAAGCCACATTTTGCATGATGGGCTTGTGCTGCTTTTACTGCAGCAGATAATGCTCCAAGGTTATGGGCAATGTAAAGATCTGCTACATGTTTTTTTGCATGGCTAAGCAGCAAGGTTGTACTCCGTGCAATTGCTTCATCTGGTAATAATTTAAAATATTTATACAACAGGCGTGCTATTTTAAATCTTATCCTGGTGTACCAATATAAGATGGCCTGGTTTTTTGGAGAACCACCAACTTGAATAGCTTCCCATTGCTTTTGAGGAAGCAAAGTTTTTTCCACTTCTGTTGCCCAGTCATTCCAGTGCTGATAGATCACGATTACTTCGTAACCTGCTTCGGCTAACAAATCGGCTTCTTTAACCAACCTTGGGTTTAGTGCAGGCTGGCCGGAAGTAATTAAAACTATCTTGGATGAATTCAATCCCATCTGCTAGAAGATCTTAATAAATGATCCTTTTTGAGAAACAAAAAGTCAGATTGGAAAAGCGCTTTATCGTATGGTCTGGGCATTAAAGTGCAAATATCATAAAGCGCGTACCCGTTCTCGCTCATAAAAGCCATAACCTGATCAACCAATGGAGCATCATTATATATATTTAGGAGTGAAACTTCAAGCAAGACTGCTTGAGCATTATGTAACGTTTTAAGTCCGCCTTTTAATATTTCAAGCTCATACCCTTGAGTGTCAATTTTAATAAAATCAATCGCATTCGTATACTGATTTTCAAGAATATCATCTAATAAATTTAGTTGTACTTCTTCAATCTTTGCATTGGTAACATTGTTTTCTGTAAATACAGAACTGGCTGTTTCATAAATATTAAAATTCACCATTTTAACTTCTGCACCAAGCAAAGCAATTAAGACTTCTGCATTTTTAAGGTTTTTTGCAATTTTAAGCAGTTTATCTTCTTTTGAGCGTTGTCCTTCAATCATTAAAATACGTGCTTCAGGGAATATCTCTGCGATTTCTATAGCCCAATTTCCTTCATAGGCACCGATATCAAGTATGTTTTTAGGTTCGAAACCTAAATTTTTTAACTTAGTAAGGCTCGATTTCTGACTCGGCACACCAAGTTTAATTTTTAAGTAGTTAATCAGCTTTTGGGGGATTAGCTTTTTAATCATGAATGTAATTTTAAATACGCTTCTGCGATTACTTTGGTATCAAATCTCTTAAACGCATCATCCCGGCACGTCCTACGTGAAAGACTAGGCAGTTTTTTAATAGCGTAAATCATTTCAACTATATTATTTACCACTAAGCCGTTTATACTTTCTTTTATAACTTCTGGAACAGCACCCTTTTTAAAAGCAATAACGGGTGTTCCACAGGCCATTGCTTCAACCATTACCATTCCAAAAGGTTCGTCCCATTCAATAGGGAAAAGAAGTCCTTTCGATTTTCCTAAGTATGTATTTTTTGCACAATCATCCAGCGCTCCTAAATAAATAATTTGCTGGCCATCTATTCTGGGTTTTATCACCTGCTCGTAGTATCTCAGATTGTCAGGTGTATTCGGAATATTACCTCCAATCCAAAGTTTGTTATGTGTAGCCAAGGCAACATCAATTGCATGATGTAAGCCTTTTATTTTATCCATTCTACCTAGAAACATCAAAGGAGCATTTTCCTCAACCTGATCTTGAAATTCATATTTCGAAAAGTCGATTGCATTGTATACTGTTTTCCAACTCCCTGCGATGTTACCGGTGGAAACACAATAATCGCTGCAACCGGTAAAAGTGAGTTTATTATTAGGCAATAAATTGGTCAATCTGATTCCACGCTGCGAAACTTCACGGCCATAGGTCATAAGTTTTGTTTGTTTAGTATTGATAATGGGCAGGAGATATGCAAGCCGACCAAAATTGTGGATCAGATCGAAATCGTTTCTGCGGCGAATCAGGAATCTCCACGCGTACATCACTTCTTTTATTTTCTGCCATTTGGATCTTTTAAGGTCATTAATGCCAAAATGGAATGTCTTGCCAGGTGATTTGGAATCTGGTCCCGCCAGTAAACTTACATCATGCCCTTTATTGATATACTCCTTAACAAACATATCTACTAAACGTTCATGCCCGCCATATAAGGGTGGGGGAATTGGAATTCCAGGATCCATTATAACTAAAATTCTCATCTAAAGTAATGATTGATAGATATCGACATATTGCTGTGTACAAATCTTCAATGTTAAATTTTCTAAAATATACTGCCTGGGCTCGAAGTTATGATTTTGGAGCTGGTCAAGAAATTGAGGCAATAGCTCATTGAACTGGTTTATATCTCTAAACTTCAGTCCACATCTATTATCCCAGTATGGTACAGAACTCACGGGCTGAAACTTAACCTTTTCCGGGTAATAGTAAGGGTCTTGCCAAAATCCGCCTCTATCCCATGCAAAAATTGGGGTATCTGTTGAAAGGATTTGCTGATAGGCAATGCCTTGCGTTTCGTGTTCACAAAGAAAAATTACTGCTTTACTCATCTCAATCATATCCCTTAGTTGGCTTGGTATATAATTGCCGTACTTGATAATGTGATAAGACAAATTCTTTTCTTTAAGAATTTTATAGATTGGATTAATAAGTTCGTCTTTTAGGCTTTCATAATTCCATCTCACTTTATCGTAAATGAGGAAATCATATTCTTTTGGTTTATTGTTGGTAGATTCCCAAAGGTTGCTGTCAATACCAACTGCCCAGCTTTTTACTTGATTGCCATAATAAGGTTCGCACATTTCTTTCATCCATTCACCAGGTACCAATATTTTTTTGACATTGGGATATTTTTGAAATAAGTCAGGACATTCGATTGGATGTGAGAAAACACCAGCACCAAACAGAATTGGATTTTTGAATCTTCTTTCAAATATTAGATGTGGCTTGCCGATAACCCCAATTAATTCTTCTGGATGTTGTTTAGCATATTTATAGTCGTTGAACCGGTAGGGAATGTTTAATAGTTCCAGTCCCTTTATAAGCTCAAGCGCTACCATCATCACACCACCAGGTTTGGGCTTACCTCTCAGTATTCTGCGAATCCATCTCCTCGGATAACGATCAAATTTTATCCATCGATCCGGATCTGGTTCTGAATAGAAGAGATTTATATGAGACATATATCTTTAATACCTGATAAAATTATTTCCAAATAATAATCTTCTAATAACTAAAATCTTTTCAGTAGTTGTGAATCCTAATTTTCTGTAGCACCATCCCAAAAGCCCGGTTTCAGGGATTTGAAAATCCGGATTAAGCTCATATATCCATTTAACAATTTCAATAGCTTCTTTGAGGTGAGCTTTCGCAATCCAGTGTGCTAATGGCCAAAGGGATTCACTCACCGCATTTCTTCTGCCCTGCGTTAATTTGTTATTAGATTGAAGGTGTTGAACTATATTTTTATAAATATTTAAGTGTTGCCAATTTGTTACTTGAGCTTTCAATCCCTGATAATTCGCTTGCATTTGGTCATTATGCTTAACCCAATATCCAGCACAAATATCTAAAAAAACAGTTTTTGGTTCTAAAAGACCATATTCAAGTAAAAACATTCTATCTTCCCTTAAAGCAAAATCTGCTCTTCTAGGTATATTTTTAACATGGTTCGTTTTAAATAGCATGCCTAAAAAGTGACTTCCAGGTCTATTACTCAATTGAATTTCTAAAAAGTCGTTCCATTTCTCAATTCCAGGTGATTTGAATATCTGACCATTATCGTTGTTATAGATATCCACCTTTGAATAAACAAGGTCAGCGAAATTATCTTCCGCTACTTTAAACTGGTCGTCTATTGTGCTTTCTGTTAGAAAATCATCGCTATCCAAAAATCTTATATACTTGCCGGAAGCAATACTAACTCCTCGGTTTATAGCATATGTTTGTCCTTGATTTTGCTGGTAAAGAGCTATTATTTTTGTTTGAGTTGAAAGCCAATCCCACGTTCCGTCAGTACTTCCGTCATCTACAACAATTATTTCTACATTACATTTCGTATTCAAACAACTACTTATAGCTCTTGGTAAACACCATAAACGATTGTAGGTTGGTATTATAATGCTAACATCAACCATTTACAGAAGTAATTATTTTATTTCTCAATATCACGTGCTGTTATTTTCAGGATAATTTAAATAATTGGTTTTCCTTTTTTTATAAAAATTTGAGTTGTAATACTTAATATAAGAAATGCGATCTTTTCCAAAAAGATTTTCTGCATAACTTGAGTTTATCCATAAACGTTAAAATAGTGTGTTACGTAAGTAATCATAAAATCCTTTCCGATTGTTTAATTGATCTGAAACCCCAAAGCTTATGATATAATGGCCTAAACATAGCTTTAAAATTATTTTTAATGGTTGCCGGATATTTAATGGATAAATTACAAACCAGATTAATCCATAATTCAGGCCTATTTTTTGATTTTGCATGTAACCGATAAACCTCCTTTTTATAATGAAAGTCTTTGGTGAATTCTCCTAGAAAATGTACAATAACCGGTTGAACCTCATTAAATGGATACCAATCTTGATTAAGCCGATCAGGAAATTTAGGGTTTATCAAGACTCTGGTGCCTTTAAGAACATTAATATGATATGGTCCTCTACAGGCTTGTGGATCACTCATTATTGTTCCGTCGTCTATCAATGGAGTTTGACCATTTAGCTGCATAGCCAGTGAAATAATAACTTCATCATTAGGTTGAGATCTTAAACGGGTAAAACCTATATTATCATATTCTTTCTCTAACACCCTGGCTGTTTCGAATACTTTATTGCTGATCTCGTTCTTCTCTATATAGTAAATGCCGCCATTAAATTTTGGCATTGAAGAAATGGAAAAGCGAGTAAGTATTTCGGAAATATTCCCAAACCATTCACCTCCATTTATGTAATTGCCAACCACTGAAACGGATAAGCCTTTAAACCTTTTGAAAATAGAATCTAGGGGTTCAAAAATTAAACAATCGCTATCAATAAACAAAGTTGAACCGTTTTTGATAAACTTATCTAGATGTAACTTCGTCGAAAAACCAGTGCCATATTCTTTTTGGTTTATTTTAATAATTTCTATTTTGCCACTTATATCAGTAGGTAACGGATTTTCTAAATCAGTAACGATTTGGAAATTAATATCGTAATTATTGTTCCACCATAAAAAAGAGCGTATTAAATTAATAGCCATTTTCCAATATACTTCTTTTCCTGTGGCAATGGTTAAAACATTTCTTTGCATGTTTATCTGTTTAATAGCTATAATAATAAAGTGAATTGGGGTGTAAAATTCTAAAAAGATCTTTAGCGATTCTAAGCACTTCAATACAATGGGGTACAGTATATTTGTCTAAAAGCCAAATCTCCAGTAGCTGATTAATCTTATTACTCGCCAGCCAAAGTAGCGGCTTAGCTTCAAACTGACTGGACCTCCTGAGTAAGTCATTTTTTTTGCACCGAGTTGTTTTGCTTTGTTTATCGCATATCTCGAAAGGTCATTGAATTTCGGGAAAGTTGCTATACCAACTCGTACATAGGGTGCAATGAACATTTTATTTAATAAATCCACAGCCACCTTCGTTTGTAAATATTCATATTTTAAGTCAATTGCTTTGATCATTGAGCTATATCCTTTATATGTTAATTGTTGCGATAAACTTATATTTGCACCTGAAACAAGATATTTACGATAATAATTAAAGGTTTCTGGCACGAAACAAATGCCTTTTGTGTTCAATAAAATTCTGCAAAAATATTCTCCATCATCATCTACACTCAATTCTTCATTCCATGGGTCTGTTTTATTTATAATGGATGATGGAACGAGCCAGGCATTAGGTTGAATCATTCCTCCGTAACCTTTCCCAATAACTTCACCACCAATTAGCTTTAATAAAAAGTCAAATGGTTGATCAGTTGTTTGATTATACCAGCTTTTGTCACGATTCGATTGTAAGATATCTGAGGAATTAAAAAAATGAATAGTTTCACAAAGTGCCAGGTACCCTGGGTTTTTTTCAAGCACTTCTACCTGCAATTCTATCTTATTTTCACTCAAAAAGTCATCAGCATCCAAAAATTGTATATAATCGCCCCTAGCATGAGCTAGGCCAAGATTTCTGGCAGCACTTGCACCTTTATTTTGTTGTTGGTGAATTTGTACCGATTTGCTTTGGTAAGTTTTTGCAATTTCAAATGAATCGTCCGTAGAACCATCATCCACTACGATGATCTCTTTCTGTGGCCATGTTTGATTTATTGCAGATTCAAGACATTTACTTATAAATGGTGAGGCGTTATAGAGCGGAATAATTATAGAAACTAAGGGTTTACCCACGTCTTAAATATGGTTTGAATAAACGGATCATTTTTTCTCTCAACCAAAATGCCGCAAAAGGATTCAGTTTGCAAACTGTAGTGAAAAGAGTTTTTTCTTTAGGAGGAGCGAAGCTTTTTAACCTTCTGGCAGATTCAATATTTTTTCTCACAAGTGTCCAATCCTTGCAAGCAGCAGATTGTGTAGCATTTTCCCAATAACAGGCCGCTATCTCTCTGTAGTATATTTGTCCGAAGTAATTTTTAAGATATTCTGAAACATGATAGTGTGCCCAACAACATTTTAAGAGATTAGAATTTGACATGCTTTCGTTTTGCCTATAGTTAATACAGGTAACCTCGCTTTCGTAATCGAAAGAAAGTCGATTGACAATTGCTTTCGAATAGAAAGCCCGGTCTTCGTTATACAAAACATCAGGATCGGTATTAAAGCCTCCGATGGCATTAAATTTATCTTTACAGAGTATGGCAAAATTCACCAACTTATTTTCGATTACAAATTTTTCAGTGTTTTCAATAAGCTTAGCTCTATTATAATTTGGATAACCGAGTATTTCATGAGTAACACCGTCTTTATATTCAAAATTTAATAATACAATGTCGGGGCACAATGGGGTGTCAATCCACTTTTTTGTCACAGTGGTAAAATTAGGAAGTAGCTCATCGTCGGCATCGTGAAAATGAACCCAGGAAGATTTTGATGCCAGTGCCATGGTGTTTTTACCATGTGCACAGCCCTTATTGATTTTTCCGTAAATCACTGTTGCGCCATATTGCTTAGCAATTTCAGCCGTATTATCAGTGCTTGCATCATCATAAACTATTATTTCATCAAATGGAATTTTTTGATTAAGGGCTGATTGGAGCAAACGAGGAAGATATTTTGCTGCATTAAATGCCGGAATACATAGTGAAATAGAGCTCACAAGCTAATTTTTTTTTTAATTCTTTTAAAAATATACTGCAATAAGGGTCTTAATGGCTGAACATCTAAAAAATCTCCTATATCAAATGGTGTATCTGAAGGTTTGTAAATTGCATTTAAATAATCGTTAGACGACTTATCCTTAAAATTATTTATACCATGATGGTAAAGATCAAGATTTTGAGGAATAATTTTTTCGGGCGACAGTAAAGTTCTGATAGTGACCATTGCCGAATCTGCTATGTTTTCTCGCTCATGTTCAGGAAGTGCATTTACATAGTTGATGTTTTTGGCAAGTGAACTGAAATCATTTTTAGGATAATTAAATCCGTTTACACCATTTTCAATTAGCTCAGAAACCCCTGCACCATCCGAACAGATCACCGTAATGCCCGCACTCATATACTCCAAACAGGTAAAATTAAACATATCCCATGTGGATGGAACAATGGCGAATTTAGCTTTTTTTTGTTCAGCGAGAACTTGGTTGTTGGGCAAGGCAGAGTGCCAGGTTATTTTACTACCCCAAACAGTGGGATATTCATTTTTGAGTTCTTCAGATTTAGAACTTGTTTTGCTGAATGCAGTATCTTTTCCGTACCACTTAACTTTAGGTGCATTATTCCCAAGTTCCTGGATCGCTTTACAAAGTATATCCGGGCCTTTCCATTGTTGAATTCTTGCGCATACAATGGCAAAGTCTAATTTTTCTTCATTGTAACTAAACTCAATAATGGGCGGAATAAAAACAGGATATAACATCGTCACATCCTTATTTATCATCTCTTTCCAAAACTGTTGATTTGCTTCACTATGGGTGATGAGAACATCAGATTGAGACAGTAAATTTAATTCCGTTTGCCTGTTCAAGTCTCCGTTTAAATATTGTTTCAGCTGAGGTTCCTTTAACTCTATTTGTCCAAAGCTTCCATGAAGTCTTGTCACTACAGGTTTATGATGATTGATTATCCAGGGAATGTAACCTAAACCAAAATCTGTACATTCAATAAGATCATATTTTTTCCCCTGATCTGCCTGATCCCACATGGCCCATGCTGCGGCAACGTTTCTTTGATATTCTGGGAAAAGCGAAAGTTTCGTAAATTTTTTTAGATAAGAATCGAAAATTGATGGTTTTAAATATTCGATTTGAATACCATCCTCTATAGTATATGTTATTTCATCCTGCGTATAACCACTTCCAACCATTACATGTATAGAAGAGCAATAGTTGCGCAATGCTTTAATGTAATGTAAATAATAAGTGGATATACCTCCGCCAGAATGTGGATAATACTCTGGAAGGATAAACAAAATATTCATAGATAACTATTTAGGAAATTTATAGATGGAAATAATTAATATTCTTGTATCGGATTGTCTGATAGGTATTTATATAGGTTGTTATAATAAGGTTGTGGTACCATAGTACTGAATAATATTAAAAGTATTTAAAGAACAATTTGCTCGGAAGTTTGTGAGGTCATATGCACTCGTCCTTAGGATTTAAATAATGATATTTACTAACAAAATTCAAAAGATTGTTATTCAAGATTTTGGGATTTCGGGTTTCATGCAAAAATCTCCTCAACCGATTAACTATTAAACTGTTTTGTCTACTAAAAAAAATCTTAATTAAATCCCGGTTAAAAGAGTAACTATCTAATTTTAAAAATAGTGCTTGAATTTCAGTAGGATAGCTCGTTGGTGGTAGACCGACAGGAAGAGCACCAGCATACATGCACTCGTTATATTTTAAAAGTTCAATTTCACACCTACTGGGACATAATAACATGTACTTATATTTGGATATATATTGAATATAACTATCCTTTACGAAAGGATGTTTAAAATAATATTCTCGATTTAAATCTAAGTAGCCAGGATGTTTCAAAATCTTGAATAAAAATCTAAAAAACGTTCTGGTTACTTTTTTCCATATCGAATATCGGTAAGGATAAACGTTTTCGTTTAATGCTCCTGATATTATGATTTTCTTCTTTTTAGAGGTATTGATATCTACTTCTTTTGAGCTGAGATAGGGATAAGGTAAATGAAGAAATCTATCACTAAATTTTTCTTTTAGATCTAAGGTAATTTCTTTTGGTTCGTATACAGAAAGCAAAAAGGCGTTTCTATTTCGAGATGCGTGTTCCAAAAAGGAATAGTAGCAATGACCATTGCAGTTTTCATAATATGGATCTACAATCTTTAAAAAAAAGATGGATGTCGGGTTGTTCTCAATCAGATAGTTAATCTTTTCTATGTCAGTTGTTTGTACTCTATTGTCAACAACAACGATGCTCTGTTTACCAGAGATAGGCAAATCCATGTCCTTCAAATATACAGGCCTCCACCCCATGTTTCTCGAATATCCAGGTCCTGCATCATCACAAATCAACTTATCATAATCTATGACATCGGAAAGAAGATAAATAACTTCCAATACTATACTGATTTGAAGGTCATCAAAATTGAAAATATTTGTTTAAACTTATGAATATTAAACATGTATAGATTCATATCTTATTTTTATGAATATTCTTTAAGAAATATTTAATTATTTTAAGGTTATTTAGATTAAATATATCAAGGTACAGCATTTTTACATAGATTAATATTGTATGGATGGAATAGTATCTGTTTTGAATGAGTGCTTTAATGTAATAATCTATTGCATTATATTCAATACTTAAGATGTCATCAATTCCAGTTATGTAGGTTGGCAGGACATTATTCCACTTCTTAGTGATTTTAATCATGGCCACTATCCAGGCTTTGGAATTTCCACCATTAGAAAAGTGCTCCAGTTCAATATCATATACTACATATAATTTATATAGCTGTTGAATCTGAAGTGAAAAATCGATGTCGTAGCCGTGAAAGTTATTAAAATTCAATTCATCAAATTTATTTTCTTTCCATACATTTTTTCTGCAACATAAAAACAAACCGTCTAAAATCTTTACCTCTGAAATTTCTTCGTTTAATGGATTTGCATATTTAATATAGTTATCTCCTGATGGATTCCTTTGAATCATAAAAAATCTGTCAAGTAAAGAATTATTCAACCATGCGCCTGATGGGGCTGAAGTCTTAATTTTAGTGCCAACTACACCAATCAGACCAGTTGCCTCATTTTCCAAGTGCTTAATAACTTTCTGACCCCAATTTTCAGAATGAAATTGTACATCTTCATGAACGAAAACCAGATAAGGATATTTAGCTGTGGCACCCGACAAATTATATGCCTTCGCTATCCCCATTTCACCGTTCGGGCTTTTTTGTGCTATTATTTCATAATTAGTTCCGATAGTCTGTGAAATATTTATCTGTATATCATTTAACAGACTTTGATTTCTTGAACAAATTATTATCGAGATCATAGGTTGGGGTCATATATTTTAATTTTACTTGAATGCCATGAAGAAGATATCCCGGCAGTGTTGTCATAATATATTTGTTCAACTGATTTTTTTGCTTGTATTGTCATATCATGGCAAATGCCTCCTTAAGTATGGGAAATTTGTTCTCACATACTATATCGGTATCCAATTCTTGCAAGGGAAAATGGTGTAGGATTAATTTTCTTAATAAGAAAGTTATTTGAACAAATAATAAAATAAATCATCTATTTAGGCGACACCATATAATAGATCTTTCTCAGAGGAGCAAATATAAAGTTGCCAAATTTATAATCTATGGAGTTTTTGTACATTGATATAATTTTGTTATACTCTCTATGCTCTAAAATTGGATCCCAATCAATTAAATATTTATTAATATGCTTTTTGAAAATTATATTCCTGAGCACTCTGCTGCTATTTTCGTCGATCATTTTGAGCATTGAACTGGATTTTATTCTGTAAAAGAATTCGATAGAATTTAGTTGATGTACCTTATCTTCCTTACTAAGAAATTGTAACCAGAAGTCCCAGTCTTCATAGCCATTTTTCATGCTTTCATCATATCCCGAAGTGAGTAAGAAATCTGCCTTTCTAAAAATTGCAGAGCAGAAAATGATGTTCCCTATGAGTAGTTGGCTGTAGGAATATGTCGGAAGGTTCCAGTTGATATTTTCTAATCCGAATTTTTTTGCTTTACAGTAGACTAATTTAACTTCATTATTTTCTATAAATGGAAATGCCTTTTCCAAATAATGCTCTCCTATTTTGTCATCGGCATCCAATGGTAAGATATAAGATCCGAGAGCTCTTTTTATACCCTCATTACGAGCATTGGAGAGACCTCTGTTTTCTTGCTTAATGTAGAGAAACCGATCATCCAACTTACACCAATATTCAGCAATCTCTTCAGTTTCATCATTAGAGCCATCATTTACAATGATACATTCCCAGTTGATAAAGGTTTGATTTTGAACAGATAATAATGCCTCGTTTAGATATTCTGCCTGTTGATAACAGGGGACTACAATAGAAAAGTCTGGATAAATATTTATGGGCATAATTTGAAAAGAATTTTCGTTTTAAGTCTTCGCAATGGTATTCTGCTACAAAGTGATAACAAAACAAAGGAGGTCATAGATCTTTGGATAAATATTTTTTTAAGAAGTTCAAAAGTTGAATTAAATGTGGCTTCTTCAAATAAAAACCATTTTATTCTTCTTGCAATATATTTGCCATGACTATGATTTTCATACGAATCGAAGACTAGTTCAAACATTTTAATCAACGGAGCCGCTATATTCTTATTGAAGGTGCTTTGGTCTCTATGTAAACGATAATAAAATAGCCGATTATTTATTGAACAAAAAGTATCATTGTTGTATAGAAGTTTTAACCACAAATAATAATCTTCTCCATATTGAATATTTAGGTCTTCAATGAAGTTTGAAACCTCATTTAAACATTTTTTCTTTACCACGACCGATAAGATAGGTATTTGATTTTTTTCGATAAATAAAGGTAAATCTTGGATGGTCCAAAGGGGCTTCACTAATACATCGAAATCAGTTGGCTCATTCTGATTCAAAGAATATCCTTGTGAAAATATGAGGTCAATTTCTGGATTAGCAATTAAATATGTGACCTGTATTGCAAGTTTATTGCTAACCCATAAATCATCTGCATCTAAGAAAGCGATATATTTTCCAACACTGTGCGCTATTCCCAGATTTCTGGCTTTACCCTGTTTCCCGTTTTCCTGAAATAAATACTTGATGCGCCTGTCTTTTTTTTCAAAATCTAAAATAATTTCCTCTGTGGCATCGGTAGACCCATCGTTCACGATGAGGAGTTCCCAATTTCTAAAAGTTTGGTTGATCACGCTTTCTATTGCTTCGCCAATATATAATGCGGCGTTAAAGGCAGGCATGATCACGGATACTAAAGGCTTATCCATGCTTTGGGTAAAATATTGATGTCAACATTATTAAACCACTTTTTAGGTGCAACTATGATCTTTTCGGGATTAGCATTCAGCCAGGCCCCCCACCAGCTAAAGCTACTGTTTGCTATGATCTGGTGTTTACATTTTGAGATGAGAAACATATCTTCCCAAGCCTGTTTAGTTCCAGCTATAATATGTTTATTATCTATAAATGACAGGTTATGTTCACACCATTCAGGATCATCAGAAAAAATATAAAATATTGGGTTTTCTACTTTGGACTTAATACGTTCAATGCCTTGTTTATAATAATTTAGAGGTAGTATTCCATGGTAACTCTGAATTTCCGGCTTGGTATAATCCCCTCTACGGATATGTATAGCGACAGGATTTGTAGTTGATAAAATATTTAATTCAATTTCTTTTGACAGTTTTGATAATTCAGGAAATGTAAATTCATCCATTAAAATATTCCGGATGTCTTGAAAAATGAGTGGGTTTTGAAAATAACCGTCTAAGTAGAGGTTTGATGAATTGTTATTCAGAAAATCAAAAATGTTTTCATCTTTTACTTCCTGGTATCTTGGTGAAAGCATTTTAAAAATCTTTCTGTTTGAACGAATTAATCTGATAAAATAGGGGTTTGAAATGTGAGTCTTCGTTCTTTTAAAAATGTCCAGTTCAAACTGACGTGCGGTGAAAGAATCTGTCGTGATATTATTCTTATTCAGGAAAGAAAAATCCAGATATACTTTCCCAGAATTAGATAAAGTTCTGGCAGCCGCGTATTGAAACATCTGGTTGCCCAAACCGCCTTGTAGTTTTACAATAATCATTATTTTTTAATGAACCAAAAGCATCCGCAGCCATAAGTCTGGGCAGTACCCTCATTTATTTCTGCCTGATCAATAAAATCGTTTTGATCTGTTACCAGAGAAAATTTTCTGAGTTCGAAGCCGCTAAAATAATCTATTATCATTTTTGGATCGTAGATTCGGTGAGCATTAAACATAATTTTAGGCTTACCAACAGGAACTACAAATAGTATTGATCCACCCTTTTTGACTACTCTTTTAATTTCATTTATTGCTTTTAAATCCCCATCTGGATCAATAGGATCGCCATATCTGCCTAAGCCAATATGTTCGATGGTATGCATACAGGATAAGCATTCTATGCTATTAGATTCAAAAAAAAGCTGAGTTAAATCTGCTTTTTGACTTAAAAGGTTACTGAGATTGAGATCAGCAGGCCGATAATCATAAAATTCTACAGGAATAAAAGCTGAAATAATGGAGCAAAAATGCAATGTTGAAGATATATCAATATGCTTAACTGGATTAATCTCTTTTAAAATTCTGGCTGCCCATGCTGGATGATAAATGTAATGCGCATCGAAACCGGTACTTTCGGTACTGTCATTTAAACATGGATATAAGTCATCTTCACTACATTCAAATCTTACTTCCTTTGTCTTTTCTTTAAAAAGTGAGAATTGTTCCTTAAACCAGTCCAAACTTTGATCAGGCTTACGCTTAAATAATTTTCTATAGATCGTTTTAATCATTTTTGTACACAGAAGATTTGAGTTGATTTAGGATTATCCCAGTATTTGCATTGAATTTTAATACATTCTTATTCAAGTCCGAATTTCCTATAACAACTTCAAATTGTATAGCTTCTTCAATATATTGAATACTTTCATTACCTCTTGACAATCCAACATGAACAAAATAAGTTCCTAAAGCCAAATGGGTGTAATCCTCTAAAAACTCAGCTTTATAATTTCCTTGTTTTAAATCTAAAGGTTCATGCCAGGTCGTTTTTATCGGAATTCCAGAAACACTTACAATCCCAATAGCACAGATAAGGCCTTTTATGTCTTCACTAACATTAAAATTGAAGTTTACCGTCCAGCTTTCAGCAATACATATTTCAGAAGCGAGCCTAGTTTGATTATTCTTCAATTCTACTGACAGGACATTTGCAACGCGTCCCAAAGAAGGCTCGAAAAATCTTTGTGATATTTTCTCATTTCGCTTTAAATAATGCTCAATTACATTTTTAATCTGTCCATAATATTGAGATTGACCATTTGATAACAGTAATCCTTTATCACATAATTTTTGGATGCTTTCCATATTATGGCTCACAAACAGCACCGTCCGTCCTTCACCCTTACTTACTTCGCCCATCTTGCCTAAACACTTTTTCTGAAATTCTGCATCACCTACAGCCAGTACCTCGTCTACTATCAGGATTTCAGATTCCAGGTGTGCGGCCACGGCAAAGGCCAGTCGCACGTACATGCCGGATGAATACCGTTTCACAGGCGTATCCAGGTAGCGTTCAATTCCGGCGAAATCGACAATTTCATCCAGTTTGCGCTGGATTTCCCTTTTACGCATGCCCAGGATAGCTCCATTCAGGAATATATTTTCCCGGCCAGATAGCTCCGGATGGAATCCCGTTCCTACTTCCAGCAAACTGGCAATCCGGCCTTTACCTGAAATTTTTCCGGTCGTGGGGGCTGTAACTTTGCTTAAAATTTTAAGCAGTGTACTCTTTCCTGCGCCATTGCGGCCAATAATACCAACAGCATCGCCTTTTTCAATCTCGAAATTAATGTCTTTCAGACTCCAAACGATATCGCTTTCACTTTTTGTGTGCTGGTTGTTGCTTTCCCCGATTCGCAGGAAGGGATCTTCTTTTCCACGCATTCTGGCATACCAGCGTTCCAGATCCCGGCTGATGGTGCCGGTACCGATTTGACCTAACTGGTAAGCTTTACTGAGGTTTTCTACTTTTATGGCGATGTGTGACAACAAGAGATGGGTGTTAGCGTATGTGTTGATTAATTTAGATTAGTGATGTACAAATGTCAGTTCTTACCATTGAGCTGTGAATTTCACAGATGGGTAAGTTTAAGGATAATATTTTCTATCTGATGTCTGTACAATATATAATCCTCCTGACTAAGTTAATATAAACGGGCTAAATCATTGCCATTTCATTACTGCCTGGTTACTCCTGCTTTACCTTACAGGTAACCAAAGGGTAAGCAGGGGGTTAACAAAGGGTTACCAAAGAGTTAACAAAGGGTTACCAAAGGGTTACCAAAGGGTTAACTAAGGGTTAACAAGGGGTAGAGAAAGGGTAAACAAAAGGTAAACCCAATGAAATGATTTAAGGTTCAAACGTAGTAGAATAGCCATATTGGTGTAATGAGTCTTCTGTTCAAATGCAATCTTCCCGGATCTTTCAGCTAAGCATACTCCCATACTGTTCACTGATCTTTTGATCTGACTGGTCAGGCCAAAAGTCTCTTCTTTTGGAAATTTTTTAGTCAGTTGGAAATGTCTTTTCTGAACAACATTGATCATGTCCAAACTTCCAGTTTCTCCACTAAATAAACGTGCGTCATCTTTATTATAGACGAATTAATAAATAAAGGATGATCACTTATTATATAATATTAGTCAAAATTCTAACCATCTAATCCACTTCCCTTCCTAAACCGTATCCACAAAATTCCGTTCTACTTTATTGAAAATGACCACGCCGAAAAGGAGCAGGGTAGCGGTAAGGCCGGTAGCATAGCCTAAACTTCCCCAGCTAAAGCTTCCTTCACCCAGAAATCCGTACCGGAAGGTTTCAATAATGGGTGTCATGGGGTTATATTCAATGATCCAGGCATAGTCAGGATATTTATTTAAAGCTTCTGATAGCGGATAAATCACAGTGGTGGCATACATTAAAAGCTGCACGCCAAAGGTGACCAGGAAAGCCAGGTCGCGGTATTTGGTTGTCATGGCTGAGATCATCATGCCGGTACCTAATCCCAGTAAAGCCATCAGCACCACTATAACAGGAAAGAGCCAAATCGCCCAGGTGATATGGAAGGCCGCACCCGAAAAATGGTAATAGGCCATCATCAGCATAAACAGCAACATCTGTACACCAAAACGCACCAGGTTGCTCACCACAATGCTGAGCGGCATGATCAATCTGGGGAAATATACCTTCCCGAAAATACCGGCGTTATCTTTAAATACGGTAGATGTTTTAGTCAAACAATCTGCAAAATAATTCCAGGCGGTAATGCCGGCCATGTAGAACAAAGGTTTAGGCAGTCCATCGGTGGATATGCCCGCCAGGTTACCAAAAATAAAAGTAAAAATAATGGTGGTAAACAAGGGTTGAATGAAAAACCATAGCGGACCTAAAATGGTCTGTTTGTAAAAGGAAACAAAATCGCGACGCACCAGCAGCCACAATAAATCGCGATACGCCCAGATCTCACCAAACTTCAGGTCAAAAAGCGAAGCTTTTGCTTCAATGGTCCAGCTGTACTCTTCTTTATGCTCCATAAACAGATAAAACTGTGTAAAATTGGTAGTCAGGATTCATCTAATTGGATAATAGATTAAGAAAGTTTATTCTGTATTGTTCAAAGTTAAAAGCATTTAAACAGGCTTGCTGTAAGCCCGAGGCATCAGCAGTGGATTTTGAATCTTCCAGTTGTTTAGAAATGGCTGTTTCAATTTCATGTATATGATGCGGATCAACAAAGCAGCCAAGTTTCCCGTTCAGGAGGGCGTTCCGGCTACCATCAGCATTTCCGGCGATGGAAAACCGACCACAGGCGGCCGCTTCTATGAAAGCAATCCCAAAACCTTCACCCTGGCTGGGCATGATAAATAAATCGGACAGCAGGAAATAATCCTGCAAAGCTGTTTCTTCGAGAAAACCAGTGAGTATTACCCTATGGGCCAGGTGATGCTGTTCAATTAAGGTCAATACCCTTTTCTTTTCCGTATCATCGGCTTTACCTGCCAAAACATAAACCACTTCTTCAGGCAGATTTTTTAATGCCAGAATCACCTGATCATAACCCTTATATTGTTCATGTGAAGAAAGACGGGTTAAGGTAAAAAGTATTTTATTGGATGTGGAAAGCCGATACTGTTGAAGCAGTTTACCTGGTTTTTCAAAATGGGTTGGTATAGGAAAGAATGGATCCAGGCCATTAGGGAGTACCTTAATCATTGATGGATTTAACTGATGTGTTTTTTCGATCTGTTGTGCCGTAAAGTGGCTGACTGCCCAAATTTCTGTGTGTTTACGAAGAAACGTTGTTTTCCATTTAGGCAGTTTCTCCCAAATTTCAATACCATGGGCCAGCAGAATGATTCGCTTTTGCGGCTGAATTTTTTTCAGGATCCAGGCAAATAGTAAAAGATTAATGTGACTGAGCAGGATGGTGTTTGCCTTGCGGCCTAATCTGATGGTATTGAGCAGAAAGGCTAAACGTTTTCCGCGCAAGCCTTTAAAATCTCCGGTGTTTACATAACGCAGATCCGGCTGATCATCGTAGAGACTCATTAGCTGATGCGTATTATTTTTTGTGATGTTTAAATCACTAAGAATTTTACTGATGCACCGGCATACCTTTTCTATCCCACCTGTTAGGCTGAAAGTATGTAAACTTAAAAATAACACCTTTTCACTTTTCAATCCGCTATTCCCCAATTCTATTCTCTATTTCCCATTCTGACTATCCCTTAACCCTTTTTACATACCTGGTAGAGCGCAAAGGCTTTAGACCAATGTATCTTTCCGGATTTAAATCTTTCCATCAGGTGCCTGGCGAAATCATGATCGGCATAAATTTGTTCATTTGTAATCTGTCCGCCTTGTATAAACCACTGTTGAAGCGGAAAACTGAAACCCATTTTAGGCCGTTTCCATATTGCTTCAGGCAGGATTTTTTTAAACGCCTGGATTAACAAACCTTTCTTTTCTGCAGGAAAGCGTTGCGGGGTAGCGATGCTATTAATGGTTTCTAAGAAATGCTGATCAAGGAAAGGTACGCGGACTTCTACTCCGTGGCTCATGCTCATAAAGTCGGTATCTTTTAACAATTGGTTTTGCATAAAAATACGGGTCTCCAGCCATGAAATCCTTTCTGCACCACTTAAAGCATTTATTTCTTCATCCATAGGAAAGTTTTCAAACAACTGATCAATTTCTTTTTTTTCGATATTTAATATTCGGGCGATGGTTTCCGGAGTAAAAAATCCCCTGAGAAAAAGATATTCTCCAATCGGATTCCGGTAGCTGAGGTAATATATTCTTTTCAGTTTTTCTGAAGGCAGCCGGTTACATAACCTTAAAAGAAAGCGGGGTATTTTTTTTAATATATTGATGATCTTCATTCTGCTGAATGACGGGTATCCGCCAAGCAGTTCATCAGCACCAACTCCGGATAAAACAGCCTTTAATCCATTTTCTTTGGCATATTTATTTACAAACCACGAATTGATGCCATCATTGGTGGGCTGATCCATTGCCCCCATAATTTTTTCAAAGTCTGCATCAAAATCCTGTGCTTCAACCAGGTAAGTGCGATGAATGCCACTGGTTTTTGCGGTAATGATTTTTTGATATTTTTCTTCAGAGAAAGCCTGATCGGTAAAATTGACAGATAAGCTTTGGAGGTGTTTACCCGTGTGTTGATTGGCGAGCAGGGTAATGATACTGGAATCTATGCCGCCACTCAAAAATACCCCAATGGGGGCGTCGGCAATCAGATGGCGATGAACTGCCGCCTCAAGGCTTTTACCCAAGTCGGCCGCAGCCTGTAAGGAAGACGTTACGGATGGGGAAGGGGGACTTTGTTCAAAAGAAATGATTTCATGAAGCTGTTGCTGATGATCCCATTTCAGATAATGCCCGGGTTTTAATGAAAATACATCCTGCAACGTTGTAAAAGGTTGGGGGATATGTCCAAAAGCCAGGAAATACATTTTCCAGTGCTTATTTTCAATAAATGGATAACAGGTTTCTTTAAAGGCTTTTACTTCAGATGAAAAGATCAGCCGCTGATTTTGAATGGCGTAATACAGGGGTTTAATGCCTGATTGATCCCGAACCAGGTAACTGAGTTGTTTGGAGCGGTCATACAGTGCAAAAGCAAACATCCCGTTAAGTTTCCTAAAACCATTTACACCCCAGGCTTGATAAGCGGCCAGGATTACTTCAGTATCACTCTGGGTATGGAAGGGGTAGCCTGCTGCGGACAATTCTTTTTTCAATTCCGGAAAATTATAGATTTCGCCATTGAAGGTGATGACTAATTTTTCTTCCGGTCCGAACATAGGCTGGTGTCCACCGGCAGTGAGGTCAATAAGGGCCAGTCTGCGATGGCCAAAGCCTAAACCTCCAGCCTCATCAGTGTAAAATCCTTCATCATCAGGTCCACCATGGCGCATAACATCGCACATCTGCTGTACATCCTGTCTGAGTTGATCAGGATATGCTTTTTTATCTATGACACCCGCAATTCTACACACGCCCCAATTTTTATGCTCCTGGTTTTATCCAGACCAGATATTTCAAAGTTATTTTTTGATGGATTGAAGTCATTTGATGCCGGCCTGGCACAGCTTCGCCCCTTCAGTCACATTTTCTTGAAAAAAAATGAACTGACGAGTATATTTAAATCTGATGCCCGGAGTTTCAATTCCAAAAGGTTTACCCTTTGCAAAACTAATCAATAAGGAGGTTAACTATTAATCCTTTTGTGTTTTTCTATTAATGATTGACCTTAATCTTTTCATGTACCCCGCAGGCTTTAAGCCCAAATATGCTAAATCTGTGCGAAAACCGGGTACTTGCAAAGAAGTATTTACAAGCAATTTTATTCTCATTTAAATGAAAGCAACAGATTTTTGTTAAATATGTATTTCCAGAATTACAAAGGTGCGACAAATGCCATTGAGGTATTGATTTCGATGGAATAACCGATGTTATCCAGGCGTAATATGATGCGTTGTTTGTTATGAATCGAAACCAGCTCTCCTGCCATATCTTTAAATGGTCCGGCTTTAACCCATACCTTCTGCCCTGGTTTAATGTCATGATCAAATACCTCCAGGTCTTGTTCCGTTGCCAGTAATAATTTTAAATGTTCAATTTGCTGGCTGGGCATAGCAGCGATATGTCCTGAAAAATAGAGGAACCTGGCAATGCCATTGGTCATCATTACTTCTGCGTATTCCTTACTGGAAATATAGACAAAGAGATATGACTTCAGGAGGGGTTCTTCAACCCATTTCTTACGGTCGCTCCATTGCTTCAGGGTTTTCCTGAGCGGAAGGTAAGCATTAATCCCTTTCCGGATTAGTTCTTCGTATGCTTTTTTTTCTGCTCTTGAGCGTGTATAAACAGGATACCACCGGTAATTATTGTCGATCATGTCTGAAATTAAATGCCGTGATAAGTTTCAATCTGCCTTTCAGCTTTTTCTCGATAGGAAAGGGATGTATCATCATTTTTTTTGAAACCTGAGTGGTGATATTTTTTAGTATAAATCTGAAAATTGCCCCTAAAATTGTTAATGCCAAAAGCTATTACTTCTTTTTCCAGAACATCCACCATTTGCGGTTTTCATCATCATAATAACCCGATCCGGAATAACCACTATAATCAGAATAATAATAAGTGCTGTTGCCCCCTCCGCGTGAATAATCGGTGGTATAATAATTTGCATACAGGGCATCGTCACCAAAGGCGTTAAGGATAATGGCCAGGTTGCTTAAGCCATATTCTCTTGATAAACGCTCAGGGATATTGGCAGCTCTTTGCTGTGAAACACCGGAACGGATAACAAATAAATTAATATCAGCATTTCTGATTAACGGAATCGCATCTGATACCAATCCTACAGGTGCCGTATCCACCAAAACATAATCATACTGTTGTTCCAGTTTTAACAATAGTTCTTTCATTGTAGCGGAGTGAAGGAGTTCTGAAGGGTTAGGGGGTACTGGACCTGAAGGGATAAAATCGATATGATGCACTTCATCGTGACTAATCACCTCTTCCAGGCTAGCCTGGCCAGACAACAGGGAACTTAATCCTTTCTTATTGTCATTGCCGAATGCCTTATGCAGCTTGGAACGTCTTAAATCGGCAGCTATAAGGATAATGCGCTTGTCAATCAGTGCAAGGGTTCCGGCCAGGTTAATGGTTACAAATGATTTTCCTTCACCCGAAACTTCTGAAGTGATGCAAATGACTTTACTTTCTTTATGACTGGCCAGAAAACTGAGGTTTGTCCGCACGGAGCGAACCGATTCAGCAAATACCGATTTTGGTTTCGAAAGCGATAAAGCCTGTCTGCTGTCCTGGTCAATATAATCGGGGAACTTACGGATAACGCCAATAATGGGTGTATGGGTTAAGCCTTCAACCGTTTCCTTATCGTAAATATAAGGATTGAGGAACCGTACCAGCAAGATTAAGCCAAAACCAGATGCCAGGCCTAACATCAGTGCAGTGGTATAGGCTTTGCTGCTGTTTGGCGAAATAGCATAATAAGATGGATAAGCAGGGTTGACGATGGATGCACCCGGTACTATGGCGGCTGCATTCATTTCTGCTTCCAGCTTTTTTTCGGAAAGATAAGAACGGACTTTATTGTTGACTTCAAAATTGGTTTGCAGTTTTACAAAGTTTTGTTCTTTCTGCGGTATGGTACTCATTTTTTGCGTTACACCGGCAATCTGGCTATCTATGTAACGAATGGTTTGCTCATTCTTGCGAAGCATACCGGCCACGGCGTTTCTGATGCCGGCCTTCACGTTTGAAATTTGTTGTTCAATTTGCCTGACGGGCTGTGAATCATTATTAAACTGGCTGAGTTTTGCTTCCCGGCTGGCGAGCAGGTTATTGAGCTGCGTAACCAGGGTACCCATGCCTGAATTGATTTCCCCATCAAGATCCATACCGATTTCAATCTTCGATTTATTGCTGTTAACCTGTTCCTGAAGTTGCCTGATACCTAACTGTTTCAGGTTGAGCTCGGTTTTTTGCTTTTCAAAATCAGATAGTTTTCCTACTGTCATGGAAGTAGAAGAACTGACATCCAGCATATTGTTTCTAGCTTTATAACTGGCGAGGGTACTGCCTGATTTTCCTGCTGCAGTATCAATGAAGCCCAGTTGGCTATTGATGAAATCAACTGTCTGTCTGGCTGATCGTCTCCTTTGGATCACATCATATTTTACATACGCTTTCATGATGGCATTCAGAATATCAGCAGCAAAAACGGCATTTCCATCTGTTTGATTCAAGCCCATTACATTTGTGAAACGTGCCGCTTCGCCGATATTTAAACCACCCATCGCACGGCCAATAAAATCTTCCTGACTGTTAAATTTAAATTGATAGGTACTCTTTACCGGTATTTTATCCTTAATCCGGAAAGACATATTGCCAATATTGATTATCGCATTATACTGATAAGTGGTCTTTTTATCTTCATTATCAGCAGTAGAAAGTTCAAAATGCTGTTCGTCTTTGCCTGTTACGGTATAAAGTGAGCGACTGAAATTTACGCTATCCTGTTTGAGGATTTCAATCACAAACGGAACATTGGGGTACAGTTCTGTGGTACGTACACGGCCTTTAAGGTAATAGCTGATTTTGTAATCCAGTGTTTTTACAGCGTTAGCAATCACTTCATTACTGCGGATAGTAAAACTTTCTGCCTGGATTTTATCCGTGTAATTGTAGTTTTGTGAGGCAACGATACCGGCATTTGTTCCGAGATTGGGATTACTGTCTTCCAATTTAAGAGATGCGCCTGTTTGATAAATAGGTGGAGTATACCATAAATAAAGCCAGGCACCGAAGAGCGCAAGGGCAACTGTTCCGGTAATCCAGTACCAACGGCTTAAAAATACCCTGAATATTTTATAAAAATCAATACTCTGGCTAACACCCTTTTTCTCTTGCACTAACTCTGTCAATGTTTTTTGATTTTGAAGTTTGGGAACAATCAATTAAAGTATAAAGATAAAATCAATTTTGAAAAAGAGATGATTTAATTGGAAATGTTTTGAGTTTCATTTTGAAAAGTCTCTGCCCGTTTGTACTTCCAGCGATAATGAAAAAAGGTATGCAACAAGGATTCACTGATTTCGAATGTCAGATGAATAGTTCTCTAAAGCCATCAGTAGAATTATTTTAAAGCATGCCGGCAATTGATCAAAACCATGAACTGGAATCTGTGTTTTAACTAAAGACTAAAGACTAAAGACTAAAGACTAAAGACTAAGAACACTTACCTGGTTACTGTAAAAATAAGCACAGCTAAATTCACCACCACTAACAATGGCTGCAAAATATTATTTAAACTCTGAAGTTTATCACTCGTGGCCGCGCTTTTAGTAGGTTGCAATACAATAATGTCATGATTTTGAAGGATCAGCTTTTTACTGGCCAAGCTATTAATATCATTAAGATTAACGTAAATAATTTCAGGATGCGTTCTGTCGCCGCGGATAATTTTCAGGGTTTTCGGATCTGCTGTTTTACTGATTCCACCGGCTTCTCCGATAATATCAATTAGCGTGGTATTGTCGCGTTCCAGCAGAAAATTACCCTGCTTCCCAAACTCACCCAGCAAGGTAACTTTAAGGTTTACCACACTAAGTTCTATAATAGGTTCCTTCAATAATTTATTTTTATAAATGTCCTGGATTTTAATGGCTGCTTCCCTTCTGCTTAAGCCAGCTACTTCAACTTTTCCAATGGCAGGTAAATTCACTTTGCCATCCAAATCTACCGGATAAGAAAGTACATTCTGGATACCGCCTCCGGATGCATTCTGATTCGCCGAACCAGTAGCTGAGCCACTATTAGTTGTTGCACCAAATTCAAAATTCTGAACATTACGAACGGCGAGCTGGTCATTTACTTTGATTTTATAATAAGCATCGCTAATGCCCTGGTCATTTACCACATATACCTGTTTAATGGTGTCAGTCACAATATCTGAAGGGGCATTAAACAAAGTACGCTCTTTGCGTACACCACAACCAAAAAGGCTGGCCATGATTAAGCTGATCAATAGAAAATGGAGATGCGATTTCAGATATGGCATAAGGCTAAGTGTGGTGTATTTGCTGAAATGTAAAATTAGGATAAAAATACAATTTAAAATGTCTTTAGCACAAGTTGCAGGTGAAAAGCATTGATTGTATATTTTTCTGCCGATAACTCTTGCTATAGTATCTGTGCTTTTTATTTAAATGTTATCCAGCAAGGTGCAGCGTGAAAATAAATGTACCTGAAAGTCAATATGGCTTTTTCGGATTAAATCATTTTTTCAAATCAGTACTTCCTTTTTTAACCTTTATAGCAGTAATTGTGTAGTATAAGTTAACTTTTTTTTATATGGTTAATTTGCATAGTCAAGATAAAAAGAAGAATGCCCTGTTTTTTTGTTATTGAAAATTTTAAGATTGACAATGGTCAATGTTTTTGGAGTACAAATTGTTATGTGATATATTAAAAAATATTCGTTTAAAGTAAAATGACTGGGTTTTTTAAATAAAAATCTACTTTTTTTGATTTTAAAAACAATACTTATGGAGACTTGTTTATTTGGCTAATAGTTTTGTTTTGAATAATTTTGTAAAATAAGTAATACGTTTTAATATTTATTTTGATGTCCTCATTTCTTAGTATCTCTCAACAGTTGGTGTTAATGATCAAACTATCCTATCAACGATTAAATCATTTCTATCAATATATTAGTTTAAAGCATCAGTTAATTGGATTATCAACTGTAATGCTATCCATAATTACGCTGAAGTGTGATGCCCAGATTAAAGGAAATGGTTGCGATTTTGGTGGGCGTATCGCTATTCAATATTTGGGTAAAGCCACATATTATGGTAATGTAAGCGATGTTGTTGAGGTATACAGCACCTCATCAGCAGTTTCAATTAACAAGGGAAATGGCAGGTCATATGATTGTGGTGCCATAAATGATTACGATGAATTTCAGGTTTGGAATTCATCCATAAAGCCATATGGTGGATTTATAACTGTTCCTGCCAGTCATGATATCAGGCGAAATCCATCATCGCGGCAGCATGAATGTGTGGTGGCATCATCACGTTATGCTACACCCGATGGCGAGGGAACAATTGTTGGCTATACCTATAGAGATCCGAATAAGTGTACTTCTACACGTCCTGACAATCTTCCTTTAGATGATCATTTTTCTTTTTTAGTAGTGATAACCGGGGTAATTTCTTTGCCCGTTATTCGCAAAAAACTCATTTAAATTTAACCAGGATATTTTGATAATGGTATGATGGGGATTTCAATATGTAACCAATAGCACTTCAATTTATTTAATTTTATAATTGAAGTGCTGCATGTGCTGAGTACACTGCTGAAGTTGCCAGGCTTTTGTTTTTTCTTACATCACATTTACTCATTTTCATTCATTTTAAATCTTTGCTGTTCATTAACTGAATAAGTTTAACTGCCTGATATTGAATAAAATGAACGTTAATATTGAACGTAACACCATGTAGTTTTGCAGCTGTAATGCGCTGCATATGAAAGGTTTTATTTGTTTTTGTTTACTACTATTCTGTACGTGCATTTCTAATGCGCAAACAAATGGATGCCAGGTTGGGTCTACAGTTTATACCTCGGTTGATGATTTAGGGTTAGTAGATAACGCCATAAGATTGCTTTTTGGAACTAGATCGGCGTATAAAAATTCTCCAACCGAACCACAAACCTCTAACTGCGTTAATAATAGTCAGACCAAATGGGTCGCTGCGAGCGGTGGCTGCAGGGTCTGCCCCAATGGGTATGCTATATCGAGTTCTGGATGTAATGGTACAGCTCTTGATGGTTTTATCGTAACCAAATCTGTGGTATACTGCAACCTGGATGATTATACTTTTCCACTGGCTGCCGTGGCTAGTGCTTTTGGGGTGTTTATGATCAGGAGTAGGAAAATCCTGTAGTAGATTTATTTTATTGCTTCATGATTAGCAAACCTGTAATTTTTGCCCTAATTTTTCCAGCATGAAAGCAATTTTCTCCTGGAGGTAAATAACCTGTTGAGGCCTGATTTCGTAATGATCATCATAGCGTGCACCAAGATAAGCGCTTTGCAATAACTCCAGCCAATTCAATTCTTTGCTTTTTCTTACATCAAAGATATTCCTGATTTCAGGAACATAAAAACCAGCTGTTTGCTGCAATAATACTAACTGATGACTTTTGCACATTTTCTCTTCGGATAAATTGATGATCAGCTTAAACATTTGTTCGCACACCTGATGAAGCATAAAAGCTGACAGCTGGAATTTACCTTCCTTAAAATATACTGATGCACCTTCCTGAAAACTCTTGGCCTTTTCTAGTCCATGATGAATGACCAAGGCAGACTGTTCCCGGATTTCGGATAATGTACATGCAGGGGTTTCAATCAATTCGTATTGCGGGGCAGATTGATAGATACAATGTTCGCGACGGCAATAGCTGGAATAAAATATATTGCCACGCGCTAACATATCGTGCATGGTTCCATAAGGGAAATACCTGATTTCTATATTAATCTTGGCCAGGGCAATAAATTCCAGCATGTTTCTGGTGACATCACTCGGTTGGTATTGAAAGCGGTCTAAAACCATAATTAAAGTGATGCCCCCTGCATCGGCCCTGCGCTGGAAAATATAGGCCAGCGGAATCAGGCTGGTGATGAGTTCCAGCAGATGCGTAAACTGCTTTTGAGTAAAAGCAGCAAGGGTTCTGTTCGTTTCCAAGGCGTTGAAGTTCATCTTATCGGTTTGTAAATGTTTCATTTTGAAAATGTAAGTATAACTTGTCTTCATCAACCGCAACCAGTAATAAAGCAAGTTCCATGATTTTGATCAATATTTCGTATAAATTAAAGGCACTGCCTGTAGCTGGCGCAATATGGCCTGCCTTTGAACCGCAATAACTCCATTCTTTTAAGTCTTCTCTGATGTTAAAAATGTTTTCAAGGGTGAGTATTGGGTGGAAGACATCAAGGGGGCTGGTCTTTTCATCTTCCTGCAATGTTAAAATGGCATAAGGATCGTTCTCTTCCGGCGAGGTATGGATGATGTTCTGCAGGGCAAGCCAACTGGAAAAGAGATGGGGTTGCGCTGAAGCTGAAGTAGGCGTTGAAACCGGAATTTGATAGGCTGAAATAAGGTAACAGGCTTCCAGAAGCCTGGTCAGCTGGTCATGTAGGTATATAAAATCCGGTGGTGCCATTGTCAGGTTGTTTGCTATAACCGCTTTAAACCATGCTTTGAGCTGATCGCGGTAACTGCCCAGGCTTCCTTCTCTAAAAAACTGAATAATTTGATGATAGGGATTTTTTAGGTATTCATTTCTCAGTAAGGTAGGGCAGGTATCCTGAAAGTGATTGATTTTAATTACGGTGGATGGCCTTTCTAATGCCCTCAATAACCGTTCATAAATTAGCCAGCTGGCTTCAATTAACCTCTTGGTATTGCGATAAAGCGAGTAAATGGAAGAGTCAAAACCATCAGTGATGCCTTGCTCCAATGAGTAGCTGAGCCATTCGAACAGAAAATTTTTGTATTTAAATAATTGTTCTTCATCATAAAGAAAGTTCAGTGTTTTAAGCGGCTGCATCAGTTCCTCAGCTGTTAAATAACGGCTATTGAAAAAGTAACAATATGTTTCATATTCGAGCAAATCTTCCGTTACACTGCTGTGCTTACTGATGAAGTCTTTTACTGCAGATACTTCCTTATTTGTTGCAAATGAAATTTCATAAAGTTCAACCAGGAGCCGGTAGAAAAAAAGTAAATCGGCAGGTGCATACTTTTGTTCAGATGAGTAATCTGATAGCATGAGTTCCATCCATTCATCCATAAAATACAGGTAATTGGAAACACTTTTCAGTTCGAAAAATCTTTCATAAAATGCGAAGGTAGGATGCATATTAATTTCGATACTTTTCATGAGCTTATTTTTAATTTAAAATTTATTTATCTTGCGAGAGGTATAACAAAAATATTAAAAAAATAAGTTATTCTAAATAGTTTTAGGTAAACTTATCAACATTTTTAATTATGAATGAACTGGATCGCCTTAAATTATTAATGGATATATTGGGTTTCAAAACCCAGAGAGATTTTGCTGTGGCATTAAATATTAAGGATGGTTCACTCTCTGATATATTACGCGGGCGTACCGGAATTTCTAACGCTATTAAAGATAGGCTGAATTTTAAGTTAAATATCAACATCGAATGGCTGGAAACCGGCGTAGGGGAAGCAGTAAAGAAAATCGGTCCGGTAATTTCTGAAATTAAGGAAGGTGTACCTTATTATGATATCAGTTTATCAGATACCGATACCCTGATTTTGATGGAAGAAAAGGCGGAGTATTTTGTAAATTATAAACCTTTTAATGATTGTACAGCCTATCTTCCGGTTTACGGCGACAGCATGTATCCCAGATATGCATCCGGTGAAATTATTGCTGTTCGTGAAGTAACAAATTACGATGTGCTGCAATGGGGAGAAGCTTATGTGGTGATGGCTGATGCGAAAGCCAACTACCTGCGGAGCATCAAAATGATTTATGAACATACCGACCGGAATAAACTGATTTTGCGTTCATCCAACCCCAACTTTAAAGGCGATACCATCATCGAAAAAAGCAACATCACTTCGCTATATATAATCAAGGGAAAAATCACCAGAAATTTAATTTAAACCGACATACCTTTTGGTAAATTCCATGGGTAGGGAAAGCAATTAGGATAAAGATTGATCAGGCAATAGGATAATCATTTATCCAATAAGCCATTAATAATTTCAAATTAACCTGTAAGCACTATTTTGTTGTTTGTATGATTTATGGCTATATTTATATGGGTATATTGTACTCATGATGGCTGATGACTTAATTGACTTATTTAAAACCAAAATTTCATTGCTGCAAAATCAAGCCTTATCTGGAGGAATTGTAGCCAAAAACCTTCATATCAGCGATAATGGTAGTGGAGAGTTAACACTATACGGCGATTTCACCATTACCTTAAAGGTGCTTGATCTCACTACGGGTGGTGCGCCTAATTTAAACAGCCTGATGACTTTTACCCAGCAGGTGATAACCTCCAAATTAAGGGGCGGCGGGTATAAGAGTGGCGTTATTTATTTTGAATATAATTCATCAACTAAGTCATTTAATTTTCGAAAAAATCATACATATTCTATCCGCTATAATTTTAGTTGTAATGCTCGTGTTGTGCAGATAAATATGCTAAGTCAATTAAAGGGAAATGATTTTGTATTGGCTGTAGTAGATAGTATTGGCTATCAGTTTACTGATCAATATGGGAAAAAGCACAATTCAGGGGGACTTGCCCAAAGAGATGGAGGGCCAGCAGTTGTAAGTTACAATGAATGGAGGAAGAATAAATATATAGGTGTACACGAGTTTTTTCATACTCTAGGTTTGGGGGACATTGAAGATGTTAGTAAAAAGGGCCGATTAATGTACCATTTAGGAGATAACACTAGTTATAATATATCTGATAATGAAAGAGGAGATATGATGAATTTTCTTATGCGAAATATTAGTGATATGACAAAAGGTACCTATTCATATACAAACTTAAATTATAACACCTTAAATTTATTGAGCAGATTTTTAAAAGATACAACGAATGGTTTCAAATACAATAAAGCTAAGTTTAGGTAGCATTCTATTTTTTTTATTTGTTGCTTGCATAAATGAAAACAAAATAAACATAAAAGCACAAAAAAAAAATAGCTTGCCAGATTCTTGCAGGTATTATGCCTATGATGCCAGGCAAATAATTTCTAACCTCAGTTGCTATAATTGCCATATCAGGAGAGGTGAAAGGTTAAATAACATACTATCATTTGATGAGCTTGCGACTATGGACAGTTCAAAACTTGTAAATTTTGTTTTTATCAAAAGACATAACGGTAACTATAGTATGAAGGGAGCATTCAAGACAAACCGAATGGACACACTAAGTGATTGTGAAATAAAAAATGCAATTCATTATATAAAAGATTATGGTAGAGATATTCCAATGCCTTAGCCAATAATCGTTATGGCTTCTAAAATGATAAGACTAAGTGGGGTAAGCAAAATAAAAATATGATTCGTTACCTTAAAGTTTAAACATAATTATAAAAAGAATGAATTTTTGATTATACCTATATTTAGGTATTGATTTTTTTTTCTTACATTCGTGTATGATTAATCCAATGGCTTATGAAAAAGTTATGTTTAATCATCCCTCTTTATCTTATCCCGTTTTTCGTTTTTGCTGAATATGGCTGTCTTGTTCCCGGATATCCGGAATTGCTTACTCATCAGAGTAATCCGCCAGGCGGAACATTTTCAAACACGCCAGGTGAAATTTATCCTGAAGCCAATTGTGCCTGGACACTGGATATGTCAATGCCTTCTGCTGGTTGCGTTGGTCATGGTAAAGCCGGTAAAAAAGGTACCTATTACCAGGCATGCCCAATTGATGATTTTATTCCCTTATTATTTATATTTACCGCAGGAATATCTTTTTTAACCATAAGTAAAAGGCTTCTGCCATTTAAAAATGAAAATATCCATTATCACGGTCATTTATAACGGGGAGGCTTATCTGAAAGAGTGTATTGCATCAATTGTCAATCAATCTTATCCCGATATTGAATATATTATCGTAGATGGCGGATCAACAGATGGAAGCCTTCAGATTATTGAAACCTATCAATATGCTGTAAAACATTTTATTTCTGAACCTGATCGTGGATTATATGATGCCATAAATAAAGGTATTCAGATGGCATCAGGAACAGTAATCGGTATTTTAAATGCTGACGATATGCTGGCTGACCGTCATGTGATTAAACATGTAGCTGCGAAGTTTTCCGAAAATCCTGAAATAGATGCCATTTATGGCGATCTTCATTATATTAAACCGGTTAATAACCAGGTTTTAAGAAGATGGAAATCCAAACAGGCCGATGAAAAAGATATTGCAAAAGGCTGGATGCCGGCTCATCCTACATTGTACATCAAAAAAGAACTTTTTCTCCGGTATGGACATTATGCACTTGATTTAGGTACTGCCGCAGATTATGATCTCATCCTGCGGTATTTTTTTGTTCACCATTTAAAAGCCGTTTACCTGCCAATGCTGATGGTGAATATGAGGACCGGAGGGGTCAGCAATAAAAATTTCATGAATTTAATGGCGGCATTGAAGAATGATTATAAAGCTTTAAAAAGAAATAGAATCCCGAATCCATTAATGGTATTATGGCGGAAAAAAGTATCTAAAATTATTCAGTACCTGTAATCTTTGCGCCTGTAAGCAAAATTAAAAACAAATTTTATGTGATACATTAAAAATTAAGTTTCAGCCCGTTAATTATCACGGTATAGCGGTTAAGTTATTGTAAAGTAAATGATATGATTACCCGTAAAGAACAAAAAGAACAGGATTGTCTACAATCATTGGCTATATTTGTTAAAATAGTTCCCCGTTTTGTTCAAAAATTTTTTAATAACTGCTCCAGAAGTATTCTATTGTGCAATATTTTTATTGGCACTGCTCCTGGTCATATTAAGTATTCCTTCTATCATTCATGCTTCACTGAAATATAAACTTTTTGATGTGAGCGATCTGCATCGTAAAAATCATGCAGAAAATATATCAAGGCTGGGCGGATTGTCAATCGTTTCTATTTTTACTATTTGTACCTTATTGTTCTCCGCATTGATCAATTTTGAGGAGGCTAATTATTTAATTGTTTCCTGTATTATCCTGGCGGGCCTGGGCCTAAAAGATGATGTTTATGGTATCAATACCAGTACAAAATTTTTGCTGCAATTAGTTGTTGCCGCCATACTTGTTTTTTTTGGTGGTTTCCGGCTTACCAGTCTGTATGGTGTATTAGGAATCAATGAAATCAATTACCTGGGCGGGGGAATATTTTCCATCATCCTGATTATTTTTTTAAACAATGCCTTTAATCTGATTGACGGGATTGATGGCCTGGCAGGTACCATTGGCATCCTGGCCAGTCTAAGCTTTGGTATCTGCTTTGCCATCATGGATGAGCTGCCTTATGCATTTATTGCTTTTGCCCTGGCGGGTGCCCTTGCCGGCTTTTTAAGGTATAACTGGTTTCCGGCTAAAATATTTATGGGCGATACCGGCGCACTGATTATTGGTTTAACCACAGCTGCACTAGCCATTAAATTTATAGAGTTAAATAAGTTTACAGGCCTGAATACACCAGCATTTTATTCGGCACCAGCCATTGCTGTATCTATTTTAATTGTTCCGATTTTTGATTCACTCCGTATATTTACCGTTCGTATTTTAAAGAAAAAATCACCTTTTCTTGGTGACCGGAATCACATTCACCACCGGCTGGAAGACCTAGGTTTTAAACCGGATAAAATTGTTATGCTAACTGTAATTCTGAATTTCAGTGCCATGTGTTGTACCATGATTTTGCAACATCTGGGAAGCTTTCTCCTGATATTTCTTTTAATCGGCATCTGCATGGTATTCAATTTACTGATCTCAAGACAGCTTTCAAAACGAACTGATTAAACAGACAAAAATAAAATGAACGTAGAGCATATGATGGGGCTATAATCTGGAAATAAACATTAATTTTGCCCTCTAAATTTTTAATATGAGGCTTGCGATAAATGGTTTCGGGAGAATAGGCAGAACTTTTTTGCGTTTAGCATTGCTTGAAGGCTTTGAGGTAGTAGCCATCAATGACCTGGCTGATGCCAAAGCCATGGCCCATCTTTTTAAATATGATTCTGTACATGGTGTTTTTAATGGCGAAGTAGCCGCGAAACCTGATGCACTGGTTATTGATAAACTTACCATTCCTGTTTTTTCCATTAAAGAAGCTGAAGAATTACCGTGGTCTGCCCTTAGGGTTGACCTCGTAATAGATTGCACAGGGAAAAACCTGACAACAGACACGGCAGGACAACACATTAAGGCCGGCGCCAGGCAGGTATTAATTTCAGCACCTGCAGCAGATGATATTCCAATGGTGGTGCTGGGCGTAAATGATGATCAGATTGACCTTAAAAGTGAAATCTTATCTAATGCCAGCTGTACGACCAATAATATTGCGCCCATGATAAAAATCCTGAATGATCATTGGGGTGTTGAAGAAGGCTATATCACTACCATTCACTCTATGACAGGTGATCAGAACCTGCATGATTCCAATCATAAAGATTTGCGCCGGGCAAGGGCTGCATCTTCATCCATAATCCCCACTACTACAGGTGCGGCGAAAGCCATTACTCACATCTTTCCAGAGTTGGATGGCTGTTTAGGCGGAGCTGGAATAAGGGTTCCGGTGTTGAACGGATCGCTGACTGATTTTACCTGTTTATTAAAAAAGAAAACCACCATCAGTGAAATTAATGCTGCATTTAAAAGTGCTGCATCGAATGAACTGACCGGTGTAATTGAATATACTGAAGATCCGATTGTATCGGTAGATATTATCAATAATCCGCATTCCTGCATTTTTGATTCGCTTTTAACTTCTATTGTTGGCGATATGGTAAAGGTGGTGGGCTGGTATGATAATGAATTTGGCTACAGTTCACGCCTGGTTGATATTGTAAAGAAAATAAACCAGTTGAACGAATATAATTAACAATTGGTTTCCCCCTGGTTCTTCAATATTATTATTCAGGCTTGAGTATTATGATCAAGCCTGAATGATTTACCAGTTTAATCCACTCAGCGCTTTTTTATATTTTGCTTCATCAAATTTATATAGGTCAGGTGCTTTATAGGCACCACCTCTTCGCTGCTGGTCAAGTTTAATGAGGATATCATAACGCATCATCTTTCTATAAAAATTCCCCCGGTTTAGTTTTTCTCCGAGAATAGCCTCATAAAGTCCCTGCAATTCAGGAAGTGTAAAAGTTTCAGGAAGTAAATTATAGCCGATAGGTTTATAACTGATATGTTCCCTTAAGGTGCTCAATGCTTTTTTGATGATTGTTTCATGGTCCATTACCAATCTGGGAAGGGCATTAACCGGCATCCATTCACAACGGTCGGTGAAGTTATCAGGTACCGGTTTTACCTTGGTCTGGTCAACCAATGCATAATAACCGATGGTAATAAAACGCTGCTTATGCCACAGGTCATCAGGATAATCCATAAAATATTCTTCAGATCGGTTGAGGTCTCCAAACACACAAAAATTATTCAGAAATATTTTATCGGCACCACTTCTTTCATATAAAATTCTTTTTGCTGCATCATCAATACTTTCATCCTTTTGCAAATATCCACCAGGTAAAATCCAGTTTTCTTCCTCTTTAAGCTTCAGCAACAACACATTTAACTGGTTGTTCAGAAAGCCGAATACCACGCTGTCTATTGAAATATGAGGGATTGAACTTCGCCATAACTCCACACTTTTATCTTTAATATCCTGATTGATCATAGGTTTATTTTATATGAATTAATGACTTCTAAAATTAATAATTTGTTTTTCTTAATTAAACATATTAATATTGCTTCATAATGAAGCAATGATAAATATGCTGATTTATGCTAACCAATATCGCTTTCCTTCATTTTTTTGCTAAAAACTATTATAAATATTACATACTTAATCCGAGTTGGCTATGAGCACCCTAAAGAATACCCTGGTATTAATACTTTCTGTATTATGCATTTCGTCTTATGCGCAGGAAAAAATAAAAAGAGATTCTATTCCACAGAAAAAAATAGGAGAGAAAAAAGAAGAGGATAATAGAAATGTGATGCTGAATGCCGCAAATAATACTGGTCCGAGGGATGTCAATATCGGTTTGCCATCAACGGTAGGCGGCATTACCATTCAGGAAAATAACCTGCCTGTCGTTTACTTTTTCTGGCCTGAATTGCCTAACAGAACCTGGCGCCAAAGTGTGAGCCTGCAAAAAACAGGTTTATTAAAAATAGGAGAATCAGTGATTACCACAGGTGATCTGGGTTTTGCGGTTAATTCCTATACAAAACTGGGTACACCAAAATTAGAAGTTGTTGGTAATTTATCTGGCAGCCATTATGGTTGGTTAAAAGGGGATGTAAATGTTTCGGGGCCAATGTCAAATGGTTGGTCATATGTTGCCGGCATTTACCAAAACTATGATCCCAATTCTTTTGACGTGCAATTTTCCAATTATTCGGATAAAACACAAATTTATCGTGCCGGGTTAACCAAACGATTCAAAAAAGATAAAGGTGAGATCAGTTTTCTGTATAAATATGCCAATTCCATTTCGTTAACCAATTATGCCGTGTTTAAATATAAAGAAAACGGGCAGGTTGAAGAGCTGGATAACTTTAGAATTGGCAGGGATTCTTACATCATCAATGATGGGATCATGAAGTTTAAGGATATCCGTACAGGTGCGTTTTCTTTTAAGAATGAAGGTGGAAATGATGCTGCATCAAGCTCTCACAGTTTTGATGTGCTTGGAAATTACAAGCTCAAAAACGACTGGAAATTTAATTTCAGTACGCGTTTAAGATTTGCGAAAGCTACAACGCTAACCAATATTCCTTTAGGCATTCTTCAGGCTGGATCAAACGATGGCTTTTCTTATGTAAACAACGGACAAGCATATACCGGAAACGTAAATTCTATGCTAGGCTTATCTACACCAAAAACGCCTACCCAAACTTTTCTTTCAAGATTTGAATTAACAAAAAAAGTAAATGACCACAATTTAAGACTAGGGTTAACCGAATATTATTATAATGTGGATCAATACACTTCCAGCCGGTCATTCTATTATCAAACCGTTTCAGCTAACCCGGAAAAGCTGGTACGGAATACACCAGGCGGAACTTCAAATACAGATGCCGATGGTTTTTACAACTATAATGTTGGCGGAGAATATCATGATGGCTATGAAAATAAATTGTCTACCTATTTTTCAGACAACTGGAGCATTTCAGATAAATTCTCTCTCAACTATGGCATTAATTTAAGATACCAGAAATTAAGCGGAAATTATTACCAAACACCACGTACCGCAGGCTTTGTATTCGATCCTACACAAACAAGCCCAATTAATAACAACTGGTTCCATTTTGGGGGATCAGTAAATGCCGTTTACAAAATTACCAATAGGCTTGGCTTACTGGCTGATTTTACCTATGCGGAGAATAACGGCCGACTGGAAAGCTATTCAGGTGCGGTAGTGCCAAACATGTCTAAAACTAAAAGTCCGCTGGGTGCTTTTGGTATTTACTATAATCACGACAAATTTAGTGTCGTTTCTCAGGCTACTTATTTAACCAGAAACAATTACTTCTCTCGTTTAAACCTGGTGAATCCAGGCAATGCCAGCGAGTCGCAGGTGGCGACAGTGAACTATGACATACAAACATTGGGTTGGACTACCGACATTGTAGCCAATCCGTTTAAAGGTTTCAATATCCACTATCTCGTTACTTTTCAAAATCCAATTTATAAGAATTACAACTTCACCGCCTTTGGAAATAACTACTCATACGATAATAAAAACGTACTGGAGATTTCTAAAGTGTTAATGGAGATTGATCCAAGTTATACCTACAAAGATTTTAAAGTTTGGGCCAGTTTTCGCTATTTCAGCAAGCAATTTGCTAACTTAACGAATGCACTTTACTTTGCTGCACGCTGGGAAACCTTTGGTGGTATAAATTATAAGGTGAACAAACATTTTGACTTCGGTGTAACTGCAGTTAACTTCTTAAACCAGACCGGTGCGAAAGGGACCATTAACGGTGCCGAGTTAATTACAGATGCATCTGCTTATTACAACCAGATTTTAGTAGGTTCCTATATCCGTCCGTTTACCGTTGAGGCCTCATTAAATTTCAAATTCTAACCAAATGAAGAAAATTACAGTAACCCTGTCTATAGCCCTGTTGACGAATTTTTCATTAAATGCGCAACAGTTCTCCATCGTTAAAAATAACCGTGGTGCCATGCTTGGCTATTCCACCAGTTCGGGTGTTAAAATATTATCGGTTAACGGATTAAAGTTTAAAGATCTAAATCAAAACGGCAAACTAGACCGGTATGAAGACTGGCGTTTAACCGCAGATGAAAGGGCAAAAGACCTGGCTTCGAAAATGACGGTAGAACAAATTGCCGGCTTAATGCTTTACAGCAGGCACCAGGCATTGCCGGCAGGTGTAGCCGGATACAATATGGGTACTTACGGTGGTAAGGTGTTTCCGGAGAGTAAGGCGAAGGCATCAGATTTAACTGATCAGCAAAAGCTTTTTTTAAAAAATGATAACCTGCGCCATGTCTTGTTAACCAGTGTGCAAACGCCGGAAATTGCAGCCACCTGGAATAACAATGTTCAGGCTTTTGTTGAAGGCATTGGTTTAGGCATCCCGGCAAATAACAGTTCGGATCCGCGGCATACCGCAATAGCCACAAGTGAGTTTAATGCTGGTGCGGGTGGTAAAATTTCCATGTGGCCTGATGGTTTGGGCATGGCGGCAACCTTCGATCCGGAAATTGTGGAACAGTTTGGTCAAATCGCAGCGAAAGAATACCGCGCCCTTGGCATTGCAACGGCATTGTCTCCACAGATTGATCTTGGAAGCGAACCCCGCTGGTATCGCATTGCAATGACTTTTGGCGAAAGCCCGTTATTAACCACAGATATGGGGCGCGCCTACATTGATGGTTTTCAAACTTCTTATGGAAAAGATGAAATTAAGGATGGCTGGGGTTATCAAAGTGTAAATGCAATGGTAAAACACTGGCCAAGTGGCGGGGCAGAAGAAGGGGGCAGAGACGGGCATTGGGCTTATGGAAAATTTACGGTTTACCCCGGCAATAATTTGCAGCAACATATTGATCCCTTTGTAAATGGTGCTTTTAAACTAAAAGGAAAAACAGCAAAAGCATCAGCAGTAATGCCTTATTATACCATCACTTTTGATCAGGATAAAAAGTATAAGGAAAATGTAGCCAATGGCTTCAGTAAGTATATAATTACCGATTTATTGAGAGATCAATATGGCTACGATGGCGTAGTATGTACCGATTGGCTCGTTACTGGTGATGAAGGAAAAACGCCAAATCTTTTTGCCGGTAAACCCTGGGGTGCCGAAGCTTTAACCATTGCCCAGAGACATTATAAAGTTTTAATGGCAGGCGTAGATCAGTTTGGCGGTAATAATGATCAGAAACCTGTTTTGGAAGCCTATCAAATGGGCATAAAAGAATACGGCGAAAAATTTATGCGGGCCCGTTTTGAAAGGTCTGCCGTGCGCTTACTTAAAAACATATTCCGTGTCGGGCTCTTTGAAAACCCTTACTTAAATGTAGCCGAAACCAAAGCAATTGTTGGCAATGCTGAATTTATGAAAGCAGGATATAACGCACAGTTAAAATCTGTTATACTGTTAAAAAATAGTGCTAACGTACTTCCGGTAAAAACAAAACAAACGGTTTATATCCCCAAAATATACACTGCGGCCACCAAAGACTGGTGGGGCATTTATACGGCTGCAAAGTTTGAATACCCGGTTAATATAGAACTGGTTAAAAAATATTACAACGTAACAGATGTACCTGATCAGGCAGATTTCGCTATCGTATTTGTAAGCAGTCCGCAAAGTGCTGAAGGTGGTTATGATATCAATGATCGCAAGAGTGGCAGTAATGGTTATGTGCCCATCAGCTTGCAATACGGAACCTATACTGCAGAAAGTGCCAGATCCAAAAGCATTGCTGCCGGCGATCCTGTAATCGACCCAACTATTAAAGACCGGAACTATAAGGACAAAACGGTTACTGCATCCAATACCATGGATTTGCGGACCATTCTCGATACCCGTGAAATGATGAAAGAAAAACCGGTTATCGTTTCAGTTACCGCTTCAAAACCGATGATTTTTAATGAGTTTGAGAAAAGTGTAAATGGCATTGTACTGAATTTTGGTGTTTCCACACAAGCTGTTTTAGATATTATTTCAGGCAAAACTGAACCATCAGGTTTGTTGCCTTTGCAAATGCCGGCAAATATGGCAACCGTGGAAAAACAGAAAGAGGACGTCCCGTTTGATTTAATTCTATATCAGGATACAGATGGGAACCGCTATGATTTTGCTTATGGCTTAAACTGGAAAGGCGTAATCAAAGATGCAAGAACAGAAAAATATAAAAAATAACGAACAGAAATTTTATGCTGATGCTATCTCATTTAAGATAGTGCTTTGAAATTTAGATTGACAATAACAAAATAGAATCCCATGAAAAATAAAATCCCCTTATTACTACTTACCGCCCTTGGCTTTTCTTTCTCCATTCAGGCACAGGAAGTTATAAAACTCTATAACGGCAAGGCGCCAGGGTCTGAAAACTGGAAGCAGAAAGAAGCACAGGTTTATTCCGAGCTCTTTAAAACAGAAGTGGTTTACAATGTGACTGATCCCTCGGTTTTGGTTTATAAAGTGCCCGAAGGTGTGAAAAATACAGGTACAGCCATGGTAATTGCACCTGGTGGTGGTTTCCAGAGTCTATCCATCAACAGGGAAGGGATAGATTTAGCCAAAAGATTGAGTGAAAAGGGAATTACTGCTTTTGTTTTAAAATATCGTTTACTCGAAACCATTTCGAATGATCCTGCAAAAGAAATGATGGATAAACTGAAAGACCGGGCTGCTTTCGAAAAAAGTACTGCACCATTAATTGAAATGTCGTCACAAGATGGAAAAAAAGCCCTTCAGTACGTTTATGAAAATGCGTCAAGATATGGTATTAAAACCAATCAGATTGGCATTATTGGCTTTTCCGCAGGCAGTACTGTTGCCATGCAAACCGTATTGAACAATAACGGCAACTTCGTTCCAAATTTTGCGGCGTCCATTTATGGTGGTGTTTCTGCAGCACTGTTACAAAAGCCTTTACCTAAACTCAGCACTCCTTTATTTGTATGTGCCGCAACAGATGATCAGCTAAAACTTGCACCCAGAAGTATTCAGTTGTATAATAAATGGCTGGAAGGTGGTTACCCGGCAGAGTTGCACATGTATGAAAAGGGTGGTCATGGCTTCGGAATGGGAAAGCAAAATCTGCCTGTTGATAGCTGGGTTGACCGGTTTGAAGACTGGTTAAAATATCACAAATTATTAAACTAATCATAGCCAAATAGATAAAATATGAAAAAGCATCACGTAAATCAGAATTTAAAGCTATCGCTGATGGCAGCATTGGTATTTTCAAATCTTTCCTGGAAAAATGCATCCCCGAAACACACAGAAAAACCACTTAGGATTACCATAAATGGTTTTACTTTCGAAGATTTAAACAGAAACGGAAGGTTAGACAAATATGAAGATTACCGTTTACCGGTCAGTGAGCGCATTGATGATTTGATCAGCAAAATGACTGATGAAGAAAAAGCATCTATGTTAATGGGCACAGGCATGCCTGGTTTTGATGGTTTAACACCAGTGGTTGGTGCAATAGAAGGTCGTGTTCCGGGAGCAGCCGGTGGCACCTATGCCATCAAGCGTTTAGGGATTCCGGAAATTATTGTAGCCGATGGCCCTGCCGGATTACGCATTAAACCCATTCGTGAAAAGGATAAGAATACCTATTACTGTACAGCTTTTCCGGTGGGCACTGCGCTCGCCTCTACCTGGAACCCGGCATTAATCCAGATTGTTGGTAAAGCCATGGGAAATGAAGTGAAAGAATATGGGGTAGATGTGCTGCTGGCTCCTGCCTTAAATATTCACCGCAATCCTTTAAATGGCCGGAATTTTGAATACTACTCCGAAGATCCATTAGTGTCTGGTAAAATTGCTTCAGCCATGGTAAATGGCATCCAGTCTAACGGTGTAGGGACATCCATTAAGCACTTTGCCGCTAATAATCAGGAAACCAATCGCCTTTCTATTAATGAACACATTACCGAAAGAGCCATGCGTGAACTTTACTTAAAAGGCTTTGAAATTGCTGTTAAAGAATCCAATCCCTGGACAGTGATGTCATCTTATAACCTGATTAACGGAACTTATACTTCAGCAAGAAAAGATTTGTTAACAGATATTCTTCGCGATGAATGGGGCTTTAAAGGAATTGTAATGACGGATTGGTTTGGTGGTTACGCTGGATTTAGTTCATTGCAAGGTGGTACCAGTAATGTTGTTGCCCAGCTTGAGGCAGGAAATGATTTATTAATGCCCGGCCTCCCTGCACAGAAAAAAGCCATTCTTGAAAATATGAAAAATGGTAAACTTTCAAAAGCTGTAGTAGAAACAAACATTAAAAGAATTTTGGAGCTGGTCTTCAAATCTCCAACCATGGCGAAATATAAATATACTGATCACCCGGATTTAAAAGCTAATGCTGAGGTGACCAGGAGTGCGGCTGCCGAAGGCATGATTTTATTGAAAAATAATGATCATTTATTGCCTTATCAGACCAAAGGAAAACCAATTGCAGCTTTTGGGGTAACCTCATACGATTTCATTTCGGGCGGAACCGGAAGTGGTGATGTGAATGAATCTTATACGGTTTCCTTGATCGAGGGGCTGGAAAAGGGCGGATATAAATTGGATGATGAGCTTAAAACGTTATACACGCCATTTGCAGCAAAAGAAAAGGCAGCAGAATTGGAAAGCCGTAAAAAACGGGGAATTCTGGCATTGCCGCAAAGATTGCCCGAGCTGGATTTAAATAAAGAGCTGATTGCAAAAAAGGCAGCATCAACTGAACTGGCGGTGATCACTATCGGAAGAAATTCTGGTGAGGGAGGCGATCGTACTGTAGATAATGACTTTAACCTGGCTGCGGATGAGGTAAACCTAATGAATAATGTAACTGAAGCTTTTCATGCAAAAGGCAAAAAAGTGGTGGTAATTTTAAATATTGGCGGCGTGATTGAAACGGCTAGCTGGAAAGATAAAGTAGATGCCATCTTATTGTCCTGGCAGCCTGGTCAGGAAGGTGGAAACTCTGTAGCTGATATTTTTAGTGGTAAAGTAACACCTTCAGGGAAATTAACCATGACTTTCCCGGTGAAATATGAAGATACGCCCTCAGCCAAAAACTGGTTAGGTACACCTGCATCCAACCCTGAAAACGTAACTTATGCCGAAGGTATTTATGTAGGCTACCGTTATTTTAATACCTTCAAAGTAAAACCATCTTTTGAGTTTGGTTACGGATTATCTTATACCCGTTTTGAATATGCCAACCTAAAATTAAGCAGCAAAACTTTCGAAGGAAAATTGACGGCTTCAGTTACCGTTAAGAACACGGGAAAGGTTGCCGGGAAGGAAATTGTACAACTCTATCTTTCAGCACCACATCAAGACGTTGATAAACCGGCAGAAGAATTAAAAGCATTTGCTAAAACAAAGTTGTTAAAACCTGGTCAGTCAGAAACTGTTCAACTTACACTGTCTCCAAAAGATCTCGCTTCGTTTATGGAAAGCAGAAGTGCATGGGTAGCTGAAGCAGGAACCTATAAAGTTAACATTGGTACCTCATCATTATCAATAAAACAATCTGCAGAATTTTCTTTGGCTAAAGAACTGGAAGTAGAAAAAGTACACAAAGCTTTTACATTAACCACACCGGTTAACGAACTGAAAAGTAAATAAATTTAAGGCAGTCATAGAATCCTTTTCATGGGATTTTATGACTGCTTTTTCAAAAAGATGCATTATTCGCTCATCTAAACATATTCCTGACATCCTCGTCAATACCACAATTTGCTGGTGATAATAAAAGTCATTAACAAAATTCTTACCTCAATTTTAATCAGGTTTCAAATGCTTTGCTAACTTTGCCAAGGCTCTTGAAAAACATCCTTGTATTTGCCTTGTAAGTAAGTACAACACTTTTGTTAAAGTAAAATATGGTTAAATTCATTCTTCCTGAAGAAGTTCTCCCGCTAAGAAGCCTGATGTTGAGAAATGGTAAGCCATTGAATGAATGTGTTTTTGATGGAGATCAAGCCTATGATACCTTTCATCTCGGTTACGTGGAAGATGATCAAATCCTTTCTGTAGCTACCTTTATGCGGAATGATTTTTTTCCGGAAGATGGTGAAGGTTATCAACTCCGCGGAATGGCTACACATCCTGATTATGGTGGCCGGGGTTACGGCGCAGCATTGATTCATTTTGCGGTCGAATATCTGAAAGAATATCATACCGATTACCTTTGGTGCAATGCAAGATCTGCCGCTGTAACTTTCTATAAAAAAATAGGCTTTATCAATGAATCACCTGAATTTGACATTCCAGGCATTGGTTTCCATTATGAAATGCGACTAAAACTAAAATAATATATAAACATGAAAACAATCGATCAGTTAAATTTTAAAGATAAAAAAGCGCTTATCAGGGTAGATTTTAACGTGCCTCTTGATGAAGAATTTAAAATTACCGATGATAAAAGAATGCGTGCGGCATTGCCAACCATCACTAAAATTTTAAATGATGGCGGTTCTGTTGTGTTAATGTCTCACTTGGGCAGACCAAAAGATGGCCCTACTAACAAATACTCTTTAAAACATATTCTGGGCGACTTATCGCGGATGCTTGATCTGGAAGTGAAATTTTCTGCCGACTGTATTGGTGAAGATGCTGTTAACCAGGCAAAAAATCTTTTTCCGGGTGAAGTGCTGTTATTAGAAAATCTCCGCTTTTATAAAGAAGAAGAAAAAGGCGATGTAGCTTTTGCCGAGAAATTATCTCAACTGGGTAGTGTATACGTGAATGACGCATTTGGTACGGCTCACCGTGCACATGCTTCTACTTCAATTATTGCCCAGTTTTTCCCTGATGCGAAATACTTTGGCTATTTAATGGCTTCGGAAGTAGAAAATGCAGAGAAAATCTTAAACCATGCAGAACGTCCTTTTACTGCGATTATGGGCGGCGCAAAAGTTTCGGATAAAATCTTATTAATCGAAAAGTTACTGGATAAAGTAGATAACCTGATCATCGGTGGCGGTATGGCCTATACTTTTGCTAAGGCACAAGGTGGCGAAATTGGTACTTCGCTTTTGGAAGCGGATAAGCAAGAACTTTCATTGGAGTTAATGGAGAAAGCAAAAGCTAAAGGCGTAAATTTAATTTTGCCTGTAGATACGGTAATCGCTGATAAGTTTGCGAACGACGCTAATAAGAAAGATGTAGATTCTGGTCAGATTCCTGCTGATTGGATGGGATTAGATATCGGTCCGAAATCAGTTGCATTATTTCAGGATGTGATTAAGAACTCTAAAACTTTATTATGGAATGGTCCGATGGGTGTTTTTGAAATGGAAAATTTCCAGGTCGGTACAAAAGCAGTGGCTGATGCTGTGGTGGCTGCTACAACTGAGAATGGTGCCTTTTCATTAATTGGGGGTGGCGACTCTGCTGCTGCAATTGCTAAATTCGGTATGGAAGATCAAGTTAGCTACGTATCAACAGGTGGCGGTGCTTTATTAGAATATATGGAAGGTAAAGAATTACCTGGCGTTAAAGCAATTAACGGATAGTTAATTTAGTTATCGGATGGATAATATGTTATATTCATCCGATAACTATTTAAAAATCTGGCTTAGCTTCATTCTCTTTAACACACTCATCCCTTCTCATTTCGCTTAGCTCCAAAAACAATTTCTTTTAATCTTCTAGAATAAGATGCATGGTCTTATGCTTTCTCTCATTCCTTATATAGTGATATTTGACAGATGTCATAAGGGGGAAAAAATAAAATTCCTATAAGTTTTTATCTATTATTTCTTTGGATTTAATTTTTTTGGAAAAAAGCCTGGGTATAAGATCTAAATAAAATTTCTAAGGTATTATTAAATCGTTAGTCTTGAAATGACCTCAAGTAAGGATTACTAATATCATTTCGCTTCAAAGTAATAATTACGGCCATAAAATTATATAGAAGTTTAATCTGAATTTCCATCAAAAAAAATATCTTCCAATCGATATTGATCAGGATCATTTAGCCAATTTGTAGCCTTACTCATGCATTTCGGAATTAATTAGCCTAAATTTGGAGCCAAGAATTAAATTTTGGGCTTGTTTCCCACTTCAATAAACCAATGTTTTTAAAGTGCTGATTATTAGTGTTTATGGTGGGTTATGTATATCGCTCAACATATTTTTTGATTCAATGAGTATGCTTTAATGTAACAAAAAAGATGTTGAAAACTTTTTTGTGGTAAAATGTGGTAAAAAGTGGTAGAACTCTTTACTTTTACACTAGATAAAAAGTGTAGATACCACTATGACCCAACTTTTAGGAGAATTCGATTGTAAACTTGACGCAAAGGGACGCCTTATGGTACCCGCTGCGCTTAAGAAGCAATTGCCTGATGCCGAGAAGGAAGGGCTTATTATTAACCGTGGTTTCGAAAAAAATCTGGTGATCTATCCTAAGAATGTTTGGGATGCCGTTGTGGCCGATCTGGCCAAGCTAAATATTTACGATCAGGAAAACCGTGCTTTTGTTCGGGCTTTTACCCGTGGTGCCACCGAGCTTTCGCTTGATGCGGCTGGTCGTGTATTGCTGCCTAAATCATTGGTAGAGTATGCGGGTATTGGTAGTGATCTGGTCTTAGCTTGTCAGTTAGACCGGATTGAGGTTTGGGATAAAAAATCTTACGAAGATATTTTTGATGACGTGCCTGCAAACTTTGCAGATCTTGCTCAAAAGGTAATGGGTAATAAGAAAGGAGGCGTTGATGGAGAATAATTACCATGTTCCGGTGATGTTGCAACCTTGTATTGAGGGGCTTAATATTAATCCTGACGGGGTTTATGTTGATGTTACTTTTGGTGGTGGCGGGCATTCGAGAGAAATTTTAAAGCATCTCAGTGATAAAGGTAAATTGATTGCTTTTGATCAGGATCCTGATGCGCAACAAAATATTCCGGATGATAAACGATTGGTTTTTATCGATCAGAATTTCGGATTTCTAAAAAATAATCTTCGTTTAAACGGTGTAAGGCAGGTTGATGGCATTTTGGCTGATTTAGGGGTTTCATCTCATCAGTTTGATGTTCCTCAGCGTGGGTTTTCGATCCGGCACAATGCCGATCTGGATATGCGGATGGATCAGCACCGTCATTTAACGGCTGCAGAAGTGTTAAATACTTATACTGAAGATAAACTTCATAAAATTTTTGGGATATACGGAGAGGTTAAAAATGCAAAATCATTGGCGCGTGCTATTGTAACTGCTCGTTTGGAAATGCCATTTGCAGATATTGATAGTTTAAAGGCTGCTATTTCTGCCTACATCCCGAAAGGAAAAGAAAATAAATACCTGGCGCAGGTTTTTCAGGCTTTACGTATTGAAGTGAATGCCGAAATACAAGTGCTGGAAGATTTTTTACAGCAGGCTGCCGATGTTTTAAAGCCTGGTGGCAGACTGGTGGTGATGTCTTATCATTCATTGGAAGACCGGCCGGTAAAGAATTTTATGGCAAAAGGTAAATTTCAGGGAGAGGTTGAAAAGGATTTTTTTGGAAATCAACAGAAGCCTTTTAATGTGGTTACGCGTAAAGCTGTTGTAGCTTCGGATGAGGAAATTGTGCTGAACAACAGGGCTAGAAGTGCGAAATTGAGAATAGCAGAGAAGATATGAACAAGTTCAGGGAAGATATAGAAGAAGAGGAGATCGGACCTGAGCCGGAGCTAAAGGCTGCGCCTAAAAAACCAAAAACAGCTGAAGAAAAAATGGATAGCAATTCGTTTATCAGTAAGCTTTTTAATGATGGCTTGGTATCAAAAGAGGCGGCAACAGATGCTTTGCCTTATTTGTGTTTTCTGGCTTTTTTGGGGATGATTTACATTGCCAACAGCCACTTTGCGGTAAATAATGTTCGCCGTATTGATAAGTTAAATAAAGAAGTAAAAGAATTAAGATGGGAGTATAAATCGTTAAAGGCAGATCTGATGTTCAAGAGTAAGTTGACAGAAGTAGCCAAAAAGGTAGATACCCTCGGAATAAAGGAACTGATTGAACCACCAAAAAAAATAATTGTTAAAAGCGATGAATATTAGAGCAAACATCTTGCTTCGCGTATACCTGGCATTTGGCTTAATTGTGCTTTTTGCTTTTGCGGTGTTTTTACGCCTCGGTCAGGTGCAGTTTGTGCAAGGTAAAAAATGGAAGGCAATGGCTGATAGCCTGTCAACACGCTATGTTAATGTAGAGGCTACCCGCGGGAATATTTATTCTAACGACGGGAGTTTGCTGGCTACATCTGTTCCGGAATACGAACTTCGTATGGATATGTATGCAGGTGGAATTGCAGATGATAAGGTTTTCAATGAAAAGGTCGATTCTCTGGGGCTCAAATTGTCGCAGATTTTTAATGATAAAACCGCTAAGGATTATGCCCGGATGCTACGTAAAGGCAGGCAAGATAGCGCCAGGTATTTATTGATTCACCGTAAAGTGGGGTATGCCGATCTGAAAACGATCAGGACTTTTCCGCTTTATAACATTGGTAAATTCAGTGGTGGTTTAATTGCTGTGCAGCAGAACAAGCGAATTCTTCCGTTTCAGGCACTGGCTGCCCGTACCATTGGTTATAAAAATGAAAATGTCGCCAACGGTGTAGGTTTGGAAGGTGCTTATAAGGAGTATATCAATGGCGAAACAGGTAAGCGATTAATGCAGCGGATTGCCGGAGGCGTTTATATTCCGGTAAATGAAGAGGCTGAGGTGGCACCGAAAGATGGCGCGGATATTATCTCCACCATTGATGTGAATATGCAGGATCTGGCGCAGAGTGCGCTTGAAAAACAACTGATTGCCTATGATGCAGATCATGGTGCGGTGATTGTAATGGAAGTGGCCACAGGAGAAATCAGGGCAGTAGCCAATTTCTCTAAAGTAGAAGAAGGTGTTTATAAAGAGAAGTTTAACTATGCCATAGCTGGTAATCAGGATCCTGGTTCAACTTTTAAACTGGCTTCCTATATGGCTTTGCTGGAAGATCAGTTAGTGGATACGAATACCATGGTAGGCACAGGAAATTATAAGATTCCTGGGCATATGATTAAAGATTCGCATGGAAGTATTGGGGTTGTTACGGTTAAGAAAGCTTTTGAGCAATCATCAAATGCCGCAATCGCCTACCTGATCAATAACCGGTATGGTGAAAATCCAAAACGTTTTACGGACCATCTGTATAACTGGCATTTGAATGAAAAGCTGGAATTGCAGATTCCCGGAGAAGCAAAACCTGTTATTAAAAATCCATCAAATAGAAGCTGGGGGAAAATGACCCTCCCGCAAATGGCTTATGGTTATGAAATGCAGCTTACGCCCTTAAAAATGCTGTCATTTTATAATGCGGTGGCCAATAATGGTAAATATATTGCACCAATTTTTGTAAAGGAAGTCAGGAGACTTGGAAATCCGATTGAACAATTTAAAGCCAGGGTGATCAATGATAAAATATGCTCGGATGTAACCTTAAGTAAAATAAAGAAAATGCTCGAGGGTGTGGTGACTGAAGGTAGTGGAAAGCAATATGTACGCAACCCTTTATATAAAATTGCAGGTAAAACGGGTACCGCACAGGTAGCGGATGCCAATAAAGGTTACAAAGCTAAAAAGCAATATCAGGCTTCTTTTGTTGGGTATTTCCCTGCCGATAAGCCTAAATATTCGATGATTGTCGTGATTAATGATCCCAGAGGTGGATATTATGGTGCCTTGGTTTCCGGACCAGTGTTTCGTGAAGTAGCTGACCGGATTTATGCCAGTGATATGCAGATGTACAATGATATGCCGACAAGGTTAGTTGGGAACACTGGTAATCCACCAACAAAAGCTGGGCAAAGTAAAGCTACGCAAAAGGTATATAAATCATTTGGTTACAAACCGTTGTTTGCATCTAAATCGGAGTATTATAACATCATTGATACCAGTGCAGGAGCCGTTTACCAGGAAAATACAGAACGAAGAGGAGTCATGCCAAATGTGGCAGGAATGGGTTTGAAAGATGCACTATACCTTTTGGGTAATGCAGGCTTAAAAACGAAAGTGGCAGGTTCCGGTAAGGTCATCAGCCAGTCCATCGCCGCCGGCCCTAAAGTAGGAAGAGGTTTAGGCGTACAGATAGAGTTGAATTAAATGAAATGATTGAATAATAGAATTTTGAATGAGTGAGTGCTAAAGGCGATAGCCACATTCCTTTATTCTCTAATTAAATGAAATAATTGAATGATAGAATTTTGAATGAGTGAATGTTAGAGGCGATAGCCACATTCTTTTATTCTCTAATTAAATGAAATGATTGAATGATAGAATTTTGAATAAGTGAGTGCTAAAGGCGATAGCCACATTCTTTTATTCTCTAATTCAATCCTTCTCTAATTAAAAAAACAAAATGCAATTACAAGATTTACTATATGGCGTAACGATTAAAGAATTGGTTGGGAAAACCGATAGGGAAATCAATGCGCTCCACTTTGATTCACGCAAGGTTGGTAAAGACGATGTTTTTTTTGCAGTAGTGGGAACGCTGGCTGATGGCCATCAGTTTATAGCGCAAACCCTTGCGCAGGGAGCAACTGTAATTGTATGTGAAAATCTTCCTGAAGTTCATGATTTTACCGTCACCTATATTAAGGTAGAAAATACGGCTGTAGCTTTGGGTATTATGGCAGGTCATTATTTTGGTAATCCTTCTGCCGATTTAAAGCTGATTGGCATTACTGGAACAAATGGTAAAACCACCATTGCCACTATTCTATTTAAATTATTTAAAGATTTAGGCTATAAAACCGGATTAATTTCAACGGTAGAAAATTATATAAATGATACCGTTATACCGGCAACACATACTACTCCAGATCCGATTGCGCTTAACCAGTTACTAAGTGATATGGTAAACGCCGGATGTGATTATTGTTTCATGGAAGTGAGTTCACATGCGGTTTCTCAACATAGAATTGAAGGTTTAAGCTTTTCAGGAGGTGTGTTTTCTAATCTGACCCATGATCACCTTGATTTTCACAAAACTTTTGAAAGCTATTTAAAGGCTAAGAAATCCTTTTTTGATATGCTTCCAAAGTCAGCCTTTGCACTGACCAACATTGATGATAAAAATGGTTTGGTGATGCTGCAAAATACAAAGGCGCATAAAAAAACTTATGCCTTGAAACAACTGGCAGATTTTAAAGCTAAAATTGTGGAGAACGGTTTTAGCGGATTGCACCTGGATATCGACAATGAAGATGTGTATTTCAAGTTGATTGGTTCATTCAATGCCTATAATTTATTGGCGGTATACGGAACAGCCATCTTGCTGGAACAGGATAAATTGAAAGTATTAACTTCTTTAAGTCGTTTAACCGGCGCTGAAGGTCGTTTTGATTATATTGTTTCTTCAGATAAAATTATTGGTATTGTAGATTACGCCCATACACCAGATGCGGTTCAAAATGTATTAGGCACAATTGCAGATATCCGCAAGGGAACAGAACAGGTAATTACGGTAATTGGTTGCGGTGGTGATCGGGATAAAACCAAACGACCGGTGATGGCACAGGTGGCCTGCGATTGGAGTGATAAAGTGATTTTAACTTCTGATAATCCAAGAACGGAAGATCCTCAAAGTATTATTACAGAGATGGAAGCAGGTGTTTCACCTACCAATAAACGTAAAACCTTATCCATTTTAGACAGAAGGGAAGCCATTAAAACAGCCTGTCATTTGGCAAAAAGCGGTGATATTATCCTCATCGCCGGAAAAGGACATGAAAAATACCAGGAAATTAATGGCGTAAGGAACCATTTTGATGATAAAGAAATTTTACTAGCACAACTAAACCCGAACAGCTAATGTTATATTTATTATTCGAATACTTGCATAAGCATTATGACATTCCTGGATTAAGGTTGTTCCAGTATATCACGTTCCGTGCGTCGATTTCTATTATTTTGTCTTTGGTCATTACAACCGTTTACGGACGGAGGTTAATCGATTATCTCCATAAAAAGCAAGTTGGAGAAACGGTTAGAAATCTTGGTTTGGAAGGGCAGATGCAAAAACAAGGCACTCCAACGATGGGAGGGATTATCATCTTGTTGGGGATTCTGATTCCAACTTTATTGTTTGCCAATATTTCCAATATCTATGTGATCCTGATGATCATTACCACCATCTGGATGGGTGCAGTTGGTTTCCTGGATGATTATATTAAGGTTTTCAAAAAAAATAAAGAAGGTTTAGCGGGCAAGTTTAAGGTTGTTGGGCAAGTAGGTTTAGGTTTAATTGTTGGTACGACGATGTATTTTCATCCCAATATTGTGGTGAGAGAAACGGTTCAGGATGATGTAAAAGTGACCTCGCCGGCCCCGATGGTATTGCGTCAGAAAGGGGAGACTTTTTACTATACACAAGATGTGAAATCGACCAAAACCAACATGCCTTTTTATAAGAATAATGAATTTGATTACGCAAAGGTATTGAAGTTTTTAGGTGGTGATTATCAAAAGTTTGCCTTCATCATCTTTTTGCTCATTACCGTTTTCATTATTACGGCGGTATCAAACGGAGCCAATATAACTGATGGGATAGATGGCTTAGCCACTGGAACATCCGCTGTCATCGGGATTACCTTAGGGATTTTGGCTTATGTTTCGGGTAACACGGTAATGGCCGATTACCTGAACATCATGTACATTCCAAATTCAGCAGAGCTGATGATTTTTGCAGGCGCATTTGTTGGGTCTTGTGTAGGTTTTCTTTGGTATAATTCTTATCCGGCTCAGATTTTTATGGGCGATACCGGAAGTTTGGCCATTGGAGGAATCATCGCTTCCTTCGCTTTAATGATCCGCAAGGAACTGTTGATTCCGGTTCTATGCGGCGTTTTTTTGGTAGAATTGGTGTCTGTCATTATGCAGGTATCGTACTTTAAATACACGAAGAAGCGGTTTGGAGAAGGCCGCAGGATTTTTCTGATGTCGCCTTTGCATCACCACTATCAAAAAAAGGGATATCATGAGGCAAAGATTGTAACGCGCTTCTGGATCATCGGAATCATGCTGGCCATCATCACAATAGTAACGTTAAAATTGAGATAAACCTAGGGCGGAAGGCTTCAAGATAGAAGGTAAAAAAAATGCTAGCCTTCTTAAATAAATAAAGATTAATAAAAAATTGGCTATTAAGCTTCTTGACTTGATACTAAATACTAATTAAAAATGAGCACAATTCAAAATAACACATTACAAAACCCGCAGTCAGCAATGGCAGGGCAGGGCCGTGTGGTTATTTTGGGCGCAGGCGAAAGTGGCGTTGGTGCAGCGAAACTTGCACAGGCCAAAGGCTTTGAGGTATTCGTTTCAGATTTCGGCGTAATTGCCGATAAATATAAATCAGCATTAGAGAAACTGAACATTCCTTTTGAATCAGAAAAACATACTGAAGCATTGATTTTAAATGCAACAGAAGTAATCAAAAGCCCTGGTATTCCGCCAACTGCACCGATCATTAGAAAATTAATCGCCCAGGGAACGCCTGTCATTTCAGAAATTGAATTTGCCAAAAGATATACCACGGCGAAAACCATCTGCATTACAGGATCAAACGGTAAATCAACCACCAGTTTGCTTACGTACCACATTTTGAAAAATGCGGGTTTAAATGTAGGACTTGCAGGAAATATTGGTCACAGTTTCGCAGCGCAGGTAGCTGATAAGGACTATGATTATTATGTGCTGGAAATCTCCAGTTTCATGCTTGATGATATGTTTAAATTCAAGGCAGATATTGCTGTGCTCTTAAATATCACGCCCGATCATTTAGATCGTTACGATTACAAAATGGAAAATTATGTTGCATCCAAAATGCGCATTATTCAAAATCAAACGGCAGATGATGTCTTCATTTATTGTGCCGATGATGAAGAAACTGTAAAAGCAGTGCAGGCCTTTAAGCCTTTAGCAAATGTATTTCCGTTTTCCATTATTAAAAAGAATGAACCTGGTGCTTATTTAGCAGCACAAACCATACATATCCTAACAGAACCTAATAAAGAACTAACCATGTCTATTTCAGATTTAGCCTTACAAGGCAAGCACAACATTTACAACTCTATGGCTTCGGGCATTGTTGCGAAGGTTTTAGAGTTAAGAAATGAGACCATTCGTGAAAGTATGGGCAATTTCAAAAATATTGAGCACAGGTTAGAACATGTAGCTAAGATATCAGGAATTGATTTTATCAATGATAGCAAGGCCACCAACGTGAATTCTACCTGGTATGCGCTGGAAAGTATGACAGCCGATGTGGTGTTGATTATGGGCGGAGTTGATAAAGGCAATGATTACAACATGCTAAAAGATCTGGTAAAAAGTAAAGTGAAAGCGATTGTGTGTTTAGGTAAGGATAACAAACGGATTCATGATGCCTTTGAAGATGATGTGGAAGTTATTGTAAATACGTTTTCTGCTGATGAAGCCACTCAGATTGCTTTTCACCTGGCCAAACGCGGCGATGCAGTTTTACTTTCACCTGCATGTGCCAGTTTTGATTTATTTAAAAACTATGAAGACCGCGGCAACCAGTTTAAAGCAGCAGTTAAAGAATTATAATATAGGAGGCTAATATATGTTCCAAGCACTACTTGATAAAACAAAAGGCGATAGATGGATCTGGTTGATCATCATCTTGCTTTCGCTTATCTCTGTAATGGCAGTTTATAGTGCAACGGGAACTTTGGCTTATAAAAAAGGCGAAGCCGTAGAGAAATTGCTGTTAACCAAACACCTCATCTTTGTGTTGATGGGGATTGGGATGATTTACATTGCACATTTGCTGGATTACAGGTATTACGCAGGTATATCTAAAATATTAATGATTATCACGATTCCATTACTGGTTTACACCTTAATTTTTGGAACAAATTTAAACGATGCGTCACGCTGGGTAAAGATTCCGGTAATCGGATTGACTTTTCAAACATCCGATTTGGCAAAATTGGCTTTAATAACATTTCTGGCCAGGATGCTGACGAAAAAACAGGAGAATATTAAAGATGTAAAAGAGTCCTTTTTACCAATCATGGGCTCCGTTTGTGTGGTTTTTGTACTGATTGCATTGGCTAACCTTTCAACGGCACTAATGCTTTTCGGTGTAAGTATTTTGCTGTTAATTATCGGCAGGATTAGTATCAAGCAAATAGCTATTGTTTGTGCGGGTGGTCTTGTGTTATTGTTATTTGTATTCTTCCTCGGGCCGAGGCGGAAGACTTACATGTCGAGGATTAATACGTTCATGCATCCGGAGATGCAGCATTCAGATAAAACTTTCCAGGCCGATCAGGCAAAAATTGCCCTGGCCACTGGTGGTGTTTTTGGTAAAGGACCAGGTAATAGTACACAGCGCAATTTCCTTCCCCATCCGTATTCCGATTTTATTTTCGCCATTATTATTGAAGAATGGGGAACACTGGGCGGAATTGTCATTATGGTGCTTTACCTGGTGCTTTTATACCGATGCATAAAAATAGTGACCAAGGCTCCGAAGGCTTTCGGGGCACTGCTGGCTGCCGGTTTGAGTTTTAGTTTAACCATTCAGGCTTTTGCAAATATGGCAGTAGCCGTAGGTTTGGGACCGGTAACGGGCGTGCCTTTACCATTGGTGAGTATGGGTGGAACATCAATGATTTTTACCAGTGTAGCCTTTGGTATTATCCTGAGTGTAAGTAGAGATGTGGAAGAAAATGCCATTGGAGGAGCTAAAGAGGAGAAAGAAAAAGTAAAGAATAAAGTGATTGTAGGAGAGATTCCGGCGATGGCTTAATTAATAATTAGTGAGTGATAGCATGATTGAATTAGCGAGTGAGACAATAATTAATGAATGATTGAGAGCGTGACAGAATTTTGAATGATTGAATAAGATTGTTGTAATGATGAAGTGATAGAATTCCCTATTGAAGTGAACATCCCAAAGTTTAATAGTTAGAAATTAATAAATAATGGAGAATGTAACTAAAATTGATTTTGTAGAATCGATAAAAGCCAGAACAAAGCAGTTCGTTTTGGATTCAATAAAGTTTTATCAAGCACTGCCAAAAACTGAAGAAGGAAAAATAATAGGTAGGCAATTTATACGATCAGCATCATCAGTCGGAGCAAATTATAGAGCTGCATGCAGAAGTAGGTCCAGGGCAGAATTTTTTTCTAAGCTGAGTATTGTTGTTGAGGAAGCGGATGAAACTGCGTTCTGGATTGAGATCCTAGCAGAATCGAAGATTACAAATACGATGGAAGCTCAACCATTATTGAAAGAAGTAAATGAAATTTTAGCAATTGTAGCTAAAGCAAGAAAAAAAGTAAGTAATCATAAATAAAGGATTAAATGAAAGAATGATTGAATTGTAGAATGTAATTGTCGCTAGTAAACATTTACTCATTCAAAATTCACAAATTCAATAATTAGAGATAGAAATAAAGAATGATAGAATGAACGAATGATTGAATGTAGCTATCTTTATTGAACATTCCCTCATTCAAAATTCCCTCATTCAATAATTAAATAACAAAATGAATAATTCCCCAAAAATTATCATATCAGGTGGTGGCACCGGCGGGCATATATTTCCCGCCGTAGCCATAGCCAATGCGCTTAAACGCTTGGTTCCTTCCTGTGAAATTTTGTTTGTGGGCGCAAACGGCCGGATGGAAATGGAAAAAGTTCCAGCTGCCGGATATAAAATTATAGGATTGAATATCAGTGGTATGCAGCGCGGTTCGATCATGAAAAATCTGGCATTGCCATTTAAAGTGATCGGAAGTGTAAAAAGAGCCCTAGAAATTATTAAAGATTTTAAACCTGATGCTGTTGTGGGTGTAGGGGGATATGCTTCTGGTCCGTTATTGTATGCGGCTTCATTGAAAGGAATTCCAAGTTTAATACAGGAGCAAAATTCATATGCAGGTGTTACCAACAAGTGGCTGGGCAGAAAAGCGGCCAAGATTTGTGTCGCTTTTGACGAAATGGATCAGTTTTTCCCGGCAGATAAGATCTTGAAAACAGGTAATCCGGTACGTAAAGAGGTGGTGGATATTAAAGGTAAACACCATGCAGGTGCTGAACTTTTGAAACTTGATCCATTGAAAAAAACCATTATGGTTACGGGGGGGAGTTTAGGCGCAGGAACCTTAAATAAAGCGATTGAAAAACACCTGCCTGAAATTTTAGCTCAGGATGTTCAGGTGATCTGGCAAACCGGTAAGTTCTATTATAAAGGAATTATTGAAAGGTTAGGGCTTGAATATCACCCCAACGTGCGCATCCTGGAATTTTTAAATAAAATGGACCTGGCTTATGCAGCGGCAGATGTAATCATCTCCCGTGCCGGAGCAGGAACCATTGCAGAACTTTGCCTGATCAAAAAACCAGTAATACTGGTGCCTTCTCCAAATGTAGCAGAAGATCATCAGACTAAAAATGCAATGGCACTGGTTAAAAATGGTGCTGCTTTGCTCATCAATGACCGTTCTGCTGAAGATACTTTGGTTAAAACAGCCTTGGAATTGTTGAAAGATGAAAGTCAGCGCATTAAGTTATCAGAAAGCATAGGGAAAATGGCCTTGCCGGCAGCTGATGAAATGATAGCGGGTGAAGTGTTGAAATTGATTAAGTAAAGAGATGAGAAACTAGATGTGTGATTTGAGATTAGACCATTTGTCTAGTGTCTCATATCTCCCATCTCAAATCTAATAAAAATGGAATTAAGTAAAATAAATAGGGTCTTTTTTATAGGTGTCGGTGGTATCGGCATGAGTGCGCTCGCCCGTTATTTTGCTAAACGTGGTCAGGACGTTTGTGGTTATGATAAAACTAAAACCCGACTTACTGAAACATTAGCGCAGGAAGGTATACAGATCACTTATGCTGATGAAGTATCTGAATTGCCCGAAGCATTTCTCCATCCACAAGAAGATACTTTGGTGGTTTACACCCCCGCCATTCCGAAAGATGCTCAATTACTCAATCATTTTAGAAACCACGGATTTGTGCTGAAGAAGAGATCTGAAGTGTTAGGAATTATTAGCAAGGGAATGTTCTGTATCGGGATAGCGGGTACACACGGGAAAACAACCACATCTTCTATAGTAGCACATATTCTGAAAGATACAGGATATGATTGTACTGCATTTTTGGGTGGCATTGCCAGTAACTACAACAGCAACGTGCTTTTCGGAAAAAATAATGTGGTGGTTGTAGAAGCGGATGAATATGACCGTTCATTCCTGACCTTACACCCTGATATTGCTGTTGTTACCTCAATGGATGCCGATCATCTGGATATTTATGGTGATAAAAGCCATTTGGAAGAATCTTTCCGGTTATATGCCGGTCAGTTAAAGGCTGAGGGCAAACTGTATGTTCACGAAGGTTTGCCTTTAGAAAATAGCATCACCTATGCCGCAAGCTCAACCGCTGATGCAAAGGCAATAAACTTAAGGGTTGAAGGAGCGAAATTTGTTTTTGATTATGTTGACCCCAATCATCAGCTGACAGATGTAAGCTTAATGCTGCCTGGTAAGCATAATGTGGAAAATACAACCGTAGCCATAGCCATCGCTTTACAGCTGGGGATTGATACCGAAAAAGTAAAACTGGCCGTTGCCAATTTTAAAGGGGTTAAACGTCGCTTTGAATATATTGTCAATAACGAATCGCAGATCTATATTGATGATTATGCGCATCATCCTGAAGAACTTAGGGCATGTTTTGATGCGGTTAGGCAGCTATACCCAACGAAAAAACTGACAGTGATTTTTCAACCGCATTTGTTTACACGGACACGGGATTTTGCAGATGATTTCGCCCGCGTTTTAAGTACCGCCGATGAACTTTTATTATTAGATGTTTACCCGGCCAGAGAATTGCCTTTGGAAGGTATAAATGCACAGTTCTTAATGGATAAAATCACACTGGGAAATAAAAGAATTGTTGAAAAAGATGCCGTGATCGAATACATCGCGCAAGAAAAGCCTGAACTGATTTTAACAGTTGGTGCCGGCGATATTGATACCCTTATTGAACCCATTAAAAATACATTAAACCATGCTTAAGCGAATAAACTGGAGCGCAATATTTACCGGCTTTGCCTGGCTAATCAGCCTGGCTGGAGTGGTGGTGCTTTTAAGTTTTATTAATGTTAAAAAGCAGACGGTAAAATGTACTGATGTAAAAATTTTAATTCCCGGTGCAGATAATTTTATCGAAAGAGAAGAAATTGATGCCATCCTGAAAGAAGATCAGGGTGTGCTTTTAGGAAGAAATCTGGAAAACATTAACATCCATAAAATAGAAAAGAAATTACAATCCAACCCTTATATCGCATTTGCAAAGGTTTATGTAGATATGGATGGAATTTTAAACATCGAAGTCAAACAAAGACAGCCCATTGTACGTATATTAAATGAAACTGGACAAGATTTCTATATAGACAATGATGGATTAAAAATGCCTACCTCTTCTAATTTTACCGCAAATGTGCTGGTGGCTACAGGTCATATTTCGGAGGTTTTTGGTAGCCGTGTAGATACCTTACATACTAAATTGGCCCGCGACCTTTATAAAACTGCTCAGTACATCAAAAAGGATACACTTTGGGATGCCCAGATTGAACAGGTCGTGGTAGATCAGCAAAATGATATGGAACTCATTCCAAGGGTGGGTAATCAGCGTATAATTTTAGGTAATGCTGATTCGCTGGAAAAGAAAATGAATAACCTGCTTATTTTCTATAAAAAAGCAATGCCGCAGGTAGGATGGGAAGCTTATAAAACCATTAATATCAAGTATACCAATCAGATTGTTTGCCAAAGGCGCGACTCTACAGAAATCGCAAGGAATTTAAAGCGTTTATCAAAGATGGATAGCGTTCGTGTACAGCAAAGGGTTTCTGATTCATTGGTGAAGGATGTAATCGCGGCGGCCATTAAAAAAACACCTGTTCAGACTGCATCAGCAACTGAAGTAAAAAGAACAGAACCCCGGAAGCTGGAGCCACAAAAGCCCGAAGTCAAAAAAACTGAAACCAAGAAAACTGAGGTGAAAAAGGTTGAAAATAAGACTGAACCCAAAAAGCCTGTAGTTCAGGCGGCAAAGGCGAAAGAAACCAAAAAAGAAGAAAATCAAAAAGCAACAACTAAGGCAAAACCTGTATTAAGTGCACAAGAGCTTAAAAAGCAGAAAGAAGCAAGAGAAAAAGAAATCAGAGCCCTAGAAAAACAATATAAAACTCAGCAAAATTAACAAATATGGACAAGGCAAAATTTACCAGTCAGTCTCCCATTGTAGTAGGATTAGATATCGGTACTACAAAAATTTGTGTTATCGTTGGCCGCAGAACCCAACATGGTAAGATAGAAATCTTAGGAATAGGCAAAGCAGAATCGGCAGGTGTGACACGTGGAGTGGTTTCTAACATTCAAAAAACCGTGCAAGGCATCGCGCAGGCAGTAGAAATCGCAAGCGGACAATCCAACGTAGAAATACAGGTGGTAAATGTAGGGATTGCTGGTCAGCACATCAAAAGCTTACAGCATAGAGGGATTTTAACAAGAAGAGAATTAAACAACGAAATTGGTAAAAAAGATATCGATAAGCTGATTGACGATATGTTTAAACTGGTGATGCCTCCAGGAGAGGAGATCATCCATGTATTGCCACAGGAATTCACCATTGATAACGAACCGGGAATTAAAGATCCTATAGGTATGGCTGGCGTACGTCTGGAAGCTAATTTTCATATCATTTCCGGTCAGGTTACCGCTGTGAAAAACATCATTAAATGTGTAAACAATGCAGGATTACAAACGCAGGATTTAATTCTTGAGCCATTGGCGTCTTCTGAATCGGTGTTGAGCGATGAAGAGAAAGAAGCGGGGATCGCATTGGTAGATATTGGTGGTGGTACTACAGATATTGCTATTTTCCATGAAGGCATTATTCGCCATACAGCGGTAATTCCATTTGGTGGTAATAGTGTAACTGAAGACATCAGAGAGGGTTGTTCTGTCATGCGTAACCAGGCTGAGTTGCTGAAAACACGTTTTGGTTCTGCCCTTGCTGAGGAGAACAAAGAAAATGAAATCATTTGTGTACCAGGTTTACGTGGACGCGAACCGAAAGAAATATCAGTTAAAAACCTGGCATATGTAATCCAGGCACGGATGGAAGAAATTATTGAGCATGTATATTACGAAATCAAATCTTCCGGATATGAGAAAAAATTAATTGGTGGCATTGTCATCACAGGTGGTGGCGCACTGTTAAAGCACTTATCTCAGGCAGTAGAGTATGTAACAGGTTTAGATTGCCGCATCGGATATCCGAATGAGCATTTATCTAAATATGAAGATATGCCAAAAACAATTTATGATGACTTGAAAAGCCCGATGTATGCCACCAGTGTTGGATTATTGATTAAAGGTATCCAGAAAGCAGAAGAGCTGATTGAAGAAATGAAGCAACCAGGGGTATTTGTAGAGAAGCCAAAAACGGTAAAAGAGAAAGAAAAACGTGGACCAGGTTTGTTTGATAAATTACTGGCGAAAACGAAAACATTCATTCAGGACGATATGAATGTGAGTGATGAAGATTACTTAAAAAGCTAAAACTTTTCCACAAAAAATGAGTTTTCCACATTCTTAACAAATGTGGAAAACGTATGTTGAAAAAGTGTTAATATTACATTGAGTAATGAACAGAATTTAAAAATTTTTAAACAACTGATTCATAAAGATATGCAGTTCGAAATGTTAAAAGATAAGTCTTCAATTATCAAGGTAATTGGTGTTGGAGGCGGTGGCGGCAACGCAGTAAACCATATGTACCTGTCAGGTATTACTGGTGTAGATTTTATTATTTGTAATACAGATGCCCAGGCTTTGGAATCTAGTCCTATCCCTAACAAGGTGCAATTAGGGGCTAGCTTAACCGAAGGAATGGGTGCTGGTTCTATTCCTGAGGTGGGTAAAAACTCGGCAATAGAGAATATAGATGATATTAAAGCTATGCTGGGTAGTACAACCAAAATGCTTTTTATTACAGCAGGAATGGGTGGCGGTACCGGTACAGGTGCATCGCCAATTATTGCGAAAGCTGCTAAAGAACTTGATATTTTAACTGTTGCCATCATTACTACTCCATTTTCATTCGAAGGGAAAAGACGTCGTCTTCAGGCTGATGAAGGAATGGAAGAGTTAAAGAAATATGTAGATTCCTATCTGGTTATTTCAAATGATCGCTTACGTGAGATTTTTGGAAACCTGACCTTAGGTTCTGCATTTGGGCAGGCTGACGATATTTTAACTACTGCAGCTAAAGGCATCGCCGAAATCATTACTGTTCCAGGTTATATCAACGTGGATTTTAAGGATGTGCGTACCGTGATGAAAGATAGTGGCGTAGCCATTATGGGTAGTCATTCTGCTGATGGTGAAGATCGTGCATTAGAAGCGGTGGAAGGTGCTTTAGCTTCTCCATTATTGAAAGATAATGAAATTGAAGGCGCCCGTTATATTTTATTGAACATCAGTTCTGGTCTTCGTGAAGTAACCATGGATGAGGTTTCTATTATTACAGATTACATTCAGGATAAAGCTGGTTTATCAGCAGATTTAATCTGGGGTAACTGTACGGATGAATCTCTGGAAGATAAATTATCGGTAACCATTATTGCTACAGGCTTCCAGACTTCAGAAGAGCGCGTTCATGAAGAAAAAAATAAGAAGAAAATCTCACTGCTAACACCAGAAGAAGCACCATTGGTTCGCCCGATTGAACCGGTAAACTCTTTTATTCAGCCAAAAGCAGCGCCATCTTATGAGCCTGTTTTAAAAGCAAAAGAAGAAGTTTCACAAGCAGATCTTTTTGGTGGAATGTTCAACAAGCCAGAAGCTCAAAAACAGCAGGAGCCGGATAACCATATCGTTCGTCATACCCTGATGGAGGAAGAACCTCAGGTAGAAGAGCCGAAAGAAACCGGGTTTGAGTTTGAAGTGAAGTTGGCCGAACCTAATTACGTATTTGATACACCGGTTGCTGAACCAACTCCTGAACCAGAAATGCCGGTGGTTGGTTTAGATGATGATAAAAGTGACGAATCAATGGAAGAGCAGTTGAAAAAATCTAAAGAACGTATTTTACGTCTGAAAGATTTGAGCATGAAACTGCGTACAACCAATGGTTTACAGGAATTGGAAAATGAACCTGCTTATAAACGTAAACAAATGCAATTGCAGCAAGTTCAGCATTCTTCAGAATCACAGGTGAGTCGTTTTACACTCAGCAACGATCAGGATGGTGGTACAGAGATCAGACCAAACAATTCTTTTTTACATGATAACGTTGACTAAGTCTGACCACATATAATTTTGAGCCCCCGATACAATATCGGGGGCTTTTTTGGCATAAAATTAGATCGTTAAAACCTTAATTGACAGGCAAAAGATTAATCTAATTGATTTTAAGACGAATAAAGCTTAAATTCGCAAAATTTTATTATACAAAATACACAGTACATTGGATATATTCGATAAGATAGCAAAGCACATGGGCCCGCTTGGTCAGCACCAAAAATGGTCACATGGGTATTTCTCATTTCCAAAATTAGAGGGAGAGATTGCACCGCACATGCAATTCAAAGGAAAAGAGCATTTGGTTTGGAGCTTAAACAATTATTTAGGTTTAGCCAATCATCCGGAGGTTAGAAAAGCTGATGCAGAGGCCGCGGCCGAATTTGGTATGGCTTACCCAATGGGTGCCAGGATGATGAGCGGTAACTCAAAATATCATGAGCAACTGGAGCAGGAACTTGCTGCGTTTGTTGGTAAACCCGATGCATTTTTGTTGAATTATGGCTATCAAGGGATGGTTTCGATTATTGATACCCTGGTTGATAGAAATGATGTGATCGTTTACGATGCAGAATCTCATGCCTGTATTATAGATGGCCTGCGTTTGCACATGGGCAAAAGATTTGTTTACCAACACAATGATATTGATAGTGCCCGTAAACAATTAGAACGTGCGACCAAACTGACTAAAGAATCTGGAGGTGGTATTTTATTAATTACCGAAGGTGTTTTCGGCATGAGTGGTGCGCAAGGTAAACTAAAAGAAATCGTCGACCTTAAAAATGATTTCGAATTCCGGATCCTGGTTGATGATGCACACGGTTTTGGAACCATGGGTAAAACAGGCGCGGGTACACATGAAGCACAGGATTGCATTGAAGGCATTGATGTTTACTTTGGTACATTTGCCAAATCTATGGCTGGTATTGGTGCATTTGTAGCGTCTACAGAAGAAATCACTAATTTCCTAAGGTACAACATGCGTTCTCAAACCTTTGCAAAAGCATTACCTATGCCAATGGTTAAAGGACTTCTAAAACGTTTAGAACTGTTAAAAGGAAAGCCTGAGCTTAAGGATAAATTATGGGAAATAGCCACCACTTTGCAAAAAGGACTACGTGAACGCGGTTTTGATTTAGGGGTAACCAATTCAGTTGTGACCCCTGTTTTCTTAAAGGGCGAATTAACGGATGCTACCGCCATTACCTTTGATTTACGTGAAAATTATAGTATTTTCTGCTCAATCGTAGTGTATCCGGTAATTCCTAAAGGAATGATCGAATTGCGTTTAATTCCAACAGCTGTACATACATTAGAAGATGTTCAACGTACATTGGATGCATTCAGTGAAGTTTCAGAAAAATTGGAAAACGGTTATTATAAAGAAAATCAGTTTGCAATTGCATAAGCAGTTATAGTGTTAGAGTACAGGAGCCAATTATTTAAGATAATTGGCTTTTTGCTTTACCAGTGTTTCTTAAGTTAACTTTGATCTGCGTGGAGAAGAAAAAAAGCACTTTAAACAGCTATTTTTATTTAGGAATATTTTTGTTTGTGCAACAAACCATTTAAATTAGAGTTAGATAATTAAAAATCAAACCTTTAAACTACAGGAGTACAAGAAAATGAAAAAATTTGAAGAAGTGAAAAGTTTAGTTGCAGCTTTGGAAGCTGATGCAGACAAGTTTTATAACAAGGGGAATAGCGCCGCTGGAACCCGTGTTCGTAAAGGTATGCAAGATTTAAAGAACTTAGCCCAGGCCATTCGTTTGGAAGTACAAGATGCAAAAAATAAAGCTTAAACCAATATTAGATATTTGATAAACCTGCCTTTGAGGAAATCCCGAAGGCAGGTTTTTTGTTACTTCAAGAGCATAAGCTTATAGTCATCTGCATAAACTCCCTCACCAAATTGTACCAGTTTTTGTTTGGAGAAACGGAAAAATTTGAAGTTTTCTGTCATGCCATTATAGGTTCTGTAAATCAGCATATCTCTATCATCTCCATAAACCTGGACGGCAGATCTGTTGAGATTTTTAAATTCCTGCTCGGTCATACCGATCGTAAATTTCGGTTCGTAATACTGAATCGCATTACAGCCCATCAGCGTTGCGGCTAATAGGCACATTAATAGTAGCTTTTTCATTTTGTGTTTAATTTGTGTGTAGAATGCTGTATTCAATTTCTATGCCTGCATAGTATTCTTTAATAGAATGTTGGTGTCTGTTTTTATTAATAGGTTAAAGTGTGCCGGTAAGTTGTTGACAGGTAGTGGAATAACCTACTGTAATATTTTAAATACGCATAAAAAAACAGGTTAATTCCATTGCTGAAGAGCAAAAGAACGAACCTGTTTCCATTTAAATACACGCTTCAAATAAAGCAATGTTTATTATTTAGTTATACCAGTTGAGTAAGCTTTGCCAATTCGTTTTCAATGGCATGATCTAAGGTAGTAGAAGCTTTAATCAAAGGTAACCTTACTGTATCACCGCAAATGCCTGAATGTTTCAATGCAGCTTTAATCCCGGCAGGATTTCCTTCTGCAAAAGCCAAACGTGTGAACTCAACCAAACTTAAGTGTGCAGGAACAGCAGCCTTAAAGTCGCCAGCCAAGCATTGTCTTACCATATCAGAAAACTGTTTGGGGATTGCATTGGCTATGACAGATATTATCCCTGATGCACCTAAAGCAATCATGGGTAATGTAATCGGGTCATCTCCTGAGATCAATAGAAAATCTTCGGGTTTATCCCTCATGATCTGGTTAAACTGATCAAAACTTCCTGAGGCTTCTTTAGTTGCAATGATGTTTTTGAAATCATGCGCTAACCTGCAGGTGGTTTCCGGGCTCATGTTGCTCATGGTGCGCCCGGGTACGTTGTATAAAATAAGATCCAAAGGCGAAACCTCCGCCAGGTGCTTATAATGTTGATAAATCCCCTCTTGTGTTGGTTTGTTATAATAAGGACTTACAGATAAAATTGCACTATATCCCGTCGCATCAAAAGTTTTGATCTCTTCAGCAACAGCTAAGGTATAGTTGCCCCCAATGCCGGCAACCAATGGTAATCTATTATTGTTAATTTCAGCAGTGTAAGCCCACACCTTCTTCTTCTCATCCTTGGTCATCGTGGCGGTTTCGCCGGTTGTGCCTAAAGAAACGAGGTAATCTATCCCTCCGTCGATCAAATGATTAATCAGGTTTTTTAAACCGTTATAATCAACAGATCCATCTGCATTGAAAGGTGTAACCAATGCCACACCAGTACCCTGAAATTTGTTCATTATATATTGTAATTATTGAATTTTGAATGAAAGATTGACCGAACGCTCACATTCTGCCATTCATTAAATCTAATCATTCCCTTATTTTTTATTTTAACATATCTATAAGTTCTTGATCACTAATGATCGGAACTTTTAGTTTGGTTGCCTTTTCCAGTTTGGATGGTCCCATATTATCTCCGGCTACCAGATAGTTTAATTTACCGGATATTCCGCTTAAAATTTTGCCACCATTGGCCTCAATGAGGTCTTTAAGTTCCTCACGACTATAATTTTCAAAAACGCCCGAAATTACGAATGTTTTTTCAATAAGTTTATCACTGGACAGCTCAATTAGCTTTTCTTCAATTTCGAAGCGTAAATTGGCTAATTTTAATAATTCTATTTGATCGAGATGCTCTTTTTTTGCAAAATACTCAACAATGCTTTCAGCAATTCTTTGTCCGATTTCATCTATAGCAATTAATTCCTCAACGGCTGCTTTCGATAAACGATCGATATTCCTCACTCCGGCAGCCAGCTTTTTAGCTACAGTTTCGCCTACATAGCGAATGCCTAAGCCAAAAAGTACTTTTTCGAAAGGCATCTCTTTTGATTTTTCTATGCCCATCAGCATGTTTTCAATAGAACGCTCGCCAAAGCGATCCAATGTTTTCAGCTGATCTGCCTTTTGGTACAAGGTATACAAATCATTAATATGATTTACCAGGCCATGTTTATAAAAAGTTTCAATGGTTTCATCGCCAAGGCCATCAATATTCATCGCCTTGCGGGAAATAAAATGTTGTATTTTTCCTACAATCTGTGGCGGACAACCTTCATCATTTGTACAATAATGAACGGCTTCACCCTCTTTTCTGATGAGTTCAGTGCCACATTCAGGACAATTGTGCAGGTAATGAACCTTTTTCGAGCCGGCGAGACGTTTATCTAGGTTTACCTTAATAATCTTCGGAATAATTTCTCCGCCTTTTTCTACAAAAACAGCATCGCCTTCATGTAAATCCAGTCTTTCAATCTCGTTGGCATTATGAAGGGTGGCCCTTTTTACCGTCGTACCTGCTAGCAGAACCGGCTTTAAATTAGCAACCGGTGTAACTGCTCCCGTACGACCAACCTGATAAGTTACCTTTTCGAGAATGGTTTCTACTTCTGCAGCTTTATATTTATAGGATATAGCCCAACGCGGAGATTTGGCCGTAAAACCCAATTCCTGTTGCTGCGCATAACTGTTTACCTTAATTACGATCCCATCAATATCATAGCTGAGTTTAAAGCGCTCATTTTCCCAATGGTGAATAAAGGCCAATACATCATCAATATTTTGAACCAGTTTATTGTGTTCACAGACATTAAATCCCCAATTTTTTACAGCCATCAGGCTATCCCAATGGTTTTTAAATTCATTTTTATCAGTATAAAGAAAGTAAATAAAACCATCCAATGGTCGTTTAGCTACCTCCTTGCTGTCCTGCATTTTGATGGTTCCGGAAGCAAAATTTCTGGGGTTGGCATAAGGGATTTCACCAAGCTCTTCACGTGCAGCATTTAAACGCAAAAAGGCAGCTTTATGCATAAAAATTTCTCCCCGAATTTCAAAATGTGCCGGTGCCTGGTCTGATTTAATTTGATGGGGAATAGTGTGAATTGTTTTTACATTATTGGTTACATCATCACCTTTGGTGCCATCACCACGGGTTACGGCCCTAATCAGTTTTCCATTTTCATAAGTTAAACTGATGGATAAACCGTCGAATTTTAATTCACAAACATATTCGAAATTATCCCCTAGGGCTTTTCGAATCCGTTCGTCGAAGTCACGGAGGTCTTGCTCATTATACGTATTGCCCAGCGAAAGCATGGGATATTTATGCTGAACAGTGATAAAATTTTTGGTGATATCGCCACCAACGCGTTGAGTAGGTGAATTTGGATCTGCATAGTCTGGGTTCGCCAGCTCCAGTTCAGCCAGGTGCTTTAATTTTTTATCGAACTCAAAATCGCCGATAGTTGGCATGGCCAGCACATAATAATTATAATTATGCTGGTTGAGTTCGGCAACCAGCGCATCCATTTCCTCTTTTATTTTAAACAGCGACATGACACAAAGATAAAAAAGGTTAACTCGCTTTTATACTTTGAAGCACAAAAAGCTGTGGGAAATGAGTGACATTACCCTTAACTTAATTTTTTATAGATAACAGGTGCAATTACCATTAAGCCGGATCTTGATTGGTGTTTTTATTTAGTAGCTGAAGAAATTCAATCAAACCAATAGCTTCTGTGTTGTTAGGAAGAGGATACCTCTCGGTACCCGAGTAAACTACAAATTTTTCGGTGGCACCAATATCTTTACAGGCGATATGAAAACCTTTCGCAATTTTTGGTGAGGCTGATCTTTTGACCTCAACCGCCCAGATTTTATGATTCGGGCCTTCCAAAACAAGATCAATTTCTGTTTGTGTGGCCGATCTATAATAACTGTATTGCCATTTACTGGATAACTGACCAATAATATTTTCTACCACAAAGCCCTCCCAGCTTGAACCTAATGCAGGGTGCCCTAGAAGGTCTTCTAAGCTAGATATGTTAAGTAATTTGTGCAGAATTCCTGTATCGCGGATATAGATTTTAGGAGACTTTACCAATCTTTTTTTAGTATTTCCTGCCCAGGGTTGCAGTTGCCTCACCATATAAAAATCCGTTAATACATCCAGATATAGTTTCACTGTTGGATGGCTTACTTCCAGGCTTTTGGCTAAATCTGTATAAATTACCTGTTGTCCGTTAAAATGAGCTAGCATAGACCAAAATCTTTTTAATCGGTTTGCCGGTAAACTTGGTCCCATTAATGGAATGTCACGTTCTACATAAGTCGAAATAAAATCATTTAACCATTCCCAGCTTTCTTCAGCATCAATAGCAAGAAAACTTCCTGGAAACCCACCTCTAAACCAAATTTTATCTACGCTAAAACCAAGTGAATCATGATTGTAGATTTCCAGTGCATTAAAGGGGGTAAGTTCTATGTACCTGATTCTGCCTGCTAACGTTTCTGATGATAGTTGTAGCAGGTCTCTTGATGCTGAGCCCAACAGCAGAAAATGACCGGCTTGCTCACCTGCTCGCTTTCTCAGATCGACAATTCCCCTTAGGTTAGGAAAAAGATCTGGTTTACGCTGAACCTCATCAATAATCAGGATGACATTTTCAAATCTTTTTAAGTAGCTTTCAGAATCCTGAAGCTTATTAATATCCGTATCTAGTTCGAGATCCAGATAACTGGTTTTTTTAGCTGAAAACTCACCGGAGATTTGAAATGCCAACGTTGTTTTACCAACTTGTCTTGGCCCTAAAAGCGCAACAATTGGAACGCTTTTTAAACCTTTAACAACTTTTTCTTTAATTAATCTTTCAATCATAACCTTGTAATTTGAAACCTTTGCTTTCAGATTACAAACAAATATACTCTTAAACCTTGTAATTTGAAAGTGTAACTTTCAAATTACAAGGTTGGTAAAGTAATTTTAATAGTTACTTACATTAATTTGCCCTCAATTTCATCGAAAATATCCATGAAATCTTTGGCTAGAACAGGTTTGAAAATTCCCAATTGAAAGGTCAGTTCCCGTAACTGAAGCTCATTTAAAGTTTCGGGCCACAGGCGCATGCAGATTCTATTTAAGGCATAGCTAATGTTTTCCAGCTTTTGGTAGCTTAGTAAATATTTGCTGCTGATGAAATTTTCCAGGAATTTCGTGAAAACGATCTGGTTTTTAAGTCCGCAATGCTCCAGGAAATCAGTTAACGAATTTGGATTAACAGCCACCAGCTTATCATAAAAATGATTGACCTGAATGAGATTCTGCTCAATTAATAAATGATCTAACAATAATTCTAAACCGATATGAGCCAGAAACGAGGGGCGAATCGGCGTATCAGTTACGATGGGCTTAATAAGCTCCTTTAGCAGAGCGGTTTTTTCCAGAAAAAAATCAGATGAATGAAAATATAAATCAACGGCTAAATGTCTTTTCCAGCCTTTAAGCAAGTTTTCCTCATCCGGATTTCCTATAAACAGAAACTCATTTTTTTGTGGATAAAGATTAAATTCTTTCGAAGCATTTTTGATCAGATCGGGCAAAACCGTTCCCATTACTATGTTAGCATCCTGCGTTAATCTTTCGAAATAATAATGGGATAGAAAGTTCATGTTGCAAGGTAATATTTTCTTTAGTGATGCAAAATATCAGTTGATAAAAGGTGTTACCAATATATCTGGAGTTTTATGTACATAATGGAACCCATAATCAGCTATTTCTAAATAAACGGCTGATTGGGGGTGCAGATTTAAAAGCTGGTTTAGCGTCATCAACTAATTTGCATTAAAGCAAGTGAAAATTTTATCTTTGCACGCACGAAAATAAATTGCCTATACAATGACGAATTTTGTTGAAGAGTTAAGGTGGCGCGGCATGCTGCATGATATAATGCCAAATACAGAAGAAAAGTTGAATGAAGGGATGACATCTGGTTATATTGGTTTCGACCCTACTGCTGATTCCCTTCATGTTGGTCACTTAACGCAAATCATGACACTCATTCACTTCCAAAATGCAGGGCATAAGCCATTTGCTTTGGTTGGAGGAGCTACTGGTATGGTTGGCGATCCTTCCGGTAAGTCGGATGAACGTAACCTTCAAACACCGGAAATGATTGAACATAACCTGAAAGGCATGAAAAGTCAACTATCCAAATTTCTAAAATTTGAAGAGGGTGGCAATGGTGCAGTAATGGTAAATAATGCAGACTGGTTTAAGGATATGAACCTGTTTACGTTTATCAGAGACGTGGGCAAGCACATTACCGTAAACTATATGATGGCTAAGGATAGCGTTAAAAGACGCCTGGAAGGTGATTCTGGCTTATCCTTTACCGAATTTTGTTACCAGTTGATTCAGGGATATGATTTCTATCATTTATGGAAAAACGAAAACTGTCTGGTGCAGATGGGGGGATCAGACCAATGGGGAAACATTGTAACCGGTACCGAGTTAATCAGAAGGAAAGATGCCGGAACGGCTTATGCCATTACTACTCAATTAATTAAGAAGGCTGATGGAACTAAGTTTGGCAAAACAGAAAGTGGTGCCGTTTGGTTAGATCCGGCGAAAACCTCTCCATATAAATTTTACCAGTTCTGGTTAAATGCATCTGATGATGATGTGAAGAAATGGATCAGGATTTTTACGCTAAAAAATAAAGAAGAAATCGAAGCCCTGGAAAAGGAACATGATGGAGCACCACATTTGCGCATTCTTCAGAAAGCTTTAGCCGAAGACATTACAGTGAAAACGCACTCAGCAGAAGCTTTGGAAACTGCTATTAAAACTTCGGAGTTCTTGTTCGGAAACGGTTCACTTGATTTTTTAAAAAGCTTATCAGAAAACCAGGTGTTGGAAATGTTTGAAGGTATTCCGCAGTTCCATATTTCTAAATCAGAATTAAGTGCTGGTATTGATGCGGCAACTTTGCTTGCAGAAAAGGCTGCCGTTTTTCCTTCCAAAGGCGAAACCAAGAAACTCATTCAGGGTGGAGGCGTTGCGGTAAATAAAGAAAAAGTAACTGATGCCATGCAGGTTTTTAATACCGGAAACCTGATTAATGATCAATTTATTGTCGTACAAAAGGGAAAGAAAAACTATTTTCTCCTGATTGCAGAATAAACGCTAAACAATAAAGGCTCAATCTGATTGAGCCTTTATTGTTTGTATACTGATTAATGATCAGTTTCCAATTAGAATGCTAATGTTTAGCATCGGCAGGGGTATTCGATATAGAGTCAGCCAGCATTTTACCTTTTGTGGTATCCATAGCTGCTGAATCTTTTTTATTCGTATCTGAATATTTATAGGTGCTATCTGCATTTTCCTGATCTGCTTGTTTTCCGTTACATGAGGCCACAAATAAACCTGTTAGGGTTAGTGCTGCCAAGAAGATATTTTTCATAGTATAAGGTTTTGTATAAATAATCCTTTTTAGCAGGTAATTGTTTTAGCTAATTGAGTTTTGGAATTAATTCAGTTACTGCACAAGCAAATTACAGCCTCTAATATCGGCATTGTCAAATCTGCCCAACACTTCAAAACTTTGGTCAGCATTTATTTTACCCAAATCCTGCGTGGCGATGAATGAGCAAGAATTAATATTGGCGAGGTCAATTACATTTATTCCTCCTGTTTTTCCTTCAGGAATCAATGTTAAAGGATCATTGGTATCCCGGATCAGTACTTTCATCCAGCCCGGACATTGAAAAATGCCCTCACCCAAAGAATAAGCCTGTGAAAGCAATTCTGTCATGCCATATTCACTGTGAATAGCAGGTACGCCAAAACCTTCTGTTAATTGCTGGTGAAGTTCTTCCCGAACCATTTCCTTTCTTCTGCCCTTCATACCGCCTGTTTCCATTACAATCAATTCAGGGAAATTAAGATCGAATTTCTCTACAAAATCCAGTAAGGCATAAGTTACACCGATTAAAACAGTTGGTTGATTCTTAATTTTAAGATCTGTTAAGGTTTGCAAAAGGTCATGATGGTTATCCAAAAAATAACCACTTTGTGGATGACCGCTTTTTTCAATCAGATCATTAACCATATAAATTAAAGAAGAACCTGATCTTTGCTGGTAGGAGGGAAGTAAAGCCAGAAAACAGTAATCTGATACTTTGCCATAAAAATGATTGAAAGCAAGCAGGTAACTTTGCTCATATAAAGCCACATCTGTTACGTAATGGCTGCTATGACTCATTCCTGTAGTACCAGAACTGCTGAAAATTACTTCAGCAGGATGTTGATTACTCACGATCTGATGCGTTTTGAAAAAACCAATGGGCAGAAACGGAATCTGTTCGATGGCGGATACCTGATTGACATCAATTTTTAAATGATGAATATATTCCCGGTAAACCTGGCAGTTTGCTGCCTGTAATTTAAAGGTTGCTAAAGCCTGGTCTTGAAAAGACTGAGCATTGTTTATTGTAAAAATATCAGTATTTGTCAAATCCACGTTGCAAAAGTACGAAGCCTTATGCTATTTTATCGTCAGTTTTTTTAGCCAGCATCGCCATTCTAAATTGATAGCCGCAATAACCGCTGATTCCGGCCACTAATCCGCTAAGTATTCCCGTTACCAATAATAGTACCCACCAGAGCTTTACACCTGTCATCACTGCCACCCGGCTGGCTAACAAATTATCGTTTGGTAAGCTTTTAAATAGCGAATAGCCAATCCATAGTAAGCCTATAGCAAAAAAGGAATGCCAGAAAGCAATTTTGCCCGTTTTACCTATAATGCCGCAAGTGGCAAAGGCCACCACAATAATTACCCACCAGGGTGCAATCATTTGAAGGAAAAAGCAGATGATGACGATAACAATAAAAACCATTTTAAATTATTTAGAAATTTTTAAACGAGAGATAATTTTTCCAGACTGATCATCCGGCGTTTGCATATAAAACAAATCGTATAACTGACCTTTTGCCCAGGTATCAATCATATTATCATAAAATTTGCTTCCGGGGTTACCAGATTGCCCGCCTGGATATACACCATGGCCTTTAGGATTTTTGCCAAGTTCGATTACCATTCTCCAGGATGGACCATTTGTTTCACTTAAGGCATTGATGGTGCTTTTTGCTCCGCCAATCTGTAATACTTCAGACCCAAAACCTGGTATTTTGGCCAGGTGCGGAACATTGCTTTGTTTCACGTTAGACCATCTCCAGTCTTTATTGATCGGCCCGAATCTGCGTTCCAAACTATCGCAACTGTATTTGAACGATTCATTAACCAGATCAGCGAGGTTTTCCCTCCGACTGGTATTTACATTATCGTACCATTTGGCAGCCGGTTCTTTCAATATCATTTCAACTGTGCGGTCTCTTGATGGATAACGCATTGGAATACCTTTAACTGTAAATTCATCGTCCCAAATATCGAATGCGAGGCGCTTAGTCCAGATTTCAAAAATACTGGCTGCAATTTCACCTGCATCATAACGTTTATTCCATTTAGTTAAATAATTCAATGCTTCTTTTTGGGTAGCGTTTAAATTTTCCGGATTTAAAAGTGGCAATACAGCCGGAATCAGGTTCTGGGCCAGGATGCTGTAATTATCAGTCTGCATGAGTCTGATGCTGTCCATCGTAGCCTTATTCATCGCCGTTAAACGGTCATTAATTCGCTTTCCGCGTTCATAAGGTGCGAATTCCCAATTGAGGTAGTAAGGATAAGTCTGATCAGTAGAAGATTGGTTAGCTGAACTTACAAAACCCCTAGGTGGATTTTTCACAGTAGGGTTTTGTGAAGCGGGAATCCAGCCATGCCAGTCGTATGCCGGATCGGTACCATCGAGAATAAATTTTCCCTGGTTTTTCCATTTCAGCGGAAACTTTCCATTTGGCGTGATGGCGATATCATTATCCACACTGGCAAACACAAAGTTTTGTGCCGGTGCGGTATAATAGGTTAATGCTTTTCTGTAATCACTATAGTTTTTACCCCTGTTCAGGTAGTAAAATGTCATGAGTTCATTTGAACGGTCATGTGCAATCCACCTTAAGGCATCACCCACAGGCACACTGTTTGCTTTAACGAAATTTGATTTCTGAAGATAAACCACAGGTCCCTGATGGGTGTAGTAAACGGTATCAATAAGATCCTTGCTTCCGCGGATTTTAATCAGCTCCAGGCGTTTAGTTGTTTTATTCCATTTGTTGTTGTACCAGTATTCATTATGTGTACTGTCTTTAAATTTGATCTGATAGAAATCGAGCACATCTGCTGCAACATTGGTCACACCCCAGGCAATTTTCTGGTTAAAGCCAATAATAATTCCTGGTGCACCGGGCAGTGAAACACCATAAGTATTGATACCGGGTGCATGCAATTGAATCTGATACCAGATGGATGGCAAACTCAGTTCCAGATGCGGGTCGTTGGCTAAAATCGGATAGCCTGAAGCGGTTTTACTTCCGGAAAGGGCCCAGTTGTTACTTCCGATGCCTTCTACTTTTTGTTTGGTTTGTACATCGCCGGTTTGGCTTACGGTGAAACTTTCAGGGGTTTTGGGAATGGGTAATGGCGAAAAATTCCATTTAGTACCCACCGGAATAATCGGATCTTCTTTAAAAGGATAATCCGGGAAAAGATTTTTGGTAATTTCAGGACCAAATTTTTTCAGGATGTTGGTCATATAAAATTCATCAGATCCCATGGCTAAAATGGCCGACATTTGTTTGAGCAAAAGCGCACATTTGAGCGGGGTCCATTGTTCCGGTTTAAAATCCAGTATTTTATATTCGATAGGATAATTGGAACGGGAGAGTGTTTTGATATAGGCATTAATCCCTTCGGTATACGCCAATATCATTTCCTTTGATTTTGGATCAGCCATCATGCCCTTAAGCGAGTTTTCTGCACCATATACCATGCCCATTCTGCGCTGATAACGGTCGCTTTCGCGTGCAGGTTCAGATACAACTACCTCACTGATTCTGCCTGCTGCAAAACGCGTTTGAAAATCCATTTGCCAAAGGCGGTGCATGGCGGTTACATAACCCTGGGCCAGGTAAAGATCATGATCATTCTGGGCAAAAATATGCGGGATCATTTTGTCGTCAAAAAAAATTTCGACCTGATCTGTAGCACCCTTAATTTTCACCTTATGGTTAAACATAAAATGATTGTTTTCAGCATTTTGCCAAAATCCCATAAAAGGGTTTAAGAACTTCAGCAGGGGTGGAGTACTTCCAATTTTTGTATTGAAAAAGAAAGCCAGGCTTATAGGTATGATGATGCAGAATAATGCTCTTAATTTGTTCATGTGGGTTCGCAAAAATCTCAGAAATTACAGTATCTATTTAACTGATCGTTTATAAGGACTGCAAAATACAACAAACAGAATGTCAATCAAAATTATATATTCAATCATAAATATTACACACCATACTGGTGAAGTCAAAAATAATATTTAAGTTTATATAACTAATAATACAAACCAAATAGCAATTTATTTATGAGCAGGATTTTTACACAAATTTTATTTGCGTTATTATTGATGTGCACGATGAATTTAACTGCACAGACACAGCGCATTACGGTCAGTGGATCTGTAAAAGATAAGCAATCAAAAGAAGGATTGTCAGGTGTGAGCCTGATGGTTAAAGGGCAACCTGGCGGTACGGCATCTGCTGCTGATGGTACCTTTAGTTTTTCAACTGCTGCAAAGTTTCCATTTACCCTGGTTGCGTCTTATGTAGGTTATGGTACTGTGGAACAGTTAATTAATAGTACGGCTACCGGAATTGTAGTGGAGATGGAAGCTGCTGTGCTTTTGGGTGGTGATGTGGTTGTTTCTGCATCCAGGACACCTGAGCGCATTCTGGAATCGCCGGTTTCCATTGAGCGGATGAGTGCTGCTTCTATCCGCGATATTGCGGCACCTTCATTTTATGATGCTTTAAACAATATGAAAGGTGTAGAAAGCAGCACGCAGAGTCTAACTTTTAAATCCATCAATACACGTGGTTTTAACTCCAATGGAAATACACGTTTCAATCAGTATATCGACGGAATGGATAATCAGGCCCCAGGCTTAAACTTTTCAGTAGGTAATATTGTGGGCATCACTGAGCTGGATGTTGATCATGTAGAATTATTGCCGGGTGCATCGTCAGCCTTATATGGTGCCGGTGGTATCAACGGAACCTTATTGATGACTTCGAAAGATCCTTTTAAATATCAGGGTGCCAGTTTTCAGTATAAATCGGGTGTAAATCATGTAAATGATGAAAACAGCAGCGTGCAGCCCTTTAATCAGCTGGATGTCCGTCTGGCGAAATCATGGAATAAAAAATTTGGTGTGAAGGCCGCATTTTCATTTTTGCAGGCCAAAGACTGGTTTGGAAACAATTATTCAAACTTTGACCGGAATGCCAGGACAGCAAAAACGGGTGACCGTAGCAGTGATACCAATTATGACGGGATCAACGTATATGGGGATGAAGTGAGCCAGAATATGCGGAACGTGGCACTGAGCGTACAAAATGCTACCATTTCCGGAATTAATGCAGGTTCAGGTGGCGCAATCCCAAACATCAAGGCTTTAATGGATGGTACCTTTGGTGCCGCTATTCCAAATGCCGCACAACAAGCTGGTTTCCTGGCCGGACTGCCCGCTGCATTGAGGCCTGCAGTTCAGAATTATCTTCCTTTTTATGTGGGCTTAAAAGCTAATCTTATCCCGGATCAGAATGTTTCCAGGACAGGTTATCAGGAATCTGATCTGGTTGATTATGATACTAAATCGCTCAAGGCATCTGGTGCAGTTTATTATAATTTCACCAATACCATTCAGGCGGTAGCACAGGCGAACTGGGGCACAGGTACTTCAGTTTATACCGGATCAGATCGTTATTCGCTACGTAATTTCAACATTGGTCAGTATAAGTTGGAATTAAAAGGGGAGGATTTTTATTTAAAAGGATATACCACGCAGGAGCGTTCAGGCGATTCTTATATTTCCTCTATTTTGGGTAGTTACATCAACGAAGTTTCAAAACCCTCTACTACCTGGTTTCCACAGTATATCGGTAATTACATAGGGGCAAGGGCTGCCGGACAAAACGATGCGGCCGCACATGTACTTGCCCGGAATGCCGCCAACCAGGGAAGGTTTGCACCTGGAAGCGCGGGGTATGAAAATGCTAAAAATACCATTATGAATACCACCATCAGTGCTACATCTATCAATAGCACTGATCCAACAAAAAGTGTTTATGGAGCCAGGTTTGATGATAAATCCAATCTTTATCATTATGAGGGCATGTACAATTTCACCAATGCGTTTAATAAGGTCGTGGAGTTTCAGGTGGGTGCATCCTATCGTTTATATGATTTGAATTCTGCCGGAACCATCTTTAATGATTTAAATGAATCGATTGATATTAATGAATATGGTGCATTTGCACAGGTAGGTAAAAAGATACTGAATGATAAACTGAAGATTACTTTTGCCGGCAGGTATGATAAAAGCCAGAATTTTGAAGGCCGTTTTACACCACGGATTACCGGTGTGTTTACCGTGGCCAGGAATAATAACATCAGGGCATCATACCAAACAGGGTACCGCAACCCAACCACACAAAATCAGTACATTGATCTGGCTGTTGGCGGTGGGTCGCAACGTTTAATTGGCGGCTTGCCTGAAATCATTTTCAATAAATATCACTTAGATGCGAATAAACCTTATACCGATGTAAGCTACCGTGCTTTCCTGGCTTCAGCGGCCACGGGTACGCCAAATCCGGCATTATTGCAGCAATATACATTTGATAGCAGGGGCGTTCGGCCTGAAAGTGTTCAGTCTTATGAGTTAGGTTATAAAGGACTGATTTTGCCCAATCTCCTGGTTGATGCTTATGGTTACTATAATATTTATAAAGATTTTATTACTGCTGTTGATGTGTATCAAAATGTGGGTACAGCGGCCAGCCCTACGTTTGTTAAATTTGGCGTTCCGGTAAATGCTGAGGGGGAAGTGAGTTCTTACGGTGCCGCCCTGGGGCTTGATTACCTGATCAATAAGTGGACCTTAAGCGGAAACGTTTCATATAACCAGATTGGCGATTTGCCAGTCAACTATATTAACGATTTTAATACGCCGAAAATTCGTTTTAACCTGGGTTTAGGCAACAGGGAAGTGATTAAAAACTTTGGGTTTAATGTGTCTTACCGCTGGCAGGATAAATTTTACTGGAACTCTTCCTTTGCTTCAGGAGATGTACCGGCTTACAGCTCGCTTGATGCGCAGGTGAGTTTACAAATCCCTTCAGTAAAATCGGCTATTAAACTGGGTGGATCGAATGTGATGAATAAATATTACATCACCTCTTATGGTAACCCTGCTGCAGGGGCCATTTATTATATTGCTTATTCTTTTAATCCTTAGTAATACCTAAACCTATAAGGTTTTCAAATCCTTATAGGTTTTTAAAAAAGAAGAACGGGCTGGTTATGCTCTGCGTTTATAAGTGTTATGATTTAATGAAATCGATATTATACGCACAGAGGCTGGTAGCGGGGTGCAGATGATCAGTTAAATCGTCATTGCGAGGCGGCTTTTTCAGCCGGCGAAGCAATCTTTGCCGTAATTACTGACAGGAGTTGTTTTCGGCTGGCTGCTGTGGCCTCTTCTTCTTTGTTCTTGATAACAAAGAAGCAAACAATCAAGGCTTGGACCTGATGTTGGATTAGCTCGTCGAAATTTTAAAAGCGGTAGTACAAGGACTCGATTTTGTTTGGTAATCAAGATTAATTTCTAAGGAGCCGTGTGCGCTACCTTGGGCAGTGGGGTCATTTGAACGGAGGTGCAAAAATTTCAACGGCTTCTCCTGCCATCATCTCCCAGGCCGGTAGCGGTCGTGCAGAGGGATATTATGCGTAATTCAATCGAGATCAATCGTCATCTCGACCGCAGCGGAGAGATCTTTGCCCTTTGCTCTGGCTTGCCTCGGCTCAACGCAGCCGAGGAGCTCTTACCTTTTTCTTGATAAAAAGGTAACCAAACCTGAGCGCAGCGAAAGTATGCCCTCCGATGAAATAACAATAAAGGGGGCATAAATCATTATGTTTTTATGGATTACAAAGCCGAAAGCTACAACTTAAAACAATTGCTTTATTTATGTGCGTGTTTCGCTAAAGTAAGCTGCAACATTTTTTAGGTTGTACAGAAAATGAACAGCTGCTGAAAAAAATAATGGAAAATTATTGTCAAGCTGGTTTTCAGGCTGATCAGGATCTTGAAATTAAATCTGTATTTCAATTTGTAGACCTAACAGAAGCTTTTTTGGATTTGGCGAAAAGTTTATGCAAGGGGCATTTTAACGCGCTGCAGCCGGCAGTTGATGGGCAAAACCCACCTGCTAAGAAACAAGACAGATTTTATTGCTGATGTTTTAGAGCCGCCCCCCCGGCCCCTTTTTTAAAAAGGAGCCGGGGGTAATGCTGCTATGAAGTGTTTGGATAGTGTCTCTCAGGTTTGATGGCACAGAGGTAATAGCGGGGGTGTGCGTAGCGAAGGTTTATTTCCAATCCTTTTTCTTTCAGGATAAAGTTGCCGACGGGCAGATAAGAAGGCATTTGATTATGCAATAGGTTTTTTAACCGCTTCTATAAAATAATTTGTATAATAGTACTTTCTTAAGCACAATCCCGGTTTAAGAATGGGTTTAAAGCAAATTTGAATAAATAAGGATGGAAGAGCAAAATGATCAGCCTAATGAGGTAAATGAACTGGTTGAAAAGGCACAGGAAGTACAACATTTAAACAATCCTGTTGATATATCGGTTAAACCAATTGTTAAGCAATATCTGGGGGCCGTAAAGAAGGTAAAGAAAGAGGGAAACCGCTTTTATTTTTCTGATGGCGATGCAAGAGTTGAGGTTCGTGTGGTGAGTGATGAAATCATTCGTGTACGCATGGCGCCACATGGTGTTTTTCTGGATGACTTCTCTTATGCCGTACCGGAAGTAGATCAAAAGGTTTCGGTATTTAAAATGCAGGAACACGAAGGGTATTATACGGTTTCTACCCACTCCGTTACCTGTAAAATAGAGAAAGAAAACTTTCATATTTCCTTTTCTGATAACATCACCAATTTGGTAATGGTAGATGAGGCCAACTCCATGCACTGGGAAGAAAATGTGGATTTTGGTGGCTACTATATTTATGCAACCAAAAAATGCCATTCAGAAGAGAATTTTTTCGGGTTAGGAGATAAATCTGGGAACTTTAACCTTCGCGGTCGTCGCTTCGAAAACTGGAACACGGATGCCTATTCTTATGGCTGGAATCAGGATCCTTTGTATAGAACCATACCTTTCTATATCGGGTTACATAACCAGGCAGCTTATGGTATTTTCTTTGACAATACCTTTAAATCATATTTTGATTTTGGTAGTGAAGATGTAAATAAAACCAGTTTCTGGGCTGATGGTGGCGAATTACAGTATTACTATATTCATGGTCCGCATATTATGGACGTGGTTAAACGTTATGCCAGCCTAACCGGAACACATCCTATGCCCCCGAAGTGGACATTAGGCTATCAGCAATGCCGCTGGAGTTATTACCCGGAAACCAAGGTTAAGGAAATTGCCAAACAGTTCAGGGATCGGAAAATTCCCTGCGATGCCATTTATCTTGATATCGATTACATGGACGGCTACCGCTGCTTTACATGGAACAAAAAATATTTTCCCGATCCACGCCGCATGATCAAGGAACTTGCTAACGATGGTTTCAAGACCGTGGTAATGATTGATCCGGGCATTAAGGTGGATGATGATTACTGGGTGTTTAAAGAAGGAAAAGACAATAAATACTTTTGCAGAAGAAGTGATGATTATTTTATGGAAGGCCATGTATGGCCTGGCCGTTGCCAGTTTCCGGATTTTACCAATCCAAAAGTAAGAAAATGGTGGGGTAAATTGTACGAAGAACTGGTGGATATGGGTGTTGCAGGTTTCTGGAATGACATGAATGAACCGGCCGTTTTTGGTTCCGGAACGTTTCCGAATGATGTTCGCCACAATTACGATGGTTACCGTGGCTCGCACCGCAAAGCACATAATGTTTATGGCATGCAGATGGTGCGCTCTACTTATGAAGGATTGAAAAAACTCATGCGCAATAAGCGGCCATTTACCATTACCCGTGCAGGCTATTCGGGGATGCAGCGTTATGCAAGTGTATGGACCGGTGATAACATTGCCACCTGGGAACATTTAAAAATAGGCAATATCCAATGCCAGCGACTATCAGTTTCAGGGGTGCCTTTCTGCGGAACAGATATCGGCGGATTTAGCGGCGAACCTGATGGTGAATTATTTACCCGATGGATCCAGTTGGGAACGTTTTCTCCATTTATGCGTGCACACTCGGCGGGTGATACAGCTGAACGGGAGCCTTGGAGTTTTGGCGGGTTTTTCGAAGATATTAACCGTAAATTTATTGAACTGAGATACCGTTTAATGCCTTACCTGTATTCTGTTTTCTGGGAACATCACCGTTATGGTTTTCCGATTTTAAGACCATTGGTGATGCTGGAGCAGGAAAATATTAGCAACAGCTTCCGCCAGGATGAGTTCTGCTATGGTGATAAATTATTGATCTGTCCTGTTCTGGAGCAGGGCGCAATATCCAGACAAGTGTACCTGCCTAAAGGATTATGGTATAATTTCTGGACCAATGAAGTTTTAGATGGCGGAAATGAATACAACATCGAAGCAAAGATTGACAGTATGCCGATCTTTGTAAGAGCAGGATCTGTCATTCCGGAATACCCGGTAATGCAATATGTAGATGAAAAAGCAATTACCGAGGTGGCATTAAATGTTTATAGTTGCGATTACGAAGTTAACTCCTATATGTATGAAGATCATGGAGATACCTTTGCTTTTGAACAGGATATTTACCTGGAGAAAAAGTTTACGGTAAAAGCAAATGATGCACAGGGACTGAAAATTAACCAAAGAATTGAAGGGCTTTATACGCCAAACTATGAATTTTATAGCTGCCACATTATAGGTATGAAATTTCAGGTGAAGAAAATTATCGTTGATAATAAAGAAGTAACCGACTATCATATTGATGATAGAAGTGTGCTGCATTTCAAGTGCCTTAAAAACTTTACTGAAATACAGATTTTAAGTCTGTAAATCTTTTAGCCCCAAACGCTGTTTAGTGTTTGGGCTAAACCTATCCAGTCAAATTATGATACCAGCAAAAAAAGTTTCCAAAAAAAATATAGCCGTAACACCGATAGATAAAAGCAGGTCAGTTTGGGTACATAGCCTTTTCACCGATTATGATATTGATCTTTTTTCGGTTGGAAAGCATTTCAGGCTGTACGAAAAAATGGGTTCTCATTTAATCAGTGTAGAAAAAACAAATGGAACCTATTTTTCGGTATGGGCACCAAATGCACAGGAAGTGAGCGTAACCGGTAACTTTAATGATTGGAACAGAACTTCGCATTCGCTGTATAAAAGACTGGATAAATCAGGGATCTGGGAAGGATTTATCCCTGGGGTTTCAAAAGGAGAGGTTTATAAATATTTTGTAAAGGGTTTTGATGCTTCTGAACATTTAAAGGGCGATCCTTATGCCAGAAAGTGGGAACATCCTCCGCAAACGGCCAGTGTGGTTTGGGATACAGATTACAGTTGGAAAGATAAATCGTGGCTGGCCAAAAGGGCAAAACTGAATGCACTTGATCAGCCCATTTCAGTATATGAATTGCATTTAGGCTCCTGGGAGCGTGATCCGCAAAACCCTGAACGGGTGCTCAACGCCAGGGAAGTGGCTACCCGGTTAGTACCTTATGTTAAAGAAATGGGTTTTACCCACGTAGAGCTGATGCCGGTAATGGAATTTCCTTATTTTCCGAGTTGGGGCTACCAGATTACCGGCTATTTTGGTGCCAGTTCACGTTATGGGTCACCACAGGATTTAATGTTCCTGATTGAAGCCCTGCACCAGGCCAATATTGCGGTTATCCTGGATTGGGTACCCTCACATTTTCCAGGTGACAGGCACGGGCTATATGAATTTGATGGAACGCATCTTTATGAACATGCTGATATGAAAAAGGGATTTCATCCCGATTGGAAATCCTATATATTTAATTACGACCGCAATGAAGTTCGTTCATTTTTAATCAGCAATGCTGTTTTCTGGATGGACCAGTATCATGCGGATGGTTTGCGTGTAGATGCAGTGGCTTCTATGCTGTACTACAATTTCTCAAGAGAAGACGGTGATGCGGCAACAAATGAATATGGGGGCAGCGAAAACCTTGGTGCCATTCAGTTTCTGCAAGACCTCAATGTGGCCATTTATGGTAATTTTGAAGGTGTTCAAACCATCGCTGAAGAAAGCAGTACTTATCCGGGTGTAACACATCCTGTTCATGCCGGTGGACTGGGTTTTGGCATGAAATGGATGATGGGCTGGATGAATGATACCCTGAAGTATTTTAAAATTAATACGCTGGAACGCAAACACCATCACCATCAGCTAAGTTTTAGCATGACTTATGCGTTTACTGAAAATTTTATGCTGCCCTTTTCACATGATGAAGTGGTGCATGGAAAATCGCCCATGCTGTATAAAATGCCTGGTGATGACTGGCAAAAGTTTGCTAACCTGCGGGCGCTGTATGGCTACATGTTTACTCACCCGGGTGCAAAACTCCTATTTATGGGAAATGAATTTGCCGATACCAGTGAATGGAACTTTACCCAATCTTTAGATTGGCACCTGCTTCAGTATCCTGGACATAAGGGGATGCAGGAAACGGTGAAAGCACTGAATTTCCTCTACAAAAAGGAACCTGCACTTTACCATTTTAACTTCAGTTATGAAGGCTTTGAATGGCTTGATGCTGATAATGCCAATGAATCGGTATTTGTTTTTATGAGGAAAGGGCCAAAGGCCAAAGATACACTGGTAATTGCCATTAATTTAACACCTGTAGTTCGTGAACACTATCGCATTGGTGTGCCGTTTAAAACCAAATGGAAAGAAATTTTTAATACGGATGATATTCTGTTTTACGGCAGCGGAATTAACAACAGGGGAGAGATTATTCCCCGGAAAGAGGGATATAACGGGCAGGAATATTCGGTTAACATTACCTTGCCACCATTAGCCGTAATCATATTCAAAAGCAAATAGGCTTAAATAAGAAAAGCCTTCCATTGCTGGAAGGCTTTCTTAAACTCTGGAGTGGAAGCTTCCAGAGCGGCTGCAAAGATATAAAAATTGTTTTCTTTGACAATAGATATTTTAGAAATTAGTTTGATTATCTGTTTAAAGCTTTAATTTAATCCCGCCATTAAAAGTTCTGCCTTCTGTATGTGTCCAGATGTCGTCAAAACTGGGGTTAAGATGTGATCCGTTAACCACACTTTTATACCGGCTCTGCCTGGTATCAGTAAAATTCTCGGCATTAATAAATATGGAGATTTTGCCAAAAACCTTTTCTGCCATGAAACCAAACTCCCAGAATGCACTGGTTAATTGATTATTGTAAAGGTATTGACGATCGGTAAAATAACCCTCCAGCCCTAATTTAAAATTGCGTTCCTTTTCATAAAGCAAAGCCAGGTTCACCTTATTTTGAGGTAAAAGCCTGATATTTTGAATAACCGGCAGGTAATCTGCCTTGGCATCGGTAAAAGTATAACCGGCAAAAAGCTTAAAGTTTTCCTTAAAAATAATCTTTGCATTGGTTTCGAAACCCCTGCTTTGTACAGGTTGTGTGGTGTTTTCAAAGTGAAATGCGCCCTGATTGTCTTGAAGCAGGATAGTAGAATTATTGATCCTTGTATAGAAGAACATTTGGTTCAGGCTGAATAACCAGTCAGCGCCAATAGCCGTTTTATAATTAATATCTGCCGTACCTCCATAACTTTTTTCTGCTTTAACCTGGTTTAGCGGCAATAGGTTCTGGTATTGAAAAGTTTCGGTTTGTTCGGTAAAGAGTGTTGGTGTTTTATAACCCAGGCCGCCACCAATTCTTGAACTCCAATGATCATTGATTTTGTACAAAGCAGAAATCCTAGGTAAAACGAAGGCTTCATTCCTGCGGTAAAATGCATTGAAATAATTAACAAAGTCAAGCCTCATACCGCTTTCTAACTTAAAACGATCGGAGATATCCCAGGTTTGCTGTGCATAAAGGCCGGCCGTTCTGGTCGTAAAGTTTTTTGACAGATTCGGGAGCTGATCTTGCTCTGCAAACTTATCATATACGATGTTCAACCCAAAAATCAGGCTTTGATTTTTGATGTTTTTCAAATAACTGATATCAGTATAAGCATTATAGTTAGTCCCGTTAAAAGTATAGTCAGGAATGGCAATATTCCGTTTAAAATAATTGAAACTGGTTTTGATCTTCAGTAAATCTGATGCATTTACCTTGTAGCCAAAATCGAGGGTAGAGGTATTGCGAAGGCTTTTGTTGCTTTCAAAATAGCGGTGGTTGGCGTTTGCACCATTATTAATCACAAAAATATCTCCACCTGTGCGGTTGCTTCTGGTAAAAGCATTGCCAATTACAATAGTTGTTTTTTCATTCGGATAATAAAATACTTTCGGGTGAATGGTAAAATCATTTGTTTTTGGGAGTTCTGTAAAATCATCCTGATCAACATCATAAGCTTTCTGAAAATTGGTAAGTGCAAGCAGGCTGTAGCCCAGTTTTCCTTTTCGCTGCATGCTAAAAGCCCCGATATTGGTTTGGCCTACGTTTGATTGATTAAGGATCATGTTGAAATCGGCTTTTTCCCTCGGTGTTCTGGAAATAAAGTTGACTACACCGGCAATTGCCCCTGCACCATAAAGCGTAGAGGCTGGACCTTTAATAATTTCTACCTGCGCCAGGTCGAGCGGTGGAATTTCGAGGATACTCAATCCGCTGGCAAAATTGCCAAAACTGGCATACCCATCTTTTAAAAGCTGGGTATAACGTCCATCCAGGCCCTGAATCCTGATACTGGCATTGGCACTGGTGGCCGAAGTTTGCTGCACGGCAATACCCGTGCTTTCATGCAGGATCATCGAAACATTGGCTGGCCGCATATTACTTTTCTCGTCAATTTCTTCCAGTTCAATGGTTTCCACGCGAGTGGGGGTGTTTTGAATACTCCGGCTGGTTCTGGTAGAAGAAACAATAACTTCATCCAGTTCATCTTCTGCCGGTTCCAGGAAAATTTCATACGTCTTCACCTGATTTAACGGGAAAGTAACGATAAGGCGTTGTTCCCGGAATCCTACATTTCTGATGATTATGGTCTGAGAACCATCGGGAATGTTTTCAAAACTGGCAGTACCATCTGCTTTGGTTTTTATGATAAGATTAGTGCCCTTAATCAGCACTGTTGCATCACTAATAATGGTTTTGTCCGTTTTATTCCTGACTGATATTTCAAGACTGTTTTGTGCGTAAGCACTTCCTAAGCACAAAAATGTGCATAGCAATAATATTATTTTTTGCATCTGTATAGTATAAATTGAATAATTAAACCTTGAGATAGGTTCTTAACGATATCGGTTAACCGATAGGATTTTTATTCAACTTTGGCGGTTGCCAGATGTTTCGGATATAGTCGGATACATTTCTGCTTTGGTAACCAGGCTTTATCTGATTGGAAGATAAAGATTTTGACTGAAGCGTCAATAATTCGGTACATATATTTACAATAGGCTGCCCGCAACAATTGCAGGTGCATAACGGCGAACAATGATCATTATCCGGTACAGTGTTCGTATTTGAAATTGTTAGAATAGCCTCATTGGTTTGCCTATTGATTTCCACCGCCATAACGTCTTCGCAGGTAATGCAAGATAAAAGCAAAATGGTGATACTCAAAAAGTAGACTAAGATTTTCATTGGCCAGTCAAATGTACAAAACCTCTGGCAACCAAACCAGTTATGATTTTAATTTATTAAGGGATTAGCAAAAGAATAAAAATGTGGTTCTGTGGTATCTTTTATACTTATATTCCATTGGGTTGTTTGATAGTTAGTTGGTAAACCGAACAAATAAAAAAATGTAATGTTAGCTAATTATACAGATCAGTAAAATGCAATTATTAAAGATAGTTAATCAGCAGGAAGCAGGCTATGGCCTCAATATTCAGCTTTCTGAGCATGAAATTTTTCTTAATAATTTAAGATCTGGTGATCCTGAAGCTTTTAAAACCATTTATAAGCAATATGCAGCTGCAATATACGGCATGATCCGCAGCAAGATTGCCGATGAACATGCTGCAGAAATTATCCTTGAGAAAATCTTTTTAGATTTCTGGAATTCTATATCAGGATATGATGAAACTAAATTCAAAATCTTTACCTGGTTGCATCAGATTACCAATCGCCAGATCAATCTTCATCAACTGTAAAAATCAGCGGTGTTTGGCGGCTGATGTTTCCGTAGGTTGTATTTCACCCTAAATATTCATCATATTTTGTTTTATGGATTCAAAGTTTGTGAATGCTAAATTTTGATATAAAGAAAAAGGAGACCTCATCCGAGCGTCTCCTTTTTTTCTAACCAAATATAAACCTGTTATGAGCCAGGCTTTGTCTTTAATCCTCCGTCAAAATATTTTTTAAGGAGAATGATTTATCTTTTTTAATCTGCATAAACATCGTTCCGTTTATTACTCTACAAATATAGTAAAAAAAATGATAGTGTAAAAAATACACTAAGAAATTTTTATATATTTTTTTTGTCATTTTTATCTGCAACTATCTTTTAACTGGTAAATCGTTGTTAAAATGACCGTATTGCAAATATACATCCAAAATATGTTAAGTAATTGTTAAATAGTATTAAATTTTAGCTTGGATGGTTATAGTCAGTTGAATTTTTGAATGATTTATAAAATAAAAGTGCATTTTAAATCTTTTTTAAGCTTTATTTATAGATAAAGTATTTTTATTAGCATTTTTTTATGCGCTTAAGTAGTTTTACCTTTCATTTTAAATCGGCTTTATAAATGAAATTCAGGTTTAAAATAAAAAAGCGACAAAACCAAAGGTTAATGTCGCTTTTTGAATACAGTATTTAGCCTTATGGCTATTTTGTATTATAAACTTGCGTAATATTCTACAAATTTAGCAAGTGCAGATGAATATCCCCACTCATTATCGTACCATGAAACCACCTTTACAAAGTTGTCATTCAATGAAATACCTGCTTTGGCATCAAAAATAGATGCATGGTCATCGCCAATGAAATCAGAAGATACAACCTCATCTTCAGTGTAAGCCAATACGCCTTTTAATTCACCTTCTGATGCTGCTTTCATGGCTGCCTTAATTTGCTCATAAGTTGCTGGTTTTTCTAAACGGGCAGTTAAATCAACAACAGAAACGTCGGCCACAGGAACACGGAATGACATACCGGTTAATTTGCCTTTTAATTCTGGTAATACCATACCTACTGCTTTGGCAGCACCGGTTGATGAAGGGATGATGTTAGAGAAACCACCACGGCCACCTCTCCAGTCTTTAGCTGAAGGACCATCTACTGTTTTTTGAGTTGCAGTAACCGCATGAATGGTACTCATTAAGCCTTCAACAATTCCGAAGTTATCATTTAAAACTTTAGCGATAGGTGCTAAACAGTTTGTTGTACAAGATGCATTAGAAACAATTGTTTGATCTGCAGTTAATTTATGGTGGTTAACACCCATTACGTAAGTAGGGATGTCACTATCTTTAGCCGGAGCAGAGAAAACTACTTTTTTAGCACCTGCTGCGATGTGTTTTTCTGCATCCGCACGGGTTAAGAATAAACCTGTAGATTCAATAACCACTTCAACACCAACTGCATCCCATTTCAGGTCAGCAGGATTTCTTTCTGCTGTTACGCGAATTGTTTTGCCATTAACAACTAAATTACCATCTACAACCTCAATTGTGCCGTCAAATTTGCCATGTGTAGTATCATATTTTAACATATAAGCCATATAATCAGGCTCAATCAGGTCATTAATTGCTACGATATCCAATCCTCTTTTTAATGCAGCTCTGAAAACCAGTCTGCCGATACGGCCAAAGCCGTTTATTCCAATTTTGCTCATTGTTTTTGTTAATTAGTGTAATGTTTTAATAAATTTAGTATTGGTTCTTTAATAATGGTTTTAATTTTAAGCTGATGCCTGTCTGCTACCAGTTGCAACTGTTCTTCCAGTTCTGCAGCTACTTTTCCAACAAAGTGTATATCTTCACCCTGATATTTAGTTGCCATAGGTAATACATAAGTCTGAAAATATTTCTCAAAGCCTTCATCAATTAATTTGAGGATATACTCGTGCTTTATATTTTGTGTAAAAAAGTCAAAGAAAGAGGTCAGAAATATATTGGCCTGTGGCTTATTATATATTCTTTCCAAAATTTGAGGGCGATCAAGATTAAAGTTTCTGACAAATTTGGTTTCAAGATCTTCGGGCAGTGTTTTACTTAAAAAACTTTTTAAAAGTACTTTGCCAAAATAGTTTGAAGACCCTTCATCTCCCAGAATATAGCCTAGTCCAAAGCAATTGTTGAGGAGTTTTTTACCATCAAAATACGCACAGTTTGAACCACTTCCCAACATGCCCACTATCCCGGTTTGTTCGTAACAGGCGGCTTTTGCAGCGCCGAATAAATCGTTTTCAACAAAAACCTTACTGTATCTGAAAAATGATGATAAAGTATTTGCCAATTCTATTTTCCTTTCTGCTGAAGATGCTCCTGCTGCAAAGAAATAGATTTTTTTAATATTTTCTGCATGATTAACCAGAACAATTTTCTTGTTCAGGATTTGCAAAATCATTTTGGCATCAACAAAAGTCGGATTAATTCCGGTCGTATTGCAGTGTGCCACTACTTTGCCATTTTGGGTTAATTTCCAAAATGCAGTTTTTGATCCACTATAAACAACCGCCACCATATTAAATTGATAAAACTTCTGTCATTTCCATTAAATCCGGCTCAAGCTTGAAGCTGTGTGCAGTTAACGCTTCTGTGATGCTGGTTAATTTAACTGCATTGCCGTGTAAACCTACCATTTGTCCGCTTTCTCCGGCAATGAGTGCATTTACGGCTGCAAAACCAAGTCTGCTTCCTAAAATACGGTCAAAGCTGCTCGGGCTGCCGCCGCGCTGAAGGTGTCCAAGTATGGTAACTTTAGTATCATAATGGTCAAAAGTTTCTTTTACTTTCTTGGCAATATCATAAGCACCGCCTTGTTTATGTCCTTCGGCAACAATAACTATGCTTGATGATTTTTTTGTAGCCGCACCCAGGGCAAGTTTAGTAATCAGTTCATCCACACTGGTTGCCCTTTCAGGTAATAAAACAGCTTCGGCACCACTGGCTATTGAACTTCTTAGTGCAATACATCCCGAATCCCTGCCCATTACTTCTATAAAAAACAACCTGTCGTGCGCATCTGCGGTATCCCTGATTTTATCTATTGCTTCAATGACAGTATTGATTGCGGTATCATAACCCAATGTAAAATCAGAACCTGCAAGGTCATTATCAATCGTTCCAGGTATACCAATTACCTTTACGCCGAAAGTTTCTGAGAAACGTTTTGCGCCGGTAAAAGTGCCATCACCGCCAATAACCACTAAACCGTCAATGTTATTTTTCTTTAAATTCTGGTAGGCAATTTGCTGACCTTCATCAGTTTTAAACTCCAGGCAGCGTGCAGTTTTTAAAATGGTACCCCCTAAGTGTAAAATATTACTTACAGAACGGGCGTCCATCGATTTTATATTGTCCTTAATCAAACCCTGGTATCCCTGCATTACACCAAACATGTTGATGCCATGGTAAATTCCGGTTCGAACAACAGCTCTAATGGCTGCATTCATTCCCGGGGCATCGCCACCGGAAGTAAGTACAGCTATGTTTTTAATATTTGGCTCCATCTATGATACGAATATAGTGTGTAATTTTTACACTAAGTAATTTTTTTTATTTTTTTTACTTAATATTGAAAGTCATACCTTTATCTGTTTAAAATAATTAAATTTTACTTTGGAACAAATTTTACCTCATTTAGATTCTGTATTCTCGATAGATTGCGTGTTGTTTGGGTTTGATGGCAAGGAACTTAAAATCTTACTCATCGAAAGAAATGAAGAGCCGTTTAAAGATTGGTGGGCCTTGCCTGGTAATATCGTGGGTGCAGATGAAAGTTTAGATCAATCCGCATCGCGTATATTATATGAGCTGACCAGTCTGCGTGGAATTTACATGGAGCAATATTATGCTTTTGGTGATCCAAACAGGCACCCGCAGGGTAGGGTAATTACCCTGGCCTATTATGCACTTATCCGTTTAGGTGGTGATAAAGAACCCCGTCCGATCAGTACCTATGCGAAACGTGCCAAATGGTTACCCATTACGGATTTACCTAAACTGGCTTTCGATCACCAGAAGATTTATGATAAGGGCCTGGAAAAAATCAAGCGAAGGATTAAACACCAGCCGATCGCGTTTGAGTTGCTGCCGGAAAAATTTACCCTCACCCAGTTGCAACATGTATATGAACTGATTCTCGGTAAAAAACTGGATAAGCGCAACTTTAGAAAAAAGATTGTAAGCTTTGGCGTGTTGAAAGAACTCGACGAAAAACAAAAAGGTGTATCTTATCGTGCAGCTACGCTTTATCGTTTTGATAAACGCAAATACGCCAAATTGTTTGGCAAGGAAATTTCCTTTTAAGAGAAGGATTAAAGAGCAAAGGATAAAGACCACATTACTATAAAAAGAAAAAGGTCCCGGTTGAATTTTCAATCGGGACCTTTTTATGGTTTTAAGAACTTTGACTAATTACTTGAAACTCATGACTCCAGACTAAAGACTCCAAACTCAGTACTCTAAACTACCCCTTCTTAGCTGTTTCCAAATGGTAATGAACTAAATCATCTATAGGTGAACGGATAATTTTACCAACACCCATTTCATAACGGTCAGCAACAATACTTAAAATGTCGCGAAAGCTGTAACCTACAGAACCTACACAGTTTAATTTGTGGTCTTTATAGTTTGGATAGTGAATCACCAAAGCTTCAAAAAATGAGGTAAAGGCATAATCTATAGTGCTGAAAGCATAGTCTTCATAGTTATCTTTGAAGTCATATAAGAATTTACTGAAGCTGGCGCAGAAACGGTTTGGCAAAGGCTTATTGTAAATATTATCAAAAATATCTTCGTTTGTTAAAGCATAATTATCATAAAAAGCTTCACGTAAGCCTTTTGGCATATAGCCTTTCATATAGTCGCTTAAAATGCGTTTCCCAATAAATGAACCGCTACCTTCATCACCCAGGAAATAACCTAATGAATCTATATTAAGGGTAATATCTTTTCCGTCATACAGGCAGGAATTGGTACCGGTTCCTAATATAGCTGCAAATCCGGGCTCGTTACCCAAAAGTGCTCTGCAGGAAGCTAGAAGATCATGACCAACAAAAATTTCGGCATTGGTGAAAATCTGCTTCATGGCATCAGTCACAATCTTTACATTACCAGGGGTAGAGCATCCAGCACCGTAATAATAAACAGCAGTTAATTTTTCTCTTTCCAAGTGGTCTGGAAGGGTTTCATTTAAAGACTTTACAATGTATTCTCCCTTAGAAAAATATGGATTGTAACCCTCGGTATTAAAGTAGATTTTTCTGCCGGCTTCGTTGATCAGACACCAATTTGTTTTGGTTGATCCACCGTCTGCAATTACTATCATTTTATTTATTTTTTGGTTTTAGCACGATAAAAGTATAAAAACTCTTATATTTTGTATCTTTTTTTTTAATAATTTTTTAACAATTTATTGTTGTTGAAATTTAAGTGTGTAAAAAATACACTATATAGGGGCTTTAATCGCCTTAAAACCTTATTATTATACTTGAAAAGGCATTAGGCTTTTTTTTAATCGTCAAGAATATTTTACAATTTAAGTGCAAATGAATAATAACTTTTTAGATTTTCGGAGCGATACGGTAACCAGGCCAACGCCAGGGATGCTGGATGCCATGATGACTGCCCGGGTAGGTGATGATGTTTTTGGTGAAGATGAAACAGTTGCTGCATTGGAAGAAAAACTCTGCCAGATTTTTAATATGGAAGCAGGATTGTTTTGTCCGTCAGGTACCATGACCAACCAAATTGCGATCAAGTGTTTTACGAAACCCATGGATGAGGTTATCTGCGACCAAACGGCACATGTTTACCGTTATGAAATTGGTGGCATTGCCTTTCATTCTGGTGCTTCCGTTAGGTTGCTGTATGGCGATAGGGGCATTCTGACGCCTGAATTAATTGAGCCTGAAATTAATGAAGATAATATCCATTATCCGGATTCCAGTTTAGTGGTACTGGAAAATACGGTAAATAAAGGTGGTGGAAAATGTTATGACCTGAAGCAGATTGCACCTATTCATCATCTCTGTAATATTAAAGGGTTAAAACTGCACCTGGATGGTGCCCGGATTTTTAATGCCTTGGTGGCCACAGGCGATAAGGCACATGAGTATGGCAAGTATTTCGATGGGATGTCGGTTTGTTTATCAAAAGGTTTGGGTGCGCCGGTGGGATCGGTATTACTGGGCAATAAGGATATGATCAGGAAAGCCCGTAAAATTAGAAAGGCCTTTGGTGGTGGAATGCGCCAGGCAGGCTTTTTGGCTGCAGCAGGGATTTATGCGCTGGATCATCACATCGAGCGCCTTCAGGAGGATCATCAACATGCCGGGGCAATAGCTGAAGCACTGTTACGTACAAAATATGTGCTTTCTGTAATGCCGGTTGAAACCAATATTGTTATTTTTGAGGTGGCTGCGGGAACGGCAGAGAAAATTGCAAATCAGCTCAAAGATAAAGGATTGCTGTGCGGTACAACGAGTGCCAGTACAGTGCGGCTGGTAACGCATTTGGATCTGAGCGCTGAAATGATTGACCGTGCCATTGAAATCATATTACATTTGTAGTAAAGTTGACAGCCAGTAGTTATGGCATCGCTTGCTCACCAATTATTGTATTAAATAAAGTAAATTGCCAAATGCCTGAAAATTCTAACCTCCCGATATCGATTTCAAAAATCCTCATTGCCAACCGGGGCGAAATTGCGCTGCGCATTATGCGTTCGGCAAAAGAAATGGGGATTAAAACGGTAGCTGTTTTTTCTGAAGCTGATCGCAATGCGTTGCATGTACGTTATGCCGATGAAGCCATATTTATCGGACCGGCACCATCTAACCAGAGTTATCTGGTTGGTGAAAAAATTATTGATGCCTGTAAAAAAACCGGTGCTGAAGCCATTCATCCTGGTTATGGTTTTTTATCTGAAAATGCAGGCTTTGCGAAAATGGTAGCAGACGCCGGATTAATTTTGATTGGCCCATCTGCAGTGGCCATGGAAATCATGGGCAATAAATTATCGGCAAAAGCAGCTGCATTGAAATATAACATCCCCATGGTTCCCGGAACGGAAGAAGCCATTACCAATGTGAATGAAGCAAAAGAAAGGGCGGTTGAAGTAGGCTTTCCTATTCTGATCAAAGCTGCTGCAGGTGGTGGTGGAAAAGGTATGCGGATTGTGGAAAGTGTGTCTGATTTTGAAGAACAGATGGATTTGGCCGTGAGCGAGGCTACATCTGCATTTGGTGATGGGGCCGTGTTTATAGAACGCTATGTTACTTCACCAAGACATATCGAAATTCAAATTCTTGGAGATCATCATGGCAACATTGTTCATCTGTTTGAACGGGAATGTTCCGTGCAGCGCCGGCACCAGAAGGTGGTGGAAGAAGCCCCTTCATCTGTTCTTTCACCTGAAATCAGGGAAAAAATGGGTAAATGTGCAATTGATGTAGCCCGCTCTGTACATTATACCGGTGCCGGAACTGTAGAATTTATCCTCGATGAAAATCACGATTTTTTCTTTCTGGAAATGAATACGCGCTTGCAGGTGGAACATCCTGTTACGGAATTTATTACCGGTGTTGATTTGGTAAAAGAGCAAATCAAAATTGCTGAAGGAAAGCCTCTAAGTTTTAGTCAGAATGATTTAAAAATTAATGGCCATGCAGTTGAACTTCGCGTATATGCAGAAGATCCCAATCATAACTTTCTTCCGGATATCGGAACGCTTCAAACCTATAAAATACCAAAAGGCAATGGTGTAAGGGTGGATGATGGTTTTGAACAAGGCATGGAAATCCCGATTTATTATGACCCGATGATTGCCAAACTGATTACCTATGGAAAGGATCGGGAGGAAGCCATATCCAGAATGTTGAGGGCAATAGCAGAATATGAGATTACCGGGATAGAAACTACACTGGCTTTTGGTAAATTTGTCATGCAGCATGAAGCCTTTAAAAGCGGAAATTTTGATACCCATTTTGTTGCTAACTATTTCAGACCAGATGAATTAAAAGCAATAAATGAAGAGGAAGCTATGATTGCTGCAATTATTGCTGCAAAATTCTTTAAAAAGGATGTATTTAAGGAAGCGCCTGTGCAGGTGTCTCCACCATCATCCAACTGGAGAAAAAACAGATTAAAATATTAATTCAGGTTTCATCAACCGTTACTTTATCAATGGCAAAATGAAATCTCAACACTGATAACACATGTTTACCGGAATTATAGAAACACTGGGCGAAGTTACCGCCATTAAAAATGATCATACCAATATTCATTTTACCATTTCATCAGCCATTAGCCACGAACTCAAAATAGATCAGAGTGTGGCGCATAATGGTGTGTGCCTTACAGTGGTATCGCTTCAGGATGGGGCGCACACGGTAACGGCTATTGACGAAACATTGCGCAAAAGCAGTTTAATTAATTTAAAGGTAGGTAGCCGGATAAACCTGGAAAGGTGTATGCAAATGAATGCGCGTTTGGATGGCCATATTGTGCAGGGGCATGTTGACCAGACAGCTGTTTGTGTTAAACGGGAAGAACTGGACGGTAGCTGGGAATATCGTTTTAAATATGATGCAGGTACAGGAAATGTAACTGTAGAAAAAGGATCGGCCTGTGTAAACGGGATTAGCTTAACGGTTGTAAATTCTGCTGATAACGAATTTTCGGTCTTTATTATTCCATACACTTTTGAGCATACTAACCTGCAGGAAGTACATGTTGGGGATACCGTTAATTTAGAGTTTGATATTATTGGCAAGTACGTGGCCAGATTAATGAATAAATAATTGCCTTTTAATCAATTGGGATGTACAGTAAAGATGAAGCGGCCAGGTTAAGGCAACAGTTCTGGATTAGTTTTGGGCAGTACATGAAACCTGTACCTTCGGCCAGTGGCAGCACGGTTCATTGGATCAATTATAAAACAGGCGTAAAAAATATCTTCTTCAAAATGGATGTTGACAATAAAAAGGCAACAATTGCTATTCAGTTGTCTCATTCAGATCAGGATATTCGCCACCTCATTTTTGATCAGTTTGAAGAATTCAAATTAATGCTCACCAATACCTTAGAAGAGGAGTGGGACTGGAGGAGAGATTTTACGGATGATTACGGAAAAACGATCAGTCAGATATCAATTACTTTACCTGGAGTAAGCATTTTTAACCAGCAACACTGGCCAGCACTCATTTCATTTTTTAAGCCAAGAATTATTGCGCTGGATGATTTCTGGGATCATGTGAAACCGGTTTTTGAAGATCTGGTCTAATCAGTCAGGTGCAATTGTGCTATTCTTTCTTTTGCAAACTTAATTTCTGAATGATCATCTTCTGCATGAGGTTTACTGCCGAGGTAAAGCTTATAATAATTTAGAGCAGGTTTAGTCTGTTTCAGTTTGGTATCATAAAGTGTGGCCAGGCGATAGTAAAGTGTTGGCATTACCTTAAACTGTAATCCTTTTTTATAGGCTGCATTGGCTAACTTAAATTGATTATTCTCTTCATAACTTAAGCCTAATAATGCATAGTAACTTGCCGTATTTGGGGAGATGGCCTCCTCAATTGTTCTCCTGGCGTAAACTGCGGCCATTTTATAATTTTTAAGGTATCGATAACTTAAGCTGGTAAAATATAAAGTGTTTTCATTTTGCATCAAAAGTTTTTCAAGTCTGGAAAAATAATTAATGGCCTGATTATATTTTTTAGTGTAATAGTAGGCTTTTGCTACGTCTTTAATTACGCTGGCATCATCTCCGTCTTTTAATAACATTTCGCCGGAAGTAATCACTTCCTGGTATTTTTTTAGCTGATTGGCCAGGGGAAGTTTTGCTTTTTGCAATGCCAGGTTTTCACTGTCTGCCTTAATGGCGACATCCAGCACATGATAAGCTTTTTCATATTCCTGGCTCACGCCGTGTACTTCTGCCAGGTCAACCGCAATATCTGCTTCATTGGGATTAAGCCGGTTTGCCTTAAGGAGGTAAACCAGCTTCATAGAGTCTTTTACTGAAGGATATAAATTAGCGAGAAGCTTATAAACACTAAAATTATTGCTGTCTATTTGAACGATTTCGCCATAGTATTTTTTCGCCATTTGTTGGTTTCCCCGCCGGGTGCTGATACTCCCAAGACTAAATAGAATAGGCAGACTTTGCGGTTGGAGCTGGTATGCCTTGCTATAGTATTTCTCGGCTTCTACATTGTTGCCCGCCATCAAAAAACAATAACCTATTTGGGTGAGCACTTTTTGATCGGTTGTACTGTCTGTGAATATGCTTTTTAAATATAAAGCGGCATCTGCATATTTCTGATTTTGATACAGATCGAATAATTTTTCCTTATCAACAAGCGCAGACTGAGCATCACACTGTTGGGAAAATACCATAAGCAGCAGGAAGTAAAATATATTTTTCATCACTTCAATATTTTAAACTAATTTATTAGTTATAAGTGATGATTCCAAATTTTTCTGGAAGATGAGGTAAATAAAAACAAATTGGGTGCGTGTGGGTTTATAAGAATATTAGTATAAATTTAAATAAAGAACCTATGAATACCTTACAGAAATTCGAATTGATGGAAAAGATTGTGCGTGAGTTAGAGGATTTACAAAATTCGCAAACAGCACTGATCCAAAAAATTGGCAAAATTGAAGTGGATAATATCGAACTAGGCGATGGCAGGTTAGAAAAGGATTTACCGGATATCCACCAAAATTTAGCAGATAACTTAGACACTATATCAGGAATTTTAGATTACTTTGCAGGCAAAACACAAAATTTTGGCGATAAGAACAATGTTGATGCCTTAAAAGAACAAGAAGCCATCAACAATGTAACTGGCTAATTTAACTTAACCCTATTTTATATGAAATCTTTATCATTAACTATTGCCTGTTTATTTGCTTGTTTTTTTGCAAGCGCACAGGTATTACCAACCTTCCAGCTAGGTTTAAAAGCCGGAGCAAATTTTTCAAAGTTTGATAGCGATAATACTTTCAGTAGTGATAATCGTGCCGGTTTTTACGGCGGTTTGTGGGCGAGGATTGGTGGGGCAGGCGTTCATTTTCAACCAGAGCTTTACATCTCAGGTAAGAAAACGAACCTGGTTAGTGATGCAACAGGTCAGGTAAATAAAGTGAGTTTTACCAGTTTGGATGTTCCGTTATTGGTTGGAACTAAAATTGGTGCTTTGGGTGTTGGCGTTAGATTAAACACCGGACCAATGGTTTCATTTATTTTAGACGAAAAACAAAGTTTTGGTCAGGCTACCGGAAATGTTTTTAATGGAAACTTTAAAAATCAGGCATTTGCATGGCAATTTGGTGCAGCACTTGATATTAAGAAATTAAGCATCGATGCGCGTTACGAATTGGGCTTGTCTAAATTAAATAAAGATGGTTACCCTGGAACAAAGCTGAATTTGTTTACCGTTGGTTTGGGATATAGAATTTTTTAACCTGATACTAAATAATCAGTATAGGAGAGGGCAGACATTTGATCTGCCCTTTTTTTATGATGTTTATTTAGAGATCAACCTCTGTCAGCTCATACGCATAAGAACCATTTTTAGGAACAATTGGCGTTTCTCGTCCTACACTTAAGGCTTTAATAAATGAAGCGCCAAAATAAAATATAAGTGAAGAGTAAAATACAAAAAGCATAATCACAATAATAGATCCGGCTGATCCATAAATGTTGCTGATATTACTCAGTGGAAGCAAAATCCTTAAAATATATTTACCCACGGTAAAAAGACAGCCGGTAAGTAAGCCTCCTGAAATGGCTGCTTTCCAGGTGGGTCTGCCATTGGTAAGGTATCTGAACAGCATCGTAAACCAGGTAGTAACAATAATAACAAAGATGATTTGATTCAGTATGGAGGTTAATATCAGACTAAATGACGGTGAACTGCTTTTTAAATAGGCACCGATAATGGCCTGAACACTATCTGCCAGTAAGCCGATAAAAAATAAGATTCCGGCAAAGAGGATTATCGTAACAGATATCGCTCTTGATTTAAGGGTATTAATGATGCCTTTCTTATCCTTATTGCCAATATTCCAGATTTGTTCAAGCGAGTTCTTAATCACGTTAAATAGGGTAGTGGCAACAAACAGGAAAAATACGAAACTGAATAAAGTAATATACCAGGCCTGATCAATTCCCCTGATATTGCGAAGGGTTAATTTGATCTGTTTAATACTGTCTTCATCCAGGATGTTGGCCAGACGCTGAAAAATATTAGTGAATAAAATACGCCTGTCGGTAAACATACCAAATAAGCGGATGAGAATAATCAATATCGGTGGAAGTGCAAAATTGGTAAAGAATGCCGTTGCGCCAGCTAATCTTAATGGATCGTTTTGTTGAAATAAGATAAATGCATTTTTCGAAGTAGAGAAAAAGAAGCTTAATTTATCCTTTAGTTTTAACAGCATGTTTCATTCTTAAAGCCCCGAAAATACTCAAAATACTTTATTCGTAATCCTTTGTATCTGTTTTTGTTATTTAATCCGCCTTTTTAAACACGAGCAGCACTTTTTCGTCATTCAGCAGGGTTAGTTTCCCATCCGTTACTTTCGCCTGGTTTACCTGGTTAATGGCCTGTACATATGCACGTTCGGCCGCATCTGTTTCCTGGCAAAACATCCTGGTACTGATGACATCTTGCAATTTAATCCTGCGATCTGCTTTTTCAATTTTTCCTCCATAGGAATTACAAAAAGATTTACCGCTAACTTTCAAGCTATCACCAAAATTAAGTGTCGCTTTAGCATTCGCAGGTAAGGTAAGTCCCGGCAATTCAGTTAATTCCCATTTGGTATGTGCTAATTTCTTTGGATCGTTTTTTTCCAGACAGGCACTAAAAAGACAGAGGCTAATGCCAAGGATAAATAGATTTTTCATAAGTATTGCGATTTCTGATGATCAACAAAAATTAATCCAATAATTTATTTGAGGATAAATGATATAAAACTAAATTTTTAATCGGAGGTAAGAAATAAAGATAATAAATTAGCAAAAAAAAAGCGACAATAAAATCTATGAAAACTACAGCATTCGCCATTCTGCTTTCCATCAGTTTATTCGCCTGTAAGCAAAGCAAGCTGGAACAAACTTATGTTCCTAAAGCCTACACCAATGAGGATTTTAATGAATTTCCAAAGGTTAAAAATGAAATCTTAAATATTGTCACTGTTGAACCCTCAAAACCTGAAGACAGGGAAACTTTTACCATTCAGTTTAAAGATACCACTATAGCGATTCAGGATAAGCCTAAGTCTTTAGCCAATCAGTTTAAACAAGCCAGGTTTATCAATACACAGAAAACTGCTGCATTGGTTCAGGTTGAAGATGGTTCAGGCTTGGTTTCTCCATTTTATGTGATTTCTTTAAAGGACGGCAAAGTTGGTGTAACCAGTTTATACAAGGCATCAGCAGGGAAAAGTGATAAAAAATATACCAAGGGAATAGAGGAGATGAGTTTAAGCAATATTATTGTGAATAATGATTTTGCCATTGCTTTGGTGAATGGGAAGATTTATCCCATCAAAAGACAAAATGAAAGTGAACGCATTCAAGGCGATTTTTTATTCAATTCATCAGATAAGCAAACCCTGGTTTTTTTAACCGGCAACGCGCTTTATCAGGTTAATTACCGTACAGGAGAAACGGCTACACTTAAACTTCCTGCCAATGTGATGCAATCTGGCAATGTGGCCAATGAAATCAGAAAGGGTTATAGCTGGGCTACCAATGCAAAAGGCGCATCTTTTCTAAAGCAAAATCCAGATGATGACCGGATTGTAGACATCAGCGAATTTAAAAAGTAGTTCATTATCCGGCAAGCATTGATCGAAAGGTAAGGTTGATCCTTGGCGTGCTGATCTTTTTTGTTGGAGGTAAACGGTGTAGCCAATGCGTTTGGGTGGCATCTTTCATCTCCAGCAAACTTCCATTTTCTAAAAACAGGCCAATGGTTTCTTTAGTTGTTTTATGTTTAAAAAGAAACTTTCTTTCGGCACCAAAACTCATTGAGGCAATACTGGTATTTTTGCCCAGGGCTTTTTCATCATCACTGTGGTATGCCATGCCTTCATCTCCATTGTGGTAAAGGTTTAACAGGCAGGAATTGTAGGTTGATCTGGTGTTTTCCTCTGCAATTTGTTTGAGTTCAGTTAATTCCATGGTCCACGGAAGTGCATATTTAGTCGCATTTGAATAGGTATAAGCATATTTTTTATCGCCATACCAGGCCACCTTTCTTTTGGTAATGATGTGTTTGCCCATGATGTAAGCTTCATCATTTTTCCATTCAATGGTATTCAGGAGTGCTTCGTAATAGGCATTCGCCTTTTCGATGGAAAACAATTGCCCGAAATACCGTACTGTTCCATCATAGGGAAGGAAGTTGTGATTCACATCTTGTATTGTACTAAACAAATCCATTTTTACTGCTTTAAATTTTGCTGTTCAGCTGTTTTTGCGGCCTCCCAGCCAATCATGACCATTTTACGCTCAGTGCCCCAGTGGTAACCCCCTAACGCACCACTGGCCTGGATTACCCGATGGCAGGGAATTAAAAATGCTACAGGATTATCACCAATGGCTGTGCCCACTGCCCGGCATGCTTTTGGATTTTGAAGTTTACTGGCAATGCTGCCATAAGTGGACAACTTACCCATCGGAATTTTTAATAAGGTTTCCCATACTTTTAATTGAAAATCAGTACCTTTTAAATGGAGTTTAATTTCCTGTAACTTGGACCAGTCATTCTGGAAAATAAACAGCGCATTTTGTTGCATGCGATCTAACTGGTGATGAAAATTTGCTGCTGGAAATTTGGAAATCAATTGTGCCAGTGCGATTTGCTCATTTTCTATAAAAACCAGATGACAAATGCCTTTTGGTGTTGCGGCCACAATGATATTTCCAAAGGGTGTTTCAGCAAAGCTGTAATTAACATTTAAATTTGCACCTCCGTTTTTATATTCGCCGGGAGTCATTCCTTCAATATTAACAAACAAATCATGTAGCCTGCTGGTTCCGGATAATCCGGTTTCCATTGCCGTTTCAAATAACGAGGCCTGATTTTCTTTGAGGCATTTTTTCGCGTAACCAATGCTAATATACTGTAGAAACCTCTTCGGACTTGTACCTGCCCATTCGCTAAATAGCCGCTGAAAATGGTATGGGCTTAAATTTGCCTTTTCAGCAATCTCTTCCAGACTGGGTTGTTTTTTGAAGTTTAACTGGATATATTTAATCGCATCGGCAATTCTATGGTAGTTAATGTCTTCTTGTGTTTTCATATCCTCATTTCTTACCCGCAAAACTAATAAAGAAATGAAGTAGATGATACCCGATAATTGCTAAGTTCCATTGCATGACCAGCATCTGACTATAACTTATCCTCTCTTTTTACCAAAAGAAAGTCATCATCATTTAATGCCAGGTAACCAAATTCATAGCAAAAGAGATAACACTTGCCGTTTTGAGTTTGATAAATGTGGGTATGGTAATCAAAGTTGAAGCCGGCGTTTAGCATTTTCTTTCTTGATATTTTAACTTTTCCATCAGGGTTAAATTTAGATAGAAGTGTACGGTTTTTTTTAAGAATTGAATTAATCCTGTTAAATACAATACCATTTTCACTCTTTAAACGATTATTGTAATTATTACGACAACTATCATCACAAAATTTTTTATCAGTTCGGCCTTTAACAGCCTCGCCACAATCTAAACACAAGCGTTCCATATATATAATCAGGTTTATATTATGGGATGATGATTAAAAATAATAAAATTTTATCTCTGTACAAAATGCGATCATGACGCATTACATCCTTTTAGTTAGGGGCTGTAGATTTACCCTTGGCTTCTGCCTGTTGAAAATCTTTCTTGATTTGTAGCATAGAGATGGTGTTGAAGATAGAATGAACAGGAGATTTCATGTGGTAACGTCCTAATGTGGTCGAATTGATGTAAACCTGCTTTTCTTCAAAGAGCACTGTAATTTCCTTTCCCCAGGTAAAGAGTCCTGTTTCCTTTTTAAATTTTATAATGTTTTGCCCCGAATCATCTATTTTAAGCGATGGATATCTATGTTTTAAAATTTGAACCATCTTTAACCGGTTTAAGGTAGGGTTTGATCCCTTGATCAGGATCAAATGATTCATTAAATAAAGACTAACGAGCATGAAGATAACAAAAGCCACAGTGAGGCAAAGCGAAGTAAATGTTAGTTTATTGCTCTTATTCATCAATGGCAAAAGAGGCAAGGCTAAGAAAATTAACCAGACGAGGTTTTCAAAAACTTTATTTATCAATAATCCAGTATTTAAATGAAATACTAATCGACCTCTTTGAATACTTTTTTGCCTGTTAATTTGTGATCTCACCACTAAATGTAAGCATATGAAATGGTTTAAGAAATATAAATCCTCTGTTTTCCCGTTTGCATACTAAATCCGTTACCTCAGTCATCTTAAAAAAATGTTCAGCAGCATATCATACAGTTAATTGATGCTTAAGCTTGAAATGATCGTTACCACAAAGTTATCTGAATCTGAATATCTGATAATGATTGAAATACAACATACACAAATACCTACGCTGTTTACTTTCATCATAAATTAAATAAGGCTTATAAATCAAATTGAAGGGTAATGGCCTGCTAAATCCGTTTATAAACGTTTATAAACGACTATAACTGTTTAACATCCGAATAAATTTTTTCACTGTCTGCACCTTTGTTCTGTCGATAGCGAGGAAAGCTATTGTTCATTAATGATTAAGAAACTTAAATTTAAAAGATTATGGAAAGTGCAATTAACAAAGTAGTATTAAGTGGTTTTGCAGGAGCAGACGCTGAGGTAAGAAACATTTCTGGAAATCAAAGATTGGCGAAAGTAAATCTAGCCGTAAATGAATATTACAAGAATGCATCAGGTGAAGAGGTTAAAAAAACAAACTGGTTTACACTAACATTCTGGAATGATAAAGCCGACCTTGCCTCTGCTCAGATCAAGAAAGGAACCAGATTAACCATTGAAGGTAAATTATTATCAGGATCATACGTGGCGAAAGACGGATCTAAAAAGTTTACAACAGACATTGTGGTGAGTGAAGTTGCCATTAAAGAGATCGATTTGTCAAATTAGGCAACTGTAGCATAAAGTAATTGAGTTGGCTAAATCTCAATTACTTTATGCCTTTAGAGTTTAACAGATGTGCCAAGGTAAAAGTTAATGCCTGGGGCAGCATTGTAATATCTGCCAGCCATTGCATTTAAGTCATTTCCTAAACTATAGGTTTGATCAAGTAAATTATTTATCCCGCCAAAAACCTCCAGGTTAACCTTTTTAAGATGGATATGACGCATGCCTGTTTTAAGTTCAACGAGATGATAGTGCTTTGCAAATACCGTATTGCCATCATTCAGCGGAATTGAGGAAGTATAATTATGCTGGGCAAAGAAATACAAACCTTTGCTAAATTGAAAATCCAAACTGGAGACTGCAACATTTGATGGAACACCAGTTAGTTTATTGCCGTCGAAATTTAAATTACCTGTTGAAAATTCTTTAAATCTAAAATGATTGTAAGTATAACTACCGCTGATTTCAATTGCATGTAGAAAGGAACGATGATTTCTGATCAGCCAGAAGGAAGTTTCCACTTCTAGGCCCCGCTGTGAAGTTCCGCCTGCATTGATGAAAAACTCTGCGTCATTTGTATTCAAACGCCTCACAATAGCATCATTTAAATTGAATTGAAATACATTTGCTGCCAGATAAAGCCGATTGTTTGGTAGACTATACCTGATGCCACCTTCATAATTCCATCCTGATTCGGCCTGTAGGTTATTGTTAATATTATTATCAGAAGCCCTTACCTCCGCAATAGTAGGAGGGGAATAACCTTTACTAATGGTTCCTCTGATGGAAAGTTCATTAGTGATCAGATAAGATGCAGCTAACTTAGGCATCAATTCTACATCAAACTTCCTTTCTTTTTCAGCGACTACTGTTGGAAAAAAGCGCTCATAGTGGTATCTATAAAAATTCAGGCTGGAAGCCAACTCAATTAAAAGCTTATCATTAATGTCTAAATTCAGGCGTAAAAAAGCGAAATTCTGGTTCGCTCTCACGTGATCAGACGCCTGCATCGCAGCGGGAGTTCCTGCGTTATTATCAAAATTTTTGATCTGGGTCTTAGTTGCACCACTCTCCAATCCAAGCTGTGCATTAAACTTGAGTTTGTCTTTCAGTTGCTGAAAATCAACAAAAGTTCTTAACCCCAGTGTTTGCTCATAACGTTTCTCATAATTGGTAATAAACGGATTTTTGAAATCTGTATAACTCCCAAATAAGGCAACTACGTGTTTAAAGCTTTTGCTGATCTGATAATTATTAGCAATACCAGTAAATAACGTTTTATTATAAATGGCCGCCTGCTGTGTTATTGCCCCCGGAATGGTTGCTGTTGCAGGTCGGGCCGATCTGGGGTTGTTTTCAAACTGTGTTAACGTTAAACCGCCTGGCGTTTCATAATTTAAATCACTGTAAAAAGCATAGAGCTTCAAATTTCCTTTATTGCTATAGTCCCACTGATGATTGGTTTGTATGTACTTTCTTTCCATGGCACTGTTTTCTCGGAATCCGTCGCTTTTTTGATAACCTTCCATCAAATTGAAGCTATAGTTTTTAAACTTCTGCTGAATGTTTGCTGTTTGATGAAATAAGCCATAAGAGCCTGCGGTAACAGTTGCCGAAATAGCATTTTGATTGGCAGATAGGGGCGTAATTAAAATCGTACCGCCCGTATTGGCACCAAAAATACTCGCCTCAGGACCTTTGTATACTTCAATACTGGTGAGGGCTTCCGGATCAATTGCATTTAAATAAGTATTTCCACCGGCATCTGTAAGTGGGAAATCATCAATATAAATTTTAATATTTCTGATGCCAAATGGTGAACGGAGCAAACTTCCCCGAAGGGATAAACGGTAGCTGCCGGGCGATCGTTCTTCCATCCTCAAACCAGGAATGGTATTAAGAGTACTGGTGAGTGAGGTATTGGGCTGGTTGCGTATGAGATTAGTGTCGATCAGGTTAACAGATGAAACTGATCTTAATCGTGTTTGGTTATTATAATAGCCACGAACAACTACTTCTTTTAATTTTTTAACAGAATCAGTTTTACTCATTTGAGCAAAGGCTGTAACCGAGAGAAACAGGTAAATACAAGTAAAGGTTATTTTCAATTGTTCGATTTTTAAAAAATAAGGGAGTAAATGACCATCAGCCAATTACTCCCTTATCAGGTGTAAATAAATTATTTCGAAGCTACACGCCAAACTACGCCACTCACATCATCCGCTACCAATAAGGCACCATCTGCAGCAAGGGTTACGCCAACAGGTCTTCCATATACTTCTGCCTTACCGGTGTCTGCAATAAATCCAGTAAGGAAATCTTCAGGTTTACCGGTAGGCTTTCCATCTTTAAAAGGCACAAAAATCACCTTATAGCCTGATATGGCAGAGCGGTTCCAGGAACCATGCTGACCTACGAAGGCGCCTCCCTGATACTTGGCAGGATATTTATTTCCCTTGTAAAAAGCTAACCCTAAGGATGCGGTATGTGATCCTACCGGTACATCAGGTGCAATGGCTTTTTTAACCAAATCAGGATTTTTACCTTTCAATCTCGGATCTTCATTCTGACCATAATACGAATATGGCCAGCCATAAAATGCACCTTCCTTTACGCTCGTAATATAATCGGGAACTAAGTCATCACCCAAGCCATCACGTTCATTAACAGCTGTCCAAAGCATGTTTGTTCCAGGTGCCCAATCAACTCCTACCGGATTACGCAAACCAGAAGCATAAATTTTTTCCCCTGTCCCATCAGGATTAACTTCTAAGATATTAGCCCTGCGGATTTCGTTTTCCATACCATTTTCACCAACATTACTCCCCGATCCAACGGTTACATAAATTTTGCTTTGATCAGCATTGGCAATCAGGTTTCTGGTCCAGTGGTTATTATACCCCCCGGCAGGCAAACTCATGATTTTTTTTCCGGTACTGGTGATTTTTGTATCTCCGCTTTTGTATGGATATTGCCATATACCATCTGTATTGGCGACATAAAATGCGTTGCCAATAATCAGCATACCATAAGGCTGGTTTAAGCCAGTTAAGAATGTAGTGGTTAATTCTGGCTTGCCATCTTTATCTGCGTCTCTGTAGAGCAGTATGGTATTGGCACTTTGTCCGGCTACTTCAGATTTTGACTTTCCGGTAACTGCATTTGCTACTTTCTCCTTTGTGCTGCGTTCTGAATTGGACAATACCACCAGCACATCACCATTAGGCGCAACAATCATATTCCGGGGACTTTTGATGTTACTGGCAAATCTGGTCACTACGAAACCTTCAGGAGCTACGGGCGTTTTATTTTCCGGCCAGCCAATTACTTTACTGAATTTATTTTTTGAAGCTGTGGTATCCGGAGCAGGTAAAGTAAGGGATTCGCTACTTGTGGTAACAGTGGTATCCGTACCCTGCGGGCCTGACTTTGAGTTCGACTGGCAACTCGCCAGGAAAGCTGCAGAGAGCATGGAAGCGTAAAAATAATATCTTTTCATGTTTTTCAATTTTTCGTGAATAAGGAGATCTTCAGTCTGATAACATTATATATGCAGAGATGTTTGTTAAATAAGTTCTATTTAAATCACTAAAACGAATAACTATACCTGATAATTTAACTGCTTAAAATCTTTCCTTTTTCCACATCAAATTCTGCCTGTGAGAGAATCCCCATATCCAGCAACTCTTTTAAATCCAGTAAAGCCTGCTTTTTGCTGGCCAGGTCTGGCTTTGGTTTTTCATCTGCTGCAGGTTCTTCGGGCTTACTAAAACTGGCCTGTGCAGATGGATTAAACTGGAGTAATAAAGCAGTAATTTCATTAAAGCCTTTAATATTGGCATAATCTATCGCTTTTTGTTCTTTCGCGTTAACCACATTTCCATCGGCCTGTTGCTCCAATAACATTTTAACAATATCTTTTTTACCATTTGCGGCAGCATAGTGTAAGGCCGTATTACCACTTTCATCCTGTATATTGATGTTGGCTGCTTTATCAAGCAGCAGTTTTACCATGCTTGAGTTTCCGCTTTTGGCAGCTACATGAAGTAAACTTTCGCCACCATATCCGTAATCTGTATCTAAGGAAAAAGAACTTGATGCAGACAAGTTGGTTGCTGTTTCCACCCAGTCGAGATAAGAATACATGGATGCTTCATCTCCGGAAGCTGGTTTTGAGTAATTTACATCCACACCATTCTCCAGGAATAAAGAAACTATTTCTTTTTGATTGTTTGAACAGGCATACCAAATCGGAGATTGTCCGTTTTTTGAAGAGGCGAACACATCTGCACCTTTGTCCATCAATAGTTTAATCAGCATTCTATTGCTATCATAACAAGCCTGTAATAAGGCACTTACCCCGTTATGGTTAACATGATTAATACTTGCCCCGTTTTCCAGAAGCAGTTCTGTTACAGGTAAATTTTTAGATGCTACAGCAAAAAGTAAAGGTGAGTCACCATTTTTATTGGTGGTGTTTATGTTTGCACCATGATTGAGCAACAGCTTTACAATTTCTTTATTTCTCCAGCTTGCAGCAATCAGAAGGGGTGTTTCAGCTTCATTATTTTCGCTATCTACCTCAAGTCCTTTCTCCAGCAATTTTTCTAAAACTTCAATTTGGCCGCTTTGTGCTGTCAGGTGAAGTAAGCCGTTTCCTTTTAAATCCTTAATTTCTGCTTTGGCATCCTGCGAGAGCAGGTAAAGCGCTGTTTGCTTTTGTTTTTGTAAACAGGCGAAATAAAGCGGTGTTTCACCTGCATGGTCTTCATAATTTAGATCAGCTCCGGCAGCAATTAGAAGCTGAACCAGATCTAAGTAACCGCGATGAGCAGCATAATGCAATGCTGTTCTACCTTTTTCATCTGTATAACCTACTTCAACTTCACCATTTGCCAATAAGAGCTCGGCTATTTTTCTTTTGCCGCTTTCGCATGCAATTATAAATGACATCGACATATTTTTCCTTTGATCAGATTAAGAATTTTTCATTAATAGTTCAACTGTTTTTATTTTAAGATTATCGTCAGATGCAAGCATCAGCGGTGTCTTATCTTCATCATTACTGATTGACGTATCCGCTCCGTTTTCCAATAATAATTTTACTTTTTTATAGGTCTCTTTTGCTTTTTCTGCTTCAAAGTTTACATTGTATGCGCACACTTTATGCAGAAGGGTGTTGCCGTGATCATCTTGTCTGTTAACATCAAGATTGCCGGATGATAAAATGGCCTGAAGCACTTCGGGTTGTTTTTCAGCGATCAGATCTACAGGGGTTTTCTCCTTACTGTAATAAATGCTGGCCTGATAAATATCTGCACCATCAGTAATCAGGTGACTTAAAAGTTCAAGATTTTTATCACTTACGTACATCATCCTCAAGAATTCAAAAAGTGTGGTTACGCCACTTTTATTAACAGTATCAAAATCAGGACTTCCAAAATCCCTTAATTTGAGATACATATTTAAGTCTTGTTTATGTGCAACAGCGTAGTAAAATGCCGAATTTCCATCCTGGTCCAGCTCATTAGGATTGGCGCCATTTTCCAGCAGGATATCCAGGTATTCAGGTTTGTTAAATTCTATGGCTGCAATTAGTGGCGTTTTTTTTACAATGTTAGTAGCGTTTACATCTAAGCCCTCATGAATTAACAGTTCCAGATAGGAGATGGAAAGCTGCGGTTTCATCAGGTTCGTTCTAATGACCTGATGAATGAAATTTTCTTCAGCATTATTGGTGAAGTTCACATCGCATCCGGCAGCAATCAATATTTTAATCTTTTCTACACTTACGCCTTTTTCCAGAAAATAACCTAACAAGGTTTTTGCTTCAACTTCATCGTTGAGGTTCTCAAATTTTGAAATGAAATTCTCAAAGAAAGCAAGTGCTTGATCGTCATTTTTTAAATTCCAGATGATCTTGCCGAAGATACTTTTATCAAAACTGTCAAATTCGTACACATCTGTTTCAATCCATTTGCTTTCTACCAGTTGATCGATTAACTCATATTGCTCCTTACTGAACAATCGCTCTAAAATTTGAGATTTTTGGTGTTCAGGAATATTTTTTGATAATTTTTCACCTGATTGTAATAATGGCAGCGCCTGATCAAAATGACCCTGCATCAAAAGTTGTTCTAAATTCTGTTCACTCATATAGAAAATGATATAGGTTTAACTTAAGAGCTATGCGTTGTAACGCGCTAAATCAGGGAGATCATTCTCCCATGTTTATTTGCTCATATGAATTGTCTTCTTAATAACAAATCCTGATCCATTTATAAAAACGTGCCAATGAGAGTAGTCGTATTTTTAAGTGCGAGAAATAGATACAATCAGATTTTAGTTAAAAAAATATCCGCAATATTTAAGTTCCAGGAAAACACAAATAACATTAGGATGTTCCTTAATTCATCCGATTATTTTATCTTTAGGCGATTTTAAGAAAAGGTCGGTTTACAATTTTAACCGATTAAATAGTTAACCTTTATAAAGCAAAATCAATATTAACATGTCAAATACATCAAAAATTATCTACACCAAAACCGATGAGGCGCCCATGTTGGCAACTTACTCCCTTTTACCTATCGTACAAGCTTTTACCGCATCAGCGGGTATTGATGTAGAAACCAGAGATATTTCTTTAGCGGGAAGGATTTTGGCAAACTTTCCGGAGTATTTAAAAGACGATCAAAAAATTGGTGATGCTTTGGCTGAGCTTGGTGCATTGGCTACCACTCCAGAAGCCAACATTATTAAATTACCCAATATATCAGCATCTATTCCGCAACTTGCAGGTACAATTACGGAATTACAGGCGCAGGGTTTTGCCATTCCTAATTACCCGGATAATGCGCAGACCGAAGAAGAAAAAGCGATTAAAGCGAAATATGCAAAGGTATTAGGTTCTGCAGTGAATCCGGTTTTACGTGAAGGTAACTCCGATCGCCGCGCACCTAAAGCAGTTAAGAATTATGCCAAACAAAACCCGCACTCAATGGGTAAGTGGTCTGCTGATTCGCAAACAAAGGTAGCCAGCATGACCGAAGGTGATTTTTACGGATCAGAAAAATCGGTAACTGTTCAGGATGCCAGTCAGTTTAAAATTGAATTTGTAGCAGAAGATGGTGCTATTACAGAATTAAAAGGTTTATCGCCCCTAAAAGCCGGTGAAGTGATTGATAGTTCCGCATTAAGCTTGTCTGCTTTAAAATCTTTTGTGGCCAAAGAGATTGAAGAAGCCAAAGCAGCAGGTGTTCTATTATCTGCACACTTAAAAGCGACCATGATGAAGGTTTCTGACCCGATCATTTTCGGTGCGATTGTGGAAGTTTACTTTGCTGATGTTTTCACTAAATATGCCGCTCTTTTCAAAGAAATTAATGTAGATACACGCAATGGTTTAGGTGATGTTTATGCCAAGATCGCGGGCCGCCCGGAACAAGCAGAAGTAGAGGCAGCCATTGCAGCAGCAATAGAAAATGGTCCGGCTTTGGCAATGGTAAATTCAGATAAAGGAATTACCAACTTGCATGTACCTAGTGATGTAATTGTTGATGCTTCGATGCCGGCAATGATTCGTACTTCCGGTCAGATGTGGAACAAGGAAGGTAAATCTCAGGATACTATTGCCTTAATTCCAGATCGTTGTTATGCTGGTGTGTATACTGCAACTATTGATGATTGTAAGGCGCATGGTGCTTTTGATGTAACTACTATAGGCTCTGTGCCTAATGTTGGCTTAATGGCTCAAAAAGCTGAAGAATACGGTTCACACGATAAAACTTTTCAAGCTACAGCAAATGGAACCATACAGGTAACTGATGCAGAAGGTAAAGTTTTCTTTGATCAGAAAGTGGAACAAGGTGATATTTTCCGCATGTGTCAAACAAAAGATGCACCTATTCAGGATTGGGTTAAATTAGCGGTAAACAGAGCCCGCTTATCTGAAACGCCGGCAGTTTTCTGGTTAGATGAAAACAGGGCGCATGACAGAGAAATTATTGCTAAAGTAAATACTTATTTGAAGGATCACGATACTACTGGTTTAGACCTTCGCATTCTTGCACCAATCGAAGCTACCAAATTTACCTTGGATCGTATCCGTAAAGGTGAAGATACCATCTCAGTTACCGGTAATGTATTGCGTGATTATTTAACGGATTTATTCCCGATTTTAGAACTGGGAACTTCTGCAAAAATGTTGTCGATCGTTCCGTTAATGAATGGTGGTGGTTTGTTTGAAACAGGTGCCGGAGGTTCTGCTCCTAAGCACATCGAGCAATTTATTGAAGAAGGTTATTTGCGTTGGGATTCATTAGGTGAATTTTTAGCTCTTCAAGCATCTTTAGAGCATTTATCTCAAACACAGAATAACGCTAAAGCACAGGTTTTGGCTGATGCATTGGATGAGGCAAATGCGAAGTTCCTGGCTACTGATAAATCTCCTGGTAGAAAATTAGGTTCTATTGATAACCGTGGATCGCACTTTTATTTAGCTTTATATTGGGCGGAGGCATTAGCCGCTCAAACGAAAGATGCTGAATTGCAGGCCAGATTTGCGCCATTGGCAAAAGCTTTAACAGAGAACGAATCGAAAATTAATGAAGAATTAATTGGTGCTCAGGGTAAGCCTCAAAATATTGGTGGTTATTATCATCCAAATGATGAATTGACAAATAAAGCAATGCGTCCGAGTGCAACTTTAAATGCAGCTTTGGCTGGATTGTAAGGCTTCATAAATAAATTTAAATCCCCAATTGAATTAATTTTCAATTGGGGATTTTTTGTTTCTATATCTTAATTTTTTATTTAAAAGATGCTATTCATCTTTAATAAATTTATCTTTTTCCCAGTTCATGGGATTGTTAATAATGTAGTTTGAAATATTTTGAAAAGACGTTTCATCACGAATGATGCGGTCGTAAAAGCGGGTCTGCCATCCAAAGTCAAAGTCTAATCGATTACAATGTTTAGTCATCGCAGATTTGTAAGAGCCACTTATAGATGATATCGTGTTTTTTCCCTGATTTTGAAAGCGTTGTTGTCCAGGAGCTACAGACAAAGGATTTATATTATTTAAAATCAAGATCCCATGCGCATGGTTTGGCATCACAACAAATTCACCTAATTCTACATTTTTTTGGTGATTTCTGATTTCGTACCACATTAAATTGGCAATCACACCAATATTTGATAATATCATCTTTCCGTTTAAAATTTTACCGAAATAATGTAACTTATCTTTTGTACAAATGGTTATAAAATATTTACCTTCCCAGCCGTAATCCCAAGTTTGTAAACGTGCAGAAGGAATTCTGTATTGTTTTTGATATTTTTCATTCATGATAGCGTGAAGTGATTTGTCTATATAAATCATTTGATTATGCTTGATTTATAGGGATGGGTATGCTAGTATAAAGAGTATTTTGGAATTAGATACCCTGATAATTCACTTATATTAGTTGATAGATTCTTTTAAAATACATAATCTCTCAAAAACCATCTGCCAGACCATTTGTTATCATCATAAATAAAATAGGAGATATAACCATGTCAATTAACGAAAACAAAGGATCACAAGATAAAATACATAGTACTACGGAAAATCCGGAAATCAATAAAGAGAATTTATCTTTTGATGAGAATAAACAAAGTTATGAGTTGGATGTAAAAGGTGATGATCAGGATTATGATCATCCGATGGGATATGAAACGGTGGCTGCGGGAGCTAAAGATGATGATTCTACTTATGATGAGGCTAATCCATATGTAGGTGACGAATATGCCAGTAATGAAGACATTGCAGAAGATAATTTAGAAGAATTAGGTATGCATGTTGACAATGGTGAGAGTGTGAAATTAAATACGGAAGATGAAATTTTAGCGCGTACACCTGAAGATGACCGCGACGATTTAGACGAGGAAGGTTACCCAATTAACGATGCACCCGAAAAATAGGTAAAAGATTCCCGTCTGTAAGATGGCGATTTGAGACAAAACCATTATAAATGGAAAAGCAGGATGATACATTACAGTATGATCCTGCTTTTGTTTTATACCATTTTAGTTAATTTCTCAATTTCGGCTTTCCAGATCTCTCTGTTATTGACCACAAATTTTTCCATTTCGCCATTGTATAAAACAATCTGCAGGCCATTTGGAACCATACCTAAAGTTTTATAAAAAACCAATTCTTTAATTTCCGTCAGATAGATATTAAAAGCATGGTTCTGGATGTTAAAGCCATGCGATTTAAACTCCAGGCGATCTGTTAAAAGATAAAGTTTGCCGCCCACAGCTTCTGCATTTTTGAAATGGTTAGCCGCTCCCGAATAAATAACCCCATCCTGATCTTCTTCAGTCAGTGCAGTTTGTTGTTTAACTTTTCTTGAGTTTACAAAAAGGTACATAAACAAGCCAAAAAGTATACCTGCGATGGGTGCAGCAACTGCGGCATAGGCAATGCCGTAAATAAATGCTTCAATTGTTCCGAAAATAATGGCAAAAAATAAGGCAGCTATAACTGTATTCTTCAGCTTTGCTTTTGTATCGGCTGTCATGTTTTTACGGGTTAATATCTAAATTAAATCTCTTGCGCAACTCGTCCAGCTTGGGGTTTTTATTTACGAGATAATCGTACTTTTCCCGGTTTCCGTACAATCTGTTTTCAATTTTGCGTTCTACCTGTTTAAAGGTAATGTCAACGGCAAAATTCTGCAACTGATTTCTTAAGAAATTCATCAGCTCTACTGATTCCTGCACCACAAATTGTTCCTGCGTTTTACTTTCGACTGATATTTCAATCAACACCGGACTAATAAGTTTTGGCGCAAAATTATTCAGGATGGTAAAGAGGTTGATTTTATCAGCACTTTTTAAAATCTGAATATATTTATTCCAAACTTCCAGCAATTGATCATAGGTAAAAGGTTCTCGGGCCTCGCCTGTAGCTTTTTTAGGTCCGTTATCTTCCTCGCCATTGGCCAGTCGTTCCAAATCATTTAAAGAAGGAATTAAAGTGCCTACATTTTTTTTAGGAATGTTAATGCTGATCGACGTTGCGGAAGAAGGGGGACTGGTTTTTGGTTTTTCTTCTACAGGTGGCAAAACAGGTGTTTCCGTTTTAGGCGGCAGGTTTTCACTTTCCGCTTTAATCTTCGGACTTTCCGCTTTTTCAATTATGACATCAGTTTTTTTTTTATCCTGATCTGCGTCAGTTGCTGTGTTACTAGGGCTTAAAGGCTGTTGGGCTAATTGGACGACGGATCGAATATGGCACATTTTGATGAGCGCCAACTCTACCTGTAAGCGTTGGTTTTTAGAATTTTTATAATTTAAATCGCAGTTGTTGGCTAAATTTAAAGCCGTTAACAAAAATGATAATTCTGTTTGCCTGCACTGATCCAAATATTTCTGTTTGATGTTTTCGCTAACCTCTAACAATTTGATGGTTGCGGCGTCTTTACCAACCAGTAAATTACGGAAGTGTGTAGCTAAACCATTAATGAAGTTATTGCCATCAAAGCCATTGTTTAAAATTTCATCGAACAGAAGCAGGGTTTGGCTCACTTCAGCAGCCGTTAAATAGGAGGTAAGTTTAAAGAAATAATCATAGTCTAGAATATTCAGATTGTCGATTACAGCTTTGTAAGTGATGTTTTTGTTTGCATAACTGGCAATCTGATCAAACATCGAGAGTGCATCACGTAAGCCGCCATCCGCCTTTTGGGCAATGATGTGTAAGCCATCCGTTTCAAAGGCAATGTTTTCGCGTTGTGCAATCGTAGCCAGGTGCCTGGAAATATCTTCTACCTGAATGCGGTTAAAATCAAAAATCTGACAACGGGATAAGATGGTTGGCAGGATTTTATGCTTTTCTGTGGTTGCCAGGATAAAAATGGCATAAGAAGGTGGTTCTTCCAATGTTTTCAAAAAGGCATTAAATGCACTTTGTGATAACATGTGAACCTCATCAATAATATAGATTTTATATCTGCCGGCTTGTGGCGGGATCCGAACCTGTTCAATTAAACTACGGATATCATCAACGGAGTTGTTTGAAGCCGCATCCAGCTCATGAACGTTAAATGAATGCCCGTTTTGAAATGACAGACAATTATCACATTGTCCGCAAGCTTCCATTTCTGCTGTAGGATTGGTACAGTTAATGGTTTTAGCCAGGATCCGGGCGCAGGTGGTTTTACCTACACCTCTTGGACCGCAAAATAAAAATGCCTGAGCAAGTTGATTATTTTTAATGGCATTTTTTAGTGTGCCTGTAATATGCTGCTGCCCCACTACGGTTTCAAACGTGGCCGGACGATATTTACGGGCAGAAACAATAAAATTTTCCATCGGCACGAAAATAGGAAAATTTTGGATGTTGTTGGGTTGAAAAGTTTAAATGTTGAAAAGTAGGCGTATTGATAAGCTGCCAGACAGCTGTTTAAATTTAGAACGGATGAATGAGGATTTTAGAAGCTGAATTTGAATTTAGTCTTGGTGCCTGATACCTTATTATTTAATAATGGATTTTAATTCATTTCGATATTCAGACGCACTCTTTCCGGTAAACTCATGGAAGATTTTATTGAAATGGCTGAAATTGTTGAATCCGCTTTCGTAGGAAATGGCGGTAATGCCCAGGTGTTTTTCAGACAGAAGCTTGGAGGCGTGTACCACACGATATTCGTTTACAAAGCGGGTGAAGGTTTTCTTGGTTATTTTTTTAAAATAACGGCAGAATGAAGGTACCGTCATGGCCGACATTTCTGCCACATCTTCCAGGCTGATCTGTTCCTGAAAATGATCTTTTACATAATTGAAAATCATGTTGATGCGATCATTATCCTGTATTTGCGTTTCCAGGGAAAATCCGGAAGCATTCAGAATCTTGAAATCTGTTGTGGCTTCCAGTGACTTAAGTACGCCGAGCAAAGTTAATAATTTATGGAAAGGTTGTTGAAACTCCATGTCTTCGATCAACTTTCCTACCTCTTTTTTGGTTTGCTCGCCGAAAGCAATGCCACCTTTGGCTTTGTCAAATAGCGCTGTCATCCATTTGGCCTCCTGGAGTGACATAAAACCGCTGCCTAAAAAATCTGGCTTCATCTGGATAACCGTTTCATTTTTATTACCGGTGTGTGTGTCAGTAAAGCCACAATGAGGCAAATTACTTCCAATTAAGATCAGATCGCCATCGGTATAGTAAGATACATGGCTTCCGATTTGTCGCTTACCTGCCCCTCCGTTTACAAAAACCATTTCGATCTCCGGATGATAATGCCACATATGGGCCTTATTATTTTCATTTTCTATGTATTTAGAATAATAGAAGGAACTTCCAAAAGAAGGTTCTACAACTTCAAAGCTTGGTTTTAAAGTTTTCATATCAATAAAAATAAGCATAAAATATACTGTATTGATATTTAATAGGTATAAAAGAATAGCTCAGGTTAATTTAGCATATATATTGGAGAATATGCTTTCTTTTTAGCTTTTAAAACACCTGTAATTTAGCCGTATAAATTAATTGTTAACTCTTTAAGCTATTTAATTATGAAAAAGTTCTTACAAATCGGTTTAATTGCAGCGTTATTTTTTAATGTAACTGTTGCTTCTGCAAATGACGGTGATTTTACCCTGAAAGTTAAAGATGAAAAAGAAAAATCACTTCGCTTTTCTTTTGAAGGAAATGAAAATGTAACCCTGTCTATTATCGGAAATAATAATGAAGTGTTGTTTCAGGAGAATATTCAGACTCAGACAGCTACCAGTAAACTTTATGATTTAAATGCGTTACCAGATGGAAAATATATTGTTAAAATAGAATCAGATACCAAGCTGGCGAATTATAAAGTTGGGATATACAATGGCAAGGCAACTGTTTCCGAGCCTGTGTTTTCTGATGTGTTCCATCCGTTAATTAAAAAAGAGGGAGATTTTATTGTTCTTAAAGTGGAAAATGAAGAAGGCAAACCTATTGAAGTTCAGGTGATGAACGAATATAACGACAGCGTATACACAGAGGTTTTCAAAAATAAATCTGTTTTACAACGGAAATTCAATATCAGCAAAACTGATTCGCAATCGCTTACATTCATTATTAATGCCAAAGGCAAACAATTTACTAAAACAATAGAATTATATTAAGGTTAAATATTGCTAATTGATAAAGAGATTGCCTGAGGGTGATCTCTTTTTTTATTTACATTAAGATTGATGTTATTTTTAACCACCTCAGTCATGTTAGGCATTTATGTCAGGTATATTTAAATATGGCTGATGTTCTTTGCTCTTTAGTCTTTTGGCTTTCCTCTTTCTACTTTAGTCTTTTTAATTAAAGGTTTGATTTTAAGAAATATATTGTTACTTTTGCATCCCCGTAATATACCTCGGGATTAAAAAATTAAAAACATAATTTATAACAATGAATCAGTACGAAACTGTTATCGTTCTAACCCCATTGTTATCTGAAGAAGCTGCAAAAGAGGCATTAGCTAAATTTAAAGCAGTTCTTACTGATAACGGTGCCGAAATTATCCAAGAGGATAATTGGGGTTTGAGAAAATTAGCGTATCCAATTGAGAAAAAATCAAACGGATTCTTCAACTTAACTGAATATAAAGCTTCAGGTGATTTGATCGCAAAATTAGAGCTTCAATTAAAACGCGACGAGCGTGTGTTACGTTTCTTAACTATCCGTTTAGACAAACACGCGGTTGCTTACAATGAGAAAAAGCGTAGTGGTGCTTTTAACAAAAAAACTAAGGAGGTTGCAGCGTAATGGCAAGAGAACAAATTCAATACGTAACAGCCCCTAAAGTAGAGGATAACCGTAAAAAATATTGCCGTTTCAAGAAAAACGGAATTAAATACATCGATTACAAGGATGCAAACTTCTTGTTGAAATTCATTAACGATCAGGGTAAATTATTACCACGCCGTTTAACTGGTACTTCGTTAAAATTTCAGCGTAAAGTGGCTCAGGCAGTTAAACGTGCCCGTCACATCGGTTTGTTACCTTTCGTTGCAGATCAATTAAAATAGGAGGCTCAGAGATATGGAAATTATTTTAAAACAAGATATTAAAGGCCTTGGTGAGAAAGATGATGTAGTTACAGTAAAACCAGGTTATGGTCGTAACTATTTAATCCCTCAAGGATTTGGAGCATTGGCTACCGTTTCTGCTAAAAAAGTTTTAGCTGAGAACTTAAAGCAAGCTGCATTTAAACAAGATAAAATTAAGAAAGATGCTGAAGGTATCGCTGAGCGTTTAACAGCTGTTAAACTTTCTATCGGTGCGAAAGCTGGCGAAAGCGGAAAAATCTTCGGAGCGGTTAACACCATCCAGATTGCTGAAGCATTAAAATCTCAAGGTTTTGATGTAGATCGTCGTCGTATTACTTTCGAAACTGAACCAAAATTTGTTGGCGAGTATGTGGCTAACTTAAACTTACACAAAGAAGTTAAAGTTCAGGTTCCTTTCGAAGTGATTGCTGAATAAGTATTTTCTTTATAGAAATTATAAAAATGCCTTTTGATGCAAATCAAAAGGCATTTTTTTTATTAGAATATTAAAAACTATTATTTTATTTTACTTAACCACTATCCTTTAGGCGTAGTTGGCCTGATTTCAATTTTACTCGGCAATGTTCTCGCTGGCATCGCTAATAAATCTACGATCAGTTTTCCCATGTCTTCTGGTTGGATTTTCCAGGCATCGCTTTCAGCATCTGGACTATGATCATTAAAATGAGTCGCCACCGAACCCGGCATGATTGTACTTACTTTCACGCCATATTTTCTTAGGTCCAGCATCACTGATTGTGTAAAGCCGGTTAAACCGAATTTACTGGCATTATACGCCGCTCCTCCCGCAAAAAAGTTGGTTCCGGCTAAGCTTGAAATGGTGAAAATATAACCCTGGTTTTTCTTAATTTCATCCACACTCGCTTTAATGCTGTAAAAAACACCGGTTAAATTGGTATCAATGATGTCATTCCATTGCTCAATATCAATTTCATCAATAGGAGCAAAAGCACCCACACCGGCATTTGCAATTAGAATGTCTAACTGCCCCCATTTTTCAACAACTAAATTAACAGCTCCCTGCTGCGACTGGAAATTTTTTACGTCAGCTTCAATAGCTAGAACATCACCATGAGCGACCAATTGAGATGCCGCCTGGTTTGCACTTTCTATTGTTCTGCTGGTTATGGCCACTTTATAACCGCTTTTTAGGAGTGATTCGGCAATTCCAAATCCAATCCCTTTACTTCCTCCTGTTATTAATGCTACTTTCATATCCTATTAACGTATTCATTTATAAAATGTTTATCCTAACTTTTAAAGTTGCTTAATGAAAATATCTTTAAAGTCAACAGGTTGTCCTTCACTTTGCAATGCTATAAAACCACTTTTGAGCGCTTTTCCATCAATTTTTATTTTAGCATCATATCCATTAGCCACCCCGCCACCAATATGGGGTTTACTGTATTTTAAAACAGTATCTCCATTAATGATATGTTTAATCAGGGAATCGCCTAATACAATCAGTTCTGCAGACACCCATTGGTCACCATCATATGTTTTTGATTTTGAGTCCAGGCAATGTTCCGGGTATAACTTTCCCTGATAAAAAATTTCAGTTCCCGGAGAACACATATTGCCGGTAGGACGTGGCCGGCCATCGCTTAAACCACCTAAAAATTGCATTTCAATGGATATTGGCCAGTCTTGCGCCTCAGGCATTGTTTTAGGGTCCTGGCTGTGGAACATCACGCCGCTATTTCTTAGGGTATAACTCGGCGCTCCCTTTTGCAGCTGGCCAACAAAGCGGTATTTTAATTTTAAATGGTAATTGGAAAAGGGTGTTTTATAATAGAGATGGCCAAACTGATCATTAAAATCTCCGTATTGATCATAACTGACCCGAATCATCCCATCTTCCACCCGGAAGGTATTTCCATAATTTTCGTGATATTGATGGTGATGAATCTTCACATTCCAATCTTTGATATCTTTTCCATTGAAGAGTGATATCCATTCACTTTTATTGGAAATGTGATTCCGTTTGGCCATGCATCCGGTGAAGATGATCAATAAGGTAAGGTAGGACAGGTTTTTCATGTCAATTTTTTAACGCAAAATACAAAAAACGCAGCAAGTGATGTGCTTCCTTGCTCATGTTGGCTATAAAACCATATTAAATTCTTATACCTTTGTATCATGGCCAAAAAAAGACCTTCTAAATTAAGCTCAAAAAAATCACTATCGAAGAAAATCATTAACATTCTGAGTAAGGTTTTTCTTTATTTTCTATTTGTTTCGGTTATCTGGGTTATTGCCTACCGTTTTATTAATCCACCATTAACCTTATTAATGGCGCTTCGCAACATTGAAAGAAAGGCTGACGGGAAGCCATTTAAAACAGAAAAGAAGTGGGTTGATTTTGAAGATATGTCTAACAACATGAAACGGGCTGCCGTTTCAGCTGAAGACCAGCTTTTTTTAACACATGTTGGTTTTGATATGAAAGCGATAGAAAAAGCTTTTGCCAGCAATGCCAGGGGCAAAAAAGTTAAAGGTGGAAGTACCATTTCACAGCAAACGGCAAAAAATGTTTTCTTGTGGCCGGGAAGATCCTGGATCAGAAAAGGCTTCGAAGCTTATTTTACCTTGCTGATTGAGATTTTTTGGAGCAAAGAACGGATTCTGGAGGTTTACCTCAATGTCATTGAAATGGGTGATGGGATTTATGGTGCTGAAGCTGCTGCGCAGGAATATTACGGTAAATCCTGCACCAAGTTAACCAAAAAGCAAGCTGCACTGATTGCAGCCTGTTTCCCTAATCCAAGAAGGTGGACACCCCGAAATGCAACACCTTATATTCGCCATCGCCAATATCTGATCTTAAGAAATATGAACAGGCTGGGACCGCTGGATTTTTAGGCTTTTAGTCAGTAGTCCTAAGTCAATAGTCTTTAGTCAGAAGCCTAGTCGTATGGTATAAAATCAGGGTAGAAGACTCCCGACTCAAGACTTTGGACTCCAGACTAACTAATCATGATCCTTATTCCATCTGATCCTTATTCCACCTTTTTCGTCATCAATGGCTTTCAGGTGAAGCACAATTCCCTTCATTCTCGCCTCGCGTTTTTCCTGACGGGTTAAGTTTTCATCACCTTTAGGGTTTCTTAATGGAATATCCATTTCAACATTGGTTCCTGCGCCTAAGGCATAAATACCTTTTACATTAAAATTCAAGGCACTTGAATTGATCTGCATCGGACTAATGTTAATTTTATCGCCCTGGATATTCAGTATGCCATCTAGCTTTTTGATTTCAACATTAGATAGGTTTCTATTTGCAAATGCAAACTTCCCTACCTTCACCATAGGCTCGAAATTCACGAGGGCGGCATTATTTAAATTAAAAATCACCTTTCCGTTTATGGAGCGGGGAAGAATTTTACCAGTATGCGATATTTTGCCGGATATATCAACCAGTGAAGATAAATAACCTTTCAGATTTTTATTGGTAATGGTATTCTGTCCGAAGTTATCAAAAGAATAAAAGAAATCTTTCACACTGACATGGCTCACTTTCGAGTTGATTTTAAAGGTATTTGAACCGGTTTGCTGAAGGATACTCCCATTTAAAGAAAGGGCACCACCAGCATGTTCCACACTTATTTTGTTGAAGAATATGCCATTGGCGCGAAGTGAAATGTCTGCCGCCAGATTTTTCGCCAGAAATTTATCATAGATGGCCTTACCAACGGTAAGGTTTATATTCATTTTGGAAACCTCCAGTACATTGCTCAATTGTTTTGAAGCCGTTTTCATTGAGTTACCTGACGCCGTTTTCTTTTTAGTGCTTCTTGGTCCTAAGAATGGCATAAACTCATTCAGATACAATTGAGGGCTATGCATTTTCAGATTCACTAAAATCTTATCCGGATCATAATAATATAAATTCGCAAAATTGGCAATGCTACAACTTACATTTAATTCGCTTTTGCCGAGTTGAAAATGACCATCCTGAATGGACAGATCATTCTGGTTAAAAATAATATTCAGCGCACTTTTTACCAGGTGAAGTTTGCGCGGAAGGTAGGTGATATCTGCATTCGCAATTTTAATACCCCCAGAAATTACGGGTTTAGTAAAACGGAAATTATCGATGTCTGCCTGACAGTATAGCCTTAAATCTGCAGTTCCGGCTTTGAATTCAAAATCTTGCGTACCCAACGAATTATTCAGGTTCGTCAGTGGAAACTGTGATGTCACCAGCCCCGTAGCAATGGGTCTGGCCAGGTTAGTGACTGTAAACGTATCGATCCGAATGGGAGCATTATAATACTTGGCTGTTAATGTATGAAACTTTATTGCAGAATTTTCATCACCAATAATTCCTCCTACGGTATCCTGGTTGGTAAAGGAACCATTAAAACTGGCGGCTGTTAATTTTCCTGCGGGAATAGAGATGGTGTTATCGCGAACTTTAATGCCCACTCTGATTAAGGGATCTCCGTACTTTCCGGAACCATCATCAATAATCTTCCCGCGAATGTCAATCGGTTTCTCAATGCCAAATTTTAAAAGTTTGGAAGAAATATTAGGTGATAGCAGGAGCGCAACATCGCGGAATAAAATCTTATCTACAGCGATGCTGATGGCAAATGCTGCTTTATCCAGGTCTATCTTGGCACCAATTTTAAAAGGATGGCCTCCAATGTTCAGCATTTCAGGAGCTAAAATTACGGCATCCAGTTTTCTGCTATAATGTGCGGATAAAGTTCCTTCTAATGATTTATCTTTTAAAAAACTACCCTTTCTGGTGTTAAAGGCGAAATTATTAACCTGTGTTTTGATTTTTACTTTACCTGTCCAGCCACTATCCGGATACTGCATTCTGCCCTGAATCTGGTCAATATTAAAATTAAATAGCTTAAATCGCTTTTGGTTGTCGAGGATTAAACTCACCCGGTTGAAATCTATTTTACCCACTTCAAGTGCCGAAGATTTCGGAGCAGATTTTTTTTCTTCTGTTTTAGGCTTACTTTTAAAAATACTGGTATTACTGTATCCGGTAGAATCGGTATAAATATATACGGCGGCATCATTAATGGCGATTCGGTTGATATTTACATGGCCAACAATTAAGGATAGTATATTTAGAGAAACATTAATTTCTTTGGCTTTAAGCAGATCATGCTGATGCTGTGCCCACAAACTATCCCGGAGCAAAACATCATGTAAAGATACAGAAACACCCGGGAAGCTTTTTAAAAGCGTAGGTTCCATACTACCTGCTGTGATTTGCCCGTTTAAGTTTTTGTTCAGCTGGGCTAATATGGATGACAGTATTTCTTTTTTGTTCCTGCTGATGTAAAAAGCACCCGCCAGCCAGGTTAAAATAATGAGAATGATAATTGCAGAAAGTATTTTTAAGGAAATTTTGAGCCAGCGCTTCATAAACAGGATTTGATTATAGCAATATAATGCTTTTTTGATCTAATTGTTTCAGGCTTAACTAAAAATAACAAATGTCAGGTGTAAAGGCTGGCCGCAAACCTGATTAAAAAACTTATTGAACTATAATAAGTGTGAAAACACGGTGGAGTGCCAGCTGTCTTTAAATGGAACCTCCCATTTCGTTTCCAGTTCGGCTAATGTTTGCACCATGTTATTGAAAACAATTGTATCCTGTGTAATTTGCTTGATATTGACCAGGGTTTCAAAATCCTCTTTACCCTGAACCTTTACTTCACCGTCTAATTTATAGGCAATATTGAACCGGTTAAACAGGTCTATATGATATTCCTGTTCCATTTCCTTAATCAATCTTACCGAGCTATCAATGGAGCAGCCGGTAACGCCAGCCTGGCTTTCATCCACAGTCAAAATAATAAAATAACCATAGCGGATTTCTGCCTTTGCCAATAGTTCATTTCCATGCGCTTTCCATTGACCGGTGAAAGCAGCTAACTTATTTAATATCGCAGTTTCTTCTGCAGCTGTAAATTTACGATCGCTCTGATAGATCCAGACTCTTGATTGTGGAGAAAAACTCATATACAAATTTATAATTTTAATTAAATTAGTTTGCCTTAAAATAATCCCCTTATGAAAAAGTTTACTTTGTGCTTGATAATAGCCCTTATTTCGGCCATAGCAACACTTCTATGTGCTTTTTCAGATCCAGAATCCATGGCGCAATACGTGAATTACCTGCAAAAATCCTTAGTTGATCATTATGATATCAGCCAGGAGGTTAAGCAAATTAAGCGTTATGAACTTAATATTACTAACAATGGATTTTGTCGTTATAAGCGGTATTATAATAACGGTAAAACGGAGTATTTCGCATTTAAGTTGGCGAAATTTAAGGATATGGAATATTATGGTACTACTTCAGCGGGTAAATTATATTTGCATACCAAGGGTGATGATGTGATTGTACAAACCTATAAAGACAGGGGAGGAGATGTGGATTCTATGGCAACACAAGTGGTAATTCCCCTTAAAAATATAGAGGCAGAGGATTTAAATGCAATCAGGGAAAACCTGACCAAAATTTGTGGTTTACCAGCCGTGTTAATCCCGCAATGACCATTTAGGAAACCTTACAGATTGCTTAAAACCTGTAAGGTTTAGATATTAAAGACCATTTGCTCTCGCCGTAATTTCAGCAATATCAAGTACTTTAACTTCCTGTTCTTTATCTTTCAGTTTCACGCCATCACTCAACATGGTCATGCAAAAAGGACAGCCAGCTGCTATTACCTGAGGATTTGTTTCCAGCGCTTCTTCAATGCGCTCAACATTAACGTCTTTTTTACCTTTTTCCGGTTCTTTAAACATTTGTGCCCCGCCGGCACCGCAGCATAAACCATTGCTTTTGCAGCGTTTCATCTCCACCAATTGTGCATCTAAAACCTCCAGTGCTTTTCTAGGTGCTTCGTAAACGCCGTTTCCCCGACCTAAATAACAAGGGTCATGAAAGGTGATTTTTTTACCTTTAAAACTCTCGCCGCCTTCCGCCTTCAGTTTTCCTTCGTTGATCAAATCCTGGATGAGTTGTGTGTGGTGGATCACCTCATAGCTTCCACCCAGGCCCGGATATTCATTTTTGATCGTATTGAAACAATGCGGACAACCCGTAACAATTTTCTTAATGTGATAAGCATTTAAGACTTCAATATTGGTCATGGCTTGCATCTGGAAAAGAAATTCATTGCCTGCACGTTTGGCAGGATCTCCCGTACAGCTTTCTTCGGTACCTAAAACCGCATATTTTATGCCTACATGATGCAGGATTTTGCAAATGTCGCGGGTAATTTTTTGTGCCCGTTCATCGTAACTTCCGGCACATCCCACCCAAAATAATATTTCCGGTTCTTCACCTGCGGCCATTAGCTCGGCCATTGTAGGTACTTTAAATTCCATTTTCTTGTATCAAGTATTTAGTATCAAGTATCAAGACTTGAGGTTATTTAATTGCTTTAGATGATAGGTATCGGATAACAGGTATTAAGCCTTTAAGACTCCAAATCCAAACGCCCAACTATCCCTCTTCTGCCCAATTGAAGCGGTCAGCCGGCGAATATTTCCAGGGTGCCTGGTTATTCTCGATATTGCCAAGCATTGTATTAATACTTCCGGGTGCCTGCGATTCTTCCATAACCGCAAATCTGCGAAGTTCCATAATGATCTGAAGCGGATCAATATTTACCGGGCAGGCTTGAACACAAGCATTACAGCTGGTACAGGCCCAAATTTCTTCTCTGGTGATGTAATCATCTAAAAGTGATTTGCCATCCTGATGATCCGGACCATTTTTATCGATGTTTTTCCCGATTTCCGTAATCCGGTCGCGGGTATCCATCATAATCTTTCTTGGAGACAATAATTTCCCGGTAATGTTCGCCGGACAAGAATCTGTACATCGTCCACATTCCGTACAGGTATAGGCATTCATTAAATTCACCCATGAAAGATCGGTTGCATCTTTCGCTCCGAATTTGCCCGGATCGGCTTCCGCCGGAACAAAAGAAGGATCAAGCATGGCTTTAACTTCATTGGTTACCGATGCCATATTGGTAAATTCTCCTTTAGGTTCCAGATTGGAAAAATACGTATTAGGAAAAGCAAAAAGGATATGGAAGTGTTTTGAATAAGGTAAATAATTTAAAAATGCGAGGATACCAATGATGTGAAACCACCAACAGCCACGTTCTATGGCTATCAAAGCCCCTTCTGAAGCAGGTAAAAGGTTAATCAGGTACTGACTGATTGGAAATGCACCTGCCGTGGTGTAGTGTGCTGCGCCTAAAACCTGCAGTTTAAGGTCAGCAGCATTCATCATTAAAAAGGCAGACATCAGTAATATCTCCGTAATTAAAATATAGTTGGCATCCGATTTTGGCCAGGAGGTCATTTCTACACCGCTGAAGCGCTTTAATTTCATCACATTCCTGCGAATGAGGAAAATCACACAGGCAACCCATACCGTAAAGGCCAATATTTCAAAAGAAGCAATCAGAAAATCATAAAGTCCACTAAGACCATGAAAAATCCGGTGTGTGCCGAAAATTCCATCGATCATAATCTCTACTACCTCAATATTGATAATGACAAAACCGATATACACAAAAAAGTGCAGAAAAGCAGGGATCGGCCTTACAACCATTTTAGATTGCCCAAATGCCACCCTGAGCATAGTCATTAACCGCTTTTGAGGCTGGTCATTCCGGTCGGCAGATTTTCCAAGCCGGATGTTGCGAATAATTTTACGCAGGTTTATGGTAAACAGCACAATTGCTGCCAGTGTTATTACTAGAAAAATGATCTGAGCCACCATGCAATATTAGATTGTTTATGCTAAATTATGATAATAATCTAAATAAATTGCTATGCATGCATAAAAAAAATATTAAAATGATTTGTTTGTATTCATTCTAATGTTTATTCAGCCTGGCTTAATAAGCTCAATAAAATTTAATTGATTGATAATCAGTTCAAGGCTGAAATAATTGAAAAAAAGTTTTGCTTTTGAAAAAAGAACGCTACATTTGCAATCCCAAACGGGAGGTGCCATAGCTCAGTCGGTAGAGCAAAGGACTGAAAATCCTTGTGTCCCTGGTTCGAATCCAGGTGGCACCACTTCCAAAAGCCTTTCAGCAATGAAGGGCTTTTTTATTTTTAAATTTTTTCTGGGTAGCAATGTATTTCTCATTCCGTAATTCCCAATTTTGCTTTTATGCAAAAACCCACAAATGATATTGTGACGTCAAGACTGATTCTTCGTTTAATGGATAAGGCAGTTATTTCCAATTGTTTGAACAAAAATCTGGCAGAGGCAGCGCATTTATTAAAAACACAAATTCCTGTAGAGCTGTTGGATTACCCCAGTAGCTTGCAGTATGCCTTAAAACAATTTGAAGCAGATGAATCTTATTTGCCTTGGGCAGCCAGGGCTATTATTCTTCCCGAAGCGAATCAAATGGTGGGTTTGGTACGATTCCACAGTCAGCCCAATCCAGAATATTTAAAAGATTATGCAAGTCATGCGGTGGAGTTTGGTTATCAGATATTTAAGGATTACAGAAAGAATGGATATGCAACAGAAGCTGTTATTGCCCTGATGGATTGGGCAAAGACAACATTTGGCGTTGTCAATTTTATTGCATCGGTTTCACCAGATAACAAAGATTCACTTAAACTGATTTCAGGCTTAGGTTTTAAAAAGATCGGTGAGGTTATGGATGAAAGAGATGGTTTGGAATATATTTTTTTAAAGCATATTCGTCATGATGAAGTACGCTGAAAAAATTAACAAAAAATTAAAGAAGAATTGCAACTTTAAAAAATAATACTACCTTTGCAATCCCAAACGGATGGTGCCATAGCTCAGTCGGTAGAGCAAAGGACTGAAAATCCTTGTGTCCCTGGTTCGAATCCAGGTGGCACCACTTCCAAAAGCCCTTCAGCAATGAAGGGCTTTATTTTTTTGTACGATAGCCAAAATTCATCCTTGTTTGATCGCTAAAAGTTAAGGTATTGACCATCTTCATATTAGTGATGGGATCATCTTTATTTCAAGCGATATTCTCAGCTAAAAGTAATTTAATCAGTTAATTGTTGTTAATTATTCATAGCAGGTTAATTATTTACAATAATTAAGAATAAATTTAGTTCATGAAAGAATTTAATGTTATTGCTTAGCATCTTTTCAATAGTAAGCCTCGTATATCTACCAATTCCACTATAAACGAAAATATGAAATATTACAAATACAGTTACCTCACCGCTATGATATTGATGGGGGTAAGCTTATTTATGGCCTGTAAAAAAGAGAACGCAACACCCGAACAACCTGTTACACCTGTTGCGGCGAGCAGGGATGAACTGACTAAAGATTCGATTTTTCTTTATACGAAAGAGCTTTATTACTGGAATACTTCGTTGCCCACTTATGATGTCTTTAAGCCACGTAGTTTCAGTTCTAATGAAGCTGAACTTTATGCGCTAACCCAGTATTCTTCAGATCCATCTACCGGGAAACCTTATGAATATGTCAATGGTTCCGGCAATCCAAAATATTCCTTTTTCGACTATGTGGCTACAACAGCTAAGGTTTCAGCCCTCAAAGCTGATGTGAATGGAACATCAAATGATTATGGCTTCTCCGTAAACTATCAAACCACATCAGATTTAAGGGTAAAATATGTTTATCCAAATTCCCCTGCTGCCCAGCAGGGTTTAGCCAGAGGATGCAGAATCACGAGCATCAACGGAAGAACCAATTTAAGCTATAGCAGTGCTACTATAAACTTTTTAAATGATGCTATTTTTGGCAGCAATGCATCTGTTGCACTTACCTTTGTGGGACTTGATAACGTAACCAAATCAGTGACTATTACTTCCTCCAGCTATACCGTTAATCCTATATTTTACACTAATACCTATAATGTTGGCAGCAAAAAGGTGGGTTATGTAGTTTTTAACAGCTTTACCAATAACGTTTCATCTGCATTAAAAACGGTTTTTGCCAATTTTGCATCTCAAGGCGTAACGGAGCTGGTGGTAGATTTAAGGTACAATGGAGGTGGTTATGTTTCTACTGCAACGGAGATGATTAATCTTGCTGCTCCAATTGCTCAGAATGGCAATATCATGTACACCACTTATTATAACAATTATTTACAAAACATCACAACGGCACAAAGAAAGGCCTCTGTTCTTGCGCATCAGCCATTATTAGATGGGGATGATAAGCTTCAGCCATTTACCACTGGTGTAAATGGAAAGTATGCCACATATGCCGATCTGGATTACACTTCTGCTTCAACTGATAATATAGAGCGTTTTGCCAAATCAGGATCTTTAACATTGTCAAGAATATATTTTATTGTGAGCGGATCTACAGCATCGGCCAGTGAGCTGACCATCAATAGTTTAAAGCCTGTGATGGATGTGAAGCTTATCGGTGAAACAACTTATGGCAAACCTGTTGGATTCTTCCCGATCAGGATTGATAAACTAGACATGTATGTCCCGGAATTTGAAACTAAAAATCAGGCTGGTGTAGGCGGATATTACAGTGGATTAACTGTTGATAAAGAAGCTAACGAAGATTTAACGAAATCCTGGGGTGATGAATCGGAAACCTTGTTAAGCTATGCGCTTTTATATGCCAGAACCGGAAGTTTTGTAACGACCTCTGCGAAGACTGCTAGTTTAAAAGCTTCATCGACGGTAATGCCTGAAAAATTATCTGCTGCAGAACTAAAGCAGGTATCCAAAAGTCTTGATCAACACAGTTTTCAGGGCATGCTGCTTAAACCTGGAAAGAAATTTTAAATAAAAAACCCTCGCTGATTTGGCGAGGGTTTTTTATTTACAACAAAATTTTGCTGCTGATATCTTTATTGATGGTGATGTATCCGGGATATTTTACCGGAGTATTCCCTAACATAAAGGTAGGCTTGATCTTAATCGTCAGCAAACCAAGTTTTTCGTCTTTTGATGAAGATCCTCTTTGTGCTGCTTTAATAATATCATTAAAAACGTTTCCGTTGGATACCAGTCCGTAAATATTGCTGACCAATTGCACCGGAACAGTAACGGTTTGCCCTTGTGCGATGCTCACATTCTGATTGACAATACCCTGTGCTAAATCGGTATTGTTCACCAGAATTTTATATTCAAACTGATTGATGGCAGCCAGGTTACTGGAGGGATTGGTGATTTCCAGGTTCAGATTCGCCCTTAATGGAATATCTTTTCTGAGTAAGCCAAGTGCCACACCAGGTAAGCTGGTTAAACTAAAGGTTTGTTGTTCCATTAATTGTTTGATATCTGCACCAGCAATTGATACCTGTTTCACTCCGGTAATTTTATAGGTGCAATCTTCCAGTGCTTTAATTTGCTGTGCCTGCCTGTTTATACCGCAGCTACATACGATGAGGGTAAAAAGGCAAAGCCATATTGTGTTTTTCATGTTAATCATAACGGCAAATTAGTAAAACTATTTCAGCAGTAATCAAGCTTTAACAAAAATTAGCATAGTGTGCTATGGTGTTACGGTTTCAATTCCATTATGTTCATGGTCTGAATCCTTATTGTCATCCTCACCAGCGTTTGCTGCATCATTTGTTTCCTCTTCTTCAGGCGTGTTTTCTTCCGGAGATGACGCTTCGTCTGTTCCAGATTGATCCGTAGCTGTAGCTGCTTTTTCGGCACCTTCTTCGCCTTCTGTTACTTTATTTCCTTCTCCCTTGGTTGGCTCGTCTGTCGGTTGGTCTTCTTTAATATCAACGGGAGTTTCAGATTTGCCAGGTGTAACTTCCGCCTGATGCGCAGATGGAACAACGGTTTCGATTTCTTTCTGAACCTCATCAGTTGGTTTTGGATGTGCGTTTTTGTTTTCGTTCGTTATTTTATCGTTTTCCATGGTATTATCTTTTCTTTAATAAAGGGATTCAACCCTGATTTTGTTTGAATTTTCTTCAATGCTATGGGTGCAATTTTTAACTTTGAAGAAAAATGCGGCATGGCCATCACTTACAGAGAAATAAACGAAGGGGATAATCAAGAACTTGCTGAATTAATCAGGACTGTGTTAAGAGAGTTTAAAGTCGATAAACCTGGAACCGTTTACACAGATCCCACTACTGATCATTTATCCGAAGTATTTAAAGTGGAACAATCTGTTTATTGGATTGCTGAGGAGGAAGGCAAAATTATCGGTGGTTGCGGAATCTATCCCACATCAGGCTTGCCGGAAGGTTGCGCAGAGCTTGTAAAGCTTTATACCTCAGCGGCTGCCAGAGGGAGGGGCATAGGCAAAATGCTGATGCAGAAAAGTATCTCCTCTGCACAGCAATTTGGTTATCATCAAATTTACCTGGAGTCATTCCCTGAATTATCTACCGCTGTTGCGATGTATGAAAAAGCAGGCTTTAAAAAACTTTCAGCACCTTTAGGTCAGTCAGGCCATTTTGCCTGCAACGTTTGGATGCTGCTCATTTTGTAATGAACAAAGTATCCAAAGGGGAGGTCATACAGCAGAATCGTGCATCAAAGAATGTCTTTTAATTCTACAATTTTGAACCTGTTTTCCAGTGCAATAAACTGTTTAATTAAGGAGATGTGGCCCGCGCCCAGAAGAATGACAATCCTTTTATCAGCAGGCTGTGTGATCTTTTGAACCAAAGCATACATGTAAAGGTTACGGCGATACCATTCTGATACCGAATAGGCACCTGCAAAATTTTCTCTGCTTCCTGCACGGTTGATGCTTTGCAAATAGAAACCGGCATTTTGATTTCTGGAGGCTTCCGTATTTAAATCCAGGATGAGATCGGTAAGGCCCATGGTTTTTCTTTTATGATTGGTTGCGGCACCATTGGTTTGGATGACACTATCAATTTCATTTTTTAGTTGCGTTTGTTTTGCACTTTGAATGGCATTCATCACCGTATCAAAAGGCATATCTATGTTGTAATCAATGCCGTATATGGTTTTTAGGTTTGCTTTTTTTCCTGCACGAAAGGCCAGCTGAAAGGTTTCATCTTCCTTGAAGGATGCAAATTGTTTGGTGTGCTGGTATTTTGTATTGATATACTGGTTGTAGGTGCCTGCTTTGTACATCTGGTAAAGGGAATCCAATCCGGCTTGTTTGTTTTCAGGCCATTCCACAAAAATCTGGTCAGGATTAAAGGCTTTAATTTTTTCGGCGATGTTTTCCAGTTCCTGCTGAGGCTTAGCGGCTAAGACATCAAATCTTTCGGTTTTAATCGCGTCCAGATTTGGATTGGCGAAATGAAATGTTCCAATAAGCAATACTTCCTGCTTTTGGGCACTGGCTGTAAATTGAAAGAGGGATACACATAAAATGGTAAACAGAATTGTTGTCGTAGTTTTCATCATCATTGTTATTTGTTTGATGTTCCAAAATTGCAGATGATGCGGCGGGTTCTAAATTAAATGATCCCAAACCACCGGATTATTATCCCAAACCAGTAAAGCCGTTTAACAGGTGTTTGTCTGCCGAAAGCGGGTGTTGGGATAAAATTTTTGAGAGTTGGAATAACAAGATTGATCTATTGAAAAGCTTTATCTAGCTTTATGGCATGAAGCAATTTAAAGTGATCGCTATCCATGTGTTTTGTTGGGTATTAATCCTGACTTATCAATATCTGGGATATTTTGTCGAATCGGTGAGTTTTCCCCTCATTGCATTTGGTATTTCCTTATCTTTTATCCGGATAGCAGAGTTTTATATTTGTTATTCCTGGCTTTATCCCCATTATTTAAAACGGGGTAAAATTCCCCAGCTGGTGTTAGGCATCATATTTACACTGATATTTTTTATTAGCCTGCGTTATCTGATTGAAGAAGTGATTTACCTGAAGGTATTTGGTTTTCATAATTATAATGATCAGACAACCACCTTAAGTTACATACTTGACAATATTTACTATGGAATTTCATATATTATTATACCTGCAGCAGTATACGGTGTGCAGCAAAATTTTAAAAATGAGCTGGCCAACAGGAAGTTAAAGGACGAGGTAGTAAAGTCTGAACTGGCTTTTCTAAAATCACAGATCAATCCACATTTCTTGTATAATACCCTGAATTATATTTATGCACTGGCCATTCCGGTTTCTGATCAGCTGGCAAATGCTGTTTTGAAACTATCTGATTTAATGCGATATACCCTGAATGAAAGTCCCGATGGTAAAGTGTCGCTTTCAAAGGAGGTAGCCTATCTGGAGAGTTATATTGCCCTTTTTAAGATGCGCTTCGAACCCAACTTTTATGTGGATTTTAATACCGAAGGCATTACCACTCAAAAAATTGCAGCCTTGGTACTAATCCCCTTTGTAGAGAATGCCTTTAAGCATGGTGTGGTGAATGATGAAAAACATCCGGTGAGGATAAAACTTAAAGTAAACGGAAAGCGCCTGAGTTTTGAAGTCAGCAATAAAATCAGCCATGCGCAAAAAGATCATTCCAGTGGTGTAGGTTTGGTTAATATTCACCGGCGACTGGATTTAATTTATCCTGACCAGCATGAACTCCTGGTTTCGAACAACGGTAATACCTATAAAACCACCTTGGTGATCCATATGTAGTACCAGAGAATCTTTATATCTTTATCACTTTTAACTTCCAATTATGATCCGTTGTTTAGCTGTTGATGATGAAGCCTACGCATCAGACATCATTGCTGCCTTTATCAATAAAACGCCATTTCTGGAATTGGTGGGTACAACTACTAATCCCTTTGAAGCTTTAAACCAGGTGCAGGCGGGAATGGTTGACCTGGTTTTTCTGGATATTCAGATGCCCGAGCTTACCGGCATTCAATTTCTGAAAATATTAGGGGGCAAATGTAAAGTGATTTTAACCACAGCCTATCCTGAATATGCGCTGGAAGGCTTTGATCTGGATGTGGTTGATTATTTGTTAAAACCGATTCCATATGAACGATTTTACCAGGCCGCTGTTAAAGCACAGCAGATGATTCATCCGGCGCAGCAGGAAATTGTTATGCCCCTATCAACAGCCATCCCTGATTTCATTTTTATCAAGGGTGATACAAAAAATAAATTCATTAAGGTTAACTATACTGATATTCTCTACATTGAGGGATTGAAAAATTATGTATCTGTTTACACCTCAGCTCAAAGGATTGTAACTTACCAGGCCTTAAGAGAACTGGAAAATGATTTACCGAAGCCACCTTTTTACCGTATACATAAATCATACATCATTTCGCTGGATAAAATTAAAATGGTTGACGGAAACACCGTTTATATCAATGATCAGTCGTTGCCAGTAGGTGATACGTACAAGGAAGATTTTTTCAGAATAATCAGGGAACGCCATTGAGGATATTGCCCCTTTCGTGTCAATGTTTAAATTATGTTTAGATAAGTACAGGTGTTTTTTTACTTTTGCTGGCGTAAGTTAAACCAAACCACCATGCAGGAAACAAATTCACTTAATCAGGTTGCAGAATTTCATCACACATTTAAACATCCCATTTTAGATTCGCCTGTTATTCCATCAAAACAAAGGGCAAACTTAAGAATAGCACTTCTGGCTGAAGAATTAAAGGAATTGCAGGAAGCAGTTGAAAATGATGATCTGATTGAAGTAGCTGATGCGCTGTGTGATTTGCAATATGTGTTGGCTGGTGCAATACACGAATTTGGTTTAGGGCGCAAATTTAAAACACTTTTTGATGAGGTGCACCGCTCTAACATGAGTAAGGCCTGCAAAACAGTAGAAGAAGCAGAATTAACCATCAAACATTATTTCGATAAAGATCAGACAGCAGCATATTATAAGGAAGTAGATGGATTGTTTCTGGTTTTCAGAAAGGCAGATGATAAGACATTAAAGTCAGTAAATTATTCTCCGGCTGATTTAAAATCCCACCTGCTTTAATTTTTTTAATAAAGTGATTTGATAGCTGCAGATTTGCCGGCTTTTTTTATTCACTTCATGATTTTATCGTCTTCTAACCCGAGTGATCGTCTTTGCGAGAAGGCTTTTTCAGCCGACGAAGCAATCTTGAGCGGATTAGACTGCTTCATCATTTCTCCTCGCCAGGACGATTTATCTACTATTTAGCCCTTCCTTGTGAATATTTTATTTCCCGCAGATTCCGGGGATCTCGCAGATTTAAGGAGAGTTGAGCGTAATTGGTTTTCCTAACATAGCACTAGTTAAGGTGTACCTTTCTTTTAACTATCTGTTAATCATCATCTGCGGTAATCCCCGTAATCTGCGGGAGAAATTTTATAAAGTTAAATCACTTCAAGTTGTCTTTTAACTCATGTAATCTTTATTATTTCCCGCAGATTCCGGTGATCCCGCAGATTTAAGGAGAGTTATATGTGATTGGCTTTTCCTGGCAGAGCATTAAAGGGCGTACCTTACTTTCGACTATCTATTAATAAGCATCTGCGGTAATCCCTGTAATCTGCGGGAGAACTTTACAAAGTTAAATCACTTCAAGTTGTCTTTTAACTCATATAATCTTTATTATTTCCCGCAGATTCCGGGGATCCCGCAGATTTAAGGAGAGTTATATGTGATTGGCTTTTCCTGGCAGAGCATTAAGGGGTGTACTTTCATTTTGACTATGTTTTAATAAGCATCTGCGGTAATCCCTGTAATCTGCGGGAGAACTTTACTAAAATTAAATCACTTCGGTAGTAAATGAAATTTATCGGCATAACAGTGCATGACAGTTAAATATGCCTTAATTTCTATTTTGGACCAACCAAATATCCAATATAGCGCATGCAGGCAATTTTAGGCGTAATTTTTCATTTTTTCGGTGGTTTCGCATCAGGAAGTTTTTATATCCCATTTAAAAAAGTTAAAGGTTGGGCCTGGGAAAGCTACTGGATTGTTGGTGGAATTTTTTCCTGGCTTATTGTACCACCATTGGCCGCTTATTTAACCATCCCGAATTTCAGTGATATTATTGCTACTACCAATGGTCATATTTTAATCCTCACTTATTTTTTCGGTGTACTTTGGGGGATTGGTGGCTTAACCTATGGACTGGGTGTTCGTTATCTGGGGGTATCACTGGGCAGTAGCATTATTCTGGGATTATCAATGGTGATCGGGTCCGTTTTACCTTCAATTTATTTCGACATTTTTCCACAGGAAGGAAAAGATACCTTCACCATGTTTATGCAAACCGATTGGGGCCGAATGGTCATGCTTGGGCTTTTTGTTTGTGTCATTGGCATCATCATCTGTGGTAAGGCAGGGGTAATGAAAGAAAGAGAAATCAATTCAGATCTTACCGATCCACATGGACTGGAAGTTAAAACAGAATTCAAATTTGGCCTGGGCTTATTTGTAGGGATCGTTTCAGGAGTGTTAAGTGCATGTTTTAATTTTGGCTTAGAGGCCGGAAAACCCATGGCCGATGCGGCCAACCAGATCTGGAAAGTTGCCCACCCATCTGAAACGGGTAACTTTCTATTCCAAAACAATGTCACTTATGTGGTAGTACTTTGGGGCGGATTAACCACTAATTTTATTTGGTGTATGATTTTGAATGCCCGCAATAAAACCTTTGGCGATTACACGAAAAAATCAACCCCCTTATTAAAGAACTACATTTTTTCTGCACTTGCCGGAACCACCTGGTTTCTACAGTTCTTTTTTTACGGAATGGGAGAAAGCAAAATGGGTAATGGCGCCAGTTCATGGATTTTGCATATGGCCTTTATCATCCTGATTGCCAACGTGTGGGGTTTGATTTTGAAAGAATGGAAAGGTGTATCAGGAAAAACATTAACCACCATTATAGCGGGCATATTAACCATTATCATATCAGTACTGATTGTAGGTTATGGCAATTCAATTAAATCATAAATAGAAAAGTAATCATTAATATACATGTCTGTTAAAGAAACAAATTATAAGTACGTCAGCTACTTATGGGATGAAGAAGAGGCCACAAAACTGGCTGGAGATGAAGTTGCACTGCTCATTTATCGCTCTAATTTGTTAGGTGCTGATTTGCGCCTGACCAATTATGGTGGCGGTAATACCTCATGCAAGTTAATGGAAAAGGATCCGCTTACGGGTAATGAAACTGAAGTGATGTGGGTAAAGGGATCTGGTGGTGATTTAGGCACATTAAAGAAGAGTGGTTTAGCGGCACTTTATGTAGATCGCCTGCGCAGTTTAAAAAATATTTACCGCGGTGTAGCTTACGAAGATGAAATGGTGGAACTTTTTAACCACTGCATTTTTGATTTGAGTTCTAAAGCCCCATCAATTGATACGCCATTACATGGTTTTCTGCCCTTTGCACATATTGATCACCTGCATCCGGATGCGGCTATTGCCATTGCTGCGGCTGCTGATGGCAAAAAGATTACGGAAGAGCTGTTCGGCGGAACCATTGGCTGGGTAGAATGGAAGAAACCGGGTTTCGAATTAGGTTTACAGTTAAAACAATGTTTGGATGAGAATCCGGGTATTCGAGGCATCATGCTGGGCGCTCACGGCTTATTTACCTGGGGTGATACCGCTTACGAAAGTTATCTGAATACTTTAGGTGTGATTGAAATCTGTTCCGATTACCTGGCGCAAAACTACGGTAAAAAAGGACCGGTTTTCGGGGGCCAAAAAATGGAAAGTGCAAATGAGGCCAGCCGTAAAAAGCAAGCAGCAACTTTAGCACCATTACTTCGGGGTTTATGTTCTTCAAAACAACACATGATCGGACATTTTACCGATGATGCCAGGGTATTGGAATTTACAAACTCCAATGATCTCGCTCGCCTGGCACCCATGGGAACCAGTTGTCCGGATCATTTTTTAAGAACCAAGATCAGTCCGCTGGTTTTAGATTTGGCGGCTGATGAAGACCTGTCTGATACCAAAGCGTTAAAAGAAAAACTGTTGCCTTCGTTTGAAGCATATAGGGCCATGTATACAGATTATTATGAAACTTGCAAACATCCTAATAGCCCAGCCATTCGCGATACCAATCCGGTGGTGATTTTATATCCGGGTGTAGGGATGTTTACTTTCTCAAAGGATAAACAAACGGCAAGAGTGGCGGCAGAATTTTACATCAATGCCATTAATGTGATGAAAGGTGCAGAAGCCATTTCATCCTATACATCTTTACCTCATCAGGAAGCTTTTAATATTGAATATTGGCTACTTGAGGAAGCAAAGTTGCAGCGTATGCCTAAGCCAAAGCCACTTACCGGTAAAATTGCTTTAATTACGGGCAGTGCCGGCGGTATTGGTAAAGCCATTGCAAAGAAATTCGTTGCAGAAGGCAGTGTGGTTATTTTAAATGATATGAATGCAGCACGTTTGGAAGAAGCCGGAGCTGAATTTGCCAAACAGTTTGGTAAAGATGCTTACAGTACAACACTTTTAAATGTCACCAGTCAGGAGGATATTGATGGTGCTTTTCATGCTGCGGCGCTGGCTTTTGGCGGAATTGATATTGTTGTCAATAATGCAGGCTTATCCATTTCTAAAACCATTGGCGATCACTCGGAAAAAGATTGGGATTTGTTGTATGATGTTTTGGTAAAAGGCCAGTTCTTTATCACCCAGGCTGCAACAAAGATGATGCAAAAGCAAGATGTTGGTGGTGATATCATTAATATTGTAAGTAAGAATGCATTGGTAAGCGGACCAAATAATGCTGGTTATGGAAGTGCAAAGGCTGCTCAACTTCATTTAAGCCGTTTAAATGCAGCTGAGTTGGGTGCAGATCATATCCGTGTTAACGTAGTGAATCCGGATGCAGTGATCAGCGACAGCAACATCTGGGCCGGTGGATGGGCTGAAGGCAGGGCAAAAGCATATGGTGTTACCGTTGCTGAATTGCCGGCTTATTATGCCAAACGCACCTTGTTAAACCAGATTATTTTACCTGATGATATCGCCAATGCATGTTTTGTTTTCGTTGGTGGATTATTGCAAAAGTCTACAGGTAACGTGCTAAATGTAGATGGTGGTGTGGCCATGGCCTTTGTCAGATAAATATAGTGAAGCATTTAATTTTATGATCGGTTCTATATCGGTCATAAAATTTTGAAATATAAATAAATGTAGTTTAGCAGGTTGTTTTCCTGGTCTGTGATGTCCACAGGCTGAAAATGACCTTAATGTGCGAAGATTATAGTTAAAATCATGCCCCTTTATAAACGAGGATGGTATGAAAGGCGATTAATCGCCATAATCATCAGCCTAAATAACCAAGTATAACCATGAATATCGAACAGAACCAGATCGAAAAACATAACGATTCCCTTTTTAGCTCACATCAGCGCAAGATTGACTTTTTAAAAGCAGACTGGTCGCATGTTGATTTGGAAAGTATCATCCGGAAGTTGGTAGATTTTCAGATTGCCATTCCAAGTTGGGCCTTAGGCACAGGTGGAACACGTTTCGGCCGTTTTGCCATTACGGGTGGTGAACCCAGAACCATTGAAGAGAAAATTGAAGATGTGGGTTTATTACACGGCCTGAATGGCGCCAGTGGTGCCATATCCTTACATATTCCCTGGGATATCCCTCAACACGCAGAAAGCTTAAAAAGCCTGGCTTCCAGCTACGGACTAAAGTTTGATGCCATGAACTCCAATACTTTTCAGGATCAGGCAGGTGCTCCGCATAGTTATAAATTTGGCTCCCTTCAGCATGTAAATAAAGCCATTCGGAAGCAGGCCATCGAACACAATATCGAGGTAATTAAACATGGTATTGCCTTAGGGTCTGATGCTTTAACGGTTTGGTTGGCCGATGGATCGTGTTTCCCGGGTCAGTTGAATTTTCGCCAGGCCTTTGAAAATACCTTAGAAAGTTTGCAGGAAATTTATGCGGCATTGCCGGAAAACTGGAAAATGTTTGTAGAATATAAAGCTTTCGAGCCTAATTTCTATTCTACAACAGTTGGCGACTGGGGGCAATCTTTATTATATGCCAGTAAATTGGGTAAGAAAGCCTATACGCTGGTCGATTTAGGTCACCATTTGCCCAATGCCAATATCGAGCAGATTGTTGCTTTATTATTGATGGAAGGTAAGCTGGGCGGTTTCCATTTTAACGATTCCAAATATGGCGATGACGACTTAACTGCCGGAAGTATAAAGCCTTATCAATTGTTCTTAATCTTTAATGAACTGGTGGAAGGCATGGACGCAAAAGGCATGAACCATGCCAAGGATTTAGGCTGGATGATTGATGCATCGCACAATGTAAAAGACCCTTTAGAAGATTTACTGCAATCGGTAGAAGCGATTATGATTGCTTATGCGCAAGCCTTGCTGGTAGATAGAAAAGCATTAAAAGCTGCTCAGGATAACAACGATGTGGTTAAAGCACAGGAGATTTTGCAAAATACCTTTCGGAGTGATCTAAGGCCTCTGCTAGCCGAGGCAAGGTTAAGGGCTGGTGCAGCATTATCACCAATTGCTTTATACCGGGATTTAGATATTAGAAGTCAATTGGTTAGCCACCGTGGAAATACGGTAGCTACAGGTTTATAATCGAAAGGGAAATAAAAAATGCCTAAACCTGTTATTGCCATATTTGATGTTGGAAAAACGAATAAAAAACTGTTTTTAATTGATGAAAATTATAGCATTGTGTATGAAAGGTCGGCACGTTTTGTAGAAACTATGGACGAGGATGGCGAAATCTGCGAGAACCTCGAAAGCTTAACCTCTTCTGTATATGATTCGTTAAACCAGGTGATGCAGTTAAAGGAGTTCGATATTAAGGCCATCAATTTTTCTACTTATGGTGCCAGTTTCGTTTATCTTGATGAAAAAGGAACGCCCTTAACACCGCTTTACAATTATTTAAAGGCCTATCCCGAAGGGCTTAAAGCAGCATTTTATGCTCAATACGGAGGGGAAGAAAAAATTTCCCTCGAAACGGCATCTCCTGTTCTGGGTAGCTTAAATTCTGGTATGCAGCTCTACCGCCTGAAATGTGAAAGGCCTGAATTGTTTAATCGCATCAGGTATGCTTTACATTTACCGCAATACCTCAGTTATTTACTTACCGGAAAAGCCGTGGCAGATATTACCAGTATTGGTTGCCATACCCAGCTTTGGGATTTTAATAAGAATGAATACCACCATTGGGTTAAAGCAGAAGAGATAGATCAAAAATTTGGTGAATTTACAGCTGCAGATACTGCTATAAAAAGCAGCTTTCAGGGTAAGGAAGTACGCGTAGGTGTGGGCCTGCATGATAGCTCTGCAGCTTTAATTCCTTATCTGGCCAATTTTAACTCGCCTTTTGTACTTATTTCTACCGGAACCTGGTGCATCAGCCTTAATCCTTTTAATCAGGAGCCACTTCAGGCAGATGAATTAAAGAAAGATTGCCTGTGCTACATGCATTTTAAAGGTAAGGCCGTAAAGGCTTCCCGAATTTTTGCAGGTCATGAACATGAAGTGCAGCTTAAACGAATCGCCTTACATTTTGATCGCGCAGCCTATCTTTTTAAACATTTAAAGTTTAATCCTGCTTTGGTTTTGAAGCTGGTTAATAAAGTGCCCGGAAATCAGCAGGTACAAACCGAATTTTCATTAACCTCTGCTTTTCCGGAACGGGATTTAAACATCTTCCAAACGGCAGAAGAAGCGTATCATCAGTTAGTTATCGATTTAATTAAGCAGCAGGTTTACTCGCTTAAACTCATTCTGAATGATGGCATAAGGCGAGTTTTCGTCGATGGGGGCTTTGGAAAAAATGCCATCTATATGCATTTGCTGGCCAGTGCCGTGCCCGATATTGAAGTTTATGCCTCTTCTGTAGCTCAGGCCACTGCCATTGGAACTGCACTCGCCATTAATGATGTATGGAATGAAAATCCCGCACCAGCGGATATGATTAACTTAAAGTATTATTCCGCCATTCAGCGAACCTTATAAGGCAAAACCGAATTTCATAGCAGATTTTTTTATATATTGGAAACCCTAGCAAAAAAGCATTTGAAGCCAGAAGATATCCTTAGTTATATTCAAATTGATGAATACTCCTCCACTCCAAAATATAAGCAGTTAACCAATGCGATTTTGAATGGGATTGATATGGGTAAGCTGCAAAAGGGGAGTTTGCTCCCTTCGATCAATGAGCTTAGTTTTAGTCTGGAAATGTCAAGAGATACTGCAGAAAAGGGCTATCGTAATCTCCGTAAACTTGGTGTGGTAGATTCTGTTCCAGGAAAAGGATATTTCATCATTAATACCGATTTTACCCGAAAACTAAAGGTTTGTTTGCTGTTTAATAAACTCAGTACCCACAAAAAAATTATTTACGATTCCTTTACCAAAGCCATTGGAGAACATGCGGCCATTGATTTTTACATCTACAACAATGATTATGTTTTCTTCAAGAAAATGATCATCAGTAAAAAAGATGATTATACGCACTTTGTCATTATTCCACATTTTTTAGAAGGAGGGGAAAATGCCCATGAAATCATCAACACCATTCCGAAAGAGAAACTGATTATTTTAGATAAGCTTTTGCCTGGCGTAACCGGAGAGTATGCTGCGGCCTATGAAAATTTTGCACAAGATATTTACGCGGCATTGGAGCAAGCCCTCAACCGGCTCTCCCATTATACTACATTGAAAATCATCTTCCCTAAAAACAGCTATTTCCCGCATGAAATTTTAAGTGGTTTTTATCGATTTTGTCAGCAGTATGCATTCACGCACAAGGTGATCCATAATATTAAAGAAGAGGAAATTCAACCCGGCGAGGTTTATATCAATTTAATGGAGGATGATTTAGTGACTTTAATTGAGCGGCTGATTGTTTTAAATCTCAAAATAGGAAAAGACGTAGGCGTAATTTCTTATAATGAAACACCCCTAAAAAAGCTCATTTTGGATGGGATTACCACCATATCGACAGATTTTAGCCGTTTGGGTACCCAGGCTGCTGAGTTTGTGCTGAACGGAAAAACAGAAAAGCTTGCCGTTCCATTTTATCTTAACCTGAGAAATTCGCTTTAATCATTAGTGCTGATCATTTTAAACCTGCAAGGTTTATGCTATTTTTACACTTTACAAATTTGTTTAAATGAGCGAAGAAAAGGCAGGAACATCATCAGTATTCAACAATCCGTACGATTATGTATTGCCTGATTTCAACCTGAAAGATTTAAACGGCATCTTCATTCTTAAACACCTCAGCCAGGAAGTTCACACACATGGCAAAGGCTTTTTTGGTCTTCATCCCGAACAGATTGAAATTGATTTTGCCGCCTTTAGTCATCCGGAATCTGATGCGGTATTTCCAATTGTTCAGGTACAGCAAACGGCAAATGCGGTAAAATTATCCTGCCGGTGTACGGCACCAAAAAATAAATTATGTGTACACCAGGCGCAGGTATTGTATAATATTCTAAACCGGGAAGATCTCGCTATTTTTTTTGATGAGCGTTTACGCCGGCAAAAGCTGCATGCCATTGCGCTGGATTATGGATTGGAGAAGGAGCAAAATCTGGATGCTGTTTTTGTATTGAGCCATCAGGATGGAAAGTTGCAAATTAATCCTAAAATGAAAGCGCTGCAGCCTTTTGATAAGGAGGCCAGTAAACAAATGGCCAATATTTTATTGCCCCGGCAAAAGCCCAAGATTGGAAAACCTGTAATTGATTTGAGTAAAACCATTTTGGTATTTGGCCAGCATCGGTATTACAGTAACCTATCCATTGAACTATACAAGGCAGATCAAACAAAAGCCGGGAAGATTAAAAATCCGCTGCAACGGATCAACCTGAACAGTTTGTTATTTCAAACGGATGATAGTGATGAACTGAAATTCTTCAGTGGCATTGCTACTTTTCAGGCCAATTACAATAATGATCAAACGGGGGAAGAAATTGAGGCGTTAAAAGCCATTGTGAAGAATCCGCAAAAGATTCCTTTCTATCTTCAAAATCCGAAGGAAACCACTATTCAGGCGTCTGCCATTATTCCTGTAAATGTTCATTTTCTTGATCTTGATTTAAGATTATCGGTAAACCAGCTGAATGATTTTTATGAAATTACCGGGCGGTTAATTATTGAAGGTAAATCCTACGCGCTGGATCAGCTGCTGCTGGTTCATCAATATTTCGTTAAACTGAAAGACCAGCTTTATTTAATCACCAAACCTGATTTTTTGCGGGTGATAGGCTTTTTCCAGAAGCAAAGTAACCGTTTAATTTTACACAAAACCAAGTATCCGGCGTTTCAAAAGCTTATCTTAATTCCGTTAGAGGGCAGTATTCAGGTTGATTATACTTATCTGAAACCTGCTACGGCAGATCAACTGGAAGAAAAGGGCTTTGATCTTGAAAATGAAAAGTTAATTTATTTATCAGAATCTGAAGATTTTATTTTAATCACACCCGTGATGCGTTATGGAAACCTGGAGATTCCGGTACTTTCCAAGCGGCAGATTCAGGCACAGGATAAACTCGGTAATGTTTTTACCCTGCACCGTGATGAGGAAGCTGAACTGCAGTTTATTGCCAGCATTTTAAAGCAACATCCCTATTTCTATGATCAGGAAACCAATGATTCATTCTATTTACACCGGAAACGTTTTTTAGAAGAAGGATGGTTTTTAGAAGCCTTTGAAGTGTGGCGCAATAAGGGCATTCAGCTATTAGGTTTCAATCAACTTAAAAATAACAAGCTCAATCCATACCAGGCGCAGATTAATATCGAAGTCTTAAGTGGTACCGATTGGTTTGAAACCAAGGTGAAGGTGAAGTTCGGTAAACAACAGGTGGCTTTAAAGCATTTGCATAAATCCATCCGGAATAAAAGTAAATTCATTACCCTGGATGATGGGACGCAAGGCATTTTACCACATGAATGGATTCAGAAATTCACTGATTATTTTAATGCCGGAGAGGTAACCGACGAAGCCATTCTAACTCCAAAAATCAAGTTTGCCACGCTAAATGACCTTTACGAAGATGCACTTCTTGACGGAGAGGTAAAAAATGAGTTAAAACGCTACCGGCAAAAGTTTGAGGGTACAGAAGCCATACAGGAAGTTGAGGTTCCTGAAGATTTGAAAGCTACCTTACGTCCTTATCAGAAAGACGGATTAAACTGGTTAAACTTTCTGGACGATTTTAATTTCGGGGCCTGTTTGGCAGATGACATGGGACTGGGTAAAACCATCCAGATTCTGGCCTTTATTTTGTCACAACGTAGGAAAGTGGGGCACAATACTAACCTCGTCGTCGTTCCTGCATCATTGATTTTCAACTGGAAAGCAGAAATTGAAAGGTTTGCACCATCCATTAAGGTTAAAACCATTTACGGTACGGAGCGGACTAAAACGACAGATCGTTTCGATGGTTTTGAGGTGGTCATTACTTCTTATGGCACCCTGCTTTCTGACATTCGCTACCTGAAGGATTATCGCTTTAATTATATTTTTCTGGATGAATCTCAACACATTAAAAATCCGGAATCACAACGGTATAAAGCAGTGAGGATGTTAAAATCGAGGAATAAAGTAGTGATGACCGGTACACCGATAGAGAACAATACTTTCGATCTTTACGGGCAACTGTCTTTTGCTTGTCCGGGTTTATTTGGGAGTAAACAGCAATTTGCCGATTTGTATTCTACGCCGATAGATCAGTTTAAGGACAAGAAAAGGGCTGAGGAACTTCAAAGGAAAATCAGGCCTTTTATGATGCGGCGTACCAAGGAGCAAGTGGCTAAAGAACTTCCGGATAAAACGGAGATTGTACTTTATTGTGAGATGGGTACAGCACAACGGGAGGTTTACGAAGCCAACAAAAAGGAAATTCAGGATTATATTTTGGGTAAAACGGAAGATGAACTGCCCAAAAGTGCCATGCATGTGCTAAAAAGCATCACCATGCTGCGGCAGATTTGTAATTCCGCCGCACTGCTGGCTGACGGGAAATCATATCTCCAGGCTTCATCAAAAATCGAGGTATTAATGGAGCAGATTGAAGGCAAGTCGCAGCATCATAAGATTTTGGTGTTTTCACAATTCGTGAGTATGCTCGAGCTGATTAAAAAGGAGCTGGAGCGAAAAAATATCAGATATGAATACCTGACAGGTCAAACCCGAAACAGGGAAGAGGTGGTCAGGTCTTTTCAGGAAAGTGAGGATATTCCTGTTTTTTTAATCAGTTTGAAGGCCGGAGGAACCGGATTGAATTTAACTTCAGCTGATTATGTTTACCTGGTTGATCCATGGTGGAATCCTGCAGTAGAAAATCAGGCCATTGACCGGGCCTACCGCATCGGGCAGCATAAAAATGTAATGGCGGTTCGATTGATTTGTCCGGACACAATTGAAGAAAAGATCATGAAACTGCAGGCTTCAAAAAAAGATCTGGTGAAAAACCTCATCCAAACCGATGGTGGATTTTTTAAAGGTTTAAGTAAAAAAGAATTGTTGAGTTTGTTGGGGTAATGATTTATAAATCGTTATTGCCAACTGAAGGGCAGGGTTTGGTGCTGGCGCGTGAAGCCATCTATCTTTGCTAAGCGCACATGGCAAGATAGATGGCATCAGCTGATGAAGAATCAGCTTCGCAATGACGGCGAGAGGTATCATGCGCGCAAAGCGGAATGCTTACACTATTTCAACCTGAAATTTATAATCCAGGTATTTTGGAACGTTTACACTTTCTACGATCTTCCAGGTTTGTTTCTCCGAAATAAATCCAGGGACTACCAAACCTGTATTTTTAGCGGCAGCGCTATAAAATTCTTTTCTGTTGGGATGATCAGGAGCACAGGCATTATAGATTCTGCCAAAAGCCTGTTTTTCTATGATGGCCATTGCAATCCCTACAGCATCCGTTTGGTGAATCAGGTTCACCGGTGCCAAACCGTTAGGAATATCCATTTTGCCGGCAAAAAATCTTCCGGGATTCCGTTCAGGTCCGATTAATCCTGCAAAACGGATAATCGTAAATCCCTCTGGCATTGCCAGTGCCAACGCTTTTTCAGCCGCCAATACCACCTTACCCGAGTCGGTATCCGGATTGGTGTCACTCAATTCGTTTACAATTTGATTTTCATCGCCGTAAACACTGGTAGAGCTAATCAAAATAATGTTTTCTACTTTCCCCTTTGCAGCGTTGATGATCGATGCTATCTTCTGCGCATAATCATTTAACTCAGGAGAATTTCGCTTCGGTGGAATACAGATAAACAAAATAGCTGCGTCAAAAAATTCCAGATCTGCAACCATCTGATCTGCACTGAAATGAACACGAAAGGGCTGTATGCCTTCCTCAGCAAGTATGGAGAGTTTTTCAGGAGTAGTGGTAGAACCTTTAACCTGATAACCCTGCTCAATAAGTTTTTTGGCAAAAGCAAGACCAAACCAGCCACAGCCTAAAATGGAGACGTTTTTTTCTGGCGCAAATTTCTGATTTTTCAACATCATCAAAGATAGTCCATCTGCATTTAACGGACGGGCGAATGGCTAAATATTTTGCTTTTTATACATCGTTTCCGAAATGTTTGTAATCCCATCCACATAGTTGGTTGGTTTAACATTAAAGTATTGCTCAAATTTTGAGGAATCAAACTGATAGTCGTGATCATATTGGTAATACATTTCTACCGTACCGGCCACCACTTTTTTAAAAAGCCCGAATAAGCGGAGCATCAGTTTGTTGATGGTCGTATATTTTGGCTGAACCTGATAGATTTCTGCAGCCAAACGCATAAATTCAATACCTGTAATGGGTTTGGCGGTAGGGAGATGCCAGATTTGATTGTCTGATTTTGGTTCCTGCCCCAGCATATACAAGCCTTTGCCCACATCGGGTATGTACGAAAAGTTATGCAGCATCTTCGGATTGCCAACCCATTGTGCACGTTGGTTTTTTGAGTATTTATCAAGTACCATCATATCAATAAAACTATTCATGGAACTGGCACCATAAAAATCAGCTGCCCTTGCTATGCTGGCCTGGATATTTCCGGTAGACACTTCATCCATTAAGCTGTTGGCTACCCTGGCACGAATTTCACCTTTAACACTGCAGGGATGATAGGGCGTTTGCTCGGTAACCGGACCATTTACCAGTCCATACATGTAAATGTTATCCAGGAAAATCAGTCGTGCGCCAACACTTTTCACTGCATTGATCACATTATTCATGATCAACGGCCATTGTTGCTGCCAGATTTTAGCATCATAAATGATACCTGCGCAAAGGTAAACCACAGTTGCACCTTTAGCCGCTTCGCATACCTGAGCTTCATTTAATAAATCTGCCTGAACCCAGCTCAGGTTTGGATTGGAAACTGCAATGGGTTTCCTGCTTACCAGTCGAACGGTTTTTTGATGGGCTAATAATTCTGATGTAAGCGCATGGGCACTTGGTCCGCCGGCTCCTAATATCACGTACATATTTTTGTGTTTTAATGACCATCAAAAATAGGCAGGTATGCAGGCTTAAAACGTTAACAAAAGATAAGGTTTTGATTTAATGCTGAATTCAGGCATGCACCTTTAGTGTTCTCTTTCTGATTCTGGAAAGCGATACAGGGGTAATGCCCAAAAAATTAGCCACATAATGCTGAGGGATGCGCAGAAATATTTCACCGGCATTCTTTTGCATATCCAGATAACGTTCTTCCGGACTTTGAATGATAAAGCTGGCTACTCTATCCTCGTAACAACAGATGTAATATTCTGCAATCCGGCGGCCAAACTGTTCAATTTTAAAGGCAATGGCCGGATTGTTTTCCATAAGCTCAAAGTTCTTTTTAGCAATCAGGATCAGGGTGGTTTTTTCTATTGCCTGGATATAATTGGTGTTGGGCAGTCGGGTTAAAAAACTTTTGTAAGCACTTACCAACTCATTTTCAAAGCTGAAATATCCGGTAATTTCTACACCTTCCCGCACATGGAAATACCGCATGGCACCATGTAAAATAAATCCCATATGATCACAAACCTTGCCCGGAACAGCAAAAAATTCTTTTTTGTCGTAGTGCCTGAATTCGAGGTATTGCTTAAAAATTTCCCATTCTGCATCACTGAAGGAAACAAATTTTTTTAATTCACAGCGTAAATGATTCAGGTGTATGGTATTATCCATGATGGAAGTTTAAGGCTTTATTTTTATACTTCAAGATAGGAAATTTCTATCCATTATCCAGGTGATAGCAAGCCCGGCAACGCGGTTCATAACTTTCTTTTTCGCCCAATAATACGGTCGAATCATTGGCCACTGTTCTGTAACTGAAAAGTGCCGGATTACCACAGCATACGCAAACGGCATTTACCTTGGTTACATGTTCTGCAATGGCCATTAAGGCCGGCATCGGACCAAAAGGTTTGCCGGTGAAATCCATGTCCAGGCCAGCTACAATTACCCGTATTCCCCTCAGCGCAAGTTTATTGCAAACATCCGGAAGTTCATTGTCGAAAAATTGTGCCTCGTCAATGCCCACCACCTGGGTATTGGTGCCCAGTAATAAAATGGCCGAAGCACTGTCGACAGGGGTCGAGTTAATGGAATTTAAATCATGAGAAACCACTGCCGTTTCATGGTAGCGCGTATCAGTTCTTGGTTTAAAAATCTCGACATTTAATTTAGCAATCTGGGCACGCTTCAATCTTCTGATCAGTTCTTCCGTTTTGCCGGAAAACATGGAACCACAAACCACTTCAATACTTCCTGAAAATTCACCTCTTCTTCTAAAATTTTGTTCGCTAAATAACATGTCCGATCTGTTGTGCCCTGATGTGTTCTCTATTAATTTTAAACCGAACAAATATGAGAATTATGTGTTATTTTTGGGTACTTAGTTACCAACATAAATCAGCACAAAATCCGTTTTAAGTTTATGATGAACCAACAGAATATCTTCAAAAAAGTCGGCAGTATTTTAACAGAATTAAATGAGCAATATGAATTTCTTGCTCAAAATCCACAACAGCTGAATCACCTGGAGCTGGAGTTGTTTTTAGCCAATGCAGATTTTCTTGCAGATCATGTACGGATTGTTCAGAAATTGAATGTGGTGAATGAAAAGCCATCAGCCATTATTCATCAGCCGCTGCTGGAAGAACAGAATACGATTATTCTGCCTGAAACGCCGCAAAGTTATTTGGCGGATGACCAGGCTTTTGAACCTCAGGAACTGGAAGAAGTAATCACCGCAGAAGAGCAGGAGGAGCGGATTGATGTAAAACCGGAACAAGAACTGCAGGATGACGAAGAAATCAAAAATGATACTGCTGAAAAAGTACTGGAGCGCGATTTTTTTAAACCAGACCAGGATGACCACAGTTTTGAGTTTGTTTTAGGGAATCACAGTGCTGATGAACAGTTTGATTACGAAGCAAAATCGGTAGCAGAAATTTTCGACAGGCCTTTAAGTGAGGCAGAAGAGGAGATTCTGGCACAGAAAAAGAAAATACACGAAAAGGAAGAGGCACCTTTGGCGCCGGAGGATGAAACGGTACCGAACGAAGAAGATGAAATTGGTCCGGAACCTTTCTTGATTGCAAAAGATGAGGCCCCTGAACCGGAGAATCCGGAAGCCATTAAACCAGATGTTTCAACGGAAGCACCTGTAACTGAAGAAAGGGTCGTTCCGCCATCAGCACCAATACCTTCATTGCGGGATGTGGAAATGGATGAACCCATCATTTCACCACCGGTATATGAAAAACCGATTTTTACTCCTGAAGCCATTCCGGTTAAGCCGGCAGAGCAGCCTATTGCTGCAGCTAAACCTACCCAAAGTTTAAATGATTTGCTGGCTAAAACCAATGCACAGGGCGACGAACCGGTAAAGGCACCAATTGCCGATTTGAAACAGGCCATTAACCTGAATGAGAAAATGCTTTTTATTAAAGATCTGTTTAAAGGGTATAACCTGGCTTATTCAGAGGCAATCGATATCGTTAACAAAATGAACAATTTTGAAACCGCCAATAACTTTTTACAAAGCAATTATGCCATGAAGTATGATTGGGCAAGTAAACAAGCTACAGTAGATCAGTTTTATGAATTGTTGAACAGGAGATTTAGTAAATAAGGTGTAGATCTTTGTGTGTTACAGTTGCGGCTTACCAGTGATAAGTCCTGCCGCATCGTGTGGAACATGATCTTGCGGTAAGCACAACATGCAATACATGATGAGGTTTTATTGAACTACAATAGTTTTGTTTAGCAATATATATCTTTGCTCTTTACTCTTTGTTCTTTTTATCTTTGTTCCTTGCTCTTTCTATCTCTTAAAAAAAGCCCATTCTGTTCGAATCCAGTTTCAGGAAGATAAATAGCAATATGGTGAAACTCCATAATGAGGAACCACCGTAGCTAATCAGCGGCAAAGGAATGCCAATTACGGGAATGATGCCAATCGTCATGCCGATATTGATAAATACGTGGAAGAAAAGAATACAGGCTACACTGTAACCATAAACCCGTGAAAAGGTAGATCTTTGCCTTTCAGCGAGATTGATGAGCCTTAATAACAGAAAAATATATAAGGCAATCACCACTGAACAACCCAGAAAACCCCATTCTTCACCAATGGTAGAGAAAATAAAATCGGTACTTTGCTCCGGTACATAGCCATATTTGGTTTGCGTACCTTCTAAGAAACCACGTCCTGTTACCTGTCCGGAGCCAATGGCGATTTGCGATTGAATCACATTGTAACCGGCACCCCGGTTATCTGTTTTAAGGCCTAACATCAACTCAATCCGGCTTCTCTGGTGTGGGGCCAATACCTTTTCATAAGCTACCTTGATCAGAAATAAATAACCAATGGCCAGTACAGTAACCAGAACAGTGGAGAATATTATTTTCTGTTTCCTGCGGTTATTGTAGATAAACAGGCCGGCAACTGCGGTAATGATGATGATAAGAATATATGTTGGTACGAGGAAATCAGCAATAAACAAAACAATCATGCCCAGGAAGATTAATAAAAAGTAGCCTGATAAACCTTCGCGGTATAGGGGAAACATAAAGGCTAAAAAAACCAGTGCAGAACCTGTATCGGGCTGCAGCATAATCAATACCAAAGGTGCGCCAACAATTAATGCGGCGATGGCGATGGATTTTAAATCCCTGAATTTTGGATTAAAGCTCCCTACATACCTGGCTAAAAGCAATGCCGTGCCAAATTTGGCAAACTCTGCCGGTTGCAGCTTAAAGGAACCTATGGCAATCCATGCCTGATTCCCGGCTACTTTATTTCCAATGACTAAAACGGCCAGTAAAAGCAGTAAAGTACCGCCATAAATAAAAGGAGAAAACACGTTAAATATTCTCCCATCGAAAAGTAATATCGACAGGCCAAGCACCAACCCTGTTAGCACGTAAATTAATTGCTTGCCGTATAGGGTATTGAAACTAAATATAGAAGACTTTTCAGGAGGAACGGAAGCAAAAATATTAATAAAACCAACTGCACAGAGGGCGATATAAATTAAAACTGTAATCCAGTCTACATTAAAAAAGAAACGATTTCCCTGTTGTTGCTGCATATTATTTTTGGATGACAGGTTTATCCTTTAACACTGTGGTTAAACCTTTTGGCCTGGTTGCAACAGTTTTTGTTGCTGCAGATTTCAGTTTAAGGCTGTCTTTTAATCTTTTGATGGAATCAAGCTTTTTAATTGAAATGCTATCTGCCTTTACCGGTTTTGGTTTTTTCGTTTTATCAATGATGGCTGGCAATAGATTGGTTTCTGCAAAGGCTTTAACCGTATAACCATTTGCCTTTGGTTTGATGGAATCCGTTAAATATTTTTCTACTATAAAACTGGATATAGGTGCTGCATACGAGCCCCCGAAACCACCATTTTCTACAATCACAGCTATGGCAATTTTTGGGTTATCCATTGGCGCGAAGCCTATAAACACCGAGTGGTTTTTACCATGCGGATTTTGTACCGTACCCGTCTTTCCACACATCAGGATATTTGGAATTCTGGATTCCTTTGCTGTTCCCCATGAACTATTTACCGCATCTCTCATGCCTTCAATCACCGGCTGAAAGTATTTTTCATCTATACCTACATAGTTTTTCTCAAGGTATTCTTTTTTGACTACCTTTTTATCGCCAATCCCCTTAATTAAATGAGGTTTGAGGTAATAACCGCGATTGGCGATTGCTGCCATAACATTTGCCATCTGTAGGGGTGTAGAGGTAATTTCTCCCTGGCCAATGGCCTGAGAGATCACCGTCGTATATCCCCAGCGTTTGCCATAAATTTTATCGTAATGATCTGCCGTATAAAATATGCCTTTCTTTTCGAAAGGCATGTCGATGCCCAGTTTTTGGCCAAAACCCCATTTCGAAATCTGATCATGCCAGTGCGCGTAAGTCTGACGTTGATTTTTCATCCCGTTTTTGGTGATGATATTCTGAAAAACGTGACAGAAATAGGTATTACAGCTTCTGGCGATTCCGCGCTGCATGTTAATGGTGCCATCAATGTGTTCGCATTTTACCCGATGGTTTCCGGCCTGGTAATAACCGGGGCAAGTGAAGGTGGTATTCGGATCGATAGCGCCATCTTGCAGGGCCACCAAAGCATCTACCGGTTTAAATGATGATCCGGGTGAATATTGACCGGCAATAGGGCGCACAATTTGCGGACGATAAGGATTGGCCAGTAAACCCATGTAGTTTTTACCCCAGTCTTTTCCAACAAGCTGATTCGGATCATAACCCGGGCTGCTTACAAAAGCAAGGATTTCACCTGTTGAAGGCTCTATCGCTACAATCGCACCCACCTTATTTTTCATGAGTTCTTCGCCAAGCTTTTGAATTCTAATATCCAGAGAAGAGATTAAGCGATCACCGGAAACTGCATTTATATCATATTTACCTGCCGAATAACTTCCCTGTGCAATGTTTTTAGCATCGTAAAGCATATTGATTACACCTTTTTCCCCACGCAGAAAATCTTCATAAGAGCGCTCCAGTCCACTTTTGCCAATAAAATCACCTGGTTTATAATAGCCTTCCGATTTTTCAATATCATCCGGACTTACCTCTTTAACATAACCAAAAAGCTGTCCGGCAATGCTATCCGGATAGTGCCTGATGGTTCTGTCCTGCGTTCTGAAACCTGGAAAACGGTACATAATTTCCTGAAGACGGGCATAGGATTGTACAGAAATCTGACGGTCAAAAAAGGTAGCCTGATAAGCAGATTGCGCTTTGGCCTTTTTTAATTTCTTACGTACATCAGCCACTGAAATTTCCAGTGCCTGTGCCAGTGCGAGGGTATCAAATGGTTTAACCTCGCTTGGGGTTACCATCAAATCATATACCGGCTCATTTTGAACGATCACTTTCATGTTCCGGTCCAGAATGGCACCCCGGGCAGGGTATTTATAAAGCTTGCGTAAAACGTTACTCTCCGCAGAAAGAAAATATTTATCACTCACCACCTGGATATAGAATAACTTCCCCAGCAAAATCAGGGCAATAACAATAAATAATCCCTGAATGATATATTTTCGGTTAAATAACTGATCCATTTAGCGCGATGTTCTTTTATAGAATATAAACTCTACCAATAAAATAATAAGCAGTGTAAAGATACAACTTATGCCGCATCTCATTAAGGTGTAACCAATTTCTGTTAACCTGAATGTTTCTAAAAAAAACAGTACCAAATGATGTGCAATCACACAAAGAAAAGCATAAAGCGAAAACCACTGGAAGCCCATATAGCTTAACGAAGGTTCAGGGTCATCAATGGCGTCGCGGTTTAAACTAATGGAAATAAAAGAAATCCTGACAAATGCCAGTACCACACAGGCGGTAGCATGTACGCCCATGGTGTCGTAAAAAGCATCTAATGTTAAGCCTGTTCCGAAAGCCAGCAGGTAAAGCAAAATATTTGGCATGCCGAATGGCAGGAGCAATAAAAAAAGAATATAAATAAATGGCGTAGACAGGTCATAAAAGCCCATGTTCTTCAGCAGAAAAATCTGCACAAAAAGCAATACAAACCACCTGATTATATTTACGATTATAATTCTGCTATTCATTTGGTTTAACTAAACTTTCTAAAGCTTTCTGTTCTTCTGCTTTTTTATCTTTTATTACGTAAACATATTGTAACGTACTAAAATCAGTCACCAGATTCAGTTCTCCCGACAGGAAATTATCATTGGTGGCTACATTGGGCTTGATGATTTTTCCTACAAAAATGCCGGCAGGGAAGGAGCCATATCCTGATGTGATCACCGAATCACCCACATACATTTTGATGTGGTTGGGCACTTCTTTAATAAAAGCTTTTCTGATATCAAAATTACCATCTCCCCAAACCAAAGAGCCCAGGGCATGATTTTTCTTTAAACTTACACTAATCCGGGTATCCTTATGCAGCAAAGACTGGATGGTGGCCAGGTGTTCAGAAACATCCCTGATCAGCCCCACTACCCCACGCTGAGGTGCAATTACGGCCATCCCGTTTTTAATTCCATCTACACTTCCCTTATTGATGGTCATGATGTTATTGCGCAATGTCACTGAATTTTTAACCACTTTGGCCGCCAGATAAGTGTATTGCTGATCAGTTAAGGTATCCACTACTTTAACATCTTTAGCAGTATCTATGGTATGTAAAGCGAGTAATTCACTTTTAAGTTTAGCATTTTCAGCGGCTAAACTGTCATTCACCATTCCGAGGTTTAAATATCTTTTAAAAACATTCAGCCTTTCATAAGCCGTTCCGATCACCTCATTCGAGGAGTTGAGCGTAACACTCCTTTGGTAGGCATTATTTTTTACGGTGAGGTAAATCCCGATCAGGAAAAAAATAATAAACAGGAAAAATGCGTTATATCTGCTGACAAAAATCCAAAGGTTACGCATTCGGGTTGTAAGTTATGAGTTATAGGTTATAAGTCTGGGCCTTTAAACCGTAACCTATAACCCGTAACTGTAATTATTGCATTAAGAATTTATATCCGCCAATGTTTTTCAACGCAATACCTGTTCCACGAACTACGGCACGAAGCGGATCTTCGGCAACGTGTACCGGTAATTTTGTTTTTGCTGCTACACGTTTATCTAAACCTCTTAATAACGCACCTCCGCCTGTTAAATAAATACCCGTCTGGTAAATATCTGCAGAAAGCTCCGGAGGGGTAATCTCTAACGCCTTAAGAATCGCTTCTTCTATTTTGGAGATTGATTTATCTAAACAGTGGGCAATTTCGGTATAGGATACGGTGATTTGTTTTGGAACACCCGTCATTAAATCACGACCCTGAACAGCGAAATCAGCAGGAGCATCCTGTAACTCTGGTAATGCTGCACCCACTTCAATTTTAATTTTCTCTGCAGTACGATCGCCAATCATGATGTTATGTTGGCGACGGATATAATTCACAATATCTGAATCGAAGTTATCACCCGCCACGCGGATGGACTGATCACACACAATACCAGATAGGGCAATTACTGCAATTTCAGTAGTACCACCACCGATATCGATGATCATGTTACCCATAGGTTCTTCCACGTCGATCCCGATACCTACGGCAGCAGCCATGGGTTCGTGGATGAGGTAAACCTCTTTTGCGCCTGCAATTTCAGCAGAGTCACGTACCGCACGTTTTTCCACTTCAGTGATCCCGGAAGGAATACAAATAACCATTCTTAAAGAGGGAAACATCCAGCCTTTACCACCGTTCAACATGCGGATCATGCCTTTTATCATCGCTTCAGCAGCATTGAAATCAGCAATTACACCATCTTTTAATGGGCGAACAGTCTTGATGTTATCATGGGTTTTACCCTCCATTTGCATCGCCTGACGGCCGATGGCAATGACCTTGTTTGTCGTACGATCAAAAGCTACGATAGATGGTTCGTCTACCACAACTTTATCATTATGTATAATCAGGGTATTCGCAGTACCTAAATCGATGGCCACTTCCTGCGTAAACCAATTGAATAATCCCATGTATGAGTTTTATTTTCTTTAATTGTTAAATCTATACTATTCCTAATGTAAAAATAGCTTTTTTATTGTTTAGTTCGTTGGTTTTTTAGTTTGATGGCATTTAGTTGCTCAGTCTTGCCTGTTTAACCCATGTAGATTTTAAATTTTTAAGTCTTCAATCTCAACCAACCAGCCAACCAAACCACCTAGTGCTTAAAGTGTCTTACACCGGTAGTGACCATTGCAATGCCTTTTTCATTTGCTTTTGCCACAGAATCTGCATCTTTAATGGATCCGCCTGGTTGCAAAACAGCGGTGATTCCGGCATCGGCAGCAATCTCCACACAATCAGGAAAAGGGAAAAAGGCGTCTGATGCCATGGCACAACCTGCTACACTGAAACCGAATGAAGCGGCCTTGTCGATGGCTTGTCTTAAGGCATCCACACGTGAAGTCTGGCCCACACCACTGGCAATCAATACATCATTCTTAACCAAAACAATGGTGTTTGATTTAGTATGCTTCACAATTTTATTGGCGAAGTACAGGTCTTTTAATTCTTGCGCAGTAGGAGCCTTTTCAGTAACGGTAGTCATTTGCTCCGGACCTTCGATAATTAAATCTTTATCCTGCTCAATCACACCGTTTAATAAGGTTTTAAATTGTTTTTTGCTTAATTCAACATCGTTGCGCTGTAAAATTACGCGGTTTTTCTTTTTGCTGAATAACTCCACCGCTTCCGGCTGATAGGAAGGTGCAATCAGGACCTCAAAAAACAGGTTGTTAATTTCTTCTGCGGTTGCTAAATCTACTGCTACATTGGTAATTAAAACGCCGCCAAAAGCCGAAACCGGATCACATGCCAAAGCATCAATCCAGGCCTGTTTTACGGTAGGGCGGGAAGCAATACCACAGGCATTGGTGTGTTTTAAGATGGCAAAAGTGGGGTCTTCAAATTCATCGATCAGTGCCACAGCAGCATCCACATCTACCAGGTTATTATAGGAAAGTTCTTTTCCGTTCAGTTTGGTAAACATGGCATCCAGGTCTCCATAAAATACGGCTCCCTGGTGCGGGTTTTCGCCATAACGCAAGGTTTTAGCTTCCGTTACGCTTTGTTTAAAAACGTCTAATGGTTCTTCCTGATTAAAATAATTAAAAATGACCGTATCGTAATGTGATGAAGTATGAAAAGCTGTTTTAGCAAATGATTTACGTTGTGCCAATGTGGTTTCGCCATTTTGTGCTTCCAGTTGCGCCTGTAAAGTAGGGTAGTCGTGCTTAGAGGCAATGATCACCACATCATTAAAGTTTTTCGCAGCAGCACGGATGAGTGAAATACCACCGATGTCAATTTTTTCAATGATTTCTGCTGCTGTTCCGCCGGCTTTTACCGTTTCTTCAAAAGGATATAAATCTACAATAACCAAGTCAATTTCAGGGATTTCATATTCAGCGATTTGTTCCTGATCGCCGGATAAACCCCTGCGATTTAAAATTCCGCCAAAAACTTTTGGATGCAGTGTCTTCACACGCCCGCCTAAAATAGAGGGGTAACCTGTTAAATCTTCCACTGCGGTAACCGGTAAATTTAAATCTTTAATAAATTGCTCTGTTCCACCGGTAGAGAATAACTGAACGCCCTGAGCGGCCAATAACTTTACCAATGGCTCCAAACCATCTTTATAATATACTGAAATTAAAGCGTTTTTAATTTTAATGGACTGACTCATTCTACTGTAAATTTTGAGCCGCAAAGGTAGTAAAAGCGGATGGTTTTTTTGTTATGTTGGAAAGGTAAAAATAGAATAACCCGATACACAAAAAATCTTGAGGTATCCTGTTGGTCTGAATGGCGTATAACACATATTTACTGCCCGGGACAGGTAAACAGGAGTTTACTTGCCAGTTTACCAGTTGTTTTGTTCCGCTTTAGCTTTTCCAGTCTATATCAGGCACTCTCCATTCGTCACTTAGTCTACAGATCCTCGCTTTTTTCTCTTGCCGGGGACAGGATCGTAAACGCAGACTCGAAGCAGGGTCGAAGCAGGCTCAGGGCAAGTGTAATGCAAGCCCGGGCAAAAGGTGGACTAGTGGTAGACTAAAGGCAGACTTATGGTGGACTTTACCGGAAGTTTGATTGGTATGGGAAGCAGAAATTTGCTATTTTAGAAGTATAATCTTCAGATTACGCTAATATACAACATTATGGCCACATTAAACGGAATGATGCGATTTTCCGGGCAACTCGGAGAACTTGTTTTTTATAGAAGAGGTAGGACAGATGTGGTGCGGCAAAAGGCGGCAGCATACACACTTTCTGAAAACAGCCGGAAAAGTGCTGCAGATTTTGGGGCGGCCAGCAGAAATGGTGCTTACATCAGAAAGGCTTTTGCACCGATGGTGAAGCGTTACGGCTATGGTGACCTGCATAACCGACTCAATAAAAAACTTGTTGACGTGTTTAAAACCATACCTGCTGCCTTTGCCGGCCAAAAGAAACTGCAAGACGGCAATGTCAGCCTGTTGCAGGGTTTTGAATTTAATGCAGCCACACGGCTTGACCACCTTTTGCTGCAAAAGCCTCAGTTTAGGTTAGCAGGCCCTGATACGATGGTGTTGCAATTGCCCAAAACCGATATCCTGCAGCTGGTTAAACGCATTCCGAAAGCGGATGCCTGCGTATTGCAGGTGATGTTGTTCAATTTTGATGTGGACAGCGGTCAGTATGAAATTATCAGCATTAACGATCTTCGCCTTTCTTTTGAACAAGCGGATTTTCCCGGTGCTCAACTGCAGGTGCCTTTTGCGCATCAGGGCGACCGCCTGATGCTGGTGGCCATGGGTATCTCTTATCTGCACCGGGAAGTGCAGAAGGCCGACCGCCGCTATTTTGCCTGCCAGCTGGCCTATTGCCGCCACTTAAAGGATGGGGTTGAAGTGGCGTTTATTCCGCCAGTTGCCCAAGTGAGTGCTCCTGTTCAGGAGGCGGAAGCGGGGATCAGCTGGACCTTAGCCGCTCCGTCAGGGCTTTCTGACGACCTTGAGCAATCTCCCTCTTAAAATTGAAAGGCCTGATCATGTTGATCCAAGCCTGGAGGCATTAAATCAATCACTTATTGAAATGGAACTCAAATTTAAATCTTTATTACTGATCTCGGTATCGACCACATTCACCGCTTTAATCGCTTCCTTTGTGGCATTGCCAGATCAATCAGGATATGCAGGGCTGTTTTTTATAGGCCTGAGTCCGGTATTTATTGGTGTTTTTATCATCTGGACCCTTATTTTATCCCCTGTCGTTCACCGTAAAGAGGGTTTTAACCAATTAATGGTCATCCTTTTAAGCACCATCGTGTTTGAATATGTGGTGGTGATCTTCGCCATGTGGTTCATGAGCAGCGATCAGCCTGGTTATCACCTGAATACTTTTCTATCAGATTGTGCAGACCTTTTCCGTGACATCGCCATATTGGTTTGCATGGTTGTGACCGCTGCCACTTATTCCTTATTATGGACATATCTATTGAAGACGCATAAAAAGCTACCTGAGCTAAAACCTCATGAACATAAGCCGGGTGATTCTAAATGATTTGAATCTGGTGAATGTCACATCATTTGATTTATTATTTCGGGTTGTGCTGGCTGTATAGCCCGAAGTATTTTATCGCCTATGGCATAAAAGAGATCAGTTTATGCAGGATTAAATTTCCAAAACCCCCATCATTTGATTAGCTTCGGAAATATTTTGCCCTCTTGAATTCATCCCTTCAAAAATACCTCAAAGCTTTTAGCCGCCTTAAACAAGGTGTAACGCAATATGGCCCAGCTCCGCATAAGCCTATATTATTGCTGAGCCTGATCGAGCTCATTGAAAAAGGTTTGGTCATTAATAACCAGTTTGAAGTCAATGCCGATTTAGTGGCTACTTTTAAAGAGAACTGGCTTTTGCTTGTATCCACTTTGCACCAACCTGATTTTACCCAGCCTTTTTATTATCTGCAAAGCGAAAAAACAGAAGGGCAGCCATATTGGATGTTGCAACCCAATTTGGGCATGCAAATCAACGCACATATCAAATCGGTAACCCGATTAAGCGAAACCTGTGCCTTCGGCTATTTTGATCCACAGTTATTTCTATTATTAAGTGATGCCAACAACAGGTCAGTGGCTACTGCAGTATTGCTCGATAATTATTTTGCCGAAGGCAAGGCCGGTTTTATTGCAGCCAAAAAACATGGCGATGGTTACCTGCATGATCAGGAGGATTTTGTATTAAATGAACCCGAAGCTAAATATAAGCGCATCTCTATCAATACAGAAGAGGATGTTTTCGTTAGAAACGGATTGTTCAAAAAACTAGTGCCGAAAATTTATGGTAACCAATGCAGTTTTACGGGCATGCAATTGAGCAGTACCTTCGGGCATAGCTTTATTGATGCCTGCCACATTGTGCCTTTTAGCCAAACACATGATGATCAGGTCACCAATGGCATAGCTTTATGCCCTAATTTACACAGGGCTTTTGACCGTGGACTTGTCAGTATTTCTGCTGACTACTCCATTCTTGTTTCTGATCATGTGATTGAAAAGGAAACCCATGCATATACCTTGAAAGGATTGGCAGGAAGAAAGATTTTATTGCCAAATAAAAGAATTCATTTTCCCGGGGCGGAAGCAGTGGAGTGGCATCGGGAGAATGTTTTTAAATACTGATCTTAAAAGACACATAAAGAAGATAATGATCTATCTAATTGAATCACAACATATGATGGCTTAAAATGTTATTTAAACATGGCCGACGTACACAGAACTCGCAAGAAAAACCATTAAAAGAGCCGTATAAGCAAATTAATTGAGCTGTGCAGGCAATTTAACTGTTCTTTGGAAACGGATATTTGTAGGATGAAAAACATCAAACAAATTCAGTTAGGCCATGATGGCCCTTTAGTATCCAGTCTTGGGCTGGGTTGCATGCGGATGTCATCTATCTGGGGCGGGCCAACGCCTGATGAATCAGAAAGTATGGCAACGATCAACCAGGCTTTGGATTTTGGTATCAATTTTTTGAACACCGGCGATTTTTACGGTGCCGGACACAATGAAATGCTGATCGGAAAAGCCATCAGGGGAAGGCGTGATGATGCCTTTATCAGCGTTAAGTTTGGCGCCATCTTTCATAATGGTCAATGGATCGGGTTGGACCTCAGACCGAATTCCATTAAGAATTTTATCAATTACTCCCTCACCCGTCTTGGCATTGACACGATTGATCTCTATCAGCCGAGCCGAATGGACAATAGCGTTCCTGTGGAAGAGATCATCGGAACGGTGGCCGATTTAGTGAAGGAAGGCAAAGTCCGTCACATTGGTGTGTCTGAAATTACTGCTGAGCAGCTTCAAAAAGCCCATGCCGTTTACCCTATAAGTGCATTAGAAATTGGCTATTCACTGGCAGATAGACAAATAGAAGACCAATTGCTACCTGCAGCCAGGGCGTTGGGGATTGCCGTTGTCGCTTTCGCCAATACTGCTGAGGGTTTACTGACCGGGGAAATGACCGCACCACTTAGCGACAATGACTACCGGAACCATTTTTCCCGTTTTCAACATGAAAATTTAGTCCATAATCTTGAAAAAGTGGCGCTTTTAAAGCAGCTGGCATCAGAGAAGGGTTGTACACCCACACAGCTTGCCATTGCCTGGGTAAAACAGCAGGGAGATCAAATCATGCCTTTAGTGAGCATGAGCAAGAGATCACGTCTGCCCGGAAATATCGCAGCGACAGAAATTGAGTTTACCACAGCAGAAATGAGCGCATTAAATACTACTTTTGCGATAGGCGCCATTAAAGGTGGTACCTACCTAGCACGATAAATGGAAAGTCCGGCAGAAATTCTTCCTGGTGTCATCTTTTATTCCTACCTGTCTACCGAAAGGAAACAGAAAGCATGCTTCTGGAACCACCATACCCTGGTGCTGCAGGTTTCAGGTCAATTTACCATGGAAACCTCTGCTCAAACGATTTCGATGGGTGCAGGGGAAATGCTGCTGATTGGTAAAAATCAGCTGGGGATGCTGACCAAAACACCTGGTGCCGGGGGCAGCTACGAAACCATTGTGATTTCACTCCAGGAAGATTTGATGCGTAAAATTGCATTGGAGGAAAAGCTTGAATCCGCGAAGAAGTATATGGGCTTGCCCAACCTGCTGATTCCCTCCAATGAATTTTTGCAGGGCTACTTTCAGTCTATTGTTCCGTATGCCAGAAGTTCAGGCGCAACCATGACAGATGAAATGGGCATCCTGAAAGTAAAAGAGGGCGTTAAGCTATTACTTCTTGCACTTCCGGCATTGGAAAGCTTTTTGTTCGACTATTCAGAACCCCATAAAATTGATTTGAGAAAATTCATGCTCAATAACTTTCATTTTAATGTTCCGGTTGAAAAATTTGCGCAACTCACCGGTCGCAGTCTGGCAGGATTTAAACGCGATTTTCAAAAAACTTTCCACCTCCCACCTCGCCAATGGTTGCTCTCGCAACGGCTGGATGCTGCAAAGTTTTTAATTGAAAATAAGCATCAAAAGCCTTCCGCCATTTATTTAGATTTAGGTTTCGAAAGTCTGTCGCATTTCTCTCATTCTTTTAAAAAGAAATTTGGCCTGGTTCCAAGAGCACTTAATCCGCTCCGATTGTCTAAATAAAATTTCAGGTCGTGGAGATCTGTAAATCATGATTAATCTCGCCTGCAATGCGCAGCATGGTTTTTGCAAGCAGGGATTGTGGAGGTTTTCTCTCTATGGCAAGCTGAGGCAGCGCTTTCATGATTTGGCTCTTCACATATTACGATGCGGCCAGGAATGGTTTCGGGTTTTTACGCTAGATTGGTTTTGATTTTTCCGGCAGAGCACCCACTTCATGGATGATGTTGATGGCATAGAAATAAATTTTATCATGTAATATTTATTTTCTGCCGTTTAATAAAAAATAAAGCCGGAACAAATGTTTCGTCATTATGCTGGTGTAAGTAAACGCGACAAATCCACATTCATGCTTCAGGCTGCCAGGCCCTGCAACAGGGTGTTTAAATGGATGAGCAGGCGGATTCCTATTTCTTAATTTTCTTAACCAGGCTTTCTACAATCCTGGGGTAATGCTGGTGTTCAAGCTGCTGGCCTTTAAATTTAATCATTTCGAGGTGATCATCCTTTTCAATTTTATATTTCGCCTGGTAAATGTATTCCCCTTCATCATAATGCTCATCCACATAATGGATGGTGATGCCGCCTTCATTTTCTCCGGCAGCCATTACGGCATGGTGCACATGGTCGCCGTACATGCCTTTGCCGCCGAATTTGGGTAAAATGGCTGGGTGGATGTTTACGATTCGGCCGGGATAGGCCGCAATTAAATTTTGAGGAATGAGCCAGAGAAAACCGGCCAGTACTATAAAATCGATGTCGAGGTTTTTAAGCAGGTCAATCACCTCATCCGTTTTATAGAATTCATTTTTATCGAAAATGTGACTGGGGATTTCAAAATTATCCGCTCTTTGCAGCACATAAGCATCGGCATTGTTGGTCAGCACCAGCGAAATTTCAATGTCGTTACTGCGTTTAAAATGCTCCATTAGTTTTTGGGCATTGGAGCCAGAACCGGATGCAAAGATGGCTATTCGTTTTTTCACTCAGAATGTATTTCCCCAAAAATAGTATTTTTACGTATGTTTTCTGTATGGAAGTTAAATTTTATTCTTTGCCGTTAACGTGTTGTTAATGAATAAATTTATCGTATTTTCGCAGTTCGGAAGCGATAGCAGATGTGAGTGAATAAAAATTTAAAATTCTTTTGTATTATAAAAAGATAAACTCTATATTTGCAACCCGAATTAAAGGAAACGATTAAGAAAAATAAAAGGCTAAATAGAAATGGCAAATCATAAATCTTCATTAAAGAGAATTAGAGCAAACGCAACAAAACGTTTACGTAACAGATATCAGGCAAAAACCACACGTACTTTTATTAAAAGATTACGTGCTGCAGAAGATAAAAAATCTGCTTCAGATTTATTGCCTAAAGTAATCTCTATGTTAGATCGTTTAGCTAAAAAGAACATCATCCACAAAAATAAAGCGGCTAATAATAAATCAAAATTAACGAAATTCGTTAACGGTTTAGCATAATCCATTTTTTTTACGATATTAGTACCAGGCATCCCAACCAAACGTTGGGATGCTTTTTTTTTGTCGAAAAAATGGAAAATTACGATCAGAAATTGGGTATTAAACGTTGGGCGGAAGAAGACCGCCCGAGGGAAAAATTACTGCAGCATGGCCGCAGGCATTTAACAGATGCCGAATTGATTGCCATCCTTATCGGCTCTGGCAACAGGAATGAAACGGCTGTGGATTTAAGTAAAAGGATTTTATCTTTCTACGGGCACAACTTATCTAACATCGGAAAAGCATCCATTCAGGAGCTTTCCAAGTTTAAGGGCATTGGTCAGGCAAAAGCCATCACCATCATTGCCGCTTTAGAACTTGGGCTGCGCAGAAAGGAAACACAGGACGAACAGGTATTGCAGGTTACCGCTTCCAGTGATGTTCACAATTATCTTTACAACACTTTTGCAGACCTCAATCATGAAGAGTTCTGGATCTTACTGCTTAACCGCTCCAATCACATTATTGGCCGGCACCTCATCAGTAAAGGCGGGCAGGCAGGAACAGTGGCTGATCCGAAGATTATTTTTAAAATTGCGCTTGAACACAATGCCGCCAATATCGTGCTGGCACATAACCATCCTTCAGGAAACCTGAAACCCAGTGAAAGTGATAACAAACTGACCAGGGATTTAGTCGCCTCCGGACTCATGTTGGGATTGTACGTGGTGGATCATTTAATTTTTGCCCGGAACCATTATTTCAGTTATAAAGACGAAGACATGATTTAAAGCTGGATGTGCAGGATACAGGTTTGTAGCGTAGCATTCTTAAGTTTGATAGCATTTACAGGTAATGCAATTAAATCTGTAATCGCTTATAAAGCGAGTAAATGAGAGCAGTGTAAATAGTTTGCGGGTTTTTGCTTGAATTTGCTTCTATTGGATTGTGTTGTATAACAACTTTAATACTTAAAATTCATTTAACATGAAATGAGTAATATTGACAAATTGAAAATTATTATTCCATGAAATCTGTTAAGCTTATTTTTTCCTTATTGCTGCTCTCTACCTTAGCCTTTGCCCAGTCGAAGGGAAGCCCTATCAATATCATCACTTACAATATCCGGTATAACAATCCGGATGACGGGGTAAATGCATGGCCAAACCGGGCGCAAAATGTAAAAGCCCTGGTGAAATTTCATGATGCCGATTTGCTTTGTGTACAGGAGGCGTTGCCTGAACAATTTGATGCCTTATTAAAAAATTCCAATTTCGATGTAGTAGGGGTAGGTCGTGAAGACGGGAAGCGGAAAGGTGAATTTGCGGCCATTTATTTTGATAAAGACCGCTTTACTAAAAAAGATGGCGGAACTTTCTGGCTTTCCGAAACACCTGATGTTCCGTCGAAAGGCTGGGATGCTGCGCTCAACAGGGTATGTAGCTGGGTAAGGTTATATGATCAGCTGAATAAGAAGGAATTTTTGGTGTTTAATACACATTATGATCACAAAGGCGTTAAAGCCAGAATCGAATCTGCGAAATTAATCAAACAAAAAATACAGCAGATTGCACCGGCATTGCCGGTGGTTTTTACAGGCGACTTAAATGTGACGCCCGAAACTGAGGCCATTAGCACCATCAAATCATTTCTGACAGATGCGAAAGAAATCAGCCGGGAAACTCCTTACGGACCAAATGGGACCTTTAATGATTTCGATTTTAACAGTGATCTTCCAAACAGGATCGATTATATTTTTGTCAATAAAGGTTTTAAGGTGCAGAAATTTGCGGTACTCACCGATAGTAAAGATAAGAGGTATTTTTCTGATCACCTGCCGGTTTTCGCCAGGCTTTGGTTTTAATATCGATGATCACAAAATCGGATAGTCCGTTTCCGTTTCAGTTTGAACTTTTTGGTAACTTATATCATTACCATTATATTTTTGAAACGCTTGCTTTTATTATGGGTGTGCGGGTTTATTATTACTTGAAGAAAGGCATTGCCGATCCCATTTCTGATGAACACCGTTTGTGGATTATGCTGGGGGCCATGCTTGGTGCACTCATTGGCTCGCGTGTGGTTGCCGTACTGGAAACACCTGAGGTATTGCATCATTTGAGTTTTTCGGTGCTTTATCAAAGTAAAACCATTATAGGTGGTTTGCTGGGAGGCTTGTTCGGCGTGGAAATCATTAAAAAGATCATCGGTGTTAACATTGCGTCGGGCGATATTTATGTGATTCCCATCATCATAGCTTTGTTTATCGGACGCATCGGTTGTTTTTCAATGGGAATTGATGAGCCCACCTATGGGATCCCAACTACTTTGTTTTCTGGAATGGATTTGGGCGATGGTATCTTGAGACATCCGATTATGTTATATGAAATGGTTTATCTGGTGTTGCTGTTTTGCTTTTTTATAGCAATTAAAAACAAAACACTGATCAATGGTGACCGCTTCAAGTTATTTATGGTACTGTACTTTTTGTTCCGTTTTCTGATCGAATTTATTAAACCATATCAATCCTTATTTTTAAATTTAAGCAGCATTCATTGGTCGGCAATGCTAATTTTTGCGTATTATTATACCTTCATGATCAGGTTAACAAGAACTATTTTCATTTAAAAGGATATGGCCAACACAAGAGATTACATATACTACGATTATACAAAAAGCCTTTGTCCGGAATGCCTCCTGCTTTGCGATGCAAAAATTGTTTTTCAGGATGCAAAAGTGTTTATGTTAAAAAACTGCAGAACGCATGGCGATAGCAAAGTAATGATTGCTGATGATGTGGAGTATTATAAACAAATCCGCAATTACAATAAGCAATCAGAAATGCCACTGAAGTTTAATACCAAAGTGCATTACGGTTGCCCGTATGATTGCGGGCTTTGTACCGATCATGAACAGCATTCTTGTCTGACCGTGATTGAAGTGACTGATCGCTGTAATCTGGCCTGCCCCACCTGTTATGCCATGTCATCACCTCATTATGGTAGACACCGGACCTTAACTGAAATTGAGCGTATGATGGATGTGGTGGTAGCCAATGAAGGAGAACCTGATGTGGTTCAGCTGTCTGGTGGTGAGCCTACCGTTCATCCTGAATTTTTCAAAATACTTGATCTGGCTAAAACGAAGCCCATTAAGCATTTGATGGTAAATACGAATGGCATCAGGATGGCCAAAGACATCAACTTCGTAGAGAAACTGGCTTCGTACATGCCTGATTTTGAGATTTATCTGCAGTTCGATAGTTTTAGTCCGGAGGTATTAACCAAAATGAGGGGTGAGGATTTGACTGAAGTGAGAAAGAAAGCCATTGACCATTTAAATCAGTTTAATGTATCAACTACATTGGTAGTGACGCTGCAAAACGGTTTAAATGATCATGAAATTGGTGATATCCTGGATTATGCCTTGAAGCAACGTTGTGTTCGCGGGGTAACCTTTCAGCCTACACAGGTAGCCGGCAGAAATGATGATTACAATGACCAGCAGGGGCGGATTACCTTAACTGAGGTGAGACGCAAAATTTACGAACAATACCCAACCTTTACACCGCAGGACTTAATCCCGGTACCCTGCAATCCCGATGCGCTTTGTATGGCTTACGCCTTAAAGATCGGGGAGGAGGTTATTCCGATGACACATTTGATCAATCCGGAAGATTTGCTGAATAATTCTAAAAATACCATTGTTTTTGAGCATGACGAGAAATTGAAAGAACATATGCTTAATTTATTTAGCACCGGCGTTTCTGTTGATTGTGCTGAAGATACTTTTGGTGAACTGATGTGCTGTTTGCCGAGGGTGAAATCGGATAATCTGAGCTATGATAACCTGTTTCGCATTATTATTATGAACTTTATGGATCCCCTTGATTTTGATGTTCGGGCGGTGAAGAAGTCCTGTGTTCATATTGTGAGTGATCAATATAAGATGGTGCCTTTTGAAACGATGAATATTTTTTATCGTGACCATAAAATTGATGCCATCAGGGAAAAATTAAATATGAATTAGTATGATTGTCATCTTGTTTTTTCTCTACGGGCTGGCCATTGTAGGTTTATTCATTGCAGGGATCATCACCATTATCGTAAAATCATCAAATAGTCAGCCTGTGAAACTTGGGGTTCAAATGCTGATTGCTTCAGTTGTCTTGGTGGTGATTGGCGGAGGTGCCTGTGCGGTTATGTTAGCAAATTCTTAAAATGGGACTTATTCTAATCTATTGGTTTGCTGTTGCCGTGCTGTTTGTTGTTGGTGTTATTCTGGTGATCGTTAAGTCGGTCAAGAATGAACCGCTAAAACCTGGTTTAATGTTGATTTTGGTTTCGGTGATTATGCTGGTGATCGGCGCGGGTGCCTGCGCGGTAATTTTATCGAATTTGAATATCAGGAATTAGGGGGGTATTTGTTCATAAAGTTATACTGTTATCATTATGCCAACATTAACTTATTCGTCATTCCGACCACAGTGGAGGAATCTTTGAACATTAAACCTAGTCTTAAATATCACTTCCGTTTCGCTGTGGCCTTGAAAAGAGGCAAATGCTCTAGTTCATATGATTTCGAAAAGTGCTAATTACGATAACAATTTTTATTTCCTAATCCCAAAATTATAGTTTTTCGTATCTTGAAATAAAAAGCTAATGGAAAGAGGAGGTTGTATTTATATTATGACCAATTATCAAAGAACAACATTATACATTGGTGTCACATCTGATTTAGCTGTTAGAATTGTTCAGCATCGCGATAAATTTAATCCAAATTCGTTTACTGCTAAATACCATCTTTCAGTTTGTATTTATTATGAGATTTACCCTTCAATAGAAGAGGCTATTTCCAGAGAAAAGCAGTTAAAAAAGTGGAACCGATCAAAAAAAGAAACATTGATTCATGCTAAAAATGCTGAATGGAAAGATTTATCTCCAGAGATACTTTGCTGGTAATGATCAATTAATAATACGTTCAAAGATCTCTCCATTTCGCTACGCTCCAGTCGAGAGGACGGTGGCGCGATGGTTGTAGTTCCGCTATCAGCATCGTTGTCATTCCGACCGCAGTGGAGGAATCTTTTCAGGTTGAAGAATGGTATGGTTCAAAGATCTCTCCATTTCGCTACGCTCCAGTCGAGAAGACGCTGGCACAATGGTGC
>NZ_NHOT01000001.1 GCF_002197755.1 Pedobacter sp. AJM | reverse complement strand
CCATAATTGCTGGTCAATTGTAGCATCATCAATTAAAAATGCGGGGAAACCAGGTGCATATTTCCATGATTGATTCAGGTTCCTGGTTAATAAGTTTATGTTGTCCTGAAGTTTTAGCCACTGTTTTTTATATATACTTTCTGCATGCATAAAAGCATAAATACCAGCTGCGGCAGGAGGAGATGCGCCAACAAAGGTACTGGTAGATTTGAGCTGCATAATTATTTTTTCTGAACCCAATATCAATCCGGCGTCTACGCCAAGGGCTTTGGCCATTGAAGCCACCACCACATGACTGATGTTTTCTCTTTCAGGTAAGGAGGAGAATGCACTTAAACCCTGATTGTTTATTCCGATCCCATGAGAATCATCTACAATTAAAGTGATGTTTTTATCCGGTTCAATATTATTCAGGAAGCTGAAATCATAAACTTCAGGAACCAGGTTGTTCATCGCATTACTGATCAATATCCAGTTTTTTTCTGTTGAAGTATTGATTAACTGCAGGGTTTCTTTGCTCCAGTTTTTGAAAGTACCGTTAGCTTCGGGTTGTTCATCTATCCAAAGTGAAGGATGGGTATTGGGCGCATAAATTACATGTCCGGGGGCTGCAAGTTTTTTAACCGTTAACTGAGCAGCCAGGTATCCGCTTGATGTGATTAATGCTGCTTCTGCCTGGTAACGTATGGCAGCCACATGTTCAGCTTCCTGGTAGATTCCAAGCTGAATGTTGTTGTTGCGGCTGGTACCATTATTCAGGCCATATTTTTTTAGGCCTTCCAGATATAAAGAAAGAAAATCATGCTGCTGCGGAATACCCAGGTAAGCTGTACCTCCAAAATACAGGTAATTTTTACCATCAAGGAGTATCTCATTGGAAAAGGGTTGATCGATAGACCGTAATCTCTGGTTCATTGCGCAATTGAAATTTTCTTCGGGCGTGTTATCGGCTGTGATGATTGGTTGGCCTGATGCTGCGATACATTAAAAATGATCATGAATATAGGTCATGATTCTCACCATTTCAGCCCTTACTTCGGCTGTTGGTTTAATATAATTATTGTTCATAAAAGCGTAAATATAAGTTTTACCCTTTTTTGTCAATACATAACCACTTTGATTATGCACACCACCCAAAGATCCTGTTTTGCCATAAATAAACGGCTGATCAGTTTTCGGATAGGCATTTTTCAAGGTGCCGGTTTTCCCGCCAGCAGGAAGCATATCGAAAAGCTTTTCGCGGTTATTCACCAGTTTATAGATCGAATCCAGCAGGTAAACGTTATCACGGGGTGTAAATAAATTCTGCCGGGATAAACCTGAACCATCTGCCCATTGAACTTTGTCTGGCAAAAAAGATAAGTACTTTTTAGTTACATATTGAATGGCTTTTGCGGTGCTCAGTGTATCTCCGATCTGGTTGGAACAAACCAATAGCAGATGTTCGGCAATAAAATTATCACTGGGTAACATCATATGCTTCAAAACAGAATCTCTTTTGGCTCCGGATAATGTTTTTGCATCTGCCGGAATCTTCATGTTAACAATCCCTACTGTTTTATGCAGGGTATCTGTCAAAACCTCAACGGTGGTCTGGACACTCGTTTTATAAGGGTTTTGCTGATGATAACCCGGTTTTACATCAACGGCAGGATAGCGGAAATGGTTTGCCAAAAAATCTCTCGTCACCTGGAAATTCCCTGTAGTCTTCGTAGAATCAACTTCAAAGCAAGGAGCAAAAACCTTTGGTTCAATGTTGATTTTATGTGCACTAGCGTAAGTGGAAGTTACCATATTATCCATTATGGGCATTTCCGTAATTTCCGGCTGGTAATAATAATCGTAATCATCCCAGCTCCATCCCTCGCCAAAAAAAGATCCGGAATAGCGACCCGGTGCAAAAAAGAGTTTTTTATTGCTTGCCTGAAGAAAATGAAAGGCCGACTGATCCTTTACCGCAAATTGTAAAAATGAAGGGTCTCCCGTCCCCCAGAAAATCAGGGAATCATTCCGTTCCACATATTTTAAGGCGGGCATTCTTTCAGGCAACATTTGCAAACTCGCATAAAAGGTATACAGTTTAGTGTTGGATGCGGGTGTGAAATATTTGTCGGCATCTTTCTGAAAGATCATCTTATGGCCTTCCATATCATACAAAGCAAAACCCACCTCATATTGCTTGATTACCTCCGAATTTTTAAATGTTTTAGCCACTTTTTTTGAAATCATTTGGTCTGCTGAACAGCCAATTAAGCCTGATACGATAAAAATTATGGCTGCAAACGATAAATAATGAACTTTAGGGATAAACATCATGCTGGATTAGAGTGACAATTGCCAACTAATTTATTAAATTTAATTTAATGTTAACCAAATATGCCCTTGTAACCTTTTCAGGATGTCGCAAAGTATTCATTTGCCTGATCTGCCTTTTGGCTTTTATTAAGGGGTATGGGCAGGAATTTGCATTTCCAAAGCATAAATTAAAGCAATCTGTTTCGTTTAAGTGCATCAAAAATCTCATTATTATTCCACTGATGGTGAATGGAAAGGGCCCCTATGATTTTGTTCTCGATACAGGGGTGGGGCCTTTAATTATCACAGAACCCGCTATTATTGATTCGCTGGACTTTAGCGCCATGCGTAAGATCAAGTTATCTGGTCTCGGGGTAGAAAGTGTTGATGCTTATGTTTCGCAAAATGTGCATGCGCAATTAGGAAAGGCAAAAATTAAATACATCCCTACTGCCGTTCTAAAAGAAGATTTATTTAATCTGTCTGGCCATTTGGGAATTAAAATTTATGGACTGATAGGATTTGATTTTTTCAACAGCTTTATTGTAGATATCAGGTATAGCCATAACACACTTATTTTTTATGATACAAAGAGTAAGGTAAAGTACCGTGGATCAAAAATTCCAATCTTCATTGAAAAACAAAAACCATACATTGAAACACAAGTATTGATTGACGATACAGTAAAGGTAAAAGCCAGGTTAATTATTGATACCGGCGCAAGCCATGCTTTATCTATGGAAATGTTAGATAAAGATGCTTTCCCTGCACCATCTAAAAAGGTCAAAGCAAATTTAGGCATGAGTTTAAGCGGAGAAATTAAAGGTTATGTTGGTCGCATTTCGAAGTTTTATATCGGCAATTATACATTTGATCAGGTGGTTGCCGGTTTTCCGGATTTTGAATACATATCAAAAAGAATTGACCTGAGTAAACGGAATGGAAATTTAGGTGGTGAAATGCTGCGCAAGTTTGATGTTCAGTTCAATTATCAACAAGGCTTTATATCAATAAAACCAAATTCTAATTTCAGAAAGCCGTTTCAGCATGATATGGTGGGCATGGTGGTTTACCTGGAGCAGAATGAATTTAAAAGAATCCTGATCGGTGAGGTAGATGAAGGCTCACCCGCCGAAAGGGCTGGCTTTATGCCTTATGATGAAATTATCAGTATAGATTTTAAACCTATACAATCTTATACCTTAAATGACATCAATGAACTTTTTAAATCATTGCCGGGCAGAAGACTCCTTTTCGAAATCTATCGTGATAACCATACTTTATTCAAATTTGTTCAACTGGAAAAAAGAATCTGATACTGCCCGTAATTTTCTAGTTACACATTGATTATGCTGTAATAAGCCTCTAACTTCGGACTCTATTATAGCATATTTCACATCAATGAAGAAACAACTCGGCATGCTTGCATTGGCAGGTATGGTTGCGTTCGGTTTGGCAGGATCAAACTCAGTATACGCACAAAAAAAGAACAAAAAAGGTACAACAGGTTCAGCCACTACGGCAGCAGCTACGCCTGCTGCAACTCCCAAAAAGGAAGGGATTAAACCTTATTCAGAGGTTATTACTGCCAAAGCCAGAACCACTAACGGTTTATTTAAAACACATAAGGTAGAAGATAAGTGGTACTTTGAAATTCCGGATAGTTTAATTAACCGCGAAATGCTGGTGGTCACCCGCCTGGCAAAATCACCGGTGGGTATAAAAGTTGGCAACCAGCAATATGGCGGAGAGGAATTGAATGAACAGGTTTGGAAATGGGAGCGCAGGGGTAAACAGATTTATATCCGTGTACCAAGCTATGCTACTCAAGCAGACCCAAATAGTGATATGTATGAGTCGGTTAGAAATTCAAACCTGGATCAGATTCTGGCCGGTTTTGAAGTGAAGGCTTATAATAAGGACACTACAGGCGTGGTTATAGATGTCACTGATTTTTATAACGGTGACATTATGGCGATTGGTGCGACAGACCAGATCCGTAAGGCATATAAAGTGATTGCCTATGATGCCACGCGTTCATACATTGATACCGTTAAAACCTTCCCCATCAATATTGAAGTTAAAACGGCCAAAACGTACAAGGCTGCAGAATCACCAACCGATAACAGCAATGCTGCAGTAACTTTTGAATTTAATACCTCCATGTTGTTGTTGCCTAAAATACCAGTGAAGGCCAGAATTATGGATAGCCGAGTGGGATACTTTGGGCAATCTCAGCTGGATTATGGTACTGATGCACAAAAGGCAGAACGTACTGCTTACATTCACCGCTGGAATCTGGTTCCAAAAGATACGGCTGCATATATGAGGGGTGAACTGGTAGAGCCGGTAAAACCAATTATTATTTACATTGATCCGGCTACACCTAAAAAATGGGTGCCTTATTTAATTCAGGGAATTAACGACTGGCAGGCCGGATTTGAGGCTGCAGGTTTCAAAAATGCGATTATTGGTAAGCAAGCACCGACCCCACAGGAAGATCCACAGTTTAGTGTTGAAGATTCCAGATATTCTGTTGTCCGTTATTTTGCCTCAGATATTGCCAATGCTTATGGTCCACATGTGAGTGATCCCCGTACCGGTCAGATCCTGGAAACACATATCGGCTGGTACCACAATGTGATGAACCTGCTACGCAACTGGTATTTTGTACAAACCGCGGCCATAAATCCTGAAGTGCGTAAGGCTAAATTTTCTGATGCACAAATGGGCGAATTGATTCGTTTCGTATCTTCACATGAAATTGGCCATACCTTGGGCTTGCCCCACAACTTTGGTTCAAGTTATGCTTATCCGGTAGATTCACTGCGATCTAAAACTTTTACAGATACACATGGAACTGCGCCGTCCATTATGGATTATGCCCGTTTTAATTACATTGCCCAGCCGGGTGATGGCGTAACGAAACTACATCCACAAATTGGTGAATATGACAAGTGGGCGATCAAATGGGGTTATTCATGGATTCCCGGAAATAAAACTGCCGAGCAGGAAAAAGAAATTTTGAATCAATGGGTAATAAAAAATGCTGGAAATCCATTATACTTTTATGGCAGGCAGGGAACCACTTTAGATCCGCGCTTACAAAGTGAAGATCTGGGTGATAATGCCATGAAAGCCAGTACTTATGGCATTGCCAACCTTAAACGGATTCTTCCTAATGTTGAAAAATGGACCTACCAGAAAGGGAAAGATTACAGCGATTTAAAAGAAATTTACAATGAAATTATTTCGCAATTTAACCGTTATATGGGCCATGTAACTACCAATGTTGGTGGCTTGAGTGAAAACTTTAAAACGTACGACCAAACAGGTGCCGTTTATGCTTATCTGCCTAAGGCAAAACAAAAGGAGGCGATAACTTTTTTCAATCAGCAATTGTTCACTACTCCTTTATGGCTCATCAGCAATGAGCAATTAAATAAATTTGATAATGGCGTATTGTTAAACCGCATTAAGGCCGTTCAGACCAATACATTGGGTAACCTGTTGGCTGCGCCACGCCTTGCCCGTTTACTGGATAATGAAACTAAAAACGGGCCAGCAAAGGCCTACACAATGCCGCAGTTGTTTACCGATTTAAGGTCTTCCGTATTCGCCAACGGCAGGGCAGATGCATTTAAACGTAACTTACAGCGTGCTTATGTAGACCAATTAGAAAATCTGATGACCAAAGAGGCAGAACTTCCTGTGGGCTTTCCGGTTGATTATGCAGCAAGCTACGGTTTAACACCGGTTAATGTTGCTTTATCAGATATCAGGCCATTAGTCAGGGCAGAACTGAAAACATTACTGGGCACTACAAAAGCCAGATCTGCCGCAGGTGATGCCATAACAAAAGCACATTATGAAGATTTGAATATCAGAATCAAAGATATTTTAGACCCGAAGAAATAAATGATTGAATTATAGAATGATTGGCAAAGCAACACCCCAATTCCATCATTCACTAATTTAGTCATTCCATCATTCAGAAAAAACGGAGTTAATCATGAAGTTGGTTGCTCCGTTTTTGCTTAAAATTGAATGTATAATTATTGATGGCTTAATTCGAAGTTTAAAACAAAGATTTAGTTTTATGGCAAATTGAATACCGATGTTTAGAAAACTATCAATCATTATCTTATTCTCGCTTTATTTAATGCCGGGTTTTGCACAAAATGCTGATTCGGTTTGTGTGGTTAGAACCCAATGGGAGAAAACTAAAATTGCACGGCAAGTGAAACTATTTCGCCATCATTTTAACAATAAGGATCTTTTTGGAGCAAATGAAAACATTTCTTTTCTTGAAGTAAAAAATACAGGTAGAAAAGCAATTTTTGCATTGGGTGCCGAAGAAAAAGAATTAATCACTACCAGTAATTTTGGTATTCGCGATACCGCAATTGCAGCTTTAAATGGAAATTTTTTTGATGTAAAAAATGGCGGATCGGTTGATTTTGTCAAGGTAAAAGGAAGTATAATCAATACCAACCGATTGGACAAAAATGGAAATAGAGCAAGGCATCAACAGGCTGCAGTGGTTGTAGATAATGGTAAAATCGCCATCAAAAAATGGGATGGAACAGCAGATTGGGAAACAAAACTCAGCGAAGAAAATGTTTTGCTGAATGGTCCGTTATTAACCTATCATAACCAAAATGAAGATTTAGATACCACATCTTTTACGCGCCTTCGTCATCCAAGAACCTGCTTAGGCATCAAACCAAATGGCAGGGTAATTTTGTTAACGGTTGATGGGCGAAGCGATAATGCTGCAGGGATGAACTTGCCGGAGCTAACCAAGTTGATGAAATGGCTGGGATGTAGCAGTGCCATTAATTTTGATGGCGGAGGTTCCACTACTTTATGGGTTGATGGAATGCCTGATGATGGGGTAATTAATTATCCATCAGATAACAAGAAATGGGACCATGCGGGGCAGCGTAAAGTGGCCAATGTGATACTGGTTAAAAAGAAATAATTATTTTAGCACCAATGATTCAAAATATTTTAAAACTCTTTCTTATCGTGCTGGTGCTTTCTGCCTGTAATTCACGATCGAAAAAAAATGATGCCAGCCTGAGAGACTTCAGCTTTGCTCCTGTAAAAGGCATCCGGTTTGAAGAGGTTAAACGTCGCTTCAGCAATAACCTTTCTTTCAATAAAGAAGGATTTATGCAGCAACCTTCCTGGATTATTGAGGTAGCCGCAGAGGATACCATGATGGCCTGGAGCCCGCAGAAACAAATCATGCAGAAATTTTACCTGCAATATGACCATGGCAATGTGTACAACTTTGCGGAAGAGTTTTTCAAGGTGAAACACATCAGTAAGGATAGCCTGGTTTTTCAGCGGATTCAGGTTGATGGAAAAGTAATCGCTAATGATATCCGTTCAGATGTGAATATGACATTTTATGCGCAGACCTACATTAAAAATAAATTGAAAACAACGGCAGCAGCCTTGCAGAAACCCTCAAAGGCAGATACCTTATTTATTCAGAAAAGATCTGATGAAGTTAACCGTACTGATACAGGAGCATTTGCCTCGAGGGTACCTGTTCAGTTTATTCCGAAGAGTAAAATTGTAAAGGTAGAAAAGTTTAGTACAGTAGATAAACTGCAGAAACGAACAGCCGCTTACGATTATATGTTTCCACGTTACCGGATTGAAATTCAGCGGGCGTATAAAGATTTTGCTTATGAATGCCTTGCTGTTGTAGATTATACCGGAACAATGCGGATTTTGAATGTAAATGGTGTGTTGCCGGAGGCCGCAGAAGGAAAGAAAAGAATGATGCAGGGGGTAGCCGATATTTATATCAGGAACCTTTTTAATGTTGTTCCCGGAACAACCCTTGGAATACCACACAATAGTGAAATTACAGTAACTATTGTTGGGAAGGCAATTAAAAAGCCTTAGTAATCTGATGTTTACAAAGTTTTAACGTTAAAAAAATGTTAAAATTTATTTTGATTTTAAAAATTAAAACTTACCTTGCAGACTTAATTTTAATATTTAATACAATGCAAGAAGGCACAGTAAAATTCTTCAATGTAACTAAAGGTTTTGGCTTTATCATTCCTGCGAATGGCGACAGCGAAATTTTTGTTCATTCAACAGGTCTTATCGACGAAATCCGTGAAAACGACAAAGTACAGTACGAAGTTGCTAACGGTAAAAAAGGCTTAAATGCCGTTAATGTGAAAGTAATTTAATTTATTATCATATTTACAAAAAGGCCCCGATCTCAGTCGGGGCTTTTTTTATATACGAAAAATGGCTAACACTGCTCATTTTAAAAAAGAGTACTAATAACACCTGTTGATCTATGACAAATTACTTTATTATTCCTGGTTTGGGTAATTCAGGGCCAGACCATTGGCAAACACACTTTGAACAATCAGGTGAAAATTTTACCAGAATCAATCAGGCCGACTGGGAAACGCCAACATCAGCTGACTGGATTAAAAATATTGATGAGGCATTGGCTGGTTATGATTTAGCTACAGTGGTTTTAATTGGCCATAGTTTGGGCTGTACGGCAATTGCCAATTGGGCCAAACATTATCAAAAGACCATTAAGGGGGCATTATTGGTTGCGCCAAGTGATCTGGAAGCACCTCAATATACCTTTGATACTGTTGGCTTTGATCATGTTCCACTGGACAAAATTAATTTTAAAACCATTATAGTGGCCAGTACGGATGATGAATGGGTGAGTATAGAAAGAGCTGCGTTCTTTGCAGAGAAATGGGGCAGTGATTTTATTAATATTGGCAATGCGGGGCATATCAATGCCACAGCCGGATACGGTAAATGGGCAGAAGGACTGGAGATTTTAAAAACTTTGGGGTAAAATTTATCTTTTGGGTTCCCGCAGATTTCTGAAAATGCAAATGAATGTAATCTGCGGGACGATTAAACTTTCTTGATTTGAGCCAACCTTCCTCTTAAAAGCTGATCAATAAAAATTAATCCGATAACCAGATCAGCAAATAAGAAGCTATAAATAGTGGCAGGTGTGATGTGTTGGTTTAAATTGAAATCGAAACTAACTTTCTGATCAAAACCAGGCATAGTTAGATTTGAATTATAAAGTACATAGCCAAATAACATGAGTAAAGAGAGTACGAAAAAGCTACCAATACCATAAATAATCTTTTTATCAACCTTTGTTTTCATTGCTATTGGAGCAGGTTCAAGCGCAATGCTTTCCATTACATTTCTAATGAAAGACATGGATGGTTCTTCAAATTCCATTTTATCAAAAGCATTGTTGAAACGCAGTAATTCTTCATACTGAAATTTAACCTCTGCATCTGTATCAATCTTTTCTTTGATGGCAATGGCCTGGGCGGCATCCAGGTTTCCGTCAATATAATCCCAAAGTTGTTCCTCTATCGTATTCATAGCAGCTCTTTTACTTCATCCTTTAACAAATATTGTAATTTTTCTCTCAGCCTTTGCCGGGCACGGTGCAATTTTACTTTAACCGTATTCGGCTCCATGTTAAGGCTTGCACCAATTTCTTCCAGACTTTGCTCTCCCTGATAAAACAAGGTAATAATGGCAGCATCATCTGGCATTAGTTGTGTAATTGCTTCATTTAAAAATTTGTAGCCATCCTTCTTTTCGTATCCGTTTGCCATAAAGCCCGAAGTGTGATTCTCCAGCTGGATAAATGTATCTTCATCATCAATTGATGAAGTATCCAAGCGCTTTTTTCTCAAAAATGTCATGGCCGTGGTATAGGTAATGGTATACAGCCAGGTACTAAATTTTGAAGTTTGCTTGAAAGTTCCAAGCGCTTTATAAGCTTTAATGAAACAATCCTGCGCAATCTCTTCTGCATCTTCCCTGTTTTTTGCAAAACGAAGCGCAAGCGTAAATACAAATCGCTGATGGCGTTTAACCAATAAGGAATATTGATCGGTTTGCCCGTTCAATATCTTTTCGATTAGCATTAAATCCGTATTTGTTTGCTCCATGTTTAGCCATAAGACTACAGTTGTGGGATGGAGGTTACAGGGATTTTTCTTGTTTAAGTAAAGATTTTTGAAAGATGGATTGAAATTATCTGGACATGATTGTTTTGTATTATCAATATTTCTCCCGCAGATTTAACAGAAAAAGATGCGGATTTAAAATGATTTAGTTTCTACGGTCTGCAGAATCTCCGCAATCAGCGGGATGATTTTGGTATCTCCCATTTACAATTAAACCTCCATGTTTTTCCCACAGATTTAAATGAATATCAAGTTAATGAGCTGCAAAAAACTTTAGTCCCGCAATAGATCCGATCAAAGTACAGATAAAAAATATTCGCCAGAAAGTAGCCGGCTCATTAAAATAGAGGATACCTACGATGACTGTTCCAACGGCACCAATTCCCGTCCATACGGCATAAGCCGTTCCCATCGGCAGCGTTTGCGTGGCCTTATTCAATAGTAAAAAGCTTAGGGCAATACAAACAATAAAGGCTGTGGTCCACTTGATATTCGTAAAATTTTTAGACAATTGCAAACAGGTGGTAAAGCCAACTTCGAAAAGTCCGGCAGTGATTAAAAGGATCCAGTTCATATAAATGTGTTTGCACAAAGGTATCAAGCACCATTCAGCGCACCTTTTACATTTGTTAAAAAATAGCATTATTTTTCAGCTCTGATTCTACTTAAGGTAACCTGTGTAACCCCCAAATAAGAAGCGATATGCTTTAAGGCCACCCGTTTGAGCAGCGATGGCGAATGACCGGCGAATTCTTGATACCGCTCTGCCGCACTTTTGAATGACCTGTCAATTAATCGCCGTTCGGTTGCGATTAGTTCATGTTCAGCCATTTTTCGTCCCCAGTTCGCGATTTCTGTATTTGCATTATACAGTTTAAATAAATCTGTAAGCCGAATTTGAATCAATGTACAATCCTCTAAAAGTTCGATGTTTTCGTATCCAGGCTTATTATTAATGTAGCTGTTGAAGGAAAACAATACGCTCCCGCTTTCTCCAAACCAAAAAGTAATTTGTTGATTTTCACCATCAGAATAAGCTCTGGCAATGCCGCTTTGGAGAATATAAAAATAAGGTTCTACTTTATCTGCGTGAATCAGTAATGTTCCTTTAGGATAACTGACCATCCGGATATACCTCGCGATTTCAGCAAATGCCGCATCGCTGAGTGATGTAAAGATTTCTATATTTTTTAATGGCTGATGCAAGATCTGTAAAGCTATTGATTTTTTTTTCTACGGCATGTAACCTGATTGGAAATGGTGTTGTCATAATACACAGAACACGGTTCAAATAGATAGAAACAAAAATTAACATAAAAAAATATTATTATGCAAGCAATATTAGTTCCGATTACATTCTTCCTGGGCACATTTGCAATGATCTTTGGCATCCGTTATCTGTCCAACAAGGAAAAAATGGCTATGATTGAACGCGGAATCGATCCGGGCATTTCAAAATCAATACCAAGGCCTTACTTAAGTTTAAAATTCGGCTTGTTAATGGTTGGTTTAGGCCTGGGCCTGTTGGTCGCGCTGCTTACGGTAAGGAGCATATTTGGATCAGAGATGACCCATAATGAAGAAAGTCAGGCCGCGGCCATTTACTTTGGTTTCCTGGGTGTTTTTGGCGGACTTGGATTGATCACTTCTTTTATTATCGAAAAGAAAGCCATTGATCATCAGCCCCTGAAATAGGTCATTTAGGTAAAATTGCCGATGGTCAAAGGTCATCGGCAATTTTTATTGCGGCTTATTGATAATGGCTACCGTTAAACGGCTGATGCAACTCATTTTGCCCCGGTCGTCATAAAGTTTAATGTCCCAGATATGGGTTTTGCCACCGCGGTGGATAATTTTGCATATTCCGGTTACAAGCCCGCTTTTTACCGGTCTGAGGTGATTGGCATTCACTTCCAAACCTACAGCTAGGTATTTTTCTGGATCGATACACATGTAGGAGGCAATGCTGCCAAGAGTCTCTGCTAAAACCACAGAGGCACCACCATGCAAAATGCCTGCAGGCTGATGGGTGCGTTCATCAACAGGCATGGTACCCTTAATAAAGTCCTCACCAATTTCGGTAAATTCGATGCCAAGCAATGCACCGATATGATTTTTCGGCCGACTATTTAATTCATCAACGTTAAATTCTTTAAACCACATCATAACGTTGTTTTAAGATTTCAAAATGATGAATGATATGCCCCGCCGCAACAAATAAAATAGATTTTATATTAATGGCCCGGCCAGATGCTGTTCCTCCGCGATCAAGTTCATCATCATTTAAACTTCTGTATAGGTAAAGGTTCGCCTTTCTTAACATAGCAAACTCTTCAATCATGTCTTCGTAATTTCTTTCGCTGAAACGGGCGTTTGAAACGTAATCATCTTCACTAAAACCAGGTAAGTGCTGCTGCTCATTTCTGGCAAAACAAGTAATGCGGTAGGCAAAAATGCGCTCGCAATCAATAATATGGCCGAGCATTTCTTTTAGTGTCCACTTATGCGCCGCATAGGCAAAGTTTTCTTTGTCTTGATTTCTTGCAAACAAAGCCGGAACACTAAAAACCTGTTCTTCCAGAATTTCGAAAATATCCTGATTAACCTTGCTAATGTAGGCTTCTGCCCAGATCGGGTATTCGTTAGGCTGTGGTCGGTTCATATCTTAAGCTGCTTTTTAATATTATTCTAAATGTTGTTCCCCTGCCTACTTCAGAATCTTTTACAAAGATTTCTCCGCTATGGTAATTCTCTACAATCCTTTTCGTAAGGGAAAGGCCTAAGCCCCAGCCACGCTTTCTGGTGGTATAGCCTGGTTGAAAAACCGCATCAAATTTGGAACGTGGAATGCCCTTTCCCGTATCGGTTACATCAATAAATACCTGTTCTTTGGCCAGGTTTTCAATAATGTTAATGGAAATAGACCCTTCATTTTCAATGGCATTGGCTGCATTTTTAAGCAGGTTTTCAATCACCCAGTCAAACAGTGGAATATTTAATAAAGCCCGAACCTGTTCATCTCCTGAAATGCTGAATTTAACTTTATCAGATGTTCTGACTTTAAAGTACCGGATAAAATCACTAACCACAATGTACACCGTATGATCTTCCAGGATAGGTTTGGAGCCAATTTTTGAAAAGCGATCGGCAATAATTTCCAGGCGTTTGATGTCATTTTCCATCTCCGCAATAAGCGGATCATCTTCAGCATCAAATTTCGATTTCATGAGTTCAGTCCACGCCATCAGTGATGATATCGGAGTGCCTAACTGATGCGCGGTTTCCTTGGCCAGGCCAACCCAAACATGGTCCTGTTCATCCCGCCGTGCCGAACTAAATGCTGCATAGGCCGTAAGCAGGAAAAGAAAAATAACCGCCATCTGAATATAGGGGAAATAGCGGAGCTGTGTCAGGATGAACGAATCTTTATAATAAGCCTGATAGCTACTGCCCAGAATATTCATGGTTAAAGGCCTGTGCTGCGCACTCATTTTTCTTAACTGATGAACAAAATATAAACTGTCATAAGTGAGTTTGGTATCTGTTGAATAATTGGTTTTCGTAGAATCCAGACCAAAATAGGTGGTAATGTTTTGAGAAGAATCAACAACAATTACAGGTGTCTTGGTATTTTTCCTTACACTTTCTACTACCTCACGAAAGTTGTCATTATCCATTAATAACATGGATCTTTCCTGAACCTTGACCCAAAGCTGAAACTGATTGGCTTCCTCGCGTTCCATCTTTTTTACAAAAGAATCGGTGTAAAATACTGATGCAATGCCAATTAGGATAGCGAATATGAGAAGGAAAAACTTCCAGCGGCGTTTCTTTTGATAAGGATTCATGCTTTGGGTAGCCAAATTACGATAACAAAACGAAAAAAACAGAAAACCATTATGCTTTATTCAAAAACGATAAGTTAACATGATAAAAGCATAATGGATTCCTTACCCGTGAAAACAACATAAAATGGAGGAAAAACATATCTTTGTGCCGTCTTGCGTTTTGCGTCTGGCGTCAAGCGTTTCATACGCCATATGCCACATGTCAATCGCTCAACATAGCAATTATGGATAAAAAAGTTAGAGTAAGATTTGCCCCAAGCCCAACCGGAGGACTGCATTTAGGTGGTGTTCGCACGGCTTTATTCAATTATTTGTTTGCCAGAAAAAACAACGGAACTTTTGTGCTGCGTGTGGAAGATACCGATCAGAACCGCTTTGTAGAAGGTGCAGAAGAATATATTGTAAACTGTTTAAACTGGTGTGGCATTACGCCAGATGAGAGCCCTTCCAAGCCGGGTAATTACGGGCCATATCGCCAGAGTGAACGTAAACCCAGTTACAGGAAGTTTGCAGAGCAGTTGATCAGCGATGGTTATGCTTATTATGCCTTTGATACCCCTGAGGAGCTGGATGCAAAGCGAAAGGAAATTCCGAATTTTCAGTATGGCCAGGCTACGAGGATGGAAATGCGGAACTCTTTAACATTGACCATAAGCGAAGTAGAAGATTTGCTGGCAGCGAAAATACCACATGTTATCCGCATTAAAGTGCCTGAAAATGAAATTGTGCATTTTAATGATTTAATTCGTGGAGATGTCAGCTTTGAAACGTCATTGGTTGATGATAAGGTTTTATTAAAAGCAGATGGCATGCCTACCTATCATTTAGCTGTAGTAGTTGATGATAAGGCCATGGAAATTACCCATGCTTTCCGGGGTGAAGAATGGTTGCCCTCAGCACCAACACATATTTTATTATGGAAATATCTGGGATGGGAAAGCGATATGCCACAATGGGCCCATTTACCTTTAATTCTGAAGCCTGACGGCCATGGTAAGTTAAGCAAGCGTGATGGCGACCGTTTAGGTTTCCCGGTGTATGCCATGAACTGGACAGATCCTAAAACCAATGACATCACCAAAGGCTTTAAAGAAATGGGTTTTCTTCCTGAAGCTTTCGTGAATATGCTGGCCTTATTGGGTTGGAATGACGGGACTGACCAGGAATTATTTTCATTAGGTGAACTGGAAGAAAAATTCTCTATAGATAGAATCAGTAAAGCAGGGGCAAAGTTTGATTTCGAAAAAGCAAAATGGTATAATCATGAGTGGATTAAAACACAAAGTGCTGAGCGTTTAGCACCAAGCGTAAAAGCTGAATTGCAAAAGGCTGGCATTGAAGTAAGTGATGCTGACTTTTTAAATACAATAATTGACCTGATCAAAGATCGTTGTACACTTTTGCCAGATTTCGTAGCGCAGAGCGGGTATTTTTTCGCCAGTCCGGGAGAATATGACGTGGCATCTGTTAAACCAAAATGGACGACAGAAAAGGCTGACTTTTTTAATGCTTTTTCTGAAAATTTATCTCTTAATGATGCGGTTTCAGCAGAAGAAGCTTTCAAGGCTTTGGCAACAGAAAAGGGATTTAAACCCGGCGAACTGATGTTGCCTTTCCGGATTATGCTGGTAGGCGGCAAATTTGGACCTGGTGTTTTTGATATTGCAATCTTATTGGGCGTACAAGAAACAAAAAACCGAATTGAAAGAGCCATTGAGGTTTTTAATGACTAATCTTTTTAAGTTTGATTAAAGAAAGGGCCATATCATTTATATGGCTCTTTTTGTATCTAATTTGTTAGCAAAAAATATTGCTTAAAAAATTTTCTACTTTAGCCTAACAATTGAGTGAATACAAGGTTATTCATTCAAATAAAAAATAAAATTATGCAGTGGTTTGGTAAAGGTAGCGGCGACGTTGAAGATAGAAGAAGTAGTGGTGGCGGTGGACGAACAATTTTAGGGGGTGGCGTTGGAATTATTGTTGTTGTTCTAGGGCTAATTTTTGGTAAGGACTTAACAGGACTAGTGAGTCAGGTGCCGGGAAATGCAGGAGGCGCACAAGTAGAAGGAAAGATGGGGGTTCCCGAGGACGAGCAAGGTCGCTTTGTTTCTAATATTTTGCAATCAACATATGAAGTGTGGGAGCAGGAATTCCAAAAAATGGGTCAAACGTATGAAAATCCGAAACTTGTATTATTCAGAGATGGTGTTCAAACAGCTTGTGGAAATGCAAGTGCAGATGTAGGGCCGTTTTACTGCCCGGGCGATCATAAAGTTTATATCGATTTATCATTTTATGATGATTTAAAAAACCGGTTTGGTGCCGCCGGTGATTTTGCTCAAGCCTATGTGATTGCACATGAAGTGGGTCATCACGTGCAGAACTTATTAGGGATTTCTGAAAAACTGGATCAGGCTCGTGGCCAAGTAAGTGAGAAAGAATATAACAGGTTATCTGTAAAATTGGAATTGCAGGCTGATTTTTTTGCCGGTCTCTGGGCGCATCACGCTCAAAACCTAAAGGATTTTAAACTGGAAGAGGGTGACATAGAAGAAGCCTTAACAGCAGCTAATGCTATTGGTGATGATAAGTTACAAAAACAAGCCAATGGTGATATACAACCTGATTCCTTTACACATGGTACCTCAGCACAGCGGGTTTTTTGGTTTAAAAAGGGTTTTGAAACTGGTGATATGAAACAAGGTGATACTTTCAATGCTAATAATTTGTAAATAAATAAAACATTTTTAAGCACCCGGTTGTTTGTATACATTTTAAAGATCTTTTGTATCTGAACCAAACGTAATTATCTTAAGCTTTTCATTTGTATAATATAAAATGATCCTTATAGTTGATGACAGGCCTGAAAACCTGATCTCCTTACAAAAAGTACTGCAGGCACATAATTTTGAGGTGGATACCGCATCATCAGGTGAAGACGCACTAAAAAAAGTTTTAAAAAACAACTATGTGCTGATTATTCTGGATGTTCAGATGCCGGATATGGATGGTTTTGAGGTTGCAGAGGCCATCTCCGGTTTTAGCAAAGCAAAGGATACGGCCATTATTTTTCTATCAGCAGTAAATACGGAGCTTAAGTTTATAACCAAGGGTTATTTAAGCGGCGGATTGGATTACATTACAAAACCTGTCGATATTAATGTCCTGTTGCTTAAAATCAAAACATTTTACCGCATCTATGAGCAGAGCAGGAAACTGAATGAAGTACAGGAAAAGCTTTTGGAAGAAATTGAATTTCGCAAACAGGCTGAGAATAAAAAAGACGAATTCATCAGTATTGCCAGCCATGAGCTTAAAACACCCTTAACCAGTGTTAAAGGCTATATTCAATTGCTTCAACGCAGCCTGAACAAGGATGATAAAACCATGGCACAAAATCATTTGCAAAAGGCAAGTGTTCAGCTGGAAAAACTAAATGAGCTTATTGTAGATCTGCTTGATATTTCGAAGATTGAAAGTGGAAAGATGAAGTTCAATATGCAGTACTTTTGTGCAGACAATATGGTGAATAATGCCATTGAAATGCTGCAGCAATCCAATCCGGGTTTTATCATCAACAAACTTGGTAAAACAAATGAAAACATTTACGGAGACGAAATGCGCCTGGAGCAGGTGGTCATTAATTTTATTACCAATGCCATTAAATATGCCCCCGGAACCAATCAGGTTAATGTTACTATCAATATTAAAGATGGCAAACTTTACCTGGCTGTTAAAGATTTCGGTATAGGTATTTCTAAAGAACAGCAGGCTAAAATTTTTGATAAATTTTACCGTGTAGAGGAACACAGTAACCGCTTTAATGGCCTGGGAATTGGATTGTATATCTGTTCTGAAATTATCAACAGGCATAGCGGTACCATTGGCGTTAACAGTGTGCCGGATGAAGGCTCTGAATTTTATTTTATTATCCCGACTACTGAACCGCTGAACTTACCATAATCTAAGATTTCTAAAATATATTAATGAAAACCACGCTGAAAAATAATCTACGTTTAGGCTTAGGCTTGTCGCTAATTATTCTTTTTATTAGTTCGCTCGCTTCTTTTGTCAGCATTCGTAACCTGATCAGAAGCACTGAACTGGTAAAACATAGCGATCAGGTTATCCTGAACCTCGAATCTGTAATATCTACATTGAAAGATGCTGAAACCGGGCAAAGAGGTTATCTGCTCACCGGGAATAAATTATTTCTGGAACCTTATACGGGCGCCAGAGATGTAGCGATGAAAGCCATAGACTCTATTGCTTTGGCTACAAGTGATAATCCGGCACAGCAGAAAACCATTCATGAACTGAAAGATATACTGGTGAGGCGCCTGAGCATTATTTCCTCCACTATTGAAATTAAATCACTAGGGGGTAAAATAGACCCCACCGTGCTTCTTCAGGGTAAAACCTATATGGATCAGGCACGTTCTGCCGTAAACAAAATGGTAAACGAGGAAAAAAGGTTACTGAATGAGCGTACTGAAGAATTAAATAAACTAACCTCCTACACACCCGTTCTCATCATGGTGGCCGCCATCCTGGCCATATTGATCACATTATTCTTTTACAGAAAAGTTTCGGTTGATTTTGATGAACGCGTTAAGCTTCAGCAGGAGATTGAAGACAAGAAAAGTGAAATGGAGAAACGCATTATTGCCATTAAGGAAATTGCGCATCAAATTTCAAGTGGCAACTACGGCGTTTTACTCGATACAAAATCACGTGATGATATCGGCGAGCTTTCAGGTTCTTTAAATGCGATGTCTTTATCGTTAAAGAAATCTTTTGATACGCTGGCAGAAAATGAATGGCTGCAAACCGGAGTTGCCAACCTGAATGTAAGAATGGTTGGTGAGAAAGATGTTTTTCACCTGGCAGATGACATTATCGAATTTTTAGTAACCTATACTAAAAGCCAGATAGGAGCAGTTTATTTGTTTAAAGATGATGGATACCTGCATTTAAAAGGTAAATATGCTTTAGAAGGACAAAATCTTTTGCCGGTTATTGAATTGGGACAAGGATTAATTGGTCAGGCTGTAAAATCTGGTAAAAACATTATTATTGATGATGTTCCTGATAATGAACTGACCATTACATATGCAACCGGAAACATCAAACCCGCACAACTGATTGTATTGCCAATTATCAGAAATGGAATATCTATAGGTGGCCTTGAGATTGGGGCGGTTAAACCGCTTTCAGATCTTCAGTTGCACTTTTTAAACCTCATCCTGTCTGATGTTGGATCCGCACTTTTAGGTGCACAGAACAGGCAAAAACTACAGCAATTCCTGGAAGAAACACAGGCCCAGTCTGAAGAACTTCAGGTGCAACATAACGAGCTGGAAGGGATGAATGCCGAACTTGAAGCGCAGGCGCAAAAACTACAGGCCTCAGAAGAGGAGTTACGCGTACAGCAGGAAGAATTATTACAAAGCAATCAGGAACTTGAAGAAAGAAGCAGTTTGTTAGAAGAGAAAAACGAGCTGATTGAGATCAGAAATGCTGAAATTCAGCAAAAGGCAGAGGCACTTGAATTGAGTACCCGGTATAAATCAGAATTCCTGGCCAACATGTCGCACGAGTTGCGTACGCCCTTAAATTCCATTTTGTTATTGTCAAGGTTAATGGCAGAAAATGAAGAGATGGATAAGGAACACCAGGAATATGCAGAAGTAATCCAGAGTTCCGGCCAGGGCTTGCTGAGTTTGATCGATGAAATTCTGGATCTTTCTAAAATTGAAGCGGGTAAAATGGAACTCGACCAATCCAATGTTAAAGTGAGCGATATTGCGGCTAACATGCGTGCATTGTTTAATCCTTTAGCGAAAGAAAAATCACTGGAGCTGGTGATTGATCATGCGGAAGATGTTCCTGAATATTTTCATACGGATAAAATGCGCCTGGAGCAGATTATCAAAAATTTACTCTCAAACGCCATTAAATTTACATCTAACGGTGCTGTCAAATTTAACATTACGAAGAATGAAAAATTAAATGCCCTCATTTTTGAAGTAGCCGATACTGGCGTAGGCATTCCAGCCGATAAGCAGGCCATGGTGTTTGAAGCTTTCCAACAAGCTGATGGATCTACGCGCCGCAAATTTGGCGGAACAGGTTTAGGCTTGTCTATCAGTAGAGAACTGGCCAAGCTTTTAGGTGGTTTCATTGATTTAAAAAGTAAGGAAAGCGAGGGCAGTGTTTTTACCCTAACCCTACCTATTGACAAAAACAAGGGTATGGAAGGTGCAGTTCCATTAATGAATGTGCCTAGTGTACCTTCAATAGATGTGCCTGTTGCAAAGGTAAATTATTTAACCGTGAATGCTATTCCGCAGGAAATAGAAGATGATCGCAACAGCATTGAACCTGGTGATAAAGTAATTTTAATTGTAGAAGATGATACGCCCTTTGCAAAAATGCTGCTGGATTTTACCCGGAAACGAAATTACAAAGGGCTGGTTGCCGTTCGCGGCGATGTGGGCATCGAGATGGCTAAGGCCTATAAACCAATAGCCATATTGCTGGATATCCAGTTGCCTGTAAAAGATGGCTGGCAGGTGATGGAAGAATTAAAATCTGACCCTGATACGCGCCCGATTCCTGTTCATATCATGTCATCCCTACAGGTAAAAAAAGAAAGTTTACTTAAAGGTGCGGTAGATTTTATCAATAAGCCTTTTGCGTTTGAGCATATGCAGGAAATCTTCTCTAAACTGGAGCATGCCTTAAGCCGTCACCCCAAAAAAGTGTTAATTGTTGAAGAGAATAAGCAGCATGCCAAAGCATTGAGTTATTTCTTAAGCAATTTCAATATCCAAACCGAGATTGTTAACGAAGTAGGTGACAGCGTTTCAGCCTTGCACAAGCCGGAGGTAAACTGTGTTATCCTGGATATGGGTATTCCGGATAAACATGCTTATGAAACACTTGAAGTAGTAAAGAAAACACCAGGACTGGAAAACCTTCCGATTATCATCTTTACTGGAAAAAATTTATCCAAAGGTGAAGAAAACCGGATTAAACAATATGCAGATTCAATCGTGGTGAAAACTGCTCATTCTTACCAGCGAATACTGGATGAAGCCGGCTTATTCCTTCATTTGATAGAAGAAAAAAATAAGGAAAAAACGAAACTGCCTCAAAAATTTTCTGAATTACAGGATGTATTAAAAGGGAAAACAGTTCTCGTGGCCGATGATGATGTTAGAAATATTTTCTCTCTGACAAAAATTTTAGAGCAGCATCAAATGAAAGTTTTGGCAGCCATAGATGGCAAGGAGGCACTGAAATTATTGGATGAAAATTCTGATATTGATGTGGTTTTAATGGATATGATGATGCCTGAGCTGGATGGTTATGAAACCACTACGGCCATCAGGCAGAACCTGAAATATAGAAATTTGCCTATTTTAGCCGTTACCGCAAAAGCCATGATGGGCGACCGGGAAAAATGTATTGCTGCCGGCGCTTCAGATTATATCAGCAAACCAGTGGATATGGATCAGTTGGTATCACTTTTACGCGTATGGTTATACGAAAATCATTATAAATCTTAAGTACGTTTTTACCTCATATGCCTCAAAAAATAATTCTGATTATTGATGATGACAACCGAAACATTTTTGCTTTAAAAGCTGTTTTAAAGGCCAAAGGTTACGAATGTTTGTCGGCAATCAGTGCGCGTGATGGTTTTTCCATCATAGAAGAAAGAGAAAATATTTCCGTTGTGTTAATGGATATGATGATGCCGGATATGGATGGCTATCAGGCCATGGCGGCAATGAAAAAATCGCCAAAAATGCAGAATATTCCGGTGTTGGCCGTTACGGCGCAAGCCATGGTTGGAGATAAGGAACGCTGCCTCAGTGCCGGTGCCGCGGGTTATGTTTCAAAGCCCATTAATGTTGACGAATTGGTTGTACAGATAGAAGAAGTTACAAAATAAGGTGATAATTGACGCGATAGATAATGAACAGGTAGAATTGCTGCTGAATGACGTGCTGGAAGCTCATGGTTATGATTTCCTGGAGTATTCTCATGCATCAATCAAAAGGAGGATTACCCGGTTATATTCGCTGGATAGCTTTGTCAGCTTTGCAGAATTCAGGTATGCTGTTAAAACAGATAAACAGTATTTTAAAAGATTTTTAGAGGAAATTACGGTGAATGTTACCGAAATGTTTCGTGATCCTACTTTCTATAAATCGCTTAGAAATGATGTATTACCGGTGTTAGGTACTTATCCCTTTATCCGGATTTGGGTAGCTGGCTGTTCAACCGGAGAAGAAGCTTATTCTTTAGCGATTTTATTAAGAGAACTTAATCTGCTTAATAAATCGCTGATTTATGCCACTGATATTAATCCATCGGTTTTAGAGAAGGCAAAAAATGGAATGTTTCCTTTAAATTACCTGAAGGGGTACTCTGAAAACTATGTTCAATCTGGCGGAATAAAAGATTTTTCATCTTACTACGCTGCAAATTATTCACTTGTTAAATTTGATGAGTCTTTAAGCAGCAAAATGATTTTTTCTACACATAATCTGGTTTCTGACCACTCGTTTAACGAGTTTCAGCTCATTTTATGCAGAAATGTATTAATCTATTTTGATAAAGATTTACAACACAAGGTTTTTCATTTGTTTGATAACAGTCTTGAAAAATTAGGTTTTCTGGCCTTAGGTAGTAAGGAAAGTCTTGATTTTTGGTCAAATGCAAAAGACTATAAGCGCATAAAAAACGAAAAAATATGGCGGAAACTTTAACTCAAGGCAAATGTAGCGCTTTGGTTATCGGAGGCTCTGCTGGGAGTTTGGATGTGCTGCTGGAAATTTTCCCCAGCCTAAGCGTGAACATTAACTTTCCGATTATTTTAGTTACCCATCGTAAGGCTGGTAATGATTCACTCCTCACAGAATTATTAAAAAACCGAACGAGCTTAACGGTAAGAGAAGCCGAAGAAAAGGAAAAATTATTACCTGGCTGTGTTTATATCGCACCCGCTGATTATCATTTGCTGATCGAGCAAGATCATACCATCTCATTAGATTATTCAGAAAAAGTAAACTATTCCCGTCCGTCAATCGATGTGACGTTTCAGTCTGCAGCAGAGGTTTTTAAAAATCAATTGACTTGTATCTTATTGTCAGGATCCAATGCAGACGGGGTTGAAGGACTAAAAGTAGTAAACAAGTATGGAGGCTTGGTGCTGATACAAAATCCTGAAACAGCGAGTATGGGCTATATGCCGCAGCAGGCTGTAAATGAAGTAAATCCACACTTAATTTTAGATAGCTTTAAAATGGCAGGCTATATAAATGGATTAATTCATAAATAGTAGTTAAATTTGCATCACGAAAAAGATTTATGGCTGATACAAAAAAAGTATTTGTTTTTGATGATAATAGGGATATACTAGATCTTTGTACATTCATTTTGGAGGATGCAGGATATGAAATCAAAACATCTGAAAGTGCTAATGACATAGAGAAACAAGTATCGGCTTTTATGCCAGATCTTATTTTTATGGATAACTGGTTACCAGATTTAGGTGGTATACAGGCAACAAGGGCAATTAAAAGCAATCCTGATTTAAAACATATTCCTGTAATTTATTTCTCTGCCAATAATGATATTTCTTCACTTGCGGATGAGGCCGGAGCAGATAGCTACTTGTCAAAACCCTTTGATATTGCAGCCCTGGAAGATATTGTTAAAAAGCATTTAAGCTAATTATTCCTTTCCCCAAATTCTGGTATTTAAATCAAGTTCTTTCACAATATCATACATAAAACGAATGGTGTTGATATCTGTATTAAGCGAAGCAGGATTGAGCAAGGATTTAAAAATGGGGGCTTCAAAGCAATTTCTATCCAAAGGGAAAGCGATATACATTCTTGATGCTATAAAGGATAAGGAAATCGTTGCTTCTGAATTGGCATTCAGGTACAATATTCGCTCCATTAAAGAAGGAGTTAAAATGTATCGGGATTCGACCTGATTACTTCCATAAGTAATAAAGGCACGACTATAATCAGGATTTTCCAACTGTATCACATCCCGATCGCTAAAAGAAAAAACATTTTTGGAAAACCAGGAGCTGATTGTATTGCCAAGGTCTTTAGGCCTCACGATAGTTATGCTGCTTAAGTGTTTATTAAAGTCAGCTACAAATATAATACCCTTAAAAATATTACTCCAGCTGGTTTCGGTTCCTTTATCAGTTTGCCTTTCTGTTTTATACTCTGCATGAACTTCTGCAAAGTAAAAACTTGTTTTATCTGCTTTTCCACTGACCAGATCTTCTGTTTTATACCGGTCAACGGATTTATTAAAAAGCTGCGAATAGCTGAATTCGTCAGATGAAATGCCTTCTTTTGGGTTTATGGTTAAACTTGGATCTAAAAATTTTAGTGCTTCACCAATGATATTTTGCTTATAAGCTTGCTGGTAAGCCTTCAGGGCATCATTAATCTGATATAAAATAATGCAGCCATATAGCACCGGAATCAGGCCTGCAAGCACGGCCCAGAAAAGCAATCCAAATAAAAGGCCAATAATGGCAACCCCAACCCCTATTCCAATAAAAGTAAGGCCTTTGGTTTGCTCGGCGGCAACCTTCTTTCGCTCAACTTCCATCGTGGCAATGGTGTTTTGCAAAGCCACATTATCATTTAAATAATTTTGCATTAACGATTAAAAAGTTCTTTGGCGCTGATGTTTTTTCGCTCCTCTTCAGTAGTGGTCAATACGGTAACCGGATAGAAGTTAAACAAGCCCGCAAATAAATTTCCAGGAAACATCATAATTGAATTGTTATAATCAGTAACAGCAGCATTATATGTCCTTCTGGCTGCGGCAATCTGTTCTTCACTTTCTGTCCATGTACTTTGAAGCTTAATAAAATTTGTATTCGCTTTTAAATCAGGATAATTTTCTACATTAACCATTAAGCCTTTCATGCTGCTGCTTAATTCAGCATCAATGGAGGCTTTTTCAGCACCGGAAATACTGCCAGAAGTGGCCTTTGATCTTAATTCAACAATCTTGCTTAAAGTATCCTGCTCGTAGGAAGTATATTGTTTTACTATTTCAACCAGATTTGGGATCAAATCGAAACGTTTTTTCAGCATCACATCAATTGCAGAAAAAGCATTAGTTACCTGGTTTTTCTTTCCAATAATGTTGTTGTAAAAGAAAAACCCAAAAAGTAAGAGCACCAAGAGAATAATTACAAGGATCATGATTATCGTTTTTAGATTAGATTTTAAATATAATAAAAGGTTACAGAATTTTAAGCTATCTACGCTCATTCAGCTTGCGCTGCTTTTCTCTTTGCATCCTGCGTTTTAGCCGGTTTCTTTTTCTGATTTCATGGTTTGCCCGCATTTCCTTAAAATTTGCAATGTGTTGCTTAATTTCATTTTGCTTTTCTTCTGTAATCCCAATACTGTTTTTAATGCCTGTATATAAACTTCGCCAGATCAGGCTGAAAAAGGACGAACTATCCGGTTTCTTATAACTTACATCAGATGAAATAAACTGATTATGCCGGTTTGGATTTTCTGAATTAATAATAAGTGCATTGGCAAGAATAGAAATCAGCCCACGGGTTACCAAATGGTCTTTAGCGGGATCATTGCGCATCAGTGCAACAGATAAATCATAATAATAAAAATCTACCTTTCCCTTTGCGCCCGTATTGTCTGCTTTAAAATCAAACTGTAACTTATCTACAATGCCCCTGTTTATTCTCACCAGGCCTAAAGGTTTTGTAATCTGATTCAATATTCGGGCATTAAAATTATGCAATATGCCCTTGTATTCGAAATATCCTTTAGGAGACTTCAGATCAAATTTAAAGTTCAAATCCAAACTTGCCTGTCCTAATAGATAGGTGTTCAGGCTAACCTCCATTTTGGGGTTGATCGCCTTAATTTTAGGTAAGTTGGTTACATTTTTAAATATACCAGAGGTGTGTTCAAAAGAAATTCTGCCGCGTTGCTTACTTTCATCATTATAAATGGTATAACTGATATTAACATCTTTAAGTTTAATTTTCTGGATTAACACAGGAGGAGCCAATTTCTGCAGGAGCTGATGTGGAAACCGGCCTTTTTTAATTTCGCCTTCTGCTTTTTTAGTGCTGCCATTATTAAAAACAGAAATAAAGCCATTAGCAATACCCATTTCCTTTGCCCGCAACTCCTGCTTACTAATATAAACAGGTAAATCAATGCCGTTCATTAATATGTCACTCATCTGGATGTGAAACCTTTCGGTGGCATGCCCTGCAACTTCAGCAAATTTCATTTCATCATAGCGTGGCTCCAGTTCAAATTTATTGACCCTTAGCTTTCCTGTAGATGCCCGGAAATCAAGCTTATTTAGCTTAATATTGTACAGTTTATTGGGCGTGGTATATTGATAATCATTCAGGTTAATGATGACGTCTTTCAGTAAATAAAATCTTGTTGGGTCATCAGCAGAAGTAGAATCAACCAGTAAATCTGATAGGGTGATGTTGAGGTCGTCTATGGCAAAAACATTTAATTGATTCACATTTTTATTGATGTATTTGAAGCTGGCATCCTGAAAGCGAATGGCATTGATGCGAAATTCTTCCAGGTTTTTAGCAATAAATGAATAGGGCGATTTAATTGGACGAGGGGGTCTGTTCTCATTAAAATCAAACTGTCTGTTCATCATCAATACCTCAGGTTTGTCAAAAATCACCTCTTCAATCTGAAGCTTTTTTTGTCGGTAAAGCGTAAACGGATGAAAGTGTTTTACCACCAGTTTTTTTAAAGTTACGGTGTAAAGATTATTAGGTGCCCTTTTTAAACGGATTAACTCTTTAAACCGAATGGTATCAGCAGTGATTTTAACATTTTGTAACGTTGCACTTCCTGTTAATATATTGGTAGAAACATTGGAGAAGCTGATGGTATATAAGCTATCTGTTGATTTATAGAGAAGTGTTTTTATCTGCGCTGTCAGTAAGGGGCGAGATTTAACATTCAAAAACCAGGCAGTGGCAGATAAAAGACCAAAAGCGATAATTATTGTCGCTGCAATCCATTTTATAATTTTATATCGATGTCTCTTTGTTTCTGGCATTTAACGAATGGACTGGATTCAACAGCAATATACGTTTATAAACGTATTTCTTAAATGCCAGCCTTTAATTTTTCTCTCGTTTTGCTTTTCTAGCTTCCCGTCTATCTGCCCTTTTTTGCTTCCGGATTTTTTTGGCAATCGCTTTTTGCTGTTTTACAGGATTTTTTTCGGGCACAATACCCACACCAACAATATCCTTTATGCCCACGAAAACAGTTTTCCACATCAGGTTAAAGAAAGAACCAGAATTAAGTCTGGTACTGGCCATGACCGTCTTGCGTGGTGCTTCTCCTTTATCAGGATTAGCGTCCTTAATTAAAATATTATTGGCCAAAAGGGATAAAAAACCTTTTTGTTTTGTGCCTTCGCCATCAATATTATCAGACAGTAACTTTACCTTTAAATCGCTGTAAAGCATGTTCATTGTGCCTGAAGCGGTACGAAGATTCCCATTGGCTTTAAAATCCAGTTGTTGAATATTTCCGCTTTCTATTTCCACCAGTCCTAATGCTATTGATAAAGGATTCAGGTCTTTCATATTAAAAGACTTCAGGTTTCCACTGTAACCAAATGAGCCATTTTGATCGGTAAGGTTAAAATCTATCTTAACATTCATTTTTCCATTACCCATCAATAATGTATTAAGATTAGCCAGGGCATGGTTGTTTTTGGTCAGTCTTAAACTGTCGTTAGTTACATTTACAATGGTGCCATTAATGGATTTAAAACTGACTGAGCCCGTTTTCTTACTGGCCGGGTTATACTCGCCATACTTTACATCAACCTGTTTAAGTTTTACGGTGTCAATGATAACTGGCATATTTAGTCTTTTAAGGGCTATGTGCGGATAATTTTGTCCTTTGTCCAACCCCGGAGGCGGGGGAGATTCACGGCTCATAAAAACCTCAACCTGAGCCGGACCAATGGTAACTGCCCTGGCGTGAATTTTTTCATCCGTATTGAAGCTGGCAAAATCCATTCCTTCAAATTCAATGTCGTTAAAATTTAGGTTATAACGGTCTTTCTGGACTTTGTACTTTCGTGAAAATGCCAGTTCATCGTATAGCGGAATAAGTTTTAAACCTTTAATGGAGACCTTTTTCGATGATGTTGAGCCTTTAATGGTATCCACCCTCATGTTATACATCTTATCTTTTGTGGTTGATTTATAACCTGCAATCTGAAAGGAGATATCTTTTGTATAGTAAAAGCGTGAAGTATCATCTTTGGAAAGGGAATCTAAGAGAAAATCTTCAACATTAATATCAAGGTGTTTAATGGCATTACGGGTTTTCTTTGGTGCATCGCTATTAATGTAGCTGAAATCTGCATCATTGATTTTGATAGCATGAACTCTTGCCGATTTAAAGATTTTGGAAATTTGCTCATAAAGTGATTTTTCTTCTTTATTGTCTTTAACAGGCTTTGGCACTTTGTTAAAAGTTACATGAATAGAAGGTTTATCAAGTATAATGGCATTAATATCCAAACGTTTTTTAAAGTATGCCGTTAATATACTGGCCCTGGTGATCTGCAGTTTTTTGAGTTTAATATCAAAAACGTGTGCCGGAGCAAGGCTTTTCTTTTTTAAGCTATCATAAACTGATGGATTGGCCTTTAATGTTACGTCTCTTAATGCCAGGCTTCCGGTGATAACGTTAAGATTGATGCTTTTAAAATCAATGGTGTAAAGGTGATCTGAGCCATTATAAACACCCGCCCTAATTTTTTCGCTCAGCATGGGTTTCCATCTTGCGCTTAGAAACATGGCACCAAATGAAAGGACTAAAATTAAAAAGCCTAAAATACTTCCAATCCAAATCCAAAGTTTATTACTGTTTTGAGCTTTCATGATTATGGCTTATCGGTGTTAAACAATTCTATGTTGGAAAGGTTTTTTAACAGTTTGGGTTACAATTGGTAATGCTGTCTGAGTATGTATCAGTTTATATGAAAGTTATTTAAATTAATGTTACGGTAAGCTCAGAATAACAGAAACTTAGCTTATTTACATTTAATCCTTAATAATAATATGTAAATTAACATTAACTTAACATTGAGCTTGTAGATTTGTGCCATATTAAGAATTAACATGAACAATATTTTTAAGTTCTTTACCCCTCAAGATAGAAAATTCCATCCTCTTTTTGAGCAAGCTGGCAGTAACGCTTTAAAGATTGCAGAATCTCTTTTAGAGATGGTTAGCACCGCAGATGCTGAAAGCAGAAAAACTATTTTTAAAGAAATTGAACGCCTGGAGCATGTAGGTGATGATATTACGCACTCCATCTTTCTGGAATTAAGCAGAAATTTTATTACACCGTTTGATCGTGAAGATATCCACCAGCTGGCAACGGCTGTTGATGATGTTGCTGATTATATTTATGGCACTGCAAATCGTATGCAGATGTACAATATGAACACCATTAATGAACCAATTGTTAAAATTGCAGAGCTTTTGGTGGAAATGTGTACCGACATTGATAAGGCGATTAAAGAATTGCGCAGCTTTAAAAATATTCGTGTAATTGCCGATGCCTGTATCCGTATTAACAGTGGTGAAAACCAGGCCGACTACGTGTTTACGCTGGCGGTTGCGCGTTTGTTTGAATATGAAACCAATGCAATTGAATTAATTAAACAAAAAGAGGTTTTACAAACGATAGAAAAAGCGACCGATAAGTGCGAAGATGTGGCGAATGTGCTTGAAACTATCCTGGTTAAAAACGCTTAATAAAAAACAAACATGGTAACTACCTTATTGGTTGTTGTTGTAATTCTGGCCATTGCTTTCGATTACATTAACGGCTTTCACGATGCCGCTAATTCGATTGCAACGGTTGTTTCTACAAAAGTTCTTACGCCTTTTCAGGCGGTTTTGTGGGCTGCACTTTTCAATTTTGCCGCTTACTTTTATTTTACCGACCATAAGGTAGCCAATACGGTTGCTAAAACGGTGATCGAAAATTATATTACGCTTGAAGTTATTCTGGCGGGCCTTGTTGCCGCAATTATCTGGAACCTTTTAACCTGGTGGTATGGTATTCCATCGAGTTCGTCGCATACACTGATTGGTGGTTTTGCTGGCGCAGGGATGACACATGCTTTACTTACCGGTGCTAGTCCGCTGGATGCGGTTAATATGAGCTATGTCGTTAAAATTGTTTCATTTATTGTATTGGCACCGATTATTGGTATGGTGATTTCGGTAGTCATTACCCTGATCATCATTAACATTTGTCGTTATGCAAAGCCTTCAACTGCAGAAAAATGGTTTAAGCGGTTACAATTACTCTCTTCAGCAGCTTTAAGTTTCTTCCACGGTGGTAACGATGCACAGAAGGTAATGGGTATTATTGCTACGGCTTTAATCGCATCAAAGGTAATTCCTGATTTTGAAGCACTACCAACCTGGGTTCCGATTGCCTGTTATTCAGCCATATCTTTAGGTACCATGAGCGGTGGCTGGAAAATTGTGAAAACAATGGGTTCTAAAATCACGAAGGTAACAGCGCTTGAGGGTGTTGCTGCTGAAACGGCAGGTGCGGTAACCTTAGGGATTACAGAACATTTTGCTATTCCGGTTTCTACCACACATACCATAACAGGTTCAATTGTGGGTGTAGGCTTGGTAAAAAGTGTATCAGCAGTACGTTGGGGGGTAACCATTAACCTGATCTGGGCCTGGGTATTAACCATTCCGGTATCAGCAACATTGGCAGCGATCATTTATGCTGGTATTTATTACTTCAAATAATTGATCATATTTTAAAAATATAGAAAGACCAAAGCTTTAGCTCTGGTCTTTTTTTATGATCAAAGTGGTCGTTTGTAATCGCAAAGATTGCTAAGTTTTTCGCAAAGAGGGGAAAGTGTATATAGGATTAAAAATAGAGTCGGAATATCATACACGCTAAATTTCTCCCCGCTGATTGCACAAATTTTCGCAGAGGCTTTATAAAATCGGCGTTTATCTTTTTAAATCAGCGGGAAACTATTCACCAAAACGAATTAATCATACGATCATCAATCTGAATGTTAAAGGTTCGATAAGATGAAATTAAGGTTTTTCTTTGAAGGCTTTAAATTAATCATCAACGCCAATATGATTAAAACTTCACACTCATTTCAACCAGGTCAGTCCCTTGTTTTGGCAATACCCAATCCGGGCCAGTTTCGATCAGTCGTTTGGCTTCTGCATCAGCCTTTTTATTCAATGATTTTACAACCTTAATGTTGGTTGGCCTTCCGTTCTTTTTAACTTTAAAACCTAAAATAACAAACTGTGATGGTCCTTTAGGATTATAAAGCTTATTGTTATTTTCTAAATACTGTTTATAATCAATAGTAGAAACGGGGATGGGTTTAGTGATTTCTCCGATTACTTTCCCGTCCAGATTTTGTTCAGACCGCAATACGATTTTAGGAGCAGGTACATTTTCCTTTTTTCTGCCATTTGATCTGGTAATCAAGGCCATTTCATTGAGTGATTTGTTGCCGCTTAAAGCTTCCCGAATCATATTAGGGTCTTGAGTGCCCGAAACAGGCGTTTCCCTGTAACCGATGGCATTAATCACCAGGTCTTTATTTTTAGCATTGCTGTCTGCTGGTAAAGCAAAATAACCATTGGCATTGGTTGCTGTAATTTTATCTGAACCTGCAATTTTTACTACCGCACCCTGAACAGGTAATCCATTTCTTTGATCAACCACATTGCCACTAAAAATAATTTTATCGGCAGCAACAGATGGTGCAGCGGAAGCCATTACCGTATTTTGCTGTTCAGTCATGGTTTCCATTTGGCGTGCAGTAGAAAGTGGTGCCTGTTTAACCTGACTAAACCTTTCATATTGATCGGCTGGCTTAGGTGTTGAAGCTGTTTTTTCTGCAGCCTTAACTATTGGTGCAGCTTTTGTATTTTTGGCTAAATCTTCTGTTTTCGCTTTGGCAATCGCCTGATCAATTAAAGTTGATTTAGTCTGGTCAGCAGCTTTTAATGCCGTATCCTTTGGTTTTGATGTTGCAGCAATTGAAGTGTTGGTGTCTAAATTTACGATAACACCATTTGCCCTCCGTGCAGCGGTTTCAGCATTTCTACGGTTAGTTTCCCGCATAAAGAAAAGAATGCTTACTGCAATAAAGGCAACAGTGGCTGTGGCCGCAATACTTAACCTTTGTGTGGTAACTCCCCAGAGTTTGCGTTTAACCGGTTTTTGAGAAATGCGATCATGAAGTTGTTTTTGCAGGATAGAAAGCGTCTGTTTGCGTTGCGGTGACTGTTTCAGCCCTTCCAGTGCATCAGCCACGAAAGGATCCTCCAAAGCCTGCCTTTCTACAAAGTGCATAGCCTTAGCGTCAAGCTTACCATCCAGGTAATCCTCCAGTACATCAATATCTAACCAATCGTTATTCACCACTGTTTTTTTCTATACAAATCTTCAGGTTACGCTTACCATTCTGAATATAACTTTTTACCTTCAGCATATCATAGCCGGTTATGTCGGCCACTTCTTTATAGCACTTTTCTTGTAGATAAAATAAATCTACGCTTTTCCGCTGTTCTTCAGGCAAGGTTTCCATGCACTTTTCCATAATGGTAAGCTGCGTTTCTTTTGTGTTGTCCATATCTAGATGCACCAACTCGCTGTTTTCCACAAAAGTGTCATCAATAGAAATGTTATTTTGCTTCGCAGATTTCCTGAGTGCCATTAAACAATGGTTTCGGGTTAAAACATGAAGCCAGCTTTTGAAGTTCTGCACTTCATGAACTTTAAGCTTGGTTACTAATTCTTCAAAGATTTGCATCACCGCATCTTTGCTTTGCTCTTCATCTTTAAAATAATTTAAACAAACCCCAAAAACCAAATGCATGTATTTATTGTAAAGCGTACCTAATGCATCTAAATTGCCGGTACTTTTATACTCGGCAATTAATTTGGCATCATCTTGCTGGTGATTTCCAGCTGTGTTTTTTATAAACTTCAAAAAATGGGTAGCTATATCAAATAATCTTTCAAGTATAAAAAATATTTCTGAGTGATATGGAATAAACTCATGAATTAAGGAATAGACTTTAATTTTTAAAAACCTTACCGGTATTAAATATAACATTTGTCAGTCCGTCAAAGTGTTATATTTGAAAAACAAATGCGCACTTTAGTTTATGGCAGATCTTTTGCTCCTGAAGGGATAAACACATACAATGAAAAAAATTATTTTATCGGCATCCCTGGCACTTATTTTATTGGCCAACCTGCGGGCAGATGCTCAGATTAAACTGAACGATATTTTTAAAAAGGTTACCGAAAAACAGCGCACTACTTCTTCCACCGGAACACCGAGCCAACTGGAGATTGGGCAGGGAATAAAGGAAGCCTTACAAATTGGTGTTTCAGCCGGAGCTGACCGATTATCGGCAAGAGATGGGTTTCTGGGTAATTTAGCGGTTAAAATTTTAATGCCACCTGAAGCGCAGAAGGTAGAAAAAACATTACGCAGCATTGGCTTAAACAGTCTTTGCGACAATGTTATTTTGAGTTTGAACCGTGCTGCTGAAGATGCTGCCAAAGAAGCAAAGCCAATTTTTATTGCTGCAATTAAGCAAATGACTTTAGCGGATGCCAGCAATATTTTACTTGGCAATAATGATGCTGCAACTTCTTATTTTAAACGTGTAACTACCGCGCAATTGCTTGAGAAATTTAGCCCTGTCGTTAAGAATAGTTTGAATAAGGTAAATGCAGGTAAATACTATTCAGATCTGACTACCCAATATAACCGTTTGCCATTGGTTAAGCCCGTAAGCACAGATTTAACCGGTTATGTTACGCAAAAGGCAATAGATGGTTTGTTTATAGAAGTGGCAAAAGAGGAACTCAAAATCAGGGGAAATCTTAATTCACGAAGTACCACATTGCTGCAAAAGGTATTTGGTTACGCCAATAGGAAAAAAGGTTAAAAGAATCTTGCAGGTCATATGCGTTAAGTCTTGTTAAAATCATAAATAAGAGAAGATCCGTGTTTCTATAGCAACCGGATCTTTTTTGCTTTAAACAATTCGTAAAATTGTGGATGATTAAATTGAATTTATATTTAGTGGTAATCGCGGTTACCGGCCTTGGTTTATTTTTGGCCTGTAATGCCAATAACGATCGTCAACAAAAAACTTCAGCAGTTTTAGATACGGTTTCATTAAGCAGTAAAAGTTTTGCCCTTGCATATCAGGATGGAAGTAAAATTGTGGCCACCAGTATTGATACCATGAAACAGATTTCCTTTGGTGGTGCTACGCATCCAGCAATCTCTCCTGATGGAAATAAACTGGCTTATACCGTAACCGATAGCGCAGGCAATAAAAGCATCTGGATTGCGGATATGGAAAGTAAAAGTCAGTTGCAATTACAGGCTGACAGCAAGGACTATGATCATGCCATGTGGTCGCCGGACGGGAGAACTATAGCCTTTAATTTTTTAGATAAGCAACATATTTGGAAGGTGGGGGTCATAAAAGCGGATAATACAGGTTTTATCTTGCTGGATAGTAAACCGGCAGATAGTCTGTTTTCACCCAGCTGGAAAAATGAAACTGAATTGGTTGCACACGATCTGAAAAACCTGTATACGTTTAATAAGACTGGAAAGCTGACAGACACAAAGAAAATAACAGACTGTTTTGGCCCTGATTATCAATTTTTGAGCAGCAGCCGTTTCTTTTATACCAGTGATGGGAGAAAACTGATTTTTAATGCCAGATACGGGAAGCCGGTTGAAGAATTACATCATCAGGCTGAAGCTGTTTTTATCCTAGAAGCGGATTCGAAAAAAGTAAGCCGCATTTCGCCTGAAGGAATGAACGCGCTGGATGTTTTTGTAACGGCCGATAACCGGATTTTCTTCAGCGGAGCTGAAAAACCATTTAGTCAAAGTAAGATTTATGTTTCCGATTTAAAAGGTAACATTAAAACAGTAGTTGATAAAGGTACCTATCCAACCGCGACATTAAAATAATTTTTTCAAACCCTGCTTAACCCTTGCTCTTTTTAAAGGAGCTTTATAACCTGCAATGTGTGCTATCGGGCCTGCCAAGCTGACACCTTCTATCCCCTGATCATTTATATTTTGACAGTACGGGTGTAAATTTGTCCCTCAAAACCTATTGGCATAAAAAGTGTACTTGCAGGCTTAGTAAAAACTCAAATTAATATAAAAAATAATAAAAGTTATGGCGTTAAACCTAAAACCAATTGCTGGCAGTTCGAACAGAGTAATAGTTGAACCAGCTGCGGCGGAAGAAAAAACTGCATCGGGTTTGTATATCCCTGATACTGCTAAAGAAAAACCATCTAAGGGAACCGTAGTTTCTGTTTCTGAAGAAGATGCTGAAGGTAAGAAAGCGAGTGTAAAAGTTGGAGATGTTGTAATTTATGGTAAATACGGTGGCACCGAGTTTCCTTATGAAGGCAAAGATTACCTGATCATGCGTGAAACTGATATTTACGCTGTTGTAGGATAATAAATAATGATTGAATGACTGAATTTCGAATGCGTGAATTCAGCATTAATCAGGTAACTAATTATAAGATCGGGTATTCAACTATTCTATCACACAATCATTCAAAAATTTAAAAAGAAATGTCAAAACAAGTAAAATATAACGTGGAAGCACGTGACGCCCTGAAACGTGGTGTTGATATCTTAGCGAATGCAGTAAAAGTAACTTTAGGCCCTAAAGGTCGTAATGTAATTATCGATAAAAAATTCGGTTCTCCGGCAATTACCAAAGATGGTGTTACCGTTGCTAAAGAGATCGAATTGAAAGATGCGGTTGAAAACATGGGTGCACAAATGGTTAAAGAAGTGGCTTCTAAAACAGCAGATATTGCTGGTGACGGAACGACTACTGCAACTGTGTTGGCTCAGGCCATCATTACAACTGGTATTAAAAATGTTGCTGCCGGTGCAAATCCGATGGATTTAAAACGCGGTATTGATAAAGCTGTTGCTGCTGTTGTAGCTAACTTAAAAGAGCAATCTCAAACGGTTGGTGAAGACAATAATAAAATCAAACAAGTTGCATCCATTTCTGCAAACAATGATGAGGTAATCGGTGCTTTAATTGCTGAAGCCATGAGCAAAGTGGGTAAAGATGGTGTAATCACTGTTGAGGAAGCAAAAGGTACTGAAACTGAAGTAAAAACGGTAGAAGGTATGCAGTTTGACAGAGGTTATTTATCTCCATACTTTGTAACCAACGCAGATAAAATGGAAGCTGAATTAGATAGCCCATACATTTTAATCTACGATAAAAAAATCAGCAACATGAAAGAATTGTTGCCGGTATTGGAAAAAACTGTTCAGACTGGTAAACCATTGGTGATCATTTCTGAAGATTTAGACGGCGAAGCTTTAGCTACATTAGTAGTGAACAAAATCCGTGGTTCTCTGAAAGTGGTTGCAGTGAAAGCGCCAGGTTTTGGAGACAGAAGAAAAGCCATGTTAGAAGATATCGCAATTTTAACTGGCGGTATCGTAGTGTCAGAAGAAAGAGGTTATAAATTAGAAAATGCTGATTTAACTTATTTAGGTTCTGCGGAGAAAGTGGTAGTTGATAAAGACAATACCACTGTTATTAATGGTGCCGGAAATTCAGAAGATATTAAATCTCGCGTAAGTCAGATTAAAGCACAGATTGAAACTACTACTTCTGATTATGATAAAGAAAAATTACAAGAGCGTTTAGCTAAATTGGCTGGCGGTGTTGCCGTTCTTTATGTAGGTGCAGCAAGTGAAGTGGAAATGAAAGAGAAAAAAGACCGTGTTGATGATGCCTTACATGCTACACGTGCAGCAGTAGAAGAAGGTATTGTTGCTGGTGGTGGTGTAGCATTTATCCGTGCGGTAGCTGCTCTTGCCGATTTAAAAGGTGTTAACGAAGATGAGAATACAGGTATCCAAATCATCCGTCGTGCGATTGAAGAGCCTTTACGCCAGATTTGCGAAAATGCCGGTATTGAAGGTTCTATCGTAGTTCAGAAAGTGAAAGAAGGTACTGCAGATTACGGTTATAATGCCCGTACTGATGTTTACGAAAATTTAATTGGTGCCGGTGTAATCGATCCAACTAAAGTAAGTCGTGTAGCCTTAGAAAATGCGGCATCTATTGCAGCCATGTTATTGACTACAGAAGTTGTTTTAGCAGACGAGCCTGAAGAAGGTGGTGCACCAATGCCTCCTATGGGTGGCGGCGGTATGGGTGGTATGATGTAATATCACTTGTGGCGAAATCATTTCGTATAAAAAAATTCCCGGAGGCTATAAGTTTCCGGGTTTTTTTTTGCCCATGGAGTCTTAAAGAAAGTTGCCCAACATTTAGATTAATATTGATTCATTCATTTTGTTCGTCTTCATACTAAAAATTGCAATTATTATACAAAAATATCGTACTTTACATTAATATTTAAGAAATGTGTAAACGTTAGGATGAGGATGAAATCATACAACATTAGAAGGTGTTTGCGCGCTTAAATAAACAGAATTAATCATTCCCCCTACGTGTTTGCGACTATGAAGATCTGTTTGAAACGGAAATGGCCGGTTTTTGTGCTATTTGTTGTGCTGTTTTTTATTTCCTTCGCCGGTTATACACAGATCAACATTGGTGCCGTAAATGCAGGTCCTTTCACCCCCGGAAGCACTATAGCAGTTCCATTCAGCATTGCCAATGGTTGTACGCAACAAGGCAATACGTTTCAACTTTACTTATCTGACCAAAATGGAGACTTTAGTACAGAAAAGTTAATCGGCACTTACTCGGGATTTTATAGTACTTATGTAAATGGGATCATCCCAGCTACAGGAGTGGTACCGGGAATAGGGTATAAGGTAAGGGTAAAAACCACACAACCCGTTTCAGTCAGCAATGCATCTTCGGCCTTTGAAATAAAAGCCGGACCTTCGGTACAAGCCAGGTTGGTAACCTCGTATCTTAATTCCTCAAATAATGAAACCTTTGGCACTTGTGTAAGCAGACCTAATAATTCATTTATCATCAGTAATGAATCTACGGCAACAGCAGCAGTTACAGCGGCTATTAAAAATGAATCATCTGGAAGTACATCAACCCTCACTTTTACTAATCCCAATCAAACTTTTACGGCTGATCAGACCCAATATACCATTATCGCCACAGCGACTATGCCCAATGGTACAATCGGGACCAAAGCTTATTTGCTGGTGAATAACAGAACCATTACCGCATTTGGCACTTCTGGTAATAACATTGTATGCCTGCCCCTAGGCGCGTTAGAATTCAACGTGGATTATACTTCTCCGGCAGGTATTCAGAACAACTTTCCAGGTAACCGTTATACCATTAGCTGGGGAGACGGAAGCCAAACGGTTTATACCTTATGCGATATTATTAATAATTCAGGAAAAGTAACACATCCATATACCAGGTCATCATGCGGTAGCAATTCAGTAACCAGTGCAGGTACCATTTACAATGCATTTCCTGTGACCATAAATGTATCAAATGATTTTTGCGGTACCGTAGGAACACCGGTTTCTTCATCGGCGAAGGTAGTGGTTAAACCCATGAATGCCTTCACGTATCAAACGCCATCCTGTACCAATACGGATGTCACATTTTACAATACATCTATTTTAGGGGAAAATCCGGATACCAATACGCCGGCCTGTGCACCCAATAATGTTACCTATAACTGGTTTGTGGATGGGGCAATTGAACAAGCTAACAAGCCACGTTCATACAATCTTATTACCAGATTTTTAACACATGGCGTGCATACTATTCGCCTGGAATCAAACAGTTCAGGCGCTTGTAATGCTGATCCTGTAGAGATGCAGATTTGTATTCAGGATCCCCCGAAACCAGCATTTTCACTGCCGCAAACCACCATCTGCGCAGGGACTACCTTAACCGCTACCGATTTATCTGTACTGGATAATATTTGTGAAGCGGCCAATACCTACTCTTGGAATGTTTCTCCTGCTGTAACGTATGCGAATGGAACTAATGCATCAAGCAAAGAACCTGCATTTATATTTACAAATCCGGGTATTTATACCATCACTTTAAATATTTCTACTCCATCATGTGGCTTAGTGGCATCTGCCCCGCAAACGGTTATTGTTAATGAGTTACCAACAGCCACACTTTCTCCTGATATTACCCTTTGTAATCTGACAACTTATGATTTTAATAATACCACCACCGGACCAACGCGTACATTAATTTCGGGAACTTATCAGGACCTGGCAGATACCTATACCTGGACAGTTACACCTACCGGATCTGGAACATATAGCTTTACCAATGGAACAACAGCAAATTCCAAATACCCTTCCATAAAATTTGATAATTATGATGAGTACAATATTACCGTTACCCACAAAAATAACTGCGGAACAGTATCCAAAACACAAAAATTAACCTTCAGTACTGCACCAGTGATTAATGCAGGCGAAGATCAAAGTTTATGTTTTACGGGCACCAGTTTTAATCTGGCTGGAACCATTACGGGTACCGTAAGTACCCAGACGTGGATAGGTGGTTTAGGCGTATTTACACCAAGCCGAAATGACCTGAATGCAGTGTATACTCCAACGGCAGCAGAGAAAGCCAATGGCACCGTAAACTTAATCTTAAGAGCAACCACTACACTGGCACCACCCTGTAACCAGATTGAGGATGAAATCGTATTAAGGATAAAACCTGATATTAGCGTAAACAGTGCAGCAAGAAAATCTATCTGTACAAGAAAAAATGTTGATTATACCCCAACAGGATTAGTTAGCGGTACCACATTTAACTGGACGGCTACCGGATCTGCTAATGTAACCGGAGTTACGGCATCTGGAACAGGTATGATCAACGATGTACTGGTGAATAATGATCCGGTTTCTAACGGAACTGTAACGTATATCATTACACCCCAAAAAGATGGTTGTGATGGCGCTCCATTTAACTTTGTGGTTACTGTTACTCCAAATCCTGACGTGGTCGCTACAGCTGCCAATCAAACCATTTGTAGCAGTACATCTTCTGCCATCACCTTAACTTCGGCATTGACCAATGTTAATTATACTTATACCAGCGCAGCAACAGGTACCATTACTGGAAACAGCAACCGTCCTGTTGCCACTGCGGCAACTCAGATTAATGATATTTTAATCAATACCGGAACCACTAGCGAAACAGTAACCTATACGATTACTCCGGTTTCTGCAGGCGGTTGTACCGGAGCATCAACATCTATTACCGTTACAGTTTTACCAACGCCCACATTAGCCAGTGCCGGGCCGGACGAATCCATTTGTAATGCTTCAACCTATACCTTAAAAGGAAATGTTCCGGTGGTGGGAACGGGCAAGTGGACTGTGGTTTCTGCGCCGACAACCATTACTTTTGATGATGATACTAAGAACAATGCAGTAATTTCTGATTTAGTTGGCGGCAACAGTTATACTTTACGTTGGACCATCAGTGATCAGAATTGCAGCAATAGCAGTGATGATGTAGTGATCAGGGTAAATCTCCCAAGTGTTGGTGGTACAACCGGTAATGACTTAACATTGTGCGCCGGTGCAAATAATGGTGCAATTGCTTTAACAGGTCAGGTTGGCGATATCTTAAGATGGGAAATGTCCATAGATAATGGTGTGACATGGGCAGGCTTAAGCTCAAGGGCAAATCCATATGTTTTTTCAAACCTCACGGTAACCACCAAATTCAGGGCCATCGTTCAGAGTTTTCCTTGCTCAGAAGCGCAATCATCAGTAACTACTATTACCATTAATCCAGCAACTGTAGTTTCAAATGCGGGTGCAAACCAGAGCTTATGTAGTGGCAATACCATTATTTTAAGCGGAAATGATCCATCACCTAATACTGGTTTATGGACCCTTGTTTCCGGGCAAAGTGATGTGGTGATTGCTGATCCAACCTTGTTTAATACCCCTGTAACAGGATTAGTGCCCGGACAAACTTACAGGTTCAGTTGGGCCATCTCGGGATTTACAGGTTGTCCGCCATCAGTATCAGAAACAACAGTTACCTATTTTCTACCTGTAACCAATAGTGTTTCTACGTCTGCCATCCCTGTTTGCTATGGGCAGAGTACAACGATCACCGGAAGTACGCCGACCGGAGGAAATGGTACATATAGCTATCAATGGCAAAGCAGTATTGACGGGAATACATGGTCAAATATATCTGCTGCAACCAGTAAAGACCTAACTTTAACTGTAACAGCTTCTACTTTCTACCGCAGATTAATTAACAGCAATATCTGTACATCAGAAAGCAATAGCGTTGAGGTGGTTGTTTTACCTGCATTAACCAATAATACAATTACTGCAGATCAGACCATTTGTATAGGTGCTGCAGCAGCGCCGCTAACTGGTTCTGTGCCGGGTGGCGGAAACGGAACTTATACTTACCAATGGCAAACCAGTTTAAACGGAACGACCTGGACGGATGTGTCTGGCGCAACTGACATCAATTTTACCCCTCCTGTACCTACAGCAACAATCTATTACAGGCGAGCTGTGGTTAGTGGCTCTTGTTCTGCAATCATCAGTAATCAAGTTAAAATTACAGTAAATCTACCTGCAAAGGCAGCGTTTACTTATACTATTGATAAAGGCTGTGTTCCTTTTGAATTGAGTACGGCCAACATTACTGCAATCGCTTATCCGGATCGGAATGCTACTTATACCTGGTTTGCCAACAATGGGCAAATTGGTACAGGTATTAATTTTCCAGGTTATACCATTACAGGTGAAAATCAATCTGTAGTGATCAAGTTGGTCGTCACCAGCAGTTTAGGCTGTAACAGTGATGAGTTTTCTCATACTTTTTCAACCCGGCAAGATGTTACAGCAGCTTATACGCAAAGCGTTACAGAAGGGTGTGGCCCACTTAATGTGCGGTTTACGAATACTTCAAATTCATTAACTGCAGCAACTTTTAGATGGGATTTCGGTAACGGAACGACTTCTAATCTGGTTCAACCTGCAGATGTAGTTTACCCTGCCGATTTAAATGGGAGAGATATCACTTATACGGTAACAATGGAAGCGACTACACCTTGTGGCGTGAGCAGACAAACCTCTACGGTTTTAGTGAAAGCAGCGCCGATATCAGTTTTTTCTCCTGATAAAACAGCGGGATGTTCACCCTTTACGGTTACTTTCAGCAACACTTCATTAGGAAATAACAGTAGCTATACCTATGATTTTGGCGATGGAACAACACTTACAAAAACGGATAAAAGTAATGTATCACACACCTACAACACCATCGTTGTAACAAACTATGTGGTGAAAATGACTGCTACTAACGAATGCGGAACCAATGAATCTTCCTACAACATTAATGTGGCACCAAATGATATTACGGCAGAAATGGTGGTCAATAGTAGTCAGTTGCGGGGTTGCGCACCTTTAAAAGTTGATTTCTTTAATAATACCAAAGGTGCCAATACCTTTGTGTATGACTTTGGAGATGGAAGTACGGTAGTGAGAAATGTTGCTCCAGAAGTCGTTTCACATACCTTTACAACAGCCGGAAAATATAGGGTTACACTTTATGCTTCCAATGATTGCTCAAGTGCCTCAACTGTTGAAGAAATTGAAGTGTTGGCTCAGCCCGAGCTCAGTTTTACTGCTGATAAAACCAGTGGCTGTGATGGCTTAACCGTGAATTTTAAGAACAACAGTAAAAATGCCATAGGCTACCTTTGGGATTTTGGAGATGGAACAACCTCAACGGCTTTTGAACCCAGTCATACTTTTACCGGAGCAGGTAGAAATTTTATTGTAAGCTTAACCGCAACCAACATTTTGGGCTGTACCAATACCATTACCCTGGCTTCGCCGATTAGCGTGGTGGCACCTCCGGTTGCCGGCTTCGCCGTTTCACCTGGCAATGAAATATCAATCCCGAATTATTCCTTTGGTTTTAAAGATACGAGCACCGGATCAGTAAGCTGGGAATGGACATTTGGAGATGGTGCTGTTTCAACACTGCAAAATCCAAATCATACTTATGGCAATGAAGGTACCTATACCGTTACGTTAAAGGTGCTTAATAAGGAAGGCTGCAGCTCTACCACGGTGCAGTCGGTTAGGATTATTGGTGTGCCCGGGTATTTAAATGTTCCAAATTCATTTATGCCGGCAAGCGCGAAAAATGAAATCAGGGTTTTCAAAGCAAAGGGCCGTGGGATTAAGGAATGGACCATGTCTGTCTTTAATAAATGGGGGCAGCTTCTATGGGAAAGCTCGAAGCTGGACGATGGCGCACCCTTGGAAGGGTGGGACGGAACGTATAACGGAAAAGAGCAGCCACAAGGTGTTTATTACTGGAAAATAGAGGTTAAGTTCATTAATGGCACCGAATGGAAAGGGATGACATATGATTCATCATCCCCAAGGAAAACAGGAGTAATATATTTAATAAGATAATGATGAGGAGGATGAAATTATGTTTGCTGGCTTTACTACTGCCGCTGATTTCGGTAGGGCAGGATCATATTTACTCGCAGTTTTATAATGCACCGATTTATTTAAATCCGGCATTAACCGGTCAGTTTGAAGGTGACATCAGGTTTAATGCACTTTACAGAAACCAATGGACAGGTTTGGCAAGTGATTTTTCATACATGAGTGCATCGGCTGATTTAAATCTGCACCGCATGAACAGTGGAATTGGATTAATTTTTAACCGGAGCAGTGAAGGAACAGCTTATCTGGTAAAAAACAATGTAGCCGCCAGTTATTCTTATATTATTGGTGGCGATGATTTTACACTTTCATTTGGTTTGCAGGCTGGTGTAACCAACCAAAAATTAAACTGGGATAAACTGGTTTTTGGTGATCAGATTGATATCAATGCAGGTTATATTCCCGGAAGTGTGTCTGGTGCAGAAAGGCCGGCTATTGATAGCCGTTTTTACCTGGATGCCAATGCGGGTACCAATTTGGTTTATGGTAAGTTTATGGTAGGTGTAGCTGCGCATCATTTAAATCGGCCTGATGAGTCTCTATCTGGCTTCCAGGCGAAATTGCCCATGCGTATTTCCGCTAACTTAAGTTATAAACTCAGCCTTATTCCAGATCAGTATGACCGGGATGGAAGCTACCTGATCCCTTCAGTGGTGGTTTACAGACAGGGAAACGTAAACTCCTTCAGTATCGGCACACAATACAAATATGCGGGTGTCAACGCAGGGATCTGGTACCGGAATGATGGAAATTCAAATGGAAACGATGCAATTGTTTTTTCAGTCATTTTTGATATTTTCAACAGAAGAACCAATGGCGAAAAGTTTAGGTTAGGAATCAGTCACGATGCAACCACTTCTAAAATCAATTATTCCAATACCGGCGGAACGTCTGAAATAGGTGTGGGGTATGAAAAATATTTCCCAAATAGTTCTAGTGGTGGCCGTGCCAATGGCTTAAGATGTTACGATTTTTATTAATTTGCTTCCATTAATTTAGGGCAATGAATGAAATTTTAGATAACAGCCATTTTATTACACAAAGTGAAGTCAATAAATTCCTGCTGGCTACATTATTATGCGGTTTAATAGGCGCCGAGCGTGAATACAGAAGCAAATCTGCCGGATTAAAAACCATGATGATGATTGGCTTGGGTGCCACGTTATTTACGATCTTATCTATTAAAATCGGACCTGCAAGCCAGGATCGCATTGCTTCGAATATTGTTACGGGTATTGGTTTCCTGGGCGCTGGCGTAATTTTTAAGGAAGAAAACCGGGTTAAAGGTTTAACAACTGCCTGTATCATTTGGATCGTTGCCGCCATTGGGATGGCTGTTGGTTCCGGATATTACGAGCAGGCCATCGGTGTTACCGGTGTGGTGCTGCTGGCCTTGATTATTTTTCCTTTTGTTGAAGAAATAGGCGATCGTCGTTTTACCAAGAGGGTCTATCGCATTGTCAAAAAACAACATACGCATGGTGATTTAGAAAGTTATGAGGAGGTTTTTCGGGAAAATAAGTTAAAGCCTCAACGAGGCAAACACCAATTGGTCAATCATGTCATCACCGGAAACTGGACCGCAACCGGAACACCACAAAACCACCAACGGTTTGTGGAACAAATGTTAAAGGATAAGGAAATTCTGGAGTTTGATTATTAGGTTAATTAGTATCAATAGCCTTCTAAAAGGCAAAATTAAAACTTTGATTATATTTTACCTTAACTGGTACGCCACGCTCTTTACCAGGTTCCCATTTTGAGGAGTATTTTAAGACCCTTATGGCTTCCTCGTCTAATGATCTATCTGCAGATTTCTCAATAACAATATCAGTAATTCTCCCTGTAACGTCTACAACAAAACTGGTTTTAACAGTTCCTCTTATTCCATTTCGGTATGCATCCTGAGGATATTTTGTTGTTGTTGCGATAAAGTTATTCCAGGATTTTATTCCGCCTCTGTATTCCGGAGCCTGCAGCGGCGAAGTGTAGGAATATGTTTTTCCATCTTTTAAGCTTTCTCCGGAGATGAATTTGTTCCCATCATAAACTTCTTTAAATGTTAAGCCCATTCGGGTATCATAGCCTGTCCATACTCCATTTTTCATGCCATTCAAATAATCACCTTCCTCACCCTTTTCAAATTCTTTATACTTATCAACTACTTTTAAATGGCCTTTTCCGTTTTCAATATTAACTTTTCCTGAAGAGTCAGCATCAAATATTATTTTGAAACTGGTACCAAAAATGAGATCTGCCAAAGAAGAATTTATTCCCAACATCTGATTTGGCCGCGCTTCAATAGGAATGTATTCCGTTTCCCTGTAGAGTTTGCCATTACTATGATAATATAGCGAACTGCCAGAAGGCATTCCGTTTTTATAGTTAACTATTTCCGATCTTCTTCCTAAAGAATCATAACCAATTACGTGACCTTCGTAAATTAAGTTTGGCTCAAAAGCTGATAAATAACCGAGCTTTTTCCTTTTACCATTATTATAAAACTCGAAAAGCTTGAAGCGGGTATCAGCAGAATCAGGTTCCTCGATAATTCTGACAAAATCAGCTTTATCCTTTGTTTGAACTTGTTCGCCATTGTTTTTTAAATAATAAATATTTTGAGCTTTCTGGGCCTGTACCGAAGTAACAATTAATAAGCTAAACAATATTAAAAAGCGTAATTTCATAGATCAAAGTTAATTAGATTTAAGAATTAAATATGTCTGTTATATTATGTTTTGATTATTATTTCTTTACAGTTTCAATAAAACAATCATAGCTTTGTATAACTAACTTTTTTCATGATAAAAGAGCAAATCTCCGTTTTTGATATTTTTAAAATAGGCATTGGTCCGTCAAGTTCACACACACTTGGGCCATGGCGTGCTGCACAACAATTTACGGCATCGCTAAATCAACAAGGTCTTATCGATCGGGTAGAAACGATTAAAATACTCCTTTATGGATCACTGGCTAAAACAGGTAAAGGCCATGGAACGGATGTGGCAATCTTACTCGGATTATCAGGTGCTGATCCGGTTACTTTTGACGTGGATGCAGTTACACCAACATTTGAAGCCATTCAAAAAGATAAAAAGCTTAAGCTTGCCGGAGATTTAGAAATTGATTTCGACTATGAAAATGATCTGCTTTTTCTTTTTGCAGAAAGTCTTCCCTTTCATCCGAATGCAGTTACTTTTCAGGCCTTTTTATCAACTGGGAAAGCTTTTTCCGAGACATATTATTCTATTGGTGGAGGTTTTGTTGTGAAGGAAGGTGAAGACAACAGTCAGAAGCCACAGGTTGATTTACCCTTTCCAATAGAAAAAGCGAAAGAACTTTTACACTGGTGTTTGTCAACAGGGTTGAAGGTGAGTGAAATTGTATTGGAAAATGAACTGGCCTGGCGACCTGAAGCCGAAACTAAAATGCGGATGCTGCAGCACTTTGCCGTAATGAGGGATTGCATTTACCGGGGTTGCCATACCACCGGATTTTTACCCGGAGGCTTGGATGTTGCCCGCAGGGCGTTCCCGCTAAATAAACGATTGATCGGTAAAAGTGATTATCAGGACTATACCTCATGGGTAGAAGCCATCAGAAAGGGTGGGAATGGATTTAATTATATTTTGGATTGGGTAAGCTGCTTTGCATTGGCTGTAAATGAGGAAAATGCTTCTTTCGGGCGTGTGGTAACAGCACCTACAAATGGAGCTGCGGGTGTAATTCCTGCAGTGCTTCAATACTTTATTACCTTTTGCGATGGTTATGCAGAAGATAAGATTATTCAGTTTATTGCCTGTGCATCAGAAATAGGCAGTATTTTTAAAAAAGGTGCTACCATTTCAGCAGCAATGGGTGGGTGTCAGGCCGAAATCGGAGTTTCGTCTGCTATGGCGGCTGCGGCATTAACAGAGTGTTTAGGTGGCTCTCAGCGACAGGTTTTAATGGCTGCAGAGATCGCTATGGAGCATCATTTAGGCTTAACCTGCGATCCTATTGGCGGTTTGGTTCAAATTCCATGCATTGAAAGAAACACCATGGGGGCTATCAAAGCCATCACCGCAAGTCAGCTGTCATTACAAAGCAATCCTGATAAGGCAAAAGTTAGTCTGGATGCTGTAGTCAATACGATGTGGGAAACAGCCCTGGATATGAATGCAAAATACAAGGAAACATCCGATGGAGGCTTGGCAACAAATATCCCAATCAGCTTGCCGGAATGTTAATTCAACATTGTTGCATTTGAATGACTTTATTTATCGATTTATTAAAAACTTTCTGATTGTAAATCGGCAACAATTTTTACATTCGCTAAATTTTAATAATTATTCATAAAAATGATCAAATACACCAAACTATGTTTGATTGGTTTGGCATTATCGTTATCAACATTGGTAACTTTTGGCCAAGACAATCTGGTTAATTCTTTAAAAAATAACCAAAGCGATAACAGCAAGGATGCTTTTAAATTTACCGAAGTTATCAATTTAGCAAATACGCCAGTTCAAAACCAAGGTTCATCCGGTACCTGCTGGAGCTATTCTACAAATTCATTTATTGAATCAGAAATGATTAAGGCAGGCAAACAACCTGTTCAGTTATCACAAATTTTTACTGCCCGAAATGCTTATGTAGAAAAAGGGATTAATTATGTACGCATGCACGGTGCTGTTAACTTAGGTGATGGTGGTGCATTACACGATGTAATTAATATGTACAGAAAATATGGTGCGGTTCCGCAAGATGTTTACACGGGCTTAAACTATGGTACTAAAACCAATAAAACTGCAGAGCTTGGCGATATCGAGAAAGGCGTTTTAGAGGCTGTGGTTAAAAATGCCAATGGCGAACTGACCCCAAACTGGTTAAAGGCATATTCTGGCGTTATTGATGCTTATTTAGGAGCTGTACCCGAAAACTTCACATTTAAAGGAAAGAAATATACGCCTAAAACTTTTGCTAATGAGGTTGTAGGAATTAATCCCGATCATTATGTAGAATTATCTTCTTTTAATGATCATCCTTTCTACAGCAAGTTTACTTTGCTGGTTCCAGATAACTGGTCATTCGATCAGGTTTATAATATTAAAGTGAATGAAATCACTGAGATTATTGATAACGCTTTGAAAAATGGATTTACAGTTGCCTGGGCTACAGATGTAAGCGAGAAATCTTTCAGTTATAAAAATGGTGTAGCTTTCGTTCCTGAAATTCCATTTAACGATATGTCATTGAAACAAAAAGCAGATATGTTTAATGGCCCTCAGCCAGAAATGGAAATCACGCAGGAAAACCGTCAGGCTGCATTTGATAATTATCAGACCACTGATGATCATGGCATGCACATTGTTGGTTTGGCTAAAGATCAAAATGGTAAAGAATATTATATTGTTAAAAATTCTTGGGGCGTTACCAACGATTATAAAGGTTATTTATACGTAACAAAGAACTATGTAAAATATAAAACAACTGCGTTTTTATTAAATAAAGCTGGTATTCCTTCAGCAATATCTAAGAAATTAGGATTGTAATTCGTTCAAAATATTTGAGAGCCGCTGAAGAAATTTTGCGGCTTTTTTTGCTTTACTTATAAGCAATTTTATTTAAAATTTTGTCAACAGAGCTTTTATGACCTGTTCAGATTTACCTTTTGAAAAGCCAAGCATTATCTCTTTGTTCTACTTTTAATCAGTCTAATCAATTTCCATAAGGTTGAAAATAGAGCCAGTCTCATGTTATGACGCTTAAAAAAAGCCAAATTGCGTTAACACAAACCACCAGATAGCGGTTGTAATAAACGACAGTAAAATGCCCAAGCCCACAACTAAATTAGAAAGCTTCGGATTTAAATTATACTGATCGGCTACAACGCCAGCGGTTAATAAAGTTGGCATGGCCATTTCGAAAATAGTTATTTTAGTAATTATTCCATTCATACCCAAGAGCAATGCGATCATTAAAATGGCAAGTGGTGCTAAAATTAATTTAAACAACAAAGCAAAGCTGATGTGTTTAATCTCTCCAAACCATCCGCCAAATTTCAACTGTAAACCGATAGAGAATAAAGCCAAAGGACCAACTGTTCCTGCCAGTTTATCAAATAATACGTCCAGGGCAGATAAATCAATATATCGTGGAACAGTCAGCGCCAGTATACAGCCAATTAACGGCGGAAAGGTTAATACCTTTTTCAAAACTAATTTTACATTTAGCTTTTGCTGTTGCGAAGAACGGATGGCTACAATTATACCGATGGTTGATAAAAGCGTAAAGGTTACCTGGTCGCAAATGATGGCTACAGCCAGCTCCTTTTCACTGAAATAGGCAATAATCAAGGGAAAACCAACAAATGATGTATTGCTTAATGAACTAATTAGCTTCAAACCGCCAGATGTGGCTTTACTGATATTTCTAAACTGGCTGTAAAGTGTAATAAAAAGCCAGCCAAACATCCATACCACAACAGGGGCGAGAGCGGGGAAAAGTAAATCTTTAGTCCAGGTAATATGTGGTAAATATTTGAAAGATACCGCAGGTAGTGCAACGTAAATTATCCAGGCATTAATGCCTTTATGTGCATCTTTAGGTAAAGTTTTGCTTTTTCTAAAAAAGATTCCGGCTAAAATGCAGATGCCGATAAGGATAAAGTTTGCCATTTAAGAAAACAAAGATAGGCGTAAAATGAAAAACACCAATAAGAATCTTACTGGTGTTTTAATTTATGAAGCAGGATTACTCGGCTTAGGTTTCTTTTTATGCCATACCTTTTTCTTCGCATTGTTATTTCTGGCATGTTGCGGTTTCTTCTCTTCCACGTGCGTAATTTCCATGGAAGCAATATGTTCCGGCAGGGGCATTCTGGGAACTGCTTTTTCAATCAGTTTTTCAATGTTTTCGAACTTCCGTTTATCCCGTCCGTTTACCAGTGTAATTGCAGTTCCTTTAGTCGCAGCCCTTGCTGTTCTACCGATTCTGTGTACATAATCTGCCGGATCACCAGGTACATCATAATTAATCACCAGATCAACACCTTCCACATCAATTCCACGAGATAAAACATCTGTTCCGATAATGATGGGAAGCCTTCTGTTTTTAAAAGCTAATAAAATATCTTCACGCTCTTTCTGACCTAAATCAGAGTGGAATGCATCTGCTTTAATACTTAAGCTTTTAAATGTTTTATACAAGGCTTTAACCTTCTCTTTGGTGGATGCAAAAATAATAGCGCTTTTGTATTTCCCGTCTTTGAAGAGGTCAGTTAATAGCGCCTGCTTTTGCTGATCATGAATATTATAGGCCTGTTGATCAATCCCCTCTGCCGGCTTTGCAATAGAAATGGTAATTTGCTGCGGTTCATTCAGAATACTTCCGGCCATTTTTCTGATCTTCGGTGCCATGGTGGCCGAAAATAAAAGGGTTTGTCTTTTCTTTGGCAGGTAGCTTACAATGCGCATAATATCATCATAAAACCCCATGTCTAACATTCGATCTGCTTCGTCCAATATCAAATGCTGCAAATGTTCAAGCTTTAAAACGCCTGAAGACAAATGAGCCATTAAACGACCAGGAGTTGCGATAATGATATCTACACCATCCCGCATCGAACGTTTTTGCTGCTCGTATGCAATGCCATCACCGCCACCGTATACAGCAAGCGAACTGATATTGGTAAAATAAGCCAAGGCTTCAACCTGTAAATCAATCTGTTGTGCAAGTTCTCGGGTAGGGGCTAAAATCAGGGTATTGTTATGTCTGTCAGCAGCACGACTAATTTTATCCATCACCGGCAATAAGTAACTGGCCGTTTTTCCAGTTCCGGTTTGTGCACAGGCAATCAGATCATGATTGTCTAAAATTACCGGAATGGCTTGCTCCTGTATTGGTGTGGCACTTTTATACCCCATCGCCATCAGGCCCTCGTATAAATCAGGGCCAAAGTTAAAATCGTTAAAATTCAATCTGTTGTATTTATTTCTTTTAGCAAAAGTACCTCAAATTAAGGCGAATAGCAAACTGCATTTAACATCAGATCAGATTTGGAATTTGAAACCTGTATTCAGGTTATGTAAAGATGTGTTAAATTGTGAATGGCGCTTTTTTGGAAGATAAAAAAATCCTCTTTAAAATAAAACTGAATCAAAAATTATGATTAACCTTTTCTCCAGGAGCTGCACCTGTTTTTATATTCTTCTTTAAACTTCGCACGTTCTTCCTCATTCATGTTTTGCCATTTTGAACGCAATTTAGAGGCATTTTCGCGGAAACGGTTCCTGCCTCCTTTATTAAAATTACCGAAAAGCAACCTGCATAATACCAGAAGACCTAAAGCCTGCCAGAAATTCAACCGGCCGGCATGGGCAACTTCAGGTAAAATCCAGTTCCACAAAGACATTACAGTATAACCTATCGCTGTTCCGATAAGGGCTACAACAGGTAAAAAGAAAATGAATTTTTTGACTTTACTATATTTTCTGTGTCTCATATTAATAGTTTATAAATTCCTGATATAAATTTTGCAAACGGTTACGTAAATGTTTCACTGCATATCCTTTCCGGGATATAAGCGTTTTGATATTTTCGCCTGTTTCATCTGCCAGTTCCCGGAAACTACGTTCTTCCAGTTCATTTTGAATAAATACATATTGCTTGTTAGCAGGTAGCTCTTCGAGTGCCATAAATAACTGTTCCCAGAATAACTTTTTTAATCCTTCTTGTTCGGGGGCATAAGGTTCTGCCAGCAAAATCTCCCTGAAATTAAATCCGCCGTCTTCATCCTCACCTATAAAATCGTCAAGAGAGGCTTCTTTTTGCTTGCGGTACCGATCGGTAATCTTATTCCGGGCAACACGATACAGCCAGCCACTAATTTGTTCAATGGCACCAAGTTCAGGCTGATTGCTGAGCTGATACCATACATCCTGCAAAATATCTTCCGCATCTTCATCTGTATTTACCCGCCCGCGGATAAAGCTGAACAGGCGCTTGCCATAATAGGCAACAGTAGAAATGATATTTTGAGATTCGTTTTTCGGCACCACTAATTTTGCATTATAAACCGGTAAACGGATGGAGCTCCGGAATACTTTAAATTTATTCAGTTTTTTATAAGGGATAAGGTCAAAAACGGCTGAAAACAAAAAAGCCTTCCTTTAAGGGGAAAGCTTTGGCCAAATAAATTAGTCTGGTTTATTTTTTAGTGGTATCAGCAGGTTTTGCTGGTGCTGTATTGTTCAGGTTACTACCAATCGGAGATGGAGATGGTGTTTTGTCTAAACGATCCTGTATTGCTGAATTTCCTACTGCGGTAGCACCGCCGCCACTTTTAGAAACAGTGGTAATGGCTAATGTTAAAATTACGATTGCGGCAAGCAAAACCCATGATCCTTTTTCGAGAACATCACCTGTACGTTGCACGCCAAACATGTTGCTGGTACCTCCGCCGCTGGCTAAACCCCCGCCTTTAGGGTTTTGTATCAATACAAATAAGCCTAAAGCTATACATACAACAATTAATAAAATAATTAAAAAGGTTATCATGGTAATATTATATTTTAAAATTTCTTTTCTATAGATTGGATAAGGTCGGCAAAGTAACCACTTTTTTCTGGATATTTCAAACTTAATTTTTTATAAGTATCTATGGCTTTGTGATAAAGCATTTGTTCGATATAAATTTTAGCTAAAGTTTCAGAAACCAGGTCGTAATGATCTTCTGCACTCTTCTTCGCCTTATTTTCATTGTCAATTTGTTCAGGTTTCGGAGGCTTTATCGTTGGGTCTTCTTTTAAGAATTTTTCTATAATTTCTGCTCCTTTTGCATCCTTTACATCAGCTGATGGATATTCTGCCAGATGATCTGCAACTTCAAATGGTGTTTGAATATGAAAAATGTGCTCCACATATTGTTGCTGAAACTCGGCAGCATCTTTTTGCTGAGCAGGTTGTTGTTTAACAACAGCTGGTTTTGGCTGAACATAAGGCTGAAAAATCTGCTCATGTTCCTTACGGGTTTTGGATAACCACCATAAAAAAGTATAGGGCAGTTGATCATCGTCATATCTGGAAACAAAATTAATTTCATGATGATCCGGAACAACGGTTTCTATATCAGGAGCTGTGCTGACCACATCAGTACTCATACTTTGCTCAAAGGCAAAGAAGTCAGTAGTCGCTATGCTTTCAATAAACAGATCCTCTTCAGCAAGATTCTGGTTTGCCTCCGCTACATCCCCGGCTGTTTCAGTAGCATCTTTGTGGTTGTTTAAAATTTCTTCAGGTACATCATTTTCAGCCTGAGCAACAACTTCCGTTATCTCATTTTCTGGCTGTATTTCCTCATTCAGGTCTTCATCCTGGACAGAAACCATATTTAAAATATGAAATAAAGCATTCCCATGGCTATATAAAGCAGCCTTTGGAATGAAGGATGCATCAGCTTTTGCCAGTAGCAGGTGAATGGGTTGTGCGTATGGAAATTGTACTGCCAGCTCCTGAAGCATGGGCACATGCTCCGGGCCAACCTTTCCAGGTTGGGCAAGTAAATTTACCAATAGCTGTTGATGATCCATTCTTGAGGTTTGTCGCTAAGTTAAAAAATGTAAGCGGTTTTTAGAAAGTTTTGTGTGTGAACAGGTTCAAATGAAATTACCATTGTGCAAAAGCGCGGTTAAAAATATCTTCTGTCAGCTGTTTATTGATGTTCTCTATGGCTCCGGGTAAGGCAGCCTGTATGGAAGCGCCATTAAGTGGAAAGTCGAAATATTTTGTGAAGCTCTCTTCAAAGCTTTCTTTTTCTTTTCCGGCCGTATTGTTGGTGTATTTTACGGCCACGGTAATGGTTAGTCTGTTTGCGCCAGCCGTAGGTGTTGAGCTCGACTGTAAAGCCACTGGCTTAATATCGTAACCCGTAATTCTGCCCTCAAATACGGCATCTCCCTCTGTTGTAGATATACTTAAGTTGGTTTGGTTCCTGATCCTCGTTTTTAAGGCTTCTGTAAACTGATTACTCAAGGTAGGTACAACCAAAGGTGCATTGTTTTCAAAAACCTTCACCACAACGGTTTTTAAACCCACTGTAGAAGCGCCATTGAACTTGTAAGCACATGCCGTAAGTACGGCGATTAAAAGAAGTGCAGATATTTTAATTTTCATTTAAGTTGGATGAGGTGATGCTTACCGTTTAATGTCGGCTAGATTAAGTTTTTTTCGAAGGATTATAAATTTAACTCCTTAATTTTCCGGTACAGTGTTCGCTCTGAAATACCAAGTTCCTGGGCGGCAAATTTCCGTTTGCCTTTGTGTTTTTTCAATGCCTTTTTAATCAGATCGGATTCTTTATCAATTAAAGATAAGGATTCTTCAATTTCTTCAGCATCATGGGCATAGTAATCTCCATTATTTGGATTATTCCCATTGTTTGGTGTAGGTTGCTGAATGGTAAAGGTATGTTCCTGTCCACCCGGCAATTCAACATCGCGGTATAATTGATTAATGTATTGAGGATTATCGGCCAAAACGCTGGCTGTATTCCCGCCGTGCTGGATAATTTCGGCAACGAGCTTCTTCAGTTCAACCATGTCCTTTTTCATGTCAAATAAAACTTTATACAGGATATCTCTTTCCGTAAAGTCTTCTTTTGATTGTGAATTAATCGCCATGGGCAGGTTACTGCCAGACTCATTCGGAATGTAGTTCAGGATGGCGGCACCGGTAACATTTCTGTCTTTTTCGAGCACACAAACTTGTTCGGCAATATTTTTAAGCTGACGAACATTGCCCGGCCAGCTGTAATTGGTCAGAATCTGTATGGCATCGGGCTCCAGGTGCAGCGAAGGACTGCGGTATTTATCACTAAAATCTGCCGAGAATTTTCTAAAAAGTAAATAAATATCTTCTTTTCGCTCCTGTAAAGCCGGAATCCGTAGTGGAACGGTATTTAACCTGTAATATAAATCTTCCCTGAACTTCCCGTTTTTTACGCGGTTGTATACATCAACATTGGTTGCCGCGATAATGCGGACATCTGTTTTCTGAACTTTAGATGAACCAACCCTTAAATATTCACCACTTTCGAGTATCCTGAGCAAACGCGCCTGGGTTCCCAAGGGTAACTCGGCCACCTCATCTAAAAAGATGGTTCCGCCATTGGCCACTTCAAAATATCCTTTTCTGGCCTCATGGGCACCGGTGAACGACCCTTTCTCATGTCCGAAAAGTTCAGAATCAATGGTTCCTTCAGGGATGGCACCGCAGTTTACGGCAATAAATGAGCCGTGCTTCCGTGCACTCATCTGATGGATAATCTGTGAAAAAACTTCTTTACCACTTCCGCTTTCACCTGTAATTAAAACCGACATATCTGTTGGTGCAACCTGGCTGGCTATATCTATGGCACGATTAAGTAGGGGCGAATTGCCAATAATCCCGAATCGTTGTTTAATATTTTGTGTATCCATTCTTTATTGTTAAAAGTTGAATGTTAAAGGTTAAAAGTCATGTATGATACAGCTTGTCCTGTAATATTTAACCGTAACCTTTAATCTCTCTTTAAACTATTTTTCCAATCAGTGTAGCTGAAGTGCATCTTTCGATATACACGTTAGCGTATTGTCCTGGTTTTACGCTATCAATAGCCGGGAAAATGGCCATTGCGCCACTGTCGCCACGACCACAATAATCCTGATCTGATTTTTTTGAAGTACCTTCTATTAATACACGAACAGTTTTGCCTACCCATTCCTGTAAACGCATTAATGAATGTGCCTGTTGCTTGGCTAATATTTCGGCCAGACGACGTTTTTTAACCTCCTCAGGAATGTCATCCTCCAGCTTACGGGCTGCCAGTGTTCCCGGTCTTTCCGAATAAGTAAAGTTATAGGCAAAATCGTATTGAACATAATCCATGATGCTTAACGTTTCCTCATGTTCGGCTTCGGTTTCCGTACAGAAACCTGCAATGATATCAGTTGAGATTGCACAGCCTGGAATAATTCTTCTGATGGCATCTATGCGGTTGATATACCATTCACGCGTATAAGTACGGTTCATCAATTCTAAAATGCGGCTATTGCCGGATTGAACCGGTAAATGAATGTAGTTACAAATATTATCGTATTTAGCGATGGTTTCCAATACTTCATCGGTGATATCCTTCGGGTGAGAAGTAGAAAAACGAACCCTCAAATCCGGGTGAACTAAAGCTGTTTGCTCCAGTAAATTTGCAAAGTTTACGGTTTCAGTACCGTCTGCCGAAGTCCAGGTATATGAATCTACGTTTTGCCCCAAAAGTGTTACCTCACGATAACCGGCTTCAAACAGCGATTTTGCCTCTTCAATAATGGAATGTGCATCACGGCTGCGCTCACGGCCACGTGTAAAAGGCACTACACAGAAAGAACACATGTTGTTACAACCACGTGTAATGGAAATAAACGCAGTAATTCCGTTGCTGTTTAAACGAACCGGACTAATATCCGCATAAGTTTCTTCACGGGATAACAATACATTTACTGCCTTATGGCCGCTTTCTACCTGTTCAATTAAATTCGGTAAATCCCTGTAGGCATCCGGGCCAACCACCACATCTACCAGTTTTTCTTCTTCGAGGAATTTAGATTTCAGTCGTTCTGCCATACAGCCCAAAACACCAACAATCAGTTTAGGATTACGGCGTTTTTCGACACCGAACTGTGATAAACGATTGCGCACCCTGGTTTCTGCATTTTCACGGATGGAACAGGTATTGATAAAAATCACATCTGCCTGATGATAATCACCGGTCGTTTCAAATCCTGTTTCTGAAAGAATAGAAGCTACAATTTCACTATCGGCAAAATTCATGGCGCAACCATAACTTTCAATGTATAATTTACGTGCGTCGGCTTTAACGGGTGTATCTAAAATTAGTGCTTCACCTTGTCTGGCCTCATCATGCGTTTTATCCTGTACTTGTAAATCAATCATTCTTTAAAAAGATTTTGGGATTGCAAAAATACACAAATTAAATTAAAAGTGACAAATTGGCACATTTAGTTTAAATGTTTACAGTTTGATTATAACTGTAAAATTTGCTTCGTCAGGAAGAGACTTTTATACTGAAAATTATTTAACTGCCTTTGTGTAAGGTAAATGCAAAGGTAGTTCCAATTCCAGGCGTGCTTCTTACGGATATGGTTTGCTGGTGAGCCTCTAAAATATGTTTTACAATGGCTAAACCTAAACCGGTTCCGCCTACTTCTCTGGCCCGATGTGTATCAATGCGATAGAAACGCTCAAAAAGTCTGGCCAGGTGCTTTTCTTCAATCCCGATTCCATTGTCGGTCACTTCAATAAGAAACTGATCGTGAAGTTCAAATATTTTAATAGCCGTTTCTCCGTTTTCAACACCATATTTAATGCTGTTTACAATCAGGTTTATCAACACCTGGCGGATTTTTTCACGGTCTGCATGAACGAAGGTAACGGCAGTATATTTATCCTTGAAAAATAGTTTGATGTTTTTGGATTTTGCACGGTCATCCAGATTTTCCATCACTTCTTTGGCCAGCAACACAAAATCAAATTTCTGATAATTAATTGGAGATTCGCCGGTTTCAAGTTTGGCAATGGCATCCAGGTCATTGATCAGGTAACTTAACCGCTCTACGTTATTTTCTGCTTTTTTGAGGAATTTCATGGCCATTTCAGGGTCGTCAGTAATGCAATCCTGTAAGGTTTCAATATAGCCCTGAATGGCAAAAAGCGGTGTTTTAAATTCGTGCGAAACGTTCGACAGGAATTCGCGGCGAAACTGCTCCTGTTTTTTTAGTAAATCAATTTCTTTTTTCTTTGCGCCAGCCCATTCCTTCACTTCGTGTTCCACATCATTAATCGGGTCTGAACTAACATATTCACCCAATGCATCTTTTAGGTCTTTTCCAAGTTTTAGGTTGTGGATTAGCTTATAAATGAGCTTTATTTTGTTATAAATGTATTTTTCTAACAGGTAATAAAAAACAAGAAAGCTGCTTAGAAAAGAAACGCCAAAGGAAATTCCAAAGTAGTACCAGCTGCGTTCAAAATAAAAATTGACCATGCCAATGGAAAGCGCAACAGCAAGTGCTGTAATTAGAACCAGTACACTTAATTTCATGGTGCAATTTAGTGGTTTTATGTTAAACGGGTGTTAAGCCAGCTGCTTTTCGGTTAAATACTTCCAATATCTTTTGGGTACATGTTGCAGGTGTAATTTGGTGTTTTTCCGTGCGACAATATTGGCACTTTTAAAATAGTCTTTCCATAAAATAGCGTAAAGTTCTTCTTTTTCATCCATTAATGCAGGGGAAGGGTTTGGGGTTTTTGCACCATCAGAAAAATTGATGGTTACTTCTTCAACTGCATTTAAATCGTAATGAAGGCCATATTTTCGTTTCAAATCGTAAATAATCCACTGCTGATCGGCATAGCGATTTTTAAAATGATTCGAAATCAGGGGCAAAACATTAAAATCAGGATCAATTGATGTGTAAAACCTGCCGTCGGCCGTTTTTTGAAACCTGATAAAGGCTTCCATCCGGTGCTTTTCCCTTTCCACGCTTTTAGCGTATTTGGATAAAGCAATTACATGATCATTCCCGAAATTGGCTGATGCACCATCTGCGCTTTCAAAAATGTACAGGGCAAACTGAAAAAGATGGTTGTAAGCTTCGGGAATTTCAGATAAATAGCTACAATAAAAAGTTCTCTGCCAGTCTTTCTTCAGCTTTTTTTGAAGGCCTTTCCATACGCGATCTGCTTTCTCTTCATTGGTGATCACCTCAAACGATTCCGTAAAAGCATCGGGCTGAAAAATATCGCTCAATTGTAACTTGATATGCCCGGGTTTCCGTTCAAACCATTCGAACACTGCGGTTAGCAAACCAGAAAGAGAGCCATCGAAGGTGTAAATCATAGTCTTTTTAATTCACTAAAATAAAATGAGCTGATTGTTATCTGTTTTGAGGTATTTGCTTTGACTATCGGCCATGATAAAGGCCTTGATCTGCGTGCCCTGATAATCTTTTAATTGATAAGGACTATCTGCACAAGTTATAAAATGCTTAGCCCTGTTATACGCCACGCCTATTTTCTTCAGCTGATCAATTCTTAATTTCCCAAACTTTCTGGCCTGTACAATTTTTTTCGCAGACATGACACCAATACCCGGAATTCGGAGGATCATCCTGTAATCTGCCTTATTGATATCTACCGGGAAATGCTGCATATTTCTGATGGCCCAGCTGAGTTTCGGGTCGATGTCTACGTCCAGATTTGGGTTGGCATCATTTAGAATTTCCTGAACTTTAAAGCCATAAAACCGCATCAGCCAATCGGTTTGGTATAACCTGTTTTCCCTGAGCAAGGGTGGCTGGGTTCCTAAAACGGGCATCCTGCTATCATTGCTAATGGGCACATAGCCAGAATAATAAACCCTTTTTAAAGAGAAGTTTTTGTAAAAAGCATTAGCCGTATACATAATATCTTTATCACTTTCAGGCGTGGCACCAATCACCATTTGCGTACTCTGGCCTGCGGGAACAAATTTAGGTACATGCTTAATTAATTTTTTATCTTCAGCAAACTGAACAATATTTTGCTGTACAAATCCCAAAGGTTTGATCACATCCGCATGGCTCTTTTCGGGCGCTAAGAGCTTCAGCCCTGCTTCGGTAGGCATTTCCAAATTGATACTCATGCGATCGGCATATAGGCCGGCTTCCTTTATCAATTCATCACTGGCCCCTGGAATGGTCTTTAAATGAATATAACCATTATAACTTTGCTCTAAACGAAGTTTTTTGCAAACCAACAGTAACCGTTCCATGGTAAAATCTGCATTTTTAAAAATACCTGAACTCAGAAATAAACCTTCGATATAATTTCTGCGGTAAAAGTTCATGGTTAAATCCACCACTTCATCTACAGTAAAGGCAGCTCGCTTAATGTCATTGCTCTTTCTCGAAACACAAAATAAACAGTCATAGATACAGTGATTGGTTAACAGGATTTTTAAAAGGGAAACGCAACGCCCATCTTCTGTATAGGTATGACAAATACCTGAAGTATGACTGTTACCAATACCTTTATTGTCATTTTTACGGGTGCCTCCGCTTGATGAACACGAAACATCATACTTTGCCGCATCGGCCAGGATATTTAACTTTTCACGAATTCGGTCAGACATAGCTTTTTATTTACTAACAAATATAGTGATAAAGCTAATTTTATTAGTAATTTGAATAACTAAGCTTACTCTGTTGTGGAATAAAAGAAAAGAAATTGAAGTTGTGAATTAATTGCCTTCCCATTCGCTGTAAAATTGATCGAGGTAATCCAACATAAACTGATGTCTTTTCGCTGCGATTTTTTTACCTGCCGCTGTATTCATCCTCTCTTTCAAAAGCAAAAGCTTTTCATAGAAATGATTGATGGTTGGCGCGGTGGTATTTTTATAGCTTTCTTTTGAAAGATGTTCTTCCGGTTTAATGGAAGGATCATACAACACACGGTTTTTGAAGCCGCCATAGGTAAATGCCCTGGCAATACCGATAGCACCAATGGCGTCCAGACGATCTGCATCCTGCACAATTTGCATTTCTTTGGAAGTAAAACTGTTGTCGTCGAAACTGTTTTTAAAAGACATGTGCTGAATAATCATTTTTACGTGCTGCACCACCTCTTCTTCAACAGCTATGGATTGTAAAAAGGATTGCGCCAGGTTTGGACCTAAATTTTCATCGCCATTGTTAAATTTTGGATCAGCAATGTCATGTAAAAGCGCAGCCAGAGCAATAACCAGCTCATTTCTTTTTTCTTCCTGATTGATATTTAAAGCTGTTTTAAACACACGCTCAATGTGAAACCAATCGTGGCCAGCCTCTGCATTTTTTAAGGTTTGCTTAACAAATGTTATTGTTTTTTGAATGGGGTCCTGCATCATTAAAATTTACCACAAAGATATTGGAAATAGATGCACGGAGAAAGAAATGATATTAACAACGGTAAGTTATCACTTAACTTACCGTTGCTGCTCTATGCTCATCATCAGCAATAATCTTAATTAAATCATTTGGGTTTAAGGTTAAAAGGTGCGTAACCTCAACCTCTAAAATTTCTGAAACCTGAAACAAACGATCGATCGTTAATTTACTATATCCCAGTTCAATCTTACTGTAGGCATTTTGTGAAATTTTTAATTTTGCCGCCAGATAATCCTGGGTATAATCTCTGTATTCCCTGATTTTTCTAATATTTCCGGCAACGTTTTTTGTTTTTAAAGCTAATACATCTTCCATAAAAAAGGATTATTTTTTAATTTTTTCAATATATACGAGCCTAGTATCCTTACAGTTTTTAGATTTGTTAATTTTTAGCACTATAAGGAATTACGTTAACGGTATATAAGAAACAAATGCGTTAAACAAAGGTTTAATATATTGAATTTATTTCTTGAAGTCAGATGATTTTAAAATTAAATTTTTGGACTTATCAGCTGCATAAGCGCTTGTGAAGAAAATAAAAGCGTTATTCGGGGGGCCTTAAGCATTATAAAATAACCGGCGAATAAGAGCCAGGCACGAACATTTTTCATAATGTTCATGCCGGCTTGTTGATCCTGTAAAACTTAGATTAAGGTTTAAGAAATGGCTTCTGGCTCAATTTGAGGTGCCCGGCGTGAACCATCATATAATTCATATTCAAGCAGACGGCAATCCAGCTTTCCGTTATAAAACTCTAGCTTCTGTGAAGCTTTTAAACCTATTTTTTTGGCAAGGTCAGGATTGCCGGTAAAAATATATCCGGAATATCCCTTGCATTTGGTTTTCATAAAATCGCCCATGCGTTTATAGGTGAGTTCCAGTTTGCTGTGCACACCTAAACGTTCGCCATACTCCGGGTTAAAAACCACGGTGCCTTTGCCGTCTTCAGGAACGGGCGTAAGCTCAAAATCACAAACTTCAAACTCAATCAAGGTATCAACCCCGGCCGTTTTTGCATTTCTGCGGGTTACTTCCACAGCATCTTCAGAGAGATCGGAAGCGATAATTTTAAGGTCGGTATTTTTAATCACCTGTTCTTTCAGGATTCTCCGTTCTGCGAAAAAAGCTTCTTCTTCATAGCCTAAAATATGCATAAAGCCATAATTCATCCGGTATAAGCCCGGCGCACGATTAGTAGCAATCAGCGCAGCCTCAATGGCCAGCGTTCCAGAACCACACATCGGGTTAATAAAAGGCGATTTTCGATCCCATTTGGTGGCATAGATTACGCCTGATGCCAAAGCCTCCAGCATAGGTGCTTTTCCCGGGATTTTACGATAACCATGTTTGGCCAGTGTTTCACCTGAAGTATCCATAAATACATCTGCATCTGCATCTTTCCAATATAAATGTACTACTGCTTTATTCGCATCCGAACCAGAATCAGGGCGGATCCCCTTTTTCTCTTTCATGCGATCTACAATCGCATCCTTTACTTTTAAGTTGGCGAATAGTGGTGTGGTAATGTTCGGATTATCTACGTTGGAAGTTACGGAAAAGTAACCGGTAAAATCTATTAATTCTTCCCACGCTATAGCCGAAATTTCTTTGTATAAATCGTCAGGAGTAATGGCCTTAAAACTTTTAATTGAATATAAAATCTGACTGGCGCAACGCAGGTTCAAATTGAGTTTAATACATTCTGTAAGCGTAATATTTAGCTCAACGCCGGTTTGGAAAGCCCTTTCTATCGTGTAACCTAAGGCCGTAACTTCATCTTGTAAATAAGGAGAAAGGCGTTTATTGCAGGTGATAATTACCCTGCTTTTATTGTGGAAAACTTGCATCATAATATATGCGAAGTTATCAATAAAATTATAGAGATTTGGCTTTTATACGTACATTATTAGTATTAGTTATGGAAATTAAAGGAAAAGTACACGAAGTAGGTGCAACGCAGCAAGTGAGTGAAACGTTTAAAAAACGTGATTTAATAGTAGAATACGCAGAAAATCCAACATACCCAGAATATATCCGTTTTGAGGCTTTACAAGATAAAACTGCATTATTAGATACATTTAAAGCGGGCGATGAGGTTGAGGTTTTCTTTAATTTACGTGGCCGCCCATGGACAGACAAAACAGGTAAAACATCTTATTTTAACAGCCTTGTGATCTGGAGAATCAATGCGGTTGCTGCTGGTGCACAGCCAGCTGCTGCTCCGGCATATGCAGCTCCGGTTGATGTGAGCAATGCGCCAGGTGAAGATGATGATTTGCCTTTCTAAATAAAGAATCTTTTTTAAGCAAACAATTTTGAACCATGCCGGGGCTTTTGCCCCGGCATTTTTTTTGAGATTACTTTCTTAAATCTTCATTTTCAGTGTCATAACCCTTGTTAAAATATGTTAAAAACAATCTTCTCATTTCCCTAATCACTATTTTTGATATCTGATTAATTTAAAATCCCTTTTTGTTATCTCTTTTAAAGGTTAGGCAATACCGATTCATGAAAAAAAGAAGCTTTTGGTTTATAACTGTTTTAATGACCGTGGCACTACTGGGTGTTTTCGTGATGCAGTTATATTACATCAGGGAAGCTTATCAACTGAAATCTCAGCTTTTTGATGAACAGGTAAACCAGACTTTAGCCAATGTGGTTAAAAAAGTAGAACGTTTAAATGTAGCCGATCATCTGAATAAAAAGGATGCTGAAAATAAACTGAGGCAATTACAGGATTCCAGGCAAAGGGCGCTTGACATTAAAGATTTAAGGCAACAGTATGCGCAGGAATCTGAACTGCGGCAGGCCGAAAGGGAAAGCCAGATTGAAAACTACCTGAACCAGCAGGACAGCATTATCAGAGTTTCATACCGCGGGCCAAAGCTGATTTCTGAAAATGAATTTAAATCGCTTTCCGCACCAAAGGCATCTCTAACCGGTACGCGCCTGGATGTGGAAGTAGATGCGCTGGTGGACCTGAACAGCTTAAACCTGAAGGGTTACAGCATGCGGACCAAGCTCATTTCACCTGGTTCAAAAACGTTTAATTTCAGAACCCCTCAAAACCTTCCGGATACGATCAGGTATTTGGTGGCCGACCCAATGACCGGAAACCCACTGCTGGTTGGATTGCCAAAAATTTCGGATGATCTGGAGAAAAAATTCAAACGGGAGGATGAAATTGCCAAAAAACGGCTGGAGCTTAAAATTGCGTCACTTGGAAAGGATACTTTCTCCTACACACGCTTAAGCATGGTAGAAGATGTTTCCAAAGAGTTACAGGAAATAAATGTGCCCTTATACAAACGCATTAATTTTGAGGTACTCGGTACCTTACTGAAAGAAGAACTGCTCACACATAACATTAACCAGAAACCCTCTTATAAGATATCACTCGCGAAAAAAGATTCTGTTTTATTTATCGAAGCGGCTAATGTTAAAAAAGAGTTTTTACCGGAGAATACCTATAAAATTCCGCTTTTTGGTAATGATTTATTCCGTGATCCCGGAACTTTGATTGTAAGCTTCCCCAATAAAAATTCTACCATTGTATCGAACTTAAGTGCAACCCTGGCTTCATCAGTGGGTTTGCTTTTGGTGCTGGTATTTATATTTTCTTATACGCTTTATGCCATTCTGAAACAGAAAAAAATATCGGAGATGAAGACTGATTTCATCAACAATATGACGCATGAGTTTAAAACGCCTGTAGCCACCATCATGATTGCCAGTGAGGCACTCAAAGACCCGGAGGTTACTGAAGATAAAAGCAGGTTGAGCAGGCTAGCCAATATTATATATGATGAAAATGTGCGTTTGGGTAGTCATATCGAACGGGTTTTAAGTATTGCCAGATTGGAAAAAGGAGAGCTTAAAATGGAAAACACTGAGGTGGATATGAATGACCTGATTATTATTGTTTTAGACAGTATGGAACTGCAGCTTCAAAAGCGTAACGCCATCATCAACCTTCATACCGAAGCTGCAAATGCTGTTATTTATGGTGATGAACTGCACCTCTCCAACGTGCTTTATAATCTGATTGATAATGCCAATAAATATAGTGCAGAGGTACCTGAGATTACTATTTCGACCAGAAATACCAATAAACATTTGATTATCGAAATCTCTGACCGGGGGATAGGGATGACCAAGGAACAATCTAAAAGAATTTTCGACCAGTTTTACCGTGTGCCTACTGGTAATTTGCATGATGTAAAAGGTTTTGGCCTGGGACTGAATTATGTTCAGGATATTATTAAAAAGTTAAATGGTACCATAAAAGTGAGCAGCGAGAAGGATAAAGGAACAACATTTGAAATATCTTTACCTTTATAAATCAAAATATATTGGCAGATAAGTGTAGTTGAGGAATACAAATTGCTTTTGCTTACAAAATTTATCTAAAATTGTGGTGTTAATCGCTGTAAGCATTAAACCACCATACATATTCAGAATCAAACATTTAGTGTAGCCAAGCTGCATACGTGAATAAAATCAAGAAAATGAAAAAAATACTTCTGGTAGAGGACGATCCAAACTTAGGTTTATTATTACAAGATTATTTGCAGTTAAAAGGCAAGTTTGATGTGGTGTTATGCAATGATGGCGAGGAAGGTTTAAAGGCTTTTAACAAGCAAAACTTTGACCTTTGTATTTTCGATGTGATGATGCCAAAAAAAGACGGATTTACCTTGGGTAAAGATGTCAGGAAGGTGAATGCACATGTTCCCATTATCTTTGCTACCGCTAAAACCATGCTCGAAGATAAGTCGGCTGCCTATGATTTAGGTGGTGATGATTATATTACCAAGCCATTCCGTATTGAAGAACTGCTACTCCGGATTAATGCCATGTTTAAAAGGGTGGCGAGCAAGGGTGGCCAAACTGAAGAAGTACCGGAAACGGAATTTACCATTGGCGAATATCATTTTGATTATACCACACAAATTATCACCCATCACGAACAACAACAAAAGCTTTCAACTAAAGAAGCAGAATTGTTGCGCTTGCTGTGCTTAAAGAAAAATACCGTTTTAACCAGAGAAGAAGCCCTTTTAAGTATCTGGCATGATGATAATTATTTTAACGGGCGGAGTATGGATGTGTTTTTAAGCAAATTGCGGAAATACCTCAGAGGAGATTCAAACGTAGAGATTATTAATGTTCACGGTAAAGGTTATAAGTTGCTGGTGAGCTAAAAATGATAATTTAAATCGTCTTCCTGAACTTGTTTCAGGATCTCTTAAAGGAATGTATTACAGAAAGGCTGCATGTTCGATAGATGGAGCCTTTCACTGTTTTATAAATATAAATTTTCCTGTATCGCTGGAATAATATTCCTTTCCTGAGCAAGCTTAAATAAGGTGTCCACCGCTTTTCGTCCTTCTTCTCCCAGGTTAATACTGTACTTATTTACGTAAAGTTCAATGTGTTTATACATCACCGCCTCATCCATGGCCTGTGCATGTTCACGGATAAAATCAATTCCAGATTTTGGATGGGCGAAAGCATATTCTACAGACTGGCGAATCAGTCGGTTTACTTTTAATTGCACCTCACGGTCTAAGGTTCTGTTAATTACAATTCCGCCTAACGGAATGGCGCAACCTGTTAATTTCTCCCAGTAATCGCCCAGGTCTACTATTTTGGTTAAGCCTTTATTTTGGTAAGTGAATCTGTTTTCGTGGATAATCAGGCCTAAGTCAATCTCATCTTCGAGCAAAGCGGTTTCAATTTCGGAGAAAACCATTTCCTGCTTATTCTGAAGTTCAGGATAGGCGATGCCGAGTAAAAAGTTAGCTGTAGTGTATTTTCCCGGAATTCCGATGCGAAGAGACCCGGGATTAGTTTTCAATCTTTCGGCTAGTGTTTGCTGATCAAACTTACGGCTAATTAACAAAGGACCAACGCCAAACCCCAAAGCGCTGCCTGCATCAAGCAATGCATATTGACGGGCTGCATAAGCAAAGGCATGAAAGCTTAGTTTGGTGATGTCCAGCTGGCCTTTCATAGCTTTCTGATTTAAGGTTTCCACATCATCATAACTTACTTCAAATGTTAATCCTTCTGTATCTATTTTGTGGTGTATAAGTGCATCAAATATAAATGTATCGTTAGGGCAGGGAGAAAATCCGAGTGTAAGTTTCATAAATTCAAAAATAAAGATTGTAAAATACTAAAACGTCATCATGAGTTCATTTCCTCAGTAAAGGAGATGGCCCAGCTATTTAAATTTTTAATGGCCAAACCCATTTTCCAGTTTTCTTTATTACGTGGTTCAACATAATTTGATACACTTCGGATTTGAATACAATCCATATCAGCCTGCTTACAGGCGTAGAAAACCGCTGCACCTTCCATGCTCTCCGTAGTGGGATTTAATCTTTCCGTTAAATTTTTAATGCTTTTTTCACTTCCTGTTACACAGTTTACCGTTATTCCTGTTGCTGAACGCAAATCAATATTTTCTTTGTTTCTGGCTATAAAATGGCTTTCTCCAAAGCCTAAATCAGTTATAGAGAGAAATTCATCTCCGTTTTCTGCCCCAAGCTCGGCAAAGTAATCTTCGGTAATATTTAACAGGGTGCCTAATTCTATATTCCGGTCAAAGCAACCGGCAATTCCGAAATTAAGTACAAGTTGATACGTTTTGGTTAAATGCTGGCCAAGTGCAAAGGCTGTTGCCACCATCCCCACACCGGTGATGAGTACATCAAAATGCCTGCTTTCTACAAAATCTTTTTCGGGCAGATGATAGTGCTCGTAAAAAAAAGCAAGTTCGGCTCTGGTCGCGGCAACAATTAAAGTTTTCATAAGGTAAATTTAGCAGATAGTTTGATTAAACACCGGTTTCTTTAAGCTTTGATGTTTAGGCTTAAGGCATTATCATTATATTTGCGGTTTATTCAATAGTAATGATTTATATAACGAGAAAAGCATCATTCAATGCGGCCCATAAATTGGCAAGAACCGATTGGGATGATGACAAAAATAATGAAGTTTATGGCAAGTGTGCAAACCCGAACTGGCATGGTCATAATTATTGGTTATATGTTACAGTGAAAGGTGAAGTTAATCCGGAAACGGGTTTTCTGGTGGATTTAAAGTGGCTGAAAGATGTGATGAACAATTATGTTGTAGATAAGGTTGACCATAAAAACCTTAACCTGGATGTAGACTTTATGAAAGGCAAGCTGGCTTCAACAGAAAATTTGGCCATAGAAATCTGGAATCAGCTACTGGCTCCGATTGCTGAAAGCGGTGCGATTTTACATTGCGTTAAAATCTACGAAACCGAAAATAACTTTGTTGAATACTTTGGTTAAAACCCCATATTAATGAGCACTAAAGATGTATTAAAAGGAGAATCGATAGATGGCTATGTAAAAATAGATCGCTATAACGATGATAAAATTGAAGCTGTAGCCTCCCATTATAAAGATATTTTAAGTCAGCTGGGTGAAGATCCTGAGCGTGAAGGTTTGGTGAAAACGCCAGAACGCGTGGCCAAAGCTTTACAATACTTAACCCATGGTTATGATTTAAAGCCGGATGAGATTTTAAAATCTGCAATGTTTAAAGAGGAATACAGCCAGATGGTTGTGGTAAAAGATATTGAGGTATATTCCATGTGCGAGCACCACATGCTGCCATTTTTTGGAAAAGCCCATATTGCTTACATTCCCAACGGGCATATTGTGGGTTTAAGTAAAATTCCGCGAATTGTGGATGCTTTTGCCCGCCGTTTACAGGTTCAGGAACGTTTAACCAACGAAATCAGGGACTGTATTCAAAATACATTAAACCCTATGGGGGTTGCAGTAGTAATGGAATGTAAGCATTTATGCATGTCTATGCGTGGTGTTCAAAAACAAAACTCCGTTACCACCACTTCTGCTTTTACCGGTACATTTTTAAGTAACGATAAAACAAGGTCTGAATTTTTAAGGCTGATTACGGCGAGTTTAGATTAATAAGAGGTATCAAGTTAAAAGTATTAAGTAGTTGGTATCAAGTAAGGCGTTGAAGTGAGCGCTCCACGCTGAAACGCGAGCCGCCAAACCTAAATTATAATGAAAGCATATATTTTTCCCGGACAAGGGGCACAATTCGTAGGCATGGGTAAAGACCTTTATAATCACCCGAAAGCTGCTGAATTATTTGAGAAAGCAAATGAAATTATCGGTTTCCGCATCAGCGATATCATGTTCGGCGGAACGGATGAAGAACTTAAACAAACCAATGTAACACAACCTGCAATCTTCTTGCATTCTGTTATTTTAGCAAAGGTTTTAGGTGATGATTTTAAACCAGATATGGTGGCCGGCCACTCCTTAGGTGAATTTTCTGCATTGGTTGCTGCAGATGCACTGTCTTTTGAAGATGGCTTTAAATTGGTTATAGCCCGTGCAAATGCTATGCAGAAGGCCTGCGAGGCCCAACCCTCTACTATGGCTGCAATTTTAGGTTTGGCCGATGATGTAGTTGAAAAAATCTGTGCTGAAATCGATGCAGTTGTTGTTCCGGCAAATTATAACTGCCCGGGCCAGCTGGTTATTTCGGGCAGCATTGAAGGAATTGACCTGGCTTGTGCTAAATTAACGGAAGCCGGTGCAAAAAGAGCTCTCAAACTTAATGTTGGCGGAGCATTCCACTCTCCTTTAATGGAGCCTGCTAAAATTGAACTGCAGGCCGCCATTGAAGCCACCAATATTTCTGCTCCGGTTTGTCCGGTTTATCAGAATGTTGATGCTAAGCCCTATACTGATCCGGTAAAGATTAAGGAAAATTTGATTAAGCAGTTAACAGGTGCTGTACGGTGGACGCAAACTGTTGAACATATGCTGGCAGACCAGACTACAGAATTTGTAGAAGTAGGCCCGGGTAATGTTTTACAAGGATTGGTAAAAAAGGTAAGCCGGGAAGTGCAAACCAGTAGCGCAACTATTGCCTGATATTTCTAAACAGCACCATAAACAAAATATTTGTGGTGCTGTTTTTATCTATATTTACCTTTATCAAAATTAATGACATTGAGCTTTGGTGTAAAAATTAGATTTCTGCTGTTTGTATTGGCCTGTTGCCTGATTACAACCTCTATCACATTAAGCAAATTTACCACCAAATCTGAGCTGCTGGAAAGATATGCAAGGGAAGTTCAAACTAACCTGCTGATTAAGGAAAAGAATGTAGAAGATTTTCTTTCCAATAAAAAAGAAGTACAGAAAGCGAAGCAACTGCATCATAACCCGAAAGGTGCCATTGATTTTTTAAACACTTACAGGAAAAATAAAGGAATCAACCTTTTAACTTTTCAACATAACCAACTTAAATTCTGGAGTTCCTATAAAGTAACAGATTTCGATCTTTCCAGGGTAAAAGAAGGAAAATCCGTATTGTTCTTTTATAATGGATGGTATGAAGTAATTAAGCATTCAGAAGGCAGCTTTTGTTTTGTTTTTCTGATTAGCATCCAATCTCAATACCCGTTTAGGGAAACACCATATTTTAAAAATGACATTGATCCGTCTCTGACGAATTCGAAAATACTAACGCTGGCTTCTTTTACCGATAAGGATGTTTATGTCATCAAAAGCCTGGATAACAAATTTTTGTTCGGGCTAAAAATAAAACCAGGATATAGCAACGATTATTATTCGGTTACACAGCTCTGGCTATTTATTGGCGGCATGCTGTGTATCTGCATGTTTTTTAATTCATTAAGCGCACTGATTGCCAAAAAAGGCTATCTTGTTTCAGGTACTTTTCTGTTACTGGCGTTCTTTGCTTTGTTCCGGTTTTCAGATTTATATTACGGTTGGTTTAACCACCATTTTTCACTATCACTGTTTGATCCGCGAATTTATGGAGATAGTTTTCTCATGCCTTCTCTTGGTGATTTCATGCTGAATGTATTTTCTTTAACCTGGTTTTTACTGTTTGTATACAACCACAAAGAGGAATACCAGTTTGCCGGATGGATCAAAAGGAGTAAAGTACTGGGTATCCTCATCCATGCGATTTTACTGGTTTTCATCGGCATTATAGCTTATTATAGTGATGAGGTCTTTTTCGGGCTTATTTATAATTCCAAAATCAATTTCGAGATTATTAATATTTTAAAGTTAAGCGGCTCAAGCTGGGTCAGTATTGTGATCCTGTGTTTGGTATGGTTTCAGATCTATCTGATTACGGTAATCACTGCTACAATAACGTTATCTTTGAAGGTTACCAACAAAGAAAGGCTGATTATCTTTTTGACCGCCTTTGCCGCACTTTTTGTATACAAAGCCTTAACAGATTTTACTGCCTTTTTTATTGTTTTTGCACTTATTCTGTTTATCATCGCAAGAGGAATCTATGTACAGGGAATCAGGTTCTCGGTTGGTTTATTTGCCATTGTTTTTTTCTGCCTGGCTTTCAATACATCCATTAAATACATTAAATATAAGGATATAAAAGAACGCAGCCTCCGTGAACCGCTGGCCCGCAAAATTCAATCGTCTGAAGATCCTAATGCCATTATCTCGCTAGGTGTATTCGAATCACAATTGCTTAATGATGAGTTTTTGGTGCGTTATTTTAAACAAGGCGCCGTTACCAATTATACCGTATTAAAAAACCACATTAAAAATTACATGGACGGATACTTGTCCCGTTATGATTATCAGATTTATCCTTATAACAGAAACGGACAGAGCATTGATAATGTGAGAAGCCAGCCTTTTTCAAAATATAAAGAACTGGTTGAATCAGGTTCCGTTAAAATTAACGGAGGTAATTATTTTTACCAGGTGAACAATACCTTTGGTTATCAGGACTATTTCGGTATTATATCTGTGATAGACCATGGGTCATTATTGGGTACGCTGGTTGTTGAACTCCGTTCGAAACCGTATAATTATAATAATAAATTACCTGACTTACTTGGCGATCAGAAATTGATCAGAGATGAAGACTTCAGGGGTTATTCCATCGCCTTCTATAACAATAACCGTCTTTTAAATCAATCTGGAAACTATACCTATCCATTAGACGGGCATAATTTTAAGGGCAAAAAGGATGATTTTGTAAGCAGTAGTGATAGCGCACTTCCATACAGTCACCTGATTTACAAGCCTTCGGATAATAAAATGGTGGTCATCAGCAAGGAAAAGGTGGGTTATGTGGAGCGTTTGGCGGCTTTGTCTTTCTTCTTTCTCGTTTTTATCATTTTCTCCTTATTACTTTACGGGTTGGTGTGGCTCATTAAAAACCTGGATGATGAACGGGTAGGCTGGTTTAGCATTAACCGCTCACTCATGATTAATGCCAACAAAATATTGTACAAAACCCGTATTCAGGTATCCATTGTGCTCTCTGTTGTAGCTACCTTACTCATTGTAGGCTGGGTAACTTATTATTACATGGACAATGAATACAGGGGACAGCAAAATGCCGCCATTAAAGATAAGATCAGAAAAGTACAGCAAAATTTTGAGAAACAGGTATTTAGCGGGGGGATTAATGATGACGAAAATGCCGTTGCTGATTTTAACAACTTTGCAGATATCAATAATGCCGACCTGAATCTTTATGATACAAAAGGCAACCTGATCATGACAACCTATCCCAAGTTATATAATTATAAGGTGATTGGTAAAAAGATGGGACCGCTGGCATATACCTATCTTACCCAGCTCAAACGGTCAGAATATATTAACCCGGAAGAAAAGGTGGGCAACCTGACTTACGCAGCTGCATATGCGCCTATTCGCAATGCACAGAATGAAACCATCGCTTACATTGGTTTACCTAATTATTCCAATGAAGAGGAATATTCTGATAAGATTGCACTTTTCGTCAGTAACCTGATCAATATTTATGCACTCGTGTTTGTTGCGGTGGGCGTTTTAGCCGTATTCCTGGCCAATCAGATTACGAGTCCGTTAACTTTTATCCAGGAAAGCATTAGCCGAACCAGGATCGGGCAACGTAACGAGCCTATCGTATGGCGGAGACATGATGAAATCGGATCGCTGATTAAAGAGTATAACAGCATGATTGCGGCGCTTGAGGCCAGTGCGGTGAAGCTTGCCCGCTCTGAAAGGGAAAGTGCCTGGCGGGAGATGGCCAAGCAGGTGGCACATGAAATTAAAAACCCGCTCACTCCGCTAAAACTGGGTGTTCAGCTGCTGGAGAAATCCTGGCGGGAAAATGATCCCAATTTTGAGGTTAAGTTTAAAAAGTTTAGTAAATCATTCATTGAACAGATAGACAGCCTTTCTAAAATAGCCTCTGAATTCTCAAATTTTGCCAAAATGCCTGATACCAATCTGGAGAAAATAGAGATTCTGCCGGTACTGGAGCAGGCCAGAGAAGTGTACAAAAATACCGGTAATGCAGAAATAAACCTGCTGAATAAATCCAGTCAGCAGATTTATATCCTGGCAGATCATGACCAGTTATTGAGGAGTTTTAATAACTTGTTTAAAAATGCCATTGAGGCGATTGAAGGCAATGAACACTGTTGCGTAACGGTGGTTTTATACAACGATAAATCGCACGCTTTTGTAGAAATCAAAGACAACGGAAAAGGAATTCCACTGGTATTACACGATAAAATTTTTGTACCAAATTTTACCACTAAAACTTCCGGAACTGGTTTGGGGCTTGCTTTTGTCAAGCAGGCTGTAGAAAATGCGGGTGGCGAGATAAGTTTTACTTCAGTGCCTGATGTGGGTACTACGTTTTATCTTACATATCCACTGGCATAAAGGCCTTATCTTAATTCTACCTGGGCTTTCCCCATTGTATTGCCATTAGTATATAAAATAACTGTATAAATTCCTTTCATGAATGATTTTGGATTCTTCCAATCGATCACGTAAGAGCTGTTGTCATTATTGTAGTCTATATAGATGGAATGACTAAACTGCATCTCCTGGCCATCGGCCTCAAAACGATCTCCGTCATCAGCCAGTAAATTCCCTGCAGGGTCAAATACCCGCAGGTAGATGTTGTGGTGGCCCTTTTCTGCAAGCTCATTTGGGATAATAGTAAAGCGAACGCTTAACTTTTCTGCAGCTGAAGATTTGCTAACCTGAACTTTTTTTCCGCTCGATTTTGTCCTAAAAGCAAAGATTTCTGCATTCTGCAGCTTTAATGCCGCTGCAGTTTTAACCTTGGCACTAAGACTGGCATTTTCATCTTCTAAGCCTGAAGCTCTATTGCTGATGTTTCTTAAGGTATTCTCCAGGCTGTCTCGGCTGTTTTTCAGGAAAATATTGTCTTTCTGAAGCTGGATAATCTGATCATTATAATTCTTCACAAAAACCTTCAGCTCACTAATCTGGGTATTGGCTTTATCCAGTTCGCCCTGGGTAATCTCTCCTTTTTCTAAAGCAAGTTTAAGTTCTTCAATTTTCTTTCTGGCTAGTTGCTGCTCTTCTACGAGTTTTTCATTTAAATCAAGATTCAGTGCATTTACTTTGTCAAGCTCTACTTCAATTTTCTCCACTTCTAAACGAAGTTTATCTTTTTCTGTACTTACTGTTACAAACTTTTTGCTCTGTTGTCTGTCTTTAAAAAATAAATAAGCGTTTGTTCCGACAAGTGCCGCAATAACAATGATCAGAAAGTAGATTTTATTCCTATCTCCCTTATTAATCTTTTGTGGTTCCATTCTTAATAATGCTGTATCTTCTTAAATTAATATACTTTTGTTCTCCCATAGGTATAAGGGGTACAATTAATTTAGCAGGGCGCAAAATAGAATTATTAATAAAATTTATAAGAGTTTTTAAAAAAAATCGTTTAATTGCTAAGATTCATTTGTATTACACACACAAATAAAACATCCTGAATAAAAAATAAGACAGAATAATGCTTAAAAACTTTCTATACGCACTTTTAATTGTAACTACACTACCATATATATTAAATGCTCAACCACCATCAAAAATTGCACCAAAAAGAGAGTTCAGGGGCGTTTGGGTTGCCACAGTGACCAATATCGACTGGCCCTCAAGGCCAGGATTAAGCGTTGACCAGCAAAAGCAGGAGTTGATCGGTATTCTTGAACGCCATAAATCACAGGGCATGAATGCCATTATTTTACAGGTACGGCCTGCCGGCGATGCTTTTTATGCCAAATCAAGGGAGCCCTGGAGCCAGTGGTTAATGGGAAGGCAAGGTTTGGCTCCGGCACCTGGATATGATCCTTTAGCTTTCGCCATTAAAGAATCTCATATCAGGGGGATGGAACTGCATGCATGGTTTAATCCTTACCGAGCCAGCATGAGTAGCAGCACTGTGTTCAGTGAAAATCATGCCATCAGAAAACACCCCGATTGGTTTTTTACTTATGGTGGTAAAAAGCATTTTGATCCGGGAATACCTGATGTCAGGGCATATATTGTTCAGGTTATTTTAGATGTAGTAAAGGAGTATGATGTGGATGGGATCCATTTTGATGATTATTTTTATCCCTATAAACTTGAAGGACAAACCATTAATGATTCGGAAACATTCAATAAATACAAAGAAGACTTTACTGATATCAGAGACTGGAGAAGGAATAATGTTAACCTCTTGATTAAAGAAATAGATGACAGTGTTCATCATTATAAAAAATGGGTAAAATTCGGCGTCAGCCCTTTTGGAATCTGGCGGAATAAAAACGAAGATCCGGAAGGTTCTGCTACCAGTGGCTTATCCAATTATGCGGAACTTTTTGCCGATAGCCGGAAATGGGTAAAAGAAGGCTGGGTAGATTATATCAATCCGCAGATTTATTTCTCTTTTACCAGGAGGGTTGCACCTTTCGGTACACTGGTTGATTGGTGGAGCAACAATAGCTATGGCAGGCATGTATACATCGGGCAGGCTGCCTATCTGGTAAATTCACGTGCGGAGAAAGCCTGGAGTAACCCTGCTGAAATACCCAATCAGATCCGGTATTTAAGAGAGAACAGCCGCATTCAGGGCAGTGTGTATTTTAGTTCCAAATCATTAAGTACAGTGGCAAGATCTTTGGCCGACTCACTAAAAAATAATTATTATAAATACCAGGCTTTACCGCCGCAAATGCCCTGGCTGGATGAAGTACCGCCTAATCAGCCACAGCAATTATCAGCCGATGCACTTAAAGATGGTGTTCATTTAAAATGGGAGAAACCATTAAAGGCTAAAGACGGGGAAACGGCATCAGGTTATGTGATTTATCGCTTTGCAGAAGGAGAAAAGATCTCTGTTCTTGATCCGAAAAACATCATCAGAATCAGTTTTGAAGATTATGTCTCGTTTATAGATACCGGTATAGAAAATGGAAAGCGTTATAGCTATCTGGTAACGGCCTTAGACCGCCTCAAGAACGAAAGTGAGCCCAGCGGACCCGTAGGTGTGGAGGTTCCTTTGGCAAAGGAATAGCGGAGTTGGTAAGGTGTGCGGATAGCGGCTTAGCTGATGAGTTGGGAAGTTGAAATGGTTCTGGCTGGATGGGGGAGTTGCTCATTTGATCAAGAAAACAGTAAATATGTGCAACCGATTGCTGTTTGGGGTAAATAGTTATACTTTAGTACGGGTATAATTTTATCAAACCAGGTATAGCATGAGCAGGAAGTGTAAATTCTTAAGATTTATGGGATCAGTATTATGGATTTATTTTCCGTTAATAATGGTGCTGAACTCCTGCAAATCGCCGCAAAACATGGTTAATTATTCCTCAGATCAGCGTGGCTTAAAAGACTTCTATCAATCTTATTTTTCAATTGGTGTGGCGTTAGGCATGAAAGACCTTGCCGGAAACGCGGTGCCGCTGATCAAAAAACAGTTCAATAGCATTACTGCAGAAAATGCAATGAAAATGGTTTCTCTGCAGCCCAGAGAGGGTGTTTTTTACTGGAAAGAAGCTGATTCTATCATCAGTTTTGCACAAAGAAACGGCATTAAAGTTCGCGGCCATAATTTATGCTGGCATGAGCAAGCTCCAGATTGGCTTTTTAAAGATCATGAAGGTAAAGAAGTAACCAAAACAGTATTGCTGCAAAGATTAAAAACACACATTACTGCGGTCGTAAGTCGATATAAGGGAAAAATTTATGCTTGGGATGTTGTTAATGAAGCCATAGATGATGATCCAAAAGAATATTTAAGAAAATCTAAATGGTTCCAGATCTGTGGTGAAGAATTTATTGTAAAGGCATTTGAATATGCACACGAGGCCGATCCTGACGCTAAACTTTTTTACAATGATTATAATACCGAAAGGCCTGAAAAACGGGAAAGGATTTATAAACTACTTAAAAGTTTAAAAGATAAAGGTGTACCAATTGATGGCATAGGTTTACAGGCACACTGGTCTGTGCAGGAGCCTGGCGAAGACGAACTTAGGACAGCCATAGAAAGCTATTCATCACTCGGACTTAACATCCAGTTTACGGAACTCGATATTTCCATTTATCCATGGGAAAAAAATAAACGTGCCCGCAGACCAGGTGAATCGGACGTGTTTACGCCCGAACTGGAAAAAGCACAACGGGATAAATATGCGATGGTTTTTAAAATTTTCCGCCAATATAAAAATGTCATTACAAATGTCACATTCTGGAATATCTCCGACCGTTATTCATGGCTGGATAATTATCCGGTAGCTGGAAGAAAAAATTATCCGTTGCTTTTTGATGGGCATTTCCAGCCTAAAAAAGCCTATCAGGAAGTCATTAACTTTAAAGATTAACCAGATGAAGAAACTAGTTCTTATTATGATATTCCTGGGTTGCAAAGCCATCAGTCAGGCTGCAGGTGTTGATCCATTCATTTCAAAAAGCTATGTTAAGGGAAGTTTTGCACTGGCAGGCAAAGGCATGGTATCTTCTATTCTGGTAAGTGGAAATGAATGGCCTGGCGTTATCCGGGCCGCTACTAATCTTCAGGTGGATGTTGAAAAAGTTACCGGCTTAAAGCCAGCTTTTCTAAGCGATAAAACAGCCAATACCGCCATTATTATAGGTACCATAGGAAAGAGCAATATTATTGATCAGTTAATTCAGGATGGTAAAATTAATGTAGCCGGTGTGGCAGGTAAGTGGGAAAGCACCTTGATTGAAGTGGTGATGAATCCTGCGCCGGGAATAGATTCAGCACTGGTGATTGCTGGCAGTGATAAACGTGGAACCATTTATGGGATATATGAATTATCCGGGCAGATGGGTGTTTCACCATGGTACTACTGGGCAGATGTTCCGGTTAAAAAAAGTGAAGCGCTTTTTGCCATTTCAGGCAGGCATATTATTGCTTCGCCTGCTGTAAAGTACCGTGGCATATTTCTTAATGATGAAGCTCCGGCACTTTCGGGCTGGAGCAAAAAGGAATTTGGGGGCTTCAACAGCAAATTTTATAGTAAAGTATTTGAATTGATTCTGCGTTTAAAAGGCAATTACCTTTGGCCAGCCATGTGGGGCAGCGCTTTTAACGATGATGATCCCATGAATCCGGTTTTGGCTGATGAATATGGTGTAGTAATCGGGACTTCGCACCATGAACCTTTGGCCAGGGCACATGATGAATGGAAAAGATATAAAGGTGGCAAATGGAATTATGATCAGAATCCCGAACAGCTGCGGGCCTTTTGGGAAAGTGGTTTGAAGCGTGTGGCTGATAAGGAGCAGATCATAACAGTTGGTATGCGTGGTGACGGAGATGAACCGATGACAGCCGGAACGGCTACCGCATTACTGGAAAAAATCGTGAAAGACCAGCGAGAAATCATTGAAAAAGTAACGAAAAAACCCGCTTCTGAAACACCTCAATTATGGGCACTCTATAAAGAAGTACAGGCCTATTATGATAAGGGCATGCGGCTACCTGATGATGTTACCTTACTGCTTTGTGATGATAACTGGGGCAATATCAGGAAACTGCCCAAGCTTAATGAGGCACCCAGAAAAGGTGGTTATGGCATTTATTATCACTTTGATTATGTGGGTGATCCACGAAATTATAAGTGGATCAATACCAATCCCATCCAAAAAATCTGGGAGCAGATGAATCTCGCTTACGAGTATAATGCGAGTCAGATCTGGATTGTAAATGTAGGTGATTTGAAACCAATGGAATTCCCCATTTCATTCTTCCTGGATTATGCCTGGGCACCAGATGCCATCCCCGCAGAAAAACTGAAGCAATATACCATCGATTGGTCTGCACAGCAATTTGATAAAACCTATGCTATGGAAATTGCTGAAATACTTGACTTTTACTCCAAATATAACGGTCGGGTAAAGCCAGAATTGCTGAATGACCGTACCTACAGCTTGATTAATTATAATGAATTTGAGAATGTAGTTGCAGATTACCAGAAACTGGAGCAAAAGGCCAGATTCATTTTTGATCAGATCCCGGCCGAGCAAAAGGATGCTTATTATCAGCTGGTCATGCATCCGGTAGAGGCCAGCGCGAACCTTTACAACCTTTATTATCATGTGGCCAAGAATAAGCTTTATGCCAAACAAGGTCGTTTCGCCACAAATGCAATGGCTGATCAGGTTGCAGCATGGTATAAACGTGATGAAGACATCACCCAATATTATAATAAAACCATGGCCAATGGAAAATGGAACCACATGATGGATCAAACCCATATTGGCTATACCTCCTGGCAGCAACCTGAAAAGAATGCTATTCCAAAAACGATAAGGCAGACTTCCGGCTCGGCGCAAACTAAGCCACAAATGGGGCTGGCCATTGAAGGGAGTGATTCTTCCTGGGTAAGCAATGAAAAAGTAAATGTTGCTGTTCCAACTTTTGATCATGATATCAATTCATCACATTATATTGAATTATTTAACAGGGGTAATGGTTCTGTAAACTATCAGATAAAGGCTCCGTCGCATGTTAAATTGAGCACGGCAAAAGGAATCTTAAATGAGGAGAAGAGAATCCGGATCAGTATTGACTGGGGCAGGGCACCAAAAGGGAAAACACAGGCAAACCTTCTGATAACCGGAAGTGATGGAACAAAATTAAGTGTTCCTTTATCTTTAAATCATGCAACATATACGAACCAAATTGTAAATGCTTTTGCAGAACGCGACGGTTATATTTCTATGGAAGCACCAAATTACAGCAGGGCAATGAGCAACCGCCCGATATTTTGGAAAACCATCCCGAACTACGGAAAAACCACAGGAGGAGTGCTTCCGGTTCCGGTTACATCACCTGCTCAAAACCTGGATGCCAATACCCCGCATCTGGAGTATGATCTTTATCTTAACCGCGCAGGTACATTTAACCTTCATACTTATATTTCACCTACCATTGATTTCACCAATAGTGATGGATTAAAATTTGCCGTTTCCATTGATGATGAGCCACCAGTGATTGTCAATATCAGTGCCGGATATCAAACAGATCCCGCCTGGCGACGATCAGTAGCCGATAATATCAAGATCTTCAAAACAGCCGTGAATTTTAAAAAAAGCGGCAGGCATACCCTTAAATACTGGATGATAAACCCGGGAGTGGTATTACAGAAACTGGTACTCGACCTGGGTGGCCTGAAGCCAAGTTTTCTTGGTCCACCGGAAACTTTTATAAGTAAATCAAAATAAACTTAACCATTTATAAATCTTAAAATGATGAGAAACATTAAAAAATTATCTGGACTGGCCTTAGTTATGGCACTTGCAGTAACCAGTTCCTGCCAGCAAAATGCAAAGAAAAACACTTCAGAAACAGCTGATACCAGTAAAAAATCCAAGTATCTTTCGCAGCCTTTAATCAGTGAAATTTACACGGCAGATCCTTCGGCACATGTTTTTAATGGGAAAATATACATTTATCCATCGCATGATATCGATGCCGGGGTACCTGAAAATGATAATGGCGATCATTTTGCCATGAATGATTACCACATCCTGAGTATGGACAGCATAAATGGAAAGGTAACAGATCATGGCGTAGGTTTAAGTATAAAGGATATTCCATGGGCAGGCCGCCAGCTCTGGGCACCTGATGCAGCCTTTAAAGACGGTACTTACTACCTGTATTTTCCGGTAAAAGATAAACAGGATGTGTTCCGTATCGGGGTGGCCACGGCTAAAGATCCGGCAGGTCCGTTTAAGGCAGAACCAAAACCAATAGAAGGAAGTTTCAGTATTGATCCTGCCGTATTTACTGATACAGATGGTTCAAGTTATATGTATTTCGGAGGTATCTGGGGTGGTCAGCTACAACGCTGGAACAATGGCAAATACGATGCAAATGGTTCAAAAACTGATTCTCAAAAGGAAAACGAGCCTGCATTAACGGCGAAAATAGCAAAGCTAAATAAAGATATGTTAACTTTTGATGGTGCGGTGAAAGATGTAGTCATACTCGATCAAAATGGTAAACCATTGCTCACCAAAGACCATGACAGGCGTTTCTTTGAGGGCGCATGGATGCACAAGTATAATGGAAAATATTATTTTACATATTCTACCGGTGATACACACTTTTTAGCTTCGGCCATTGGCGATAGTCCTTTCGGGCCATTTAAGTATCAGGGTACTTTTATGAATCCGGTTCAGGGATGGACAACACATCATTCTATTGTTGAAGTGAAAGGCAAATGGTATATCTTTTACCATGACACCCAGCTTTCAAATAAAACGCATCTCAGAAATATAAAGGTGACAGCACTTACGCATAACCCGGATGGAACCATAGCCTTAATAGAGCCGATGAAAAAATAATTCAGCATTAACCTGATTGGTTTTAGCACAAAAAGGCTGATGATTTTCAAAATTGTGCGCTATCACTTTAAGCTTCGTAAGTTGAATTTTCGGCTTGCGAAGTCTTAAGGTTTACCCAATAGGTTTTATCAGTTTAGAAAGTGGTTGGTTATTTTTTTTAAACCACGTAATTTGCCATTACATAAGCCGCATAGAACGTGATCATTTATTTCGCGATGTAAAAGCAAAGTATTAAATTAGTTTGCTAAACCTAATTCTAATTCATGACCGAGCCTAAACAACGCCTGCTATCACTTGATTTCTTCAGGGGATTAACTGTTGCCGCGATGATTTTAGTGAATAATCCGGGTAGCTGGGGCCACATTTATGCGCCTTTAGAACATGCAGAATGGAATGGTTGTACACCAACAGATTTAATTTTTCCTTTTTTTCTCTGGATTGTTGGTGTTTCCATTGCATTTGCGATGAGCAGTAGTAAGGCAGATCCAAGCACACACTACAAAACCATCAATAAGGCGATCAAAAGAGGTGTTATTCTGTATCTGCTTGGATTTTTCCTGGCCATATTCGGCAAAATGATGGCCGTTATGACTGATGGTAAAAGTCTTTTAGAAGCTTTTCAAACCGTCAGGCTGCTGGGTGTTTTACAGCGCATTGGGATTGTATTTGTCGTAAGTAGCATCATTTTTCTAAAAGTTTCCACCCGGGGCATATTCAAATTATTAATTTCCATTTTAGCCATTTACTGGGCACTCATGACTTTTGTGCCCGTACCTGGCATAGGCTATGCAAATCTTGAGAAAGAAACCAACCTAGCTGCATGGATTGATAGAGGGGTTTTAACCGAAGCACATACCTGGTCATCATCAAAAACCTGGGATCCTGAAGGTATATTAAGTACATTACCGGCTATAGGTACCTGTTTGTTTGGCATTCTGGCAGGGGTATGGATGCGTGGAAAAGATACGGATCAACCTACAAAGGTAGCCTGGTTATTCACTGCAGGTATAGCTGCGGTTATTTTAGGGTTACTTTGGGATTTACAGTTTCCCATTAACAAAGCCTTGTGGACCAGTTCATATGTATTGTATGCCGGTGGTTTGGCATCTATCGGATTTGCACTTTGTTACTGGCTGATTGATGTTCAGGGTTATAAAAGAATTACACAGCCTTTTGTTGTTTACGGCGTAAATGCCATTACTGTCTTTTTTCTGGCAGGCCTGATGCCACGTATGTTAAATTTTATTAAACTGCCAAATGCTGACGGTACTCAATCACCATTACTTGAAAAGATGTATGCTACGTTTTATACGCCTTTCTTTTCGCCTGTTAATGCATCATTGGCCTGGGCCATAAGTTATGTGCTTGGTTTCTATGTACTCCTGTATTTCATGTATAAAAAGAATATCATCGTTAAGGTTTAATTGTTAAATTGGCGGAACAATCGGTTGAAAAATAGAATATGATAAATTGGTAGCCCTCATTACATTAAAAATTGAGTAAGAAAACAACTATATACGATATTGCCAAAGCTTTAAACATTACTGTTTCTACGGTTTCGAGGGCTTTAAGTGGTTTTCCGGCAATAAGTGAAGCCACCCGTAAGGCCGTAATTGAAACGGCAGAAAAGCTGAATTATAGTCCTAATAAGCTGGCTTCGGCACTAAAATCAGGCAAAACACATATTATTGGTGTCATTGTGCCCAGTGTGCAGGCTCATTTTTTTGCCTCCATTATCCACTGTATTGAAGACGGCTTAAAAGACAGTGGTTACCGGGTAATCATTTATCAATCAAATGAATCGGTTGAAAATGAAATTAATGGCGTAAAAACATTGCTTGAGGCTCAGGTAGATGGCATTATGGCTTCATTGTCTCTGGAAACGAGTGATGTATCTCATTTTAAGGAAATTGTAAAGCAAAACAAGCCCCTGATTCTTTTTGATCGTGTAAACGAAGATTTGAATGTGCCTACCATTACCCTTGATGATTTTAGGGCGGGTTATATGGCCACCCAGCATTTAATTGATCAGGGATACCGGAACATTGCTTTCATAACCACTATTCATCAGATTAAAATTTTTAACGACAGGCTGAAAGGGTATAAAGCGGCATTACAGGACAATCATCTGCCTGTTTTGGAAGAGTATATTCATTTTGGCGGATTATCCATTAAAGACGGCAGGTTTGGTGCCGGAAAATTAATGCGGTTTGAAAATAGACCAGATGCCATTGTTGCCGGAGATGATTTTACGGCATTGGGTGTAATTAAAAAACTGAAGGAGATTGATCAGACACCGCCTGAAATCGGGGTGATTGGTTTTGCGAATGAAGCATTTTCGGCCTATATCACGCCAAACTTATCTACCATTGATCAGCATGCCTCGCAAATGGGACAGGAATGTGCAAAAATGTTTCTAAAGATGATTCATCAGGAAAATCCTTATGAAAATACAGCGCATATTGTGTTAAATCCAACAGTAGTAGAAAGGCAATCTAGTACTAAATTGCCTTCCTGATGCTTAATTGAATAAGCTTTTGCTGATGCCCATTTCAAGGCCTCTGATTTCGGCCAGGCCTTTGAGCCTACCTATGGCAGAATATCCTGGATAAGGTTGTTTGCTAAGGTCATCAAGCATCTGGTGTCCATGATCCGGACGCATTGGTATTGTTCTGTTTTCAGCATGCATCAGTTTTACTGCTTCACGAACGACTGTAAACATATCAGCATCGCCCTCCAGGTGATTGGCTTCATAAAAATTACCGTCTTCATCCCTTTTTGTACTTCTTAAATGGAGAAAATGGATTCTTGAACCTAATCTTTTGATCATTCCCGGGAGATCATTATCTGGTCTTGCACCAAATGAACCACTGCAGAAACAAAGCCCATTTGATTTAGCCGGTACCTGGTCGATCAGGTATTGTGCATCTTTTTCTGTACTCATAATTCTGGGTAAACCTAAAATGGGATAAGGAGGATCATCCGGGTGGATGGCCATTTGCATACCGTGTTCGTCTGCAACCGGCGTAATCTCCTTCAGAAACTGAACCAGGTTTTGTTTTAAGATATCGGAGGTAATTCCTTTAAAGCCATCTAATAATGCTAAAACTTGTTCAGGTGTGAAATGATCCTTGCTGCCTGGTAAGCCCTGCAAACAATTTGCAGTGAGTTCATTTTTTTGTGTATCGGTTAATTTGTCGAAATAATGAGTAGCCTTTTTTATTTCATCTTCAGTATAATCTGCAGTTGCATTTGGCCTTTTCAGTAAAAATAAATCGAAAGCGATGAATGCTGATTTTTCAAATCGTAAAGCCAGGGCCCCGGTTTCAGTTTCGTACCTGAGGTTGGTGCGCATCCAGTCCAATACCGGCATAAAATTATAGGTAATCACCCTGATGCCGCAGGAGGAAAGGTTCTCCAGGCTTATTTTATAATTGTTGATCCAGGTTTGGTACTTCCCGGCTCTTTTTTTAATGTCTTCATGTACCGGTAAGCTCTCCACAACACTCCAGGTCATGCCGGTCTCTTCAATTTCAGCCTTTCTTTTCTGAATTTCTTCAACAGTCCAGATTTCACCTACCGGAATGTGGTGTAATGCCGTAACCACACCACTGCAGCCCGCCTGTTTAATGTCTGTTAAACTTACAATGTCATCTGGTCCATACCAACGCATGGTTTCAATCATTTTCATTTCTATCGTTTTGATTTTGGTTTAATATAATTGGTATTGCTGCTTGTTCAGTAAAAATTTTCGTGCTTTATTTAACAGGTAAAATTAAAATATTGGTTACAACTGTGAATTTATGTAAAAAGCACCTTATACCGTACTTTTAAAATGCCATAAATTGTAGAGGCAAAATAAGAAAAAAAATCATATTGCAATCGGTTGCATTTTCATGTCATTATGTATATCTTCAACAATTTAACCAGGTATAAATAAATATGAGAAAGCTGATTTTCATTTTTTTAATAGGCATAACGTTCCGGGGCGTTGCACAAATTAAGTTTAACAACCCCATATTATCAGGTTTTTATCCCGACCCCAGTGTAACTAAAGTTGGATCAGATTACTATCTGGTCAACTCAACTTTCTCGTATTTTCCAGGTATTCCTGTGTTTCATAGTCAGGATTTAAAAAACTGGAAGCAGATTGGAAATGTAATCGATCGCCCTGGTCAGATGAATTTTATGGACAATCGCGTTTCCAGGGGATTATTCGCGCCAGCAATTCATTATCATAATGGATTATTTTACGTTACCTGCACTTTGATAGATGGAAAGGGTAATTTTGTGGTCACGGCTAAAAACCCTGCGGGGCCATGGAGCGATCCTGTTTGGCTGCCTCAGGTGAAGGGAATCGATCCGTCTTTATTTTTCGATCGTGATAAAGCTTATATTATTTACAACAGTGATGCGCCGGATAATAAACCCTTGTACAGTGGCCACAGAACAATCAGGATGTACGAATTTGATCCTGAAACCTTAAGCGTTCGGGGTGAAGAAATACCACTGGTTAATGGCGGTGTTGATATCAGTAAAAAACCGGTTTGGATTGAGGGACCACATATTTTTAAAAGAGGAGAATGGTATTACCTCTGTGCTGCGGAGGGAGGAACATCAGTAAATCATTCACAGGTGGTATTAAGAAGTAAATCCGTATCGGGGCCATATCTGCCTTATGAAAATAATCCGATTTTAACACAGCGGAACTTAGATCCCAACAGGAAAAATCCTGTTACTTCGGCTGGTCATGCAGAACTTGTAGAAGGTCCGGATGGAAATACCTATGCTGTTTTCTTAGCGGTCCGGCCATATGAGGGCGATTATTACAATACCGGGCGGGAAACTTTTATTGCACCTGTAAAATGGGAAAACGGATGGCCTGTCATTAATCCGGATAGCAAGGAAATAAAATATAGTTATTCGGCTGGCTTCAAAGAAGTCAAGCAAAAAGACGCAAGACCTCAAAGTGGCAATTTCTCTTACAGAATAGAATTTAAAGACAAGCTTGATCCTGCCTTACTTTTTCTAAGAACTTTAGATACAAGCTGGTTTAAGCTTAGTAAAACTGATGGTTTAACGATGAATCTACTGCCCGAAACCTGTATGGGAAAAGCTAATCCTGCCTTTATTGGTAAACGATTGCAACACATAAAAGCCAAAGCCAGTACGGAGCTGGTATTTAAAGCCAAAACAGCTAACGAAAAAGCCGGGATAATGATTTTTCAGAATGAATATCATTTTTACTATTTATGCCGATCAGTTGTAGATGGCAAATCAGTATTGCAGGTTTTAAAAGGCGACCAGGATCAAAAAAAGGCGACGCTAATTAAACAGGTTGAAATCAGTGGAAATAATAAAGTATACCTGCAGATTGAAACAAATGGCGATAAATGTAATTTTCAATATGCTACACAACCTGATAAATGGAAACTGCTATTGGGTGATGTTGACGGGAAGTATCTGAGTACTAAAGCGGCAGGCGGATTTGTAGGATCTCTATTTGCCCTCTATGCTACTTCTTCCGGCGAAGCTTCGCAAAATGTTGCAGGTTTTAAATGGCTGGACTATGCGGGTAATGATGAAATTTACCGTTAGTGCCAACTTGCGAAGTATGGGCAGGATGTGGGTTTGGAAGAACTTCTTTTCAATTTAGTTTAATAAACAAAAAGGGGCTGTGTCATAAATCGATTTATCTTTGAATCTTGTCACGTTGAACTTGTAGAAACGCACTGAACGGCTTTTTTACAAGTCCTTCGACAGGCTCAGGAAGACATTTTGTATTTATGAAACAGCCTCTTAAATCTTAATTTATTTAGTCCTGAAACTTCCACCTGACGAAAGCTTCCATGGCTTCATATTCAGCCAGGCCGAGTTCATCATAGGCTTTAGCCGTTTCACGGTTGCGGTCTTCTGCACGTTGCCAGAATTCCCTTGAATCGTCGCCCGGAAAAACAGCCCGGTCTTTCTGACTCTGGTGCTTAAAGATCGCATTCCTTTTGCGCTCCAATTCCTGAGGAGAAATGGGTACGGCCATTTCAATTTCATGGGTTTCAAATTCATGCCATGCACCACGATACATCCATAACCAGCAATCTTTAGCCCATTCTTCCGTTTCACGGAGGCGGGTTAAAGCCGCAAGAATAATATTGAAGCAAACAATGTGCGTTCCATGCGGATCTTCAAAATCACCGGCAGCAAAAACCTGCTGTGGTTTTACCTTTTGTAAAAGTTGAATGGTTAGATCAATATCTGCATCGGTAACCGGATTTTTCTGGTTCTTTCCGCTTTCATAAAAAGGAAGTGCCTGGAAATGAATGTGATCATCTTCCAAACCACAATAACGCGCACCAGCAATGGCTTCACCTTTTCTAATTAATCCTTTAACGGTTTGAATTTCAGGAGTATCTACCTGGTTGGGTTGTTTAGCCTCAATGAAAGTCCTCATTTTATGGTAAAGATCTTTCAGGTGAGTGTTATCCATGCCCATTTTCTCTGTAAAATCTACATTAAATTCGACAAAACGCAAGGCATCATCATCCCAAACGGCGGTATTTCCAGAAGTTTGATAAGCTACATGCACATCATGTTGCTGATCAACTAACCGGATGAAGGTACCACCCATCGAAATTACATCATCATCAGGATGCGGAGAAAATATAATCACCCGTTTTTTCGCTGGTTCAGCTCTTTCCGGACGTTGAGAATCATCAGCATTAGGCTTTCCGCCTGGCCAGCCGGTAATGGTATGTTGTAATTTATTGAAAATATGAATGTTGATGTTGTAAACCGGACCCTTTTCAGTAGCCAGTTGCGCCATACCATTATTGTTGTAATCATCTTCTGTTAACTTTAATACCGGTTTACCTAAGGTATTGGCCAACCAGATTACAGCTTTACGGATCAATGCGTCAGTCCAGATGCAATCTTTAACCAGCCATGGCGTATCAAAACGAGTCAACTCTGAGGCCGCAGGGGTATCCAGGATAAACTCAACATGATCCGACAATTGCAGATAGGTTGCCGGAACCTCGCCAGAGATTTCTCCTTCTACAGCTTTTTTAATGATGGATGCTTTTTTACGGCTCCATGCCATCAGGATAATTTCCCTTGCTTTAAAAATAGTGCCGATACCCATGGTAATGGCTTTGGTGGGTACAAAGGTTTTTCCACCGAAATCACGTGCAGCATCTCTGCGTGTCAGATCATCCAAAGTCACCAATCGGGTACCTGAATTTGGTGCCGATCCGGGTTCGTTAAACCCGATGTGGCCAGTACGGCCAATTCCAAGTATCTGGATATCCAAACCGCCTAAATCACCAATTTTCTTTTCATAATCCAGGCAAAAGGCCGGAATATCTTCCAGTGCCAGGGTACCGTCAGGAATATGAACATTGTTCTTGTCGATATCGATGTGATCGAAAAGATTCTCATTCATAAACGTAACATAACTCTGCGCTGCAGTTGGCGCCATTGGATAGTACTCATCCAGGTTAAAAGTAATCACATTTTTAAAACTTAAACCCTCTTCTTGATGCAGTCTGACCAGTTCGGCATAAACTGCAATTGGGGTAACACCTGTTGCTAAGCCCAGTACTGCAGGTGTGTTGCTTGCTTGTTTGGATTTAATGAGGTTGGCGATTCGGTGCGCCACATTAACTGAAGCAATTTTTGGATTTTCGAACACGCTTACGGGTAGTTTCTCGAAACGTGTCTCCTCCAGTAGATTTAATCTAGCCATTTTTTTTATATGGTTTTTAATGTACGGAGCAGTAAAGATAGCGAGTTATGTGCAGTTTTTAATAAAGGTTATTTACTTTTATTGATTAAATGCCCGATGTACAAAAACTAAGCGCTATCAATTTTAACAATCAAGCCTGAATATGAATAATCAAATTCAAAACCTCTATCTGAAAGCAAATAAAGCTGAAAGACTGATTATTGGTTTAATGAGCGGTACCTCTATGGATGGTTTGGATATTGCACTTTGTAAAGTAAGTGGAAGCGGTGCGGATACGGATATTGAGGTGCTGGAATTTAAAACTGGAGATTTTACACCTGATTTCCGGGCAAAGGTTAAGGCGGTATTTTCTAAAAAGGAAGTGGATCTGCAGTTGGTTTGCCTGATGAATGAGTTGATTGCCGATACCCATGCCGGGTTGATTAATGATGCGTTGAAGGAATGGGGTTATCAAAATGAAGAGATCGATTTCATCGCCAGTCACGGACAAACCATTTTTCATGCACCAAAATCATTGCATCAGATGAATGATTATCCAAACGGTACCTTACAGATTGGTGATGGTGATCATATTGCCGTAAAAACCGGGATTATTACCTTATCTGATTTCAGGCAGAAACACCTGGCGGCAGGTGGTGAGGGAGCTCCATTGGCGGTATATGGCGATTATTTAATCTTTTCTAAAAAGGCAGAAGACCGAATCATGCTGAATATCGGGGGCATTGCTAATTTCACCTACCTCCCGGGAAGTTTGCAGGCAGATGAAGTTTTTTCTACCGATGTGGGGCCGGGTAATACCCTGATGGATCAGTTTATGCAACAGCATTTTAATCGGTTTTATGATCAACATGCTGCAATAAGTTTATCGGGGAATTTAAACCAGGATTTGCTTTCCGCCTTGCTGAACAATGAATTTTTTGAGGCCACTTTCCCTAAAACCACCGGACCAGAGTTGTTTAACCTGGATTATCTGCTGAATGCACAAAAAGCCTCCGGAACAGCAAACCTTAAAAAAGAAGATGTAATGGCTACACTCTGTCACTTTTCTGCCGAAACCATTGCTCATGCGATTCAAAAGTGTTTTGTCAGGGAGGTAAAGGCAAAGGTTTTAATGAGCGGTGGCGGGATGCATAACCCATTGCTGGTTAATTTATTGCGTGATAAATTGCCTGATTTCAGTTTTGGAACCACTGCCGATTTAAATATAAATCCAGATGCAAAGGAAGCCGTATTGTTTGCCGTTCTGGCAAATGAAACGCTTAGTGGCAAACCTATTAATTTTGGCCACAGAAAAGGAGTTCCTTCCGTGTGCATGGGTAAAATCAGTTTACCCCAATAGCTGGATTTAATTGATTTCTCCAGGAAGACTGATTACAAGGAATAAAAATTGGCTTTGTAAGTGATTTTACTAAATTTGTTTAAAATCCTGACCCTAACCTAATTTTATGGAAAAAATTTACCTTCAATGGTTATCGAAGTTATTTATGATTTTGATGATTCCATTTCTCCTGCTCTATTGTACCGATCCGGTACGGGCGCAAAACAAACGGTATACCATTAGTGGAAAAGTAACTGATGGTGCCAATAACACCCCCATTCCCGGGGCGGTGGTTAAAATACAAAATACTAACCTGGCCACAAGTACAAACGGGAGCGGAGCCTATACTTTTTCCGTAGACCTGGCACCAGGGAGTTATCAGCTATCTTTCTCTTTTGTGGGTTATAAATCTGCTGTACAATCCCTCACATTTGGTGAAAATAATACCATCCAGTTAAATGGCGTATTAAGCGGAGATGCCGTTGGTTTGGATGAAGTTATTGTTACCGGTACCTCTGCCGGAACAACCAGAAAGGAATTGGGCAGTTATGTCAGTACAGTAAAAGGTGATGACTTAAATAAAGCGCCGAGCGGTAATGTACTGTCTTCTTTACAAGGGAAGACCGCAGGTGCACAAATCAGTCAGAATTCAGGAGACCCTGCTGGTGGAATGTCAGTGAGGTTAAGGGGAATTAGTTCTGTAAACTCATCTTCAGAACCGCTATACATTATTGATGGTGTAATCGTGAACAACTCCACTACCAGAGTGACCAATACTTCTTCAAATTATGATGGCGGAAACGTAGTGGGAAGTATAGGCCAAAACAGAATGGTCGATATTAATCCAGCGGATATTGACCGGATTGAAGTTTTAAACGGTGCTGCCGCTGCGGCAATTTATGGTTCAAGAGCCAACTCAGGCGTAATTCAGATTTTCACCAAAAGGGGTGCAAGCGGGAAAGCGCAGGTTACTTTTAATACCAGCCTAACCATGAGCGAATTGCGGAAACAGATTGACGTGAACCAGTCGCCGGTTAAATTTGGTGGTTCAGTAAATTCATTCACACAGGATGTCATTCAAACGGTGGTAACGCCTCCGGCTACTACGGCAGCCTTATTAACAAATACGACCCCGGTTACCCGATATAATTATCAGGATTATATTTTCCAGACCGGATACGGTACCGACAATACCGTTTCTATCAGCGGAGGAACAGATAATACTAAGTTTTATACTTCAGCAAGTTATTTCACCAATCAGGGGATCATTAAAAACACCGATTTTTCAAGGTACAACCTGCGGGCAAACGTAGATCAGAAGATCACCGATTGGGCATCTTTAAGTGTAGGTATGAATTACATCAGGAGTGCGGCCAAGGAGAAACCCGACGGTAACTCTTTTTTTTCTCCGATGAATTCGGTCACCATTATTGGTAACTTCCATGATATTTTTGCAAGAGATGCCAATGGCAATCTGCTGGCGGTTGGAGAGCGTGGCCGGGTAAATCCGGTTTCCGTAATTGAAGATATTAAACAACGTCAGGAAACCAACAGAATCATTTCAAGTGCCAATCTGAAACTTAATCCAGTAAAAAACCTAACGTTAAATTTCCTGGTTGGTGTAGATAATTCTGGTTCAAATGGTTCTACTTATATTCCGCCGTTTGCTTATAACGTAAACCCCGATTTTTATGGTGGCGGCGCAACACTGGATGGTACGCTAAACGGTTATGCCAGTGCAGCGAGTAATAATGCCTTTCAGTTTAACAATGATATCAATGCCACTTACCAGGCTAAAATCAGTGATAAAATTGCTTCAACAACTCAATTAGGATATTCCTTTCAGTATGAGCAAACGCGATATCAATTGGTAAATGGTAGGGGTTTAGCTCCTTTAATTGAAACGGTTAATGCTGCGGCAACCCAACTGCCTAGTATGGATGGCAGAACACAGCTTTCTGTAACAGGAGCATATTTACAGCAGACTTTTAAATACAGGGATCACTTTTTCTTAACAGGAGCTGTTCGTGTTGATCAATCTACCGTATTTGGTGCCGATAACCGGACACAAACTTATTTCAAAGGCAACGCAAGTTATGTGTTGTCATCAGCTGATTACTGGAAAAATCTGGGTGTTTCCTCCTGGTGGGATACTTTTAAAATCCGGGCTGCCTATGGAGAATCGGGTAATTTAACAGGTATTGGTGCTTACGACAGGATCAATGCCTATTCAACACAGTCTTTTTTAGGTCGGGCATCCTTGTTTTCGAGCGCGACTTTGGCTAATGAAAATGTTAAACCAGAGCGTCAGCGTGAACTGGAGTTGGGTACCGACTTATCTTTTTTTAAAAACAGACTTGGGTTGCAGTTTAACTGGTACAATAAAAAGGTAAGTGATTTGTTAATCGCCAGCGTTACCGCTCCATCTACCGGATTTTCTAGTTTTCTGGATAACATCGGATCGCTGAGGAATAAGGGAATTGAACTGGTGTTGAATGGAACGCCAATAAAATCAAAAGATTTTAGCTGGAATACCACCGTAGTTTTTAATAGAAACAGAAACCAGGCACTTAATGTTGGTGGTTTAAGGTTATTCTCAACCAATCCTGGTGCGCCCGTGGCCATTATTGATGGTGAAGCAATCGGTGTGTTTTATGGAACTTTCTTTGCCCGGAATCCGGATGGCAGCTTATTAACCAACGCTGCCGGAATTCCGCAGCTGGAGCGTGGAATACAGAATTCGGCAACCACCTTTACACCGCAGCGTGGCACCGATGGTTTGCCTACCGGAACAACCTTGCGTAAAGTGCTGGGTAACCCGAATCCTGATTACACGGCTTCCTTTGTGAATGATTTCTCTTATAAAAAGTTTAATCTTCATGTGCAGTTAGATGCTGTTCAGGGGGGTGACGTTTGGAATGCCGACTGGAGAACACGCCAGGGTGTAGGAAGTGGTAAAGTGGCAGAAGCGGAACAACTCGGCCAGTTGCCGAGAGGTTATGTGGCCGGTGTGTACGCTACGGAAGAATGGCGGATTGATGATGGATCTTTTGTGAAGTTAAGAGAAGTTTCTTTAAGCTATAATGTAGGTAAAGTTAAATACCTGCGCGATCTGACCATTACTTTAAGCGGAAGAAACCTGGTTTCATGGGATCATTACAAAGGATATGATCCTGAAGTGAACTCAGGCGGTCAGTCTACTATTTTAAGAAATATCGATTTTGGATCGGTTCCCATTCCAAGAACCTTTAGTTTAGGTTTACAAGTTAAATTTTAATCGGCAAAGGAAAAATTTATGAAAAGTTTAAAATTCACTACCTCAAAATATATCACTTGCCTTGCTTTCACTTGGGCAATGGGTTTAGCTTCCTGTACCAAAGAGTATCAGGATCCATCCAGGGCAAAAACAGCTGTAGCACTCACTAATCAGCAAGGTCTGACGGCTGTGGCCATTGGTTTGCAAAGGGTTTATACCTTAAGCAGAACAGGGGTGATGTTTAATGCTGTTGCCGCCAATGGTTTTGTTACCAATGAACTTTCCTTACTGAATTCTGGAAATATTCCTGAATTACAGTTAAGTACAGGCGGAGCAGCTGTGGATGGTACGAATACCATTTTATTTAACCTGTGGACAAGCGCAAATAAGATTGTTTATGATGCTGATTTAGTGATTACCAATGCAGGTAACCTTGGTGATAAAGGATATGCATCCGGCCTGATTGCCTATTCCAGCATTTTTAAGGCACTTGCTATTGGCAATCTATCTCAATACTGGGAAAAAATACCAGATGGAACAGGGAAAAATGTCGCATTTATTACAAGGGCAGCTGGCTTCGCTAAAGCCATTGCTGTAATAGATAATGCTTTAAATACCATAACGGCTAATCCAATTTCAAGCGGCTTTAATTCAAATGTACCCAATATCAATATCGTAAATACCTTGCATGCATTAAAGGCAAGATATGCCTTGTTTTCCGGTAATTATTCACTGGCTTTATCGGAAGCAAATGAAGTAGATTTAACAAAAGCATCTTCTTTTAACTTTGATGCCACATCACCAAATATTTTATTTACCATTATTTCTTCGAATAATGTTTTTCAGCCATCCAATGTAAATTTGGGTCTGACAGGTGCTGATGTGCCTGATGCCGGAGATAAAAGAATCCCATTCTATACTATTTTTGCTGGAAGTCAGGTGGCAACCATCCGGATGAATGGCTTTGCGGCCAGTACAACAACGCCTTTTCCAATTTATCTGCCTGGAGAAATGACATTAATTAAGGCAGAGGCTTACGCCCGGCAGCCGGATTTGTCAAATGCTTTGGCCGAACTGAATAAAGTCGTTACCAAAACGACAGATGTTTTTGGTGTAACGGCAGCATTGCCACCGCTGAGCGGAACTTATACACAACAGCAGTTGCTGGATTTAATTTATAAACACCGTTCCATTGAATTATATGCTTCAGGCTTAAAAATTGAAGATATGAGGAGATTTAACCAGCCAGTCGCGAACCGGAAGCGTAACTTTTTTCCTTATCCCTTCCAGGAAAGAGATAACAATCCGAATACACCTGCAGATCCAGGTTTTTAACACGAATGGGGCTCCGAATCTTCGGGGCTCCATTTCTATAAAATATGCACCTCCCTGTTCTGGTATCTTGTTAATGACTCATGATCCTGATCCAGTTCGGTAATGAGGTAGCTGATGCTTTCAATGGGGCATACCCTTAAACGCAGCGCAATATCCAGTTTCTCTGAAATACACAATACTGCAGTCTTTTTTGAGGACGCCAGCATGGCTTTTTTAAGCTGGTTAATTTCCCAGTAAGTGTCTGTCAGTCCCTCTTCGGGATGAATGGCACTTGTACCCATCAGGCATAAGTCTGCTTTGAGTTCAGCAAGTTGGGTAATCACCTGTCCGCCATAAGTAACCTGCGAATTTTTAGAAAATAAACCACCAATCAGTATCACTTCTATATTATCGTATTTAGCCAACTCTACCGCCACCAGGGGGCTGATGGTAAAAAAAGTAGCCGCTATGTTTTGCGGAAGCTGCTTTACAAACTCTAAAATGGTGGTGCCGCCACCAGTTAAAACCACCATTCCGTCTGTGATCAGGCCGGTTGCTTTTTTAGCAATAATGATTTTACTGTCTCTGGCATAAACCGTACTGTCATCGAAAGAACTATGGTAAGATTTAGATAGTGCGCCACCATGAACTTTAAAAAGCAAGCCTTCATCTGAAAGTTCCTGTAGGTCTCGCCTGATGGTATCTTCAGATACGTTAAGCAATTGAACCAGATCGGAAGTAAGTACACGGTTATGCAGGTTGATCTGGCGCATAATAAAATCGTGGCGTTCTTTTTTAAGCATACTGAGGTATTTTTTACGGAAGTAAATATAAGATTTATTTGTATTGCGTGTTTTTGCGGTTTGTTGCAATAATATATTGGGATTAGAATGTTAAAATCTTGACTATTTGTTTTTTAAATGGAAAACATTTATGATATTAGCTAAATATTGGAAAAATATGCGTGATTATGCGTGTTTGAAAATATTGGCAAACAACTATATCAAACTAAACTCATTTCATTTCAAACCAGGCAGTTTATGAAAAAAAAACTACTACTCACCATTATGGGTACTTTTTTGTTGCTGGCACATGCCATTGCACAACAAATTACCATCACGGGTAAAGTCTCCTCTACAGATGGTCCAATCCCCGGTGTTTCCATCCGGGTAAAAGGAACCACAACCGTTGCACAAACCAATGGCGACGGGAATTACACGATTAAAGCATTGGAAACTGATGTTCTTGCATTTTCCTATATCGGATATAAGGCCGTTGAACGAAATGTCGGTACAAACAAAATCATCAATGTTTCTTTAGTTTCTGATGCTAAGGGTCTTGATGAAGTTGTGGTAACTGCTTTGGGTAATACAGTGAAAAAACGCGAATTAGGTACATCCCAACAAACCGTTTCAGGTGCTGTAATAGCCGAAACGCAACGCGAAAATTTTATCAATGCTTTGCAGGGACGTGTTGCGGGTGTTGAGGTAACAAGCTCTTCAGGTGTTCCGGGGGCATCATCCTCCATAACCATTCGCGGAGTAAGTTCTATCAGCGGGAATAATCAACCATTAATGATTGTTGACGGTTTACCAATTGATAACAAAACGTTAAGTACTTCAGCCTTTGTTTCAGATGCAAGTTCAAACACATCATTTAGTAACAGAGGGGTTGATTTTACTAATCGTTCTGCAGATATCAATCCGGAAGACATTGAAAGTTTAGTGGTTTTAAAAGGTCCTGAAGCTGCTGCGCTTTATGGAATTGATGCGGCTAACGGTGCAATTGTCATTACTACAAAGAGGGCAAAGGCTGGTAGTGGTGCAATCAATTATAGTAATAGTTTCAGGGTGGAGACAACGAGAGCTTATCCTGAAATTCAGAAAGAATATGGATTAGGTGGGAGTGGCGCTCCTGGATCAGTATCTACATTAAATAATATCTATCAATATTTCGGTCCGGCTTACGCTGAAGGAACGCAGTTCTATGATAATGTAAAGGATTTCTTTCAAACTGGGTTTACGCAAAGGCATAATTTATCATTTGAAGGTGGCTCTGAAAAAATGAATTACCGGATTTCAAGTGCATATACAGATCAGGAAGGTGTGGTGCCAAATTCCGCGTACCAGAGAATTAACTTAACAGGAGCATCACAAGGCACTGTAAATAGCTGGTTAAAGACAGATTTATCTATGAATTACAGTTATGCGGTAAATGACCAACCCTTAAAAGGAAGTATCGGGCCTTTACTTGGCCTGCTGGCCTGGCCGCAAACTGATCAGGCTTCTAACTATCTTACACCGGCAGGTACAAGAAGGTTATTGGCTTACGGATCTGCTGGCAATGCTGAAATTGATAATCCCTATTTCAATGTGAATAAAAATATTATTAATTCTAAAACCAGCAGGATTATTTCCAACCTTGGCTTAACCATAACCCCATTTTCGTGGGCGAACATCAAAACCAATATTGGTATGGATTCTTATACCAACCAAAACTTAATTGTACGCCATCCGGAAAGTGCTTCAGGCTTTAGCAGAGGCGGAACGATAGATGTAGCCAATGACGTAACAAGGAATATCAACCTTCAAAACCTGATTAATTTAAATAAACAAAAGCTAACCGGCGATATTTCCTTTGATGCAACTTTGGGTAATTCATTGCAAAACCTGAAATCTAATGTAGATGCGGGTTATGGAGAAGGCTTCTTAGATCCTAATTTTAACTCTTTAAATAATGTGGGAACTAAGTTGGTAAGAACAACAATTACACAACGTCGTTTAGTGAGCTTTTTTGCCAGGGCAACTTTTGATTATAAAAATTATTTATTCCTGACCGGAACTGTGAGAAATGACCGTACTTCCACTATTCCTATAGATCGTTATTCCTTCTGGTACCCATCAGTTCAGGGTAGTTTTGTTTTTACTGATGTTCCGGCTTTTAAGGGGCTTAAAAACATTTTCTATTATGGAAAGTTGAGAGCTGCTTATGCTAATGTTGGTAAAGATGCAAGACCATATGCTTATGTTCCGAGCCTGGAAAATAAGACAACCTCTAACGGGGGCTATGGTTATGGCTTCACAGGTCCTAATCCGGGGCTTAAACCCGAATTTGCAAAATCATATGAATTTGGAGCAGAGCTGGGATTTCTGAATAACCGTTTAGGCCTGGATGTGACGGTGTATCGTAAAGAAACAACTGATCAGATCGTAAACGATATCAGAAGCAGTTATGCCACGGGCTTTATACTCTTAAATCTTAACGGTGGATCAACGAGAAATCAAGGTATAGAACTTACATTACGAGGAACGCCAGTAAAAACCAGCAATTTTAATTGGGATGTTCTGGCAAACTTTGAATCTGCGCGTGGAAAAGTACTTTCACTTCCGAATGAATTACCAGAATCTTACGTTTCTGATACATGGCTATATGCGAACGTGCGTAACGGGAATACCCCGGGAAATTCAACAAGATCATTAACAGGACTATTTTACCTTCGGAATAACCAGGGGCAATTGTTAATAAATCCAACTACCGGAATTCCGGTGCGTTCTACCGTTTTTGTTGAAGGTGGTTATGACAGGCAGCCAGACTTTACCATCGGCTTAACAAATACGTTCACCTATAAAAACATGTCGCTATCCTTCTTACTTGATATCAGAAAAGGCGGCGATGTATTAAATGCTACCCAGCACTTTCTAACAACGATTGGTTTAAGCAATACTACATTAAACAGACTGACCCCAAGAATCATTCCGGGCGTATTGCAGGATGGTAGAGAAAATACAGCCAATCCAACAGTGAATAATATTGCATTTGTGCCCTATTATCAAAACTCTTTTTATTCTAATGCAAGTGAGGAACTATTTATTGAAAAAGATATCAATTGGATAAGGCTAAGAGATGTCACCTTCAGTTATAAGTTACCACAAACCTTATTTAAAAAGCAAAATTTTATCAAAAGCGCAAGTGTTTTTGCCACAGGGACGGATTTATTCTTAATCACAAATTATACAGGCCTTGATCCTGTAGTTAATGGCAATACTGCAGCTGTTGGTGGTTCCGGGGCATCAGGTATTGATTATGGTAACTTTCCAATGCCAATTGGTTTAAACTTTGGAATTAAGATTGGATTATAATATAGAAAATATGAAAAAGATATATTTAGTATTGCTAACCGGAATTCTACTTTCAGTTAGTAGCTGTAAAAAATACCTGGATGTAAATACCAACCCCAATGCTCCGCAAACTGTAACAGCAAATTTGTATCTGTCACCAATGATTCACTGGATGGTAACAGCTCCACAGTATGACGGACGGTTTATTGGAAGATATACACAAAACTGGACTTCAACAACTTCTGGTACTACATGGGATCTCCAGGGCTATGACCCGGTGTCAGATAATGGTGCACAATTGTGGCGGGATGTATATTGGAGCTTTGGTCAGAATCTGATTGATATGAATACCAAGGCAGAGGCTGAACAACGTTGGGATTTATTAGGTGTCGGGCAGATTTTAAAAGCCTGGGGCTGGCAAACCCTGACCGATATTCATGGTGAGATTATCATTAAACAGGCTATAGATCCTACCAGAAATGTTTTTGACTATGATAGTCAGGAATATGCTTATCAGGAAGTTCAGCGTTTACTGAATGCTGCCATCGCAAATTTGGCAAGAACGGATGGAGCAGTAGATGCTGCGTTTTTGGGAAAAACCGATATTCTTTACAAAGGCGACAGAGCGAAGTGGACAAAACTGGCCTATGCGATGCTTGCGCTAAACTTGAATCATTTCAGCAATAAATCCAGCTATAAACCAGATGATGTCATCGCCGCTGTTGATAAGTCATTCGCCAGTAATAATGATGATGCTTTAATGGGATATCCCGGCATTACCGGTAATGATGACAGAAACTTTTTAGGACCAACCAGGGGCAATATGCAAACATACAGACAAACCTCTTTCATTGTGAACCTAATGAACGGAACCCAGTTTGCGGGTGTAGTGGATCCCAGGATGAGCAGAATGCTTTCGCCTTCTCCTGATGGTGTATACAGAGGTATTGTGACAGGAGCAGGAACCGGTGCTTTTACATCCAGCCAGCTACCCAATAACTTGTGGAATCTTGCTTCCATTTCAGCACCGGCAGCAAATACCCAGGGAAGGTATATTTTCTCTGATAAATGTAAATTACCTGTGATGACCTATGCTCAACTTCAGTTCATTAAAGCAGAAGCTGCATTTAAAAAAGGAGACAAAGTAACTGCCCTTGCGGCGTTAAAGAATGGCATCTCATCCCATATAGATTTCGTTAATGCAAGGAATCTTGAAGATAATCAATCTCCAACACAAATTACCAGCACCGAGAAAGCCGCATATATGAATACGCCATCTATTGTTCCTGCAAATGCTGCCGATTTAACACTAACACAAATTATGTGTCAGAAATATATTGCGCAATGGGGATGGGGTCATTTGGAAACCTGGATGGATCTAAGAAGATATCATTATACAGACACCGATCCCTTAACCGGAAAACAGATCTATTTAGGCTATGTTTTTCCGGTAACACTATATTCGGAAAATGTTGGTAAACCAGCATATAGAATCAGGCCCCGGTATAATTCTGAATACGTATGGAACAGGCAGGCATTGAGCGTTATAGGTGGTTTAGCCACTGATTATCATACCAAAGAAACCTGGATTATTCAACCTTAATCAGCTAATCATGAAAATAAAAAATATAGGTCATTTAGCGGTTCTGCTAATTCCGATCATAAGTTTCTCTTGTAAAAAAGACAATAGCATACAGGTAATTGATATACCAATTGAAGCTACTGAAGTTGCGCGAATCAAATATTTTAATTTTACAGCCGGTTCCCCTTCTGTAAACTTTTATGCCAATGGTGTAAAGGTTTCCGGGATCCTGAGCAATACCGGTTCGGAAAGTACAGCGGGAACGGCATATGGCGCTGTTTACCCAGCTTCAAATTACAGTGTTATTAATCCAGCAACTTATAAGATAAACGGAATAATCCCTTCTACTGCCACAGCTAATGCCAATGTTACCATATCAGAAGTTAATTCCAATCTGGAAAAAGGAAAATATTATTCTCTTTACACCGGTGGCATTTATAATAGCGCGACAAAAACGGCAGAATCATTTATTCTGGAAGATGTTTTACCACCTAACAATGCAAGCAACATGGTCGCTTATGTTCGTTTTGTAAATGCTATTCCAAACGGGAACTCCCCCATGACCCTGGTTATTAAAAATGCTGTATCGGGTTTAGAAACGGTTGTCGCAACTGGTATAGCTTATAAAGCAGGTTCAGTATTTGTGCCTGTTCCTATCGGGAGTTATGAGTTATATGTAAGATATTCAGCATCAGGAATCAATATCATTTCCCGAAACGGCACAACTAATGGAGTTGTACCTTTCCTTGGAGGCAGAACGTACACTGTTGGTGCAAGAGGTGATATCACCATAACATCGGCAACAGCCGCAACAAGGCCATTAATAGATAATACGGCTAATCAATAATTTAACTGCGCCGACATTAAACCTCAACGAGCAACATAACGGGTTGCCTGTTGAGGTTTAAATAAATAGATTACAAGATCTTAAATCCTAAACTCAACTGAAATAAGTTCGGTTTCTGGCTGTATTTTTCACTTTTACTAATGTTGGAAAGACCTGCTTCATAACGTAAATCAACTGAAATGGCACCTATATCAACACCGGCACCCGCCTGTAAGCCAAGGGCCTGATTTTTATAGTTGTCAAAATCAGTAGCTTGCTGGTAAGCCGAGCTAAAACTCGAGTTTTCATCCAAAATAAATGAAATTACAGGTCCGGCCATCACCCTGAAATTTAGGTTTTTAGCCCCAAACTTGGTGCCTAATAAAACTGGCACATCCAGTGTAGTAAATCTCACTTTACCTTCTGCAGTTACTTCATTATTGTTATTATTGGTAAAGCTGATGAATTTATTGCCTTTACTACCAATATAAGCTTCGGGCTGTACATAAAAACTTGCGCCGCCAATACGGGCCCAGGCACCTACCTGATAGCCTAAGCGATTTTCTTCACTGGCAAAATCAGCATTAAGTTTGGCTAAATTTACACCGGCTTTAACACCAAGATTAAATGTTTGTGCTTGCGATGTTGCCCAACCCAGGGTCAGGAAAACAATAGGGAGAATAAATTTTTTCATTGTCTTTAAATTTTTGCGTGTTTTTTATTGGATAAATAACGAATTTTTAACAAAATTATCATGCCAGATATTGTATAGCTCTCTTTTTTTATTACTCATTGGTAAAAAGATATTATAGTGCGCAAATATTTTTTACTTTTGCATCAAATAAAATCTGCTATGGCTAATTTTCAACTTACCGCTGAAACCGCATTTAAAGTAAAAACAAAGTTCTTGAGAAAGTACCGCGACTTAGCTAATGAGCCATTGGAATTTACACCTGGCAAGGAAGATGAACTGGTGCAGGATTTAATGCGCCTGGTAAAACGCGACCGCACTTACATTGAATTTACCATTCAGAAAGCCCTTGCTGATACTAAAGGAAACAGATTGTAATCCTTCTTTAAAAATTTACCTTTCATTTCGTAACGCTTTATTTACGCTGGACCTGAATAAGTATTTTTAATATTTATCTCTTTTTGTACATTTACACCTGTACGGTCAGGAATTGTTTTTCAATGCACTTCATGTTGTATTAAGATACAGTCAAATCTCTGTTTAGCAATCTTTATTCGTGTCACCATTATAATATTAGCAAGGATGAAAAAAATAAAATATGCTTTTTTAGCCGCAGGGTGTTGTATGGCGATTTTATCATTTTCATTTAAAGAAGACTTATTCCTGGTTTCTAAAAATCTCGATATTTTCGCGTCCCTTTATAAGGAAATCAATATCAATTATGTTGACGATACCAATGCACCACAACTGATGAAAACCGGTATTGATGCCATGCTGGATAGCCTTGATCCTTATACTGAATATGTGCCTGAATCTGAAATTGAAGATTATAAGCTTAAATATGTCAGTACCCAATATGGCGGCATTGGTGCCAGTACCGTTTTGATTGCGGGCAAACTTTTCGTGAATGAAGTAAGCGAAGGCTACCCGGCTAATAAAGGTGAAGTAAAGGCCGGTGATCAGATCGTAAAAATAAACGGAGTTGAAGTTAAGGGGAAGGAAAGGGCTGAAATCAGCCAGTTATTGCGCGGGCCTAAAGGTACTCCGGTAGACCTGGTTTTGTTTAGGGAAGGTAAAGAACTCCAGAAGAAAATTATTCGCGAGGAAATCAAACAGCCAAATGTATCCTATTCAGGTATGGTAGGCGATGGTGTGGGGTATATCAAACTGGATAAGTTTTTAGAAAATTCTGGTCAGGAAGTAAAGGATGCCCTTTTGAATATCAATAAGGAAAATCCAAAGGGAATTATTCTTGACCTCCGGAATAATGGTGGCGGAATATTACAGGAAGCCGTAAAGATTGTGAACCTGTTCGTGCAAAAAGATCAGCTCATTGTTACCCAGAAGGGCAAAAATCTTGAAAAAACAATTGCCTATAAAACCCAATATCCTCCGGTTGCTCTTGATGTTCCATTAGTAGTGCTGGTCAATGCAAACTCTGCATCTGCATCAGAAATTGTAGCCGGCTCGCTGCAGGATCTTGATCGGGCAATTGTGGTGGGGCAGCGGAGTTATGGAAAGGGCCTGGTTCAACAAACCTTTAATCTGCCCTACAACAGTTTGGTAAAAGTAACGGTTGCTAAATATTATACCCCATCAGGCAGGTGCATTCAAAAACTGGATTATACGCACAAAAATGCCGATGGCGTGGCAGAGCGTTTTGCTGATTCAACCATGATGATGTTTCAAACCAAAGCTGGAAGAAATGTATACAGTGGTAATGGCGTCTATCCGGATGTGGTGGTTAATGCCGATAAACTAAGCCCGGTAACCATCTCCATGATTGGTAAAAATTTATTTTTCAACTATGCCAATCAATACCGGAAAACTAACCCCAAGCTCGAATCTGCAAAAACTTTTCAGCTATCTGATGCCGATTATACTGCTTTTGTGAATACCTTAGCAGATAAAGACCTGACCTATCAAAGCAAAACCGAAAGGTTGCTGTCTGATTTACGGCGGGAAGCCGAGAAGGAAAATAAATCGGCAGAAGTTAAAGCTGACCTTGAAAATTTGAAATATAAACTGACCATCTCTAAAAAAACAGACGTAGCCACGCATAAATCAGAGATCAAAAGAGTTTTGGAAACACAAATTGTGAGCCGCTATTTTTATGAAAGGGGGAGAATCGAGCAAAGTTTTCAATATGATAAGGAGTTGATGGCAGCTAAGGCTTTGTTTGGTAATCAGCCCCAGATGTTAGCGATTTTAAAGGGCGATGGGAATTACAAAGTAATTGGTAAACCCATTAAAGAAACGGCCTCACTAGATTAATCCTGTCATTATTGAAAAATATTTTAACATAACGAGCTATTATTATCTAATTTAGTAAAACGATTTATCAAATACCGAATAATAAACCATGAATTTTAAGAAACTTACACCTGTTTTATTTACCGCACTCCTTTTATCTGCAAATGTGCATGCCCAGAAAACTGCCCATTTAACCAAGTTTGTTGATCCCATTATTGGTTCTGCTAAGCATGGTCACGTTTTTGTTGGTGCCAATGTCCCTTTTGGGGCAGTACAGCTGGGGCCAGATAATGTTTTTGAAGGTTGGGATTGGTGCAGTGGATATAACTATGTGAGCAATACCATCACGGGGTTTTCACATACCCACTTAAGTGGTACCGGAATTGGTGATCTTGGAGATATTTCCATTATGCCAGCCTCCGGAGAAATCATTCTGCAAAAAGGTAAAAAGGGTGAGGAAGATAAAGGATATCTTTCCACGTTTTCACATGAAAATGAAGTGGCAAAAGCAGGTTATTATAGCGTATTGCTGGATAAGTACAAAATTAAAGCAGAATTAACGGCCACCGAACGTGTTGGTTTCCATCAGTATACCTTTCCTAAAAAAACAGCAACCCCTCATGTTATTATTGATTTGATTGAAGGGATTGGGTGGGATAAGCCTGTTAACGCTTCATTTAAACAACTGGATGCCACTACAATTGTAGGACATAGAAACTCTAAAGGCTGGGCCAACGATCAGCGGTTGTATTTCGTGATTAAGCTTTCTCAACCTTTACAGAAGTTTTCTATCTATAGCGACGATAAACTTGTAAAGGGTACTGATGTAAGTGGTGAAAAAATTAAGGCGGTAATTGATTTTGCATCAGTTAAGCAAAATCAATTGCAGATTAAAGTAGCCTTATCGCCGGTAAGTACGGAGAATGCGCTATTAAATTTAAAAACTGAATTGCCAGGGTGGGATTTTGCATCTACCGTAAAAGCAGCTGATGCAAAGTGGGAAAAAGAATTGTCAAAAGTAAAAATTGATGCTTCAGCAAACACTAAAAAAGTCTTTTATACCGCACTTTATCATACGATGGTTGCACCATCATTGTTTAATGATGTGAATAAAGATTATTTAGGTACAGATAAGAAAATTCATCATGCGGCTGGTTTCAACAACCTGACTACCTTTTCGCTTTGGGATACCTATCGGGCAGCCAATCCACTTTATACTATCCTTCATCAGGATAAAGTGAATGATGTGGTGAACACCATGCTGGCCATTTACAAAGAACAAGGAAAGTTGCCTGTTTGGCATTTAATGGGCAATGAAACCAATACCATGGTGGGTTACCATGCCGTACCGGTAGTGGTTGATGCTTATTTAAAAGGTTACCGTGGTTTTGATGTCAATCTGGCTTACGAAGCTGTGAAACAATCTGCCATGCAGAAAACTGATGGCATTGATTACATTCAGAAATTGAAATATATCCCGGCAGATAAAGTAAATGAATCTGTTGCCAAAGCATTAGAATATGCCATTGATGATTATTGTATTGCCATGTTTGCAAAATCGTTGGGCAAAACGGATGATTATCAGTATTTCAGTAAAAGAGCTGGTTTGTATGCGCAATACTTTGATCAGGATGTGCAGTTTATGAGGGGTAAATTGGCTGATGGGAAATGGAAATCACCATTTAGTCCGGTTGCAGCCAAACACCGTGAGGATGATTACACGGAAGGAAATGCATGGCAATATACCTGGTTGGTGCCACAGGATGTAGAAGGTTTAATTTATCTTTTCGGTGGCGATAAGCCTTTTGTAAACAAACTGGATTCCCTGTTTATTGTTCCTGCTGATTTAGGTAAGGAAAGCTCGCCAGACATTTCTGGATTGATTGGTAATTATGCACAAGGTAATGAGCCTGGGCACCATATTCCATATTTATATGCTTATGCTGGTCAGCCATGGAAAACCGCAGATTTAATCCGTAAAATTGATCACGACTTCTATACTTCCAAGCCAGATGGATTATGTGGTAATGAAGATGTTGGACAAATGAGTGCCTGGTATGTGTTTTCTGCCCTAGGATTTTATCCGGTAAATCCTGCCAATGGAGCCTATGTTTTTGGTACGCCTCTGGTTAAGAATGCCACGATTAATTTGCCCAACAAAAAAACGTTTGATATAAACGTAATTGATAACACCAGCGAAAACAAATATATTCAGCGAATCCTATTAAATGGGAAGCCATATACCAAATCATTTATCCTACATAAAACCATTGTAGAAGGTGGTTACATGACAATTTATATGGGAAATCAACCCTCTAAATTATGGGGTATATCAGCAAGTGACAGACCGGTTTCGGGAAAATAAATTATTAGTTGGATGAATGTCAGCAATATGCCGATGTTCATCCTATAATCAAACATTCAATAGTATACATGATATGAGAAGAGTGCTTTTATTTTTTTTGTTTGTTGCCAATTTTTGTGCTCAGGCACAACAACGCTACGAATTAAACACTGGCTGGTTGTGCAATAACATTAAAGAAGTTAAAGTGAGCGGTCAGCAATTGTCGGGCACAAATTTTTCGCTTAACAGCTGGATGCCTGCTACAGTTCCTGGAACAGTACTGACCACTTTGTTAAATAATAAAAAAGTGCCCGATCCATTTTATGGCATGAACAATGAAAAAATTGAGGATGTTTATAAAACCGGAAATGATCATTACACGTATTGGTTTGTTAAAGATTTTTCGGAAAAGGCAGTAGCTGATGAACAAGTGTGGCTGCAGTTTCGCGGAATAAATTACAAGGCGGAGTTTTATCTGAACGGTAAAAAACTAAACCCTAAAACACACGAGGGGATGCATATCCGGGCAGAATACAACATCACAAAATTCTTATCGTCAACAGGAAAAAACAGATTGGCCGTGTTGGTTTATCCACCTGATTTTCCAGGAAACCCCAACGGCGGACAAGGTGGTGACGGTACCATTGCAAAAGGATTAACCACACAGTATACCGCTGGGTGGGATTGGATTCAACCCATTCGTGATCGAAATACCGGAATTTGGGATAAGGTAACCATTGAGAAAACCAAGGCGATTAATATTAAAAATCCGCATGTCGTTACTTTGGTGCCGGGTAAAAGATTGCCAGCAGGTACTCAAAAACCAGCAACACTAAAAGTATCGGTAGAGGTAGATAACCCGACGAATAAAGTAGTCACCGGCGTTTTGCAATACCAGGTTGCGGGTAAAACCATTAGCAAATCTATCTCATTGCCGGCTAGTAAAAGTACAACCGTAAACTTTGCAGATTTGTCTATAGAAAACCCGAAGCTTTGGTGGCCAAGTGGTTATGGCGCACAAAATCTTTACGATCTTAAAATTCAGTTCCTTTCCGCAAACCAGGTTTATGATCAGGAAAGTTTAAAGGTAGGAATCAGGCAGATTGATAACATCTGGAATGCACATACCAAAAGTATGGGTGCCTATGTAAATGGCCAGAAAATTTTTATTAAAGGCGGCAACTGGATTATTTCTGATGCCATGCTTCGTTTCAGTGATGCCCGTTATGATGCTGAAATCAGGTACCATAAAGATATGAATCTGAATTTGATTCGGATTTGGGGAGGTGCGATCCTCGAACGACCAGAATTTTATAACGCATGTGATAAATATGGATTGTTGGTTTTCCAGGATTTCTGGTTTAGTGGCGATTGTAATGGCCGTTGGGTTGATCCGATGAAAAAAGAAGACCAATGGACGCGGAGAAACTATCCGGATAATCATCCATTGGTATTAGATGCGATTGAAGATCAGGTGAAAATGATTCGCAACCACGCTTCCTTAGCATTTTGGTGCGGTGGAAATGAAATCACGCCGCCAGAAGATATTTTAAACCCGGTTAAAAACGATATTTTGCCTCGTTTAGATGGTACCCGCCTGTTTTTCGATTTTTCTAACAGTGATGAAATGTCGTTTAATGATCTGGGTGGCAATGGCGATGGTCCATATGGCATCCAGGATCCGAAAAGCTTTTGGAGTACTAAAACATTTCCATATAATTCTGAAGTGGGATCAGTGGGTGTGGGCGATTATGAATCATTAGAAAGGTTTATCCCCGCAAAAAATATGGTAGCACCACAATTTAAGAACAAACCAGATTCGGTTTGGGATTACCATAAATACATTGCTTATGAACAATACATCAATCCATACGGAAAGGCTAAAGATGTAAAAGATTTCGCCATGAAAGCACAGATGGTTAATTATGATCAATACCGTGCCTTAATGGAAGGATTTTCTAACAAGATGTGGGATTGGTATACCGGGTCAATTATCTGGAAAACACAAAATCCATGGACAGCGCTTCGTGGTCAGATGTATGATTATTATCTTGATCCAAATGCCTGTTTATATGGTTTAAGAAAAGGAAGTGAGCCATTACACGTAATGATGAATCCTGTTGATAGCATGGTTACCGTGGTAAATAATGGCTTTACAGGTCTGAATAATTTAATGGTTCAGGCAAAAGCATATGATATGGACGGAAAAGAGCACTTCATCACGCAGGCTTTTAACAGCATCGGTGCTTCATCAGTTCGTAAGTTTTTCTCTTTAAATGATTTTTTAAAGAAACTGGATCAGAAAGAAGGTGTATTTGTTTCGCTTAGAATCCTGGATCAGAAACAGCGTATCTTAAGTGAAAATATTTACTGGCTGGCAGACAAAAACGGCGAATACAGTGGCTTGCAAAAATTGAAAGCTACTCCATTAGATGTCATGGCCGCGAAAAAGTCGAACAACAAAGTTGAGGTAACGTTGAGCAATAAAAATGATAACCCGGTTGCCTTTTTTAATCGAATTGCACTAATCGATAAGCAGAGTGGTAAACGCATTCTCCCGGCATTTTATGATGATAATTATGTGAGTATTCTTCCGGGCGAGCATAAAACCATTACAGTAGAATATACCGGAGCGCAGGATAACTTGGCTGTAGAAGTATATGGCTGGAATGTAGAAAGAAAAACGGTAGCGATAAATTAATTGCATATTGCTGCACAAACCTCAGGTTTTTTAAAATTTATGAGGTTTATAATCTAAATTGAAACCAACAAAAAAGGGCGATACTTAACATATCGCCCCTAATATTTTAATAAGCTTTTCTAGCTCACACCATGAAGTTTCACCTTCAAACCATCCATGTTGTTGTTTAACTGTAACTGACAGGCTAATCTCGAATTTGGCAATAAATCTGGTAAAGTATCCAGCATTGCATATTCGTCATCAGTCATTTCATTAAGCTTTTCTTCGCCTTCTAAAACATCTACGCAGCAGGTCGCACATAAAGCCATACCACCACAAGTTGCCAGAATATCATATTCTGAAGCTTTCAAAAATTCCATTAAACTTAAGCCCATATCAGTTGGTGCTTCATGTTCTGTAACAGAGCCATCCGGCTCCTGCATGTATATTGTTATATTGTTTTCCATTTCGCTCACTTATTAACGCAAACTTAACTAAAACTACAGAGCTTATGAACACAAATTAAAAAATCCTTAAAATTCTGAAACGCCGTTTACAGTAGTATATTTCATCGTGTATTTTACGCCTGGGTTCATGTATGAATAAGCACTGTGGCTCATTAATGCAGCCTCATGGAAACCACTCAGGATTAATTTTAGTTTGTTGGTGTAAGTGTTAATATCGCCAATGGCATAAATACCAGGAATGTTGGTTGAATAATCGTCTACATTTACCTCAATAGCACTTTTACTAATGTTTAGGTTCCATCCTTCAATCGGGCCTAATTTCGGACTTAAACCAAACAAAGGAATTAAATGGTCGGCGGCTACTACAGTTTTTTCCATTGTGCGGTTCTGAACAATCTCCACCTGTTCTAATTTATCCGTTCCCTGTACAGCCTGTAAATTGCTATTCAGGATCAGGTTAATTTTTCCACTTTCAGCAAGAGACATCACTTTGGCGACTGAATCTGGTGCGCCACGGAAACTTTCGCTTCGGTGAACCAGGGTCAGTTCTGAACAAACTTCAGCCAGATAGATCGTCCAGTCTAAGGCCGAATCGCCACCACCGGCAATTACCATTTTCTGATCGCGGTATTTCTCCGGATCAAGGATCATATAGTTAACACCTTTACCGTTTTCAAAATTCTCTAAATTTTCAACGGCAGGTTTGCGGGGCTCAAAACAACCTAAACCACCTGCAATAACCACCACTTTGGATTCAATAACAGTACCCATGTTAGTCGTTAAAACGAAATCAGCTTCGCCACGCTTTTCCAAACCTTCTATACGTTCACCCAGGGTAAAAGTGGGATGAAAAGGTTTGGCCTGTTCCATCAAATTATCAATTAATTCCTGAGCCAGAACCGAGGGATAACCCGGGATGTCATAAATTGGCTTTTTAGGATAAATTTCAGAAAGCTGACCACCAACCTGTGGTAAGTAGTCAATTAAATGGCAACGCATTTTTAATAAACCGGCTTCAAAAATGGCAAATAAACCAACCGGACCAGCGCCAATTATGGCTATATCAGTAGAGATCATTCAAAAAAAATTTACGCAAAGTTACAAAATAAACTTTTATGAACATCCCTATTTAGAAATATTCTAGATAATTCTGTAATCTTTTTGTATTCAGTATTTTATATGCTTTGAATGAATTAAAAACAAAAGTTAAGGGTTTTGTTTAGTTTAAAGCAAATTATAATTGGTCTATAGGTTTAGTAGGAAAATGGAGTGGCTTTATTTTATAAGGTTGTTAATTGATTATTTATAGATCGGTATCACTGCTATCGACAGGTCTAAAATCTGGTATTCAATGAAGTAAGTTTTCAGAGGTGTTAAAATTCAAAATAAATGATATCTTTCCTAAAACTTTGATTAACGATGCTCGATTATTTTTTCATTGCTTTACCTTTTGCTGCGCTATGGTTCTTCCTTTTTCTGTTTTGCAGCAGAAGCTGGCAAATGCCTGCCACATTTGCTCCTTTGTGCATCTATGGTCTTTATTCAGGTCATAGCACTTGGAGATGGATATTGTTAATCCCGTTGTTATCTCTTTTAGTGTTGGATTTGCATATTATATTGAGAGAACCTAAATTCAGTATGAAGATCAATATTTTGACTTACCTCTTCATCGTTCCAATTTTAATCGCTTATTTCTGTTTCGGATTAGGATTTACCAGGGATACCAGTTTAGCGGGTACCATTTGGGGCTATATTTGTCAGGTTATTTTTTTAACAATTTTATTGAAATTCTGGTTCATTGATATATTGTTGCTTTTTATAAACCGCTTATGGCTAAAAGAAAAGCACAGTATAGAAACGCAGATTATAGAAAAGTCAACGCGAACTGTAGGAAGAAGGACAATTTATTTTGTAATATTTGATAACCTGGGTAAGAAGGAAGTCTCTGGCTTTTATTACCTATACCTTAAGTTAAAGCGTGTAAAGCCCGAAGATAGGGTTGAAATGGTGATTAGAAGAGGTTGTCTGGGTGTTGAGTATATAGCTGGTTTCCCCAGGTTAATGTCATAAAATAACGTTGCCACAACAGCACAGTTAACATCAGGATATCCGATGCGTATTGCACTGCTGTGGCAAGGATCATTACCAGTTCATTCCTAAATTCTGGAAAACAAAGCTCCACACATCAGCAGCTTCCCCAATCAACTTAGTGGTTGGTTTTCCTGCGCCATGGCCAGCTTTGGTTTCAATTCTGATCAGTATTGGGTTTTCACCTTTATATTTTTCCTGCAGGGTTGCCGCAAATTTAAATGAATGTGCAGGTACAACGCGGTCGTCATGGTCTGCTGTAGTGATGAGTGTTGCCGGATAGTTTACACCTGGTTTCACGTTGTGTAGTGGCGAATACTTGATCAAATAATCAAAATCTTCTTTCTTATCGCTGGTGCCGTATTCTACTGCCCATCCCCAACCCACAGTAAATTTGTGGTAGCGTAGCATATCTAAAACACCAACAGCTGGTAGTGCAACTTTAAAAAGTTCTGGCCTTTGTGTCATACAGGCGCCAACCAGCAAGCCGCCATTTGAACCGCCAGAAATCGCGATTTTGGCCGGATTGGTATATTTTTCTTTGACCAGGTATTCTGCTGCGGCAATAAAATCGTCAAACACATTTTGTTTTTTGGCTAACATACCGTTTCTATGCCATGCTTCTCCGTATTCACTTCCGCCGCGTAAACTGGGTTGTACATAAATCCCGCCTTTCTCTAAAAACAACATCCGTGATAAGCTGAAAGATGGCGTTAAACTCACCTGAAAACCACCATAGGCATACAGGTAAACGGGGTTATTGCCATCAAGCTTAATTCCCTTTTTATGGACGATAAACATCGGAACTTTTGTGCCGTCTTTTGAGGGATAGAAAACCTGACTGGTTTCATAATTGTCGGTGTTTAATTTTAGTTCAGATTTTTTGTAAAGCGAAGATGTCGCTTTTGCAATGTCATAGCGGTAAATGGTTCCCGGTGTTGTAAAGTTAGTGAAGGTATAAAAGAATTCTTTATCTTCTTTATAGCCACCAAAACCAACAGCGGTGCCAATTTCCGGAAGTTTAACTTCGCCAAGTTTAGCGCCGTTTAAAGCAAACTGAACAATATGGGTGCTGGCATCTTTCAGATAAGAAGCCCATAGAAAACCACCGCCGCTTGATACTGCTTCCAGTGGAAGCTCTGACTCAGGAATAATCTTTTTCCAGTTTTTAGGATCGGGATTTTTAGGATCAATTAAAACCACCCGCTTATGTTCTGCGTCTAAATCCGTATAGAGCAATAGCTGATCTCCGTTATTATCAATAATGTCATGATTATGGTCGTAACCTTTAACCAATGGCAATATTTTGTTGTTTACTTCCTTTAAATCCTGATAATACAATGCATTTCCGGATGTTCCGGCACTTGCAGAGATAATTAAGAAGCGCTCATCTTCTGTTACATCTGCACCGAAATATAAGTTTGGGTTGGTTTTATCTTCAAAAATTAACTGATCATCTTTTTGTTGCGCACCCAGTTTGTGGTAGTAAATCTTCTGAAACTTATTTGTGGCAGATAAATCTGTCCCTTTTGCAGGTGCATCGAATCTGCTGTAATAAAATCCATCACCTTTCCAGGCCGCACCCGAAAATTTGGTCCATTTCAGTTCGTCACTTAATTTAGCTTTAGTGGCGATATCCATTACGTAAATACTGCTCCAGTCTGATCCGGCCTGCGCTATAGAATAGGCAACATATTTTTTATCATGTGAGAATCCGAGTAAAGAAACTGCAGCTGTGCCATCTGTTGTAAGTTTGTTCGGGTCAAGAAATACTTCCTCTTTTCCTTCCAGGCCTTTTTTGATGTACCAAACACTTTGATTTTGCAAACCATTGTTTTTCCCAAAGAAATAGTATTCTCCAACTTTCATTGGTGCACTTTCCTTTGGGTAGTTCCAGATTTCGGTGAGCCGCTTTTTAATGTCAGCACGATAAGGAATCTGATTCAGGTAGTTTTGGGTTACTTTATTTTCTGCAATAACCCAGGCTTTGGTTTCTGCAGATGTATCGTTTTCAAGCCATCGATAATGATCGGCAATGGTTTTACCAAAGTATTGATCGGTTGTGCTATCTTTTCTGGTATCCGGATATTTCATTCGTGTTATTTTATCTATTGGTTTTTTACCTTGATTACAAGCTAAAAGGCTTAGCGCAAATAAGCCTAATAAAAGTTTATTTTTCATAGTAGCAACAATTTATTTACTAATATATGTTTTTGCCTTCAGTATGATTACACAGATTGCAGGATTTCACTGATTTTCTGTGGGATGATTTCAGAGATTTTGGATATATTGATCATTTGTCGTCTATCGTTAAACATCCATGACTCAGGTCTCTTTATAATCCTTTCTGCTTTAGTTCTTAAGTTTTTTCTTTTGAACCTCCTGCTTTGAACTTTCACCTCTTTTTCCTTTACCTTTGACTCAGACATGGATAAAAAAATTTATTTCGCATCTGATTTTCATTTGGGTACTCCAGATTATGCTGAAAGCCGTGCCCGGGAAGCACGTATTGTAAGCTGGTTAAATTTTATTGAGCCTGATTGCGGCGAATTATTTTTAATGGGCGACATTTTTGATTTCTGGTTTGAATATGCGAAGGTGATTCCAAAGGGGTTCATTCGTATTCAGGGAAAGCTGGCTGCAATGGCAGATAAGGGGATTAAAATTTATTTCTTTAAAGGTAATCATGATATGTGGGTGCGCGATTATTTCACAAAGGAAATCGGAATGGAAATTATCAGCGATGAGCTGGTCATTGAACGTAACGAAAAAAGGTTTTATCTGCACCATGGTGATGGTTTAGGCCCCGGAGATGCTAAGTATAAATTTTTAAGGAAAATCTTCAGAAGCAGGCTTTGTCAGTGGCTCTTTGCCCGTTTAGATCCGAATTTGGGTATTGGTATGGCCAGTGCATGGAGCCAGGGCAGCAGAGCAGCGCAAACCGAGAAAGAAGTTTTTATGGGCGAAGACAAGGAATGGTTAGCCATTTATGCGAAAGAACAGTTGCAGAAACAACACTTCGATTACTTTATTTTTGGCCACAGGCATTTACCACTGGATTTAGATCTGGGAAACGAAAGTCGTTATGTAAATATTGGCGAGTGGATTAACTATAATTCTTACGCTGTTTTTGATGGGATAGACCTTAAGCTTGAATATTTTACAGGTAAACCATAAGAATCATACTTTTTGAAAACCTTTAATTGAGGTGAAGCTTTAGGTTTCAAGGCTAATTCAGCTTTTTTCCTTATTTTTGCATTTCCGAAATTTGGCTAATACCGATTTTTGGAAAATCAATTCGAATAAATAATATGTTAGATAAATTAGAAGCTATAAAGCTGCGTTGGGAAGACGTAGAGGAATCGTTAAGTAATCCGGATGTGATTCAGGATATGAAACGTTTTGCGGCTTTAAATAAAGAATATAAAGACTTGGGCAAGATTGTAGATGAATATAAAATCTACAAAAATGTGATGAGTAATATTGATGCCAACAAAGAGATCTTGTCTGTTGAGAAGGATGCTGAAATGCGTGAAATGGCAAAGGAAGAGCTGGATATGTTGTTGAAGCAGCAGGAAGAAATGGAAAGCAATATCCGTTTAATGCTGATTCCTAAAGATCCTGAAGATGCTAAAAATGCTGTTTTTGAGATTCGTGGTGGTACCGGTGGTGATGAAGCTGCCCTTTTTGCCGGTGATTTATACCGGATGTATACCCGCTATTTCGAAACCAAAGGCTGGAAAGTGGAAACCGTTGATGTAACAGAAGGTACTGCCGGTGGGTACAAAGAGGTGATTTTGAAAGTAAATGGTGATGATGTGTATGGCCAGCTGAAGTATGAAAGTGGTGTACACCGTGTACAACGTGTTCCTGATACCGAAACACAAGGCCGGGTTCATACCTCTGCAGCATCTGTTGCTGTTTTACCTGAAGCAGAAGAGATTGATTTATATATTAACCCTGCAGATATTGAATTACAAACCTCCCGTTCTGGTGGTGCAGGTGGACAAAACGTAAATAAGGTAGAAACGAAAGTACAGTTAACGCACAAACCTTCAGGTATTGTAGTCGTTTGTCAACAGGAACGTTCGCAGTTAGGTAACCGCGTAATTGCAATGGAAATGCTTAGAAGTAAGTTGTATGATATTGAATTACAGAAAAAGAATGGTGATATAGCGGCGAAACGTAAGACAATGGTTTCTACTGGTGACCGTTCTGCTAAAATCAGAACGTATAACTATCCGCAGGGTAGGGTTACCGAGCACCGGATTGGTTTAACCATGTATAACCTCCCTTCTATTATGGACGGAGATATTCAGGAAATTATTGATGCGCTACAATTTGCCGAGAATGCAGAAAAAATGCAGGAAGGTGCTGTAGGTTAATTGGTTACGATTATTTTAAAATAAAGTTTGCAATTAAAGAATTTGTCTCTATATTTGCAACCTCGAAAGGGGAAAGAGGTTTAAACTTTTAAAAAGTAAACAAAAGGAGTGGTAGTTCAGCTGGTTAGAATGCCTGCCTGTCACGCAGGAGGTCGCGGGTTCGAGTCCCGTCCATTCCGCAAAAAAAGCCTTAACTTTTTCAAGTTAAGGCTTTTTTGTTTTAATGATAAATCATGCTTTGATGAGGTGAAAAATGATGTAGAGATCAGAATTTTTAGGTTACATTTAGCACACTTATTTTTAAATACTGAAATATATGAGCATTTACCTGACCGCTATTATTAAAAGCAAACCGGAAACAAAAGAAGAATTGAGCAAGATACTGCTTAATATGGTTGTACAATCCAGAAAAGAGATCGCCTGCGTGCAGTATGATTTACATGAAGATACTAGTCGTAATCTATTTATTTTCCATGAAGAGTGGGCCGATGAGGCCGGCTTGGATTTCCATAATCAACAAGAATATCTTTTAGATTTTGTGGCCAAATCAAGTGAACTAACAACAGATATTGTAATTCATCAAACAAATAAAATAGCTTAAATTTTATAATGAAGCGCCAAATGATATCGCCCAGTAATTCTCGCTGAAGCCAATACCAGCTTCATTACTATTGGCATCCATCATCGCTTTGCAATGGCTCGCGCTTTTTTTCCAGGCGTTAATTACTTCGTCTGCATTAAGATATCCTTTGCCTAAGTTTTCACCTTCAACATTACCTTTATAGCCCGCTTTAAAGGCACGTTCTTGAGGAGTAATACCTTCAGGTGATATATGTTCGAAAAAATTTCGTTGATCCATATCCTTTGCATGTGCCATGGCCGCACTCTCCAGTTGACTGTTTAAAGATAAGGGAGTCACAGGCGGCATGTAGTCACTTCCACAGTTGCAGCCCGATTGCCTTAATAAATTAATTTTCTCCAGGACAAGGTTAAAGTCTTGTAGGGGCAGTGCAATTACATCTTTCTTGCATTGCAGAAATATTATGCAGCAAAGCATACAGCCAATGATGGGTTTCATTTCTGAAGTCTTTATTATTTATTGAAATGGAGGTAGCTTAAGGATACCTCCATATTTTATTTTTTTAAAAGGCTCTTTCCCTGCCCATATATACATTCTTAATACGGTATAAGGTATTCCCGGTCGGACCTGGCGAACCACTGTCACCCTCCATTTGCATATTAATAATGAGCCACATAGGTTTGTTAACCGCATTACTTAAGACATGTCTAGCGACCCAGTTGTTGTCAATATAATAATGACATTCTACATCAGTCGCACTTATTTTATTGTACCAGCATTTATAATTATGATAAGATCCGGCGTTGGATACATTTGTCAGTTTATTTTCCCACGCACCATCGTAAGTATTTTGCCAATTGGTAGAATTTCCTTTAAATTCCATGATATCACTTTCCGGTGGCCATGAATTTACTCCCGTAATCCAGAAAGCAGGCCAGGTTCCTCTCGCTGTAGGAACGGCAAAATCTCCAGAGATGGTATAGCTTGGAAACTGATCATTAATTAATACCTGTTGTTTAGCATGGCATGCGCCTGAATTATACCAGATGGCTACATTGGTAAAGCCATTTGCTGTACTGTTGCCTGGTGAACTTGCCAATCGAGTGGCAGTGATTGTAATTTCTCCACTACTTAGTGCAATCTGGCTATGGTTTGTACTGCTACCTGCCATGCGAGCAGAGCCATTATGATCAGTGCCCCAAGGATAGTTATAATTCCATTTTGCTTCAAAATTACCGTAACTGGCAAAAGAATTACCATCTACTAAAGTCTCCCAGGCCTTTACGCGCTCTGTCACAACTGGTTCCCGATCTTTTTTGCAAGATAGCCATATTGCGGATAAGCAGGTTAATAATAGCATGGCTTTAAATGTTAGGTGTTTACTCATCTTTTTAAATTTTAGGTAAATATTTGGTTAGTTTTTGAGCTGATGAAGATTTACTTTTTGTTCTTTAGCCACGGATAAAATGAATTTATATTAAAATTTATAAATTCGATTTTGTCATTTTCAATCTTCATTGGAAATATCTTTGATGCTATCGTAATACGTTTATACCTTACATTAAGGTAGTTTTAGGCTACATTAATTTGTATTTAAATATAGGTATATTTTGTTATAAAGAAAGTGTAATGTAGTGGCTTGTTGATCAGCAGATAAATGCCAATCGCCTTGATGCCTGAGAAAGCGATTTAAAGAAGTGAATTATACAAGAAGAAAGCCCAGCTGTATTCATGATTAAACCGAATAAATTTGTGAGTCAAAGATTTCAAGAATAATAATTTAATCTGTTCCATTTTAAATAAAAAAACCGATCAACATTTAGCATTTAATGATTTAGGCTTTTTTCTTACGCCCAATCATTTAAACTGAATATTGATCGGTAATTTACCGTTTTGCTGCTAATTTAATCTAAAAGCGTCCAGGTTTTTCTGGCCTGCACCTGTTGCACAACTTGCTGTTCTGCAACCACAATGTTTTCCTTGCGCTGACCGATATATTCCAGTCCGCTGAGTTTATTCCATAGTGCAACCAATACACTTAAAAAGTCGTTAATGGTAACCATCGATTGGTTAATCTGCTTATGGTCATAAACAATTTCAATTGTTTTAGCCAATAACTCTTCAAAATTTCCTGGAGTTACATCCTTCCATTCATAAAAGTACTTTAATAACTCTTCTCTTTCTTTAGAGTCAATTAATTTGATGGCCGTGAAAAAGATATGTGCCAGACTGGAAAAATACCCTACTAAAACAGTTGGAGATTCCCGGTAAGCAACATTTCGGTATTCATAAAAAATACCGGCAATAAAATCAACAATTTTTTCAGAAACCAACCTGATATTTTTACCTAAAGGAGTGATGTTATCCCTGCCTCCGGTCTTATCAATAATCTTAAAAGAAGCCAGCTGCAAATCGTTAAGCAAGCTGTTAAATGTTTCATAATAGCGGATTAATGCCGGGTGGCTGGTAATGGTAGAACTTGGTGGAATATAATTTTTATTGATGGCAATCCTCCCGTTTTCATGATAAACCTGGCCGATTGTCAGAAAATAATTATCGGGCAACTGGCTAGCGATTTCGTTTTCCGGAAGAACAACAATGCTGTAAGCTTTAGCCAGTTCAGGATAGCGTATAGGGCTCTCTTCCGGATCTGGCGTACCAGCCGGCACCCGGTTAAAAGGATTTACAACCAGTAAAATGTAATAATTGCGGGGTTCTGATTGGCCGAAATAATGACTATGGGTCAGGTTATCCATGCTGTCATTCTGCAAAATATCAATATGACAACCCTCCGGTGTTAATGCATTGCAATGTTTCACCCTGATTTCGATATGATTGGTCGCCTTTTCTACGATTTCAATATCATGAGAGTTAGGATATCCTGCAAGTGGCGGTAAGAATCCATAGTTGGCATTATTGATATTAAGGGATATGGCGTCCCTGACAAAATCCTGTAAATAGAGATCGTTGGCAGTAAAATGATTACTGGATAACTTCATTCCATTAATCCAGTTGATCGATTTATGTTTTAGTGGCTTAATCATGGTAGCGGTTTTAATGGTTAGATAAAGATAGCACTTTCTCCTACTTCATTTGGCTTGTTAACGTTTTCGGATACACGTTTAGCATAAATGGTCATTTTTTCTGAAATGCCGTTCTCTGTGATGTCTAAATCCGGGTCAATAAAAATATTCCTTTTAAAGAATGATGTTTTGATAAAGAATATCCACTTGTAACCATCCTGGTCTTCATCTCTGAATTCAACAGGGTTTTTAGCAAATTTAAGGTTATAATCATCAATGAATTTATGAAACCAGATACCAAAGTTCATATTTTCAGGTGCCTTAACTTTAACTTTTAAAGGTTCAGGATCACTGCTTTTTTTATAAAGTTCAAGCTCCAATACCAGTAACTTATTAAAATCTACATGGTCCATGTTAATGTCCAGAGGTGTTGCAGGGTATTTCCAGATCTTGTAAATTTCTGACGGGATGCCCAGCAGGGAAACATATGCCCACCAGAACATGAGCGGTACAAAGAACCAGGCAATACTTCCGGCTCCCCACCAGCCAAAATGAACATTGCTTAGCCAGTTAAAAGCCAGTTGATATAAATAAAGTGCCAGAATAGCTGAAACCAGCGTCGCGAAGAAAATAAATACCTTACGTTCCAGTAGCTCAGTGGCGTAGTGCTTGGTGAGCAGATATACAAAAACGGTACCGGTTAAAATGTAAAAAATACAGCAGATGATGTAGCCCCAAGGCATGAAATTAAAATTCAGAAACCCTAAAAAACCGGGGAGTGCTAAAATAATGCCGATAAGCAGAACACTTACAATAAGTCTTTTGTTATTAAGAAACTGGTTCTTTTTATTAATGATAGAGAGTACGCTGGCCGAGACAATGAAGATCAGCGGAAATAGCAGATAGCGAATAAAAAATGATTGAACGTCCATTAATTTTTTTAGATGTGATGTGTTACAAATATAGTATCTTTAGTAGTTGATTGTAATCCTATTTTTTTCTATAATATAAATTTAACCTTAACAAATAATCTAGCTTAAAGTTTAGATGAAAAAAGAAACTTTGGTTCATAATGAACTCTTTACCGATTATAAAGCGATTGCACATGCTGCCGACCTGATAGAACGGGAGGTCATTGCTGCCGACAGGATTGAAATTATTCCCATTGGACCGGATAAGCGCGCTTTTGCAAAAGATATCGAAAACAGTGAAGTTTATTATTCTGAAAAGAGAAGGCAAGACCGCATCCGCATCAGCGCCAACCGGGAAAGTTTATATGATATGTTACCTGAAGGACTTTTTCACCGTCCACCTACCGGAAGCGCGGGGATGGATGAAGAATCCATGATTAAGGATATTAAGGACAGGAGGGAGGAAGAACGGCATGCCAGGTTGTTTTTTACACCTTTTGATGCTGAAATCAATCATGTCAGGATCATGACCGAGCTTTATGAAAATAAACTTGATAAAAAAACCACCTATGCTGATTTAAGCCAGATCTTCGAATTTGGCTGGGATGAATTTAATTTGTTAAATAAAGAGCAGAGCATTATCTGGATGCACCTGCTACCTGAAATTCAGCAAAAAAGGAATGATATCGATTTCGTATCTAAAGTACTTACAGCCTTGTTTAATCTGCCGATTCTGCTGGTAGATGCTTCGGCCAATGTTAGCCCTGTAAAAATAGCGGATGACATGCAGATGCAGCTGGGGCAAAGTGCCCTTGGTATTGACACCATTATTGGAGACAGCTTTATGCCCGACAACGAAGCTTATCACATCAATATTGGACCAGCCACCCCGCAGGAATTGATTAAGTTTATTCCGGGGCAGCCAAACCGTGCTATTTTAGATATGGCCATTAGCTACCTTATACCAGTTGATGCTGACGTAAATGTTGAATTACTAACGGCCGCAGACTTTCAGGAAACCTTATTAACTGATGGTGGCGAAAGTGCCTATCTGGGCTACACGGTTTATATTTAATCCTGTTTTAAACACGTAATTATATTACTTTATACACGGAAGGCTTTAATAACATCCGGTAATGTATGTTCATCGTACTTCTGAGTTTTAATTTAGCCAGGGTTAAACTTAATAGTTCTTCCCAATCTTCAGCAGTCAGTTTTATATTTTCGGCAGGCTCAATAATAATATCTGTTGTTTTAATAAAGCCCGCATTGGGTTTATGGTCCATCATAATGCCTTTGGCCAAAGTAATTCCACTCAGTTTCTCACCCAGTTCATAACGGCAAAAATTAATGACATCAGCTTTGGTGATAATCCTGTCTGCCGTAGTTAAGCCATACTTATAAGCCTGTACCCTGTTGGTGGCATTTAACTTTGTGCGGCCTCCTTTTGTCTGGCTCAGTAAAAAGATACTTTCGGCATTGACTTTATTGTTCTCATAAACCACCAACCGGCTACCTGCATTAATGTGGTTGGCTTCTTCAGCCTGTGTTACCCAGATATCTACAAATAAAATATCAGCATCATCAATCGGTTTTAGTATGATGTAACTTGGCAGTTCTTTAATATCTTTCAGCGCCGAACGGCTTTTTTGTTCAATAAGGGCAATGTTTTGTTCTAAGTTTTTGAGTATGGTGCTTAAAAAATCAGGGCCATAGGCAGAGAAAGCAGCTTTTTCATCTCGAAGCAATTCAAAAAGATAGTCAACGAGCTCTTTTGCATTCCTCGTATCGAAGCGTTCTGTTCCACCATACCTGATGGAAAATGAGCCATCACCCTTTTCATTCTCGTTGGTAAAGGGAATTTCATTATAACTATGCCCGTGGTTATCTTGCAGGTTTTCTACTGCAAGCATTTGATCAAGGGCTTCTGTTTTAATCGGGATAATGTTATTCATCGTTTTAAGCCGGTGTTTAATCTGGCTTAATCTCTTATTAACCACCGGGAATGCATTGATGTAAACATGAAGTTCATTCAGCATTTCCTGATTAATTACCGCCGGAAAAATTACTTTCAGCCATTTTACATTTTTATCGATCTGATTTAAAGCTGCGGGCTGGAAAATGTTGCCCAAGGCAGCAGGCAATTCCTGTTGATCATCGATGTTGAAATCGTTAAGATCGCCCAGTGTGAGAAACCGGTTACTGTAAAACTGCAAAATATCCGCTTTAATGAGATTAAGCAATTGCTTGTGATGGAAGGGGGCTTCAACTTTACCTGTTAAAGGTTCATCCATAAATCGTTCTGTATAAGCACTGAGTTCGTTATCCTTATAAAACCATTTTCCCAGTGATAACAAATCATAGGTATTTTCAGGTACCGAATAATTCTTCCAGTCGAAAAATAAATTCAACTTGTTAAAATCCATCCAGTTTTTAATCCCGCTTAAGCCAATATACATGGTATTCTTTTCTATTGAAAAGCCAGGAAGTGTATTTAAGAGCGGTTGTTTACTTGTATTTACGGTATTAAAAAGGGTATTTCCGGTTGCAATATATTTTACAGTGGCATTATGAACTTTTATAGTATGCAATGGACTAAAAAAAATGTCTGTTTTTTTAGCTTTGTCATTTTCCTGCTGAACGCTTTTCTTAAAAGCAAACTGGGTGTATGGCGAAAGGTAATCTTCATCTTCAATAGGCCTGGCTTGGATAATGGCATGGGCAGGCAACGAAGAAGTCAGGTGATCAGGTGCTAAAATCCGGCTGATCTTATCAAAAATTCTGTTTTCCAGATTTTTAACATCATTGGCAACATTAAAAAGTTCGTTACTTAAGGCTTCAATAATTAACCTGACTAACGGATCAAAATCATTACTGTCTTTAATATTCCAGAAATCTTCTGCGTTTTTTAATATTCTATTTCGGATTTCATCTTTTGATGAATAAAATACTGGTTTCATGTGTAGGATAAATGAGTCGTTTTTAGATTAGGTTGAAAGTGGGCTGAGGAATAAAGCGGTATTAAAAAAATATTTTTCTCCGGTGGTTTTTATCTTGGCCCTTACCGTGATATCAACCTTCTTTTTAATCTCTGTTATTTTGCGTAAAGGATATACATTTTCGACCTCTGTAATACGTACTTCTACTGCAATATGATCTATTCTAAATTCATAATCCGAGATCGATTTAAGCAGGGATTTGCGGAATTTTTCCTCCCAGAGGCTTTCACTTACAATTAACTCAAAATCAAGGTCCCATATCTCACAACCAAAATCGTTACGGTAGCGGTGCTCTCCATATCGTGTAAAAATAATCAATTCGATATGGTTCGATATAGACTTTCCAAGATCAGTGGATTGAAGTCCACTACCTAGAAATAGGGAGTTAAATCTGAAGGGTTTATTGAAAAAAAATTCAGACATAGAAAGTTGGCTTAAAGTTTGTTAAAAGTAATTTAAAATAATCGTTTTTATATCCAAACACAAAATATAAAAAATTGTTATTTGCAAAGTTGATTTGAAAAGGCTTGTGTGATTAAGTGATGTTGATTGTCAGATTAATTATAAACTATTTTAAGTGAAACATAAAGCTCTATGAAACCCATTAACGCCGTCGAAATCAGGAATGCTTATACAAAGTTTATCCTGAATTTTTTGATCCTCACTGTTTTTTCTATTTTTTCTATTTTTCTTTTTTTTGCAGCCGCTGATTATGAATATGCCCTGCTGGATAAAAAAGTGAAGGAAACAGAAAAGTTATCTTATTTAAGAAAAGACATTAATACCAACTTTGACCTGATCCTGGTTCGTTTTAAAGAGCTTGCGCAATACCGGGCTTACAATGCCAATGAAATGAGCAAGCAGGCTATTCTTCTTGCTGATATACAGTCGGCCAACAACAAAATTAAAGATCTGATTTCCAAAAAAACGGAGGATAGTCCAAGTTTTAACTTGTATGGTAAACTAAACAATAACGTTGGTGCAATGGCTGATTTGCAGGATTCGCTCATCCAGTCGAGAGGCGACATACAGCGTTATAAAGAGCAAATAGACGAATGTCAACAGGCCAACAGGTCTGCAGCAAACAGAATCAGAAACGGGCGATTCGGCCGATAATAGTTTACCATGATAAAATTAAGCATTAAAGAAAGACGCGAACAATTCTTGTTTTTTACAGCGTTGTTTGTTTTTACCGTAGGGCTGCTGAGCTTTGGTATTTTCTACAGCAACCAATCGCGATATGAAATTTCGAAAGAAGATCTTGAAGTTAAAATCAATGAAAATGAAGTATTTGAAAACATGGTAAAGGAAACCATGCCCACCATTGATACCACTTTTAAGCAGATTACGCGCTATAATCCAAACGTACAGGCCGTTTTTTTAAAGAATGACATTCAGCTTTCGCTGGGCTCTATAAAATCAGCATTCGACCGTAAAGCATCCGATTCACGCTACAAAATATTCGTTCAGACGGCACAGTTGTATGACAGGTTATTTTACGACAGGCAGGAACAGAACAGAAATATATCGGATATTGAATTGCACAAAAGACAACTTGACGACTGCATTACCAACAGGCGACAGTTACAACAAACGATTTCATCAAGATAAACCATCTAATTCCTTATCAAAACAATAAATATAAAACGCTAACTATGTCTGACTCAAACACCAAGCAGGTTAATTCAAATTCACAAGGCTATGTTATTTTATACATCTTATTGGCTGTATTACTGTTAACAGGCCTCATCTTTTTGTTTAAAAGCTCATTGTTCGAAAAAAGAGCAATTGAAGCCAGAATTCTCAAAGACGAGATTTATTTAAATGAAGATTTAGTTTTTACCGATAATACCCCAAATGCCAAAAAGTGGCTATGGGAATTTGGTAACGGCGAAAGAGCCACCACAAAAACGGGATCTTATCATTACACTAAACCGGATACTTACATTGTACGCTTAACGGTTGACGGAGAATTGCGCCAGGAGTTTCCGATTACGGTAAGAGATACTGTAAAAACGGTCGTTACAGATAGTGTGCTCACCATCAGCGGGCCTACTGCAGGTTTGGTTAATGAAGAAATCAGATTGGAAGGAGACGGGGAAGGAAAAGATTTTGAATGGTCTTTCGGCGAAACCGGAAGGGTTGATGTGAAAGGTAAAACCGCTTTGTATACTTATCGGGCACCAGGAAAATATGTGGTTCGGCTGCGGTCAGACAAAGCACGTAAACCCGCTTATTTAACCGTGTTGATTACTGATCCTAATGCAGAGATTGTAGACGATCTAGTGGCGCCAGGTGATGGAGAACGCAAAACGATCGATGATATCAGGGCACGTTTACAGGCGATCGCAAACGGAGCTGATTTTAATTCCAACTACTATTACCTGATTAACAAATACATGTGTGGCAATGAAAAAGTAACCGTTAATGTGGAGATGAACGGAAAGAAAAAACAGACTGATATTTATTCGTACTGTATGGGCCTAACCTTCGGGGGAGAGATTGCGGTAGATGAAGCACAACTTACCATTAAACCAAATTCTACCTGTGCAAGTTTATTAAATATTAAACAACATTCGGGAACCGTCCAGCCTGCAGCAACAGCCACTGCCGCTACTGATCAATCAAAATAGATTAACATCTTAACTTCTAAAGCTCATCTGTAAGAACTATGAAAAAATACTATGCCTTATCCATCCTGTTGTTAGGAATATCGTTTGCACAGGCACAATCGCCGGCAGCATTTGGCAAAAAAGTAAAATATATGCCTAAGGCCTATGAAAGGCCTGCAGAATCCATCAATGTAAATGAAAATACCAGCAACAGCCGTTTGCCCTGGATTGTGTTTTCAGATCGTGAGGACAATTATACCACCACCGCTCCGGGTGGTAGCCTGATCATGAAAAAAATAGGTTTTATGGAGCCTTTTTATGTATCAAAACAAGAAAACGGTTATCTGAAACTGATCAAATACAAAGCAGGAATGATCAGGGGCAGAAAAATTAATGATAAAAAAAGTGCCATCAGCTATGGCTGGATTGCTAAGTCAAAACTGCTTTTATGGCAACGCGCATTCTCTAACCAAAAAACAGGTTATGCCGAAAAATCCATAGGTATTGTAAATGGTAAAAATGCGTTAACTGAACCAAAATTCTATTTTGATACCACAGATTCCATTCTGGTTTACAATACCCCCGAACTGAAGGACAGACGTACAAAAGTAAGACTGCATGAAATAACTTATATTTATAAAAAATCCGAAGATGGCAAAAAATACCTGATTGGTTCTGACGATCAGCTTGTTGCCGATACGGCCTTAAAAAGTATTTATGGCTGGGTTTCATCAGAAGCCGTGCATAACTGGGGAGACCGCTTGTATATCACTTCGGCAAAACCTGGTGATGATAACAGCAACGATTCTACCGCAACAGCCATTAAAAGTGGAATGGGTAAAGGAACCGATTTTGTGATTGACCCTTTGCTGCCACGGGAAAACGTTATCCTAAAAAGTGTACCTGTAATCACCAATGAAGACAATGCGTACACCGTGGGGATAGCGGCAGATGTTTACAACAAGAAGGACAATAAAATTTTAACGATTAATGGTTCATCCCTTTCCTATCAGGATTACCTTAAACTCCGTAAAAACAAGAATAAGATCAATGTGCTGTTTGTGGTAGATGGCGGAAGTTCCATGACGAAATATTTATCCGGAATGACCAATACCATTGCTTCATTTGAAAATACCATGGGCGATTTCGGTAAGGGTACAAATATAAGCTATGGCGGTGTAGTATACCGCGGTGAATCTGGCTGCGCGCTTCAGGGAATCTTCGTCAGCCCGATTCAGAATGACTACCGGAAGTTAATGACCTTTTTATCCAACCAGGCCAAAAATACGTTGAGGTGTAATGGAGAAGTAGCTGAAGGACCTGTATTTGATGGCTTAAAAGCAGGCTTGAGCCTTTTTAAAGCCAAAAAGAATGAAACCAATCTCATTATCCTGGTGGGTAGTACAGGGAATATAGGTGGTACTAATAATTACCTGATTAATGAATTAAGTGAGCAGGTTGCCCTTGCAGATGCCCGGATTTTGGCACTTCAGGTATATAGTGATTTCAATCAATCGTTCAATAATTTTGTAATTCAGGCGCGTAAACTGGTTTCTGAATCAGCCATCCGTTCTGCTGAATACAGAAAAAACACCATGGTTAAAGGTGAAGGCTTAAAAAGCTTTCAGCCATATAACACCAGTCTTCAGGATTCAATCTCTTACTATCTGGATTATCCTAAAAATAGTTTGATCCAGGGAGGAGTGGTATTCCCAACCAAAGGATCTGTAAATTCAAACCAGAGTATGACGATAGCCTTACGCCGTTTTGTAAAAGAAACCAATATGGATATCGAAAATCAGATCAGTTCGCTAGATAGTGCATTTCGTTTAACCGGTATTTCCCGTAAAAATCTTGCTGCTGATGTGGAAAGCCTGCTACCGCCACCAGTGGGTGCAGAAGTAGCAGACCGGATGCCGCATAATGCCTTTAAGTATTTCAGTACGGCAAACTTATCTGCTGATGTAGTGAAAAATAACCGATCAGCTTTGCAATATGCGATTGTGTTAAATAACATGGAATACAAACAGATTCTTGATGTTTTTTCAATCATGCTGGGCGAAAACCTGCAGGCAGATCAATCATCTTTCAGAAGGAAACTGGTTAAAAACTATATTAAAATGCCAAAGCAATTGTTGGGCATGAAAGTATCTTCTGGTGAGATAAAAGCGATGACACTGGCTGACTATGTTAAATTAGTAACCGGATTACCATTGAATAATGAGTTTTTAGCTAAATATAAGGTCAATGATTTAAAGAGCACTTCCAAAATGCCACTGGATCAGTTTGAAAGTTATATCAAACTACTAAATCAATCCGTTCAGCAAATTAAGAGAGCGACACAGATAGAACAGCAGTTTTTATCTAATGGTAAAATATATTATTACATCACTGAAAATAATTTTAACCCGGCAGTTGTGCCAGTAACCAATTAAGGGATATGGCGATTACAAATTTAAGCGAGTCAGTTAAAACAGCCCTGCACATTGCACAGTCGCTGGCTAAGGAGTATAGAAATGAAGTATTTACCGCTGCGCATCTGCTCAAGGGTTTAATGCATAAAGATGTTGGATTAAGATCATTTATTACCGCTATCGGAAAAGATGAAGAATACATCAGTGAATGGGCAGAGGTAAGGATTGAAGAACAGTCAAAATCTGCAGGCCTGAGCGATACCGTTAGTGGTGCCCCTGAAATCGCTGTTATATTTGAAGAAGCGGATAATGTACGTATAAAACTCGGGCTCGATTTAATTACTCCCGTTTGTGTGTTAACGGCACTGGCAAAGCCGGGAATAGGTTTTCAGCCAGATCAGTTAAAATCTTTTCCGATTAAGGAACGCGAAATTTTAGACCTTTATGTTAAAGATGAGGAAATTTCAAGAGTAGTTTCTCCTGATAAAGCCACTGCCGGAACCGAAAATAAAAGTACAGGCAATGCCCTGTATAAATATTGTATAGATCGCTTACAAATGGTTCGGGATGCTAAAACAGATCCGATAATTGGTCGTGATAAGGAAACCCGCATGATGATGGAAATTCTTTGCCGCAGAACCAAACCCAACGTCATTCTTACAGGCGATGCAGGCGTAGGTAAAACAGCTTTAGTTGATGGATTTGCTATCGATATTGTAAATCAGAATGTGCCCGACAGTTTGAAGCCCGTACAACTTTTTGAACTTGATCTGGGATCGCTAATTGCCGGTGCATCATATAAAGGGGAAATAGAAGATCGTTTAAAAAACATCATTAAAGAAGTAAAGCAGTTTGAAAAAGCAGTACTATTTATTGATGAAATCCACACCTTATTAGATAGTAAAGGGCCTTTAGGTGCCGGAATTGGTAATTTATTAAAACCAGAACTGGCCCGTGGAGAAATTACGGTAATTGGTGCTACAACGATTGATGAATACCGGAAAATTATTGAACCGGAACAGGCTTTCAGCAGGCGTTTTGAAGTCCTTCAGGTGAATGAGCCGAATGAAGAGAGCACCATCAAAATGTTGCAGAAACTCGCGGTGAAATACGAAGAACATCATACCTTAAGTATTGAACCGGATGCATTGGGTGAATGTGTTCGCCTGGCCAAGCGATACATGAAAGACAGAAGACTGCCTGATTCTGCATTTGATTTACTGGACAGAACCATGGCTGCCATGAAAATGATGAATGACACATCTGATCAGGTAATTGCAAGTCTGGAAACGGACCTTGTGGCGCTGAATGCAGATGAAGAGAAATCAGAGGCGGATCAGTTTGCCGATTACAAATGGCTATTCTCTTTACTTCAAAATAAACTGAGCCCGGTTTTATTGGGCCGCTTAACGGATGAAACCCAAACAGATGCCTTTGAAACGGCTGATGAATACCAGGGTTATATCAATAGCAGTCTGCAGGAATTAAAGAAATATGCTGCTGAAAAGAGCGATAGGATCACTAAACAGGATATTGCTTCCATTGTGGCTTATAAAACTGGCATCCCAATGGGTAAACTGCAGGCAGGTGAGAAGGAAAAATTGCTGAATATGGAGCAATACCTTAAAAAGCGTGTGGTAGGTCAGGATCAGGCACTCAAGGCTGTTTCAGATGCTATACTGGAATCAAGAAGTGGGCTAAATAAAAAAGGACAGCCAATCGGGTCATTCTTTTTATTAGGTCCAACAGGAACAGGTAAAACCGAATTGGCCAAATCAATTGCCGAATTTTTATTTAATGATGAAAAGGCAATGATCAGGTTTGACATGTCTGAATTTAAGGAAGAGCACAGTGCGGCCTTACTTTATGGCGCGCCTCCGGGATATGTGGGTTATGAAGAAGGTGGTTTACTGGTGAATAAAATCAGACAACAGCCCTATTCTGTATTATTATTTGATGAAATAGAAAAAGCCCACCCTTCGGTTTTTGATACCTTTTTACAGATTTTGGATGAAGGTCATATGCACGATCGTTTGGGTAAGGAAGGAGATTTCAGCAATTCATTAATCCTGTTTACCTCTAATATCGGCAGCGAATGGATTGCCGAGCAAATTGGTAAAGGGGTTATACCGGCCTCAAATCAACTGATGGAAGTTATGGCTGGCCATTTCCGCCCGGAGTTTTTAGCCAGAATTTCGGAAATTGTGCCTTTTGCCCCGATTAATGAAAGTAATGTGGTCCGTATTTTCGAGATCCAGTTAAGCAGTCTGGTACAATCACTGAATAAAATGGGCATCGAATTTGAAATCGCGGAAGATGCCAAGAAAATGATTGCTTTGGATGGCTTTACCCCTAAATACGGCGCAAGGCAGCTTTCAGCCGTGATCAGAAATCTTTTGCGTCGGCCGATCTCTAAATACATCATTTCTGGTGAACTTAAAAAGGGATCCAAGATCGTGGTGAGTAAACATCCTGAAGAAGATCAGCTGGAATGGAATATTATTCATCCTGAAGCATCAATATTGGAACAAAAATTGAGTTAAAATGTTAACTACTATATCATTATAAAATTTAACCTTAAACCTAAAACAGCATACTATGTTTAACTATGAAATTGGTGGAAACGAACGAAAAATCGATACATCAGAAGCATTCGCAGAAATTGCCCACAACAAAACGCTTTTTGTACAAAAATTAACAGATAATGAACCCATTAAGCCAGAAAAGGTTGAGGGTTTAAAAACCGTTAAAGAAGTGTTTGATCACTACAAGCCCAATGTTAAAGTGGCTTTTGAGAAACAAGACGGATCAACCGTTGGTGAAACCATCAACTTTAATGACATGAGTGATTTTGGTGTGAAGAATATCATCAACCAAAGTAACTATTTAACCAATGTGAATATTGAAAGGGAAATGTCACTTAACGTAATCAAACAACTGAAATCCAACAAAACTTTAAAAGCTACCCTTGATGATGAAGAAACTAAACATGCTTTCATTAGTGCTTTGAAAAATTTTGTAGATGAACTGGAGCAAAATAAATAATCTAAACGCCAAGAAAACATGTCAAATCCTCAAGAATTAAACGCAGAACAAAATATATCCCAGGAAGCAGGCTTCAAACCGGCAGAAGGCAATAAGATAGCGAAAACATCACTTAAAGAAAACTTAGAAAAACTGGCCAGAGTAGGTGGTTTTGATTTGTTGGAAACTACGGTTGATGGCCTACAGAACTTAAACCCGGAAAGAAAAGCCAGAAAGCAAATCTTTTTAACAGGAGATGAGAAAAGAAAGGAACGTGAAGAACTGAAAAAGAAAATTCAGCTCTGGATCGACGTACTTGAATCTTCTACTTCTGTTGCGGATATGGTGGAGAAGAGTACCGAGAAATTAAACGCTGCGGAACAAAACCTGAATAAAAATATTGGTACAGCTTTAGAAAGTTCAAGAGAACTGGAGCAGGCATACCGGTCGGTTCACTTGTTTTACAAAAATACAGAAGCCGATAAGCTTAAAAATGTAGTGCTGTTGAACGCTTCAATGGATCAGATTAAGGATTTGGATAATCCTCGTTTTATCGATTACGTTGATGATGAGTTGAAGCAAAATTACGACCGTTTAGATTTACGTAAAAATTATTCACTAATGGTAGTGCCTGGTTACATGGGATCTAACAAAGTGCTGGAACGCTGGGGTAAAATTGCGCACAACAATAAAGCCATGCTGGTAACAGATTTCGCCGATTTAGACCAGCCGGATGATGTGCTGGATCTATTTACGGCTGCTAATTTCACCGGTGCTGATGCTTTCCGTTCTAATGTTATTATGACCTGTAACTGGTTAGTAGGCAGAGGTAAAGTGGCGGAAGTAGGTGAGGAAGATGATTTAACAGTTCCGGGGTCTGCTGCATTAGCCGGAAAAATGTACTATACCTTAATGTCTCAGGTTACAGCCGGTAAAAAACATGGTGCCATTAATGAGGTAGACGGCGTTAAATTTGATTTGAAGAAAAGCGAAATCTCACATTTGGAAAGAGTAGGATTAGTGCCAATGGTTAATGAATATGGAAAAGTAATGGCATTCTCTGCTAAAACTTTATTTAATGGCGATAACATCGGCCTGCAAACTTATTCTGTAGTAAGGGTATTTGATTACATTACCAAAGTGTTATTTGATTTCTTAAACAGAAGAGCTTTTGAAAACTGGACATCAAAGACAGAACAGGATTTACGTGGACAGATTGTGAAGTTTTTGGATGGTATTCAAGGTGCTGATCGCTTAATTGAACGTTTCAAAATTATGCGTTTCGAACGTGATGAACAACAAAAAGACAGAATTCATTTAGATATTCACATTACCCCATATTTTCCTGCAAAGAGTTTTGTAGTGAAATTAGACGGTCATAAAGGTGAAGATGAAAGTACTACCTGGGCATCTGAATACAATCAGCAATAAGAGAGCCTGAATGAATTCATGACAGGTTAAATGTGTTTTTAAAACAGGTTTACTGCAGACCTGGATTGATGATATTTATTTTTGTTAAGGTAAAAAACCTGGTCAGTCTGATCAGGTTTTTTCGTTTTTGATGCATGAGGTTAACAAAAACTTTATAGTTTTGTAACATCTACCGCCTCAAAAGCTAAATATCAACATATAAATGAAGCAAGTACTTATCCTGAATGGGGATATAGAAAAGACGGTATCCACAGATTTTTTGATTAATGCCTATAAAAAAGGTGCTGAAAGTGCTGGTGCAACAATTAGGGAAATTGCCATTATTGACCTGATCTTTAATTCCAATAAACTTTTTAATAACAGACAGATTGCTGAGCTGGAGCCTGACTTACAAAAGGCTTTAAATGCCATCAGACAGAGCAGCCATATTGTGCTTTTTTGCCCGGTTTATGTAGATCATATACCTGCCAAAATCAAAGGATTTTTTGACCGGTTATTTATGCCTGATCAGATTTTTCTGACTCAGCAACAAAACATCAATAATAACTTTAGCGGGCGTTCTGCCAGGATTGTTTCTATTTTAGATGAAGCTACTTTTAAAGAATGGAAAGCAAATAAGAAAACAACATATCTCGCAATTAAAAAGGCGGTGTTTGAAAAATGTAAGATAAGCCCTGTATTAACCAATACCATGGGCGAATTACATTCTCTTGAAAATCATTATAGCCAAAAATGGGTGGCCAAAATGGAAAAATTCGGATTTCAATTAATTTAGTAGACAAACCCACAGTGGAATAACATGCCCAAAAGTGCTACATATTGTGGAGAATTACTACAATCAGCATTTTTGTTTTATGAAGCATATTAAAGTCTTTAATTATTTTTGTAAATTCTTTACCATAAAAATCTTGTCGCAGGCGTTTGTAAAAGGGATATTTGTAACATTACTTTTATGGTTTATCAAATTTTGAAATACGTTAACTGATTGCTGGCCTGATATTTGGTTTATGTTTTGTGTTGTAGCAAAAGCTACATTAACAAATTTTAACCTTTAAATTTAGACCCTATGGCTTTCAAAGCTAGATTGAATTTTTCGGGCAAGGAGTACGATGTGCTTCATTGCGCCTATGCATTAAACCGTGATGTAGATGCTAAAGGAAGACCCTCTTCCGGAGTTTATGGCGGTACCATTGATATTGAGATCGAGTCAACCGAAGACACCTCCATTATCGAAGCGATGGTAAACAACCAGTACAAACCCATTACCGGAACCCTTCTGATTAAGAAAACGGAAGAAGATGCCAAAATGAAAGAAGTGGATTTTGAAGATGGCTACATTGTCAAGTATTCGGAAGGAATCAACATTGTGGGCGATCACCCGATGACACTTAAATTCCAGATCTCGGCCAGAAAGCTGAAACTCGGAAATGCAGAGCATCTAAATGATTGGCCTAAAGCGTAAAGGAAGTAGAAGATAAAAAGGTTGAAGGGATAAAGGTTAATTAGATACCGGATGCCCACGACCATGATCTTCGACACACGCCAACCGCTAATCACAATTCATTTTTTCAAAAACATTTAAAACTTACCAAAATGGCATTTAAAACCAGATTAACATTAGGTTCAAAGGAATTTGATGTTTTACAGTGCAGCTTTTCATTAAACAGGGATGTAGACGCTAAAGGCCGTCCGTCATCAGGTGTATATGGTGGTACCATTAACATCGAAATTGAATCAACTGAAGATACTTCAGTAATCGAATCAATGGTGAATAACCAATACAAACCACAATCAGGAACGATTGTCTTCAAAAAAGGCGAAGAAGATGCTAAAATGAAAGAACTAACTTTCGAAGATGGCTATATCGTTCAATATAGTGAAGGTATTGCTGTGAATGACAATACACCAATGACACTTACTTTCGTGGTATCAGCTAGAAAACTCAAACTGGGTAATGCAGAACACGAAAACGATTGGCCAAAGGCTTAAATTATATTTTAATATAAAGATTAGAAGCGATTGGTATAAGCCAATCGCTTTTGTTTATCACATTATTGAAATTTAAACCACTAATCTAATATTCGAAACAAAACCACTCTACTCTGATATTTGAGCTTGAATTGTATTTAAGAATTAATATAATAAGCTTTTTAAATATTTAATTCTGTGCAATTAGTATCACAATACTTATTTAACTGAGCACTGTAAGTGAATTGGATTTTGTTCAGATCAACATCGCATGCCTTTCTGAATGAGTTTCAGTTGATTTTTGATCCACCAATGGAATGATCTAAAAGGAGTGGCTAACGCTCATACAAGTTCATAAATTGATTGCATTGTTCAGTGTATAGTGTTTGAAAAATACATTCATTAAAAGCCAATAGGATAATTAGCATTCTACTGGAGCGAAATTAACTGTTTTATAATATATACTCGTTAGCCATTATATATGAGTAAGATACATTGAATTTGGCTTGGTATTTGGGGGCAATAGTAATGCTGAAATTACCAAAGTTTTAATTCTAAAATTTAAAACTTTGGCTTTCAAGGCTAGATTTAACTGTGATGTGAATGCGCTAAAGGGAAGTCTATCATTCGCAGTCTTCTGTGGCGGTGTGAAGTAGAATATTGAAATCGGATGCCTTAATATCGGAGCGATGGTCAATAAACAATACAAGCCTATTGCCGGAAAGTACTTGATCTGGAAATAGGGAAAAAATACCAGAATAATAGAAATGGTTTTAAACAGGATGATATGGTAAGGTATTCCGAAGGAATAATATTTTTGGCATCACCTGATGCCCATGAAATTCCAGATATCCATTGAAGGCACTTATATATCTTTCACCTAATGATCGTTTACTAATGAAAAAGACCAAAACCATAAAAATAGTAAAGCCATCACAACCAACAGACCTGGAGTACATCAAAATGTTTGATGATTGTGTTATTGACTCAACTAAAATTGGAACAATTGATAAAACGATAGATGACAATATCAATGCCAACAGAAACCGGTATACTGATATTTCCAATCAGGTATCAGGCAATTCTTTGGCTTCGCCATTTGCATCCGGGTCTTTATTTGAGCCAGTTCATGCATTCAATTTAATTAAGCCGCTGGATACACCCATAGGCCTTTTTCAGGCCAATCCAGCGGAAGAACCTTTTCAGGATTTTGTGACAGGCTCATCAAAAATTCCATGGTACTTTATAGCTTGTACACATTATTTAGAATGTAGTTTTGATTTTAAGAAGCATTTGCATAATGGAGATCCTTTAACAGGTTATACCAAACGGGTACCCGCTAACAGGCCAAAAGTAGGGCATGGGCCTCCTTTTACCTTCGAAGAAAGTGCTATTGATGCTTTAAAGTTTAAAAAATTTAATGAAATCACCAACTGGAGTCTGCCAACAGTTTTGCGTCAACTGGAAGCGTACAATGGTTTTGGATATTTTAAGTACCATAGCATTAATTCTCCCTATCTGTGGAGTTATTCCAATCAATATCAAAAAGGAAAATATGTCTCTGATGGGAAGTTTGACGCAGAAGCGGTTTCTAAACAAATGGGCGCAGCAGTTATTCTGAAAAGAATGGAACAACGCGCACTGATATATATACCAAGGCACTAATATATGAACTGGATTAAAAATTTAACAGCCATAGTGGTTTTGCCTTTTTTCATTTGCTGCACTACGGAAAACGGCCGGGGGCAGCAAATGATGAATAAACAAGCAGATCAGAAATCGCATCGATCCTTGTCTGAAAAGCCTTTGACCAGTTTAAGTGATGAGCAGGAATTCAGGAGAGTACTGGAAAGTTTAAAGCAAAATCTAAGGAAGAAAAGTTTAAAAAATGTTTCTGCCTTATTAAATTATCCTTTTTATACCAGTCATAAACAAGCCTCTAATGGCATTGGAATACCTGATGATCCCATCAATCTGTCAGAATTTAATACGTATAAATCTGCTATTTTTAATACTGATGTGATGCGGATTCTGCCTTTATGTAAAGAAGATAACTTATCTGAAATTGACGATAAAACAGATGAGGTTTATTATCGTTCACTCAAAAAAATAACTGATGCCGGCAGTAAAATGTATGAAGTTTATATGCAATACCCAGAACGCGGTACACAAGCTGAAAGTTATTTCAGCTTTATCTTTGGCAAAGTAAATGGTAAATTTAAAATGTTGGCTACCTACGCTAAGTGGCCTGTTAAATAATCTTCCTATAACCGTATTAATTACATAGAATGCCCCTCTCTTTTAGCCTCCCTGATGATTTCTTCTGGCGGTAAAAGAAGAGCCGGCAGAAGCAATAACCACACAGGCCACGGCAACACATTCTGTAAAGGAAAGGTATTCCTGTAAAAATACAAAGGCTGCGAGTGAAGCCACTGCAGGTTCCAGACTCATTAATATACTAAAGGTTTTGGCCGGTAGTTTCTTTAATGCACTCATTTCAAGGGTAAATGGAACGGCGCTCGAAAGTAAGGCAAGTGCTGCACCGAGGCCCAATAATCTGGGAGTTAATACACTAAAACCCCCGCTGAAAATGCCGAAGGGTAAAATAACAATAGTGGCGATGAGCATACCTGCTGAAACAGCTTCGCCGCCTTTCATTATTTTTGATATTTTACCGCCCAATACTATATAAGCTGCCCAAAAAGCACCGGCAAGCAAAGCCAGTAAAATTCCTCCAATATTTAATCCATTGCTGTGCCAGGGGGCAATTAAAGCAATACCAATTATCGATAAAGAAACCCAGATAAAATCTATGGCCTTTTTGGACGTAGAAATGGCTAGAATTAAAGGGCCGACAAATTCGAGTGTTACCCCCAACCCAACAGGAATTCGTTCGATTGCTAAATAGAATATCATATTCATCAATCCAAGCGTGCTGCCATACAGGAAGACATACTGCCACTGTTTAGCATTTAATTTAAAAAGACTGGGACGAAAAGTAATGAAAAGAATTACGGCTGATAATCCAATTCTGAGTGATGCAGTAGCCGCCGCACCTATCTCCGGGAAAAGCCCTTTTGCGATAGCTGCCCCGCACTGAACGCTGATTATGGACGTAATAACGGCAGGAATAGGTGGGATATTAAATTTACTTTTCATAGAAATGATAAACGAGCGGCGAAATTACATATTTATCGGATGCCACTATCAATCAGATGAGCATTATGGCTCTTCTATTATAAAAAAAGAGGCGAAGATCAGATCCACGCCTCTCGTAAAAGTACTTTAATGAAGTTAGCAGAACAACTCCTGCTCGTCTCTGTTTTCAGTCGGTATTTTCTTTAGAAAGTCGTCAAATGCAGAACCAATATTGTCAGAATAAATGCCATAAGCGTCCAAAATAAAGCCAATATTATGATCAGAATCTTCCACCAAATAAAGAACGGAATTATCGCCGGGATCAGACTGGCCCTCAAAGCGGTATGTTTTTACAATCGTAAGGTCTTCAGGCTTATAAATCTTATCTAATGATTTACTTTGCATCTTACCGTGATCTGTCATCTTTAATTCATTATCTCTTCCTTTCAGCCTCAATTTCTCTAAAATTTGACTCAAGGTGTTCATTTCAAATGGCTGTTCCATAGTTACATGATTTTATATTGAATAAACACTACGTAGCGTAAATGGTTTTGTAATCATATTTTAAAAAGCAAACTAAATGATTGTCAATGTGTTTGATATAAAACTAAATATGAAAACAATGAAAAAATATTTTTTAGGCTTAGCCATTGCGGGTATGGCATTCATCAGTGCCTGTTCTCAAAAGGAAACAGAACTCGCTACTGCAAATCTTTCTGAAACTGCAGATCCATCTAAAAACATTGGTACTGTAAAGTTCTACGGACTTAGTGACGGGAAAATTAAAATGGATTTAAAATTAAAGTTTGCATCAAAGGCAGATAGTAATGTTGCTGTACATTTTCATGAACATGGCGATTGCGGTGATATGGGTGAAAATACTCATGGACATTGGAATCCAACAAAAGAGGACCATGGGAAATGGGGTTCGGGGTCGTATCATAGCGGCGATATCGGCAACATTAAACTAGATGATAAAGGAGAGGGTGAAATTTCAGTTACCACTGACCGATGGAGTGTGCAGGATGGCGATGTGAAAAATATCATTGGAAGAGGCATTATTGTTCATGGAGGAACTGATGATTATAAAACGCAGCCAACTGGTAATTCAGGTCCTAGAGTAGGTTGTGGTGTCATTGAAGCAGTTAAAAAGTAACCTTTAATTTGACCATATCAGAAAAGCGATTAAATATTAATCGCTTTTTTTATGCAATTTTAACAAGACCGTCATCATCATAAAAAAGATAAGATATGGCAACTTTAAATGAATCTCCTCGTGGCAAGGCCCATAAAGGAAAAATCAGAAAAACAGCTCCACGAGTGGATTTAACCGCAATGGTTGATCTCATGTTTCTGCTTACCACGTTTTTTATGCTGACGACCTCTTTAGGTACATTAAACGCGGCAGACATCGCTAAGCCCGATCCCTGTGATGATTGTACGATTGATTATCCTGCTTCCAGAACAATGACGATCTTGCTAGGGAGAAATAATATGGCAATCAGTTATCTCGGTACACCAGCAGGTGCCAATATGAAAGTAATGCCCGTTAGTGAAATTTATAATCAGATCAGACTGAATAAATCAGTGATTGCAAAATCCCACGGTAATAATGAAAGTAAATATATGCTCGTGATCATAAAGCCTGTCAAGACAGCAAAATTCCAGGATTTTGTTGATGTTATTGATGAAATGAAAATTGCAGCGATTAAATCCTACAGCATTGATGATCAGCATTTCGATCCTTTAGAAATAGAAGCACTAAAAGCAAATGATTTATAAGGTACATAAATAAGAAAGTCCCGGTGTTCGCCGGGACTTTACTCATGTTGTTAAAAATGCTAAATGCCAAAAGCAGCCTTGACCTGGTCTACATAATCTAATTTTTCCCAGGTAAATAACTCAACCGTAACGGTCTTCTCTTCACCATTTGGTGTTCTGAAGGTTTTGCTAACGGTTTCAGGTGTTCTGCCCATGTGGCCATAAGCAGCAGTTTCACTGTAAATCGGATTTCTAAGTTTTAAGCGTTGCTCAATAAAGTAAGGGCGCATATCAAAAACCGATTCAACAATTTTAGCAATTTCGCCATCTGTTTTACCCACCTTGCCGGTACCATAAGTATTAATGTAAATTCCCATTGGTTTTGCAACGCCGATGGCATATGATACCTGAACTAAAATTTCATCAGCAATGCCGGCCGCAACCAGGTTTTTAGCAATGTGACGGGTAGCATAAGCAGCACTTCTATCTACTTTGCTTGGATCTTTGCCAGAGAAGGCACCACCACCATGTGCACCTTTACCACCGTAAGTATCAACAATAATTTTTCTGCCGGTTAAACCTGTATCCCCATGTGGGCCGCCAATTACAAATTTACCGGTCGGATTAATGTGGTATTCAATTTTATCATTAAATAAATGAGCATATTGTGGATTACTTTTGATGATTCTTGGAATTAAAATCTCCACTAAATCAGATTTGATTTTAGCCAGCATAGTAGCTTCTTCGTCAAAATCATCATGTTGTGTAGAAATTACAATTGCATCAATGCGAACAGGTTTATTATGATCATCATATTCTAAAGTAACCTGACTTTTCGCATCCGGGCGCAGATATTTAATCTCGTCGTTTTCACGTCTTAAAACAGCTAATTCCTGCAATAATTTGTGAGACAGATTTAAAGCCAAAGGCATATAATCTTCCGTTTCATTGGTGGCATAACCAAACATCATGCCCTGGTCGCCGGCGCCCTGTTCCTCTTTGCTGCTTCTGTCTACCCCCTGGTTAATGTCCTGAGATTGTTCATGTATGGCGGATAAAATGCCGCAGGAGTTAGCCTCAAACATATATTCACTTTTGGTGTAACCAATTTTCTTGATTACATCACGGGCAATTTGCTGTACGTCTAAATAAGTTTTAGATTTAACCTCGCCGGCTAAAATTACCTGGCCGGTAGTAACCAAAGTTTCACAGGCCACTTTCGATTCCGGATCAAAAGCTAAAAAATTATCAATTAATGCATCCGAAATTTGATCGGCAATTTTGTCTGGGTGGCCTTCAGATACAGATTCTGATGTAAATAAATACGACATCTATTAAGTTTTAATGATAAATAAACATTTATAAAAGCGCCAATGACCCCTGGAAACAGGTTCTACATGATTGAAGGAGGTATTAGCACTTTTTTTTAAGTGGTTGCAATCCGTTCCGAATCTCTTCGGAATAGCAAATCAGTCCACTATATTATGCGACAAAATTAGCATATTTTCTTTATTTCAAAAATTATAGATTATTTTGTACCCTCATTCTTTACGTTTTGCACACAAAGCACAATATACTTTTTATCATAAACCCAATTTCAGGTGGGAAGGGAAAACTGCGGATCCCTGATTTTATAGATAAATATCTCGATAAGGAGAAGTTCAATGCAAACTTTGTATTTACAGAATACATTGGCCATGCCGCTGAACTTGCCGACGAAGCCGCCAATAAAAATTTTGACATTCTCATTGCCGCTGGTGGAGATGGCACTATAAATGAAGTAGCGACTAAAGTACTTCAGCATCAAAAGATTCTGGGTATTTTGCCTCTGGGTTCAGGAAATGGACTGGCCAGGTTTCTGCAGATCCCTAAAAATCTTCGTCAGGCCATATTAGCCATTAACCGTTTGAAAATAGATAAAATTGATACGGCAACCTTCAATAATAAAAAATTCTTTAACCTTGCTGGAATCGGTTTTGATGCTCACCTGAGCTCCGTTTTTTCAAATGATAAGAAAAGAGGACTTGCCGGCTATGTAAAATTAGGTTTGAAGGAAGTTTTTGGTTATCGTGCACAAAAATATATTATTGATATTGACGGAATAGAATATCAAAGAAATGCATTTGCAATCAGCATAGCCAATTCCTCACAATATGGTAATGATGTTTTTATTGCGCCGGGCGCATCCATTAGGGATGGTCTTTTGGATGTTTGTATCATTAAGCCATTTTCACTGCTAAAATTGCCTCTTTTAGGTTATGTAATGCTAAAAGGAACTGCTGAACATTCAGAAATGATTGAGATCATCAAGGGTAAACAGATTAAAATTCTCAGAGAAACCGATGGGGCCGTGCATATAGATGGTGAACCTTTAAAAATGGGCAAAGAGATAGCGGTGAGTGTAGCCCCTCTTTCATTGAGTGTCGTCGTTCCCTAGCAAATTTTCTTATTGATCATTTCGCCTTACATTTGTACCCATGAAACCTAAAAAAAACAGCCTGAGCGATCTTGGAGGAATTATGTTTTCTACCAATCCCGACTTTGAATACCAGGAAGAGGCAGATGATCAAACTACATTGCCCAATAATCAGCAGGATTTACGGGTAATGCTGGATAAAAAAAATCGTGGAGGAAAAGCAGTAACGCTCATTACAGGCTTTAACGGGCGGGATGAAGACCTTGGGGTTCTGGGGAAAATGTTAAAGACCAAGTGTGGCGTAGGTGGTGCCGTTAAAGATGGTGAAATTATGATTCAGGGAGATGTCAGAGATAAAGTGATTGCTATTCTTCAGAAAGATGGTTATAAAGTTAAAAAAGCTGGGGGCTAAAAAATCCGGTGCTTAAATGCGATTAGAATATTTTCCTTAAATGATCCTTTCTACTTCAGTTTTTAAGTCAGTCTTAGTGTATTTTTTTTATTTTTTTTCGATCTAAAATTTTGATTTAATTATTTGTATGTCAATACTTTAAGTATTAGTGTATTTGCTACAATATGTAAATAAATAGTTAAAAATATTGGTTTTTGTGATCAATAACTATTTACCTTTGCTGCACTAATCAACTTATTGTTTATGAGCAAAAAGAAATTGCAAGCACCAGATTTAGGCTATTTAAATCTGGGTGAAAACATGACTGTAATGTACCAGTTGTCGCCAATGGAGCTAATTGATGAAGCCCTAGTAAACAGAGAAGGTACATTGGCGTCTTCAGGAGCTTTGGCTGTTGATACGGGTAAATTTACAGGACGATCTCCCAAAGACAGGTTTATCGTATATGATAATCTTACTGAAGACATGATTTGGTGGGGAGATGTAAATATTAAAATCGCTCCATCGCATTTCGATCAGCTTTTTTCTAAAATGACCAGCTATCTGCATAATCGGAAAATTTATGTACGTGATGCTGCGGCCTGCGCCAAACCGGATGTTGCCATTTCAATCCGTGTTATCACAGAAACCGCTTATCAAAATCTTTTTGCCCATAATCTTTTTCTCCGTCCGGAACATGACGACTTAGGCAATTGTCCGGAATGGTTAGTTATTGCGGCGCCGGGTTTTCTGGCCAATCCGCTTACTGACGGGACGCGCCAGGAAAATTTTTCGGTCATTAACTTTACAAAAAAAATGATTCTGATTGGTGGAACCGGATATACAGGTGAAATCAAAAAGGGAATTTTTTCTGTATTAAACTTTATTTTGCCTGTTTATAAAAATGTTTTACCCATGCATTGTTCTGCCAACGTAGGTAAGGAAGGAGACACAGCGATCTTTTTTGGTTTGTCTGGCACAGGCAAAACAACTTTATCTGCAGATCCGCAAAGAAAGCTGATTGGTGATGACGAACATGGATGGGATGAAAACTCGGTGTTTAATTTTGAGGGAGGTTGTTATGCCAAATGCGTGGATCTCACTGAAGAAAAAGAACCGCAGATTTATAAAGCCATCAAATTTGGTGCTTTATTGGAAAACATTAATTTTCAACCCGGAACGCAAGATGTTGATTATGGTAATACCGATAAAACCGAAAATACAAGGGTAGCCTATCCGATTGATTTCATAGATCATGCGGTAATACCTTCTGTCGCATCTATTCCAAAAAACATATTTTTCTTAACAGCCGATGCTTATGGCGTGTTGCCGCCTATTTCAAAGTTAAATGTAGAACAGGCTATGTTTCATTTTCTAAATGGCTACACGGCCAAAGTTGCCGGTACAGAGACAGGTATTACAGAACCTCAGCTTACTTTCTCGGCCTGTTTTGGCAAAGCCTTTCTACCATTGCACCCATCCGTATACGCCGGTCTTTTAGGTGAAAAAATGGAAAAGGAAAATGTGAATGTATGGTTGGTTAATACAGGATGGAGTGGAGGACCATATGGCATTGGAAAAAGAATAAAATTAAGTTATACCAGAGCAATAATCAGTGCCGCTTTAAAAGGAGATTTAGATCATCATCACTATAAAAAGCATCATGTTTTTAAATTAACGATTCCTTTACATTGTCCTAATGTGCCTGATGAGATATTGGATCCCTCAAAAACATGGAGTAATCAGGAAGAATACTTTATTAAAGCGTATGAACTGGCAAATGCCTTTGACCAGAATTTTAAGCAGTTTGAGCAAACCAAAGTGTCAAAAGTACACCCTAAATCGTTAAAATTGTGCTAAAAGCACTTTAAAATGCATTTTTTGAACGAAAAATTTGCAAATAGAGATTTTTTTAGTTTTTATTGTGAAAGAATTGTCTCCGGCTGAGGCAATTTTTTTGTTATACACCCTGTACGTTTGCAATAAACCATATCGTTAGGTAACGATTTAATTGTTTATTGATTTATTAATTTGTAATTTAAAATCAATTTATAAATTTGTTTTTCGCAACAAAATCAGATCGCATCCGTTGTGTGTAGTACAAAAGATAAAACAGCTAAAAATTAAAAACAAGAACTAAAACTAAAAATTAAAAAAAATGGCAAACGCACCAAAACCAACAACTGTTAAAAAAGAGAGCTCTTCAAGTGCATCAAATGTTTTCGCAACATTGGTTATTCCTATTTGTATCGTAATTGGCTTTATTATCTGGAGATTCGTATTGGGTGATCCGGCAAACTTTATTGACAATAATAACGAGAACTTACCATTACCAAACAACTATCCAGGTACAGCTTACAAAGGTGGTCCGATCGTGGCAATCTTAATCGGTTTATTATTAACTACTATCGTTTTCTCTATCGAGCGTTTAATCGTAATTGGTAAAGCAAGCGGAAAATCAAGCTTAGATACCTTCATCATTAAAGTAAAAGGTTTATTAAATGCTGGTAACATCGAAGCTGCTAAAGCTGAGTGTGACAAACAACAAGGTTCTGTTGCTAATGTAATTAAATCAGGATTAAAAAAATATAGCGAAGTTGAAGCTGATACTAATTTAGATGTTGAGCAATCAATCGTTGCCATCCAAAAAGAAGTTGAAGAAGCTACAGCTTTAGAAATGCCTATGTTAGAGCAAAACTTAACCATTATTGCTACCTTGGTTTCAATTGGTACATTAATCGGTTTATTAGGTACAGTAACAGGTATGATCCGTGCTTTCGCCGGTTTGGCAAACTCTGGTGCTCCAGATCAATCAGCATTAGCGGTAGGTATCTCTGAGGCGTTAATTAACACGATGACTGGTATCGGTGTATCTACTTTAGCGATCATCATGTATAACGTATTAACATCAAAAATTGACAAGTTAACTTATGCAATTGACGAAGCTGGATTTAGCATCGTTCAAACTTACGCTAGTTCGCATAAATAATATTTTGAAATAATTTTTACCGGCTTTATGGAAAACCGGCAAAAAGATCATCATTATTAAAAAGTTAAAATATTATGCCTAGAATTAAAGTTAAAAGAACCAGTACGGTAACAGATATGACTGCCATGTGCGATGTAGCTGCGCTGTTACTTACGTTCTTCATATTAACTGCTACGGCAAAGCAACCAGAACCATTAGCGGTATCTACGCCTTCATCAACATATGAATTTAAGGTGCCAGCTGAGAACAATGCAACATTAACCATTGGTCAAGGTAAGGTATTCTTTGAAGTGGCTGGCCAAAAAGTAAGGGCTAGAACCTTAGAGTTAATTGGAGAGCAGTACAAAATCAAGTTTACACCTGATGAAGTAAACAGGTTTTCGGTTATCGGAACCTTTGGAGTACCGGTTGCAGACCTTAAAAAGTTTATAAATATGCCAGGTGGCGATCGGATGAAGCCAGGTGTTCAAACAGGTATCCCTACAGATTCTACTGATAACCAGTTGAATAACTGGGTTTTACTTGCGCGTAAAGCAACCGCTGAAGTTAATCAGCAACCAATGCGTGTAAGTATCAAAGGAGATTCAAAAGAAGAATATCCTGTAATTAAAAAGATCGTGGATGTATTGCAGAAGCAAAAAGTTAACAAGTTTTTATTGGTAACCAACGCAGAAGCTAGAAGAAAATAAGAAATGGCAGAATTAAACACAGGCGGGAAGAAAGCCACGCCAAGAGTCGATATGACGCCGATGGTAGATTTGATGTTCCTTTTGGTTACATTCTTTATCTTAACTACATCAATCTCTACGCCTCAGGCGATGGATATTGTAAAGCCTGATAAGGATGATAACAACAAGGACAATAAATTGGAACTGAAAGCTTCTAAAACCATGACTATTTTATTGGGTAAAAGCGATAAGGTAGCCTGGTATATGGGAGAAGCTGGTGCATCAGCTCCAACTATAGAAAGTTTATCACAGGTTGAAAAAGCGATTATCGATAACAGAAAAGTTGCAGATGCATCTGGAGTGAAAGGTGATTTCGTGGTATTGGTTAAACCAACCAGCGGATCAAATTTCAAAAACTTCGTTGATATCATGGATGAATTGGAAATATTAAAGGTTAAAGTTCGTCAGATTGATGATGACAATATTCTTGATAATGAAAAAGCATTCATGAAGGAGAAGGGTATTTTATAATTGTTAAATCCGTAATCATGTCAAAATTAGATATATTAAGAAAGGAGTGGATTGAAGTAGTTTTTGCTGAAAAGAACAAAAGCTACGGAGCCTACCAATTGCGTAAAACCAATGGGGCCAATACCACACGGGCATTAATTATTGGTTCAATAGTATTCCTTGCACTTTTCTTCGCTCCGAAAATTTATGGCCTTATTAAAGGTTCGATGAATGATACTGAGCAGGTAGAAAAAGCACAGGAAGTAGTTATTGCGCCACCGCCACCAGTTGATCCAAAAACACCACCCCCACCACCGGTAGAGCCACCGCCACCAAAAGTGGATCAGGTTAAAATGCCGCCTCCAATTGTTAAGCCTGATGAGCAGGTGCGTGATGAGGAACCGCCAACAGTAGAAAAATTAAAAGAGGCAGATCCGGGGCAGAGAGATATTAAAGGTGATCCAACCGCTGATATTGTAATCGCTGAACCAGTTGGTGAAGGTCCGAAAAGAGAAGCTGCAGTTGCGGTTGATGATAACAAGGTTTATGACTTCGTTAGTATCGAGAAGCAGCCAGAATATCCTGGAGGTATCGCTAAGTTCTACAAATATTTAGGAGGAGCGATTAAATACCCACCAATGGCACAGGAAAATAACGTACAGGGTAAAGTATTTTTATCTTTCGTTGTTGAAAAAGATGGTAAATTGACAGATATTCAGGTTACCCGTGGTTTGGGTAGCGGAACTGATGAAGAAGCCATCCGTGTGTTAAAAGCGAGTCCACGCTGGAACCCAGGTATCCAGAATGGTAAGCCGGTAAGGGTAAAGTATAACATCAACGTTAACTTTACATTGAACTAAAAGTAAATGTTAAATTTTGATATTTTTAAGCAAAAATCGCCTAAACAGCGGTTTTTGCTCATTTTAGGCCTACTCACCTTTGCTTTATATTTAGTGATGGGGCTTGCTTTCATCTTTTGGGCACCACTTGCAATAAGGTTTAATTTTATTCCGGCATGGGGGCGTATTGCCATAGGTGTATTTTTAATTTTTTACGCTTTTGTAAGGCTATTGAGCCTTGGCAGAAGAGACTAAAATCCTGAAATGAGAAACATACTTTTAATATTTATGATCTTGGGATTCCTTTCTTGTAAAAGAAAGGAAAAGACCACTCAGGTTAAAGAAACAAGAACAAGCGGAATATTGAAAATTCTGGTAGATGAAAGTGTAAGTCCTATCGTTCAGGAGCAGATTGATATTTTTAGTCTGGATTACCCGGATGCCAAATTTCAGATTACAGTTAAACCTGAAGAAAAGATTATTCCCGCTTTTCTGAATGACAGCGTAAGGGTAATTGTAATGCCCAGGTTACTGACTAAAGCAGAGGAAAAATACTATACTCAAAGGGGCATCAGGATAAATGCTACCCGGTTTGCCGTTGATGGCATTGCATTAATTACCAATAGAGACAATATCGATAGTACTATTACCGTTAAAGAGGTTATTGATATTTTACAGGGGAAGACTTCAGCAAAAAAACTGGTTTTTGATAACACCTATTCAAGTACCTTTCAATACTTTAAGCAACTGGCTAACATCAGTCAGTTTCCAGCTCAGGGTGTTTATTCAAAAAACTCAAGTGCAGAAGTAATTAAATTTATTGCTGAAGATAAAAATTTTATAGGTATTTTAGGGGTTGATTGGGTTTCAGATAGAAATACAAAATATGCTAAATACCTGTCGAAGATTAAAACACTTGGTGTAAAAAATTTGAAAGGTAAGCCAGGAGATGATCAATTTTATAAACCAACACAGGATAATCTTATAAATGGAATCTATCCTTTTCTAAGAAACGTAAATATTATAGATTGTGAGGGTAGAGATGGTTTAGGCACAGGATTTGCAACATGGTTAAGAAGTCAGCGAGGACAATTAATTGTACTTAAATCTGGACTTGGTCCACATAAGTTAATGCCTAGAGAGATTAACCTGACAAAAGGAAAATAAATAACAAATTATAAATTGAACCACGAAGTTATCTCAACAGACACTTCATTTTTATTAAAAAAACAGAATATCCGATGAAAATTTTAAAGAAAGCAATAACCTTAAATGTAGGTTTGGTGTTGATGGGTTCTGCAGTTTTTGCTCAAAATTTAAATGATGCGAAAAAAGCCATTGACGCTGAACAATATCAGAAAGCAACATCAATGCTAAAATCATTGGTAAGCTCACAAGCTTCAAATGGCGATAATTATTATAATCTGGGTTTGGTTTATTTAAAAACAGGTTATATTGATTCAGCCCGTGCTGTTTTTACTAAAGGCGTAACAGCAGATGCTAAGAATAACTTAAACCTGATTGGTTTAGGTGAAGCAGATATGTTATCTAATAACCCAACTTCTGCTAAAACCAATTTCGATAAAGCAATCGAAATGGACAAAAAAAATTATAAAACCTATCTGGAAATCGGTAAAGCTTATTTAGCGCAGGATAAACCCAGTGATGATGTGTCTAAACCAGATTTTACCAATGCTTTAGCGAATATTACTAAGGCTGATGAATTAGATTCGAAAGATAAGGATGCAGAGGTTTTCTTGGCTTTAGGTGATGCTTATGCATTGCAAAAGAAAAATTCTGAGGCATTAGGTCCTTACATGCGTGTTGGTGATGTAGATCCTAACAATCGTAGGGCTAAAACGCAGATTGGTAAAATGTATAAAGAATCAAGAGCGTTTCCTGAAGGTGAAAAAGAATTACAGGATGTAATTGCTGCTGATCCGAACTATGGACCGGCTTATCGTGAATTAGGTGAGCTTTATCTACAATGGAGCAGCTTTGGTACTGATCAAGAAAAAGCTAAAAAAGGAATTGAGAACTATAAAAAATATATGGATTTAACAGATAAATCTTTAGAGTCTCAGTTACGTTATGCACAGTTCTTGTTTTATGCAAAGGATTACGCAACATTAGAGCAGGTAGCATCAACAATCCAGGCTCCGGCAAATGATCCAAAAAGTGCTGTTGTTTCTAGGTTAAAAGGATGGGCTGCTTACGAGAATAAAAATTATCCTGCAGCTTTAACCAGTATGAATGAGTTCTTTGCAAAAGAAAAAGATCCAAATAAAATCTTGGGTTTCGATTATTTGTACTTAGGTAAAGCACAGTTGAAATCTGGACAGGATAGTTTGGCATTAATTAATATTACTAAAGCTGTAGAAAAAGATTCAACCAACGTTGAAGCATTAGCAGAGGTGGCTAAAACCTTCTTTGACGCAAAGAAATATACAAAGGCTGCTCAAATATATGATAAAGTAATTGCTGCTAATCCTAATGGAAAAGGTGTATTATACAGTTATTTTTATGATGGCTTAGCTTATTACTTTGATTATGCTACTCAATATTCAGCAAAGAAAAACCCTTCAAAAGATTTATTAGTGAAGGCGGATTCATCTATTGCTAAAGTAGCTCAGCTTGCTCCGGAAACTACTGATGCATATTTATATCGTGCAAGAGTTAATAGTTTATTGGATGATGAAAAAGCACCAAAAGGATTAATGGTGCCTCATTTTGAAATGTTTATCAAAAAGGTAACTGAAAAACCAGAATTGGTTACACCGAATGCTAAAAAATTATCAGAAGCATATGATAACCTTGGAGGATATTATTTCAATACTGATAAAGCAAAAGCGAAAGAATACTTTGATAAGAGCGTTGCTGTATATCCAACAGGAACATTTGCTGCTGCAAAGCTGAAAGAGTTATCTGCTCCTGCAGCTAAAGGAAAAGGTAAATAATTTCAAGTTAAATAATTTAGAAAAGGCAGCGTTTGGTTACTCTGCCTTTTTCTTTTACTTTTGCATCAGAAAATATAGATTATGCAAGCACAAAGTACCTCAATAGATTTTTTACCCATTATATTTCAAGTCGTAGTTGCTTTGGGTTTCGTGGTTACCACTTTGGTGGCTACACACTTTTTAGGTCCAAAACGTAAAACAAGTGATAAGCTTGAGGTATTTGAGGCCGGCGTTAAGAGCGTAGGTAATGCCCGTCAGCCTTTCTCTATCAAATATTTTGTAGTGGCTATTCTTTTTGTATTATTTGATATTGAAGTAATTTTCATGTATCCATGGGCTGTGAATTTCAGAGCACTTAGAATGGATGGGATGATTGAAATGTTCATCTTCATGGGGACATTACTTTTAGGATTTATTTATGTAATAAAGAAAAAAGTTTTAGACTGGAACTAGTTCGGTTGGCCATTCTTGGTTAGCTAATTTTAACTGAAAACTAAAAGTGTAACAACTACACTAACTTATATCTTCTTTATTTATTTAGAAAGGTTCTAAATCAGGTTAAGCTTGTTTAATTGCCTTTTAAATATTGTAAATTTGTTGCTCATTCTGCAAAGGGATGAGCATTTTTTGTTTATAAACATGAGTGAAATTAATATAGTAGATGCGCCTCCAGGAACCGAAGGGCCTGGTTATTTTGCCACTTCTTTAGATAAAGTAATTGGTTTGGCGCGCTCCAATTCATTATGGCCACTGCCTTTTGCCACTTCCTGTTGTGGTATTGAATTTATGGCAACTATGGGATCTCACTATGATCTTGGTCGTTTTGGCGCAGAGCGCTTAAGCTTTTCTCCACGTCAGGCAGATGTTTTAATGGTGATGGGAACTATTGCAAAAAAAATGGCTCCGGTATTAAAGCAGGTTTATATCCAGATGGCTGAGCCACGATGGGTAATGGCTGTTGGTGCTTGTGCCAGTAGTGGGGGAATTTTTGATACTTATTCCGTTTTACAGGGTATTGATGAAGTTATTCCGGTTGATGTTTATGTACCGGGTTGTCCACCAAGGCCTGAAGCTATTTTAGATGGCTTCCAACGTATTCAGGATTTGGTAAGAAACGAATCAGGCAGAAGAAGAAACTCAGATTATTATAAAGATCTTTTAGGTCAATACGGCATTAAATAATGGAAGAAACTACGCTGAATAACGACATCCACGTTAAGCTGACTGAAAAGTTTGGTGAAAAAGTTACTGCCGTTTCTGAGCCTTATGGTTTTTTAACTATCGTAACCTACAAAGATGTGATCATTAATGTGCTTTCTTATCTCAAAGAAGAATTAAAGTTCAATTTTCTTACTGATATTACTGCGGTTCATTATCCGGGTAAAGATCATGGTATTGCGGTGGTTTACCATCTGAATAATATGGTAGAGCGAGTAAGGATCAGAATTAAGGTTTTTATCTCTGAGCAAAATCCAACTATTCCTACGGCAACAACTGTTTGGAAAGGTGCTAACTGGATGGAGCGTGAAACGTATGATTTGTTTGGGGTTAAATTTGAAGGCCACCCAGATTTACGCCGTATTTTAAATATGGATGATTTAGGTGTACATCCGATGTTGAAACAATATCCATTGGAAGACCCTAACAGAGTTGATAAAAAAGATGAATTTTTTGGAAGGTAATTTATATGAATCATAACCATCCGGTATATACAGATAACGATCCGCAAAGTGAGCTGGTAACCTTGAACTTAGGTCCAACACACCCTGCAACCCACGGTGTTTTTCAAAACGTTTTGCAATTAGATGGCGAGCGGATTGTAAGCGGCGTTTCTACAATTGGGTATATTCACCGTGCTTTCGAAAAGATTGCTGAACATCGCCCTTTTTATCAAATCACGCCACTTACTGATCGGTTAAACTATTGTTCATCGCCTATTAATAACATGGGCTGGCATATGACAGTTGAAAAATTACTGAACATCCAGATGCCAAAACGTATTGATTATCTTCGCGTAATCATCATGGAGCTTTCCCGTATCGCTGATCACATTATCTGTAATACGATTATCGGTCAGGATACCGGTGCAACGACAACTTTCCTTTATCTGTTCCAGTTTCGCGAACACATTTACGAGATTTTTGAAGAGGTTTGCGGGGCTCGTTTAACAACTAACATTGGTCGTATTGGTGGTTTTGAAAGAGATTTCAATGAAATTGCCTTTGCCAAAATCAATAAATTTTTAAAAGAGTTTCCGGTAGCTTTAAAAGAGTTTGAAAATCTTTTAACACGTAACCGTATTTTTATCGACAGAACAGCAGGGGTTGCTGAAGTTACGAAAGAAACTGCCCTGGAATATAGCTGGACAGGTCCGCTTTTGCGTGCAACAGGTGTAGATTATGATGTTCGGGTAAGTGATCCATATTCTTCTTATCAGGATTTCGATTTCGAGGTTCCGGTAGGTACAAGTGGTGATATCTATGATAGATATTTGGTGCGTAATGAAGAAATGTGGCAGAGTGTTCGCATCATCGAACAAGCGCTGGTGAAGTTAAAAACAGAACCTAAAGGTATTTTTCATGCCGATGTTCCTGATTTTTATCTTCCCCCGAAACAAGAAGTGTATAATAATATGGAAGCATTGATCTATCACTTTAAAATTGTGATGGGAGAGATTGATGCACCAAAGGCAGAAGTTTACCATGCCGTGGAAGGCGGAAACGGCGAGTTAGGTTTCTATCTGATTAATGATGGAGGGCGTACACCATATCGCTTGCACTTCCGCAGACCAAGTTTTGTAAATTACCAGATGTTTGCACCAATGAGTGAAGGCATGTTATTGTCTGATGCCATTATCAACATGAGTAGTATGAATATCATTGCAGGAGAATTAGATGCTTAAAGTAGAAGAACAAACACCTGTACAATTTTCATCAGAATTGTTAGCCAAATTTGATGATGTTAAAAGTCGCTATCCTGAAGGGAAAGAAAAATCAGCATTGCTGCCATTATTACATTTGGTACAGGCAGAATACCTTTGGGTAAGTACTCCGGCGATGGATAAGGTTGCCGAATACTTAAATATTCAGCCCATTGAAGTATATGAAGTGGCTACATTTTATACGATGTATTTTTTAAAACCCCAAGGTAAATATGCTTTGGAGGTTTGCCGTACAGGGCCTTGTTGCCTGGTTGGTGCAGAAAAAATATTAGATCACCTCGAAGCAAAGCTGGGTGTTAAAGAAGGTGAAGTCACAGCAGATGGTTTATTTAGCTTTAGAGGAGTTGAATGTTTAGCTGCCTGTGGATTTGGTCCGGTTTTGCAAATTAGCCCGGAATATACTTTCTACGAAAACTTAACTACAGAAAGTGTAGATCAATTGATTGAAGATTTGAAAAATAAATAAGATTTGAGAAACTAGATTTGAGATTTGAGATTAGGCGGTCGTCGCACATCTCACATCTCACATCTCACATCTAAAAATAATGAGTCGCAAATTATTACTTGAGCATATAAACGTACCAGGCATCAATACACTTGAGGTCTATCGCCAAAAAGGCGGGTACCGTGCCGTGGAGAAAGCCCTTAAAACTTTAACACCTGAAGAGATTGTTGAAGAAGTTAAGAAATCAGGCTTGCGTGGTCGTGGTGGTGCGGGTTTCCCAACGGGAATGAAATGGAGTTTTTTGGCTAAACCAGAAGGAGTTGCGCGCTATTTAGTATGCAATGCTGATGAGTCTGAGCCGGGAACTTTTAAAGACCGTTACCTGATGACTTACATTCCTCATGCTTTAATCGAAGGAATGATTGTTTCCAGTTTTGCCCTGGGTGCGAAGGTTTCATACATCTACGTTCGTGGAGAAATGATGCCTCAAATCCGTATTCTGGAAAAGGCAATTGCTGAGGCAAAAGCTGCCGGATGGTTAGGTAAAAACATTTTAGGAACAGGTTACGATTTAGAATTATATGTTCAGCCCGGTGGTGGTGCTTACATTTGTGGAGAAGAAACCGCTTTATTAGAATCACTTGAAGGTAAAAGGGGTAATCCGAGGATTAAGCCACCATTCCCTGCGATTGCTGGTTTATATGGCTGCCCAACGGTAGTCAATAACGTAGAATCGATTGCTGCAGTGGTGCCAATTATCAATGATGGTGGCGATGAATACGCAAAAATAGGTATTGGTAGAAGTACAGGTACAAAATTAATATCAGCATCAGGAAACTTAGTAAAACCTGGTGTTTATGAAATTGAATTAGGCTTACCAGTTGAAGAATTTATCTATTCTGATGAATATTGTGGAGGTATTGCGAATGGTAAGCGTTTAAAAGCAACAGTCGCAGGTGGGTCATCTGTTCCGGTTTTACCGGCTAATTTAACTTTAAAGTTAGCTAACGGAGAACCTCGCTTAATGAGTTACGAATCTTTATCAGAAGGCGGATTTGCTACCGGAACCATGATGGGTTCAGGTGGTTTTATTGCTTTTGATGAAGACCAGTGTATTGTTCGTAATACCTGGAATTTCTCCCGTTTTTATCATCACGAAAGTTGCGGACAATGTTCGCCATGCCGTGAAGGTACCGGATGGATGGAAAAAGTGTTACACAAAATTGAACATGGTCATGGATCGATGGATGATGTGGATTTGCTTTGGGATATCCAACGTAAGATTGAAGGTAATACCATTTGTCCATTAGGAGACGCAGCAGCATGGCCTGTAGCGAGTGCAATTCGTCATTTCAGAGATGAATTTGAGTGGCACATTAAAGAACCCGTTAAAAGCCAGAGCCAAAACTATGGTATTGCTAATTATGCAACACCGATTGAAAAAGCGCCGGTAACAGAAGAGAAATAAAATCCTAAGGACGCAATTTGTAACCTAAGATTTAACTTAATACGATAAAAATATGTAGATGAAAGAAGAAATATCACCAGTAATCATCCCCAACGAAGTAATAATTAATAAAATATATCTTTTTAGAGGAGTAAAGGTGATGTTAGATTCTGATTTGGCAGAGCTCTTTGGTGTTGATACTAAACGGTTAAAAGAGCAGGTTCGAAGAAACATAGTGCGTTTTCCGGAACACTTTATGTTTGAATTGACGAAAGAAGAAAATGATGTTCTAAGGTCGCAATTTGCGACCTTAGAACAAGGGAAATACTCAAAATATCTACCGTTCGCATTTAGCGAACATGGTATTTTGCAATTATCAAATGTTTTAAAAAGTAATCAGGCGATAGCGGTAAGTATTAAAATTATTGATGTATTTGTACAGCTCCGAACAATGGTTTTGAGCAATACAGAAATCAGATTAGAAGTAGAAAAGATAAAAAAGAAGGTAGATCATCAGGATAAAAACATCGAAGTCATCTTCAGGTATTTTGATGAACTACTCGAACAGAAAGAAAAACCAAGAAAAGAAATTGGTTACAAAATCTCGAAAGAGAAAAATAAATTATAAAGATTGCTAAATGCCTAATAATATTGGCATAGTGCTTAAAAATAAAGATTATCATTAACCATGAGTGAAAAAGTTAAGGTTACGATAGATGGAATAGCAGTAGAGGTTGATAACGGAACCACTATCCTGAATGCTGCAAGGCAAATAGGTGGTGATATCGTACCTCCGGCCATGTGCTACTATTCCAAGTTAGAAGGAAGTGGTGGTAAATGCCGTACCTGTATTGTGAAGGTAACAAAAGGTTCGGAAAAAGATCCGCGTCCAATGCCAAAGCTAGTGGCATCTTGCCGTACAACCGTAATGGATGGAATGGAAGTGTTAAACATTACTTCTCCAGAGGTTTTGGAAGCACGCGCTGGTGTAGTCGAGATTTTATTAATTAACCACCCGTTAGATTGTCCGGTTTGCGATCAGGCAGGGGAGTGTGATTTGCAAAACTTAGGTTACGAGCATGGATTGCAAAAAACGCGTTATGAGTTTGAGCGCCGTACTTTTGATCGTATCGATATTGGTGATCAGATTCAGTTGCACATGAATCGCTGTATTCTGTGTTACCGTTGCGTTTTTACCGCCGATCAGATTACCAACAAGCGTGTTCATGGAATCTTAAACCGTGGCGATCATTCTGAAATTTCAACGTATATACAGCAGGCCGTAGATAATGATTTCTCCGGAAATGTGATTGATGTTTGCCCGGTTGGAGCACTAACCGATAGAACTTTCCGTTTCAAAAACCGGGTTTGGTTTACCAAACCGGTTGATGCACACCGCAATTGTGACCATGAAAAATGCAACGGTAAAGTGACACTTTGGTATAAAGGAGAAGATGTTTTACGTGTTACGGCCCGTAAAGATCAGTTTGGAGAGGTTGAAGAATTTATTTGTAATACTTGTCGTTTCGATAAGAAAGCAACCTCCGACTGGACTATTGAGCATCCAACACATATTGATGATACTTCAGTAATTGCATCTAATCATTACGAAACATTAAGGCCACTTCCGGTAATTAAGCCAAATGCGGCACTACAGGCGGCAAATGAAATTGAATTACATAAAACAGTAAAATACTAATGGATACAGGTTTTATCATAGAGAAATTTATTCTGGTAGCGGTTATTTTCGGTATCAGTTTAGTCGTAGCCATGTATTCCACTTATGCGGAGCGTAAGGTTGCAGCTTATCTGCAAGACCGTTTAGGTCCGGATAGAGCTGGTCCGTTTGGAATACTGCAACCTTTAGCCGATGGTGTAAAAATGTTTATGAAAGAGGAAATCATCCCCGCTTCATCAAATAAGTGGTTATTTATTGTGGGCCCGGGTTTGGCTTTGCTTTGTGCCTGTATCGGTACGGCGGTTATTCCCTGGGGCAGCCCGATGGAAATTGGCGGTAAAGTTGTTCCATTACAGGTAGCTGACATCAACGTTGGCGTTTTATACATCTTTGGCGTGGTTTCTTTAGGCGTTTATGGGGTAATGATTGGCGGTTGGGCATCGAATAATAAGTATTCATTATTGAGTGCCATTCGTGCAGCATCACAAAACATCAGCTATGAAATTGCAATGGGTTTATCTATCATCGCATTGCTTTTGATGACCAATACTTTAAGTTTAAAAACCATTGTTGAGCAACAACATGGCTGGCATTGGAATGTATTATATCAACCATTGGGATTTCTGATATTCATGGTTTGTTCTTTTGCAGAAACCAACCGTGCGCCTTTCGACTTGCCTGAATGTGAAACGGAATTAATAGGCGGTTACCACACGGAATATTCATCCATGAAATTAGGTTTTTACCTGTTTGCAGAATACATCAACATGTTTGTTTCATCAGCAGTAATGGCCACTTTATACTTTGGCGGGTATAACTATCCAGGCATGGATTATATGGCTACTTTGCTTGGGCCAACATGGGCACCACTTTTTGGTGTGGGTGTTTTCTTTCTGAAAATAGTTTTTTTCATCTTTTTCTTCATGTGGGTACGCTGGACAATTCCTCGTTTCCGTTATGATCAATTGATGAATTTAGGTTGGAAAGGTTTAATACCTTTGGCCATTGCCAACATTATAATAACCGGAGTTGTGATTGCGATTATAGAGAAGTTTTAATTATGGAATCATTAAGTAACAAGAAAAAAGTACTGGAACAAAAGCCGCTGAGCTTTATGGAAAGAATGTACCTTCCGGCAATTGCAAAAGGAATGGGCATTACCATCAGCCACTTGTTCAAAAAAGAGGCTACAGTAAGATATCCGGAAGTTGAACGCGAATTTTCTGCAAACTTTAGGGGAATGCACTCACTTAAACGCGATGAAAACGGAAAAGAGCGTTGTACAGCTTGTGGTTTATGTGCATTATCCTGCCCCGCTGAAGCAATTACCATGATCGCTGCAGAACGTAAAAATGAAGAAAAGCATTTATATCGTGAGGAAAAATATGCAGCTACTTATGAAATTAATATGTTGCGTTGCATTTTCTGTGGATTATGTGAAGAAGCCTGCCCTAAAGAAGCCATTTACTTAGACGGGCCAATCGTACCTGCTGATTATTTACGTAAAGATTTTATTTATGGTAAAGATAAACTGGTTGAGGCGCCGTTGGAGATGAAAAAATAATTAATGTTATCCTGAACTTGTTTAAGGACTAAACATTAAGATCCTGAAATAAATTCAGGAAGACGAAAATAAAAAGATTGCTTTGTCCCTCGCAATGATGACGAAGAAACTAATAAACAAATAACAAATTAATGAGTACACAAGTATTCTATTTCGTAGCCACATTAAGTATCATCTTTTCGCTGATGGTGATTTTTGCTAAAAATCCAATTCATAGCGTTCTATACTTAATCCTCACCTTTTTCACATTTACGGTACATTATGTACTGTTGAATGCACAATTTTTAGCGGTTGTAAATTTCATTGTTTACATGGGAGCCATCATGGTATTATTTCTATTTGTACTGATGCTTCTTAACCTCAATAAAGAAACTGAACCGGTAAAATCACCATTAATTAAGATTGTGGGGGTAATTGCAGGCTGTTGCTTAATTGTTACCCTGGTAGGTTCATTTAAGGCTGCAAGCATTAACAGTCCGCTGATCTTGAAAAACCAGGGATTAGGCCTGGTTGAAAATTTAGGTAAGGAACTTTTTGGCCCATTCCTGTTACCATTCGAATTATCATCTCTGTTGCTATTGGCCGCAATGGTTGGAGCCGTTTTATTATCTAAAAGAGATGAGGTAGAAGCATAATGGAAAATTTAACTACACAAATGGCAGGCGTTCCGCTTAATCACTACATCTATTTATGCGCCATCATTTTCACAATTGGTGTAATCGGCGTATTAACCCGTAGAAATGCAATCGTAATTTTCATGTCGGTTGAGCTGATGTTAAATGCAGTAAACCTGCTTTTGACTGCCTTTTCGGTTCACAGTAATGATCCTTCCGGACAGGTTTTTGTGTTCTTCATTATGGCGCTTGCGGCTGCAGAAGTTGCAGTGGGTTTGGCGATTATCGTAATGGTTTACAGAAATACAAAATCAATAGATATTAATGTTTTAAATCGCCTTAAGTGGTAAATATATATTAAGAATGACAATAGAACAATTGATTTGGTTAGTTCCCTTACTTCCTTTTTTAGGGTTTGTAATTAACGGACTGAGCAGAAACACTCTATCTAAAGGACTTGTTGGAATCATTGGAAGTGGCGTAATATTTGCCTCATTCATGATCAGCTTAGTTATTTTCTTTAGTTTACAAGGCGATACACAAAAATCTCACGAAGTATTTTTATTCGATTGGATAAGCGCAGGAACATTGCACATTCCACTATCATTCCTGGTTGACCCATTGAGTTCAATTATGCTGTTGATTATTACAGGAATTGGTTTCTTAATCCATTTATATTCGACCAGTTACATGCACGATGATGCCGGATTTGGTAAATTCTTCGCTTACCTGAACCTGTTTGTATTCTTCATGCTGTTATTAGTATTGGGTTCAAATTATATCGTGATGTTTATCGGATGGGAGGGCGTAGGTTTGTGCTCATATCTGTTAATCGGTTTCTGGTATACCAACACCGCTTATGCATCGGCAGCTAAAAAGGCATTTGTCATGAACCGCATTGGTGATTTAGGCTTTTTACTAGGCGTATTCTTAATGTTCAACTTCTTCGGAAGTGTTGAATTTTCTAAAATCTTTCCTCAAGCAGCGAACATGTTGCCAGGAAATAACACATTGGTTTTAATTACTATCTTATTATTTATTGGTGCCTGTGGTAAATCGGCGCAGTTGCCTTTGTTTACCTGGTTGCCTGATGCGATGGCCGGACCAACGCCTGTTTCTGCATTAATACATGCAGCGACAATGGTAACCGCGGGAATTTATATGATAGCCCGTTCAAGCGCATTGTTTGATCTGGCACCATTTACCCAACATATTATTGCCATTATTGGTTCGGCAACCGCTTTAGTAGCTGCAATTATTGCTTTAACACAAACAGACATCAAAAAAGTACTGGCTTATTCAACCGTATCCCAATTGGGATATATGTTTTTAGGCTTAGGTGTTGGCGCTTACACAGGCTCATTTTTCCACGTGTTAACCCACGCATTCTTTAAAGCATTATTGTTCCTTGGGGCTGGTTCAGTTATTCACGCCATGCATCATGAGCAGGATATGCGCCAAATGGGCGGATTAAGGAAGAAACTTCCGGTAACTTTCTTAACCATGATGATCGGCGCCATTGCCATCGCTGGTTTACCTCCGTTCTCTGGTTTCTTTTCTAAAGATGAAATTTTAGCACACGCTTTTCAATATAGCCCGGTACTTTGGGGTATTGGTGTATTAACTGCATTTTTAACTGCGTTCTATATGTTCAGAATGATGTTTCTTACTTTCTCCGGAAAATACAGAGGAACACATCATGAAGAAAGTCATGTGCATGAGTCGCCAAAAGCAATGACTATTCCATTAATTATTTTAGCCATTTTGGCTGCAATTGGAGGAGCAATTAACATTCCTCATGTTTTCGGTGGCAACGAGTGGCTGGCACATTGGTTATCAGGTGCAGGTGTTGCACAACATGAGTTGGATTTAAGTCATTCAACTGAATTTACATTAATGGGTGTTTCAGTTGTAGCTGCCATTTTCGCATTGCTTTATGCTTATACCAGATATGTAAAAGGTGCTCGCGTTCCTGTTGCTGATGAGGCACCACGTTCAGCTTTGGCTAAATTATCATATCATAAATTCTATCTGGATGAGATTTACGATTTCATCATCACGAAACCTTTAGATGCATTTTCAAGATTTTTCTACAGAATCATTGATACAAAATTCATCGACGGTATGGTGAACGGATTGGGATGGAGTACAAACGAGGCAAGTAAAGGTGTTCGTTTATTACAAAGTGGGAACGTAGGTTTCTATATATTTATGATGGTAGCTGGTATCATCGCATTGCTTGCTTATACATTTTATTACATCTAAAAAGGGTTCAAAAATAAATAATGGAACAACTTTTACTACTTATATTTCTTCCGCTTGCAGGTGCAATTATTACGGCCCTTGCAGGTAAGTCGGCTAAAATAGTTTCGACCGTAATTTCGGTTGCATCTCTGGGCCTGGCCTTGTTCATTGCCTGTAACTTTATTCCAGACGCAAGTACACAGTTCGAAGCAAACTTACCATGGATTGCAGATCTTGGCATTCGTTTCCATGCAGGTATCGATGGCATTAGCATGTTAGTGGTATTACTTACGAATTTGCTTATTCCGATTATCATTTTATCGAGCTACAAACATGATTATAAAAATCCGGCTGCTTTTTATGCCTTGATTTTATTCATGCAGGCTGGTTTATTATTGGTTTTTACCGCAATGGATGCTTTCTTATTTTATATAGGATGGGAAGCTGCATTGATTCCGATTTACTTTATTTGCGCATTCTGGGGCGGAAAAGATAGGATACGCATTAACATGAAATTCTTCGTTTATACGATTGCAGGTTCATTGTTTATGTTGATGGGTATTATTTATTTATACTTACAAAACCCAGCCCACAACTTCGATATTCAGGCTTTTTATGCTTTAAACTTAGATAGTGCACAACAAGGCTGGATTTTCTGGGCTTTCTTTATTGCATTCGCGATCAAGATGCCGATTTTCCCTTTCCATACCTGGCAGCCAGATACCTATACGGCAGCTCCAACTCAAGGAACGATGCTGTTATCCGGTATCATGTTAAAAATGGGTATTTACGGTGTAATCAGGTGGTTGTTGCCGATTGTGCCAACGGGCGTTCAGGATTGGTCTTGTCTGGCTATGGTACTGTCCATTATCGGAATTGTTTACGCTTCACTCATTGCCTTTACTCAGAAAGACGCTAAGCGACTCGTTGCTTATTCATCTATTGCTCACGTTGGGTTAATTTCTGCCGGCATTTTTGCATTGAACCAACAAGGTATGCAAGGTGCAATGGTTCAAATGTTAAGTCATGGTATTAACGTGGTTGGTCTGTTCTTCGTTTTGGATATTATTTTCTCCAGGTTAAAAACGAATAAGATTGAAGAACTTGGCGGTATTGCTAAGTTGGCTCCACAATTGGCTATCGCATTTTTAATTATTGTTTTGGGTACAGTAGCTTTACCCGGAACGAATGGTTTTATTGGTGAATTCCTGCTATTAATGGGGGTTTACAATTACGGTATATGGGCTGCTGCAATTGCAGGGCTAACCATCATTTTCGGCGCAGTTTACATGTTGCGCATGTATCAAAATGTAATGCTTGGTAAAACCAACGAATTAACCATTACCTTCACAGATATTAAAGGAACTGAAAAATTAGTCCTTTACATTATTTGTGCCTTGATTATTATTTTGGGTGTTTATCCAAAACCATTATTGCATTTAACAGAGGCATCTGTACAACATTTATTAGAACAGGTACATCAAAAATTAACATCAGTAAAATAAGCAATGAATATTATCATAACCATTAGTATAACCGCTTTTATTGTTCTTTATGCAGGATTGTTTAAAGCCAAGAAAGCATTACTGCCGCTTACTGTTGTTGGCTTGCTTACCGCATTGGGATTTACTATCGGCGCCTGGAATGGTCATGCCATTCACTTCGGCATGATGCAGACAGATAACTTTGCGTTAGCATTCTCTGGCGTTTGTATCATTGGTACACTTTTGATTTTCCTGTTGACACAGAACTATTTTCATGCTAAAAGTGATAACATAGCCGAATACTATACTTTAATTCTTTTCGCCCTTGCCGGGATGATTATGATGGTATCGTATAAAAATATGGCGATGCTTTTTGTGGGACTTGAAATCATGTCGGTAAGTTTATACATTCTGGCCGGGATCCGAAAAAGGGACTTTGCATCGAACGAAGCATCATTAAAGTATTTTTTAATGGGTGCATTTTCAACAGGCTTTTTACTGTTCGGTATTACCTTAATTTACGGTGCTACCGGTTCATTTGATTTAGATAAAATTCAGGCTTACCTGGTTGACAACAGTAAAGCGATATCGCCAATTTTTTATCCTGGCGTTATCCTGATGATGATTGGTTTATGCTTTAAAGTTGGCGCTGCACCGTTCCATTTCTGGACACCTGATGTATATGAAGGGTCTCCTACATTGATTACCACCTTTATGAGTACCGTGGTTAAAACAGCTGGTTTCGCTGCTTTCTTAAGGTTGTTTTCAGATGCTTTTGCTCCCCTTCATGATTTCTGGGTGGCACCTTTAATTGTAATTGTTTGTTTAACCTTATTCATTGGTAACATTACGGCACTGTTTCAGAAGAACTTTAAGCGGATGTTAGCGTATTCCAGTATCTCTCATGCAGGTTACCTGTTGTTTTCTCTTATTGTATTAAGTGCAAATTCAGAAAACAATGTTTTAGTTTATGCGGCGGCCTATACTTTCGCTTCCATCATTGCATTTGCGGTGTTGATTCTGGTAAAGCAAAAAACCGGCAGTGATAGTTTTGAGAGCTTCAACGGTTTGGGCAGGAAAAATCCTTTAGTGGCACTTTCGCTCACGGTTGCGATGTTATCTTTAGCAGGTATTCCTTTAACTGCTGGCTTTATCGGGAAATATTTGATGTTCCTGAATGTAATGGGCGAATATCAAATGTTATTGGTAGCCTTTGCCATCCTAAACGCGCTGGTAGGTTTTTACTATTACTTTAAGGTTATTGTAGCCATGTGGTTTAAAGAAGGGGCAGAAATCGAACTTTCTACACCAGGTCAGTATAAGGTAGTTCTATTGGTATCAGTAGCGATTACGCTTATTTTGGGTATTTATCCTGCAATTATTTTAAACCTAATATAGGTATACAGTTGTTAGATAATTATTTGTAGTTTTACAAATAACTTATATGCACGATTTTTGGAATAACCTGCATCACCTGATTGATCCCGAGAAATTATTGAGGGAAGGCGGTTTCTATCTTGTTGTATTTGTCATTTATGCAGAGACCGGTTTATTCTTCGGTTTCTTCCTCCCTGGTGATTATTTACTGTTTTTAGCTGGAATGTTTGTAGCAACAGGGAAGCTGGATGTCAACATTGCATTGCTGTTGGCAGGATTGTGCGTTGCTGCAATTTCAGGAAATTTTACTGGTTACTGGTTCGGAAGAAAAACAGGGCCGGTGCTGTACACTAGAAAAGACAGTTTTTTCTTTAAAAAGAAATATCTCAAAGCTGCAGAACGTTATTATAACAAACAGGGGGCTTTCGCATTAATCATGGGCAGATTTGTTCCGATTGTTAGAACTTTTGCACCGATTTTTGCTGGGGTGGTGAGATTAGACTTTAAGCGATTTGCCCTTTACAATGTAGTGGGTGGTGTATTATGGATTTGCTCGCTTACTTTACTAGGATATTTCTTAGGAAAAAGGTTTGAAAAAGAAATTAACGATTACTTATTATATATTATTATTGGCTTCATCATTATCACAACTATCCCTTTATTGATTACATTTGTAAAAAGTAAAGTAACAAGTTCTGAAGAGGATAAGACAGATTAAAATTAAAAATGGCAAAAGAAGAAACCCACGCTTGGCATAGCGTATCACCAGGTAAAAACGTACCGGAAATTGTAAATGCAATTATTGAAATCCCAAAAGGCTCAAAAGCAAAATACGAAATAGATAAAGAATCAGGATTAATTAAATTAGACAGGGTTCTTTTTTCATCAGTGATGTATCCTGCAAATTATGGTTTTATTCCACAAACTTATTGTGACGATAAAGATCCTTTAGATATTTTAGTGCTTTGTTCAGTTGATGTTTATCCTATGACATTAATCGAAGCAAAGGTTGTAGGTGTAATGCATATGGTGGATAATGGAGAGCAGGATGATAAGATTATAGCTGTTGCTGCTCATGATATGTCTGTTAACTATATTAACGACTTAGATGAATTGCCTCCGCACCAGATGAAAGAAATTGTTCGTTTCTTTCAGGATTATAAAGCATTAGAAGATAAAAATGTAACCATCGAACATTTGTTAGGTATTCGCTATGCTCATAAAGTGATTAAAGAGAGCATGGAACTTTATAATACCACATTTAGAGAATTAGCTTAATGGATTTACCCACGGTTTGCTTGTTTTTAAATATTAAATTAAGCGCAATCCTTCCATCATCAAGCCTGGCGATGGTTGCCTTAGCGGAAACTGATACAACATCAGTTGGATGGCGGTTATTTTTTGCTTTGTTCCTGGTATTGTTGAATGGATTTTTTGTTGCGGCAGAGTTTGCCATTGTTAAAGTCCGGGCTTCACAAATTGAAATCAAAGCAAAAACAGGCAGCAGAGTGGGTAAAATGGCTAAAACAATTATCCATAACCTGGATGGTTATTTAGCTGCCACACAGTTAGGTATAACGCTTGCATCACTTGGCCTGGGTTGGGTTGGTGAAGGCGTTATGCATACTATCTTTAAAAATCTTTTTGATAGCTTACAATGGGGTTTAAGTGATGCAACCATTCATACCGCATCAACCATTGTAGCCTTTTCTCTGATCACCATTATGCATATCGTATTTGGTGAACTGGCTCCCAAATCATTCGCCATTCAGCGTCCGGTAGCCACAACATTATTTGTATCCGTACCCTTACAGATCTTTTATGTCGTTTTCCGGCCATTTATATGGACGTTAAACAGCTTGGCTGCTGTAATTTTAAAACCATTCGGGATTGATACTTCCGCAGGGCATGAATCACTGCATAGCACCGAAGAATTACAGTACTTGCTTGAACAAGGTAAAGAGAGTGGTGCATTAGATAATAACGAACACGAATTAATTAAAAATGTATTTGATTTTAATGAGCGTGTGGTTAAAAATATTATGGTGCCACGAACTAAAATTTCGGGTATTGAATTAACTTCTCCAAAGGAAGAAGTGGTGGATACAATTATTAAAGAAGGATACTCCCGTTTACCGGTTTATGATGACATCATGGATAAAATTGTCGGTATCATTCACGCTAAAGATATTTTGCCGCTCGTTGCAGCCGGAAACCAGCATTGGACATTAAACGACATTATCCGTAAGCCCTATTTTGTTACGGAAACAAAAAAGATTAATGATTTGATGAGCGAACTTCAGAGTAACCGCATTCAGATTGCTATTGTATTAGATGAATTCGGTGGAACAGCAGGTATGGTTACCCTTGAAGATATTGTAGAAGAGCTTGTTGGAGAAATTCAGGATGAATACGATGAGGAAAAACCATTGGTTGAAAAGGTTTCTGATAATGAGTTTATTGTAAACGCCTTTGCAACAGTTTATGATGTTAATGAACATTTGCCACATGATTTACCGGAGGATGAAGATTTCGATACCATTGGTGGTCTAGTGTCGCATGTGTTTGAACGTATTCCGGAAGTTGGCGAAAGCAATGAATCTTATGGTTATCTGTTTACCATTCTGAAGAAAACTGAACAAAATATCGAAACCATAAAGTTAGAATTGGTGATCAATAAAGAAGATATGGTTGATAATCACTAATTTCAATGCATGCATATTTTTTATACGCCAGATATTTCCAAAAATACTTATACCCTAAACGAAGAAGAAAGTAAGCATTGTGTTCGGGTGCTTCGGCTTTCAAAAGGAACAGTTGTTAACCTGGTTGATGGTATTGGCGGTTTCTATACAGCCGAAATTATTGACGATCATCCTAAAAAAGTTACGCTATCCGTTTTAAATGTGGAAAGGGAATTTCATAAGCGTAATCACTATTTACACATGGCTGTAGCGCCAACTAAAAACATTGACCGATTGGAGTGGTTCCTTGAAAAGGCTACTGAACTGGGGATTGATGAAATTACGCCCATCATTACAGACCGTTCTGAACGCAGGATAGTAAAAGATGACAGGTTAAATAAGGTAATTACAGCTGCTGTTAAACAATCCATCAAAGCTTATCATCCTAAACTAAATGAGGCAATTTCTTTCGATGATTTTTTGAAACAGCCATTCGAAGGCGAGCGTTTAATTGCCCATTGTATTCAAGATTCAGAAAAGAAATTCATCTCTGATTTAGCAGTGCCTCATCAAAAATATTTAATTCTTATCGGTCCCGAAGGTGACTTCACACCAGAAGAAGTTGGTTTGGCTTTGAATAAAGGCTTTAAACCATTAACTTTAGGTGAAAACAGGCTGCGCACAGAAACTGCTGCATTGTCCGTTTGTTTTGAAATCAATTACCTTAACCGATGAAAAAAGTTATAAGCGATAAGTTAAAAGTTAAAGGTCAGCATTCATTCTTCTTAAAACGATTATTCTTTTTTTCGTTTCTCCTCATTCCTTTCTCTTTACTTTTTTGTCTTTTGTCTTTTACTGTCCCTTCTTACAGGATGGGGAAATTAAAATATAGTGGTGGGGGAGACTGGTATGCTGATCGTACAGCTTTACCTAACCTCATTTCATTTTGTAATACCAACCTGAAAACTAATTTTTATCCAGAAGAAAGCATAGTAGAAGTAGGGAGTAAAGATATCTTCAACTTTCCCTTTGTTTATATGACCGGGCATGGGAATGTACAGTTTAGCGATCTTGAAGTAAAAAACTTACGACAATATTTAACAGGAGGAGGTTTTCTGCATATTGACGATAATTATGGCTTAGATAAATTTATCCGGCCGCAAATGAAAAAAGTTTTTCCTGAATTGGATTTTGTAGAACTACCATCCAATCATGCCATTTATCAGCAGAAATTTAAATTCCCAGGAGGATTGCCTAAAATTCATGAACATGATAATAAACGTCCGCAGGGATTTGCTTTAATTTATAAGGGCAGGGTCGTTTGCTATTACACCTATGAATGCGATTTAGGGAATGGCTGGGAAGATTTGGGCACATACGCCGGAGACACACAGGAAACGCGCTTAAAAGCACTAAAAATGGGCGCTAATTTAGTGCAATATGCTTTAACACAATAGACCTATGGATAAGATCGAGGTGAATAAGAATATCATTTTTAATATTAGCGGAGACGCTACTAAATTCCATGTGAATGATCAGCCAGTAGAATTGGATTTAATCGATATATCGGCTTCGGAAACACATATTTTATATCGAAATCAATCATTCAATGTAGAAGTCGTGGAAGTAAATCAACAAGATAAGACCTGTAAAATTAAAGTCAACGGGACAATTTATCAAACCAAAGTTGAAGACCGATTTGATCAGTTATTAAAAAACCTGGGTATGGATAACCTCAATTCTAATAAAGTTTTAGAAATGAAAGCGCCCATGCCTGGTATGGTTTTAAAAGTATTGGTGAATGCTGGTGATGAAGTTAAAAAAGGCGATAACCTTTTAATCCTGGAAGCCATGAAGATGGAAAATATCTTAAAGTCAACTACGGATGGAACAGTTAGTAAAGTATTAGTTAAACAAGGAGATAAGGTAGAAAAGAACCAGATCTTAATTCAGTTTAAATAACGATATCTAAGTCTTTGTATAAAAAAAGTCCCGGCCTAAAACCGGGACTTTTTTATGATTTATCTTCCTTTAACACGATAAGGTTTAGGAGGTGGGGTTTTGAAACTTCTTTTTCCGGCAGTGCTGATTTCCGGGGCACCTAACATCGTCATGGCGCAGCGAAATCCAACTTCAGCAGATGATTCATCTTGTTGCATAAAGCGACGTGTTGCAGGATTTAACCAGTAGGCCATGTCATTCCATGAACCACCTTTGTAAACCCTTGATTTATCATTAACCAAGGTTACACCTTCTTCATTCAGCAGTAAATTTTGTTTATCACGAAAACCCCTTTGATCTGCCTGATAACTATTTGAAGCCGTAATAGGTTGTGGATCCGTAGATTTAGAAATAGAATCGATACGTTTGGCCTGTGCCTGTTTTTCAGCCCAGGTTTGCTTTCTGCCTGAATATGCATTTTCTTTAATTGGGTTGCCATATTTATCAAGCGCAATTTTACCATTCTGAGCATCCTCCAATTTTTTATTGGTGAAGTAATTACCACGGTAAGGGTTAAAAGCATCAGCATCTGTAAATGTGCCTGTTCTATACACATCGTTAACCCATTCATTAACGTTTCCGGCCATGTTGTATAAACCAAAATCGTTTGCCGCATATTGAATAACCGGAACAGTTAAATCACCCTTATCGTTCAGTGATCCGCCAACACCCATGTAATCTCCCGGAGCCCTTTTAAAGTTGGCCTGAATCATGCCCCTCGTTTTTTTGCTGGCTGAACTTACACCTAATCCGTTCCATGGATAGATTTTATTCTGATTAATATTTTCATATTCGGTATTACCGATTAAGCCCAATGCAGCATACTCCCATTCAGCCTCAGTAGGCAGGCGATAGGGTTGCATAATTACACCATCTTCCAATGTGGCTGTTCTGCGTGGTTGAGTATTTCCCTTTCCTGCACCAGCTGTTGTGGTTGCTGCACCTGCTCTGGTATTATAATCTATAGGTGCATTTTTGCCTTTATCATCATATTGCCCATTCAGATAAGCATCCGTATTAAAGGGCTTATCGGGTCTAGGTGTTGCTGCAGCAGTCGCATTATTCCCTTTACCGCTTGTGCCTGCATTAAGTGTTTTATAATCCGTTAAGATACCTTTTTCACGCAAAATAAACTCGTTTGCCCTTGAGGTCCGCCATTCACAGTAACGGGATGCCTGTTCCCAGGAAACGCCTACTACGGGGTAATCACGGTATGCCGGATGCCTCAAATAGTTATCTACATAGGGTTCATTGTAAGATAATGCACTCCGCCAAACAAGGGTATCAGGTAGCTCATTATAATAGAATTCCCGGTCTTCCGGATAGTTATACCTGATCCAGTGTAAATATTCTAGCCAGTCCGTATTGGATACCTCTGTTTCATCCATATAAAATGAAGGCACAGTCACCTGTCTTTTATAGTTGTAGATATTTGGTTCTACTCCAGGAATTTCAATTGCACTTCCGCCTACCACAAGAACACCGCCTTCAATTGGAATCAATCCCGGGCCGGGTGCACGCTTATATTGCGTCGCTACGGCAAAAGCTCCGGAAGGATTTGTTTTACTTTTACGATTGGCATAAGGAATGCCGGTTTTACTAGAACTGTTTCCACCTTTCGAGCTACAGCTGGAAAGCAGAATGGCTACCGACAAACATGTAAAAGAGTATAGTAATAGTTTTTTCATAAGTGAGTTTCAAAGTATCGCCCCGTCAACGATTCAACTGATAAAATTAAGCAATTTTAAATCAATATATAAATATTGTGCTAATTAATTGAGGATATATTTTTAAAGGCATAACGTGTTGTCTCGATTCATATTGTAGCAATAGGGTTTTTATTTTTTATTTAGGCTAAAATATTATAAATAAGGCATCTAGTTGGATTCTGGTTGCGTAAAATGGCATTATCAGGATCTTAATTTACAAAAAATTTCTGCAGTGTTTAAGGATGACCATTCTGATTAAAGAGGATTCAGACCAAGGCAATAGTGTGCTACAACTTTAGCGAATACATTTGTTGTTCGATCACCTACAAATGCTATAATTTACTGGACGAAGGCAAGGGTAATCAAAGCGCCGATAGCAGATGATTTCATGCTTCAACTTTCCTCAGAAGGTTGTGATCATAGTTGGTTTGTAAAAAAATGTGGGTTTAATTAGTAAATTATGACTTAATTCGTAATTTGCTAAAATATAGTGTTTGGTTTGACGTTAGGATCAATATATTAAATATATTCTGCAGGTTTTACCGAATACCAAAATCTAAAATTACGTACCTTTAAAGGATGAATTTCAAGTACATCAGTAAACTTGCCTTTTCTGCACTGTCGCTGGCCTTAGTGTTTGGTAAAACAAATGCACAGGTTGTAGCTGGCAATACGCTTACCAATGGAAGTGAATCCAACAATATTGTAACTGCGGTTCCATTCCTGTTGATTACTCCAGATGCCCGTGCAGGTGCAATGGGTGATGCAGGTGTAGCAGTAGCCGGTGATGTAAATTCAGCAAGTATTAATGCTTCTAAACTGGCTTTTCTGGATCAGCCTTATGGATTTGCAGTATCTTATAGCCCCTGGCTGAAAAGCCTTGTCCCTGATATCAATCTGGCTTATCTCAGTGGATTTTATAAATTGGATGACCGAAATACAATTGGTGCCTCCTTAAGGTATTTCTCCTTAGGATCTATTCAGTTAACTGATATTAACCAACAGGAACTCGGAATTGCCAACCCAAATGAGCTGGCTTTTGATGTGAGCTTCGCAAGAAATTTTGGTGAAGAGTTTTCATTAGGAACCTCGCTACGGTATATTTATTCCAATCTAGCTTCAGGACAGTTTGCTTCAGGTCAGGTAAGGGCTGGAAATGCCGTGTCGGTTGATGTTTCAGGCCTATATAAAACGGAAAGTGATCTTTTCGGAAAGCCTGCCATTTTTTCAGCAGGAGCCAATATTTCAAATATTGGTACTAAAATGAGTTATTCTGATGGTAGTCAGAACTTTTTTCTGCCTACAAATTTAAAACTGGGCGGGGCATCTACCATTTTGTTAGATGATTATAATACATTTACTTTTGCGCTGGATTTTAATAAATTACTGGTCCCCACGCAGCCCATTTATGATGCCAATAATAATATTGTTAGTGGAAGAGATCCCAACCGATCTGTTCCTGCCGGAATATTCGGATCTTTTAGCGATGCGCCCGGTGGTTTAAGCGAGGAATTAAAAGAGATTGGCATCTCCACAGGAGTAGAATATTGGTATAACCAACAGTTTGCCATCAGAGCCGGTTACAATTACCAGAGCCCAATGAAGGGAGACAGCCGTTATTTTACCATGGGCCTCGGTCTGAAATATAATGTCTTCAATATTGATTTCTCATACTTAATGGCCAATGCACAAACTAGTCCGCTTGCCAATACCTTACGTTTTGGTCTTTTGTTTAACTTTGGCGGTAGCAAAACAGTTAAATAACCGCTTTTGGTTCTCAGATTTTAATTTAGTTTTCCGCTAGCAATTAACCGTTATCAATTTAAATCAATAAACTTTTATAATGAAGATTAAAGTAGGCTTTGGCTTCGACGTTCATCAGTTAAAAGATGAGCATCCTTTTGTGGTGGGTGGGGTAACATTAGAACATCATAAGGGTGCTTTTGGCCATTCGGATGCAGATGTTTTACTACATGCCATTTGTGATGCGCTTTTGGGAGCAGCGAATCTCCGTGATATCGGCTACCATTTTAAGAATACTGACGACCGATGGAAAGGCATCAGCAGCATTATCCTATTAAAAGAAACGGTTAAATTGTTAACAGAAAAAGGTTGGCAAGTGGGGAATATTGATGCCATGCTTTGTCTGGAGGCCCCTAAAATTAATCCTCATATTCCTGCTATGCAAAAAAATATTGCTGATGCCATTGAAATTTCTACTGAAGATATTTCTATCAAGGCAACTACAAATGAGCAAATGGGCTTTATTGGCAGGGAAGAAGGTGTGGTGGCCTATGCAGTTTGCCTGATTGAAAAAGCCTGATTTGCTGATACTGCAGCACGTTAAATAGGATGGATTTAATTCATCCTATTCATACCTATTCCTCCAGGTAACCAAATTTTCCCTGATTGTAATCTGATAAGGCCTGCTGTATCTCAGCTGCTGTATTCATTAAAAAGGGACCATAGTGTGCAATAGGCTCATCAATGGGCTCACCACTTAAGATTAGGATAACACTATGTGCTAAGGCTTTGATTTCAATTTCTGTTCCGTTATTTTGGAAATGTACAAAGCTATCTGCATGAGCAATTTCTTTTCCATTTACTTCTATCTCACCCTCAATCATCATGAGGCCGGTATTATAATTTGCAGGAAAGCTCAAATTTACTTTTCCGCCTTTATTTAACCTGGCATTGTATACATGAATAGGGGTAAAAGTATTGGCATTGCCCGTTATTCCCTGATAATTCCCGGCAATAACCTCTATTTTTCCGCCCTGATCCGGTAGCTCAATATTTGCCATTTCTGCTTGCTTGATGCTCTGGTACCCGGGTTTCCCCATTTTATCTTTCGAAGGTAGATTAATCCATAACTGAACCATTTGAAAGGGTCCTCCGGTTAGACTGTAGTTTTCTTCATGGTATTCCTTATGCAGGATGCCCCTTGCTGCAGTCATCCATTGAACATCACCGGCATAAATAATTCCACTCTTTCCCGTACTATCGTGATGTGCAATAGCTCCATGGTAAGCAATGGTTACCGTTTCAAAACCCCGGTGCGGATGAATGCCTACTCCACGCGGATTTTTTCGTGCAGAAAATTCAATTTTTGAACCATAATCCATCAGGAAAAAAGGACTCATCTCGATTTTATATCCCCCGGGGAAAAAGTTATGTACTCTAAAACCATCTCCAACCATATGTGGTGCAGGTGCTTTTAAAATGCCGGCTATTTGTTTTATTTCCATTCCCTTCAAGTTAAATAAGGCATAGGACATGGAGCAATAACCCCATGCTTAAATTCCCTTTGCTCTATGCTTGTTTCACAAACTGTAATTCGCCTAAAATTCGAACTTCCTCACTCACCATTACACCACCGCCTTCTATCGATGCATTCCATGTCAGACCGAAATCAGTCCGGATGATTTTGCCGTTTAATGTAAAACCTGCTTTGGTGTTTCCCCACGGATCAGTTGCTATGCCACCAAATTCTGCAGTTAACTTTACTGGTTTAGTTTCGCCCTTAATAGTTAAATCACCCTGAATCAGGTAATCACCTCCTTCTTTTCTTAAGGATGATGATTGAAATTCCATAGTTGGAAATTGCACTGCATTAAAGAAATCTGCACTTTTTAAATGATGATCACGGTCTGTATTTCCGGTGTCTAAAGAATTAATGTCGCCTTCAAATGAAATTTTACCGTTTTCAAATTCATCATTTTCTGTGTCTAATTCTGCTTTAAAAGATTTAAGATTACCAGTAATGGTGGTGATCATTAAGTGTTTTACTTTGAACTGAAGTTCGCTATGTGTTGGATCTAATGTCCATTTTGTAGTAGCCATATATTCTGGTTTGATGCGTTTAATATTACATCACAAAATTACGATAGTAGCTAGGAGAGGAGGTTGATGTATGGTAATAAATAAATTATTGAATTAGAGAATTATTGAATTATAGAATGTTTGAAAAGCCATCTCTCCTTCAAAACTCAAGCATTCAATTATTAGAAATGCATTCCTTCATTCAAACCTTATTTGTTCTTAATTACGGGCGGAAGTGTTTGTTGGCCAGTTCTTTTCTTACCCTGCTTAATGATTCCGGTGTAATGCCTAAATACGATGCAATCATCCATTGAGGTACACGAAGTGTAAGATTTGGATAAAGCTTAATAAAATCAAGATAACGTTCTTCAGCCGTTGCACTCAACAGCATATTAATGCGCTTTTGCATAAATCGGATGGAGTTATTCAGCAACCTGACTTGCATCGGCTGCAGACAGGGTACCTGTATGGCGGCCTGCTCCATAAAATCATTGGGCATGAGCACGACTTCGGAAGCTTCGATCGCCTCAATGAAAAATATCGATGGCTCATTATTCATATTATTCCGGTCAGAAATTAGCCAGTTTTCGGGTGCAAACTGAAGAATATGTTCTTTGCCCTTTGAATCAATTGAATAGGCACGTAATAGCCCTTTACAAACAAAAAAACCATGTTTAAGGTTATCTCCTGTATATTGAATGATCTGGCTTTTATCGAATTTCTTTACTTTTAAAGGAGAAGAAATGCTGTCAAATTGCTCATCAGTTATGGCTATTTTTTCTTTGAGATAGTTTTTAAACTGATCGATCATAAAGGATTATTACTTTTTTGAAGGTTTAATGTCTGAAAAATCTACACCGCATTTGCAATTGCCGCCGCAGCCATCTTTCTTCACCCGAAGAGACTTATAAACCAAACGGCCAACATATACCAATGCTACCGCAAAAAGTAAAAAGACTAAAATGGTTTGAATATTCATAATACAAATATAACAGGCATTTTTAGTTTGGTGTTCAGGTGAATGTAAATTATTTTAAAGTCAAAGTAAGCATCAAATATTTACCACAGAGTGCACCGCATTTAACACCAAGTGCACAGGGAAAGTAATTTTTTAGGATTAAAATAAAGAGGTTAGTCTTCCATAAAACCTACGGTGCCACCAACCCAGTCAAAATCTGCATTGTAACGGACGCCAATCATTTTGCCACGACTTAACCTGGCCAGGTTGATACAAAGTTGTGGTTCACCCTCATCCGGCCATAAATACATCATCCTGATTTCTGCCTTCACACCGCCAGTTGGCGATTGTACGGCAGGTTCATAATTAACTTTTCGCTGCAAAATCCAATTTTCAGGATCAGGAATTGCGTTGATGTCTTGTTCTGTAACATCGATTATCACACCCATCCCCGCAAAAGAAAACAAGGGTTTAAGTACATAATTCTCCAGATCGGTAGGGATACTGTCTATCTGATTTAAAAACCTGGTTTCAGGAACAAATTTACTATCCAGAAAAGGCATGGTGTATTTGCTGATCCGATAAAACCAGTTGGGGTGGGTTGCCCATTCAATATCCAGTTCATCTCGCGGATCGAAGCTGGTTTTGAAGATCTCGGTATTATTGGCTACTTCATCAAATATTAATCGGTTATAGATTCGCTTCAGCTGAATTTGTTCGCCGTTTTCTTCGTAGAAAAGCTGCTTTCCTATCTTCTTAATATCCTCCAATGCCAGGATCTTTATTCCAAGCAGCTTTTGCGTCACAAAAAAATCGATGGCTGTTTTTTGATTGGGCGCATCAACATCCATCAGCGCTACCTCATGTGGTTGATGCTTGCCAATAATCACCTCTTTTAATAATTGGATGTATTGCGCTTCATTAAATCCATTCAGGAAATAATCCAGGGATGAATCAATGTCAAACTGCGTAGCAAAAGTTTTTCCAAGGTGATGCTGAAAACCATAAAGAGATGGAAAACCCTGCAGCTCTATTAACATCGGTGTTAATTCCCCTGCTTCGTTTTTACAAATGCCGAAATCAAAAGTGAGAAAATGAGGGTGGTCGTTTTCATTTGGCACATTCCATTGAGGCGGTATTGATGGAGCTGTAAACGCTTTGAAATTTGGTTGCTTAATCAGATTGATGATTTCTTCACCGGCAGCGATTAACTTTTCTTTTAATGCTTTAGGAATAAAAACCGGAGTTTCGGCTACGCGAAAGGGAATTTGAGGATAACTATCTTCCAGCGCTTTAATGAAGTTTTGATACTTTTCATCATTAAACTGCTTATTATATTTTTCGCGTTGTGCAGGTATCATAATTAGGTATATTTATTTGATGCTATTCTATTTCTCTGCAGCTTTTGCTTCGCAGGCCGCTCATTGCCAGTTTTCATTTTTTCAACAAAACGAAGCAAACGATTATAAATGAAATTCGAATCAGGAAGATTGCTTAACATTATGATTCAGCATCATTTTACAATAATAATTTACTTAATAAACCATACTTAAACTTCCTGTAATCTCCCGATGGCTTGTTTCAAAAAATTAGGTAAGATTATGCTTTGGGTCAATACAATCCTGGCCGGATCATCCAGGCTATTCAGCATATCCAAATACTTTTGTTCACCGTGCATGCCTATAATGGCTTCCTTCTTTTCCTCTTGCAGTAAATACATTTTCATTCCAACCGGATCTGCCTCCGGATGAAACTGTGTCCCAATTATTTCATTTGAAAAGCGTATCGACATCATACAACGTTCCAAATCCACATGTTTTCGTTCTTTTTCTATCGCGAGTAGTTTAGCACCTTTTCTTTCAAAGGCATCAAAATCTGGCTCAATAACCTGCCAGTCTCTGCTGTCAACAGAGAAAAATGGATTGGTGATACCCTTAAAAATTTCATCCTGCTCGCCTTCTTCGGTAAGCGTGATGGGGAAAATCCCAAAAGCATTTGATCGCCTTTCGGTTACATTTCCGAGCTGATATTTCCTGCAGGCCAGCTGGAAGGAGTGGCAAATCAGAAAAGCATACTTTTTTTCCTGCTTACTTTTCGCATTGAAATCCTCGATTTGATCGAGCAGGTGAAAAAAATCATTTTCCCATATGTCTCCTTCACTTTCCAGCGGACTTCCGGGGCCGCCGCTTGAAATGTAAGCATCGTATTCCAAACCGGGAATTTCTCCTTTCTGCCTTAAATCAAACAGATCAAAAGAAAGGTTGATATGATTCTCTTTTCCAAAGCGCAACAGAATTTCCTGAATTCCCCGCATGCCCTGATTAGGTGCCCCGTTATTCAGGTCGATAACGGCCACTTTTAAATCTTTTTTATTCATCGTGAAATTACTTTGCACCAATCAGGGTTTGAGTGGTGATATAATCTACTACTGATTCAAAACTACCGGTTTGCTGGTAAACGGCCAGTTGCCTGTCGGCACCTGTACCATGCTCCAGTATTCGGTGTACATAGTTAATGTCATCACGACAGCCTAAATCATCCACTACATCATCAACAAAATCCAATAGCTCCAGGATCAGGTTTCGACAGTTAACTTCCATTTCTTTACCGAAATCTATTAAATTTCCGTCAATTCCATAACGGGCAGCACGCCATTTATTCTCATTAATGAGTGCGCGTGAATAGCTGATAAATTCCATATTCTGTAAACGCAACTTATATAACTTGGCACAAAGGGCCTGAAACAGGGCAGTGAAAGCCATCGTCTCGTCAATCAGCATCGGGCAATCACAAATCCGGAATTCTACCGTATCAAAAAACGGGTGAACGCGAATGTCCCACCAGATTTTTTTGGCATTGTCCATGCAATTGGTTTTGATCAGCAGCTTAACGTAGCTGTCATAATCTTCAATACTGTTGAAAATATCGGGGATACCTGTTCTTGGAAACTTATCGAAAATTTTGGTCCGGAAAGATTTATAACCGGTATTTCTCGACTCCCAGAACGGTGAATTTGTAGATAATGCAAATACATGAGGCAAAAAATACCGAACCTGGTTGGCGATATGGATGGCCAGCTCACGTGATTGAAAGCCCACATGCACATGAAGGCCAAAGATCAGGTTTGAACGTGCAGCTTCCTGTAATTCGTTTACAATTTCATTATACCGAGGATGTTCCGTAATCAACTGCTTTTCCCAGTGCGAAAACGGGTGTGTACCCGCGGCGCCAATCCGTAAGCCCTGTTCTCCGGCCAGTTGCGAAACGGTGTAGCGCAGTTGGGAAATTTCTTTTCTGGCTTCTGTAGTTGATTTACAGATGCCGGTTCCCACCTCCACTACAGCCTGGTGCATCTCTGCCTTTACCTGGTCTTTATGGATTTTTTGTGCAGCTTCAACAATTTTTTGATCATGTGAGGTAAGTTCCCTGGTAACGGGATCAATTACCATGTACTCTTCCTCTATGCCAAGCGTAAATTCATTCATCCTGATTGGTATTTATAAAATCCCATTTATTTTTTTGGTGCTGCCTTTTTAGGCTTTGGAGTAGCTTTTTCTATTCCAGCTTTCGGGGCAACGGCTTTTTTGGCTGGCGCTTTTGGAGTTGCTTTGGCAACCAAAGGTTTTCCAGCAACTGAAGCTTTAATATACTCGCCCCAGGTTAAGTTATCCTGCCCATCTTGTTGTGCTTTGGCTCTTTCAATGGCATAATTGGCTGTAGTTTCCACTACCCAGTCGAAGTTCTCCTGTCCAACACTTTTAATATCGGCATCCGGAGCCGGGTTACAGAAATCAATGGCAATAGGCACCCCGTCGCGAACGGCAAATTCTACAGTATTAAAATCGTAGCCCAAATATTGACATAATTTCAATGTATATTCTTCTACAGTTTTTAATAATTTAGGGTCTGGTGCTTTACCATCAACCGCATAGCGCAAATGGTGCGGATTGCGTGGGTCATATTGCATGATGCGTACATGTTTTCCGCCTATGCAATAACACCTGAAATATTCTTCGAAAATGATTTCTTCTTGTAAAAGCATCACCAGTTGTTCAGTACCGCTATGTTTATCAAAGAAATCTTCCTTATCGTGCAATTTATATACATCTCGCCACCCACCGCCATCATATGGTTTCATGTAAGCCGGAAAGCCGGTATATTCAAAAATCGCATCCCAATCCAGTGGCATGGTCAGATTAGAGAAAGATTCACTGGTGGTTCCTGTTGGATGTTGTCTTGATGGAATTAAAGCTGTTTTAGGTACCGGTACACCAATCTGTTCGGCAAGCGCATTGTTAAAGAACTTCTCATCAGCACTCCACCAGAACGGATTATTAATAACTGCCGTACCGGTAGTTGCTGCATTTTTTAATGATGCACGGTAAAATGGAACATCCTGAGAAATACGATCAATAATCACCGAATAACCCAGTGGCACATTTTGAAATATTTTATCAATTTTAACTGCTTCGGCAGTAATGCCATCTTCTGCTTTTTGATTAATCCTCTCGATAACGGCTTCAGGGAAAGAACGTTCCTGGCCAAATAGAATCCCAATTTTTTTCATTTTTACTAATTAAGTTTAATTGTGGTAAAGGTTAATCGTGTAACTGATTAATTGTTAAATTGTTTTATTGTTAAGCAACATCTATAACTGAGCGATATAATTTGGAAACATTTCTCTCCAGATTGGCCAGTCATGATCTGCATTTTGCCTGATATCCAGCCAATGGTCTATTCCTTTTTTTGTTAAAATACCAGATAGATTTTCATTATCCGCACGGCACATATCCCGATCAGTAGTGCCCAAAACAATTTTCATGTGATGCAGTTCTGGGTTACTGTTGTTCATCAGGTTATCTACAGGGTTATTAAAATAGACATCATCGTTATAAAAACCATCCAACTGTCCTTTGATGTCAAAAGCGCCACTCATGCTAAACATGTGGCTCACCAGCCAGGGGTGCCGAAAGGCAAAATTAGCCGCGTGGTAACCGCCAAAGCTGCAGCCGGCAGTGATGATTTTAGTACTTCCGGTTTCATGTCTGGCCAATGGTGCCACTTCTTCCAGCAGGTATCGATCATACCAGATGTGATTTTTTACCCGGTCTGCCGGATGGATACCCTTATTGTACCAGCTCAGTTTGTCAATACTGTCAGGGCAATAGATTTTAATTTTTCCTTCATTGATAAATCCTTCCACCGAGTCAATCAGTTTAAAGTCTTTGTTTTCGTAATAGCGCCCCATACTTGTCGGGAACAGCAAAATAGGAATCCCGCTATGGCCAAAAATGAGCATGTCTATTTCTGTGCTTAAATTTGTGCTGTACCACTTTTTATGTTCTTCTCTCATATCAAAAATTGAATGTTTTAAGATAGAGATTTTATCATTATAAAAAGAACCTTCATGGCTTAAATAAAAGCGTAATGTAAAAATTGAATACTGATAATTAATAGTTTAGCGAGATTTGTACCTTTGCGCCTTTAAAGGGCAAGATGCCAGTGTTAGGGGATTATTTATGTATACCGCAATTTTATCAATAAAAGTTAATGTTAACCATTTCAAGATTCCTTCAGCTTATTTAGCACACGAGGTTGAAATCGATATGTATGTGCCTGAGGGTATTTTGGGCAACGAAAAAATAGAGCTGCTTTTAATTAACGACGGACAAGATGTAGCCAGGATGGATTTTGCGCAAATACTGGAAGATGCCCATCATAGTAAGCGAAACCACAGGTTAATTGTAGTGGCGATTAAAGCATCAGCAGATCGTTTAATGGAGTATGGTGTTGCCGGTAAACCTGATTTTAAGGGAAGGGGAGCAAGTGCCGGGTTATACAATGATTTTATCATTAAGGAGCTTTTGCCTTTTGTTAAAAAGAAAATTGCGATGCCCATTACCGGTAAAGTTGCTTACGCAGGGTTTTCGCTGGGTGGCCTTTCTGCTTTCGATATTGCATGGAATAATCCAGGTATTTTTGATGTAATTGGCGTTTTTTCAGGGGCTTTCTGGTGGCGAAAAAAGGATTTAACCGATGGATATACGGATGCAGATCGAATTATTCACGAATTGATCGATTCTAGCGATACAAAACCGGATATGAAATTCTGGCTGATGACCGGTACTGAAGATGAAAAGGCCGATCGCAATAGAAATCTGATTATTGATTCTATAGATGATACCATTGACGTGGTGAAAGGACTGCTGAAAAAAGGTTATAAGCGGCCGGACCACATCTTTTATTATGAAAAAGTGGGTGGAAAGCATGATGTGCAAACCTGGGAAAGCGTGATGCCTGCTTTTTTGAATTGGGCGTTTGAGGTTTAAATACTAATTGTACTTTTCAAGTATGCCCGTATCAAATATGGTCCATAAACAACTGCGCTGACCGCACCTTTTTAATGCGGCGTTTGTCCAGGTATTACAGGTTTTAAACATGCTGTAACTTCCTTTGGCTTCATAAAATGCATCGCCAATATCGTAATGAGTATTGGTTTTTACCTTAATAAAGTCTCCTGCAGCGTCTGTCTGAAAACTATTGCTTACATAGCGAATCAGTTTTTGGTATTGCACATGGCTGATCATTACTTTTTTGCATTGCTCATCTTCTACCATATATTGATAGTAAGTAGCGTGCATGGCAGAAGTGCTTAAGCCAGATATGGCTCGTAGCGCGGTAGCCAGTTTCAGGTCAGAAAATGCCGGCGTTTCTAAATAAAATTTTTTATCGCCCCAGCCAATAGCCAGGTATTGATAGGTACTATCGGCTTCAAGGGTGTTGCTATAGGGGATTTTCTTTGTCCAGTCTATTGCGGGATTTGTGGCGGGCATGACAATATTAGTATGGATTCCATTCGATAAAATATAGATGGGTACTTCTGGTTTGTTCTTTGGTTTCGCATTTACGGTGATCCGTGATAGACCAAAGGCCATCAGAAAATAGAAAGCAATCAGAGCAATAAAAATAAAGGTAAATCTACCAGCGTATTTAAGAAACCGTTTATTCATTGAAAATGGAGTAGGGTCTGTTGTTAATACAAAATGGGTAATAGGGTAACCCCAAAATGGCATAATTTATAGTAATATCAATTTTAGTGATGCGCTTATCAATAAAGGTGATTTTTTACAACTATAGATAATGTTTACTTTCATCACATGATAAAAGGACTATTTGAAACTCATATTGATGTTGAGGACTTAGAAAGAGCTATTGATTTTTATAAAAATGTAATGGGTTTAACCCCGTGTTATTATGAAGAAGGAAGGAGAATTGCTTTCTTTTGGGTTGGCGAACCGAAGGGAGCCATGCTGGGACTTTGGGAAAAACCGAAAGGTGAAGTCTGTGTAAGGCACTTTGCTTTCAGTTGCGATGTAGATGATGTACTGAACAAATCCGTAAGTTTTTTACGGGAGAACAACCTAAAACCTTATAATTTTTTAAAGAGCGATGATTTAGCACCTATGGTTTTTGCCTGGATGCCAGCTATTGCTATTTATTTTAACGATCCTGATGGAAATGCATTAGAGTTTATTGCGATGCTGGAAGGCGAAGCCAAACCTGATTTAGGCGTTATTTCTTATGAAGAATGGCTGAATAGCATTTAAAAATGTGGCATTAAGAGAAATAGTATAGAGCCATAATGCCTAAAAAACAAGTTGTTCTAAGCATTATTCTTTATCCTGTACCACAATGCCGCCGCCTTCACAATGAATCAACACGGTACATTCATCGCGCCTGTCTTTAACCAGCACTTTGGTGTTAATCTTACAGAGTTTATCAGCCAGAGCATCCTGGATTTCACTCCATTCCTGACTCAGTGTTTCCAGTTCTTTTTCCCGGCGTTCTCTTTCCACACAGGCAATCAGGTGTTCATCGGCCTGGTCTGAAGTAATGTATTCTTCTTTAGATAAATCTGGTACTTCAGCTGCATCCATAGCCCTTTTTGCTGCTTCTACTTCAAGCGACTTTTCTTCGTACTGATCAAATAATTGTTGTATCGATTTTTCCATTTACATAATACCTTAAAATTATTCATTTGTTTTGTTCATTTGAACTTGCACGATTTTTTAAAACAGGCTTTGGTTTCTAAACCTGATGGAAAGGGCTGCCCCGAATTTTTGATGGGTGCTAATTGTACAGCAGGACTGAAGCAAACCAAAATATTACTGCCTTTGCTTTTCTAATTAAAAATGAGACCATTACAAGATTATTATAGCATTAAATAGTAAGCGATATAGTAGAAAATCCATTTCTAAACACTATCTTTGCGCCAAATTTGAGGCGCATTTTATGCAAAAGATTAGAAATATAGCTATTATAGCACACGTTGACCACGGTAAAACCACGTTGGTTGATAAGATTTTACACTCTTGTTCTATTTTTCGTGACAACGAACAAACAGGAGATTTGATATTGGATAACAACGATTTAGAGCGCGAACGTGGTATCACCATCGTATCTAAAAACGTATCTGTTCAGTACAAAGACGTAAAAATTAACATTATTGACACTCCTGGTCACGCGGATTTCGGCGGTGAAGTAGAGCGTGTTTTGAAGATGGCAGATGGTGTACTTTTACTTTGCGATGCTTTTGAAGGTGCAATGCCTCAGACACGTTTCGTAACGCAAAAAGCTTTAGCCCTTGGTTTAAAACCAATTGTGGTAGTAAATAAAGTGGATAAGGAAAACTGTCGCCCTGAAGAAGTTTACGAACAAATTTTCGAATTGTTCTTTAACCTTGAGGCTACTGAAGAACAATTGGATTTCCCGGTTATTTACGGTTCATCTAAACAAGGATGGATGAGTACTGACTGGCAAAAACCAACTACAGATATTTTCGCATTGTTAGATGCAGTTGTGGCTAACATTCCACCTGCACCGATTAACGATGGTACTTTACAAATGCAAATCACTTCGTTAGATTATTCTTCTTTCGTAGGTCGTATTGCCATTGGTCGTGTTCACCGCGGTACCATTAAAGAAAACCAACCGGTTACTTTAATCAAACGCGATGGAAAAGTTGTTAAAACCAGGGTAAAAGAACTTTATACTTTCGAAGGTTTAGGAAAAATCCGTACCACAGAAGTAAGTTCCGGTGATATTTGTGCTGTTGTAGGTATTGACGGATTTGATATTGGTGATACAATCGCTGATTTTGAAGCACCAGAGCAGTTACCAGTAATCAGCATTGATGAGCCTACGATGAACATGTTGTTCACCATCAATAACTCACCATTTTTTGGTAAAGAAGGTAAATTGGTTACTTCTCAGCGTATTAAAGAGCGTTTGATCAAAGAAACTGAGAAAAACCTGGCTTTAAAAGTAGTTGAAACAGCATCTCCTGATTCATGGTTGGTTTACGGTCGTGGTATTCTCCATTTATCGGTATTAATCGAAACGATGCGTCGTGAAGGTTATGAGATTCAGGTTGGTCAGCCACAGGTTATCGTAAAGGAAATCGACGGTAAAAAACATGAGCCAATTGAGACTTTAATTGTTGATGTACCTGCTGAAGTTTCTGGTAAGGTAATCGAATTGGTGACGCAGCGTAAAGGTGAGTTATTGATTATGGAACCAAAAGGTGATTTACAACACTTAGAATTCGAAATCCCATCTCGCGGTATCATCGGTTTACGTAACAACGTATTAACGGCTACAGCTGGTGAGGCAATTATGGCGCACCGTTTCAAAGCTTATGAGCCTTGGAAAGGAACTATTCCTGGTCGTTTAAATGGTGTATTGGTATCGATGGAAAAAGGACAAACTACTGCTTATTCAATCGATAAGTTACAGGATAGAGGTCGTTTCTTTGTTGATCCGGGAGTTGATGTTTATGAAGGTCAGATTATGGGTGAACACATCCGTGATAATGATTTAGTCGTAAACGTTGTGAAGGGAAAAGCATTAACCAATATGCGTGCATCTGGTACAGATGATAACACCCGTATCGCACCTGCAATTAAATTCTCTTTAGAAGAGGCTATGGAATATATCCAGGCTGATGAGTATATTGAGGTTACACCTGCAAGCATGCGTTTACGTAAAATCTTTTTAACAGAACAAGAACGTAAAGTTAAAGGAAAGCAATTCGCTTAAACGCCTAAATCCCTAAGGGGTAAAATATAGCTTACTAAAGCCTCGATGTAAATCGGGGCTTTTTTTGTTTAATTGGTGAAGTTTTTATCATTTAAAGAATGTAAGTTGGATAGTGGAAATTCCTGGCTTTCAGGTTTGATTCACGAGCCATTGTTCCCCTCTCTTTCAGGAGACGGACTTCCATAAGCCTACCTGCAACCTACGGATCGTTGACAAGATGAAGCCCTATCTCTCTAAAAACTCATCAATAGCCTTTATTGCATGCGTAACTCGTTGGTTTCCTAAACCACCGATCACCCTGTATTTTGCATCCAAAGCCTTTAGTTCCTGATGCCAAACTTCCATAAAATATTCCCTCTGATTCGGGAAGTCACGAAGCGGATCATCCTGCCAGGGTAAATCAATATCCATCAGGAGATAGAGGTCGTAAGGTCTTTTTGGAAGTGCATCCAATACCACCCGGGGCGTTTCACCCAACATCTCATCACTCCAGATTTTTACGGTAACAAACGTGGTATCGCAAATAATGAAGTCGCTTTCAGTAGTAACCAAAATGGCATCCTCCAGCGCAATTTGTCCATAAAACATGTTTACCTCATCCTGTAAAGTATAAGGGGCCGTTAAGTGTTCGCAATAATAGCGGGCATATTCAGGTACCCAGGAAACACCATAATGTTTTGCCAGCAATTGAGACATCGTTGATTTACCCGTGCTCTCTGGCCCGACAATGGCAATTTTTTTAACTAATTTGTTCACGATATGTTTTTCTCCAGTTTAAATATCCATTAAATGCAATGATGATCAGTACAAGATAAAGTAATGCGCTTAGGTTAAGGTTTTTATAAATAAATAGTGGAACGTAACAGATGTTAGCAAAAACCCAGAGTAACCAGTTTTCTAATATTTTCCTGGTGAGGAGAAATTGGGCCGTGAAACTTATAGCCGTGCAAAATCCATCAGCATAAGGCACATTACTATTGGTAAAACGATCCATAAACCAACCTAATAATATGCTTAGCAATGGAATGAAAAGAATAGCTAAAAACCATTGTTTTGCTGTTAACCTAGAAATTGGCCGGTGTTGTTCTACTTTTTTCCTGATCCAGAAATACCAACCATAAACAGCGGTAAATAAGAAATAAATCTGCAGTGTCATATCGCCGTACATCGCTTCTCTGAAAAAAAGTAAGCCATAAGCCACCACACTGATGATAGAAACCGGCCAGTTCCAGATACTTTCTTTAGCGGCAAGATAAATACAAAGGAAACCAGTAATTACCGCAGCCCATTCCAAAAGCGTTGTCTGCTGGAATTGTGTGGTAACAAATTGAAAAAATGATGCCATTAACACGATCATATTGATCAAAAGTAAAAGAAAAAGCCATAAAAGAAAAAATCCGGTAGAGGAGGGCTCCTCTAACCGGATAATAAACCAAACAAACTATTTATGAAGAAATCCTCATTGCGGTTAACTACTCCGCGGAGGAAGCTTTAGATCTTTTTCTAAAGTATATACAAAACGCATATATGTTCTGCTTATTACAACATTATTGCCAATTATCCTGGTTAGGATCATTCATGACTTAAACATGACTTCGTGTTCTTTTAACACTATATTTATGTTACATTTTAACAGAATTTTAACGATTGTTCATTACTTTTGCGCTCGGTTTACAATTAATATGAAATTTGTACAGGACAATATTTGAGCCTGATTATTTAAAAAAGAATACAGTGTTCAATTTCTGCTACAAACAAATTAGTTGTATGATGCGTTTAAGATGGGCACTATTGAGATGAAATTTTTAGAAAAAAGACTAAAATAAATTAATATGAAAAAGCTGAGTGTTTTTTGCGTGGCATTAATCCTTTCATCTATTCTGTTTGTAGCTTTTACCTTCGTCAAATTAGGCGGTATTGTGGGACGGGTAAGCCATGCCGATGCCGTTTCAGGTATTTCACTGATTGCCGGGCAGGATACGATGACGGTAACAGTTAATCAGGGTAGTTTTTCTTTTACCAATCTGAAAGAAGGTGTTTATACACTTGTGATCAAAGCAAATGCACCCTACAAGGATGCGATTATTGAAAACGTTGCTGTTAAAGACAGTGCCACTACTGATTTGGGTGAAGTCGTATTAAAGCAATAGTTTTGAAAGATAGAAAAAGGAGCGTCAAGCTCCTTTTTTATTTCCCGGAACTTAGGATACCATTGCTTTATGCATCGCCAGCAAGATATTATTGATGGCAAACACCTGTATAACCCTTTCATTAAACCTGGTTTAATCTTCAGAAAAAAGGATAGAAAAGGTTAATTTTACGGATTTGATTTCGGGTATTTTAATTTTAAAAAATTAAACAAAAACTACTTCAAAAAACATATCTTTGCATCCCGACAGAACAGTTGGGATTTTCTCTTCAAAAAGCAAAAAAACCTTCTTGCTTCTTCACCTTTAACAGGTCAAACACTTTAGAATTTTAATCATTGTTTAAGCTTAATCATGCCTAAAGACACTTCAATACGCTCAGTATTAATTATCGGATCGGGACCAATCATTATTGGACAAGCCTGCGAATTTGACTACTCGGGTTCACAAGCGGCACTTTCCTTAAAAGAAGAAGGAATTACCGTTTCCATTATCAACTCTAATCCGGCTACGATTATGACGGATAAGGTTATCGGAGATCATGTTTATCTTCGGCCTTTATCAGTTGATTCCATAGAGGTAATTTTACAGGAGCATATCGACTCTGCAGATTTACCTAGAATTGACGCTGTTTTGCCAACTATGGGCGGTCAAACGGCGCTAAATCTTTGTGTAGAAGCTTCCGAGCGTGGTGTTTGGGAAAAATATGGTGTTAAAGTGATCGGTGTTGATGTAGCAGCTATCGAAAAAACCGAAAACCGTGAATCTTTCCGCCAGTTAATGGTTGATATAGGTGTAGGTGTAGCGCCGTCTAAAATTGCCAACTCATTTTTAGAAGGTAAAGAAGCTGCTCAGGAAATTGGTTTTCCGTTGGTAATTCGCCCGTCTTATACCTTAGGTGGTTCTGGTGGTGGTTTTGTACATAGAAAGGAAGAATTTGACGCTGCACTTAAACGTGGTTTAGAAGCTTCGCCAACACATGAGGTTTTGGTAGAACAAGCTGTTTTAGGCTGGAAAGAATACGAGTTGGAGCTATTGAGAGATAGCAATGATAATGTAATCATTATCTGTTCGATTGAAAACTTCGATCCGATGGGTATCCATACAGGAGATTCCATCACTGTAGCACCAGCGATGACCTTATCTGACCGTTGTTATCAGGAAATGCGTAATCAGGCCATTAAAATGATGCGTGCTATCGGTACTTTTGCTGGTGGGTGTAATGTTCAATTCTCGGTAAATCCTGCAAATGATGACATTATCGCCATCGAAATTAATCCACGTGTATCCCGTTCATCTGCTTTAGCCAGTAAGGCTACAGGTTATCCAATCGCTAAAATTGCGGCGAAATTAGCTATCGGTTATAACCTGGATGAGATTGAAAATCAAATTACCAAAACAACTTCAGCCTACTTTGAGCCTACTTTAGACTACGTAATCGTTAAAATCCCTCGCTGGAACTTCGATAAATTTAAAGGTGCCAACAAAGAACTGGGTTTACAAATGAAGTCTGTAGGTGAGGTAATGGCGATAGGTCGTACCTTTATCGAAGCTTTACAAAAAGCTTGTCAGAGTTTGGAAATCAACCGTGCAGGTTTAGGAGCTGATGGCAGACAGGTGCGCAACATTGAAGAAATTATGGATGGCCTGGAGCATGCTTCGTGGAACCGTCTGTTTTTAATAAAAGATGCCATGACAATGGGCGTGCCTTTAGAATCTATCCGTAAGGTAACCAAAATTGATAAATGGTTCTTAAATCAGATCCAGGATTTGGTTCTTTTGGAAACTGAATTAAAAAGATATTCATTAAATAACATCCCTCAGGACTTTTTCTTCACCCTGAAACAAAAAGGGTTCTCTGATATTCAGATTGCCTGGTTGTTAGGAAACGTTACGGAAGATGAAGTTTACGATCGCCGGAAGGCTTTAGGCATCAACAGGGTGTACAAAATGGTAGATACCTGTGCTGCCGAATTCCCTGCACAAACACCTTACTATTATTCTTCTTTTGATGAGGAAAATGAATCAATCCCTACAGACAACAAAAAAGTAATTGTTTTGGGCTCAGGCCCGAACCGTATTGGTCAGGGTATCGAATTTGATTATTCTTGTGTGCACGGTTTATTAGCCGCTAAAGAATCTGGTTTCGAAGCCATTATGGTTAACTGTAACCCGGAAACAGTTTCTACAGATTTCAACATGGCCGATAAGTTATACTTTGAGCCGGTTTTCTGGGAACATGTTCGTGAGATCATTGAGCTGGAAAAACCAGTTGGTGTGATCGTTCAGTTGGGTGGTCAAACCGCTTTGAAAATGGCTGAAAAATTAACACAGCTTGGTATTAAAATTATCGGAACATCTTTTGAGAACATGGATATCGCTGAAGATCGTGGTCGTTTCTCTGACTTGCTTAAAGAATTAGATATTCCATATCCTAAATATGGTGTAGCAGAAAATGCTGAAGAAGCCATTGTGGTTGCCAATGAAGTAGGTTATCCGGTTCTGGTGCGCCCGAGTTATGTATTAGGCGGACAAGGAATGAGTATCGTGATTAACGATGAAGACCTGGAAAAAGCTGTAGTAAAATTATTGGGCGATTTACCAGGTAACCGTGTATTGATCGATCACTTTTTAGATCGGGCAGAAGAAGCGGAGTCCGATTCGATTTCTGATGGTGATGACGTTCACATAGTTGGGATGATGGAGCACATCGAACCAGCGGGGATCCACTCCGGTGATTCGTTTGCCGTATTACCTACTTTTAGCTTGCCTGAATCGGTAACTAAAGCAATGGAAGAGTATTCGGTTAAGATTGCGAAAGCATTAGATGTACGTGGCTTATTGAACATTCAGTTTGCCATCAAAGATGAAAAGGTTTATGTAATCGAGGCTAATCCAAGAGCATCACGTACAGTTCCCTTCATTGCCAAGGCATATGATGTTCCATACATTAACATCGCTGCGAAGATTATGTTAGGGGTAGCGAAATTGAAAGATTTCACCATCGAACGGAAGTTAAAAGGATATGCGATTAAAGAGCCGGTGTTCTCTTACGAGAAGTTCCCTGAGGTGACGAAAGAATTAGGTCCGGAAATGAAATCTACAGGTGAGGCCATTCGCTTCATTAAAGATCTGGAAGATCCTTACTTCCGTAAACTTTACAAAGATAAATCAATGTATTTGAGTAAATAAATAGCCAAGGGCGATGGAAACATCGCCCTTTTTGCTGTAAAGTGTGCTGGTAAATAGGGAGGCATTAATATCAAATCATTAATATTATTAATTCTTCATCCTGTTTTGCTCATCTTCTGAACCTGTAGAGCGGCGGCGGGCTGGTTTAATTTCTTTACCAAACCGGTACGTGAAACTTATTCTGCCAATCTGGCTTTCATTTTTCTGATGTACTTCATATTTTAAACCCGGGTAAGCGCTGGAGATATCATTTTTATAAGTGTTAAAGATATCCGATAAAGCCAATTTCAGTGAAGCTTTTTTACCCAGGAATGATTTACTCAAACCCGCATCAATAGAATAGCGTGATTTAATTCTCAGTGTTCCATAATCCAGTGGCGATTCGTAACTGCCGTTTAATTCTGCTGTAAGGCCATTTGCGATGGTAAAGTTTTGTTGAGATTTAAACTGGAAGGAAGTCTTTCCTGTTTTTAGGGCTACACCAGCTAAATCCGGGGCTTCAAAACTCAGGTAAAAAACATTTAGGTTATTATTCATCGACCACCATTTGGCCACCTGAACCGGGATATTCAGGTTGGCATTATAACTGGTGTTTTTAGCTAAATTTTCATTGGTTTGAAACAACGCTTTTTGAGCAGAATCTGGTAGTAAAACTTCTGTTATCACATCATTGGTTCTGCTATAACCTACCGAGAGCATATATTTCTGCATGAAAGTGTAACTCAGTTCCATATTGTTGGTATACTGCGGTTTTAAAAATGGATTACCTTTATTGTAGGTATATTGATCCAGGTAATAAACAAATGGGTTTAAAGCATCATAGCTTGGGCGATCTATTCTGCGGCTATAGGAAAATCCTAACTGATTATTTTTAGAAAGTGTTTGTTGCACGAATAATGTCGGGAAAAAATCGAAATAATCCCGTTCAACTATCGTATTGGTGGTAACCAGATTCCCTTTAGAATTGGTTTGCTCCACTCTTAAACCAAGCTGGATACTGGTGTTTTTAAATTGCTTGTTAATGTTTGTATAGGCTGCATTTACATTCTCATCATAAACAAATTGATTGCTGCGGCGAACATCATTTTGCCAGATGTTATTAACCAGTTCCTCAGCCTGCAAATCATTATCTGTTTTTACCCAGCTGCTTTTTAAGCCTGCTTCAAGCTTTATGGTTTTACTTAATGAAACATTATAATCAATTTTAAAGGTTTTTATATCAATTTTGGATGGTGTACCATTTCTGGTATAATTAACAGGGCGAATTCTATTGCCATTAGCGAACATATAATCATTTTCATATGCAGAACCATCGTTTCCATTGTATTTTGAGTAATCAAAGTCAGCTGAAATTTCAGAACCTGCGGTATCCAGAATCGATTTATAGTTAAGGTTATAAGAAATATTATTGTATTTATTGGTTTGCAAACTATTAGATGCCAGTGTTGAATCTACTTTTTGGAAAGACGGGCCAATTAAAGTATTGTTTTTCGAAGCTTCCGTTCCGTGGTTAAAATAGCCGTTCACCAATACCCCAATAGTATTATTTTTATTGATGAAGTAATCTAAACCAGTTTTAAAATTATTGTTTTGCTGCTTCCGTAAGCTTGATCCGGCCTGCATGAAATAAGTATCGGGTGTGCCGTTAGAAATCCTGTCAATGGTGATGATGTTTTCACGCGTAGTTTTGCCGTAGTTATAGTTCCCGAAAAGATTTAGCTTTTTTGTTCTGTGGTTCAGGTTTAAGCCTGTATTGCCTCTAAAGTTTTTACCATATCCGGCCGTAGCATTTAAACTTCCATTGGTGCCGCCAGCTTTGTTTTTCTTGGTTTTAATATTGATGATACCTGAATTTCCGGCTGCATCGTATTTGGATGATGGATTGGTAATCAATTCTATGGTTTCTATCTCTGAACTTTGCATGTTTCGAAGTAAGTTGGCCACATCTGCACTACTCATGTAAGTTTGTTTTCCATCAAGCTGAATTAATACACCTTGCTTTCCCTGCATTGAAATATTATCATTCTGATCTACCGAAACACCTGGTGCTTTTTGTAAAACCTCCAGTGCCGTAGATCCTGTCATGATGGAACTGCCGGATACATTCATTACCACTTTATCCATCTTTCTCTCAATTAATGGTTTGGTTACTGCGATACTAACTTCCTTTAAATCTTGCGTGCTGGAAACCAGTTGTGCCGAACCAAAATCTACTTTTTGATTTTCATCGGTAAGGGTAATGGTTTTACTTTTAAACGTTTTATAGCCCATATTACTGGCTTTGTAGAAATAAGTTCCTTTTGCACTTACGTTAAAGCCGAAAACACCATTCTGATCTGTAAAACTGGTTTTTACAATACTCGAGTCGGCTGCTTTATATAATACTACTGTTGCATAATCTACTGGTTTTTTCTGCTCATCAAGAATAATTCCCTTTAGGTTAGGCTGAGGTGAAGTTTGCGCAAATAAACTTCCTGAAGAGCAGGCAGCAAAGATGATGAAGGATATTTTATATAAAATTTTCATTTGTTTAGGTTTAAAGTTTAAAAATCCAGGCCAAATAATTCCCATAACGCATCTATATCCGTTTTCTATTTTTTGCCTTTATCTTTATAGTTTAGCCTGGAAACGAATTGTTCCCATTGTTTAGTTATCAGTAAGACGAACGTTTGTTTAAAAGGTTACGCCGTTTTCAAAAAAAAAGAAAATCCCTGATTGAAAGACGAATATTAGTCTTCAAATCAGGGATTTATTTGACACATCAAAAAACGATGTGTGGTTCTTTATTGCTATTATTTAACGCCTAATACGTCTACACCTTGTTCAAAAACAACATCAACAGGAATGTTTTTTCTGGTCAGGCGGTCAAGGTCTTGCTGTAGTGTAGCCGGAATAACTGCTTTTTCTTTTTGCGTTTTCTCTACAGCTACTTTATCTCCGTTTCCCTGTAAAGTGATGATGAATGCACTGAGCTCATTCATTGCAGAACCAAATTTTTCGAAATTAACTTTATAGGTTCCTTTGGAGGTTCTCTCGAAAGCACCTTTCTCTGCAAAGTAATTAAAGCATTGCATGTTGGCTTTACCATGTGCTTCTGAAACGCCAAAACGAACTGATCTTAAAATACCTGCCATAAACGTGGTGTAATAGTCTTTGATATCGCCTTGTAATTCACCTTTTTTCAGCAAGCCGGTAACCATATACAAGCCTAAAATATCGGCTTTGCCTTCTTCCAGCCAGCTGTATTGTTCTTTTAAAGCCTCACGAACAAAACCTTTCCCGGTAACGGTTTTTTTAATGCCCAAACCATGTGCAACCTCATGAAACATTACATTGGCAAAAAAAGCATCGAACTTGATGTATTGCTGCTGGTCTAAGTCTATTAGTTCTTTAGATATTGGAAGAAGGATTTTATCAAATTTTGCCTGCATCGCATTTTTTAGCTGCGAACGGCGGGTTCCTTTTTCCTGCTGAATTTTTTCATCGTTTGGAAGGTTAACGGCAATGGTTTTTGAGCCTGCATTGCAATCTCCGGCATAATACACCACATCATAGGCATTCAATTCAGAATCTGTACCAGGAGTTTCGGTTTTGTATTTTGCTGGTACCGGAAGATTCTTTTGTAACTCTGGCAATAGCTTTACATATTTTGCCAGGCGCTTACTCCATTCTTTATCTTTGATTAAAACATAAGCTTCGTAACTGGTACGGGCATTAAAGAGCTTATCTTCATAGTTTTCAATCGGACCAATGATAATATCCAGGCCATTTGTTTTCATGTCCAGCCAGGCATAATCACTGGCGGTAAACTTATCCGTTACTAAGGCATCAGCCCGTAAGTTTAAATATTTTTTTAAACCAGCATCTTCTGCAATTAATGCTGCTTGTTTCAAAAGGGAACTTGCTCTTTGTAATTCGGAAGCGAATAATACATGATAAGGAACAGTAATGAATTTTCCGAGGCTATCTTTTTTTACTACAGAATACGCGCCATATTTATCTGCTAATTCAGCTTTTTCAATTTCCTCCTTGGTAGTGCCATATGGATAAAATGAAGCACCTTCAGGTTTATTTCCCACACCGGCAACAAAAGGCTTATCATTGTTGAGTCTATCCCATGGCCCATAATTAATGTTAACAAATTCACGGGTTTTTTCGTCCTTAACTGTTGCCAGTAAGCTATCGCGTTGCGGATAGGCCTGTTTCCAGTAGAGTTCATCCATAATTTCAGCCGCCTGAATAAGAAGCGGCAAAATTTTGCGGTCGTTAATACTAAGCTGATTAAGGTTTGTGCTGAGCTTTACTCGCTCGTATATAGGGAGCCGACTGGCTACATAATCTGTTAAGCTATCTTTTTGTACTACGGTTACTTTTTCTTCAGTGGGTTTGCTATTGTTGGTGCAAGCCGTAAATAAACTTGCAGAACAGGCTATTGCCGATACAAATAGTATAGGTTTGTATAGTTTTTTCATGATTAAGATATATCGCGACTAAATTACTAAAATTTGAAAGCTTTGTATAAAGTTTGATGTAATGGATGAAGTTTAATATAACTTTGTACCTTCATATTTTATTTATTCATATCATGTTTCCTGTAAAATCTTATTCTCTTAAAAGTACTTCTGTTTTGGCTCTGGCATTATTCTTATCTTCCTGCAGTACGAATAAATATGCTGCAACAGAAAAGATTTATAAGCAAAAGAGTAAAGAATTTGCCAATCTAATTTCGGCTACACCGCCTGAAGGTCAGTTGTATGATCTCCAAAACGCAACAAATCAAACCTGGGTGGGTTCTGTAAATTTTGGGATACGTAAACCTAATTTTGTTATCCTTCACCACACTGCCCAGGATAGCTTAGCCCAAACCATCAAGACCTTTCATTCTACCAAGGCAGAAGTTAGTGCACATTATGTGATTGGCCGTGATGGAAAAGTAGTACATATGGTAAATGATTATCTGCGATCAAACCATGCCGGCATTGGGAAATGGGGAAAGGATACAGACTTAAACTCTTCCTCCATTGGTATTGAACTGGATAACAACGGAACAACAGACCCATGGCCGGATGCACAAATTAACAGCCTGGTGAAATTACTGGAGACCTTAAAAAAGGCTTATAATATTCCGACTGCGAATTTCATAGGCCATTCTGATATTGCCCCTAAACGCAAGCCTGACCCAAATAAATTTCCATGGAAAAAATTAGCTTTAAAAGGCTTTGGTTATTGGTATGATGATGTGCTTAAAAATCCTCCGGCAGATTTTGATGGACCAAATGCATTAAAATTAATGGGTTATGATACCAGCGATTTAGGCGCCGCAATAGTTGGGTTTAAACGCCACTTTATACAGAGCGATATTACACCTAAGCTTACGCCGGTTGATTTATTGGTATTGTATAATGTATATATGAAATACTAAAAAGGATGAAGGTAATAAGGTAGGAAGGTTGATCTCTATGTTCCCATGACAATTCTTGAGCAATTCAGCATAAAAAAACACGGATAAATCTAAGTTTATCCGTGTTTATCTGTCGTTATACCTCAACTATTTAGGTTTCTTAAAAGTATCTTTCAAAGTAACCGTCCGGTTAAAAACCAGTTTTTCAGATGTAGAATCTTTATCTAAACAGAAATATCCTTTTCTGATAAACTGATAACGGCTATCTAAATCGGCATGAGCCAAAGCAGGCTCGATGTAAGCATTTGGAAGAACCGTTAAGCTTTCCGGATTTAAGTAATCCTTAAAATCACCTTCTTCCGCATCTGGTGTTTCAGAAGTAAACAGGCGATCATATAATCTGATTTCTGCTGTTTTAGCATGTTGAACACTCACCCAATGAATGGTTCCCTTAACATTGATGCCACTGGTATCATTTCCACTTTTTGATTCCGGAATATAGGTGCAGTGAATTTCAGTTACATTGCCATTTTCGTCTTTAACAAAATCCTCACACTTGACAATATACGCAAACTTTAAGCGCACCATTGCTCCTGGTGCCAAACGGAACCATTTTTTAGCAGGCACTTCCATAAAATCTTCGCGCTCAATCCAGAGTTCATTGCTGAAAGGAATAATGCGGGTACCACCGCCATCTTCCGCTTCAGGATTATTTTCACCGATTAAGTCTTCAGTTCCTTTTTCATAATTGGTAATCACCAGTTTGATTGGATCTAAAACGGCCATTACACGATTGGCCGTTTTATTTAAATCCTCACGGATGCAAAATTCCAGCAAGCTTAGTTCTATCAGGTTTTCACGCTTGGCAATACCTATTCGTTCACAAAATTCACGGACACTTTTCGGCGTAAAGCCTCTTCTGCGCAAACCAGAAATGGTTGGCATACGTGGATCATCCCAGCCGTTAACTAAGTTTTCATTTACCAGTTGCAGTAATTTGCGTTTACTCATTACCGTTGAGGTAAGGTTTAAACGTGCAAATTCATATTGTTTAGATGGAAAAATTTCTAATTTCTCTATAAACCAATCGTAAAGTTCACGGTGCGAAACATATTCTAATGTACAAATGGAGTGCGTGATGTTTTCAATACTGTCACTTTGCCCGTGTGCAAAATCGTACATAGGGTAAATGCACCATTTGCTGCCCGTACGGTGATGTTCAGCATGTTTAATGCGGTAAATAATCGGATCGCGCATCAACATATTTGGGCTGGCCATATCTATCTTCGCCCGTAAAATATACGCTCCATCAGCAAATTCACCATTTTTCATTTTTGTGAAAATGTCTAAATTTTCTTCAATACTGCGGTTACGGTATGGGCTATCCTGTCCGGGTTCAGTAGGTGTGCCTTTTAAGGCAGCAATTTCATCAGCTGAACTTTCATCAGCATATGCCAGTCCTTTTTCAATAAGCTTAACTGCAAAAGCATACAATTCATCAAAATAATCTGATGCATACAGTTCATTCTTCCAGTTAAAGCCCAGCCATTTAATATCTTCCTGCTGGCTGTTTACATACTCTGTTTTTTCTGTAACCGGGTTGGTATCATCAAAACGCAAATTAGTGTAACCACCGTATTTTTGTGTTAGTCCGAAGTTCAGGCATATCGCTTTTGCATGGCCAATGTGTAAGTAGCCATTAGGTTCAGGTGGAAAACGCGTTACTAGAGTTTTATACTTACCACTGTTTAGGTCGTTCTCAACAATTTCTTCAATAAAGTTCAATGACTTTTCTTCACTCATAAAAACCTGTAAATTAGGAATGCAAAGGTAAAAAGATTGAGCGTATTTAGGTAATGATTAAAAAATAGAAAATGTATAAATAGGGAATTAAGTAGTAACTTAATGCATAGGGAGTTGGAAACGGTAAATAAATGGAGCTTGCTTTGCTCTTCATCATTTCCCATCTATAGGCAGGAACGTAAAAATAGAGAATGGGCTGGAAATCTATTTTTATTATTGATTTCCCGTTACCTATTCTCTATTCACATAAAAGAAAAATCAATACATTTACATCAATTTAATATTACCATGAGCAAAGTATTAAACAGACCAATACGCGTTTTAGTCGCGAAGGTTGGATTAGATGGGCACGATAGAGGTGCCAAGGTAATTGCCACATCACTACGCGATGCCGGGATGGAAGTAATATATACGGGCTTGCGGCAAACCCCAGAAATGGTTGTAAATACCGCATTGCAGGAAGATGTGGATGCAATAGGTATATCTATACTTTCTGGGGCACACATGACCATCTTTCCAAAAATTATTCATTTTATGAAAGAAAAACAGCTCGACGACGTTTTGTTAACAGGTGGGGGGATTATACCTGAATCGGACCGGATGAAACTTGCGGAAATTGGTGTCGGAGAATTATTTCCGCCAGGAACCACCATGGCCAGTATTGTAGCATACATTCAGAATTGGGTAGCAGAAAACAGAAATTTTTAAATTATGACATATCAGCATTTAATATCAGAGATAAAAGAGAATATTCTTTATGTGACCATCAATCGCGAAAGGGCATTAAATGCCTTAAACAAAGAAACGCTAGCTGAACTGGCAAAAGTAGTTTCATTTGCAAATGAAACTGCAGAGGTGAAAGGTGTGATTTTGACGGGCGCAGGCGAAAAAGCTTTTGTTGCCGGAGCCGATATTAAAGAATTTTCGGATTACAATGCCGAACAAGGGAAAGCACTGGCGAGAAATGGGCAACGTGATGTTTTTAATGCTATTGAAAATTCACTAAAACCTTTTATCGCAGCCATTAATGGTTTTGCTTTGGGCGGCGGATTAGAACTTGCCATGGCCTGCCACATGCGCATTGCATCCTCACATGCGAAACTCGGTTTACCTGAAGTTACGCTGGGGTTAATTCCGGGTTATGGTGGAACACAAAGGCTAACCCAACTGGTTGGGAAGGGGAAAGCCATTGAACTAATTACTACGGCTGGTATGATCTCTGCAGACGAAGCCCTGAAAATAGGTTTGGTAAACCATACAGTCGATCCATCTGATTTGATGAATAAAGCAACTGAAATTTTAAACCTGATTAAACAACGCGCGCCATTGGCCGTATCTGCTGCCATAAAAGCGGTTAATACTTGTGTTAATGCATTAAATGGTTATGACGTTGAAATAGAAGAATTTGGGAAATGTTTCGAAACAAGTGACTTTAAAGAGGGTGTTTCTGCATTTATTGATAAGCGGAAAGCGCACTTTAAGGGAATTTAGGATTGTAAATTGCTCTTAAAATATGTTTGTTTTAATTAATCATTGATCTTTATAATTTCTAAATTATCGCTCTATTTAGGAATGCTTGCTGCTAATCTGGAGGTTTTTAGCTAAACAATTAGTAAACGCTCATGAATAAAAAGATTTTAATAGTAGATGATGAAATAAGTATAGGGTTATTCCTGTCTAAATTTTTAACAAAGAATGGTTTCGAAGTGTCAAACGCTATATCGGGTGCCGCTGCGATGGAGATTTTATCACAGGAAACGTTCAACTTGATTATCTGCGATTATCGTCTTAATGATACCGATGGGCGTGAAATTTTAATTAAAGTAAAGGATAAACATCCATCCACAATTGTCATCATTATTACCGGTTATTCAGATGTAAAACTTGCCGTAGAGCTGATTAAACTTGGTGCATATGATTATATTACCAAACCCCTGTATCCTGATAAAATTTTAGCGGCTATTCATACTGCACTCGAAAGTCAGAAAAGCTTAAAGGAAATTGTATTGCAGGCTAATGCAAAAGATGTTGCAGAATACGAGACAGATCCTGTTGATTTTATTTGCGGCCAAAGCGAAGCCTCTTGCGAGCTGCTGAAGGAAATTCATTTGATTGCACCAACATCCTATAGTATAATTTTAACAGGTAAAAGTGGAACCGGAAAAGAATGTGTAGCTAAAGCAATTCATTCCAACAGTTTAAGAAAAGATAAGCCTTTTATCGCTATGGATTGTGGTTCATTAACGAAAGAACTTGCAGGAAGCGAATTTTTCGGACATGAAAAGGGTGCCTATACCGGAGCCTTGTTTACCAAAATAGGCCATTTTGAGCAGGCTAATGGAGGTACTTTGTTTTTGGATGAAGTTGGAAATTTGTCCTATGAAATTCAAGCCGTTCTGTTAAGGGCCGTTCAGGAACGCAAAGTGAAGCGCATCGGAAGTACAAAAGAAATTGATATCGATGTTCGTATTATCGTAGCAACCAATGAAAATATTGCTTTGAACATTAATAAAGGAACATTCAGAGAGGATTTATTTCACCGTTTTAATGAGTATTCTATTCATCTGCCATCACTTAAAGAGCGTGGGAATGACATTTTAATTTTTGCGGCTAAATTTTTAATGGTCGCAAACCTGGAGCTGAACAAAAAAATTAAAGGTTTTTCTGAAGGGGTAAAAACATGCTTCCTGAATTATAGCTGGCCGGGTAATATCCGCGAATTAAAAAATGTAGTCAGAAGATTAGCCCTGCTAACTGAAGGAAACGAAATCCAGGTTGATGTTCTGCCATTGGAATTATCAAATTATACTTGTCGTGAGGAAAAGCATAAAAATGGTATTGAAGCGATTAATCCATCGAAAGCCTTAAAAAATGCAGCGAAGGAAGCAGAATATGATGCCATTCTAAATGCTTTAATAAAGGTTAATTTTAATAAAACCAAGGCAGCACAAATTTTAAATATTGACAGGAAGACACTCTATAATAAAATGAAAGGCCTTAAATTAAATGAAGCCTTTAAAACTGAAGATCGCTAAAAACAAATTGCAGGGTTTTGCTATTTAAATGTTGCAGTGCTTCTAAATTATGTCCGTATTTTCTTATAAACAGCGTCAGAATATTAATCTTGTGATCATCATAGCACTTGGTGTGCTGATTGCCTATTCATTAAAAGATATATTTTCTGCCATACTATCTACACTGGTCTTATACACTATTATGCGTCCGGTATATATTTATCTGGCCGAAGTAAAAAACTGGAATAAGCGTATTGTGGCCATTATGCTCATTACCATAAGTATAGTGCTGATTATATTGCCTTTTTATGCATTAAGCAGTATGGTGATCAGTAAAATTTCAGAGTTAAGGAGTAATGAAATTTTCTTTAAAAATTTATTGGTTAAAATTCAGCACCTGCTTCCTTTAAAAATTAATGAAAATTTAATTCAGGAAGGTTTAAACCGGCTGGGTAACTGGGCCACACAGCTTTTCCCGTCTATAATTTCCAGCGCAGTAAATATCATATTGAGTTTGCTGGTGATGTATTTCCTGCTTTACTTTATGCTGATAGAGCGAAAGCAATTTGAATTCTCTCTGGTTAAGTATGCCCCTTTCAGAGAACAGAATGCACTTCGTTTTGGCGATGAAATGAAAAATACTACTTATGCAAATGTACTTGGCCAGGGGCTGATTTGTTTGGTTCAGGGTTCGCTTGTCAGTTTATCTTTTTATGTTTTGGGTTATCAGGATCCTGTTTTCTGGGGTGTAATTACTACATTTATTTCTTTCGTGCCTGTTTTGGGCCCTCCGGTAGTATTTGTTCCGGCTGCTATTCTTCAAATTGTGAACGGACATAATTTTGAAGGTTGGGCAATGCTGATTTTTGGTTTCGTGGTGATTATAAATATTGATAACGTGCTAAGGTTTGTTATTGCTAAAAAAGTAGGCAACATTCATCCCATCATCACCGTAATTGGCGTAATTATTGGTATCCCATTATTTGGGATTCTGGGGCTCATTTTTGGGCCGCTTTTGCTATCTTACTTTATATTGCTGATTAAAATTTATGAAACAAGCACGCTTGCCTCAGAAAGATTAGAAAGAATTAAAACAAATAATGAGCATAATGAGTTATAAATTACAGCTTAACAATTAAATAATATAGTAATCCTTATATTGTAAACGTTAAACCCTTAAAATACATAATTATGAATGATAACTCAAAAGTTGTAGTTGCCCTTTTAGCAGGATTAGCTGCCGGTGCCGCCTTAGGTATTTTATTTGCACCTGATAAAGGTGACGAAACCCGCGATAAATTAAGCCAGTCTTTAAAAGATTTAGGCGATTCTATTAAAGACAAAGCTGCTGATGAAATTAACAGTCTGTCCAGCCTGAAAGATAAAGTCGTGACCTCAATTAAAACCAAATTGAGAAGTGTTGAAGAGGAGTATAGTGACGACGTAGAGCACGCATAAGCAATAAAATAATAGCTGGGTGTTTTATGGCACCCAGTTAAATTTCATCTTAACTATGCAAGAAAATAAAGAGAAAGGTATCGAGGATATTTTCGATGATGCCAAAGGCTATTTAGAGGCAAGAGTAGAATATACCCGACTTTACCTCGTGGAAAAGGTATCTAAAATATTTGCCGATTTAGTAACCAATACGGTGGTAATTGTATGCTTTATTCTGGCATTCTTATTTGGTAGTGTAACATTGGCTCTCTTCTTATCTAGCGTTTTAAATAGTTATGCCGGAGGGTTTGGCTGCGTTTCATTAATTTATATTTTACTTGCAGTTGTGGTGTATTTAACTAAAGATAAATACATCGAAAAGGCAATTATAAATATCGCAATTAGTAAGTATTTCAACAAACTTGCCGATAAGGAGGAAGAAGATGAGAAGTTATAAAAATATCAGCAATCTGGAAGATTTGCAAGCCAAAAAGCTTGAGCTTAAGGTAGAATATACATTAAAACAAAACCTGCTTATTGCGGATTCAAAAAATTATGCAAAACAATTTACTTTTGGGGCACTGATTAAAAAATACGCTACTCCGAATAATTTTTTCAAAGCTGACGAGAAATTGAATATCAGCGGAACAGCGATGTCTTTGCTACTGCCGATGTTTATGAATAAAACACTTTTCAGGGGTGCAGGCTTTTTAACTAAAGCAGCAGTCGGATTGGTTTCTGGTAAGGTTGGTAAATCTTTAGATGCAGAACATCTTTCAGCAATTTACAATTCGGTTAAAGGCTGGTTCGGCAGCAGAAAAGATAAAAAAGCAAAAAAGTTTATTGATTATGGCATTCCGCCAGATAGCGAAACATATTAGTCTGATGATTTATTAATCATTAGTTAATTAGTTAACGAGGTGCAAAAATTAGATAAACAAAAAACTCCTGATGATTCATCAGGAGTTTTTTGTTTATGCTCGTAATTTCGTATTTCTGCGCTTAGCCCTATGAACGAATAACAACTAAACTAATGCACCTTATAAATCCGTTTTACCCTACTGGTTGGTGTCTCATCTACCAGCTTAAATTTATCTTATGTAATGCATTTATGGGCATTAATTTGACTTAGTGAGGCACCACACCGATAGACAGAAGGCTGCTATGGCGTATTTTAGCCCCATGAACTAATGAACCTTATAAATCCGTTTTAATTTTCAGCTCTTTTAATTGTTTTTCATCAATAGTACTCGGACTATCAATCATCACATCCCTGCCCGAATTATTTTTAGGGAAAGCGATAACATCACGAATGGAATCCAAACCAGCGAAAATGGATGTTAAACGATCAAAACCAAAGGCAATACCTCCGTGTGGCGGTGCGCCAAATTCAAAGGCATCCATTAAGAAGCCAAATTGTTTCTGTGCTTCTTCTGCACTGAAACCTAAGTGTTTAAACATTAGTGCCTGAAGGGTACGGTCATGAATCCTGATTGATCCGCCACCAACCTCAGTTCCGTTAATGACCATATCATAGGCGTTGGCACGTACATTTTTTGGATCGGTATCTAATAATGCAATGTCTTCTGGCTTAGGAGAGGTAAAAGGGTGGTGCATGGCATGATAACGTTCCGTTTCTTCATCCCATTCTAACAGAGGAAAATCCAACACCCAAAGCGCAGAAAATGTATTTTTATCACGTAGCCCTAAACGGTTACCCATTTCCAAACGAAGTTCGTTCAATTGTTTGCGCACTTTATCTGTAGAACCTGCTAAAATTAAAAGTAAGTCACCCTTTTCCGTTTTAAATACCTGGCTCCACTGTTTCAAATCTTCTTCATTGAAAAACTTGTCAACAGAAGATTTTATGGTTCCATCCTCGTTATGACGGGCATAAATAAGTCCTGTAGCACCAATTTGCGGGCGTTTGATAAAATCTGTTAATTCATCTAACTGCTTGCGAGTATAGTTTGCGGCCCCTTTGGCATTAATACCAACGACCAATTCTGCATTGTCAAAAACCGGGAAGCCTTTGCCTTTCACCAAATCATTCAATTCTACAAACTGCATGGCAAAACGGGTATCAGGTTTATCAGAACCATATAATCGCATAGCATCTGCGTATTGCATTCTTGGAACCTCTGGTAAATCATAATTGCGTACCTCTTTAAAAAGCGTACGGATTAAGCCCTCAAAAGTATTTAAGATATCTTCCTGTTCAATGAAAGACATTTCACAGTCTATTTGTGTGAATTCTGGCTGACGATCCGCCCTTAAATCTTCATCTCTGAAACATTTTACAATCTGGAAATACCTGTCGAAACCTGAAACCATCAGCAGTTGCTTAAAAGTTTGCGGCGATTGAGGTAGCGCATAAAATTCACCCTCATTCATACGGCTTGGCACCACAAAATCTCTTGCACCTTCTGGGGTAGATTTAATTAAAACAGGGGTTTCCACTTCAATAAAATCTAAAGCATCCAGGTAGCGACGAACAGATTGCGCTATTTTATGGCGTAAAACCAGGTTATTGCGAACCGGGTTACGGCGCAAATCCAGGTAGCGATATTTCATGCGTAATTCATCACCACCATCAGTATCATCTTCGATCATGAATGGAGGCAGTTTAGCTGCATTTAAAATTTCTAAAGCCGTGATTTTTATCTCTACATCGCCAGTAGGCATTTTAGGGTTTTTGTTGCTCCGTTCAACAACAATACCGGAAGCCTTAATCACAAACTCTCTGCCTAAGGTACGTGCAGATTCGCATAACTCGCGGTTATCATCCATGTTAAAAACCAACTGGGTAATACCATAACGATCGCGGATGTCTATAAAAGTCATCCCACCTAAATCTCTTGATTTTTGTACCCAACCACACAAGGTTACACTTTCGCCTAAGTTATTAAGGGTGAGTGCACCACAAGTTACTGTTCTTAACATATATTGTAATCTAAATTGAGCGGCAAAAATACCGAATTAGTTTTAAACTTTGGAATAGAAGGGCTGAGGTTTTTTAGCTACTTAAGCAGTTTAAGGTGAATAGTTTCTTAAACAGGAAAATATCAAATTTAATAACCATTGCCTTATTCAGAATTTAATCATTCATAAAAAGGCATTAACCCTTAGACTTTAATCTGCTCAGTGTTTCCGGCGAGATGTTCAGGTATGATGCAATCATTTTATTTGACAGTCTTTTCACAATGATTGGATGTTGATGAAGTAATTGCTGATACCTTTCCGTAGCATCTGATGTGATAAATGACATTAAACGGTTGGTGTTGGTTACATAGGCATACTCCAGATAATGACGATATAGTTTTTCCCAATGTGGAACAATTGTTAAAAGGTTATAGAAATCGGTTTTATTAATGCTCAGCAATGTGGTGCTTTCTGTAGCCTGAACAAATTCCAAAGACTTTGCTTCGGTAACGAAACTAACCAAAGCCGTTACAAATTGATCTTCGAAAGCAAAGAGCCTGGTTGCTTCACTGCCTTTTTCATTTAAAAAATAGATTCGCAGGCAACCCTTGGTTACAAAATATATTTTATTGCTAATTTGACCTGGACTTACCAAGTGTTCATTCCGCTTTACTTTTGATATAGTAAAAAACGATAAAACAGTTTTCAGATCATGTTCACTAATTTCAATACGATGGCTGATATAATTTGAAAGCTGTTGGTACATTATTTTAATAGCGAATTAGTTTTTTGACGCAATTTTCTCTGCTAATTTACGGGCAATAGGAATAATGATAAAGGCAGAAAGATATGATACAGGTAACATCACGCTCCAGGCCTTTAAAAATTTAATGAACCAATCTTCACCAAAACCATAGTTTCGCATCAGTCCTACAAATGCCATAATTAAGGTCATTGGGATGACTACCAGTAGTGTGTTGAGGTATTTAAAATATGCTTTTTTCATATGAATTTTGTTTTTAAGACAAAGATGCAGGGATAAAAAAAGCTAAACTATGATGTAAGTCAATAAATAGAAATGGGCTAATATTTCTCTTCCAGGATTACCTGTACGGCTATTACTTTCCAGTTGCCCCCCATATTCTTCCATTGGAAAATTTCCTCTGTTTGGATGGTTTGTTTTTTAGAGAAGACTATTCCTTTCACTTGAACAACTGTTTTCCTGGCAATCTTTTCGGATACTATTTCACCATCAATGGATGATCTTAGCCGATAGTGTGTGGTAGAAATCTCTTTTGTTTTTTTAAAATACTTTTCGGTTTGGTAAACCAGTTCTTTTCTGTCATACACGGTGGCATCGGCATTGCTGTATTGTATGCCATCATCAAATTGGCTCATGTATAGGCTAATATCTTTTCTTTCAAAAGCCAGATTAGCTTTTTGGTGTACAGTATCCAGTTCGTTTATGATTAAATCAATTTCCATGGCATGAAGTTAAAAGTTTGCATGAAGCTTTAAAAATAATAATGAGGGGTGATCCTCTTTCGGATTAACAGATAAAGTGCGTAAAAGATTTGATGGTTTTTATTAAAGTTTACAGGTACAAGGTTTATTTAAACTTTTTTATACATTGATGCAACGTTTTAAATTCCCTTATGTCTTATCATCAGAATCTTCGAAATTTTGGAAACGGTATATATCGATAAAAACCTGGAATTGGTAAAAGCATGCATGCAGGGCAGCCGTGCAGCACAGTTTGATTTATACAAACTGTATGCGAAAGCGATGTATAATGTAGCCTTGCGGATTTTAAATTACGAAGAAGAGGCTGAAGATGTTTTACAGGAATCCTTTTTGGATGCCTTTACCAGGATTGTTGATTTTAGACAGGAAACAACATTTGGTTTATGGCTGAAACAGATCGTGATTAACAAATCCATTAATTATCTGCGAAAACGTAAAATGGAATTTGTGAGCACTGATGAGGTGTCTGAAGTGCCTGATGAAATCAGCTTCGACGATTATGATATCCGTTTACAAGTTGAAGAGGTTAGAAAAGCAATTACTGAATTGCCAGATGGTTACAGGGTGGTTTTAAGTCTATACCTGTTAGAAGGCTATGATCATGAAGAAATATCACATATTTTAAAAATTAGTGAAAATACCAGTCGCACGCAATACATGAGGGCAAAAAAGAAATTAAAAAGCATATTAGAACTGAAAGGGATGAGAGATGAATAATAGATTAGAAACCTTTGTTAAAGAGAACCGGAGATCTTTCGATATGATGGAACCATCGCCGGCACTTTGGGCAAAAATTGAACAAAAACTGGATCAGAAAAAAGAAAAAAAGCCGGTAAAGCTATACTTATGGATGAGTGTAGCAGCAGCAATAGTGGTTGTTTTCAGTTTAGGCTGGTTCTACGCAGGAAAGATGCAAAGCGGCGAAATAGAAATCGCTGATGTAAATACTGTTTATGCAAAGAAAGAAGTTCAGTTTGCAGGCCTGATTGTAGAGAAGAAAGATAGTCTGGCTATTTTTGCTGCTGCAAATCCGGAGTTATATAAAAAATTTACGGCAGATTTAAGGAAACTGGATGAAGAATATGAACGTTTAAAAAATGAACTTCCTGCTTCTCCTAATCAAACGTTTGTAGTGAAGGCCATGGTTAAAAATCGCGAAATTCAATTGCAATTGTTAAAACAGCAACTCCTGATCATCAACCAGGTAGACGACTATAAAAAAGTAAATCAGATTTAGGTAAAAGACAATTCGAAATTCAAGTATAAAATGGGTGCATTGCTCATTTGATACCTGTTATTAAATATAACATATGATGGTTTTAGTCCGCCGGCAGGTTTAGGCCATCATTTATAATAAACATCATGAAAATAAAAATATTATTAGCCTTGATGGCGCTCTTTGCCGTTAAAAGTGATGCACAGGAAACTGTTGTGATGCAGTTACCCACTGAAAGCTATGTGGTAAATTCAAAGGTTTCCACTCCCGCCAATGTTAATGCTACTGTGTCTTTAAAACAGGATAAGCAGGGCGGCGATACTGAAAAGTTTAAATCTTTCAGTAAAAGTTTCAATGTCGATATCAATGATAAAGTAAACCTGAATAACCAATACGGTACCATTACCATTAAAACCTGGGATAAAAAAGAGGTTAAGGTAGATGTAGATATTAGGGCTTTCAGCAATTCTGATGGGGATGCGCAAAAAATGATTGATGCTGTTACCATTGATGCCAGCAAAAATGGAGATATGGTTGCAGTTAAAACCAATATGAGTGAAAGAGATGGCCGTTATGGACGGGGAACGAGAAATGGTGTCACCAGCTGGCGCAGAGAGGTTAAAATCAACTATGTGGTTTACATGCCTGCCGCAAATTCACTTCAGCTTATTCAACAGTATGGTAATGTGGAAGTAGGCAACTTTACTGGCCCAACCTCTTTAAAAGTGCAATATGGTAATTTACTTGTGGGCAGCCTGAACAACAGCAACAATTATATTAATGTACAATATGGTAAATGCGATATCCGGGAATTAAATGCGGGTGTAGTTAAGCACAGTTATAATGGCCCCGTGAATATTGGCAGCGCAGGGACTTTAGAATTGGATGCAGAGTATGTCGGCGTTAATATCAATACCATCCGCAGGTCTGCTGATTTGAGCATTCAATATGGTAAAGGCTTAAACGTGGGTACCATTGGGGGGAATTTATTGTTAAATACAGAATACGCCAAGGTGAACATTAATACCATCAGGGGAAATATGGTAGCTAAACAAGCATATGCAGACCTGACCATCGCATCTGCAGGTAAAATTGCAGTGGATGCTGAATATTCAAATGTCACTTTGGGTTCTGTTAACGGTGATGCCAATATTAAAATGGATTATAACCGTTTAAATGTGAATGAAATTACGCCTGCCTGCAAAAGCTTTACCTTTGCCGGTGAATATGTTAGTGTTGGTTTGGGGTTTGCAGAGCGATATAATGGGAACTTTAATGTGTCTACTTCTTATGCCGGCTTTAAATTCGGATCAAATGTATCCGCTTCATTAACCAGCAAAGATGATGAGGATAAGCGGTATTCCGGTAAAATCGGGAATGGTAGCACTGGAAATGTAAATATTAAAACCAGTTACGGTTCGGTTACTTTTAAATAAGAATTTACAGGTTAGATGAGCTAAACAGGCCTTTCCGCATTTGGGAAGGCTTATTGTTTTAACAATAACTAGTTTAGTAAATTAAAGGAGATAAATTAAGCATAATTTTCAATAGCTGTTTACTTTTTAATTTCATGAAAAAATTTTTCCTTTTAATGCTTATGCCCTTGCTGAGTTTTACACAATCAAATAAACTTAGTAAAGCTGATAAAATTTATGGGTTATCGAAATTGTGGCAAGAGGTAAATTATAACTTTGTTTACCTCAATAAAGTTGACCGCATTAAATGGGATAGTACTTATAAAGTATTAATCAATACCATTCCTGAAACCAAAAGCGATTACGAATATTATCGGGAGCTACAACGTTTTTTGGCCATGCTGAAAGATGGACATACTGATCTTTATATGCCTGCCGGACGTGATTTCGAACCTTTAAATACGAAGTTTGGTGATTACAGGCTGTTCATAGAAAATGTGGCTGGTAAAGCAATTATTACCCGTGTTAATCTCAGTAAGAAAGAGGAGATTCCGATAGGGAGTGAGGTCATTGAAGTAAACAGCAAGCCTACGGCTGCATATATTTCCGAAAATGTTGCCCCGTATATTTCCTCATCAACGGATTATGGACTTCGGGATATCAGTATAAGCACCTTATTGCAGGGGCTGGATGGTACGCAGTTTAAAATTAAAATTAAAACTCCGAAAGGAAAGGTATTGTCATTTACCCTAACGCATCAACAAACTACGGAAACCGAAGTTTTTCCAGCTTTTCCTTCAGAAGGGAAATTGCTTAGTTTTAAATGGGAAACCAAAGGAATTGCCTACATAGCGTTAAACTCTTTTACCGATGAGAAAATCGATTCTATGTTTGTGGCTAAACTGCCAGAACTTTACAAGGCAAAAGCCCTGGTTTTAGATTTAAGAAGCAATGGGGGCGGAACCACAGGTATTGGAAGCTATATCCTGAAATACCTGACCAATGATAGTTTGTTATATGGCTCACGATATTTTACCAGGCAATTAAATTCTGCTTTTAAAGCATGGGGTAAATACACAACGGCTAAAGATACTGTGAATAATTCATGGAATGCAAAAGCGCTACTGACCTATCAGGATAATTATTTTTATAATTTTGATTATTATCCGCTTAAAAATGACCTTTCGGCAAAACGAATAGTTGTTCCTACAGTGCTATTAATTGGGCACAATACCGCATCAGCTGCTGAAGATTTTCTGATTTATGCGGATAACCAGAAACACATGATTAAAATTGGTCAGAATTCTTGTGGTAGTACAGGGCAGCCTTTTCTTTTCGATCTTCCAGGTGGGGCAGTGGTGAGGGTGTGTACTAAAAAAGACACCTATCCTGACGGACGCGAATTTGTGGGCTATGGCGTTAAACCTGATATTGAGGTTGTACCAAAGGTGGAAGATTTAATCAATAACAATGATCCTGCGCTGAAAAAAGCAATAGATTTTTTGAGCAAGAAGCTAAAATAATTCTAAAGAATAAAATTAGCGACTAAGCAGAGATCAAAAATCTTAGTCAGGCAGATCAAAACTAAAATATCACATCATCTGTTCCATAAAAGGTGGTTGATTTATTTATCTTCGCCTTATCAGATAAAATAACATATGGATTTCTTAAGTACTCCGGAAGCCTGGATCTCACTTTTAACCTTAACTCTTCTGGAAATTGTTCTGGGCATTGATAACATCGTCTTTATTTCCATCCTTTCAGGCAAGTTACCTCAAAACCAGCAGAAAAAAGCCCGTCAGCTTGGCTTAGGTCTGGCCATGATTACGAGGGTAATGTTGCTCCTGTCGCTTAGCTGGATCATGACGCTTACTTCTCCTTTGTTTAATATCGGAAGCTGGGTTGGTATTGATGGTGGGGAATGGTATGAAAAGCTGGCCATTTCAGGCCGTGATTTGATTTTAATTATTGGCGGATTGTTCCTGATTTATAAAAGTACGCACGAAATTCATCACAAACTGGAAGGTGAAGAAGACGAGGAAGGGAAAACAAAAGTACATTCGTTCTGGGCAACCATTGTTCAGATCCTCATCTTAGATATTGTTTTTTCATTAGATTCTGTAATCACTGCAGTAGGGATGGCAGAACATATCGAAATTATGATCGCAGCCGTAGTCATCGCCGTAATTATCATGATGTTTTCTGCCGGTAAAATCAGTGAGTTTGTGAATAACCATCCAACAGTTAAAATGCTTGCCCTTTCTTTCTTACTTTTAATTGGGGTTTCGCTTCTGGCAGAAGGACTTGATCAGCATATTCCTAAGGGTTATGTGTATTTTGCAATGGCCTTTTCAGTCCTGGTAGAAATGCTTAACCTCAAGATGAAAAAGAATACGAAGAAACCGATTGAACTCAGAAATATGCCAAAGAAATAGTGAAATCACCATTGAACTTCCCAACTTTAATTTAAAGTCTATATCTTTTTAAGAATAAATCTTAGAGCACATATTCTTCATTAATTGGTTTTATAGGGTCTGGAATATCAGTTTCTTCCAGCATTTGCAGCAGATTAATTTCAATTGTTCTGGTGATTTGATTCAATGGAATTCCTGCAGAATTATTTTCAAAAGGATCTACCAGGCTCATTCCATTAATCTGAGTAGAAACGAAAACAAAACCAATTAACCAGCCTAAAAAGATAGAAGCTGGCCCGGCAGACTGGCTAATTACCAGTGTAAAGGTAACAACGAAAAGCCAGATAAACACTTTAGTCAAATAAGTGTAGGTGGTAGGGAAAATGGTGTTTTTAATCCGCTCACTCATGCCCATTGAATCTGAAAATCGAACCAGCATTTCATTGATCTCAATAAACCTGAAGCCGTCAATTTTATTTTCTTTAGACAGTTTTTGTAATTCTCTCGACTGGATATTTAGTATTGCATTGTGCACATTTGAATGTTTGCGAACTTCAATCAGTTCTTCAGGAGGTAAATATTTAATGTAAATTTCATCTACAGTACTACGTAAGCTCGCTTTAAGCGCATAAAGAAAAGCAATATGCCTGAAAATAATCCTTTTGGTACTTGCTTCATCATCATCTACATAATTAATCAAGGCCCTTGCATAAGAGCGGGAATCATTTACGATGGCACCCCATATTTTTCTGGCTTCCCACCACCTGTCATAAGCCTGGTTATTATTAAAGCCGATAAAAAAAGCAATTGCCGTACCTAAAACGGTAGGAATAATGGAAGGAATTTCAAAATGATGCGCAATTAAATATTCACGAATGAGATAAGCCGCAGTGCAGGAGGCAATCATAATGAGGTCAACCTGCCATGTATTTCTTAAAATTCTACTGAGTCTGATATTTTGTATTAAAAGCATATATATGATTTTCGGTATGAAAGTACAAAACTATGGCCAAAATGCTTTACTATTCTAATTTAAATCATCACTAATCTTTTTACCACTCAAATGTTTATATTCGGAAACCAAATATTCTGTTTATGAGCGAAGCATTACCTAAGAATAGTATTTTTAAAGTGATAGGTGCCTCTTCACTGGGCACATTGATTGAATGGTATGATTTTTATATTTTCGGCAGTTTAGCTGTCATTATTGGCGATCAGCTTTTTCCAAAAGATGCCGGTGCTTCAGCACTGATCAATACGCTTGCTATTTTTGCTGCGGGTTTTATTGTCCGTCCGTTTGGTGCTTTGGTTTTTGGGCGGCTGGGTGATTTAATAGGCAGGAAATATACTTTTCTACTGACATTGGTCCTCATGGGGGGCTCAACCTTTCTAATTGGTTTAGTACCTTCTTATAAAAGCATTGGTTATGCTGCTCCGGTTTTAGTATTGGTGTTGAGGTTAATCCAGGGGTTGGCACTTGGCGGGGAATACGGTGGTGCGGCAACGTACGTGGCTGAACATGCCCCAAAAAATAAGCGGGGATTCTTCACCAGCTGGATTCAAACCACTGCAACATTGGGCTTATTTCTTTCTTTGGGTATTATCGTAATGACCAAAAATGTTTTAGGGGCTGATACTTTTGCCGATTGGGGCTGGCGGATTCCTTTTTTATTATCGATTTTACTGGTAGTGGTATCCATCTATATCCGGATGAAAATGCATGAATCGCCCATGTTTTCTAAATTAAAAGCAGAAGGAAATGTATCTAAGAACCCACTGAAAGAAAGTTTTAATAACAAAGCCAACTTTAAAATGGTCTTACTGGCTTTATTTGGAGCAACTATGGGGCAGGGAGTGATCTGGTACACGGGGCAGTTTTATGCTCAATCTTTTCTGGAAAATACCTGCAAGCTTAATTTTAATGATTCAAGATATATTTTGCTATGGGGCATTGCCTTTGCCACACCCTTTTTTGTAATTTTTGGTGCCTGGAGCGACCGGGTGGGTCGGAAGTGGATTATGCTGGGCGGAATGCTGCTTGGGATTATTTTTTACCGGCCTATTTATCAAACCTTTTTAGATGATACGGATACTTCCAAAATGGATTTAAGTTTGGCAAACTACAGCAAGCCTTCGGTTAAACGTGAGTTAATTGACGGAACACCTGATAGTCTTTATACGGCTACCACTAAAGTTTTACTCTCTAATGGTGCATCTTTTAACCGTGTTCAGGCAGATACAATTTCAAAGACTTCAGGAATTCTTACAGGAAAAGAAATCATTAAAGATAAAATTTTACCAACATCCATCTTCTGGAAGTTTGTCGGACTTATTTTCTTTCAGATTTTACTGGTTACGATGGTGTATGGCCCTATTGCCGCATTTCTGGTTGAACTCTTTCCAACCAAAATCAGGTACACTTCCATGTCGCTCCCATACCACATTGGTAATGGCGTATTTGGAGGTTTAGTGCCATTTATTGCCACTTTAATAGCCAGTTTTTCTGGCTCCACACCGCTCTCCGGTTTGTGGTATCCTATCGGAATTGCCACGCTGAGTTTAATTATAGGAACAGTTTATTTATCTAACAAGAAGGATGAAAGCATAAACGATTAATATGAACAGGTTAAAGAAATTATTAGGAATTATATGGATAGCTTTAGGCCCGTTGGCCATGGCATTCCTGTTTTTGCAGGCCATTGATAAAGTTGGATTGGCACATAGTGATATAGAAAGAATGAATACCATTTTGCAATGGGGGATCATTCTGTTTATCTTTTTTCCGATTAGTTTAGGTTTGGTGGTTTTTGGCTTCTATGCCTGGAAAGGTGAATATGATCAGTTGGAAAACCCAGATTAAGGGAAATAAAAAACCCCGATGCTTTTTGGCATCGGGGTGGATATATGAAGACCTCATAGGTAGAGGGTAATTGCTTATTATCCTTGTTTTTGAGCCGTTTGTTTTAATGAATCATTTGCAACGATTACAATCTCCACACGACGATTTGCTGCACGGCCGGCTTCTGTTTCATTGTCAGCAATTGGCTCAGAAAAACCTTTACCAATAGTTACCAGTCTTGAAGATGGAACACCCTGAGAAACGGCATAAGCTTTAACTGCTGCAGCTCTTCTTTCTGATAATCCCTGATTGTAAGTTTCAGTACCTTTGCTATCTGTATGCCCGATGATTTTAATATCAGTATCAGGGTATTGATTTAATGATGCAGCTAAACTCTGAACGTTTGTTTTAGCAGCGTCTTTTAATGCTGTTTTATCAAAATCAAATAAAATACCACTGTCAAATTTTACAATAATACCTTCACCTTCACGGATAACCTCTGCATTAGGTATTGCTTTTTGAATTTCAGCCGCTTGTCTATCCATTCTGCGACCAATAAATGCACCTGCAGTACCACCAATAGCACCACCAATTAATGCACCTACAGCGGTATTACCTGCTTTCTTTCCAATTAACGCACCCACAACACCGCCTGCTGCTGCACCAATACCAGCACCTTTCTGTGTTTTGGTTAAACTATCACAACTTTGAAATGCGATTGATCCTACTGCTAATCCTATGCTTAATGTTGCTATTCTTACTTTTGAGATACTCATGATTATTTATATTTAAATTCTGAATATTGATATTCAAACACGATGCCAAAAAATCATTTAAATAAAATTTCGTGAGTTTTACACATTTAAAGGTTAAAAAGAATAACATGTTATGATTTAGTATGCCCAATCAAATTGTCATTCATTTATAATGTATCATTCTTAGTACAAGATTAAGCAGAGAAATAACTCTCCAGTTCTTTTAATGTATTTTCATCTGTTTTAAAGTCTTTAATCACCTGGCCCTTCTCTACTAAAATAATTCGGTTGCAAACATCGGTTACGTGATTTAAATCATGACTGGAAATAAAAGTAGTCATACTGCCGGCTTGTGTTTTTAATAAATTTTTTAGCCTGATCTGAGTGGTCGGATCAAGATTGGCGAAAGGCTCATCTAAAATCAGGATTTCGGGTTTTTGCATTAATGCAGCTGCAATTCCAACTTTAACCTGGTTGCCCTTACTAAAATCACGGATATATTTGCCGCTGTTTAAAATCTCGCCATTAAAAAATTCTCCATACTGAGTAAGGTAGGCCGAAACATCTGCAGCACTTAGGTCGTGAAGGCTTCCTATAAAAATAAAATATTCTTCAGGAGTCAGATAATCAATTAAAAACCCCTCATCAAGAAATGAAGCAGTATAATTTTTCCAGTTATCATGCTGCATGACGTTTTCGCCTTTCGATAAAACTTCGCCTCGGGTCGGGCGAATTAAATCTAAAAGCATACGGAAGAACGTGGTTTTTCCTGCTCCGTTATTACCTACTAAACCTACGGTTTCGCCAGCTCCGATATGTAAATCTTCGATGTTTACAACGATTTTATCGCCATAAACTTTTTGTAAAATTTTAACTTCTAAAATCATATTATTCTCTAAAGCCTTCGGCTATTTTATAACGTTGTAATTCAAGTCTTTTTGTAATATAGTTTACCCAGAAACCACGCATGAGCAGCATAACCAGGCCGAAAATTGAAACGGCTATTAAACCCCAGTAAGGCTTGTCAAGTATTCCGAAGGGTACATATATTAAAATTGGCGTTAATGCATAAGGAAACATTAAAAGCCATTGCGTTGCGCCTGTCCCCTGGTAATTAAAGCTTGCTGCTTTGGTAATGTCTAAGCGCTTGTAATTTAAGGTGGCAAGATAAAGTACCACCACTGTACCGAAGCCTATATTATAAAGGTAAGCTGCTAAATGAAGCAATAAGAGTTTGGGGCTTAAAAATCCATAAAAACTGGCAAGCAAAGTAATCACGGTACAGCCGATAGTAAAAAGTAAAAACTTGGCCTTGATGTAATCTTTAAAGTTGATTTTATTGGCCAGGATTCCATCAAAGTGAGCACTTTGCCATGCAAACATAAACTGTCCGTAAATAATGATGGAAATTCCGGTCATGAAAATGGCACCGAACATCATTTGTCCGAAAGCATCTGCATTTATGGCTTTTTCTTTGTAGAAAATAAATCCATAGAACAGAAAGAAAAAACCCATAATCACGGAAGAACGAGGTCTTTTATGACGAAGAATTAATTTCAGTTCTAAAGCAGCTAATTCACCTACTTTGCCAAAACGATTTAAGAAAGCATAATCTGTACTTGCTTTTTTCTCCTGCTTGCTGCCAAGTTCTTCCGTATATAGGTTTTTACGAAGGAAAGTGGAATTCAGATAGAAGATAACGATTGCTGCAAGTGTGAAAACGAAGCCGATATATGGTTTTGAAGCAATGGTTTTAAAAAGGTAATCAGAGGCTGCCATTACCGAAATCACTTTATAATATTCAAGTGCAGCAAAAGCAGCGAAAATTATCAGGCCGGCAAGTGTATAAAATACATTGCTGATTGATTTTCTTTTGATGTAAAGTGCCAGATAATTGTTAAAAACAGATAAGGAGAGAATGGTAACGATATACATTAAAGCTGCAAAAGCACCGTAGGTTGGTGCAATTTTCATAAAGCAAAATGGCCAGAATATAAAAAAAGGCCACAGGTTAAATGCCGAGAAAAGTGCTTTAACATTTAGAAAATTAATAATCTTGCTTCTGGAAATGCGAAGATGCAGATAAGGAATAATACTTAAAGTTGGTAACTCCTGCAATTGCAAACGCATAATGAAATCAAGGGCGAAATAATAGAGGATTAATCCGTTAAAACTTTTGATTACATCTTGATTTGGGAAGGCTTTCGGCAAAAAATACTGCATCCCAAAACCTGCACCAAGGGCGAGAACCAGAAAATAAAGCATGAAAAAACCCAGAACGATTTGACCGGCAATACTGCTGCCCCGATTCCGCGAACGCCAGAAGGATTTCCATTGATGGCTTAAAAAAGTATTCAACATATATAGTTTAGGTATTAGTTCTTCTGTTTAGTATTTATTTTGGTTAAAATGTTACAGCTAATAGTTGTATTTATCTTTCCAGTTTTGTTTGAGTTTTTCACGAAGCTTTTCTTCTGCAGGGTTTTTACCCGGATCATAAAGTTTGGTGCCGCTTAATTCATCAGGGAAATATTCCTGTGCTTCAAAATTTCCTTCATAGCCATGCGAATATTTATAATCTTTTCCATAACCGATATTTTTCATCAGTTTGGTTGGTGCATTTCGGATATGTAGCGGAACAGGCAGGTTTCCGGTTTGCTTCACTAAGGCCTGGGCATGGTTGATTGCTTCGTAAGCTGCATTGCTTTTGGGTGAACTGGCTAGGTAGGTTACACATTGCGACAAAATAATCCGCGCTTCGGGATAACCAATAACATTTACGGCAGTGAAGCAATTATTGGCCAGAAGCAATGCATTTGGATTGGCATTGCCGATATCTTCTGAAGATAAAATCAATAATCTCCGGGCAATAAACAGGGGGTCTTCGCCGCCTTCAATCATGCGGGCGAGCCAGTAAACAGCCGCATTAGGGTCGCTACCACGGATAGATTTGATAAATGCAGAAATGATATCATAATGTTGCTCACCGGCTTTATCATAAAGTGCTAAGTTTTGTTGCGCATGAGCCAGAACATTATCATTCGTTAAGGAGATTTCATTTCCGCCAATACCATTTATCGCAATTTCTAACACATTTAAAAGCTTGCGCGCATCGCCACCTGAAAGTCGAATGAGTGCTTCGTGTTCTTTAATGGTTATTTTCTTTTCGGCAAGAATCGGGTCTTTTTTTATCGCTGTTTGAAGTAAACCGGCCAGTTCATCTTCGGTTAGCGATTTTAAAATGTAAACCTGGCAGCGTGAAAGTAAAGCGGAAATCACTTCAAACGATGGGTTTTCTGTTGTGGCACCAATTAAGGTTACTAAGCCGCGCTCTACTGCGCCAAGCAAACTATCTTGTTGCGATTTGCTGAAACGATGAATTTCATCAATAAATAAAATGGGCAAACCCAGAAAACTATCTTTTAATGCGGCCGCTTTATCAATTACCTCGCGAATATCTTTAACGCCACTATTAATGGCACTCAAATTAAAAAACGGGCGATCCAGTGCCTGTGAAATAATATATGCCAAAGTTGTTTTGCCAACCCCGGGCGGTCCCCAGAAAATCATGGAGGGCAATTGGCTGCTTTCTATTGCCTTGCGTAAAACGGCACCTTCTCCTACCAAATGTTTCTGCCCTACATATTCATCCAGGTTTTGAGGACGCATTCTTTCGGCTAACGGTGCTAGATTTTGCATAATGGTAAATATATGAAAAAATGATTTTTAACTACAGATTTCATAAGGGGACACGGTTTATGGGTTGCGATATTTCAATCCGTGCGATTAAAAACAATCAATTATAAATCCTGTTTTATGCTTCAGTTCTTGAATGATGTTCATATCTTTATTTTCATTAGACTGATGTTCTATATGCATTTTATGCACGTTATGAAATGGGATTGAAGCGTTTCGGCCCTCGAATTTTAAACACAAAGCTTAATCTGTTGTTTATTTATGTGTGATTTATAAGTTAATTTGAAATAGATAGATCCGAACTATTCAACATTCATCCATTCATTCACCCAATCATTCACCCAATCATTCACCCATTCATTCACGCATTCAATCTTTAAGATATGAAAGATAACTTTTCTACACAAGCGGCAGAATATGCCATTTACCGCCCCATTTACCCTGTTGAATTATACGACTTCCTTTTTAAATTGGTGGAGCAGAAGGATACTGCATGGGATTGTGCCACTGGAAATGGTCAGGTAGCGAGGATATTGGCACAACACTTTCGGCAGGTTTATGCTACTGATATCAGTGAGAAACAATTGAGCCAGGCACTTAAATTGCCAAATATTTTATATAAAGTCGAATCTTCCGATCAGGTAAATGTTGCTGATCAAAGTTTTGATTTAATCACAGTAGCCCAGGCTGTTCACTGGTTCAATTTTGAAGCCTTTTATTCGGAAGTGAAGCGTACCTTGAAACCAAATGGTTTGGTTGCTGTGATGGGTTATGGTTTGATGCTGATCGATAAAAAAGTGGATCAGGTCATTTATAAATTATATGAAGATATTTTAGGTAAATACTGGGATAGTGAACGCCGGTATATCGAGGAGGGTTATAAAACGATTCCTTTCCCTTTTGAGGAAATTACAGCACCTCATTTTCAAATCAAAACCACCTGGAATTTTAACCAGCTGATCGGATATTTAAATACCTGGTCATCACTGCAGCATTATAAAAAGGCAAATGAACGCAATCCGCTGGAGTATGTGATGATTGAGTTAAAAGAAGCCTGGGGCAATGATGCAGAGAAAGAAGTGCGTTTTCCGGTATTGTTGCGGGTTGGGAGGTAAGTTTAACCGCCAAGCTAACAAATAAAAGGCGCGAAGAAACGCAAAGTTGGATGTTTAGTTTTAACACGGAGAAGAACAAGAAAGACACAGCGCACACGAAGTTTAGGCCATTGTTACGGAGAGGCACGATAACAAGGCTTTAAAAAATTCTGTTTCCCTGTGAAACCCTCGGTATAAGCTGTGGTTAAAATCGAAAACCTTATTTCAGCAAATCCAGAATACCTAAAACCGTCAATTTTTTCTGCTCGCCACTTTGCATATCTTTCAAGGTTAATTCCCCACTGGCCATTTCATCGCCACCAATTAAAATAACATATGGGATTTTCTTCGCATCAGCATAAGCCATTTGCTTTTTTAATTTCGCTGATGATGGGTAAAGCTCCGCTGCAACACCTGCACTTCTGAATTGTTGTAAAATAGGTAAAGCATATTTTTCTGCCTCGGCGTCGAAGTTGCTGACTAAAACTTTAGTACCCACTTCTGCTGATGTCGGGAAAAGATTTAATTCTTCTAAAACATCATAAATACGATCTGCACCGAAAGAAACGCCCACTCCAGTTAAATCTTTTAAGCCGAACATGCCGGTTAAATCGTCATAACGGCCACCTCCTCCAATACTACCCATGGCTACCTCATTGGTTTTGACTTCGAAAATACAACCGGTGTAATAATTTAGGCCTCGGGCCAGGGTGATATCTAATTCGAGTTTTGCAGTTAAAGGCAAACCATACGAAATTAAACTTTCTACATATTCGAAAACCTGCTCAATTTCGGCAACACCTTTTAAGCCTGTTTCTGAGGTAGCAAGAACTTCTTTCAGGCTTGCTAATTTTTCTTCGTTGCTGCCCTCTAATAAAATCACCGGACGAAGTTTCTCCAGGTCATCTTCTGTAAAGCCGCGTTCTAAAAGTTCTTTACTCACTCCATCCAGGCCAATTTTATCCAGCTTATCAATGGCTACAGTCATGTCGATAATTAAATCAGGTTTGCCTATAATCTCGGCAATGCCTGATAGAATTTTTCTATTATTTATTTTAATGCTGAAATCTTTCAGGCCTAATTTGGCTAAGGCTTCGTTGTAAATCAGGATAAATTCAGCTTCGTTTAATAAGCTGTCTGAGCCTACCACATCCACATCACATTGATAAAATTCTCGGTACCGGCCTTTTTGTGGCCTGTCTGCACGCCATACCGGCTGCACCTGAAAACGTTTGAACGGTAACGTAATTTCATGCTGGTGCATCACTACGTAACGCGCGAAAGGAACGGTTAAGTCGTAGCGGAGGGCTTTTTCAGAGATTAATGGGATTAGTTTATTGCTGTTTTCCTCTTCTGCAAAGTCGAAAGATTTCTTTTTAGGATCTTTGAGGTATTCCCCGCTATTCAAAATTTTAAAAATCAGTTTATCCCCTTCATCGCCATATTTGCCGGTTAAGGTAGAAAGGTTTTCAAAGCTTGGTGTTTGAATTTCAGCGTAACCATATTTTCTGAAAACCGTTTTAATGGTATCATAAATAAAGTTGCGTTTCACCATTTCAACCGGCGTAAAATCGCGTGTACCTTTTGCTAATGAGGGTTTAATAACTGACATAGCCGCAAAAGTACAAAAAGGTTTATTAACCACGGTTATGTTTTACCGCCCAGTAGTCGTCATTTCGACTGGAGCGAAGCGCAATGGAGAAATCTTTGAACATTGCTATCGCGTTTCTTCTAAAGATTTCTCCGCTGCGGTCGAAATGACGACAAAATTTAGAATATTAAGAAATATTCATCAGCTTAATCCTACTTCCCCAACACAGCTTTAACCATTTCCCTGTTCGGTTTTGATACCGGGATTTTATCGCCGTTGCTCATTAGCAATAGTCCACCATCTTCTTTTAACCAGCTTTTAACAAACTTCGGATTTACCAGATGACTTTGGTGTGCCCTGACAAATCCCTGAGGTTTTAATAAATCAGAATATTCCTTTAGTGGTTTGGAGATTAAAATCTTTTCTTCGTTTGATAAATAGAAAAAAGTATAAGTATTATCAGCTAAACAGCGAACAATATCATTTACTGCAACATAGCGGATTTCATGCTGCTGCGGTAGTACAATTTTAGGGGCAGAAGATTAAATTCCGGGCTGTAAAATGCCAAAATAGTAAATGAAACCATCAACTTAGTATTTGTATGGTTACGGTCAGTATTTAATCTGTAAAGCGAAACCGAATCAGGCTTACTGTAAACTTATTTCAGTAATAGGACAGTATAATAATAGCGGAACGGTTGCGAGGGACTTTCGACGGGGTTAAGTCGGAGGTTCGTCGGACTTATGACAATTGTACCCGACTAAACTGCGTCTAAAATATGACCTAACTTTATCAAAAAGGTTACTTTATTGTAAGCCGGGCAAAATGTATTAACAGTCTGATTTAACTATCTTCAAGTGACCATTTACGTTTTGGTTTTTGTAGATATAATCAAATAACTCTCAAATCATAGATTTTAAATATCGAAGATAATACCTTGCTTTATAGGCAAAAAACTTAAATTTGCGACAATAAAAATCAAAATTATCATGAGTTTCAGAATAGAACACGATACCATGGGCGAGGTGCAGGTGCCTGCAGACAAATACTGGGGTGCACAAACCGAACGCTCACGCAATAACTTTAAAATCGGACCGGAAGGGTCGATGCCTAAAGAAATTATTCATGCTTTTGGCTATTTAAAAAAGGCCGCTGCTTTAGCTAACACCGAACTTGGTGTACTTTCTGCTGAAAAAGCAACATTAATTGCAAAAGCCTGTGATGAAATTATTGCCGGCGATTTAGACGATCAATTTCCATTGGTGATCTGGCAAACAGGTTCTGGTACACAGAGTAATATGAACGGCAATGAAGTCATTGCAAACCGTGCACATGTCATCAACGGTGGCGCATTAGCCGATGATAAAAAAGTACTTCACCCAAATGATGATGTAAATAAATCACAATCATCTAATGATACTTACCCTACTGCAATGCACATTGCAGCATATAAACTTACGGTAGAAAACACCATTCCAGGCTTAGAACATTTAAGAAATGCCCTGGCTAAAAAGGTAGAAGAATTTAACACGATTGTTAAAACAGGTCGTACCCATTTTATGGATGCAACTCCGCTTACTTTAGGGCAGGAATTTTCAGGTTATGTACAGCAAATTGATAACAGCATCCGCGCCATTAAAAATGCCCTTGTGATGGTGGCTGAATTGGCTTTAGGTGGTACGGCTGTTGGTACAGGTTTAAATACACCTAAGGGTTACGATGTTTTAGTGGCGAAGAAAATTGCCGAATTAACGGGGTTGCCTTTTGTTACCGCACCAAATAAGTTTGAGGCTTTGGCAGCACATGATGCAATGGTTGAACTTTCCGGTGCTTTAAAACGTACTGCAGTTGCTTTAATGAAAGTGGCAAACGATGTGCGGATGTTAAGCTCTGGTCCACGTTGTGGAATTGGTGAAATTGTGATTCCTGATAATGAGCCCGGTTCTTCTATTATGCCCGGGAAAGTAAATCCAACACAACCAGAAGCTTTAACCATGGTTTGCGCCCAGGTAATGGGTAATGATGTAGCCGTTTCAGTAGGCGGGATGTCGGGTCATTTCGAATTAAATGTTTTCAAACCTTTAATTGCAGCTAACGTATTGCAATCTGCCCGTTTAATTGGTGATGCCTGTGTTTCTTTTACTGATAAATGTGCGGAAGGCATTACGGCGAATTTACCAGAAATTGAAAAGCATTTGCAAAACTCACTGATGCTGGTAACGGCTTTAAATCCACATGTAGGGTATGAGAATGCGGCAAAAATTGCTAAGAAGGCACACAAGGAAAACAAAACGCTAAAAGCTGCGGCTGTAGAATTGGGCTTATTAACCAACGCGCAATTCGATGAGTGGGTTCGTCCGGAAGATATGGTTGGAAGTTTAAAATAGCATATTCAGGCCTGATAGGTTTCAAAAACTATCAGGCCTGAGTTTAAATAAAAGCTTAATTAATAAAACATGGATAATTCAGTTTTGCCATTCTTATTTGCCTTGATACCATTAATTTCACCACTTTTGGTTTTTATTGCCTCTTGTCTTTACATGATTAAAATCGCAAGGGTTGATGCCATTTTACTTTGTGTGGGTTCAGGAATTACCTTATTGATAAGTGGCATGTATATTTGGATGCCACATATAGCTCAAAATAGAGCAATGCCCGTTGGAGAGGTAAGTTTTTACTATTCTATACTTGGAGGTATTGGTCTTTTAGGCGGGCTTTTTTTTGCAACCGGGCTTTTTCTATTAATCAATAATATGCTAAATGCCAATAAGCTGTTTCGCGAAAAATTTTAAAACATCGGCAATGCATCAGAAACCTTATTTTACATTTTCATCAGCACAATGCCAAAAAACAATCAAAAACTAAAATTTCTGTATGTGATGTTTTTCACCGCCATTTTGCTGTATTCTTCCTGTTCCAGGCGGCCCAATATTCAAGGTAAAGGTGAAGAATTTATGCAGGGGGTATGGAATGAAGATACCGTCGCTTTTAGCCATAAGCGGAGCAATTATACGCAGCATCATTTTAAAGTGACCTGCGATTCTATTTATATTGATCTGGTCACGCACAGTAAAATAAACTTTTATGAAGATTCTTGTTACCATAATGGAATCTGGAAAGAATATGCAAAAGGCGTGTATGCGGTTAGGGGCGATACGCTATATGTGGGTGCCACCTTTACACACGCCAATTATAAACAGAAAATTTCCGGCTGTTACCGCATTGGCCGTTACGATAAAAACTTTCTGATCAAAAAACATTCAACTGATACCTTGATATTAGAGAGCTTAAATGATCAAAGTGAAATCAGATTGGCACTCAAAGAAAAAATCACCTGTGTACAAAAAGAATTATAAAATGAAATTTAAATCGATCAAAAAGAAATTAAAAACCATTGCTGTCGTTGGCCTGCTCGCCTATTTACCTGTTCAGGCCAATGCCTGGGGGATGATAGGTCACCGTGTAGTTGGAGAAATTGCAGATAGTTACTTAAAGACCAAAACCCGTAAGGCTATCAGGGCTATTTTAGGAACAGAATCTTTGGCCATGTCTGCCAACTGGGGCGATTTTATAAAATCAGATTCCACTTATAATTACATGTACAACTGGCATTTTGTAAACCTTCCAGGTGGATTGGATAAGCAGGGTGTTTACCATATTTTAGAAACGGAAAAAGCACCAAACCTCTACAATAAGATCATCGATTTAACTGCCGTTTTGAAAAAGGCAGGCAGTACGGCATCAGAAAAGAAACTGGCGCTGAGGATGCTGGTGCATATGGCCGGCGATTTATGTCAGCCCATGCACGTGGCACATAAGGAAGATTTAGGCGGGAATAAGGTTTCAGTGATGTGGTTTAATGAAAAATCTAACCTGCACCGTGTTTGGGATGAGCAATTAATTGAATATCAACAGCTCAGTTATACCGAATTTGCCAAAGCGATTAACCATCCATCAGCCGTTGAGCTTTATAATTGGCAAAATACGAGTTTAAAAGATTGCGTTTATGATGCCTATACCATTTGTGGTAAAATTTATGAAGGTGCAAAACCAGATTCCAGGTTAAGCTACCGCTACAATTTCGACTGGTCTGAAACACTTAACCAGCAATTATTAAAAGGCGGTGTTCGGTTGGCTAAAATGCTGAATGACATTTACGGATAACCTGCTTACAGCACAGTTAAATCCTCCAGAAATGGGGGATTTTTTTTTATGCAGCAAATTCATCATTAATTTCCTTTACCTTACATACATCCAACATTTAACGATATGAAAAAACTATTATCTGTACTTTTAATTTGCACTGCGATTGCCTGTACAAAAGATGCTTATAAAACACTTGTTTCAAAAAAATGGGTAATTGAATCAGTAACGGTTCAGCCGGCGATGACCATGGGCGATAAGACGAGCGAAAACTATATAGCGCTATCAGGACCCGAAAGTTGTGTAGCCAACTTATCACTATCTTTTGCCAAAGATAGTTCTTACGTAGCGGGTGCTAATGGGGCACTTTGCGACAGGATGAACGATGCGAGTGTAAAAACCTGGAGAAGAGAAGGTAACAAGATTGTTTTATCTGCTTCCCCTTCAACGCCGTTATTCTTTGATGGCAAAAAATTGACACAGACCACCACGACTGAACAAGAAGGAAAAACTTATACCTTTGTATACGTGTATAAATCTAAATAGCATTGAAAATTTTAATGGTTTGCCTGGGTAATATTTGTCGCTCTCCTTTAGCTGAGGGCATTATGCGTCACCTTGCAAAACAAGAAAACTTGGATTGGGAAATTGCATCGGCCGGAACCGGAAACTGGCACATCGGTCAGGCACCTGATCGTAGAAGTATAGCCGCGGCTCAGGATTCTGGCTATGACATCAGCAGGCAAAGGGCGCAACAATTCTCTGTTGCTATGTTTTCAACATATGATTTGATTCTGGTGATGGACCGGAAAAATTTAAGCGATGTTAAGAATCTGGCCAAGACAAAAGAGGAGCGGTTGAAGGTTAAACTTTTTCTAAAGGATGATGAATTGGCAGATCCTTATTGGGATGATACCCTGTTTGCACCAGTTTGTAAACAAGTTGAGGATCGGTGTAAAGAAATTATCAAAGAACTTTCCTAAATTTATCTGTATTACAGAAAGCATTTAAACGTCTAACCAAATTTCGATGAAAAAAATAATAACAATGGCGATTACGCTAGTCATCCTGCAAAGTATCGCATTTGCGCAAAGCTATCCCGGTATTCTGGTCTTTTCTAAAACAAAAGGCTATCGACATGCATCTATTGAAGAAGGTAAAAAAGCAATTGTCCAGTTAGGTCAGTTACATCATTATACTGTTGATACCACCGAAAACGCGGAGCTTTTTACCGAAAGTAACTTAAAAAAGTATGCTGCCATTATCTTTTTAAGCACCACAGGTGATGTATTGAACGACATACAGCAATCAGCATTTGAACGTTATATCCAGGCGGGAGGAGGCTTTGTGGGCATTCATGCGGCAACAGATACAGAATATGACTGGGCGTGGTATGGCAAATTGGTAGGTGCTTACTTTGTTAGCCACCCCAAAGTGCAGGAAGCCAGATTTGTCATAAAAGATAGAAAGCACCCTGCAACCAGGTTTCTGACAGATTCTGTATGGATGCATACAGATGAGCTTTATAATTTCAAAAATGTCAATCCGGATATCAAAGTGCTGATCACGATTGATGAAGCTTCTTATCAGGGTGGTAATAATGGTAATTTTCATCCCTTCAGCTGGTACCATAATTTTGATGGCGGCCGGGCGTTTTACACTTCAATGGGGCACACCAAAGAATGTTGGAACGATCAAAAATTTCTGATGCACTTAAATGGAGGCATAGTATATGCAATTGGAAAACATCAAAAACTGGATTACCGCAAAGCAAAAACCAAACTACTGGAGTAGCTCAATTAAGCTGCAATAATAAATGAGAAAGATAAAAATCTAATCATTTTCATGACGTTTAATCAGGAGTCAAATATTGGAAACCGAAACCTGACAGAGAGCATTAACTATTAATACTTAGTTGAAAAGTACGAACTTAAACGTCAGGTATACGCTACCTTTCAGTAAATAAAGTCTTTTGATATTTAAAAGTTTCGAGGAATTTTTAAGCTATTTGAAAAGAAATTATATCATGGCGAAATGTCAGCTGATGATTGAAAATGAGGCGATAGTATTTTCAGGAATTAAAATTTAGAAATAAATATAAACTATTCCATGCCGATCATGTTCCATTAGTACATCAAAACTTATAAAAACATGAATACTGCAACAATAACAACAGAAGTATTAAACGATTTAGTGCAAATTAATAACGACCGTATTGCCGGTTATGAAAAAGCACGTACCGAATTAAAAGATGCCGATGCCGATTTAAAATCCTTATTCCTGGATATGATCTCAGAAAGTCAGAAATATAAAATGGCTCTGGGAACAGAGATCGCTGCTTTAGGAGAAGATATTGATACAGGTACCACAAATTCTGGAAAAATATATAGGGCTTGGATGGATGTTAAAGCATTATTTACAGGCCATGACAGAAAAACAGTTTTAAATAATTGTGAAGGTGGAGAAGATGCTGCTCAAAGCGCTTATAAAATGGCTTTAGAAGTGGAAGATCTTCCGGCCAACATCAGAACGTTGATTTCAGATCAGAAAGCTTCATTAAGAACTTCACACGATGAAATCAAAAGATTGCGCGATGCTCAGGTATAATTTGGCCTGATTGAAACGAAAAAATCCTCCTGATATGAGCTATCGGGAGGATTTTTTGCTTCTTAAGATTCCAGTTCTCTATCCAGATGTTCAGTTACCCGCTGGATGGTGTTATCAATGGTGTTACTTAAAATGGTTAAGTAAGATCCTTTCTTCGCCGTATTGATGGCAATTTGCAAACATTCTGTACTCTTATTATTAATGATGATTTCCTTGTTGGGATCTACCTCTTTAATGCCCTTAATCAATAAATTGATCAGTTCATCTTGCTTACGGCCGCGCAGGTATTTTTCCTGGCAAATGTAAATCTTATCGAACATTTGTGCCGAGATGCGCGCGGTTTCAATAATATCTTCATCACGCCTGTCGCCCGTTCCGGAAATGATGCCTACATGTTCTGTGGCTTCAACGCTTTGCAGGTATGCTTTCACGCCATTAAATCCATCAGGATTATGTGCAAAATCTACCAATACTTTAAAATCTTTAAACCGGAACACGTTCATCCTGCCAGGTGTATGTGCTGCAGATGGGATAAAGGTTTCTAAGGCTAAGCGGATATCTTCCGGCTTGTAGCCCCATAAGTAAGTTGACAATGTTGCTGCCAGAACGTTCTGAATCATAAAGTTCACCGCGCCGCCAAAAGTAAGCGGAATATGTGTTGCTTTATCAACCCTTAATTTCCAGTCTCCCGTTTTAATGGTGATATAACCATTTTCATATATGGCGGCGATACCACCCTTTCTGCAATGTTCTTTAATCACCGGATTGTTTTCATCCATGCTGAAATAAGCTACATTACAGCGTGCATCTCTGGCAATTTTTACACAATAGCCGTTATCAGCATTTAATACGGCCCATCCTTTACGGCGAACAGCGCCAACTACTACCGCTTTAACCCGGGTTAAATCATCCAGGTTATGGATATCAGATATACCTAGGTGATCTTCCTGAATATTGGTAATCACCCCAATATCACATGCATTAAAACCCAGTCCGGCTCTTAAAATTCCACCACGCGCGGTTTCAAGAACGGCAAATTCTACCGTAGGGTCTTTTAAAATAAATTCGGCACTAACCGGCCCTGTGGTATCGCCTTTCATCAGCATGGTGTTGTGCACGTAAACACCATCACTGGTGGTATAACCTACACGTTTACCGTTACTGCGGATAATATGGGCGATTAACCGTGTGGTGGTGGTTTTTCCATTGGTTCCGGTTACCGCTATAATGGGAATAGAGGATAGCCTGTTCTGCGGGTAAAGCATGTCTACAACAGAAGCGGCAACATTTCTGGGTAAGCCTTCGCTTGGTGCCAGGTGCATTCTAAAACCCGGGGCAGCATTTACTTCCAATACCACACCGCCATTTTCTGTTAGTGGCTGGGTCAGGTTTTGCGCCATGATGTCAATTCCGCAGATATCCAGTCCGATTACCCTCGAAATTCTTTCGCAGATAAATATATTTTGCGGATGAACAATATCCGTTACATCGATGGATGTTCCCCCGGTACTCAGGTTAGCTGTTGATTTTAAATAAACGACCTCACCTTTTTCAGGAATGGTTTCTAAAGTATATTCCTTTTTGGCCAGTAAATCTAAAGTATCACGGTCAACAGCGATTTCGGTTAATACATTTTCATGCCCGTAACCGCGACGTGGATCTTCATTTTCCTTATCGATTAACTCCTGGATCGTGTGAATACCATTTCCCAGTACATGTGCCGGATCACGCTGCGCAGCTGCCACTACCTTATGGTCAATCACCAGCACCCGGAAGTCAAAGCCGGTAATGAATTTTTCTATAATGACTTTTCTCGAATACGTCTTCGCATATTCGAAAGCTTCTTTGGCAGCCTCCAGGGTTTTAACATTAATGGTGGCACCTTTGCCGTGATTTCCATCCAGTGGTTTAAAAACTAAAGGAAAACCTACTTTATTTACCGATGCTTCCAGTTCATCTGGATTCGAAATGGTTACACCTGAAGCTACGGGAATGGCTGCTTCGGTTAATAAGCGCTTGGTTTCTTCTTTGTTGCTGGCAATGTCAACAGCAATGCTGCTGGTTTTTTCAGTCATGGTTGCCCTGAAACGCACCTGGTTTTTGCCATAACCCAACTGCACCAGCGAACTTTTATTTAACCTGATCCATGGAATATTTCTGCTCACTGCTTCCTGAACAATTGATCCTGTACTTGGGCCAAGGGCTTCCAGTTCACGGATTTCCTTCATCCTCCTGATATCATGCTCCAAATCATATTCTTCATTATCAATCAGTGCCTGAGCGATTTTCACTGCCGCCTCTGCGGCATAAACGCCTACTTTTTCTTCCAGATAGCTGAATACGACATTGTAGATCCCCTCAGTTTTGGTTTGGCGGGTTCTGCCAAAGCCAGTTTCCATTCCGGCAATGGTTTGAATTTCAAGGGCAATATGTTCAATCACATGCCCCATCCAGGTGCCTTCTTTAACACGTGTAAAGAAACCACCTTCCACACCTTTAGAGCAGCGGTGGATAAACATACTGGGTAATAATTTTTCTATTCGCTCACTAAACCCTTCAATCAGATTGGTTGGTCTTTGCTCCAGCTCCTCTAAATCCAGTCTCATCTGGATGAGTTTTTTGCGGTTAATCGACCATATATTTGGTCCTCTTAATACTTGTATGTTATGTATCTTCATGTAATGTTTTGTCGTTATGATTAAAAGAACGGATTTTAGGCGAACCTTTTTTCAAATGGAGAGACTAAAATTGATGATTGTAAATTATGCATTTATTTTGAAAATTGGCAATCCAAATAGCTAAATCAATTTCATAGGCGATTTGTTTTATTTTCAGACCTAACTTTAACTCAAATTATTCATAATTATTTCAACCATTGTTAATAATTGCAGAATTATTGACAAAAAAAGTCGTGTTTTTTATCTTAACCTAATATATTTGGGTTTTTTGATAGAATACTAATACACATAAAATGGTTCCTAAGGGCAAACTCATCATTATTGGAGGTGCAATAAATACAGGCAGCTTTGCAGAAACACAGTTCGGATTGCCCGAAAATATGAATTTTTTCGAACGGGGAATTTTAAAGAGAATTACGACAGAATCAGTCAGAGATGTTGAATCGAGGTTCGAAATCATTACCACGGCCTCTTTAATGCCCGAAAAAGTGGGGGAAGAATACATTAAGGCTTATGCCCAGTTAGATGTGCATAATGTTGGCGTATTGAACATAACCAATCGGGAAGAAGCAAATGCCGAAGAAAATTGCGCGCGCATTAAGGCCGCTGAAGTGATTATTTTTACCGGAGGAGATCAGTTAAGGCTATCATCTATTTTCGGTGGAACCAAAATCCATCAGATTCTGATTGATAAATATAAAACGGAACCCGTAGTTATTGCAGGAACATCAGCAGGTGCGGCGGCAAGTTCCAAGAATATGATTTATCAGGGAAGTAGTAAGGATGCCTTGCTAAAAGGCGAGGTGAAAATTACAGGCGGACTGGGTTTTATTGATGATGTAATTGTAGATACACACTTCGTGCAGCGCGGGCGGATTGGAAGATTACTTTATGCCGCTGCGAGTAATCCCGGGATTCTGGGGATCGGCCTGGGTGAAGACACGGGCTTATTTATCTCGGATGGACACATCATGGAAGCCATTGGTTCAGGCATGGTAATCCTGGTTGATGGCCGTCAGATGGCTGATACCAATTTAACCGATGTAGAAATGGGGCAGCCTGTATCTATCAAAAATATGGTGGTGCATGTGATGTGTGACGGCGATGTTTACGATCTGACTGATCATAGCCTGGTGATCCACCATCCAAAAGTTGTTCCGATAGAATAGTGAAAGGTTGAAGGTTTACCAGGTAGAAGGCCTGAGGTTATCGCTCAACGCTAAAAAGTTCAGGGCTTAGCACTTCAATCTAACTTCTCATATCTAACATCTCAATCTCTTAAAAATGAAATTAATTATACATGGTGGCTTTTTCAGCGAGTCATCAACCAATCAGGAAACAAAGAAAGCCAAACAGGATGCACTGTCTGCTATTGTTCAGCTTGGTTACGCTTACCTGGAAAATCATTCTGCACTTGAAACAGTTGTTTATACGGTTGCTTTGCTTGAGGATAATGAACTGTTTAATGCAGGGATTGGTTCTCAGATTCAAAGTGACGGGAAAGTACGCTTAAGCGCTTCCTTAATGGATGGGAAGACGGAAAAATTCAGCGGTGTGATTAATGTAGAAGAGGTAAAGAACCCCATTCAGATTGCGCAAAGTTTATTGGCATATGATGACCGGGTACTGAGTGGTGAAGGTGCGCAACACTTTGCACGTGAAAAAGGGTTTGGGTATTTTAATCCGGTTACTGATCAGCGGCAATCTGAATATGAAGCGAAGATAAACCAGCAAAACAATAAGGGAACTGTAGGTTGTGTGGCTTTAGATGCGGACGGCAATATTGCGGCGGCTACATCTACAGGAGGAAAAGGATTTGAAATTCCTTGTAGAGTAAGTGATTCAGCTACAGTAGCAGGTAACTACGCTAATCAGTTTGCCGGTGTTTCCTGTACCGGAGTTGGCGAAGATATTGTGAGTGGCGCGCTGGCCTCAAAAATAGTGACCAGGGTTACCGACGGGTTTTCTTTAAAAGATGCCTGCGACAAATCTTTCCGGGAACTTAAATCATTTGATGGTTTTGCAGGAGTTATTGGCATCTCCAATACTGGTGAAATTTATCATTGCGATTCACACCCTTACATGGTTTGGGCATCTTTTGATGTTAATTTACAGGTATTTAACTAAAGTTAAATATAAAGTATTATTTTTGTTGCATGTCCAAAACTGTATTGGCGCTCATAAGCCTTTTTGCCTCATTTCAACTACATGCTCAAAATTTTGATAGCCAGGAGCCCGCTGCTGGCAATGCGATAACAATATCGGTATCAAAATTTGATCTGGTAGATGGCAATTCCTTTTATGAAGAAGCGGAGAGTTTCGAAAAAAAGGGCGATTTTAATGAAGCATTGACCTTATTTGGTAAGGCCGCATTTGAATATAATTCAGTTAAAAACTTTAATAGATATGGTCAGGCCATTATAAAAATGAGCAATATGCATTATATGCTCGGTCGTTTTGGTGATGCAGAACAAATTCTATTAAATGTTGCGCTTAAAAACTATTCTAAAATGGGCAGCAGAAATGGCCTGATGAATACCTATGGCTTACTTGGTAAGGTCTATCTGGCCAATAATAAATCCACACAATCCATGTGGTTTTATACCCAGCAAGGCATGCTGGCCAAACAGTTAAAAAGCAATAATGCCTACCTTGAATCAGTTTTGGGGATTGTACAGGTTAAAATAAAAAAGAAAGATTTTACCTTGGCTTTAAGGGATCTTAAAGCTGCAGAGTGGTTTGCCAATTCGGTAAAAATTACACAATATAAAGGCCAGATTCGTGATGCAAGGGAAATGATTTCTGCTAAAACAAATCCTAAAAAGGGTTTAAAATAATATCCCCGCTACTTTCACTATAAAAATCAATCGGACAAAGATTTTTGTGAACAAAAATCCATTTCAATATTCTTGTGGTCAATCCGGCATAAAAGCCTGATGATCTAAGATCTTAAAACAAAATAAATCTAATTACGTTACCATTTTAGAATTGTTAAATAAGAAGCTTTTGGTTAGATTTGATCAGTTTTAACAAGAGACGGTAATAATGCTGTCTCTTTTTTGTTTTTTCGTTAAAATGGTATCATATTGGCTATATAGAATTGAAAATGGATTTTAAATCATTTAAAGAGATGTTGAAGAGAGTATTTTTTGTAATTTTTACGGCAGCAGTGATTGCATGTCATGCTGCTCCAAAGCCCCAGCCAATAGTGGATGGCATTGCGAATGTTATGCCTGACCAGCAACAACAGCTTGTGATCAAAGAAGTAGTTAACCTGATTGAAAGCTATAACTATAAAAAAGTTCAGGTAAATGATTCCATTTCTTCTTTAATCCTTGATAAATATATTAAGGCTTTAGACCAGGGGAAAAATTATTTCTTAGCTTCTGATATTGCCGCATTTGAGAAATACAGGTATACGCTGGATGATGACTTTAAAAATGGTGACCTGAGTGGTCCGTTTTATATCTATAATGTTTACGCAAAAAGGCTGAATGAATATTTTGCCTATTCGCTGGCGCAGATTAAAAATAAATACGATTTCAACCAGAATGACACCTATGTTTACGATCGTGAAAAGCTGCCATGGGCACCTTCAACAGCAGCATTAAATGATACCTGGAAAAAAAGGGTAAAGTATGAACTGATTAATTTAAACCTGGCTGGCTCTGCCCAGGATAAAAATGTTACAACGCTTACCAAACGTTATCAGAACTTAAAATCGCAGATCGCTAAAAATAATAATCAGGATGTTTTTCAGATCCTGATGGATGCTTTTACAGAATCAATTGACCCACACACCAATTATTTCGTTCCGGCAAGAGCAACAGAATTTAATGAAGAAATGTCAAGGTCTTTTGAGGGTATTGGTGCACGTTTACAACTGGAAAATGAAGTAGTAAAGATTGCCGAAATTATCCCCGGCGGACCAGCGTTTAAAGGAAAACAATTAACTGCGGGTGATCGGATTATTGCTGTTGCCCAGGGAAATGATGATTTTGTGGATATTGTAGGGTGGAGATTAGATGCCACTGTCAGTAAGATTAAAGGTCCGAAAGGAACTAAAGTACGCTTAAAAGTTATTCCGGTTGGAAAAGAAATGTCTTCTAAGCCAGTCATTATTGAGATGATGCGCGAGAAGGTTATTCTCGAAGATCAGTCTGCTAAGAAAAAGGTAAAAACGGTAACAACCAATGGCAAGAACTATAAAATTGGCGTGATTTCACTTCCTGCTTTCTATGCTGATTTTAAAGCGGCTAATGCAGGAGACAAGAACTATAAAAGTACAACCCGTGATGTACGGAAATTGGTGGATTCTTTGAAAAATATTGATAAGGTTGACGCTATTGTAATGGATTTACGCGGCAACGGCGGCGGATCTCTTGTAGAAGCGATTTCCCTTACAGGCTTATTTATTGACCGCGGACCAGTTGTTCAGGTAAAAGATCTGCGAGGCAAGATCGAAGTGGATGAAGATGAAAATGCAGGTGTGGCCTGGAATGGACCATTTGGTGTTATAGTTGACCGTTTAAGTGCTTCAGCTTCAGAAATTTTTGCCGGAGCGATACAGGATTACGGACGTGGAATTATTATGGGTAGTCAAACTTACGGTAAGGGAACTGTTCAATCATCTATTGATTTGAATAAACTGGTTAACCCGGGCATGTTGCAGAAAATTGCCGGCCTGGTAACGAAAGACAAAACACTTGGTACTTCACCAACTTCAACTAATGCTTCAGATATTAACTTAGGTCAGATTAACCTTACCATGGCCAAATTTTACCGGGTGGCCGGAAGCAGTACGCAGCATAAAGGTGTTTTACCGGATGTTATTTTCCCTTCACTTTATCCAATGGATAAAATCGGAGAGGATACTGAACCATCGGCATTGCCCTGGGATGTTATTCCGAGTTCTAATTTTACTGCAGTGGCTAACCTCTCAGCTGTAAAAGCAGGACTCATGAAAAACAGTGAACAACGTATCTCAAACTCTTTGGATTTTAAATACCTGAAAGAGGATATTGCTGAATTGAAAAAGCGTGATAAGGAAGTTTCTGTTCCCTTGAATGAGGCCAAGCTTAAAGCTGAACGAGAAGCCCAGGAAGCAAAATCTTTGGCCAGACAAAATGATTTAAGGGCTTTGAGAGGCTTGCCTGCAATTAAGAAAGGGGAGAAAATAACCAAACAGGATACTTTTGATTTCATTGAAGATGAATCTTTAAAAGTGATGGGTGATTTTATGCAGCAATCTGGTAATTATGTAATGAATTTAGGAGGTGCAGCGGCACCTAAACTTTAATCATAAAAAGTGAAAAAAAAACGGGCGATCTATTTCAGATCGCCCGTTTTTTTTTGGAATTAACCTCAAGACCAGATTTCAATTAAAAGATTGCCTGAACGCCGAGGGGGTAAGGTTTGTCTTGGATTTAAACAGCTTTGTAAAAGATTGCAAATGTTCAAAACCAAGTGCATAAGCAATTTCACTAATGGAAAGATTTGTGGTAGAAAGTTTCTCTTTAGCCAGGTCAATCAGTTTTTGATGTAAATATTGCTGTGTATTCTGTCCAATAAGTGTTTTTAATAGTCCGGAAAGATAACCTGGCGAAACATTTAGTTTTTCAGCGATGTAACCTACGGTAGGCAATCCCCTAAGGCCAAGATTATCATTTGCAAAGTAACCCTTAACGATCTCTTCCAGTTGATCAAGTAGCTGATGATTGATGGCTTTACGTATAATAAATTGCCGTCCGTAGAAACGTTGTGCATAATTGAGAAGCAATGCTATTTGCGCGATTACGACATCCTGAGTAAAGTGATCGATATTGCTATTGGTTTCATTTTTTACCAATTGGGCAATGGCATTAAGAATTGTTTCTTCATTTTCAGAAACATGCAGGGCTTCAAATAAGGCATAGTCGAAGAAATCATAATCTTTTATGGTTTTAGCCAGATGTGTATTCCAGAGTAATTCTGAATGGAACAGAATCATCCAGCCAGTTGGACGATGGTATTGATCCTGATTAACTTCAACGGTAAAAACTTGACCCGGAGCCATGAAAAATAACACACCATCATCAAAGTCGCTCATTTGCTGTCCGTATTTAATTTTAGCATCCGGAACACGCTTTAGTGCTATGGAATAAAAATCAAAAATCATCGTCTTTGATCGTCCATTCACCTGCATTTGCACTTCCTCCATGTTAACAACGCTAATTAACGGATGCCCGGGCTTGGGCAATCCAGCCAGTTTATGATATTCTGATATTGTTTTAAAGCGGTAGCGGCTCAGGTTTTCCATGGTTATAATTTACGTAAAATAAATCCCTTGCTCCAAATCCTGAATTAAACCGGAATATTGGGGCTCCCAATGCAAACGCTGACGGGTTAATTTTCCTGAAGCAGGCCCGTCAATATTTGCAAAATGTTCAAACCAGCCAAAATGGGCAGCAACTTCATCGTTTGATTTTGATACAACAGGTAAGTTCAGCTGCTTACCAATGGCTTCAGCTATCGATTTAAAGTTTATTGATTCTTCCGCCACACCATGAAAACGAGCTCCAGGCCTGGCCTGCTCCAAAGCCAATCTGAAAAGAACAGCGGCGTCAAGACGATGAACAGCTGTCCATTGGTTTGCGCCATCTTCTATATAGGCTGATGAACCCTTTTGGCGGGCAATATCAATAAGCATGGGTATAAAGCCATGCACATCGCCTTCGCCATGAACTGATGGCGATAAACGGACAACTGATATGCGGACATTCTTCGCAGCAAGATCATCAACTGCTTTTTCTGTAGCAATCCTGGGATTTTGACCATTATAATCAGGCATTTTATCTTCAGTAGCCAGTTGACCAGGGCTCACGATCAACGTTCCGGAGGTAACAATAAAGGGCTTATCCGTTCCCGTTATTTCATTTCCAATAGCCGCTATTGCTACACGATCAATTTCACATACGGCTTTAAAACGGCTAAAATCATGAATAAATCCAGTATGTATAATCCCATCAGCAGCATTTGCTCCTCTGCGTAAACTTTCCAGATCTTCCAGGTCACCCTTATGCACTTCGGCACCAGCCAGCAATAGTGCTTTTTCTGCAGCTTCATTTCGGGCTAAACCTAAAACCTGGTGGCCGGCATTAATTAATTCTTTTACTACAGCTGAACCAACAAAGCCTGTTGCTCCTGTTACAAAAACTTTCATAGCGATTTATTTTAATTTCATAAATAATGTTACATGAGTTTTGAGATCCCACATACGTGTCTCTTTAATCACTATACAAAACTCCATTATTTTTGAGTACACCATTTAGCCTAATCCATTTTTGATTTAGCCAAAAAGAAATTATACAGGGCAAAAAAAAGACTGCTGCATTTCAGCAACAGTCTCTCTATATATAGCAGAATATATTAGTCTTTCTTTGGAGGATTTTGACTTAACTGCATGGCCATCATTTCTTTCATGGTTTTATTCATGCCTTCTGTACTGCCATCCAGGAAAATGATATTACCTTCACCATATTCGGCAAATTGTTTAATCGCTTCCGTCCACATGGTAAATAAAATAACTGAAGTATCTAAATTTGCCTGTTGCATTTCATGCGCGGCATTGGTCATACCCTTTGCTACCTCTTCTCTGAACAAAGCAATACCTTGTCCACGGAGTTGTGCAGCTTCCCGCTCGGCAGTCGCTGCAATTTTAATGGCGTTACCATCTGCTTCGGCACCTTTGGTTTTGGTAATTAATAAGGCCTGACCTTCATTTTCTGCAGCTGCCTTTAAATTATTGGAAGCAACTACACGGCTCATGGAGCGCATAATTTCTTCATCGAATGTAATGTCATTTAATTGAAGATCTTGTAAATGATAACCCCATCCATCTAAAACCTGGTCTATCTGTTCTTTAACATGCAAAACGATTTCGTTACGTTGCGCCAGAACATTGGCCTGTTTCTGGGTAGCCACATAAGCACGGATGGAACCTTCTATTGTTCTAATCAGTGCCTGCATTAAATTGGTTGCATCTACAAACTTAAAGGCTACGTTTTTGATGGTTTCTTCATCCTGGTTAACAACAGAATATAAAAGCATTGCTTTAAAATAAACATTGGCCTGATCCTGGGTAACTGCCTGAAATGACAACTCAACAGAGCGATTTTGAATTGAAATTCTGGAATAAATTTGCTCTATTAGTGGGATTTTGAAGTTTAATCCTGGCCTGAGTTGTCTACGGTATTTTCCGAAAACCGTTACTACTGCTATGGTTCCTTGTTTAACAGTAACAAATGAGCTTAGCAAAATAATAATCGCCAGGAAAATGAGAATGTAAATAGTGTACTGCATAATTAGATTTTTTTTGAAGTTAAAAAAAAATCATACAAACTACATAATGCTTTTTGTAGCTTTATTTTTTCCTAACTAGATTATACTACATGAAAAAGAATTTATTTCTCTCTGCGGCGGCAATAATGTTATTCGCAGCCTGTCAGAATGATAAAAATCATCAAGCTACAGAAACAGATCAGCGGACTGTTTTTTTTGATACTGCCGGAATGGATTCGACAGTAAAACCCGGCGATAACTTTTTCCTTTATGCCAATGGAAAATGGATGAAAAATGCGCAAATCCCACAAACAGAAACCGGATGGGGTTCTTTCTATACCTTATATAATGATAACCTTAAAAATTTAAAGGTCATTCTGGAAAACGCGGCTAAAAGCAAAGTAGCAAAGGGTAGTAATGAACAAAAAGTTGGCGATTTTTATGCCAGCGGAATGGATTCTTTAACCATCGAAAAGCTTGGTGTAATGCCAGTAAAGACACTGTTAGAGAAAATAGATGGTATTAAAAACGATGAGGATCTCATTAATTTTGTATCTGAAGGTTTTAAAAATGGCAATGGAGACTTATTCGGTTTTGGTGTTGATCCGGATGATAAAATGAGTTCAAAAAACGTGCTTATCTTTACCCAGACAGGGATAAATTTACCAGAACGTAGTTATTATCTCGATCAGGATGATAAGGCAAAAAAAATCAGGACAGAATATTTGAAATACATCACCAAAATATTTAACCTTGCCGGAGATTCTGCTCATGCCTCCTCCTATGCCGACCATATTTTAAAGCTGGAAACCATGTTGGCAAAATCACATTCAACCCCGGTTGAATTGCGTGATCCTCAGAAAAATTATAACAAGCTGGCGGTTGCAGATTTCCAGAAACAAATTCCAAATATCAATTTTAATACGGTACTGAAAAATCTTGGCGCATCAACGGATAGCATTATTATCAGACAGCCAAAATATTACCAGGCATTATCTGCCCTGATAAAAAGCCAGCCCATTGAAACCTGGAAGGAAAAACTAAAGTTTGATGCACTGAATAATGCTGCAAATGCACTTACTAAAGCCTTTAGAACGGCAAAATTTGAATTCTTTAGTAAAACCTTGTATGGCCAGCTTGCACAAACTGAAAGATGGAAAACAATGGTTAACAATACGGATAGTAATCTGGGCGACTTACTGGGACAGCTTTATGCCGAACAATATTTTAAGCCTGAAGCTAAAAAACGTATGTTGGAATTGGTGAATAACCTGCAGAAAGTATATGCAGAACGAATCAAAAAAGTAGATTGGATGTCTGCCGAAACTAAAAAGAAAGCCCTCGAGAAGTTAAATGCATTTATTAAAAAAATAGGCTATCCTGATCAATGGAAAAAGTATGATGATGTGGAAATTTCGAGAAGTACATATTTCGCTAACCTTCAATCGGCAAGAAAGCACGGTTATAAAGAGATGATGGCTAAACTGGGTAAAACGGTTGATAAAACGGAATGGTTTATGACACCGCCTACAGTAAATGCCTACTATAACCCTGCCTATAATGAAATTGTATTTCCAGCCGGCATTCTGCAATTTCCATTTTTTGCTTTCAATGCTGATGATGCCATTAATTATGGCGCTATCGGTGCCGTTATCGGCCATGAAATGACACATGGATTTGACGATCAGGGCAGACAATATGATGCAGCTGGTAATTTAAAAGAATGGTGGACGAAAGAAGATGCCGCGAAATTTAAAAGTAAAGCCGATAAAGTAGTTGCACTATATAATAAGTTTACACTTTTGGATAATCAGCATGTGAATGGTTCATTAACTTTAGGTGAAAATCTGGCTGATATTGGTGGTTTGAATATTGCGTATGATGCCTTTAAATTAACCGAACAAGCTAAAAGCGATAAGAAAATCGATGGATTTACACCAGATCAACGATTCTTTTTAAGTTTTGCTCAGGTTTGGAGAATGAAAACCAGAGATGAATCAATGCGTGTTCGTATTAAGACTGATCCACATAGTCCGGAAATTTTTAGGGTAAATGGCACCGTCTATAACATGGAGGCATTTTATAAGGCATTCAATATACCCACTACAGCTAAAATGTATCTGGCTCCAGAAAACAGGCTAGGTGTTTGGTAATGCTGAATAAATAAATTTAAGCCACGTTTTAAAAAAGGACGTGGCTTTTTTTGTGCACTTTAAAACAAAAGTTGGTATTTGTTGTATTTACACTATTAATCTAAAATCATGAATATAAAACGCACTTTCGGAACCATATTAACTGTTCTGGGCATTATCGGACTCATCTATGCCGGATATGGCTTTGTCAACCACAGTCAGAATACACGTGGCTTATTTGTGTACGGTATTATCGGATTGATATTCTTCGTATCTGGAATTGGGCTTGTTAAAAATACCAAAGACGAGAGTTAATACTCTTCCTATAAGATCGCTGGATAAACAACCTTTAATCGGTATTAGTGCTTGTTTTTTCTTTTATGCTTTATAATCTGATACTGGCTAAATGCAACCAGACAGCCAGCCAAAATAATAATTCCAGCAGATAGCAGGTTTTTAGGATTCTGGTTGATGTAGTAAGCTGCGGCCAATACTAAAACTGCTGCAGCGATGCCGATGATGTAATGAAGAACTAGTCCTTTTTTCATATGCTGTTTAACTTCAGTAATTAACAAAGATTCGGAAATAAATCAGAATTGGTGTAACAGGAAATTAATTTTTTAAAGTAATCCTGTTGTTTTCAAAATTGAGCTGATGGCCTGCAAAATCTATATCTGTTAACTCCTTCATGCGTTTAAAAGCACGGTGGCTTTCATCCCGTGTTAACCGTTTAATTTTATCTTGTTGTATAGATGTCACATCGGCGTAAAGAAAATTACCTTTGGCATTTACCTTCAACTGAAGCAATGGTGCAATGCCGTTATTGCCTTTCAGGCTGAACATGCCGTAAGTGCAGAAGTTTCCGAGGCTATAAGCAATGAACTTGTTTTTATAAACTTCTACGGCTCGGGTAACGTGTGGGCCGTGACCTAAAACCACATCTGCACCAGCATCTATTACAGCATGGGCAAAAGCATAAACATTGCCCCTGTTTTCTTTATAAAATATTTCATTTTTACGTGGCACATGTTCAAACCTGGCGCCTTCGCCACCACCATGAAATGATACAATTAAAATATCTGCCATGGTTTTGAGACGGGTAACCAAAGCTTTGGCATCAGCTACTTTATTGATAGAAACGGTATTTTCATTTGGCGCAAATGCACAGAAAGCATATTTCACGCTATCCTTTTCAAAAATTTCGAAAGGTTTGTTCAGCTGACCAGCATAATGAATTTGTAACGAATCTAAAATTCTGGCAGTGTTTTTTCTTCCTCTCGAATCAAAATCGCCCACGTGGTTATTGGCAATGCTTAATACATTAAAGCCTGCTTTTTTATAGATACCGGCATAGCGCTCCGGCATTCTGAATGCATAGCAATTATTGGGATTAATGCCATTACATTTTGTAGAATGACCTGAGTTTAAAAAACAACCTTCCAGATTACCAAAAACAATATCACCCTTTAATAGGCTATCAACCGCCTGAAAACTATTCACTGCATCATCAGCGGGAAGGTTTGAAGTGGATGGAAAGGCTGAGCCCAGCATGATATCGCCAACGGCGGTGATGGAAATGGTATCTTTTATTTTTTTAACTACAGTATCTGTTTTAGCTGTTGATACCACTACCTGTGCACTATTGTTGGTGCAACTGAAGATGGTAATGATTGCGGAAAGGGTTAAAAAAGATGTCTTTATGAATTTCATCGGCTATGGATGGGATAAAAAAAATCCTCCAAAATTACTTCTGGAGGACTATATCTGTTTAATCTAAGATCGTAAATCTACAATCGTATTTATTCTACTGTAAATTCTTTTTTAAATGATTCTAAAACGCGGCCGCCCTTGTAAAAATAACGACTGTAATAGGGCTCATTTAAATTGCTGATCACTACACCACGTGAACTCGATGCATGTGCAAATCTGTTATCACCAAGATAGATACCAACATGAGAAATACTTCTGCTTCTTATCTTGAAGAAAACGAGGTCACCCTCTTTTAAATCTTCTTTAGATAATGGGTCTACCATACTGAAGATATCACGAGAATTTCTTCTGATTGTAGTGTTGAAAACTTTGTCGTATATCGCTTTGGTAAAAGCAGAGCAATCAATCCCTTTTTTGCTTGAACCACCATAACTGTAAGGTGTTCCGATCCATTCGTAAATAAACTTATATAATTTTAAGTTCGACGTTGCATCCACCGCTACACCCATTACCTGAGAAAAGTATTGTGAAGCTAAGTTGTCAGGATCATTTAAGTCTTTACCAGATTCTTTTGTTTTTGTTTGTGCAAATGCAGTTGAGAGCGTACAGATAGCAATTATGGATGAAAACAAAAATTTTTTAATCATGTTATACAGTTATGTTTGGGTATTCACTTACACAGTAACGTAAACCATTTTGGCTTATTGTTGATTTGTCAAAGGTATCAATTATACAAATGTCATCCAAATGTTTGTGTTAAAAAGTAAAAGTTATTAACATCTCCACGTTGTGACATGTTAGTTAACGGTGTTTTATATTTAAAATTATCCCAAGATAGAAAACAATTTTTGAAGAAAATTAGACCACTTCGAATTGATTTTAATTGTTTTGGCTCAAAGTTATTTAAGATGATTAATAAGTGAGCAATTGAAACGTTAAATCAGTCTGTATTTACCATCGTGAGCTTTAATTCCTTAAAAAGTGGAAATTAATTTCCGGATTTTTTTGCATAAGTATTTCCTGTACGATCTGATGGAAAGGGAATTGGTTAATTGTGGTGTGGTAAAGTTTCGCAGAATAAAATTTCACAATCATTAGAATAAGTAATTTGTTAAATCGTGAAATTAATCATCCGTGAAATTGCCTTTTTTGAAGAATAGGGAGATATGAACGCCAAATGGTTAAGTAACAAAAGTTAAATGTAATTTCATAGCTGATATTATGATGTTTTTACATTAGAAAGTGCCAAAAATTATAATAAAAAAATTAGATTTGCTGTCGCAAAAAAACAAATACCCTAAAATGAGTGCAGTAGAAATAAATAAAGATACCTGGTTAAAGTGGTTTGAGTCGATGTTGCTGATGCGCAAATTCGAAGAGAAAACTGGCCAGTTATACGGACAACAAAAAATACGTGGCTTTTGTCATTTATACATTGGACAAGAAGCTGTTGTAGCAGGTGCAATATCTGCAATGCAAAAAGGTGATTCGATGATTACTACTTATCGCGATCACGCTCATGCTTTAGCTTTAGGTGTAAGTGCCGACAGCATCATGGCAGAAATGTATGGTAAGGCTACAGGTTGCTCTAAAGGTAAAGGTGGTTCAATGCACATGTTTAGCAAAGAACATAATTTTTATGGTGGACACGCAATTGTTGGAGGTCAGATTCCATTAGGCGCTGGTGTTGCTTTTGCAGAAAAATATAAAGGAACAGATAATGTTAATATTTGTTATATGGGCGATGGCGCAGTACGTCAGGGTGCATTAAACGAAACATTTAACATGGCCATGTTGTGGAAATTACCGGTAATTTTTGTTTGTGAAAACAATGGTTATGCCATGGGTACTTCGGTACAGCGTACCACTAACATGACTGATATTTATAAAATTGGTTTAGGTTTTGACATGCCATGCGCACCTGTTGATGGTATGGACCCTGTTGCTGTTCATAATGCAATGGATGAAGCTATTCAGCGCGCCCGTAAAGGTGAAGGACCAACCTTCCTGGAAATGAGAACTTACCGTTACCGTGGACACTCCATGTCTGATCCGGCTAAATATCGTACTAAAGAAGAATTAGAAGATTATAAAGCTAAAGATCCGGTTGAATTGGCGAGAGAAACAATCCTGAAAGAAAAATATGCCGATGAGGCCTGGATTGAAGAAGTAGAAGCTAAAGTTAAAGCAACAGTAGACCAGGCAGTTAAATTTGCTGAAGAGTCTCCGTGGCCGGAAGTTTCTGAATTATACAAAGATGTGTATATGACAGAAAACTATCCTTATGTAATGGACTAATATTTTAAAGATTTCAATTAATTAGATATAATGGCTGAGGTAATTAAAATGCCCAAAATGAGCGACACCATGACCGAAGGGGTTTTGGCGAAGTGGCATAAAAAAGTGGGCGATAAAGTGAAAAGCGGAGATGTTTTGGCAGAAGTAGAAACTGACAAGGCAACAATGGATATGGAATCTTACTGGGATGGTACGCTTTTATACATCGGTGTAGAAGAAGGAACCGCTGTGCCTGTTGATGCTGTTATGGCCGTTATTGGTAAAGAAGGTGAAGATTATAAAGCAGCTTTAGAAGCAGAACAGTCTGGAAGTCAGGAGTCGGCAAGTCCGAAGTCTGAAAGTAAAGATGACGTGCCTAAGGCTGATGATAAAAAAGAAGAAGCTGCTCCTGCGCAAGGTGGTGGTTTAAGCGAGGAAGAACTGGCAGAAAAAGGTGTTACCGTAATTCGGATGCCTTTGCTAAGTGATACCATGACTGAAGGCGTAATTGCTGAATGGCATAAAAAAGTTGGTGATAAAGTTAAGGACGATGATGTTTTAGCTGATGTAGAAACCGATAAGGCAACTATGGAAGTGATGGGTTATGCAACCGGTACTTTATTGCACATTGGTGTGGAGAAAGGTTCAGCAGCTAAGGTAAATGGAATTATAGCTATTGTTGGTCCTGAAGGAACCGATGTAAGTGGTATCTTGGCTGGTGGAGATCAAAACGCAAAGCCTAAAGCAGAAAGCGAAGAAAAAACCGAAGCACCGAAAGAAGAGAAGCAAACAACAGCCGCTGACGCCACTTCAACTCCTGTTGCAGAAGGTTCTTCTGATAGTCGTGTAAAAGCATCGCCTCTGGCTAAGAAAATTGCCAAAGATAAAGGAATTGATTTATCGCAGGTTTCTGGTAGTGCAGAAGGTGGTCGAATCATTAAAAAAGATATTGAAAACTATAAGCCAGCAGCACCAGCTGAAAGCGGGAAGCCAAAAGCAGAAAGCAGCGAACAACCGAAAGCAGCGGCCGCCGCTCCGGTAATTCCTACTTATGTTGGCGAAGTTAAATACACTGAACAGCCGGTTTCGCAAATGCGTAAAGTAATTGCCAAACGTTTAGCTGAAAGTTTATTTACTGCTCCTCATTTTTACTTAACCGTAAGTATTGATATGGATAATGCAATGGCAGCCCGTACGGCAATTAATGCTGTTGCCCCAGTTAAAGTTTCATTCAATGATATCGTAATTAAAGCAGTTGCAGTTGCATTAAAGAAACACCCTGCTGTTAACTCATCATGGGGTGGAGATAAAATCCGTTTTAATGAACATACCAACATTGGTGTAGCGATGGCTGTTGAAGATGGTTTATTGGTTCCTGTAGTACGTTTTGCTGATGGGAAATCATTATCACATATTTCTGCAGAAGTGAAAGACTTCGGTGGTAAAGCAAAAGCTAAAAAATTACAACCAGCAGATTGGGAAGGTTCTACTTTCACTGTATCTAACTTAGGTATGTTTGGTATTGATGAATTTACTTCTATTATCAACTCTCCTGATGGTGCAATTTTATCAGTGGGTGCAATTCAGCAAGTTCCTGTAGTGAAAAATGGTGCTGTTGTTCCAGGTAACGTAATGAAGTTGACTTTAGGTTGCGATCACCGTGTCGTTGATGGTGCAACCGGAGCACAGTTCCTGCAAACCTTGAAAGGATTACTTGAAGAACCAATCAGGTTATTAGCTTAATCAGTTAACAAATTACAAGTTTCAGTTTTCGGACTGAGAAATATACATCAAGCCATTCCTGAATAGGAGTGGCTTTTTTGGGTTTTGAATTTTGCAATATGTCCAGCAATTTCAGAAATCCCTTAGATATCCATTACACATATAATTTAACTGCGCAGAAGTTTTTTACAATCCATTCACTTTGCGATGGATTGATGCAGCTATATTCGACGTATTGAAATTGACCAGCAAGCCAAGCTTAATACCTGATAATTTTAAATAGGTTAATACTTGTTTATGATGAACAGGAGCAAGCATTTCAATAGATTTTATTTCAATGATTACTAAGTTATTGACAAGTAAATCTACCCTATATCCTGTTTTAAGTTTTATTTTATTAAAGATGATTGGTAAAGGAACTTGCCTCCTGACACTTAAGCCATCTTCAGTTAGCAAATAGATTAATATCGCTTCATAGGCAGATTCTAATAAGCCTGGACCAAGTGTATGATATGTTTTAAAGATAGCACCACGTACCAGATAAGAAATATCATTTTCATCCATTGTTAAATTGTTTTGATGTTAAGAATGGGATGAATAGTCTAATATAAGAATTTAATTAAAATCTATGTAAATCTTTGATCCGCGGGAATAAAAAAATGCGTTTAAATGGTTCCCGCTGATTTGCACAGATCTCGCAGATATAAGACTTTGAGGATGTATTAAGCGCTATATTAAAAATCAGCGTTAATCATCTTTGATCTGCGGGAGAAAAAAGGTGTTTAAATGGTTCCCGCTGATTTGCGCAGATCTCACCGATGAAATAAGCCTTCGTGCGTATCATCAATCATATTCAACAACTAAACCTGCTTAGATCTCCATGACCTGCAGGCAATTTTGAAAACAAATCCTAAACCCTTTCTGCATTACTTTGTTAATTATGGAAATACCACAATCATGAATAAAGAAAAATTAATACAGGAAGCTTATCTTGTATCACATACAATAGCAGAAAACGGAAATTTCCCCAATAATCAAAAATTACCTTTAATGATTTATAAGGGTGCTTTCCTGATTCATCCTGATGAAACTGAAGAAGTGATTAAAAAAGTGTTTGCTCAAAATGGATATTCTAATGCCTGGGTGGATGGGATTTTTGATTATCAACATTATCACAGCAATACGCATGAAGTAATGGGTGTATTTTGCGGCAAAGCCGAAGTGCAGTTTGGTGGTGAACATGGCGTTTGTATAGAACTGGATAAAGGTGATGTTGTAGTAATCCCCGCTGGTGTTGCACACATGAAATTAAGTGCCAGTGAAGACTTTACGGTAGTAGGTGCTTATCCAAATGGAGCAGAGTACAATATTAAATATGGTAAGCCTGAAGAACGTCCGGAGGCAGATGAAGAGATTGCAAAAGTTAAGAATCCGGATAATGATCCGGTTTATGGAAGCAAAGGACATTTGTTCGAATGCTGGTATCACCAAAAATGCGCAAATGTTTAAAACTCTTTCTGATTAAACGTCTAAAATTCTTTAATTTTCGGGTTTTAAATCCCTCTTTTTTTACATAAATGAATTTTAGATATATCTGTTCAGTATTAGCCCTCTCTGTCACTTTATTAACCGCATGCAACAGCAAAAAATCAGAAGAGAAAAAGGCTGCTGACGCCAAAATCCGCGTAAAAGAAGATGATAAGGCGGACAGTATTTTAATTGCATACGATCCGGCGAAAGGTGATAAGTGGATCGCTGATTTTGTACAGAACCTGCATAAAAAGTATGGGTTTAATGGAAACATGCTTGTTGCGAAGGATGGCAAAATTCTATATGAAAAAGCAATTGGGTGGGCAGATTATCTGCATCGCGACAGCTTAAAGATCAATTCAGAGTTTGAACTGGCCTCTATTACCAAAACCTTTACCGGAACTGCCATTATGCAGTTGGTTGAGGCCGGTAAATTGTCGTTAAATGATAATGTAAAGAAGTTTTTTCCAAACTTTCCATATGATGGCATTACTGTAAAATTGCTTCTGAGTCACCGTAGCGGCATGATGAATTATGTTTATTTCATTGATGATATCTGGAGGAAGGAAAAGCGTCCGATGAAAAAGGGCGTGACCAACCAGGAAGTGATGAATGTAATTGCTGAGCGCAAACCAAATCCCTATACCAAACCAGATAATCGTTTCCATTACAACAATTCCAATTTTATGGTTTTGGGAGCGATCATTGAAAAGGTTACAGGACAGCGCTACTCGCAATACATGATGGAACATATTTTTAAACCTGCAGGCTTAAAACATACGCATGTATACAGCACTACCGAATATGAAAAAATTCCGGTTGACGTGGTAGGGCATGATCGTACCTGGAAGTACTCTGTTGCACAGAATTTTTTAGATGGCCCAGTTGGAGATAAAGGAATTTACAGTACGTTACATGATTTGGTTTTATTTGATAAGTATCTTAAAAACGGACGATTAATTACCAAAAAAAGTAGCGATTCTTCATATGTTGGCCGTAATAAGCCTGTAAATGGCCACTTTAACTATGGCTATGGCTGGAGAATGTTTGATGGTGAAAAGATGGACAAGGTGGTATACCATACCGGATGGTGGCATGGTTTCAGGCACATCTATGTGCGTGATTTAGATAAAAACATCATCGTTATATTTTTGGGAAATTTAACTAACGGAAGTTTAATGCATCTGGATGATTTATACAAACACTTGAATATGCCAATTATCCGTAAAGGTGCTTATCATGGAAACGGGAGCTTACCAGGCTCCGATGAAGATTAATTTTTATGGCAAAGACAAAATGGATTATTGAGCCAAATACGCTTACCATTTATCCGAAACGTAATTTGCGGATAGTTGGATTGGTTTTTTTTATTCTCTTTTTAGGGCTTGTTTACTATCTTTCTACTCAGATGAGCGGCTATTCTCAAAGCACTGTCATAATTTATTGTGGGGTACTGTTAATGGTTCCGTTACTCTTAGTTTGGATGGCAGAATCAAAATTAATCTTTAATGGAACGGACAGAACATTATATCGGAAGATTGGTTTTTTACCAGTTGGCTCTATTTCTTTTGATGATATTGCCGCTGTTGACTCATATGAAGTTTATGGTGGCGGATACAGTTATCGCCTATTTAAAAAAAGTAACAGGCATGGGAAAGGCCTGCCAGTATCTAACGGGTATAGTAAGGTTACCGATGCTAACCTGATTCAGTATCAGAATGAGGTTTTACCAAAAATTGATGAACTTGTTTTTGCCAACGCACCGGTGATTCCGAAACAGGCGATTTATGACTTTGAATTCTTTAAAGAAGAAGGCGGCATTTACCAGTTAAAGCAGCAGAAAATTGGAGGAGTGATTGTTGGTCTAATTATGATAGGGATTACGGTTGCCATCTTAATTCAACCAGATTTTATGGCTGGAGAAAATGCCTTTAAAAGGATCCTGGTGACTTATTTCCCGCTTATAATTGGTGTGGTGTTATTCTACATGGTATTTTCAAGTGTAAAATTTGATAAACACCAGCGAAAATTAATCCATGCTACTTTTGGCGGACGTAAGGTGAAAGAATATGCTTTTGATGATATTATTCGTTTTCAGATTGTTAGAAAAACCACAAACCTGATTTATTCGGGCACAGAGGTTAATGCCGAAATTTACCTGCCTGGTAAAGATAAAATGCGTGTAATGTCTTTAAAGAGTTTTATGGGTACTAAAAAAATTGATCGCTTTCTTGATGAACTCAATACTATTCTGGGAAGAATTTAAAAAATAGCAGAAAAGTATTAGCGTGTAAATTAATGCTTTTATACGCTTCATTTGAAAACCAATCCAGCCGAGTTTCGTTTACTATAAAAACAATAAATATGTTCGATAAATTATTTGCAGCGCAACAAAAAGCTGAGGAAATTAAAAAACGTTTAGATACCATTTCTGTATTTGGTGAAGTCGAAAATGGCGCCATAAAGATTACAGCAACAGCCAATAAAGCCATTACCGGTGTTGCTATTGATGATGAATTTTTAAAAAATACAGATAAGGAGGCGTTGGAAGAATTGCTGTTAACTGCCATCAATAAAGCCCTGGCGAATGCTGAAGAAGTAAGTGCTACAGAAATGCAGGCCTCGGCACAAGACATGCTGGGTGGTTTAGGTGGCATGTTTGGACAGTAATTAATTTTAAAGTCCTAACTGGGTGGTGAAGCTATAAGTTCATTGCCAGGTATACAATAATTAAATCTCCGATATATGAAATATACATATTATGGTCAGTCTTGCTTTTTAATTGAAGCAGATGGCAAAAAATTCCTCTTTGATCCGTTTATTAAATCAAACCCACTGGCAAAGGATGTTGATACCTCTAAAATTGAAGCCGATTATATTTTGGTTAGTCATGGGCACGGTGACCATGTGGCTGACTTAGTGGAATTGGCTAAGCAAACCGATGCACAGGTTATTGCAGTGGTAGAGGTAGCCAAATGGATAAAGGAACAAGGTGTTGAAAAGGTTACCGACATTAATTTTGGGACACAAACAATGCCTTTTGGTAAATTGCGTACCGTATGGGCTGTTCACAGCAGTTCAAATCCTGATGGAAGCTATGGCGGAAATCCGGCGGGTTTTGTGCTGGGACTAGAGGGTAAGCAAATTTATTTTGCCGGCGATACGGCTTTAACCTCAGAAATGAAGTTATTGGCTGAACTGCATCACCTCGATTATGCCATTTTACCTATCGGTGGTCACTATACGATGGATGTAGACGATGCTGTTATCGCAGCTAAATACATCAATTGTGATCAGATAATAGGTGTACATTATAATACTTTTCCTCCGATTAGTATCAATGAAGAAGATGCGATAGCCAAATTTAAGCGCGAGGACAAAACGTTATTGCTTCCAAAGATTGGTGAAACCATCAGTTTATAGCTGATTTGTTATATGATTTCTGACGGGTAAGTATACCAGAAAGAGGATAATAAAAAAAGGGTTCTAACTTTCGTCAGAACCCTTTTTCAATCATCATACTAACCTAATTTTTTTTAGCAGCAGTTTTATTTGCTTTATAGCGCATATCTGGTGTACCGTCTTTTTTAGTTTTTACATCAACTTTAGTTACTGATTTAGTTTTATTTTCTTTAAAACGTTTATCCGGAGTACCATCAGCTTTAACTTTAGAAGTTGCCGTAGTTGTTTTTGTCTCTACTTTTTTAGTTTCTTGTTTTGCAGCTGCTTTTGCAGGAGCTGTTGTAGTTTTTACTTCTTTTTTAACAACAGTTTTAGCTTTAGCCGGAGTTGTTGCAGGTGTTTGAGCAAATGCTGTAGATAAACCAAATGCTGCGATTGCGATTAAACTTAATAACTTTTTCATAATTCTTTATTTTTTTGTTTTACTCGTTTATTTGTTGATGTAAAATTGATTAATCGTAATGAAGTTTTAATGAAGATGACTATTTAATTTAATGAGCGGCCAACCAGTTATCTCCTTCACCAATTTCTACTACAATTGGAACGGTTAACTTAATGGCATTGGCCATCTTATCCTGGATAATAGATTTCATCACTTCTTTTTCAGATTTAACTACATCAAACACAAGCTCATCATGTACCTGCATGGTCATGGTTGACTGCAGATTTTGTGCTTTCATTTCGCGATGAATGTTGATCATCGCAATTTTGATCATGTCTGCTGCCGAACCTTGGATAGGTGCGTTAATAGCATTTCGTTCTGCAAAACCACGTACTGTTTGATTGGCTGAGTTAATGTCTCTTAAATAACGTCTTCTACCCATAATCGTCTCTACAAAACCATTTTCCCTGGCAAAGTTCATGGTATCGCTCATATATCGCTTAATACCCGGATACTGGGTGAAATACTGTTCAATGATATCAGCAGCCTCTTTACGCGGTATGCCCAGGTTTTGCGATAAACCAAAAGCAGATTGGCCGTAAATAATACCGAAGTTAACCGCCTTTGCATTTCTTCTCTGCGTACTATCTACATCTTCAATACTTACGCCATATACTTTTGCTGCTGTGGCGGTATGAATATCAATGCCGTTGTTAAAAGCATCCAGCATGTTTTCTTCTTTACTGATTTCGGCAATTATCCTTAATTCAATTTGAGAATAATCCGCAGACAGCAAGATATGGTTCTCATCCCGGGCAATAAATGCCTTACGTACCTCTCTTCCTCTTTCCGTACGAATAGGGATGTTCTGAAGGTTAGGGTTGTTAGAACTTAACCGGCCTGTTGCGGCAACAGCCTGATTGTATGAAGTATGCACCCGGCCCGTTTTTGGATTGACCATTAATGGTAGTGCATCAACATAAGTAGATTTTAGTTTTTGTAACTGCCTGAAATCTAAAATGTCTTTTACAATATCGCTCTTATTTGCCAGGGCCATGAGTACATCTTCGCCGGTTTGATACTGTCCTGTTTTTGTTTTCTTAGCTTTAGGATCAAGCTGTAGTTTATCAAATAAAACTTCGCCCAATTGTTTTGGAGAGGCTAAATTGAAGGTTAAGCCCGCTTTTTCATAAACGCTTTGCTCTGCTTTGCGGATTTCAATCTCCAATTCGGCAGAATAAGCTTTAAGCGTGTTCATATCAATGCGAACACCTTCTTTTTCGATATCAGCAAGAACATATACCAAAGGATTTTCTATTTCTTCTGCAAGTTTAGCGGCATTGAGCTCTACCAATTTCGGTTCAAAGATTTGAGCCAGTTGCAAGGTTACATCAGCATCTTCAGCAGCATAATCTACAACGTCTTCCACCGGAACATCACGCATCGTTCCTTGGTTTTTTCCTTTTGGACCAATCAGCTTGGTAATGGAGATGGGCGAATAACCCAGGTAATTTTCAGCTAAAATATCCATCCCATGTCGCGTATCCGGATCAATCAGGTAGTGGGCTAGCATGGTATCAAAAATTTTCCCCTGAACTTCTATACCATACCATTTCAGAACCAGAATGTCATATTTAGTGTTTTGTCCGATTTTCTCAATTTCCGGATTTTCTAAAACTACCCGAAACTCATCAACAATGGCCTGTGCTTCGTCTCTGACTGCAGAAAGCGGAATATAATATCCGGTTCCGGGTTTAATAGAGAATGACAAACCTACAAGATCGGCAATGTTGGCATCTGTTCCGGTGGTTTCGGTATCGAAAGAAATTTTAGGCTCTGCTAATAAAAGTTTAATTAAATCAGCACGTTTTTCAGCCGTATCCACCAGCTGATAATCATGTTCGGTGTTTTCTATCGTTTTGGCTGGCAGCTTCTCTGCAGGTTCCTCTTCTAAAGTGTTGGTATATTGGATGGATTCTCCGGATTGATTGCCAAATAAGTCTGTCTGTGTGCCTTCTCCAAACCTGGCAGTGGTTACAGAAAATTCATCACCAAAAACACGGCGACCTAAAGTTCTAAATTCAAGTTCAGTAAAAAGAGGTTCGAGCAAATCACGACTAGGATCGCAGATTTCTAAACTGGCCTCATCTAATTCTACGGGAACATCTAAAATAATAGTGGCCAGCTTTTTTGAAATTAATCCCTGTTCAGCAAAGTTTTCTACATTTTCACGTTGCTTACCTTTAAGCTCGTGCGAGTGGGCAATGATATTTTCCATAGATCCATAGGTCTTGATTAAAGACTTGGCGGTTTTTTCGCCGATTCCCGGAATCCCAGGGATATTATCCACAGCATCACCCCATAATCCTAAAATATCAATCACCTGGAGTACGTTCTCAATTTCCCATTTGGCCAGTACCTCTTTAACGCCCAGAATTTCCATGTCGTTACCCATACGGGCGGGTTTATAAATAAAGATATTTTCAGATACCAGCTGAGCAAAATCTTTATCCGGGGTCATGCAGAAAACCTGATAGCCTTTTTGCTCGGCTTTTTTTGCCAGGGTACCAATAATATCATCCGCTTCATAGCCATCAGACGTAATCACCGGAATATTAAAGCCGGTGATGAGTTTAATTACATATGGCATGGCTGCCGCCAGATCTTCCGGCATGGCCTGGCGTTGTGCTTTATAGGCTTCAAAGGATGTATGTCTTTCCGTTGGTGCATCCGTATCAAAAACCACCGCCATATGGCTTGGCTTTTCTTTCTTTAAAACATCAAGCAGTGTATTGGTAAAGCCCATAACAGCAGATGTATTAATTCCGGAAGAAGTGAATCGGGGATTTTTACTTAATGCAAAATGCGCCCGATACATCAATGCCATTCCATCTAGAAGAAAGAGTTTTTTCATAAAATATTGATTACACAGATAAAAAGGATTACTCCGGTTTATTGTTTACTTATTCGAGTAAAAGTAACCAAAGTTAGCCAAATCATTAAAATGCTTTTTCAACAAAATCCAGTGAATGCAAAGGATTAAAAAAAATGCAACTTTATGGTTTAAATAATAAGATTTAGGTTTGAGTTCACGTTATTTGTATAAAGGCTATTCATATGATGAAGTTTCTATTTGCTGTATCTCTTTTCTTATTTTCAATAACCCATCTTTTCGCCCAGGATTTCATCGTAAAAAATAATGACGATGTGATTCGTGGTACCATAAAAGGAACAGATTATTTCTCTGTTTTAATCAGTGCCAATGATGAAAGTGATGTTGTTCTGCCGGCTAAGGACGTGAAGAATTTTTTCTGGAACGGCAATGCTTTCCTAAGTAAAGGTTTTGCTAACGGTAAAAATTTTGAATACCGCTTTGTAAAAGTAATGGAGTTGGGGGCAGTGAATTTATATTCTTTTGGTGGGGGCGATCTGGTGCCTGCAGCGAAGGATAGAAAAGTTAGGTTTCGTCCGTCTGTGGGAATTGGAGCAGGAACCGGAGGTTTTGGTGGCATGGGCATGGGTGGAGGAATTAGCATAGGTGGTGGCGGTAATGCCAGGCGAGAAAAGCCTGCCGGTGCATCTGCAGTAAGATACTTTATTGAAAAACCAGGTTCAGGTCCGCTGCAGGAACTATCGGTTAAGGCCATTACTGATGATGATAAGCGTGCTGCTGTGCGAACCATTTTACTGCAAAAGCTGGGCGATGCTCCGGGTTTTAAAGAGAAAGTCGAATATAGCGCTGAATATAATATTCGCGATGTAATTGAATTGGTAAAAGCCTATAATGAGGTGAAGAAATAACGAGGACTTACAGGATTGAATGATTTTAAGATCGAGATTAACTATGGGTTAAAGATGTAGCACGAAAGCTAAAATAACCAGGGGTTTCAACGTTAGTATACAACAAATTTATCAGGTTCTAAGGTTTGAAAATCATTAATTATCGCGCACAGCAATTCATTAAATGATCATTTACCATACCAGTGGCCTGCATAAAAGCATAACAAATGGTGGTACCGAAAAACTTAAAGCCACGTTTTTTCATATCCTTGCTCATCCGATCGGAGATTTCTGTGCTGGCTGGTACATCGCTCATCTTCTGAATATTGTTTTCAATGGTTTTATGACCAGGAATATAAGCCCAGATATAATTGTAGAAACTTCCGAATTCTTTTTGAATTTCGATAAACAGTCTGGCGTTTAAAATTGCAGCATTTACCTTCAGTTTGTTTCTGATGATCCCCTGATCGTTCAGGAGGCGTTCAACATCCTGCTCATTAAATGCTGCCACTTTTTGTACGTCAAAATTGGCAAAGGCTCTGCGGTAATTTTCCCTTCTGCGAAGAATGGTAACCCAGCTTAAGCCGGCCTGCGCGCCCTCCAGGATCAGAAATTCAAATAAAGTTTGATCATCATAAACAGGCTTACCCCATTCTTCATCATGATATTTGATGTATAGCGGATCAGTGCCGGCCCAGGTGCAGCGTATTAGGGAGTTTTGAGTTTTGAGTTTGGCGTTTTGAGTATGCATGGTGGCGAGTTTGGAGTTTTGAGTTTTGAGTTTGCGGGATGGCTAGCTTGGAGTTTAGATTCTATGCGATAACTAGCTCAGAGTTAAGCTTGCTAGGAATAATGAGAAATACTTAATAGAGTATAAAAGCATATGGATAGAACAAAACTATAGTTGGTTACTTTTTTTTTAAAAGTGTGATTATGGTGTATTTTTAATTAGGAAACGCTCAGGATTGTTCATCATGTAAACTAATAATTTTGCAACCTCTTCAGCTTGACTATTTAGTTTCTCAAATTCAACATTACTGATATAGTCACAAGCTAAAGCAAACTCCAACCATGTTTGTGTTTCGCCATTTTCAGTATCAGCATCTGATAATTTGCTTACAAAGTGATTTGGATATCTTCGTTTTCGGTATGCCTCCGCCAGGTTGGCACAAACGCTTCTGGAGCATCTCCGAATTTGATCAGTCAAACTGTAGCGTTCATCTGCCGGAAACTTCTTAGTTATTATAAAAATATCCATAGCCAGTATGAAGCCTTTTTGATAGGCAAGTAAGTCTTTAATCGTTCCCATAGATAAATATAATTACATTATCTGAATTTGAACGGCCACCCTAAACTCCAAACTTAAGACTCCAAACTACTTTGTAACTCATCCCAATACTCCACTGCTCTTCTGTAATGCGGGATTACGATGCTTCCACCTACGAGGTTGGCGATCATAAAAATTTCATTCATTTCTTCACTGTTTACACCAGCATCATGACATTTTCCTAAATGATATTTAATGCAATCATCGCAACGTAAAACCATTGAAGCAACTAAACCAAGCATTTCTTTTGTTTTAACATCTAAGGCACCATCGGCATATGAAGTGGTATCTAAAGCAAAAAAACGCTTGATGTTTGTATTTGCAATTTCCATGATTCTATCGTTCATTTTTTCACGATAGCCATTAAATTCTTCTACTAACTTTCCCATATTGTAAAATTTAAATCTTTTTTAAGAGACGATTGTTTGTTTATTAAATGATTGAATATGAAAATTATATCCCCTAAGTTTCATGCCGTTTTAGATTATATGCTGGTGATGTTGCTCCTGATTTCGCCAGATCTCTTTGGTCTTTCTGAAACCGGTTCAACATTATCTTATACCCTCGGAATTGTCCAATTTCTTTTAACCATCTGTACCAATTTTAGTGGTGGTATTTTTAAAATCATCAGTCTAAAGCTTCACGGTTTACTTGAACTTGTGGTCAGCGTCACTTTAATTATTTTGGCCTTTACTGTGTTTAAAGGTAATGTGGTTGATGAAATGTTTTATGCCTGTTTAGGTCTTTTGATTTTAATTATTTTTACCATCACAGATTATAAAAGAAGCTTGCCGGTTATTCTGTAATCTCTTCCAGCGGATTCCAGAAAACCTGTTTGAAATTTAAAACCTTATCACCTTTTACCTGGACACCCTCTTTGGCCAATAATTCTTCCATCATTTCCGGTGTTCCGAAATGAAACTTTCCCGTTAGTAATCCACTGCTGTTTACCACACGATGTGCCGGTACTTTCGGGTGTGCGGTACCTGCAAAACGCATCGCATGACCAACCATTCTCGATGATTTTGCCGCACCTAAACTTTTCGCGATGGCACCATAAGAGGTAACCCTGCCTTTCGGAATCAGTCGCACAATTTCATATACCTGCTCGTAAAAGTTGGTGTTCATTACTCAAATGAAAATTGGATGTAATTGATGTTTTTATCGTGTAATAAGTATTTCTTTTCGTAATAAGTTTTGATCGATAATACATCATCAGCAAACTCCGAAGTGTACAGATGATCCGTATTTTTGTGCACGATCAAACCTAACGCTGTTGTTTTTTCAACAGTGTAGGCATAAAGCTGGTCGTTATCTGTTTTCAGGTTTACACATCCACCTGGTTTCAAGACCTGTTTATATCGGTTCAAAAATGCGGGAAAGGTGAGTCGTTTTTTTTCCCGGCTATCCTGTGGCTGAGGATCAGGAAAAGTAATCCAGATTTCATCAATTTCACCTTCTGCAAAATACTCGAGGATATTTTCGATCTGTATTCTCAGAAATGCAACGTTATCAATGCTTTCTTCAATAGCGGTTTTGGCACCACGCCAGATGCGGTTACCTTTATAATCGATACCGATGAAATTTTTATCCGGGAATAACCTGGCCAGGTTTACGGAATATTCGCCTTTACCACAAGCGAGTTCGAGCACCACCGGATTGGTATTTTTGAAATGATGAGCTGCCCAATTTCCCTTTAATACTTTGCCTTCTTCTAATTGATATACGTTTGCAAAGGTTTCGATCTCTGCAAAACGCCTAAGTTTATCTTTACCCAAAAGTTTAATTTTTCTGCAAAAATACAATTAAATCAATATCGAAGTTCTTTTGACAGAAAGATTAATGCCATTCTTATCAAGGAATTGTATTTTTGTGGCCTATAAAAATAACTGTGGAAAAGAACGCAAAAATATATGTAGCCGGGCATCGTGGAATGGTGGGATCTGCCATTTACCGGAAACTGGTTAAAGAGGGATATAGCAACATCATTACCAGAACGTCTGCTGAGCTGGATCTTCGGAACCAACAGGCGGTGGCTGATTTTTTTGCTGTTGAAAAACCTGATTACGTTTTTCTGGCTGCTGCGAAAGTTGGTGGTATTGTAGCGAATAATACTTACCGGGCAGATTTTCTTTATGACAATTTAGCTATCCAAAATAATGTTATCCACCATGCTTACCTTAATCAGGTTAAAAAGCTAATGTTTTTAGGCTCGAGTTGTATTTATCCCAAATTGGCACCACAGCCTTTAAAAGAAGATTATCTGCTCACCGGAACTTTAGAGGAAACCAACGAGCCTTATGCCATTGCAAAAATTGCCGGTATCAAAATGTGCGATGCATACCGTGATCAGTATGGCGCTAATTTTATCTCCGTTATGCCAACTAATTTATATGGTTATCATGATAATTATCATCCCCAAAATTCACACGTTTTACCTGCGCTGATCCGGAAAATTCATGAAGCGAAAGTAAATGATGCAAAAGAAGTAGTGGTTTGGGGATCAGGGTCGCCAATGCGGGAGTTTTTGTTTGCTGATGACCTGGCTGATGCCTGTTACTTTCTGATGCAAACATACAATGAACCTCATCTAATCAATATTGGTACAGGTCATGATTTAACGATCAAAGATTTGGCGTTGCTGATCAAAGATGTTTTAGGCTATGATGGCGAACTGGTTTTTGATAAGACCAAGCCTGATGGAACACCCAGAAAGCTGATGGATGTGACCAAACTGCATGATTTAGGCTGGAAACATCAGGTTGAATTGAGGGAAGGAATTGCATTGGCATACGAAGATTTTAAAAGCAGGGATTAAAAAATTAGAAAATAATTGAAATGAAGAATTTTAAATGAGAGCATGTTAAGGTATGGAGTATAGCTATTTGTCATAAACCGATCAGTTAAATATTTCTTCATGCTATCATTTACTCATTCCATCCATCAATCATTTCCCGCTATAGTTAAAATTTATATCTTTGAATAAATAAATCAATTTCTATGATATGACTTTAGTTCAGCTTGAATATATTGTTGCTGTTGATACTTACAGAAGTTTTGTCACTGCTGCCGAAAAATGTTTTGTGACGCAGCCCACGCTAAGTATGCAAGTTCAAAAGCTGGAAGAAATGTTAAGTGTTAAAATATTTGACCGCAGTAAACAACCCGTTTTCCCAACAGAAATTGGTGCGCAGATAATCGCGCAAGCCAGGATAATTCTACAGGAAAGCGGAAAGGTGAAAGAACTGATTAGTAGTCAGCAGCAAGATGTTTTAGGAGAACTTAAAATAGGTGTCATCCCTACTATTGCTCCTTATCTATTACCTGAGGTGATTTCAGCCATGCTGGAAAAATATCCTGATCTTAAATTATTGATTTGGGAATATACCACTGAAGATATTGTTCACCACCTTAAAACAGGTGTTTTGGATTGCGGCATTTTGGCTACGCCATTAACAGATCCTCATATTTCTGAAACACCACTGTACTATGAGAATTTTGTAAGTTATATCAGCAAAAATAGCAAGCTGTATAGAAAGAAAGCAGTTGATGCCGATGACCTGAACGAGGAAAACATCTGGCTGTTGAACGAAGGACATTGTATGCGCAACCAGGTTTTAAATATTTGCCGGTCTACCAAAAACAACAGGATGCAGGGCTTGGAATACAATACAGGAAGCGTAGAAACATTGATCAGAATGGTTGATTTAAACGGTGGTGCAACCTTGCTGCCTGAGTTGGCTATTGCCGAGTTAAGTGTGAAACAAACCGCGAAAATACGTCATTTCAAATCGCCTGAACCAGTGAGGGAGATCAGCTTGGTTACACATAAAAACTTTATCAAAAAGCGGATGCTGAATGCTTTAAAAGAGGAAATTTTAGCCATCATTCCTAAAACCATGAAGCAAAAGAAAAAAAAGGATATTGTTGGGATTTAATATCCAGCACTGTTAAAAACTTTGGAATGGTATTGATCATATAGGAAGAATCTTTATCGCAGTCAACGCTTTGATTAAGAATCTATTTTGCAGGATTCCCTGATAGGAAAGATACTTCGTTGCTGAAAAAGCCATCTCGCAATGACGAATAAAAGTATTATTTCTTGAGGAACCTTATGATTACGATTATTGCTTTTGTTGTTCTAATGGAGGTGCAGAAAGAAGACCTTTGATATCACCCTGAACTTCTTCTTCATCGCTTTTTTTCTTTTTCTTATTTTTTCCTTTAGCTGATTTACCGCTCAAACGTTCTTCAATTACCTTATCATATTCGGCTTGTTGCTCACCTTTTAATACGTTACGGATATTTTTGGAGGTTTCGTTTTGCAGTTTATAAAATTTGTCAACATCGTCTTCACGTGAATTACCAGCTTGTTGTCTTTTAATAAGATCTGCCTGTTCCTTGGCCTGATTAAAGGTAAAACGATAAATAACGCTTTTTTGCGTATCGTTTAGTTTTAATCTTTTATCTAAATCATCTACATTTTTTTTAGCAATCTCGTCTGGTGTAGGAACCTTATTTTGTTGTGCATTTACCAAGCCACTGATCCCAACTAATATAAAGAGTAAAAATATAACCCGCTTCATTTTGAATGTTTTAATAGCTGTAAAGTTAGGTAATTATCTTAAAACAAGAAAGTCCCGATTTTTAATGCCGGGACTTTCTCACTGATTTAAATGGATTTGCTTACAATGCTTTTTTGTAAAGTTCTGCAACAGCATCCCAGTTTACTGCGTTCCAGATGGCAGCTAAGTAATCCGGGCGTTTATTCTGATATTTTAAGTAGTACGCATGCTCCCAAACATCGATACCGAAAATAGGTGTGCCTTTTACTTCAGCAACATCCATTAAAGGATTATCCTGGTTTGGTGTAGATGAAACCTGAAGTTTTTTATCCGCACCAACAGATAACCAGGCCCAGCCTGATCCAAAACGGGTTGCACCAGCTTCCTGTAATTTAGTTTTTAATTCAGCAAATGAACCAAAAGTTTCATTAATCGCTTTAGCTAAATCGCCAGTAGGCTCGCCACCTTTGTTCGGACCTAAAACGTTCCAGAACAAAGAGTGATTATAATGACCACCGCCATTGTTTCTAACAGCAGCAGGATATTTTGAAATGTTTTTAACAATTTCTTCGATACTTAAATTTGCTTCAGGTTTGCCTTCAACAGCTTTGTTTAAGTTCGTTACGTAAGCCTGATGATGTTTATCATGGTGGATTTCCATGGTAGTTTTATCAATATACGGTTCTAATGCGTCTGTAGCGTAATGTAACGCTGGTAATTCAAAAGCCATAGTTTTATGTTTTAAATTTAAAAATGTTTGTTGAGCAAATATAACATTCGTAGGTTAAGATTTGTTCATGTTATTATCATCAAATGGTATTCACTTTCGTAAAAGCCTGATCAGAATAAAATATGCGTAAAATAGATTTGAAAATTAACGTTTTCTGGCAAAGAAATTTTTCATCAATAAGGAACATTCATCTGCCAATACGCCTCCTTTCAAAATTGTTTTTGGATGAAGGAGGTTTGACCCCTTAGAAATAAAACCTCGTTTTTCTTCCCGTGCACCATACACAATCCTGCTGATTTGTGTCCAGTAACTGGCCCCGGCACACATCACACAGGGTTCAATCGTTACATATAACGTGCAATCTTTTAGATATTTACCGCCAATGGTTTGCGCTGCAGAAGTGAAAGCCTGCATTTCAGCATGTGCAGTTACATCGTTAAAGCGTTCTGTTAAATTATAACCCCGTCCAATAATCCGGTTTTTACTCACCACAATAGCACCAATGGGAATTTCATCTTCGGCCAATGCCTTTTTAGCCTCTTCTAAAGCCAGCTTCATGTAATGGATATCTTCTTCACCTGAATCAGTGTCATCGAAATTGTAAAAACTCATGAAGCAAATATAGAGAATCTTTAAGGCTGATTTAATATGTAAAAAGGTTCCCGCTGATTAGCGGAGATCTCGCGGATTAAAGTAGGGTTTTGTTTCAGGCCATTAGCAATCTGCGTACATCACTTTGATCTGCAGGGAATATAAATTGTAAAAGGTTTCCGCTGATTAGCGGAGATCTCGCGGATAAAAGAAGATGTTGAGATATTTCAGGTAATTAAGAATCTGCGTGAATCTCATTGATCTGCGGGAAATATAGATTGTAAAATGGTTCCCGCTTAAGAAAAGTATAAAATCTGCCTCGCCAACTTATACCAATTTGCTTCCATTGGGAACTTTACGTTCCACAGCAGATAATACAATATCGCCATTTTCATCTGCAAATCCTGTAACCAGGAATTCAGACATAAATTTTCCGATTTGTTTCTTTGGGAAATTAACCACACCTATAATTTGCCTGCCCATTAATTCTGTTAAGGTATAGTGTTTGGTAATTTGGGCGCTACTGGTTTTTATACCAAACTCGCCAAAGTCTACACGTAATTTATATGCGGGACGTCTGGCTTCTGGAAATTCTAAAGCTTCTATAATCGTTCCGACTCTGAGTTCTACCTTTTCAAAATCATCCCAGGATATTTGTTGCATCATTTTTATTTTATGGTAACTAAAGTAATAAATTATCAGCAATACTGGCTTCTTTGGTGTGTTATTCATCTTTTAAATTTAAAATCAAGGTTTAATAGGTGAACTCTAACAGTCGCTTCAGGTAAAAAAAGCATTATAAAAGATAAAAAATTTGCGATTCAGAATTTTACAATTAACTTTATGCAACCGTTTGCATAACCAAATATTAAAAAAATCCAATTATAAACGAATGTATTTATTAGGTATTGATGTTGGTACATCATCTATAAAAGTTGCAGTTGTAGAGACAGCCACACAAAAATGTATGGCAACAGCTCAATATCCTGACGAGGAAACAGCGATAAAATCTGTTAGAAACGGTTGGGCAGAACAATCGCCGGCAGAATGGTGGGAAAATGTACAACAAGCCATATTAAAAGTGAATGCTAAAGCTGATTTTGATCCTAAAGAAATTAGGGCGATCGGCATTGCTTACCAGATGCATGGTTTAGTCGTGGTAGACAAAGCCCAACAGGTATTGCGTGACAGTATCATCTGGTGCGATAGCAGGGCTGTTGAAATCGGTGCCGGTGCTTTCGAGGCCATTGGTCGGGAAAAATCTTTATCACATTTATTAAATTCTCCGGGCAATTTCACGGCCTCTAAACTGGCTTGGGTGAAAGAAAACGAGCCTGAGGTTTTCGGGCAGATTGATAAGATCATGTTGCCGGGCGACTTTATTGCCATGAAATTAACAGGAAGCATCACTACCAGTATTCCGGCTTTATCAGAAGGGATTTTCTGGGATTTTCAGAACGATAAGATTTCCAGCGATTTAATGAAATATTACGGATTTGAAGAAAGTCTTATTCCGGAAGTGAAGCCATTATTTTCATCCCATGGAAAACTGCTTGATGAAACCGCGGCTTTGCTTGGGCTTGCAGCCGGCATTCCGGTATCATATAAATCAGGTGATCAGCCTAATAATGCCTTATCACTGAATGTTTTTAAGCCAGGTGAAGTTGCTGCAACGGCAGGCACCTCAGGCGTTATTTATGGGGTAAGTGATCAGTTAACTTACGATCAGGAATCAAGGGTAAATACCTTCGCCCATGTCACCTATACCAAAGAAAAGAAACATACAGGCGTGTTGCTGTGCATCAATGGAACCGGCAGCATGTACCGGTGGGCAAAACACAATTTTGCGCCAAATGCCAGCTATCCGGAATTGAATGCACTGGCCGCAACTTCGCCTATTGGCAGTAAGGGTTTAAAAGTGATTCCTTTTGGAAACGGGGCAGAACGCATGCTGAACAATAAATATACAGGCGGACAATTGCTGGGTATTGATCTTAACATTCATCAGCAGGCTGATATATTCCGCGCAGTGCAGGAAGGCATTGCCTTTTCTTTCAGGTACGGTTTAGATATCCTGCGTGAAAACGGGATGCAACCAAAAGTAATTCGGGCAGGCCGGGCCAACTTATTTTTAAGTGAGGTATTTGCCCAGACATTTGTTGATGTGACCGGTATCCCGGTTGAATTATACGAAAATGACGGAAGTGTTGGTGCGGCATTAGGCGCAGGAATAGGTGCCGGAATTTTTAATAGTGCTGAAGATGCTTTTACGCAACACCAGGTCATTAAAACCCTAACCCCCCAAAATACGGATCAATACGAAACGGTATATCAGGAATGGAAAGAAATTTTAATCAAATTATTATAAACAGAACCGCAAATTAAGAGTACAATGAAAAACGTCGTAACAGGAGAAAAAGAATTTTTTAAAGGTATAGATCAGGTTAAATTCGAAGGTCTGGAAAGTGATAATCCGCTTGCCTTCAGGTGGTATGATGCTGATAAAGTAGTGGCCGGAAAAACCATGAATGAGCATTTTAAATTTGCTTGTGCCTATTGGCATTCATTTAACGGAAACGGGGCAGATCCTTTTGGTGGTGCCACCCATGTTTTCCCTTGGGATGAAAAGAAAGATGCCGTTGAAAGGGCTAAAGACAAAATGGATGCTGCATTTGAATTTATTACTAAAATGCAGTTGCCTTACTATTGTTTTCATGATGTGGATGTGGTTGATTATGGTAATAATGTTGCTGAAAACGAAAACAGGTTACAAACACTGGTTGAATATGCCAAACAAAAGCAGGCCGAGAGTGGTGTGAAATTACTTTGGGGAACGGCAAATTTATTCAGCCATGAACGTTATATGAATGGCGCTTCTACCAATCCCGATTTCAAGGTTTTGGCACATGGTGCTGCACAGGTGAAGGCCGCATTAGATGCTACAATTGCTTTAGGTGGTGAAAATTATGTGTTCTGGGGTGGTAGAGAGGGCTACATGAGTTTGCTGAACACGAATATGAAACGTGAGCAAGAGCATTTGGCCAAATTTTTACATACAGCCAAAGATTATGCCCGTAAACAAGGATTCAAAGGTACCTTCTTTATTGAGCCTAAGCCTTGTGAACCTTCAAAGCACCAATACGATTATGATGCTGCTACGGTTAAAGGCTTTTTACAGCAGTATGATTTATTAAATGATTTTAAATTAAATCTAGAGGTTAACCACGCTACCCTGGCCGGCCATACTTTTCAGCATGAATTACAGGTTGCGGTTGATAGTGGTTTATTGGGTTCAATTGATGCAAACCGCGGCGATTACCAGAATGGCTGGGATACGGATCAGTTTCCAAATGATATTAACGAGTTAACAGAAGCCATGCTGATTATCCTGGAAGGCGGTGGCTTGCAGGGTGGTGGTGTGAATTTTGATGCTAAAATTCGCCGTAACTCTACAGATCCCAAAGATTTATTTTATGCCCATGTAGGCGGTATGGACATTTTTGCACGTGCTTTGGTTACTGCTGACGCCATTCTGCAAAAATCTGATTACAAAAAAATAAGAACTGATCGTTATGCCTCTTTTGATAGCGGAAAGGGAGCAGAATTTGAACAGGGAAAACTAACTTTAGAAGATTTAAGAAACTATGCTGCCGAAAACGGAGAGCCCGAAGTGAGAAGTGGCAGACAAGAATATCTGGAAAATTTAATTAACAGATACATCTAAAATTTAATGTTTCAGTAGGATCATAAATTAATAAGCGTCTTTTTAACGTTTTTATTTAAAAAAATGTGAATATTAATTTATGATTTTACTACATTTAGATTTCTAAACCAAATAACCTTTATATCATTCAATGAAACAAAACTTACTGGACACGAAGGATTACATTGTATTTGCAGTATACTTCGTTATTGTAGCTGCCTATGGCCTCTACATCTACAATAAGAAAAAATCTGCATCCACAGGTTCCAAAGATTACTTTTTAGCAGAAGGTTCGCTTACCTGGTGGGCAATCGGTGCATCACTTATTGCCTCCAATATCTCTGCTGAGCAGTTTATAGGAATGAGTGGTTCCGGCTTTAAGATGGGATTGGCCATTGCTACATACGAATGGATGGGTGCTTTAACATTGGTTATTGTTGCTGTTTTCTTTATTCCTGTTTACCTCAAGAATAAAATTGCAACGATGCCTCAATTCCTGCATCAGCGCTACAATGGTACTGTTGCTATGATTATGGCCGTGTTTTGGTTACTTTTATATGTTGTAGTTAATTTAACTTCTATCTTATATTTAGGTGCACTGGCAGTAAGCAGTATATCAGGCTTTGATTTAACTTTCTGTATGTATGCCATTGCTGCATTTGCCATTTTGATTACCCTTGGTGGTATGAAAGTAATTGGCTATACCGATGTAATCCAGGTGTTTTTCTTAATTCTTGGAGGGTTGGCAACAACTTACCTGGCACTAAATTTAGTGTCTACCCATTATGGTACATCAGGTGTTTTAGAAGGCTACAGCCTGATGACTTCAAAAGCATCAGAGCATTTTCACATGATTTTAAAACCGGATAATGAAAACTACATCGATTTGCCAGGTTTAAGCGTTTTAATCGGCGGGATGTGGATTGTGAATTTAAATTATTGGGGTTGTAATCAATACATCACACAACGTGCGTTGGGCGCCGATCTAAAAACGGCCCGTGGCGGTTTATTATTTGCCGCTTTCTTAAAATTATTAATGCCTATCATTGTTGTGCTTCCGGGTATCGCAGCCTACGTGCTGTACAAGGACGGTGTTTTCCAGGCAGAAATGTTGCAGGATGGTTCTGTAAACCCTGACCGTGCTTATCCGGTATTGTTAAACTTATTACCTGCCGGATTAAAAGGCTTATCATTTGCAGCTTTAACCGCGGCAGTAGTGGCTTCTTTAGCGGGTAAGGCCAACAGTATTGCAACCATCTTTACACTTGATATTTATAAAAAGGTTTTGAAAACCAATGCTTCAGAGAAAGATCTCGTGTTTACGGGTAAAATTGCTGTTGTAGTTGCTATGGTACTGGGTGTTTTAATTGCACCTCACTTAGGGATTGACAAAAAAGGTGGTTTCCAATACATTCAGGAATATACAGGTTTTGTATCTCCGGGTATCTTTGCCATGTTTATTTTGGGTTTCTTCTGGAAAAGATCTACTTCAAATGCGGCACTATTTGCAACAATTGGTGGTTTCGGCTTATCCTTACTATTGAAATTCTTACCTGGAATGATGGATCTTTCTTTCTTATCAGGAATAGGTTTTTCTGTTAAAACGGCCGCCGGAATCTATGAAATTCCCTTTCTTGATAGAATGGGCATCGTATTTGTATTCTGTATTCTCGGAATGGTATTAATCAGCTTAACTGAAAACAGAAAAGGTATCGCCAATCCAAAAGGACTTGAAATTGATTCGAACATGTTTAAAACAACAACAAGCTTTGCGGTTGGTGCTTTAATCATTGTTGGTTTGTTGGTTGCGCTTTACGGAATTTACTGGTAGTGCAGACTAAATGCTATTAAACAGAAAGAGCTCCTAAATGGAGCTCTTTCTGTTTAATTATATTGCGGTTAACTTGTTTTGCGGCGTAATTAATGCCAATATATTATTATTCAGATACGTGAATGGTTATTGTGCACAAGGCCCATCAGGAATTTCCTTGCTGATTTTCAGAACTTTTGTAACCACCAAAGTGGAATCAAAATCTGCCGAAACGGCTGTTGTATCTGATTTGGAAAAATAACCTTCCAGTTCAACATAAACGGGTTCATAGGGCTTTTCGAAATTCAGATTGCTGTAGGAAAGCTCCAGATTTTTAACACTGTCTGCCACCCAATATTCCCGGCCATCGTCACACATGGTGAATGATTTCATCTCCGGACCAAAGCTATATAATCCTTTTACCACCTTAACGTTACTTTCTTCCCGCTCGGCTTTATCCTTTCTATTACAAGCTGTAACAGCTACTCCAAGGAGCATAACACCTACAAATGCTTGTTTAAATAACTTCATCCTTATATCGTTTGATTAATTTGGTCTATCTTTTTGACACTTAAATTTGATGACAAAGCTGATGCCAAAAATGAAAAAAATCCAACCGTAACGAATACTAAGACATAGTCTTTCCACTTGAGTCCGATTGGATAAGATTCCATTAGCAAATTTGCTTCTCCCATTTTGATAATGCCATATTTATGCTGAATAAAGTAGAAAATCAGCCCGATAATCAATCCTAATATACAGCCAGACATGGTAATCATCATGCCTTCAAATAAGAAAATCCTTTTAATGAGCTTTTTACTCGCTCCCAGGCTGCTTAAAATGGCAATGTCTTTTACTTTATCGATCACCAGCATCGTTAATGAACCAATGATATTGAAAATAGCAATAATCAGAATAAATGTCAGGATAATATAAACCGCCCATTTTTCAGTGTTCAAGATGTGGTAGAGCGACCGGTTTTGTTCTGCCCGGTTACGCACCTCAAAAGCCTCTCCAAGCCTGGAAGCCACTTCTTCCTGAAAATGATCCACATCAGTTCCGGCCTGCAGGTTTATTTCTATAGTAGATACATTTTTTTCTTCCCCCAGCAATTCTCTGGCAAAGGCCAACGGTACAATAATGCCATTATCGAATTCCTGTTGTACCTCAAAAACACCACTTACCCTGATGCTCTTATTGACAAAATCATCTGTCGGGTTTAATGAGTTCACAGCAATGGTTTTCTTAGGCGAGAAAAGTTCCATTTCTGTAAATGGATCAAGGGTATTCACGGCGAGCTGGCTTTGTAATGTAGAACCTATTACAGCACTATAACCATTTTTGTTCTGTAAGATGAAATGGCCTTCTTTAATAGAACTATCCAGCTTACTGTTTTTTAAATAGGCCAGGCTTACCCCCTTAACCATGCCTACGGCTTGTTTTTGATTGTATTTTAACAAGGCGTTTTCCTGCAGTACTTCTGTATAAGAAAATACCGAAGCATTTTTTCTGAGTGATGAAAAGTATGGTGTATTTGGGTCAAATGTTTTACCCTTTGCCGGTACAATGACGAGCTCTGGTGTCATGGTATCAAATAAACCAAGAACCACTGTTTCCAGTCCATTGAATACGGAAAGGATAATAATGAGTGCCGCACTTCCAACCATTACCCCAACCATTGATATGCCGGATATCAGGTTAATGGCATTGGTAGACTTTTTTGCAAACAAATAACGTTTTGCAATATATAGTGGCGTATTCACAGCAGTAAAGATAATTAAAAGGTTGAGGGTTTAAAGATAAAAGGCCAGGCTTGTGAACCCCGCACAATGTATGGCTCGTTAATCATCCTGTATTATTTTAAAAAAAAGGATTGTTTTGTTTTTCATAACCAATAGTTGTTGCAGGACCATGGCCTGGATATACTATTGTTTCATCAGGTAAAACGAAAAGTTTCTGTGAAATGTTTTGAATTAATTGCTGATGATTTCCGCCCGGAAGATCAGTACGGCCAATACTCCCCTGAAATAATACATCACCACCCATTAAGGTATGATCTGCCGCGCTGTAGAAACATAAATGAGCCGGAGAGTGACCCGGAGCAAAAATGATGGTAAGCGAACTGTTTCCAAAAGTGATGGTATCTGTTTCTGTTAAAAACTTATCTGGAAGTGGAGAAATCTGGTATTTAGTAAAACCCATTGCTGGTGCATAACCCGGAACAGCATTTAATACTTCCAGTTCGCCCTTATGAAACTGTGGTTTTAACCCATAAGTATCGAAGATAAACTTATTGCCAAAAACATGATCAAGATGACAATGCGTATTCAGCAACAAAACGGGCTTAAGGTTATTTTCTTTAATGAAAATAGTCAGTTCATTTTGCTCATGGCCTTCATACATGCCCGGGTCTATAATTATACATTCCTTCGTTTCATCAAATAAAACATATGTATTTTCACTGTAGGCGTTAAAGGTCAGGGTTTTTACTGTAATCATATATTATTGGTTTTTCCACCTGAAGGTAGAGATCAGGGTGTCGATATCTTTTTTAATAAAATTAATTACTGGTGCTATGGAATCATATTGCGGGCGCTCATTGAAATATAAGGCACCCCTAAAATAATGTTTTGTGCTGTCTGTTAGAAAAAACTGTACCGAAGAAGCCGTATTTCCTTCAATGGCATAATAAATTCCATAAACCTTTCTATCTGGGTAGTGAATAAGTTTTTGATCGATGGCGCTGGCTTTTATGGTGTGTTTGAAAGCTAATTTCCTGGCATCTTCAACCATATTGTCATATTCCTTTTTGCCTGAAATATCATAATATGTTAAATGCAGAAAACCGTTAAACTGCTTAAAATGTAAATTGTACCAATACTTTTGCGCATCACGGCTAACATCTTTTTCCAGCGTAGCATATTCCGGATAATCAAAACGGAAAGGAACCGGTGCTAATAGTGGCTGGTAAGTTTTTTTTGGATATAAAATGCGGTAATATGCTTTAGGTTTCGGACTGTAATCATTGTTTTGGCAAGCCGAAAAACTCAACAGCAGAACAAACTGAAAAAGGATAAGGTATTTTAATTTCATTGTTCCTAATCATTAATAAAGCCTTAACAGCCATTAAAATTATTTATTCCAGATGTCCCAGGCTTGCTCAGCCTGTTGATGCAACATTTCCAGCCCATTTTTAATTACAGCGCCCCGGGCGGCTGCTTTTGCCAGAAAAGCAGTTTCTAAAGGGTTATACACTAAATCGTAGGCCAGGTGCTGCGGCCCGATCTGCGAATAATCTATTTCCGGATAGGCATCCACATGAGGCAACATTCCCAGCGGGGTGGTATTAATCAGCAAAGTATGGCTGGAGAAAATTTCCGGTGTAACTTCAGCATATAAAATTCCATTTTCAATGGGTTTACGCACCACGGTAAGATAGGCAATACCCAGTTTCTCCAATACATATTTAACCGCTTTAGCTGCTCCGCCATCACCAAATACCAATGCTTTTTTATGGTGTGATTTAAGTAAGGGAACTAAAGACTTTTCGAAGCCAAAGGCATCCGTATTGAAGCCTTTTAAATAAACTTCACCTTCAAGCCGTTTGATAGATATGCAATTTACTGCCCCGATTTTTTCTGCAGCCTCTTCTATCTCATTCAGGAATGTTAAAATGCTTACCTTATGTGGAATGGTAACATTTAAGCCGGCTAATGTCGCATCTGCACTTAATAATTCAGGCAGTGATTGAATCTGTTCAATAGGATAAAGCTCATAGCGATGATTAACAATGCCTTCATTTAAAAATTTCTCTGTGAAATACTTTTTAGAGAAGGAATGAGATAGCGGAAATCCGATTAAGCCGTAAGTTTTCATATTGATATATAAACAGCAAACCTTACAGGTTTTGAAACCTGCAAGGCTTATTTAACTATGCATCCTTATCAGGACTGTAGGTTATTTAGTTTGGTTCAGGAAGTAATCAAAAGTATCACCTCTAAGTCCTAAACGTATGGTTTCTAAAGGGATCACTTCTGCCGGTGCAATATTGCCCAGGTTAACATTTGAGCCGATCAGTTTGATAAACCAAACCTGTTGTTCTTTTTGCGGGGCTTCCCAGATGATGGTTTCTTCCGGAATCTGTGTCAGAATTTCATCTACCAGGCCTTCACGTACTTCGCCACTGCCACGGTAAATTCCTACATTTCCACCTTCGCGTGCTTCTGCAATTACCTTCCAGGAGCCAGCTTCAAGTTCTGCCTGCATTAATTTGATCCATTTGTATGGCGCAAATATTTTAGCTGCATCCTTACTGCCTACCTCAGAAATTACAGTTACCTGTTTAGCCAGTTCGGAAATGTAGCCACATTTCAGGTCATGCTCAATTTCAATGGAACCATCAGATACTTCGGCGTATTCCATTCCGTATTGATCTAGAATGCGTTGATAATCAGTAAACTGATTCCGGATGATAAAGGCCTCAAACAATGTTCCTCCAAAATAAGTAGGAATGCCGGCACTTTTATATAAAGCTAATTTTTCTTTAAGGTTTGGTGTAACGTGAGATGTAGCCCAACCTAATTTTACGATATCTGTATGTACGCCGGCAACTTCGATAAAATCTTCCACCTGGCGAAGGCTTAATCCTTTATCCATAACCATGGTGAGGCCTTTCTGGCGTGGTTTAGCAGGACGTTCAGGAACGTTTAATAATGGGTAATTCATATGCGTACAAAAGTGAAAAAAATTTTGAGATTTATTTGTTAAATTTTTCTCAAAAGGCTTTTACCTGATATATCTGTTAATAACATTAATAATGGCACTGTTATCCTGCAGCTGCGGTAAATACTCAAATAAGATGTAATGCTTATCGGGATCAGTGGTTAAAGCGGTTTCGAGATAACCCAGCGCATCTGCATAATTTCCCATTGCAAACAGGTATGCCACCATGCGGTAGTATAATTCTGCTGCTTCCGGATTATTCTTAATGGCTTCAGCCATTGTTTCTGATGCATCAAGCAATTTCCCTTGTTCATACAATACTGTGCTGAAATCCAGCCAGGCTTCAATATCAAGCGGATTGTATTCCAAAACCTTTTCGTAAGCCGTAATAGATTCTTCAATCTGCCCCAGTTTATAGTAGGCATCAGCCATAGCAAACCAGAAATCAGCATTTTCCGCTTCCAGGTCGATTGCTTTTTTATAAAAATGCAATGATTCAAAATAGCGTTCTTCATGGTTAAGGGTTACGCCAATTCCGAACCAGGCATCAGCCATTTTCGGATCCATTTTCACCGACTTTTTGTAATAGGAGCGGGCTTCGTCCATCTTTTCCAACTTCTCATAACATTCCCCGATGGCGCAATAGGTATCGGCATTGGGCTGTTCATATTCGAAAGTTTGCTTATAAACATCTATGGCCTCATCGTACTTGTCAAGCTGTACCAGGGCATTTCCCTTATTAAAATAAGCCGAGCTGAAATCTTCTTTGATTAAAATTGCATAGTCATAAGCATCTATGGCTTTTTCAAAAAGATTTAATTTATGAAAACTGTTGCCTAGATTGTACCATGCTGCATATGAATAAGGATCGGTATCAATGTACTGCTGATAGAATTTAATACTTTCTTCCTGTTTGTCTAAAACATCATAACAGAAAGCCAGCTCATATAAGCCATCCTGGTTTTCCATATTTTGTTCCAGGCTCAGCTTAATGTAGGTGATGGCACTTTCATAATCGCCCATGCTCTGGTATACATAAGCCATCTGCAATAAAATTTCATCCGTACTTTCGGCTAAGCCCAATGCCTTTTCGTAATTTTCCAGTGCCTCGCTAAAACGCTCGGTATTCTGAAAGATATTACCACGGAGCAGATAAATATCCGGCTCTGATGGTTCCAGTAATTCGGCTTTTTGCAAGGCTAAAAAAGCCTGATCATTATTATTGGTTAAAATATAAAGATGTGCCTGTTTAATTAAAAATACGGTGGCATAAGGATGTTGATTGATGGCATAATCTACCACTTGTAAAGCCTTAACCGGATCATTTTTTTCGATGTAAAAATCTACAATATACTCAAAGGCGCCTGCATCAAAAAAGTACTGATCCTGATTGCGGATCATCTCTTCATAGCGCTCTACCGAACGTTGTGCGTCTTCATTGGATTCAAAAAAGAATTCTTCTTCCATATTTAATTAAATTAAAGAACCGTGCCAATTGGCAGAAAGATACAATATAAGTTTACCAATTTAAATTATTCGGCTAAGAAATAATTATTAACATCAGTTGTTGAAAAAGATGTAAGCAACTGAAAATAAAGCTTATTGTTCCAATTATAAGGTGTGGATAATCAAAATATTTTTTCAACATCGCGGCTCCTTTTCCCTTCTCGTACAAAAATAGCACTAATTTGCCTGACTAAGGTAATGATGAAGTCATGAAAATTAAGCGGTAATATCTTTGGTTGTGGGTACTACACCCTATAAAACCACTGCTTTCAAAGGCCGGCATTAAGCAAAGAAAAAAGGTTGATGATCAGACTCATCAACCTTAATTTTTTATGATTCTTTTCCTAAATCAACAGCTGCTTTTTTGAATATCTCAGCCTGTTTCATCAGGTTCTTTTTATCTTCTCCGCTTGCTGCGCCGGCTTGCTTGGATTTACCCTGGGCCGTAGCTTCATATGCTGATGAAAGTCGTTTATTCAGGTAAGGCTGTAATTTCAGTCTTTCAATGGCATCTTTAATATTTTTAATGCCTTTTTCTGTTACAGCCGGATTGGTATTGGCCCTCAGGTATTGAAAATATTGACCAATCACCGCAAAAACTTTATTCCGGTCGCCCTTATCCATAATGTTTGTATAAAATTCCTGGTGTTCATCTTTCGGATCGCCAATGTAAAGTTCGGCAATCGAAGGCGCAATATGATCTTTTGTATCCTGATCCAATGCTGATAGCGTGCTTATACTTTCCTTAGGGGCAAGTTTTGCCAGACCGCTTATTCCTGCAGCAATCACGCGATAAGATCTGTCCTTTAGGCTTTCGGACATTAAACTTTTATAAGTCTGATCGCCGGTTTCTCCCAATTTGGAAATTGCTGCAGCTCTCACTTCAGTATCCCGGTCTGTTTTTGCCAGCTGTAATAAAACCGGAAGTGCCGCAGCTTTAATTTGGGCATCTTCAAGATTTAAACCGGCGATGCTTAAGGCACGTAAATCGCCTGACGAATCTTTTAGGGCTGCCAATAAAACCTGCTGACCGCTTTTGGCTTTGCTTTGCATAATGAATTGCAGTGCTTCAAGTCTGTTGGCATAACTTGGTGCATTTTTATATTGAAAGTAATAATCTTCAGCCACTTTATTGTCGTTCATTTCGCCAACGATAATTTTATCGGCATCAAAATCAATTAAATCTGGCTTGCTGCTTACGTCAAAAGAAAAAGTCTCTTCACGCTTGTCGATAATAATTTCTTTTCTGATCTTTTTCCCGGCTGCATAGATATCTACTTTAACTGGTAAGGTAAAAGTTTGTACACTTGAATCTTGTGTTTGCTTCACTTTAATAGTGGCCTTTCCATTTTGATAGCCATAATCTATAGCTAAAATGGGGTGGCCGCCATTGTAATACCACTGGTTAAAATAAGGACTCCAGTCTTTGCCGGTCACTTCTTCCATGGCTAATCTCAATTGGTGCGTTTCCCCATTTTTAAATGCGTTGGTGGTTAGGTATTTATTGAGCGATTGATAAAAAGCCGCATCGCCCATTTGATTTTTCAGTGCATATAAAATAACAGATCCTTTTGCGTAGCTCACATTATCAAACATGTCTTCTTTATCTGCATAGTGAAAACGTGCTAAAACAGGACTTTCGCCATTTTTGGTGGAACTGATATAAGATTGAAGTTTTTCATAGCGTAATTTATCTTCGGCATCTTTACCCGCATCGTGTCCTTGCCAGATAATCTCACCAAAAGTGGCAAAAGATTCGTTCATGGTTAAGTTTGACCATGATTCTGCCGTTACATAATCGCCAAACCACTGGTGGAAGAGTTCGTGTGCAATGATGCCTTCTTCGTTTCCATCTAACAATTCGCGATCTGTTTTCTGAATCTGCTCACCGTGTAAAGTTGCCGTGGTATTTTCCATAGCACCCGAAACATAATCTCTGGCCACCACCTGTGCATATTTATTCCAGGGATAATCCAGCCCTAAAGTTTCGCTGTAAAACTTCATCATCTCAGGGGTTTTCCCAAAAATCTGTTTGGCATAAGGTGCGTATTTTGGTTCCAGATAATAGTTAACCTCTTTGCCTTTATAAGTATCTTTAGTGATTTTGAAATCGCCAATGGCCATCATAAAGAGGTAAGGAGAATGCGGCAAGTCCATCTTCCAGGTATCGGTTCTGGTACCATCTGTATTGGGTTTCTGGCTGACCAGTTTTCCGTTGGATAAGGTGGTGTATTTCGATTTAACTGTCATCGAAATTTCCTGGGTAGTTTTTTGGTCTGGCTTATCTATCGTCGGAAACCAGGCTGACGAAGATTCAGTTTCACCTTGTGTCCAGATTTGGGTGGGTTTATCTTTATCCGTACCGTCCGGGTTGATGAAGTATAATCCTTTCGCATCCGTTATGGCTGCACTACCTTTTACTTTTAATTCATCCGGCTTCGCCGTATATGCGATGTAGATGGTATATTTTTCTTGTTTAGTGTATTTTTTATTAAGGTTAATGTATAACTTATTGTTGTTATATACATATTTCAACGGTGTATTTCCTTTGATACCTACTAATGCAACGGTTTTAATATCCATTCCCTGGGCATCAAGGGTAAGGGAGTCTGTCGGGTAAAAATGAGGTTTTAAGGTTACCCATTCTTTTCCGTACAGATAACGTTTGGCATAATCAAAGGAAACATCCAGTTTGGTATGCACCAAATCATTAATTTTAGTGGGGGTAACACGGTAGACAGATAAATTTTCGGGCTTTTCTGTAGGTTTTTCCTGAGCTGAAAGATTACCTGCCACAAAAAAAGTCAGCAACAGCGCACTGCAGGTGAGAAACTTATTATTCATTTTTTATGATTTTATGGGTCTGTTATCTTTAAAACAACATCTAAATTATTGTGATAAAGTAAAGACTCAAATGTACCTGCTTTCTCTTAATTTTTTGTTTTTTTGTGTAAATCGTTTAGTTATATGAAGACAGATATTCAATCCATTTTGGATCAGTTAGGTGTAAAAGCCAATAATGCTGCTTTTAGTACAGGAAGTAATTGGGGTGGCCTTTCCAACATTGAATTGTTGGAAAGTTTTTCTCCTGTAGATGGAAAATTAATTGCTTCTGCCAAGGTTGCCACTGCTGAAGACTATAACCAGGTGGTGGAAAAGGCTCAGCTGGCATTTTCTGAATGGAGAACCGTGCCAGCTCCAAAGCGTGGAGATTTAATCCGGCAGTTTGGTGATGCGTTGAGGATAAATAAGGAAGCTCTGGGCGCACTGGTTTCATACGAAATGGGAAAAAGCTTGCAGGAAGGTTTAGGTGAGGTGCAGGAGATGATTGACATCTGTGATTTTGCAGTAGGCTTATCGCGCCAGTTATATGGCTTAACCATGCATAGTGAACGCCCGAACCACCGCATGTATGAGCAATGGCATCCACTGGGGATTGTAGGCATTATTTCAGCATTTAATTTTCCGGTGGCCGTTTGGAGTTGGAATGCAGCTTTGGCGCTGGTTTGTGGGAATGTTTGCATCTGGAAACCCTCTGAAAAAACACCTTTAACGGCAATTGCCTGTCAGCATATTATTGCTAAAGTTTTTAAGGCCAATGATATAGAAGAAGGCGTTTGCAACCTGGTTTTGGGCGACAAGGTAGTGGGAGAAGCGATGACCCATGATGGCCGTGTGGCCTTAATTTCTGCAACAGGTTCTACCCGGATGGGAAAAGAAGTTGCTGCAGCCGTGGGCGCCCGCCTGGGTAAAACCTTGCTGGAATTGGGAGGTAATAATGCGATTATCATTTCAGAACATGCTGATTTGGATATGAGTTTAATCGGTGCTGTTTTTGGTGCCGTTGGTACAGCTGGTCAGCGTTGTACCTCTACCAGAAGATTGATTATTCAAGAAAGTGTTTATGATACCTTTAAAGAAAAATTAGTGAAGGCTTATGATCAGTTACGGATTGGCGACCCGCTGGATCAAAGTAATCATGTTGGTCCGTTGATTGATCAGGATGCTGTGGCTTCATATCTGGATTCGATTCAGAAATGTAAAGCCGAAGGTGGTCAATTTATCGTGGAAGGTGGTGTGTTAACCGGCGATCATTACAGCAGCGGTTGTTATGTAAAACCCTGTATTGCCGAAGTTAAAAATGACTTCAAAATTGTTCAGCATGAAACTTTTGCGCCGATTTTATACCTGATTAAATATAAAACCTTAGCAGAAGCCATTGCTTTACAAAATGGTGTTCCACAGGGTTTATCTTCAGCAATTATGACCTTGAATTTGAGAGAAGCTGAACTTTTTCTATCTTCAAAAGGATCAGATTGCGGGATTGCGAATGTAAATATAGGTACATCAGGTGCTGAGATTGGTGGTGCTTTTGGAGGTGAAAAGGAAACCGGCGGTGGAAGAGAAAGCGGATCTGATGCCTGGAGGGCTTATATGCGCAGACAAACGAACACAATCAATTATTCGGATACCTTGCCCTTGGCACAAGGGATTAAGTTTGATTTGTAATGAAATGATTTAGGTTAGCGTTACTAACTTTTAAAAAGTTTAACGCCATATTAATAATGTAACAATGGAAAATATATCAGGAAAAAATGCAATCGTTACCGGTGCGGGTAAAGGCATAGGAAAGGCTATTGCCACGGCTTTAGCAAAAGAAGGTGTAAACGTAGCCTTAGTTGGCAGAACGAAAAGTCATTTAGATGAACTGGCAGAAGAGTTAAAGCAATATCACGTAAAAATAGCTGTTGCAACTATGGATGTTAGTGATATCGATTCTGTAAACCATGCCATAGAAACAGTTAAAGGAGCGTTGGGTTTTATTGAAATTTTGATCAATAATGCTGGTGTTGGAAAGTTTGGTAAATTCTTAGAAATGGAAATAGCAGACTGGGAGCGGATTATTCAAACTAACTTAATGGGTACTTATTATGTAACCCGTGCAGTTGTGCCAGAAATGATAGAAAGGCAAACTGGTGAGATTATTAGCATTTCAAGTTCATCAGCATTTAGTCCTGCGGCAGTAACCAGTGCATATTCGGCATCTAAGGCGGCAGTTAATGCTTTTTCTGTTTCATTAATGCAGGAAATGAGAAAACATAACATCAGGGTAACGGCATTATCGCCGAGTACTACGGCAACGGATATGGCTATTGATTTAAAACTGACCGATGGTAATCCTGATAAGGTGATGCAACCAGAAGATATAGCAGAACTGATTATTGCTCAATTGAAGCTTAACAGAAGGGTGTTTGTAAAAGATGCAGCCGTTTGGTCTACCAATCCGTAAAAAAAGAAAAGGGGCTGTTCATTTTTTCCTGATACAGCCCCTTTCCAAAATAGTTTTATACTATAATTTTTTAATCAATAAATGCGCTTCAATATCAAACCAGTTTTTCTGTAAACTACTTCCAGTTTTGTAACCTCTGATTTGACCAATTGTATAAGTAAACTGATAATTCTTCACTATTTTAGAAAAAGTTAGCTTATTGGCAGGCAGGAGAAATTCATTATAATTTTTAGTTGATTTTAATTTTTTAGCTTTCACCAGTTCTACTGATTCCTCAAAAATTTTAGTCAGGTTAATTGCTAATTTGGCTGTATCACCTAGGTTAATGATTAAGTTTTTATCATTAGTACGATCTATTTTTATTTGGATGCCATTGAAAACCTTTTCCGTATTTTCATAGCTATTTATATCCAGCAGGTAATCAAATCCGCTAATCGCAGGGAAATCATGATCGGTACTTAAAAAAGTATATTGGGTATCGGCGGGATAAATATCCTTGTCGTTGATCTTTAAAGTGGAAAAGGCAGTATCCACTTTTATCTTATCTTTGACATATTGATAATCATCTCGACTGTCAATTACATTTTCAATATGAGTCAGGTTTTTTGAAGTAAAAGGCTGCAAAGCGCTTAAGCCATGTTTAGATACGAGATATTTCACCACAGATGGCTTTTCCTTTAGATCCTCGGCCTTTTGAGAGTATAATATCTTCTTGAGCCTTGTAATTTGTGCGTATTTAGAAACAGCAGATGCACTTTGAGGTCCGTAAACTGCAAGCATCGTTAAAATAGCCAGGCTAATGGGAATGAGTTTAATGTTTTGCCTTTTACTAAAGAGAAAGTAAACCGTTATGCAAGTTAGCCATAAGGCAATCAGTATTAGTATGTACCTGCTTTCTGTTATTCCATAAGGTTCAACCCGCTTCCAAACTGCCAATAAAAGGAGTATGATGAGCGGAATCAGCATGCTATAAAAGAAACGCGAGAAAAGTTTTATCCAGCTGTTTCCTTCCTGCTCTTTCATCGGATAAATAAGGAGCAATGATAGAATTCCAAAAACGGCGTAACCAATAATCAGGCTGGAAACCAAACCTTTAGGTAATGACCAACTTACCATGATTTTGATTTCATAAAATAATAAAATCGCCAGGTAAATGGTCATTAGTGGAATAAGTACAAATTGTGTAAATATCTTCAGTCCTTTAGGGTAAGCAGCTTCTTTTTCCAGTTGTTCGAAATTGGTGGGTATACCTGCTAAAAAGAATACCGGACTAAAACCAGCAACTATGATTGCAAAAACAATCATGTATGTTTTCCAATAAATAGCGACATTGAATAAGCCATCTATAGCTACCAGGGCTATTGCTAAACCACCATACAGCACAATAGAATAAAGTGCTGCTGTTAAAAAGCGGAGGAACAACACTTTATTAAATTGCCAGAAGCCATTAATCTGGCCTTTATCCATAAATGGAGAGAAAGCAACAAATAAATGAAAGGCAAATGCCATCAATGCAATTCTTAACTGATCAGCAAAGTTATCTGCAGGATCTAATAAGAAAAAGAGCAACAGGCAACTCAAAACCGCAAAGATCCTGATCAGCCACTTTTTTCCAGGCTTGTATGCCTTTTTTTCTGCCAGTAAATCTAAAGCGAGTGTAAGGGTAAGGCCGAGGTTACTGATTAATATAGCTTTTATCAAAATCTTTTGAAGAGCGGCGTTAAGCAATGAATCTGCACCATAACGGTCAAGATGAATATAATATGTCCAGCATACTGTTGCCACAATAATAAATACGAACTGTAGCGGGAAGCGTTTAACAACAGTTAATAAGTCCTTATAAAGGTGTTGTATAGATGGGAGTTTCATCATTTTAAAATTTGATTAAATATGATTTTTTTAATGATTTAAATATGGTGTGATCATTTTGTTAAAAAAAGTTAAAGCCTATTTTAACTAATTAATTAGTTTTATATTAGAGCACCAAGCTAATCAATTATCTTATGAAACGAACGCTCCTCTGCCTGTGTTTTCTGGTTTTTGTTACTTCCTACCTGAAGGCGCAAATTGTTCACCAGATTAAAGGCCGCACCATTGACACTGCTTCAACTACTTTACTTTCCGGATCTACCATTGCCATGTTAAATGCTAAAGATTCTACGCTGGTGAAATTTACCAGGTCTGCTGAAAACGGCTCCTTTGAAATCAACGGTATTAAAAATGGCAAGTTTATGCTATTGGTTTCTTATCCTAAGTATGCTGATTTTGTTGATCACTTTACCTTAGATTCTACTAAAAAAGACATAGATCTTGGTACGATTAATTTAACCGGAATAGCGAAACTTTTGGCAGATGTAATTATTAAAGGCGAAAAGGCCGCTATTAAAATTAAGGGCGATACTACAGAGTTTAACGCATCAAGTTATAGTATACAACCAAATGATAAAGTGGAAGATTTGTTGAAAAAACTGCCGGGAATACAGGTAGATAAGGATGGGAAAATTACGGCCCAGGGGAAAACCGTACCTAAAGTATTGGTAGATGGAGAGGAGTTTTTTGGTGATGATCCAACCTTGGTAACTAAAAACCTAAGGGCGGATATGGTGGATAAAGTTCAACTTTATGAAAAATCCAGCGATCAGGCAGCCTTCACAGGTGTTGATGATGGGCAAAAAACACAAACCATCAATATAAAACTTAAAGAAGATAAGAAAAGTGGTTACTTCGGAAAGATTGATGCGGGTTATGGTACTAAAGATTTTTATCAGGGCCAGGCATTGTTTAACCGCTTCAAAGCCAAACAAAAGTTCTCTGTTTATGGTACGGCCGCAAATAACGGTACTACGGGTTTGAGTTGGGAAGATGGCAATAAATTAGGTGCGGGTAATAGTAATATGCAAATGAGTGATGATGGAAACATGTGGTTTAGCTATGGGGATGGAGATGAATTAGAAAACGGAAATTATTATGGTGAAGGGATACCCCGGGCCTTAACCGGCGGTGCACATTATGATAATAAATGGAATAGCGATAAGGAGAGTATTAACACCAATTATAAGTTGGGTGCCTTAGGCATCAAAACGACTAAAAATACCCTTAGTCAGAATAATTTACCTGATGGTATTATCAATACAAATACCGATGAAAATTCTGATCGAAATGTGTTCAGGCAGAAAATTGATGCAGTATATACCATCAAACCGGATACCACCAGTAACCTCAAAGTATCAGTAGATGGCCTGCTTAAAAACAGTGATAATATCTCCAGCTTAAATAGTATTGGATTAAGGTGCGACAATTCCAAACTCAACGAAAATAGGCAGTCGAATAGTAACAATGGTAAAGAACAAACATTTAATATCTCTGCCTTTTATAACAAAAAGCTAAAAAAAGCAGGGCGTAATTATTCAGTAAGTCTTAGTCAGAATCTCAATGATCTCAATTCAGATGGTTTTTTAAATTCAGTTGTAGAATATTATGATGAAGCTGGTTTACCTTTAAGAAAGGAAGTTACAGATCAGTTAAAGAAAAACAATACCCAGAGTTCTATTTTTAGTAGCAATTTAACTTACAATGAGCCACTAACAAAATCAATCTCTTTAGTGTTAAATTATGGTTTTGGTATTAATGAAAGTCGTTCTGATCGTAAATCTTTCAATCAATCATCACCTGGAAATTATGATATTCTGGATAAAGAATTCAGCAATGATTTTAAAGCAAGTCAATACCTTAATCAGGGTGGAGCTGTTTTTAACTATAAAAAGCCTAAAACAACTATTAGTTTTGGTAGTAAGGTGAGTGCCGCAAAGTTTGATCAATTTGAGCAACTCTCTAATCAAAGTTATAGCAGAAGTTTCGTAAATTGGTTACCTCAAGCCAGTTACATGTATAAATTCTCCGCTCAAAGGGCTTTTAGGTTCAGTTATAACGGAAGTACAAACCAACCTACCGTTAACCAGTTGCAGCCGGTAAGGGTAAATGATAATCCTTTATATCAACCTCTTGGTAATCCAGATCTGGCACCATCCTTCAATAGTCGATTTAATGCAAGTTATAACGCTTATAAAGTTTTGAGTCAGCAATCAATATACATTAACGGTAGTTTCGGCTTTGTTAACAAAGCAATAGTCAGTAGCACAGAAACAGATGCTTCTGGAAAGACAATAGCGAAATCTGTTAATTTAACAGATAGAACGCCGGTTAATTATAGTGTATATAGCGGGTTCAATAGAAAAGTTAAATTTCTGTTTGATGCCAATATCGGGCTAAATTTAAATGCAAATGGCAATACAAATTATAGCTACGTAAAAAGTCAGTTAAGTGATGTGGTCGAATTAAATCAAATTGTGAGTACCAGCTTTTCTCCTTCATTACAGATTAACAGGTATAAGGATAAGAGTGAAATCTATTTAAACTTTGGTCCGAGTTATCATGCACAGGTAGCCTCGCTTCAAAAAGATCGGGCAAATAAAGGATGGGGGATGCAAGGTTGGGGAGGCTTCAGCTTAACCCTGCCGAAAAAAATCAAACTTCGTGCGGATGGTGAATATACTTACACACCTAAATCGCCAGCTTTTGATACCAGTTTCGAACAGATCATTATCAATGCAGCTGTAACCAAAGGTTTCTTTAAAAATGAAGATCTGAAACTTACCATTCGCGGTAATGATTTATTTAATCAGAACCGGGGTTTCAGGCGGTCTTCCTATTCCAATATGATCACGCAAACAAGCTATAATAATATCAGCCGTTATTTTATGTTCTCCCTGATTTGGGATTTTAATAAAATGGGCGGTGGTGCGCCTCAAAAATAAAATTTGAATGGTAATGATTCAAAATCCTTTTAAAATATTATAAATGAAATTAAAATATACTTTACTGATGCTGGTTTGCACAATGAATAATGCAATGGCGCAAAATGCGAGGTTTGTGAACCAGGGCATTATAGAATTTGAGAAAAAGATCAATGTTTACGCATTGATTCAAGATCAGGCAAAAAAATATCCTGATAACTTTTGGAGTGCACAGGCGCTGGAGCAGTATCAAAAAAATAACCCGCAATTTAAAACTTTGAAAAGTGAGCTTACTTTTAAGAACAACCAAACATTTTTTAATCCGCTGGCAGATGAAAGTGTATCTAACAATTGGTTAGGTAATTTCGCGACGGCAAAGCAGAATAACATTATTTTAAGTAATCTTAAATCAGAAACCAGTATTATTCAAAAATCGGTTTATGAAGAAACTTACCTGGTTAAAGATTCCATCCGCAAAATAAACTGGAAAATAACAGATGAATTCAGAAATATTGCAGGCTATGATTGCAGGCGGGCAAATGCTTTAATGATGGATTCTATTTACGTTGTTGCCTTTTATGCCGATGCCATTCCGGTATCTGGCGGTCCGGAAACCTTTAATGGATTACCAGGTATGATATTAGGCGTAGCCTTGCCGCGTGAACATATTACCTGGTTTGCAACGAAAGTAAAAGATATAGAGGTTACGGATGCACAGCTTAAAGTACCTTCAAAAGGGAAGCTTGTAAATAAAAAACAGTTGAGTGATATTTTAAAGCGTGCGTTAAAGGACTGGGGCAATTATGCCAGTGATATCTTAAAATCTGCAGATATGTAATTCATCTGTATATTCGCTATAATGTATCAATCTTTATTTAGTCATATCAACAGGTTTATAAATTTAAGTGGGGAGGAAGAAGAAATACTGTCGGCTTTGCTCAAATCATTGACAGTTCAAAAGAAATCTTATTTACTGGAACAGGGGCAGGTTTGCAGGGCCAATTATTTTGTGGTAAAAGGATGTTTAAGGTTATATTTTATTGATATCAAAGGTGCAGAACAAACCACGCAGTTTGCCATTGAAAACTGGTGGCTTTCTGACCTGACCAGCTTTCTTTTTCAACAACCTTCTGAGTTTTTTATCCAGGCTGCTGAAACGACTGAAGTTATTGCCATTGAGCACCGCCATTATGAAGAAATGTTTGCTCAATTACCAAAGCTGGAGAGGTATTTCAGGCAGGTATTGCAGAAAAGCCATCAGGCCAGCCAATTGCGGATCAGGTATCTGTACAGCATGACGGCAGAAGAAAGGTATCATCATTTTAACAGATCATTTCCCGAATTTGTACAGCGCATTCCACAATATATGCTGGCTTCATATTTAGGTTTTACACCTGAGTTTTTAAGTAAAATAAGGGTGAAGCGATAATGTTTTACCATTTAAGGCATATTCGGAAATAGTACGTGCTAAGTATATAATGGGTATCCAAAATAGTTGAGCTTATATATGTTCTTAATTATAGGCAAATTTAAAATAGATGTTTATTCTTATCATTTAATGCAAATAAGTAACAATCTCAGTTGTTTCAACCAAGGAAGGCACTGAACTATGTTCAGGCAATATGATTATTAAACTTTCCCAATTTTGAATTCATTGCAAATAGCTTGGTGCCCTTTGCAGTTAAGTAGCCTCTTTTCTTAAACTAGATTAAGTTTTTTGATCTATTGATTCCGGACCTTTATAGCGTAATTAAAATATAACAATGGAAACTAGAATTAACATTAAAAAAGCAGAGCCAGCAGCTTATGAAGCCATGTATGGTTTAGAAAAATATTTATCAAACACTAAAATTGACCCCATATTATTGGAGCTGATTAAAATGAGGGCATCGCAAATTAATGGTTGTGCTTTTTGCCTGAATATGCACAGTACAGATGCACGTAAAATTGGCGAAACTGAACAGCGTTTATACTTGCTGAATGCCTGGAGAGAAACCACTTTGTTTACTGAAAAAGAAAAAGCTGTTTTGGCTTTAACGGAAGAGGTAACTTTAATTTCAAAGCATGTTTCTGATGAGACATACCGTAACGCTTCTCGTTTTTTTAATGAGCAGCATTTAGCTCAGGTTATAATGGCGATTATTACCATTAATGCCTGGAATAGAATTGCCATCGCCACGAAATTAATGGTTGGATAAATAATCTGGGATCACTAATGTGATCGGTTAAATCCCACTCATATTAGTGATTACATTGAAGATATATTGATTTTTTTTAAGCCTTCATATACTAACCTGGCAATCTCTTTTGCGCCATCCGGCTGAAAATGGGTATTGTCTTTTTGTCCTTTAGGATAAGCAACATATTTCCCGGAATCTAAATTCATGAAATAATTTTTGGTAACGAAATCAATGCCTTTTGAAGTAAATAAATCTGCGGAAAGTGTTGTTAAGTCAATTACCGGAACACTTAATTCCTTCGCTACATCCATGACGGCCTGAGGATATTCACCATGAGCACTGCCAAGTACTCCATTCTTCCAGGGATAATTTCGGGTTACGGGAGTAATCAGGATAGGTTTGGCACCTTTCGCCCTGGTTTCATTTACATACATTCTTAAAAATTTTTTATAGCCAGGGATATCAACATAACGCTCAGGTTTATCTTTCGCTGCATCATTATGTCCGAATTGAATGAGGACTAAATCATTTTTCTTCAATGTAGTTAAAAGCGCTTTCCATCTGCCTTCTTCAAAAAATGACCGGGTGCTTCTGCCGCCTTTTGCTTGGTCGATTACCAGGGCACTATCATTTTTGATCAGATGATTTAAATTTTTCAGACTATCTTTTATCAGGAATTGTTGAAAAACCTGTCCCCAGCCTGTTAGAGGATAACGTTTCTGCATGTAATCGGTTTCCAGGCTGTAATCAGCAACAGTAGAATCACCAATCAGGTAAACTTTTACAGGTTCGCGTTTTATCATGAACGACATCAGCAAAACTGTTAATCCCATGATGAGACAGATTTGAACATGTTTTTTCATATACCGCAGTTATTTTAATTTATCAATTCTGAACCAATCATACTCTGCTATTCCGGCATCATTGGTTTGTGTATCCCTTATGGCGTACAAGCCTACTTTTGCACCAATCCATTGTCCGGCTGTAGCCTGAAATTCATCACCAACATGTTTAAACATGATGCCATCTTCACTAAAACTAAACTGACATTTAGCACCTTTAACAACTGTTACCTTCATATAAACCTGGCCTGATTTAAGTTTGGCAATTTCTTTTTCGCTTTCGGCTTTTCCCTTATCTGCACTCTGGCAAATGCCAAACATCAGATAAAGTCCGTCATTTTTACTTTTAACACTGATTTTAGCATAGCTTCTACCCATTATCACTAATCCGGTTTGTTCATTTTCGAGTTTTGGATTCGGTTTAAAATTTACTTTAGTCGTGACCGTAAATTCTTCTGCAGGAAATTTCTGCATCAGTAAATTGGGCACATCCCACAAGTTCTTCGCTTCTTCCGGAATTTTTGCAGTATACAATTTCAGAACACCTTTACCTGCATCGGTAAACATCCATGTAGGCTGCGGGTTGGCCTGCCACTGCCATTGCAAGCCTAAATCTGTTGCATTGAATTCATCACTTTCTACTGGCGTACTCATCGGATAAGTTTGGACAACATTTGGTTTTTTATAAATCATGACCGGTTCTCCAATGCCATCATTATCCTGGTCAGTACCAATTATCGGCCAGTTATTTGTCCATTTCATGGGCTGTAAATGAACCACTCTTCCATAAGCATCTTGATCCTGAAAATGGAGGAACCAGTCTTCGCCGGTTGGTGTGTTAACCCAGGCACCCTGATGTGGCCCGTTAACTGTTGATTTTCCCTGATCCATCACTACCCTTCTTTCATAGGGACCATAAATATTTTTACTTCTTAATACCAATTGCCAGCCAGTAGAGACCCCGCCAGCAGGAGCAAATAAGTAATAAAAGCCATTACGTTTATAAAATTTAGGTCCTTCAATGGTCGGGTCTGATTCATGTCCGTCATAAACAATTCTACCCGTCCCGGTAGCTTTGGTTCCATCAGCAGTAAGCGGCATTACGGCTAAAACACTTTTAATTCCGGCACGGCTTCCGGCATAAGCATAGGCGAGGTAGGCTTTTCCATCTTCATCCCAAAACGGACAAGGATCGATCAAACCTTTTCCGGCAGCCACTAATTTCGGGTCAGACCACTCTCCTGTAATGTTTTTTGCTTTAGTTAGATAAATGCCAAAATCCGGATCGGGATAATAAATATAAAATTCACCATTTCGGTACCTGATAGAGGGTGCCCAAACACCATTACCATGCTGTGTTTTTTCAAAATGATCAAATGGAGGTTGCCTCTTTAAAGCATGACCAATAATTTTCCAATTAACGAGGTCTTTTGAATGAAGAATGGGCAAGCCCGGAACGGCATCAAAGCTTGAAGCAATCAGATAGAAATCATTGCCCACACGGATGGCATCCGGATCAGAATAATCGGCATAAATAACCGGGTTTTGATAAGTACCATTGCCCTGATCAGCTATCCAAACTTTTGAGATATCACTATTATTCTGAGACTGTGCCAATGCGTGGAAGCAAAGGCCCGTTACAAGTATGAATTTCAGGAAATATTTCATCATGATGATTGATATATGGTTAGTATTATCGCATTAAATCTTTGGCTATTTATATAATCAAGCCTGCAGATTAGCCAACTAACAAGATTAAGCCTTTTTTTATTTTTGATCAAGACGATACTGTGCAATCGTTCCCGACATCGTTTGCGATCTTTATTGTTGACTTTTCTTCTTTACGATCATTATTAATGTTTAAAATTGTCTATCATATATTTGTTAAAGCCCGGCTGCGTGATTAAGTTTATACTTTATTTACGTGGCCGATTTTAATTGATGCCTAACCAGATCCCAATATGAAATTCATTATTCTAGTACTGTTTGTTGCGTTTTCCTGCACTGCAAATGCCATTGATGCCAAACCAGATTTTGTGGTCGATGCAAAGGGAGGTGGCGATTTCAAAACGGTGCAGGAAGCCATTCATGCAGTGCCGGATTTTAGAAATAAAATCACCACTATTTTTATAAAAAAAGGAATCTATAAAGAAAAATTGATCCTGGCCGCATCTAAAAAGAACGTGAGGCTGGTTGGCGAAAGTTTAAATGAAACCATTCTAACGTATGATGATTTTGCACAAAAGAAGAATATTTTTGGAGAAGATAAGGGCACATCAGGTTCATCAAGTTTTTATATTTATGGTGAAGGATTTTCTGCAGAAAATATCACGTTCGAAAATTCATCCGGTCCGGTGGGACAAGCTGTTGCCGTTTGGGCAGGTGGCGATAAATCTGCTTTCATAAACTGCCGGTTTCTGGGGTTTCAGGATACGCTTTATACTTACGGCGGGAATAACCGGCAATTTTATAAAAACTGCTACATTGAAGGAACGGTAGATTTTATCTTTGGTTCTGCTACTGCCTGGTTTGAAAGATGTACGCTTTTTTGCAAAAAGCAAGGTTACATTACCGCCGCATCAACTGCTGATACGACTAAATTTGGCTATGTTTTTAACCAATGTACAATCAAAGGCGATGCGCCTGAAAACAGCTTTTATCTGGGGCGTCCGTGGCGGCCTTATGCAAAGGTGGTATTTTTAAACTGTGAGCTTCCGGCACTGATTCGACCTGAAGGCTGGGATAACTGGGGGAAAGAAAGCAATGAACAAACCGCTTATTATGCTGAATATCAAAACAGCGGCAAAGGTGCCCGGCCTGAAAAGCGGGTGAAATGGTCTCATCAGCTCAGCAATGAGGCGTATAAAAGTTACATTATGGAAAACGTTTTCCGCGGATGGAATCCTGAACAAAAATAATGTATGTAAGGATTTGTATTTCAGATTTTTAATTGTTTGTATGGCAGGTATCTGATGCTTTTCTCCGGCAACGTTTGCATAGATTTCTCTTCGCTTTTAAAGGCAAACAACGTACACTTGTTATTACAATAACCAAGTATAATTTAACCGCGCAAATAATGAAATATATTTCTGGAAGTTTATGCCATTCTAAAATAGCCCTCGCCTTTATCCTTATTTGTAGTGCTGGTATAACAAAAGCCCAGCAAAAAACGAGTTTACCAGTTATCCGCCAAGTTAAAATTAAAAATGATACCACCAGTATTGTTAATTTTGGCGCTAAAGGTGATGGCATAGCTTTAAATACAGAAAGCATCAATAAAACCATAAGCAGTGTCAGCCAGAAAGGTGGCGGAGTGGTGGTAATCCCTTCAGGTTTATGGCTTACCGGGCCTATAGAACTGAAAAGTAACGTGAATCTTCATTTAAAAAGAGATGCTATTCTTCAGTTTACAGCTGATTTCAATCAATATAAACTGGTGGAAGGAAATTGGGAAGGCAGGCCGGCTTGGCGCAACCAAAGTCCGATTTCAGGAACAAACCTGGAAAACATTGCCATTACCGGAACCGGCATTATTGATGGGAACGGTGGCGCGTGGCGCATGGTAAAAAAAGATAAGTTAACAGAATCCCAATGGAAAAACCTGGTTGCTTCCGGTGGAATTGTTCGCGAAGATGGCAAAATGTGGTACCCGTCGGCTAAAACCGTTAAGGGCTCAAATACCAAAAATGCAGGCGTCATTGAATCAGGTAAAACAGCAAAGGATTATGAAGATATCAAAGATTTTCTCCGTCCGAATCTGCTCGTGCTCACCAATTGTAAAACCATCCTTTTAGAAGGGGTTACTTTTCAAAACTCACCCGCCTGGAACCTGCATCCCCTGCTTTGTGAAGATTTAACCTTGAGAAATCTTCAGGTGAAAAACCCCTGGTATGCACAAAATGGTGATGGGGTAGATGTAGAATCCTGTAAAAATGTATTAATTGAAGGCAGCACTTTTGATGTTGGTGATGATGGAATCTGCATTAAATCTGGCAGAGATGAAGCCGGACGCCAGCGTGGTGTACCAACAGAAAATGTAATTGTAAGAAATAATGTAGTATACCATGCGCATGGCGGTTTCGTTATAGGAAGTGAAATGAGCGGTGGTGCTAAAAATATCTGGGTATATGATTGTTCTTTTATTGGTACCGATATTGGCTTACGCTTTAAAACAACACGTGGGCGTGGTGGAATTGTAGAAAATATTTATGTAAATAACATCAACATGATTGATATTCCGGGTGAGGCCATCCTGTTTGATATGTATTATGCCGCCGTTGATCCCATTGTGCTGGCGGGTGAAAAACGTGAGGCCATAAAAAGTGTCATGATTCCGGTTACAGAAGCTACACCACAGTTCAGAAATTTTTATATCAAAGATGTGGTGGCGAATGGTGCTGAAAAAGCCATCTTTTTCAGGGGTTTGCCAGAAATGAATATCAAAGACATTCACCTGGAAAATGTAACCATTAAGGCTAAAGAAGGCATTGAAATCATTGAAGCAACAGGCATCTTTTTAAAGAATGTAAAGGTGATTACCGATAACTCTAACCCGGTTGTGAATATTCAGAACAGCTCCAATATCAATATCGATAAACTCCAGTATAAAAACGGTGCCGAATTATTATTTAATGTAGCCGGCGATAAATCAAAAGGAATTAAAGTAAGCGGCACAGATGCTTCAAAAGCAAAAAAGGTATCCAGCAGTGCTGCTGAAGTCAATAAAAATGCATTAGAGATTTCAAAATAATGAAGAAGAAATCAGTTTTATATACCGCAATCGCATTTCTGGGATGTTCAGTATTATCGCTGACAGGTTTTGCACAAAAGAAACTTTCTGAACAGTTAACCAGGACTGCAATGGAGAAATTGTTTCAGGATACTGCTGTACTAAAAGGTGCGAAAGGTCCGAAGTGGACATACGATATGGGTGTAGTGCTTGAAGGTGCCGCTGCCGTTTGGCGCAATACCGGAAACGGTGACTATTTTAAATACATCCAGTCATCTATGGACGCTTATTTAGATAAGGAAGGAAATATTGCTACTTACAAGGCGGAAGATTTTAACATCGACAATATTAAAAACGGGCGTTCGCTTCTGCTGTTGTATAAAGTTACCGGGCAGCAAAAATACCTTCTGGCAGCAAATAAACTTTATGATCAGTTGCAGCAACAGCCGCGAACGAAAGAGGGGGGCTTCTGGCATAAGAAAATTTATCCCAACCAGATGTGGCTTGATGGCTTGTATATGGGCGAGCCTTTTTACGCGGAATATGCTCGTCTGATGAAAAAAGATGCTGCTTATGATGATATTGCCAATCAGTTTATCTGGATGGAAAAAAATGCTCGCGATCTGAAAACAGGTCTCTTATACCATGGTTATGATGAAAGCAGGACCGAAAGATGGGCAGATAAGAAAACAGGCTTATCGCCGCACTTCTGGGGGCGGGCAATGGGTTGGTACATGATGGCTTTGGTTGATGTATTGGATAATTTTCCTGAAAATCATCCGAAACGAAAAGAATTATTGGCCATTTTAAACCGTACAGCCACCGCTGCAGTAAAAGTTCAGGATGCTAAATCAGGGGTTTGGTTTGATATCCTCAACCTGCCCGCTAAAAAAGGCAATTACCTGGAAAGTTCCGCATCGAGTATGTTTGTGTATGGTTTAGCTAAAGGTGTTCGCAAAGGCTGGTTACCACAAAATTTTATGGCTGCAGCAAGTAAAGGTTATGCCGGTTTAAAGAAAGAATTTATTGAAAAGGCTGGTGATGAAAGGGTAAACCTGACTAAAACCGTTTCTGTTTCTGGTTTAGGCGGAAAGCCAAAATACCGTGATGGCAGCTTTGAATATTACATCAGTGAGAAAGTGATTACCAATGATCCGAAAGGCGTTGGGGCTTTTATTTGTGCAGCCGCCGAAATGGAAATAGCCGCATTGCCTAAAACTGGAAAAGGCCTTACCGTTACGGTCGACAATTTCTTTAACAACGAGTACATGACCGGCCCAGCCGGTGATAAAATCCCCTTCCATTACCTTTGGAACGAAGATGATAACAATGGATTTTCTTTGCTTGGAAAGGTTTTTAACGATGCAGGTGTAAAAACCTCAACCTTAAAAGTTGCGCCAACCACAGCGAATTTAAAAGGCAATAATATTTATATTATTGTTGATCCGGATACCGAAAAGGAAACAGCAAATCCAAATTTCATGAATGCCGAACACGCCAAACAAGTGAGCGAATGGGTGAAAGCTGGCGGCGTTTTAGTGCTATTGCTTAATGATGTGGGCAATTGCGAGATCACTAAATTTAATGTATTGCCAGAATCCTTCGGAATTAAATTTAATGAGGATAGCCGGAACAAAGTACAAGGCTCAAATTTTGAACAGGGTGCAATCAAAATCCCGGCAGGAAATTCGATTTTCAAAACAGCGAAAAAAGTGTACATCAAAGAAATTTCAACCATCGTTGCCAAAATGCCTGCAGTTGCTGCGCTAACCGATAAAGGTGATGTAATTATCGCGACAGCAAAATATGGCAAAGGAACGGTATTCGCCGTTGGCGATCCATGGTTCTACAATGAATATATCGATGGAAGAAAATTGCCCGCAGAATTTGAAAATTTTAAGGCAACCAACGATTTGGTGAACTGGTTAATCAAGCAGGTACCGGTTAAGAAATAAGAATTTAAAGGCCTTAACTTAAGGAGAAAACAGTTTAATTCAGTTCATGATTTTGGTTAATAAAAGAACAACAAAATGAGCATAAAATTATTATTAACCGTTATCTGTTGTTTCCTGCTGGCATCTTGCTATGCACAAATGCGAACCGATTCAACCGCAGAAAAAATGTTGGTTTATCAGTTAGGAAACGGCGGCTGGCCAAAGCAACTGGAAGATAAGAGTGTTGTCAATTATGGTGCAGACTTAACACCTGCATTGCTTGCCAGAATAAAAGCCACTGAAGATAAGCATGCTACATTTGATAATAAGGCGACCAGCCGGGAAGTCGTTTACCTGGTAAAAGCCTATAAAAAAACGCAGAACAAAACTTACCTGATAGCTGCAGAAAAAGGGCTGGATTATATGCTGGCGGCTCAATATGATAATGGTGGCTGGCCTCAGTATTATCCCGATCAATCTTCCTACCGTTCGGAAATTACATACAATGATGATGCAATGGTCAATGTGCTGAATATTTTACAAGACATTGCCAGTGGGAAAAATGATTTCGAAGTCGTTAACCCAAAGTATCTTCCGAAAGTTAAAAAGGCCATTGTAAAAGGAACTCAATGCATGTTGGAAACTCAGGTAAAACAACAAGGTGTGCGCACCATTTGGGCAGCACAATATGATAAAGACTCGATGTTACCGGCAAAAGCCCGGAATTTTGAGCCAGCTTCTTTAAGTACAAGTGAATCAGTTGGTATTGTTCGTTTTCTCATGCGTATTCAAAACCCATCTAATGAGGTAAAAGCAGCAATAGCCGCCGCAATAAAATGGTTCGATACTTATAAAATAACAGGCTATCGTTTCGACAGGGAAAAAGGAAAAACAGCCGCGCTAATCGCCGATCCATCAGGAATGGTTTGGGCACGCTTTTATGATTTAGATAAGAACGTACCCCTTTTTGGCGACCGCGATAATTCCATAAAATCAAAGCTGGAAGAATTAAGTCCGGAAAGAAGGAATGGTTATGCCTGGTATGGTAACTGGGGACAAAAATTGATAGAAAAAGAATACCCGAAGTGGTTGGCTGCTAACGGAAATTAAATAAAAATAAGACTTGTCATTGCGTGGAAGGAAGCAATCTTAAACTACAGGTAGGGATTTTACCGTTAAAGATGGCTCGTTTCCCGAGAGGACGAAATGATGTGAACATGATTCTAAACAAAGAAAATTTAAAGAACATTAGCGAAGAAAAGGTGAAAAAGCCAACCGCTGAAATGTTGGAGTTGCCAGAGCGGGTAATCCAATTCGGAACCGGCGTTTTGTTACGTGGCTTGCCGGATTATTTTATTGATCAGGCCAATCATCAGGGCATTTTTAACGGAAGAGTAGTATTGGTTAAAACAACAGCTAAAGCCGGCGCAGATGAATTTGCTAATCAGGATAACTTGTATACACTTTGTGTTAAAGGGATTGAAAATGGTAACGAAGTGGAAGAAAACATGATCAATGCAGCCATAAGCCGTGTATTATCAGCAACATCTGAATGGGCAGAAGTTTTAAAAACGGCACATCAGCCCGAGATGAAGGTTGTGATTTCAAATACAACTGAAGTTGGAATTGTAAAAAGTGAAGATAAAATTACGGATGCGCCACCGCAATCCTTTCCAGGTAAACTGTTGGCTTTCTTACATGAAAGATATAAAGCCTTCAACGGATCGGAGGAAAGCGGGATGGTAATTGTGCCAACAGAACTTATTAGTGATAATGCAGATAAATTAAAAGAAATTGTACTCGATCTGGCTATTCAGAATAAACTGGGTTGGGATTTCGAAAACTGGTTGAGAACAGCTAATCATTTCTGCAAAACGCTGGTAGACCGGATTGTGCCCGGAAAGCTGCCGGCAGAAGCACAGCAAAGCATGGAAGATGCACTCGGGTATACTGATAGATTGATGATCATGGCTGAGCCGTTCAGGCTTTGGGCAATTGAATCATCAAGTGAGAAAGTGAAAGAAATTTTATCGTTTGCTTCAGCAGATAAAGGCATTTTTATTGTACCCTCCATTGATAAATTTAAAGAGCTGAAACTCCGTTTGTTAAACGGAACGCATACCATTAGCTGTGGGTTAGCCATTTTAGCAGGTTTCCATACCGTAAAAGAAGCCATGGCTGATGGAGAATTTGCTAAACACGTGTTGAAACTAATGCAGGAAGAAATTGTACCGGCAGTAGAAAATGAAGACATTACCAAAGATGAAGCCCTCGCTTTTGCTAAAAGTGTGGTCGATCGTTTCAGTAATCCGTTTTTAGACCATCAATGGCATGCCATTACGCTAAACTATACCCAGAAATTGCAGATGCGTAATATGCCTTTGATTAGAAAATATTATGCACTTCATAACCAGGTGCCTCAGCGCACTGCGCTCGGTGTTGCTGCCTACATCGTTTTCATGAATGTTACTCAGGATGGCGGCCAATATTTATCCACCGTTAATGGAAAAAGGTACACTACGCAGGATGAATTTGCTGAAGTGCTTCACGGTTACTGGAAAAACCCTGAAACCGTAGTAGATAGTACGCTTGGAGATCGACGTTTGTGGGATAAAAACTTAAATAATTATCCTGGTTTTAATGCAGCTGTAAAATCTTACGTAGAACAATTACAAAATAAAGGTGCAAAGGAAACTTTAAGTAACTTGCATCAAGAAAGAACAAATTAAAAATGGTGACTAGAATTTTAAAAATCCATCCCAATGATAATGTGCTGGTAGCCTTACAAAATTTAACAAAGGGCGAAACCATTATTTACGATGGAGATGAATATGTTTTACAGGATGATATTCAGGCGAAGCATAAGTTTTTCATGCAGGATATGAATGCAGGTGATCACATCATCATGTATGGCGTTTTGGTAGGTAAAGCGCAACATTTTATCCTTAAAGGTGGGTTAATGGATACTGAAAATACCAAACATGCTTCAGATCCATATGAATTTAAACCCTACCATTATGAGTGGCGTGCACCTGATGTTTCTAAATTTGCAGCTAGGACCTTTAACGGGTACATCCGTAATGACGGTCGCGTGGGTACAGCAAATTACTGGTTATTTATTCCAACGGTATTCTGCGAAAACCGTAACCTGGATGTGATCCGTGAAGCACTGCACAATGAGTTGGGTTATGCCGTTACTGATAAATACAAATCATACGCTCATCATCTGGTAGAGGCTTATAAAAATGGTGAAGATTTAAGCGAGGCTGATACCACCACTATCGGACAGGCCAATCATGTAGCCAATCGTATTTTCAAAAATGTAGATGGCATTAAGTTTTTAAACCACCATGGAGGATGTGGCGGTACCCGTCAGGATGCAGCGACATTAAGCAAGCTTTTAGCTGCTTATGCAGATCATCCGAATGTGGCTGGAGTTACTGTTTTAAGCTTGGGCTGCCAGAATTTACAGGTGCAGGATTTTGTGGATGACTTAAAACAACGTTCGCCGAATTTCGATAAACCAATGTTTATTTTCGAGCAGCAGCAATCGCAAAGTGAAGAACAATTGGTAAAAGAAGCGATCAGGAAAACCTTTATCGGTTTAACGGAGATCAATAAAATTGAACGTCAGCCAGCACCTTTAAGCAAACTGGTATTAGGCGTGAAATGTGGCGGAAGCGATGGCTTTAGCGGCATCAGCGCCAACCCGGCAGTGGGTTATACTTCAGATTTATTGGTGGCCCTGGGCGGAACCATACTTTTAGCTGAATTCCCGGAGCTTTGTGGTGCCGAGCAACAGTTAATTGATCGCACAAAAGATGAAACTGCGGCCCGTAAATTTATCCAGCTGATGACAGCTTATAACCAGGCTGCAGAAAACGTGGGCTCGGGCTTTTTCATGAATCCATCACCTGGAAATATTAAAGATGGCTTAATTACGGATGCCATTAAAAGTACAGGTGCGGCGAAGAAAGGCGGAACATCGCCGGTAGAAGATGTGCTTGATTACACCGAACCTGCCACCAAGCCCGGCTTAAACCTGGTTTGTACGCCCGGTAATGATGTGGAAGCCACCACTGGTAAGGCTGCTTCAGGTGCAACGCTTATTTTGTTTACAACCGGATTGGGAACGCCGACAGGAAACCCGGTTTGTCCTACCATAAAAGTGTCTACCAATAACGCTTTAACCAAACGCATGGGCGATATTATCGATATCAACTGCGGGCCGGTAATTGAAGGGGAAAAAACCATCGAACAAATGGGCGAAGATATTTTAGAATATTGTATTAAAGCAGCCAGTGGTGAGGTAATTCCGAAAGCAGTCCTCTTAAACCAGGATGATTTTATTCCATGGAAACGGGGAGTGAGTTTGTAGTACAGAGTCATTAGTCGGGAGTCTAGCGTCAGAAGTCTTTAGTCCTAAGTCTCTGGCGTAAAAACCGTCATTGCGAGATACAAAGTCATTTCTTTCGAAATTAAAATGTCGTACTGCTCAATGAGGATAAATACCATAAGAAGTTAGTGTTCTGTGTCTTCACAAAACATCAAAGATTATTAATAAATGAAATGAATAGACAGGCGTTTTGATCATCTCAAATCTAATGTCTCAAATCAAATAGAATGAAACCATTTTTAGACGAAAATTTTCTTTTGCAAAGCAAAACAGCTGAAAAGCTTTACCATGATTTTGCAAAATCGTTGCCCATTATTGATTACCACAATCACCTTATTCCTGATCAGATTGCGAACGATAAACAGTTCGAGAATATTACACAGGTCTGGCTGGCTGGTGACCATTACAAATGGAGGGCGATGCGTGCCAACGGTGTAGATGAAAAATACATCACTGGCGATGCATCAGATTTTGAAAAATTCGAAAAATGGGCAGAAACTGTTCCTTATACCTTACGTAATCCTTTATACCACTGGACACACCTGGAATTGCAACGTTATTTCGGGATCACCGATATTTTATCAGGCAAAACAGCCCGTAAAATTTACGATGAATGTTCGGCTAAACTGCAAACACCAGCATATTCAGTGCGTGGTTTGCTGGCGAAGATGAATGTCGAAGCCGTTTGCACTACTGACGATCCATTAGATAGCTTGAATTTTCATCAGCAGCTGGCTCAAGAAGGGGTGGCTTTAAAGATGTTGCCTGCTTTCCGTCCGGATAAGGCCATGAATAGTGACGATGTGACGGGTTTAAATGAATACATCGATAAGTTAGAAAGTGTGGTTGGGACATCGATCAGCAGTTTTCAGGATTATCTCAATGCCTTAAAAAGCCGTCATGATTACTTCGCTGCGAACGGCTGTTCCGTTTCAGATCACGGTTTGGAGCAGATTTATGCCGAGGATTATACCGATCAGGAAATCACTTCCATTTTTGAAAAAATCAGAAGTAAACAAGAAATTTCTTACGAGGAAAACCTGAAATTTAAATCAGCCATGCTGATCTGTTTTGCCGAGTGGGACCATGAAAAAGGCTGGGTGCAACAATATCATTTGGGGGCTTTGCGCAACAACAACGCCCGGATGCTGCGCCAGCTTGGTCCGGATACAGGATGGGATTCTATCGGCGATTTTTCTCAGGCCAGAATGCTGTCTAAGTTTTTAAACCGTTTAGATAATCAGGATCAACTGGCAAAAACCATTATTTACAATTTAAATCCGGCAGACAATGAATTAATTGCCACCATGATTGGCAATTTTAACGATGGATCAATCGCTGGTAAAGTGCAGTTTGGATCGGCATGGTGGTTTCTGGATCAGAAAGACGGCATGATTAAACAGCTAAATGCCTTATCAAATATGGGGCTTCTGAGCCGCCTTGTTGGGATGTTAACTGATTCCAGAAGTTTTCTGTCTTTTCCGCGACATGAATACTTCCGCAGGATAATCTGTAACCTTTTTGCCGAAGATATAGAGAATGGCGAATTGCCTGACGATTTGGATTGGGTGGGTAAAATAGTGCAGGATATTTCGTACTTTAACGCAAAAAATTACTTTACTTTTTAATTCAGCACCTCGCTTTCTGTCAGCACAAACCTAAATAATTAACGGTTCTTAGCATACGAACTAAAGTGAATAAACAAGCCGAAAAAAACATGAGTAATCAATTCGCATCCTTCATAAAAAAAGGAGAACAAGTTTTAAGTTTTGGAGAAATCCTTCTACGTATCTGCCCTGATAGTGATGGACAGTGGCTGAATGAGAATAAACTGCCCTTTTACATTGGCGGAGCAGAACTCAATGTGGCTACTGCACTGGCACTTTGGCAAGTGCCCTCTGCTTATCTGTCTGCCATGCCTGAAAATTCAGTTACGCAGGATATTGTTGGCTATCTTAATGAGAGAAATGTTGATACCGGGTCTATGGTTTTTCATGGCGACCGTTTGGGTTTATATTATCTTACGAAAGGAAAAGATTTAAAAAATGCCGGCGTAATCTATGATCGGGCTAATTCTGCTTATGCCAATTTAAAAGTAGGTCAGATCAATTGGGATGATGTTTTTGAGGGGGTAACCTGGTTTCATTTTAGCGCGATTTGTCCGGCGGTTAATCAATCTATAGCAGATGTTTGTCTGGAAGCTTTAAAGGTAGCCAGCGAAAAGAACATCACCATTTCTCTGGATTTAAATTACAGGGCCAAACTCTGGAAATATGGGAAAGAGCCAATCGATATCCTTCCGGAACTGGCTAAATACTGCACCCTGATTATGGGCAACGTATGGGCAGCAAATAAAATGCTGGGCACGGCACTTCACGAAGATTTGTTGCCAACAGAAGGCTATGCAAAGGAAACGTTACTGCAACAAGCTACTGATACCTCCAAAGAAATATTAAGTTTGTTTCCGGCATGTAAGGTCGTTGCCAATACCTTTCGTTTTGATCATGGGAAGGGCATCAGGTATTATACAGCCATTTACAGTAATGATGAATTAACCGTTTCGCCAGAATATGTTTCTGATGAGATTCTAGATAAGGTAGGCAGTGGCGATTGTTTTATGGCCGGATTGATTTATGGTTTTTACAACCATCTTCCGGTAGCTGAAACCCTAAATTTTGCCACCGCAGCGGCTTACGATAAATTATACATCCCAAGCGATGCCACCACCAGCACTGTGGCGGATATTGAAAAAAGAATAATACACCATGATTAGTAACAAACACAAGATTTTAGATGCCATTTTAGAACAAGGCATGCTGCCACTTTTTTACCAGGATAGTGAAACAGGGAGTGTAGAAATATTACGTACGTTATATAAAGCCGGTGTTCGCGTGTTTGAATATACCAATCGTGGAAAATCAGCTTTGCCAAATTTTAAAAAGCTTAAAGAAATCAGAGATGCAGAAATGCCCGATCTTTATCTGGGCATTGGAACCATTAAAACACCAGCTGATGCAAATGCTTTTATTGAGGCAGGAACAGATTTTATTGTAGCGCCAATTGTTAATCCTGCAGTAGCAGAAATTGCGAATAAAATAGGGATGCTCTGGATTCCGGGTTGTATGACACCTACCGAAATCAGCATCGCACAGGAACATAAGGCCATGCTGATTAAAATCTTCCCGGCCAATATCTTAGGGCCTGAATTTATTTCTTCCATTAAAGATCTTTTCGCTGGTCAGCTTTTTATGCCAACAGGTGGTGTGGAAATTAATGCCGATAACCTGAAAACCTGGTTTAAAGCAGGGGTTTGCGCCGTGGGGATGGGCAGCAAATTGATCAGTAAAGAGGTCATGAATAAAGGGCTTTATGAGGAGCTTTCTGAAAACACAAAACTAGCGCTCGATCTGATCAAGCAGAGCAAATAACTTAACAACTAACCAAATGAACCGTACCAAGATTGGCAAATACAGGTGGACAATATGTGCCCTGCTGTTTTTTGCTACTACCGTAAATTATTTAGATCGCCAGGTATTAAGTTTGCTTTCGGGCAAGCTTGAAACTGAATTTGGCTGGACAAACTCCGATTATGCTAACATCACGGCAGCCTTTCAGTTTGTTTATGCCATTTCCATGCTTTTCGCCGGAAGAATTATCGATAAGCTGGGTACCAAATGGGGTTATGCCATCGCAATCATTGTATGGTCTTTAGGGGCAATCCTGCATGCAAAAGCCATTCCGGTTGGGGAGGCTGTTTCCTCCTTACTGGCCTTGATTGGCATTACCAGCATATCAGTTTCGGTGTTGGGGTTTATTGTATCACGGGCAGTGCTGGGTTTTGGTGAATCGGGAAACTTTCCGGCAGCCATCAAAGCTACGGCAGAATATTTCCCTAAAAAAGAACGTTCTCTGGCCACCGGGATTTTCAATTCCGGAGCCAATGTTGGTGCTATCCTTGCGCCGGCAACCGTACCCTATATTGCCGAAGCCTGGGGCTGGGAAACTGCCTTTCTGATTATTGGCGGGGTGGGGTTTTTATGGCTGATTTTCTGGTTTATATTTTATGATAAACCGGAAGAGCAAAAACGATTGAAGAAACCTGAACTTGAATACATCCTGTGTGACACAGATGAGCAGGTAATTGTGCCTACAGAATCTGAAACCGAAGCCAAAAAAGTGTCGTGGTTTAAACTGCTGGGTTACAAACAAACCTGGGCTTTTACTTTCGGTAAGTTTATGACCGATGGTGTTTGGTGGTTTTTCCTGTTCTGGCTACCGTCCTATCTTAAAGCACAGTATGGCATGGAAGGTACATCCATCTCTTTTCCTTTATTTATCCTCTACAGCATGACCATGATTGGAAGTGTTGGTGGTGGATGGTTCCCGGCCTATTTTCTGAAAAAGGGATATAATGTATATGAAGGCAGAATGAAAGCCATGTTTGTGATTGCATTATTTCCTTTGGTCGTGCTCCTGGCGCAACCTTTAGGTCATTATACTTTCTGGATTCCCGTTATCCTTATAGGTATTGGCGCATCGGCACATCAGGCCTGGTCTGCAAATATTTTTACAACTGTTTCTGACATGTTTCCTAAAAAAGCGGTAGGTTCCATTATCGGAATCGGCGGAATGGCGGGTGGTTTGGGTGGCGTTATTGTTTCAAAAGCAGGTGGCGCTTTATTCGATCATTATAAAGCCTTGGGCCATATTCAAACCGGCTATACCATTATGTTTGCATTTTGTGCCATTGCCTATGTAATCGCCTGGACAGTGATGAAATTTCTCGTTCCAAAATACAAAGTGATAGAACTGGATTAAACTAAATTATAAATCTTAATAAATGACCAATTGAACACCATGCTAGATCTTGAAAGTATTTTCGTTGAAGAAAGCCAGATTCCGGATGAATTCAGGCTGAAAGAAGAAATTAATCAGAGAGCGTTTCTGTCGAACGGTGAAATGAAAACCTGGAACGGACCTTTCAACGAGGTTTTCTCTCCGGTTTGCGTAAAAACGCCTGAAGGTTACCAGCGGAAGCGGATTGGTAGTTTTCCGGTTTGTACGGAAAAAGAATCTACCGAAGCCTTGGATGCTGCTGTTGCGGCTTACGACAATGGCCGCGGACAATGGCCAACTATGAGTGTAGCTGACCGCATCACCTGCGTAGAAAATTTTACCCACAAAATGATCGAGCAAAAAGAAATTGTTGCCAAACTCATCATGTGGGAAATCGGTAAATCTTATGCCGATTCGGTTAAAGAATTTGACCGTACAGTGGAATACATCTATGCCACGATTGATGCGCTGAAAGATATCGACCGTCAATCTTCCCGTTTTGAGATTGAGCAAGGCATTGTGGCACAGGTTCGCCGTTCACCACTAGGCGTGGTGCTTTGTATGGGCCCGTTTAATTATCCCTTAAATGAAACGTTCACGACCCTGATTCCTGCTTTGATCATGGGCAATACGCTTTTATTCAAACCACCTAAACATGGTACCCTATTGCATTATCCTTTATTGGAGGCTTTCCGGTCTAGTTTTCCAAAGGGGGTGGTAAACACCATTTATGGCCGTGGAAATACAATTGTTCCGGGTTTAATGAAGTCGGGAAAAATTAATGTATTAACCTTGATCGGCTCAAGTAAGGTGGCTAATGAACTGAAGAAATTGCATCCCAAAGTGAATCGTTTGCGTGCAATTTTAGGTTTAGATGCAAAAAATGCAGCCATTATCACCAAAGATGCTGATCTGGATTTAGCCGTTTCTGAAACGGTTCTTGGCGCTCTATCATTCAACGGACAGCGTTGTACCGCACTTAAAATTATATATGTGCACCGCAGCCTGGCACAGGAATTTTTAAAACGTTTATCTGCAGAAGTGGAGAAACTGAAATTCGGAATGCCCTGGGAGAAAGGTGTAAATCTTACCCCGCTTCCGGAGTTAAATAAACCTGAATACCTGAAAGAATGTATTGATGATGCCATTGTACACGGAGCGAAAGTGGTAAACAAAAATGGCGGACAAACCTTCGAAACGTTCGTTTATCCGGCAATTGTTTATCCGGTAAACAGCAATATGAAATTATATCGTGAAGAACAGTTTGGTCCGATTGTGCCGGTGGTTCCATTTGATGATCTGGAAGAGCCTATTGAATACTTAATTGGATCGCCACACGGACAGCAAGTGAGTATTTTCAGTAATAATGCTGCGGTGATTTCTTCACTGATTGATCCTTTGGTAAACCAGGTGAGTAGAGTGAACATTAACTGCCAGTGCCAGCGTGGGCCGGATGCATTTCCTTTTACAGGAAGAAAAGACAGTGCCGAGGGAACGCTTTCTGTAGTTGATGCTTTGCGTTCTTTTTCTATTCGTTCATTGGTGGCTACCAAATTTACGGATGACAACAAGAAATTACTGAATGAGATTGTAAATGGAAATGATTCCAATTTCTTAAGTACGAAATATATTTTTTAAGCTAAATAGCCAACTGGCGAAGTCTCAAAAGCGAGTGCTCAGCAAGACTTCGTCAGTTTTAAAGATCTTAGTTTTGACAACTTTTATAAGGATTTGCTAATAAAGGCTGTCAAAGCTATTCATTTCATATGGTACTTACTTTTTAAAGGTTTCTCTTTTGGCCCGTACATACTGATTCGGCCATTCCACATCATCACCCAGAATCTGAGCGGCATGTGTAGGAAAATAAGCATCACGTAAAGATTCCCTGGCGATGAAAATCAAATCGGCTTTGCCTTCCTGTAAAATTTCTTCAGCCTGATGGGCATCCACAATTACACCTACAGCACCGGTATAAATACCGATTTTATTCCTGATCTGATCTGCAAAAGGCACCTGATAGTTTGGCCCGGCAGGGATAACTGCATCTGGTACATTTCCTCCCGACGAGGTATCGATTAAATCTACACCCCGATCTTTTAATACGGCTGATAACTGTAAAGAATCATTTTCATTCCATCCGTTTTCTGTCCAGTCGGTGGCAGAAATGCGTACGAATAATGGTAAAGTTTCCGGCCAGACAGATTGTACGGCTTCTACCACATCAATAACCAAACGAATGCGGTTTTCGAAACTTCCACCATATACATCTGTACGTTTATTGCTGATCGGGCTAAAAAACTCATGCAATAAATAACCATGTGCCGCATGGATTTCCACCACCTTATAGCCCGCATCAAGTGCCCGTTTTGCCGCAGCCCGGAAAGCAAAAACAATTTCCTGGATCTCAGGAATACTCAGCTCATGTGGCGCAACCTGCCCCGGTTTAAAAGGAATGGGTGAAGGCCCAACTGTTTTCCAGCTGTTTTCGCCTGCCGCCAGTTGTTCACCACCGTTCCAGGGTAAATCACAACTTGCTTTCCGGCCGGCATGTGCCAGTTGAATCCCGGCAATTGCACCATTTTCATGAATGAAAGAAACAATCTGTTTTAGTTTTTCTACATGATCATCTTTCCAGATGCCTAAATCAGCATGTGTAATTCTGCCTTCAGGTGTTACAGCCGAGGCTTCCTGAATAATCAAACCTGCACCACCTACCGCACGACTGCCCAAGTGCACCAAATGCCAGTCGTTGGCAAAACCATCCACTGCCGAATACTGACACATGGGCGAGATCACAATTCTATTTTTAAACGTAACATCCTTTATGGTGAAAGGAGAAAATAATTTTGACATATTAATATGATATTATAACGTAAATTAAAAAGGGAGACATAAAAATTTAGATTTATCTGCCTATTTTGCTTTCCCTTTACATGCGTTGCGTTGATGAACTTAAAAACCTGCGCTTTTCAGTTCTGTGTTGATCAGCTGAATTTCATCTGCTGATAACTTCACATTGATAGCTTCAGCATTCTGAACGGATTGTTTGGCATTTCTGGCCCCAACCAAAGCAATGGTTATCCCTGGACGCTCCACTGTCCACCTTAAAACCAACTGAGAAAGTGACGCATTTTTTTCATCGGCCAGGGGCTTAATCTTATTTAAAAAAGCATTTGTTTTTTCAATGTTTTCATCCGTAAAAAATTTAACGTCCTTCCGGTGATCGCCTTCTTCAAACTGATAACCCGGTGTAATTTTTCCGGTCAGCAAACCACGTTCCATCGGGCTATAAGCCAAAACAGATTTATTATTTTCAATGCAGTAGGGAACTGTTTCATCTTCAACGCCGCGGTTGACCATACTAAACGGAATCTGGTTGGAAATAATCTCTAAAGTTTGGTCAGCCTCCTTCAGCTGTGCTGCATTATAATTGCAAACCCCTGCATAACGCACTTTTCCCTGTTCCATTAACCTGCTCACGGCCTCAAAAGTTTCGCTGATGGGCGTGGTTACATCCGGCCAGTGAATCTGGTACAAATCAATATAATCTGTTCCCAACCGTTTTAAAGATTGCTCACATTCATAAATTATACTTTCCTTACCTGCATATTTATAAATATCAATGTCTTTGCCCTCATTGTTTTTACTTTTGAAACCAAAATCGCCTTTGGCTAAATCCCAGCGCATACCAAATTTGGTTACAATCTGCAGTTTATCTCTGGAAATTCCTTTAATGGCATCGCCAACAATTTGTTCACTATCACCCTGACCGTAAATCGGAGCGGTATCAATAGAAGTTACACCTAAATCGTAAGAAGCTTTAATGGCGTTAATGGCATCGTTGCGGTCTGTGCTGCCCCACATCCACCCACCTGCGGCCCATGCGCCAAAAGTAATTACTGAAAGTTCTAAATCTGATTTTCCTATTTTTCTATATTCCATTATCTTTTTTTTATCATTTGATCAATTGCATAACTGTTGTGTGGTAAGTAAGCCAGTAACACAGATAAGAAGGCAATGTGCATGAGCTGTGAAGGCAAGGCTTCCCAATTTTCGATCATGGTGGTGCCAAAAATAAGGGCCAGCGAAACGGCTCCGGCTAACAGTAATCCCTGCCTGGTGAACAATCCGGTTAAAATCATTAGTCCTGATGCAAATTCCAGTAAGGGTAGGGCGTAGCTAAAAGGCAATACCAAAGCTTCAGGCAGCCATGATTTAGAAAATTGTTCCATCATCCAGTGGCTAAAACCATCAAGTTTTGGTAAACGAACCAGCCCGTGTCCGAAAAAGCTTAATCCGATTGCCATTCTGCTTAATAAATAAGCCTGTTTTGTATCCATGATTATTGCGTTACTGTTAAAGATACAATCTCTATATGGATCATGTTTTAATATAAAAGAGCTTTTCGTGCATTTTACAAACAAGTTATAAACGGTCTCTGTAAATAAAAAAATAAAAAATTTGGAGATATCAGAAATCAACTTTAGATTAGTGTATTATTTAACTAATACAGTAAGTATGATAAAAGTTAACAATCTTCATTTTGGATATGGCAAAAATGGTCCATTATTCAAAAACATCAGTTTCCAGTTGCATGCTGGTCATATTTATGGTTTGCTTGGCAAAAATGGCGCTGGCAAATCGAGTTTATTGAAAAATCTGGCAGGCCTGGTTTATGCGCAAAGTGGTACGCTGGATGTTTTTGGATTTAATCCGGCTAAAAGAACACCGGCTATGCTTGAACAAATTTGCTTCATTCCGGAGGAGTTTTATTTGCCTGCCGTTAAAATTGATGCTTATGTCAATGCCAATGCTCCATTTTATAAAAAATTTAATCATGATTATTTTACTGAGTTGATTAAAGAATTTGATATCCCGGTAAATCAGAAACTCATTCACATGAGTTACGGACAAAAGAAAAAGGTCATTATTGCATTTGCATTGGCTACACAAGCCAAACTGATTATCATGGATGAGCCTACAAATGGACTGGATATTCCTTCGAAGGCACAGTTCAGAAAAATAATGGCTTCAGCCTTAACGGACGATTGCTGCATCATTATTTCCACGCATCAGGTGAGGGATCTGGATAATTTAATTGATACGGTGATGATGCTGGATGAAAACAACATCGCTTTACATGCTTCAGTAGAAGAAATTACGGAAAAACTAACTTTCAAGAAAATCAAATTGGTTGATGACAGCATTATTTATGCTGAGCCCTCATTGTCAGGATATAATGCCGTAATGCCAAATTATCACCAGGAAGAGAGCAAGCTCGACCTTGAACTGCTGTTTAATGCTATACTGACCGAGAAAACAAAATTTAAACCTTATTTTAATTAAGTACCTATGAGCAATACCTTCAACTTTAACCGGTTCGGATTACTGGTAAAAAGACAATGGATGGATTTTGGGAAAATTTATTTGGGAACGCTGATTGTGCTGGCCGGAATCATATTTGCCTTTTATTCTTATTTTATCCCATCTACTGGAGATCATAATATTCTTGATCATGATGGCAATCTAGATATGCGTTTCAGATACGGCCTTTTTCTGATGCTGGGCTTTCTGTTCATCAGTATCACTTCCAGTACTTACTTTAATAATTTTGGTCAGAAATCAAGAGCCATACATGAACTGATGATCCCGGCTTCAACCTTTGAAAAATTCATGGTCGGCATTTTTTATACCGTAGTGGTAACCTTGTTTGGGTATTTACTGGTTTTTTATCTGATTGATCTGGGTTTTGTGAAATACCTGAACGCCAACCTGTCGGCCTTTAAATCTGCTGCAGACATAAAAACACCATTGAAAATGACAGATGGCCTTTTTGATCAGGTGATGAGTGATCAAAAATACCTTAAATATTGCAGTGCTTTCTTTGCGTTTCCATTTTTAGTTATAAGTCTTTTTCTTTTAGGTTCCATTTACTTTAACCGCTTCCATTATATTAAAACAGCTGTTTCAGTTGTGGTTTTTACCTATGCAGGTGGTTACCTGATTTATAAAACCGGTGACTTACTTACCAGGAATATGACAAGGATTAATCTTCATATTAAAGAGATTGATGTGCTGACCTGGATATTTCTGGTGAGTGCCATTATTACCCTGGTTTTATGGTTCATCACTTACATCCGCCTGAAAGAGAAAGAAGTTTAACATTAAAAGGTATACATATGGAATTTAGAGATAATAAGGCAATATACCTGCAAATAGCAGATTATGTTTGCGAGCATATTTTGCTGGAAAAATGGAAGGCTGAAGAAAAAATACCATCGGTGAGGGAAATGGCGGTTGAACTGGAAGTGAACCCGAATACCATTATGCGCACATATGAATTATTACAAACTAAAAATATCATCAGTAATAAAAGGGGAATAGGTTTTTTTGTAGCGGAGAAGGCCATAGACCAAGTAAAAGATTTTAGAAAAGCACATTTTATAGATGATGAGCTACCCGTTTTATTCCGAAATATTTACTTGTTAAACATCAGCTTTGATGAACTGCAACGTAAATATGAAACTTTTGTTAATGAAAATTTTAACGCTTAGAATTATGAAAACAAGTAATAAATTATTAATCGCGCTTGCAGCATTGCTGATTATTGTTCCCATTTTGGTGATTGCCACCTACGTCAAAGTAAATTATATCACAATAAATGAAGCCGTTAAAAATAATGAAGGCTTAACACATTTTAACACTAAAACACCTGCATTCGTATCGCATAAAATCGATCAGGCATTTAACCTGATAAACATCAATGGTTCAGAAAAGGCGATATTAAATCTGACCTTAGTAGAAAACCCAGCATATGGGTATAAAATTTCTGAGGATAACGATCAACATTATCAAGCCATTGTTGATGCCAATGGAAGGTTGAATATTTCCAGAAAAGCAAATCAGGACGACGATAAGTATGTTTTAAACCTGGTGATTTTTGCACCGAAATTTAATCAGCTTGCGGTTGCAGATGTTTTGCAGCTGGAGCTGAATATAAAACTCAAGCAGCTTGACCTTGATCTAAAGAATATAAACAGTGTTTCATTTGATCAGAAAACGAAGATTTCGCAATTAAATGTAAATGGTGATCAGGTAAATGACTTCTCCTTAAGCCATAATGAAGTGAATGAACTGAAGCTAAACATGATGGATGTTGAGTTCAGAAGCACTTCATCTTCCTACAAATCATTAGCGCTTACATTATCCGGGAAATCTGATATTACCATTTCAGGAGATGACATTGATGGAAATAAGTACCAAATTGATCGTTTATTGATTACGGATAAGGGCAGTTCAACCATTTCATTGGATAAAATTAAGGTTATTGAGGCAATGGGAAATTTCTCAGACGCTACGAAAATCAATACCCCGGCAAGATACATGAAGCAATTTTACGGGAAGTAATCGTTAAAATAAAAACAACTGGCAATACTTAAGGATAAATTCGTTCTTGCGAACAGAAGGGCAGGATTTAAAGCTTGAGTGTAGCAATCTTTCTTACAAAATAGATTGCTTTGTGGACTGGAAGGGTCGCCTTGAAATGACGATTTTTCGATAAGGCTTTTGCGCCAAACCTCATCGGTTTTAAAAACCTGTGGGGTTTACTTGTTCCTTACCCATAATTTTATTAATTCCCTGCAATTCAAAATCAATATTCTGACCACCTGTTTGCATCTTACCCGTTAATTCCATCCGCAAATGACTTTTAAGGATCAGGCCGGTTTTAATATCAAGCTCGGCATCACCAACGTTGGTTCCGGTTAAATCCGTATCGATTGTGTTACCCATACTTTTAAAACTGCCCTTTGAAACTAAAGTGCCGTTAATATTCAGGATAGCAATATTATCCTTTACGTCCTTAAGGGTATACCGTGTAATGGTTTCTACCGGCATGGTCAGCTGCATCCTGGTGTCAACCGTCCAGCTGTCGCCAATTTTGACCGGCTGATCCGGATAGATTTTAAGAGAAGATTCCAGCGTTTGCTTCATTCCCTCTGCATTGAACTGCTGACTTAAACTGGCTTTTATTTTGGTCTTCATCAGCGTGTCTGCCTTCATCTTTTCAACCATAGTATTCACCATTTGTTCTGTTCCGCTTACCGATTTAAGGGTACCATTTGGCAACATCACCATCTGGAATGTTGCATCCTTTAAGCCACGAAATGAATTTTCCTTAGTCGTGTCAGCATCTTCAGAATCCATTTCCATCTGGTTGCCCATTCCTTTAGATTTCATGAAAATACGCTTATAAGTCACCTCGATATTTTTCTCCTGCCCTTCGCCATTTCGGATATCGAACAGGTAATCTGTGCCGATATTCTGGCTCAGGTTGATGCTGTGTCCGGCCATTTTCTGGTTAATCACCTGATCGGAAATCAAGGTGAAATCATATTTTTTTCCGATAGGAAAGTTTTGCCTGAGCACATATTTTTTCTGGGCACCTGCAGTTATACTTATAAGAATAAGTCCTAGAACCGGGAATATTTTGAATACATTCATTTTATAAGTTAAACAGGTTGCTGCGCAAAAATTCTGCTCAGTGCATGGTATAGATCAGGGTGTTTCTCTTTCAACAGCTCTGGTTTTTCGAAAAAATATTCTGAAACTACTGCAAAAAATTCTGCTTCGTTGGTGATGGCATATGGGTTGATATCTGATTGATTATCTTCAATTCTTTCCATTTCTTCGTGCATCATTTTGATCCAGGGCAAAGTATATTCATGTGCCATCAGATTTTCCGGAACACCATCGGTAGCACCATCAGATTTATCCAAAAGATGTACAAACTCATGAATGGCTGTATTTTCTTTTCCGGCACTTTTTGAAAAACCATGCCGAAGCGCAGAACGCGATAAAATCATTTGTCCGTTCATGTAGCCTGTTCCTACCATCCCGGCAATATTCCGTTCGCCACCTTCAAACTGAAAATCTTTGTTAAAGGTATCCGGATATAACAACACGCTGCTTAAGTTTTTATACTGCCAGTCGGTAAAACCGAAGATGGGAATTACGGCGCTGGAAGCAATCAGCAATTCATCTAAGGTAGTCATGTCTAACCCAATGCCTTCTATTCTAACCGTGCTGAAAAATTCTGCCACCTTTTGCTCAAACTTAAGTTTATCAGTGGAGTCAAGGTTATGATAATACCCCACATAATCATCCAGAATCTTTCGGTCTGTATCAGTTAAAGGCTCAATAGCAGGCTTCTTTTTACGCAAAATAAAATAAAGTGCGATTAAAAATATGGGAATTAAATAGGCAAAAGGTAATGAATTCATGCGGGTATTTTTTGGCTATTCAGCCATTGGTTAGATTTTTAAATAATTTTACCTGTTCCTGTTCAGCTTTCCAATATTTCCAGTTGGATCAGTACCTGCTCCCGGCTAACCGGATAAGTTTTGCCAGCTACTATTGACTGATAAACGGCATCAAATAAGGGTAGATAACTTCCAATTTCAGATGGAATAATTTCTTCGGTTTTATCACCATTTTCATCAATAGTAGTGAGTAAACCTTGCTTTCCTTCAGGTTCAATTCCATAACCGGCATCGGTTAGTTTTTGTCCGGATAGCAATTGTTCTTCCTGTACATCGGCTCTCTCCTTGATGAAACTGCCATTTACCCCATGTAGCACGAATGCAGCCTGTGGATTCACCACCAACATACTAGAAGTAACAAATACATTAACGCTATCATTATAATTAAGCTGTATGGTAAAAAAATCATCAACCACAGTATCTTTTCTGTTTTTACCCAGCGTTTTGTGAAAGCTTTCTGGTTTACCAAAAATGCTGATGACCTGATCAAGCAGGTGTGGACCCAAATCATAAAGCAATCCACTGGCCTCAATCGCTTGTTCTTTAAAGGCTTTTGGTCCGATTACATTTCTATAACGGTCATAACGCAAATGCATTTCATTCAGCTTTCCGAGTTTACCGCTGGCCAGCACTTTTTTAACGGATGTAAAATCACTGTCCCAACGGCGGTTCTGGTAAAAAAAGATCTGCTTTCCTACTTCATCTGCCAGTTTGAATAGTTCTCTTGCCTGAGCAGAAGTGGCTGTAAACGGTTTTTCAACTAAAATATGCTTCCCTTTTTGAAGGGCTGCTTTCGAGTGTTCGTAATGAAGATTATTTGGCGTATTAATAACAGCCAGTTCTATTTCTTCATCATTCAAAAGTTCATCGATACTGCTGTAACTTAAGATATTGGGATAATCTTTCACCGCATTTTTCTTGCTTCTCTCCACTACGGCTTTCAATTTAAAACCATGGTGTGCATTTAAGAATGGCGCATGAAAAACCTTTCCTGACATGCCATAGGCCATTAAACCAGCTGTTATTATTTTATTCAAATTTGCACTCATAAATTGTGATTGTAAGTAAAAGTACGATTCTAGTTTAAAGTTTTGCGCTAAACTGACAAGCTTTTCAACCTGCGGATGAACCTTTTTACACTATCTTTGCAAATATGAAACCGTCGGAGATTAATGCCAAATGGAAAATATTGCAGGAGAAAATTGCGAAGGAGTTTGATTCTGATTTCCCGGACCTGAAGGTGATGCTTTTTTTGATTGGCGTGCAGGAGTTAGGCAAAGGGCCAAAAAAATATAGCAAAAGGCAAAAAGAAGAACTTATGCATATTGCCACCTGCCGTCTACTCAGCGAAATGGGATTTTATGAGCTGGAAGGTTTAGATCAGGATGGCTGGCCACACTGGAAATTAATCAAGGCCATACCGCCCTATACCATGCTTGAACAGGAAATGCTGATGAAATCTTTGGTGGTGAGTTATTTTGAAGATATTTATTCTTAAGAATTGTTTCCAACAGACAGAGATTCCACGGATCTGGATGGTGGAGAAATTAAGCGTCTCAAGTTCAAAAGGTCTTACCGCTGAAGAACTTCACAAGATTGAGGAAATATCAATTCATCTTCTTTCATGAAATTTAGATTGTTGCCAGTAATTGTTTCCCGCAGATTACGGCGATTCCGCGGATCTGGATGGTGGAGAAATCAAGTGTCGAAAGTTCAAAGGTCTTACCGCTGAAGAACTTCACAAGTTTGAGGAAATATCAATTCATCTTCTTTCATTAAATCTAGATCGTTGCCAGTAATTGTTTCCCGCAGATTACAGAGATTCCGCGGATTTGGATGGTGAAGAAATTAAGCGTCGCAAGTTCAAAGGCCTTACCGCTGAAGAACTTCACAGTTTGAGGAAATATCAATTCATCTTCTTTCATGAAATCTAGATTATTGCCAGTAATTGTTTCCGGCAAATTACGGAGATTCCGAGAGTCTGGATGGAAAATTGAATACGAAGTTTCCATAGCCTAAGTAAGTGTTGAAGAATTTTGCAGGCTGACTTAATAGATTATTTTATTAAAGTACCCTCAATAACAATCCCTTTAAATATTCTCCCTCCGGGAAAGAAATCCGTACCGGATGATCTTCAGGCTGGCAGAATTGCTTAATGATTTGCACCTCTTTACCCGCATCCAGTGCAGCCCAGGCAATAATTTGTTTAAAGGTTTCAATGTCAACAGCACCCGAGCAAGAGAAAGTAGCGAGTAAACCGCCCTTTTCCAAAAGCAACATGCCTAAACGATTTAAATCTTTATAAGCCCTTGCCGCACGATCTAAAGCAGAGCGGGATGGTGCATATTTTGGCGGGTCAAGTACAATGACATCAAATGTTTCTCCGGCATCCTTAAATGCACGCAACTGTTTATTTACATCCGACTGAATTGCATTCACTTTTGCCGGATCAAACTGATTCAAGGCTACATTCTGTTTCAATGTTTCTACCGCCAAGCCAGAACTATCTACACTGGTAATGCTTGCAGCACCATGGGCCAGGCTATTTAAACTAAAGCCTCCGCTATAGCTGAAACAATCTAACACCTTTTTACCTTTGGTATAACTGGCTAAAATATTCCGGTTATCACGTTGATCGCAATAAAAGCCAGATTTCTGCCCTTCGGCAATGTTGATGTTATAGGTAATTCCGTTTTCTTTTACTTCCAGTAATTCTGGTGGATTTTCGCCCCAAAGCAATCCATTTTCAATCGGTAAACCTTCATGTGTTCGGGCGGTCGCATCACTTTTATCGAAGATTCCTTTCGACTGTAGAACAGATCTTAAGATGTCGACAATAATTGTTTTTACCTTTTCGATGCCAGAACTTAAAATTTGCAGAGACAGGAAATTTGCATATTGATCCACAATTAAGCCGGGTAGAAAATCGGCCTCGCTGAACACCAGGCGGCAGGTATTGGTTTCTTCATTCAGGATAAACTGACGGGAGGCGATAGCCTGGGTTAATCTGTTCTGATACCAGTTTTGATCGATGGTTTGGGTTTCATCCCATTCCAGTAAACGAACGGCCACGCGTGAGTTGCTGTTGTAATAACCATAGGCGAGAAATTCGTGATCAAAGGCGAAAACTTTAACCACATCACCATCTTCTGGTTTACCCTTAACTTTTTCTAAAGCTCCGGAAAATACCCATGGATGTCTTTGCAATGCCGCTTTCTCTTTTCCCTTTTTTAATACGATTTCTACCATTCGGCAAAGGTAAGTATTAGTTTGGAAATTGGCGACAGGCGGGGAGCGTAAAGCAAGGAGCCGATAGCCAGTAAGCAAAGTATTTTAAAAAAGTAAATGCGGTGCTCATGTAAGCACAGCTATTTACAAAAATCTGTTTCCTAAAGTCTTTTGCATTTTAACCAATTCAGTATCTAAAACCCTCACTTCAAATTCAGTCACCGGTCGCTTGGCCTCAATCATGGAGATCAGCAATTCTGTTGCCACTTGTCCCATTTCAAAAGCAGGTTGTTTTACCGAAGTAAGGGAAGGGGAGAAGAGTTCAACCAGATTGGAATTGGTAAATCCGGCAATGGCGATTTTATGTGCCACGCCCGGATTGGTTTTTTTCAACGCCATGATACAACCAGTTGTTAACCTGTCGCTGGAAATAAAAATACCATCCGGATTAAAAGGTAAAAGTTCTTTTACCGCCTCTTCCAGTTCAATGCTATGCATGCCGCCGTGCTGGCAATATTTCACCAGTTCTGCTTTAAATTCGATATTATATTTGGCCAGGGCCGCCTGGTAACCTTTTAACCTTTCTCTGGTGATGGAAAGATTTTCGGAATTGGTTAAATGTGCTATCGTTCTCTTTCCTGACAGAATCAGGTGTTCAGTAGCATCAAATGCCCCCTTAAAATTATTGGCAATAACTTTATGTGTTTCAAAGTTTTCAGGTACCCTGTCGAAAAATACGATAGGTAAACCTTTGGCATATAAACTCCGTAAATACTCAATATCCTGGGTTTCAGAAGAAAGTGCAATCAGCAGGCCATCAATAGAACGTGATGCCAGGTGCTCTACGTTGAGTTTTTCCTGTTTACAGGACTCATGGCTTTGCGAAATAATGACATGATAATCCCGATCATATGCGATGGACTCAATTCCATTAATCACCTGTGAGAAGAAATTATTGGCAATTTCACTCACAATAATTCCGATGGAATAACTTCTGCGTTCTTTTAAACTACGGGCAATGGGATTAGCCCGGTAGTTAACCTTTTCTGCATAAGCTAAAACCAGCTTTTTTGTTTCTTCGCTAATCTCGTAACGGTCTCTCAAGGCCCTGGATACGGTAGAAGTGGATAATCCTAAGGCCTTGGCAATATCTTTTATGGTAGAAGTTTCAAATCTCATTTTTCGTGATGCGTACAAGTTACAAAAAATATCTCTTTTCATAATTTTGAAACCGAATTTAATAAACGTTATATAGACGTTTTTGGGAACGATTGCACACTTTTTTAGTTAAATCTGATTTCAATCCATTTTAAGTTTGTAAAATTGTTTCAGTCAACGTAACCAAATATTAACAAACCCAATCATCCCGACTTAGAATTTTCTTCTACAGGCATATGTCCATTTAAACTTAAAACCAAGTATTTATTTAATTAGCATTATGAGCAGAGTTTTTCGCTTTCTATTATTTCTCACTTTTTTCGGGTTTACGGCAGTTTATGCACAAAATAAGCAGTTCACCGGAACCGTAAAAGATAAAGCTGACGGGCAGGCTTTAGTTGGGGTAAGTGTAACCGTAAAGGATTCCAAATCTGGCGTCAGTACGGATGCCAATGGAGGATATAAAATTGCTGTTCCAGGTAAAGGAGCGGTTATTACTTTTGCCTATGTGGGTTATAAAACCCGCGTGGTTACGCTTGGCGATCAGAGTAAATTAGACATTACCTTAGAAGAAGATGCCAATAATTTACAGGAAGTGACGGTAAATATTGGCTATGGTTCAGTAAGAAAAGAAGCATTAACTGGTGCTGTTTCTTCTGTTTCCGGAAAAGATATTGAACAATTTCCGGTAAGTACTGCAGCACAGGCATTGGCCGGAAAGCTGGCCGGGGTTTCAGTAACCACAACAGAAGGAAGTCCGGGGGCAGAAGTAGTGATTAAAGTTCGTGGCGGAAGTTCACTCACAGGCGATAATTCACCACTTTATATTGTTGATGGGATTCAGGTTGAAAATGCCTTATCCATTTTATCGCCAAATGAGATTCAATCCATTGATGTATTGAAAGATGTGGCATCCACTTCCATTTATGGCAGCAGGGGAGCAAACGGTGTCGTGATCATCACCACTAAAAGCGGTAAACCGGGTAAACCAATCATCTCATTTGATGCCTATGCCGGTGCCAGGCAGATTGTAAATAAGCTGGATGTCATGAACCCTTATGAGTTTGTTAAATACCAATACGAACTTTACAATAACAACACTACACAGGATGTTAAGGACAGTTTCTCCAAGCGCTACGGTACTTTTGAGGATTTAGATATCTATCAAAATATTCCGAACATTGACTGGCAGGACAAAGTTTTTGGCAGACAAGCTTTCAGCCATACCGAAGTGTTAAATCTTTCCGGAGGTTCAGCAAAAACAACCTATAATGTTTCTGTGAATAATACGGATGAAGACGGCATCATGCTGAATTCAGGCTTTAAAAGAACTTTTGCCTCCGTTCGGCTGGATCACAAATTTACGGATAAGTTAAGGGCTGGCGTGAATGCACGTTATAGCCATCAGCGTGTGGATGGTGTAGGTACAACATCAACAGGATCACAAGGCACCAATCGCTTAAGAAACTCGGTGCGTTATCAGCCATATTCGGGCGGGAGCGACAGTGGCGATTTATTTGATGCAGATTACCTCACTACAGGTTTATCCAATCCCATTACGCTGGCCAACCAGGAATTGAGATACGATTACAGAAATGACCTGATCAGCAGTGCTTATGCACAATATTCCATTTTAAAAAACCTGACTTTTAAAAGTACTGTAGGTTACAACAGGGTGAGCAGGCACATTAATACCTTTAACGGTCCCGTAAGTAACGTGGCCAGAAACAGCGCAGGCTTACCAGCCATTCAACTGGATACCGTATCACAAAAGTCTTTCATCAATACCAATACCCTTTCTTATAAACCAGATTTGGGTAAAAACCACAGTTTAGATATTCTGGTTGGACAGGAAATTAACATGATCGACATCGATTCCAGGTCTACCACCACTAAATTTTTTCCTATAAATATTTCTGCCGAAGATGCCTTTAAAAGTGCGGCTCCGCCAAATACGGTACAAGAAAGGCCAATATCTTTAATTACCGGAACAAGGCAGTTCTCTTTATTCAGCAGGCTTTCTTATGCCTTCAAAAACAAATATTTAGCTACTGTAAACTTCAGAACGGATGCTTCTTCCTTATTTGCGGAAGGCAAGCAATGGGGCTATTTCCCATCGGCCCAATTGGCCTGGAGGGTAACCGAAGAAAAATTCGTGAAGGACCTGGATCTTGACTGGCTGGAAAACTTTAAAGTAAGGATGAGTTATGGTGCTGCCGGAAACAACCGTATTGGCCAGGATTTATTCAGAACCTTGTTTTACATCAGTTCTACTACTGGTGGTTATGCCGACAGAGATAATGTCGTTACTCCGGGTTTGATTTCCGGTACGGCCACGGGTAATATTTTGTCCAATCCGAATATTACCTGGGAGACCAATCTTTCTAAAAACTTAGGGATTGATATCGACCTGTTCAAAAACAGGCTCTCCCTTAACCTAGATTATTACGACAACAGGACTAAAAACCTGCTCTTAAACGCCAATGTTCCGCAAACTACGGGTTATGCTACCCAACAACAAAATGTAGGTAAAACGCAAAATAAAGGTTTTGAGGTACAATTAAATTATCAGGCGGTAAAAACGCAGAATTTTAATTACACTACCAGTTTTAACATTTCCTTTAACAGCAATAAAATCATTGAACTTCAAAATGGTGTAAACTCCTACATCACCCAATCTGGCTGGGTAAATAGCCTTGGCGATTTTAAAGTAGAAGTTGGTCAGCCTGTGGGGCAGTTTTATGGTTTTGTTTCTGACGGCCGTTATACCATAGATGATTTTACGTCCGTACAAAATGCAACAACGGGTGCCTATACATATACTTTAAAGCCAACGGTTGCCAATAGCAGGGTGCTGTTAGGAAGTCGTGATCCGCAGCCAGGTGACATGAAGGTTAAAAAGCTTTCCTCATCAACCAGCATGATGATTGGTGATGATGACAGGACGGTTTTAGGAACCTCACAGCCGAAATTTACAGGAGGTTTTAATAACCAGTTTGCCTATAAAAACTTCGATATGACGGTTTTTGTCAACTTCAGTTATGGAAGTAAGGTTTACAATGCCAATAAAATTGAGTTTACTTCACAATACAATGTAAAAGACAATAATTTACTTTCTGTGATGAATGATCGCTGGCAGAACTTTAATGCAAATGGGGTGAAAGTTACCGATCCAAATCTATTAACGGCCATGAATGCCAATACCACCATGTGGACGCCAACAACCGGTAATTATGCACTTACCTCCTATGCCATAGAAAATGGTTCGTTTCTGAGAATCAGCAACGTTACTTTAGGCTATACCTTATCGCAGAAATTAATGAAAAGAACTGGTTTCATTTCTAAACTCAGGGTTTACGGAACAGTTAACAATTTATATACCATTACGGGTTATACCGGTTACGATCCGGAAGCCAATACCCGTCGGTCGAACCCGCTCACACCCGGGATAGATTACGCCGCATATCCGCGTAGCAGGTATATTCTTGCCGGTATTAACATGGTATTTTAATCCTAACATTAAAGAAAAATGAACAATAAATTTATAAAATCTGCTTTAATGGTCTTCATAATTGCAGCAGTTTGCTTCAATACCGCCTGTAAAAAATATTTAGATGTGCAATCTCCATCTACCTCCTCACCGGATGTGGTTTTTGAAAGCACTGCCAACACCAATGCAGCTATTATTGGTGTGTACAACAGGCTTTGTGGCGATAACGGATATGGCAACCGGATCTCTACCTTATTTGGTGTCAGTGCTGATGATTTCAGAACCTCAGGGAGCTACAGTTCTTCTGATCGCCGTGGAATAAGTATGTATGGAGCAAGTGCTGATAATACAGATCTTACCAATCCATTTCTGCAACTCTATCAGGGGATAGAGCGTGCCAATATCTGTATTAAATACATTCCGGCTTCCAAACTTTATAACAACGGATCAGAAGCGGATAAAACCATTATGAAACGCTATCTGGGCGAAGCTTTGGCATTAAGGGCACAATTTTTACATGAACTGATCCGCAACTGGGGAGATGTGCCGGTATCTTTCGTGCCATCAGCAGATGCGGAATCACTTTATGGTCCTAATGTAGACCGTAACCAAACCTACGATAAAATTATTGCCGATTTAAAAACGGCAGAAGACCTGGTGCCATGGAGAAGTGGCATTACTGAATATGGAAGTTTTCGCTTTACAAAAGGTGCCATCAAAGCATTGCGGGCCCGTTTAGCATTGGCGCGTGGCGGTTACTCCCTGAAACGGAACCAGATGACGCGCAGCAGCGATTATTTAACTTATTATAAAATCGCATTTGACGAGTGTCTGGATATCATGAATAACAGGTCGGAACATAGCTTAAATCCAAGTTATGAAAACGTGTTTAAAACCCTGCACGGAACCCGACTGGATGATGCACATGAATTGATGTTTGAAGTGGCCGCTTTTGGAAGTAATGCTTCAACCGATAGTAAATTGGGTTATTATAATGGAGTCCGTTTCAATGCCGCTTCTACTTATGGTACGGGTGGTGGCGGGATGAATGCCATTCCAACTTATTTTTATGATTTCGATGTCACTAAAGATTGCCGCAGAGACGTAACCATCGGCGTCTTCGAAATTACAGCTACCTCAAAAAAGATCATCAACACGCTTTTTACCATGACGGATGGAAAATTCCGCAAGTCATGGACAGCCTATAATGGTTCTTCCGCAGCACAAAATTTCAGTGTTAACTGGCCTTTGATCCGTTTTGCGGATGTATTGTTAATGTATGCAGAGGCCGATAATGAAATTAATGGTGCGCCATCTGCTGCAGCAATAAGCGCCCTGCAGGAAGTGCAAAAACGGGCTTACCTGGGTTTTGAAACACAAATCCCTGTTGCGCCAACTGCTAAAACCGAATTTTTTAATGCATTGGTTAAAGAACGGTTATTGGAATTCGGAGGCGAAGCAATTAGGAAATACGACCTGATCAGGTGGAACTTACTTGGAAGTAAATTTGAAGAAACGCGGGCCAAAATAAGGGCACTAATTGCCGGAACAGGCGCATATGCCGGAGTTCCGGATTATATTTATGCGAAGGAAGGAAATTATCTTTTAGGTACCAGTGTAAATGAAGTAGCCACTTTAGATTTGTACGGCGGTACACCCAACAATGTTTTCGCCTCGCCTGGATTGGGTATTGCTTCGGCACCAACAGGATACACCACCAAAAATTGGAGAAAATCTGTAACGGAGGACAATTCAATTACCAGCACTTCAACAGGTATAGCCTTTTATTTCGAAGCCAATAAAAAAGAGCTTTTCCCTTATCCGAAAACTGCTTTGATCGAAAATACCAGCATGGTACAAAACTTTGGTTATTAACGCTTAGAAACATCAATAATGAAAAAAATAATAGCTCAGATCAGCAGCAGATTGGCCATACTTATTTTAATGGCTATGGCACTGAATGCCTGTAAAAAATCGGAAGATCAGCCGGATGAACCTGCCAGACTATTTAAACCTAGTGAAGTTAAAATTACTGCCGGAGAAACTCAAGCCAAATTAACCTGGACAATTCCATTAATGGCCACAGGTAAAACTTTAAAATACAGCATTGATTTCTCTACCGATTCTACCTTTGCAACCATTAAATACTCTGCAACATCAGATACAGCGGGGGTAACGGTTACTGAAGACAATATTCCGGTTCGTACAAAATATTACGCCAGAATTAAGGCCAATGCCACTGCTGATCAACCTGAATCTAAATATGTAAGAAGCAGTGTGTTTCAATTGAGCGGCACACAATTGTTTCTGGCCGTAAGAGATAACGACATTAAAGAAAATAATATTATGCTTCGCTTTAAGCCAACGGCAGGTTTGAGTTCAATTGTACTTACTCCTGCTACAGGTGCTGCCATAACAACATCGCTTAGCACTGCCGATGCAGCTGCCGGTATTAAAACCATTAGCGGAATAACAGCAGGGGTTTTATACAGTGCAGAACTTTTTGACGGCACCAAAAGTAAAGGACTTGTAACGTTTACCACGCTTTTACCGACTAATTACACGGTAAAACTGAATCCTGGTGATGACCTGGCCACAGCTATTACCAATGCTGCTAATGGTGCCATCATCGGATTAAATCCGGGCACTTACACGCTGGCTACTGCTTCATTTATTACGCAGAAAACCATTACCCTAAAATCCACTTCCGGTAATCCATCCGATACAAAAGTCAATTATAAGGAAATAGATCTTGAGGGTACAGGCGCAGGTGTTACGCTTTCAGGAATCGAATTTGACGGTACGGCAGGAGCTGCACTTTATTTTATCAACTTCATTGGTTCTCAGGCAGCAAATGGCTCAGCAGCAACCTTCACCAATGTAGTGGTAGAAAACTGTATTGTACATGGTGCTACAACAGCATTTCTCCGTGGAGACCGAGGAGCTGCCGCCAGGGATTTTAAAATAACTAATATCTCAGTAAATAATACCATCGTTTATGAAATGGGACTGAATGGTTCTTCAGCATACTACACCTTCCACGTGAATAAAATGCAGTTTAATACCATCAGTGTATCTAAATCTACATTTTACAATGCTGGTCCGGGTTTGGTTACAGCGAGTACCACTTATGCCGGTGATGTCGTGCCATCTGTAGCCATCAGTAATTCAACCTTTAATGGCTTTGGAGGGAATGCGAAATATGCCTTGCTGGATGCCGCTGCAAACCCCATTAAATTTACCATACAAAACAGCATTTTTGCAAATACGCCAAAATCAGGTACCGTGAATGCCGCTGCCATCAGGTCAACCGGTGCAGGAAGCACATTGAGTATTACAAACAGTAACTACTTTAACCTGTCAAGTGCTTTAACCGGAGGTACAGCTTTAACCTTTGGCACGGCAACATTAACCAGTAACCAGACACAAAACCTAGGGTGGTCTGCCACAACAACTGATTTTTCTCTTCCGGCAACTTCTGCACTCAGAACTGCAGGTAATTCAGGTGGTGCGATTGGCGATCCAAGATGGACATATTAAAGCCTCTCAATTTTAGTAAAGGGCAGGATTTATTCTGCCCTTTTTTATTGATCTTTAAATCTTAGATTTTAACCTTCTGCATATGCATCGAATCCTTTTATTCAGATATATAGCCCTGTTTATACCGGCTTTGTTTTTTATGCAGGCCAATGCGCAGGATCCCAGGTATCCGGCTGAAATAACTGTTTCACAAGATGGAAGTGGTAACTACAAAACCATTCAGGAAGCTGTAAATTCCACTCGAGATTTGGGTGAAAAGGAAGTCAAAATTTTAGTGAAGAACGGAGTCTATCAGGAAAAACTGGTTATCCCATCCTGGAAAAGCCATATCAGCATTGTAGGAGAAAACAGGGAAAAAACCATTATTACTTTCAATGATTATTCAGGAAAGATAAATTTGAACAAAGATGCTTTTGGGAATGAAAAAATGAGCACGTATACCTCTTATACTGTTCTGGTTCAGGGCAATAATTGCAGGCTGGAAAACCTGACCATCATCAATTCTTCCGGCCGGGTAGGACAAGCCGTTGCGCTTCATGTAGAAGGTGATCGCTTTGTTGCGCGAAACTGTAAATTTTTAGGCCATCAGGATACCCTGTATGCCGCCACAGAAAAAAGCAGGCAGTATTATGTAAACTGCATCATTGAAGGGACTACAGATTTTATTTTCGGAGAGGCTACAGCCGTATTTCAGCATTGTGAAATAAAAAGTTTAAGTGATTCATATGTTACAGCTGCCGCCACTTCTAAAAATCAAAAATTTGGCTTCGTCTTTCTTAATTGTAAACTGATCGCTGATCAAACTGTCAATAAGGTTTATCTCGGCAGACCCTGGAGGCCCTTTGCCAAAACGGTCTTCATCCAATGTGATTTAGGCAAACATATCCTTTCGGAAGGATGGAATGCCTGGAAAGGCGATAAAATGTTTCCGGATAAAGAGAAAACTACTTTTTATGCTGAATACAAAAGCGTTGGTGCGGGCGCATCTCCGGATACAAGATTAAACTGGAGCAGGCAGTTAACGAATCAGGAAGCTAAAGATTATACGGTTAAAAACATATTCAGTAGTAGCACTGATCATTGGAACCCCACCATAAAAAACTAGCACATGAAAACAAAATTTTTTGCCCTTTTTGCTGCAACTAGCCTGATCATCCTGAGTGGATTTTCCTTCATTCAAAAACAAACAACACTTTACATTATTGGTGATTCTACAGCTGCGAACAAGCAGCCGGAAGCTTATCCCGAAACAGGTTGGGGTATGGAACTACAATCGTTTTTTAATGGTGATGTTAAAGTGGAGAACAGGGCCCTGAACGGACGGAGTACAAAATCTTTCCGGGCAGAAAACCACTGGCAGCCCATCCTTGAAAATTTAAAAGCAGGTGATTACGTTTTAATTGAGTTCGGGCATAATGATGAAAAGATTGACAAGCCCACTGTGGGCGTTTCTTTAACTGATTTTAAAATGAACCTGGTGAATTATGTGAATGAAACCAGAAGTAAAAAGGGCATTCCCGTTTTGCTTACACCAATCTCCAGGAGAAGTTTTAAAAACGGCATTTTGAAGGATACCCATGGTGCTTATCCTGCCATAACCAGGCAAGTAGCAGATTCCCTAAAAGTACCCTTGATTGATATGCTTGCTAAAACAGAACAGTTACTGAATAACCTGGGTGATGCAGAATCAGTAAAACTGTTTCTGCATGTGGATGCTGGAAATGTAAATTACCCTAATGGAAAGAAAGATGATACCCATTTAAACCTGGATGGGGCAAAACAAATTGCCGCTTTGGTGGCAAAAGGCATCAAAGAAAATCAACTCAGCATTGCGAAGAGTTTAAAATAATATTCTAAGCGAGGAGATTCAGCTAATCGTCTTTGCCAGGCAGCTTTATCAGCCAACGAAGCAATCTATCATAGGGAGATGGCTTCACGCCGGTACTAAATCCTACCGTACATTACAATGTGTAAAGTATTACATAAAAACGAAAGCCGCAAACTCACCGAATTTAATCTGTGAATCTGCGGCTTTTATAGTCGTTAAATTATTTATTTCACTAGCGTAAAGGGTACATACAAGCCAAAGGTGATATTTCTGCCTGTGTTATAAACGCCCAGATTAGGGTTTTCAGAACTCAAACGTCCTGGCTTATATCTGCTTAAAGCATCATAATATTTCTGATCAAGCAGGTTATTTGCTGATACAGAAAGCTTAACAGGTTGTTTGCCTAATTTAAAGGTTGCGCCGATGCCTGCATTTAGTAGAGTATATCCGCTCGTTGGCGTTTCAAAAGTTTCATCCACGCGATTTTGTTTAAACGCAGAGTTAATGCCAACAGATAAGTAAGCATCATTAGTCCCTTTAAACTTAGGCTCAAAACGAAGTTCGTTTCTCAATGTTCCGGCAGGAATAAAAGCCAAAGGCCTGTCTAAGGTACTATTATGTGCATGAACATAGCCAAAAGTATTTTCGAAATGAATAAAGGGAACCGGATGGATGGTTAAGCTTGCTTCTGCACCGTATAAGTTGGCATTCACCTGGCCATAACGGTAAACAGGATATTGGCTGCCTTCTGAAATGGTCGTTTCGCCATTGGTTGAAGCGTAAATAAAATTGCGGATATAGTTGTTGTACACACTAGCACTTGCACTAATGATTTTACCTTCATATTCTAAAGCAGCATCTACCTGATAACTGCGTTCTGGACTCAGGTTCGGATTACCAACTTCATAACGGAAGGTTCCTTCATGTACGCCATTAGAAGCCAGTTCTGCCGGATTAGGTGCGCGAAAAGCTGAACCTGCATTGGCCTTAAAGTTTAATTCATCATTAAATTGGTGGGTAAAACCTAAAGCACCACTTACATTGGAAAACTTATTCTGGAAAGGAGCAAAGCGTTCTTCGCCATCTACAAACAATTGTTTGCCATTGTTTTTACGATAATCATAACGGGCACCAATACTGAAAGTATTATCTTCCCAGTTCTTTTTGGCATAGGCAAATACACCTAAACCATAAGTATCGTAATTCGGAATTAGAAATTCGTCGTTGGCTTTATTCTGGCTGTGTCCGGCATCTGCACTTAAACCAAAAACAGGTTGCCATCCATTGGTTTCGTGGATGTAGTACTTCAAATCAGCATTATATGTTTTCAGGTCAAAGAATAAAGATGGACTTGGCCCGTCTTCCAGTTCACGACGTTGGTTTTGCTGGTAACCAAAATCTGCCTTTAAATTACCATTGCCCAGAATAAAGTTATTATTTAACGCAATTTTAAAATGTCTGATGTCCTGACGTGGATAATCTAAGCTACGGCTTTTGAATTCAGAATTTAAAAACGGATCTCCGTTTTCCTTTACAAAATTTCCATTGGCATCCAGAAACGGATCATAAAATCCAATGTTATTGTGGAAATTGGAAACGTTCAGGTGAGTATATCCCCAGCTTTTATTCAGTCCGACCATACCACTAAAATCCGTTTCATTGTATCCTGAATTTGGGAAGTATCCGGTAGGTGTTTTAAAAGAATAAGCATTTTTGTAGGTGCCACGGGCTCTCCAAACAAAGCCATTCTCATTTCCAGTCAACATTAAAGAGTTAGCTGTTAAGCCATTATTGGTAGAATAGTTGCTGATCAACTCCCCTTTTACCTGTCCATCCGGAGCTGTACTTGGCTCCAGTAAATTAATTACGCCGCCTAATGCATCCGATCCGTACATTAATGAAGCTGCTCCGCGTAAAACCTCCACACGGTCTGATTTAAACTGATCAATTTCAATTCCGTGTTCATCTCCCCATTGCTGGCCCTGTTGTTTAATCCCGTCATCTAAAGTAACAATGCGGTTATAGCCAAGCCCTCTGATGACTGGTTTTGATATAGAAGGTCCGGTGGTAATTTGTGATACCCCTGGAATTTTGGTCAATGCATCAATCAGGTTAGTAGATGGTGCCAGTAACTGCTCCTTATCTAATACAGCCGATGATGCACTGTTTCGTTTACTGGTACTGCTGATGATGCTACCGGTAATAACAATTTCCCTGGTTTCTATTGCTGTAGGCTGCAAGGCGAAAGTTAAATTGGATGGTTCAGCAAAGTTTACGATTTGTGTAGCTGTTTTGTAGCCAATAAAATGAACCTCTACCAGATAACTTCCCTTTGCAGGCAGGTTATTTAAGGTAAATTCACCTGCTGTATTGGTCACGGCAGTCACTTTTAAATCGGGGATATAAATAGATGCACCCGGCAATGCCTGATTGTTGCTGGCATCTGTTACTTTTCCGGTAATGTCTTTTAAAGTGGCAGCGAAAACCGTACTGCTGAATATGGTATATAGAATCACTAAGCCGATAAGCTGTAATTTTTTCATTGTTTTGTTTTTATAATAAATATCATGAATGGCCACCGAAATATTTCATCAGGGCAGATTCAAAACGATTTTAATTCGTAATAATGGGAATAGTGAGTTAAAAGCTTAGAAAGCCTTGCTCAGGTATTAAAAAAATAGAAGGAATGTACCTTTCAGGAAATCAGGCTAAAGGCGGACCGCGTAAGCTGGTGCTAAGTAACTGGGTATATGAACTCTTGAGTACGGGCTCTTTCCGGCTAAAAATGGTAGCAGAAAGAAAAATGCGATAAACCTGATGGGTTTGCACATAATCCTTTTCAAAACTGGCATTACAAACTAAGCAGGTATCGCTATGTGCCTGAACGTGGGTCAGGTGATGGCAGTTGACTTCCTTCTTAGAAACAGGAATTTCCTGGTGATGGTGTAAAACGCTCCATGGCGTTAAGGCAATAGCAAAGGTAAACAGCATAAATGCTGAAAAATATTTTCTAATATTTTGCTGATGCTTTTTCAATGGCTCAAAAGTAATAAATTATTGATCAAAACAATATCTTTGAAAAGTAACATTGATTATATGTCCATAATGATCAGATTTTCGCTGGCTTAAAGGCTTAAACATGAAATTAATTAAGAGAAATAGTATAAATATTTTGTTTTTCATGCTTTTGCTGACGATTATCTTCGTTCCTGACGCGAAAGCATTTCTCCTGCGTGGTTTGATGACTATCGGATTTTACACACCCGACCCGGTACAAACGGTTTCATCGGCTTCTGATTTGGATGGGATTAAATTTAAAGATATTAAAGGCAAACTTGTTGACCTGGGAGATTTAAAAGGCAAGGTCATTTTCCTGAATTTTTGGGCCACCTGGTGTCCGCCGTGCCGGGCAGAAATGCCATCGTTGCATAAATTATTTACCCAATTTAAAAATGATAAAAATGTCGTTTTCATTTTTGTAGATGCGGATGGAGACCTTAAAAAATCTGCTAAGTTCATAACAGACCGCCAGTATGAACTACCCGTCTATGCCTTCGCCAGTGAAATCCCGAAACAGGTTTTCGAAAGTGCCTTGCCCACAACCGTAATCTTTGACCGGCAAGGCAGATTATCATTCCGGCATGAAGGAATGGCAAATTACAACGATCAAAAGTTCGTAGACTTCATTAATAAACTAAAGAACACCAAATAGCCTTCTTTCCATGAACTGTGCATTATCAAGAAATTTGACCTACATAATATTTATTTGTGATATATGTAGCTGACTACGTATATTTGTGTTATAATTTTGATAAATGCAAAACAACTTTAAAATTGAACGGTTAGATAATCATTTCTGTGAAGCGATTATCGGGTTAATTCTGCCCATTCAGCAAATAGAATTTAAGGTCGATATCGATTTAGCTGCCCAACCTGATTTATTGGATATTGAGGAATATTACGATGGTTCTGGAGGAGCCTTTTGGGGAGCGATATTAAAAGGCGAACTTATTGGTACCATTGCTTTAATTGCGGCACCGAACCATCATTCGGGTACCATCAGGAAGATGCTTGTTAAAAAAGAATTTCGTGGGAAAGAATTAGGGGTAGCGCAGACTTTACTTCAAAACCTTTTAACCTTTTGTGAAGATAATAATTTGCATGAAATCTATTTAGGAACCGGGGATATCCTGCAAGCAGCCTGTCGTTTCTATGAACGTAATGGGTTTAAACCCATCGCAATGGAAGATTTACCCGTTTACTTTCCGCGGATGCCCGTTGACAATGTTTTTTACAGCCTTCATTTAAAATCTGTTTAATGGAACAAAATGTAATTGATGCTTCTGGTTTATTGGCGATATCTACACGCTTGCAAAGGCTAAGTGATCAGATCCGCAAAGATGGTTTGCTGATTTATAAAGCATTCGGGATAGATTTTCAGCCAAAATGGTTTCCTGTATTATATACCTTATATAAAAAATCGACCATGAGCGTAGTTTCCCTCTCTGATGAAATTGGTTATGCGCACCCTTCGACCATTAGTTTGTTAAAAGAATTGGAGAAGGAAAAGTTAATCCGGTCTAAAAAAGACAAAGTAGATACGCGTAAGCGCCTGATTGAGCTTACTGAAAAAGGAACTACCCTTCTTTCTGCCATGGAGCCCGTTTGGGAGGTGATCATTAAAGCCACAGCAGATATTACCAACACCCAGAATAATTTAATGAAAGCCATAAACGAGGTTGAAGCAGGCTTAAAGGAAAAGACTTTTCTACAAAGGGCGGAAGTTTATATTAAAAAATAATAGAATTCCGAATGGTATAATGATGGGATGACGGAGAAGGTTAACCAATGATTTTACTATTTTTGCCGCTATGATCTCATTTTTCGAAGCTTCGCTGAAACAACTCTCCATTCACCATACGGGTAATAAACTGGTTGAAGAATATTATAAATTATCTGATGCTCCGCTCAGGATAGATGATGAAGTTTTGAGCAATTTGTTAATGCAATACTTTCTTAAACCCTTTGAAAAAGTAAATGAGGTTTACCACTTCTTTCATCCTAATGATAATTTAAACCTGAATGAGGTTTATCATTTTGCACACGAAATTTTTGAGAACACCGAACTTTTTCATGAAGATTCTCAGCAGCTGGCCAAATATTTATATGATGTGGCTAACCACCCGAAAATAAAATCGGGAGAAATGTATGTGGCCTACTTTGAAAAAGTGCAGATTGAGGGTGAACAGTTAGACGTACTCGGGATTTTTAAATCAGAAACAAAGGATACTTACCTAAAGGTTTTTCCAAAAGATGATGGCTTTAACATGAGCTATGAACAAGATGCCATCAGCATCAATAAACTGGATAAAGGTTGCCTGATTTTCAATACTGAAAAAGAAGAAGGTTATAAAGTAGTGGTTTTGGATCAATCGAAGAGGAGCAACGAATCTGCCGTATACTGGAAGGATGAGTTTTTAAAGCTAAAAATCAGGAACGACAGTTATAACCAAACCAATAATGTTTTGGGGGTTTATAAAAACTTTGTCACGCAAAAGCTGGATGATGATTATGAAATCAGTAAGGCCGATAAAATTGATCTCCTCAACCGCTCCATGAAATATTTTAAGGAAAAGGAAACTTTTGATATCGAAGAATTCGGAAACGAAGTAATTGGGAATGCTGAAGGAATTGAATCCTTCAAAAATTATAAAAAGAATTACGAAGAGGAATTTGAATCACCCATTGCTGATCATTTCGAGATTGCAGAATCAGCCGTGAAGAAGCAAGCCAGGGCCTATAAAAGTGTGCTTAAGCTGGATAAAAACTTCCACATTTACATCCACGGCAATAAAGACATGATTGAAAAAGGTTACGATGATGATAAATCGATGAATTTTTATAAAGTGTATTTTAGAGAAGAAGAGTGATAGGGAGTCTTTAGTCATTAGTCCGGAGTCCAGGCAGGATAAGTTTGGCGTTCGGAGTTAAGCGTTTGGCGTTTTGGGCGTAAATAGACTAATAAATTCAAGCAAAGGATTAACCTAACCCTTTAACCTCATCACCTCATCTTTAAACTATTGAAAGTCGGTAATTTATTCCGGCTGATGAAGTTTTGATGGGTTGTGTGCCTGGAAACTTCGTCAGTTTTCGAGCAGCAATCTAAACATCAAAATACTTATAATCCTTTCAGGTCAGTGAATAGACTTAGGACTCCTGACTAAAGACTAAATCCGCTGTTGTGCTTTCAAAGCCAGGTACTGATTAATCACGTTCACGGTCAACTTTTGCGGTGGTGTAAGTACGGAAAGAATGCCATGTTTATTCAGCTCTTTAACCATTAACTTTTTCTCATAGATAAATTTTTCGGCAATGGTTTGGTGGTAAATGCCCTCTATATCTTTTGCCGGTTCGGTACTCAATGCTTTTAATTCCGTATTTTCAAAGAAAACCACCAAAAGCAAGTGGTATTTAGCTATTCTTTTTAAGTAGGGAAGTTGTCTTTGCAATGCAGATAAACTTTCAAAGTTGGTGAAAAATACCAGTAGTCCACGTTGTTTCACGACAGTCCTTACCGAACTATACAAAACTTCGAGATTGCTTTCCAGGTATCGGGTTTTCTCTTTATACAAAACATTCATGATGGTGCCTAACTGAGAAGATTTACGGTCGGCAGGAACGATTGCTCCGATCGTCTCTGATATGGTAATTAAACCTGCTTTATCTTCTTTCAGCATGGCCACTTTAGACAGTGCCACACTGGCGTTAATGGCATAATCCAGTAAGCTTAAACCTTCAAAAGGCATGCGCATCACCCTTGATTTATCAATCATGCAATAAATGTTCTGGGCACGTTTATCGGTGTAGGTATTCACCATTAATGCGCTTTTTCGCGCAGTAGCTTTCCAGTTAATGGTTCGGATATCATCTCCGCCAACATAGTTTTTGATTTGATCAAACTCACTGCTTTGGCCAACTTTTCTTATTTTTTTAATGCCAAATTCTGTGAGGTAGCGCGAAACAGCCATCAATTCATATTTACCCAGATGGATAAAGGAAGGATAAACGGGTAATACTTTAGCACCATCAAAATTATACCGTCGATTGATTAAACCAATGGGTGATGATATGAAAATCCTGATAAAGCCAAAATCATATTCCCCGCGTTTGGTAGGCCGGAGGTTATAATGAATGGATTTAATGGCTCCAGGCTGCAAACTTAGTCTGAAATCTTTATTCCGCAGCTGAAACTGAAATGGAATTTCGTCTATTACACGAAGCTTTATTTTAAAGCCATACTTATTTTTAACCTCAATCTGAACGGGATTTTCATCGCCATTGCTTAAACGTTTTGAGGTGATCCTTTTCGCTTCAATCCCTTCCGAATTTCTGTACTGAATCAAGATATCGATAAACCATAATACCAATAGCACACCTAATGCTATCTCTGGAATTTCGCCCAGCCAGGAGAAAAAGAACCTCAGCAGAAAAAGTATAATGCAAAATCCCAGTGCCGCAAACAGCCGGTCTGTCAGATAAAGGTTTGTATAATATTGCTGAAAGAATTTTTTCAAAATAGGATTGACGGTTTAATCGGTTAACATTTTTTATGAACTACCTGGGTACCTCTATCTTTTTAATAATCTGGTGAACGATGTCGCTGGTAGTTAAACCTTCCATTTCTTTTTCAGGTGAGAGCAAAATCCGGTGTGCCAGCACAGGTACAGCTACTGCGATAATATCGTCAGGTGTTACAAAATCGCGGTTTTGAATGGCTGCCAGTGCTTTAGCACTATGCACAATCGCTAAAGATGCCCTTGGCGATGCACCCAAATATAGCGATGGATTGTTCCGGGTTTCATTTACAATTTTAGCAATGAACTCCAGTAATTTCGGTTCTACAAACAGACTCCGGATGATGGATCTGGCGTCCTGAATTTGTTGGACTGATAAAACCGCTTTAACATCTGCCGCCAGGCTTTTATTTACCAACGTGTGCTGCGCCATTAAAATAGCGGTTTCTTCTTCCAGAGAAGGATATTTAACTTCAATTTTAAATAAAAACCGATCCAGCTGCGCTTCAGGTAAACGGTAAGTTCCTTCCTGTTCGATAGGGTTTTGGGTAGCCAGCACCATAAAGGGTTCATCCATCAGGTAAGTTTCGCCATCAATGGTAACCTGCCGCTCTTCCATTACCTCAAACAAAGCCGATTGTGTTTTTGCCGGGGCACGGTTAATTTCATCTACCAGAATGATATTTCCGAAAATCGGACCTTTTCTAAATTCAAAGTCACCGGTTTTGGTGTTAAATATTGGTGTTCCCAATACATCTGAAGGCATTAAATCCGGTGTAAACTGCACCCGCGAAAATTGTGCATCAATGGATTTGGCCAGTAGCTTTGCGCTCAATGTTTTGGCCACTCCCGGCACGCCTTCAATCAGGATATGTCCATCAGCCAGTAGGCCAACAATCAGAAAGTCGATTACTTGCTTCTGTCCGACGATGATATTGCCCAACACATTTCTGATTTGATCTACTGCTGCGTTTAGTACGCTTAAATCCGTGCGTGGGTTAAATTGTTCCTGCTCCATTGCGTTGCGTATTTTGATAAAACTGTTCTATACTTTGGTTTAAATTAATAAGTTCATGGTCGCTTAAATTCGCCATGGCAGGCATATTCATCATATACCTGGTTAGGGTTTTAGCCAATGGTTCATTGATGCCTGTTTTCTCCATCATCAGCTTAGCGAAATTCGCATCAATTTCATTCGTTTTGATATAATACCTGGATCGTAAATATTCCAGAAAGTAATTCATTTTCTTCATGGCAATATCCTGATTGTTTCTTTCATGGTAGTAAACACTGCCTACTACGTTTACAAATTCAACTGATGTATTTGTCATCGGATCTACAACAGGAATAATGCGTTGTTTGCGTTTGATTTCAAAAAGTACAAAAATAATCAGGCTGAAGATGGTCAGGTAATAAGCCCACTTCAATTCGGGATGTGCAAAAAATACCCTTAAAACATCAGTAGTTTCAGTCTTCTTTGCAGAGAAATATTCATCCAGAATGACTGTTTTCCTTTTTTGAAGATAACTCAGTGTCTTCGCACTATACTCTGCTCCATATTTATCCAGCAATACAAAATTTGTATAAAACCCGGGTTCTGCAATGAGAAACAGTGATCCCTTACCAAAGTTAAAGCGGATAAAATTAGGTTGCTGACTGGCATTAACGCCTAAAACTATCGTTTGCTTTGCATCAATATTGCCAAAATACTGCGTACCTATACCGCGTTCAAAGCCATAACTGGCATCGGTTTTCAAATTAGGGTTGGTGAAATTTAGCGCACTGCCATTTCTGGAGATGGTGCCGGCAGTATTGAAATTTAAGAATTTTTCGAGTTTTCCAAAATCATAACTGGCAATAAACAAATCATTCCCGGCCTGCATATATTTTTTGATCTGTTCGAACTCATATTTTTCGAAATTCACATTTTGCGCTACAATGATATAGGCAGATTGATTATACCGGCTGTTTTTAAGGGTATTGTATATGGTCTGCTGCGTTGCCTTTACACTCGCATTGGGGATGATGTCCTTTATTCTATGGTGAAGAATATAAGTGCCGTAAGGAATTTTATCAGTAGAAAGATAGGTTGGCTCCCAATTGGTAGGTACGGGCTTATTGTACTGCGCCATTAAATAGGCAAAAATCAGTATTAATCCGAGCGCGAAGTAAATTTTAAAGCTCCTCATTTTATTTGGTTGTTAAAATGGTTAAATGATTGCTTTATCGGCTCAAATTTTTGTTCGTCTATGGGGAAATCTCCATACCAGATGTAATCAAACTGAAGGGTTAACTGGCTAAAATCATTCTTTAGTTCCGGTTTGCTGATTTCCGTTAAATAATTGTAATTGGTTTTATCTGGTTGCCATTGAATCAGCTGGGCATCACTCAATTTTTTTAAAGCCCTTAAATACAGCAGCCTCACGGCAAGCCGGAATTTACCCTCGCTTATTAAGCGATGTAGCTCTTTATCGTAATCTATTTCATGAATATTTTCGTTTAAAACGTCGTATGGTAAAATGGTTTCCAGCGGTTTTTTGCTGAAGATATTTTTTGCACCGATCATTTTAATAACCAGAAAAGCCAGTAAGGCAATACCCAGGCTAATAAAGAAATATTTTGACACTGAATTAGATGCTGCGCCAACAAATATTTTGCTGATCATTTTCCAGAACCACATCCAGAATCTTTCCCAAAGCGAGAGTTGCTGGCCTTCAATCTGATCATACTGAAATTCCTTTTGCTCTTTGTAATCGCTGATGGCACGTTTATCGAACTTCGATGGCGTAATCTGGCTACTATCGATTTTCATCTCCTGTTTCTCCTGCTTTGGTTTAGCAGCATGAGCCTGGGCTTTGCTGATGACCGGCATAAAAAAGAGTAAGCCAATAAGAAGATAATGGAGCAGAAATTTCGACATTTTAGTATTCTTCTGGGCGGGTATCAATTGGTTTTTCTGAAGTTCCGAAATTTGAGATTCTTTCCATTAAACCTACATTTTCTTTTTCCTCAATTAAATTAAAATACATGAGGGTAATGGTAATCACGGGCACAATCGTAAATACCTGGCAAAGTGACTGCAGTACAGTACTGATCAGGGTTAAGGTTAATGACATGTGTACTCCTTTACTGGAAAACATTCCGATCATACCAAATAGTGTGGTGGGCAATACAATCATACTCATACAGGCGTAAATAATAATCCACACCACAATTAAAGTTCCGAAAGTAATCCAGAAATGATCTTTGATGAGTTTAAAGCTCCTGCCGAAAGCATAAGATAAAGAGGCATTCTCAATCACCATAATCGGAAACATCAGGGCCACAAACGGGAAAAGGTAAAAACCAGGAACGAGGCAAAAGATAAAGCCTACCAGCACCATCAGCAAGAGTAAAATGGAACTGCCAAAAACCCTCCAGAAATAATATTTAAAGAATCCCCAAACTTCTTCCGTAGTGGGTGTTTGATTCCCCTTTTGTACATAAATAGCAAGGTAAGAAAGAATAGCCACCGTCATGCTGGCGTAACTGGCTAATGAAAAAATTATAGAAAGGAAATATTCAATTCCGTACAGTCCGAGTCCGGGCGAACTAGCTCCCGTACCCATGGTGTTGATTACGTTAACCGTTTTATATTGCTGCATTAACATGGTAGACATGCTGGCCAGCACAAACAGCCCGCAAAAGATAAAATAAGTTTTAATCAGTGGCTTAAAATTTTGCCGCATAAAGGTGAAGGTATCATTAATAACCTGACCAAAATCCCTTCGTTTTTTAAATTCAATATTTTCAGTCATATGAGTTGATTAGCGTTTGTTTATGATTAATTTTTGATGGATAGATAAAAACATACCAGATGATAAATGTAGCTGATGATAACAAAATCATCAGGCTGATGGCCATTGGCATTTCGGTATGGCGGGTCACAAAACTTTCAAAAAAGGCGGCTACAATAAAGATTGGGATCAGGCCCAGTACCATTTTTAATCCATTTTTTGCACCTTTTAAGGTAGATTCCATTCTGGTATAGGTTTTAGGGAAGAGAAAACTATTTCCCAAAACCAGGCCGGCAGCTCCTGCCAGAACGATGGCAGAAATTTCCAGGGTTCCATGAATCCAGATCACCAGTACCGACTGTAAACCAAGTCCTTTGCTAAAAAAGAAATATTGGAATGAACCCAGCATAATGCCATTTCTAAATAAAGAAACAACAGATCCGAATGAAAAAATAATGCCCAGTACAAAGGTGTAAAGCGCAACATAAATATTATTTGCGCCTATCTGTAAAAACATCAGGAATTCATTTTGCTGTTTGTAAACCCCAAAGGGATCACCTTTTGCAATATTTTCATTGGTCATGTTTACATAACCATCGCCCATAATCAGGCGTACAAAAGTATCATCATATTTGGCAGATAAGGCACCAATGGTACATGAAATTAAAAAAAACACCAGGGCATACAGAATCTGTTTTCTATGAAGGAAAAAGATAAGCGGAAGTTCTGTTTTCCAGAAATGGAGGAATCGGTTTGATTTTTCTTTCTTGTTTTTATAAACCGATTGATGCAGTTTGGAGGCCAGGCCGTTTAAATAAGCTGTTGTTTTAGAGTTGGGGTAAAATGTTTTAGCATAAGCCAGATCATTCGTTATTTCTATAAACTGATTGGCCATTTCATCAGGATTGGCATGTTGTATCGCTTCAAAGCGTTTCCATTTTTCTGTATGCTGTTTAACAAATAATGCTTCTCTCATTTAAATGGCTATCCAAATCCCGGGTTAAAATAGTTAAATTTTAACAGATACAAAAAGCGATCCATAACATTAGTTTGCCGCAATAGAAAAAAACTGATTGTAGTTAAGCGCATTTATCCTTAAAAAAAATTATGTTTGAAATATGGATACCATCAAAATCAGTACCGCCCAGAATATAGATATTGAATATGAAATTGCCGGTTTGGGCGAACGGATTGCTGCACGGTGTATTGATCTGGCTGGTTTTGCGGTACTTTATTTTCTGGCAGCCATTATCGGGTTAATTGCAGCTTTCAGCCTGTCGTCAACTGGTTTATATGTCGTACTGATTTTGTATGTAGTGATGATTGTTTTTTACGATTTGGTTTGCGAACTGTTTATGAACGGACAAACCTTCGGCAAAAAGGCATTGAAAATAAAAGTCATCAGCCTGGATGGTAGCCAACCTACCTTTGGGCAGTATCTTCTAAGGTGGTTATTCAGGATGGTTGATTTTGGCATTCCTTTCGGTTGGGGAGTAGTGGCGCTGATCGCTGTGGTAGTCACTAAAAATCATCAGCGCGTTGGGGATATTCTGGCAAAAACCACACTTATTAAAACGAAACCCCGCACCGAAATTCAGAATGTGGCATTCAATTTTAGCCTGCCTGATGAATATCAGCCTGTTTTTAAAGAAGTGCTCCACCTGAACGATCGTGATATAGAATTAGTTCATGAGGTGTTAACCAGTTACTACCAAACCGGAAACCCTGAGCTGATTTATACTATGGCTGCCAAAACCAAAGCACATATTCTGGTTAATATCCCTGCCAGGATGAATGAATTGCAGTTCCTGGAAACGGTGTTAAAGGATTATAGCCACCTGACTTCAAACATGAGTGTTTAACCAGCTTATTGGATAAACATTTTATAGATATAAGAAATCATAACGAAATTCCCTACAATCAGCATAAGTGTTTTAAGCAGCAATGATTGATGTTTGACCGGAAATTTATACAATATTCCGGCTGTCAGGAAAAGAAATATTAGTGGAATTGTAGGAGGATAAAGCATCCAGCTGGTTTCAAAGTCACCTTTGCACATTGCAATCAATGATCGTTGAAAACCACATCCGGGGCAATCAATTCCCGTTAGTGCTTTAAAAGGGCAGGTTAATAAATGATTTTGCAGCCAATCAAAAAAGCTGATTGAGCTGCAAAATATAAATGTCATTGTAATCAATTGAGTTTAAACATTACCCTGACCATCATTCGGATTTTGTTTATTCCCGAAAGGATCATTAGGGTTGTTGAACGGATTATTTGGAGTATTAAACGGGTTGTTAGGGTTATTGAAAGGATTGTTTCCGAAACCACCGTTTTGCGCTTCTGCTGCAGATGGGCCTAAGTATTTAGCATCTCCAAAACCTAAAATCGGCCAGAAAATATATGGAAATAGAAGCATTCCAACAGTAAAGCCTTCTGATTTACCAAAGCTTTTGCTTACCAAATTGTATAGCCATACGATAAAAACAAAATTTACACAAGGAAGAATTAACCAAAGCACCCAGATCATTGGTTTTCCAACAATTTCAATCATTACAATAAAATTGTAAATCGGAATGATTGCCGCCCAGCCAGGTTTCCCGGCTTTCTCAAATACTTTCCACATACCAACCACCCATAGTACAATAATCGCCAGGTATAAGATGATCATACCCGTACCAATTCCTGCGGCTATTCCGCTTGCTTCATACTCATTCATAATTTTCTGTTTTTTTAAGGTTTTAGATTTAAATAGTTAAACTAAAGTAAAATTTTTATTTACAATTACCTAACTATTTGTCTGATTAGTCCAGTGCTTTTAAAACCTTTGGGGATAATTCATCAGCCCAGCTGGCATACATTTTACCACTGGGATGTAAGCCGTCTTTAGCTACGAGCCCTAAATCTGTAGCTGCATTTCTTGAAGCAGGTGTAATATCGGTATAACTCACGCCAGCCGCCAGCGCGATAGTTTGATTAACGGCATTAAATGCATCAATTTCTTTAGCAATGGTGTTAATGTCTTTACCTGAACCTTTTCCAAAAGGAGTACTGCCCCAATCAGGGATAGAAACCACAAAAACACGATCTTTTCTCCCGCTGGCAAAAACAATTGCGTTTTGTAACAATGCGGAGAACTCTTCTTTATAACGCTCAATCGGGTAACCTCTATATTGATTATTCACCCCGATTAATAGCGTAACGAAGTCATATTTTTTTTGAATATCAGCCTGCTTAATGGCGCTTTGAAGTTCATCGGTAGTCCAGCCCGTTGTGGCAATAATTCTTGGAGATGATACATCTAAATTTTTTGCGCTTAATAAGTCTTGTAGCTGAAAAGGAAAGGATTCCTGTGGTGCAACAGCTTCGCCAATGGTATAGGAATCACCCAGGGCCAGGTAGGATAGTTTTTCTTTATGTGCAGGCGTGGTGATGGCTGGTGTGGTTTGATCAGTAGATAACATGCTTTTTTTTGTAGTGCAAGCCCAAGTTAGCAAAGAAAATAAAATAACCGGAAACGAAACTTTCATGCTCTTATGTACGCAAAACCAATTACTGGGGTTTTGAAATGATCAGGATTGTTTTTTGGATATAGTTATATGAGTTTCATTTTAAAAAGATCAGCAATGTGCTGCTTCAATTTACCCTTTACCGCTTCCATATCCAATTTATAGCCCAGTTCTTTTTCTAAAGATGTCACTGCTTTATCATCAATACCACAGGGTACAATGTTCTTAAAATAATCCAGGTCTACATTTACATTAAAGGCAAAGCCGTGCATGGTTACCCAGCGACTACAACGAACGCCCATGGCGCAAATTTTTCGTGCTTTTTCATTGTCTGCATCCAACCATACACCGGTATAGCCCGGGTAGCGGCCAGATTCAATACCATAATCTTTTAGGGTTAAAATAACAGCTTCTTCAAGCGTGCGGAGGTACAAATGGATATCGGTAAAAAAATTATCCAGGTCCAGAATCGGATAACCCACAATTTGCCCGGGTCCGTGATAGGTAATGTCTCCTCCACGGTTAATTTTATAATAAGTAGCTTGTTTTTCTATAAGACCGTCTTCATCCAGTAATAAATTGTCTGGATGTCCGCTTTTACCTAAAGTATAAACATGAGGGTGTTCGTTAAAAATAAGGTAGTTAGGTGTAGGCAATTGCGTACCATTAACCCTGTTTTCGGTTTTCAGGGCTACTGTTTTATTCAGCAGGTTTTCCTGCCTGTCCCAGGCATCCTGATAATCGGTTAAACCCCAATCGATAAATTGGGTAGGTACCCGTTTAACTTCCAGGGCTTTTTCTTCCAACTCACTCATTTTTATCAAATTTTACGCTTTGTTTGCCACATAACCCAGCATATAACCGTCATTAGTTTTAAAGTAATTAACCGTTAATTCCCTGGTGCCTCCCGGTAACTCCACCAGGGCATTTAAATTTCCTTCAGCCTTTAGCTTAAAAGGTTTAATATGAATATCTCTTTTAAATTCGAGTCCTTTTTTGCCGTGCCATTTATAGATGGCTTCTTTGGCACACCAGGCTACATAGAGGCCTTCTGTATTGTTGCCAATTTGCTTCTGGGCAAGTTCAATGTCGCTCAGAAATTTATGTTTAATGCTTTTAATCTTATGTTTAATCAGTTCAATATCTACACCAACGGCAAATTCCTTACTAATGATCACTGCAGCATAATCATAAGAGTGACTTAATGAGATCTGATAATCAGAATTTACCAGGTAGGGTTTGCCGTCTTCATCGAACTGGCAATCAATATAATCGGCTGTATTGAGCATTTTCCGCAGCAAAAGCCGCGTACTTAGCCAATGCAAGAGCCTTTTGCCATTATTGAAGGAAGAAATAATATCGCGTTCGTGTTGCTTGAGTTGGAGGCCGGCCAACATTTCTTCCTCGGTTTCTTCAATTTTCCAGATGGCCAGAACCGAATGGTCATCAAGATTTTTATTATAAACTATTGGCATCTATAAAATTGGAGATTGGCATGCAACATTATCTTAATTTATTAATAATTTAGGCCAAAAATACGCATAAAAATGATATTATCTGACAAAAGGATATTGGAAGAAATTGATAAGGGTACCATTATCATTGAGCCTTTTAAACGCGAATGCCTGGGAACTAATTCATATGACGTTCATTTAGGCAAATACCTGGCTACATACAAAAGCCGCATTTTAGATGCAAAAGCACATAATGAGATCGAACATTTTGAAATCCCGAAGGATGGTTATATCCTCCATCCCGGTACGCTGTATTTGGGGGTAACCTTGGAGTATACCGAAACACATAGCCATGTGCCTTTTCTCGAAGGAAAAAGCAGCACCGGCCGGCTGGGTATCGATATCCATGCTACCGCTGGTAAAGGGGATGTTGGTTTCTGCAATACCTGGACTTTGGAGATATCAGTTGCACAACCGGTGAAAATTTATGCCGGCATGCCCATCGGGCAATTAATCTACTTTGTAGTGGAAGGAAACATTGAAACCATGTACAATACAAAGGGCAATGCAAAGTATAATCATAAAACAACCCGTCCCGTAGAAAGTATGATGTGGAAGAATAAGTTCTAAGCTAAAATTCATAATACCTTCATTATTATATGCCTTGAGTTTTGTACCTTGAGGCATATTTTTATTATAGCTTTCTTAAAATGAAATTAAGCATCAGGCTCGTTCTCAGTTTTCTGTTGATAATCCTTGGCTTTTCAGCCTTTAAAATGGACGATGATCCGTTTACACAGCTACTGAAGAAGCTGGAAGATTATACCAACAAATATCCGCAAGAGAAAGTGCATCTTCATTTAGATAAGCCTTATTACGCCATTGGCGACGATATCTGGTTCAAGGCCTATGTTTTGGATGCCAAATCTTCGGCACCGTCAGCCTTAAGTGAAATACTTTATGTAGAGTTGATTAACGAGAAAGATTCTGTTAAAAAGCAGCTGAAACTGCCTGTAGTGGGTGGAATTACCTGGGGGGATTTTAAACTTGCTGACACGCTTTCTGAAGGCAATTACCGCATCAGGGCTTATACCAATTACATGCGGAATTTAGGCACAGCCTTTTTCTTCGACAAAAGTATAAAAATTGGAAATAGCTGGGCAAATAAGGTTTTCACTGACACACAATACGATTTCAAAAGAGAAAATAATACGGATAAAGTTACAGCAACCATTCATTTTGAGGATAAAGTAGGTTTAGCTTATAAAAACAGTGAGGTAAGTTATGATGTACAGCTGGATTATAAATCAGTTGAAAAGGGAAAAACAAAAACGAATGTAAATGGTGATGCCGTAATTACTTTTGTAAATACAACGGCAAATTCAAATAAATCAGGGAAAATTATAGCCACCATTACGCTGGATAATAAGCAGAAAGTGGTAAAATCAATCCCCATTACATCTACTTCAAATGATGTTGATGTTCAGTTTCTGCCCGAAGGTGGAAATTTAATAGAAGATTTGCCGCAGAAGATCGCCATTAAAGCGGTAAATGCCGCTGGCCATGGTGAAAATGTAAAAGGAACAATCGTTGATGATAAAGGGGCGGAAGTCACCGCTTTTGAAACCACATACCTTGGGATGGGCAACTTTATTTTTAATGCCCAGGCCGGTAAAGTATATACCGCCAAAATCAAGTTTGCCGATGGTTCTTCAAAGGATATCAAAATGCCGTTAGCGCAAAAAAGCGGTTATGCCATTGCGATTAATAATTTAGATACAGCAAAAGTTTCCCTTAAAATTATGTCAAGTGCTGATTTGGTTAACGGAGCAGAGTTAAAAGTAGTAGGACAGCAAGCCGGAAATATATGCTATGTATCTAAAGCAAAAATGGATAAACAGGTGCTGATGGCTAACATACTGAAGAAGAATTTACCAAGTGGCATTGTACAATTCACCCTTTTCTCCGCTACTAATGAGCCTGTAGCAGAAAGACTGATTTTTGTGAAAAATAAAGCAGATCAACTGGATATCGCTTTAAATACGACAACAGTCTCAAACAATAAAAAGGCAAAAACAACGGTAACGTTCGATGCCACAAATCAGCAAAAGCCCGAGGTGAGCAGTTTTTCTGTGGCAGTTACCAATGCCAGTAAAGTTGCTCCTGATGAGGACAATGAGACCAATATTTTAACCTCATTCCTGTTAACTTCAGACCTTGCCGGCTATGTGGAAAAACCAAACCATTATTTTTTAAAAGATGATGTTGCTACACAAAAGGAACTCGATAATTTACTGCTCACACAGGGGTGGAGAAGATTTTTATGGAAAAATGTGATCAGTGGAATTGGTCCTTCCATAACATACGGTGCAGAAAAATCTTTAGCCATATCCGGTACCATTATGAAGGGAAACAAACCAGTTGCCGGTGGAAAGGTGATGTTAATGGCTACTAAAGGTTCAACTTTTATCATAGATACGGTAACCAATGCAGAAGGTAAGTTTGTTTTTGATCACCTGAGTTTTGGGGACAGCACCAAATTTGTGGTACAGGCCCGCACTAAAACAGAGCGTAAATTTGTAGATATTAACATCGATATGGTGCCAGGTCAGGTGGTTACAAAAAGCAAAAACAGCCCTGATATAGAAATCAATGTCAATAACAGCCTGATGAAATACATTAAAGAAAGCGATAACTACTTTAATGAAATGACACGTTTAGGCTTATTGGGCAGAACCATTAAACTGGATGAGGTGACGATTACAGAAAAGAAAAATCCGGCTAAAAATTCAGCGAATTTAAATGGCGCAGGTCGTGCAGATTTTATCATGACCAGTGAAAATTTATCAACCTGTATTACCTTATCGCAATGTTTGCAGGGCCGTTTGCCAGGGGTGATTTTCAGGGGAAGTGTACCATACCTGATGAGAAGCCAGAATACGCCCATGTCAATTGTTTTAGATGGTATGCGGGTAGAATCCGAATTTCTGGATAATATCGTTCCGAATGATGTGGAATCTATAGAATTGTTAAAAAGTATCGGCAACACGGCAATTTATGGTTCGCAAGGCGGGGGCGGTGTGCTGGTTATTACCACTAAAAGAGGCGGGGGAACATCCAATTACAACCGTTATGCACCTGGAATCGTAAGTTTAAATCCAAAGGGATTCTCGGTTTCGCGGGTGTTCTATTCTCCACAATATAATGAGGATGCAACAAATAACAAAGGCAAAGATTTAAGAACAACCATTTATTGGAATCCTCAGGTCATCGCACAGCAGGATGGAAAAGCCAGGTTTGAGTTTTACAATGCTGATGAACCCGGATCATACCGAATGGTCATTGAAGGTATAGATGCCTCCGGTCATCTGGCAAGAAAAGTGTATACTTATGAGGTTAAATAAATAAAAATAGATAAATTTGGTTATTATGCAAGCATAGTTTATTTTTTCAGTGCTTGATGTTCAAATCCTGATACTATTAATATGAATACAATTAAAGTAAGTGTAAAAGACCGCCTGGCTACCATTACCCTCGATAAGGGGAAATCAAACGCACTGGGTCGGGAATTAATTTCCGAACTGGATGATATGCTTAAAAATATTGCTGCTGATGACAATATCGGTGGTGTCATCTTAACCGGAAAAGCACCATTTTTTTCTGCAGGTTTAGATTTAGTGGAACTTTATGGTTACAATGAAGCCGAAGCAAAATCATTTTTTCAACTCTTTTTTAAATTTACAGCAAATCTGGTGGCCTTTAAAAAGCCGATGGTTGCCGCAATTAGTGGGCATAGCCCCGCAGGCGGTTGTGTAATCGCTTTGGCCTGCGATGCAAGAGTAATGGCTGAAGGTCAATACATCATCGGACTGAATGAGGTGCCTGTAGGCATTATCGTTCCGAATAGCATTTTTCAATTGTATTCCTTTTGGATTGGAAAAGGAGAAGCTACCCGCAGTTTATTAACAGGGAAGTTATTTAGTCCGGAAGAAGCTTTAAAGGTTGGCTTGGTTGATGAGCTGGTTAAGAATGAAAGCCTGCTTACTGCGGCTGAGCGGAAAATTAAAAAGTTTATGGAACAGGAAAGCAATACCTGGTCGCAAAGCAAGCTCAATATCCGTGAAGAATTAATTGCAGCGATGACTGCCGATCAATCTGTTACGTTAGAAAAGATCTTGGCACAATGGTGGTCGCCTGGTACAAGACATATTTTAGAGACCATTCTGGCCAATTTACAGCGTAAATAGCCTGGATTTGAGGTGTTTGGTGTCAATGATTGATTCCCCACCTTGGCAATTTACCAGTGCAAACAATTTAGCAATTAAACAATCTCAAAAAACAACTCACCAAAACTCACCTCACCAACTTACCCTCATATGTTAAACTACAACTCACCCATGCTCAGAGAAGATGCTTTAAAAGGAAAAACCATTGTCATCACCGGTGGCGGAACGGGTTTGGGGAAAGCAATGGGCATTTATTTTCTTAAGTTAGGTGCTAACCTGGTCATCACCAGCCGGAAGCAGGAAGTTTTGCAGAAAACAGCTGATGAGATGGAAGAAAAAACCGGCGGAAAGGTGTTAGCTGTTGCCTGCGATGTTCGTGATGCAGAACAGGTAGATCATGTACTGGCGAAAACACTGGAACGGTTTGGGTCTGTTGATGTATTACTAAATAATGCTGCAGGAAATTTTATTTCACCTACAGAGCGTCTATCAGCCAATGCTTTCTCCTCAATTATTGATATCGTCTTAAAGGGTACCGTAAACTGTACTTTAGCTTTCGGGAAACACTGGATCAAAGAAAAGCAAGCGGCTACGGTTTTAAATATTGTAACCACCTATGCCTTCACTGGTTCGGCCTATGTAGTGCCTTCTGCCTGTGCAAAAGGTGGTGTTTTGGCATTAACCAGATCGCTTGCGGTAGAATGGGGAAAGTATGGTATAAGAACAAATGCTATTGCGCCAGGACCATTCCCAACAAAGGGCGCATGGGAAAGATTGTTGCCAGGCGATTTAGCTAAAAAGTTTGATTTTAAAAACAGGGTGCCACTTAAAAGGGTAGGGGAACATCAGGAACTGGCTAATCTTGCTGCCTTCCTGGTCAGTGATTTTTCTGGATATATTAATGGAGAAGTGATTACCATTGATGGTGGTGAATGGCTTCAGGGGGCCGGACAAATGAACGGCCTGGAAGCCATTCCAAATGAAATGTGGGACATGCTGGAACAAATGACCAGAAGCGCTAAAGGAAGTTAAGCTTTAAGACTAAAGCGAAAAGCTGAAAGTTTATTTTTATGTGTGGTGAGGAAGAGATTTGATTTCGGAAAAATGGACTAAATACTTACCTCCCGATACTTAAATCTTAATACTTTATACTCATATACTGATACGCACATCTTGCTGCTAAAATATTATCTTTGCCCATATGAATATCTTACTTTTAGGTTCAGGCGGCAGAGAAAGTGCATTTGCCTGGAAAATGAGCCAGTCTGCGCACTGCGATAAATTAATTATTGCACCCGGAAACGGTGGTACCGGAATTTATGGTACTAATATCAACATCAACGTAAATGATTTTGATGCCATAAAAAAGATTGTTCTGACTGAAAACATCGGATTGGTGGTAGTTGGTCCGGAAGAACCTTTGGTAAATGGTATTCATGACTTCTTCCTGGCTGATCAGGCCATTGCACATATCCCGGTTATCGGGCCTAAAAAGGAAGGTGCAATTTTAGAAGGAAGCAAAGATTTTTCTAAACAATTTATGGATCGCCATGGTATTCCAACGGCCGCTTCAAAATCTTTTACGCCCCAAACTTTAGCAGAAGGTTTAGCCTACCTGGAAACGCATGCATTGCCTGTGGTTTTAAAGGCCGATGGTTTGGCTGCGGGTAAAGGGGTTCTGATTTGCACAGAAACAGTTGAAGCTCAGGAAGAGTTAAAATTAATGCTTGGTGGTAAATTTGGTGCTGCCGGTGCAACTGTTGTGATCGAAGAATTTCTAAGCGGCATTGAACTTTCCGTATTTATTTTAAGCGATGGCGAACATTATATCACCCTGCCTTCAGCGAAAGATTATAAAAGAATTGGCCTGGCTGATACCGGCTTAAATACAGGTGGTATGGGCTCAGTTTCTCCCGTTCCATTTGCCACGCCTGATTTTCTGCAAAAAGTTGAAGAACGCATTATCAAGCCTACTGTTGAAGGCTTAAGAAAGGATCATATCGATTATACAGGCTTTATTTTCTTCGGATTAATTAAAGTAGGTGATGATCCATTTGTAATTGAATACAATGCCCGCATGGGAGATCCGGAAACCGAAAGTGTTATTCCCCGCATTGAGAATGATTTAGTAGAACTATTCCTGGCCACGGCCAACAAACAGTTAAACCAGGTTGATCTGATTATTTCCGGGCAAACAGCTGCAACCGTAATGATTGTTGCCGGTGGTTATCCTGGAGAATATTTAAAAGGCAAAGCCATCAGCGGCATTGAAAACCTACGTCATTCCACTGCTTTTCACGCTGGTACGCTTTTAGATAACGATGTCGTAAAAACGAATGGCGGCAGGGTAATTGCCATTACCAGCTTGCAGGAAGATTTATTTACTGCTTTACAATCAGCCACTGCTGATGCCGGTAGAATTTACTTTGACGGGAAATATTTCAGGGAAGATATCGGATTCGATTTAGTTTAATCCTTTAAAATAAAAATACCCCAACTACCCAGGTCATTTAATTTAAATCTGTGTAGTTGGGGTTAGTTTTGAAGCCGAAAAACTTATTTAGACTTGCTTCCCAGTAATTCCTGAAGCTTATCCTGTAAGGCCTGCTCTCTTAATCCTTTTGCTATAATTTTTCCAGTAGGATCAATCAGGAAGTTTGCCGGAATGGATTGAATGCCATACATTTTAGCCACCTCGTTATCCCAGAATTTTAAATCTGATACCTGAGTCCAGGCTAATTTATCGTCAGCAATGGCCTTTAACCAGGCTTCTTTTTTGCCTGGACGATCTAAGGAAACGCCCAAAACGGTAAATCCTTTATCCTTGAATTTATTGTAAGCAGCTACTACATTTGGATTTTCCTGACGACAAGGACCACACCATGATGCCCAAAAATCAACCAGTACGTATTTACCTTTAAAATCTGATAATTTCACCGGTTTGCCGGCAGTATCTGCTTGTGTAAAATCCATCGCCATTGCACCAACAGCAGTTTTTCTTCCAGCTTCAAATAACTGTGTAAGTTTTTTACCGGCAGGGCTTGATTTTAATTCTGGTGATAAAGTAGAAAATGCCTTCTCTGCGGCGGCTGCCTGATCAGGGTCGCCAGATAATTGACCGATGGCACTTAAACTGATATATGATTTTGGATTTGCATTTGCAAACTGTAATAAAAGTGGTGTTAAGCCTGCAGCTGCTTTATCATAGCGGGCGCTTAAAGCTTCCATTTTTTCTTTGTTCTGTTTTTCTTCAGCAGTATAGCCATTGTATTCTGCATTAATTGCCATCAGCTGATCATTCACGGGCTTTGTCAATGCCTTTAATTTCTTTGCATCATCATTAACAGGCGAACCACTGATGGTTGCGTTTTTTAGAGAATCTGCAGCAGCTAGCTTGATGTTTCCTGGTTCTACATAGATAGATAAACCATCTAGTTTTTCACCTTGTGCCGGACGGTTAACATAAGGGTTCTTATTCAGATATAAACTTCCTTGTGCCGGGCTGGCAACTGTTCCCTTAAATGCAAAAGCACCATTGGTTACCGTAGTAGAATCGGTAATGTTTTTGCCGTCATTCTGATAAATCAAATAGATTTTATCGCCGGTTTTCAGGCCTTTAATTTCGCCATTCAACGCAAATGGTTTTTGCGCAAGTGCTGCCAGTGGCAATAGTGCCATGGCAGATAATAGTATTTTTTTCATAAGTTAATTTGGTTCAACTGAATTCAAATATAGTGATATTGTATTCCTTAAACGAAAAGGGGTAAATAAAATTATGATAGCTTTTGATAGGTTCTCCACCATAAATCGGGCATTTCTCCGTTTACTGCAGTTTGGTAATCATCATAGCGGCATGGCACTAAATGATAGCGTTCATTTTTAGATTGGCCCGATGGATAGGGTACCTGCATCCACCAGCGGTCGGATTTTTTGCTTTTCACAAACATCATTTCACCCGAGCCATCTTTCAGGCTGGTTCTGTAAATCATGAATTGTGATTTTGGGGTAAGCGGAAAATCTTTTTTGCGGGCATAAAATCCATCTACAAAATACCAAACCATCTGCGCCAGTAAAAAGGCCGTGTGTCCGTTATTGTCGTAGGCCGGATTAAATTCATAAAAGCCAATAGAGGTGAGCTTATCGTTCATGCCTGCATAACGCGAAATCCGGCAGGCTTCCTCACCATCAAAGCCATTTGGCGTGGCGTTCGCATTGGCTGCCGCATCGGCAGAGCGTATGGCACCCAAATCAAAACTGATCATGTTCGCATTGCGGATAATCGGTTCAGTTAAAGTAATGTCCTGGGCAAATTCACCTAAACGGTGTACATCGAAATATAATTTGTCCATCACGCTTAAGCTTTCCTGGTTAACAAAGTAAGTTTGATAACCTATATTGCTGTAGTTAAATAAAAAGTTAGGCTGATGTAGAAAAATCTTATTGAGATAGCAATCAGAGCGGGTTTCAATGCCCTCACTTTCATCATCACCAATGTCGAATTGATTATCAATCACCACCAGGTCTACCTTTTGCTCCAGGTCTTCGTAACCTAAATATTGCGCATAGGTTAAATCCTGCCCGCCACCAATAATAACAGGAATAATATCCTTTTTGATCAACTCGGAAACCACCATTTTAATGGCGATATAGGTGTCGGCGATGGTTGCACCATGTTTAATGTTGCCCAAATCAACTATTTTGCTGGCAAATGCACCTTCGTTTAATTTGTAGAATTTCTCTCTGAAATAATCAGGTGCCAAGGCACAACCTTCATTGTCTACTGCCCCTCTTCCATCAAGCACACCAATAATGGCTAAATCATAGGTCTGTGCTTCAACATCAGGAAAGGTAGTGGTGTAAACATGTGCTTTTAATCCAAGCTGGCTGGTAAAAAAACCTTGTTTGGGGGTGAAACTATCGGGGTTTACCGGGGAAAAGAAATCCGTTAACGACATATATTTAAAACTCTCGCCCCAAATATCTATTTTTGAATGCGTATTTCCACATATAGCTCAAAAAAAATAAAATGATACTGGTAACCGGAGGAACAGGATTTTTAGGCGCCGAATTAATCAAACAGTTAACCCATCAGGGGTTGGCTGTTCGTGCTTTGAGAAGAGAAAAGTCTAAAATTCCTGATTCACTAAAAGAAAATCTAAGGATTGAATGGTTTACAGCAGATATCAATGAGCCATCTACCCTTGAAGAGGCATTTTCAGGTATTACCCAGGTTTACCACTGCGCTGCATTTGTATCACTTAATTCGAAACATAAAAAGCAACTCTTTCATGTTAATATAGATGGTACTTCAAATGTGGTTAATCTTTGTATGGAGAACAAGTGCCGGCTGTTACATGTCAGCTCCGTTGCAGCTTTAGGTATTGCCAAAAAGGGAAAGCAGATTGCTGAACAGGATTTCTGGGCATATGATTCCAAAACACATGCTTACGGGCTTTCCAAATATGAAAGTGAAATGGAGGTGTGGCGGGGCATTAACGAAGGACTTGATGCTGTAATCGTCAATCCTTCTGTAATTATGGGGAAAAATGCAGGTTTCGAAGGCAGCGGCGCTATCTTTAAACTGGTAAAGGAGGGTTTTCCTTTTTATACCAATGGTGCATCAGGTTTTGTAGATGTAGAAGATGTAGCGCAATCGATGATCTTGTTAATGGCTGCTGAAGTTTCCGGCGAACGTTTCATTATCTCTTCTGGCAATATGCATTACCAGGAATTATTTACGCAGATTGCACAGGGTTTTGGTGTAAAGCCTCCTGCTAAGGAAGCTAAGCCATGGATGCTTGGCCTGGCCTGGAGGGCACTCCGTCTGGCATCCGTATTTACCAGGCAGGAACCATCTATTACCAAAGATACCGCGAGCAGCAGCATAACATTAAGTTATTATGATAATCATAAAGTGGTGCAGCAAACCGGCATACATTTCAAACCGGTAAACCAGATCATCACTGAAATTACCCAATATTTAAAATAATGCCTAAACAGAAAGCATACTACATTATCGATTTTGACAGCACTTTTACCCAGGTAGAAGCATTAGATGAACTCGCCAGGATCTCTTTAAAGAACCACCCGGATAAAGAGGCTATTTTCCAAAAAATAGAAGATTATACTAATTTTGCTATGGAAGGAAAACTGTCGTTTTCAGAAAGCCTGGCACAACGCGTAAAGCTTTTGGAAGCCAATGAAGAGCACCTTAAATTGCTGATCAAACACCTGAAGAAAAAAGTATCTACGTCTTTTTCCCGCAATGCCGAATTTTTTAAAAAGCATGCTGATGATGTACTAATCGTTTCTGGTGGTTTTAAAGAATTCATCACGCCGGTGGTAAGTCAGTACCATATCAAAAAGGAAAATATTTATGCCAATACCTTCGTAACTACAGGTGACGGAAAAATTATTGACTACGATCATGCCAACCCTTTAAGTGAAGAAGGAGGGAAGGTAAAATTGTTGCAGCATCTGAAATTAGAAGGTATGCTGTTTGGCATTGGCGATGGCTACTCCGATTTTCAATTGCGGGAAAGCGGGCTGATTAATAAATTTTTTGCCTTTACTGAGAATATCGCCCGTGAAAGTATCGTGGCAAAAGCGGATCATGTAACACCAAGTTTCGACGAGTTTTTATATGTTAACGATTTGCCCCGTGCAATTTCTTATCCAAAAAACAGAATCCTTTGCCTGGTTATCGGGGATGTTGATCCGGCAACCATTACCATCTTAAAGAATGACGGACTTTCTATCCGGCAGAAAACATCTTTTGAAGAAAAGTATGTGAAAGATGTGGGGATGATGATCCTGGCAAATGGCGAAAGGCTGACTAAAGAACAGTTGAGGGACGCTGTTAAACTCAAAACTATTGGATATTTAGGCAGTGCGAAAAACAAGATAGATTTTGATGTTTGTACCAGGCAGGGTATTGTGGTATTTGATGATCCTAAAAATAATCCGCGCAATATCGATTTTATCCCTAAACGGGTGGCAGATTTCATGAACACCGGGGCAACTTATCTCAGTAGCAATTTTCCTAATTTACAGTTGCCAAAAATTGATAAATCTCATCGTTTAATCCATATCCATAAAAATGTTCCCGGGATTATAGCGCAGATCAATACGGTTTTCGCAAAACACGATATTAATATTGTCGGACAGTTTTTAATGACCAATCCGGAAATCGGATATGCCATTACTGATATCAATGCCCAATATGATAAACAATTATTTAAATCGCTTAAGAAAATTGAACATACTATAAAATTCAGGGTGTTGTATTAGGGTAGTTCCATGCTTTGCTAATTATGGCTTAAGAAAGAATTTGTCAAAGCTGAAACTAAAAATCATCATTGCGAGGAGGAACGAAGAAGCAATCTTTTCGTCTGAATAGATTGCTTCACACCATCGCTAAGCCGTTGCCTTTCGCCATGTTGATGAGGCTTTACAGGTATTTTTATCCTAAAAACTGATGCTTCTTAATGGGAAATCTTTGAAATCGGCCTATGGCTTGTGATTTATAAATTCCCGCATGCCCGGAAAAAAAATATGCAGTAATGCAAGCAAAGACAATATAAACCGCAGAGTGCAAGCCGAATAATTCTGCACCCATGAAAATACAGGCCAGCGGTGTATTGGCCGCGCCGGAAAATACAGCAACGAAGCCCATTCCCGCTAATAATCCAACAGGTAATGGCATAAAAAGGCTTAAAAAACTTCCTAATGTAGCACCGATAAAAAACAGCGGCGTAACCTCACCTCCCTTAAAACCACAGCCTAACGTTAAAGCCGTTAAAAAAAGTTTAATGGCAAAGGTATAATATGGCTCCTGTTGGGTAAATGATTCTGAAATTACAGGAATACCGAGCCCTGTATATCTGGTATTTCCGATCAGGAAAATAATCACTACCAATAAAGCACCTCCAATAAATGGCCTAAGAGGCGGATATTTTATTTTACCAAATAATTGGGATACCATGTGGTTAAGCGTAGAAAAACTTCGGGCTGCTAATCCAAAAATTATTCCTGATCCAAGTGATATCATCACATTTGTGAAATTCATTTCAGGCACTGATGTCATTAAATAATGCGTATGGCCCACCCCCCAGGCTTTACAGGCATAGTTGGCAATGATTGCCGTAATAAAAGAAGGTAAAATAGCCCGATACATTAAACCACCCAATACAAATACTTCCAGTCCGAAAATTGCTCCCGCCAATGGCGTTCCAAAAACAGATGCAAAGCCTGCACTGATGCCACATATTAGAATGATTTTTCGGTCGCCCGTTTTTAGTTTGAACAGCCTTGTCAGCTGATCGGCAAAGGCTCCGCCTATTTGTACTGCCGTTCCCTCTCTTCCGGCTGAACCTCCGAACAAGTGGGTCACAATGGTTCCGGCAAAAATCAGCGGAGCCATAATTAAAGGAATAACTTTTTTCGGGCTTTGGAGTTCCTCTATCAGAAGGTTGTTCCCTTTAACCACTTCTTTTCCCCAGTAATGATACGTGAAGCCAATAAGTAAACCGGCTAAAGGTAAGAAAGCAATTATCCACAAGTGCTGTTCACGGAAATTTGTCGCCCAATTCAATGTTTCTAAAAACAATGCTGATGCAGATCCTGCCGTTATACCGATAACTGCAGAAAAAAATATCCATCTGGCAATATCCAGGAACATTAAATTAAAATCTTGCTTTATGAAACGATTGACGGACAGCAGAAATCCATCTATTAAATTTTTAACAGGCATTTGAATTCAATTTTATTAAATCGTAGGAGTCATCAGCCTGTCTGGGCGGTTTTGGCGGTACCCCATCGCCTTAAGCTCAAAAGTAGAAAATTTGCTCATTTCTACAAAAATCTTTATCACCTTTGTAGCAATAAACCAAAATAATGGAATTTACACCAGAAATTAAAGATAAACTGCATCAGCTTCAGGAAAAATATACTGCAATGGGCCAGGACATGGCTTCCTACCTGGACGGGTTGCTTTATGCTGATTTCCTCACCTACTGGGATTATATCCATCTGGATACTTTGTTGAGTTTACAAAACCCAAAGACGCCGATTCCTGATGAAGAAATCTTTATCATGTATCATCAGATTACGGAGCTTTATTTTAAACTTTCCCTGCATGAATGCAGACAAATAGCCGAGCATGAACATTTAACCGTAGATTTTTTTACTGCGCGGGTAAAAAGAATAAATGCTTATTTTAATGCCTTAACCACTTCTTTTGAAGTGATGGTAGATGGCATGGAGAAGGAGCAGTTCCTGAAGTTCCGGATGTCGCTTTTGCCTGCGAGTGGTTTCCAGTCGGGGCAATACAGAATGATTGAAATTTGTGCCACAGATTTTATTCGCCTGGTAGATAAAAGTAAACGGGAGGAGTTGAGTAGCGCCACCATTGAAGCGCAGTTTGAACATATTTACTGGAAATTCGGCGCAACAGAACTGGCATCCGGAAAACAGACCCTCACATTGAAACAATTTATCAAAAAATATGCAGCACAGTTTTTACAGCTGGCTAAAGATCGGTCTTTGACTAATTTCTCTGCCTTATTTCAACAGCTGCAAGCCAGCGGTGCCGATGTTTCTGCACTGGCAGCAGAATTGCGCAAACTTGATTTGTATGTCAATGTAGAATGGCCGCTGTCGCATTATAAATCTGCTGTTCGTTACCTGGAAAAAGACCCGGTTGATGTGGCGGCAACTGGAGGAACCAACTGGCAGAAATATTTGCCTCCGCGTTTTCAAAAAAGAATCTTTTATCCCTTCTTATGGACAGACGAACAAATGGAAGAGTGGGGTAAAGGTTGGGTGCTTAGTGTACTCAAAACACTCAAAAACAAAGATTAATATTTTGAAAAGCTATTAGAAAAGCCCGTTTTTTCTTAATTTGCGCAAAATAAATAATGATTGTGTTAGAGAATGCCTGAATGATTGAATTTGCCTGTTGCAAACCGTCATTCATTCAAAAATCAATCATTTAAATTCAACAATAATTGAATTATTGGTTGATGGAATGATGGAACCTGCACGATCCAATCATTCACTCATTCAAAATTCACGCATTCAAAATTCAATAATATGACCGAGACCTTAGATATAAAAATCACCAAGACGGATCAAACACGTTTGAGCGTTACCGATTTTTCCCAATTACCGTTCGGTAAGGTTTTTACCGATCACATGTTTACAGCCGATTATGAAGATGGCGAATGGAAAAATTTACAAATTCTTCCATATGGACCAATTCCGATGAGCCCTGCAATTTCTGCGCTTCATTATGGCCAGGCCATTTTTGAAGGTTTAAAAGCTTATCGCCAGCCGGATGGAAAAATCAGTGTTTTTCGTGCTGATAAAAATTTCGAACGTTTTAATAAATCTGCCGCCAGAATGTCTATGGCAACCATCCCTGAGGAGATTTTTATGCAAGGCCTGGCTGCGTTAATTGCCGTTGACGAAAAATGGGTGCCGGATCAGGAAGATTATGCTTTATATATTCGTCCGGTAATGTTCGCCACAGATCCTTATTTGGGCGTAAGGGCATCTGATTCCTATAAATTTGCTTTATTAACTACCCCAACTGGACCATACTACAGTTCAGCGCTGAAAGTTAAAATTGAAAATGAATTTACCCGTGCAGATGAAGGCGGAGTTGGTTTTGCAAAAACTGCCGGAAATTATGCCCGTTCGTTATATCCATTCGAACAGGCGCGTAAAGAAGGTTTTGATCAATTAATCTGGACGGATTCTATTGCGCATGAATATATTGAAGAAGCCGGAACAGCGAACTTAATGTTTGTAATGGATGGTAAACTGGTTACACCATCGGTAAGAAGCACGGTTTTAGACGGCGTTACCCGCGATACCATCATAAAACTGGCTAAAGCAGCGGGGATTGAGGTAGAAGAACGCAGGGTTTCAGTTCAGGAAGTGATTGAAGGTATTCAGAACGGGAGTTTAACAGAAGCCTTTGCTGCAGGAACTGCGGCTACGGTAACACATGTAGGACAGATCGGTTATAAAGGAGAAATCTACCAGTTAACTGATCCATCAACCAGATCGGTTTCAAATGGCATTGCTAAACAGTTGAATGATATCCGTTATGGTTTGGCACCTGATAAATTTGATTGGAACTGGGTTTTATAATTCCATTCAATTCCATTCATCACCAGGAAAATAATCCCGAAGCAGCATCTGTACCGGGATTATTTTTTGCGCCTTCCAGCTTCAATTATTTATCCAAAATGACTACACCTTTCGCTTCGAAAGCCAGTTCCTTTTTAGGATCAGTAATTTTCGCTACTTCTTCGGGCGATTTTTTAGCATCTTCAGCATAGTGCCGTAAAGTTTCTACAGAGATGGTTTGTTTTTTGGCTAAACCATCCAACACTACATTCTTGCCTATAATATCCATTGGCATAAAAAAAGCATAGTCTTTAAATGTCACACGCATGGGTTCACCATTAGGCATTTCCAAAGTCATCCAGCAGCCTTTTTTCTTGCACACATCAACCACTTTGCCCTGAATCTTCATGTCTGCTGTAGTTTTATTTCCCATTGCAGCCTCCATTTTGGCAGCAGGTTTAACGTTACCCATTGTTACTTCCGCTCCAAATTTCTGGCCTGTATATGCCGTTTGTGAAAAGCCGGTAAGAGCGAAAAAGCAAAAACCCAGGCCTAAAATAATTTTTTTCATTGGGAATATTTTTAAAGTTTGACGCGGTTATTTATCTGATTTAAAGTTATCTAAAATTTAGTGGAATTGTATAAATAAAAAAATCCCCGTTAGGTATGGCTAACGGGGAAAATCATCCCTAGTGTTATCAATCACATCCCATGATGAACAACAAAACAACTCAGGCAAAGGTTAAACCAGAACCATAAAAGTAATTTAAATATTTTTTAAATACTTGATTATTAATGGTTTATTTATTCCTTAAAGGAGTTGTTGAATTTTTAAAAATTAAAATCTGGGGAATTTGATGATCAAAATGTGGAAAATTCGTTGCATAAATTCCACTATCGTACACCTATTACTTAACCGAAAATCATCCCGAAAACTTCTTCAATTTTACTTACGGCTTTAATTTCCAGGTGATATTTAGCAATGTCAATTCCTTTCAGGTTATATTTTGAAATGTAAATGGTTTCGAAACCCAGTTTATCAGCTTCGGCAATACGTTGTTCAATCCGGTTTACTGCCCTGATTTCTCCTGATAAGCCAACTTCAGCGGCAAAACAATTCTTGGATGAAATGGAAATATCCTGATGGGAGGAGATAATCGCAATCAGCACAGCCAGATCAATTGCAGGGTCTTCCACCCGGATGCCACCTGCAATATTTAAAAAAACATCCTGGGTACTTAACCTGAAGCCGCAACGTTTTTCCAGTACGGCTAAAAGCATGTTCATTCGTTTGGTATCAAAGCCGGTAGCCGATCGTTGTGGCGTACCATAAGCAGCCGCACTTACCAATGCCTGTGTTTCAATTAACATCGGGCGTGCACCTTCCAGCATCGCTGATATCGCAATGCCACTTAATTCTTCATCGCGCTGCGAGAGGAGTATTTCAGAAGGATTAGATACTTCCCGGAGTCCGCTGCCCTGCATTTCATATATTCCCAGCTCAGCTGCGGCCCCGAAACGGTTTTTAATCGACCTCAGGATCCGGTAAACATGATGCCTGTCGCCTTCAAACTGTAAAACAGTGTCTACCATGTGTTCCAGGATTTTCGGTCCGGCAATGGCGCCGTCCTTGGTAATATGGCCGATCAGAAAAACCGGTACACCGGTTTCTTTCGCAAAACGAAGTAACTCTGCAGTACATTCCCTTACCTGTGACACACTTCCCGGAGTGGAATCAATATGAGCTGAATGTAAGGTTTGAATAGAATCTACCACCAGTATCTCTGGTTGCAGTATTTCGATTTGTTTAAAGATATTTTGGGTGGATGTTTCGGTCAGGATATAGCAGTCTGCAGACGGACTTTCTTTAATCCGCTCTGCCCGCATTTTTATTTGCTGTTCACTTTCCTCACCAGAAATATAAAGAAGCTTTTTACCCTTTAAATTTAGGGCCAGTTGTAGCATGAGGGTAGATTTACCAATGCCCGGTTCGCCCCCAATCAGCACCAGTGATCCTTCTACCAAACCACCACCTAAAACACGGTCAAGTTCTTTATCGCCGGTTAAGATCCTTCTTTCTACGGATGACTGTATCTCATCAACCTTACTGGGTTTGCTTAATTTTCTCGAACTGGTTTCGGTTTTCCAGGCGGGTACAGATGTGGTGCTTTTCTCTATAATTTCTTCAACAAATGTATTCCATTGCCCACATGAAGGACATTTTCCTAACCACTTTGCTGATTCATAACCACAACTCTGACAGAAATATGCTGTTTTAGTTTTTGCCAATTGCTTTCAATTTTAGAATACGAATTTAACCTTTAGTGCGTGATTGTGCTTTTATTTTTATAAACATTTCAGGGCAGGAATAATTGATTGTTGCGGAGGAGAATATTAAATTTATGGAGCAAATGTAAGCTTCCATCTTAAAGGCAAACTTTCCTGTCACCTCATGGGTTGTAAATGAAAGTTACATTTTGCAAAATTTGTATCTTTGTACATATTACATGGGAAAACAGAAATTTTATGATACTGCGATCAAGCAGGAGCGGGCCATATTGGTTGGTGTAATTACGCCGGGCGAAAAGGAAGAACAAACAAAAGAATATTTAGATGAATTAGCTTTTCTGGTTGAAACAGCTGGCGGTAAAGTGGAAAAGAATTTTACCCAAAAGATGTTGAAGCCGGAGCGTGCCACTTTTGTCGGTACCGGAAAGCTGGAAGAAATCAAGGCATATGTAAAATCGGAGGAGATTGATACCGTGGTTTTTGATGATGAATTATCCCCATCTCAACTGCGTAATATTGATCGTGAACTTGGGGTAAAAGTTTTGGATCGCAGTAACCTGATCCTGGATATTTTTGCCGGGAGAGCACAAACTGCCCAGGCTAAAACCCAGGTAGAGTTAGCACAACTGCAATATGTTTTACCCCGGTTAACGGGTATGTGGACCCACCTTGAACGCCAGAAAGGTGGTATAGGGATGCGCGGACCAGGTGAAACACAGATAGAAAGTGACAGAAGGATTATCCTGAATAAAATCTCTTTACTAAAAGAGCGTTTAAGATTAATTGACAAACAGAACGAAACACAGCGTAAAAACCGTGGTCAGCTCATTCGTGTGGCTTTAGTGGGGTATACCAATGTGGGTAAATCAACCATCATGAATATGCTGTCAAAATCTGAGGTTTTTGCCGAAAACAAACTTTTTGCCACGCTGGATACGACCGTAAGAAAGGTGGTGATTGAAAATTTACCTTTTCTGCTGTCTGATACGGTTGGGTTTATCCGCAAACTGCCCCATCATCTGGTCGAGTGTTTTAAATCTACGCTGGATGAAGTGCGTGAAGCAGATATCCTGATTCATGTGGTAGATGTTTCACATCCGAATTTTGAAGATCAGATTCATATTGTGAATGAAACCCTAAAGGATATCGGCGCAATTGATAAAGATATGATACTGGTGTTCAATAAAATTGATGCTTATGTATCGCCGGAAACTGAAGGAGATGATGACGATGGCAAATTAAGTCTTCACGATTTCAAAAAAAGTTGGATGAGCCATGGCAAGGCCCCTGTACTTTTTATTTCAGCAACGGAAAAAGAGAACATAGAAGAGTTTAAAAATTTATTATACGATAAAGTTAAGGCTGCACATACCGCCAGATACCCGTATGATAATTTACTTTATTAATAATAAAAGATATGGAAAGTAAACGTCAGCAAAAATTTGCAGGAGTACTACAGGAAGAATTGGCACAGGTTTTTCAACGTGAGGGTGGAGCATTTTTGCCAAACACATTGGTAACCATCACCCGTGTGCGGGTATCGCCGGATTTAGCTGTAGCGAAAGTGTATCTGAGTTTTTTTAATACCAGCAACACCACATTATCCATTAATACCGTTAATTCACATGCCGGCGAGATCCGGTATAAACTGGGTGCACGGATTCGCCACCAGGTAAGGGTGGTGCCGGAACTTACTTTTTTTGTGGATGATACCAATGAGTACGTGGAACGCATGGATCACCTGTTTGAGAAAATAGCAAAGGAACCAAGACAACCAGACGAGGAAGCTGAATAATTCAAGCTGAATTAGGGTATTGTACCTCGAAAAAGATTTATGCCCGCATGGTAAACCTACCTGCGGGTATTTTTTTACAGCCTGAAGATGGAAGCCTGATAGTTTAAGTTTCCTGTTAAAAAATGCTAGCCAGAACCCAACACTTATCACCATACCTATAACATGAAAATGAAAACATTTGAGCAGGTTATTCATGCAAATGCAGCACATATTCAAAGTATAATTGATTTTAATGCAGATACCGATCAGCTCTTGTCCTTGGATTTTACAGCGAAGAATGGTGAACTTACCAATGAAACATTAGCAGATACAGAGATGTTCTCCAGATGGGTAGATCAGCAACTTTTAAAGCATCAGGCCCGTTATGGCATTGGTGGTTATAATGAGCACCGGACCATTTATGCCCGCAGTGCTCATTTTGATACCGAAGAAGAACCACGAAGATTGCATTTGGGTGTCGATATCTGGGCCCCTGCCGGAACAGCAATTTGCAATTTTTATGAGGCAAGGGTACATAGTTTCGCCAACAATAATCACTTTGGAGATTATGGTGCAACCATTGTACTTGCTTATGAAATGGCTGGTTATACATTTCATGCGTTGTATGGGCATTTAAGTCTGGAATCCTTGAACGGCCTGAAGGAAGGAGATTTTATTGCTGCAGGAAGCAAATTTGCCACATTAGGCGTAAAGGAAGAAAACGGGAACTGGCCACCACATTTACACTTTCAGATGATTCGGGATATGGGGAAGTGGAAAGGTGATTATCCCGGTGTATGCCGGTTTAGTGAAAGGGAAGAATACCTGGAAAATTGCCCTGATCCGAATATCATACTGGCGCTCCTCCTGCATCATATGGGATCTGATTAATGTATGCTGAAACGCAGCAGTTATTTTTTACGTAAATTAGAAAATATGAAAGTGCTCACAACCATTTGCTTTGTTTTTTTTAGTGTATTTGTTTCCGCACAGGTTCAGTTCGAAGCTGGAAAGGGCAACTTTGCTGATTTTTTAAGAGAACATACCATTTACCCGGCCTTCTCCAAGGCAAATTGCATACAGGGTACAGTTAGCGTCAGCTTTAAATTAGATCAGCAAGGTAAAATATACTCTTCCAAAGTTACTAAGGGTATTCTTACAGATCTGGATGAAGAAGCCCTGAGGCTGGTACGCCTGAGTAGTGGCAAATGGAAGGTGCCTTCCGGTTATGATACCACAACAGCGGTAATTATTCCGGTAAACTTCCGGCTGGAAGGCTATCAATGTGAAGGGAAATCTAAATCAGATATGGCTGCTGCAATCAGGTCCTATCAATCAGAAGAAGCATTAATCAATTCGGTGATTAATTTCTATAAAAATATAGATCAGGCGAAACCCGGGCAGGAAGTCCAGTTTATTGCCATTAAAAAACAGTTGGGGATTGATGATGATTACCTGAATTCGAGAATAGAAACGGGACTGAAAAAAATTAAGCAGGGTGATCGTCAGGGGGCTTGCGAGGATTTCTTCTTTGTTAAGAATATGGGTAGCAATATGGCGGATGTTTACCTGGCTAAATATTGTAAATAAATGAAAAATACTGTCCGATTTTTCGCCTTTCTTGATCTTCTTAGCATTTTTTTACTGGCCAAACAATTTTGGGGAATGATTACACACCTCAATCAAATTCCCGATCAGCTGGTTTCCCAGGTTAAAGTGTGGCTTACTTTGTTTTTATTTGTGCTGCTTTTTGTTTCTGCAATAGGGTTATTCCTATCTCGCAAATTTGGGTTTATCGCTTACTATGTGCAGTTTCCCTTTCGGTTAATCGTGTGGGTTTTTTCAATAGGTTTCATTACCTTTTTGCCTGAACTGCTGAATTTAAGTGACGCCTGGTTTAACGCTCTTTTTAAAGTGTGCTTTATTGCAGAGTTCTTTAGGTTATATTATACTGTTCAAATTCATAAACGGTATTTTTAAAATCATTGTTTTCCTGCGGATGACAGGGATTAGCAGATCTGGATGCTGAAAAAATTCTTTAGTTGTTAAACAGAAACACAAACATAAGTATAGATAAGGTTGCGCTAAACGCTGCATATCTCTGTTATTCATTATTTTCAATAGTTCAGGTTATAAAATTACGGTTACGGAGGCAGGTAAAATTTTAGCAGTAACTTCGTTTACTTTACCTATGTATTCTCCATCTACCTGAAAATGGGCTTTGTGTTTGGAAGATATTTTCACCTGTGAGGTTTGAAAAACTTCTATTTTTTTCGGATTAAAAGGAAGTTTGGTCAGCCAGATTTTTAAGATTTCCAGGTAGGAATAATCTTTCACCACCACAATTTCAAACAATTCATCATCAAGTTTCCCGTCAGGGTTTATTTTCAGGCCTGTACCATACATGGTTGCATTGGCAATAGCCACCATAGCTGCAGCAGATTTAATGGTTGCTCCTTTAATATTGAGTTCAATCTGCATACGTTTATGGTTCCACAAGGCATGCCAGGTCGCTTTGGCATAACCCCACATGCCACGTTCGGGCATCGTATCAAATTTCTTTACCAGGTAGGCATTAAAACCAAGGTCTGATAAGTGAATGCAAAGCTCATCGTTCAGTTTAATAGCATGAATTTGATGCGGTTTGCCGCTGACGACCAGATCAAGTGCCAATTCAATATCTGTCGGAATACCCAATTCCTTTGCCATTCCATTTGCAGATCCGGCAGGGATAATGCCTATTGGAATGCCGGTGTTCAGCAGGCATTCTGCAACAAGTTTCAGGGTTCCGTCTCCACCAACGGCCACCACCCGGTCTGCTTTTTCCTGATTGATTTTTTCCTTTATATTTTTAAGCGAGCAATCCTTAGGAAGCTCAAATAGTTCGGTTGTGATGTCTTTTGAAGAAAAATGTGCAGAAATTACTTCCTTTAAATTGAGATCGTGACTACCGGAGCCCGGATTTATAACAAATAGTAATTTCATGTGCTTAACCTAATGGCTTACAACAACAAACAACTTTTATGAAACTCTGTTTTAATATCAATGAATAAATCTGTTAGTGTAAAAGTTTATCATGGTTACGGGCATAAACATAACCTTGTTGTTTATGGTCATGTATTTAAACGTAAAGCAAAAAGTAAACAGGTTTACAGCAACAACATTTTGGTCAATGTTATCCACCTGTTAAAGCTTTTTATTTTGAAGCCCTATCCTTTGGTTGAGGTCAGGCTTCAGTTTTTCGGACAAACCGTATATCAGAAAACTGAACACGATGGTTTTTTTAAATTTGAATGGGCGGCTGATGAAGATGTTCAGGCGGGCTGGCATCATGTAAAGGTAGCGGCTGTTGATAAGGACGGAAAAGTATTGAATACTGGTGAAGGCAAAGTTTACGTACCGCATATTACGCAATACGCCTTTATTTCTGATGTGGATGATACGGTGATGATTTCGCATTCTGCAACCATTGGCAGAAGGCTGCGTGAACTTTTTATTAAAAATCCACATACCCGGAAAACCTTCCCGGATGCGGCAAGCCATTACCGGCAACTGGCCTTATCGCATACGGATAAAAATCAGCCTAATCCCTTTTTTTATGTCAGCAGCAGTGAATGGAACCTGTATGATTACCTAATTGAAACCTTTCGTTTTAACAAACTTCCGGATGGGGCATTTTTGCTGAATACTTTAAAGAAGTGGAGCGATTTGCTTAAAACCGGTAAAACCGGACACGAAGGGAAGTTACTGCGGGTCATGCGCATTCTGGATGCTTTTCCAAACCAGAAATTCATTTTTTTTGGCGATAATTCTCAGCATGATCCTATTATCTATACGCAAATTGTAGAAAGATACCCACAGAATATTGAGGCCGTTTACATCCGCAACATCAGGCCTGAAAAAGAAGATGAAACACAATTACTGATGCAACGAATCGAAACGCATAACATTCGCACCTGCCTGTTTAAAGATAGTAATGAGGCCATCAAACATTCAAATGCTATTGGTTTAATTCAGTAAACCTGGATTCTTAAATTTTATGCAATTGATTTTCCAAAAGGTGTAAAAGCCAGGTTCATTAATTTAAAGTGTTGTCTGCCAAAGGGAATGCCTATAATGGTGATGCAAAATAAAATTCCGAAGAACAGATGTGTTAAGGCAATCCAAAACCCGCCACACACTAACCAGAGTATATTCATAATCGTTGATAAGCAGCCGGTATTTGAAGATGTATCAGTGATTTTAACCCCAAAAGGGGCAAGGCCAACAATTGCAAATTTAAAGCATTGAATGCCAAAGGGAATGCCCACAATGGTCAGGCAAAGGATTAAACCGCCGATAATATATTCGAAGAAAATAAAAATCCCGCTAAAAATAATCCAGATAATATTGCCTACAAAGTTCATTTTATTTTTTAGTTTAAGATAGCTTTTAGTTGTAATTGTTACAATTGTTAAATGATTCTTCTCTTTTCAAAAAATGTTTTTTCTTAATTTACAGGCACACACAAAAGAAACAGGTTATGAAAAAAACATTAATTTTAGCCACACTCATGGCTGGCTTTGCATCGGTCGATGTTAAAGCACAAACTGTAAATGGCATTCGGTTGACAGATATCAAAGCTGACTATATTCAGGTCAGGGCAGATGAGAGGGTTTTAGCGCGAACCTTTTTTATCACCATTGAATATGGACAACTAACAAACGATTGGGAGAATACTGTATTAAAGGATGACGACGGAAAGAAAATACAATTTAATTCTGCGTTAGACTTTATTAACAAGGCGAAATCCTATGGCTATGAGCTTTTCCAGGTTTTTACCGAAGGTGAAAAAAAGGATGTGGTATATCTGTTAAAGCGAAAATAGATACCGATAAATTGCAGGAAGGTTGTCCTTTTTCGCTGCACTTGTAGGTCAATCACATCAGGATAGAAACGCCGGCAATTTTTTCTATTGCCGGCGTTGTAATGAATGGCAGTACTCTCCACAGCCGAAACCCGGGTGTTTGAAATTATATGAAGTCCAGTGTGTTGAATTTTTTATTTAAGATTTCACCATTGTTTACATCCAGCCATTTATCTAGTATGGTGCCGTAAACCTGGCGGAAATCGAGTTGGTATTTCAAATCACCGCTATCCAAATCGCTTAAGTTTGGCGCATCATTAAAGATGCCTTGTTTTTTAAGCCGGCCACCAAATACGAACATATTATTCGCCGTACCATGATCTGTCCCGCTGCTTGCATTTTGTTCCACGCGGCGGCCAAATTCTGAAAAAGTGATAACCAATGTATCTTCCAGCTTATTATTGTTTTTAAGATCTTTTATAAAAGCAGCCATGCCTTCGCTGTATTGTTTTAATAAATTGCCTTGCTGGCCGATTTGATTCACATGGGTATCAAAACCGCTGAGCGATACATAATAAACCCTGGTTTTTAATCCCGAAGAAATGAATTTGGATACCGTTTTCAGCTGGTTGGCGAAGCCGCTGGAAGGATAGGTGAATTTAGATTGGTAGATCTTCGAAGTATTCTGGATGTAGCTGGCTGATGATTGCGTTTCAATCATGGTTTTATACAAATAACCTAAATTATCTTCATCCAAATGTTCCTGGTCATTTTGCAATACCGCTTTAAAAAAAGGGTTATTCGTGTTGTTGAATAGTGATGCAGGATCTTTCAGGGCAATGCCTTTTTTAGTTTGTCCTTTCATGGCCAGTGATAATGAATCATCTACTTCAATGGCTGTATAAGGGAATTTGCAGGTCTGGCAGTTGCTGTCGAGGTAGCGGCCAATCCAGCCGGTTGACAGGAACTGATTGCTGTCGCTACCCGTTTGCCAGATATCCATAGAGCGGAAGTGCGAACGATCCGGATTGGGATAGCCAACATCATTGATGATGGTCATCCAGCCTTGGTCATAAATCTCTTGTAAAGCTGCCATGTTAGGATTTAGTCCCTGCATATTGTTAAGTTTGATGACTTCCTGTGGTTTAATGGCAATACTTTTTCTCTTCTGATAATAAATGTCATTTCCAAAAGGCACTACGGTATTTAAGCCATCGTTTCCGCCGGATAGTTGTACCACCACCAGGTTTTTATAAAGGCTCAGTTCATCAAGTGCTAAAGCCTCAAAAGGTTTCATAAATGCGGGTACAAATAGGGAACCTGCGGCAACAAAACCTGTGTTTCTTAAAAAATTTCTTCTGTTCATGTCCTTATGATTTGAGATTTAAACAAGCTGATATTCCGGCATACTGGTAATTTCAACTGCAGTGCTTCGAAGGCCCTTATTGTTGCTCACCATTTTTATGATTTTATCATTCAGTTTTGGCTGTAAGAGAAACGAAGTAAGTTCAGTGGGCGATATTCCTTTAGGGAAAGTGCTTAAAAATTTTGACCAATCTGCATTAGCATTTACATAAGATTTTGGCTTCGAATTTTTATTTGCCGCAGTATTTTTGTTCAGGGCGATTACAGCCTCATCTTCCGGATCTGCTTTGCCACTAAAATCAATCTCACCATCATTTAAAACTAAAGAAGGAATCCGCATCCTCAACATGAGAGACGAACTATCTATCCAGTTTTGCCCTCCAGGCCAACCTGCTACATTGGGTGGGTTAAACAGGTACTGGCCCAGGCTGCTTTGTAGCTGAATCAGTATTTGTGGTTTATTATAAGTGACATAAAATTCCCGGCTTAAACCTACCAGAAACTCTATCGGCGATTTGATTTTAGTCCCTACATTTTCCGGAGCATAAAACCATTCAGAAGTAAACATCTTCTGCATCAACGCTGAAATATCGTAGTTTGATGCATAAAAATGATCACCTAATTCTTTTACATGTACTTCATTGGGTTGATCATTAACAAAAAATTTATAAACTTTTCTGGAAATGAATTCAGCAGTATCAGGTTTTGCTAAAATGAGGTCAATGATGTTCTCTCCATCAAAATTACCTGTTTTACCAAAAAATGTTTTGGTACCCTCATCATGGAGGTTTTGACGGAAAATAAATGCTCCGTCTTTGTCATACATCCATCCGGTAAAAGATCTTGCCGATTCCTTAATGTCATTTTCGGTGTATTTCCCTCTGCCCAGCGTAAAAAGTTCCATCAATTCACGGGCAAAGTTTTCGTTTGGTTTGCCCTTTCTGTTTTGCTGATTGTTCAGGTATTGTAACATCGCCGGTGATTTAGACACTTCAACCAATAGTGTTTTGAAACTGCCTAATCCGTGTGTTCTCTGGATGTTATTGAGCTGTTGTGCGTATAGAGGTTCATTGCTGCGGCAAGCAAAATGGCCATGCCAAAAAAGCGTCATCTTTTCTCGCAAAGGGGAGGTGGTATTAATCAATTTATCAATCCAGGCAATATTCAGGTCCTTACTCACTTCATTCTGCATGCGGGTAATTTCCTGACGAATTTTCTTTTCCTCATCGGTGAGGTCTTTTTTAGCATATAAGCCAGCCTGAACAAGCATCTGGCGTCTGGATTCGGTATCACTCACCAGGCTGATCGAATCATCTTTAGCTTCTTTCAATAATCCGGCAACATTTTTTTCGATGCTTTTTTTACTTAGTTTATGTAAATCAGCATATGAAATTCCGAATCCGGCCCTATTGTAAAGATGCTTTACTTTGATGAAATTGTCTTTTGCACTCATAATAAACAGTTTAGTTGTAGGACATGATTTAAACGCCCGGGTTTAATCGTTATTTTTCTTTCTTATTTTTGAGGATGTTTTTTCAATTACCAGATCATGAAATGATCTTTCCTGATCCAGCCCTTGCTGAAGATGATGGTTTACTCGCCATTGGTGGCGATTTGAGTCTGGAAAGATTGTTACTGGCCTATTCTAGCGGAATTTTTCCATGGTTTAGTGAGGGAGAACCCATTTTATGGTATGCGCCTCATGAACGTTGTGTGATCTATCCTGAACGCCTGTTAGTGAGTAAGAGCATGCGTAAAATATTTCGGGATGACGTATTTAAAATTACATGCAATACCGCATTTGAAGAAGTGATCTCGAACTGTGCTAAAACACCGAGGAGAGGGCAGGATGGAACCTGGATCACCAACGAAATGCAGGCAGCTTACATTAACCTTCATCGGCATGGTTATGCACATAGTGTAGAAGTTTGGCATCATGATCAGCTGGCCGGTGGATTATACGGACTGAAAGTAAACCGTGTTTTTTGCGGAGAAAGCATGTTTAGTACTGTCAGTAATGCATCAAAGGCGGCATTAATTTATTTAAGCCGACTGGATATTGATTTGATTGATTGTCAGTTGCCTAATGATCATTTAATGAGTTTAGGTGCTGAAATGATCTCAAGAGAAGTGTATATAGAATTTCTTCAAGCCGGTCATGGCTTCAGATAGCAAAAAAAACCTGCAAAATAAATTGCAGGTTTTAATTGTTAAAATTCTCTAACCCAGATATTTCTAAAGCTAATAGCTGGGCTGGGGTCGCCGTGATCCTGAAGTTTAATTGATGCGGCGCCATGTTTTTTATATTCGGGTGCACCAATCCATCTGGTTTCGCCCTTTACCGCGAAATTATTTTGTAATAAAACACCGTTAAGCATTACCGTAACTGTTGCAGGCTTTAGCACAGATCCGTCTTCCTTAAATCTTGGGGCATTCCATATGATATCATAATACTGCCATTCACCGGGTTTTTTATTGGCATTCGCCAGTGGAATCCCCTGCTTATACACACTTCCGGTTTGCCCGTTAACATATGTTTTATTCTGATAGGAATCCATAATCTGGATTTCATATCCGCTATCGCCTGGACCTGTAGATGCCAAAAATACACCACTATTTCCTCGGGCCTGGCTTGTTCCGGTAATGTTAGCCGGGATTCTCCACTCCATGTGAAGCTGATAGTCGGTAAACTTTTTATTGGTTTCAATATTACCGATGCCTTTTTTTACCGTGAAGAAGCCATCATCTATCGTCCAGGCTGCAGGTTTTGACGGATCGTTAACAGAATGCCAGGCATCCAGATTTCTGCCGTTAAACAAAATAATAGCATCAGAAGGTGCATCCTGAGGCAGGTTACCTGGGGTTACCGTTTTTGGAACTGGTTCCCAGACTTCTGTTTTGGCCGCTTCTTTTGCCGGATCTGTTTTTTTATCCTGCGCTAATGCCGACATACCAAATAGTGTTGGAATGAAAAGTAATGCGTATTTGCTCATAATTATAGGTTATCTTTTTTAAAGTTAACCAGTTTATTAAGAAATAGAAATTTCGTATTCAATTTATTACGCCAGATCATCAGCTAAATACGTTTCTTTGATTACGATTTCATCAGGGATGAGTTCTTCACGTTGTTCCTGTAAATCTTTTAGCGGGCAATATCCGGTTAAACCCCTGTAAAGTAATCCTGCACCTGCAGCAGCTCCCGTTAAAGCAATAACCGGGTGAGAAAACACATTGGTTAATCCTTTAAAAAGCAAATAAGTTCCGGCTGCACCAGATAGCCAACGTTCTGATCTGGAGATATTTTGAAACAATTCAGGATATTTCCAGGCCTCTTTTACATTGTCAATAGCTCTATTTAAATTTTCGTTTTCCATGATGGTAGATTTAATGTGATTTAATAACAACTGGAAAATGATACAGTTTTAAAATGATGTGGATAAAATCCGGATGCTAATTTAAAATATCCCTGATATCATCTTTACTTAGCGATTTAAAGAAGCTCTCCTCCGTAGTGATTAATGAATTGGCCAATGATTTTTTTCGGTTTTGCAGGGCCAGAATTTTCTCCTCCACGGTATCTTTAGCTATAAATTTATAGATAAAAACCTTTTTGTCCTGACCAATGCGGTGTGTTCTGTCGATAGCCTGTTGCTCTACTGCAGGATTCCACCAGGGGTCTAAGATAAAAACGTAATCTGCCTGCGTTAAGTTTAATCCCACGCCACCGGCCTTAATGGAGATCAGGAAAACCTTCAAATCGCTGTTTTGCTGAAACTCAGCTACAATTTCGCCACGATTACGGGTAGATCCATCCAGATAGGCAAATGGAATATTTTCGGCCTCAAAATGTTTTTTAAAGATATCAAGGTGTTTCACAAACTGAGAAAAAACCAATACTTTATGTCCACCTTTAAGCACATTATCAAGGGTATGGATTACATTTTCGAATTTACCTGAATCAGAAAGGTAGGTGCCATCTATCATCACCGGGTGGTTGGCCAATTGACGTAAAGCAGTTAATCCCTGCAGAAGCTGAACCTGTTTTTGCGCAAAAGTACCATCATCCATGCTCTGCAGCAGATCATTTCGGTAGGCTGATTTGGTTTTTTCATAGTAAGCTGCCTGATCTTCGCTCATGTCGCAATAAATTACCTGTTCCGTTTTGGGGGGTAATTCTGCTGCTACCTGTTCTTTCGTTCTGCGCAGTACAAAGGGTTTAATAATGGTTTGAAGCTTGCGTGCTTTTTCCTCATCTTTTTTCTTTTCAATCGCCTGCACATACTCCTCATAAAAGAAAGCCTGCGTACCCAACAATCCAGGATTCAGGAAGGTTAGCTGCGACCAGAGATCGCCCACTGAATTTTCTACAGGTGTACCACTCAGGATCAGCCGATGTCTCGACTTCAGGCTTCTGACCGATTTGAAAGATTTGGAAGCCGGATTTTTAATGTTCTGACTTTCATCCAGAATTACATAGTTAAAGTAAAAACTTTTTAATTCTTCCACATCAACCCTTGTTACGCCATAGGTGGTAATAATAATATCATAGTTGGCAAAAACTGCCACATCTTTATTCCGGTTGCTACCGGTATGGGCGTAGATTTTAAGATTTGGTGTAAACTTTTTAGCCTCTGTTAACCAGTTATAAATTAAAGAGGTTGGCATAATAATTAAAGAAGTGGTTGGCGTGGCCAGCAATTGGTCATCTTCTTTCACCTTCTGCAACATGGCGAGTGTCTGGATCGTTTTTCCCAAACCCATGTCGTCTGCCAGGCAACCACCAAAATTATATTCCCGTAAAAAACTGAACCAATTGTAACCCGCTTTCTGATAATCGCGGAGACTGCCCTTGAAATGTACAGGCATTTGTGTATCGGCAATATCTTCAAAATCCGACAGGCGTTGCAGCTTACGTTCTAAAGTTACATTTGCCAGACTATCTTCAGCTAAATCATTCAGCAAGCCGATATGATGTTTTTTAAGTTGCAGGGTTTTTCCTGTTTCGGCCAGGCTGAACAAACTGCCGTATTGAGTAAACCATTTTTCAGGAATAATGGCGACTTCACCATCCGGCAACATAAATTCTCTTCTTTTGTGAAGAATGTGCTGTTTAAGCGAAAGAAAGGGAATCTGGTATTTCCCAAACCATACGACGGCATTGATATCAAACCAGTCATTGCTTTCTTTAACTTCCAGATCGATTTTGCTGGTCCCAAACACAAAGCGTTTCTGGCCGGTAGCCTGTTCAATTTCAAAGCCCAGTGACTCTAGCAGTTCAATATGCTCATTCACCCAATTGATGGCCGCATAACTTGGGTTTTCTTCGCTACTGTCTACTTCCAGGTTACTAAAAAGTGCACTGGTCTTTTTCAAGCCAAGTGAGAGTAGTAAATTAAACTGCTTCTTTTCCCACTCCGCCGAACGTTTAATGCGGTGGAAAATGTAGTTGTCTTCAGTTTTCTCCAAACGTACAGTCACCTTATGGGCATTTTCAAGAGGAAAATGATATTCGCCATACTTGAAATAAAGTTGAATCTGAGAGATTCCGCCGTCTACATACAAAACTTTAATAACCGGGATAGCTTCAAACTGCTCTGTTCTGATTTCGAAACCTTCTGCATAAACATGATGTTTTTCTATCAGCGGCGCTACGAATTTTTCAAAATATGTAGCCTCTGTTGATTTGGGAATGGCAATATAACGTTTAGCCAAAAATGGCTGAAGCTTTTTTCCTTCAATATCCTGATCAAAAAAGTACAAAACATCATTTAAAAGTAACCAGGCTGGCTTATTGCTGATAATTTGCGCTTCTTTGAACATGAATTCAATACGAAGATTCTGGTATTTTATGGTTGGGAAATAACGTGTTTCCGTTTCGTTTCTACGGAAATGAAATAAAATTGATGCGGGTTCTGCAGCAAGTTCTATTTTGCGTTCCACCGGCCATCCATCTTTATCCATGATATAAAGTTCATCCTGAATCTTGAGCATCTCCAATGCCTCCGCTAATTTTTTTTCAATTTTAGGGCGAACACTTTCATAAAACTTCTCATCAAAAACTTTGGTGAAAAATTCAGTAGGTCTGATTACTTTTTTATAATGCTTTTTAATGATCGAATCCTGCTCAATATCGTCTAAAATTTTGATCAGTTTATAATCAATTTCAGTTAGGCAAGCCTGAAATTCTGCTGCAGTATGGGTGAAAATTCGTTGATATGTAAAAGAAAAATCTCCGTTCGGATTGAGCTGGACAATATGAGGTTCAATTAAATAGCCCAGAAACTCATGTTTACACAAAGAGTATACAATTTTACAAGGTTTTGAGCTATCTACGCGTAACATTGATTGGTTTAAAAAAAGAATTAAGAGTTAGCATCTTAAAAAATTTAAACTTACAATATTTTTGGTACTACATCAAAAGATTGTAACAATTTTAGTGAAAAATATATGAAGATGGCCTGTCAGGAGTTGAACTGATTGCAATGTTTGGTTAATTGCTATTTTCTATTTTTTTATGCTGTCTTGCTCTACCCTAAACTTTGTTATTCTGGCAATTAAACCCAGTGGCATGGGTTGGCTAATTGGAAACTGAACAGCACCTTTGCTCCATTTAAAATTTTCAAATTCCTGTTTAAAAGCTTCAATTCCGGAACCCGTAGGATAAAAACCGATGTGTTTTGTATAAGCCGCGAAATAAACCAGAATGCTTTTTTGTTTAAAGGCAGGCATTTTATAACTGATTACTTCTTTCGCCTGTGGCGCAGCCTGTTTAATGGTTTCTCTTACCTGTTGCAAAATTTTTTGTGTTTCTGGCGGAAACTGAACAATATAATCATCAATGCTTTGTGGCACCCTTTCCATAACATAATTGATCTAATGGATTATGAAAATAAAAGAATTACTGGCTGATCAGGATATCATATTTGGCTAATAAACCTGCTAAACCCGGCTGTGAAAATTTGGCTTTCCTGATGCTGTTTTTATCAGGATCGATTCTATAATGGGTTGCGGTCCTGAAATCTGCTTTTTCCAGATTTGTTCTGTCGAAGGTTGCATTTAGAAAATCACAATAATCAAAAGTCGAACTGCTTAAGTCGCATTCAGTAAAATCTACTTCATGAAGCTGATTATTTTTAAAAATGGTTTTCTTCAGTTTGAGTTTATAAAAGGAAGAATGGTCTAATTTGCAGCTGTCAAAGCTCAAGGTTAAACCAAATTCGTTACAATTTTCGAAACGTAAGCCCAGCATTTTACAATCTTTAAAATTTACATCACTGAATGATGTTTTTGTTAACGTAACCATGCTTAGGTTGCAGGAAATAAATTCGCAATCTAAAAATCTGATACCACTCAAATCAGAATTGGAGAAATCGCAATAAATGAATTTGCAGTTTTCATATTCTCCTTTGTTCAATGTGTTTAAAGTAAAATCTGCCTTTTCAAAGGTTTGGTCGGCTAAATATTCAGACATGGCTTGTATAATTTGAACAAACGAAGATAAAAATAATTTTTCACTGCGTTAATACAGACCATCTAAGCTTATCTGTTTTCCATATGCCTTTGACTGGTAGAAATCACAGTCGCGCTTAGATGATTTACCATATAAGAAGGATAAGGCTCATATCGGCTTAAATGTTATTTGGATGGCCTATGTGTTTAAATGGTGTGTACTTACGTAAAGAAAATGAAGCAAAAAAAATCCCCCGAATTGCTTTGGAGGATTTATATTTTGAACCAGACTAAACGTCGGGGTTTATTTTGTGGCGTACATGACTTCTTTAACCGCTTTAATTACTTTTTCAGCGTTAGGTAAGCTGGCTGCAATTAAAGTTGGAGAATATGGAAGTGGAACATCAGCACAAGTGATACGTAAAACCGGGGCATCTAAGTAATCGAATGCTTTCTTTTGTACCATGAAAGCAATCTCACCAGAAAGTGATGCCAATGGCCATGCTTCTTCAACAACAACCAAACGGTTTGTTTTCTTCACAGATTCGATGATTGTATCATAATCAATCGGACGAACAGTACGCAAATCGATTACTTCAACATTAATTCCTTCTTTTGTCAACTCTTCAACAGCAGGATTAACCACACGGGTTAACATTTTACCGAAAGTTACGATGGTTACATCAGTACCTTCTTTGGTTATGTTGGCTTTACCAAATTCAATGTAATACTCTTCAGCCGGAACATCACCTTTATCACCATACATCACCTCCGATTCCATGAAAATAACCGGATCCGGATCGATAATGGCTTGTTTTAATAAACCTTTGGCTTCATAAGGCGTAGAAGGAACAACAACTTTCAAACCTGGAGTATTGGCAAACCAGTTTTCGAAGTTTTGTGAGTGTTGTGCACCTAACTGACCTGCGTTACCGGTTGGTCCGCGGAAAACCATAGGACAAGAGAACTGACCACCGCTCATTGATAAAATTTTTGCTGCGCCATTGATAATCTGATCAATAGCAACCAATGAGAAGTTAAATGTCATAAACTCTACAATTGGAATAAGGCCAGCAGTTGCGGCACCAGTTGCAATTCCGGCGAAACCTAATTCTGCAATAGGGGTATCGATAATACGTTTTGCACCAAATTCATCAAGCATACCCTGACTTACTTTGTATGCACCGTTATATTCTGCTACTTCTTCACCTAATAAAAAAACGCGGTCATCTTTACGCATTTCTTCGCTCATGGCTTCGCGTAGTGCTTCTCTAAATTGGATTTCTCTCATTGTAAATTTTAATAACGGTGGCAAATATAATTATTAATCGCTACCAAACCAAAGGCAATTCAGCGTGTATTTTGTAATAATGCTAATGGGATGAAGCTGCAATTTTTTTAGGCAAAATTTATTTTTTAGATGATGATCAGAAAATTAAAATATAATTTCGAAATGGTATCTTTTCTGCTTTTATAGTATTTAAAATCAGGAGTATTCCGAAATAATCATATTACAGACCCGAATTGGTATCCGAATGCAGACGGATTCAAGATATTATAATTTAATGATTTGGATTAATTAGTCCATAAATTTCGCTGTCTAAAAACTTTCCTTTAAAGTAATAATCCTGTCTGAATAGTGCTTCTTTTAAAAAACCATGTTTAAGCAACATTTGCCGTGATGCATCATTACCCGTATTAATATTAGCCTTAATGGTGTGCAGGTTCATGTTTTCGAAACCAAAGCTGATGGTTTTTTTCAAGGCTTCAGAAATCATTCCCTTTCTCCAGAAATCAGGATGGAGCATATAGCCGATTTCAGCCCGATGATTGGCATAATCTGTTTGCCAGTAGCCAATCGTTCCAATCATTTGCGCCGGATTTTCTTTTAGTGCAATCACCCAGGCCAGGTTATAACCCTCTTCAAAGCCTTCGTTAAATCTGGTGATAACCGCTCTCACAGCCTCTACATTTTGAGGTCTTTCCCTGTCGATGTATTTCATGATCTTTTCGTTGGTGCGCATGGCGAATAAGGCTTCTGCGTCAGAAAGGTGATGTTCTCTTAAAACCAACCTTTCAGTTTCGAGCGCGGGAAATGTGGTGAATTGGAGGGTGAGCATTTTTAAAATTAGGCATTAAGGTCTTAACCTCAAAGAAACACGAACATTTTATGGTGCAGAAGTGCAAGAAGGTAGTATTTTGGGTAAAATGTTTATGGTCGCTGGCCTTGGGGGCTGAAAAACCACTTTGCAAGATTTCTTCAGCTGTCTTTAAACTTCATCTTTACCCTTCTTCACATAAAACTAAAACAATTTCTTCCTGAAAGTCATTTTTTAAATATAAAAACCTAAAATGATGATAGACCCAAAAGATAATTACTCAGAAGATCCGAACGATGCCTTACGCAGGGAAGATGATGTGGATCACATAAATGAAATAGGTGGTGATGATCCCAGTATTGAATATGATAAAGATAAACTGGAACAAGCCGACGAAGCATCCAGACCATCATATGAATTAGATGTTGATGACCTGGAAGATGAAGGATCAAAAGATTAAAATCATGCCGCAGATTTGAATGTTAAGACACCCAAATCTGCGGCACTATTGTATTTAGTATTTAACCTTTTGCCTGATACGTATCCGGATCTACAGCGGCAACGGTCCAGCCCTTTAAAAATGAAGTGATTTTTTTTACGTCGTGTCCAACTTTCTTTTTGCCATCGGCACCGGTCTCATCTGTTTCCAGATAGGCAGAGTTTTCGATGTGAAGTACCTTTCCTTTTCCGTCCAGTACTACAAAAACCGGATAGCCAAAACGGTTGGGGAAACCTAAATACCGCATTGCTTCATCATTATGGTGTTCCTTGTCCCAATTCACCAAAACGTATTCATAGTTATCATCTATAGTTTGTTTTAAAGCGGGCGTTTTTTCAACCAGCTGATGAAAAGCGATACACCATGAACACCAGTTTCCACCTACCTGCACCAATACATGCTTCTTCGCTTTTGCTGCTTTAACAGTTGCAGCCTTTAGATCGGCCATTGCATTTGCTTCAGGATTGTAAATTTGAACAGCTTCGTTTTTCGTCTGGCTAAATACGGATGTAGAAATCAATATAGCCGTAATTAAAATGAGTAATCTTTTCATATCATAATAAATAATGATGCAAAATACTAAAGCTAATCTTTTTAATCATGTAATTACAAATTCTTTACGGTATAAATACTATCTCCAAAGCCTATCTTTGAAAAACGAATGGATTTCTTAGACATACATACGCATCATGCGGCGCAGGAAAAGGGTGTGATCAGCATCCAGAGTTTGTCGTTAACGAGTGATATTTTTCTGGCAATGCCCAAAACCAAACCCATATCTGTGGGGCTTCATCCCTGGTATGCCACGCTTAATCAGCTGGAAGTACAGATGAAATATTTAAACGTCCTGGCGGGTCAACCGAATGTGAAGCTGATCGGAGAATGTGGCTTAGATCAACTTAAAGGAGAAAGTCTCGACAATCAAATCATTATTTTACAAGCACAGATCAGCCTGGCAGAAAAGTTAAATAAACCATTGATTTTACATTGTGTCAAGGCTTTTTCAGAACTGATTAGAATGAAAGATCAGTTAAAAGTCTCAGTGCCCATGATTATTCATGGTTTTAATAAAAATGAGAAATTAGGCCAGCAATTACTGGATAAGGGTTTTTGGCTTTCATTTGGTGAGGCACTTTTGCGGGGAAATTCGGGTCCCGCAAAGCTGATTCAGCAAACAGATCGCTTCTTTCTGGAAACCGATGATTCAGATATCACCATCGCTAAAATTTATACTGCTGCCGCAAATTTGAAAAACCGTAAGGTTGATGACCTTAAAGCACGTATTTTTGCTGATTGGAAAAAATTAGATTTACTGTAAACTCATATACAATCATATGTCAGATGTTTCTTGGCTTTCACGTTCTGCCCTGCTGGTCGGTAATGATGGAATTGAAAAATTACAAAATAAACACGTCCTGGTAATTGGTCTGGGAGGTGTAGGCTCTTTTGCGGCAGAATTTATATGCCGCTCCGGCATTGGTGAAATGACCATTGTAGATGGGGATGTGGTAGATCCTACTAACCGGAACAGGCAATTGCCCGCTTTAGCAACGAATCATGGCGTAAGTAAAGCTAAAATAATGCAGGAACGATTGCTATCCATCAACCCCGAATTAAATCTTCATGTGGTCAACACTTTCCTTACCCCGGAGAAGTGCAGGGAAATATTGGAGGCGAAATTCGATTACATTATGGATTGTATAGACAGTGTGATGCCAAAAATTACGTTGCTTTCAACAGCTTTGGAAAAGAATATCCCGATTGTCAGTTCGATGGGTGCAGGAGGTAAAATGGATCCTACGAGGTTAAGGATTGCGATGCTGCCGGATACTTATCAATGCGTTTTTGCGAGTTATGTGCGTAAAAGGCTAAATAAACTGGTGAACGCTGATAAAATCAAAGCTGTTTTTTCGACAGAGCAAATGGATAAAAATTCGATGATCATGACTGATGGCAGTAATTTTAAACGATCAGCCTATGGTACTGTTTCTTATTTGCCGGCTGCCTTTGGCGGTGCCTGTGCATCCGTTGTCATTCGTGATTTGCTGGCGCTTAAAATAGAAATGACCGAAAGACCGGCCAGGATTAGCCATAAAACACTGGCAAAGAAGAAAAAGAAAGGTGCTTAGGTGTAATTATGATTTGCCAAGCCCTAAATGATCTTGCTGAATAAATGCCATGCCTTAACAGGCAATCAGCAAAGAGAAAGGTAAAATATATGGATGAAATGAAAAATAACTTCACTATATACCCATTAGCGATCAGGTTGTGCCCTGAGGACAAGAAATTAAAATAAGCCGAATTTAAAAGAACACGATGCCCAAACCACTAAAAATTCTTCAAGCCTCTGCCGGTTCCGGTAAAACGTTCAGTTTAACGGCACACTACCTGACTTTGCTTTTTTCCGGGGAGAATAAATACCGTGAAATTCTGGCGGTAACCTTTACCAATAAAGCCACGGAAGAAATGAAAACCCGAATCCTGGAGGTACTGCTCGGGCTGGCAAAGGGTAATCCTTCAAAAAAAAATGACGACTACCGAAAATTAGTTCTGGTTGCTTACCCGCAGTTAAGTGCGCAGGAACTTCAGTTTAAGGCAGACAAAATCTACCGTAAAATCCTGCACGATTACAGCCGTTTTTCAGTGAGTACCATTGATGGATTTGTACAAAAAGTGATTCGTGGTTTTGCCTTTGAACTGGGCCTGAATGCTGATTATAATTTAGAAATGAATTATGATAAGGTGAAAGATGACCTGGTAAATAAACTGGATGAAGCCTTAGATACCAATCAGCAACTGTTGCAGTGGATCATTGATCTGGCTATTGAGCGCATCAGTGATAATAAAAGCTGGAATTATAAATTTGAACTTTACAACTTAATCGGAGAGATTTTCTCCGAACGCTTCCAGGTTTTTGAAGATGCGGTAACCGCTTTGGGCCTCGAAAACATTGATGAACTTTTTAAAAAATACATCAGTCTGACCAAGGCCGAAGTTAAAAATTTTGAGGAAGAAATCATTCGCCTGGCCACAGAAGCCCATGAGGCCCTTAATGTTTTAGGGGTGGAAAATGAACACCTTAAAGGGAAATCAAGAAGTGCCCTGGCTAAAATAATCCTGGTGGCTCGTGGCGACTTTTCTAAAATTGAACCGCTTTTTAATTTAATAGACGAACCTGAGGAGTGGTTTCAGAAAAACGCTGATTTTCCGGAAGCCTTTGAAGTGGTGAATCCGATTCTTCATCAAATAAAAAACCATTATTTAACGCACTTACCCAATTACAGCCTCGCCATTGCCTTTAATAAAAATCTTTATTATTTGAGGCTGATGCAGGAGATTGCCATGCTGTTAAAGGAGTATCGTGCAGAAAATGATAACCTGTTGATCAGCGATGCCCAAAAGTTAATCTCCGGCATTACGGAAGATGCTGGCGACAATCCTTCTTTCATCTGGGAAAAAGTAGGAAACCGGTACCGCAATTTTCTCTTTGACGAATTTCAGGATACCTCTACCAGTCAATGGGGAAGTTTTAAATCTTTACTGACCAATGCCATGGCCACACCAAGCGAAGATTTAATTGATCATTTAATTGTTGGCGATACCAAACAATCCATTTACCGCTGGCGAAACGGCGATTGGAACATCCTGCACAAACATGCCAAACGCGAAGTAGGCGTTGAAAATGTTTTGGAAGAAAGCCTTGAAGAAAACTATCGCAGCACAGAAAATATCATCACATTTAATAATGTGCTTTATCGTTCCATCCCCTTAACCCTTCAAAACGAACTGAATACAATCCTGTCTGCTAAACCGGAAAGCATTTCAAACTGGTGGGCGACTGAAAATTATACGAGCATTATTACAGATATTTATAGTGCTTCCACACAAAAATTCGCCGGCAATACCTTGAAGGGAGGTACCATCAAAATTAAAAAATTTGGTAAGGAACATGCTCCGGATGAAGTCCGCTTTACGGAAACTGTTTTCAGGGATATTGCTTTAAATGACGTAATTGAAGAGATCAACATTTTAAAAGACCAGCAACATTATGCCTTAAAAGACATTGCCATATTAGTGCGGTCAAATAGTGAAGCTTTACTTACGGTGCGTAAACTGATGGAACACCATTTACCTGTTTTATCGGGCGATGCTTTATTAATTTCAAATAACTCAGCCATTCAGCTTATTATTAATACCCTAAAAGTATTAATTGGCCTGGAAGCACAAAGTGCACTTTACAAGGCAAACTGCATCGCACTTTATCATGCTTTGCAGGAAAAAACACCTGATGCCAACCATTATATTAACCTTACCAGCAAGTCACTGAATCAACTTTCTGCGGTATTACCGCCTTCTTTATGCGAAAACTGGCAAAGCTGGCTTCAACTTCCATTGCCGGAACTGATAGAGATTTTAGTAGAAAGTTACGGACTAAAAACACTCACCGCTCATTTACCCTATCTATTGGCCTTCCGTGATTTAACTGCATTAGCAGGGAGATCAGGCGAAAAAGGAATTATTGCCTTCTTAACCTGGTGGGAAGAAGATGGCATTAAAAAATCGCTCCCATCGCCGGAAGGGGCAGATGCCATCCAGATCATTACCATTCACAAATCAAAAGGACTGGCTTTCCGGGCTGTTTTTGTTCCTTTCTGTAATTGGGAAATCAAAGGGAAAGCGAATGGAACCTTCTGGGTATCTTCGGAAGAAACGGTTTATCAGGAACTTAAAGGTATTCCGCTCAAGTATAATGAAGCCCTGGCCGATTCGGCAATAGCCAAAGCATATTTTGAGGAATTGTTGTACAATAATATGGATGCTTTAAATATGCTCTATGTAGCCACTACACGTTCCAAAGATTACCTTTACATTGCTACCATGGCCAAAAAAGAATTAAAACTGTCAAATATGGGAGATGTTATCAATTTAACTTTCGAACATGAGTTTGATGAAAATGGTACATATGAAATCGTAGATTATATTTCAACAGCAGACAAAAGCGAAGAAAACAACTTCGTTGATTTAAAACATTACCCCACTACCACACGCTTGTCTGAACTTTATATTCCTTCAGAGGAAAAGCACTTAAGACATTTAGTTAATATTGAAAAATCAGGTAGAAAAGGTTCTTTATTGCATGATATTCTGGCCAATGCCAATAATGAAACAGAAGCAGACAAATACATGACCACGCTGATACTGGATGGCATTATACAGGAAGAAGAAAAGGAACAACTGAAATCGAAAGTGCTGGATGTATTGAAAAATCCTGATTTAAAAGCTGTTTTAAGCAGGGCAACCGGAAGTATTTCTGAAAAAGGCATTATTGACACCAAAGGTAAGCTTCATCGGCCCGACCGTATTTTATTTCATGAGGATGAGGTAATCATTCTGGATTATAAATTTACGCTGACTGAAAGCGATAAACATATTGAACAGGTTGAAAATTATAAAAATCTGCTTATGGAGATGGGACACATCCAGGTAAAAACCTATTTGTTTTACGCCGTTAGCGGTAAATTAAAATTAGTGTAAGATGGAAGAAATAAACGCTTTATATGGAAATGTGCTTGATATACTGAATAAGTATAGAACCTATACTTACAAAGCAATTAATACGGCCATGGTTATTTCATATTGGCAAATAGGTAAAACAATAGTTGAAAATGAGCAAGGTGGGAATGTTAAAGCATCATATGGTGATAAGATTCTACAATTGCTATCAAAAAAATTAAGTGTTGACTTTGGTAAAGGTTTTTCTTATTCCAATCTAAGAAATTTCCGACAATTTTATCTGACCTATCAAGATGATCAGATTTGCTACGCAGTGCGTAGCAAATCTGAAAACACAGAAGTTCAAGACAATCATCTAGATTATGTACTTCGTAGTAATCTGAGCTGGACACATCATCGCTTAATTATGAGAGTTGAGAATGCACAGGCAAGAAAATATTATCTCAAAGAAGCAGAAAGGCAAAATTGGAGTACAAGAGAATTGGAGCGAAATATAAACTCCTCATATTTTCAACGAATTTTAACTCATCAAAATGAAGTGAAAAAATCAGATCTTAACAATCAGTCTTCGGAAGATTTTATAAAAGATCCATATGTTTTAGAATTTTTGAAAATTGACGAATCATCCTCTACAAATGAAAAAGAAATAGAAGCGAGAATAATTAACCACTTACAACAATTTCTATTGGAGCTAGGTAAAGGTTTTTCATTTGTTGGAAGGCAGTTTAGAATAAGTACAGAAACAAGTCACTTTTATATAGATTTAGTATTTTACAACTACATTTTAAAATGTTTCGTTCTGTTTGACTTAAAAACTACCAAATTAACACATCAAGATGTAGGGCAAATGGATATGTATATTAAAATGTTCGACGATCTAAAGAAACAAGAAAGTGATAATCAAACAATCGGCATAATTCTTTGCACAGACACTGAAGAAACTGTTGTAAAATACTCTATGTTAAATGATAGCAAACAATTATTTGCTTCCAAATATCAAATGTATTTACCAACCGAAAAACAATTAGCAGACTGGATTTATAAAGATAAAGCAATAATCGAAGCTCAACTAAAAAACGAAAGTAACGAGTAATATTTAAATAATAATATGAAACCCTTTTTACAAGAAGTTGCTGAAGACTTAATAGAAAAATTTGGCTCGGATTTGCAATACTGCGCAATCGTTTTTAATAATAAACGTCCATCTGCCTATATGCATAAATACCTGGCGGATATCATTAAAAAGCCTTTTTTTAGTCCGTCATTTTATACCATACAGGAATTTTTTGCAACGGCAACATCGTTTAAAATTGCTGATTTTTACCTGCAGTTTTTTACCCTTCATAAAATCTATAACCAGTTACTGGCCGAAGAAAAACTGGAGCCCATTTCCAGCCATAAGTTTTTTCCCTTAGCGAAGATCATTTTAAGCGACTTTACGCAAATAGATAATGATCTGGTTGATGCAGGGAAACTCTACCGCGATCTGGAAGATATTTCTGTCATCAACAAAGATTTTGATTACCTCAGTCCCGAACAATATCAGTTCCTGGCCCAATTCTGGACATCTTATTCTGAAGGCAAGCACAAAAAGCAACAGGAACTTTTTATTAAAATGTGGCGGCGCATGCCTAAACTTTATCATCTGTTTCATGCATCGCTGAAAGAACAGGGCTACCTAACCAATGGTTATGTGTATCGTCACCTGGCTGAAGAAAAAGACAACACTGCAGATTTACCGGTTAACTTTAAAAAGGGAAAAATCATTTTGGTTGGTTTTAATGCTTTAACCAGTGCGGAGGCTAAAATTTTTACACAGCTTCAGGAAGCAGGAAAAGCCTTATTTTATTTTGATGCGGATGAATATTATGTAGCTGACCACTTGCAGGAAGCAGGTTTGTTTTTGAGAAAAAACCTGCATCAACTCGGCCTGAAAAATGTATTCGAAAACAAACCCAGCCTGATGAAAACAGCAGCGCATGAGGTAAACGTTTTTAAGGTTCAGGGGCAATCGGCACAAGCTAAAATCCTCAATAACATCCTGAAAGATGATTATGCCGAGAGCAATGAAATAGGTAATACCGTCGTGGTGCTGGCTGATGAAAGCTTGCTGCTGCCAGCGTTACAAACCATCCCTACCTCTTATAACGGAAAGGAAATCGACCTGAATGTGACCATGGGTTTTGCTTTATCTACTTCCAGTATTTTTGGCCTGGCTGATTTATGGTTTTCTTCCCAGCTGGAAATTACACATACCGGAAAGATTTCCTACAAAAATGTAGAAGCCTTTTTAACTCACCCGCTCACCGGCCTGAGCCATAAAATGCGTGATAAAATCCTGACCGCTATTTTGAAAGAAAATGAGGTTGAAATTGCACATGAAAGGCTGATCAGACAAAGCGGATTATTTGAAGTTTTCTACAAGAAAATTGATCATCCGAAACAGGTTGTTCCTTACCTGCTGGAAGTGCTTGATTTCATTTTAACCAGGTTATCAAACGCCAAAACACTCAAGAAAATTGATGCAGAGCTCTTTGTAAAAACCATCCAGGAATTAAACCGCCTGCATGATACCTTCGGCAAACATATTGGAGATGAAGAAATCCAGTTCGTGATCTATCTGGTTCAAAAATCTTTACAGGCCATTGCAGTTCCACTTTCAGGTGATCCGATCCGTGGGATCCAGTTAATGGGCCTACTTGAAACCAGGAATTTAAATTTCGATAAGGTTGTCATCTTAGGCTTCAATGAAGGTATTATTCCAAAATCTTCCATCGGCAACAGTTTTATTCCTGATTCTATTCGCCGCGTATATGGCTTGCCTGTTTTAGAAAACCTTGATGCCATTTCATCCTATATGGTTTACCGCCTGATGCAAAGGGCAAAAAACATCAACTTTGTTTATAACAGTTTAACCGATGAAAGCACAACAGGTGAGGCCAGCAGGATTTTAAAACAGCTGGAGTATGAAAGCAGCTTTGATTTTACTTATCATGAACTTAACTTAGAGGTAAAAACGGAACCTTTTAAAGAAGTCCGGATCGAAAAAACCAGTAATGTATTTATCCGGGAAACTCTTCAAAAATACCTGGATAAAAAGAAAGTGCTTTCACCATCGGCACTCACGCAATACATTTCCAATCCCATCGATTTTTTCTTCAGCTACATTGCCGGAATTAAAGAGCCGAAAGAGGTAAGTGCTGTGATAGAGGCGAACGAAATTGGTTCTATCCTGCACAAAGTGATGGAATACTTTTACCAGGATTTGATGAAGGCAGAAATTACGGCTGAACGAATGAAGGAGAAAAGAAAGCAGGTTCCGGCACTCATTCAGAAAGCTTTTAACGCGGTGATGTTTAACCATCCGGATAAGGTAATGGAATATAAGGGAATGCAGAAGGTAATTTTGTCTATTGTAGCGGCCTATGTAAACATCATTCTTAACCAGGATGAATCGCAAACACCTTTCCACATCATCAGTTTAGAACAAAAGGTTGAGGCAGAAATTACTTTTCCTTTAAATGGCAAAGATGCCAGCGTAAAAATTTTCGGTTATATCGATCGGGTTGATGTAAAGGATGGCATAACTAAAATAGTGGATTATAAAACAGGAAGTGATAAGTTAACCTTTAAAGATGTGGCCGAACTTTTTAATTCCGATGGTAAACACATTAATAAAGCATTGGTTCAAACCTTACTGTATACTTATGCTTATGAGCAGTTTTCAGGTAAAACTTTTGTAGAACCTAACCTGTATGTAGTGAAGACCATGGCTGTGGATGGTGTATGGTTTAAGTCAGGAAGGCAAACGCTTTCTGGAGAATACCTCGAAGAAATCAAACCTGAATTTTTAGCGGAACTTAGAAAAAAGCTGACGGAATTATTTGAGGCTCCTTATTTTGTGGCCAGTGCTGTGGAAGACAATTATAAATATTCGATTTATAAGACACTGTTTGGGAAGTAAGGAGAAACTTAAAGAATAAAATGCAGGAAGCAGTGTGCCTGTCCTCCAAACCAACTTAAAAATTTCATCGTGATTACGGGTTGCGAAACTTCGTCAGTCTGGTCGATATACTGTCTTTCCGCCGTAAATGAAAAAACATAAGCCGCAAAAGCGCAAAATTTAATCTGTGCGTCTGCGGCTTTTCAACTATTATAGCCAGCCTGCTACTGGCAGGCGGTTTTACAATCCGTCGCCATATTTGTAGTTCGGTAAAATGCTTACCGGTAATTTTCCGGCAGGGACTAACCTGTTATTAATTACGGCTGCGGCAGAAATCTGCATGTAATCTTCCTTCTGATAAGCCACCAGCAAACCTTTGCTCTTTTCTAAACCTGGTAAGCCGGCAAGGTTATATGGATTGGCAAATAAGGCAAATACGGCATTTTTTGCGCTTAATTCTTTAATGAAATTTTTAACGCCGGTATTAAGCGGAATGTTGTTGCCAGGTCTTGCACGGGCATCATGTATGCCTACAATCACCTGATCAAATGCACCGATCTCTCTGGCAATGTTAGAAATCTGGGTGGCAGTTGCATCTTTATCCAATACGTAATAAACAGAATTATAAAATCCCTTTGAAATTTCTTTTTGAAATCGGGTTACTGTTGGTACACCAATACTGATAATCGCTGTCCTCCTAATCGGAATCAGGTTTTTGATGTGGTCTTTCCCTTTTAACAGGGTAACAGAGGCATTGGCAAGTTCCTGAACCAGGGCATTGCTGGCATTTCGGTTAATACCTGCAATGAGTCCTTTCGTTACAACGGTGTCGCGTTGCGATAAACCTGCCCAATATTTTGCCGTTAAAATTTTACGCACACTTTCATCAATGGTTTTGATATCAATTCTTCCCTGACGCACAGCCTTGCGAACCAGCTTAATGGCCCTGTCGCTGTTTTCAGAAAGTTCCAGAATATCATTTCCGGCAATAATCCCCATTAAATCAGCTTCTCCGTTTTTAAAATATTTAACCACACCTTTCATATCCATTGCATCAGAAATGATCAAGCCCTTAAAGCCGAGTTTCTGCTTTAGAATGCCTGTTACAATTGGTTTTGATAAAGTTGACGGCAAATTTTTAGTGGTATCCAGCGATGGGATATTCATGTGGGCAATCATAATGCCTGATGCGCCCTGCTTAATCAGTTCTTTAAAAGGATACATTTCCAGTGTATCCAGTCGGGTTGCGCCAAAAGTAAGCTGTGGCAGATCATAATGGGAATCAACATCCGTATCGCCATGCCCCGGGAAATGTTTAAGGGTGGTTAAAAGACCCGCATCCTGCATCCCTTTCATGTAAGCACCGGTTTTGGTGGCCACATTGTATTTGTTTTCTCCGAACGAACGGTAATTAATAACCGGGTTTTTAGGATTGTTATTAATGTCGGCATCAGGAGCCAGGTTCATCTGCATGCCCATCCGCTTAAAATCTCTGGCCACTTCCTGACCCATTTTATAAATTAAATCTTTATTCTGGATGGCACCCAATGTCATTTGATAGGGGAAAGAAATGGTGCTGTCTAAACGCATGCCCAAACCCCATTCTCCATCATTGGCAATAATTAAGGGCACATGGCTTAGTTTCTGATAGGCATTGGTAGCAAGGGCCTGCCTTACCGGGCCCCCCTGGAAAAAGATTACACCCCCCAGTTGTTCCCTTTTTATAACCTGTCCAACCGAATCAGTGTATTTCTGTCCTAAATTGGTATGGGCACGTACAAAAAACATTTGTGCAATCCGTTCCCTGCGATTGAGTTTATTAAAAACAGAGTCAACCCATTTAGGTTGATTGATTAACATTTGTAAATAGGTTTGCTTTTGTGCAACTGCAGAAAAAGTAATCACGCAGAGAATGGCAAGGGAGAATAAATTTTTTTTCACGGATGTGTTTTGTTGAACTGCTAAATTAATAATCAAAACCTGAATTAAACAAAAACTAATCCAAGTAATCGTTTTAATACAATTATGTTTGAGTTTGGAAGGTGTTTAGGAGGTAAGTTCTTCAGGTGGAAGCTGGTGGCGATGGAAAGCTAGCTGGGGGCGAGCAGGTATCTGTTGGGGAAGAATTTGAAATTGAGCGATTATTAAACTGAAAATGATAGAGAATAACAATAAAATTTTCATCGATATTGGTGACAATCGAAAAAAATCAAAACCTATCGATTTTATCTTGGTTAATATAATAGCGCTCTGTAAATGATTATTTACTAAATATTACAGTTATGAAAGATACAGGAACACCAAAAAACAATTCGACGGTTCAGGGAAGTTCAATTGCAGACCGGGCAAACCACGATGTTAAAACGGATAAGAAAATTCAGGGCATCACCAACGGTGGTGGGCAGCGTTCTGATCAAACCTCAAACAAAGATAACCAGCGTAAGGTAGACAATAAGAAGTAGTATACCCGGGGTTTAACGAAAATGGATAATGGTTTAAAAGCCCTTATCCATTTTTATTTAAGCGGGTTCATTCGCCAGCCTGATGATGTCGCTTCCTTCCAATACCTTTCTCCCGCCATGATGGCTGAGGGTATTGATCATGGCATTTCCGAGTTCCTGCATGGTGCAAAATCCATTCTTCGAAATGGCCCTTCCAAGAGGAAATAGCCAGTTGATAAATGTATAGAAGGTGTGTGCATATTTCTGCTCCTTTATGGGCTTGATAAAACCTGGGCGAAAATGATATACCTGTGCAAACGGAAGCATGGTCAATTCATTTTCCGTTTTACCTTTCACTTTCTGCCAGCTTAGTTGGCCATCGGGATTAGTGCCGCTACCGGAAACATAACAGAAAGTCATCTCCCGGTTTAGCCTGCTTAACGTTCCGGCCACATGCATGGTCAAGGTATAGGTCATTTTATAATAGGGCTCTTTCGCTACGCCAACGGATGAAATACCCAAACAAAAAAAGCAGGCATTGTAACCCAAAAGCTGATTTTCAATAGGAGCAAGGTTGAAGAAATCCTGGTGTATAATTTCTTTCAGTTTTGGATGTGTATATCCGCATGGTTTCCTGTTAATCACTAAAATGGAATCAATTTCCGGACTGTTTAAACAACAAATCAGCACACCTTCGCCAACCATGCCGGTGGTGCCTGTAATGATGACCTTATTTATACTTCTCGTTTTTCCCATATTGAATCGGCTTGATTACTTATCAGATAAACTCATTAGCCGGTAATTGGTTTTATTTTAAGGGCAATAAAAAAAGTCCCGAAGGAATCGGGACTTTAAAACTTTATTGAATAACGGCGCCCTGCATTTTGTAATCTTTAGGTGGCGTGGCATCTAATAGGTGCTGAACAAAATAATCCCAGCGGCGTCTCATCATGTATGGTGAATAAGATCCATAACCATGTGCGCTGTTTGGAAACATAACCAAATCGAAAGATTTATTGGCTTTTTCCAATGCCTCCACAACCAGTAAAGTATTGTATGGCGGTACGTTATCATCCATCATGCCATGAACAAGCATTAATTTTCCTTTTAAGTTTTTGGCATAGTTCTGATTGGCCTGTGCTTCATAATCCGCGTTTTCTGCCAGGCCATTATAGCGTTCGCCCCAATCATCCTCATAATTTCTGTTGTCGTGATTGCCTGATTCTGAGATGCCCACCTTAAAGAAATCAGGATAGCGAAATAGGGCTGTTGCTGTGGCAAAACCACCACCAGAATGGCCCCATATACCTACTCTGGCAGTGTCAATCGGATATTTTGCAGCTAATTGTCTGATGGCTGTAATTTGATCGGGCAGCGTGTTGATGGCCATATTCCCATAACTCATATCGTGAAAACTTTTTGAACGGTTGGGATTACTGGTTCCTTCCATTAAAACCACAATAAAGCCTAGTTCGGCAAGTGCCTGATGATCTCCTCTGGAGGCTACAAAGCCCCAGTTGCCTACGCTACCCCCTTGTGGGCCAGGATAAATGTAATCAATTACCGGGTATTTTTTACCAGCATCCATTTTAGTTGGTGTAAAAATCAAACCGTAAATATCGGCCTTCTTATCGGCTGCTTTAACAGAAACGGGGGTTGGTGCTTTCCAACCTGTTGCGGTTAACCTGGATACATCAGTTTTTTCTAATTCGGTAATTAATTTACCATCCATGCTGCGGAAAATGCTTTTTGCAGGAACATCAGGCTGAGAATAAGTATCAATAAAATATTTTTGAGATGGCGATAAATTTACCACGTGGTTGCCCGGTTCAGGCGTTAAATCGGTTAAGTTTTTTCCATCAAAGCCAATTTTATAGAAATGTGCAAAATAAGGATTGATTTTATCTCGGCCATTGGCCATAAAATAAAGGGTGCGACTTTTAGGATCAACTTTAATTAATTGGGTCAGCACCCAATTGCCTGTAGTAATCTGGTTTTTTAATTTACCCGTTGTGGCATCATAAAGGTATAGATGACCCCAATCATCACGTTCAGAATACCAGATAATTTCTTTTGAATCAGGTAAGTACCGCCAGTTAATTTCACCCTGGCCGGATTCGTATTGTGTTTTAACCGTTTCTTCAAAAACTTCTCTAACGGCTCCGGTAGATGCATTTGCAATGCGGAATTTTTCATTTTTATGATCACGGGAAGTGGAAACAAAAGCCAGTTCTGTACCATCGGCCTTCCAGTCAATATCGTCAAATGTTCCGCTGCTGGAAATGTCGTCGCTTAATGTCGCACGATGTGGATCAGCAGGTATATTTAAAGCAATTACCTTTGGGTTTTCGACATCAATGACTACTCTTCTGATGGTGGGGATTTGTTTGTCGCCGGGTAAAGGATATTTCCATGCTTCTAATTTGGGCGCACCCACATTCGTGGTCACCAGGTACATGTCTTTCGAGTTCCGCTGATCCTGTTGAAAAGTGGCGATTTTTTTAGCATCCGGCGACCAGCGCAAAATAGGCGCATCACTGTGCTTCCAGCCGGCATTATCAGTGGCATAACCATAATCTTTTACGCCATCAGTGGTGAGTTGTGTTAGCTTTCCGCTGGCTACATCTTTAACATAAAGGTTATAATCTTTAATGAGAATGGCTTTTTTGCCATCGGGTGAGATCACTTCATTTCCACCATCTCTTCTTCGTCTCGCTGCCGGCGCAGAAGTATTACTATATGCTGTGGTTAAGGTCTTGGTTTTTTTAGCAGGATCTACCAAATAGGTTTCCAATCCTTTGGCTGTTTTTTTGGTATACCAGAATTGATCGCCAGCCAGCCAGTTGGGAGGAGAAATTGTATTATCAATAAATTTTGCGGTATTGTAGCCCATAAAACTTTCTGCTTTCTGATAGTCTTGAGCGGTAAGTGCTTTTTGCTGCGCGTTGACTGTAAATGCCACTGCACAAGCGGTTACGGTAAGCCAATATTTGTTCATCATCTTAGTTAGTCTCTGCTGATAAAATTAGCACTGTTTTATGAACTGTTCAGTATTAATGCTGATACAAAAAAAACGACTTTTCTCCAGGAGGTTAACAAAGGATAAACCCGTCTGCGATAAAGTAACATGCATCTGATGAGGCCACGGCGAATCTTAGATCCAGTTAGCTAATGGTTTTCAATTGGATGAAACCTTCATATTTGTTGATTTCTCCCTTTTAATTATAAAAATAGTTGTATTATGATGAGGTTAAACTAAAAGCCTGATCACTAAAAATATGAAGCCCGTTTTATCTTTGATTGCTATTCTTTTTCTTTCCAGTATTTCCCTCGCCCAGTCGACCGCAAATAACCTGCAGCATGATGTTGAACGGTGTAATAACGCATTTGAAAGTGGAACCATTGAAGATATTAAACTTAATTTCCCCTTAGTCGAACAGCAAGGAATAATCTTAGCCATGCAAAAGGGTAAGTATCAAAGGAAAAAAGGCCAAAGCCAGATTGTAAAGGTTTACAGAGATAGTGCACTCGTATTGTTAACCGGCACCTTTGTTATTGGTAATTCCGGTGATGAAACCGATTATTCCAATATTTATTCTGGTATATACGTATTCAAACCTGTAAAAGGCACCTGGGTAATGACATCGAAACTTCCGGTCGACAGGTTAAACCATTTGAAAGCACATCGGATCGGCCTGAAGATAGCTCCTGTTGATGGAACAATAGCTGTTAGGGATACCATGGAGATCCTGACCAGGGAAAAATATGGTTTTTTATTGTCGCTTAACCACAGGGCGAAGATAGAAAATGTACAACTTAACCAGAAAAAGGCTTATTTTGTGTTTGATGGAGGCATTCTCTGGGTAAAGTCTTCAGCAGGCATGAAAGAACAACTGATATTAGCCTATACATTAAAAGTGGACAATGACCCGAAGAATGAGAATTCCGGATATTTTGATTCGAACTTCGGACATGTTCGGGAGCAGTTCTATTGGCATCCGTTCTTTAATTTTTCAAGTAGCAATGACCTGGCAGATTTCCAGTTACTCGCCTCAATTCCATCTGCATATCATGTCGCCACTGGTCTCCGGCAGACCGATCGTATTGTAGATGATCAAAGAATAATAACCGCTAAATCACCATATGCTACTTTTGCGCTATCCCTGTACTATGATAAGGAATGGGAGGTAAAGACATTAGATAAGGGGAACTATAAGTTTCAAATCTTTGGGAATAAGACCTTTAAGCCCACTTCTGACACGCTTTATCAGAGCTTTTCAAAGACAAACGACTTGCTGATTGAAAAATTCGGAAAACCGCAAGGCAACTATCTTTGCATTGTACAGAACCGTTCCAAAGATTTTCCCATCTGGTTAAACAGAAGTAATGATATGATTGTTGCCGGAAACCATGGTGGCTTCATTATAACAAACAGGGCTATGTCTCCTTTAGCTCCCTTTGGGCACGAAGTTGCACATGCCTGGACCCGACCTGTAGGGCCAGCTACAAATTTTTTGAGGGAGGGCTGGGCTTCGTTTGCTGAAGCCTATTTATTGGAGAAAAGTTTCGGGGATACTACAGTGAGTCGCTTTATGGCCAATTACAAGTCGCTCTACTTCAAAGGCGGCTTCGATGGTAAGTCATCATTATGGGACGATGCGTCTAACAATGGCGTATCTTATTATAAAGGCGTCTGGGTTCTTTATATGCTTAGAGATCAGCTGGGCAAGGCTGTTTTTGATAAAGGTTTAAAAGCTTTCATTCAGTCGAAAAAACAAATGGACATCAGTCTCTTTATAAAAAGTCTTTCAGAAGCTGCTGGTACCGATGTTAAGCATGTAGTTGAGCCCTGGATAAAAAGTAAACAGGTCCCGCATGTTGGCGCCCTTATAACGGAAAAGGAATTATCGATTAGTCAGGAAGGTGACGTTTTCGTTTTTCCTATTGATATCGCTTTTATGTTACAGGATAACCGGATAGTGAGAAAAACGTTTAATATCAGTAAAAGCCTTCAAAGTTTTCAGTTGGATGGGTTCTCTAAGAATGATATTAAGTCAATTAAGATAGATCCTGACAACAAACTGCTAATAAAAATCATGAGTGAGACGTCGCTGTAATTATTGTCCAAAAAAATCACCATACCCAAACTCAATTTACTTGCCGCAAAATATTAGCGCGGTTTAACTTCGCCAAAATTGAACCTTGTGAGCGTATAATTAAAATCATTCCACTATTCTCATCAAAATTCAGCTTTGATAATAAGTTCTTGACAATTTGCTTAACAGCACGCAGACTGTTAAATGGCGTCTCCAAATAACCATACTTAAAGAGCAATCCTTTGTGAAGAAGGCAACATAAGGTAGCCAATCACCTTCCTGCGCTACCTTGTTGGCATTTGTGGACCTTAAAAATTTTGTTTATACAACTTTGTGAGTTGGGGCTCCCAGGAGACAGACCAGTTTAACAGGGCCATTAATGGATCTGCGGTGCTGATGCCAAATTCTGTTAATTCGTATTCTACTCTTGGTGGAACCTCTGGAAATGCTGTCCGAACGACCATGCCGTAATTTATTAAAATTTTTAGCGTTTGATTGAGCATTTTTGGCGATATGCCCTGAATTTGCCGTAGTAATTCGCTGCTACGCTTACTGCCTTGCATTAATGCCATCAAAATCAGTAATGTCCACTTATTGGCAATGAGCGTTAAGGACTGATTCAGGATACAACTTTCATCCAAACTGGATTTCAACAATAAAGATTGCTGTAACTTAAAATAATTTTCATTTTTTTCTCGCTGTTCTTTGATTATTCCGTCCATATATTACTTTAAAGTGCTTATGCCACTTACAGGTACCTTATTGCAAATATATAGTTTGGACGTTACTTTTGTACATAAACGTAAGAATTATGACATCGGAAAATACAACTGGTCACCAGATTTTGCTGAGTTTATTGAGTGCTTTTAACCAGGATACAGCAACTGTTTTATCGCTTTTTGATCCAAAGGCAACAGTAGAATATCCTTATGCGAAATCATTAGGTTCGGCTTACCAACTGACAATGGATGACTATAGAAAACATCTGGATCATATCCTTGGAGATATGCCGGATATTATATTCACCGCATTAAATGTTTATCCATTAAAAGAACCAGATTCCTATTGGGCAGAATTTCACGGCGAAACGACAGTTCCTGCAACGGGGGCATTGTATCAACAAGATTATGTGGTCAACTTCAGATTAGAAAACGGGAAGTTCATTTACTATAAGGAATATTGGAATGTGCTCCCTGTTTTAAGCACTTTGATGAGAAAAGAGCAGGCTCAACAGATCATCGACAAACATATATACTAAATAAGATGAAGAAAATAGCAATTGCGGCTGCTACAGGTAATATTGGCAGCAGTGTGGCCAGACAAACAGCCTCGCATGGGGCAACACCTTTGTTGTTAGGTCAAAACCTGAAAAGATTAGATGATTTGAACATTAGTGGTGGGTTTTCGATGGTGGCAGATATCAGCAATACGGAACAGGTAATTGCGGCAACAGAGGGAGCGGAAGCTTTGTTCTGGCTTGTTCCTCCCGTACTTAATAAACCTGGTTTAAATGAATGGTATCAAAAGGTGACTGATGCAGGGGTTGCTGCGGTTAATCAAAACAAAATTAAAAGGGTTGTTCTTGTTTCATCGCTTGGTGCAACTACTTCGCCAAACCTGGGAACTGTAAGCTATTGTGGTGAGATGGAAGTTGCTTTTGATAAGCTGGACGCTAATGTATTGGCTTTAAGGCCAGGTTATTTCATGGAAAATTTTATACTACAGGCAAAAGATATCCTTGAGAAAGGAACTTTTACTTTTCCTTACGATAGCGAGCATGATATTCCTTTCGTGAGTACAGATGACATTGCTGAGGTGGCCACGCGTTACCTGCTTGACGAAACCTGGGCAGGACATTGGAAATTAAACCTCATGGGACCTGAAAATATCACTTTAACGCAGGCCGCGTCTCGCTTATCCGCCCGGATAGCTAAGCCAGTTAAGTATGTAAAGCAATCTGGTGAAGAAGTTAAAGCGCAGCTAAACAGCTGGGGATTGTCTGCGCGTGTACAGCAGGAATTAATGGATTTATTTTTTGCCTTGGGTGATCCAAATGGGGCATATGCCACACCTCGCACCATAGAGGCATCTACAGCTACCACTTTCGAGCAGTTTTTAGAGCGGAAACTCCTACCTTTGCTTTAAGCATGTATGCCTGAAATCATTATCTGCCTTCCAATTCAAAATATCTGTTTTGTGGTAGCGCTTCCATAAGTTGCCGCTTGACCGATATCGAATTAAAATTAATCGTCAAACCATGAAATACTTGAAGATAATTGTGTTCTGTTTTTTCATAGCTTCAGTGCTTAGCCTGATTGGTGTGTTTGTGCTGCAATCTACCGGTTTGATTGGTAAAGCAGATACAGATTTTAAAAACCTACCCTATGGTATCGCTATCGGTATTAATTTCTGTTTTTTTCTTTCAAGCTTTACCATTTTATTGAATCTTCAGGAACATATTAGAACTAACACCCTATATAAGGCGCTAAGTTTTTTTCTGCTACCATGTATGTTTGTATTATTTTTATTGTTTGCAAGTTGGGATGAGCCTTGGCCAGGTGTACTATTTTGCGTTCCTTACCTTATTTTCCTACTTATCTTTTTTGTTCGTTCAAAAAAACAAGATAACAGGAATTATAAAAATTGAAATTGATTTTAAGTATTTGCGAGTACTGATCCATTTTCCGCCAAATACTGTTACAATTTTTCGGGTACTGCAATGTCAATTTCTCGCAGCAATTCAAGACTATAATCCAATAGCTGACGGGCATACGTATCATTTTGTGCGGTTTTTGACGGCTCTGCCACATTTGTATCCTGGAAATATTGCCCGGTTACAGCCAAATCAGGAATTGATGATGCTAAATGAATAAGTGGCTTTGCACCTTCCAATGGGGTTTTCCCAAATAATCGTTTCTGAAATCGCAGCAATGGCTCCATCCAGCCGCCCTGACCGCTTCCAAAGTTAGAATTGACCGATCCCGGATCGAAACAATTCACTACAATTTGATTGGCTTTCCACCTTTGGCCCAGCGCTCTGGTCATAAGAATGACGTAAAGTTTGGACAAGGCGTAAGCTTTACTCATGGAGTACCCATGCTGCAATTGAATATCATTAATATGGAAAGTCTGCTGATGATAAAACGAAGCGGTATTAATGATTTGTGGGTGTTGGCTTTTTAGCAATAAGTCTTTTAACTGTAAAGCCAGCTGTAAATAAGAAAGATAATTGACAACAAACGTTCTTTCCTGCCCTTCTGCGGTAAGCTGCCTTTCGCCAAACCAGGTTCCGGCATTATTTATTAAAATATCGAGCCGGCTAACCGATAATTTTATCTGCTCTGTCACACGCTTAATGTCACCTATGGACATCATGTCGCATAAAAAAAATAAATGGCCCTGGCCGGGAAGTTCTGCTAAAAGTTTTTCTGCTTTCGCTGGATTTCGGGCTAGTATAATGATCCGAGCCCCTTGTGAAGCCATGGCTATGCTGGCTGCCCGGCCAATGCCTGAAGTAGCACCGGTAATTAATACTGTTTTATTTTCTAAAAAACTCATGGGTATTCATTTCTTTAAAGTAGTAACCACTTAATAATATCTGATCGTGTTGCCGCTAATTTATCTATTTTTTCAATAATGCATTAGCATCTCAGGTTCGTTTAGATGACAGTTAAGGAAACATGTGAAAAGAATTACATCTACGGTTTCTTTTCTATGACAAAAGCTTTCAATTCTGCAATTTTTCCATTTTCGAATCGCCAGATGTCGCAGTAATCATAGTGGTTATAGGTTCCATTTGCAGCCTTCAAGGTGATTACACCTGTCACGGTTACATAGCTACCATCCTCAATGGTTTTTTCGACGGTAAATACGGGCGGTTCCAAATAGAATTCTTTCATATATGCGCGTACTTTATCTCTACCCTCAAGGATACGTTCGCCGACAAAAACCCATTTGGTATCCTCTGTGCAATAGGCCAGAAAGCTTTCATAGTTTCCCTTTTTAACAAATTCGTTGGCTTGGTGTAATATCGTTGCGTTTTTCATTTTTATTTGTTTTTGAATGTGAATCGATTCAGTAATGCTTGAATCTGGTGTGCTTGTATATGGAGGATTTATAATAGGCTGAAATGTGTTTTGATTAGGAAGGTAACTTACCGGTTGTGCTATGATTTCGATACCAACTGACAGTAAGACGGATGTTGTCAATATTAGTTTTTTCACGTTATTATTTTAATGATTAAGTTCTACAAACTTTCCAGGGTTTCCTCCATGATTTCGATGCCGAAGTCTTTTAAGCGGTTGCTGATGTGATGACTTGAGACAATCGTTTCTGGAAGGTATAAACCGCCAGTCTGATGTTCAGGCTGTCCATTCAGGCCTAATATTTTTTCTGCAATCAGGTATACGCCAACAGCGGTGAGATGGGAATTTCCTTTTGGGCCGGATACGATCGTGCTGAGTTTTCTTTTTTCGCCGGATAGGAGGGTGCCTTCAATAGTAATATATAATTCATGGGAAGCTTCCACGCCTCTGCTAGTCCCTATAGATTCCCCTGTAATAAAGTCGAAACGAATATTTTTCGCACTTGTAAAAGCAGCTATACTTGGGACATCCAGCGTGCTGAGTGGGTAACCTATTGCCGATGAATGGTTGTGCAAATCAATTGTCCTCGGGTTTTCTTTTGCTGGTAACGATAACCAATTTCCTCCCTTGCGAATTAGTGCCTCACCAACAAAACCACTAACTTCGTTTGCAACCAGTGGCCCTACGCTATCTTTTGGGTCATATAATCCTGCAAGTTCGATGGTTTCTATCTGGCTGAATTGATTCGCCATTTGCTTAACAATAAGCGTTAATATTCCTGCTTGCCAATGACCAGCGTATACAACAGGCGCATCAATCGTTTTGTGAAGGGCCAAAAATGCTGTGGGAGAAATTTGATCCGCTAATTCGCTTACAGCAATACAAGCAATGCCATTTGAGATAGCAGTTTCTCTTAGTATATTACTGTGATCATCCACCGCTGATATAATCAGGTCCATTTTCTTAAATTCACTTAGATCGAAGCCTTCTTCGAGATTGATATAGGCTGTTTCAGAATGATTTAATTCCTCCGCTAAGGATATTCCGTTTTGCGGATTCCTACCTGCAAGAACAAGTTCGATATGCTTATCAGCTTGTCTGATTAGTCGGGCGATGTTACTTCCAACCATTCCATAACCACCTACAATTAAGACTCGTTTTCTCTGTAATTCCATATTAAAAATTTTAACTATATAACTGTACATTTATTTTAAGTGTGAAGTCGGTCACAACTCAACCAGATTAAAGTTTTCATATTTCAATGATTACGATATCTAAGACAAAGTTAAGGTTGTATCTAAACTTTTGTATATTGCACACTAATTGTTAGGTACTATAAATAATGTAAGTAATGACTGAGATCAAGCAATCATCAACCAACTTTTCAAATAAGCTTGCGCTGAGCGATGAATGTTCGGAAGCATATGCCTCAAATATCATCGGCGGACAATGGACATTGGTAATATGTTCGTGGTTATTAAGTGGTAAACTTAGATTTGGAGAACTAAAAAAGAAATTACCTGGTATTACGGAAAGGATGTTGACCTTGCAGCTGCGTAAACTCGAAGAGCATAAAATAATCAGCCGCACTGTTTATGCAGAAGTACCGCCACGTGTAGAATATGAACTGACAGAAATTGGATACGGATTGAAGTCAGTTATCATGGAATTAGAAGCTTGGGGCACAAGCCACAAAAAGTTGATTGGTGAGCAACCTGTTTAGGTTTACTGCAAGCAGACATGTTCCTGGTGTGAATATATTTATTTAATCAAAACTGTAATTCTTAACCAGTAGGAGATGAGAACGCTGATTTTCGGTATTATAATAGAAGTATTTACCATTAAGGGATTATGAAGGTTAAGGGTGATATCTGATTATCTATAAATTGATTTCTTAATTATCTCAACTTTTCAATATTATAACTTCATGATCTAACGTAGCCACTTTGACATTCCTGCGTTGCCTTGTTTGCGTTTTGAACACCAAACCGGAAAACCAATGCCTATTTCCTATCCTGAAAGTCCCGTATCGATAGGTGATCATATAAGAAAGAATGGAATTAAATCTACTTCAGAAGGACGTGGCAAAGATTTGTGGAGTTAGTGAAGATTGTATTACAAATTGGGAAAAAAACAGGAATACGCCTCAAATTCAATATTATCCCCGTATTAGTAATTTTTTGGGATACTTGCCATTCAATGTTGATTTGACAACTCTTTCAGGGAAGTTAAAAGCACATAGATATATTAATGGGCTTAGCCAAAAACAACTAGGAAAAATCCTCGGCGTTGATGGAGCTACAGTTTGTAGCTGGGAACTGGAGGAAAACAAACCACATAAGGCGATCCTGGTAAAGCTAGACTTGATGTTGTAATCATTATCGTTATTCCACCGTTTTAAGTAAAAAGGGAATATGGAAGAATTTTCTAATTTTGCTCGTAGCACATATAAAATTTGTCCTTTACTAAACAACATCTCTTAATTTTTTTAGAAATAGATAATGAATAGCCAATTAGAAATGAGAATACTATCAGTCAGACATAACCCAGAATATAAAGAGATCGCAATAAAATATTTACAAGAAAGTTGGCCGGATATTTCGCCTATTATTTATGAAAATTGTATATCAAATTGTTTAAGCGCAAACCAGTTTTTACCTCAATGGTACTTATTAGAAAAAGGTGGAGAAATAATTGGCTGCGCGGGATTAATAACAAACGACTTTATTAGCAGAATGGATTTATATCCTTGGATTTGCGCGATATTTATAGAAGAAAAACATAGAGGGAATGCTTATGGAGCATTATTGATTGATAAAGCGAAAGCAGACACTAAAGCTGCTGGATTTAAGCACCTCAATTTATGCACAGATCACATCGGTTATTACGAGAAATACGGATTTAAGTATATTGGACAAGGATATCACCCATGGGAGGAAGAATCCAGAATTTATCAGTTAGAAGTATAATAATTGCCAATGACATCAATGTTTTTTAGTATCGTACAAAATAATAGAAGCTGTAATGAGTAGTATTTATTTCTTGATGTATCTATCATTATTCGTTTCTCAATAATTAAACTGGATCAAATACCAGTGCGATGTAAAAATCAAACCTATCCACATTAACTCTGGAATATTTTTTTTAGGTGATTATCATAAACTCATTTCATTATTCAAATCGAAATTTTAGTTTTTGATGATGAGTTTTTGATAATTTGCATTACAGAACAATCACTGTTAATTGTTGTCTCAGAATAACCACAATTAAAGAACCCTTCGTGAACAAGGCAACGTAAGGTAGCCACTTCGACAGGGTTCCGTTACTATTTCCATCCTGTAAAAAGATGCATAATATTTTCCTAAACATATTATTGGTACAGCCTACGTATACCTGAATTATACGATTCGAACCTATTCCCTGCATTAACATCACCACAGGTTATAGTACACCTGGCGCTAATCCCCAAAATCACGACGTTCCTGTATTTTTTCTTTTTTAAAAGATTCTCTTTGCGTTCATTTGTGAAAGGTCCTTTAACGCACAGATGAAATTCAGAAGAAAAACAACCTTATCCCTGTATTGGAAGTGTCAGCTCATCGGCTGGTCACTCGCCTCTTTATACTGGAGCATTTTAGGGCTTATCGGAGGACAATTTAAAATCAGCATCGGCCTTGTTCAGTTTTTTAGCGATGTGGTGCTTTATATTTTCATCACCCATCTGTACCGGATTTTTGCACTGAAAAATCATTGGCAGGATTTAAATCTGACGGATTTATTTAAGCGGATTATTCCCGCAATCCTGGTTATGGCGATTGTATATACGCTGGTAACAACCCTGAAAGTGTACGGCATCAGGATTGTATTTTCGATAGGCACCTTTCCCGATCTAAAGACTTTGACAGGCCCGACAGGAATAGGGATTTTTATGGCAGGTATTCGCCTGATGGCCATCTGGATACTCGCTTTTCACCTGTATTATTATGCTAAGCGTGAAATCCGCATTGCCCGCGAAAATATCCTTTTGAAACTCGCTACAAAACAGGCCCAGTTTAGCCAGCTTACCGCACAGCTCAATCCACATTTCCTCTTCAATTCCCTCAATACCATTAAATCCCTCATCAGCACTTCTCCAAAGCTTGCCCGCCGTGCAGTAGATTTACTGAGTGAATTGCTGGGCAATAGCCTCTATGAACATTCGGGAGGCTTTTGTCGGCTGGATCGGGAACTGGACCTGGTAAGGGATTATCTGGAACTTGAAACCCTGAGGATGCAGGAAAGGTTAAGTTTTGAAATCGAAGTAAGTCCGGTTGCCCTGACCCACCTCATTCCGCGCCTTAGTCTTCAGACTTTGGTTGAAAATGCGGTGAAACATGGTATTTCGCAACTGAACCAGGGCGGGAAAATTTCCATTTTAATTAGCGACCTGGGAAACTTCCTGGAAATAAAGGTTGAAAACCCGGTTCCGCTGCAACAAAAAGAAAGTGCCTCCGGACTAGGCCTGAAAAACCTGCGGGAGCGCCTGAAGGCGGCTTATCATGAAAAAGCATCATTTGAAATAAACATAAATCCTGGCGCATATGCGCAGGCAAAGCTGAAGTTACCCTTATATGAACAAGATCAGAACTTTAATTGTTGATGATGAAAAACCTGCCAGGGACGAGCTCAGTGCAATGCTAAGCGCATTTGATCACATTGAGCTTATCGGACAGGCGGCCAACGCGGATCAAGCGGAGGAGTTGATCCGCAGGTTAGATCCTCAGTTAATTTTTCTCGACGTACAGATGCCGGAACGCACGGGTTTTGATTTACTGGAATCTTTAACGAGCATTCCCTCCGTAATCTTCGTAACGGCATATGATGAATATGCGCTAAAGGCTTTTGAAGTAAGCGCTGTGGATTATTTGATGAAACCAATACGGGAGGAGCGGCTGAGAAAGGCAATTGACCTGCTCAAAGTACGCGGACCTGGAGTTGAGGAAAGGCTCTTCGTCAAAGATTCCGGGCGATACCACCTGATCAAACTCGTGGACATCCACCTTATAGAATCAATGGATAATTATGCCAGGATCTTTTTCAATAAACAGGTTGTACTGCATAAAACCTCACTCAACCAACTCGAGCAAAAATTGCCCGGCGATGTATTCTTCAGGACAAGCCGCTCCCAGATTATCAACAGAAACTATATAGATAAAATCGATAACAACGAAAGTGGGCTATTTGTAAAGCTCCTTTCAGGTGAGCTGGTATTTGTTTCCACCAGGCAAGCCCCGAAACTCAGGCAACTGCTTTCAAAATAAATTCATATAACAGATAAAAAAATGAAACTAAAAATTATTGGTATAGGCTTGCTGTGCTTTTTTTACAGCTTCCGAGCGAATGCTCAAAATGCTGCGGTTCAGGTAGACACCAGTGCTTACCTCATCGATAAAGATGTGCTGATTACCTCAAAACAAGGTATTACGCTTTCCGCTGTCGTGGTCAGAAAGAAAAGCAATCCGGCAAAGCTTCCGGCCGCTTTATTGTTTTTCATTTATACCAATATAAAGCGAAGCCTTTCTGAGGCGATGGATGCGGCCGATCGCGGCTATGTTGGTATTGTTGCCGATACCCGTGGTAAACGGCTTAGTCAGGATAAAATAGAACCTTATGCGCATGAAGCGGAGGATGTTAACACCGTAATTGACTGGATCATCCAACAGCCCTGGAGCGATGGAAGGGTTGGGATGTATGGTGGAAGTTATTCGGGTTTTGCGCAGTGGGCAGCAACCAAGCATTTGCACCCGGCACTGAAAACAATTGTCCCCTATGTGGCCGCCATACCCGGACTTGGGTTGCCAATGGAAAATAATATCTTTCAGACGGCAAATTACCAATGGGCTTTTTATGTTACCGGAAACCGGTTTACCGATGACGCGGTAAATGAAGACCGCCAGCGTTGGCGAAATATGAGAGAGAAATGGTGGCTTAGCGGAGCGGCCTATAACCGCATGGATAGCATAGACGGCCAGCCAAACCCATTTTTGCAGAAATGGCTAAGCCATCCCGATTATGATGGCTATTGGCAGGCGATGGTTCCCTACAAAAGTGACTTTTCTAAAATTAATATCCCTGTACTCAGCATCACGGGTTATTACGACGACGGGCAAGTATCCGCAATGGAATACTTCAAGGAACATTACCGCTACAATTCCCACGCGCAGCATTATTTAATCATTGGCCCTTACGACCATTTTGGTGCACAGAAGGGAGGAACGCCTATCCTGCGGGGCTACAAGGTCGATCCGGTGTCACTGATCAATACCAGGGACATTACGTTTAAGTGGTTCGATTACATCTTAAAAGGCGGACCAAGGCCGGAGCTGATCCAGGACCGGGTAAATTATCAGACCATGGGTACAAACCGGTGGAGGCACGCATCCTCACTTGCACATATGGAAAGCAGGGAGGTGAAGTTTTACCTGACCAATCCTGTTGGAAAAGATTTCTTACTGTCCGGGATAAAGCCTAAAAAGGTAAATTACAATAAGCAGGTGGTTGATTTAGCTGACAGAAAGAGTTACTACAATGACTATTACCCTGATCCCATTATAAAAAAGGAGCTTGACCGCAGCAACGGATTGTTTTTCTTTAGCAAGCCCTTTGAGCAGGCGGTAACGGTCAGCGGAAACTTTGAGGGGCAACTCCAGGCCATTATCAATAAAAAAGACATGGATGTGGGATTGATTTTATATGAACTCACCTCATCGGGAGATTACTTTCAGCTTTCTTACTACCTCGGCCGGGCAAGCTATGCGCAGGATAGGAGTAAACGTAAACTGCTCGTTCCAGGCAAGCTCGAACAGATACCCTTTAACCGCTCAAGGGTTTTTAGCAAAAAGCTGGCTAAGGGCAGTCGTTTGGTTGTTGCACTTAATATCAATAAAAACCCGTTTGCGGAAATTAACTATGGAAGCGGTAAGGTCGTAAGCCAGGAAAACATTCATGATGCGGGAGAGCCCCTTAAGATAAAATGGTCAACGGATAGCTATATAAAGCTCGGCATCTCTAAGGAAAAATAAAATCTTTTGTGAATTTACCGAAGATGACATTACCATTTGTAAAAAAGCAAAAATATTCCGCTAATTCAATATTTCTTACATAGTATTAAGTTTCTGATCGGCATACCGATTAAGGTTAATATCAGATAATTTATAGAATATTTGTGTATTGTTGTCGTGATTACTATATTTGTGACAACAATTAAATATATGTATCATGAGACTACTGACATTTGCATCACTACAGGTAAAAAATTTAGAGGCATCAAAAGACTTCTATGAAAAAAAACTAGGCTTTGAAATTGGTGAAACGAACCCGCAGGCCTGCGTTTTCAAATACAATCAGGGAGAGGCCAGTTTTGCTATCCGCACCCCGCTTGAACCTCTTGAAGGAAAAGAGTTAGGCACCGGCGTGGCGCTGTGGTTTGTCGTTGATAAACATGTAGACGCACTGAAAGAGGAATTTACTGTTAATGGCATTACAACAGCCGGACCGATTATAGAAACACCCTTTGGCAGGGCTTTCCATGTTAAGGATCTTGATGGTTATAAACTTACTTTCCTGAACGCTAAATAAAAACAGGTTTTTAGCAATTTTTTGGCGAAAACCAACTGAATAATTTTTAAAGCCAAAATAGTAAGTTCGAGATAAAACGGAATGATTTTGACGTGATTTCTTCACAGATGAAACAAACAGACAATGAGCAAAAAAATTGAATTTCATTTTAAAAAGCCTGAAGACAGTCCGGGTTACCTTCTTGGTCAGCTGACCATGTTGTGGCAAAGGAGATTAAAGCGTGTGTTAGATCCTCTAGATCTGACGCATACGCAGTTTGCCTTACTCTGTGCATTAGCCTGGCTTTCGGGAGAAAGCAGTACAGTCACGCAAATTGATATTGCCAACCAGAGTAATGCTGACAGAATGATGGTATCTAAAGTATTGAGAACCCTGGAAGATAAAAAATTTATTACCCGACACGGGCACCCTACGGATACCAGGGCTAAAACAATAAGACTTACGGCTACCGGGGAGACGATCCTGCAAAAAGCCATTATCAGTGTAGAAACTGCCGATCTGGAATTTTTTGTCGGCCTCGGAGCAAACCTAAAAACCTTTAATTCAAATGTGGCAAACCTTATTGAGCAGAATAATAAAGAAATGTGAAATGTTCTGTAGGGCAAGTGGTTCAATTCAATCGGGATATTTTTCCAATTTGTATAAAATATCTTTTAAAACGCATGCAGCGGAAGCATAAATTACGGATCAGGTTATTCTGATGAAATAATATGATTGTATTCATCAAGTAAACGAGATCGCTTTATGTTAGCTGGTAAAGTTGGTATGACTTTTCATCAGTTTATTATCAGTTGATGCATCTGAAAATATCCATATTTTCGATATATTTTTCTGATTTTAACCTATATCTTTGGATGGCCAAAGAAAAATTAACCCATGAACAACCTCGATGAAATCGACCTCGCCCTGCTGAAACTGCTGGCAGCCAACTCAAAACATACGACCAAGGAACTGGCCAAACTGGTCAACCTTTCCGCCTCGCCCGTATTCGAGCGAGTAAGAAGGCTGGAGAACAGTGGGTACATCAAAAAATACATCGCTATCCTTGACGCAGAGAAGTTCGACCACGGGTTTATCGTTTTCTGCAACATCCGGCTCAAGCAGCATGACAAAAAGATCGGCCACAATTTTGTGAGCGACATCCTGAAAATCGATGAGGTGGTGGAATGCTACAACATTTCCGGCGACTACGATTTCATTCTGAAGGTCTATGCCAGGGACATGAAGCATTACCAGGATTTCGTTTTCAATAAGCTCGGTTCAGTAGATAGTATCGGAAGTACGCACAGTACCTTCGTCATGGCCGAGATCAAGAACACGCACAACATCAGTATATAACCGGCACGGGGCGGCCGTCGCTTCCGATGGCCACCAGCGTAAAGGCCCCGCTCACCACCTTTTCACGGTATTCTTCTCCCATCTTTTCCAGGTATACCGAAACGGTCACCTCCAGGCTGGTATGGCCCACACGGGTAACCCTGCCTACCAGCTCTACGAGCGTGCCGGCCGGAATGGGCTTTTCAAAATCGATCTTTCCGCTGCTCACTAGTACAAAGTTACGCCTGCTGAAACGTGTTGCTGTGATGAAAGCGGTTTCGGTCATCATCATCAAAATCCTTCCGCCGAACATCGTGTTGTGGTGGTTGGTGGTCTCGGGAAACACCACTTTAAACACATGGGTTTCGGACTGTTCAGTTTTTTCTGCTATGTTCATCATCTGTTTTTTGATGGTCATCTGTTGTGTCGCCACCTGAACCGCTGAATAGCCTCAGCATGACTACCCGCGGCAATCTGTGCGAAGGCCTGGCGGAGCACCGGGATGATGAAAGGTAGTTCCAGGTGGTGGGCAAGAGCCGTTACGATCGGTTCGAGTTCATTTGCCCGGCGCTTTGGTACGGCGTTCACACCGAACAGCCAATTTGCACCCAGCTTTGAGGGGAGATGGTCGCTGAGGTATGGCCTTGCCGGCTCTATCCCTGCCACTCCAAGTATGCCCAAAAGCGAGAGGTAATTAAAGGTAATGGCCTTTTTACAGCGCAGCTGCATGTTCATGGCGGCGTACAGCCTATCAAAAATATGTGAAGGTGATCCGTCTTCTGATAGTGCACTTGCAGGGAAAAGTTCCTGGGGGCCTCCCGCATTTATTACCCAAGAGATATAGGTCTGGATATCGCCGGCCGTTTTCATCGCTTTATAGCTTCCAAAGGAAACGTATTTGTGTGCCCTGCCCATGTTTCCATGCCTCGATAGTTCAGGCTGATTTTCCACTAGCCAACCTGCAAAGGCAACAGGATCCGCACTGGCATTTTCCCATGTCCTCCGTCGCCCATTACAGGGCCGAAATAGACCTTTTCCAGAAGGTCCCAGTGATGCTTCGGATGCCTTCCGAAATAGCTTGATAGGAATAGCAGCCAACAAGCTTCTCCAGTATCCCTGCGAAGGTTGCAGGCAAAAGCAAGGGCAAGGGGATCAAATCCAGCAATGTCCGGGCTTCCCTTCTCCCAGGCGGGTGTACTGCGCCCGGTTTCAAAAATGCCGACAAAGGAATTGGCAATACCAGCCACAAGGGATGAAAAATAATCCATCCGCTCCAAATGGGAAATAAGGGGTAGCTTCGGATTGTCCTGACCAAAGCTTGCCAGTTTTTCGCGGACATCCTCCTTTTGGACGGCACAGACGCTAGTCTCTACCATAGTATTTTTCACCCAGCTTTATCTTTTCTCTCCCGTTCTCCAACCTCCATTTGTTGGTGTCCCTGAGCGAATACGCACATCCGCAGTATTCCTGCATATAGAATTCCTCAGCCTTGCTGATTTCCAGCATGCGTGAGGATCCCCCTGCCTTGCGCCAGTTATAGGTCCAATAAGTGATACCTTCATAGTGGCCTGCCGCCCTGATGCCCGAACCGTTGATCTGCTCCATGTTTTTCCAGCGCGATATGCCCAGTGAACTTGAGATCACATCAAAGCCGTTTTCAAAGGCGTAAAGGGCCGTGCGCTCAAATCGCATGTCAAAGCACATCGTGCAGCGTATCCCGCGTTCAGGTTCCATGTCCATCCCCTTTGCTCTTTCAAACCAGTTGTCCACGTCATAGTCCGCATCGATGAAGGGGATATTGTGCTTCTTCGCAAAGCGGATATTCTCTTGCTTGCGCAGTTCGTACTCTTTTTTTGGGTGGATGTTGGGATTGTGGAAGAAGATGCTGAAATCTATTTCGGATGCAATGATGGCCTCCATCACCTCTCCCGAACAGGGTGCGCAGCAGGAATGCAGCAGCAGTTTTTTTCCGCCATTCGGCAGTTCCAATTTTTCTCTTTTAAAGCTCATTTCAAACGTTTTTTTGACCAATGGGTCCAAAATTTTATTTACAGTTGCCGGCCGGCTTATTAACGCAATGCCGCTGGAGAGATGATCTTGGGAAAATAGGAAAAGGCAGGGCCACACGGCTCACACAGGGAAATGTCCCATAGGAAACAACCACCTTTCAGACCAAAAGCTTCAGACCGCGAAAGCATCGTCCATTCGGAACAGGCAGGTCTCCTGGCTTGTAACAGTTCTCATCACCCTTCCCATTCATATTAGAACAGTGGATATGCTTAATGAAAACCTTGTTTGTTACTTACAGTTGCGCGACAGCTCGTGATTTGCACACGATTCCCTATTAATCTGCAGTTAAGCAAAACCTTTCCGATTGATGTTATGCAAAGAACAGCGACGTAAGGTAAAAAAAAATCAAGAATTATAGACCTAATTTTTATCCGTTCCAAAATGGATAATCAATATACCCCTGTTCCCCGCCCCCGAACATGGTTGCCCTGTCTGGCTTGCCTAGCGCGGCATTTTTTTCAAAGCGCTCGGGCAGGTCGGGGTTGGCGATGTACAAGTTCCCAAAGGAAACAAGTGCTGCAATACCTTTTTCAAGTTCAGATTCGGCGGAATCCCTATCATAGCCTCCATTTGCAATAACCCTCTGGTGGATCTTCCTGCCAAAGAACGCAATCTCGTCTTCACAGACATAATGTTCAGGTGAAGGGAAATGTGGGCTGCGCCGCATGAGTTCCACATAGGCAAAATCCAGTTTGTTCAGTTCTTCGATCAGGTGGGTATAGCTAGCTACGGGGTCCTCCAATACGATATCGCCATAGGGATGGAATGGGGATATTTTAATGCCCACTTTTTCACCTCCTGCTACACTGATCAATTCCTGCATCACCTCCACTATGAAGCGGGAATTATTAGGGATACTGCCGCCATAATTGTCCGTCCTCTGGTTGGCACTTTCAGCCAGGAACTGGCTGGGCAGATAGCCATTGGCCGCATGGAGCTGGACTCCGTCAAAGCCTGCCACCATAGCATTTTTTGCGGCCTGGCCAAAGTCTTTTATCGTCTGCATGATCTCCATGGTGGACATTTCCCGGGGGATCTCAAAATCTTTCATGCCTTGGGAGGTATAATGCCGCATCCCCCGGATGGGCAGGGGTGATGGTGCAATAGGGAGCTTCCCATTCCTGTCTATAGAATGCCCAATACGGCCGGTGTGCCAAAGCTGGGCTACAATAACGCCACCGCTATCATGTACCGCAGTGGTTACCTTCTTCCATGCTGCTATTTGCTCTTTGGTGAAAATACCCGGCGTGAGCGGACTGCCGGTGGCCTCTTCACTGATCCTGATGGACTCGGTAAAGAGCAGACCTGCACTTGCCCGCTGGGCATAGTATTCTGCTGTTATATCACCCACCAGGCCATTGCTGTCAGTACGGCCCCTGGTCATCGCTGCCATGGCCATTCTATTTTTTAAGCTGGCATTACCCAGTTGTGTTTTTTCTAAAAGTTTCATGTAGCTGTTTTTATCCCCTGTATTGGAGATGATGCCTCTTTTCGCCTAGCCATCCCCTGGGCGATGATACTGGCGGCAATCAGCTGAAGGGCATGATAAAGCATGAGCGGCAACAATATGATGCCGGTGATGGTACTGTGCTGAAAAAGCACTTTTGACATGACTGTGCCGTGAACCAGTGATTTTTTGGATCCGCAGAACAAAACCGTGATACGGTCTTCAGCAGAAAAGCCAAACAAGCGGCTGAGCAGTCCAACGCAAAAGAACACCGCAAAAAACAGGGCCATCATCGCCGCTGCAAGTCCGGCAAGTTCAAGGGCACTGAAGCCATCAAAAAGATGCTCGGAGAATGACTTACAGAACGAGGTATAAATGATGGTGAGGATAACCGCCTGATCGAAATATTTGAGCTGTTTTTTATACTTCTCGGCAATGGCGCCAAAACGGGCGTTGAGGCTGATGCCGATGATGACCGGTAACAGGACCTGAAATACCAGTTTGATCACGATAGCAGAAACATCGAAACCACCGGTTGCTGAAGCGATGAACAGCCCGATCCAGACCGGCGTGACCACTACCCCGATCAGACTTGAAATGCTCGCATTGAAAATGGCAGCCGGGATGTTGCCCTTGGCAATGGAAACCATGACCACCGAAGAGGAAACCGTAGACGGCAGGGCTGCCAGAAAAAATACACCCAGCCAGAGTAGCTCATAATCAGTGCCAATAAACAGGGGGCGAGATGCCAAAACGAGGAGTGGGAAGAACAAAAAGGTTGTCAACTGGACAACAATATGCATTTTCCAGTTGGAAAGTCCGGCTTTTAATTTCTCTACACTCAAACGCAGGCCATAAAACAGGAAAATCAGCGATACGCCTGCATTAGCAATCTCCTCGAGCGAAACGGGTTCTTTAACAAGGCCTGGCTGTGGCAGAAAATAGGCCAGCAGGATCATGGTGGCTATCATCAGCAGGAAACCGTCGAAACCTACCTTGTTCAATAATGCGAATAACTTTTTCAATATGATTTTAATATATTTCTATTGCTCAGAAAAATTACATCCCAAATTCTTTCCGTATGATTTCAGCCCCTGCGCTTAACGCACGCAGCTTACCGTTTGCCACGTTTCGGGACAAAGGTGCCATACCGCAGTTTGTAGAGGGGTAGAGGTTTTCGATATCGACAAACGCAAGTGTTCTGCGCAGCGTATCCGCTACTTCTTCCGGTGTTTCAATCGTATTGGATGCCACATCGATTGCGCCTACCATTACTTTTTTACCACGTACAAGTTCAATCAGGTCCAATGGCACGTGCGAGTTATGGCATTCCAGGGACACGATATTGATATTGGATTTCTGGATCTTAGGGAAGATTTCTTCGTATTGGCGCCACTCTGAACCCAGTGTCTTTTTCCAGTCATTATTAGCTTTTATGCCATAACCGTAGCACACATGCACTGCCGTTTCGCAGGTTAAACCTTCACTGGCCCTTTCCAGCGCTGCCATTCCCCAATCGTTTACCTCATCAAAGAACACGTTAAATGCCGGTTCATCAAACTGGATAATGTCCACACCTGCATCCTGTAATTCCCTGGCTTCCTCATTGAGTAGTTTTGCAAATTCCCAGGCCAGTTTTTCCCGGCTTTTGTAATGGGCATCATACAGGGTATCTACCATGGTCATCGGTCCCGGTAATGCCCATTTGATCGGTTTATCCGTCAGTGTACGCAAAAACTTGGCATCCTTAACAAAAACTGCCTTTTGACGGGCAACCTCACCTACCACAACAGGAACACTGGCATCATAACGGTCACGGATTTTTACGACCTTACGGTTTTCAAAATCTACACCACTTAAATGCTCGATAAAAGTCGTTACGAAGTGTTGGCGTGTCTGCTCTCCATCACTGATGATATCCACCCCTGCCAGATGCTGTTCCTGCAGCGCAATACGCAAGGCATCCTGTTTCCCTTCAATCAGCTCATCGCCCTCTAATTTCCAGGGTGACCAGAGTTTTTCGGGTGGTGCAAGCCAGGCAGGTTTGGGCAAACTTCCCACAATTGAGGTTGGTAATAGTTTTTTCATTGTTGTTCCTTTTTTTATGATTGATTAACTAACGAATTCAGCAGTCCATTGCTCAAGAATATCCTGGTAAGGTTTGATGAAATGCTCTTCCGCATATTTACCCTGTTCAATAGCCAGTCGGCTCCGCTCTTCGCGGTCATATACCACGCGGGTCAGTGAATAATCTTCGTGCTTAAGACTAGGTTGATAGATTTTCCCGGCCACAGCATTTGCATTGTAGATTTCAGGGCGATAAATCTTCTGGAAAGTCTCCATCGTGCTGATCGAGCTGATCAGTCCAAGATCAGTATAATCAGCAAGCAGATCTCCGGAATGGTAAAAAGCCATTGGTGCCACACTGTTCGGAGGCATGAAAAAACGAACTTTTAAACCCATTTTAGAGAAATATTCATCAGTGATAGAATACTGATCCTGCAGATACTCAAAGCCCAGAACGGGATGCTGATAATCAGTGCGTGTATAAGTTCTGTTGCCAGATACACTCAGACAAATGATCGGCGACATCTTAAAATGCTCTTTATAAGTGGCTGAATTCACAAAGCACTTATAAAGTTTTCCGTGCAGATCACCAAAATTTTCAGGAATAGAGAAATTGGGTTTATCTTTATTGTACTCGGTCAATAAAATACTGAAATCATAATCCCGGACATAAGAGGAAAAATTATTTCCGGCGATACCTTCGATACGCTGGTTAGTTTCCCGGTCGAAAATATTCGTTTTTAAAACTTCGATCAACGGCAGGTTGTTGATGCCGTTCTTATCATCAATACGCATCGTTACGGTGATGATTTCAAGTGCTACAAGGTAACGGTCAGCTCTGGGATTATCCAAATGGGCCAATGCATTGAACCGGTTGTTGATCATATTTAAGGCATTACGTAAGTTTTGCTGACGATTGTCTCCCCTGGCCAGGTTTGCAAAATTGGTTGTCAGACGCGTTTGACTAGAGGGGTGATAGTTTTCATCTAAACAAGTGCTCTCCAGCTTGAATGCAAAATCATATTTGAGGGTATCCCGGGTGTTTTCCATACATTTCTTTTCGTTAATTCTTGAGTGTTCTGATTGATCGCTTTTTATAGCATCATAAACAGTTAATTCATCCTGCAAATCTTAAAATAAAAGATGATTCAAACGGATTTATCTTAAAATCAGATAATTGTTCTTTTAATGGATGTTTTGTAGATAATTATTCTTTTTCCTGTTGCTAATATTCTATAAAACAGATAATTTTTCTTTATCAGTTTCAGGTACCGGATATTTAGAAGGTTGATCAAACAGAAAAGTAGACTTTTCCGATTCGGTTCAAACAGCCCGTCAATAATCTTCATGAATCCTGAATAGAGAATAACAGCTAGTCATTTTATTTCAGAAATCCCGGATACAGCTCTCTCTAATAATTCATCCTTTCTGTCAATTATCCCTTTAATTGTTGGTTTTACAATAAAATCGATTTTCACTCCGGTACCCTGAGTTGGCGAATTATCCGGGTAAAATACACCTTTACTTGATATCCTGTTGTAAATGCCACCTGGAAGGACAATAGTGGTTACTTCACCATCTGCACCTGCCGTTTGACTTCCAATTACACTAACGTTTGGTGAACTCTGGAGTGCCATTGTTGTGAACTCTCCCTGGCTCTGCGTGTCTGAATTGACAATCACAACCACCTTCCCGTTATATGATTCGCCATTTTTTGAAGGTCCGCTATACGCTGAATCAGTGATGACGAATGTACCTGGATTTGAATAGTCTACCGCAGACCACTTTAAAAACATACTTTTGAATGATTTAATGTAGCTTGCAAAGGTGTAAGGCATAAAGTCAGACGGATATTCTCGCAGGTCTACAATTATCCCCTTGGTTTTTGCAAACATTTTTTCCATTAGTGCCAACTCCGAATTCAGATATCTACCTGCATTAACATAGCCAATCTGATCGTTGATTAAATAATATGCCCCTTTTTCCTTTTGTTCAGGCGATGTATAAGTCGATTTACCCTTAAGCGTTGGGATGTTTAGTTTGATTACCTTTCCGTCTCGTTTAACCACAAACTGCATTTCTTCGTCATTACTTCTCATCAAATAGTTCCATGGCAAATCTCTCAATTGTGTGTCGTAATTGGATGCTGGTGTAATGGGCAAATACTTCTTAACAAGCTTTTCAATTCTTTCTCCGTTGATCGAGACAATAATATCCCCTATTTTAACCTTATCTTGAATAGCTAAAGTGTCGGTACGGTATCCGCTTACGATCAGCTTGTTTTCGACAAACTCGGATCTAAAAGGAACTCGATATTTACCCTTGATTGATTCTAAGGTTGGATAATTATTGAAGATGTTTGCATGAGTGTCTTTAATTGTCGCTATAAGTTTTAATGTTGCAAGTGTATATTCTTCGGCGTTCCTGGCAGCTACAAATTGCGGAATGAAATCTTTCAGAACCTGGTTCCAGTGTTTTTCTGTAATGTTTCTGTATGGCGAATAATAATTTATGATAGACCAATATCGAAATAAAGATAGTAGCCTATACCCTGTGTCGGGAAGCAACATCTGATCGTAGCTTTTTTCGTTGACAAATAGAGGGTATCCCAGGCTTGGTTCTTTTTTCACCCAATAATTCTGTTTATCCGACTTGTTTTGCTGAATGTACCTAAGTTTGTTTGTTAAACTCGCTGATAGCGTTTTTCCTGTAAAAAGATCCCCAAAGTCCGGAGCCATTAACACTTCGGAAGCAGATGGCATTTTACAGTTATCACACGTTTTCACCTTAGGAAGGGAATCTATATAAGCTTCAAGGGCGTGACTTAATTCGCGAAGATTATTACAATTACGTGTATTGACTAAGATTTTGAATAATTCGCCATCCCAGTTCACCTCTCCGCTACCAGCATATGGGTGGTGGTACTTCAAAAATCCCCATACCTGTCCAACGATGGCGAGATTGGTAATGTTGTTGGCATTGATCTGGATATTGGTTATGCCTGAACCATTTAGATAGGAAGTATCTAATTGAGCTTTTTTTGGAGCAATGCGCCTTAAGTTATACATCGGCTTCCCATCCTTATAAAGTTGAAACTTATCAAACCAGACTTTGCCAACCCCAGCTAGAATTCCTCCATAAGCTATCTCCTTTATTTTTTTGGAGTACGGGAGTTTGATACGATATTCTGCCCAATCATGGCTGCCCACATGCTTTGTATCAACAAATGCTAGTTGTCCATCTTCTAATTCCAACTTCAACCATAATCCAGCATAGTCACCTCCAATTTCGTCCATTTTTATAAATCCTCTCAACTCGATCGAACCTTCCTCCTTGCTGGACTTTTCATCTGCCTTTACGTAAAAATAGTTACCGACTTCTTGTGGGGTATTAAATTCAATCGAATTCTGAATCGACAAGCTGTATTTCCCTCATATTTTGTAATCGAATCTAATTTGATACTGCTGTAATTTGGTGCCTGAAATGACGATCCGGAGGGAAGTGAGCTGGTTTGGTCTACAGACTCGGATCCGTTGTTGTGATCAGGGGACTTATTAAATCCGGAAAATAAAATAAGAAAAAAAAGTAAACAATATTTCGCCATCTTTTATTAATTCGGATTGAACCGATAGGATTATTGCCTAACCTAATAATTATATTCCTTAATACAAAGTATTGGTTCCTAAGAGTGTTCTGAAACCGGTTTAATGTAATTTAGTCTAATAGAATATTAGATTTATTTCAGACCGGGTGCTTAAATTAGCTACGTAGTTAGATGATTATTCGTTAATACTTGACACCTGTTGATGTTCGATTTTATAGATTCTTTTTCTCTTTGCCGTAAGCGGCGCATAAATTTACAGCTGAAAGAAAATATTCAGTAGGGGATGGATACTTTCGTTTTGTGAGAAGATAAATCACAAAAAAAATTACCTCCTATCAAAAATCCACCGTTTCCTGATAACAATAGATTCATTTGCTCATCGTGTTTTTAATTTAGTATGTTGCGTAACATTTCCAATCTAATACGGTCTTTTTGAAAGCCAATATAAACCCATATGAAAAATTATCTTTTTTTGTTATTTTTTCTAACAACAATAATTAGCTATTCACAAGAAAAAAATGATATTTCAATAGGCAAAATATACAAAACCTATTCAAAGATTCTCGGAGAAGAAAGGCCATATTTTGTATATCTTCCAGAAAGTGCATCCGAGAAAACCTTGGGCAAACAAAAATATCCAGTCATTTACTTGTTAGATGGGGAACAACATTTTCAGGGACTTGCAGCTATGATGGAAAACATGGTTTCACTAAGGGTTTTTCAGGAGTGTATTATTGTAGCTATACCAAACATTGATAGGATAAGAGATTTTACTCCAACACATATAACCTCAGGAATATTTTTAGACAGCGTCTCAGCCAAATCATCAGGTGGAGGAGAAAAATTTACGCTTTTTCTGCAGAACGAACTGATTCCTGAAATTGAATCGAAATATTCAACTGCACCATACCGTATGTTGATAGGACATTCTTTAGGTGGGCTTTTTGTTATTAACACACTATTGAAGCATACCGAATTATTTAATTCGTATATTTCAATAGATCCTGCCTTATGGTATGATAATTCTAAGCTGTCAAAAGAAGCAGAGCATATAGTATCTGATAAAAAGTTTGATAATAAAAACGTCTTTATCTCAGTTGCTAATGGTTTCAAAAAAAAGTTTGACACTGCGGAAGCTAGAAAAACCGCAACTCCTTTTAATGATGCTGCTCTTGCCATGGACAGATTGAAAAGCGCCCTACAACAAAATGGCAATAGAAAATTACTTTGGAAAATTAAATATTATGAAGAGGAGGGGCATAATATGGCACCTTTTATCAGCGAGTATGATGGGCTTCATTATATTTTTAGAGACTATAACTTCCTGTCTGTTGACAATTACGATTTATTTAGCACTTCTATAGAAGACAAAACAATCCTAGAAGCATTGAAATCCGGATACAAACAAATATCTAAATCAATGGGCTATGAAATACTACCCTCAGAAAGTATAGTCAATAATATGGGTTATGCTTTTTTAAGAGCTAATAAATTCGAATCTGCATATCATTTCTTTCGAATGAATGAAATAAACTACCCATATAGTTTCAACGTGTATGATGCTTTGGGTGATTATCATTCAGCTAAGGGAGAAAAAGAAGAGGCTAAAAAGTATTACATTAAAGCTTTATCAATTTTAGATTACCCTGAAACTGCCGCTAAGCTCAAAGCCTTAAAATAGGATATTAACGGGATTAATTCATATTTTCACTATTCCCTGGTTAGTTGATAATTTAATCGACTCTTAATATTGCTTTAAATGATTAAATTTCGTTTAATAACAGCCTAATTTATATGTTTCTGTTTTACCAATTATCAGAAACTCATTCCACTAATCAAATAGGTTTAGCACGTTTTTGATTATGAGTTTTTGATAAAAAAAATTATCAAGTAAAAATATTCGTTTTTTAAGAGATTCTATTGATTCGATATTTTTATTTTAGTAGCCGAATAAATCATTTCGACTACTGAAAATCAAGCTTGAAGCCTTTCCACTTTTTTAATAATCAGCTTATTATCTGGCATCAATTTTCTCCGTAGGAAATAACAAAAATCAATTATCCATAGACTTTCCGTTAAAAAATGAGATTCTACTTAATCATTCGGAAGTTACATTTATTTACATCGCTTATGAAATTATTAGTATTTTTGGTAAAAGCAGATAATGATCAGCGTCGACTATAGGCCATATTATTTAGATAGTTATCACAAAATTGATGAGCGGTATTTAATACTTAATATTTCTCCAATATATTGTGAAGTTCAATCCAATAACTTAATTCATCAGGTTCATATTCGAACCAAAAATGACCTTTCTGAATCTTCTCTCTTTGGAAGTTATGGACTTGCGAGATTTATCAGTGAGAATGTGCCAATCTTTATTTGTGAGGAAAATGAATCAATGGGGCGACTCAGCATTTTTGAAGGGGAGTTTGAATCAGAAAGTGAAGTATCATTTTTTATAGATTATATTTCAATAAATCATAAGAGCATCATTAAAAACAACATTTCATCAATGTAATCTGGTATTTACTAAGGAACACCTAGTAAAATCTCAAAATCAGTTCATAACATTAGTTTGGAAGCATATCGGCCTGAAAAGCCTCAAGTATTTTTAGCCAATCTTTCATCTTTGTTTATTTTAAAAGATCATTTAAATAATTAGATATGAGAAAAGAAATAATAAATAAATACAAAATAAATTTTGAAAATAGGATAGATAAATTTAATAAAATAGATAAATTTCCTATTATGGAAGAGGGATATTTATCTCTATTTTTATATGGATGGAATAGTAGGCACATTACTGAAAATCTTCTTCCTGATATTGAACAAGCTCTATTAGACTCTAACAGTGAATTTGAAAATGGGAATGAAGTAATTTCTATTCTCATTTATCAGAACAATGTGATTTTTTATCATTTTGACGATCCGCCTTTTTCGATTCCAACCGTTGACTTTAAAGAAATTGTAATTGGGTGGAGAGATTTTTTATTACAGCGTCCGTTGGATGGAACAAAACGATCGTTTCTATTTCTTCTGAAGTTTTTTATTTCCTCATTGGTGTGTGAATCTAGAATTTTAGCATAGCGGTAAAATGTTGCTCTGGTTAATTGAAGCCCTTTATAAATTTGTTCTGGTGTTTTATCTAGGTCTTTATAAACCGAGCGCATAACCAACAACTTAAAAATGGTATCTTTCGAAAAACCTTTTGGTCTACCACCCATTCTTCCTCTTGCCCTTGCAGATTCTAAACCAGCCTTAGTTCTTTCTCTGATTAGTTCTCTCTCGTAGTCAGCTAATGAAGCCATTATATTTAAAAAGAGCCTACCATTAATTGTTGACGTATCAACCCCATTGGTTAAACCCTTAATGATAATTCCTTCTTCACTCAAACTTAGGACTAAATCAATAATATGTTTTAAGCTTCTTCCCAAACGGTCCAATCTCCAAACAAGTAATTCATCCCCTTTACGAAGTTGAGCAATCATCTTATCGAGTTCAGGGCGAACCTTCGTTGCTCCGGAAATTGTTTCCCTAAAGATGATTTCACACCCCGCTTTTTCGAGTGCTTCAATTTGCAGATTTAAATTTTGTTCTTTGGTAGAAACCCTGGCGTATCCTATCCTCATTTTTGTATCAATAAAACGTTCTTCTCTCAATTTAATAAACTTTGTTTTGTAATACAAGTTTTTGGGAAACTCTTCCTGTTAGATATAATTCAGTTCCATGTGGATTTTGGAATCTCATAATACCACCCTATTTATAATTTATTAATCGGCGAAAGTGTACGTAATTTAAATTCCTGATAGCTTCAAAAACCAATTAGACAGTAATATTACAACATTAAATTAATATTTATACATTGCGAAAGCAAGGGGTGAGAGCCTTGCATCAATCATAGATTGAGAGCGTTAATTTAGATAAAAGGATGCAACACTCGCTGTTGCATCCTTTTTTTGCTTAAGGTTTTTAATGATAGATTTGAAGAAAAACATCGTATAATACAGTCCTTTCAATTAAAAAATTTCAGGTCACTATACTTTCCCAATGATTTTCTGCATATCAGAACTAATCTTATGATCCAGCACCTTTGCGTAAATCTGTGTTGTTTTTATGCTAGTGTGTCCCATCAATCTTAGATACGCTTTCTATAGGTACGCCATTGTTAAGTGTTATCGTAGTGGCGAAGGTATGCCTGGCAATATGAAAAGTCAACAACTTTCTGATATCGCAAAGGTCTGCTATCTCTTTTAAATAAGCATTCATTTTCTGATTGCTCATCATGGGAAGCAAAGTATCTTTAACAATACACTGGGGATGGCTTTCATAAGCTTTAATTATGGCCAGAGCTGCTGGCAACACAGGGATCCGTGAAAGTGTATCGGTTTTCTTTCTGCTTGTATATATCCATAAATTGCCATCAGTGCCTTTAACCAGTTCAGAGCGTTTCAGTTTACACACATCTACATAAGCAAGCCCTGTATAACAACTGAAAACAAACATATCCCTGACCGTACCAACCCTCTCCATAATGAACTTCTTTTCTTTGATACGGCTTAGCTCTTCTTTGGTAAGTACCTCACGGTGTACGGTATTTTGTTTTGGCTTGTAGTTGAGATATGGATCAACAGCCAGCCAGCCGTTACCTAAACATATGCGGACAATTTTACCTAGGTTTTTGATGTATTTGATTGCAGAGTTATTGCCACAGTTGCGGACACTCCTGAGGTAGTATTCAAAATCAACCAGGAAAGTAAAGTTGATTTTTACAACAGGAATATCTGAAACATTATAATTTAACTGCATAAAGTCTTTAACGTGCATTAGGCAGGTTTCATAGCGCTGAAGTGTACTTCTTTCATATTCCCTACCTATGAGGCTTTTCATTTTTAAGTTGTGATCTTCAAAAACCGCAACAAGAGTCCGTGGTTGCAGAGCTTTTCCGATAAAACGATTTTTAACCGTTTCTGCCGTAACGGTTTCGTTCCCTATCGTCATTAATTAGTGAAGCTCCTGAGCCTTTGACTACAACTTATCTAGATAAGCATTTAAAACCCTGGTATCTTCTTTGGTACCAGCGGCCCGCCCAGCCTGTACATTCCAGCGGTTGGGATCGCAAGATTTTCCTGTTGAGGTTTCTGCTCGTCGTCCATCAACTGTAAACCGTAAGTAAATGGTTATTGGGCCGTTTTTGTAAGTGGAGCGCTTTTTTAAATAAAAAAGCAGATTCATGTTTGTTCTCATGACAAATGAATAAAATGAAACAAAATTGTTAATTCTGTCACTTACAGTCAAGATGTTTAATGATTGAACTAGCTTATAAACAACTGTTTAAGCTATAATTGGTGAGTATTGATACCGTTTAATGTGCTCACCGACTTGCTCACCTTTTTCTTGCGAAAAAATGAATAATTTGGTGCTTCCAGAAAACGAAAAAACCTGTAAATATTTAATTTACAGGTTTTTAGTTGAATTTAAAACTATTTTCGCGGAATGGACGGGACTCGAACCCGCGACCTCCTGCGTGACAGGCAGGCATTCTAACCAGCTGAACTACCACTCCGTTTTGGCATTTATTTCCCTATCGGGGATGCAAACATAGAAACTATATCTCGTTTATCCGCATAACTAACCGTTTTTTTAGTTATATTTCTATAACTCCCTGATTGTTATTACAAATAGTTTTAAAAGAACAAATGGCCAGATTAAAACTGACCGTTTTTATGCGGAGAGGGCGGGATTCGAACCCGCGGTACCTTGCAGTACACACGCTTTCCAAGCGTGCTCGATCGACCACTCTGACACCTCTCCGTGTCTGTCGGACTGCAAAAGTAATTTTTTTATTCATATCTCCACAAAAATTAATGACAATAAATTCGATCTGATGAACTTATTCTTCTGTAAAGCGATATTTGTTTAATTGCTTGATTTTTTGGAAAGCTAAAGCCGTATAAATAGTATCGGACATATTATAAACTTATTCCTATATAGAGCATTATAAAAGCTTAACTGTTTTGACGGACTTTAGACGGACTTAAGTCGGGGTTTCGTCGGACTTATGACAATCATATCCGCCCAAAGTCCGGCTTAATTCCCTCTTATAGCAGTAGATAAGGATAAGCAATTTGCAGGATATGTAGAGGATGGGCATAAAAAAAGGTGCTTCATTTTAAATGAAGCACCCTGCAGTAAATTAGTTATACTTAATCTATAACGGTAATTTTTAACATATTCGTTTTACCTTTTGCATCGATCGGAATCGCAGCCGTATTGATAATGATATCACCCTGTTTAACCAGTTTCTTGCTTTTTAAGAATTCGTTAACCTCAATGATGGTGTTATCTGTACTTTCCCATTTATCATAGTAAAAACCTCTAACTCCCCAAAGTAAACTAACTGCGTTTAATAAAGATCTGTTACTGGTGAAAATGAAGGTTAAAGCTTCGGGTCTGTGACTTGAAATTTCAAATGCAGTATAACCGCTTAAAGTCATGGATACAATACCAACGGCATTGGTTTGCTTAGCTAAGAAACAAGCTGAGTCGCAAATTGCGTCACTTAAGAAAGATGGAGATTTTGGTTTTAAGAATTTATCCGGATTAAAAGGATAATTGTTTTGCTCAATGTTTTGAATAATTTTCTGCATCGTTTCGATGACGATCAATGGAAATTCTCCAACCGAAGTTTCACCACTTAACATTACCGCATCAGCACCATCCAAAACAGAGTTAGCCACATCATTTACTTCCGCACGGGTAGGGCGGGGAGTCGTAATCATGCTTTCCAACATTTGAGTTGCCACAATTACAGGTTTAGATGCTGCCCTACATTTAGCCACAATCATTTTCTGTAACAATGGCACTTCTTCCATCGGACATTCAACACCCAGGTCGCCACGGGCAACCATAATTCCATCGGTCACTGCAATAATCTCATCAATGTTTGCAATGGCTTCCGGTTTCTCTATTTTAGCAATTACACGCGCAGTTTTACCACGTTCAGCAATGATCTTTTTAAGCTCAATAATATCTTCCGCTTTACGCACAAAAGATAAACCAATCCATTCGACATCATTTTGAAGAACAAATTCAAGGTTTTCCCTGTCTTCTGGTGTTAAAGATGGAATAGAAACTTTTGTATTTGGAAGGTTTACGCCTTTTCTTGAAGTCAGAATCCCACCGTGAACAATTTCGCAAACCACTTCATCCTTCAAGTTGGTTGAAATCACTTTCATTTGGAGCTTTCCATCATCTAAAAGGATGATTTCGCCAGCCTGTACATCCTGAGGAAAGTTTTGGTAGGTAATGTAAATTCTTTCTTCATTACCAATACATTCATTAGTTGTAATAACAGTTGTTTTGCCATTAACCAGGTTAATGCCGCCTTCTTTTACTAAACCAATACGGATTTTTGGCCCCTGTAAATCGGCAAGGATTCCTACATTATAGTCATATTTTTTGTTCAGATCTTTGATGGTATCTAAAACAGCCTGGTGATCTGCCTGAGATCCGTGTGAAAAGTTTAAACGGCAAACATCTAAACCTGCGTTAAACATACTATATAATACGTCTGGTTTTGCCGATGCAGGGCCAAGCGTGGCAACAATTTTGGTTCTCGAATGAAAAGGTTTCATTTAATTAATTGATTTTAACAATGCAGTTAATTGTAGCGCTAATTATTATCAAAAATAATTAAACTGCATTAAGTTTTATATATTTTGTTCTTTGTTTCGTCGTTTATAACCCTCAAATATAGTGTATTTAATACACCAAGTATATAATTTTTATATTACCAAATTCTCCTTACTCTTTAATTTGGTTGGATCTATCTTTGCAGCGACCTGAATATCAGGTAGTTTATTGAGGCCGTTTATTAAATAATTCAAATCTTCCTGATCAATAAATTCTTTGATGATGATAAAAAAATCTACATTTCCCATTTCCGGAACCAGCAATCCGTCGCTGCTTCGGTTGCTGATCAGGTAATATTCTATCTCGCCCTGCTCTACAAAAAAGTAATATTTAGAGAAACACCAGGCAGGTTCATCAATGTTAAAAAATATTTCATGGTCTTCGATTTTTTCAAATTGGGTGTTTAACCGCGTATTAATTTTGTGGCACAATACATAGTCTTTAAGCGGTGCGGTAATCGCAATGAGTATGAAATCAAGGTCTAAGGTTAATTTCAGGTAAGTTCTGTTCAAGTCGAAATAAATTATTTACAGAACGAAATTAAAAAACTAATTCTATATTCGCTTGTTATTTCAGAGCCAAATTAGGGTAGAGAAATAAAAACATTTGAAAATTGTAAGAATTTATTTTTCTTTGCACAGAATTATTTAACCATTAAATTATAAAATTATGTCTGATATTGCTTCAAGAGTTAAGGCTATTATCGTAGAAAAACTAGGTGTTGACGAAAGCGAAGTTACGCCAGAGGCTTCATTCACCAACGATTTGGGTGCAGATTCTTTAGATACCGTAGAATTGATTATGGAATTTGAAAAAGAATTTAATGTAGCTATTCCTGATGATCAGGCTGAAACCATCGGTACAGTTGGTCAAGCAATTGCTTATTTGGAAAAAAACGTTAAATAGAATTACGCTTTTTCAGTATAAATGGAATTAAAAAGAGTAGTAGTAACAGGGTTGGGTGCGCTCACTCCTATAGGCAATAATATTCCCGAGTTTTGGGAAGGATTGACTAACGGGGTGAGTGGCGCTGCTCCTATTAAGGGTTTTGATACTGAGAAGTTCAAAACCAAATTCGCATGTGAGGTAAAAAACTTTAATCCGGAAGATTTTCTGGAAAAAAAGGAAGCCCGCAAGCTTGATCCGTTTGTACAATATGCGCTGGTAGCTACAGATGAGGCTGTGAAGGACGGAGGTTTTGATTTTGAAAAATTAGATACCAACCGAATCGGCGTAATCTGGGGTGCAGGCATTGGTGGATTGAAAACTTTCCTGGATGAAATTTCCAACTTCGCTAAAGGAGATGGAACACCGAGATATAATCCATTTTTTATCCCTAAAATGATTGTAGATATCGCTCCAGGGCATATCTCTATTAAATATGGTCTGCGTGGGCCAAATTTTGCAACCGTTTCTGCCTGTGCTTCTTCAACCAACGCCATGATTGATGCCTTCAACTATATCCGCCTGGGTATGGCCGATGTGATTATCAGTGGTGGTTCAGAAGCCATTATTAATGAGGCAGGAATGGGTGGCTTCAATGCCATGCATGCATTATCTACACGTAATGATGATCCGGCAACGGCATCCCGTCCTTTTGATAAGGATCGCGATGGTTTTGTTGCTGGTGAAGGTGCAGGAACCATTATCCTGGAAGAACTTGAACACGCTAAAGCCAGAGGTGCAAAAATTTATGCTGAACTGGTAGGCGGTGGAATGAGTGCTGATGCAAATCACATCACCGCACCACATCCTGAAGGTTTAGGTGCCAGAATGGTAATGACAAATGCGCTTAAAGATGCCGGTTTAACTACTGCAGATATTGATTATATTAATGTGCATGGCACTTCTACACCATTGGGTGATATTAGTGAAACCAAGGCCATTGGTACTTTATTCGGCGAAGATGCTTACCGGTTAAATATCAGCTCTACAAAATCAATGACAGGCCACCTTTTAGGCGCGGCTGGTGCTGTAGAGGCAATTGCTGCAATTCTGGCTGTGAAAAATGATATTGTTCCCCCAACAATCAATCACTTTACAGATGATCCTGCTTTTGATCCGAAATTAAATTTTACTTTCAACAAAGCGCAAAAACGTGAAGTGAGGGCCGCGTTAAGTAATACTTTTGGTTTTGGAGGACATAACGCTTCCGTAATTTTCAAGAAATACGAAGAATAATTAAAACAGCATTGTTATATAATTTTGTATGCTAAGTAAAAATAGATAACTTAGTTAAATATGCTCATTAGCCGTTAATTGTGTTATTTATTTAATGCCGATATTAAAATTATATAAACTTTATCTTTCTCCAGAAAAGGAGTTTGTTAAAAAGCTGCGAAATATTTTAGGCTTTGTACCGGGCAATGTAACGCTTTATAAAATGGCGTTCAGGCATCGTTCTGTTGCGAAAGTTTTAAAGAATGGGAGCAGAAGCAGTAATGAGCGTCTTGAATTTCTGGGGGATGCCGTACTGGGATCGGTGATTGCCGAATTGCTTTTTAAGCACTATCCTTATAAGGAAGAAGGTTTTCTGACTGAAATGCGTTCGAAAATTGTAAACAGGGCAAATCTTAACCAGCTGGCCAAGAAAATAGGCTTTGATAAGCTCATTCAGTTTGACCAAAGATCGGTAAGTATTCAAACCAAACATAACTCTATGCTTGGTGATGCCTTTGAAGCAATTGTAGGCGCCATTTATATGGATAAAGGCTATAACTTTACAAAGGAATTTTTGCTGCGTAGAATTGTTAAACCACATATCGATATCCATACCTTAGAACTTACCGAAACGAATTTCAAAAGTAAACTCATCGAATGGTGCCAGCGCCATGGTAAAGATGTCATGTTTGAACTGGTTCAGAATGGGGAAGGTGAAAGTGCAAAGCTATTCACCATTAGTGCCTTGGTTGAAGGTGAAAAATTTGGAACAGGTAGGGATTACAATAAGAAAAATGCTGAAAAATTAGCCGCAGAAAAAGCCTGCGAAGCCTTATCTATTTAGTTAAGGTTTTAAATCATTTGCTTTTACCGGGTTTTCTTTAAATTTCTTTGCAGATTCCTTAATGTATTTAATGTAATCGTACACGTTCCAGTGTTGTGCCTTTTCATAATCCGGGCGATAATTCAGCATAAAGGTTTCGAGGTCTTTTCCCCTTAAATCGGTATTGTTTTGAATGATGGTACCATTAAAATATTGGTCAATCTGCGTCTGCTTTAATTCATTATCTGCATAACGGTTAAACCTTCGTGCATTTTTTGGATCTTTACCAATTAAGTTATACAATCCATTTAAAGGATTAAAAACAGCTGATAAAACTGATGATTTACCACCGTTATAAACGCCTTTATTTCTAAAGTCACGCTTAAGGTCTTCCAAATCTTGTTTCTTGGTGCTTCCAACAATCGTCACTTCTTCAAGCATAGTGCTGTTTCTTACCAAATAGATGAGAATATCCTGAGTGCCCTTCACCACAATCTGCTGGTCAATAAGATTTCGTTTTGTAATTAACAATGTATCACCAATATTTGCCCTGATCTGAAAAAAACCAAGGTCATTGCTGCCAACGCCCAATTGGGTTCGCTGGTTGGTAATTTCGGCCAGTGCTACACGTAAATTAGTTCCCTTTTCAAAAACTACACCCTTAATGATCAGTTCTTGTGCTTTCAGTATATTCCCGGTAAAAAGGAACAATAATAGAAATAAGAATAATTTTAAAATTTTCATTAAGGTTAATTTATTATGTTTAATGTATCGGTATAAAACAATTGGTTTTGCAGTGGCATGATACATTATGGGTATGTTGTGTTATTTTTGGCTGCTGTAAAATATATTTCCGTTATTCTTCTGGTTTAACAGCTAATCAGTTATCTTGTTTGTTATAACCACTCAAGCAATGCATTTCATAAATTACAATGATCATTTTAAAAACAGATTGTAAAATTAGCATTTATTAACCTTTTTAGTTGTTAAATAAAGTTAAGATAAGGTCAGGATATGCTTTGAAACATCATATTTGATGTAATTTGTAAATGGTAAACCTAAAAGGCAGTCTGCAAACTGTAAACTAATTTTTCTATCTTTGCGCATGATAAAATCCATGACAGGATACGGCCTGGCAACTGCCGATTATGCGAATGCAAAGTATAGTGTCGAAATCAAATCGCTTAACAGTAAATTTCTTGAGCTCAATTTAAAATATCCAAAAGCTTTTTCTGATAAGGAATTGATTTTACGTAATGTTTGCAGTAAAGATATTGAGCGCGGAAAAGTTAGCCTCAGCATTAATGTAGAGCGCACAGGCGGAGAAGTAACCGGTGCTACCATCAATACCGCTTTGCTTAGTCATTACTATAATCAGCTGGTGGCTGTCAATCATGAACTCAATGCCGGGAGTAGCAATTTACTTCAGACGGCATTAACTTTTCCGGAAGTCATCAGCTATAAGGAAGAAAGCGTAAGTGAAGATGAATGGAATCATTTATATCAGATATTTACCACTGCCCTGGCTAATTTTAATAGATTCAGAATAGATGAAGGCGCTGTTTTAAAAGCAGATCTTGAACTCCGGATTAAAAATATCTTAGGGTACTTCAAATCTGTTGAAGAATTAGAACCTAAAAGGATTACGGCCATCCGTGATAAGTTTGCACAATTTCTGGATGATGCAGTTGGTAAGGTCAATATCGATCAGAACCGTTTTGAGCAGGAATTGATTTATTACATCGATAAAATTGATATTACAGAAGAAAAAACCAGGTTAAAAAGTCACTGTGATTATTTTCTTCAAACATTGGGCAGTAAAGAGGCCAACGGTAAAAAGCTGGGTTTTATCTCTCAGGAAATTGGAAGAGAAATTAATACCATGGGTGCTAAAGCCAATGATGCACAAATGCAACAATTTGTAGTGGGCATGAAAGAAGAATTAGAAAAGATAAAAGAACAATTACTGAACGTGTTGTAGCGTTAGGTGGAAAGCGCCAAGCGCTTAACGCCTAACGCCAATCGCAAAACTTTTAAAAATGCAAGGCAAATTAATCATATTTTCGGCACCGTCGGGAGCTGGCAAAACTACAATTGTACACCACCTCCTCAAAAAGTTTCCTGAGCTAAGCTTTTCCATTTCTGCCACCACCAGAGAACTCAGAGGCGATGAAACGCATGAAAATGACTATTACTTTATCACGAAAGAAGAGTTTTTACATAAAGTTGCCCACCAGGAATTTGTAGAGTTTGAAGAAGTTTACAACGGCACATTCTATGGTACCTTGCGTTCGGAAATTGAACGTATCTGGGAAAATAATCAGCATGTTATTTTTGATATCGATGTAGAAGGCGGCATTCGTTTAAAACGAAAATATGAAGAAGATGCTTTAGCTATTTTTGTTCAGCCACCATCTTTAGAGGTGTTAAAAGAGCGCTTAAGTGGTAGAGGAACAGATAGTCCGGAAAAACTTCAGGAACGCTTTATCAAAGCAGAAAAGGAATTGCTTTACGCAGATAAGTTTGATGTGATCCTAAAAAACTTTGATTTGGCAACAGCTTGTGCTGAGGCTGAAAGATTGGTGCAGGAGTTTCTGAATCACTAGCAGTTAGCAATCTGTAGCTTTCAGTTTTGGACGTAAATAGCTAATTGTATATTATTCTGATAAGATAATTTAAGCTATAAATATATGGGTGATTTCTATGACTTACTGGTTTATAAAAATCGTTTGAATTATCTATGTTTATATTTGAGTTGAGCAAATCTTTTCCCCGAGATGAAATCTACTCTCTTACCGATCAAATCAGGAGAGCTTCAATGTCAACAAATATTTGTTTAGTTGAAGCCCTGGAGAAAGCGAAGGTATAAAGCACATTTTATTCGTAAAATTCTGATCGTGATATGGAAAATAGGGAGACAAAAGGCTGGCTAAATTATTAAATCATATGATGAATCATCCTGAGAAATACGGATCCATCTAATATTTGCATATTAAACTGTTAACTGAAAAATGTCAACTGAAAACCGTCAACTGAAAACAGGTCTTTTCTTTGGCTCTTACAACCCCATCCATACCGGGCATTTAGTTATTGCCAACTATATGGCCAATCATACCGAACTTGATGAGGTGTGGTTAGTGGTTTCACCTCATAATCCGCTAAAAGAAAAAAGTGGCCTAGCCAACATGTACGATCGGCTAGAGATGGCCAATCTGGCTACCGAGAATTCGGAGAATATCCGCATAAGCGATATTGAGTTTACGCTCCCTAAACCATCCTATACTATTGATACATTGACTTATCTTCACGAAAGGTTTCCGTCAAAAGATTTTGTTTTGATCATGGGAGCAGATAACCTGGTCTCTTTCAAAAAATGGAAAAACTATGAGGTGCTTTTGAAGAATTATCAGATTTATGTTTATCCGCGACCCGGCGCTGATATCAGTGAATGGAAAGATCATCCGTCCATCATGTTTACAGATACGCCGCTAATGGAAATCTCTTCCACATTTATTCGTAAATCTATCAAAGAAAAGAAAAACGTACAGTTTTTTCTCCCGGATAAGGTGATCAGTTTCATCGATAGCAAAGGAATGTATCAGTAAAATAATTAACATAAATGCAAAAAGCATCCTGATTTTCAGGATGCTTTTTGCGTAACTAAATATTAAAATAGGTTATTTCCACCCGCCGCCTAAAGCACGGTACAAATTTACAACTGACTGTAGCTTTTGTAGTCTGTCATTAATTCCACTCAATTGAGCAGTTAATAAACTTTGCTCTGAAGTCAATACATCAGTATAATTCGTGGCTGAACTATAACGTAATAGTTCTTTTGTAAAATCTACGGCCTTAGTTAAGGAAGCAATTTGCTTGGCTCTTGTTGCTTCTTTTTCTTCTGCAGTTTGATAAGCATACAATGCATTTGAAACCTCTTGTCCGCCGGTTAAAAGGGCTTGTTGAAAGGTGTAAAATGCAATTTGCTGATTTGCCTGTGCAGTAGTTAAACGGGCTTTATTTGCCCCTTTGGCAAAAATGGGTTGTGTTAAACCACCAACCAGGTTGTAGAAAATGGAATTATCAAAGAAGTTACTCAACTGTAAACTGGTTAAGCCACCTGCCGCAGTTAAGGTTAAGGCAGGGTAGAAGTATGTTTTGGCAACATTGGTATTCTCAAATGCGGCTCTGAAACCAAATTCAGCGGCAATAACATCGGGCCGGTTTTGCAACAACTGAGCGGAAACTCCGGTTTGTAAATTTGAAAATGCAACTTGTTGGTCTAATGTTGTACGGTTTACTGTTCCGGGTGCCTGTGCCAGCGCAATGTTTAATGCATTTTCTGCTTCTTTAATACTGCGTTTCAAATCTGGTAAGGTTACCTGGGCGGCATATAGATTGGCCTCACTTTGTACCACAGCCGCACCATTTACAACTGCACCTTCTTTCAGTGCTTTCATGGTTTCTACATCCTGTGCCCTGATTTTGATGGTTTGTTCAGTAATGGCCAATTGTTTGTCTAAAGCCAGTAAAGTGTAATAACTGTTCGCAATGGTAGCAATTAGCTGGGTTTGAACAGCTCTTTTTGCAGCATCACTTTGTAGTAAAGTAGCGAATGCAGATCGCTTGGCACTACTTAGTTTCCCCCAAATATCTGCTTCCCAGGCTGTACTTAACTGTGCCCTGTAGGTTTGTGTTTCTAAATTGATGTTAATCCCGGCTGGAAAATTCAATGCCGCAGCGGCTTGTTTAGCATCAGTAACCGAAACATCTGCCTGTAAGCTTGGCAGAAATGCGGCACGGCTTTGTCTTAATGTTGCCTCTGAAATTCTAATGCGCTCAATAGCTTGTTTTAAATCTAAATTTTGATTTATTCCTTGCTGAATCAAAGATTGCAAAGTGGTATCTGAGAACAGTGTCTTCCACGGCAAATCTGCCATCGTGGTGGTATCAGTTGTATTCTGATCCCGGTATAATCCTTCACTTTTAACCTGAGGCCGCTCATATTTTTTAGTCACACAAGCGCTTAAGGTCAAGATGGTGAAGCCGATTAAAATGGAATACTTATATCTAAGTTTCATATTTTTCTTAAAAATTAATGTTTGTTTTGACTGGTCGCCAATTCGTATTCTTCTGGTGTTTGCTCCTTTTCAATTCCTTCTTCAAAGGGAGATTTATCGCTGATTCGTTCCTGTAAACTTTGGAAAACAATAAATAATGCCGGGATGACAAATACACCGAATAATGTTCCGATCAGCATACCGCCTACCGCGCCGGTACCGATTGATTTGTTACCGGATGCACCAACACCTGAAGAAAGCATCAATGGTAATAAACCCAGGATAAATGCAAAAGAGGTCATCAAAATCGGGCGTAAACGGGCTGTAGCACCATCTATGGCCGCATTAACAATACTCATGCCTTTTTTCCGTCTATCCACTGCATACTCCACAATCAGAATGGCGTTCTTGGCTAATAAACCAACCAGCATGATGAGGGTGATTTGTGTATAGATGTTATTATCTACACCGAAAATCTTATCAAAAATAAATACACCAGCTAAACCGATAGGAAGAGAAATTAGTACCGCTAAAGGTAAAATATAACTTTCATATTGGGCCGCCAACAGGAAGTAAACGAAGATAATACAAAGTAAGAAGATAAATACCGTCTGGCTTCCACCGCTAATTTCCTCGCGTGACAGACCTGAAAATTCATATCCATAGCCAGCAGGTAATGTTTGCGCTGCAACTTCCTGTACTGCTTTTAAGGCATCTCCGGAACTAAAACCAGCATTTGGATTACCCGTAACTGAAATCGAAGTGAATAAGTTGAAACGTGAAATGGCTTGTGGGCCATATACCTTAGTTAGCGTAATAAATTCAGATACCGGCGCCATTTGTCCGCTTCCATTACGGACGAAGATTCGGGTCAAGGTTTGCTCATTGGAACGATACTGCGCATCTGCCTGATACATTACCCTGAATTGTTTACCAAACTTATTAAAGTTAGAGGCATAAACCCCACCATAATAACCTTGCATCACACCCAGAACATCGGCAACGGTTAAGCCGGCTTGTTTCACTTTTGCCACATTTACATCAATTTGATATTGAGGAAAATTAGGGTTAAATGACGTTGAAGCATATTGAACTTCTGGTCTTTTACTTAAAGCTGCCAAGAATCCATTACCAATATCATTGAATTTTTTGATGTCTCCACCGGTTTTATCCTGCAGCTGGAATTCAAAACCACCACTTGTTCCGAAACCTTGAATGGTTGGCGGGGCAAAGAAGATAATTTTTGCACCTTTAATATTCGCGGTTTTGGCAAATAGCTCGCCAATAATCACTTTTACATCGCGGCCTTTACGTTCATCCCATGGAGATAATCTGGAAATTACCATACCATAAGAACTGCCAGAACCACTGATCATACTCCGGCCAACAACCCTTAATGTATTTTTGATTTCAGGAATTCCATGTGCAATGCTGTCAATTTTTGCAATTACAACATTGGTTTCCTCCTGCGATGTACCTGCAGGTAGAGAGATATCAGACATGATCGTTCCCAAATCTTCATTCGGTACGAAACCTTTTGGTGTGGTATTCATGGTCCAAACCAAAATTCCTGTAAATAATAAAATACCTAAACCTACAATCCATTTTTTATGGGAAAGGAAGCTAACAGATTTTTTATACTTATTGGTTACGGCATCAAATGAAGTGTTAAATGCAGCATAAAAACGCTCTAAAAAGTTTTTCTTTTTTCCGTGGTCATCCGCATGGGGTTTTAAAAATAACGCACATAACGCCGGACTTAAGGTTAATGCATTGATTGCAGATAAGATAATTGAGATCGCAAGTGTTAAACCGAACTGTTTATAAAATACACCTGAAGATCCCTGGATAAAACTCACCGGGATAAATACCGCGGCCATAACTAAAGTGATCGAAATAATCGCACCACTGATGTCGTCCATCGCATCTATGGTTGCTTTTTTGGCATCGGTATAACCCTCATCCAGTTTAGCATGCACCGCTTCCACTACCACAATCGCATCATCCACCACAATACCAATGGCGAGTACGAGGGCAAATAAGGTTAATAAGTTAATCGTAAAACCGAATAGACTTAAGAAAAAGAAGGTACCAATAATTGCTACCGGAACACTGATTGCCGGTATTAAGGTTGAACGGAAATCCTGTAAGAAAATAAATACAACCAGGAATACGAGGATAAATGCTTCGATTAAAGTATGAATAACCTTTTCGATTGATGCATCTAAGAAGTCATTAACGTTTACCAGTGTTGAATAATGAACGCCTTTTGGAAAAGATTTTTGGGCTTCATCCAGCGTTTTAATAGAGTTTTCGATTACTTCTTTTGCATTTGAACCTGCCGTTTGATTAATGGCGATACCCAATGCCGGCTTACCATTAAAATTCACCGCACTGGCATAGCTTTGTGCACCTAACTCAATTCGGGCAATATCTTTTAACCGAAGGATTTGTCCGTTAGCTGCTGTTTTGATAATGATGTTACCAAACTGCGCTTCATCTTTTAACCTGCCGGTATATTTTAAGGTATATTGAAATGCCTGATCGCCCTGCTCTCCAAACTGGCCTGGAGCAGCCTCCACGTTCTGATCTGCAAGGGCCGTATTCACGTCACTTGGCACTAAACCATAAGTAGCCATCACATCAGGCTTTAACCAAAGGCGCATGGTATAATCAAGCGTTCCGAAGGCACTTGCATCACCTACACCATTAATACGCTTAATTTGCGGGATGATATTGATGTTGGCATAATTTTGCAAGAATTTTTGATCATAAGATGGGTCATCACTATAAAGACCAAAGATCAATACGTTACTGGCCTGTCTTTTGGCCGTAATTACACCAGATTTTGTAACCTCTGCAGGTAGTAAACTGGTGGCGCGCGCCACCCTGTTTTGAACGTTTACTGCAGCCAGATCGGGGTTGGTTCCCAGTTTAAAGTTGATGGTAATGGCTGCTGTTCCATCATTACTTGCGGTCGAAGTCATGTAAGTCATGTCTTCCACTCCATTGATTTGTTCTTCCAGCGGCACAACCACGCTGTTCATCACCACGTCGGCATTTGCGCCCTGATATGACGTGGAAACCTGCACCGTTGGTGGCGCAATTTCGGGATATTGTGAAACCGGTAGGGTAGCTAAACCTAAAACACCGAGAATAACGATGATAATGGATATAACCGTTGATAAAACCGGCCTTTCTATGAATTTCTTAAACATAATTAATATTGATTACACTGATGATCGTGTGATTGCACTGATGATATTACTATTACTTAATCTCCGCGTAAACTGAATCGGCACTTGTTTCCTGTGGTTTAATTTTAACGCCGTCTTTTAACGATTGGAAACCTTCCAGTACGATTTTATCTCCGGCCTTTAGTCCTTTGGTTACCACATAAAATTTATCTTTCGCTAAATCCATGATCTGAATTTCGGTGCTGACAATTTTAGCTGAATCGCCTAAAACATACACGAATTTTTTACCCTGCAAATCAATAGTTGATTTCTGAGGAACTAAAATGGCATTTTCTACTTTCTGAGGAATCCTTACCGATGCACTTCCACCGGATTTTAATAAGGCGATCGGGTTGGGGAAAGTTGCTCTTAAGCTGGCCGAACCTGTATTGGTATTAATCTGACTATTAATGGATTCAATTTTACCATTTTGAGCGTAAACTGTTCCATCAGCCAATACCAGGCTTACTGCCGGGATATTCGCCATTTGTTGGGCCAGGGTATTTCCCTTATAAGTTTTAGAGAAATCTAATAGCTGTTTCTCATTTAAAGAAAAGTAGGCATAAACTTTGGATGTGTTGGCAATGGTTGTCAAGGGTTCTGTGCTGGAGCTGCTTACTAAGCTTCCATTTCTAAATGGAATGCTACCTACGATCCCATTAACAGGACTGGTAATGGATGTATAGCCTAAGTTTACCTGTGCGTTTGCTAAGGTAGCTCTTGCCTGTGCTAAAGCTGCTTTTCTGCTTTGAAGTGTCAGTTGAGCAGCATCTAGGTCATATTTACTGATGATATCTTTTTCGACCAGCGGTTTAGTTTTGTTCACCTGCAATTGAGCGGCATGTACATCCGCTTCTGCACTGCTGATGGCAGCTCTCGCTGTTCTAACTTCCTGTTCATATTGTGGTGCCATGATCGTAAAAAGCAACTGGCCCTTTTTAACCACAGCGCCTTCATCAACCAATATTTTATCAATAAAACCATCAACCTTAGGGCGGATATCAATATTCTGAATGCCTTCGATTGTTGCGGGGTAATCAGAGTTTAATTCTGTAGTTTGCGATTTAACGGCAAAAACAGGATAGGCCTGAGGGCCGGCCGCTGCAGCCGCAGCTGCTTTTTTGGCATCATCATTATTTCCGCAGGATGCCAAAAGCATTCCCATGCTCAAACTGAAGAAGAGAGTTGTTCCTTTTCTCATGGAGTATTCGTGTGTGTGTTTAATATTAAATTTCCGGGTTGAAGCTTTGTCAAAATATAGATTTTGAATTTGCAACTGATGCCCAAAAATAGCGCCTAAAAAAGAATAAATCTGTCCAATTTCTGTCATTTAATCAATCGATTGATTTATTTTTGAGCCTAAATCTGTTTCTGATTGGTCTAAATCGCTGTCAGAAGCCTGTTTAAGTCATTATTTGAACTTAAATAAATGCTGTGTAATTATGTTGAGACAGATGTTAAATAGTGTATATTTTATGATTTCCCAGCGAATCATGTAGCTGAATTGGCCACCAATATACACTACAATAGTGTATATTGTACACACTTATTTATTCATGTAATAATTTGATTATTTATGGTCAATCCGGTAAAAGAATAAGGTACTGATCTGACCACCTCAGCATCATCAGTTTAAAAGTGATTAATTTATATTGATTGATCTGTTTCTCCTTCAAAAACCAATTTTGCCGGACCACATAAAAATACGTTCGTAAATTTTTGTCCATCATAATCGAAGTCGATTTTAATATCTCCACCTAAAACTTTAATGTTGGTTTCAATATGTCCGCGCTGATTTTTATGTTTGGCCATAGCCATGGCTACGGCAGTTACACCAGTGCCACAGGCATACGTTTCATCTTCTACGCCACGCTCATAAGTACGAACAAACAAGTAATTGCCAAAATCTTCTACAAAATTTATATTGATGCCCTTCTCGCTATAAATTTCATTGTAGCGAATATTTCTACCTTCATTAAATACATCGAAATTTTTTAGATTTTCCTGTATTTTCACAAAATGTGGGGATCCGGTATTCAAAACATAGGCATCACCATCACGCATGATCATCTCTACATCAATCATTTGAAGATCAATCCACGCGCCGCTTTCTGAAATTCTGGCATAATGCGGACCATCCACTGCCAAAAAGTTAGTTTCCTTATTGATGATCCCCAGGTGTTTAGCAAAAGCTACGATACATCTTCCGCCATTGCCACACATACTTCCCAATTGGCCATCCGCATTGAAGTAGTGCATTTCAAAATCATAATCATCGTGCTTTGTTATAAACATTAACCCATCTGCCCCAATACCAAATCTGCGGTGGCAAAGCTGTTTAATCAGGTCGTTATCAATATTTTTTAAAGGACTGTCCGTATGGTTAATTAAAATAAAATCGTTTCCGGCACCCTGATATTTAAAGAAATTAATTTTCATTGGATCTTCATTTTTTAATGCAATATTTGAGTTGCAGATGCTAAAAGTAATCTGGTGTAAATCATTTTAACATTTTTTAACACCGATGTCAATGCTTTAGTGATGCAAATATCGTTGATATGGTATTAAATTTGAATAAACTTACAAAAGAAAATTTAGGCAGATAAATAACTGCTGGAGCGTTCTGCTTAAACAAAGAAAATACAGCGCTCTTGTCAAACATTAAAGCACAAGTGGTTATAGGTAAACCAAACAATTTGCCGGCAATGGAACTTATAATCAGTTGTGAGGAGTAAGAAACAATATACACACTCATGAAACCATTAAAAGCTTTTGGATAGGATTCAGAAGGCAGCTTTTGATAGCTTCATGGCCATTAAAAACAATATATAAACACATGAAAAAAATATTAGGCATTACCGTGTTAGCTGCTTTTATAGGTGGGGCAGCAGCAATTGGAGGTTATAAGCTATTTGAGCGTAACCAAACCGGAAATACGATTTCAGAAAAACAGAATCTATATTTTGCAAACAATCCGCTTAAGGTCACTTCGGCCGGTGCTACTGATTTTACGCAGGCTGCCGCAGCGGTTGCTCCGGGTGTGGTTCACATTAAGACCACCTATTCAGCCTCCGGCAAAAGTGAGGGAAGTTCTTCGCCGTTTGATATGATGGAAGATTTCTTTGGCGGTGGTGGCCGTCAGATGCAGCGTCAACCCAGAGCCGCTTCAGGATCAGGTGTAATTATCAGTCAGGACGGTTACATCGTTACGAACAATCACGTGGTTGAAAATGCAGAGAAAGTGGAGGTGGTTTTAACCGATCGGCGTAAAGTTGAGGCAAAGGTGATTGGTCGCGATCCGAATACAGATTTAGCATTAATCAAGGTAAACGCTACTGGTTTGCCTGTTGTTAAAATGGGTAATTCTGATAATGTTCAGGTGGGTGAGTGGGTTTTGGCCGTTGGTTTCCCACTGGATTTACAGACGACAGTAACAGCCGGTATTGTAAGTGCAAAAAACCGTAGTATTGGTATCATAGGAAGAGAACAACAGGGAAACGAGATTACTGAAGAAGAATACAGGGAATATCAGCGTACAGGTAAAAGGCCAGAACGTCCGGCAAACACCAGTATTGAGTCCTTTATTCAAACTGATGCAGCCATTAATCCGGGTAACAGTGGCGGGGCATTGGTGAATACTAATGGTGAACTGGTAGGTATCAATTCTGCAATTGCCTCTCAAAGTGGTTACAACCAGGGTTATGGTTTTGCTATTCCGGTTAACCTGGCACGTAAAATTGTAGATGATTTTATGAAGTATGGTTCGGTTAAACGTGGTTATATAGGTGTAAACTTCGTTCCGCTTAGCGGTGATGATAAACCAGAAGGTATCAAAACGAGCGAAGTTAGCGGCCTATATGTAAACGATGTGGTAGCAAAAGGTGCTGCAGAGGCTGCTGGTTTAAAACCTGGTGATGTAATTAAAAAGGTTGATGGTATTGTAATCAATGATTCTCCTGATTTACAGGAAAGGGTTGGTCGTCTGAATCCGGGTGATAAAGTTAAATTAACGGTATTGAGAGATGGTTCACTAAAAGACTATACGGTAACCTTAAAAGGGGAGTCGAGTATAAACCCTAATGCCAATACTGCTGCAACAAAATCTGTAGAGGTATCAAAACTGGGCGCAACGTTTGCACCTGCAACTCCGGCTCAGAAATCTAAACTGGGCATTAATAGCGGGGTAGTTGTTACTTCGGTTACTACGGGAAAAGCATTTGATAACATTGGTGTAGAGAAAGGCTTAATCATTACTAAAGTAAACGGACAAGCTGTAAACAGCGTGACCGATGTTCAGAAAGCCTTGCCTCAAACCAGAAATGGAATGGTTTACATGTCTGGTGTAACCGGTCAGGGTACATTTAACTTTAGCTTTCCGGCACAGTAGTTAGAAACTTAATTAGCATAAAAAAAAGATCCTGATTCGCGTCAGGATCTTTTTTTTGCTTTTTAATTTTTAATCTCGTTGGACAGCTTCATGAGTCATATTGGATATACCAGCTTAACTGTTCATGATATCTTCAATTTCTTCCGCTTCCAGCGGGATGTCAGCCATTAAGTCAATATTGCCATTTGCTGTTATTAGGATGTTATTTTCCAGACGAATGCCTAATCCTTCTTCGGGAATATAAATTCCGGGTTCAACAGTTAAAATGTTTCCATCAGCAAATGGGGTGTATCTGCCAGCAAAATCATGAACATCTATACCCAGGTGATGGGAGGTTCCATGCATAAAGTATTTTTTGTAGGCCGGGTAAGCGGGATTTTGATTTTTAACATCACCGGCAGAGATTAATTTTAAATTAATTAAGTGTTCTGTCATCAGTTCGCCCACTTCTTCATGATAGGTATTCCATACGGTACCGGCAGTTAATAAGTTGGTGGCTGCTTTCATCACCTGTAATACCGCATTGTAAACTTCTTTCTGCCGCGCTGTGAAACGTCCGCTAACCGGAATTGACCGGCTCATATCTGCGTTATAGTTGGCATACTCCGCACCAAAATCAAAAAGAATGACATCGCCTGCATTGCAGGTTTGGTTATTATCATTATAGTGCAGGATGTTGGCATTATGCCCCGATGCAATAATAGGCGTATAGGCATGTCCTGTTGCTCCCTGGCGAATAAATTCATGAATGATTTCTGCTTCTATTTCATATTCTTTTACGCCGGGCTTCGTAAACTTTAATACTTTAATAAAGGCATCCCTTGTTATGGCACAGGCCTTTTTAGTCAGTTCAATTTCCACATCAGATTTAACGGCCCGTAAATGACGCATAATCGGTGCGGATCGTTCGTAGCGATGTAAAGGATATTTAGAACGCATTTGATCAATAAACCTCAGGTCACGATGTGGCACCGTATGGGCATAGCGATCATTTTCATTAGAATTAAGATAAATATGGTCTGCATAATGTACAATGCTGTGCAATATATTATCAAAATCTTCCAGCCAGTAAATATTGGTGATGCCTGATGCCGATTTAGCCTGTTCTTTGGTATATTTATAGCCTTCCCAAACTTTGATGTGATCGTTGGTCTGTCTTAAAAACAGGACTTCTCTATACAAAGGATTAGGACAATCAGGATAAATGAGTAGTATAGTTTGCTCCTGATCGATTCCTGATAAATAAAATAAGTCGGGATTTTGTTTAAAGATAAAGTTCTGATCGCCACTTCTGGGGAATTCATCATTGGCATTAAATATAGCTAATGAATTGTCTTTTAGTTGTTTGATAAAGTTTTTCCTGTTTAAAATGAAAAGCGACTGATCAATTTGTGGATATTTCATAAATGGTGCATTAAGAATTGTAAAGAGATCAAATGTAATAAAATCCCTATTTCTCCTGAAGTTTGGAACGGAGTTTGTGTAAATGTTTGAAAATTTAAAAATTTGTTTAATTTTGCGATTACAAAAAATTAATCAATTAAATTGTTTAACCCTTAAAAAAGAAAAAAGATTATGAATTATTCTACTTTAAAGAAAAGTGTTGCACTTTCTTTAGTGGCATTAACAGGAGTTGCTTCTCTTGCTGTCGCTCAGGATGCTCCTGCAACTACTTCTTCTACCAAGGTATTTGGTGGAAGAGGACAGTACAGAACTTGGTCAATTGGTGTTAACGCTGGTGTATTAGCTCCGGTTGTTGCCATTGGTGGTTCGAATGACTTTAACAAATGGGACGTTAACTTAGGTTATGGTTTAAATATCCGTAAACAATTAGGTCACTCTTTCGCATTAGAATTAGCTGGTGTACGTGGTAAAGTTTCTGGTTCAAATGATGCAACTGCAGGTCCAGTAGCTTCAACTGCTAGTGATTTTGAAACTCAGTTACAATATGCTGTTGATTTACGTGGTGTGGTTAACTTAGGTTCTATCGATTTCTTACGTCGTGAGAATTCAGTAGGTTTCTTCTTAACAGCTGGTGCTGGTTATTTAGCTTATGCTCCAAAAGTAACTACAGGTGGTCAAACTATTGACTGGAAAGGTAATGCTATCGGTCCAGTAGGTGACAGACACGAAGCTAAAGACTATGTAAAAGGTTTCTACATTCCAGTTGGTGCCGGTGTTAAATTCAAAGTTTCTGAGCGTGTTAACTTTAACTTAGGTTACACAATGAACTTTGTTGACGCTGATAACTTTGATGGAGTTTATGCAAAAGGTACTACTAAAGATAAATTCTCTTACGGTTATGCTGGTTTAGAGTTCTCTTTAGGTTCTTCTGCAAAACCAAGCTTAGAGTGGTCTAACCCATTAGCTACAATGTATGATGAATTAAAAGATCCAACTTTACGTCAAGAAGTTGAAGCATTGAAAAACCGTGTATCTAACGTAGAAAAATCTGTTGAAGATTTGAAAAAAGATACTGATGGTGATGGTGTTGCTGATCAATTCGACAAATGCCCAGGAACTCCTGCAGGTACTGCTGTTGATGGTTCAGGATGTCCACTTCCTAAATTCACTGCTGATTCAACTAACACTAACGTAACAGGTTTCGAAAAAATCGGTTTCGATTTTAACTCATCTGTATTAAAAACTGAATCTTATCCAACTTTAGATAAATTATCTTCAGTGTTACGTGAAAACGGTGGTAAAGTAACTGTAAACGGTTACGCTTCAAGCGAAGGTACTGCTGCATATAACATGAAGTTATCTAAAGACAGAGCAAATTCTGTTAAAACTTACTTAGTAAACTCTGGTGTTAACGCTAGTCAAGTTGCTACTAAAGGTTTAGGCGAAGCTAATCCAATTGCTTCTAACGATACTGAAGAAGGTCGTATCCAAAACCGTCGTGTTGAAACAGCTAGAAACTAGTCTTTCAATATAAAGTTTAAAAAAAAGTCCCGATTTGCATCGGGACTTTTTTTGTGCCTTTTAGTTTTTGATGTTAGGCTTTTTAATTAAGTTTGTGTGATGTACTTCTTCCGTAAAAAAGATCCAAACCGACCTGATAATATTAACATCAGGATTATGCATTTTATTAATGCATTGGCCATTATCATCTTTCTTGCAGGGATCATCTACAAGCTTATACAATGGCTTGCTAAATAAATCTATTTTATGAAACAAATTATTACCACAACTAATGCGCCTGCACCAATCGGGCCATACAGCCAGGCCGTAAAAGCAGGAAACTTTCTCTTTGTTTCCGGCCAGGTTGCCATTAACCCTGAAAACGGTGAATTAAACATTGGAAATATGGAGGAGGAAACCCATCAGGTCATGCGGAATCTTAAAGCTGTTTTATTAGAAGCAGGATTAACTTTCGATCATGTAGTTAAATCAACCATCTTCTTAAGTGATATGGGTACCTTTGCACAGGTAAACGAAATTTATGGTCAATATTTTACAGCAGATTTTCCTGCGCGTGAAACGGTACAGGTATCGGTATTGCCTAAAAATGTAAATGTAGAAATCTCAGTCATTGCCATCGCAGGATAATTGGAAAAAGGCAAAAGCAGATTTTTTATAGCAGGTATTGTTCCTTATATCATATGGGGAACAATGTCTATTCCACTTCGCAACCTGAAAGCATTTCCTCCGCAGGAAATCTTATACTACAGGATATTTGTATCTGTCATTGTAGTATGGGCCAGTATTTTACTTTTTAGACGAGAAAACCTGCAAAAAGATTACTTGCATTTCAAAGCGCTGCCATCTGCTAAACAACGCAGATTATTACTCTTGACCGTTCTTTCTGCTGTGCTCATTACCGGTAATTGGTTTACTTATATTTATGCAGTAAACAGCGTAAGCTTAAAGGCAGCCGCATTTGCCTATATGGTTTGCCCGCTTATTACAGCACTTTGTGGTTTTATCCTGCTAAAGGAGCAACTCAGCAGAATTAAGGTGATTGCACTTGGAGTTGCGCTGATCAGCATCATCCTGTTGGCAACAGGCTCTGTTCATGAAGTTTTATGGGCCATATTAATTGCCTCATTTTATGTCTTTTATATTATCTTGCTGAAAGTGATTAAGGATGTAGATAAGTTTAATTTATTAGGCATCCAGCTGATCTTATCAGGTCTGATCATTTTACCGCTATATTTCACAAGTTCAGCTCCTTTTCCGGTTGCAACATCTTTTTGGTTACATATCTTTCTTATTGCAATCGTATTTACCATTATCCCGCTGTTTTTGAATGCCTATGCACTTGTGGGGATGCCATCGTCTGCGCTTGGTATTTTAATCTATCTTAATCCCATCGTTGCGTTTGCTGTGGCATTTGCTTATTTTAAAGAAGATATTGATGTTCACCAGCTCTTTGCCTATTTGCTTTTACTCTTATCGATTGTTATTTTTAATGCACATTTGTTAAAGGGCATGATGGCTAAAAAAGTATAAAAGTTTTGTCGAATCCGATTTTAGATACACCTGTTGAGTTTATAAAAGGCGTAGGGCCTAGTCGGGCAGATGTTTTGAAAAAAGACCTGGGTCTGTTTACTTTTCGGGACATGCTGTCGCACTATCCTTTTCGCTACATTGACCGTACCAAGTATTTTAAAATCAATCAGCTTAGCCCCGACTCATCCTATATTCAGATTATTGGTCGGGTGATTCATAAAAAGGTAATTGGTGATAAACGGGCCAAACGGATTGTGGCAGCCTTTAAAGATGAAACCGGGATTATGGAACTGGTTTGGTTTCAGAGTTTAAAATGGGTAGATGAAAATATTATAGTGGGTACAGCTTATGTTGCTTTCGGCAAGCCAACTCTCTTCAATGGAACATTCAGCATTTCGCATCCCGAAATGGAGCTGTATCAGCATAAACCTGCCGGAAGAGGCAATCTGACTTTACAACCCGTTTATCACTCTACGGAAAAGCTCAAAAAATTCACACTTGACTCTAAAGGTATCCAAAGGCTGATTGCCGGACTGCTGGATCAGGTGATCCCTCAGGTTCAGGAAAACTTACCGGCATATATCATCGATAAATATCAACTGACTGATAAAAAAAGGGCATTGCTGAATATCCATTTCCCCAAAAACCAGCAGGAATTAAATGATGCGGAAAGGCGGTTAAAGTTTGAGGAATTATTTTTTATCCAGCTCCAGTTATTGCATAATAAGCAACTTCGGCAGTTGAAATTTAAGGGTGCCCGTTTTGATAAAGTTGGAGAAAAGGTAAACCGGTTTTATAAAGAGTTTTTGCCTTTTGAACTTACCAATGCGCAAAAAAGAGTAGTTAAAGAGATTCGCTTAGATACGCAAAGGGCCGTTCAGATGAACCGGCTTGTTCAGGGCGATGTGGGCAGCGGAAAAACCGCTGTTGCACTGATGAGCATGCTTCTGGCAAATGATAATGGTTATCAGGCCTGTATGATGGCGCCAACAGAAATCCTCGCCCGTCAGCATTATGCATCTGTTACCGAACTGGTAACAGATGATCTGGTTAAGGTGGCTATCCTCACCGGAAATACCAGAAAGAAAGAGCGAACCATTCTACATGAGCAGCTGGAAAATGGCGAAATTGATATCTTAATTGGTACACATGCTTTAATTGAAGACAAGGTTAAGTTCAGTAATTTAGGCTTAGTGGTGATTGATGAGCAGCATCGTTTCGGGGTAGAACAACGCGCTAAACTTTGGCGTAAGAATGTTATCCCACCACATATTTTAGTGATGACGGCTACGCCTATACCGCGTACGCTGGCCATGACCTTATACGGCGACCTGGATGTTTCGATTATTGACGAGCTTCCGGCGGGTAGAAAACCTATAGAAACAAGGCATTTGTTTGAAGGGCAGCGGCTCCGCATGTTTGGATTTATGAAGCAGGAGATTGCAAAGGGCCGGCAGGTATATATTGTTTACCCGCTGATTAAAGAAAGTGAAAAACTTGATTTGTTACATCTGGAAGCCGGGATCGAGCAATTAAGTTATCAGTTTCCGCGTCCGGATTACCAGATTAGCATTGTACACGGGCAAATGCCCAATGCCGACAAGCAATTTGAGATGCAGCAATTTATTGAGGGTAAAAGTCAGATCATGGTCGCTACTACAGTTATCGAAGTAGGTGTGAATGTACCAAATGCATCGGTTATGGTAATTGAAAATGCGGAGCGCTTCGGGCTTTCTCAGTTGCATCAGTTGCGTGGCCGTGTAGGACGCGGTGCGGAGCAATCTTTCTGTATTTTAATGAGTGGTAATAAACTCAGTAAAGAAGGTAAGGTCAGGTTGGAAACCATGGTGAGAACCAATAATGGTTTCGAAATTTCAGAAATTGATTTACAACTTCGGGGACCTGGTGATATTACCGGTACGCAGCAAAGTGGCGTACTCGATCTGAAACTGGCTGATCTGGCAACCGATCAAGTTATATTAGCCGAAGCCAGAAATACCGTAATCGAAATTTTTGAAGCTGATCCAAAACTGGAAAAGCCAGAAAATGCTATTCTGAAAACTCACCTGAATAAGTTGGAAAAGGGCATTTCTTTTGATAAGATTAGTTGATCAGTTATTAATACTTATCATCATTTCTTAAGGCTTTATACATAATTAAAAGTCTGTGTATGATTAGTTTGGCAGTTGAATGAAAGTATCTTTCAATCTCATTTTTTTCGCAAAATAGTTACGCTTACTTTTCCGATTTAATATATAATATGTTTACCTTGCGTTAAAACCAGATATGAACTATTAGTCGGGAATATGATACAGTTGCTTCGGTATGTATCAGTTTTTCTACCCAAATACAGTGTAAAGCTGTCTGCAAATAAATCATATGGTTGAATGATGATTGATATAATTCTATAAGGGGGCTTATTTTTTTGGTGGTGTGGTGTAAGTAATTATATCAATTAGTCATGAATGGCATTTGCTTATTAACAAATCATTCATATTAGATTGCATTGTAACTATTCCCTAACCAAATAAATCAAATCCCATGAAAAAAAATCTATGGAAGAATTTTGCCAGAAAAAGCATGTTTCTTGCGTATGGTAGCTGTTTCGTTTTTTCACCATTTATGACTTTTTCTGCTGAGACATTACCGGAAAAAAAACGTCTCTACCTTTACAAGCCTTTACTACAGGATATTGTAGTGAAAGGGCAGGTGAATGATGCCAAAGGACCTATCCCAGGTGTAAGTGTCAAACTAAAGGGAGGTACAGCAGCTACGGTAACAGATGGCACCGGTAAATTTAGTATAAAAGTTCCTGAAGATGCTACCTTGATCTTTAGCTACGTAGGTTATACCGATCAGGAAGTGCAGGTTAAAAATCAAACCAGTATTACCGTTCGTTTACTGGAAAATAATCAGAACTTATCCGAAGTAATTGTAGTAGGTTACGGCACACAAAAGAAAGCTGTTGTTTCCGGTGCTGTGGCATCTGTAAAAGGTACAGAACTGGCCAAATCATCGTCTGTAAATTTATCTAATTCATTGGCCGGACGTTTACCCGGTGTAACGGCTCTGCAAGGTAGTGGTGAGCCTGGTTACGACGGATCCACGATCCGGATTCGTGGTATTAATTCCCTTGGGAATAACAATGCCCTGATTGTAATTGATGGAATTCCTAACCGTGCGGGTGGAATTGAAAGGATTAATCCAAACGATATTGAAAGTGTATCCGTGTTGAAGGATGCTTCTGCCGCTATTTATGGTTCACAGGCAGCAAATGGGGTAATCCTCATCACCACCAGGTTAGGGAAATCAGGGAAACCTCAGTTTTCTTATGATTTTAGCTATGGCCTGCAACAGCCTACACGGATTCCAAAAATGGCCAATTCCACTCAATATGCTGAAATACTAAATGAACTCAATATTTTTGGTTCTGACCTTAATCCAAATGAATGGTCGGCGGCCTGGAATAGTTTTAAATCAACGGGTACTTATCAATCAACTGCAGGGAAAACCATCAATGCTACGTATAAGCCTGATGAGATCCGAAAATTTGGTGATGGTTCAGATCCATTACGTTACCCAAATACTGATTGGTTTGATACTACATTTCAAAAATGGTCTCCGCAACAAAGGCATAATGTTCAGATCAACGGCGGTACTGAAAATGTAAAATACCTGGTTTCCTTAGGTTATCTTAATCAGGATGGCTATTATAAGAATTCTGCCACAGGTTATAAGCAATACGATATGCGTTTTAACCTGGAAGCAAAATTGAATAAATACATTACTACTACATTAGGTGTAACTGCCAGAGAGGAAGACCGTAATTTTCCAACAGTTGGTGCGGGAGATATCTTTAGATTTTTAATGCGGGGAAGGCCAACTGAAATTGCCATATGGCCAAACGGATTACCGGGCAGAGATATTGAGTATGGCTATAACCCGGTGGTTTCTACTACCGATTTAACCGGTTACAACAAGGATGTGAGAGATTACTTCCAGACTACCGGTAAGGTAGAGGTTAAAATACCTGGAGTAGAGGGCTTAAAAGTAACCGGAACGGCTGCCATTGATAAATATTCCGGACGGCAGAAAAACTGGCAATTGCCATGGACCCTTTATGATTGGGATAAGAAAACATTCGAGGCAGATGGGGTAACACCGGTTTTAACCGGATCGGTACGTTCTCAGTATACCGATCCAAGGCTTAGAGAAACCGCAGGTGGGCAGCTGGCGACTAACTTAACCGGAATGATTAACTATGATAAAAAAATAGGCGAACATACCATTGGTTTAATGGCTGGTACCACAAGAGAACAAGTTGCTAATGATGGTTTTACAGCTTTCAGAAGATATTTTCTATCATCAGCTATTGAGCAATTATTAGGCGGCGATGAGAGAGAGCAATCATTGGGTAACAACCCTGGTGATCCTAATAATTTATATAACAGGGCACGTTTAAGTTATTTTGGAAGAGCGGGATACAACTATAAAGAAAAATACCTGGCTGAGTTTCTTTGGCGCGTAGATGGTTCTTATATTTTTCCAACCAACAGGCGGTTTGGTTTCTTTCCTGGCGTATCAGTGGGCTGGCGTTTATCAGAAGAAGATTTTTTTAAAAACAATGTCAGCTTCATTAACAACTTAAAAATAAGGGCTTCATATGGTCAGATGGGTGCGGAAGCCTATTTTGGTGATGTACTGCAAGAGTATCAGTATTTAAGTTTAATGAACTTTGGAAGTTATATTTTAAATGATGCAGTAACCAAATCCATTTATGAAGGTAAGGTTCCGAATTTAAATTTTGGATGGGAAGTTGCGAATAACACCAACATTGGTTTAGACGCCTCTTTCTTGGATAATAAATTAGCACTGGAGTTTGACTATTTCTACAACAAAAGAACAAATATTTTAATTAGTCGTGGTAGCTCCGTTCCAGAAAGTTCGGGGATTACGGATCAGTTGCCTCCTGTAAATTTAGGGAAGGTAAATAATAAAGGTTTCGAATTTAAATTAAGTTACAATGATCAGGTAGGTGACTTAAATTTTGGTGTAAGTGTAAACGGAGGTTATGCCAAAAACAAAATTATTTTCTGGGATGAAACACCAGGTGCTCCGGAATGGCAACGCACTACAGGTAGGGTAACCAATGCCTGGCTGGTATATGATTATGACGGTGTATTTAGAGATCAGGCGGAAATTAACGCGAATACGCTTAATTATAGTGCATTAACCAATAATCTGCGTCCGGGAGATATGAAATTCAAAGATATTAACGGAGATGGAAAAATTAATGCTGATGATAAAATTCGTTTAGATAAGAATGGGACGCCTACGTTTACTGGTGGTTTTAATTTAAACCTTCAATATAAAGGGTTCGACTTATCGATGCTCATTCAGGGAGCTACCGGTGGGATGCAAATTGTAGGCGTAACAGAATCTGGTGATATTGGAAATTTCTTAGAATGGTCATACCAGAACCGTTGGAGTATTGATCACCCAAGTTCAGTAGATCCACGTTTATCAAACAGAGGATCCAGCTATTATACAGATAGTAATAATGCCTTAAACAATACCTATTGGTTAAGAAGCAATAATTACATCAGGCTTAAAAATGTAGAACTGGGTTATACTTTACCAAACAAGCTGGTAGAAAAAATTGGATTAAATGCCGTAAGGGTGTATGCAAACGGACTTAACCTGGCTACTCTTGATAAGGTTAAAGTCTGGGATCCAGAATCAACAAACTCTAGTGGACAGTATTATCCTCAGGCAAGGGTAATTAACATGGGTATTAAAGCCTCTTTTTAGCTATACTGTTTATCATTAATCATTAAAAATATGAAAGCAATAATTCAATATAAAACTTTATATATATTAGTTTTGATCACCTTTTTTGCAATGTCTTGTAAAAAAGATTTTATGGATGTTACACCACCGGATAAAATATCTGCTGATCTGGTTTGGAGAGATCCGGCGCTTGCGCAGGCCTTTGTCAATGATATCTACAATGGTTTAAGTAATGGTGGCTTTTCTGAGCAAATGCTGGCATCGGTATCAGATGAAGCCCTGTTTACACACCCCACCCGTGGTATTGATCTGGTTAATAATGCAACCATAAACCCTTCTACTTTAGGGTGGGTAGATGATACCTGGGGGTATAAACAAATGTACAATAGAATAAGGGCCTGCAATATCACCATTGAAAGAATTACTGGCGGAGATAACGGGTTGAGCAGCCAAAGTTTAAAAGATCAGCTATTGGGTGAAGCTTACTTTTTAAGGGCTTATTTTTACCAGCAACTCTTACGTTATTATGGTTCAGTAGCCATTATTACAAAAACCTACGGTTTGAGCGATGATTTTAATGTTAAACGTAATACCTATGAAGAGTGTGTTAATTTCATTGTTAAAGATTGTGATGAAGCCAGTAAATTACTTACCGGCAAAACATTAGATAAGGGCCGTACAAATGCTTTAGCCGCGCTGGCACTAAAATCAAGGGTCTTAATCTATGCGGCCAGCGACCTTCATGACCGGGCAAAAATTACAGCAAAAATCAGCGGAATACCAGCACAGAAATTAGATTTTCTGTCTTATGCTTCCGGTAATCAAACAGAGCGTTATCGTTTGGCTCAAACAGCTGCAAAAGCAGTGTTGGATGCGGGTACAGGTTATAAGCTAACACTTTCTGCACCGGCTGCTGACGGGCAATTAAACTTTAAAAGCATCGCCATGGGCGGAGGTAGTAAGGCACCAGGTATTGATGCATCAGCCGCTTCAGAGTTGATTTTTGGAAGATATTTCATCACCCTGAGCAATAACAGGCATGCACAGCAGAATGGCCCCAACGGTTACCATAACTGGGCCGGTAATACCCCGATTGGTTTGCTGGTTGATGATTATGAAATGAGCGACGGAAGTAAATTCAGCTGGAACAATGCGGCACAGAAGGCAAACCCTTATCAAAACAGGGATCCACGCTTTTATGCCACCATTTTATATGATGGCGCTGGCTGGAAACCACGCGATAAAGCATCAGGTAATGTAGATCCGGCCAATCAGATTCAAACCGGCGTATATGATTTGGTGAGCAACGGCAGCGTCATCGATTTTAAAGGTTTAGATACCAGGGCCAGTTCAATTGAAAACTGGAATGGCAGCTGGACAGGTTATTACTACCATAAATTTATTGATCCGGATCCGAATATTGTAGATGCTTCTGCACCTCAAACCATTCCATGGCCATTTTTCAGGTACACCGAAGCCGTATTTAATTATATTGAAGCGAGTATAGAACTTGGAGAATTAACCAATGCTACTACCTGGTTAAATAGAATCCGTTTCAGGGCAGGGATGCCGGCTGTAACTGCAACCAGTCAGGCAGATCTTCGTACAGCTTACCGTCACGAACGCCGTATTGAGATGGCTTATGAGGAACAACGTTATCACGATACCCGCCGTTGGTTAATTGCAGAAGAAACATTAGGCAGAAAAGTTACTTATATTAAGGTTACCGGTAAATTTAAGGCAGGTAAAACCATGTCGGCACCTTACCATTATGATGCTACGGTATACGACTATACTTATACCCCAATTACCGAAAATGCACAGGAAAATCGCAGTTGGGACAATAAGCTTTATTTCAGGCCATTTAGCCGTGATGAGGTGAATAAAAATAATTTACTTGAACAAAATCCTGGATACTAAGATTCTCATCTAAAATTCGACCCGATGGATAGTTGTAAGGCTATTCATCGGGTTTTTTTATTCAGGTAAGGCGGGAATTTAGTAAGGTTGCATGTTTATGCATTTAATTTACCGGCTAACCTGTGCTACGCCTCACGAACTTATCTGCAAAATAATCTATTTTCAGTATTTATCTATTCCAATAATTCCATTTCAAAGCTTAATTTTGCAGATAAACTCTTCTCCGTGTCAGATTCAAATTCTAACTCCGTAATCGTTAAACCAGATCCATTCGCCGCATTGCGTTATAAAGAATTTCGGTCCTTTCTGGGGATGCGATTTTTTTTTACACTGGCTTACCAGATGCAGGCAGTTGTTATCGGTTATCATATTTATGATTTAACTCATGATCCGCTAAAGTTGGGGTTGGTAGGACTATGTGAAGCTATTCCTGCTATCGGAATTGCACTTTATGGCGGTTACATTGCTGATAAAAGTGAAAAGCGTGGCTTACTGATTAAAATTTTCTCTGGTGTTTGGCTGGCTTCGGTTTTAATGCTGATCATTACCAGCCGGTACCTTCACCTTAAAGAAGATTTGATCGTACTCGTGATGTATAGCCTAGTCTTTTGTATTGGTATCGCACGAGGTTTTTTTGGTCCGGCAACATTCTCATTAATGGCCGAAATTGTACCTAAGGAATTATACCCCAATTCCAGTACCTGGAGCAGTAGTACCTGGCAGTTAGCCACCATTATCGGCCCTTTAACAGGAGGTCTGGTCAATTGGTTATGGGGTATTACTGCAGCTTATAGTGTGATTGTTATCCTGGTTTCTATCTCCTTAATTTGCATCTTCACATTAAAAAAACACCCTTCAAAATATGTTCCAAAGGAAAATATCTTTCATAGTTTAAAAGAAGGAATTCAATTTGTATTTAAAACCAAGATGATGGTCTGGGCAATGAGCCTTGACCTCTTCTCTGTATTTTTTGGTGGTGCTGTAGCACTATTGCCCATCTTTGCAAAAGATGTATTTCATTTGGGATCATTTGGTTTAGGGATGATGCGTGGTGCGGCATCTTCAGGTGCTGTAATCACCATGCTGCTGATGACCAGATTTTCGCCTATGGGAAAACCCTGGCGTAATTTATTAATTGCAGTTACCGGATTTGGGCTCAGTATTATTTGTTATGGGCTTTCAAGAAACTTTTACTTCACCCTATTCTTCTTGTTTTTGGAAGGATCATTTGATAGCGTTAGTGTGATCATCCGTCAAACCATCATGCAATTGCTTACACCTGATGAAATGCGTGGGCGGGTTTCTGCCGTAAACAGTATGTTTATTGGTTCATCTAATGAAATTGGAGAGTTTGAATCAGGTTTGTCTGCTAAATTATTAACCCTGGTTCCAGCAGTTGTTTTTGGTGGCAGCATGACGATTGGAATTGCATTTGTTACCTGGTTAAAAACTAAATCATTAACGAAGCTAAGCTTGCAGGATATTAATGAACAAACTGCGAATGCGGTTTAGTTTTTGAAAGGCTGTATTCTATCTAGACTTGTCATGTTGAGGGTTAATTTATTCAGCAATTACGTCAATGATAGCCTGTCAAAATACTGTTATAAGTTCTTCAACAGGCCCGGTATAACATTTCAATTAATAATACCAGCCTCTTAAAATCAATTGCAAAAAAAGTTTAAAACTTTCTATTCTTACCCCAAACTAAATAAGCGATTGATCCTATAAACGGGGCGAACAGGATAATAATAAACCAAAGTGCTTTAACCGGAAAAAGCATATTGGTATTTCTTGATAAGTGATATAAGGTTATGATTATAAATGCCAGCCATAGTATTGCGGCAATAATGATAATGATCGCTATTTGATTGCTTTCTACTTGTGCTAATAACATATGACGAAGATTTATTAAGCTTCAACAATCCTTTCGCCAATTTGTTGGCGCCACATGGCCTGATACAAACCATTTTGGGCAATTAAGGCTTCATGTTTGCCTTGTTCAATGATATGGCCTTTCTCCAAAACGTAAATCACATCAGCATGTTTAATGGTTGATAAACGATGTGCAATTAAAATAGTGATATGATCAGTTAAATTCGAAACGGAACGAATGGTTTTGGTTATTTCCTCTTCTGTAATAGAATCCAATGAAGAAGTGGCTTCATCAAAAACTAAAATATCGGGTTGGCGCAACAATGCTCTGGCAATTGATAAACGTTGTTTTTCACCACCGGAAACCTTCACGCCACCTTCACCAATTAATGAATCTAAGCCTTTGTCAGCCCTGGCCAGTAAAGTTTGACAAGCTGCCTGATTCAATACCTGAAAACATTGTTCGTCTGTTGCATTCGGATTTACAAAAAGTAAGTTCTCCCTGATGGTGCCTGAGAACAGTTGTGTGTCTTGCGTTACAAAACCGATTTTCTCACGCAAAGCGTCAAGATCAATCTCTTTGCTTGGTATTCCGTTATATAAAATTTCTCCTTCTTTGGGCTGATATAAACCTACTAAAAGTTTTACTAAAGTTGTTTTTCCCGAACCCGAAGGACCAACAAAGGCTATGGTTTGACCGTTATGGGTTTTGAAGGAAATATTTTCCAAAGCATTTCTATTAGCCGTTTGATGTTTAAAACCGACAGTGCTAAATGTTAAATCTTTAATTTTTTGAATGGAGATCGGGTTTTCAGGTTTTTTATCAATTGGCGTGCTCAGAATTTTTTTAAAGTTTCCTAAAGACACTTCCGCCTCGCGCCAGGCTAAAATCACATTTCCGAGCTCCTGCAGTGGTCCGAAAAGGAAGAAAGAGTAAAAAAGGAATGTTAAATACTGGCCAGCAGTGATAGCATTATCGAAAATAAGTAGTAGCAGGACCAGAATCATGGTGCTTCTAACCAGGTTAACTGTGGTACCCTGAACAAAACTCATACTGCGGACATATTTCACTTTTTTGAGTTCAAGGCCTAAAATTTTATAAGTGGTTTTGTTTAACCGTTCAATTTCCTGGTTGGCCAGGCCCAAACTTTTAACCAGTTCAATATTTCTTAATGATTCTGTAGTAGAACCTGCCAAAGCGGTTGTTTCACCAACAATAGAACGTTGAATGGTTTTAATTTTCCGACTTAAAAACCAGCTGACAAAACTAATAATTGGGATAGCTGTAAAATAAACCAAAGTAACCTTATAACTGATAGAAACGGAATAAACGATTACAAAGATCATCCCGATTAAGCTTACAAATAAGATACTGATGAAAGAGGTGATAAACTTTTCAGAATCTAAGCGGACTTTCTGTAAAATGCCCAAAGTTTCGCCACTGCGCTGATCTTCAAAAACCTGGTAAGGTAATTTTAAAGAGTGCTGCAAACCGTCAGCATACATTTTAGCACCCACTTTCTGTACAATTACGCTTGTAAAGTAATCCTGAAAGTTCTTGGCTATTCTTGAAACCATGGCTGCACCAATGGCTAAACCAATTAAGCCCAGCGAGCCCCAAAGGTATTGGGCATAGGTTAATTTGTCTTTTTGATTGATGAAACGGTCCAGAATTCTTCCGGTGATATATGGATCTAAAAGTGAAAAGCCAATATTGAAACCCGCCAGCAATAAAGCCAAAGCCACAATCCACTTGTGGTTTTTCAGGTAGTCTAATAATAATCCCATTAAAGTTTTGTTGTTTATTGTACAAACATAAAAAAAGGGAATGGATTAAAATCCATTCCCTTTTTTTATGACTTTTTGGAAAGATACAGGGTATCTTTCAGTGACTAAAATCCGTATCTCAAACCGATTTGCGCCTGCCAAGGGTTACCGGACGGCGTTACAATACCGGTGTTGTTGATGCGGTAGTTAAACTGACGTTTAGTTGTATCATAATTGGTTAACGCAGGTGTAATAACATTGCCTGCATTATCTTTTACTTCTGCTACACCTAAACCGTAGATGGCTTGTGTGCCTAAGGTTTCTGAAGTACCCCAGGTTTTCTTAAATAAGTTGGCTACGTTAAATAAATCTCCAGAAACTTCAAGTGTCTGTTTTTTCTTGTTGCCAAATTTAATCTGGTAAGCTAGTCTTAAATCAATCGTACCATAGAAGCCATTAATACCGCCATTACGCTCAGCAAATGTACCTTCATATTTTAGTATATAATCTTTTAAGCTTTGGCTTGCAGCAGGGTTATCTAACAAGGCTTGTATACCATTGCGAACGTTAGCTGGCACATTAGGATTGTTTCTGTCAAAAATAAAAGCTAAGTCATTCGTTGAAACAAAATCACCGTTAGTGTTACCGCCTGAAAGTAAACTATATCTGGTACCCCCAATTGCAGAATAACGTATACCTGCTTTAATGCCATAGAATGATGGTAATGTACCGTAAACCACTACTTTATTACGGAACTGACCATTTGAATAGGTCATTTTGCTTAAGTTTCTTGGATCATCAACCACTGGTAAAGAAAGTGTTGCTGAATTGGCTACGTTACCATTATATGAGGTATTATCTTTAGCATCGTTCCAAGTATAACTTGCTGAGATTTCGCCATCATCAGAGTATCTCCAGGTTCCATCAATAACTACAGCAAACTGATTTACCTTGCCTTTACTGTTTAGCTCTAATACGCGACCAAATGTATTGGTAGTTAATCTTCCGGTTTTCCAGTCTGCAACTCCATTTGATGGAATAGACGGTACAAATACACCTCTGTTTCCTTCATTTGCTAAGGTGAAATATGGTGTTGCAGCCATGTTTCTATCCACATACATGTAATTATTACGAGCTAATGTTGCATAGCCCGTAATGCCAATACGTATTTTATCATTTATTAATTTGTTGTATGATAGGTTGGCTTTATATACCACTGGTAGCTTGGCGTCATCAGCATAGGTATTTATAGTTTGAACTTGTGCTGATGGTAGTGTTGGTGCGCTAACTGTACCGTTTCTGTAGCCGGCAAAATTAGGTGTAGGTATGTTGGTGGTTACATCAACAGTTCCAAAATGTTGTCCATCAAAAGTTAAATTGTTAATGGTAACATAGTTGTTTACATCAGATCCGAAAATACCTGCTCCTAAACGTACATAATCAGTATGTTTTTCATTAACATCCCAATTTAACTGAATACGTGGTTGAATTAAAAATTGCTTTAATTTATGATCAGTTCTCACACCTATTGCATCAAACAATTGTTGATTCAGGGGCGATGTTGGGTATCTGCTATAATCTAAACGCAATCCTCCTGTAAAATCTAAACCTTTACCCAGTTTGGTTTGCATTTGGCCGTAAATGGCTGAGTTTAATAAATTTCCATTAACCGTAGGATCTGCAACTAGTGGCACTTCTCTGTAATAGCGGTTAGGGATTAAATTATTGAAATTTTCTACAGAGTTTTGAAAATTCCCTGCTGCTGTTGTACCCGAATTGGTAAATTCAAACCTTCCATTTACTTCACTGCCATACAATGATTTTGCACGGGTGTACATAATATCCACGCCAAAAGTGTATTTAATCTTATCAGTATTGTAATAGATATTATCTACCAACTGGAAAACGTTATTGGTAAAGCCTTCCTGTCCGAAACGGTGTCCGCCAATTTGGATTGCGGTAGTTACATTGCTACCATTTGATAAAGTTGAAGGAACATTATTGACAACAGCTCTTGGAATGGCATAAGATAATTCATCATTCTGTGTACTGGCCTGATAGGTATACAAATGCTGTACTTTTAACTCGTTGGTTACTTTACTGTTGATGGTTGAACGCAAAGTGGCTAACAAGCTATTGTCAACATTTTTATCATTTCCGTAGCTTTCGTAAAAATTTATAGCTGTATTATCTGCTAAACCAAGTGGATTTCTATCATTGGTGTAATTATCTCTAACCGTTAATAAGTTCTTATCATCAATTTGCCAATCTAAACGTAAGAAACCGGCATCAGTTCCTCTTTTTTTGTCGAAAGAACCATACTGAGGCGTATTCGCTACACCGTATTTATTTCTGGCAACCGTTAAAAAGTTATTTAATGATGCATTGGTAACATTGAAACGGGCTTCATCTGCTGGTGAATTGATATCAGCAATAATCAATGGACGGGAATCTCTCTGATGATCCCAAACGGCAAAATAGTGCAATTTATCTTTTATGATTGGCCCACCTAAGCTAAATCCATATTGATAAGTAGAGAAATCGTTAACTCTTTTGTTTCCTCTGATATCATATTTGCTTGCTAAGAAATCAGCCCTATTATATGCAAATGCACTACCTGTAACTTCATTCGTTCCGGATTTTGTTACTGCACTGATGGTACCACCACCTGAACGACCTAAACTTACGTCGTACTGGTTGGTTACCACTTTAAACTCACGCACACTTTCGATAGAGATCGAGTATGGTGCACCGCTCCTGCTGGTTGTACTACCAGCAGATGTAGGGTTTTTGGCCGTCATACCATCAATAGTAAAGTTGGTAGAAGAACCCAATTGACCAGCAATCCCGGCAGGCCCTGCTAAAGGCGATAAATCTGTTAAGCTGGAGAAGTTACGGCCGTTTACAGGTAAAATATTCATCGTTTTTGATGAAATTTCTGTTGAAGCCCCAAATTGCTGAACTTTATTTCTTAATGAAGAACCGTTGATTTCTACACCATCTAGGTTTTGAGCAGTCTCTTGCATGTTAATCGCTACCGACACTGCATCACCTTGATTAAGCATGTAGCCTGTTCTGTTTTGCTCTGCATAACCGATATAAATAGCTTTAACTGTATAAGGCCCGCCCAAAGGAAGTTCTTTAAATGTATATTCTCCCTGGGCATTGGTAGATGTTCTGGTGGTAAAACCAGTAGAGTTGTTTTTAATTTGTACAGAAACGCCTGGGATTGGTTTCTTTTGTTCATCCGTCACAATTCCGGAAATTGATGCTTGTGTGGTTTGTGCCATTACCGAGTTCGTGGTATAGCATAGAAACAGCATCACTGCAATTAGTAAATTTTTAATCATGATCAGTTTTTTGATTTGTTATCTGACCGCAAAGGTGTTATTGTAGTGTTAAGCTGATGATGATTTTATATTATGAAATGGTTTAGAAATTATTCAATTTTTGAATAGATGTTAAATTAAAGATTTCTGATTTATCAATATTTTTCTTGATATCTTACGAACATGTAGGTAGATATTTCTGGTGGTGTCTCACGAATGGGGAGTTGGATGTTTCGGTTGGTGAGACACCAACCGATAGGGGAATGGTCGCCCAAAACCATACCGGAGAAATTACCATCGGCGATTCGCATGAGTATGGCCTGGTTTATGATCCTTTCGACAAGGATTTTATCAACCAGCTGATTATAAAATATTTGAAAACCTTTACTCATTTTAAAGATAACAGCATCATCCAAACCTGGAATGGCATTTATCCGAAAATGAAAAACGGCGAAACCGAACTGGTTATAGCGATAGCACCGGGTGTAACCATCATTAATGGTTTAGGTGGTAACGGCATGACTTTATCTTTTGGATTGTGTGAGCAGGTAATCGGTGCACGGTTTAGTTCACAAACCTTGTAGGTTTTATAATCTGTAAGGTTTACTTGATTTACCCTTTCCGTTGTTTTCTGACATCTGGATATTTAGGGATGGCAATTTCAAAATTCAATACTTCAGCTGGCTGAACTTCAAGTGCCTTGCATACGGCAAACAAGCCACTAACTGAAATATTGTTTTAGCCTATCGGTTGGTGTCTCACCAACCGAAACCCGACACCGCTTCAATTAATCTCTAAAATGAGTAAGTATTTTAAAATTATCAATCCCGTTTTCATAAAAACCAGCACTACTCCAGGTATAATCTTCTATAGATTCGCATAAATTCCATTTTTCCTTAGTTGGATTTTCATGTATATAATCTAATTTCTGAATTAATATACCTTCAGAACTTAAGGGGATAGCCAAAGGGTCTCGCTTCCAAAACTGGTAGTTACGGTCTTCTTTTATTGATCTATATTTCTTAAGTAAATTTGGTGAATGAGTTATTAAATGTTTTCTAAATTGATGGGCGGTAAATTTTGTGAAACTTGCTGCAGGACTTTCTTTCCCATTTAGCTTTAACATATTCCAGATGAGATGGATATGATTAGGCATAATAACATAACCATAAATCTCTATTAATTTCTGTTGAGTTAGATACTGAAGAGAATTAATAACAATCATCTTAAAATGATCATCTGCCAGTAAGTGATCAAAATGGCAGATAGTGTCTGTGTAGAAATAAGGATAATTATAATCCATTTGTCCCTGTCTTTTGTGAAAAATACTCATAATACTTTTTTTAGATTAGAGGGACAATAAAAGCAATATAGGATTTTTCAGGTTAATATTTCGGTTGGTGAGACACCAACCGATAGGGGAATGGCCGTCCAAAAACATACCGGAGAAATTACCATTGGCGATTCGCATGAGTATGGCCTGGTTCATGATCCTTTCGACAAGGATTTTATCAACCAGCTGATTATAAAATATTTGAAAACCTTTACCCATTTTAAAGATAACAGCCTCATCCAAACCTGGAATGGCATGTATCCGAAAATGAAAAATGGCGAAACCGAACTGGTAATGGCAGTAGCACCAGGTATAACCATTATTAATGGTTTAGGCGGTAACGGCATGACTTTATCTTTTGGATTGTGTGAGCAGGTAATCGGTGCACGGTTTAGTTCACAAACCTTATAGGTTTTATAATCGATAGGGTTTACTTAATTTACCCTTTCCGTTGTTTTCTGACATCTGGATATTTAGGGATGGCAATTTCAAAATTAAATACTTCAGCTGGCTGAACTTCAAGGGCTTTGCATACGGCAAACAAGCCACTAACTGAAATATTGTTTTCTCCCCGCACAATACGGTAAACCTGGCTATAGCTGAAGCCAGTCCGATCCTGAATATCTTCCAAAGTAATTTTTTTCGACTGAGAAATTTCCCAAAGCCTTGCCCTGATGAGTACTAAAATCTCCTTATCAATATACTGTTCAGCCATTATTGACAAAAAGACTTTAATAATTAAATATTTATTATTCCAAATTTGGAATAATAAATAATGAAAGCTATATTCGTGTATTATAACTAGGTATTAATAAAAGTCTTGCAACTACAGAATCTGACGCCGTTGAAGCAAGACAGCAGTTTAATACCCATATCTATGTGTAGTTGTATATATTTGTACATCGAAATAGATGTGGGGCTGCTGTAAATCCATTTCAATGTAAGGCGTCAGAAACTTTAATGTAGTGATGGTTTGCGGCCTCACATGTATTGTGAAAGCTGATTTGTCAAGGCTTGTATTTGATCAATATAAGTATGAACCCACAGGTAAAACAAGTACAGTTAAATTCCCCGCTTCATCCCGGCGCGGCACTTGGTTTTACGTTCAGCTTTATGTTTAAACATCCCATGTATGGTCATCATCCCCAAAAATGTCCTTTCAATTATTTGTTTGCTTTGAAACCAAAAAATCCTGTTTAGTTTAGAGCACAATCCCTGCGCTGCTTTCACATGCTGATTTAGAGGTATAACAGCGGTGAAGCAGCCGGGTTTTGTGAAACTTGAAACAAAACCAGGTAATTTATTAAAACAGCATCAGGCGCTGGCGGTATCTGCTATTTTCTTAACAGGACATACAGGTACATCAATCATTTGGAAAAATGCAGGCATTTAAAATTTAAGGGCGAACCCTAAATATGTGTTTATCCTGCGCTTATTGCAGGGTAACACATTTTAGGTTATGCATCATGCTGCATAAATAACAGATACAGCCATTTAGCATACCACCGGCGACATGCCTGTTGTAATAACCTAAGGTAATACCAAACCACAAACTAATCTTTCAGCACATTAAAACTGCGATAATTAAAACCTGCTGGTTTCTTTCTTTAAAAAACAGATCGTGCAGGGAAAATTAACCAGGCTTTACCGGCTGAATTAAAACAAACCATTATGATTCAAAAAATAACGGCAATAGCCGTAAGGGCATGGCTATGCCTTAAAAATTTCAGAAAAGAAAGCATTAAACGCATAGCTGCGGATGCCATTTCAGACCAGATTACCAGGCATCAGGCACCCATCATCTTCAGCAAGAAAATAGCCCGGGGGCAGAAACGTTCTATACGCTCACGTGAATTGAGTTTGCTGGCCGAACTCTCTTTTGCAGAAATTAAACTGGAATGGATTAAACGAAGCAAAGAAATCACTATCATACTGCTTTTTTTCTGCTGCTGCGTTACTATTCCTACAAATGCACAAAAGATGGCAGCGGAGATTAAGCCACAGCAGGTTGGCAGCAAATTACCAGAAAGCTTCTGGACACAGGAGCACCTGGTGTATGCAAAAGGAAAAACCACCCGGCAAAGCCTGCTCCGGTATAAAAACCGGTTATTGATTCTCGATTTCTGGGCAACATGGTGCAGCAGCTGTACCCATAAGTTTAAATACATGGATAGCCTGCAGAAAGAATACGAAGGGCAGGCCATAGTACTGCTGGTAAACGCCAAAAGCACCCGTGATACACCTGAAAAGATTGCTGCCACCATGAAGCGCTTTAATGATCAGCTGGTAACAGTTATGGCTGATACTACATTGAGCAGATATTTTGTGCACGGCACCGTACCACATTATATCTGGATAGCCGGCGGATATATCCTGGCCGCAAGTGGAAGTGAATTTATGCAGAAGGGAAACTTTAATGCCATTCTCGATCGCCAGCAACGCTTAAAAGGAATCACTCCATAAACCATCAAAATTTCAACTAAACCAAACAAATTATGAAATCTTATATTATCGCCCTCCTGATTTTCTTTTGTAGCATTGCAAATTCAAGGGCGCAACAGCGGTTTACAGGAAGCATTGTGAGCAGGGCTGATGGAAGTGCGTTGCCAAATGCCACCATCATTATTGATCAGGGGAAATTAAATGTACAAAGTGACCGTAACGGACAGTTTTCTTTAGGTTTAAGCAGCGGGCCTCACCATTTTAAAATCAGCCTGCTTAATTACAGCACGTTAGATACGGTTATTCGTTTCGCTGGCCAATCTGTTCGTTTTGAATTGATACCGGCTATACATCAGCTAGAAGAAGTAACCGTAAATACTGGTTACCAAAAAGTGGGTAAGGAAAAATTAACGGGCGCTTACCAGCAAATTAGTGGCGCTGTACTAAATGAACAAGTGGGCAGTAATATTATGCGCAGGTTGGAAGCCGTGGGTAACGGATTAAGTGTAGACCGTGAAAGCTTTAATCGGGAGCGCATTAATATCCGCGGTGTAAGCACATTCAGTGGACCAGGAAATGTACTCGTAGTTTTGGATAACTTCCCTTACGAAGGCAGTCTGGATAACCTGAATCCGAATGATGTGGAGAGTATCAGCATCTTAAAGGATGCAGCAGCTACTTCTATATGGGGCAGCCGTGCAGGTAACGGTGTCATTGTCATTCAAACTAAAAAAGGTAAATACAATCAGCCACTCAGCATCAGTGCCAATTTAAATCAAAGCTTTAAGCAGGCACCTGATCTTTACCGGTTGCCGCAAATGAGCAGCAGCGATTTTATTGATGTAGAACTGAACCTTTTTCAAAAAGGGTTTTATCTGGCCAATTATAATAGTCCAAACAAGCCGGTACTCTCTCCGGTGGTAGAATTAATGTATAATAATACCATTAGCCAGGCAGATAAAGATTTCCGTATTGCGGAATACCGAAAAAAGGATGTAAGGGATGATTTTACAAAATACTTTTATCAAAACGGTTATACACAACAATACTATGTGCAGGCTGCATCAGGCGGGAAGGGTTTCGGGTGGACCACCTCGGCAGGTTATGACCATAGCCGTTCTGAATTAAATGTAAAGAGCGATCGCCTCAGCCTGCGCTATGGCCTTAATTTTGACCTGCTGCAAAACCTTAAGCTTGATTTAAGCCTGCTATACACCGGAAGCAATACCTTAACGGGCAAAACAGGTTATGGCAGTATTACCTCTGCTACCGGCAGCCTTTATCCGTATGCCAGCTTTGCAGATGAAAACGGTAATGCCCTGCCAGTAGCTAAAAATTATAGCCTGAATTATATCAATAGTTTAAACGGATTAAAATTGCTGGACTGGCATTATTATCCGCTTAATGATGATGCCTATCAGCAAACTAAAGGCCATTTTGATGATTTAAATATCAATACAGGGTTAAACTATAAATGGAACGGTCTCTCGGCTACACTCCTTTACCGCTTACAAAGGCAATCGGGCAATAGCAACCTGTTGCAGGAAATGGGCAGCTTTACCACACGTAATTTGATTAATGCATTTACGCAATTGAGCAATACCGGCACAGCAGTTTACAAGGTTCCGCTAGGCAGCATTAATGATCGTTCTGCATCTTTACTCCGGGCGCAGGATTTAAGGGCACAGTTAAACTATACTAAAAAATTTGCTGCTCATGGTATTGATGTAATGCTTGGTGCAGAACGAAGAGAACAAATAAATAATGGAGATCATTTCAGAAGTTATGGTTTAAATACCAATACACTAAGCATTACACAGGTAGATTATACCACCGCCTTTCCGAATTATGTTACTGGTAGCAGTTCCTATATTCCTGATCGGCAGGGCATCAGTCAAACACAAAACCGTTATGTAAGTGCATATGGCAATATCAGTTACGATTACCGTGAACAATATTTGCTGTATGGAAGTGCACGCAGGGATGCCACAAATTTTTTCGGGATAAATACCAACGATAAATGGAAGCCATTATGGTCGGCCGGTATCGGATGGATCATTTCAAAGGCTGGGTTTTACCATTTGAAAGCCATCGATTTTATGAAACTAAGATTAAGTTATGGCTTTAGTGGCAATGCCGATCCGAACCAGGCTGGGCTTACCACTATACAATATGTAGGTACATCGGTTTATTCACAGGCACCATACGCCATTATTGACAAAAAAGCCAATCCGGATTTGAAATGGGAAACCGTACAAACGATTAACCTTGGCCTGGATTTTAATGCGCTGAGCGGTCGCTTATCGGGCAGTATTGACGGCTACCTCAAACGGGGGAAAGATCTTTTGGGGGTTTATCCGGTAGATTATACTACCGGAGTGGGTAACTTTATTACTAAAAATGTCGCTTCAATGGAAGGAAGGGGCATTGATCTTCAGTTAAACAGCCTCAACACCCAAGGATTACTAAAGTGGCAAAGTACCTTAAACCTCAGTGCCAATAAAACAAAGGTAACTGATTATTACCTGCTTAGTAATAGTGCTTCCGATTGGGTGGGCAGCACAACAGCCAACATTAGTGGTATTGTGGGCAGCCCGGTTTACAGTATCTATGCCTTTAAAAGTCCGGGGCTTGATGCTGCCGGTGATCCTATAGCCTTTCTTAAGGGGGAGGTTAGTAAAGATTATAGCAAGATTACGCAAACCGGTACTTCGCTGGATGAACTTAAATTATTTGGTTCTGCACTGCCAACGGTTTTCGGCAATTTGCAAAACCGCTTTAGCTATAAAGGTTTTAGTTTACAGCTCAGCCTAAGCTTTAAACTGGGATATTATTTCAGGCGTCAAAGCATCAATTACAGCAGATTAGTGAATAGTGGCGTTGGCCATAATGATTATGGCTTGCGCTGGCAGAAGGCTGGTGATGAGCTAATTACCGATGTTCCGGCTTTTATTTATCCGAATAATTCAGCACGTGATGCTTTTTATGCTGGTTCTGAAGCTTTGGTAGAACGGGGTGATCACATCCGTTTCCAATATGCCAACCTGGGTTACAAATTACCCGGGAAATGGCTTGGAAAGGCCATTCGTGATGCTGAATTTTATTTGAATACCACCAACCTCGGCATGCTCTGGCAGGCCAATAAAAAAGGAATCGATCCGGATTATGCCGGTCCGACCATACTACGCCCTGCCAAAACCATATCTGCCGGATGCAGAATTAACTTCTAAAGGAATAAAAGATGAAAAGATATCAAAAAACAATGTTCTACCCGATTATGGGATTTTTAATTCTTCTATGCTTTTCTGGCTGTAAAAAATATCTGGATGAAAAGCCCGATCAGCAGCTGGCTACGATTGAAACAACGGAAGATATGCAGGCGCTGCTGGATTACTATCTTAAAATGAACTTTAATGATCCGGGCGTAGCCAATTCATGTACGGATGATTATTATGTAACAAATGAGGTATTCAATGCCCGTACTGAACAAGACCGGAATCTTTACCTGTGGAAGGCGGAAAATAATTTTGCACCTTTATCCCTGCATTGGGCATCCTCTTTTGAGGAGATTTATATCTGCAATGCTATATTGGATGCCATTGCGCGAAATGGTAATCGCATTACGCCTGTTGATAAAGTGAAACACATCGCAGCCCAATCCCGTTTTCACCGGGCAAGGGCTTTTCTGAATGTAATTGGCATCTGGACAAAAGCTTATGACCCGACTTCGGCGCCATCCGATCTGGGGATCCCGCTGCGGCTTGATGCAGATTTTAATAAAATATCTTTCAGGGCCAGCCTGGCCGAAAGTTATAATCAGGTATTGAACGATCTCAAAGCTACAATCGCAGATTTGCCTGTTAAAGATATTTCTGCCATCAGGCCATCTAAAGGAGCAGCTTATGGTTTATTGAGCAGAACTTATCTTCAGATGAGAGATTATGTGCAAGCTGGCCGATATGCTGATAGTGCCTTGCAAATTCAGAAAACATTAATGGATTTTAATACCTTAAATGCATCTGCAAACTTCCCTGTTGCACAGCAAAATGCCGAGGTTCTTTTCGATAGCCAGGCAGTAGCCACTGCAACGGGAAGCCAGGCCAGGGCATTGATTAATCCGGAACTTTATAACCTGTATGCCGCTAATGACCTCCGTAAAACTATATTTTTCAGAACAAATGGAAATGCTTATATTTTTAAGGGTTATTATGCCGGTGCGGCATCTATTTTTAATGGCGTGGCCACTGATGAACTTTTGTTAACCAGGGCTGAGTGTTTGGTAAGACAAAACAGGATCACCGAAGCACTGGCAGATTTAAATCTTCTGTTGCTTAACCGATACCGGAAAGGAACTTTTTCTCCATACACCGGCCTTACACAAGCGGCTTTACTGGCTTTAATTAAAGTTGAGCGGAGAAAGGAGTTGCTTTTCAGAACCCTGCGCTGGGGAGATATTAAACGCTGGAATGCGGAGGGTGATGGTATTGTACTAAGCCGAACCGTAAATGGCGAGAAGACTATTCTAGAACCTAACAGCTTACGATATGCTTTACCGTTGCCTGAAGATGTAATTGCTTTATCAGGGATGCAGCAAAATCCAAAATAAACCAGTCCTATAGGTTTTCTCAAAAACCTATAGGACTTCATGTTTACATTTTATTCGGCTTCTTTTTTATAAATGGCCGCGTTGGTAATATCAGCAGAAGAGGGAAACATTGAAGTATTATGAAGGTAAGTATCCAGCTCATCCTTTGTATTGATGCTTTCATCAACTCTTAACACGCAAGGAAGATCTAAGCCATTTGCACAGGGTGATTCGTTAGGTTCGCTAATCTGCGTATAGCTGGCGCCATTGCGGATATCGTTTAAGCTTCCTGATTCATACTGCCAGTAGGTATAACTTTTTTTTGAAGCTGAAGTAAAAGCGTTTAATGTGATTAAAAGGCCGAACCCCATCAGGGCTACAAGGCCTAAACTTAATTTTTTTAAATTCATGGCATGTTTAATTTTAGTTTAAAGTTTTAATCCTGATCGATGTACATTGGCCTGGCCATGCCACATCAGTTGTTTAGTTTTTTTTGGTTTCCTCCTTTCTGTTTGATTCGCAATTCTTTAAAACCAACAATTCTTTCCAGACACAATGAACATTATTGTGCATGTCGATTGCTATACTAAATTCGCTGTTTTCTCTATAAAAAATTCGGCTGTTTATTTCAAATGGGTTATTACAGGTACCATAATAGGTATTGTATTTCTGAAAGCTGAGAATAGAAGTACCTATCTTTATTAAACTGAGCTTTTAAGGGCCAATATGTAAGCTTCTCTGCAGCTTTTTCTTGGCAATCCATATTTTCCAAACAGCTTTTTTTGGAAAATATGGTTTAATTTTTAAATTTATAAAACCATTATGTACCTCTGTTTTAAGGAATATGAAGTGATGATGGGTTCCCTGTTTTTTATCCGAAACGCTTTCAATTTTCCTTATTCATGGACGAAAAATTACAATGTATTGTTGTTGATGACGATCTTGAGGCGATCAATATACTTTCTGCACTTCTGCAGGATCATCAGTGGTTCATCCTCCAAAAAAGCTATACTGATCCGCAACTTGCCCTCAGGGATATACTGCTACAAAACGAGGTTATTGACATCGCTTTTTTAGATATTGATATGCCGCTACTCTCCGGGCTGGAACTGGCTAAACGGATTCAGGGAAAAGTTCGGTTTATCGTTTTCGTAACTGCCTTTCGCGAATATTCCTTAGATGCATTTGAAGTAAATGCGATGCAATATTTCATTAAGCCTGTTACGGCAATTAATCTGATTGATACCTTCACTCAGATTAATCAACTTCAGCATTTTCATCAAAAAGATGTGCGCTTAATAGCTGATGTAACGGATGACGGACTATACGTATTGACAGGTGTAAAAGGTCAATACCTCAGGTTAGATATAGCCAGCATCATTTTATTTAGTGCAGAGAAAAATCAGGTTCATGTTTTTACAACAAAAGCTGATTATGTAGTGAGCGCCGGGATTGGCAGGGTTATGAACGACCTTAAAGGTGACAAGCGGTTTATGAGAATACATAAGTCGCATATCATTAGGTTAAATGCCATCAAGAATGTATCCGCTAACCTTGTTTATCTTCAAAATGATTATATGGCGTCAATTAGTCCGCAATACCGAACTGCTTTTTTCAATTATATTCAGCAAAAAATACTCAAAAACCGGCCATAACCGGTTTTCAAATCGTAACCATAAATAACAATACTAAACTTTAATGCGTGGTGAGTACGCTCGTGGTAATACTGGTGTCTGTAGATGGTTTGTTTGTTTCCTTCTTTCTTGATTTAAAAACAAAAACTGTTTTTGCGCCTAAATTGCATTTTGCTTTTTTCATATAGATCTGAATAAATAATAGAAATGGAAATAAATACTGCAAATGGTTTCTATTTCCGCTGCGAACTTAATTGGATGGTGGAATAAAAAAGATAAATTATGACCAGATGGCATATTGATCATACGAAACTGAATATGAGGGTAATCAGGAAATTATTGAGATTGGTAAAAAATTATCGTATTCATATAGTCTGCTGGATAGTTTTTATACTATATGAAAACTTATTGCTCATCGGGATGGAACTTCAAATGCCTGATTTAAAAGCTTTAGTTTTTCATTCGGCCGCAAATGTTACTTTTTTTTACGTTTTTGCCAGGGTGATTTTAAACTGGGCATGGCGATCTGATTTCCATGACTGGTGGCGAATTCCTTTTGGTGTAGCTGTTAGTTTAATCGCTTTTATGTTGCTGAAATTTTTGTTAGATGATGTAATATTAATTCAATATGAGGTAAAGCAAAGTTCAGCGCGTAGCAACATCAAAATATTTTCAGGTTACCTGTACCGTGGTGTGTTTTTTATGCTTTGTGCATTAGGCTACTGTTATTTATTCAGGTTTATTAAAGAACGTCAGCAAAGGCAGATGTTACTGGAGTCTTATTTTAATGAGCTTACCTTGTCATCCAATGGCAAGAGCCCCTTGCAACAACGGCTTCCCGGCTTATTGTATACACATCAAAATATGCATCACCTGTTTAGTTGTTTAAATTTTATTTATTTAAAGCTGGCGGATAAAGATCCTGATCTTGCCCTTTTCTCTTATTTTTCTACAGATTTAGTGCGCTATTATATTGATCCGGATACGGCGAAGAGCACTAAGCTGGAGAAAGAATTAGTTCTGGTTAGCAACCTGATTAAAATGGATCAGATCATGTTTCCCGAAAAAATGCCGTTGCGTTTAAAAATCGAAAAGGGAATAAAAGATATGGATGTTTCCGCTACGGCATTAATTCCGCTGACGATACTTTTGCTCCGCTTTTCAACTGCCAAGATCAAAAGCCAAAGCAACAGAGGTGAGTTTTCTATTTTGATGTTAGATGGACAATTGTGTTCAAGAGGGAGTGATATTCAGTGTATTGAGGATTCGGGTAGTTTAAAGGTAGCATTTGAACAATTAAAGGTTCAAATGCTTACTTACAAAAAAGAGATGGTAAGGTTTGAATATGAAATTATTCATGATACCTTAAATTTTGAGGCTGTATTTTAGCATCAGCAAGCAGTATAATTAAATTTGCGGGTTTAAATACATTCATTTAATCTGCAATGAAATAGCCCATGGTTTATTCTAAAAGTTACCCCTGCCTTATCTCGTTTTAATCTGCTTGATGGACATTTAAAATAACCCAAGCTTATGCTAGCAGAGGACATCATATTTTATTGAGGTTGCCAGGAATAAATTTATAAAACTTACGGTACATTTACAGCAGGATTTTAAATACAATTTTTGTAAATATTTTTTTTATTTCTATAATAAAGTTTGTATCTATGTGTAACAAATCTGTTTTGTAAATAAACCAAACGCTCAAACTCAATGCAATACGCTCATTCTTTATCTGCTTTCGTTATCCTTACGCGCCGTTTTTTTGTCAACGCCACTTAACGTTTTGTTTTTAAGGGGTTATGCCTTTTATTTATAAATATTAGCCTTTTAGTCAGGATTTATAATCACTTCACGTTTAATAATAAGCTGCTTTCGTTTATCAATTTCAGATAAAATTAAGATCATCTCATTATATAGTCATCTAAATTTTTATTTCTAATTTAACTCAATCAATTGTGAAAAATCTATTATCAATTATCCTTCCGGTGCTTGAAGGAATGGAGGAATCTCCGTTGAAACAACAACTGCTTACTTATTTTCCGCAACAGGAAGAACATTTTACGACCATCGAAGAAAGTTTTACCAAACTGACGGCAATCCCGCATGACAGGGACCATCTTAAACCCTTTTTCCATAGCTGGAGCCAAACCAACAACAGTGCTGTTACTGTTGCCGGATTAAGTAACCGCATGACGATGCTGATCCATAAAAATGCACCTGTAGCCGATGAGGCTCAACTTTTCAAATCAGTGGCCAATTTAAACAGAATTGTGGATGAAGACCTTGCTGTAGTAGGAAAGGTATTACATTCTGATTTGTTTTATACGATGGCTACCAATACATGTGGTGATGATGGCTGGTTATTAAGGCAATACCTGGATCCAAGTGCCCGTGCTTTTAAATACTGGAAAGACCAGAACTCGTTGCGCAACAAAGATTTAATGATTGGCTTATTAACCACGCTTGTACATGAAATTTACACACACGGCGAAGTAGAATTTATATTGCCTAAGTTTACACGCTGGCTGGAAGATGATTTTGGTTTCGATAAAGATACGTTAAAACATACCCTGGCCTGGATATCCGTACACTGCGGCCCAACAGAGAAAAACCATTTCTTTTATGCCGTGAATGCCATCAATCACTATGTAAAAGCGATGAATGTAAGCCTGGCTAATTATGACCTCCGTGAAATTGTTGCCGATTATTTAAGTAAAAAAGCAGCCGTAATGGAAACCATCAGTGCCAGTTTAGAACCGGTGATGGAAGAAATTGCTTAAGGAATGACAGGCGAACTTATAGCAGGACACACCATTTGTAGCAGGGATTTCCTGAATGAAATGCTGATCAAATACCTGGGTGAAATACCATGTAACGGGGCTGATTCTTTTTCGCCGGTGCCTGTTGCGGTAGAACGCAGGGAAATTATGCGGATGGAACAGTTATGCCGGATTTTGAACAAGGCATTAACAGGTATTGTAAATGCCTACTTTGAAGATGAAAGGATCCGTGCCATTTATAACTTCGATGAAGACCTGAACCGTATTTTGCAAATGGCACAAGCACAACCTTATGAAGTGGGTATGTACCGTCCTGATTTTCTACAGGCAGAAGATGGCGGCATTAAAATTTGTGAAATAGGTGCCAGGTATCCCATTAACGGATGGATGATCAGTTATTACCTTAATATCATTACTGAAGCTGGTACAAAAGGTCAGCTGCCATCGCTGGAAGCTGTTCCTGCCCAGCAGGATTTTATAGCAAGCATTTTTGATCAATTTAACAGCAGTACGCCTATTGTGTTGGTGCACGACCGTGAAAAGGGGACTGAAGTATTTTACCTGCTGGATGAGTTAGGTAAGCAGGGGCTGGATTACCTTTCTGCAAACCCCTCGCAACTGACGCATCAAAACGGAATCGTCATGTTAAATGGCCGGCCTGTGAGTCAGTTTATTTTTGAAATGGATAGGGAGGAACTGCGCAATTTCGATCCGGAAGTGTTGAAACTGATTATCAATCAGGGCAACTACTTTAATGATGTGCGTACGCTGATTCTAGTGCATGACAAGCGCATCCTGGCGGTTTTGTATGATGAAGCCATGATGTCGGATCATCTGTCGGAAGAAGAATACCGGTTTTTAAGGTCTTTTCTGATCCCGACATACAACCTGCATAGCGCTGAGAAAAGGGCAGAAGTAAGCCATTCACCGCTAAACTGGGTACTGAAACGCAATAGCGGAGGCCGTGGGATTGATATGTTTGTAAAAAATGACTGCGATGCCGGGGTTTGGACAGCTATTATCGATAACCAATGGCCGGAATATATGGTGCAACAATATGTGCCGCAACGCTGGTTTAAGTATGGTAGTGGTTCAGAGCAGACTATGATCAATCTGGTGGGGATGTTATTGTGTTATAATGGCCACTCTTTTGGCCCGGGCCTGTTTCGTGGTTCAGCAGAGCATGTAGTTAATGTTCACCAGGGCAGGGGCGTAATTTTCCCGGCCATGATGTCTGAATCATCTGTATGACGCATGCTGTAATCATTCCCTTATTTAATAAAGCGGCCTACATTGCTCAAACGCTGCAATCACTCCTCCGCCAGCACAAACTGCCGGAGGAGTTGATTATTGTGGATGATGCCAGTACAGACCATGGTCTTTCCATTACCCGTGAGTTTTTGCATCATCATACAACTAAATTTGGCGCTTGCCGGATACAAATAATTGAGCTGCCAGAAAATAAGGGACCAGGCCATGCACGCAATGTTGGTTTTGCGGCCAGCAGCAGTACACTGATCAGTTTTTTGGATGCAGATGATGAATACCATCCGCGCTTGCTTGAAATGGCCGCGGAGGCATTCAGCAGACATGAACTCGATTTTATGGTACTCAACATCACCTTTATGCCCGGCAGGGAAATATACCCTGATCTGGATCCCTTAAAACAATACATTGAACCCATTGCACCGGATCTTTATCTGATTCAGGACCCTTTAAGGGCAGTAAGTTCGCCACACTTTATTATGGGGGTGGGGAGCAATGTCATCACCAGAAGAAAATGGATTAATGGTCACTACTATAGTGCTGAAGCACAATTAAATGAAGGTATTGATTTCTGGTACCGGGTGCTCAAAGGAATTGTGAACAAGGTGCCGGGAAAAATTGCCCTGCAAACCGGAGCTTATCTTTATGTGAATGAAGTGCCGGGTAGCTTATCGCGCAAAAACTATACGCATTTTAAGCAGGTTGAACTGCCACCGGTAATTTCAAGGTATATCAACAGCAATGATAAGCATGATCGCTTATTGATGGGTATGATTGGTGAACGCTGGTATAAACATGCCTTGCAAAATTTGACATCCAACCATCAGAAAATGTGCTTTGTATGGTATCACCGTTGGTTTTTGAAACCATACCTGGGCTATCTGCTGCTTAAAATGAATTTTAAATCATGAATAATACTCTTCTTCAAGCGCACTATCAGCTTGTGCGCCGGTCTGAACTGTTCAAATCCCACTACCAGGATTATGAGGCCTATCAAAAGGCCCCGCTAATCGGGAAAAAAGAACTGATCAGGCAGTTACATGAAAACTTTGATCTGCATCAGGAGGACAAAGGTGTTTACCTGGTGCGCTCTGGTGGTTCTACGCAGAAGCCGTTGGTTTTTCCTGTAGACATTGCCGAAAACCTGGAGCAGCGGGCTGTACTGGCCAAAGTCTTAAACCAGGCTGGGGTATTTACGCCGAAAACCATTGCGCTCAATCTGTTTGGCTACATGGATATGTACCGCACGGCCGCCATTATGGATGACCTGCTGGAAAGGTGCAATTCAACCACCCTGGTGGCCAGTGCCAGCCTGCCCTATGAAGATGTCTATCATATGGCGCGGCATTTTAAACCCAATTTATTGCTGGGTACGCCTTCCAAACTATTTCTTTTTGCCCAATACCTGAAAAAAAATCAGCTTCATTTATCCATAGAAAATCTTTTGTTCGGGGGAGAATTCCTGCCGCCATCGCATATTGGGGTTTTTGAACAGGTCTTCGGCACCCGGCAAATTTACTCACTGTACGGTTCAGCAGAAACAGGCATCTGGGCCTGGTGCAATTACAGCCGCTCTCCGTCGTTATTCCGGATGATTGACGGCCTGGTAGTTGAAGTACATGCGCCTGATGCTGATGGTTATGGCAATTTGCTGGTGAGCAATTTGTTCCGGAAGCGTTTCCCTATTTTTAGATACAATACCGGTGATACGGGCAAATGGATTGATATTAACGGACAACCTTACCTGGAGTTAAAAGGTCGGGAGCATCAATCGTTTATGTTTAACGAGTGCAATTATGACCTGGATGATTTTAAGGCTGTTTTAGCGGATGTGGAAAGGTTCCAGATCCAGATTGTTCCTGGTGAAGGGCATACGGGCATAAAATTTTTGCTGGTAACCGATTTTATGGATATGGCCAAAGCAGAATATATGGAACTAAAACGTCAGCAGCTCTATGAAATATTTGGTTACCAGGTGAAAAATTTAGAAGTTTTAGTAAGCAATGATCTACAGCTTTATACCAATGAAACCACGGGTAAAACCCCTGTGATTGTGGATCACAGGGATTGATTGCAACAGCATCTTGACTACTAATTTTATCTCTATTCCAATGCCTAATAAAAATTCGATGTTTGCGGGATTTCGACCTGGGGATCATGATCCTTTACCACGATGTTCGCAAACGGCGCTGTTTGCCTGAAAGCCACCGTATCTGCTGGCGTATTGGCTACAAAAACGGCTAATTTTCCGTTGGTAAAACTGTCATTGTGGATGGTAGAGGGTTTAATGGCCAGTGCTGATCCATCAGCAGGAATCCTGAATGTGGTAAACCTGATCTGAGGATCACTTTTCCCTGCAGCTTCAACCTTACGGCCCAGTGTAACTTTCGCCTCACAAAAAACTTCTCCGTTTATAGTTGGTTTGGGCAGAAAAATATGCGGGAAGGGATGGTGTTCCACAAACAGGCCACCACCACCAATAGGTGAGAGGGCATAGTTACGGATGTAGTCAGGTAAAGAGGTGTCGTATTCCATGCCAAATAAGGTATCTTCAAAACCCAGATAAAATGCTTCTTGTGGCTTCAGCAATTTTGCGCCGTAAAAGGCAAGTGTTTCCTCATAATCAGGATGGGTCACATCAAGCACCGGGAAAATGACTGCATTTTCATTCACATACAGTGAGCCGGTGGCGCCAAATACGTTCGCTGAGGGATCAAGATTGGGTAGCTTCCCGCCATCTTCACTGCTGACCCAATTGGAATGAACTAAAACTGCATTACCGTCTTTAACGTGCTGATGGTTAGCTGCAAGGGTTTCCAGCTGTTCAATCAGGCTGACTTCAGGCGGGTTCGTGGAGATAACCTTTACTCCGGTACCTTCATTCGGCGTTAAAACCACCTGATCGCCTTTTTTAATGGGACCATAAATTCCTGTGGTAGTCATGAGTGGAACACCCTCCCGGCTTTCTCTGATCACAACAGCATCGTTCAAAAAAAGGATATTATCCTTGAGGTCTTGATGGGAGATTTTAATCTCCACGGTTTGCCATTTTCGTTGGGCGAGGATTTCTTTTAATTTATCGTCGGTCACGGGTTTTACATCCGGTGCATAGGATGTTCTGAATACGGAGCTCATGAGTGGCGTTTTAGATGAGAGTTTGAGGTGTTAATTTAAATGGTTAGATCAGCGTAATGATGCCTGATGTTTTCTGAATAAAATTAAACTTTAAAATGTAATTATTCAAGATCAGAGACATAATTATTTCAGGAAATGGGATGTCCGGTCAGCTATTTTATGGACTTAAAAGCAAAAATCCCGCTCTACTTATCGTAAAGCGGGATCGTAGCCCGTAGGGGAATCGAACCCCTGTTTCCAGAATGAAAATCTGGCGTCCTCACCCCTAGACGAACGGGCCATTTTTTAAGTGCTGAGTCTTATAGTTCTTCGTCTTGAGTCAGCTGACTTTGGACTTGGTACTGATGACTTCAGACTACTTTTAGTAGCGGGGACACGACTCGAACGTGCGACCTTCGGGTTATGAGCCCGACGAGCTACCAACTGCTCCACCCCGCACTCTATAGCTTCAAATTTTCTTTGTTTGAAGGAGTGCAAAGGTATACAATATTTTTGCTTTTCAAAAGGCTTAGCTAAATTTTATTCGATATTTAAATTATCTGCTTGATTTTTAGTGGATTATTTTTGTACTGATTTGTGTTGGCCTTGCAAACGACAATACAAAAAGAATTTGCTCATCTACATGGATCATCAGTCTTGGTGTCGCCGGAAATAATTTGGATTTCACATCTCCCGCAAAGTGTTTCCCTGGTAAGCCCTAGCTTGCGCGCAACGTCATTAAATAGGCTTTTATTCATAGAATTATCGTGATGTAATTAATCACATACATGCTACTAACTTATGTGTATTTAAAATTATTTAAGCGGTGATGGGTGTAGTTAATCTTTGTTGAACATTTGAACTGCTAATTTAATAATTATTACCCTAAACTAAAATGATAAGCCTATACATTTGAACTGCTAATCAATAGTTAAATTGGTTTTTAGTGCCCTTTTAGCATAAGATTAAATGTCTATACCAGCTAAAAATGTATAATTGAATTTTGAATATATTCAATTTTGAAATGAATAAAAATGTAGGATTTATATTTTAAAATATGTAGGATAAAAAATTATTAAATGTAGTTGTTCTATAAATTCATTTTTGGGTAAATGAGTATTTAAGCCAATACATGCAAAAAACAAAAAGTGTATTTCTTGATAAGTACTGCAATTATACAGCAATTTGAATCTGTCCTTTATGATTTGGTATAACATGATGTTTGATGTTGCATTTTTATAGCATTACAATAAAATAAAAGGAAGTATTTACAGTTGTATCGTTAATGATTTTATATAAGCTTAATTGATGTTGTAGTGAAAAATTTTTAAGAGGCTGGTAATTGCAAATAAATAGGATGATGAATAATTATAAATATCCGCATGCATATTGCCAATTGTGGCCCAGCAGAAATATCTGTCAAAATATATTGTACTCAACAAATTCAGACACTAAAAGAAAGGAGGGGCATTCAAGTAAGTAACCTTATACGATTTTTCAACATTAGCGACTATCTATCTTAAACAAAACCTTAATCGAGCAATTATGAAATTTAAAATTTGTGTTATCGCTATTGCGGTATTTTTACTACACGGCTGTTCAAAAGAAAAGCAGCAAAGTGTAGAAAATGTTGAACCGCAGTTAAAAGGACTGGCATCCATTGATGGCAATACCTATTATCAAACCATTGACGGGCTGGGCTTTTCCAGTGCATGGTGTGGTACGCTTACGGCTGCCAAAAATGATGCACTTTATAATACACTGGGCTTTTCTTTGTTAAGGGTTCGTTTCGACCAGAATAATGCATGGGCCGATGAAACGAACAATGCTGCTGCGGCACACGCCCGGGGCGCTAAAGTATTAGGCTGCCCCTGGAAAATACCTGACGCTTACCGCTCAGGCAATACCATTCCGTCTAGCCAGTATGTTAATTTCTGCAACTGGCTGGGTAGTGCTGCTTCAGCCATCAATTGTGATTTCGTATCCATCAAAAATGAGCCTGATGGTTCTTCGGAAGATGGCAATTTGGATGGATACCAGATACGTGACATTATCAAAGCAGGCGGATCAAATATTGGCAAACCCATTGCCTGTGCTGATGCCATTAATTTTAATGATACCTATACTGATCCAACATTGAACGATGCCGCCGCTGCTGCTAAAATTTCTTATGTTTCCGGGCATCTTTATGGTGGTGGGAATAATGTACACCAAAATGCGCTAAATAAGGGAAAACGTATTTGGATGACAGAATACTATGTGGCCAATAGCCGTGATAATATGGATAACTGTTTAGTTTTAGCTAAAAACATTAATGATTGTATGAACAACCAATTTAGTGCTTACTATTTTTGGTGGGTAAATGATAATGATGCAAGCGTTAACCTGGTTAATCAAAGCGGTACAATTTACAAAGCCGGCTACACTGGCGGTCAGTTTGCCAAATGGATAAGGCCGGGAAAACAAAGAATAGCCTGTACCTATAATCCTACCCCTAATGTTTATTTAACGGCCTACCGTGGAGGTGGATTGGTAATAGTAGCTGTTAATACAGGTGCTTCTGCAGTAAGCCAGTCTTTTTCGGTTGCTAACGTTAGTGGTATTGGTTCACTGAATGTTCATCGCACATCGAGTAATGAAAACATGTCTTCGATAGGATCAGTTCCTGTTTCAGGTAATGCATTTACGTATACACTTCCTGCAAAAAGTATTACTACCTTTCACCAATTTTAGCCGGCAGTACGTTTTATTGTAATAAGCAATAAAAATGCCGGATACTACCTTCAACGGCATGGAACATTATCGTTTCATGCCGTTGATATTTCCAAAAAATGAAGAAAAAGCAGATTTCTATTTTAACAGTATATGCAGCGGATTTGTTTATCTTAATGTGTTTATGAAGTTTATCCGCCATTGTTTTGTAGTCCTGTTGTCAATACTGGCATGCAGTTATTGTACGGTTGCACAAACTTATAATGATGCCATCCCTATGAGCATTGCCGCCGGAATTACGCCTTTAAAAAATTACGAAACCTTAAGCGGCAGTAGCAAAGGAAAGGCGGAGTTATTGAGTCATAATGCATTACAAGATGCGGCGGGTATAAAATCTTATCAGTTTGCAGAACGCGTAAACGTTAACCTTAACCCTGAAAATTCTGGCCATTGGGATCAAACCACACAGGGCAGGGTTTGGCGCTTAGGCATACATGGCGTCAATGCATATTCCATTTACCTGACTTTTAATTCACTGAAGCTATCAAAAGGTGTCACGCTGTTTGTATACAACAAAGGTTTAAGGCAGTTAAGAAAGTATCATCAAAAAAGCAGTGTAAACAGTCACATCTCATTGGCTCCCGTTTCCGGAGATACAATCATGCTGGAACTGAATATACCTCATCAGGTAACTGATTATGGAAACATTCAATTATCGAAAGTATATTTAGATAGAACCGGCATTTTTAAAGCGGGAACCAAAAATGTTTCTGTCTCTTGCAATCAAAATATAAATTGCGAAAATGGTATTAACTGGTTAACCGACAAAAGGGCCGTATGTAAAATTATTACTGATGGTAACCTAAGCTCAGGTACACTTATCGGCAATACTGCAAAAGACAAACAACCGTATCTGCTAACATCTTTTCATACCATTTTCGATGAAAGTCATGCAGAAGAATCTGTGTTTATATTTAATTATGAATATGATTGCGAACAATCATCAATTAGCGACGACAAGACCATTTCGGGCGCCAAACTTGTGGCCGCAGCTGATCAACTTGACTTTTCCCTGCTCAAGCTCAATGAAGTACCTCCGGCCTCTTTTCGTCCTTATTATGCAGGTTGGGATGTAAGGGATATTCAACCAGAAGCCGGTGTTTGCATCCATCATCCTGGTGGCAGGTATAAGCAAATTGCAATAGATTATAATCAACTTCATTCGGCAACATTCAATACCGATTATATCACCAATTCTTCGTGGCAGGTTGTGAAATGGGATATTGGCGCTACTGCGCCTGGTTCTTCAGGAGCACCGCTTTACAACCCACAACATAGGCTGGTGGGCAGTTTAACAGGCGGGTATTCTTCCTGCAATTCACAAGGCAGCGATTATTTTAATAAGTTAAGTGTCTCTTACACTTCCGTTGCAAAAATAGGAAATAGGCTGATCGAATTGCTTGATCCCTTACAGCGGGGGGCAAGCTTTATGGATGGCTACGACCCTTATGGGTTTAACGCTGAACAATGTGATACGGTTTCTCATATCAGGGTTAACGAAAAAACAGCTTACAACCTGACTGAAAAGCCTTCCGATTACTTATCGGCAACCTCTTCTGTCATGTTTGCCGAGAAATTCACCCTACCTGGCTATTTGCTTTTGCCAGGCTTTTATTTAAATGTTGCACAGTTAGGAGCTTTTAGTCAAACATCCAGTATAAAAATAAAGATATGGGAAGATGGAAGCTTGCCCGGGCAGGAGATTTACACCAAGAGTATTTTTTTGAAAGAACTAAAAGCGGGGGCGGTCAATCACATTTTGCTTGATTCTGTTTTAAAATTAACCTCAGGTTTTTATATTGGCTACCAGTTAATGGATGATAACAAAGATGGGTTTGCAGTATATCATTCTGCAAATCGTGGTAAAACAGGTCCGTCGACCATGTATGTTTATGATGGTGCCTGGCATAATATTAATTCAATTGACAAAATGAATTACTCCGCTTCCATGTCAATTGGCATCGTGGAGTGTTATGGCAAAACAGATGAATTGCAGCCGGATGCTTTATTGCTGTTTCCTAATCCTTGCAGTCAATATATAAATATTAAGGTGCCGCTGGCATTTACGATTGAAGGAATTGACTGCTATGATATAAGTGGCCGCAGGCATGCTGTAAACTATCAACCCTCAGAGGTATCTAAACGTATTTATTTCAATCTTTCACCAGGGTTATATATCTTGGTTGTAAAGGGCTCGGGCATGCAGCTGTCATCCAAATTTGTGGTGGCTAACTAATCCAAGCCTTGCATAACAACGGCTCAATTATAGCCTTATTCAACAGGACTTAAGTATGCAAAACCTACCATCCTGAACTTTTTATCTTCTTTGGTGCTTTGGGTGCTGTATTCGTATCTGGTTCAAAATAATGTTTCGAACAAATCAATTGTACGGATGTTAATAGTTTCATATGGAAAAACCAGCTGGCTTAAGTTTGCGAGGTACAACAATATCTGAGTTAATGGAATTTCGGTATGATACTGTCATTCATGAGCAGCAGTTCTTTCAAATTACTTTTAAGCGCTTTTTATTAAATTCACTACCTGATCTTGATTTAAATGAGCCCGAAAGTTTAAACAATACGCCTATTACGCTTCACTTTAAATCCGCATCTGGCAAAATTAAGCAAGTTACAGCGAACATCATTGTCCTGAAATGCATAGATAAACCTGGCCATTCACCTGAAGTTAGTATCTCAGGAACTTTTTACAGTCCTGAAGGTAAGTTCCCAAAGCTTAATCGCTTGGTGTTATTTGCGATTGTATTACCTATTTTTTTGACAGGACTTGTATTCCTTTATGTTGACCATCTGCGCCATGAACTGGTAGAAAAAAAGGGCACCGTTGGGTCTTATGGTATAGCTTCTTCTTATAAGGGAAGGAGAAATTATAATTTCAAAATCATTCCTTTCAAGGCTAGCTTTAATCGTGGCTATTACCAGTCGGTTTTTGATACCCCATCGGAGCACATCAATGAACTCTTTACGGTCGATAATGATGGTGATCGTGCCAACGGTACTGGTCAGCCTGTACGGTTTTACGTATTTGAAACTGATGTTGACAAACTATCCGACAAGGCCGAAACGATCACCTTTTTCAATCTGCAGCATGCCAAAAGCTCCTACTCCGGTGTAGATCAATTCCTTGATGTATTATATTATGTTAAAGGTCATCTATGGCGCTACCTGATACTGATCATTTATGCATTTATGGAAATGGCTGCTATTGGATTTGTTTTTTATTATTATAAGATGTTCGCTTTTTATCACGACGGAAGAAAAAGGATTCTTTTCTGGAGCTTTATAGCTTTGGTCGCAATCCTTAACATGCCAATTATTTTAATTTTCCTTTTATAGTTTCCGTCATATATTAGATCAGGGAAATCGTTTTAAAAGTATGATTTTTTGGTAAAATGCCATATTTATAATTAATTAGGGTGAAATGGCCTATTCAAATTCCGACGATATCCTAAACTGCTTTATTAACAGATCTACAAATGCATCTGCAGCGTCTTTCGATGCAAAGATCAAAGCTTTCAGCGCAACATCAAGAGGGGATAATGAATAATTTCTTCTTATTCAGATGATCAAAAGTATATACCTGGAATTAATCCCCAAAAAATCTTATACTTTTTAACATATTTGTAAAACATAAAAGGCTGAAAATCATTGATTTTCAGCCTTTTAAAAACTTTGATGATAATAAGTGTAGCCCGTAGGGGAATCGAACCCCTGTTTCCAGAATGAAAATCTGGCGTCCTCACCCCTAGACGAACGGGCCATTTTTTAAGTCTTGAGTCCTATAGTTCTTAGTCTGGAGTCAGATATACTTTAGACTTGGTACTGATGACTTTAGACTGCCTTTTAGTAGCGGGGACACGACTCGAACGTGCGACCTTCGGGTTATGAGCCCGACGAGCTACCAACTGCTCCACCCCGCATTATATACAACTCGTTTTTTCTTTGAATTAAATCCTTAACGCTATTTCCGAATTGGAATGCAAAGATATAATTCGTTTCTTTGTGCTGCAAATTTTTTTTAAAAAATATTTCAATGGCGCATAAAGCAGGTTTTGTTAGTATAATAGGTAAACCGAATGTAGGTAAATCCACCCTCATGAATGTGCTTGTAGGCGAGCGACTTAGCATTATTACACCTAAAGCGCAAACCACAAGGCACCGTATCCTGGGTATTGTAAATGAAGAAGAATATCAGATTGTTTTTTCTGATACTCCCGGTATCATTAAACCAAAATACAGTTTGCAGGAAAGTATGATGAGCTTTGTAAACGGCTCATTAACTGATGCAGATGTACTTTTGTTTGTAACCGATATCAATGAAACACATGATGAAGATGATGTGCTGGATAAAATCCTCAACAGGGATATCCCAACCATTGTACTCATTAATAAAATAGATAAAGCATTACAGGAGCAGGTAGATGAAAAGATTGCGTATTGGCAGGAGAAGCTGAATCCGGTTTCCATTTATGCCATATCGGCCCTGCATAAGCACAATGTTGCTGGCTTACTGGATCGTGTTTTGGAAATGCTGCCTGAGCACCCGCCTTATTATGATAAAGAAGATTTGACTGATCGTTCAGAGCGTTTCTTCGTTTCGGAAATCGTTCGCGAAAAAATCTTCCTGAATTACCAGAAGGAAATTCCTTACAGTACAGAGGTGATTGTGAAGAGCTTTAAAGATGAGGCACTCAAAAACGGAAAAGGCCAGATGGTGAGAATCAGTGCTGAAATTGTAGTCGAACGCGATTCACAAAAAAATATTCTGATCGGTACCGGCGGCAGTATGCTGAAAAAGGTAGGTACAGAAGCACGGATAGAAATCGAGAAATTTTTAGATTCCAAAGTGTTTCTGGAGCTGTTTGTAAAAGTAATTCCGGATTGGAGAAGTAAAAAGAACTACTTAAAAAGCTTTGGTTACGATAATTAACCGTACCTTTGCAGCCCGAAATGAATCGGTTAGTAGTTGATAGTCAATGGCTGATAGCCAAATAGTTTAAGCAGCTTGCTTAAGCACCACGACCGTTAACTATAAGCCATTAACTATCAATAGAACACCCATGAGTAATATTATCGCCATCGTAGGCAGGCCAAACGTAGGCAAAAGTACCCTTTTTAACAGATTAACCGAAAGTCGTAAAGCCATCGTTGATGATGTGAGCGGTGTAACCCGCGACAGGCATTATGGCGTAGGGGAGTGGACCAACAGACAATTTACCGTAATTGATACTGGTGGTTATGTGGCCAACTCCGAAGATGTTTATGAAGCAGCGATCCGTGAGCAGGTAATGATTGCCATTGAAGAGGCCAGCGTGCTGGTTTTTATGGTAGACGTTACCACTGGCATTACTGATCTGGATGATGATATTGCGCAAGTACTTCGCCGCAGTAATAAACCCGTATTTGTTTGTGCCAATAAGGTGGATAATACGGCCTTATATAGTGAAATCAGTACTTTTTATGGATTCGGATTGGGCGAGATTTATCCCCTTTCTTCCATGACCGGTTCCGGAACAGGAGAGTTATTGGATGATGTGGTTAAACATTTTGAAGATATTCCGGAAGAAGAAAATCAATTGCCAAAAATTACCATTGCAGGCAGGCCGAATGTAGGTAAATCGTCTTTGGTTAATGCGCTGATTGGTAAAGAAAGAAATATTGTAACAGCGAATGCAGGCACCACCCGCGATTCCATCAAAATTCATTATAACCAGTTTGGCCATGAATTTATGTTGATCGATACAGCTGGTTTACGTAAAAAAACCAAGGTTAAGGAAAATCTGGAATTTTATTCGGTCATGCGTACCATCAAAGCTTTGGAAGAAGCCGATGTGGTGGTGTTAATGATCGATGCCCAGGAAGGAATTGAAAGCCAGGATATCAATATTTTCCACCTGGCCGAAAAAAATAAAAAAGGTATCGTAATCCTGGTAAACAAATGGGATCTGATTGAAAAAAATACGCAGACGATGAAAGCTTTTGAAGAGCAGATTCATGAGCGTATCCGTCCATTTACTGATGTGCCGATCGTGTTTACATCGGTATTGAATAAGCAAAGAATCTTTAAAGCCATTGAAGCTGCTTTGGAAGTGGCTAAAAACAGGGGTAAAAAAATTCCGACATCAAAATTAAATGATGTGATGTTACCACTGATTGAAAAATTCCCGCCACCAGCATTAAAAGGGAAACACATCAAGATTAAATACATCACACAGATCAATGGCACATCTCCTATGTTTGCGTTTTTCTGTAACCTGCCTCAATATATTAAAGATCCGTACAAACGTTTCATTGAGAATAAATTAAGGGAGAACTTTAATTTCTCCGGTGCACCAATTCAGATCTTCTTCAGGCAGAAATAAGCTGTTTAAAAGCTGAAAGTATATTTAAAAATAATAGAAAAGCAGGGACAGCATTCCATAGGGCGTTGCAGCCCTGCTTTTTGTTTCAATCTTTTTGCGAATGTCAGCCCTGAAAATGATGAGGATGAATAGCAAAAAGTATTTCCACGTCAATCAGGTTTAAACAATTAAGTCTGAATTCCATATCTTCGCTGCCATGCAAATCGAAGTCAAAAACAGCCTTTTATCAGATTTTGACACGATATTTAAATTTTATGATATCGCTGTTGCCCATCAGAAAAAGGTATTTCATAAACATTGGCAGGGATTCAGTGCAGAACTGGTGGAAACGGAAATTGCTGAAAACCGACAGTATAAAATACTGGTGGATGGTGTAGTGGCTTGTGTTTTTGCAGTTACGTTTAATGATCAGCTGATTTGGGGTGACCGGGATCATGAAGCCATCTATATCCACAGGATTGTAAGTCATCCCGATTTCCGTGGGCAATCCTTTGTGAAAAAAATCATTAGCTGGGCCAAACAATATGCCACAGCACACCAGATTAAATATATCCGCATGGATACCTGGGCAGATAATAAAAAACTATTGGATTACTATACCAGTTGTGGTTTTGATGATGTTGGTGTAGTGACGATGGCAAAAACGGATGGTTTACCCAGGCATTATGAAGGCATAAGTTTGAGTTTGTTCGAAATCGAAGTATAAGATCAATATCCAGCTAATCTTTGAATCATAAAATTGGCCTGCTTTTGAAACCTGTCTGTGATTTACTGAAGATTGGTTAAAGCCTGTCTTACCGCATTATCCGTTTGATTAACAGATCGGTAGTAGCCCACGTCTCCCAGATAGTAGCGGCAGAGCAGGGCTTTTAAATCGTTCAGGATAATTGATTTTGCAGCATAAAGCTGAAAGCGGTCTATAGTTACATTTTTTCTTTGCAAGTAGCCTATAAAATCTTTAAACTCATTATCACTCAGGGCAAAATTATTAATATTTTGTTCTACAAAAGCAGCACTATAGCGGTTGGTCAATACATTAAAAACATAATCAGACAGCACTTTTTTGCTCACCAGGTTAGCGTAAAACTTGTTATATCCGGTAGTATCCAGTTTTACAAAAATGTCTGGCTGAATCCCGCCAACAGTTTTAGCCCTTTTATGTTGCTGCATATTAACACCCTCACTTTTTTCTATCGAATCCTGAAAGGAGGTGTGATCACCGGTTAACTCCCCGTCAAGCATCCTTTCATCAAGCTCATGTTTGTACGCATCATATCCTTTTTTATATGATTTCTGAATGCTTCGCCCAGATGGCGTATAATAGCGGGCAATAGTTAAATTTAAGGCAGAGCCATCTCCAAAAGCAAACTGTTCCTGAACGAGTCCTTTTCCGAAAGACCGCCGACCTACAATTATTCCACGGCCCAGATCCTGAATGGCACCTGCAACGATTTCACTTGCTGATGCGGTGTTTTCATTGATTAGGATGGCAAGCTTCCCATTTTGAAAGGCTCCTGTCCCGGTCGAATAATAATCTGTGCGGGGTTCGTGCTTACCCTGGGTGTATACAATTAATTTATTTTCAGGCAGAAACTGATCGGCCAGGCCTGTAGCTGCAGAAAAGTAACCGCCGCCATTATCACGTAAATCAAGGATCAGCTTTTTCATTCCTTTTGCCTTTAGGTTTGCGGCCGCGGCTGCGAAATCACCGTCTGTATTGGCACCGAATTTACTAATCCTCACGTACCCGGTTTCCGGGTTCATCATGTAGGCAGCGTCAATGCTGCTGATATTCACTTTACCCCGGGTAACCATCAGCCGGCTTTGTACCTGTGTGCCGCTGCGCAATAAGGTAACGCCCACGCCGCTACCAGCCTTTCCCCTGAATCTTCCTGTTAATTGTTCTTTTGGTAAATTTCTGCCACTAACCATAGTGGTATCGATCACCAGGATTTTATCACCCAGCTTAATGCCCGCCTGATATGCAGGTCCATCTTTCACCACGCCTGTTACCATCATGGTGTCGTTCAGCATATAGTATTCAATGCCAACACCCTCAAAATTCCCTTCCAGGTTATTGGTCATGTCTTGCGCATCGGTAGGAGGCAAATATACACTGTGTGGATCCAGCTGGTGGAGTACACTATCAATAGGTAAGTTTTGCAGCGAATCTGTATTGATATCATCTACATAGTTTTTATTGATGATATGCAGAATTTCTTCCAGTTTTTCATCACTATTGCTGGCCAGTTGAGGTCTTCTGGTAACGCCAAATCCCTGATCTTTAATAAACTTAATACCCAAATACATTCCTGCTATCAAAATCACAGAATAGCTGATGGCAATCAGTATGTTTTTTCGGGTATTCTTTTTCATTGGCGTTAGGCAAATTTATGAAAATAAGCGGGTTGATATATTTTTAACTGCAATTTCTTGTCTTTTGTTTATAATATTTCACATAAATTAACAGTATAACATCTGCTCTATCAGGTGGCAATCTATATTTTTAAATTTTTAGGGTAGATTTTAGAAAGAATTTACCGAATTTTATCAAAAATAAATTTATGAATAGAGTTACCGAGCAAGAATCAAATTATAACCACATTGATGAAATGTCGGTAATGGAAGTTTTGCAGGGGATTAACAATGAAGACAAAACCGTAGCCTTTGCTGTTGAAAAATCTTTGCCTCAGATTGAGAAATTAACTTCGGCCGTTGCCGAGAGAATGAAAAAGGGCGGTCGGCTTTTTTATATAGGAGCAGGTACCAGCGGCCGCTTAGGTGTGGTAGATGCGTCCGAATGTCCACCAACTTATGGTGTTCCTTTCGATACTGTAGTTGGTATTATTGCCGGCGGGGATTCTGCCATCAGAAAGGCTGTAGAATTTGCTGAAGATGACAGCCTGCAGGCCTGGAAAGATTTACAGGCATTTCATATTAATGAAAAGGATTGCCTGGTGGGTTTAGCTGCATCCGGCACCACACCATATGTGGTTGGAGGTTTAAATACAGCACGCCAGCATGGAGTTTTAACAGGTTGCATTGTCTGCAATACTGATGGACCCATTGCTGCAGCGTCTGATTTTCCGGTAGAAGTGGTCGTTGGACCTGAATTTATTACCGGTTCTACGCGAATGAAATCGGGCACAGCACAAAAATTGGTTTTAAATATGCTGAGTACCACCGTAATGGTGCAATTGGGGCGTGTGGTTGGAAACAAAATGGTAGATATGCAGTTAACTAATCATAAACTGGTTGATCGCGGAACGCAAATGGTAGCTGATGAATTAAATGTGAGCTATGAAATAGCTGCAGATTTGCTGAGTAAACATGGAAGTGTGCGTAAAGCGGTAGAAGCAGGACACTGAGAAATGTTAGAATGAGAGAAGGATGGAATGATTGAATTTGGAAGTAATTGTAGCATTCTCTCATTCAAAATTCACTCATTCAATAATTAAAAAAACATGCACGAGATAGAGCCGTATTACCAGTGGAGAGATGATTATATCTCGGCAGAGGATGAGCGATCGCCATTCTACAATACCGAATACTCTGAACTGTACTTTGATAAGCAGATCTATAATTTTCTGTTGCACCCGCAATGGGATGAGTTTGGTTCCAATACCTTGTACATGAAAGTATTGTATGCGGATTATGATAGAGGTTACGCGATTATTGAGTTTATCGGCGAATGGAATGATGCCATCAACAACGACATCATGTTGCTGAAACGCGATATTTTGGAACTCATGATGGATGAAGGCATTAATAAGTTTGTATTAATCGGAGAAAATGTATTGAACTTTCATTCATCAGACGATAGTTATTATGAAGAATGGTTTCAGGAAGTGGAAGATGGCTGGATTGTTGGGGTAAATTTCCAGGAACATGTTGTCAGGGAGTTTAAAGATAACAACATTGATTATTACATTAATTTTGGAGGTGCTTTCGATCACCTGCCCTGGCGTACACTAAAACCGTTACAGTTCTTCAAAAAAGTTGAAGAATTGCTGACAAAAAGACTGAATTAAAGTATTATTTTTATAATTATTTAAATACACAAATAAAAATGGAACAACAAAATTATCAATATCAGGGCAATAGCGTGTTCGTGCAGGAAAACACAGTGTCTAAAAAATTCTTTGCCAGCGTATTCTTATGGATGTTCGTTGCTTTGTTAATATCAAGTGCTTCTGCATTTGTATTGGCAAATTCGCCAGGAATTTTATCTTATTTAGTAGCTGAAAAAGGATTTACCGTATTTGGATACATTGCCATCTTTGCACCACTGGGTTTAGTGATGTTGATGGGTGCCGCTATGCAAAGATTATCCTTCCCGGCATTAGTGGGTATTTTTCTGTTGTATTCTTTACTAACAGGTGTGATGTTGGGCTTTATTCTTTTAATTTACACAACAACATCTATTGCCATTTGCTTCGTTGCAGCAGCCGTTATTTTTGCTGTAATGGCCATCATGGGATACACTACAGATGTTGATTTAAGTAAATTCGGACCAATACTAATGGCTGGCGTAATCGGTTTGGTTATCGTAAGTCTGATCAACTTCTTTATCGGCAGCGAAACGCTGAACTACATTTTAGGCTTTGTTGGTGTGGCTATTTTTACTGCGCTTACCGCTTACAAGGTTCAGGAAATTAAAAGAATTGGTGAAGGTTTGGATGAAAGCGGAAATGAAATTGCATTGGCTGACAGCAAAAAATTAGCAATAATGGGTGCCTTGTCACTTTATATCACATTCATTAACTTATTTGTTTCTTTACTACGTCTCTTCGGTAGCAGAAGATAATTCACTAAATTCTGACCGCTGGATTTATCTGGTTTCAGGTTAATGACAAAACAATATTTTAAAGGCCGTGCATATTTGCATGGCCTTTGTAATTTTATTTGGCAGCGAAGCGATAAATTTTGGAAATGATGTTGCTTTGTTGCATTTTTGTATGCTTATTAAGAAAGACGGAGGGATTAGACCCAACGAAGTCTTAGCAACCTGTGCCAACAAGGTGCTACATTCTAATCTCGGTTAACCGGGAGAAAGATAAGTTAAGGAAGTACGATCCATGTGCCAACTTTTTGAATAAGCTTTTTTGAGATTTGAGAAATTAGATTTGAGATTTGAGGCCAATTATAAATGTCTTAATTTCTCAGATCACTCCTCTCGTCTCTCACATCTAATAACAGAATGAGCATAAGAGAAGAATTAGAAAAACGTATTTTAGTCATCGATGGTGCGATGGGCACGATGATTCAACGTTATACGCTTACCGAAGAAGATTTTAGAGGGGAACGGTTTAAGGATCATCCTTGCGATGTGAAAGGCAATAATGATTTGCTGAACATCACCCGTCCGGATATTATCAAAGCCATACATCTAGAATATTTAGCCGCTGGCGCAGATATTATCGAAACCAATACCTTTAGTACGCAAAGAATCTCCATGGCGGATTACCAGATGGAAGATTTGTCGTATGAATTGAGTTATGAAGGTGCTAAAGTGGCAAAAGAAGCGGCAGATGAGTTTATGGCTGCTAATCCAGATCGTAAGTGTTTCGTTGCCGGTGCCATTGGCCCAACCAATAGAACGCTTTCCATGTCGCCCAATGTAAATGATCCGGGTTACCGGGCGGTTTACTTTGATGAATTGGAGACCGCTTATTACGAGCAGGTACGTGGTTTGGTAGATGGTGGATCAGATGTATTGCTGATTGAAACCATTTTCGATACGCTGAATGCCAAAGTGGCTATTGTGGCCATCAAAAAATATGAAGAAGTTATTGGCCGTAAATTGGAGATTATGATTTCCGGTACGATTACCGATGCTTCTGGTCGGACCCTATCCGGACAAACTGCCGAGGCTTTTTTAAACTCAGTGATGCACGCAAAACCTTTAAGTATAGGTTTCAACTGTGCGTTGGGTGCGAAAGAAATGCGTCCGCATATTGAAGAGTTAGCCGCAAAAGCGGGATGTTACGTTTCTGCCTATCCAAATGCAGGTTTGCCCAATGAATTTGGTGCTTATGATGAGCAACCGCATGAGACAGCACACTTAGTAGATGACTTTATCGCTTCTGGCTTTGTTAATATTGTAGGAGGTTGCTGTGGTACCACGCCCGAACATATCGGCTGTATCGCGGCGAATGCCAGAAAAGCATCACCAAGAAAAATTCCGGAAATTCAGCCGTTTATGCGGTTAAGTGGCCTGGAGCCCGTAACCATTACGCCTGAAAGTATTTTCGTAAATGTTGGGGAAAGAACCAATATTACCGGTTCGCCTAAATTTTCGAAGCTGATTTTAGGGGGTGATTACGAAGCTGCGCTCGCCGTGGCCTTGCAACAGGTTGAAGGTGGCGCACAGGTGATTGATGTGAACATGGACGAGGGAATGCTGGATTCGGAAGCAGCCATGACCAAATTTTTAAACCTGATCGCCTCCGAACCCGACATTGCGAAGTTGCCCATCATGGTCGATTCCTCTAAATGGTCGGTGATTGAAAATGGTTTGAAATGCCTGCAGGGAAAAGGAATTGTGAATTCAATCTCTTTAAAAGAAGGCGAGGATAAATTCCGCGAAAGTGCCCGTAAAATTATGCAATACGGTGCTGCTGTAGTGGTGATGGCTTTCGATGAACAAGGCCAGGCCGATAACTACGAGCGCAGAAAAGAGATTTGTAAAAGAAGTTATGATATTTTGGTGCATGAAATTGGATTTCCTGCGGAAGATATCATCTTCGACCCCAACATTTTAACCGTTGCCACCGGACTGGAAGAGCACAATAACTATGCTGTTGATTTTATCAATGCCACCCGTTGGATCAAAGAAAATCTCCCGCATGCTAAAGTGAGCGGCGGGGTTTCTAATATTTCATTCTCATTCAGGGGAAACAATACTGTTAGGGAAGCCATGCACTCGGCTTTTCTCTATCACGCCATTCAGGCAGGCCTGGATATGGGGATTGTAAATGCAGGGATGCTCGAAGTTTACCAGGAAATTCCACCTGAACTTCTGGAACGTGTAGAGGATGTATTGCTCAACCGGAGAGATGATGCCACCGAACGTTTGGTAGAATATGCCGATACCGTAAAATCAAAAGGTAAGGAAGTGGTTAAGGATGAGGAATGGAGAAAGGGCTCAGTGGAAGAAAGATTATCACATTCTTTAGTTAAAGGAATTGTAGAATACCTGGATGATGATGTAGAAGAAGCACGACAGAAATATGCCCGTCCGATTCAGGTGATTGAAGGGCCGCTGATGGATGGGATGAATATTGTTGGTGATTTATTCGGCGCCGGGAAAATGTTTTTGCCCCAGGTGGTAAAATCTGCTCGTGTAATGAAAAAGGCTGTGGCGTATTTATTGCCGTTCATTGAGCAGGAAAAACTGGATAATCCGGATCAGAATCAAAGTTCATCAGCCGGAAAAGTGCTGATGGCTACCGTAAAAGGTGATGTGCATGATATTGGTAAAAATATCGTAGGCGTAGTTTTAGCCTGTAATAACTTTGAAATTGTAGATATGGGCGTGATGGTTCCGGCACAGGAAATCATCAAAAAAGCCAAAGAAATTAATGCAGATATTATTGGACTAAGCGGATTGATTACGCCATCTTTAGACGAAATGGTTCACTTTGCCAAGGAGATGGAACGTGAAGGCTTTACCATTCCATTGATTATTGGTGGTGCTACTACATCCAGAATTCATGCTGCTGTTAAGGTGGCTCCAAATTATTCAGGGCCAGCCATTCATGTGCTTGATGCTTCCAGAAGTGTAACAGTTTGCAGTACCTTAATGAATCCGGAAACAAAGGATGATTATGTAGCAGGCATCAGGGCTGAGTATGATAAAGCCCGCGAAGCGCATTTAAACAAGCGTTCTGATAAGCGCTTTAAAACGCTTGAACAGGCACGGGGAAATAAATTTAAGATCGATTTTAAACCAGATCTTCCTGTACCCGAATTTACCGGAATCCGGGTATTTGATCATTATCCATTGGAAGAACTCGTTCCTTACATTGATTGGACACCGTTTTTCCACACATGGGAACTTCGCGGAAGCTATCCTAAAATCTTTGATGATAAAAACGTAGGTGACGAAGCCAAAAAACTCTTTGATGATGCACAAAAGTTATTGAAGCGGATTCTGGATGAAAAATTACTGACCGCCAGAGGGGTGATTGGTTTTTGGCCGGCAAATGCGGTTGGAGACGATATTGAGTTGAGAGTTGAGAGTATAGAGTTGGGAGACTCCAAACTCCAAACTCCAAACCCCAAACTGGTAACCATACACACCCTTCGCCAGCAGGCAGAAAAAGTTGACGGACAACCTTATTATGCCTTATCAGATTTTATAGCGCCGAAAGAAAGTGGTATTCAGGATTATTTTGGTGGCTTTGCAGTAACTACAGGTATTGGAATTGATGCACTGGTTGATGAATTTGAATCAAACCATGATGATTACAACAGCATTATGGCAAAGGCCCTGGCTGATCGTTTGGCGGAAGCTTTTGCCGAACGCATGCATGAGCGGGTACGTAAAGAATATTGGGGTTATGCCAAAGATGAGGATCTTTCAAACGCTGAATTAATTAAAGAGGAATATGCCGGAATTCGTCCCGCACCTGGTTATCCGGCCTGTCCGGAACACACGGAAAAAGGTACTTTATTTGAATTGTTAGATGCTGAAAACCAGATCGGACTTCGTTTAACAGAAAGTTATGCCATGTATCCAACGGCGGCAGTGAGTGGGTTTTATTTCGCACATCCTGAATCCAGGTATTTCGGATTGGGCAAAATTACCAAAGACCAGATTGAAGATTATGCCCTGCGTAAAAATATGTCAATAGAAGAAGTAGAAAGATGGCTGAGTCCGAATTTGGCTTATTAAGGTTTTGGGTTATGAGTTGAAGGTTACCGCTTTGGATGTATAGAATGCGATAGGCTATAGCAAAGGTTCAGATGGAAAAAGAAAAGAAAAATTATACTGATTTAGATGTTTGGAAACAGGCTAGAATCTTATCAAAAGAAGTTTATTTGGCATCTTCTGATTTCCTAACAAAGAAAGATTTGGCCTGATGAGCCCGATCAGAAGCTAGAGGTTCTGTTTACAAAGTCGAAACACAATTGTATTTTTTATGATTTGAATTTTATCACTGAACCGGATTTAAAGGCTTATACTCATTAAACCGGAAACGACACGAAAAACTATTAAACGGATTTATAAATTATTATCAAACGCTTGTTCAATTAGCCCTCCCCAGACTTTTAACCCAATGAAAATAACCAACCATATAAAAAACGCTAAGGGTAAAACCTTATTCTCTTTTGAACTATTGCCGCCAATTAAAGGCCAGAGTATCCAGTGGATTTACGATGCCATTGATCCTTTACTGGAATTTAATCCGCCCTTTATTGATGTAACTTCCCTGCGTGAAGATTATATTTATAAAGAACAGGATAACGGCTTGCTGCAAAAGGTATCTTACCGCAAGCGGCCGGGTACGATTGCCATTTGTGCCGCAATTATTCATAAATACAAAATTGATGCAGTACCCCACTTAATTTGTGGAGGGTTTACCAAGGAGGAAACTGAAAATGCATTGATCGATTTACAGTTTTTGGGAATAGACAATGTATTGGCCCTGCGTGGTGATGCCCGTGCTGCCGATCATTCTTTCATTCCTACAAAAGGCGGACATTGTTATGCGACAGACCTCATCCAACATATCAAAAACCACAATGAAGGTAAATTTTTGCATGAAGATATTGAGACCTTCAAAAGTGATTTTTGCATTGGTGTTGCCGGTTACCCTGAAAAACACTTTGAAGCACCCAATTTAAATGCCGACTTTAAGTATCTGAAAAAAAAGGTAGATATGGGTGCAGAGTTCATTGTAACACAAATGTTTTTTGATAATCAGAAATATTTCGACTTCGTAAAGAAATGCAGAGAGAATGATATCAATGTGCCGATTATTCCAGGTTTGAAACCAGTCAGCACCCTCACGCAATTAAATGTGTTGCCTAAAATTTTCCATATAGACCTGCCGGATGAATTAACTGATGCTTTATCCCATGCTAAAAGCAATGCTGAAGCAAAAGAAATCGGTACAGCTGCAATGATTAAGCAATGCAAGGAGTTGATGGATTTTGGTGTGCCCGTACTGCACTTTTATACCATGGGCAGACCAGAACAAACGAAGCAAATAGCGAAGGCAATTTTCTAAAATGCTTGAATTAAACTGTTTTTGATTACCCATAAGAATTACAAATGAACCACTTACATAAAGACTTAGCTCAACTTGATGAAATTCTTACTCAGGTACAGCAGCAAAGTTCAGACTATTTAAATCATCTGCATAACAGACTGACAACTGGCAAAGTAAATCCTGATCAGGAAGTGGGTTTACATGAAGACGGTTTGGGCACTTTGGGTGCGCTCCAATTTTTTAATGATAGATTTGAACCTGCAATGGTGGCGTCATCAGGACCCAGGTTTTGGGGCTTTGTAACTGGTGGAACTACTCCTGCTGCCATTGCCGGCGACTGGTTGGCTTCCGTTTATGACCAAAATACACAATCGGCAAAAGGGAATGGCGATATTTCTGCAGTAATAGAATTCGAAACCATCAGGCTTTTATTGTCTCTTTTTAATTTGCCTGATGATTTTTTTGGCGGTTTTGTTACCGGCGCCACCATGTCAAACTTCACGTGTTTAGGGAGTGCCAGACAATGGATTGGCAAGCAAGCCGGAAAAGATTTTGCAAAAGATGGCGTGAGTGGTTTGATCAAAGTTTTATCAGCTACGCCGCATTCATCAGCAATGAAATCGCTTTCTATACTTGGAATAGGCAGCAATAATGTCGTTAAAATTAAAGTGTTGCCCGGTAACCGGGAAGCATTGGATATAGCCGATCTGGAAGATAAAATTGTGGCACTAAATGGTGAACCTTTTATCTTGATTTCCAGTGCAGGGACTGTTAATACCGTCGACTTCGATGATTTCATAACCATTCAAAAGTTGCATAAAAAATATAATTTCTGGTGGCATATCGATGCAGCCTTTGGTGGTTTTGCAGCTTGTTCACCAAAATATCAACACCTGGTAGCGGGTTGGGAGCAGGCAGACAGCATCACAATCGACTGTCATAAATGGCTTAATGTACCTTACGAAAGTGCAGTATTCTTTTTAAAGGAGAAGCATAAACGCCTACAGATGGAAACTTTCCAAAATGCAAATGCAGCGTACCTGGGTAATCCGCTTGAGAACTTTAATTACCTCAATTTCCTGCCGGAAAACTCCCGCCGCTTAAAAGCATTACCCGCCTGGTTTAATTTAATGAGTTATGGCAAGTCGGGCTATCAGGAAATTGTAGAAAACAATGTGGGTCATGCTTTACTGTTTGCTGAGTTTATAGAAAGTAATGAGTCATTCGAAATGCTTGCACCTGTGCGATTGAATACCGTTTGCTTTTCATTAAAAGATAAAAATCACTTAGATGAATTTCTTCATCGGTTAAATGCTACCGGTAAAGTATTCATGACCTCAACCACGTATAATAGTGTGAAGGGTATTCGTGCAGCCTTTGTAAATTGGCGGACTTCGGCAGTTGATATTCAAATTGCTACCGATGAAATGAAAAGAATTCTGACAGAACTTTAACGCAATTAGATTGTTAGAGAGTTTGTACAACCTATATTTGTAACAATGAAATTCACTGGTTTGAAGTATATATTGATCATTTGTATTGCAGCCACTTTCTTTATAAAGGTGAGTAATGCCATGTCGTATATTAAATATTCGCCAACTGAACTGGAATATGCATCTACCAATGATGATGCGACTGAAAAAGAGGAAAAGAAAGTGGAAACTGAATATTTCACCAATCATTTCTTTTCTGTTACGGATGTGTGTACATGCTTTATCACTGAGAAAAAGTTGATCATTCCGGATCATACGTTTAAAAAAACCTATTTCCCTGAGGTAATAACACCTCCACCATTGGGGTAATCATTTTTTATTCCTGTTTTTAATTCGCATGGCTATTCGGCTATTGCGGCAGTTTATCTTTTAATCTAAATTTATAAATCATATGAAACGAGCAATTTCATTTACATTTGCGGCATTTTTAGTTGCCGCATCTCTACAGATTAGTGCACAGGAAGTCGCACAAAACAATGTGAAACCAGTTACCAATTCATTGGAAACGGTTTCTAAATTACAACCAGTTAGTTTTAATTACGATAAAGCATGGGCTGAAAAATTAAAAATTTCTCCTAAACAACAATATGGTTTTATCGGAACGGAAGCTAAATCGGCTGTACCCGAAATCGTAACGGTACAGGCTAAAGATTATGCAACAGGTAAAAACGCTTATCGGTCGGCTACGCTTACGAAGGTTGATTATGAAAGTTTAATCCCCCTACTGGTTGGTAGCATCAAAGAACAGCAGGAGCAGATTGAAGCATTAAAGCGTGAGATTCAGTCTTTGAAATCACATAGTGCCAAATAATACCGGAAAGGGCTGAATATTGATTCAGCCCTTTTATTTCAGGTTGATGTTTTGAATTTTTAATCAGGCATTTCTGATGCATTCAATAAATAATGTTTAAATCCTTCAAAATCCGCCCCTAACTGATCGGCCTGTTTTGGTCTGCTGGTTAAGGCTGTTACCTGTTCAGGGATTTCAATTTTGGCTGCCATATCCGCTGGAAAAATATCGGGAAATTTGCAGGCATGCGCCGTTGATAAAAATACAGCAGCGTTATCGTTTGCCGGGTTTTCTGCTCTGTACCGTTCAATGGCTAAGTAAGCGATTGCGGTATGCGGACAAGCCACATAATTAAATTGTTTATCAATGTTTTTAATCCCTGCAAGGGTTTCCTCATCATTAAAACGGTAAGCAGTCACCACCTTTTTCAAAGTGTCAATGTCATGGTCAAATAAATCCATAATGCGCACCCAGTTACTTGGTGCACCTACATCCATGGCATTAGAATAGGTTTGTGTGGATGGTTTCGTTTCGTAAAGGCCACTTTCCAGGAAACGGGGCACCGTATCATTGATATTTGTTGCAGCGATAAATTGTTTAACTGGTAAACCCATTTTATACGCAAGTAAGCCCGCACCAATGTTGCCGAAATTTCCACTTGGAACCGAGAAAATAACATCCTGTAAACCTGCTCTTTTCAATTGTGCGTAAGTATTGAAATAATAAAAGGTTTGAGGAATCAATCTTGAAATATTGATAGAATTGGCTGATGTTAACCTGAATCTGGCATTTAATTCTTCATCGGCAAAAGCCTGTTTAACCAAAGCCTGACAATCATCAAATGTTCCCTTGATTTCAATTGCCCTGATGTTCCGGCCATTGGTCGTCAGTTGTAATTCCTGGATCGGGCTTACCTTTCCCTCCGGATAAAGAATGGTTACCCTGGTGTTGGGTACGCCTAAAAATCCGAGGGCAACAGCACCTCCCGTATCGCCGGAAGTGGCTACCAGAACGTCCAGTAACTGCTCTCCGTCTTTAAGAAAATAAGCCATCACCCGACTCATGAAACGGGCACCAAAATCTTTGAATGCCAGCGAGGGTCCGTGGAAAAGTTCCAGTACAAATGTTTGATCATCCAGTTTTACAGCAGGCGCCTCAAAGTTAATGGCATCTTCAATCAAAGTCTTTAAATCATCTGCCGGAATTTCATCTTGAAGAAGTATTGAAGCTACTTTATAAGCAATTTCCGGTAGAGAATACTTTTCAATGTTCTGGATGAAATCAGCGTCCAGTTCCGGAATTTCTACCGGCATATACAAGCCTTTATCCTGAGGCATGCTGTTAAAAACAGCTTCTTTAAAAGAAACGCTTAAGTCTTTATTATTGGTTGAATATAGTTTCATTTGTAAAAGGTTGGAAAGTTGGGAGGTTGGGAGGTTGGAAGGTTTTGGGCGTTTAACCCGCAGCCTTTACGCCTTCTGCCTTCCAGTATTATTTACATTACTTTTGGTCCTTCGGCATTCACGGAAGAAACGTAGGCTTTGCTGTTTATGTTAATTTTATGCAGGTGTTGTTGCTGTGCTTTAGTGATTTTCTTTGCCGTTTCTTCATCTTTTGTTAGCGCAAAAACGGAAGGGCCGGAACCTGAGATACCGAACCCGATGGCGCCGTTTTCCATCGCAATAGCCCTCATTTCTTCGAAACCCGGGATTAGAATGGATCTCGTAGGTTCTACCAGCACATCTTTCATGCTGCGGCCGATTAAATCAAAATCATTCATAAATAATCCGCTAACCAAACCGGCAACATTTCCCCACTGGGTAACCGCATCTTTAAGCAAAACCTTGCTGCGAATCATTTGGCGGGCATCTTTAGTGGGTACATCCACCTCCGGATAAACAATTGCGGCATACATTCCGGCAGGGGTTGGTAATGAAATTACATCAAGTGGTTCGTAACTTCTTATTAGCACAAAACCACCTAAAATGGCCGGTGCTACATTATCAGCATGGCCATATCCGCAGGCCAGTTCTTCACCTTTCATCGCAAAAGGGACAAGTTCTTTTGGGGTTAATAAATCGCCCATTAACTTATTTATTGCAAATAAGCCGGCAACCGTACTGGCCGAACTGGAACCTAATCCACTGCCAATAGGCATTTTTTTATGCAGTTCAATTTCAACGCCAATATCCAAACGATTTACATGTTGCAGGTAATGTTGCACGCTGGCACTTACCGTATTTTTTGCAGCATCAAGGGGCAAACGGCCACCATCGCCGGTAATGGTTTTGATGATTACGCCTGGGGTATCGGTTAAACGCATTTCCACTTCATCGCCCGGCTGATTTACCGCAAAACCCAATACATCAAAACCGCAAACTACGTTGGCTACTGTAGCGGGAGCGAAAACTTTTATACTATTTTTCATTATCAATTGGCTTAGCTATTGTTAAGCGGTTATTTGGTTTATATGATATTTTAAATGCACAACATCATCTTCAATAAAATAAGAAAGTGTATGCAGCTCACTTTTTCCTTCTCCGGTGTCACCGTTATTCTGGAGCCTTTCTTCCGGAATGTTTTTAATTACCCGGCTGATCTGATAATTTTGATAAAGCACCCATTCATCCTGGATATTATTCGATGCACTATCGATCAAATGACCCCGTAATTCTTTCTTAGACCATTTTGAGGGTTGAGGTTTATTGTTCCATGATTTTTCCGTCATGCTGTTAACATCAATTATTGCCTGATCAACCAAGTTTATGATTTCATTCTTATCTGCTAAAACCGGATTCATGGTACTAGTTGTTTAAAGTACCTACATTAATGATGTCGGCAAAAACTCCTGCGGCAGTAACTTCTGCACCAGCTCCAGGGCCTTTCACTACTAATGGACGGGATTTGTATCGGTCAGTGGTGAATGAGATGATATTGTCACTTCCTGAAAGCATATAGAAAGGGTGACTGTCATTTACCATTTGCAGACTGATTTCTACATGGCCATCTTCCAGTTTTCCGATGTAGCGCAGCACTTTCCCATCATTGGCCGCCTGGTTTTTCAAGTCTTCAAAATAAGCCGAATTCTTTTGCAATTCAGCATAGAAATCTTCAACGGAAGTGGCATTTAAACAGGCTTCGGGCAGAATGTTATCAATTTTTACATCAGCAGCTTCCAATGGATAACCCGCATCACGGGCTAGGATTAACATTTTACGCATGAAATCTTTTCCATTCAAATCATCCCGTGGATCAGGCTCGGTATAGCCCAACTCCTGTGCTTCTTTTACGGTTTCGTAAAATCCCGCTTCACCTTTAAAGTTATTGAAAATGTAAGAGATAGTTCCGGATAAAATGGCTTCAATACGCGCCACTTTATCTCCACTCATCATCAATTCTTTTAGGGTACGGATGATTGGAAGACCTGCACCTACATTGGTTTCATAATAAAAATCTACGCCAAACTTACGGGCAGTATCTTTAAATGATTTGTATTGTGCGTAATCTGCCGAATTGCCTTTTTTGTTGCAGGTAACTACAGAAATACTGCTTTCAAAAACACCCTGGTAGAATTCGATAGGTTTTTCAGCGGCGGTATTGTCGACAAAAACGCAGTTTGGTAAATTCATGGCTTTCATTTTTGCTACAAACCCTGCCAAATCAGCCTGCTCACCATTTTCATTCAAATCGTTTTCCCAATTCTCCAGTGATAAGCCATCTGCATTGAAAACCATTTTGCGGGTATTGCAGATGCCGGTTACTTTTACCTGCAAATCATTATTTTCAGCAAGGAATGGCATTTGTTCTTTCAGCTGGTTAAATAAGGTTTTGCCGATGTTTCCTGTTCCCAGACAGAAGATATTTAGGGTTCTCTTTAAATCAGTAAAGAAGGCATCGTGAACAGCATTTACGGCTTTTGATAAATCATTTTTGCTGATGATTACAGAGATATTATATTCTGAAGAGCCTTGTGCTATGGCCCTAACATTGATTCCGTTGCGGCCCAGTGCGCCAAACAAACGGCCACTCATGCCCGGCGTGCGTTTCATGTTTTCACCCACAATGGCCAAAACGGCAAGGTTGTTTTCCACTTCGGGTAAAGCCAGTTTATTGGCATCCAGCTCCAGTTCGAATTCTTTTTTGATTAAGGCAATGGCCTGACCGGCATCTGTGGGTTTCACGGCAAAAGTAATGCTGTGTTCTGACGATGATTGGGTAATGAGCACGACATTAATCTGCTCACGGGAGAGAAGCGAAAACAACCTTCCGCTGAACCCGGCTTTGCCCACCATGCCACTACCGGTGAGGTTGATGATGCTGATGTGATCAATAGATGAAATCCCTTTGATAGGCAGGCTGGATGTTTTTACATCACTTTTAATATAGGTTCCGGCAAAGTCTGGTTCAAAGGTGTTTTTAATTACAATGGGGATTTTCTTCATGAAAGCCGGAATCATCGTTGGCGGATAAATCACCTTTGCCCCAAAATAGCTTAACTCCATCGCTTCCGTATAACTTAGTTCTGGTAGAGAAAATGCCTTTTTAACAATCCGTGGGTCAGCGGTCATCATGCCATTAACATCCGTCCAGATTTCGATTTCTTCAGCATTTAAAGCTGAACCCCATACTGCAGCAGTATAATCAGAACCGCCACGACCCAAGGTAGTTACCCTTCCGGCTGTATTACTGGCGATGAAACCGGTAACAAAAAGCACCTGGTCTTTATTGGCCTGGTAAAAATCATTAATTAATATTTCAGTTAATTCAGTATCTACCTTTGCCTGTCCGAAGTTGTTGTCGGTTTTAATTAATTCAGCTCCATTTACATAAAGTGCATGGCTTAAGGTCTGGGCGGCAATATGTGCGATCATAAAAGAAGAGCAACGTTCCCCGTAACTTAAAATCTGATCTTTCGTTTGCGCACTTAATTCGCGAAGGTTGGTTACGGCCTGCAATAAATCTTCCAGCTCATTAAAGAAAATTTTCAGACGGGTGAACACCGGGTTTTGCGCCGCTGCGGGTAAAAGCGAACGAATCACTGCAAAATGTTTCGCTTCTATTTCTTTTAAAGAGGCATCATAATCTTCTCCGCGTTCAGCCCGTTCTGCCATATCGGTAAGCAGGTTGGTTACACCACTCATGGCCGATAATACAACTACCGGATTGCTTTGTAATTTTTCTTTGGCTACGATATTAAGTAGCGTTTTAATGTTCTCGGCCGAACCTACGGATGTGCCGCCGAATTTGAGTACTTTCATTAGTTCTGGTTTTTAGCGAAACTGCCACTTTGCTTGTTAATTATGTTGGTTCAGTACAGTTTCAGTGGTTTGGGTAAAAAAAAAGCGCCCCGATTTGTGTCGGGACGCTTTCTGTGTTTTTATGTTAATTCAATTGACAACAAATTAGCCCCGCTGGTTTATCCCGGTGGTAATAATAATCGTTGTCATAATTGATGTTGTAAAATTCATGCCTTCTTCGTGTACTTTGTACACCGTAAAGTAGAAGAATATTTTTTTAAAATGCAAATGTTTTTTGAATTTTATTTCTGAATTTTTAATAAAACGTTTAAGTAGATAAGATAAAGATATTTTTTGAACTGAAAACCGGGTGGGTTTTATTTATCGTATCGTGCTTCTGTGGTTAGTTAGGTTTAAGGAATGTAAGGGTGTGTAAATTCTATAGTTTGTTTTGAAAATTAAGATCGATGTACAAAGTGCTGTTATTGGTTTTCAACTCCCCTTCTTTTTTGAAGGAAGAGTGCTCACAGGCGGCTTGGTTATTTAAACTTATCTCACGCCAATATAAACCTCCACTTCTGAATCTTCGCCTTGCTGAGATTTTTCAACATAAACCTCAAAATCAGCATGATAGGTTCGGTATAAGGCAATATCATTGGCCCAGATTTCTTTCCAGGTTTCGACAACAGCATTCGGCATTTCCCCTTTGGCGATATACCTGAGCAGCTTTTCGTTTTTTATTTCCCGTCCTGTTAAAGCATTCGGGATATCATCCAGAGAAGTAACACGGTGGCCAATAATGGCGGTGTAGCTTCCGGTATAATCACTTTCATAATCAGTATAAATGGCATAAACATCATCACTCTCTCTATTGGGGATTTGTTTGCTGATTTCCTCCTGATAGAAACTGCCCCAAAGCTGTCCTAAATCTGTAGCGGCCTGATTGTTTTGATTGGTTGTTTGAACCGATATCCCGATTATCTTGAAGTTTTCCATCATTTAAATTTTAAGCTAAGGTATTGTTTGTTGAATAACTTTAAGCTTCTAATTTTTAGAAAATGCATGAGCTTCCATTATCCATTTTCCCATCCCTTATGCTTACCTTTGTACAAAGTATGCAAGGATTAGTTATAAAATCTACAGGGAGCTGGTACAGCGTGTTAGGTGATAATGGCGAACGTTACGACTGCCGGATTGTTGGAAAATTCAGGATGAAAGGCATCAAAACCACTAACCCAATTGCTGTTGGAGACCGTGTGAAGTTTGATTTGGAACGTGACAGCAACCAGGGAATCATCGATGAACTGTTGCCCCGGAAAAATTATATCATCCGCAAATCCATTAACCTGAGTAAGCAAGCGCAGATTTTGGCCGCCAACCTGGATATGGCCATTTTAGTGGTTACCCTTGCATCGCCAAGAACCTCTTTGGGTTTTATTGATCGCTTCCTGGTTACGGCCGAAGCTTATGATGTGCCGGCGGTTCTCGTATTTAATAAACTGGATTTGTTTAGTAAAGAAGGATTGGAAATTTTACAGGAGTTTAAAGATATTTATGAAAATATTGGTTATGCGACCTATGAAGTTTCTGCTTTGAAGGGCATTAATATTCCTATTATTCAGGAATTAATAACCGATAAAATCACTTTAATTTCTGGTCATTCAGGTGTAGGAAAGTCAAGTTTAATTAATGCCCTTTTGCCTGACCGCGATTTACGTACTGGGGAAGTTTCTGACTGGAGCGATAAGGGACAGCATACCACCACATTTGCCGAGATGTTTGAACTGCCTCAGGGCGGCTTCATTGTCGATACACCTGGTATTCGTGAGTTGGGGGTAATTGATATTGAAAAAGAAGAACTGGGGCATTTTTTTAGGGAAATTTTTAAAACCTCGCATCAATGTCGTTTTAACAATTGCCGCCATGTAAATGAACCTGGATGCGCTGTAATTGAGGCCGTAAATAATGACGAAATAGCCATTTCAAGGTATGAAAGTTACCTGAGCATTTATCATGGTAACGACACCAGGCATTAGCCCCCCAGCCCCTGAAGGGGAGTTGAAAGGCTAGGTGGAAAAGCTGGCTACAGAGGGGAAAAAATAAACGTTTTGTTTAAACTATAGAAAGTCAAAAGCCCCCTCAGGGGGGTGGGGGGTAAATATGAAATTCAAACTGGGAGATTTTGTTCGTTTTGTTGATGAAAAACGTGAAGGGTATGTGACAAAAATTATCGATGCGCAAACATTGGGCGTTACCGATGAAGATGGGTTTGAAATTCCTGTGGCCATTAGTAACTTAACCTCAGTTCATGGCCATGGCGTTATTACTGAGGTACAAGATGCACCTAAGCCTGTTCAGGTAAATGTACCGTCTATAAATAAAATTGAAAATGGCATTTATGTTGGCGTAGCTACTGATAATAAGGCCGGGAATGTGGTTCACTTTCATTTATTAAATCAGTCGCCAAATGTGCTTCTGGTGAGTTTAACTACGGAAAGAAAAGAAAAATATGCAGGTGCTTTTCATGGTGTTATTGAGGCTTATCAATCCACCTTGGTTTATTCGGCATCATTGGCAGACCTGGATCTCTGGCCGGAGTTTACTTTTCAGATCTTAATTTCTGGTAAAACAGATGTAAAGCCTGTTGATCCGCTGGTGATCCGCAAAAAGTTCAGGGCAAAAGATTTCTCTTCTGAACAGAAAGAACTACCAGTAGCTAAAAACGAGGGCTGGCTGATTCGCCTCGATGATCTGGTACCTGTTACCATCGATGCACAGAAGTTAAAAGAGAGTTTCTTTAAATCGCCGGCAGAAAAGAAAACCATTGAAGCACCGGCAAAGGAAATTGATCTGCATATAGAAAAATTGAGAGATGATCATCACTTTTTAGAGGCAGATGAAATCCTGCAAATCCAATTAAATTATTTCCAAAATGCGCTGGATGCAGCAGTTGTTCATCATTATGATAGGATGATTTTTATCCACGGTTCGGGTAATGGAACACTCAGAGATAAAATCCACAAACTGATCAGCAAAAATCCACATATTAAAACTTATATGGATGCCAGGAAAGAAAAATTCGGTTACGGCGCAACGGAAGTGGTTTTTAAGTAGATTGGTTAATTAGTTATTGGTTCGTTTGCTACCTGTGAACTTAAAAATGAAAATTACAAACTGTTAACTGAAAACCTCATCGCCATAATCAGGATTTGCGCCAGGTTGTGAGGCGACGAATGCGCCAATCTTACAGGCCCGGTCTAAGGTGGTATCTATTGGGTAGCCCTTTAGGTAGCTTGCAATAAAGGTACCCAGAAAAGCATCGCCTGCACCAACAGTATCTTCAACTTTAACCTGATAACCTTTATGGTGGTAAAGTCTGTTCTCTTGCAGTACATAAGCGCCTTTGTCGCCCACAGTTAAGCAAATGATGTTGATGTTAAAAGTGTGGCTTAGCTGTTTCAAAAGCTGTTCATCTGTATTGCCTGTTAAAGCCAGTTCATGTTTCAAATAAACCAGTTCGTGCTCATTAACTTTTAAAATATCAGCTTCAGCAAGCAGCACTTTCAACGTTTCAATCGTAAAAAAAGGTGAACGAAGATTAATATCAAATATTTTAAGTTTAGCATGCTTCAATAATGATGAAATAGTATTTCTGCTTTTTTCATTTCTGCAGGTCAGGCTGCAATAAACAAGGGCATCAGCATCTTTGACAGCAGCAACTGCTTCTTCCGAAAGTTCAATTGCATCCCAGGCAACCGGCTCTACAATGGTATATGTTGCCTGATGCTGTGCATCTAATTTTACCTCAACAGTACTGGTTGGCAAGTTATTGAATTGAATTAAATCTGACTCGAAATGCTGATCATTTAAAAACCGGATTAATTCTTTTCCTGATTCATCATCTCCGACTGCGCTGATCAATTTACTGTTGATCCCTTGTTTATGAAGATTTAGAGCTACATTCATGCTTGACCCACCTGCTTTTTTCCCCTCAGGGAAAACATCCCACAAAATTTCGCCTATTGAAATCACTGTTTTTTTCATGCCTGATTATTTGTGACGTAAAGAAACAGTTTTTATACATGGATCGGAATAATTTGTTTCATATCTTTACCATAAGACCAGAAAATAATGAAGATAAAAATATTAACCCTACTGCTAATTTGTTCAGTGGGCGCATTTGCACAGTCGCCAAAAGATAAACAGGCCATTCTGGATGTACTTGAAATGCAAAGAACAGAATGGAATAAAGGTAATTTAGAAACTTTTATGCAAGGTTATGTTAAAAGCGACAGCCTGCTTTTTGTAGGCAGCAGCGGCCCCACTTACGGCTGGCAGAAAACACTTGATAATTATAAAAAAACCTATGCGGGTAAAGCCGGAATGGGCGTGTTAACTTTTGGAATTAAAAAAGTGGATTTTCTAAATACTGACGTAGCCTTTGTTTTAGGAAGCTGGCATTTAAAGCGTGAAAAAGACGAGCCACAGGGTTATTTTACCTTATTATTTAAGCGATTGAATGGGGAATGGAAGATCTTTGTAGACCATTCCAGCTAAAAACTGACGTAGTTTTAAACTTCATGGCCTTAATTTCTTATCGTTTGTTAGTTAGAAACGATGATTTAATGTATGGAAAAATTATTCTCCAAGTTTAAAATCTTTATAATAAAATTCCTTATCCTCGTCAGTAAGTTGGCGGATCACCCTGCAAGGGTTTCCGGCAGCGAATACATTGTCCGGAATATCGCGGGTAACAATACTTCCAGAACCAATAACCACATTTGAACCAATTTTCACGCCGGGATTAATCACTACATTGCCGCCAATCCAAACACTGTTCCCAATCGTAACTTCCTGTGCCCATTCATATTCCTGATCACGCAGGTGTGCGTGAATAGGATGGCCCGCCGTGTAAATGGCTACATTAGGTGCAATAAAAACATGGTTCCCGATAGATACCTTCGCGCAATCTAAAATAACCAGATTAAAATTAGCATAAAAATGATCGCCGATTTCAATATTATAACCATAATCACAACGAAAGGGTGGTTCGATATAAAACATTTTTTCGGTTTTGCCGAAGAGCCTTTTGATTAATTCTTTACGCTGTTTAACGAATTTTGGTGCAAGTTGATTAAATTCAAATACCACTTCCCGGGCCTTTAGTCTTTCTTTCGATAGCACTGCATCGCCGGCCTGGTAAGCTTTACCCGCCAGCATTTTTTGTTTTTCGGTAAGGAGGTTGATGTTCATAAATTTTAAATTTAAAAAAATACGGGGCTAATCGTAACCGACGCCCCGCTGCAATGCATTTATCAATATGTTATGGTCTGCCTTTGGCTAAAGCGCGTTCAGCAATCTTCACGGCTTTTTTCTCTCTCCAGTTGGCATATTTTTCTTTGAAAGTCATTTTGATTAAACTATCAATGGCACCATGTGTAAATAAACTCCAAACACTGGCTACTTTGCGGGTAATAGATTGATCCCATGCACGTAAGCTTAAAGAGAATGAACCATCAAGATATTTCATCCAGTGCCACATGCCTGTTGGCATAAATAAGGTGTCGCCATGCTCTAGAAAAACTTCATAACCTTCAACGCCTTTTAACGCAGGGAATTTTTCAAAATCAGGATTGTCTACCTGGTAATCTTCTAGTGCATAGGTGGCATTTGGCAAGCAATACAATCTGTCTTTCCATTTATTATCGAAAAGAATAATATGCTTTCTGCCACCAAAATGCGTGTGGAAGATATGTGGTAAATCAATGTCGTAATGTAAAAAAGTAACGGAGTTTGATCCACCAAAAAACATGGCAGGCATGCTTTCTATAAAACCACCCATTAAATCTTTTGGAATTTTTACATCATGAATTAAACTGGGGACTTTCTTAAATAAATTAAAGAAAAAGATTCTCAATTCTGTAGGCTCACGTTTAATTAAATCAAGGTAATCACCAAACTTCATGTGGGCTGTTGCCGCATTAATCGGTTTTGATGGATCAGCTTTTGAATTATCGTACAATGGAACTTCCAGTTCACCGCCGATTTCTTTTAAGTATTCTGTCGTCCACTTTTCTCTTGCCGGCCAGTCTTTGGTAAGGCCTTTAATGACAAGCGGGCGCTTCGTTTTCAAATAATTTTTTTTGAAATCTTCAGGAGTAATGTGCTCCACGATATCAACAGGTTTTAGAATGAAACTCATGCGTTTAAAATCGGTTATTTGTGCCGAACAACAAAAATGTAAATTTTATTTTACAAAAAGTATACTGTGGACTAAATGTGACTTAAATCACGTATTTAACTTAACAGGAAGATAACAATTTGGTCATTTAAGCCAGAACTTTGCTTTTAACAATTTCGGCATAAGCGGCATCCCATAAATTTATGCGGTTTTGCAAAGCCTTTTTGGTTGTTTCTTCAGCCTCTGCCCAAAACAGATGTTCTTTTTCGCATAACTTTTCTGTCATGGCCAAAGCCAGATGGCTGTGATGGTCGCCATCTACTTCAATATGGCGTTCCAGATAATATTTAAAAATGGACACCTTTTCGGGTTGAGTACTGTTTAAATCATGAACCATGCTAAAGAACATGTTTGGAATTAAATCTTCCCTGCCGAATGTAAAACTAGCCGCTTGCAAATGCGTTTTGCCGCTATTAATGGTTTCGAATGTAGCATTCATAAAATCTCTGGCAGCCTGCGGAATTTTAGCTAATTCATAAGCCATGTTAAAATCTCTTCCATTCTTTAATGAAGTTAAGAAATTGTTTATGGGATTGATGTTAGCACCACATTGCGCCATCGCATCTAAATACAGTTCGAAATGGCTTTTAACATTGCCACTGGCATCAAGATCACTTTCCTCCCCAGCAACAATTTCATTAATAAGTTGACGCGTAACTGCATCACCCACCGGAAACCAGGGTAAAGTGGTACAGGTTAAATTGATTTGTAAAGATTTAAGCAGCGACATAAAATCCCAAACGGCGTAGATGTGATGCTCCATAAAAATTTGCAAATCTTCTATCTCACTAATGGCATGATATACCTTGTGGTTGATAATCTGCTGTCTAAGCGGTTCAATGTTTTCCTTGATTTTTAAAATATTAGGATGCATGTTTTCGTATTTGAATGATCAACAGGTGAGTAAGCATAATCAATGATTTACCAAACTATTTTTTTGTCCCGTTTTCATTTGTAAATTTATGCACCAAAATTAAGCAGTAATTCGCGACAACTTCCTAAAAATCAAAAACCTGAAAAACGGCTGACAAACGACTTATTGAAATTAGGTCAGAACTCAAATGCAAAAAATAATAATGGAAAAATGCTTTACAAAAAAAATGCCTTTGCCGAGGCAAAAGCATTTTAATATTTAAACTAAACTGATGTTTTATTTAGGCATTAAAACTGAATTAATTACATGGATTACACCATTTTTTTGGTATACATTAGCAATTGTTACGGTACTCATACCACCTTTTTCATCTTTTAATACTAATTTTTTACCTTCCATCCAGGCCCAAAGTTTACCACCTTCAACTGTTGTCAGTTCAGCTTTACCACCACCAGCTTTGATGGCTGCAGCAATTGCTTTGCTATCTAATTTACCAGCTACGACATGGTAAGTTAAAATTTTAGTTAAAGTTGCTTTGTTTTCTGGTTTTACTAAATTGGCTACTGTACCTGCAGGAAGTTTATCAAACGCTTCATTTGTAGGTGCGAAAACGGTGAACGGACCAGCACCTTTTAGGGTTTCTACCAAGCCTGCTGCTTTAACTGCTGCAACCAGTGTTGTGTGGTCTTTAGAATTTACAGCGTTATCTACAATGTCCTTAGTTGGATACATGGCTGCACCGCCAACCATAGGATTTTTTTGTGCATAAACCTGAGTGGTAACTGCCATAGTAACTACTGCAATTGCCGATAAGATTAGTTTTTTCATTATTTTAAATTTTAAGTTTTTGTTATTTGCCTTCATTTACGACACATCACAGATACTTGGTTTTTTAAAACATGAAAATTAATGTTAAATAATTGATTTATAGTTTTTTAAAATTATTTTTTTTGAAATATTTGCTTATAAATTCACATTGAATCTACAACTATATGGGGTAAGTGGATTGTTTTAGTGATCAGGTTACCTTTGCATTTTTAATCTTTTTGGAGAAAAAGGACGGGAAAAACCGTTTCAGAAAAATGGCTTTGGTTTCTTTTCCGCCGATATATACTTCTTCTTTTTTGGCCTTAACAGCAACCATAATTTGTTTGGCACAATCTGTTGCGCTCATTCCGTTTGCTTGTGCATCGTCCATACTTCCCTGGCGACTACCATTTGCAGTTAAAGCATTAACAGAAACGTTAGTTTTAATAAATCCCGGGCAGATCAAGGTAATATGAATATCCGGATGCTCAATTTCTGATCTTAAAGAATCGAAATACCCATGCAAAGCATGCTTGGATGCTGCATAGGCTGAGCGGAACTTTGTGCCGAATTTTCCAACCAGACTGCTGATCACGACGATTTGACCATTGCCATTTTTTATCATTAACTGCAAAACCGCCTTACTTAAAATTACGGTTCCCCAGAAATTGGTATTCATAATCTGCTGTTCGGTATTTAGATCTGTTGACAGTGCTAATCCACGTTGACTAACTCCACCTGCATTGATTAGTAAGTCTATGCTGCCAAAAATCCTGATCGCATCTTCTGCCTTTTTTGTCAGGGTTTCCGTTTCACATAAATCGAAAGCTAGCACATGTACATTAAAAGAATTTTGGCAATTGCCTTTCACCCTGAAGAGCTCATCACGGTTCCGGCCCGAAATAATGAGTTTGTCTCCGGCTTTAAAATGTTCGTAAACCAGGGCTTCACCAATACCTGATGATGCGCCCGTAACCCACACAATTTTAGACATATATTATTAATTAATTTTTGAATGATAGCGTTTTGAATGAGTGAATGTTGTTTAAACCTAAATCAGTCCTTCCTTAATTCATTCATCTAATCATTTTCTATTATAAACAATTCTGAAGCAATATGATCGGCAAAAAGTTTACCGCTTTCGCTGAGTTTAATTTGATCATTCTGGATAATTAGCCAATTCTTGTCTTCAAAAGCTTTCAGATTATAATTGGTTTCTTCTAAAAACGCAGAGCCAAAATCAGCTTTAATTTTCTTTAAGTCTGTGCCCCACATGGTCCTCAAAGAAGTCATCATGTATTCATTAAACCTATCATTTATTGATAATTCTTCTACTATTTCAGGGAGTTTGTTTTGCGCCAATACCTCCATGTATTGTGCATTGTTAGCAGGATTCATATACCGGTTTTGTCCGTCAAAACCATGTGCAGAGGGTCCGATTCCTATATAATCCACGCCCCGCCAGTAATTGGTATTGTGTACGGCATAGTGACCTGGCATAGCAAAATTAGAAATTTCATAATGTTCAAAGCCCGCAGATACCAATTCATTCATCAACATGACAAATTGTGTTGCACTTTGGTGATCACTTACAGGTGTTTGTTTCTTGTTTTTTATTGCGTGGGCCAAAGCCGTTTTTGGTTCCACGGTAAGGGCGTATGCTGATAGATGCGGTGCCTGAAGTGCTATTGCTTTATGGATGTTATCGAGCCATTTTGAATCGCTCAGCAGAGGATAGCCATAAATCAGGTCGAGACTCAGGTTTTCAAAACCCGCATCCTGACTTCTCTTAATACAATCTTCAGCTTCCATTGCATGATGAGCACGGTTCATCCAAACCAAATCTTCATCAAAAAAAGATTGAATCCCTACGCTAAACCTATTAATGGGAAGTTGCTTTAAGGTTTTTAGTTTTTCAGCAGTCAGATCATCAGGATTAGCTTCGATGGTGATTTCCGCATGAGCATCAACTGAAAAGGTATGATTGATGGTATCAAAAATTTGCTGCAGAGCGTTTTCTGATAAAATAGAGGGGGTTCCTCCACCGAAGTAAATGCTCCCCACCTGGCTCGAAATTCGATCCTGTTTCATCTTAATCTCCCTGCAAATGGCATCTACCATCTCAGTCTGATACTTCAATGAAGTACTGAAATGGAAATCACAATAGTGACAGGCCTTTTTGCAAAATGGGATATGGATGTAAATACCGGACATGCCGCAAAGATACAGCATATTCTAAATCCATTTATTTTCTTTAGGTAAACAATGATTATTCAGCTACTTTTGCATCCATAAGCTTTGTACTGCATGCCGAAATTTATTCTTACCTTTTTTATCCTCATATGGCTGGCAAACTTTGCTTCGGCACAGGAAATTCCTGCTGCTATAGATAGTGTAAAAACGGTCACTCAGTATAAATACAAGCGTTACCGCCTTGACTCTGCAACACTGGCCAAACAAAAGAAGGCTACTGATTCTATCCTTCGTCATACCTGGGTATTGCCAGATAGCATCATCAACAAAAATGCGATGATGGATAGTGTTCAGCGAGAGTTTTTATTTCCCAGGCTGGATTTTCAGGGCTGGCAAAATAAATACGCAAAATTTAAAAAGAAGGCCAATCCCTATCAGCTTGGTAAACAGATTCCGAAGGGAAATGTAGGTTTGCTGGGGTTTATTTTCGCCATGCTGATTATCTTTGCGATATTAAAAAATGCCTTTTCAAAACAGCTATCGGCCATTGTGCAGTCGTTTTTTAGCAATAGGATATTAAATAACATTAATAAAGAAGATAACCTGTTCAGTTCATGGCCTTTTTTACTCTTGTTTATTCAGTTTGGGTTTATTTTAGGGATGTTTTTTTTCCTGGTGGCGCAGTATTACGATATGTATCAGGCCAAGCATGGATTTAAGTTTTTCTTCACCATATCCCTCACGATTATTGTGTTTTATGCATTGAAACTGATTATCTTGCGGTTTATTGGATACCTTTTTAATGTTCAGAAGCCGGTTGGAGAATACATCTCTATTTTATATCTGAGTTATTTTAACGCTTCGCTGCTATTTATCCCTTTGGTGGTTGCTTTTGCATTGTCGCCTTTAAAATATGGAGTGGTTTATATTGCACTGGCATTTTTACTTTTAGGCGTAATATTTGCCTTTCAATTGCTCAGGGCGGGTATTACCATACTTTCTAATAATAAGTTTTCAAAAATGCATTTAATTCTGTACTTTTGCGCCCTCGAAATATGTCCTATTTTAATACTAATTAAAACGATAGGATTGTAGCACGAACAAGGAAAATGCAAGAAAAGAACGACTCTAGAATTCGCAAAGTGAAAAGTATTTTGGTTACATTACCAAAACCTGAAACAGAAAAATCTCCTTACTACGATTTGGCCAAGAAACACAATTTAAAAGTTGATTTCAGGTCTTTTATACATGTTGAGGGGGTGCCGGCGAGAGACTTTAGGAAAGATAAGATTAACCTGGCTGATTTCACTGCTGTAATCTTTACCAGCCGTAACGCTGCAGATCACTTCTTCAGAATTTGTGAAGAAATGCGTTATGACGTTCCGGTTGATTTAAAATATTTCTGTCTTTCTGAAACGATTGCGTTATATCTTCAAAAGTACATTCAATACAGGAAAAGAAAAATATTCTTTGGTAAACAAACAGCAGCAGATTTAGCTGAAGTGCTGAAAAAGCATGCCAATGAAAAGTTTTTGTATCCATGTTCTGATGTGGCAACGGAAGATACCATGAAATTCCTTGAAAAAAGCGGCTATGATTTTACACCTGCGGTTCTTTTCAGAACGGTGGTTAGTGATTTGTCAGACTTAGCCGAGGTTTTTTACGACGTAATTGCATTTTTCAGCCCTTCAAGCATTCAGTCTTTGTTTAAAAATTTCCCCGATTTTAAGCAAAATAATACCCGTATTGCAGCATTCGGAACAAATACAAGCAAAGCTTGCGTGGATATGGGATTAATTGTGGATATTGCCGCACCTACTCCTGGTGTTCCATCCATGACCATGGCCATTGAAAACTATATTAAAACATCAAATAAATAAGAAATTTAATAATTTTTTGTTTGATGATAATAAATACGTAACTTATCAGTTTAAAGGAAGTTATATCTCTATAAGCAGGCACACCAAAGTATGAAAACGCAGCCTTTTGCGTTACGCATTTTGGGAATAAACTATTTAATTAAATATTTGCATTTGTTGATTATTGTAGTGATTTTTGATAAAATTGCCCCTTAATCGTGCGCTGCACACTATAAATAATATGAAGAAAATCTACCTTCTGGCCATTGTTGGTGTAACGGTATTGCTTGCGAGTTGTGGTCATGGAGGCCAGGGCGAGTTGGTGGGAGCCTATAACCGGAAATTCAAAAATAACCAGGTTCCTTTGGGGATGGTATATATTCCACCCGGGCATACACCTTTAGGGGGATCTGATGAGGATATCACCTTTTCACAGAATGGTCCGAGCCGAATGACAACCATCAGTGCATTCTTTATGGATCAAACCGAAATTTCCAATGCAGAGTACCGCCAGTTTACCAACTGGGTAAGAGATTCTATTGCAATTGCCATGATGGGAAATCCGCAACGGTTCATGATGACTCCAAAAGGTAGGGGAGCTGCAGAAGCATTGGGTGGCGAGAAATATATCAACTGGAAAGCAGTTGGCACAAATGGATCTAACATCTGGCGCAATAAAGGTAAGGGAGCTGGTGCAGAAACTGCTCAGCTGGACGGGATGTATTATTCCGGCTTAGATGCCTTGCCCGGAAGAAAAGAATTTGATGTACGTAAATTTGAATATAGCTACGCAGAATTAAATATGGATAAGGCCGCTTTAGGCCATAAAAATCCAAATAGTAAACGGCAGGATTATATAGATCGTTATAACATTGCGATCTACCCGGATACTATGGTTTGGAAAACAGATTATTCCTATTCTCAAAATGACCCTATGGTGCGTGGTTATTACAACCATCCCTCATATGATGATTATCCGGTAGTAGGGGTAAGCTGGGAACAAGCTAAAGCTTTTTCTCATTGGAGAACCAGGTTATACGATGGTGTGGCACAGGCCAGAAAAATGCCGTCCGGATCAAGATCTGATTACAGGTTGCCGGCAGAAACTGAATTTGAATATGCCGCCAGAGGTGGTAATACCAAAACAAAATACCCTTGGGGCGGGCCTTATATCAGAAATACCAAAGGTTGTTTACAGGCAAATTTTAAACCAGGACGTGGAGATTATTCCAGTGACGGTGGGATTTATACAGTTGGTGTGAAATCGTACTTTCCTAATGACTATGGCCTTTATAACATGGCAGGAAACGTTTCTGAGTGGACCTTGACAGCTTACAACAAAAGTGCGTCGCCATTGTTACATGATTTAAATCCGAACTTTACCTACGTTGCCGGACCAAATGATAGCAAATACCTCAAAAGAAAAGTAGTTAAAGGAGGTTCTTGGAAAGATACAGGGTATTTCCTGCAAAATGCGGTATCTACTTATGAATATCAGGATACACAAAGATCATATATTGGTTTCAGATGTGTTTCATCTTATCCCGGTACCGATTTAAGAAACTAAACCAAACAAACTAATACTAAAGAAAAACATCTAATTTTATGGCAGCAAAGAAACAACCAGGCTGGTTACATGTAGCGATTTCATGGGGAGCAAGTATTGTAATCGTAGGCGCATTATTCAAGATTTTGCATATAGGTGGAATCTTCGGTAGTTACATGATTGGAATAGGCTTAGGTATAGAAGCTATTCTATTCTTTTTAACAGGTTTTTTTCCACCCGAGCCAGAACCGGCATGGGAAAGGGTTTATCCTGAACTTAGAACAGATTTTACAGGTGAGTTACCCAAAGCATCTGCAAGACCTGTGGCTTCAGTGTCTGCTCCGGCCAATACAGCTGCATTAGATAAAATGTTGGCCGATGCTAAAGTTGGTCCTGAACTGATTGAAAGTCTCGGTAATGGCCTTCGTACATTCGGCGATAAGGTAGCTGCAATATCCAATGTTGCAGACGCTTCTACAGCCACGAATGAATTTACAAGTAAGGTAAAAACAGCTTCTGCTGGTTTTGATAACTTAAGTGCTTCTTTCGAAAAAGCTACAGCGAACCTGAAAGCAATGGGCGAAAGTAATGTAGATTCTCAGGCTTACCATGACCAGGTAAATAATCTGTCTAAAAATCTATCTGCTTTAAATGCCGTGTATGAATTGGAATTACAGGATTCGAGCGCTCATTTAAAATCAATGAATAAGTTTTATTCAAACTTATCACTTACCATGCAGAACTTTAATGAATCAATGGAAGATTCTAAACAGTTCAAAGAAGAAGTGAACAAGCTGGCTAAAAACCTGTCATCATTAAATGCAATTTATGGCAATATGCTATCGGCTATGAATGGCCCACGTTTATAATTTGTATAGTTTTTAATCTAAATAAAAGGCTACATAAATATGGCAGGCGGAAAAGAAACAACAAGGCAGCGGATGATCAATATCATGTATTTGGTATTGTTGGCGATGCTGGCCTTAAACGTATCAGATACTGTTTTAGATGCATTCAAAAATATCAATGATAGTTTGGATACTTCAAAAAACAATGTGAACTCCAGTATTAATCAACTTTTCTCAGCTTTTGAAAATTCAAAATTGAAGGAAGAACCTGCTCGTGCACAGCCGATCTATGAAAAGGCTCAGCAGGCCAAGGCTGCTGCAGATGAGTTGAATAATTATATTGAGGGGATTAAAAAACAATTTACTTCGGCTGGTGATGGCATAAATCCCGAAACCGGCGACCTGGTTAACAGGGATAACCTGGATATTGCTCAGGATATCATGATCAATAAGGGGGAAGCCGATAAATTAAAAGCAAAAATCAACGCAACACGTGAGAAGTTAATTTCCCTGCTTGATCCGGCAGACCGGGCTAATGTGGCTTTTTCACTGGAAGCCAAAGATCCGGAAAGAAAGAGAAAAGGCAACTGGCAGGCTACTTATTTTGGTGAGGGTACGCCTTTAACCGCTGCAATGACGGTTTTAACTAAACTTCAGGCCGATACTAAAAATGCTGAAGCCGAGGTTGTTAAGAAGTTGTTCGGAAATATGGATAAGGCTCAGGTAAATCTTGATCAGTTTGCTGCGGTAGCTGTGGCACCAACTTCCTATGTAATCCAGGGCCAGCCTTATACTGCTGAAGTATTTTTAACAGCCAGTGATTCCAGGTCTTCACCTGATATTACGGTAAACGGAAATAAATTGTCGGTTAAAGAAGGCAAAGGAACATATACTGGCGGGACTGGAAGTGTAGGTGAATTTACCTGGGTAGGTACCATTCGCGTGCGTCAAACTGATGGACAAGTGAAAGAGTACAAAACGCAGCCGCAGAAATACCAGGTGGCAAAACCATCAGCAACAGTGTCATCTACCAAAATGAATGTGATTTATGCTGGTATTCCAAACCCATTTACGGTTTCGGCAGCAGGATTTCCATTAGAGAGCATTAAGGCTTCTATCTCGGCTGGGTCAATGTCTGGCTCGAACGGAAACTACAATGTAAACCTTGCGGGTAGTCAGGTTGGTCAGGAAGTTTCTATTAACGTAAGCGCATCGAATGCAGGTAAAACCGTTAGCCTGGGTTCTCAAAAATTCAGGGTGAAGGCCATTCCAAAACCAATTGCTAAGGTTGGTGGACGATCAGGTGGTGATGTGGCATCCGTTCAGCTGAAAAGTGAAAGTGAAATTGAAGCAGACCTTGATGATTTTCCTTTTGATGTGAAATTTAAAATTCAACGTTATAAGTTAACGATTATCAAACCACGTTCTGATGCGGTTACGATTTCGGGTAGCGGCGGAAGTTTTGCAGGTCCGGTTAGAGCCGCAATAAACTCCATTACCCCGGGAACAAGAGTATTTTTTGAAGATATTGTTTCTGTTGGTCCAGACGGACGTCAGAATGTATTACCTTCATTGGCATTCACGGTTAAATAAGAATAAGATGAAAAGGATTTTAAGTATTGCTGTTTTTGCGTTGTTTACTACATTGGTTTTTGCACAAAAAAGGCCAACAAAGCTGGCGCCAAAAAAAGCTGCTCCAGCAGCAACTGTAACAGATACTGTAAAGGCTCCGGTGAAAACGGCAAAGAAAAAACTAAAGGTTCCGCCAAAAGATGGCTTTTATGCCCGTAAGGATATAGATAGCACAGAAATGGTGCCTTTGGCAGATGTACGGGAAGAAGATGTTTTTTATGCTAAACGCATCTGGAGGGAGATCGATTTACGTGATACTGTAAATTCTGCATTAAGATCACCGAAATCTCGTTTGATAGATGTTATCATTGCTGCCGTTAAAGCGGAAGAACTTACAGCTTATTCTCCTTTTGATAGTTTAAATAATGAGGATGATGCATTTACTAATCCTTTAGCTGCTGATACCGCAATGATGCAGGCTTCAGGAACAGTTGAAGTTACAGACTCCAAGGCAGGTACGGTTAAGACAGTAGCTAACGACCTTAATCCTGAATCCTTTTTAAAATTCAGAATTAAAGAAGATTGGATTTTTGATGTGAAACGTTCTATTTTTGAGCCGCGTATTGTGGGTATTGCCCCCATGAAATACATTGAATCGTCGAAACAATGGCAGCCGGTTTTCTGGATTTATTACCCTGAGGCAAGAGAAATCTTAACCAAGAAACGTTTGGTAAACACCAATAATGATGCCTCTACTTTGAGTTTTGATGATTTCTTTATTCGTCGTTTATTTAGCAGCTACATCGTTAAAGAATCTAATCCGGGTGATAACAAGCTTCGGGATATCATTGCAGACCCAAAACAAAGGTTATACGAGTCTGAAAGAATTAAAAAGTCTGTTCTGGATTACGAACAGGGACTTTGGGAATATTAAGCCCTAGCCCAAAAGGGAGCATTATATAACATAAAAAAGGAGCAGATTAATTTGCTCCTTTTTTTATGTAGCGATAGGGTTGTAATTGATATTTTTAAGCGGCCTATAAAGTATAGCGTTAATACTATACATTTAAATTTTAGTCCTTTATTACGCTGTATTAAAGCTGTTTAACACATCTAAAATATTGTGATAAATGAAATCCAGTTCTGCCTCTGTAATACAATAAGGTGGAACGAGATACATCACATTTCCTAATGGACGCATAATTATTCCGCGTAATAAAAATTCATGATACAGTTTTTTGCCAATCTCATTAAAATAAGAAGTTTGCTGATCATTTTTTATTTCCCAGGCCAAGATCGTTCCGGTTTGCCTGATATTTTCAATTTGTGGATGCTGTTTTAAAACAGTTGAAAACTGAAAATGCTGCGCAGAAATCCGCTGAATATTACTTTGAGTCTCTTCGTTCAACAGCAATTCCATGCTGGCCAAAGCTGCAGTACAGGCTAGCGGATTTGCAGTAAAAGAGTGACCGTGAAATAGCGTTTTATACTGATCATCCGAAAGAAAAGCATTATAAATTTCATTTGAACAAGTGGTAATGCCCATTGGAATAGTTCCACCTGTTAATCCTTTCGAAAAACACATTATATCAGGCTGTACGGAAAGATGATCAGCTGCAAATAGTTTTCCTGTTCTTCCGAAACCAGTAAAAACCTCATCCTCAATAATTAGGATTTTCTGTGCTCTGCAGTATTGCATTAATTGATCCAAATCTTCAGCCCTGTGCATCAACATTCCGGCAGCACCCTGAACTAAGGGTTCGCAAATAAAACAAATCAGCTCCTGGTGGCAGGCCTTAATTTGAGATTTTAAATTTTCCAGGTTTTCAGTCGTTGGTGTATCAATAAAGATCACCTCGAACAACATTTCTGCAAAGGGTATCGTCCAGATACTTCTTCCACTTACAGACATGGCTCCGAAAGTATCGCCATGGTAAGCGTTTTTAAAAGCTAAAATTTTAGACTTTTTAAGTCCTTTATTAAAAGAGTACTGAATACACATTTTAAGCGCCACTTCTACAGCTGTTGAACCATTGTCAGAATAAAAAACCTTCTGTTGGTTTTCAGGGAGAAGGTTCAACAGGTTTTCTGAAAGTTTAATGGCTGGTTCATGGGTAAATCCTGCAAAAATAACCTGCTCTAAAATATTTAACTGCTCGGAAACCTTTTGTGCAATATAAGGATGCGCATGGCCATGCAGCGTAACCCACCATGACGAAACAGCATCGATATACTGGTTTCCGTTGTCATCAAAAAGATAAATGCCCTTTCCCTTAACAATCGGGATTGCATCCCCAGCATTCTTCATTTGTGTGTAAGGATGCCAGTTAACGGCCCGGTCTCGTTCTCTTAAATTCATAAGCATTTTATTGATAATTTTCCCATAATGATAGATGCTGTATTTCTTATTTAAAGGGTAGCTTTTTCCACTTTCATGGGCTTTAGACCTAAGGTTTGCAGCATTTGCATGTCTTCTAAAACACCTGGATTAGGTGTTACGAGTAAAGTTTCCCTTTCGCCGGTAAAAATGGAATTTGCTCCAGCCATAAAACACCAGGCCTGCTCAAACGCCGTCATTTCAATTCTTCCGGCACTCAGGCGAACCATTGATGCAGGCATTATCATTCTTGCGGTTGCGATCATTCTTACCATTTCCCAGGTATCTGTTTTTTCGTTATTTTCAAGCGGCGTTCCCTGTACCCTGGCTAGTGCATTAATGGGAACAGATTCGGGGTGCTGTGGCATTGTTGCTAATGTTAATAACATAGAAATTCTATCCTGGTGGGTTTCTCCAAGCCCGATAATTCCTCCGGAACAAACGGTGATGCCAGCTTTTCTAACGTTATTGATGGTGCTAATTCTATGATCAAAAGTTCTGGTCGATATAATCTCCTGATAATATTGTTCTGATGTATCCAGGTTATGATTATAGGCATACAAACCTGCTTGCTGGAGCCGGATGGCCTGTTCTTCGGTTAGCATACCCAGGGTGCAGCACACTTCCAAACCGAGTTCGTTAATACCTTTCACCATATCGATTACCTGATCAAAATCGCTATTATTTCTTACTTCTCTCCAGGCGGCAGCCATACAAAAACGAGAGGAACCACTTTCTTTTGCTTTTTGGGCATGTGCAATTACGGTTTCTGTAGGTAATAGAGCCTGAACTTTAATATTAGTATGGTACCTGGCAGCCTGTCCGCAATAAGAACAATCTTCCGGACAGCCACCTGTTTTTATAGATAGTAAGGTAGAGATTTGTATTTCTTGCGCATTATGCCATTCACGGTGTACGGTGGCGGCTTTATAAATAAGGTCCAATAAGGGTAAATGGTAGATTTCTTCTATTTCACCTTTAGTCCAGTTGTTTCTAACGATTGTTTTCTGATTCGTTATCATAAATTTTCAATTTTTTTTGATATACTTTCTATGCTTTGTTCTGAGATTTTTTTGATGTGGGGAATTTTTATAATTTTCGTTTCGGCTCCTATAAAATTGCAGATAACCCGTTCGGTAGCTTCGGGGAAACTTCCATTTAAAATCAAATATTGCAGCTTAATTTTTCTTTGGTTTATGGCCATTATTGATAATAAACTGTGGTTGATACAACCCAGGTAATTTTTTACTACCAGTGCAGCAGGAAGGTCTAATTTTACAATTAGATCGATCATAAATTCGTGATCAGAAATCGGAACCATTAATCCTCCTGCACCTTCTATAATGAGGCGTTCAGAATTTTCAGGGAGTACAAAGTCATTTGTGTGAATTGAGATTCCTTCTTTGGCAGCAGATTGATGTGGTGATGCTGCAAGTTTCAGGAGATATTTTTCGGGGTTGATGATCACATATTCACCTGCCCATGCTTTAATCTTCATGCTGTCGGTATGATCCAGATCGCCAGATTGGATGGGTTTCCAATAAGTGGCATTAAAATATTTCGTTAGGATGGCTGCACAGATTGTTTTTCCTACTTCTGTCCCTATTCCGGTGATGAATAATTTCATGTTTTTTACCTGGTAAAACTGTTTTTAATTTTTGTTATCTAAATTTTCTGATCATGCTGGTAAGTGCGGTAATTTCCCTTTCTGTATTAAAACTATGAATACAGATTCGCAGGCGTTCTGTACCTTGTTTTACAGTCGGACTGTAAACCGCATAGGTCAAAAAATCTTCATCTGATAGCGTTTGCTGCAGGCGTTTTAATCGATTACAATCCGGAATGAGAACAGCTTGAATGGGACTGTTTTCTGCTGATGGAGCTGATAATTTCTGCTCCCGGAAAATTTTAATGTTATCCTGAAGTTTTAATAACGAATCAGCCTCTGTTTTCAAAAAGTCATAGCCGGTTTTTATCGCCATCCAATGGAGGTTTGGAGCGGAGGTGGTATAGATAAAAGGAGAAGCAAAATTGACGAGATAAGATTTGATCAGTTTATTACATAAAATAGCTGCGCCATGTGCGCCCAGCGCTTTCCCGTAGGTGATAACGGTTGCCAAAGTTTTATGCTGAAGCTGATATCGATCAACCAATCCATAGCCTAAAACTCCAAAAGCATGTGCTTCATCAACAATCAGGAAAGCACCATACTTTTCTGTAATTCTGGAAATTTCCTGAATAGGTGCAATGTCGCCATCCATCGAATACAGACTCTCTATTGCAACATAGCAACTCCCGTTTTGCCTTTTTAAAATATGTTCTAAATGTTCAGGCTGATTATGATTAAACTTTATTTTTTTGGCATGAGACATTTTACAGGCATCGTGCACAGAACGGTGGATCTTTTCATCAACAATAACAGAGTCATGCCGTTCAGGCAATGTAGAAAATAAGGCTAGGTTGGCTTCATATCCGGAGGAGCATAATAATGCAGATTCGTATTGATGTGCATTTGCGATAAATTTTTCTGTTTCCGTCACGTCAGCACTGTTTCCGCTTATCAGCCTGGAACCTGTACTTCCCGATAATAATTGGGGGCTGGCGATGATTTGTTGCAGTAGTAAATTTTGAAGCTTTGTATTTCTCGCAAATCCGAGGTAATCGTTTGAATAGAAATCTACTCCGGTTGCCTTTGGTTTTAATATCCTCAAAGTTCCTTCAGTTTTTCTTTGATTAAGATCTGCCTGAAAACGATCAAAACTTTTAAGCATGGTTAAATGGCTTTAATTCATCAATAATGGCATTGATCCACCGGGTGTGCAGTTCTGTTTCCATCTGTAAGATGTGTTCTGCATGGGTTCTCCAATCTTCAGAAAACCCATTAAGTTGTTCAATCATTTCTTCCAGGTGTCCTTCTTCTTCCATAATGATTGATTTTACCATAATTTTTGAGGCCATTTTGGTAAGAACATCTTGATAAATGGGGTATAATTCATCGGCACGAACTTCAATTGCATAGGTTACAAAGAGATAGGCAGCATATTTCAATTCTTCCTTTGTTAAATTGAAGTGATGTTGTAAATACCTGCAAGCTTTAATATCAAGCGCATGAAGGTATTGTTGTGTTGCAACAGGTGCCAGTAGTTCATGTTGTTTATAAGTGCTGCACAGCAAATTACCCAACTTACCAATCTGTTTTTTGAGATAATAGGCGTGGCGATGTTCTTCACAAGCATGTTTTAGTTGAACTAAACTTACAGTGTTTGGATGTTCACATGCTGAAATTTTTCGTGCTCCAGCATTCTCCATGAAAGATAGGGTATTAAGCCATTTGGCATGGATTTTATTGTCTCCAGTTATTTTCTCAAGAAGATGGCAGAATTCCATTTGTTTTTGATTTGCACCAAAAATAATGGATTGCCGGATGGTTGTATTGGGCCAGTTTTGATAATTTGGGTGGTCCGGTTGAAATTCCTTTCGCAAGTTTATTGGTGCTGAAAGAAAAGCAAATGCTGCTAAGTTAAGACGAGTTGGTTAAATTATTACAAATAAACAGGGCGCTTGTAATTTCTTAAGATGATTAAGATCGTTAATTTCAGTCTTTCAAACTATCGGGTTAACATCTCCTTTACGCTAGGGTTTTTCTACGTTTGCTAACCAACTTTAACAAAGCAGAGGCTTTACCGAAGGACGCCATCAATCCAAAGGGCCAGGGAAATCTTAACCAAGAAACGTTTGGTAAACACCAATAACGATGCCTGTACTTTGAGTTTCGATGATTTCTTTATTCGTCGTTTATTTAGCAGCTACATCGTTAAAGAATCTAATCCAGGTGATGACAAGCTTCGGGATATCATTGCAGACCCAAAACAAAGGTTATACGAGTCTGAAAGAATTAAAAAGTCTGTTCTGGATTACGAACAGGGACTTTGGGAATATTAAAACAAAAAAGGCTTCGAAAATTTTCGAAGTCTTTTTTGTTTCACGCTTATCTCGTTTTCAGATAAAGATTTAGTGAATAGAAATGAACTCATTTTTTAGCATTATTTGATATGCTTTCATTTCTCCGATCCATAAAGATCGCTATTGGTTATCCGTTACAGATTCAATTGCATTTTGAATAGCTGTAGGCACGTTTGATAAAAGATCATAACCTGTTGCCGTTTCTATCGAATTAACAGTTGTACGATAAGTTTTCCAGTTGGTATTTAAGCCATTTGTATTTGGCATATTTACGGTAATTACCCTTGTGGTAGATGTTATCCGATTTAAATCGTTGTTGCCATTTGGTAATACAACAATCACTTTCCAGGTGTTGGATGGTACATTTACCCGGCCATTATCAATAGTATAGGTAATGCCGCCATTGCTTCCTGTACCGCCTGATCCATAAGAACCGCAAATTACATAAACCTCATTACCTGCTGTCACCAATGAACGGGTATAGTTTTCGAGATCAGCCCATGGACCCTGGTTATTATTAGGTGCCTGTGGCATCATATTACTCATTAAAAAAGTAGAAGAATTTGCGGTAACTGAAGATGTTCTGTCTGCCGAAGGGCAATTATGACCGCGGTCAAAACCCGAACCTGAATAACTGCTGTTTGATACTTCGTACCAGCCTGAAGGTAAAGTGTTATCAGATCTGAAATCATCCTGGCGTGATGCAGAACCTAAATCAGATGATCCGATATGCCAGCTTACCCAATTTGGAGTGGCCCTGCTTTTGCTGTAAGAACTGGTATAGTAGGTGCGTTCCATTAAGTAATTTTCAGGATTTGATATACTGGCAACAGCATTACTTGGGTTTCCAAGTAAAAGGTAACTATTATCGCCCGGGGTTGTGGTAGGTGGGTTTGTGGTACCGCCGTCACCAGTAGAAATGCTGACATCATCTATATTTATCCGCGCTGTACCGCCACTGATTTTGCGGATCTGAAAACGAACATTACCAGAAATTGCCGTGTTAAAAGTTATGGTAGACAATGTGCTACTGCTGCTGGTAACTGTACTGCCCGATTGCTGCCAGCTGGAACCACCATTGATTGAATACCAAAGCTGCCAGGTACTGCTGGCATCGCTGCCATACCTGGCATGCGCAATACTTACTGCATCGGCACCGTTTACATCGAAATTCATACTCAAAATACCGGTGTTGCGTATGCGTACAGATTGACTTCCATTTTTCGCGTCAGCGGCAAGATTACCAATCAGGGCATCGTTCAGGCTCCAGCTGCCACTGCCTAATGTTACAGAAGCAGTGGTATAACTGGTTTTGTTGCCGGATTCGAAATTTTCAGGAAAACCGGCAACGATAGACTGCTCACCGGATGCAACTGCTTTACTGTTTAATTTTTGTTCAAATAAAACCGTTTCTGGCTGAACCTGATTTTCTTTTTTACAGGCAGCAAGGCCAAGGCACAAAACGGCCATTAAGCTTAATTTTTTTAATGCTTTCATTTTTAATGGGGTGTATGTAATTGATGGGATTGATTTTAGGTTTCTACTGCAAACGTTTCAATCAGCACACAGGTGCCATCTGCGAGATATCCGGTAATAAGTACAGGAATTTTGCTGTTGCCTTCTACCCTGATTACCTGGATACTGGAGAGGTTTTCCGTTAAATAGGTGTAGAACTTCTGGATTTTCTGCGCGTTTTCAACCATGGGTGCATCAGCTGCATCCACTTTCGATACCAGACGATCAAAAAAGTCAGCAGGATTGATTTGTTTTAAATGAGATGCATCAGAATGATGTCGGGCTGCAATTTTGGATAATAATTCTGTTGGCGGGATTTTACCCCAGTCGGTCACTGTAAAAGTGCTTTCTGTTTCAGTAAAGTACAATGTGCCCAATAAAAGCTTGGTCATTGCAGCCAGGATGTTGTTATTCATGTAAATCGGGGATGAATGTTTGCTGGTGTTAACATGCCCAATTTATAGAAAAAGTATGGAAGCTAGACTGTGGAAACATTAATATTATGTTAATCTTTTCTACGGCTACTCGTTCGATGATTAAACTTCTTTGAAATGATTGAGCAGCGTCATAACCTGTTTCTTGTTCAGGATCTCTGCCAGCTCTTTTTCCGTCGCTTCTTTAATCTTTTTAACCGATTTAAAATGGGTTAATAATTTATCAGCGGTGGTTTTGCCAATACCTTCAATTTGTTCAAGCTCGGTTTTCAATGTGCCTTGGTCACGCTTTTTCCTATGGAAGGTGATACCAAACCTGTGGGCTTCATCCCGAAGTTGCTGAATAACTTTTAAGGTTTCTGATTTCTTATCTAAATATAGGGGATAGGAATCACCAGGATAGAATAATTCCTCCAGTCTCTTGGCGATACCAATCACGGTAACTTTATTTTCTATTCCTAACAATTTAAGGCTTTTCACTGCAGATGAAAGCTGTCCTTTACCACCATCAATAATGATGAGCTGGGGTAAGGGTTGATCTTCCTCCAGCATGCGCCTATAGCGGCGAAAAACAGCCTCTTCCATTGTTGCAAAATCATTTGGTCCTTCAACTGTTTTTACGTTAAAATGGCGGTAATCTTTTTTGGATGGCTTGGCATCTTTAAACACCACAATGGCCGAAACCGGATATTTGCCCTGAAAGTTTGAATTATCAAAACACTCAATATGCTTTGGCAGTTGGGTTAACCGTAAATCATTTTGAATGGTGGTAAGAATACGGTCAGTCCTTAAATCTGGATTTAGCTTTTCATATTGATTCAGCTTTTCTTTTTTAAAGAACAGCACATTCTTTTGAGAAAGTTCCAGTAACTTCTTTTTTTCACCCAGCTTAGGTACGGTAAACTTCAGGTTTTCATCCTCGAGTGAAAGTTCAAATGGTACAATGATTTCCTTTGATGTACTGTTAAATTTGGTTCTGAACTCCAGCATGGCCGTAATTAATAATTCATCATCACTTTCATCCAGCTGCTTTTTGATTTCGATTGTTTGGGTTTGAATAATGGTTCCGTTCATCACCTTAAGGTAATTGACAAAGGCATAGCGTTCATCAGAAGCAATACTCACCACATCTACATTGGTAATGGCACTGTTTACAACTGTCGATTTACTTTGGTATTTTTCTAAAACCTGTAGCCTTCTGGAATATTGGTGTGCCAGCTCAAAATTTAAGTCCTCTGAAGCTGATTTAATGATGCTTTTTACATCACGGATGACATTGCCTATTTTTCCATTCAGAATCTCCTTAATTTCACCTATGTTTTTATCATAATCAGATTCTGTTTGATAAGCCTGGCACGGACCTTTACAATTTCCGATCTGGTATTCTAAACAAACTTTAAATTTTCCCTCGGCAATATTTTTATCGTTTAAGGGTAAGGCGCATGTTCTTAGCGGATAGGTTTCCTTAATCAGATCTAAAATGGTATGCATCATTCCAATGGAACCATAGGGGCCAAAATAGGTTGAACCATCTTTAATGACCTTTCTGGTCCAGTAAATTCTGGGATATTGTTCATTTTTTACGATAATCCAGGGGTAGGTTTTATCGTCTTTCAGGTTGATGTTAAACTTAGGCTGATGCTTTTTAATAAGGCTGTTTTCCAGCAACCAGGCATCAATCTCAGTATCAACAATGGTAAAAGTGATTTTCCTGATCTTAGAAACCAATACTCTTGTTTTGCCATTAAACTGTTGCTTATCGGTATTGAAGTAGGAGCCCACACGATTTCGAAGGTCTTTTGCCTTGCCAATGTACATTAACTTTCCGTCCGCATCCCAGTACTGGTAAACGCCTGGTTTATGCGGAATAGCGGTTAATGCTGTTTTATGGTCGAAACTGCTCATGCTTTCAATAATAGGGTGATCAGATAAAATTTTCCTGAAAAAGGATCAGGAACTAATTTTGTTCAGCAATGATGGCGATTATAAATAATTTTCAGGCGTAATGAAGCCATGAAAGATTAAAAACCTAATTTTTCATCCAATTCCGGATTGGTATCTTCCTGCTGTTGCTGATATTGGTTACAATCGTATGTAATGGAAACACCTGATTTAGGGACATCAAAATCAGCATGACTGATTTTTAAGGCCGGATTGGCATAAACCCGTTTGATAAACCCTGCAAAAATAGGAAGGGCTGTATTGGCACCTTCACCCTGGCTGGTACTGATAAAGTGAAAAGCCCGGTCTTCACAACCCGTCCATACACCGGTGACCAGCTGAGGGGTAATGGCCATAAACCATCCATCGGAGTTGTTTTGTGTGGTTCCGGTTTTTCCACCTATGGGTGCGTTCACTTTATATTTATAATTTAACCTCGAACCTGTACCACCGGAAACCACGCCCTTCAGCATTCTGGTCATCACGTAAGCCACTTCCTCACTCATGATGGGTTTTGGTATTTCCTTTTGCGAGAACAACACCACACCGTTTTTATCTTCAATCTTCAATAAATAAATTGGCTTGGTATACACGCCTTTGTTTGCAAATGCGCCATAGGCGCCCACCATATTATAAATGGAAGAATCAAACGTACCCAGTGCGATGGAAGGGTAAGCCGGAACATTCGGAATCCCCATTTTAGTGGCCAGGGTAGAAACCGCTACCGGACCAACCTGTTTCATCAGGTATGCGGTCACATAGTTTTGTGAAAAAGCCAATGCTTTTTGAAGGGTTATACTTCCTGCGAGTGGCTTTCCGGAAGATTTGGGTGTCCATGGTTCTCCATAACCATCAATGGTTACCGGAACATTAGGTACAGTATAGCAAGGCGAATAACCGTTTTCAATAGCAACAGCATAGGTAAAAGGCTTAGCGGTTGAACCCACTTGTCTGGTACCCATTTTCACCTGGTCGTATTTGAAGTGCTCATAATTAATTCCTCCAACCCAGGCTTTAACATGGCCATTGGTAGGGTCCATGGTCATCATGGCATTACGCAGCAACATTTTGTAATAGCGTACAGAATCAATTGGCTTCATTACAGTATCTACATTGCCTTTCCAGGTAAAGATCGTCATCTCGGTTTTGGTATTAAAATCATCTCTAATCTCATCATCCGATTTTCCTTCCAGCTTTAAGGCCTTATAGCGGTCGGACCTCTTAATACCCTGCTGAATTTGTAAATCTTTGCCTTTAAAAGGATTCCTGCCTTTCCAGCTGGCTAAGAACTGTGCCTGCAGCACTTTCATATATTCTTTCTGTGCCTCTTCGGCATATTTTTGCATATCGTAATTGAGCGTGGTATAAATTTTCAGTCCGTCACGATCCAGGTCATATGCTGATCCATCAGGTTTGGTGATGCCCTGTTCCTGAAAAATAGTCTTGATATCGTTCTTTAAAACCGATCTGAAATATGGCGCGATACCATCATTTACGGTGGCGGCATTAAATTTTAAGCCCAGAGGTTTATCTTTTTCTTCTTCAAATTCCTGCGGGCTCAGCAATTCCGATTTTACCATCATGGCCATTACCGTATTTCTGCGGTCTCTTGAACGCTCCGGATGCCGGGTAGGAGAGTACATCGTAATCCCCTTTTGCATCCCAACAAGTGTAGCGGCTTGGGTTAACGTTAATTTATCCGGAGTAGTGTTAAAGTACACCCTAGCTGCAGATTTAATTCCATAAGCCTGGTTACCAAAATCCACGGTATTCAGATACATGGTAATGATTTCCTCTTTGGTATAATTTCGCTCCAGTTTAACTGCAACAATCCACTCTTTGAATTTAGTCAGCACCAGCGAGAAGAAGTTAAGATTTGATTCCCTTGGAAAAAGATTTTTGGCCAGCTGCTGGGTGATGGTACTGGCACCTTGCTTTTTCCCGATCAGGTTATAACCAATAATGGTAAAGGTACGTTTGAAATCAATTCCGGAGTGTTCTTTGAAACGGGTATCTTCAGTTGCGATCAATCCGTTAATTACATTTTCAGAAATATCTTTGTAAGTAACATTCGAACGGTTTTGAACAAAATAGGTTCCGAGCGGGCGACCATCTTCAGCGATAATTTCTGATGCCTGATTGCTTTTTGGGTGCTCAATATCACGGAAAGAAGGCAGTTCGCCGAAAAGGCCTAAGCCGATCATGGAAATAAAAATAGCAAATAAGGCTATTCCGGTAATCAGTATTTTCCAGATGACTAAACTATATTTTTTTGTTTCCTGTTCAGAAAGGGATTTATTCATTTTGTGTTGTAATTAGTTCAAAAAGGGCTTGATGTAAGGCCGATTTTAAGCTGCAAATTTATTAATTTTTAAAGAAATGAAACTTTTCTGCTTTTGATTAAGCGTCCTGTTCTATTTATAATTGTCTTTTAAAAACTCCAGATATTCATTTATACGTTGCCTGTCGGTAAGCTTTTCGAAGTTTTCCTTGCTGATAATGAATCCTTTGTAAAGGTTAGCCGGAACTTTCATGATGTTCTTCAATTGGCCTGAAATGCTTGATTCATATATTCTGGCATCTTCTAAATCAATAAAGCTGGTTACGTAGATGAGCTGATCGTTATCCAGTTCAATCAATTTATGCGCCAAATCATTATCAGGATAATTTCCCCGGTTAAATTGTCCGATTCCAAAACGGGAAGAACTGAGTGTTAAGGTAGCATCTGCCACATCAATCACGTAATAATATTCTTCTGATTTTGCTGCACTAAATATACTGGCAGGTTTGCTTACATCAACAGGTTTAATTTCGTTGGGCTTTTCCTCCTCATTGGCCTTTGGTTTTTCAACCGGGATAGCCGCATGTATATCCGTGTTCAAAGGCTTGGCCGGAATGGCAATGGGTTTAGCCTGACTCACAAAACGCGGCTCATTGGCGTCAAAATCAATCAATGCCACCGGTCTTTGTTTGAACTCATCCAAATTGGCTTCGATGTATTTTAAGTGATCCCTTACCAGCGGAGTGATCACCATATCATCAGGATAATTGTTATTGATCGAATTAAATTCTTTCAGCAAGGGATCTAACTTGGATGTACGCCCAATGGCGATGGCTTTCAGGTAAGCATATTGTGGTGCCAGGCCATTATCTGGCGATGCAGAAATGTTCACATTAGCCTGATTGATCACTGTTGGATAATCTTTTCTGGCATAGGCATCAAAGGTTACGTTGTAATTATTAATGGCAATGTGCTCTAATTCGCTTTGTTTGGCAGAGTATGAAGGATCCAAAATGGTTTTAGCAAAATTGCTTTGCGGGAATTTGGTAAGCACCCATTGCCTGTATTCATTTGACTTATCTTCATCAATTCCACGGAAATTGAGATATAGACTATAATAAATGGCGGCCAGGTGATTATTTTCAGGATACCTGTTTAATACTATCAGGTATATTTTATTGGCTTCGGCTTTATCATTTAATTCCTGCTGATAAAAGCTCGCCATTTCAAAATAGGCATCAATTATTTTCTGATCTGAAGCGAGCAAGCGTTCGGGCGTGGTGGGCAAATCATTGAGGAACTGTTTTTCTAAAGAAGTCTGGTCCTGGCTGGTTGATGCATTGGTTTCGTTAGCTGGTATAATCTCGTTGGCAACTTTACCTCCAGACATTACCTGGCTATTTTCCTGTGCTGATGACCTGATGCTTTGTCTCCAGTTATCTTCCAGTTGCCTGTTTCCCCAGCGTTTTCTGAAATCGGCAAAGCCATTGCTGATTGCGGCATTGTTATTAAAATAAAAGGTATTGCCCGTACCTTTCATCGCCGGATTTAAGGTTTGATTAGGGAAATCCGGATTGTCTAAAGGTTGATTACCTGTTGGTAACGGTACGGTAACTACCTCAACCTTTTGCGTTAAATATGCTTTAACCCTGGCCTCCCGTTCCCCAGCCGGAAGTTTGGCAAAGGCCTGTGCTGTATCTTCCCTTGCAATCAGGGTAAAACGATCAGTCAGGTATTTCAGGTTTTCGGCTTTTTTAGCAATGCTGTTGTAGTCAGGAAAGTTTTTGGGTAAAATCATGACTGTACTATCGTAATACAGCTTTGCCTTAACGTAATTGTTAAATTCTTTGAAGTTTAAATCAGCTACCCTCAGATAAGACAATGCTTTCTGTGTCTGGTTTCTGGTGCTTTTCTCTATCGACTTCAAATAATTTTTCTCAGCCTTATTAAACTTTCCTTTTGTTGAAAACATTTCTCCAACCTGATAATAAATCTGGTCGGTATAATCAGCATTCTTATCATCCTTCAGCAAGGTCAGAAGTGCTTTATCTTCGTCAACCTGTTGTCCGTTAATAATTCCCTTTAATTTGATCCGTTGCAGGTTGGCATGAAAATACATTTCAAAAGGTGCATTGCTTTTTTCAACCTTTGTAAAATTGATCAGGGCATTCTGATATTCTTTTTCCCTTTCCTGCAATTGTGCTAAAATATACCGCCAGCGAATCCTTGATTGCTGATCATGAGTGAGTTTTACCGCAGTTTCCAATAACAGAATTGCTTCCTTATTTCTGTTTTGATAAATGCGCATTTGAGCAGTGGTTGCCAAAGGTTCGGCCAGGTCATTTTTTAGCAGGTCTTGCACACGTAACATGGTATCCAGAATCTTATCGGCGAAGACCATATTGTTCAATTCCATCTGGCTGCGTGCTTTCCAGTCCATGGCCATGATGAAAGTTTTCAGGTTTTTGCTATAGGTTTTTGCGGTATAATCGAAATATTCTGATGCGATGAAATAATTGCCTTTAAGGTAGTTTGCTTTCCCTAAAAGCATGTAGGCATCATCAATATAATTGCTGAAACTTTTATCGTTTATAATCGTTTGTCCCTTGGTAATTACCGCATCTAATTGTTTGTTTGGTGCTGCGGGTGCTAATATTAAATTAATTTGAGGTTCAGGATCCAGGTAAACCGGAAGGATTTTTTCATAGTTGTCGCTGTAACTTTGCAACAAAGCTTCCCGGTGTTCGGTTAATAAAACATTTGAATTGTAGATATAATTATATCTGGCTGTTAAATTTTGAAACTTCCGATCGATGGTGGTATCTTTGTTGGCCACACAGCCGTATATACATGATAAGCCAAGAAGGATGAGAAAGCTGTTGATGCCTATGTTGATGCGTTTTTTCAAGTATGATAAATCCCCTTTAGTATTATACAATAAAAATGTTTGCAGAATTACTTATTCAGCTATCAGTTTTAATTATTCAAAGTTAATTAATTATCATATTAAAAAATGGAAAATCCTAAAGAAGAAAATCATGGTAAAAAGGTTAATGCAGCAGCTAAATATTCTGCTATAGGTTTCCAGATGATTGCTACGATAGGTTTGTTAACCTTCATAGGTTATAAGATTGATGAGCACCGCAACAGTAAAAGCAAAATCATTACTGCAGCCTTTGCACTGGCAGGTGTGGGCATAGCCTTGTATCAGGCTATTAAACAGGCTACGAAATAATTATTATTAAATTGCTGTATTGTTTGATTGTTGAATGATATGCACCAACAATTAATCAATTAACAATACAGCAATGGGATATTTACCTCAGCTAACCGATTTAAACACTTAACCAACCTTCACAATATTTATCTTCCTTAACTAGTTACATTAATGCTAAAACCTTATCTTTGCACAAGTTTTCATTCGTAAAGAAGTTTCCATTGGCGCTAACCAAATTTACAAGCATCTATTTTATTTTCGTTGGTATTCTAATTGCCATTATTGCCGTTTTACCGATGATTTTTCCTGAAAAACAACTCTTTGTTAAAAATTTTTGGGTAGTTTTTGGCTTCATGGCAGGTATAACCTATATCGCATATACACTTGTTGATATCGGAATAAAAAGGGATCCGGAAGTAGGTGTAATAGCCATTATGGGATCAATTGCGGTGAAAATGATTTTTTGTATGGCTTTTGTGCTGGTTTACAGTATAAAAGCAAAGGGAAACGGGTTGCTTTTTGCACTTAATTTTTTTTCTGTGTATTTATTGTTTACTGCCTTTGAAATATACTGTTTGTTACGTAACTTGCGCCACCAAAATTTAAAGTAAAAAACTGCCAATAAATGGATTGTAACCAAGTTTTTGTGTTGAAAGTTAAGAAGGTAATCTTTGTTTTTACGCTTTTAATCGCGTTTTTATCTATCAAAAATGATACTTTCGCTCAGGTTGAAAGTGTTGTTTCTCCTGATAGTGTAGTAGCAGAATCGGCTCATGCGGTTTCTGGCGAAGATGGTGCTACAGCGCATGGCGAAGAAAAATTTGAGCCAACTAAAGTGATTATGGAACACATTGCTGATTCGCATGTGTGGCATTTATGGGGGCATACTTCAATTCCTCTTCCGGTCATCTTATATACATCAAGTGGTTTGGAAGTGTTCTCATCCGCTAATTTTCATCATGGTGAACATGATTATCAGGGTAAATACAATAAATATCGTTTGGTAACCGGTTTAAAGCAAAGCATGACTAAAGACATGTTCAATAAGAACATCAAAGTAGTTGGTGCAGACGGTCAGATTGATGAAGCGGCATCTGATACCGTAATTGATTTTTCAATTACTAAAAATGTTGCGGCAATGTTTATTGCTATTGCGTTAATCGTAATTGTTTTTTCTGCTGTAGCAGCGGGTTATAAAAAACGTGTAGGTAAAGCACCAAAAGGTTTGCAATCATTCCTTGAGCCTGTTATTATTTTTGTTAGAGATGATATTGCTAAGCCAAACATCGGTCATAAGTATGCCAAGTTTATGCCTTATTTATTGACGATCTTTTTCTTTATTTTATTTAACAATTTATTGGGTTTGGTGCCGATTTTTCCAGGTAGCGCTAACGTAACGGGTAATATTGCTTTAACATTTGTAATGGCCACCGCCACGATGTTGGTGGTTAACCTAAACGGAAATAAATACTACTGGAAACATATTCTTACGCCTGATGTGCCCTGGTGGTTATACCCGATTATGATTCCTGTAGAGCTGATCGGTATTATATCCAAGCCATTTGCATTAATGGTTCGTTTATTTGCGAATATTACAGCTGGTCACATTATCGTATTGAGTTTAATATCATTAATATTTATTTTTAAAACATTGGCTATTGCTCCGGTTTCAGTTGCATTCGTTCTTTTTATGGATGTATTAGAATTATTGGTAGCATTTTTACAAGCCTTTATTTTTACATTATTATCTGCTTTGTTTATCGGAATGGCGGTAGAGGAGCATCATTAACGGAAAACTATTTTTTACAAATTATATAATTAAATTAGTTATGGTAGGTTCAATCGCGGCAATTGGTGCCGGTTTAGCAGTAATTGGTGCCGGTATCGGTATCGGTCATGTAGGTGGCAAAGCAATGGAAGGTATTGCTCGTCAACCTGAGGCTGCATCAAAAATTCAAACTGCAATGATTATTGCTGCTGCCCTTATTGAGGGTGCTGCTTTATTCGGAGTAGTAGTTGCTTTATTAGGCTTACAAGTTTAATAGCAAACTGGAATTTATAAACCGGGAATTTAACGATTGGTTATCTTCCCGGTTTTAACGAAAAATTAAGTAAAAAAATATATAAAATGGAATTAGTTACCCCAAGCATTGGATTGGTTTTCTGGACAGCACTTGCATTCATCTGCTTATTAATATTACTTAGAAAACTGGCATGGAAACCTATTTTAGGTGCTATCCACGATCGTGAGCAAAGTATTGATGAAGCTTTGAATAAAGCTGAGCTGGCTAAACAGGAGATGACTCGTTTAACTGCTCAAAACCAGGATTTAATGCAACAGGCACGCGCAGAGCGTGACGAAATTTTGAAGGAAGCTAAAACACTTAAAGATGGTATTTTAAACGAGGCTAAAAAACAAGCTCAGTTGGAAGGTGCCAAGTTGATTGAGAAAGCTAAAATTGAGATCGAAAACCAGAAAAAAGCTGCTTTAGCAGAAGTTAAAGGTCAGGTTTCTACCTTATCATTGGAAATTGCTGAACGTGTGTTACGCAATCAGTTGGATGATAAAGCAAAACAAGAAGCTTTGGTGGCTAATTTGTTAAAAGACGTTGAACTAAACTAGATTTGAGATACCAGATATGAGATATGAGATAGGGTGATAACGCTAAATCTCACATCTCACATCTCACATCTCCAGTCTCACACCTAAATATATGTCAGAAATTAAAGTTGCAGGCAGGTATGCCAAATCATTAATTGACTTAGCTGTTGAAAACAACGCTTTAGCCGAATCTTATAATGATATGGTTTTGTTTGAAAAAGTGGTTGATGAAACTCCTGAACTGGAAGCGATACTTAAAAATCCAATTGTACCTCTTGATAAAAAAATAGGTATTTTGAACGGTATTTTTACAGATAAAGTTAACAAGTTAACCCTTAGTTTTTTCAAAATTGTAGTGAGTAAAGGGCGTTCAGCCATATTGTTTGCTACAGCCAAGCAGTTTGTTCAGCAATACAACCTGATCAAGGGCATTGTTACTGCTGATGTAACCAGCGCCACGGTTTTAAGTAATGAGGCAAAAGAAGAGATTGTTGCTACCGTAAAAAGAGAACTTGGTGCTAAAGAGGTGATCTTTAATGAAAAAGTTAATGATAAATTAATTGGCGGTTTTATTTTAAAAGTAGGTGATAAGCAATTTGATGCCAGTATTGCCAGTAGCTTAAGTAAGCTTAAAAAAGAATTGGCGCACTAGTGCATTAAGCGATAATAGTAAAGCCAAACCGGAAAACAGCATAATTTGCCAGGTAAGAAGTATAATAACTAATTATTAATGGCTATAATAAATAAGGATGCGCTAAGCGTGTGGCATTGAAGGCCAACCGCCATGCGCCAAGCACTAAACATTTACAAAAAGAGATAAAGTAAAATTATGGTAGAGGTAAGACCAGACGAAGTATCGGCAATTATCAGACAGCAATTGGCGGGCTTCAAATCAGAAACCGAACTGGAAGAAGTTGGTACCGTGTTGCAAGTGGGCGACGGTATTGCCCGTGTTTACGGTTTAACTAAAGTTCAATCGGGAGAGTTGGTTGAATTTGCAAACGGCCTCCAAGGCATTGTATTAAACCTTGAAGAAGATAACGTTGGTGTGGTACTTTTGGGTGCTTCAGACGAGATTAAAGAAGGTGATACCATTAAACGTACTAAAAAAATTGCCTCTATCAAAGTTGGTGAAGGTATGCTTGGCCGTGTCGTAAATACGTTAGGAGAGCCTTTAGACGGTAAAGGTCCGATCTTAGGTGAAACTTACGAAATGCCTTTAGAGCGTAAAGCACCAGGTGTAATTTATCGTCAGCCGGTAAATGAGCCTTTACAAACGGGTATTAAAGCCATTGATGCCATGATTCCAATTGGCCGTGGTCAGCGTGAATTGGTTATCGGTGACCGTCAGATTGGTAAAACTGCCGTTTGTATCGATACCATTATTAACCAGAAAGAATTTTATGAAGCAGGCCAGCCTGTGTTCTGTATCTATGTTGCTATCGGTCAGAAAAACTCTACTGTAGCCAACATTGTACGTACATTAGAGGAAAATGGCGCTTTACCTTATACCGTTGTTGTTGCTGCTTCTGCTGCAGATCCTGCTCCAATGCAGTTCTATGCGCCTTTTGCAGGTGCTGCAATTGGTGAGTTTTTCCGCGATACAGGCAGACCAGCTTTAATTGTTTATGATGATTTATCTAAACAAGCTGTTGCATACCGTGAGGTATCTTTATTGCTTCGTCGTCCGCCGGGCCGTGAAGCATATCCAGGTGACGTTTTCTACTTACACAGTCGTTTGTTAGAAAGAGCTGCGAAAATCAACGCGAATGATGATATCGCTAAAAATATGAATGATTTGCCTGAATCGATCAGACATATTGTTAAAGGTGGTGGTTCATTAACGGCTTTACCAATCATTGAAACACAAGCTGGTGACGTTTCTGCTTATATTCCAACCAACGTAATTTCGATTACTGATGGTCAGATTTTCTTAGAATCGAACTTATTCAACTCAGGTATTCGTCCGGCTATTAACGTAGGTATTTCGGTATCACGTGTTGGTGGTAATGCACAGATTAAGTCGATGAAAAAAGTAGCAGGTACTTTAAAGTTAGATCAGGCGCAATATCGCGAATTAGAGGCTTTTTCTAAATTCGGTTCTGACTTAGATGCTGCAACGAAATCAGTTTTAGATAAAGGTGCACGTAACGTAGAAATGTTAAAGCAAGCACAGTTTTCTCCATTCAGTGTAGAGAAACAAGTGGCGATTGTTTATGCAGGTACTAAAAACCTAATGCGTAACGTACCGGTTAACAAGGTTAAAGAATTTGAAACTGAATTTTTAACTCAATTGGAAATGCGTCATCCAGAAACTTTATCAGCCCTAAAAGCTGGAAAATTTGATGATAACATTACAGGTGTTTTAGATACAGTAGCAAAAGAGATTTCAGGTAAATATTAATAGGGTTTGAGACATGAGATTTGAGATGTGAGATTGGGCCAGAAACGTCTCATATCTTATATCTCACCTCTCACATCTAAATAAAGAATGGCTAATTTAAAAGAAGTAAGAAACCGGATTGCATCGGTACAATCAACCCAGCAGATCACGAAAGCTATGAAAATGGTTTCCGCTGCAAAGTTGAAGCGTGCTACCAATGCAATTATCGCTTTACGTCCTTATGCAACTAAACTGAAAGAGATTTTAGAAAATCTTTCAGCAAGTTTAGAAGGGTCTTCATCACCTTTTATTCAGGAACGTGAGCCCAATAAGGTTTTAATTGTAACTGTATCCTCTAACCGTGGTTTAGCTGGTGCTTTCAACATGAACGTGATTAAAGCGGCCAATAATTTAATTGCCGAGAAATATAGCGAGCAGTTGAAGAATGGTAATGTAAGTATTATTTCTATCGGTAAGAAAACACAGGATTTTTACGAAAAACGTAAATACAATGTGATTGGAAACAATAATGAAGTATACGCTGCTTTAACTTTTGAAAATGTAACCAAGATTACTGATGCCATTATGGCTGGTTTTATCAAAGGTGATTTTGATAAGGTGGAAGTGGTTTACAACCGTTTCAGAAACGCGGCTGTTCAATTTATTACCACTGAACAGTTATTACCATTACCAAAAGCAGAAGAAGCTGTCAAAATAGATACAAAGGCTTCTAATGTTGATTATATTCTTGAACCATCCCAGGAAGATATTGTTGAGCAATTGATTCCAAAATCTATTAAAATACAGTTATATAAGGCCGTGTTAGATTCACATGCATCTGAGCACGGCGCACGTATGACTTCAATGGATAAGGCAACAGAAAATGCAGGTGAATTATTGAAAGCCTTAAAACTTTCTTATAACCAAGCCCGTCAGGCAGCCATTACCACTGAGTTGACTGAGATTGTTAGTGGTGCAGCAGCATTGAACGGATAGAATGTAGCCTAGAGTCGAAAGTATTTAGTCTTCATGTAAATCATACAAGGCCCATTTCTTAATTGAAATGGGTTTTTTTATAAGTAATGATATTTTAATCCAAAATTGTTATGTTTATTCTGGATTGTAATCCAAAATTATTATATTTATTCTGGATTGTAATCCAAAATTATTATATTTATTCTGGATTGTAATCCAAAATTATTATATATTTGATTAATGTTTTTAAGCTATGATTGTTAGAAACCAGTTTGATTATGCTATAGCTCGCCTTTTTAAAGGAAAGGCTTTTATTATTTTTGGTCCAAGACAAACAGGAAAAACCACCTTTGTGGAACAATTATTAGCAAGGGTAAATAAAAAAACATTATATCTAAATGGTGATGATGCAGATGTTAGGGAAACATTAGCTAAACCCAATGCAAGCCAGCTGGTACAAATACTTGGTGATTATGAAGTATTGTTTTTAGATGAAGCTCAGCGGATCAATGAGGTAGGATTGTTAATCAAGATCATAGTAGATCGCTTTAAAGGTGTTCAGGTGATTGCCACAGGCTCGTCTGCTTTTGAGCTTTCAGGTAAAATCAACGAGCCTTTAACCGGACGGAAATATGAAATGATGCTTTTGCCGCTTTCCTATGCAGAATTAGTAAGTGCTACAGATTTTATTACTGAAGAACGATCAATAGCACAGCGTTTGATTTACGGAGCTTATCCCGAAGTGATTAATGATCCTCAAAATGCTGAAGAACATTTAAAATTATTAGCAGATAGTTATTTATATAAAGATTTATTTGCACTTGAAGAGGTAAAAAAGCCCGTGCTCTTTGAGAAAATTGTGAAGGCATTGGCCTTGCAAATAGGAAGTGAAGTTAATTTTTCAGAATTAGCTCAATTAGTTAAAGCCGATCAGAAAACAGTTGATAAATATGTCAGTCTGCTTGAAAAATCTTTTGTTGTTTTCACCCTGCCGGCCTTTTCAGGTAATGTGCGTAATGAGATAAAAAAGAATAAGAAAATATATTTCTATGATACCGGAATCGTCAATGCGATTACCCGGAATTTTAATTCATTAAATAACAGGAATGATGTCGGTGCCTTGTTTGAAAATTATATGATCGCCGAACGCATGAAGTTTTTACACCAAAACCAATTGGAAGCAGATTGCTTTTTCTGGCGAACCACCCAGCAACAGGAAATCGATTATGTCGAGAAATCGGATTCAAAATTTCTAGCCGTTGAGTTTAAATGGAACGAAAAAAGTAAAAATAAAATACCAACGACATTTACTCAGGCTTATCCTGAGGCGGAAGCATTGATCTTATCTAAAGCAGATAGAGGAGTTTTTTTGAAGATTTAATTCATTTAGCAATGCGATAGAAGAAGCCTGCTCCTTAAATAGAAGTGGGCTTCTTTACTTTTTTAATTATTTTAGGATGCTTACTCTCATGTATCCATTTTCTATTTTTAGCAGTTTTTTATTTTCATCAAAAACGTTTAGATTGAATTTAGCTTCTAGTAAATATCCTGATTCTTGTTTTTTTAAACTTATAATTTCAAATTTTGAATCCTTTTGATCAATTTGTGTAACAGATGGCTGTTTCCCTAAATCTGATTGACTATATGATTTATATATGCCTTGTTGATTAATTAGTGTAAATGCGATTCCAGAGGTCGAATTGCTTCTATTAAATTCAGTTGAATATTTATATGAACCAGGAGAAAAAATATCTGTTTTGTTTTTTGGGTAATTTAGATATCCGCCATTATTTTCATTTGCAAATTCTGTTTCATTTTTATTGTATATTTTTATAAATGAAAGGGCAATGTTGGTATAGGGTGCTTTAATGCTATATTCTCTTACAAATAATAAAGAATCCTTATCTCCAACTAATAAATAATTAAAATTTTCGCCTGAAGTAATTTTAAGATTGGATTGTGTTGTATAAGTCCAGTTTTTTTCAATACCCATAGAAATATAGGTTTTCCCATTAATAGAATATGATGCTGAATCTTTAAGTAACTCTAATGGGTTTTTTGATTCAATGACCGGATCACCTTTCTTGCAGGCAAAAAGGCACATCAATGCCATAGCAATTCCTGGTAAATTTTTAATTTTCATATTAATGTTTGTATTTGTGTGTCTCTAAATATAATAAAATCTGATAAATCAGAAATGAATAGTTTAAGTTAAGTCGTAAATGATTTGTTGTTTTATTGTATCTGGCTGGTAATTAGGCTGATTAAATTAAAGTAATTGTGTTGCGTTTAAAAAGGAGTTAATATCTTTGTTGGAGAATTTCGAATCATGAAAAAATACATCCTTCTTATTTTAACATTTGTTTCATCTTTTGCTAACGCACAATCTCCGGCCAGGGATTACACCAATGCTGTGCTCTGGCAGCAAACCTCTGGAGAATACAGGGCTTTATGTTTCCAGGCTTACAACTTTGCCAGATTATCATTAAAGGAAGCATTATGGGCAGATACCAGCAAAAAGCCAAACTGTATCATTGTGGATATTGATGAAACCGTATTAGATAATTCGCCATTTCAAGGGCATGAGATTAAGAAGGGGTTAAGCTACGATGCAGCAGATTGGACCCAATGGACAAGTTTGGCTCGTGCCGATACCGTTCCGGGGGCATTGGCCTTTCTGAAATTTGCTGCAGCTAAGAACATCGAAACCTTTTATTTAAGTAACCGCGATGAAAAGGATTATGCCGCAACCTTAAAAAACCTTCAGGCATTTGGTTTTCCATATGCCAATGATGCACACCTGCTGGTGGCTAAAGGAACATCCAATAAAGAGCCAAGGCGGCAGAAAATTGCTGAAACCCATAATATCTTAATGCTATGCGGTGATAACCTGAGTGATTTTAGTAATATTTTCTACCGGGAAAACAAAAATACATTTGAGCAGGTTAATGAAAATCAAAACCTTTTTGGTATAAAATATATTGTACTCCCAAACCCGATGTATGGCGATTGGGAAAAGCCTTTGTATCAGGGAGAAAAACCAAGTGATCAGGAGAAAGCAAAACAACGTTTAGGACGATTAAAAAGTTACTAAAATTATAATTTATTCAGCAATATGTATTACTTTTGCTGCATCATAGAAATAAACATTATGGAGAACAACGAATTAAAACATAATACAGAGAGTATGAAAACGGCAAATCAGCCGGGAATTTATAAACTAATGATTTTTGGTGTACTTGTTGCCATATTAGGTACTTACTTACGTTTCGCATTCGACTCCTGGGTTTTATCTTTGGTTTCATGGATTATCTTATTTATTGGTGCAATCATTGCCATTAAAGGTGTATTCAAAATATTAGACGCATAAAATATTTTCTCTCTAAATACAAGAGCCAATTATGTTAAATACATGATTGGCTTTTTTGTTGAAAAGGGTTGAATTAACCATTAATTTGAGAAACTGAAATGAGGTTTCAATGGCTTCCATCCACCTGTACATTTCAAATTAATAATTCCGTTTATGGAATTTTCGTCAAAAAATCATCAGGAAATAAACGCTTTTGTCAGTTGGGTTACCTTAATCTATTTTTTGTATAAAGGGAAACACGATGTAATAAACTAACCAAAAACGTCGAAACTTTAAATGGCCATTTGAAGCAAATATTTAAAAATGATTACTTTATTAGAACCAGAAAATCATGAAAAGGAATATAATTGCTATAGCCATTATTTTAACTATTTTCGGCTGCAACAACGCCAATAAAAACGATCAAAATGTTGAAGCTAAAGAATCCATAATGGCTGTTGATTCGGTAGCTACGGTTGCTGAACCTAAAATCATCAAAACTGCTGATATGCGGTTTCGCGTAAAGAACGTTCAAAACACAAAAGAGCAGTTAAGTCAAACCATTAAAGCCCAGGGTGGTACAGTTGCTGAATTTTCTATTGAAAGTATTATTCAGGAAACGCAAAAAGTTAAACAATCTGTTGATTCCCTTAAAGAAATTACTTCCTATCGCACGGAAGGGTATCTGGTTGCAAATGTTCCAGCTGAAAAATTAGATGATTTTACCAATACGGTTGCTAAAATGGCTGTATTTGTGGATAACCAATCTTTAAAACTGGACGACCAGAGTCTGGCCTATTTAGGCAACAGAATGAAGGCAGGCAACAGGATAGAAGCTGCAAATCAGATGAATAAGGTTGCGGGCAAGAAAAGTACATCTGTAGAAACTTCCCTTAATATTAAAGATGATTATGTGGATAAAAAATTACAAAACTTATCTATTGATAATCGTGTGAAGTACAGCACCATTACACTTCAATTTTATCAGGATAATACCATTAAAACAACCGTTGTGGCTAATGATGATATTTATGATTACAAACCAGCCTTTGGAAATCGGTTATGGATGGGGATCATCAATGGATGGACGATCTTTAAAGAGCTTATTATTGGTTTGGCTAACATTTGGGCATTAATCTTAACCGGAGTTGCGATATTCTTCCTGATCAGGTATTTCATCAGAAAAGATAAAATTAAAACACAGGCATCTGGTAGTTTGACCGATAACCGAATCTAAAACTGCTGAAACTAATCGCCACTGTTAAATCAAAAGCAGTGGCGGTTTTCTGTTTTTAGTCACTTAAATTATCGTTAGCCAGAAAACATTATTTTTTAACCTTAACAACCAGTCCTTTAACCTTGGTTTTATTGTCGCTCACAAAAGATTCCCAACCCGAGTAGGATTTTGATTTTCCTGATGAAGAAATTTTCTGAAAAGAATGGCAAACAGCTACTGCTAATCCGTCCGTAGCATCTAAGAATTCAGGTGTTTCCTTAAAATTAAGCAGGCGCTGCAACATGGCCGCTACCTGTTCTTTGGTTGCATTTCCGGAACCGGTAATGGATTGCTTGATTTTACGTGGAGAATATTCCGTAACCGAAATATTTCTGGAGAGTGCAGCTGCAATAGCAGTTCCCTGTGCGCGACCTAGTTTTAAAAGCACCTGTATGTTTTTGCCGTAAAACGGAGCCTCTATGGCCAGCACATCAGGTTTATATTGATCAATGAGTACAACCGTTTTTTCAAAAATACGTTGAAGTTTAAGAAAAGGATCGTCAAGATGCGTCATTTTGACTACGCCCATGCTGATCAATTCTATTTTGTTGCCTTTTTCTAAAATAATACCATAGCCCATCACCGCCGTTCCTGGGTCTATGCCCATGATTATCCGTTCCTTTTTTTCATTCAACATTACAGCAATATTAAGCATATTTGCAAACTAAAATGATAATCTTGACAGACAAGAGCAAAAAAACATTATCCATCCTGATTAAAGCGGCCATTGTGGTATTTGCCTTCTGGTTTATTTACCATAAACTGGTGGCCAATCAAAACCTGCGCAATTTTAAAATACTTTTAATAGATATTCCGCAAGTAGAAATTATCCTGATCATTGGTTTGGTTTTACTGCTGATGCTGCTCAACTGGTTTCTGGAAGCGGCCAAATGGAAAAGGTTGATGAATCACATCGAAAACATTAGCTTCTACAGGGCGATAGAATCAGTATTTTGCGGATTAACATTGGCCATTTTTACACCAAACCGGTTAGGAGAATATGGTGGGCGTGTTTTTTTTCTTTCTCCAAAACGACGGATTGTTGGTATCGTAGCCATGACCGTTGGCAATATCGGTCAGCTGGTATTAACCAATGTATTTGGTGCCATTGCAGCCTGCTTTTTTGTTTATCAGTTTGTGCCGATTGATCACCTGGTGTTTACGGCACTAGTTGTTCTGGCTTCAGTCTTTTGCCTGTTTTTTATCGTTTTTTATTTCAATATCCAATGGTTAAACGGCATATTATTATCCTTTAAGTTTACCCGGAAATATAAGAAGTTTTACAGCATTTTAGGCCGGTACAGAAAAGCCGAACTTTTTAGGGTTATACTTTTTTGCCTGGCCCGCTATGTTGTTTTCAGTTCCCAATATTTTATTCTTTTTGCCTGGCTTATTCCTGGCTTAAACTACCTGGATATCATTATGATGACCTGTTTATTGTTTTTTATTCAATCGGCATTACCTTCCCTGGATCTTTTTGATGTTGGAATCAGGAGCATCACGGCGGTAGAATTATTTAAGCATATTACTGATCAGCATGTGGCAGTGATTGCCTGCACGGCCAGTATTTGGCTGATAAATATTATTATTCCTGCTATATTAGGCACATATTTCGTTTTTAAACTCAATTTTTTTGGAATTTCTAAATCTCACTAACCTATTATCTGCTACATTGACCTTGGTTTATGGTTTTCTGGTCATCACATTTATCAGAGGCTGGCATAAACTTGTTAATTTTCATCCATCTAAAGGTATTCCTTCAACAAGGGTATCGATTATTGTGGCTGCCCGTGATGAGGAACAGAATATCACCAGAACGATTGATGATCTGGTGGCCCAGCATTACCCGAAGCATTTAACGGAAATTATTTTTATTGATGATCATTCCACTGATCGTACGGCAGAAATTGTGATGAGCTATGCCAGTCAGGGGGTAAAATTAATCAGGTTAAATGAAGACCGGGCACTTAATTCATATAAGAAAAAAGCCATTCAGACTGCCATAGGCACTTGTTCGGGAGATTTCATCATTACCACTGATGCAGATTGCCGGATGGGGGAAAACTGGCTGACTACGATTGTAAATTATTATGAAACGCATCATTACAAAATGATCTCCTCGCCGGTGGCCTATTTTGAGGAAAAGAGCTTTTTCGAACGTTTACAATCTTTAGAATTTCTTTATCTGATTGGTTTAGGTGCATCTACCATCGGCAATAAGCAGCCATCCACCTGCAACGGTGCGAATTTAGCTTACGAGAAAAGGACTTTTTATGAGGTGGGTGGTTTTCAGGGGATTGATGACCTGGCTTCAGGGGATGATGAATTACTGCTTCATAAAATTGCTGCAAAATATCCTGATCAGATCGGTTTTCTTAAAAACAGCGAGGCGATCGTATATACCCATGCCAAAGAAAATCTTCATTCGTTTCTGCAACAACGCAAAAGATGGGCTTCAAAAAGCACCCGGTATAAAAATAAAGCCATTATCATTTTAGGCGTTTTTGTATGGGTATTCAATCTTAGTATACTTGCCAATTTCATCACAGGTTTATTTATTGCTGATTTTTTATCCGTAACATTTTATCAGTTATTGGTTAAAATGATTTTGGAAAGCTTATTTTTATGGGATGTTACAGGCTTTGCAAAGAGACGGAGCTTACTTCTGCTCACCCCGGTTTTAACTGTTGTGCATATTTTTTATATGGTTTATATCGGCATTGCCGGGAATAGCGGTAAATACAATTGGAAAGGAAGAATGGTTAGGTAATGGATAACAGTCCGTCGAAAAAAGTATGGTTAAAATTTAAACGGAATAAGTTTGCATTCGCAGGATTGATTTTTATTCTGGTATTAATGGCAATGGGGATTTCAGGTTACCTCATTACACCTGTTAATACGCCGGATGCGAACACCCAGGTGGTTCAGATTTGTAAAGTGCCGCCAGGAAGTAAATTCAGATTCCTGATTATCCAAAAATACCAAAATGTAGCGGAGGTCAATTTTTTCAAAAGAATGCTGTATGGACAAAAGCCACAATTTAAAAGCATCCCGATCACATCGTATAAAATTACAGGTAAGCAGGTTTTGGTTCATGAATATATCGGGAAAGAAGAATCGAGTAAAGAATCGGTTTATCTGCTCAACGAACTTTGTCCCGATTGCTCGTCCATAAATAAAACTCAAACAACCGAACAGTATTTTGAACAGCATTATACCTATCAGCAAACTTTCTTGCTGGGTACAGATATTTACGGGCGTGATTTATTGAGCCGTTTAATTCTGGGGATTCGTGTTTCTTTATCCGTAGGGTTAATGGCCGTATTAATCTCTCTTTTTATTGGTATAGGTTTGGGTGCAATAGCCGGTTATTTTGGGGGAAGGGTAGATGCAGCCATCAGCTGGTTTATGAATGTGGTTTGGTCTTTACCTTCTTTGTTATTGGTGATTGCCATTTCATTTGCACTGGGAAAAGGGTTTTGGCAAATATTTATTGCCGTGGGTTTATCCACTTGGGTGGATGTAGCCAGGCTGGTACGTGGCCAGGTGATGGCTTTAAAAGAAGTAGAATTTGTAGAGGCGGCACGGGCCCTTGGTTTCAGCACAGGCAGAACCATTATTAAACACATTTTACCCAATATCGCAGGGCCTATTTTGGTGGTAGCCTCCTCAAATTTCGCATCGGCTATTTTATTGGAAACCGGATTAAGTTTTCTGGGCTTTGGGGCACAGCCGCCCATGCCCAGCTGGGGAGGTATGATTAAGGAGCACTATGGCTATATTATCATGGATGCGGCTTATTTAGCCGTTTTGCCTGGGCTGGCCATCATGTTTACGGTTTATGCCTTTAATGTTTTAGCAATTGGCCTAAGAGATGCTTTCGATGTGAAAGGGCAGAATGTTACGGTGTAAGACTATGAATTTCACGATTAAATGATTGGCCATGATTTCTGAATTGGTGGCTATGATTTTTAGGCTATAATAGAGTAAGTTATATTTTTTTGATTACTATCATTCAAGATTCAAACACCACTAGTTTAGATCAAAGGGATTTCCAATCATAGTTTTGTGCCTGGTTTCATTACTCGTTTAAACTGCAAACTCCTGCTTCCGAAATTAATTAATAAGCCAACCTTAAAACCCGATGCTTCTAAGTAATTAATTGCTTGAGCCAAATGAGCATCATCCAGTAGAATTACAGCTTTTAATTCAACCATAATTTTATTTTCAATAAACAGATCAACCCGTCGTTTACCTAGAAAGTAGCCTTTGTAATAAATACTCATTTCATGTTCTTGTACGAAATTTATATCCTGACTGTGTAATTCTATAGCGAAAGCTTTTTGATAAATCTTTTCCTGAAAGCCATTACCTAAAGCTTTGTGTACTTCCATTGCACAACCAATTATTTTTCCAGTTAATTCACTTTCAGGATATTGGGTATCAATCATCACTTATTAAATAATAGCTACTACAAATTAGATAAAATATTGCAGGTATTTATTTTTAGGAGTTATCTTTGTATAATAATTGAATCATACTAAGTATGATTTAATCATAGTCCTCATTTAATCATAGTCCTCATAGTATTGAATCATAATAATCATAGTAGATGTTGTTGAGTTGTTATCAGGAAGAATTTTTGGAAGCGGGTTGTGATGAAGCTGGAAGAGGTTGCCTGGCCGGGCCAGTTTTTGCTGCTGCCGTCATTTTACCTAAAGGCTTTGTGCTGGAAGGTTTAAACGATTCCAAACAATTATCGCATAAACAAAGAGATTTATTACGCCCGATTATAGAGAAAGAGGCACTGGCCTGGGCGGTTGCTTCTTGCGATCATGAAGAGATTGATCAGATTAATATTCTGAATGCATCTTTTTTAGCAATGCACCGTGCGATAGAAAAACTACATACGCCACCACAGTACCTGGTTATTGATGGTAACCGGTTTAAAGCTTACCCTCAAATTCCACACTGCTGCATTATTAAAGGTGATGGTAAATATTTAAATATTGCAGCTGCTTCGATATTGGCCAAAACACATCGTGATGAATTTATGACCAATTTACATTATGATTATCCGCATTATAACTGGCAGAAAAATAAAGGCTACCCGACCATTGCACATCGTAAAGCGGTAATGGAAATCGGACTTTCTCCGTTTCACCGTAAAACTTTTAATGTTCGTGATCCGCAATTAGATTTGTTTTCTAAAAACGTTTAAAATTTAGTATTTTCACAGCATTGTGAAGATTTTGTTAATAACTAAGCGGGTTCCTTTTCCGCCAAATAGTGGTTATCCAATTGTGGTTTATAATACCATGAAAGGTTTGCTGCATCATGGTGCGGATATTACTTTGTTTAGTTTAAATCCTTCAAAAGGAAGGATTGATGTGGAAGACATTTATGATCCAGTTTTCGAACAGATAAAGCATCATAACGTTGATCTGGATACCGACGTGAATGTATGGTCTGCCTTTTTTAATATTTTCACCAATCAATCTTACAATGTTTCCCGGTTTTACAATGACGAGGCCGCCCGTCAGCTGGAGAATATTCTTCGTGAGAATGTTTTCGATATCATTCAGTTTGAAGGACTTTTTGTTGTTCCCTATCTGGATATTGTTAAAGCAAACAGCAATGCTAAACTGATTTACAGGGCACACAATATTGAGTTTACTTTGTGGGAACGTCTTGCGCATTCCGAAACTTTTTTACTGCGCAGAAAATATCTTGCTTTCCTGGCGCAGCGGTTAAAGGCTTATGAAACGGATCAGATTAATCGCTTTCATCAGATTTTTGCCATCAGCGAGCCCGACAGGCAGAGTATCCTCCGGTTTGGTTGTGAGGTGCCCATGACGGTTTTTCCGGTAGCTATTGATTTGGACAGGTATAAGGTAGATAAAACTAAAACCAGTTTCCCAACATTATTTCATCTTGGTGCAATGGATTGGCGGCCTAATCAGGAAGGTCTCGAATGGTTTCTGGATGATATCTGGCCTGATATTGAAAAACTGAATAAGGATTTGCGTTTTTATATTGCAGGCAAAAATATGCAAAAGCATTTTTTCGAATATGACTCAGAAAACCTGATTGTGGAAGGAGAGGTATTTGATGCAGTAGATTTTATGAATTCTAAAGCGATCATGATTGTACCCTTAATTTCCGGAACGGGAATGCGCGTAAAAATTATTGAGGGCATGGCCATGAAAAAATGCATTATAGCCACTACTACCGCGGCTGAAGGTATTAACTGTAAGCATGGTTATGATATTCTGATTGCAGATTCTGCAGATGAATTTTATCGCTCAATTTTACAATGTATCATTAATCCTAAACGCTGGATGGAAATTGGAGAAAATGCGCGTAAAACCGTAGAAACCGATCATAGTGTTTATTCAATTTCATCCGGAATGCTTCAGATTTACCAGGAACTGGCGAACACTTAAAAGGTTTATGTAATCATTAAACTTTTAAACATCCTCGAAAAGCCCGTGCTGCGTAATAAGACTGTGCGCCATTATGGTAAATAAAAACGGTATTGTAGCGAAAATCTGCAAAAAGTGCTCCTCCAAGTCCCCTGATGCATTCTGGTGTTTTAATCCAGCTTGATGTTTTCTCATCAAACTTGCCCAGCGTTTGTAAAAAACGGTATTGTTCTTCCGTTAAAAGTTCAATTCCCATTTCTGAAGCCAGATCAGTCACATTATGATGAGGCTTGTTTTCTTTTCTCGCGTCAAGTGCATCACGGTCATAACATAAACTCCGGCGGCCTTTCGGACTTTCAGCTGAGCAATCCATAAAATGGTATTCACCTGAGGCACTATCCAGCAAAACTACATCCGGTTCGCCGCCAGTTTCTTCCATCTCATTTAATGACCGTAGTTTATGGGCGCTCATACTTAACCTGGTTTCTACATCCGCCCATTTCAGATTTGCATGCCGCTGCATATTCGCATTGAAGCGATTTTTTAGTATAGGCATCAATGCTGCTGTTTGCTCAGGTGTTAATGTCTTTTCTGTACTCATAGGTTTTATTTTTCTTGGTCGTAATATTTGCATTAACGAACTTTCGGTATGTTGAATTTACGAAAGAATATAGATGTTCAGCAACGTGATTTTTAAATTTAGGTTTATGTATGCTTTATTGCATGTTTGAATAAGCCTTCAGGTTTTGTTGCTTAGCTGTTGGTGTATACCTAAATTCTACCTTTAAAATGGCTATATATCTCCTGAAATAAGGTATTAAACATTGCTGTTTTCTTAGTACTTTTGCGGCAAATAAAGATTAAGCATGAACAATACGGCATTAACAGAAAAACACATCGCTTTAGGCGCTAAAATGGTTCCATTCGCAGGCTATAATATGCCTGTTACTTACGAAGGCATTAATGCAGAGCATGCAACAGTACGTAACGGGGTAGGGGTTTTTGATGTGAGCCACATGGGTGAATTTATCTTAAAAGGTGAAAATGCCTTAGATTTAATTCAGCGGGTAACCAGTAATGATGCATCAAAATTGTATGATGGCAAAGTTCAGTACTCCTGCTTACCAAACCTTGATGGCGGTATTGTTGATGATCTTTTGGTTTATCGGATTGATGAAAAAACCTATATGCTGGTGGTGAATGCATCAAACATTGAAAAAGACTGGAACTGGATTCAGCAGTTTAATACCAGCAATGTTGAAATGCATAATATATCAGATCAAACCTCTTTATTGGCTATTCAGGGCCCGAAAGCTGCTGATGCATTACAAACTTTAACAGATGTAGATTTGGCATCAATGGAGTATTACACCTTTGTTAAAGGAACCTTTGCGGGTGTAGATAACGTGGTGATTTCTGCAACGGGTTATACCGGCGCAGGTGGTTTTGAAATTTACTTTGAGAACGAACACGCAGACAAAATCTGGGAAGCTATTTTTGAAGCGGGTAAAACCTATAATATTAAGCCGATTGGTTTAGGTGCACGTGATACCTTACGTTTAGAGATGGGGTTTTGCTTGTATGGAAATGATATTGACGATACCACTTCACCTATTGAGGCTGGTTTAGGCTGGATTACTAAATTCTCCAAATCTTTTACCAATTCTGAAGCCTTACTTGCCCAAAAAGAAGCCGGGATTCAAAAGAAACTGGTAGGTTTTGAAATGATCGACCGTGGTATTCCACGTCATGATTATGAAATAGCAGATGCTGAAGGAAATATTATTGGTAAGGTAACGTCAGGTACACAGGCACCATCATTACAGAAAGCAATTGGTATGGGGTATGTAACTAAAGATTTTTCGAAAGAAGGAACTGAGATTTTTATAAACATCCGCAATACACCCATTAAAGCCAAAGTAGTTAAATTTCCTTTTTATAAATAATATTTGAGACAGTAGATATGAGATTTAAGCGCAATAATGCTTTATCTCATATCACAAATCTCAATACTCACATCCAGCGTATGTCTAAAAAAATAGAAGTTTGTCTAACCCCCGCATTGATTGATTTATACGATATTAAGGAAAGTATTGTAGTGGTAATTGATATTTTAAGGGCTACATCTTCCATTACTTACGGAATTGCTAATGGTGCTGAAGCTATTATCCCTGTGGCTAATGTTGAGGATTGCCTGAAGTATAGTGACTGTGGTTTTTTATTGGCTGCGGAAAGAAACGGTGAAGTGGTAGCCGGTTATGATTTCGGAAATTCACCTTTTTCTTATACCAGCGAAAAAGTCGAAGGGAAGACTATCGTCCTTACCACCACCAACGGAACCAAAGCATTGCATCTGGCGCAAAAAAATGCACATCAGGTCGTGATCGGTTCATTCCTGAATCTGGATTCACTCTGCGATTATTTATCTGCTCAACATAAAAATGTATTGCTATTATGTGCAGGCTGGAAAGATCAGTTCAATTTGGAAGATACCTTGTTTGCCGGTGCTGTAGTAAATAAACTGCGGAAACACTTTGAGCATTTCGATGATTCCAGCGTTGCAGCCGAGGATTTATATTCATTGGCTAAAGGTGATTTGAGGAAGTATCTTTATAAGTCGTCACATAGCCACCGTTTAGCTCAGCTTAATATTGAGGAAGATGTCATATTTTGTTTGCAGCTTAATATCTGTTCTGCTATTCCGGTTTTAGCAGGTGATCGCCTGGTTGCTTTGAAGCATTAAAACAAGAAATTAAAGCCGAATGTAATCGTATTTCTGCGGAAGTTTGCGCCATTAAATCGGGTCTCTTCAATGTTTTTACCAATTAGATAGGCACGGTCAATGCCCTTTTTGGTATTTACATTATTTGTTTGATAATCAATGGAGAACTGTAGATCCTTATTAACTGGAATTGATACACTGGCGTAACCTGTTAAAGCGAAAGAGTTGGCTTTTTGTGTAAAACTGACAGGCTTTTCAAAAGCGGGAATCAGGTTCCAGTTGGCTTTAGCAGAATAGGAATAGAAACCATTCAAAATACCTGCGCTGATATAGAATTTTTTCATCTTTAAAATGGCTTCGACCCCGAAATCAAACCCGTTATATTTGGTTTGATACGTGGAATTTAATCCAATAGCCTGTGTGTTACCAGCGTTTTCCAATAGGTTAAATTGATGCTGGTTATAGGTGAATGCAATAATTGGGAAAATACTCACCAAACCGAAATTTACGGCTCTGTATTTTAGTTGTACCTGCGTAGATAACAAGTATCCTTTGCCCGCATCAAAAAGATCGTAATAAAAAGCATTCTTACGGTTATCATCTGCATAATCCGTATCTTCTGCATCACCTTTAACAATGTCTGTGTATTGTGTAGCAGCCTTGATGTAGAGCCTATCAGTAATTTGATATTGAACATCTAATCCAAAATCTGGTCCTCTTAAATTCTTCCAGATCAGTTCTGATAAGATGTTGGGGCTTGTGCCGGATAAGTTACCCGCTATAGACCAATTAAATTCAGCTCGACTTAAACCAATGTTTGGCTTAATTTCCCATTTATGGGTGATCTGCTGTGCTGATGTAACCCTACCAAAAAGCATAATGACTATAAAAAATAAAATGCTTTTGAAAGAAAAAACCTGCAAAGGATTAAACATATAGTATTTCATTCTTAGCCGTTTATATACACATAGTGGAGCGCTCCACTATGTGCAAAATTTAGTTTAAAATGGATATACTGATTTAATGAATGTTTTGTCAGTATCAGATAATACATTGTTCCAGCCTACTTCGAAATCTCCTACGGTTAAATCATTTGAAATAGCGTAATGCATAATCGATTTGGCATCATAAGCACTATAGTTTGTTTCTGCTGTGCTGTATTTTGCAAACAAATTGTTATCAACCTGTGCCTGGGTCCAGAAGTTGGGTGAGCCAGCATAATAAGCGTAAACTGCTGGTTTATCCCATGGAATTGAAACCAGTGGCTGCTGGTGTTCATGGATCATACCTAAAGCATGGCCAAATTCATGAATAACTACACGGCTATATTCAGTATCTGCTGTGGTTGCCGTAAACCATCCAAAATTCATTGTAGCATTTCCGCTGGCAATACTGTTGGCATCTTTACCTATGTAAGACCATGAACCATCTCCGCTGACAAAGCTAACCCGGATGGCTGCCGTATTATCATTTGTTACGAAATTGAATTTGATGTTTGCATATTTTTCCCATTCTCTGGCAAATTGAATCACCTTGTTTCTAATGGCTAAAGTACTTCCATTTAAGCTGACTTTTAATGTGGTTCCGGGTGTCCATTTCTTTGTTTTTACAACGGCGCCTCTCGGGTTAGTTCCATCAGGAAATCTTTCCGTACAAATTTTAATATCAGCAAGTGGATTTGTGCCAAGTTTTTCTTGTTGATCAACAACTGAAGATTCTGTTGCTATATTCTTTTTACAGGCGTAAAATGTGGTACTCATCGCAAATGCGATCAATAGCAATCTATTCAATTTTAATTTCATGTTTTCGGTTTTTAGGTTAGTATTTTAATCTGATGACAAGCTTAGGATCAGATCAAAATATGGCAAAAACCGGAATTTTCCTTTTGTCAAAAAAGGAAATAGTTGAGTGGCACATAAGAAGTTTAGGTTAAGTTGTTCTCCATTTGCAGATGATCCTAATCTAAAACTTTATTCGTTAATCGCCAAAAGATATGTAATATTTATATTGCGTATATGTATTTCAACTAACATATATGAGTATGGTTAAAAATGCTGTAATATGGCGTTCAAATTAATTTCTGATTACTTGCTGATCAATTGAGAAATAGTTGGATTGTTTTTAATTGTAATTAAAGCTTCTTCATGCGCTAACCAGTAAATGTCTTCAGCACGTTTCATATCGAAGGTACTAATGGCACCCAGGCCTTTTGGTTCGATCAGAACATTACAGAACTTTGCTTTTCTTTCCATATCATGGTTAATAGACATAATTCCGGCTCTTCCCATTAAATTGGTAATCCCCGTAATTTTATCTACGGGTTTAAGGTGATTGCATGACGAACCGATAATAAAGTCGCAGTCTTCCATTAAAGGTTCAACAGGAAAATTATTTAAAATTCCGCCATCAACATACATCTGCCCATCAATCATAATGGGCTTAAAAATACCAGGAATACAACTTGATGCATGTATGGCCCTGATTAATGGTCCTTTGGTGAAATAGACCAAACGGCCTTCGCTAAAATTTACTGCTGCAATGGTTAGCGGAATCTTTAATTTTTCAATGGCATTTTCAGGAAAGTACTCCTTCAAAATCATAGCCGTATTTTCAATATTGATTAAACCTAATGAGCCAACAGCAGGTCTTACAAATCGCCACAATTTGGTTTTAAGAAAAATACTTAATCCTTCTTCCGGGTCAATTCCTGCAGCGAAGAATGCACCGGCAATTGCACCGGCACTGGTACCACTGATGTGGCTAAAAGTAATCCCTAAGTTGCTAAATGCCTTTAGAACACCTAAATGAGCAATGCCCCTTATTCCTCCTCCTGATAAAACGATGCCTACTTTCATAAAATTAATTAATGGCTTAATGGATGGTTAGATAACTGAATTGATTAATTGTTGCAAGATGAACATCACCTTTATTGGTCAGCTATTACTATTTCATTTCTGCTTCGGTTTATATTTCGACTGATTAAGGATTTTCTGTGCATCATGGTCAGCCATCAATTGTTGTAGTGTCACTTTAGGATTTTCATCCATATATTTTCTCACGATCTGCCAACCTGTCCACACGCCTAATTTAGGTGCCGAATCCCTGTTTTCGCCTAAACCTGGAGTAAAAGGGCCTTCAGATAGAAATACCTGAATTTTCTGATCGTCTGTTTCATAGAGGTAATTTTTTTCCAAAAAATATGCCCAGATATCGCCTTCAAATTGTTGAGCCCACTGCAGCTGTTCGGTGCTGTACCCGATTTTAACTGAATCAGTAATGTTTTCCGGTAAAACCTGATCAAGAAAGTATAATATCTTTCCCTGGAAAATCATTTTGGAGAGTAATGTCCGGTTTTCATCAGGTTCAGGAAAGAGCTCTTCGTGTGCATAGGTTTCTGCCACACGCGGAACAATATATTCGGGTGTAAAACGTCTAGACAGGTACAACGGAACACTCTGAACAATTGCTTTATAAAATTTGCTGTCCTTGCCTAAAAACATATCCAAACCAATGCCCAGATACTGATCACCCACTGGCATCTGATAGGCAAAACCAGAAACAAATGAAATGAATTTCGGAATTTTAGCCTTAGGATAATAGTATTTAATGTATTTGAAAGTTTGGGTCAGGCCTGCCTCCTGTGGTTTGAGGTTGGGGAAAACACTGTCCACATCCTTTGTTAAGTCTGTATAAGCCTGATCTTTAAATAATGTGCTTAATACTTCATCATTACTATACTCAGGTGAGCCAATCATCCGGTGGATATAATCCTCATAAAACAAACCATAGCTTTTGGTCAGCATTTGATTCACTTCACTGGCATTTCTGTTTTTAGCAGCATAAAGTATATGATCGAACCGATCAATTTTAATATCCAGGTTTATGTTGCTCACATCAGGCCTGTTTGCCTGTTTGCATGAAATAAATGCAATGGCAAAAAGAAAAATTAGATAGATTTGTCTGTGTTTTACGTTATCAATCATGTTAAACAAATATAAACACATCCAGCATGAAAAAAATATCAACAATTTTAATTTTCTCATTACTCAGTTTCAGTGCTTTTGCTCAACTTCCAAAGTTAAATAATTACGGATTCCGGTTAGGCTTAACAGCATCGCCAACCTTTGGCTGGGTAAAACCTGAACAAGGTAAAACCGATGGCGTGGCTTTAGGCTTCTCTTACGGATTAATAGGGGATTTCAATTTTGCGCCCAATTATAGCTTTTCAACAGCATTAACCATTACGACTATGAATGGAAAAAGCACAGAGGTTGATCCGGCATATATTAAAAGCCTGGATGTAGGAGCCAATAAGAGTATCCCCGTAGCTTACGATTTAAAGTATAAAGTTCAGTACCTGGAATTGCCATTAACGATAAAACTTAAGACTGAAAAGGATAATGGGAGACGTTTTTATGGTCAGTTTGGTTTGTCGAATGCTATTTTATTAAGTGCTAAACAAGATGCGGTAAGCAGTACGGTTAAGCTAAATGATGTAAGAATTGGTGATCGTACTAAGTTTTACCGGGCCGGGCTAATCATTGGTGGTGGCGGCGAATTTGATATTTCAGGAAATACCAGCATAGTGGCAGGCTTAACGTTAAATAACGGGTTTACCAGTATTACCACCGAAAAAAACAGGGATGTTAGAAGTCACTATTTAGCGTTAAATTTCGGCGTATTCTTTTAAAAATTATCAATTATTATGAAAATAGCATTAGCGCAACTTAATTATCACATCGGCAACTTTGAGGCAAATACTCAAAAAATAATTGATCATATTAAACTGGCTGAAGATAAGGGAGCTGATTTGGTTGTATTTGCAGAACTGGCCATTTGCGGCTACCCACCCAGAGACTTTTTAGAATTTGATGAATTTATATCTCTTTGTGAAGAAGCTGCACAGAAAATCGCTGCGCACTGTAAGCACATTGCTTGTATTATAGGGTTGCCTGTTAAAAATAATTTCCCCCAAGGTAAAGACCTGCATAATGCGGCCTATTTTATTGAAAACGGGCAGATAAAAGCAGTTGTGAAAAAGGCCTTGTTGCCTACTTATGATATTTTTGATGAATACCGATATTTTGAACCATCCACATCATTCAGCTGTATTGATTTTAACGGGAAGAAAATTGCCTTAACCATTTGTGAAGACCTTTGGAATATTAACGACAATCCATTATATGTTTCAAACCCGATGGATGAGCTGATAAAGGAACAGCCAGACATGATGATTAACATTGCCGCCTCACCTTTTTCTTATACTCACGACGATGAACGCATAAAAGTGCTTTCTGATAATGCTAAAAAATATCATCTGCCTGTTTTCTACGTGAACCAGGTGGGTGCACAAACGGAAATTATTTTTGATGGCGGATCCCTTGTTTTCGATGCAGACGGAGCAATGAAGGCGGAAATGAAATATTTTGAAGAAGATCTTCAGGTTTTCGATCTGGAAGAAGTTGAACATGTACGGAACAAATATCCAGAAGCAGAACGTTTAACTGATATTGAGCAAATTCACGATGCATTGGTACTTGGTATTCAGGATTATTTCAAAAAATCAGGATTTACAAAAGCTGTTTTGGGCTTATCAGGAGGGATTGATTCTGCCGTGGTTTGTGCACTGGCCTGTCGCGCTTTGGGTGCAGAAAATGTGATGGCTGTATTAATGCCTTCTAAATTTTCTTCTGATCATTCTGTTCAGGATGCCCTGGATTTAGTCGATAATTTTGGCTGTATGCATGAAATCATTCCGATTAAAGCAGTTGCTGATGCATTTGATGCAGCGTTGGCACCAGCCTTTAAGGGTTTGCCTTTTAACCTGACGGAAGAAAATATTCAGGCGAGGTCTCGCGGAACCATTGTAATGGCCATGAGCAATAAATTTGGTTATATCTTGCTCAATACCTCTAATAAAAGTGAATGTGCGGTGGGATATGGTACCCTGTATGGCGATATGTGTGGTGCCATTGGTGTAATTGGTGATGTATACAAAACCCAGGTTTTCGAACTGGCAAAATATATCAATAAAGAGGGCGAACTCATTCCGGTAAATACTATTGTAAAGCCACCTTCTGCCGAGCTCAGGCCAGATCAGAAAGATTCGGATTCCTTGCCGGAATATGATGTCTTAGACAAAATTCTGTACCATCATATTGAAGAAAAACAAGGCTCAAAAGCCATTATTGCAAAGGGGTTTGATGAAACTCTGGTGCAGCGGATTTTAAAAATGGTGAATATTGCTGAGTTTAAACGTTATCAAACACCTCCGATTTTAAGGGTCTCGCCAAAAGCATTTGGAATGGGAAGAAGAATGCCAATTGTTGGAAAGTACATGGCATAATATAAAATCAATAACTAACTCTATCGAATAAAGTGATTTTGTTGAATTAGCTAAGGTGTAATTTAAAACTTTGACAGCTTTAATAAGCATTATGCCCTTAAAGTTGTCAAAGTTTATGGAGATTTAGGCTAATGTTGCATCAACTTTGATTGAGGTATTAAGCAATTTTGAAATCGGGCAGTTTTTCTCTGCATCCGCAACCAATTCATCAAATTTTTCCTGGGATAAGCCTGGCACAGTGGCGGTTAATGTCAGGTGAGATTCTACAATTTCACCTTTTGAAGGATCTAAATTGATATCGCATTTGGTTTCCAGTTTATCTGCGGTGAATCCGGCTTCACCAAGATTGGCGGATAACTTCATGGTAAAACAACCCGCATGCGCAGCGGCTATTAATTCTTCGGGGTTAGTGCCCACACCTTCTGCAAAGCGTGAATTAAATGAATACTGGGTGTTGTTTAACGTGGTACTTTGTGTGGTAATGTTACCAGCGCCTTCTTTAATAGATCCTTGCCATACGGCTGTTGCATTTCTTTTCATGATTGGGTTTTATTTTGGTTGTTTTTTGTTTGTTAACACTTAAAGATAATTATATGTTTGTTTAAGGTGGCAATTCCGGTTATAAAAAATACCGGTCAACTCCATTTCAAATCACATCAATCTATTCCAAAAAAAGAAGCTGTCTCAGAGAAACAGCTTCCATTACATTACGATCTTTAGGTTCTTAATTATCTGGTTGATTCATTATAAAGGGTACAAGGCTGCGGTAGCCAACTTATCTTTTGATGATAACACGGTGGCACCACTTCCGCATTGTCCGCCATTCATGAGGGATTGGGCATCTGTTCCGCCAACTCCGGGTACATTAATGGTGGTAGATTGATTGGTATGTCTGAAAGAAATGGTATGTCCGAACTCATGTGCTATTGTTCTCTGGCGTTGAGCAAAAGAATTGTTTTGAATCAGTGCCTGGTTAATCCAAACCGTATTGCCTGCAAGGCCATTAGATGTTGACAGATAGGCCTGCCCGCAGGTAGAACTTCCAATGGAATTGTCAACTTTAATCAGAATATCATAAACAGTACCGGTGGTAATTACAAACCTGAGCCTGGAGTTCGGTACGGTGTTCCATTGGTTAATGGCACCATTAATCTCACTGGTCATGCTGGTGATAGATGGATCGATTTTAACACGTATGCTCCTGCTGTTGGTTACAACATATCCATTGTAATACTGCTCGGTTATCTGATTTCCCTTATCTGCAGGAATATCCATGTATTTACTAAACACCATGTCTCCGTCAACGATATAGTTGTCTCCTTTTTCAACAATTTGTGCCTCTGAAAACCCTAATTTTTTAATGTAGGCCAAAACTTTATTGGGTTGAGCGGTTTCTGTTTGCTGTTCCGGGAGGATTTCATTTTTCTTGGAACACGAAATAATGAAGATTGAAAGTAGCGCAATTAATGCGGCGTTTTTAAATAGATTTTTCATAGTTTAGTTTTAGGTTGACCGTAATGACTGATATCACTATCGTAAATATAGTATAAAAAATACAAAAATGTATTCTTTAATCTTGATGAGTGTAGTTCATTTTGTTCAAACTAATTTTCTATAGCTAAACCAACCCGTTTTGCTTGATCAGATTTCCCTTAACAGATTGAAGAAGTAAAATTCCTATACCGATCATAATGGAAATATCAGCGAAATTAAATACGCCTGTTTGAAAAATATGGAAATCCATATGCATAAAATCCGTAACTGATCCATGCACCATCCGGTCGTATAAATTACCGATGCCGCCACCAATTAAAAAACATAAAGCGATTTGCATGGTCGATGGCAGGTCAGGCTTAGCAAACAGGTAATAAAGACCATAGCCCAGAAATAAGAGAGGCAAACCCGTTAAGATAATTAGCCTGAAAGCATAAGGCATGTCGTCACCTAAGCTTAAGAAAGCACCACTATTTTCAACCTTCGTTAGGGTAAAGAAATTTTTGATCAATACAATGTGCTCATAATCAGAAATCTCCAGTCTTACAATAATCTTTGAAATCTGATCTACTGCAATATTTAAGATTAACAAAACGATAAGGAAAAATCTGGTAAAGTTTTTATGGTACTGCATAAGTTTTTAATAAGGGTCATTGGTTATTTGCTGTGGAATAACCAATTCTTTATTGAACTCTGGAATTAATTTTTAGGTTTAATTTTATTTCTTGGCATTTATAAAGTACCTGTCTTTCTACCCAATATCAGATAGACAATCTATCTTATTATTTTTTTACCCATTTTTTATAAGGTATAATCAATACCAATAAAATGGCCAGGAAGCTTAATACTTTTGCAATGATATCACCACTTTTTACATAAAATGTAACCTCATCATTCAAGTTGATATCGCCCTTCAATGCAGTTCTGGTCCACCACTTGGTGCTTTGGGTTACATCGCCGCGCTGATTGATGAAACAAGAAATGCCGGTGTTGGCTGACCTGGCAATATCCCGGTGTGTTTCTATTGCCCTAAGCTTGGCGTATAGGGCATGCTGGTCTTTCCCGGAGGTATTGCCCCACCAGCCATCGTTGGTAATAATGGCAATAAACTGGGCCCCATCCTTAACCTGTTGCCCGATCCAATCCCCCCACAGACTTTCATAACACACTACGGGGGCTGCGCCAATTCCGCTTTGCGCATAAAGCACACTTGGTTTTTCCTGCCAGCCCCATCCGCCAACAGTGCCTCCCAATTGCGCAAAAACACCATCCAAAAAGGAAAATACTTTAGGGAAAGGCATTTTCTCTACACCAGGTACCAGCTTTGATTTATGGTAGAACTGAACGTTTGATGAGTTTTCGACCTGCATTGCCGCATTGAAATTATCAAAGTATAGCCTCTGTCGTTCATCATATTTGGCTGTAATGGTCTTTTTATTGGGATAAACCTTAATACTTTCTATTCCGGTAATCAGGGTGCCGTTTTTATATTTACTTAAGAAGTTTTGCAATGTAATAAAATCAGTGTTGCTGCGAATCTGATCTTCATCGGCATAGTTCGGAATAGCCGTTTCGGGCCAGATAAAATACTCGGTATTGGGTTGAGCAACCGAATCAGACAGCTGTGTGAGGATTTTAATTTGTTCTGCCGGAGGAATTTCGCTCAGTTTTAAATAAGGATCAATATTGGGTTGCACGACTACAACGTTGCTGGGTGTGCCTTTTTGCGTTGCAGTAAAATATTTGGTGAGTGATATGGAAACAGGAATAATAACGACCAGGGCCCAGGTAATAACCGGTCTGAATTTTAAATATCCGGAGGCTGATTTCAGCTTTTTATACGCTTCAAAGGCAAGGATATTGCTGGTTATAATCCAAAGCGAACCGCCATAAATGCCCGTATAATCATACCATTGTGCCAATTGGTGCATTCCTGCCAATCCATTACCAAGCGTCATCCAGGGAAAGGCTAAATCCCAGGTTTGTTGTAAGTATTCCAAAGCAATGTAAAAGGATATTAAGCCCAGGTAGGCTATTTTTTTATTTACGTATTTACCCAGGCGGTAATATAACCAAAAGGCAAAAGTCATGAGGAGCGCACCTAAACCAAATGGAATTAATGATACCGGAATGGCAACAATTGCACCATTATAAGCACTAATGGCATTATAAACCCAGTAAATAGATGCCGAATTCCATAGCAAAAACGTTAAACCAGCTGTTAAGAAGATGCATCTGCCTTGTTTTTTTTGTTCGTTCTTAGCGATTTCATCCAGCGCGATGAATAAAGGAACCCATGCTACCAGTAATAATGGTGTTGAAAACGGCATGGGTGGCCAGGCCAGCCAAAGCAAAAATGCACTTAACAAGGCAAGGAGGTAAGTCTGTTTGGGTTTCATTTTAAGGTAATTTGTTGTGCTGAAGCATTATTTATTTATCATGGAACATTAAAAATGCTAAAAGGCAATCTTTGTGGGGTGGGATGAAGCAATCTCTTTCGCTAAAATAATATCTTGAATGAAATTGCTTCAGTTGATGAAGACTGATTTTGAAGGTTGAAATAAAAGTCAACGGTAGTGATGAGATAATAGTCCGTACACAAAGGGGCGAAATGGATCGTCCAAGGGCTACAAACTATCTAAAATATCCGCTTTTTTTGCTTCGTATTCTTCCTGAGTAATCAGGTGCTTGTCATATAAAGTTTTCAGTTTACGCAACTTTAATGTGGTTTCATCTTCTGGTTCTTCCACTACTTCAGCAATCTGAATAGGTTCCGGAGCTTTTGGTTCTTCTATAGGTAATTCAACAACTGGTTGTGCGCTCATGCTTATTGCTGATGCCGTAGCACGGTTTTCTTCCAGCTTTTGCTGATGCAACAGTTCTTTATATTCTTCCAACTGCTGGTTAGCTGCCTGATGTAATTTTCTGGCCTGTATTTTCGGGATAAACTCTGTTACGATATTCTCACCATATTGTGGAACGCATATAAATTTCGAACCAAAAAGTTCTTCTTTAAAGGAAACTTCCTTGATGCTTTTCCAGGAAATATCCTTGAAATTCATGGTCAGACCCAAATTGCCCGGTTCACAATAAAAAATCCTTTTGTTGGAGATGGCAATACTATCCGGAAGTAAGTTTACAGCCGGTTTTTTCTGTACCGCCAGGTAAAGGATTTCCTCTCCGGTAGTTAGAAGATCATTTAGTTTTCCAATTACTTTTTCTACTGCTTTTGGATCCTGTTCATCGCTCAAGAATCTATCTATGCTAATCATATGTTACGTTTATTTGTGTTAGTGCTATTCAGCATCTTCATATTTGTTTTTACTTTTTGTTGCAGGTTTGCCTGCTATGCAAATTACAAATTCTCCCTTTAAAGTATTGTTTTCAAAATGAGATTTTATTTCCACTAAAGTGCCACGAACTGTTTCTTCAAACATCTTAGTTAATTCCCGACTAACGGATGCCTGTCTGTCTTCGCCCAGATACTGTGCAAACTCTTCCAGAGTCTTCAATAAACGATGCGGACTTTCATAAAGTATAATGGTACGTTCCTCTTCAGCCAGTTTTCTAAACTTTGTCTGGCGACCTTTTTTAACCGGAAGAAAGCCCTCAAATGCAAAGGCATCAGCCGGTAAACCAGAATTCACCAATGCAGGTACAAAAGCAGTGGCACCCGGAAGGCATTCTACCGGAATATCATTTTTGATCGCCTCGCGGACCAGGAAAAAGCCTGGATCCGAAATGGCTGGCGTACCTGCATCAGAAATCAGGGCAATTTTTTGGCCTTCCTGCAGGAATTTAATAATTTCTGAAGTAGCCTTATGCTCGTTATGCTGGTGATGGGAGAAAACGCGTTTATCAATGCCAAAGTGCCTGAGCATAGGTGCACTGGTGCGGGTATCTTCCGCCAGGATTAAATCACACTCTTTTAAAATCCGAATGGCCCTGAAGGTCATGTCTTCTAAATTCCCTATTGGTGTGGGTACGAGAAAAAGTTTGCCACTCATATTTCAGTTTTCAGTTTGCCATTCACAGTTTACAGTTTTTTCCAAACTCCTTACCCCAAACTCCAAACTCTTGCTATCTTTGCTTAAAAAAATTAATAATGCTGCAAGTTAACTATATCCGCGAAAATAGAGAGAAAGTTTTAGAACGTTTAAGTGTACGTAACTTTAAACAACCAGAGCTGGTAGATGAAATCATTAAAATTGATGAAGAGCGCCGTTCCACTCAAACGTCCTTGGATGCCATTTCTGCGGAAGCCAATGCAGCAGCCAAACAGATTGGTGATTTAATGCGTGCGGGTAAAAGGGATGAAGCTGAAGTCATTAAAACACAAACCGCATCCCATAAAGAAAATATAAAAAACATGGGTGAGCAGCTGGCTGAACTGGAAGCAGCACAGTTTAATTTACTTGTTCAGCTGCCAAATTTACCACATGATCTGGTACCGGAAGGTACTACACCCGAAGAAAATAAAACGGTTTATACTTTTGGTGAACCGGCTGAATTGCCCGCTAAGGCTTTGCCACACTGGGAACTTGCTGCAAAATATGATATTATCGATTTTGAACTGGGTGTAAAAATTACAGGAGCGGGCTTTCCGGTATATAAAGGAAAGGGCGCAAGATTACAAAGGGCATTGATTAATTTCTTTTTAGATCAGGCTATCGAAGCAGGATACAATGAAGTGCAGGTGCCTCATTTGGTTAACGCAGCTTCTGGTTTTGGTACGGGTCAGTTGCCGGATAAAGAAGGTCAGATGTACCATTCTACTGTTGACGATTTATATTTAATTCCTACAGCTGAAGTTCCGGTTACCAATTTATATCGCGATGTTATTTTGAAAGAAGAAGATTTGCCGGTTAAAAACACGGCTTATACACCTTGCTTTCGCAGGGAAGCTGGCTCTTATGGCGCACATGTTCGTGGTTTAAATCGTTTACATCAGTTTGATAAAGTGGAATTGGTGCAAATCACACATCCTGATCAATCTTATCAAACCCTTGAAGATATGAGTGCCTACGTGCAATCGTTATTGCAAAAATTAGGTTTGCACTACCGCGTGTTATTGTTGTGTGGTGGTGATATGGGCTTTGGTTCTGCCATGACTTATGATATGGAAGCCTGGAGTGGAGCGCAAGGAAGATGGCTGGAAGTTTCTTCAGTGTCAAATGTTGAAACTTTCCAGAGTAACCGCTCAAAAATCCGTTTTAAAGGGGCTACAGGAAAAACACAGTTGGTACATACCTTAAATGGAAGTGCTTTAGCTTTGCCTCGTATTGTGGCATCCATTCTAGAAAACTATCAAACAGAGAACGGAATTAAAATTCCAGAGGTATTGGTAAAATATACAGGCTTCGATTTTATTGACTAAACTTAGTAAACGTCAGCTCTGAGCTCACCGTCATTGCGGAGAAGGCTTTTTCAGCCGACGATATTGTAAAAACAAAAAGCTTTGCAGCAATGCAAAGCTTTTTGTTTTTTATAGGTAGATGTTATTTTAATTATAAAATCAGGATCAATAATAAGATGATGATGATAATTGCACCAACAGAAAGATAAACACCACCTGATACCGCACGTGCCTGACCTTTCAATTCTCTTAATTCGCTGCGTAAAGCTTTACGCTCTGCTCTCGTTAAGTTAGATTTGTCCATGTCTCTGATTTCTTCCACACGGGTTTTAATTTTCTCTAATTTTAACGTCTGCTCGGCCGTTAATTCGGTAGGATTTTTTGCAGGTTTATCAGCAGCCTGTACTGAATTGAAACTGATACCCAAAGTGAAAATCAGAGCTAAAGTGTAAATGAATTTTTTCATAATTTTATTTTTTTTAGTGTTCGATGACTACTAAACAAAAAACCTATCAAAATGTTCTGATAGGTTTTAAGTCAATGTTAAATTATTATCACGTATTACTTAATTTCAAAAACCACATTAACGGTGAAGTTTAGTTTGATTTTCTTGAAGTCGATTTCCGGAGCGGTATCTGCAGAAGTTTCAGCCATTGCAGATTGAGCCATGAAATTTCTGTACACGGGCTGAATAATATTATCGCCACCATCCTGAATTTCAATGACACTGCCCAACTTACCATTTAATGCCTCTACCATATAAGTTGCCTTTTCTTTGGCAGATAATAGTGCTTTAATTTTGAGGTCTTTTTTCAGGCTTTCAATTTTAGAGTAAGAATAATTCTCGATGTTGGTATTCGCAACGCCTTTAGGATCCAGTTCATCAAGGATGGCATTAAATTTATTTAAATCGCTCACTTTTAAACGGTACTGTTTACTGGCCAGAAAATCAGGATTTTTTTTCTTTGATGTCTGATCGTTCCAGCTGCTTAAATTGCTCACGGTTAAATTTTCTTTGGCGATTCCGGCTTTCTGTACAGCGGCATAAAGCTTATTTTCCAGTTCAGTGATTTCTACCTTTTTCTTCCCGTTTAAATATTCCTTTAAAGAAATACCGATGTAAATGATGTCGGGGGTTACTTCAGTTTCTGCGTTACCGCTCACACTGATTTTTCTGCGTAAATCTGCTTGTTGAGCCATGGCGGTGGATAATCCTAAAAATGCAACTAGTGCAATTGCTATTAACTTTTTCATAATTCTATTTTCTATGTGTGTGCAGTAATGATGTAAGCAAACAGCAAATTCCACACCGGGATTATAAAAATTTTTAAATAAAGGAAAAGTAAAGATTAAAACTGATGTTTATCGTTTGCCTTAAATGTATGTTTGTTTATAACAATGGCTTCTTCATAAGTTAGTTATAGAATATGCCTGTCTAGGCAATATTAGATCACAAACCGTAAATACTTAAATTGAAGTTAGAAAAATAAATCTGGATAATTGCTTACATATCCTGAATGCGATGAAATAGTTGTGAATAAATCTGTAAATAAAGTTATTCATCCGCAAAAGCAAACTCAACAAAGCAACGTTGCCTCGTTTATTTTAGATGAAGGGAAGAAAAATGATTTTTTTGATTGAAATGAAAAAAAATGCGCTAGGTTTTATGCTTAAATAGACGGAAATATAAATGTTTATAAAACCTGGCGCAGCAGAATTTGATCTGCATATTTTTTATCTTATTGCTGTTTTTGAGAAAGCAATATGGAGCGTTTAATAACGATTAAACTTTAGATACCTTAACAGCTGTCGGACCTTTTTGACCCATTTCTACTTCAAAAGTAACTTTATCACCCTCTTTGATTTGAGTAACCAAGCCATTTGCATGTACGAAAATACTATCCTGAGTTTCGGTGTTTTTTATAAAGCCGTAACCTTTACTGTCATTAAAGAAAGTAACAGTACCTTTTTTAACCGGATTTTCGTCGATAATATCTTCCTGTCTGGTGATACCGATCTGAACATCCTCAATGTTAAATACTTTTTTCTTTTTCGGATCTGGTGGAGTAGAAGAAATGTTTCCGTTTTCATCAACGTAAGCCATCATGTCTTCAAGTGCCAAACCTTTTTTAGCGTTAGACTGACGCTCTTCTTTTTTCTCTTGTTTGTCTTTTTGTTTCTTTAATCGTTTTTTTTCGTTCTCTTTTTTACTGTATGTCGCCTGAGATTTAGCCATAAATATATAATTGTTTTGTTTTTTTAAAAAGGTGAGTGGAATTGAGATTGATACAAATATAAGAATACTAAATCAGAAATACGATTTTATTCATATCAACATGAACACAGATAACGGATTGTTGTTTGATTTTTGTTGTCATAAAACATTCAATAGGAGTGCTTTATTAACTTATGCATAGTATGTAAAAGCATTGTGTTCAGCCCTAGGTGAAGAACAGCTATCTGCTATTCCATGCTATTTTATTAATTTGATAAAGAAAGTTCCATTTTACAGGTTCGCCATAATAGGCAACCTCAATCTCGGTCGTTTTTATTGCTCCTAATTTTTCTATTGCCTTTTGTGAGCGAAAATTAGTTGCACCAATATACAGAATAATCTGGTCTGTAAACTGAAAAGCATAATTGAACATCAATTTTTTCAGCGCAGTGTTATAACCTTTACCCCAAAACTTACGACCTATAAAAGTGTAACCAATTGCAATGGATTTTTCTTCTTCATTCCATTCATAATATCTTGAGCTGCCTACCACTTCACCAGTAGCCTGATCATAAATGATAAATGCTCCTTTTGAATCCATTGCCCCCTTGAAAAAAACTTCGAACACTTCTCTTTTGTAGCGGTCTTTATTGGGATGCTGTTCCCATATTAGTGGGTCAGCAGCTACTGCATAAAGATTTTCAAAATCACTTTCCTTTAATGGAACAACTTTTATTAAAGGATCTTGTAATGTGGGTTGTAAATCGAAATTCATTTTTTTTCCAGATCGAAAACGGCCGGCAAATGCCAGCCGTTCCTGTAATTAATATTGTTGGATCATGCTTTTCTTCTTTAAAGGATTGATGCTTTCGGCAACCCTTATAAAAATGATCGCAAAAAATATTAGTTGGCCAGACCTTCTATTTCTACCATTTCATTGGTGTCTTTCTGATAATCAACCTGATCAACTTCAAAACCAAAAAGGCTTAGGAAATCAGAACGGTAACCCGGTAAATCGCCTATTGCTGGTAAAGTTTCAGTTGTGGCTTCTTCCCAGAGTTGTGCAACTTTAGCCTGTACATCTTCACGCATTTCTAAATCATCAATTCTGATTCTGCCTTTTTCATCCACAGGAATATCGGCACCGGTATATAATCTTTCGGCATAAAGGCGTTGAATTTGCGCTATTGTTCCCTCATGAATACCTTCTTCTTTCATGATTTTATACAGCAAAGAGATGTATAATGGAATAACCGGAATCGCAGAGCTGGCTTGTGTAACCAAAGCTTTATTTACAGAAACGAATGCTTTTCCGTTAATATCTTTTAATTTATCACCAATTTTAAATGCAGTGGCCTCTAAATCATCTTTAGCCCTGCCAATGGTTCCTTTACGATAAACCGGCTCGGTTAAAGCAGGGCCGATGTATGAATAAGCAACCGTGGTAGCACCTTCAGCCAATAGGTTTTCTGCTTTTAAAGCATCAATCCACATGGCCCAATCTTCTCCACCCATTACCGCTACGGTATTTGCGATATCGTCTTCCGTTGCTGGTTCAATAGAGATATCAGTTACATTACCGGTATGGAAATCAACTGTTTTGTTGGTATATGTGCTTCCAATAGGTTTTAATGTCGAGCGGTGCACTACTTCTGTATCCGGGTGTTTTCTTACCGGAGAAGCCAGGCTATAGATTACTAAATCAACCTGCCCTAAATCAGCTTTGATCAAGTCGATCGTTATTTGTTTAATCTCTTTAGAAAAAGCATCACCATTAATGCTTTTGGCATATAAGCCGGCGGCATGTGCCTCTTTTTCAAATGCTGCAGTATTATACCAGCCAGGTGAAGCTGTTTTGCCTGCAGATGGTGCCTTTTCAAAAAATACCCCAATTGTTGAAGCATCAGAACCATAGGCCGCAGCAATGCGAGATGCCAGGCCAAAACCTGTGGATGCACCAATAACCAGTACTTTTTTAGGACCGTTAATGGCCCCTTTAGATTTTACATATTCAATTTGGTTCTTTACGTTTTGTGCGCAACCTTCCGGGTGTGCAGTTAAACAGATAAAGCCCCTCATTCTCGGTTCAATAATCATTTTGTTCTTATTTTACGTTTTGTAATGCTTAAAAAAAGGATCAATCTCAGGAATTATGCTAATATCGATATCCTAATTCTTCAACGAAGATAAATTTTTAATTGCGTAACATTAAATGAAATTCAAATAAAGCAATTGTATTGGCCCAAAACAAGTTCGAAATTTTAGTTAAATTAATTTAAGGTAAACTCCTTAGCTTTACATCTTTTATTAGGTCATTACTATGCACATTTATCATTCATGAGAAACGTTTTATTATTTTCCTTTCTACTCTTTATGCTAAATGGAAAACTTTTGGCACAAACGCAGCATCAGAACACAGGTTGGTTCATGTTTTTAAACAATACAAAGTTTAATGATAAGTGGGGTTTACAGTTCGACCTTCAGTTGCGCTCGGCAGATGATTGGAGTAATGTAAGAAATACACTGGTAAGGCCTGCAATACAATATTTTATTAATGATAAGAGTAATGTGGCACTAGGTTATTTATGGCAGACAACTCAAAATCGGCTTGATGGAACTTCAAATAATTTCTTACATGAACACCGCATTTTTGAACAATATATTTTTAACCACAAATTAAAATCTATATATGCCAGCCACCGGTTCAGGGTAGAGCAGCGTTTTATAGAACGCACAAATGATGATGTATTTGCACAGCGTTTCCGTTATTTTTTTAGACTTATTCAGCCCTTAAAAAAAACTGAGCCCACCTTTACCAGGGGAGCATTTGTAGCTTTACAAAACGAAGTTTTTTTGAACTTTCAAAATAAAGATAAGCTCAACAATAGTGTTTTTGATCAGAACAGGCTTTATTTAGCTGCAGGATACCGGTTTTCGAAAAAGATAGATCTTGAAGTGGGATATATGAATCAGTCGGTGAAAAACATAAACAATCATACTAACAATAATATTATCCAACTGGCGGTATATACCAGATTCTAATTACGTTTTAATATCTTAAAGTCATTTTTTATGTATTAGCGGTATCGATATGTTAAAATTATTGTAAATTGATTTCCTTTTTGCTCAATTTGCTGCGTGAATAAATATTTTATATTGGTTATTGCGCTTTTGTTTGCAAGGCGGATGCAGGCGCAGGAAAACCAAGACTCCCCGAACCCCAATACTCCAAGTTCTAAAAGCATTTTTAACCCTGAACATAAAAGGAATTTTTCCCGTAAAGGCGATTTTTATGTTCATTGGGGATACAATCATTCCTGGTATGATAAGAGTGATATCAGGTTTACCGGACCAAACTATGATTTTACGCTGAAAGATGTAGTGGCGCATGACAGGCAATCGAAATTAAGCTGGGATTGGTTAAACCCGGGCTTGGTAACCGTTCCGCAATATAACATTCGCGTGGGCTATTTCATTAAAGATAATTACAGTATTTCTATTGGCTGGGATCACATGAAATATGTGATGGATATTCCTCAGACAGTTGCCATAACGGGTCATATCGGTGCCAATATCACGCCTGAAAATGTAGCAACGGGTGTTTTGGCAGGAGATTATAACGGACAGCAGATCAATGTGAAGGAAAGCATGTTAACGTATGAGCATACTGATGGATTTAATTATGCCAATATTGAAGTGGAGCGCTATGATGATATCTGGGTAGCGCCTGCCGGTAATACCTCTTTAACATTAGAAACCGGTTTAGGTGGTGGATTAATGATTCCCCGATCGGATGTTCGTTTATTTGGCCTAGGGAGAAATAACCATTGGAATATTTCTGGCTATGGCGTGTCTGCCAAGGTAGGATTGAAGTTTTATATCTGGAAACACATATATCTTCAAAATACAACGAAGTTTGGTGCCACCAATTTAACTCAGATTCACACTACTGGCTGGGATGAGTATGATAAAGCTAGCCAGAAGATTAATTACATTGAAAATATGTGGTTGCTTGGGGCTCAATTCTAATAACTACTCTTTATAGAAATTCAATTGGATGTTTTGATTAATTTATCTTTTCAAATTAATCAGAACCTAATAACCTTCTGTGATAGTTTATTTGTCCTAAGTGGTAGCTTAAATGTGTAGTCAAGTGAGCCAGAAAAAACATCAACGATGTTTTTTCCGCTAATACCAATATTGGATATTCGGCTTCAATTTCTTCCTGCGTAATGCTGTTTAATGATTCGTTAACCACAGTTATTGTTTCTTCAATTTTTTTTATAAGTTCTTTTTGCGGAATATTTTTTAAAGAAAATTCAAGTTCGCGGTTTCTAACATAGTTGGTGCCGCCTAATGTTGCACCGATGTATGTATTGAGGTTTCCTATTAAGTGAAGGCATAGGTTACCTGCAGCATTAGCAATGTTTGGCGCTACCAGCCAAATTTTAGATTCATCCTTATAGGATTCAATTTCGATTTTAAGTCCGTTAAGGTCTCTTTCGAAAAGTAGCTTGATGGTTTCTATGAACATAGCGGAAAATTCTTCGATTAAAATATAGAAAAGTTCTCTAACCAGGGATTGAAATAATAATTAAAGCAAAAAATGCCTGTAATTTCTTACAAGCATTTTTCATTTACATATTTATGGTTATATTTTTCTCACCCTTCCAGATCCGATGATGGTCTTATCAACAGTGGCATTTCCGGAATAATTTACGCTTCCTGATCCGCTGATAACAGCCCTGATGGATTGATCAGTTTTAATATTCACAGTTCCTGAACCACTGATTGTAGCAGATAAGGTTTGGGATGAAAAGCTTTTTCCGTCAAATGAACCAGAACTACTGATCACAATTTTAGCACGATCTGTGCTACCAGTAATATTTAATGAACCAGAGCCACTGATTACGCCATTGTAGTTGTCTACATCTGCATTGGCTTTAATACTACCTGATCCACTCAATGTAGTTGTCAAATCACCGGTGCTGATTTTGCCGTTTACCACCATGCTTCCGGAACCACTCATGGTTAAGCTGGCAAGTTCACGGGCGGAAACATAAGCTGTAATCTTTTTTCCTTCATATTTTTTTGACCAGCTGGTAATACTATTTTTTGGACGTATAATTAATACATTTCCTTTTACTTCAGTGATAATGGAGGCAATGGCTTCTGCGTCACCATCTAAACGGCAACTTTCTTTGCTGCCTAATGTAATTACCACATTAATTGGCCCGGCAGCGGCTACGCCATTGAAGTTTTCTACGTCCCGTTCATCATTGCTGTATGTTGATGGCGTAATATTGATCTGATCTTTTGCGATTGCATGGATACTTATAGTTAAAGTAAGTGCTGCAAATAAAATGGTGAATAATTTTTTCATCGATTAAAATCTTTAGTTTGTTAAATGCCAATCATTAAAAAATGATTGTGTTTTTATTATAAGACGGCAGAAAAATAAAAAAGTTGCACAACCATTGCCATTTCATGAAAGAAAAAATCATCACTACAAGCGCTTTAAATTAATCTTTTCTGGTCTTGATATAAAACTGCGGATCGCTCTTAAAATTATCTGTGGTTATACCTGGATCTACTTTAATGGTTTTCCATTCATTTGTGGGTTTAATTAAAGTATATTCACCCGCTTTTAAAGTCACCTTAACGGGCATGTCGAAGCCTTTTACATCCGTGATCCACCGGTAAGATAAAACACCATCATTAATTTTATAGGCTAACACCGGGATATTGGCGTGGCGGAGATACTGATCAAAAACCTTGTCTAGTTTAAGTCCGCTTTGTTTGGCAATATCATTTTCAATATCGGCAGTCGTTACCGTTTTATGATAGAAAGTTTTATTTAGTCCTCTTAAAATTTGCCTGAATTTCTCGTCATCATTGATCAACTGGCGAATGGTGTGGATCAGGTTTGCGCCTTTTGCGTACATGTCTCCGCTACCTTCTTTATTTACGCCATAAGGGCCAATTATGGGTATATCATTTTTAATCCCGTCTCTGATTCCGATAACATATTCACTTCCTGCTTTTTTGCTGTCTGTGCATTCGGTAAAAAGGGTTTCGGAATAATTGGTAAAACCTTCATGAATCCACATGTCTGCAATGTCTTTTGAAGTGATGTTATTTCCAAACCACTCGTGGCCACTTTCATGAATAGTGATGAAATCCCATTTTAAGCCATGCCCGGTTCCGCTTAAATCCCTACCCAGATAGCCTTCTCTGAACTGGTTTCCGTAAGCTACGGCACTTTGATGTTCCATACCTAAGTGTGGCGCCTGAACCAATTTATAGCCATCTTTATACCATGGATAGGGACCAAACCAATACTCGAAGCATTTAAGCATAGGTTTAACATCTGCATCCCAATGCGGACGGGCTTTGGCACTATCCACTTGTAAAGCCCAGTAATCGATGCTTAAATTTCCATTTTCACCGGCATAATTATCCTTCCAATGGGCATATTTTCCTATATAAAAAGTAACATCATAATTGTTGATGGGATTACTCACAAACCAGTTATACTGTTTGTAGCCATCCGGCTGATCAACAGTATTTCTTAATCTTCCATTGGATATTTCCTGTAAGGTTTTAGGAACGTTGATGCTAATGAGCATGCTGTCTACCTCATCACTCTGGTGGTCTTTATTTGGCCACCATACACTCGCTCCCAGGCCCTGGCAGGCTACTGAAACAAATGGATGGCCAGCAGCATCTTTTTTGAAAATAAAACCGCCATCCCAGGGGGCATTTTTCGCCACTACCGGATTTCCTGAATAAAATACGGTAAACCTATCTTTACTGCCTTTCTTAACGGCCTTCGGGAAGGTTACAAAAACGGCATTGTATTCACGGGTAAACGGCATTTCCTTTCCTTTATAAAGCACTTTTTCAACCTTTAAATTCGAGAAAAGATCGAATTGGAGTTTGGTAAAATCCTGGGTGGCTGTAAAGGCAAATTCATTACTTCCGGCCACAGATTTTTGATCAATATCGATTTTAACATCCAAATGGTAGTAATTGATATCATAGCAGGTACGTAAAGGGGTGAGTGTTCCGCGAAGGGTATCTGCACGGGCGTTTACCTGGTTTTTCCCCAGCATTTGGGCATTTGCATTACCTAGACAAAGTGCCAGCGCAAAAAGGATAAATAGTTTTTTCATCTGTGTTTTATTTGCCACCCCTGACCATCTCTAAATTTAGAGGGAGTTAGGTCGTGCTTTTACTTTATGTTGTGCTTTTATTCAGTTGCTTATTATATATCATCTCTATTACTTGCTAAGCTGTTAGGTCGCTTCCTCCTTATTTTTCGAATAGAGCTTGGAATTGGTTAATTTAGTCCAATCATTTTATCACATCAACCTCTACAAAACTATCATTAAAAATCGTTTGAGTAGCTTTAATATAATCAGCTGCTGTAGCTTTATAAGGGTTTTCAACAAACCTTTGCGGGTTACGGGCAAATAAAGGAAAAGCTGTACTCTGCACCTGGATCATCAACCGGTGTCCCTTTTTGAAAGTGTGCAACACGTCCTGCAAGCGGAAATTCACATCCGTTTTTTGATTCGAAACCAAGGCTTCCGGTTTTTCAAAACTATTGCGGAAACGGGCGGGCATAATCTCCGAACGAACCATTTGCCAATAGTTACTTAAAATGATGTTTTTATTGGGCATATACGGATTGTTCGGTTCATCAGCAGGATAAACATCAATCAGTTTCACCATAAAATCAGCATCTGTTCCGGTGGTGGCAATTTTGAGGTGGGACATGATTTCTCCGCCAAGCGTGATGTCATTTTCAAGAATATCCGTCTGAAAAACCAGTACATCAGGTCTGCGACCAGCAAAACGTTGATCTTCACTCATATAATTATGAGGGGTGAAGCCTAGTGTGGTGGTTAAATCTTCGGTATAAGGAACGGGTTTCGCAGGGTCACTAATATAGTCTACAGATCCTGCTTTAGCTGGCGCAGTCAGGCTGAGTTTACCATCAGCACCTAAGTATAATTTTTGTTTGGTCGCTTTTTCAGCTGGCCATTTTGTAAAGGTTTGCCACTCTTTTTTGCCGGTATCAAACATATAAGCTTCCGGCAAACCAGCATTTTTATCTCCATTCCCTTTGAGGAAGTGGTTAAAGAATTTCAACTCAATTTCCTTTTGATAGAAGGTCGCAATGCTATCTCCAAAGTACACATTGCTGTGCATGGTATGGCCTGTTTCGCGGCTCCATCGGCCATGACCAAAGGGACCCATTACGATGGTGTTGTAGGCATTTGGGTTTTTCTTCTCAATGCTTTTATAAATGTTTAGCGGGCCGGATAAATCTTCTGCGTCATACCAGCCACCTACCACCATCACTGCCGGTTTGATGGTGCTGTAATGCTTGAGTAAACCCCGTTTCTGCCAGAACTCATCATAATTTGGATGGTTTACGGTTTCCTGCCAGAAAAAATTGTCTTTATAATATTGATCTGCATTTGTTAACGGGCCTAAATCTAAAGCAAACTGATAACCATCTTTGGTTTTCGGGTTAATCATTTGACTATTGTACCAGGGTCTGGAAGTGGTATCTTTTTTCTGTACACCAAACAAAGGAAAGGTAGAAAAATAGCTCTGCAGGAAAGCACCATTATGGTGGAAATCGTCGAAGAAGAAATCTGAAATTGGCGCTTGCGGCGAAGATGCTTTTAATGCCGGGTGATTGCTTAAAATTCCGGCGGCAGTATAAAATCCGGGATAGGAGATTCCCCATTGACCCACCTTACCATTATTGTAAGCTACATTTTTAACTAGCCAATCGATGGTGTCATAAGTGTCTGATCCCTCATCCACATCTTTTTTGGTTTTTTTGTGATCAATTACGGGTGTCATGTTGGTCCAGGTGCCTTCACTTTTCCACCTACCGCGAACATCCTGCATCACCACAATATAACCATCTTTCATCATCAAATCAGAAGGACCTAAACGGGCAGGAATTTGATCTTCTCCATAGGGCGCAACGCTGTAACAAGTGCGTTGCATAATCATCGGATACTTTTTGCCAGTACCAGCATCTTTTGGGGTATAGATTGCAGTAAAGAGTTTTGTGCCATCCCGCATAGGAATGTATACTTCTTTCTTCGTGTAATGGGTTTTGGCATAGTTCGCATCTCCCTGCGCAAAGGCTGTTGATGTGAAAAGAAGCAATAGGATGAACTTAAAGTATTTCATGTGTTTATTTTAATACTGAAACGGTAATAAATGAACTATTGTGTACGTCGTGATAAATCCGGTGTGTGGCCTTTTGAAAATCGGCTGGTTCAGCCTGATAAATATCCATGAATTTCTGCGGATTGCGATCTGCCAATGGAAACCAGGAATTCTGGATCTGAATCATGATTTTATGTCCTTTTTTAAAAGTATGTGCCACATCCGGCAGGGGATAATTCACCTTGGTAATGGCATCCGGTGTAAAAGGCTCAGGCTTTTCAAAACTATTGCGGTATTTCCCCCGCATAATTTCACCTCGTACCAACATTTCATATCCACCCATGATTAAGTTTTTAGGGTTTGGTTCAGGGTTTGGTGAATCTTCCGGATAAACATCAATCAATTTTACGACATAATCAGCATCAGTTCCGGTAGTGGAAACCACGAGGTTGGCCAGAACGGGGCCTGTAATGGTGATATCTTCCGTAAGTTCATCAGTTTGATAAGTTTTAACATCCGGTCTGCGGGCTGCAAAACGCTGATCGTCGATCATATATTCTCTTGTACGTCTCGCCTGAATGCCATCCTGATAGGGCACAGGATGATTTGGATCGCTTAAATATTCATCCCAGCTATCGGTTCTGCCTACTTTTTCAAAGCTCAGTTTTCCATTGGGTTGTAAATAAAGATTCTTGTTCTCTGTATCTTTTGGCGGCCAGCTTGCAAATTTTTTCCATTCATTTGAACCGGTTACAAAAATATTAGCCTCAGCAGGATGGAAGTTGCCTTCTCCTTTTAAATAGTGTTTAAAAAATGGTAATTCGTATTGTTGCTGATAATCCATACTGGTCTTTTTTCCAAATGAAATATCTCCTAAAGAGGAACCATCGCTACGCACCCAGCCTCCATGATACCAGGGGCCTGCAACCAGAATATTATTGGCTCCAGGATTTTGTTTTTCAATGGCTTTATAAGTGGCGAAGGTTCCGTAGGCATCTTCCGCATCAAAGAAACCACCAACCACCATTACCGCAGGTTTTACTTTTGTTAAATGCGGTGTAATTAATCTTGCTTTCCAGAAGGTATCCAGATTGGGATGTTTAAAGAGGTCATTCCAGAAGACGATGCTATCTGCAAAATATTTATCCTTCAGGTTTTTAACTGAGCCGGCTTCCAGGTAAAAGCGGTAATTATCCTGAATGGGAAATTTAAATCCTTTCGGGCCTTTATCCGGTGTGATGGGTTGCGGACGAGGCACTCCGAAACCGCTCATAAAGCTGAAAGCATCCATTAAAAATAAGGTGCCGCGGTGGTGAAAATCATCACCCATAAACCAATCGGTTACCGGTGCCTGTGGTGATACCGCCTTTAGTGCGGGATGTGCATTTGGTAATGCGGCTGTAGAATAAAACCCGGGGTAAGAAATGCCATAAATGCCGGCATTGCCGTTATTGCCTTTTACATTTTTTATCAACCAGTCAATGGTGTCGTAAGTATCGGTGCTTTCATCAATATCTTTTTTCCCTTTTCTGGTGGTTTGCGGACGGATATCAGCAAAAGTGCCTTCACTCATCCATCGCCCGCGAACATCCTGATAAACAAAGATAAATCCTTCCCGCATCATGGCCGGAAAATTGCCCAAACTCAGTTTATATTGATTTGCGCCATAAGGCGCAACCGTATAGGGTGTTCTGTTAATCAGAAAGGGATATTTTTTGCTTTGATTTTTAGGGATATAGATGGAAGTAAAAAGTTTAACTCCATCCCGCATTGGAATTTGCCGCTCTATTTTAGTGTAGTTTTCTCTAACATAGGCAGAATCGCTCTGGGCCAGTAAGTTGTTAGCAATACATAGAAAAAATAAGAGGCATAAAAATCTGGGAAAGTTCATTTAAGTGTTTTTTAGGAATAAAATTTAAATATAGAAGATTAGGAATTGATTAGAAAAAACATCCGGTAAATAGTTTGTTAATATTGGAAAAAAGGGCATTCGTCATCACTTTATCAAAATTTAGTTAAAATAAGGATGTAAATAATCTTTTGATCAGTTTCATCGTCATATACACAATTGAATCAATTAGAGATGAAAAGGTTGTTAAATAAAGGTTTTGTAATCATGGCTGTAGCAGCGATGATGGCCATGTTAAGTACTGAAAATGTTTCTGCCCAAAGACCAGGAAGGGGCGGTGGAGGCTTTCACGGCGGCGGCAGATCGGGCGGGTTTTCTGGCTCAAGAGGCGGTGGTTCATTTTCAAGACAATCAGCTATGCCAGGCAGGGGGACATTTTCGCCACGTGTTAATAATACAAGCATCAGATCAAACCGCACTACCTATGTATATAACAGGTCTGTTTATAGAGGCGGTTTTGGGTATCGGGGCTACAGACCTGGTTTTGGCTACCATTATGCTTACGGAAGACCATACTATCGTCCTTATTTCAGTTACTATAATTACTACAGGCCATTTATAGGTTTTAGGATAGGCGTATTGCCGCTTGGTTATTATCCATTTTACTTCGGCGCAAGCCAGTTTTATTATTCAGGCGGATTATTTTATCAGCAAAATAATAACCAATACGAGGTAGTGGTTCCACCGGTAGGTGCAGAAGTTCCGAATTTACCTGAAGAGGCGAAACGGGTAACCATTAATGGTGTTGATTATTATGAATATAAAGGAGTTTATTACACTCAGTCGCAAAATGCTGATGGTAAGACAGTTTATATCGTAGCTGGTAAAGATGGCGTATTGAACACCCCAAATGGTACGGTGGATTCGCATCAGATTGGCGATATTATTGATCAGCTCCCTGAAGGTTGCCGGGAAGTCACCATTAAAAACGAAAAATACTTTGTTTCTCCTGATGATATTTATTACGAAGAAGTTGTGGATGGAAATCACATCACGTACCGGGTAATTGGCAAGTTGTTTTAAGGGAAATATATTTTATAAAGCCGTTTCAATCTGAATTGAAGCGGCTTTGTTTTTTGCCATTGCTACTGTCTGAAAAGTAAAAGGTATTTCATAATTGCATTGCTGATGAAATTTATTAACTCCTTTTCTATACTTTTACGCAAAACTTATGCTGATTTGAAAATATTATTACCAAGATTTTTCATTTTATCCCTTGCTCTTATCACTGTGCTATCTGCCTGTACGGCAAGCAGAACTTTATCTCGTGATTCGCAAATTCAGTCAGTTTCATCCATCAAATTTCTGAATGAATACATTTTACCGCTCAATGATACTTTCAAAAATACCATTATTGGCGGTTTATCAGGAATAGATTACGATGTGAAAAACAATCAGTATTACCTCATCAGCGATGACCCCTCTCAGTTTAGTCCCGCGAGGATTTACACGGCAAAGATTGACATTCGAAACCATAAAATAGACACCATTAAATTTACGGATGTTACTTTCATTCTTCGGGAAGCTGGAGCACCCTATCCAAAATATCAATATGGCAAAAACATTAAGGCTGATGGAGAATCCCTTCGTTACTACCCTTTGAAAAATACGTTGGTTTGGAGTAATGAGGGCGAAAGATTATTCCGTAAAACGGATACAACGCTTGTTCAGCCTGCACTGACATTCATTTCTATCGCTGGAAAATTTTTAGATACCGTGCCTTTGCCGCCTGGTTTTCACATCAGCAAGCAGGACTATGGTGTGCGGAAAAATGCTTTTTTCGAAGGCTTAACCTATGCTGATCATTATAAAACTTTATATGCCAGTTTGGAAGAACCACTTTACCAGGATGGGGAACAATCCCATTTTGGATATGATAAAGCGCTGACCAGAATACTTAAATTCGATGTTAAAAGTAAAAGAAATACAGCTCAATATGCCTATAATCTTGATGCATTGCCCATAAAACCTACGGTAGAAAGCGATTGGAATATCAACGGTATCTCAGAAATTTTAGCTGTAAACGATCATACTTTAATGGTCATGGAGCGGGCCTGGGCGAAAGGGCGTGATGATCATTCCTTTGTTAAGCTTTACCTGGTTGATTTGAGTCAGGCAGAAAATGTGATCCATAATCCATCCTTTATAAAATTTCCACCAAAACCTTTAGCCAAGAAATTGCTTTTTGATTTTGATACCTTAAAGATGCATATTGATAATATTGAAGGCGTAACATTTGGACCTAAGTTACCAAACGGGCATCAAAGCCTGATTTTTTGTGTGGATAATAATTTCAGCAAAACACAGGTTCAGCAGTTTTTCCTGTTTGAAGTGATGCCGTAACCTGAAAGTTGGGAGTAGAAAAGAAATCTCCATTGGTGATTGCTTCCTCGTTCCTCCTCGCAAAAATGACCTCTCTATTGTAGCCTCTTAACGATAAGGGAATTAGTTAATAAAAATAAAATGAGTAAAATAAAAGCATTGTTGTTTGATTTAGATGGGACTTTGATTGATTCTGAAAAGTTTCATTTCAATTGCTGGAATGAGTTTTTGCTTCCTTATGGTGTAACGCTTGAACTTAAAGACTGGCTAACCAATTACGCCGGGATTCCTTTGCCTCAAAATGCGAAGACCTTAATAGAGCGGTATAAAATTGATGCCGATTTAACAGATTTCATTGCTAGACGGGAGCACCTTACCTACGAAGGATTTAAAACGAAAGACATCAGTCTTATGCCTTTTGCCCTGGAGTTTGTTCAATATTTTTATGAGAAAGGACTTACACTCGCAGTGGTAACGGCAAGCCCCAGGGTAGATGTAGAAGCTGTTTTCGAACGCAACGGCCTGGCAAAATATTTCAAATTGTTTATTACCAGGACGGATGTCAGCAAAAGCAAACCAGATCCCGAAAGTTATAATGTGTGTGTAGAACGGCTTGGTTTACAGCAAGATGAATGCCTGGTTTTTGAAGATACGGTAAATGGTGTTAAATCAGCAAAGGCCGCCGGGATTACCTGTTACGCCATTCAAAATAATGTAAGGGCGCATCTTAAACTTAAAATAGCCGATGAATTATTCCTCAGCTTTGTTCATGCAAAAGCATTTATACTTCAAAACGAACTGATTTAAAAGAATTCATCTCTAACTTTTGATTGTTTTTCTGCAGGATTAAAAATGAATTAGAAAGTAACCTTTTGCAATACACTTTCAATGTAAAATTGTCATTTCAGCCCTAGCCTTAAACAGTTGATCCTTCAGCTTTCCGCCTTTTTTCCCTACATTTGAACAATCAAAATTCTAAAGAAATTATGCAATACGATGTCGTTGTTATCGGTTCAGGGCCGGGCGGTTATGTTGGCGCAATCCGTTGTGCTCAGTTAGGTTTAAAAACTGCGGTTATTGAAAAATATAAAACTTTTGGAGGTACCTGCTTAAATGTAGGCTGTATTCCATCTAAAGCGTTATTAGATTCATCAGAGCATTTTCATAATGCTGCACATACATTTACAACCCACGGGATTAATCTGAAAGATTTACAGGTTGACATGAACCAGATGATTGCCCGTAAAGATGATGTGGTCGCACAAAACACTGCTGGTATCACTTATCTGTTTAAAAAGAATAAAATTGATGCTTTCGAAGGCGTAGGATCATTTGTAGATAAAAATACCATTTTAATTACCAAGGCAGATGGTACTACAGAAACCTTATCTGCCAAAAATGTGATCATTGCTACGGGTTCAAAACCAACAACGTTGCCATTTTTACCAATTGATAAAAAGCGGATCATCACTTCAACTGAAGCTTTAAACATCAAAGAAGTTCCAAAATCAATGGTTGTAATTGGTGGTGGTGTAATCGGTTTGGAATTAGGTTCTGTATATGCCCGTTTAGGTACAAAAGTTTCTGTTGTAGAATTTTTACCATCTATCATTGCCACTATGGATGCCAGCTTAGGTAAAGAGTTGCAACGTGTTTTAAAGAAAAACCTGGGAATGGACTTTTACATGGGACATAAAGTTACAGGTGCAACCAATAATGGTGAAACCGTAACTGTAACTGCCGAAACCCCGAAAGGACAAACCATATCATTAGAGGCAGATTATTGTATCGTTGCGGTTGGTCGTACTGCATATACAGAAGGTTTAGGTTTAGATAAAATTGGCATTACGATAGAAGAGAGAGGTAAAAAAGTTCCGGTAAACGAACATTTAGAAACTTCGGTTAAAGGTGTTTATGCTATTGGCGATGTGATTACTGGCGCTATGCTGGCACACAAAGCTGAAGATGAAGGAATATATGTTGCTGAAACCATAGCAGGACAAAAGCCACACATCAATTATAACCTGATTCCTGGTGTTGTTTATACCTGGCCAGAAGTAGCCGCTGTTGGTTTAACGGAAGAGCAGTTAAAAGAAAAAGGAACAAAATATAAAGCGGGTTCATTCCCTTTCAAAGCGAGTGGCCGTGCAAAAGCAAGTATGGATACTGATGGTTTCATTAAAGTTCTGGCTGATGCCTCAACTGATGAAGTTTTAGGTGTGCATATGATTGGTCCGCGTGTGGCTGACGTAATTGCTGAAGCCGTGATTGCAATGGAATTCCGTGCATCAGCTGAAGATATTGCCCGTACTTGCCATGCTCACCCTACCTATACAGAAGCTTTAAAAGAAGCTGCACTAGCTGCAACTGAAAACAGGGCGATACATATTTAAGGTATTTGCAAAGAATAGCATTCCAAACCTCATAGGCTTAAAACCTGTAAGGTTTTTTTATGGAGCATTTAATTTATAAATAGATGGCGGGAAGACAAATTACACCGTTTGTTTCAGGTTCATGAAACAGTAAATTTCTATCAGCCCAAAATATAATCAAAGCCATTTTCTAACTAAAAGGCCTGCCGAAAGGTTGGTTTTTTTGTTAATTGATATGTATATGATAATAATTTTTTAATTTTCAATTGATTTGAGGACCTTTGCATAGGTATTAACGTTCATATAAAAATCAGGAGTTGGAAGAAATTAAAGCAGATCAGGAAAACATTCACACCATTAACCAGCCTGTATTAGCCAAAAGCTCTCCTAATAGAATCCGGTTAGCCGTTTCACTTTTTTACTTTGGTCAGGGCATTGCATTTGCATCATGGGCCAGCCGCATTCCGGATATTAAACATTCCCTGCATCTATCTGACGGTGAGTTAGGCAGTATTTTACTGGCCCTGCCTTTAGGACAGTTGGTTACTATGCCTATTTCCGGCAGATTGGTAACCAGGTACGGAAGTAAGAAAATATTAACCATTACAGCACCTTTGTATGTTTTAGCTTTATGTAATTTAGGTTTGGCTACTGCACCCTGGCATTTGGCTGTCTTTCTTTTTATGTTTGGTGTGGTGGGTAATATGTGCAATATTGCAGTGAATACCCAGGGTTCTGAAGCTGAAAAGCTTTTTGGCCGACCTATTATGACTTCCTTTCACGGTGCCTGGAGCATTGCCGGATTTACCGGTGCCCTGGTGGGTTTACTGATGGTGAATCTGCACCTCATCCCATATTACCATTTTTGGATCATTACTTTCCTCATCTGGATCAATGTATTTCTAAACTACAAACATTTGGTGCCTGGAAAGGGCGCTAAAACAGAGCGGAAACCGAAACTATTTACCATGCCGGAAGGTTCACTCCTGCAATTGGGTATCATCGGATTTTGCAGTATGGCCACCGAGGGCGCTATGTTCGACTGGAGTGGTGTTTATTTCAAAGAAATTGTGAAGGCACCAGCCTCATTGGTTATTTTGGGTTATGCATCATTTATGATCATGATGGCTACGGGGCGCTTTATTGGAGACAGGATCATAGCCAAACTGGGGAGGAAAAAAACCATTCAGATCAGTGGCTTAATTGTTTCTACAGGCATGTTTCTATCTGTATTCCTGCCTTATGTAGTAACCGCAACCATTGGCTTTATGCTGGTTGGTGTAGGTGTTTCGAGCATTGTACCTACCTTATACAGTGTGGCTGGTAAAAATGGAAAAGTATCTCCAGGAATTGCCATCGCAATGGTGTCCAGTGTGAGCTATTTTGGTTTTTTAATGGGGCCACCTTTAATCGGTTATATTTCTGCTTTATCCAGCTTGCGGTATTCTTATGCTGTAATTGGTGTTTTTGGTTTATTAGTGAGCTTTCTGGTAACTAAAATGAAAGCTATTGAGTAGCGGTTTTCCCCAAGCTATCTTTTTGTACCGGCACATAATCCTTTTTAATTAAGCCATGTTCTTTTAGTGTAGCCACGGCGATTTCTATCAGTCTTAAATTTTCTTCCTGATGCCCGTGCTGAACTTCTACATTGATGTAAGGGATATGATTGATCATGGCATAAACCGATAAAGAGCCATCATTCTCGGCAAATTTAGATTGTAAAATGACATTTACATTTGCTTTTTTTAAACTTGTAAATAACCTGGGCTCGGTTACATATAAAAGATCATCGCCATCCATTTCAAAGTTTATGAAAACTGAATCTGCTGTGCTGGATAAATCATATCCGGGTAAGTAGGAGGAAATCCCAAAACCACCATCAGCATTATTGTGCAACGTTAAAAAATAGCCGGTGGCTTTGGGATTATAGAAATCAACAATCTGTTTACCTGCATTGAGAATAAGCTTTTCTACTTCGTTAGAACTGTACGCATCCTTTTTTAAGCGGGTTTTTACACCGGTTTCTGTATAAATGGCATTCGGATCAATACGGTAAGGATCGTCCATATAGGTAAATGTATAATCCCTGACGCCTCCATACTGGCTGTCTATTAATTCTCCGCCGTTCCAGCGGATATAATCAAATCCTGCCTTAACGCCTGTATCTTCATTGTCATGAACCACTAAAAATTTTACGCCATTGGGTTTGTAACTATATTTTACCAGTGTAATGTCAAGATCAGATACTTTAATAAATGAAGAATCGCTGGTCATGGCATCAAAAACAGGTGGATGTTGCGCTTTAACTAAAATTGAAGCACAGATCAGGAGGAGAGATAAAACAATTTTAAACATATGACTAATATACAATGATGCCCAATATTTTGTTTGAAGCCCTTTCATTTACACTGAATTTTCATGTTCAATCTTTTTTTAGGCTGTTGTTCAGTCTTTTGTGGTATTGCAAATTTGATTAAAAAAAAGGTCGCCTTTGTGGGGCGACCTTAATTGATTGTTCATCTTTTTTTTAATGTTTGGCATCTAAATCATATTCCAAAACGTCTTTATGGTCATATGGTTCAACCATTAACTCATCAATGGTTTTTCCTTTTTTGTTGAATCCGAATCTATCCAGAATTCTATCAAATATCAGATAGATTACCGGTACAACAATTAAAGTTAAGAATAACGAACTGGTTAAACCACCAACAATAACCCATGCTAAACCATTTTTCCATTCGGCACCTGCACCACTTGCCAATGCAATTGGAAGCATACCGAATACCATGGCAATGGTTGTCATTAAAATAGGGCGTAAGCGGGCATGATTGGCCAATACAAGTGCTTCCTTGGTCTCTTTACCTTCTGCTTTTAGCTGGTTGGTAAAATCGACCAGGATGATTGCATTCTTTGCCACCAGACCCATTAACATAATCAAACCTAAAATGGTGAAAATACCAATGGAATTATTAGTTAAAGCCAATGCGAGCAATGCGCCAATTACAGCCAGGGGAAGTGAAAACATCACCACGAGCGGGTAAACAAAGCTATCGTAAAGCGCAACCATGATCAGATAAACCAAAATTAACGAAGCCAGCAAGGCAATCCCTAAAGTTCCGAAACCTTCCGATTGGTTTTCCTGATCACCAGCCCAGGTATAACTTACACCGATAGGCGTTTTCATTTTGCCGTTAGCCTGCAGTTGTTCCAGTTTTTCCTGGAATTCTGCTACAATAGTTCCTGTAGGACGACCAATTGATTGTGCCTGTACAGATACTGAAGTAGACTTATTTAAACGCTCCAGCTGACTTGGACCAGAGCCTTCTGTAATGTTTGCAAACTGTGATAATTTAATTTGTGCGCCCTGATCGTTCACAAAGATAAGGTTCCGTACATCATCAATGTTTTTCCTGTTGAAATCCTGATATTGAATGTTGATGTCGTACTCGTACTCACCTTTTCTATACTTTCCATCCGTGTTACCGGCAAAGGCAGTTTGCATGGTAGAACCTACGGTAGATAATGTCAATCCAACAGCCGACATTTTATCACGGTCTACCTGAACATTAATTTCCGGTGTACCTTTCTCTACCGATAATTTAATCTCTGTTGCACCAGAAATCGTTTTAAGTACTTTTTGAGCACCCTCTGCGTATTTTAAAGCACTATCCAGATTGGAACCCATTACCACTAAACTAATAGGTGCATTTTCAGCAATACCCAAAATACTAATCGGCACGGTTTTAACTTTCGCACCAACCAGTTGTTTGGCCAAAGCACGGCTCATTTTGGTTGCAAAAACGTCAGAAGACATGCCTTCACGTTTATCACGTTCTACCAACTTCACGTTAATTTCAGACTTGTAAGCTGTAGCCTGCGTACCGCCAAAATCACCGCTGGCCTGACCAACAGTTGTAATTAACTGGGTAATTTCAGGCTGTTTGCTTAAGAAAGCTTCGGCTCTTTGTGTAAAGAAATTGGTTTGTTCCAAAGGCGCATCTTTTGGTAATTCAATCTGTACCAAAAATTCTCCCTTATCTGATTTTGGAAAAAACTCAGAACCAATAAAACCAGCACCCAATAAACCACATGAACTCAGGAACATCACAAACACAATAATCAGCGTTAATGCTTTATGGTTTAATGACCAGTTTAAAATACTGGTAATCCACAAGGTGAATTTTTTCAGTTGCTTTTCAAACCAAAGGATGAATCTGCCAAACAGGTTTTTACCTTCAATGTGTTCCAGCTTACCATATCTGGAGAAAAGCAATGGCACGATGGTAAAGGAAGCAACTAATGATAACAGTGTGGCTATAATCACCACGATACAAAACTGACGGAGGATGTTTGATACTAACCCGCTACTTATTGCAATCGGGAAGAACACCACTACAATTACGAAGGTAATGGATACTACCGTAAAACCAATTTCACGAGTCGCATCGGATGCTGCACGTACCTTGTTTTTACCCATTTCCATGTGGCGTTGAATGTTTTCCAAAACCACAATCGCATCATCCACCAGGATACCCACTACAAGTGATAATCCCAGTAATGACATTAAGTTTAACGTAAAGCCAAATAAATTGATGCCTATAAATGTTGCAATTAATGAAACCGGAATGGAAACCATTACAATTAATGCATTACGGAAGCTATGCAGAAAGAAAAGCATTACGAATGCCACTAAAATAACGGCTAAAATTAAATCGTGAATAACGGCATCAGCAGATTCAAGGGTAAAAATAGAGCTATCGTTTACAATTTTAATGTCTAATTTATTGGCTGCATATTCCGTTTTAAGTTTTGCGATAATGGCATGTGTACCTTCACTTACTTCTACCGCATTCGCATCACTTTGTTTAATAATTTGTATGGCGATAGATGCTTTGCGGTTAATACGCGCCAGTTTTTCAGTTTCTTTTTGCGAATCCTGAACATCAGCCACATCACCCAGGCGAATTTGTGAACCATCTTTCGATGTCGTTAATACCAGGTTCCGCAGTTCTTCAATACTTCTGTATTTACCAGATAAACGGATTAAAACATCCTGATTTTCAGTTTTAACGCTTCCGGTAGGGAAGTCTAAGTTAGAGCTTAAAATCATTTGTTGTACCTGAGGCACTGCAAGGTTATACCCCTGCAATTTATTGGCATCAAGCATCACCCTGATCTCCCTTTCTGAACCCCCAACTAAATTTACCTGCGCAACACCTGTTACCCTCGAAATCACCGGGGCAATTCTTTGGTCAATTAAATCATAGAAGGAAACATCATCCATATTAGCCGAAGCCGTCATGGTAATTACCGGTAAATCATCTAGCGAGAATTTACTTAATGAAGGTGTTTTAACATCTTCAGGTAAATCTGAAAGAATGGCGTTTACCTTACGCTGTGCGTCGTTCAAGGAAATATCGATGTTCGCTGCATCCGTTAGGGTTATGGTAACGGTTGATAAACTTTCGAATGATACGGAATTGATTTTTTTAATATTTTCCATGGAGGAAACCGCATCCTCAATTTTCTTCGTTACCGTATTTTCTACCTCGGCAGGAGAGGCACCAGGATAAATGGTTGAGATGGATACTACGTTGTTTGAGAATTTTGGTAATAATTCATAACCCAACGAAAAGTAACTCAATAGCCCAAGAAGCGTAAGTGCGGTAAACACCACAATTACCAGCGAGGGCCTTTTTATAGAAATGTCTGTTATTTTCATTTTTAATTTTTATGCTGGTGGTATAGCCACCGCGTGTTCTGACTAATGATTTTAGACTTTCAGCTTATTTAACAATGCTTACGGCAGTACCTTCAGCTAAGTTAATCTGTCCACTGGTAATTACAGTTTCACCTTCATTTAAGCCTTCAACTATTTCCACATTATCACCTAAAATACGTCCTGAAACTACCTTGCGTACCTTAGCCTTGTTATTTGATTTATCATAAACAAATACTTGATTACTACTTACACTACCTACGAAAGAGGTACGAGGGATCAGGATACTTGGTGCTTGTTTAGGGAAGTTAAATACGGCTGTTCCGTACATACCCGCTCTTAAACTGTTTTTGGTATTATTGGTTACTTCAATTTCAATCGGGAAATTTAAAGTTGCATCCGCTTTTGGGGCAATGAATGTAATTCTGCCTGAAAATTTCTCATTAGGGAAAATGGTTGATTTTATGCTGATCTGATCGCCAACTTTAATATTCGCTACCTGCGATTCATTAACGTTTACTTTTAGTTTCAATTTAGAAACATCAACCAGTTCAAATAACTGTGTACCTTGTGCGGTTACAAATGCACCAACTTCAATATATCTTTTATTTACAATACCGTTGATTGGAGATTTGATGTTTGCATCACTTAATTTTCGCTGTGAAGCCTGCAGGCGTAATTTTGCATTTCTGGTAGCCAGTTTAGCCTGGTCCAACTGTTGCTGGGTTACACCGCCGGTTTGAAAAGAGCTCTGGTATCTGGCTTCATCTCTAACTGCATTTTGATAAGTAGCTTCAGCAGTTTCCCTGTCGGTATTAATAATTTCAGCATCAAGGCGTGCCAATGGCTGTCCTTTGGTCACTTTATCACCTTCATCTACATAAATTTTAGTTACGCGACCGGCATTTTCAGATAAGAAGTTTAATTCTTGCTTCGGTGCAAAGTTTCCGTTTGCCACAAAATCTACATCAACTACTTTTTTCTCTACTGTTGCCACACGAACGGCAACTGCACCACCGCCTTCGGCAATGTAAGCCGTTTTGGCTTCGTTCTTTTTCTTATTGTTGGTTAAAACATAGGCTATTGCACCCAGGGCAACAACAATAACGATAATTATGGTAATTATTCTTTTCATTTCTATTGTACTAGCGATTTAATATTTCCGTTTGATTTGATGAGCTGTATTTCGGCAACCTTAAAGTTTAATAATGCCTGGTTATAACTGTTTTGCGCCTGAGTCAGGGAGTTTTCGGTATCCAGTAAGTCAGTTAAAGAAGCTAAACCATTGTTATAGTTATTCTGTGTGCTTTTATAAATTTCCTGTGCCAGTTCGGCATTTTTACGTTGTGAAGTGATGGTATTTAAATTATTGCGAAGTTGAATTTTAGCGTTCTCGTAAGCTAAATTTAATGAATTTGTAGATTCCTTTCTGTCTTCTTTTGCTTTTTTGATCTCCACATCAGCCTGGCGGATTTTTGAACGGGTTAAAAAGCCATTGAAAATGGGTACTTTTAAAGTTAAACCAATCGCCGATGCGCCGTAACCGATAGATGCAGCATTTGAAGATAAGAAATCAAATCCATCACTCTGACTGGAATAAGTATAATTTCCTGTTAAAGATAGGCTGGGGTAGTATTCAGCTACATAGGCCTTCCGTTGAAGCGATAAAAGCTTATCCTGGGTGTTTAACAATTTCACTTCTGTACGGTTGCCGAAGTCAATGGTTTCTGCAAATTCCGGCAATTGCGATACATTGGTCAATTCTGCTTTAGGTAATTCAATAGGTGTAGTAACAGGCATACCCATTGAAAACTTTAACTGATTTTCCAATTGTGTGATGGCATTAACCGTTTGTTCCCTTTGCGTAGTCAGGTTCGTGATATTCACATTGATCCGGTCTACATCAATTTTTCTGGCCAGGCCATTTTGGTATTGATTGGAAACAATTTTTTCGACAACCTTAACATTTTTAATATTAGTATCAATTACACTTAACTGCTCTCTGTTAACCAATACCTGATAGTAATTGTTGGCCACCAGTTCTATAATCTGTTCTTCTGTTAATTGAGCGGTTAGGTTATAATATTCTTCGCTTGATCGGGCAGCCTGCAAACCGGTAAAAACCTGCTGGTTAAATAACTGTTGCGAAAGTTGCACGCCGGCAGAAGAATTCCAGTTCTGACCTAATTTAATGGCCTGTGTCTGACCGCCAAAATTGGCCACCAACTGGCCGATAATCGGGTTATAGGTTAGTCCGGCGTTACCTGTAATTTGTGGTAAAGCCTGCGCCCTTACTTCCTGGACTTTATATCGACCGTTTTCAATATCCAATCTTGATTTACGCACATTGGCATTGTTCTGAAGCGCATAGGTCAGCGCTTCTTTTAGGGTAATCTGCTGCTGCGCAGATACCAGTTGTGGTAAAGCCATGCCAACGATCAGGACGAGCATTAATTTTACCATTTTTACTCTAAGCATCATGTATTGTTTTTTGTTTTGGGTTCTTATCTATGACTATTTTTCCGGTATCAATATACCAGTATTTTAAACGATTAGCCTTTGGGCCTTTATACTTTCCACTTTAAGTTTTGCACTTTAAACTTCCCACTCCCTCATGCTTTCAGCAACTTAATCCCCTGGTAAAGATGGAAGAAAGGTCTTTCTGTTTCTGTTTCATTCTGTTTACAGCTTTTTTATCCGGAAGGAGGTCTTTACCCAGTTCCATAATGCACATATTTGTTAAACCCATCAAGCTTTCCAGGTAAAGTTCTGCTATATGCGACATGTTTTCGTGTTTGATCTCTCCCTTCTCTTTTGCCCTTTCAAAAATCTCTGCATAAAAAACTTTCTCTGAATCTTTTAATGCGGTTAGTTTCTTTTTCATAGAGTCATCGTTAAAAATATCAGGTAGTCCTTCTGAGATTCTCAACATAAAATATTTCATGAAAAAGGTATTTCTGATTTCTATTGTCTGGAATAAAACAGTTTCTAAAGGGGCATCTGGATTATATTTCTTTTTTAATAAGTCGAAATAGTCTGTAAATACCTTTTCAATTACACCAACTATCAAACTTTTCTTATCAGGGAAATAATAATAAAGAGAGGGCTTAGATACGGAAAGATCTTCAGCGATATCATTCATGGTGGTTTTGCCTATCCCAAAATGGCTGAAACGTTTGATCGCCCCGTCAATAATTTGTTCTCTTTTTTTATCAGCTACAATCATTCTACTTTTCTACTTTCTGACTTTTTTAATATTTTAGTCAAAGTTAGATTTAAATTTTCATTTCTTAATCAGCAGGCTAAAATTTGAATTAACAACTGACGCATGGATGACAATCAATTCTCGTTTTAAATGATTTATATATCTTTACAAACCAATAACTTAAGAATGATGCATGTTATATTTGGTATTCTAATTACATTATCTACCCTGATTGTAATGGAATGTTTGTCCTGGTTTATCCATAAGTACTTATTTCATGGCCCTTTGTGGTTCCTGCACAAAAGTCACCACCAAAAATCGCATTCCTTTTTAGAGTGGAATGATGTATTTGCCCTGCTCTTTGCCGCGCTTGCTTTATACCTCATGTATCTGGATCGAAAAAGTTATGGTTATCGCTTTTTTATTGGTTTAGGAATTACTTTGTATGGCATCATTTATTTCGTAATTCACGATTGGTTTGTGCACAGAAGATTTAAAACTTTTAAAAGCAAGAATACTTATTTGCAAATGGTGAGAAAAGCACATAAAATTCACCACAAAAATCAGCGCAAGGAAAAAGGAAAGGCATTTGGATTGTTGTTTGTTAAAAAGAGTTTAGTGAAATAGGTGTTTTATTATTATCAGGGCACTTCTAACATAGTTAAATTTTATTTTAATTTTGCAGCTTAACACCCAATACCATGCCTCAGATTTTGGAAAATATTTCATTAAAGCCTTATAACTCATTCGCTATTGATGTTAACGCACGCTATTTTACTGAAATAGAAACAGAAAGTGATTTGAAGGAATTGTTTCAAAACCCACTTTTTAGTAATCAAAAACGATTAATTGTTGGCGGTGGAAGCAATATGCTGTTTACGCAGGATTTTGATGGCTTAGTGGTGAAAATGAGTATCAAGGGGATCGAATCAAAAAATGAGGGAGATCAGGTGTTGGTAACGGCAGGAGCTGGAGAAGTTTGGAATGATTTTGTGAATTATTGTGTTGCAAACCATTTTGCAGGTGTTGAAAACCTGAGTTTAATCCCAGGAACTGTTGGGGCATCACCTATTCAAAATATTGGTGCATATGGCGTGGAACTGAAAGATGTATTTGAAAGTTGTATTGCTTTTGAAATTAAAAGCGGTCAGATCAAAACCTTTCATTTTGATGATTGCCAGTTTGGTTACCGCGAAAGTGTTTTCAAAGGTGCATTTAAAGGGCAGTACATTATTACCAAAGTTACTTTCCGTTTATCATTAAAAGCAGTGTTAAATACCAGTTACGGTGCCATAGAGACTGAGCTTCATCATCGTGGCATTGAAAATCCTGGTATAGCAGATGTTTCAGCTGCTGTTGCACACATTCGGGTGAGTAAACTGCCGGATCCTTCCACAATTGGCAATGCCGGAAGTTTTTTCAAAAATCCAGTAATAGAAAAGTATGAATTTGCCGATGTGGTAGCCAAGCATCCTGATGTGGTGCATTATCCTACTGTAGATGATAAAATTAAACTTGCTGCAGGATGGTTAATTGAACAATGTGGTTGGAAAGGCAAAAAAATTGGTCAAACCGGTACCTGGAAAAACCAGGCTTTAGTTTTAGTTAACCATGGACATGCTTCTGGCACGGAAGTGTATCAGTTATCTGAACAGATAATAGACAGTGTAAAGTCCACTTTTGGAGTCACTCTTGAACGTGAAGTAAATATTCTGTGACGAAAACTCGCCTGACTAAGGCTGAATGAGGATATTGCCGTGCCAGTTATTTTTGGTATTAAGTTTGATTATAATATTATAAATGAACATCAATTCATTTTATTTAATCTCCTAAAGCTATATATCATGACAAAATTTGAATTCAACCATCTGGTTAACCATCACGCTGTTTCACTTAGATCATACGCTTTAAATTTTACAAAAGATGCCGAAGATGCTAATGATCTTGTTCAGGATACGATGCTTAAGGCGATAACTTACTACAATAAGTTTAAAGAAGGTACGAATTTAAAAGGCTGGTTATTTACCATCATGAAAAACACCTTCATCAATAATTATCGCCGTTTGGTTAAAACAAATACTTTAATCACGCAAAGTGAGGATATTTCTTCCGCAAACCTTTCTTATAGTGCAACTAAAAATCAGGCTGAAAGTAAATTTGTATTGGGTGATATTGATAAAGCACTTTCTCAATTGCCTCAGGAATATTATATTCCGTTTATCCGTTATTTTGAAGGATATAAATATCATGAAATCGCAGATATGCTGGAGATTCCAATCGGAACTGTAAAAACCCGTATTCACGTAGCGAGGGGTATTCTTAAAAAATATTTAAAAACATATTCTAAAGATATTGCCATTGCAGAAATGGCTTAAGATACATCTACTTAAAAACTAAGGTCCTGATTTAATCGGGACTTTTTTTTGCCCTGTTTTTTGAGCGTTATCATTATTATATGATGATTTGTAATAAAATAATAAATAGAAAATGAAATAAGTATTTTCGACAAACGGGGCTATGTATTTCCGGTCAGTGAGGTAAAAAGCAAAAAGGCCCGGAAAAACCAGGCCTTATTTGCTTATCATATATTTGGTTAGTTGATTCTTATGTTTACTTTCAACAATTCGCCTTCTCTTTCGTTTCGAAACAAATGCAAACCCTGAACAATATTGCGTTTAAAAGGTTATTAGCAGTGTTTTTGTTTTGTGGATATAAAGATAAGGGAAATTTTAAATTTGTCAAGCTTTTTTTAGCTTTTTTATTATTTCTTTTGCCACCACTTGTCCGGATATGATGGCAGGAGGCACTCCAGGGCCTGGAATCGTTAATTGTCCGGTGTATAACATGTTTGTTACTTTGCTTTTCATCTTTGGTTTTAAAAAAGCAGTTTGTTTCAATGTGTTTGCCAGGCCGTAAGCATTTCCTTTGAAAGCATTATAGTCACTTACGAAATCATTCATAGCGTAACTTCTTTTGAAAAGAATAGCATCCCGGATTTCATTGCCAGTCAAGTCTCTGAATCTATCTGCCAGAATTTCAAAGTATTCCGCTCTTTTCAACTCGCTATCTTCCAGACCTGGTGCAAGCGGAATTAGAAAGAAAAGATTTTCACAGCCTTCCGGAGCCACGCGATCATCAGTTATAGATGGGCAGCAAGCGTAGAACAATGGTTGAGATGGCCACTGCGGATCAGTATATATTTCTTCCGCATGCTGATCAAAATTCTGGTCGAAAAATAAATTGTGATGCAGAACATTCTTAAGTTTTTTATTTAAGGCGATGTAAAAGAGCAGGCTTGAGGGGGCCATTGTTCGGCTTTCCCAATATTTTTTGTCGTAATTCCGGTAAGGTTTATCCAGTAAATGTTGCTCTATATGGTTATAATCTGCATTTCCTATAACATAATCAATCTCCAAATCGCCTTTGTTGGTTTTGATTGTTTTCGCAATCTTACCTTTTACTTCAATTTTAGATACAGTAGTATTAAATAAAAACTTAACACCTTCCTGTTCGGCAATGGTTTGCATAGCCGAAACGATTTCATGCATTCCGCCCATCGGATACCATGTACCCATAATAAGGTCTGCATAATTCATCAGGCTATATAGTGCTGGGGTGTTCCCGGGTGTTGCACCCAGAAACAATACCGGAAATTCCAGCAGTTTCCTTAGTTTTTCATTTTTAAAGAGTTGGTGAACATGATTACGCATATTGCCCAGAAGCTGTAATTTAATACCACTTATGGCCAGCCGGGGATCAAAATATTCCATTACACTGTGTGACGGTTTAAACACATATTCATTCATACCGACGTCATATTTGTATTTCGCCTGCTTCAGGAATACCTCAAGGTTCTTTGTGCTTCCGGGTTCTAATTCTTCAAACAGCGCATACAATTTTTCGATTGTGGCGGGTACATTTAGGGTGTCTTCTCTGTTGAAATAGATTCTGTAGGAAGGGTCCAGTCTTTTCAGCTCATAAAAATCAGAGGTGGTTTTATTGAATAATTGATAGAAGTTTTCAAAAACATCTGGCATCCAATACCAGCTTGGCCCCATATCGAATGTAAATCCATCTTTTTCCCAAGTTCTGGCCCTGCCACCGGCCATCTCATTTTTTTCGATTACAGTCACTTCGCAGCCATGTTTAGCTAATAAAGCTGCGGCAGAAAGCCCTGCGAAACCAGCGCCAATAACTGCAACCTGCGGTTTTTTATCCATGATGTAAATAAAAGGATTTTATGGGATTTTGTTTGGAAAATAATGATGCGAGTGCAATTCTTTTAATTCACAGTATTGATCGCCGATGTCAGATCATGTATTTTCATTCCTTTTATTACATTTGCATCTAACCATGTCAAAAATTCGATTTTTAATTCTTCTATTTACCATTAGCGTAAACCTTTGTTATGCACAGTTATCTCCCAAAGAACTTTCAGCACTTAAGAACGACCTGGTAAAGGCAGTAGATGATTCCAAATTAACCGATTCTTTATTTGTTAAACTAAATAAGTTAAGTGGTAAAACGGCTTTAACAACGGCCTATCTCGGAACGCTGGAAGCACTAAAAGCAAAACATGCCTGGAGCCCGTATAATAAGATAAAGTATGTAAAGGCCTCGCAGAAAGCCATGCAACAAGCGGTTAATATGGATAAAGAAAACCTGGAAATTCGCTTCATGCGTTTTTCTATTGAACACTTTACCCCATCTTTCCTGGGGTTTAGTAAAAATTTGAGCATAGACCGCAAACAAATTGTTAAGCACTATCAGCATGGTAATTTTGGCAGCGCTGATCAGGCCCTGATTAAAAATGTAGCTAAGTTTATGGTCGAAAGCAAACGTTGTACGCCTGAAGAAGTTAAAGTCCTAAAAAAATATGTTTAAATGAATTATACCTATTTACTCATCAATATTGCTGTAATTTTCTTCCCTCTGGTATTGTCATTTGATAAGAAGGTTCATTTTTTCAGTAAGTGGAAATTCATTGTGCCGGCGATATTAATTACCGTGATTGTTTTTCTGATCTGGGATTTACTCTTTGTAAAATTGAATGTATGGTCTTTTAATCCGGATTACATTACAGGCATCAATTTGTGGGGTTTGCCTCTTGAAGAAATGCTGTTTTTCTTAACAGTGCCCTATGCCTGTGTTTTTATTTACGAATGCCTAAATGTTTATTTCCCTAAAAATGGTTTACAAAGATATAGCCTGGCGCTGAGCAACCTTTTTCTGGGCTTATGTATCGCCATTCTTTTCTTTGGTTACCGCTATTGGTATACAGTTATTAATTTTGGGTTTTTATTTGTTGTGCTGGCCTACGTAGAATATATTAATACAAAGCTTCGTTTTATGTATCGGTTTTACAGGGCCTACCTTGTAGCCTTGATTCCATTTTACATTGTAAATGGATTTTTAACAGCAATACCTGTAGTGATCTACAACAACAAAGAAAACTTAAGTTTTAGGGTAGGTACAATTCCTTTTGAAGATCACTTCTATTTAATGAGCTTATTATTAATGAATATTTATTTATACGAATGGTTTAAAAATAGGGCGATAAAATAATGGAATTGCCAGTGTACACCAAGCAGCAATTGGCTTTGCGGAACGGACAGGATAAACCTCAGATCTGGGTGGCTTATAAGGGGTTTATTTATGATATGACTGATAGTCGCTTGTGGCGTAACGGTAAGCATTACGAACATTGGGCAGGGCAGGACCTTACTGATGAGTTGCCAGATGCACCTCATACAGAAGCGGTTTTTGAGAAATTCACTCCTGTTGCAAGAATGATATAAATAAGAATGCCGCAGATGTACAAATCATCAAGATTTGCAAGTCTGCAGCAATAATTAAAGACTGGAAATTTTGATTGCTATTTAATAAATTTAAGCTTCGATAGTGAAAGCACTCAGGTTAACAAACTCCTGGATTCTATCTGCAACCTCTTGATCTGTTAAATTTAATAACCTTTCCGTTCCAAATTTTTCTACACAGAATGAAGCAAGTGCTGATCCATAAATAATGGCATTTTTCATGTTGTTAAAATTAATGGTACCCACTTTAGCCAGGTAACCAATAAATCCGCCTGCGAAAGTATCGCCTGCGCCAGTCGGATCGAAAACTTCTGCCAAAGGTAATGCCGGTGCTGAGAAAATCTGATTTTCATGAAATAACAATGCACCATGCTCACCTTTTTTGATGATTAAATATTTTGGCCCCATGGTCAGGATTTTTTTAGCGGCTTTAACCAGTGAATATTCGCCGGAAAGCTGACGTGCCTCTGCATCATTAATGGTTAAAACATCCACCATTTTAATGGTCTCCAGCAGGTCATCCATCATAATGTCCATCCAAAAGTTCATGGTGTCCATTACAATGAGTTTAGGGCGGTTTTTAAGGCGTTTAATCACGGTTTGCTGTACTTGTGGCGTCAGGTTGCCTAACATTAAAAATTCGCAGTTCTGGTAGCTTTCCGGAATAATAGGGTCGAAATGTTCCAAAACATTAAGTTCGGTTATTAAGGTGTCGCGACTGTTCATATCGTTATGATATTTTCCACTCCAAAAGAACGATTTTTCGCCGGTTTTAATTTGTAAGCCTTCCGTATCTATGCCATGCTGCGTAAGGATCTCAATATTTTCTTTTCCGAAGTCATCACCTACAACAGCGACAATTTTTGCTTGATTATAGAAGTAAGATGCAGCTAAACTGGCGTAAGTTGCAGCGCCACCAACAATTTTATCTGTTTTTCCGAATGGCGTTTCAATAGCATCGAACGCTACAGTACCTATGATTATCAGGCTCATATATTTTTATTTGAATTTTTTTAAAAATTTTTCACTGCAAATATTGCATAAATAATTTAAAAGCCCTAATATTGCATTCCCAAAACGAACAAGGGTATGCAGGCTGAAAAGCCTTAATAACCTCGATTTGGGAAACAACCAGCACTCCTTCTTAGCTCAGCTGGTTAGAGCATCTGACTGTTAATCAGAGGGTCGCTGGTTCGAGCCCAGCAGAGGGAGCAAAAATCCTCACAGTAATGTGGGGATTTTTTATGACAAACTTGCTAAATGATTTTAGCAAAACATACAGTACCAACCAGAATAAATATTCCTTCTTAGCTCAGCTGGTTAGAGCATCTGACTGTTAATCAGAGGGTCGCTGGTTCGAGCCCAGCAGAGGGAGCAAAGATTTTTAAGTCTGAAAATCACATAAAAACCCCATTTCTAGCTAATAGGATGGGGTTTTTTATTTTCATAATAGGAAGTATCCTACCTCCAGAAAATTTTTCAATCGCCATTTTCCATCGAGTTCAACAGCAAAAATTGCTGAACTTGACGAAAATATTCTACAAATATTTAACAAGAAAAATCCCGTTTTTTCCTATGATTATCAGGCTCATATATTTTTATTTGAATTTTTTTAAAAATTTTTCACTGCAAATATTGCATAAATAATTTAAAAGCCCTAATATTGCATTCCCAAAACGAACAAGGGTATGCAGGCTGAAAAGCCTTAATAACCTCGATTTGGGAAACAACCAGCACTCCTTCTTAGCTCAGCTGGTTAGAGCATCTGACTGTTAATCAGAGGGTCGCTGGTTCGAGCCCAGCAGAGGGAGCAAAGATTTTTAAGTCTGAAAATCACATAAAAACCCCATTTCTAGCTAATAGGATGGGGTTTTTTATTTTCATAATAGGAAGTATCCTACCTCCAGAAAATTTTTCAATCGCCATTTTCCATCGAGTTCAACAGCAAAAATTGCTGAACTTGACGAAAATATTCTACAAATATTTAACAAGAAAAATCCCGTTATCTAGGACTTCCGGTATCCGTAAACGCAATTTTTCAACTTAAAAAAATGGCAACAGTAGATGCAAAAATTTACGTGCACCATTTAAAAAATGATAAAAAGAATTCATCTTTTTTCACATCATTCTGCTCAGGGAATATTTTGCTCATTGATATCATAAACTCCCCGAGTGTAAAAGGTTTCAGTAAATAATCATCTGCGTACACCTTAAAAGCATCATAACCATACTTAATATGTCCAGTAGTGAATAACTAATTTATCTGTCTTGTTTCTAATTGCTTTAGAAAGCTCTATACCATTAATCTTGGGCATATCAATGTCAAGAAGAATAAGGTGTCTACGGGTTCGGCTTTAGCTATAGATGTAAGTGCCTTTAATGGGTCTATATAACTTTCAACCAGCTCAAGTCCGGGAAACGAATCGATATATTTTTCTAGGCTCAATATGGCATGGCGGTCGTCATCGATTATAATGCATCTAAACATATCTTGTAAAAGGTAAGAAGCAACTTATATAATCTTTTTATTTTTTTATATGAAAAATGGTTTTAAAGGAAATAGGGTTTAATATAGAAAAAAGATGTCTTTGTATAATTAAATCATTAAAAAATTATAGGTTTTGACTAGTTTTTAAAATATCTTTTCTAAAGAATTATGTCTAAAATGTTTTTTAGTTATTTCTCGCAAAACTTCCTGTAATAGATCCAAAACATATTATAAAGTAAAATTCGAATAATTTTTTCATAAAACTGCTGAATCCTATCATTATAGGTTTCCACTTTTTCAAAATTGACCAGAATATTTTTAATAAAGAAAGGTGAAATAACATTCCGCCGATAACCTTCTTTGAAAAATCCCAAAAGTATTCCTCAAAATGCAACATTGTATATAGAAAAATATATCTTTTATATAAAAAAGTTTAAAAATTGATAAATAACTATTAATTATAATTAATTATTTCGAATTAGTAAATAAATTAGTAAATAAATTAATACAATGAATTTATATTAATTATACTTTCATCGTAAGCCTCTGTCAATACTAATTTAGTTATAAGAGTTTAATTTTCAGATAATTAATTTATTGATGTATGAAATTGCAAAGTGTTAAAGTTTTTAAAAAGAATCATGTTACCCAATTTAAGTTAATCAAATATTTATTCAGTTATTAATGATTTCATTTGGCTTATAAAGAAACATATTGCAAAGGTGCTTAAAAAGTTTGCTGCTAGCTGGTTTAATCTATTTTAGTGGATTGACAGTTTATGGACAACAAAGCCTACGTTTAAATCTTAAACTAATTAGTAAAGAATACGATAGGCCAGTTGCATTTGCTAAAATTTCCTTAATTAATATGCGAGGTGAGACACACTGAGCTGGCTTATCTGATACTTAAGGAAAATGTCTATAGGATAAATTAAACGGTAAATTTAAAATATTTACAAGTCTAATAGGTTATGAAAGCTATACTTCCTTATCCTTTGTTTTTAAAATAATAGTTACAACTTAATGGTAATGATGAAGTAATGGTTTTGGTTGATGGCAAAGGGGAATTAAAAATCCAAAATGAATAGTTAGAAATGTTTGTTGGACTAAATAGAATCAATGACATTATAAAGACATCATAGATATTGTTGCGCGACGATGGGAGTAACTCGAAAATTCCCAAAAGAGTAGAGATAAACATCAAAAAATATAAGAACCATGAAAAAAATGGAATTAAGCCCATTGGTGTTGGACAAAGAAACAATTGCCAGACTTGACGAAAAACAATTAAATGACATCCTTGGTGGTGGAGTGGATTATGATGCAACATCTACAGGCTGTGGATCAGGTGGTAGTACCTGTGGTAAGGAGAATGATGCTACTTCGACCGGATGCGGCACGGGTTCTAGCACTTGTACTGCGATAGCATAGTTTGAGACAAACAGGATCGGTTAATTCCGATTCTGTTTGTTCTATTTATATCCATCGAACCAATATTTATGATCAACTGGAAAAGACATTTCATTTTAAAGATTTTTATAGCCGAGGCATTTTTTTTTATTTTTTTCCTTTCAAGCTCTACTGTAAGAGCGCAACATAATATTTTGGGGAGTGTTTCCGATGGTAGGAATCAGCCAATAGCAGATGCAACAATTTATATCATTAATGCTCGGTCTGCAGAAAAGATAACACAAACATTATCATCAGATAAAGGAAAATTTAACTTTTCTGTTAAGGATACGGGGAGTTACAGAATACGCGTGAGTCACCAAATGTTCGAAGATGGAAAGTTAGAGTTAAAGCTTTCAACTAAGGATACTACTCTATCAGCCATTGTACTTATACCTATGACCGTTTCATTAAAGGATGTTACGGTTGAAGGTAACCGACCAATTTTAGAGCAGAAAACAGACCGGTTAGTATTTAATGTTGAAAATAGTGTTTCAATGACGGGCTCTACTGTATTGGAAGCCCTGTCTAAAATTCCAGGCGTTCGAGTAAATCAATCAAATGGCGTATCACTAGTTGGAAAAGGACAGGTAAACGTAATGATTGATGATCGACTGATACAGATGTCTGGTGATGATTTGGCGAATTATTTACGATCTATGTCTTCTAATGAGGTTTCCAAAATCGAAGTAATTACGAATCCACCTGCTAAATATGATGCTGCAGGGAATTTTGGTCTAATTAACATTGTAACGAAGAAAAAGAGACAGCATGGTTTCAATGGTAGTTTTTCTGGCGCACTATCTAAAGCAACCTACTTATCTGGCAATTCGGGCTTACTATTAAATGTAAACTCTGGAAAACTAAGTGTAAATTCAAGCTTCAACATTAGTAATAACATTTTTCAAGAGAGTACCCGTCCAAGTATATTTTATCCTTCTCAAACCTGGGATCAGCGCAGAGAGTCAAAAAACACCAGCGAAAGTTTCCTTGGCAGATTGTCGTTGGACTACCGAATTACTAAAAGGCAGGCCATTGGACTAATTTATTCTTATGGGGCTAGATCTATTCCGGCAGAAGAGGAATCTACCACAAACATATTTCCTGCTTCGAATCCAAACTTGATTGATTCTGTTATCAATGCTCGAAATGGTTTATCAAAAACCTCGAATAGTAATAACATCAATCTTCATTATGAATATCTCTTGGATACATTGGGCAAAAAATTCTCTATAGATGGCGCTTATTTTACCTTTAACAGTACAACGGCCCAACAATCTGTCAATGAATCTCTTGTAGATGGAATAATATCAAACGTTAGCAATACTTCCAGCTACGCTCCACAAAATGTAAATACTTATACCATACAATCTGATATATCCTTTCCGAATAAAATTATGGATTTTAATTTTGGTGGAAAATTGTCTTTTATCAAAACAGCGGCCTCATCAAACTATTATTATAATGTAAATACAATCACATTCGAAAACACTTTACTCAATAATGCCTTTAATTACAGCGAAAATATACAAGCTCTCTATATCAGTGGTTCAAAGGAACTTGGGCGATTCAGTCTTCAGCTAGGCCTTAGAGCAGAGAATACCTTGACTACTGGTGAATCAATTACCGCTCAACAAACTACAAAGGTCAACTATCTTAAAATCTTCCCAACAGCATATTTGATGTACCAGAAAGATCAAAATAACTCATTTGTTCTATCATACGGCAAGCGTATCAATAGGCCAAGTTATTGGTATCTAAACCCATTTAAACAATTTGTAAGCCCTTATTTTTATTATGAGGGTAATCCATTTTTGAGGCCATCGTTTAACAACATCTTTCAGCTTACATTTAATCATAAAAACAAACTAATAACAAAAGCAAATGTCTATTTGCTCAATAATATTTTTGATCAGATTGTGATTAATGATAATTCCACCAAAATATCCAAATTAACAAGGCTTAATTACTATTCCCAAAGAAACTATGGTATTAGCCAGAATTATATCTTTAGTGATTTGAAGTGGCTTGAAAGCTACAATTCTGCATCTATCAATTATATTTCTACAAAATCGAATATTGATTATGCGTCAGGTCAGAGCGGTTTCGGCGGTGATTTATCTTCAAACAATACTTTCAAATTGAATAAGGCACGAACAATTACAGCTAATGCAGACTTTAGTTATACGTTTCCTATGGTATCTGGAATTTCAAAATTCGAAGCGTACTATTCTTTAGATGCTGGTATTAAGGTTTTACTTAACAAAAAAAATCTAGCGCTCGCTGTCAATGCTGTTGATATTCTGAAGACATCTAAAGTGCGATTCAGTTCTGTGACAAACAATATTCAAACTAGTTATAATAATTACTTCGACAGTCAATCTCTACGCTTTTCATTAAATTATAGTTTCGGTAAAGTTGCAAAAACTAATAGGCAAATAAAAGAGGTAAACAATGATGAATCAAGAAGAGCTAATTAAAAACAAAAATGACCTCTAATGAAAAATATATTGAACCCTTCAAAACAATTAGATAAAAACCCTAGCGGGCACTTCCTTTATGACTTTTGTATTGTAAGAACCCCAACTTTTCCTATAGAACGTGCTATTAAGTTGAATAACGATTTATCCATGTATGAAAAGATGGAGGATCAGACTATAGCAAGGGAGATGTTAAAAGAACATTTTTCTAACAGAGAATTCGTTAAGGCACTTTTTTTTGCCTCAGAAGAGGTTTATGGGCTTATGTTAAGCTGGTTGGAGGGGAAAGAACTAGACAAGAAAAAAACGGATAAGCTTATGTTGACTCTACATAAATATTATTCAAGAATGTGTACGCGAAGTACTCCTTATGGCTTGTTTGCAGCGTGTAGTTATTCCACTATCTCCGAAAAAAGCACGATAATGGATTTCACTGATGCAATTCCAAGGCAAATTAACCGGTTTAGCATGGATTTCATAAACGATTTTGTAAGTGGAATATGGAAATTTCAAGATATAAGAAAAAAAATGATTTTCTATACCAATACATCTCTATATGAAGCAGGTGAAAAGTATATTTATACAGAGGCAAAGTCAAACAAATCCTCTGTTGGTTATGCACTCAGCGCAATAAAAAAAACGGCATTTACTGAAAACACAATTAAAATATCCCAAAATGGAGCCAGCTATCAAGATATCGTTTCATGTTTAACGCCTAGTGGCGCCACTGTCAGTATCAAAAGTACCAGCACTTATTCCCTTTCAGGGTGCGCCAAAAGACCAGTTTAATCACCAGGAGCGTGTTTTAATTTAATTTGTTAATGATGATGGAGATCTTGTTGGCGAACCAGAAATAAGAGCTGTGGTAAAAACCCATGACGGCGATGAAAATAACAGTGCGTAGTACGAGGCCTTTGTACTTGCATAGGGCGCACTTCTTAATAGTTTAGGGAGCTAATATCTTACAAAATAATTTTTGAATGTTAATCAAGAGTCCGAGATCCAGATAGAATAGATGTTACAATTCTAAAAAGAAATTCTTAAATTTACAGGTAATTAAAAACCGTTACACATATTTAACGGAATATCTTTGCTAGCTTGTAATTGATTGATTAAGATGTAATTAGGAATAAGGAGCATCTGACTGTTAATCAGAGGGTCGCTGGTTCGAGCCCAGCAGAGGGAGCAAAGATTTTCAAGCCTGAAAATCACATAAAAACCCCCATCCTAGCTAATAGGATGGGGGTTTTTTATTTTCATAATAAGTGCCAATCATAAAAAAGATTACGATAAGCATCAGAACCATTATAATTTTACCTGAACCATCAATCAATTGAGATTTTTTTAGGGGCGGAACCTGAATAAAAAGCTCCGCCTAAAATGGGGCATTAATTTTTATCAACTGCAACCCTGTAACTTGGATCTTCATAAATATTAATGTCGATGACATCACCGGCGTTGGCCAGTAAGGTACGGCAGTCTTCACTAAGGTGTTTTAAATGCAGTTTTTTACCTTCCTTGTGATAGCGTTCAGTAAGTTTGTTTAATGCTTCAATGGCAGACATATCCGCCACCCTGCTATCCTTAAAATCAATGATCACTTCAGCAGGATCATTTACTACATCAAATTTTTCAGCAAATGCAGTAACCGATCCGAAAAACAATGGGCCGTAAATTTCATAATGCTTAATGCCATAATGATCGATGTATTTTCTTGCCCTGATTCTTTTAGCACTTTCCCAGGCAAATACCAGTGCAGAAATTACGACACCAATAAGTACTGCGAGTGCGAGGTTGTGTAGCCATACCGTAATTACGGCTACTGTAATGCCAACAAAAATGTCTTGTTTGGGCATCTTGTTGATGATTCTTAAACTCATCCATTCAAAGGTTCCGATGGCAACCATAATCATCACTCCGGTGAGTGCAGCCATGGGAACGAGGCCAATAACGGGTGCACCAAATAGAATGATCAGTAGAATAGTAAGTGCTGCCACAATTCCTGAGAGACGGGCCCTTGCGCCGGCGGAAAGGTTTACCAGTGTTTGTGCAATCATCGGGCAGCCCCCCATGCCGTAGAAAAATCCATTCAGGATATTGGCAATGCCCTGTGCAATTGATTCACGGTTACCGTTACCTCTTGTACCGGTGATCTCATCTACCAGGTTAAGGGTGAGCAGGCCCTCGGTAAGGCCAACGCCTGCCATGATTACAGCATAGGGTAAGATAATCTGAAAGGTTTCCAGATTTAATGGTATATGAGGGATGTGAAAAGGTGGAAATCCGCCACTCACTGAAGCAATGTCACTCACAGTTTTAGTGTGGATGCCAAATCCTAAAACGATAAAGAAAACGACAACAATAGCTGCCAACGATGGCGGAACTGCTTTTGTAATCTTCGGAAAAAATACAACGATGGCGATGGTAAGGGCTACAAGGCCAGTCATAATTATTAATGGGCTGCCCGAAAGCCAGGTTTGTTTCCCGTTAATGATTGTTTTGAATTGCTCCAGTTGTGCCATAAATATGATGACAGCGAGGCCATTCACAAAACCATACATCACAGGTTGTGGAACAAGTCTGATAAACTTTCCCAATTTAAACAGGCCAACCATAATCTGGACAATCCCAGCGAGGGCAACAGCAGCAAAAACATATTCAATTCCATGCGACTGCATTAATGCAATCAGCACTACTACTACCGCGCCCGCACCTCCGGAAATTAATCCCGGACGGCCACCCAGAATGGAGGTTACCAATCCCATTATAAATGCCGCATATAAACCTACCAGGGGTGGAAAACCAGCCAAAATGGCAAAGGAAAGCGATTCGGGTATCATGGTCATTGCCACAGTGATACCAGCCAAAACTTCTGTTTTGTAGTTGACTTTTTGTGAAAAATCAAAAAAACGTGTACGTAAATACATACCGTGAAAATTAATGTCAAAAAAAATAAAATAGATATTATCCTGGCAAGAGATTAGCCAGGGTTAAAAAAATAACTGAAAGGTTTCAGGGCTTTGTCACAGGGTGATATGAAACTTGTTGAATTTTTCTCATTTCGATTGTTGCAAAAGTATTAAAATTATAGAAACCCCTGCATATTTATTTAAACCTTTTGATCTTTATACCGCATGATCCTGGCAAGCCGGTTTGTTAAATCAGGTCTGCTGAATCCCGTTTTCTGCTGTTGATCTTTCAAACAACATAATTTAAGTAAGCAAATGGATTTTTGCGCTGTAACATGTTGCGCTGATTTTCATCCAACTATTATAGCTGAAGTGATGAGAAAAAAAAATCTTTTATTATTGTTTTGCCTGGCTATTCCGTTTTTGGGGTGGAGTCAGCAAATGATTAAGCCTGAAAAGAACATTGTTGATAAAAAGTGGATCAAGAATCAAAATTACCAAATGATCTGGTCAGCAGTAAAAGATACGCTCAGGATTCCACTGGCAACGGTTGATACGCAGGTAGAAGTTCAGGGAGATAAAATTCTGGTCATAACCATTGTAAAAATGAAATCGTCAGCTTCCCCTTGGATAGATTCTACGCTTGTACGCCGCTCAGATCTTTCACCCATTTACCATTCTTCTTATAATGCGCAGCGGGAAATGGTACTGCATTTTGGCGATGAGGTGATGGGGTTTTATAAAAATATGGCAACGGGAGAAACAACTAAAATTAATGAACCCGTACATCCTGGCTATTTTGACAGTAACTTTTATCCTATGCTGATCAACTGGTTACCCTTAAAAAAGAATTTAAAAGCAGAGATTGCCATTTTCGATTACAATCCAAATGGAAAAACAGGTTTACTTAAGGCCAATATACTGGATGTACGCGAAGGCGAATTTAACAGTAAAAAACTGGGTAAAAGGAAAATTTGGGTAGTGGAAGTTTCTGATGAAATCGGAAGCACCAACGGACGAAGTATTTACCAGATTGATCAACTTACCCGGCAAATTTATAAACAAAACATTTCTGCAGGCAGCAGGATCATGGAAATGACACTGGTAGGGCATTAATGATTCACCCGATGTTTAATCCAGGAAATAGCCATCTTAAGGGGCTGTTCTGATGTTGAAAAGGCGGTGTTATGGCCTAATTCCGGGTATAATGCATATTCATAAGCCTTTCCTTTAGCTTTAAAAGTATGAAGGTTTTCTATTGATAAACCTACGGGGGCCTGAATATCTTTTCCTCCGAAAATCCAAAGACCAGGAATGTTAAGCATTGCAAGTGACTGGTTAGGGTCTGTTGCTGCAAATGAATACCTGTCAGGGTCGTTCTTTATGTGATTCCGCGCATCATTTTCAGTATGCGTTTCCCAGAAATTTGAATCTCCCCGGGTATAAAACTGAAACCGTAACTGTTGAAGAGTATTAACAACTGGTCCGCTAAATAGGACCATAAAATTTACCTGGCGATTTTTTGCAGCTGCCAGCGGAACAATCCATCCGGCCTGACTAAACCCCATTAAACCTACAGGTATAGGTTTAGCCGGAAGATGCGCCAGAAAGGTATTGATGGCTTCACTGGCATCTGTTGCCAGCCTGTTCAGGTTAACTGAATCAATGTTATTTGTTCCCACCTCAGGCCCTTCGTAAAGCCCACCTGATTTTCCTACTCCGCGTTTATCATAAGTAAATACAGCTATACCATTTTTTGCCAGGGTAGATGCCAGCTTTATCATCCTTTTCTCTTGTCCGGATCCATGTACCAGAACTACCGCGGCATAGGGTTTTTCCGGGATGAGGAGTGTGCCTGCCAAAGTGATGGTATCACGCTTAAACTCCATGTTCTGCATAGTGAATCTAAACCGATGATGAGCATCAATTGTATTTTGCCCGAACGTTTTAGCACTCAAAAAAAGAAAGAAAAGAAACAGATATGTTTTCATCATTATTTTAAATATGAAGCAAGGTAACCTTGTCAGGATTACAGAAACTTAAAATGTGATGAAACCATTTAAAAAAGTGATGACCGGGTGCCGGTCACCTGTTTTTTTGCAAATACCAAGGCCAGAGTTGTTTTAAAAATTCTACCGTTAGATTCAGGCTTTCTCTGTTTTAAGTATAGATTAGATGATCATTTCGCGAATAAAACTGTATTTCGATCTGATCTGATCTTATTTTTAAATTTCTGAAGGAATGCCTTAACCGCTGTTAAGAGGGGTTATAATTTATCCAAATTTGTTAAGCAGTAATTTGCACGTTTTAAAACTGCCGATTTGAGTTCAGGATTCATTTTATCCCAAAGCCGATACACCATTGAAAGGCGGTGGTTATGCTGAAGTTTATCCCTATGGCGATCATGAAAATCCCAGTACAAACTATTGAAAGGGCAGGCATTGTCTCCCACCTTATCATTGCGGTCATATTTGCACCCTTCACAGTAATTGCTCATTTTATGGATGTAGTTTGCCGACGCGGTGTAAGGCTTTGAGCCCGTAATTCCACCATCGGCATACTGGCTCATGCCACGGGTATTGGTAATTTCTACCCACTGTATGGCATCAATGTAAATACCCAGATACCAGAAATCTACCTCATCAGGGTTTATTCCGGCAAGCAAGGCAAAATTTCCTGTAATCATCAGGCGTTGAATATGATGGGCATAAGCATGATGAAAGGATTGGGAAATGGCCTGTTTCAGGCAGTTCATGTGGGTTTTGCCCGTCCAGTACCAGGCTGGCAGCTTCGTTTGATGATTAAAGTAATTGAGTGATTCAAATTCTGGCATTTTCATCCAGTAAATGCCACGCATGTATTCGCGCCAACCCAAAATTTGCCTGATGAAGCCCTCGATCTGGTTCAGTGTGATTGATTTTTTATCTTTTTCCCAGGTGGCCAAAGCCGCATTCACTACTTCTACTGGTGAGATTAATTTCGTGTTCATGCTGAAAGATAGGCGGGAATGATAAAGTGCCCATTCATTCGTTTGCATGGCGTCCTGAAAAGTACCAAATAGTGGCAGGCAGTTTTCACAGAAATAATGGAGAAGTTTTAGCGATTGTTTCCTGTTTACCGGCCATTGCAAATATTCCGGTTCGATTTTGCCGATGGTTTTAACCCCTGCTTTCAGTAAACGCTCATATGGCTGACGTACATCATTGTCAAATAGCAAAGGTGGATTGGGTTTATGGTTTTTGGGGAGCTTTTTCCGGTTTTCTGCATCAAAATTCCATTTCCCGGCTTCAGGATCATGGTCATGATGGATTAAAACATGGTGCTTTATCCGCATGGCCCGGTAAAAGCTTTCCATTATGATTTCTTTACGGTCAGCAAAAAAATCAGCCAGTGCTGTTCTTGTAGTATAAAAGTGTTCACTGTCAAAACTACAGGAGGAAATATTGAGGCCACTACAAAAACCTTTGAGTTCCTGATCCAGCCTGTATTCATCCGGAAGCTGATACTGGAATTCCTCAATTTGATACTTCTTTATCAGATCATTTAGGTTATCAGAAAAATTTTGCCTGTTATCCGGATGGTCAAGGTGAAGGTAAAGTGTCTCAAATCCTTTGTTGCTGATGGTTTCAGTAAAATTTTCCATGGCTGCAAAAAAGGCACAGGCTTTTTGAATGTGGTGCCATACATAATCCGTTTCAGTTTTCACTTCCATCATCACATAGAGGATAGCCGGATCAGCATTTAAAAACCAGGAGTGTTTCAGGTTCAGTTGATCGCCGAGGATAAGCCGGAGTATCTGGTATTTTTGCTTCATGATGCATAATATGTAAGATCTTACTTAAGTCAGCTCCATCTTAAACCGTTGATCTTGTCGGTATTAAATTCTATTGTAGCGGCTTCTTAGCACAGAGCCGAAGAGAAGTGTAAATTTATGTACGTTGGAAATTCTGACGCGTTCCGCCATAATTTGTGCTGCTGTTTTCCTCCTGATTTTATCAAAAAGTCTGCGGTAATAAATGTAAGCCAGGTATACACCTTTTCTGGATGATGCCGGCAATTGCCTGATGCCTTCCAGTGCCTCGTCAAATTCTTTGCTGATTTCCTTTTCAATAACGGTTTTTTCTGACGTTGAAAATACCGACAAATCCACATTTGGGAAATACGTACGGCTTAAAACATAAAAATCGGCATTCACATCTCTTAAAAAATTTACCTTTTGAAAGGCTGAACCCAGTTTCATCGCAGATTCTTTTAAACGTGCGTAAGTGGCCTTATCACCTTCTGTAAAAACATGCAGGCACATCAGGCCCACCACTTGCGCAGAGCCCAGGATATACTGCTCATATTTTTCTGGCGTATATACTTCCTTTCGGAGATCCATTTCCATGCTCTGAAGAAAAAGATCAATCAGTTCAATATCTATCTGATAGTTATTAACCACTTCCTGAAAGGCATTAAGTACCGGGTTAAGGCTGATGCGGTCATTGATGGCTTCATAACAGTCTCTTTTAAACTTATGGAGCAGTGTGGCCTTATCATAGTCGTGGAAACTGTCAACAATTTCATCGGCAAGCCTTACGAAACCGTATATCGCATAAATAGGATTCCGAAGCTTTTTACCCAGGAATTGAATACCCATGGAAAAGCTGGTGCTGTAATTTTTAGTAACGATCTTACTGCATTCTGCAGATACTTTATCAAAGATGGTTTTCATTTTTCTGTAATGGATGAACGGAAGCAAAAATTAAATAATCGAAGGATGCGGCTTTCAAAATAAATCGAATACATATATGTTAAATCTTTTCTGCCAGCTGGGCATGATGAAAGTCTTCAAGTTTGAGCAATAGGTTAATTAGTTCCATTTTTTCCTGTGGAGAAAGGGGCTCCGTTACCTGAGCCGAAGCCAGTCTGATTTTATCCATGCTTTGTTTTAAATGGTCATTTCCTTTTGCAGTTACGCGGATCAGTTTACTTCTCCTGTCCAGAGCTGAAGATTGCTGTTCAATTAAACCTTTGTCCAGAAGCCTTTTAATAATTAATGATCCTGCGGGCTTATCATGTATATTGTGTTTAATCAATTCTGTTTTACTCATGCTTCCGCCAGAAACCAGGCTGATGAGGTAGATAAATTCGTCGGGTGTGGAGAATGTGCTGTCGGTGATAGCGGCTTTGGCGTGGATTTTGGCATAACGGTATAAATGAACGAGAGAGGTGTTGATGACACTATCTGCCGAGCGGCCATTTACTTTACCCGTCCAGTTGGGATCAGCTGCTGATACCGGCTGTTCATCTCTGAAACGAATATCGAGCCAGCTGCGAAAGGCATGAAGATCTTCAGCAGGATGTTTGGTACTGCTTTCATATATTTTAACCAGGTCTACCAGTTCATGGATTAATTGATACATCATATTTCGGGCTAAAAATTCGTTTTTAAATTGCCAATGCCGCCATCAACCGTTAAAATTTGTCCGGTTATCCAGCTGCTATCACTTGAGAGCAGATAGGCAATGGCTGCGCTGATATCTTTTGGTTCTCCAAATCTTCCGATGGGATGTCTTTTTGCTGATGCTTCCATTTTTTCGGGAGTGTTAAGCAGCTTGCCAGCCAACGGGGTATGGGTTAAGGAGGGTGCTACTGCATTTACCCGGATATGGTTAGGGCTCAGTTCGGCTGCTAAAGAGATGGTCAATCCCTCCACCGCTGCTTTTGACGATGCGATGCTGGAATGAAAGCCCATGCCGGTTCTCGCTGCTACGGAACTCATCAGTACAATAGAAGCTGAAGAAACATTTTTTAGCGATTTTAATGCCTGTTGTATAGACAATGCTGCACCAACTACGTTAAGCCTGAAATCATCTATTAAATCAAGTGCAGAAATTCTGTTAAATGGTTTTAGATTGATGTTACCAACACAATAAACCAAGCCATGCAATTCATCTGGGATAAATGCAGATAATGACTCAGGTCCTTGCATCACATCCATTTCCAGGTAGTGTACTGCTGCGGGCCATTCTGCTGAACGGTTTCTGGATGCCGCATAAATAGTCGCTCCTTCATTGTTTAATAATCTAATCAGATCAAGGCCTATGCCTGAACTTCCGCCTATAACCAGAATATTTTGATGCTGAAATCTCATGGGATGCTGCTTGAATTAATATATTAATATACAATTTTGTAATTATAATGTTTATAAATATACTAAATATTTGGCCAGGACGATGTTTGGGGGTTACTACATTTTTATTCAATATCATGAAGAAATAAATGTATCGCTGATAATAAAGAAGAAACTTGAATTTTATGGATGAGTAAGGGGGGAGATTTTTGATGAATCAGAAATATATGGTCAAAAAAAATCCGGACAACGCAAAGTCGTCCGGATTGATTTTATACAGGAAAACATGATTACTGTGGCAAATCTTTGATGGTATAAATACTATCAACTACATATTTGCTATAACCTCTCCAGGGCAAGCTTCCTTTATATTCTTTATAGTGTAATTCATAAAATTTACCACTGTTGCCCATCATGCGTTCTGCAATTTGCTTATCTCCGACTGAAAACTCAAATTCATTATTCTGCAGTGTGCCGGTTTGCCTTGATTTGATCCCGCTTTGAATAAGTTTTCCTTCATACGATTTAAAAAGGTAGCCCTTTTTTACAATATAGTTTAATTCGCCTGCCTTAACACCTTCGCCAAATACAAAGAAATAATTGTAGTAAATTAACCCTCCGATAATTAATAAAGCGATGAGGGCTATAATTGATGTGATTTTTTTTCCAGTTGTCATATTATTGAATCTTTTAAATTTATCCTAAGTATTTTTTGCCAATTGATTTTTTCCTCTTCTCAGTCTTTTGAGCTGACCCAAGTGTTCAGTAGGAATATTATCCCCGAGTAATTTACCCCAGGGTTTTAATTCGTCAATTCTGTCAAATATGATTTTAAGTACGGCAATGAAAGGAATTGATAAAAACATACCCGGTACGCCCCACACCGCTGCACCCATGAGCACAATAACGATAGACACCAGTGCGTTAATCTGAACTTTTGAAGAAACGATCTTCGGAACCAGTAAATTATTGTCGATAAACTGGATAAGTGCATAGGCCGCAATAATTAATAATTGAGTGGTGTACCCGTCAAATGAAACGGTAGCCATTAGTACGGGTAAAGCAATGGCAATAATTCCGCCGATATAGGGAAGCAGGTTCAAGATTGCCCCAATTACCCCAATCAAAATGGCATTGGGCACACCCAGAATTAACAATGCACAAGAATTCATAACAGCCACAATCCCTGTTTCTATTAGTAAACCCACAATATAACTTTGAATCGCAGCTTTGGTTTCTGCCAGAATTTCTCCGACTTTTTGTTGATTTTCTGCTGAGAAAACTTCATAAAAGAAATTGAGGATTAATGTTTTGTATAACATGATCAGAAAGGTATATACCGGGATCAGAAACACCACACTCAGAACACCCAGTGCGCCGCTTAAGGTTTGTCCGATTACTGCCTTACTGTTGTTGGCTGCCTCCTTAATCATCTGTACCTGTTTTTTCGTGCCAATACCAAAAGTTTTTTCCAGCCAGGCTTGACTGGTATAAAGCAATTCGGTAAACTTTTGCTTCATGGCATCAACATTATCAAAAAAGTGTGCAATTTGCGACGACAGGAAATAAGCGATTCCGGCTACTACCAGTAAAGCAATAATCATAGAAATTATAATGGAAAGAATTTTAGGTAATTTTCTCTCCAGCCGTACCGATAGGGGATTTAATAATATCGCAATCAATGTTGCAAAAGCCAGCGGAACCAGAATATCCCGAAGCACACTGAGTATAAATACAGCGATGACGAGGCCAAGCATGATTACTGGTGCCTTAATGTAAAATGGGAATTCCTTTTTCATATTTAAATTGTTGAGATGTGGTTTTGCCTGCGCCCATATCATTTTATAAAATAAATGCAGTTAAAATAAATTAACTGCATTTATATCATTGGCATAATATTAATCTGATTTTAGTTAATATTATGCTATACTCTATTCTGTACTTAGTATAAGGTAAACTCTACACGACGGTTTTCCTGACGACCAGTCGCAGTTTTGTTAGATGAAATCGGTTGATCAGGTCCGTAACCAGTAGCTTCGATTCTGGAAGCATTAGCACCCTGAGATACCAAATAAGCTTTTACAGATTCTGCTCTTTCTTTAGATAAACGTAAGTTTAACTCTCTGCCACCAGTGTTATCGGTGTGACCAGCTAATTTTAAGCTAAAGTTTTTGTCTACCAATAATCCAGCAACCCTGTTTAAGCTAGCATATGATTTAGAACGGATAGTTGATTTACCTAAGTCAAATTCTAAGTTTGAAATCGCATCTTTAACTACCTTACGGTCTTCCTCAGTGATTACCTTAGTTTCTCTGATGATTTCGCGTTGTACTTTGATTGGACAACCTGAACCATCAACTACAGTTCCTGAACCTGTTCCAGGGCATTTGTCAAATTTGTTTGCTACACCATCATTATCATCATCAGCCATATCTTTAGCATATTGATCTCTGTCACGTTGTGCATTTTGCTCAGCAGTAGATAATGCTCTTCTTAACTCAGCACTTTCTTCAGCACTTTGTTTGCGAAGATCCGCAACGGCGCTATAGTTTTGTAATTGAGAATTTTCTTTGTTACCCAAAGCAAACTCTAAACCTACGTGAGAGTAAGAATACCTGTTTTCTAAGTAAGCACTTTTAACAGTTGGTGATGATTTGATAAAATTAATATCATAACCTAAATCAATGTTGATGCCTTTTGATACACCAAATTTAAATCCAACTCCTGTTGGGATGTACCAGCCTTCTCTGTCTGTGAAAACCTGGGTAGTTCCTACCTGAGAATCAGAAGCCATATAACCGGCACCTGCCTTAATGTAAGGAATCAATACCGCGTTTTCAGTATTTAAGCTGAAGTTAGCGATGTTTAACACTGCAGTTAATGATCCAGCCCAGTTGATGCTGTTTTTCTGTTCTAAGTTAGGCGCTACGATGGTTTTCATTTCACCACGTAAAAAGTCTGCCTGTAAGCCTAAAGCCGGTAAAATTTGTTTTTTAACAAAAGCACCATAACCGATACTTTTAAATTCCCTGGCAGTAACACTTCCACCACCTAAAAAAGTATTCTGGCTGAATATACCTCCCTGAGCACCTACACTCCAGGTTCTTAAAGGTTGTTTACCAAATCTACCAGAGGTAGTTGGTGTTGATTCTTGTGCAAATAATTGTGATGATAATCCCAATATCGCAACCATCATTGATAGTTTTGTAATATTTCTGTTCATATTGTTAATTTTCGATATTAACAGGGAGAGCTATATTTTGTTTCACTATCAAATCATGAATAATGAGCAAAAGTAAATTAAACGCTCTGTAACAGTGATTTATGTTTTTTATACTCTTATTTGGAGTGAAATATCACTTAAGGGAATGTCTTAAGCCTTATGAAGATGACTGCTTTTAAGTGCAGAAAAAATATTTTAAGGAAAACAAAATCTTGATTAAGATTGATTTGATTTTTTGCCGGTATACATTTTTTACCCTTATTAAATCTTTTCCAAACATAATAAATGATAGCCTATAGTCAGCTGATCACATCTGAATCATCTAGAATTAAATGTCAACCAATTAAGTTACCAGGCCCATGGTTTCGGCCATTCTGCAGGCTTCCATCGCGTTACTTGCGTTTAGTTTCTGAAATATATTTTGTCTGTGTCGATTCACAGTATTGATACTCAGCACCAGCTTATCTGCAATCTCTTTACTCCTCAGTCCACGTTTAATTAGCCGTAAAACTTCTTTTTCTCTTGAGGAGAGGAGCACTTTAAATTGCGCCTCATTCTGCTCAATACTCTTACCGCTTTTATTGTTAATAATTATGCCTCGCGGAATATCAAATTCCGGGTGGTCATAAATCATCTGGTAAAGGCAGAGTGCCAGCCAGATACTGCCATCATCCGAACTGGTGATATACAGCAAACGATGTTTGATCAACACGTATTTGCCATCCCTGTTTTTTATTCTAAGTTTGGTGATGACCTCATAATCCATGCGTTCTTCAGCAGGCAAAGTATGCAGGTGCTGAAAAAACTGGAACTCAAGTCGGTATTTTTTCTGTAAATCTTCAGGATGTATTTTATTTAATAACTGATCTTCCCAAATGGATCTGATTTCATGATCTTGCTCAGATAGCCCAAGCTGTCCAGCGATATCGCCATAATAAAGAAAGCTTTTCCGCGCTTTCATGTCACTTAACACTGCAATACAGTTTTCAAATTGACTGTACATCTGTGCAATACGCTTCGTATTATCCAGTTTCTGATCAGGATTTTGGATCGTTTCAAAAGTTTGAGACAAAAGTTTAATATCAAGCAGATTTCGCATTTAACTAAAATTGATGGTTATTTATGACCATTGAAATTGGCTGAAGCGTTAAATAACTTTGCGAACTTAATCATTTGAATGGTGATGAAGTGATGAAATAAATGTTTTCAATTGCTTGTATTCTCTTAATTGATCATTACTATAAATTAATCGATAATATTAAATGAAAAGAATTCTTTTGACAATAGGTATTTTATGCGGACTGAACGAATTGAAGGCGCAGAATTTAGAAAAAATGCAGTGGTTTAATGAGCCGGATAAATGGGAAATTAAGAATAATACCTTAAAAATGCAGGTTACACCAAATAGTGATTACTGGCGTATTTCTCATTATGGCTTTACGGTTGATGATGCACCATTTTATTATGCAACATATGGGGGAGAGTTTGAAGCAAAGGTAAAACTTACCGGAGCCTATAAAGCCCGATTCGATCAGATGGGTTTAATGATCCGGATAGATCATCAGAACTATATTAAAACAGGGGTGGAGTTTGTGGATGGGAAATTTAACATCAGTACAGTAGTTACTCATGATAAAAGTGATTGGAGTGTGCTTCCGTTGGAAAAGGTGCCGCCATTTATCTGGGTTAAAGTGGTGCGCCGACTTGATGCTGTAGAGATTTTTTATTCTTTGGATGATCAAAATTACATCATGACAAGAAATGCTCCTTTGCAGGATAATACACCTGTAATGGTGGGCTTAATGGCTGCTAGTCCGGATGGTAATGGTTTTGAGGCAAAATTTGAAAACTTTAAGGTGAAACATTTGCCAGATCAGCGCAGACTGGAGTGGTTAAAAACACATTAACCATAAAATGACCAGCAGGTTTAAGGAATAAATAACGTGCTCCATTATTTTTATATGCCTGAGTTACCAATATAAATTAATTCTGATACACTCACATCTATCAGAAATCAAATTCCAGCTGGTTATTTTCGATATTTTCGATTGGGATTTCATCATAAAAACGAGAAAGGGTGATGCCCAGCAATCGAACTTTCATGGTTCCCAATTGCGCTTCCTCTAAAAGTTTTATGGCTTCCTGAAACATCTGCGAAGCCTGATTAAATGGTGTTGAAAAAGAACGGCTTCTGGTAATCTGTTTAAAATCTTCAAATTTAATTTTTAGGGTAATGGTTTTTCCTTTTAACTGATGCTTCTCTAACCTGGTGGCTACCGTTTCGCTGATTTGCTTCAATAAATCGTGCATTACGGCCAGGTCATTAGTATCTTCTGACAAGGTGTCTTCTGCGCCAACGGATTTTGTTTCGCGTTGAGACTGAACAGGCCGGTGATCCAGTCCACGTACAATTTTGTAATAGAATTTGCCTGATTTTCCAAACTGTGCAATGAGTTGTGATTCGGTTAAGTTTTTTAAATCAGCACCAGTGTTAATTTGCATGGCCTTCATTTTTGCAGCAGTAACTTTGCCTACACCAAAGAACTTTTCAACAGGAAGTTTTTCGATAAAAGCCTTGATTTTTGATGGCCCAATAAAAGTTAATCCATCTGGCTTGTTCATATCTGAAGCCACCTTAGCCACAAATTTATTGATGGAAATACCTGCAGATGCGGTAAGGTTCAATTCATTTCTGATGGCATCTTTAATCGATTTGGCAATATCGATAGCTGATCCTATGCCAAGTTTATCTTCCGTAACATCCAGATAGGCCTCATCCAGCGAAAGTGGCTCTATCACATCAGTATAGCGGCTGAATATTTCCCTGATGGCTTTTGACACCGCGGTATAGGCATCAAACCTGGGATACACAAATATAGCTGTTGGACAAAGCTGATAAGCTTTACTGCAAGACATTGCGGAACGAATGCCATATTGCCGGGCTTCGTAACTGGCTGTGGCAACTACCCCGCGACTATCGGGCTTGCCGCCCACTACAAGAGGTTTCCCCCTATACTCAGGAAAATCACGTTGCTCTACCGATGCATAAAAAGCATCCATATCAATGTGGATAATCTTTCTTATAATACTTTCAGGCTGATCGGACATTGATGGGTAGTATACGTTCGGAATGAAGAATCACTTTTTGTGAAAAACTGATATTAAATTTCGAAAAAAATATCATGATCTGGAGTGTCCCGTATTTTTCTTTACATAAAATCAACCGGGATAATGTAATCCGGAATGGCTAAAGGATCAGTAATGGCCAATGATAATGACTGGAAAATCAGATATTAGAGATGTAAACAATCTAAGCTATTGGCAATAGGAAATTGGTTATCGTTAACGGGTTAATTTAAAAGTTCCTGCACTTTATCTAATAAGGAATCCATTTCGAAAGGTTTTTCCATAAAGTCGTTCGCGCCTGCATCCATGGCAGATTGCCTGATATCACGGCTTGCTGAAATCATCAAAACCGGAATTTCTTTGTATTTAGGGTCATTTTTTAACAACTTACAGATATCACGTCCGTCATGTCCACTCATCCAGATATCGAGCATAATTAAATCAGGTTTATTTTTCACTGCATCAATAACTGCTCCACCATCGTAAGTAAACTCAACATCATAACCCATCACTTCCAATATCATCGTTATCGCATCTACTATCCCTTCATCATCATCAGCGATGAGTATTTTCTTAATTTCCATTTGGCGTAGATTTTGTCTTATTTGTTAGTATTTATAGGTGAAAAGCAAATATCATAAATTCTCTATTAGTATTAATGGATAAATCTTGTTTTTGTTTTAAAAAAAATATATTATTTTAAATTTCACTTCCTGATGGTTTTTAGACCATATTTGTTTCAACTTCATGCTGTTAAAAAAGAGAAATATGGCGCACATGATGAATAACTTAGCATCTAAATGATAATTTAGAAAAGGAGTCAGAACAGTTGTATTGTATTATAAAATTAAAAAGTGATTTTATCACTTATATTTACATCAAAATTTAACCAGTCTATCTTTCAAAGTTAAAATGGATCATATTAATATTAAGAAATTAGCAGAAGCATTAAATCTATCAACTTCTACAATTTCGCGTGCTTTTAGAGATAACAGCGATATTAATGGTGCCACCAAAGAGCGGATTTTAACCAAAGCGAAAGAATTAAACTATCAGCCTAACCATTACGCCAGCAATTTAAGAGAACAAAAAAGCAAAACCATTGCGGTAATTGTACCTGAATTGGCCAACAACTATTTTTCACAGGCTATACATGGTATTGAGCGGGTGGCCAGGGCGAATGGTTATCATATCCTAATTTATGTGACTGATGATGACTATCATAAAGAGGTAACCTTTATTCGGCATTTGCATAATGGCCGGGCTGATGGAATTATCATGTCAGTTTCGGGGGAGGCCAACGACCACAATTACCTGAATGAGTTCGGTACGAAACGCCTGCCGTTGGTTTTTTTCGACAGGATTTATGAAGATATTGTAACGCCCAGAGTAATTACGAACGATTATAACAGTAGTTTTTTAGCCACTGAACATTTAATCATGCAAGGTTGCAGGCGCATTGCTTATCTGGTGGTGAATAAAAGTTTATCTATCGGTAAAACGCGAATGCAGGGATATTTAGATGCTTTGACCAAGCATCGGGTTGGTTTTGAAGAACAGTTAATTGTGGATTGCAGTAATAGTTATGATGAAAATAGCATTATCATTAAGAATGCCTTAACGGATTTAAAGCCAGATGGTGTTTTTACATCTGTGGAACGTCTGGCTTTTGCTACTTATTATGCTTGTTATGATTTAGGCATTGACATTCCTGATGATTTGAAAGTAATTAGTTTTTCCAGTCTGGAAATTGCCCCGCTCTTAAATCCATCACTCACCACCATTACGCAACCAGCGGCTAAAATTGGAGATGAGGCAGCTAAATTATTATTCAAAATTTTAGATTGTCAGCAAGATAAAAATTTCATGAATGAGGTGGTTCTGGAGTCAGAAATCATCATCCGTAATTCTACCTCAAACCAGCAAAAAAAACGCCCGAAATAAGCAGGTTTTTAATCCCTGAAAATCTCAAAAAAAATCCTCACTTAGTGTAAAATAAGCAGAATTCTGTTCAAATTTCGGGAACGTTCCCGAAAATGCAGCAGATTTGATATTGATTTTTTCGGGAACGTTCCCGAAGAATCGTTGAAAAATGGCTTAGTGTAAAAAATACACGCTAAACAACTTTTATGTTTCAATAATTAATTGATTATCAATATTTTATTTTTTATTCGGCATTTTTTTGAAATCTAAAATTTAAAGTAAAATTAAATTTTTATCAGTTTTTTACAGGTCTGTTCTTCTCTGTAAATATATTTTTTAAATAAATTTTGAAATGTAATTATGTGCTGTAAATTAGGCCTGTGTGTAATTCACTATAATATTTAACCAAATTTTTATACTTAAACGAGCTTCGAATATGAAAGTATTTTACCTGTTAAAACAGGGGCTTTTGGTGCTGTTAGTTTTTTCAGCATTAATCGTAAAAGCACAAACCGGATCAATCTCCGGAAAGGTGCTTGATGAAACAGGCCTGCCATTACCTGGTGCTTCTGTGGTTGTAAAAGGTACAACCAGAAGTACATCCACTGATGGTGAAGGAAATTTCAAAATTGCTGGTTTACCGAACGGTTCGGTAACCTTATCTGCCAGTTTTATCGGCTATCAAACACTCGATAAAGCGGTAAGCCTTAATGGCAACACTACGCTAAACTTTCAGCTGGTGCCTGATGCACAAAAATTAAATGAAGTTGTGGTAATTGGCTACGGTACGGCAGAAAAGAAAAACTTAACCGGTTCCATTACTACCGTAAGTTCGAAAGACTTTCAAAAAGGTACCATTACCACTCCTGAACAATTGATTCAGGGTAAAGTTGCCGGTGTAAACATCATTTCAGGTGGTGGTGCGCCAGGTGCAGGAGGACAAATCCGTATTCGTGGTGGTGCATCTCTAAATGCCAGCAACGATCCGTTAATTGTTGTGGATGGTGTTCCTTTCAGCGGAAACAGTATTGGTAATGCACCAAGTCCGCTTTCTTTAATTAATCCGAACGATATTGAAACCTTTACCGTATTGAAAGATGCAAATGCAACGGCAATTTACGGTTCCAGGGCATCAAATGGGGTAATTTTAATTACTACTAAAAAAGGTGCTTCAGGTGCACCGGTGATTAATTTCAGTACCAATAATTCCATCGCCACAGTAGCGAAAAAGGTTGATGTTTTCTCTGCTGATGAGGTTCGTGCCTATGTAAACGCAAATGGAACAGCTGCACAGCGAGCACTTTTAGGTACCGCCAATACTGATTGGCAGGATGAAATTTATCAAAATGCATTTTCAACAGATAATACGTTAAGCATTGCCGGATCATTTAAAGGCGTTCCTTACCGCGTATCTGCTGGTTATTTAGATCAGGATGGAGTATTGATTACCGCCAAGTTGAAAAGAGCAACTGGTGGTTTAACCTTATCGCCACGTTTATTTAAGGACCACTTAAAAATTGATTTAAGTTTAAAAGGAACCCTGAGTAATTCTCAATATCCTGATGAGGCAGCCATTCAGAATGCCATCCAGTTCGATCCCACTCAACCTGTTTATGCTGATAATAAATTTGGTGGCTATTTCGAGTGGATTTCAGGAACGGGAGCTGCAGGCGTGCCAAATCCAAATGCACCACGTAACCCGGTTGCTTTAATCAGGCAGCAAAATAACGTAGGTAATGCAGAAAGAAGCTTTGGTAATGCCAGGTTTGATTACTCTTTTCACTTCCTGCCGGAATTGCACGCAAACTTAAATTTAGGTTACGATATCTCTAAAGGTTACGGTTCAAAATCAATTCCTGTTTATGCAGCGCAACGTGCCTCAACAAATGGTTACTACGAAAGAAGGTTAAACAATGGTTCTGATAAATTCTCAGAGTTCTATTTAAACTATGCCAAAACAGTAGAAAGCATTAAAAGTAGGTTTGATGTAACTGCTGGTTATGGTTACTATGATAACTCCACTACTGATTTTTATTTCAATACGTACAGAGGAACAGGAGAGATTTTAACTACTCCTGTATTCCCTAATGCGGTGGAAAGACAAAAGTTACTTTCTTATTATGGAAGATTTGTATACACCCTTGCTGATAAATATATCCTTTCCGGAACGATGCGTGCAGATGCTTCATCAAGATTCTCAGAGCAGAATCGTTGGGGATATTTTCCTTCAGCTGGTTTTACCTGGAGAATTATTGGCGAAAATTTCTTAAAAGACAGCAAAGTGGTATCTGATCTGAAATTAAGATTAAGCTATGGCGAAACAGGTAATAAAGACGGATCAACCATTGGTAACTACAATTACATCTCCAGATATTATGCCAATACCAACCAGGGTCAGTATCAGGTGGGCAACTCTTTTTACAATTATTACAGTCCTGCTGGTTATGATCCGGATATGAAATGGGAAACCACAACTACTTATAATGCTGGTTTGGATTATGGTTTCTTAAAAGGAAGATTGTACGGTAGCCTGGATGTGTATTACAAAAAAACAAAAGATTTATTGAGTACGATTAACATCCCGGTAGGGACCAACTTCAGTAACTTATTAACCACCAACGTGGGGAATATGGAAGTAAAGGGTGCTGAAGCCAGCTTGAATTTTGTAGCCATTCAACAAGATGAGGTGACCTGGGAATTTGGTGTGAATGCGGCTTACAACAAAAGGAAGATTACCAACTTAACGTTAAATCCTGATCCGGGATCTAAAGTTGGCGCAGGTGACATTACCGGCGGTACAGGAAATACCTTAAAATGGAATGCGGTGAACCAGATTCCAAGTGCATTCTTCGTTTATAAGCAAGTTTACAATGCCAATGGCGTGCCTCTAGAAGGTATTTATGAAGATTTAAATGGCGATGGTGTAATCAACACGAATGATCAGTATTTCTATAAATCACCGGATCCAAACTTCACCTTTGGTTTCAATACGTCATTCACCTATAAAAAATGGACGGCTACAACCGTGCTTCGGGCGAGCATTGGAAACTATGTATACGATAACATTTCATCCAACTTCGGAATCAGAAATAACATCTTAAGCACACAGGGAATTCTGAACAATGCCGGGGTAGATTTATACAATACCAATTTCTCCGGGAGTTCGGGTACACAGTATTTAAGTGATTATTTTATCAAAAATGCATCATTCTTAAAAATGGATAACGTTGGTTTGTCGTACAACGTAGGTAAATTATCTAAAAACAGTAACACCAGTATGCGAATTTCAGCGAACGTACAGAATGTATTTATCGTATCTGATTACAAAGGCTTAGATCCGGAATTATCATCAGGGATTGATTTTAACTTATACCCAAGACCGAGAACTTACACTTTGGGTTTAAATGTTGGTTTCTAATATCAAAGAAAATATAAAAATGAAAAATTCATTTAAAATCATATTGGCATCAGGGTTCTTGCTTTTAGGTTTAAATTCTTGTAAAAAAGAGGACTTAAACTTAACGCCAACCAATGATGTAACTGCCGAGAATGTTTATGCCACTCCGGCCGGATATAAAAATAGCCTGGTGAAGCTGTATGCAACTTACGCACTAACCAGTCCATCAGGTTCAGACAACAGTGATGTTGGCGGATTAAATGCAGGTTTTGCAGATTTCTTCAGGTTATTCTGGACTTCGCAGGAGCTGACAACGGATGAAGCCATTTGTGCCTGGGGCGATGTGGGTATTCCGGAATTAAACTTCGGCACGCCAAGCAATGATAACCAGTTTTTAAGAGGTTTATACTCGAGAAGTTTACTGCAGATTACTTTCTGTAATGAGTTTTTAAGAGAAAGCACACCAGAGAAATTGGCAAGTCGCAACATTGCTGGTGCAGATGCCACCGCCATTACCCGCTACCGTGCTGAAGCTCGTTTTTTACGTGCTTTTCAATATTGGGTATTGTTAGATGCTTTTGGTAATCCGCCTTTCGTAACTGAAGATGATAACATTGGTAAAGTTGCACCAAAACAAATTCAAAGAGCAGCGTTATTTAACTATGTGGAATCTGAATTAAAAGCAATTGAAGGCGATTTAGCTGAGCCGCGTGCAAATGATTATGGCCGTGCCGATAAAGGTGCAGATTGGGCTTTATTGGCGAGGTTATATTTAAATGCACAGGTTTATACCGGTACCGCGAAATATACTGAAGCCATTACCTATTCAAGTAAAGTAATTGCAGCCAGTTATCAATTGAAAAACAATTACCTGGATCTTTTCAAATCAGATAACGATAGAAACAATACAGAAAACATCTTAACCATTAACTATGATGGTGTAAAAGGAACAAATTACGGAGGAACTACTTTCTTAATTAATGCGGCCATTAATGCAGATATGAATCCGGCGAGTTTCGGTGTTCCGAATGGTGGATGGGGTGGAAACAGGACCCGTCAGAATTTACCGGCTCTGTTTCCTGATGCAAACGGAACATTAGATAAACGTGGTGTTTTCTTCGGTACTAAAAATACAATTGATGATGTTGGTACTTTCACTGATGGGTTACGTGTTACAAAATTCACCAATAGAACATCTGCCAATACCACTCCAACTTCGCTAAACGGCGTATTCAGCTCGCTTGATTTTGCTTTATTCCGCCTGGCTGAACAGTATTTAATTTATGGAGAAGCTGTTGCGCGTGGTGGTTCCGGCGGAAGTGCAAGCCTTGCTTTAACTTATGTTAATGCCTTACGCACCAGGGCTTATGGGAATGCATCTGGTCATGTGAGTGCTGCGGCATTAACTACAGATTTCTATTTAGATGAGCGCGGACGTGAATTATACTGGGAAGGTCACCGCCGTACAGATCTAGTCCGTTTCGGAAGGTTTGCAGGTGCTGCTTATTTGTGGCCATACAAAGGTGGCGTAAAAGCCGGAGCATCAATCCCGGCTTACCGCAATATCTTTGCCATTCCAACAGCAGATTTAATTGCCAACCCGAATCTGGTTCAAAACACAGGTTATTAATCTTAATTTTAATAAGAGATGAAATCAACAATATTCAAATCCTTAGCGTTGGGCTTAATCACCCTATCGCTTTGGTCCTGCAAAAAAGATGAAACGCAAACCGTTTCCAATATTGCACCTGCAGGTACATTAGCGGCTTCGGCAACTAATTTAAATTTAGTGCAATCCAATGGTACGCAAACCGCACTAACCTTGAACTTTCCTATATCTACCGCAACAGGTTATGTTGTGCCAGTAACCTCTACTTTACAGTTCGATTTAAAAGGGAAAAACTTTAGTACGCCAAGTGAAATAGTGGTTACAAGGGGTACTTATGCACCAACGGTTACCCAGGTAAATAACATGATTTTAGCTTTGGGTGGGAAGGTAGGTACACCTGCACAGGTTGAAGTAAGGTTAAAATCCGGCGCAGCCGTAAACGACATCAGCTATTCGAATGTGGTTACTTTAAGTGCAACACCTTATTTAGCTTCTGCCTGGATTTATGCTCCGGGAGCTTACCAAAACTGGGATCCCGCTACTGCAGATAGTTTGGTTTCACTATCAAGCAATGGCATTTATACCGGAATGATTGCCTTTACGCCAGGTAAACTTGCTTTCAAAATTACACCTGCAAAAAAATGGGATCTTTCTTACGGTGATGCCGGTACGGGTACTATCAGTACTTCTGGTGGAGATATTAATTCACCGGATGCGGTAGTAAAACAAGTTACGGTCGACTTAAATAAATCAACCTACACCATCACTACACCAAAAGAATGGTCTATTATTGGTGATGCAACTCCAGGTGGCTGGGTTACTGATACCGATTTGAAAGTAATTAACGATGGAAAAGCAATGGTTTACACATTGCAAACTACGCTGGTTGCAGGAGAATTTAAATTTCGTTTCGGTCACGACTGGGCGATTAATTTAGGTGGCGGTACCACGCTTGCTTTGGGGGGTGGCAACATTAAGGTGGAAACCCCTGGCATTTATACCATTACTTTAACGCTTACGAAAGCAGGCGATGTGGTAACAGGCGGTAGCTACACCATGGTTAAAAAGTAATTAATCTTTATTTCGCCCTGCCGAACGCATGTTCTGCAGGGCTTTTATCCTTTAATGTTTCAGCATGTTCAGATCCAAAAACTTTTCGCTCTTTCCTTTATTATCCAGTGCTCAAACAAACTTTCTGCAATTTGCAGGAAAAAAAATAATGCTGCTGACTTTGCTGATTTCACTTTCGGCAAGTCATTTATTCGCCCAGAAATTAGAACGGATCGAGCCGATGTTTTGGTTTACAGGTATGCACAATCCTGAATTGCAGTTGATTGTACATGGCGAAAACATCGCAGCAAGCACCGTTTCATTAACTTACCCGGGTGTAAAACTGGTAAAAGTTAATAAAGTAGAAAACCCAAATTACCTGTTTTTAGATTTAACCATCGCGCCAACTACCAGGGCGGGAAAATTTCCAATTCACTTCACTGTAAACGGGAAAAAAATATTGAATTACACTTACGAATTAAGGAACCGCGATAAAAGCGCAACCAGAATTCAGGGCGTAACACAAAAAGATTTTATTTACTTGTTGATGCCGGATCGTTTTTCGAACGGCGATAAAAGTAACGATGTAGTGAAAGGCTTAGCCGAAACTGCATTAAACCGTGATAGTATGTATTTCCGTCACGGAGGCGATATTCAGGGGGTAATGAATCACCTCGATTACCTGAAAGATTTAGGCATCACCACCGTTTGGATGACGCCGGAAATCGAAAATGATATGGAAAAAGCTTCCTATCATGGTTATGCAGTAACCGATCACTATAAAATTGATCCGCGTTATGGCAGCAACGAACTTTTTAAGAAATATGTAGAAACTGCTCATGCAAAAGGCATGAAAGTGATTAAAGATATTGTGCACAATCACATTGGCACGGGGCATTGGTTTTTTAAAGATTTACCGATGAAAAGCTGGGTGCATCAGTGGGCAAAATATACACAGACCAGTTACCGCGATCAGGCGGTTATGGATACACATGCCTCACAAGCCGATCGCAAGAAAATGCTGGATGGCTGGTTTGTGCCGTCTATGCCAGATCTGGATCAGCAAAACCCTTATGTGCAAAATTACCTGACGCAAAACCACATCTGGTGGATTGAATATGCAGGCATTGATGGTTTACGTTTAGATACTTATCCTTACAACGATCCGGCTTATATGGCAGATTGGGCATTGAAGATAAAAGCTGAGTTTCCAAACCTTTCTATCTTCGCAGAAACCTTTGTCAGTGGCGTGCCGAATCAGGCTTATTTTACAGAAGGAAATACTGTAAATCGCGGCTTTAATACACACCTTCCGGGAATTACCGATATGGCTGTAAAAGAAGGGATTTATGAAGCACTAAACGGAAAAAATGGCTGGACTGATGGCGTGAATCGTTTGTACGACGTGATCGCACATGATTTTTTATATAAAGATCCTACTCAAAATTGCATCGCATTAGATAACCACGACATGAGCCGTTTTTATTCTGTAGTGAATGAAGATTTCGAAAAGTATAAAATGGGTATGGCCTTATTGCTCACCATGCGTGGCATTCCGCAAATGTATTACGGAACTGAAATTTTAATGAAAAATTTCTCCAACCCTGATGGTTTAGTGCGTGCCGACTTCCCTGGTGGATGGGATGGTGACAAAAAAGATAAGTTCATCGCCAAAGGTAGAACAAGCAAAGAAAATGAGGCATTCAATTTTGTGCGGACATTAGCAAATTACCGAAAAAACAGTGTTCCTTTACAAAGTGGAAAATTGATGCAGTTTGTACCGGAAGATGATATTTATGTGTACTTCCGCTACAATGAAAGCGTTAAAGGAACAGTGATGGTCGTTGTAAATAATTCCGAAAAAGAAAAGACACTGAAAACGGATCGTTTCACAGAAAGAACCCTCGGAACTACCTCAGCGAAAAATATCATTACCAACAAAACCATTTCATTCAACGAAATTAAAGTGCCAGCAAGGACAACGCTGGTTTTGGAGTTGAATTAATTAAAACGCAAAAAATAAATACTAAGGCGGAAAGATCAAAGATCAAAGCGGAAAACCAGGTAAGCACACCTGCCTTGATAATAGATACTTACTACGCCATAAGATATAACAACCAACAATGCAAGAAGAACTCCAAACCCCCAATCCCGAACCCAAAACCCAAATAAAAGCCTGCCTTTTTGATCTTGATGGCGTTTTAGTTGATACCGCTGTTTACCATTACCAGGCATGGAAACGACTCGCCAATACCATTGGTTTTGATTTTACCGAAGCGCAAAACGAACAGTTGAAAGGCGTAAGCAGGGTAGAAAGTTTGAATAAAATTTTGGCCTGGGGCGGCGTAGAAAAAACGGATGCTGAAAAAGAAGAACTCGCCACTTTGAAAAATAGCTGGTATGTAGAAATGATCACCAAAATGACACCTGCAGAGGTTTTGCCCGGGACGGTAGATTTTTTGACTGAAATTCACCAGGCTGGTTATAAACTGGCTTTGGGTTCGGCGAGCAAAAACTCAGGGATTATTTTAGAGAAAACCAATCTTGCGCATTTCTTTGATGAAATTGTAGATGGCAATATGGTTACTAAATCAAAGCCAGATCCGGAAGTATTTTTGAAAGGTGCAGAACTTTTAGGTTTCAAACCTAATGAATGTGTCGTTTTTGAAGATGCTGTGGCTGGTGTGGAAGCAGCGAAAAGAGGTGACATGAGAGCCATTGGTATCGGCGAAAAAAGCATACTCACCGATGCGGATGTAGTCGTTAGCGGATTAGACAAATTAACAGTTAAAGATTTAGAGAATTTATAGGTTTAAGGTGTAGGGTTTAAGGTGAAGGGCATTGTCTCCAATCTCCAATCCCGCTACTCAATACTCAATTATGAAAAATTACATTAAAGCAGATGAGTGGAACATTATCGAAGAAGGCTTTGATCCACATTTAAATAAAATTTCAGAAAGTATTTTCAGCTTAGGCAACGGCCGGATGGGTCAGCGGGCTAATTTTGAAGAAACTTATACCGGCGAAACTTTATCAGGTAATTATGTTGCAGGCGTTTATTATCCTGATAAAACCCGCGTAGGCTGGTGGAAAAACGGCTATCCGGAATATTTTGCCAAAGTTTTAAATGCTGCAAACTGGGTAGGAATTGAAGTCAAGCTGGATGATGAAGTTTTAGATTTGGCAACTGCCGAAGTAAGCGAATTCAAGCGGGTGTTGGATATGCATTCCGGGGTTTTAGAACGTACTTTCACCGCAAAGCTAAAAAGTGGTAAAACTGTAAAAGTAAAAGCAACCCGTTTTTGTAGCATCGCTGATGATGAAGTTGGCGCCATTCGTTATTCCATTACGCCAATAGATTTTGATGGAAAACTAACCTTAATGCCTTTTATTGATGGTGATGTTAAAAACCAGGATAGCAATTATGATGAAAAATTCTGGGATCTTGTTGCGGATGAATTTTCAGGAACAGAAGCTTACCTCAAACTGAGAACGAAAAAAACAGCTTTTGAAGTTTGCACAGGTACTAACATCAAACTCTACAAAAATGGGGAACAGCTTGATGTTCAGTTGGAGGAAGTTCGCCGGGAAAAATTCGTCGGACAAACTGTAACGTTGGATATAAAGGCAAACGAAGAGGTTACACTGATCAAAATTGCGGCTAATTTATCTTCCGAAAACTATCCAAAAGAATCGCTTTTAAAAGAAACAAAGGCAGTAATTGCGAAAGCAACGGCTAAAGGTTTTGATACGTTATTGTCAGAACAAAAAGCAGCCTGGGCAACCAAATGGGAAGAGAGTGATATCATTATTGAAGGAGATGTATCTGCACAGCAAGCCATCAGGTTCAATATTTTCCAGTTGTTTCAAACTTATACAGGTAAAGATGATCGTCTGAATATTGGTCCGAAAGGTTTTACCGGCGAAAAATACGGCGGCTCTACTTATTGGGATACTGAAGCTTATTGCGTACCATTTTATCTGGCCACTGCACCACAGGAAGTAAGCAAAAACTTATTGGTTTATCGCCATAAACAATTAGGTAAGGCGATCGAAAATGCTGCAAAATTAGGCTTTAAGGATGGCGCAGCGTTATATCCCATGGTGACCATGAATGGCGAGGAATGCCATAACGAATGGGAAATAACCTTCGAGGAAATTCACCGCAATGGTGCGATTGCCTTCGCTATTTATAACTACATCCGCTATACAGGCGATGAAAGTTATCTTTCTGACTTCGGCTTGGAAGTACTCATTGGCATTGCCCGTTTCTGGAAACAACGTGTAAACTGGAGCAGCGAAAAACAGCAATACGTAATGCTCGGGGTTACAGGTCCGAATGAGTACGAAAACAACGTAAACAATAACTGGTACACCAATTTACTCGCTACCTGGTGCATGAAATATGCCACCGAAGCAGCAGAAATTGTAAAAACACAGCAGCCACAAAAATATGTGAATTTGCTGGAAAGCGTAAATTTCAGAGATGAGGAATTTACCGATTGGGCAGATATTATCGAAAAGATGTACTATCCGGAAGATCAGGAAAAAGGAATTTTCTTACAGCAGGATGGTTATCTGGATAAGGAGCAAACATTGGTAAAAGATCTGCCGGCGAGTGATAGACCAATCAACCAGAAATGGAGTTGGGATAGGATTTTGCGCTCACCGTTCATTAAGCAAGCGGATGTTTTACAAGGTATCTATTTCTTTGAAGAAGATTATGATCTGGAAACCATCAGAAGAAACTTCGATTTCTATGAGCCACGTACCGTTCACGAAAGTTCCTTGTCGCCTTGCGTACACAGTATTTTGGCCGCGAAACTAAACGACGAAGCACGTGCTTACGAATTTTATCTGCGTACTGCCCGGTTAGATTTAGATGATTACAACAACGATACAGAAGATGGTTTACACATCACTTCAATGGCCGGAACCTGGATGAGTGTGGTAGAAGGTTTCGCCGGAATGCGGGTTCGAAATGGAAAACTACAATTTAATCCGTTTTTGCCAACACAATGGAAATCGTTCTCGTTTACGATTGGTTTCAGAGGTGCAACGCTTAAAATAAGGATCGCAGAAAACGGCATCACCATTAAAAACAATAATGATGTAGAACTTGAAATTAATATCAAAAACCAGTTGTATAAGTTAGCGGGTAGCACTGAAATCGAAGTTAAAAACACTGAATTAGTATGAGTAAAGATGAGGGTTTAAAGGTTGAAGGTAGAGGGTTAAAAAAGCTAACTTTTGCAAATCAGAAAGGCCTTTCGGCACCATGTTTGTCACCTTTTCAATTAAGCAAAGTAAGTCATCATATGCTTATCTTGATCTTAATGCTGCTCTCTTCATCATCATTTGCACAAAAAAGGAGTAAAAAAATGAACGATCGACAAATCGTGATCTATCAGTTATTGCCTCGGTTATTTGGAAATAAAAACACCAGAAATATCCCTTACGGCACCATTGAACAAAATGGTTCTGGTAAGTTTAACGACATTACTGATAAGGCTTTAGACGGAATTAAGGAACTTCATGTAAACTACATTTGGTACACCGGAGCCATCGCCCACGCCAGTTTAACCGATTATGCTGCCTATGGGATTAAGGTCGATGATGCCGATGTGGTAAAAGGCCGGGCAGGTTCGCCCTATGCCATCCGCGATTATTACGACGTGAATCCTGATTTAGCCGTTGATGTTAAAAACCGGATGCAGGAGTTCGAAGCGTTGATCAAAAGAACACATGCCAGAAATCTAAAAGCCATTATCGATTTCGTTCCTAACCATGTCGCCAGAAGTTATCATTCATACGCCAGGCCAAAAAATGTGATTGATTTTGGTGCGCAGGATGATCCGAGCAAAAGTTTCAGTCCGAAAAATGATTTTTACTATGTTCCGGGTCAGCCATTCGTGGTACCCACCAACGGAGAAAAAACGCCTCTTTCTGCGCTGCAGGATGGAAAGTTTGAGGAAAATCCGGCTAAAGCCACCGGAAACAATGTGTTTTCAGCTGTGCCTAAATATGATGACTGGTATGAAACCATTAAACTCAATTATGGGGTAGACTATCAGCATGGAGAGAAACAGTATTTTGATCCCATTCCTCCGGTATGGACCAAAATGCGTGATATCTTAATCTTCTGGACCAAAAAAGGGGTAGATGGTTTTCGATGCGATATGGCCGAAATGGTACCGATCGCTTTCTGGAGCTGGGTAATCCCTCAGGTAAAAAAGATAAATCCGGATCTGATTTTTCTGGGTGAAGCTTACAATCCGCAGGTTTACAAACAGTATCTTGAAGAGGGTAAATTCGATTACTTATACGATAAAGTTGGATTATACGACGGCTTAAAGCGGTTAATCAAAAACGAACCCAATGCAGATGTTAAGGATATTCGTCACGTATGGCAGGCAGAAAGTGCTGGTTTTGGCGAACACATGTTGCGCTTTTTAGAAAACCATGATGAGGAAAGAATTGCTTCTGCAGGATTTGCAGGGAAGGCCGAACTGGCTTTACCTGCAATGGTGGTTTCGGCAACCTTGGGCCAAGGCCCCGTAATGTTATACTTCGGACAAGAAGTAGGCGAGCCCGGTAAAGGTGCAGAAGGTTTTGGTGGCGATGATAACCGCACCACGATTTTTGATTATTGGGGCGTACCCTATCATCAGCAATGGATGAACGGCGGCTTATTCGACGGATACGGTTTAAATGGAGATCAGCAGGCGTTAAGGACTTATTATCAGCAGTTATTAAAAGTAACCACAACCAGTGATGCCGTTTTACATGGTGAAATTTATGATGTTCCACAAAACGGAAACATGAATAACCGCATGTATGCTTTTATTCGCTACTCGGGCAAGCAACGTTTACTAGTGGTTGCGAATTTCGACAGGGACCAAACTTTAGAAGCAACTATTGAAATACCGGATCAAATTCTGAAAGTAAAAAGTTCTTCGCCGGTTACTGATTTATTAACAAACAGCAGGCTAAATATTCCGGCAGGAACAAGTATTCCTGTTAAACTTGGGCCGGTATCCGCGCAGGTGATTGAATTTTAAAAAGTATTAACCACAGAGTACACAAAGAAAAAGCACAGAGCAAGCAGAGAAGTTTTAAAATGTCAACGTCTTTTGTGTAAAAAATCGGTGTGCTATGTGGTAAAAAACAGAACCAAATAACAATGAGCTTACAGAGGAAATGAACAGTTAGCAAATAGAAACTTTGTGTCCTCCGTGAAAAACGCTGTGCCCTCTGTGGTAAAATAACGAAAAATAATGAGCTTAAAAACAGTTTTCGAGAACCCGAAATTAACACTGGTTCAGATCATTAACATGAGTGTTGGATTTTTCGGAATCCAGTTTGGCTGGGATTTACAACGTGCCAACATGGGACGTATTTATGAAAATCTGGGAGCCAATCCAGATCAGGTTCCCTTATTGTTTCTAGCCGCACCATTAACCGGGTTGTTGGTTCAACCGATTATTGGTTACCTGAGCGATAGAACCTGGCACCCGAAATGGGGAAGAAGAAGACCCTATTTTATGATCGGGGCAATTGTGAGTAGTCTGGCACTGATCGTGATGCCACACAGCAGTGTGCTGTGGATGGCAGCAGGTTTGCTTTGGGTTTTAGATGTTTTCGGAAACATAGCGATGGAGCCTTTCCGTGCTTTTGTTACCGATAAATTGCCTGATAGTCAGGTGAACCGGGGTTTTATTATGCAAAGCATGATGATCGGTTTGGGTGGAAGTGTGGCTTCAGCGTTACCCTGGTTAATGAACAACGTCTTTCATTTGCAAAACACAGCTGCAAAGGGAATCATTCCTGAAAATGTGAAGTTTTCGTTTTACATCGGTGCTTTTTTCTTTTTCGCAGCCGTATTGTGGACGGTCTTTACCACGAAAGAGTATCCGCCACAAGAAAACGAACTTCCGGAAAAAGAAAGCAGAGGTTTCAGGAACGGTGTGAATGAAATTTTCAGTGCATTGAAAAATATGCCGAAGCGCATGCAGATTGTTTCATTGGTGCAGTTTTTCACCTGGCCGGGGTTATTCCTGATGTGGTTTTATTACACTACTGCGGTTGCGGTAAATGTATTTGGTGGCAAAGATGCTGCCGATCCGGTTTATGCACAAGGCGCCGATTTTGGGAGTTTGACTTTGGCTTATTATAGTGTCATTACGTTTCTTTTTGCATTGGTGTTGCCCAAAATTGCTGATGCTTTAGGAAGAAAAACAACCCATGCCATTTGTCTAATCTGTGGTGCCATCGGACTGATCAGTGTAGCTTGGGTACATGACAAAAACATGCTGTATCTATGTATGACGGGTGTTGGCATTGCATGGGCCAGTATTCTTTCCATGCCTTATGCCATGCTGAGTGGTTCTTTACCAAAAGATAAAATCGGGATCTACATGGGCATTTTTAACTTCTTTATCGTGTTACCAGAGATTATCGCTTCGCTGGGTTTCGGCTGGTTAATGCGAAACGTATTAAATAATGATCGCCTTTTGGCGGTTCAATTGGGTGGTGGCCTGATGATTTTAGCTGCAGTGATTTGTTATGTCTTCATCAGAGAACCGAAAAAAACAGATGATGTTTTGACAGTGAAGTTGGGTGTTGAAGAGAACAGATCGGTGTAAGATTGTTGATCGTTCTTCATTGACAGTTGGTAGGCTTCGATAAAAAGATTGCTGTATCAAGTTCAGGAAGACGACCGCATTAATCCCTTGTTCATATCAATATAAAAAGCAGCTTAAAATTGAAAGGAAGCTTACAAATTTAACTTTGCGCTTCGCTATCGCCATCCCTGCTACCCGGCCTAGGAAATGATGGATTGGAGAAAACGATTAAAGCTTCCACCACAATTTTACATACCACTACCACCCAAGGCAGCACAAGCACCAGATTTTTCATCGGGTGCTTGTGCTGCCGAAATAAAGCTTTAACGAATTTATCCGACATCAGTTACAAGCCTTGACTTTTGCTTGCTCTTGTTAAGAAAAGAAGAAAGCCCTTCGGCGGCCAGCCGAGGCCAGCCACCGCATTGGAAAAAACTGCACGATTCGAAAAAATCTCGGATCAAGTTCAGGAGAACATACGATTTGGTAACATTTCTACAGCGATTTTTGATTAACGCTTCTTAAGTTTGATATTTAAACATTCAAACCAAACCTTCAATGAAATTCAAACTTGTACTCGCTACCTTCTTATGTGCAGGCTTTTTCGTCAATGCACAGCAAGAGCCGAAGAAAAACCAATCAAAAGAAACTAAAACCACCACAGAATTAACCGTTAAAGAAGAGCCGAAACCTGCAGCTAACGAAAGAAGCATAAAAGTGGAGAGCACTGTAGTGACCAATCACGCTGTGAATATTAACGGTAAATCCGTTCCTTATAAAGCTACAACAGGTACTTTACCCGTTTGGGATGAAGAAGGAAAACCTATTGCAGGCTTGTTTTACACTTATTATGAGCGGAGCGACGTTTCCAATCGAGATAAGCGACCATTGGTGATTTCCTTTAACGGCGGTCCGGGCTCGGCATCGGTTTGGATGCATATTGCTTATACCGGTCCGGTGGTTTTGAATATTGATGATGAAGGTTATCCGGTACAGCCCTACGGCTACAAAGAAAATCCGTACTCTATTTTAGATGTTGCTGATATTGTTTACGTAGATCCGGTTAATACAGGTTACTCTCGTGCGGTAAGTAAGGATGTACCGAAAGAAAAGTTTTTCGGCGTAAAAGCTGACATTAAATATTTAGCCGAGTGGATCAATACTTTCGTCACCCGCAATAATCGTTGGGCATCACCAAAGTTTCTTATTGGCGAGAGTTACGGTACCACCCGCGTTTCAGGTCTGGCTTTGGAACTACAAAACAACCAATGGATGTATTTAAATGGTGTGGTTTTGGTCTCGCCGACAGAATTAGGCATTGAAAGAGGTGGCCCTGTTGATGCTGCCTTGCGTTTACCCTACTTTGCGGCTACGGCCTGGTACCATAAAGTGTTGCCTGCAGATTTACAGTCGAAAGATTTAACCGCCATGTTACCCGAAGTTGAGGCTTTTACCATTAATGAACTCATTCCGGCAATTGCACAGGGAGGGATGTTGAGTGCGGATAAGAAGAAGGAAACTGCAAACAAAATGGCACGATATTCCGGCTTATCAGAAAAGGTAATCATGGATTATAACCTTAACGTACCAACAGATTTCTTTTGGAAAGAACTGATGCGAGATAAAGGGTTCACGGTTGGTCGGTTAGATTCACGTTACCGCGGCATCGATAAAATGAGTGCTGGCGAAGGTCCGGATTACAATGCCGAATTAACTTCCTGGTTGCATTCGTTCACGCCGGCTATTAATATGTACATCCGCAATGAACTCCATTACAAAACAGATTTAAAATATAATATGTTCGGTTCTGTTTACCCTTGGGATAAAACAGGCGACCAAACTGGAGATAATCTCCGCCAGGCGATGGCACAAAATTCATTCCTCCACTTATTGGTGCAATCCGGTTATTACGATGGTGCCTGCGATTATTTCAATGCCAAATACAGCATGTGGCAACTAGACGCCGCCGGTAAATTAAAGGATAGAATGACATGGGAAGGCTACCGGAGCGGACACATGATGTATCTGCGAAAAGATGATTTGAAAACGGCAAATAACCACATCAGGGAGTTTATCAAAAAAGCGTTGCCAAAAGAAGGAGAGGCGGCTAAGTTTTAGCTATGATGGTGGTGATTATAGGATGTTAAGATAGTGTAGAGATATCGTTCATTCAATAATGGGAGCGCAAAGGCAGTGCAAATATAAAATTTGTTCCTGCTTTGCGCTGTATTACCGATAAAAAATCGGGAGATGCCGCTTCAATCAGGGCTAAATCGGTTAGGCTTGTAGTACGGAAACCCCTCATAGTAGCGGTAACCTGAATAATTTAAACCCGACCACAGTGGATGCTTTACCAAAGCATTACTGCCACTGCTTTCCAAATGATTTATTTAGAAGCAACAGATTTCACAGTACATAAACTTTAAGGTTTGACAACTCAAATCGTCAGCATGCAGGAAAATTTGTCAATGCTGCCAGGGCAATTTATCTGCTTAAAAATTCAAAGCGTAAACTGTTGCCTGCAAACTAAAAATAAATACTTATTTTTGTGGCTCAATTATGCAGCAAATAAAAACATCATTCGATTTTGAAAAACCTATTGCAGATTTAGTTCAGCAAATAGAAAAGGTTAAGCAGGTTGCCGATAAAACTAAGGTAGATATGTCTGCCACTTTAGATGAGCTTGACGGTAAATTAAATGAAACAACCAATAACTTATATAAAAATTTAACAGGCTGGAATAAGGTTCAGATGAGCCGTCATCCGGATCGTCCGCAAACGCTTGATTATATCAGCATGATTTGTGATGATTTTATTGAGCTTCACGGTGATAGAACGGTTAAAGATGATAAAGCCATTATTGGTGGTTTTGCGACCATAAACGGCCAAACCATAATGGTTATCGGTCATCAGAAGGGCAAAAATACCAAAGAGCGTCAGTTTCGCAACTTCGGTATGGCTAACCCTGAAGGTTACCGCAAAGCTTTACGTTTAATGCGCCTGGCAGAAAAATTTAACAAACCTGTTGTTTCTTTTATTGATACCATGGGTGCTTATCCGGGTTTAGAAGCAGAAGAACGTGGTCAAGGTGAAGCCATTGCCAGAAACTTATTAGAAATGTCTGTACTCCGTGTGCCGATTATCTGTATTGTTGTGGGTGAAGGTGCATCAGGCGGTGCTTTAGGGATTGGTATTGGCGATAAGGTTTATATGTTAGAGCATACCTGGTATTCTGTAATTTCTCCGGAATCTTGTTCATCTATTTTATGGAGAAGCTGGGATTTTAAAGAAAAAGCTGCAGAATGTTTAAAACTAACGTCTGATGATATGTTTGGCAACAAGCTGATTGACGGAATTATTCCGGAGCCGCTTGGAGGTGCGCATCAGGATCCGGAGCTGATGGGCAAAACGTTAAAAGAATACCTGATTAAAGATCTGGCAGCTTTAGGTAAATTAAAAACCGATAAAATGATTGAGCAAAGAATTGATAAATTCTGTGCAATGGGAGTTGTAAACGAATAATCATTAACTACCTATATTTTTGTCCCGTTTGGCCTGGCTGAGCGGGATTTTTTTTTGCAGTTCACGCTCGTTTGAAACGAGCGTGTAAATAGGTTGCCGTATTTTAGGGCATGTAAGGGTAAACTGGTTTTGTATACTTTTACGATAAAATCGTAAGGCTATTATTGCACTTGTTAGAAACAAGCGCAAGCGCTATAGAATTGCTTACGCTCGTTTGAAACGAGCATGTAAATAGGTTGCCGTATTTTACGGCGTGTAAGGGTAAACTGGTTTTGTATACTTTTACGATAAAATCGTAAGGCTATTCTTGCACTTGTTAGAAACAAGCGCAAGCGCTATAGAACGGCTTACGCTCGTTTCAAACAAGCGTATAAATAGGTTGCCGTATTTTACGGCATATAAGGGTAAACTCGTTTTATACACATTTACAATAAAATCGTAGGGCTATTATTGCGCGGCTTTAAAACCGAGCGCAAGTACATATCTTATGCATCTCTCAATCAATGTCTAACAATTCAATTTCTATTGGGCCTCCTAAATTATAATAGTTGGATGCTGAACTATAAATATAATGTTCTGGCTCAGACACTATTCCAGCTCTAACCGGATTTTGATGAATGTAATTCAACTTTTGAAATGTAAAATTTGGACTGATTAATTCAACCGCATGATAACCATCTTGCCAAACTTTATAGTTTTCAATTCGTGTAAGATATTTTCCAGCAAATTCAAATTTATTAAGCAACCATTTCCTGCGACTTTCATTTTCAGAAGATATCTCTTTAATAATAGCCTTGTTTGTGAATTTTTTAAAATCTCTTATGATTTCAAAAAGCTTGACATTTGTATGGGTAGATGCAATAAGATGGATATGATTTGTCATTAAACAGTATGCGTAAAGTATAAGGCCTTTGTTTGATTGGCAATACTTTAAAGAATCCATGATAATTTCTTTATAAGATTGACGGGTGAATATATCCACCCAATCTACAATCGTAAAAGTTAGAAAGTAGATACCTTCCGGATTCCTAGCTTGATACTGATCTGACATTCAATAAAAATATTTATTTATACTGAAAAATCATAATTGCTTACACTCGATTCTAACGAGCGTTTAAATAGTTTGTCGTATTTACGACTTATATGCCAAATTAATCTTTATGCATCTTTTTACGATAAAATCGTAAGGCTATTCTTGCACTCGTTAGAAACGAGCGCAAGCGCAAAAAAAAGCAGCTACAACTAAATGTAACTGCTTTGTAAGCTTATATTTTAATCATTAAGTTTATTGCCCCGGGCCTTGCTGCCCATAATAACCTGAAAATTTAGCCTCCAATCCAGCAAATATTTTTTCCAGTTGTGTGCTTACCTTTTCCTGGCCGGCAGCCTTGCTGGTTTTAATCATTCTGTCTAAATAGTAGAGGCCTGTCTGCACATTTTGCGATCCGGTTAGTGAACGTTTAGACTGCGAAATATCACTCAGGAAAATAAGTTCTTTATTGATATAATCTGCTGATTGTGTTAAAATTTCATTTGCCCTGGCTGTTTCACCTAACTTATACAGATTTTCGGCCATGTAATATTTTACCACTACAGTACGAATGCCAAAGAACCGTTGTGGCATCACTTCATAATATTTATCTACCACTTTTTTAGCTTCGGTATTTTTTCCTTCTTTAATTAAACTTCCGGCGAGGTTACTGAAGATATTGGTGAAAATAAAGGTGTCATCTGATGATTGCGGATCTAAATAAGTGGCAGTTTTCATGTTGCCCCATTTAAACTTGGTCATTACGTTGTTGTAAAGAACTGGAGTATTTAACTGTTCAGCCCTTTCTTCATTATTAGCAGTATCTGGTTTAAGTGGCATCAAGCGTAAGGCCAGGCCTTCACTGTATAAGTATTTATCCAAACCATTGTATTGATCTGAAGGTACAGTAGAGGCAAAATAAATTGGCCTTTTCCAGTTGTTGTGTGCCAGGATATCCAGCATGGCTAAAGTACCTTTAGTAACATACCCTTTGTTGAATGTCCAGTCCATTTCAGGAGTAATTTTTGCTGCATTGGCAGGAGAAACGGTTCCTGTACTGATTACCTGTTGCGGATCAATGGTGATTTTGAAATTTTTAGTAGGCAGGAAGTTAGATTTAGTACCATCCTGCATGGCTACTTTATCATTGTCATCATTGGATAAAAGTAATTCCACGATGTTTTTAAGTTCCACATTACCCGCAATTTTATAATCATCGAAAGGCATTACATCTCTTTCTCCCTGTACATATTGTTCAGGTTTCATGGTGATTGGCAATGGCTCAGATTGATTTTGTTTCTGTCTTAAACCATTAATGTACCAGTCTGTATCGAATAAGCTTAAATTCACAATGCGGACATCAGGGCGAACATTTTCAACCTCCTGGATGTACCAGAGCGGATAAGTGTCATTATCGCCATAAGTAAACAAAATGGCATTGGATGCGCATGACTGAAGATAATCCAGTGCAATATCATGTGCCACCATTTTTGTAGAACGATCGTGATCATCCCAGCCTTGTTCAGCCATAATTACAGGTGCAACCAGTAATCCAATCACGGTAGCGCCAATGGCACCGGCGGTTGGGCTCAGCTTTTTGAGTACCCACTCTCGAATGGCCAGAACCCCGAGTCCAATCCATATCGCGAAGGCATAGAATGAGCCTACATAAGCATAATCACGTTCACGAGGTTCTAAGGGCTTTTGGTTTAAGTATAAAACAATGGCAATACCGGTAAAAAAGAAGAGTAAAGCCACTACACCGGCATCTTTTTGATTGCGTTGAAAATGCCAGATGGCACCTAACAAGCCAATAATCAATGGCAGAAAGAAGAAGCGGTTGTAAGCTTTATTATCAACTGTTGATGGGGGCAAATGACTTTGATCGCCAATTTTCCAAGAGTCAAAAGCTTTAATGCCACTTAACCATTCTCCTTCATAACCGCTTCCCTGACCTTGTTCATCATTCTGGCGGCCAATAAAATTCCATCCGAAATAACGCATATACATGTAACCGATCTGGTAGCTGAATAAGAAACCTACGTTATCTGCCAGGTTTGGCTTTTTAGCATCATCAAGGTGCATCCATTCTTTATAAAATGCGGCATGAGGGGCATCATCGCTATACATACGGGGGAGCAAAGTATTGTTGTTGTATTCGTATTCCGTTTTTGTGCCTGCTTTTTCATACTTATCATTCCCTTTTCTCCAGATGGTTTTTCCCCCCTCTTTAATTCCGGTCCGTTCAGAGTTGTAGTTAGGTCCATAGCCCAGTGGCCTGTCACCATATTGTTCACGGTTAAGGTAGCTTAAAAAGGAGAAAGCATCTTTAGGGGCACTATTATTTAAATTTGGATCAGCTTTTGCCCGGATGATGATCATGGAGAATGAAGCATATCCGAAAATAATGAGTACTGTTGAAATCAAGCCCAGGTTTAATAATTTCTTTTGGTGTTTAATGGAGTACCTGATTCCCCAAACCAATAAACCAATTAATACGATCGCAAAAAACAGCACACCTGTTCCGAAGCCAAGACCTAAAGTGTTCACGAAGAATAAATCGAAATAGGCACCGAAGGAGACTAAATATTGAATAATGCCATATTGAATAACAGCTAAAATTAAGATTCCAGCAATCAGGGTTTTAAAAATACCAGCGGTAGTCGCTTTGCCTGTTCTTCTGAAATAATATACAAAAGCAATTGCCGGAATGGTTAATAAGTTTAGTAAGTGAATACCAATAGATAAACCCATGATATAGGCAATAAATAACAGCCACCTGTCGGCTCTCGGCTCATCGGCATGAGATTCCCATTTTAGAATTGCCCAGAATACAATAGCTGTAAATAAGGATGATTGAGCATAAACTTCTGATTCTACTGCAGAAAACCAGAAACTATCTGAGAAGGTATAAGCCAGCGCACCAACCGCTCCGGCACCCATAATGCTGATTAACGTACTTTTTGAAAGCACCTCGCCTGGTTTAACCAGTGTTTTTTTAGCCAATGCCGTAATCGTCCAGAACAAGAACATGATCGTAGCACCGCTTGATACTGCAGAACCAATGTTCATCCAGTAGGCAATTTTTGTAACATCACCAAAGGCAAAAATAGAGAAGAAGCGTTGGATCATTAAGAATAATGGTGCGCCTGGCTGGTGTACCACCTGCATTCTGTATGCTGATGCGATAAATTCTCCGCAGTCCCAAAAGCTTGCAGAGGGCTCAAGGGTTAAAACATAAGTTATGGTAGCAATTAGAAAGCAGATCCAGCCTACTATATTATTGACTTTAGAATAATTCATTGGTTATTTAATGATATTAAAAAATTGTTTTCACATAAAAATGCTGCCGAAATTAACTATTCTAGTCGATAAAACTGGTAAATTTTTAGATTGATTTAACAAATTTTAACGGCTGCAGGTTATTTTACCAGGTACTTTATTGCCTTTTAAATGTGGTGAAAAAAATAAAAACCCATAAACAGAATCATAGATGCTGATTATGGGTTAGGTTTAAATGTATTTTTACTTAGCTTGAGGCAAATGGGGTAAATCTTTGTATTAATTCGTTGTATTGATTTTCAAGTTGCTTACTCAACCCGTTCTGCTTAAATGTTTGCGTCAGCTTGACCATCTGAGCAAGATAGGTAAGGTAAATACGAACGTTTTGCGCTGATGCGAGTTGATCTTTGCTTTCAGAAACGTCAGCCAGATAGGTCAGCTCTTTGTTGATGTGATTGGCGGATTTGCTGATCATTGCATTTGCCCGGTTTAAATCATTCAAACGATAAAGGCTTTCTGTAAAATAGAAAGTACTTACCACCTGGCGCATGGTATAAAATTTGTCAGGTATCACCTGAAAGTATTGATTTGCTATTTTTTTACCTTCATTAATTTTTCCCTCATCAATTAATTTAGTTAACAGCCCGCTAAACATATTTGAAACATAAGTCACATCATCAGCTGACTGTCTGTCCAGGTGATTCGCATTTTTAATATTGCCGTACCCGTATACGTTCATCAGGTTATTGAACATCGGTTTTGGGTTAATCAGATCCTTACCGTCAGCTTGTGAAGGATCTGATTTCAGCGGCAACAGGTGCTTGTTAAGGCCTTCTGTATATAAGTATTTATCCAGTCCGATGTACTGCTCATCTGGCATAGCACTGGTGAAATATATTGGTCGTTCCCAATTGTTATGGGTTAGAATATCAAACAAAGCTAAGGTACCTTTGCTGACATAATTCCCCGTATATGTCCATTCCATGCTTTCAGCAATTTTTCCTGCATCTTCTTTTGGCACCGTTCCGGTATCTAAAACTTGTTTGGGATTTACTGTTAATTTTAAATTCCGGGTAGGGAGGATATTATATTTAGTGCCATCATTCATCGTTACTTTGTCTGCATCATTATCTGATAGCAATACTTCCAGAATATCTTTTAATTCAACATGTTGTGCAATTTTATAATCCTGGTAATACATGACATCCCGGGTACCGGCAACATATTGTTCTGGTTTAAGGGTTATTGGCAAAGGTTCCGATTGATTCTGTTTCCGCTTCAAACCATCAATATACCAATCGGCAGTAAACAAACTCAGGTTAACCACCCGTACATCCGGACGAACATTTTCCACTTCCTGTGCATACCAAACCGGATAAGTGTCATTATCGCCGTAAGTAAAAAGAATGGCATTAGGCGCACAAGATTCCAGATAATTAACAGCCATATCATGAGCAACATGACTTTCTGAACGGTCATGATCATCCCATCCTTGAACAGCCATCAATACCGGCACCATTAAAATTGCGGTAAATGATGCAAACAGGCCCGCTTTTGCCGGTGAAAGTTTTTGAAAGAGCCAATCTTTCAGCCCTAAAACACCCAGGCCAGTCCAGATGGCAAAGGCATAAAAAGATCCTACATAAGCATAATCTCTTTCGCGGGGTTCTATTGGTACTGAGTTGAGGTAAATCACAATTGCAACTCCGGTAAATACAAACAATAATCCAATTACTCCTGCATCTTTATGATTGCGTTTAAAGTGCCAGATAGCACCAATTAATCCGATAATCAATGGCAGAAAGAAAAAACGGTTATAGGCTTTGTTTTCTGTAATAGATGGTGGCAAATGGCTTTGATTGCCCAGCCTCAAAGCATCAATTGGCTTAACGCCACTTAACCAGGCACCATTAAGGCCTCCTAATTGTCCGTCTTCATTATCTTGCCTGCCCACGAAATTCCACATAAAATAGCGCATGTACATTTGCCCGGTCTGAAAAGAGAACATATAACTTAAATTATCCATTAAAGTTGGTTGATGTGCATCATCAAAACCCATGTAGTTTTTGTAAAAATTGATGTGTTCAGGCTTATCGCTATACATTCGTGGCATTAAAGTTTTGTCAGCAAAAACATATTCTGATCTGGTTCCGGCAGATTCATATTTGTCTTTCCCCTTTCTGTAAAGCGTTCCGGTTTCTTTAATGTCGATTTTTTCTGAATTGTAATTTTCACCATAAAGTAAAGGACGATCACCATACTGAGATCGGTTAACATAGCTTAAAAAGTTAAAAGCATTTTCAGGGTCTGTGTTATTCAAATTTGGTTTCGCATGTGCCCTGATGATTAAAATAGCGAATGAGCTGTAGCCAAAAATGAGCAGCGTTGTAAACAGCAGAATTATGTTCAATGCTTTTTTATGCTTGCGGATAGCGTAATGGATTCCATAAACCAGTCCGCAACTAAGTAATAACACAAAAAATAGAATACCACTGCCAAAGCCAAGACCTAATGTATTTACAAAGAAAAAATCGAAGTTCGCCGCAAATGAGACCAGGTATTGTATAATTCCAAATTGTACAGTTGCCAATGCCAGAATTGATATGACAAAAACTTTAATCACATTTTTCAAGCGGGGATTTGGATGCTTTTTGAAATAATATATGAAGATCAGTGCTGGGATAGCCAATAGGTTTAAAAGATGTATGCCAATCGAAATACCCATCATATACGCTACGAATAGTAACCATCGATCAGCCTTTGGTTCATCTGCATGAGATTCCCACTTTAATATTCCCCATAATACTATTGCGGTGCAGAGCGATGACATGGCATAAACTTCAGCCTCAACGGCCGAGAACCAGAAGCTATCAGAAAAAGCATAAGCCAGCGCGCCTACCAGACCGGCACCCATGATACTGATTAATTTAGAGGTGCTTATTTCTTCTTCTTTTTTAAGAATCGTTTTTTTTGCCAATGCTGTAATGGTCCAGAATAAGAAAAGAATTGTACCTGCGCTTGCCAAAGCTGAAGATACATTCATAAAATAGGCAACCAGCGTTTTATCGCCCAGGGCAAGCGTAGAAAATAACCGCTGGATCATGGAAACCATTGGTGCACCTGGCTGGTGAACAACTTCCATTCTATATGCTGCTGCAATAAATTCTCCGCAATCCCAGAAACTTACAGATTGATCTAAAGTGAGGATATAAGTGAGCGCGGCAATAAAAAAGCACAGCCAACCCATAGCGATGTTGATCTTTGAATAATTCATAGTAAAATTTAGTCTTTGATAATAAATGATTTATGTGGTTCCTGATTAAAAATGTCGTAGAAAAAAATAAAATGTTGCACGGCATATGATGATTTTTTTATCTTTGCAATGCAAAAAGGAAGAGTAAGAAAAAATTGAAAAATTTTTTAAAATGACTCTTGCATATTTCAAATAAGCTTCCTACATTTGCATTCCCTTACGAGGGGTTAACCTCGGGAAAGTTTGTCCGATAGTATAAGGGTAGTACGACAGTTTTTGGTACTGTTTGTCTTGGTTCGAATCCAGGTCGGACAACAAATTTATCATCGGATCGTGTTTTTAAATAACATGATCCGATTTTTTTTAAACCGTAAACTACACACGGATTATGCCATTGCAGTTTAACCCGGTAAAATTATTTTCCGGAACAGGTTCACGAGGACTATCACTGAAAATTGCCGAAAGTTACGGCAAGCCACTTGGTGATGTTACGATCCACAAATTTAGTGATGGAGAATTCCAGCCTTCTTTTGACGAATCAATCCGCGGCTGCGATGTTTTTTTAATCCAATCTACTTATCAGCCTAGTGATAATTTAATGGAACTCTTGTTGATGGTAGATGCGGCTAAAAGGGCATCGGCACATTATATTACGGCAGTTGTTCCTTATTATGGTTTGGCCCGTCAGGATAGAAAGGATAAACCACGTGTAGCAATCGGCGCCAAATTGGTAGCAAACTTATTAAAATCAGCAGGTATCCACCGCATTATGACGATGGATTTGCATGCGGCTCAGATTCAGGGTTTCTTTGATATTCCGGTAGATCACCTGGATGGATCAGTGATTTTTGTACCTTATATTAAAAGTTTAAATCTGCCAAATTTAACCATTGCATCTCCGGATATGGGTGGTTCATACAGGGCCAGAACTTTTGCAAAGTTTTTCAATGCAGAAGTAATTATCTGTGATAAACGCCGTAAACGGGCCAATGAAATTGAATCCATGTCAATTATCGGTGATGTAACCGGGCAGGATGTAGTGTTGATTGACGATATTTGTGATACCGCCGGAACATTATCAAAAGCTGCGGCTTTGATTATGGAAAATGGTGCGGCCAGCGTAAGAGCAGTCTGTACACACGCGGTATTATCTGGTAAAGCCATAGAAACGGTTGAAAATTCTGTGTTAACAGAATTGATCGTAACAGATACCATTCCTTTAAGAATGGAGAGTGAAAAAATTAGAGTGCTGAGTACCGCAAGTTTATTTGCCAGGGCAATTGCCAATGTAAATGAGCACGGTTCAATTAGCGACTTGTTTAAAGTATAGCGTTAAGCGTGTTGCGGTAGGCATTTAAAAGGCCAAAACAACTTATGCTGAACAAAAAGAGAGTTTGAAAAAGTTGAAGGTTAAATAGTTTAGGGCTTAAGGTCTTAATACTCGATACTAAAACTTGCTACTAATAAATAAATATAAATAAAATGAAAACAATCGCAATTAGCGGTTCTCCAAGAGAGAACGTAGGGAAACGCGATGCCAAGGAACTTCGTTACGAAGGTAAGGTTCCGGCGGTATTGTATGGTGGAAAAGAGCAACAACACTTAGCAGTGGTTATTGCTGATTTAAGAGATGTTATTTATACCCCGGAAGTAAATTTTGTGGAAATTGATGTAAACGGTACTAAAACTAAAGCGATCGTTAAAGACACTCAGTTTCACCCGCTTACTGACGTATTAATGCACATCGATTTTCTTCAGTTGTTCGACGAGAAAGAAATCGTTATGGAAATTCCGGTTAAATTAACAGGAACTTCTCCAGGTGTTAAAATGGGGGGTAAATTGATTCAGAAATTACGTAAGTTACGTATCAAAGCATTACCTGCTAACATGCCACAAAATGTTGAAGTAAGCTTAGAAAAATTAGAAGTAGGTAGTTTATACCGTGTGCGTGATCTTAAAGCTGAAGGTTATGCCATTACAAATACTCCTGAAGATACGATCGTTTCTGTTGCAATGTCTAGAGCATTAAAACAAGCAGAAACTGAAGCTGCTAAAGGTAAAAAATAGTACAAGGATTTCACTGATTAAAGTGATTTCACAGATTAAAAGCGGTGCAAAAGCAATTTTGTACCGCTTTTTTATTCAAATTTTTTCTTAACCTACGCTACCCGTCAGAAGCTAAAGTTACTCCCTAGGTTTTATAAAACCCATTTTTCATCTTCCATTAAACATTATATCTTTGCGCCATGAAATATCTGATAGTTGGCTTGGGTAATATTGGTCCGGAGTATGCGCATACAAGGCATAATATTGGATTTGATATTGCTGATGAATTGGTGAAGGGCTTAGGGGGCAGTTTTGATAATATCCGGTTGGCCTATTATGCTGAAGTGAGTTTCAAAGGAAAAAAACTTCATGTCATCAAGCCTACAACTTTTATGAACCTCAGCGGTAAAGCCGTAAATTATTGGATGAAGGAGTTGAAAATTGCTCCTGAAAATGTATTGGTTATTGTTGATGATCTGGCGCTCCCACTGGGTAAACTCCGGTTAAAATTACAAGGCTCAAGTGCTGGTCATAATGGCCTAAAAAGTATAGAGGAAGTTTGTGGCGGACAAAATTATGCCCGTTTAAGATTTGGTATTGGGAATGATTATCCTAAAGGTCGTCAGATCGATTTCGTTTTAGGTCTGTTTGATAAAAATGAACAACTGGAATTGCCTGCGCTTATTGATAAAAGTGTAGAACTGATTAAAAGTTTTGTTACGATTGGTCCGGCACATACCATGACTGCTTTTAATAAATAACATCGAATCATCATTTTTAAACTTCATCTTCATGACTTTCATCGAATTTAAAGATTCCTTAAAATCTGATCATCCGCCCATAGGTTTATCTGTTCCATTAAAGGCACTCTGGTTTGATGGAAAAGGTGATTGGGATCAAGCGCACCATGAAGTAGATCATTTGGATGATGCTATTTCCGCTCTGATTCATGCCTATTTACACCGTAAAGAAGGCGATACCTGGAATGCAGATTATTGGTATAGGAACGCAAAAGAAAGCCGGCCACAAATTTCACTGGAAGAGGAATGGGAACAGTTAGTCGTACGATTTCTATAAAAGCTTTTTTTTCCGAAATAATTAAGATTTCCACCAACGAAAAAAGACCATCTTTCAATGGTCTTTTTTCGTGATATTGTCGTTTAAGTTATTTAACCTGTTCCTGTGCCCTTGCGATATAGGCATCTACCAACTGTGCTTCTGCACTTTCAGGGTATTGTGTCTTGATTTTGGTGTAAGCATCAACCGCACCGTTAAAATCTTTCAAGTTTTCATTTACCAGACCTAGTTTTTTAAGAAACATTGGTGAAGTAAATTTACTGGCTTTGTCTGATGCTTTTTTATAATAAGTAGCAGCTTGCTTGTAGTCTTTCAGTTCGCTATACGCATCACCCAATAAGCCTAAAGCCAATGGATCTGCAACCGGGCTGCCAGTTGCGCTATATTTTCCAAGTGCATCAATAGCTTGTTTATATTCACCTTTACGTAAATAAATTCCGCCAAGATAAAGGTTAGCTAAATTAGCAGATTTAGTATTGTCATATTCATCAGCAATTTGTGCTAAGCCTGGGTAACCGCCTTCACCTTTAACTGCTTTATTGTATAAAGAATCAACACCTACATAAGATTCAGCCTTAAACATTTTGCTTGCTGCCTCTTCAGCACGGCCTTTTAAGTACACATTTTGATACCAAAAATATACACCGATTAATAAAACTACAGCACCTGCGATAAAAAGCAAGCTCTTATTATTTTCCTGTAAAAATGAACCTTTTTTAATAGGTTGAGTAGTCTGGTTATCTGTTGTAGACATGTTTGTTTAAAAAATTAAGATTGCAAAAATACATTTTTCAATCAAAGTATCAACCTTTATTTTGAAGTATTTAATTAAACATTAGTTATTTAGAGGTTAAAAAACGGTAAATTGCGCCATATTTATGTGGTTAAAGAATATTACGCTTTTAAATTTTAAAAACTATTGCGATGCAGATCTCCGATTTTCAGATACTGTAAACGTTTTTACCGGGAACAATGGTTCAGGTAAAACCAACATGCTGGATGCCATTCATTATTTATGCCTGTGTAAAAGTTATTTTAACCCGATTGATGGTCAGCAGATTAAGACCGGAGAAGATCTGTTTATGATTCAGGGTGATTTTGACCGCAATGAAAAAAATGATAAAATTACCTGTGGCGTAAAGAGAAATCAAAAAAAGCAGTTCAAACGGAACAAAAAGGAATACGAAAAACTTGCCGACCATATTGGTTTATTTCCTGTGGTGATGGTTTCTCCATATGATGTGAACCTGATTATGGAAGGTAGTGAGGAGCGCAGGAAATTTATAGATAATGTTATCTCTCAGACCGATTCACATTATCTTGATCAGCTCATTGCCTACAACCGCATTCTTTTAAATAGAAATGCTTTTTTAAAGCAAATCGCCATCACCAGAAAATATGATCCGACATTGCTGGAGATTCTGGATGAGCAACTGGTGATCGCGGGAAACAAAATTTTCGCAACCAGAAAAGCATTTATGGATGAGTTTATTCCACTCTTTAACGACTATTATCAGTACCTTACCGAAAATAAAGAAACAGTTGCCTTAAATTACCAATCGCAATTGTCAGATATGCCATTTGATGAGTTATTGCGAAAATCGGTTGAAAAAGATCGGGTGTTAGAACGCACTACAACCGGTATTCATAAAGATGAGCTCGCTTTTGTCATCAGTGATATGCCGCTGAAAAAATTTGGTTCGCAAGGTCAGCAGAAGTCTTTTTTAATTGCTTTAAAACTGGCGCAATATGCCTACCTGGCAAAAAATAAAGGTTTTAAACCGCTGCTGTTGCTGGATGATATTTTCGATAAGCTGGATGATCACCGGGTACAGAAATTGATGCAAATGGTATCTCACCAGGATTTTGGGCAGATCTTTATTACAGATACCGGAAAAGAAAGAGTAAAATCTGTCTTTGAAAAAATAGAAGTTGATGTAACTTTGTTTGAAGTTAAAGAAGGACAAATAAGCCATGCGTAAGCCGAATGATGTAACGATGAAAGATGCCATCAGCAAAATGCTTGATGTATATCGTTTACGTAGAAAATTTGATGAAACATTCATCCTGGCTATCTGGCCGGAAATTATGGGTACCGCCATTGCAAATAGAACTACACAAATCTATATAAAGGATAAAAAGTTATTTATCAGAATAGAATCATCCGTAATTAAAAATGAACTGGTAATGGTTCGTCAGGGCATTATACAAAAGTTAAATGAACATGCCGGTAGTGTGGTCATCAATGAAATGATATTTCTATAATGGCTTATAAACAGAAAGCGCTGGATGTATAACCCAACGCTTTCTTATTTTGATTCAGCACCAGGTGCCTTTCAAATTAACTTCTTCCGCCGCCAAATATTTTAGCCAGAATCCAGATCACTAGTGCTACTACTATTACGACTACGATTACGCCTGACCAAACGCCGGCTTTGAAAATACCTCCAACAAGTTCACAACTGCTTAAGGTAGTGCATAAAAATGCGATTAATGCTACAGGTAATATCTTTTTCATACTGATGTTATTTTTTTATAGCTAACATCGAATACGAAATAAAGTTTTAATCACGGGCTATTTACCGTTAACTTTTAGCAATTCCACTTCAAAAATTAGAGCGCTATATGGTGGAATATCAGCTCCGGCACCACGCTCGCCGTACGCCAGTTGGTATGGGATAAAAAATTTATATTTAGATCCTGCAGGCATCAATTGTACACCTTCAGTCCATCCTGGAATCACCCTGTTTAACGGAAAGCTGATGGGCTCACCACGATCATATGAGCTGTCAAATTGTTTTCCGTTTAGCAAAGTTCCTTTGTAGTGTACTAAAACAGAATCTGTAGCGATAGGTTTAACGCCTGTTCCAGCGGTTATCACTTCGTATTGCAGTCCACTGGCAGTCGTTTGTACGCCCGCGCGTTTTTTGTTTTCTTCTAAGAAATCTTGTCCTTCTTTTATCATTGGTCCGTATTTAATTTTATTGGCTTCAGCCTCAGCCTTATTTTTAACAGCTGATGCTTTGGTAATGGCTGCATTGATATTTTCCTGAGCCTGTTGTGGTGTTAAGATTAATTTTCCGCCTGTAAATGAATCCTTCAAGCCTTTTATCAGCATCTCATAATTTAAAGCTGATAATCCGGTCGTTTTTAACCCTGCTCCAATAGAGGTTCCGAAGGCATAGCTGGTAGAATCTAACCCAGTTCTTAAACCAGAAATAACCCTGGTGGTTTTAGTTATAGTTGTTTTTTTAGCAACAGGTTTTTTTACGGCTGCTTTTTTTTGTGCATAAGTGGCAATGGAAAGGGTTGAAAGGCAGGCTGCCAGGAGAATTGTTTTCATTTAGTGATTAAGGTGTAATGTTAAAACGGTTATATACGCTGGATATTTTAAGCTTGAAAGATACGAAATTGATAAAACAATAAAACCCCGAAATCTCGGGGTTTTAGCATAAAAATATTTTTTACAATTGATTAGAAACGCTCATCTGCCTTGAAGAAGAAGTTTCCTTCAATCTCCGCGTTTTCATCAGAGTCAGACCCGTGAACGGCATTGGCATCAATTGATTTGGCATATTTCTGACGGATCGTACCTTCTGCCGCTTCAGCAGGATTGGTTGCGCCGATTAATTTTCTGAAATCTTCAATCGCATTGTCTTTTTCAAGGATAGCAGCAACAATTGGTCCTGAAGACATGAAGCTTACTAAATCTTTGTAAAATGGGCGTTCAGCGTGCACCGCATAAAACTGACCGGCAGTTTCATCCGTTAATTTGGTATATTTTAATGCGATGATTTTGAAACCTGCATTGGTAATGTCATTTATGATCGATCCGATGTGGCCGTTTGCAACTGCATCAGGCTTGATCATGGTAAAAGTTCTGTTCGTGCTCATTGTGTTTGAATATCAATTTTTCTGCAAAAATACGTTTTATTGATGAATAATCAACAGCCTTGTATAAGATCATGCTATACTTAATAGTTGTACAATCAGTCATCTTCAGGAAAGCCTTATTCATGATATATCATCCGGCTGTCTTAAAATCCTTTAATCCTATACTAAAAATACTTAGCTTTGCAACGCAAAAAATATATGCTTACACTACCTGAGTTAAAATCTTTACTGGCTACGCCACAACGAATTGTCATTACTACACATCACAAGCCGGATGGAGATGCCATGGGTTCATCACTAGGGCTGTATGGCTATTTAATCCAAAAAGGTCATCATGTAAAAGTCATCACGCCAACTGATTATCCAACTTTTTTACACTGGATGCCTAACAATTCTGATGTAATTATTTATACTGAAGAGCATGAAAAGGCTGCGAAACTGGTAGATGAAGCTGCTTTGATTTTTTGTTTAGACTTTAACACCTTAAGTCGAATTAATGAACTGGGTGAGCTCGTCAGGGCGTCAGGTGCTAAAAAAGTAATGATTGATCATCATTTAGAGCCTGAAGATTTTGATGATTACCGCCATTGGAGCATTAATGCCTGTGCGGCAGCACAGTTGGTATATGACTTTATTGTCAACCAACTGGAAGATAAAGCTGGAATCAATAAAGATGTTGCCGCTTGTTTATACACTGGTATTATGACGGATTCAGGATCGTTTCGTTTCGAATCAGCTACATCTGATGTATACAGAATTGCGGCAGACCTGATTGATTTAGGTGCTGAACACTGGAAAATTCATCAGCAGGTATATGATAATGCCAGTGAAGACCGTTTGAGGTTCCTGGGTTATTGCCTTTCCAATAAATTAGAAATTATCAGGGATTACAATACTGCAATCATTGCTGTCACTAAAGAAGAATTAGTCCGTTTTAACAGTACTACAGGCGATACAGAAGGCGTGGTCAATTATGCGCTTTCCATTAATGGCATCAGGCTGGCAGCACTGATTATTGAGCGCAGTGATAAAGTAAAGCTTTCAGTAAGATCTACCGGTGATTTTCCGGCAAATGAAATCTGTAAAAAATATTTTAATGGTGGCGGACATCGAAATGCTGCCGGTGGTGCCTCAGAAAAACCTTTGGATGCGGTAGTAAACGATTTCAAATCCATTTTAGAAGAGTATAAAAATCAATTAATTGCGTAAAGCAGATAACCAAATTAAATAAAGTTTAAAATACAAAATGAAAAAAGGAATTATTGTTCTTGTAGCTGCAACATTAGGGTTGGCAGCTTGTAACAAAGAAAAAAAAGGTGCTGGTGGTTTATTGTATACCATTCACCATTCTGAAGGAAAAGAGAAAATCAAAGAAGGTGATATCATTAAAATGAATTTCATCCAGAAAAATGATAAAGACTCTGTTTTGGGCAGCACTTATGATAATGAAAATCCACAGGTTTTTCCGGTTCAAAAGAAAATGTATGCTGGTGACATGAATGATGTGTTAACTTTATTTGGAGAAGGTGATAGTGCAACTTTCAAAGTAAATTTGGATACCATGGCTTTTTATAGTAAACAGCCTAAGCCAGAGCAGTTTAAGAATGATAAGTATATTACCTTCACTATCAAGGTAGAAAAAGTTTTCAAAAAGAATAAAGGTGAAGCTGATTCAACCTTCAATAAAAGAGCAAGTGAGTTTTTTCAGGCAGATTTTAAAGCCAGTGCAGAGAAAAAGAAAGGTGCTGAAGAGGGTAAAATTAAAGCTTACGTTTCTGATAACAATTTAAAAACGAAAACTTCTGCAAGTGGTTTACAATATATCATTACAGCACCTGGAAATGCAGAACGTGCACAACTAGGTGATACAGTAACATTAAACTATACCGGAAGATTAGCTAAAAAAGACAGTAAAGGTAAATATCCGGTATTTGATACCAGTGATGAAAAAATTGCCAAAGCTGAAAATAAATTCCAGGCAGGCAGACCATATGGCCCAACTAAAATGGCTTTGGGCGGAACCATTCCAGGTTTTACTGAAGCATTGCAATTGGTTGGTAAAGGTGGAAAAATCACTGCTATCATTCCTTCTAAATTAGGATATGGTGAGCAGGGTGCTCCACAGGTAGGTATTATGCCTTACAACCCAATTGTATTTGATATTGAGATCACAGATATCAAAAAGGCTCCTGCAGCAGCAGCCGCACCGATAAAAAAATAAATTAAATTAAAAAGGTGTTGTTCTTTCTAAGCAACACCTTTTTTTTGTCCCATTAAGTCATAGCAGAAAATGAAAAAAGGAATAATTATGATACTGGCGGCAGCTTTAGGTTTATCTGCCTGTAATAAATTTGAAAAGGGCGAAGGCGACATGACCTATAAAATTTACAATAGCGAAGGGAAACCTAAAATTCAGGAAGGTGATTTCGTTAAGTTAAATGGGATCCAGGTGATTGAAACCAAAAATGGGGATTCTACCCTGGTGAATACTTATGACAATGAAAGACCTGCATTTTTTCCCATCAGCAAATCAATGTTTAAAGGAGACCTGGCTTCTGCCTTAAAATTACTGGGCGAAGGAGATAGTGCTGTTTTTAAATTGAATTTAGATTCTATGGCCAAATATTCAGGTCAGCCTAAACCAACCGGCGCAAAAGATAACTTTTCTACTTTTACCATTAAAATAGAAAAGGTTTTACATAAAACGGCTAATGAGGCTGATTCTATTTTTGAGAAAAAGAAGCGTTCATTTTTTGAAGAAGAATACAAAACTTTAATTGCAAAAAATAAAGCTAATGAGGCTTCGAAAATAGCGAAGTATATTGCTGATAATAACTTGAAAACCCAAAAAACAGCATCGGGTTTGCAATATATCATTGAGGCACCGGGTAATACGCAAAGGGCAACCTTAACTGATACCATCATGGTTGATTATACAGGTCAGTTCACCAATAAAAAGGCCGATGGTAAAATCAACGTTTTTGATACATCAGATGCGAAGGTTGCCAAAGAAGCTGGTATTTACTCGCCAATGGCACAATATGCAGCCCGTCCATTAGTTTTGGGGCAACTGGCTCCGGGATTTATTGAAGGTGTTCAGATGATTGGTGTAGGCGGAAAAATCAAAATCATTATTCCTTCCAAATTAGGTTATGGAGAAAATGGTGGCGGTCCGATTAATCCTTTTACCCCGTTGGTTTTTGATATTTCTTTAAAAGCAATTAAATAAGATATAGCCGGATTGTATCCATAACAGGCGTTTTTATTTTTCATGATAGCCTCAATCGATTTTAATCGATTGAGGCTATCTCATTTCTGATAATTGATTAAGAAAAGGAGGTTGCTCTTTGCATCTCACTACGACTAAACATAAATGGCGATCGCCTTAAGATTGCTTCATATCTCCAAAAAAATCTATTAGCAATAAAAAATTACCTAATCCTCCCAGTCTTTGAAAGGATGAGTAGTTAAACTGGCATTATAATAACGCTTATCACCAGTTACTTCTACATTAATCCATGGTGGACACTCAAAATCTTCGTCTTCAGCTAACAACTCAATTTCTGCTACAATTAATCCTTCATTATCACCAGAAAATACATCTACTTCCCAGGTTTTACCCTGATGGTCAATTTCGTATCTGATTTTTTCCAGTTCACCTTCCGAAAAATGATCAAGCAACTCCTTTGCTTCGGCCAGAGGGATTTCATATTCATATTCCAATCTTGAGGCACCAACCGTAATGCCCTTTATTGTTAGCCAGGCCTTTTCTTCCGCTATTCTTACCCGAATGGTCTTAGCAGGATCATTATGGATATAACCCTGCCTGAGGTTCTTTCCTGCTGGTTTAATAACCTGATGCCATTCTTCGTGATGAAGCAAAAATTTTCTTTCGATTTCGATACCCATTATCTGGCTCTTTTTTGCAAATCAGCAACAGGCATACTGATCATTCTTCCTATAGCCTGTTTTCCCTTATACGTAATCACACGAAGCATAGTTGCATCTTTTGGTGGCGTAATCGCGGTTGTATATTTAGGATAAAAACGATCTGGCATAGAATTGTCGAAGCTATAATAAATGTCTAAGCCATCAATTTCAGGTGTCAATTCAATCATCAATTGTTTATCAGAACTGCGTTTCACTGTAAAAACCGGATCGTAAATAGCAGGTGAATATTTAACTTCAGCTAAATCCAGTCTTTTAAAGTGCTCTTCTGTACGGTCAACGAAACTCGTCCAGTTTTTCTTTTCTATAGGACTCCATATAGCTTCAGAAATTGCAAAGGCACGTGGCCATACCATGTATTGCACCTGGCGGAAGTTGAAAATCTGTTCTGTCCAGAGATTGGCTTGCCCTCCGATGATATATTTAGAATCTGCGCCTGCAGGTATTGGATTGAACTGATACGCTTTATTTAACCGAAGGGAAGCATAAACCTTAGGTTCTGTAATCACATCGGCCTGCATATAATCTAGATAGGCAAATTCAGTTGGGCTCATCACCACGTTATGCTTATCTTTTGAAGCCTCAATGCCATATTTTAAACCCCTCCAGCTCATTACTGATGCTGTAGGTGAAACTCCGCCTTCCAGAATTTCATCCCAGCCCATGAACTTCTTGCCTTTTGAAACCACGATCTGCTCTACACGTTTTTCGAAGTAAGCCTGTACTTGCGGAATGGTTTTTAAACCTTCCCTTTGCATCAGCGCCTTTACCTGGTCATTCTTCTCCCAGAAATTATGAGGGGCTTCATCACCGCCCATGTGTATGTATTCAAAAGGAAAAAGTTTGGCTACTTGTGTAATCACGGAGTCCAGAAAAACATAAACCTTTTCGTTCGCCGGACATAGCGTATTATCTACTAAAGCGAGGGGAGGCGCACCACGGCTCCAATCCATAATCTTTTCACCTGAACGAACCTTGTAATTAACTGCATCCGGAGTGCAGGAAAGTTCCGGATAAGAGGCGATTGCCGCTAAACTGTGTCCGGGAACGTCAATCTCCGGCATGATGTTTACAAAACGATCCTGGGCATATTGTACCAGTTCTTTAATATCTTCCTGTGTATAGAAACCACCATAATTTCTGGGTTCATCAGCGGTTGGCGGAATAAAGTCGCCAAAGGTTCCGGTTTTTTTAACACTCCATGCACCAACCTCGGTTAATTTTGGTAAACCTTTAATCTCAATTCTCCATCCTTCATCATCCGTTAAATGGAAGTGCAGCAGGTTAAATTTATAGCGGACCATGTTATCAATAAACTGCTTTACCTCATCCTTTGTGAAAAAGTGACGTGCAACATCAAACATCAGCCCCCTCCAGCCTAATTTCGGATAATCAACGATATCAACACAGGGTAATTTCCATTTTACGTTTTCGACCAGTTCCTTACTTTCAATAGCTACCGGAAACAGTTGAATCAGTGATTGAACACCCCAGAAAATTCCTGCCGGTTGATTGGCCGTAATGATAATTTGGGTGGGATTCACATTTAATTTATAGCCCTCTGTACCCAACTGTGCATCACTTTGAGTATTCAGTATCAATTTAATTGTTGGATGATTTGCTGTAGAAACGGTGCTCACAAATTTCCCCGTAGCTGTTTTAATTCTTTCTGATAGAAAAGCAATACTTTGTTTTAAACCTTCATTTTTTGATGCCTGAATACTTACGTTTTCAGGTAAGGTAAATTGTCCGGCTTTTTTCATAAGCGATACAGGTTCCGGAATAATGGCAATCTGAGCAGTTGAAACTGCATTTTCAGTATCGCCGATTTCAGTTTCACCGACTAAATTTTGTGCATAAGTATTGGCAGTAAGAATACAGTATGACAACAACAGGAATAGTTTCTTCATTTAAGTATTTAAAATTGAAAATTATTGATCTGCAATTTATTAAAAAGTTAGGAATTAGCCTATTTTCTCTTTACTAATCATGAATGGATGGCTTTACTAAGTCGATTTAGTGCTTAAAATCAGTACCGTTTAATGTATTGGAGAGTTTAACGGCTTAATGAAGTCAGTATGGTTTTGGAAGCTGTTTCCTGTGTATACCATAACGAAAGTTACAGCCGATTTGTGATGGACTGTATAAATGCATCATGCAGGTTTTTGCTAAAGCGGCTTTGCTGATCCTTTAAACGTTCAGGGTGCCATTGCACAAATAAAAGAAACGACTTGCCAGCGGGTTCAAGGCGTTCTATGGCTTCGGCAATACCATCTGGTGAAATGGCACTCACCACTAAACCTTTGCCAATACGATCGGTGCTTTGATGGTGATTGCTGTTAACCAAACCAAAATCAGTATGTACAATTTGTTTTAACCAGGAAGATGGATTGATGATAATCTCATGATAACGGTCTTGCTTGTCGGGCATTTTAGAATGGTCAAACTTTCCCCAGGTGGCAATATCCGGAATTAAAGTTCCGCCAAAAAAAACATTGCCAACCTGTATTCCCCTGCAAATGCCCAAAACCGGAATATCATTTGCCTCTGTATATGCTAAAATTTTAAATTCAAATTCGTCCCGGAGTTCATTCACATCATCTTCATGGCAGTATGGATAATAGTCTGGCTGATTATAAAACCGGGGATGCACATCCTCTCCACCGGTTAATACAATCCCCTGGCAGTTTCTGATGGCTTCAAAATTATCGAGTTTATAACCCAGCTGAATTACTGCTATGCGGCTATCATATGATAACACCCAATCCCGATAGATAGAGAATTTGCTGCAATCGGTAACACCAATAATTATTTTTTCAGCCATTAAATAAAAAGTGATTAATTGAGATCTTTATTTTTATTGGAGATCTGATTATCTCTGGTGTTTTTTTGAACAGTAATGGCACCGAAAAGCGAAAGTAAAAAAGCAAAGGCATAAAAACCTTTTTCACTGGGCAATAGTGTGGCGTTCCATAAGCCAATCACCAGCAGGGTAATGGTGAGCAAAGTAGAGAACCAGCTTAAGCCATAGTAAATTTCAGTTACCGGAATGCCTTCCAGTTTATCGCGAACAGCTTTTTGTAAGGAAATTACAGCAAAAAGGCCAAACATTAAAACAGTGAAATAATATCCTTTTTCATTCAGTAGCATGTCTGAACGCCAAAGGCCAACAATAAAGCCGATCATTCCGGTGCCTAAAGCAATCCAGGAAGCAGCTATAAATGCATTTGATGGTTTTTGGTTCATTTGATTAGCGTTTAATAAAAATGTAATTGATTTATTAATGGTAAAGGTTAAAGATATATAATTTTTGGTTGGTCAGTATTTATGCCGATCATTTTCAACACCTGAATACCTTGCCAAAACAATAATACACAATTCTTTATTATACTTAAATCTTAACTTAGTTTAATGCAGACTCTACTTACTTCAGCGCAAATGCGCAAAGCAGATGAATTTACGATAGCAAATACGCCTATTGCTTCTATTGATTTAATGGAAAAGGCAGCCCGGGCCTTTGTACATAGTTTTTTAAGAGATGAATTCGACACGCATAAAAGCATTGCTATATTTTGTGGTAAGGGGAACAACGGAGGCGACGGACTGGCCATAGCACATCTTTTACTCAGTAATGGATATAATAATATAAAAGTTTACCTGGTTAATTTTTCTGAAAAGCAAAGTGCCGATTTTACCATTAACCTTCAGCGGCTGGAAGAATCCAGGTGTAAAAAGGTAGTTTTAAATGCAGCTGCAGATTTAAAAAGTATCAAATCCGATATCATTATAGATGCCATTTTAGGGTCCGGCTTAAATAAGCCCCTGGAAGGTGAGTATGCAGCACTGGCAAGACTGATCAATCAATCGCAAAGAAAGGTTTATGCTGTTGATGTACCGACCGGCTTTTTTGCAGAAGGAAGGTTGCCAAAAGAATATAATGGAATAAAAGCCTTTAAAACGATTTGTTTCCAACGGCCAAAAATTAATTTTTTTCTGCCTGAATCGGTACAGGCGACAGTACAGGTTGAAGTTGTGGCAATCGGATTAGATGAGCATTTTATGCAGAAACAAACTTCAGATTTTTATCTGATAGAGCAAAGCGATGTGAAAAATATACTCCAACCCAGGAGATTATTCAGCCATAAAGGTACCTATGGTCATGCCTTAATTATTGCCGGAAATACAAATACCATGGGTGCCGCCCTGCTTTCTTGCATGGCATGTCTGCATACCGGTGCAGGTTTAACTACCGCCTGTATTCCTACTGGTGGCTTAATTGCACTGAACACGGCCCTTCCTGAGGTAATGGCTTTACCACGTGATGAATATACCCGGATAGAACACCCGGGGAAATATCAGGCCATTGCTGTAGGACCAGGTTTAGGTGTTTCTGTTGAAAATGAGCGTTTAATGGAAAGTTTGATGACATTTGATTATCCATTGGTTATTGATGCTGATGGTTTAAATATGTTGTCAGAAAGACCAGATTTATTAGGCAAGTTGCCCGCACATTCCATTTTAACACCACATATGAAGGAGTTTGACCGGCTTTTCGGGTCACACGACAACTGGTGGGACCGTTTGCAAACTGCAAAAGAACAGGCTGTTAAATTACAGGTCGTTATTGTGCTTAAAAATCAGTTTACTTTTATCTGTACTGCCGAAGGTGAAGTTTTAATTAATCCAACCGGTCATCCTGCCATGGCACAGGGTGGAATGGGCGATGTTTTAACCGGAGTAATTGCGGCTTTTTTAGCGCAAAAATATACGCCTGCCGATGCCGCTGTTTTAGGTTGTTTTGTACATGGAAAAACCGGTGACAGCCTCGCTCAGCATAAATTTGTGGTTACGGCTTCACAGGTAGCTGCCGGAATTGCGGATACCATTCAGAAGCTGATGTAATTGACGCATGTAATTTCCTGAGTACTATTCGGGTGGATCTATTCAGTGATAAATGTGTTTTTAAAAGTGTCCGATTTGCCTGAGTTATCACTGACGACATGGTATTACTGAAAAAATTAATCACAAATTAAAAATGGTTTAAACCCCTTTTGGGAATGTTTAAGAGCCGTATTTTTTTTATTCGTGTGCATACTTCGGGCAAACAGCTATTTATAAAATGATTTGGCTCACGAATTGATGAGGGTGTTAGAAAACCGAAAAACAATATTTAATTATGGAAACAAAAAAAGAGTATACCTTAAAGGAGCTCATTCAGGAATCGGCAGAAGATCCCAATGAAAATGATTTTTTTGAACTGGAGAAACCTGCCTTGCTGGAAGTCAATCTGAAAAACCAGAAAATTATGGCCAAAGCAGGATCGATGGTAGCCTATATTGGCAACGTTGATTTTAAACGCGAAGGTTTGTTAAGTAAAGGATTAGGCGGCTTATTGAAAAAAGCGATATCCGGAGAAGGCACATCATTGATGCATGCAACAGGAACAGGCAAACTTTATTTAGCTGATGAAGGTAAAAAGGTTAAAATCATTAAACTTCAGAATGAATCCGTTTTTGTGAATGGAAACGATGTTCTGGCACTTGAAGACAGCATTAAGAATGAAATCAAGATGTTAAAAAGTGTTGCAGGAATGATGAGTGGCGGATTATTTCAGGTTAAATTATCTGGCAGCGGGTATATTGCCATTACCACACACGGAGAGCCCATTTTGTTGAGGGTAAGTGCCAATCAGCCGGTTTATACGGATCCCAATGCAACAGTGGCCTGGTCAGAAAATTTATCACCTAATATTAAGACCAATCTTACTTTTGGCTCATTCATCGGAAGAGGGAGTGGGGAATCATTTCAATTAGAGTTTTTCGGAGAGGGCTGGGTGTTAGTTCAGCCATATGAAGAAGTGAAATACGCACAAAAATAAAATATCATAAAAAATCCCAGCAAATTTAAAACCTGCCGGGATTTTTTTATTTAAATATTCTAATTAAACACCACCCATTACGGTTAGTTTTTCCATCGTTGGGTTTGCACTTCCACCCATCGGTTCAAGTGTTACTGCAAAAGCCTGTGCATCCTGAATGGCTTGCATTTTTAAAAGGGCTTCTTTTGAAGTCGAATCCGTTTTGCCAAATACACCAAGACTTACCGGTTTTCCATTTACCATTGCCCAAAGTTGGTATTCATGTTGCGCATCTGCCTTCGGAAGATCCATTGCCAGGTAATTAATCAAAACATTTTTATTTTTTTTATTCCAATAGACATTCATTTTTGCCTGAGGACTTATGGCCTGCCCCTTCATTTTGATGGTCGCCCATTCTTTACTCTCATTCATCTGTACCAGATTATTTAATCCCTGGTTAGAATATTCAAGTTTGCTTACAACACCTGCAAATTTTTGTTTATCTAAATTTAAACTCGCAATCTGGTCGTGTGCATCGGTTAACTTACTATAGGTGATAAACAATGCCGCTGTACTCATCAACAAAAGTGCAATGCAGGCAACCAGTGCATAACGCAAGGTTTTTACCTTTCCGCTATGGTTTTCAAGCTGAACTATTTTTGTTTCTTGTGGTAAAGATGGTATAAGAACAGGCTCAGTTTCTTCATCTGCACCAATACCTAATTTCTCAAATAGTTTTGTTTCAACAAACGCAGCAGGTTGTACTGCATTTTGCATGGCATATTTTTCCAGCGCATCTTCAATGGCAGCAAGTTCATTTCTGATTTCCTGATGCTGACTGGCAAGTTCCTGTACCTGCAGCGCTTCCTGGGGCGATAAATCACCCAAAACGTACAGTTCAAGTACTCCTGATTCGATATATGCTTTTAAATTTTCCACGCTTAATTAAAATTCCTTCTCAATTCAATAATAGCCAAACGAATGCGGGTTTTTACCGTACCCAATGGCAGATTTAACTTTTCTGCGGCTTCTACATGTGTATAGCCTTTGTAATAAACTAAATCAAGAACGGCATGTAAGTCCGGTTTTAGATTTTCAACAAGCTGCTTTATCCCAAGTACATCCGGGTTAAAAGTAACTTTGTTTTGTTCATCAACGAAACTTACGTTATTTTCTATATCCTGGTTTTTGAGTGAATTTTTAAAATCTTTAGAACGTAACTTATCAATAGATAAATTTCGTGCAATATTCATCATCCAGGTAAACAGTCTTCCTTTGGAATTGTCGTAATGTTCAGCAGATTGCCAGATCTTTACAAAGGTTTCCTGCAATACATCTTCAGCAAGCTCCGTATGGGTGATAATCCTGGAAATAACGCCGTAAAGTGCAGATGAATACATCCCATACAGTGTTTTTAACACTGACGAATCTCTCGATTGTAGTGCAAAAACAAGTTCAGGTTCAGTTAATGTAGTTTTTTTCAATGCGGTCACTATGCTTGCTAAGATACATTACTGAACACGAAAAGCAAAAAAATGTTTTATAAAGAAATTCCTGCAGGGAGTGCAATTTTTAAAACATTTTTTAAACTGCAGTCATTTTCTGCTTTATGCTATACCATCAATCGGGAAAAGATGTTTTTCAGCATGATAGGAAGAGCGAACCAGTGGGCCACTTTCTACATATTTTAATCCTTTTGATAAACCCACTTCTTTATACATGGCAAACTGATCAGGATGAATCCAATCGATAACCGGATGGTGATTGCGGGTAGGCTGTAAATACTGGCCCAATGTTAAAATATGTACACCATTTGCAACCAGGTCATCCATCGCTTCAAAGATATCTTCATCCGTTTCACCTAAACCAAGCATAATACCAGTTTTAGTTCTCAAACCAAAATCAGAAATTCTTTTCAGCGCTTCCAGGCTTCTGTCGTATTTAGCCTGAATTCTTACCTGTCTGGTTAAGCGTTTAACCGTTTCCATATTATGTGATACCACTTCCGGACGTTCTTCCAGCACACGGTATAAATTATCCCACTGCCCTTTAAAGTCAGGAATTAGAGTTTCCAGTGTTGTTACCGGACTTTCCCTGCGGATGGCCTGCAATGTTTCAGCCCAGATAATAGAACCACCGTCTTTTAGATCATCACGGTCTACTGATGTGATTACGCAGTGTTTTACCCCCATTAATCTTACTGAATCGGCAATCCGGTTTGGTTCATCAACATCAACAGCTAAGGGCCGTCCGGTAGCCACAGCACAAAACGAGCAGCTACGCGTACAAATATTTCCAAGAATCATGAACGTTGCAGTACCAGCACCCCAGCATTCGCCCATATTCGGACAGTTACCACTTTCACAAATGGTGTGGAGTTTATGGGTATCGACCAGACTGCGAACCTGAGCGTATTCTTTGCCAACAGGCAATTTTACACGCAACCAATCCGGTTTACGTTTAACTTCGGTTACTGCAGGTACAACTGGTAGATCAATCATAATGCAAAGTTAAGGATTAGGATTGAAATGTAACAATATGGAAATGTTGTAATGTTGTAATGTTTGAAGGTTACTTTTTAAAGGAAATGCAAATTCTCTGATTCAGATCCTGCAAATTAGACATGCCGACTTATAGCTTACCATAAACTTTTTGCTTGGTTCAATAGCGCATTCCCTTTTTTGGTGATTTCTTTTTTACCGTTATTTATAGTAGATGACCCGGTATATTGACTAACTGCATTTGAAAGGTTTCTGAATTTATGAATGCCTGCGAAAATCTCTTTGGTGTGTGGAACATCGTTTTCCTTCATTACCCGTTCCCAGTTAATTTTTGATAGGGTAGCAATCATGTATTTTGAAACCAGTTTTGTGATAAAGGCTTTATCATAAACACCATTTAACGCTGCATCTGATTTTCTTTCACCTGCAAAATCAATGATTTTTTGAAATGCCTTATGTTCTGTGTCTGAAAACAAAGTGCTTTTCTTTAGCTTTTCAAGCGCTGGAACAGCTTTTTCCGGTTGATCTCTTTTTAGATGCAGATAAGCGTCAATAATCCATACCAATTCGTTTTGAAAGCCTAGCTTATTCATATCCTTTAAAAAGCATTCAAAATCTTCTAAAGATCTTTCTTCATCAATCTTGCGTGCCATGCGCATTCTGTCGAAGCCTCTGAATAGGTAATTCATTCCATCAAAGGCAATATGAGTTTGGGCGTCACTTAAATTTCTCCAGCCAAAAAAAGCCTTGGTATAGGGCAAAGGCATATCTTTATTTTGATCAAGCCACTTGATGTTTCTTGATAAGCCATCCTCTGAAAGATAATACAGGTTATTTCCAAAAAATAAGAATCCCCGTACAAATTCCAGCAATGTTTTCATTTCAGAGTCAGGCAAAAGTTCGGGCTGTGTTTTTGAGCATTCATATAAGGCAAATGGCTGACCTAAATCCCGGGTAGTTAATACTGCCATGCTTAAAATGGCGTGCTCAATATTTTGCATACGAAGCCTTTCTGCCGGGTCAATGGTCTTTAAATTTACTTTTGGCGCACCGTAGAGCACATTAAAACCCTGTATCAATCCCGGGAAAATATCTTCGTCGGTTTCTTTTACAAAAGTTTTCACCTTACGGTAATTGTTGTAGATTTTAAAGGCTTCCAACACCGAAATGCGATGTTTGCTGGTATCCATTAACGACAAAACAGATTGGTTGTACTTAGAAAAATGCTGATACTCGGACATATTAGTGTCCAGCACCGCATTTGCACGAATGGCAATTTTGGTAAACTTATAAAAAATGATTTTATCATAATTGATGTTTTCCTGTAGCTTTTGTTTATCCAAAAGAAGTAAGGCTTCATCTGTTTGGTCACCAGAACAAGCCCAAAGGAAAATTGTGCAAATTAATAAGAGCGAATACTTCATCATTATCATTTAAAATAAATAGGTAAACCAAAATGCTGGCTAATCAAAACTAGTCTTTTTTCAAACTATCGCAGGATCAAATGTTTGTTTATGCAATAGATTTTTTTAATTCAGGCGATATGATCTTTGGTTCTGTTTTTATAATGCCATTTTTATCAAATTTTGATCAGGTGGTTTAAAACGGAATGGCTTTTGCGAATCAGATTCTCGAAAAAAATATTTTACTACATTAAATTCTAATTTTTTGGCAATTTTTTTAGTTTTCCGACTGCAAAATTCGTTGTATGTTTAAAATGATTCTAAATTTGTAACTCCTTTAATATAAAATGACTAAAAAGAAAAAGACAGTTGGCAAAACTGACGTAGATGTGATTTTAATAGGCGCAGGTATTATGAGCGCTACCCTTGGGGTTTTATTAAAAGAGTTAGAACCTGGTTTAAGCATCGAAATTTACGAAAGACTTGACATTGCGGCGGCAGAAAGTTCTGATGCCTGGAATAATGCAGGGACTGGTCATTCTGCTTTTTGTGAATTGAATTATACTCCCGAAAAAAAGGACGGTACGGTTGAAACCAAAAAGGCCGTACAGATTGCCGAAAACTTTGAAGTTTCTAAACAGTTCTGGGCTTACCTTATTGAAAAAGGATTGGTTTCAAACCCGGGAAACTTTATTCGCAAAATTCCGCACATGAGCTTTGTTTGGGGAAAGAAGAATGTAGAGTACCTGAAAAAGCGTTATGAGGCATTGCAAAAATGTACGCTGTTCAGTGAGATGGAATATACGGAGGATGCAAAAGTAATTGATACCTGGGCACCTTTGATTATGGACGGTCGCAAGAAAGATGAAAAAATTGCAGCAACCAAAATGGATCTGGGAACTGACGTTAATTTTGGTTCTTTAACCCGTGATATGTTCAGCCACCTGAAGGAACAGGAAAATGTAAATCTTTATTTTAACCATGAAATCCGCGATCTGAAAAAAAATAAGGATGACAACTGGGCAGTAAAATCATTACCATCCGGAAAGGCTGCTACAGATTCTGGTAAATAGGTGTAGGCCCTAGCATCTTTTGAAAATAATTTTCCAAAAAATGGTGTAACATGTAAAAAATAAAAATTGTATAGCTGTTTTACCGGAAACGCCCTCGGTTTGGAAAACTCCAGAATGACCATTTTCCCACCTGGTTTTAATACACGATACATATCAGCCAAACCTTTCTCCAGATTTTCGAAGTTCCGCACGCCATAAGCACAGGTAATGGCATCAAAGGTATCTGCTTCAAAATGCAGGCCTTCCGAATCACCAACCTGAACCGAAAATATTTCACTTAAGCTACGTTGGTTGATTTTTTTGCGGGCCACTTCCAGCATGCCTTCAGATATATCTACACCGACCACTTTTTCAGGATGCAGTTTCTTGATGGCTTCGAATGCAAAATCACCTGTGCCGGTAGCCACATCCAGTAAATTTCTTGGCTGAATAGACACCAGTTCCTTAATGGCCTTCTTGCGCCAGAGTACATCTATACCTAAAGAAAGAAAATGGTTTAAAAAATCGTATGTACCTGAAATGTTATTAAACATGGTTGCAACCTGCTCTTTTTTAGTTGCATCTGTAACCTGGTATGGAGTGATGTTCTGATTCATGATAAGTAGCAAATATAGGGAAAAAGTCGGGAGTCTTTAGTCAAGAGTCTAATGTCTGGGTTGCAATAATCAATGCACCATTTAAAGTTTACATTTCTACCAGACTAATCATTTTCGACTTTAGACTTTGAACTTCGGACTTCGGACTCAAAACCCTACCTTTGCCTTATGGTTATCAAAACGGCAACATTTGTTTGCAGCAACACCCAGATTTCGGCTTTACCGGCACCATTAATGCCTGAATATGCTTTTATTGGCCGGTCTAATGTCGGTAAATCCTCTTTAATTAATATGTTAGTGAATCAGCATGGCCTAGCGAAAACTTCGCAGCGCCCAGGCAAAACACAACTTATTAATCACTTTTTAATTAATGAGAAGTGGTACATTGTCGATCTTCCGGGTTACGGTTATGCAAAAGTTTCAAAAACCAGCAGAGAGAAATGGGAGAAATTTATCCGCGCCTACATCACCAAAAGAGAAAGTCTGCAATGTGTTTTTGTTTTGATTGACAGTCGTTTAGAACCACAACAGATTGACATTGAATTTTGCTACTGGTTAGGTGAAAAACAGATTCCTTTTTCATTGATTTTTACCAAAGCCGATAAACAAGGTATGACCACCACACAGAAAAATGTAGCTGCATTTAAGAAAAAATTAGGCGAATTTTTTGAGGAAATTCCGGCGACGTTCATCACCTCAGCTGAAAAAGGAAATGGAAAAGATGACGTGCTTAAATTTATCGGTGAGGTAAATCATGATTTTGTCGTTCCAACAGAATATAAGAAATTTTAAATTATTTAGTTTATGGTCAATAGTTCAATCCTGGAAAGCCATTAACTATGAGCCATTGACTATCATCTTTAAAACATGAAAAAATACTTTTCTCTCGTATTATTCGCTCACTCCGTTTTTGCATTACCTTTTGCCATGATTGGCTTTTTTCTCGGTGTAACCACCACTGAAAATCCTTTCGAATGGCATAAACTGATTTTAGTTTTACTGTGTATGGTATTTGCCAGGAATGCAGCCATGGCATTTAACCGCTACCTGGACCGGGATATTGATGCCAAAAACCCACGTACGCAAATGCGTGATATTCCTGCCGGAAAGGTGTCAGCTAATGAAGCACTCATTTTTGTAATCATCAACTGTATATTATTTGCAGCTGCCACCTATTTCATCAACCCGCTCTGCCTCTATTTATCGCCAGTTGCCCTCTTCGTAGTATTGTTTTACAGCTATACCAAAAGGTTTACCGCACTGTGCCACCTGGTACTCGGACTTGGCCTTGCGCTTGCCCCTATTGGTGCCTACATTGCCGTAACAGGGCATTTTGCTTTGGTACCTGTTTTATATTCTTTAACCGTACTTTTCTGGGTAAGTGGATTTGATATTATTTATGCCTTACAGGACGAGGATTTTGATCGGGAAGAAAAATTACACTCCATCCCATCCGCACTTGGCATAAAAAATGCACTGAATGTATCGGTTTTACTGCATGTATTTTCAGCAGCCTGCGTTATCCTGCCAGTTTTTTTTACCGAATTTAGCTGGGTATATTACATCGGGATTCTGTTTTTCTGCTCCATGCTGGTATATCAGCATTTGCTGGTCAAACCAAATGATATTAGTAAAGTAAACAGGGCATTTCAAACCTTAAATGGATATGCTTCAGTGGTATTTGCGCTCTGTTTTTTAATCGACGCCTATTTAAGACATAAATAAAAATGAGTGAGTTTGAAAAGTAATTTAGAATGAGTAAATGACCGAATGAGTGAGTTTTAAGAACAATTTTGGATGAGAGAGTTTTGAATGAGAGAATATTTGGCAATTTCAATATCATTCAGTCATTCTCTAACTCTCTCATTCAATCCCTCACTAATTCTCTAATTAAATATGATGATAATAGAAAAAAAAACCAGAACATATATTCCGCAGGATTTAACCATCAACTGGGAAAGCCTGGAGCCACTTTTTAAGGAACTGCAAAGCCGCGAAATCAATAACGTGGAGGAACTGGAACAATGGTTAAAAGACCGTTCAGAACTCGAAGCCGCATTGGAAGAAGATTTTGCCTGGCGATACATCAAAATGAGCTGCGATACAGCCAATGCGGAATTGGTTAAAAGCTTTCAATATTTTGCTGAAGAGATTGAGCCAAAAATTTCACCACTGGCTAACGAATTGAACAAAAAATTTGTAGAAAGTCCTTTCATGGATGACCTGGACAAGGAAAAATTCTTTGTTTACAGCAGAGCGATTAAAAAGGCTTTAGAAATTTACAGGGAAGAAAATATTGAGCTGTTTACGCAGTTACAGGTAAAACAACAAAAATATCAGAGCATTACCGGTGCCATGAGTGTGGAAATTAATGGCCAGGAATATACGCTGGAGCAGGCTTCCATTTTCATCAAAGATTTAAACCGTGAGGTTCGTGAGCATGCCTGGAAAACCATTCAGCAACGTCGTTTAATTGATAAGGACGACCTGAACATTTTATTTGATGAATTAATCAAGATGAGAAACCAGGTGGCACTAAATGCAGGTTTTGAAAACTACCGTGATTATATGTTTCAAGCTTTAGGTCGTTTTGATTATAGCCCTCAAGACTGCTATGATTTTGCCAATGCCATTGAAAAAGAAATCGTTCCGATTTTAAAAGAGCAGGCAGAGAAACGCAGGGAGGCTTTGGGATTAGAAACACTTAAACCCTGGGATGTAGAAGTCAGCATCAGTGGTAAACCAGCACTTAAACCCTTCCATAATGGCGAAGAACTGATTGATAAAAGTATTGCCTGTTTCAATGCCATTGATGAAAAGTTAGGCGTAAAACTGGCAACGATGAAAGCCAACCATCTTTTTGATGTGGAGAGCAGAAAAGGTAAGGCTCCTGGTGGTTATAATTATCCACTGGCAGAAACAGGTGCACCGTTTATCTTTATGAATTCAGCAAACTCGCTTCGCGATTTAACAACAATGGTTCATGAAGGTGGGCATGCGATTCATACTTTCTTAACAGCAAACCTGGAGTTAAATGATTTTAAACATTGCTCTTCGGAGGTTGCGGAACTGGCATCCATGAGCATGGAACTCATTTCCATGGACAACTGGAGTGTCTATTTCGATAATGAAGAAGATTTAATCCGTGCTAAAAAAGAGCAACTGGCAGATGTGCTGAAAACATTGCCCTGGGTAGCCGTAATTGATCAGTTTCAACACTGGATTTACACCAATCCTGAACATACCGCAGCAGATCGGGAAGAAACATTTAAACAAATTTACAATCGCTTCGGAGCGGGTTTTGCAGACTGGGACGGTTTAGAGCAGCAATTTGGAAACGTTTGGCAGAAACAGTTGCATTTGTTTGAAGTTCCTTTTTACTATATTGAATATGCCATTGCACAATTGGGTGCTATTGCCGTATGGAAGAACTATAAAGAAAACCCTGGCAAGGCACTTGATCAATACCTGGCCGCACTTTCTTTAGGCTACACCAAACCGATCAACGAGATTTACGAAACGGCAGGAATTAAATTTGATTTCAGCTCAGATTATGTAAAGGAACTGGCAAACTTTGTTAAAGATGAGTTAGAGAAATTAGGATAATACATCCATATTTACTAAGTCGCGGTTAATCCCCGCGACTTTTCTATTTTTAGAAAAAACATTTATGCGCATCCTTAAAACAATAATGATCATTTTAACATTTGCAACAAGCATTTGTTACGCACAGCAAAATAATACCATACAGAAATATAGCTTAACCGGTTTCATCAATAAAAAGATTCCGGTTGAATTAAATATTTCCGTTTATAATCAGCTCATTTTAGGAAATATCAGGTATTTAAATACCAGGTTGAAACAGCCAATTAAGGTTATTGGCCATGTGGAAGATCAAAATCAGTATTCGATGCATGAATTTGAAAGAGATGGAAATATTAGCGGAAGCATTTATGCCGCGCTCAAAAACAATAAACTGGAAGGCAACTGGTCGGCAACCAAATCAGATACCAGTTATAACGTCATGCTGGCGATTAAAACCAATAAAAATCTTAAGCCGGAAATATTTTCACCTCTTAAACCAGATCAGCTGGCAGGTGAATATGCTTATCAATACGGTGAAAAAGGGTATCAGGGAAACATCACCATCAAAAAAATAAGTGGTAACACCTACAGTTATGATATTGGTTCGGTTACGCATGATCCCGGAAGAAACATTGCTGATGCATCAGGAAAGGCTATTTTAAAAAATAACCAGCTGATTATACAGGTGAACAAATCCTGTACATTCAAAGTTAAATTTTACAATGGTTTTTTAATCATTTCGCAGGAAAGTCCAGGTCAATTAAACGATTGTGAATTCGGATTTAATGCCACCTTAGAAGGCATTTATCTGAAAATTAAATAGTAACCTGAATCAGTTACCTGTATCGTAGACATAGCACATTCTCTTTTCCATTAAATATCCCGACGTGATATATCCATTACAGTCATTTTACTACTAATTGTGAAAATTTGTTAATTAGGTTAAACAGTGTTAAATATCCAATTTGATCTGTTTAATGCATTAGTTTAGGTTTAAATCTTTCAGAAAGGTCATCTAAACCATTAAGCTAATCAACTAAAAATGAAACCATTTACGCTTTTTCTCATACTTTTCCTGCTATTCCAGTTTTCTTTAAAAGCCCAGGAACATACAGGTAAAATTTCAGGCATTTTAACAGATGAAATAGGAAATCCAATAGCAGCAACCATTATTCTGATCAGCATAACCGACACATCCTTTCGAAAAATGACGGTTGCTACTGAAGGAAAGTTTTCTTTGAAGAATTTAAAAAGCGGAAAATACCAGATGATGCTTAGGGCAGTTGGCTATAAGGATATTATTGAAAATATAGAGATTAACCCATCGAGATTACTGGTTAGTAAGGATTTCATATTGGTTTCTATTTCCAATAATCTTGGCAGTGTTTACATTGCGGCGAAGAAACCTTTAATAGAAAGATTTAACGATAAAGTTATCATGAATGTAGAGAACAGTATCATTTCAACAGGGAACAATGCCCTGGAAATTTTAGCTAAAATACCAGGTGTTTCTGTTAATCAGGATGGGATCATCAGTGTGCTCGGAAAATCAGGTGTTCATGTTTTAATTGACGGGAAATCAACTTACTTATCTGCAGCGCAACTGGCCACCAGGTTAAAATCCCTGAGCGGGAATGAATTAAAATCAATTGAACTGATGACCAGTCCGTCAGCCAGATACGATGCCTCCGGAAATGCTGGAATTATTAACATCAAACTAAAGAAGAATTCGAGCCTTGGCACCAACGGAAACATAAATTTAGGATTTGGTTATGGCAAAAATCCTAAGAGCGACGCTGGCATTTCATTCAATCACAGCAATAAAAATTTCAATATCTTCGGAAGTTACGCTAACCAAAACAACCAATACCAAGAAGATTTGAATATCACTAGAATTAGTCCTGATGGAATTTCTGACCTGTATTTTCATCAATACAATACTCAAATTCGTTCATCGCACAATAATAATTATAAACTTGGCCTGGATTATTTTATAAATGAAAGGAATACGATTGGTTTCTTGACAAGTGGCTATTTTAATCATGGTCATGACAGCTCAAATGGAAAAACCAATATTGGAAAAAATTTCATGGAAACAGATTCTTCCATTGTAGCAGATAATCCATCTACGAGCAAATATCGGAACCAGGCCTATAATATCAATTATAAATCTGTAATTGATACACTTGGGCAAGAGTTTACTATAGATCTGGATTATGCAGAATATCAAAATGAAGAATGTACCGTATACAATAATTATTTTTCAGATGTAAATGGAAATCAATACAAGTCGCCTTTAACCTTCAGGAATTTAACACCGTCACATATTAAAATCAGAGCGGCTAAAATTGATTATTCATTACCGTTAAATCCTAAAACTAAATTTGATTTTGGAATAAAAAGCAGCTGGGTAGTTACAGATAATGATTTCCGTTTCGAAAACCAGGTAGCTTCACACTGGCAGAATGATCAATCCAGGAGCAATCAGTTTATATATGATGAAAATATCAATGCCGTTTATGTAAACTTTAAACATGAATTCAAATCAACTGGTATTGAACTCGGTTTGAGGGCAGAACAAACCAATTCGGAAGGCAATTCTATTAGTGAACAAAAGGTTGCTAAAAGAAGTTACCTTGATTTTTTCCCAAGTATTTCCATAAATCATTCGGTATCAGAAAATAATCAGTTAGGCTTTTCATACAGCAGGAGAATAGACAGGCCGGATTATAAATCGCTAAATCCCTTTGTTTATTTTGTTGATTTGTATACTTTTAGTCAGGGAAACCCGTTTTTGAACCCACAGTATACCAATGCTTTTGCATTCTCTTATAACTATAAAAAAAAGCTTAATATTTCATTGGGTTACAGCATAACTGATAATTTGATCATGGATGTATTACTGCCAGATAACGCAAAAAAAACACTTTACCAAACGGTTCAAAACCTCGACAAACAGTTTTCTTATCATTTAACCATTGGTGCTCCAACAACCATAACTCAATTCTGGAATATGGACAACACGGTTACAACTACTTATAACCAGATAAAATCAGCAAATTTAGGCGGAACAGATTATAATAGAAAGAAAGCAAATTTCACATTGAACAGCAGTCATAGTTTTACATTATCACCATCAGCTGCTGCGGAATTATCAGGTGAATTTACATCTGCCCAAATTTATGGCAGTTATGCCATTAAACCCTATTACGGACTTGATTTCGGGTTAAAGAAATCATTTCTCGCCAAAAAACTGCAGATGAAATTTGCCTTCAATGATATTTTAAACAGCAGAAAAACAAGAATAAGCAGTGCGCTATCCGGACTGAATTATAATTTAAGCCAAAAACAAGAAAGCAGAATTTTCAGGCTTAGCCTGAATTATGCTTTTGGCAGCAACAGCACAAGGGCGACCAGAGAAAGGGAAAAAAGTGTAGCGGATGAAGAAAACAGGATCAAATAAAAAAGTGGAGCTATATAAGCTGTAAGCTAAGCTAATTTATATATTGATTGCCACACAGATCCTCATCTACATCAGCTTACTGTATGTCTTATACCACCTCACTATTTTTATCTCGTGTTTTCATAATGACAAACATCACCATTACCGAAATTAAGATCATCACCAAATAGCTGTAACTTAAATTTCGCTCATCCTTGGCAGGGAAAAGATTAACGACACCATAACTCAGGAAGGAAACAATTACATATGTAATACCCCCTGTTAAGCCACCCGCAATCCCCGCATTTTTCGGGAACTTGCTTAAGCAAAAGGTAAAATAATTATTGAATGTATAACCGGCCCCAATATGAATGATGAAAGCGAAAAAAATCAGTGAATACAGGTTGCTGATGAATTGCAGACTGATGATCATCAAGATCACAAACAGGAGCTGCAAGGCTGCGTTAATAGCAAGTCTGCTAAAAAATGGACGGTTAATGGTAGCCTTGCCGATAAACCCACCTACCATCCAGGCAAAACCCAAAACCAGCGAGCTGTACCCCGCAATAACCGGAGAAAACTTAAGGTCGTGTTCAATAATAAAGGGACCCGTCATATTATAAACCATCACCATACAGTACGCCAGGCCCAGCATCACAATGCCAAGGGTAAAGCTACTGGTTTTTACCATCGTGACATAGATGCCCGTTATTTTTTTCAACTGAAACTCAGTAAAATGTTTTAGTGTTTCCCCACTGAAAAGAAATTCAAGTAAAGCAAAAATAAGCGCGAAACCAGCTAAAAAGTAAAAATTTGATTCCCAGCCAAAGGCAGTTTGTAAATATCCGCCAACAAAGGGTGCAATAATTGGCCCGGTAGACCAGATGATAGAAAACAGGCTTAAATAATGCTTGAGCTGATCACCTGCAAACAAATCAACAAAATAGGCACGTTTGGCTACAACAATGCATCCAACCGTTAAACCATGGATTACCCGCATCAGATAAATCAGATAGATATTATGGGTAACGGCAATCACTATACTCGCTGCAGCAAAAATCAATAAGGCATAAAGGCAAATTTTATAACGCCCGAAACTATCCAGCACACTGCCAATAAACAATTGCGAAACACCATAACTGATCAGGAAGATACTCAAGGTTAGCTGAACCTGGATACTGCTGACGTTCATCTTGCCGGCCATAGTGGGCAGCGAGGGGATATAAATATCTGTAGCGAAACCCGAAAGTGGAATCAAAGCAAATGCGAGCATCGTGGCTATTTTTTGATTCTTTTCTTTAATATAAGAGACATTGTGATTTACGGCTTGCATGGGTAATAAATATTATAATCAAATAAATTTTTCCTTATATAAATTGACTTGATTGGTTCAAGTTGACAAAAGTATCGTTTTAGCCCATGGATAAATTATGTCAATCAAATAAAGGATAATGTTTTTCAAATAATTGCACATTTTGACACTTTACCAATAATACCTGATTTTTGATCTCCATTTGGGTCAAAATAATGATGCTTTGAAATTTATATCCTGCTTTAAACGTTTTTAGCTGATATTTTTTTAAGTTTGAAGAATACTACAAGCAAATAAAAATGTTCGAAAAGCTATTCAGGAAGAAATCTATTTCAAAGATATTAAAGGATGCAGCAGGAGGCTATGGCGATCATGAAAATACACTTCACAAAACACTGGGGGTACGGGATTTAACCGCATTTGGTATAGCTGCGATTATAGGTGCCGGAATTTTCAGCACCATAGGCAAAGCCAGTGCAGATGGCGGACCAGCAGTAATTTTTCTATTTATTTTTACAGCCGTTGCTTGTAGTTTTGCCGCTTTTGCCTATGCAGAATTTGCATCTATGGTTCCGGTTTCAGGAAGTGCATACACTTATTCTTACGTTGCTTTCGGCGAACTGATCGCCTGGATTATCGGCTGGTCACTGATTATGGAATACTCTATCGGAAACATCACGGTGGCAATTTCCTGGTCGGATTATTTTACGGGATTACTTTCTACCATCCGAATTCCTTTTTTGGGTATTGATGGGATCCATGTACCCGACTGGGCAACAATGGATTACTTAAGTGCCTATAACGGACACGAACATGCCGAAGCATTACGGGCAGCTGGTAAAAATATTGCTGCCCTGGATCCCGCTACCGCCTTAGCAAATAACGCATGGCTTACCGCACCCCAAATTGGAGGTTTTCACCTAGTGGCTGATCTCCCGGCATTAGGTATCATTATATTAATCACCTGGTTAATTTACAGGGGTATGAAGGAAAGCAGAAATGCCAGCAATGCCATGGTAGTGGTAAAATTAGCGGTGATTATGCTGGTACTGGCGGTTGGTATTTTCTATGTTGATACCAGAAACTGGAATCCCTTCGCACCAAACGGGGTGTCGGGAATTTTAAAAGGAGTATCGGCCGTTTTCTTTGCTTACATTGGTTTTGATGCGATTTCTACCACTGCAGAAGAATGTAAAAACCCGCAGCGTGATCTACCCCGCGGAATGATGTGGGCGATCATCATCTGCACTATTCTATATGTTGCAATTGCACTTGTACTCACCGGAATTGTAAAATCAGATACCCTTGCCGTTGGCGATCCACTGGCTTTCGTATTTGATCAGATTGATTTAAAACTGATGAGCGGAATCATTGCCGTAAGTGCCGTTTTTGCCATGGCCAGTGTACTTTTGGTATTTCAGATGGGACAACCCCGAATCTGGATGAGTATGAGCAGGGATGGACTATTACCTAAATCATTTTCTAAAATTCACCCAAAATATAAAACACCATCCTTTGCAACCATTGTAGTAGGCTTCGTAGTCGCAGTTCCTTCACTTTTCATGAATTTAACCATCGTAACCGATCTTTGTTCTATAGGTACGTTGTTCGCATTTGTGCTGGTATGTGCCGGCGTGCTGGTATTACAAAACCGCCCTGATGTGCAGCGTGGTAAATTCAAAATCCCCTATCTTAACAGTAAATTCATTGTTCCTGTTGCGTTCATTGCTGCATTGGCCTTCGCTTTTGTTCAATTTCCAAAGGAAACCAGTGCCTTCTTTTTTAATACCCCAAAAACGGTTACTACTGTAAATTTTGTCACCTCTTTAAAGGGTGAGGAACTGCAGATGGTAAAAGAAGAAATTGTTAAGGATGCTGTGCCACAAATTATCCTTTCAGAAAAAGTAGATGCAGAATCATACCTCAGTGCTTTACCTGGTAATCGTTATGAGCAGTTTATTGCAGCATCAAAGGTTTCTTTTGATAAGAAATATGAAACAGGCTGGAGTTTGTTTAAACATAAGATCCCGATGTGGATTTTTCTGATCATCTGCGTGGTCATCTCGTATTATTGCATTACTAAAAACCTATCCCTGATTCCTGTTTTAGGATTAATCAGTTGCTTATACATGATGTGTGAACTGGGCATATCCAACTGGATTGGCTTTGGAATCTGGCTGGTTATCGGACTAATCGTTTACTTTGCATATGGATACAGGCATAGCAAACTGGCACATCCTGAAGTTTAATTTATTTCTAATAAGATACTGATGATGAGAAAGTGTCCGCTATCGGTTTACTCCTCATGAACAGGTATCATACGCCGATCTTTATCATAATGAAATCAGTTTCGGTCCGTGGAGACACATGACCGATAAGAAAATCCCCTATCGGTTGGTGACTCACCAACCGAAAACAGGTCCTTTAGTTTTCATTGGATAGCATACGTTATCACCGCTTTTTAAACACAAAAACAGTTAATGCTATCAATCCTATTCCAGAAAGAATAAGGTAATATTCACTATGTGCTAAACCATTTACCTTAGCGGCTGGCCCGGCAATAAATAATAAAACAGCCAATACAATCAATAAGTTCCTGATCATTATACCGCTAATCTGTTCAACTCAATATCATCAGGTGTTACAAATATTAACGGAACTTTCTCTACATCTACATAACTGCTGTCCAGTCCAAAACTACGTTCTTCTGATAAACTTAACTTTTTAAGGATAAAATAATAGTCCATAATCTGGCGTTCATAGAAACTCAGTTTGGTAAATTTAGACAGGTGTTTCTCCAGCAATACAAACCTGAAATCGCCGGCAATTTTATGTTTGTTTAAAGAAGTATACTGACTGGTAATATCAATCTCCCCATTTTTAACCAGCTCTTCCACTACTTTACGATAAAGCAGGTTTACCCGTTGCTCTACCCTGAAGCCCAGTCTGAAATCAATCCTGATTAATTTACCGGGGATTAAAAACTCCACTTTGTAATCCATGGTATAAGGCTCATCCATCACGTCTACGTGAACCAGCCAATACACATCTGCCCGCTTAGGTTCCTTCTGGATAATGGAATAAATAATCTTGGATTCAATCTCCGTTTTAAAGTTTGCGCTGGTTAAATAAACCAGTTGTGAGGAATATTTCGGAACAGATTCATCACTGCTCAGTTCGCTTAAAATCGGATAATAATCTTCAATCTCCACATATTTTACAAAACGGTTTTTAATTTTTCTGGCCACAAACCAGCTCCACATAATAGTAAATAATAAAGATCCGATAAATACCGTCACCCATCCGCCGTGCACAAATTTGGTTAAGTTACTCACTAAAAATGTTCCCTCAATTACAATGTAAGTGAGGAAGAAAATTAAAATGGAATATTTAGGAAACCGCCTGCTGCGCAGATAAAAACTCACCAGAATCGTGGTCATTAACATAGCGATGGTAATGGATAAACCATAGGCTGCATCCATGCGTTCTGACTCTTTAAATAACAAAACAATTCCACAGCAACCAATCCATAACATCCAGTTGATAGAAGGGACATATAACTGGCCTTTTGAAACCGTAGGGTAAACAATCCGGATTTTTGGCCATAGGTTTAAACGTACAGCTTCTGATATCAGGGTAAATGAGCCGCTAATTAAAGCCTGAGAAGCTATAATTGCTGCCATTGTAGCTAGGATCACCATGCCGATCTGAAACTGTTCAGGCACAATCATAAAGAACGGATTCATTTTTGCTCCAGGCATGAAATTAGCGGAGTTTTGCAGAATCCAAACGCCCTGCCCCAGATAGTTAAGAATCAGGGTAAGCTTTACAAAGATCCAGCTGATCCGGATATTATTTCTTCCGCAGTGACCAAGATCAGAATATAAGGCTTCAGCCCCGGTTGTACATAAGAATACACCACCTAAAATATAAAATGCATTGTGATTGTTAGCCAATAAATGCACTGCATAATATGGATTTAAAGCCCTCAGAATGCTAAAATCTTTGATGATAAAGGTAATTCCTATAACCCCTAAAATGGCAAACCACACAAACATGACCGGTCCGAATAGTTTCCCAACCAAATTGGTTCCAAATTGCTGAATGATGAACAGCATGGTTAAAATGGTTAATACGATCGGAATAACCGGGACATCAAATTTACTCGTTAAACCTTCTATAGCTGAAGTTACCGTAATACTCGGTGTAATAATTCCATCAGCCAGTAAAGCACAGCCACCAATAATAGCCGGTACCACAAGCCATTTGGCTTTTTTCCTTACCAAAGAGAAGAGTGAAAAAATACCACCTTCTCCTTTATTATCAGCCCTTAAGGTAATAATAACATATTTAATGGTAGTTTGGAGTGTCAGTGTCCATATAATGCAGGATAGTACGCCTAAAACAACATCAGTCGTAATGGCACCCGGATGGTTAATTACACCATCTTTAACCCCCAGTATGATTTTAAAAATTGCGTTAAGTGTATAGAGCGGCGATGTACCAATATCTCCAAATACGATTCCTAAACTAATCAGAACCCCACCGGCGGTTAATGCATTAACATTTTTATGATTTGACACTTTATGTTTTTTTAGTGGGGCAAAAGTAAACTATGTATAACAAATTAACAACCAAATTATTGTGTATTTTTAACACGATCCAAAATGTATATTATTGTTAAATTGTGTTAAAATATCGCTTTCAAACAAAATGTTTAATTTCTTTGTTTAAAATTAATACATTTGCTTCAGCAATTTGATGAAACTCTACACTAGGATAACGTTACTCACAAAACTTGTATGCACAGGGTGTATGGTTTTGTTGTGTAGTTTAAATTCCTGGTCGCAACAAACTGACAGCATTCATTTTAGCTTAAAAAACAAAACCAGAAAAGCCATCAGAATTCCTGAAATCAAAGCCAATATCGAACCTTACAAACCCATGTTCGGATCGTTTGGATACTCAGGGGTTTACCATACCTACTCCAGTGTTACTAAAAGTCCGGCTGTAGCAACTAACAAAGACAAATTACTTACGGTAGTCAAAATTTATCCCAATCCTGTTGAAGATCAGTTAAATATTATTTTATCTATTGGTAAAGATGGCACCCAGACAACAATCAAAATTATTGATTTGCTGGGCAATGAAGTAGTCACCCTTGCAAACGAACGCTTAAATGCAGGAGAGCAAACCAAAAGCTTTGCAATCCCTAGCCGTTTAAATGCTGGCATTTACTTTTTAAGGGTAACCGCAGGGTCAGAAAGCCAGGTAAAGCGCATCTCAGTTTTATAAAATCATTTTCTTTTCTATTTTTGAAAAGGTATGGGCAATCTCATACTGCACACACCTTACCTTTAAGAAATGAAAATTATAGCCATCGGACGGAATTATGCCGAACATGCCAAAGAACTGAATAATCCGGTTCCCACTACTCCCGTGATTTTTATGAAGCCTGATACGGCCCTATTAAAAGACAACAAACCTTTTTATCTGCCCGATTTTTCAGATGATATCCATTATGAGCTTGAAGTAGTGCTGAAAATCTGCAAAGAAGGAAAGCATATTGCCGAAAAATTTGCTTCAAATTATTATGACGAGATTGGCCTGGGAATTGATTTTACAGCCCGGGACATCCAAAGCAAACATAAAGAAAAAGGCCTGCCCTGGGAACTGGCGAAAGGATTTGACCATTCCGCACCGGTAAGTATCTTTTTGCCTAAAAGCGATTTTGAAGATTTATACCTGATGAACTTCGAATTGCAAATTAATGGCGAAACACGTCAGCATGGTCACACTAAAGATTTATTGTTCTCTTTCGAGAAGATTATCAGTTTTGTATCGCAGTATATCACTTTAAAAAAAGGTGATTTGATTTTTACAGGTACACCTGAAGGTGTTGGCCGAGTTCATCAGGGTGATAAATTAGCCGCATGGCTGAATGGCAAACAACTTTTAAATTTTGAAGTTAAATAAGGAATGATTAAAAAACCGATCCTGCACCTATTTAACCTCTCACTTTTTATTTGTTGTTCTATCACCGTTAATGTACTTCATGCGCAGCAGATATTCAGCAATAATAAATATCCCATTACGGATTTTCGGCAACCATTGGACATTGCACCTCCTGCCCTGGCGGGTTCATTTGGCGAACTAAGAGGTAATCACTTTCACTCGGGCGTGGATTTCAGAACCAATCAACGCGAAGGTTATCCTGTTTATGCGGTTGCAGATGGCTATATTTCCAGGTTAAGGGTTCAGAACAGTGGCTTCGGACAAGCGCTTTATATTAATCACCCGAATGGTTTCACTACCGTATATGGGCACTTACAACGTTTTGCACCAAAAATAGCTGCGATTGTAAAAAACCTGGAGTATGAGAAAAAATCATTTGAGATTGATGAATTTCCCGATGCCACATTGATTCCTGTACATAAAGGTGAAGTAATTGCCTGGTCTGGTAACCGGGGAAGCTCTGGCGGTCCGCATTTACATTTCGAAATCAGAGATACCAAAACTGAAGAAACCATTAATCCACAATTTTTCGGCATTATCATTCCAGATAATATCCCGCCTATTATTCATGGATTATACGTTTACCGTTTAAACGGCAAAACATTTAATGAATTTACACCCAAACAAGCTATTGGCATTACAGGAGCGAATGGCAATTATAAAACTGTTGCCCCTCTTAGTTTAACGGGCGAAGTTGGATTTGGGGTAGTGACTACAGACCGGCATAATGGTGCATCTGGCACCAATGGGGTGTATTCTATTCAGCTGGAAATGGATGGGAAGATGATCTATACTTCTGCGCTGGAACGTTTTGCTTTTGAAAACAGCAAGGCGATTAATTCGCATATTGACTACCCCACATACCTAAATACGAAAAGAAGTATTCAGAAAAGTTTTGTCGATCCCGGAAATCCTTTAAAAATTTACAGCGGATTGGTGAACAGCGGAAAAATTAATTTCAACGACGGCGCCGCACATCAGCTTCGGTATATCATTACAGATGCTAAAGGGAATGCGTCCATTCTACCTTTTACCGTAAATGCAGGAAGTGCACCAATTATGGCACCTATTATTCCATCAGGCATAATTTATCCCTATGGGAAAGTGAATGAATTTAATACAGAAGACATTAAAGTAGTTTTCCCAAAAGGAACCTTGTATAATGATTTAAACTTTGTTTATAAAAAGCTTCCGAAGCCGGCAGGAAATGCGTGGTCTGCTGTCCATCAAATTCATAACCGTTATACCCCACTTCACATTGGGTTTGATTTATGGATTAAGGCTGATCAGCTTCCGGAGAACTTAAGGTCAAAAGCACTTATCGTCAATTCAAATGGCTCTACACAGGGAGGATCTTATGATAATGGATTCGTAAAAGCAACACCTAGAAACTTTGGAAGTTTTTACATTGCTGTTGATACCATTGCACCACGAATTTCTCCTATCAACATCATCGAAGGAAAAAGCATGTCAGGTCTATCAAGAATGAACTTCAGGATCAGTGATAATTTGTCTGGCATTAAAAGTTTTAATGGTTACCTGGATGGTAAATGGATTCTCATGGAGTTTGATGCGAAAACAGCAACGCTTTGGCACAGCTTTGATGAGCGAACCACTTCCGGTAAGCATACCTTCGAACTCGTGGTGGCCGATATGAAAGATAACACAAGAAGATACACGGTACATTTTTCCAAATAGATGGTACAAATGTTTTAAAATGTCATCTTTTAAAAGATCGCGAACAGGATACTAATTTAAACTGTTTACATTGCAGCATTAAATTTAAATATTAATCAAAATTCAATCATTTTATATATGGCAGAATTAAAAGAAGGTGATCCGGCACCAGCAATTACATCGAAGGATCAAAACGGAAATGAAATTTCACTAAATGATTTTAAGGGTAAAACCGTAGTGCTTTACTTTTACCCCAAGGATGACACACCGGGCTGTACAGCTGAAGCATGCGATTTCAGAGACAATTATCAGGGGCTGCAAGCCAAAGGCATTGTGGTTTTAGGTGTTAGTGTAGATGATGAAAAATCACATCAAAAATTCATTACCAAGCACAACCTGCCCTTTACCTTACTGGCCGATACCGAGCAGAAAATTGTAACAGATTATGGTGTATGGGCTGAAAAAAACATGTATGGAAAGAAATATATGGGCACTGTTCGTACCACATTTATTATAGATGGTGAGGGTAAAATTGCCCATATAATTAAAAAGGTTGACACTAAAAACTCAACCCAACAGGTACTCGATTTAATCAATAACTAATTATAATATAGCAAGTAAAATATTAACTTTGCTATGAACAACAACCTCGTATTTAATGAAACATACAATTAAAGAGCTAGAAGATATTGCCTCACAAATCAGAAGAGATATCGTTAGAATGGTTCACGGATGTCAATCTGGACACCCAGGCGCTTCGCTTGGATGTGCTGATTTCTTTACAGCTTTATATTTTGAAGTACTGAACCATAAAACAGATTTTACCATGGAAGGTGTTGGTGAAGATTTATTCTTCTTATCTAACGGACACATTTCTCCTGTTTGGTACAGTACACTGGCACATGCCGGCTATTTTGATAAAAGTGAATTGGCCACTTTCCGTAAGCTGGATTCCAGGTTACAGGGTCACCCAACCACACATGAGCATTTACCTGGAATCCGTATTGCATCCGGATCATTAGGTCAGGGATTATCAGTAGCCATTGGTGCTGCTTTAGCCAAAAAGTTAAACGGCGATCAATCTCATATTTTTGCCTTACTTGGTGATGGAGAATTACAGGAAGGTCAAAACTGGGAAGCAGCAATGTTTGCGCCGTTTAACAAAGTGGATCATTTAATTGCTTCTGTTGATTATAACGGACAGCAAATTGATGGCCCAACCAGTAAAGTACTTGCATTAGACGATTTACAGGCAAAATTTGAAGCTTTCGGATGGCATGTAATCAATACTGATGGTAATGATATGCAGGCTATTGTGGAAGGTTTGCATTATGCTAAAACTTTAACAGGAAAAGGTAAACCGATCTTAAATTTAATGAGTACACAAATGGGTGCAGGTGTTGATTATATGGTAGGTTCGCATAAATGGCACGGTACGGCCCCAAATGATGAGCAACTGGCCTCAGCATTGGCGCAGTTACCAGAAACTTTAGGGGACTATTAAATTAGATTTGAGACTATAGATAGGAGATTTGAGACTAATTGTCGCATAATCTCACCTCTAAAATCTCATCTTACATATCTAAACTAGATTTGAGACAGTAGATAGGAGATTTAAGACTAATTGTCGCATGATCTCCTATCTCATATCTCATATCTCATATCTAAAAACAAAATGAAAAAATACACATATACAGAGAAAAAAGATACACGTTCGGGATTTGGTGCTGGCTTACATGAGGCAGGAAAGAAAAACGAAAACGTGGTTGCCTTATGTGCCGATTTAGTTGGATCGCTAAAAATGGATGCTTTTATCAAAGATTTTCCGGAGCGTTTTACACAGGTGGGTATTGCAGAAGCCAATATGATTGGTATTGCAGCCGGAATGACAATTAATGGTAAGATTCCTTTTACCGGAACCTTTGCCAATTTTTCTACAGGTCGCGTTTACGATCAGATCCGTCAGTCGGTAGCTTATTCTAACAAAAATGTTAAAATCTGTGCTTCACACGCCGGATTAACTTTGGGTGAAGATGGTGCAACCCACCAGATCCTGGAAGATATCGGTTTAATGAAAATGTTGCCGGGAATGGTGGTGATTAATCCATGCGATTACAACCAGACGAAAGCCGCAACTATGGCTATCGCAGAATATGAAGGTCCTGTTTATCTACGGTTTGGCCGCCCGGTAATTCCGGTATTTACAGATCCTGATCAAAAGTTTGAGATTGGTAAAGCCTGGATGGTAAATGAAGGAACTGATGTAACCATTATTGCAACAGGCCATATGGTATGGAAAGCCATCGAAGCTGGTGAACAACTGGCTGAACTGGGCATTGATGCAGAAATCATCAACATCCACACCATTAAACCATTGGATGATGAAGCCATTTTAAAATCGGTTAAAAAAACAGGTTGCGTAGTAACCTGTGAGGAGCACAATAAATTTGGTGGTTTAGGTGAAAGTGTTGCGCGTTTATTAACGACCGAATTACCTACTCCGCAAGAATTTGTAGCTACAAATGATACTTTTGGCGAAAGTGGTACACCTGATCAGTTAATGTCTAAATACGGCTTAGATGCAGTTAACATTGTTGAAGCAGTTAAAAAGGTAATTGGAAGAAAAAAAGCTTAAATTAAGTCACTTTAAAGGCACGAAGAACGCGAAGAAAAACTTGGTGGTCTTGGTGCCTTTTTAGTAATAAATACTAATATTCCTCGATGAAACCAATTGAAGATTCGCAAATTCTTGAAATGTTTGCCGTCGAGAAAACCCGCGATGAAGCTTTCAATTTACTATTAAAAAAATATCAGCAGAAAATTTACTGGCACATCAGGCGATTGGTACTCAACCATGATGACTGTGACGATTTATTACAGGAGGTATTTGTAAAGGTGTGGAAGAATATTGATAAATTTAGAAACGATTCGCAACTGTATACCTGGATTTATCGCATTGCCACAAATGAATCCATCACTTTCCTCAATAAACAAAAACTAAAAAACAATACTCCTTTGGATGAGGTTTCTGCAGAACTGGCTGAAAACCTCGTAGCTTCGTCATATTTTAATGGAGATAAATTAGAATTAAAATTGCAAAAAGCCATTCTTACCCTGCCCGAAAAGCAACGTCTGATTTTCAACATGAAATATTTTGGAGACATGAAATATGAGGAGATTTCGGAAGTACTGGGCACATCAGTTGGGGCGTTAAAAGCATCATTCCATATTGCTGCAAAAAAAATTGAAGCTTTTATTACAAATGATGAAATAGATTATTAAACCTTTTCACTCAAATTGTATCCTATATCTGTGATGAATGAAAATATAGAAAATAACGATTGGAAAAAGGATGCTCCTGTACTGTCAGCAATGCAGGAAAGCAATCCATTCAACATTCCAAACGGATATTTCGAAAGTGTAGATGACAGGGTAAAGTCTGCTATCTTCATTGATGGCTTAAATAAAGAATTAAACGGTGATGGTTTTGAGGTTCCACAAAATTATTTTGAAAACCTCACCGAACGGATTGAAACAAATATCAAGATATCAGCACTGCCAAAAGCCGAGGATTCATTTTCAGTTCCTGAACACTATTTTGACGGTTTAAAGCATAGAATTACGGAAAGAATAGCTGCTGAACAACCTAAAAAAGCTGCAAAAATTGTTCCTCTTTGGAGACGAAACATTTTGAAGTATGCCAGTGCAGCCTGTTTCGTTTTGATGGCGTCATTTGGTGCATATTTTTATCAAAACAATGCATCATCAATACCTTCGCAAACCCAATCTGCAGAGCTTTCGAGCGAACAACTGCTATATGATATTGATGAAAGCACCATTATAGAACATTTAGAAACTCAGAATACCACATCAGCAAATAATACTTCTGCGTCAGATACAGAAATGGAAAACTATTTATTGAGCAATTTCTCCTCGAGTGATTTATCTCATGAATTAAACAACTAATAATGAAAAACTTAGTATTCAGTACCTTAATATTCCTTTTACCCCTTACGCTTTTGGCTCAAAGACCTAAAAGTGAAGAAATCGAATCGCTTAAAATAGCTTATTTTACCCAAAAACTTGATTTATCGCCAGATGAAGCAAAAATCTTCTGGCCGATTTACAATGATATGCAGAGCGAGCAAAATGCCTTACGCAAAGAACGCATGCAAAAGATGATTTCTTTCAGAAAAGTAAATGAAATAGATAATCTTACTGATGCTCAGGTTCAAAGTTTAATTACGAGCGAATTTGATTTTAAGCAAAGAGATCTTAATTTGGATAAAAAGTATTACAGTAAATTAAAAGCCAAGCTACCGATCAAAATCGTTGGAAAATTTTATCGGGCGCAGGAAGGATTTAAGCGTGAACTGCTTAATAAATTTAGAGGCGGACAGAAAAATTAGATTAAAGACTTGCAGCGATGCAGGTCTTTTTGTTTTAAAGGCTATTGTATTTCCGTACTTTTGTGCATGCTTACTCAACGTCAGTTGTTTTTACAACACAATGCACAAACCTCTCCCGAACCGCTTATGCTCGAATTTGTACGGGCAAAAGGCGTTTATATTTATGATTCATCAGACAAAAAGCATTTAGATTTAATTGCAGGTATTGGTGTGAGCAATGTTGGCCACTGTCATCCGGCTGTGGTTAAAGCCGTTCAGCAACAAGCCGAAACCTATATGCACCTGATGGTATATGGTGAATATGTGCAGACACCTCAGGTTAATTTCGCTAAAGCGCTGGCAGAGGTTCTTCCTGAAAGTTTAAGCTGCACTTATTTTCTGAACTCCGGTACCGAGGCTGTTGAAGGCGCCATGAAGTTAGCTAAACGTTATACGGGAAGAAAAGGCTTTATTGCCTGCAAAAATGCTTATCATGGCAGTACCCAAGGTGCAGAAAGTTTAATGGAAAGTGATTTCTATTCATCAGGCTATGGGCCTTTTTTACCGCATGTCGACTTTATCAGGCATAATCATATGGCCGATTTAATTAAGATAACAGAGGAAATTGCAGCTGTTTTTATTGAACCCATTCAAGGAGAAGCTGGCATCCGCGTAGCCGACCTCGCATACATGCAGGCATTAAAAGCAAAATGCTTGGAAACAGGAACCTTGCTTATTTTTGATGAGATCCAATCAGGTTTCGGTAGAAGTGGTAAAATGTTTGCCTTCGAGCATTATAACGTTATACCCGATGTGTTGCTGCTGGCAAAAGGAATTGGTGGCGGCATGCCAATCGGTGCTTTTATCAGTTCGCTGGAAATTATGTCTGTACTATCGCATAACCCGATTTTAGGGCATATGACTACCTTTGGTGGCCATCCGGTGTGTTGCGCAGCCGGTTTGGCGACATTGAGCACTTTAGTCGACAATAACATTGTGGATGAAGTAGAAGAGAAAGGTCAACTATTCAAATCACTTTTAAAACACCCGGCCATAAAAGAAATCAGAGGAAAAGGCCTGATGCTGGCAGTTGAATTTGAAAGTTTCGAAATGAATAAAAAAATCATCGATGCCTGTATTTTAGACGGTGTACTATCCGATTGGTTTCTGCATTGCAGCAATTCGATGCGTATTGCCCCTCCCCTTATCATCACTAAAACAGAAATTGAGGAAGCCTGTAACATTATCCTTAAAAATATTAACTTAGTTCTCGAACAAAAAGCTTAAAGCGGAAAGACTAAAGTTAACAGACAAGCGATGATATTCTTCGTATAGTTTTAATACCTGATACTAAATACTGGATACTAAATGAATGTTTTAATAGTAGAAGATGAAAAAAGCCTTGCGCTTGAAATGGATGAATTTCTGAGCAAAGAAGGGTTCATAGTAGAACATGCCTGGAAAAAATCATCTGCAGAAGAGAAGATCTTCGTGAACAACTACGATTTTATTCTGCTGGATTTAGGTTTACCAGACGGCGATGGCTTTGAGGTTTTAAAACAGCTTAAAGCAATGAAAGACCGCGATGATGCCGTGATTATTTTAACTGCCAGGAGTGCGGTTGATGACCGTATCAAAGGTTTGGATGAAGGTGCTGATGATTATTTACCCAAACCTTTTTCATTAAATGAACTTTTAGCCCGCATGCATGCCATCACCAGGAGGAAACATAAACTGGAGAAAAATGAGGTTAACATTCATAACTTCCTGTTAAGCATTCAAAATCGTACTGTTTCTTTTGGAGAAGAACGCCTGAACTTAACCAAAAAAGAGTTCGAAATATTTAACTATTTGGTATTGAATAAAAACCGTGTGGTATCGAGAATGAGCTTAACTGAACACGTTTGGGGCGATATATTAGAAGTCAATTCTGATTCTAATTTTGTTGATGTGCATGTTAAAAATTTACGTAAAAAACTGGCTGCAACCGCAAATATAGACTGGTTTGAAACGGTAAGAAGTATCGGATACAGGATTAATTGTTAAGCTAAAAGATGGTAAGGTAATAAAATTGGTTAGCGGATTAGTATTTCAAGACCGCAGAAAAAGCTTTCAATTGGCTGTTCGCAGTTTATTATGATCAGGCGATAAACTGGAGTTGAAAAGATATTAATGTGATTACTAAACTTTAAATTTATACGATTAATGCCTTTTTGACGCTCAACACCTAAACAATTCTATATCTTATCAATTTGATACAACATGAATAACTAACCATTCTAAATACTAACTCTAACCTAACCTCCACATAAAACACCTAACCAACACCCCATGAAATTACAGGTTAAGTTTTCTTTATATAATGCAGTCACTAAAATTGCGATCATATTGCTTTTAGGGGCTGCCATTTTGTTTTCACTGGAAAAACTGGCCTACAATCAACTGGATAACCGACTGATCAAAAAAAAGAATAAGATTATCAAAAACCTGACCGACAGTGAGATTGATAGCTTGCTTAATAATCAGGATTCCTTTACCGATTATAACATATTAAAAGAAGAGTTTATTGTTTTACAGGATATTCCTGACAACCAAAAGGACTCGTCAGCAACTGTTTACACAGAGAGGCGTGAAATTGAAGGCAATATTGAAGTTTACCGGATTCTGAATTATAAATTCTCTTACCACACCAACTGGTATAATCTTGAAATTGGCGAAACCATGACTACATTACAGTCAATTAAAAATTCCATTCGCTTTTATACGCTCATAGTACTGGTTATTGCCCTTTTGATCACTTTAATAGCTGACTATGCCTTTTCAAATTATTTACTCAAACCTTTTTACCTGATCATCGATAAAAAAATCAATAAGGTTGATGATCCATTGCATTATAATTACCAGAATATCCCCACCACTACTGAGGATTTTAAAATGCTCGATAACAGTGTAAATACACTCATGCGAAAAATCAATACGCTTTTTGCACTCGAAAAGCAGTTTATCGCGAATGTTTCACATGAATTATTAACCCCAATCTCTATTCTGAGTACCCGTTTCGAGAACATGCTGAATACGCCCGAAATTCCGGTAGAGCATGAAAATAAAATCTACGCTTCCATTAAAACCCTAAACCGGCTTAAGGTAATCATTAACAGCCTGCTTTTAATTTCGAAAGTAGAAAACAATCAATATCTGAAAACGGAAGAAATAAGCCTGACACAGGAACTCAGCGACATTTATGAAGACCTGGAAGACAGAATCATAGATAAAAAAATCAAATACAGTATTAATTTAAATCATGATTACCAACTTATCGGAAATAAGGCCCTGATGCATACATTATTGATGAACATTATTAATAATGCCATTAAATATAACCGGGAAGGTGGAGAATTATCAGTTACAGGTTTACTCACCGGTCAAAAATATGTATTAACTATTTCAGACAGTGGACTAGGCATGAGCGAGGAGTTAGTGGCCAATGCTTTCGATCGTTTTAAAAGAGGAAATACAGAAGAAAACGGATTTGGCCTGGGCCTCGCCATTGTACAGAGTATAGCCAGTTTTCATAAAATTGATGTCGAAATTAAATCTGTTGAACAACAGGGCACCAGCATCTCCTTAATTTTTCAGGTATAATCTAAACAGCACTATATCTGTATCGGCCAGCTACAAATTTGTACCTTTGCATCTTATGCCTGTATCCTTTAAAAAAGCATTACTCCTGATCTTCAGTTTTTTGCTCTGTTGTGTGTCGAATTTATTTGCACAAAAAGTTGTAGCCATACAGGAATCGGTACCACAGCATATTTTTACGTTCAAAGAAATTGAAGTACTGGAAGATCCTGCCGGTCAATTCGAATTTAATCAGATCAGCAGTAAGGCATTTGAGCAACTTTTTAAGGCCAGTATTACCAGCACGCCTCAAACCAAAAATCTCCATAAAACTTATTGGTTCAGGATCAAAATCAGGCAGAATGAAAAAGTAGAGAAACCTTTTTTACTGGAATTTTTTGATCAGACCATCGATCATATTACCGCATTTATTCCACAATCTGACGGCAAATATCAGGAAAAAAAGCTTGGTGATGCATATGATTTCAGCAAAAGGCTGATTAACCATAAAAATTTTGAAATTCCGATTAAAAATAATGGAAACAGCATTCAGACCTACTATTTCAAGATCAAATCATCTCAGATTTCAGATATTATAATTGTATTACGAAGTGCGGAATGGTTCATTTCCTATGCCCTTGATGAATACTTTTACTTCGGTATTTTTTATGGCATGATTCTGGTTTTCAGCTTCTACAACCTGATTATGTACGTAGCCATCAGGCAGAAACAATATCTATATTATGTGCTGTACAATCTGAGTGTAGGCTTTTTTGAAATGAGTACTGATGGTATTGCTTATCAGTACCTTTGGCCAAACGCACCGACCTGGAATCAGGTTGCCTATGCTTTTGCACTTTGTGCCACCAGTATATTTGCTTTGCTTTTTACCAGAGAATTATTATTCATTAAATCGAAAGCGCCAAAAATAAACAAGTTAATTACTGGCATAATCACCTTAAGGATTATCTTTTTTTTCTACTGTTATCTTTTCGATCAGACTTTATTTAGTTTTAAATTTATAGAAGCTATACCGCTTTCCGTCGCTTTCTTCACCGGAATTTATATTTACAAAAATGGCTATAAACCTGCCCGCTTTTTTGTACTCGGCTATAGCTTTCTGTTTATAGGCTTTGTGCTTAAGTTCTTAATTATGCTGGGTATCAACTGGCTGAACTTTGGGGTAATCAGTTATTATAGCCTTAGTTTTTGTTTTATCATGGAAATGGTTTTCCTATCCTTCGCTATCGGCGATAAGGTGCGGATTCTGAAGTTAAAAAAAGATAAGGCTCAACAAAAAATTATTCGGCAAATGGCTGTTAATGCCACCTTAAAGGATACCATTAACCGTGAACTGGAAAGTAAGGTAGAAGAACGTACACGTGATGTTTTCCATAAATCCTTAATTATTGAGAGTAAAAACCAGGCTTTGGAAGAAGCCAATATGTTATTACAGAAGCAAGCTGAAGAAATTTCCAGGATGAATGTATTGCTGGAGCAGGATAATGAGGAGTTACAAACCAGTGTAGAAAAAGTAACCCGTGACCGGGTAATGAATACCGAAGTAGATTTTGAAGAGTTTAGTAAAATCTATCCTGATAAAGAAACCTGCTATGAATTTTTGGCTGAGCTCAAATGGAAAAATGGCTACCACTGCAGAAAATGCAGTAATGATCATTATTTTACCGGCCATATCTTACATAGCCGACGCTGCAGTAAATGCGGTTATGAAGAATCGGTTACAACCTACACCATTTTTCACAATACAAGGATTCCCATTAATAAAGCTTTCTATATGATTTTCCTAATTTATTCATCAAAAGGAAAAATCTCTTCACATAAGCTTTCAGAGTTACTAACCATCAGACAAAGCACCTGCTGGACCTTCGGATCACGAATTAAAAAAGTGATGGAAGACCGGAAAAAAACACTTAAAAAAAGTGGTAAAAATGGTTGGAGCCAGCTGGTAATTGAATAATCAGTAGTGCTAGTTGGTCACATTTTTGTTATTACTGTAAATCAGCAAAAATAATTTGACCGGTATTTAAGCGTATCAAAATCGTTCTGAAGCCGTATCCATTCCTTGCATTTAATAACTGATTATCAGGCTGAAGTGACCTGCAATAATTGCGGTATTAAAGCGTATCATTATTCACATAAACAACTACAAATCAATTACTTATACCAAAATTAACTTTCAGAATACTTGCTTTTAACATGAATTGCATAGTAACTTTACCTCATATAATATTAACAAAGCAAAAATTATGAGAAAAAAGTTTACATTGCTTATGGTATTTTTTATTGGCGCTATCTCATGGAGTATGGCACAAAACATTACCGTAACCGGCCAGGTGAAGGATCAGAAAGGTCTGCCTTTACCTGGTGTTTCCGTTAAAGTGAAAGGCTCAAACCAGGGTGCATCCACATCAGACAACGGAACTTTTACCATTTCTACACCACAGAATGCAATACTTGAATTTTCTTTTATAGGATTCAAAGCGATAGAAGAATCCGTAAATAACAGAACCAGCATTAATGTTACCTTGTCGGATGACAATCAACAGCTCAATGAAGTCGTTGTAATTGGCTATGGGACCACCACTAAAAAAGACCTGACTACTTCGGTGGTGTCAGTTTCATCAAAAGATCTAGAGAATCAGCCCATCACTAACCCGCTACAAGCTATCCAGGGTAGAGCAGCAGGTGTACAGGTAAGTTCACAATCAGGTAAACCAGGCGCAGGAATTTCCATCAGCATTAGAGGGAATACATCAATTACCGCCTCTAATAGTCCGCTTTATGTCATTGATGGAGTGACTTCCAGAGATGCGAGCTTTTTAAATGCCAACGATATCGAATCCATGACAATATTGAAAGATGCATCTGCAGCAGCTATTTATGGTTCAAGTGGTGCGAATGGAGTGGTTTTGATTACCACTAAAAAGGGATCGGCTGGCAAATTAAAGGTGGCTTTCAATGCCTTTACGGGTTTTTCTAACTTCTGGCAAAAACAAGATGTACTCAACAATGAGCAATATATTGGTTTGATGAAAGAATTGGGTTACACTACTTTTGGTGGAAATAACAATACCGACTGGCAGAAAGAAACCTTTGGAACGGGAACACAAAACCAGTATCAGGCTTCTATTTCTGGCGGCATAAAAGGGGGACAGTATTATTTTTCTACAGGTTACCAGCAGGATAAAGGCGTTGTTGCCCCCGCAAAACTGGATCGTTTAACGGCCAACTTTAACGGATCACAAAACATCACCTCATGGTTAAAATTGACGGGTAATGCGGTGTTAACTTCCAGCAATTCTATTGATGTTGGTGACAACAGCAGTGTTTCTCGTGGAGGGGTTATTTTAGGCGCACTAACTACGCCTCCTACCATTGGTATTTTTGAGCCAAATGGTCAATACACCACGATCCCGAATGCGGGTGGATGGGATAATCCTTTAGCTTTGGCTTTCGGATCTAAAAACAAAACCCGTAATTTCAGATTCATCGGGGCTTTTGGTGCGCAAGTTAACTTCACTAAAGATTTGTTTTTCAAATCAACGATCAGTACCAATGCTAATCGAAACTTTTACAAGTATTCTACTGACAATTTCTTAACCACCTATGGCCGTCAGGAAAGAGGCGTTTACCGAGATAACACCACTAATGACCATGTTTGGTTAAATGAAAACATTTTAAATTACACCAAAAATGTGAGTAAAAATGCTTTTACGGCAACAGGTGGTTACACCATTCAATCTTCAGATTATCAATATAAAAATAATGAGTTAACTCGTTTTTATGATGTATCCGGCAATCCAACGGCACCATCAGTAGCTTTAACAGTGCCACAAAGGGCACAATGGAGTAAACAATCTTATCTGGCCAGGGTTACTTATGCTTACGATAGCAAGTATTTATTCAGTTCCAACTTCAGGGCTGATGGCTCATCTAGATTTGCCAAAGAAAACCGTTTTGGTTACTTCCCGTCCTTTTCAGCAGGCTGGAGAATTTCTGGTGAGAACTTCATGAAAGAAAGTAAGACCATCAATGATCTAAAACTTCGCGGTAGCTGGGGTAAAGTGGGTAATGATGAAGGAATTGGCGATTATGCTTACTTAAAACTTTACAATGTAAATGCACAGGGTGAATACAACCTTCAAAACCCTGCAAATGATAACCTATCATGGGAAAAAACCACGCAGACCAATATTGGTTTGGATTTAACCCTATTCAATAGCCGCATTACCTTCACTGCTGATGCTTATTTAAAAAAGACAAATGATCTTTTAATTAACGTGCAGTTGCCTCCATCATCAGGCTTTGGAAGTCAGGCCTATAATGTTGGTGCGATGGAAAACAAAGGTTTGGAGTTTGTTTTGTCAACGAAGAACTTTGATCGTGAGCAATTCAAATGGACTACGGATTTGAATTTTTCCATCAACCGGAATAAAGTAACCGATTTAGGTGCCACTACACAATCATTAAACTTTGCCGGCATCTACGAACGTGACGATGCTGTTCGCGTAGTAGCGGATAGGCCGTTGGGCAGCTTTTACGGTTATGTATTTACAGGTGTGAATCCGGCCAACGGAGCAGCACAATATGCAGATACCAATGGCAATGGTCTTACGGGCTCGGCAGATCCGGGCGACAGAACTTTTATTGGTTCTGCACAACCGAAATTTATTTATGGTATCACTAATAATTTAACTTATGGAAACTGGGGATTTAATTTCTTCTTCCAGGGAGTTCAGGGTAGTGAATTATTTAATGCCTCCAGAATTGATATCGAAGGTATGTTCGATTCCAAAAATCAATCAACAGCCGTATTAAACAGATGGACTACGCCAGGCCAAATCACCAATATTCCAAAAGCATTAAGAAGTAGCTCAGAAAACTCCCTTACTTCCAGCCGTTTTGTAGAAGATGCCTCTTACCTGCGCTTAAAAACCGCAACGCTTTCATACAGTTTCAGCTCATCGGTATTGGAAAAACTAAAAATGAGCAAGCTAACCGTATTTGCTACCGGGTATAACTTATTAACTTTTACAAAATACTCAGGGCTGGATCCTGAAGTGAACATGAATTCAGCAAATGGCCCATCGATGGGTGTTGATTATGGCACTTATCCACAATCAAGAAGTTTATTGTTCGGTATTAATGTTGGATTTTAAAGATTAAGAAAATGAAATTAAAAATATATTCATTAGTGGCAACCGCAGCATTAGCGATTACTTTGCAAAGCGGATGCAAAAAAGGTTTCCTTGAAAAACAGCCTTTCAATCAAGTTACTGCAGATGTAGCCTTTACAACTGCAGCGGCAGCAGAGAAATTAATGGCCGGCGTTTATGGTGGTATGTATAACGACTATCACATTTGGGATTATATGGTTAATGGTGATGTTACGGCAGATAATGCCTATGCAGGAGGTGATAACCCTGCAAATATCCAGATTGATCTTTTCACCACCAATTCAACGAATGGCAATGTTGGCCGCGACTGGAGTGGACTTTATTCCAATATTAAAAATGCAAATGAAGTTTTGGAAAATGTTCCGAACATTCAGGATCCTACTTTGGATGCCAGTGGCAGGAGAAATCAGATTTTAGGTGAGGCTTCCACATTACGGGCTTACTTTTATTTCCACCTGGTAAGGTTATATGGAGGTGTTCCTTTGGTTTTAACCTCGCCAACCTCTTTAGAAGAGATGCAAAAACCCCGCTCTTCAGTAGAAGCAGTTTATGCGCAAATTATTAAGGATTTGGAGTTTGCCTTACCAAATGTTCGTTCCACTGCGCCCAATAAAGGCATGATCACCAAAGGGATTGTTAATGCACTTTTAGCAAAAGTATATGCTTCAAAACCAAATCCGGATTGGAGCAAAGTACAGCAATACGCTGATGCCACGATAAATGGTGGTTATAACCTGATGGGATCTTTTGATCAGCTGTTTGATGGCGCACATAAAAATAACAGTGAATCCATCTGGGAAATGCAATACGATGGCTGGGGCGGCCCGAATGGCCGTGGAAACTGGATGACTGGCGTAATTGTAGGTACAGGCTGGAAACGCTTTTGTACGCCTACAAATGATTTAGTTGCTGCTTTTGATACAGAAGGTGATGCTATCCGCAAAAATTCCAGCATAAGCTTTAAAAACGTAAGCACAGAAGGATGGTCTGATGATTACTGGACCAAATCCAATTATCCGTTTATCAACAAATACCGCAATGATGATTTAGCGAATTCTTATATTCTTCGTCTGGCTGACATTAAATTGCTCAAAGCAGAAGCCATAAATGAACTAAGTACATCAGGCTGGTCGGCTGCTGCTGCTCTGGTAAATGAAATCCGTCGTCGCGTAAATTTGACCGCCACTCCTGCAAATGATCAGCCATCCATGCGTCTGGCCATTGAAAAGGAACGCCGTTTAGAACTGGCTTTTGAAGGCCACCGTTGGTTTGATTTATTAAGAACAAATAGGGCAATCGCCGTTATGAATGCGCAGAAAAACGGTAATGGTGCAAACTTAAATTATAATGTTACCGCTGATAAGTTATTGTTCCCGATTCCGCAGGCAGAAGTAGACCGAAATCCAAGCATCAAATAATTCAACACACCAAATAATCCCTAAGGTTCGGGGCCAAAGTATACCGTCCCGAACCTTTTAAAAACAAAGATTTCGATTTTAAACTTTTTATCTCCCTATGAAATTCATTTACAATATTTGTTTAGTGACCTGTCTGCTATTATCTGCCTGCGCCAGCAGAAATGTAAAATCAGGCAATGAAGCCAATCAACAAAACAATGCTAATTCCCAAAAAAGTGAAGTGGGTTTCTGGTTAACCAAAGGTGACCAATCTCAATTGCTTCAGAAACAAAATATCACCCTGAACTTCACTGATGAAACCAATTCAAATCCAACGATTGAAGTTGACCCGGAAACTAAATTTCAAACCATTGATGGTTTTGGTTATACCTTAACAGGTGGAAGTGCTACTTTAATTAATGCTTTGCCTGCAACGGAAAAAGATAAACTGTTGAATGAACTCTTTGCCAATACTGATCAGGCCATCCGTGTTAATTACATCAGGATCAGTATCGGTGCTTCTGATTTAAGTGCTACTCCCTTCACTTATAACGATATCGCAGAAGGCGAAACCGATGAAGCACTGGCTAAATTTTCGATTGCCAAAGAGCATGCAGATTTAATTCCAATATTAAAGAAAATTGTAGCGATTAATCCTGCTATTAAAATTTTGGGTTCACCGTGGACAGCTCCAACCTGGATGAAAACGAATAAAAGCTTTATTGGAGGAAGTTTGAAACCGGAATATTATCAAACCTATGCCAAATACCTGGTGAAATACATCCAGGCCATGAAGGCAGAAGGTATCGTCATTGATGCCATTACTCCTCAAAACGAGCCTTTACACCCGGGGAATAATCCAAGCATGTACATGACAGCTGCTGATCAGGCAAATTTTATTAAAACAGCTTTAGGTCCGGTATTTAAAAACAGTGGTATTAAAACCAAAATCATCATCTACGATCATAATGCTGATAAACCTGAATATCCAATCACCATTTTGAACGATGCTGAGGCGAAAAAATATATAGATGGTTCTGCCTTTCACTTATATGCTGGTCCGATCACTGCTTTATCCAAAGTTCATGATGCACACCCTGATAAAAATGTTTATTTCACTGAGCAGTGGGTGGGCGGACCAAGTAATTTTGCAGAAGATTTGAAATGGCACGTATCTACACTAATTATCGGGGCAACCCGAAACTGGAGCAGAAATGTATTGGAATGGAATCTGGCTGCAGATCAAAGCTATAATCCACACACAGATAAAGGTGGTTGTACATCATGTTTAGGCGCAATTACCATTGCACCTGCAATAAGTAGAAACGTAGCCTATTATGTTATTGCTCACGCCTCTAAATTTGTTCCGGCAGGATCAGTGCGAATTGCATCTAATTTGACCAATAATTTGCAGAATGTAGCTTTTAAAACTCCAGATGGGAAAAATGTGCTGATTGTATGCAATAACAATAGCTTCACTACCCATTTCAACATTAAATACAAAGGAAAAATAATAACCAGCAGCCTGGATCAGGGTACTGTTGCCACTTATGTTTGGTAAAAAACTTAGTTTAATTGTCAGGATAGCCTCGCCAATGCGGGGCTTTTCCTTTTCAGATGGTACTGAAATTATTGGTTTTAAAATCCTACACTGATTTTTCTGGCAAGGGCTTTGATATTAAAAATTATCAAAACCTAAACCATGAGAAATATCATTCCAATACTCGCTATTTTTGCATCCGCTATGCTTGCCTGCCAAAGTAACAGCACAAAATCTGTATCTACAGATATTAAAGCTACCCACACAGATACAGCTTCGAAACAATGCTTTCAATATGTTGATAAAAAAGATACGGCCTCTTTAAGCTTGGAAATCAACAACGGCAAAGTAAATGGAGTGCTGAGTTATAAGCTATTTGAAAAGGATAAAAATGATGGAACCATTACAGGCATTGTTAAAGGCGATACCATTATTGTAGATTATACTTTCCAATCAGAAGGTACAACATCAACGCGTGAGGTAGTATGGTTAAAGAAAAGCGATCAGTTAGTTGAAGGATTTGGAGAGGGAGAAGAATCAAATGGTAAAATGAAATTTAAGAACCTCGCTAATCTTCGTTTTGATCAGGCAATGGTTTTCAGGCCAGTGATTTGTAAATAAATAGGCATACGATCGGATCGATAAAACCTGGTATTAAAGATTCTCAAACCTTTCCCAAAAGCCATCTACAGGCAATTTGGCAAAAATATTGACAGGTTCTTTCTTTACCGGATGCAGAAACTGGAGTCTGCGGGCGTGCAGGCAAATACTTCCTTTTCTGCTTCCCCTCGGATAGCCATATTTATTATCTCCAACTATAGGGCACCCCATAGAAGACAACTGTACCCTGATCTGATGCGACCGGCCGGTAAGCGGATCAACCTCAATGAGATAATAATCGCCTACTTTTGAGAGTAAACGATAAGATAATTCTGCACGCTGAGAACCCTGAACTTCGGCTTTATAATAGGTAACCACATTTTTCTGCGGATTTTTGATCAGCCAATGAATCAATGTTCCTGATTCATTTTCAGGCTTATTTTTCGCCACTGCCCAATAAGTTTTTTTAACCTCACGATTTTTAAAGGCAGCATTCATCCGTTCCAAAGCTTTACTTGTTTTGGCGAATAAAATAACACCGCTTACCGGACGATCTAATCGATGTACAACGCCTAAAAAAGCGCCGTTGGGTTTATTATATTTCTGGGCAATGTATTTTTTTACCTGCTCATCTAACGGTTCATCACCTGTTTCATCAACCTGTACAATATCCCCCGCTCTTTTATTAATAGCGATTAAATGATTGTCTTCAAAAAGAATATCTTTATCGGTAATGGGCATAGGGAGGTTTTTTGGGTAGAGGATTAATTGCTTAATAGACTTTAGACTAAAGGCTCTGGACTATAGACTCCAAACTTAATACTGTTCTTTTTCGCTGGGAAAATCATTGCTTTTAACATCGCGGATGTAAGACTGGGCAGCACCTAGAATATCATCATATAAATTAATATACTGACGCAAAAACCTGGGTTTAAAACCTTTGGTTAAGCCAATCATATCATTTACCACTAAAACCTGTCCGTCGCAGCCATTTCCTGCGCCAATACCAATGGTAGGAATATGTAAGCTCTCGGTTACTTCCCTACCCAGTGCAGCAGGAATTTTCTCCAGTACAATGGCGAAACAGCCGGCAGCCTGCAAAGCTAAAACATCAGTTTTTAATTTATTTGCTTCTTCTTCCTCTTTCGCCCGAACGGTATAGGTACCAAATTTGTAAATCGATTGTGGTGTTAACCCCAGGTGACCCATTACCGGAATTCCTGCTGTAATAATGCGCTGAACAGATTCAATAATTTCTTCACCACCTTCTAACTTTACACCATGTGCGCCAGATTCTTTCATAATTCTGATGGCAGAGTTTAAAGCCTCTTTTGAATTTCCCTGGTAAGAACCAAAAGGAAGATCGACCACTACAAATGCACGTTTTACCGCTCTGATCACAGATGCCGCATGATAAATCATCTGATCTAAAGTAATAGGCAAAGTTGTTTCGTGACCAGCCATTACATTCGATGCCGAATCACCGACCAGTAAAACATCCAGTCCTGCATCATCTAAAATGGTTGCCATGGAATAATCATAGGCTGTTAGCATGGATATTTTTTCACCACGCTGCTTCATTTCCTGTAAAATGTGTGTGGTTATTCTTTTGATTTCTTTATGTACCGACATGGGTTTTGTTTTGTAGCCCCAAAAGTATTGTTTTTTCCTTAAATAAGCGGAAAGACCAAAGGTAAAAGACTAAAGCTACCAAAACCTGAAATCGTTTTATACTCAAATCAAGCATCAAACCTTTCGCTTTAGTCTTTCTGCTTTTACCTCAAAGCTTATTTAACTTTTTTCTTTACATTTCCATTCTTAAATCATATCTTTGTACCCCGAAATGGAAGGGATATATTCATCTTTTTTTGCACCCTGCAAAAACAGCTTAAGTGCTGAGATAAACCCTTTTTTCATGTCTTTTTCAACTCAAAATCCATATTGTAATTACCATGACTAACTACACCAAGTTACCTGCGATTTTATTACTGGCCGATGGCACTATTTTTCACGGCAAAGCGGCTGGAAAAATCGGCACAACCACTGGCGAGATTTGTTTTAATACCGGGATGACGGGTTACCAGGAAATCTTTACTGATCCAAGTTACTTTGGACAAATAATGGTGACCACCAACTCGCACATTGGTAATTATGGAATTCAGAAAGAAGAAATTGAATCTGATTCAATTAAAATTGCAGGCTTAGTTTGTAAAAACTATAATATTGTTTATAGCCGTAAACAAGCAACTGAATCTATCCAGGATTACTTTCAGAATGATAACCTGGTCGCTATTTCTGATATTGACACCCGTGCCCTGGTACGCCACATCAGAGATAAAGGTGCCATGAATGCCATCATTTCTTCAGAAATTACAGATATTAATGAATTGAAACAAAAACTTGCTGAAGTTCCTTCTATGGAAGGCCTGGAGTTATCATCAAAAGTAAGTACAACTGAACCTTATTTTTATGGAAACCCTGATGCCAGCTTAAAAGTTGCAGCATTAGATTTGGGGATAAAGAAAAACATTCTCCGCAGTTTCGAAAACCGGGATATTTATGTAAAGGTTTTTCCTGCAAAAACAAAGTTTGCTGAAATGGAAGAATTTGGTCCGGATGGTTATTTTATTTCTAACGGTCCTGGCGATCCATCTGTAATGCCTTATGCTGTAGAAACCATTAAGGAAATCATGGAAGAAGACAAACCATTGTTCGGTATTTGTTTAGGCCACCAGTTACTGGCAGAAGCAAACGGCATTGGTACGATGAAAATGTTTAACGGACACCGTGGCTTAAATCACCCGGTTAAAAATATTATTAAAAACCATTGTGAAGTAACTTCACAAAATCATGGTTTTGGGGTTATTCCGGATGAGGTTAGACATTCAGATAAAGTTGAAATTACACATGTTAACCTGAACGACAAATCTATCGAAGGTATTCGTGTAAAGGGTAAAAAAGCCTTTTCAGTACAATACCACCCAGAGTCTTCACCAGGCCCTCATGATTCTCGTTATTTATTTGATGATTTCGTGAACGTGATGAAGGGCGAATTGGTTTGGTAAACGGGTGATGGGTTAAAAGGTTTCCGGTTATAAGTTGTGGATTACAGGTTTAATGTCATAGATTATAACATATAATAACACTGTATCGTTTCTGATTCTGGCTTCGCCATACAGACTTTCAACTTTTAACTAAAAAAATGCGGATCTAACCTGATTCGCATTTTTATTTTATCATATTTTCTTTTTTTCTGACTAATTTCACTTTTAATTCATTTTTAGCTCCTTACCTTCGTTATATGGAAACAAACAAAGCCATGATCAGCGTCAAAAATCTGGTTAAAAAGTATGATGATTTCATTGCCGTTCAGGATTTAAGTTTCGAAGTTTACGAAAATGAAATTTTTGGCTTGCTCGGTCCTAATGGTGCCGGAAAAACCACTACTCTCGAAATTATTGAAACACTCAGAGAGAAAACTTCCGGAGAAATTATCGTTGATGGCCTTTCAGTTGATAAACATCCCAATGCAATTAAACAGCTCATTGGTGTGCAATTGCAGGCGGCCGGCTATTATCCTAACTTAAATCTGATTGAACTGATTGAACTTTTTGCAGGTTTGTATGGTGCTAAAATCAAGCCGATGGATATGTTGGAAAAGGTTAATCTTCAGGATAAGGCAAAAGCCAAATACAAAGCCCTTTCCGGCGGACAAAAACAGCGCTTCTCTATTGCTACGACACTTATTAACCAGCCCAAAATTATTTTCCTGGATGAGCCTACAACCGGCTTGGATCCACAGGCGAGAAGAAATTTATGGGATTTAATTATTGAAATTCGAAATGCCGGCACCACTGTGGTAATTACAACACATTATATGGATGAAGCCGAGCAACTTTGTGATCGCGTTGCATTTGTAGAACGTGGAAGAATTATCGCTGTAGATACGCCTGACAACCTGATTGATCAGCTGATTAACAGTGGTTTCGAACGTAAGAAAGAAGTAAAAAAAGCGAACCTGGAAGATGTATTTATCAGTATGACAGGTAAAGAATGGAGAGAATAACCTCATTAGGAGTTACCTGCAAATGGAATACAATCTGCAAAAAAGTAAAAAATAATTATACGTTAATAAATGAACGATAGAAATTCAGGTTCCGCTCTGGCGGGAGAAAGACCTAAGGCTTATAGCAATACTACAGCAACACTTGCCCTAGCTAAGGCAAGTTTCCGTTCAATTATGAGAAGCCCTTCTGCAGTTGTTTTTACGCTGGCTTTTCCCTTAATATTTATATTGGTTTTTGGCTTTTTAGGTGGTGGCGGCACGCGCATTGATGTTGGCATTACACCCGGATCAGATATTAATAACCCTGTGATCAGCATGCTTGGAAAAACAGGTATGATCCGATTGGTAAAAGACAAATCAAAAGCAGAATTCGATAAATTGCTTGAAAAAGGAAATGTAGATGCGATGGTCGATATCCACAAAAAAGTGAATACCTCGGCTTACTCCGTTAATGTGGTTTATACTTCTGCATCCCGTGATAAGGGAGGTATTTTAAAGTCGGTTTTGAACAACCTTTTTTACGATAAAACACTAAAACCAACCGTTGCAGAAATTAAAGAGCGTACCGTTACCGGAAGAGAATATAAAACGATTGATTTTATTTTACCGGGTCAATTGGGTTTTTCTTTATTAAGCACCGGCGTTTTTGGCACCGCTTTCGTTTTTCTTAGCTTACGCCAGACACTCGTAATCAAACGTTTTTTTGCAACCCCTGTAAAGCGCTCCAGCATTGTAATCGGTGAAGGCATTGCCAGAATTGGTTTCGCACTCATTGGCGCTTTGTTTATTATCCTGATCGGCCATTTTTTCTTTGGTTTTACCCTCGTCCACGGAGTCGTCACGGTGATAAATATGTTACTGCTGGCTACAATGGGAATTATTGTATTTATGGGTTTTGGCTTTATCATTTCAGGCATTGCGAAAAGTGAAAGTATGGTTCCTCCCATTTCCAATATTGTAACCTTACCACAATTTTTATTGTCTGGGACGTTTTTCTCCATTGAAGCTTTCCCTACATGGCTGCAACCCATCAGCAGGGCTTTACCTTTAACCTATCTTAATGATGCCATGCGAAAAGTCGCTTTTGAAGGTATGGGCTTATGGGACGTAAAGTTTCAGATTATGATTCTGTTGATCTGGGGGATTGTGATTTACGCAGTTGCCGTAAAAGTTTTTAAGTGGGAATAACCTTTTAAAAAAATATTTTAGGCCGGTGCGAAATAACTCCGGCTTTTTTTGGCAAAATTAATATCGGTTATATATATTTTTTATTCTAAACGATATTAATATATTTGTGTATGTGGAATTTTAACCTGGACGATCTGAAAGAATTACAACCCCTTATTGATCGGTTGTATGAGAAAAAAGCCAAAATTGATTCTTCGAGGCCTCTACCTAATAGCGCACTTCAGCGCATTAAAACAGATTTAAGCCTTGAATGGACTTACAATTCTAACAGTATAGAAGGCAACACCCTAAATTTACAGGAAACCCAAATGGTACTCCAGGAAGGAATGACCATCAAAGGAAAATCACTGAGAGAGCATTTCGAGGTATTTAATCATGAAAAAGCGATTAATTATCTATACACTCTGGTAGAAGAAAGCTACCAATTACGCAGTATAGATATATTATCACTTCATGGTTTGGTATTAAGAAGCATTGAGGATGATTTTGCCGGTCGCATCAGAAATGGAGGTGTTCGAATTGTAGGTGCCAATTTTATACCGCCCAACGCAAATAAGGTTTCTGATTTACTGGATGAGCTGATTAATTTTGTGAATAATAATCCGCTGTCTTTAAATGACATGGTTCTAACCACCATTTTCCACCATAAGCTGGTATGGATTCATCCTTTTTTTGATGGCAATGGCCGAACCGTAAGGCTGGCCATGAATCTGCTATTAATGAGAAAAGGGTTCCCACCTGCAATTATTCTTAAAACAGACCGAAAAAAATATTACGAATCACTTAACCAGGCCAATAAAGGAAATTACCATAAGCTCTGCTTACTTATGCTTCAGGCTGTTGAACGTTCATTAAATATGTATATCAATGCACTTCCCGGCAATCACTATGGTGATTATGAATCAATAGCCAGCATTGTTGCAGAACCGGATATTCCTTACGGCCAGGAATATGTTAGCTTGTTGGCCAGGCAGGGCAAAATTGATGCACACAAAGAAGGAAAAGACTGGCTCACCACTAAAAAAGCTGTAAAAGAATATATCACCAACAGAAAAAGAATACGTTAACCTTTTTTAACTTTTTGCTTAAAACGAATCAGGTACTTTTGTATCATGAAAAAACTGATGATTATTTTTGCAGCCTTATTGGTTTCTTTTAACGCATCTGCGCAATTTAAATTTTTATCGAATAATACCTCAGATGAATATAATGCGAAGTTATTTGTTGCCGATTGCACTGATGGCCATTGTGAGGGAAAAGCTACGATTGCCATTTCTGACAAAATCACAGGAGATGATATTCAGACATTTCACTCTGATGACCTGGATTTTTCTTTAACTGAAAAACAAAATGCAAGAATAGGCTGGCTTGATCTCGGAAAGTATCAAAGTCCGTTAATTTTTGGCGATTTTAATTTTGATGGCAAAGAAGACCTCGCCATCAGAAATGGAAATAAAGGTGCCTATGGCAGTGCTTCATATGATATTTATATTTCTGATAAGAACAGGAAGTTTACACTGGATAAAAATCTGACGAAACTGGCCAGTGAAAATTTAGGTATGTTCGATGTTGACCGGAAGAAAAAGCAAATCAGTATTGAACAAAAAAGCGGATGTTGTTTTCACAGCATAACCAGTTATGAAGTGGATAGCAAAAAGGGACTTAAAGAAGTTTCGTCAGTGATTGAAGATTCCAGTATGGGCGATGAAGTAACTGTTATCACTCAAAAAATGGTTGGAGGCAAAATGCAAAAAACTGTTCAAAAGTTTAAAACCAAAGATTACTATGCAACACCCTAATTATTTATAGGGCTGCTTTCACCAGGAATGGTAAAATTTCTTTTTGAAAACTGACAAAATTCTTTCTCACATCGGCATCACTCACTGAAGTAAATGCAAATGAAAATACGATGCTTTTACTGGCTTTAAGCAAAAAGGCTAAACCTTCTCTCCTGGCGGGATTATTCTTAAAATTATCCAGTTCCAGATAAGCCGCGAGCAGTAAAGCTTCCAGTTGATCGGATAAATGCTTTAAAAACTCCTGCGAATTGGCATTCTCACGAACAAAATCCCATCCGATAAATTCATTACATGCTGTGAAGGATAAGCGGCTTGTTTTCATCACCAAAGCTTTCAAGTGCTCTTCTTCAGAAGCATAGCTTACTTTGTTATTGATGATTTCATTCAGGTTCTGATCCAGGTAATCCATCAGGATACTGTCCAGCACCTGCTCCTTGCTTTCAAAATATTTATAAATGGTAGCCTTGGCTATCCGGGCCTTTTTAGCAATTTCGTTTACACTTGTTTTGTGATAACCATATTTTCTAAAAAGTTCTTTGGCAGCTTTTTTTACGGTATCTTTTATTTTTTCGGCTTCCATTAATTGGTTACGTTTAATAAAACATTCCCCTGCAGGGAAACATTGTAAATTTTCAGATTTTTTTCTGCCGGAGCTTTCTGCGGTGTTCCGTCAAGCAGGGAGAATTTTGCCCCTGAACATGGATCGGTAGCAGTGATACTGTTGTCATCAGGAACAATGGCACATTTTTTCTCCGGATTAACGGTGCTGCAACGATCAAAAGCCACAAAGCTACCCAATGGTGTTTTAACAATAATTAAACCGGCTACTCCATGATTAGGCACCAATAATACACCGTTTTTTGCCTGCAAACTAAATTGTGTGAGTGTAACATTATAATTAACCACCACTTCTGGAATATAGTTTTCCTCTTTCCCGCAGCCACACAATAGTATCGTAAAAAACAATATGCTATAAAAATGCCGCATCGTTAAATTAAGGCTGATTTAAACTGTTTTAAGAAGCGGGCGTCGTTTTCTGAAAATAAGCGTAAATCTTTGATCACATATTTTAAATTCGCGATGCGCTCAATACCCATACCAAAAGCAAATCCGCTGTATTTTTTAGCGTCGATCCCACAGTTTTCCAACACATTCGGATCAACCATTCCACAACCTAGAATTTCTACCCAACCACTGTATTTACATAACTGGCAGCCTGCGCCTTTACAAATGGTACAAGAAATATCCATCTCTGCAGATGGCTCAGTGAAAGGAAAGTAAGAAGGACGGAAGCGAACTTTTGTTCCCTCGCCATATAATTCCTGTACAAAGTAGAATAAAGTCTGTTTTAGATCCGCAAATGAAACATTTTCATCCACATACAAACCTTCTATCTGATGAAAAAAGCAGTGTGCCCTAGCCGAAATGGCTTCATTGCGGTAAACCCTGCCCGGCATAATTGCCCTGAAAGGTGGCTGTCCCTGCTCCATCATACGCACCTGTACCGATGAAGTATGTGTACGCAAAGCAATGTCGCCTTTTTCTCCGCCTTTTTTTATGAAAAATGTATCCTGCATATCTCTTGCCGGATGTTCTTCAGGAAAGTTTAGCGCCGAGAAGTTATGCCAGTCGTCTTCAATTTCTGGTCCTTCGGCTACATTAAAACCAAGCTTGGCAAAAATCTCTACAATTTCACGCCTAACCAGCGCCAAAGGATGCCGTGAACCAATTTCAAAACCTTCTCCAGGTAGTGTTAAATCCAGGTCATTCACAGAAGCCTGAGCCGTACTGGATTCCGTAATTTCCTTCAGGGAATTGTATTTTGATTCGGCAATTTGCTTAAACTCATTTAAAACCTTCCCCAGTGATTTTTTTTCTTCAATGGAAACAGATTTAAATTCTTCGAAAATTTCTTTTATAATGCCTTTACTGCCTAAGTATTTAATTCGGAATTGCTCCAGTTCATCTGCTTTTTGTGTTACGAAAGCTTGAATATCCGTGGTGTATTGTGTGATCTTATCCTGCAACATGGGTTCAAATATACAGCAAAATATCGTAAAAATTTAAACATACCGGGTTCAAAAATCTGTTTACAATATCAGCATAAAAGAAAATGAACCCAAAACAGCAAAAGCCACATGATGTGGCTTTCTAAATTTTTACACTGGTTGGTGAGACACCAACCAGTAGGTTGAATTTAAATGACGCCTAAATCTTTCCCAACCTTTGTAAATGCAGCAATCGCCTGATCAAGGTGATGTTGTTCATGTGCAGCAGAAAGCTGGACGCGAATCCGTGCTTTACCCTGCGGAACTACTGGATAGAAAAATCCGATCACATAAATTCCTTCTTCCAGCATTTTGGCTGCAAATGTTTGGGCTACCTTGGCATCATATAACATCACCGGCACAATGGGGTGAAAACCAGGCTTGATATCAAAACCTGCCTCGGTCATTTTTTCACGGAAATATTTGGTATTGCTTTCTAGTTTATCTCTCAATGAAGTCGTTTCACTTAACATATCCAAAACGGCGATAGAAGCACCGGCAATAGCAGGCGCAAGCGTATTGGAGAACAGATATGGGCGAGACCTTTGACGCAACATATCAATAATTTCTTTTTTGCCTGAAGTAAATCCGCCTGATGCTCCACCCAAAGCCTTACCTAAGGTTCCGGTAATGATATCAATGCGATCCATTACATTAAAATGCTCATGTGTGCCACGTCCGGTTTTACCTATAAAACCAGAGCAATGCGACTCATCAATCATGATCAATGCTTCGTATTTATCAGCTAAATCTGCAATTTGGTCTAATGGTGCAACAGATCCATCCATTGAAAAAGCACCATCGGTAACAATAATCCTGTGGCGACAATCTTTAGCTGCAATCAGTTGTTTTTCCAAATCTTCCATATCCGCATTTTTATAACGGAAGCGCTGTGCTTTACATAAACGAACACCATCAATAATGGACGCATGATTTAGCTCATCTGAAATAATGGCATCTTCAGCATTAAATAAGGGTTCAAAAACACCTCCATTCGCGTCAAATGCTGCTGCATATAAAATGGTATCTTCTGTACCTAAAAATTCAGATATCTTAGCTTCAAGTTCTTTATGTACATCCTGGGTACCGCAAATAAACCGTACTGATGACATGCCATAACCGTGGTCATCAATTGCTTTTTTAGCAGCTTCAATTACTTTCGGATGAGAGGAAAGGCCTAAATAATTATTCGCACAAAAGTTGATCACCTCTGCGCCGCCACTCACTTTAATATCTGCACCCTGAGGTGTAATAATTATACGTTCGCGTTTAAACAATCCAGCGTTTTCAATTTCTTCAAGTTCCTTCTGAAGAACAGGTTGTAAGGTTTTGTACATGGCTTTTTATGGTTATTACGGCATCAAAGTTATAAAAAAAACCGCGCTCCGTTTGAAATTCCAACTTGAAATACCATTTTACTTCAAATCAATCTGATCTCAGCTTGCCGATGCCATATAATATCTTGCAAAAACGAAAAAAGAAACCAGGTAAGCTATTTTTTTTTCTACTTAACAAACTTTAACATTGAAATTCTGTATAGTCTTAAAACTTATTCGATATTTATAGCTTACTAATCATTACCATGATAAAATTTTGCGCGCTCCTTTTATTTTGTAGTTTGGCCAATTTTGTAATTGCACAGCAACATATTATTTCAGGAACTATTCGGGATACGGGCGGGCAACCAGTACCTTTTGCATCTGTTTATATAAAAAATACCACTACGGGCACATCAGCCAATGTGGATGGAAAGTATACCATTAAACTTAATAGTGGCCAGTTTACACTTAGTTTCAGGGCTGTAGGCTATACACAACAAGATCATATCGTAAATGCTAATACAGATATCGTTTTGGATGTTAAACTCTCTTCTGAAAGTTATACGCTTGATAACGTTAACATCAAGGCAAATGCGGAAGACCCTGCCTATGAAATCATCAGACAAGCCATTAAAAAGAGAAAGGAACACCTGGAGGAAGTGAAAGCATTCTCCTGCGATGTTTATATTAAAGGAGTGCAACGGCTAAAAGGTGCCCCTAAAAAATTCATGGGCAGAGATATCAGAAAAGTGATGGATCTGGATACGAATAGAAAAGGTATTATTTATCTCTCAGAATCGCAAAGCAGATTCAATTTTCAAAGGCCAGATGATATCCGTGAGGAGATGATTTCTTCTAAAGTAGCAGGTACAAACAGTGCGTTCAGTTTTAATAAGGCTTCAGATTTAATTATTGATTTCTATGATAATTACCTGTTAGAGAATAAATTGAGTGCAAGAGGATTCATATCTCCAATTGCTGACAATGCGCTGTTCTACTACAAATACAAATCTTTGGGTGATTCGAAAGAAAATGGTGTACTCGTTCATAAGATAGAGGTGATCCCACGTCGCGAAAATGATCCTGTATTTAGAGGTATTATCTATATTATTGATGAAAGCTGGAGAATTTACAATACCGATCTTTACCTGACCAAAAATGCAGGAATCAATTTTATTGATACCTTAAACATCAACCAGCAGTTTACGAAGGTAAAAGAGGTGTACATGCCTACCAGTGTGAACTTTCAGTTTAATGGGAATATTTTGGGTTTCAAATTTGCAGGGTACTATGTTGGCGTATATAGCAATTACAACCTTGAGCCTAAATTTCCAAAAAGCTTTTTTAATGGTGAAATTCTGAAAGTTACCCAAATGGTGAATAAAAAGGATTCTATTTATTGGAGCAGTAACCGTCCGATTCCTTTAACACCTGATGAGAAATTAAATTATGTTAAAAAAGACAGCATTGCAAAGCTTAAAGAATCTAAAAAATATTTAGACTCTCTGGAGAAAGAAAATAATAAATTCGGATTAGGTAAGCTTTTTATGGAGGGCCACAGCATCAATGACCGCTATGATAAAAAATATTATTCATTTGATCCCATCAGAAAATCTATTTTTTATAATACCGTAGAAGGACTTGTGATCAAGTATGGTGTTACGTACAAAAAAGTTCTTGATGACAACGTTTCATACAGTATCAGACCGGAGGCAAGGTATGGTTTTGCTAATCAGAAATTAACGGCGAGTTTAAGCGGAAATTACCTTTATAATCCATTAAAACGAGCCAGTGTGAGTGCATCTTTTGGTAATGGAATTTTCGACATGAACAATTTAGGTTCGATGACGGCCATAGGCAATACCATTAACTCGCTATTGTACGAAAAGAATTTTGCGAAATACTACGAAAAAAGTTTTTTCAATATCAATACCACCAGAGAACTGGCTACAGGTTTACAAGCCAGCCTGGCCTTTGATTATAACAGGAATCATTATCTCACCAACAGCACTGATTTTAAATTCTTCGATAATAAAGAGCGGGAATTTACCTCCAATAATCCATTTAGTCCGAATGTGGAGACACCACTATTTCCAACTTACACTTCCGTTAGTGCGACAGCAAGTTTAACTTATACCATCGGGCAAAAATACATCACTAGACCAGATGGTAAGTTTTACACTGAATCAAAATATCCGAAAATAACCGTCTTGTATAAAAAAGGGATGAACGGGGTATTGGGCAGCGATGTTGATTACGACTTTGTAAAAGCAGAGGTTTCTCAGGATAGGATTGGGTTAGGCTTATGGGGATATACTTCGCTTTTGGCAGGCGTTGGAAAGTTTTTAAATAACAGCAAAATGTATTACCTGGATTATAAACATTTCCAGGGTAATATTTCTACCATCTTCCCTCCTAACCTTCGTAAATTTCAATTTCTTGATTTTTATCAGTTCAGTACCAATCAGCAATATTTTGAAGCACACCTGGAACATAATTTTGCTGGCTTTTTCTTCAATAAGATTCCAATCTTACGCAAAGCGAGGTTAGAAGAATTTATAGGCGGCGGGTATTTATCTTCACCAGAAAAAAGAAATTATAAAGAGTTTTACTTTGGTATTCAGCGATTGGTATTAAGAGCAAGTTATGGCTTCGCCTATGATGGCGCAAAAAAGCTGACGCAGGGATTTAGAATCAGCTATGGATTTTAATTTAGGTTAAGATTAAAGGTTGATTGTTTAGGGATTAGATGAGTTAGGCTTATTTCTTACACCTTTTACTTGTAACCGGGAGACGTAAGAATATACCTCCTTTACCTAAACGCTTTCTTCCATCCATCTTTTTTATTATCTTTGCCCCGCTTTAAACGCCGTTTGCAACGGTATCAACAGCGTTATGAAAAAATATCAGACACTTCTTTATTATTGCTATAGTTACATAGCAGATGCAGAACAATTTGCTGCAGATCACCTTAAATTTTGTAAATCGCTAGATTTAGTAGGCCGTATTATTGTGGCTGATGAAGGTTTAAACGGAACGGTTTCAGGTACGCAACAATCATGCGATGCCTACATGAAAGCTATCCATGCAGATGAACGTTTCGCGAAGACTGAATTTAAAATCGATGAGGTGGAAGAACCATCATTTTTAAAGATGCACTGTCGCTATAAGTCAGAAATTGTGCATTCGGGCTTAAGAGATACTTCGATTATCAATCCAAATGAAAAGACAGGCAAACACCTGGAACCAGCAGATTTCATGGCCATGAAGGATGATGAAGACGTTGTTATTTTAGATGTTCGCTCCAATTATGAGCATAACCTGGGGAAATTTAAAAATGCAATTACGCTAGATATTGAGAATTTCCGCGATTTCCCGGAGCAGATAAATCAGTTGGCTCAATACAAAGACAAGAAAATTCTAACTTACTGCACCGGAGGCATCAAGTGCGAAAAGGCTTCGGCCCTTCTTTTACACCATGGCTTTAATGATGTTTACCAGTTACATGGTGGAATTATCAAATATGGAAAGGAAGCAGGCGGTAAAGACTTTGAAGGTAAATGTTACGTATTTGATAATCGAATAGCCGTAGATGTTAATCAGGTTAATCCTACCGTTGTATCAGTTTGCTATAATTGTGGCAAAACCACCCCAAAAATGATCAATTGCGCCAATCCGGAGTGTAATGAACACATTACCCAGTGTGATGAATGTGGAGAAAAACTGCAAGGTTGTTGCTCTACGGCTTGCACCACTAATCCACGGAAACGCCCATACGACGGAACAGGTTATTATGTGAAGGTTCCTCAGCCAGTAGCAAAGAAAGTAGAAATGATATGATGGAGTTGATGGCCAATAGTTAGTGGTCAATAGCTTAGTTGGAAATCCATAATTGATTGTTTAATGCGGATAAGCACCAGCCGATAAACCTAAAAAGCGTCCATTCTGGTAATTAAGAAAGCCGCAGATTCAGTAAACCTAAATATTGCATGACGCTGTATGGGCATAAAAAGCTGAATTCTAGATCCGGATTAGAAGTTGTTTGTTTATGGCTTCATCCCGGAGTGATATCATTGAAGCTGCATTTAAGAGGCTTTATGGTGAATATGAACAACTTTGCAAAAATGATGTCTATGGACTATTGAGCAATTAGTTTAATAATAAAACCATCAACTAACAAGCATTCAATGTTTTTCATTTACTTTGCAATGCAATGGCTTAATCAGATCCCATTATATGTTTAATACAGTACGCCTGTTTTTATTATTTCTTCTTCTATCCCATTATACTTTTGCTTCCGATATTAAGAGCATTGGTGTTCCGTATATTGAAAATTATTCCAAGTCTATTTATGGTGCAGGCAATCAGAATTGGAGCATAGCCAAAGATCATCATGGCATTATGTACTACGGTAATGCCGAAGGTTTACTCACTTTTGATGGAAAGTATTGGCAAAAATATAAAATGCCAAACGGTCAGATCGTAAGATCGGTTGCGACAGATCAAAAAGGGAAAATTTATACCGGATGCTTCGGCGAATTTGGTTATTGGGCCATTAAGGAAAATAAATTAACTTATCATTCGCTCATCTCATTGCTTCCAAAAGGGTCAAAAATCACAGATGAAATCTGGAAAATTTATGTGGATGGCGACCGTGTGATTTTTCAGTCGTTTTCCAAAATTCTGATTTACCATAACAATAAAATTAGCATTGTAGCTTCCTCAAAATCATTACTTTTTCTGCACCAAGTAAATAAACGGTTTTTTGTGGAGATACTTGAAAACGGATTACATGAACTGGTTGGCAATAAACTGGTTTACCTTTCACAAAGCGATCAGTTGGGCAAACAAGGGGTATTGTCTATCCTACCCTATAAGAATGGAGGACTTTTAATCGGCACCAGCAAAAACGGCCTTTTTGTCTATGACGGAAAAAATTTTACCCCCCTAAATACACCGGCAAATGCATTCCTGAAAACTTATCAGCTTAATAACGGTGTTCGGTTACTGGGAAAATATTATGCCTATGGAACCATTCTGAATGGCTTGATTATCATTGATGAAGATGGCAACATTGTACAGAAAATCAATAAATCAAGCGGACTTCAAAACAATACCATATTAAGTTTGTATGCTGATAACGAACAGAATCTTTGGGCAGGTTTGGATAATGGCATCGACAGGATTGAATTAAATTCGCCCCTGTACTTTTATTTTGATAAAACCGGGCAGTTCGGAACAGTTTACTCCAGTATCATTTTCGACAAAAAAATCTATCTTGGCACTAACCAGGGGCTATTTTATAGTGAATGGTCTCCAAATACGGCATCAAATCTTAATTTTAAACTTATTCCGGGTTCACAAGGACAAGTTTGGGAACTGACCATCATTGACAGCGAATTAATTTGCGGCCATAACAGCGGTACATTTAAAGTTTTTGGTGACCGGATTGAATGGATCTCGCGTACAAGTGGCGGCTGGACGATAAAGAAGCTAAATTCCAATCCCAATTACCTGATCCAGGGCACTTATGTTGGTCTCTCACTATATCAGAAAATACCCGGGGCAGGTTTAAAATTTATCACACAAATTTCGGGTTTCGATGCACCATCCCGGTTTATTGAGCAAGATAATAAAGGCGATATATGGGTCGGTCATGCTTACAAAGGGCTTTATAAACTTACTTTAAATTCAGATTATACAAAAGTCATTAGCACCAAGTATTTTGATGAACGCAATGGTTTACCTGGTAATTATAACATCAACATTTTTAATCTGGAAAACAGAATTGTCTTCTCTTCTGATAAAGGTTTTTATACCTATGATGAATTGAGCAATAAATTTACCAGCTACGAAGTATTAAATAAAAAACTGGGGTCTTTTGCCGCTTCAAATAACATTATTCAGGCCGGAGAAAAGAAATACTGGTTTATCAACCACGGCAAAACATCTTTGGTTAATTTTTCTGCCCCGGGGAAAATAGAAATAGATTCCAACCAGTTTAGTTTGCTCGACGGACGAATGGTTCAATACTATGAAAACATTAGTAAAATTAGTAATTCCATCTATCTGATTAGTGTAGATGATGGCTTTGTAATTTATAATTCACAGCAAAATCAATCTATTGCGAGTAAACTCCCCGCTGTTCTCATTCGGAGAATAGATGACATTACCGATAAATACTATACGCTTAATGAAACCGGAAATGATACCGAGCTCCCGTACAGCAGAAATAATATCCGCATTTCTTTTGCACTTCCTTATTACAGGCAGGCTAAAGTAAAATACCAGTATTTCTTAGAAGGTTATTCAAAAGACTGGTCAGACTGGAGTGATGCTGCCGAAAAGGATTTTACTAATCTATCCAGTGGAAGCTATAAATTTAAGCTCAGGGCTAAACTTAATGATTCATCAGTAACAGATGTAACGGTCTTTAAATTTACCATTCTTCGTCCCTGGTATTTGAACAACTGGTCATTACTTGCCTATTCTATTCTTTTCGCTGTGGTTTTGATCTTAGGTAAGAAAATCTATGAAACAAAGCTTAAAAGAGACAGTCAAAAAATAAGTGAGCAACTAAAGTCAGAACAGGATGAAATCCTGAGAAGAGAAACAGAAGCCAATGAGAAGCAGATTACAAAACTTCAGACAGAAAAATTACAGGCTGAGCTGGCTTCTAAAACCCGCGAGTTAGCCAATTCGGCCATGACACTGGTTTATAAAAATGAGCTGCTGCAAAAATTAGGTGGCGAAATTACCAAATTGAAAGATGAGAACGGCAAGAAGCTGTCTGATGATCAAACCCGTAAAATACAGAAGGTAATTAACGATGGGATGAATGATGAACGCGACTGGCATTTATTTGAAAACAGTTTCAATGAAGCACATGAAAGTTTCTTCAAAAAATTAAAAGCACAGCATCCTGATTTGGTCCCTAACGACCTTAAACTATGTGCTTACCTAAGGATGAATATGAGCAGTAAAGAAATGTCATCACTGCTTAACATTAGCCTGAGGGGCGTGGAAATCAGAAGGTATAGATTGCGTAAAAAACTAGAGGTTCCGCATGATAAAAACCTTACAGAATTCTTGATGGAATTGTAGCTTTAAAATGACAGGAAGTTTTAGGCAGATCATTTTAAATAAAATTTTACTCATAAATTCATTAGTTAGGGCAGCAAACCACTACATCATTACCTCTCATAGCCGAAAAATTTACCCCACAATTTACTTCGTGTATATTTTACACTATTTAAAAAAAATTATTAAGGTGCCGTATTAAAAAAGTGCCTATTTGGCCCTTTACGCCATTTGGTACGTTTAACTGAAGTATCAAAATCAACTTCATGATGTATAAATGTTGAGGTATATTTACTTGCACAAGCAGAAAAACAACCTCACTTTTATATTAACAATTAACTAAATTTTAATAATAGCATGAAAAGAATCTTTACAAGAATTTCTGTTCTCGCTGCATTTTGCTTGCTAACCATTAACGTAGCATTTGCGCAAAACATTACCATTAAAGGTAAAGTAACTGATGGAGGTGATAAGACATCTTTACCGGGCGTAACCATTACGATTAAGGGTGCACAAGGGGGAACGCAGACGGATGCAGACGGGAATTACTCAATCAGCGCACCTGCTGATGCCACTTTAGTATTCAATTTTGTAGGTTACACTGCACAAGAGCAGGCAGTGGCTAACCGCACCGCCATTAATGTGGCTTTAGCTTCATCAACACAACAATTAGAGCAGGTTGTAGTGGTAGGTTATGGTACACAAAGAAAAATTGATGTAACCGGATCGGTAGCCAGTGTTAAGGGGGAGGATATTTCAAAACAGATCTCCACAAATCCTGTTGGTGCCTTGCAAGGTAAAGTAGCAGGTGTTTCTATTACGAATACTGGTACGCCAGGCGGTTCGCCAACCATTACCATCAGAGGTACCGGTACCATTTATGGCAAAACAGTACCATTATATGTAGTAGACGGTGTGTGGTATGATGATATTAACTTTTTAAATCCTTCAGACATTGCCAATATTAGTATTTTAAAAGATGCCTCTGCTCAATCCATTTATGGTATCAGGGCTGCCAATGGTGTAGTTCTCGTAACAACAAATAAAGGTAAAAAAGGTGATGCAGTAATCAATTATAACGGTACTGTGGGTTTCCAGAAGGTAACGAATCAGGTTGAGATGGCAAATGCTTCAGAATATGCTACGGCAGTAAATGAGGCATATGCACTTCAAACTCCTGCTGTTGCCCCATTATTTTCCAATACCAACCTTGGAGAAGGAACCAACTGGTATGATGTCGTTTTAAGAGATGCTTTGATTACCAATCATCAGCTTTCTATTAGCGGAGGAAGTGAAAAATCAACTTATAACCTATCCCTAGGCTATTTAGATCAGGATGGAATTGTTAAAAACAACAATTACAAAAGATATACCGCCCGATTATCGAATGACTTTCAGATTTTTAAACCATTAAAGATTGGATATAATGTAACTGCAGCTTCCAGCAAATCTAAAGATGCTCCAACCAGTATCTTCAGGGCTTTGTATGCAGCTTCTCCTGTTGTTCCTGTGTTTAATGCAGATGGAACTTATGGCGATCCTAATGCCTATAACTTAGGTAATGGCAGTAACATGAATCCTCAAGCTACTTTGGATTTCTTTAATCAGCAAACCACAAAATACAAGGTTACCGGAAATATATTTGCAGAGTTGAAGTTCCTGAAAGACTTCACATTCAAAACGAGTTTTGGTGGTGATTTTGGTCAGGAAGAAGTTCGTGGTTATATTCCGGTTTATAAAGCAAGTAATACGCAACAGAATACCAATAGTAAATTGGATATTGATCGTGTTGAAAACAGAAACTGGATTATAGAAAATACTTTAACTTACGATAAAAAGTGGAATGACCATAGTTTAACAGTACTGGTAGGACAAACTGCCCAGCGTAATAAAATGTATAAGATCAATGCAGATGCATTAAATGTTCCATATTCTTCAGAAGGCGATTTGTATTTAGCATTAGGTGATGCGTCTACCAGAAACATCACAGATGAAGGTGAGCTATCAACGTTTGCTTCTTATTTTGCAAGGGTTAACTACGGTTACAAAAACAAATACCTTTTAAATGCTTCAGTTAGAAGAGATGGTGCATCTCAATTCTTTGGTTCTGACAATGTTTGGGGTAATTTCCCTTCCATCGGTGCAGGCTGGGTAATTAGCAACGAAGATTTTATGAAAGATCAGAAGATCTTCAGTAATTTAAAATTAAGAGGTAGCTGGGGTAAAGTAGGTAATGCCGGAGTTCCGTTTAATCCATCTACCCAAACGGTAGATCAAACTGCTGGCTTGATTGCTTTCTTCGGAGGGATTCCATACACTGGTGCCAACATCAGAACATTAGTTCCACCAACATTATTCTGGGAAAGAAGTGCTGGTACAGATGTTGGTTTAGAAATGGGTTTTCTTAAAAACAGATTATCAATTGAGGTAGATTATTACAGTAGAAAAACTGAACAAGCAATCTTTGACATTCCCGTATTGGGAAGTTTAGGAACAGTTAACAGTTCAATTATTGCTAACCAAGCAGATATTCAAAATCGTGGTTTAGAGTTCTCGGCAACTTGGGCTGACAAAACTGATAATGGTTTTACTTACTCTATTAGTGGTAATATCGGAATGAATAATAATAAAGTTCTCAATGTAACCTCAGGAGCAAACCCTATCTATAAAGGCGGCGATGGTTTAACAAGTGGATATTTATCTACAAGAACTGTCAACAACCGTCCAATTGGTGAGTTTTTTGGTTATCAGGTTGAAGGTGTTTTCCAAACTGATGCTGAAGCCGCCGCTTGGCCAGGTTTTAAAAGAGGTGATTTTAAATATGCTGATATTAATGGTGATGGAGTAATCGATTTAAGAGACAGGGTAGTCCTTGGAAATCCAAACCCTAAATTCACTTATGGCGTGAATACTAATTTCGCTTATAAAAACTTCGATTTAACGTTGGATATCCAAGGTGTTGCAGATGTTAGTGTATATAATGCAAATTTAAGTAGCCGCTTTGGTAATGAAAATTACACCAAGGATTTTATCAACAACCGTTGGTCAGGCCCAGGAACATCGAATACCTATTCGTCTGCTGACATTGCTGGTGGTATAAATAATGCACCAAATTCATTCTATGTTGAAAAAGGTGATTACATCCGTTTGAGAAATATTCAACTCGGCTATACCTTGCCAAGCGCAATAAGCAGTAAAATGAAAATGCAGCGATTAAGGTTTTTTGCAAATGCTCAAAACGCAGTTAACATTTTCGGATACAAAGGTTTTAGCCCTGAGGTTGGAGGAAAACCTACAAGTGCAGGTATAGATACAAACGTTTACCCATTATTTGCAACTTATAATTTCGGCGTTAACGTAACCTTCTAATTGACATCAAAATGAAAAAAAATATAAATATACAATCGAGCGTATTGGCCTTTGCTTTTAGCACATTGCTCTTTACAGCTTCATGTAAAAAAGACTTTCTTAATGTACCACCCCAGGCACAACAGCCATCAGTTACCTTCTGGAAAAACCAGGATGATGCACTGAAAGGCGTAAATGCTATTTATGCGAATCTTCGCAGCTGGAACAATGTAGCATTTAATGCCATTGCTATAGAAAGCACAGGATCAGATGAGGCGGATAAAGGCAGTACGCCTACAGATGCAACCTTTTTTAACCTGTATGATCAGTTCACTGTTACTGCTACTCACGGTACTTTACAAGATTTCTGGACGGGTCAGTATCAAAACATCAATCTTTGCAACCAGGTGTTGGATAATGTACCAAATATCAATATGGATGCTTCACTTAAAGACAGATATTTGGCTGAGGCTAAATTTATCCGTGCATATTCTTACTTTAGGTTAGTGAGGGCTTACGGAAGAGTACCGCTTAGGTTAAATGTTCCTAAAGATAACTCTGAGTATAATATTCCACAGGCTGAGAAAGCTGCGGTATATGCTCAAATTGAAAAAGACCTAACAGAAGCCGCTGCTGTATTACCACAATCATACGGTGCTGCAGATTTAGGGAGAGCTACAAAAGGCGCAGCACTTGGTATGAAAGCTAAAGTTGCCATGTACCAAAACAAATGGGCAGATGTACTTGCACTAACCAATCAGGTAATGGGATTAGGTTATGATTTATATCCTGACTTTGAAAAAGGTTTTAGGGTTGAAAATGAAAATAGTGTTGAGTCTTTATTCGAAGTACAGGCAGAATTGTTGCAAAGCAATGCTGATGCTTCAAACTCACAATACAGCCAGGTTCAGGGTGTAGCTGGAGTAATGGGATGGGGTTTCAATACACCGTCGGCAGAGTTAGCTGCAGCTTTTGAAACTGGTGATCCAAGAAGAGATGCTACTATCTTATTTAAAGGAGAAACCACGCCTCAAGGAGATTTAGTACCAACTACAGTTCCGAATGACCGTTACAATCAAAAATCTTATGTTCCATTTAATACGAGGATCTCTGGTTTTAACGAAGGTGCTCAACAAAATTTCAGGGTATTGAGATTTTCTGATATACTTTTAATGAATGCTGAAGCTTCGAACGAATTGGGAAACCCTGCACAAGCGCTAACTTCTTTAAACAGAGTACGCAGAAGGGCGAGAGGTTCAAACACTGCAATTTTACCTGATGTCACTACTACTGATCAAACCGCATTGCGCAATGCAATATGGAAAGAGAGACAAGTTGAATTAGCAATGGAAAACGATCGTTATTTTGATGTCATCAGACAAGGAAGAGCACTTCAGGTTTTTGGCCCCAAAGGATGGAAAGCCAATAAAAATGAAGTATGGCCTATTCCACAAACAGAAATTGATTTAAGCGGAGGCTTGCTCACGCAGAATCCTGGTTACTAATAAAAATGTTGATAAAGGTTGCCAGATGATCTGGCAACCTTTTTTTTAAACCGCTATGTTAAAAACTTACCTTATCCGTCACATCCTAATTTTCTCGCTCCTTCTGGTTTCACTTTCATCATGTGCACAAAAAGAAAACACCAATGATAGTGCTCAGCAAACCATTAAAAAAAATCTTTCTGATGAAGAACTTTTAGACCTTGTTCAGAAACAAACCTTCCAATATTTTTGGGATGGTGCCGAACCTACATCCGGTGCGGGAAGAGAACGTTATCATGTTGATAATATTTATCCTGAAAATGACAAAAGTACGGTAGCGACAGGAGCAACAGGTTTCGGATTAATGGCCATTTTAAGTGGAATAGACAGGGGTTATGTAACGAAACATGATGGCTTAACGCGCCTGAATAAAATACTTGATTTTCTAGCTAAGGCTGATCGTTTCCACGGCGCCTGGCCGCATTGGCTTTACGGGGAAACCGGTAAAGTGCGTCCATTCGGACAAAAAGATAATGGAGGCGATTTAGTCGAAACTTCATTTGTCGCTCAGGCACTGATTTGTATCGATGCTTATTACAAAAACGGATCTGCTGAAGATAAAGCCCTGGCAAAAAAAGCAGATGAACTTTGGAAGGGTATTGATTTCAACTGGTACCGCAACGGCAACCAGAATGTACTATACTGGCATTGGTCGCCGGAATACCAGTGGGAAATGAACTTTCCTGTTAAGGGCTATAATGAATGTTTAATTATGTATGTTTTAGCAGCTGCATCACCTACCCATACCGTTCCTGCCGAAGTTTATCATCAGGGCTGGGCCGACAATGGCGCAATCAAAGCTGATTTTAAGGTATATGGTCATCCATTCACATTGAAATATCAGGGACAAAAAAAATCTGTTGGTCCATTATTCTGGGCACATTATTCCTATCTCGGATTAAATCCTAAAGGTTTAAAAGACCGCTATGCCGATTACTGGCAAAATAATGTGAACCATACCCTTGCCATTCATGATTACTGTGTGGCTAATCCTGAGAAGTTTAAAGGATATGGCGAAAACAGCTGGGGATTAACCGCAAGCTACTCGGTTAAAGGCTATGCTGCGCATAATCCACAGGAAGATTTCGGGGTAATCTCTCCTACCGCAGCCATTTCATCCATCCCATATACACCAAAAGAATCAATGAAGGTTATCCGCCATCTTTATGAAGACTTAGGTGATAAGGTTTGGGGTAAATATGGCTTCTATGATGCTTTTTCTGAAAGTGAGAACTGGTATCCTAAAAGATATTTAGGCATCGATCAGGGGCCAATGGTGGTAATGATCGAAAATTACAGATCAGGTTTATTATGGAAATTATTTATGAGTAACTCCGACGTACAAAAAGGGTTAACAAAACTCGATTTCCAGTTTAAACCTTAGCATTCTATATAAATGTTTAGCCATCATATATTTAAACTTAAATTCAAAAACCATGAAAAAAGTAATTTTAATATTGACAGCAATGATGGGATTCGTAATCCTTAACTCAAGTTTTACAACCCTACCAAAGGTTAAACATAAGACAATAAAAGCAAAATTTGCTACCGTAAATGTAACCGCAACCAATTCAACCAGCGACGGCATTTATGTACAGTTAGAGAACAACACCAGTGGTGGCACTTATTCTTTTTTTATTGCTCCGAATACGCCAAATGCAACAGTTATCGGACAAATACCTGAAAATAGTGACATCTATACCGTAAAATTAACTTCTGCGGGAGGTGCCCATGATATGTGGGTTTACTGGGAACATCGTACGCATGTTACCGGTCTCAGTGTAAGTGGCATGGCGATAGGCTGTTCCAGCTGCGCTAGAATCACCATTTTTAATTAATTACGAAGGAATAATGGCTAAACATTTATTCAAAATATTTGTAATTACAGCGCTGTTTTGCAATAGCTATCGCATTTATGCTCAGCAAAAAACCTATTGTAACCCCATCAATGTTGATTATGGTTACACTCCTATTGAAGATTTTACCAAATGGGGAAAACACCGTGCCACAGCCGACCCCGTAATTGTAAATTACAAAGGCGACTTTTACCTCTTCAGTACCAACCAATGGGGTTACTGGCACAGTCCCGATATGCTGAACTGGAAATTTGTAGAACGCAAATTTCTTCGCCCGTGGAATAAAACCAAAGATGAGCTTTGTGCCCCAGGCGTAGGCATTGTAGGTGATACCATGGTCGTCTTCGGCAGTACCTATACCAAAAACTTCACTTTATGGGGAAGCACTGACCCCAAAGGCAATAAATGGTTTCCGCTGGTTGATTCGCTGGAAATTGGCGGATGGGATCCTTCCTTTTTTACAGATGATGATGGCAAATTTTACATGTACAACGGCAGCAGTAATAATTACCCGATGTATGGTGTAGAATTAGACCGAAAAACCTTTAAACCTAAAGGAACACGAACGCCCATGTATTTACTCGAAAGCTGGCGGTATGGCTGGCAACGATTTGGAGAATATATGGATAATACTTTTTTAGATCCTTTTGCCGAAGGTGCCTGGATGACCAAGCACAATAGCAAATATTACTTTCAATATGGTGCGCCGGGAACAGAATTCAGCGGGTATTCTGATGGTGTGGTGGTAGGAAGCAAACCTTTATTTTACGATACGCAGTTTACACCACAATCTGACCCCTTAAGTTATAAAGGTGGTGGGTTTTCAAGAGGTGCAGGTCATGGTGCCACCTTTCAGGATAATGCTAAAAATTATTGGCACATTTCCACCAGCATCATCTGCGTTAAAAATACCTGGGAACGCCGGATGGGCATCTGGCCAACAGGGTTTGACAAGGATGACGTGATGTGGACGAATACCGCATTTGGAGATTATCCGCTATATCTTCCAGCTGAAAGAAAAGAAAATGGCCCTGCCGGACCAGGCTGGATGCTGATCAATTATAAAAAGCCCGTGATGGTTTCTTCTACACTGGGTAGCTTCTACGCCAACAATGCAGTTGATGAAAGTATTAAAACCTATTGGAGCGCCAGAACAGCGAATAAAGGTGAATGGATTCAAACTGATTTAGGCAGCCTGGCCATTGTTAATGCCATTCAGATTAATTATGCTGATCAGGATGCCACGTTTATAGGTAAACAAATTGGTATTTATCACCAATACCAGATTCTTTCTTCAACTGACGGAAAGAAGTGGACCATGCTGGTTGATAAAAGCAAAAACAAAAAGGATGTGCCTCATGATTACATCGAACTTCAGAAACCGGTTAAAACCAGGTTTATCAAAATGGTCAATATCCATATGCCCACCGGAAAGTTTGCCATAAGCGGTTTACGTGTTTTCGGAAATGGAAACGGCAAAAAGCCATCAGCAGTTGAAAATCTAGTGGTATTAAGAACTGAAAAAGATAAACGTAGTGCTTACACTAAATGGGAACCTGTTGACAATGCTTTTGCCTACAACTTGTATTATGGAACAGCGCCAGATAAATTGTATAACTGCATCATGATCCATGATTTTAATGAATATTGGTTTAAGGCAATGGATAGCCAGAAAGCCTACTACTTTTCAATTGAAGCCATCAACGAAAATGGCGTTTCAGAGAAAACAACGGTAAAGAAAGTAGATTAATTTTAAAAGAATAAAAAACACATATAATGAATAGAGCGAAAATCCTGATTATTTTATTAGCTTCCTTTGCGCTGAACGCATCAGCACAGAACAAAAAAACAGTATCTCCCGAAGAGGCAAAGATGAACACCTTTATCACCAACCTCATGTCGAAAATGACAGTTGATGAAAAGATTGGGCAGCTGAATTTACCAAGTTCCGGAGACATCACTACCGGACAGGCCAACAGCAGCGACATTGGTAAAAAAATCGAAGCCGGACAGGTAGGCGGTTTGTTCAACATCAAAGGTGTAGAAAAAATCAAAGCGGTACAAAAGGTTGCGGTAGAACAGAGCAGAATGAAAATTCCATTACTTTTTGGTATGGACGTCATTCATGGCTATAACACTGTTTTCCCAATTCCATTAGGCGTTAGCTGTATCTGGGATATGGATCTGGTACAAAAAACAGCCAGAATTGCAGCCATTGAAGCCAGTGCAAGCGGTATTAACTGGACCTTCTCCCCTATGGTAGATATTTCACGCGATCCACGCTGGGGCCGGATTTCTGAAGGTAGTGGTGAAGATCCTTACCTCGGTTCAAAAATTGCAGCAGCCATGGTAAAAGGCTATCAGGGCAGGTTACAAGCCAACAATGAAATTTTAGCTTGTGTAAAACACTATGCTTTATACGGAGCAGCTGAAGCAGGCAGAGATTACAATACCACTGATATGAGCAAGGTAAGGATGTATAATGAATATTTCCCTCCTTATAAAGCAGCTGTAGATGCCGGTGCAGCCAGTATCATGGCTTCATTTAACGAAGTTGATGGTATCCCGGCTACCGGAAGCAAATGGTTAATGACTGATGTTCTACGCAACCAATGGGGTTTTAAAGGCTTCGTGGTAACCGATTATACAGGTATTCCTGAAATGATCGCGCACGGAATGGGCGATTTACAAACGGTATCTGCATTGGCCATGAATGCCGGCATTGATATGGATATGGTTGGCGAAGGATTTTTAAGCACGTTAAAAAAATCACTGGCAGAGAAAAAAGTTAGCATCAATGAAATTAACAGGGCCTGCCGTTTAATCCTTCAGGCGAAATATAAACTGGGTTTATTTACTGATCCTTATAAATTCTTAAGTACAGAAAGAGCCGAAAAAGATGTTTTCAACGCCGAAAACCGTCAGGTAGCCCGTGATATTTCAGCTGAAAGTTTCGTATTACTTAAAAACAACAACAACATTCTGCCCTTAAAAAAATCAGGTACCATTGGTTTAATTGGCCCACTGGCAGATAACACCGCGAACATGTATGGAACCTGGAGTGTTGCTGCCTTGTTTGATAAGTCTGTTACCGTATTACAAGGATTAAAAAATGCCTTAGGCGAAGATGCCAGGATTTTAACTGCTCGTGGTTCTAATTTTCTGGCCGATTCTGCCATGGAACACCGTTATGTAAATGTGCACAATCCTACATATAAACGGGATGGACGCACAGAAGCAGAAATGATTAAAGAAGCTTTAAAAGTGGCCGAAAAATCCGATGTCATTGTTGCCACTCTTGGCGAAGGTTCTGAATTTACAGGGGAAAGCAGTAGTGTTACGGATATCCAAATTCCGGAAACACAAAAGAACTTACTTAAAGCCTTAGCCAAAACAGGAAAACCAATTGTTTTGGTGCTGTTCACTGGCCGCCCACTGGCATTGAAATGGGAAGAAGAAAATATCCCTGCCATTTTAAATGTTTGGTTCCCGGGAAGTGAAGCCGGAAATTCCATCGCAGACGTATTGTTCGGCAAAGTTAATCCTTCAGGAAAACTGAGTACCACTTTTCCTCAAAACGTTGGACAGGTGCCGTTATATTATGCACATAAAAACACCGGACGTCCTCTGGCTGAAGGAAAATGGTTTGAAAAATTCCGTTCCAATTATTTAGATGTGAGTAATGATCCGTTATACCCATTTGGATTCGGTTTGAGTTATACCACATTTGATTATAGTGATGTGAAATTAAGTGCTAACACCTTAACCAAAGGAAAATCAATTACTGCATCGGTTACCTTGAGTAATACCGGAAAGTATGATGGCAAAGAAGTGGTTCAATTATACATCCGCGATCTGGTGGGCAGCATTACCCGCCCAGTTAAAGAATTAAAAGGTTTCCAGAAAGTAAGTTTAAAAGCCGGCGAAAGCAAAACCATCAGCTTTAATATTTCAGAAAATGATTTGAAATTCTACAATTCAGAACTAAAATTTGTTGCTGAACCAGGAGATTTTAAAGTATTTATCGGTACCAATTCCAGAGACGTAAAAGAAGCTGCTTTTACATTAAAATAAAGAAATCAAATGGTTCACTAAACCCTGACCCATTGCAAAATGATCAGGGTTTTTTATTTTTGTCAGATGAAAAAGATTATCCTATCCCTTTGTTTAATTTTCAGTTTCCCTCTTTTAAATGCCCAGGATTTAAAGAAATACGAGTATGGAAGTTTTATCAAAAGAGGCGACTCCATTCATTACAGAATCCTCTTCCCTGAGAACTTTAATCCCGCACAAAAATATCCGGTTTTATTTGTATTGCATGGTCGAGGCGAAAGCGGAAGCGACAATGAAAAACAATTAACACATGGTGCCAGATTATTTCTGAGAGATGATATCAGGAAGAATTTCCCTGCAATTGTGGTGTTTCCACAATGCCCTGCAGATAGTTACTGGGCCAATGTAAACATCACAACGAATGATAAAGGGAAAAGAAAGTTTAGTTTTGTGGAAGCTGGCAAACCAACCCGGGCCATGCGGACCTTACAAGGGATGGTAAAAGATTTTCTAAAAAAACCGTTTCTCGATAAAAAACAAGTCTATGTTGGTGGCCTCTCTATGGGTGGAATGGGCACTTATGAATTACTGAGAAGACAGCGAAGAACATTTGCCGCAGCTTTTGCCATTTGTGGTGGCGATAACACCAACAACATTAAAAAATACCAAAACGTGCCCCTTTGGATTTTTCACGGCGGAAAAGATGATATTGTAGATCCGGCCTTTTCAATGGCCATTGCCGAAAGGTTGAAAACCGTTGGCGATGAAGTAAAATTTACGCTATACCCAAATGCCAACCACAACAGTTGGGATAATGCTTTTGCCGAACCAGGCTTGCTGCCTTGGTTATTTGGACATAAGAGATAAAATTTCAGACCATATAGATTTTAAGAATCTATATGGTCTTGATCATTAATTACTATTCAGCCATATTATGGTAAACCGCCTGAACGTCATCATCTTCCTCTAATTTATCAATCAGTTTTAATACATCAGCTGCCTGCTCCTCTGTTACTTCATGATGTGATAAAGCAATACGCTCTAATTTGGAACTTTTCAGTTCGATTCCTTTTTCTTCCAAAGCTTTTTGCAAAGAACCGAAGTTTTCAAAAGCACCCTGTGCAACCGCGATATCATTTCCTTCTTCATCAGCCTCTACATATAACTCTTCTAAACCGGCATCAATCAATTCAAATTCAAGTTCTTCCAAATCCAAACCTTCAGCAGGAACAAAGCGAAAAACAGATTTGCGGCTGAAAACAAAATCCAGGGAACCTGTTTTACCCAGGGAACCATCAGTTTTGTTAAAATAGCTACGCACATTGGCAACGGTGCGGTTGGTATTATCTGTAGCCGTTTCAATTAAAACCGCAACACCATGAGGCGCATAACCTTCATATACAATTTCCTCATAGTTAGCCATCGACTTATCAGATGCACGCTTGATTGCAGCTTCTACCCTGTCTTTTGGCATATTTACAGCTTTCGCATTTTGCATGGCTGTACGTAAACGTGAATTGGTTTCCGGATGAGGTCCGGATTCCTTAACTGCCATTACAATATCTTTACCAATACGCGTAAATTGAACGGCCATCTTGGCCCAACGCTTAAATTTTCTTTCTTTTCTAAATTCGAATGCTCTTCCCATGTTTTAGTATTGAGATAGGAGATGTGAGATAAGAGACCTTAGGCCTTCAACCTTCCAACCCTGTACCTAATTATTTATTTTTAACTTATTCCTTCAGCTTTTTGCTTTTATTTTCGCTTAGCTTTTAGCTCTTCTTTAAATTCGTTAACATGTCTTCTGTCATTTTCGCCAGATCAAATTCAGGTTTCCAGCCCCAGTCTTTAGTTGCGAAACCATCATCAATTGAACGTGGCCAGCTATTGGCAATTTGCTGACGTGGATCATTGCTGGCGTAAGTTAAGGTAAAATCCGGAATATGTTTTTTAATCTCTGCCGCAAGCACTTCCGGCGTAAAACTGACGCCACCAAAATTGTAACTGCTGCGTACAGAAATTTGATCGGCCGGTGCATCCATTAACTCAATAGTGCCGCGGATGGCATCATCCATGTACATCATTGGCAGTTCGGTTTCTGCATTCAGGAAACTCTGGTAACTTCCCTTTTTCAAGGCATCATGAAAAATGTGAATGGCGTAATCCGTTGTTCCGCCACCCGGGGCAGCTTTCCAACTGATTAATCCGGGGTACCGGATACTTCTTACATCTAAACCATATTTCTGGTTATAGTATTCGCACCAGCGCTCTCCGGCCAGCTTACTAATGCCGTAAACCGTATTCGGATCCATTACACAAAATTGCGAAGTATTATCCTTTGGCGAATTTGGTCCGAAAACAGCAATGGAACTTGGCCAGTAAACCTTCGCCACTTTATATTCAAGTGCTAAATCCAGCACATTTAAAAGACCATTCATATTCAGATCCCAGGCCAGTTTAGGATTTTGTTCTCCGGTTGCCGATAATAAAGCAGCCAAAAGATAAACCTGCGTAGGTTTGTATTTTTTGAAAATGCCATTGATCATTTCTTTATCCAGAACATTTACAAACTCGAAAGGAGCAGAATTTTTGATGTCATAATCAGGTCTGCGGATATCGCAGGCAACCACATGATCATCACCATATATCTTACGTAACATGGTAACCAACTCCGTACCAATCTGGCCATTAGAGCCTAAAACAATAATTTCTTCCTGCATATTTTTTTTGAGAATGTGCAAAGGTAAAAAAATGAGACAAAAGGCTATAAAATATTTGTACTAAGCATATGCGATGTGTTTTTCCGATAATGAATAAATCAATATTTCTGGAACTGCTTTGTATCATCAACATAAATAGCAATTTTTATTACGGTGCAGTGCTGATAATCGATCATAAAAGCTAAAAATAATGCCAATTCAAAGCTGACAAATTTTAAAATTTGAGTGAAGAAAAAGAAAACAAAACAAAAAAAAATCTTTCAAAAGCAGGAGAGGTGAGAATTTATGAAAAAAACTTATCTTTATCTAAAGTTAATGTAATTAGTACACGAAGTATTTAGCCTACAAAAACCAACATAAACGTACTTAAGACAGTAATTAATTAATTATTTAGAACAATTCTATTTAGTAACAATCGCATTGCGAATACGGAATTAAAGCTTTCATATTTGATTATCATGCCATTTTTTTCTAATATTACCTATCCAACGCATAAATAACCAATATATAAAAATACAAAAACGATGCACAGAAGAGAAGCACTCAAAAACGTTGCATTTTTACTGGGAGGAGCCATCTCAGCGAGTACAATGGGCGTTCTATTTGAAAGTTTTACACTCCCTGAAAATGAAAAGAATTTTGTTTCATTTTCAGTACAGGATCAAAAAATTTTCGCCGAATTTGCCGATATTATTGTCCCGACAACTAAATCATCTGCCGGCGCTAAAGCTGCAGGCCTAGGTAAATTCATTCCAATGATGATGCAGGATTGCTATCCGAAGGAAATGCAAACCTCATTTGCAAGGGGTTTCAAACAACTTCAGGACAAGTCGATGCAAGATTTCAAAAAAAGTTATGTGGCCCTAACTGTTCCTGAACGCACCAAATTAATGGTTGATTTAAGACTGATGTCTATAGCCCAAAAAGAAACAAAATCAGAAGAAAATAAGGATCTGGTTTACTTTTTCATTACGGCCAGAGATCTTACCTTATTGGGCTACTATTCTTCTGAAATTGGATGCACCAAAGCCCGCGAATATATTCTTGTTCCCGGAAGATACGATGGCAATACCAAGCTGAAACCCGGACAAAAATCCTGGGCTACCTAATTTCAAAACTACAACGACAAAACATCATGAATTTAAATACAAATTTAAAAGCTGAAAATACTTACGATGCCATTGTAATAGGATCGGGGATTAGTGGCGGCTGGGCTGCAAAAGAACTTACAGAAAAGGGCTTACGGGTATTAATGCTCGAAAGAGGAATGAACATTGAGCACATTACCGGTTATGAAACGGCCATGAAAAATCCTTGGGATTTTGAACATGCAGGCAGATTAACCGAGGAGCAAAAACGTACGCACCCAGTACAAAAAAGAGATTATCCATATAGTGAGGCCAATGAAAAATGGTGGGTAAATGATTTGGAATGTCCGTATACAGAAGATAAACGTTTCGACTGGTACCGTGGTTTTCATGTTGGTGGTAAGTCTTTAATGTGGGGCCGTCAGAGTTACCGCTTAAGTGAACATAACTTAGAAGATAATGCAAAAGACGGACACGGTAGTGACTGGCCTCTACGTTACAAAGAACTTTCTCCATGGTATGATTATGCAGAGCGCTTTGCAGGAATAAGTGGTTCTAAGGAAAACTGGTCAACCTGCCCGGATGGAGAATTCTTACCTCCAATGGACTTAAATATTGTTGAAAAATCAGTAAAAGCCAGGATTGAGGAGCATTACAAAAGAGAGCGGATCATGATGATTGGCCGTGTAGCCAATCTAACTGTTCCTCATAAAGGCCGTGGAAACTGTCAATACCGTAACTTATGCAGCCGTGGTTGTCCGTTTGGTGCTTATTTCAGTACGCAATCCTCTACCCTGCCTGCGGCAATGGCTACTAAACGTTTAACGTTAAGACCTTACTCTATCGTAAATCATATCATTTATGATAAAGACACGAAAAAAGCAAAAGGCGTAATGGTAATCGATGCAGAAACCAACAAAACCATGGAGTTTTATGCAAAAATTATTTTTGTGAACGGTTCTACATTGGGTTCAACTTTTATTTTATTAAACTCTACTTCGGATGCACATCCAAATGGATTAGGGAATGGAAGTGGACAATTGGGGCATAATTTAATGGATCATCATTTCCGCTGTGGTGCTTCAGGCGAAGCAGAAGGCTTTGATGACAGATATACCTACGGACGCCGTGCAAATGGCATTTATGTCCCCCGATACCAAAACATTGGAAATGATAAACGTGATTACCTGCGTGGTTTCGGTTACCAGGGTGGTGCAAGCAGATCAAACTGGCAAAGTGATGTTGCCGAACTTTCATTTGGTTCTGGTTTAAAAGAAAAAATGACGAAACCAGGCAGCTGGACCATGGGTCTTGGCGGTTTTGGAGAAATGTTACCATACTATGAAAACAAGGTTTACATTGATAAAACTAAAAAAGACAAATGGGGTCAGCCAGTATTAGCCATTGATTGCGAATACAAAGAAAATGAGAAAAAAATGCGTGTGGATATGATGAATGATGCAGCAGAAATGTTAGAAAAAGCGGGCATGAAAAACATCAAAACATATGATGCAGGTTGTTATCCGGGTATGGCCATCCATGAAATGGGAACGGCAAGAATGGGTAATGATCCAAAAACTTCAGTTCTCAACAAATGGAATCAAATGCATGAAGTGAATAACGTGTTTGTAACTGATGGTGCCTGTATGCCTTCAATCGCATGTCAAAACCCATCATTAACTTTTATGGCTTTAACCGCTCGTGCTGCTGATTATGCAGTGAAAGAATTAAAGAAAAACAACATTTAATTAATAGGTAAAAGGTATGAGGTTTAAGGTATAGGGTTAGGAGTCCAAAGCCTTAAACCTTATATCTTAAACCCTAACCTCTATGAAAAGAAAATTAAGAATGGGCATGATAGGCGGTGGAAAAGACGCCTTCATCGGTGCAGTACATCGCCTTGCGGCCAATATGGATGGTTTAATCGAATTTACCGCAGGTGCACTAAGTGTGAATCCGGAAGTTGGTTATGAATCCGGTAAAATCCTCTTCCTCCCTGATAACAGAATATATAAGAGTTATGAAGAAATGATTCAGCAGGAAAGTGAATTACCTGCTGATGAAAAAATAGATTTTGTAACCATCGTTACTCCAAATTTCGCACATTTTGCCCCAGCCATGCTGGCACTGGAACATGGCTTTAACGTGGTGATCGAAAAGCCAATGACGCTTACCCTGGAAGAAGCTAAACTGTTAAAAGCAAAGGTAGAAGAAACAGGCTTAACGCTTTGTTTAACGCATACCTACTCTGGCTATCCAATGGTAAAACAGGCCAGGCAAATGGTAAGTAAAGGTTTGCTCGGCGCCATCAGAAAAATTATTGTGGAATATCCGCAAGGATGGTTAAGTACTTTGTCTGAACGTGAAGGAAATGCACAGGCCGCCTGGCGTACAGATCCTTCCAAAACAGGGAAAAGTGGCAGTATGGGCGACATTGGAACACATGCAGCACATCTTGCAGAATATATCTCCGGTTTGAAAATCGCCAAAATTTGTGCGGATTTAAATATCGTTGTTCCTGGAAGAGCTATAGATGATGATGGAAACGTGCTTTTAAAGTTCGATAACGGATCAAATGGTGTACTCATTGCATCTCAAATTGCAGCAGGTGAAGAAAATGCATTAAAAATTAAAGTTTATGGTGAAAAAGGGGGCTTAGAATGGCATCAGATGGAACCAAATACACTGATTGCAAAGTGGCCTGATGCACCGGCTCAAATTTACAGAACAGGTAATGGTTATATGGGCAGCTTTGCGAAACACAATACGCGTACACCAGGTGGACATCCTGAAGGTTACCTTGAGGCATTTGCCAATATTTATAAAAACTTTGCCTTAACGGTTAATGCAAAACTGAACCAGGAACAACCTACACCTGAAATGTTAGATTTCCCTACCGCTGATGATGGAATACGGGGAATGGCATTCATTGAAAATGTAGTGAACTCAAGCCAGTCTGACCAAAAATGGTGGGATTATAAAATTTAAATACAAGCATGACAACAATAAAAGGACCGGCCGTATTTTTAGCGCAGTTCATCAGTGATGATGCGCCGTTTAATTCGCTGGAAAACATTTGCAAATGGGCTGCAGGCCTGGGTTTTAAAGGGATCCAGATACCAACCCTGGATAAAAGGTTTATCGATCTTCAGAAAGCCGCAGAGAGTAAAACCTATGCTGATGACTTAAAAGGCACTATTGCTTCTTATGGTTTGGAAATCACTGAATTATCTACCCACCTACAAGGGCAATTGGTTGCTGTTCATCCTGCTTATGATGATTTATTTGATGCCTTTGCGCCAAAAGAATTGCACAAGAATCCAAAAGCCAGAACGGAATGGGCAGTGCAGCAAATGAAATATGCCGCAAAAGCATCTCAAAATTTGGGGTTAAACGCACATGCTACTTTCAGTGGATCCTTGCTCTGGCAGTATTTCCATCCATGGCCACAACGTCCGGCAGGTTTAGTGGAAGAAGGTTTTGCCGAACTGGGCAAACGATGGATGCCTATTTTAAATGAATTTGATCAGTGTGGTGTAGATGTTTGCTATGAAATTCATCCTGGTGAAGATTTATTTGACGGAGAAACTTATGAAATGTTCCTTGCGGCAGTGAATAATCACAACAGGGCATGCTTATTGTATGATCCATCTCACTTTGTATTACAACAGCTGGATTATATTCAATACATTGATATTTACCACGAACGCATTAAAGCATTCCATGTGAAGGATGCTGAATTTAATCCAACAGGTAAGCAAGGTACATTTGGTGGTTATCAAAGCTGGGCAAACAGAGCAGGCCGCTACCGCTCTCCTGGAGATGGCCAGGTTGATTTTAAAACCATTTTCAGTAAACTGGCACAATACGATTTTAAAGGTTGGGCCGTAATGGAATGGGAATGTTGCATTAAAAACCAGGAAGACGGTGCCCGAGAAGGTGCCGAATTTATAAAAAATCACATCATTAAAGTAACCGATAAAGCATTTGATGATTTTGCTGCATCGGGTAGTGATAGCGCTTTCAACAAAAAAATATTAGGATTACAAGACTAACAACATGAAAATCTGCATGGTTTTCTACATCAGATCATCAAACCTGCAGCATCACATGTTATTAAAAACACACAAATGAAAAAAACATTATTAGGTTTAGGCGCTGTAGTTATTTTTATGGCCTCTTTTACCAAAGCAGACTTAGAAAAAGAAAAAACGGTAGTGGCAACAGCTACATTATCCAGTCATGCCATGCAAATGAGTGCAGGCGAAAAGCTGATTAACAAATCAGATTGTATTGGTTGCCATAATAAGGTGAATAAGATTATTGGTCCTTCTTACATGGATATTGCTAAAAAATACCCTGCAACTGAAAAAAACATCAATTATTTAGCAGATAAAATTATCAAGGGTGGTACAGGTATTTGGGGTACTATGCCAATGACAGCCCATTCAACATTAAAACCTGCCGATGCTAAATTGATGGTTAAATATATCTTATCCTTAAAAAAGAAATAGGCATACATTTTTAAACCTCATACAATTCTAATGAAAACAGAGCAAGAAAATAAAAACACGAGTAACCGCCGTGATTTTATTAAAACCAGCGCCATAGCTGCCGCTGCATTTATGATTGTTCCACGTCATGTTTTAGGTGGGCCGGGTTTTTTAGCACCCAGCGACCGTTTACTGATTGCCGGTATCGGCGTGGGTGGTAAAGGACAAGGTGATATTGCTATGTTTGCCAAAAGTGGTAAGGCAGATATCGCTTTTTTATGCGATGTAGATGATCGCCGTGCTGCATCAAGTGTAAAAGCATTTCCAAAAGCAAAATACTATAAAGACTACCGCGAAATGCTGGATAAGGAACACAAAAACTTTGATGCCGTTTCTATCTCCACACCTGATCATAACCATGCTATACAGGCACTTGCAGCCATGCAGCTTGGTAAACATGTGTATGTTCAAAAACCGCTTACGCACGATATTCATGAAGCACGGATTTTAACCGCTGCCGCGAAAAAATATAAGGTGGTTACGCAAATGGGTAATCAGGGCGCATCAAATGATGGTCCGCGCCAAATGAAAGAATGGTATGAAGCAGGCTTAATTGGTGATGTACATACGGTTTATGCCTGGACCAATCGTCCGGTTTGGCCGCAGGGTATTCCATGGCCGGATAAAAAAGCAGAAATTCCAAAAGAGTTAGACTGGAATTTATGGTTAGGTACAGCCCCTGAGAAAGATTATGTAGATAAACTCGTGCCATTTAACTGGCGTGGCTGGTGGGATTATGGTACCGGTGCGCTGGGAGATATGGGCTGTCACTTAATTGAAGCACCTTTCAGCGTTTTAAACTTAAAATATGCCAAAGAGGTAGAAGCCAGTGTGGGATCTGTTTATGTGGATGAATTTAAACGTGGGTATTTTCCTGAAAGTTGTCCGCCGTCAAGCCATGTTACCCTGAAATTCCCTAAAACGGAGAAAACAAAAGGCGATGTTACTTTACACTGGATGGATGGAGGTATCCAACCTGAACGCCCTGCTGAATTGGAAGCTAACGAAACCTTTGGTGATGGTGGCAATGGTACTTTGTTTATCGGCACGAAAGGTAAAATGATGTCGGAAACCTATAGTGCAAATCCGAAATTATTACCACTTAGCAGAAACAAAGACATTAAAGTAAAAGAAAAATATGCCCGGGTTAAAGGAGGTGCTGATGGACATTATGCACAATGGGTAGAAGCAGCAATTGCAGGTTATGGTAAACAGGAAGTAAGTTCGCCTTTCGAAATTGCTGGCCCTTTAACTGAGGCTTTATTAATGGCTAATTTAGCCATCAGAAGTTTCGATATTCAAAAAACGGTAAATGGTAAAGTAACTTACCCGGGTAGGTACATGAAAATGCTTTGGGATAATGACAACATGAAAATTACTAATTTCGATGAGGCCAATCAGTTTGTCAAACGTGAATATCGCAAAGGCTGGAACAATTTAACTTTATAAAAATACACTCGTCATTCCTCGCAATGATGAAAAACGAAGTAAAATGAAAAAAATAATCCTTTCTGCCTGCATCATGTTGGCAGTTACACAAATATCCCAGGCACAAAAGGGCTTCAAACCCTTATTTGATGGTAAAACAACTACTGGTTGGCATACTTACAATAAAACCAATGTGGGCAGTGGCTGGCAGGTTCAGGAAGATGCATTACACCTTGATCCTAAAACCAAAGGTACTGATGGCGGTGGCGATTTGGTCACAGACAAAGAATACAAAGATTTCCATTTAAAATACGAATGGAAAGTAGCACCAAAGGCCAACAGCGGTTTAATTTTCTACGTTCATGAAGAACCAAAATACCATGCAACCTACTCTACTGGTTTAGAAATGCAGGTATTGGATAATGATGGTCATCCTGACGGAAAAATAACTAAACACCGTGCCGGAGATTTATATGATTTAATCAAAAGCTCATCTGAACCTGTTAAACCGGTTGGTGAATGGAACAAAGCAGAAATTATTAGTAAAAAAGGAAATTTAACCCTAATTTTAAATGGGGTTCAGGTGGTGAAAACAACCTTATGGGATGAAAACTGGAAAAAGCTGGTTGCCGGAAGCAAATTTGCTAATTTGGAAAACTGGGGAACTTATAAATCAGGCAAGATTGCCCTTCAGGATCATGGTGATGAAGTTTGGTACAAAAACATCATTATAAAAGAATTATAACTGAGGTTTAGGGGGTAATGTAAAAGGCTTGAGGGTTTCCTTTCTCGCTTTAACTTTATACCTTAAACATGATAACCTTACTAAAATTAGGCTAAAAGCGTAAGGCAAAAGATTGATGGATTTATATTCCTAGCTTAAACCTTACGCCTTAAACCTTATACCTCATAAACTTATATAAACCAAATGAATACCACTACCCGCTTTAAACTCTCTACCATGATGTTCCTCGAATTTTTTATATGGGGATCATGGTTTGTAACACTGGGCACATTTTTAGGCAACAATTTGAAAGCAAGCGGATCAGAATCTGCTTCTGTTTTTGGAACACAATCCTGGGGAGCTATTATCGCTCCGTTTATTGTTGGCTTAATTGCAGACAGATATTTTAATGCGGAGAAAATACTTGGTGTGTTGCATATTGTTGGCGCTGTATTGATGTATCAAATGTATAGGGCAACTGATGTAAGTGTATTTTACCCTTATGTACTCGGTTATATGATTTTATTTATGCCAACATTGGCATTAATCAATTCCGTTTCATTTAACCAAATGCAGGATCCGGAAAAGGAATTTTCAAAAATACGGGTTTGGGGAACCATCGGCTGGATCATTGCAGGCTTGCTTATTAGTTTTGTTTTCCATTGGGATTCTCCTGAAGGCATTCAATCGGGATTATTGAAAAGTACCTTCCTGATGGCTGGTATTGTTTCATTGGTATTGGGTATCTTCAGCTTTACCCTCCCTAAAACACCTCCTAAAGTTTCTTCGACCGAGAAAATCAAAATTGGTGATTTAATTGGTCTGGATGCCCTCAAGCTGTTAAAGGATAAAAACTTCGCCATCTTCTTTATTTCGGCTATATTAATTTGTATTCCGTTGGCATTTTATTATCAGAATGCCGGTTTGTTTTTAGCGGATATTAAAGTTTCAAATCCAACCGGAAAAATGGCAATCGGTCAGATATCCGAAGCATTATTTTTGCTGGCCATTCCTGTTTTCTTTTCGAAATACGGCTTTAAAAAAACCATATTGGTAGGTATGCTTGCCTGGGCACTTAGATATGTATTGTTTGCTTTTGGTAATGCCGGCGATTTAAGTTTTATGCTTATTATTGGTATTGCGTTGCATGGTGTTTGCTACGACTTCTTTTTCGTATCCGGTCAGATTTATACCAATTCCAAAGCAGGCGAGAAATACAAAAGCTCAGCGCAGGGTTTAATTACCTTAGCCACTTATGGTGTAGGGATGCTTATCGGATTTGAGGTTGCAGGTAAGATAACAGATACTTATAAAGCAGCGGATGGTGCAATCGACTGGAAAATGGTGTGGATTATTCCTGCAGTTATTGCTGCTGCAGTCTTCCTGCTTTTTGCTGTTCTTTTTAATGATAAAACAAAATCAGAAGCTAAAGCCCTTTAACATGCCTTCAAAATTAAACAGAAGAAATGCACTAAAGAACATCATTGCAGGCACTGCCGCAATTGGTGTTTCATCGGGTATATCATCCTTCGCTATGGATCAGCCAAAACCATCTGAAAAACTTAAAGGCAACGTAAATCATGCTGTTTGCCGCTGGTGTTTTAGTACGCTTGATGTAGAAACACTTTGTACCGAAGCAAAAAAAATCGGCATAAAGGGCATTGATTTGGTTGGCCCAAAAGATTGGCCAATACTTAAAAAACATGGACTGGTTTCTTCTATGTGTAACGGCGCTGAAATTAATCTCGTTGATGGGTTTAATGATAAAAAATTTCATGAAACTTTAATCAAGAATTATTCTGCCATGATTCCCCTTGTGGCCGAAGCTGGTTACAAAAACTTAATCTGCTTTAGCGGAAACCGTCGTGGAAAAGACGATGAAACCGGCTGGAATAACTGTGTAGAAGGATTAAAACAGTTAATGCCATTGGCAGAAAAACATGGCGTGGTATTGGTAATGGAATTGTTAAACAGCAAAATAAACCATGCCGATTATCAATGTGACAAAACGGCCTGGGGTGTTGAACTGTGTAAACGCTTAGGTTCAGAAAACTTTAAACTGCTTTACGATATTTATCATATGCAGATTGATGAAGGAGACGTGATTCATACCATCCGGGATCATCATCAATACATTGCGCATTATCATACAGCTGGTGTTCCAGGCCGGAATGAAATTGATGATACGCAGGAACTTTATTATCCGGCAATTATGAAAGCCATTGTAGAAACCGGCTTTAAAGGTTTCGTTGCACAAGAATTTATACCTAAAAATACAGATAAAATAGCTTCGTTAAAAAAAGCCGTTGAGATCTGTGACATTTAATTAATTATTATGTTATCAAGAAAAAGTTTCATCATCAATAGTTGCTTAGCAGTAGCAACTTTACTTTTGGCTCCATCAATTGCATGTGTAGCCCAGAAAAAGGCAGTTGGCCTACAACTTTATTCGTTAAGAGAAGACCTGCCAAAAGATTTAAAGGGAACGATTGAAAAAGTGGCAAAAGCAGGCTTTACAGAAGTTGAAACTTATGGCTTTTCTATTAAAGGTCAGTTTTGGGGTTTAACTCCTGTAGAATTCAAGAAACTATTGAGCACAAACGGACTTAAAGCAGTTAGCGGGCATTATGGATTAGGTACTTATTTAGCTGATGGCAACACTGATGAACTAAAAGCGGCTATTGCTGCTGCAAAGGTTTTAGGCAGTGAATATGTTACTATTCCTTATCTGGATGCCAGTATCAGAAAAAATGCAGAAGACTATAAAAAACTTGCCGCCAAAATCAATATTGCAGGCAAAATGTGTAAAGATGCAGGTTTACGACTGGCTTATCATAACCATGATTTTGAATTCCAGAAACAGGGAGAAACCACCGGCTATCAAATTTTGTTAAATGAAACGGATAAGAAACTCGTTGACTTTGAACTGGATTTATACTGGGTAGTACGCTCTGGAAATGATCCTATCAAATTATTTACAGAAAACCCAGGTCGTTTTACCATGTGGCATGTAAAAGATATGGACAAAACAAATCCTGCTTTAAATGCAGAAGTTGGAACGGGAAGTATTGACTGGAAACCCATTTTCGCTGATGCCAAGTTATCAGGCATGAAACATTTCTTTGTTGAGCATGAAACCAATTATAAGCCTAACCCAATCGAATCTGTTGCGGCAAGCTGCGCTTATATCAAGAAAAACATTTTATAATTTCTCATCAAAATTTTATTAGTAAAGGTCGTAGTGTTTTCTCGCTACGACCTTTTTCATGTTAACGCCTTTCTGAGTTATGATCTGACAAGACATTATTGCTCAATTCAACTTGCCAGCGAGTACACATGCCAGCTTAAATCTTTTGGTATAGCCCTGTAAATCAAAAACATCAAACAGGACAATATAAATTCCGATATTGGACATACCTCCGTGATCATCCAAACCATCCCAGGTTAAAAAGCCATTTGTTCCGATGGTTTGATTGTTAAGCAACTTTCTAATCAGCCTTCCTTTATCAGAATAAATGCTTACCGTAGCCAGGCTTGAATTCTGCTTCATATGGTATTCCAGTTTAAGCACATCCTCGAAGTTATCCCCATCCGGAGAAAAGGTTTTAGACAATAGAAAAACTTCGCTATTGCCATCAACTGACGATTGTGAGTTTTGATAGGTTGGAGTGGCAAACCCCGCTGCGGCAGCTGCTGATGTGAAATTACCAGGTTCATTTGCCGGCACCTTGAATGATACCCTTTCCAGCGAGATTCCGTCTTCATCCTGGATTAACGGATGATGAATTTTCGATTGATAATCTAACCGGTCCAATACCTGATTATGGCTTAACAAAACCACCGTTCCCTTATCATTATTATAGGCCGGCATACTGCTGATCTGAATCAGTTGGTTCGGAAACTTCACATCATAATTCTCCCGGATATTCTTTTGATTGCTCGTAATTACCCAAAACGTTCCCTCAGGCATGGTTAATTTTTTAGCCGAAATATTTTTAATATTGGCTACTTTACCAGCAGTATTGGTATTGGCGAGTTGCAATTCACTTAAATCAATATCATGACCGGAATTGTTGTAAATCTCTACAAAATCCACTCCACCAGGCCTCGGATTGAATAACACCTCCGAAATTAAAACATCATCCTGAACGAGAATGGATCGTGCACAACCAGGTGAAGCCTTATTTCCTGAAGAACTGACTATAGTAGCTTTTTTGGGGATGTGTTTGCTGATATTTTTAATCCGGTCATTTCTGACAGGGTGAGGATTAAAAATAATCGATGCAATTTTAATGGGTAACAATAGGGATATAAGCTTAATTTTTAGCATATTTGGACTTATATCAAATGTTTTATAAATATAATAATTAAAATTTAAAATGAAAGTAGCAGTTGTTGGTGCCACCGGATTGGTTGGAACCGTAATGTTAAAAGTATTGGAGGAAAGAAATTTCCCTTTAACAGAGTTAATTCCCGTAGCTTCAGAAAAGAGTGTTGGTAAGGAAATTACTTTTAAGGGTAAGAAGTTCCCAATCGTTAGCATGGATACTGCAATTGGTATGAGACCAGATATTGCCTTATTTTCTGCCGGTGGAAATACTTCATTAGAACATGCACCACGTTTCAAAGAAGCTGGTACTACTGTGATTGATAATTCATCAGCCTGGAGAATGGATCCTGCGATTAAATTGATCGTGCCAGAGGTTAATGCCTATGAACTTTCTATCGATAATAAGATTATCGCCAATCCAAATTGCTCTACCATTCAAATGGTTGTGGTTTTGAAACCATTGCATGATAAATATAAAATTAAAAGAGTCGTTGTTTCTACCTATCAATCCGTTACTGGCACAGGTGTTAAGGCCGTTGAGCAGTTAATGAATGAACGTAAAGGCATTGATGGCCCAAAAGCCTATCCATATGAAATTGACTTAAATGTCCTGCCTCATATTGATGTTTTCATGGATAATGGGTATACCAAAGAAGAAATGAAAATGGTTAAGGAAACCAATAAGATCATGAGCGATGATACCATCAAAGTTACGGCAACTACTGTTCGTATTCCGGTAATGGGCGGCCACTCTGAATCTGTAAACATTGAATTTGAAAATGATTTTGATTTGGCTGAAGTACGCAGTATTTTAGAAAAATCGCCTGGAATTATTGTAGTTGACGATGTAGCAAATTTAAAATATCCAATGCCTAAAGATGCACACGAAAAAGATGAGGTTTTTGTTGGCCGTATTCGGAGAGATGAATCAGCACCCAAAGCTTTAAACCTTTGGATTGTTGCCGATAACTTACGTAAAGGTGCAGCTACTAACGCCGTTCAGATAGCAGAATACCTTATCCGGAAAGAATTAGTTTAATTTTAAAACAAAAAAATTAAGCCCGTGCCACAAACACGGGCTTTTTTGTATTCTTTTCAGGATAAAAATTCATATCACCACATTTTATCCTATGTTATATTTCTACACATGCCTGATGAAATTTTAATCAGAAATCAATTACTAAATATAAAACAAAAACACTAATCACCAAATTATATATAATTTGGTGATTACAATATTAAATTTATATATAATTTAATGATTACAATATCAAAATTATATATGAATGAATTATATTTGTTTAGAAAGGTATTTTGATTATGATTGAAAGAATATTAGAGAATTATATTGAATCCAAGTTTTTTAAAGGAAAGGCAATCATCATTACTGGTGCCAGGCAGGTAGGTAAAACAACGATGTTAAAAAAACTCGCAAGGCTGAAAGAAGAATCATTCGTTTTTCTTAATTGCGATGAAGCCAATGTACGTATAACACTGGAAGATATCGGTATTGAACGATTGAAATCAATCATAGGAACGCATAAAATACTTTTAATTGATGAGGCGCAAAGGGTTACCAATATTGGTTTAACATTAAAGCTTATTGTAGATAACTTTCCAGAAGTACAACTTTTAGTTACGGGTTCCTCCTCTTTAGATTTAGCAGCAGGCACAAAGGAGAGCTTAACAGGTAGAAAATTTGAGTATCACCTTTTTCCTTTTTCAGTCGCTGAGCTGGTGCAGCATACCAATATTCTTACTGAAGAACAATCATTGGAAAAGAGATTAATTTTTGGCAGCTACCCAGATGCGATAAACTATCCAGGTGAAGAAAAGGAACTTTTATTAAATTTAACCAACAGCTATTTATTTAAAGATATACTGGCACTGTCCGGTATCAGAAAACCCATTCAGCTGGAAAAACTAGTACAGGCTTTGGCACTGCAGATTGGAAACGAGATCTCATATAACGAACTTGGGCAAATGATAGAAGCAGATAAGCTCACTGTTGAACGCTATATAGATTTACTTGAACAATGTTTCGTGGTATTCAGATTAGGTGCCTACAGTAAAAACCTGAGGAATGAAGTAAAGAAAGGGAAGAAAATCTATTTCTATGATAATGGCATACGCAATGCTATAATCCAGAATTTTAGTCCGCTAAGCTTACGGCAAGATACCGGGCAGCTTTTCGAAAATTATATGATATCCGAATTTATAAAAGCCAATAGTAACCAGATTAAGCATACCAAACATTTCTTCTGGAGAAGTTTCCAGCAGCAGGAAATAGATTTGATTGAAGAATTTGAAGGAAATTTAACCGCATATGAGATTAAATGGAACGAAAACAAAAAAGTGAAATTCCCAACCACATTTACCAATGTTTACCAACACGTACAAACCAAGGTAATTAATAAAAAAAATTATACCGATTTATTGGTTTAACTATATTTTTTATATGAAAAAGTCACTTATCATTCTTTTATACGCTCTATTTTATGTAAACTGCTTTGCCCAGAACAGCATCCAAAACCTGGATAAAGCATTCAATACTTTACTCGGCGATGAGCAGGCCAAACATGCCATAACATCCATTTGTGTTTTAGATGCACGCACCGGAAAAGTACTGTTCGCCAGAAATGAGCAAATAGGCCTGGCGACAGCATCAACTTTAAAAACCATTACAGCGGCAACCGCTTTCAGTATTTTAGGGAAAGATTTTCAATTCCAAACCACACTGGCCTACTCTGGAGAAATCACAGCTGATGGGACTTTGAAAGGCCATATTATCATTACAGGAAGCGGGGACCCTACATTAGGCTCCCCCCGCTTTCAAAACACTGAACCCGCAGTTTTAAAACAGTGGGTCGCAGCGATAAAATCTGCAGGCATTAAGAAAATTGAGGGATCAATTATTGGTGATGATCAAATATTTGGCACGCAAACCACACCCGAGGGTTGGGTATGGCAGGATATCGGCAATTACTATGGTGCCGGAACATCAGGCCTAGCCTGGAGGGAAAATCAGTTTGACATACAATTGCGTCCTGGATCAAGTACAGCTACAGCGGTACAAATCATAAAAACAATTCCGCTTACACCGTATATCCAGATCGAAAATGAATTAAAAACAGGTTCACTAGGTAGTGGAGACAAAAGCTATGCCTTTCTTCCACCCTATTCTAATGTTGCTTATTTACGCGGTACCTGGGGCATGGGCATTGGCAAATCGGGCATTTCCGTAGCCCTGCCCGATCCTGCTTTTGATTGTGCTTACCATTTACAGGACACGTTGAAGCGCTTGGGTATTCAAATCACACAGGAAGCTACTACCACAAGATTACTGAAACAGAATAAACAATCCGTTCCAACAGCTATGCAAAAGATCAGCACCGTTACTTCACCCACCTTGAGCGAAATGACTTACTGGTTTCTAAAAAAAAGCATCAACCTTTATGGTGAAACTTTTTTAAAAACTATGGCCTTGAAATCCGGAAAACCTGCAACTACTTCTAAAGGAGCAGAAACTGAAATTAATTTCTGGGCAGCTAAAGGCATTGATCAATCTGCCCTGAATATCATTGATGGCAGCGGACTTTCTCCGGGAAACCGAATTACGACCGCTGCCATGGCAAATATATTGTTCCAGGTTCAAAATGAAGATTGGTTCACGGATTTTTATAAAGCTTTGCCGGAATATAATGGCATGAAAATAAAAAGTGGCACTATAAATGATGTTTCGGCATTTGCCGGATACCACACTGACACCGCTGGAAATAAATATGTGATTGTAATCAATATCAACAATTATAGCGGAAGTGGAATTAATAAAAAATTGTTCAAGGTACTGGATGAACTGAAGTAAAAATTTTATCTAAAAACGACGCTATGCCACATTTTATTAAAAACCTTCAAACGGTTGATGGTTTGATCTCTAATTTATACAAAGACATCTCTATTGCAGAGATGACCGAAAAGATAAATCATTATTTTGATATCCAAGGTTATAAAGTAATTAACCAGCAATTTGGAAACCTGATTCTGGAAAAAGGCAACCGGACCATGCGCATTTTGTTCGGTGCATTTGTGAAGTACTTTAAATTTAGTGTAACCATTACACAAACCGCAGAGGATGAGCTTACAGTAAATGTTTTTCAACAATCAAGCGGCATATCCGGAGGTTTAATCGGGATGAACCAAGTCAAAACGGAACTCACCAGATTGAATTTTGTTTTTTCTCAAATTTAAGACGAAAGGTATAAACGGATAATAAATTGCTATTGCAACTGTATCAACCACAGATATTTGCAGGCAGTAAATAAGTCAGCATTATAAATGAGTGTTTGTCTTTTAAAACCGGATATTCTTTTCTAATGTTGATTGGATATGGATGTAAGAATCGAAAACTGGAAAGACAACCTCGAACAACAAAAACCTGATTACCAATTTGGTGACCATGTTCATGTGGTAGATGAAAAATTCTACATGCCTCAGCTTGACAAACACAGGCAGGTTTGGATTTATCTCCCTAAAAGCTACAAAGATTCTGAAAAAAAATATCCTGTTCTTTATATGCACGATGGTCAGCATCTATTTCATGCCAAACCAGCCAGGAATGATGAATGGGCTGTTGATACGACTGTAGATAACCTGATCCGTGAAGGTTTGCAAGAAATGATTATAGTTGGTATAAATCATGGTGAGGAAGATCGCTTGACAGAATATAATCCCTATGATAGTGAAAATGGCAAAGGCGAAGGGAAAGCATATCTGCAGTTCTTGGTAGAAACACTTATGCCATTTATCAATCATCAATACAGAACACTAACCGATATGAATCATACAGCAATTGCCGGAAGTTCTCTTGGTGGCCTGATTTCCATGTTTGCCATTGCAGAATACCCTGAAGTTTTTGGTTCAGCAGGAATATTCAGTCCGGCATTTTGGCTGGGACCTGAAATTTACACAGATGTTACTGATCGTTTACCGGGTTTAAAAGGAAATAAAATCTTTTTAGTTGCCGGAGATAAAGAAGGTACAGAAATGGTAAACAATGTAAAAAAAATACATGCCATCTTAAATCCTGATGGTAGCAACCAAAATATTCTTTTTCATGAGTGCGAAGATGGAAAGCATACGGAATGGTTCTGGCACCGGGAATTTCCGGCATTTTATAGCTTTATAGCGAAAGATTCAGACAATTAAAATAGTGCCATACCATACAAAAACCCTCTATATTAAATTAAAATTAACGAATCATTAGGCTTTATAATGATCGTAACATTAAGCCTGAAAACGCTTTATTTATTTAAAAATTATACTAACTTTGATGTTAGGCTTAGTAATTGTACTTTATACACTAAGCAGATTAAAAAGTAACAAAAAATCAAATAAAAATGAGCATAATCGTTAATGTCCATGCCAGACAAATCCTCGATTCAAGAGGCAATCCAACAGTAGAAGTAGAAGTAGTTACAGAAGCAGGTGCTTTTGGCCGTGCTGCTGTTCCAAGCGGTGCATCTACCGGGCAATATGAGGCTGTTGAATTACGTGACGGAGATAAATCTACATACTTAGGTAAAGGTGTTTTAAAAGCTGTAGAAAATGTAAATACTAAAATTGCTGATGCTTTAAGAGGTATTGATGTTTTCGAACAAAATGCAATTGATAAATTAATGCTATCTCTTGATGGCACAGAAAACAAAGGTAATTTAGGTGCTAATGCTATTTTAGGTGTTTCTTTAGCGGTGGCTAAAGCTGCTGCCGATGAAATAGGCCAACCTTTATACCGCTATATTGGTGGTGTTAATGCCAATACTTTACCAATCCCAATGATGAACATCATTAACGGCGGTTCTCACTCTGATGCCCCTATTGCATTTCAGGAGTTTATGATCATGCCAGTTGGTGCGCCTTCATTCTCTGAGGCTTTACGTTGGGGAACTGAAGTTTTTCATAGCCTGAAAAAAATTCTTCATGATAGAGGTTTATCTACTGCTGTAGGTGATGAGGGTGGTTTCGCCCCTACTTTTGATGGTACTGAAGATGCAATTGAAACCGTATTAAAAGCGATTGAAACTGCTGGTTACCAACCTGGTTCTCAGATCTGTTTAGCTTTAGATTGTGCTTCTTCTGAGTTTTACAAAGATGGAAAATACGATTACACGAAATTTGAAGGTGCTACCGGTGTAATTCGTTCAAGCGAAGAACAAGCGCAATATTTAGCTGATCTTTCTGCAAAATATCCAATTATCTCTATTGAAGATGGTATGGATGAAAACGATTGGACCGGCTGGAAAAGCTTAACCGATAAAATTGGCGACCATGTTCAATTGGTTGGTGATGATTTATTTGTAACCAACGTAACACGTTTACAACGTGGTATTGATGAAGACACTGCAAATTCAATTTTAGTAAAAGTTAACCAGATCGGTTCTTTAACTGAAACAATCAATGCTGTTACTTTAGCTCAAAACAGTGGCTATACGTCGGTAATGAGTCACCGTTCAGGCGAAACTGAAGATGTGACCATCGCTGATTTAGCTGTTGCTTTAAACTGCGGACAGATTAAAACAGGATCAGCATCTCGTTCAGACAGGATTGCAAAATACAATCAGTTATTGCGTATAGAAGAAGAATTAGGTGAAAATGCTCGTTTCATCGGTTCGAAATTCAAATACGCGAAGAAATAAACCCCTAAATTTCCTAAAGGAGACTTAAGGAACTGCCACTAAGTCCTTCTAGGCTTTGGGTTGTTAAGAAGTTGAAAAACTAATTTGCTAAACATCCGGAGATTTTAAATCTTCGGATGTTTTTATTTTAATACTATATTTGTTCTGTGTTAGGTGCATGATCTTAAATCACATATCTCCATACTCATATCTCCAACTATGAAACGTTTAATAGACCTTTTCCGCAATAAATATTTTCTTGCTACGGCTGCATTTGCAGTTTGGATGCTATTTTTCGATAAAAATGATATGATGTCGCAATACGAATACCGTAGTCAGGCGAACAAATTACAGGAAGAAAAAGAGTATTTTGAAAAGGAAACCGCTCAGGTTAAAAAGGATTTAAACGAGCTGAATACGAACCTCAATACTGCTGAAAAATTCGCTCGCGAAAAGTATTTCATGAAAAAAGATAATGAGGATGTGTTTGTGATCATTCGTGAGGAGAAAAAAGACTAATCCCGGGCATAATTAAATTTCGGCAGTGATAGTTTATACTTAACCGCTACAACCCTTAATAAAAAGATAAAAGCGATAACGGCAAGCTTCGCAATTACACTACCTACTCCAAATTCCAGCAGTAAAAAATAAATCGAACCACCCAAAATACAAGCCGTAGCATAAATTTCTTTTCTAAAAATCAGCGGAATCGTATTTAACAAGGTATCTCTGATAATACCTCCGAAACAACCTGTTATGGTTCCAAGTGCAATACAAACGCCAGGATTTAAACCAAAAGCAATTCCTTTAAGTAAACCCAACATTGTAAAAAACCCCAGCCCAAGGCTATCAAACAGGAATAAAGTAATTTTTAGTTTCTGAACCTGCGCCTTGAAAAACATCGCCACTAAAGAGGTCGCAAGAATAATCAAACAGGTTTGAATATCCCGCATCCATGCCACGGGAGTATCGCCGATTAACAAATCCCGAACGGTTCCCCCACCAATTGAGGTTACAAAAGCAATAATCAAAACACCAAATGGATCCAGTTTACGCTGCATAGCTGTAAAGGTCCCGGAAATGGAGAAAGCAACAGTGCCCAGGATTTCTAATATTTCTGAAGTACCCATCTATATAATTGAATTGTCTTCTCTTTTAAACTGAAAATAATATTGATCTTATTGAAATAACTCATTTAAACTACTTCAAAAAGTAATACGTTCGGGGTTGACAAAATCTACAATTCTCCGTTACGTTTTCTTAAAAACCATTCTATACTCAGTAATGTCAGAATCCATGCATATAACCACTTTATATTAATCAGCTCATCGTATTTGCGGTCTTCATAACTAATAGTTTTAATATTTTCATTTTTCAAGATCTCATCTGCTATCTTTAACAGATCTTCAGGCATAAAAAGCTTGCCATTGCTCTGTTTAGCCATCGCATTTAATAACTGATGATTTGCTGTGGTTTCCTGATATTCAGCCATTAAAGAATTGACGTAAAAACTTCCTGATGCTGTTAAACGTTTTCCGCCAAGAGCAGTATTGGACAAATAGGAATAATTGCCCGCACCCATTGTCCCGGCATCAAGTTGATAAGCATTCTCGGTTTTAGAAAAAGTATAGTTGAATACCTTCCCCGCTTCATTTTTTACCTGAAGATTAACTTCCGGTTCATTTACAGGCTGGTAACTATCGTTATAAAGTGTGGCATTAAACTGAACAGCTTCATTTTCATCATAGGCTGATTTTGAGGCAAAAACTTTAAACTTTCGCTGATCATCTTTTACCGCAAGATATTGAATCGTTTTAGAAATTAAATCATTTAACCCGGATGATCCATTTTCATTTTGTGCTTCTGATAATTTCCAACGCCATAAGCCTTCTCCCATCAGGTAACCAGTTTTTAAGCCATTTTCATTGGTAAAAAACAATAACGGTTGTTGTGTACTTACTTTTCCGATACGTTGATTAAAAACGGGTGTTGCACTTGCATTTACAATTAACCTTCCAAACGGCATCAATAAGGGGTCGAAAGTGGAAAATTTCTTTTTATCATCTTCGGATAAGTTAAAACTCGTGAAACCATTGGCAACATCAGCATAAACCTCTTGAACGGAACCATTCGCAGCACTTAAGTTTACCTGATTTTGAATCTGATTAAAAGCATTCACATTGCTTTGTGCACCTAAAACATACCAAACGGGCCTTTTTAAAGCCATTACTTTCTGCAAAAATGAAGTCGACATATTTTGAGCATCTGGCAACTGGTATAATATGATTAAATCAAATTTGGATGGGTCAGTGGCATTCAAATCATCAGCAAGGGCGAGTTTAGCCTCATAATGTTTATTGAGTGAAATGGCCTCTTTTAAAACACTTAAATCAGGATGTGGTGCTGCTGCAGCCAATAACACTTTTTGTCTGCCATCAATCACTTCCACATAAAAAGTTTGTGAATTATTTTTCGTGGTGATTTCATTAGGTAAAATACCCAGTTGAACGGTATATTTTTGAACACCTATTTTCCCGGCATGCAGTTTTATAGGAATATTTTTAACAAATGAATTTCCGTTAATGGCAATGGCTTGCTGAACCACTTTAGCGCCATTCTGATTCACCGCTATCGTCGTATTTTCATGATCGCTTTGAAAAGCCTGAACCTGAACTTCAATGGTGAAATCATCATCCAGGTAAACGATATTATTATAGTTTACATTTGAAATTAAAACATCTCGTTTGGGAATACTATCGCCCAAGGCAATGGTATAAATCGGCGCATTCATCTGATTGATGCTATATAAGGGATTTCCGCCACGATTGAATATCCCATCAGTAGCCAGGATAACAGCGCCTACATTTCTGTTGGAATACTCATCTCTGATTTTCCGAAAAAAAGCGGAAGCATCTGTAAGTTTTCCCTGGTTTTTAAAGTCAAGGCCATCCTTTACCGTATCAGAAAAATGGTAAGCTTTAACTTCATACCGATCTGATAGTTTATCCTGAAGAATTTTCAGGTTTTTCTCGTACAATTTCTGGTCAAAACCAGCCGCTTTAACCTGAGCAATAGAAAGGGAATTGTCCTGCCCGATAATGATTACAGGCTTATCTAAAGTATAGTTTAGCGTTTTAATTAAGGGCGCAAATATTAGCCAGGCAATCGCCGTAACAGCAACTATTCTGATGGCAGTTAAACCATATTGCAGCTTTCTATTAATATTTTTATTTCCCCGATACAGTAACCATGCATATAAAATACCTAAAGCCAGGCAAGCCAGAAAATATAAAATAGAAGTACCGGCAAAAATGCTGTTCATATTTTATAAAGATGCTAATTTTGTTATTAACCGCAAAGAAAGAAAGTTGAGGGTTTTTAACTACAGGGGATACAAAAGGTAGGCACAGAGATATACGCAGTCAGCTGTCAAGATCTCATAAATGATGAATTATTTGATGTATGTGTTATGCCTGGAAATCTATAAATTCTCTGCGTGCGCTGTTGTTAAATAAGTAGATTTGACCAAAGCAAATTTTATGAAATTAATCTGTTTAACGCTTCTCTTATCATTCAGCATTATGGCCAATGCACAAAATAATTTCAAGTCGACCCAAATTCAATTCGAAAGGGTAGAAAAAGCTTATCAAGAGAAGTGGGAAACTTTATATCAGTCATTACAATTAGCGGGTTATAAAGATCATTTTTCAATGATCATCAATGCTTATAAAGCTGAAGGAAAATTAGAAATATGGTTAAAAGCTAAAACTGACCATAAATATTCACTTTATAGGGCGTATGATTTCTGTGCCCATTCCGGTACATTGGGTCCAAAAGTAATGGAAGGCGATAAGCAAACACCCGAGGGATTTTATGCTATCAATGTTTTCAACCCGATGAGTACCTATCATTTATCACTTGGCCTAAACTATCCTAATAATGTTGATTTGGCGAGAACCGGAAAAGACAGAAAACCTGGGAGTGATATTTATATTCATGGGAATTGCGTAACTGTCGGTTGCATTCCGCTCACTGATGACAAAATTAAGGAAATTTATATTTTAGCAGTTGAAGCCAGAAATTATGGTCAGGAAAAAATACCGGTAAACATCTATCCTTTCAAAATGACAAATGAAAATATGAAGAAATATTCTATTCAGTTTCCTCTACAAGCCGGCTTTTGGGAAACACTACAACCAGGTTATTTAGCTTTCAAGAAGCATAAAAAACAATTGGATATTAATGAAATTGATGGGAAATATACGTTGAGGTAAAAGCTAAAAGGCATAAGGTTCAGGCCAAAAAACCCATCTTATGCCTTTTAATTTTTTAGTTTAGAACAGGAGAACCCTTCGTCTTAAACCTTTAATCCCTCTACCTTCTTACAGCATTCCGCCACAAACGGATAAAGTTTGACCAGTAACATACGCACTCATATCTGAAGCTAAAAACACGCAAACATTGGCAATATCTTCTGTTTCGCCGGCACGTTTTAATGGAATATCTTTTTCCCAGCCCGCAACCACTGCAGGGTCTAAAACTTCTGTCATTTCAGTACGGATAAAACCCGGAGCCACCACGTTTGCACGGATGTTCCTTGAACCTAATTCTTTGGCCACAGATTTTGTAAAACCAATAATACCCGCTTTAGACGCCGCATAATTGGCCTGACCTGCATTACCTGTAACACCGACTACAGAACTCATATTGATAAATACACCTTTACGCGCTTTCATCATCACTTTGGATGCAGCCTTAGTCACATTAAAGATAGACTTCAGGTTGATATTGATAACATCATCCCAGTTTTCTTCACTCATCCGCATTAATAAACCATCTTTGGTAATGCCTGCATTGTTCACTACAATATCAATAGTTCCAAACGCTGCTACAACATCACTGATCAATTGCTCGGCCTGATCGAATTTCGAGGCATCAGAACGATAGCCTTTAACTTTCGTTCCAAAAGTTTGCAGTTCTTTTTCTAATGCTTCGCCTTTTTCTACTGATGACAAGTATGTAAAAGCAACGTTAGCACCTTGCTCCGCAAATTTTTCAGCTATTTTACGACCAATACCTTTTGATGCACCGGTAATTAATGCCGTTTTTCCTTCTAATAATTTCATGATGAAATGTTGTAAAGTTGAATTTTTTAATGTTGTAAAGTTAATACTAAAAACCAAATTGACTAAATGACTTCAGACTAAAGACTCCTGACTAAACTGCCGGTTCCTGCTGACTTAAACAGTGAAAACTTCCCAATCCCCAGATAATATCTACGGAATTGATTCCGATAACTTTTCTATCCGGGAAACAGCCCTGAATAATATCCAGCGCTTTCTGATCATTCACATCATCAAAAACCGGTACAATTACAGCTGCATTGGCGATGTAAAAGTTAGCATAAGATGCCGGCAAGCGCGTATCATCATAAATCACGGGCGAAGGCATTGGTAATTCTACAATATTCAGTGAACGGCCATCCTTTAATTTCATGGCCTTTAAAGCTTCTAAATTCTCTTGCAACAGCAAATAGTTTTCATCCAGCGGATTGCTTTCTACTACCGTCAAAACGGTATCTTCATTGACAAAACGGGTAATATCGTCAATGTGTCCATCCGTGTCATCGCCAACAATACCATCTCCTAACCATAAAACCTGGTCTTGACCATAATACTCCAGCAAATATTTTTCAATCTGCTCTTTGTTTAACTGTGGGTTACGGTTTTCATTTAGCAAGCACGCAGTTGTAGTCAGAATAGTTCCTGCACCATTAAATTCAACAGAACCGCCTTCCATTACTAGATCAGGATTGAATAATGGCAAATCAAAATGTTTGGCGATTTTTGTTGGCACCACATCATCCAGATCAAAAGGGGGGTATTTTCCACCCCATGCATTGTAGCCCCAATCCACTACAGCTTTTTCATTTCCTTTTAATACAAAAGCAGGGCCATGGTCGCGACACCAGGCATCGTTGGTTTCATTGAAATAAAACTCAATCTGCGATAAATCTGCATCAACTTTAATAAGTTCGGAAACAGCAAATGCTTTCATCTCCTCATCTTTCACATTAATGCGAATTTTCTCGCCTTCAGCAACTGCTTTAATAAACTGGCAATATGGCGTATATATCGTTTCGATTTTCCCTGGCCAGCTTGCCTCTTTATGTGGCCAGCTTAACCACGTGGCTTCATGTTTCACCCACTCGGCAGGGAAAGCATAACCTTGTTGTTTTGGTGAATAATCGAATTGATTGATATTTAATTCTTTTCTTGGAGGGAAGTTTGACATTTCTTGTAGTCTTATAAGTTTAAGGTATCACATGGAATTTGTCGAAGTGTTTAGACCCTTCGACAAACTCAGGATGCACCCATAGGTGGTTTTCGCTTCAGCTTAATCCCCGTCAATATATCTTTTGGTAATTGGTTGATAAGAATCAATTCTCCTATCTCTTAAAAAGGGCCAGTGTTTACGCATAAAATCGCTTTGATCCAGGTCCAATTCCACCACTTTTGTTTCCTCCTGATCATGAGAGGCCAGATAAAGTAATTTACCCTGGGCATTCGTAGCAAAACTTCCACCCCAGAATTTCATTCTGCCTTCTTGCTCAAAACCGACTCTGTTTACGCTTACCACAGGTACACCATTAGCTACAGAATGAGAACGCTGAATAGTTTGCCAGGCATTATATTGATCTTGATTAGTCTCTTCATCCTGCGTAGTATCCCAGCCAATAGCAGTTGGATAAAACATAATATCTGCGCCCATTAAAGCAGTTATGCGGGATGCTTCCGGATACCATTGGTCCCAGCAGATCAGGATTCCTATTTTAGCAAATTTGGTTTCAAAAACTTTATAGCCTAAATCACCCGGTGTAAAATAGAATTTTTCGTAATAAGCAGGATCATCTGGGATATGCATTTTACGGTATTTCCCTAAATAGGAACCGTCGGCATCTAATACAGCTGTTGTATTATGGTACAATCCCTCAGTGCGTTTTTCAAACAGAGATGCAATAATCACCACACCAAGTTCCTTTGCTACCACCTGCAAAGCGTCAGTTGATGGTCCAGGAATGGCTTCTGCTAAATCAAAATTATCATAGTCTTCCACATCGCAGAAGTACAATGAAGTAAAAAGTTCTTGCAAACACACAATCTGTGCACCCTTTGCCGCTGCCTCTCTTACTTTAGCAATTGCTTTGTCTAAATTTTCCTGCTTATCTTTAGTACAACTCATTTGTACCAAGCCAACGTTTACTTTCTTCATGTTTTTTTTGAAATGAGAGAATGAGAGAATGATTCATTGAGAGAATGTTACTGTACCTATAGGCTACATTCACTCATTCAAAATTCATTCATTCAAATTTCCGTCAAAGTTACTATTTTGTTTAAAAGTAGAACGGCATAATCGTGTAAATGTTTTCTGGAAAAGGATAGGATAAGCTCAGAAGATTTTTAAATATTTAGAGTATTTTAAACTGACGAAGTTCCCCATCACACAAGCCAGCTAAACTTCGTAAGTTGAGTTATACCCCAATTTCTTCACGGTATTCTTGTTGCAGTTCGAATAAACACTTGGCACACAAGCAACCATCATACAATTCAGAAATATATTGTACTTCGTTAATGCTGAGTTGAACCACGCTACACTGACACTTGGTATAAGCATTTGCCTTGCACTCAATAGCTGTTCCGCATCTTTCGCAGGGAATGATTTCGTGTTTGCTATGTTTCAAAAGGATGTTCATTGGTTCACTCGTCATTAGTTCATTGGTGTTTGGCGCATTAAAACCAAATGGCTAATGAACTATTGAACTAAGCAAAAATAAGGACAAAAAATAAGGTTTTGAGCGTTTGCCCAAAACCTTACTTAATTTTGAATATGTGATACAAGTGCTATTGGAAAACAGATTGCTTCAGCTCGCTCGAATTAGCTTCGCAATGACGGCAAGGTGATTAGCTTTTTGCTTCAGTCTTTTATCCTTGCTCCTTAATCCCTTGTTCCTGTTTCTAACCAGAGCAACTGATACAGCCTTCTTCCATTGAACAAACCGGTCCGTCAACAATTTCTTCGGCCACCTGATCTTGTGTCATTTGCGCCGGGATTACCGCTTCGATCGCTTTACCGCCTTGATTTTCGACAGTGAATTTAACGGCCTGTGATGCGGCTTGCGTACGTAGGTAGTACATACCGGTTTTCAAACCTTTCTCCCATGCATAGAAGTGCATTGAAGTTAATTTTGAAGTATTCGGTGCATTTACGAATAGGTTTAATGACTGCGACTGGCAGATATATGCGCCACGGTCTGCAGCCATATCGATGATGTTACGCATCTTGATCTCCCAAACCGTTTTGTATAATTCTTTAATATAATCCGGAATAGATGGAATGGCCTGAATGGAACCGTTTGCCAATATGATCTGGTTTTTCATCTCATTGTTCCATAAGCCTAAGGCCACTAAATCTTTCAACAAGTGTTTGTTTACCACCACAAACTCTCCACTTAATACCCGGCGGGTATAAATGTTTGAGGTATAAGGTTCGAAACATTCGTTGTTACCTAAAATCTGAGAAGTAGAGGCTGTTGGCATCGGTGCAACCAATAAAGAGTTATATACCCCATCTTTTATTACTTTACTACGTAATGCTTCCCAATCCCAGCGACCACTATCTGGTGTTACGTTCCATAAATCAAACTGGAACTGACCTTTTGATAAAGGCGATCCTGCAAATGTTTGATATGGACCATTTTTAACCGCTAAATCATGAGATGCAGTCATTGAAGCAAAATAAATTGTTTCGAAAATATCTTTGTTTAAACGTTTTGCCTCATCGCTCTCGAAAGGTAAACGTAATAAGATAAAGGCATCAGCCAAACCTTGTACACCTAAACCAACCGGACGGTGACGCATATTAGAGTTTTCAGCTTCCTGAACAGGGTAATAATTATGATCAATAATTTTATTCAGGTTTAAAGTAGCCTGATAAGTTACTTCATATAATTTCTGGTGATCAAACTGTCCGTTGATTACAAAACGAGGCAATGCTAAAGATGCTAAATTACAAACCGCAACTTCGTCTTTTGATGTATATTCAATAATCTCAGTACACAAGTTAGAACTTTTAATGGTTCCTAAATTCTGTTGATTAGACTTGCTGTTCGCTGCATCTTTAAACAACATATAAGGTGTACCCGTTTCAATTTGCGAATCTAAGATAGCAAACCAAAGTTCCTGTGCTTTAATCGTTCTTCTGCCACGGCCTTCAGCTTCATACTTTGCATATAAAGTTTCGAATTCCTGACCAAAGCAATCAGCTAAACCCGGGGCTTCATGCGGACAGAATAATGTCCAGTCGCCATTATCTTTAACGCGTTGCATAAACAAATCGTTGATCCAAAGGGCATAGAACAAATCACGGGCACGCATTTCTTCCTTACCGTGGTTTTTACGCAGGTCTAAAAATTCAAAAACATCTGCATGCCAAGGCTCTAAATAAATAGCAAACGCGCCTTTGCGTTTACCACCACCCTGATCTACATAACGGGCAGTATCATTAAATACACGTAGCATTGGAATAATACCATTGCTGGTGCCATTTGTACCACCGATATAAGATCCTGTCGCACGGATGTTATGAATACTTAAGCCAATACCGCCGGCACTTTGAGAAATCTTAGCGGTTTGTTTTAAAGTATCGTAAATTCCTTCAATGCTATCATCCTGCATAGTTAACAGGAAGCATGACGACATTTGCGGTTTTGGGGTTGCAGCATTGAATAATGTTGGCGTGGCATGTGTAAACCAACGCTCACTCATTAAATTATATGTTTTGATTGCACTTTCAATATCTTCTTTATGGATACCAACTGAAACACGCATAAACAAATGTTGCGGGCGTTCTACAATCTGACCGTTAACTTTTAACAGGTATGATTTTTCTAAAGTTTTGAAACCGAAATAATCAAAACCAAAATCACGGTCGTAAATGATAGAACTATCTAAAATATCCTTGTTTTTTTCAATAATTTCAAAAACATCATCAGCAATTAGCGGTGCAGCCTTTTGCGCTTTCGGATCGAAATATTCGTACAACATTTTCATCGTACCCGAAAATGATTTTGTGGTATTTTTATGCAGGTTGGAAACCGCAATACGCGAAGCCAATAAAGCATAATCAGGGTGTTTTGTGGTTAACGATGCAGCCGTTTCTGCAGCAAGGTTATCCAACTCTGATGTGGTAACACCATCGTATAAACCTTCAATTACCTTTTTGGCAACGTCGATTGGATCGACAAGGTCTGAATTTAAACTGTAACACAACTTTTGAATGCGGGCTGTGATTTTGTCAAATTGCACCGGCTCTTTGCGGCCATCTCTTTTTAGTACGAACATATGTTATGAGATTTAATTTTTATTGACTGAATGAGTGAGTTTTGAATGAGAGAATGTTAATCTACCCATCGCCTCCACTCTATTCATTGCATTTATTTATTTCTTTGACTGATAAAAGAGCATTTACTCATTCCATCATTCACTAATTCGAATTTGGCTTAAAAGTCTTCATCTAATGAAAACGCCTGTTTATTATTATCAGCTGAGGTTAGCACACCACTTTTTTGATAATCACCTACCCTTTTCTCAAAGAAGTTGGTTTTTCCCTGCAAGGAAATCATTTCCATAAAATCGAATGGATTGGTTGCATGGTAGATTTTTTTATAACCCAGTTCCTGTAACCACCTGTCTGCTACAAATTCGATATACTGACTCATTAATTTAGCGTTCATGCCGATCAAGGCTACCGGTAATGCATCTGTAATAAATTCTTTTTCAATTTCTACTGCATCACTGATGATCCCGTGAACCGCTTCTTCACTTAGCTTATTGCTCAACATGCTGTATAACAGGCAGGCAAACTCACAGTGTGAACCTTCATCTCTTGAAATTAACTCATTACTGAACGTTAATCCTGGCATTAAGCCACGTTTCTTTAACCAGAAAATTGAGCAGAAACTTCCGCTGAAGAAAATACCTTCAACCGCAGCAAATGCCACTAAACGCTCTGCGAAAGTTCCGTTTTCAATCCAGCGAAGTGCCCATTCCGCTTTTCTTTTAACTGCCGGAACAGTGTCAATGGCATGGAATAAACGGTCTTTTTCTTCCGGATCTTTAATATAAGTATCAATTAATAATGCATAGGTTTCAGCATGGATGTTTTCCATCATGATCTGAAAACCATAGAAACAACGGGCTTCCGGCAACTGCACTTCACTCATGAAGTTTACCGCCAGGTTTTCATTAACAATACCATCACTGGCAGAAAAGAATGCCAGAATATGAGAAATGAAGTGTCTTTCTCCATCATTTAAATTATCCCAGTGTTTCTGATCATCAGAAAGATCAATTTCTTCTGCCGTCCAAAAGCTGGCTTCGGTTTTTTTATACATCTCCCAAATTGCCGGATATTTAATCGGCAAAAGCACGAACCTATCTTTGTTTTCTTGTAGTAATAATTCCTGTTCCATAACTGATACTTTATTTTTCTTCATTTTAATCAGAGCCGACGAAGACATGCATCCACCAATGTGATATGGTGATTGAAATGTCTTTATCAAAACGCTGTAGTGAAAGTGCTAACTCCTGCTTTCTGGCAAACAACTACATTTTTTAGCTGGGGAAATTTAAATTTTAATCGAGAGATCTACCAGTAAATCACTAAAAAATAAGCCTTTATATTTGTTTTCAGGTGCAAGAAGTTGAAGAACTTTGTTGAAACAAATATAGATACACAGGGCTTGTTTTTTGAACCAAAGTTGTTAACACCGTTGTGATTTAGGTGAATAAACACATCAGCTAAATCTCATTTTCGGGCGAAAAAAAAGGTAATTGTTTAGTTTCAAGGGGCTAGCAAATAAAAATAAGTGTTAATAACTTAAATTTAAGCCATATAAGCTTTACAAAATAGAGCTAAAAAGAATATTATTCTAAGTTATAACTGAGGCTAACTTTGGCAATTCCCTGGCGATAAATGCCAATCTGTTTTGCGGCACTTTCTGAAAGATCTATGGCTAATTTTTTTGAGAATGGACCACGATCATTCACTTTTACCACAACTGATTTTCCATTGTCGGGATTAGTTACGGTAATCATCGTTCCCATGGGTAAGGTGCGGTGTGCGGCAGTTAATTTTTTTGCCCGGTATTTAACACCGCTGGTGGTTCGGCGGCCTTCGAATTTTCTGTGATAATAAGTTGCCAGAACTGTTTTATTGATACTATCCGGCGCATTTAAGGGCCCGGAATTTTGTGCTTTACCTTGTAAAAACAGCAGACTAAAACTTAATAACATCAGATACTTCATAGGCTAAATTTTATTTGTAGAGCGCACAAATATAAGCATTTAGTTTATAATCAACAATTTGTGGAAAAACAGCTAAATTCTGAGCATCAAAAAAGGCGTATAACTTATCGCTATACGCCTCTACCTAACCCTACTACATCCACCTTATTTTTTATCCGGCACAAAGTTCATGGAGATTGAATTTACACAATGACGGGTGTCTTTATTGGTAAATCCTTCACCTAGAAATACGTGACCTAAATGCGCGCCACAATTGGCGCAAACAATTTCTGTACGTGATCCGTCAGCATCCGGGATGCGTTTAACGGCTCCTTTAATTTCATCATCGAAGGCCGGCCAGCCACAGTGTGCATCAAATTTACTTTCTGATCTATATAATGCTGCATTGCAACGTTTGCACGTGTAAGTGCCTTTTTCGGTAGTATGTTCATATTTACCCGTACCAGGATATTCTGTTCCTTTATTAACAATTACTCTTTCTTCTTCGGGGGTTAATGGATTCCAGTTCATTTTCTTTTTCGGTATAATATTTTCTGATTGCTGTGTTCGCTCGGTCTCTTTCTTTTCCTGCTTTTGCGCACAGGCAGAAAGACTCGTAATTAAAACAACAGCAGAGATCAAAAATAGTTTATTTAACATCGTGTTCATGTATCAATATACGCCATTGATTTTGATTTGGTTTGCGGGTTTGAGAGAATGTAGTAGTGTTTACAAAGGAATGATAAATCCGTTGGGCATTGGGCAATTCCGGAAGCTAAAGGTGCCATCATTCGAAAGATCGCTGGTTTGCCATGAAAGACTCGGAAAGTCTTTTAAATTTTCTTATGCGCCAATTTTTTTTGCCACGGAATCACGGAATACACGGAAAATGATTCATAAAACAACGCGTCTTATTTCTAAAATGGGCTTGCCGAAGTTTAATACTAAGCCAACGCTACATTCAGTGCATTTCAGGTAGTTTATAGTTTGAGCCAAATCTTCATTCGCTATTCCATTTTTTGATTTTATTTCTAAAACTACAGTATCCAAAACTATAAAATCAGCATAAAAGCTATGCGCAAGTAAAACATCCTTATAGTAAACAGGATAATATTTTTCGCTCTCATAAAAGTATCCGCGGCTTTCAAATTCGATAGAAAGCGCGTCCTTATAAACAATCTCAAGAAAACCACAACCTAAATCCTTATGAACTTCAATTGCAGCATTAATAATTAAATCAGTTTCATTTTTATAGGGGAAGATTACCTTGTTTTATTTGATAATCCATAAATGAGAATGTTAACCAAGCTAATTAAATTTTCTAATTTTTTCCTGTTTTTTATTCCGTGCTTTCCGTGGCAACTAATTTATTGTTTTCTTTTTTCCTTCATTTGTATGCAACCTGCCAAAACAAAAAAAGCGTCCCGAACCTAATCGAAACGCTTTTCTATAATGAGATTTTTAAATCTTATTTAGCCAATTCTTCTGCCATTGCAGCACCAATTTCAGCAGGGCTTTCTACTACACGAATACCACACTCACGCATGATTTTCATTTTTGCAGCTGCAGTATCATCAGCACCGCCAACAATTGCACCAGCGTGCCCCATTCTACGTCCCGGAGGCGCAGTCTGACCAGCGATGAAACCTACAACCGGTTTAGTACCGTGTTCTTTAATCCAGCGGGCCGCTTCAGCTTCCATTCCCCCACCAATTTCACCAATCATGATGATACCGTGTGTTTCAGGATCGTTCATTAATAACTTAACTGCTTCAACTGTTGGTGTTCCGATAATCGGGTCACCACCGATACCGATAGCTGTCGTAATACCTAAACCTGCTTTAACTACCTGATCTACCGCTTCGTAAGTTAAAGTTCCTGATTTAGAAACCACACCTACATGACCTTTTTTGAAGATAAAACCTGGCATGATACCAATTTTAGCCTCATCAGCAGTAATCACACCCGGGCAGTTAGGGCCAATCAAAGTCACATCACGGTCTGAAATATATTCTTTAACCTGAATCATATCCTTAGTCGGGATGCCCTCAGTAATACAAACAATTACTTTAATACCACCTTCTGCAGCTTCCATAATGGCATCAGCAGCAAAAGCAGGTGGCACAAAAATGATAGATACATTTGCTCCTGTTTGATCAACAGCATCTTTAACCGTATTAAAAACAGGCTTTTCTAAATGCAATTGCCCACCTTTGCCAGGCGTTACACCACCAACTACGTTTGTACCGTACGCCAGCATCTGCTCGGCATGGTAAGTTCCTTCGTTTCCGGTAAAACCCTGAACGATAACCTTAGAATCTTTATTTACTAAAACGCTCATGTATCTATTTTTTTTGTGCAAAGCTAATATTATTGACTGGAAAGTCAAGCCTAAAAACAGATTATTTAGTCCATTTTTTCATGAAAATGTAAGGATTCGTTACTTTAGTGTAGAAAAATTAAGGACTAAAGCAGGAAGCTCAGGGCTTAAAGTTCGATGCAAGAAACAACAATATAGTTTAATACTGAAATCTACCTTATGAAAATCAAAATATTGATCATTACAGCCATTTTCGCCTCGCTGGCTGTTTGCGTTAATGCGCAGCAGAGCGGGGCCACCGGATATATCCTGCAGAATGATGCGGAGGTGGCAAAGAAAGAACCCGGGACCCATCAGGGTGGGGGCGAAACCATCGGTTTTAATTTCTTCGGTGCGGCCAAAGACCTTAAAACAGTTTTCAAAAAAAGAATATTAAAGCCTGGATCTGCTATCGGTTATCATTTGCAAAAAGAAGATGAAATTTATTATGTCATCAGTGGAAATGGCATCATGCGGATGAATGGCAAAGTTTTCCCGGTAAAACCTGGTGATGCCATTTTAACCCGACCGGGAAGTTGGCATGGCCTTGCACAGGACCAAGACAATAACCTGGTTATCTTAATTGCTTACGAAAAGAAGTCACATTAGAATTTTTCTGTATTACCATTACCAAGATAAGCTGTACTTCGTTTAATTAAGGCATTTCTATACTTGCAGTAGACAGTTCTATGGTTGCCCTTCGTAAAGATACGTTGCTTTCAGGATCCCGAATCTTTGTAGCTCAAAACTTGATTGCAAATGCTACTAATGCAAAAAGCCAGATTAACTTTCATTAATCCAGCTTTGTTTATATTTTGCTTCGACAAAATCGCTTGGCCGACTAAAGACTTCCGACTCCAGACTTGAGACTTATTTCCATCCTTTTGCCCATTCGGCCTGTTCATGGTCATCCTGGAAAGTCCAGGCAACGAAACGACTTATTTTCTGTCCCTGACTCATTTGCACAGTACGCACCTCAAAGGCTTCTGCTTTAACCAAAGCACCATAAATGCTTTTTAAATTGGCACTTTTAGAAACCAGCGAGGTAAACCAAAGCACCTGTTTTTTGATTTGTGCACTTTGAATAATCATTTGTTCCACAAAAGCGCGTTCACCACCCGGGCACCAAAGTTCGGCCTTGTTGCCACCAAAGTTTAAAACGTGTTTCACTTCTTTTTCATTGCCACCCAGGTTGCGCCATTTTTGACGGGTACCCTGCTCTGCTTCTTTTAAGGAGGCATGAAATGGCGGATTGCAAACCACCGCATCAAAACGTTCAGTTCTACCCACAATCCCCCTGAAGATACCCATTTTTGATGATTGCTGACGGATTTCAATTGCGCCCTGCAACTCTTTGTTTGCCTCTATAATACGCTTTGCAGAATCTACAGAAAGCGGATCGATTTCAGAACCGACGAAATTCCAGCCGTATTCCTGATGGCCGATAATCGGATAAATACAATTGGCGCCCACACCAATATCCAGCACATGGACGTTTGCGCCTTTAGGGTTTTTTCCTTTATTACTTGAACCTAACAGATCGGCTACATAGTGGATATAATCGGCCCTGCCCGGAATTGGCGGACAAAGAAAATCCTGCGGGATATCCCATTGAGAGATATTGTAAAAATATTTCAGTAATGCCCTGTTTAATGCTTTTACCGCATTCTGGTCTGCAAAATCAATCGAATCATCGTGATGTTCATTTTTGAAAACGAAACGTTTTAATTCTTTTGAAGTAGAGATAAGTTGTTTGAAATTGTAGCGCGAACGGTGTTTGTTGCGTGGGTGTAACTCGCTTTTTTCCTTGCGGTTATTTTGTTCTTCCTGAGCCAATGTGATCTGGTTTAATTAAACAAGCTGTGTGCATGTTTCTGCCGCAAAGATAGTTTAAATAGTTGGAAGTTGAGCGCATGGAGACGGGAGTCGAAAGTTACAAAGCGCTTCAGGCTTTGTGCATATAAGATAAAATGCTTAGAGCTGGAAGTTTCGAGTATGGAGTTGCATAGAAATATAAAACACAAATGGTTGAGTTTATGCACCACTATCCCATTAAACAGATCACTTCAAAATTATCTTTTAATCCAGCGCACCAGGTTCTGCACTTAAACCGAAAATTCCTAATCTGCATCATCAAAAGCGTTTCTTCAAGGTTTTACATTAATCACATCACCGGCGGTAAAAATCCCAAATTCGGCGTGACTAAATTTTAATAAACCTTTATCTGTATTTTTAAGTGCCACAGGATTGGCCAGCCGAATCACCTGACCTTCACCAGCTACAGTGGCCTTATTACCGTGTACAATAATAGCTGTGCTTTCATCAATCCCCACACAAACCAAATCGGGATGTGCTGCCAATGCCGAAATCAAACGGTTGTATCGGTTGCGTTTCAGAAAATGCTGATCAATAATGGTATTTTCCAGCAACCCTAAGCCCGGCGAAAACTCAATATTTTTATCCCGGAGTTTATTAAAAGTTTCTTTGTAAGCCGTATCTAAAAGCTGTTTTCCGGTAATCATATATTTACTCATTACGGCAGCTCCGGCGCTTGTGCCAGCAATAGTGGAACCATTTTTACAGGCTTTGTGTAGGGCGGTATAAATGGGTGTATTTAAAACAGACTTCATAAACCGGTTTTGATCGCCGCCTAAAATATAGATCAGCTTCGCTCCTGCAAGTGAATCAATCCAGCTTTTATCATTTACATCGTGTTTGTTAAAATTAAAGTTCCTGATCGGGTGTTGATCCAGCTTTTTCAATTGCAGAGCAAGTGTTTTATAGCCAGAATCCGGGATTTCACTCGCCATAGGCAAAACAATAATATAATCCTTTGCTTTTAAATCAGCAGTATTCAACATTTGTTTCATCAAATCATCAGAACGATTTCCACCCCCGATAATGAACAAATTACCTTTGTTTTGGGCATTTACAAAAATTGAAAAACCAGCCAGTGCCAGCAACAAAAACAGCTTTTTCATTATTTATAAATGCTCACTTCAATTTTACCATCAGCCGTAATGGCGCCTCTGTACATGCCTTCTGTATTAAACGGCATGGTGATATTCCCTTTTCTATCCAGGGCAATCAAACCACCATCCCCTCCCATTTTACCTACTTTATCTAAAGCAATTTTTGATGCTTCAATAACCGATAAACCTTTGTATTCCATTAAATCTGAAATGGTTTTGGCAACCACATTACGGATGTAAAATTCCCCCCAGCCTGTACAGGAAATACCGGCCGTTTCATTATTGCAATAGGTCCCGGCACCAATAATAGGTGCATCGCCTACCCTTCCATACTTTTTATTGGTCATGCCTCCCGTGGAAGTTCCGGCCGCTAAGTTACCTGCCTTGTCCAGCGCCACACAACCTACGGTACCAAATTTATAATCGTGATTTTTTATACCCAAAAGCTCAGATTTTTTGCTGCCATGATCCAATACGGCTTTGGTAGAATCTTCTTTAATGGCTTGCTGCAAACCATCCCAGCGTTCTTTCGTCCAGAAGTATTTTGGATCTACGATTTCCAGACCTGCTTCCTTTGCAAACAGATCAGCACCTGCACCAACCAGCATTACATGTTCTGATTTTTCCATCACCGCCCTGGCTGCAGAAATTGGATTTTTAATTGTAGTGACGCCGGCAACAGCACCCGCCATTAATGTTTTTCCATCCATCATGGCGGCATCCAGTTCATTTTTACCCTCATGTGTAAAAACAGCCCCTTTGCCTGCATTAAAGTGCGGGTCATTTTCCAGTACATGAATGGTTGCTTCCACAGCATCCAGACTAGATTTTCCAGCTTTTATTTGTGCGTAACCTGTTTGCAATGCCTGTGTTAAAACCGCTATATAAGCCGCCTCCTTTTCAGGTGTCATGTTCTTTTTCAGAATGGTTCCGGCACCACCATGGATCACCATCACATATTTTTTCTGCTGTGCAGATACGTTCAATGTAAATAAAACAATTAGGAAAAGTACGGATCGCTCAAATATTTTCATCTTTCAGGTATAAAGAGGTTAAATTAAGAAATTCTATCGAGAAAAGGTTAGATTAAACCTTGGCAATTCCTTTTGAAGAAAACTGCAGGTCGTAAAGTTTTTTATAGTAGCCATCAAGTTTCAATAGTTCCTGATGCGTACCTTTTTCTTTGATTTCGCCTTTATCCAAAACAACAATCAGATTGGCCTTCTGAATGGTAGATAAGCGGTGTGCAATCACAATCGAAGTTCTGCCCTCCATTAAGTTATCGATGGCTTTTTGAATCAGCAATTCTGTTTCAGTATCTACCGATGAGGTGGCCTCATCTAAAACGAGAATAGCCGGATTGTGGACCAGTGCACGAATAAAGGAGATCAACTGGGCTTGTCCGGCAGACAGTGTAGCCCCTCTTTCCATCACATTATACTGGTAGCCCCCGGGTAAACGCTCAATAAACTCATGTGCGCCCACCTTTTTTGCTGCATTTACGACTTGCTCCATGGTTATTTCAGCATTATTGAGTGTAATGTTATTCAGGATGGTGTCTGAAAACAGGAAAACATCCTGAAGCACTGTGGCAATGTGGCTACGCAGGTAATCTAAATCAAAATCTTCAATCTGAATGCCATCTACTGTAACCTTTCCTTTTCCTGTTTCATAAAAGCGGTTTAAAATATTGATTGTTGATGATTTGCCTGCACCGGTTGCACCCACTAATGCAATAGTTTCACCGGCCTTCACCTCGAAAGTTAAATCTTTCAATACATAATGATCCTCATTATAGGCAAACCAAACATTTTTAAATTCGATATTACCAGCCAGTTTTTCTGGCTTTTGACGCCCTTCATTAGGTGTAGTGTCTTTGGTATCAAGCACTTTAAATACACGTTCTGCGCCAACCATGCCCATTTGGAGGGTATTAAATTTATCGGCCAGCTGGCGAATGGGCGTAAAAACCATCCCCAGGTACATAATGAACTGGGTAATTGTTCCTGGTGTTACATCAAGTGGCTTCGCTAAAATACTCCTCGCACCATACCAGATCAATAAACCAAGAGACATGGCTGAAATCAGTTCCACTACAGGAAAAAATATGGAATAATACCAGTTGGACCTGATATTCGCATCGCGGTAACGCTTATTGATGGCATAGAATTTCTTATACTCCTGACGTTCTCTTGCAAAATACTGTACGATAGAAACACCTGTAATGTGTTCCTGCAAAAAAGTATTCAGGTTGGAGACCTCGTTTCTGATTTCCTGGAAAGCGATTTTTATGGCTTTCTGGAATTTCCGGGTGGCCATGATCAGGAGCGGTATGGGTAACAGTACTACCATACTCAGCTCCCAGTCGGTATACAGCATCACTCCAACAATGACCACCACCTGGAGTGAATCGCCAATCATGGAGATCAATCCTTCCGAAAAGATATCGGCTATGGTTTCTAAATCGGATACCGTGCGGGTAATCAATTGCCCGATGGGGGTCTGATCAAAAAACTTTAGCCTGAGTTTGGTAATGTGATTAAACACATTTATTCGTAAATCACGAATAACAGACTGGCCCAGCGTATTGGTTAAAAGGGTATGGTTATACTGAATCAGCGTTTGAAGGATCAGCATAAAAATCATCAGCATGGTCATGTTCACCAAACCCGAATATTTACCGGCCAGAATATAATGATCAAGTGTATATTTAATTAAAAAGGGACGAATGGGAGAAATTGCGGCCAGTAAAACTGTTAAAATGACCGACCATACAAAAACAGCACGATAAGGCTTAACATATTGAAAAATACGCTTTAGTAATCCTGTGTTATATACGTCGCCTGTTACTGCCATTTTTTAAATTTTGAATGAATGAATTTTGAATGAATGAATAACCACTCTATAATTCAATCAATCTATAATTCTATAATTTTGAATGAATGAATAACCATTCTATAATTCAACCAATCTGTAATTCTATAATTTTGAATGAATGAATTTTGAATGAATCAATAACCATTCTATAATTCAACCAATCTGTAATTCTATAATTTTGAATGAATGAATTTTGAATGAACGAATAACCACTCTATAATTCAACCAATCTGTAATTCTATAATTTTGAATGAATGAATTTTGAATGAACGAATAATCATTCTGTAATTCAATCCCTCTATAATTCTATACTTCAATCATTTTTTATATACGGATATTCTATTTTAACCAAGTACAAACCACAGGCTGGCACGGATTGACCGGCATTGCTTCGGTTTTTACTTTCAATAATTGTTTTAAATCCAGCTAAGTTAAGTTCATTTTTGCCAACGCTTACCAATGTTCCCATAATTGCCCTGACCATGTTCCGCAAAAAACGATCAGCCTGAATGGTAAACACCAAACCTCCATTTATCTCTGCAAAAAAGGCCTGGGTAATTTTACAATTATTCGTAAATGTTTGGGTATTAGATTTACTGAAACAGGAGAAATCAGAATAATCAAATAATAATGCAGCCGCCTCATTCATCGCTACGATATTTAGATGATCTTTTACTAACCAGGATCTGTTGAGTTTAAAAGGATCTTTAGCAAAATGGATAAAATACTGATAAGCACGTGATGTTGCATCGAAGCGGGCATGTGCGGCATCATGTACCACAATAATCTGCTTTGCTGCAATCTGGTAAGGTAAAAGTGCGTTTATACCTGAAATTGAATTTAAAACCTTATTTTCTTCTATTTCATCCAGATCAAAATGGGCATAAAAATCTTTGGCATGTACACCTGAGTCAGTTCTGCCGCAGCCCAATGTTTCAACAGCTTGTCTAAAAACAGTCGACAATGCCTTATCCAATAGCTCCTGAACGGTTATGGCATTGGGCTGAATTTGCCAGCCATGGTATAAGCTGCCATCATATGCGATTTGTATGAAATACCTTTTTCTGTTCAAAGCGCTGCAAAAATACGTTTTAGGTAGCAAAGGGCAAAAGGTTTAGTTTATTGGATTCGGCGGTTAGGTGAAAGCACAAGCCTAATGTTTGAATCTCTTTTATCCTACCGATAAAAAAGTTATTTTTGCCAAAACAGTTTAAATTAACATGATACAAAGGATACAATCAATTTGGCTTTTCTTAGCTACTGTCGTTCTGATCTTAATGCTTTTCTTACCAATTGCCACAAAAACCGTTGATGGTTCTGAATCCATACTTTATACCTATGGATTACATCGTTTCATGCACGTGCAAAGCGGAAGTGCATTAAATGCTGAAGTATTTTTGCCGCCATTAATTGTAAATATCATCCTGATCCTTTTATGTTTTGTCAATATCTTCAATTTTAAAAGAAGAACGTTACAAAAACGCCTGGTAATTTTGACCATACTGATTATAATTGGTTTTGCATTTTTGTGCAGTTTTTACACAAAAGAGCTTCCGGGCGGCATTGAAGGTGCGAGTTTCGGAATGGGTGCCTATATGCCTGCATTGGCTATTTTATTTCTCATTTTAGCTGTTTTTGGCATTAACAAAGATGAACGCTTAATTCGTTCAGCTGAAAGGTTAAGATAGTTTAACTTCACCAGCAGATATGTCGAAAATTTTGCTCCAAACCACTAAAGCAATTTCCAGCCTATTAAATAAAAGACCAATAACTTATCCCCTGTTATTGGTTTTATTTTGTGGCATATTATCTTGCAGTAAACGTATTCATACTTTTGGAAAAACCATTATCCCTGAAAGTACTGATACTGTTTTTCTTCGAAAAAGAATAGGCAAAATAAAAAGCGTCAATACCGATGTTTTTACGAGGGGATCATTCAATGGTAATGCTGACACCGCAATTGTTTACCGTTTGTTTAAACCTGGCCATATTAAAGGTAAACACCCTTTAGTGATTGTGTTTCATGGATCCAATGCCGTTGGAAATGACAATAACAGCCAGTTGGGAATTTTGGCCAAGCTGTTTGCAATGGATGAAATACAGGCCAGATACCCGGCTTTTATTTTAGCACCGCAGTTTCCTTCGAGATCATCAAATTATGTACCGGATAAAAATAGAAATGTTTTAACTTCAGTACCGCAACCTTGTCTGCAAACAGCATTGCAATTAATAGACAGTTTGAAAAACACTTTAAATATTGATGAAAAGAGAATTTATGTAGTCGGTTTTTCAATGGGTGCTTCTTCTGTGATCAATGCGCTATCTTTAAAACCTGGTTTATTTGCCGCCGGCATCAGCATATCTGGCATACCACAGTTCGATCACATCAACGAACTGGCAAACACCCCCATTTGGTTAATTCATGGAAACAGGGATACAGAAAACCCTTTTAACAGCGACAAGCAATTTTACATGGAATTAAACCACAACAAAACCAGATTTTGGGAATTCGACCATCTGGCCCACAACGATATATTTGCGCCAGCCATATTAACCGATGAGTTACCGAAGTGGTTATTTAAAAACAAACGCAAATAATTGCATCCCCCCCGCCAACTAAACCCGGTTGGAGTGAAAATCCTTTTTAAAACCGGAAAGGTTTAAAAAGATTGAAACGGAAAACGGGACTGCTGCGACACAAGCACTACTGCAACCGCTTTCCAAATAAAAATGCCCATCGCTGACGTAGTCACAACCTTCACTTAAACCTGTTCCATCCAACATTTCCCATCATCCTTTTCTCATTTTCCTTTAGTCGCTTATTCTCAAATATTTAGCTCAAAAAACTATTTACTTGATTATCTGTAAAATACGAAATATTAACCTTACCTTTGCGGCTCAATTAAAAATAAAAGACGAATGACAAACCCATTTCAATTATTGGGGATAAGTGATGACGTCGTTAATGCCGTAAAGGACCTTGGATTCGAAAATCCAACGCCGATTCAGGAGCAAAGTATTCCTGTACTGTTAGAAGGCACTAATGATTTTGTTGGTTTGGCCCAAACAGGAACAGGAAAAACAGCCGCATTTGGTTTGCCGCTGTTAGAACTAATCGATTTTAAAGTTAATAAACCACAGGCATTGATTTTATGCCCTACCCGTGAGTTATGCTTGCAGATCGCTAACGACCTTAAAAACTTTTCTAAAAACGTTGCTAATGCCCACGTTGTTGCCGTTTACGGTGGCGCGAACATTATGCAACAACTACGTGAAATACGCCAAGGCGTTCAGATCGTAGTGGCCACGCCCGGCCGTATGTTGGATATCATTGGCCGTAAAGCCATCGATTTTTCTTCAGTTAAATATGTTGTGCTTGATGAAGCTGACGAGATGTTAAACATGGGTTTCCAGGATGACATCAACGACATTTTATCAACTACACCTGATGACAAAAAAACCTGGTTATTCTCGGCTACCATGCCAGCAGAAGTTCGCCGTATTGCTAAAAAATACATGAACGAGCCTGTTGAATTAACCATGGGCACTAAAAACACTGGTAACGTAAACATCGAACACGAATATTATATTGTTCGTGCCCGTGATAAATACGCGGCCTTAAAACGTATTGTAGATTTCAACCCTGAAATTTTTGCGGTAGTATTTTGTAAAACCAAACTGGATACACAAGATGTTGCAGAGCACTTAATTAAGGATGGCTACAATGCTGATGCTTTACACGGCGATTTATCGCAACAACAACGTGATAAAGTAATGCAACGTTTCCGTGAGCGTAACATGCAATTATTAATTGCTACTGATGTTGCTGCCCGTGGTATCGATGTAAATAACGTAACACACGTCATCAATTATTCTTTACCTGATGAAATTGAAAGTTATACCCACCGTTCTGGCCGTACCGGTCGTGCGGGTAAAACAGGTATATCCATCTGTATCATCAACTCTAAAGAAGTTGGAAAAATCCGTCAGTTAGAGCGCATTATTGGTAAGCAATTTACCAAAGCTGAATTGCCTACCGGATTTGATGTTTGTGAAAAACAATTATTCTCTCTGGTACATAAAGTACACAACGTTGAAGTTAACAACGAACAGATTGACCAGTACATTCCCCGTATTATGGATGAATTTGCTGATTTGACCAAGGAAGACGTAATCAAACGTTTCGCGTCATTGGAATTTAACCGTTTCCTGGATTACTATTCTAAAGCACCTGATTTAAATGCAGCTGTTGGCGATGACCGCGGTGAAAGAGGTGAGCGTGGTGAAAGACGCGGACGTGGTAGCGAAGGTTACACCCGTTTGTTTATCAACCTGGGTTCTGTAGATGAATTTACCCGTGGCGATATGTTATCATTTATCTGTAACAATGGTAAAATTGGTGGCAAAAGCGTTGGCAAAATTGATTTAAAAGGTGTTTTCTCTTTCTTTGAAGTTGAAGATGCTGTAGCTGATACCGTTTTTGAAGGTTTCAAATCTGTTGAATTTAATGGTCGCCAGGTTCGTATTGAAAAAAGCGGAGATGGCGGTCGTGAAGGTGGTGGTGAAAGACGCGGTGGCGGAGAAAGACGTAGCGGTGGTTTCGGCGGTGAACGCAGAGGCGGCGGTGGCGGTGGTTTCCGTGGCAGCGACAGAAGATCATCTGGCGGTAGCGGCAGACGCGAAGGCGGAAGTCGTGAAGGCGGAGCCAGCGGTGGTGGTTTCAGAGATTTCTCTGGCCGTAGCCGTGATGAAAAAGGTGGAAACACCGGTGGTAGCGGACGTAGAGAAGGTGGAAGTCGTGAAGGCGGAAGCGGCGAACGCAGAAAAAAATGGTAAATCACTAAACCAAATATTTCACAACCGGTCTTGTTTATTCAAGGCCGGTTTTTTTTGGGCCATTTTTTTTGTATTCATCACTACATGAGCGTATATTATCAATTTTATTGCCGGAAACCAGCTCGCAGGTTTTGATTATTCAAATTAACTCAATATAAATTATGAAAATCCTACAACCAATTTATAAAATGCAAATAAGAGAAATTAATTTGCTGAAATTTGTAGTTATCTTATTTATGCTAACACTTTTATTTAGCATAAATACTATGGCACAGGAGAAAAATCAAATGGTTCGATTGGCCAAAATTAAAGTTGACCCAGTACAACTAGACAAATATAATAGGGCATTAAAGGAGCAAATGACTGCTGCCATTAGTTTCGAGCCAGGTGTATTAACCTATTATGCTGTTTCGGACAAAAATGATCCATCACATGTTACCATACTTGAAATTTATGCCGATACTGCTGCATACCAAAAGCATATCACAACAGCTCATTTTAAAAAGTATAAAGAGACGGTTAAGGATATGGTTAAATCTTTAGAACTTGTTGATGTTGATTTGATTGCTGCCGCCAAAAAACCTGACTAATAGATTCTTAATTCTATAAAATAATCCAAAATGAATACATTCATATCAACCGTCATCTAGTTTAAATATCATCAGTAATCACTCTAACATTTGGAGTATTTTTTTTTGCCAAAAAAATCAGAAAGTGAAATGGGAAGCTCTTCGCAATGAAATTATTTAACAATTGTAAAATAGTTATGTAGCTTTATATTTATCCTTAAATTGCACTACATTCGCTGATTATGCAGGCAAAATACATCTCCTATCAGGAAACCGGTTCATTTTCTAAACTGGTTTTGGATTACATCCATAACGAAGAAGCACTACAGCCTTTTTACAGTTACCGCCCTGATATGGAAGGTTTAAATGAAGCCATAGAGCGCAGGAATTTTCTAGGCGACCGGAACATCCTCGCAGATGTACTCAAGAAGCAATATGAAAACCTGAAAACCAATAAATCTGTATCCAAAAATATTGAATTACTTGCCAGTGAAAATACCTTTACTGTCACCACGGGGCACCAGTTAAACCTTTTTACTGGTCCGCTTTATTTTATTTATAAAATTGTTACGGCCATTAACCTGGCCATTGAGCTGAAAATCGCGCATCCTGAAAAAAACTTCGTACCGGTTTATTGGATGGCAACAGAGGATCATGATTTTGAGGAAATTAACCACGTCAGTGTTGATGAAAAAAACATCAGCTGGATACAAAAAACAAATGGTGCAACAGGCAGGCTAAGTACTAAAACTGTTGCTGCTGCTGTTACGGCTTATAAGGGTTATCTGGGCATCTCCAGAAACGGAAAACATATTGCCCGCCTGGTTGAAAAAGCCTACCTTGAACATGATAACCTGGCAGATGCCACCCGCTACCTCGTGAATAAATTATTCGAAAAATATGGGCTGGTTATTGTTAATGCTGATGATGCAGCACTAAAAGGTTTATTTAAACATATCATCGCTGCAGATATTACGGCACAGAACAGTGCTAAAAACATCGAAAACAGTTCAAAAGATTTAGAAAACTTAGGTTATAAAACCCAGGTGAATGGTCGTGATATTAATTTCTTTTACCTGAAAGATGACTTACGCGAACGGATCATTTTCGAAAACGGCAAATATGTGGTAAACCATACGCCGATCAGTTTCAATGAAGATGAATTAAGAACAGAAATCAACGAATATCCGGAACGCTTTAGTCCGAATGTGGTGATGCGCCCCATGTATGAGGAAGTGATCTTACCAAACATTGCCTATATAGGTGGTGGCGCTGAAGTGGCTTACTGGATGCAGTTAAAGGCTAATTTTGATTATTATAAAGTTGATTTCCCGGTATTATTGCTGCGTAACTCTGCCTTATTGATTGATAAACGAAGTGCTGAAAACTTATATAAGTTAGGCTTTTCGCTGGAAGACATCTTTCTGCCAGTTGAAGAATTAAAAAATGAGTGGGTTAAGAAAAATACCACTGCTCAATTAAGTCTGGCAGATGAAACCAGGGCCATTAACAGCATTTTTGATCAGATTAAACTGAATGCCTATAAAATTGATAAAACCCTCTCCGTTTCTGCAGATACCGCAAAGCAGAAAACCAATCATCTACTGGCCAACCTGGAAAAGAAATTATTCAGGGCTGAAAAACGCAAGCATGAGATGGCTTTAATCCAGATTGAAAATGTTAAGAAAAGACTTTTTCCAAATGGAACCATGCAGGAAAGAACGTTAAACATTGCGCCGATGTATGTAAATTACGGGGAGGACTTTATTTCTACCTGCATTGAGAATTTTGAACCATTGGGCGGAGATTTTACCTTATTGCTACCATAAGAGCAAGTATAAAAGAACAAAGAGTAAGGGTAAAAGAGCCAGGTATAAAGAAAAAAACCGACACATAGCAGAAAATATAAAAAATGAAACCTGGTTTAAAGGCATAAATCATTGTTCTTTGCTCTTTATTCATTAATCAAAAATTAAAAATGAACTTCATCACTTTTACCGAAAGCAAACTCCGAACTTTTACCTGTAACGTGTTTAAAAAAATGGGATGTTCTGACGCACATGCCGAACTTGCTACCGATGTTTTAATCCGTTCAGATTTACGGGGAATTGATTCGCATGGTGTGGCACGTTTGAGTGGTTATGTGCGTTTATGGGAAAAGAAAAGAATTAATGCCACACCCAATATTAAAATCGTAAATGAAACACCAACCACTGCCACTATTGATGGTGATGCAGGCCTAGGTTTAGTGGTGGCACCTTTTGCGATGCAGGTAGCGATAGACAAGGCTGAAAAATATGGTAGCGGATGGGTTTCAGTTAAAAACTCTAACCATTTTGGTATCGCGGGCTATCATGCCTTAATGGCGGTAGAAAAAGATATGATCGGCATCAGCATGACCAATGCGAGTCCCCTGGTGGCGCCTACTTATGCCAGCGAAAGGTTATTGGGAACCAACCCTATGTGTTACGCCTTTCCAGCGGGAAAATATCCACCCGTAATTGTGGATATGGCTACCGCAGCTGCTGCCAATGGAAAGTTAGAAATTGCCCAAAGGGCAAATAAAAGTATTCCGGATGGATGGGTTCAGGATAAAAACGGAGAAACTTCTACCAACCCAAATGAATTAAAAAGCGGTGGTTCACTTTTGCCTTTAGGCAGTGATAAAGATCATGGCAGCCATAAAGGTTACGGATTGAGTGCTACTGTTGATATTTTATCGGCGGTACTTTCAGGCGCCAATTACGGTCCATGGGTACCTCCCTTTGTAGCTTTCCTGGAGCCTTCGGCAAATCCGGTCGGCGAGGGACTCGGACACTTTCTGGGAGCCATGCGGGTAGATGGTTTTCGCCCTGCAGCAGATTTTAAAAATCATTTAGATAACTGGATCGAGCGGTTCAAAAATGCTGAAACAATCGATCCTGATAAAAAAGTGATTATTCCCGGCGAACCTGAGCATGAATTTGAACAGGAAAGAAAGGTTAACGGAATTCCTTTAATTGATGTGGTGGTTAAAGATTTGAATGAACTGGCTGTTAAATTAGAAATTGAGGGATTAGATTAGCCAATTTGCGGTGTGTATCATCTATAATGACTGTTTAGCCTTCTTTTCATCTATATATGGGTTCAAATAACCCCAGTTCAAATTTCGTCTTTAATAACCGTACCAAGTCATCATCAATTCTGGATTAGGGCATACTGCCATCTAGAAATGCAGGCAAGAACAATTTATAGTGGTGATAACCCACCTGGAAAATCATATCCAGGCCTGCATTGATCGCCTGGGCGGTAGCACCATCATAATTTTTTGCCGTGAAATGTAATACATTGGCACCACTTACAGTCTTTTTTACTGCGGAATAAATTCAAAAGCCAGGGCAGCAGTTTTTTCAAGCTTCGGTAAGGATAAAATAATTTCACCACCTACATTTTGCCATTTCACTTTCTTACCTGTTGATAAAAGAAGAACGTCAGTACCTTTTTTCGGTATATTATTGCGCCATTTTATTATACCAGGAATAGCCTCATCTGCATGAATACAATAGATTGCAAAACGCTTTTTGCCATCCTTACTTTGTGTAAACCAGGTTTGTCCGTCGTGATAGTTTTTGGTGATTCGGGTATTGTAAATGGCTTGTCCATTTTTGGAAGTCCATTTCCCGATTTCACTTAATTTCTGAGTCACCTCGTCGGGTAGTGTCCCATCTGGTTTAGGGCCGATTCCAAGAAGCAAACTACCTCCTTTGGCTACAATTTCCACTAATTTATGTACTACCTCGCCAGCCGGCTTATATTGGTCATTAGGCACGAAACCCCATGCACCACCCAAAGTCATACAACTTTCCCATGGATGATCCAGTTGTGTATCAGGAATTTTTTGTTCAGGTGTCTGATAGTTTTCATAAGGACCATGAACGGTACGATCTACCATCAGTAAACCAGGTTGCGCCTTTCTCGCCATGGTCGCTATTTTTGGCATATCAATGTCCTGACTCCATTTCGGGATTGGTGCACCCCATGAAAGTACTTCTTCATTCACTGTTTCCAGCGGACGAACCCAGCCACCATCCAGCCAGAGAATATCAATACTTCCATAATTATTCATTAATTCGCCAATCTGGTTATACGTAAATGATTTGAACATATTCCAGCGCCATGGGTATTTTTTGATATCGTAATTATTATTTCGATCGGGCGTGGCGTATTTTTGCCACCAGTAGTATTGCGAGTGCCAGTCTGGTTTAGAAAAGTAGGCACCAATCATAAAGCCATCTTTTCTAAAGGCATCAAAAACATATTTCGCTACATCAGCTTTGGGGTTATTGGCAAAAGGCCCTTTGGCAATACTAAAATCACTTTGTTTGGTATCAAACATGGCGAAACCATCGTGATGCTTGGTGGTAAAAACCAGGTATTTCATCCCTGCAGCCTTGCCAGCCGCCGACCATTGTTCAGGATTAAATTTAGTAGGGTTAAATTGCTTACTATAATCCCAGTAAGCTTTTTTATAATCTTCATAGGAAATGGTGGTGTCTCTTTCAATCCAGTCTTCGGAGCAGATGGACCATGATTCGATAATTCCAGGAACAGCGTACAACCCCCAGTGGATAATCATACCGAACTTTTTATCCTGCCAGTGATCCAGCTTTTCTTTTACCAATGGATCTTTGGGCCATTCATAAGTGGTAGATTCTTTTACAATATCATGGCGTTGGGCATAAAGAAGGTTGGCACAGAATCCGAGAGTCAGCACTAAAAGTAATTTTTTATTCATGTGTAAATATAAAAATCCCAGCCATTTTAGTGACTGGGATTAGTGAATCATTTAATTAAGGCATCCAGAATATTTTGGTTTTCCGGGTATCTTTTGAAACAACAGCCTGATAGTTTTCGCTGTTAAGTGTTTTTTCCTTCGCAGGATAAATTAATCTTGTTGGAGGGGTATCAAAACCGGATAACTTTCCGGTTGTTGGAAATGTTAATACCGGGAAACCAGTTCGTCTATATTCAGACCATGCTTCCGTTGATTGTAATACACCATAGTGTAACCATTTTTGCGTGTAAATCTGAGTAAGTTTTGCAGCTGACGAACCTGCATAAGTAGCTGTTGATGAATTAACCCAGGTATCTACAACTGAAGTTGCAGGAGCAGCTACATTTTTGAAGCCACCACCTTGGTTTAAATTGTTTAAGTAATGATAGAAAGTTACTGATTGTCTTAACGCATTATCATAGGCCGTTTTTGCATCAGTTGTACTTCCCCATCTTTCAAAAGCTTCCGCTTTGATAAAGTTTACTTCAGAAGCTGTAATTAAAATTCCAGGAAGTTTTTGGTTAAACAAGAAGGTTGCCGAATCTAGAACAGCATAATCAGCAAAACCAGCCTCTTGTTGAGCAGTGGTAAAAGTAATTGGCATTGCTCTATAAGTCGCATTTGGAACAAAAACATCTTGGTTATTAATTTTGACAGTACGCCCATATTTATCATAAATTACCGGAATACGCGGATCATTTGCTGGTAACATTACCGTATTTAATGCATAATCAGTTGCATACCAGCTACCTTCAAAGAATGCATCACGCAAATCACTGGAACTATTTGTGAGTGGTGTAAGTAAAATATCAGAAGCTGCTGGATTATAAGTTCCCACATTGCCACCATCTACCAAGGGGTAGGTATTTTGATTAGCTAACATGGCCAATATCGCAGTCCTTGCAGTCGCTTCATCAGTTCTGGATATGCGCATTAATAACCTTAAGCGTAGAGAATTAGCATAACGTGCCCACATATTCATATTTCCCTTCAATAAAATATCCGATTTTGAAAATGCAGCAGTTGTAGTATTAGTATTAAAATAGGTTCCTAACGCATCTAAATCAGCAATAAATGATGTATATAATGCTTTTTGTTCATCATATTTAGGGTTGTTGATTGTACTTGTAGTATTTAAACTTCCAGCTGCTGAAAATGGAATATCACCCCACAAATCAACCATCTTAGCCGCCTGCTCTATTAATACTACTTTTGCTGCTTGCATAATTACTTTTTGACTGGCCTGATCTGCCGCAGAAAGCGTATTATATTTCGTTTCCATCGTTCTGTATTGTGCCATTACACCACTACCATTACCACCAGTGCTATAAAAATCATCCCAGTATTGCTGAGAGTAACCATCACTTTGCTGATAAATGGTATTTCCATTTGCGATATAGCTGGTTTGTGCATATACGCCAGGCATTTGTGTTAGAAACGTTCGTACATTCCAATATTTTGCCGCTACCCTGTCATTATTTAACATACCTGTAAATAGCCCGGTCACACTAGGATCCAGAACTTTTTCTGGATTATTAAATTTTTCATCAAGGTTCTTTTTACAACCAACCACAGTTGTTATTGCAATTAAAAGAAAGCTTGCTTTTATGATTAACTTTTTCATAATTCTTTTTTCTTATCTGATTAAAAGTTTGCATTTAAAGAGAAACCAAAGTTTCTGGATGCAGCGGTAGAACCTACGTCAACACCCTGCGACCACCATTTATTACCTAGTGGTGCTTCAGGATCCAAATCTTTTAATGTGCGGTGGATATAGAATAAGTTACGTCCGATTAAAGAAAAACGCATGTTGGTAATGCCTATCTTTTTGGTAAAAGTTGAAGGTATTTTATAACCTAGCGTAATTTCTCTCATTTTGATATAGTTATTTTTGAATATCTCTGCTTCAGTTAGCGATCCTTCACCCCAATTGTAAGTAGTGATGTAATAATCAGCTGCTGAAAGGATTTTGGTATTTGGCAAGCCAGTTGTTTGATTTACACCTTGTAAAAGTACACCGTCATTATAAGTTTTGCCGTTGCTGGTATAAGAAATTCCACCATTTTCAGCATCTCTAAACTCCATTGAATTCTCCAGCATACCTGCACCACGCATATACTTTAAGTTAGGTGCGATCATTTTACCACCGAAGCGATAATCGATTGTAAAATCTAAAGAAAAGTTACCATAACTAAAGGTATTTGAAAATCCACCAACTGCTTTAGGCATAATATTTCCAGCTTTTACGTATACTGAATTATCCATTACATAGAAGCCATCATCATTGATCAGGTAGTTTCCATTTGCGTCAGTCTTACGTGGACGAATGTAAATATTTCCAAGATCTTCACCTGCTCTTGCTACAATTTTAGCAGTGGCCTGATCAGAACTATAGAAGTTGATTTCAGAATTAGCATCTTTTAAAGAGTTAACTTTAGATTTATTGGTCGAGAAATTTAATCGTGTGTCCCATCTAAACTTTCCTGTTATTGGCGTTGCATTTAAAGCTATTTCGAATCCTCTGTTACCGATCTCACCAACATTTACAATCTGGCTTTGTGCACCATTAGTTGCTGAGATGTCAAGTGGTAAAATCTGGTTTTTGATTTTATTATCATAATAACTAAAATCAAATCCTAATCTTCCTTTTAAGAAACGGGTTTCCAGTCCAAATTCAGCTTCATGTTTCTTTTCAGGCAATAGGTTAAGATTACCATATGATCTAGGTGCCAGGATAGATGGTACTGATCCATTGATGGTTTGAAGGGAATTTTGGGTATAAGCAATATTCGCTTCGTATATTGGAGGCGCATTACCTACTACACCATATGATGCTCTCAATTTACCATAATCCCAGAATGACGGAAGTTTTACTACATCACTGAATACAAATCCACTGTTGACAGAGAAGTAAGAATACTGATTATTTTGTGGCGGCAAAGTAGAAACATATTCTCTTCTGCCGGTTGCTTCCACAAAAAGGAAATCTTTATAGCTAAAGTTTGCTATCCCTAAATAAGCATATTTTAATTGTTCTTTTCTTGCTTCTGTTGTTTCAGCCACATTAAATGAATTTGATAAGGCAAAGAAATTCTCCGTTACCAAACCATCCCTTGTATTTGATTTTAAATCTTTATAGGTTTCTTTTCTGCCCTGATAACCTCCGCTTAATGACAAGCCGAAATCTTCCCCAATTTTATTTGAATAGGTCACCAATGCATCTCCATACAATATCGCATACTGACCTTGGTTTGTGGTATAAGCACCAGTACTGGTGTTGCCATTCAGCGCACTAGGAATTTCTGTGAACTGTCTGTTCTCCGCTTTTAAGCTGGTATAATCATTACCAATACGCCCCCTAAATTTTAAGTTTTTGGCAAAATCATAATTTAAGGTAAAACTTGACAATAACCTGTTTTCATTTTCAGTATACTGGTTTTTTAATTGTTGCCAATAAAAATCTAATAAGTTTGTTGCTCTGATATTGTAAACAAACGGCTCCGGACGGTTTGGTTGATCGAATGTTGAATATTTATAGCCATTGCTGGTTTGGTATTTTTCCTTCATCAGCCCCATATCTTCTGCACGGCTAAAGAATCCTGCAAACGAACCTAATACCTGTCCTAATTGATATGGCCTATTAATGGTTTTAGTATTTACATAACTTACAATTACGTCAGCAGATAATTTTGGTGCTAATTTGATTGTAGAGTTTAAGTTGAATGAATTTTTTGATCCTGTATTTCCTGGTTGCGTTCCTTTATAATCTAAGCGTGATGCTGAAAAACGATAATTCAATGCATCTGTTTGATTAGAAATAGCAACGTTTGCATTTGAGGTATAACCATCCTGATAAACATCTTTGTAATTATTTGGCTGTGGTGAATAAGAACGAATTGATCCATCCCACCATCTCACTTGCTGACCTTCCATTTTAGGCCCGAAGTTGGCATAAGCCCTGAAATATGGCCTTAATCCTGTTGGTGAGAGCGGATCTGCAATCCATCCTTCTTCCGTTGCACCATTGGCTACGTTAGTTTCTCTGTCGTAACCTGGTCCATAGGTATTTTGAAAGTTTGGTAAAAATGCAACCTGGTCTATTGATCCCTGATAGTTGAAATCAATTCCTAATCCGCGGTTTTTAGAACCTTTTTTAGTCGTGATTACCACCACACCACTGGCTGCATCAGAACCATACAATGCGGATGCACTTGCACCTTTTAAAACGGTCAGGCTCTCAATATCTGCAGGGTTGATATCTAAAATACCGTTACCGCGCACACGTTGGTCATCCCAATAGTTGTTATTGTTTGCACCTGTAGCTCCATTCTGTCCATCATTTCTAATCATTACACCATCCACTACATATAAAGGTTGCTGGTTGTAATTAATAGAGTTAATGCCGCGAATCTGAACATTTACCGCACTACTGGCACCACCTGGCGCAGTGGTCACTTTTACACCCGCAGCTTTACCATACAATGCCGATGCAAAATTGGTGTTACCTGCTTCCGTTAATTGTTTCGCCGTTACTGTACTTACAGCATATCCCAGAGATTTTTCTTGTCTCTTGATACCCAGCGCAGTGGTTACCACATTCACTTCATCCAATTGATTGGAACTTTCCTTCAGGGTTACGTTTAATGTTGTTTGACCGCCATATACAATTTCTTGTTTTGCATATCCAATAGCAGTAAAAACCAGCGCTTCTTTAGCATTTACAGCGATGGAGAACTTTCCGTTCCCATCTGTTTGGGTAACTTTAGATGTGCCTTTGATAGAAATACTGACCCCAGGAAGAGGACCAGAAGCATCTCTCACCGTTCCGGAGATGCTTGTTTGTGCGTAAGATGTTATTGTTAACAAAGTTAACAACAGTATACTTAAGCACCTTAAGTACATTTTTTTCATAATTCTTTGTTGTTTAGGGTTATTAGTTGATTGGATACGCGTTCTACTTTACTTGCTATTTATTTGTTAGGTTTGTTTACTTATTCGAATTGACTGTTCTCGACCATTAAACTGGCTGCAGCCAAAAGTTCAGCCTCATCAGTCAGTGTTGATAATTTTATAGTTGTAAATTCCGAAATACGAGGCATGCAAAACTGATTAATGGCCTGCTGAATAGATGGCAAAAACATTTTTCCTACTTTAGCCCCTCTTCCACTCAGCACCACACACTCCGGATTTAACAGGTGCATTAAGGTGGAAAGCCCTTTTCCAATCTGAAATGCGGCTTTGGAAAGAATAGAAATGGCTAATGGGTCCTGCGCTTCTACAGCATCTAAAAAATGATCTCTAGGATGTTTGGTTTTATCTTTAAAGAGTATGGACATGCTGGATTCGGCACCTTCTTCCAGCGCCCGTTCTGCTTTCTCAGCCATCACCAGCAAAGATGTGTCTACTTCCAGGCAACCTCTTTTTCCACAGGCACATAGATTATTGCTATCGGATAAGGGAATATGACTGAACTCACCTGCATAACCTCGACTTCCACGATAAAGCTTTCCATTTACAATCATGCCTAATCCCGTACCCCATCCTATGTTTACCACCATCACATCCTGTAAATCAATTGCTTCACCAAAATTGAGCTCAGCCAGGGCAATTAAACTGGAGTCATTGTCTATCGATACGGGAAGATTTATTTTTTTCGAAAGATATTCCTGAAGCGTTTCACCACTTTCAACAAACAGGAACGAAGAATTGATACCCAATTGTGTATTTACGAAACCCGGCATACCAATTCCAACGCCAATGATATCATTACGCTTGATTTTGGATTTTTGAATACTATTGCTAATGAAGTCAGCGAGTACGTCCACATCTTGAAAAGAATCAGACATGTTCAGATCAAGGTGTTCAATCGGTAAAATCACCCTTCTGGATAAATCATATATGGTAAGCCTGGTAATCAGCTGATCCATTGCCACCGCTATGATGTATTTCTGGTGATCGGGATTTAGTAAATAGATGGATGCCCGTCTGCCTCCCGTGGATGGCGCAAGTCCTTGTTCAAGAATATAACCTTCTGCTATTAAACCATTTACAATAGCAGTAACCAGCGGCAAACTTTTTTTGGTGAGTTTACTTAAGTCTGTTAAGGATAAAGCCTTTTTATAATAAAGATGCTTGATAATATCAGCCCGAAGCCGCTGACCTTTCTCAATAATTACTGACATTTTTATTTGGTTTATCAACAAACTTAATAAATATTTTTAAAACATTATCCGACTTATTAATTTTTTTTAAAAGTATTTTCCCAAACAAAAAAAGGCCTGAATTACTTCAAGCCTTTTTTTGTTTGGTTATCGTTTAGTTTAATTTATACTTTTGAACAATCTGCTCCATCTGATTTTATGAAAAAAAGAAGCATCAGCATCAAAACTCATCCAGATAAATAATGCTTTTCCAACTACATGATCTTCAGGAACAAAGCCCCAATATCTTGAATCTGTAGAGTTGTGGCGGTTATCACCCATCATCCAATAGTAATTCATTTTAAAAGTATAAGTAGTGGCGGGCTGATTATTGATATACCAAACACCACCTTTTTGTTCTACCTTATTTCCTTCATAAGTTCTGATGGCCCTGTAATAAAGCGGCATGGTATTGCTATCAATTTTTACCATCCAGCCTTTTGCAGGAATTTTGACCGGGCCAAAATTATCCACATTCCACTTTCGATTTGGATCCAGCGGGAAAAGATCACCATCATTAGCAGTAGATGGCGTTACAGATAGTTCAACAGATTTTACAAAATCAAGCGGCTTTAATTTCTGAATCATTTCCGAAGTGGCATTGGCGATGTAGGTCTCTCCGTCAAGCTGTTGCATTTCACTGACTTTAAATCCCAAATTGCTGAATACCTCAAGATTAACATTGGCTGTGGTTAATTTAATTTTATAAGGCATCTGACCTGTATTTTTTAAGGGGTCTATTTTACCATTAATGCTTACTATGCCATTTTTCATCGCAACTACATCACCAGGAATTCCTATACATCTTTTAATGATATTTTCTCTTTTATCTACAGGCCTGCTGGTGACGGTATATTGGCTGTTTACAGTTTTCCAGTCAGACTGACGAATCAAATTATAATAACTGGGTTCCTGATTTTCAAGAGCCACCGTATCTCCTACCGGTAAATTGAAAACCACCACATCATTTCTTTTGATTTCAGATAAACCGGGTAAACGGTGATATTTCCACTGAATACCATCCCAAAATGCTTTGGTACCAGTTAAGGGCATGGTATGGTGAGCAAAAGGAAATGCTACAGGGGTCATGGGGATTCGGGCACCATAATTTACTTTACTGACAAAAAGAAAATCACCTATTAAAAGTGATCTTTCCATTGACCCTGAAGGAATGGTATAGGCTTCAATAAAAAAAACACGAATAATTGTTGCTGCCACTACTGCAAAAACAATCGCATCTACCCATTCCCGGGTTTTGGTTTTCTTCTTTTTATGATCATTTTTCTTTTTCCAGATTTTCCAGTTCATAATAATGATTGATACAATGGGTTTTAGATGAAGAGAAAGTTTTTTTGTTACAGGCATGTAGTGATGTGCTATTTTTCCCTGTGCGTTCACTTGCCTCAACTAACCGCCGAAGGGCTTTACTTTTGGCCTGGCCCATAAAGTAACAAAAGACCAAGGTTGCATTAAAATACGCCTTCACATCGCTACTGTCAGCCAGAGATAAGATGGATACCTCCGTTTTTAATCACTACATCCATTGTTAACCGAACCAGGCCTTCTAATTGCTAGTTACGTACTACACGCCCTTTCCCTCCCTGGTGAAAGGTGCCGACAGGCAGATAGGGACTGCTTACATTTATGGCCCATAAAAAAAGCGCTTTGATTGACATCAAAACGCTTCTTAACTTTTAATCCGGGATTAGTGGATCCCTCTGAATAACCTGCTCCACCTTATTTTATGCAAGAATGAACCTTCGCTATCAAAACTCATCCAGATAAATAGGGCTTTACCTACAACGTGGTCTTCAGGCACAAAGCCCCAATACCTTGAATCTGCAGAGTTATGGCGGTTATCCCCCATCATCCAGTAGTAATTCATTTTAAAGGTATAGCTGGTGGCCACTTTATCGTTGATGTACCAAACGCCACCCTTCTGCTCTACTTTATTTCCCTCATATGTCCTGATGGCACGGTAATAAAGCGGCATTGTGTTGCTGTCAATCTTAACTGTCCACCCTTTTGCAGGGATTTTAATCGGACCAAAATTATCCCTGTTCCATGGTCTTTTTGGATCGTGAGGAAAAATACCACCGGCTTCTTCTCCAACAGGATCAGGGTTCATCACCACAGATTTTACAAAATCGAGTGTTTTAAGTTTTGCTACAATTTCCGGAGATGCGTTCACAATGTAAGTGTTTGCGGCAATTGCCGGACTGCTTCCTAAATCAAGTTTGTATTCATCCAATGCAGAGTAGTTAAAGTCCATGGTTTTAAACTCAATGCGGTAAGGCATCATTCCTGTACTTTTAATGGGTTCAGATTTACCATTTATACTCACCACACCAGCCGACATGGAGACCACATCACCTGAAATACCAATACATCTCTTAATGTAATTTTCACGTTTATCAACAGGTCTGTCGATAATGGTATAGGTATTTCTCACCTGTTCCCTGCCGCTCATCCTTACGAGATCATAATAACTGGCATCTTGCTTTTCAACGGCGACCGTATCTCCCTCAGGAAAATTAAAAACCACTACATCATTTCTTTGGATATCAGATAAACCTGGCAACCGGCGATACTTCCATTGAACACCATCCCAGTAAGCTTTTGTAGAAGTGGTTAATGGCATGGTATGATGCGCAAAGGGAAAAGCAACCGGCGTCATCGGGATACGTGCACCATAATTTACCTTACTCACAAAAAGAAAATCGCCGATTAACAAGGAGCGTTCCATTGATCCGGACGGGATGGTGTAAGCCTCAATAAAGAAAACACGAATGATGGTTGCCGCTACTACCGCAAAAACAATGGCATCTACCCATTCACGGGTTTTGGTTTTTTTCTTCTTTGTGGCATCTTTTTTTTTCTGCCAGAATTTGTAGTTCATATTTTTATCTGTTGGTTAACGGTAAATCCGGTAACTATTATCTGCATTATTTTATAATTATACTGTTTTTATTTTTCTGTTCATCACCTCGGCTGTTAATTACACAAATTGAATGATTACCCAGATCAATAACAAAACAGTCTTTTATTCATTTAACTTCTATTCAAATATATCGGTAATGCTGAAAAATCCTTTTTTATCTTTTAACCATTCTGCTGCAACGACTGCCCCCAGGGCAAAACCTGCTCTGCTATGTGCGGTATGTTTAATTTCAATTTCATCTACTTCGCTACTATAAATCACGGTATGTGTACCAGGTATGTTTTCAATTCGGTGAGATTCAATCAGTAACTGATCTGTCTTTGGAAACAATTCTACATCTGTGCCCACCACTTCATTTAGCCATTCCGATTTACGTTCTAAATGATCTACAATTCCTTCTGCAATGGTAATGGCTGTACCACTTGGCGCATCCAGCTTCTGGGTATGGTGAATTTCTTCCACCTGCACATCATAGGCCGGATAGTTGTTCATCAGCTTTGCTAAAGTTTGATTCAGTTTAAAAAAAAGATTGACACCGATACTAAAGTTGGAACCATAAAGCAGGGTATTGTTACTGATATCACAATCATTTTTTACTTCCTGCAATTTTCCGTACCAGCCAGTTGTACCCACTACTACCGGCACATTGGCATCAAAACAAGCATCAATGTTGCCCAACACTGAATCAGGTGTACTGAAATCAATGGCTACATCGGCATTTTTTAAATTTTGCCTGTTTAAATCTTCACGATTTTCTATTGATATTTTTAACACGATTTCATGACCACGTTCCAGCGCAAATTTTTCAATAATCTGCCCCATTTTGCCATAACCTAAAAGTGCTATTTTCATCTGTATTATTTTATTGTTAAAAGTGATGAATCCATCTTAATCTCAATTACCGCGATGGTTTCCTATTTATTAAAATGTTAAAGACAGTTTTAGTGCCGGTGCAGCATTAAAACCATACATGGTATTGTTACTGATTACTGTAGGATGAACCTGAAAAGTCAGGTTATCATCAATGTTAAAAAAGTGTAAGCGGGCAGCCACGTAGGCATCTACGATATTTGCTGCGTAAAGCAATCCATAAGAGAAAATCACGATCTGGGAATTTCTTTTATAAAGACTTTTCCCATCTAATACACCCTGATCAGAATATTGAGTTAAGTCTAATTTTTTCTGAGGATTTGCTGCGCGATATTGTGCCTCATTCAAAAAACGATTGTAGTTTTTCCTACTATCGATATAAGATAAGGTGAGCGCAGTAAAACCACCATAAATAGCCACAATTTTACCGGAAGTATAGATTTTTTGAAGCGTCTGGCTTTTACCCGCCCTCGTTCCATATCCATCATTAAGCAATGACATGTTGTACAATTGTCCCCAGCCGGGAATAATCATTGATCTGAACACTGCCTTTCTCCCTGCCACTTTTCCTGGATTAACATATCTGGCTTTTGCAGAATCGCGCCGCGACATTACTTTTGGCGAATCAAGCTTTACCGGCTTATCTTTACTGCTTTTCAGCGTATCGGGTTGTTTTAACACCGTATCTCTTACCTGTGCAGTAGCCAGATTTACAAGAAAAAATGTAAAGAAAGAAACCAGAATTAAAAACTTGAGGATACGCATTACCAGTCTAATAATTCTAAGATTCTGTTTAAATCATCATCACTCATGAAAGGAATTTCAATTGCTCCCTTACCATTCTGACTTACTTTTAATTTTACCCGGGTGGCAAACTTAGAGGCTAAATCATCCTGCAGTTTCTGATACTGAAAGGAAGCACCCTTTGTTTTTTGTTTCTCTTCGGCTTTTAAAGGCGCGTGTTGCAGGTTTCTGACCAATTCTTCCACCTTACGAACAGATAAACCTTTTTCTAAAATTTCCTGGTGAATAAATAACTGCTTATCCACCCCATCAACATTGATTAGTGCCCTTGCATGCCCCATCGAAATTTTCTGATCACGGATAGAAGCCTGAATGGCTGGCGGAAGTTTCAGTAAGCGAAGGTAATTGGTTACCGTGGTTCGGTTTTTTCCTACACGCTCACCTAATTGTTCCTGTTTTAAGCCAACCTCATCAATCATCCGCTGAAAACTCAGGGCCACCTCAATTGCATTTAAGTTTTCCCGCTGGATATTTTCAATCAATGCCATTTCCAGCATTTGCTGGTCGTTAGCACTGCGGATGTAAGCCGGGATTTGTGTTAAACCGGCTAATTTTGAAGCCCTGAACCTACGCTCACCCGATATTAGTTGGTATTTGTTGGCACCAAGTTTACGAACGGTAATGGGCTGAATCAAGCCCTGAATCTTGATCGAGTCTGCCAATTCATTTAAAGCAACCTGATCAAACTCTGTACGCGGCTGATATGGATTGGTTTCCACTTCCGTTAAACTCACATGACTGATATTGCCGATCTGCTCGGTTTCGCTTACCGCATTGACCTGCTGCTTTGGGGGATGAGCGGATTCGCTATCATCTAAAAGCGCACTTAATCCTCTTCCTAAACCTGTTTTTCGCTGAAAAGATGTCATCTATAATTTATAAAGTTGCAGTATCAATATTTTCTTCTTCCTTTAACAGGCCATTTTTCTTCACAATCTCTCTGGCCAGGTTGAGGTAATTAATGGCACCTTTACAGTTTGCATCGTGCATGATAACAGATACGCCATAACTCGGCGCTTCACTTAAACGCGTATTCCGCTGAATGATGGTATCAAAAACCAATTCATGGAAATGTGTTCTCACTTCTTCTACTACCTGATTTGATAAACGTAAACGCACATCATACATGGTGAGTAAAATGCCTTCTATTTCCAGGTCAGGATTTAAACGGTTTTGTACAATCTTAATGGTATTCAATAATTTCCCTAAACCTTCGAGTGCAAAATACTCACATTGAACCGGTATGATTACTGAATCGGCAGCGGTTAAGGCATTAATGGTAATTAAACCCAGAGATGGGGAACAGTCAATAATGATAAAATCATACTGATCTTTAATCTTCTCTAAAACCGCCTTCATTTTATATTCACGGTTATTGAGGTTTATCATCTCAATTTCGGCACCCACCAGATCAATATGCGCGGGCAATAAATCCAGGTTTGGCGTTTCCGTTTTCTGAATAGCCTGAGCCGGGTCGATATCATTGATGATGCATTCGTATATACTATCTTTAATATTCCGGGGATCGAAGCCAATACCTGATGTTGAATTCGCCTGAGGATCAGCATCTACCAATAAAGTTTTGTATTCTAATACGGCTAAACTGGCAGCCAGGTTTATAGATGAAGTTGTTTTACCAACACCACCTTTTTGATTTGCTAATGCAATAATTTTGCTCATCTATCTATCCGAAATTTACTTAACGTTTATTTGGGCGTTGTTTATTTTATGCCTTTTAATCGGCAAAAAGTTCTATTTTTGCGTTGTTTACACCCTTTTTCTCAATCAGCTAAGATACAAACTATATGGCAATTTTAGCAATAAGGGTTTCCGGGTTTTGAACATCTTATTAACAATTCATCCATGATCACTATAATAGCCGCCACCAACAGGCCCAATAGCAATACGTTAAAAGTTGCCAATTATTATCAAGCACAGTTGCATCAGCGAGGTGAAAACGTAAATGTATTTAGTCTTGAACATTTGCCTGCCGATGTATTGAACACGGACATGTTTGGCAAGCGCTCAACCGCTTTTCAAAAAATACAGGACCTGATTACACAAACAACCAAATTTATTTTTATCATTCCTGAATACAATGGCAGCTTTCCGGGCGTGCTGAAGGTATTGATTGATGCCTGTGATTTCCCTGGCAGCTTTTATGATAAAAAGGCCTGCCTGGTTGGCATTTCTTCAGGTAAATATGGAAACATTCGCGGAATTGATCATTTCACCGGCGTTTGCCATTACATTCACCTGAATGTACTGCCCCTCCGCATTCATATTCCGAACATTAAACTGGAACTGGATTCATCCGGAAATTTGATCCAGGAAGATACCATTAGGTTTACGCACGAGCAGATTGATAAGTTTCTTAGGTTTTAAGGATTTATGACCTGGGGCATAAAAAACCAGGAGGGTTAAGATATTGGCCTGTCAAATAAAAAATAAGCCTTAGTCTTTAACGGGCGGTGGCGCAAAGAGAAAATCAAAACAGCAATGGAAAGGCCATTTAGCCGATGTTTTTAACATAAATTAAGTTAATTATTGTAAACTTAGTTAAACGAGGTTAATAAATCCATTTATGGTTTTAGCGGGTATATTTTAGCCGTATGAAAACTAAAAACATACTTCTCATGCTGCTGATTACAGTAATCAGCATGTCTAAAATCAAAGCACAGGATTCACTGGTAAGACATTCGGTTCATGTTTCACCTTTTGCAGGCTATAACGCCACACTTAAAGCCGCGGTTTACGGGGCAGAGGTTGGTTATGAATACCGGCTGAATAAAAACTGGGGGCTTACTGCCGGCGTAAATATTGCCTATACGCAAAAAAATGCCGATGGATCAACGAATATGGTTAGCAACGGCGTATCGCAATTTAAAAACATGAAATTTCTTCAAAATGCAATCTATGCAGGAGCCAAATATTATATTGGCCGGTTTTATCTATCTGCCGACCTTGGTTATCAGGAAGCTTATTCAACTACTAACTACACTTATCAAGGTGCAGGATCCAGCTATAATAATGGTACATCTGCCACAAATGGCTTTTACCAGGCATACGGATTAGGTTATCAATTACCACTTAAAAAGGGCGATAACATTGAGTTCTTCGCTAAAGGCAGCAATGGAAACAGCAATACCAGTTATGTTGCCGGTTTCAGGTATAATTTTGGCTTATTCAGACGAAAATAGTGTAATTTATCCCTTGCGCTCGTTTTAGAAACGAGCGCATGATCCTCTACTGATACAATCGCAATTTCTACCAAAAAAAAGATTAATGCAAATCTTCAGAAACTATTTTTCTAATGCATAAACCGCAAAAGAGGCCAACCAATGATCGCCACCATAATTGCCGGCAAAAACAAGTGGTAAGGCATTGGCTAAAAACCGGTTGGCTGTAACTTCAAAATGCTTTTTTAGTTTATGGTTTTGAGGTAATTCTTGAGCGATTCCCTTCATACACCATGCCCGGGTAAACGATAAACCAACCAGGTGAACCCCCTGATAATCGTTGATATCGCTAATGATTGGTAGATCACTGATGCGTTTAATACTTTTCTCTTCGTAAAATTTATTTAACCAACGCACAAATTCTTTATTCGGCAATACCCGCCTCATTAAGTCAGCTATCTCCAGGCTCGGCGAAAAGAAATCTGATCCATCCGGCTCGAGGTATGCCGGTGTAGCAGTATTATCCAGATAAAAGGCTTTAGCCTTCTCATCAATTTGCTTTTCAAAATCAGCATCCTTTAAAGTCCTGGCCCAATCTAAGGCAAAAACTAAACCAAACGCCGTATTGGGATGAACACCCGTCCGGTTTGGATAAGTTTGTTTAGGCAGATAAGCTTTCCAAAGTTTCAAAATTTGCTGCGTAAGGGGTTGCAACGCCGCATACCATTTCTTTGCGTCAGGATTATCCCAGGTATACAATTCCTGATCAAGTTTTAATAACCAGGCCCATCCATAAGTCCGTTCGTAGGTATTGGCTACCTGGTATTTCGTAAAATATTCGGCCTCCGCCCTCATTTTTTCTGGGGTAAAGGTTTTGTTGAGATGGGCAACAATTTCTGGCTTATTTTTTAAATCCGGAATGGTTTTTAGTAACCGAATCAACATCCAGTGACCATGCACAGAACTGTGCCAATCTAAACAGCCATAAAATGCAGGGTGTAATTCACTGGGCAACAATCGACCATCTATAGCTGCATTGGCTACATGAGAAGTTTTATTGGGAAATTCCTGACTGATGCATCCTAAAGGCATCCTTGAAAGTTGATCAGCCACATCTGCCGTTAGTGTTGGAACAACTTGTGCACTGACTAACAAGGATGAAAAGAAAAGAATAACGATTAATGTAAGTTTTTTCATGATGAAATTGAATTTGATGCATTTAGATGATGTAGACTTATTGGCCGTTCTTCGTCAAAACCAGCCCTCTGTTTCCCCTTTGTTATGCGCCAAAACGAATCCACTTGTCGCCTTCGTGACCAAAAATAAACGAGCCAGGATGCAGCATTTCGGCCATATCTTCAATTAAAGACACTACGTTTTCAGCAGATCTCTCCCGGTTAACATCATCATTAAGCAAGATAATCCGGTTGTTTTTCACCGCCTGCCAGTCTGAACTTAACAGGGATGGCACTTCCCGCATTAAATCGGTCAGCGTTTTTTCAGGCTGATAGTAAATAATGAATACGGCACTCATGATATCTGCCTCTATCATTCCACCAGCGAAGGCAATTTCTTCAGAAAAATAATAGCCCGGCATATTACTTACATCAAGCACAGCCACGGGCACTTTTTCCATAAATTTAATTTTGTGCTCCACAATATCTAAACGTTCCTGTAAATCTTCACGTTTTGTAGCATCAAGGCCGATAAATAAATCGTTTAAAAAAGACATCTGCATTAAATTTATTAATTTGTGCAAAAATAACAATCCTTATTTCATGCGAGCCTCATTTAATTATATATTTTGGATTTTCATTAGCATTATTTTCGTTTCATGTCATCAGGATACTTCAAATAATCATAAAAAAACATTTAATATTAATCTCGATCAGGGCTTAACCTCCATCGATCCGGCTTTTGCCCGCAACCAGAATGCCATCTGGATGAGCAATCAGATTTTTAATGGCCTGGTACAGATCGATTCCAATCTTCAAAGTGTTCCCTGCATTGCTAAAAATTGGAAAATATCTGAGGATGCCTTGACGTATACCTTTAATCTTCGCAATGATGTTTACTTTCATGATGATCCGATTTTTAAAAACGGCAAAGGCAGAAAGGTAGTAGCCAAAGATTTCAGTTATAGTTTTTACCGGTTAATCGACCCTAAAGTGGCTTCTTCCGGTGGATGGATTTTTAGCGATAAGGTAAAAGACAGGCGTAATTTTATCGCCATAAATGATTCGACTTTTCAGATTAAACTGGTAAAACCCTTTCCTCCATTGATGAATTTGTTAACCACACAATATTGTTCGGTGGTACCTGAGGAAGTAGTTACCCATTACGGAAAAAATTTCAGAAGCCACCCGATTGGCACAGGCCCCTTTAAATTTAAGTACTGGAAAGAGGGCGAGATCCTGGTTTTATTAAAGAATGAGCATTATTTTGAACATGATCAAAAAGGAACCAAGCTACCTTATCTGGATGCCGTAAAAGCAACATTCATTACCGATAAGCAAAGTGGCTTTATGAGTTTCCTGAAAAAGGATTTGGATTTTTATTATAATGTTGATGGCAGCTACCGCGATGACATTCTAACCAAGAGTGGCAAAATGGTTTCTAAATATAAAGACAAATTCACCTTAACCAAAAGCCCCTATCTATGCACGGAGTATGTAGGTATTTTAGTCGATACTAATCTGACCATTGTAAAGCAATCGCCGTTAAGAATAAAAAAGATCAGGCAAGCCATTAATTACGCCATCGACCGGGATAAATTAATCCGGTATTTGAGAAATGGCATTGGTATTGCGGCCACGTCAGGATTTATTCCGAAAGGCATGCCCGGCTTTGATAGTTTAGCAGTGCGTGGTTACACTTACAACCCTGTTTTATCTGCCAGGTTATTAAAAGAAGCTGGTTTTCCGGAGGGCAAGGGTTTACCTGAAATCACATTAAATACCACCACCACTTATAAAGATTTGATTGAATTTATTCAGGGCGAACTGACCAATATTGGGATGAAGGTTAAAATTGATGTGAGTCCGAGTGCAAGTTTAAGAGATCTGATGTCTAAGAATAACGTAAATTTCTTTAGAGGCTCCTGGCTGGCAGATTATGCTGATGGCGAAAACTTCCTTTCGATGTTTTATTCCAAAAATAAAGTACCTAACGGACCCAATTATTTTGCCTTTTATAACCGGGATTTTGACAAATTATTTGAGCAAAGTTATTACGAAACCCATACAGAAAAACGTTTTGAACTTTACCGGAAAATGGATCAGCTGGTGATGGATCAATCGCCGGTGGTTCCGTTATTTTATGATCAATCTGTCGTGATGCTTCAAAATAACATCAGCGGTTATGCTTTTAATGCTTTAAGCTTAATAATTTTAAAAAACATTAAGAAGAATTAATTTTTCATCAGCTTACGTGTAAGAAAATCAGCCGTAACTTCACTGACTTTAACCGAATTGGAAAATTTCATCCAGTGATGAGTATCATCAGGAATAACTAAGAATTCAAAGTTGAACTTCCTATCTTCAAATCGTTTAACTAAATCAACACTTTGGCTAAAGGCTACATTACGATCGTCATCTGCATGGATAATTAGTGTTGGTGAAGTCCACGTTTTTAAATAAGCGACGGGCGAAGATTCACCTGCAATCTTTGCGGCAAGGTCTGCATCGGGAGTGGGTAATTTACCTTCCATTGCCACACTGCTAAACCGGCTGTTTACGCCGTGAATATCTACCCCAGCCGCAAATAATCTGGAATCTTTTCCCAATGCCAAAGCAGTTAAATAACCACCATATGATCCACCATAAATACCGATTCTTGCCGGATCTACATTAGCCTGTTGAGCCAGCCATTCACCAGCAGCTTTAATATCCTGGTATTCTGAAGCACCTTGAGCCCCTGCCCGTAAAGGCTTATGGAAATCATATCCATAACCCAAACCCAATCTGTAATTTACTGATAACACTGTAAAACCCAGGTTTACCAGGTATTGGTTCAAAGCATAATCGATGGAATAATAATCCATCGGGTTCCAGCCCAGCATCATCTGTCGCTGTGGTCCTCCGTGTACATAAACAATGGCAGGATGATTTTTAACCGTCTTTTTCGGAGAAAATAGTTGCCCATAAACTGTTTTTCCATCTGCCGACTTAAAACTCACATGAACCGGGCTAACCAGCGCGCTGGTTGGAAAATCTGTTGGAAGCAACTCTGCTCCGATCAGATGGATTTTACCCTGATCAATCCTCGCTGGTAATAAAGGCTGACTTGCAGTAGCACTTAAACAGAATACATTTTTACCATCTCCCGAAATAACAGGATAAGCCTCAATCCCTTTTCCGGTAGTAAGCGGCTTCATCCCGGGCTGATCTACAGATGACTGATAAATGTGGCGTCTGTCCAGATCATCCTTATCTAGACCCGTATTGGCCGCAAATACCAATGTTTTTAAATCATTACTCAGCTTGATATTTTCAACAGTAAAATTTCCCGGCGTGAGTAAGGTTTTTCCCGATCCGTCAGGATTCATCGCATATAGATGTGGCCAGCCGTCCTCATAAGAAGTAAATACGATTTTCTGATGTGCCCACATTAAATTGGCTCCTCCTTCCATGGCGGGAAATGAACCCCTGATGGTTTCAGGTGCCTTGTTAAGCTGCATCCCTTTGCCATTATTAACATTAACTTTCCAGATGGCCCATGGCTGATGTTTTCGGGTTAAAATGGAATCCGTTTCCAAACCAATGCCAGGCAGTCTGATAAAAGCAATTTCATTTCCATCAGGCGACCAGGAAGGCGTAATATCTCTTGAAAAAGAAGGCAACAGCCATTGAACAGGTGTTTTCTGATCGGTGTAAATCCCTACATAGGAATGATCCATCCGGTTGCAAACAAAAGCTATTTTCTTCCCGTCCGGCGACCATCTGTAATCGCTATTGTTTCCTTTGGCATAAAATAACGGTTTAGCCGCTGTTGATCCATCTATTGGCACACTTTTAACTTGTCCGCCATTTGAAAAAATAACTAACTTACCATCAGGTGAAATCAGGGGATAATCACCTTCGCCGAGTGGGATCGTATTTCGATTTTTAAGGTTAAGCGAAAATACCTGCATTTTTGGAGCAAGCGGAGCAGATGCCGCGTTTACAGGTCCACCGTCTTTACCTCCATGATCTCCCCCCCTGACATAAACAATCCAGTTTCCATCCGTAGAAAACGAAAGGCTGGTGAGTTCCTGTCCGTCATCCTCGTTATAACTGGTCATTTTTATGGCCTTATAGTCTGGTGCTCCTGCAACATAAATATTTCTTTTGCCCTGTTCATTTGCCGTCCATGCCACATTTGATCCCTTTGGGGAAGCCACCAATTGAGATGGAAAGGGATAACTCAGAACCGACTGAACAGAAAAAGACTGCGCAAAAATATTTGTTGAACAACAGCACAACAGTACGAAAAACAAATGCTTCATGGTTTAACGTTTGATGATAAATTACAAAAAAAGCCCTATCCATTAAAAGGAAAGGGCTGGAAATTTCTTTTTATAAAAATGTTACTGATCCCACCACAACCTGCTTGTCCTTGGGACATCAATGGGTACGTTTGCTCCATTTTTGCTTCTTTCACCCTGAGGATAATCCAGGCGGCGAATAAAGGTTGGCAACGCAGCATTTACCGGCATGGTGAAATCTTTATATTGATAATCAAAGCGGCGGGCATCATTCCAGGCTTCCGGATTTAGATAAGTGGCAATGTATTTTTCCTTAAAAATTAAGCTTTTCGTTAATGCAGCTGCACCAACCGCCACTGTTGGCTGCGCCATATACGCTTCTTTATCTGTGGCTGAAACCTGGAATTTATCCATATTCGCCCGGATGGCTGCTAAATAAGCAGCATAGGATCTGGCCCGATCAATATTCAATGCGGCCTCAGCCTCAATAAATTTTAGTTCTGCATAAGTCACGATAAAAATTGGCGATGTGTTTCCACTCCATGGAGAGTTGCGCGAAATGTAATTTTCATCTTTTCGGGTATTGGCACCCGGAGCCCGGTTTCCTGCACCATTCACTGTTCCGATATATTTCCCATCTACTGTTAAATCTGTAATTTTCTGCAAACGCGGATCAAAGACACCATAGGTTGTTCCATTTAAAGCGTCGATCAACTGCTCTGAAAGCCAGCCACCCAATGATTGTTGTTCATTATTTAAAGCCACTGTTGCCCACGGACTGCGTTCTCTAAAGGTCTGCATTCTGGCATCATCGTCATTACCCGTAAAGGATTTACTCACCGCATCCAATACAGCAGCAGGATTATAAGTACCGGACTTACTCACCTTATTCAGCAAACGGGCCTTTAGTGCATAAGCCATTTTTAACCAGTTTGCCCTTTCAGTAGAAACATTAGTGCCGTAAATTAAATCGCTTGCTGCAGCCAGTTTAATGGCAGAGTTGGTTTTAGATAGTTCTGTGATGGCCTCATCTACCAGTGCCAATGTCGACGCATAAACATCTTGCTGTTTATCATATTTTGGCACCAGGTTATTGATGTTGAATGCTTCAGAAAATGGTGCATCGCCCCAAAGGTCATTCACCATCATCAGGTTATAGGCAATTAATACATCGGCCACACCTTTATATTCACTTGAATTTTGTGTTACAGCCAGTTTTTTCATTTCATTGGCATCAGCCATGGCAAAATAAAGCAAATCCCAGGTGGCACTGAAATCAATAGCCTGGAAGGTATCTCCGGCACCATTTGCCGCCGGGTTGGCTGTATATTGCACATATGGAAGGATAATGCTGGCCACGCTGTAATTGTTAAAACCAGCCTTATAAGTAGAAGTAGCCAGCAAAGCATTTAAACTTGGTGCTGTTACCTGATTCGGATTATCAGATAGTTTATCAAAGTAGCTATCTTTACAACCCTGCAAGCCTAATGTTGCCATCATGGCTGATAAAAAAGTATATTTTATAATCTTTTGCATCTTAATTCTTTTTAAAAACCAACATTAAGGGTAAACATAATGGTACGTGCTGATGGATAGGTAAAACCTGCAGAGCCATCATTGTTACTGCCCGAGTCATAAGAACTCGATTCAGGATCTACGCCATAATATTTAGTCCATAACCATAAATTATTGCCTGTAACAGATAAGGATGCACTTTTAATGGCTTTTGCCGGCAGCCATTGTTGCGGGAACCTGTAACTTAAACTGGCCGAACGCAAACGCACCCATGAAGCATCAGAAACAAAAGGTTCTGAAACGTTTCTATACAGAATACGATAGTAACCTTCACCATAATTATTACCATCTGGTCCAAGGCCCTGCCCCATGTAAACAGGCTTGGTATTGGGTTGCCCGTTGGCCAGCACGCCATCAAAAACTTTAGTCGTTCTTCTGTCTGCCGTATAATCCGGAAGACCAAAGGCAGAATAGAAATCTTCGAGCCAGTTGTATTTTTCGAAACCTAAGCGGGCATCAAACAAGACATTTAAACTGAAGTTTTTGTAGCTGAAATTATTACCGAAACCAATAATATAATCTGGCTGGGAATTTCCTAAAAGTTTTTGCTTCCCTCCCGAAATACTTGGAAACCCATTGGCACCTATCAGTAAAGGCAGATTTTTATCTAAAATCGTTGGATTCTCTGCCTGCGTTCCATAATACCTGTTGAAATAACTCCCATAAATATTACCATATGCCTGACCCTCAATTAATTTCATGGTTACTCCTGCATTACCATAGCCCCTCGCTGCACCATACACGATTTCAGTAACGCCATTAGGCATGGAAAGCACCTTGTTGCGGTTTGCAGAAAGATTAAGGTTCACGCCCCAGTTAAAATCTTTTCCAACAATGGGCTTACCGTTAATCACCAGTTCTACCCCCCGGTTTCTGATATCACCGGCATTAATTGATTTGGTCACATAACCCACTGCAGAAGATACTTGTGTTTGGATAATCTGGTCTGTACTTAATGAGTAATAATAGGTTAAATCAAAACCTAATCGATTTTTAAAAAAAGACATCTCTAAACCTCCCTCATAAGTATTGGTAAACTCCGGCAGTAGATCAGGATTGCCTAAATTGGATCCAATCGTTAAGCCACCTGTTCCTGATGGTAAATTAAGGTATGGGGTGTAACCCGTAAAGGTAGAATACTCTGCTGCATCCTTCCCAATGCGGGCATATGACAATCTTAATTTAGCCTGACTGATGACGGCTGGTAATTTAAACTGATCCGAAAATACATAACTTAAACTGGCAGATGGATAAAAGAAAGATCTGTTTTCCTTCGGTAAGGTAGAGCTGATATCATTTCTCCCTGTAACGCTTAAGAAAAGGAAATTTTTATAATCAAAAGTAGCCTCTCCGAAATAGCCAACTAAACGTTTCTCTCTTGTGGCCTGACTCGGGGTAAGCACACTGGCATTCTCCAGACTAAAGAAGTTATAAATCCCTAAAATACTTCCCAGCGTTCCGGTTTCTTTAATTCTTCTATCATAAAGTTCCTGACCCAATCTTAATGTTCCGGTAATATCCTCACCTAATTTTGTAGAGAGTGTTGCCACAAAAGTGCTGTTCAACGTTCTGAACTTTGAATTATATTCTCCGTAGTAACCCTGATCATTATCGTACATAGCCTCTCCGGTATACATCGGACCGCGAGCGGTTCTTACCCGGTTTTCATTATAAGTATCTACGCCAAAGCGATAAGAAAAGTTTAACCATTTGGTTGGATCATAGGTTAGACTTGCCCCGGCGATGTAACGGTTTACATCACCTTTCAGTTTATTATTGGCCGTACCCCATATTGGATTATTGGTACCCAAATACTTTTGCGAGCCATCTGCATTCTGGTAATCTGCTATGTCATATCTCGGTGAAAAATAAGCCAAACCCTCACCAAACCGGTCGGCACTATACGTATAACCACCAGAATTGGTAAAGTTCATATTCACAGAAGCCTTTAATTTCGGACTGATAATAAAATCAGTATTCAGTCGCCCGGAGAGGTTCCTGTTGTCGGTATTTGGCATCATTCCCTTTTGGTATAACTGAGAAACAGAAGAGAAAAACTTGACTACATCACTTCCTCCGGTTAAAGAAACGGAGTTTTTAATTTGCTGACCGGTACCGAATGCCTGATCGTAATTGTTATATAATTTATCTGGATGACTTGGATCAATCAATTTAGCTTCTGCAATGGTTGGACCCCAGGCAGGTCCGATACCACCCGGCGGGTTGGTGTACACACCGAGCACACCCTGCGTATATTCGGTTTGCACTTTCGGACTGATCAACACCTCATCAAAACCATAACTGCTGTTGAGGTTAATCTGGATGCCATTTTGCTTACCTCTTTTTGTGGTAATCACCACCACTCCATTTGCACCCCTTAAACCATAAAGTGCCGTTGCTGCCCCACCTTTTAAAATATTAATGGTCTCAATATCTTCTGGGTTGATATCTGATGCCCTGTTGGTTACCCCTCTTGAACCATACGCATTTCCGCTCGGGTTTGCCCCCTGGGTTGAGGTGGTGTTATCAATCTGAACACCATCAATCACATAAAGCGGATCACCGGATCTGTTCGGATCTATAGAGTTTACCCCTCTGATTCGAATGCTTGCTCCCTGCCCCGGACCACCACCTGTGCTTGAAATGGTGGCACCGGCAACTTTACCCTGCAAGGCATTAATTAAGTTGGGCTGATGGTTAAAGTTAAGATCCTTATCACCCACAGTTTGTGCAGCATAACCTAATGATTTCGCCTGCCTGGTGATTCCTAATGCTGTTGAAACAGTTACTTCCTGAAGTTGTTGGGAATCTGAAGCAAGAGCAACACTAATGACTGTTTTATCACCTATGGTAACTTCCTGCTGTTTGTAACCTACTAAACTAACCTGTAGCACTGCATTAGCTGAAGGAACCTGGATACTGAAAGCACCATTTCCATCCGTAGATGTCCCGGTAGTGGTACCTTTAATTTTTATACTGGCTCCTGGCAATGGTCCTCCATCTTCAGCGGACGTAATTTTCCCTGTAATGGTTTTTACCTGAGCTATGGCAGAAAGCCCGGTTAAAAAAATACACAGAAAAAAAAGTGAAGTAAAGATTTTTTTCATATCTAAAGATTTAAATGGATGATGTTAGTCACTGCAAGATAACCTTTTAACATAAAAAACACGCACAAAATATCATACATACATTCAAATACCGCAAAAAGCCGTATAAACCAACCCCAGAACGAAGCAAAAACAGGCAATAACAATTAAACAATCAAAAAAATTACAAATCTTAGTGTATTTTTCACACACTAAACTTCCGGCACAAAAAAAAGCGCTTTCAGGTTAAACCCGAAAGCGCTTTAAATAAGAAAAATATTGGTTTATTGCTGTAAGCCTCCACCCATTCCGCCACCTTGTTGCTGATCCTGCTTCACATCGTCGTTTTTAATCTTTTTCTTTTCCGTAAATTTCAACTTACCAAAAGAATAACTAAAGTTTACACCGAACGAGCGCAATGGGTAGTAAATGTTAGAACTTTGGAAAAGTGTACTTACCTTATTACCTACATTAGTTACCGAATTATTCACGGTTTTAATGTGTAAATCGCGGGTAAAAGGATTTAAAGTATTGATTCCGATTGATCCCTTTTTATTCAGAATGTCCTTTTTAAATGAGGCTCCGTAAAAAACCATTGCATCGGTTTTACCCTGATAGGTTCTTCTTGGAGAATTAACTACGCCGAATAATTCGAAGTTATATCCTTTACCGAAACCGTAAGCCGAACGGCCAAAAATATTATAATTTAAAAACGTACCCGTGCTTACTCCGGTTTGGGTATTACTTACTTCATAGGTATTTACGCCAAGATTAGTCATTAAAGTCCATTTTGGTTTTGGATTGTATGAACCAAATAAGTTAGCACCATAAGTTTGTGCAGTACCCACGTTGATATATGTGGTGAGTGTTTTATCCAGGCTTCCTTCTCTAAAAGGCGTAATTGAACTCTCAATTACACCACCCGTACGGCGGTAGAATACAGAGGCATTGATGACCGATCCTTTAATAAAGGTAGAATACCCAAGCTCAAGGTTATCACTCAGCTCCGGGTTTAATGTTGGCTCACCCTGGCGGATATTGAATTGATCGCTCTCATTACGGAAAGGATTCAGGTAGGCTAAACTTGGCCTTTGAACCCTGCGGTTATAACTCAGTTTTAAGGTAGCGTTCCCTTTTAATGTTTGTGAGATAATTGCACTTGGGAATAAATTGAAATAGTCGTTTTTCTGGGTACCACCTTGTGCGGTATTAAAATCGATTGCGGTATATTCTGATCTTAAGCCACCTTTAAAATTTAATTTTTTATTCAGTTTAAAGCTGATCACACCATAAGCGGAGGCCACATCCTGACTATATTCAAAATCCTGTGCGGTATTATTTGAAAATTCACTGTTAATGTTTCTGAAGATCCCTTTTGCTCCCACTTCCAATATCGTTGATTTGCTAAATGGATAAGTATAATCTGTTTGGGCAGTATATTCTTTATTTCTGCCGATATTGTTACTGCTTATCGCCGGAAAAGGACTTCCTATAATTTCATTCTCAAAATCCGTGGTATTACTTCCTGATGATAACTGACCTGAAATGGTAAATTCTTCACCTTCTTTCTTGGTGGTATGTTTATAATCAACGTTCCAGTCGAAATTGTTGAAACCCACATCCATGTTGCTGACGTTTTTAAGCGGAACACCATTTAAAATATAGTCGGCACTACCCGGACCACCATTAGAGAAATTATTATATTTAAAGGTAGAACTTACATTATCATAGGCATTAAAATCATAATCTGCTCCAAAACTTCCGTTGTAGCCATTGCGACTGAATTTGGAAACACCATTCTGGATAATACTGTTTATCCTGTTTGTTCCGGCAGAATCTGTACGGGTAATGTTTTCAAATAATAATCTTGAATCCTGCGCATAAGCCAGGTTTGCACCCAAACTGGTATTCACACTTAAACGACCTGTTTTAGCGGTCAGGTTAAAAGCACCATTATTTTGCCTGGTTCCAACAGATGTATTTACGGTTCCGCTTACGCCCTGTGCATTTGATTTTTTAGTAATGATGTTGATAATCCCTCCTGAGCCTTCTGCATCATATTTGGCAGAAGGACTCGTGATGACTTCTACACTTTTAATCTGCTCTGCAGGAATCATTTTTAAAGCATCAGATACGCTGCTGGCCATGGTTCCGGATGGTTTGCCATTGATTAAAACCCGCACCGCACCCCCACGCAACTGAACATTTCCGTCAACATCTACTGAAAGCATAGGCACTTTACGCATCACATCCGTTGCATCTCCTCCCGCATTGGTTCCGTCAGCTTCTGCGTTATAAACCATTCTGTCGATTTTATTTTCAATGACTGCCTTGGTACCCTGCACCTGAACATCTGCCAGTGAATTTTCTGTAGAAGAAATATAGATCGTTCCTAAATTCTGATCTGGCTTTGCAGGCGTAGTCGTAACCGTAACCGATTTGGTTTTATAACCCATAAATCCAATCATCAGTTTGTAAGTATCAGGCGCTACATTTTGCAAGGATAACTTACCTTTCGGATCAGTTACACCACCATTTACGGATTTATTATCTTTAGCACTGATTAATGATACGGTTGCATAATCTATAGGCTGTTTGGTTACAGAATCTAAAATGGTTGCCGTTATCCGGCCGAAAACTGTGGGCTTCTTTGCGCCTCCGCCAAAACCTCCTGCAGGAAACTGGGCATTGGCATGAATAAACGTTCCAAATATCAGGAGCGAGAGTAAAATTCTTTTCATTATAATTTGTTAGTATGATGGTTTATTAGTCTGCGCAAATTGCATTTTGTTACAATTCTTCAAAATAGTTTTTACGCCACTACGTTAATTTAGTCGGCAAAGGTGCAATTTTTATCGGTAAAATACTGGTCAACAGGAGAAAAGATAAAACATTTTATATACATGCCTGCGCAAAATGGCTTAAAAAAAAGGCTGATGAATTAAATCCATCAGCCTTTGTAAAATATAGTAGTCTGTAAAATGTTTTGTACAAGCTATCCTCAATTGAGGTGAGGCTTTGATTGGAACAGGATTAAACCTTTCTAATTTTGATAATCTTCATCCAGTGCAATACCTTCATTACCGGGTAAGTAGGATCAAACTCCCACCATTTGGTTGCAAAATTAGGGCTGTTTGGTTTTTTGTGGTGATTGTTCTGAAACAACTCACCCATTAAAAGGAAATCCCATGGCAATGAATTTTTACTGTGATCATCATTATCGTGATTGGAATAACCATATTTATGTCCGCACCAATTTACAATAGCACCGTGTAAAGGTCCCATCAAAAAGTGAACGGGCAATAAAATAAATAACCACCAATGGCTTGCAAAAGCGATGTAGAAACCAATATAGAACAAGCCACATCCTATTCTCCATAACCACGAATTACCAATCCGGTCTACCAGTGGCCATTCCGGATAATTCCCCTGGAAAGCAGGTTCAGGTTGTATTTTAAAATGAAGATAATTCATGTACATATTTTTGGTTGCGATCATCATCCCAAAAACGTCCTTAAAAAAATGTGGCGAATGCGGGTCTTTTTCTGTATCACTGTAAGCATGATGCATCCGGTGTAAAATGGCATAAGCCCTTGGATTTAAAAAAGATGAACCCTGAGAAATCAGTAAAACAAGATAAAAAAACCTTTCCCAGAAAGGCTCCATTTTAAACATTTTATGTGATGAGTAACGGTGGAGGAAAAAAGTTTGGCTGAAAAGAGATAAGAACCAATGGCAAAGAAAGAAAATAAGGATAATCATGTATAACGTGTATGCTTAATAAACGGAATTTCCCGACATTTAGTTTTCGGTATCTTTCCGCTGGCAAATATCCGTAATTAAACGAATACCTGAAAGTTGTTAAAAAGGCACTTAGAATAATTCATCCATGCCTTTTTATATTTTATTTTTAAAAAAATTATCTGCCGAAATCGTCCTGAACCCTTACGATATCGCTTTCATCTGATGGATTTGAAGCATCTGTATGTTGCCAGATTTCGGCCACTACCCCCCAATCATCCAAACCAATTAAGCGGTGACGCTCACCCTGCTGTAATTTGATCTGATCTTTAGGTGCATATTTTTTAACTTCTCCTTCTTCATCAGTCTCACTGGTTTTAATGCCTACCGTACCGGTTACCACTTGCCAGATTTCTGCCCTGCGGTGGTGGTATTGCCATGACAGGCGGGTATTTGGGGCTACGATTAAAATCTTCGGACTTAATTTACCACCAATTTTTAAGCTTTCTACATCTAATCCATCAAAATAAGTGTCTGCAAATTGCTGAGCTTGTGCTTCATCAATCACAAAAAAACCACCCCAAGGGCGTGTTTCATCGCGGTTTACCACATTAAAGCCTTCAATTTTTAATCTTTGCGCAACGCTATCGAATATTTCTTTTTTATCATTTTCCATAATTGGCGTAAAAATAATGCTTTGGAATTAAAAAAGCACTTTTGAACTTTTATTTTTTTCCATATGATATTTTAACACTGCTCTCAAGTGCGCTGAACACCTTGCTTAAAAAAATTGCAGCTGCCTATTTCACCAGCCTTACTTCAAAAATACTGGCAATGGCAGATCCGGGCTCGGCTTTTAATGTCAATTCCAGCTGTGATTTTAATAAGTTTTCAGGGATTTCGAAATCCTGCGAATAAAAAACATCGCCCTTACTTCCATCAAGTTTAACTTTTTCCACGACTACGTGATTGATCAGGATTTGGAAATTTCTATTTTTTTCTTTGCCATAAAAAGTAAGCCTGATCTTTTTCCCCTTCAAATCCTTATTCGCTAAATTATAACTGAACCAGCCCTTCCCCGCGCGAAAGTGCTGGTCCTGAAAAATTCCATTATCTGTATCTTCACCTTTAAAACCATGATCTGATTCCGGCTGCTGCTCTCCCGTACGCACAATGTCAACGGTTTCCTGTTCTAACTTGATTTTTTCAGTCTCAGCCAATTTAATCGCTTTAGCTTTTGCCTCCAGATTTTCTGGATTGGTATAAGGGAAGTATACCACATAACGCTTCTCTGCCAACTCATAAAAGGGAACCAGTTTGAGGTTTTTATATTTAGGCTGGTAAATTATCTTTTCTGCGCTGAACGTAAGCAACTCATTTTTAACCGGTGTAAGCTGCTGTGCCAGATCTGTTTTTTTACCAGATACCAATGGCGCCTCGCTCAGCGGGAATAAGGGACCGGCAGCAATATGCCCCATCCTGCTGCCATCTGCAGTTAAATTGGGTTGCGACAGGGTATCCAGCTCTGCAGCTAAAACGATTGGCCCATGAAGAAAGGCCACCCAATCTGATCCATCAGGCATGAACTGGGCGGTATTGTGCATGGGTAGTGCCACTTTAATTACGTCACCAGATGACCAAACCCGATCAATACGCACATAACCATTACCCAACGCCTTTGCCATGATTTTTTTACCATTCACCAGGATAGTCATTTGCCCTGCTGCAACCCATGATGGATGGCGCAAACGGATCGAAAACTGTTGTTTTTTATCCATTTTTAACACCATCTGCGTAAATTCCTGATTTGGAAACTGATTTCTTTGTGTAAGGGTAATGCCTTTTTCCTTCCAGTTGATCACTGATGGAATAAAAAGATTAACGTACAGGTTTTGATCGTCATGTGCATATATCAATTCGCCGTATTTGCCATGATTTTCTAAACCGGAGCCTACACAACACCAGAAACTTTCCTGGGGATTGGAATACGTACGGTAATGCCCGGGGCGCATGGGTGTAAAATAAACAAAACCACCACCGGCCCTTTGTGAAGTTAGAATATGATTGTATAGTGTTCTTTCATAATAATCTAAATATTTAATGGAAGGAGCATCAAGAAATAACTGTTTGGTTAACTTGAGCATGTTATATGAATTACAGGTTTCCGGTCCTTCCCTGGATTCGAGCATGGAAGAAAAATCGTTAGCCGGATGGAAGTGTTCTCTTACGCTATTTCCACCAATGGCCACCGTGCGGTTATTCACCACGGTTTGCCAAAAAAAACCTGCAGCCTTTGCCCAGCTGGCATCGTGATCTACCCGTGCAATCTGCTCAAAACCAATCACCTTCGGAATTTGCGTATTGGCATGTAAACCGTTTAAAGCATCTTTTTGTTCCAATAATGGCTTCAAAATGGATTGATCTGAAAATTGCCTGGCCAGTTTCAGGTATTTTTTATCCCCGGTAAGGGCATAAACATCCGCGAATATTTCATTCAACCCACCATGCTCACTTTTTAACAGCTCCTGAATCTGCTGATCGGATAAACCAGCCACCAAATCAATGCACCAGTCTGTTAATCTGATCAGCATTTGTTTCGCTTTTTCATTATCCGCCACGGCATAAGCATCGTGTAAACCCGCGAAAATTTTATGAATATTGTACAAGGGCACCCATTTGCCATTCAGGGAGAAGCTGGAAGCTTTGATGTTTCCGGATTTGATTTCTGCCCATATTTCTTTACCTCCGGGAACGCCGGATAGGTAACCATTTCCATTTTTTAACTGGCATTTTTCCAACTCATCAATCATATAATCCAGCCTTTCTTTCACTTTTGCATCGCCTGTAGCAGCGTACATGAGTGAAAGTGCCGAAACATAATGCCCGCCAATATGGCCATCCAACCCCGTATTCTCCCAGTTACCATAAGATTCAGCTTTTGGGGTGAGACCTGCCTCTTTTAAATAAGGTGCCAGTAAGCGATCGGGATTGAGGGAAAGCATATAGGTTTTATCCGTTTCTTCTGCCTGGAGAAACGGACTTTCCAGCAAACGCACATCTTTTAGTGAAAAGGCCTCCAGTTTCTTGGTCTGCGCAATTGTTTGGAGTGAAGATGTAGCAATCAATAAAAAAATGAAGATCCGTTTCATAAGCTCCTATTTATTAAACGTACTGAGGTTCCACTCATCCTGCCAGTTTATAGTAAGCTTATCGCCTTCAAATTTAATCGGCAACCAGAGGTAACGACCATCGATGGCGTTTTTAGGTTCCCATTTATCTGCCATAAAAATGAAATCACCTTTCTTTCCTGGAGCCGGAAGAATGTGGGTGCTTTGTCCGCCATATGTGATATTTGCACCTGGTCCCTGACAAGGATTCCCCATATACGTCCATGGCCCCCAAATGGAACTGGCCTTAAACCACCGGGCAGGGTTTGGAGCCCAACCTGTGCAACCAGAACCCACCATATAATAGGTGCCATTTTTCTTAAATAAAGCTGGTGCCTCTGTTTGATGCCCTACATAAATTCTGATGAACTTGCCTGTATGACTTAAATAATCAGGGCTTAATTCGGCTAAGTGTAAGGTGAAATTCTCTTCAGAAGAAAAAACATGATAAGCCTTGCCATCATCATCTACAAAAACAGTCATATCTCTTGCCATCTGTCCGCCAGGAAAATCCCTGCAGAAAAAGCCATCACTTCTATTTACCGGATTTTCACAATTTACCTTTTCTGCCTCAGGTGTACCCTCTGCATAAAACGGCATTTTACCTGCATTAGGGCGATAGCTTTTGATAAAGGTATAAGGCCCGTTGGGTTTATCTGCTACGGCAACGCCACTTCTGGCGGCTTCATAACTTTTGCCCAGAAGTTCCAGGTGGAACCACATCACAAATTTCTTAGTTTTTTTATTGTAAACAACCTTAGGTCTTTCTAAAATACATCCTCTTGCAATATCACTTTTCAGGTCATCAGAAACCGACAGTGCGATGCCTTCATCCTTCCAGTTATATAAATCTTTTGAAGAATAGCAATGAACCCCAACCTGTGCGGTATTTCCTTTTTCACCTTCAATTTTATGTTCACCAAACCAATAATAGGTGCCTTTATGTTCAACTATACCACCACCATGCGCATTAATGTGTACGCCTTTATCATCCTTCCAGATTTTACCCTGCGTAAATGAAGCATATTTTTGCTGCGCAGAAGCAAGTTGACAGGCCAATAAAGAGAGGGTTAAAAAGCATAAGATAAAGTTGATCCTCTTATTCATAACTATGTTGTTTGGTTTAATTACATGTGAATGAGTTAATAAACACTTATTTTTTTGTTTTTACTTTAAATTTTCGCTGTGGTCATTTTTGAAATTTTCGCCACTCCAGATCTTCTGTGCACTCCATTTAGCTGGTGGATTTGCCCAGAATGGATCGCTGGCGGGTAAGCCCAGCGGTAAAAAAATATTTGAAGCAATATAAGGGCTACCCTGATTGTTATAAAAATCGCCTAACTCAGGCTGCTCACCATATAAGCCAATGGTTAACCAACCATTTTTATAGGTGGTAGGGCTTTCCAATGTTTTTCTGATCACGGCAGTCAATGCGCAGCGAACCTGTTCTGCTGATAATTGCTTTGGCAATGCTTTTCGCAAAGCCATATCGGCTAAATGATGAAATGCCGCACCACGGTAAATGATCGAGCGGCCAGTTGCAGGATAAGTTCCATCTGCATTAATTAACCGCTCCTGAATGATGGCATATCTTTCATTGCGCTTTTTAATCTTCTCGAACATGTCCTTATAGGCATTGGTTTTTTTACCAATAATTTCTGAAAGTGCTGCCAGGTAAGGATGAATCACATAGCTATTGTAATAGTCAAAAGCGAATGAGGTACCATCAGTATACATCCCATCACCCGTATACCATTGCTCCATTTGCTGGAGTGCATAATCCACACGCATCGGATCCCAGTCATAACCAAATTTGGCTAGAAAAGCCTCATTCATAGCTGAAAACAATAGCCAATTAGAAAATACAGGTTTAAATTTCCGGGTAGTGACAATGGATTTCATCAATAAGGTTTGATTTTTCTGATCCAGGTTTTCCCATAACCAGGGTGCACGTACCACGGCCAGCGCCACATAGGAAGCATCAACCAGTTGTTGTCCGCCGATATCAAAATTCATAAAATCTTTGGCATTAGAATCCAAAGCATTTTTTAATCCACGGAGTGCCCATTCGCGATATTGTTTCCTTAAGGCAACTTCTTCTGCAGCCCCATCTTCCAATTGCAACCATGGCGCAATGCCACTTAAAACCCTTCCCAACACTTCTACATATTGAACTTTAATCCGGTGCTCTTTATTATCAACATGCACTGAGGTTACCTTTGGCATGGCAATCCGCAGACTATCATTGGCTAAATTCTGCAACACCGGGCGAACCATTTTATCCATCTGCTGGATCCAGAATTGCCTGTCGTTAAGCATCACACTTTTTTTACTTACTTTCTGTGCAATTGCCGATCCGCCAAGGCACATCAGCATCAAAAAAGCAAGCGCAATATTTTTTATGTTCATTGAATTGAGCTTTACTGTTGATTTGATAAATAACGATACATTTCGCAGCCGGCTAATAAAAAGGCACCTACGCCAAAATTAGCTGTAGAATTTGCATCTACTACTTGTCCGGGGATGGCCTTTTCACCAATAGGCTGTACATACCCTACTTTTCCATTCTTTTGCAAGGCCGTTTCTGACAAGTATTTCCATGCCTTTTTTGCTGCCGGAAGATATGTCTTCTCTTTTAAATAGCCATTGTTAATGCCCCAAAGCAAACCATAGGTAAAAAAAGCAGTTCCGCTGGTTTCTGCACCGGGCGCATGTTCAGGATCCAGAATACTCCTTGTCCAATAGCCTTCTTTTTGCTGAGATTTTGCAATAGCTTTGGCCATGTTCTGGTATTTGGTAAGGTATTCTTTCCGATGCGGATCATTTTTAGGAAGATCTTTTAACACTTTAGCCAAGCCAGCGAAAACCCATCCATCGCCCCTGGCCCAGAAATCTTTTTTGCCATTGGTACTTTTATGCTTGGGATAAACATATTTGGCATCGCGGTAGTAAAGCTTCGCTTCCTGATCATACATAATGCTATTGGCATACATAAAATATTCATAAAGCTTATCTGAATATTTTTGATCGCCTGTTAACTTATAAAGTTTGGTCATTACAGGCATCACCATATACAAACCATCTGCCCACCACCAATAATCCTGATTGGGCGTACTCATTTCGTATTGCATCACATCTTTTGCACGTGCCACTTTATATTCTGCAGGTTGTATATGATAAAGATCGATATAGGTTTGAAAGCAGATTTGCCAGTCGCCAAAAAGCACATGGTCGTCTGTTTCACCATAGTTATATTTCCATTCAGATTTATTGGCAGACTTTGCTCCCATCCATTGGTTGTGTTCCGCCCAATCCTCAGCATATTTGTGGTAAGCTTCATTTTTGGTGAGCTGATAAAGCTCCATATTGCCCGTATGGTAGGCGGCATGATCCCAAAAGGCACGAACTTGTGGTTTATTTGTAGTCTGCCAGTATTGATTGGCTAAATTAAGCTGAGCAAGTACGGTATCTTTTGTTTGCGCATGAACTTCTGTTACCCCATAAAACAGGATTAAAAGAAATGCCATTGAAAATAATTTTATTGTTCTCATTTATGAATTGGGTTTATACCTTCCAATGTGGGAATAACTTTCTTGATATTGCCATTTTCATCAAATTCCATTTGATCAATGCATACCTCCCGGTTGTAGCCTGCGGCATCACCCATGGTTATCCCTTTTGGTCTATTAAAACGGTGATAAACGATATACCATTCATCTTTACCCGGAATTTGAATCACACTATTGTGGCCAGTACCATAAATACCCTGATCTGGCCTTTTCGATAAAATTAAATTATTAGCCGGAACCGTAATTTTTCCGGTTGGGGAATCAGAAAATCCATATCGCACGGCATAATCAGGACTTCTGGTGTCTTCTTCCGACCAAAGAAAATAGTATTTTCCGTTTCTATAGAAAACCTCTGTGCCTTCACGGAAACTATTATCCGGTGTGATGATCTTCACAGAGGTCGTATCAATGGAAACCATGTCCTCATTAAGTGTTGCTACAGCCATATATCCATTACCCCAATACAAATAGCTTTTCCCGGTTTTCGGATCGGTGAATACATCAGGATCAATTTCTTGTCCACCCTTTATACCTGCAGACCGCTTGGCAATTAATGGTTTACCACTGTCCTTAAAAGGTCCGGCAGGATGATCAGACACGGCCACTCCGATTTTTTGTGCAGCTGTGAAATAGTAAAAATATTTATATACGCCATTTACCTTCTTCTCTATCGCAGTTGGAGCCCATGCATTTTTCTTTGCCCATGAAACATCTTTATTTAAATCTACAATCACTCCTTCATCTTTCCAGTTCACCAGATCTGTTGAAGAAAAGGTTTTAAAATAGGTGCCACTCCAGCCGGTAAAGCCATCACTGGTAGGGTATAAATAAAATTTTGAAGTTTTGTTTGAATACAGGATTTCAGGATCGGCATAAAAACCATTTAATACTGGGTTACGGTTGATGGCGGCGGATATGGCATAAGTTTGCATTGCCTGGTTGCCAATTTTAAGTGTATAACGTACAGGTCCTTTAGAGAAATCAACCTTCCCTTCAGGCTTAATGCTCACACCTGAAAATTTAGAAAACCCGGGATCAAATGCTTTCAAATCTGTACCATCATTAACAGGCAAATAAACGGTTCTGGCCACAGTATCCAGCACAATGTTATTTTGCTTGATGGATGGGTTGCCTGCCCCCTGCACTACGGATGAAGCACTATACCATTTGCTTAACAACCGGTTTTCTTCTTCTTTACTGATTGACATCACCGTTCCATGGCGGGGATGAAAATCCATTGTTACTTCTTCATCAATGATTTTGAAAGTGTTCAGGTCCTTAGATTTGGTAAACTGATAGCGTCCTTTCATGTAAACATCATACATTAAAATATAATCTTCAGAACCATTCAGCTTAAAAACCCCGGCACCCTCAACCGCATCGGTGGTTTGTTGTAAGTAACGGTCTTCCAATACATATTCCTTTGTTAAGGAACTGGAAACTGCTTTTTTGATGCCGTTTCCATTGCCCTCTGTTTTAAAAAACAGGTTGTATTTTCCTTTATCGTAAATAATATCTCCATCAATACAGGATCCATTTGTCGGACTGAAAAATAATTGTTTAGGCGTTCCCTCCAGGTCGCTAAAATCTGCATTGGCATAAGCATAATAGATTTTATCAGGATCATTGCCATGTTTCATAGACCAGTATACCATGTATTTTTTAACAGCCGGATCATAAATGGTTTGCGGTGCCCACACCCGTTTTAAATTCTCCTGATTGGGATATTTTTTTTGAATATTAACAATACTGGATTTCCAGGTAATTAAGTCATTCGATTTTAATAACACCATTGCCCGGTTACTGTCCCAACCTTTTGCCGATACCATATCAGTTGCCACCATGTAAAAATGCTTGCCATCGGCACCACGTAAAATATGCGGATCGCGAACACCGCCTGTTGAACTGATTTTTTCTGATGAAATAACCGGCCTGTTATGATTTAAGGCTTTGTAATGATAGCCATCTTCGCTAATGGCAAAGCGAATAGATTCTTCCGCTTTATCATTCCCTGTAAAATAGGCAAACAGGTAAGCACTGTTACGAGCTTGCTTTTTTCCTTGTGCATGAACGCCAAAATTTAAAGTAAATACGGCGAAAAGCACGAGTATCATACTGGCCTTTGTCTTATTTTTATTCATATTAATTGTGCTTAATCATTTTTTTTAGGTTTCCAATTCAATACCTGAACGGCAGTAGGTTGCTGACTGGCTTTTCCTTCGCCGTCTATCTGTTTTACATCCTGCAAAAACAAACTTAACACTTTTCTATTTTTCCACAATTCAGTATCATAACTGGGTTCCCAATCGCCAACGCTTTGGGCTGTTAAATCCGTTATTACCCAGTTCGTTGTCTGCAGATTATTATTCAAAGCGATTGAAGCTTTACTTCCTCTTTCCTTGTCTCTAAAGATCAGGCCGGCAGCGTAATGCCTGCCATTTTTCCAAACGATAATCTGGGGCCTGGCGATGGGAATCTGCTTGGTTCCACCACCACTTAAACTGAATGCGGTTTTTCTAAAATTTAAGTGATGCACTCTCCAATCGTTATCCGTTTTATAAACCAGATGATATTGCGGAATGCTTTCCCCCTCCTCACGCCAATAACTTGCTATAAACACTTTGCCTTTGGCATCTGCAAACATAGAAGTCTGGTTAATGAGCTCACTTTTTTGTGGGATTTTTAAGGCATACTCTGCATTACCCGCACTGATAGGCAATTGATAAGGCGCACCATCAGATTTTTGCCAGGTTAAACCTCCATCAGCAGATTTTGCATAACAGAGATCGTGGTTACTGGCCACATCAGGACTTTCACGCCATACCCAGGAAAGATGAATCACGCCTTTTTGATCGATTGCAACCTGCCAATAGGCATTTCTACGTCCTTCGCCATCAATTAAGTTATTCTGGATTCTGCTCCATTTTTTTGTTTTTACCGCATATCGATTAATCACCAGATTGCCGTTACCAGATCCTCCATCCCGGTAGAGGAATAACAAATCGCCGTTAGCCAGTTTGTAAAATTCGGGATAACTCACCTTACCCTCCCGTTCGGCGAGCATTGGTTTTTTCTCACTTAAAACCAGACTGCCTGCACTTAGCGCATATGCATAATTTAACGTGTTATTGTGCTGGCTCCATACCACATGTAAAATCCCATCTCCATCTACCATAATGCTGATGGATTTATGTGCATCGGCTGCATCACCTTTATAAGCAGTTCTTAAAGTTTCCCAGGTTGGCGAATTCAGTTCTCTTTTGGCAAGCACTAAAAACTGATCAGCATCATAATAGGCCGCATATTGAATATGCCGAAAACTGACTAAGGCGTTTTTTCTAAAGATTACCGTATTTACCGAATTGTTAGACCATCCGTTAGCGGCAACGGTACTGACAGTACTTTGCTGCGCCACACTATATAAACTCAGCATACAGCATAGGCCACCAATCAGTATATCTTTAATCAGTAAGTGCAACTGGAAATTAAGATGCTTGATTTTCATCATTTGGTTAAAATTCAAAGTACCGATTTTTTATGGATTTAAACAGGGGGTTAAATCACACTTTAGGGGGGACAATTTAACACAAAGGCTTTTAAACTGTAGCATTGATGTTATAATAGTTACGGAAGTTTTGCAGTATTTCTTAATAAACGCTTAAAGTGTGGGCAAAAAATCTAATTTCAGGATGCGACACTATACAAAAAAGGCCATCTCTTTTTTAGAGACGGCCTTTAATATGCATTCAATTTATTTTACAGAACGATACTATCAATTGCTTTATCCAATGCGGTTTCCTGCAAGTCAGCCACAGCAAAACCTTCAGCCCTCACTATGGTTACATCAGTAATACCGATAAAACCTAAATAGGCTTTAATATAAGGCGCTACGAAATCGTAACCTGCGGCAGGTCCTGAACTATAAACGCCACCTGTAGCCATAGCGATATACGCTTTTTTACCGGTGACCAAACCTTCAGGACCATTTGCACCATATTTAAACGTAATCCCGGCACGGCCGATATGATCAAACCAGGCCTTTAATACTGAAGGAATACCAAAGTTGTACATTGGCGCACCGATGACCAACACATCTGCATCCATAATTTCCTGAATCGCCTGGTTCGAGTGGCTGATGGCCGCTTTGTTTTCTTCGGTATGGTGTTCAACAGGTGTAAAGAAGGCATTTAAATGCGCTTCTTCCAGGTGTGGAAAAGGTGTTTTGGCCAAATCCTTTACCACAACAGCAGCTGCAGGATCTTGTGCTCTTAACTGATCTATAATGGCATTTGCCAATTTAATACTATTGGATGCTTCGCCTCTTGGGCTTGAAATTACATGAAGAATCTTTGACATTTTATTCTAAGTTTAGGTAGCTAAAATCGCAATGTTTAGCCAAACCCATCTTGATGTGTGATAAGAAATTACTTTTTCCTAAAAATTTATCACGCGCTAATGCCAGCACAATGCAATAGAAAATACTTTTCAGTCCAGCCCATAAAATTACAAAGCATTTAAAAAATCCATATAGGGTTGTACGCTTTTTTCTATCCATTCAGCAGTAGAATGATATTCTATTCCATAATATGTAAACGGTGGCTGGTAATCTGCTTTAACATATCCAAAAGAAAGTTCAAATGGACGGAGTAACTCGGCTAAGGTATAATTGTAAGTCCCTGATGGCAGATAGTCAGCCTCATCAACCCCCACCGATATGGCCAGGGCTATGGTTTTTCCTGCCAGTTTATACCCACTCTTACTTCCATAAGCCCAGCCATGGGTAAGCACTTCATCTAACCACTTTTTAAATAACCATGGGCAATTGAACCAATAGTACGGAAACTGAAAAACAATTTGATCATACTGTTCTACCAGTTGCTGTTCACAATGAACATCTATCTTCCCGTCGGGATAGCACTCATGCAATTGATGGATCACATATCGATCAGGAAATTTCTTCAGTTCTTCTACCCATCTTTTATTCACTACAGCACCCGGAAGATCAGGATGAATCACAATAATGAGTGTTTTCATAATTTTAAATTTTATGTTGCAAACATATGTTAAGTAACCTGAATTAGATTCAATAGCAACCCATTGTGATGTACTATAAAAAATGTAAGTAATGTCTACAATCGAAAAAACATCTGTCAACTTCGCCAAAAAAAACATTGGCAGCAGAATGTCCTGAAGCCTATAATGCCAATGTTATACTGTAGCACTGATGATTGATGCCGCAAGGGATACCGGTATCCAACAAATCTGGGATATCTGCCATTTTGGATACCCGGTAGATTTGAGCCCCCTACACCCTCATTTCCTGATTCGATTTGTGGATGTCTGCTCGGCGTTTGCCACCTTTTATAAAAATTACTGCCCCGGCCAGCAGCTTATTGTTATCCCAATTAATGAAGTAGGTTTCATATCATGGTTAGGTGGCGACCAATTGTATTAACAGAAACCAGCCATCCGGGTGAACATCGCCCAAACTGGATAGAACTCATCGCAAAAGAGTGTGTAAAAACTTTAAAACCGGGCATCCCGTTAAAGGGCATTTGCCTCTATCTCATCATTGACAGGCCAGATTGGGATCACCTGCATTACTGGCACCACGCAGGCTTATGTGATGCCGATGCACTTAATCCGCATGCAAGAAATTTATATCTGCCATATGCTGAGGCCATTGAAGAGGCCATGACCTTAGTTAAACCATATTTATAAATAATGGGGCTGCCTGACTCATAAAAAATGTTCAACTTTACGTGCTTAATTAAAAAAATTCAATGATTACCCCTATTGTTAACCCAACATATCCTACTCAAATTAATCCGGATTTAACCCGTATAGACTGGACACATGTATTGCATTTATTTCAAAAAATTAATTGGAAACATCGCCTGGCTGCAGAAATAGAAAGTGCCTTTAAATTGAGTACGCATACCCTTTTTGTATACCATGAAGAGGTAATTATTGCATTTGGAAGAGTAGTCGGAGATGGCCGTTATTACGCCATGCTGGCTGATGTAGTTGTTGATCCTGATTACCAGGGACAGGGCTTGGGCAAGTATATTGTGACCACCTTAAACAATCAATTGGATAATTATCATTTCGTAAACTTAAGCGCGGCACCCGGGGCAGATTCTTTTTATAAAAGTATGGGTTGGAAAAAGCAAACCACTGCATTTATATGGCCACAGGGGCCAAAGCAACTGAGGCAGCATTGTGCAGAAGATTGAACGGCATTTACTTCAGTCTGATATTCAATTTTATAGTTTTCAGGCTGTTGTACTCTTATCTGCATTTTGGTTTTTCAGGTAGACCCTGAATATGGTTCCTTTATCCGGTTCACTTTCAATGCTGATTTTTCCGCCTGATAAATTAACAATTTCTTTCACGAGGTGAAGGCCAACACCTGTTCCTTCCACATCTGTTGAAAGGCGCTCGTATTTATTGAATATTTTTTCCAGGTTTTCTTGTGCTATCCCCCTCCCGTTATCCGAAACGCTGAGCACGAAATCATCATTTTCCATATAGGTTTTAATCATAATTTCCGGCACACGGCTGGCACTCCGGTATTTGATTGAATTGTTAATCAGGTTGTAAAGTACACTTCTGAGCTTGCGGCGCACAAAAACAACTTCCGAGTGTTTAAACGCCCAACTGATGACGGCATTAGATTCCAGTATCTGCGCCGCTAGCGTTAAGCGGACATCTTCCAGAATTTGTTCAATATCCAATAACTCTGCAACAGTTTTAAAATGATGTTCAGATTGTCTGGCATCTGTTAAATCGATGATAATTCCTTTTATTTTTAACAGCCCGGTTTCAATTTTCTCCAGCAGTACCGGGAATTTTTCCATTCCTTTTTCGGGTACTTTCTTCAGCATTTCAATGGTTAAACCCAGGCTGGTTAATGGGGTTTTGATGTCGTGAGAGATGGTATCCAATAATAACTCATGCTCCATAATTAATTTTTCCTGCTCTTTGAGATCGCGGATCCTGGAAGTAATGTCAATAAAGGTAATGATCACCCCATTGGTTTTATTTTCCTTCATCACAATGTACGGCAAAATGTTCATCTGGAACCACCGCATATCCACCGTTTGAACTTCCTTCTCTAAAAGTTCACCAGTGCTGATTACCTGCTCAATATTATCAATAATGCTGGGAAAGCGAAAATTGTCTTTAACATCAAGAATGGATTTTCCAATGTCGCTATGATGAAGCTTAAACTGCTTCATTGCCGGTGGTGTAAATTTGCGCAGTATTAAATTGGCATCAACAAAAAGCTGGGGAATGATGGTGTTTCGAAAATAATTCTCCAGCTCGTCATTCAGATCTATTAGTTCACTAATCTTAGAATTTTTGTTTTGCATTCACCGTTGTTGCGCGTAAATGTACCTGCGCGGAGTAAGGTAGTTAAAATTATCGGGTTAGCACCATTATGTAACAATCTAATCATTAAGCGCATTTTTTCATACGCCTCAAAAATGGCATTTAAATGCATCCATGATCAGGCATTTTGTAAAAAAATCAAAATGCCTGGTAAGCGATCAAACCCACTCCCCAACCATAGGTGCAGCATAATCCAAGCTATTATTTTGTTGCAAATGAATACAGTAATACACCGTGTGCAGGTATGCTCAGGGGAAGTTTACCATTTTCGCTGTTTACGGATGCCAGATCCTTTTGTCGCCAGAGATCACGAACTTTTAAATTGCCTTTAAGGCCCAGCTTTTTAAAATCGCTATATGTTAATTCTGCCTTTTCCTGTCCAAAATTGGTAAATCCTACTGCATGGCTTCCATCTTCCAAGGTCTTTACATAAATGCGGACATCGCCAATGGTTTGTAAGCAGGTAGCCTGTTTGCCAAGCGGATCCTGATTGATGGCGATTACTTCATCATTGGTGAGCAGATTCATCGTAAAATCATCCAGTTTTTCCATATCGCAGCCAATCAGTAATGGTGCAGAGAAGAGGCACCATAAACTAAAGTGAAGGTATTGTTCATCTGGCCTGAGTTTGCTGGGATGCGGATTACCCCATCCCACCGTGCCCACTACCAGCATATCCGGATCATTCCAGTTGCCAGGCTTGGCCCATGCAGCTGCCTGATCTTGTTGCAAAGCAATATTTTTGACACTTGTCCAGGTATCGGTAATATCATTGGTGGTACGCCAGGATGTACCTCCAACAGCCCTGCCCCATTTCCAAACATCAGACATTCCATACTGACACAGACTGAAAACAATATCCCGTGGCTGTGCTTTAAGTGCATCGCCCATTAATTGAAACGGTTTCATCGCGGTAGCCAGGTCGTTTCCACCTTTATAAGATAAGGCACCAATTTTATACGGATCATTATTTGGCATGCCATTAATTACATGACCGTAACTGCACCAATCATATTTCAGGTAATCAAAACCCCATTTTCCATAGGTGTCTGCATCTCGTTTTTCATACCCATAACTTCCGGTGCAACTGCCACAAGTCCAGGGCCCCGGACTGGAATACAATCCAATTTTCAGGCCCATGGCATGAACGTCGTCTGCCAGCCCTTTCATGTCCTTAAAACGCGAATTGGTTATGATGTTTCCGGCCTGATCACGAAGTTCGCCCCTAATGGAAGGGTCTTTAGCATCTTTATTATTTTGCCAGAAATCATCAATATTGATGTAAGTCCAGCCATGATTCACTAATCCGCTTTTAATCATTGCATTTGCAGCACGCTTCACTTTATCAGCAGATACCTGATCAGCAAAACAATTCCAGCTGTTCCAGCCCATAGGTGGCGTAAGCGCAATCTGATCGCCACAAACAATGCGTAATGTTTTTTTTGCTTTACCTTTTGCATTCATGGCACCCAGGCTTACTGAAAATATGCCTTTTTCCTTCAGACAACCTGTAATGATGCCTGTATTTACATCTAATTTTAGTCCGGAGGGCAAACCGGCTGCTGAGAATTTCATTGGCCTTTCTCCCGTTGCCGCCACGATAAACAGAAATGGCGAATCGGGTCTTACGCCGAAAACGCCGGCACTGTTGATTTTTGGTAACAAAGATGTTTTAGGTGTAAGGATATAAGGTATACCTGGAATTGGATTAAGGGTAGCAAAGGTGCTGACACCCGTTGCCTTGAAAGCTGCATTTGCCCAATTTGCATGGTCATAATAATTGCCGTTGCCACCATCTGTCACAACTAATTCCAGTTTGTGTACCCCTTTAAGTGAAGCTTCGCAAGGCTTTGCTTTATCACCCAGGTGCATTATTCCGCTTGACCAGATTTTTTGACCATCTGCCACCAGTATAAACTCCGCTGCAGGCTCATGCCCGGTTATTTCATCATCAATACCCACCTGTGCTGAAAATGAATTTGCTTTTCCGTTCAGTAAAATCAACAATGAACTTTCGGCATGTGTTCCAAATCCACGATCAAAAGTTTTGCCTGCAATGGTCATGGTTTTTCCATCAACCGACTTGTTTTTTTGAGGTGTACCATTTCCCTGGGTGGCTGCTGTTAAATCCAGCATATCAAGCCATATGGTCGCTTCATGAGCGGAAGTTTGTGCCCAGCAACTTCCCGCAGAAATGAATGTTAAAATGGTGATGACAAATAATTTTACGATGTTCATGACGTGGGTAGATTTTTTATAATAAGGTATTCATGATAGAAAGTTCAGCAGTATTGAGCGAAGCGGAGTGTTTTTTAAATTATTTCGTAAACATCCAGTAATCAAAAAAGGCGATATCTGTTTCTGCCTTGCCTTTAAAAACAAAGTAAAGATCATGGATGCCTGTGATTTTGCTTACTGCCGTTGAAACAACAGCCCAGCGATTATTACCCCCTGTCAAAGGGACTTTGATGGTGCTGAGTAAGGGGCCGTTTAAACCATCAGCGTGAACTTCCATCGTTACATCAGCATTATGCGTAGTGCCAACCCTGGCTGTAAATTTTGAAGCACCCGCAGCCTCAAAGTCGACAGATTTAACTTTCGTATAGGCCAGATTTTTTTTCGCGGTAACAAACACACCCACATTTTTATTTTCAGAAGCTTTTATGTTTTCAGACCAGGCAATGGTTTCAGCCTCCACTTTTTGATAGGGATTTAAATTTTGCAGGGGCTTAACAATGCCATCCGTCATTTTCATGGGTGATATGCTGCCATCTTTTTTAAAGTTCATTTCCTGTACAGCGACAGAGCGGTTAAAACCATTTCCGCCTGGCAGTGCTCCGGAATGGTAAAAAAGGTAAGTTTTTCCTTTATAATCGACCACGCCCGGGTGATTGGTAAAACTTCTGCCTTCAGGAGGCATTAGCGTACCATTGTATCTCCAGGGGCCTTTCGGACTTGTGCTGGTAGAATAACCCAAATGTTCCGGTATGGGGCCACCTGCCCAAAAGAGGTAGTATAGCGGGTTTCGCTTATATAACCACGGTCCTTCTTCATATAAGGTTGGGCGGCGCTCGTTGGCTTCACGTTTGCCAAAAGATGCCACCGTCATGGGTACACGAATAGCCTCGCCTTTGAGCGAGATCATATCATCATTAAGCTCGGCATAATAGCAGTCTGGATTTCCCCAATAGAGATAGGCTTTTCCATCCGCATCGATAAATACTGTAGGATCAATATCTCCGTCACTTACGCTGACCAAAGGTTTCCCCAGCGGATCATAAAATGGGCCATATGGATTATCGGCAACTGCCACACCAATAGCCGAACGTTTTTTATCGCGTGATTTTACCGGCGCGTATAAATAAAATTTACCTTTTCTCTCTACCACCTGAATGGCCCAGGCATCACCAATGGCCCAGTCAAATGTTTCATATGATGCCACTGCGCCATGATCGGTCCAGTTGACCATATCTTCTGTGGTGTATAATTTCCAGTTATTCATCACAAACCAGGTGGAATTATCCTCATCATGGCTGGTGTATAAATAAAGTTTTCCGTTATACATCAAAGGTGCGGGATCGGCCGTATAATGGGTTTGTACAATGGGATTTTGCGCGGTAACCCTGAGCGGAAAATAAAAAACCACGCATAGCATCAGGCTCAGAATAAATTGTTTCATTGGGTTTTTCAAAATTATTTTATTTCAGTTGCGCTGTAGGGAATGGTATTTTTATGGCAGAATGAATTGAACTGCTTGTCCATAAAAACAGATAAAAAAAAAAGCAGATTATTCCGTAGAACAACCTGCCTGATTTTTTAAAGGTTAATATCCTGGATTCTGATAGGCCTTTTTATCAGCATCTGACATTTGCATTTTGTCAATCTGATCCTGAGGAATCGGACGCAAATATAAAGCTGGTGTAATGGTTCTGGTTACCGTTACTGGTGTATGATCACCATAATTGATCCCGGCAATGCTATAAGTGGTGGATAATTCAGCCCACTTTTGAGTTCTGATCAAATCAAATCTTCTATAGCCCTCTCCATAATATTCACGGGAGCGTTCTGCGAGAATGTAATTGATATCAATAGTAGCTGGCGTGGCAGCAACCATTGCAGCACTGTTATCTTGCACTTTAGCTACATTTCCATTATTATCCCAACGCCATTTTCCAGCACGTGCACGAATTACGTTAATCAATTCGCGTGCACTTTTGCCCGCTTTTACATTAGCCCCTTTTACGGCAGCTTCTGCAGCAACAAAATACAGTTCAGAGAATTTGGCGATTGGATACGGGCGTGTACTGCCGGCATTTGGCTGCCCCAGTCCGGTTCCATTATCTGTACGGTAAGGACCCAGTTTCCAAAGCCCCGGATAAACGATTCTGCTGATGCCATTTGGTGCAATCACATAATCTGCTCTTCCAGGCAAAGTTCCGGCTCCAACGTTGCTGGCTCCGGCACCGGTTGGGTAAGTAATTGCACTGTTGTCCGTATCTAAAAAGCTTAATACCGCATTGCCCGGAACAATTGATATGCCGTTGGCATTCACCAATGAAGCAGGTGCAGATTCTGGCGGATTGTAACCTTTTGGCCAGTTACCACGATATACGGTAGTAAAGGTTCCGTCGTAACGGGAATCAAGGGTTTTATCTGCAAAGGTATTTTTAAACACTTCTATGGTTGGGGCCATACGGTTCCACGGGCGACCAAGATGTTGTTCTGCTTCACGTTGAACTGAACTGATGCCACCACTTCTCAGGTTGGTGTAATTCCAGGTCATCATCCACCCAGAGAAATTATCCGGTGCACCACCACTTCCAAAAGTTAAACTACCACCATTATACCGCTCACTGCTTTCTGTGTGATCGGCATAAAGCAACATTTCTTTATTGCGGTCATTTGGACCCAGATTAACATCATAGTAAGTATCAACCAATCCGTTAGCACCTGGGTTTTCTATACCTGCTGTAGCAATATCATAAGCCTGCTGAAAATACCAGGCGGCATCATGTCCGTCAGGATCAGTTCTGTTGGCTGCCGGGTATGTTGGAATGTTATTGGGATTTTGTAACCACCATCCATAAGTCAGGTATGCTTTAGATAAAAAGAGTCTTGCTGTAGTTTTGGTTACGCCTCCGATAACCCTTGAAGTTGCAGGTAAATCGGCAACGGCCTGCAACAGGTCAGGAAATACCGCTTTGGTATAAACCACTGGTACAGTATTGCGGGTAGAAGTTCTCACCGGATTGATATTAAATTTAAGTTCACCTCCGCCTAAATCAAGTGGTACACCTCCAAAGGTTTGTACCAGCATGAAATAATCAAAAGCACGGAAAAACCTGGCTTCTGCTACCAATGCACTGGAAATACCCGCCGCACTGGCATTCTCTATCACACCACTGGCCGTATTGATATTTGGAAAAGCTTCGGTCCACAATACGCTGCTTGGATAACTCGTAGAAAGAATAGAGCCTACGCCTGAACAATCCATATCTTTAAAGTTACCATCGGCATCTTTACCCCAGGTTGCTTCATCTGTACCTGTAATCAATGAATTATAGTAATAGGCCTGCCCGTAAATGTTACGCAGGTGAGCATACATTGCGGTAAGTCCGCCATTTACACCTGTTACTGTTTTAAAATAATCAGGGGTAAAAATACTGCGTGGTTCTTCATCAAGAATTTTTTTACAGCCGGAGAACATGACCATTCCCAGCCAAACCCCTAAAGTTATATTGAAGTGTATACGTTTCATATTGGTATATTAAAAAGTTAAGTTAAGGCCGGCCACATAATTACGCGTAGAAGGCGTATTGGTACCTACAGTTAAAAACCTTCTCCGGTATGTATTGGTTACCGCAGCATTCTCATCGCCATACGAATTGGTTTCCGGATCCATACCTGATTCGCTGTAATATGGAGAGAACATTACAAATGGATTTTGAACAGTTAAATACATCCTAAGTCTCACCTTCGAATTCTTAATTAAGTCGCGGTTAAAATCATAACCCAGTGAAATGGTACGGATTTTTAAAAATGACGCATCAAAATAACCTAAGGTACTGCCATATTTAGGGTTATCACCACTTGCAATACCACCTGGTTTCGGATATTTTGCACCGGTATTATCTGGCGTCCAATAATCTACCTTTACGTTATTTCTTCTTCCTGATAAAAGGTTTAAGTAACCTGTAGAACCATATAACGTACTGATCAGGATACCGCCATCTTTGAATAAACCAACTACATTCAAGTCAAATCCTTTATAGGCTACCCGGGTGTTAAAACCACCTGATAATTTCGGATCTACATTCATAATCTGTCTGTCAGCGGCTCCAATTGCCCTTGTAGGCTTGCCTGTAGCATCATAATCGCCGGTATATTTAACCTTGATCATACCCACGTTACCACCTGGTTCCAAAACATTCAGGTTAGGATCTCCAGTCTGCCATAATCCTATTTTTTCATAGTCATAAATGGCATTGATGTTATACCCTACAAACCAGGCATTTCCCTCATCCCTGGTCTGTCCGGAAGCCAGTGAAACCAGTTTATTGCGGTTTGCAGACAGGTTAAAACCTACATCCCATGACCAGCCATCTTTATTGTTGAAGATGTTACCGTTCACGCTGAGTTCCCAACCTTTATTCTGTGTTTGTCCGATGTTGGCCGTATAACTTCCCACACCTGAAGTTGGAGGCAAAGCAATATCTAATAAAATATCATTGGTATTGGTTACATAATATTCAAATGTACCGTTGATTCTGTTTTTCAGTACAGAGAAATCTAAACCATAATTCCAGGTTTGTGAATATTCCCATCCTAAATTCGGACTTGGAAGTTGTGAAACATAGTAGCCTATAGCATAGTTCGTATCGCCAAAATTATAAGGCCTTGTATTTAATAAACCTAGTGTCTGGTAAGGATTTACCGACTGGTTTGATGTTTGTCCGTAACCTACTCTGATCTTTAACCTGTCAATGGCTGTAATGCCTTTCATGAAAGGTTCATTCATCAGGTTCCATCCTACTGAAACAGCAGGATAGGTATTCCATTTATGTCCTGGTGCCAGGCGAGATGAGCCATCAGACCTGATTGTGGCACTGATTAAATACCGGTTATCATAGGAATACATCACCCTTCCCATGTATGACATTAATCCGCTTAAGTTGTAATTTCCATTTCCGATTGTTAATTCACCATTGGCCTGACCAAGATTATAGAACTGGAAAGCATCTGAAGGAATATCACGTGCTGACATGGAAGAGGAATTAAATTTATTCTGTTCGGCAGAATATAATGCCACTACATTAAAATTGTGTTTTTCTGAAAAGGTACGGTCATATGTTAATAAATTTTCAAGTGTCCAGTGGTATGTTTGTGAGTTGCTCACACCAGCGGTAGAAACTGTAGTAGCGGTAGCACTTCCAATTCCAACACCTGTATAATTACCATTATTACTCTGAATAAAATCAAGCCCCAGGTTGGCCCTGTATTTTAAACCTTCTACCCCCGGAATTTTTACCTCTCCATAAAATGAGTTATAGGTAGCAAAACCACGTGTTTCATTTAACCATTTATCATGAAGGTCTTTTGTAGATTGATTGGTGTAAATCCACGATTCATCCTGTGGCATTCTGATGGTTCTTTTTAAACTGCCATCTGCATTATAAGGGTTTGACATTGGCGTATTGCTCAGCACACCGTAAACACCCACCTGATTACCTTCACTTAGATTATAGTTATTGTTACTGGTAAAACCAACCCGGAAAAACTTACCAATTTGCTGATCCAAAGATGCTTTCATCGAATACCTGGTATATTGCTGTGTGGGGATCAAACTTTGATTCTTATAGTAACCACCGCCAAAGCTATAGCTACCTGTAGCAGAACCACCTGATACGCCTACGTCATGACTGGTTACTACTGCAGATTTGTTATAGAATAAATCCTGCCAATCCGTATCGGTATCATTAGATTCATCTACCCCGTTAGTTGTAAACAAACCTGCTGCTTTACGCATTGCGATTAATTCTTGCGAATTCATCATCGGGAATTTTGCAAAAAGTGTTTGTAAACCCGTATAGGTGTTATAAGTAACCTGAGCAGGCGCACCTTGTTGTCCACGGTTTGTAGTTAACAAAATTACACCATTTGCACCCCGTGATCCATAAATGGCCGTTGCAGATGCATCTTTAAGGATATCTATACTTTTAATATCGTTTGGATTAATATCACCGATGGAGCCTGGAAAAGGAATTCCATCCAATACCACTAATGGATCATTACTGGCAGAAAGTGACCGTGCACCACGAATCAGAATCTGCATGGTTGCACCAGGTTTGGTTGAAGTTTGGGAAATATTAACTCCGGCTACACGCCCTTGAATGGCCTGTGCGATATTTGGAGCCGGAACTTCGCGAACTTTCTCACCTGATATATTGGCTACTGATCCGGTTACGGCTTCTTTACGTTGTGTACCATAACCCACTACCACTACCTGTTCCAGCTCTGCTGCACTCGGCAATAAAGTTACATTGATTTCGGTTTGGTTGCGTACCGGAATTTCTTTACTGGTAAAGCCAATATAAGTGAATACCAATACCGAATTGGCTGAGGGCACTGAAATGCTGAAGTTACCGGTGTTGGATGCAGTTGTACTCGTGGATGTTCCCTTCACTAAAATGCTTACGCCCGGAAGGGGTTTTCCCTGATCATCTAATACACGCCCCTTAATTTGAGTTTGTGCCTGTGCGGCCAGCGTGAAGATCATTAAAATTGCGGTAAGTGCAATTCTGGGGAGACTTATAGAAAATCTCAAATGAGGTCTTACAATAAATCGTAAAATTTCAATTCTCATAAAAACAGTTTATAATGGTTAAAAAAAACAGACCTCAACAGATGATCAATCGTCAGTTGAATAGCAAGAGCATGTCATGAAAGACATAAAAGAATGCGAAACAAAAAATACTACTGAATACTATTAAGCCTGTATGAAGGTAAAGGTATTTAGATCAACCCTTCAACAATGATTCAATTGTACATTTTTAAGGTAGAAATGTGCAAGAAAATTTCTTTTTTTATCAAATACAGCGTTTCAGGCAAGATTCTTTAAATCAAGCCCAAAAACGCATCATTAAAAATGCAATCGATTGTATTTTTTTATTTTCTGAATTTTTATTCCAAACACCACCAAATAAAAGCTTAAGAAATGGAAATTATCAGGCTATTTAATCATACAATCATGGTATTAAGAAATCATTTATTAACCTTATTGTTTTTATCAAATCAAGGGACAGGCTTGCTCACCTGTCCCGTTCTGGAGTGAATATTAATTCGAATATTCAGGAATCATAAAGAGACTCATTTCAGACAATCTTATAAAAGCTTCGAATTAATGAACAATATGACTAGTTAGTCACATCAAAATATTCAGCTTTAATTCCTCTGTCGCGAACAATTAGCGTGTCTTTTGTTGCATATTTTAAATTAAGATTTTTAAAGTTCACCGTATAATCCACGTATATCGCACTTCTGCTGCTGCCACCAATACTGTTCTTTTCACCATTGGAAACAAACCTGCCACTTCCTGTAACCTCTATATTGGTCGTACTGCTGGCGAGGGTACAGGTATTGTCATCAGCGAAATTCAACAGGAGCGTAAAGGATACGTTTGTACCTGCACTATTTTTAATGGTAAGGGGTAAACTTGCCGTTTTAAGTGATACCGTGCTCATACTCACCAGCTCATTGCTTTCTACATAAGGCGTATGACGTGAAACGGTATTCATGGTACCGTTGGCCTGGGTAATCTGGTCTATGCCTTTGCGTAAATAGTTGGCATGCCACGGATTAACGTATTTAACACCATAAAGTATATAATCTTTTGGTCTGGTTGCCCAGTGCAGCGGGTTTACCCTTGAAGGATTGGATACAACAGGAATCCCTTTTAAAATAGAATCCGCACCGGTAACCTTGGTCATTACCAATGGGATGACATAGTTTCTGCTCAGCGCTTTGGGATCAGCAAAAAATGCATCTGTTAATTGTACATCCACCCCACCTAAAACATCACCGGCATTGATTCTGATTTGGTTAGACATTAAGCGATAGTATTCTGCCGGCATCGGCAAAACCTGTCCGCCGCCATTATTAAACTTCAGCCCATTCAGCAATGTTTCAGCCTTCTGAATATCAATTACCACATCGTTTTTATTTTCATAACCTCCGCCAAGGGTAGCTTTAATGGAAACCATGTGGTTTTTATCCATTGAATTGTCTACAATTAAATCTTCTCCCAAAACCACTGTTCTTAAAGGATATTGACTGGCAAAATAAACTGTTTTATAGTCAAATTCAGGAAAGGCAATCTTCTCGTTTTTACAGGAGGCCATCAGGCTAAGTGCTAATGCGAGAGCGATATATATATTGTTAATTTTCATATTGTCTAAATGATTAATTCAGTGTTACTTATTTCCAACCTTGATTTTGCAGCAGTTGATTATACTTCAGGACTTCTGAGTTTGGAATGGGGCCGTAAATCATATATTGCTGAAAGGCCCTCGTTTCGGCATTAAATGGCTTATAAATACCGCTATTGACATCTAAGCCTCTGGCCGTTTCATTAAGTTTTGACAGATCTGCTTTCCAGCGCCTGAGGTCCCAAAACCTAAAACCTTCGAAAGAAAGCTCCAATCGGCGTTCATTCCTGATCAGTTCACGCATTTTGGCTACATCGGCCTTACATTCTTCCAGGTAAGGATCGTTATTGAATCCGAAAGCCCGCTTACGAATGGCTTTTATGATGTCGTATGCAGAATAGGTTCTGGTTCCGGTGGCGGTTGGCCCCCATGCTTCGTTTGCTGCTTCGGCATAATCGAGGTAAATCTCGGTATAGCGGATCCGTGGATTATAATGTGTTTTACCACTTAAAGAGATCGGGTTACGGTTAACATCCATCCTTAAACGCTTTTTCATGTAATAACCTGTACGCGTAGAAGTTGCACGAACATTAATACCGTTATCTGTGCCGGAAGCACTACCTGTTCTGATCACGGCATTGGTTACACCGGCGGTTGCCCCGTCAAAAATAATATATTTTGCAAACCTCGGGTCTCTCGACGCATATGGTGCATTGGCATTAAAATTAGCGTTCGGATGATTTATCGGGTAACCGTTTGCCATAGCAAAAGATTCTACCAGGTTTTGTGTGGGATTCATTAATCCGTTTCCGAATAAAGATGGCGGAAAATGCTGCCCTTCCTGGGTACCGTCATTAGTGATGATATTTTCACGCCAGATGATTTCAGAAGGATTACTACCCCCACCTAATCCATCAACCTCTGAGTTGTTGGCATAATAAGTACCTCCATTTGCCGGAAGGGCATTGGCTCCGCCTTTATAATCGATCACACGGCCGGCATATTCAGCAGCATCAGCCCAGGTAGTGGTATTGGCACTATTCTGAAATGCCGGACTGGCCGCCAGCAGTGCTGCTCTTGCCCTAAACGATCTTGCTATTAATCCATTAAACAACTGACGTGCATATTGTCCCATTACCCGATTGTAGGTTTCCACATTTCCGGTAAAAGCTTTAAAGCGATCGGGTATCTGGCTTGCAGTCGAAATATCATTATACTCCACGGGTAAGTAAGCTTCGGCGCTATCCAGGTCTTTGTAAATTTGTTTAATACAGGCATCAAATGTAGCCCGCGGAACATTAAAATCTGTTTTAGGGGTTTGATAGGCTGTTACAATCGGCACGCCCATCAGCTGTCCATTGGTGGCAATACCGCCATGGTTGCGCAACAGAAAATAGAGATACAATCCACGAAGACCGAAAGCCTCTCCCCTCATTCTCAGGTTAAAAAGCCTGGAACTTTCTGCATCCGTTGCCCACTTGACTTTCGGTGAATTTTCCAGGAAAAGATTGATGTATTGCATGGCTTCATAAGACTGGTTCCAAACCGATGCAGGATTATTGGTTGATGTCCATGAACCCGCAGCAGCCTGCAAATAACCATTGGTAAGCTGGTTGGTTACGGCATCATCAGTGGCATATTCAGAGTTATCGTAATAAGCGGGAATGGTACGGTAAGCGTTGATTAAAAAACCTTGTGCAAAATTCGCATCCGTATACATCTGATCAATCGTCTTCAGATTTTCTGGTTCAGGCTCCAGAATTTTTTTGCAGCCAGTGAACGAAAGCACTGCCAACCCTAAAATTAATATTTTGAATTTCATATCATTAAAAGTTATAGGTCATTAAAAAGATACCCTTGCACCCAGGTTAAAGAACCGTGTTTGCGGTGCTGTTCCAATGTTGGTTTCCATTAGTTTCCGTTCTGATGAAATCACCAGTAAATTATCTCCTTGTAGGTATAAGCTTAGTCCATGCACAAATGAATCATTGAAAATTTTCTTATCAAAATCATAAGTTAACTGTACCCGGTTAAGATCGAACCGATTCGTTTTATACATCCAGAAGGTAGAATTTCGGAAGTTATTATTGCTATTGGTGGTTAAACGCGGATAGGTTGCCGTTGCTTTGGTTTGCTCGGTCCATCGGTCTAACACCGCCTCAGAATATTTTCCACTTCCGCCAACCCAGTAGTACGAGCTGTTTTTAAATCCAACGGCTCCCCTGGTACCAGATGCCAGGGCAAATAAGGTGAAGTGCTTATATTTTAACGTGAGGTTTAACCCGAAGCTAAAAGGTGAAGCGGCCCATCCTGTATGGCCCAGATCCTGCTGATCCCTGTTATCAATTAAGCCATCATTATTTAAATCCTTGTATTTGATATCTCCTGGCTTCACTGTACCAAAGGTTTGTTTGGCATGAGCATCAATTTCTGCCTGATTTTGAAAAAGACCCTCACTGATGTATCCATAATAAGCATCTAACGGACGGCCGGCCCTGGCCAGATAAGCCTGATCAATGATTTCATCCCTTTGAACAGCCTTACTATTATAGAACATTCCTGATACGCCAAGCGAATAAAATAACTGTCCGGCTTGTTTGTTCAGGTTCAATGCAAAATCAAATCCTGTACGTTTGTCTTCATTAAAATTGATCCATGGGCGGAAATCTCCTGAGCCGGAAAAATAAGAAGGATAAATGGTGAGGCCCCGGGCAAGTAATCCTTTGGTGTTTTGTGAAAAATAATTAAAATCAAAAGTTAGGAGGTTTTTAAATATTGCAACATCCAGACCTAAACGAAACTCATTTCTTTTAACAAAAGTTAAATCAGGATTTTCTGCCTGTCCGGATAAGGTGGTTCTGCCACCCGCAACATTGTCTCTCCATTGGTAATATCCACCCAGGATAGCATTGTTGCTGTAATAACCCTGGTATAAATAATAATCTACCGGCTCATTTACATTATTGGCCCTGTAGCCCGTGATATCCAGATCTTGTTTAATAGAAGCATATGATGCAGATAGCTTAAGATCATCAATAAAAGATAAATGATCTTTAAAAAATGATTCATTAGACATGCGCCATCCAACTGTAACTGCCGGAGAAATTCCGTTTCTGTTACCTGGAGGTAGTTTTGCGGAGTGAATCAATGCCGCTGAAAAATCGAAATAATATTTACTCCTGAAGTTATAAGCCGCCTGAAAACCAAGATTCGTGTTGAGAACAGGTTGATAATCGCTGCCACCTTCATTGTCGATATCACTTGAAAACTGTGTTTTATACCACCAGCCTAAAACATTTGCAGAAACCGTATGGTCCTGAGCAAAAGTTCGGTTGTAATTAAACTGCGACCTGAATGACATGGTTTGCGTGTAAGTAGAACGGCCAACATATTCATTAGTGGAGTTTTTATCTTCTCCGAATTTCTCCAATGCGGTGATCACATCCTTACCATTTACAGTTGACCATGTTGGTCTGTAAGTGGCATAGGGTAATAGATAGGCTTCAGAATACAGAGAAGAATAATCCATACTGGTTCCGGTTTTAAAACTTAAACCCTCTGTTATTGAACTTAAATCTGCCTTCAGGTTCAGGTTGTAGAGAAAAGTATTGGATTTGGTCCGAATGTAACCTGCGGCAAGCATATCTGAGAATACGTTTGTAGGGTTGGTACTTTGTCCGCCCAGTAAAAATTTTCCATCGATAATATGATTGCTATTTTTAACAATCGTTTGCAAAGCCGCATTACCGGGGTCAAGCATATCAATTGGTATAAGTGGCGAAAACCTGTTGAAATTAGGTGCAATGGTAGAACTTGAACCCCAAAAATTTCCTCTGCCAGTGTAATTACTATTAGAGATGGCTACTGCATCAGCTGATGCGGTGAGCCATTTGGCAATGTTCATATCTACATTTCCCCTCACATTGAATGCCAGGTCGCTATTGTTTTTTTGTTCCCCGTATTTGACCAGGCTGTTGTTATAAGAAAGGCCAATATTGGTATAATAACGTGCAAAGTTGTTGCCACCGGAGACTTCAGTGGTTACATCTGAACGGGAATAGGTTTTCCTCAAATAATCCGAGCTGAAAAAATCTACATCAGGATACTTGTAAGGATTTACACCAGACCTGGTATTGTCAATATCCTGCTGCGTGTATCCCGCTCCTGAAGTGGCAATTCCATCATTGGTTAAGGCTTCATTGTACAAAGTCATGTAATCAGCTGATTTTAAATAGCCGGGAAAACTTTTAGGCACAAAAATCCCTGAATTGAGCCTTACTTTAATTTTTAAAGGATTTTCACTTCCACGTTTTGTGGTAATGAGGATTGCACCCTTGGCTGCGGTACTCCCGTATAAGACCACTGCACTGGCCCCTTTTAAAACCGTGATAGCTTCTACTTCCACCAAACGTACATCTGTGGCGCGGCGCGGAATACCATCAACCAATATTAATGGTGCCTGGCCCCAGATATTTCCGGTATAACCGCCAACAAAACTCTGAAGATTATCCAGACTATAGGTGCCGTAACTTTTATTCAGTAAATCTGAAACGTTTACGACAGACACCCCTCCGAGAAGATTTTTTTTCGCGACCTTATCAAAGGCAACATTTACCAAACTGTCTTTGGTTTCCTGTGCATAGGCTCCATTGAAGCTGAAAAAGCAGATCAGGAGCCAAAAGCAGTAAGCATTTATATTTTTTGTGTTCATCTTTTCTCCCTTAAAATTACCAACCTGGATTCTGCTTGAATTCTTTATACATGTTTATATCCTCTACACGGAAAGGCAGCCAGTAATGGCGTTGCCCAAGCTGTCTTTCAAACAACACTGTTTCCCTGAAATTTCTTACCCTTGCATTTTTAGGATCTGCGTAAACCTGAGCGTTTGGTATTGCCCGATCAAACTCTACTGCTTTTTTTAAAGTATAAGGACGTTCAGTAAGCAGTAACCATCTTCTTAAGTCATTGAAACGATGTCCTTCAAAAGATAATTCTACAGCTCTTTCGCGCCTTAATTCACCAAGAAAATCAGTAGTTGAGCCCAAAAATTTGCTGGCAACGCCTGCCACGCCGGCTCTGGTTCTGATTTTATTCACAGCCTCAACCGCACTAAGCGAATAACCTGCTGCCATACTTTGGGGGCTGCCATATCCTGTTGCTGTGGCTTCTGCATAAAGGAGGTATACATCTGCCAAACGCATTAAACTGAGCACAAACGTATTGTTCTCCCGGTATCCGTCATATTCGTTCATCAGTTTAGATACAAATTTGGAATTCAGGTATCCTGTCCACACTTTTTTATTACCGTCGGCAGTTCTATAAAGTCCGTTGGTATATAGGCTGGCATACTGGCGAAATTCATTGTTACCAACGCTTTGCGCGGTAAGTACACATTTCTCGCCGTCAATTAAAATATCGTTATAAAAACGTGGGTCTCTGTTTTTCCATGGATATTCCGGGTCATAACCACTTTCAGCATCCTTTTTTTCTGCATCTGTAATAGGTAAACCATTGGCCATGCCATAGTAATCTGCATAGTTAGCTGTTGGATAAACCTTAATTCCGGTTTGATGGATCACGAGAGGACGATAATCATTTACCTGGTTCCAACGCCAGCGTCCGCCCGCATTTGCTAAATTTTCCAGAAAAATAGATTCTTTTAATCCTGGAATTTTGCCGTTTTGGTTAAAGGTGTAAAACAAATCGCGATACTGCGAAAAAGGAGCCAGTTCATAGCGGTTTGTACTTTCTGTAATTTTTAAAGCTTCGGCCAGTACATCAGCGGCTTTTTTACAAAACTCAGTATTATAGCTGCTGTTTCCGGTTGACGCCCTGTTCATCAGCGGACTTCCTGCCCACAAGTAATTTTTCCCCATAAAACACAGGGCCATAATTTTATTAATCCGGGTGTTGTTGTTTCCTGAGGTTTGTTTGCCCACAAGTGTCTGATCCCAGTCTACAGGAAGCAAGTCTGCAGCACGCTTTAAGTCTTCGGCCACTTTATTGGCACTTGCCTGATAGCTGAGTCTTGGGATTTTTATCACCTCATCACTTGGCAATACCTGGTCAATGTAAGGCAATCCGCCCCAGTACTCCATTAACACAAAATGAAAGTAGCCCCTGAAAAAATAAAGCTGGCCTGCAATCAGGTCTTTTTCTTCCTGGGTGGCATCGGTTAGTTTATCCAGATTTGCCAGCCCTATGTTGGCTTTCCTGATGGCATACCAGGAGAGACCCCATAGTTTTCCTTTTGATCTGTTCGGATCATTAAGGGTTCCATTAGCCGGATCGCCTCCTGTACCTAAAAAATTGTAGAAAGTATTGGTCCAGGCCATGTAGTTACCCTGATCAATATGATAGGAGATCAGGCGGGTTTCGCCCACTTCCCAAAATTCCTCTTCACCAAGATTGAAACTGTTATGTGCTTCAACAACACTTAACAGCGGGATACAGTTATAGAGTTCTTCAGTAAAGCCCTGAAAGTTCCTGAAATTTTTGTAAGGATCGGTTTCCTGGATATCAGCTAAAGGCGATCTTTCCAGATACTTTTTACATGAAGGTAATGTTAATGTACCCACCAGGATAATTGCTGGGAACAAAATATTCTTAAAGAGATTTTTCATCTTCAAATCGTTTATAAAGTGATGTCAATACCAAAATTGAAACGTTTAACTGTTGGATATGCCCCACCTTGGGAAACTCCGCTGAAGTTGGATTCCCGGTCGTCCGGCATGTTTGTCCAAAGAAACAAGTTGTTGCCGTTCACATAAAACCTGCAGGACCTTATTCCCAGCTTGCTGATTGATTTTCCCGAAAGGGTATAACCCAGTTCTGCGTTTTTTAAACGGATGTAAGAGGCATCATAATAATAGCGGGTTCCGCTGCCACCAAAAGCATCAAGAACACTCCAGCGTGGTGGCGGAACTTCTCCTCCTCCATCCTGCAGATACCAGAAAGGACGTTCCACAAATACCACATTACTTTTTCCCTGGTAATTCGGAAATTCAATTTCACGGGTAACATTATTTACGGCATAAAATTGAAAGAACAGGTTAAAACGTTTCCATTCAAAGCCAATACTGGCATTATAGGTATTTTGAGGGCTTCCCGTGTAACCATAAGGCGCCCTGTCTTTATCATCAATCACCCCATCTGCATTAAAATCAATGATGTTATAATCTCCGGGAAGTTTGTTTTGATTGTTAGATAAGCGCACTGTGCTGCCGTATAAATCATCCCAGCTTTTGATAAAACCATTATCCAGAAAGGAACGGGTTTGGCCAATGGCATAACCTTCCTGTTTCTGATAATCTGGCGTGAGTTCCGGATCATCTCTGAAATTAGTTTTATTGGTGGCATGTGTTAAGGCCAGGTTTGCCCATGCCCTGATGCCTTGCCCAAATGAATGTGTTAGGCGCAGTTCAATTTCATAACCTCTACTGCTTACTTCACCCAGGTTTGCTCTCGGGGCACTGCTGCCAAATCCATAATAAGAAGGAATGGCCCGGGCGCCCCCGCCAATCATAATATCTTTTCTGTGATCTCTGAATATATCTATGTTTCCGGAAATATCACCTTTAAAAAAACTATACTCAATACCCAGATTTCGTTTTTCTACGGTTTCCCATGACAGGTTTGGATTACCCATTGTCCCGATCCGGTAAATGGTATAAGGCGTAGCAATAGCCGGACTGCCCATTGGCGTATTGTTTCCATACAGATAGGAATCGCGGAAGGGCCATCTTGGTCCTCCTAAAGCATCATCCCCAATTCTTCCCCATGATGCCCGTACTTTTAATAAATCAAGAAATTTTAAAGACTTCATAAATTCCTCGTTACTAATGGCCCAGCCAGCAGAAACTGAGGGAAAAAATGCAAAGCGATAATCCGGGCCGAATTGCTCAGACCCATTGTAGGCACCATTTGCTTCAAATAAGTATTTTGATTGATAATTATAAGTGGTTCGGAATACCCAATCTTCACGAAATGTTGGAAAGGCACTACCCCTGGCCGTTCGCTGACGTTGGACCAAACCCATTCCGGTAACGGCATGTGAACCGAATGTACGGTCATAGTTTACCTGAAACTGGTAGTTCATGTTCCGGAAGGTAGCATTTTTATCAACTTCACCGGCAGCTGTTGACCATTGAATGGCATCCGTAAAGTCAAACTGGGTTCCGGCATTCCTTTGTTGTTCAAATGAGATAATACCGGTTAGCGGATTAACATATTTTCGCTGTGCGGCGTTGAACTGGTCATTAACGCCCCGTTTTCTTTCCAGAAAAGTATTATCCAGCGATAAGCTACCTCTCAAACTCAATCCTTTGGTAAGCATATCAAGCTTTTGCTGTAGAATGAAATCCGTTGTCAGCTGCGTACTTGTTCTTTTTTCAACACCTGAATACGCCAGCCAGAAAGCCGCATTGGGCTGATCCTGTGTAGCTGTTGGAAAAAAACCATAGGTACCATCACTATAAATAGGACGAAATGAATCAGGTGCTGTTCGATAGGCAGATGACCAGAAAGACTGGTCGCCATCAGCCATATCATAAGGCAACTGGCGTACACCATTTGATCCGAATAATTTGGTTGAAAATTTGGTTGTCCTGGTTAAGTTGAAATCGAGATTACTCCTCACGTTGGTACGGTTATAGCCAAAATTTGATTCATAGCCACGCTGATTCGGAAATGTTTTAAATAAATCCCCTTCACGCGTCAGATCCAGGCCGGCAAAATAGGTCACAAACTTAGACCCACCGGAAACATTGGCAGAGGTATTGTAAGACATGGCCCTGTCTTTAAAAAGTTCTTTTTCCCAATCTACATTAGGATACCTGTCCCATTCGTTTGCATTTAGCGGATTCCGGTACTTATCAATCATCTGCATCGCAGTATAACCAGACCATGCGTTTTGATCTACCACAGATTCACGTTCAATAATCCTGTTTTTAATCATCAGGGCATCATATGAATCGTATTTTTCGGGCAGTCTCGAAGCAACTTTAGCCGTTAAGTTCGACCGTACCTGTACTTGTGCCCTGCCTTCAACGCCTTGTTTGGTAGTCACCAGAATTACACCGTTTGCCCCTCTTACACCATAAACTGCGGTGGCCGAAGCATCTTTAAGTACAGACACACTTTCTACTGATGAAATATCTATAGAACTGATAGAACGTTCAATACCATCGATTAGAATTAATGGCGAGCTGTTATTCCAGGAGCTTTGTCCACGGATCAGAATTTGCGGATCTTCTCCACCCGGCATACCGGATGAAGCGGTAGTAACCACGCCAGGAAGATTTCCGGTTAAGGCCATTCCCAGATTGGTTACCCCTCCGCTACGTTCCAATACCTTGCCACTGGTTTGGCTAATGGCACCCACCACACTGGCTTTCTTTTGTTGTCCGTATCCCACTACAATAACCTCGTTAAGCACTTTGTTATCATTGTTCATAGATACCACGATATCATTTTTATCAGTAAGGGTGATTTCTTTTTGGCTCATCCCGATATAATTAAATAAAAGCGTGCTTTTCTCTGTCGGGATTTCCATTGAAAATTTACCCTCACCATTGGATACCACACGGGTATTGGTGCCCTTTAATGTAATGGTTACACCCGTAAGCGGGTCATTCTGTTCATCTACAACGGTACCTCTTAATATCCTTTTTTGCTGAGCCATCACCGCATTGGCCATGAGCAATAAGGAGAGCATAATAAAAGTTATTCTGAGTAATAATGCGCTAAATTTTTGATGTATATGCCGGCCATTACTACTTGTAATTGTGTAATTGTCCATCATATTAATTGATTTAGAAAATGCAGAATTTGATTTGTTCGGTTGTGCATAGAAGGCTCATATTCTATGGCTTTGAAGTTGGATTTCTTCATCATACATGGGTTAGAATTTGGTTAGTATAAAATGCTGTAAACTGATGCAGGTCTGAGTTAGAGACATTGCTATTGTTTAGTTAGGTAGGCGGTCTCATATGGGCAATATTTGGTTTATTTGTATTAATGGATCATATCTAAAATCGTCCATTCAGTTCAATCCATTAATCAGGTGCAATAAATTCCATCATCGGACAGCTCACCTGCCCCATAAAAAATCTGTAATTAGTTAAAATGCACGCTAATGAAAAGGATTAAGTTTGGTTAAATTTAGATTCATAAGTTATTTGGTTAGCCTTACATCTCAGTTAAGATGTGTCTTATATTTGGTTGAGATAAATGTAGGATCGTGTGTAATTTATAGATAGCACAATTGTTTAAATTTATAGGATTCATGTTCAGGGCAGGTAAAAGCAGCCAAAAAACCGCCCTTAGAGACATATAAAAGCAATTATGACGAAAAATTATTTTAAAATATTTATTACCCTGAATAATATTTTTAAGACTTAGTGTATTTTAATCTCCAAAACATAAAAAAAACGCATAAGCATTCATAATGGGAATGTTTCAGCAGGATAACAAAACACCAAACCTGCGAAAAATACCGAAAAGACTAAATGATGTATGATGTATTAGTCATAAAATGGACATAGTGATGTTATTAATATTCATCCGATAATTAAATTGTCTCAATACAAAAGGAGGATAAATAAAAAGCCCTGGTCGTGTTTCCACAAACCAGGGCGCATACTTTAAAATTTACTTTTTATAACGATTGCTTACAATTTAACCTCGCTTGCTGAAGTAGCATAAAGTCCGATTAGGGCACCGGTGAATCCTTTTGCCACATTTGTTGAAAGGATATCACCAGAAACGGTACCACCCAGATTGGTAAATTTCTTGTTTCCTGTAGCATAGCTGAAAGTGTAATCATCACCCTTTGCAGCTACCTTCAAATTGATAGGGCGGTTAACATCAATTTTTACCTTTGCCAATATGGTTGAGGCATTGTCTTCCGTACGTTGCAATAAAAGGTAATAATCATTATCTTTTTTAGTGACACCAAAAACATAGTGATAGCTTTCCTTTTGCAGACAAACAATTCCGGCCAGATCTTTATCCGTATCTGGTTTATAATTCATCGTTACCGTGGTGGAGAAGCTATTGTGCTGCTGCCGCTGAAACAATGCAGAAATGGGTTCAGCCGCTTTTACATCTTTAGCAAAGGGCTTAATCTGCAAACCATTGGGCGTTACTGCAGCAAATTCTTCTCTCGGCCCTCTTAATCCAATCCAGCGGTAATCCAGCTTTCCTGCAGAAAAGTTATCCCGGAAAGTAAAGTTTCCATTTGGGAAAAAACCAGGTTTGCCGGTGTTATTTTTAACCCCTGCAGGCATTTTCAGTTTTGTTTTTAAAGGCTCCAGTCCACCTTCAAAAACAGGAAACTCTCCATCCCAGTTTACCGGAAGAATATACGTTTCGCGACCAGTATTTACACGGTCTTTTTCATTTGGCCTGATGCCCAGGAACACGCCATAATACTGTCCGTTCGGACCTTCTACCAGATCAGCATGACCTGCCCAGTCTATTTTATCTGCCCTTTTAGCCGGAAGATGACGCTGACTTAAAATTGGATTTTTTGCTGAAGGTACATATGGCCCTTTAACGTTATCGCTCACAAAAATAACCTCACTGTGCGCACCGCCTGTACCGCCTTCGGCACACATCAGGTAATACTTATTATTCTTTTTATAAATGTGTGGCGCTTCAATCCATATCGGGCGCTTGCTCAGGTCTACCCCGCCATTCACAATAATTTTATCCGTACCCGGAATAATCTGGTCATTTACCAAATCATACTCCCAGATTTTGATGGCACGGTGACCGGTATACAATTCCTTTTCAGGAGCATCATTGTGCACCACGTAGGCCGTTCCGTTATCATCAAAAAACAATGACGGATCGATGCCATCAAATTTTAGTTTATAAGGCTCACTCCATCCTTTGGCCGGATCTTTCGTTTTCACCACCATATTCCCCATTCCGCCTGCAATCTGCGTGGTAATCATATAGAAGGTATCATTAAGCTTGTTGTATAAGATGGCTGGTGCATAAATGCCGGCACTCATGCCCGAACGTGCCACTTTTAGTTGCGAAGTGCGGTCTAATACATGTCCGAGTTGTTTCCAGTTTACTAAATCTTTAGAATGAAAAATAGGAACCCCCGGAAAGAATGCAAAAGAGGAAACCACCAGGTAATAATCATCTCCTTTCTTGGTGATGCTGGGGTCTGGATAACACCCCTGAAGGATGGGTGTATAAAACTCATCGGCTTTTAGGGGATATTTTTTATAAATATCATCGTCACCCTGATAAACGTAATTACTAAATAAAGGAATAGCTGATGGCACTGGTTTACGGCCATCAGCATTCTGAGTAAAAGCGCTAAATAAAAAAAAGGTGAAACAGGTTAATGCACCTGCGAGTATAAGTTTAAAAGAAAAATATGGTTTGTCCAGATTTTTCATTTTTAGAAAAAGGTTTTCAAATGGTTTGTTCATAAATCAGTTTATATTGGTTATTCCAGATGAATGCTGGCCATTATCACCACACATTCATACCCTTAATAAATTCCGAAGATAGGCCTATCAGATACCGCAGCGTTGAACTATTGACTAAATTATTAGCATTATTGTTCAATTTTGGTATAAAAAAGGCTTGTCTTTTTATTCTGTGCTCTGAATGGAAGGCTTTTCTGACAAATGGAAATAATCAAAATCAACATAGCCACCTGATTCTTTTTCTGCATAGTTAAAAAGTGCAAAGCGATAACCCATAAAGTGCGGAATGGTATAGCTCATTTTTACCGGATCGCCAATGCTTATCCATGCTTTTCCATCCAGGCTATAAAAGAATGTAGCGAGATCTTTTCTTTCAGCAAAATTGCAATCAACCCTGAAGAATATTTTGTTTTGCTGAATGGGAATTGCTGTTGATAATTTGGCTTTCCCCCCGGTAGCATTGACGAAAACGATCGACTTATGCTCATTATCTACTTTTATACCGATTTGTCCATAATTTTTCTGTAAAACTGCCAGGCCGGCAAAATCACCGTTTTTCATATTGGAAAGATCCAAAGCCGTAGTGGCCGATGAAAATGGGCCGATGGTGCGTTGCGTAAGCGTATTCCTGGCAGTAAGAAAGCTGGTATCAATACGTCCGGTAGTTAACCGCAGATAACCTTTTCTTTGGTGAACCGACCAGTATTGTGCATCAGGATTATGGTTCCATTGCCAAACCAGTGGCAAATCACGTTCTCCTTTTTTTCGGATAAATTCATCTGAAGCAGCAATCGACGGAATCATTCCTTTACTTTTTGGCAAATGAAGTGTTTCGGGCACTTTGCCGTCAATCCCTAAGATGGGCCAGTCATTTTCCCATCTGATCGGCACGAGGTAAGGAATCCGTCCAACGGCGCCATTATCCCGAAACAAATAGGCAAACCAGTCTCCTTCAGGTGTATCAATCATGCCACCTTGCGCCACACCCTTATCCTGTAAAGCTACTTTCCCTTCATAAGGGCCGAATAAATTATCCGAGCGGTGGATCACTACGGTCCGCATTCCTCCTTTTGGCCAGGTGATATTGAACAGGTAGTATTTTCCTTTCACCTTAAATAATTGTGAGCCTTCGGCAGGCAAGCCGCCTGCATTACCCGAAGGCATTCCGGCATCTTCTATTAATATACGTTCAGGCACCTCGGTATTGATTCCGCTGAGGTCAGCCTTCAGCTCAACCAATTTAATTTTCCCGCTGCCATATACCATGTAGGCTTTTCCGTGATCAAAAAATAAAGAATGATCATGAAGACTGGGTTTGAAATCTATCCTTTTCCAGTTTCCTTTTTCGATATTTTTGGTGCTGAAGATGGTCGTCTTTCCGGTAGTCTGAGCGAAAGTGCTCACGTAATAAATCCCCTCATGATAGCGCAAACTGCTCGCCCAGGTACCTTTTCCATAGGCACTTTTACCATTAACCAGATTCAGTGCATCTACATTGGCCAGTGTATCATAGGCGTAACCCACCATTTGCCAGTTCACCAGGTCTTTTGATTTCATGATCGGCAAACCCGGGCTCATGTGCATCGTGGTGCTGCTCATGTAATAGGTATCACCAACCCGGATCATGGAAAGATCGGGTACATCGGCAAAAATAACCGGATTTTGTGCCTGTTGCTGAGCAAATGCCTGCAGGTTTAACAAGGCGATAAACAGCAGACAGGCCAGTAATTTTCTCATCTTCATTTTATATATTGTTTTGATTGTAAAGATCATTTTAACAGAAGTGTGTAAGATTTTCCTGCAACTGTAGGAATATCATATAAGAAAGTCTCCCGCAAAACCGGTTCGGCAGTTACTGCATGTTCAGACAACAGGGCAGCAGGTGTTTTAGCTACGGCATAAAATACATTTGGATTGCTTCCCTTAGCGGGTTGCAGTACAAATCCCCGGCCTTTTAGCTCATCGGGCACCCGAAGACGCAGGTTACCGCCAATGGTTGACCTGATTACAACTTTAGTCAGTTTACCCGCTACCCATCCCATTTCCTTTACTTCAAAACCACCCCTGGCGCGTAATCCTTTTATCGTTCCCTGCTTCTTCCATACCTCGGGAAGTGCCGGCAGGAGCTGCAGGGCTTCATCAGCACTTTGCATCAGCATCTCCGTAATCCCGGAGGTGCAACCAAAATTTCCGTCAATCTGAAAAGGCGGGTGCGCATCAAAAAGATTGTTATAGGTACCTCCACCGCCCGGATTTACGCCTAATGGTGTCAATTGGTTCTGGATTAGCCGATAGGCATGATTTCCATCCTGCATCCTGGCCCACCAGTTAATTTTCCAGCCCATGCTCCAGCCGGTTGAAACATCTCCCCGCTGCAATAGCGTATTTTTGGCTGCCGAAAAAAGTAAAGGTGTGCGATATGGCGAAATCTGATTGGAAGGGAAGAGCCCATAAAGGTGTGAAATATGACGGTGTTTGTCATTCGGACTGTCGATATCATCCAGCCATTCCTGCAACTGTCCGTACTTACCGATGTGCATCGGGGGTAATTGGGCCCGCATCTTCGCCAGGCTATCGGTGAAATTCTGATCAATGTTCAGGATTTTTGCGGCCTGGATCACCGAAGAGAAAACATCAAACACGATCTGGTTATCCATGGTTGTGCCGGCATCTATAGATGAACCCCCATGTGCCTGGGGTGCATTTTCGGGGGAAGTGCCCGGATTAACCACCAGCCATTTATATTTCGGGTGTACTACCAGAAAGTCTTTGTAAAAAGCCGCTGCTCCTTTCATCACCGGATAAACCGTTTTCAGGTAGTTTTTGTCGCCATTATAGAGATAATGTTGCCAGAGGTGCTGACTTGTCCACCCGCCACCGGCATTCCAGATGCCCCAAAATGCCCCATCCACAGGGCCGGTACTTCTCCAGATATCCGTGTTATGATGGGCGACCCATCCTCTTGCACCATACATGTTCCTGGCGGTGACTGTACCGGTTTCAGCCATTTCTTTTACCATTTTCAGAAAAGGTTCATGCAATTCAGCAAGATTAGTAGGTTCTGCCGGCCAGTAATTCATCTGTGCATTGATATTGATGGTGTATTTACTATCCCAGGCCGGATAAAGTTTATCATTCCAGATGCCCTGTAAGTTTGCCGGCTGCCCCCCGGGCTGCGAAGAACTGATCAGCAGATAACGCCCGAACTGGTAATAAAGGGCTACAAAAGCCGGATCATCTACCTTTCTGAAATTTGCCAGCCGCTGATCCGTAGGTAATGCAGCAGCAGGAGTTGTTCCCAGGTCCAATTGCACCCGGTTAAAATATTTTTGATATTCTGCTACATGGGTATGATACACGCTGGCATAAGATTTTGCCACGGCCTTTTTCAGGTATGCTGAAGCACGGGCAGCAGCATTTCCACTCACATCAAGATAATTATTAAAATTGGTGGCAATGGAAATATAAACCGTAACCGCATCTGCCCTTTTTACCGTGATACTGCTGTCTGAAACAATGGTACTACCCCCTTCATTTTTGAATTGGCTGATAACCTGGTATTTTACTTTTCCTTTTACCCCTTCATGGTCACTTGAAGTGCCTTCCATCATCAGGTCTTTTGCTTCCGAAGACCTGACCACATTTTTGTGTGGCGTAGTATAAGTCGCTGAGAAAGAAATTTGTCCAGGCTTGCTGGCCGTAAACCGCATCACAATCACCCGGTTACCAAAAGCGGCAAATGTGGTTCTGGTATAGGTTACCCGGGCAACTGTATAGCTGGTTTTCGCCACAGCCTTTTCCAGGTCCAGTTCCCGACGATAGTTTTGATAAACATCCTGACCTGGAAAACTGAGTTCGAGATTTCCTGCTGGCTGGAAAATCTGTCCGGAAGATTTTTTTCCAAACATCACTTTATTGGCCAGGTTTTCTGCCGCTTTGTGTTTTCCATCAAAAATCAACTGCCTGATTTCTGCTAAATAATTGATGGTTTCCGGAACATCATTCTGGTACGGGCCTCCGCTCCAAAGCGTATGTTCATTGAGTTTAAGGATTTCCCGTTCCACATTTCCATACACCATGGCACCAAGCATGCCATTCCCCACAGGCAGGGCATTTTCCCACACTTTTCCGGCAGGCTGATGATACCAGAGTTTTAATCTGGAATCATCAGCTTGCTGGGCTTTTAAAAAAGAACTAAAAGCAGCTGAAAATAAGAATATGAATGTCAGTATCCTGAGGTGTTTGCCTGGGTTCATTGAAAGGTTTTTATTGCTTTAGGAATGATATCGTTTATTCAGGCTTCACTAAACGGACATAATAAACCCTGCCGGTAGCTTTCTTATCCAGGGATACAAATTTCACCCGGATATTTTGTTTGCCTTTAAGCATGCTTACGGGAATTTTATATTCCTGGTTGTAAAAGCCAGGTTTATGTTGCACGGCAGCAGGATTAACGGTTAATAATTTTTGGTCGTCAATCAAAATATCAAACTGACCATTGGCATTGCCTATAGTATGATAACGGACATGAAGTAACAATGCGTCCGAACCGCCGGTACTTAACTGATAACTAAAATATCCGCCGTTGCCGGCATCCCGCCAGAATTCATCCAAATAAGATCCGCTTTGAGAACGTTCGCTCTTCAGCTGATGATCCACTTCGGGCTGCTGCTCGCCAGGGGCTACAAAATCCACCGTACGTGCTGAAAGTGCCATTTTCTCCGCCTCGGATTGCTTTACCTCATTCAGATAATCTTTATATTGACCTGGTGTTAAAGCCATCCAGTACATCATATACCTCGAATCATGAATGCGGTAAAAGGGTTCAAGCGTTAGTGGTTCGGGATTAATAATTTGTTCATTGACAAAAGAAAACTGCATGGGATGACCCGCAACCGGAACAAGCTTACCGGAGATTTTAGTTATATCCTGATCAATTAAAATTGGTGCCTGATCAATGGCTAACTTCTGACCACTGGCAATATGCCCCCAGCGACTATCATTTGCGATCAGTCCGTTAAGGTGTTCCGTTTTGGTTTTGGCACCCAGCAAAATTGGTCCGTGCATAATGGCCACATATTCCGGAAGGTTAGGCAGACGCTCAATGGTTGATTCCATCGGCATATCAAGTTCTACCACATCCCCTTTTTTCCACTTACGCTGAATAGCGATATAAGATGAAGGAGATAAGGTATAGCTTATTTTTTTTCCATTGATTTTGACTTCCATACTATCCTTTTTCACCCACGAAGGGTGTCTGAGCAGGAGGGTAAATGCTGCTGAACCATTTGTTACGGTTAGCCGGGTACGCGCTTCATCAGGAAACAGGGTTTCTTGCTTTAGTTTAATATTCTTTTCTTTCCAATCCAGTTCAGAAGCAATAAACAGATTCAGGTATAAGGAATCTTTACGATGTGTATAAATAAATTCGTTGTATTTACTATGGTTTTCCATGCCACTGCCCACACAACACCACATGGCTTCATTTGGTGCCGAATAAACCCGGTAGTGCCTTGGCCTGGCTGGTGTAAAATAAACATATCCGCCATGTTGCGGATGCTGCGTAGAAAGAATGTGGTTGTAGAGTGCGCGTTCGTAAAAATCAGCGTATTTCGCATCGGGTTTCTCCCTGAACAATCCCTCGGTAAGCTTAAGCATATTATAGGTATTGCAGGTTTCAGGGCCTTCCACATCATTTACAAAATCAGCACTGGCGGCGGCACTCGGAAAAAACTCCCTGCGGCTGTTTCCACCAAAGGCCAGACTGCGTTTTCCGGTAACGGTTTCCCAGAAAAAATGCCCCGATTCTTCATAAGCACTATTGTGGTTTAATTCGCCGATCCGCTGAAAACCAATGGCCTTCGGCACCTGTGTATTGGCATGTTTATTATCGAGGTTATCCTGATCATTTGACATTGGTTTGAGTAACATCTGATGCGAAAAACGCATGGCCGCATTCAGGTATTTCTGGTTACCGCTAAGCTGATAGGCATCAGCCAGCACCTCATTCATTCCGCCATGCTCTATATCTAACATTTCCTGCATCTGTTGTTCAGAAAGACCTGATGTGATGTCAATGGCCCAGTCGCAGAATTTAAGAAAAACATCTTTGGCTTCCGCACTTTTTCCGTATACCCAGGCATCACGCAAACCGGCAAATGTTTTGTGTAAGTTATACCAGGGCACCCAGGCCGCCTTATAAGCTTTAAAATCTCCGTTTTTAAGTTTCGACCATACCTCACGACTGTTTGGTACGCCACCTGCATAGCCTTTTCCCCAATCAGGCTGCCCTGCCGTATTTTTGCGCTGGCATGCTTTCAGCACCTCAACCATTTTATCCATGCGGCTTTTACATTCCGGGTTATTGGTAGAAGCATAATTAAAAGCCAGCGCAGAAAGGTAATGTCCGCCAACATGCCCGTCAAGGCCATCCCAGTTTTTATAGCCACTTTTAACAACTGGCAACTGGGCTTCCTTCAGGTAAGGATAGAGTAATTTATCCAGATCATAACTCAATAAAGTTTGAATGTTGAGGTCGCGGGCATGGCCAAATGGCCCTTTAAGCAAAGTGACCTGCTCGAGTGGAAAGGTATTGGGATACAACTTGTCCTGTGCAATCACGGTTCCGCAAAAGCTTGTCATCAGTACAGCAGCAAAGCAGCATTGCGGTAAAATAGTTTTAGCGGCTGGAAACTTCCATAGCATCTTCATCATTATATTATTTATATCGTGTTATTTAAAAAGTAAGGCAGAAAACTGGTAAAGATTATTGCGCCATACCGGCCAGGTATGGCCGCCAGGGTACTCCTGGTAAGTGTAATTGATGTTTAAATTTTTCAGTTTATCCATCATGACCTGACAGTTTTTATAAGCAATATCTTCCTTACCACCCATGGCAATCCAGAACTGTTTCAGGTTAGCATTGATTTTTTCACGGTTGTTTTTCATGAAATCGTATTGGGCATCGGCTACCTCATTCTGGCGACCAACAATCCAGCCGGAGCTGAACACGCCCAGATATGCAAAATCAGCTGTATTTTTGATTCCGGTATACAGGGTATGCATTCCGCCCATTGATAAACCTGCCAAAGCGCGGTTTGCAGCATCGGTTTTGGTACGGTACGTTTTTTCCACGAGTGGAATGATCACCTCCTTGAGTTCGGATTCAAACGTTTTTAATCCGCTTTCAGCGAAAGCCGATCCACCCACGTTGGCATCAGGCATGACAATGAGCATGGGTTTGGCCTTTTGCGCCGCGATCAGGTTATCCAGGATCAGATCAGTTTTCCCTTGGTTTGCCCATCCCGTTTCATCTTCACCTCCTCCGTGGAGAATATAAAGCACCGGATATTTTTCACTGGTACCGGCATCATAACCTGGTGGCGTATATACATACAACTGTCTCCAGGAGTTGGTGACTTTAGAAAAATACTTCTTCAACCGGATATCACCATGTGGCACATCTTTCAAAGCATAATAAGCACCACCTGTAAATGGTATTTCGATACCACTAGCCATCCTGCCCATTCCATAATACGTTTTACTGGCCGGATCGGCTACCGGAATGCCATCGATAATGAGCGAATAATAGTGAAAGCCTTCGCCAATAGAATCAGTGGTGGCCGTCCATTTTCCCTGGCTATCCTTTACCATATCATATTTTTTCCCTAAATCTACCTGTACCTTTTGGGCTTCTGGTGCAGAAATACTAAACATCACCCGGTGATCATCCAGAATCTGCGGATATTTGTTTGATCCGATATTAGTTGAGGCCGGTGCTCCTGCTACCGGATATTTAGAAAATGTGGCGGTATCTACGGGTTTGAAAATTAACTGCGAAAACATATACAAACCATCTTTCCATACCTTAAAATCATGTACACCTGGCTCAATGAAATAAATATGCGGGACATCATTTTTTTGCAGGTAATCATGTGTACGCTTGCTGAAGCTGATGAGGTTATCACTTGCCCCACAGGAAATAAACAATAACTTCAGCATTTCTTTTGCTTTTTTCGGATCAGGTACCAGTTCCTGAGGCGATTTGGTATTTGGTGCAGAAGAAAATCCACCTACCCAGGCAAATTTATTCAGATTACCTAAACCAAAATTGAGAGACTGGCCTCCGCCCATTGACAAGCCGGCAATTGCCCTGTGCTCGCGGTCTTTGTAGACGCTTAATTTCTTCTCCACATATGGAATGAGATCATTCAGCAAGTCTTTTTCAAAGTTGGTAAAGGCTTCTACTTTATCTTTCGCCATAATGTTACCCGTTGCACGGTCATCTTTCATGGCTCTTCCGTTGGGCATTACCACCACCATCGGTTCAATTTTCCCATCTGCATACAGATTATCAAGAATGACCTGTGGTTTTCCACCCCTGAACCATTCTTTTTCATCACCTCCTATGCCATGCAAAAGATATAAAACCGGGTATTTTTTATTTTTAGCGTAACCCGGCGGCGTGTAGACCAGGGCCCGGCGATTGTTTCCAACAGTTTTGGAAGCATAAGTCAGGGTATCGATTTTCCCATGGGGTATATTTGGTTTTTCTACGTCAAATTCCGGCGGGCCCGGTGTTACCATGCCCTGTGAGAAAGCCGGAAAGGTAAATAGCGCTGAAATGCCGAAGAGCAAGGCGATATGAAATTGTGAAGGTTTAAGCATATTTGGTTAGGTTAATTAAGGTTATCAGGCACAGCAATGCTGTCTGTACTGTTGCATTTTATGATTGAATGGGCTGGTTTAGCGTTTACCAACGGCAGCGACACCTTCAGTTGTTTGAATGATTTTCTGAATCGTACCATCCGGATTGTAATGCATATAATCGATGCAAATTGATCTTCTGTAACTTCCACCGGTTGGCAACTTGCCGTTATGATAGAAAAAATAGGATTTTCCTTTAAAATCTACAATTCCCGGGTGCGTAGTAAAACTATTGGCTACGTTTTCCTGAATAATCCCTTTGTACACCCAAGGGCCCTGCGGACTTTTAGCCATACAATATTCAATCATTTCGGGTTTGGTGCCGGCGCCCGCATAAACCAGGTAATAATTTCCCTTTCTTTTATAAACCCAGGGGCCTTCTATATAGTTTTTAATATCCAATACCGTAATCGGCCCATCCAGCTCCGTCATATTTTTTTTAAGTTTTACACTTTTGCAACTGCCGTTGCCCCAGAAAAGATAGGCCTGGCCATCATCGTCGATAAATACAGTAGGATCGATATCATCCCATCCGTGTTTTTTATCTTTGGTCATTTCATTGGTGATTAGTGCCTTTCCTATCGCATCTTTAAATGGCCCCGTCGGATGATCTGATACAGCAACCCCAATGGCCATTCCGCCGCCACTTTCCGCATTTTTCTGATGCCCTGTTGATACAAACCAGTAAAACTTACCGTTACGGAAAATACATTGTGCAGCATAAGCATCTCCGCCTGCCCATGAAAATGTTTTGGGTGAAAGCAGCGCGCCATGGTCTTTCCAATCGACCATATTCTGAGAAGAAAACACATGCCAGTCGGGCATTTTATAGTTGGTATCTTTTACTGTAGCCGTATCATGCCCGGCATAAAGATAAACGGTATTTTTATACACGATTGGTGCCGGATCGGCCGTAAAAATATTTTTAATAACGGGATTCTGTGCCTTTAAATTACTTTGTGCGGAGCAGATCACCGCAATCAGCAGCATCAGGTAAGGGAATTTCATATCGTTCGTATTTGGTTAGTTTAATAATTAAACTGCAGGGATTTAGTCTTATTTTTTTAACAGCGAAAGCATTTGTGCAGCATATCGCTTTCCAAGTTCACGATAACCCGCAGCATTAAAATGGAGTTTATCAGCAGCTACAGTACAACCTTTTGAGGAAATGACATGTGCAGCAGGAATGGTTTGAGGCAGCTTTGCAATGATATTGTTCATACTGGCACAAACCCCACCCTGATCTGCATTCACAACCTCGCCCGCAAGCAATGGCACTTGATCAGGTTGCAGATGAAGATCCTGAAGCAGGTGATCATAAACGCCTTTTACTTTGTGCACCCATAAGCTATCGCCGGTATTGGATTCCCCTTGATGTAGCAATATTCCTTTAATAACGCCTTTTTTCTGTGCTTCCTTTGCCAGGCTTAATAAACGACCATAAGGATTACCATCATATTGCTGAAGCATACCTTTCATCCATTCTGGTGCAGTGGCCGTATAAGAGGTATAATTGTCTTTATCAAATAATTCAATTTTGCATCCGCCGACAGCTACTACAATCACCCCAACGCGTACTTTTTCAGGAAGTTCAGCAACCATGGTGCGCCCGAAATAATCAATTGGTGTTAAGCCGGTATTGCAACGGGTTAAAGGCGGAACGGCAGTGTACCATTGATTCATTTCCCGCTTCAAATCCGGACAATTAACCGCCTGCAAAACCTGAAAACGAGGGTCAACCTGAACGGTATCCTGTGCCTCAAAACGGGCATTTCCTTCCATATTTGACTGGCCCAGGCAAAGGTAAATATGAAAATCCGGGTCTTGTGCAAAGGAAGTAAATGGCAGGGTTAAAAATAACAGCGCAGGTATAATGATCCTTTTTAAATTAACAGGCGATAAAATTCTGGTTAGCAGTTTTTGGTCATTCATGGTGATAAATTAATATTCATCGTGCCTTTCCTGATTTAAAAAATCACTATAACTTAATAATGACCCGATCAGGAATACCACAGGATAAAACTAGGCGATATGCCCGTTTCAGACGGGAAGTTTTGATGATTATTATAGAAAATATGTTTACCGTTGATTTTGAGAGGTAACGCTTTGGATACAAACATCTTTAAGTACCCTTGAATGAAAAGAATAAAACAGGTATGGAAGGTCATTAATTAACCTGAAACTTAATCAGGCTACCTGTCAGTACGAAACGGTGAGGCCGGAAGGTTTTCCTGGTTATATAAATTTGGATTAACCGGATTATCTGCCCAGGCATAACGTACATACATCGGCTTTTCAATCTGTGATGAATGAACAATCACCTGATCACCTTTAATTTCTGCATCTGCCCATACAAATTTCTTGTCTGCACCGGCAATTTCAAACTGTGAAAGGGCTTCTCCATCGATTGTTTTCAGGCCTGAACCGATATGATCAAAACGGAGGATCATCTGACGACCTTCAATAGCCGAGGATTTGTAAATTGGCCCCGAATAAACGAGATTTTTTCTTCCGTAACTCCATCGTTCAGCAATCAATGCCAGGCGTTCGCCAACATCTTTTTTATCATCCGGATGAATGTCATTCCACTCTCCAAGATCAATTGTAACGGCCATTCCGGTATGGGGTACCTGGAGTGTTTCCAGTGCTGCTTCTCTCAACAAAGCCCAGGCACTTTCACCTGGCTGATAGCGCATATCGCCGTAATTGGGCAGTTGAACATAGTAAAACGGAAGGTCAGGTTTTTTAAACTGCGTCCTCCAGTCCTGAATCATGGCCGGCAATAACTTTTTATAGGCCAATGCATTGCCAACATTACTTTCACCCTGATACCACAATACGCCTTTTATCCCGTATTGAATAGCAGGTGCTACCATCGCATTATAAAGTGCGGTAGGTTGCGCCTGTTCCTGAATGCGGAAGGGGCCCTTTCTAAATACAGGTCGATAAGTTTCTCCTACTTTATATTGCCATTCTCCTTTCAAACTGATTATCTGTTGATTGGCTTCAATCGAATACGGTTTATCTGGCACAAAACCTCCTTTTCCATTTGAATTTTCAACCCGAACCACCAAAATATTTTTACCGGGCTTTAGTACACCGGCGGCGACATGGTATCTTCTTTGAGGATACTGATAGCCCGTTGAACCCACAAGCGTTCCGTTGAGGTAAAGGCGGTCTGCATCAACTATTCTTCCCAGCTGGATAAAGGCAGGAGCATCGGCCATACCAGCAGGTACTTCTATTTCTTTCCGGAACCAGACCACACCATCCAGATCCCGCACGCCCTGATCTTCCCAGTAACCAGGCAGATCAAACTTACGCCACCCTTTAGGCTGGTATGCCGGATCAAACCATTTCACCTCCTCCAGCAAGCCTTTATCGGCACTTACTGCCGGCGGGGCTTGGTTGGCATCGGCCATCCTGTTTATTTTGTTAACCGCAGCCGTGTCTTTATTACGGGCAATAACCTGACTGACTCCATCCATTCCTTTTAATCCGTCTTCCCCTGTCCAGGCTTCAATTGTGGTTCCGCCAACACTTGAATTGATGATCCCGATGGGTATTTTTTGTTCTTCATAGATTTTACGTGCAAAAAAATAAGCCACAGCAGAAAAATCATTGATGCCTTCCCGGGTGGCCGGTTTCCAGTTGCTTTTAGGCAGGTCTTTGGATGGTCCGTTTAAATTGGTGGCAGTGGGCACCCAGAATTGCCTGATCTGCGGATAATTTGCATCAGCAATGTCCTTTGCGTAGGTAATATTGTGTACCTTCAGCTGGTGTACCATATTGGATTGTCCGGCGCAGAGCCATACATCACCAAAAAGAACATCTTTTAATACCACTTTATTTTTACCGGAAAATTCCATGGTATAAGGCCCGCCCGCTTTCACGGCCGGAAGTGCGATGCGCCACTTTTCATCTGCACCTGCTGTAGTGCTGAATTGCTTTCCCTTAAAATGGAGTATCACCCGTTCGCCTGGTGAAGCCCATCCCCATATTTCCAAAGGCTGATCGCGCTGCAGGATCATGCTGTCGCAGATAATATGCGGCAATCTGATCTGGGCATTTCCTGCCGAGGCCCCACAAAAAATAAGGTATAGAAAAAAAATAAAGCGCTTGCTCAGGCTCATGCTATAATTGGTTAATCTTCAAATTTAGTTTAATTGCCTAAGCCAATAAAACAGATTTGAATAAAAAAGTGCGATAAATGTTTAAGTTGGCCTCCTATCGGCACCTTTTCGCTGAAAGGAAGAAGAACGTAAAAAAACAAACACCTGATCTGGAAACCCAATCGTTCACAGCTTTATGCCTGTGCTGGTTTGGAAACGAGCGTGAGCGGGGCAAGAACAAATTTAATTCAAAGCCAACACCCAGATCAGGGTGACCATCTTACTTGTCCTTTGTAACATGATCCTCCAACTTCCGTTTCAGATTCATGTATTCAGAGGGCTGCATATTGTATTTGGCCTTAAATGATTTCGCAAAATAATTTGGCGTGGCAAAACCAACCATATAGGCAATCTGCGATACATTCAGATCGCTTTTTTCGAGTAATACGGTTGCTTTATCCAGCTTAACCGACCTGATATACTCTACTGGTGAAAGTCCTGTCAGTTCTAAAATTTTATGGTAAAGCGAACCCCTGCTCATGCCCACATGTTTACTTAAATCTTCCACAGACAGCTTTGGATTGTTCAGGTTTTCCTCAATATACAGTGCAACCTTATTCAGTAAGCGGTTGCTATGCGATTCGATGACCACCTCTGGTGCCTGAACTTTAATTTGCTTGGTATAGGTATCCCTTAACCTTTGATTCAGTGCCAGCAGGTTTCTAATTTTCGCATGCAGAATTTCAAAATTAAAAGGCTTGGTCAGGTAATCATTTGCACCGGTTTCCAGTCCCTTGATCTGCTCTTCTTCACCCGTTAGGGCTGTTAATAAAATAACCGGGATATGGTTTGTACGCTTATCTGATTTCAATTTTTTGCACAATTCAATTCCATTCATATAAGGCATATTGATGTCGCTAACAATGATCTGTGGATGGTTAGCCAGGGCTTTTTGCCATCCTTCCTGACCATTACAGGCTTCATGTACCTTGAAAGATGATTTTAATCCATCCTTCAGGTAAAAACGAAAATCCTCATTATCCTCTACCAGTAAAATAGATGGAATTTCTCCCCCTGATGTCTGTTTGGCAGTTTCCTCATTTTCTTCCGCGATCACTTCAGTTTTTCCTGAATCAGAGAAATCAATGGTTAACTCCTCTGAAAATTCTGCTTCAGCAAATGGCAACTCAATGCAAAAAGTACTTCCCACACCGGGTTCGCTCTGTACGGTAATGTCTCCCCCATGCAGTTTCACAAATTCCTTTGCTATTGATAAACCAATCCCACTTCCCTGATTTAAAATCGGAGCGATGCCATCGGCCTGAAAAAAACGTTCAAATATCTTTTCCTGGTCTGCTGTGTTGATGCCGATCCCTGTATCAGTAACCTTAATCACTAAGGCCGATTGACCGTTGCCTGCCGAAAATTCCTTTTTTTCCAGCTCTACGGAAATGGTACCACCCTGCGAGGTAAACTTAAACGCATTAGACAACAGGTTAAACAGTACACGCTCTATTTTATCGTGATCAAAAGCAGCATTAAAATAACGCAGCTGACTTTTAAAAATAAGCTGAATTTGCTTGCGTTCACTCAAATCATTAAATGATTCGAGTACTTCTTTAATAAAAGCCACAATATCGGTTTCCGAACGGTCTAATCTCAATTCATGATCTTCAATTTTCCTGAAATCAAGAATTTGGTTCACCAGGTTAAGCAAGCGCTTGGTATTGCGTTTAATCATGCTCAACGGCGCAACAACCTGACTGTCTTTTTCTTCTGCAATCAGTTTATCTACCGGCCCCATAATTAATGAAAGCGGTGTACGGAATTCATGGCTCAGGTTGGTTAGGAATTTGATCTTCAGTTTATCCAGTTCTCTTAACCTTTCGGCTTCCTGTTTTTCCTGCATGCTGCGCTGATCGGCCTTCATTTTCTCCTGAACCACGGCAAATTCCCTTTTTAACTTCCGGATGCCACGGTGACGGATATACAGCAAGGATCCGGCAATTAAAACAACATAAAAAATATACGCATAAATGCTTCGCCAGAAAGGTGGCCGCACGTGGATACGGATGGAAGTTTCTGCTGCATTCCACAAACCATCATTGTTACTGGCTTTAACATGAAATACATAGTCACCCGGATCCAGATTGGTGTAGGATACCGATTTAGAAGATCCGGCATTGATCCATTCATTATCAAAACCTTCTAAACGATACGAATAGCGGTTTTGCTCCGGCGCAGTATAATTAACGCTCACATAACTCAATGTAAAGCTTTGCTTATAATCCAGGTAAATATCTTTTGCCACTGAAATATCCTCTTCAATCGGCCCGTCTTCTGCCGGAAGAATGGAAGTATTGGATATTCTGAGGTCAGTAAAAAGAACTGAAGGCAGATTTTTATTCTTTTTAAAATACTGCGGATTAAAATAATTAAAACCATCAGCACCACCAAAATAGATTTCACCATCAGGAGTGCTTAGTCCGGCGCCCACTACAAAATTATTGTTCTGAACGCCGTTATAAATAGTATAATTGGTGAACGTATGTGATTTTCGGTCAAAGCTACTGATGCCTTTATTGGTGCTCACCCATATCTGTCCCTGCCTGTCTTCTTTTATAGCGTATACAGTGGCATTGTTTAGCCCTTCCTTTTCACCAAAGGTGATAAACTTTTTAGTAGTCTGATTATACAAGCTTAATCCACCGCTGAACGTTCCTACCCATAAATCACCGGCATGGTCTTTCAGAATAGATAAAGTCAGATCATTGGGTAATTTATTTTCTGCTTTGTTCAGGATGGTAAACGTTTTGCCGGTTTGGTTAAAGACGGCTATGCCCGATCCGTATGAACCGATCCAGATATTGCCGGCGTTGTCTTCTTCAATAAAACGGATAAAATTATTGCCGGGATAATCCACTTCATTGATGGCCTTCGGGTTTTTGCAGTATTTAATCAATGCCTTATTGTCGGCATTTAGCACATTTACTCCACCACCATTGGTTCCTACCCAGATTTTACCAGTGTGGTCTTCTTTAATACAGAAAATATCGTTTGAATTTAAGGCATCGGCACCTGTACCCTGTTTATACTGCTTCAGGTTTTGCGTGGCCAAGTCCATCACCACCAAACCATTTGAATAGGTACCCATGTAGAGTTTTTGCTGCCGGGTCAGTTCCATGGCCATGATGGATATGTTATTTAAGGCACTTCCATCGGCAAGGCCTGCATTAAACCGCTGCACCAGTTCTGTTTTGCGGTTAAACAAATTCAAACCTCCACCATCAGTACCTACAAATATATCGCCTTTATATGCGGCAAATGATGTGACAACCGAACCATTCAAACCATTACGGTCCAGAATATTACTTTGCTTCAGGTGAAATAAATTCAGGTTGGTATCATATTTACATACCCCGCCATGATAAGGCCCAAGCCAGTAAATCCCGGCGTTATCTACATAGATGCAACTGATCGATTTACCGGTGAGGCTGTAAATATCCCTCGAATCGGGCCTGTATCTCGACATCCTGCCACTTTTAATGTCCAGCACGTTTAAGCCATCTTCCGTTCCGATCCAGAGCTGATTCTTCTGATCAACAGCCAGGCTTCTGATGCCATTGTTCATCAGCGTATTCAGGTCACCTTTGTTATTCCTTAAGGTTTTAAAGCCTTTTCCTTCCGGAAGCAGCATACTCAGGCCATTTCTGGTACCAAACCAGATGTTTCCGGTTTTATCTTCCACGATTGATGAGACAGCATTATCACACAAACCGGCAGGATCAGAAGCATTATGCTGAAATAACTTGAAAGTGTTGGTTGCCCTTTGGTATAAGTAAATGCCATTGTTTGAACCTACCCAGATTCTGCGTTTACTGTCTTCAATCAGGCAGTTAAAGGTGAGTGCAGGAAAAGAACCTTTGGAGCTATACTGGCGAAGGTGGTTTTTAATTTTGCGGGTTTTGGGATCAAGCTCATCCAAACCATTAAATGTGGCAACCCATATCTTACCTTTATAATCACTGCAGATAGAACGAATGATATTACTGCTCAGTGCATCGGCTTTGTTTGCAGGGAAGGTAATAAAAGCATTTTTCTTCCGGTCAAATAAACTCAGAGAACCGCCCGAAGTACCAATCCATAAATTTCCTGATTTATCTTCATGCAGGGATCTGATGTCATTAGACTGGATGCCCGTAGAATCATCTGATTTATACCGGTATACGGTAAAGTTACTTCCGTCAAACTTATTCAGTCCGTCTTCTGTCGCGAACCACATCAAACCATAGTGGTCCTTTTGAATCGCATTCACCGTATTGGAAGAAAGTCCGTCTCTGATTTGTAGGGAAGTAAAATTAATTTTTTGTTCTTGTGCATGTCCGGACATTGTGAAAACCAGACAAAGCGTAAAACAAAAAACAGTATTTAAAACAACGCGGTTCAGCATGATGATTTGGTCAATTTTTTATTCCGGTTAACTTTAAACCTGCAAAATCTGATGATTTTCCAAGCGGTAAACCAGTTATCCTTTGCAAATAGGCCATGTGTTTGAACAGGCCTATTGGGAGATGATTTGGTTAAAGCCACCAATTTATATAAAATTTAATAGTACAGCGAATCAATTATTCATTTGATGATGATGAACATGCATTTCAGTCAGTTCAGCTTAAAGTTAATGTTCAGCAATGCTTTAAAATAAGTGCTGTATGAAGCTCCGGTTTAAGCGGGGCGGTCCTGCCAGTTTGATGGTATATCATATTTGGTTATTTATTTTTGTCTGGTTACGGGATAGCCCCGGTTACCATTGAATTTGCTAAATTAGGACAAATGAAAACAGCGGAGTGTGATTATTGTAAAAAGTGCGGCAACAGATGTTCATTTTTATCCGTTTACAGGGTTAAAAAGCATTTCACATAAAGTAAAGGCGTGCAAAATCACTTTGTAATCTAATCGTTAGAAAACATTTGTTTCCGATATTTATCCATAAGAGCACTGTTAAAAATCAAAATGTGGCGAATTTGCAAATCCTAAAAAACCAAATATGACAAAAAGGAATGTGTTCATCATCGGTACCCTACTGTTGATGGCTTTTGGCATCATCATGACAGCCTTTAAACCAATGCTGCCGAAAGCAAAGGGTTTAAAAGACTATTACCGAAACTACTTTCCTATTGGCGTAGCCATTACCCCACGTGATCTGGATGGCACAAATAAAGCACTCATCCTAGATCAATTCAATAGCGTGACAGCAGAAAATGCCATGAAAATGGCCCCGATTCATCCTGTGGAAAATGAATACAACTGGCGAAACGGAGACGCTATTGCCGGTTTCGCCAGAAAAAACAACCTAAAAATGAGGGGGCATTGTCTGGTGTGGTACAATCAGGCACCGCGATGGTTTTTCAAGGATGAACAGGGAAATACCATATCAAAAGATTTATTATTGAAACGGTTAAAGGAACACATTCATACTGTAGTCAATCACTATAAAAAAGATATTTATGCCTGGGATGTCGTAAATGAAGTTATTGCTGACGATTCTACTTATTTCCGCAATTCGCAATTTTATAAAATAGCAGGTGAGGATTTTGTAGAAATGGCTTTCCGTTACGCGCATGAGGCCGATCCAAAGGCCCGTTTATTTTATAATGATTATAATACAGAACAACCTAAAAAGCGGGATAAAATTTATAAAATGCTAAAGACCTTGCTGGCCAGGGGCGTACCCATTCATGGCATCGGCTTACAGGGACATTGGTCGGTAAGTAACCCAAGCCGTTCCGAACTTGAAAAATCAATCGCGTTATTTGCCGGCCTGGGCCTGGATGTGCAGATTACCGAACTGGATGTTTCTGTATACGATGGCAACCAGGGCGGGCAGCTCATTCAAAATGCCGAACAAAAAGCAAAGGCAGAATTTACCCCGGAAATGGAATCGCGCCAGATGGAACAATATAAAATGATATTTGAAGTATTGCGGAAATATAGAAAAAACATTACCGGCGTAACCTTCTGGAACCTGTCTGACCGCTATACCTGGCTGGATGCCCGGGGCAGAAAAAATTATCCCCTGTTATTTGACACTGAACTAAAGCCCAAAAAGGCATTTTATGAAGTGACCAAGTTTTAGATCTGATATTAGATCCACAATTTATCAACCTATAAAATATTAACCATCTGCTAAAACGATTAATTCGCCATGAACTTTGGTGATCGCTAACCAAAACCTATGAGAAAAGCCCAACCTTTAAAAATCTTCATCACCCTTTTACTTTTAACGGGTTTCAGTTCAGTAAAAGCACAGCAATACCCATTTCAGGATTATAAACTGCCTTTTGAAAGAAGAGTTGATGACCTGGTTTCACGCCTGACACTGGAAGAAAAAGTATTTCAGATGCTCAACTCTGCCCCGGCCATTCCGAGGTTAAAAATCCCGGCATACGACTGGTGGAACGAAACCCTTCATGGCGTGGCCCGTACCCCTTTTAAGGTAACCGTGTTTCCGCAAGCCATTGCCATGGCAGCCACCTTTGATTCGGATGCCCTGTTTAAAATGGCTGATTATGCTGCACTTGAAGGTCGTGCCATCTACAATAAAGCGGTAGAATTGGGCAGAACCAATGAGCGCTACCTGGGTTTGACCTACTGGACACCCAATATCAATATTTTTCGCGATCCCCGCTGGGGCCGGGGTCAGGAAACCTATGGTGAAGACCCTTACCTTACCGCTACTCTGGGTGATGCTTTTGTAAGAGGCTTGCAGGGTGATGATCCTAAATATTTAAAGGCCGCTGCCTGTGCCAAACATTATGCGGTACATAGCGGACCGGAACCACTGCGGCATGTATTTAATGCCGACGTCAGTCAGTTTGACCTTTGGGATACCTATCTTCCTGCGTTCGAAAAACTGGTTACCCAATCTAAGGTGGCGGGTGTAATGTGTGCTTATAATGCCTTTCAGGGGCAGCCTTGCTGTGCCAGCGATTTACTTATGACAGATATCCTGCGCAGGCAATGGAAGTTTACCGGTTATGTAACCTCCGATTGCTGGGCGATAGATGATTTCTTTAAAAACCATAAAACCCATAAAGATGCTGCTGCAGCCTCTGCGGATGCTGTTTTTCATGGTACTGATATTGATTGTGGTACAGATGCTTACAAAGCCTTGCTTACTGCAGTTAAAAACGGGATCATTACAGAAAAGGACATCGATGTTTCCGTAAAACGCTTATTTATGATCCGCTTCAGACTGGGCATGTTCGATCCGCCAGCGATGGTTAAATATGCCAATACCCCCATCACCGTATTGGAAAACAAGGATCATCAGGCACATGCACTGAAAATGGCCCGCGAATCAATGGTTTTACTGCGCAATGAGGCCAATACCCTTCCGCTGAAAAAAAACCTGAAGAAACTGGTGGTTTTAGGTCCGAATGCAGATAATGCCATTGCCGTACTGGGTAATTATAATGGTACCCCATCAAAAATCACCACGGTACTGGAAGGCATCAAAAACAAAGTTGGTCCAAATACAGCGGTGGTGTATGAACAAGCCGTATCATTTACAAACGATACCCTTTTAAATTATCTTGATCTGAACAAACAACTGAACATCGACGGTAAGCAGGGATTTAAATCAGAATATTTTAAAGGGGAGAAACTGGAAGGAAAACCAATTCTTACACAAATGGAGGCCAGCCTTAACCACAGTTGGCAGGAAGGCCAGCAGATGGAAGGAGGCCTTACCGCAAATCATTTTTCAGCACGATACACCACCGACTTTAAAGCCGCGCAAACAGGCAGCATGACTTTTGAACTGGAAGCTGATGACGGCTACCGCTTTTTTGTAAATGGAAAAAAAGTATTGGATGCCTGGACCAGAAACCGCTGGGGAGCACAAACCTATAAGCTACAGACCGTTAAGGATAGTACTTATAACCTGGTTATTGAATACTGGCAAGGCGAAGGTACCGCTAAAATCCGCTTCTCCGGTGGTGCATTTATGCGTACTGATTTTAATGCTTTGGTCAAGCGGCACCAGGATGCAGATGCCTTTATTTTTGCAGGAGGCATCTCTCCTCAGCTGGAGGGCGAAGAAATGAAGGTCGATCTTCCTGGTTTTAGCGGTGGCGACCGGACATCCATCATGCTTCCACAAGCGCAAACAGCATTAATGAAAGCCTTAAAAAACAGCGGTAAACCAGTGGTTTTTGTGATGATGACAGGAAGTGCCATTGCCATGCCTTGGGAAGCAGAAAATATTCCGGCGATTGTTAATGCCTGGTATGGTGGTCAATCGGCTGGTACGGCCATCGCTGACCTGCTTTTTGGCGATTATAATCCATCTGGCAGGCTCCCGGTTACTTTCTATAAAAACGACCAGGATCTGGCCAACTTTAATGATTACAGTATGGAAAACCGGACCTACCGCTACTTTAAAGGAAAGCCGCTTTTTGGTTTTGGCTACGGATTAAGCTTCACCACTTTTCGTTATGAAGGCTTTAACGCACCCGCAACAATTAAAGCGGGTAAAGGCACTAAAGTCACCGTAAAAATCACCAATACCGGAAAAATGGAGGGTGATGAGGTTGTACAACTATATGTAACGCACAGTGATCCGGCGATTAAAACTGCCAGGAAAGCCCTTAAAGGTTTCCAAAGGGTAAGCCTGGCCCCTGGCAAAAGCCAGCTCATCAGTTTTAACCTGCAACCCGGCGACCTTACCTATATTGATCAAAACGGCAAAAAACAACCGCTGAAAGGCAAAATAGACATTACTGTTGGTGGCAGTCAGCCCGACGAAACCTTGAAAACCAGCGGAAATATTTTAAGCCACACGCTTAACATCAACTAAAATGAAAAGAACAATATACCTGGTACTGACTTTTATCGCCTGTGCCTATCTTGCAAAAGCTGAAGACGGACATGAACTTTGGCTGCGTGGTAAATCTGCTGCAAGTGTTCAGATACAGCACAGCAGAAAATCATCCGTTCTGGATATTGCGATAAATGAGCTGAAAACGGGATGGCTGGGCAAAAATGAGGCCAACATAAAGTTCGAATTCAGCCAGCATGCATCCATTAAAGGTGATGGCTTTCGCCTGGAACAGGATAAAATTATTGCCAGAACCGATCTTGGCATCCTTTATGGAACCTATGAACTGCTCAGAAGGCAGTATCTGGGCAAAACGGATGATCACTTTAGTTCCAACCCCTCCTATTCTCGCCGGATATTGAATCATTGGGATAATCTGGATGGATCAGTAGAACGTGGTTATGCCGGTCAATCCATCTTCTGGAAAAATGATCAGGATTTAACCATCAGCAAGGCAGATGAGGCGCTTTATCAATTATATGGCAGGGCCAATGCTTCCATCGGCATAAACGGAACAGTATTAAACAATGTGAATGCCTCGGCAAAAATTTTAACGGCACCCTACCTTAAAAAGGTTCAGGCCATTGCCGGAATTCTACGCCCCTATGGTTTAAAGGTTTACCTGTCTGTTAATTTCTCCTCACCGGTTACCATCGGAAAACTAAAAACTGCCGATCCACTTGATCCACTCGTCAGAAAATGGTGGGCAAACAAAGCGAAAGAAATTTACCAGCTGATTCCTGATTTTGGCGGTTTTCTGGTGAAGGCTAATAGTGAAGGGCAACCGGGTCCGCAGGATTTTGGCCGCACACACGTGGATGGTGCGAATATGATGGCTGATGCGGTATCTCCTTTCAACGGAATCGTGATGTGGCGGGCTTTTGTTTACCAAACCAGCGAACAGGACCGAACAAAACAGGCTTATACAGAATTCCTTCGCTACGATGGGAAATTGAAGAAAAATGTGATCCTCCAGGTCAAAAACGGACCATTGGATTTTCAGCCCCGTGAACCTTTCAGTGCCTTATTTGGTGCAATGAACCAGACACCGGTGATGCCGGAATTTCAGATTACGCAGGAATACCTCGGCCAATCCAAACAACTTGCTTTTCTCTCTACCCTCTGGGAGGAATGTTTAAACAGCGATACTTACCAAAAAGGCAAAGGAAGCACTGTTGCGGTGGTTACTGACGGAACACAGGATAAAAGTACATTCACTGCTATTGCAGGTGTGGCTAATATCGGTTCAGACCGCAACTGGACCGGGCATATTTTTGCACAGGCCAACTGGTACGCTTTCGGCAGATTGGCCTGGAATAACCAGCTTAAAAGTGAAGACATTGCCGATGAATGGATCAGACAGACATTTTTAGGTGTTCGGGAGAATGCAAAGGACCAGTCATTTGTGAAACCCGTTAAGAAAATGATGCTCGAAAGTCGCGAAGCAATAGTGAATTACATGATGCCACTTGGCCTGCACCACATCTTTGCCGAGGGACATCATTATGGCCCTGCGCCCTGGTTTGCCAATACTAAAATCAGGGCAGACTGGACTTCTGTATATTACCACAAGGCAGACCTGGAAGGGCTGGGTTTTAACAGGAGCCAGAGCGGAAGTAATGCCGTAGCACAATACCATGAACCATTGCGTTCCAGATTTGATGACCTGAATACCTGCCCGGAAGAATACCTGTTGTGGTTTCATCATGTGCCCTGGACTTACCGACTTAGAAATGGTCAAGATCTCTGGACAGCACTCTGCTATCGTTATGATACCGGCGTACAACAGGTGCGGGATTTCCAGAAAACCTGGGATAAAATGCATGGCCTGGTCGATGAAGAACGCTTCATGGCAGTACAATCCAAGTTGCGGATACAAAGCCGTGATGCCCAAATCTGGAAGGATGCCTGCCTGCTGTATTTTCAGACTTTCAGCAAAAGGGAAATTCCTTTTGATATCGAGCGCCCTGTTCATGACCTCGATGCCCTGAAAACCCTGAGCAAAAGTAAAAGTTATGAGTAGTTTTGGTACGCCATACCGCCTCGTTTTTGCGAGGCGGATTTTTCAGCAACCGAAGGATATTAAACAGTATTTAATATCCCGGGTTTTGGTTCCGGTATGCTTTTGGACTAAGTCCGGTGATTTTTCTGAATATCCTGGAGAAATATTGCTGATTTTCAAAACCAGTTAATCTGGCAATCTCTCCATATTGTATATTGGTGGTCATAATCAGATATTGTGCCCTTTCAATACGCTTTTCCAGTATAAAATTGACCGGACTTTTGCCTGAATACCGATGAAAGATTCGGGAGAAATAATCTGTATTGAGATTTGCATCCGAAGCCAGTTGACTGACTTTAAGGGGCTTTGCGATATTAATCTGTATATAACTGATTGCCGCGAGAATTGCAGAAGGTATAGCCTCCTGATTGGAGATCCCAAATCTTTCTGACTTCATAAACCTGGATAACAGCTGCAAAATAATGCCCTGGGTTTCAAATTGTGTGGCAGCTGTTTGAAGCTCATTCAGTTTCGTATACTCCTTATAATAAACATCTTTTTCATATACTTTTGGATTATCAGAACGGTTGATTCCTCTTCCGGGGTTAATCTCAAGCAGCCTTTTAAAGTTACCTACATCAATGGCAGATGCAGCTACACTTAAAACCTCCCTGCAATGTCCGAATAAGGAAATGCCATCTGGTGACTCTTCAAAAAACTGAACAAAATATTGCGACAAATAATTCTCGCAATGCAAATCACAGAGGGTAAAACTAGGAATGAGATACAGATGACCTGCTGCAAGTGGCGTACGTCCGGCTGGACTATTGATATAACCTGTTCCATCTTCAATGTAATAAAGCCTGTAGTAAGGGCTGATGACATTGATAAAATTCCAGCTGTGTCCTAACCTTACGGCATCAGCATTTAAAAGATGAAAATGGTTTTTTATAAATTTCATGGATAACAGCATACTAAATCTTCCTGACGTTTCTTAGGGGAGACGATGTAGCGCGCAATGAATATATCAAATGCGGTCAATGCATCAAAGTAATCTGATCATTAATTATCCATTAGTTCAAAAAGAGATTTCATTATATGGACTAAGACCGCTCATCATCATATAGAAAACGGCCGGAAAAAATCCGGCCGTTCTCATCTCAAATAAGTTGTGATATGGAGCCGTGATGAATTAACTGATTTTTATGGGGACGGCAAAAGATGGCAATTTGCTGTGCGCCGGAAAGGTTACCTTCAAGCCATCTGCGGTACGTGAAAACGGCAAGGGTGCACCTGTTGCAACCAACTCCACTTTATTAATTTTTTGTCTGTAATACGGACTATTCTCTGCCAGGCTTTTGATGAATATGACGTCTTTTTGCGGTACAGACATGATGGTTGCAAATAAAACATCACCTTTTGTGGCAAACCTTACATCTTCCACCGTAAAAGATTTCCCCTTGCCTTCATTAAAACCTTGTGCCGTTAGTGCAGCAGCAGCCTGTTGTGCCGGACCTTCACCAAAAATCTTCCAGGGGCGGGTTTTATAAATACTTTCACCATTCTCCCGCATCCACTGGCCAATCTCTTCCACAATTTTAGCTTCCAGCTCATCCATGGTGCCATCCCCCCTTAAAGGTATATTTAACATCAGATTTCCATTTTTACTGACAACATCAATAAGTGTATGTATAACTGACTGTGGGGTTTTATACCTGTTCTGATCATAAACTTCGCGGTTATAATGCCAGTCGCCGATACAGGTATCCGTTTGCCATGGTAATGGCTCAATAGCATTGCTTTGACCTCGTTCAATATCCCACACCATGGCCTTTCGCTGTTCAACATCCAGAATTTTGCCTGTGATTACCGCCTGAAGGCTTCCTTTTTCCTTTATACTTTTATTGTAGAAATGAGATGCGATCTTCAGTCCTGCATCACTGATTGGCCATAAGGGGAGCTGCGAATCGTCAAAATAGATCATGTCTGGCCCGTACTTATCAATCAGCTCAATGGTCCGTTTATAAAAATTTTCAATATATTTTTGATCGGGGATGCTTACCCCATTCCCCCAGTTCCACTGGCGGTGAATCATGCCATCATCTAAACTGTTTTCACTTAAGGCATGGTTCTGGGCATACAGTTCCTGAGGGTCAAGCCCCTCCCACCATTGGCCTTTACCCTGAGCTTTTGTGAGCTTCCCGTCATATGGAACACCTGCCAGTGGCCCGGATTTATCCGAACGTTGTGCTGTTTCAAACCAACTCCAGGCATGTGCGGCATGCACACTTACACCAAAGTGTAATCCTCTTTTGCGGGCTGCATCAGACCAACCTTTAACAATATCTTTTTTAGGGCCTATCTTGGTCGAATTCCAGTTTTTCTGGTAAGAACTGTCATATAAATCCAGGTTATCATGATGGTTCGCCAAAGCCATAAAATATTTCGCACCTGTGCGGTGATAAAGATCTACAATGGCCTGGGGATCCCATTTTTCTGCTTTCCAGGTATTGATCACATCTTTAAACCCAAATTTAGAGGGATGTCCATATTTTTTGAGGTGAAACTTATACTGACCGGAACCTTCCATATACATATGCCTGGCGTACCAGTCGCCTGCCTCTGGCTGACATTGAGGCCCCCAGTGTGCCCACATCCCAAATTTGGCATCACGAAACCACTCGGGCGTCTGGTAATTTTTTAAGGATTCCCAGGTAGGCTGAAAGGTGCCCTTCGGCAAACCAGTATTCGGGTGACCTATCATATGTTGGAGCAATGATGCTTTAGCAACCTGTGTGAGATAAAGTCCGGGGATACCGGCAGCAATGTACCTGAGCAATGTTCGTCTCTTCATAAAATATTTGGCTAAAAAGATTAAAAACAAATATACAGACCTCCCTGCTTATAGTTTTTGTATCAGTGCGACAAATTATTGTACTGATCCGACTTTTCGCTGTTTAGCTTCCCTAAAGCATTCAATATTTTTCTTAAAAGATTAGCGTTTGATTTTATCTGTACACGCCAACATCAAAGCATTGCCAGACGGTGTTGAGCAATCTATCAAATAAGCGGAAAAAGAAGCCTGAGAATTCAGTAATATTCCGTTCTTTGAAACATCTTTGCTTCACATTCCTTATAGCTTATGAAAGTATACTTCATTCGTTTCATTTTCTTTTTCGCCGGCATTGCTTATGCTCACGGACAAACCGATACTTTAGTTGATGTGGGAACTTATCAACTCCACTTTAAAATCAGAAAAGGCAAAGAAGCACCAATATTCTTTGAATCTGGCGGCGCACTTGATGCAGGACAATGGGATGCTATCGCGACCATACTTCATCAAAAATTAAATGCAACCATGATCACCTATGACCGCCAGGGCTTTGGGTCAAGCGGACTGGATACCACTGCGTTCAATATCCAAAACGAAGCAAAAGGTCTTCATATTGCCCTGCAAAAACTAGGATATGCCAATCGAGATATGTTACTGGTTTCCCACTCATTGGGTGCATTTTATTCCATCCTGTACGCATCTGAAAACCCTTCCACTGTTAAAGGTATACTCCTGTTAGATCCCAGAATACCTTCTAAAGCCGATATGCGCTTTGCCAGTAGCGTGTTTAAAACCTTAAACCGAAGTAATTTCAGCAAAAATGAACTTGGTTTATATTTCGTATTGGCACAAATGGCGCAGAATAGTCATTTGATCAGAAAGAAAAAAATCCCATCCCATATTCCGGTTTTGGTAGTAATGGCTGAAAAAGGACCGTTTGACAATCAGGCTGATAATGACAGATTTCAGGAAGCGCAGCGGCGTTTTATCCGCACACAAAAAAAAGGAAGCTTAATTCTTGCCAAAGGAAGTGCGCATAACATCCCACAGGATCAGCCGGAACTGGTGATATCAGAAATTGAAAAATTTTACAGGAGCTATGTTGGATCAGCGATTTCTTCTGATTGATAACCACACCAGCCAGAGAATCAGGCATCGGTACTACAATAGTGGCATAAGCCTAGGCAAATGATTTGTTCATACCCCTTTATCCCATACTCCGCCAGGAGATCTGTTTATTTAATCGTGCGGTAAATTCTATTTTGAAACGGATTTATCTTTTGATCTGAATAATAAGCGGCTGAGACAACATTCCCAAGTAAAGCATGCAATTCAAGTAAGATAGCGTTTTTCATGTTCGGATTAAAATAGATCACATAGTAGAATTCCGGGGGTTGCCCCGGATCTAAATAAATTCCCTTTAAAGTAAAATCCAAAATCTTTTTATCCGGTTTTTTAAGATCATTCTCACTAAAGGCAAAACATAACAGATAGCAGCTATAAATCAAGTTAACCTCTTTCTCTCTTTATTTTTAATCATTAATTACCACAAACGAACGGCAAACCTAAGTGTTCATACACAAAATTTATGTCGTACCATACCGTATAAGAATTTATTTAGATTTCAAAAATTCCAGTATTGAACTTCCCACCTCTTCAGGCCGCTCTTCCTGAATGAAGTGGCCACTATCCTTGATCTCTTTTAATTGTAGATTTTCAATATAATTTGGCAAGGATGCCTTCAGCATTGCAAGTCCGGCACTACTTCCAATTCCTAAACATGGTGCCGTTATCATCTTCATCTGTTTAATATCCTGAATATCTTCCGGAAATGCCTGATACCAACCATTAGAACCCATAATTGCTTCTTTGGATTCGTAAGCTTTTGCATAAACCTTCCTGTCAAAATCATTTATACTTTCTTTGTCAACCAGCATTTTATCGAAGATCCAACTCTGTACAATATGATAGCGCCCTTCTAATAACAGCTCCGGTAATTCCTTTACCTGATTGAAGGCCACCCACCAAGGATGCACAGGCATCCCGATTGGCATCATAGGCAGTTTATAAAGATCTTCTTCGGGGTGTGGGGTGTCCAGCACAATTAATTTGTCAGTTTGATGGGGAAAGTGGCCGGCAAAACTGATGGCAATGTTGGCCCCGATGTCATGACCTGCAATACTTACTTTATCAAATCCTAATTTTTTTATTAGCGATGCGATATCTCCAGCCATTGCTTTCTTACTATAGCCTTCACTTGGTTTGCTTGAAGACCCCATGCCGCTATAATCAACAACAATTACTTTATGATGCTTTGCCAGCATCGGCATGATTTTATGAAAGCTCCACCAATTCTGCGGCCAGCCGGCAAGCAGTATCAATGGTGAACCTTCACCACCTTGTACAAAATGGAGTTTAAGTCCTCCTATATCCTGGTATTGGTTAGTGAACCCAGGCAATAGGCTTACAAGATATTCATCATCATATTGTTCTTTTTGTGGTAGTGTCAATTTTGAATTCATAGATTTTTTGTTTTGTGCAATGCTTCTGATGCTCGTTAGGATTAATATTAAAAGCAATACTGTTGTAAGCTTATTTCTTTTTTTCATTTCATGAATTATTTATGCCAATACTGCCTTTAAAAGCAGTCCAGGAAAGCATCTTAATATCATTTACTGCTACGTCTCCGCTCGTTTGTGCTGCTATGGCAATGTCTATCATACCTCCAAAAAGGTTGTAAATCCACGGGAGTGGGATCGTGCTTTTGATGATCTGTTTTTCTTGTAACGCTAGAATTAGCTTAAACCATTTTTCTTTGACATTGTCATAAACTTCCACTTCAGTAGCAACTACATCAGCATATCCGCTACGATCAAATAGCTTTTTAACAAAAGAGTATTCTGTACCAATTGTTAACGCCGCGTAAAACATGTTCTCAATCTGTTTCAAAGCTTCATTACTGCTATCATAGGCTTGATTCATGGCTAAATTACATGTGGTCATCATTTTCTCCTGACAACATTGGATTAAAGTACTTCGATCTTTAAAGTACCTATGGATTGTTCTTCTATTCAATCCAAGATGATTTGCAATCTCATCAATGCTTGCTTTTTCATTCTTGTTTAAGCAGAAAACGGCAGCATCAACAATTTTATCCTTTGTACTTTTCATGACGCAAACATAAGACAAATGTCACACATAAGAGACATTTTTAAAAAAAATTTATTTCTTATAAAAAAGTTATGGATGAAGATTGTGTTTGCATCAACTAAGCTGTGTAGAAAGCGATTTAGGGGCTAAGAATAATTTATATATGAATCCTGTTAGCAAAAAAATTGATTCTTTGGAGCTGGAATTTAAAAGGGGTTATAATCTTGTCGGAAAAGGAGGCATCCATTCCAAACAGTAAATCTTTCCTACAGCTGTAAAATTATGCACCAGTTACGACAAATAGAAAAAATGTCTAAAAAACGAACATCTTCTTGATCTTCTTTGGAAGAATTTTGATTTTTTCGCCCCGCCGGACGGGGAGAATTTTAAATTCCCGAGGCCTTTAGTGGCAGACTTTCATCAAAGTGACGAAGCAAAAAAAATTCCAAGTCATTGTTTTCAACGACTTGGAATTATTGGTGGAGAATATCGGATTCGAACCGATCACCTCTTCACTGCCAGCGAAGCGCTCTAGCCAAATGAGCTAATCCCCCTTATGGTGCAAAAATAGCAATTAGTTTAGCTAAAGCAAATGATAAATTAATTTATTATTAAAATTCTTTTTAAACGCTTCAGCAACATCATCGACAGCACACTTAGTGCCGAAGGTAAAGGATAATCGATAAACAGAAAAAGAATAAAAGTAACCGCCAGCAACAACACCAAAAACATCAGCGCTTTAAAAAAGGTGTCCATGTAAAACATGGCTACAATAGCTAAGGTATATATTGGAATGGAAATGACGATAAGAAACATTAAACCTAAAATAGAAGGTTCATGTTAAGTCAGCATTATATTGCAATTAACTCACGTTCTTATTCGGTCGTTTCTGATCAGCAGGAACCAATGATCAAACATGAATGCTGCCAGAAAATGATCCCGCCATCCAATTTTATTTCATATCCGCAATTTTAATAAAACCTCCGATAAACTCTCCATCTGATAAAAATTAGGGTGTTCAATGGTATGATCAATATGTTCATGCGCCCAGGTGGTATGAAATGGAATGTGAATGGCATTTCCACCGATGGCTAAAACCGGTAAAACATCAGATTTCAGTGAATTACCAATCATCAGAAACGCTTCCGGTTGACAATCCAGGTGCCTGATTAACTTCTGATAATCTTTTTCCTGCTTGTCACTCATCACTTCAATGTGGTGAAAATAATGATCCAGACCAGATTTCGTTAGTTTTCGCTGCTGATCCAGTAAATCGCCTTTTGTTGCCACCACCAACCTGAATTTTCCATGCAGGGCTTTCAGCACCTCTTCCACTCCCTCAAGCAGTTCCACTGGCTTATTCAGCATGGACTGCCCTAACTCAATCACCTTTTGGATCACCAAGGGATCCGCTTTTCCTTCCGTCATGCGTAAGGTAGCTTCAATCATACTTAACATAAAGCCTTTGATGCCATAACCATATAAAGGCAGATTCAGGATTTCAGTTTCATACAAAGCCGCAACAATGCTTTGTATAGGCATAAAATCTGCTAACAGCGAAGCAAACTGCGCTTCCGCCTCACGGAAATAAGGTTCATTTACCCAAAGGGTATCATCGGCATCAAAGGCAATCACCGAAATTTGATTATCCATAATTCTGCTTAATTTTGCGTGACAAAGGTAAAAAACATCATGATCGCATCAAGCATATTTGCCTGCCTGCGCGATCTGCATGAATGATTCAAACCAGTACCGGGACATCCTTTTCAAAAATGGTATACGCTGGAATATTTGTTAGTGGAGAACGCGCGACTCCGGCGTGAAAAAGAAATCACCCGCTTTCTATGCCTGTGGCATCCTGATAATAAGTTTCATCCACATCAAAAGCCTTTTTGCAAAAAAAATGACCATAAAACTGCAAAAAATTAGTTTAAAGGGGGGCTGAAGAAACAGTTAATAAAAATTAAACAACTGACATGCTGACTTTTAAAACTAATAGAGATACTTGTGTAACGTTTTCATTAATTCATGCGTTTATCTTAAAAAAAACACCAATATTAAGAATATATTTGCAACCTTTAAACCAACGGCTCAATATGTTAAAAATATTAATTTCTAACCTGATTTTCAAAATACCTGCCCGGCCATTTCAATGGCAGTTCCAATTAATTAATAAACCTGTGCTTTAAAACAGTTTTTTTGTTGATGTAATAAAAAATTTATGAGTGCTCACATAAACGTATATACAAATTCTCTAACGGACAAACTGATTCCTGAAATTATAGAACGCTTAAATCAACATGAACATGTATTAAGCCTGGAACCGTCATTTACATTTAATAATCCAAGAAGTATTTTGTCTTTGATTTTCAGGTGGACTAAACCAAGTATTGAAATTCTGAACAACAGCGATCTTAAAGCACAGTTTAGCACATCTTTTAAGCCCTTTGAATTGGCTGAATTCAAAAGAAAAAACGTCCGCCAAAAGGTGGTGAAACAAAGCTTCATCAATAAATTATTGGGCAAAAAGAAAACCAAGGTTTATAAACCGATTAAAATCAGTGCTGAGGTAGAAGCGCAACTTAAAGGCTATAATAAGGTTTTTTCTATTAAATATTATCCTGGAAACTTATTTGAACATCACCTGGCTTCTTTATTTGGAAGCATTGTAACGGAAATGGGTAAAGGAATCTGTCATTTCACCAATGATGATACCTGGTATACAGATAAAAACGCAGTGGCAGAGTGTATGGCTAATTTGTATTCATTGGAAGAACTTTCTAACGTAGCAGAAGAAAATGTGCTGAAGATCCCCCTCGAGAAAACACGCCTTTAATTTATTATCGTCACTATAAACATTTTCTAACCAGACTTTCTTGTAAACTGTCATTTATGATTTTTTCTTTTTAACCTTATGTTAAGGCATTAATTTTAGCAAAAAGGAAATAACGACAAACATTTTATTTGACCGTTTGTTAAAAAACAGATAAATACGCTGATTATTCATCGCTGAATAAATGTTTTGCCGGTGATTGATTTAATGCCACATCTTTTCTGTAACATTTGGAATTTAATTGTGGAAAGGGTATCTTTTTTATTTTTGGCGCAGATAGTATATCCTTTATCTTAACGATAATACAACTATAAATTTAAAGTAAGCATATGAATGTAGAACAAGTTTTTAAAAATAACGAGGAATGGATCGGCCGGAAACTGGCTAATAATCCGGATTATTTTACAGAATTAGCAAAAGGCCAGACACCTGAGTTTTTATACATTGGATGTTCTGATAGTCGCGTTACTGCCGAAGATTTAATGGGTATACAACCTGGACAGGCTTTTATACACCGAAATATTGCCAACCTGGTCAACAACGTAGATTTAAGTGTGATGACCGTCCTGAATTATGCGGTCCGTCATTTAAAAGTGCAGCACATCATCGTTTGTGGCCATTACAATTGTGGTGGGGTTAAGGCTGCCATGCAACCTGCAGATATGGGGATTTTAAATCCATGGCTCAGAAACATCCGCGATGTTTACCGTACGCACCGTGATGAATTAAATGCAATTGAAGATGAATCCGCCCGCTACAATAGATTGGTGGAACTAAACGTACAGGAACAATGTGTGAACTTACTTAAAACAGCCGCTGTGCAGGAAGCCATTACAAAAAGAGGTTTAACCGTACAAGGTTGGGTATTTGATATCCATACCGGCCGCTTAATTGATCTAAAAATAGATTTCGACAGTATCCTGAAAGACATTAAGGAAATTTACAACCTTTATCCTTAATCATATAGTCAGCCGTAATTGGCTATAAAAATTTTATTTAATAAAAAACCGGTGCCTGAAGGATATGGATGTTTAATACGCCAGCTTCAGACACCGGTTTTAATTTATAGATAGCGTTGTTTAAAGACTTTAGACTCCGAACTCAAGGCTTTGGACTCCAAACTACCTTCCCATCCAGCCGCCATCAACAGTTAATATGGTACCATGAACGTAATCGCTTGCATTTGAAGCCAGAAACAAGGTTGGGCCTTTAAAATCTTCTGGTGTCCCCCACCTTCCTGCGGGAATACGAGATAAAATAGCAGTACTTCTTTCCTGGTCTTCGCGCAAAGCTGAAGTATTATCGGTTGCAACATAACCCGGGGCTATGGCATTTACGTTTACCCCCTTAAATGCCCATTCATTTGCAAAAGCCTTGGTTAAGGAGGCAATCGCACCCTTACTGGCAGCGTAACCCGGAACCGTAATTCCACCCTGAAATGATAACAGTGAAGCGGTAAAAATGATCTTGCCACTTCCCCTTGCCACCATGTCACGCCCGATTTCTCTTGTTAAAATAAAAGGTGCATCTTGATTTACGGCAATTACCTCATCCCACATCTCATCCGGGTGCTCGGCAATTGGCTTACGCAGAATTGTCCCGGCATTATTTACCAGTATGTCAATTTGCGGATGTTCTGCTTTAACTTTTGCTACAAAAGCCAGGGTAGATTCACGTTTACCAAAATCACATTGATAAGCATAAAACTTTCTTCCCAGCTTTACAACTTCCTGCTCAATTGAACTTCCTTCCAGTTCCAGACTGGCCGAAACACCAATGATATCTGCTCCGGCCTCTGCCAGGGCGACCGCCATGGCCATGCCGATTCCTCTTTTACAACCCGTTACCAATGCAGTTTTACCTGCCAAATTAAATACGTTAGCTAACATTTTTTGTTTAGTTATCATGATATCGGGATCTGCAGCACTAAATCCAGGATTCCCAATACCATTCTTTCAAAATTATTTTAATTCAGTAATGGCACAGTGGTCCATATCACCATAATCCAGGTTTTCACCAGCCATTCCCCAGATAAAGGTATAGTTGCTGGTTCCGGCTCCGGAATGGATGGACCAGTTGGGGGAAATTACCGCCTGATCATTCTGCATCCAGATATGACGCGTTTCCTGAGGCTGCCCCATAAAATGGCAAACACTCTGTCCCTGCGGAACCTCAAAATAGAAATAGGCTTCCATTCTTCTGTCATGGGTATGGGCAGGCATGGTATTCCAGACACTGCCTGACTTTAACTCAGTCATTCCCATCTGCAACTGGCAAGTGGGTAATACACTGTTCACCAAAAGTTTGTTGATAATGCGGTGATTAGCTGTTTCAGGAGTGCCCAGTTCAACTATTTCTGCTTCGGCCTTGCTGACTTTCTTTGTTGGATAAGTATGATGAGCAGGTGCAGAATTGAGGTATAGTTTACCTGGTTCAGCAGCATCTGCCGATTCAAACGAAACAACCTTTGTTCCTTTCCCGATATACAGGGCCTCTTTATATCCAAGTTCAAATTGAACGCCATCAGCGGTGACAATGGCCTTACCGCCAACATTGATCATGCCCAGTTCCCTGCGTTCTAAAAAGTAACTGGCTTTTAGATCGTCAGGATTTGGCAAATCCAGTTTCTGATGAACAGGCATGGCACCGCCAACAATGTACCGGTCAAAATGTGATAAGGTTAAATTAACCTGGTTAGCCCCAAAAATGCTTTCGATTAGAAAATTTTCCCGCAATGCTGCGGTATCCATTTGTTTAACTTCTTTCGGGCTCTGGGCGTAACGGCTTTCGAATGTATTCATTGGTTAAAATTTGAGGTGTGGTTAAAATTGAAAGATCAATCTTCTCCACAAATATATTTAACCGATCCTGATTAAAGGAATTAATAGTCAAATTGTTTTTGTCAAAAGACGAATACGTCAGTGTGCAGCTATATTCATGGAATCATCAGTTTAAGCGATATTTTCGAGATACTGCAGCACCTCTTCTTTTTTTCTGCTGGAAACGCGTATATTTTCTTTATGCTCCGTTTGTAAATAACCTTCTCGAGAGTATTTTTACGTACCTGAATTGATTAAATACGATTGATGACATCTCAGAAAGCCCAAATGGTGTAAGCCAGGCTTTCGTATTCCTTCAACCCTTTTGACACCACAATTTCCCGTCTGATGTTTAAATAGAAACTCGTAAACAAATTTTCTAACTGGCTTTTTTATCGGTTTCCGGTACTTTTATTTCTTCTGGTTAATTCTGATGTTGCGCTGCAGACCGAACCCAAACCAACCTATTATTGGCTGTAAAACGATATTGATCCTGCCACCATTTGGCACCGCCGCGACAAGAGGTAAGGAATAATTTCCGCTTCTGATCAAGGGTAACATCGCACAGGCAACTGCAACCGGCTTTCCCATAATCGGGTTCAGACAACTGATCAAAACGCTTTGATACAGGGTTATATAACCATATGCTAAACATGCGGTACACCCCCATACCGGCATCGGGAATAGAGAATGCCAAATCATCATAACCATCAAAATTATAATCGGCAATGGTGCTTTGCCGGGCTGCATTTGGCGAATCGAAATCAGGCAGCGCAGCATTAAATCGTTTACCGTCGGGATATTGAATATTTAACTTATTGTTATCAAAATGGTTAAAACGAATTAATGCACCATGTAAAAGGTATTGATCATCATTATGGTCACCCTTATGTTCCATATTTTGTAACTTAAATCTTTTGTTATCCTTGTTGCGCAGATACCAGATGTTATCAATACCATTTATGGTTTGTGTAAGGCCATAACGGCCATTTATCTTTCCGTCAATCAGCTCATCCCACACTAATGTTTCCACATCTGGCTGCCCGTCTCTTCTACCGCTTTTATCAACGTGATAACTTTTAATGCGCAAGGCGATAATATGAGTTTGGCCCTGGTATTTAACAAAAGCACCTTTGCCTCCATTTCTAAAATAAATACTTAAGGAAAAGGGTTTACTTAAACCAACTGATTGCAAGGTGTAGGGCTGTGCAAGGCTTCTATTGCCCAAAAATACAGATAAGAGCAGGATCAGTTTTGTTACTATTTTCATTTCAATATTTCTTTAGTTTACCATTTGCAGGCATCTTATAATTCCTGAGCACACTCACTATACACCACGATTAAATTTCATCTTCCGTGAAATGGTGCCTTCCTCCTCATTTTGTTCGTTATATTTTCCATTTAAACTTAATTCAAATTAATCAATCTTTTACATCATTAAAACAAGTAATTGCAATTTGCTGCAGCCGGGGTAACAGCTGTTAGACGTTGCTTAAGATTTGATGAAACGATTATCGATGGATGATATTTAATGCTATTTACAGGGAGATGTTGGATAAACATCAATCTCCTAACTGTTTATCCTTTGGTGCAGATGTATTAACCTTTTGCTTACCTTTTGTTTACCCTTCGTTTACCCCTTGTTAACCCTTTGCTTACCCTTGGTTAACCCCTGGCTTACCCTTTGTTAACCCCTGGCCTACCCTTTGTTAACCCTTTGCTTACCTAAAAGGTAACAAAACACACTACAAATGGTATTTAGGAAGCGAGCATACTGGTATTCTTAAAATTAACCAGTATCAGACCAATGATGATGCATTGGTTATTGCTATGGTGATAAAACTATAATAATTGCTGCTTTTTAATCTATTGCCTGCTTATCCCACTCCCATCGCATGAGGGTTACATCTTTAAGGCTTAAAGAAATAAGACCTATCATGAAAGCAAACTTGTGTACATCACATTTGTTATTCAACTATAATCCATCCAGATGAATAGATTACTTGATAGAATACTTCCCTTTATTTTACTTACCTCCATGATCCTGTCCTGTAAATCAGGGAGGGTGAATTTGTTTAAAGCCGCCAGCCCGCATGAACAGTATCTCAGAAAACTCGAAACTTCAGGCTTAAACAAAACCGCCATGGGATCAGCCTGGATCAAAACTGCCTCTTTAAGTATGGAAAAGGCATTGAATATCAATATTCCTTATCTGGAAACCGGTTATTTTGCTTCGGACAGAACACCTGCCGCCGCTTACAAATTCACGGCCACGAAAGGACAAAAGATAAACATCTCCATCACTAAAAAACCGACAAATGCTGCCATGCTCTACCTTGATCTCTGGCATTTACCGGCAGATGGAAAAATCAGGATGGTGGCATCAGCAGATACGCTGAATAACCCCATCCAATACGACATTGAGGCTTCAGGAAATTACCTGATCAGATTACAGCCTGAACTACTGCAAAGCGTTCAGTATACTTTAGAAATCACCTCAGGCCCTTCACTGGCTTTTCCTACGCAATCAAAAAGTAAAAACATTGGAAGTTTCTGGGGCGACGGACGAGACAATAATGCCCGGAAACATGAGGGAGTTGATATTTTCGGCACTTTTCGAAGTCCGGTTTTAGCCATTGCCGAAGGTACCATCACCCGTGTAAATGAAAATAACCTGGGCGGAAAAGTGGTTTGGCTGAGACCAAAAGGTAAAGATTATACGCTATACTATGCACATTTGGATGAACAGATCGCCATGCAAGGCCAGGAAGTAAAAACAGGTGACACCATTGGTTTGATGGGCAATACAGGAAACGCCAGAAATACCCCCACGCACCTCCATTTTGGGATATATGCTTCTGACGGAGCCACGAATCCTTTGCCATTTATTGATCCGGTACCGAAAACACCTCAAAAAATTATTGCTCCCCTTAACAGTCTGAATGAAAACTTAAGAACTTCGAAAGCGATGAAATTTTACCGTGCGCCTTCTCCGGCTGCCCTTGCAGAAAACCTGGATGCGGCTACTCTTCTGAATATTCAATCGGCAACCGGCCATTTCTATAAAGCTGAATTACCTGATGGCAAAACCGGATTTGTACTAAGTGCGGCATTAAGCAAAATAAACAAACCCCTAAAAAAAATTAAAGTTAATTTGGCCCAGCAAATGGTTTACGACCAGCCGGATAGTGCAGCCGCTGTAAAAAAGACACTGGCAGCCGGACAATTGGTAAACGTTTTAGGTAATTTTGGAAATTATCAATTCATCACTGAAGATCAAGTGCCTTTGGGTTGGATTGTTAAGTAATTTTGAATATGAAAATATATCAGCATGCGCTTTCATTGCGCGCAAGAAAAAGAGGATTTCACCTCATTACGGATGAAATAGAAAATTCGATGAAAGAAATCAGTTTGATAAAGGCCGGTATTTGCCAGGTATTCATCCAACATACCTCTGCTTCATTAACCATTAACGAAAACGCCGATCCCACGGTAAGGGTAGATTTTGAAATGTTTTTTAACAAAACAGTAATGGAAAATGATCCGGCTTATGAACATGATTATGAAGGTGCTGATGACATGCCCGCACATTTAAAATCAGCTTTACTGGGCAGTTCCGTTACCATTCCTATCCGGAACGGAAGGCTGGCACTTGGCACCTGGCAAGGGATATATTTAGGTGAACACCGCAATCATGGCGGTCCCAGGCAACTGATCATCACCGCCTGGGGAGAATAATACGCGATAGCGTAAAGGCCTGCCTCTCAAATCAAATCTCCATCACCGGAACATTTTAAGTGTGCTTATGTGAAAGGATTATTTTTCCGATGCATGCTGCTTCACCTCTTCAACAAGCTCAGGATGATTATCCTGGATAGAAACATGGCCGGTTTCAACCTCTACCTCCTTCAGCGTTACCGCATAGTGTGAAGGATAAATTTCTGATCCGTAGGCGATGGCATAAGCTTTGGTAAATTCGGCTCCGAAATATAAAATGATGGAGGAATAATATGTCCACATCAACACGACAACCAACGATCCTGTGGCACCATAGGTTCCACCCACATCACTTTGTCCGATATAAAGGGAGATGGCGAACTTTCCAATCATAAACAAGATGGCGGTAACCACTGCTCCGGCAATTACATCCCGCCATTTAATAATCGCATCTGGCAATACTTTAAAAATCACCCCAAAAATTAAGGAGATAACAGATAAAGTTACTATCTGGTTAATGACATAGAATACATAATAAGAAATATCTGCAAAACGGGCCTGCAACCTGGCGCTAAATATATCTAAAAGGGAAGTTACGGCTAAAGAAACCAATAGAACAAAACCTAAACTAATGATCACAGAGAAAGACAGAAACCTGTTCTGCAGCATTTTCACCCACCCTCTTTTAGGTTTAGGTTTGATGCCCCAGATGGTGTTAATCGAATCCTGAATGTCGCCGAAAATAGTAGTTGATCCAATCAGTAACGTAACAATACCAATAATCAGGGCAATGGTACTTTTGCCATCCAGGTAAGCATTTTTAATCAGCTCCTGCAAGGATGCTGCAGATTCGCGACCTAAAAAGCCCTCCAGTTGCGCATATACCTGGCCTTCAGCTATTTCTCTTCCTAAAAAAATACCACATAAAGAAATAATTACCACCAGAAGCGGCGCCATCGAAAACACAGTATAATAAGCCAGTGAACCACTTAACTTCGTAACCTTATGGTCTCCAAAACCTGTAAAAGCGGCTTTTAACACGCTCCATATTCCCTTGATAGTGATTTTGTTCTTTGCCATAAATAGATCGGATAGAATAAATATATACCTATCCTAACTGTTCTGCCGGCAAAATTGTTTAAACTTTATAAGAATGAACATCAAAAGTCATCAACTTTTAATCACTTAACGGGATCGAGAAACTAAAAACAGAACCTTTGCCCTCTATGGAGTCAACCCATATTTTGCCGCCCAGTCTTTTAATAATTTCTGATGAAATATACAGTCCTAAACCCAAACCCGGAAAAGTATGTTGCTTTTCCCCGCTCACCCTGTAAAACTGTTCAAAAACATGATCTTTTAATTCGGGGCTGATGCCAATTCCATAATCTCTTACCGAAACCTGAACACGATCTGCCAGATCATGCGTATAAATCACCACTTCACTGGCACCAGGAGAATACTTGATGGCATTGGTTAACAGATTGGTTACCACCTGGCAAATGCGATCACGATCACCGATAATATTCCTTCTGAACCCCAGGTCTGCCCGAATAGCGTGATTAAAGGAAGTCCGCTGAACATCTTCAATCACCTCCTCAACCATCTCATTGAAATCAAATTCCGTTGGGTTAAACTGCAGCCTTCCGGAATTCATTTTAGTGACATCAAGCAAATCGCTGATCAAACTGCTTAAACGGTCTACCTGTTTATTCATCCTGGCCAGAAGATCCGCATTTTTAAAATCACCGGAACGCTTAAACATAGCTTCCAGTACCTGTGCATAGGCTTTAAGACTGGTAACAGGTGTTTTTAATTCATGACTGGCAATACCTAAAAAGTCATCTTTTTGCTTTTCCAGTTCCTTTTGGTGATGAATATCTGTGTTGGTACCATACCATTTGATGATATTTCCTTCAGCATCTTTAAGTGGAATTGCCCTGACCAGGTACCAGCGGTAGGTTCCGTATTTATCCAGGCAGCGAAATTCAATTTCATACGGATTACCCGTTTCTAAAGAGGCTTTCCAGGTTTTAATGGCATCAGGAACATCATCAGGATGTACATTCTCTGCCCAGCGGCTGCCCAGTGTTTCATCATCGCCTTTACCGGTTTGGTCAAACCATCGTTTATTGATATAATCCAGGTAGCCGTCTGGCTTACTAGACCAAACTACGGGCGGTACACTATTGGCTAAGAACTCCAGTTCTTCCACTGCATTTTGCAAGGCTGCATTTTTATCAGCCAGAATTTTCCGGATGTTTAGTTCCGGACGTAAATCTCTGGCGATGGCTGCTATTGCCACCGGCATATTGGTAAATTCTTCCCTGATCATATAAAACTGTTTATGAATGGGGATAATTTCTCTGGTTACCTGATGGATTAATTCAAGTTCTCCAGACCATTTTCCTTCAGCAAAAAGCACGGGAAGGATTTCCTTTTTAATCTTGTGATTTGATGCCTCGCTATGGTAATCAAAAAGATTGGTGTTCAGCAATTGGTCCTTATCAATGCCGATAAGGGCAATACCTGATGGATTGATATAGCGGGTACGGCCATCTATGTCGCAGTAATTACAAAAATCTTCGCTGCTGCCGATGATGGCTGCCAGTTTCTGAAGATCTGCCTTTACCCTGATTTCCGGCCTTAAATCCCTGGCGGTGGCTCCCCTTCCGATAATCTCACCTGTTTCCAGATCTTTGATCAATAAATAGCTAACCATACAGGGAATACTTTCCCTGGTTTGATAGTTAACCAGGGTGATATGGCCCGTCCATCCCCGTACTGCATCAATCTCATTGATAATGTGGTTCTGTACACGTGCCAATTCTTCAGGAGTATAAAAATCACCGGCACTGAATTTACTGACGTCTGCATCCAGCGCTACGCCCAGCATTTTCCTGGAGGCTTCATTCATGTAAATCAGTCTGCCATCTAAATCGGCAATAGTCATGTGGTCGGCATTATGATTGACCAGCGTTAACATCTGATGTTCCCTTTGCCTGGATTTTACTTCATCTGTGATATCCTGTACGATACCTGCAAAGCGGTAAGCAATATCGTTTTCATTAAAATAAGCTTTTCCTTTACAGTGAACCCATCTGATCTGGCGATCTTCTTCATTGATGGTGCGGTATTTAATATCATATTGCCCGTCATTGACCTGATGAATAGCCTTAGATACGGCCTCACGAACCATTTTCTCATCCTGAGGATGGATACAGGACAATACTTCTTCATATTTAACCTCGCCCTCTTTACCAAATCCAAAAAGGGTCCTGCATTTATCATCCCAGTTTACTTTGTTGTTAATGGGATCAAAATCCCATGTGCCAATTTCAGCCGATAGCAATGCAAAAGATAAACGTTGCTGTGTTTCAATAATTTGCTTTTTTGCTTCTACCAGCTCGGTAAGATGCGCGGCGGTATTAATAATGGCAAAAACTTCCCCCTGATCATTTCTGATGGGTTTATAGGTAAAAGTAAAATAGAAAGTTTGTAATACACCATTTACCTCCAGATCTGCAGGAGATTCTTTGGTATGATAAGTTTCCCCGCTTTGAAAAACCTGACTTAATATCTGAAAAAATGGTTGTCCCTCCAGTTCAGGAAGTGCTTCCATGAGTTTTAATCCAATAATTGAGGCTGATTTACCCCACAAATCAAGCATAGCCTGGTTTGCAGCTCCTATTATCATATCCACTCCAATATATAGGGCTGTTGGCATGGGTGATGCCTCTACCAGAGACTTATATCTCTCCTGCTCAGAAAATAGCGTTGCCATTAAATAGTTTTGTTCATTAAAGATAAGAAATACTATTTAATCAGAAATAAAAGCAACAAAAAAGCCTTGATTAAATCAAAGCTTTAGAGAATATTTCATGTTTATTTACTTTTAATCCACGTGGCAATATCATTAACCAACACTTCTGAAACATTTTTTGGGATCTGGTATTGTGCAGAGCTGCCTTTTTCGGCTTGTACACTTAGCAAGTGGTTAAGTTCAGGATAATATTTAAGCTGAACATTTTTCTTTTTTCCCAATGCCACATTCCAGAGGTCATAATCAGTTTTACTTACCTGGAAATCATTTCCGCCCTGCAGGATATAAATTCTTTGTTTATTTAATCCTTTCGCTGCATTAACCTGATCATAGGCATTTAAATCGGCCCAGTATTTTGCCGGTATACCCAATATTATGGAATCTGGTTTGATGCTTGTACCCAACTGTGAGATTCTGCTTTTATTGATCTGTTTAACAGCCTCATTCAGTTGCGCTTTATTCTCTGCTGTGGTATCTTTAGAAAGATTAAACATGTATTTATTCTGTTCGATAATGATATCCGTTAGCTTTCTTGCCGGAGCCGCCGCCAGAATGATGCCGGCCAGATCTGGTGTGCTAGTTGCAATTCTCGGTGCTAACATACCACCCAGGCTATGTCCGAATACGTATACCTGCTTTATATTTGCCCCTGTAATGGTTTTGGCCATGGCAATAGCAGCCGCAGCATCATCCAATACTTCATCCTTTACGGTATAAACATTTGCAAATTCATTGGGGTATACCAGCGTTCTTTTCACATAGCGTACCGAGCCGATCCCTTTGGAAGCCAAACCTGTGGCCAGATCTTTAAAAGGTTTATTTGCACCGATCGTTTCATCCATATCGCTTGGCCCCGAACCATGCACAAAAACCACCATCGGAAAATTCTTCATATCTTTAGGTGTGGTAATGATGGCAGCCAGTTGCTTTCCGGCTGCACCAATATAAACTGATTTTTCGCTATAGTGACTCGTATCAGCATAGGTGGGTTTTAAATAAGCCGATGCTGTTTTAGGCGGAGCCAGAAAAATGCCCACAATTTTTTGTGCTTTATTGAAACCTAAAATAAAATTCTGATCTCCGTTACTGAATTTACCTTCAACAGTTACGGCAAAAAATTCACCCTGTGCCTTACTTTGAATCGCATCGAATGATTCTGCCTTTCCGAATTTGGTTCCCATATCTAACCATAACTTTTTTAATCCTTCTTCGGTAAGTTTGCTTTTCAGGGTGTCATCAAAAATGGCATGCGCATCGGCAAATTTTTCTTCCTGTAATAACTTAAAGAAATCATTTGCGCCATTAAATAGTTGAATCACATTTTGTGAAAATGCACTTGTGGTAAACAAAAGTGCGATGATCATTAAAATATTTTTTTTCATGTCTGGTCTTGAAATTGTAGATATTCAAAGTTAATAATATTTACCACTCAAAAGCCGCTGAATCAACTACCTATTTAGTTTTAACTTTTTTTAACATTTAGCAGAGTAAGAATAACATGTTGTCGTTTCTCTTTCAGCATATTCTGGCATCCTTCACCTTCATCAACTGGTTAATGTGTAACGATGAGCCTGTCAGCAAAAGGTTTATTTTACAGATCAAAGGCTTTCGCAAAGTTTTGCTACCTGCTGCTACGGAAATCTTTAAAAGATGCGGAACGATTATTGTTAACAGTGGTTTGCGTGTTATCAACTCGCCTATAAACAGCAGCAGTCATTATTTTTTTAAATAAAAAGATACCTGAGCACAATATTTCGATATCTCAGCGTTTATGTATGTGAGAGCGTTAATTTAGATGACGGGGATACTGCCTTAATGGTGGAATCCCCGTTTCTTTTTTTAAGAGGATTTTTTTAGTCTGAAAAAATAGGATAGTGATGAATTTTAAAATTAATTTCTTTTTTACGCACCATAAATCTATCGGTTGCTATCTTAACAAC